>NZ_JAVJAK010000001.1:0-4342718 GCF_031453915.1 Pantoea sp. SORGH_AS_0659 | reverse complement strand
TCTGTCGCGAGGTGGCGTATACTACGCTACTCTCCTTCGGAGTCAAACACTTTTTTCAGCGCTTTCATCCGGCGGAATGAATTTCTTCACTCCCTGCCAAGCCGTCTGCGTTGCCGCTTTGCCGTCTCAGTGGTGGCGCATTATAGGGAGTTATTCGGAGCTGACAAGGGTTAATTGCAAAAAAATGACTGAGCGCCTCTTTTTTAAACGAACGCGTTAAAAACGGACATTTCCCGGCGAAGAATCAGTCAAAATCGCCGCTTCATCGGCATAAATCAGCGCCATCACCTTAAACACCAATGCTATTCTCTTTAACCAAACGTAATTTCTTTGTCGCAGGCTGACAATTATTCGAGAAGGACTTTCAATGATTCGCTCCGCGCGCAGCATGGCCGGCTTGCCCTGGATCGCCGCCATGGCGTTTTTCATGCAAGCACTTGATGCCACCATCCTGAATACTGCGCTTCCTGCTATCGCCACCAGCCTTGAACGTTCCCCTCTTGCCATGCAATCCGCCATCATCAGTTACACGTTAACGGTAGCGATGCTGATTCCGGTGAGTGGCTGGTTAGCCGATCGCTACGGCACACGCAAAATCTTCATTCTTGCGGTATCGCTATTTACGCTGGGTTCGCTGGCCTGCGCCTTATCCGGCTCGCTGAGCATGTTGGTGGTCTCGCGCGTGGTACAAGGGATAGGCGGGGCGATGATGATGCCCGTCGCGCGCCTGGCGTTGTTACGCGCTTATCCACGCAGTGAACTGCTGCCGGTGCTGAACTTCGTTACCATGCCGGGTTTAGTAGGCCCGATTCTGGGCCCAATGCTGGGCGGATTGTTAGTGACCTACGCCAGCTGGCACTGGATATTCCTCCTCAACATTCCCATCGGTATCGCTGGCATCTTCTACGCACGCAAATATATGCCGGACTTCACTACCCCAAAACGCCGCTTCGACTTTTCAGGCTTCCTGCTGTTTGGTTTGGGTCTGGTGCTGATCTCGGTCGGTATCGAGTTGTTTGGCGAGCGCGTGGTGTTGCCGTGGCAAGCGTTGTTGGTGCTGTTTGGCGGCATTGCATTACTTCTTCTCTATATAGTGCACGCGCGTCGCCATCCGGCACCGCTGATTAATCTGCCAATGTTTAAAACCCGCACCTTCTCGGTCGGCATCATTGGCAACATAGCTTCGCGTCTGGGAACCGGCTGCATTCCGTTCCTGATGCCGCTGATGTTGCAGGTGGGCTTTGG
Organism: Pantoea sp. SORGH_AS_0659; assembly: GCF_031453915.1. NCBI lineage: Bacteria > Pseudomonadati > Pseudomonadota > Gammaproteobacteria > Enterobacterales > Erwiniaceae > Pantoea > Pantoea sp. SORGH_AS_0659. The sequence goes on along the minus strand of NZ_JAVJAK010000001.1, from coordinate 4,341,473 downwards.
TTTTCCCGCACTGATTGCCGGTTGCATGATGGGTCCAACGGCGATTGGCGCGTTGCTGGCGAAATCCACGGTGACGCAAGTGCTACGCCGCTTTGGTTATCGCCATACGTTGGTAGGTATCACCATTATTATTGGCATATTGATCGCCACCTTCTCACTGCAATCGCCGGGTGGCAGCGTGGTGATGTTGCTGGCGGCACTGTTGATTCTGGGGATGGCGATGTCAACGCAGTTCACCGCGATGAACACCATCACGCTGGCAGATTTAAATGATGAGAACGCCAGCGGCGGGAACAGTGTGCTAGCGGTAACGCAGCAGCTGTCGATCAGCTTTGGCGTGGCGGTGAGTGCCGCAGTGCTGCGTTTCTATCAGGATGTCGAGGCCACAACCGTCGCGCAATTCCACGCCACCTTCCTGACGATGGGCGTCGTCACGGTGTTGTCTGCCTTTACCTTTATGATGTTACGTCCGAGCGATGGGCGTAATCTGATCGCCAACCGCGAGAAAAAGAAGAAAGCGACTTAGACCGAACCGCGCTCCACCAGCTCCGGCGTCAGCACCAGCGTTTGCTGACTGGCGTCGGGATCGCTCATACGATGAATCAAGGTATCAATCGCCAGTTCACCTAACTCATCTTTCGGCTGATGGATGGTACTAAGCGGCGGAGTCAGGTAACGCGCCAGCTCAATGTTGTCATAGCCCATCACCGCAATATCCTGCGGCACGCGCAATCCGGCCTGGAACAAGGCGTGATAGACGCCAACCGCCATCGCATCGTTGCTGGTAAATATCGCTTCTGGCAGCGTATCCAGCGTCAGCAGTTGATTCATGGCGTTGAAGCCGCCCTGAAACTCGAAATCACCATCAACCACAAAACCCGGCAGAACCGATAATCCGCTGTTGGCCATCGCTTTATGGAAACCTTCAAGACGCAAACGCGCGGGGGTTTTATCCTGCGGCCCGGCAATACAGGCAATGCGCGTGTAGCCACGATCAATCAGATGCTGGGTTGCCAGTTCGCCGCCGAGCAGCGCGTTGTCCTGAATAATGTCGCCGCGTCCTTCAAATGGCGCCCAGTCCATCATCACCATCGGTACCGAGGGATAACGATTGAGGATCTCCGCCGACGGCAGATGGGTTTCGGTGCACATCATCAGTAAACCATCGACGCGCTTTTGCATCAGCGTTTCGAGGCTGCGATTCATACGCTCTTCATCGCCTTCGGTATTACACAGAATCAGGCTATAGCCGCGTTCGTAACAGCTGTTTTCTACGCCGCGCACCACTTCGGAATAAAACGGGTTACTGCTGGCGGTCAGCAGCATGCCGATGGTGCGGGTTTGTTTGATCTTCAGGCTGCGTGCCAGCGCGGACGGCGCATAGTTCAGCTCACGAATCGCCTGTTCCACCTTTTCACGCACCTGCTCGCTAACAAAGCGATTGTTATTGATGACGTGTGAAACGGTGGAGGTAGAGACGCCCGCCAGGCGGGCGACATCTTTCATGGTAGCCAAGCGCTTAGTCCTGTTGTTGCAGGAAGGCGTCAATCTCAGTGCGCCACGGCACTGAGGGCTGCGCGCCCGGACGCGTCACTGCAATCGCAGCGGCGGCATGGGCGAAACGTACAGCATCATGCATCGCCACACCTTCCAGACGTGCGGTAATAAATGCCCCGTTGAAGGTATCGCCCGCTGCGATAGTATCGATGGCCTGCACGCTGAAGCCCGGAATGCGCACGCCGTTGCCTTGCTCACTCAGCCACACACCGCGACGGCCTAGCGTGATCAACACGGTAGCAATACCTTTCGCATGCAATGCCGCAGCAGCACGCGCGGCATCTTCATCGCTCTTCACCGCAATACCGGTGAGAATTTCAGCTTCGGTTTCATTTGGCGTGATGATGTCGATAAGCGCGAGCAGCTCATCAGAGAGCGCCGTGGCCGGTGCGGGATTCAGGATCACTTGCGTCTGCTGCGCGCGAGCAACCTTCGCGGCGGCCAGAACGCTTTCCAGCGGAGATTCCAGCTGCATCAGCAACGCATCAGCATCGGCAATCACCTGCTGATGCTGCGCAACGCGAGCCGGCGTCAGCGCGGCATTGGCACCGGAATAGATGCCGATATTATTTTCGCCTTCGCCATTCACGAAGATCATCGCTACACCGGTCGATTCATCTGCGACAGTTTCAACCGGTGCGGTATCAATGCGGTCTTGCTGCAACTGCTGACGAATACGCTCGCCAATATCATCAGCGCCTACACAGGCAATAAAAGCAATGTCTGCACCGGCACGGCCCGCAGCCACTGCCTGATTGGCCCCTTTGCCGCCAAAAGCAATGTGATACTGTTTCCCGATCACCGTTTCGCCCGGACGTGGAAAATGGGCGAGGTTAAGGATGTGATCGGCATTGATGCTGCCGAGAACGGCCAGTTTTGCGCTTGTGGTCATTGGGATTCATCCAGAAAGATGCGCCACCAGGACGGTGGCGCGTTGCCCTGCTTTTCTTTACTTATTATTTGGTCACCAGCTTCAGGTCAACCGGATTAACCGCCTGCACCTTCTCGCCTTTCAATACTTTATCGGCAGTCTGCACGCCAATCATACCAATCTTGTCTGGCATCTGCGCCACAGTCGCGGTCAGTTTACCCGATTCTACGGCTTTCACACCGTCAGCGGTGCCGTCAAAACCCACCACCAGCACGTCGGTTTTACCCGCGGTTTGCAGCGCACGCAGCGCGCCCAGCGCCATTTCATCGTTCTGAGCGAAGACGGCCTGCACATCCGGATGTCCCTGCAGCAGGTTCTGCATGACGTTCAGACCTTTAGTACGGTCGAAGTCAGCAGGCTGGCTCGCCAGGATGTTGAATTTGTGGGCATCGGCTGCCTGTTTGAAGCCTTCGCCGCGCTCACGCGCCGCAGAGGTACCGGCAATGCCTTGCAGTTCAATAATTTTCGCGCCATCGCCCAGTTTTTTGGCGATGAAGTCACCGGCCATTTTGCCGCCGAAGCGGTTGTCAGAAGCTACGTGGCTCACCACGGTGCCTTGTGCTGCTACGCGGTCCAGCGTGATCACCGGAATATTTGCCTGGTTCGCCATCTTCACGGCGTTACCCACCGCATCAGAATCAGTTGGGTTGATCAGCAGCAGCTTGGTGCCGCGCACTGTCAGATCCTGCACGTTCGCCAGCTCTTTCGCCGGGTTGTTCTGCGAATCCAGCACTACGAGGTTATAACCCAGTTGGTCAGCTTCTTTCTGTGCGCCATCTTTCAGTGACACAAAGAACGGATTATTCAGCGTAGATACCACCAGAGCAATGGTGTCCTTTGCCATCGCGCCAGCACTGAGGGTGGCGCCAAGAATGACGGCCAATGCAGTTAACTTTTTCATTTTTAAATCCTGTGTGAAGGTCAGAGTTATTTACTGCTTTTGTTATCCACCAGCACCGCTAGCAGAATGACGACGGCTTTAACAATCATTTGGTAGTAAGACGATACGCCCATCAGATTCAGGCCGTTATTCAGGAAACCGAGGATCAACGCACCAATCAGCGTGCCCATGATGCGACCTTTACCGCCCGCCAGGCTGGTACCGCCCAGCACCACCGCAGCAATCGCATCCAGTTCATAACCGGTGCCCGCTGTAGGTTGTGCGGAAGAGAGACGCGCCACTTCGATGGTGCCCGCCAATGCCGCCAGCAGGCCGCACAGCGAATAGACGATGATTTTAACGCGATTAACGTTGATGCCCGACAAACGCGTGGCCGCTTCGTTGCCACCCAGCGCATAGATGTAACGACCAAGGCGCGTGTGATGCAGCATGTACCACGCCAGCCCGAACACCGCGACCATCAGCCACACCGGCGTTGGAATGCCCAACGGGCGACCGATACCGAACCAGCCGAACAGATCGGCGTTATCGTTAAAACCGGTATTGATTGGGCTGCCGTTGGTGTAAACCATGGTGACGCCGCGCAGCAGCAACATCATCACCAGCGTGGCGATGAAAGCCTGCACCTTGCCGCGCGCTACAATCACGCCGGTAATACCGCCAATCGCCGCCCCCAGCGCCAGCGAAGCCGCAACGGCCACCAGCGCATTCACCTCTAATCCGACAATCGATGCCGCCACCGCGCCGGTCAGCGCCAGCAGCGATCCCACCGACAGATCAATGCCCGAGGTCAGAATCACCAGCGTCATGCCGACCGCCATAATGGCGTTGACGGATGTCTGCTGCAGAATGTTGAACATGTTGGCCAGCGTGAAGAAGTTCGGGCTCTGGCTGGCAACCACGGCGATCAGCACGATCAATGCAATCAGTGATTTCTGCTCCAGCAGCCAGGCTTTGCTAAACCAACGACGGCTGGCGGGTAAGGTTTGGGTGCTCATACAACTAACTCCTCGCTGTGTTGCTTACCGACTGCCGCCGCCATCAGGGATTCCTGGGTAGCTTGCTCACGGGAAAATTCGCCACTCAGATGGCCTTCATGCATCACCACAATACGATCGCTCATGCCCAGCACTTCCGGCATTTCCGACGACACCAAAATGATGCTCAGCCCTTCGGCTTTAAACTGGTTAATTAACTGATAAATTTCTTTTTTTGCCCCGACATCGACGCCGCGTGTCGGCTCATCAAGAATCAGCACATCGGGGCGCGTCATCAGGCCACGCGCAATCGCCACTTTTTGCTGATTACCGCCAGACAGCAGACCAATCGGTTGCTCCATTGACGGAGTTTTAACGTTGAACAGGCGGATAAAATCGCCCACCGCCAGTTGCTCGTCGCTGTGGCGCAGGTTGCCCGCGCCAGTGCTGAAATAGCGCAGCGCGGTCAGCGACATGTTCTCTTTCACCGACATGCCGAGCACCAGACCATCGCGCTTGCGGTCTTCCGAGATATACACAATGCCGCTGGCGAGGCCATCCTGCGGAGAGCGGGTCACGATCTCGCGGCCGTTCAGCGTCACTTTGCCTTTGCTGCGCGGCAGCGCGCCGTACAGCACTTTCATCAGTTCAGTACGTCCTGCGCCCATCAGACCCGACACGCCAAGGATTTCCCCTTTGCGCAGCGTAAAGCTGACGTTATCAACGCCCGGACCGCTGAGATTTTCCACTTTTAAGCGGATCTCGCCCGGCTGTTGATCGATACGCGGATATTGATCTTCCAGCTTGCGGCCGACCATCATCTCGATCAGGCTCTCTTCGCTGAGATCGCACACCGCGCGTTCGGCAATAAACTGCCCATCGCGGAACACGGTGACGTCATCGCAAATCTCGAAGATCTCTTTCATGCGGTGCGAGATATAGACGATGCCGCAGCCTTGCGCTTTCAGTTCATTGATGACGCGGAACAGCGACAGCGTTTCGGTATCAGTCAGCGCATCGGTCGGTTCATCCATAATGATGACTTTCGACTCGAAGCTGAGCACCTTGGCGATCTCGACCATCTGCTGATCGCCAATCGACAAATCGCCCACCAGCTTGTGGCTGTCGAAACGCAGATTGAGGCGCTTTAATAGCGCATCCGCTTCGGCATACATCTTTTTCCATTCGATGCGGCCAAAGCGGTTAACACATTCGCGGCCAAGGAAGATATTCTCGGCAACAGTCAGCTGCGGAATCAGGTTCAGTTCCTGATGGATAATGCCAATGCCTGCTTCCTGCGACGCTTTCGGGCCAGAGAACGCCACATCCTTACCCAGCCACTGCAGGGAACCGGCATCCATGCTGTAAATGCCGGTCAGCACTTTCATCATGGTGGATTTGCCCGCGCCGTTTTCACCCACCAGCGCCATCACGCGTCCCGGATAAACGGCCAGCGATGCGCCATTCAACGCCTTCACGCCAGGAAACGACTTTTCAATTCCTTTGAGTTGCAATAACGGTTGCATAGCGGCCTCAGAAGGTCACGCCGGCGCTCAGGATGACATTCGCATACGGAGAACACTCTCCGCTGCGAATGACCGCCTGACTACGCTGCGTATGTTGTTTGAATTGTTCATGGCTGGTGTAACGGATGGTGATGACATTCCCCTGGTGCTGTTGCAAGGCTTCGAGCACGGCGAGCAGTGCGCTGTGGAGCTGCGGATTGTGCTGCTTAATCTCCTCCGCCATCAGGGCGCTTTCGACCTGCATCTCCTGCGTGACAACGTCAACTACCTGTAGAAATTCGGGCGTACCCGGCGTTAACGCCAGATCGATGCGCTGTGGACCGGCCGGAATCGGCAAGCCTGCATCTGCAATCGTCAGCGTATCGGTGTGCCCCAGGCGAGCAATCACATGTGAGACTTCAGCGTTTAACAAGCGACCTTTTTTCATTTATTCCACTCCACAGCGAAACGTTTCGCTGATCGGGAGTGTATAAAATGCGCACGGCAACTCAATGGCGGCATCACGGAAATGTGATCGCCATCGAAACGTTTCGCTTGTGCCGGAGAGAATTTGAGTTTGGTGGGATTTTGGAGCCGCTGCTGCGGCCCCGAAGATGGCATTACGGCAGTTTACGTACCTGTTTCACGTCCAGTTCGATGGAGTTGAAATCTTTATCCAGTTCGCCGGTCAGTTCTACCTGATCCTTCGGCGTGATGGTCAAACCGTTCCAGCGTTTATGATCGATTTCAACTTTCATGGTGCCGGTGGCATCACGGAACTGATAATCCTCATCACCGATTTGCTTCTCAAGCGTACCGCGCACGGTAATCCAGCTATCGTCTTTCATCTCTTCGGCCTGTTTCACCGTGACAACGCTGGTGTTATCGGCTTTGAACCCGCCGGACTTCACCTGCGCGGATGGCGCATTGGGATCAACAAAGCCACCTTGCTGAGCGGCAAGAACCGGCGTGGCGGCCAGGGCGACAATCGCTAACAGAGCTGCAGACTTTTTCATAATTCACCTCTTTTCCATGAATGTGTCGGTTTACGGGAGCTATTTCACCATAAGGTTCTTAACAGGATCTTAAGAGAATCCGTTTGGCTAACATTCATGAAAAATAGTCTATTTGCCGGGATTTTCGCTGTACAAGAGCAATTGTGCTTCGTATAACTCCGCTTAACAGAAGGAGAGTTGATGCGCATTTTACTGATTGAAGATGACACGCTGATTGGCGACGGTTTGAAAGTCGGGTTGACCAAACTTGGTTTCAGCGTGGATTGGTTTGTCTCCGGCGAAGCCGGATTTCAGGCGTTGACCGCCGCACCCTGGGACGCGGTGGTGCTGGATCTGTCGCTGCCCGAACGCGATGGTCTGGATATCCTGCGTCAGTGGCGCCAGCAAGGACACGATGTGCCGGTGCTGATTCTCACCGCGCGCGATGCGCTCGATCAGCGCGTACAGGGATTACAACTCGGCGCCGACGATTACCTGTGTAAGCCGTTTGCGTTAACAGAAGTGGCGGCACGCTTGCAGGCGTTGATCCGTCGCCGTCATGGGCAACTGCAGCCGGAACTGAAACACGGCAACGTGGTAATGGCGCCCGGCAGCCACAGCGTGCTGTGCGATGGCGAACCCGTTAGCCTGAAAAGCCGCGAACTGGCGCTGCTGGAACTGTTTCTGCGTAATCCTGGCCGCGTGCTGACGCGCAGTCAGCTGGAGGAGAAGCTCTACAGCTGGGATGAAGATGTCTCCAGCAATGCGGTGGAAGTGCACATTCATCATCTGCGCAAGAAACTCGGCAGCCAGTTTATTCGTACCGTACACGGCGTCGGTTATACGCTGGGAGCGGCGGAATGAGTCTGTTTCTGCGCCTCGCCATCGGCTTTGTGCTGCTGATTATAGTGTGCGGCGGCCTGGCCGGCCTCAGCGCCTGGCATCAAACCCGCGATACGGTGAACGAGCTGTTTGATACTCAGCAGATGCTTTTCGCCAAACGGCTGATAGCGCTTGATCCCACCTCACTGCAGGACGTGACGTTGCCGAAAACCAAAGCGATCCTGCGCCATCACCGCGGCGATCAGGATGATGATGCGCTGGCATTTGCCATTTTCAGCGCGGCAGGCCAACCGTTGTTGAACGACGGCGAAAACGGTCGCGATCTGCAATTCGATCATCAGCGCGATGGCTTTGTTGATGGACGACTGCGCGGCGATAAAGACAGCTGGCGCCTGGTGTGGCTCACCTCCGAGGATAAGCGCTATCGCGTGGTGGTCGGGCAAGAATGGGAATACCGCGAAGATATGACGCGCGATCTGGCGCTCAGCAGCCTGCTGCCGTGGCTGATTGCCATGCCCTTTATGTTGCTGCTGCTGCTGGCGCTGGTGTGGTTCGAGCTGCGCCCGTTGAAACGCCTCACGCTTTCCCTGCATCAGCGTGCGCCGGATGATGCCACGCCATTGCCGGACACGCGCTTGCCTAAAGAGGTGAAGCCGCTGGTGGTGGCGCTTAACGGCTTGTTCAGTCGTATGGCGCATCTGGTGCAGCGCGAACGTCGCTTTACCTCCGATGCCGCCCATGAACTGCGCAGCCCGCTGGCGGCACTGCGCGTGCAGAGTGAAGTGATTCAGCTGGCAGATGATGATGAGGCGATGCGCAAACGGGCGATTCAACAACTGGATAGCGGCATCGTGCGTGCCACGCGTCTGGTGGATCAGCTCTTAACGCTGTCACGCGTGGAAGCCGACGATCTGCGCAGCGAGTTTCAACCGGTGGCGCTGGCACCGCTGCTGCAAAACCTGCTGGCGGAGCACTTCCCGCAGGCAGAACAACAAAACACCGCTTTGCAGTTTACCAGCCACGCCGAACCGGTGATGAACGGTCATCCGCTGTTACTGGGGTTGATGGTGCGCAATCTGCTGGATAACGCGCTGCGCTATTCGCCGTCGGGCAGCACTGTTGATGTGCAGCTCAATGCCCGCGCCATTACCGTTGATGATAACGGGCCAGGCGTCAGCGATGAGCAGTTGATAAGGTTGGGTGAACGCTTCTGGCGACCGCCAGGACAGGCGCAAACCGGCAGCGGATTAGGGCTTTCCATCGTGAAAAATATTGCCCAGCTGCACGGCGTTCGCTTGCAGTTCAGCCAGCGCGCCAGCGGAGGATTGCGCGTCACCTTAAGTTGGTGACGCGCACAGCGTTAAATCTCGACCTGGGTTCCCAGCTCGATCACGCGGTTCGGTGGGATTTCAAACTGATCGGGCGCGCGCAGCGCATTGCGTTGCAGCGCGAGGAACAGCTTGCCGCGCAGGCGCAGATACCACGGACGATCGCCGATAATCAGCGATTCATGCGACATAAAGAAGGAGGTTTCCATCATGCGGCAGTTCAGGCCTTCAAGACCGCAGCGGTGGAAAATCTCTTCGACGTTTGGCGTTTCGCGCCAGCCGTAACTCGCCACCACGCGCCAGAAGGTCGGCGACAACTGTTCGATGGTCACACGACGGACGTTGTGCACGTAAGGCGCATCTTCCGTACGCAGCGTCAGCAGCACCACGCGCTCATGCAACACTTTGTTGTGCTTGAGGTTATGCAGCATGGCAAACGGAATCACATTCAGCGCACGCGACATATACACCGCGGTGCCCGGCACGCGTACCGGCGGCGATTTCTCCAGCGACGCAATCATCGCTTCCAGTGAATTGCCGTGCTCATGCATACGACGCAGCAGACGGAAACGCTCGCTTTTCCAGGTAGTCATGATGATGAACATCATCAGCGCCAGCGTCAGCGGCAGCCAACCGCCGGAGAACACCTTGATCAGGTTGGCGGAGAACAGCGACACGTCGATGATCAGCATGGCAATCAGAATCAGCACCACCAGATAGCGGTTCCAGTGCCAGTTTTGAATCGCCACGGTAGAACAGAGAATGGCGGTCAGCACCATGGTGCCGGTGACCGCGATGCCATAAGCCGCCGCCAGATTGCTGGAGTGCTCGAAGCCGACAATCACAATCACCACCGAGAAGTAGAGCAGCCAGTTAATCACCGGAATATAGATCTGCCCGGACTCCTCTTCTGAGGTGTGCACAATGCGCATCGGCGGCAAATAGCCGAGACGCACTGCCTGACGCGTTAATGAGAACACGCCGGAAATCACCGCTTGCGAGGCGATCACTGTGGCTAAGGTGGCGAGAATCAACATCGGGATCAGCATCCAATCCGGCGCAAGCAGGAAGAACGGGTTTTTGATCGCTTCAGGATGTTTGAGCAGCAGCGCGCCCTGACCAAAGTAGTTGAGCACCAGTGAAGGCAGCACCACGATAAACCAGGCGAGACGAATCGGAAATTTACCGAAGTGGCCCATATCGGCATACAGCGCTTCCACGCCGGTAATCGCCAGCACCACCGCGCCCAGCGCGAAGAAAGAGACACTTTTGTATTGAATAAAGAAGTGCAGCGCCCAGTAAGGATTCATGGCGTGCAGCACGTCAGGATTATTAATGATGCTACGCGCACCCAATACGGCGAGGATGATAAACCACAGCAGCATCACCGGCGCGAACAGCTTACCGACAATGCCGGTGCCGTGCTTCTGGATGACAAACAGCAACGTCAGCACCGCAATCGCCAACGGCACGATGTAGGTATCGAGGCTCGGCGCGGCAATTTCCAGACCTTCTATCGCCGATAGCACCGACACCGCCGGCGTGATCACCACTTCCCCGTAGAAGAAGCTGCCGCCGATCAGGCCCATGATCACCAGTATCGCGGTGGCTCTGGCGCCGGTGTTTCGTCCGGCCAGTGACATCAGCGTTAAAATCCCGCCTTCACCGGCGTTATCTGCACGCATTACGTAGCTGATGTACTTTAGCGACACCACCAGAATCAGCAGCCAGAAAATCAGCGACAGGAAGCCAAAAACCGCTTCGCGCTCCACGCCAAATCCAAACTGACCAGAGAGGCATTCACGCAATGTATAGAGTGGGCTGGTACCGATATCGCCATACACCACGCCAATTGCCGCCAGCGTGACTGCCCCAAGGGACTGTTTCTTATCCGAGCTCATAAGTTGTCTTTTGTTGGAGCCGGAGGCGCTTGCCTTCCGCTCAAGCCATCAAAAAGCGCACAGTATGCACATATTCCCAAAAAAACCTACTCTTACAAAGTGTCACCATCGCGTCGGTGACGCGGTTTTTCGCCGAAAATAGCGCCAAAAAACCGTTGGAAGCGGCGAGTTTTCTCGCATCAACCTTCTGAAACAAAAAAGCTGACGGCTATCAACGCAATCGCGCATGATAATCAGTAGAGTATTGCGCTCGCCAGACTATGACGGCACCAGGATCAAAAGGATAATGATGTGATTATGGCTCAACCCCATCTTTTGGCAGAAAGAATTTCTCGCCTGAGCAACGCTCTGGAAAAAGGGCTGTATGAACGCCATCATGCGATCCGCCTCTGTTTGCTGGCTGCCTTAAGTGGCGAAAGTGTGTTTCTGCTCGGGCCGCCGGGCATCGCCAAAAGTCTGATTGCCCGCCGATTGAAATATGCCTTCCAGCACGCCCGCGCATTTGAATACCTGATGACCCGTTTTTCCACCCCCGAAGAGGTGTTTGGCCCGCTGTCGATTCAGGCATTGAAAGATGAAGGGCGTTATCAGCGTCTGACCAAAGGTTATCTGCCGGATGCCGAAATTGTCTTCCTCGACGAAATCTGGAAAGCCGGCCCGGCAATTCTTAATACCTTGTTGACTGCCATTAACGAACGCCGCTTCCGCAATGGCGACAGCGAAGAAAAAATCCCAATGCGCCTGCTGGTTACCGCTTCCAACGAATTGCCGGAAGCCGATAGTGGCCTGGAAGCGCTGTATGACCGCATGTTGATTCGCCTGTGGCTGGATAACGTGCATGAGAAGCAGAACTTCCGCAGCATGCTCACCCACCAGCAGGATGAAAACGACAATCCAGTGGCGGAATCGTTGCGCATCAGCGACGAAGAGTATGAGCAGTGGCAGAAAGGCATCAGCCAGGTCAGTTTACCGGATCATGTGTTTGAACTGATTTATCAGCTTCGTCAGCAGTTAGAAACGCTGCCGGACGCGCCGTACATTTCCGATCGTCGCTGGAAGAAAGCCATTCACCTGTTACAGGCCAGCGCCTTTTACAGCGGCCGCGTGGCCATCGCGCCCATCGACTTAGTGCTGCTGAAAGATTGCCTGTGGCATGACGTGGCGTCGATGAAAATGCTGGATCGCGAAATCGATACGCTAATGTCGCAACACGCGTGGCAGCAACAGGCGCTGCTACATAAGCTGCAGCAGATCAAAAGCCGCCGGCTGGCGCTGCAACAGCAGCAAAGCGTGGCGCAAGCGCTGACGCTGGAGAAACACAGCGGCATGTTCAGCCGCAAACCGCACTACGAATTACCCGCCGCCATCACCGATGATCAACTGACGCTAATGCTGCAACAACCGTTGATGCTGCACGACATGCAGGTGACGCACATTCTGATTGGCCGCGAAGCGCTGGATCAGTGGCTGCTGAAGGGTGGTGAAATCCGTGGCAAGCTGAACGGCATCGGCTTTGGTCAGACGCTGGATATGCTGGTGGATACTCATCACTGTTTGACGCTGCGCGATGTCAGCCTGCAATCCACGCGTCTGACGCTGCCGGGCGCCAGCAGCAGCAGCGAGATGCCGCAGGAGATCGCTGATGAATATGACGCGCTGGAAACCCAGCTGCGCGCGCAGCGCACGCTGTTCAGCCAGCATCAGCGCTGTCTGTTCATTAGCGATGACTGGCTGGCACGCATCGAAACCAGCCTGCAGGATGTCGCGGAACAGCTGAAACAGGCGAGAAAATGATCTCACTGGAGACGCTGAGTGCGCTGTTGTCGATTGGCGAAACCGAGTTAATCGAAGAGCTGATTATCGCGCTGCTCGCCTCACCGCAACTGGCGCTGTTCTTTGAGAAATTTCCCCGCCTGAAACAAGCCATGTTGCGCGATCTGCCGCGCTGGCGATCGGAGATCGCCGAGCAGATCAAAGTCACGCCGGTGCCAGAAGCGCTGGCGCAGGAGTTTCAGCTGTTTCAACAGATGCAGCTACTCAGCACGCAACATTTCACCCAGCAGTTACCCAACATTATGACGCAGCTGAAAAGCCTGCCGTCGCCGTTCATCGAAGAAGCCAGCAAACTGCTGCTGAATGCTGAAAGCGACCAGCTCAGCAACGCGCAACACACCTTGTTCCTGCAACGCTGGCGTCTCAGCCTGACGCTGCAAACGCTGACGCTGAATGAAACCCTTCTGGAAGAGCAGCGCGAACGCTTGATGGCCGAGCTGCAGCAGCGCATGGCGATCAGCGGTCAGCTGGCGCCGATTCTTACCGATGACGATGAAGCTGCCGCCGGACGCCTGTGGGATTTAAGCAAAGCGCCGCTGCAGCACGGCGATTATGAACTGATTGTGCAGTACGGCGATTTCCTCGCCCAGCAGCCGGAATTGATGAAGCTGGCGCAGCAGCTGGGTCGCAGCCGCGAGGCCAAATCGGTGCCGTCGCAGGATGTACCGCTGGAAGCGTTTCACCAGCTGGTGCGCGAACCGGATAACGTACCGGAAGAAGTCAGCGGCATTCATCAAAGCGATGATGTGCTGCGTCTGTTGCCACCTGAGCTGGCGGCATTGAGCATAAGCGAGTTAGAGCTGGAGTTTTATCGGCGCTTAGTCGAGAAACGCTTGCTGACTTATCGTCTGCAGGGCGATGCGTGGCACGAAAAAGTCACCATGAGTCCGGCCAGCCACCAGCAGCATGAGGAGCAACCGCGCGGCCCGTTTATCGTTTGCGTTGATACGTCCGGATCGATGGGCGGTTTCAATGAGCGCTGCGCCAAAGCCTTTTGCCTGGCGCTGCTGAAAGTGGCGCTGGCGGATAAGCGCCGCTGCTATATCATGCTGTTTGCTCATGAAGTGATCGGTTATGAACTCACCGCTGATAACGGCATTGAGCAGGCGATCCGTTTCCTCAGCCAGCGTTTTCGCGGCGGTACCGATCTCGCGGCCTGCCTTGCGGCGGTGGTGAAACGCATGGAAGGCAGCGCGTGGCAGGAAGCGGATGCGGTGATCGTTTCGGATTTTATTGCCCAGCGTTTGCCGGACGACATCGTCAGCACCATTAAGCAGCGTCAGCGCCAACATCAACAGCGCTTCCACGCGGTAGCAATGTCGCTGCATGGCAAACCCGGCATTCTGCGCATCTTCGATCACATCTGGCGCTTCGATACCGGCCTGAAAAGCCGTCTGCTGCGCCGCTGGCAGCGCTAATTCATCTGGCGGAAATGCTAATTTGCTATATTGATAAGTTCGAGCATTTAGCAAACTGGAGCACCTTGTGACGACCGCCCAACTTCCCGCACCGACCCGTACGCTGAAACTTTCCGGCCAACACTCCGAACAAAAACGGGCCGAGCTGCTGGCGTACTTCACCCAAACCTGGGAACTGTATGAAAGCCTGTTTGATTGCCTGGCGGACGAGCGCGCCTGGTTTAACAAAGCCATTTCGTTGCGCCATCCGCTGATCTTCTATTTTGGTCACACCGCAACCTTTTACATTAATAAGCTGATGGCAGGCCGCTATCTCGATCAACGCGTTGACGATCGTATTGAGGCGATGATGGCGATCGGCGTGGATGAGATGAGTTGGGACGATCTCAACGACAGCCATTACGACTGGCCGACCATCGCAGAAGTGCGCGACTATCGTGGCAAAGTGAAAAGCCTGGTGAGTGAGTTTATTCGCACCATGCCGCTGGAACTGCCGATCGACTGGGACAGCCCGGCGTGGGTGATTCTGATGGGCATAGAACACGAACGTATTCATCTGGAAACCTCCAGCGTGCTGATGCGCCAGTTGCCGATTGAATGGGTTAAGCCGCAGCCGCACTGGCCAGTTTGCCCGCAGGCGCGTCACGATCGTCAATCGGTACCGGAAAACTCTCTGATCGCAATGCCCGGCGGCCGTGTGCAGCAGGGCAAAACCGACGACACTTATGGCTGGGATAACGAATACGGTAGCCAGCAAACCGAACTGAAGCCGTTTAAGGCCAGCAAAATGCTGGTCAGCAATGCTGAGTTTTATCGTTTTATTGCGGCGGACGGTTATAACGATCGCCGCTGGTGGGATGACGAAGGTTGGGGCTGGCGTGAATTTTCCGGTGCGCAGATGCCAACATTTTGGGTCGGTGACGAAAAGCTGCCCGATCAGCTAAAACTGCGCGTGCTGGCCGAAGAAGTGGCGATGCCGTGGGATTGGCCGGCGGAAGTGAATCAACTGGAAGCCGCCGCGTTCTGTCGCTGGCTGGCGGAAGAGACCGGTAAATCTGTTCAGCTTCCCTGCGAAGCCGAATGGGCGCAGCTGCGTGAGCAAGTTGGCGGCGATCAGCCGGACTGGACTGAAGCGCCGGGCAACATCAATCTGGCATATTGGGCTTCCTCCAGCCCGGTCGATCGCTTCGCACAAGGTGAGTTTTACGACATCGTCGGCAACGTCTGGCAGTGGACCACGACGCCAACCAACGGTTTCGAAGGCTTTAAGGTGCATCCGCTCTACGACGATTTCTCCACACCAACCTTTGATGGCAAACATGCGCTGATCAAAGGTGGCAGCTGGATTTCCACCGGCAATGAAGCGCTGAAATCTGCGCGCTACGCTTTCCGTCGTCACTTCTTCCAGCACGCCGGTTTCCGCTATGTCGTTTCTTCCCATGAAGAGAGCATGACGCTCAATCCTTATGAAACCGACAGCATGGTGTCGCAGTATCTCGATTTCCAGTACGGACCGAGCTACTACAACGTACCCAACTACGCGGCTGCGCTGGTGGAAAAACTGCTGCCGCACTGTACTGCGCGGGGTCAGGCGCTGGATATCGGCTGCGCCACTGGGCGGGCCAGCTTTGAACTGGCGCGCCACTTCGAGGCAGTAACGGGCATGGATTACTCGGCGCGCTTTATTGATGTTGCGCTGCAGCTGACCTCCGGTGAGGATTTCCGCTATGTGGTGCCCGAAGAGGGCGATCTGGTGGAGTATCGTCAGGTGCGGCTGAAAGAGTTTGGTCTGGAAGCTGAGCAAGCGCAGCGTATTCAGTTTGTGCAGGGCGATGCCTGTAACCTGAAGCCGCAGCCGGACCGTTACGATCTGGTGCTGGCCTCTAACCTGATCGATCGTCTGCGTCAGCCAAAACGTTTCCTGCAGGATGTCACGCCGATGATCCGCGCCGGTGGTTTGCTGGTGCTGTCATCGCCGTATACCTGGCTGGAAGATTTCACGCCGAAAGAAAACTGGCTGGGCGGTGTTCGCGAAAATGGTGAAGCGCTGACAACCTATCAGGCGCTGCAGCGTCTGTTACGTGATGCCTTTGACGAAGTGGCACCGCCGCAGGATGTACCCTTTGTGATCCGCGAAACGGCGCGCAAATTCCAGCACACGCAGGCGCAAGTGACCTTCTGGCGTAAACGCTAAAAAGCAGGCAGACAACGGCATGGCTGTTGTCTGCACCTTGCCTGCACCGCTAATTTGCTGCACATTCTCCTCTATTCATAGAAGAAGAACTCAACGAGGATGGACAATGGCGGAACACCTTCAGCTGGATAACCTGGATCGCGGCATTCTGAATGCGCTGCTACAGAATGCGCGTACCGCCTATGCCGAGCTCGCCAAGCAGTTCAACGTCAGCCCCGGCACCATTCATGTGCGGGTGGAGAAGATGCGTCAGGCGGGCATTATTTTGGGCACGCGCGTGGAGATCGATCCGCGTCAGCTCGGCTTCGATGTGTGTTGCTTTATCGGCATTATCCTTAAAAGCGCGCGCGATTATCCGGCGGCTCTGAGCAAACTCGACGCGCTGGATGAAGTGGTGGAAGCCTGGTACACCACCGGTCATTACAGCATCTTTATCAAAGTGATGTGCCGATCAATCGATGCCTTGCAACAGGTGTTGATCAATAAGATCCAGACCATCGACGAAATTCAGTCCACCGAAACCCTGATCTCCCTGCAAAACCCGATCATGCGCACCATTAAGCCGTGATCCCTCTCTAATCTGTGCACAAACTTATCCCCGGCAGATCGCGCGTATAGCGCGACTTGCCGCCTGATGCTTTCTACTGTTAACCCTGTTTTCCACAGGTGGATCACGGCTTGATCACAGCGTACAATGCTCGCCTTTAGTGCGGGAGAGCATCATGGCCGATATTACGTTAATCAGTGGAAGTACCCTTGGCAGCGCCGAATATGTTGCTGAACATCTGGAAGAAAAACTGCAGGAAGCGGGCTTCTCAACCGAGGTGCTGCATGGCCCAGAGCTGGATGAGCTGCTACCGGAAGGGATTTGGCTGATCGTTACCTCCACGCACGGTGCCGGTGAACTGCCTGATAATTTGCTTCCTTTATATGAAGCACTGCAGGAAACAAAACCGGACCTCTCTGGCTTACGTTATGGCGCAGTCGGCATCGGTAATCATGAATACGATCTTTTCTGCGGCGCGATCAAGCTGCTGGAAGAGCAATTGAACCAACTGGGCGCCAAACGCATTGGCGATCGACTGGAGATCGACGTGCTGGAGCATGAGATCCCGGAAGACGCGGCCGAAGTGTGGGTCGCCACATGGAAAACGCAGATTTAAAACGATCTTTAGTGGCTGGGGATCGGGAAAATAGAATGATCCCCAGTTGATTGCGCTGTTTTTTTACCTTAAACCCGCGATCGACTGTGGATAACATGGCCTGTTTCATGCGTATAACCAGTAGTTATCCAAATAACAACGTCTGTTTCTTTTTTAGGCTGTGCATAAGTAGCCATTTTGATCCCAGCTTATACGGATCAGGATCACCGATCATTCACAGCTAATGATCCTCGCTAATTTGCTGTTTAGCCTGAATTTTTTGGGGTTATCAACAGCCGGATGCGATCCTAATAGTAGATCTAACAGAAAGATCATATAAAAGACTTAAGATCCTTTCTTTTAAACCTCGGGATCCCGCGACTTTCGCCGCCGACATTATTTCAGTAGAATCCACCGCCCAGGGCAACGATCCCTGTCCGAAACACTAACGAGGACCCACTTCATGTTTTATCCAGATCCTTTTGACGTCATCGTAATCGGTGGTGGTCATGCGGGCACAGAGGCCGCGATGGCCGCAGCCCGAATGGGTCAGCAAACCCTGTTACTCACCCATAACATTGATACGCTTGGACAAATGTCCTGTAACCCGGCGATCGGTGGCATCGGGAAAGGACATCTGGTGAAGGAAGTGGATGCCTTAGGCGGTTTGATGGCCACAGCAATTGACCAGGCAGGTATCCAGTTTAGGATACTAAACGCGAGTAAAGGCCCCGCCGTTCGCGCCACTCGTGCTCAGGCTGACCGTGTACTGTATCGCCAGGCGGTACGCACCGCATTAGAGAACCAGCCAAACCTGATGATCTTCCAGCAGGCGGTTGACGATCTGATTGTGGAAAACGATCGTGTCGTCGGTGCTGTGACGCAAATGGGCCTGAAGTTCCGCGCCAAAACCGTGGTGCTGACCGTCGGGACCTTCCTCGATGGCAAAATCCACATCGGGCTGGATAACTACAGCGGTGGCCGTGCAGGCGATCCGCCATCAATCCCATTGGCAAAACGCCTGCGTGCACTGCCGCTGCGCGTAAACCGTCTGAAAACCGGTACGCCGCCACGTATCGACGCACGCTCGATTGATTTTTCGGTGCTGACACCGCAGCACGGTGATAATCCGATGCCGGTGTTCTCGTTCATGGGCAAGGTTTCACAGCATCCACAACAAGTGCCATGCTGGATCACCTACACCAACGAACAGACGCATGACGTGATCCGCAATAACCTCGATCGCAGCCCGATGTATGCCGGGATCATCGAAGGTATTGGTCCACGTTATTGCCCATCGATCGAAGACAAAGTGATGCGCTTTGCCGATCGTAATGCGCACCAGATCTTCCTGGAGCCGGAAGGCCTAACCAGCAACGAGATCTACCCGAATGGCATCTCCACCAGCCTGCCGTTTGACGTCCAGATGCAGATTGTACGTTCGATGAAAGGACTGGAAAACGCGAAGATCATCCGTCCGGGTTACGCCATCGAGTATGATTTCTTCGATCCACGCGATCTCAAACCGACGCTGGAAAGCAAATTTATCCACGGTCTGTTCTTTGCTGGCCAGATCAACGGCACCACTGGCTACGAAGAAGCGGCAGCGCAAGGTTTGCTGGCCGGCCTCAACGCAGCACGCGCTTCCGCCGACAAAGAGGGCTGGGCGCCACGTCGCGATCAGGCTTACCTTGGTGTGCTGGTTGATGATCTGTGCACGTTGGGCACGAAAGAGCCGTACCGCATGTTTACATCACGCGCGGAGTACCGCCTGATGCTGCGCGAAGACAACGCCGATCTACGTTTGACCGAAGCCGGTCGCGAGCTCGGTCTGGTTGATGATGCCCGCTGGGCGCGCTACAACCAGAAACTGGAGGCGATTGAGCAGGAGCGTCAACGCCTGCGCGATCTGTGGGTGCATCCAAAATCGGATAACGTGGCGGAAGTGAACGCGGTGATCAGTGCGCCGCTCACCAAAGAAGCCAGCGGTGAAGATCTGCTGCGTCGTCCAGAGATGACCTATCCGCTGCTGACGTCACTCGCCAGCTACGGTCCGGCACTGTCAGATGAGCAAGCTGCTGAGCAGGTGGAGATTCAGGTGAAATACGAAGGGTACATTGCGCGTCAGCAGGAAGAGATTGATCGCCAGCTGCGCAATGAAAACACCTTGTTGCCTGTCGAGCTCGACTATCGTCAGGTAAATGGCTTGTCGAATGAAGTGATCGCCAAACTCAACGATCACAAACCGACTTCCATCGGCCAGGCTTCTCGTATTTCGGGCATCACGCCTGCGGCCATCTCAATTCTGCTGATTTACCTGAAAAAACAGGGCTTGCTGCGTAAAAGCGCCTGATCGACTTTGGGGCGAGGCAACTCGCCCCCGTTAATGGAATTCTCGTTGTGATCAACAAACTCTCCTCGCTGCTAAAAGCGGCAAACATTTCCCTTACCGATCAACAAAAACAGCAGTTGGTTGGCTATGTTGAGTTGCTGCATAAGTGGAATAAGGCCTATAACCTGACATCAGTGCGCGACCCGCAGCAGATGCTGGTACGCCATATTCTCGACAGCATGGTGGTTGAGCCACATTTGCAGGGCGAACGCTTTATTGATGTCGGCACCGGTCCGGGCTTACCAGGCATTCCGCTGGCCATTGTGCGCCCGCAATCGCATTTCACCTTGCTGGATAGCCTCGGCAAACGCGTGCGATTCCTGCGTCAGGTACAACATGAGTTAGGACTTACTAACGTCACGCCGGTGCAGAGCCGCGTTGAAGAGTACCCGTCTGAGCCGCCATTCGACGGTGTTATCAGTCGTGCATTTGCTTCACTCGAGGATATGCTGACCTGGTGTCATCATCTGCCGGGTCCTGAAGGTCGCTTTTATGCCCTGAAAGGTGTGCGTCCGGATGATGAGATTGCTGCATTACCCGCTGGCTTTACGGTGGAAAAAATTCAACCTCTGCAGGTACCCGAGCTGGATGGTGAACGCCATCTGGTGGTGATTACCCGCCAATAGCCTTTTAAACGGTATGGATTTAATCTGCTTCATGCCGTTTGTCTTAGTCATTGCCCTGAACGAAAAAGCAGCGATTGAACACTTTTAGGTAAAAGCTTTTATTTCGCAGGGCAGGGCGCGCGAGTTAACATCCCCGGCGGAAATTATCCGAAAATCTCTGTTACATTTAACGAATAATTCACATTTCATTATCACGGAGATCACTTTTTTGGGTGTATTTACCCAACCAAATAATCACTGGTGAAAATATAACTTTGCAATAAATTGGCGTACGTAATATCAGTTTTGCGTTTTTATTGCAGCGCATGATGTCAATAGAGTGTTTTTCTCGAAAATCGAAGCGCAACAGTTAAATAATAAAATTAAAACTCTGATTTATAAGTGCTTAATACAATGTAGAAATCGTATAAATCTTGTCTGAAACAAATTCAGTCAGGCATTCCTTGTTTATTATGTGATCTAAAGCACGCTTTAAAAGCAAGTCGGTCGGGCATTTTCAGACTTAAAGTCAGACATTGCCTGAAGACGATGTTTTGAAAAATAGCCCTTCAGAAAGAAATTTAAATAATTGTTCACCTTTTCGCTACTTACCGATTGAAATCGCAGGTGGCGCCCGTATAATTTGCACGGCTTTTGCTGCTTGACTCAAATGAGTAAAGGCAGTCTTATACGACACGCGACATACCCCGTTCGGGGCAGGAGAGTTCAGCGTCATGTCAGTGTCTCTTTACAGTGTGAAATTAGCCCGGGCCGTGCTGATCATTCAGCTGGTGACCTTTGTCACCATCGGTGCGCTCTTTACCCTGAAAGAGGTTACCTGGGGCGCCTCCGCCATCGCGGGTGGCGTGGCAGCTTGGCTGCCGAACGTGTTGTTTATGTTTTTGGCCTGGCGCCTGCAGGATCAAACGCCTGCGAAAGGACGTGTTGCCTGGAGCTTCGCCCTCGGTGAAGTGTTGAAGGTGTTCACAACCGTCATTTTCCTCGCGGTGGCGTTGGGTGTGTTTGGAGCGGTCTTCTGGCCACTCGCAATCACGTGGTTATCGGTGCTGGTGGTGCAGATCGTCGCTCCGGCTGTAATTAACAACAAAGGGTAAGAGGCATCATGGCTGCTGGAGAAATCTCTACTCCGCAAGAATACATAGGTCACCACCTGAATAACCTTCAGTTGGACCTGCGTACTTTCGAGTTGGTGAATCCGCACGACGCTCCCGCGACGTTCTGGGTATTAAATATCGATTCCATGTTTTTCTCTGTGGTGCTGGGACTGATTTTCCTGGTGTTGTTCCGCAAAGTGGCGAAAAGCGCTACCAGCGGTGTTCCAGGGAAATTACAAGCGGCTATCGAACTGGTTGTCGGCTTCGTTGATAACAACGTGCGCGACATGTACCACGGTAAAAGCAAACTTATCGCCCCGCTGGCTCTGACGATTTTCGTCTGGGTCTTCCTGATGAACTTCATGGATCTGCTGCCTATCGATTTGCTGCCGTTTATCGGCGAGCACTATTTAGGCCTGCCGGCGCTGCGCGTCGTGCCGTCTGCAGACGTGAACATCACGCTGTCTATGGCGCTGGGCGTATTTATTTTGATTCTGTTCTACAGCATCAAAATGAAAGGCATTGGCGGCTTCACCAAAGAGTTGACGCTGCAGCCTTTTAATCACCCGATCTTCATCCCCATTAACCTGATTCTTGAAGGTGTTAGCCTGCTGTCCAAGCCTGTTTCACTGGGTCTGCGACTGTTCGGCAACATGTATGCGGGTGAGTTGATCTTTATCCTGATTGCCGGCTTGCTGCCGTGGTGGTCGCAGTGGTTGTTGAATGTGCCTTGGGCCATTTTCCACATCCTGATCATTTCGCTGCAGGCTTTCATTTTCATGGTCCTCACGATCGTCTATCTGTCGATGGCATCTGAAGAACATTGATTTTTATCTCAACACTTAAGCTTTTAACTGAAACAAACTGGAGACTGTCATGGAAAACCTGAATATGGATCTGCTGTACATGGCTGCCGCTGTGATGATGGGCCTGGCGGCAATCGGTGCTGCGATCGGTATCGGCATCCTCGGAGGTAAATTCCTGGAAGGCGCCGCGCGTCAACCGGATCTGATCCCTCTGCTGCGTACGCAGTTCTTTGTTGTAATGGGTCTGGTGGATGCAATCCCGATGATCGCTGTAGGTCTGGGTCTCTACGTGATGTTTGCTGTCGCTTAAACCTGGTAGCCTTGTTCACTCATGGCACCTGGTGTGATGAGGGACGGATTCTGCCGTTTATCTCTGATAGCGGCAGAGCAAGTTAACTTAATAAGAGGCATTGTGCTGTGAACATTAATGCAACAATCCTCGGCCAGGCCATCGCGTTCATTCTGTTTGTCGCGTTCTGCATGAAGTACGTATGGCCGCCGATTATGGCTGCCATCGAAAAGCGCCAGAAAGAAATTGCTGAAGGCCTTGCTTCTGCTGAGCGCGCGAAGAAAGATTTAGATCTCGCGCAGGCCAATGCGACCGACCAGCTGAAAAAAGCGAAAGAAGACGCTCAGGTCATTATCGAGCAGGCGAACAAACGCCGTGCCCAGATTCTGGACGAAGCGAAAACCGAAGCTGAGACTGAACGTAACCGCATCGTGGCGCAGGCGCAGGCAGAAATTGATGCCGAGCGTTCGCGTGCCCGTGAAGAGCTGCGTAAGCAAGTCGCGTTGCTGGCATTAGCTGGCGCCGAGAAAATCATCGAACGTTCCGTGGATGAAGCTGCTAACAGCGACATCGTTGATAAACTGGTCGCTGAACTGTAAGGAGGGAGGGGCTGATGTCTGATCTGATTACTGTAGCTCGCCCCTACGCCAAAGCAGCTTTTGACTTTGCTGTTGAGCATCAAAGCATCGATCGCTGGCAATCCATGCTGGCGTTTGCCGCAGAAGTGGCTCGCAACGAACAGATCGCAGATCTTCTTTCCGGTGCGCTCGCACCGGAAGCTTTGTCTGCTTCTTTCATTGCAGTTTGTGGCGATCAACTTGATGAAAACGCCCAGAACCTGATTAAGGTAATGGCCGAAAACGGACGTTTGACAGCGCTTCCAGCCGTACTGGCTCAGTACATTCAACTGCGTGACGCTTATGAAGCGACAGCCGAAGTTGATGTGATTTCTGCCAGCACGCTGAGTGACAGTCAGCTGACTAAAATCAGCGCCGCGATGGAAAAACGTCTGTCACGTAAAGTTAAGCTGAATTGCAAAATTGATAAGTCTGTAATGGCAGGTGTGGTTATCCGTGCGGGTGACCTGGTCATTGATGGCAGCGTACGCGGCCGTCTTGATCGTCTGGCAGACGTCTTGCAGTCTTAAGGGGACTGGAGCATATGCAACTGAATTCCACCGAAATCAGCGAACTGATCAAGCAGCGCATTGCTCAGTTCAATGTCGTGAGTGAAGCTCACAACGAAGGTACTATTGTTTCTGTAAGTGACGGTATCATCCGCGTACACGGCCTGGCCGATGTCATGCAGGGTGAGATGATTGCCCTGCCGGGCAACCGTTACGCTATCGCACTGAACCTCGAGCGTGACTCGGTTGGTGCAGTAGTGATGGGCCCGTATGCTGACCTCGCGGAAGGCATGAAAGTAAAATGTACGGGTCGTATTTTAGAAGTTCCAGTTGGCCGTGGCCTGCTGGGCCGTGTGGTGAACACACTGGGTGCACCGATCGACGGTAAAGGCGCAATCGAAAACGACGGCTTCTCGCCTGTTGAAGTGATTGCACCGGGCGTTATCGACCGTCAGTCTGTAGACCAGCCTGTTCAGACCGGTTACAAATCTGTCGATGCGATGATTCCAATCGGCCGTGGCCAGCGTGAGCTGATCATCGGTGACCGTCAGACCGGTAAAACTGCAATGGCAATCGACGCCATCATCAACCAGCGCGATTCAGGCATCAAGTGTGTCTACGTTGCGATTGGTCAGAAAGCGTCAACCATTTCTAACGTAGTACGCAAACTGGAAGAGCACGGCGCGCTGGCTAACACCATCGTGGTTGTCGCTTCTGCTTCTGAATCTGCAGCACTGCAGTACCTGTCACCGTACGCCGGTTGTGCAATGGGTGAGTACTTCCGTGACCGCGGTGAAGATGCACTGATCGTGTACGATGACCTGTCTAAGCAGGCTGTTGCTTACCGTCAGATTTCTCTGCTGCTGCGCCGTCCACCAGGTCGTGAAGCATTCCCTGGTGACGTGTTCTATCTCCACTCTCGTCTGCTGGAGCGTGCATCACGCGTTAGCGCTGACTACGTTGAGCGCTTCACCAACGGTGAAGTGAAAGGCCAGACCGGTTCTCTGACCGCACTGCCAATCATCGAAACTCAGGCGGGTGGACGTTTCTGCGTTCGTTCCGACCAACGTAATCTCGATTACTGATGGTCAGATCTTCCTGGAATCTAACCTGTTCAACTCCGGTATTCGTCCAGCCGTTAACCCGGGTATTTCGGTATCCCGTGTTGGTGGTGCTGCACAGACTAAGATCATCAAGAAACTGTCCGGTGGTATTCGTACCGCGCTGGCACAGTATCGTGAACTGGCTGCGTTCTCTCAGTTCGCTTCCGATCTGGACGATGCAACGCGTAAACAGCTGAGCCACGGTCAGAAAGTGACCGAGCTGCTGAAACAGAAACAGTATGCGCCGATGTCAGTCGCGCAACAGGGTCTGGTGCTGTTTGCTGCTGAGCGCGGCTATCTGAACGATGTTGAACTGGCGAAAGTCGGCAGCTTCGAAGCCGCTCTGCTGGCGTTCGCGGATCGCGATCACGCTGAGCTGATGGCTGAAATCAACCAAGCGGGTAACTTCAATAACGAAATCGAAGAGAAGCTGAAAGGCCTCCTCGAAACGTTTAAAGCAACCCAGTCCTGGTAATGTCTGGCGGCTTGTCTGAAAAGGCAGGCCGCAAGGCTTTGAGGAGAAGCTAATGGCCGGCGCAAAAGAAATACGTAGTAAGATCGGAAGCGTAAAAAATACGCAGAAGATCACCAAAGCGATGGAAATGGTCGCCGCCTCCAAAATGCGTAAAACGCAGGAACGCATGGCGGCCAGCCGTCCGTATGCAGATACCATGCGCAAAGTGATTGGTCACCTTGCCTTGGGTAATCTGGAATACAAGCACCCTTACCTGGATGAGCGTGACGTTAAGCGCGTCGGCTACCTGGTCGTTTCGACTGACCGCGGGCTTTGTGGTGGTTTGAACATTAACCTGTTCAAAAAATTGCTGGCAGATATGAAAAGCTGGGCGGATAAAGGCGTACAGAGCGATCTGGCTGTTATCGGTTCGAAAGGCAATTCATTCTTCGGCTCTGTAGGTGGCAACATCGTGGCACAAGTCACCGGTATGGGCGATAAGCCTGCACTGTCTGATTTGATCGGCCCGGTAAAAGTGATGTTGCAGGCCTACGATGAAGGTCGCATCGACAAGCTGTATATCGTTGCCAACAAGTTTAATAACACCATGTCTCAGACTCCGACCATTACCCAACTGCTGCCGTTACCGCCAGCGGAAGGTGAAGAAGAGATGAAGGCGAAGACCTGGGATTACCTGTACGAACCCGATCCGAAAGCGCTGCTGGATACTCTGCTGCGTCGTTACGTCGAATCGCAGGTTTATCAGGGTGTGGTGGAAAACCTGGCCAGTGAGCAGGCCGCACGTATGGTTGCAATGAAAGCTGCAACCGATAACGGCGGAAACCTGATCAAAGAGCTGCAGTTGGTTTACAACAAAGCTCGTCAGGCCAGCATCACCCAGGAACTTACCGAGATCGTCTCGGGAGCCTCCGCGGTTTAACCAGGCATATATCCTGTCGCGCGAGCGCGGCTGGGTATTTTCGTATTAGGTAGAGGATTCAAGATGGCAGCTGGAAAGATTGTCCAGATTATCGGCGCCGTAGTTGACGTCGAATTCCCTCAGGACGCGGTACCGCAGGTATACAGCGCTCTCGAGGTGAAAAATGGTGATGCTCGTCTGGTGCTGGAAGTTCAGCAGCAGCTGGGTGGTGGCGTGGTTCGTACCATCGCCATGGGTACTTCTGACGGCCTGAAGCGCGGTCTGGAAGTTACCGACCTGAAAAAACCTATCCAGGTTCCGGTTGGTAAAGCAACCCTCGGCCGTATCATGAACGTATTGGGTGAGCCAATCGACATGAAAGGCGACCTGCAGAATGACGACGGCACTGTAGTAGAGGTTTCCTCTATTCACCGTGCAGCACCTTCGTATGAAGATCAGTCTAACTCGCAGGAACTGCTGGAAACCGGCATCAAGGTTATCGACCTGATGTGTCCGTTCGCTAAGGGCGGTAAAGTCGGTCTGTTCGGTGGTGCGGGTGTAGGTAAAACCGTAAACATGATGGAGCTGATCCGTAACATCGCGGCTGAGCACTCAGGTTATTCGGTATTTGCTGGTGTGGGTGAGCGTACTCGTGAGGGTAACGACTTCTACCACGAAATGACTGACTCCAACGTTATCGATAAAGTAGCGCTGGTGTATGGCCAGATGAACGAGCCGCCGGGTAACCGTCTGCGCGTAGCACTGACCGGTTTGACCATGGCGGAAAAATTCCGTGATGAAGGCCGTGACGTTCTGCTGTTCATCGACAACATCTATCGTTACACCCTGGCCGGTACTGAAGTATCAGCACTGCTGGGTCGTATGCCATCTGCGGTAGGCTATCAGCCAACGCTGGCAGAAGAGATGGGTGTGTTGCAGGAGCGTATTACCTCCACTAAGACCGGTTCAATCACCTCTGTACAGGCCGTTTACGTTCCTGCGGATGACTTGACTGACCCGTCACCAGCAACCACCTTTGCTCACTTAGACTCAACCGTTACGCTGAGCCGTCAGATCGCCTCTCTGGGTATCTACCCAGCCGTTGACCCGCTGGATTCTACCAGCCGTCAGCTGGATCCACTGATCGTGGGTCAGGAGCACTATGACGTTGCGCGTGGCGTGCAGTCTCTGCTGCAGCGTTACCAGGAACTGAAAGACATCATCGCTATCCTGGGTATGGACGAGCTGTCTGAAGAAGACAAGCTGCTGGTGGCACGTGCGCGTAAGATTCAGCGCTTCCTGTCTCAGCCGTTCTTCGTTGCTGAAGTCTTCACCGGTTCTCCAGGTAAGTACGTCACCCTGAAAGACACCATCCGTGGCTTCAAAGGCATCATGGAAGGCGAATTCGACCACCTGCCAGAGCAGGCGTTCTACATGGTCGGCGCTATCGAAGAAGCCGTAGAAAAAGCGAAGAAACTGTAATTTAGGTTTCCCAGGAGGAATGGTATGGCTATGACTTATCATCTGGACGTGGTCAGCGCGGAGCAACAAATGTTCTCCGGTCTGGTCGAGCGTATCCAGGTGTCAGGTAGCGAAGGTGAGCTGGGGATTCGTCCTGGCCACGCCCCGCTGCTGACAGCCATCAAGCCTGGTATGATTCACATCGTGAAACAGCACGGCGAAGAGGAGTTTATTTACCTCTCTGGCGGCGTGCTGGAAGTTCAGCCTGGCAGCACCACCGTTCTGGCCGACACCGCGATTCGCGGTGAAGACCTCGACGAAGCGCGCGCGCTGGAAGCGAAACGTAAAGCGGAAGAGCACATGAACAGCAGCCACGGCGACGTGGATTATGCTCAGGCTTCTGCGGAACTGGCGAAAGCCATCGCGAAACTGCGTGTCATCGAGCTGACCAAAAAAGCGATGTAATCAGGCTTTATGCGTCACGAAATGCCAGCCCTTTGGGTTGGCATTTTTTTTGCCCAAAATTTGCCGCCTGGCGCTGAGCCCGGCTAATTTCGACCCGAGAAAAATGTAGTAATCTCGGGGTTAAACCTTACACTTTCGAAAGTTGAAGAGAATCAGGATAGTTATGTCTACGAACGCGATGAGTGTGGTGATCTTAGCCGCTGGCAAAGGCACCCGAATGTATTCCGACCTGCCCAAAGTTCTGCACACCCTTGCAGGTAAACCAATGGTTCAGCACGTTATTGATGCCGCAACCGGTTTGGGCGCCCAGCAGATCCATCTGGTTTACGGCCACGGCGGAGATTTACTGCAGTCAACGTTAGCGCATAACGCACTCAACTGGGTGCTGCAGGCCGAGCAACTCGGTACTGGTCATGCGATGCAGCAGGCGGCACCCTTCTTTGCCGATGACGAAGATATTCTGATGCTATACGGCGACGTGCCGCTGATCTCGCAGGCCAGTTTGCAACGTCTGCGTGATGCGAAACCCGCGGGCGGCATTGGTTTACTCACCGTAGTTCTGGATAACCCCACCGGCTACGGTCGTATCGTGCGTGAAAACGGCACGGTGATCGGCATCATTGAGCAGAAAGATGCCTCGCCAGAACAGCTAAATATTCAGGAAATTAACACCGGCATTCTGATTGCCAACGGCGGCGACCTCAAGCGCTGGCTGGCACAACTTAACAACAACAATGCGCAGGGCGAATTCTATATCACCGATATCATCGCCATGGCGCACCACGAAGGCCGCGTGATCAATGCGGTGCATCCGGCGCGCATCAGCGAAACCGATGGCGTCAACAATCGCCTGCAGCTGGCAACGCTTGAGCGTGTCTACCAAAGCGAGCAGGCAGAAAAGCTGCTGCTGGCGGGTGTGATGCTGCGCGATCCGGCGCGTTTCGATCTGCGCGGTGCGTTGCAACACGGCCGCGATGTGGAGATCGACACTAACGTGATCATCGAAGGCAAGGTCACGCTCGGCAACCGCGTAAAAATCGGTGCCGGCTGCATCATTAAAAACAGCGTGATTGCTGACGACTGTGAAATCAGCCCTTATTCGGTGATCGAAGATGCCACGTTAGCCGCTGCTTGTACGGTTGGGCCTTTTGCGCGTCTGCGTCCGGGCAGCGAGTTGGCGGAAGCGGCGCACGTGGGCAACTTTGTAGAGATGAAGAAAGCCACGCTCGGCAAAGGCTCTAAAGCGGGTCACCTCTCTTATCTCGGCGATGCGGAAATTGGCGCGGGCGTGAATATCGGTGCGGGTACCATTACCTGTAACTACGATGGCGCTAACAAATCCAAAACCATCATTGGCGACAACGTGTTTATTGGTTCGGATACCCAACTGGTGGCGCCTGTCAGCGTGGCGAGCGGTGCGACCATCGCCGCGGGCACCACGATAATGAAAGATGTGTTAGCTGCGGATCTGGTCTACAACCGTAAAGAACAGAATCAAAAATCGGGCTGGCAGCGTCCTGTTAAGAAAAAATAAATTTTAAAGGCCGACAACGATCGGCCTGTTAGCAGTGCCATAAAAAAATATCCCCACTCTCTACAAGGCTCGGGGAAATCAGGTCGTATGACAACGCAATGGCCGAAAGCCATGAAGTCAGGAAATTACTATGTGTGGAATTGTTGGTGCAGTAGCGCAGCGTGACATCGCAGAAATTCTGCTGGAAGGTTTGCGTCGTCTTGAGTATCGCGGTTATGACTCCGCGGGATTAGCCGTCGTTGATCGTCAGGGCCATATGACGCGCCTGCGTCGTTTGGGTAAAGTGCAGAACCTGGCGGAAGCCACAGAGCAGCAGCCGCTAATTGGCGGCACCGGTATCGCACACACGCGCTGGGCGACACACGGAGAACCGTCGGAGGCCAATGCGCATCCGCACGTTTCCGAGCACATCATCATCGTGCACAACGGCATCATTGAAAACCATGAGCCGCTGCGCGCGCAGTTGCTTGAGCGCGGCTATCACTTTGCCTCAGAAACCGACACCGAAGTGGTGGCGCATCTGGTGCATTGGGAGCAGAAGCAGGGCGGCACGCTACGTGAAGTGGTGCTGCGCGTTATTCCGCAGCTGCGCGGTGCGTATGGCATGGTGATCATGGACAGCCGCGATCCTTCGCTGCTGGTGGCGGCGCGCTCCGGTAGTCCGCTGGTGATTGGCCGTGGCGTGGGCGAAAACTTTATCGCTTCCGATCAGCTGGCGCTGCTGCCAGTGACGCGTCGCTTCATCTATCTGGAAGAGGGCGACATTGCCGAGATCACCCGCCGCGAAGTCACCATTATCGATCGTGACGGTAAAACCACTAAGCGCGCTGAAATCGAATCGACCGCGCAGTACGATGCCGGCGACAAAGGCATCTATCGTCATTACATGCAGAAAGAGATTTACGAGCAGCCGAACGCGATCAAAAACACCATCACCGGTCGTTTTAATCACGGCGAAGTCGATCTCAGCGAGCTGGGCCCGGATGCTGAGACGCTGTTGAGCCAGGTCGAACATATTCAGATCATTGCCTGCGGTACGTCATACAACTCCGGCATGGTTTCGCGTTACTGGTTTGAGTCGCTGGCTAACCTGCCTTGTGATGTGGAAATCGCCTCGGAATTCCGTTATCGCAAATCTGCAGTGCGTAAAAATAGCCTGCTGATCACGCTGTCACAATCGGGTGAAACCGCCGATACGCTGGCGGCGCTGCGCCTGTCGAAAGAGCTGGGTTATCTCGGTTCGCTGGCCATCTGTAACGTGGCCGGTTCATCGCTGGTGCGTGAATCCGATTTAGCGCTGATGACCAAAGCCGGCACTGAAATTGGCGTGGCATCCACCAAAGCCTTCACCACGCAGCTGGCAGTATTGCTGATGCTGGTGGCGAAACTCGGTCGTCTGCACGGCATGAAAGCCGAAACCGAGCACGAGATTGTGCACGCGCTGCAGGCCTTGCCGAGCCGCATCGAACAGATGCTGGCGCAGGACAAAGTGATCGAAAACCTGGCGGAAGGTTTCTCTGATAAGCATCATGCGCTGTTCCTTGGCCGTGGCGATCAGTATCCGATCGCGATGGAAGGCGCGCTGAAGCTGAAAGAGATCTCCTATATCCACGCCGAAGCCTATGCGGCGGGCGAGCTGAAGCACGGCCCGCTGGCGCTGATTGATGCGGATATGCCAGTGATCGTGGTCGCGCCCAACAACGAACTGCTGGAGAAGCTGAAATCCAATATAGAAGAGGTACGCGCGCGCGGCGGTTTGCTGTATGTGTTTGCCGATCAGGATGCCGGTTTCAGCGACAGCGATGGCATGAAAATCATCTCCCTGCCGCACGTAGAAGAGGTGATTGCACCGATCTTCTACACCGTGCCGTTACAGCTGCTCTCATACCATGTGGCGCTGATTAAAGGTACCGATGTTGACCAGCCGCGTAACCTGGCGAAATCGGTTACCGTTGAATAATCAGTAACAAGAGTGGGCCCGCAATGGGCCCGCTTCATTTCTGTACGCTGTCATATAACTGTCACATTTCGTACATTTCACTGTCATCAAACTGTCCTATTTTCCCTCCAGCAGCAATCACTGACTCCTACTAAAAAGGCATTGAGCCTGATTTTTTTGAATCCCCTGGAGGGAACATGACACTGATGCGTAGCACCGTAGCCCGAATCCTCGCCGCCACCTTCGCAGTAAGCGCGGTTTCTGCTTTTGCAGCCACCGATCTGACGGGCGCAGGCGGGACATTCCCGGCGCCGGTTTATGCCAAGTGGGCAGCCGAGTACCAGCAAGCCACCGGTAGCAAAATCAACTATCAGGGTATTGGTTCTTCCGGCGGCGTGAAGCAAATCATCGCGAAAACCGTCGATTTCGGTGCGTCTGATGCGCCAATGAAAGAAGAAGATCTGCAGAAAAACGGCCTGTTCCAGTTCCCTACCGTCATTGGTGGTGTGGTGCTGGCGGTTAACATCCCAGGTGTGAAATCCGGTGAACTGACTCTTGACGGTAAAACCGTGGGCGACATCTACCTCGGCACCATCAAAAAGTGGAACGACCCGGCGATCACTAAACTGAACCCAGGCGTGAAACTGCCAGATTCCAACATCAACGTGGTTCGCCGCGCTGACGGTTCCGGTACTTCCTTCGTCTTCACCAGCTACCTGGCAAAAGTGAACGAAGAGTGGAACAGCAAAATCGGTAAAGGTAACACCGTTAACTGGCCAACCGGTCTGGGCGGTAAAGGTAACGACGGCGTGGCCGCGTTTGTACAGCGTCTGCCGGGTTCAATTGGCTATGTGGAATACGCTTACGCCAAGCAGAACAACCTGACCTACACCAAACTGGTTGATGCCGACGGTAAAGCGGTTGCACCAAGCGAAGAGAGCTTTGCTAACGCCGCGAAAGGCGCAGACTGGAGCAAAACCTTTGCTCAGGATCTGACCTTCCAGAAAGGCAACGATGCATGGCCGATCACCTCAACCACCTTCATCCTGATTTACAAAGATCAGGCGAATGCGGAGAAAGGTAGCGAAGTGCTGAAGTTCTTCGACTGGGCATACAAAGGTGGCAGCAAAACCGCAACCGACCTGGATTACGCCGCGCTGCCAGAAAGCGTAGCTAACCAGATTCGTGCAGCGTGGAAAGCGAACATCAAAGATAGCTCCGGTAAAGCGCTGTACCAGTAACAGATTGACCCGGCCAGCCGAGACTGTTGGCCAACCCCAATGGGCGGCCTGCGTGCCGCCCTGACATCCCCCTGAGAACAGAGAATTCTATGGCTGCCACTAAGCCGACGTTCAAAGCCCCCGGTAAACAAGGCGACATGATTTTCGGCGCGCTGGTGAAGCTATCCGCGCTTATCGTGTTGCTGTTGATGGGCGGCATTATCGTCTCCCTGATTTTCTCCTCCTGGCCAAGCATCCAAAAATTTGGTTTCTCTTTCCTGTGGAACAAAACCTGGGATGCGCCAAACGAACAATTTGGTGCGCTGGTACCGATTTACGGCACCCTCGTCACCTCGATTATTGCCTTGATCATTGCCGTGCCGGTGAGCTTCGGCATCGCGCTGTTCCTGACCGAACTGGCGCCAGGCTGGCTGCGTCGCCCGCTGGGCACCGCCATTGAGCTGCTGGCGGCCATCCCCAGCATCGTGTACGGCATGTGGGGCCTGTTTGTTTTCGCGCCGCTGTTCGCCGAATATTTCCAGACGCCAGTTGGCAACGTGATGGCGAATATCCCGATTGTCGGCACGCTATTCTCTGGCCCGGCATTCGGTATCGGTATTCTGGCGGCGGGCGTGATTCTCGCCATCATGATCATTCCGTACATCGCCTCGGTGATGCGCGACGTATTTGAACAAACGCCGGTGATGATGAAAGAGTCTGCTTACGGTATCGGCTGCACCACGTGGGAAGTGATCTGGCGCATCGTGCTGCCGTTCACCAAAAATGGCGTGATCGGCGGCGTGATGCTTGGCCTGGGCCGCGCGTTGGGTGAAACCATGGCGGTGACCTTTATCATCGGTAACACCTACCAGCTCGACAGCGCCTCGCTGTTTATGCCGGGCAACAGCATCACCTCCGCGTTGGCCAACGAATTCGCCGAAGCGGAATCCGGTGTTCACGTTGCGGCTCTGATGGAGCTGGGTCTGATTCTGTTCGTGATTACCTTTATCGTGCTGGCGATCTCCAAACTGATGATCCTGCGTTTGGCGAAGAGTGAAGGAGCCCGTTCATGACCGCTATTGAAGTTCAGGCTCGCGCTGAGCTGGAAGCCTCGCGCCGCAAAATGCAGGCATGGCGCAGTACCAAAAACAAAATTGCCCTGACGCTGTCGCTGATGACCATGGCATTCGGTCTGTTCTGGCTGGTGTGGATTCTGTTCACCACCGTTACGCGCGGCGTTGATGGGTTGAGCTGGGAGCTGTTTACCGAATCGACACCGCCGCCCAACACCGCAGGCGGTGGTTTAGCCAACGCCTTACTCGGCAGCGGTTTACTGATTTTCTGGTCGACGATCATCGGAACGCCGCTCGGCATCATGGCTGGGATTTATCTGGCGGAATATGGCCGTAAACACTGGCTGGCGGAAGTGATTCGCTTCATCAACGACATTCTGCTGTCAGCACCGTCGATTGTGGTGGGCCTGTTCGTTTACACCATTGTGGTATCGCAGATGCAGCACTTCTCCGGTTGGGCGGGCGTAGTAGCGCTGGCGCTGCTGCAAATCCCGATTGTGATTCGTACCTCCGAAAATATGCTGCGTCTGGTACCCGACAGCATGCGTGAAGCGGCTTATGCGCTGGGTACGCCGAAGTGGAAGATGATTTCGGCGATTACGCTGAAAGCCTCGGTTTCCGGCATCATCACCGGTGTGCTGTTGGCCGTGGCGCGTATTGCCGGTGAAACCGCACCGCTGCTGTTTACTGCGCTGTCGAACCAGTTCTGGAGCACCGACATGATGCAGCCGATCGCTAACCTGCCGGTCACCATCTTTAAATTCGCCATGAGCCCGTTTGCCGAGTGGCAAAGCCTGGCGTGGGCGGGTGTGCTGATTATTACCGTGTGCGTGCTGCTGCTGAACATTGTGGCGCGTGTGGTTTTCGCCAAGGGCAAACACTAATTTCCCAGCGCGGCTTCGGCGGCGCTGCTTATGAGAGACGAGAATGAGTAACGTGACTTCATCAGCCGGTAAAATTCAGGTCCGTAATCTGAACTTCTATTACGGTAAGTTTCACGCGCTGAAAAACATCAATCTGGATATCACCAAAAATCAGGTGACCGCGTTTATCGGCCCATCAGGTTGCGGTAAATCCACTTTGCTGCGCACCTTCAACAAAATGTACTCGCTCTATCCGGAGCAGCGTGCCGAAGGTGACATCCTGCTGGATGGCGATAACATTCTGGCTTCCAATCAGGATATCGCCCTGCTGCGCGCCCGCGTCGGTATGGTGTTCCAGAAGCCTACGCCATTCCCGATGTCGATTTATGACAACATCGGCTTCGGCGTGCGGCTGTTTGAGAAGCTGTCGCGTGCCGATATGGATGAGCGCGTGCAGTGGGCGCTGACCAAAGCCGCGCTGTGGAATGAAACCAAAGACAAGCTGCATCAGAGCGGTTACAGTCTTTCCGGCGGTCAGCAGCAGCGTTTGTGCATCGCCCGCGGCATCGCGATTCGCCCGGAAGTGCTGTTGCTGGATGAGCCTTGCTCCGCGCTGGATCCGATTTCAACCGGTCGTATTGAAGAGCTGATCACCGAACTGAAGCAGGATTACACTGTGGTGATCGTGACTCACAACATGCAGCAGGCTGCGCGTTGTTCTGACCACACCGCTTTTATGTATCTGGGCGAGCTGATTGAGTTCAGCGATACCGATACCTTGTTCACTAAGCCCGCAAAGAAGCAGACCGAAGATTACATCACCGGTCGTTACGGCTGATTCAGGAGACGCACATGGATAATTTAAATCTGAACAAACACATCTCCGGTCAGTTCAACGCGGAGCTGGAGCACATTCGCACGCAAGTGATGATCATGGGCGGCATGGTTGAGAAGCAGCTGATGGACGCCATCACCGCGATGCACAACCAGGATGGCGAGCTGGCGCGTCACGTCATTGACGGCGACCAGAAGGTTAACATGATGGAAGTGGAGATTGATGAAGCCTGCGTACGGATCATCGCCAAACGCCAACCGACCGCCAGCGATTTGCGCCTGGTAATGGCGATCATCAAGACCATTTCTGAGCTGGAACGCATTGGCGACGTGGCGGAAAAAATCAGCCGCACCGCGCTGGAGAAGTTCAGCCAGCAGCACCTGCCACTACTGGTGAGCCTTGAAGCGCTTGGTCATCACACCGTGCAGATGCTGCACGACGTGTTGGATGCGTTCGCGCGCATGGATCTCAACGAAGCCATCAAAATCTACCGCGAAGATAAGAAGGTGGATAAAGAGTACGAAGGCATCGTGCGTCAGCTGATGACCTACATGATGGAAGATCCGCGCACTATCCCAAGCGTGCTGACCGCGCTGTTCTGCGCGCGCGCCATCGAGCGTATCGGCGATCGCTGCCAGAACATTTGCGAAATTATCTTCTATTTCGTCAAAGGTCAGGATTTCCGTCATGTGGGCGGCGACAAGCTGGATGAACTGCTGTCGGGCGATGACGGCAGCAATAAACCCTCTTGATTGATGCGTCGGCGGCCCGTTGCCACTGTGGCTAACGGGCCGCCTGCTTAAATTCTGTCTGTTCTCATTGATTCCCTCTCTTTATACTTGGCGCACTTTTTTCTGCCAGGTGCTGTTACATGTCTTCCCCAACTCCTAAAAAACAAGCCATTACACCGGCGAAAGCCATGGTGGCGGCTATCAGCGGCTACGCGATGGACGGATTTGATCTGCTGATTCTTGGTTTTATGCTGCCGGCGATCAGCGTCTCGCTGGCGCTCGATCCGTCTCAGGCCGGTTCGCTGGTCACCTGGACACTGATTGGCGCGGTGATCGGCGGCATCGTGTTTGGCCATCTCAGCGATCGTTATGGTCGCATCCGTATCCTTACCGTTACTATTCTGGTGTTCTCAGTGTTCACCGGCCTGTGCGCCGTGGCGCAGGGTTATTGGGATCTGCTGGTGTACCGCACGCTGGCGGGCGTGGGATTGGGCGGAGAGTTCGGCATCGGCATGGCGCTGATTGCCGAAGCCTGGCCGAAAGAGAAGCGCAACCGCGCCTCGGCGTGGGTGGGCATTGGCTGGCAGCTCGGTGTGCTGCTGGCGGCCTTTATCACGCCGCCGCTGCTGAGCGTGATTGGCTGGCGCGGCATGTTCCTCGTCGGTTTGCTGCCGGCGCTGGTCTCCTTTGTGATTCGCCGCAGCATGGGCGAGCCGGAGAGCTTTACCCGCCACGTGGAGAAAACGCCGCAGCTCTCGTTTGGCGCACGTCTTAAATTGCTGTTTGCCGATCGCGCCACCAGCAAAGCCAGCCTGGGGATTTTCATTCTCTGCTCGGTGCAAAACTTTGGTTACTACGGATTGATGATCTGGATGCCGAGCTATCTGTCGTCCAGCTTCGGTTTCAGCCTGACCAAATCTGGCCTGTGGACGGCGGTGACGGTGGTGGGCATGACGTTCGGCATCTGGCTGTTTGGCGTGCTGGCCGATCGTTTCGCGCGCTGGAAAATCTTCCTGCTGTATCAGTTTGGCGCGGTGGTGATGGTGGTGGTGTATGCGCAGCTGCGCGATCCTACGGTGATGCTGTTTACCGGCGCGCTGATGGGGATGTTTGTGAACGGCATGATCGGCGGCTACGGCGCGCTGATTTCCGATACTTTCCCACCGCAGGCGCGCGCAACGGCGCAGAACGTGTTGTTTAATTTGGGGCGTGGCGTAGGCGGGTTTGGTCCATTGGTGATTGGCCTGCTGGCGACCAATATCTCTTTCACCGCGGCGATCACGCTGCTGGCGCTGATTTATCTGCTGGATATCGCCGCCACGCTGTTCCTGCTGCCGAAGAAGCAGAGCAACGAGGATTCGTTAGGGGCGATTGGCTGATTTGGTTTGTGCTGGCTGTCCCCCATCCCGGCCTTCCCCCATGAATGGGGGAGGACCGAGGAGGGGGACAGCCAGCACAAACCAAGGAGGGGGGAAAACGAGCTCTACCCCACCAAATCCCAGCCACGCGCGCGCCACAAATCCGGCAACTGCGCCATATCATCAAAGCGCGTCACCAGCGGATGATCGAGCTCGGGATTGTGCGCATCGGCGCAGTAGTAAAACACCGGAATCCCGGCCGCGATCCCGGCACGCGCGCCCGCTTCGGAATCATCCACCAGAATGCACTTCTCAATCGGCACCTGCATCTGCTCGGCGGCGTGATACATCAGTTCCGGATCCGGCTTCCAGTGGTTAATGTCATACCCGCTGTACAGCTTGCCATCGAGATACGGCAGCATGCCGGTCAATCCCAGCGAATGCTGCATCTTCTTCACCGTGCCGTTTGAAACCACACACATTGGCACTTTCACGCGCTCCACCAGCGCTTTGGCACCGGCAATCGGCTTCAAATCGAGATCAAACAATCTCGCCACTTCGGCGCGATAGGCGGTTTCCACTTCTTCGAGCGGCAGTTCAACCTGATGTTCGGCCGCCACATCGCGGATGATGTCGTAGAGCTTTACCCCTTTATACTGCTCAAACATCTGCTGCAGAGAGCGTTCAATACCGTAGCGGGCAAAGGTGTTGACGTAAGCTTGCGTACAGATCACTTCGCTGTCGACCAGCGTGCCGTCGCAATCAAAAAAAATACATTCCACCGACATCGCACATCATCCTTTTGTTAAACAATAAGCTGACACTCTAGCGCACTGAGCGTAGAAAGCGACCCTGAGCAACCGGTTGCGAATAATCAGTGTTTTGCCACGCTAAACTCTATAGGATACGCGGCGATAAATTTTTTAGCGGAACAGTGGAATGACTAATCAGGGCCTTTTGCAGCGCATCTTTAAACTGCAGGAACACGGAACCACCGTGCGTACCGAAGTGATTGCCGGTTGCACGACTTTCCTGACGATGGTGTACATCGTTTTCGTTAACCCGCAAATTCTCGGTGTAGCGGGCATGGATACGCAGGCGGTGTTTGTTACTACCTGCTTGATTGCCGCGTTCGGCAGTATTCTGATGGGGCTGGTGGCGAATTTGCCGGTAGCACTGGCACCGGCGATGGGCCTGAACGCCTTCTTCGCTTTTGTGGTGGTCGGGGCCATGGGATACTCGTGGCAGATTGGTATGGGCGCGATTTTCTGGGGCGCGCTGGGTCTGCTGATCCTCACGCTGCTGCGCGTGCGTTACTGGATGATTGCCAACATTCCGCTCAGCCTGCGTGTTGGCATTACCGCCGGTATTGGTCTGTTTATCGCCATGATGGGGCTGAAAAACGCCGGAATTATCGTGCCGAACGCCGATACCATTGTGGCTGTGGGTAATCTGACCTCGCACAGCGTGCTGCTTGGGGCGCTGGGTTTCTTCATCATCGCAATTCTGGCTTCCCGCAATATCCATGCGGCGGTGCTGGTGTCGATTGTGGTGACGACCGCGCTGGGCTTGATCATTGGCGATGTGAAATTCAGCGGCGTGTTCGCCGCTCCGCCAGCGATCACTTCTGTTGTGGGCCAGGTTGATATCAAAGGCGCGTTCAACATCGGCATGGCCGGGGTGATCTTCTCCTTTATGCTGGTGAATCTGTTCGACTCCTCCGGCACGTTGATTGGCGTGACCGATAAAGCCGGGCTGACCGACGAGAAAGGCACTTTCCCGCGCATGAAGCAGGCGCTGTACGTTGATAGCATCAGTTCGGTGACCGGTTCGCTGATTGGTACCTCATCGGTGACCGCCTACATTGAAAGCTCGTCCGGCGTGGCGATCGGCGGTCGTACCGGCCTGATGGCGGTGATCACCGGGATTCTGTTCCTGCTGGTGATGTTCCTGTCACCGCTGGCGGCGATGGTGCCCTCTTATGCGGCGGCGGGTGCGCTGATTTACGTTGGCGTATTGATGACGGCGTCGCTGTCACGCGTGCAGTGGGACGATCTCACCGAAGCGGTGCCAGCGTTTGTTACTGCGGCGATGATGCCGTTCAGCTTCTCGATCACCGAAGGTATCGCGCTGGGCTTTATCTCTTACTGCGTGATGAAGTTGGGAACCGGCCGCTGGCGTGAAATCAGCCCGTGCGTGGTGGTGGTCGCGCTACTGTTCGTGCTGAAAATCGTCTTTATCGATGCCCACTAAACAGTAAAGGCCGCTGATGCGGCCTTTTTTACGGATGTCCCATCTCATGCGGCGTGACCAAACTGGTCAGGCGCAGCGTATGCGGCCCTATATTGGGTTTACTCATCTCGACATCGCGCAGTGCTTGCCACTGCTGCGCGCCATCAATCTCCCACAGATGTAAGCGTTCGGTGCCGGGCGACAGCGCGCACGACCACACCAGCGTGGGCTCAGCATCACACACCGCCTGAATATCGGGGAACACGGTGGAACGCAGCCGACCGGCCGCAGGATGCAAACGCAGTGAATCAATACCGCTATCGGTTTCGCCGGTGAGCTTGAGAATGCTTTGGCGCAGCGTCCAGATTTGCGTCAGCGCTTCCATGAAATCCTGCTGCGCGTTAATCCATGCTTTTTCGCCGGAGGAGAGATCCTGTGTCAGCATATCCTGTGTTTGGCGACTGTGTGCGCGCACAATTTCCATATCCAGTCCGGCGCGGCCGCCTTCTTCGGCCAGCAGCACACCGATAGTGTTTCCGGCGTAGGAGATGCTGAAATCGGGCAGGTTGGCATCGGCAAAACAGGGACGTCCGCTGCTGCTGGTCGTTAGCGCGGGGAGTTCGCGGATACCGTAGACGCGTAACATCAGCTGAGCAAGCAGTTCGCGTGCGGCGAGAAAGCGTCCGCGACGCTTGTCAGCGAAGCGCTGAGCGCTGTTGATTACTTCTTGTGGCACCCGCATGTTCTCAGAAGAAAAGGGCGGATTACCTATCCAACGTACAAAATGACTAGCCATCTGTCGCTCCATGAAAATGGTCGAATAATCATCAGTGCTATTGTAAGAATTTTCTCATGGGTTTGCATCCGGCTTAAGATGGAATAGGCGATATTTCAGATAAGGACGAAGCCATGCGGCAATCCCATTTGGCAACTTTGCATAGAACGCTTTTGCAGAAACCTGCCGGATTGAGTGCCTAACTGTGTGATGTGGTGTAGGATTTGGGCAGTAAAACAGCACATCAAAGTGCGCTAACTCTTCATTCATCTGCCCATTGTGCGCATTGTTAAAACAGGCACGTCGGAGTTTTTTATGTCAGATACCGCTATTTCTCGCCAGGAATCGATCTCGCTTGATGAGTTTCGTCACGGCATGCGTCGCTTAACCGCGGGTGTTTCTCTGGTTACCACCGAATTTCAGGGCGAAAAGCTTGGGCTGATTGCCACGTCGGTCAGTTCGCTTGCGGCTGAGCCACCCAGCCTGCTGGTATGCGTGAATCGTAGCGCGTCCAGTCATGATGCTTTTACCGCAGCCGGCCATTTTGCCGTGAACGTGCTGCGTGAGCAGCATGACGACTTATGTGCCCAGTTCAGCCAATCCTCACGCCGCGCCGAGCGTTTTCAAAACGGTACGTGGCAGACGCTGAATACCGGCGCGCCGATTCTGGCTGATGCGCTGGTGAGTTTTGATTGCCAGCTGGAGAAGGTAGTGGAGTGGAACACGCACAGCGTGCTGCTGGCGCGTATCGTGGGCATTGCTCTGCCAGGTGAAGCGGCAGAGCCGATGATCTACTTCAACAGCGGCTTCCATTCACTGGGATAACCGCTTGAAACGGGCGTCGTGGGCTAAGCCCGACGCCTTTTCTCAATCAGGCAAAGGTGCTGGCTTCATCAAAGCCGAGACGCGGCAGACGCGCGTGCAGTTTGCTGGCTTCGCCATAGCCGAGATTGATCAGTAAGTTCACCTGCCATTTGCTCTCGCTAAAGAAGGCGTCGTTCACTTTTGACGGATCGAAACCGGACATCGGGCCGGCATCCAGGCCCAGCGAACGCGCAGCCAGAATCAAATAACCTGCCTGCAAGCTGCTGTTACGGAACGCGGTCTCTTTCGCCAGATCCGGGCTGCTGGTAAACCAGCTGCGCGCATCACCATGCGGGAACAGCTTCGGCAGCGCTTCATAGAACTCAGGATCCCACGCCACGATCACCGTTACCGGAGCGGACATGGTTTTGTCGACGTTGCCGGAGGAGAGCGCGGGTTTCAGCTTCTCTTTGCCTTCCTGCGAGGTCACAAACACAAAACGGCCCGGCGAGCAGTTAGCCGAGGTTGGACCCAGCGCGGTCAGGTGATAGAGCTGCTCCAGCACCTCCCGAGAAACCGGTTTGTCCTGCCAATAGCTGTGGGTGCGGGCTTCGATGAACAGCGTGTTCAGCGCCACGCTGTCGAGCGTTGTACTCATGTTTCTCTCCTGTTCAGGCAGCAACTTGCGCCCAATATTTAGCATGAATAATGAATGTACCCAGCAGGACCTGTTCGCCGGGCAATGATCGTTATACTGCAAAGGCGTGGGAGAGCCAAATAACAAAGACGCATGTCAACCGGGCGCCAGATGCGCGTGAATGCGCACCCGACATGAGAACGCCGCAGGCCATTACTTACCAATACAGAAACTGGAGAAGATTCTGCCCAGCAAATCGTCTGAGGTGAATTCACCGGTGATTTCGCTCAGCGCTTGCTGCGCTAACCGTAACTCTTCTGCCAGTAATTCGCCGGCCCACGCGCCTAACAGCTGATGCTTGCCCTGCTGCAAGTGGGTTGCGGCTAACTCCAGTGCTTGCAGATGGCGGCGACGGGCGAGGAATCCACCTTCCATATTGCCGGCAAATCCCATGCTCTGTTTCAGGTGATCGCGCAGCGCTTCCACACCTTCCCCGGTGCGCGCCGAGAGACGAATCAGTGAGTGACCGTTCACTTCAGTGAGGCCCAGCTCTTCGCCGGTCATATCCGCTTTGTTACGCACCACGGTAATTGGCAGCGCTTCCGGCAAACGGGCAACAAAATCTGGCCAGATGGCGGCGGCTTCAGTCGCGTCGGTGGTGGTGCCATCGACCATAAACAGCACGCGGTTGGCCTGCTCGATCTCCTGCCACGCGCGTTCAATACCAATGCGCTCGACCTCGTCGCTGGCTTCACGTAAACCGGCAGTATCGATGATGTGCAGCGGCATGCCGTCAATATGGATGTGCTCGCGCAGGACGTCGCGCGTGGTGCCAGCGATATCAGTCACAATCGCCGCTTCGCGTCCGGCTAAGGCATTCAGCAGGCTCGATTTTCCGGCATTGGGACGACCGGCAATCACCACTTTCATCCCTTCACGTAGCAGGCTGCCCTGACGCGCTTCGGCACGCACGCCGTTGAGGTCGCCGATCACCACATTGAGCTGTGCTTCAATTTTGCCGTCGGAAAGGAAATCGATCTCCTCATCCGGGAAGTCGATGGCCGCTTCCACATAGATGCGCAGGTGAGTAAGTGCTTCCACAAGTGCGTTGATGCGCAGGGAAAACGCGCCCTGCAGCGAGTTTACCGCCGAGCGGGCGGCTTGCTCTGAGCTGGCATCGATCAGATCGGCAATCGCTTCGGCTTGCGCCAAATCGAGCTTGTCGTTAAGGAAGGCGCGTTCGGAGAATTCACCAGGTTGTGCAATGCGTAAGCCGGGCAGCGCCACGATGCGCTTGAGCAGCAGGTCGAGAATCACCGGGCCGCCGTGGCCTTGCAGCTCCAGCACATCTTCACCGGTGAAGGAGTTCGGGCCAGGAAACCACAGCGCAATGCCCTGATCCAGCACGCTGCCATCGGCGTCGGTAAAGGGCAGATAGTCGGCATAGCGCGGCTTTGGCAGCTTGCCGAGCACGGCTTGCGCTACCTCAGCGGCTTTGGCGCCGGAGATACGCAGAATGCCAACGCCGCCACGGCCGGGAGGCGTCGCCTGGGCAACGATAGTGTCGCTGTGGCTCATGATTCCACCTTAAACTTTTAGGGTATTAATAAATAAAAATAGGGCGACATAAATGTCGCCCTTTGATTATACGCTGCTGCTGGTCGCAGTCAGGCGTTACGCTTTCTTCTTGTCGCGGCTATGCAGACCACGTTTTTCCAGGCCGCGATAAATTAGCTGCTGCTGGAGAATGGTCACCAGGTTGCTGACGATGTAGTACAGCACCAGACCTGATGGGAACCACAGGAAGAACACGGTGAAGATTACCGGCATGTAGGTCATGATCTTCTGCTGCATCGGATCGGTCACGGTGGTCGGTGACATCTTCTGAATGAAGAACATGGTGATACCCATGATGATCGGCAGAATGTAGTACGGATCCTGCGCTGACAG
The DNA here is from genome assembly GCF_031453915.1 of Pantoea sp. SORGH_AS_0659. Lineage (NCBI taxonomy): Bacteria > Pseudomonadati > Pseudomonadota > Gammaproteobacteria > Enterobacterales > Erwiniaceae > Pantoea > Pantoea sp. SORGH_AS_0659. The sequence goes on along the minus strand of NZ_JAVJAK010000001.1, from coordinate 4,297,262 downwards.
GTCATGAATCCACAGAATAAACGGCGCATGACGCAGTTCAACCGAGCCTGACAGCATGTAGTACAAGGCCAGGAAGATTGGCATCTGGATAACCAGTGGCAGACAGCCGCCCAGCGGGTTCACTTTCTCCGCCTTATACAGCGCCATCATTTCCTGGCTCTGCTTCTGCTTATCATCGCCCAGACGTTCACGCATCGCCTGAATCTTCGGCTGCAGCATACGCATCTTCGCCATCGAGGTGTACTGCGCTTTAGTCAGCGGGTACATGATGCCACGTACGATGAAGGTGATAACGATAATGGAGAAGCCCCAGTTACCGATAAAGCTGTGGATGAACTTCAGCAGTTTAAACAGCGGCTGCGAGATGAACCACAACCAGCCGTAATCCACGGTCAGATCCAGGTGAGGCGCGATGGCTGCCATCTGGTCCTGAATTTCCGGGCCTACCCACAGCGTTGCGCCGAGATCTTGCTGTGCGCCTGCGCCAACGGTCACAGGAGCAGATTTGTAGCCAATTGCCGCTACGCCATTGCCGAGGTTAGTGGTGTACAGCGTGTTATTACCCTGCGTGCGCGGCACCCAGGCGGTAGCAAAGTACTGCTGCAGCATCGCCACCCAACCATTGCTGGTGGTGGTGTTCAGGTTCTCGTTATCCGCGATGGTGTCGAATTTATATTTTTCGTATTTCGCATCGCTGGTTGAGTACGCTGCGCCACGGAAGGTGTGCAGAGCAAAGTTGTTGCTGCCGGTATCGCGGTGCTTAGGCACCTCGATGGTCTGCTTCAGCTGACCAAACATCGATACTTCCAGCGGCTGCTGAGTGGTGTTGTTGATGTTGTAGTCAACGTTTACCGCATACTCACCGCGCTTGAAGACGAACGTCTTGGTGTAAACCACGCCGTTTTCACCGGTCCAGGTCAACGGTACGCGCAGTTCGCTCTGGCCATCTGCCATCACGAAGCTATCTTGCGAAGTGGTATACAGCGGACGTGCGCCATTGTTCGGGTTATCCGGGCCGTTGCGGCCAGTTAAGCCACTCTGCGCCTGATAAACGAAGGCCGGTGTAGTTTCAAGCAGCTGGAACGGTGCATCTGAACCCAGTTTGTCCGGGTAAGTCAGCAGCTGAGCCTGCTCAATATCGCCACCACGCGTATTGATGTTGAGTGACAGGACATCTGTCTTAACGGTGATCGTTTTGCCCTGTCCGCTAGCCGGCACGCCGGAAGTGGCGGCATCACCCGCTGCGCTGTTTGTGTTTTGCGTGGTCTGGGTTTGCTGTGGCTGCGGAGCGTGGTCCGTCTGCCAGGCTTGCCAGATCATAAAAGACACGAACAGAAAAGCGATGAGAAAGAGATTGCGTTGCGAATCCATCGTTAATGTTCTCTGGTATCAAAGGTTTTTGGCGGCACAGGATCGTCACCACCCGGGTTCAAAGGGTGGCATTTTAATACGCGTTTTATCGTCAACCAACTGCCTTTTACAACGCCAAAGCGGCGCAAGGCCTCAATCCCATACTGCGAACAGGTGGGATGGAACCGGCAATGAGGTCCCAGCAGTGGGCTGATGGCGCGTTGATAAACGCGTATCAGGGCAATCAGGAGCCGCGAGCCAGGCGACAGTGACGACGCCATAGTTTCTCCAACGCTTCCGTCAGCGCACGGTTATCCAGGTCAGCAATCCCTTTTTTTAGCCACGATCACAAAATCCATTGCAGGGAGCTCATGTTGACGCAGACGAAAGCTTTCGCGGGTCAATCGCTTGATCCGGTTGCGTTCATGGGCGCGTTTTACATGTTTTTTTGCGACGGTGAGACCGATGCGGGGATGCCCCAGCGCGTTAAGTCGGCCGAGTATGGTGATTTGCGGCGTACCGGCTCGTTGTGGCTGCTGGAAGACGAAAGTGAAATGAGTGGGAGTTAACAAACGTAACTCCCTGGGAAATGCGAGCTTAACCACGAGGGTTAGCTTTATTACTTAGAAACGGTCAGACGAGAACGGCCTTTAGCACGACGACGTGCCAGAACCTGACGACCATTTTTTGTTGCCATACGAGCACGGAAACCGTGTGAACGGTTGCGCTTCAGTACGGACGGTTGAAAAGTGCGTTTCATGGCGATTTCTACCTAAACTTGAAAATTTTCACTGGGTGACGCGTTTTCGGGCCAGTAAATCGACCAACGCCTCAATGTGTCTTTAATAAAGAGGCGGGATTGTAATAATTGTACAGTCCAGAGTCAATTCACTTCGCTGGTCGCGGCACCTGGAAACCCAGATACAGCCCGCTGATTCCGGGCATCAAGGCTTCACGCAATAATGCCGGGTGGGGAATTATACGGGCTGTGGGTTAAAGCGCAAGGATCGCGCAGGATCTTCTTGCGATCAGTTTGCAGATTTGCTGCACGGAAACGAGAGCTTGCCAGAAAAATTAACGCTTTCAGCCACATTAACGCTGGCTTTTTTCGCAGAAAGCGTAAACTCATTATCACTTCAGTAGCCTGTGGATAAATTGGATCAAAACTGTGTAGAAAGGGAAGATCTCTGTGCAGCTTTACGTTATGATCCGCCCTTCCGCTGACGATCCTCGCTGCGATCGCCGGGGAAGACTACCGCGAATAGCGGTCGCAGGCGCTTTCCAACCGTCTGTGTCTAAAAATTACGTTTCTATTTATTAGCGCCTAAAATTCTTATCGATTTTGTACGAGTGGAGTCCGCCGTGTCACTTACGCTTTGGCAACAGTGTCTTGCCCGTTTGCAGGATGAGCTTCCTGCCACCGAATTCAGCATGTGGATTCGTCCGCTGCAAGCTGAATTGAACGACAATACGCTGACCTTGTATGCACCAAATCGGTTTGTACTCGACTGGGTTAGAGATAAATATCTCAATAGTATCAATGGGCTGCTGAATGAATTCTGCGGTGCAAATGTGCCGTTACTGCGTTTCGAAGTCGGTACGCGCCCTGCAGCGCAGGTCACCACTAACCAACCGGCGATGGCCAGTTACAATGCGCCCGCGCCGATCGAAAATCGTCCGGCACCCGCGCAAATTTTGCGTCCAAGTTGGGATTCCGTTCCCGCACCGGCCGATGTGACTTACCGCTCCAATGTGAATAACCGTCATAACTTCGACAACTTCGTTGAAGGTAAATCGAACCAGCTGGCGCGCGCGGCGGCACGTCAGGTGGCGGATAATCCTGGCGGCGCTTATAATCCATTGTTCCTTTATGGCGGCACCGGCTTGGGTAAAACTCACCTGTTGCACGCGGTGGGTAACGGCATTATTGCGCGCAAGCCCAATGCCAAAGTGGTGTACATGCACTCTGAGCGTTTTGTGCAGGACATGGTTAAAGCCTTGCAGAACAACGCCATTGAAGAGTTTAAGCGTTACTACCGCTCGGTTGATGCGCTGCTAATTGATGACATTCAATTCTTTGCCAATAAAGAGCGTTCGCAGGAAGAGTTCTTCCATACCTTCAACGCGCTGCTGGAAGGCAATCAACAGATCATCCTGACCTCGGATCGCTATCCAAAAGAGATCAACGGCGTCGAAGATCGCCTGAAATCACGTTTTGGTTGGGGATTAACCGTGGCGATCGAGCCGCCTGAACTGGAAACGCGCGTCGCGATTCTGATGAAGAAAGCCGATGAAAACGATATTCGCCTGCCGGGTGAAGTCGCCTTCTTTATTGCTAAGCGTTTGCGTTCCAATGTCCGCGAGCTGGAAGGCGCGCTGAACCGCGTGATTGCCAACGCGAACTTTACCGGTCGCGCGATTACCATCGATTTCGTGCGCGAAGCGCTGCGCGATCTGCTGGCGCTGCAGGAAAAGCTGGTCACCATCGATAATATTCAGAAAACGGTGGCCGAGTATTACAAAATTAAAGTGGCGGATTTGCTGTCGAAACGCCGTTCGCGTTCGGTAGCGCGTCCGCGCCAGATGGCGATGGCGATGGCGAAAGAGCTCACCAACCACAGCTTGCCGGAGATTGGCGATGCGTTTGGTGGCCGCGACCATACCACCGTGCTTCACGCTTGCCGTAAAATCGAGCAACTGCGTGAAGAGAGCCACGACATCAAAGAAGATTTCTCTAACCTCATTCGAACACTATCTTCCTGACGCATATGAAATTTATTGTAGAACGTGAGCAGTTACTGAAGCCACTGCAACAGGTTAGCGGTCCACTTGGCGGACGCCCGACGCTGCCGATCCTCGGAAATTTACTGCTGCAGGTTAGCGAAGGCTCGCTGCGCTTGACCGGCACCGATCTGGAAATGGAAATGGTAGCCCGTGTTGCGCTGACGCAGCCGCACGAGCCGGGCGCCACCACGGTTCCTGCGCGTAAATTCCTCGATATTTGCCGCGGTTTGCCGGAAGGCGCTGAAATCAGCCTGACGCTGGAAGGCGACAGAATGCTGGTGCGTTCTGGCCGCAGCCGTTTCTCGCTGTCAACGCTGCCCGCCAGCGACTTCCCGAATCTGGATGACTGGCAGAGCGAGGTGGAATTCACCTTGCCGCAGGCGACGCTAAAACGCCTGATTGAAGCCACGCAGTTCTCAATGGCGCATCAGGATGTGCGTTATTACCTCAACGGTATGCTGTTCGAAACCGAAGGCGAAGAGTTGCGTACCGTCGCCACCGATGGTCACCGCCTTGCAGTGTGCTCCATGCCGATTGGTCAGGCGCTGCCGAACCATTCGGTGATCGTGCCGCGTAAAGGGGTGATTGAGTTGATGCGTTTGCTCGACGGTGGCGAAACGCCGCTGCAGGTGCAAATCGGCAGCAGCAACATCCGCGCACACGTTGGCGACTTTATCTTTACGTCGAAGCTGGTTGACGGCCGTTTCCCGGATTATCGCCGCGTATTGCCGAAGAATCCCGACAAAGCGCTGGAAGCCGGCTGTGATATTTTAAAACAGGCGTTTGCGCGTGCGGCTATTCTCTCGAATGAGAAATTCCGCGGTGTTCGCATCTACATCACCGAAAATCAGCTCAAGATCACGGCGAATAACCCAGAGCAGGAAGAAGCGGAAGAGATGCTGGATGTCTCTTACAACGGCACCGATCTGGAGATTGGCTTCAACGTCAGTTACGTGCTGGATGTGTTGAATGCGCTCAAGTGCGAGAACGTGCGTTTGCTGCTGACCGATGGCGTATCGAGCGTGCAGATTGAGGATGTGGCCAGTCCGGCTGCAGCCTACGTCGTGATGCCAATGCGCTTGTGATCACGCAATTCCCCCTCCCACTTGTGGGAGGGGGCTAGGGGGAGGGACAGCGAGCAGATAACCTATTTCGCTGTCTTTCCCCCACCCAGCCTCCCCCGCAAGCGGGGGAGGTGAAAACCACTTCGACCCGGACTTTTCATGGCTTTAACCCGCCTCCTGATTAAAGATTTTCGCAATATCGAGCAGGCCGATCTGGCTTTGGCGCCGGGGTTTAATTTCCTTGTCGGTGCCAACGGCAGCGGTAAAACCAGCGTGCTGGAGGCGATTTACACGCTGGGGCACGGTCGCGCATTTCGCAGTTTGCAAGCGGGCCGCGTGATTCGTCACGATCAGGACGCCTTTGTGTTGCACGGCCGCATTGAAGGCAGCGAACGTGAAATGTCGGTCGGTCTGACCAAGAATCGCGCTGGCGACAGCAAAGTGCGTATTGATGGCAGCGATGGTCACAAAGTCGCCGAGTTGGCGCAGCTGCTACCGATGCAGCTGATTACGCCGGAAGGATTTACCCTGCTCAATGGCGGTCCAAAATATCGTCGAGCCTACATCGATTGGGGCTGCTTTCACGCCTCGCCTGGTTTTTTCCATGCCTGGAGCAATTTGCGTCGCCTGCTGAAACAGCGCAATGCGGCGCTGCGTCAGGTTTCGCGCTACAGCCAGATTCGTCCTTGGGATCAGGAACTGGTGCCGCTGGCCGAACAGATCAGCGCCTGGCGCGCCGAATACAGCGCGGCGATTTCCCGCGAGATCATCGCCACCTGCGGTCAGTTTTTACCGGAGTTTGCGTTAACGTTCTCTTTCCAGCGCGGCTGGGATAAAGAGAGCGACTACGCCGAACTGCTGGAACGCAATTTCGAGCGCGACCGCGCGCTCACGTATACCGCCAGCGGCCCGCATAAAGCCGATTTTCGCATTCGTGCTGAGGGCACGCCGGTGGAAGATTTACTCTCACGCGGCCAGTTAAAACTGCTGATGTGCGCGCTGCGCTTAGCGCAGGGCGAATACCTTACGCGCAGCAGCGGACAACGCTGTTTGTATTTGATTGATGACTTTGCCTCAGAGCTGGATGACACCCGTCGTCGGCTGTTAGCTGAACGCCTAAAAGCCACGCAGGCTCAAGTATTTGTCAGCGCCATTGGTGTCGAGCATGTAATCGACATGAGTGATGAAAAGGGCAAGATGTTCCGCGTGGAACAGGGTAAAATAGTGGTTCAACCTGAAGATTAAATGAGCGAGAAACGTTGATGTCGAATTCTTATGACTCCTCAAGTATCAAAGTCCTGAAAGGGCTTGATGCGGTACGCAAACGCCCGGGTATGTACATCGGCGATACGGATGACGGCACCGGTCTGCATCACATGGTATTCGAAGTCGTGGATAACGCAATCGACGAAGCGCTCGCCGGTCACTGTAGTGATATTACCGTTACTATTCATGCAGATAACTCTGTCTCGGTGCAAGATGATGGTCGTGGTATTCCTACCGGCATTCACCCGGAAGAGGGCGTCTCTGCTGCTGAAGTGATCATGACCGTCCTGCACGCAGGCGGTAAATTTGATGATAACTCATATAAAGTTTCCGGTGGTCTACATGGCGTTGGCGTTTCAGTCGTAAACGCCCTGTCACAGAAGCTGGAGCTGACCATTCGCCGTGAAGGCAAAGTGCATCAGCAGGTTTATCAGCACGGCGTGCCGCAGGCACCGCTGGCGGTGTCCGGTGATACCGATGCAACCGGTACTCGCGTGCGTTTCTGGCCGAGCTACGAAACCTTCACCAATGTGATTGAGTTTGAGTACGAAATCCTGGCGAAACGCCTGCGTGAACTGTCGTTCCTGAACTCTGGCGTTTCGATTCGTCTGGAAGACAAACGCGACGGCAAGAACGATCACTTCCACTACGAAGGCGGCATCAAGGCGTTCGTTGAGTATCTCAACAAGAACAAAACCCCGATTCACCCAACGGTGTTCTACTTCTCGACGGAGAAAGATGGCATTGGCGTGGAAGTGGCGCTGCAGTGGAACGATGGTTTCCAGGAAAACATCTACTGCTTCACCAACAACATTCCACAGCGCGACGGCGGTACGCACCTGGCGGGCTTCCGTGCGGCAATGACGCGTACGCTGAATGCCTACATGGATAAAGAAGGCTACAGCAAAAAAGCCAAAGTCAGTGCGACCGGTGACGATGCGCGTGAAGGCCTGATTGCAGTGGTTTCCGTGAAAGTGCCGGATCCGAAATTCTCTTCTCAGACCAAAGATAAGCTGGTCTCTTCTGAAGTGAAATCGGCGGTTGAGCAGCAGATGAACGAACTGCTGGCGGAATACCTGCTGGAAAATCCGTCTGACGCGAAAATCGTGGTCGGCAAAATTATCGATGCAGCGCGTGCGCGTGAAGCTGCCCGTCGTGCTCGTGAGATGACTCGCCGCAAAGGCGCGCTGGACTTGGCCGGTCTGCCGGGCAAACTGGCCGACTGTCAGGAGCGCGATCCGGCGCTGTCTGAAATCTACCTGGTGGAGGGTGACTCTGCAGGCGGATCCGCTAAACAGGGTCGTAACCGTAAGAATCAGGCGATTCTGCCGCTGAAGGGTAAAATCCTGAACGTGGAGAAAGCGCGTTTCGACAAGATGCTCGCTTCGCAGGAAGTTGCCACGCTGATCACCGCGCTGGGCTGTGGTATCGGCCGTGACGAATACAATCCGGACAAACTGCGTTATCACAGCATCATCATCATGACCGATGCGGACGTCGACGGCTCGCACATTCGTACGCTGCTGTTGACCTTCTTCTACCGTCAGATGCCAGAAATCGTCGAACGTGGTCACGTCTATATTGCGCAGCCGCCACTGTACAAAGTGAAGAAAGGCAAGCAAGAACAGTATATTAAAGACGACGAAGCGATGGATCAGTATCAGATTTCCATCGCCCTCGACGGCGCAACGCTGCACACCAACGCCAGCGCACCGGCGTTAGGCGGCCAGCCGCTGGAAACGCTGGTGGCGGATTTCAACGGCACGCAGCGCATGATCAAACGTATGGAGCGCCGTTTCCCTACGGCTCTGCTGCGCGGGCTGATCTACCATCCAACCTTGAGCGACCTCAGCGATGAAGCCGCTGTGAAAGGCTGGATCGACGGTTTAGTGGCGTATCTGACTGAGCGTGAAGCGCACGGCAGCAGCTATCTGGCCCATGTCCGCGCCAACCATGAGCAGAAGTTTGAACCGGTGCTGCGTGTGCGCACGCACGGCGTTGATACCGATTATCCGCTGGATAGCGAATTCATCGATGGACCGGAATACCGCAAAATCTGTGCGCTGGGCGAGCAGCTGCGCGGCCTGATCGAAGAAGATGCCTATATCGAACGTGGCGAACGTCGTCAGCCGGTCACCAGCTTCGAGCAGGCGATTGAGTGGCTGGTGAAAGAGTCGCGTCGCGGTCTGTCAGTCCAGCGTTATAAAGGTTTGGGTGAGATGAATCCAGAGCAGCTGTGGGAAACCACCATGGATCCCGATAGCCGCCGCATGTTGCGCGTGACCATCAAGGATGCGATTGCTGCCGATCAGCTGTTCACCACCTTGATGGGCGATGCGGTAGAACCGCGCCGCGCCTTCATCGAAGAGAATGCGCTGAAAGCCGCCAACATCGATATCTAATCGACACGTCAACACGTAAAAACCCTTCCCTGGTGGAAGGGTTTTTTATTTTCCGCCCGGCAAAACGCGCAAAGCCCGCTGCGGTAAAAAATCTGAATGGGGCGCGAAACTGGTCAATGTGAGCTGAATCGCGCTAGCATTGATCAAAACCCTGACTCAATGAGGACGTTATGGCTATAAAACTGGTTGCAATCGATATGGACGGCACGCTGCTCAATCCGCAGCACGAGATCACGCCTGCCGTTAAATCGGCCATTGAACGCGCGCATAAAAAAGGTGTGATGGTGGTGCTCACCACCGGCCGTCCGTTTGTCGGCATTCAGCGCTATCTGATGGAGCTGAATCTGGTTGATGAAGGCCAATATTGCATCAGCTATAACGGTGCGCTGGTGCATCGCGCTAATGATGGCGAGTGCGTCGCGGAAATCACCTTGGGTTTCGACGACTATCTGTATATCGAACAGCTGGCGCGCGATCTTGGTGTCCACTTCCAGGCCTTCGATAAATCTTTCCTTTATACGCCGAACAAAGACATCAGTGAGTTCACCATCCACGAAGCGAGCCTGACCGGCATTCCGGTGCGCTATCGTTCTGTGGAAGAGATGGATCGCGCCACGCGTTTCCCTAAGCTGATGATGATCGATAAGCCCGATCTGCTGGATTCTGCCATTCAGCGCTTGCCGCAGCAGGCGCGTGACAACTACACCATCCTCAAAAGCGCACCTTATTACCTCGAAATCCTCGATGCCCGCGTGAATAAAGGGCAAGGCGTGAAAATGCTGGCTGAGAAGCTCGGCCTGGCGCGTGAAGAGGTGATGGCGATTGGCGATCAGGAAAACGATCTGGCGATGATTGAGTATGCAGGAACCGGCGTAGCAATGGGCAATGCGATTGATTCCGTGAAGAAAATCGCGCAGTTCATCACCAAAACCAACATGGAACACGGCGTAGCGCACGCCATTGAAGAGCTGGTGCTGTAAACCCTCGTTATTCCTCGTCACACTGTTTTTAGGTCGCCATCCATGGCGACACTTCAAATCTCACCAAGCCTTCATAAGGTCGCCATTTATGGCGACCTTATCGCGTTATGACACATGACTTGTCTATTTTGTGATCCACATTGTAGTACAACCTGGATTAATGGTACTACAATCGACAACGCAGGTCAGGGCGGCCGTTAGGCTTCGCCAGGCGAAAGCAGTAATCTGATGCGTACCTGCCTTTCACTGAATGGAACATCATGACGCAAGAACAACTAAGCAAAACAGAGCGCATCATCCTGACGCTGGGTGAAGAGATTGTGGCCGGCAAGTTTGTGCCGGGCGCGGCGTTACCCGCGGAAGCTGAGCTGTGTGAACGCTTCGGCACCTCGCGCAATATCATCCGCGAAGTGTTTCGCTCGCTGATGGCGAAACGCTTGATGGAGATGAAACGCTATCGTGGCGCGTTCGTCACGCCGCGCAATCACTGGAACTATCTGGATAGCGACGTATTGCAGTGGGCGCTGGCGCACGATCAGGACCCGCGTCTGATTGCCGCCATGAACGAAGTGCGTGTGCTGGTCGAGCCGCAGATTGCACGCTGGTCTGCCGAGCGCGCCACCTCAAGCGATCTGGCTGCGATTGAACTGGCGTACAACGACATGGTGGCCAACCATCTCAATCGTGATGCCTTTAATGAAGCGGATATTCGCTATCACGAAGCGGTGCTGAATTCGGTACACAATCCGGTGCTGCAGCAACTCAACGTGGCGATCAGCCAGCTGCAAAAAGCGGTGTTCGCGCAAACCTACATGGCGGACGAAGGCAACATGCCGCGTACGCTCGCCGAACATAAAGCGCTGTTTGATGCCATTCGTCATCAGGATGGCGATGCTGCCGAGCAGGCGGCGAAAGCGATGATTGCCAGCTCAACGGCACGACTCAAGGAGATTATGTGACCAGCTATATCGCGATTGATTGGGGCTCAACCAACCTGCGCGCCTGGCATTATCAAGCCGGCGTTTGCATCGATGAGCGTCGTTCGGAAGCCGGCGTCACGCGCCTGGGCGATCGCACGCCAGCCGAGGTGTTTGCCAGCGTCACCGCAGGTTGGCCAGTCGATGACGTGCCGGTGGTGATGGCGGGCATGGTAGGCAGCAATGCCGGCTGGCTGTCGGTGCCCTATCTCTCCTGTCCGGTGGCGCTGGGCGACATCGCTAGCCGCCTGACGCGCGTCGAGGATAAAGCGTGGATCGTGCCGGGATTGAGCGTCGAACGTGCCGATAATTACAACGTGATGCGCGGTGAAGAGACGCAGCTGCTTGGCGCGCTGGAACTGCAGCCTGCGCCGCTCTATGTGATGCCAGGCACGCACGCCAAATGGGTGCAGATGGAACAGGATCGCGTGCTGGATTTCCGCACCGTGATGACCGGCGAACTGCATCATCTGCTGCTCAAACAGTCGCTGGTTGGCGCAGGTTTACCCGAACAGCAAGAGAACGCGGCGGCTTTCCGCGCAGGTGTGCAAGTCGGCAGCAACGATGCCTCGATTCTGTCGCGCCTGTTTGAAGTGCGTGCTTCACACGTACTCGGCGCGCGCGATCGCCGCCATATTAGCGACTTTCTTTCAGGCTTGCTGATTGGTCACGAAGTGGCGCTGATGACGCAACAGGCCGACGCCGCAAGCCAACCGATCACCATTATTGCCGGTAGTGCGCTGGCGCAACGTTATCAGCAGGCGCTGCAGTTTATCGGCATGGATTCAGTCACGCTGGAAGGCGATCGTGCTTTCCAGCACGGAATAAGGAGTATTGCGAATGTCCTGGCAAACTAAAGTCCCGCTGATCGCCATTCTGCGCGGCATCACGCCGGATGAAGCCGAAGCGCACGTTGGTGCGCTGATTGAAGCGGGTTTCGATGCGATTGAAATCCCGCTCAACTCACCGGAGTGGGCGAAAAGCATCGGCGCGATGGTGAAAACCTTCGGTGATAAAGCGCTGATTGGCGCCGGTACGGTGCTGAATCCGGCGCAGGTCGATGAGCTGGCGACGCTGAACAGCAAATTGGTTGTCACACCGAACACCGATGCTGCGGTGATCCGCCAGGCGGTCGCCAAAGGGATGATCGTTGCCGCCGGTTGCGCTACCGCGACAGAAGCGTTCACCGCCTTACAGGCCGGTGCGCAGGCGCTGAAAATTTTCCCATCGTCAGCCTTTGGTCCGGGCTACATCAAAGCGCTTAAAGCGGTGCTGCCGCCAGAGGTGCCGGTGTTTGCCGTGGGCGGCGTGACGCCGGAAAACCTGCATGAATTTATGGCCGCAGGCTGCATTGGCGCGGGCTTAGGCAGCGATCTCTATCGCGCCGGTCAACCGCTGTCACGCACTGTGGAACAAGCTCGCGCATTTATTGCTGCATATAAGGACGCTGTACGATGAAAATTACCAAACTGACCACTTATCGCCTGCCGCCGCGCTGGATGTTCCTGAAAATCGAAACTGACGAAGGCATCGTTGGCTGGGGCGAACCGGTGATTGAAGGCCGCGCGCGCAGCGTGGAAGCGGCGGTGCATGAGCTATCGGAATACCTGATTGGTCAGGATCCAGCGCGCATTAACGACTTATGGCAGGTGATGTATCGCGGCGGCTTCTATCGTGGCGGCCCGATTCTGATGAGCGCCATCGCCGGTATCGATCAGGCTTTGTGGGATATCAAAGGCAAAGCGCTCGGCGTGCCGGTTTATCAACTGCTTGGCGGATTAGTGCGTGACAGCATCAAAGCCTACAGCTGGGTGGGCGGCGATCGTCCAGCCGATGTGATTGATGGCATCAAGAAACTGCGCACCATCGGTTTTGATACCTTCAAACTCAACGGCTGCGAAGAAATGGGCATTATCGATAACGCGCGCAAAGTCGATGACGCGGTGAATACCGTAGCGCAAATTCGTGAAGCCTTCGGTAAAGAGATTGAATTTGGCCTCGATTTCCACGGCCGCGTCAGCGCGCCAATGGCAAAAGTGCTGATCAAAGAGCTGGAGCCGTATCGCCCGCTGTTTATCGAAGAGCCGGTGCTGGCGGAGCAGGCGGAATATTATCCGCGTCTGGCGGCGCAGACTCATATTCCGATCGCCGCTGGCGAACGCATGTTCTCGCGCTTCGAGTTCAAACGCGTGCTGGAAGCGGGTGGACTGGCGATTCTGCAACCGGATTTGTCACACGCGGGCGGTATCACCGAGTGCTACAAAATTGCCGCGATGGCCGAATCTTACGATGTGGCGCTGGCGCCTCACTGTCCGCTCGGCCCAATTGCGCTGGCTGCGTGCCTGCACGTTGACTTCGTGTCACGCAATGCGGTGTTCCAGGAGCAAAGCATGGGGATTCACTATAATCAGGGCGCCGAACTGCTCGATTACGTGATCAATAAAGACGATTTTAAAATGGATGATGGTCATTTCTATCCGTTAAATAAACCGGGCCTCGGCGTGGAAATTAACGAAGAGCTGGTGATCGAGCGCAGTAAAAATGCCCCTGACTGGCGTAATCCATTATGGCGATTCCCGGACGGTTCAGTCGCTGAATGGTAAATACCCGTCATAATTCAAGCTGCAGATGCGTTGGCTGCGCTCATTCACCCCAGTCACTTACTAGTGTAAGCTCCGGGGGATTCATTCGCTTGCCGCCTTTCTGCAACTCGAATTCTTTAGGGTATTAAATTTTATTAAATCTCGATAATTATATGCCGGTGAAATAAGGCATAGGGCTGCGTTCAGCCTGTTTCCCGGCACAGCTTATTTACCGCTGACGCGGTTTTACCTTTGATATCGCTACCCTACATTTGCCGGGGCGTGCTCTGTCGCGCCCAAACGGCAAAACCGATTACGGAGAAACACCATGGATCTCTCTGCTGTTCACGCCAAACCGACGCGCCGTCGTTATATCACGCTGCTGATGATATTTATTACGGTGGTCATTTGTTATGTCGATCGCGCTAATTTAGCCGTCGCTTCCGCGCATATTCAGGAAGAGTTCGGTATTACTAAAGCGCAAATGGGTTATGTATTTTCGGCCTTCGCCTGGTTATATACGTTATGCCAGATTCCCGGCGGCTGGTTCCTCGATCGCGTGGGTTCACGCTTAACCTATTTTATTGCCATCTTTGGCTGGTCGGTTGCGACGTTATTGCAGGGTTTTGCCACCGGCTTATTATCATTAATTGGTCTGCGTGCGATTACCGGCATATTTGAAGCGCCGGCTTTCCCGACCAATAACCGGCTGGTGACCAGCTGGTTCCCGGAGCAAGAGCGCGCTTCCGCCGTCGGCTTCTACACGTCCGGTCAGTTTGTTGGTCTGGCGTTCCTCACGCCCTTGCTGATCTGGATTCAGGAACTGCTGAGCTGGCATTGGGTCTTCATTATTACCGGCGGCATCGGCATCATCTGGTCGTTCATCTGGATTAAGTTCTATCAGGCACCCAGCCAAAGCAAAGGCATCAATAAAGCCGAGCTGGATTACATCCGTGAAGGTGGCGCGATGGTGGATGGTGATGCGCCGAGCGAAAAGAAAGCCCGCACCAAACTTACCGCCGCCGACTGGAAACTGGTGTTCCACCGCAAGTTGTGCGGCGTCTATCTTGGCCAGTTCGCCGTCACATCCACGCTGTGGTTCTTCCTGACCTGGTTCCCGAACTATCTGACGCAGGAAAAACACATCGCGGCGCTCACCGCGGGCTTCATGACCACCGTGCCCTTCCTCGCGGCATTCGTTGGCGTGATTCTCTCGGGTATCGTCGCCGATCGTCTGGTGCGCAGTGGCCGTTCGCTGGGCTTTGCGCGCAAAACGCCGATCATCTGCGGTCTGCTGATCTCCACCTGCATCATGGGCGCGAACTACACCAACGATCCAATATGGATTATGACGCTGATGGCGATCGCCTTCTTCGGCAACGGTTTCGCCTCAATTACCTGGTCGCTGGTCTCCTCGCTGGCACCGGTGCGCCTGATTGGTTTGACCGGCGGCATGTTCAACTTTGTTGGCGGCCTGGGTGGCATCACCGTGCCGCTGGTGGTGGGTTATCTGGCGCAGGACTACGGCTTTGCACCGGCGCTGGTGTATATCTCGGCGGTGGCGCTGATTGGCGCGCTCTCCTACATCCTGCTGGTCGGTGATGTAAAACGCGTAGGTGAATAAATTCGCGCGATGAATCGCGCCGCTACAAATACGGGCACAATCCGTAGCGGCGCCGTTCATTGCGCAATCAACCGCGGCGAAATTGCTGCTTCTCACTGCAGAATCACGTAATTTATCCGGCAACTGTTAGATGGAAGGTTGCCTCATGTCAGAAAAACAAATCACCTTTGCCGCGCGTCATCATCAACTTACCAACATCAACGTCTGGACCGGCGACAGCCAGTGGCTGGCATTTGATGTGCGACCTTCCGGCGCCTCTTTTACCAGCCTGACTATCGAGCGCGTCAACGTGGCGAGCGGTGCCGTTGAAGTGTTGTATCAGGCTCGCGATGGTGCGCACGTTGGCGTGGTCACCGTCAGTCCGGATCTGCCGCCGCGTTACGTTTGCATTCATGGTCCGGAACATCCGGATGCGCACTGGCGCTACGATTTTCATCACCGACGCGGCGTGATCGTGCAGCAAGGCATCGCCGAGAACCTTGATGCCTGCGATATCACCGCGCCTTACACGCCTGGCGCGCTGCGCGGTGGCTCGCATGTCCACGTCTTCAGCCCGGATGGTTCGCGCCTGAGCTTTACCTACAACGATCATGTGATGCATGAAAAGGATGCCGGCGAAGACCTGCGTAACGTCGGCGTGGCCGTGCCGCTGCATCCGGTGTGTCCGCCCAAACAGCATCCGCGTGAATATGAGGGCAGTCATTATTGCGTGCTGGTCAGCCAGACGCAGCGCGATCCTCAGCCGGGCAGCGACCAGATTGACCGCGCCTATGAAGAGTGCTGGATCGGGAATCAAGGCTATCAGAAAGCGGATGGCAGCTGGCAGCGCTGGGCTATCGCCTTTATCGGCGATACGCGCGCCGCCAACGGCGACAAAGTGCCGGAAGTGTTTGTGGTGGATCTGCCCGCCGCGTTAGCCGATTACGCCAAAGCGGGTGCTTCGCCCTTACAGGGCACGGCGGATAAATTGCCTGCGCCGCCAGCTGGCGTGCAGCAGCGACGCATCACGCACACCCATGGCCTGGCACTGCAACCGCGCCACTGGCTGCGCGCCTCCGCGGATGGCAGTGCCATCGCCTTTTTGCTGGCGGACGAACAGGGCGTGATTCAGCTGTGGACGGTTTCACCGAATGGCGGCCTGCCACGCCAGGTGACGCAGCTGGCGAGTAGCATTCAGTCGGCCTTTAGCTGGCATCCACAAGGCGGCGCGATATGCTTTATCTGTGATAACAGTGTGATGCGCTGTGAAATGGCGACGGGAGCCTGTACGCGCTTAACGCCACGCAGCGATCATGCGCCATCCGGTGATGCAGTGGTCTGGTCGCCGGATGGAGAAAAGATCGCTTATATGCGGGAAGTGGACGGCTGGCGGCAGCTGTTTTGCGTCAGTGCGGCTGCGCGGGCATAGACGCGGCGGTCGCCAGGCTGGCTTGCGTGCCGGCCATTTTTTCGCTCTGCATCACGCGCTCGTGAATCGAATCCTTACTTTTATCGTCGCCAGAACGGAAGTAATCCCACGGCAGCAGCACGGTGTCCATCACCGCTGAGAACGGGAGATCGATCAGCGCCAGCGGCTTGATCGCCCAGCTGGTGTTGTCGTCAGTGATCATCTCTGCGCTGGCGCGCGTGCCGGGATAGTAGCCCTGACTGGCGCCAGTGTGAGACATAACGCTGGAGCAACCTGAAGTAACAAAGGTACTGCAAACCAGCACAGCTGTGAGCGGAAAGCGTTTCATCATATTCATCATCATCATCCCTTCAGTCATGGCATGGCCCTGGCTGGAGTGTGTCACCTGACGTTAAGCAAAGCTCTGTGGCTGCGTCTTGGATCTCAGGCGATTGGTCCCCTGAGTGTATGTCATATCGTCAGATTTGCTGTAAAAAAATACGCATCAGCCCTTGAAAGCGACCAGGCTGCACCCACTTTTAAGGAACGGTCTTGTTGCTGTTGCCGGAAGGGACAGCAACGGACTGCACAACCTGTCCATGGTGGAAGGTTGCCTAAACTTGCTGAATATCAGGAGTCTTATTATGCGTAACTTTGATCTCACCCCACTTTATCGTTCTGCCATTGGTTTCGATCGCCTGTTTAACCTGCTTGAGTCCAACCAAAACCAGGCCAATGGTGGCTATCCTCCGTATAACGTTGAGCTGGTGGATGAGAATTTCTACCGTATCACCATTGCCGTGGCGGGCTTTGCCCAGAGCGAGTTAGATATCACCTCGCATGACAACGTGCTGGTGGTGCGCGGCGCACATCCTGAAGAGCAGCCGGAGCGTAAATACCTGTATCAGGGTATCGCCGAGCGCAACTTCGAGCGCAAATTCCAGCTGGCCGATCACATCACGGTGCGCGATGCGCGTCTGGAAAATGGTCTGCTGAGCATCGATCTGATTCGCATTGTCCCGGAAGAGGCGAAACCGCGTCGTATCGAAATTCTGTAATCAGGATGTGAGTTAAAAAAACGCCGCTGAAAAGCGGCGTTTTTGTTTAGGTGCGCACCAATAATCGCTGACTGACCATGCCGCCAAACACATTCACCAGCAGGCCGAGGATGATCACTGAAACGCCGATCATCTGCTGAATCGACAAGGTTTCACCGAGGATCAGCGCCGCGCTGAGAATCCCCACCACCGGCACCAGCAGCGACAGCGGTGCCACGCGCCAGGTTTCATAGCGGCTCAGCAAATTACCCCATATCGCGTAGCCGACAATGGTGGCGATAAAGGCGAGATAGATCAGCGCCAACACCGTTTGCAGTGAAATGTGCAGCAGGCTGGTGATAATCGCCGCTTCGCCATCGAACAGCCATGAGCAGGCAAAGAACGGCACGATCGGCACCAGCGCACTCCACACCACCAGCGACATCACCGGCACTTTGCGGTTACGCAAAATGATTTTGTTGGTGATATTGCCGAGGCCCCACGACAGCGCCGCAGCCAGCGTCAGCATCATGGTAGTGAGCGTAATGCCCGCTGTGGTTTGGCCTGCCATGCCTGCGGTTGCCAGCATAAACATGCCGAGTGTCGCCACCAAAATGCCGACGATATGATTCCAGCGTAACTTCTCCGCCAGGAACAGCGCCCCCAACAGCAGCGTGAAGAAGGCCTGCGCCTGTAACACCAGCGACGCCAATCCTGCCGGCATGCCCAGCTTGATCGCGAGGAACAGAAAGGCGAACTGGCCAAAGCTGATGGTCATGCCGTAGACGATCAGCCAGCGCAGCGGAATCGCCGGACGCTTCACAAACAAGATTGCCGGAAACGCCACCAGGCTAAACCGCAATCCCGCCAGTAAAAAAGGCGGCATATCCTGCAGGCCCAGCTTAATCACCACAAAATTCACGCCCCACGCCACCACAACCAGCAGGGCTAACAACATATCTTTCACTGACATACACAGTCCTTACTGCCGCGATCAGGCGGTTGCCGTCACCGGTGTTGCGATCTCGGCACAACATTCATCACCGACAACCTTAAAGAAGTCATCCACCTGTAAAGCCACGGAGCGATCCAGTGCCCCGGCGTTAAACCACAGCGTGCCGACATCGCGCAGGCGCACATCGACGCGCAGCGCTAGCCGGTCATCAAAACTAAACGGCGGCACCGCGCCCATCACGCACTGGGTTAACTCCTGCGCTTTCTCTGGCGCCGCAAAGCTCGACTTCTTGCCGCCAATGGCGCGTGCGGCGCTTTTGAAGTTGATCTTGCAGTCGCCCGGCACAATCGCCAGCAGATAGCGCGCATCCGCGCCATCCGGCATCGTCACTTCCAGCACCATCGCTTTGGCCGCCTGATTGAGATCGTTACCGCGAATCTCGCTAATCAGGTCGGTCTGGCCGATGGCTTCATGCTCCACCACGCGATAACGCGCCTGATGATGATCCAGCAGGGCCGCTACTTTTTCATAGGTATTCATGTTCGTCTCCTCGTCGAAAACCTGGCGTTAACTCCAGGCGATGGCGTGTTTCATTTTTTTGTCGGTCAGGCCAAAGAAGAAGCCCATGGTGATGCGCGTGTCGCCTTCCACGCGATCAATTTCGTGATAAAACGCCGGATTAAACAGATAGATATCGCCACTGCGCGGTGAGAACTCGCATACCTCGCTGTGTTCGATGACGCCGGTTTGATAACCCAGTTCGCCCGGCGTTTTGTACCATTCATCTACCGGCTGCCACTTCTTATTGAAGATGCGCAGCGCGCCGCCGGCGTTGCACTCCTGCAAACAAACCACGCAACTCAGCTGGTGCAAGATGCGGGTCACCGCCAATCCGCTGCCGGCGGCATCGCGCACGATGTTGTCGTTATGCAGGGGATTGGCGACGCCGTCAGCGTGGAAGCGCACAATCGAACCGGCGTAATCGCCCAGCTCGGGTTCATTAGCGGTTTGCAGGCTTTCCAGGCGCAGCGCGTGCTGCACCCAGTTGTAGATCTGATCGCGCAGGCAGTGCAGCGACGACGGCAGCGCCGCCTGAATATCGCGCAGCTCGGTGAAGTAGTTTTCCGGCGCGGCGGTGTGCTTCGCCAGATAAGGGCCGAGCGTGGTCAGCGCGCCGTTTGGATAGTGCGATACCCGCACCTGTTCGCGGCACTGCTGCAAATCCTCCACCACCGCTGCGCGCACGTCCGGCTTGAGGAAGTTACGTAACACCAGCAGCGGCACGCGCGCCGTCACGATGTCATCCAGCCAGGTGCTCTCCACAAACATGTTTGGATGAATAACGCGGATCTGATTGAAAATCGCCATGTTGATCACTCCCCAATTGGAAATTCATGAAGTTCATGGTTGTTCATACGACGCCATTCAGACGCCGTGCCCAGTGCTGAAATAGGTTCAGAAGAGATGAAAGTGGTGTCGTTTTTCTGTAAGCGGTGCAGCGTGAAATAGTTGGGATAGGGCGTGTCGTCGGGATGCCATTGCCACGCCCAGGCTTTATCGCGGGTGACAAAAATGGCGTTGGCCGAACTGCCGCCCGGCGCGACCTGCGCCATCTTGTCGCGCAGATAATCGCGGGTGAAATCGGCGGGCGTGGCGCGATCCACCATATATTCGAGATACTCCGCGGAATCAAAGCGCGACTCCGCCATGCCCAATTGCTGATAAACGGTGGGCAAAAAACCGTTATGCATCATGTACCACTGCGTGTCGCCGCTGGTGCGCCACAGCGGATGAGAAAATTCGATACCGTGATTTTTGCTCAGCGTGGCGTGGCGCACATGCACCGCCAGAAAGCGGCCGCGCAGGCGATCAACATCAATGGTCGGCAGCGCATCGGCGAACGTGCCGGTGCCGTGCAGCGTGCGAATGTGCCCTTGCTCCAGCCATAAACAGCCCCAACCGTTAGGATGCTGTTTAATCGGACCTTCGTGCGTGGCGGTTTCGCCGCAGCTCATGGCACGCGCGGCGTCCAGCACTGCGGCGGCATCAAATTGGCCGTGCGCCACAATCATTCTGCACATAGTAAATCTCTCCGAGTGGTGAGCGATGGGGCCTCAAGGATCTGACGGAACACCGCCAGAATGTCGTCGCGGCTGGTCGCTGCGAGGCGCAAGGTGGCGAGAATGCCGGCGTGGCGGGTTAAATCGGCATACAGCGAAGAGCGTGGCGAAACTGCTAGCGCGGGCAGATTGAGCGGCGGCAACAGCTGACCGCGCTGGTGCTGTGCGATCCAGCGCTCAGCCGCGTCATACTGCAGGCGCTGACGCAAACGCACGCGGCCCACCGCCTGCGGCTGCGCCGGAAAATGCAGCGGCGGCATGCCGTGACCGGCTTCGATGTGGAACGCCACTTCCGCCCAGTTGATGCCGGTGACTTCCTGCACCAGATTCACCACGCCCATGCCGGAAAGGCGGAAGCCCATTTCGAGGAAATGCGGTTCGCCGTTGACCAAAATGAAGTCGATGTGAAATGCACCCTGACGATAGCCGAAGGTTTCACAGCAGAAGCTCATCAGGCTGCTAAAGCTGGCGGGCAGTTGCTGCGCGGCGACCGCCACATGGCCGGATTCGTAAAAACTGACGCAGCCGTCGGCATCGCTATGGTGTTCGATCACCTTTTGGCAGCAGGTCAGCGCCACCGCATGGCCGTTCGCCACCACGCCTTGCAGCGAATACTCATCGCCCGCCAGCCAGCTCTCGACGATAAAACCGCTGAAGCCGCGCCCGCCGTAATTCATGGTGTCGACCAGCTTGCCGATCACCGCATCAAGCTGGCTGGCCTGTTTCACCAGCCAGACGCCAAGACCGCCGCCGCCGTCAACCGGCTTGATCACGCAGGGATAGAGCAACGCGTCTCGCGCATCCCGAATGCTGAGCGGCGAGGCAAAAAAGCGAAACTCCGGCTGCGGAAAGCGCTGCCAGGCTTTGCGCAACGCCATACGCTGCGCGTACTTATCCGGCGGAATAAAGCTGGCACCGGCGTCGGGCCCCGCCAGCAGTTCGCGTACGCGACCGGCGCTGGCGTTGTAAGCTTCAAAGCCCGCCAGCACCACGTGAGGATGCTCCATCAACCCGGCATGCAAACAGGCTTGCAGTACATCCCACGGATTTTCCGGGCGATCGAGCCGCACAATCAGATCGAACGGCAACGGGATGCTCAGCGATTGGTAATCGACGAAATCGCCCATCTCCGCCAGCACGGTAAAGTAGCCGTCGCGTTTGGCCACCGCGCAGTAAGGATTTTGTCCGTCGCGGGTGGCACCAATCTGCAGGAAAATCTTTCTCATCGCGTTGCCTTACCGGGTTAACGCCCGGAGATCACTTCAGTGACGACGTCGTGCATGACCCCGTTATTCACCTGAATCACTGCTTTGTGCGGGTCAAAACGCAGCACGCGCGAAAGCGCATCGCCGCGCTGTTCGTCCAGCAGTGAACTCACCTGCTTGCTACGCCAGCAGTGACGCATCTGCGCCACGGTCAAACCAGAGTGTTGCTCCAGCTGCTGCGCCAGCACCAGGTCGTCGCTTTCGCCGCGCAGCAAGGCGCGCACCGCCGCTTCGTCCGGCGCATCGACCAACTGCTGCAACCAGCTTTTCAGCTGATTGCCTTCGGCGATAAACGGCGAATAGATCATGCAAACCAGTTGGGTTTCATTGAGGCCAAATGCCTGTTCGGCGAACTGCGCGGCGCGCTGGCGGGCGCGCTTAATCGCCTCATCGTCCTGATAACGTGCCGCCATCTCATCAATCAGCTGCGGCGGGAAATCTTTTTTCACCATCAGCCCGAGCGCAAAGCGCACATATTCGCGAATGCCTTCGGCGTAGCTGCGCTGCAACAGCGTCTCCGCACGCAGACCGCGAATATGTGCCATTAACGTCGGGTTACCGCAGTCCGATTCGGAAAAGCTGAACATCAGTTCATCAAAGCGGAAATGCATAAATTCAGTCAGCAGCGCCCAGTGCGCGCCCGCTTCATAGGCGGTGTCCTGATAGATATTGAAGAACAGCGGATCGCGTTCCAGCTGCCAGGTAATGCGGTGCGCGGGCGTCACCTGATCGGCACCGTAGATATCGGCGAAATAGCGCTCGGCCACGCCATCCAGCGTTTGCAGGAAGCCGCTAAAGCCGCGCGACTTATCCGCCACCGGCGCAGCAAACAGCCGCGAAAGATGGCGCGCCCACGCCAGATAAGCGGTTTGTTCCTGCGGCGAATCGCCGGTGATGATCACATCAACGCCGCCGTCGTAATGCGCCGCCAGGCCAAACGAGTTCACCATGCTGAGATTACAGGCGTTACAAAACGTCGAGCGCGCATCGGCGCGGAAGCGATGGCCATTCATCAGCACATCGTTGCGATTCTGCTGGCGCACGCTGTCTGGCATCGGTAAATGGCGATCGAAGTGGCGGATTTGCAGGCCGTCAGTCACCAGACATTCGGTAAAGTCATCATCGTGGATGTGCAACGCGCGATACACGCGATCGATATTGTCCATTACGCTGTCGTTCATTGCCGCATGGCGGTTGGTGCTAATGCGCAGCTGAAAGGTGCTGCCATGTTGCTGCCAGATCAGCCCCTGAATGTAGCGCACGTACGCCACCATATAGCTGCTGTCTTTGCCGCCGCCGTAGGCCAGCAGCACGCGGTTATTCTCCGGGTGAGTGGCATCCGGGAGCGCGGCGAGTAAACGGCGTGAACAGTGTTGCGCGGAATCAATAATCGTGGGGGTGAGATATCCACTAATCTCTCGCATCAGGGTGGACAGATTATTCATTTTCACTTCATCCTTTGGCTAAAAAGTCGCTGCTGCCGTGCTGGCGGCATCAGACGGGAAATGGGCCACGAAGGTGCTACGGAATGAATGCCTTAAAGACGATTGCGCGGGTTATCAATTAACTAATGCAGCCTAAAGTACTTTGAATGTAATCTGGTGAAAACGCACAGATCCGGACGAAATAGGGTGGAACAGATGGCGGGTGAAACGGAACAGGGCAGTCGTTACCGTCAAATCGCAGAGCAGATAAAACAAGCCATTCACAGCGGCTCGCTGCCGCCCGACAGCCGTTTACCGTCGGTGCGCACGTTGGCGACGCAGTACAGCGTCAGCATGACCACCGCGCTGAAAACATTACGCACGCTTGAGGATGAGCACTACGCAGTGGCGCGTCCCAAGTCCGGTTTTTTTGTCGCACCGCGGCCTGTTAATAAAACCTTTCCCACGCTCATTAACGAGCAAGCGCGCGAAGTGGCGCCGCTCGACGAGCAGACCGAGCTGCATCTGGCGATGCTCGGTTCAGACTGCCGCGTGCGGCTGGATCTGGCCAACGGCGACCTCTCACTCTATCCGGTGAAGAAGATTGGTTTGCTGATGCGCCAGATGGGTTACAGCAAACCGGCGCTGCTGGGGAATACCGTAAAAGGCACCGGCTACGCGCCGCTGAAAAATGAAATTGCACGCCGCGCGGTGGATTATGGCTGCAATATCAATGCGGATGACATCCTGATCACCAACGGCTGCATCGAAGCGATTTCGCTGGCGCTACGCGCCACCACGCGGCCAGGCGATATCGTCGCGGTGGAATCGCCGTGCTATTTCGTGTTGCTGCAGATGCTGCATAACCTCAATCTGCGGGTGATTGAGGTGGAAGCGGGGCCGGAAGGTTACGTTAATGTGGAGAAACTTACTTCACTGTTCCAGCGCAAAGCGGTGCAGGCGTATCTCACCATCAACAACATCAATAATCCGCTCGGCAAAAGCATTCCCAACGAGCAGAAAGCCTATATCGCACGTCAGGCCGACGAGAACGATGTGGTGATCATTGAGGATGATATCTTCGGTGATACCGCATTCGGTGAGCGCCGTCCGTTTCCAATGCGTGCCTTCAGCCCGAACGCTATTTTGTGCAGCGGCTTCTCGAAAACGGTTGCGCCGGGCATTCGCATTGGCTGGGTGCACAGCAGCAACTACATGCGCAAAATCGCCTCGCTGAAATACACCACCAGCATGGGCACGTCGGTGTTGTCTCAAGCAGCGATTGCCGAACTGCTGCGCAGCGGCGGCTATGATGCGCATCTGCGTAAGCTACGGCGCGAGTTGAAGAATCAAATCCAGCATATGCGTCAGGCGGTGCTGCGCTACTTCCCGCCGGGCACGCGGGTGTCTGATCCTGAAGGCGGCTATGTGTTATGGGTGGAAATGCCGATCGGTGCGCTGAATGTGCGCGCGCTGTTTCTCAAGGCGCGCAACGCGGGTATCGGTATCGCGCCGGGCCACATTTTCGCTACCGATCACCGCTACGATCACTGTTTTCGACTCAATGCCGGTTTTGGCTGGAATGCCGAAGTGGAGCAGGCGATTCAGCAGCTGGCGCAGTGGTGCCAGCTATCTATAACGCAGGGATAGCGCAATAGATTGCGCCGCTACGGAATGTGTACACAATCGTAGCGGCGCGATTCATCGCGCGACGTTGAAGCTTTAATTCTTAAACGCGGCTTCCAGCTCTTCCGCCAATATCTGCACCGCGCGCTCAATCTTCTCTGCATCCGGCACATAGTTCATGCGCATGCATTGATGGGTGTGCGGCCATTCGTGCTCCAAACCGGGGAAGAAGAAGTGGCCGGGCACCATCAGCACGACACGCGCTTTCAGGCGCTGATACAGCGTTTCGGTGCTGATCGGCAGATCGCGGAACCACAGCCAGAGGAAAATCGCGCCTTCGGGTTTATGAATCAGGCAGCGATCTTCCGGCAAATAGCGGCGCAGAATCGCAATCGTCTCGCTGACTTTGGCCTGATAGAACGGCTTAATCACCTCTTGCGACAGCCGCAGCAAATCCCCGCGTACGATCATCTCATTAGCAATCGCTGGGCCGATGCTGCCCGGCGCCAGGCTAATAATGCCGTTCATGTTGCCAATGGCGGTGATAGTGCTCTCATCGGCGACGATAATGCCGCAACGTGCGCCGGGGAGGCCAAGTTTCGACAGGCTCATGCACAGAATGGTATTGGGATTCCACAGCGGGCGCGCTTCGCTAAAAATGATGCCGGGGAACGGCACGCCGTACGCGTTATCAATCAGCAGCGGTACGCCGTGCTGCTGCGCCAGCGCATCCAGCTGCAGCAGTTCATCATCAGTGATCACGTTGCCGGTTGGGTTGGTCGGGCGCGAAACGCAGATTAGGCCGACATCGTCATTCAGCGGCAAATGGTCGAAATCAACGTGATATTTGAACTGGCCTTCCGGCAGCAGCTCAATGTTTGGCTTGGCGGAGACAAACAGATCCTCTTCCAGGCCGGCATCGGCGTAGCCGAGATATTCCGGTGCCAGCGGGAACAGCACGCGCTTTTTGCTGCCGTCGGCGCGACGTCCGGCGAACAAGTTGAAGAGATAGAAAAACGCACTCTGGCTGCCGTTGGTCAGCGCGATGTTTTGCGCGGTTAATGGCCAGCCAAGTTCCTCACGCAGCATCTTCGCCAGCGCATCCAGCAGCAGCGCTTTGCCGCGCGGACCATCGTAGTTGCACAGCGCTTCGCTCAGCTGGCCGTCCTGATGCATCTGCATCAGCAACTGGTTGAAATAGTCATTCATCGCCGGGATCTGCGCCGGATTACCGCCACCAAGCATGATGGTGCCGGGCGTGCGCAGGCCTTCACCCATGTCTTCCATCAGACGTGAGATGCCGGAGTGTTGAGTAAATTTGTCGCCGAACTGAGAAAAGGACATAGGAAGTTAAAACGTTGTGAAATCGAATGGGGAACCACCATAGCGCCCGCCGCTGGCAGGCGCAATGGGTAAAAGGCAAGCTTAGCCTTGGATCTGCGGGTTAACGCAGTTTTTCTCGACTTTGCCGCTCAGGGCGGCGATCAGGTTATCTACCGCGTCGCGCGCCATGCCGTAACGGGTTTCATGGGTGGCGGAACCGATGTGCGGCAGCGCGACCACGTTCGGCAGCGTCAAAATTTCGGCATCGGCAGGCACCGGTTCAACTTCGAACACATCCAGACCGGCGGCGTGGATAGTGCCGTCTTTCAGCGCCGCCGTCAGCGCCTGCTCATCCACCACCGGACCGCGACCGGCGTTGATCAGAATTGCGCTTGGCTTCATCAACTTGAGCTGCGCCGCGCCAATCATATGGTGCGTCTGTTCGGTCAGCGGCAGGCTGATGCAGACAAAATCACTCTCTTTCAGCAAGGTTTCCAGATCGCAGGCACGCGCACCAAAGCGGGTTTCCGCCTCTTCATGCTGACGACGCGCGTTATAGAGAATGTTCATGCCGAAGCCAAAGTGCGCACGCTGCGCCAGCGCGAGGCCGATGCGGCCCATGCCGAGAATGCCGAGGGTTTTGTGATGCACATCAATGCCGAAATGATCCGGTCCGATGCTCTTTTTCCACTCGCCGTTTTTGACCCACTTATCCAGCTCGGTCACGCGCCGCGCGGTGCTCAGAACCAGCGCCATCATGGTGTCGGCGACGGTTTCGGTCAGCACGGTTGGTGTGTGCATCAGCAGCACTTTGCGTTGATTCAGCGCATCAACGTTGAAGTTATCGTAACCCACCGACACGGTGGAGCAGGCGCGCAGCGCGGGCATTTTTGCCAGCAGCTCGCCATCCACTTTGCCGCCAGAGCCGAGCAAACCTTGCGCCTGTTCGAACTGCGCCGCGTGTTTTTCGATAGTTTCCGGGGAAATGTCGTGCACTTCAGTGACGGTGAAATGGGCATCCAGTTTGGTGCGCAGGTCATCTGGCAGGCTCTTATAAAGAATCACAGCAGGTTTCATCTTTTGCTCCCTTTAAAATGTAGGGGAGGCTTTAATGCCTCCCGAATCGATTACGCGTGCTTCGCCCCGTGAACGGGCGGCGGCGTTTTGTTCTGGGCTGGTTTGACGATCAACGTCAGCCAAACCGAAGCCAGCAGCGCAGCACCCATGAAAATGTAGGAGGCGGCAGGCGAACCGGTCGCGCCATTAAGATAGCCTACAATCCACGATCCGACGAAGGAACCCAGTGCGCCCATGCTGTTGATTAATGCCATCGCACCACCGGCGACGTTGCGCGGCAACATCTCCGGAATGATGGCGAAGAACGGACCATAAGGCGCATACATCGCCCCACCGGCAATCACCAGCAGCGTATACGACAGCCAGAAGTTGCTGGAGCCCACCAGGTACGAACCGAGGAACGCCAGCGCGCCAATCAGCAGCAGCGGCCAGACAAACAGTTTACGATTCTGGGTTTTATCTGACGCCCACGACACCACGATCATCGCAATGGTCGCCACCAGATACGGCACCGCAGACAGCCAACCGGCTTCCACCATGCCCATCTGCGAACCGTTACGCAGAATGGACGGCAGCCACAGCACGAAACCGTAAACGCCGATGCTCCAGGCAAAATATTGCAGGCACAGCAGGATCACGTTGCGATTACGGAACGCTTCACCGTAGTTACGTACCGCTTTAATCCCTTCCTGCTCTTTTTGCAGCTGCGCCTGCAGCGCGGCTTTCTCGCTTTCGCTCATCCATTTGGCCTGGGCAGGTTTGTCCTGCACCAGGAACCACCAAGCCACCGCCCAGATCACTGCCGGGATGCCTTCAATGATAAACATCTCGCGCCAGCCAAAGGACTCAATCAGATAGCCGGAAACCACCGACATCCACAGCACCGTCACCGGATTACCGAGGATCAGGAAGGTATTGGCGCGCGAACGTTCGGATTTGGTAAACCAGTTGCTGATATAGATCAGCATCGCCGGCATCACCGCCGCTTCCACCACGCCGAGCACAAAGCGGATCGCCGCCAGCATCGGAATGTTGCTGACCACGCCGGTCAGCGAGGCGCAGCCGCCCCATAAAATCAGGCACCAGAAAATCAGCTTCTTCACGCTGCGACGTTCGGCGTACAGCGCGCCGGGGATCTGGAAGAAGAAGTAGCCGAGGAAGAACAGGGCGCCCAGCAGCGATGACATGCCTTTGGTGATGCCGAGATCGTCATTTATCCCTGCGGCAGAGGCGAAGCTGAAGTTCGCCCGGTCCAGATACGCCAGACTGTAGGTGATAAACACGATGGGCATGATAAACCACCAGCGTTTTGGCGCGATTGTCTGCGATTTCATGGGTGACTCCTCTGGTTGAGGTGGACGCATTCAGTGGATGCGCCTCGCGATATTGTTGTAGTGGGTACAGCTATTGGGTTTCGTACGGACCCGTAGCGGCGCAATTTATTGCGCTTCTGGCAGCGAAGCCGCTGCGAAAAGCGCGCGATGCATCGCGCCGCTACGGGATTGTGCTGTTATCAGTAATCGCCCAATGCCGCGCGCGTCGGCAGGCCTTCGCTGTCGCCAGCGACCTGAATCGCCAGCGAACCGATCTTATTACCGCGCAGAATCGCCTGCGGCAGGGATTTTCCTTCCAGCAAAGCGCTGATCAGCCCAACCGCAAAGCCGTCGCCGGCACCCACGGTATCGACCACATTCTCGACGCGAATCGGTGCGACCTGGCCTTGCTGGCCGTCGGCGGTTTTGTACCAGGCGCCGTCGCCACCGGTTTTGATCACCACCGCTTTCACCCCTTTATCGAGGTAGAAATCGGCGATGGCTTCCGGCTGGCGGTAGCCGGTGAGAATCAAACCCTCTTTCTCGCCCGGCAGCACCCAATCGGCGTATTCCGCCAGATGATTGAGTTGCTTGCGCATCTCCTCTTCGCTGCGCCATAACACCGGACGCAAATTGGGATCGAAGGAGATGGTTTTGCCTCGCGCGCGCATCTCTTTTGCCGCGTGTTGCGCCAGGGCAAGCGAGCTGTCAGAGATTGCCGCCGCCACGCCGCTTAAATGCAGATGGCGCGCGCTGCCAAAGTAGTCGTCGTTGAAATCGTCGGGCGACAGATGGCTGGCGGCGGAGCCTTTGCGGAAATATTCGACTTCCGGATCGGAGCCGTCATCGACGCGGGATTTGAGCTGGAAGCCGGTGCGATAGCGCGCGTCCGTGGTGACGCAGCGGTGATCGACGCCCTCTTTTTCCAGCTGTTGCAGTGTGAAGCGACCAAAACTGTCGTCGCCGACGCGGCTCACCCAACCGACCTGCAAACCGAGGCGCGCCAGGCCAATCGCCACGTTGAGTTCGGCCCCAGCAATGCGTTTGACGAAGCCTTCTGCTGCGGCGAGATCGCCGGTTTGCTGGGCGATAAACATCGCCATCGCTTCACCAATCGTCACCACATCCAGCGTTTTTTGCGTCATCATCGGCTCCTTACGCTGCACGCAGCAGGTCAACGTAATGGCGAGTGACCGCCAGCAAATCCGCGCCTTCCAGCGGGAATTCGATGCCGCGCGGTGCGTCGGTTGGCAGCGCGTTCAGCAGCGTGCGCCAGCTATCGTCGGCCTGATCCAGCGCGATCGCGCGGAAAGTAGCGCCGTGTGGCACCGCCGCTTTAACGTGGATGTAGCTAACGTAGCGACTGAGTTGCGCGGCGGCCTGCAAACCGTCTTCGCCGGTCCACTGCCAGTTGCCCATATCGAAGGTCATATCCAGCGGCAATGCGGCATCGCAAGCCTGATGGAAGAAGCGCAGCATCGGCGCCAGTTTGCTGTCTGGCGTTTGATCGTTCTCAACCACCAGCGTCACCGTTGATGCTTTAAGTACATCGAGCAGCGCGCGCGCATCAAGTTCAACGAAATGGCCAAGCGCCACTTTCAGGCGCTGAGCGCCGATTTGTTCGGCTTCCTGCAGGAACTGCGCCAGACGGGGATTCAGCGCACCATCATCTAGCCACAACGCTTCCGGCACGGAATAACTGGCGCTCAGCTGATGCTGGGAAATCGCATTGCCCAGCGCATGCAGCAGGCAGAGTTCATTTTCGTTGAACAGCTCGCGACGAATTTCGACGCCATCTGCGCCGGCCTGTTTGATCAGCGGCAACAGCGCGGCCTGGCCACCCAATTCCGCTACTTTCTGCGCGCCGTATGCGGCAGTTACAACAATAATTTCTGGTTTCATCACGTTTCTCCGGGCATGACCACATCCCATTCGTTATAAAAAACCTAAATGGAACCGGTTCCAAAGGAAAGGCGCAGACCGTGAAATTATGATCATGCTCACGAAGTGAGCCATAAAAGGCCGGCTTAGCGCAGCGGCTGGCTGGAGCCGCGTACGATCAGTTCGCCGGAGAAGAGCTGTTCGCTGACCGGTTGCTCGCTGCCCTCAATGCGCGCGATAACCTGCTCCAGCGCGGCGTAACCAATCTGCCAGGTGGGTTGCTTTAAGGTGGTGATGCCGACACCCGCCAGCGCCGCCCATTCCAGTTCGTCAAAGCCCAGCAGGCCAATCGCTTCGCCCCAGCGCAGCGCAAGGCGCTGCAGCGCGCGCGCCACTTGCAAGGTCAGCGCGCCGTTGGCGGCGATCACCGCACAGCGTTTGTCGGGATGGCGCTGGTGGAATTCCCGCAGCTGTTTTTCCAGCGCGTCGGGCTGATGCAGCGCTACCTCGGCATTCTCTGCCGCAATCTCTGGCGCGTTTTTTACCGTGTCGTAGAAGGCGCGCAGACGTTCACGGCGCGTATTAACGCTGCCGAGCGGCTCGCTAAGGAAGAGCAGGGCTTGATAGCCGTTATCCAGCAAATGTTGGGTCGCAACCGTGGAGGCTTCAACGTTGTTGAGCCCCACCATATCGCAGGCGAAATCGGGGATTTTCCGGTCAATCAATACCATCGGCAGCATCGACTGTTGCAGGCGATTGAGCACTTCTTCATGCATGCCCACGGCATTAACCACAATGCCTTCCACCTGATAGCTGCTGAGCAGTTGCAGGTAATGCTGTTCGAGATCGACTTCATTGTTGGTGTTACACATCAGCAGGGTAAAGCCCTGCGCACGACACGCCGCTTCGATGCCGCTCAGCACGTCAACCGAGTAAGGATTGGTGATGTCGGCAATGATCAGGCCAATCAAACGCGTGCGGCCGCGTTTCAGTCCGCGCGCCATCTGGCTGGGACGATAGTTGAGTTCGGCGATGGCCTGTTCGATACGGGCTTTGAGATCGGGCGAGAGCAGATTCACTTCGCCATTCAGATAGCGGGAAACGCTGGTTTTACCGGTTTTTGCCGTACGGGCAACGTCACTGATTGTGGCTCGTGGCGGCCTGGTTTTCATTGCTTACACCTGCTGAAAAGAAACAGGCGAAGACTAACACAGCTCGCGCCAGGCGCAATCATTGCGCGTCAGAAGTGAGTCGCAGCACCGGCTGCCAGAGCGTTTGCAGATCGCCTGGCGGCACATCATCGAGCAGTTGCAGCACCATTTCGGCGATGCGCTCGCCAATGTGCTGCTGCGATGATTGCAGAATGGTGTTCACCGGCTGATCGACAATCGAATCGGGCGGCAATCCATCATACACATACAGCGGAATCGCCTGCGCGCCCTTCAGGCGGGCCGCCTGCTGCAGCGCAATCGCGGCACCTTCACCCAGCGTGCTGCAATCGGTGATGATCGCCTGCGGCGCGTCGCCTTGCGCCAGCCAGGCATTGGTTTGCTGATAGCCGGAGCGGCGTGTGGCGGGTAGTGCGGCCATCAGGGATTGATCGACCGGCGCCTGATGCCGAATCAGCGCATCAATAAATCCCTGGCGGCGATCGAGGATGTACGTTGCCGTTTCGTTACTGCCGAGATAGGCCAGACGCGGCCAACCTTGTTGCAGGCAGTGTTCTGCCGCCAGAAAGGTACCGGCGTGATTATCGTAATCAATCCATGCGTATGGCAGCGGCAGCTCGCTGCGGCCGAGCGTCAGGAAGCGGAAACCCTTCTGCTGCAAGCGTTGCAGTCGCGCATCCTGCGGCAGGGTGTGGGTTAAAATCAGCGCATCGATGGCGCCGCTGCGCAGCATGCGGATCAGCTTACGCTGTTGCCCTTGCGGTTTGTCAGGCAGCAACAGCAAATCAATATCGTGCTGGGCGAGGCGTTGATCCAGCATCAGCAGCATTTGGCTGTAATAGCTGTCATTGAGCGAGGCGTGGCTGATGGGAAAGAGTAGACCGACCGCATTGGCGCGCCCGGTTTTCAGGCGGCGGGCAGCGTCGTTGGGGCGATAGCCGCGCGCATTCGCTTCGTCTTCAATGCGTTTACGCGTGACGGCCGCTACATCGTCATAGCCATTTAGCGCCCGGCTCACGGTAGTAACAGAGAGGCCAAGGGTAGCGGCGATGGCTTTGAGTGACATGATAGCGTCCCACTGATCAATTTTTGATCACGCTAGCATAAAGGAAAAGGCGGCTCTATCGGTTACGAATTTTTTAGCTTTTTCTAACAAAGATGGCGTCAAAAGAGGCGGAAAAATGTGACAAAAGCCGATCTGTTCGTGCAGATCGGCTCTTTACTTTTAGCCCAGTGGGCTGAGGGTGATCTCAACGCGACGGTTCTGTGCTTTACCGTCTTCGGTGCTGTTGCTGGCAACCGGATTATCCGGGCCTAAACCCTGGGTGCGCAGACGGTTTTGCGCCACGCCTTGCAGAATCAGACCGCTGGCCACGCTGTCGGCGCGCTGCTGTGACAGGCGCATATTCAGCGCGCGCGTGCCGGTACTGTCGGTGTAGCCCACCACATTCACGGCGGTTTTTGGATACTCTTTCAGCACCATCGCCACGCCGGTCAGGGTGTTGGCGCCCGCCGGTTTCAGGTTGCTGCTGTTGGAATCAAAGGTGACGTTATTTGGCATGTTGAGCACGATGTTGTCGCCCTGACGCGTCACGCTGACGCCGGTGCCGCGCATTTTGTCGCGCAGTTTCGCTTCCTGCACATCCATGTAATAACCCGCGCCGCCGCCCAGTGCGGCACCGGACGCCGCGCCAATCAGTGCACCTTTACCGCGATCTTTCTTCGACGACGACAGCACGCCCACGCCCGCACCCAGCACCGCGCCCAAACCGGCACCGATACCCGATTTGCCCGCCTGCGATTCGCCGGTATAGGGATTGGTGGTACAACCCGACAGCGCGAGGCTGCCGCTCAGTAACAAGGTCAGCGCCAAAATACGCTTATTCATGAAAAACCCCTCACAGATTTAAACGGGGAAAAGCCCCAAAACGGCACTATTATGCCGTTCAATTATGGGGAAATGCGTGAGGGTCAGTCTTAATTTGTAAACTTTTGCTTTAAAGATTATCAGGATGGCAAAAACAGCTGGTTTGATGATCGTTAATTAAGCCGCAGGCCTGTAGAAATGAGTGGCAGGTTGTGGGGCCGACGAATTTAAAACCACGCTTCTTAAGTGCTTTCGACAGCGCAATCGCGGGCTCGGAGGTCGTTGGCGCGTCTTTGTAATTCGCGTAACGGTGCAAAATCGGCGTATGGTCGACAAAAGACCAGATAAAGCGTGAAAACTCCTCTCCGGTGGCTTCCAGCGCTAGCAAGGCACGCGCATTGTTGATGATCGCTTCCAGCTTGCCGCGATGGCGAATCAGTCCCGCATTTTGCATCAACCGTGCCATGTCGCTTTCATCCATCAACGCCACGGCTGCGGGATCAAATTCATGGAACGCGCGGCGGTAGTTTTCGCGTTTTTTCAGTACCGTAATCCATGAAAGTCCGGCCTGTTGGCCTTCAAGACAGACCATTTCAAATAAGACTCGCTTATCGGTTTGCGGCACGCCCCACTCTTTATCGTGGTACGCCAGATACAGTGGATCCTCAGTTACCCAGCCACAACGTTGCATTGCATCACTCCCTTAGCCTATGAAATAGCGGTAGTTCCCTTGACGAATGGCAAAAGCGATTAATAGTTATACAAGGGGCGCCGATATAGATCTTATAAAACCTAAACGCCCATCTCTTCCCGGCTCGTCAGGAGTCCTTCATGTTGCAGAAAAGTCAGCGGACAGGCCAGCATATAATCGCGCTGGCTTTTGGCAGTGTATGGCTATTTTTTCTGGCCGGGAATACCTATGCCTTTGATCAATCGAGCCAGAATAGCGCACCCGATTACAACGCCATACTTGCTGAAAAAATTTCCAGTAATCACCTGATGTTGACAGAAAACCCCGATGCCAACCTGTTTGACGCCGCGCTTAACTCGCCGAATGACTACGCGCTGGTGATGCACAGTGAAACCGCCAGCGTCGGCGCTACGCCTTTTGTTAATCGCTACTCTGCCGGCTGGTCGATGCCGATGAGTAAAGCGGTGAGCACCGGGCCGGTGGCGCAGTTTGCGGTAGATGATTCGACTTTGAGCTGTCCGAAGTGCGCAGGAGTGGATAGCAACAACGCCGAGCACATTGCCTCCGTTGGCTGGCGCGTGGATTCTAGCTTTAGTGGGATATCGCCGTGGGCGCAGGTAAGTTACAGCCATCTGGTAAATGAAGAGTTGCCATCGCCCACCCGCGAACGAGCCGAGGATATCAACGGACGGGAAAATAATTGGGTGGATGTCAGCGTCGGCGCAAATATGCCGCTGGGGCAAAATATGGCGGCCTTTGCTTCTTTTGCGCAAACCGGCGCAGTGACCAGCGGTGAGCAGTTTATTTATAGCCTGGGCGTCAGCGCCAGCTTCTAATCGGCATAAAAAGAGAAGTGACAAAACCTGAGGTCCATATACTAAGCGCGCTAATCATTACTTTGGTCACAATATGCGCAACAATATTATTCTTATTAGCCGTGAAGTTACGGCCTTTCTCATCAGTGGATTGGTGCTCGTTTTCTGTATGGCGATGGTCTACATCGACGTCAACTGGATGAACGATGCCCTGCACGAAACCTCCTTCACCGAAATCACCCAGGAGCTGATGCTCTTGCTCATCGCCACCTTCTATTTCCTCTCGGCCTGGCAGCGGCCATCACAACGCAGCGTGCTGATCCTGGTCGGCGGTTTTTACAGCTGCATGCTGATTCGTGAGATGGACTTCCTGTTCGATTTCATCAGGCACGGCGCATGGCTGTGGTTTGCGCTGGCGACGACGGCGGCCTGTCTGGCGATGGCCTTCCGCCAGCCGCGCCAGATCCTGCCCGGCCTGGCGTCGCTGGTTCAGCATCGCAGCTGGCAGATGATGGCCGCAGGTTTACTGGCTATTTTGGTGTTTTCGCGCCTGTTTGGCATGCATCAGCTGTGGGAACATCTGATGCTCGATGGTTATAACCGCGTGGTAAAAAACATGGCGGAAGAGGGCAGCGAGATGTTTGGCTACAGCCTGTGCCTGATCGCATCGGCTCGCTATCTTTGGCAAACCCGGCCGCAGCCTGTCGCGGTTCGGGTGCCGCACGCGTCACGCCATGTGGATCGCGCCGAACCGCTGACGATGCCACGCTAATCGCTGCGACCTTTTTGACGATCACTTGTCCTAAAACAGGTACACTTACCGCATAACGCCGGGCTGAATTTGCCGCCCGGCGCACCATGCTGGTTAACGTCAGGTTTCTTCATGTCAGTCAAAATCTTATCTTCAACGTTGGTGGGGCTGGATGGCTTCTGCCATGACCCGCTCGCCGTGCTGCAGCAGGCCGATAACGGCACGCTGGCGGTGCTGCATAACAATACGCCGGCGTTTTATGCGCTCACGCCGCAGCGTCTGGCGCAGCTGCTGGCGCTGGAAGCCGCCGCGCAGCAGCCCAATGATGTCACGCTGGATGAGAGTCTGTTTCAGACCGAAAGCGCGCCCATCGCCACGCCGGTGGGCAAGTTCGCGATGTATGAAGGCTGGCAGCCCGATAGCGATTTTCAGCGTCAGGCCGCCATCTGGGGCGTTGCGTTGAGTGAACCGGTTACCGCCGCCGAGCTGGCCACGTTTGTGGCGTACTGGCAGGCGGAAGGCCGTTTGTTCCATCATGTGCAGTGGCAGCAGAAGCTAGCGCGCAGCGTGCAGATGAATCGCGCCGCCAATGGCGGACAGCCAAAGCGCGATCTCACGCAAATCAGCAATACTGATTACGATATTCCCGATGGATTCCGAGGTGAGTAATGAAAACGCCGAACGATCTTTTTAGTCGCCTGAAAAAGATGATGCCGTCCGAAGTGCAGCCGAAATTCAAAAGCGGCGCGGAGCTGCTGGCCTGGAACCAGGAACAGGGCCGCTTGCGCTCGGAAGCGATTGTGCGAGAAAACCGCGCGATGAAAATGCAGCGCATCATGGGGCGCTCGGGCATCCGCGAGCTGCACATGAACTGCTCGTTCGACAACTATCGCGTGGAAAATGATGGGCAGCGCAAAGCGCTGGCCATGGCGCGCGAATACGCCGCCGGATTTGAAAACAGCATCTCCAGTTTTGTTTTTTCCGGTCGTCCCGGCACCGGTAAAAACCACCTTGCCGCGGCGATTGGTAACGATCTGATTATTCGCGGTAAAAGCGTGCTGATTGTGACCGTGGCCGACTTGATGTCGAGCATGAAAGGCACTTTCAGCGGCGGCAGCGATTTAACTGAAGAGCGCCTGCTGCACGATCTCAGCCATGTGGATCTGCTGGTGATCGATGAGATCGGCATGCAGAGTGAATCGCGCTATGAAAAAGTGATCATCAATCAGATTGTTGATCGCCGCTCATCGTCGAAACGCCCAACGGGCATGTTATCGAACCTCGATCCCGCCGGCATGAATTCGCTGCTGGGTGAACGCGTGATGGACCGTATGCGCCTCGGCAACAGCTTGTGGGTGCGCTTTGACTGGGAAAGTTATCGCAGCCGTGTGCGCGGTGATGAGTATTGAGGAGTGCTATGAAAGCAGCCGGTAAAGGTCCAGCACTACTTCGCCTGAACAACCTGAAGCGGGTGATGATGCAACTGCGCACCACCCGCATCACCTCCCGCCAGGATCTGGCATTAGCGCTCGAGCTGAGCAAAAACACCGTTTCACTGATTGTCGATGATTTGCTGGAAGCCGGGCTGATCAATGAGCTCGGCCCGGTTAGCGTGGCGTCAGCGGGCCGGCCGAAAATCGAAATCTCGCTGCGCGCCGAAAAGCTGAAAAGCGCGGGCATCATGGTGGAGCGCCAGGCGATTCACTGGCGCGTGTGCGACTATTTCTCGCAGGTGATTGCCGAGCAAACCTGGCGCACCGAAACCAGCGATCCCGAGCAGTTGCTGCATGAGCTGGTGGAAGTGTGCCAGACCTTGCACGCGGCGCATCCCGAGCTGCTCGGCGTGGCGATTGGTTTCCCTGGCATCATCGATCCGCATCGCGGCTGGGTGCATTTTTCCGCGCATTTGGGCTGGCAGGATGTGGATGTGATGACCATCCTCAGCCACGAGATGCCGCTGCCGCTGCGCATCATGAATAACGTCAAAGCTGCGGCGCTGCTTTCGGTGCAGCAACTCGAACTGAATAAGTCGCAAAGCCATTTCTATCTGCGAATTTCTGAAGGATTAGGTGGCGCGCTGGTGGAACACGGCGAAGTGTTTACCGGCAGCAGCTGGACGGCGGGCGAGATCGGCCATCTTATCGTGCAACCCAACGGCGAACGCTGTAGCTGCGGCCGCTTAGGTTGTCTGGAAACGCTGGTGAGCAAACCGGCCATTCAGCAGCAACTGGCAAAACGTAAACCGGGCCTGCGCTGGCAGAATGGCGATAGCGAACCGGAAATCCTGAAAGAGGTGATGACGCAGGCGGGCACCCACTTGGGCAACGCGTTGAGTCAGGTGATGCAGCTGGTGAATCCGGCCAGCATCATTATTGATGGGCCGTGGAATGCGCAGCCAGCGTTTGTGCAGGCGGTGCAGCAGGCGGCGCAGGCCGGTGCGCTGGCCTTTACCTTCGCCCATACCGCGCTGCATTTCCTGCCGCTGCGTATCGATCCGGCCAACGGTTTAGCGCTGGCGGTGATTGAGCAGTATGAACGCCTGAGTTAACAAGGGCGCCATAAAGGGCGCCCTGCAGATCCGTATCCTTACCGATTAATGCCGTGGAATATCAAATGATTCGCTCGCCTTCACGGTAGACGTCGTCTCCGGCAACTCTGCTTCGACGTTAAATTTACACAGCACCAGCGCATGAATCTTCTCAAGCGACACGCCAGCCGTTTCTGGCAGATAGCGGAAGGTGAAGAAGTACATACCCAGCGAGAAGATCGCGAACAGCAACAGCGGGAAGCCACCGTGGAACATATCCAGCAGCATCGGGCTGCTGTTCATGATCGGGAAGGTGCTGCTGATAACAAAGTTGGCCATCGACATCGCGCAGATGGAAATCCCCACGCAAATCGAACGAATCTCGGTTGGAAACACTTCGCCCAGCACCGTCCAGACGATCTGGCCCCACGTCATACCGAAGAAAATCATGTAAGCGAACAGGCCAATAACCGCCAGCATACCCGGCAAGTGGTAATAGAAGGCGATGAAGGAGTAGGTCAGGCACACGCAAGAGGTGATCGCGCCCAGCAGCAGCAGCTTACGACGACCGACTTTATCGATCAGCATCATCCCCGCCAGCACGCCAATAAACTGACAAATCGACAGCCAGAAGGTTTGCAGCAGCGCTGAGTCAGTGCTGCCCGCGACGTTTTTCAGCAAGGTTGGCCCAAAGTACTGAATGACGTTGATACCGCTGATCTGGTTACCCACCGCCAAACCGATGCCGACAATCAGCAATGGAATGGTGGTTTTATCCAGACGCAGACGCGATTTGTGCTGCTGCGCGGTTTTATCAGAAAACGAATGTTTGATTTCGTTGAACACGCTCTCGGCATGTTCGCGGTTAGAGATTTTGGTCAGCGTATCCAGCGCTTCATCGTACTTGCCTTTCAGCACGTTCCAGCGCGGTGATTCCGGGATAAAGGCGATGAACAAAATAAACAGCGCGCACGGCACCAGCGCGGTGGCGAGGATGTAGCGCCAGCCCATGTTGATCATCACATCCGGCAAGGTGGATTTGGTGATGAAGTAGTTAGTCAGCAACACCACCGATTGTCCGCCGACGCAGCACACCGCATAGAGCGCGGTGGTACGGCCACGAAACTTCGAAGGTGACAGCTCGGCCAGATAGATAGGCGAAATCACCGACGCCAGGCCAATCGCTAATCCGCCAATCATGCGGAAGATGACAAACACGGTGAAGTTATGCGCCAACGCCGTGCCGATTACCGAAACGGTAAACAGCAGGGCGGTGATGGCGAGGGATTTTTTACGTCCCAGCTTGTCACTGAGGCGCGGTGCCATAAAGCAGCCGATCAAACTGCCGAGCAGGATATTGGAAACGGCCCAGCCGGTTTCAGCGGGCGTTAACTGGAAATATTCACTTAAGGGTTCGATTGCACCGGAGATAATGGAAGAGTCATATCCCATCAGCAGACCGCCGAATGCCGCGACAGTACAGCAGAGAATGACATACTTCATGTTGTAGCGTTTTTGCCTGGTATCCATTGTTATAGCCCCTTGTCTCTACGGCCTGAACGTTACTTGTCCAGAAAGAGGATGGTGTAGGTTTCGATGTTCAACTTTTATTCACGCGAGGTCTTCGTGTTGGAATATATGTTCTAAATGATGGTATTTGGATCATTTTTTCCGAAAAGTGTGAAGGGGGTGGCGAAAATTGCCGAATAAGTCGCCAGGAGTATGCTTATAGCCCAATGAAATGATAGGTTTTTCATCAATTCACTCTGTAAGGGCATTGCAAAATTTGCTTTTTATTGGAATTTTCATTCTGTTGAATACGCGGGTTTGCCGGGTTTATTTCACCCGACGGAGCGCACGGGTGCGTTTCATTTTTTAACAGGCAACGGGCATAATACGTTGATTATCAGCCCCTCTTTGCGGACGCCGTAATGAAAACGCAGCGCATCACTCTGGACGATATTGCTACCCTGGCGGGCGTCACCAAAATGACGGTAAGTCGCTATCTGCGCACGCCGGAAAAGGTCAAAACGGAAACGGCGGAGAAAATCGCCAGCGTGATTGCCGAAATTGGCTACGTCGCGGATAGCGAAAATGTCTCGTCGACCAAACAGAACCCACCGCGCATCGGCGTTTTAATTCCTTCTTTTAATAATCAAATCTTTGCCGACTTGCTGGCGGGCATTGAATCGGTGACCAGCGCGCACGGTTATCAAACGCTGGTGGTCAATTACGACTACAACGCCCAGCGTGAAGAGGAGCAGATCGCCACGGTGCTGGCCTTTAACATCAAAGGGCTGATCCTGACCGAATCCGTGCACACCGTGCGCGCAGAAAAATACCTAAACGCCGCCAACATTCCGGTGGCGGAAGTGATGGGGCTGACCGAGGCGCGTGGACGCATCAATGTGGGTTTCGACAACTATCGCGCCGGCTACGACATGACGGCGATGCTGCTGGCCAGCGGCAAACAGCGCGTTATCTATTTTGGTTCGATGTCCGATCGTCGTGATGAGCAACGCTACGCCGGTTATCGCGATGCGGTTGAAGCGGCCGGGTTGCCTGCGGGCCGGATTGTGCCGAACAAAGTCTCTTCGGTATCGATTGGTACCGGCATGATGACGCTGGCGCGCCAGCTCTATCCGGAGATGGATGCGATTCTTTGTACCAATGACGATCTGGCGGTTGGCGTGCTGCAGGAGTGTCAGGCGGCGCGCATTGCCGTGCCACAAGCGATGGCGATTGCCGGTTTTCACGGGCTGGAAATTGGTCAGGCAACCACGCCACGCTTAGCTAGCGTGATCACGCCGCGCTTTGAGATGGGAAAAGTGGCGACGGAGATCATCCTGAAAAAGGTCAACCAGCAGCCCACCATCGAGCAGGTCGACCTGCATTATCGCCTTTCAATGGGCGCGACCATTTAAATCACGGCGCATAGCGCAGATGAAGCAGCGGAAAAGGATTTCCCTGACCATCCAGCGGCGAGCGGCCGGTGATAACAAATCCCTGATGCTGATAGAAACCTAGCGCCTGCGGATTCTGCTCGTTCACATCCAGTTCGGTGACATTCATTTGTTCGATGGCGAAGCGCAGTAGCTGTTTGCCTATGCCGAGACCAAACACTTGCGGCGCGACAAACAGCATCTCCAGCCGATTATCCGCCACGCCGAGAAAACCGACGATGTTCTGTTGTTCATCGCGATAAACACGCAGCTCAACCATCGGCAAATATTGCTCGCGCACCAACGGGCGCAGAGCGCGTATATCCGCATCTTGCAGGAAATGATGCGTCGCCCGCACCGAGGCTTCCCATACCGTGGTTATCGCCTCGAAATCGCTCCTCTGAGCGGGGTAAATTCCTTTCATGGTGTTCTCCTTGATATTTTCGTGTCATATCCGTAAACGCTGATGATTAAGCTTTTGACTCGATGATAGCGCGATAAATTGTTGCCACTTCACTCCTTTGTTAGAGTGTGGTGAATTTTAGAGGAATGATTTATGCCGCGCGATAATCGCTTGTCCCGCTCGTTGCACGCACTGATACATCTGGATCGGCACGTTAAACGCGCCACTTCAGAAACGATGGCTAAAATGTTGGGCACTAATGCGGTGGTGGTGCGCAGGATGATGTCCGGCCTGCGTGATAAAGGGTATGTGGTGTCAGAAAAAGGGCACGGTGGTGGATGGGAGCTGCGTGTGGCGTTAACGGAAATATCCCTGCTGGATGTTTATCAGGCAATCGGCGCACCAGCGCTGTTTAGCATTGGTCCGGCTGCGGAGCCCTCGCCTTGTCTGGTTGAGCATGCCGTTGATGCGCAACTCGATCAAACCCTTAGCGAAGCGGAAGCGCTGTTGTTGAAGCGCTTTAGCCAAATTACTGTTGCCGATATTAGCGACGATTATCTGAGTAAAATGGCTAAACTTGGCCTCCCGTCCAATACCTTCCCTAAATGCAGTGAATAACCGATTTTTCCCGGTTATTCATCACATCGGTTAATCCTGTTTTTGTAAGGTGATTTGTGCTTCATGCTTCATGACGTGCGTAGTAATGGCCGCCTGGAAAACCTTAAACATCAAACCATTAATAAAGGTTGTTAGTGTGAGGGTGATAAATGCTGTCATCAGCCAGTCAGCAATTGCCATTCCGCTATGTAATAAATCAGGGTGATAAACCACCATGCCGAAAAATACCACCCAGTGGCTCATGCAATAGAAGCAATGAAACAAGTGACCCAATAATGCGTTCTTTTTAGCGGTCCATGCGCGTAATCCCGCGAATAGCTCAGTTTGGGTAATTGTCATGGAAATACTGGCCGATGCCAGTGCGATCGCCAGGCATATTGACAGGTTCGATATTATTAAGCTGCTCATACATTCTCCTTTTCATCTCAAAGTATCATTTCATGTAACTAACAATATTACATGATGCATTTGGCTACAAGATGCCGAAGAGTCCTAGCTGTAGGAACAGCCATAAATTGGCGAGTTATCGTTATTTATTGGCTTTTGACCATCACATAGCCAGCTAACGTCTTCTTATAATGCTTGTCAGTTAATCGCTGAAACCGAAATTTCAGAGCGCACTGATCGTAGCGGCGCAATTCATTGCGCGATAAATCGCGCCGCTACGGGATGTGCGACGATTTATCGGTATCACGGTATTCATTTCGACATCAGGAGGAAAAATGGATATGCACGCCGCTTTTATGCAGCAACTGATGCTCTGGATTGAGGACAATATTGAGCAGAAACTCATTCTGGAAACCGTGGCGCGCCGCGCGGGATATTCGCAGTGGCATCTGCAGCGACTGTTTCGCAGTTACACCGGCGTTGCGCTGGGCACCTACATTCGCGAACGCAAGTTAACGGCTTCGGTGATTGCGCTGTTGAACAGCAATACGCCGCTGATGGATATCGCCATCAAATATGGCTTCGACTCGCAGCAAACTTACTGCCGCACTTTCCGCCGCATGTGCGATCTGCCGCCCGGCGCGTTCCGACGCAAATATCAGCACAGTTTGCCGGACATTGATGGGCCTGCTAGTTTGCTGTTTTTGCATCCGCAGAGTCGGCTGGCGGCGTAAAGTATTTGCCGGGCGTTGAGCCAAACGCGCTGCGAAAAGCGCTGATATAGCTGCTAACGCTGTCGAATCCGACCTGCCACGCCACTTGCTGCACACTTTTGCCCGCCGCCAATCCTTCCAGTGATTTGAGTAAACGTGAAACCTGGCGATAGCGCGTCAAGCTCATGCCGACCGCGCTGGCCCAATGACGGCTCAGGCTGCGCGGGCTGAGTCCCGCCCAGCGCGCCAGTTCGGGCCCGGTACGCGTATCGGCGGGGTCGTCCATTAACAGGCGTGCAATCTGCAGCAAGCGCGGTTCCGCCGGCAGCGGTAACGTCAGCGGATGTTCGGTTGATTCATATAACTCATCCAGGAACACCTCGCACAGGCGATGGTAGCGCGCGCTGCCCCAGTGATCGGGCGATAAGGTTGCCAGTCTTTCCGCCAGCGGCTCCAGCACCGACGGGCAGGAAAGCAGGACGGGATGATCCGGCAAGGGCGTGGCCAGCGCATCGTCCACCAATACTGTCCAGCCAAGCACCGGGCCCGGCCCGATGATCGCATGTTCAAAGTAGGGCGGAATCCAGCCCACCAGTCGCGGCGGATTGGCGAAAATACCCGACGGCGTTTTCACCGTCATCAATCCCTGCTTCAAACAGAAGAGCTGCCCGGCGGCGTGGCGATGGGTGAAGGTTTCACGGTCCAGCTGCTTCGCTAACGCAGCGGCAATCACTTTCGGCGCATCCGGCTGCAGCAGGCGCTGACGCAGCTCAGCCTGACGCGGATTGCCGGAAAAAGTCAGAGTATCAGTTGGATGGATTAGCATGCCTGGCTCCACAATGCGATGAAGGAGCAAAGTGGCGGAGATAGGTGGGGAAGTAAAGCGTGGGTGTGTATAAGTTGAGGAGTGAAAGGGCGGGATGCGGCCCAGCGGCGATCATTTCGATTTCTTAGGGATTGTCTGCCACTGCAGCAGACCGGCAATGTTGTTTTCACCTTCTGCCTCTTTTAAACGACGCTGTTGCTCGGCGAATTGACCGTATTCAGCCTGCGCTTTTTCATCGGCCATTTTCTTACTGATTGAACCTGCACCTTGCAGCACATCGCGATCGTTAAACTGCAAAAATTGATCGAGTTTGCTCTGCCAATCGCGAAGAAAAACATGCTGGCGGCGGCGCGCTTGATCTTCTGCGAAATCCAGCCACATCGTGACCACGCGATTAAGCTCGCTCACTTCGTCCTGAACCAGATAATTTTTAGCCACGGTGACATCGCTTCTGCGCAC
Source organism: Pantoea sp. SORGH_AS_0659 (assembly GCF_031453915.1). NCBI lineage: Bacteria > Pseudomonadati > Pseudomonadota > Gammaproteobacteria > Enterobacterales > Erwiniaceae > Pantoea > Pantoea sp. SORGH_AS_0659. The sequence continues at coordinate 4,252,657 of NZ_JAVJAK010000001.1, read as the reverse complement.
CTCTTCACCTTTGAAACTGGTCAAACCCATATGAGGTTGGCTGGCGTTGGCGCGCAAATGAATCAGCTCGGCAGCGGTATAACCGGTACAGGCAAAGTGCAATTTGTTCTGAATGGTTTGAAAAAACTGCGTGGTCTCTTTGAGGGAAGGTTGATAGTCAGCCGCTAAGGCAAAAATCTCGCGAACGCGTAAATACATCCGACGCTCACTGGCGCGAATGTCGCGAATACGCTCCAGCATCTCATCGAAATAGTCAGGTACTGCGGATGAACCAACCGGCGGATTTCTCAGCCGCTCGTCGTCCATCACGAAGCCCTTGACCAAATATTCTTGCAGGGTTTGCGTTGCCCATTGGCGGAACTGAGTACCGCGTGCAGAGCGGACGCGATAACCTATGGCGAGAATCATTGGCAGGCTAAAGTATTGAACCTGATAATTTTTTCCATCGCTGGCAGTTGTTCGGTAAAACCGAACAACTGAATTTTCCAGCAATTCACCCTCTTCGAAGATGTTTTTGATATGCCCACTGATGGTCGCTTTCGCTTTATCAAACAGCTCACATATCATGGCCTGAGAAAGCCACAGAGTTTCGTTTTCAAAGCGACATTCAACCCGCACTTTCCCATCGCCGCTCGCAAACATGACAAATTCGCCTGCTGGTGATGGTGTGGATTGCTCCTCTGACATGTCGCCTCCGCTCTTATAGGATCTGGTGCACAGTATGCCAGAGAGACGCAATGAAGCTCATTAGTCGATTGGCGATTATTTTATCAACTGCAGCGCAGCAGATTTGGTAAACGGTTGGGGTGCTCCGCAATTACAACCTCTTTATCAGCGTCTACAGTTAACCTATCCACCTTCCTTCACTAAGCCTCTGACACCATGAGCCTTTCTCTGATGCATTATCTTCGTGCGCGCCTGCGTTTGTTGATTTCGATTGTCGCTGGCGTGGCCTGTTATTTCTTCCTGCCTGCGCATCTGGGCATGTTGCAGCGTCTGCTGATTGGCTGGAACGTGCTGGCATGGCTCTATCTCGCATTTCTGTGGCTGCGCATGTTAGGCACCGAGGCCAAAGATATTCCGCATATTGCTAAAATCGAGGATGAAAGCGCGACGCTGGTGTTGAGTATGGTAACGCTCACCTGCCTGGTCAGCATTCTGGCGATTCTGATGGAACTCACCACGCTGAAGAGCCTGACGGGAACGCCGCGCGTGCTGCATCTGCTGCTGACCGCGGCAACCTTGGTGGTTTCCTGGGCGCTGCTTCCGACGTCATTCGCCATGCATTACGCGCACCATCACTATCTGCGGCGCAGCAAGGATGTCACGCCGATGATCTTTCCTGAAAAGCCCGAGCAGCCGGGATACTGGGATTTTCTCTACTTCTCTTTCACCATCGCGGTAGCATCGCAAACCGCCGATGTGGCAACGGGCACCACGGATATGCGGCAAATCGCTCTGTTACAGTCGGTGATTTCGTTTGTATTCAATCTGGCGATTTTGGGATTGTCGGTGAATGTGGGGGCGGGGTTGTTGAGTTAGCTGAATGAAACAAAAAAGTGGCGGAAGATCACAGGAGTCGAACCTGCCCAGGACCGCTGGCGGCCCCAACCGGATTTGAAATCCGGCCGCCTCACCGGAGACGACGATCTTCCTTTGAAGATGCCGCAGGAGTATAGCGACAATCGCGGCGGAATTCTTGATCTCAGCCGTGCGTCACAGCACGTTTTCACCGTGAAGCTGCCGATACTCCTTTGGCGTATTGGCGTAACTCTTTTTAAACACCGAATAGAAATATTGCAGCGACGGGTAACCACACATTTGTGAGATCTCATTGATGCTCAGCGAAGAACACGCCAGCAGCTCGCGCGCTTTCTCCAGTTTTTCGCGGTGAATCATGGCGTGAATGGTGTCGCCGGTTTCATCGCGGAAGCGTTTTTCCAGATTCGATCGCGAGATGCCGATGGCATCCAGCACTTGTTCAACCTTAATGCCTTTGCAGGCGTTGAAGCGGATGTAATGCATCGCCTGAATCACTGCGGGATCGTGCAAGGAGCGGAAATCGGTGGAGCGGCGCGCAATCACTTTTACCGGTGGCACCAGAATTCGTTGCAGTTGCAGAGGCTGATTATCCAGCAGGCGATGCAGCAGTTTTGCCGCCTGATAACCCATCTGGCGTGAACCCTGCGCCACGGACGAGAGCGCCACGCGCGACAGATAACGCGTCAGTTCCTCGTTATCAATCCCGATCACCGTGAGCTTTTCCGGCACCGGAATTTTGAGGTATTCACAGGCCTGCAGCAGATGGCGCGCACGGGCATCGGTGACGGCAATAATACCGGTTTGCTGCGGCAAGGTTTGCAGCCAGTCAGCCAGACGGTTTTGAGCGTGCTGCCAATTTTCCGGCGCGGTTTCCATGCCCTGATAAACCACGCCTTGATAACGCTCGCGCGCCACAAGCTGGCGAAACGCATGTTCACGCTCTTGCGCCCAGCGTTTGCCGCTGGCTGCGGGCAAGCCATAGAATGCAAAGCGGTTCACGCCTTTCTCTTTCAAATGCAAAAAGGCGCTCTCGACCAGCGCGGCGTTGTCGGTGGCGATGTAATGCACCGGCGGATAGTCCTGCGGCTGATGGTACGATCCGCCAACGCCAACTATCGGCACCGACACGTTCGCCAGCAGTTTTTCAATCGAGGGATCGTCGTAATCCGCGATAACCCCGTCGCCCAGCCATTCACGGATATTGTCGATGCGGCAACGAAAATCCTCTTCAATGAAAATGTCCCAATCCGTTTGTGATGCCTGTAAATACTCACCGACGCCCTCAACCACCTGGCGGTCATAGACCTTATTGGCGTTGAACAGCAACGTAATGCGAAAGCGTTTCTCATGCATCGTGGCGCACTCTCCTAAATCGACAGCACCTTGCATAGCATGGCACGACGGACAGCAGAAAGAATTTGCGCCACATTGTGATCCCCCACGCGATTACACCCGGCGGCGCGTCGCGGTATCCATCCACACTGCCAGCAGCAGGATGGCGCCCTTGACGATGTACTGCCAAAAGGTCGGGACATCCATCATGCTCATGCCGTTATCCAGCGACGCCATGATAAATGCGCCGATGACCGCGCCCGCCACCGAACCAACGCCGCCCGCCAGGCTGGTGCCGCCAATCACGCAGGCGGCGATAGCATCCAGCTCGGCAATGTTGCCTGCCGAAGGCGAACCCGCGCCAAGGCGTGAGCTCAGGATCAGGCCCGCAATCGCCACCATCACGCCATTGATGGCGAAAACCGCCAGCTTGGTGCGGGCCACATTAATGCCGGAAAGGCGCGCGGCATCCAGGTTGCCACCGATGGCATAAATCCGGCGACCAAAGGCTGTGCGCGTCGCCATAAACATACCGCCGAGCAGCAGCAGCGCCAGCAGCAAGACCGGCGTTGGCACGCCGCGATAATCGTTGAGCAGCCAGATCGCGCCCAGTACCAGAATGGCGGTGACGACCTGCCGCACCAGCGCACCGCTGACGGAAGTTTGCGCCAGACCAAGCTGTTGGCGACGCAGGCGCAAGCGCCATTGCCAGAGGATAAACAGCGCCAAACCAGCAAAGCCGAAGCCAAATCCGATCCCGCCAGGCAGATAGCTTTGCCCAATCTGCGACATCGCCGAGCTGGTGGGCGCTACCGTGGTGCCATCGGTGATGCCGACCAGAATGCCGCGGAACGCCAGCATCCCCGCCAGCGTGACAATAAACGACGGAACTTTGCGATAGGCCACCCACCAGCCGTTCCAGGTGCCGAGCAGCAAGCCCATCACCAGGGTTACGACGATGGTGAGCGGCAGCGGCCAACCAAGCCAGACGTCAAAGATAGCTGCAGCACCGCCGAGCAACCCCATCATCGAACCCACCGAGAGATCGATCTCCGCAGAGATAATGACGAACACCATGCCGACCGCAAGAATGCCGGTGATGGCGGTCTGGCGCAGCAGGTTGGAAACATTACGTGCGCTGAGCCAGGCACCGTCGGTGGTCCAGGTGAAGAACAGGGCGATCAGCACAATCGCACCCAGCATCACCAGCACCTGCAGATTTGGCAGCGAGAATTTACCTGGCGCACCTTTACCCGGCGTAGTGAGGCCGCGTTGCGTACTTTCGGTCTTAAACATAGTGTTCACTCCGCAGGGCGGCTTCCATCACCTGCTCCTGAGTCAGGTTATCGTTAATCAGATCGGCTTTGATTTTGCCTTCATGCATCACCAAAACCCGATCGCTCAGGCCCAGCACTTCGGGCAGCTCAGACGAAATGACAATCACGGCAATCCCTTGCTGCACTAGCGAATTGATCAGCAGATAGATTTCCTGGCGCGCGCCCACATCAATGCCGCGTGTAGGCTCATCAAGAATTAAGATTTTTGGATTGAGCAGCAGGCATTTAGCGAGGATCGCTTTCTGTTGATTGCCGCCGCTCAGGCGACCAATCGGCAGTTCCGCCGACGAGGTTTTCACCCGCAATCGCGTAATGGCCTGATTAATTGCCTGTTGTTCCTGCGCGTCATCCAGCAGCGAAAGCCGGGGGCTAAATTGGTCCAGCGCGGCCAGCGTAATGTTTTTGCCCACGCCCATTAGCGGCACGATGCCATCCTTTTTGCGATCTTCCGGCACCATCGCGATGCCGTGCGCGATGGCGGCGCGGCAGTCCTTGATACGGACTTTCTTGCCGTTGATATGAATATCGCCCTGCCAGCGTCCCGGCCAAACGCCAAACAGACACTGCACGGTTTCGGTTCGCCCGGCACCAACCAGCCCGGCAATGCCAAGAATTTCGCCGCGCTTCAGGCTAAAAGAGACGTTATCCACCCGGCGGATATGGCGGTTGATGGGATGCCACGCCGTGAGGTTCTCTACCTGCAACAGGGTTTCGCCAATCTCGTGTGGGCTATGCGGATAGAGCGCCGTCAGCTCGCGCCCGACCATCATGGTGATGATGTCATCCTCACTCAGCCCGGCGGCTGCGCGGGTCGCGATATGCTGACCGTCGCGGATCACGCAGACGGTGTCCGAAATCGCTTTTACCTCGTTGAGTTTGTGCGAAATGTAGATGCAGGCGATGCCATGTTCGCGCAGGTTTTTGATGATGCTAAGCAGCACCTCCGTTTCCTGTTCGGTGAGCGAAGAGGTCGGTTCGTCGAGGATCAGCAGGCGCACCTGTTTATTCAAGGCGCGTGCAATCTCCACCAGCTGTTGCTGGCCTAATCCCAGTTCGCCGACGCGCGTATCCGGCGATACCTGCAGCTTGACCCGCTCCAGCAGCTGCTGGCAACGCAACGTCATGGTTTCGTCATCCACCATGCCGAAACGTCCCAGCTCTGCGCCGAGGAAAATGTTCTCCATCACCGTCAGCTGCCGCACCAGCGCCAGCTCTTGATGGATGATCACGATCCCTTTGCGTTCGGTATCACGAATGGTCTGCGCCTGAATCTCGTCGCCCGCAAAATGGATACTGCCTTCAAAGTCACCGTGCGGATACAGCCCGCACAGGATCTTCATCAGGGTCGATTTCCCCGAGCCGTTTTCGCCGCACAGCGACATCACTTCACCGGCTTCCAGCTGCAGGCTCACGTCATCCAGGGCTTTCACCGCGCCGAAACGCTTGGTGATATGGTTCATTTCCAGCAACATCGGCCTCTCTCCTTTACGGGCTCGCGCCTCAGAGTTCGCTCTGCTTGTGGAAGCCGTCTTTGACTACCGTGCTTTCAATGTTGTCTTTGTTCACCGGAATAGGATTCAGCAGGCGCGATGGCACATCTTTCAGGCCATTATTCAGCTTGCTGTTGCTGGCGGGTTGTTTGTCGTCACCGAGTTCCACCGCGATTTTGGCTGCTTCAGTCGCCAGTTCGGTGATGGGTTTGTAAACCGTCATGGTTTGCGTGCCGTTCATAATGCGTTTGATGGCGGCGAGATCGGCATCCTGGCCGGAGATCGCGACTTTGCCGGAAAGTCCCTGCGCGCTTAATGCCTGAATCGCACCGCCTGCGGTGGCATCATTCGACGCCACAACGGCATCAATGTGGTTGCTGTTTGCGGTTAAGGCGTTCTCCATTATTTTCAGCGCATTTTCCGGCAGCCACGCATCAACCCACTGATCGCCGACCACTTTAATGCTGCCATTATCAATATAAGGTTTTAACACTTTCATCTGACCGGCACGGAACAGGCGCGCGTTATTATCCACCGGCGAGCCACCCATCAGGAAGTAATTACCTTTTGGTACTTGCTTCACAATACTTTCGGCCTGTAATTCGCCCACTTTCTCATTATCGAATGAGATATAAAAATCAATATCGGCGTTATTTATCATGCGGTCATACGCCAACACTTTAATGCCTTCACGTTTCGCTTCCGCCACCACGTTACTTAAAACCTGGCCGTTATAAGGAATGATGACCAATACATCGACGCCGCGATTAATCATATTTTCAATTTGCGACATCTGCGTTTCTTCGTTGCCGTTGGCCGATTGCACAAACACTTTGGCGCCCAGTGATTCGGCTTGTTTAACAAAGATATCGCGATCTTTTTGCCAGCGTTCCAGACGTAAATCATCAATAGCCATACCGATTTTGACTTCTTTAGCGCTACCCGCGTGACTAAACAGGGCCAGAGCCGCGCAGGCGGCCAACAGTGATTGTTTCATGTTCATGGTATTAATCCTGTAGGTTGAGGCTGTTGTCGTTGTAAGGCTGATAACCAGGCCGATGAATTGTTGCCCTGAGTTTCAGATGACATCAATTACTGATTTTTATCCGGCTATTACGTTTTTTGGTTTATTTGCGATTTTATGAGCGCGATCGATATTTCAACGCTTTCAGAAAAAACGACGTGAGAGAGGCTGAATGAAAATAACGACATTATTTTGCGAGCTGGCGCACAAATAATAATTATCTTACGTTGAGTGTTAAATATCGTAATTGAGCAACAGTAAATTACATCATCACAATAACCGCTCAAAGCTGACCATTCGGGTCCTCATGCTAAGGAGCTAACTATGCACGCCTATTTCGACCAGCTTGATCGCGTTCGTTATGAAGGGAGTAATACCCGCAATCCTCTGGCGTTTCGTCATTACAACCCGGACGAGGTGATTCTCGGTAAAACCATGGCGGAGCATCTGCGCTTTGCAGCCTGTTACTGGCATACCTTCTGCTGGAACGGCGCGGATATGTTTGGCGTTGGCGCGTTTGATCGTCCGTGGCAGAAGCCGGGTGATGCGCTTGAGCTGGCGAAGCAAAAGGCCGATGTCGCCTTTGAGTTCTTCCATAAACTGAATGTGCCTTATTACTGCTTCCACGATGTGGATGTCTCACCGGAAGGCGATTCGCTGAAAAGCTATCGTGAAAACTTCGCGGTGATGACCGATAAATTACTGGAAAAACAGCAGGAAACCGGCGTGAAACTGCTGTGGGGAACCGCCAACTGCTTTACCCATCCGCGTTACGGTGCGGGTGCGGCGACCAATCCGGATCCGGAAATTTTTGCCTGGGCCGCCAGCCAGGTGTGCAGCGCCATGCAGGCCACGCAAACTCTGGGCGGCGAGAACTATGTGCTGTGGGGCGGGCGTGAAGGGTATGAAACCCTGCTGAATACCGACCTGCGTCAGGAGCGCGAGCAGATTGGCCGCTTTATGCAGATGGTGGTGGAGCACAAACATAAGATCGGTTTCCACGGCATGTTGCTGATTGAACCCAAGCCACAGGAGCCGACGAAACATCAGTATGACTATGATGTCGCGACAGTTTATGGCTTCCTGAAGCAGTTCGGGCTGGAGAAAGAGATCAAAGTGAATGTGGAAGCCAACCATGCGACGCTGGCGGGGCACTCATTCCATCATGAGATCGCAACGGCCATTGCGCTGGGCATTTTTGGCTCGGTGGATGCTAACCGTGGCGACATGCAGTGTGGCTGGGATACCGACCAGTTCCCGGTCAGCGTGGAAGAGAATGCGCTGGTGCTGTACGAAATCATCAAAGCGGGCGGATTCACCACCGGCGGCTTAAACTTTGATGCCAAAGTCCGCCGCCAGAGCACCGATAAATATGACCTGTTCTACGGCCATATCGGCGCGATGGATACCATGGCGCTGGCGTTAAAAGTCGCGGCCCGTATGGTGGCGGATGGCGAGCTGGATAAGCGTGTGGCGCAGCGCTACAGCGGCTGGAACGGCGAGTTCGGACAGCAGATCCTGAAGGGGGAATTTTCCCTTGCCGCGCTGGCGGAACAGGCGCAGCAACAGCAATTTAATCCACAGCATCGCAGTGGACGCCAGGAACAGCTGGAGAATCTGGTGAATCACTACTTGTTTGATTTTTAACTTTTCAGGAGCGCAGCATGGTTATCGGCATCGATTTAGGCACCTCCGGCGTGAAAGTGGCATTGCTGGATGCGCACGGCAAAGTGATTGCAGTGGAGAGTGCGCCGCTGGAGGTGTCGCGGCCGCAGCCGTTATGGAGCGAGCAAGATGCCGAAAGCTGGTGGCGGGCTACCGATCGTGCCATGCAGGCGCTGGCGCAGCAGCACGATCTCAGCAGCGTGAAGGCGATTGGCCTGAGCGGGCAGATGCACGGTGCCACCTTGCTGGATAGCGAGAATCGGGTGCTGCGTCCGGCGATTTTGTGGAATGACGGGCGCAGCGGCGAGCAGTGTCAGGAACTGGAGAAGCGCGTGCCGGATTCGCGTCGCATCACCGGCAATCTGATGATGCCCGGCTTTACCGCACCTAAGCTGCTGTGGGTAAAACAGCATGAGCCGCAGGTTTTTGCTCAGGTGGCTAAAGTGCTGCTGCCAAAGGATTATCTGCGCTTGCGCATGAGCGGTGAGTTCGCCAGCGACATGTCGGACGCGGCGGGAACGATGTGGCTGGATGTGGCGCAGCGCGACTGGAGCGATGAGATGCTCAACGCCTGCGATTTGCAACGCAGCCAGATGCCGCAACTGTTTGAAGGCAATCAGATCACCGGCACCTTGTTGCCAGATGTCGCCGCGCGTTGGGGCATGCAAAGTGTGCCGCTGGTGGCGGGCGGTGGCGATAACGCGGCGGGCGCGGTGGGTGTCGGCATGGTTGAGCCGGGACAAGGCATGCTGTCGCTCGGCACGTCGGGCGTCTATTTCCTGGTGAGCGACGGCTATCTCAGCAATCCACAGCGTGCGGTGCACAGCTTTTGCCACGCGCTGCCGCAGCGCTGGCATCTGATGTCGGTGATTCTCAGCGCGGCTTCCTGCCTCGATTGGGCGGCGGCGCTAACCGGTTGTGCGGATGTGCCGCAACTGCTGAGTGAGGCGGAAAAAGCGCGCAGCGATGTGCCGCCAGTGTGGTTCCTGCCCTATCTTTCTGGTGAGCGCACGCCGCATAACAATCCGCAGGCGCAGGGCGCGTTCTTTGGTTTAACGCATCAGCATGGCCGGCCAGAACTGGCGCGCGCGGTGCTGGAAGGTGTGGGCTTCGCGCTGGCCGAAGGCATGGATGCGGTGCATGAGTGCGGCGTGCAGCCGAAAACCGTGATGCTGATTGGCGGCGGCGCACGAAGTGCGTACTGGCGTCAGATGCTGGCGGATATCAGCGGGCAAACGCTGGATTATTGTCATGGCGGCGAAGTCGGTCCGGCGCTGGGTGCGGCGCGGCTGGCGCAGCTGGCGGTTGATCCGGCGAGCGAATGGCCGTCGCTGGAACTGGCGCAGCGGCATCAACCGGATGCGGCGCGGCATCAGGCGTATCAGCCACAGCGCGAGGTGTTTGCGCGCTTGTATCAGCAGTTGCAGCCGTTGATGTCTTGATGTGGGAGAGTGATGGCTGGATTTGGCGGGGTGTTGGAGTTTTTATCGGGTATGATTGGGGTTTTGTGTTAAATGTAGTGGCCTGATTTGCCCTCACCCTAGCCCTCTCCCGCAAGCAGGAGAGGGAACCGATCGAGAGTATACGCACGATCAGCTCCCTCGCCCGTTTACGGGAGAGGGTTGGGGTGAGGGGGGAAAAAAACACACCAAACCCAACCGGAGCGCACCATGCCGCAGTCCGTCTTCTTTCTCGTGCTTCCCGGCGTGATGGCGCTGGATCTCACTGGCCCCGCTGAAACCCTGCAGCTGGCCGACGGCCACTTCGCGCTGCACTACATCGGCCCGCAGCCGAGCGTGCTGTGCTCCACCGGCATGACCCTCGCCGACATCGCGCCCTTGCCCGCACAACTGCCGGATAACAGCCTGCTGGTGGTGCCAGGCGTACACGATTCGCGCGTCTGTTTCGACACTGAACCGGCCGCGATAGCGCGTGACTGGCTGCGCCAGCAGCAGACAGCGATTACCGATCAGCGCATCACGCTGGTGTGCATCTGTTCCGGCGCATTGCTCTCGGCGCAGGCGGGATTGCTGGATGGCATCCAATGCACCACGCATCATGATGTGTTACCGCGCCTGAAAGTGGCAGCGCCAGCGGCGTTGGTAAAAGATAACCGGGTTTTCGTCGAAGATGGCGGCATCTGGACCAGCGCGGGCATTACTGCGGGTATCGATCTGGCGCTGCATCTCATCAATCGGCTGTGCGGCGCGCCGCAGGCATTGAAAGTGGCGCGCGAAATGGTGGTGTGGTTCCGCCGTTCCGGCGACGATCCGCAACTGTCGCCGTGGCTGCGCTATCGCAATCACATGCATCCGGCGATTCATCGCGCGCAGGATGTGATGATTGCCCATCCCGAACATGATTGGTCGCTTACCGCGCTGGCCGAACGGGCGCACGTCAGCGAGCGTCATCTGACGCGCCTGTTCCGCCAGCATCTGGGCATCAGCGTGCGCGAATACCACGAACAGCTGCGCTTAGTGATTGCGCGGCAACGCCAGCAGCAGGGCGAAGCGGCGGAGAAAGCGGCGCTGGCCGCCGGATTCTCCTCGGCACGCCAGCTACGCCGCGCGCACCAGCGCTGGGACGATCAGCTCACCAGATGACGCTTATCCACGCGTTGTAATCCCATTGCCAGCAGCAGGCTGCCGATCAGCGTCATGCCCATCACCCACGGCAAATCGAGCCACGGGCGCGACATGTCGTCGTAGTGATGAGTACGCAGAAAGTGGATAAACAGCGCGTGAAAACCATAGATCGGCAGGGAATAGCGCGAGAGGGTGGCGAGCCCCGGCAGCGCGCGCTGATTCAGGGTGTTTTTGAACAGAATCAACAGGCTGATGGCGGCAATAAACACCAGTGGCCCGCAGTAGAGATACCAGGTATCGTTGAACGCGCCGTTGATTTTCAGCATCTGTTTGGTGCCGAGCGCAATGCCAATCACGCAGGCCACAAAGCCCAATCCCGCCAGCCAGCTGATGCTGCGCTTGTCGGTCTGCATACAGCCAATCGCACGCCCGAGCAGCGCATACAGCAGGTAATAGATGCTGTCGCCGCTGACATACAGATTCACCGGCAGCCAGTGGAATGGCCCCAGCGATTGGCTCACGGTATTCGGATTCGCCAGCACCGCCAGCACGATCACCAGTATCGCGACATAGCGCGGTGCCACGCTTTTCACCTGAATCAGCGGGGATAACAGATAGATGCCGATAATGGCGAAGAAGAACCACAGGTGATAGAACACCGGTCTTTGCAGCAGTTTGAGCAGCGATCGACCTTCGCTGATCGGCGTCAGCCAGGTGATATAGGCCAGCGCCACCGCGCTGTAGAACAGCAGGCACAGCACGATGCGCAGCAGATGCCGCCCTTGTGCGCTGCGTTCGCCGAAAAACAGATAGCCTGAAATCATAAAGAACAGCGGCACACAGACGCGTGACGCTGAGTTAAGCAGGTTCGCCACATCCCAGCTCAGGCCTGTTACCGCCATCGGCCCGGTGATGTACCAGGTTGTGGTGTGAATGACGATCACCATCAGACAGGCAACCGCACGTAAGTTGTCGATCCAGTAAATTTTTTGCTGCATGGCACCCTCTTGCATTGGCTGCGAAGAAGGGTAGCCAGTGAGCCGCGCGCCAACAACCTTTTGCGTTGTAATTCAGATCACTCTGTTACCAGGTCGCCATAAATGGCGACCTGGTTAATCACGCACCAAAAACGTCTCGATCACCGCTTCGTCGGGTTCAACGCCGAGGCCTGGCTCGCTCGGCAGCCACGCGTAACCGTCGGCGATGCGCACCGGATTCTTCGCCAGCGAGCGGCTGATTTCGCCCGGCTCGACGCAATACTCCATCACCAGCGCATTCTCAATCGCGCACAGGAAATGCAGCGAGGCGGCGGTATTAATGTCGGTGGTGAAGTTGTGGTTGCACACTTTGCGTCCACGGCTGTGCGCGTAGCTGGCGATCTCCATTGCCTGCGTAAAGCCGGTGCGCGTCAGGTCGATCTGCACGATATCGATGCCGCCTTCATCTATCAGGCGCTGGAAACCCGTTACCGAACACTCTTGCTCACCAGCGGCGATATGCTGCTGGCAGGCGGCGGAGACCTGGCCGTAACCCGCGTAGTTATCGGGATGCAGCGGCTCTTCAATCCAGAACAGATTGAGGTGTTCATAGCGCTGGCTGCGGCGGATGGTGGTTTTCGCATCCCACACGTGGCCGACGTCCAGCATCAGATCCACATCGTCGCCCATCGCTTTACGTAGGGCGTCGAGATAGCGCAGATCCAGCGCTTCGTCAGTGCCAAACGGCTCCCAGCCAAACTTCACGCCGCTATGGCCGGTATCCATCGCATGCTGCGCGCGCGCGACCGTCTCTTCCACGCTGAACTGGAACATGTTGGAGGAGTAAACGCGCATTTTGTCGCGCATGGCGCCGCCCAGCAGTTCAACAATCGGCTTGCCGAGTGCTTTACCTTTGATGTCCCACAAGGCGATGTCGATGCCGGCCATCGCCTGTAGTACCGCGCCGCTGCGGCCGTAATAGAGGGTGGCTTTGTGCATCTTCTTCCATAAACGGCCGGTTTCCAGCGGGTTTTCGCCGATTAACAGCGACTTCAGGCCGGTGACCATGGTGTGCGAATAGGGCGCTTCAATGATGGCTTTGGTGACATACGGGCTGCCATCCACTTCGCCCCAGCCGGTGATGCCGGCATCGGTGGTGATTTTGATCAGCAGCGCATCCTGAGAGCTGTCGGTGCGCTGCTCAATCACTGGCAGGCGCAGGTAAAACGCCTCAACGTTAATGATTTTCATGGTGTTTTCCCTGGTGTAAAGGCAAGGCGAAATTAGCCGAGAGCGGAACGGTGCTGTCGGCGCTGTGTTATCAGGGTTTCGTAATCCACGTCCAGCGCCTGAATGCGGATGTGGTTCTCAACCTCGTCGGTCATTTTGGCGATGTCGCCATCGGCAAAGACATTAATCAGCCGCTGATGCTCCTCGATGATGTCGCTCATCGATTTGCCCATGGTGGAGAGGCCGAAAATCACCGTCAGCTGACGGGCAATCGACTCCCACAAATTGCTCAGCACCGGGTTGTGCGCGAAGCTGCACAGCGTGCGGTGGAAATCGGTATCGGCGGAGGCAAAACCGTAAACGTTATCGCTTTGCATCATCGCCTGCATCTGCGCCACGCCCTGATAGAGCTGATTAAGCTGCTCAGCGCTGTTGCGTCCGGCCTCAATCGCGCGGCGACAGGCCAGCGTCTCCAGCGGGATGCGCACATCAATAATCTGCTCCAGCCGCTGATGCGAAATCTCCATCAGGCGGATACCTTTATACGGCTCGCTGGTGACAATGCCCTGGCTCTCCAGAATGCGCAGCGCTTCGCGGATCGGCACGCGGCTCATACCGAGTTTCGCCACCAGCTCGGGTTCTGCGATGCGGTCGCCGGGCAGGATCAGGCCGCGCGAGGCGGCGCTGAGAATGGCATCCACGGCGTGATCGACCAGCGTGCGCGGACGCGCGCTATTCCAGCTGTTATCGGTGGCCGCGTCCTGCGCCAGCGGGGCGCTGTTTTTACGACGAGCGGTAGAGGGTTTTCCTGCCATGTTGTTTATCCTGTTTAGACCTGTCGGGTCACGAATTGACCGAAGCCGGGTTCAACCTGCATCTGGTCATCCTGGAATACCGTGACGCCACGAATCAATGTGCGCACCACTCTACCCTGACAGCGCATCCCTTCAAATGCGCTCCACTTGCCGAGTCCCTGAAAATTGGCGCCGCGCACCGTCCAGCTTTGGCTGGCGTCGTAGAACACCAAATCGGCGTCGAAGCCGGGCGCAATCGCCCCTTTTTTGCCCCATAGCTGGAAGGCTTTGGCCGGGCCGCTGGCGGTCATGCGCGCAAACTCGCTGAGCGCCACGCCACGTTCAATATGGGCCGCGCTGAAGAACATCGGGCTGAGGGTTTCCACGCCGGTGAGGCCCATGCCCGCCTCCCAGATGCTGGCTTCACCCGCCTGTTTTTGTGCGGGCGTGTACGGACAATGGTCAGACGCGATCATGTCGATATCGCCGCGCAGCAGCACCTGCCACAGCGCATCCACCACCGGACGTGGGCGGATTGGTGGGCCGCAGCGCGCGTTGGGGCCGATGCGCACCAAATCGTCTTCGTCGAGCAGTAAATAGTGCGGACAGGTTTCGAAGCTGGCGCGTACGCGGGTTTTGGCAGCGACAATGGTTTCCGCCGCGCGCGCCGAGCTGACGTGCACGATATGGCAGCGCGCGCCGGTATCTTCGGCAATCGCTAACACGCGTCCCACCGCTTCGATCTCGGCGATTTCCGGCCCCGCCAGCGCATGAGCGCGCGCATCTTTGCGTCCGGCGCGGCGCTGTTCGCTGCCAGCACCGATCAAAATGTCGTGATTCTCAGCGTGCACGCCAATCAGCCCGTCGAACGTGGCCAACTCGCGCATGGCGCGCAGCAGGCCGTCATCGTCGAGACGCGGCAAACCTTTCTCGTCGGTGGCGTCGCCGTTGGGTGCGCCGCTGCACAGGAAGGCTTTGAAGGCCAGCGCACCGGCCTGATCCAGCGCCGCCAGTTCATGCACGTTATCTCCGTCTAACCCAGCCCACAGGGCGTAATCCACCGAGCAGTTGTCTGCCAGCCAGCTTTTCTTAGCGCTGAAGTTAGCCAGCGATGTCGCCGGTGGCAGCGAATGCGGCATTTCGACGATGGTGGTGACGCCGTGCGCCGCCGCGCCGTGCGTGCCTTCACGCAGCTCCTGTTCGGGAAAATCGTGCGAGCCGGTGAAATGGGTATGCACGTCAATCGCGCCGGGCACGATGATCAAGCCACGTGCATCGATCACCTCGTCAACGCCGTGCGTGATGGCGTTAGGCGATAACACGCCACTGATCTTGCCGTTTTCGATCAGCAGATCGGCCAATTCAGCGCGGGTTTCTGTCACCACCAAACCATTAATAATCAGCTGTTTCATCATTCTGCTCCTGCCTGCGTCACCAGCGCCGCATACGGCACCGGCTGTGAAGAGTCGAGCCAGCCGATAGCAGTTAACAGCTGGCTGAAATGCGCAAACTCAGCGCGCGGAATCACGCAATCTGGCGCAAACACGCCAGCCTGTTGATAGGCCGCGAGGCCGTGCACCAGCGCCTCGCGCGGATAATCGGGGTAAAACGCCTGCACCTGTTGCGCCAGCGCAGTGGCGTCATGGTTGGCGATCCACGTCAGCGCCTGGGCAATGGCGCGGGAGAAGGCGGCGAAAGCGGTGGCTTTCTCCTGCAATACATCGGTGCGGGCGATGTAGGCGCTCCAGGGTACGTGGCCGCACACGCTGGCGAGGCTGCTGATGTTGTGGAGTTGTCCGGCGGCGATGGCGGGCGCCAGCATATGCATGGCGTGCAGCGCATAATCGGCTGCCCCCTGGGCCACGGCGGTGAAATCCCGCGCCTGATCGCCGCTGCCGGCGATCAGCTCAACGTCATCCTGCAAACCGTGACGCGCCAGCAGCCAGCGGAACGTCAGCGTGGCGGTGCCGACATTGCCGACATCCAGCACACGTTTGCCGCGCAGATCGCTGAGCTGAAAATCGGGCTGCGCCTGCGCCGCCGCAAGAAACCACGGATTGGCCGCCACCGAGGCGCAGAAACACTGCAACTCTGCGCCGTGCTGCTGAAAATGCTTCATCACCACCATCGGGCCGCCCAGCGTGAGATCGGCGTCGCGATTCAGCACTGCGGGAACCTGGCCGCCTTGTACCGTATGCCCGCCTGATTCGCTGGTGGTGAAGATCACCTGCAGCTGCTCTGCGGCGAACAGGCCGAGGCTGTGCGCCAGATAGTGCGCGCAGTAATAGATGCGGGATTCGCTGGCATCGCCTTGGTTGAAAATCAGTGTCTGCATCAGTGGCGCTCCTCGGTGATAAAGCTGCCGTTCAGCGCCGCCATATCGCTGACGCCGCACCAATGACTAATGGCCGTAACTTCATTGATCCAGCCGGAAAGCAGATCGAACACCGCACTCTCGCCACCGGCGACTAAAGCACTGATGATCGGGCGCACGCTGAGCGACAGCGACGCGCCAAGACAGCGCGCCACCACCGCATCGCTGCCGCAGCGTACGCCGCCATCCAGCAGCAGCGGCAGCCGCGTCACCGCCTGCAAGTCGGGCAGCTGATCGACCGGCGTAGCCCAGCGCGCGCTCTGGCGCAGGCCGATGTTTGAGGCAATCACTCCGCTGACGCCGTGCTGCGCAGCCTGCGCCGCATCGTCATGATGCAAAACGCCTTTCAGCCACAGCGGCAGTTGATGATTAGCGCAGTGCGCCGCTACCTCGTCAATCTCCTGCCAGCGCCACACCGGAAAAGCCGGCAGCGGCGCAACACCCGGCTGCGTGCCGCCGATGGTGTGCCAGCCGCGCTGTTTCAGGGCGTCGCCGATAGAGAAGCCGCCGGGCTGTAACCCGGCCACCGGATGCACCGGCGCCAGCACCGTGAGCACGATATTTTTGAATCCGGCCTGCGCGGCCTGGTCGATCAAGGCGTTGATGCGGCCGACATCCCCCGCCGCGCGCAGTTGCAGCCAGCAGCGGTCGTACTCGGCGCCAATCTGCTCCAGCGTTGTGACGCTCTCTTCGGAGATCACTAGCGGCAGTTGCAGACGTTTGCAGGCGCGCGCAATCGGCAGCACACCTTCGTCGTGAAAAATTCGGTCACCGGCAAACGCGCCGACGCCAATCGGCGCGGACCAGTTTTGCTGGTGCAGGGAAATCTGCGTGTCGATGCTTTCATTGCCCTGCAGCACGCGCGGTAACAGACGAAAGCGGCGTAGCGCCTGCTGATTGGCATCGGGTTCATTACCCAGCGCATCGGCCGGTTGGCCCTGCATATAGCGGAACAGCGCATCACCGAGGCGCTCGCGTGCCGTGAGTTCAAAGCGCGTTGGCATGTGGCGCCTCCGCAGCATTTTCATGTTCAAGGAAGGTGGCAAAAGCCGGCGTTTGCGGATTTTGCAGAATCGTCGGCGGGCCTTCTTCAATCAGCGCGCCATCCTGCAGGAACACCACGCGATCGGCAACGCCCGCCGCAAATGCGATGTCGTGGGTGCTGATGATCATGGTGATGCCGGTCTGCGCCAGACTGCGCATGGTTTGGTTCACTTCGCGCACCAGTTCGGGATCGAGCGCGGAAGTCGGTTCATCAAACAGCAGGATTTGCGGTTCTGCCGCCAGCGCGCGCGCAATGCCGACGCGCTGTTTCTGTCCGCCGGAGAGTTCGTGCGGCAGCGAGGCGGCGAAATCACCGAGTCCTACCATTTTCAACGCGCGCATCGCTTTGCCGCGCGCGATTTCCGGCTGTGCGCCCTGCACGCGCAGCAGAATGCTCATCACGTTTTCCAGCGCGGTAAGATGATCAAACAACGCGAAGTGCTGGAACACGATGCCAATGCCCGACTTGGCGCGGTTCACCGGCAGATGTCGCTGCGCCAGCGCGCGACCGTTTTCGTCGCTGCCCATGAAGTGGCCTTCAGTCTGAATGGTGCCGCTGCTGCGTGGCGTCAGCGCCAGAATCGATTTCAGCAGCGTACTTTTGCCCGAACCGGAGCGACCAAGCAGCACCACCACTTCGCCGCGACGGACGGTTAACGACAGCGATTTCAGTACCGCTTTACCGGCGTAGTCGACGCACAGCTGATTCACTTCCAGCACCGGCGCAGCGGTTTGCGTATCCCAGCGCCGTTTTGGTAGCTGCATCGGCATCACGTCTGCTTCCGGCGGCAGTTTCGCCAGGCGCGCGCGTGCCCGTCGCGCACGTTCATCAAGGTTGTAGAACTTCTCCAACCACCACTGACCGCCCGCCAGCAGCGTGGAAAGAATCAGGTAGATGCCGCCCGACGCGACCAGCACCGGAATAAACAGGAAGTTTTGCGACACAATCGCCTGGCCGCGCATCGTCAGCTCATTGACGCCCACCACCGAAGCCAGCGAGGTGGATTTCAGCAGCCCGACAGTTTCATTGCCCATGGTGGGCAGTATGGCGCGCAGCGCCTGCGGGATCACCACGTGAATCATCTCTTTGCTGCGCGAATAACCGAACGCCTGCGCCGCCATGCTTTGATCGCGATCGGTCGCCATAATGCCGCCGCGAATGATTTCGGCGCAGAAGGCGGTTTCGTTGATCATCAGGGCGATAAGCGCGCTGGTGAACGGGCTCAAACGCAGACCAAATTCCGGCAGCACGTTGTACAGCAAAATCAGCTGCAGCAGCACCGGCGTGCCGCGCAGCGTATAGATGTAAATCTTCACCGGCACGCGAATAAACCCGTGCTTTGAGCTGCTGGCTAACGCCAGGAAAAAGCCAATCACAATGCCGCCCGCCAGCGCGCCAATCAGCAGCTGCACGGCGATAACAGCGCCTTCCCACAAGTAGGGGAAAGTCAGGTACTTAAGAAAATCATCCAAGGCGTTATCCTCCTCAACGCCTCGGTTAAGTCACCGAGGCGGCTGAGTTTATGCATTAACCACGCGCAACCACTGGACGCTCGGCAGCGCTGCCCTGGCCCCAGTAATCCAGCAGTTTTTTCTGTGCGCCGCTCGCCTGAATCACCTTCATCGCGTCCAGCACCGCCGCGCGCAGCGTGGCGTTGTCTTTGGCGATCGGGAAGCCCACCATGATCGGCAGATCCACGGTAAAGCCGCTTTGCAGCGATTTGTCCGCTTTGGCGATGGCAACGGCGGAACCGGCTTCGGTCAGATAGACGTCCGCGCGACCGCTTTTCACCGCCTGAATGCTGTTGTCGGTGTTCTGCACCATCAACATGCTGACTTCGGGCTTACCGGCGGCGCTGCATTTAGCGCTTTGTTCCGGCACCAGTTTGTTGGCTTCGTACGAACCCGCTGCGGCGGCGACGGTTTTGCCGCACAGATCATCGACGCTGTTGATTTTCTTCGGGTTGCCCTGTGCCAGCACCGAACCATCCTGCACCTGCATCGAGGCGACGAAGGCGATCTGCTTCATGCGTTCTTCGGTGACGTACAGCATCGGACCGATATCCGCGCGTCCGCTGGCGATCGAGGTGAGCAGCACGTTGAACGAGCCACTTTGGTAACTGTGTTTCGCGCCGAGGCAGCTGCTGATGCGCTCGAACAGGGAAGGATCGAGACCTTCAATGATGCTGGGATCTTTTTCCGATGGCGCTTCAAAGCCTTTGGTGTAGCCGCCGAGGCCGACGACCAGATCTTTGCCTTTCAGCGAGGGATATTTGGTTTGCAGTGCTTTGCACTGCGCCATCGCCGCGAAGTCGCTGGCGGCAGGCGTGATGGGATCGGTGCTGGCTGCGTGGGCGCTGGAGATGCCCGCCAGTAAGCTGCCGCTAAGACCAGAGATTAACAAAGCAGTGCGTGCAAATTTCATAATAAGGTTCCCCTGATGCTGGTGAATGAGAAAGCGATGACCTTGTGATTTATGAACGTCTTTGGTGCTTTTTTAGGTGGTCGCCATGAATGGCGGCCCTACGGAAATATCGGGGGTTAATAACCTCGTGCCGGATCAACCTGATTACGCAGCGGTTGTCCGTGGCGGAAGCGCGCCAGGTTATCGATAAACACGTCAAGGCAACCGGCGAGGTAGGCGCTGTGATCGTCAAGGCTGCAGTGCGGTGTCATCACCACGCCGGGCGTGTGCCACAGCGGGTCGTCGGCCGGTAGCGGCTCTTGCGGATAGACATCCAGCACCGCGCCGGCCAGTTCGCCTACGTTGAGTTTTTCGCGCATCGCGCTGTAATCAAACACATCGGCGCGTCCAACAATCACGATACCAGCGCGTGCGGGCAGCAGATCGAGACGGCGGCGATCGAACAGATTGCGGGTTTGTGGCGTCAGCGGCAGCGTCGATACCACCACATCCACCTGCGGCAATACCTCGTCTAGCGCATCAATACGGATGCAGCGCGCCACGTTGGCATCGCACTGGCCGCTGCGCGTCACGCCAATCACGCGATAGCCTTGCGCCGTCAGCAGAGTTGCCGCTGCGGCGCCAATGCCGCCCACGCCCAGCAGCAGCACGATTTTGCCGCGTGCGCAGCCGCCAAAGGTCGGACGCCACACACGCTGCGCCTGATCCTGCAGAAAACCGGGAATGCCGAAGTTGAACATCAGCGCCGCCATCAAAATGAACTCGGCACCTTTATCGCCGTGTACGCCAGAAGCATTGGTGAGCGTCACGCCTTGCGGCCAGTGCGCCAGCCACTGCTCAACGCCAGCGGACATCACCTGCACCCAACCCAGACGCGGCGTGCTGAACTGATCGAGCGCCAGCTTACGGCCGCTCCACAGAATGTCGCAGCGGGCGAGGAAGTCGGCGGTCTGCGCCGGATCGCGGTTTTCGCTCAGCGTGAAGTGGCTGCGCAACGGCGGATGCGCGTCGAGCTGCAGTTGCAGCTGCTCGACAGAGAGATGGAGTGCGCGCGGTGCGCTGGCGTCGTTCTCGATATGAATATGCATCAGCGCATCGCCGTCACTTCCATCTCGACCAGCAGGTCAGGATGGTTGAGTTGAATGCCCACGGTGGCGCGCGCCGGAAAGGGGAACCGGAAGAATTCACTGTAAGCGGCATTCATCGCGCTGAACGCGCTGAGATCGGTCAGGTAAACAGTGACGCGGACCACGTTGTCGAAGGTCATGTTCGCTTCGCTCAGCAGATCGCCGACGTTTTTCAACACCTGACGCGTCTGGCTGGCGATGTCGTTGCCCATAATCTCGCCGCTGTAGGGATCAATCGCCACCTGGCCGGAAATGAACAACATCGGTTCGTGCAGCACGGCGGCGGAGAGCGGCGCAGGCCCCATTGGGCGGTCGCTGGCGTTCATGCCGGGATAACTCAACGCAATCTTCATGGTGAAATCTCAAGCAAAACTATTTCACCGCAATTTCGTATACGATTACACGAGTGTCAACGCGCAATTTTTAACCATTGGGTCGAAATGGTGATGTTCATCACGTAATAGGATTAGCTGATATATCGATCAAGATTATGATATGTAAGATTTTAATGAAAATTTTATGTTGAGTGCTCGCGATGAGTGTGAATCGTATACGATTTTCTTATTGTTCTGTTTTTGCCCGCTAAACCTTGCCGTAATCGCTTGCGCACTGGCCTGGATTTCCGGCTGCACAATCCGCGGTCAAAGGGTATACTGGCGCACTCTTTTTTTAACCGATCCGTATCGCGTGCGAATTCAACATGCAAAAGTTTGATACCAAGACCTTTCAGGGCCTGATCCTGACCTTGCAGGATTACTGGGCGCGTCAAGGCTGCACCATTGTCCAACCGTTGGACATGGAAGTGGGCGCCGGCACCTCACACCCGATGACCTGTCTGCGTGCCTTAGGCCCAGAGCCGATGGCGACCGCTTACGTGCAGCCATCTCGTCGTCCAACCGATGGACGTTACGGTGAAAACCCGAACCGTTTACAGCACTATTACCAGTTCCAGGTGGTGATTAAGCCCAACCCGGACAACCTTCAGGAGCTGTACCTTGGATCGCTGAAAGAGCTGGGTATGGATCCCACCATCCACGACATTCGCTTTGTCGAAGACAACTGGGAAAACCCAACGCTGGGCGCGTGGGGACTCGGTTGGGAAGTGTGGCTGAACGGCATGGAAGTGACGCAGTTCACTTACTTCCAGCAGGTTGGCGGCCTCGAGTGTAAGCCAGTAACCGGCGAGATCACCTACGGCTTAGAGCGCCTGGCGATGTACATTCAGGGCGTAGACAGCGTTTACGATTTGGTGTGGAGCGACGGTCCGTTCGGTAAAACCACCTACGGCGAAGTGTTCCATCAGAACGAAGTGGAGCAGTCGACCTATAACTTCGAATACGCTGACGTCGACTTCCTTTTCACCTGCTTTGAGCAGTATGAGAAAGAAGCGCAGCAGCTGCTGGCACTGGAAAAACCGCTGCCGCTGCCGGCTTACGAGCGCATTCTGAAAGCGGCGCACAGCTTTAACCTGCTGGACGCCCGCAAAGCGATTTCGGTTACCGAACGCCAGCGCTATATCCTGCGTATCCGCACCCTGACGAAAGCCGTGGCGGAAGCCTATTATGCGTCCCGTGAGGCGCTTGGCTTCCCGATGTGCAATAAAAACAAGTAAGAGGCAGCCATGACCGATAAAAACTTTCCTGGTGGAAATTGGCACCGAAGAGTTGCCTCCGAAAGCGCTGCGCAGCCTGGCAGAAGCCTTTGCTGCGCATTTCACCGCTGAACTTGATAGCGCCGGTCTGGCGCACGGCGAAGTCAGCTGGTTTGCTGCTCCGCGCCGTCTGGCGCTGAAAGTGGCCCAGCTGGCTGCCGCGCAGCCGGATCGCGAAGTTGAAAAACGTGGCCCAGCAATCGCCGCCGCGTTTGATGCCGATGGCAACGCCACCAAAGCGGCCGAAGGTTGGGCGCGTGGTAACGGCATCACCGTGGCGCAGGCCGAACGTCTGAGCACGGATAAAGGTGAATGGCTGGTGCATCGCGCTGCAATCACCGGCGAAAGCGCGCAGGCGCTGCTGCCCGCTATGGTGGCTACCGCGCTGAGCAAGCTGCCAATTCCTAAGCTGATGCGCTGGGGCGCGAGCGACGTGCAGTTTGTGCGTCCGGTGCACACCGTTACGCTGCTGCTGGGTGACGAGCTGATTCCCGCGAAGATTCTCGGTATTAAATCCGATCGCGTGATTCGCGGTCATCGCTTTATGGGCGAGCCAGAATTCACCATCGACAACGCCGATCAATATCCGCAGCTGCTGCTGGATCGCGGTAAAGTGGTGGCGGATTACGCCGCGCGTAAAGCCAAAATCAAAGCGGATGCGGAAGCGGCAGCGCAGAAAATTGGCGGCATCGCCGATCTGAGCGAAAGCCTGCTGGAAGAAGTGACCTCGCTGGTGGAGTGGCCGGTGGTGCTGACGGCGAAATTCGAAGAGAAGTTCCTCGCGGTGCCAGCTGAAGCGCTGGTTTACACCATGAAAGGTGACCAGAAGTACTTCCCGGTGTACGACGCGGCGGGCAAGCTGCTGCCGAATTTCATCTTCGTCACCAACATCGAATCCAAAGATCCACAGCAGATCATCGCCGGTAACGAGAAGGTGGTGCGCCCGCGTCTGGCGGATGCCGAGTTCTTCTTCAACACCGACCGCAAAAAGCGTCTGGAAGATAATCTGCCGCGTCTGGAAACCGTACTGTTCCAGAAAGAGCTGGGTACGCTGCGTGATAAAACCGATCGCATTCAGGCGCTGGCTGGCTGGATTGCCGCGCAGATTGGCGCTGATGTGAACCACGCTACCCGCGCGGGCTTGCTGTCGAAATGTGACCTGATGACCAACATGGTCTTCGAGTTCACCGACACCCAGGGCGTGATGGGCATGCACTACGCGCGCCACGATGGCGAAGCGGAAGATGTGGCGGTTGCGCTGAATGAGCAGTATCAGCCGCGCTTTGCCGGTGACGATCTGCCGTCAAATCCTGTGGCCTGCGCCGTGGCGATTGCCGACAAAATGGACACCCTCGCGGGTATCTTCGGTATCGGTCAGCATCCGAAAGGCGACAAAGATCCGTTCGCACTGCGCCGTGCTGCGCTGGGCGTGCTGCGTATCATCGTGGAGAAAAACCTGCCGCTCGATCTGCAAACGCTGACCGAAGAAGCGGTGCGTTTGTACGGCAGCAAGCTGAGCAACGCCAAAGTGGTCGATGAAGTGATCGACTTTATGCTGGGCCGTTTCCGTACCTGGTATCAGGAAGAGGGCCACAGCGTTGACACCATTCAGGCGGTGCTGGCGCGTCGTCCAACCCGTCCGGCTGATTTCGATGCGCGCATGAAGGCGGTTTCGCACTTCCGTACGCTGGAAGCGGCCGCCACGCTGGCTGCTGCCAACAAACGTGTGTCGAACATCCTGGCGAAATCGACCGAAACCCTGAACGACAGCGTGCAGGCTTCCCTGCTGAAAGAGAACGAAGAGATCCAACTGGCGACCTTCGTGACCGCGCTGGGCGACAAGCTGCAGCCGTACTTTGCAGAAGGTCGCTATCAGGATGCGCTGGTTGAACTGGCGCAGCTGCGCGAAGCGGTAGATAACTTCTTCGATAAAGTGATGGTGAACGCTGACGATCAGGCGGTGCGTATTAACCGTCTGACGCTGCTGGCACAGCTGCGCCAGCTGTTCCTGCAGGTGGCGGATATTTCACTGCTGCAGTAATTGGCGTGGTCGCCATGAATGGCGATGCTACAAAATAAAGGGGACGAGAGATCGTCCCTTTTTTGTTTTCAAAACTCGGCGCTAACGTCCTGCGAGTGGTGCAAGATACGCCCGATGAAAATTTCATCCACTTCAGCGCGGTAGATCACAATATGCTGTTCGAAAGGCAGCGAATAGATCTGCTGACCTAAATCCGGTCGTTTACGACCTAAATCAAACATGGCGAGTTTGTCGAAGAGCTGAGCGAATCTGGCGCTATAGTCATCAGCTAACTGCTCTCCATAATTCCAGTAGCCATAAATCCAGATCTTCATTAGATCTGCATCAGCTTCCGGTTTTATCGTGATGGTCCTTTTCATAAATGCCTACCCTGGCTTTTGCTCGTCTTAGAAAATCTTCATGATCCCACTCTTTTCCCGGGCCGCTTTCAAAGCCCTCTCTGACCAACTCTCTGAGCTTTTCCAGCTTTGATTCCGCCTGCTTCTCACGCAGCAAGCGCAGCGAGTCTCGCACCACTTCGCTTTGCGTACGGTAGTCGCCGGATTCAACCAGAGATTCAACAAACTCGCGCAGTTCATCGCCTAAATCGATCGTCATGGTACGTGCCATCATCGTCATCCCGTGTAAGAGTATTTCTTACATTCTGGCACTTTTTTGCGCAACAGGGAATGCGCGTTACAGCGCAGTTACAGGCTGAACTGCGAGGCAACGCGAGAGATTTTAGGCAGATGAGACGGGAAACAGGCGGTCGTCGCGCAACAGATGATCGTTACCACGGCGGCGGGTGAAGCCGCTGCGGTCGAAGAATTCCAGAATCTGTATCGCCACTTTGCGCCCGGTGCCAAGCTGGTTGCGGAAGTCGGCGGCGCTGGTGCTGCCCTCTTGCGCGGCACGTTGGCGAATCAGATCGGCGAAGATCTGGATCTGGTCGCTGCGATAGTAGCGATCGCGTACGATCGCGGTGATATGTCCGAGCCGCGCAGCAGTGAGCAGCAGCGAGCGAATCGCCTGTTCATCCTGCTGCAGCGCCAGCGCGATATCGCGCACCCACAGCGGCTGATCGCCAAACAGCGGGCCGACCTGCTGCCAAAGAGCTTCTTCCTGCGGATTAAAGCGCGGTTCGAAGTCGGGCAGATGCAGCCAGCCTTGTCGCTGTTGTAGCTGACCTTGCGCCAGCAGCTGATCAATCAGCGCTAACACCCATTCCGCAGGCTGATGCGGCATTGCCACACGACGCAAACGATCGTGGCCGATGCCCGGCATCTCGGGATGCTGCTGATGAAAATGCGCCAGTGATTCCAGCAGCTTTTGCCGCCATTGTGCTGCCTGCGCGGCACTCATCAGCGCGTTATCAAGCTGCACCGGTGCTGCATGCTCGATCAGTGCATCCAGCGCGGGCTCGGTAAGCTGGCGCGCCCACGCCAGGTCACGCCGTTCTGTCGGTTGATAGGCCAGATGCGCCTGCAGGCTGGCGTCATCATCTTGTGCGGCGGCCAGCTGCTGCAGCCAGGCAAGATACTCCGCCTGACGTTTGCCGCGCTTTTTACTGTTGAGCAGCAGCACGCGCGCGCCGCCCAGCGTGTGCTGTGCGTTGCTGTCGCGGATAATCAGCCGATCGTTCTCGGCCAGCCACAGCGGTTGGTTCAGCACCAGTTCCGCGACATCATCCGCCAGCAGCGTAATGCGTCCAGTGACGTGGCTGGCGGCGTGGTGGAGATGAATCGGCTGCGACGCGCTCTTCAGCGGCTGCAGCAAGCGCAGCGCCACGGTTAAGCGCGTGGTGCCTTCCGCTCTGGCCTGTGACAGCAGCCAGTCGCCGCGCGCGATCTGCGCTTTTTCCACATCGCCGACGATATTCAATGCGATACGTTCACCGGCTTGCGCGCGCGTCACCGATTGGTTCTGCGCATGCAGCGCGCGCACGCGCAGCGGCAGATTCAGGCTGCTAAGCCAAAGAGTATCGCCGACGTTCACTTCGCCCGACAGCGCGGTGCCGGTGACCACCAATCCGCTGCCTTTCAGCGTGAAGGCGCGATCGATAGCGAGACGGAAACGGTAACGAGAGTCGAAGGCCGGTTCCGCCAGCGTGCTGAGATGCTGGCGCAGCGCGTCGATGCCTTGCTGGGTGTGGCTGCTGGTGACAAATTGCGGCACCGCCGGCCAGCCGAGTTGCTGCGTGAGCTGCGCCACCTGCCGCTGGACTTCCGCGATGCGCGCTTCATCCACGCGATCGGCTTTGGTTAGCGCGACGCTGAGCGGCGGCTGTCCGGCCAGGCTCAGCAATTGCAAATGTTCGCGGGTTTGCGGCATCACGCCATCGTCGCAGGCCACCACCAGCAGCGCATGATGAATGCCGCCAATGCCCGCCAGCATATTGGCGAGAAATTTCTCGTGGCCTGGCACATCAATAAAGCCGAGCACGCGACCATCCGGCTGCGGCCAGTACGCGTAGCCGAGATCGATGGTCATGCCGCGCCGTTTCTCTTCCGGCAGGCGATCGGCATCCACGCCGGTTAATGCCTGTAGCAGCGCGGTTTTGCCGTGATCGACGTGTCCAGCGGTGGCAATAATCATGACGCTAAGGCCCGAATCAGCGCGCTTTCATCATCAAGGCAGCGCAGATCCAGCCACAGTTTGCCTTCCTGAACGCGGCCAATCACCGGGCGCGCTAAGCTGCGCCAGCGCTGTGACAAATTGACGAGCTGGCTACCGCGCCCATCGCGTGGCGTGAAGGTGAGGGCGAAACTGGGAAGGCGTTCAACCGGTAGCGATCCGCTGCCGATTTGGGATGAACAGGGCGCAATCGCCAGCGAAAAGTCATCTCGATAAATCTGTTGTAACGCGGGCAGCAATCGTTCAGCTTGTTGCTGAATATCCTGCGCTGGACGAGTGAGCAGCCGCAGCGTCGGCAGGGCTTCACGCAGCGTTTCCGGCTGACGATAGAGCTTTAGCGTGGCTTCCAGCGCCGCGAGCGTCATTTTGTCGACGCGCAGCGCGCGTTTCAGCGGATGCGACTGGAGCTGATCAATCAGCGTCTGCTTGCCGACGATAATCCCCGCCTGCGGACCGCCGAGCAGTTTGTCGCCGGAGAAACTTACCAGACTGACGCCTGCGGCGATCAGCTGCTGCGGCATCGGTTCAGCCGGCAGACCAAATTCGGTCATATCGATCAGCGATCCGCTGCCAAGGTCGGTGATTACCGGCAATTGATAAGCGTCACCCAGCTCAACCAGTTCCGCTTCCGTTACCGCATGGGTAAAGCCCTGAATCTGATAATTGCTGGTGTGCACCTTCATCAGCAGGCCGCTGTTTTCCGCGATGGCGGCGCGATAATCTTTCAGGTGTGTGCGGTTGGTGGTGCCCACTTCCACCAGTTTGCAGCCCGCCTGGCGCATCACGTCAGGAATGCGGAAGGCGCCGCCAATTTCCACCAGCTCGCCGCGCGAGACAATCACTTCGCGCCCCGGCGCTAACGCGGCCAGCATCAATAACACGGCGGCGGCATTGTTGTTAACGATACAGGCCGCTTCCGCGCCGGTTAACTCGCACAGCAGCGCGCTAACCGCACGATCGCGGTGGCCGCGCGCCGCATCATCCAGCGCGTATTCCAGCGTGACCGGCTGACGCAGGCAATTCACCACCGCGTCGATAGCGCGATCGCTCAGCTGTGCGCGGCCAAGATTGGTGTGCAGCACGGTGCCGGTGAGATTGAACACCGGACGCAGCGCACTTTGCTGCTGTTGCTGGCTGCGGCGCAGCGCTTCATCCGGCCAGTTCAGGTGCCACTCTGGCAAGGTTTGGTGCTGCTGAATGTGGTCGCGCGCTTCCTGCTGCATGCTGCGCAGCTGGCGCGTGGCGAAGGCGGTTCCGTGATGCGCCAGCAGCGGCTGCAGCGCGGGATCGCGCAGCAGGCTGTCGATAGCAGGTAATTGACTGTACAGGGTTTTCATCGGGAGACTTACAGAGAGGGCGGAACGGTGCGGGCAAAGCTTTCGCGCGCAAACAGGTTTTCGGCCAGCTTCACCAGCGCCGGGCGATTTACGCACCAGTTTGGCAGCACGCGGCGGAAGTTGAGGTAACCAATCATGCAGCCGGTGGCGATATCGGCCAGATTGAGCGTGCCGCTATTGAGCCATTCGCCTTGGGCGGCGACGGTTTCTAGCGCATCGAGGCCGCGTTGGATTTTGTCACGGTTGCGCAGCAGCACCTCTTCAGATTGCTGATCGCCGGGACGCATCTGCTCGCGCACGATCATCACCGCCGCATCGTTAATGCCGTCGGCCAGTTTTTCCAGCTGACGGATGTGCAACGCATGCAGCGCATCATCGGGCAGCAGCGCAGGCGCATCGCCGCGCAGTTCAATGACTTGCGCGATGATTGAAGAGTCGAACCAGGTGAGCTGGTTGTCGTCAATCAGCGCCGGTACTTTGCCCAGCGGATTGTACTGCGGTACATCGCTGTCATCGATCCACGGAGAGTGATTAACGAATTCGAAAACCAGGCCTTTTTCCAGCAATATCACTGATATTTTGCGGACAAAAGGGCTGGTGTAGCTGCCAATCAGTTTCATCGTGCGCCTCCGTGTTGAATGAAAATACGCGATAACAAACCGCACATATCCCTGGCGGCGCCCTGGCACAATGCGCGATAAATCGCGCCGCTACGGACCGCAGAAACATGGGAAAAGCTAATCGCCGGGGAACATAAACGGATTCAGACTGCTGCGGGCGAATCCTTCTTGCTCCATGCGGGCATCCAGCACCAGCGAAGCCAAATCATCGGCCACCGGCTCCACGGCGGGATCCTTCTCCTGATACAACATCTTCAGGTAGGTACCGCAATCGCCGCAACTCTCTGCTTTCACCGCCGCTTTTTCGCTGTCCAGCGACCAGTAATGCAGATCGCCGGTTTGTTCACAGTTGGAGCACTTGCTGCGCACTACATACCATTCGCTTTCACACAGATTGCAGTGCAGATAGCGCAGCCCTTGCTGACCCACGCTCATGTGCACCACGCTGGTGACCGGCACGCTGGCGCATACCGGACAGAACTGGCGATGCTCACCGTATTCCGCACGCGCTTTGCCGGGAATTAATGCTGCCATCTGCGCCCAGTAAATCGACAACGCCGCCCAGATGAACGGCGATTTGTCGCTGCTCACCTGCGCGAAATCGCCTTCCAGCAGCGCATGCGCCAGATTTTCCAGTTCGGTAGTGGAGGATTTTTCCAGATTCTCCAGCACTGCCAGCGCCTGGCCGCTCATCTCTGGCTTCAGCTCGGCGATCAGCGAATGCAGCAAACGCTGCCAGTGCGCATCGCGCGGATAGGTGTGGATATCGAGCGGCGGTTTGCCCTGCTCGGCGCTCTGCGTCAGCCGCTGCTGCAGATCAAGCTGTAGCGGATGGTCATACAGCACGATCTCCTGCGCCTCGGCGATCACCGCAGCAAAGCGCAGGTAATCACCCAGCGGATTCTTCGCGGCCAGGTCGCGCAAACGTGCCGCACGGCGGCTATACAGATTTTTCAGCCGGGGGAAAAGTAACGGCGGAACGTGCTCCGCCGTGTGCTTTTCGCTTTTCTCCAGCTGGTCCTGCGGGATGATGCGAATACTCATCAGGGACGTTTTTCCTGTTGTGTTTGGCGTTGGCGCTGCTCGCGATACCAGCGTGGGTGATGTTTCTTCGCCCACGCGGCCGGAACCCAGCCCTCAACCATGGCGGTAATGGTGCCTTTTACCCACAACGCGGCGTAAATGTGCACCATAATCACCACGATCAGCGCCACAGCTGAGACCGAATGCACAACTAGCGCGATGCGAATCAGCGGAATAGTAAAGGCACCGGCAAAGTACGGGCGCCAGATAACAATTCCGCTCACCAGCAGCAAGACTAAGCTGATGATAGCAGCCCAGAACACACACTTCTGCCCGAAGTTGTATTTGCGCGGTATCGCCGACCTCTTCGTTTTGCACGATTTTGTGGATGTTTTTCGCCCAAACCAGGTCTTCGCGATTGATCAGATTATGTTTCCAATAGCGTAAGAACATGATGATAAAGGCGGCAAACATCACCGTGCCAACAAACGGATGCAGGATACGCGCCAACTGCGGCGTGCCGAGCACGTGCATCAGCCAGTTAAACGACGGGAAAAAGAAACCCAGTCCGCTCAGCGCGGCGAGCACAAAACAGAACGCCACAATCCAGTGATTGATGCGTTCCGGTGCGCTGTAGCGCACCAGACGATCGCGTTTTTTCATTATTCGCGCTCCTCTTTTTCGTGCAGATTCTCGTCCTCATCCTCTTCCACGCGGTTTGGCCCTACGCCAACGTAGTGGAACACGGATGCAGCAAAGGTAGCGGCAAAACCGATCGCCGCCAGCGGTTTCCAGATCCCTTTCCAGAACGTTACCGCCGGGCTGATGCTCGGATTATCCGGCAAACCGTGATAGAGCTGCGGTTTGTTGGCGTGATGCAGCACGTACATCACGTGCGTACCGCCGACGCCTTCCGGATCGTACAAGCCGGCGTTGGCATAGCCGCGCGTGTTGAGCTCGGCCACGCGTTCACCGGCCAGCGCCTGCATATCGCTTTTGCTGCCGAAGTGAATCGCGCCGGTCGGGCAGGTTTTCACGCACGCCGGTTCCTGACCGACATTGACACGATCGACGCACAGCGTGCATTTATACACGCGGTTGTCCTCTTTATTCAGACGCGGCACATCGAACGGACAGCCCGCAATGCAGTAGCCGCAGCCAATGCACTGTTCTGACTGAAAATCGACGATGCCGTTGGCGTACTGAATAATCGCGCCTTCAGATGGGCAGGCTTTCAGGCAGCCGGGATCGGCGCAGTGCATGCAGCCATCCTTGCGGATCAGCCACTCTAACTTGCCGTTCTCCTCCACTTCTGAGAAGCGCATCACCGTCCAGGATTTGGCGGTCAAATCGGCGGGATTGTCGTACACCCCAACGTTATGTCCCACTTCATCGCGGATATCGTTCCACTCCGAGCACGCCACCTGACACGCTTTGCAGCCGATGCAGGTGGTCACGTCGATCAGTTTCGCCACTTCCTGCTGATGGTTACGTGCCTGCGGGGCAGGCGTGAGTCCATTGGTGGCGGAGCGGCGGATAATGTCTTGAGATTGATAAGTCATATTCGTTCTCCGTTACACCTCATCGAACACTTTCACGATGTTGACCAGGAATGCTTTGAACTCCGGCGTTTGCGTATTGGCGTCACCGACAAATGGCGTCAATGTATTGGCAATGAAGCCTTTTTTTGCCACGCCCTGATACCCCCAGTGAATCGGAATACCGATAGTATCAACAGATTTACCGTCAACATTCAGTCGTCGAATACGCTTAGTGACTACGGCTTTAGCTTTGATGTAGCCGCGGTTTGAGGTGACTTCAACCGTGTCGCCTTGTCGAATCCCTAACTCATCTGCCAGTGTCTCTCCGATTTCAACGAACTGTTCCGGCTGCGCGATGGCATTGAGCCGCGCGTGTTTGGTCCAGTAATGGAAATGCTCGGTGAGGCGATAAGTGGTGCCGACATACGGGAACTGCTCCGCCTGGCCCATCGAAGCCAAATCGTCCTTGAACACGCGCGCCGCCGGGTTGGATACCACGTTCGGATGCAGCGGGTTGGTGCCGATTGGCGTTTCAAACGGCTCGTAGTGTTCCGGGAACGGACCTTCGGCCATTTTATCGAGCGCAAACAGGCGGCCCATGCCTTCCGGCTGCATGATGAACGGCCCGACATCGCTGCCGGGTGCGGCGGCGCTGTAGTCCGGCACATCCATGCCCCCCCATTTGCTGCCATCCCACTTCAGGATCTGACGTTTCGGATCCCACGGATTGCCTTGCGGGTCAGCCGAGGCGCGGTTGTAGAGAATGCGGCGGTTGAGCGGCCACGCCCAGCTCCAGTTCAGCGTGTTGCCCAAGCCGGTAGGATCGGTGTTGTCGCGGCGCGCCATCTGGTTGCCGTCCGGCGTCCAGCTGCCGGCGAAAATCCAGCATCCGCTGCTGGTGCTGCCGTCATCTTTCAGATGGGCAAAGGTGCTGAGCTGTTGGCCTTTTTTTACCAGCAGCGTGCCTTTGTCATCGTATACATCCGCCAGCGCTTTGCCGTTGTTCTCCATCGCCACTTCTTCCGGCGCCGGATTTTCTGGCGTCAGGTAGTTCCAGCTCATGTTCAGCACTTGCTCAGGCAATGCACCGCCTTCACTGGCGTACATTTTGCGCAGGCGTGAATAGATGCCGGAAAGAATCTCGCCGTCATTCAGCGCTTCGCCCGGTGCATCCTGACCTTTCCAGTGCCACTGTAGCCAGCGGCCGGAGTTAACGATCGAACCGTTCTCTTCGGCGAAGCAGGTGGATGGCAAACGGAACACTTCGGTCTGAATTTTTGACGGATCAACATCGTTAAACTCGTCGTGATTCTCCCAGAAGGTGGCAGTTTCGGTGTTGAGCGGGTCGATGGTGACGAGGAACTTCAGCTTCGACAGTGAATCAATCACTTTGCGCTTGTTCGGGAACGACGCCACCGGGTTGAAGCCCTGGCACAGATAGCCGTTAACCTTGCCTTGCGACATCATCTCGAAGTACTGCAGCACGTCGTAGCCTTTATCCCACTTCGGCAACCAGTCGAAGCCCCAGCTGTTTTCCGCCTGAGCTTTGTCGCCGAAGAAGGCTTTCATCTGGCTGACAAAGAATTTCGGGTAGTTGCTCCAGTAGTTCACCTGGCCCGGCAGCAGCGCTTTCGGCGTGTTGGCAGCAAGATAACTCTGCAGATCGGTGTGTTTTTCCGACGGCAAAGTCATGTAACCCGGCAAACTTTGCGACAGCAAACCGAGATCGGTCAGCCCCTGAATATTCGAGTGACCGCGCAGCGCATTGATGCCGCCGCCAATCATGCCCATGTTGCCGAGCAGCAGCTGAATCATCGCCATGGTGCGGATGTTCTGCGCACCGACCGAGTGCTGCGTCCAGCCGAGCGCATACAGGAACGAGGTGGTGCGATCGCGCGCGCTGGTTTCGCCAATCAGTTCACACACATGCAAGAAGTCCGCTTTTGGCGTGCCGCAGATGCGTTCAACAATTTCTGGCGTGTAACGGCTAACGTGCTGCTTCAGCAGGTTCCATACGCAGCGTGGATGCGTTAGCGTGGTGTCGCGTTTGGCGAATCCGTCGGCGTCCAGCTCGTAGTTCCAGCTGGTTTTGTCGTATTTGCGATTCTCTTCGTCGTAGCCGCTGAACAGGCCATCTTCAAAATGATAATCCTCGCGCACGATCAGGCTGGCATTGGTGTAGGCCTGCACATATTCATGCTGGATTTTGTCGTTTTGTAGCAGCCACAGCAGGACGCCCGACAGGAAAGTGATGTCGGTGCCCGAACGAATCGGCGTATAGAAATCGGCTACCGATGCCGTACGCGTGAAGCGCGGATCGATAACAATCAGTTTGGCTTTGTTGTGAATCTTGGCTTCCATCGCCCAGCGGAATCCCACAGGATGCGCTTCAGCGGCGTTCCCGCCCATCACAACGATCAGATTGGCATTACGGATGTCGACCCAGTGATTGGTCATCGCACCGCGACCAAATGTTGGAGCAAGACTTGCTACCGTTGGTCCGTGTCAAACGCGTGCCTGGTTGTCGACCGCTAACATGCCGAGCGATCGGGTAAATTTCTGGGTTAAATAGCCGGTTTCGTTGCTGGAAGCGGAAGCACAGAGCATGCCGGTGGAGAGCCAACGGTTTACCGTCACGCCCGCAGCGTTTTGCGCCACAAAGTTAGCGTCGCGGTCCGCTTTCATTAGCCTGGCGATGCGATCAAAGGCATCGTCCCAGCTAATGCGCTGCCATTTATCGGAGCCTGGCGCGCGGTATTCCGGGTATTGCAGGCGACTTTCACTGTGGATGAAGTCGAGCAGGCCTGCGCCTTTCGGGCACAATGCGCCGCGGCTCACCGGATGATCCGGATCCCCTTCAATGTGGAAAATGGTCTCTTTGGCGTTTTTCGCGCCGTCACCGAGGCTGTACATTAACAAGCCACAGCCAACTGAGCAGTAAGTGCAGGTGTTACGGGTTTCGCGTGCGCGCAGCAGTTTATACTGTCGCGTTTCCGCCAGCGCTACCTCTGGCGCAAAGCCAAGCAGTGCTGCCGTTGTCCCTGCCATACCGCCAGCACAGACCTTGAAGAATTTTCTTCGGCTGA
Organism: Pantoea sp. SORGH_AS_0659; assembly: GCF_031453915.1. Taxonomy (NCBI): domain Bacteria; kingdom Pseudomonadati; phylum Pseudomonadota; class Gammaproteobacteria; order Enterobacterales; family Erwiniaceae; genus Pantoea; species Pantoea sp. SORGH_AS_0659. The sequence continues at coordinate 4,217,799 of NZ_JAVJAK010000001.1, read as the reverse complement.
CGTTCATGGATTATCCTTTCAACATGAATGATTTTTTACTTTTGCAGTGCAGTGAATCGGGCGTCACAATAACCCGACGAATATTGCGGCAATAGCGACCTAATATTACCACTACTTTAGTAAGGTTGTTATGTGAGGCGAAAAAAGTGACAGAGAATGAGCAGGAAAGTCACATTAATGTGAATAAGATCTCAGGTGCGGTGCAGGCGCAGGTGCATCAGCGGCGTGATATCAGCCTTGCGGAAACAGACTGGCTGGCGCAGGAAGTACCGGTGGCGCTGGTCTATAACGGCATTTCGCACGTTGTGATGATGGCGACACCCAATGATTTGGAAGCTTTTGCGATAGGTTTCTCGCTCTCGGAAGGCATTATTGCGCGCCCGGATGAAATCTACGGTATCGATGTGGTTTCGGGCTGTAATGGCATTGAAGTACAGATTGAACTCTCCAGCCGCCGCTTTATGGCGCTGAAAGAGCAGCGCCGCGCCATGGCTGGCCGCACCGGCTGCGGCGTGTGTGGCATGGAGCAACTCGATCAAATCGGTAAGCCATTACAGCCGCTGCCGTTCAGCCAAACCTTTGATTTAGCCAATCTGGATAAAGGCCTGGCGCAGCTGCGCGATTACCAGCCGATCGGCAATCTCACCGGCTGCACGCACGCGGCGGCGTGGATGTCACCGCAAGGCGAATTGCAGGGCGGGTATGAAGATGTCGGTCGCCATGTGGCGCTGGATAAATTGCTGGGGAATCGCAGCCAGCAGCCGTGGCAGCAGGGCGCGGTGCTGGTTTCCAGTCGCGCCAGCTATGAGATGGTGCAGAAATCCGCCATGTGCGGCGTGGAGATTCTGTTCGCGGTGTCAGCTGCGACACAGCTCGCCGTTGAGGTGGCCGAACGCTGCAATCTCACGCTAGTCGGCTTTAGTAAACCGGGCCGCGCCACGGTTTACAGCCATCCGCAGCGGCTGCGTTAAACCACCTGCACCTGCGGCAGCGCCTGTTGCAGCGCCGTCAGCGCGCCGGGTTTTACCGCGCCGCTGTCGCAGATCAGCAGATCGATTTCCGCAATCGCTGCATAAACGGTGCGGCTCATCACGCCGAGTTTGCTGTGATCCGCCAGTAAAATGGTGCGGTTCGCCTGCTGCACCATGGCGCGGGCAATCGCCGCTTCGTGGGGATGAAAACTGCTGGCACCGTTTTTAGCGTCGATGCCGACCGGCGAAAGCAGCGCCACATCGGCGCGATAACGATAAATTTCCCCAATCGTCATCTCCCCGCGCGTTTGCTGTGCGCCTGCCATCATCATGCCGCCAATTAAAATCACCTGATTATTCAGCGTCTCATGCTCTTCCGCTGCGCTCAGCGCCAGCGCGGCCTGCAGGCTGTTAGTGATGATGGTTAAACCCGACATGGTGCGCAGTTGTTCGGCCAGCATGGTGGTGGTGGTGCCGGCGTCAAGGAACAGCGTTTGGCCAGGCTGGAGATGTTGCGCGGCAGCAACCGCAATTGCGCGTTTCTCTTTCGCCTGCGCGTTACGGCGCACCTGCAGCGGCGGCTCTGGCTGGCTATCGACGGCGACCAAACCGCCATGCACCCGCCGCGCCAATCCCTGCGCTTCCAGCTCAATAATGTCGCGCCGCGCGGTTTCGCGCGAGATGCCAAGCTCATTGATGATGCGTTCGGTGCTGAGCTGATGTTGCGTGGTCAGCAGCGCGCGAATGCGGTGTAAGCGGGTTTCCTGCAGCATGACTTTTCCCTGTGGCGTGTTCAACCTGGGCCTAAGCTTACCTGAGTGTCATTGCGCCGTCATGTGTATTTGGTTGTATTTGTGTATTTGGTTGCATTTGTCGCCAAAGCAGGCATGATATTGGCAAACGGCGATTTCGCATGCACCCCTTTCACCTTCGCAACGGGAGTTACCATGGCTACACGTTCTACCATCATGGATACCAACAGTTTTCGTGCTGAGCACGCCGACGGACTGGATGCGGCAACCCGCAAGCTAACCGACAAGCGCAGCAAAGTGTTGGGCGAGTCGTATCGCCTGTTTTACCGCAAGCCAGTGCATTTAGTGCGCGGCGAAGGGCAGTATGTGTGGGATGCCGCCGGTGATAAATATCTTGATGTGTACAACAACGTGGCGAGCATTGGTCACTGCCATCCGGCGGTGATTGAGGCGGTGAATCAGCAGATGAAGATGCTGAACACCCACACGCGCTATCTGCACGAACGCATTCTCGATTACACCGAAGAGTTGCTGGCGACCACGCCAGATGCCATCGATCGCGCCATGTACATGTGTACCGGTTCGGAAGCCAACGATTTGGCGATCCGCGTGGCGCGGGCTTTCAGCGGCGGCACCGGCATTATCGTGTCGCAGGAGGCGTATCACGGCACCAGCGATCTCACGTCAGGTGTGTCGCCCGCCCTCGGCAGCGGACAGCCGTTGGCGGCAACCACGCGTCTGGTTTCACCGCCGGATGCCTATCGCGTGAATGCGCCCGATCTCGGCGAGTGGTTTGCCAATGAAATCCAGCAGCAGATTGACGATATGAAAGCGCACGGCATTAAGTTTGCCGGCTTCCTCGCTGACTCGATCTTCTCATCCGATGGCGTATTGCCGAACCCGCGCGGCTTCCTGCAAAAAGCGGTCGATGTGGTGCATGCCAACGGCGGGATTTTCATTGCCGATGAAGTGCAGCCGGGCTTTGGTCGTACCGGCGATGCGTTCTGGGGCTTTGCGCGTCACGGCGTGGTGCCCGATGTGATCACCACCGGCAAGCCAATGGGCAACGGCATTCCGGTTTCGGGACTGCTGGCGAAAAGCGATGTGCTGGCCGCATTCAGTGACGAGATTCCTTACTTCAACACCTTTGGCGGTAATCCGGTGGCGATGGCCGCCGCGCAAGCGGTGCTGACGGTAATTAAAGAAGAGGGCTTGCAGGAGCACAGCCGCGTGGTGGGCGCCAAACTATTGAGTGAACTGCAGAAACTAATGGATCGTCACGAGTCGATCGGCGACGTGCGCGGTGCGGGCCTGTTTATTGGTTTCGAACTGGTGCAGGATCGCGCCAGTAAAACGCCGGATAAAGCGCTGGCGCTGGATTTGATCGAGAAACTGCGCGAACACCGCGTGTTGACGTCAGTGGCGGGACCTTACGGCAACGTGCTGAAGTTGCGTCCGCCGTTGGCGTTCCAGGAAGCGGATATCGATTGGCTGGTGGGCGCGCTGGATAAATCGCTGAGTGAGCTGGGGCGTTAACAGATCATTGATTGTGCACATTTTGTCGCGGCGCGATTTATCGCGCAATAAATTGCGCCGCTACGATATGTGCAGGTTTACGCAGCTGCGGTTTCCTCGGCGAAAATGCTCTCCATCTTCTGCCACGCCTGCGCGACATCGTCATCCAGATTAAACAAACCTGACGTGCCCACAATGAACACATCCACGCCTGAAGCAGCAATCTGCCGGAAGGTGCGCGCATTGCATGAACCATCAATTTCGGTCAGATAGTGATAACCGTGCTCTTCGCGCATGGCGATCAGCTGGCGAATCTTATTCAGCGTTTGCGGGATAAATGTCTGCCCGGCGAAACCCGGATCCACTGACATCACAGTGACTTTATCCAGCAGGTGCGCATATTCACGAATAGTTTCTGCCGGTGTGGCCGGATTTAACACCACGCCGCAGCGACGGCCTGCGTCTTTAATTTGCGTCAGCAGGCGGAAAATTTTGTTATTAGCGGTTTCCGGGTGGAAGCTAATAATATCTGCGCCGGCCTCAATGCACATTGGGATAATATCTTCCGGATGATTTACCATTAAATGCACATCAATTGGTACATCAGTAATTTTACGCAGGTTCTCAATAAAGAACGGCGACAGCGTAATATTCTTCACATAGCTGCCATCCATAATATCGACATGATAAAAGGCAGCGGTGCTATTCATCGCTTCAACCTGCTCGCGAAAACGCGTGAGATCCATGCACATTAAGGAGGGGGAGAATTTGGCTTGCATAACTTATTTCCTCATTACAACAACAGCGCCCGCAGGCGCTGTTAATGACATCAATGGAAGAACGAAATAATGTGGCCGAGCACGATACCAACAATCCCGAAGTCGGCATCACCGAAGGTGGTGGAAGCGAAGCCGAGGTCGCCCATCAGCGGCAGCAGAATCGCTGGCAGGAAGGAGATCAGCAAGCCTTGCACAAAGGCGCCGATCACTGCGCCGCGACGTCCGCCAGTGATATTGCCGTAGACGCCAGCGGTCGCACCGCAGAAGAAATGCGGTACCAGACCCGGAACAATAACGCTTAGACCAAACAGCGGACACAGGAACATGCTGATCAAGCCGGCGGAGAAGCTCGACAGGAAGCCGATGATTACCGCGTTCGGCGCGAACGGGAACACGGTTGGGCAATCCAGCGCCGGTTTGGCGTTGGGTACCAGCTTATCGGCGATACCTTTAAAGGCCGGCACGATTTCGGCAATCACCATGCGTACACCGGCGAGGATGATATAGACGCCCGCAGCAAAGGTGATCGACTGAATGATGGCGAACACAATGTAGTTCTGGCCGCCACTGATGCTTTCGGTGAATTCTTTACCGGCAACCAAAACCAGCGCGATAAACAGAATCATCATGGTCAGCGAAATCGCTACCGATGAGTCGCGCAGGAAGTTGAGGGTTTTCGGCACCTTAAGCTCTTCAATCGACGGGCTGCCTTTACCGACCATTTTGCCCACTAACGCGGAGAGCAGATAGCCGGTTGAGCCAAAGTGGCCGAGCGCCAGATCGTCCGAGTTGGTGATTTTGCGGGTGAACGGCTGCAGAATCGCCGGGCAAACCACCATCATGGTGCCGAGAATCAGCGAACCAATCAGCACCAGCCAGAAGCCGTGAATGCCGCCTACCGACAGAATTACCGCCAGCATCGCCGACATATACAGCGTGTGGTGACCGGTCAGGAAGATGTATTTCAACGGGGTAATGCGCGCCAGCAAGATGTTCACCAGCATACCAAACACCATGATCATGGCGGTTTCGGTGCCGTAACTTTTCTGCGCCAGCGCGGCCATTGCATCCGTATTTGGCACTACGCCCTGAATATTAAAAGAGTGCTCAAACAGCTGACTGAAGATGGTCAGCGTGGCCGCGATTAAATTGGCCCCGGCGATGAGAATAACAAAACCCATGATGGTTTTAAGCGTACCGGAAATAACATCAGAAACCGGTTTCTTTTGCAGTAATAAACCAAACAGGGAAAAAAGGCCGACAAGTATAGCGGGTGTTCCAAGAACATCCTTAATTATAAACTGCAGCATAACTTACTCCATAGTGAGTAAAGTTTTTCGGGATAAACTGTTATTAGATATTTTCTGCCAGAATTTCTTTAATCTTTGCATTATCCAGCAGGTTTGTCAGACCAACGACTTTCGCGCTGTGCCCGGCTAATTGGTCAGCAATATCTTTTGCGGCAATGATTAAATCAGCCTGTTCAGATTTCGCAGAGGTTAAATCGGTGTGGCCCACTTCTGCCTCTTTGCCTAATTCCGCCACAATCTTCTTCACGTTCATTTCAACAATAAAGCTGCTACCTAAACCATTTCCACACACAATCAGGACTTTTTTCATCATAGGGTTCTCTGGTTATTTATTTTCAATGACAGCTTCAATCGCTGACAGGGTAGAAGCCGACAGCAACTGCTGCAGGCGGGATTCGTCGCTGAACACGTCCGCTAAGGCGGTGATCATCTGAATGTGATCGTCACCAGATACCGCGCACAGCATGATGACCACATAAACCGGATCGTTTTCATCGGCCTGAAAATTCACGCCATTTTTCACATGCAGCAACGACAGGCCGTTTTTGCGCGCGCCTTGTTCCGGGCGGGCGTGCGGCATCGCCAGGCCCGGCGCCAGCACGTAGTAAGGGCCGAGTTCGGCATGCGAAGTGAAGATAGCATCGAGATAAGCCGGGCTGATCGCCCCAGCGGCCAGCAGCGGTTCGGCAGATAATCGCACTGCTTCCTGCCAGTCGCTAACCTGCTCGACTACCCGAATATGTTGCGGCGTTAGCCATTGAGTGAGCATCAGTCATTCCTGTTTATTCGTCGATGGAGTGCAATGTAGGTTATTTTCTCAGCGGTTTTCTGTGATGATTGTCGCAAAAGTTAGCGCTAACACCGTTATTGTTAAAAAACGTGTTATCGCTAACATTTCCTTGCTGTGCGTTTGTCTTGGTTGCAAGCACCTGACATGCTCAATCATTCTGAAAAGATCGCGGGGTGAGGCATGCCCGAAACTGTGGTTTTTCACATGGCGCGTTAACAGATTTGGTTTTAAGCTGCGTCCTGGCAAAAAAGTAGCGAGTAATGCAGGAGATCGCATGACAGAAAAAAAACGGCGCGGTACCGGTAAAAGCACTTTAGCCGATGTTGCCCGTTTGGTGGGCGTAAGCACCATGACAGCGTCGCGCGCGCTACGCATGCCGGAGAAAGTGTCGCCTGAAATTCGCGCCAAAATCGATGCGGCGGTGATTGAGCTCTCCTATGTGCCGAATGTGCAGGCGAGCAATCTGGCATCGGCCACATCACGCCTGATCACCATGGTGGTGCCATCGTTTGCCACGCCGGGCAGTGCAATTGTGTCCGAAGCGCTACAGGAAGTGCTGCGGCCGCAGGGCTATAACATGATGCTGGCTGAAGCCAACCATTCGGCGGCAGAAGAGAGCGAGCTGATCGAAATGTTGCTCTCCTATAATCCGGCGGCGATGGTGCATTTCAATTTCGATAACGCCGCCGAAGCGCATCGTCTGCTGAGCAATTCCGGGCTGCCGGTCATGGATATTGGCGGCGTGCATCAGGATTCGGCGGGGATCAGCATTGGTGTCGATTACGCCAAAGCGATTCGCCAGTTGGTGCAAAGTCTGGTCGAGCGCGGCTATCGCAATCTCGGTTTGCTGTGCACGCAGAGTAATAACACCATCTTCCGCCAGCTGCTGAATGGCTGGCACAGCGGCATGCTGGCGATGAATCAGGCGCCGCATCGCGTGGTGACCTCGCCGAAAATGCCGACCTTTGCCGCCGGGCACAGCTTGCTGGCGGAAATTCGCCTGACCTGGCCGGAGCTGGATGTGCTGATTTGCACCAGCGACGAAGTGGCCTGCGGCGCCATCATGGCGTGCCATGCGGCGGGGATTGCGATTCCCAGCCAGTTGGCGATTGCCAGCATTGGCGGCGGTCCGTTAGCGGCAGTGTGTTCGCCGCCTCTCACCAGCATTGTGCTGCCGTATGAAGAGATGGGGCGCATGGCGGGTAAACGTCTGCTGGCGGCGCTCAAAGGTGATGAGCCGCCAGCCATCAATGAACTGCCGGTGCAGCTGAAACTGCGCGCCAGCAGCCACAAGGTGTAGCCGTGCGTGCGCACCTTTTCCCAGATTCATCAAATCCTTATCAATTCTAAGGCATTGATAACCCTTTTACGGATCATGTTTTTAACTATAATGATCCGACTGCTTACGCGGCACGCCCAGTGAGGTGGTGCTGCAAAACACTAAAATGGAGAGGAAGAACATGAGTTATTCACTGCCATCCCTGCCGTATGCGTACGACGCACTGGAACCGCACTTCGACAAGCAGACGATGGAAATCCATCACACTAAACACCACCAGACCTACGTTAACAACGCTAACGCTGCGCTGGAAGGTACCGAATTCGCTGACCTGCCGGTAGAAGAGCTGATCACCAAACTGGATCAGCTGCCAGCAGACAAAAAAGGTCCACTGCGTAACAACGCAGGCGGCCACGCTAACCACAGCTTCTTCTGGAAAGGTCTGAAGCTGGGCACCTCGCTGCAGGGCGACCTCAAAGCCGCCATCGAAAAAGATTTCGGTAGCGTTGAAGCTTTCCAGGCTGAGTTTGAGAAAGCTGCGACTACTCGCTTCGGTTCAGGCTGGGCGTGGCTGGTGAAAAAAGGCGACAAACTGGCTGTGGTTTCAACCGCAAACCAGGATAGCCCGCTGATGGGTGAAGCCGTTGCTGGCGTTTCAGGCACGCCGATCATCGGTCTGGACGTGTGGGAACACGCTTACTACCTGAAGTATCAGAACAAACGTCCTGATTACATCAAAGCATTCTGGAACGTAGTGAACTGGGACGAAGCTGCAGCGCGTTTCGCTGCTGCGAAGTAAGTTCAGGCGATAGCCGCAACGCATTAAACCGGTGATCTCTTCACCGGTTTTTTTTCGCCTTTATAAACCCTTGCTAAACGACCTGAATATTCCCGCACAAGACTATTCCGCTGCGAAAGCTATTAACCTGCCGTTGATAATTTGGGGCATATAGTGGCGATAATTTGTCTCGCCAAGCCTAAATAATCATGTCTACTATCACAACTTCTGTGACGAATAATGATTCGTCAGCACCGCTATTTTTGCCGTTAATAAGCGGAAAGTTCAGGCCAAATAAATTATGGAATAGCGGAAGATTTCGCGCGAAATTTGCCTTAAGATCGCTGGTCTTTCCTGTAACTACCTTTAATTACCTGCACCAGTTGGCGCAATTATCTGCGTTACCACAGCTGCTGACCATGCAGGGTTTGCTGCCGGCGAAGCCACATCGTCCTTATCTGCGTGCGGGATTCAGCGTGGCGCAGCGCGCACAGGCGATCATCGATCACTATACGTTGATGGATCAGTTAGATAATGCGGCGCTGCGTCAGCTGTTGCAGAGTCCGGGTGATAATTTACTGGCCAGCCTGAGCGGCAAAAATGATGAGACGTATGTGATTCACTGCTGTCCGGGCCGCTTTGACCGTGAAGGTGAAATTACTTTGGAATTGCGCTATGAAACGCAGTTAATTGCGTCGCTCTCTTTCTCAATTATTCGCGAACAGCAGAAGCGCACGTTATTAATTGGTGGATTGCAGGGGCCGCGTAAGCATATTTCTAACGATGTGATTCGCGATGCCACCAAAGCGGCGCACGGCGTATTCCCAAAACGCCTGCTGATGGAAGTAGTATTTAATCTGGCGGAACAGTGTGGCGTTGAGGCGATCACCGCCGTTGGCGATACCACGCACGTGTTTCGCAGCCTGCGCTACCGTCACAGTAAAGGTGATAAGTTCTTTGCCAGCTACAGCGAGTTTTGGTTGTCGTTGGGGGGCGTGGCGCGTGGCGATGAGCTATTTACGTTGCCGTTACGCGCGGAGCGTAAAGATTTGGAAGAGATTGCCAGCAAGAAGCGCGCCGAGTATCGCCGTCGCTATGCCTTGCTGGACAGTCTGAATGAACAAGTTCATCAGGCGGCGGGCATCCTACGCGACGTTTCACACGCCGCGTAAGTCAAGATTAGAACGGCTGCTTCGCGTAGCCGGTCATCACTTTCAGTCCCATCTCACGTCCGAGCGCGGTCATTGGGTGTACCACCACCAGGCCGCGCACGCTTTTCTTGAATGCGCCCATGTTGGCTTGTTCTTTTTTGGTGATTTCGCGGCTAAAGCCCAGCTTCTGCAGCTGTTGCGCTTCTTTGCTCAGCTTCTCGGTGCGCACACCGCGCAGGCGCTCAATTTCCAGCTCCAGCTTCTCTTTTTCACGCAGCAGTTCACCGAGCTTTTCGGCATCGCCAGAGGCTAACAGCGGGGCTTCTTTGCGGTTGAGCGCATCGAGCTGATCGCTCAGAAGTTTGATCTCGGCTTTTTCTTGTTCTTTCATTGGGGGAAAACTCGTTAAGGAAAACAGGCAAAGGATACATCAAATTCAGGCAACTTTGCAGCGCATGACTTCGCGCGATAAATCGCGCCGCGACAATGCGTGCTGATTTAACACGTAGATGCCTCACGCGCACTTATCCGCAGCGGCACGGTTCATCGCGCTTGTTCATACGAAAACTACAGCGCCGGCTTTTTAAACACCTGCTTATGCGAAATCCGTGAAATCAGCTCGGTGAGCGACAGCACCATGGTTGAACGCACCATCTGCAGATAGCGCTGTTGCTGCATGGAGCGCAGTTGGTCGTCGTCGCGGTTGAAGTCTGGCTGCGGTGGCCAGGCGGCCACGCAGTGCAGTTCGCCAAACGGGCCGAGGATCTCATCGTCGATAAAACGATAATCGCTGATATCGTGATTCAGCTCCTCACGCAGCGCCAGCAGCAGTTCACAATCTTCGTACTCATGCCGGTTGATCACGCCCAGGCCGTAAATCAGCTTGAGGCGAACCGAGAGTTCGCCCAGCGGACCATCACCCAGCAGCAGCGGTTCTACCGCGTATTTAACCGCGTAATCGTCCTTGCGAAACACTTGCAGCACCAGCAGGTTAACCGCTTCGGTCAGCAGCTCAACGGCGGCGATCAGGAAGCTTCTCACCGAACGACCGGCGTTCAGGCGCTCAAGCACCCGGTTTTCAAAAGCCTGCTTCTCTTCCATCATTGCCTGCATCGTTCAGCTACCGCCAGCGGGCACGCAAGCGCGCCCGAGTTAACCACTAAAGGGCGCGCATTATGCCATAGCGTTGTAAGCGCTCACCACTGAGGTGACCACTTCGCTGTTGGCATCCAGGCCAGAAATTTCCGCCAGCGTGGCTTGCGGGCCTTTTTCTGCCAGCAGCGCGACCAGTTCCTGCGCCTGCGGATCGGCTTCGCTGCGATAGTGCATCGCGGCGGCAATGCCCTGAACCAGATTATCGTGCGGCAGCTGATACTCCAGCGTGCCCAGCGTTGGCTTGATCAGGCGATCGCCCGCGCTGAGTTTACGCAGCGGCTGACGACCGACGCGCTCAACGTCATCTTTCAGGTACGGGTTTTCGAAGCGGGTGAGGATTTTCTGGATATAGGCAGCATGTTTATCGGCTTCAAAACCATAACGCTTGATCAGCACGGCGCCGCTCTCCTGCATCGCGCCTTGCACTACCGCACGCACGTTCTCATCGAGAATCGCGTCACGAATGGTAGCGTGACCAGCCAGCTGGCCGAGATACGCGGTGATGGCGTGACCGGTATTGAGAGTGAATAGCTTGCGCTCAACGAATGCCATCAGGTTGTCGGTCAATTCCATGCCAGGAATGTTCGGCAATTCCCCTTTGAACTGGGTTTTATCAACAATCCACTCGCTGAAGGTTTCCACGGTGACTTCCAGCGGATCGGTGGTGCCCGCTTCGGACGGCGGCACGATGCGGTCTACCGCGGAATCCACGAAGCCAACATGCGTTTCAACCCATGCGTGATACTGCTCTGGCAGCGCTTTTAGCACGTGCTGTTTCAGCTGGCTGGTACCGCGCACCATGTTTTCACAGGCGATGATGTTGAGTGGACGCACATTACCGCTGTCGCTGCGTTTGGCCAGACCTTTCGCGACGCCACCGGCGATGCGCTCCAGAATCTGCGGGCCAACCGCCGTGGTCACGATATCAACCTCAGCAATCAGCGTAACGATGTCATCGCTGGTGCTGTTAACGGCGCTCACGCCTGTTACGATTTCGACTTTTGCCTGTTCGCCAACCACATGAACCGGATACTCATGACGGGCGTTAAGGGCATCAAGTACCACCTGATTGACGTCAGCAAACACCAGCTCGATGCCGGCATCTGCCAGTAACTTACCGATAAAACCGCGACCGATGTTACCTGCTCCAAAATGTAACGCTTTCATAAATTTGACCCATATCAAATGACGAAAGGGCGGGCAAGTCCGCCCCGGAAATGTGGGACGGGCTTACCCGCCCCAGGGAAGGTAAAACGGGGTATTACGCTTTGACGGTGCTGCCCGAGAGCAGATCCAACACGTCCTGCACGCTGGTGGTATTGGCCAGCTTCTCAATCACGCTGTCATCATCCAGCGCGTTGGTCAGGCTGGTAATCACCTGAATGTGCTCGTTGTTGCGAGCGGCGATACCAATCACCAAACGCGCCACGTCTTCTGGCTCATCACCAAACTGCACGCCCGCCGGATACTGACAGAACACCACGCCGGTTTTCAGCACGCGGTCTTTCGCTTCTACAGTACCGTGTGGCACAGCAATGGATTCACCGAGGTAAGTTGGCGTCAGCTTTTCGCGTTCCAGCATCGCTTCAACATATTCCGGCTGCACGTAGCCGCCTTTCACCAGCTGCTCACCCGCAAAGCGAATCGCCTGCTCTTTATGGGTGGCACTCAGACCGAGGAACACGTTGTCTGCACCCAGTTTGAACAGGTGCGCATTGCCTTCGTCGTAGCTGTCAGCCAGCGTGGTCTGCACGGTTTCACGACGCGCTTCGCTGCGGTTAGCGGCCACCAGACGTTCGGTCAGGTTGCTGTACAGCGCGCTATCGAGGAAGTTGTTCAGCGAAATGTGCTGCGCCTGCGGCGCCTGACGCATTGCACGTTCGGTCAGATCGCGGTGGGTAATCACCAGATCAACGTCGCCCGGCAGCGAGTTAATCGCCGTGTTGGTGACAGAGATATTGCTCAGACCCGCGTCCTGCACTTTCTTACGCAGCACGCCCGCACCCATCGCACTTGAACCCATACCGGCGTCACAGGCTACGATGATTTTACGCACGTGGTTCAGGTCAACGCTCATCGCATCGCCAGCGACTGGCGAACCGGCAACAGCCTGACCTTTTGACTGCGCTTTCATATCCTGCATGCGCTGTGTCGCCGCTTCGATATCGTCATCTTCTTTCACTTTGCTGGTTTTCAGCAGGATAGCTGAGACCACAAAGGAGACGGCAAACGCAGCGATAATGGCAGCGATATTCGCGAAGTAAGCGCCTTTTGGCGTCATCGCCAGCACCGCCAGGATAGAACCTGGAGAAGCCGGAGAGACCAGGCCGCCGTTCAGCAGGGTCAGGGTGAATACGCCAGTCATACCGCCGAGAATAACCGCCAGCAACAGACGCGGCGCCATCAGCACGTATGGGAAGTAAATTTCGTGGATACCACCAAGGAAGTGGATGATCGCTGCACCGCCTGCAGATTGTTTGGCGCTACCGCGGCCAAATACCATGTAGGCAACCAGCACGCCCATACCCGGACCTGGGTTGGCTTCAATCAGGAAGAAGATTGATTTGCCCGCCTCGCTCGCCTGCTGGATACCCAGCGGCGAGAAGATACCGTGGTTAATGGCGTTATTAAGGAACAGGATTTTCGCCGGTTCAACAAAGATTGAGGTCAGCGGCAGCAGGTTGTTCTGCACCATCAGATTCACGCCCGCGGCGAGAATGTGTGACAGACCTTCAACCAGTGGACCGATAGCGACAAACGCCAGCAGCGCCAGCAGCATACCGATGATACCGGCCGAGAAGTTGTTAACCAGCATCTCGAAGCCGCTTTTGATCTTGCCATCAACAACGCGGTCAAAGGATTTGATTGCCCAGCCGCCCAGCGGGCCGGCAATCATGGAGCCGAGGAACATCGGCATATCGGCACCGACAATCACGCCCATGGTGGTGATCGCACCGACCACGCCACCGCGATCGCCGCCAACCAGACGTCCACCGGTGAAACCAATCAGCAGTGGCAGCAGGTAGGTGATCATTGGGCCGACGAGTTTCGCCAGCGTTTCGTTTGGAATCCATCCGGTTGGGATGAACAGCGCAGTGATGATACCCCATGCGATAAACGCACCGATGTTAGGCATCACCATATTACTCAGAAAGCGACCAAAGCTCTGAACCTTGACCTTTACTGATGAGGACATAAACCCACCCCTTATTGAGACGCGCTGCAATAAGAGAGCGCGTTTGTTTTTGTTTGAACGTTACGGCGGGGGCCGTGGCATTACTGTATGCACGCGGACTCTAGCACTAGTTTATTACGCTGCGTAGAGCTGCACCTAAGTGTGATGCAAATCACGCTAAGCTGGGGTGGCTGGGGGGCAATAAGGTGACATCGATCACAAAAAGGCGCTGTAAGAAAGCAACGATGCCGAAAAATTAAGCAAAACAAGGCGATGAATGTGACTTAAGTCACCTTTTAAGGTGGGCGCTTTGTTGTATAAGTGTGATCAATGTCACAAACTATTTTTGGTCGAAAATGCGCCAGATCACAATATGCTGCAGCAGACAAGTGAGCTGTAAGGAAGTGACGAAATTCTGGAAAGGGACAACAGACTTTCAGGGTCGCCATTGATGGCGACCACTAAAATAGTTCGGCTGTTACAACCCGCCTTGCACCGCATTTTGCGCTTGCGTCAGCGCTTGCGCGTTGCTGGAGAGATTGCTCATCAGCGTGTTGTATTGCGTTACCTGATCCTGGGTTGGGAACTGTACGCCGCCATCGTTGAAGGTTACGCGCGTGCCTTGCGATTGCAGATAGTCGCCGGTTTGCACGGCTGCCTGGCTCAGCGCCTGCAGCTGTGGCAGCAGCGGAATCAGCGTGCTCGCTGGCTGCGTCACGACTTTGACGTAGGCCGCGTCATACACTTTCTTCAGGTCATCCGGCTGCTTCAGGGTGGCTTTGCTGCTGTCCGCCTGCATTTTGGCGCTTTGAATCTGCTGGGTCAGCACGCTCAGATTGCCGCTGGCCTGGCGCAGGCTATCGCGACGCGTGAGGTAATCCTGCGGTACACGAATCGCTGCTAACTCATCAACCACCGGGCGCATACCTTGCTCAATCGCCTGATTGGTCTGCTGCGAGAAGCCATAAAGGATGGCGTAGTCGCTGGCGTAGTTGCCGAAGGTTTGCTTTTGGTTTTCACTCAGGCTTGGCAGATGTTCGCCGCTGCGCATCACCGTGTTCTGAAGGAAGTCACTGAACGCTTTACGCTGATCGCCCTCTTTGTCACCGCAGGCTGTGAGTTGCAGCACCACTAACGCGCTGACCATCAGCATGCCGGTACGCATCCAGATGCGAGAAATTCCTGACGCCATGATGAACTCCTGTTATGGCTAATTCGATTCGATGGGAATGGTCCTAAAGAATAGTGCAATGGCCTGACGGGTACAACGGGCGGCGTTTGCCTGGTGCGCATAAATGCGCACCCGGTAAGGAAATGGCGAAATTCCAGGGTCACCCATTATGGTGTAATGCTCGTCAGTTAAGACATGAAAACCCATAATTACCGAGAGCACATATTGTAGCGGCGCAATTTATTGCGCGATAAATCGCGCCGCTACGGAATGTGCGGTGATTTAATAAGGTGCTTAGCTGATCGGCATTACACCCATTATGGTGACCGTTTTAACACGTTAAATCAAAACACCAGCGCCTGACCATCCTTACGGCTTTCAGTGGCGGCGATATAGAAGCCTTGCGGATCGCGCACAATCGCCTGCGCACCGCCGAAGTTATAGCCAAGCAAAGGATCTTCCAGCGTGATCTGGTGCCCCATCTCGCGCAGCTTCGCCAGCACGTTACGGTCGATGCCGGGTTCAACCACCACCGCACGTCCTTGCTCAACGCGCCAGCGCGGTGCATCAATCGCTGCCTGCGGGTTTTGCTTATGCTGCATGATGCGCAGCGCCATCTGTAAATGACCTTGCGCCTGCATCGGGCCGCCCATCACGCCAAACGACATCAGCGGCTGGCCGTCACCGTCGAGGGCAAACGCCGGAATGATGGTGTGGAACGGACGTTTGCCGCCGGCGACCACATTGGGATGCTGCGGATCGAGCGAGAAACCGCAGCCACGATTTTGCAGGCTAATGCCGGTGCCCGGCACCACTACGCCAGAACCGAAGCCCATGTAGTTTGACTGTATAAAGGACACCATCATGCCGCTGGCATCAGCGGTAGAAAGATAAACCGTGCCGCTCTGCTGCGGGGAGCCAAAGGTAAAATCTCCGGCCCGATCGGGATTAATCAACTGCGCGCGCTGTTTTAAATACTCATCACTGAGAAGCAATTCTGCCGGGAACTCGAGGTGATCGTAATCGCTGACATAGCGATCCAGATCGGCCAGCGCCAGCTTCATCGCTTCAATCGACAGATGCAGCCACGGCACCGAATCCGGTTCATAGCGACCAATATCCCACTGCTCAAGAATGCCCAACGCAATCAGGGTGGCAATGCCCTGACCGTTCGGCGGCAATTCCTGCACCGATCCGCCCGCAAACGGACGCGATAACAATTCTACCCAGTCGGCGCGATGATTTTTCAGATCATCAAGGCTCAGCGCCGCACCATGCTGCTCAGCAAACGCCACTATCTTTTCAGCCAGCTCGCCACGATAGAAGGCTTCACCGCGCGTTTCGGCGATTTTTTGCAGCGTTTCGGCTTGCGCCGGATTACGGAACAGCTCGCCGGCACGCGGCGGTCGTCCATCGGGCGCAAAGCACTCGACGAAGCCGGGCTGATCTTTCAGCTTGTGGTAGGCGCGCTGCCACAGATGACCAATCAGCGGTGAAACCGGGAAACCATCGCGCGCGTATTCGATGGCCGGTTGCGCTAGCGTGGTGAGTGGTAGCGTGCCAAAGCGTTCGGCCAGCTCCACCCACGCCGAAACCGCGCCCGGCACGGTGACCGCTTCCCAGCCAATTTCCGGCATGGCATCGCGCCCGGCAAAGCGTTCCGGGTTCCATGCGGCGGGCGAGCGGCCCGAGGCATTCAAACCGTGCAGCTGTTTGCCATCCCAGATAATCGCAAAGGCGTCACTGCCGAGTCCGTTGCCGCTAGGCTCCAGCACGGTCAACGCCATTGCACTGGCAATCGCCGCATCTACCGCATTGCCGCCCTGTTGCAACATACGCATCCCGGCCTGCGCCGCCAGCGGCTGCGAAGTGGCAACCGCGTTGCGTCCCATCATCGGTACGCGGTGTGAGGCATAGCTGACGTTAAAATCCAGTTCACTCATGATCGTTCCTTAGTGTGAGTCATCACGTGGGTCGAGCGCGTCGCGCAAACCGTCGCCCAGCAGGTTGAAGCCCTGCACGGTGAGAAAAATAGCCAGGCCGGGGAAAATCGACATCCACGGCGCCTGTTCGAGAAAGCCTTTGGCGGTATTCAGCATCGCACCCCATGAAGGCGAGGGCGGTTGCTGGCCGAGGCCAAGGAATGAGAGGCTGGCTTCGGTAATGATCGCCGAAGCAATCGCCAGCGTGGCCTGCACCAGAATTGGCGATAGCACATTGGGCAGCACGTAACGCAGGATGATCCAGCGATCGGGTAAGCCAATCGCTCGCGCGCCGTCAATGTACTCTTCGTGGCGAATGGCGATCACCTGGCCGCGCGTCAAGCGCGCGAAAATCGGCATCGCAGATAAACCGATGGCAATCATTGCATTTGATAAGCTCGGGCCGAGAAACGCTCCCAGCGCGATTGCCAGAATCAGAAACGGGCATGCCAGCAGCGCTTCGATAAAGCGCGAAATAATGCCGTCGCACCAGCCTTGCCAGTAACCGGCAATCAACCCAAGCGGCACACCAATCAGAATGGCGATCAGCACCGAAATGCAACCCGCCAGCAGCGAAGTACGCGCGCCCCACACCAGGCGAGACAAAATATCGCGCCCCAGCTCATCGGTGCCAAACCAGTGCAGCACCGTAGGTGCTTTACGCACCGCAAGGAAATTGGCTTTGATGGGATCAAACGGTGCCAGCCACGGTGCCAGCAGCGCCACGGCGACAAACAGCAGCACAATCACCGCACCAATCAGCGCACTTTTATTACGCAGGAACTTTTTCAGCACCCGACGATTCGGCTTTGCCACTGCAGGCAGTGCGCCAGCGGTTAATACCTCGCTCATGGTCAGCCTCGCATTTTCGGGTTAATGATCATATAGAGCACATCGGCCAGCAGATTGAGCAGCAAGAAGCCAATCGCCACCACCAGCACCACGCCTTGCACCACGGCGTAATCACGGTTGAATACCGCATCGACAATCATCTTGCCAAAGCCGGGCAGCGTAAAGACCTGCTCGGTCAGCACCGCGCCACCCAGCAACTCGCCAAACAGCAGCGTGGTAAGAGTAACAATCGGCATCAGCGCATTACGCAACGCATGCTTGAGCACCACTTTCTTTGCCAGCAGCCCTTTGGCGCGTGCGGTGCGAATGTAATCCGCTTTCAGCACGGCGATCATTGAAGCGCGAGTGTGGCGCATTAACGTGGCGGCCAGTCCGGTACCAAGCACCAGCGCCGGCAGCAGCAGCGTTTTCAGGTTCTGCGCCACATCCTCGCTAACCGGCACAAAACCCGATGCCGGCAGCCATTGCAGGTGTACTGAGAACAGCAGAATCAGCAAAATACCGAGCCAGAAGTGAGGCACTGAAATCCCGGAAAGCGCGACAAAGTTGGTGGTGTGATCGACCCAACTGTCTTTGCGCACCGCGGCGATGATGCCCATGCTGATGCCAATCACCAGCGCGATAATCATCGCCAGCAATGACAATTCCAGCGTGACCGGCAATTTGCTGGCGATCAGCGCCGTCACCGGCTCTTTGGTGCGCAGCGACATGCCCAAATCGCCGGTTAGCGCATTACCCATCCAGGCGAAATATTGCGCGGGAATCGGATCGTCCAGATGATATTCCGCCCGCAGCTGGGCGATAACCGCTGGATCGCGCTCTTCGCCCGCCATCGCCAGCACCGGATCGCCCGGCAGCAGCTTTTGCAGTGCGAACACCATAATGCTCACCAGCAGCAGCGTCGGAATGGCCAGCAATAGCCGTTTTACAATCAGTTCCAGCATCCTCGCTCCTTAGCGGTTTACTGCGCCAGACTTACGCCAGCCAAACGTACCAATCCGTCCGGCCAGGCTTTGAAGCCCTGCAGTTTTTTCGACATGCCAAAAATGCGTGGCTCAAAGTAGAGGTAAGCAATCGGCATATCGCTTTGCAGTTGGTTCACCACCTGGGTGTAGAGCGCCTGACGCTGTGCCTGGTCGTTGGTGAGACGCGCGGCATTCAGCCACTCATCGATCTGCGCATTGCTGTAGCGTCCGTCATTGAGCGTGCCTTTGCTGTTAATAAACGAATAGATGCTGCCGTCCGGATCCGGACGACCAGACCAACCCGACAGGCTAAGCTGATAATCCCCACGCTGCTGGCGATCCAACAGGGTGGCGAACTCACTCATTTGCAGATTGAGGTTGAAACCGGCTTCACCGACCATCGCCTGAATCACCTGGCCCATCTGCTGCGCGGTCGGGTTATTGCTGACCAGCAGCGTCAGATTCAGCGGTGTGGTAACACCCGCAGCCTTCAGCAGTGCTTTGGCTTTCTCAACATCGCGCGGTGCGATCGGTGTTTTGACGTGATACGCGCTGACCGGTGAAAACGCCTGATTGGCTGGCGTATATAAGCCTTCAAACGCCACCTGGTTCAGCGCATCACGGTCAATCGCCAGTGAGAACGCTTCACGCACCCGCGCATCTTTCAGCGGACTATTAGCATCGACTTTGCCGTTGTTGATATTGAAAGTGATGCCCTGATAACCAAGACCTGTGACTTTTGCCAGCGCCAGTTTGCTATCGGCTTCAACGGTTTTCACATCGCTGGCGGCCACGCCTTCGGTGAGATCCAAATCGCCCGCACGCAGGTTTGCGAGGCGCACTGAAGCATCCGGGATCGGCAGGAAAATCACCTTATCGAAGTGATAGGCGCCTTTATTCCAGTAATTGTCATAGCGCTTGAGCACGATGCGATCCTGCTGAACACGGCTGTCGAACTGATACGGGCCAGAGCAGACCGGATGAGCGGCGAAATCGGGCTTTTTCGCCGCTTCCGGTGCCAGCATGGCTCCGGCGCGGTCGGTCAGCTGGCTCAGCAGCGCCGCATCCGGGTTTTTCAGGTGGAACTTCACCTGCATCGGGCCGCTCACTTCCACGCTTTCAATCGAGGAGATTTCACTTTTACGCAGCGAACCCGGCAGCGTTTGCGCACGTTCGATATTGAATTTCACCGCTTGCGCATCAAATTTTTCGCCATCGTGAAAGGTCACGCCGCTGCGCAGATTCATGGTCAGCGTTTTGCCGTCCTCGCTCCACGCCCAATCGGTCGCGAGACCCGGTACCACTTTGAGGTTTTGGTCAACATCGACCAAACGATCGCACATGGCCGCAAACACAAAACGGCCGTAATAGGTGCGCGCCAGATGCGGATCGAGCATGTCGGGATCGGCGCCCAGGCCGATGCGAATCACGCTGTCAGCCTGGCTGTGGGCGCTAGCCCCGAGCAGTAACAGACCGCTGAGGGCGGTTAATAACGTATGACGAGCTTGCTTCACGGTGTATCTCCAGAGGTTAGGCTTGCTGATTCACCGCCTGCTCAAACAGGGCGCGGCGACGTAAAAAAGCGGCGGAAGGTGGCGCAAGGGTGATGACGCTGCGATCGCGATTAATCTCCTGCCAGCGGTGACAGGCAATTTGGCGGCCGCCGCTCAGCACCTGATTAATCGGTTCAAACTGGCGACATTCCGCTGTGGCATAGGGACAACGGGTATGAAAACGGCAGCCGCTAGGTGGATCTGCTGGGTTGGGCAAATCACCCTGCAGCATTGGGATGGTGCGACTGACGCCCGGCTGCATTTGTGGCGCGGAGGCAATCAACGCTTGCGTATAAGGATGGAGCGGCGCATCAAAAATCTCATCGACGCTGGCCAGTTCGACAATCTGACCGAGATACATCACCGCCACGCGATCGCTCATATGGCGGATCACCGCCAAACCGTGCGCCACGATCACCATCGTCAGGCCAAACTGCTGTTTCAGGCTCTCAAGCAGATTCACCACCTGCGCCTGCACGGACACATCCAGCGCTGAAACCGGCTCATCGCCGAGCAGTAATTTCGGCTGTGAGGCCAGCGCGCGGGCAATACCAATGCGCTGGCGCTGGCCGCCTGAAAACTCGTGCGGGTAACGTTCGGCCCAGGCCGCAGGCAAGCCAACGGTGCGCAGCAGTTCGGCGACGCGCGCGTGGCGCTGATCGCGGCTCATCTTTTCATGCAGCCACAAAGGTTCGCCAACAATCTGCTGCACCGTCATGCGCGGATTGAGCGAGGCAAACGGATCCTGAAAGATAATCTGCAATTCGCGACGCAGCTGATTGAGTCGCGCGCCGCTGGCATCGGTGATGCTTTCGCCCTGATAGAACACGTCGCCGGCGCTGGCGGCTAATAAACGCAGCAGCAAACGTCCCAGCGTCGATTTACCGGAACCGGATTCGCCGACAATCGCCAGCGTTTCGCCCGGCATCACCTGTAGCGCAACGCGATCGACCGCCGTCACGCCGCGATTGCGTGAAAACAGCCGGTTGCCCGTGGAGAAGGTTTTGCTTAAATCGCGGCACTCTAAAATCGGCTTCATGCACTTTCTCCCAGCGTGACGTGTTGCTCTAACGGGGCGCGGAAACAGGCCACATGATGATCGTTCGCCAGTGCGCGCAACGCCGGACGATGCTGGTGGCAGCGTATTTCGGCGAAGGGGCAACGCGTGGCAAAGCGGCAGCCAGCCGGCATGTTTTCCGGCAACGGCACCTGGCCGGGAATGGTGGCTAACGCCCCTTCACGCGCGCTCAGGCTGGGAATTGAGCCCATCAGGCCAATGGTGTACGGATGCTGCGGATCGTTGAAAATACGCTCCACGCTGCCGCTCTCCACCACCTGACCGGCATACATCACCGCCACGCGCTGCGCCACTTCCGCTACCACGCCGAGATCATGCGTGATCATCAATACTGCGGTGCCAGTGTCCTGTTTTAGGGTGTTCAACAGCGCCAGAATTTGCGCCTGAATGGTGACGTCGAGCGCGGTAGTGGGTTCATCGGCAATCAACAGTTTTGGCTGGTTGATCAGCGCCATGGCAATCATCACGCGCTGGCGCATGCCGCCGGAGAGCTGATGCGGATAGGCTTTCAGCCGCTGTTCAGCTGCTGGAATTTGCACTTTTTGCAGAATCGCCAGCGCCGCGTCCATTGCCTGGCGCTTACTCACTTTGCGATGGCGCATCACCGCTTCGCTCAGCTGATCGCCAAGCGTGAAGGCTGGATTAAGCGAGGTCATCGGTTCCTGAAAAATCATCGCCAATTGGTTGCCACGCAGGCTGGCGTATTCACTGCTGCTGAGTTGGCGCAGATCGCGGCCATCAAACAGCATGTCGCCCTGCAAGATTTGCGCACTGTCAGGCTGCAAACCCATTAACGTGAGTGAGGTGATGCTTTTGCCGCAGCCCGATTCACCGACCAGCGCCAGCGTTTCTCCCGCCTGTAGCTCCAGAGAAATATCATCCAGTACCGTGACAGGCGAGCCGCGAAACTGCACGCGCAGATTGCGTAGCGATAAAACGGGATGTGCGGTCATGGCGCTTCCTCCTGGCGGGAATAGAGCGTTTCCATCAGCGCCTGTTGCAGCGCAAGCAGATGCTCACGCATCGCCGCTGCCGCTTCATGGGGCTGGCGCTGGGCGATGTGCATCACCAGCCGCTGATGATGGGTGTCATAGTTATCCAGGCGTGCCGGGGTGCGCGCCTGTACCCGCAGATGCTGCCAGCCGGGATCGCGGCGCACCGCATCGACGGCATCAAACAGCCCGAGCATCAAACGATTGCCCGCCGCTTCGGCGATGGCGCGATGGAAGGCGCTGTCCCACAGTTCATGCTGATCGCCATCTTCAGGCGGCGTGATGGCGTGCATGCGCTCCAGCAGGCGTTTCATTAAGGCGATTTGTTCTTTGGTGGCGCGCAGGGCGGCAAGACGTGCCAGCCCCGGCTCCAGCTGTAAACGCGCTTCCATCACTTCAAGCAGATTCGATTGCTGTGGCAGATCCTGTAGCACCAGCGGCTGCACTGGCGCGGAGGGCCCAACAAAGGTGCCTTTGCCCTGTTTACGCCAGATGCGGCCCTCTTCTTCCAGCACATCTAATGCCCGGCGAATTTCACGACGACCGATGCCAAACCGCTCGGCTAACTCACGTTCGGTGGGCAGCGCGCGATCGGGCGTGTGCTCCTGCTGCTGAATCAGCTGGCGCAGTTGCTCAAGTGCGGTGCTGGAGTTGCGGCTGGTTTCTGGCGTGTCATTCATGATTGGTTCGCCTGTTTATGCATCAGAAAAAGATCGGTAATCGCCGCGTATCCAGCACTTTTCCTGATGAAAGGTGAATTAGGCAGCTTTATTAGCCTAGGCAAGAAGTGAACCAATATTTAATTGGTTCGGATTAGCGTGTCATCAATGTGTGATAACCACATGATCGCAAAGTAAAAGTTTTTTCAGTGCCGGTTGAGAATTGCGAGAAGCGTCAACGTCCTCACCGGCATACTGCTTCACGGTGGTGCGCGCGCGCTGCTTATCTGTGCAATGCCAGCAGTGCGGCGACGCACGGTGGGTGAATAACCGATGGTTTTCAGCGGGATATAACCTTGGCATCTATTTTGTATGTGTTAACGCAGATGCAGGAGCGATAGCGGGCAACCGAGGTCGCCAGACAATTTGCAATGGGTCACTAGGGTTCCGGTCGAAAGATGCTGGTCCGAGAGTGACCGACCGTCCTCTGACGGTTACACGGCGGGAAAAAAGCCCGGGAGGAAAGCGAGAACGTTGCTCGCCGCCTCCTGCTTTTTTTCGTCCGTTAACGCCAGAGGAACCATCATGATCAAAGCCTGCCTTCGCCTGCTGTTGCTTTGCACCATCACGCTGTTCAGCGTCAACACGCTGGCCTCCGACAAACCCTCCTTTAAGATTTGCTGGTCGATCTACGCGGGCTGGATGCCGTGGGATTACGCGCAGCAGAGCGGCATCGTCAAAAAATGGGCCGACAAATACGGCATCGATATCCAGTTTGTGCAGGTTAACGACTATATCGAGTCGGTGAATCAATACACCGCTGGGGGTTTTGCTGGTTGCACCATGACCAACATGGATGCACTGACCATTCCGGCCACCGGCGGCGTGGATAGCACGGCGCTGATCGTTGGCGATTACTCCAACGGTAACGACGGCATTCTGCTGAAAGGCGCGGGCAACCTTTCAGCGCTGAAAGGCAAGCCAATCAATCTGGTCGAACTCTCGGTTTCGCATTACCTGCTGGCGCGGGCGCTGGAGAAATCCGGCATGAGCGAGAAAGACGTCAAAGTGGTGAACACCGCCGATGCCGATTTGGTGGCGGCGTTCGGCACCGCCGACGTCAACGCTATCGTTACCTGGAATCCGCTGCTCGCCGAAGCGGAGAAGCAGCCGAACAGCCATCTGATTTTCTCTTCCGCGCAAATTCCTGGCGAAATCCTCGATCTGCTGGTGGTCAACAGCGCCACGTTGCAGAAGTATCCGCAGCTCGGCAAAGCGCTGACCGGCGCATGGTATGAAACGTTGAAAACCATGTCCGGCCCAACCGACAGCGCTAAAGCGGCACGTACACAAATGGCGCAGGCTTCCGGCACCGATCTGGCGGGTTTTGACCAGCAGCTGGCCGCCACGCATCTGTTTAGCGATGCCAAAACCACCCTCGATTTCGTCCAAAGCCCACAGCTCAAAGCCACCATGCAGATGGTCGCCGAGTTCTCGTTCAAGCACGGTTTGCTGGGCGAGGGCGCGCCGAGCGCCGATGTGGTGGGCGTGGTAACGCCTGCGGGCAATTGGGGCGATGCGGGTAACCTCAAACTGCGCTTCACCGATGAGTACACCAAAATGGCCGCCGCCGGGCAGCTGTAAGCGAGGCGATGCCGATGCGTAAGTTGATCAACTACCAACCGCTGCCGCTGGGGCGCTTGCTGCTGGGCATTCTGCCGCTGCTGGCGCTGCTGCTGGTGTATCTGTTCGCGTCGGAGGCGCGTCTCAGTCTGAATGCGGCAGACAAGCTGTTGCCGGGCTTTAACGCCATGGGCGACGCCATCAGCCGCATGGCATTTCAGCCCAGCCCGCGCACTGGCGAATATCTGTTGTGGAGCGATACCGCCGCCAGTCTGCTGCGTTTGCTGTGTGGTGTGGCGATCAGCGCGCTATTGGCGCTGGCGCTGGGTCTGTTCACCGGCGCGCTGCCGGTGGTGCGTGCGGTGCTGGCGCCGCTGGTGACGCTGTTTGCGTTGGTGCCGCCGCTGGCGATTCTGCCGATTCTGTTTATCTGTTTTGGTCTCGGCGAAGTATCGAAAGTGGTGCTGATTGTCATCGGCATTACGCCGCTGATTGTCATCGGCATTACGCCGCTGATTGCCCGCGATTTGCAGCTGCAGGTGCAGAAGATCCCACGCGAGCAGCTGGTGAAAGCGCAGACGCTCGGCGCGCACAGCGCACAGATTTTATGGCGCGTGATCCTGCCGCAGCTGATGCCGCGCCTGTTGGATGCGGTACGGCTGTCGCTGGCGTCGGCGTGGCTATTTCTGATTGCCGCCGAAGCCATCGCCGCCACGGAAGGCCTGGGGTATCGCATCTTCCTGATGCGGCGTTATCTGGCAATGGATGTGATTCTGCCCTACGTGGCGTGGATCGCGCTGCTGGCCTTCCTGCTCGACCTGTTGCTGCGGCTGATTAGCCGTCGCTGCTGGCCGTGGTATCACGCGAAATAAGGGGCGAGCGATGTCATTACTGCAACTGAAAAACCTTGAGAAACATTACGGTCAGCAAGTGGTGCTGGAGCGCCTCAATATCGAGGTTGAAGAGGGCGAGTTTGTGGCGATTGTCGGTGCATCCGGCTGCGGCAAAACCACCTTCCTGAATATGCTGCTCGGCACTGAAGCGCCCAGCAAAGGCCAGCTGTTACTGGATGGCGAACCTATCCCCGACGAACCGGATGCGCATCGCGGCGTGGTGTTTCAGCGTTATTCCGTGTTTCCGCATCTGACGGTGCTGGGCAACGTGATGCTGGGCGGCGAGTTCAGCAGTGCGCGTTGGCTGGGCCGCGTGTGGGGAAAGAAACGCCAGGCGATTCGCCAGCGCGCGCAGGCCATGCTGGCGCAGGTCGGGCTTGAACAGGCACAGAATAAATATCCGCATCAGCTGTCGGGCGGCATGCAGCAGCGTCTGGCGCTGGCGCAGGCGTTGATGAAGCAGCCGCGCATTTTGCTGCTCGATGAACCCTTCGGCGCACTCGATCCCGGCATCCGTAGCGAGATGCACCAGCTGATCACCCGTTTGTGGCAGCAGCATAACCTGACCATTTTCATGATCACCCACGATTTGAAAGAGGGATTTAGCCTTGCATCGCGTCTGCTGGTGTTCGACAAGCTGCGCCACGATCCGCACGCGCCTGAAGCCTGGGGCGCGACCATCACTTACGATCTGCCGCTGGATCGCGCACAGCCATCCGAACCGCAGGTCGCCTAAAGGAGAAAACCATGAAGCCTTATCAAACCTTGTTGCCGAGCGGCGCACACTGGTCGCTGATGATGCGCAGCGGCAGTGCGCTGACCCTCACCGATGTCGAAGGTGGCGCCAACGTCGGCCTGCTGTTTTACAACCCGGAAAACCTGCTGGAGCGCTATAACGCGCCCGACACCCTGAAGTGCCAGCACACTTTCCGCCTCACCGCCGGTCATTGTCTCTATTCAGATATGGGACGTATTTTCTGCGGCATCGAACACGACAGCTTCGGCTGGCACGAAAGCGTGTGCGGCACGCTGAATGCCGCACAAACCGCCGCGCGTTTTGGTGCCAGCACCTATCAGCAGGCGCGCAATCTGCGCCATCAAAATGGCTACGACAGTTTTCTCGTCGAGCTGGCTAAAAATGGGCTCGGCCAGCGCGATATGGCGTCCTGCCTCAATCTGTTTGCGCAGGTGCGCGCCGACGACAGTGGCACTTTGCAGCTGGAACGTCAGGGCGCGGCGGGTGCCAGCGTGCGTTTACGTTTCGCGATGGACACGCTGGTGCTGCTGCACACTTGCCCGCATCCGCTCAGCGCATCGCAGGATTATCCGCGCCAGCCGGTGCAGATCGAACTGGATGCGCAACACGCGCCGCTGCCGGCGATGTGTCTCGAGCGCGACGAGAATCAGCGCGGTCTGCGCAATAACGCGCTGTATCAACTGCAAGGAGAAATGTGATGATCATTGAAAGTCAGCGCAATCCAGTCGAAGCGCGCTTCCAGCAGCAAATTGATGCCGGTGATTACTGGCTGCAGCGCATCGAGGCGGGCCAAACGCTACGCATCACCGATCTTGAAGGCAATCAAGCCGCCGATACGCTGTTTTTCAATGCTGAGGACACCGCCGAACGCTACAGCATGAGCGACACGCTGCGCGGGCAGAACAATGTGTTTCTGACGGCCGGCAGCGTGCTGCGCTCGAACTTTGATCGCCCAATGCTGACCATCACTGCCGATACCTGCGGCCGTCACGACACGCTCGGCGGCGCTTGTTCGTGCGAGAGCAACACGGTGCGCTATGACCTGGAGAAGCGCCATATGCATTCGTGCCGCGATAGCTGGATGCTGGCGGTGGCGGAACAGCCGGAGTTTGGCCTGACGCGCCGCGACATCACCCACAACATCAACTTTTTCATGAACGTGCCGGTGACGCAGGATGGCGGATTGACCTTTGCCGACGGCATTTCTGCGCCGGGCAAATATGTCGAGATGCTGGTGCACATCAAC
Organism: Pantoea sp. SORGH_AS_0659; assembly: GCF_031453915.1. Classification (NCBI taxonomy): domain Bacteria; kingdom Pseudomonadati; phylum Pseudomonadota; class Gammaproteobacteria; order Enterobacterales; family Erwiniaceae; genus Pantoea; species Pantoea sp. SORGH_AS_0659. The sequence goes on along the minus strand of NZ_JAVJAK010000001.1, from coordinate 4,190,373 downwards.
GTGCTGGTGCTGATCTCCAATTGCCCGCAGCTCAACAATCCCTGCAACGGTTACAACCCAACGCCGATTTTAGTCAGCGTGTGGTGATTCTCTGACGCAACGGGACGACCCGTTTTCTGCCGTCAATGCTACGCAGGACGACCTGCCGCAACGAGAGTATTCAGTCATGATTGATCGCGTATTAATTGCCAACCGTGGCGCGATTGCCGTGCGCATTATTCGAACCCTGCAAGCCATGAATATCCGGGCGATTGCCGTATACGCCGAAGCCGACCGTCATGCGCGCCATGTGCGTCTGGCGGATGAAGCCTGGTCGCTCGGTGAAGGTCAGGTGCGAGACACTTATCTCAATCAGGATAAACTGCTGGCGATAGCCGCGCAGAGTGGCGCGCAGGCGCTGCATCCCGGCTACGGTTTTCTCAGTGAAAATCCGGAGTTTGTCACGCGCTGCGAAGCGGCGGGCGTGCATTTTCTTGGGCCGCGCGCCGAGCAGATGGCAGCCTTTGGCCTGAAACACAGCGCGCGTGCGCTGGCTGAACAGAATAATGTGCCGCTGCTGCCGGGCAGCGGCTTACTGGCTTCGCTGGCCGAGGCGCAGCAGATGGCGGCGCAGATTGGCTATCCGGTCATGTTGAAAAGCACCGCGGGCGGCGGCGGCATTGGCATGCAGCGCTGCGACGATGCCGAACAGCTCGACGCGGCATTTACCCGCGTGAAGCGCCTGGCGGGCAACAACTTCGCCGACGATGGCGTGTTTTTAGAGAAGTTTATTGCGCGTGCGCGCCATATCGAAGTGCAGATTTTTGGCGACGGCGCAGGTGAAGTCATCGCGCTTGGCGAGCGTGATTGCTCGGCCCAGCGCCGCAATCAAAAGGTACTGGAAGAGACGCCCGCACCGGGCTTGAGCGCTGCGGTGCGCGCGCAGTTGCAGGCCACCGCCGTAAGGCTGGCGCGGGCGGTGAACTATCGCAGCGCGGGCACGGTGGAATATGTTTATGACGATGCCAGCCAGCAGTTCTGGTTCCTCGAAGTGAACACGCGCTTGCAGGTGGAACATGGCGTCACCGAAATGGTGTATGGCGTTGATCTGGTGCGCTGGATGGTAGAACTGGCGCAGCAAAGATTGCCGCCGCTGGCCGATTTGCAGCCGGTGGTGCAAGGTCACGCCATTCAGGTACGGCTTTACGCCGAAGATCCGGCTAAGCAGTTCCAGCCCAGCGCGGGATTGCTCAGCCATGTGCAGTTCCCGACTACGATTGAGGGCGCTACGCTGCGCATCGACAGCAGCGTTGAGAGCGGCATGGAGGTTTCGCCATTTTACGATCCGATGCTGGCGAAACTTATTGTACATGCCGCAGACCGTGCCAGCGCGCTAGGCAGCATGGCGCAGGCGCTATCCGCCACCGAACTGTACGGCATCGAAACCAATTTGCTATGGCTGCGCCAGCTGTGCACGCTGCCGGACGTGCAGCAGGGACGCATCATCACCGCCACGCTCGGCACCCTGCAGTGGCAGCCGCCAACGCTGGATATTCTCAGCGGCGGCACCTTAACCACAGTGCAAGATGCGCCGGGCCGCATCGGTTATTGGCATGTTGGCGTGCCGCCTTCCGGTCCGTTCGACAGCCGCGCGTTCCAGCTGGGTAATCGCCTGTTAGACAATGATGCGCAGGCCGCCGGGCTGGAGATCACCTTGCGTGGCCCGACGCTGCGCTTCAACCAGGCCTGCAGTTTTGTCCTGACCGGCGCGCCGATTGCCGCGCAGCTTGATCAACAAACGATACCGATGCATCAGCGGCTGACGGCGCAGGCCGGGCAAACGCTGACGCTCGGCGAAGTACGAGACGGCAGCCGCAGCTATTTGCTGCTGGCCGGTGGCCTCGATACGCCGCGCTATCTGGGTAGCCGCAGCACTTTCACTCTCGGCAAATTTGGTGGTCATGCCGGACGCGCGCTGCGCGCCGGTGATGTACTGCATCTCGCCGCGCCGCAGGTGCTGACAGCGGCCAGCTTGCCGGATAATTTGCTGCCGTCACTGAACGGCAGCTGGCAGCTGCGGGTGATTTACGGTCCGCATGGCGCGCCAACCTTCTTCACCGATGATGACATCGCGGAATTTTTTGCCGCTGAGTGGCAAGTGCACTACAACTCCAGCCGCACCGGCATTCGCCTGATCGGCCCCAAACCGACCTGGGCACGCAGCGATGGCGGCGAAGCGGGCATGCATCCCTCGAACATCCACGACAATGCGTACGCCTTCGGCGCGGTGGATTTTACCGGCGATATGCCGGTGATCCTCGGCCCGGATGGCCCATCGCTGGGAGGATTTGTTTGTCCGGCAACGGTGATTGAAGCCGATCTGTGGAAGCTGGGGCAGCTGAAAGCTGGCGATCGCGTCCAGTTCCAGCCGATCGAACTTGCCACCGCCGATCAACTGGCGCAGGCGCAGCGTGACGAGATCATCAAACTGCAATCTCAACCGATTACAGTGAACGCGGCGCTACCCTTAATTGATCCGGTTCTGCACCATCATGCGGCAACGGAGCAACGTCCTTCGCTCTGTATTCGGGCGGCGGGCGACCGTTTTTTGCTGGTGGAATATGGCGATTTGCAACTGGATATCGCGTTGCGTTTTCGCGTGCATGCGCTGATGCAATGGCTGGAAGCGCATCCGCTGCCGGGGCAACTGGAATTGACGCCTGGCATCCGCTCGCTACAAATTCATTATGACGAACAAATGTGTGGCAGAAGTGAGCGAGTGGCGCAAATATTGCACGCTGATTTAGCATTGGGTAGCCTGGCCGATGCGGCCGTGCCTGCGCGCACCGTCTGGCTGCCACTTAGCTGGGATGATGCGGCCTGTCGTGAAGCGATTGTGCGCTACGACCAATCCGTCAGACCGAATGCGCCGTGGTGCCCAAGCAATATTGAATTTATTCGCCGCATCAATGGGCTGGATAGCATTGAGTCGGTAAAAGAGATCGTATTTAGCGCCTCTTATTTGGTAATGGGATTGGGCGATGTCTATCTCGGTGCGCCGGTGGCTACGCCACTCGATCCGCGCCATCGCCTGGTGACCACCAAATACAATCCGGCGCGCACCTGGACGGCGGAAAATTCAGTCGGTATCGGTGGCGCTTATATGTGCGTGTACGGCATGGAAGGGCCGGGCGGCTATCAGTTTGTTGGACGCACTATGCAGATGTGGAACCGCGATCGCCCTACAGCTGCGTTTACCCAGCCCTGGTTACTGCGCTTCTTCGATCAAATACGCTTTTATCCGGTAGATGCCGACGAGTTGCTGCAGATTCGTGAGCGTTTCCCGTGGGGCGATTATCCGCTACGCGTGGAACAGGGTGAATTCCGCCTCGCCGAGTATCAGGCGATGCTGACGCAGCACGCGCAGGAGATTGATGCCTTCCAGCAGCAGCGCCAGCAGGCGTTTGATGAGGAGTTAGCGTGCTGGCGAGCGGAAGGGCAGTTTACCTTCGATAGCCAGCTGCAAGCGCAGAGCAGCGAAGAGAGTGTGGTGCCAGCCGGTTGTCATCCCGTTGAAAGCCAGGTGGCGGGCAGCGTGTGGCAATGGTTGGTGGAGGAAGGCAGTCAAATCAGTGCGGGGGCCACGGTCGGCATTCTCGAATCAATGAAGATGGAAATCCCGATCGTCGCGCCCGTCAGTGGAAAAATCCATAGTCTGACGCGGCAGTCTGGGCAGCAAGTGCAGGCAGGTCAATTGCTTATGGTGATCGACCCAAAAGTGGCATAAGAAAGAATAAAAAATAATCAGGAATCTGGCAGCAAAGTCGGGGATATGTCCCATACTTAGAAACCCGAACTATTGTTGCATTGCCCTGACATCTTTTGCAGTGCTCAACAGGCTGTGTCCCGCATCGGTTTGATAATAACTATGCGAAACCGCTTCGGGATACAGCCTGATCGTCCGGTTTCAGCGCCTGGTGGCGCTTACCTCTCTACTTTCACGTGCTTCATAGTGAGTTTTTAAGGAGTTCTCTATGGAATTAAAAGATCCCATGGTCGAGTTGCTCAGCAGCCTTGAGCAGATTGTTTTGACACGTGACGCGAAGCCATCCGTATCAGAAATTTCAATCAATCAGACTACAGTTCCCGAGCCGCAGCGTTTGCGCGAGATGACCGGCATGCAGGTTGACGAATTTGCCCGTGTGATGGGTGTCAGCGTTTCGTCAGTGAAAAGCTGGGAGGCGCAACGTACACGTCCTTCCGCTACGGCGCGTAAATTGATGAAGTTGTTGCAGGCCAACCCTTATTTAGGGCGCCAGCTGCTGGAGTAATCCCTTTTTGGGGATGATCCAACCCGCCTTGATGGCGGGTTTTTTAATTTATGGCGCCATACTTTGCTGCCTGTTTAACGAACCAGCTCTCCGGCACGCTGTACGGCGGTTGCGCTAACTGCGCAAGCCCTTGTTTGATGGTCTGCTCTGCCTGCCGCCAAAGATGGCTATCGCCCTGGCGTAACAGCTGAATCTGAATTTGCTTTTCCACCAGATAGACGCGCGCAAAGTCGGCATCGTACTGCACGATGGCGCGGGTGTTGTCGATGATGTCGGCCAGCTTGATGGTTTGCGCTTGGGGCGAGGCATCGGCGGTGTGGCGAAAATGCGCCAGCTTGCGTGCGGCGCGGTTTTTTGCCGCAGGCTGCGCGCTGTCGGTGAGCTGGTCCACCAGTTCCGCCACGCGCGGGCCGAAATGGCGTTCGATATCGTCAATGGTGCTGGGCGTGTCTTCTACCGTGTCATGCAGCCAGGCGGCGGCAATCATCTGTTCATCATCGGTAACGCTACGCACTAATTCGGCGACGGCAGCCGGATGCACAATGTAAGGCTCGTCAGTGTATTTGCGACGTTGACCCGCAGCGGCATGCGCCTCAGTGGCATAACGGCGCGCTTGCTCTTCCAGTGAATCTCGCATATTTCACTCTCCCAGAGAAAAGTCGCTTGCAATTATCTAGCGCGCTATTTATATTGAAACCCATGAACAGTAATCAAGATGACAAAAAAGTGAAGCAGGCGCCACTTCAGTTAGATCAGCAGCTCTGCTTTGCACTGTATTCGGCGAATCTCGCGATGCACAAAGTCTATCGCCAGCTGCTATCAAAGCTGGAGATTACCTATCCGCAATATCTGGTGATGCTGGTGCTGTGGAGTCAGGACGATGTGACGGTCTCTGAGATTGGCGAGCAGCTGTTTCTTGATTCAGCTACGCTGACGCCGCTGTTGAAACGTCTGGAGAGCGCGGGTTTATTGCATCGCCAGCGTTCCCGTCAGGATGAGCGTCAGGTTGTGGTAACGCTGACCGATGAAGGTCGTGCGTTGCGTGACAAAGCAGAAAGTATTCCGGAAGCCATTCAGTGCGCAACAGCCTGCGATGACCAGGTGATGGCATCTCTGAAAGCTCAGTTAGACGAGTTGCGCGATAGCCTTTACCGCGCCAATTAATAAACAGGGGAAGTCGCTGTCCCGACAACCCAAAAGATGACGTTCAGGTTTGCGCATAATAAGTAGTGCGCGATTATATAGCGAATTAATGAGGTTATTATGTCTTTAGAAAAAGTTGTTTACACTGCAAAAGCTAAAGCTACCGGCGGTCGTGATGGTCGTGCTACTTCTTCCGACAACGTACTGGATGTAAAACTGGGCGTGCCAAAAGAGATGGGCGGCGCAGGCGGCGAAGTGACTAACCCAGAGCAGCTGTTTGCTGCAGGTTATTCAGCGTGTTTCCTCGGAGCGATGAAGTTTGTGGCTGGCCGCGACAAGATTTCGATGCCGAAAGATGCGTGGATTGAAGGCGAAGTTGGCATTGGCCCAATCCCGAACGGTTTCGGTATTGAAGCCAAACTGAATATTCATCTGCCAGAGATGGATGCAGCTGAAGCGCAGAAGCTGGTGGATGCGGCACACATCGTTTGCCCATACTCAAACGCAACGCGTGGCAATATCGACGTGACGCTGAACATCATCAACTAATTGATGTTGTTCACGATAACAGGCTCCTGCGGGAGCCTTTTTCACATCTGAATAAAACGCTAACCGGTTCGATTAGAAAATTTATCTGGTCTTACCATTGGTTAAATGTTCTACTGCTCGGCTTCGCGCCATCGCCCTTTCGCCAGTCGGAATCGTCCCGATCCTGCATCTTGCGTCACGCTTTTACTGCGGTTTAGCGAACTCTGCTGTCTTTAAACAGTCACATAACGGTTGATACAACGACACCAGGTCGGGAATAGAAAATTTTCATGAATTATATTAAAAGTTTAACGCAGCAAAAGCTGTCTCTGCTGCTTGCGTTATATCTCGGTATCTTACTGAATTTACCGATATTTTATCGCCGCTTTGACGGCTTCTTATCGAAATCCAATATCTCTAACTGGCTCTCTGCAGCGGCGGAAGTTATGGCAGCGGTACTGCTGACTTTCTTCCTGATGCGCTTGCTGTCGCTGGGCGGCAAATGGGTTTACCGCATTCTCGCCACACTCACCGTGATCATCTCTGTTGCCGCCGCTTATTACATGGCGTTCTTCAACGTGGTGATTGGCTACGGCATTATCGCCTCGGTGATGACCACCGATATCGATCTCTCTAAAGAAGTGATTGGTCTGCATTTCGTGCTGTGGATGGTGCTGGTGAGTGCGTTGCCGCTGCTGCTTATCTGGCGCAATAAGCTTAGCCAGACACTGATTGAACAACTTAAAACGCCTGGCCAACGTCTTAAGCCGGTAGCCGTTATGCTGCTGAGCGTGGCGCTGGTCTGGCTGCCGATTCGCTATTTCGACAAGCTGCAGAAGGTGAATGAAGAGATCACCAACATCGATTTGCCGAGCTATGGCGGCGTGGTGGCGCACTCGTATCTGCCATCCAACTGGATTGCCGCGCTGGGCCTGTTCGCCTGGACCAAAGTTGATGAAGAGTGGGATGGCCAGAAGTTACTCGATCCGGCAAAAGAGTTTACTTACGTCGCGCCTGCGGGCATCGACGATACCTATATGGTGTTTGTGATTGGCGAAACCACGCGCTGGGATCACATGGGCATGCTCGGCTACGATCGTGATACCACGCCGAAGCTGTCGAAAGAGAAGAACCTGGTCGCGTTCCGTGGTGAATCTTGTGATACCGCCACCAAGCTGTCGCTGCGCTGCATGTTCGTGCGCGAAGGCGGCACCATGGATAATCCGGGCCGCACGTTGAAAGAACAAAATGTTTTCGCCGTGTTGAAAGAGCTGGGCTTCACGTCTGAGCTGTTCGCGATGCAGAGCGAAGTGTGGTTCTACGATAACGCTGACACCAATAACTTCTCGTTCCGTGAGCAGATTGGTTCAGAGAAGCGTAATCAGGGCAAAGCGGTCGATGACATGCTGTTAGTGCCGGAGTTGCAGGCATCGTTACAGCGCTTCCCGAAAGGCAAGCACGTGGTGATTCTGCACACCAAAGGCTCGCACTACCTTTATTCTCAGCGTTACCCGCGAGACTTCGCGCGCTATCAGCCGGAGTGCATGGGCGTTGATGAGAAGTGCAGTAAAGCGCAGTTGATTAACGCCTACGACAACTCGATTTTATACGTTGATACCATGCTGGATAGCGTGCTCGATCAGTTGCGTGATAAGAAGGCGATTGTGTTCTACGCCTCCGATCACGGTGAATCAATCAGCGAGAATATGCACTTGCACGGTACGCCGCGCGAGATGGCGCCACCGGAGCAGTTCCGTGTACCGATGATGGTGTGGGCTTCTGATAAGTATCTTGAAGATCCAACCAACCGCAGCAACTTCGAACGTTTACAGGCCCAGCAGCGCGTGGGTAAAACCCACCGTCATTTTGAGCTGTTCGACACCATCATGGGTTGCCTCGGCTACACCTCGCCGGACGGCGGAATTAAAGACGCAAACAACTGGTGTTCAGCACCTGCGGCCGCGCCTGCTAAAGCGCTGTGATTTTTTGGGGTTGTTGACCGCTGCTTGCTTTCCAGGCGATCAGTTGGGTTTTCGGTAAAAGGCATTGACGCTTTTTTAGCAGCGCAGTAATATGCGCCCCCATCGGCGAGTAGCGCAGCTTGGTAGCGCAACTGGTTTGGGACCAGTGGGTCGGAGGTTCGAATCCTCTCTCGCCGACCATCTTTGAAGAAACCTGCTTTTATAAGCAGGTTTTTTTTCGTCTGTAATTTGTTGGGTCTTGTGCCGATCAGGCTGAAATACAGGGCCGCTCCGTAAAGTCGCCGTGGACACATCCCTGTGGGCTCTGCCGGCGCATCCCTGCGCCGGAAGCTTTACTCCGCGGCCCTGTATTCCATCCTTCTTCAAACTCCTCTGCATTTTTTTAACAGCAAAACAGAAGCCAACCTGGCGATGGGAAGGCGGCTCGGTTAGCAAAGCGTCCGCCGCAGGGATGCGGCGGTCGAGGCTACAGGGACGTATTCACGCCGACTTTGCGTTCGAGCCGCCTTTCCTGAGCAACGCACCGAGCGAACAGCAAAACCCGTCTATTTAACCCTTCCGCGCGTCAAACCAATAATAACCAGTAATATCCCCAGTTTACTCTCTGCATCCCTTGCCAAATCAAACCAACAGGCTTAATTCGCGAAACATTCTTCTTATGACCGGTTTATGCATCATGCTGATTTCTTATGCCATTTCCCTAGCACATTCCGCTGCCTGAACGTCATAACGCACGCAGAATCGTTCAGATATTCAACATTTACCAATAAGTTTTGTGTGTTTTTTAGCGGTGATAATCACTGCTATTTGACTACATAGCCAGATAATCACGCGGCATTGAGCGCTTTATCACCTTTTTTAATTTTGGCTTAGGCTGTGAAGGGTGTTTTTTATCGTTGCTTGCACTTAGTCACACTCTATGTAAATAACCCCACACTGTATTGACGTTCATTGCAACTGTTGACAAATTGATGCGTCAATAAAATGTAGAGAAGGACGTGTCTGACAGATTCCACGGTGCCAGCACAAAAAAATAACCGCTCACATTTTGCTTACTCTTAATTGACCTGCCCGAACCGCATAAAAAAATCAGAGGTCGGGCGACGCACACAACATCACATCACAATGGAGCAAAACATGATCAACTCCCTGGCTAAATCCAGGATGCTGAAGGTCGGTCTCAGCCTGATTGCTATGACCGTTGCCGCTGGTGTCCAGGCGAAAACCCTCGTTTATTGTTCAGAAGGTTCGCCGGAAGGCTTCAACCCGCAGCTCTTCACATCGGGCACCACCTACGACGCAAGCTCGGTACCGATCTACAACCGACTGGTTGAGTTCAAAACCGGTACCACCGAGCTGCAGCCAGGTCTGGCAGAAAAATGGGATGTCAGCGCGGACGGTAAAACTTATACCTTCCACCTGCGTCAGGGCGTGAAGTGGCAAACCACCAAAGACTTCAAGCCAACCCGCACCTTCAATGCCGATGACGTCGTGTTCTCCTTCGAGCGTCAGCTCGACAAAAACAACAAATATCACGGTGTTTCTGGCGGCAGCTACGAATACTTCGAAGGCATGGACATGCCTAAGCTGATCGCCAAAATCGAAAAAGTTGACGATTACACCGTACGCTTCACGCTGACTCGTCCAGAAGCGCCGTTCATTGCTGACCTCGGCATGGACTTCGCCTCAATTCTGTCAAAAGAGTACGCCGACAATATGCTGAAAGCGGGCACGCCTGAGAAGCTGGACCTCAATCCAGTGGGCACCGGTCCGTTTGTACTGCAGCAGTATCAGAAAGACTCGCGCATTCTGTATAAAGCTAACCCAGACTTCTGGGGCACCAAGCCGAAGATTGATCGCTTAGTGTTCTCCATCACGCCAGACGCCTCTGTGCGTTATGCGAAACTGCAGAAAGGCGAGTGCCAGGTCATGCCGTACCCGAACCCGGCCGACATCGCCAGCATGAAGAAAGACGACAAAATTAACCTGATGGAACAGCCTGGTTTGAACGTCGGTTACCTGTCGTTCAACACCGAGAAAAAGCCGCTGGATAACGTGAAGGTGCGTCAGGCACTGACCATGGCGGTGAACAAACAAGCCATCATTGATGCCGTTTATCAGGGCGCTGGCCAGGCCGCGAAAAACCTGATCCCACCCACCATGTGGGGCTACAACGACGACATCAAAGATTACGCTTACGATCCTGAGAAAGCCAAAGCGCTGCTGAAAGAAGCAGGCATGGCTGATGGTTTCTCCATCGACCTGTGGGCAATGCCGGTTCAGCGTCCATACAACCCGAACGCACGTCGCATGGCGGAAATGGTTCAGGCTGACTGGGCGAAAATTGGCGTGAAAGCCAAAATCGTCACCTTCGAATGGGGCGAGTACCTGAAACGGGCGAAAGCCGGTGAACACCAGACCGTGATGATGGGCTGGACCGGTGATAATGGGGATCCGGATAACTTCTTCGCCACGCTGTTCAGTTGTGCAGCGGCGAAAGACGGTTCTAACTACTCACGTTGGTGCTACAAGCCGTTTGAAGATCTGATTCAGCCAGCCCGTGCTGAAGCCGATCACAACAAACGTATTGAACTGTACAAACAGGCTCAGGTAGTGATGCATGACCAGGCTCCAGCGCTGATCATCGCTCACTCAACCGTCTACGAGCCAGTGAGTAAGAAAGTCTCTGGTTATGTGGTTGATCCATTAGGTAAACATCACTTCGAAAACGTCGATATCCAGGAATAACCTTTCGGATTATCGCGGTCAGGGCCAGCATTGCTGGCCCTCGGGCGGCACCTTCGCCGCCCGTATTCCGCTCTTTTTTTCCGGCAAATTCTACTAATGAAGCGCTTCTTGCGTCGCGTCCGCCTTCGGCTGGCTGCGAGTGTTGAGCAATGTTGTCCCCGGCGGTAACGCTGTGGGAAATGTCAGAGAACCAGGCTTATGCTGCAATTCATACTCCGACGTTTGGGCCTTGTCATCCCAACGTTCATCGGTATCACGTTATTGACCTTCGCGTTTGTCCACTTGATCCCCGGCGATCCGGTACTGATCATGGCCGGCGAACGCGGTATCTCTCCTGAACGTCACGCGCAATTGATGGCGCAGTTTGGCCTCGATCAGCCGATGTGGAAGCAATACATCACCTACATCAACGGCGTCTTACACGGTGACCTCGGCATCTCGCTGAAAAGCCGTATCCCGGTTTGGGACGAATTCGTACCACGCTTCAAAGCTACGCTGGAACTGGGCATCTGCGCCATGTTGTTCGCGGTCGCTGTCGGCATTCCTGTTGGTGTGCTGGCCGCGGTAAAACGCGGCTCGATCTTCGATCACACTGCCGTGGGCATCTCGCTCACCGGTTACTCGATGCCGATTTTCTGGTGGGGCATCATGCTGATCATGCTGGTCTCGGTGCAATGGAACCTCACGCCGGTCTCCGGGCGCGTCAGCGACATCATCTTCCTTGACGACAGTCATCCGCTCACCGGATTTATGCTGATTGATACGCTGCTGTGGGGCGAAGAGGGCGATTTTAAAGATGCGGTGATGCACATGATTCTGCCGGCCATCGTGCTCGGCACCATTCCGCTGGCGGTGATCGTGCGTATGACGCGCTCCTCGATGCTGGAAGTGCTGGGTGAAGATTACATCCGCACCGCGCGCGCCAAAGGGCTGACGCGTATGCGTGTGATTGTGGTGCATGCGCTGCGTAACGCCATGCTGCCGGTCGTCACCGTGATTGGTTTGCAGGTTGGTACGCTGCTGGCCGGTGCGATTCTGACCGAAACCATCTTCTCGTGGCCGGGACTCGGTCGCTGGCTGATCGAAGCGCTGCAACGCCGTGATTATCCGGTGGTGCAGGGCGGCGTGCTGCTGGTGGCGATTCTGATCATCGTGGTCAACCTGCTGGTTGATCTGTTGTACGGCGTGGTCAATCCACGTATCCGTCATAAGAAATAAGGGGGAATCATGTCTGCTGTTGATCCCGCAAGCGTAACTGCTGCACCCAAGCCGATGACCCCGTTGCAGGAATTCTGGCACTACTTCAGGCGTAACAAAGGCGCGGTTATCGGCCTGATTTACATCGTTCTGATGCTGTTAATCGCTATCTTTGCTGATGTGCTGGCACCGCACGCACCGGCTGAGCAATTCCGTGATGCCTTGCTGCATCCGCCAGTTTGGCAGGAAGGTGGCAGCTGGAGCTACATCCTCGGTACCGATGACGTGGGCCGCGATGTGCTGTCGCGCCTGATGTACGGCGCGCGCCTGTCGCTGCTGGTTGGCTGCATGGTGGTGGTGCTGTCGCTGATTCTCGGCGTGATATTTGGCCTGATGGCCGGCTACCTTGGCGGCGTGGTTGACGCCATCATTATGCGTGTGGTCGATATCATGCTGGCGCTGCCAAGCCTGCTGCTGGCATTGGTGCTGGTGGCAATCTTCGGTCCGTCGATCGTTAATGCCTCGCTGGCGATTACCTTCGTCGCCTTGCCGCACTATATCCGTCTGACGCGTGCTGCGGTGCTGGTTGAAGTTAACCGCGACTACGTTACCGCCTCAAGCGTGGCGGGTGCCGGTACGCTGCGCCAGATGTTCATCAATATTCTGCCTAACTGCCTGGCACCGCTGATCGTGCAGGCATCATTAGGTTTCTCCAACGCCATCCTCGATATGGCGGCGTTGGGCTTTCTCGGTATGGGGGCGCAGCCGCCAACGCCGGAGTGGGGCACCATGCTCTCCGACGTGTTGCAGTATGCGCAAAGTGCCTGGTGGGTGGTGACATTCCCTGGAGTGACCATTCTGCTAACGGTTCTGGCATTCAACCTCATGGGCGATGGTTTGCGTGATGCACTCGACCCGAAACTCAAGCAGTAAAGAGGCACCGAGATGGCGTTATTAAATGTAGACAAATTATCGGTGCATTTCGGCGACGAAAAAACACCGTTCCGTGCGGTTGACCGCATCAGCTATCAGGTCGAGCAAGGCCAGGTAGTCGGCATCGTCGGGGAATCCGGTTCCGGTAAATCGGTCAGTTCGCTGGCGATTATGGGCCTGATTGATTATCCTGGCCGCGTGATGGCCGAGAAACTGGAATTCAATCAGCGCGACCTGCAGAAAATCTCCGAAAAAGAGCGCCGCCAGTTGGTGGGCGCCGAAGTAGCGATGATCTTCCAGGACCCGATGACCAGCCTCAACCCTTGCTACACCGTGGGTTTCCAGATCATGGAAGCGCTCAAGGTGCATCAGGGCGGCAGCAAACGTACCCGTCGTCAGCGTGCGATTGATCTGCTCGATCAGGTGGGCATTCCCGACCCGGCTTCTCGCCTGGATGTGTATCCGCATCAGCTGTCGGGCGGGATGAGCCAGCGCGTAATGATCGCGATGGCGATTGCCTGCAAACCGAAGCTGCTGATCGCCGATGAGCCGACCACCGCGCTCGACGTGACCATTCAGGCGCAAATCATCGAACTGCTGCTGGAGTTGCAGAAGCAGGAGAATATGGCGCTGATCCTGATTACCCACGATCTGGCGCTGGTGGCCGAAGCGGCTCAGCACATCATCGTGATGTATGCCGGACAAGTGGTGGAGAGCGGTAAAGCGGTGGATATCTTCAAAGCGCCGCGTCATCCCTACACGCAAGCCTTGCTGCGCGCGCTGCCGGAGTTTGCTGCGGACAAAGCGCGTCTGGCCTCGCTGCCTGGCGTGGTGCCGGGTAAATACGACCGCCCAACCGGCTGCCTGTTAAATCCGCGCTGCCCGTATGTGACCGATCGCTGCCGCCGCGAAGAGCCGGAGCTGCGCGACATTCCTGGCCGCCAGGCCAAATGTCACTTCCCACTGGATGATGCCGGGAGACCGACTTATGAGTCTTGATAACGATAAGCAGGATTACCTGCTGCAGGCGATTGACCTGAAAAAACACTACCCGGTGAAGAAAGGTCTGTTTGGCCAGGAACGTCTGGTCAAAGCGCTGGATGGCGTCTCGTTCAACCTCGAACGCGGCAAAACGCTGGCGGTGGTGGGTGAATCCGGCTGTGGTAAATCCACGCTGGGCCGCTTGCTGACGATGATTGAAACGCCGACCGAAGGCCAGCTGTTCTGGCACGGTCAGGATCTGTTGAAACACGATCCGCAGGCGCAGAAACTGCGTCGCCAGAAAATTCAGATCGTGTTCCAGAACCCGTATGGCTCGCTCAATCCGCGTAAGAAAATCAGCCAGATTCTGGAAGAGCCGCTGGTGATCAACACCTCGCTGACCAAAGCGGAGCGCAAGGAAAAAACGCTGGAGATGATGGCGAAGGTTGGCCTGAAAACCGAGCATTACGATCGCTATCCGCACATGTTCTCGGGCGGCCAGCGTCAGCGTATCGCTATCGCGCGTGGTTTGATGCTCGATCCTGATGTGCTGATCGCCGATGAGCCGGTCTCGGCGCTCGACGTGTCGGTGCGAGCGCAGGTGTTGAATCTGATGATGGATTTGCAGCAGGATTTAGGTTTGTCCTACGTCTTCATCTCGCACGATCTCTCCGTGGTGGAACACATCGCCGATGAGGTGATGGTGATGTATCTCGGCCGCTGCGTTGAGAAGGGCAGCAAAGAGGCGATCTTCAGCAATCCGCGTCATCCTTACACGCAAGCACTGCTGTCGGCGACACCACGCCTCAACCCGGACGATCGCCGCGAGCGCATCAAACTGACGGGCGAGTTGCCAAGCCCGCTCAATCCGCCGCCGGGCTGTGCGTTTAACGCGCGCTGCCGTCGTCGTTTTGGCACCTGCGTTCAGCTGCAGCCAAAACTGAAGCAATATGGCGATCAGCAAATCGCCTGCTTCGCGGTGGATCAGGATGAAAATCAGCCGGTAGGCGTGTCATAAATTACTGCCATAAATGAATCAAGGCTCCTGCGGGAGCCTTTCTTTTTGCTGATTAATACATGAGATAAATTAACGACAAAAAGGGTTACCGCGAAAGCCCTGGCAAAAGCATTACGCCACTGCATCTGTGAACAATTGGTCCTGATTAAGATATATAGCGTAAAGGCAAATTCCTATTTTCATCATCATTGTGTGAGCAATGTCACTGTGGAATAAAACCCATAACTTGCAGCGCAGTAGAGGTTTTTCAGTAGCTTAGGTTAAAATCCCCTGCGTGATTATTTCTGTTAATTGATATTAATTAATCTCCGTCCATAAATAACTGCATGCTTTTTGCATTCCCGCTTTTTCAATCTTAAAGATAGAATTCTTTTATTGAATGCGCTGTTTTAGTAATCAGATTTGTCTCACCGTCTTTTAATGTGTGTGATATATTCGCGGAAAATTCCCTCCCGCTTTTACAGGCTCTGATCATGAAGAATTACGACGATCTGCAGCGTTTTAAAGAGAAAACGCAGACGCTTGACATCGCTTTTAAGGATATGTCCGGTCAATCGCAGGAAGCCGATCAAAGTCAGTGGGCGTTACTGCGTCAATTGACCACCGAACAAGAGCCTGAATTAGGCAGCGGTCAGCGCATCGATATGCCGCAACCACAGCCGATTCGCGGGGATGAATTCAGCGCACCGCCGGAACCGGCTCAGGCTGCATCAGCCAGCCCGGCGCGGGCATCGATTCTCGATAGCCTGAACGCACCTGCCGCCGCGCAACCGGAGAGCGGCTCATCACTGTTTCCGCCCGCGCCGTCGGTTAAGCCGCTCTCCTCTGCGACGCCATTAGCGCCGAAAGCCACGCTGGTCGAGCGCCAGGCGACAACCTCACTGTTTCCACCAGCAAAACCTGCCGTCGCGCCAGTCGCTCAGCCTGCTGCTGTTGCCGCACCGGCAGCTCCCGCGCCAATCGCGCCAGTGCCTGCGCCAACCCTGGCCGCTGCGGTTGAACCGGCACGTCCGGCTGCGCCGGCCCCGTCTCGCTTTGGTGCGCTGTTCCGCTCGCGTCCAGCCGAGCCGGCTAACCTGTCAAAAGAAACACCGTTAAAACCGCTACTGGAGAAGATTGCGCTATGCCGTTAGTTTGTGTGTGCTCGCCAAAAGGGGGAGTAGGGAAAACCACCATGGCGGCCAACCTTGCGTGGAGTCTGGCTCGCGCTGGCAGCAAGGTATTGGCAATCGATTTCGATGTTCAGAACGCCTTGCGCCTGCATTTCGGTGTACCGCTGAATGATGGTCGCGGCTTTGTGGCACGCTCTGAAGATCAGGCTGACTGGAGCCAATCGATTCTGACCACCGGCGGCAATATTTTCGTCATGCCGTATGGCGAGGTGAGCGAAGAGCAGCGTGAACGCTTTGAAGAAAACCTGGTAAAAGATCCCCATTTCCTTAAACGCGGGCTGGATACGGTGCTGAATTATCCGGGGCTGGTGATTATCGCCGATTTTCCCCCCGGTCCGGGTCCGGCGCTTAAAGCAATGCAGGCACTTGCCGATATGCATTTAGTGGTGATGTTAGCGGATACCGCATCGGTCTCGTTGCTGCCGCAAATAGAAAATGACCGCATGATCGGTCGACCGCTGAATAATAAACGCGGTCACTATTTTGTCCTTAACCAGAGCGATAACCGCCGCAATATTAGCCGTGAAGTCACCGCTTTTATGCAGCAGCGCCTGGGTGAGAACTTATTAGGCGTGGTACATCGTGATGAAAGCGTCGCGGAAGCCAATGCCTCGCAACAATCGGTTTATGATTTCAGCCCAGCGTCTGCAGCTGCGTTTGATATCGAATTAGTGGCAAAACGCGTAGCCAATATACTGGATATCACCGTGGGTAACGGCGAAGTTCAGGCACCTTTTCGCAGCCACTATTAATAATGAGGCCGACTCCGGCCACATAATAACAACACAGCTTCTTCAGGGTGAATCATGAGTAAACTCGGGTTTTACCTGCTGCTGCTGGTGCTTGCACCGGTGGCGGCGGTAATCGTCATCACGCCTATGGACAGCCAGAAGCAATATATATTTGGCTTAATCAGCATCGGGATGATGTTTTTACTGGGCTTCAGCAAAAGCCGCAAAATAACCATCGTTATGGTTATCTTATCCGCGCTGATGTCGACCCGATATATCTGGTGGCGTACTACGGAGACGCTGCAATTTAATTCTGAGATTGAAGCCATTCTCGGTATCGGCTTATATCTGGCCGAACTGTATGTCTGGCTGATCTTAATTCTCGGCTTCCTGCAAACCACCTGGCCATTAAAACGCACCATCGAACCTTTGCCGGATGATACCAGCCTGTGGCCGACGGTTGATGTTTATGTTCCAACCTACAACGAAAGCCTCGATGTGGTGCGTGATACCGTGCTGGCGGCGCAGTGTATTGATTACCCGCGCGACAAGCTGAAGGTCTATTTGCTGGATGACGGTAAGCGCAGTGAGTTTGCGGTATTTGCCGCCGATGTTGGCGTGGGTTACATCACCCGTGACGACAATAATCACGCTAAAGCCGGCAACCTCAACCACGCGATGAAGATCACCAAAGGTGAGCTGATTTGCATCTTCGACTGCGATCACGTGGCCACGCGCACCTTCCTGCAGGCAACGGTCGGTCCGTTCCTGAAAGACCCAAAGCTGGCGCTGCTGCAAACCCCGCACTACTTCTATTCGCCGGATCCGTTCGAGCGTAACCTGCGCGCGGCGCGCAGCATCCCGAACGAAGGTTCACTGTTCTACGGCCCGGTGCAGCAGGGTAACGATAACTGGAACGCCACCTTCTTCTGCGGTTCTTGTGCGGTGATTCGCCGTAGCGCGCTGGAAGAGATCGGTGGTTTTGCGGTGGAAACCGTGACCGAAGATGCGCATACCGCGCTGAAAATGCAGCGTCGCGGTTGGGGATCGGCCTTCCTGGCAATTCCGCTGGCGGCCGGTCTGGCGACCGAGCGTCTTGGCCTGCACGTCGTGCAGCGTAACCGCTGGGCGCGTGGCATGACGCAGATCTTCCGCGTTGATAATCCGCTGTTTGGCCGTGGATTGAAGTGGCAGCAGCGTCTGTGCTACCTCAACGCCATGCTGCACTTCCAGTTTGGCTTGCCGCGCGTGGCGTTCCTGACGGCACCGCTGGCCTACCTGCTGTTTAACCTGAATATCATTCATTCGTCAGCCTCGCTGATTTTCGCCTACGTCCTGCCGCATCTGGTGATGTCCCTCTACGTCAACTCGCGAATGAACGGCAAGTTCCGTTACACCTTCTGGGGCGAAATCTACGAAACCGTGATGTGCTTCCACCTCGTCATCCCAACGCTGCTCACCATGCTGGCACCGAAGCGCGGTAAGTTTAACGTAACGGATAAAGGCGGCCTGCTCGATCAGGGCTTCTTCGACTTCCACATCGTGCGTCCACATGTGATTGTCGCGGTGCTGCTGTCGATCGGCATCATCGCGGGCGTGGTGCGCGCCACCGCGCATGACTACTTTGGCGTTGATCCTTACGTTATTGCGCTCAACGTCGGCTGGGCGGTATTCAGCCTGGTTATCCTGATGGCGGCGATTGCCGTGGCGCGCGAAACCAAGCAGGTGCGTAAAACCATTCGTATTGAGGTGCAGATCCCGGCGGTGATTCACTACGCCAGCGGCATCTCGTCACGCACGAAAACCAGCGATCTGTCGATGGGCGGCGCGCAGCTGGATGCGCCGGACAATCGTCACGAGCACGATGAAATTGAAGAGATCGATCTGCTGCTGAAGTCGGGCACCATCACCATTCCGGTGAACAAAATCTCCGGCGATGAGGAGAGCATCCGTCTGCGCTTTGGCGATATGCCGCTGTCGCGCCGCCGTGAGCTGGTGCGCGTGGTACTGGCGCGTGCCGATGCGTGGATTCAGCCGGAGTATAAGCAAGACAATCCACTGGTTTCGCTTGGCACCATTATTCGTACCGTCTTTGAGCTGTTCTGGCTGACCTGGAAAGATCGCCGTGAGAAGCGTAAGCGTGACAACCAGCCCGCAGTAAAAGAGGACAGCGCTGCATGAAGAATTTGACGCAAAGGTTGCTGGCAAGCTCGCTGGCAACGGCGCTGCTGCTCGCGCCAGCGTGGGCCGAAACCCCGCCAGTCACTCAGGATAGCGCTGCACTTTCAGACGTGCCGCCGCCGCAAGGTATTGAAAGCGCTGCCGATCCGCAGCTGCAACAGGCGGCGGGCGCTGCACCTTATGCGCCAGCGGAAACCGCACCGCAAACTGCTCCGGAAACCGCACCGGAAACCGTACCGACAACGGAAAACGACGCGCCTGCTGAACCTGCGGCCAGCGAACCTGCTGCTGCTGCCGCACCAGAAATGGTGCTGCCAACGGTAGCGCCAACCGCACCGGCGATGATGCCAGAAACGTCTTCCGTGACGCTTAACCAGCCAATCAGCAGCACCGTTTCGGTGGCGCAGATGGGCCAGCCGCGCGGCATTACGCTGACCGGCGGCCAGCTGCAATCCGGTATCATGTTCACGCTACCCAGCGATGAAGTGATCACCAACGCGCGTCTTAATCTGTCGCTGCGCGTCTCGGCGGCGCTGGCCGCGCGCAACACCTCGCTGCAGCTGATGCTGAACGGTCAGCCGCTGGGTACCTTGCCTTTGGGCGCCAGCGACAGCGATGTCAGCGATTACCAGCTGGATATTCCGGCGGCGATGGTGGTCTCCAGCAACAACCTTAGCTTCAAGATTAACGATGCCGACAAGCTGCTGTGCGAGAAAGAGAGCGCGCAGCAGTATCAGGTGTCGATTTTGCCGAAGACCACGCTGAGCCTCGAAGGGCAGCAGCTGAACATCGGCACCAGCCTGCGTAACTTCCCGCGTCCGTTTATTGATGCGCAGCGCATGACGCCCGCCAGCGTCACCTTTGGCTTTGCCGCCAATGTCGCGCCGGACAGCATCAGCGCCGCTGCGCTGGTGGCATCGTGGATGGGCATTCAGTCGGATTATCGTGGCATCCGTTTCCCGGTGGTGCGCGGCGATCTGCCTGAACACAACGGCATTCTGGTCGGCCATCCGGGCGACAAAATTGGCACCGTAACCTTGCCAGCCACCAACGGTCCGCTGCTGCAGGTGATCGATAACCCGAACAATCCGGTCTACAAATTGCTGCTGGTGGTGGGCGCGAATGACGAGCAGCTGCGTCAGGCCGCTAACCGTTTAACCACTCAGCCGCTGGCGACCGATGCCAGCAGCCTTAACGTGCAGCCACAGCCGATTGGCGTGCGTAAGCCGTACGATGCGCCGCGCTGGATCAACACCACGCGCCCGGTGCGTTTGAGCGAACTGCTGCGCAAAGATCAGAGCCTGACCACCACCGGCATCTGGCACGATGCGCTGAGCGTCAACTTCCGCGCGGCGCCGGACCTGTTCCTGTGGGATGGCGACACCATTCCGGTGGAGCTGCACTATCGCTTCCCATCCGAAAGCTGGATTGATGAGGACAACTCGTTCCTTAACGTCATGATTAACGGCACGTTCCTGCGCAATCTTACGGTGAATAAAGTCGGTTTGCTGGAGAGCGCCTGGCATCGGCTGGGCGGCGACGCGCGTCAGGAGCATTACACCCTGAAGCTCGAACCGTACCTGATTTACGGTGACAACCAGCTGGCGCTCTACTTCAACATCAAGCCGAAAGCGGATGCGCCGTGCGGCGTGCTGCTGAACAACAACATTAAGAGCCGCATCGAAGAGGATTCGTGGATCGATCTGAGCCATACGCGCCACTTCACCATGCTGCCAAATCTCTCTTACTTTGTTGGCGCTTCGTTCCCGTTCTCGCGTCTGGCGGACTTCTCGCAGACCACGCTGCTGTTGCCGGAACAACCAAGCGATGCGGAGATCGCCACGCTGCTGGATATGGCCTCACGCGCCGGTAACGCTACCGGCGTACCGCTGCTGCAAAATCAGGTGCTGTTTGGCCTGCCAAACGGCGGCACCAACATGACGCTCCTGCAGCAGAGCGATCTGCTGGCGGTCAGCACCACGCAGAACAACGACTTCAACCAGGCCATGCTGGCCAACACGCCGTTCGATACCAGCGGCAACACGCTGGGCGTGAAAGAGCCCACCACCTGGGACAAACTGCGTGGCTGGCTGACCGGCGACTGGTATCGCCAGCCGCTGGATGCCGATCGTTACTTCTCCTCCAACGAAGCGTGGCGCGGCTTTGTCAGCTATCGATCGCCGTGGAACCCGGATCGCTTAGTGGTGATGACGGTGGCGACCAGCGATCAACAACTGCTGCGCCTGCATGAAGACCTGAATTCTGCACGCATCAACGCCGGGATTCGCGGCGATACCGCCATCATCACCGATGAGAACGGCATTCGCAGCTTCCGCGTCGGCCCGCAATTCCCGAGCGGCGAAATGCCGTGGTACATGATGGTGGTGTGGTATGCCAACCAGCACTCGGTGCTGATGGCGCTGGCGGCGCTGCTGCTTTCAGCGCTGGTCGGCGGCGGTGCGTGGGTGATGCTGAAACGTCATGCGTGGCGTCGTCTCAACCCAAAAGTTGATAGCAAGTCCGGCAAGAAGTAAGGATAAAAACAATGAAAAAACATCTGTTAAGTGCCGGTATTCGCCATGCCTTGATTCTGGGTGGCGCGCTGACGCTCTCTCAGCCGCTGCTGGCGGCGGAGAGCAGTAACCCTGCGTTACAGGCGCTGTTCGATCAGGCGACTTACTGGCACCAGAAAGCGCATGACGATTTGGCCAAAGCCTCGCTGCAGAAAGTGCTGATGGTTGAGCCCAACAACACGCAGGCGCTCTATCTGCTGGCGCTCTATTCACAGCAGAGCGGCGGTACGGCGGAAGCGGCGCAGTGGCGTGCGCGCCTGAGCGCGGCCTCGCCGAACGATCCGCATCTCACCGAGCTGGATAACGCCCGCCAGCTGCAAACCATTCCGCAGGCGCAGCTGCAGTTAGCGCGCCAGCAGGCACGCAGCGGCAACATCGCGGCGTCGCTGCAAACCTGGCGTAACACCTTCAGCGGCAACGAACCGCCGCCAAGCGTGGCAGCCGAATATTATCTGACCATGGCGGGCGATCGTTCGCTGCTGCCGCAGGCGGTTGAAGCGCTGCGTCAGTTCTCCGCCGATCATCCGCAGGATACCGGTGCCAAGCTGGCGCTGGGTAAAGCGCTGACCTATCAGGAAGCAACGCGTCGTCAGGGTATCGATGTGCTCGCCAGCCTGGCAGACGGCAACAAAGAAGCGGACCGTTCGCTGCGTCAGGCGCTGTTGTGGCTGGGTCCGCAGGCGTCTGATGCATCGCTGTATCAAACCTGGCAGCAGCGCCATCCGCAAGACAACGCGGTGCTGGATTACTACCGTAAAAACGTTGGCGGTGCGGAGAAGGGCGCGGGCTTTACCGCGCTGAACAGCGGCGACGTCAGCAACGCGCAGAACAACTTTGAGAAAGTACTGCAAGCTAATCCGCAAGATGCGGATGCGCTGGCCGGTATGGGCTATGTGGCCCAGCGCGCCGGGCGTTATGCCGAAGCGGCGGATTACCTGACGCGCGCGGCGCAGATGGGTGGCGATCAGAGCGACACGCGCCAGAAGCAGGCCGCCGATGCACGTTTCTACGCGCAGCTGGCCTCCGCGCAGCAGGCGCTGAAAAATGGCGACAGCGCGCAGGCGTTGGCGCTGAGCGAACCGCTGGCGCAGGCCGACGGTGAGAAAGGCGTTTCCGCCAAACTGTTCCGCGCCGATGTGCAGCGTCGCAGCAATCAGCTCGATCAGGCGGAGCAAACCTATCGCGCCATCCTGCAAAGCGATGCCAATAACCGCAACGCCAAAGAAGGCTTGTTCTACGTGCTGCGTCAGCAGAACCGGGGCGCAGAAGCCAATACGCTGCTGGCATCACTGCCCGACAGCGTGCGTCAAAGCGTGGCACCGCGCGGCAGCAGCACCGATCCGATTCGTGCCCAGGCCAAACGTGAAGTGGCGGCGGGCAATAACAGCGCCGCCATCGCCACCTTGACCTCGGGTATTCAGCGCTATCCCAACGATGGCTGGCTGCGTCTCGATCTGGCACGTCTCTACCGCGCGCAGGGCAATAACATGATGGCGGCCAATATCATGCAGCCCACTATGCGCAGCGGCGCCAGCACCACCGAACTCTATGCAGGTGCGTTAAACGCCAGCGAAAGCAGCGCGTGGCAGCAGGCGAGTCAGTTGCTGTCTCGCATTCCCAACAGCAGCAAAAACAGCGATATGCGCGAGCTGGCGCAGCGCGTCAACTTCAACCTGCAGATGGCTACCACCGATCAGTATCTGGCGCAGGGCTCGAACGCGGCAGCGGCCAACACCCTGCGTGCGCTGGCCTCTACGCCGCCCGCCAATCCGGTGGATGCCGGTAACCTGGCGCAGAAGCTGGCGAAAGCCGGCGATCTCACCAGCGCGGTGTCCGTGGTGCGCAACAATATGCAGCGCGGCATTCAGGGCAATGCCGGTGATTACGCCGCGCAGGTGGCGGTGCTGAATCAGGCCGGGCTGAATACCGAAGCGCAGAGCTTCCTCAGCAGCCCGGAACTGCAGGCACGCAGCACGCCAACCCAGCTGGCGGGCATCCGCAACGGCTACGTGATCAACGAAGTGGATCGTCTGCGCGAGCAGAAACAGTACGCCGCCGCTTACGACAAGCTGGTGGGCGCGCTGCAGCACGATCCGCAGAACCGCGATCTAATGTTCGCCATGGCGCGACTCTACCAGTCCGGCAAGATGAACAAAGAAGCGGGCGTGGTATACGACTACCTGATGACGCAGGATACGCCGACGCAAGACGCGCGCACCGGCGCCATCAACGTGGCGCTGGCGCAGAATGACGTCAACAAAGCCAATACCTTAACGCGCGGCCTGCGCAACGAGCAGTCGCCGGATCGCTTGCTGCTGTTAGCCCGCGTGGCCGAAGCCAACGGCGAACACAGCCAGGCGATGAGCTACCTGCGCACCGCGCGCGGTCAGCTGATTGGTCTGCAGGGCGCAGAAACCGGCAGCGTGCCAAGCGTAGGTGGTCTGGCGCTGGCCGACAATCCGTTTATCAATCGCGGCACCTCGCCGGTGGGGCGTACGCCTTCCAGCTATGGCGCGGTGATGCCGTGGCAGTCGGCACCGGCGGCCACCAGCAGCGCCGAAGGCGTGACGTTGGCGAGCAACACCCCGGCGGTTCAGCAAAGCCAGACGCTGCGCCAAATCGACAACATGATGGATGACCTGCAAGAGAAAACCGGCACCTGGGTGCAGGGTGAAATGCAGGTACGCGGTCGTGATGGCGAATCAGGCTTGAGCAAACTCACCGAAGCCAAAGCGCCGCTCACCTTCTCCACCGTGCCGTTTGGCGAGTCGCGCTTCGACTTCACCATGACGCCGGTTTCCCTCACCGCCGGCAGCGCCGGTGGCGACGCGTGGCGTCGATTCGGCACCAACGCGCTGGTGCAGGGCAACGTGGTTGCCTCCGGTGCGGCGAAAATTGATGATACGCCCAACTCCACCACCGATTCGCAATCCGCGACCGGCGTGGAGCTGAACATGGCGCTGAAGGGCGACAGCTACAAGATTGACCTCGGCAGCACGCCGCTGGGTCAGGACTTGAGTACGCTGGTTGGCGGCGTGCAGTGGTCGCCGAAGCTGACCGACTTCCTGACGCTGATCCTTACCGGTGAACGCCGCGCGATGACCGACAGCTTGCTGTCGTATGTCGGCGTCGAAGACAAAACCAGCGGTAAACGCTGGGGCCGCGTGACTAAAAACGGCGGTAACGCCTTGCTGAGTTACGACAACGGCGATGCCGGTTTTTATGTCGGCGGCGGCGCGTACAGCTACATCGGCGAAAACGTGGCGACCAATAACAGCGTGCAGGCGACCGCAGGCGCGTATGTGCGTCCGTATCACCTCGACGATCGCGAGCTGAAAGTCGGCATGAGCTTGTCGTGGATGGATTACTCGAAAAACCTCAGCTACTTCAGCTACGGTCAGGGCGGTTACTTCAGCCCACAGAACTATGCGTCGGTGTCGTTCCCTATCGAATTCAGCCGCAAGTTTGACGATCTGAAAGTGAACGTCGGCGGTTCGGTGGGTTATCAATCCTACAGTCAGGATAAGAGCGCCTACTTCCCGAATAATCCGTCGTTGCAGGCGCAGCTGCAAAGTCTGGCCGATCAAGGCTACGTGAAGGATGCGTTCTACAGCGGCGACAGCAAAAACGGCATTGGCTACAACCTGCATGCCGGTGCGGATTATAAGATCAACAAAGATGTCACCGTGGGCGGTCAGCTCGGCTACGACACCTTTGGCGATTACAACGAGAGCACCGCCAATCTGTACTTCCGTTACATGTTCGGAGATTACTAATGAGTGAGCAAGTAACCGCACGCGTCAGCCATCCGCATCAGCCGGGCTGGTTTGATTTGGTGAGCGCGATGATTGAGAGCATGCTGGACAACGCGGGCGAGGAAGCGGAAGGCTTTCTCAACGGCGTCGGCGTATCGCTGGCAACACGCTATCCTTTACCCGACGCGCGCACCGTGCAGGATCTGGAGCGTGAAATGAATTTGCAGCTGGCGCGATTTAACTGGGGCTTTGTGCAGTTACAGCCGCAGGAGAATGCCATTCTGATTCAGCACCACGCGCTGCCGCAGGGCGACAGCAACGTCGGTGTTGAACGTTGGCAGCTGGCGTTGAGCGCGGTGCTGGCGGGCGTGTATGCGCAGTGGCTGCAGGCACAAGGCGGCAGCGCGGCGGTGCCGGTGACGCTGGAGAACAACGACGGCGGCACGCTGCACTATCGATATCAATAGGATGCTGTAATGAGAGTGATGCGGTTCTGGCGTCAATGGATGCTGTGTTTCATGGTGATGTTTTTTAGCGCTCAGGCGGCCGCAGATGGCTGGAGTACCTATAAAAGCCGTTTTATGGGCAGCGATGGCCGAATCAGCGATACGGCCAACAACAACGTTAGCCATACCGAAGGGCAAGGCTACGGCATGTTGCTGGCGGTGGCGCATGACGATCGCGCCACTTTCGATCTGCTGTGGCAGTGGACGCGCAGCCATCTGCGTAATCCGCAAAACGATCTGTTCTACTGGCGCTACACGCCGGGCGCCGTCGATCCGATTGCCGACAAAAACAACGCTTCCGATGGTGATGTTCTGATTGCCTGGGCGCTGCAACGTGCGGCACAGAAGTGGGGCGGCGATTATCAGCAGGCCTCCGACCGCATTCAGCGTGCGATCGTGAAGCTGAATGTGATCAGCTACGGCGGACATAAAGTGATGTTGCCGGGCGCGCAGGGCTTCAACAAAACCAGCTACGTGGTGCTTAATCCCTCTTATTTCCTGTTTGAGGCCTGGCGCGAATTTGCGGAACACAGCCATCTGCGTATCTGGAATGAGCTGAATGATGACGGCATGGATTTGCTGGGTGAGATGCACTTCGGCAAAACCGGCCTGCCGCTCGATTGGGTGGCGCTGAATGCTGATGGTTCTGTGGCACCGGCGGTCGGCTATTCCAATCGCTTCAGCTATGACGCGATCCGTATTCCGCTAAATATCTGGTGGTACGACCCGCAAAGCCTGCGTCTGGTGCCGTTCCAGCGTGTCTGGCAAGGTTCGGCGCGCATGACCACGCCCGCCTGGTATGATGTGTTGGGCAACACGCCAGCGCCGTACAACATGGAGGGGGGATTGATTGCGGTGCGCGATTTAACCCTGGGCCAAACCCAGTATCTCAATGACACGCTGGCAGCGGATCAAAACTACTTTTCCGCCAGCCTGCAGCTGCTGACCTGGCTGGCATATCAGGAAAAGCGCTAAATCTCATTTTTGGCCTGGTCGACATAAATGACGGCCAGGCCATATTTTCCAGCCTTGTCTGAATCTCATTTCATTGTGCTGCTTATCTTTGATTTCTTGAACGCGATCAAAATGGCAGCACTGACACACATGCAAATTTGTCATGCTAAAATGTATAGACAAAAGTGTATGGTAAAATGCAAACGGAACTGGAATTTGAGTGGGACCTTAGCAAAGCAGAGTCTAATCACCGCAAGCATGGCATCCGCTTCGAAATTGCCGTGCGCGTGTTTGATGATCCTTTTCATCTGTCTAGCCAGGATCGTTGTGAGAATGGCGAATATCGCTGGCAATCAATAGGTAATGTTATGGGCCATATTATTATTTTGGTGGCCCACACGGTACGTTTCGAGCAGGGCACTGAGATTATTCGCATCATTAGTGCACGTCCTGCCACGCGCAATGAGAGGAGACGCTATGAGCAAGGTTAGGTTTAAACGCAGCGAATTACCGCCGCTTTCGGATAGCCTGCAATCTGAACTGGACGCGCTGAGTCAAAAGCCGGATAGCGAGATTGATTGCGGTGAAATCGCCCCGTTAAATGAACGTTTCTGGAACAGTGCTTCCAGCGGGCGATTTTATCGTCCGATTAAAACACAGGCTTCAGTCAGAATTGACGCGGATGTGCTTGAGTGGTTGAAAGCGCCGGGTAAAGGGTACCAGACGCGTTTGAACGCCATTTTGCGCGCGGCGATGCTGCGCGAATTAGAAAGCAAATAGTGCCCAGGCGGCTTAACAAGCCGCCGCTATTTAAAAGCCGCATACGGCGTCAGCGGTTGTGGCGGCATATCCATATCGCCATTCCAGCCGGACATTGAGTAGCGCATGAAAATCAAACCGTGGCTTGGGGTGTAATCTTTCGCTTGCTGTATATCCATCGCCAAGCCCACCGACCAATGCGGCGTAATGCGTCGCTCCACCAGCGCCTGCAGCGTGTAGCCAAAACCTCTACCCGAACTGCTGTCTGAGGTGGGATTCGACGCCAGCGTAAAGCCTGGATTGACCGGATAGCGCTGCTGCCCGTCGGTATGCGATTGCGACCAGGAAACCGAGCCGCCGAGATCAAACGACCAGTTCTCTGTGCGCTGGCGATAGGTCACCGGCAGCGACAGCGAGAAATATTGCTGCGGGCTGTAATAGCCGCCCTGACCGAAGGTGTAGTCGCTGAGATCCTTCTGGTAATGCCACAGCATGCTGTTCAGTCCCACGGTGGCGCGGCGATTATCGTCATTAATCAGCTTGTAATAATAGCCCGCCATCAGGCGTTCGCGGCTGTTATCCGCAACGTTATCACCGCTGAGTTGATGCGCACTGATATCGCCCCACACGCCATGCGCGCCGCCCTGATCGTAACTCAGTCCGAGCGAGCCGCCGGTTGCGACTACGCCGCCCCAGGTTTTGCCGCCGCTCGCCGCGGGATCGCGCGCGCCTGCGTAAGCCAGCAGCGAGCTGGAGATCGGTCGGCGTGATGCGGTGAACGTCAGGCCAATGTCTTTGACGTCGGTTTTCCAGCTGACGCCGCCGACCCAGTTGCGGGTCTCGAAGCCGAGCGGCGTGGTGCCGAAGTCTGCCGACCAGCGATCGTTATGCCAGCCCACGCCTAGCGCGGTACCTTCATCGCGCTGAGTAAAGTCGCGGCTGCATCTGCCGGAATTGTCATCGTTACAGCTGCCGAACTGCTCGCTGTGGCTGCCGTTGCTGGTGGAGAAAGTGCCGGCTGAAACCCGCACATGATCGACACGCACAAAGCTGTGGCCATCGGCCAGCGGTGTTTCCGCCTGCATCATGGTGGTATGGGCGGTGAAATCGGAAGTGCCGCCGTTGCCTTTGTTGCGCGAGTAATCCTGCTCCAGCGTGAACGTGGTGTCCTGCTGACGATAAAGATCGGCGGCGTCGCTGCGGATGCTACGTTTCAGCCAGTCATCCTGCGCCTGATTGCGGGTTAATTGCGTATAACGATCGTTATCCTGTGGCACATCCGGGCTGATGCCGCTCGCGGCCATCGCCCGTTGATAATCCTGCTGCGCTGGTGCGGGTTGTTGCAGCTGCGTTTCCAGCCGCGCCGCATCGCGAAACACCAACGCTTTTTCCTGTGACGCGGCCTGTTGCGCCGCGCGGGTTTTCAGCTCAGCAAAAATCTGTTGAGCACGAACCGCATCGCCACTGTTCTGCCAGGCGAGCGCCACGCGCCGACCGCTGTTCACACTTTGCTGCGCCACGCCTGGCGGCAAGGCTTGTAACGCGCGTTGCGCTTCAGCAGGGCGTTTTAAGGCGATCAAGGCTTCGATACGACCCAGCGCCGCATCGCCGTTTTTACGGTCTTGCTGCTGCACCTGTTGATAGCTCGCCAGCGCACTGCGGGCGTCGCCGCGCTCCAGCGCCCAATCGGCCAGCGTGATATCGCGGCGGATAGAAGCGGGTTGCTGTTGTAGTAATGCAATCGCCGCCGTTTCATCGCCGCGCGTGCGTAAATCACTGGCGCGGGTAAACACTTTGTCCTGCTCGAGACGATCGGCCAGCTCATGCATGTTGCTGTCCCAGCGCGCAGCGGGCAGGCGATGCAAGGTGGCCAGCGCCGCGTCATCGCGGTCGCCGGAAGCCAGCCACAGCGCCGATGCATACAGCGCTGTGGGTTCCTGTGGATGCTGGCGCACCATCGCGTCCATCACCTGCGCGCCCTGAGTTTCTTCGCCGCCGTTGCGCAGCGCGCCAGCCAGTCGATAAACCAGCCAGATATCATCAGGATTCGCCTGCGCTACCTGGCGATACTTCTCCGCCGCCTGATGCCATTGGCCTTGCTGCGCCAACGCATCGGCTTCGGCCATCAGCACATCGGTGCGCAGCTGTAGCAGACGACGTTTCGCCGTGCTATTGCTGCGATCTAAGCGCAGCGCCTGCTGCCAATAACGCTCTGCCTGCGCAGAATTTTTACCCGCCAGCGCGGCATCACCCAAGCCAATCAGCGCCCAGCTATCGCGATTATCCAACCCTTGCGCGCTGCGGTAATAGCCTTCCGCCGCGGCGATATCGCCTTTTTTCAGCGCCGCATCACCGTTGTTGATCGCCAACCAGTAACGGTTGGTTTGCAGCAGCGACTGCCATTTGCCGATCTGCGTGCTGGCCTGACCGGCCTGTATCGCTTTCTCCAGCCAGCGAATGGCGGCGGCGCGATTGTTGGCTCGCGCCTGCGCCTGGCCCATCGCGCCCATCAATTCAGCATCGTTGGGATTGGCGGTTAGCGCGGCATTGAGCGCGGCAATCGCATTGGCGCCGCCACCGGCATCCACCAGCGCTAAGCCACGCATCCGCTGGCGATACGCCGGATCGGCGAGCAGTTGTTGCTGACGCGCCAGCTCTTGCTGACCGCGCTGCTGGGCATCGCCCTCGGTAAAGGTTTGCAGATATTGCTGCAGGCTGGCGACGCTGCTTTCGCTCACCGGCTGATTCTGGATCTGCTGCAGCCACAGCTCGGAAGCGGCATCGCGCCCGCCGTTGCGGTTGGCGAGACGACGCAGCTGGGTAAAGGCTTCGCCCGGCTGATTGTTATCAAACGCCATGCGCGCCAGCTGCAGTTCTACGCCGATGTTGCCGGGGTAGCGCTGCTCCAGCGCCTGCAACTGTTGATACGCTTGCGGCTGCTGGCCGGGTAAACGCGCGACCAGCCGCCAATACTCCAGCTCGGTATTCACATCGGGGAACACGCCTTGGAACAGCGCGTCCCACGCGGCTTTGGCTTCGACGACATGCCCGGCAGTGGCCAGCAGTCGCGCCTGCTGCAGCTGCTGACGCCCTTCCGCAGTCACCAGACGCAAGCCGGCTGCTGATTCACGCGTGGCGGCGGCATTCGGTGCCACGCGCTTCAGTTCATCCAGCAGTTTTTGCGCTTTGGCCTGGTCGCCCTGGCGCAGTGCCATGCGGATTTGCGCCGCCAGCACCTGCGGATTTTCGGGATCGATTTTTTCCAGTCGATAGAGCGATTGCTGTACCAGATCGATTTTGTTGGTCGATTCGCCGGTACGAATCTGCATCAGCAGCCACTCAACCGGCGAAACCTGGGGACCGATCGGGGCGGCAGTCGCGCCTGCCAACACCCCGAGCGTGCTACTGATCAGCAATCCCAGCTGCAGCTTATTCATCGTCATCCAGCTCGGCCAGACGGCGACGGCTGACCATGCGCATTAAACGCCACGCCATCAGCGCAAACAGAACCACGACCACCACCGCGCAAATCGCCAGCCACACCGGATGGGTGGCCAGCAGATTCCACAGGCGTTCCCACCACGGCAGGTGACCGACGTAATAGGTATCGCCGACGCGGATGCTGTTAACGCCCGATTCACGGATCACCGTGGCGGTACCGAACACTGCCGCGCGTTTGCCGCTGTCGAGCAGCGCGTTATTCAGCAATTCCCAGCCGCGCGGGCTGTCGGCCAGCAATGCCACGACGCTGCGTTGATCGTTGAACGGTGACTGGAACCCGACAATCGCGCCCATCGGCCCACGTGAGCTAATGGTGGTTTGGCTTTCTACCGCGCGTTCACTGTCAGAAATCGGTACGTTAGCTGCTGCGTTGCTGCGTGCAGGCATGCTGATCCAGCTGCGGGCGGCATCGGCCAGCAGCGGGATCTTCGTGTCGTCCTGCAGATCCTGCGGAATGCCGCCGATCATCAACATATCCGCATCCGCCGATTTCGCTTTGCTCCAGTCATCGCTCATCTGCACGCGCAGCGCCGGATAACCGGTTTGTGCGCCGATGCTGCCGAGCGCATTCAGCAGCGTGCTGACTTCGTCATTGCTCGGCTTGAATGGCACCAGCACCAGCGTTTGCGCCAGATCGGCGTAGCGGCTGTACGGGAAACCGGCGTTGGCGAACGCGCCCAGCGACGGCATTTCGATGTAGTGACGATAGCCGGAGAAATCGATACTCGAGGTATCGTCAATCACCACGTGATGTCCGACGGCGGTGACGGTTTCACAGCGGCCATCGGCGGTACCGCCAATAAAGGTGTTGGCGTAATCAAAGTTAAAGCGCAGCTGATTCACTACGCCAAGGCGCAGCGCCGGAATGGTCAACTGGCGATTGCTGTCCTGCAAACCCTGCATCAGCGGGATGCGCATCAGCTGCTGGCCGGCGGTATCTTTCTGCGTCAGCGGATAATCCTGCATGAACTGATTGTTGAGATGCACCGCGAGGCGCGAACCATCCTGCTGAATCGGCGAGGTGTAGCGGTAGCGCAGATCCATATCGATGCCGCGTGCGCGCACCAGGAACAGATCCGGCGGCAGATTCAGCGTCAGGCTGATCGGATTCGGCTGCAAACCGTTGCCCTGTAGCTGGTTTTGATACTGCGTCAGCTCGGCAAAGGTGGTGCGGCGATCGGTGCGCACCCAGTTCGGCGCGTCGTACGGCTGGCGTGCAGCAAGCAGTTTTACGCTGTCGATGGTTGAGCTGTCGCCGCGCAGCAGCAGCTGGCCTTGCGCAATGCCTTCGACGGCGGTCAGCAGGTCATTATCGTCACGGCCGAGGATCAGCAGCATCTTCTCGTACGGATTATCCGGCTGATTCACCATCTCCACCGTCGGTTTCTCCACCGGCGGCAGATCTTTCAGGAAGTCGGGGCGATGATCGTTGGTGGCAAACACCACCGCATGCTGCTCTTTGGGCAGCTGGTTATACAGCACCGGGAAAGATTGTCCGCGCCACTGCGCTTTGCTGCCAAACCAGGAAGCCAGAATCCCGGCCGCACGCTGTTGCAGCAGATTCGGCTGGGCGTTGAAGACCATCGGCAACTGCAACGGACGGCTGTCACGCGTATCTAAGAACGGCTCCGGGAAATGCGACAGATCGTTCTTCAGCGGCAGCTTCTGCAGCGTCAAATCGAGTTTGCTGGCTTTGCCGATATCCAGCCAGATGGTGCTGTTGGCCGGGTTTTCACATACGTTGGCATAGTGACCTACCAGCTCAAGCCGCACGCGGTTGAAGTCGCTGATAAAGCGCGGATCGATAGGGATTTGCGTTTGGTTCTCTTTGCCGAGCTGCTCGGCGGTGACCGTCACCAATCCCACCAGTTCATCGTTGAGATAGACTTTGAGCTGCGACAGCGTCGGAATCAGCGCCGGCGAGGGACGATAGCTCAGATTCAGCAGCGCGCGCGTCACCACTTCATCGCTGCGCACGCCGAACTCAATCTGGCTGCTCGGTTCGGTACCGCGCAGCGTCATGCTACCGGGCGGCGGAGCGACCTGATTAAACACCAGCTGGCTGTCACGCAGCGGCGCGTTGGCGTCGACCTGCGCGTTCACCTCCGGTAACGGCTGCGGCGCAGTCATGGCGCCAGAAATCAGCGGCGCGGCCTGCACCACAGAGACGCAGCCCAGCAGCAGGGCGGTGAACCAACTCAGTTTTTTCGTCATGGTCATATCATCAACTTAAGTAAAATCGGTTTTGATCGTCGCAGGCTGGCGGTCAATACGCTGCGGTAGCAGTGTCGCCAGCCAACTCACCAGCGCGGTGAGGCCACGGAATAAGCGGCGCAGCGGCGCAGGTCCATACTCGGCCAGACGCAGATAGCCTTTAAAACCCAGCACCATAATGTCGGCCAGACTTTGCACCGGTTTATCTTCCGGGAAGCCGTCCTGCCACAGCGCCCAGGTATCGGCGCGAGCGAAGGTGCACTGAATAAATTCAATGTGTTGGCGCGTCGTGAGTTGATGCAGGCGAATCCCGGCGCGACGGCCAAACACGCGCTGCACCTGACACGGGAAGCTGAACTCTTGCTGACCACGGCGCAGCAGCAGCGACACGGTTTCGTCCTCTTTCAGCGCATCGGCTTCGCGCAGCTCAACGCCCACGCCGCCGTCGGAATAGTCACGCAGGGTGCACGGCACCATGTGTCCATCTTCACGTGCGATGGCGGCAGGCATGGCGATTTCCACACGATGCGCTTCGCGGATCTGGCGCGCTTCAACCGATACCGCCACCGCGCCGCCGAGGATAATCATGTTGTAAATCACCCACACCAAACTGACCCAAATGGTGAGCATTTCGTTGGCCGGACCGTACGCCATGCGCCAGAAGGCCATGCCAATACCGGCGATATTCAGCAGCACCAGCATCATGTACGGCTTGGTAATCACCCAATCGAGATGACGTTCAGCCACCAAACCACCTTTGGCGGTAACGTTGAATTTGCCTTTGTGCGGATTAAACAGCGCCACCGTGGTTGGCCGCGCGATGTACCACGCCAGCACAGTTTCATACACTTCGCTCCAGAACGAATGTCGCCAGCGGCCCTGAATGCGCGAGTTGGTCAAACTGGTGTGCAGCATGTGCGGCAACACGTAGATGGCGATCGCCAGCGCGGGCGCGTAGATGATGTAGGCGTGGAACAGCAGAAACGCCAGCGGTGCCAGCAGGAAGATCAGACGCGGAATCCCGGCGAGAAAGTGCAGCATGGCGTTGGCGTAACACAGGCGCTGCACCAGCTTTAATCCTTTACCGAACAGCGGGTTATCGAGGCGGAAAATCTGCACCATACCGCGCGCCCAGCGGATACGCTGGCCGATATGCGCGGACAAACTCTCGGTGGCCAGACCGGCAGCCTGCGGAATACGGATATACGCCGAGGTGTAACCCTGACGATGCAGGCGCAGCGAGGTGTGCGCATCTTCGGTGACGGTTTCTACCGCAATGCCGCCGATCTGATCCAGCGCCGTTCGGCGCAATATGGCGCAAGAGCCGCAGAAGAACGCCGCATCCCAGGTATCGTTGCCATCCTGCACCAAACCGTAAAATAGCGAGCCTTCGTTAGGCGTCTGGCGGAAGCGACCGAGGTTACGTTCAAACGGATCGGGTGAGAAGAAGTGGTGCGGCGTTTGCAGCATCGCCAGCCGATGATCTTTCAGGAACCAGCCCATTGTGAGCTGCAGGAACGAGCGCGTCGGCACATGGTCGCAGTCAAAAATGGCAACATATTCGCTGCGGCACACGGCTTTCAAAGCATGGTTGATGTTGCCCGCTTTGGCGTGTTCGTGGGTGGGACGCACCACGTAATTGACGCCGACGCTGGCGGCAAACTCGCGGAACTCTTCGCGCGTGCCGTCGTCCAGCAGGTAGATATTGAGTTTGTCCTGCGGCCAGTCGATGCCCATCGCCGCGTAGAGGGTCGGTTTCACGACGCTCAGCGGTTCATTGTAGGTCGGTACCAGAATATCGACACTCGGCCACGAGGTGATTTCCGGCGGCATCGAGACCGGCTGACGATTGAGCGGCCACAGCGTCTGGAAATAGCCCAGCACTAATACCGCCCACGCATAGGTTTCTGCACCTATCAGCAGCAGACCAAATGTCAGGCTGATCGGGTCGTCCCAGTTGAGGGTTTCGGTGTAGCGCCACCACAGATAACGGCAGGAAATCGTCAGCGATAACACGATCAGCATGATGGTGGACAAGCGGCCCGGCACGCGACGCACCAGCATCGCCAATCCCCATAACAGCAGCACGAAGACAAACTGCGTAGTGATGCCGAAGGGCTGCGAGATGCACAGCAGCGCCAGCAGGCTGGCGACAATCGCTGCCACGATAAACAGCAGCTGCCGCAACCACGCGGGCAGCGCCTGAATACGTTGTTCGCTGCGCTGGGCGAACCGGTTTCGTTCCAGCCGTGCCGGCAGCGCACCGAGCCACTGATAGAGCGGCTCGCGCCAGCGGAACAGCGGTTTGACGCTGAAACTTTTACGCGTGCGTTTATCCAGCGGCAATACCAGCATCAGCCACAGGCTTTGCAGTGCATAGCGCAGCGGGTCAAGCGGACGTGGGCGCAGCGGCGAAATTTGCGGGTAGTAACGTTGGCGATGTTGCAGGATGCGCTGCCATCCCGGTGTTTCCAGCCGCAACAGCGACCACGCTAGTACGCACCACATTAAATGCAGCGCGATGGTGAAACGGCCCGCGCCATGCTGATGCGCCAGCTGAGCGCGGCGTTGCAGCGCCTGCCACGCTTGCGGCATCAGCAGCCAGCGTAATGGATTCACGCCATGCCTCCCGGCACATGCAGCAGCAGCCAGTTAGCCAAGGTGTTGATCTCTTCGCTGGCCAGCGCATGCGGCCGATATTCGCCCACCGGCTGTTTCATCATCAGCGCTTCCGCCAGCGCTTCATCGCGGTGAATCACTTGGGGAATCAGGTTTTTCAGTGAGCTGCTCCACAGCTGATGCAGATCCTGCTGTAGCTGGCTGTTGGCGTTGAACTGGTTGATCAGAAACAGCGTGTGCGCAGGAAAACGCGCGTGATGCAGACGCAACTGACAGTTGGCATCCAGCGTTAGCACCTGCAGCAGACGATCGGCGGCGGTAACCAGGGATCGCTGCCACGGCAACAGATCCGCTGGCATGTCGAAAATAATCCAGTCGTAGTGCGATTTCAGGACCGGCAGCGCGTGTAGCAGCGGTGCGGCAAATTCTGCGTTGATAGCGCTGATGCTGGCGTACTGTTGCGACGTGAGTGCGCCAAACGGCAGAAAATCCAGCCCTGCTTGATAGCGCTGCGCGCACTGCTGCCACGCTTGCTGTTCGAGCAGCGCGGGCGCCCAGCCCTGAGCGCGGTCGAGCGGCATATTAAAATGGGCAGCTAGCTGATTTACCGGGGAAAAATCGATAACCAGCACCGATTGCTGCAGCGCGTTAAACGCCCAGCCGAGTGCGGCGCTCAGCGAGGTAGCGCCACAACCGCCACGCAATCCTTGTAATGCAATAACAGGCATTAACGTTCTGACTCCTGTGCGGCGCTTATTTCACGCAGCAATGGCCAGCGCGTCATAATGGTATTCAGTCGCGCTTCGCGGGCAATATCAATGTAGCGAAATGCCTTAAGGGAAAAGGCATCACTTAAGGCTGTAATGTCATCGTGCTCTTCGCTGCTAGCAGCATTCAGCGAAAATGCATTCTCTGTTTTCATTATTTTCTTGCCACCGAAAAATCGACAACGGGTGAATTGTGGTTTTATTTTTTGTAAAGTTTAAACCTGAAGTAAAGACAAATGCTATCCACAGATCAATATGATTTGCGCTAATACGCTATTTTTTATTTCACCCGTTCCAATTGTGGCTGTCTCGATTAAACTAGCCTGGATTGTATCGATCGCGAATCAAATATGAAAAAACATTATGCGCTTGGCCTGCAGCAAATTCAGCAGGAATTAAATACTCTGCAGAATCCGGGGTTTTACTGGATTATCAGCCAGCGTCAGGAAGATGCGCGAACGCTGCTGCGTCAGGTAGTTAGCCAACAAAAGGCGGCTACGCTCATCAGTGCGGATGAGAAACCGCAGGCGCTGTTGACGCCCGATCCCATCGGCGGTCCAGCGTGTATGCCGTTATTTTCACTGCCGGCTAATAAACGCAGCCTAAAGCAGCTGGAAAGTGATTTTTCCCGTGTGCTTAATAGTCGCAGTGGCCTGGTGATTTTTTATAGTAATGCCGCGCTGTGGGGGAAATTATCGCCCGATGAGTTAACCTTCTGGCTTAAGCGCATGCGCCGTTTGTTATCTAAAAACAAATTACGTTGTTAATGATCACCTCCGGTACGTCAATAATTCACCTGCGTAATCATCTGCAAGGTTATTTTCGCCAGCTTGATGGTCTCGCACATTTGGAGTTTCAGCAGGACAGTTGGCATTATCGAATTAACTGGTGGTATGCGGCAGATAAATTACTGGCCGACCGCGCTATCCGTTTGAGTTATGTCGATAATCAATTTATTGCCGTTAATCAAGCGGAACAAAATATTCCCTTAAGCCGCAATGATGAAAATCAATTCCTTGCGCAGGAAGGTGTGCTGGAAGGCGCGCCGCCGCTTTCAGCGCAGTGGCAATTGTTTAGCGATAACGAAAGCGTGTTCTCGCGTGCGCAGCAGGCGAACGCCGCCACGGTCATCTTTAGTCTGGTTCATAATCAAGACATTAATTCTTTAGCAACGATGGTCCATAGTTTGCGTCGCTCACGCGGTAGTGCGCTTAAGATTGTGGTGCGCGAAATCAGTACCACGCTGCGCTACAGTGATGAGCGTTTGCTGCTGGCCTGCGGCGTGAATGCCATTGTGCCGACCGCGGCCAGCCTGTCGCGCTTTCTTACCACGCTGGAAGGGATTCAGGGGCAGCAGTTCTCGCGCCACGTGCCTGCCAATCTCCATGACCTGATGCAGGCGCTGCAGCCGCTACAGCAGAAAGGCTATTTACCGCTGGATGCATTTTGCGCGGCGGTGCAGCAGTTGATGAGCAATACGCTGCTGCCGGAAAATGACAAAGGCTTGATGGTGGCGCTGCGCGCGGTGCCGCAGCTGAAACCCGAACAGATTCTGACGCTGTGTAAACCGCGCCGCTTCGGCGATTTGGTGACGCTGGTGAACGACCGCATCTATCTGTTCCTCTCTTCATGCCGATTCAATGATTTGGATATCGCGCTGAAGTCGATCTTCTCGCTGCCGCACGACGAGCTGTTTAGCAATCGCATCGTCTGGTTTGAAGACAATCAGATCGTGTCGGAGGCGGACAAAATTCGTCAGCTGACGCCGGTGGCGCAGCGCGACCGGCAGGCCGCGCCGCTGGCCGCTGCGCCAGTCAGCACGCAAACCGCCGCGCCTGAGCGCGGGGCACAAACGCCGCAGCCGATTACCCTTAACCTCGACGGAGTAAGCCACCAATGACACTGATGGATTGGGTGCAGGTGGCGATCCTGCTGTTACTGATTTTGCTGTTCCTGACATCACTGTTTGGGCGCGGACGAGCGCGTAGCGGCTCTAATCCGCTGCTGCGTTTGCTGCCGACACGCGCATTGAAATCAGAAGGACAGTGGCAACGCAAAACCCATAAAACGGATAAACATGAATAACAGATTCACGATGCACGGTTCGTGGTGGCGCGGCCTCGGCGGCTGGAACTTTTACTTCCTGATTAAATTTGCGCTGCTGTGGTACGGCTACCTTAATTTTCACGCGCTAAGTAACCTGGTGTTTCTGGCGTGGCTGCTGTTCCCGCTGCCGGGCGCGCGGCTGCATCGCCTGCGTCAGTGGATTTCGCTGCCGATTGGCGTGGCGTTGTTCTGGCACGATACCTGGCTGCCGGGACTCCATTCGATTATGAGCCAGGGCAGCCAGCTGGCAGGCTTCTCGCCCAGCTATCTGCTCGATCTTGCTAATCGCTTTATCAACTGGGAGATGATTGGCGCGGGCTTTGTACTGCTGGTGCTGTATCTGTTTATCGCGCAGTGGATTCGCGTCACCGTGCTGGTGTCGCTGATGCTGATCTGGCTCAACGTGCTGACGATCGCCGGACCGGCAATGAATTTACTGCCGAACAGTGCCGCCACGCCGACGGTGAAGCTCAACGATACGCCAGCGGCGAAAGCGCCAGATGGCCTCGATCAATCCGCGCCGCCAACCAGCGCCAACCTCACCGCGTGGCTCAACCGTTTTTACGATGCCGAGCGCCAGCGTGCGACCCATTTCCCGGACGCCTTGCCAGCTGATTCGCAGCCGTTCGATATTCTGGTGATCAACATCTGTTCGCTGTCGTGGTCGGATTTGAACGTCGCGCAGCTGCGTAATCATCCGCTGTGGCAGCACTTCGATATTCTGCTTAACAACTACAACTCTGCTACCGGTTACAGCGGCCCGGCGGGGATTCGTCTGCTGCGCGCCAGCTGCGGCCAGAGCTCGCACAGCGATCTGTACAAAGCCACCGATCAGCGTTGCTATCTGTTTGATAATCTGGCGAAGCTGGGCTTTAAGCAGCAATTGATGATGGATCACACCGGCGTGTTTGGTAACTATCTCAAAGAGCTACGCGAAGAGGGCAATCTGCAGGCGCCGCTGATGTCGCAGGCGGGCATCTCGCCGGAGGTGACGTCATTTGATGGCTCGCCGGTATTTAATGATGCGCAGCTGATGCAGCGCTGGCTCGACGATCGCACCAAGAGCAGCGATGCGCGCTCCGCGACCTTCTATAACCTGATTCCGCTGCATGACGGTACGCGCGAGTTGGGCAGCACGCGCAGCGCAGACTGGCAGCCGCGCGCCAAAGTGCTGTTTGATCAGCTCGATGCCTTCCTGACCAATCTGGAGAAGTCGGGCCGTCGCGTGATGGTGCTGGTGGTGCCGGAACACGGCGCGGCGCTGCAGGGCGACAAGATGCAGATGTCAGGATTGCGTGATATCCCCAGTCCGGATATCACCCATGTGCCGGTCGGCATTAAGTTTGTTGGCATGAAAGCACCGCATCAGGGCCAGCCGCTTAGCGTGGAGACGCCTACCAGCCTGATGGCGATCTCGGAAATCGTGTCGCGCGTGGTGGATGGCCAGGTATTTAACGCGCCGAACGTTAATATGTCGGTGCTGACCGATAATTTGCCGCAGACGCCGGTGGTGTCTGAGAACGATAACGCGGTGGTGATGATGTATCAGGGTAAACCGTGGATTCGCCTGAACGGCGGAGATTGGGTGCCGTATCCGCAGTAGGTCGCCATTAATGGTGTGATGCCGCTCAGTTAAGCGCGGAGCGACTTTCGTTCGCCATGTGCTGAGGCAGTTGCAGCACCTACGTGCGGCGACCGAGCAGAGGACGCCTGGCCGCGCCCTCTGCACTCCCGGGCCTTGCGCCAGCCCAACCCGCCGCTTCGCGGTGCCTTCACTCATTCACGATTCCTGACGGACCGGTGGCGATTCGCTCCTGCTCAGCGCCACCTCTCGCCGCATCCATGCGGCTCGCCCTGGAATCCCTCATTCGCTCAGCGGCTCGGGATGTCGCCTCAACACCCGCGCTGCAGCATTAACGCGTATTTTTCACTCGCAATCGCTACAAATCTCATGGGGTTGTCATCCATGACGGCCAGGCGCGCTTGAATGCGCGTCAAAACCTGCATAATTCCGAATCACTTCATAAATAACCAAACTTGCTTATTTTTCGCCTTTATCCCGGCGAAAAAAACGCGTGACCTGGGATATACTCGCTGCGAATTTCATCTCATTACACGCCTTTGGTGGCCTGGAGAAGTTTTGTTGCGCGTCAGTCGTTCTCTAACGATAAAGCAGATGGCGACGGTTTCCGCCGTGGCGATGGTGACCATCTGCATCTTTATTGTCATCCAGCTCTTTCACTTTGTGCAGCAGCGCAGGATTGACTACGCCCAGCAAATGGAAAATGTGGCGCACACCGTGCGTCAGCCACTCTCCGAAGCGGTGCTCAAAGCCGATATTCCGCAAGCCGAACGCATCCTTAATACCCTGAAACCGGCCGGTATTTTATCGCGCGCCGATGTGGTGTTGCCAAATGCCTTCCAGGCGCTGCACGCCGATTTTGCGCCGGAAAAACCGGTGCCGCGCTGGGTCGCACGCCTGTTTGAGCTGCCGGTACAAATCACGCTGCCGCTCTATTCTGTGGAGCGTTCCGGTTTGCCGAAGCCGATTGCCTATCTGGTGCTACAGGCTGATTCCTCCCGCGTCTATCAGTTCCTGCTCAGCACGTTATCCACCATGATCACCACCTATCTGCTGCTGGCGCTGATTCTCTCGATCGCCATTAGCTGGTGTATCAACCGCTTGATTGTGCATCCGCTGCGCGATATTTCGCGTGATTTACAGGAGCTGCCGCCGCAGGCGATTCTGACCCACAAAATGAAGCTGCCGAATAATCATCGCGATGATGAAATCGGCATGTTGATCCGCAGCTACAACCGCAACCAGCAGGTGCTGGAGTCGATTCACGACGAAATGAGCCGCATGACCACGCATTTTGCCGTTACGGATCTGCCCAATCGCGCGCTGTTCCTTGCGCTGCTCGAACAGCACATCAGCCATCGCCACAATCGTCAGGCGTGGGGCTTGATGGTGATTCGCATTGAAACGTTGCAGGAAGCCAACGGCGTACTGAGCGATGAGCAGCGCGATACGCTGATGCTGACGCTGGTGGAGAAGATTCGCAGCACCGTTGACGATCACTCACTGCTGGCGCAAACCGGGCCCAGCGACTTCGCCTTGCTGATGAAGCGCGCGCACAATCCGTTCCGCGCCATGCGTCTGGCGCGCAACCTGATGATTCGCATTAATCAGCCGGTGAACCTGCAACAGCTGCAGCTGCGTCCGAACGCCAGCATTGGCCTGGCGCTGCACGAAGAGAGCAGCATCTCGGCCAGCGAACAGCTCGATCGCGCCACCTCGGCGATGATGTCGGCGCGGCATCAGGGCAAAAACCAGATCCTGTTCTTCGATCCGGCGCTCACCGAGCGCGCGCAAAAGCGTTTAACGCAGGAACACGACATCTTGCAAGGTCTGCAGGACGAGCAGTTTGCTCTTTATCTCCAGCCGCAAATCAATATGGAAACCGGCGAGCTGGCCGGTGCCGAAGCGCTGCTGCGCATGCGCATGCCGGATGGCAGCTACGGATTATCGGAAGAGTTTATTGCCAGCGCCGAAGAGATTGGCGTGATCTCGGCCATTGGCCGCTGGGTGTTTGAAGAAGCCTGCCGCATTCTGGCCGGCTGGCAGAAGCAGGGCATTAACATCCCGCTCAGCGTCAATATCTCGGCGGTGCAGCTGCGTGATGCCAGCATGGTCAGCCATTTGCAGGGCTTGCTGGAGCGCCATCGCATCGCGCCGGGCAACTTCGTATTGGAAATCACCGAAACCGCGCAGATTGGCGATGCCGAACAGGCGATTGCGCTGCTGCGCTTGCTGCAGCAAACCGGCGTGGCGGTAGCGCTCGATGATTTCGGGATGGGCTACTCCAACCTCAACTATCTTCATCAGTTCAAAGCGCTGCCGGTAAATAAGCTGAAAATGGATCGCAGCTTCGTCGCCGCGCTGCCGGATGACGACACCATGGTGCGCATCGTGGCGGCGATTGCCGACATCATTCACCTCGACGTCATCGCCGAAGGTGTGGAAACCGCCGAGCAGCGCGACTGGCTGCTGGCGCGCGGAATTACTATAGGGCAAGGCTACTTATACGCTGAAGCGCTGCCGCTCCACATCTTTAACCAACGCTGGCTCAATAGCTCGCAACTCCCTGAATAATCACCTTGGTTATTGATTTTCCTTACAAAATTGTAGCGAAGCGCTGTGCTGAAGCGTTTCAGTTCATAGTTAGAGTTTTGTAACTTTTGTAAGGAATAGTAGGGGATATTAATCTTGTTAACAGGGTGTTATTTTCCTCGCCATCGGTAAGGTTTTACGCTTCTGGCGGCTTGCCGCATGCGTTCTCCACAACAATGGCGGTGCGAACCGTCTTACTGGACACCTGTTATGAAAATCTTAAAAAGCCTCTATTTTCAGGTACTGGTTGCCATCGGCATCGGCGTCCTGTTGGGCCACTTCTATCCTGAGTTAGGCGCGCAAATGAAGCCGCTTGGCGATGGTTTCGTTAAGTTGATCAAGATGATCATCGCCCCCGTGATTTTCTGTACGGTGGTGACCGGTATTGCCGGCATGGAGAGCATGAAAGCCGTTGGACGTACGGGCGCAGTGGCGCTGCTGTACTTTGAAGTGGTCAGTACCATCGCGCTGATCATCGGTTTGGTGGTGGTTAACGTGGTGCAGCCTGGCGTGGGCATGAACGTTGATCCAGCCACGCTGGATGCTAAAGCAGTCGCGGTATACGCGCAGCAGGCGGAGCAGCAAGGTGTGGTCGCCTTCCTGCTGGATGTGATCCCGAATAGCGTCATTGGTGCCTTTGCCAGCGGCAACATTCTGCAAGTGCTGCTGTTCGCTATCCTGTTCGGCTTCGCTCTGCATCGCCTGGGCAGCGCCGGCACCGTGATGTTCAACGTCATTGAGAGCTTCTCGAAAGTGATCTTCGGCGTGATCAACATGATTATGCGTCTCGCGCCAATCGGTGCCTTCGGGGCGATGGCCTTCACCATCGGTAAATATGGCGTCGGCTCGCTGGTGCAGTTGGGGCAGCTGATCATCTGCTTCTATATCACCTGCGTGCTGTTCGTGGTGGTGGTGTTGGGGCTGATTGCACGCTTCGCTGGCTTCAACATCTTTAAATTTGTCGCCTACATCAAAGAAGAGCTGCTGATTGTGCTGGGCACGTCATCTTCCGAGTCTGCGCTGCCGCGCATGCTGGATAAGATGGAGAAGCTGGGCTGTAAGAAATCGGTGGTGGGGCTGGTGATTCCAACCGGCTACTCCTTCAACCTGGATGGCACCTCGATTTACCTCACCATGGCGGCGGTGTTTATCGCTCAGGCGACCAA
The DNA here is from genome assembly GCF_031453915.1 of Pantoea sp. SORGH_AS_0659. Taxonomy (NCBI): domain Bacteria; kingdom Pseudomonadati; phylum Pseudomonadota; class Gammaproteobacteria; order Enterobacterales; family Erwiniaceae; genus Pantoea; species Pantoea sp. SORGH_AS_0659. Next base: position 4,146,355 of record NZ_JAVJAK010000001.1, on the reverse strand, counting down.
CGCGCATATGGATGTGTTCCACCAAATCACGCTGTTAGTGGTGCTGCTGCTCTCCTCGAAAGGCGCAGCGGGTGTAACCGGCAGTGGCTTTATCGTGCTGGCGGCGACCTTGTCAGCGGTGGGACATTTACCGGTTGCGGGCCTGGCGCTGATTCTCGGTATCGACCGCTTTATGTCCGAAGCGCGTGCGCTGACCAATCTGGTGGGCAACGGCGTGGCGACCATCGTGGTGGCGAAGTGGGTCGGCCAGCTGGATGAGAAACAACTGAATGCGACGCTTTCTGCCGGGAAAAAGGTGAATAACGCACCAGAAACCGCCGCATAACCTGCTATTTGCGTTAATTTGCCGAGAAATGCCCGCTGTCGCTTGCCCTGACAGCGGGCATTTGCATAATAAACCCCATTGATTTTTTTCCCGATTTTTTGCCTCGTTGCGCGACATCCTGACCTTCTCGTGGTCAAAGAGTCTGTTATTAAATAAACGTGGCGGCACAATGCCGCGCCGGTCACCCCAGATGTGACCGAACATGCCGCGCTAACGAGCGTTGATCTGTTTGAGTAGGGGTTCACATGCAGGGCACCAGAATTCGGCTTTTGGTTGGCGGATTGCTACTGGCAGCGTCCGGTTTTGGCGTGCACGCCGAGACGCTCCAACCCGATCCCGCCTGGCAGGAAGGCAAACTGGACAATGGTTTTAGCTGGCAGCTGCTAACCACACCACAACGTCCAAGCGATCGTATTGAGCTGCGCCTGATTGTTAACACCGGTTCGCTGGTGGAGAGTGCGCAACAAACCGGCTATAGCCATCTTTTACCGCGTTTAGCGATGGTGCACAACGCCACGCTGGACACCAATCAGCAACGTGCGCTGTGGCAGCAAGCCATGGATCCGCAACGTCCGCTGCCACCCGCTATTTCGTCGTACGATTACACCCAATACAACCTGAGCTTGCCGAACAACCGCCCTGATCTGCTGAAAGAAGCGCTCAGCTGGCTGGCGGCGACCGCCGGGAAAATGACGATTAATGAGCAGGTGGTTTCTACCGCATTAATGGCGACCGATCCGATTGCCACCTGGCCTGCCAATACGCAGGATGTGTGGTGGCGCTATCGCCTGAAAGGCTCGGCGATGCTGGCGCACGATCCCGGCGAGCAACCGCGCGCGCCGGTGGATATCGCACAGCTCAACAGCTTCTATCAGCAGTGGTACACGCCCGACGGCATGACGCTGTACGTAGTAGGTAACGTCGATAGCCGCAGCATGGCGGAGCAGATCAACAAAGCTTTTGCGCCGCTGAAAGGCAAGCGTGTCGCACCTGCCGCGCTACCGACGCTGTCACCGCTGCCGCATCAGCCGGTGAATCTGGTGAATGGCGGCATGAATCAGGATCGCCTGTCGCTGGTGTGGGACACTGCATGGCAGCCGATTCGTGATTCGCAAAATTTGCAGCGCTACTGGCAGAGCGATTTAGCGCGTGAAGCGCTGTTCTGGCATGTGCAGCGCGCGCTGGCTGACAGCAAAGCGCAAAGCGTGCAGGTTGGCTTCGATTGCCGCGTGCTCTATCAACGTGCGCAGTGCTCGATCAACATGGACAGCCCGAATGCCTCTTTGCCGCAAAATATGAATCAGGTGGCGAAAGAGCTGGCAGCGGTGCGTGACAAAGGGTTACCGCAGGAGGAGTTTGATGCGCTGATGGCGCAGAAGCTGCTGGAGCTTAACAAGCTGTTTGCCACTTACGCCCGCACCGACACCGATATTCTGATGGGCCAGCGGCTGCGCTCGCAGCAAAACGCGGTGGTGGACATTGCGCCTGAGCAGTATCAGAAGCTGCGTCAAACCTTCCTCAGCGAGATGACGCGCGACCAGCTAAATCAGGAACTGCGCCAGCAACTGTCGCAGGAGCTGACCATGGTGCTGATTCAGCCGCAGGGTGAAGCCGAGACCAACGTGAAGATGCTGCAGGAAAGCTGGGATAAAGTGATGAAGCTACCCGAACCGCCAGCGGTACCCGCGAGTCCGGAAGAAGTGAAACCGGATAACAGCGCAGGCGCGGCGGATCAGACCGCGCCATCATCCTAAACATTAGGTCTTAGCACGTAGCCACTCGGTTACCAGCATCGGCCAACTGGCGAGCGGTAAATCTGCCACGCCACGGATACCAAATCCGTGGCCGCCTTTCTGGTAGAAGTGAATCTCCACCGGCACTTTGTGCTCACGCAGCGCGCTGAAGAACACCATGCTGTTGTTCACCGAAACCGATTCATCATCGGAAGCGTGAATCAGCAGCGTCGGTGGCGTTTGTGCGTGCACGCGCGTCTCCAGCGAATAAGCATCAACCATCTTCTGATCCGGCCATGCGCCGAGCAAGCGGGTGCGCGCACCTTCATGCGCCAGACCTTCACGCATGCTGATCACCGGATAGAGCAGCACCATCGCATCCGGGCGCGGTGTGAAGCTGTCGGCTTGGTCCTGCACCGGATAGAGTTTCTCGCCAAAGCGGGTGCCGAGGCTGGCGGCAACGTGTCCGCCCGCCGAGAAGCCCATCATCACGATATATTTGCCGTTCAGCCCGCGCTGCGCACGTTCACGCAGCACGCGCACCGCACGCTGCGCATCGGCCAGCGGCGCGTCTGGACCTTCATGGTGACCGTCATACGGCAGGCGATAGGTCATCACCGCCAGCGTGTAGCCCATTGACGTGAAGAAGGTGGCAAGCGCGCTGCCTTCGCGGTCGATCAACACCCGCTGATAACCGCCGCCCGGTGCCACCAGCAGCGTGATGCCGTTCGAAGTTTCCGGATGCCAGATGGCAATTTCCGGGCAGCGCACGCCGGTGGCGGCGCGGTCATAAGGTTCGTACTCTTTGGCGAGATCGACGATCTGCGGCTGAGCGCGCGAATCGCTCGCGCCTGGCGCATCACCGTGTGGCCAGATATTGATGATTTCTGTGTGCATAAGTCAGTCCTGAGCGAGTCATGTTGTCGTTATTTTTTCGCGGCCGGAGTAACAGCGTCCTGCTGTTGTTGATTAAAACATGGTCTTTTTTGCTGCTGGCGTCCAGCCGAAAACCGCCGATTTCGCCAGTTTCGGACTATGCCTGGCGGCCAGATTTCCTGCCATAACACATTGAATTTAAATCGATCTGATTAGCGCGAGTGAAGAAGTAATACCGCTTTTGTTACAGAAGTGGATGAGTCAGGTCGTTAGCGGAAATTGGCAGGGAAAAATGCTGCGTTAAGGCAAACTGCGCGGGCGGGTTGGTTAGCACAGGTAATGAATAGTGAGGAGATTTGTAGCGGCGCGATTCATCGCGCAACAAATTGCGCCGCTACGGTTGGTGCAGGTGGTTATGTCATTTCGACATCGCGCTGAGCGGGATAATCGCCCCGCGATACTGGATCACCGTGCTGGCGGTGAGATGACCGCGTGCGGCGGCATCTTCGGCGCTTCCTCCGGCTAAACGCACCGCCAGATAACCAGCGCTGAAGGAGTCGCCAGCCGCGGTGGTATCGATCACTTTCTCTTTCGCCAGCTTGATGGCGGCGACCTCGCGCAGCGGCTCATCGCCAACCGCCACCAGACAGGAGTCCGCACCGCGTTTGATGGCAATTTCCTGCACGCCCGCAGCGCGTGTGCGAGCAATCACCGCATCCAGCGGCTGCTCGCCCCACAGCAAATCTTCGTCGTCGAGCGTCAGAAATGCCATGTCGGTATGACGCAGCATCTCGGCATACGCCTGCTGAGCGCTGGCTTTATCGGCCCACAGACGCGGACGATAGTTGTTATCGAAAATCACCTTGCCACCGTTCTGACGACAGGCGCTAAGCAGCGTCATCAGTTTTTCGCGACTGGTCGCAGGCAGAATCGCCAGGCTGATGCCGCTCAAATAGAGATAATCATAGTGCGCCAGCTGCTGGCAAATCGCGTCCGCTTGCGCGCTGTCCAGCCAGAAACGGGCGGCGGCGTCGTTGCGCCAGTACCAGAAGGTCCGCTCGCCGTGGTCGTCGGTTTCGATGAAGTACAAACCCGGCATTTTATTGTCGAGGCGCTGAACCAGCGCGGTTTCGACATTTTCCTGCTGCCAGGCGGCGATCATCTGGTCACTGAAACTGTCGGTGCCGAGTGCGGTGACATAATCGACACGCAGCTGTTTATCTGACTGACGCGCCAGATACACCGCCGTGTTCAGCGTGTCGCCGCCAAAACCGCGTTTGATGTTCTCACCTTTCTCGGACAGCTCAATCATGCATTCGCCAATAATAGCGATTTTCTTCTGCGTCATGGTCTTCAGCCTGTAGTGAATTCTGCCTTAGTCTCGCGTCTGGTATGGCAGTCGTCAATGGTTTTTAAAACGATGTTTTGATTTAACTTAAGGCAGCAAACCGCCTGCGCCACGGTGATTTAGCGGCCAAAGCGCGTTTTGTTTTGCCGATTAAGTGCGAAGCACGCTGTTACACTCAACTCTTCATGGGACTAACGAGATTGATAAAGTTATCCCGGCGATCGCCGATACTTGCCGCTGAGATGCTATTTGCAGGCACTCAACACCAACCAGGAAAAAACCATGGTGATGAAGAATTTGAGTCATCGGCTGCCTGTTTCAAATGAATTGGAGCAACAACAGGAAACGCGTCTCTTCTGGCAACAGTGCCAACGATTCTATACTTTCCAGCCGATTTATCAGGTCTCAGGCCGCATGCTGGCTATTGAATTACTGACGGCGGTTACCCATCCCTCCGCGCCAGAAAAAAGGCTGTCGCCCGAAGACTATTTTGAAGCACTGACTATCGCGCAGCGCCTCGGTGTCGTCCAGGAACAACTCGAGCTGCTGATCACATGGTCAGCGTTTTTCAATCAGCGTCAGCTGGTGGCGTCGGTTAATATCGACGGTCCAACGCTGATGGAGATTGAGAAGCATGAGTCGATTCGCACGCTGATTGCGCAACTGCCGTGGGTGCGCTTCGAGCTAACGGAGCATCATGCGCTGCCGCAGGAAGAGATGGTGGCGAAGATGCCGGAACTCGGGCCGCTGTGGCTGGATGATTTTGGCTCTGGCATGGCGAACTTCTCCGCGCTGACCGAACTGCGTTACGACTACATCAAACTCTCGCGCGAGCTGTTTATGCTGCTGCGCGCCAGCGATGAAGGCCGCTCGATGTTCTCGATGCTGCTGGCGTTGATTAACCGTTACTGCAACGGCGTCATCGTTGAAGGCGTGGAAACCGAAGAGGAGTGGCAACAGGTGCGTAGCTCGCCAGCGATGGCGGCGCAGGGCTACTTCTTCTCGCGTCCGGTGCCATTCAGCGAGCTGGAACGTATGGCACTTGAGCTTCCCTGATCCCGTTCCGCGGCGTCTCGACTATCCTTAGTCAGACGTGGAAGGGCAAGGAGGAAGCAATATGTCACGTACTCGAAAGATCCTGAGCTGGGTGTTCGGGATTTTTTTGTTATTGGTTGTAGTGATTGTGGTGCTCATCGCCACCTTTGACTGGAACCGCTTGAAACCAACGATTAATCAAAAAGTTTCAGCCGAACTGAACCGACCTTTCGCGATTCGCGGCGATCTCGGCGTGGCCTGGGTTCGCAACCGTGAGGAACCTGGCTGGCGCAGTTGGGTGCCGTGGCCGCAGGTGCATGCCGATGATGTGATGCTCGGCAATCCGCCATCCATTCCTGATGTCACCATGGTGCATCTGCAGCGGGTTGAAGCGACGATTGCGCCGCTGGCGCTGCTGCATCAGCAGATCTACCTGCCGTGGATCAAGATGCAAAAGCCGGATGCGCGGCTGGTGCAAACCGCAGACAAGAAGAATAACTGGACCTTTGATCTCGCCAGCAGCCAGAACAGCGATGCTAACGCCGCGCCTTCTGCCTGGTCCTTCCGCCTCGACAATATTTTATTTGATCAGGGACAAGTGCGCTATCGCGACGCCGTCAATAAAGCCGATGTCACAGTGACCATCAATCCACTGGGCAAACCGGTGCCGTACGCCCAAGTGGCGGGGGGTGACGATCAGCAGAAAGGCGCGGGTGATTTTGTCTTTGGCTGGCAGGCGAACGGCACCTACAACAATCAGAAGCTGGATGGCGACGGTAAAATTGGCGGCATGCTATCGCTGCGCAGTAAAACCACGCCGTTCCCGCTGCAGGTGGATGTGCGTAATGGCACCACGCGCGTACGTATTGACGGTACCTTGCAGGATCCGCTCAATCTTGGCGGACTCGATGTGCGTCTGCGCTTTGCGGGCGATACGCTGGCCAATCTGTATGGCCTGACCGGCGTGCTGCTGCCCGATACGCCGCCCTATGAAACCGACGGCCATTTGATTGCGCGTTTCAATGAGGCCAAAGGGCCGCTATTCCGCTACGAGAAGTTTAACGGCCACATCGGCGACAGCGATATTCATGGCTCGCTCACCTATCGTCAGGGCAAACCGCGTCCAACGCTGACCGGTGAATTGACCTCGAACCAGCTGCGGATGGAAGATTTGGGGCCACTGATTGGCGTCAACTCCGGCAAAGGCAGCGAGAAAACGCAGCAGGCCAAAGCGCAGCGCGGCGAAGCTTCATCGCAGCCCGCCGATCGCGTGTTGCCACACGACAAGTTTGATACCAAGAGCTGGGATGTGATGGACGCGGATGTGAAGTTCAGCGGCAAGCGCATTGAACACAGCAGCAAGCTGCCGCTCAGCGATCTCTATACGCATCTGCAGCTGAAAAACGGCGACCTGTTGCTCGATCCGCTGCGCTTCGGTATGGCCGGCGGCAGCATCAACTCCACCATTCATCTGGAGGGCGACCGCAGCCCGATGCGCGGACGTGCCGATTTGCACGCGCGTAAGCTGCGTCTGCGTCAGCTGTTCCCGGATGTTACGGCGATGCAGAACAGTTTGGGCCAGCTCAACGGCGATGCCTCGCTGAGCGGCACTGGCAATTCGGTGGCGGATCTGCTCGGCACCAGCAATGGCGAACTGAAGCTACTGATGAATGATGGCCTGATCAGCCGTAGCCTGATGGAGATTGCCGGACTGAACGTCGGTAACTATGTGGTGGGTAAGCTGTTCGGCGATGATGAAGTGAAGATCAACTGCGCGGCGACCGATATGAATATTCGTCAGGGCTTAGCGACGCCGAAACTGTTCCTGCTGGATACCGAGAATGCGGTGATCAACGTGTCGGGCAACGTTAACTTCGCGAATGAACGCATGGACTTGTCGATCAATCCGGAGAGTAAAGGGATTCGCATCATCACGCTGCGTTCGCCGCTGTATGTGCGCGGCACCTTTAAAAATCCGGATGCCGGGGTGAAAGCCGGACCGCTGATTGCACGCGGTGCCGCAGCGGTGGCGCTCGGTGCGGTGGTTGCTCCCGCCGCCGCGTTGATCGCACTGATTTCGCCTAGCGATACTGACGACAATCAGTGCAGTAATGTGCTGCAGCAGATGAAGAATCAGAAGTGATCAGTTACGCCACAGCACTTTGATGATGTGGTAACCAAAGGCGGTTTTCACCGGTCCGTAAGGCTGTAGCAGCGGACAGGAGAAGACCGCCTTATCAAATGCCGGTACCATTTGTCCTTTACGGAACTCACCCAAATCACCGCCGTTGCGTCCGGATGGGCAGGTAGAGTGTTTCTTTGCCAACTGCTGGAAGTTCGCCCCTTTCTCAAGTTGCGCCAGCAGGGATTTGGCCTGCGCTTCCTCTTTCACGAGGATATGTAAAGCCGCCGCGGTTTTCGCCATGATGAAGTCCTAATGTGTATAATCCGGCCATTATAACCTCCTTTCTTTTGATTCAACTGAGCGAATTCCGTTATGCGTTTAAACCCCGGCCAACAACGAGCTGTCGAATTTGTCACCGGTCCTTGTCTGGTGCTGGCCGGTGCTGGCTCGGGTAAAACCCGCGTGATCACCAACAAAATCGCCCACCTGATCCGCGAATGTGGCTATCAGGCGCGCCATATCGCCGCCGTAACCTTTACCAATAAAGCCTCGCGCGAGATGAAAGAGCGCGTGGCGCAGACGTTGGGGCGTAAAGAGGCACGCGGCCTGATGATTTCCACCTTTCATACGCTGGGATTGGAGATCATTAAACGCGAATACAAGGCGCTGGGAATGAAAGCCAGCTTCTCGCTGTTCGACGATCAGGATCAGCTGGCCTTGCTTAAAGACCTGACCAAACAGTGGCTGGAAGAGGACAAGACGCTGTTACAGCAGCTGATTTCCACCATCTCCAACTGGAAGAACGATCTGGTCGATCCGCAGGGCGCAGCGGGTTTGGCGCAATCGCAGCGCGACCAGATTTTTGCTCACTGTTATCAGCTGTATGACCAACACCTGAAATCCTGCAACGTGCTGGATTTCGACGACTTAATCGCGCTGCCCACGCTACTGCTGCAGCGTAATCAGGAAGTGCGCGAACGCTGGCAGCAGCGCATTCGCTATCTGCTGGTGGATGAGTATCAGGACACCAATACCAGCCAATATGAGCTGGTGAAGCTGCTGGTGGGTGCGCGCGCGCGCTTTACCGTAGTGGGCGATGACGATCAGTCGATTTACTCATGGCGTGGCGCGCGTCCGCAAAACCTGGTGCTGCTGCAGCAGGATTTCCCGGCGCTGGAAGTGGTGAAGCTGGAGCAAAATTATCGCTCGACGCAGCGCATCCTGAAATCGGCCAACATCCTTATCGCCAACAATCCGCACGTATTTGAGAAGCGCCTGTTCTCAGAATTGGGGCAGGGCAGCGAGCTGAAGGTGCTGAGCGCGAATAACGAAGACCACGAAGCGGAACGCGTAGCGGGTGAATTGATCGCGCATCACTTCATCAACAAAACCGCCTACAAAGATTACGCCATTCTTTATCGCGGCAATCATCAGTCGCGCGTGTTCGAGAAGCAGCTGATGCAGAACCGTATTCCGTATCGTATCTCGGGCGGCACGTCGTTCTTTTCTCGTCAGGAAATCAAAGATTTGCTGGCTTATCTGCGCGTGCTGACCAATCAGGAAGATGACAGCGCGTTTCTGCGTATCGTGAATACGCCGCGCCGTGAGATTGGTCCGGCAACGCTGCAGAAGCTGGGCGAATGGGCCAACCTGCGCAATAAAAGCCTGTATAACGCCAGCTTCGATATGGGACTGGAGCAAACGCTGAGCGGGCGCGGGCTGGAGCATCTGCAGCGCTTTACGCACTGGCTGAGTGAAATCGTCCAGCTGACCGAACGCGAGCCGGTGAATGCGGTGCGTGATCTGATTCGCGGCATCGACTACGAAAGCTGGCTGTTTGAAACCTCGCCCAGCCCGAAAGCCGCTGAGATGCGCATGAAGAACGTTAACCTGCTGTTCCAGTGGATGACCGAGATGCTGGAAGGCGATGAGCTGAACGAGCCGATGACGCTGGCGCAGGTGGTGACGCGCTTTACGCTGCGCGACATGATGGAGCGCGGTGAAAGCGACGAAGAGCTCGATCAGGTGCAGCTGATGACGTTGCACGCCTCAAAAGGGCTGGAGTTCCCGTATGTCTATCTGGTTGGCATGGAAGAGGGGTTATTGCCGCACCAGAGCAGCATCGATGAGAACAACATTGAGGAAGAGCGGCGTCTGGCTTACGTGGGGATTACGCGAGCGCAGAAAGAGCTGACCTTTACGCTGTGCCGGGAACGCCGCCAGTATGGCGAGCTGATGCGCCCGGAACCGAGTCGCTTCCTGCTGGAGTTGCCGCAGGACGATGTAGTATGGGAGCGCGAGAAAAAAGTGGTGAGCGCCGAAGAGCGCGTGAAGACCGGGCAGACGCGCGTCGCTGGATTGAGAGCGATGCTGGAGAATGCGAAGAAGGGTTGAGTTCCCGGTCCGTGCTCGCAGTCCCCCTCCTCGATCCGTGCTCGCAGTCCCCCTCCTCGGTCCTCCCCCATGAATGGGGGAGGAAGATGCTGCAAAATGTAAGTGTTGAAGCAGCCTGTGGCAGCATCTCCTTCCCCCGCGGGCGGGGGAAGGTCGGGATGGAGGACAGCCAGCGCAATCCCAATCAGGAAATCGTCAGTAACCAGTGCACGTAGGACTGATAATGACTCTCCTGCTCTAACAGCTCAGAACGCAGCGGATGCGCTTCGCGCCAACCGGCCGGCAACGTCAAATGCAGTGCATCATCATCCGCCTGTAAACGCACGGCAGGCAAAGTGTCATCGCGACGACGACTTGAGAAGATAATCGCTAAGCGTAGCAAACGACTTAAACGCTCCGCCATGCGCGGCGGTACGGCGTTTTGCTGGGTCAGCAAGGCTAAATCGATGCTGCCGCTTTGGTTCTGCAGCAGGCAAGCCAGCATTTTTTTCTGCGCGGGAGTGAAGCCAGGAAGATCGAGATGACGAATCAGGTAAGCGGCGTGTTGCGGTGCCTGGCGGAAATCGACGCTCAGGCCAATTTCGTGGATAGAACAGGCGCTAAGGAGTAGATCGCGACATCGGTTATCCAGCTTCCAACGGCTGCTCACCTGACGGAAGAAACTTTCCGCCAACTGACGTACGCGACCGGCCTGGTCAATATCAATGGCAAAACGACGCTGCACGTTCTGCAATGTGCGGCTGCGGATATCACGATCCACCGGCAGATGCAGCATGCCATACACTAAACCTTCGCGCAGTGCGCCGCCGGCCAGCGTCATACCTTCAATGCTGAGTTCCTGGAAGATAGCGATGAGAATCGATAAACCGCTCGGGAACACTAAGGCGCGCTCCAGCGTCAATCCTTCAATTTCCAGCTCTTCCAACTTGCCGCACTGAATCGCGCGCTGTTTCAGCTGTTGCAGTTTGCTTAAGGTGATGCGCTCATCCATGCCCTGCGCCATCATAATTTCCTGCAACGCTTGTACGGTGCCCGACGCTCCGACGCAGATTTGCCAGCCTTTTTCGCGCAGCGCAGCGGCCACCGGACGGATCATCTCGCGCGCGGCCAGTTCGGCCTGCTCGAAATTCTCTTTGGCCAGATGACGGTCGCTGAAGTAGCGTTCAAGCCAGGTTACGCAACCCATCGACAAGCTGAACAGCGTGGTGGCATGTGAACCTTCGCCAGTCACCAGTTCGGTGCTGCCACCGCCGATATCGACCACTAAACGCTGATCGGAACCGCCGGTGGTATGCGCTACGCCCTGATAAATCAGGCGTGCTTCCTCTTCGCCGCTGATGACATTCACCGCGCAGCCAAGAATGTGTTCAGCCGTTGTGAGGAAATCCTGCGCATTTTCGGCAAGGCGCAGCGTGGCGGTTGCCACCACGCGGATTTGTTCCGGAGGAATATCCTGCAGCTGTTCGGAGAACAACCTCAGGCACTGCCAGCCGCGTTGCATCGCCTCAGCGGAGAGGTGATTCGCTTTGTCGAGGCCAGCCGCCAGACGCACTTTGCGCTTTATCCGCGCGACGGTCTGAATGCTGCCAGACACCTCGCGCACCACCAACATATGAAAGCTGTTAGAACCTAAATCAATCGCTGCATAAAGTGACGATGCGCTTAGCATGGTGTGCTTAACCCGAACGTTTACGGTTGCTATTGCGCGGCGCGCCGCTCCGACGGTTACTGTTGTTCCCGCCACGGCGTGGGCCGTTACCCGAGCGGCTGCGTTGCAGACGTTTCGGCGGTGGCAGTTCGCTCATCAGCGCATCGCTGTTGTACTTGCTGACCGGAATACCGTGACCAATATACTCTTCGATTGCCGGCAGGTTCAGCGCGTACTCTTCGCACGCCAGGCTGATGGAGTGACCGCTGGCACCCGCGCGGCCAGTACGACCAATACGGTGAACGTAGTCTTCACGATCGTCAGGCAGATCGTAGTTGAACACATGCGTGACGGCAGGAATGTGTAAACCCCGTGCCGCGACGTCGGTGGCAACCAGGATATCCACATCGCCTTTGGTGAAGTCATCGAGGATACGCAGACGTTTTTTCTGCGCTACATCGCCGGTCAGCAGACCCACGCGATGACCATCGGCAGCCAGATGGCCCCAAATGTCTTCACAGCGGTGCTTGGTGTTCGCAAAGATAATGGCGCGATCTGGCCACTCTTCTTCTACCAGCGTCTGCAGCAAGCGCATTTTCTCTTCATTTGAAGGGTAGAAAAGCTCTTCTTTAATACGGTGGCCGGTTTTCTGCTCGGGTTCCACTTCCACGTATTCGGCGTTGTTCATGTGCTCAAACGCCAGTTCACGCACGCGGTAAGACAAGGTTGCAGAGAACAGCATACTCAGGCGTTGGGTGGCCGGCGGCATGCGGCGGAACAGCCAACGAATGTCTTTAATAAAACCGAGATCAAACATGCGATCGGCTTCATCCAGCACAACAACCTGAATCGCGCCCAGGTTGACATGGTTCTGCTTGGCGTAGTCGATCAGACGTCCGGTGGTGCCCACCAGAATATCGACACCATCAGCCAGCACTTTCAGCTGTTTATCGTAGCCGTCGCCACCATAAGCCAGGCCCAGCTTTAAGCCAGTGACTTTCGCTAATGGTTCTGCATCGGCATGAATTTGTACGGCGAGCTCACGCGTCGGGGCCATGATCAGCGCACGTGGCTGATTGATCTGGCGACCTTCTGCGGCAGGATGAGAAAGAAGATAATGAAACGTTGACGTCAGGAACGCCATCGTTTTGCCGGTACCGGTTTGCGCCTGACCCGCAACATCACGCCCTGAAAGCGTAAAAGGCAATGCGAGCGCCTGGATAGGCGTGCAGTTAGAAAAGCCTTTGGTATCAAGGGCTTCTACCACCTGAGGGTGCAGGGCGAAGTCGGAAAACTTCTGTTCAGTTAAGTGTGTTTTGCTCATAGTGTGGTAGAATATCAGCTTACTAGCGCTTTACGAAAGCGTATCCGATGAAATAAAGTCAACCTACGTTGGTATCATTTCCGCCAATTCGCCAGGCGCAATCTTTTGGAGTTAAACATGAGCAGCGATAAGATCGTTCACTTGACCGATGACAGTTTCGACACAGACGTACTGAAAGCAGACGGTGTCACTCTGGTAGATTTCTGGGCTGAATGGTGTGGTCCTTGCAAAATGATCGCCCCAATTCTCGACGAAGTCGCAGAAGAGTACGAAGGTAAACTTACCATCGCTAAGTTGAACATTGATGACAACCCGGGTACAGCGCCAAAATATGGCATCCGCGGTATTCCAACTCTGCTGCTGTTCAAGAACGGTGAAGTGGCGGCAACCAAGGTTGGCGCACTGTCTAAAGGACAGTTGAAAGAGTTCCTGAACGCCAACCTGGCCTAAGCCCGGCGCGGTGTTTGTTCGGCAGTGGTGAATTTTTTCGCCACTGCTGGACGTCTCACTTTAAGCGTGTTAAGTTAATTTCACTGCATTACGCTCTTACCTTGTAGTTTGCATCTAAGTTTTCCCTTGTCAGACCCTACTCGCAATGAACGTTATCGTGGTTTGGCAATCTGATGACTAGCACATTCGGCATCATCTTTCGACTGTCTCCTCGTTTCCTATCGCCACATCTGACGATAATCGTCGAGCTGAGTTGAAAAAGAGCCATTAACAGGCATGGAATTTTTGCCATACCACTCACGACAATCATTTCGAGAATTACCCCGAGTTTAAGAACCCATCACTATGAATCTTACCGAATTAAAGAATACGCCGGTTTCTGAGCTGATTACCCTCGGCGAAAATATGGGGCTGGAAAACCAGGCGCGTATGCGCAAGCAGGATATTATTTTCTCTATCCTGAAACAGCACGCAAAAAGCGGCGAAGACATCTTTGGTGATGGTGTGCTGGAGATATTACAGGATGGATTTGGTTTCCTTCGTTCTGGAGATAGCTCCTACCTCGCCGGTCCCGATGATATCTACGTCTCTCCCAGCCAAATCCGCCGCTTCAACCTCCGCACTGGTGACACCATTTCTGGCAAGATTCGCCCGCCAAAAGAGGGTGAACGCTACTTTGCGCTGTTGAAAGTTAATGAAGTTAACTATGACAAGCCGGAAAACGCGCGTAACAAGATTCTGTTCGAAAACCTTACGCCGCTGCACGCCAGCAAGCGTATGCGTATGGAACGCGGTAATGGCTCGACTGAAGATCTGACCGCACGCGTGCTGGATCTGGCTTCTCCGATTGGTCGTGGTCAGCGTGGTCTGATTGTGGCGCCGCCGAAAGCGGGTAAAACCATGCTGCTGCAGAACATCGCGCAGAGCATCGCCTACAACTATCCAGATTGCCTGCTGATGGTGCTGCTGATTGACGAACGTCCGGAAGAAGTGACCGAGATGCAGCGTCTGGTTAAAGGTGAAGTGATCGCTTCGACCTTTGATGAGCCAGCGTCACGTCACGTGCAGGTTGCTGAGATGGTGATCGAGAAGGCCAAGCGCCTGGTTGAGCACAAGAAAGATGTGATCATCCTGCTTGACTCCATCACGCGTCTGGCGCGTGCCTACAACACCGTGGTTCCAGCATCAGGTAAAGTGCTGACCGGTGGTGTGGATGCTAACGCCCTGCATCGTCCGAAGCGTTTCTTCGGTGCGGCACGTAACGTGGAAGAGGGCGGCAGCCTGACCATCATCGCGACCGCGCTGGTTGATACCGGTTCGAAGATGGACGAAGTGATTTACGAAGAGTTTAAAGGTACAGGTAACATGGAATTACACCTCTCGCGCAAAATCGCCGAGAAGCGTGTATTCCCAGCGATTGACTACAATCGTTCCGGTACCCGTAAAGAAGAGCTGCTCACTACGCAGGAAGAGCTGCAGAAGATGTGGATTCTGCGCAAAATCATCCATCCAATGGGTGAAATCGACGCGATGGAGTTCCTCATCAACAAACTGGCCATGACGAAAACCAACGACGAATTCTTCGATATGATGAAGCGTTCCTAAGTTGCGATCGGCGAGTCGCTAAGCCAAGCGGTGATTCGCACAATTTGCCAGGAAATATTGCTAACGCCACGTCTTAACGTGGCGTTTTTTATTTATGGGCATTAGGATTAGCGCAGTCAGGAAGCTTTTATATTGACTGTGACAGAGATTCGTTTGTTTTTTCAGCAATCAGACTTTTCTGTAGCAGAATTCGGAATAGGGATATACGGCAATGGCGGGTGTTTTGCATATTGTTGTCCACGATTTTAGCTGAGAGCATTAACGTGAATTTACTCACTATGAGTACTGAGCTTGGTTTAGTTTTTCTTTTTACTTTAGTGTTCCTGTTTTTTGCTCGCAAAGCAGCTAAAAAAATTGGGCTTGTGGACACACCAAACTCCAGAAAAAGGCACCATGGCGCCATTCCGTTAGTTGGCGGCATTTCCGTGTACGCGGGAATCTGCTTCGCTTTTGCCATTTCAAATTATTATTTGCCGCACGCGATGCTGTATCTGAGTTGTGCGGGCGTATTGGTGCTGGTTGGCGCACTGGACGATCGCTTCGATATCAGCGTTAAAATTCGTGCGCTGGTGCAGGCGGCGGTTGCCATCGTGATGATGGTCGGCGCCAAACTCTATTTGCTCAGTCTGGGCTTTATTATCGGGCCGGTTGAGTTAATTGTCGGTCCCTTTGGCTACGTATTGACGCTATTCGCCGTATGGGCCGCCATTAACGCGTTCAATATGGTGGATGGGATTGATGGCCTGCTTGGCGGCCTCTCCAGCGTCACTTTCGCCGCCATCGGCATCATTCTCTATTTCGACGGCCAGACCAGCCTCGCCATGTGGTGCTTCGCGATGATCGCCGCCACCATTCCTTATATCCTGCTTAATCTCGGCTTGATTGGCCGTCGCTACAAAGTGTTTATGGGCGATGCCGGTAGCACCATGATCGGTTTCACCATCATCTGGATTCTGCTGGAAACCACCCAAGGCCTGAGCCATCCGATCACGCCCGTCACTGCGCTGTGGCTGATCGCGATTCCGCTGATGGATATGGTGGCGATTATGTATCGCCGTTTGCGCAAAGGCATGAGCCCGTTTTCCGCTGACCGCCAGCACATCCACCATTTAATTATGCGCGCCGGATTCACGTCACGTCAGGCGTTCCTGCTGATTACCGTCGCCGCCGCGCTTCTGGCGGGTATTGGTGTGCTCGGCGAGTATCTGGCTTTCATCCCGGAATGGGTGATGCTGGTGCTGTTCATGATGGCATTCCTCCTTTATGGCTATTGCCTGAAACACGCATGGCGCGTGGCGCGCAAAATCCGTCGCATTAAACGTCGCTGGCAAAGCAGCGAAGATAAAAAATAAATTACCCAGAAAGTACCCTGATAAGGATTTTGTTATGACCTCTGTCGTTGTGGAGAACGAACTGGATATACGTGGCCTTGGCTGCACACTCTGGCGTGGTAAACGCTGGATTATCGGTCTGGCGCTGATGTTTGCGCTGGTCGCCTGGCTAGCATCGATGTTAATGAAGCAGGCGTGGAGCACCACGGCGGTGACCGATCGTCCAACGGTCAATATGCTGGGTGATTTCTTCGTACAGCAGCAATTCCTCAATAATCTGGATGTGCGCACCAATACGCTCAATCTCAGTTCGCCAGCGCCGACCGTGATGGATGAGGTTTATCAGGAGTTCACCATGCAGCTGGCATCATGGGATACGCGCCGTGATTTCTGGCAGCAGACCGAATACTTCAAAAGCCGCAAAAGCGGTAACGCGCACAACGATGCGGCGCTGCTCGACGACCTGATCACCAACATTCAGTTCACCGCTGCCGACCCGGCGCGCAATATCTTAGATAACATTAAGCTGGTGGCCGAAACCGCCAGCGATGCTAACAATCTGCTGCGTCAATATATCGCCTACGCCAGCGAGCGTGCGGCGCGTCATCTTAATGCGGAGCTGAAAGGCGCCTGGCAGGCGCGCAGCGTGCAGCTGGCGTCGCAGGTTAACCGCCAGCAGGAAGTGGCGCAGGCGGTATTTGAACGTCAACGTCAGCGCATCGAGCAGGCGCTGAAAGTGGCGAGCGAGCAGGGGATTAAAGAGAACCGCGCGCCGGCAACCGGCGAAGCGCTGCCAGACAGCGATCGTTTCCTGCTGGGTCAGCAAATGCTGCAGGCGCAACTCGACACCTTGCAAGCCAGCGGGCCTGCTTACGATTTAAGCTATGATCAAAACAAAGCGATGCTGAGTACGCTGCAGGCCGGTCCGCGTCTGGATAAACAATTCCAGACTTACCGCTATTTGCGCACCCCGGAAGAGCCGGTGTCGCGCGATAGTCCGCGCCGCCTGTTTATGATGATCATGTGGGGCGTAATTGGCGCGCTGGTCGGTGCGGGAGTGGCGCTGGTGCGTCGTCCGCGTTCAACGTTAGCAACGAGCCATTAAGAGAAGCCACGTGAAAGTTCTGACGGTATTTGGCACGCGTCCTGAAGCGATAAAAATGTCTCCGCTGGTGCAGGCGCTGGCGCAGGATGCTGCGTTCGAGTCACGCCTATGCGTCACCGCACAACATCGTGAAATGCTCGACCAGGTGCTGCGTTTGTTCCAGCTGCAGCCTGATTATGATCTGAATATCATGCGCCCGGAGCAAGGGCTGACGGAGATCACCAGCCGCATACTGCAGGGCATGAAAACCGTACTCGCCGATTTCCAGCCGGATGTGGTGTTAGTGCACGGCGATACCACCACCACGTTTGCGGCCAGCCTGGCGGCGTTTTATCACCAGATTCCGGTGGGTCACGTAGAAGCGGGATTGCGTACCGGCAACCTGATGTCGCCGTGGCCGGAAGAGGCCAATCGCACGCTCACCGGCCATCTCGCCAGTTATCACTTCACGCCCACGCAAAATTCGCGACAAAATCTGCTGCGCGAGAATCTGCCGGATGCGCGCATTTTCGTGACGGGCAACACGGTGATTGATGCGCTGCTGTGGGTGCGTGATCGCGTGCTGGACGATGCCGATCTCAATGCCCGCCTCGCCGCGCGCTATCCGTTCCTCGACGCTGACAAAAAACTCATTCTGGTTACGGGTCATCGCCGCGAAAGTTTTGGCGACGGCTTTGAACGCATTTGCAGTGCGCTGGCGCAAATCGCGCGCCAGCATCCGCAGGTGCAAATTGTCTATCCCGTGCACCTCAATCCCAACGTCAGCGAGCCGGTTAACCGCATTCTCAGCGGCATCGAGAATATCATCCTGATTGAGCCGCAAGAGTATCTGCCGTTTGTCTGGCTGATGAATCGCTCATGGCTGATTCTCACCGACTCCGGTGGCATTCAGGAAGAAGCGCCGTCATTAGGCAAACCGGTGCTGGTGATGCGCGATACCACCGAGCGTCCGGAAGCGGTGGACGCAGGCACGGTGAAACTGGTCGGCACCGATATCAGTAAAATTGTCGCTGAAGTCAGCCTGCTGTTGCAGGACGATGAAGCCTGGCAGGCAATGAGTCGCGCGCACAATCCGTATGGCGATGGCCATGCCTGCGCGCGCATCTTGCAGGCCCTAAAACAACACAGAGTGTAACCATGCGTTTTGAAACCATTTCCGTTATCGGACTGGGCTACATTGGGCTGCCAACGGCAGCCGTTTTTGCCTCAAAGGGAAAGAAAGTCGTTGGGGTGGATATTAATGTCCGCGCCGTTGAAACCATCAATCGTGGCGATATCCATATCGTGGAACCCGAGTTGGGTGATGTGGTGCGCGAAGCGGTGCGTGCCGGTCATCTACGTGCGACTACACAGGCCGAAGCCGCCGATGCATTCCTGATCGCCGTGCCCACGCCGTTTATCGGCGACCATCAGCCGGATCTCAGCTATGTGCAGGCCGCGGCGCTGTCGATTGCACCCGTGTTAAAAGCGGGCGATCTGGTGATCCTCGAATCGACGTCGCCGGTGGGCGCCACCGAGCAAATGGCGGAATGGCTGGCGGCGGCGCGTCCCGATTTGCGTTTCCCGCAGCACGGTGATGCGTGCGATGTGTTTATCGCTTACTGCCCGGAGCGCGTGTTACCCGGCAAAGTGATGGTTGAACTGCTGGAAAACGATCGCGTCATTGGTGGCATGACGCCAGCCTGTTGCGCACGCGCCAGCGAGCTGTACCGCATTTTCCTGCGCGGCGCGTGTGTGGAAACCAATGCGCGTACCGCCGAGATGTGCAAATTGACAGAAAACAGCTTCCGCGATGTGAATATCGCCTTTGCCAATGAGCTTTCGCTGATTTGCGCCGAGCAGGGCATCAACGTGTGGGAACTGATTGCGCTCGCGAATCGCCATCCGCGCGTCAACATCCTGCAACCCGGACCGGGCGTCGGCGGGCACTGTATCGCCGTCGATCCGTGGTTTATCGTGGCGCAGAATCCAGAACAGGCGCGACTGATTCGCACCGCACGTGAAGTGAATGATGCCAAACCGGGCTGGGTGCTGGATCAGGTAAAGCAGGCGTTAGCAGAGTGCCTTACCGCCAGCGGCAAACGCGCCAGCGATGTCACCATTGCCTGCTTTGGTCTGGCCTTCAAACCGAATATTGACGATCTGCGCGAAAGTCCGGCGATGAGCGTCGCCCATCGTATTGCCGAGTGGCACAGCGGCGTAACCTGGGTGGTTGAACCGCATGTGGAAGACATTCCGCAACGTCTGGCGCACGAAGCCACGCTGGTTGCTACGGATGTAGCGCTGCAGCAGGCGGATATTCTGGTGATGCTGGTTGATCACGCACAGTTCCGCGCGATTGATGCGGCCCAGCTTGCCCAGCCGTGGATTGTTGATACCAAAGGCGTGTGGCGATGAAACAGTTTTTGGTGACCGGCGGGGCAGGATTTATCGGTTCTGCGCTGGTACGTTTTCTGCTTGAAAACACCGAACACCGCGTGGTGGTGGTCGATAAGCTGAGCTATGCCGGCAATCTGGCGTCGCTGGCGCCGGTGCAACAGAATGCACGTTTCGCCTTCGAACAGGTGGATATTTGCCATCGCGCTGAGCTGGATCGCGTCATGGCGCACTATCAACCGGATTGCATTATGCATCTGGCGGCAGAAAGTCATGTTGACCGCTCGATCGATGGACCTATCGCCTTCGTCGAAACCAATATTGTCGGCACCTATCAGCTGCTGGAAGCGGCGCGTCATTACTGGAATGGCATGGCAGATGAACGTAAAAAAGGCTTCATTCTGCACCATATCTCCACTGATGAAGTGTTTGGTGACCTGCACGGTAGCGACGACTTCTTTACCGAAACCACGCCGTATGCGCCGAGCAGCCCCTATTCGGCGACCAAAGCCAGCAGCGATCATCTGGTGCGCGCCTGGCTGCGCACCTACGGTTTGCCGGTCATCATCACTAACTGCTCCAACAATTACGGACCGTATCATTTCCCGGAGAAGCTGATCCCACTCACCATCATTAATGCGCTGGCGGGCAAACCGCTGCCAGTGTATGGCAACGGCAGCCAGATACGCGACTGGCTATATGTAGAGGATCACGCGCGGGCGCTGTATAGCGTAGTGAGCAGCGGTAAAGTGGGGGAAACCTACAATATTGGTGGTCATAACGAGCGACGTAATCTTGAAGTGGTGGAAACGCTGTGCGATCTGCTGGATGAGTTGGCGCCGCAACAGCGTGCACCGCACCTGAGCCGCTACCGTGACCTGATTACCTTTGTTAGCGATCGTCCCGGCCACGACCAGCGCTACGCCATCGACGCCAGTAAAATTGAGCGTGAGCTGGGTTGGACGCCGCAGGAAACCTTTGAGAGCGGCATTCGTAAAACCGTGCACTGGTATCTGGCAAACCCGCAATGGTGGCAGGCAATTCTTAACGGCAGCTATCGCGGTGAGCGTCTGGGATTAGCCACGCCGCGTTAAACGCACTTCAGAAGGAGCAGCGATGAAAGGCATTATTTTAGCCGGAGGTTCGGGCACGCGTTTGCATCCGATTACCCGCGCCATCTCGAAACAGCTGTTGCCGGTATATGACAAACCCATGATTTACTATCCGCTGTCGGTACTGATGCTGGCAGGGATTCGCGAAATTTTGATCATCACCACGCCAGAAGATCGCGCCCATTTTGAACGTTTACTGGGCGACGGCAGTGAATTTGGGATTCAGCTAACCTATGCAGAACAACCCCGTCCTGATGGGCTGGCGCAGGCATTTATCATTGGCGAAAGTTTTATTGGTGACGATCACTGTTGTCTGGTGCTGGGCGACAATCTCTATTTCGGCCAGGGTTTCAGCCCCAAGCTGAAGAAAGTGGCCGCGCGCAGCAGCGGCGCGACCGTCTTTGCTTATCAGGTGATGGATCCGGAGCGTTTTGGCGTGGTGGAGTTTGATGACGACTTTAACGCGCTCTCCATTGAGGAAAAACCGCAGCAGCCGAAATCGCGCTGGGCGGTCACCGGACTCTATTTTTACGACAACCGCGTGGTGGAGTTCGCCAAACAGGTGAAACCTTCCGAGCGCGGTGAGCTGGAAATCACCGCCATCAACCAAATGTATCTCGATCAGGGCGAGCTGGCGGTGGAGTTGCTGGGGCGCGGATTTGCCTGGCTGGATACCGGCACGCACGACAGCCTGATTGAGGCGAGTATGTTTGTGCAGACGGTGGAAAAACGGCAGGGCTTTAAAATTGCCTGCCTGGAAGAGATTGCATGGCGTAACGGCTGGCTGAGCGATGCCCAGCTTTTAGCCGCGGCTCAGGCGCTAACCAAAACCGGCTACGGCCAGTATCTGCTGGATGTTCACAATGCCCGTCCGCGTCAATATTGATCCCCTTACGTGGGAAAATGGCTTTTTCGGTCAGAACAGCGCGCGCTTATCGCTGGATGGCGATTTGGTGCTGGCCGAGGCCCTTCAGCAGCCGTATGCGCTGTGGCAAGTGAAGGTGCCCGCTGAACGCGTTGATGCCATCGATGCGCTGAGCCAGCATGGTTTTCAGTTAGTGGAAGGCGAAGCTGACCTTTCCCTCAGCATCAAACATACCGAGCGGCAAGTTGGCGTGCGCATTGCGCGGGAAGCACAAATCCCGGCACTGCGTGAAGCGGCTGCGCAGGCGTTTAGCCAAAGTCGCTTCCGCGCGCCGTGGTTTGCTGCAGCAGACAGCGGACGTTTCTACGCGCAGTGGATTGAAAATGCGGTGCGCGGCACCTTTGATAATCAATGTCTGGTGGCCTGCGATGAGCAGGGCGCGCTGCAAGGTTTCGTCTCGATGCGCGAAGTGGACGGCGACATGCGCATCGGTCTGCTGGCGGTATTGCCCGCCGCACAAGGTTGCGGCGTCGGCCTGCGCTTACTGCTTGCTGCCGCCGACTGGGGCCGCGTGCGTCAGCTAACGCATCTGCGCGTGGCGACCCAGCTCAGTAATCTCACGGCGATGCGCCTCTATTTACGCAGCGGTGCGCGGCTGGAAAGCACCGCTTACTGGTTCTACAGGAAAGTCTCATGATCCCATTTAATGCGCCGCCGATTGTCGGCAGCGAAGTTGAATATATGCAGTCGGCGATGGCCAGCGGCAAGCTGTGCGGCGATGGCGGCTTTACTCGCCGCTGCCAGCAGTGGATGGAACAGCATTTCGGCAGCAAAAAAGTGCTGCTGACGCCATCCTGCACCGCGTCGCTGGAGATGGCGGCGCTGCTGATTGACCTGCAGCCTGGCGATGAAGTGATCATGCCGAGTTACACCTTCGTCTCCACCGCCAACGCCTTTGTGCTGCGCGGCGCGACCATTGTGTTTGTCGATGTGCGCCCCGATACGCTAAATATCGATGAAACGCTGATTGAAGCGGCGATCACGCCGAAAACCCGCGCCATCGTGCCAGTGCATTACGCGGGCGTGGCCTGCGAGATGGACAGCATCATGGCGCTGGCGGCGAAGCATAAACTCTATGTTATCGAGGATGCCGCGCAAGGCGTGATGTCGCAGTACAAAGGACGCGCGCTCGGCACCATTGGTCACATTGGCTGCTTTAGCTTTCACGAAACTAAAAATTACACCGCCGGCGGTGAAGGCGGCGCAACGCTGATCAATGACGCGAAGCTGGTGGATCGTGCCGAGATCATTCGTGAAAAAGGCACCAACCGCAGCCAGTTTTTCCGTGGTCAGGTAGATAAATATACCTGGCGCGATATTGGCTCCAGCTATTTGATGGCGGATTTGCAGGCGGCCTATTTGTGGGCGCAGCTGGAAGCGGCGGAGCAAATTAATCAGCAGCGTTTGCGTTTGTGGCAACGCTACTACGATGCGCTGCAGCCGCTGGCTGCTGCCGGCCGTATTGAGCTGCCGGTGGTGCCAAAAAATTGCCGCCACAATGCACATATGTTCTACATCAAGCTGCGCGACAGCGACGATCGTCAGGCGCTGATCAACTGGATGAAAGAGGCGGAAATCCTCACGGTGTTCCATTACATCCCGCTGCACTCGTCGCCAGCGGGTGAACGTTTTGGCCGCTTCCACGGTGATGATGCCTTTACCACGCGTGAAAGCGAGCGCCTGCTGCGCCTGCCACTGTTCTACAACTTATCGGATAACAACCAGCGTACGGTGATCAGTTCGCTGCTGAGTTTCTTTGCCTGATGTCATTAGCAAAAGCATCAGTCTGGACCGCTTCTTCCACGCTGGTAAAAATCGTTGCTGGCCTGCTGGTGGTGAAACTGTTAGCGATAAGCTTCGGACCCGAAGGGATCGGGCAAGCCGGTAACTTCCGCCAGTTGATTACTGTACTCGGCGTATTGGCGGGCGCGGGCATCTTCAACGGCGTCACTACGTTAGTCGCGCAACATCAGCAACAGCCACAACAACTGCGCGCGGTGACCGGCACGGCTTCGGCGATTGTGCTCGGTTTTTCAACGCTGCTGGCGCTGGTGTTTTTGCTGGCGGCAACGCCCATCAGCACGGCGCTGTTTGGTCATGCTGAATATGCCAACGTGGTGCGCATTGTCGCCTTTCTGCAGCTCGGTATTGCCTGGGCCAATCTGACGCTGGCGTTGCTGAAGGGCTTCCGCGATGCGCGCGGCAATGCGCTGGCGCTGATTGCCGGAAGTATCGTCGGCGTGCTGGGTTATGTGCTGTGCTGGTGGCTGGGCGGCTATGCTGGTGCGTTAGTGGGGTTGGCGCTGGTGCCGGCGCTGCTGGTGTTTCCGGCGTTGCTGATGCTACGTCGCCATCGCGATCGGCTGCCGCTGAGCTGGCTGATGCCAGGCTGGCATCCTGACCTGGCGCGCAATCTGGCGAAGTTTACGCTGATGGCGCTGATCACCTCATTCACCTTGCCGGTGGCGTGGGTGATGATGCGAAATCTGCTGGCCGAGCAGCAAGGCTGGGCGCAGGTTGGTTTATGGCAGGGCGTGACCAGTATTTCCGATGCCTACCTGCAGTTTATCACCGCCACCTTTAGCGTCTGGCTGCTGCCCACGCTGGCGCGGCTGGAGCAGAAACCGCAAATCGCCCGTGAGATTGGGCGTGCGCTGCGCTTTGTGTTACCTGCCGTCGCAGCGGCCAGTTTCTGCGTATGGCTGCTGCGCGATGTCGCTATATGGCTGCTGTTTTCGCCGCAGTTCAGCGCGATGCGTGACCTTTTTGTCTGGCAGTTGTGCGGTGATGTGTTTAAAGTCGGCGCCTATGTTTTCGGATATCTGGTGATCGCCAAAGCGTCACTGCGCTTCTATATTCTGACGGAAATCAGCCAGTTTGCGCTGCTGACCGGTTTTTCCCATTGGCTGATTCCGCTGCACGGTACCGCTGGAGCCGCGCAGGCTTACATGGCAACCTACGTTCTCTATTTCGCCCTGTGTTGTGGCGCCTTCATGATTTATTGCCGGAAAAAATGACGACTTTTCACGTATTGGGATCGGATATCCCGCATCACAATCATACGGTGCTGCGCTTCTTTAATGACGTAATGAGCGCCGAGCTGCCAGGCGCTGCCCCGCGTCAGTTTATGGTGGTATCCAGCGCGCCCGAAACGCTGCAAGCGTATGCTTCATTGCAGATTGAAACCTTTGCCAGCAAGCATGCGCTGGCGCAAGCGGTGGTGACGCGTGCTGCCGATCGCTCGCAGCGCTTCTTCTTTCACGGCCAGTTTAATCCCAGCATTTGGTTGGCCTTGCTGAGCGGCAAACTGCGTCGTCAGCAGGCGTTCTGGCATGTATGGGGCGCGGATCTCTACGAAGAAGGGCGCGGTCTTAAGTATCAGCTGTTTTATCTGCTGCGCAGAATGGCGCAAGGACGCGTGGCGCGCGTGTTTGCGACGCGCGGTGATTTGCACCATTTCCAGCAGCGTCATCCGCGCGTTCCCGCCTCGCTGCTCTATTTCCCGACGCGCATGCCGGATGTGGCGCTGCCTGCGCCAATGGAAAGCCCCGATTTCACTATTCTGCTCGGTAACTCCGGCGATCGCAGTAATCGTCACATTGCCGGTTTAGAGGCGATTCGAGCCCAGTTTGGTGAACAGGTGAAAATCGTCGTGCCGCTCGGTTATCCGCAGAATAATCACGCTTATATCGATGAGATTGCCGCCGCCGCACAGCGCCTGTTCCCGGCGGGGCAAGTGACGCTGCTGCGCGACAAGATCGACTTTGATGCCTATCTGACATTGCTTAGCCGCTGCCAGCTCGGCTATTTTATGTTCGAGCGCCAGCAAGGCATTGGTACGCTTTGCTTGCTGATTCAGGCCAATATTCCGTTTGTGCTGAACCGCAAAAATCCGTTCTGGCGCGATCTTAGCGAGCAAGGTTTGCCGGTGCTGTTTAGCGAAGATGCGCTGGATAGCGCCAGCGTGGCCGAAGCGCAACGGCAATTAGCGCAATGCGATCACTCTTCGATTGCCTTTTTTGCCCCCGGCTATCTGGCAGGCTGGCGCGACGCGCTAACCCTGAGTGAAAGGGAGAGAACATGAGCCTGATGCAGTTTAGTGGTCTGCTGGTGGTTTATCTGTGTTCGCTGGGTTTCATTCTGACCCTAACCTGGCGGGAATTTAAACGGGTGCGCTTCAACTTCCACCTGTTCTTCACCATTCTGTTTTTGTTGACCTTCTATTTCGGCTTCCCGCTGACCAGCGTGCTGGTATTCCGCTTTAACGTGGCGGTGGTGCCGCCGGAATATCTGCTGCAGGCGCTGCTGGCCGCTACCAGCTTTTATGCCATCTATTACGTTAGCTACAAGGTGCGGCTGCGGCCGGCCAATGCGCCTGCGCGCAAACCCTGGCTGCAGATGAACCGGGTTGAAACCCATCTGACCTGTCTGCTGCTGGCGCTGGTGGCAATTGGCACCGTGACGGTGTTCTTTATGCACAACGGCCTGCTGCTGTTCCGGCTTTCGGCTTACAACCAGATCTTCTCCAGCGAAGTGTCCGGCGTGGCGCTTAAACGCTTCTTCTACTTCTTTATTCCGGCGATGCTGATTCGCTACTTCCTCAAGCCAACCCAGCGTCAGTGGCTGTGGTTTTTGCTGGTGTCGGTGGCATTTGGCTTGCTGACCTACGCGCTGGTGGGCGGCACGCGCGCCAATATCATTATCGCGTTCGCGCTGTTCTTGTTTATTGGCATTACGCGCGGCTGGATCACGCTGTGGATGCTGGTTGGCGCCGGTGTGATGGCGATTGGCGGTATGTTCTGGCTGGCGTTGCGTCGCTATAACCTCGACGTGGTGGGCGATGAAGCGTTTTATACCTTCCTTTATCTGACGCGCGACACCTTCTCGCCGTGGGAAAATCTGGCGCTGTTACTGCAAAACTACGACAAGATCGATTTTCAGGGGCTGGCACCGATTTGGCGCGATTTCTACGTGTTCATTCCCAGCTGGATGTGGCCGGGACGTCCAACAGCCATTCTTAACAGCGCTAACTACTTTACCTGGGAAGTGCTGAATAACCATTCCGGCTTGGCGATCTCGCCCACGCTGTTGGGTTCGCTGGTGGTGATGGGCGGCGTGTGGTTTATCCCAATCGGTGCGGTGGCTGTCGGCCTGCTGATGAAAGGCTTCGATAACCTTTATCTTTATGGCCGCGATACCAGCAATCGTTACAGCGGGGCGATTTTGCAGAGTTTCTGCTTCGGCGCGGTGTTTAATATGATCGTGCTGGCGCGTGAAGGGCTGGATGCTTTCGGCTCGCGCGTGGTGTTCTTTTGTCTGATTTTTGCGGCCTGTATGTGGGCGGCTAAATTGCTTTACTGGCTGTTGGCGCGCGCGGGGTTGATTCGCCCGCGCAGCAAGCCGGTTTTACACAGCCCTTCTTAACCTTTGGGCACAACGGGAAATTCATACCATGGAAACCGATAAGCCGCGCTATAGCCTGCGCGGAGTCGATCTTCACGCCTTCAACGATATGGCGAGCTTTCTGCGCTTTCTGCTGCCCGAGGGTAAACCGCGTTGCGGCACGCTGGTGGCGATGAATGCCGAGAAAATGCTCACGCTGGAAGAAGATGCGCAGCTACGCGCACTGATCGCTGAGGCTGAGTTCAAATATCCGGATGGCATCAGCATCGTCCGTTCGCTGCGTAAGAAGTATCCTCAGCTGCAGGTGAACCGCATTGCAGGCGCGGATTTATGGGAAGCGTTGATGGAGAGTGCAGGGCGTAGCGGCATTCCGGTGTTTCTGATTGGTGGACGTCAGGCGGTGCTGCAGGAAACCTGCGACAAGCTGCGCCGACAGTGGAATGTGAATATCGTTGGCAGTCAGGATGGTTACTTTGCGCCTGAAGCGCGCGACGCGCTGTTTGCCCGCATCGCCGCGAGTGGTGCGCAGATTGTCACGGTGGCGCAAGGTTCGCCGCGCCAGGAGCTGTTGATGCGTGATTGCCGCGCCCATTGGCCGCATGCGCTCTATATGGGCGTTGGTGGCACTTACGATGTGTTTACCGGGCACGTTAAGCGCGCGCCCGTTTGGTGGCAAAAGTCCGGACTGGAATGGCTTTATCGCCTTATTCGTCAGCCTTCGCGTCTGCGTCGCCAATTTAAGCTGCTGAAATACTTACGCTACCATTGGCGGGGCGACCTCTGAAATTGCTGGTTTTTCCAGCGAAAATGAGAGGGTAAGCGCCTCAAACTGCTGTAATTATCGATGGAATGCACAAAGCGTAATCAAACGCGTTTTTTTTCTAAAAAAGGGCTGGACAGTATGAGGTCAAGCCCGTAGTATGCCCATCCGCAACGGCGCTACGCGCCCGTAGCTCAGCTGGATAGAGCGCTGCCCTCCGGAGGCAGAGGTCTCAGGTTCGAATCCTGTCGGGCGCGCCATTTAGTTTGTGCGCAAGAGCTTCGGTGGTTGGTTAGACCGCGTTATGCAGTGAATTAGTAAGCGAAACACGCTTACGCACCAGAATTATGGTGGCTATAGCTCAGTTGGTAGAGCCCTGGATTGTGATTCCAGTTGTCGTGGGTTCGAGTCCCATTAGCCACCCCAGATTTTGCTCGGTCACGCGATGGTGGCGGAATTGGTAGACGCGCTAGCTTCAGGTGTTAGTGTTCTTACGGACGTGAGGGTTCAAGTCCCTCCCTTCGCACCAGGCAAAATTACGCTGTAGCGTTAAAGAAGTAAAAAATCGGCGAGTAGCGCAGCTTGGTAGCGCAACTGGTTTGGGACCAGTGGGTCGGAGGTTCGAATCCTCTCTCGCCGACCATATTCGAAAAGCCTGCTTGAAAAAGCAGGCTTTTTTCGTTTGTATCCGCCATTCATATTCTCAACTCTTCCCATCATTTCCTTTGAGCGTAATTCCGCACATTGTCGCTATTTAGATACATATAACTCATTGATTTATATGGGTATGACAATTCCTTGCATAGCTTGTCGTTCTGCGGAGACAGCTTATTGAATGATCGTCGCGTTTTACCGACAGTGGCTAACACCGGGATTGTGGCAGGGACTATATCCTGTTGATATTAACTAGCTTATTGCACGTGCTGCAACTTTGGCACGTCTTGTGCAATAATCTACCTGTAGATGCTCATTCCACCTCTTATGTTTGCTGATGCTACATAAACCTGGGAATGATGCAGAGCCCCTTACGGCATCCGTTGTCCAGCCTGGCAGTATTTGCGCACGCTTTACTGCAGTAAGAAGGACATTACGTTGAGTCGGATGCCATCAGTTGTCTTAACGACCTGATCTTACACCTGCTTATGGCAGGTGTTTTTTTGTCTGCAGTATGGTGAAGGGTAGATTCGGCTTCGGAACGCAAGGTTCAGTTAAGCCGCTTTGGGTTTTGCGATGAGTTCACTGGTCACGCGTATATCGAACTCAGTGAAAAGTGCGGTAGGAATTTTTTTTTTGCCTATCTTCTTCAGGCTCACAAAGCCGTGACCTTCCAACGTTTTCAGCGTCGCAGACAGATTACTGACTCGACGTCCCGAAAGCTCCGCCAGCTCTGTAACGGTCTGAGGTTTGCGCTCGTGCATAAGCTTGAGAAGTAGGATGTTCTCATTGCTAAGCACCTGCGCAATCGCGTTTACGGACGCAAACCAAACTTTGGGTTCATCAGCCTCAGGTTTGTACTGCCCACTCGCAATGCTCAGCATGCGATTACGCATATTCTCTGGAGAAATAATGCCGATGAGCGCTTTCATGATTTACCCTCTTTTTCACCAATGATTTTGTCTACATTTTCCAGAAAGTCTTCGAGCAGTTGGCTGGCCGAAACAAAGAAATAGGGCTGCCCAGAATCAACAGAGGTTTTATGCAGATGGTCATAAACCGTCCATTTACCTGAAAAACCTCTCTTCGGCGGCTTAATGGCATGAGCGTTATCTATGCCGAAGATGCGGGTGTTGTAATTGTTATGGAAGGTAAGATTGTACCTTATGCCATGCGGCCTGAACTTCGACGGTGCTTCTTTACGAACCTCAATTTTCCACCAATATCCGCTCTCATAAGTAAATCGATATCCATCCATGTCGATCAGCGTATTTAATCCGTAGTCTTCATCATCCATATACTTATGACCCGATCATAACAAATCTATGTTGCTGTGTAAAATTTCATCAGGCCCACACGGTAATGATCGAAACAGATCTGGATATTGATTAGCGATAAATTGCAGGCAAAAAAAAGCCGGGACAAGCCCGGCGTGCACAAAAGTAACAATCGTAAAATCAGGCGCTGGAATTGGTCTTCAGCGTGAGTAGCAGGCCTTCACGACGCATTTTGGCAGCATCTTCCGGGCGATGCAGGCGGTCGTAAACATCGGCCAGCCAGGCATAATCAAACGCATCCGGACGCTGCGCCAGCGCTTGCTGGAACGCTTCTGCTGCCTGCTGCCATTCCCCATGACGCATCAGCAGCTGACCCAACGTGCTATGGAGCAGCGGCGTGGCGCCATGCTGTTTAATCTGCTGACGCAATGCTTTCTCCAGAGATTGCGGATCGCCACTTTTGATGCGGCGGCATCAGCAATACCAGACGATCGTCATATTGACGTTTCAGACCTTCCAGCACGATGCTCTGTGCGGTATCCGGATCGTCACACTCAATCAGGTGTTCTGCCATAGCCACCTGCAAGGCGGTTTCCTGACGCGTTTTGCGGCTCTGGTTTTGCCACCATTTCTTCAAACCGTCGCTGCCTTGATCGGCCATCGCCTGGTTCATCAGGCCCAGCCAGGCTTGCTGCTGCAAGGCATCGCGCTGTGCTTCATCATTGATCTGCACTTTCTGCATCGCAGGCAGAATGTCGAGCAATGCGCCCCATGCGCCGGTACGAATATAGGCTTGTTCTGCCAGACGCAACACTTCCGGATGGCGCGGCGCGACTTCCAGCAGGCGATCAACGCCATGGCGTGCCGCATGATCTTCGTTGCGCGCCAGTTGCAGACGTACGCGTGTGATTTCAACCGGAATCGTGTCGTTCACCGATAACTCAGAAGCGCGCTCCAGATGCTGATTAGCACGGATTTCGTCACCGCGTTGCTGTGCCGCTTCGGCAGCCAGCAAGTAGTTTGCCACTGGCTGATCGGCGTGGTCGGCATTTTTCGACAGCAGTTTTTCGGCCTGTTTAAAGTCACCTTCCGCCAGTTTCATCAGCGCGCTTTGCGTGTGGCGCTGCGCGCTACGGCGCTTGCGGCCGGTGAACCAGCCGCGTGTGCGGGCGCCAGTACGGAACAGGCGACGCAGAATCCATTCCACCAACAAAATCACCAGCAGGCTGAGGATCAAGATGATCGCCAGGCCGGTTACGCTGGTTTCAATGTTCCAGTTGTCGGTTTGGATCAACACGTAGCCCTGATGGCCGGCCACCATCGGTCCAACCACAATGCCCGCAATCAGCAGCAGGAAAAGCACCAATACTTTCAGCATGGTTAGCCTCCTTGTTGATCAGCAGCAACCGATGGCTGAGCCAGCAAATTACGTACGCGGGTTTGCATCAGTTTTTCCAGCAGCGGCTGGCTTTCCAGCGTATCCGGCACATCCATTGAAATGCTTTGCTGACTCAATTCATCCAGCTGTGCAAGGAAGGCTTTGGTGGCGGCATCGTTGGTGTCATACCAGGCGCGAACCCAGGTTGATACCGCATCGATAGACTGTTTGTAGATCTCATCCTGATGACGCGGTACGGCCTGAGCCGCAATCAGCAGGCGCGAACGAATGTTTTCGCGCAGGTAAACGTCCTGATTCGGTGCCAGCAGCGGCTGTGCGGTGTTGTCGCGGCGGCGGATGGTGATGAAATCATCCATAAAGTTATGCCAGCTTTTCACCAGATTTTGACGCCACTCGTGCAGCGAACTTGAGAGTTCACCGCCATCAGCGTCCATAGGCGAATCATCGCTGTCGTTGTCGGCCAGGCGTAGATTATCGACGCCGTTCGACAGCTGATTAAGCTTGAGGATGGTGCCGTCATAATCAACCTGGCTGACGGCGGAGAGTGAACTGATGTCCTGCGTTAAGGCGCGACGCACGTTCATCACACTCGGATCGTTCATGTCGGCCAGGCTGGAATCAGCACTTTTCAATAACGCTGCCGCGGTGGTGACATCCTGATCGCTCCACAGTTTGCGGCCCGCCAGTTTGACGAGGTAGTCCGCTTGCGCCAGTAGCCAGGTACGCGTGTCGTTTCCAGAGATGGTAGCGACTTTATCGCGCAGGGTTTCCAGCTCTTTTGCGCTGTTATCCTGCTGCGTGCGCGCCTGCTGCAAGGCGCTGTTGGCGCTATCCAGCTGTTGCGTCAGCTGCTGTTTGTCGCTGCCCAGTTGCTGCTGCAAGGCGCTCAGCTGCTCACTGAGATTCTGGTTAGTTTGAGCCTGTAAATCGGCCTGGTGTTTCCCATTAAGGTAAAGTCCCGCCCCAATCGCCAGCGCAATCACAATCGCCACGGCACTCAGCACCTTGCCATCGCCTTTTTTATCGCGAGGTGGTTTGGTTGCTGGCGAGGGAGAATTGTCCGCTGGGGTGGTTTCTTCAACCATGGCGGAGGAGGCTTTTTGTTCCGTCATTATGGCTCATCCCATTGTTAAGTTCAGCGTAACGCGCGCAGCAGCGCATCGTTATCGGCACCATCGGCTACATCAATGTCCTGCCAGCCTAATTCAGCGGCTTGCGTAGCCAAACGTTCACTGACGACCACAAGCCGACAGTGCAGTAACCATTCCCGACGATCAATTGGCGGAAACAGAGAAAAGAGTTGTTGTAACATTTCGCCGCTGGTTACCACCAGCGTTGTAATGCCGCGATCGCGCCAGCGTCGGCCTTCAGTCGCGCCGTTGTAGTGCTTTTCACAGCGCTGATAGCACTCGCAGTATTGCACCTCAACGCCGCGTTCAATCAGCGTTTCTGCCAGCAACTCGCGCCCCGGACTGCCGCGCAGAATCAGCGCGCGTTTGCCACTCACCTGCTGCAGACGGTTCAGGCGCACCAGCTCTTCGCTGGTCTCCCGCGCATGAGGATAGTCTACTTTGAGATTACTGACGGTATGCAGGGCTAAAGCGGTGCTGCGACCAATAGCATAATAGTTGAGGGCTTCAGGCCATATTGTTGCGCTTTGCTGTAAAGCGGGCTCGGCGAAAGTAACGACCTGCTGCGACAGTAAAAACACCAGATCGCCTGGCTGTAACGCCGCAAGTTGGCTTGGCAAATGGATAAGATCGCGACCCGGCGTAAATTCAATCAGCGGGAAGCCCCATGCCAGCTTGCCCAGGCTGCGCAAACGCGAGACCAGTTCAGTGGCGGCCGGTTCCGGGCGGGTCACGAGGATGGTCATACTGGCGGTTGACCTTGATACACTTCACGCAGAATGTCGCGCGCGCCGCCATCCAACAGCTCTTCGGCCAGCGAAACCCCCATTCTTTCGGCGTGATCGCGTGGACCGCGACGCTCGCCGACCACCATTTGACTGCCGTCCGGTGAGCCGACTAATCCGCGCAGCCACAGCTGATTGTCTTCCAGCACCGCGAAGCTGCCGATAGGCACCTGACAACCGCCTTCCAGCCGCGTGTTCATTGCGCGTTCGGCGCGCACGCACACGGCGGTATCGTCGTGATTCAACGCCTGTAGCAGCGTAATCAATTGTTCATCATCTGCGCGGCATTCAATGCCGACGGCGCCCTGACCCACTGCGGGCAGAGAGATCTCGGCAGGCATTGCCTGACGGATGCGATCTTCCAGACCTAAACGCTTCAAACCGGCCGCCGCCAGAATGATGGCGTCATATTCACCGGCATCGAGTTTGCCGAGACGCGTGCCGACGTTGCCGCGCAGTGAGCGAATCACTAAATCCGGACGACGGGCGCTAAGCTGGCACTGGCGACGCAGGCTGGACGTCCCAACAACCGCGCCTTGTGGCAGCTCATCAACACTGTTGTAACGATTGGAGACGAAAGCATCGCGCGGATCTTCACGCTCGCAAATGGTCACCAGACCGAGGCCTTGTGGAAAATCGATCGGCACATCTTTCATTGAGTGCACGGCGAGATCGGCGCGGCCTTCCAGCATTGCCAGCTCAAGCTCTTTAACGAACAGCCCTTTGCCGCCAACCTTTGCCAGTGGCGTATCAAGGATGACATCACCTTTGGTGACCATCGGCAGCAACTCAACTTGCAGACCCGGATGAGCCGCCATCAGACGCTGTTGGACATATTGTGCCTGCCACAAA
The DNA here is from genome assembly GCF_031453915.1 of Pantoea sp. SORGH_AS_0659. Taxonomy (NCBI): domain Bacteria; kingdom Pseudomonadati; phylum Pseudomonadota; class Gammaproteobacteria; order Enterobacterales; family Erwiniaceae; genus Pantoea; species Pantoea sp. SORGH_AS_0659. Next base: position 4,112,383 of record NZ_JAVJAK010000001.1, on the reverse strand, counting down.
GCAAGGGGACTTTGTCTGGTAGCAATTCTGAAAATTTTGTTTAACATGCTGTTAACCATTTTGATCGTTCATCGAATATCCTATCATTGATAGGGGAATGCTGTCAGTTTCAACGGATTGAAAAGGCCGCGATGTCAGACTGCGCCTGGATCTTGCGGGTCGCAGTTTTATGTCGAAGTCTGAAAAAAGCAGGGCTACGGTCGGAACATGCTAAACTGTTAAGTAGCGCAACTTTCTTTACGGTCAATCCTCCGGGTGTTAGATTGATCACGTTTCCAGCAATTATTTGCCCGATATCTTTATTATTAAGCGGCAGAATGCGGAAACAGGGTGCTTAACACTGGGACAATCAGGCGAAACGTCTTGTACCTCTACATTGAGACACTGAAACAGAGACTGGATGCGATTAACCAGCTGCGTGTAGATCGCGCACTGGCTGCCATGGGGCCTGCTTTCCAGCAAGTCTACAGTCTGCTGCCAACATTATTGCATTACCATCATCCGCTGATGCCGGGCTACCTCGAAGGTAGCGTTCCGCATGGCGTCTGCCTTTACACGCCCGATGAAAATCAATTCCAGCTGCTGCAGAACTTAGCGGGCGGACAACCGCTCGATCTCACCGCCGCCGTCGCGGGCGAACGTCCAATTACCGGCATTTACTCAATGGGCAGCACCTCGTCGGTTGGGCAAAACAGCATTTCCGACCTCGACATCTGGGTATGCCACCAATCGTGGCTGGATAATGAAGAGCGCCTCAATCTGCAGCGTAAGTGTACGCTGTTGCAGAAATGGTGTGTGTCGATGGGTGTGGAAGTCAGCTTCTTCCTGATTGACGAGAACCGTTTCCGCCATAACGAAAGCGGTAGCCTCGGCGGTGAAGACTGCGGTTCTACCCAACATATTTTGCTGCTGGATGAGTTCTACCGCACCGCCGTGCGTATGGCGGGTAAACGCATCCTGTGGAATATGGTGCCTGGCGAAGAGGAGCACCATTACGACGATTACGTCATGTCGCTCTATTCACAAGGCGTACTGACGCCGAATGAGTGGCTGGATCTCGGCGGCCTTGGCACGCTGTCAGCGGAAGAGTATTTCGGTGCCAGCTTGTGGCAGCTGTATAAAAGTATCGACTCGCCGTATAAAGCGGTGCTGAAAACCCTGCTGCTGGAAGCCTACAGCTGGGAATATCCCGACACGCAGCTCTTGTCGATGGACATCAAGCAGCGCCTGCACGACGGCGAAATTGTCTCCTTCGGTCTCGATCCTTACTGCATGATGCTGGAGCGCGTGACGCGCTATCTCACTAGCGTTGATGACATGGCGCGCCTCGATTTAGTGCGTCGATGTTTCTATTTAAAAGTGTGTGAAAAGCTCTCGAGCGAAGATCACCATCATCAGCGCACCGGCTGGCGGCGCGAGATCTTATCGCAGCTGGTTAAAGAGTGGGGCTGGGATGAAGAGAAGTTAGCGGTACTGGATAACCGCGCGCAGTGGAAAATCGAACGGGTACGCGAAGCGCACAACGAGCTGCTGGATGCGATGATGCAGAGCTATCGCAACCTGATTCGCTTTGCGCGTCGCAACAATTTAAGCGTCAGCGCCAGCCCGCAGGATATCGGCGTGCTGACGCGTAAACTGTATGCCGCGTTCGAGGCGCTGCCGGGTAAAGTCACTTTAGTGAACCCGCAGATTTCGCCCGATCTCTCGGAAGAGAATCTTACCTTTATTCATGTCCCGGCGGGCCGCGCTAATCGCGCCGGTTGGTATCTGTATAACCAATCGCCGGACATGAGTTCCATCATCAGCCATCAGCCGCTGGAATATAATCGCTATCTGAACAAGCTGGTGGCGTGGGCGTGGTTTAACGGTTTGCTGACCAGCAAAACGCGTCTGCATATGAAGGGCAACGATCTGTGCGATCTGCCGCGTCTGCAGGAACTGGTTAACGATGTGTCGAGCCACTTCCCGCTGCGCGTGCCAGCACCGACGCCGAAAGCGCTCTACAGCCCGTGCGAAATTCGTCACTTAGCGATTATCGTTAACCTGGAACACGATCCTACCTCCGCATTCCGCAATCAGGTGGTGCATTTTGATTTCCGTAAGCTGGATGTGTTCAGCTTCGGTCAGCAGCAGCAATGTCTGATTGGCAGCATCGATCTGCTCTATCGCAACTCGTGGAATGAAGTGCGTACGCTGCACTTCAATGGTGAGCAGGCGATGATTGAGGCGCTAAAAACCATTCTCGGCAAAATGCATCAGGATGCAGCGCCGCCGGATACGGTAGAAGTATTCTGCTACAGCCAGCATCTGCGCGGTTTAATTCGTACTCGCGTGCAGCAGCTGGTTTCGGAATGCATTGAGCTGCGTCTGTCGAGCACGCGTCAGGAACCGGGCCGCTTTAAAGCGTTACGCATGGCGGGCCAAACCTGGGGCTTATTCTTCGAACGCATGAGCGTGTCGGTGCAGAAGCTGGAAAACGCCGTGGAATTTTATGGCGCGATTTCTAACAACAAGCTGCATGGTTTGTCGATTAAAGTGGAATCGAACCAGACGCCGTTGCCGCCGGTGGTGAACGGCTACGCCAGCGAAGGCATCATTCAGTTCTTCTTTGAAGATACTAATGACGATCGCGGTTTCAACATCTATATCCTCGACGAAACCAATCGCGTTGAGGTTTATCACCATTGCGAAGGCAGTAAAGAAGAGCTGGTACGCGACGTGAGTCGATTCTACTCATCGTCGCATGACCGTTTTACCTACGGTTCCAGCTTTATCAATTTTAACCTGCCGCAGTTCTACCAGATTGTGAACACTGGCGAACGTTTCCAGGTGATTCCTTTCCGCAGCCAAACGCTGACGCAGCTCTGCGCTACCCAGCCTGACAACGACAACGGCGACTTCCAGCCGCGCTACCAAATGCATTGATCCCGCCCGCGTTCGCGCGGCGGGATGCGCTGTTACTCTGACCTGCCGCAGGAAATGCGGCTATTTCCTGTTGCTTTTACAACGTCAACTGCGATGATAAGCAACCATGGCTTTAGGACAGAAGAGCAGACAGAATGATACGAGTGATGAGTCAGCTGGGTATGGCGCTGGCACTGGTCAGCCTGGTAGGCTGTGGCCTAAAAGGACCGCTGTATTTCCCGCCGAAAGATCAGCCAAACAAGCCGAAACAGCAGGTCACCGCGCAGCAGCAAAAAGCGGCTCAGGATGCTGATGTCGGTGGTTTGGTCACCAGCAAGCCTGGTTCGCAGGCCAACTAAACTCAATGAGTAATCCGGCGGAGCAGAAAATGCAGTTCTCAAAAATGCACGGTCTCGGCAACGACTTTATGGTTGTGGATGCTGTGACGCAAAACGTCTTTTTTTCGCCGGAACTGATTCGCCGCCTGGCGGACAGAAATCTGGGGATCGGTTTTGATCAGCTACTGATCGTTGAACCGCCTTACGATCCGGATCTCGATTTCCATTACCGCATTTTCAACGCCGATGGCAGCGAAGTCGCGCAGTGCGGCAACGGCGCACGCTGCTTTGCCCGCTTTGTGCGTCTGAAAGGTTTGACCAATAAAAGCGACATTCGTGTCAGCACGCAAACCGGCCGCATGGTGCTCAGCGTTACCAATGATGAGCTGGTGCGCGTCAATATGGGTCAACCCAACTTCGAACCGCAAAGCGTGCCGCTCCGCGCGAATAAAGCAGAGAACCTTTATTTGCAGCGGGTGGCCGAGCAAACCGTGATGTTTGGTGCGGTATCGATGGGCAATCCGCACTGCGTGATTCAGGTAGAAAGCGTGAAAACCGCGCCGGTGGAAACGCTGGGCCCAGAGCTGGAAAGCCACGAGCGATTCCCGGAGCGCGTCAATGTCGGCTTTATGGAAGTGGTCAATCGTGAACACATCCGTCTGCGCGTGTATGAACGTGGTGCAGGCGAAACCCAGGCATGCGGCAGCGGCGCCTGCGCGGCGGTCGCCTGCGGCGTTCAGCAGGGCATTCTGGCGGAAAATGTCCGCGTCGATTTGCCGGGCGGAACGCTGCACATTGCCTGGAAAGGGGAAGGGCAGCCGCTGTTTATGACCGGTCCAGCCACACACGTCTACGATGGGTTTATTCATCTATGAAAAATGTCGAAGAGCAAACCGAAAGCGAGGTTTTGCTGGACGATCAATCGGTAAGCGCATTTCTGCGTCAAAACCCCGATTTTTTTATTCGCAATGCGCGCCAGGTTGAACAGATGATGGTGCCGCATCCGGTACGCGGCAGTGTTTCGCTGGTGGAGTGGCATATGGCGCGGCAGCGCAACCACATCCAGCAGTTAGAAGAGGAGATCACGCTGCTGATGGAGCAGGCTACCGCCAACCATCAGCTGTTTGATCGCCTGCTGGCGCTGCAAGGTCATCTCGCCGCCGCCGACAGCTTGCAAGAGATGCTAACGCGTCTGCACCGCTGGGCGCGCGAACTGGGTCTGGCCGGCGCACACGTACGCGTGTTCAATGACAAGTGGCACATCGGCGCACCCTCTGATTTCACCCAGCTCGGCTTGTCACGTCAGGCATTCGAACCGCTGCGCATTCAGCGCTTCGGCAATGAACATCACTATCTCGGCAGCCTGAACGGTCCGGAATTGCTACTGCTGTTGCCGCAGGCCAAAGCGATTGGCTCGGTAGCGATGTCGCTGATGGGCGAACGCGGAGAGCTGGGCATATTAATGTTCACCAGCCGCGATAATCAGCATTATCAGGCGGGCATGGGTACGCTGCTGCTGCAGCATCTGGCGCAAATGTTGCCGGATCTGCTGTCACGCTGGATTGAACGCGCATGAGTCACGTCAGTCCGCTGCTGCCGGCCGTGGATGACTTTCTGCGTTATCTCAAGGTCGAACGCCAGCTGAGTCCGCTGACGCAAAAGAATTACCAACGGCAATTGCAGGCGATTATGGCAATGGCCGATGAGATGAAGCTGACGAGCTGGTCGCAGCTGGAACCGGCGCAGGTGCGCAGCCTGGCGGCACGCAGCCGGCGGGGCGGTTTAGGCGCCAGCAGTCTGGCGCTGCGTATGTCGGCGCTGCGCAGTTTTCTCGACTGGCAAGTGCATCAGGGCATGCTGAGCGCCAATCCCGCCAAAGGCATATCCACGCCGCGTAATGCGCGCCATCTGCCGAAAAACATGGATGTCGACGAAGTTAACCAACTGCTGGAGATCGATCTCAACGATCCGCTGGCGGTACGCGACCGCGCGATGCTGGAAACCATGTACGGCGGCGGTTTGCGTCTGTCTGAGCTGGTGAATATGGATTGTCGCCACATGGATTTGGAGGCCGGTGAAGTGCGGGTGCTGGGTAAAGGCAGCAAAGAGCGCCGCGTACCGATTGGCGGCACGGCGGTCACCTGGATTCAGCACTGGTTACCGCTGCGTGCTAGCTTTGCGCCGCAGGATGATGCGGTGTTTGTCTCCAGCCGCGGCAGCCGGATTTCGACGCGCAACGTGCAGAAGCGTTTTGCCGAATGGGGCATCAAGCAAGGCGTTGCCAGCCATATTCATCCGCATAAACTGCGCCACTCTTTTGCCACGCATTTGCTGGAATCGAGCGGCGATCTGCGCGCGGTACAGGAACTGCTCGGTCACGCCAATCTGGCGACCACGCAAATCTACACCCATCTGGATTTCCAGCATCTGGCGACGGTTTACGATGCGGCCCATCCGCGTGCCAAACGAGGAAAGTCTTAATGAAGTTTTATCGTCCGCTCGGCCCGATCAAAGCAATCACCTTTGATCTCGACGACACGCTGTATGACAACCATCCCGTCATTCGCAAAACCACTGCCGAATCGCACGCTGCGCTGCAGGCGTATCATCCAGCTCTGCGAGAATTCACCCCGGCGGATTATCAGACGCTGCGCAATGAGTTGCTGGCGCGCGAGCCGGAAATTTATCACGATGTGTCTGAATGGCGTCGTCGCTCGGTGGAGCTGGCGCTGCTCAATGTCGGCTTATCCAAAGCGGAAGCCACCGCCGGTGCCAGCGACGTGATGAGCGTCTTCCATCAGTGGCGTAGTGAAGTCGATATGCCGGAAGAGACGCATCAAACGCTGACGTGGCTGGGCGAGCGCGTGCCGCTGGTGGCGATCACTAACGGCAATGCCTGCCCGGAAAAGCTCGGTATTAATCATTACTTCCAGTTCGCGCTGCGTGCCGGTCCGCACGGTCGCGCCAAGCCGTGGCAGGATATGTATCATCTGGCCGCTGAGCGTTTGAGCATTGCGCCGCAGCACATTCTGCACGTCGGCGACGATCTCACCACCGATGTTGCCGGTTCGCTGCGTGCCGGTATGCAAGCCTGCTGGATCAATTTGCGTGAAGGCAATCTGATGAAGATCGACGATGCGCGTTTGCTGCCGCACGTTGAAATTGATCGGTTGGCATCTCTGACCTCGCTGCTATAATCCACACATGTAAATATATACAGCTCTATCCGCAGCAGTGTGGATTTGAGTTCATTTTCTTTCGCGAACGGTGCTTATGGACGTTTCTGATCTGCTTGACGGCTTGAATGACAAACAGCGCGAGGCGGTCGCCGCACCGCGCAGCAACCTGCTGGTGCTGGCCGGAGCAGGCAGTGGCAAAACCCGTGTGCTGGTGCATCGCATCGCCTGGCTGCTGTCGGTAGAGAACTGCTCGCCGTATTCGATTATGGCGGTGACCTTTACCAACAAAGCGGCGGCGGAAATGCGCCATCGTATCGATCAGCTGATCGGCACCAGCCAGGGCGGCATGTGGATTGGTACTTTCCACGGCCTGGCGCACCGTTTACTGCGCGCGCATCACCTTGATGCCGGTTTGCCGCAGGATTTCCAGATCCTCGACAGCGACGATCAGCTGCGTCTGCTGAAGCGCCTGATCAAAGCGATGAACCTTGATGAGAAACAGTGGCCTGCGCGTCAGGGCATGTGGTACATCAACGGCAAAAAAGATGAAGGCCTGCGGCCAAAACACATCGAAAGCTACGGCAATCCGGTTGAGCAAACCTGGCTGCGCATCTATCAGGCGTATCAGGAAGCCTGCGATCGCGCCGGATTAGTGGATTTCGCCGAGCTGCTGCTGCGCGCCCACGAACTCTGGCTTAACAAGCCGCATATCCTGAATCATTACCGCGAGCGTTTCAGCAACGTGCTGGTGGATGAATTCCAGGATACCAACAATATTCAGTACGCATGGATTCGCATGCTGGCGGGTGATAGCGGCCGCGTGATTATTGTTGGCGATGACGATCAGTCGATTTACGGCTGGCGCGGTGCGCAGGTGGAGAACATCCAGCGCTTCCTGCAGGATTTTCCCGGCGCGGAAACCATTCGCCTGGAGCAGAACTATCGCTCGACCAACAACATTCTGAAAGCGGCGAACACGCTGATCGCCAACAACAATGGCCGCCTCGGTAAAGAGCTGTGGACCGACGGCAGCGATGGTGAAAAGATCTCACTCTACTGCGCATTCAACGAGCTGGATGAAGCGCGCTTTGTGGTCAATCGCATCAAAAGCTGGCACGAGAACGGCAATGCGCTGCAGGATTGCGCCATTCTCTACCGCAGCAACGCCCAATCGCGCGTGCTGGAAGAGGCGCTGCTGCAAGGCAGCATGCCGTATCGCATTTATGGCGGCATGCGCTTCTTCGAGCGTCAGGAGATTAAAGATGCGCTGGCCTATCTGCGTTTAATGGCCAATCGCAATGACGATGCAGCCTTTGAGCGTGTGGTGAACACGCCGGTGCGCGGCGTCGGCGATCGTACCCTCGATGTGGTGCGCCAGACCGCGCGCGATCAGCAACTCACCTTGTGGCAGGCCACGCGCGAGCTGTTGCAGAACAAAGCCTTAGCCGGACGCGCCGCCTCAGCGCTACAACGCTTCTGCGAATTGGTCGATTCACTGGCCAGCGAAACCGCCGAGATGCCGCTGCATGTGCAAACCGATCGCGTGATTAAAGACTCCGGTTTATGGGTGATGTACGAGCAGGAGAAGGGCGAGAAAGGCCAGGCGCGTATTGAAAACCTTGAGGAACTGGTCACGGCAACGCGCCAGTTCAGCTATCAGGACGAAGACGAAGATTTGATGCCGCTGCAGGCATTCTTGTCACATGCGGCGCTGGAGGCAGGCGAAGGCCAGGCCGACAAATGGCAGGACGCGGTGCAGCTGATGACCATGCACTCGGCGAAAGGGCTGGAGTTCAGCCAGGTATTTATCGTCGGCATGGAAGAGGGCATGTTCCCGAGCCAGATGTCGCTGGATGAAGGCGGTCGTCTGGAAGAGGAGCGCCGTCTGGCTTACGTTGGCGTGACGCGTGCCATGGTCAAGCTGACGCTCACCTATGCTGAAAGCCGTCGTCTTTATGGTAAGGAAGTGTATCACCGTCCATCACGCTTCATCGGTGAGCTGCCGGAAGAGTGCGTGGAAGAGGTGCGTTTGCGCGCCAGCGTCAGCCGTCCGGTGAGCCATCAGCGCATGGGCACGCCCATCGCGCAAAATGACAGCGGCTTCACGCTCGGCCAGCGCGTGCGTCATGCCAAGTTCGGTGAAGGCACCATCATCAATCTCGAAGGCAGCGGTGAACACAGCCGTTTGCAAGTGGCGTTTCAGGGCCAGGGCATCAAGTGGCTGGTGGCGGCTTACGCCCGTCTGGAAACGGTGTAGCGCGGTTGCGCTACCTTGACGACTTTTTCGTCTCAGCGTAACATGCGCGCACTATTATCATGAGAGGACAATGCCTTGGACGCGCCCAGTCGATGCTGGCTCAATCACCTGTTTAACAGGAACTCCTAAGGTTACCTCTTTTAGCTGGTAGCCTTAGCGGTTAACAGCGACCTCCCTTTTTTACTCTCGTCGCGTGAGTTAGCACTGATTTACCCTTGAAGCGAAAGTTTCCGTGTTCAGGCTTCGCCGTGCCCGTAATTTACAGTGGTCACCGCCTTGTCCCATTCCGAAAAAATGGGGAGTTATTGCTATGCTGAGCGCATTTAAACTCGATCGTAATCGCCTGACGCGCATCGAGCTGGAAGAAGATAACGACAAACTCAACACGTCTGTTTGGGTCGATCTGATCGAACCTGACGACAGCGAACGCGATCGCGTGCAATGCGAGCTCGGCCAGAGCCTGGCGACGCGTCCGGAACTGGAAGACATCGAAGCCTCGGCGCGTTTCTTCGAAGACGAAGACGGCCTGCACATTCACTCCTTCTTCTTCTTTGAAGATGCCGAAGACCACGCTGGCAACTCCACCGTGGCATTCACCATCCGCGAAGATCGCCTGTATACGCTGCGCGAACGCGAACTGCCAGCTTTCCGTCTCTATCGCATGCGTGCGCGCAATCAGATGCTGACCGATGGCAACGCCTATGAGCTGCTGCTGGATTTGTTTGAGACCAAAATCGAACAGCTGGCGGATGAGATCGAGAACATCTATAGCGCGCTGGAGAAACTCAGCCGCGTGATCATGGAAGGCCAGCAGGGCGAAGAGTACGATCAGGCGCTGTCACGTCTGGCGGAGCTGGAAGATATCGGCTGGAAAGTGCGGTTATGTCTGATGGATACCCAGCGTGCCCTCAACTTCCTGGTGCGCAAAGCGCGTCTGCCGGGCAACCAGCTGGAGCAGGCGCGTGAAATCCTGCGCGATATCGAATCGCTGTTGCCGCATAACGAATCGCTGTTCCAGAAGGTCAACTTCCTGATGCAGGCGGCAATGGGCTTCATCAATATTGAGCAGAACCGCATCATCAAGATCTTCTCAGTGGTTTCGGTGGTATTCCTGCCGCCCACGCTGGTGGCATCCAGCTACGGCATGAACTTCGAGTTTATGCCGGAGCTGAAATGGAGCTTTGGTTATCCGGGCGCGATTAGCCTGATGATTCTCGCTGGCCTGGCGCCGTACCTCTATTTCAAACGCAAGAACTGGTTGTAACCGTTCTTAAGTCCAGGTCGTCATGAATGACGCCCCTACAAAACCGCTCATGACAAATGTAGGGGCGCCATTTATGGCGACCTGGTAGATAAACTTAAATTTTCTGCGTAACCTGTTGGCTCTGCTCACTATCTGATTCTCTCCTATGGCGCGCTTCTCACTGCGACTTCAGTGGACACTGCTGCTGATTGCTTCGTTAGTGCTGGGGATTATCCTCCAGCTGTTCCATCTTCCTGCGGCCTTGCTGCTTGGCCCGATGATCGTCGGCACCTTTATGGGCTTGTCCGGCGCGACTGTTCGCATCGATAAACGTTTCTTCGTGCTGGCACAAGCGGTGCTCGGCTGCATGATTGGCCAGAGCTTATCGCCGGGCATTCTCACACCGCTGATCCAGGATTGGCCGGTGGTGTTGGCGGTGCTGGTGCTGACGTTGGCGGCCAGCGGCCTGTCCGGCTTTCTTCTGGTACGCTTCAGTAGTTTGCCCGGCCCAACCGGCGCATGGGGATCGTCGCCTGGCGGCGCTTCGGCGATGGTGGCGATGGCCGGTGATTTCGGGGCGGATGTGCGGCTGGTGGCGTTTATGCAGTATCTGCGCGTGCTGTTTGTCGCCACCGCTGCGGCCGTGGTGGCGCGCATTGGCCTCGGCACCCACGGCGGTGCAGCTGAACTGGTGTGGTTTCCTGCGCTGCACAGCAGCTTTCTGCTGACGCTGCTGGTGATGGTCGCTGGTGCGTGGCTCGGCCAGAGGCTGCGAATTCCCTCTGGTGCCTTGCTGCTACCCGCGCTGATCGGTGCGATATTGCACGGCACCGATGTGGCGACTTTGCAGGTTCCGGAATGGCTGCTGGCGCTAGCCTATGCACTGATTGGCTGGAGCGTGGGATTGCGTTTCACCCGACCGATTTTCAAACTTGCGCTGCGAACGCTGCCGCAAATGTTGCTGTCGATTTTTGGTTTGATGCTGTTGTGCGGCGGATTAGCCTGGATGCTAACGCGCGTGCTACACGTCGATCTGATGACCGCCTATCTGGCAACCAGCCCGGGTGGGCTGGATACCGTGGCGATTATTGCGGCCGGCACGCGCGTCGATATGGCTTTTGTCATGGCGCTGCAGACGCTGCGTCTGTTCACCATTCTGCTTACCGGCCCGGCGCTGGCGCGTTTTATTTCACGCTACGCGCATGCGCGCCCGAGCTGAGAACGCAACCGCATCAATAATGAACACGGCGAGCGCCAGCCAGATAAAGCCGAAGGTCACCATTTTATCCGGCGTCAGGCGCTCGCCGTAGAACAGCACCGCCAGCAGGAACATCAGCGTCGGACCCAGATACTGGAAGAAACCGACGGTCGATAAGCGCAGACGCGCGCAGGCGGCAGCAAAAAACATCAGCGGAATGGTGGTGATAATGCCCGCCGCGACCAGCTTGAGATTGAGGCTCATGGCGTTGGCGCTGAGATGGCTGGTGGCGCTATCGGCAAAACCAAACAGGTAAATCGCCGCCAGCGGGAATAGCCACAGCGTTTCGATCAACATGCCACTTTGCGCATCGACCTGAATTTTTTTGCGCACCAATCCGTACAAAGCAAAACTCAACGCCAGGCCAAGCCCGATAATCGGCAGCGATCCAAACTGCCACAGCTGCACCAGCACGCCGGTGGTCGCCAGCAGTACCGCCAGCCACTGCAAGCGGCGGAAGCGTTCGCGCAGGAACAGCATGCCAAACACCACATTAATCAGCGGGTTGATAAAGTAGCCGAGGCTGGCTTCCAGCATGTGCTGATTGTTCACTGCCCAGATAAACAGCAGCCAGTTGCCGCCAATGGTGATGGCGGTCAGCGCCAGCAGCAGCACCTTTTTCGGCTGAGCCAATACGCTGCGTACCTGCGTCCAGCTACGCGTCAAAGTGATCAACAGCAGCATAAACAGTGCGGACCAAATCACGCGATGCGTCATGATCTCGGTGGCGGGTACCTCTTTGACCAGCTTGAAGTAGGCGGGGGCGATGCCCCAAATGAAGTAAGCGCCGAGCGCGTAGCCAATACCCTGGCGAGTTTGTTGCGAATCCATCATGTCATTCCAAAAGTACTGATTAGCCAATCATGTAGGTGGCGGTAGCGGTGGCGATGTAATCGCCTTGCTGGTTATGTAACTCCACGCGCGCCACAGCAACTTTGTTGCCGCCGCGCAGCAGGCTGCTGGTGGCGACAAAGCGCTCGCCACGGCCAGGGCGCAGATAATCCACGCGCATATCGATGGTGCCCATGCGCGACAGGCGCTGACGCAGCTCTTCCTCGGTAATGCTCTCCTGACGCGTCAGCGCATAGCTGACACACACCAGCCCGGCCGCGACATCGAGCACTGAAGCGATCACGCCGCCGTGCAGAATCTGCTGCGCTGCGTTGCCGACCAGCATGGTTTTATTGGCGAAGCCGAGTTCGGCATAATCCGCTTCCAGTCGATCCAGCTCTAATCCGAGCGCCTGATTGAAGGGCATGTGATAAACAAAGATTTCGCCAATCAGACGACGCGCTTCCTGCTGTGTCAGCAACGGGGATGACATAATGCCTGCCTTAAAATGTTAACGAGTTGTGTATATTATGCCGCGTTCGAGCCGCTTTCCAGTTTCGGAAATCGGCGCTGATCAACCGCAGGTTTTGCGTGTAGAATGGCCTGCTTTTTGAACCGTCACTTGACGATTACGACACGCAGTTCTCTGGAGAATTCTATGCGTAAGCATTACGCCTTGCTGGCCGCGGCGCTGATCCTTCCTGGCCTGGCGCAGGCTGAAGAAGCCACGATAAAAGAGGTTCATGATGCACCGGCAGTGAAGGGCAGCATTATCGCTAACCTGCTGGAGAAACACGATAACCCGTTCGTGCTTTATCCTTACGAAAACAACTATCTGCTCTACACCTACACCAGCGACATGAACAAAGAGGCGATCTCTTCGTACAACTGGGCAGACAAAGCTAAAAATGATGAAGTAAAATTCCAGCTCAGCCTGGCGTTTCCGCTGTGGCGCGGCATTTTAGGCGATAACTCGGTGCTGGCGGCGTCCTATACTCAGCGCTCGTGGTGGCAGCTCTCGAACCGTGGTGCGTCATCACCGTTCCGTGAAACCGATTATGAGCCACAAATTTTCCTCGGCTGGGCCACCGATTACACCTTCGCAGGCTGGACCTTACGCGATGTGGAAACCGGCTTAGTGCATCAGTCGAACGGCCGCAGCGAGCCGACCTCACGCAGCTGGAACCGCGTTTACGCGCGCTTCATGGCGCAGAACGGCAATCTGCTCGCAGAGATCAAACCCTGGTATCGTCTGCCTGAAAGTGAAAGCAATGACGATAACCCGGACATTACCAAATACATGGGTTACTACCGCGCCAAGCTCGGCTACATGATGGGCGAGAACATTTTCAGCGTGGAAGGTAACTACAACTGGAACAGCGGCTTTGGCGGTGCAACCTTCGCCTGGAGCTACCCGATCTCTGAACACGTGCGCTTTTACACGCAGGTCTTCAGCGGTTATGGTGAATCATTGATCGACTATAACCATCGCCAGACGCGCTTCGGCGTGGGCGTGACGCTCAACGATCTGTTCTAACCCGCAACAAAGACAGGATTACCGTGGCAACATCGGCAGTGCTTAATCAGGAAATGCTGGCGCAGCAGGTATTACAAGATACCTTCGGCTATCAGCAGTTCCGCCCAGGTCAGCAAAACATCATCGAAACCGCCCTGTCAGGACGCGATTGTCTGGTGGTGATGCCGACTGGCGGCGGCAAATCGCTGTGCTATCAAATCCCGGCGCTGGTGCGCGAAGGGCTGACGCTGGTGGTTTCACCGCTGATTTCACTGATGAAAGATCAGGTCGATCAGCTGCTGGCCAACGGCGTGGCTGCAGCGTGCCTCAACTCGACGCAGACGCGTGAGCAGCAGCAGCAGGTGTTTGCGGATTGTCGTACCGGCAAGCTCAAGCTGCTGTATATCGCGCCTGAACGTCTGATGATGGACAATTTCCTCGACAGCCTGCACCAGTGGAATCCGGTGATGCTGGCGGTGGATGAAGCGCACTGTATTTCGCAGTGGGGCCACGATTTCCGTCCGGAATATGGCTCGATCGGCCAGCTGCGTCAGCACTTCCCTGATTTGCCGGTCATGGCATTGACCGCCACCGCCGATGAAACCACGCGTAACGATATCGTCCATCTGCTGCAGATGGACGATCCGCTGATTCAAATCAGCAGCTTTGACCGCCCCAATATTCGCTACACGCTGGTGGAGAAATTCAAACCCACTGAGCAACTTCTGCGTTATGTGCAGGATCAGCGCGGCAAAAGCGGCATCATTTACTGTAACAGCCGCGCCAAAGTGGAAGACACCGCCGCGCGCCTGCAGAGCCGTGGTTTGAGCGTTGGCGCGTATCACGCCGGCATTGATAGCGCGCAGCGTGCCAGCGTGCAGGAAGCTTTTCAGCGTGACGATCTGCAAATCGTGGTCGCCACCGTGGCGTTCGGGATGGGCATTAACAAACCCAACGTGCGCTTTGTGGTGCACTTCGATATTCCGCGCAACATCGAATCCTATTATCAGGAAACCGGCCGCGCCGGGCGCGATGGCCTGCCTGCCGAAGCGATGATGCTTTACGATCCGGCCGACATGGCGTGGCTGCGTAAATGTCTGGAAGAGAAAGTGCCCGGCCCGTTGCAGGATATAGAACGCCACAAACTCAATGCGATGGGCGCGTTTGCTGAAGCGCAAACCTGTCGTCGTCTGGTGTTGCTGAACTATTTCGGCGAAGGTCGCCAGCAGCAGTGCGATAACTGCGATATCTGCCTCGATCCGCCGCGTCGCTACGACGGTTTGCTGGAGGCGCAAAAGGCGCTGTCGAGCATCTATCGTACCGGCCAACGCTTTGGAATGGGCTATATTGTTGAAGTTTTGCGCGGCGCCAGCAATCAGCGCATTCGCGACAACGGCCACGACAAACTGCCGGTGTACGGCCTGGGCCGCGAGCACAGCCACGAACACTGGATCAGCGTGCTGCGTCAGCTGATTCACCTCGGGATGGTAACGCAAAACATCGCCATGCATTCGGCGCTGCAACTCACCGAAGCGGCGCGTCCGGTATTACGTGCGGAAGTGCCGCTGATGCTGGCGGTGCCGCGTATCGTGACGGTGAAAACGCGCGGCAGCAGTTCGCCGAAAGTGCACAGCGGCAATTATGATCGCCAGCTGTTTGCCAAGCTGCGTAAGCTGCGCAAAGCAATTGCCGATGAAGAGAATATTCCGCCGTACGTGGTGTTTAACGATGCCACGCTGATTGAAATGGCAGAACAAATGCCGATTAGCGCGTCAGAAATGCTCAGCGTGAACGGCGTCGGTCATCGCAAACTGGAGCGTTTTGGTAAGCCGTTCCTGGTGATGATCAAAGAACATGTTGATGAAGGTTAAAGGAAAAAATTCATGCTGATGTTATTCGCCACCGTCGCGCTGGTGCATCTGGTTGCGCTGATGAGTCCCGGCCCGGACTTCTTCTTTGTGTCGCAAACGGCGGCGAGCCGCTCGCGCAAAGAGGCGATGATGGGCGTTCTGGGCATTACGCTGGGTATTGTGATCTGGGCCGGAGTGGCGCTGATGGGCCTGCATCTGATCCTGGAAAAAATGGCCTGGCTGCATGAAATCATTATGGTCGGCGGCGGATTGTATCTGCTGTGGATGGGCTGGCAGCTGATGCGCTCAGCGCGTCAACGTCATAAGCAGCCACAATCGGAAGCGCCGGTGGTTGAGCTGCCGAAAAAGGGCATGAGCTTCCTGAAAGGTTTCCTGACTAACCTGTCGAACCCAAAAGCGATCATCTACTTCGGTAGCGTATTCTCATTGTTTGTTGGCAACGACGTTGGCGCGATGGAGCGCTGGGGGTTGTTCCTGCTGATTATCGGAGAGACGTTCGCGTGGTTTACGCTGGTGGCGGCGATTTTCGCTATGCCGTGGATGCGTGATAAGTATCAGCGAATGGCGAAGTGGGTGGATGGTATGGCGGGCGTGTTGTTCGCCGGTTTTGGCATTCACCTCATCATTTCACGTTAAGCCTGGTTTACTTGCCATTTCGGTACCGGGCAGTGCTCGCCCTCCTCACGTACGACGTGTACGCTCCGGGGGCTGCGCGCTGGCCGGCACCGAACTGGCTGCGCCACCAACGGCTTTGAAGTGGGTGCGATTTTCTTTTACGCCATTCTGCGTGCGCTGGCTAGCAGCGCGCCTACTGCCATAAACAATCCACCAAAGGTGCGGTTCAGCAGCTTCATCTGCTTCGGGCCTTTAATCCAGCCGGCGATACGCGTTGCCAGCGTGGCGTAACCAATCATTACGATGATATCGACCACAATGGTGGTCACGCCCAGCACCAGATATTGCATGAGCTGCGGCTGGTGCGGCTGAATAAACTGCGGGAACAGCGCAGCGAGAAACACGATGCTTTTCGGGTTGGTGAGGTTTACCAACACGGCACGCTTAAACAGGCGGCGACGCGGCATCGCTTTGGCAACGGCGTCGAGGTCGATGCCACCCGCCGAGCGCCACTGCTGAATGCCCAGCCATACCAGATAGGCTGCACCGGCCCACTTCAGGACTTCAAACGCCAGAATCGATTGGGAAAACAGCGCACCTAAACCGGCGCCGACCAGCACAATATGAATGGCCAGACCCAGCTGCAAGCCGGTAATCGATGCCGCTGCGCCGCGATAGCCGTGACTGATGCCGGTGCTCATGGTGTTGATCGCGCCGGAGCCGGGTGAAAGGCTGAGGATGGTTGTGGTCAGCAGATAGGTTAACCACCATTCAATGGTCATGTGTGACATTCCCTGAAGTTAGCGAAGTGTGACACAATACGACAGAAAATCGCCGCACGCTACGCAGCACAGGCGCGCAAATCACGTTTTTTTCAGGGGGACGGATGCAGCAGCATAAACAGAGTTGGCTCGGACGTGAGCGAGGCTTTTCGGCCTTTGCCACCGGTCCGCTGCTCGACTTCTGGCGTCGCCGTGAAGAGTGTGAATTTACCGGCGTCGGCAACCTGAAGATTCGCTACGTCCGTTTCACCTCACCGCAACATCGCCGTGTCATTCTGGTCGTGCCTGGCCGCATTGAGAGCTACATCAAGTATCCCGAACTGGCTTACGACCTGTTCATGTGCGGCTACGATGTGGTGATTCTCGACCATCGCGGTCAGGGACGCTCTGAACGTCTGCTGGAAGATTCGCATCGCGGCCATGTGGTGGAATTTGGCGACTACGTTGACGACCTGGAAACGCTGTATCTGAAAGAGATCGTGAGTCCACATTATCAGCAGCGCTACGTGCTGGCCCACTCGATGGGCGGCGCGATTTTAGCGCTGTTTCTGGCGCGTCAGCCGCAGGCGTTTCATGCTGCGGTGTTCTCCGCGCCGATGTTTGGCATTGTGCTGCCGCTGCCCGACTGGATGGCGCACCGCATTCTGGACTGGACCGAGAAACTGCCGGCGCTGCGTGAAGGTTACGCGCTGGGCACCGGGCGCTGGCGCGCCAATCCGTTTGGCATCAACCGCCTGACGCATAGCCGCGAACGCTATCGCCGTAACCTGCGTTTTTACGCCGACGATCCGGCAATTCGCGTCGGTGGCCCCACTTATCACTGGGTGCGCGAAGGCGTGCAGGCCGGGCGGGACATCTTCAATCAGGTAGCGAACATCACCACGCCGACCTTGCTGCTGCAGGCCAGTGAAGATGATGTGGTGGATAACCGCTCACAAAATCTATTTTGTACGGCGATGGCCGCAGCAGGACATCCCTGCGCGGGCAACGCGCCGTATGTGATCAAAGGAGCGCGTCATGAGATCTTGTTTGAAACAGACGCGATGCGTGCCGAAGCGCTAAACGCGGTGGTCGATTTCTTTGAACGCCACGCTTAATCAATTTTACTTTCCGATATCAACACCCGAGGTTTACATGTATCACATCGTCGCATCCGACCTGGATGGCACGCTGCTCTCTCCGGACCATCGCCTGACGCCGTTCGCGCGCACCACGCTGCAGGAACTGGTGGCGCGTGATATCCACTTTGTCTTTGCCACCGGCCGTCACTATATCGACGTCGGACAGATGCGCGATAAGCTCGGCATTCCGGCTTACATGATCACGTCTAATGGCGCACGCGTGCACAATGCCGCAGGTGAACTGGTGTTCAGCCACAATC
Organism: Pantoea sp. SORGH_AS_0659; assembly: GCF_031453915.1. Taxonomy (NCBI): domain Bacteria; kingdom Pseudomonadati; phylum Pseudomonadota; class Gammaproteobacteria; order Enterobacterales; family Erwiniaceae; genus Pantoea; species Pantoea sp. SORGH_AS_0659. Next base: position 4,094,208 of record NZ_JAVJAK010000001.1, on the reverse strand, counting down.
TTGACGCCGACATCGCCAGCGATCTGTATGGCCTGCAATATCATGACGAGCATATCCTGACGCACGTCTATCGCGACGATGAGTGGTTCATGAGCCGTCATCGTCCGGATGAGCAGGACTATTTCCGTGAATCGGTGTTTAACTATCAGGTTTACCAGCCGGGCATGCTGCCGACTGATGGCATCAGCAAAGTGTTCTTCACCTGCGAAGATCCGGAGCGGTTGATTCCCATGGAGCAGGCGATTGAAGCGCGCTGGAGCGATCGCGTGAATGTCAGCTTCTCGCTGCCAACGTGTCTGGAAGTGATGGCGGGCGGCGTTTCCAAAGGTCACGCGCTGGAAGCGGTAGCGAAACAGCTCGGCCACTCGCTGAAAGCGTGCATCGCCTTTGGCGACGGCATGAATGATGTGGAGATGCTCAGCATGTCGGGCAAAGGCTGCATCATGCGCAATGCGCAGCAGCGTTTGAAAGATACCTTGCCGACGCTGGAAGTGATTGGCAGCAACGCGGATGACGCCGTGCCGCACACGCTGCGTAAACTGTTCCTCGCCTAGAAAAAAGGGCCGGTCATCACCGGCCCTTTTTAGTTATGCCAACTGTTTCTTGTGTTTGTGCTCACTGACCATGGTGAGCAGCAGCAGAATCACTGCCAGCACCGATCCGCCAATCATCACAATGAATCCGCCGTCCCAGCCGAAATAATCCACGGTGTAACCGACAATCGCACTCGCCGCAACCGATCCGCCGAGATAGCCAAACAGCCCGGTAAAGCCCGCTGCCGTTCCGGCCGCTTTTTTCGGTGCCAGTTCCAGCGCGTGCAAGCCAATCAGCATCACAGGACCGTAAATCAGGAAGCCGATCACAATCATGCACAGCATGTCGATGCCTGGATTGCCTGGAGGATTCAGCCAGTACACCACGGTAGCGATGGTCACCAAAGTCATAAAGAACACGCCGGTCGCGCCACGGTTGCCGCGGAACACTTTGTCCGACATCCAGCCGCACAGCAGCGTGCCGGGAATACCGGCATATTCGTAAAAGAAGTAGGCCCACGAGGATTTATCCAGCGTGAAGTGCTTCACCTCTTTCAGGTAGGTCGGCGACCAGTCGAGAATGCCGTAACGCAGCAGGTACACAAACACGTTCGCCAGTGCGATGTACCACAGCAGCTTGTTGGGCAGAATGTACAGCATGAAAATCTGCTTCGCCGTCAGCTCCTGCTCGTGATCCTCGTTGTAATCCGGCGGATAATCATTTTTCCACGCTTCAATCGGCGGTAAACCGCAAGATTGTGGTGTGTCACGCATCAAGGCGAAGGCGATAATCGCGATGAGGATGGCGCCAAACGCCGGCATATACAGCGCGGCTTTCCAGTCGTTAAACCACGCCATGCCGAGCAGGAACAGCAGCGGAGGAATACCGCCGCCGACGTTATGCGCGCAGTTCCACACCGACACAATTCCGCCGCGCTCTTTCTGCGACCACCAGTGCACCATGGTGCGTCCGCACGGCGGCCAGCCCATGCCCTGGAACCAGCCGCACAGGAACAGCAGCACAAACATCACCATGATGCTGGAGGTGGCCCACGGCACGAACCCCATCACCAACATTACCGCTGCGGCAAGGATCAATCCGGCGGGCAAAAACACGCGCGGATTCGAGCGGTCTGAGACCGAGCCCATAATGAATTTCGAGAAGCCGTAAGCGATGGAAATGCCCGATAGCGCAAAGCCGAGATCGCCGCGCGAGAAGCCTTGTTCCACCAGATAAGGCATTGCCAGCGCAAAGTTTTTACGCACCAAATAGTAGGCGGCATAGCCAAAAAATATTCCCAGGAAAATCTGCCAGCGCAGACGACGATAAAGCGGATCAACACGATCATCGGCCACTTGTGGGCGATGCGGTGCAGGTTTGAAAATACTCAACATGAGTGTGGCCCTCCAGGGCGCGATATAGTTATGAGTTCCCAGCAGGTTGGGGCAAAAACAGGCAGTAAAAATGGCAAAGCGAAGTTTCCATTTCGCGCAAAGGATAGTGATGGTCACGCGCAGTTACTGTGACATGTGACACATATGTTACAGTTTTATGACAATGGAGAGCGAAAAAAACCAGGAAATGTTGTATTTCGCGCATTTTTAGCCGGTCGTAAAAATGAGGTTCGAAAATTATTCGTCGTTATTTTATCCACTTGTAAACCAGATAGTTCACCCCGATTTCGACAGTTTGTTTACACTAGCGCCACTGTTCATTTTGGGATCGTTACCGTGCCGTTACTGATCGTTACCACCATTCTGTGGGCCTTTTCCTTCAGTTTGATCGGGGAATACCTTGCTGGTCAGGTGGATTCCTGGTTCTCTGTTTTGATGCGTCTGGCGCTCGCCGCCATCGTTTTCCTGCCGTTCCTGCGCTGGCGCGGTTACCGTGCTTCCACCATCCTGCTGTATATGCTGGTGGGCATGCTGCAGCTTGGCATCATGTATTTATTAAGCTTTGAGGCTTATCTGTATCTTAGCGTGACCGAGTTCCTGCTGTTCACCGTGATGACGCCGCTGTATGTCACGCTGATCTACGATTTGCTCAGCCGACGTCCGCTGCGTATCGGCTATGCCTTCAGCGCGCTACTGGCGGTAATTGGTGCGGCGATTATTCGTTACGACAAAGTCAGCGACCATTTCTGGTTTGGCTTGCTGCTGGTACAGGCGGCAAACATCTGCTTCGCCATCGGCATGGTGGGCTACAAACGCCTGCAGGAAACTCGCCCGATGCCGCAGCACACCGCATTTTCGTGGTTCTATCTGGGCGCGGTGATGATCGCGGTGATCGCCTGGAGCTTGTGGGGCAATCCGAACAAACTGCCGACCACGTCGCTGCAGTGGGGCATTCTGGTGTGGCTGGGCGTGGCGGCTTCAGGTTTGGGTTACTTCATGTGGAACTACGGCGCTACGCAGGTGGATGCTGGCACGCTGGGTATTATGAACAACATGCATGTGCCAGCGGGCTTGCTGGTGAATCTGGCGATCTGGCAGGAGAAACCGCATTGGCCAAGTTTTCTCGCCGGTGCCGCCGTGATTTTCGCATCCCTTTATGTGCACAAACGCTGGGTGCTAGGCAAGACGGCCCAAAGCAACGCATAGGCTAAAAGGGAAGGGATAGCGCGGCAGAGGAGCAAAGCATCCGAGCCATGGATGGCGAGGCTGATCCACAGGGAAGTGGTTTCCCTTTGCGATCTGCCGCGCTATCCCTGACCCGGCTCGAACAAAGAAGCGATTAACCCTTCTTAGCCGGCCCCGGACGATGAATCATCGTCAACCCTTTCAGGAAATTACGCAGAATCTGATCGCCGCATTCGCGGAAATTTTTATGATCCGGGTTGCGGAAAATCGCGCCAACCTCAGCCTGTGAAATCTTGAAGTTCGCTTTCAGCAGCACATCCGGAATATCGGTGGTCTTCAGCTCAAAGGCGATACGCAATTTCTTCATGAAAATGTTGTTATTCATGCGGCGCTCAATCGAAGGCGCGGGCGCATCTTCACTCTTACCGCGACGGTAAAAAATCAGACCGTTAAGGAAATAGCCCATCAATACATCTGGCAGCTTGCGAAACGCGGCATCGTCATCTTTCTTCATCCACGCCTGCACGTCTTCCAGCGGCACTTCACTTCCCGCCAGGGCAAAAATCTCCACCACTTTGCTATCGCTCAAATCCAGCATATAGCGCACGCTGCGCAGAACATCGTTACTCATCATGGTGAAACTCTCTTGGTCGCGGGTTGAGGCGGCGCATTATAGAGCAGGCGGGGCAGGGATAATAGCGCGGGCGACCTTCGCCGCCCAACAACATCAGGATGAGGTGATTTGCAGTGAGCCGGGACGCGCGGCATCGCGCACGAAGGGCAGATGTTCACAGGCGTGCTGACGGGCAAACCGCACAAAGGCTTCCATTACCGGTTGACGCTGCTCGCCTTCGCGTACGGCGGCATACAAGCGGCTCCACAAACCATTGCCTAAGGTCTTGGTCACCACCAAACCCTGCTGCTCAAAATTCTCTACTACCCAATGTGGCAACGCGGCGATGCCCATGCGCGCCGACACCATCTGAATCAGCAGCAGCGTGTTATCGACGCTCTTCAAGGCTGGACTGACGCCCGCAGGCTGCAGGAAATGGCGCCACACATCCAAACGCTGACGCTGCACCGGATAAATCATCAGCACTTCATCGGCCATATCTTCCGGAGCAATGTGCTCAAGCTGCGCCAAAGGATGATCCGGTGCCATCACCAAACGCACTTCAAAATCGAACATCGGTGAATAAAACAATCCACTGCGCGGCAAAATATCGGAGGTCAACACCACATCCAGCTCGCCCTGTTGCAACGCGGGTTGCGGATCAAAGGTCACGCCGGATTTGAAATCCATCACCACCTGCGGCCAGCTCTGGCGGAAATTATTTAGCGCGGGCGTCAGCCACTGAATACAGCTGTGACACTCAATGGCGATACGCAACGTGGCCTGATGCGGCTCATGACACGCCTGCAAAGCCTGCTGAATCTGCGGTAAAACCTGCTCAGCCAACTGCAGCAAAATCTCTCCCTGCGGCGTAAAACGCAGCGGCTGGCTTTTACGCACAAACAGGCGAAAACCCAGCCGCTGCTCCAGATCGCTGAACTGGTGGGATAACGCCGATTGCGTCTGATGAAGCTGGGAGGCGGCGGCAGCTAACGAGCCGGTGTTCCGTAACGCCTGCAGCGTCCGCAGGTGTTTGAGTTCGATCATGAGAATCCTTCACATCGAGATTGAACAAATTGCGCTTGAGGAACATACAGTACCCGCAGATTATGGCGGTGTAAACATCTGGACGGCTAAACATCTCTGCCCCCTATTCAGTTAAGAATATCTGGAGAACAGAAAATGACCATTCTGAACCATACTCTCGGTTTCCCTCGCGTTGGATTGCGTCGTGAATTGAAAAAAGCACAGGAAAGCTATTGGGCAGGTAAAAGCTCACAGGAAGAGCTACTGGCGGTGGGGCGTGAACTGCGCGCCCGTCACTGGCAACAGCAGAAAGAGGCGGGCGTGGATCTGCTGCCAGTGGGCGATTTCGCCTGGTACGATCACGTACTTACCACCAGCCTGCTGTTGGGTAACGTGCCAGCTCGTCACCAAAATCAGGATGGCTCGGTCGATCTCGACACGCTGTTCCGCCTTGGCCGTGGCCGCGCACCAAGCGGTGAACCGGCGGCAGCGGCGGAAATGACCAAATGGTTCAACACCAACTATCACTACATGGTGCCGGAATTCACTCAAGGGCAGCAGTTCAAACTGACCTGGACTCAGTTGCTGGATGAGGTTGATGAAGCGCTGGCGCTCGGGCACAAGATTAAACCGGTGCTGCTGGGTCCGGTTACCTATTTGTGGCTGGGTAAAGTGAAAGGTACGCCGTTCGACCGCCTGTCACTGCTTAAAGACATTCTGCCGGTTTACCAACAGGTGCTGGCTGAACTGAAAAAACGCGGCATCGAATGGGTACAAATCGATGAGCCAGCACTGGCGCTGGAACTGCCGCAAGCGTGGCGCGATGCCTTCAAACCGGCTTACGACGCGCTGCAGGGCGAAAGCAAATTGCTGCTCACCACCTATTTCGACAGCATCGGTCAGAATCTCGACGTGATCAAAGCGCTGCCGGTGCAAGGTCTGCATGTTGACCTGGTCCACGGCAAAGACGACATCCAACAGGTGAACCAGCAGATTCCCGCGGATTGGCTGCTCTCCGTCGGCGTAATCAATGGCCGTAACGTCTGGCGTGCCGATCTCAGCAGCTGGTTTACGCGCCTGCAGCCGCTGGTGGGGCAGCGTCAACAATTGTGGATTGGATCATCCTGCTCACTGCTGCACAGCCCAATCGACCTCAGCGTGGAAACGCGCCTCGATGAGGAAGTGAAAAGCTGGTTCGCCTTTGCTCTGCAGAAGTGCACTGAGCTTGCACTGCTGAGTCATGCACTGAACAACAACGATGCCGCTTCGTTGGTTGAGTGGAGCGCACCGATTCGTGCGCGTGCCAACTCCACGCGCGTTCACAATGCCGCAGTCGGCGAGCGTCTGGCGAAAATTCAGGCCAGAGACGTTGAACGTGCCAGCAGCTACTCCGAGCGTGCCAAAGCGCAGCGTCACCGCTTTAACCTGCCAGCGTGGCCGACCACCACCATAGGTTCATTCCCGCAAACCACCGAAATTCGCGGCCTGCGCCTCGACTTTAAAAAAGGCAACATTGATGGTGGAAACTATCGCACTGGCATCGCCGAACACATCAAACAGGCGATTGTGGAGCAGGAACGTTTGGGCCTCGACGTGCTGGTGCATGGCGAAGCAGAACGTAACGACATGGTGGAATACTTCGGCGAAAACCTCGACGGCTTCGTATTCACCCAAAACGGCTGGGTACAGAGCTACGGCTCACGCTGCGTTAAACCGCCGATCATCATCGGCGACGTAAGCCGTCCGCAAGCCATCACCGTTGAGTGGGCGAAATACGCGCAGTCGCTGACCGATAAACCGGTGAAAGGCATGCTGACTGGTCCTGTGACGATTCTCTGCTGGTCGTTCCCGCGTGAAGATGTAAGCCGTGAAACCATCGCTAAACAGATTGCGCTGGCGCTGCGTGATGAAGTGGAAGATCTGGAAAAAGCCGGTATTGGCATTATTCAGATTGATGAACCGGCACTGCGCGAAGGCCTGCCGCTGCATCAGTCCGATTGGGCGGCGTACCTGACTTGGGCGGTGGATGCGTTCCGTCTCAATGCCGCCGTGGCGCAGAATGAAACCCAGATCCATACCCACATGTGTTACTGCGAGTTCAATGACATCATGGACTCGATTGCCGCGCTGGATGCGGACGTTATCACCATCGAAACCTCACGTTCCGATATGGATCTGCTGGATACCTTTAAGGAGTTCGACTATCCCAACGAAATCGGTCCGGGCGTGTATGAGATTCACTCACCAAACGTGCCGAGCGTGGAGTGGATAGAAGAGTTGCTGCGTAAAGCGGCGCAGAGCATCCCGGCAGAACGTCTGTGGGTTAACCCGGATTGTGGCCTAAAAACGCGTGGCTGGGCGGAAACCCGTCAGGCGCTGGCGAACATGGTAAAAGCGGCGCAGAACCTGAGGGGTGAAACGGTTTAGTCGTTAAGAATGAAATTGGGGGCGCATACGCGCCCCTTTTTATTACGCGTTCGGTGCTACGCCATATTGCGCGAACCACGCCAGCATGCGTTGCCAGCCATCTTTGGCGGAATCAGCGTGATAGCTCGCACGATAATCCGCGTTGAAAGCATGTCCCGCATCCGGATACACCACGATCTCCGCTTTAGCATTGGCGGCATGCAGCGCCTGTCGCATCTTATCAATGCTCTCCAGCGGGATGCTCTCATCCTGACCACCGTAAAGACCCAGCACCGGCGCATTCAGATCCACCGCGATATCGATCGGGTGCTTCTGTTGCTTCAGCGTCTTCTCACCGTCTAAACGGCCATACCACGCCACCGCTGCGCGAACCTGCGGATTGTGCGCGGCAAACAGCCAGCTAATGCGTCCGCCCCAGCAGAAACCGGTAATCGCCAGGCGACGGATATCACCATCGTGGCGCGTGGCCCAGTTGGCCACATGATCGAGATCGGACAACACCTGCGAATCCGGAACTTTGCTCACCAGCTCTTTGAACAGCGTGGGAATGTCGTGGTAATCGTTGGGATCGCCTTCACGGAAATAGAGTTCCGGAGCAATCGCCAGATAACCTTCCAACGCCAGACGGCGGCAGACATCGCGGATATGCTCGTGCACCCCGAAAATCTCCTGCACCACCAACACAACCGGCAAGGTGCCTTGATACTCTTTTGGTCGGGCGTAATAGGCGGGCAGATTTTCGCCCTGGCTCGCAACTGAGGTCTCGCCAGCATGAATCGCGTCGCTGCCGGTAATAATGGTGCTGCTTGCGGTGGGCTGAACGGCCGGTGCAAAGCCGCCGGGTGCCGTTTTTTGTGCCATATTGTCTTCGGTTTTCATTGTTCTCTCCGTGCTAGCAAATGCGCAATCACGTAACTATAGCCTGGCGAAGTGAAGCAAGGCTGGCGTAGGGTGCAGAGGGATTTTTTCACGTGTGCTGCTTCTCTATTAACATTGCCAACAACACTTACACAGCACCGCTTGTAGCAATTCAGAATTGCACAGCGTTAATGTGTGATTTATGTCACATAATGTTTTTCTGATAATGTAAGTTTCATTATCGATGGTGAATTGAGTCACATATTTATGCCGCCTGCTCACGTAGAGTGGCGCGCTCATCCCCAATTATCAGGAGTCTGTTATGGCCCAGTCTGACGTTTTCCACCTTGGCATTACTAAAGCTGATTTGAAAGGAGCCACGTTGGCCATCGTGCCTGGCGATCCTGAGCGCGTAAAGAAAATCGCCGCGCTGATGGACAATCCACAGCATCTGGCTTCACACCGTGAATTCACCAGCTATCTGGCCGAAGTGGATGGCAAACCGGTTGTGGTGTGCTCCACCGGTATCGGCGGACCTTCAACGTCAATTGCGGTTGAAGAGCTGGCGCAACTGGGTGTGCGCACCTTCCTGCGGGTTGGCACCACTGGCGCTATTCAGCCGCATATTAATGTGGGCGATGTGCTGGTCACTACCGCTTCGGTACGCCTCGACGGTGCCAGCCTGCACTTTGCGCCGATGGAGTTCCCGGCCGTGGCTGATTTCACCTGCACCACCGCGCTGGTGGCAGCGGCAGAAGCGTGCGGCGCGAAAACCCACATTGGGATTACCGCCTCATCTGACACCTTCTATCCAGGCCAGGAACGCTACGACACTTTCTCCGGTCGTGTGGTGAATCGCTTCCAGGGCTCAATGGAAGAGTGGCAGCAAATGGGCGTCCTCAACTATGAGATGGAATCCGCTACACTGTTAACCATGTGCGCCAGTCAGGGACTGCGTGCCGGCATGGTGGCTGGCGTCATCGTGAACCGTACGCAAAAAGAGATCCCGGATGCCGCGACCATGAAGCAGACCGAAAGTGATGCGGTGAAAATTGTGGTTGAAGCCGCGCGTCGCTTAATTTAGTGCGCCAGTCAGGGATGAATTCGAGACCAGGCTTATAAGGAATCCCGCTATTTCCTGATTAGAATGCGCGCAATTTCAGCAGCTACTGAGAAATTTCTTATGCGCAAAATGGTTTCTGTCTCACGTCCCAATTTCATGAATAATCCCGCTACTGCACAATCACGCGTTGAAGGTGCAGCAGCGAGATTTCGCCAGGCGATGGCGGCGAATAATTATCCTCTTGCGCGTCAATGCTGTGAAGAAGTGCTGCGCGTCTTGCCCAATCATATGCAGGTGCTCAGCGACTACGCGCTCACCCTGATGCGCGTTGGCGAATACAAAAAATCTTATAAAATTTACCAGAAGATCTACCAGGCTCCGGCCGCGCAGCGTGCGCAGGCATCGGAAACCTGGCTGGATGGATTAACCGAAGTGTGCGGCTGGTTGAATAAAGAAGATGAGTTGGCGCGGTACGGCCTCGAATCGCTGCAGAAATCCGATGTGACCTTCAGTAAAGGGGCGAAAGTCGCCTTCCCTTCTGAGGCACCACCGCCGATCAACCGCAGTAATCCGGCAGAAAATATCATCTCCTTTAGCCTGTATGGCAGTCAGCCACGCTACTGCGAAACCTTGATTAAAAACATCGAAGTGGCGCGCGAGCTTTATCCCGACTGGATCTGCCGCATCTATCTCGACGACAGCGTGCCGCAGCACGTCTGGCAGCGCCTGACGCAGCCAAACACCCAACTGGTGGATATGTCGCATGAGAAAACTATCTTCCCAACGCTGTGGCGTTTTCTGGTGATGGACGATACCAGCGTCAAACGCTACATCGTGCGTGATGCGGATTCGTTGCTGTCCGAGCGCGAAGTCGTGGCGGTAGAAGCCTGGCTGACTTCGCCTTACTGGTTCCATCATATGCGCGATTACTTCTCGCATACCGAGCTGCTGCTGGCGGGCATGTGGGGCGGCTGCCACGGCGTGTTCCACAACGTTGAGCAGCAGATGCGTGACTTTATCGCGCAATATGAAGGCAGCGAACGATTTACCGATCAGTACTTCCTCAAAGTGGCGCTGTGGCCGACGGTACGTGAGAGCATCTTGAATCATGACGATATTTTCCGCTTCCATCATGCACAACCGTGGCCGGCGCATCAGCCGATTCGCTGGCAAACCGACAGCTTCCACGTCGGTAGTAACGCCGGTTTTGCCAGCATGGCGGGCCAGGTCGAAAACGCTGAGAACGGCTGGCAGCAGGTTGAGATCACCTACGACGGGAAAAGCTGGACCTATCCGGCCAAAATCCAGGGTGAAACCGAATGGGTGTTGCCGATGCCCTTCTTCCTGATTGATGCGTGGAAAGCGGGCGATCTCACCGTAAAAGCCCTCTAATTAGAGAACGTTTTCCCTAAATAATTCGAGTCGCAGGAAGGCGGCAAGCGGCGAATCTCCGGGAGCTTACATCAGTAAGTGACTGGGGTGAGAACGTGCAGCCAACGCATCTGCGGCTTGAAGTATGAAGGGAAAAAAATCTGGACATTCATACAGTAGAGCTCTACCTTTTCCCTCAGCAAGTCGATCCGCGGGGGGATTATGGATCAGCAACTTATCATTAGCGGCGCGCTGGCGCTGGCCGGTTTGGGCATTGGCTGGATCATTGCTCAACTGCGCGCCGGTCATCAGCACGCCAGCTTCACCACCGAGCGTCGCCTGCTGGAAGAGGCGCAGCAGCGTCAGCAGCAGCAGCTCGAACAGTTACAGCAGCAAATCCAGCAACGCGAGCAGGAGATGCGCCAGCTACACGGTGCACTGAGCGGTGCGCAGGAACGTTTGCAGCAGCTTGATTACTGGCGCGGCGAAAGTGAACAACTCAGCCGTGAACTGCGAAATCAGCTGGAAGTGAACAGCGCGCAGGAAGCCGAACTGCGCGAAGTGACCATTCGTCTTGAAGAGACGCGCTACGGTGCAGAAGAGAAGCAGCGACTACTGACCAACAGCGAACAGCGCCTCAGCGCGCAGTTTGAAAATCTCGCCAATCGCATCTTCGAAAACAGCGGGCGGCGCGTCGATGAACAAAACCGTCAAAGCCTGAATAGCCTGATTGGTCCGCTGCGCGAACAGCTGGACGGTTTCCGCCGTCAGGTCACCGACAGCTTTGGCCTGGAAGCGCGTGAACGTCACACGCTGACCCACGAAATTCGCCAGCTACAACAACTCAACGCACAGATGGCGCAGGAAGCGGTCAATCTTACTAAAGCGCTGAAAGGCGACAATAAAATTCAGGGAAACTGGGGCGAAGTGGTGTTGGCCCGCGTGCTGGAAGCATCGGGCCTGCGTGAAGGCTACGAATACCAAACGCAGGTTAGCGTGCAGCTGGAACAGCAGGGCAGGATGCAACCGGATGTGATCGTGCGTTTGCCGCAGGGTAAAGATGTGGTGATTGACGCCAAAATGACGCTGGTGGCCTACGAACGCTACTTCAATGCCGACGATGAAGCCACGCGTGAGCAGGCGATTCAGGAACACATTAGTGCCATGCGCGGACACATTCGCCTGCTGAGCCGTAAAGATTACCAACAATTGCCCGGTTTACGCTCTCTGGATTATGTGTTGATGTTTATCCCGGTGGAACCGGCGTTTCTGCTGGCGATTGATCGTCAGCCCGAGCTGATTAGCGAAGCGTTACAGCAGAACATTATGCTGGTTAGTCCCACCACTTTGCTGGTGGCGCTGCGTACTATCAATAATCTCTGGCGTTATGAGCATCAAAGCCGCAACGCACAGCGCATCGCCGACCGGGCAACGCGGCTGTACGACAAAATGCGGCTGTTTGTCGATGACATGAGTGGCATCGGGCACAATCTCGACAAAGCGCAGCAAAGCTATCATCAGGCGATGAAAAAGCTGTCTGAAGGGCGCGGCAATCTGATCGCACAAAGTGAAGCGTTCCGTTCGCTTGGCGTGGAGATCAAACGTCCGATTAATCCGCAACTGGTTGAACAAGCGCAGCCGGAAGAAGCGGATGAAGATTGGGCAGACGATCGCACCGAGGATGAAAACGTTGCAGAACCAACAACAGACTCGCTGCGCCGCATCAACGAATAGCACGGTGGTCGCGTGCTCGTGTAGCGCGACTCTGATACACTTCGGCAAGAATTGTTTGTGGAACAGGTAAAACCGATGGCAGATGAATCACAGCAGGAAACTACCCATTTTGGCTTCCAGACCGTCGCGAAAAGCGAAAAGGCCGATAAAGTTGCGGACGTGTTTCACTCCGTCGCGGCAAAATATGACCTGATGAACGATTTGATGTCGTTTGGCATCCATCGTGTCTGGAAGCGTTTTACCATTGACAGCAGCGGCGTGCGCCGCGGTCAGCGCGTGTTGGATCTGGCGGGTGGTACCGGCGATCTCACGGCAAAATTCTCACGTCTGGTGGGCGAAACCGGCCAGGTTGTGCTGGCAGACATCAACAGCTCGATGCTGAAGATGGGCCGCGAAAAGCTGCGTAATCTCGGCGTGTCGGGCAATGTCAGCTATGTGCAGGCGAATGCCGAAGCGCTGCCGTTCCCGGATAACTACTTCGATTGCATCACCATCTCATTCGGCTTGCGTAACGTGACCGAAAAAGAGAAAGCGCTGGCATCAATGTTCCGCGTGCTGAAGCCAGGCGGACGTCTGCTGGTGCTGGAGTTCTCGAAGCCGCTGCTGGAGCCGCTCAGCAAAGCTTACGATACCTATTCATTCCACATTCTGCCGCGTATTGGTCAGTTGGTGGCGCAAGACGCTGAAAGCTATCGCTATCTGGCGGAGTCGATTCGTATGCATCCCGATCAGGAAACCCTGAAAGCGATGATGAACGATGCGGGCTTTGAAAATACCACCTACTTCAACATGACTGGCGGTATTGTCGCGCTGCATCGCGGATTTAAATTCTAATCCATCATGACTTTAACTCCTCTCATCACCGGCGGTCTTGAGACCGCCCTGAACCGTGTTCTCTATCGCGATCGCAGCCTGAAAGCCGCACGCCAGCGTTTGGCTGGTAAGGTATTGATGCTGCGTCTGCAAGAGCTCGATTTTCCTTTGGTGCTGGTGTTTAGCGAATCGCAACTCGATGTGCTGAGTGATTGGCAAGACAACAGCGACTGCACGGTGAGTTTGCGTGTCAGTACTTTGCCGAAACTGCGCGATCGCCAGCAGCTCACCAGCCTGATTCGTAGCGGTGAACTGGAGGTGGACGGCGACTTGCAGGTGGTACAGCAATTCTCCGCACTGATGGATCTCGCCGAGCTGGATCCGGCGGAATATCTTGCACCGTGGATTGGCGATATCGCTGCGCAAGGCGTAAGCCAGGCCGCACAGCAGGCGCTGAAGTTCGTGCAGCAGCAGTTCATCCGCCGCCAGGATTATCTTGGTCAGGTGCTGACGGAAGAGTGGCGCGTTGCGCCGGGCGCACTGGAACTGGCATGGTTTTGCGAGGAAGTGGAAGCGATAGAACGTTCGCTCAATGCGTTTGAAACGCGTTTGGCACAGCTGGAGGCGAAATGACGCTGGGAGAAATTCGGCGCTTATACTTCATCATCAAGATCTTTCTGACTTACGGCCTTGATGAACTGATTCCCCGCATGCGCTTCACGCTGCTTTTACGCTTGTGGCGGCGCTGCATCTTCTGGATCCCTAACCAACATAAAGATGCTTCCGCCGGCGTGCGCATCCGTTTAGCGATGGAGCAGTTGGGGCCGGTGTGGATCAAATTCGGTCAAATGCTCTCGACGCGTCGCGATCTGTTCCCACCGGCGATTGCCGATGAACTGGCGGTGCTGCAGGACCGCGTTGCGCCATTTGATGGCGTGAAAGCCAAACAGCAGATTGAAAAGTCGATTGGCGGCCCGGTGGAAACCTGGTTTGAAGACTTCGATATCAAACCGCTGGCCTCGGCTTCTATCGCGCAGGTGCATACCGCAACGCTGAAATCCAACGGCCGCGCGGTGGTAATTAAAGTGATTCGTCCCGACATCCTGCCGGTGATCAGAGCCGATATGCGACTGATTTACCGTCTGGCGCGGTGGGTGCCGCGTTTGTTGCCGGATGGTCGTCGTCTGCGTCCGGTAGAAGTGGTGCGCGATTACGAAAAGACCTTAATTGATGAGCTGAATCTGCTGCGTGAAGCGGCGAATGCCATCCAGCTGCGTCGTAACTTTGACCAAAGCCGCATGCTGTATGTGCCGGAAGTGTTTTCTGATTATTGCAGCGAATCGATGATGGTGATGGAGCGCATTTACGGCATTCCGATCTCAGATATCGCCACGCTGGAGCAGCACGGCGTTAACATGAAACTGCTGGCCGAGCGCGGTGTGCAAGTGTTCTTCACCCAGGTATTCCGCGACAGCTTCTTCCATGCCGATATGCATCCCGGCAATATCTTCGTCAGCTACGATCACCCGGAAGATCCGCAATACATCGGCATCGACTGCGGTATTGTCGGTTCGCTGAACAAAGAAGATAAGCGCTATCTGGCCGAGAACTTCATCGCCTTCTTTAACCGCGATTACCGCAAAGTGGCCGAGCTGCATGTGGATTCTGGCTGGGTACCGGCCGATACCAACGTCGAAGACTTTGAGTTTGCCATTCGTACCGTGTGTGAGCCGATTTTCGAAAAGCCGCTGGCTGAGATTTCGTTTGGCCACGTGCTACTCAACCTGTTCAACACCGCGCGTCGCTTTAATATGGAAGTGCAGCCGCAGCTGGTGCTGTTGCAGAAGACGCTACTGTATATTGAAGGGATTGGCCGCCAGCTCTATCCGCAGCTTGACCTGTGGAAAACGGCCAAGCCTTTCCTCGAAGATTGGATCAAAGATCAGATTGGTATCCCGGCGATTTTGCGGGCGGTGAAAGAGAAAGCGCCGTACTGGGCGGAAAAACTGCCGGAGTTGCCGGAGCTATTTTACGACAGCATGCGCCAGCACAAATTATTGAAGCACAGCGTCGATAAACTCGTCACCGATTTAAACGTACAGCGAACACGCAATCATCAGGCGCGCTATCTGTTTGGTGTAGGCGCTACACTGTTATTAAGTGGCACCGCCGTGCTGTTAAGTCGACCGGATTGGGATTTCTTCCCGGCGCTATTAATGGCCGCTGGCATCGTCACCTGGCTTATTGGCTGGCGCAAGACAAACTGATTGTCTGCCTGGTGCAAATCGCGTAATGTCGCAAGCTAAAGCCCGAAATCATACGGGCTTTCTGTGCGTTACAGTCAACAGTTTTTCACAGAATATTAGAGGCATATCTCATGGGCGGTATCAGTATTTGGCAATTGTTAATCATTGCCGTCATTGTTGTTCTTCTGTTCGGTACCAACAAACTTCGTAACCTGGGTTCGGATTTAGGATCTTCCATTCGTGGCTTCAAAAAAGCTATGGGCGATGAAGACGATAAAAAGGATCAACCGAAAGAGCAGGACGCTGACTTCAACGCCAAAACTCTGGCAGACAAACAGCAAACCACGGCGACTAAAGACGACGCCCGGAACGACAAGCAGGTATAACTGTGTTCGACATTGGTTTTAGTGAACTGGTATTAGTGTTCGTGATCGGGCTGATTGTGCTTGGCCCGCAGCGGTTACCGGTTGCGGTGAAAACCGTCGTCGGCTGGATCAGAGCCATTCGCTCGCTGGCCGCGAATGTACAAAACGAACTGGCGCAAGAGTTGAAACTGCAGGAATTGCAGGACAGCCTGAAAAAGGTGGAAGAAGCGGGCCGTGGC
Source organism: Pantoea sp. SORGH_AS_0659 (assembly GCF_031453915.1). Classification (NCBI taxonomy): domain Bacteria; kingdom Pseudomonadati; phylum Pseudomonadota; class Gammaproteobacteria; order Enterobacterales; family Erwiniaceae; genus Pantoea; species Pantoea sp. SORGH_AS_0659. The sequence continues at coordinate 4,078,340 of NZ_JAVJAK010000001.1, read as the reverse complement.
ACGTTGTCACCCGAGCTGAAAGAGTCGATGGAAGAACTGCGTAAAACCGCCGACTCCATGAAGCGTTCGGTGCAGCAGAGTATCGATCTCGAAAAAGAGGAAGATGAAGCCAACACTATTCATCAGACTCCGCCAGCCGCCGTGCAGCCCGTGACTTCACCTGCGGTCACGCCCGCAGCAGCAGAGCATCAAACCAGTGCGCCTGCACAGACTCCGCAGCCTACTGACGAAATCTCTGCCGCAGAAACCCCTCCCGTCGCCAGTGCTCCTGAAAGCACCGCGAAGACTTCTCTCGTAAAAGATGAACGATAAACATGGCCGTTGAAGATACCCAACCGCTCATTAGCCATTTGATTGAGCTGCGCAAGCGTTTGTTGAATTGCATCATCGCTGTTTTAGTCATCTTTTTGTGTCTGGTCTATTTCGCGAATGATATTTACCATCTGGTCGCGTCGCCGCTGATCAGCCAGATGCCAGCCGGGGCGAGCATGATCGCTACCGACGTCGCATCGCCATTCTTCACGCCGATCAAGCTGACTATCATCGTTTCGGTGTTTCTGGCCGTGCCGGTGATTTTGTATCAGGTGTGGGCCTTTGTGGCGCCCGCGCTCTATCGCCACGAACGCAAACTGGTGATGCCGCTGCTGTTCTCCAGTACGCTGCTGTTTTACGTCGGCGTGGCGTTTGCTTACTTCATCGTGTTCCCGCTGGCGTTTGGCTTCTTCGCCAAAACCGCGCCGCAAGGCGTGACCATCGCAACGGATATCACCAACTACCTCGACTTCGTCATGACGATTTTCATGGCCTTCGGCGTGGCGTTTGAGGTGCCGATTGCGATTGTGCTGCTGTGCTGGACCGGCATAACTTCACCAGAAGATTTGAAAAAGAAACGTCCTTACATGTTGGTTGGCGCGTTCGTGGTTGGGATGTTGCTCACACCGCCGGATGTTTTCTCGCAAACTTTGCTCGCTATTCCGATGTACTGCCTGTTTGAAGTCGGCGTATTCTTCTCCCGCTACTATGTGGGTAAAGGACGTCAGTCTTCGGATGAGGAACACAACACCGAATCCTGATGTCCTTAATGCAGGGCATCCCGCAGCGCGCGGGAAGATGAATCTAAACCGCCCCGTTGGGCGGTTTTTTATTGGGGAGAAGACATGTTTGATATCGGTGTAAACCTGACCAGCACGCAATTCGCAAAAGATCGCGAGCAGGTGGTAAAACGTGCGCGCGAAGCAGGCGTCACCGGCCTGTTAATTACCGGCACCAACGCGCTGGAGAGCCAGCAGGCGCGGCAGCTGGCGGCATTGCACGCGGGCTATTGCTGGTCAACCGCCGGCGTCCATCCGCACCATGCCAGTGAATGGTCGACGGAAACCGCGAATACCTTGCGTCGCCTGGCGGAAAGTGAGCAGGTGGTCGCGATTGGCGAATGTGGCCTGGATTTCAATCGCAATCTTTCGGCCCACGATCAGCAGGAATACGCTTTCGATGCGCAGCTGGCGTTGGCTGCTGAGCTACAGCTACCGGTGTTTTTGCATTGCCGTGAAGCGCACGATCGTTTTGTTGCAGTACTTGAGCCGTGGCTACCGAAGCTGGTTGGTGCAGTCGTGCACTGCTTTACCGGTACGCGTGACGAGCTGCAAGCGTGTCTGGCGCTGGGATTGTCGGTGGGCATTACCGGTTGGGTGTGCGACGAGCGTCGCGGTATGGAACTGCGTGAATTGCTGCCGCTGATTCCGGCTGAGCGCCTGTTACTGGAAACCGACGCACCGTATTTACTGCCGCGCGATATGCATCCGCGTCCCACTTCGCGCCGCAATGAGCCATGCTTCCTGCCGCATATTGTGCAGCAGGTGGCGAACTGGCGTGGCGAGGAGGCGGAAGCGCTGGGAGCGCAGGTTAATCTCAACGCGCGTCAGCTGTTTAAACTCGCTTAGAGTTTACGGAACTGTTTGTTATCCACGCTGCGCATCACCTGTTTGTTCAGCATGTTGAGCAGCAGAACGGAGCGCGTTTCACCATCCGGCTCGGCAAAAATGGCGCGCAATCCTTCGAAAGTGCCATCGGTGATGATCACTTCATCACCGCTTTGCGGGGTTTCCGCATCGAGCACGATCTGCGGCACGTCGGTTTGCAGCGCTTCGATCACATCATTTGATACGGTGGCCGGCATGGTGCCAAAGCGCACGAAGTGGCTGACGCCGCGCGTGCTGCTGATGGTGGTGGTGTGAATCGCTTCGGGATCGAATTCGATAAACAGATAGTTGGGAAACAGCGGCTCACTCACGGTGGTGCGTTTACCGCGCACAATCTTCTCCAGAGCGATCATCGGGCTGAGGCAATTCACCTCTTGCCGCTCAAGATGCTCTTTCGCGCGCAACAGTTGTCCACGTTTGCAATAGAGTAAGTACCAGGATTCCATAACCGCTCCCAAATAATGGACGCTAAGAATATCAAATCAGTTGTCAGAGTTATAGCGCATCGGCGGGTGGAAACCGGGCGCTGAAAACAATTTCACTACGATTTATCCGATTGATGCGGCTTATTTACGCTTTCTTGCAAGAAAATTGACGGCCGGCGACCATCTGTATCAGACTCCCTCCCCATCTTTCGATTGAAAAGGAGTGGCTGATGGAACTGTTCCTGTTGAGTAACGGTAAAGTGGCTGACGATGCGCCGCTGTTAAGTTACGCCCACCTGCAGCTGCATGCGATGATCGCCCAGCGCGGCATCACTTCGGCGGTGCTGGTGCCGTACGCGATTATTCGTGGCGATCACGCGCAGCGCGCGCAGGAGTTATCCGCGTCGTTAGGCATTGACGTGCGCACCGTGCACGAGTTTGCATCGCCCGTTGCGGCGATTGAACAAGCTGAGCTGATTCTGGTGAGCGGCGGAAATACCTGGTTCCTCAATCAAATGCTGCACGAGCACGGCTTGATCGTCGCTATACAACGCGCGGTGCGCGAGCGTGATGTGCCGTACGTCGGCTGGAGCGCCGGTTGCAATGTGGCAACGCCTTCCATTCGCACCACCAATGATATGCCGGTGCGCAGCAGCGTAGTGTTGCCCGCGCTGGGTTTGTTCCCGGTGCAGATCAATCCGCATTATCTTGATGCGCACGTCAGCGGCCATATGGGCGAAACGCGTGATGAACGACTGGCCGAGTTCTGTGCCGTTAACCCGCATGAATCGGTGATTGCGCTGCGTGAAGCCAGCTTCCTGCACGTGAGCGAAAATCGCCTGCGTTACTACAGCGCACGCGGTGAAGACTTCAAAGTGTTCCGTCACGGCGAGCCGATTACTGCTTATCACGATGTATTGGCGATTCAGTCGCTGGTGCCGTTTTCCTGTCAGCCTGCCTGACGCAAAACCTCAACATGTCAGCGTAAAACGCCTCTATAATGGCGTTTCACTCTGGCCGGAAAGCTAAAGCCGCATGAAATATCAGGATTTACGAGACTTCCTCGCATTGCTGGAACAGCGTGGCGAGTTAAAGCGCATCACTCAGGAGATCGATCCTGAGTTAGAGATGACGGAAATTGCCGACCGCACGCTGCGCGCTGGCGGCCCGGCGCTGCTGTTCGAAAACCCGAAAGGGTACGACATGCCGGTGCTGTGTAATCTGTTTGGCACACCCAAACGCGTGGCGATGGGCATGGGCCAGGAAGAGGTCAGTGCGCTGCGTGAAGTGGGCAAGCTGCTGGCGTTCCTGAAAGAGCCGGAGCCACCAAAAGGCTTCCGCGATCTGTTCGATAAGATGCCGCAGTTCAAGCAAGTGCTGAACATGCCGACCAAGCGCCTGCGCAATGCGCCGTGCCAGGAAGAGATTTTCAGCGGCGATGACGTCGATCTGTCGCGCATTCCGGTGATGAAATGCTGGCCGGGCGATGCTGCGCCGCTAATTACGTGGGGATTGACCGTCACGCGCGGCCCGCATAAAGAGCGACAAAATCTGGGTATCTATCGTCAGCAGGTGATCGGCAAGAACCGCGTGATTATGCGCTGGCTGTCACATCGCGGCGGCGCGCTGGATTTCCAGGAGTGGTGTAAAGCGCATCCGGGCGAACGTTTCCCGCTGTCGGTGGCGCTGGGCGCCGATCCTGCCACCATTCTCGGCGCGGTAACGCCGGTGCCGGATACACTCTCCGAATACGCCTTTGCCGGTTTGCTGCGCGGGAATAAAACCGAAGTGGTGAAGTGCGTTTCAAACGAACTCGAAGTGCCAGCCAGCGCGGAAATCGTGCTGGAAGGTTATATCGAGCCGGGCGATGTCGCGCCGGAAGGTCCGTACGGCGACCACACAGGCTACTACAATGAAGTAGATAGCTTCCCGGTGTTTACCGTGACGCACGTAACGCAACGTCGCAACCCGATTTATCATTCAACCTACACCGGACGTCCACCGGATGAACCGGCGGTGCTGGGCGTGGCGCTCAATGAAGTGCTGGTGCCGATTCTGATCAAGCAGTTCCCGGAGATCGTTGATTTCTATCTGCCGCCGGAAGGCTGCTCTTATCGCCTCGCGGTAGTAACGATCAAGAAACAGTACGCGGGTCACGCCAAGCGCGTGATGTTCGGCGTGTGGTCGTTCCTGCGTCAGTTCATGTACACCAAGTTCGTGATTGTGTGCGATGACGACGTCAACGCGCGTGACTGGAATGATGTGATTTGGGCGATTACCACCCGCATGGATCCGGCGCGCGATACGGTGCTGGTTGAGAACACGCCCATCGATTATCTCGACTTCGCCTCGCCGGTTTCCGGCTTAGGCTCGAAGATGGGACTTGATGCGACCAATAAGTGGCCGGGCGAAACCACGCGCGAGTGGGGCACGCCGATTGTGAAAGATCCGGCGGTGACCGCGCGCATTGACGCCATTTGGGATGAGTTAGCTATCTTTGCCGAGCCGCCGCAGCGCTAACGGCGGCAGACCAATTAGACCCGAAGAAAAAGGGAACGCATGACAACGTTAAGCTGCAAAGTGACTTCGGTTGAAGCGATTACGGACACGGTTTACCGCGTTCGTTTAATTCCGGCGGCGGATTTTAACTTCCGCGCCGGACAGTATTTGATGGTGGTGATGGATGAGCGCGATAAGCGCCCGTTTTCGCTGGCTTCTACGCCAATGGAAAAGGACATCATTGAGCTGCACATCGGCGCGTCGGATCTCAATCTCTACGCGATGGCGGTGATGGACCGCATCAAGAACGATCGCCAGATTACGGTTGATATGCCGCACGGCGATGCATGGCTGCGTGAAGATAGCGAGCGTCCGATCATTCTGATCGCGGGCGGTACCGGCTTCTCCTATGCGCGTTCTATTCTGCTGACCGCGCTGGCACAGCAACCCGATCGCGAGATTGCGATTTACTGGGGCGGCCGTGAGCTGATGCATCTGTACGATCTGGATGAGCTGAATGCGCTGGCGGTGAAGCATCCGAACCTGAAAGTGATCCCGGTGGTTGAACAACCGGCGGATGACTGGACCGGACGCAGCGGCACGGTACTGACGGCGGTGATGCAGGATTTCGCGTCGCTCAGCGAGCACGATATCTATATTGCCGGTCGTTTTGAGATGGCGAAGATTGCGCGTGAGCGTTTCTGCGCCGAGCGCGGTGCGCTGGAAGCGCAGATGTTTGGCGATGCGTTTGCCTTTATTTAAGGTCAACAGAACGCGATAAATCGCGCCGCTACGATGATGTGCACGGATTCGTCGCGGCGCAATGTATTGCGTAAAAAAACCGCCCGAAAGGGCGGTAACACGTGCAACATTAACGTATTAAACCCGTTCGAACACCGTGGCGATGCCCTGGCCTAAGCCAATGCACATGGTCGCCAGACCAAATTGCGCATCGCGACGTTCCATCAGATTTAGCAGCGTAGTACTGATACGCGCACCGGAACATCCCAGCGGATGACCGAGCGCAATCGCGCCGCCATTCAAATTCACTTTTTCATCCAGCTGTTCCAGCAAGCCCAAGTCTTTAATGCATGGCAGCGCCTGTGCGGCAAAAGCCTCGTTGAACTCGAACAGGTCGATATCCTGCACGCTCAATCCGGCGCGCTTAAGCGCCAGCTTGCTGGCGGGAACCGGACCGTAACCCATAATCGACGGATCGCAGCCAACCACCGCCATGCTGCGAATGCGCGCGCGCGCTGTCAGACCGAGTTCGCGTGCGCGGCTTTCACTCATGATCAACATCGCGGCTGCGCCGTCGGAAAGCGCGGATGAGCTGCCTGCGGTCACGGTGCCGTTGACCGGATCGAATGCCGGGCGCAGCGCAGCCAATCCTTCGAGGCTGGTCTCTTCGCGGATCACTTCGTCGCTCTCAAAGCGCTTCAACACGCCGTCGGCGTCGTGGCCGTAGGTCGCCACAATTTCACGCTTGAAGTCGCCGCGCTGGGTTGCTGCCCAGGCGCGCTGGTGCGAACGCAGCGCAAAAGCATCCTGCTGCTCACGCGTAATGTGATGCATGCGCGCCAGCATCTCGGCTGTTAACCCCATCATGCCCGCCGCTTTCGCCACCGTGCGACCCAGGCCCGGATGGAAATCCACGCCGTGGCTCATCGGCACGTGGCCCATATGTTCTACGCCGCCAATCAGGCAGCTGTGCGCATCGCCAACCATAATCGCACGTGCCGCGTCGTGCAGCGCCTGCATCGACGAACCGCACAGGCGGTTGACGGTGCTGGCAGGTACGCGATGCGGGATCTCCGCCAGCAGCGCGGCGTTACGTGCAATGTTGAAGCCTTGCTCCAGCGTCTGCTGCACGCAGCCCCAGATAATGTCGTCCAGCGTGGCGGGATCAACCGCCGGGTTGCGGCTCAGCAGCTCGCGCATCAAATGCGCCGAGAGATCTTCCGCCCGCACCTGACGAAACGCACCGCCTTTGGAGCGGCCCATCGGCGTGCGGACCGCATCAACAATTACCACTTTTTCCATTTTCATTACCTCAGGCACTTTGCAGCGCCGCTTCGTCAATCGGTTGCACCGCGGGATACCAGCTCTGATGCTGATGGGCTTTTTGCAACAGCAGCTCCGGCAGCGCGTACAGCGGGCCGAGCGCGGTATAACGTTTGGCCTGATCGACCACGTTGCTGTTGCCCAGCGTATCCATGTAGCGGAACGCGCCGCCACGGAACGGCGGGAAGCCTAAACCGTACACCAGCGCCATATCAGCTTCGGCCGGTGAAGCGATGATCTTCTCTTCGAGGCAGCGCACCACTTCGTTGAGCATCGGCAGCATCATGCGGTTGGCGATCTCGTCATCGCTGAACACGCGCTTCGGCTGGCAAATCGGTTCCAGCAGCGCATCGACAGCCGCATCGGCTCTCTTCTGCGCTTTGCCTTTTTTATCCTGCTCCCAGCGGTAAAAGCCCTGACCGTTTTTCTGGCCGTAACGTTTGGCGTCAAACAGCACGTCGATCGCGTCGCGATAATCTTTTTGCATGCGAGACGGGAAACCTTGCGCCATCACCTGTTGAGCGTGATGCGCGGTATCAATGCCGACCACATCCAGCAGCCACGCGGGGCCCATCGGCCAGCCGAACTGTTTTTCCATTACTTTATCGATCTGACGGAAATCCGCGCCGTCGCGCAGCAGCAGGCTGAAGGCGGCGAAGTAGGGGAACAGCACGCGATTCACAAAGAAGCCGGGACAGTCATTCACCACAATCGGCGTCTTGCCCATTTTGCTCGCCCAGGCCACCACTTTACTGAGGGTCGCTTCTGAGGTTTTCTCACCGCGAATCACTTCAACCAGCGGCATACGCGGTACCGGATTGAAGAAGTGCATGCCGCAGAAGTTTTCCGGACGTTTCAGGGCTTGCGCCAGCAGGCTGATCGGAATGGTTGAGGTGTTGGAGGCGAGAATGGCGTCCTCGCGCAGATGCTGTTCGGTCTCTGCCAGCACTTTGGCTTTGATCTGCGGATTCTCTACTACCGCTTCTACCACCACGTCGGTGCGTTCGAATCCGGCGTAATCCAGCGTGGGCTGAATGGTGGTGAGTACGCTCGCCAGTTTCGCGCCGTCAATTTTGCCGCGCTCCAGCTGTTTGTTCAGCAGCTTGCTGGCTTCGGTCATGCCCTGCGTTAACGCCTGCGGATTGATATCTTTCATCATCACCGGCACGCCTTTCCATGCCGATTGATAAGCAATGCCGCCGCCCATAATGCCTGCGCCTAATACTGCTGCTTGCTGCGGCGCACCGGCCGCACTGCTGTGCTTTTTCGCCAGGCCTTTGACGTACTGATCGTTCAGGAAGATACCGACCAGCGCGCGTGCCACATCGCTCTGCGCCAGCGGCACAAACGCGGCGGTTTCCAGCTTCAGCGCATCATCACGTCCGAGGCTGGCGGCAGCTTCAATGGTTTTCACGGCGGTGATCGGTGCCGGATAGTGTTTGCCCGCGGTTTGCAGCACCATGCTTTTGGCGATGGTGAAGCTCATGGCGGCTTCAATCGGGCTGAGTTTCAGCGGTGCCAGCTTCGGCGCGCGGCGTGTCTGCCAGTTGCCCTGCACGATGGCGTCCTGCAATACGGTCAGCGCAGCGGCACGTAGTTTGTCGCTGCTGACTACCGCATCCACCAAACCGAGTTTCAGGGCGCTGCTGCCATCAACATCTTTACCGGCGGCGATAATCTCCATCGCGCTATCGGCGCCAAGCAGGCGCGGCAAGCGCACGCTGCCGCCAAAGCCTGGCATAATGCCCAGTTTGGTTTCCGGCAGGCCAATGCGTGCGGTCGGCGTGGCAATGCGGAAGTCGGTCGCCAGTATGCATTCACAGCCGCCGCCCAGCGCATAGCCGTCGATGGCGGCCACGGTGGGCACCGGCAAATCTTCTAAACGATTGAAGATGCTGTTGGCAAACGCTAGCCACTGGCTCAGCTTCTCTTCTGGCGCATCAAACAGCGACAGGAATTCTGTGATGTCGGCACCAACGATAAATGCCGGTTTGGCCGACGAGAGCAACAGGCCGCGCAGCGCGGGTTGCTGTTCCAATACGCTTAATGCCTCGCCCAACGAGGCAACGGTTTTGGTATCGAGTTTGTTCACCGAACCGGGCGCATCGAAAACCAGCTCGGCGATGCCGTCGTCAAGCCAGTGAACTGAAAGGGTATCGCCTTGGTAGAGCATGTCCGTCTCCTGAAACCGCGAAAGTTGATCTGGTCATACCAGATGAGTTGGAGTGTGAGTGTGATGTTAATTATTTGCAAACGAGAGTTTGATTATTTGATACAACGATCACAGCGTGCGCAGCACGGCATCGCTAACACGGCTGTGCTACACTGCGGCCACTTTCGCGACATCGGAGACTAGTCCATGGATTCACTGAAAACCCTGTATCACGCGCACATCAATACGCTGCAGCAGCGAGCGCAGCAGGTGCTGGCTCGCTTTAAGCTTGATGCCATGCTGATTCATTCCGGCGAGCTGTTGACCGTTTTTCTCGACGATCACGACTATCCGTTTAAGGTGAATCCTCAGTTCAAAGCGTGGGTGCCGGTGACGCAGGTGCCAAACTGCTGGTTATGGATTGATGGCGTGAATAAACCCAAGCTGTGGTTCTATTCGCCGGTTGATTACTGGCACAACGTTGAGCCGCTGCCAAACAGCTTCTGGACTAACGATGTGGAGGTGATTAGCCTGAAGAGTGCCGATGAGATCGCGCAGCTGCTGCCAGCACAGCGTGAAAACGTAGCCTATATCGGTCCGGTGCCGTCACGTGCTTCCCAGCTCGGTATTAACAGCGAGCAGGTGAACCCGAAAGGCGTGATCGATTTCCTGCATTATCATCGCAGTATCAAAACCGACTATGAACTGGCGTGTATGCGCGAAGCGCAGAAGCTGGCGGTGGCGGGCCATCGCGCTGCCAAAGAGGCGTTCTTCTCTGGCATGAGCGAGTTCGATATCAATATCGCCTATCTGACCGCAACCGGCCATCGCGATACCGATGTGCCTTATGGCAACATCATTGCGCTCAATGAACATGCCGCGGTGCTGCACTACACCAAACTGGATCATCAGCCGCCGGCCAAACGCCACAGCTTCCTGATTGACGCCGGTGCGGAATACCTCGGTTACGCCGCTGACCTGACGCGCAGCTACGCGGCGCAGAGCAAATCGCGCTATGCCGACATGGTTGCGGCGATGAACAAGGAAGAGCTGGCGCTGATCGCCACCTTGAAAGCCGGCGTGCGCTATACCGATTATCATCTGCAGATGCATCAGCGCATTGCGCGTCTGCTGCTGAAGTTCGAGTTGGTGAAAGGCCTGACTGAAGAGACGCTGGTGGCGGAAGATTTAACCGGTCCGTTTATGCCGCACGGCCTTGGACATCCGCTCGGCCTGCAGGTGCACGATGTGGCTGGTTTTATGCAGGACGACAATGGCACGCATCTGGCGGCACCGTCGCAATATCCGTATTTGCGTTGTACGCGCGTGCTGGAACCTGGCATGGTGCTGACTATCGAACCGGGCTTCTATATTATCGATTCGCTGCTGACGAAGCTGCGCGGCGGCAAGTTCAGCCAATACTTTGACTGGGCGGCAATTGATGCACTGAAACCTTACGGCGGTATTCGTATCGAGGATAACGTGGTGGTTCACGCTAATCGCATTGAAAACATGACGCGCGACCTGCACCTTGCCTGATGGATGCTTACGACATTCCCGCTCAGGCCGTAAGTCTCAGCGAGGAAACCATCAAGAAAAGCCGCTTCATCACCTTGCTGGCGCACACGGCCGGCGTGGAAGCGGCGCGCGCGTTTGTGCAGCAGGTGAAGCAGGAACATCCTACCGCGCGGCATCACTGCTGGGCGTGGGTGGCGGGTGCGCCGGATGATTCGCAGCAGCTGGGTTTCTCCGATGATGGCGAACCTTCTGGCACCGCGGGCAAACCGATGCTGGCCCAGCTGATGGGTAGCGGTGTCGGTGAGATCACCGCGGTAGTGGTGCGTTATTATGGCGGCATCATGCTGGGCACCGGCGGACTGGTAAAAGCTTATGGCGGCGGCGTGCAGCAAGGACTGAAGCAACTGGCGCGTCAGCGTAAAGTGCCGATGGAATCTTTTACCCTGCAGTGCGATTACGCCCAACTCAGCGACATTGAACGCTTGCTGCAACGTTTTGACGGCATTATAGAAGAGAGCCATTATCAGGATCGTATTGCGCTGCGTTTAGCGTTGCCGCATGCGCAGATTGATGGCTTTCGCCAAAACCTCTCTGATTACAGCCGGGGCGCGCTGACGCTCATCCCGCTGACAAACTAAAAGCTTCTGTTTAAAGGAAACGGCTGAATGCATTTTCGCGCCATTACCCGCATCGTGGGCCTGCTGGTGATTCTGTTCTCGGTGACCATGATTTTACCGGGCCTCGTCGCCTTGATTTACCGTGATGGTGCCGGGCGCGCGTTCAGTCAGACCTTTATGATGGCGATCGTTATCGGTTCACTGCTGTGGTGGCCAAACCGCAAGCAGAAAACCGAACTCAAGCCGCGCGAAGGCTTCCTTATCGTGGTGCTGTTCTGGACCGTGTTGGGCAGCGTCGGTGCGATGCCGTTTATCTTCGCCGAGCAGCCGCATCTCTCAATCACTGATGCCTTCTTTGAGTCCTTCTCTGGCCTCACTACCACCGGCGCCACCACGCTGGTGGGACTGGATACGTTGCCTAAAGCGATTTTGTTCTATCGTCAGATGCTGCAGTGGCTCGGCGGGATGGGGATCATTGTGCTGGCGGTGGCGATTCTGCCCATTCTGGGCGTGGGTGGCATGCAGCTCTATCGCGCCGAAATGCCGGGACCGTTGAAAGATAACAAGATGCGCCCGCGTATCGCGGAAACAGCTAAAACGCTGTGGCTGATCTACGTATTGCTCACCGTGGCGTGCGCGGTGGCGCTGTGGCTGGCGGGCATGCCGATGTTTGATGCTATCGGCCATAGCTTCTCGACGATCGCGATTGGCGGGTTCTCAACCCATGATGCCAGCATCGGCTACTTTAATAGCCCAACTATCAACACCATTGTCGCGGTATTTCTGCTGATCTCGGGCTGTAACTATGGCCTGCACTTCTCTTTATTAAGTGGTCGCAACCTGAAAGTGTACTGGCGCGATCCCGAATTCCGCATGTTTATTGGCGTACAACTGACCTTAGTGCTGATCTGTACCATAGTGTTGTGGTTCCACAATGTGTACGCCAGCGGCTGGCAAACGCTGAATCAGGCGTTTTTCCAGGTGGTATCAATGGCGACCACGGCCGGTTTTACCACCGACAGCATTGCGCGCTGGCCGCTGTTCCTGCCGGTGCTGCTACTGTGCTCGGCTTTTATCGGCGGCATGGCGGGTTCAACCGGCGGCGGTTTGAAGGTGATTCGCATTCTTCTGCTGTTCAAACAGGGTTCGCGTGAACTGAAGCGATTGGTGCACCCGAATGCGGTTTACACCATCAAGTTGGGTAATCGCGCGCTGCCGGAACGTATCCTCGAAGCGGTGTGGGGTTTCTTCTCAGCTTATGCGCTGGTGTTCCTGCTCAGCATGTTGGCGATCATCGCCACCGGCGTGGATGACTTCTCGGCTTTTGCTGCCGTGGCCGCGACCCTGAATAACCTCGGGCCCGGTTTGGGTGTGGTAGCAGACAACTTCACTTCAATGAATGATGTCGCGAAGTGGATTTTGATTTTAACCATGCTGTTTGGACGCCTTGAAGTGTTCACGCTGCTGGTGCTGTTCACGCCGACCTTTTGGCGCGAATAATAAAATAGGATTGAGTAATGAAAGCGTTGATTCTGTATTCCAGCCGCGATGGACAAACCCGTGACATTGCCGCGCGCATTGCGCAGACCTTAGTGCCGCATCAACTGTGTGACGTGATCGATTTACTACAGGCACCGCAGATTGATTGGTTGCAGTACGATCGCGTGCTGATTGGTGCTTCGATCCGCTATGGCCATTTCAATCCGGCTTTGCTGAAATTTGTCACCCAGCACAAAGCACTGCTGCAGCAGCGGGTGAGCGGCTTCTTTAGTGTCAACCTGACGGCGCGTAAAGCAGATAAGTGTACGCCAGAGACCAATGCGTATACGCGCAAGTTCCTGGAGCAGTCACCGTGGCAACCCGATTGCTGTGCGGTTTTCGCCGGGGCGTTGCGTTATCCGCGTTATCGCTGGTTTGATCGCGTCATGATTCAATTCATTATGCGTATGACCGGCGGGGAAACCGATACATCGAAAGAAGTGGAGTACACCGATTGGAATAAAGTGGCGCTTTTTGCCCAGGGTTTTGCGCAGTTACCAGGCAAATCGTTGTGAAATACAGCGTTGTGGCGAAATTTAGGTCGAACAGTAATTTATTTGCAATTAACCCTTGTCAGCTCCGAATAACTCCCTATAATGCGCCACCACTGAGACGGCAAAGCGGCAACGCAGACGGCTCGGCAGGGAGTGAAAAAATTCATCCCGCCGGATGAAGACGCTGAAAAAAGTGTTTGACTCCGAAGGAGAGTAGCGTAGTATACGCCACCTCGCGACAGACGGTTCAGCCGCTGTTCGCAACGCTCTTTAACAATTTATCAGACAATCTGTGTGGGCACTCGCAGGATTGATATCCGCGTCTCCGGACGCAAAAAAATATTAAAGCCTCACGAGTGAACACATAATGAAATTCATTATGACGTTTTACAGATGAGCATCGCTGAACTTGTTTCAGCAAATCAAACTTAAATTGAAGAGTTTGATCATGGCTCAGATTGAACGCTGGCGGCAGGCCTAACACATGCAAGTCGAACGGTAGCACAGAGAGCTTGCTCTCGGGTGACGAGTGGCGGACGGGTGAGTAACGTCTGGGAAACTGCCCGATGGAGGGGGATAACTACTGGAAACGGTAGCTAATACCGCATAACGTCGCAAGACCAAAGTGGGGGACCTTCGGGCCTCACACCATCGGATGTGCCCAGATGGGATTAGCTAGTAGGTGGGGTAATGGCTCACCTAGGCGACGATCCCTAGCTGGTCTGAGAGGATGACCAGCCACACTGGAACTGAGACACGGTCCAGACTCCTACGGGAGGCAGCAGTGGGGAATATTGCACAATGGGCGCAAGCCTGATGCAGCCATGCCGCGTGTATGAAGAAGGCCTTCGGGTTGTAAAGTACTTTCAGCGGGGAGGAAGGCGGTGAAGTTAATAGCTTCACCGATTGACGTTACCCGCAGAAGAAGCACCGGCTAACTCCGTGCCAGCAGCCGCGGTAATACGGAGGGTGCAAGCGTTAATCGGAATTACTGGGCGTAAAGCGCACGCAGGCGGTCTGTCAAGTCGGATGTGAAATCCCCGGGCTTAACCTGGGAACTGCATTCGAAACTGGCAGGCTGGAGTCTTGTAGAGGGGGGTAGAATTCCAGGTGTAGCGGTGAAATGCGTAGAGATCTGGAGGAATACCGGTGGCGAAGGCGGCCCCCTGGACAAAGACTGACGCTCAGGTGCGAAAGCGTGGGGAGCAAACAGGATTAGATACCCTGGTAGTCCACGCCGTAAACGATGTCGACTTGGAGGTTGTTCCCTTGAGGAGTGGCTTCCGGAGCTAACGCGTTAAGTCGACCGCCTGGGGAGTACGGCCGCAAGGTTAAAACTCAAATGAATTGACGGGGGCCCGCACAAGCGGTGGAGCATGTGGTTTAATTCGATGCAACGCGAAGAACCTTACCTACTCTTGACATCCAGAGAACTTAGCAGAGATGCTTTGGTGCCTTCGGGAACTCTGAGACAGGTGCTGCATGGCTGTCGTCAGCTCGTGTTGTGAAATGTTGGGTTAAGTCCCGCAACGAGCGCAACCCTTATCCTTTGTTGCCAGCGGTTCGGCCGGGAACTCAAAGGAGACTGCCAGTGATAAACTGGAGGAAGGTGGGGATGACGTCAAGTCATCATGGCCCTTACGAGTAGGGCTACACACGTGCTACAATGGCGCATACAAAGAGAAGCGACCTCGCGAGAGCAAGCGGACCTCATAAAGTGCGTCGTAGTCCGGATCGGAGTCTGCAACTCGACTCCGTGAAGTCGGAATCGCTAGTAATCGTAGATCAGAATGCTACGGTGAATACGTTCCCGGGCCTTGTACACACCGCCCGTCACACCATGGGAGTGGGTTGCAAAAGAAGTAGGTAGCTTAACCTTCGGGAGGGCGCTTACCACTTTGTGATTCATGACTGGGGTGAAGTCGTAACAAGGTAACCGTAGGGGAACCTGCGGTTGGATCACCTCCTTACCTGAAGATACCTTCCCGCGAAGTGCTCACACAGATTGTCTGATAGAAAGTAATGAGCAAGACGGCTGCGAAGTCGTGACACACCGTGTCCCCTTCGTCTAGAGGCCTAGGACACCGCCCTTTCACGGCGGCAACAGGGGTTCGAATCCCCTAGGGGACGCCACTTGCTTGGTGACAGGTGAAAGGTGTCTCCACGACGTATCTCAAACGAAGCTTACGAGCTGCGTCTGAGATACTGCTCTTTAACAATCCGGAACAAGCTGAAAATTGAAACGACGTATCGTCTTCATTCTCCGTAATAAGAATGAAGCGGCGATATGTTCGAGTCTCTCAAATGCTTGCAGTCTGCGCGCGTTGCAAAACGCCTGTGGGTTGTGAGGTTAAGCGACTAAGCGTACACGGTGGATGCCCTGGCAGTCAGAGGCGATGAAGGACGTGCTAATCTGCGTAAAGCGTCGGTAAGGTGATATGAACCGCTACAGCCGACGATGTCCGAATGGGGAAACCCGGTGCACCCAGTGCATCATCGCAACATGAATACATAGTGTTGCGAGGCGAACCCGGGGAACTGAAACATCTAAGTACCCGGAGGAAAAGAAATCAACCGAGATTCCCCCAGTAGCGGCGAGCGAACGGGGAACAGCCCAGAACCTGAATCAGTTTGTGCGTTAGTGGAAGCGTCTGGAAAGTCGCACGATACCGGGTGATAGTCCCGTACACGAAAGTGCACAGATTGTGAGTTCGAAGAGTAGGGCGGGACACGTGGTATCCTGTCTGAATATGGGGGGACCATCCTCCAAGGCTAAATACTCCTGACTGACCGATAGTGAACCAGTACCGTGAGGGAAAGGCGAAAAGAACCCCGGCGAGGGGAGTGAAACAGAACCTGAAACCGTGTACGTACAAGCAGTGGGAGCCTCTTTAATGGGGTGACTGCGTACCTTTTGTATAATGGGTCAGCGACTTATATTCTGTAGCAAGGTTAACCGTATAGGGGAGCCGCAGGGAAACCGAGTCTTAACTGGGCGTTAAGTTGCAGGGTATAGACCCGAAACCCGGTGATCTAGCCATGGGCAGGTTGAAGGTTGGGTAACACTAACTGGAGGACCGAACCGACTAATGTTGAAAAATTAGCGGATGACTTGTGGCTGGGGGTGAAAGGCCAATCAAACCGGGAGATAGCTGGTTCTCCCCGAAAGCTATTTAGGTAGCGCCTCGTGAACTCATCTCCGGGGGTAGAGCACTGTTTCGGCTAGGGGGCCATCCCGGCTTACCAACCCGATGCAAACTGCGAATACCGGAGAATGTTATCACGGGAGACACACGGCGGGTGCTAACGTCCGTCGTGAAGAGGGAAACAACCCAGACCGCCAGCTAAGGTCCCAAAGTCATGGTTAAGTGGGAAACGATGTGGGAAGGCACAGACAGCCAGGATGTTGGCTTAGAAGCAGCCATCATTTAAAGAAAGCGTAATAGCTCACTGGTCGAGTCGGCCTGCGCGGAAGATGTAACGGGGCTAAACCATGCACCGAAGCTGCGGCAGCGACGCGTATGCGTTGTTGGGTAGGGGAGCGTTCTGTAAGCCGTCGAAGGTGTGCTGTGAGGCATGCTGGAGGTATCAGAAGTGCGAATGCTGACATAAGTAACGATAAAGCGGGTGAAAAGCCCGCTCGCCGGAAGACCAAGGGTTCCTGTTCAACGTTAATCGGAGCAGGGTGAGTCGACCCCTAAGGCGAGGCTGAAAAGCGTAGTCGATGGGAAGCAGGTTAATATTCCTGCACTTGGTGTTACTGCGAAGGGGGGACGGAGAAGGCTAGGTTATCCGGGCGACGGTTGTCCCGGTTTAAGCGTGTAGGCTGATATCTTTGGTAAATCCGGGGTATCTTAAGGCTGAGGCGTGACGACGAGCCACCACGGTGGTGAAGTAACTGATGCCCTGCTTCCAGGAAAAGCCTCTAAGCTCCAGGTAACACGAAATCGTACCCCAAACCGACACAGGTGGTCAGGTAGAGAATACCAAGGCGCTTGAGAGAACTCGGGTGAAGGAACTAGGCAAAATGGTGCCGTAACTTCGGGAGAAGGCACGCTGTCATCAGGTGAAGTCCCTCGCGGATGGAGCTGAAGGCAGTCGAAGATACCAGCTGGCTGCAACTGTTTATTAAAAACACAGCACTGTGCAAACACGAAAGTGGACGTATACGGTGTGACGCCTGCCCGGTGCCGGAAGGTTAATTGATGGGGTTATCCGCAAGGAGAAGCTCTTGATCGAAGCCCCGGTAAACGGCGGCCGTAACTATAACGGTCCTAAGGTAGCGAAATTCCTTGTCGGGTAAGTTCCGACCTGCACGAATGGCGTAATGATGGCCAGGCTGTCTCCACCCGAGACTCAGTGAAATTGAAATCGCTGTGAAGATGCAGTGTACCCGCGGCAAGACGGAAAGACCCCGTGAACCTTTACTATAGCTTGACACTGAACATTGAGCCTTGATGTGTAGGATAGGTGGGAGGCTTTGAAGCGTGGACGCCAGTCTGCGTGGAGCCAACCTTGAAATACCACCCTTTAATGTTTGATGTTCTAACGTAGGCCCGTAATCCGGGCTGCGGACAGTGTCTGGTGGGTAGTTTGACTGGGGCGGTCTCCTCCCAAAGAGTAACGGAGGAGCACGAAGGTTGGCTAATCCTGGTCGGACATCAGGAGGTTAGTGCAATGGCATAAGCCAGCTTGACTGCGAGAGTGACGGCTCGAGCAGGTGCGAAAGCAGGTCATAGTGATCCGGTGGTTCTGAATGGAAGGGCCATCGCTCAACGGATAAAAGGTACTCCGGGGATAACAGGCTGATACCGCCCAAGAGTTCATATCGACGGCGGTGTTTGGCACCTCGATGTCGGCTCATCACATCCTGGGGCTGAAGTAGGTCCCAAGGGTACGGCTGTTCGCCGTTTAAAGTGGTACGCGAGCTGGGTTTAGAACGTCGTGAGACAGTTCGGTCCCTATCTGCCGTGGGCGCTGGAGAATTGAGGGGGGTTGCTCCTAGTACGAGAGGACCGGAGTGAACGCACCACTGGTGTTCGGGTTGTCATGCCAATGGCACTGCCCGGTAGCTAAGTGCGGAAAAGATAAGTGCTGAAAGCATCTAAGCACGAAACTTGCCCCGAGATGAGTTCTCCCTGACCCCTTGAGGGTCCTGAAGGGACGTTGAAGACTACGACGTTGATAGGCCGGATGTGTAAGCGCAGCGATGCGTTGAGCTAACCGGTACTAATGACCCGTGAGGCTTAACCTTACAACGCCAGAGGCGTTTTGGTCTGAGAGACCGGATATTTTCAGCTTGTTTACGGATTAAAGATTTAGCGGAAGCGAATGTTATTCGTTTTTGCGACAGAATTTGCCTGGCGGCTTTAGCGCGGTGGTCCCACCTGACCCCATGCCGAACTCAGAAGTGAAACGCCGTAGCGCCGATGGTAGTGTGGGGTCTCCCCATGCGAGAGTAGGGAACTGCCAGGCATCAAATAAGTGAAGAAGCCCCGGACGAAAGTCCGGGGCTTTTTTACGTCTGTACATTAGCAATTTCCCATCAGAAATAAGAAAACATCAAACTCGCAACCTACCGATCAGGTAAACTACGGTCAGATTAATCAGTAAAGGCCGTGAAATGTCCAGCCCCAATACATCCCTGAAAGCTTTCAACACTCTTGGTCTTACGATCAATGCACAAACACTGACCATCGCTGAAACTCCTGACGCTATTACTTTGGCCTGGAAAAACAGTCAGCAATCAAATCTGCCTTTTATTGTATTAGGCGAAGGGAGCAACGTACTCTTTCTTGAAGATTTTAGCGGCTCGGTGGTGGTTAATGCGATTAAAGGCATCGCTATCGAAGAGCATGACGAAGCCTGGCACTTGCATGTTGGTGCCGGCGAAAATTGGCATGCTTTAGTTGAAAACACGCTAAAGAAGGGTATTACAGGACTGGAAAACCTGGCGCTGATTCCTGGTATGGCCGGCTCAGCACCGATTCAAAATATCGGTGCATATGGTGTCGAATTTAAAGATATCTGTCACTACGTTGAAGCTATACACCTCCCATCGCAAAATATAATTCGGTTGTATCGAGAAGAGTGCCAGTTTAGCTATCGCGATAGTATTTTCAAACATGCTATGAAAAATGACTATGTCATTGTTGCAGTGGGATTACGTCTGGCAAAACAGTGGAAACCAGTTCTAACTTATGGCGAGCTGACTAAGTTAAACCCAGCAACAGTGTGTGCCTGGGATGTATTCAATGCTATTTGCCATATGCGCCAAAGCAAACTGCCCGACCCAAAAATCACAGGCAATGTCGGTAGTTTCTTCAAAAATCCGCTGATCACAGCTGAGCATGCAGATGCGCTAATTAAGCAGTGGCCATCCATTCCTCATTATCCACAGGCCAGTGGCGAAGTGAAATTAGCTGCTGGATGGTTGATCGACCAATGTGGTCTTAAAGGCTTCCGTGTAGGTGGCGCCGCAGTTCACCGTCAGCAGGCTTTAGTACTGATAAATGAAGATTATGCCACTCCACAGGATATTGTCGATTTAGCGCATCAGGTTAGAAATAGAGTCGGACAAAAGTTTGATGTTTGGCTGGAGCCAGAAGTGCGCTTTATCGGTGCTCGAGGCGAGCGTAATGCCGTTGAGGTAATTTCATGAAAGATAATAGCGTGCCGTTAAAGTTAGTGGCATTGGTGGCCGATGGTGAATTTCACTCTGGTGAGCAGCTGGGCGAAGCGCTTGGTATGAGCCGTGCTGCCATTAATAAACATATACAGACTCTCAAAAGTTGGGGTCTGGATGTATATACGGTAACGGGTAAAGGCTACAGCTTACCAGAGCCAATTCAGTTACTGGATGAAGAAATCATTCTGTCTCTCCTGCATCAAACTAATCTGGCGGTTATTCCTGTTATCGATTCTACCAACCAGTATTTGCTGGATCGGATGGATCAATTGCCGTCTGGCTACGCATGCATTGCCGAGTATCAGCAAGCAGGGCGCGGACGTCGCGGGCGTAAATGGTTTTCACCGTTTGGCTCCAACCTGTATATGTCCATGTATTGGCGTCTTGATCAGGGGCCAGCTGCGGCGATGGGCCTGAGTCTGGTGATTGGTATCATCATGGCAGAAGTGATTCAGTCATTAGGTGCTCCGGATGTCCGGGTTAAATGGCCGAATGATCTCTATCTTAACGATCGTAAGCTTGCTGGTATTTTAGTTGAGTTAACTGGAAAAACCGGCGATGCAGCTCAGATTGTTATAGGTGCTGGTGTCAATTTGCTGATGCGTTCAGAAGGCACGGCAGAAATTAATCAGGGTTGGATTAATCTTCAGGAAGCTGGTGTTGATATCGATCGCAACGAGTTAGCTGCGAAGTTGATCAATAGCCTGCGTGAAGCGTTACCTATTTTTGAGCGCGATGGTTTGGCGCCATTTGTTTCCCGCTGGGAAGCCCTTGATAACTTCATTAATCGTCCAGTGAAGCTTCTTATTGGGGATCGTGAGGTACATGGCATTGCGCGAGGTATTGATAAGCAGGGTGGCTTATTACTGGAGCAGAATGGAGTCATTAAATCCTGGGTAGGGGGTGAGATTTCTCTTCGTCCAGACAATTAATGCATCTGAGCTAACAAATTAAAATGCCCACGATCTTTTATGGGCATTTTATAAAAAAGACTATTTCCTCAAACGTACACTTTGCACCGCATGATCAGCCGACTTCGTCATAATAAGACTTGCTCGTTCACGTGTAGGCAGGATATTTTCCTTTAAATTAAGCCAGTTAATCTCTTTCCACAGACCATGCGCAATATTGAGTGCATCCTCTTCAGGTAATTGCGAATAGTGATGGAAATAAGAGTCCGGATCGCTAAACGCGCCCTCACGGAATTTCAAAAAGCGATTTACATACCAGTTCTCAAGTAAAGACTCTGGTGCATCGACGTAAATTGAAAAATCCACGAAATCAGACACAAATACATGATGAGGATCGTGAGGATAGTCCATACCGCTTTGCAGCACATTCAATCCTTCAAGAATAAGAATATCAGGCTGTTGTACGACTTTATCGCCATCCGGAATGACATCATAAATCAGATGAGAATAAACCGGCGCTGTCACCTGGCTAGCACCCGATTTTAAATCAGATACGAAGTTAACCAGGCGATGCATATCGTAAGATTGCGGGAACCCTTTTTTCTTCATCAAACCGCGTTCTTTAAGCACGGCATTAGGATGCAAAAAACCATCAGTAGTGATCAGTTCTACTTTGCGGTGTTCTGGCCAGCGGCTAAGAAGCGCCTGAAGCACACGGGCAGTTGTGCTTTTTCCTACCGCAACGCTGCCGGCAATACTGATGATATAAGGGATTTTCTGCCCATTAGTGCCAAGGAATTGCTCAAGCACCGCCTGACGGCGCAGATTAGAACTGATATAAAAATTAAGCAGACGCGATAGCGGCAGATAAATCTCGGCCACTTCTTCTAATGAAAGATCTTCATTGATACCACGCAGACGCTCAATTTCACCTTCAGCCAATGTCATTGGTACTGAATCGCGTAGTGCTGCCCATTGCTGGCGATTGAACTGCAAATAAGGCGTAGTAAGAGGTGTCGTTTTTTTACTCATAAGCATGCATCTGAGTGCAAATTCTGATTCATCAACACCTTGCTGCATTAAGCATACGAAGATGTATCAAACTCAATTGCACGTCACAGGGGTAATTAACGAGAACAATGGGCAGGAGGGTAACACCAGTGTGACTTTAAAAAGAAGTAAAATGATAAACAGGAGCACGCTTTCGCAAGCGTGCCCGCATTTTTCTTGTCGGTCAGTAGCTTGTCGCTACATTTTCTGCTGGGCTGGTACGCAGACGTTTATAGTAAATCGCGCCGGGATGAGGATGCCCATCCGCGCATAATGCATAGTCGGGCAATTCCCCTAAATAGCGGTAGCCATGTGCCCGATAAAAAATTTCTTCCGCAGAACCTGCAATGACATCCAAATAAAGCAGCCCACGCTGGTAGCTTTCTGCCTTGTGCTCAAGTGTCTGCATTAATCTGCGTCCAATCCCTTCTCGCTGAGCATTGGAATGCACAAGCAGCTGTAAAACTTCCGCGCGATTCTGTCCATCTGGACGCTGACAAATATTGAGCTGCACGCTTCCCACCACAACCGAGTCGATGACGGCAATCCATAGCAGCAACTCATGGCGTGCCATTTTGTTGCGCAAGCTATGAAAATAGCGCTCCGCATCCTGATACCGTTGCATCTTTTGCGAATGTTGAAATGCCGAAGTCATATTGTTTTTTACCGCTTCAACCATCAGGGCAGCCAAAGCCTGACGATAAAGGGGTAATGTTTCTGCAGTAAGCTGAACAATATTCATGCGACATCCTCCATTTAATGACCCGATTAAATAGATAAGCAAAATGCAGGCCAGCAGAAAAAACGAGTATAGCGGGTAGTTTCACAAAAAATTTTCTACAATTTGCACAGCAGAAAGGCAGTGCGCTTCAAATATGTGCATTGAAAATGATGACGGTTCATAGCAATCAATCAATGTGGTGGTGTAAAAACGCACAGGTTTAGGGTGATTTTACTGCAGTTGATGGCTGATTTGAGATGATTTGCACAAATAGTAAGCGATAGAACAATTTTGACGATTTTTTTGTTGCATCCTTCTTCGGGTATTCCTAGAATGCGCTCCACTTGATGCCGGCTTAGCTCAGTTGGTAGAGCAACTGACTTGTAATCAGTAGGTCACCAGTTCGATTCCGGTAGCCGGCACCATCAAGTAGGTGGGATTCCCGAGCGGCCAAAGGGAGCAGACTGTAAATCTGCCGTCACAGACTTCGAAGGTTCGAATCCTTCTCCCACCACCATCTCAACCTTCTGGTTGGGCGTCAGATAAAGTCTTTATCTGATGGGTGAGTTCTTCATCTCTCACCTTCGAATTTCAGATTGCGCATTAGCGCAATCAAAGTTGGTCAGCAACTCTGACCGGCTCGAATAATAGAAGGTCTTCTTTTATTATTCATAAGCTACAGAAAGAACAGGTAGCCGAGTTCCAGGATGCGGGCATCGTATAATGGCTATTACCTCAGCCTTCCAAGCTGATGATGCGGGTTCGATTCCCGCTGCCCGCTCCAGATGTGCTGATATGGCTCAGTTGGTAGAGCGCACCCTTGGTAAGGGTGAGGTCCCCAGTTCGACTCTGGGTATCAGCACCACTTCCTTTATCTCTCTCCTGATTCTCTCTCTGTAAACCAAACAGTCAGGCAATGCCTGGTTGATATGACGATATCTTCGATATATCCGTGTCTTAGAGGGACTAGCGATGGCTAAAGAGCAATTTCAGCGTAATAAACTGCACGTAAACGTGGGCACCATCGGTCACGTCGACCACGGTAAAACCACCCTGACTGCAGCAATTACTACCGTACTGGCTAAAACCTACGGCGGTAAGGCAAGCAAATTCGATGAGATCGATAAAGCGCCAGAAGAGAAAGCACGTGGTATCACCATCAACACTTCTCACGTTGAATATGAAACCCCGTCTCGCCACTATGCGCACGTTGACTGCCCAGGCCACGCCGACTATGTGAAAAACATGATCACCGGTGCAGCGCAGATGGACGGCGCGATCCTGGTTGTTGCTGCGACTGATGGCCCAATGCCACAGACCCGTGAGCACATCCTGCTGGGTCGTCAGGTTGGCGTTCCTTACATCATCGTGTTCCTGAACAAGTGCGACATGGTTGATGATGAAGAGCTGCTGGAACTGGTTGAGATGGAAGTACGTGACCTGCTGTCAGCATATGACTTCCCAGGCGACGACACTCCAATCGTACGTGGTTCTGCTCTGAAAGCGCTGGAAGGCGACGCTGAGTGGGAAGCTAAGATCATTGAGCTGGCTGAGCACCTGGATACCTATATCCCAGAGCCAGTACGTGCAATCGACAAGCCGTTCCTGCTGCCAATCGAAGACGTATTCTCAATCTCTGGCCGTGGTACCGTTGTTACCGGTCGTGTTGAGCGCGGTATCGTTAAAGTGGGCGACGAAGTTGAAGTTGTTGGCCTTAAAGACACTGTGAAATCAACCTGTACTGGCGTTGAAATGTTCCGCAAACTGCTGGATCAGGGTCAGGCAGGCGAGAACTGTGGTGTTCTGCTGCGTGGTATCAAGCGTGAAGACATCGAGCGTGGCCAGGTTCTGGCTAAGCCGGGTTCAATCAAGCCACATACCCAGTTCACTTCAGAAGTTTACGTTCTGTCTAAAGATGAAGGCGGCCGCCATACTCCGTTCTTCAAAGGCTACCGTCCTCAGTTCTACTTCCGTACTACTGACGTGACCGGTGACGTTCAACTGCCAGAAGGCGTTGAGATGGTAATGCCAGGCGACAACGTAAAAATGACCGTTACTTTGATCAAGCCAATCGCTATGGATCAGGGTCTGCGTTTCGCAATCCGTGAAGGCGGCCGTACTGTTGGTGCGGGTGTTGTTGCTGAAATTATCGCTTAACTGCGATAAGATTTGACGCAATGCACAAGGAAAGGGCATCATTTGATGCCCTTTTTGCACGCTGTTGTATAGAACCTGGCTCATCAGTGATTTTGCATCATAATCATTGCTGAGACAGGCTCTGTTTCACGGCGTTGGATACCGAGTTACGCTCAAAAGCTCATTCGGTTTGGATGCCTCGCACTGCGGGGCAGTATAGTTTCTGAATTATTGTGGCAGGTTGGTTTATGAGTGCGAATACCGAAGCTCAAGGAAGCGGGCGCGGCCTTGAAGCGATGAAATGGGTAGTTGTGATCGCATTGCTCCTGGTAGCAATCGTCGGCAACTATATCTATCGCGATGTAACATTGCCTCTGCGCGCGCTGGCTGTGGTTGTGCTGATCGCTGCAGCGGGCGGCATTGCTTTGCTGACAATCAAAGGCAAAGCGACTGTGGCATTTGCCCGTGAAGCTAAAACCGAAATGCGTAAGGTCATTTGGCCGACTCGCCAGGAAACACTGCACACCACGTTAATCGTTGCCGCGGTTACTGCCGTGATGTCACTGATTTTGTGGGGGCTGGATGGTATTCTGGTCCGTCTGGTATCGTTTATCACTGGCCTGAGGTTCTGAGATGTCTGAAGCTCCAAAAAAACGCTGGTACGTCGTTCAGGCGTTCTCTGGTTTTGAAGCCCGCGTAGCGAAATCGCTGCACGAGCATATCAAACTGCACAACATGGAAGAGCTTTTTGGCGAAGTCATGGTGCCGACTGAAGAAGTCGTCGAAATCCGTGGCGGCCAGCGTCGCAAAAGCGAACGTAAATTCTTCCCTGGCTACGTATTGGTTCAGATGGTAATGAATGACGCCAGCTGGCACTTAGTACGCAGTGTACCGCGTGTAATGGGCTTTATCGGTGGTACTTCCGACCGTCCTGCGCCAATCAGTGATAAAGAAGTTGATGCGATTATGAACCGCCTGCAGCAGGTGGGTGATAAGCCGCGTCCAAAAACGCTGTTCGAGCCAGGCGAGATGGTACGCGTCAGCGACGGCCCGTTTGCCGACTTCAACGGAGTGGTCGAAGAAGTGGACTACGAGAAGAGCCGCCTGAAAGTGTCCGTTTCCATCTTTGGCCGTGCAACGCCAGTGGAACTCGACTTCGCTCAGGTGGAGAAAGGTTAACCCTTCTGTTCACTTTTTAGCTCTTGCGGAAGGCGCGAAATTTACCTATAATTTCGCGCCTTTTGTTTTTATGTGCCCGCAACGGCATATAAATCGTTATCACGGGGAGCCTGTTTTTCAGGCGTTATAACCCAATTGAGGAATTATCATGGCCAAGAAAGTACAAGCCTACGTTAAGTTGCAAGTTGCAGCTGGTATGGCTAACCCAAGTCCACCTGTTGGTCCAGCACTGGGTCAGCAGGGTGTTAACATTATGGAATTCTGCAAAGCGTTCAACGCTAAGACTGAATCCCTGGAGAAAGGCCTGCCTACTCCTGTTGTTATCACCGTATACAGTGACCGTTCTTTCACCTTCGTTACCAAAACGCCTCCGGCTGCCGTACTGCTGAAAAAAGCAGCGGGCATCAAGTCTGGTTCTGGTAAGCCGAACAAAGACAAAGTCGGTAAAGTTTCCCGTGCTCAGGTACGTGAAATCGCAGAAACTAAAGCTGCGGACATGACTGGTTCTGACGTAGAAGCGATGACTCGCTCTATCGAAGGTACTGCTCGTTCCATGGGCCTGGTAGTAGAGGATTAAGAAATGGCTAAGCTGACCAAGCGCATGAGCGTAATCCGTGACAAAGTTGATGCTACTAAGCAGTACGACATTAACGAAGCTGTTGCTCTGCTGAAAGAACTGGCTACTGCCAAGTTCGTAGAAAGCGTTGACGTTGCCGTTAACCTCGGCATCGATGCACGTAAATCTGATCAGAACGTGCGCGGTGCGACCGTTCTGCCACACGGTACTGGTCGTTCAGTACGTGTTGCCGTCTTCACCCAAGGTGCAAACGCTGAAGCTGCTAAAGCAGCTGGCGCAGAACTGGTTGGTATGGAAGACCTGGCTGAGCAGATCAAAAAAGGCGAAATGAACTTTGACGTTGTAATCGCATCTCCAGATGCAATGCGCGTTGTTGGCCAGTTGGGCCAGGTTCTGGGCCCACGCGGTCTGATGCCAAACCCGAAAGTTGGTACTGTAACGCCGAACGTTGCTGAAGCAGTTAAAAATGCTAAAGCAGGTCAGGTTCGTTATCGTAACGACAAAAACGGCATCATCCACACCACCATCGGTAAAGTGGATTTTGACACTGACAAATTGAAAGAAAACCTGGAATCTTTGCTGGTTGCGCTGAAAAAAGCTAAACCATCACAGGCGAAAGGCGTGTACATCAAGAAAGTCAGCATCTCTACCACCATGGGCGCCGGCGTTGCCGTTGACCAGGCTGGTCTGAGTGCATCAGCAAACTAATTGCTGCTTGTAACGGGCGAAAAATTCATCTAGAATCTTACGCCCGTTGTTCTGGTTGTTTGCACAATTCAGAACCCAGATTCAAAGCGAGTGAGTGACAAAGTCTAAACGCTTGGTTGTTCAGTCGCTTAGGTTGGAGCCAGGCCTTATCCTGGCCTCCGTCCGAGACCGCAGGAGCAGAATATTTTCGGATATCTTGCTTAATACCCTGCGTAGACGGTGACAGAACCAAAAAGAATTATTTCTTCGCTGGATTCTGCTCACCGTGTAATAGCGCTTATCGCCTTCGGGTGAATAAGTGAAGTGAGTTCCGGGAAATTATTCCCGGTCAATCCAGGAGCAAAAGCTAATGGCATTAAATCTTCAAGGCAAACAAGCGATTGTTGCTGAAGTTAGCGAAGTAGCCAAAGGCGCGCTTTCAGCGGTTGTTGCGGATTCCCGTGGCGTGACCGTTGATAAAATGACCGAACTGCGTAAAGCAGGTCGTGAAGCTGGCGTTTACATGCGTGTTGTTCGTAACACCCTGCTGCGCCGCGTCGTTGAAGGTACTCCTTTCGAGTGCCTGAAAGACACGTTTGTTGGTCCGACCCTGATTGCATACTCTTTGGAACACCCGGGCGCTGCCGCTCGTTTGTTCAAAGATTTCGCTAAAGCGAATGCAAAATTTGAGGTCAAAGCTGCAGCCTTTGAAGGTGAGCTGATCACGGCGGCCAATATTGACCGTCTGGCAACTCTGCCGACTTACGAAGAAGCACTGGCACGTCTGATGTCGACCATGAAAGAAGCCGCTGCTGGCAAACTGGTCCGTACTCTGGCTGCTGTGCGCGATGCAAAAGAAGCGGCTTAAGGCCAAATTCTTTTCCTTCGTGCTTGCTACCGTATAAACTTTTTCTGATTTTTAGGAACAATCGATATGTCTATCACTAAAGACCAAATTCTGGAAGCTGTTGCCGCTATGTCCGTAATGGAAGTAGTTGAGCTGGTTTCTGCTATGGAAGAAAAATTCGGCGTTTCTGCTGCTGCCGCTGTAGCTGTTGCTGCTGGCCCAGCTGAAGCTGTTGAAGAGAAAACTGAATTCGACGTAATTCTGAAAGCTGTTGGCGCTAACAAAGTCGCAGTAATCAAAGCAGTACGTACTGCAACTGGCCTGGGCTTGAAAGAAGCTAAAGACCTGGTTGAAGCTACCGGTACTATCAAAGAAGGCATTAGCAAAGATGACGCAGCCGCTCTTGAAGCTGCTCTGAAAGAAGCTGGCGCTGAAGTTGAAGTTAAGTAAGACAACCTTCGGGTTGCAGCCTGAGTAACATTAGGCTGATGGCTGGTGACTGTTTAGGTCACCAGCCTTTTTGCGCTACAGGGGAATGATGGCGTTTCGCACTGTTTGTCCATCATTCCTCTTCAATATCTTTTTCTATCGACGCCTTAATATATCGCTCTCCTGCGAAGGTTCCCTGCCTGAACAACGGCGATGAAATGATTTAAGAGTGATAGAAAGATGTATTGCATGGGGTGCTGCGCATCGCATGAAAAACAAAAAATAGTGTTGCATGAACTGTCCTTTTCAGGACGGACAGCGTGGTTCGACATGTCAGCTAGCTGAGGAACCCCATGGTTTACTCCTATACCGAGAAAAAACGTATTCGTAAGGATTTTGGTAAACGTCCACAAGTTTTGGACATACCTTATCTCCTTTCTATCCAGCTTGACTCGTTCCAGAAGTTCATCGAGCAAGATCCAGAAGGCCAGTACGGTCTGGAAGCAGCCTTCCGCTCCGTATTTCCAATCTCAAGCTACAGCGGCAACTCTGAGTTGCAGTATGTCAGCTACCGTTTGGGTGAGCCTGTCTTTGACGTAACTGAATGTCAGATCCGTGGCGTGACCTATTCGGCACCGCTGCGCGTGAAACTGCGTCTGGTGATCTACGAGCGCGAAGCGCCGGAAGGCACCGTAAAAGACATTAAAGAACAAGAAGTCTACATGGGTGAGATTCCACTCATGACGGACAATGGTACCTTTGTTATCAATGGTACTGAGCGTGTTATCGTTTCTCAGCTGCACCGTAGTCCTGGCGTGTTCTTCGACAGCGATAAGGGTAAAACGCACTCTTCCGGTAAAGTGCTGTATAACGCACGTATCATCCCTTACCGCGGTTCATGGCTCGATTTCGAGTTTGACCCGAAAGACAACCTCTTCGTCCGTATTGACCGTCGTCGTAAGCTGCCGGCCAGTATCATTCTGCGCGCGTTAAACTTCACTTCAGAACAAATCCTTGATCTGTTCTTTGATAAAGTCGTTTATGAAATCCGCGATAACAAACTGCAGATGGAACTGGTGCCTGAGCGCCTGCGTGGTGAAACCGCCTCCTTCGATATCGAAGCAAACGGCACGGTCTACGTTGAGAAAGGTCGTCGCATCACTGCGCGCCACATCCGTCAGCTGGAAAAAGACAACATTCAGCACATCGAAGTGCCAGTTGAATACATTGCTGGCAAAGTGGTTGCTAAAGACTACGTCGATCTGAACACCGGCGAGCTGATCGTTCCTGCAAACATGGAATTGTCACTGGATCTGCTGGCGAAACTGAGCCAGTCGGGCCACAAGCGCATTGAAACGCTGTTCACCAACGACCTTGATCACGGTGCGTACATCTCCGAGACTCTGCGTGTTGACCCAACCAACGATCGTTTAAGCGCGCTGGTTGAGATCTACCGCATGATGCGTCCTGGTGAGCCACCAACGCGTGAAGCTGCTGAAAACCTGTTCGAGAACCTGTTCTTCTCTGAAGATCGTTACGATCTTTCTGCGGTTGGCCGTATGAAGTTCAACCGTTCTCTGCTGCGTGATGAGATCGAAGGTTCAGGTATCCTGAGCAAAGACGACATCATCGAAGTGATGAAAAAGCTTATCGGTATCCGTAACGGTATCGGTGAAGTGGATGATATCGATCACCTCGGTAACCGTCGTATTCGTTCTGTTGGCGAGATGGCAGAAAACCAATTCCGTGTGGGTCTGGTACGTGTTGAGCGTGCAGTTAAAGAGCGTCTGTCTCTGGGCGACCTCGATACGCTGATGCCTCAGGACATGATCAACGCTAAGCCGATTTCGGCGGCGGTGAAAGAGTTCTTCGGTTCAAGCCAGCTGTCCCAGTTTATGGATCAGAACAACCCATTGTCCGAGATTACGCACAAACGTCGTATCTCTGCTCTGGGCCCAGGCGGTCTGACCCGTGAGCGCGCCGGCTTCGAAGTACGTGACGTACACCCAACGCACTACGGTCGTGTATGTCCTATCGAAACTCCGGAAGGCCCGAACATCGGTCTGATCAACTCACTCTCGGTTTACGCGCAGACTAACGAATACGGTTTCCTTGAAACCCCGTATCGCCGCGTTGTTGACGGGAAAGTGAGTGATGAAATTCATTACCTCTCTGCAATTGAAGAGGGTAACTACGTTATCGCTCAGGCAAACACCAACCTCGCAGAAGATGGCAGCTTTGTTGACGATCTCGTCACCTGCCGTAGCAAGGGTGAGTCAAGCCTGTTCAGCCGCGATCAGGTTGACTACATGGACGTTTCCACCCAACAGGTGGTTTCTGTCGGTGCTTCACTGATTCCGTTCCTGGAGCACGATGATGCTAACCGCGCCTTGATGGGTGCGAACATGCAACGTCAGGCGGTTCCAACTCTGCGTGCTGATAAGCCGCTGGTTGGTACCGGTATGGAACGCGCAGTAGCGGTTGACTCCGGCGTAACTGCTGTCGCGAAACGTGGTGGTACCGTTCAGTACGTTGATGCTTCCCGTATCGTTATCAAAGTTAACGAAGAAGAGATGTATCCGGGCGAAGCGGGTATCGACATCTACAACCTGACCAAGTACACCCGTTCTAACCAGAACACCTGCATCAACCAGATGCCGTGTGTCAATCTGGGTGAGCCGATTGAGCGTGGCGACGTGCTGGCAGATGGCCCGTCTACCGACCTCGGTGAACTGGCGCTGGGTCAGAATATGCGCGTGGCGTTCATGCCATGGAACGGTTACAACTTCGAAGACTCCATCCTCGTATCCGAGCGTGTGGTTCAGGAAGACCGTTTCACCACTATCCACATCCAGGAACTGGCATGTGTGTCTCGCGACACCAAGCTGGGGCCAGAAGAGATCACCGCTGATATCCCGAACGTGGGTGAAGCTGCGCTTTCTAAACTGGATGAATCCGGCATTGTGTACATCGGTGCGGAAGTGACCGGTGGCGACATTCTGGTTGGTAAGGTAACACCGAAAGGTGAAACCCAGCTGACGCCAGAAGAGAAACTGCTGCGTGCGATCTTCGGTGAAAAAGCCTCTGACGTAAAAGATTCGTCACTGCGCGTTCCGAACGGCGTATCCGGTACTGTTATTGACGTGCAGGTCTTCACTCGCGATGGCGTGGAAAAAGACAAGCGCGCGCTGGAAATCGAAGAGATGCAGCTGAAGCAGGTTAAGAAAGACCTGTCTGAAGAACTGCAGATCTTCGAAGCTGGCCTGTTTGGCCGTATCCAGGCAGTACTGATCTCGGGTGGTGTTGAAGCTGAGAAGCTGGACAAACTGCCACGTGAGCGCTGGCTGGAGCTGGGCCTGACTGACGAAGAGAAGCAGAACTCTCTGGAGCAGCTGGCTGAGCAGTACGACGAACTGAAGCACGAGTTTGAGAAGAAACTTGAAGCTAAGCGTCGCAAGATCACCCAAGGCGATGATCTGGCACCAGGCGTGCTGAAAATCGTTAAGGTGTATCTGGCCGTTAAACGTCAGATTCAGCCTGGTGACAAGATGGCAGGTCGTCACGGAAACAAGGGTGTTATCTCGAAGATCAACCCTATCGAAGACATGCCTTACGATGAGAACGGTACGCCGGTCGACATCGTACTGAACCCGCTGGGCGTACCATCGCGTATGAACATCGGTCAGATTCTGGAAACTCACCTCGGTATGGCGGCTAAAGGCATTGGTGAAAAAATCAATGCGATGCTGAAGAAGCAGGAAGAAGTCTCCAAACTGCGTGAGTTCATCCAGCGTGCTTACGATCTGGGCACTGATGTGCGTCAGAAAGTTGACCTGAACACCTTTACAGATGACGAAGTACTGCGTCTGGCAGAGAACCTGAAGAAGGGTATGCCAATCGCGACTCCGGTGTTTGACGGTGCGAAAGAGAGCGAAATCAAAGAGCTGCTGCAGCTCGGCGGATTGCCTTCTTCCGGTCAGATCACCCTGTTCGACGGCCGTACCGGTGAGCAGTTTGAGCGTCAGGTAACCGTAGGTTACATGTACATGCTGAAACTGAACCACCTGGTTGACGACAAGATGCACGCACGTTCTACCGGTTCTTACAGCTTGGTTACTCAGCAGCCGCTGGGTGGTAAAGCGCAGTTCGGTGGACAGCGCTTCGGTGAGATGGAAGTGTGGGCACTGGAAGCATACGGTGCCGCGTATACCCTGCAGGAAATGCTTACCGTTAAATCTGATGACGTTAACGGCCGTACGAAGATGTATAAAAACATCGTCGACGGTAACCATCAGATGGAACCGGGCATGCCGGAATCCTTCAACGTACTGTTGAAAGAGATTCGCTCGCTGGGTATCAACATCGAGCTGGAAGACGAGTAAGTACTCGCAAGTACTGGTTACGGGACGTGCACTTCGGGTGCGCGTCCCTGAGAGTTCCACTCCGACGGGAGCTAATCCGTGAAAGACTTACTTAAGTTTCTGAAAGCGCAAACTAAGACCGAAGAGTTTGATGCGATCAAAATTGCTCTGGCCTCGCCAGACATGATCCGTTCATGGTCTTTTGGTGAAGTTAAAAAGCCGGAAACCATTAACTACCGTACCTTCAAGCCTGAGCGTGACGGTCTTTTCTGTGCCCGTATTTTCGGACCGGTAAAAGACTACGAATGCCTGTGCGGTAAGTACAAGCGTTTAAAACATCGCGGCGTGATCTGTGAGAAGTGTGGCGTTGAAGTTACACAGACCAAAGTACGTCGTGAGCGCATGGGCCACATTGAGTTGGCTTCACCGACTGCGCACATTTGGTTCCTGAAATCACTGCCTTCGCGTATCGGCTTACTGCTGGATATGCCACTGCGTGATATCGAGCGCGTGCTGTACTTCGAATCTTATGTGGTTATCGAAGGCGGCATGACCAACCTGGAAAAACGTCAGATTCTGACCGAAGAGCAGTACCTTGACGCGCTGGAAGAGTTCGGTGACGAATTCGACGCGAAGATGGGTGCGGAAGCGATCCAGGCGCTGCTGAAAAACATGGATCTGGAGCAAGAGTGCGAGCAGCTGCGTGAAGAGCTGAACGAGACCAACTCCGAGACCAAACGTAAAAAGCTGACCAAGCGTATCAAGCTGCTGGAAGCGTTCGTTCAGTCTGGTAACAAGCCAGAGTGGATGATCCTGACCGTTCTGCCGGTTCTGCCGCCAGATCTGCGCCCGCTGGTACCGCTGGACGGTGGTCGTTTCGCAACGTCGGATCTGAACGATCTGTATCGTCGCGTGATCAACCGTAATAACCGTCTGAAACGCCTGCTGGATCTGGCTGCGCCAGATATCATCGTACGTAACGAAAAACGTATGTTGCAGGAAGCGGTTGATGCACTGCTGGATAACGGCCGTCGCGGTCGCGCCATCACTGGCTCGAACAAGCGTCCGCTGAAATCTCTGGCAGACATGATCAAAGGTAAGCAGGGTCGTTTCCGTCAGAACCTGTTGGGTAAACGTGTTGACTACTCTGGCCGTTCAGTTATCACCGTTGGTCCATACCTGCGTCTGCATCAGTGCGGTCTGCCGAAGAAAATGGCTCTTGAGCTGTTCAAACCGTTCATCTACGGCAAGTTGGAACTGCGTGGCCTGGCCACCACCATCAAAGCCGCTAAGAAAATGGTTGAGCGCGAAGAGGCTGTCGTTTGGGATATCCTGGACGAAGTGATCCGCGAACACCCGGTACTGCTGAACCGTGCACCAACTCTGCACCGTTTGGGTATCCAGGCGTTTGAACCGGTTCTGATCGAAGGTAAAGCGATCCAGCTGCACCCGCTGGTTTGTGCGGCATATAACGCCGACTTCGATGGTGACCAGATGGCTGTTCACGTACCGCTGACGCTGGAAGCCCAGCTGGAAGCGCGTGCGCTGATGATGTCGACCAACAACATTCTGTCACCAGCGAACGGCGAGCCAATCATCGTTCCTTCACAGGACGTTGTTCTGGGTCTGTACTACATGACCCGCGACAAAGTGAACGCCAAAGGCGAAGGCATGGTGCTGACTGGCCCGAAAGAAGCTGAGCGTGTTTACCGCGCTGGCCTGGCCGAGCTGCATGCACGCGTTAAAGTGCGTATCACTGAATACACCAAGAACGAGCAGGAAGAGTTCGTTGCGAAAACCAGCATTATCGACACCACCATTGGTCGTGCGATTCTGTGGATGATCGTTCCGAAAGGCCTGCCTTACTCCATCGTCAACCAGGCGCTGGGTAAGAAAGCCATTTCTAAGATGCTGAACACCTGTTACCGCATTCTTGGTCTGAAGCCGACCGTTATCTTTGCTGACCAAACCATGTACACCGGTTTTGCTTACGCAGCCCGTTCAGGTGCCTCTGTAGGTATCGACGACATGGTCATCCCAGCGAAGAAAGCGGAAATCGTAGCCGAAGCGGAAGCGGAAGTTGCTGAGATTCAGGAACAGTTCCAGTCTGGTCTGGTAACTGCTGGCGAACGTTACAACAAAGTTATCGATATTTGGGCCGCCGCTAACGAACGCGTTTCCAAAGCGATGATGGATAACCTGCAAACTGAAACCGTGATCAACCGTGATGGCGAAGAAGAGCAGCAGGTATCGTTCAACAGCATCTACATGATGGCCGACTCCGGTGCGCGTGGTTCTGCTGCACAGATTCGTCAGCTGGCCGGTATGCGTGGTCTGATGGCTAAGCCAGATGGCTCAATCATCGAAACGCCGATCACCGCGAACTTCCGTGAAGGTCTGAACGTACTCCAGTACTTCATCTCCACGCACGGTGCGCGTAAAGGTCTGGCGGATACCGCACTGAAAACTGCTAACTCCGGTTATCTGACGCGTCGTCTGGTCGACGTAGCGCAGGATCTGGTTGTTACCGAAGATGACTGCGGCACGTTCGAAGGCATCATGATGACTCCAGTCATCGAAGGTGGCGACGTTAAAGAGCCGCTGCGTGAGCGTGTACTGGGTCGTGTAACGGCTGAAGACGTTCTGAAGCCAGGCACTGCGGACATCCTGATCCCGCGTAACACCCTGATCGATGAACACTGGTGTGATGTGATCGAACTGAATTCAGTCGATGCGATCAAAGTGCGCTCGGTTGTT
This sequence comes from Pantoea sp. SORGH_AS_0659, assembly GCF_031453915.1. Classification (NCBI taxonomy): domain Bacteria; kingdom Pseudomonadati; phylum Pseudomonadota; class Gammaproteobacteria; order Enterobacterales; family Erwiniaceae; genus Pantoea; species Pantoea sp. SORGH_AS_0659. The sequence goes on along the minus strand of NZ_JAVJAK010000001.1, from coordinate 4,042,710 downwards.
GGCTGTGAAACCGACTTCGGTGTGTGTGCACACTGCTACGGTCGCGATCTGGCACGTGGTCACATCATCAACAAAGGTGAGGCCATCGGTGTTATCGCAGCACAGTCCATCGGTGAGCCGGGTACACAGCTGACGATGCGTACGTTCCACATCGGTGGTGCGGCATCTCGTGCGGCTGCTGAATCCAGCATCCAGGTGAAGAACAAAGGTACTATCAAGCTGACCAACGCGAAGTCTGTAACCAACTCCTCAGGAAAACTGGTTATCGTTTCACGTAACGTTGAGCTGAAGATGATCGACGAGTTCGGTCGTACCAAAGAGAGCTATAAAGTACCTTACGGTGCGGTCATGGCTAAAGGTGATGGCGAGCAGGTTGCCGCGGGCGAAACCGTAGCAAACTGGGATCCGCATACCATGCCGGTCATCACCGAAGTGGGCGGTTTCATTCGCTTCACTGACATGATCGACGGTCAGACCATTACGCGTCAGACTGACGACTTAACCGGTCTGTCATCGCTGGTGGTTCTGGATTCTGCAGAACGTACTGCGGGTGGTAAAGATCTGCGTCCTGCGCTGAAAATTATCGATGCCAACGGAAATGATGTTCTGATTCCGGGTACCGACATGCCAGCACAGTACTTCCTGCCGGGCAAAGCAATTGTTCAGCTGGAAGATGGCGTTAAGATCAGTGCCGGTGACACGCTGTCGCGTGTTCCGCAGGAATCTGGCGGTACCAAGGATATTACCGGTGGTCTGCCGCGCGTTGCTGACTTGTTCGAAGCGCGTCGTCCGAAAGAGCCAGCAATCCTGGCGGAGATCAGCGGTATCATCTCCTTCGGTAAAGAGACCAAAGGTAAGCGTCGTCTGGTGATTACGCCGGTTGATGGTAGCGATCCGTACGAAGAGATGATTCCAAAATGGCGTCAGCTTAACGTATTCGAAGGTGAGCGCGTAGAACGTGGTGACGTCGTATCTGACGGCCCAGAGTCTCCGCACGACATCCTGCGTCTGCGTGGCGTCCATGCTGTGACCCGTTACATCACTAACGAAGTGCAGGAAGTTTACCGTCTGCAAGGCGTTAAGATTAACGATAAACACATCGAAGTCATCGTTCGTCAGATGCTGCGTAAAGCAACCATCTCGAGCGTGGGAAGCACCGACTTCCTGGAAGGTGAGCAGGCTGAATACTCACGCATCAAGATCTCTAACCGTGAACTTGAAGCGAATGGCAAAATCGGCGCAACATTCATGCGCGATCTGCTGGGTATCACCAAAGCGTCACTGGCAACCGAATCGTTCATCTCTGCAGCATCGTTCCAGGAGACCACGCGTGTCCTGACCGAAGCAGCAGTTGCAGGTAAGCGTGATGAACTGCGCGGCCTGAAAGAGAACGTCATCGTGGGTCGTCTGATCCCAGCCGGTACCGGTTATGCTTATCACCAGGATCGTATGCGTCGCCGCTCTGCGGGCGAAGCACCGGTTGCACCGCAGGTTACTGCGGATGAAGCCTCTGCAAGCCTGGCAGAATTGCTGAACGCCGGTCTGGGCGGAAGCGACGACGAGTAATTCGTCTGCTAAAGCTGACCAATAAAAAACCCTGCTTCGGCAGGGTTTTTTTTCGTCTTCATTTTGTCAGAACTTGCGGCAGACATCTTCGCGTGTCAGTCCGATATCACGCAGCTGGTTATCACTCAGTTTTGACAGGATGCGGTGAGTTTCACGCCGTGCTTTCCAGTGTTTAACCATACGCACTACGCCGCGGAAGATATCCAGTAAAGTGACATCAAAAGGTTTAGCCGCGCGGTTTTGATCGAATTCCATAATCCTTGCCCTCAGTAGGTTGCCTGAGAAGCATTGTCTTATTCCCACGCATTATGATACAGACGCAAAAAACACTTATCTTTAACATACAGATTGCCTTAAGGTGGATCTGAATGGTAATAATGAGGTCTATCTGTACTGGTTTATTATGATTGATGGCTGAGTGAGGCATACGATGACGCGCTACCAACATTTAGCATGTTTGCTTTCGGATCGTATAGAGCAAGGGCTGTACCGCAGCGGCGAGCGCTTGCCGTCGGTGCGCACGCTGAGTCTTGAACACGGCGTGAGTATCAGCACCGTTCAGCAGGCATATCATCTGCTGGAAGAGAAACAGCTGATTGTGCCGCAGCCACGTTCCGGATATTTCGTTGCAACACGCAAAGCGACGCCGCCGATGCCGGCCATCACCCGACCTGCACAGCGTCCGGTGGAAATCACGCAGTGGGAATCGGTGCTGGAGTTGCTCAGCAGCCGAACTAATAACGATGTGTTGCAACTCGGCAGCGGTATGCCTGATCTGACCCAGCCCACGTTGAAACCGCTGTGGAAAATTCAAAGCCGTATGGCGCAGAAGCAGGATATCGATCAGCTCAACTATGACAGTTTGCTGGGTGTCGCGGCACTGCGCGAACAGGTTGCGCGCCTGACGATCGACAGCGGTTGTCAGCTCACGGCAGACGATATCGTGATCACCACCGGCTGCCATGAAGCGTTGTCGATCTCGATTCGTGCGATATGTCAGGCTGGTGACATCATTGCGGTGGAGTCGCCGACTTTCCACGGCACCATGCAAACTCTGCGCGCGCTTCGGCATTCGCGCCATTGAGATTCCTACCGATTCGGTTACCGGCATCAGCCTGGAAGCGCTGGAACTTGCGTTCGAACAGTGGCCGATTAAAGCGGTGGTGGTGGTGCCAAACTGCAATAATCCGCTGGGCTTTATCATGCCGGAATCTCGCAAACGTGCGCTGGTGACGCTGGCACAGCGTTTCGATGCCGCGATTATTGAAGACGATGTGTACGGCGAGCTGGCGTGGGAGTATCCGCGTCCGGTTACCCTTAAGTCATTGGATCACGATGGACGGGTATTGCTGTGCAGTTCCTTCTCCAAGACGCTGGCGCCGGGGCTGCGTGTCGGTTGGGTGGCGCCGGGACGCTATCGCGATCGCGTGCTGCATATGAAATATATCAGCACCGGATCGACGGCCACCCAGCCGCAACATGCGGTCGCCGAGTTTATTCGTCTTGGTCATTATCTGCCGCATTTGCGGCGCATGCGTCAGGTGTATCAACGCAATTATGAAACCTTTAGCTGCTGGGTACGCCACTACTTTCCGTGTGGGATTTGTGTGTCGCGTCCGCAGGGCAGTTTCCTGATGTGGATTGAATTGCCAGAGGCATTTGACGCGGTCAGGCTCAATACCGAATTGCGTGAGCTGAACATGCAGGTTGCCGTCGGCTCGCTGTTTTCGGCCTCGGGTAAGTATCGCAACTGCTTGCGCCTGAATTATGGTTTGCCAATGAATGAGCACACAGAGCAGGCGATAGCTCAACTCGGCGCAGCGGTAGAACGTGCCATGCTGGCTTGTAGTCATGGATCCGTGCATACCTCCTCCCTGATCACGTGAAGAAAGGCAGGGCTGGGAGAGGTTGAGACCAGCCCTGGCCCGCTGCAAGCGACAGCGGGCAGGCACACTTTAGTCTTGTCAGGAAATGACGCCAGCCCCTACATCACGCTGCTGCGCGGCAGATTCCAGCGTTTCATCTTTACTTGCCGCGCATTACACTGCTTCTGCAGGTTCGATTCCATTTTCCACCAGTGACAGTAACTGCTGCGTTGCTGCGCGCCAGTCGGCGGCCTGGGTAATCGCGCTCACCACCGCAATGCTGCCCACGCCGGTAGCCAGCACTTCCGGCACGCGCGCCAGTGAAATACCGCCAATCGCCACGGTTGGCACATTCTGCAAACGCGCCAGGTGGCGTTTCAATTCCACCACGCCTTGCGGCGCAGAAGGCATATCTTTGGTTTGCGTAGGATAGATGTGGCCAAGCGCAATGTAAGAAGGGCGCAGCGCCAGAGCCCGATCTAACTCGGCATCGTCATGCGTCGATAAACCCAGGCGCAATCCCGCCTCGCGAATGGCCGCCAGATCGGCTACATCGAGATCTTCCTGGCCGAGGTGCACGCCATAAGCGTGATATTTAATGGCTAAGCGCCAGTAATCATTGATAAACAGGCGAGCGCGATACTGTTTGCCGAGTGCAATCGCCTCGCGCACCGCATCTTCCACCTCGTAATCTTCACAATCTTTGATGCGCAGCTGTATGGTGCGCACACCGGCTTCCAGCAAGCGCGCGATCCATTCCACGCTATCAACAACCGGATACAGCCCCAGCTTTGAGGCTGTGGCAGGAAAGGCGTCGGTCATACATTTTCCTCTTTAAGGGTATCGGCAGCGTGATAGATCTCGCCGCCACGATTGCGGAAGGCGTTCAACATTTGCGCCATACCCATCTCAATCGGCTGGGCTTCAGCCTGTTGGCGGGCGGCAAACTCACGCACTTCCTGGGTAATTTTCATCGAGCAGAATTTCGGGCCGCACATCGAGCAGAAGTGCGCCACTTTTCCCGATTCCTGCGGCAGGGTTTCATCGTGATAGGCGCGTGCGGTGTGCGGATCGAGCGCCAGATTGAACTGATCTTCCCAGCGGAATTCAAAACGCGCTTTCGACATCGCATTGTCACGGATCTGCGCACCGGGATGACCTTTCGCCAGATCCGCCGCGTGCGCAGCGATCTTGTAGGTGATCAGCCCTTGCTTCACATCCTCTTTGTTCGGCAAACCGAGGTGCTCTTTCGGCGTCACGTAACACAGCATGGCGCAGCCGAACCAGCCAATCATGGCCGCGCCGATGCCGGAAGTGAAATGGTCATAGCCGGGCGCGATATCGGTGGTGAGCGGGCCAAGCGTGTAAAACGGGGCTTCGTGACAATGCTCAAGCTGTTCGGTCATATTGCGTCGAATCATCTGCATGGGCACATGGCCCGGACCTTCAATCATCACCTGCACATCGTATTCCCAGGCGATTTTGGTCAGTTCGCCCAGCGTATGCAGTTCGGCAAATTGCGCCTCATCGTTGGCATCCTGAATCGAGCCGGGACGCAGGCCGTCGCCCAGTGACAGCGCCACATCGTAGGCGGCACAAATTTCACAAATCTCGCGGAAGTGCAGATAGAGGAAATTTTCGGTGTGATGCGACAGGCACCATTTCGCCATAATCGAGCCACCGCGCGACACAATGCCGGTCAGGCGTTTGGCCGTCATCGGCACATAGCGCAGCAGCACGCCAGCGTGAATAGTGAAGTAGTCAACGCCTTGTTCCGCCTGCTCCAGCAGCGTGTCGCGGAAAATCTCCCAGTTGAGATCTTCTGCAATGCCGTTCACTTTCTCCAGCGCCTGATAAATCGGCACCGTACCAATCGGCACCGGACTATTGCGCAAAATCCACTCACGCGTTTCATGGATATAGCGGCCGGTTGAGAGATCCATCACAGTGTCTGCGCCCCAGCGCGTTGACCACACCAGCTTCTCCACTTCCTCTTCAATAGATGAGCTCACCGCAGAGTTGCCAATGTTGGCATTCACTTTCACCAGGAAGTTGCGGCCGATAATCATCGGTTCGGATTCGGGATGATTGATGTTCGAAGGGATGATGGCGCGCCCATTGGCGACTTCCTGACGGACAAATTCCGCGGTGATATTTTCTGGCAGATTGGCACCAAAGCTGTGACCCGGATGCTGCTGTAACAGCACTTCACCGCGAATACGCTCGCGGCCCATGTTTTCACGCAGCGCGATAAACTCCATCTCCGGCGTGATGATGCCCTGACGCGCATAGTGCAGTTGGGTAACCCGGCGACCCGCTTTGGCACGGCGCGGTTGCGGCAGCTGCTCAAAACGCAGATGGTCCAGGCCTTCATCCGCCAGACGCTGCTGCGTGTAACGGGAACTCAGCTGGTGGATGGTTTCGCTGTCGTCACGTTCTTCGATCCAATTGGCACGCAGCCTGTCGAGTCCCTGATGCACATTAATGGTGGCTTGAGGATCGCCATAAGCCCCGGCGGTGTCGTAAACCGGCACCGCTTCATTTGGCTCATAGTGCGGATTCTCTTTGCTGCCGCCTATGTGCGTTGGACTGAGCTGTATCTCACGCATCGGCACGCGAATATCCGCGCGGCTGCCGGTGATCCAGATACGTTTGGAGTTGGGGAAAGCGGTTCCCTGCAGGGAATCGATAAATTCTTGCGCTTGAGCGCGTTGTTCACGACGAGAAGTTTTAGCAGACATAGCAAGTTTCCGGTAACGGTTGGAAGTTGCTTGTCCAGAGTTCGGAAGGAGTAACAGGTACGGTGCCGGGCGCCAGCATGCACCGTGCTGATAATGTCTACTCTTGTTCCCTTCGCAGGTACTAACCTGATCAGGTTCCGCGGATCCCGAATTAACGGTCTCAGCCCCAGAGGGCACTCCGACAAGTTGGTGTTTTGTGGTTTAAGCTACTTTGCTTGCCATTTTGCACCTGGGCAGTGCTCGTGACCGTCACGTACTACGTGTACGCTCCGGTCCCTGCGCGCTGTCCGAGTGCAAACTGGCTGCGCACGCTACGCTTAAACCGCAAAATTTGCCTTTTGATTGTTGTTAAAGAAGACAATAAAAAAGCCCATTCAGCATAAGAGGGCTTTTCTTGAATAACAAGTTTTTTACATCTTCATTAGATTAAGCCGGGCGGGCAATGGCGCTATCGTTGGCAACCGGCGGAAGCGCCAGCTGGTTGTCCCAGGCGAGTTGCACCAGCTTATCTTCCAGCGTGAAGCGCGATTCCAGCACCTCGCCGACTTCGGAGAGCGCGGTTTGAAAATCCACGCAATTATCATCGTTAATCGCTTGCTGCAGATGGCTATCGTAGAGCTGCATGATGCGATCGGTATTCGCCTCCAGTGCCGGATAAATCTGCGCAGCGACGAATAAGGGGCTATCACCCTGCATCTCACTAATGATGTGTTCATACACGCTGAAATGGCCGGTGGAAAGGTAATCCACCAGGTTGTGACAAAATGCGTCCAGCGCCTGTTCATCCAGCGTGGATAACGCATCTTTTTGTGGCTTCATGCCAATAAGCTCGTAGTAAGTGACGAGCAGCTGTCGACGGGCGCGCAGCCATGAATCAACCAATTCATTTCCGCCGCCTACACGCTCTGTCAGGTTATCTAACTGGTTAAGCATATGGGGCTCCAGGTAGGTTATAGTTGTTTATTACACACTTAATATTAGGATTTCAGCGTGCGATTTGACGCTAAGGACAACGATTAAGATGCAACGTGAGATCTCAAGCTTAGACGCTGGATGGTGGGTTGTCAGCCATGAGCAAAAACTTTGGTTGCCGCAGGGCGAATTGCCGCATGGCTTAGCCAGCGATTTTGGCCTCAGCGGCAGCAACGCGATTTTGATCGGCGAGTGGCAGGGCGAGAATGTCTGGCTGGTACGTGAATCGCGTCCGGACAGCATGGGCTCCGTGCGCCAACTGATTGATGAGGATGTCGGCCTGTTCCAAATCGCCGGACGTGGCGTGCAGCTGGCGGAGTTTTACCGCTCGCATCGCTGGTGCGGCTATTGCGGCCATGAGATGCACATCAGCAAACGCGAATTTGCCTGCTTGTGCAATCACTGCCGCGAGCGTTATTACCCGCAAATTGCGCCGTGCATCATCGTGGCTATCCGCCGTGGCGATGAGATCCTGCTCGCCAATCATGCGCGTCATCGTAACAATATCTACACCGTGCTGGCGGGCTTTGTCGAAGTGGGCGAAACCTTAGAACAAGCGGTGGCGCGGGAGGTGATGGAGGAGAGCAACGTGCGGGTGAAAAACGTGCGTTACGTTACCTCGCAGCCGTGGCCGTTCCCGCACTCTCTGATGATGGCGTATATGGCGGAATATGACGGCGGCGATCTGCAACACGACGGCAAAGAGCTGCTGGATGCCGGCTGGTATCGCTACGACGATCTGCCGCTGTTGCCGCCGCCCGGCACGGTGGCGCGTCGCCTGATTGAAGATACCGTTGCCCTGTGTCGCGCCAGCGCGGCGTGAAAATGCTACACTGCCGGCCTTAGCATGAGAGAGCCCATTATGAGTGAACTGAAGAACGATCGTTATCTGCGCGCCCTGTTACGTCAGCCGGTAGATGTCACACCGGTATGGATGATGCGACAAGCCGGGCGTTATTTGCCGGAGTACAAAGCCACGCGCGCTGAAGCCGGTGATTTTATGTCGCTGTGTAAGAATGCTGAGCTGGCGTGTGAAGTCACGCTGCAACCGCTGCGTCGCTATGCGCTGGATGCGGCAATTCTCTTCAGCGATATCCTCACCATTCCGGATGCGATGGGACTTGGGCTCTACTTTGAGACCGGCGAAGGCCCGCGTTTCTCCAATCCGATCACCTGCCGTGCGGATGTCGACAAGCTGCCGGTGCCGGATCCAGAGCAAGAACTCGGTTATGTGATGAACGCGGTGCGTACCATTCGTCACAACCTGAAAGGCGAAGTGCCGCTGATCGGTTTCTCCGGCAGCCCGTGGACGCTGGCAACCTACATGGTTGAAGGCGGCAGCAGCAAAGCGTTTACCAAAATTAAAAAGATGATGTACGCCGAGCCGCAAACCCTGCATAAGCTGCTGGATAAGTTGGCAGACAGCGTGATTCTTTATCTCAATGCGCAGATCAAAGCTGGCGCGCAGTCGATCATGGTGTTCGACACATGGGGCGGCGTGCTGACCGGACGCGACTATCGCGAATTCTCGCTCTATTACATGCATAAAATCGTCGATAGCGTGCTGCATGAGAATGAAGGTCGCCGCGTTCCTATTACGCTGTTCACTAAAGGTGGCGGCCAATGGCTGGAAGCGATAGCGGCGACCGGCTGCGATGCGCTGGGACTCGACTGGACCACCGATATCGCCGATGCGCGTCGTCGTGTGGGTGATAAAGTGGCGCTGCAGGGCAACATGGATCCTTCCATGCTGTATGCACCGCCTGCGCGCATTGAGCAGGAAGTCGCCGGGATTCTCGAAGGTTTTGGCACTGGCGAAGGTCACGTGTTTAACCTGGGCCACGGCATCCATCCTGATGTGCCGCCTGAGCATGCTGGTGCGTTTGTTGAAGCGGTGCATCGTCTGTCACGTCCGTATCATCAGGGCTGATGATGGATTTAGCCGCACTACGCCAGGAACAGTTACAGCGCGCTGCTGATGTGGTGCGGCAGGATGATTTCGATGTGCTGCCGCCACGCTTTATTGGTGGTGCCGACGTGGGATTTGAACAGGGCGGCGAGATCACGCGCGCGGCTCTGGTTATCCTCGAGTATCCATCCTTAACGCTGGTGGAACACCGGATTGCGCGCGTGGCCACCACCATGCCCTATATTCCGGGCTTCTTATCCTTCCGCGAAATGCCGGCGCTGCTGGAAGCCTGGCAGCAGCTCTCCCGGTTGCCCGATCTGCTGTTTGTGGATGGCCACGGTATTTCCCATCCCCGTCGGCTTGGCGTGGCGGCGCATTTCGGTTCGCTGGTGGATGTGCCCACCATTGGCGTGGCGAAGAAGCGTTTGTGTGGGCGTTTTGCTGAGCTGGACGCCGAGCCAGGCAGCCGTCAGCCGCTGCTCGACAAAGGCGAACAGATTGGCTGGGTATGGCGCAGTAAAGCGCGCTGTAATCCGCTGTTTATCTCGACCGGCCATCGCGTCAGCATGGATAGCGCATTGCAATGGGTGGAAGCCTGTACTGCGGGCTATCGTTTGCCGGAACCGACGCGTTGGGCGGATGCTGTCGCCTCCGGACGCCCGGCCTTTCTGCGCTGGCAAAACACGCCTTAACGCTGTTTGTGCCCGGCTTTTGCGGTACACTGCCGCCAGCTAACCTATTGAGAGTAAGTTTGATGTTACAGAATCCCGTCCATTTGCGTCTGGCGAAGCTTGAAAGCTGGCAGCATATGACTTTCATGGCCTGCCTTTGCGAGCGTATGTTCCCCAACTATTGGGCTTTTTGTCAGCAGACCGCATTCGCCGATCCGCAACTCTATCGCCGCATCCTCGATCTCATCTGGGAAAGCCTGACGGTCAAAGATGCCAAAATCAATTTCGACGGTCAGCTGGAGAAATTTGAAGCGGCGATCCCTGATGGTGACGATTTTGAGGTTTACGGTGTACATCCGGCGATTGATGCCTGCGTGGCCTTGAGTGAACTACTGCATGCACAGCTCAGCGGCGAAACGCTGGAGCACGCCGTGGAAGTCAGCCGTACATCGATCACCACCGTGGCGATTCTGGAAATGACGCAGGCCGGTCGCGAAATGACCGACGAAGAGCTGCGCGGAAATCAGGCTGTCATCGATGAATGGGACCTGCAGTGGGAGATTTTCCGCCTGCTGTCAGAGTGCGAGGAGCGCGACCTTGAATTGATTAAAGGCCTGCGTGCAGACCTGCGCGAAGCGGGAATCAGTAACATCGGTATACTTTTTCAGCAATAAGGCAAGAAAACGTGACTTCAGGCCCGAATTACCGCGCCTGGAGGCTTCACATCAGCCCCCAGTCTGGTCTACATTTGGGGGGCTGAAAATTGTGGCTATCGGTGCGTGCCGGCTGAACAAGGTCTGAGAATGGCTTTTCCCTCGCACTCGTTGCTTAGCAAGCGATAAATACACTTTAAGGATAACTTATGAACAAGACTCAACTGATTGATGTGATCGCAGAGAAAGCTGACCTGTCTAAAACCCAGGCTAAGACTGCGCTGGAATCTACCCTGGCTGCGATCACTGAGTCTCTGAAAGAAGGTGATGCTGTACAACTGGTTGGTTTTGGTACTTTTAAAGTGAACCACCGCGCTGAGCGTACCGGTCGCAACCCGCAGACTGGCAAAGAGATCAAAATTGCAGCAGCTAACGTGCCAGCGTTCGTTTCAGGCAAAGCTCTGAAAGACGCTGTTAAGTAAGTTCCGCATTGCGGTTTAGCTTTAAAAGAGGGGGCGTTAGCGCCCCTTTTTGTTGCCGGGACCTGCCATGCTGAATTCAATTCCTCAGCGCGTTTGCGCCCTGTTATTTGCTGCGCTGCTGACGGGCTGTAGCTCCACTCCTGAACTTCCTGCCTTCACGGCGAGCGGCTATCTGGCCGACCGCGGCACCGTGCGCATCTGGCGCAAGAATAGCGACCATCAAGTTGTTCACCTGCGCACGGTCTTCACACCGTTTAATGGCGATGCGATGGAAACCACTGACTACAATTGGCAGCAGCAGAAGCTGATTAGTGTCGAACGGCGCGTCGCGGGTGCACAGCCGGATGATGTCACCTTACGCTTCGATCATCAGGGCAATCTCAATTTCATGCAGCGCCAGCTGGCGGGGCGACGTGAAGCGGTCAGCGCTGATAGCGTTGAGCTATATCGCTTCGATGCGCAGCGCATGCTGGATCAGAGCAATGCGTTGCTCGCAGGCCGCGTATTACTGCGTCAGGGCCATTGGCTGGGTGGCAATCAGGTGCGTGAGTGCGATGACAAGCTGGTGAATGTGGCCTTTGATCGCGACACGCTGTATACGCTAGGTCGCCAGCAGCAGAGCCATACTGCGCCATTGATGGTGTCGTGGCTGGAAGCGCCGGAAGGTGTGCAGCTGCTGCGTGCTACGCCGGATGACGAATGCAGCTGGCAGCCAAAAGAGAGTGATTTCTGACAGGTGGAAAAGAGAAGGGGCACCTGCTGTGCCCCTTTGCGTACTTATTTGCGGTTAATCGCGCGGTAGCCGATATCGCGGCGGCAGAAGCTGCCATCCCATGAGATATGCTGCGCCAGCGCATATGCGTTCTTTTGCGCATTGGCAACATCGTCGCCCAGTGCGGTCACGCACAGTACGCGACCACCGTTGGTGACCACCAGATCGTCCTTCATGGTGGTGCCAGCATGGAACACTTTGCCATCCGGTACTTCTTCCAGCGGCAGACCGTGAATCTGATCGCCCGTGTTGTAATCGCCCGGATAACCACCCGCCGCTAACACCACGCCGAGAGAGGGACGCGGATCCCACTGCGAGGTTTGCTGATCCAGCTTACCGTCGGTCGCCGCCAGACACAGCGCCACCAGATCCGACTGCAGGCGCAGCATGATCGGCTGAGTTTCCGGATCGCCGAAGCGGCAGTTAAATTCGATCACTCTTGGCTGACCGGCTTTATCGATCATCAAACCGGCATACAGGAAGCCTGTATAGATGTTGCCTTCTGCTTTCATACCGTTAACGGTTGGCCAGATGATCTGATCCATCACGCGCTGGTGGATCTCATCGGTTACCACGGGCGCCGGAGAATATGCGCCCATGCCGCCGGTATTTGGACCGGTATCGCCATCGCCGACACGTTTGTGATCCTGGCTGGTGGCCATCGGCAGCACATTGTTGCCGTCGACCATCACGATAAAGCTGGCCTCTTCGCCATCGAGGAACTCTTCAATCACGATACGGTGACCAGCATCGCCGAACGCATTGCCAGCCAGCATATCCTGCACAGCGGCTTCCGCTTCCGCCAGTTCCATCGCCACGATCACGCCTTTACCGGCCGCCAGACCGTCAGCTTTGATCACGATCGGTGCGCCTTTCTCACGCAGATACGCCAGCGCAGGCTCCACTTCGGTAAAGTTCTGATATTCAGCGGTTGGAATCTGCTGACGTGCCAGAAAATCTTTGGTGAACGCCTTTGAGCCTTCCAACTGGGCAGCGGCTTGCGTTGGGCCAAAGATCTTCAGGCCTGCAGCACGGAACGCATCAACTACGCCAATTACCAGCGGTGCTTCCGGACCAACGATGGTCAGATCGATCTTTTCCTGCTGAGCAAAAGCCAGCAGCGCGGGAACGTCGGTGGCGCTGATTGCCACGTTTTGCAGAGCCGGCTCGAGTGCGGTGCCCGCATTGCCAGGCGCGACAAATACTGTTTCCGCCAGTGGCGATTGTGCCGCTTTCCATGCCAGCGCGTGTTCACGTCCGCCATTACCAATCACTAAAATTTTCATCTGTACTGCTCCCAACAATTAATGGCGGAAATGACGCATGTCGGTAAAGATCATCGCGATGCCGTGCTCATCAGCGGCGGCAATCACCTCATCATCACGGATTGAACCGCCCGGCTGAATCACGCAACTGATACCGACAGCCGCAGCGGCGTCGATACCGTCGCGGAACGGGAAGAAGGCATCAGACGCCATCGCGGACCCTTTCACTTCCAGACCTTCGTCACCGGCTTTGATACCGGCAATTTTGGCCGAGTAAACGCGGCTCATCTGGCCGGCGCCAATGCCGATGGTCATGTTGTCACGTGCGTAGACGATGGCGTTGGATTTAACGAACTTCGCCACTTTCCAGCAGAACAGCGCATCACGCAGTTCCTGCTCAGTTGGCTGACGTTTGCTGACAACGCGCAGCTGACTGGCATTGACCATGCCCAAATCGCGATCCTGAACCAGTACGCCGCCGTTAACGCGTTTGAAATCCAGCGCCGCAACGCGACCTTGCCACTGACCACACACCAGAACGCGCACGTTCTGCTTGGCCGCGGTAATTTTCAGTGCCGCTTCGCTGGCGGATGGCACGATGATCACTTCAACAAACTGACGGCTGATGATCGCCTGCGCAGTGGCTTCGTCAAGCTCGCGGTTAAAGGCGATGATGCCACCGAAAGCGGAAGTCGGATCGGTTTTGTAGGCACGCTCATAAGCGTCAAGAATCGAACCGCCAACTGCCACGCCGCATGGGTTAGCGTGTTTGACGATCACACAAGCGGCTTCGTCGAACTCTTTCACGCATTCAAGTGCGGCATCGGTATCGGCGATATTGTTGTAAGAGAGCGCTTTGCCCTGAACCTGCTGCGCAGTGGCCACTGAAGCTTCAGCAACATTCTCTTCTATATAGAAGGCAGCATCCTGATGGCTGTTCTCGCCGTAACGCATATCCTGCTTCTTAATGAAGTTGAGGTTCAGCGTGCGCGGGAAGCGGCCAGCCGGTTCTTTGCTGTCGCTGTGATAAGCCGGCACCAGGCTACCGAAGTAGTTGGCGATCATGCTGTCGTAGGCGGCAGTGTGTTCGAAAGCTTTGATAGCCAGATCGAAACGCGTTTCCAGCGTGAGCGAGTTTTCGTTGGCATCCAGCTCGGCAATGATCGCTTCGTAATCGCTGCTCTTCACCACGATCGCCACGTCTTTGTGGTTCTTCGCCGCTGAGCGAACCATGGTTGGGCCACCGATATCGATGTTCTCAACCGCGTCAGCTAATGAGCAATCAGGTTTGGCAACGGTTTGTGCGAAGGGATAGAGGTTGACGACCACCATGTCGATTGGGTTGATGGCGTGTTCAGCCATGATCGCATCATCCTGACCACGACGACCCAAAATGCCGCCATGCACTTTCGGGTGCAGCGTTTTGACGCGTCCATCCATCATTTCCGGGAAACCGGTGTAGTCAGAAACTTCGGTGACGGGCAAGCCCGCATCTGCCAGCAGACGTGCGGTACCGCCTGTGGAGAGCAGCTCAACACCACGACTGGAGAGTGCCTGAGCAAATTCGAGGATACCGGCTTTGTCAGAGACACTGAGTAGAGCGCGGCGTACAGGACGACGTTGTTGCATGGTGGTTTTATCCCTTGGCTTTGTTTCGCGTAAAAAAGAGCGTTACATCAAGCTTAGTGTCTCTCTTCTATATAGAAGGAAACGCTTGCCTCATGTAACGCCCCAAAAGGGGCATCCTTGACGTCGCCGGGCATTGTAGCGAAAACGTTTGCGTGATGCTCGCCTAAATTCATTTGTGCGGCAGAGTGTGGATAACACTGTGTGTAACTGCGTATAAGGCGGGGTTTTGCTGTGGAATGCAGCGAACGGTTGTTTTTATTGAATTTAGCGGTTGCGTGCTGAGAACAACTCCCTATAATGCGCATCCATCAACACGGCACAACGGTTTACGAAGTGCGGTGTTGGTGAGGAAGATTCGATAAGAACTTCCGCCGGATGAAAACGCTGAAAAAAGTGTTTGACTCCGAAGGAGAGTAGCGTAGTATACGCCACCTCGCGACAGGCGGTTCAGCCGCTGTTCGCAACGCTCTTTAACAATTTATCAGACAATCTGTGTGGGCACTCGCAGGATTGATATCCGCGTCTCCGGACGCAAAAAAATATCAAAGCCTCACGAGTGAACACATAATGAAATTCATTATGACGTTTTACAGATGAGCATCGCTGAACTGGTTTCAGCAAATCAAACTTAAATTGAAGAGTTTGATCATGGCTCAGATTGAACGCTGGCGGCAGGCCTAACACATGCAAGTCGAACGGTAGCACAGAGAGCTTGCTCTCGGGTGACGAGTGGCGGACGGGTGAGTAATGTCTGGGAAACTGCCCGATGGAGGGGGATAACTACTGGAAACGGTAGCTAATACCGCATAACGTCGCAAGACCAAAGTGGGGGACCTTCGGGCCTCACACCATCGGATGTGCCCAGATGGGATTAGCTAGTAGGTGGGGTAATGGCTCACCTAGGCGACGATCCCTAGCTGGTCTGAGAGGATGACCAGCCACACTGGAACTGAGACACGGTCCAGACTCCTACGGGAGGCAGCAGTGGGGAATATTGCACAATGGGCGCAAGCCTGATGCAGCCATGCCGCGTGTATGAAGAAGGCCTTCGGGTTGTAAAGTACTTTCAGCGGGGAGGAAGGCGGTGAAGTTAATAGCTTCACCGATTGACGTTACCCGCAGAAGAAGCACCGGCTAACTCCGTGCCAGCAGCCGCGGTAATACGGAGGGTGCAAGCGTTAATCGGAATTACTGGGCGTAAAGCGCACGCAGGCGGTCTGTCAAGTCGGATGTGAAATCCCCGGGCTTAACCTGGGAACTGCATTCGAAACTGGCAGGCTGGAGTCTTGTAGAGGGGGGTAGAATTCCAGGTGTAGCGGTGAAATGCGTAGAGATCTGGAGGAATACCGGTGGCGAAGGCGGCCCCCTGGACAAAGACTGACGCTCAGGTGCGAAAGCGTGGGGAGCAAACAGGATTAGATACCCTGGTAGTCCACGCCGTAAACGATGTCGACTTGGAGGTTGTTCCCTTGAGGAGTGGCTTCCGGAGCTAACGCGTTAAGTCGACCGCCTGGGGAGTACGGCCGCAAGGTTAAAACTCAAATGAATTGACGGGGGCCCGCACAAGCGGTGGAGCATGTGGTTTAATTCGATGCAACGCGAAGAACCTTACCTACTCTTGACATCCAGAGAACTTAGCAGAGATGCTTTGGTGCCTTCGGGAACTCTGAGACAGGTGCTGCATGGCTGTCGTCAGCTCGTGTTGTGAAATGTTGGGTTAAGTCCCGCAACGAGCGCAACCCTTATCCTTTGTTGCCAGCGGTTCGGCCGGGAACTCAAAGGAGACTGCCAGTGATAAACTGGAGGAAGGTGGGGATGACGTCAAGTCATCATGGCCCTTACGAGTAGGGCTACACACGTGCTACAATGGCGCATACAAAGAGAAGCGACCTCGCGAGAGCAAGCGGACCTCATAAAGTGCGTCGTAGTCCGGATCGGAGTCTGCAACTCGACTCCGTGAAGTCGGAATCGCTAGTAATCGTAGATCAGAATGCTACGGTGAATACGTTCCCGGGCCTTGTACACACCGCCCGTCACACCATGGGAGTGGGTTGCAAAAGAAGTAGGTAGCTTAACCTTCGGGAGGGCGCTTACCACTTTGTGATTCATGACTGGGGTGAAGTCGTAACAAGGTAACCGTAGGGGAACCTGCGGTTGGATCACCTCCTTACCTGAAGATACCTTCCCGCGAAGTGCTCACACAGATTGTCTGATAGAAAGTAATGAGCAAGACGGCTGCGAAGTCGTGACACTATCGTGTCCCCTTCGTCTAGCGGTTAGGACTCCGCCCTTTCACGGCGGCAACAGGGGTTCGAATCCCCTAGGGGACGCCACTTGCTTGGTGACAGGTGAAAGGTGTCTCCACGACGTATCTCAAACGAAGCTTACGAGCTGCGTCTGAGATACTGCTCTTTAACAATCCGGAACAAGCTGAAAATTGAAACGACGTATCGTCTTCATTCTCCGTAATAAGAATGAAGCGGCGATATGTTCGAGTCTCTCAAATGCTTGCAGTCTGCGCGCGTTGCAAAACGCCTGTGGGTTGTGAGGTTAAGCGACTAAGCGTACACGGTGGATGCCCTGGCAGTCAGAGGCGATGAAGGACGTGCTAATCTGCGTAAAGCGTCGGTAAGGTGATATGAACCGCTACAGCCGACGATGTCCGAATGGGGAAACCCGGTGCACCCAGTGCATCATCGCAACATGAATACATAGTGTTGCGAGGCGAACCCGGGGAACTGAAACATCTAAGTACCCGGAGGAAAAGAAATCAACCGAGATTCCCCCAGTAGCGGCGAGCGAACGGGGAACAGCCCAGAACCTGAATCAGTTTGTGCGTTAGTGGAAGCGTCTGGAAAGTCGCACGATACCGGGTGATAGTCCCGTACACGAAAGTGCACAGATTGTGAGTTCGAAGAGTAGGGCGGGACACGTGGTATCCTGTCTGAATATGGGGGGACCATCCTCCAAGGCTAAATACTCCTGACTGACCGATAGTGAACCAGTACCGTGAGGGAAAGGCGAAAAGAACCCCGGCGAGGGGAGTGAAACAGAACCTGAAACCGTGTACGTACAAGCAGTGGGAGCCTCTTTAATGGGGTGACTGCGTACCTTTTGTATAATGGGTCAGCGACTTATATTCTGTAGCAAGGTTAACCGTATAGGGGAGCCGCAGGGAAACCGAGTCTTAACTGGGCGTTAAGTTGCAGGGTATAGACCCGAAACCCGGTGATCTAGCCATGGGCAGGTTGAAGGTTGGGTAACACTAACTGGAGGACCGAACCGACTAATGTTGAAAAATTAGCGGATGACTTGTGGCTGGGGGTGAAAGGCCAATCAAACCGGGAGATAGCTGGTTCTCCCCGAAAGCTATTTAGGTAGCGCCTCGTGAACTCATCTCCGGGGGTAGAGCACTGTTTCGGCTAGGGGGCCATCCCGGCTTACCAACCCGATGCAAACTGCGAATACCGGAGAATGTTATCACGGGAGACACACGGCGGGTGCTAACGTCCGTCGTGAAGAGGGAAACAACCCAGACCGCCAGCTAAGGTCCCAAAGTCATGGTTAAGTGGGAAACGATGTGGGAAGGCACAGACAGCCAGGATGTTGGCTTAGAAGCAGCCATCATTTAAAGAAAGCGTAATAGCTCACTGGTCGAGTCGGCCTGCGCGGAAGATGTAACGGGGCTAAACCATGCACCGAAGCTGCGGCAGCGACACTATGTGTTGTTGGGTAGGGGAGCGTTCTGTAAGCCGTCGAAGGTGTGCTGTGAGGCATGCTGGAGGTATCAGAAGTGCGAATGCTGACATAAGTAACGATAAAGCGGGTGAAAAGCCCGCTCGCCGGAAGACCAAGGGTTCCTGTTCAACGTTAATCGGAGCAGGGTGAGTCGACCCCTAAGGCGAGGCTGAAAAGCGTAGTCGATGGGAAGCAGGTTAATATTCCTGCACTTGGTGTTACTGCGAAGGGGGGACGGAGAAGGCTAGGTTATCCGGGCGACGGTTGTCCCGGTTTAAGCGTGTAGGCTGATACCTTTGGTAAATCCGGGGTATCTTAAGGCTGAGGCGTGACGACGAGCCACCACGGTGGTGAAGTAACTGATGCCCTGCTTCCAGGAAAAGCCTCTAAGCTCCAGGTAACACGAAATCGTACCCCAAACCGACACAGGTGGTCAGGTAGAGAATACCAAGGCGCTTGAGAGAACTCGGGTGAAGGAACTAGGCAAAATGGTGCCGTAACTTCGGGAGAAGGCACGCTGTCATCAGGTGAAGTCCCTCGCGGATGGAGCTGAAGGCAGTCGAAGATACCAGCTGGCTGCAACTGTTTATTAAAAACACAGCACTGTGCAAACACGAAAGTGGACGTATACGGTGTGACGCCTGCCCGGTGCCGGAAGGTTAATTGATGGGGTTATCCGCAAGGAGAAGCTCTTGATCGAAGCCCCGGTAAACGGCGGCCGTAACTATAACGGTCCTAAGGTAGCGAAATTCCTTGTCGGGTAAGTTCCGACCTGCACGAATGGCGTAATGATGGCCAGGCTGTCTCCACCCGAGACTCAGTGAAATTGAAATCGCTGTGAAGATGCAGTGTACCCGCGGCAAGACGGAAAGACCCCGTGAACCTTTACTATAGCTTGACACTGAACATTGAGCCTTGATGTGTAGGATAGGTGGGAGGCTTTGAAGCGTGGACGCCAGTCTGCGTGGAGCCAACCTTGAAATACCACCCTTTAATGTTTGATGTTCTAACGTAGGCCCGTAATCCGGGCTGCGGACAGTGTCTGGTGGGTAGTTTGACTGGGGCGGTCTCCTCCCAAAGAGTAACGGAGGAGCACGAAGGTTGGCTAATCCTGGTCGGACATCAGGAGGTTAGTGCAATGGCATAAGCCAGCTTGACTGCGAGAGTGACGGCTCGAGCAGGTGCGAAAGCAGGTCATAGTGATCCGGTGGTTCTGAATGGAAGGGCCATCGCTCAACGGATAAAAGGTACTCCGGGGATAACAGGCTGATACCGCCCAAGAGTTCATATCGACGGCGGTGTTTGGCACCTCGATGTCGGCTCATCACATCCTGGGGCTGAAGTAGGTCCCAAGGGTACGGCTGTTCGCCGTTTAAAGTGGTACGCGAGCTGGGTTTAGAACGTCGTGAGACAGTTCGGTCCCTATCTGCCGTGGGCGCTGGAGAATTGAGGGGGGTTGCTCCTAGTACGAGAGGACCGGAGTGAACGCACCACTGGTGTTCGGGTTGTCATGCCAATGGCACTGCCCGGTAGCTAAGTGCGGAAAAGATAAGTGCTGAAAGCATCTAAGCACGAAACTTGCCCCGAGATGAGTTCTCCCTGACCCCTTGAGGGTCCTGAAGGGACGTTGAAGACTACGACGTTGATAGGCCGGATGTGTAAGCGCAGCGATGCGTTGAGCTAACCGGTACTAATGACCCGTGAGGCTTAACCTTACAACGCCAGAGGCGTTTTGGTCTGAGAGACCAGAGATTTTCAGCTTGTTTACGGACTGGTCTGCGGCGCCTGAGAGGGGCTGCAGACGAAACAGAATTTGCCTGGCGGCTTTAGCGCGGTGGTCCCACCTGACCCCATGCCGAACTCAGAAGTGAAACGCCGTAGCGCCGATGGTAGTGTGGGGCCTCCCCATGCGAGAGTAGGGAACTGCCAGGCATCAAATAGTGAAGAAGCCCCGGACGAGAGTCCGGGGTTTTTTTGCGTCTGAAATCAGCTAAAATCGCATAGAATAGAGCGATTCAGTGTATGAAAATCACGCAAATTTCATCTCAAACTTCCATTTCAAGAAGCTAATCCAGCATAAATACGCCACGACTTATCCCAAATCCCATTAAAGCTGAAACATTTTCATAAATCGCATGAAGACTCGACATTCCCGACATAACACGTTAATGTCGGGCATCTGGATGTCTAAACGTTTATACGGTTATCAGTAAGAGGTGAGTAGGTTATGCCAATCAGGATTCCCGACGAATTACCGGCAGTGAATTTTTTGCGTGATGAAAACGTCTTTGTCATGACGTCGTCGCGCGCCAGTGTTCAGGAGATCCGTCCGCTAAAAGTGCTGATTCTTAACCTGATGCCAAAGAAGATTGAGACAGAAAATCAGTTCCTGCGTCTGCTCTCTAACTCACCGTTGCAGATTGATGTGCAGCTGCTGCGCATTGATAGTCGCGAGTCGCGCAACACGCCGACGGAGCATCTGAACAACTTCTACTGCAACTTCGAAGACATCCAAAACGATAACTTCGATGGACTGATTGTGACCGGCGCGCCGCTGGGATTGGTCGATTTCAATGATGTCGCTTACTGGCCGCAGATTCAACGCGTACTGCATTGGGCGAATGAACACGTTACCTCCACGCTCTTTGTCTGTTGGGCGGTTCAGGCGGCACTCAACATTCTGTATGGCATTCCTAAGCAGACGCGGCAGAACAAATTGTCCGGTGTTTATGAGCACCAAATCCTGCATCCCCACGCCTTACTAACGCGCGGTTTTGACGACAATTTCCTGGCCCCGCATTCGCGCTATGCTGATTTTCCGAGCCAGCTGATCCGCGATTACACCGATCTCGAGCTATTTGCCGAATCGGAATCCACCGGCGCATATCTGATGGCGAGCAAAGACAAGCGCCTGGCGTTTGTCACCGGCCACCCTGAGTACGATGCGCTGACGCTCTCGGGTGAGTATCATCGCGATTACGATGCTGGCCTGCAGCCGGACGTGCCGTTCAATTACTTCCCGCACGACAACCCAGAGCTGCCACCGCGCGCCACCTGGCGCAGCCACGGCAACCTGCTGTTCTCCAACTGGCTGAACTACTACGTTTATCAGATCACGCCGTTCGATCTGCGCCGGATGAATCCAACACTCGAATAGATCAAACACCTCGTTTGATCCTGCCGCGCTAGCCGAAAGCTATCGCGGCTTTTTTTTTGCCTTCAATTCACCAGTGGAAGTTATTGCCTTTAATTCGAGAGATTAAATTACATAAATATCAATCTGATAAATTAAAATAAACATTAAAATGGAAATAGTTTTTGAAATTAAAATAAAAATCATTATGCTCTGATCTTGCAGGTTATAAAACACCCTACATCCGGATCCGATCGTTAAACGATGGATCAACTCAGGAGGCAGCCCGCATGACAGACTCGGTTATCAGCAATACGCTAACCTTCAGCCAGCCCTTTACCCACGCGGAAAAGCAGCTGCTTACCCCAGAAGCAATCGACTTTATACACGCATTAGTGGTGCGCTTTGCACCAGAGCGCGAACGCCTGCTGAAAGCACGCCAGCAACGACAGAAGCGTTACGATCAGGGTGAGTTACCCGGCTTTGATTCGGAAACCGCTTCCATTCGTGAAAATGCGTGGCAAGTTCGTCCTATTCCGCAGCTGCTTCAGGATCGTCGCGTAGAGATCACCGGGCCGCCGGATCGCAAAATGGTGATCAACGCGCTCAACGCGAACGTCAACGTCTTCATGGCCGATTTTGAAGATTCACTGGCGCCAACCTGGCAGAAGCTGATCGACGGACAATTAACACTGCGCGATGCCATCAATGGCACGCTGAGCTTCACCAGTGAAACCGGCAAGATCTACCAGCTGCGCGCCAATCCGGCGCTGCTGATGTGTCGGGTGCGCGGTCTGCATCTGAATGAAAAGCATGTGGAGTGGCGCGATCGGGCCATTCCCGGCGGATTGTTCGACTTTGCGCTCTACTTTTTCCACAACGTTGAAGCGCTGCTGGAGAAGGGCCACGCGCCATGGTTCTATCTGCCGAAAACTGAGCATGCCGCTGAAGTGGCGTGGTGGCGTGAGATCTTCCGCTTCAGTGAAGATCGCTTCGATCTGCCGCGCGGCACCATCAAAGCCACGGTATTGATCGAAACGCTGCCGGCGGTATTCCAGATGGATGAGATCCTGTGGGAACTGCGCGATCACGTCGTTGGCCTGAACTGTGGCCGTTGGGATTACATCTTCAGCTACATCAAAACGCTGGGCCAGCATCCCGATCGTATCCTGCCGGATCGCCAGCAAATCAGCATGGATCAGCCATTCCTCGATGCCTATTCACGCCTGCTGATTCGAACCTGTCATCGTCGTGGTGCGCTGGCGATGGGCGGTATGTCGGCGCTGATTCCGAGCAAAGACGCGGAGCGCAATTTATGGGTGACGCAAAAGGTGCAGGAAGATAAGGCACGAGAAGCGGGCAACGGTCACGACGGAACCTGGGTGGCGCATCCCGGCCTGGCTGATATCGCGATGGAGGAGTTTGACCGTCGGCTGGGCGATCAGCCCAATCAACTGCACATCACGCGTGAGCAGGATGCGCCAATCACCGCCGAACGTCTGCTGGCGCCCTGTCGCGGCAAGCGTACTGAAGCCGGCATGCGCGCCAATATCCGCGTGGCGCTGCAATATCTGGAAGCCTGGATCAGCGGCAACGGCTGCGTTCCGATTGATGGGTTGATGGAAGATGCCGCCACCGCTGAAATCGCCCGCACCTCCATCTGGCAATGGATTCATCACAAACAAATTCTCAGCGATGGCCAGCCGGTAACGGTGGCGCTGTTTGAACGGCTGCTGGAGGAAGAGCTGGCCACCTTGCAGCAAACCGTTGGCGCAGAACGTTTTCAAAATGGACGCTTCGACGATGCCGCCGCGCTGATGGCGCAAATTACCACCGATGACGAACTGGTTTCCTTCCTCACTCTGCCGGGCTACCGCCTGCTGCCTTGAACCTGGAGATATGACGATGAATCGTACGCAACAGATCAAACAACTGGAATCGAGCTGGAATGATGCGCGCTGGCAGGGAATTACTCGTCCGTACAGTGCGGAGGATGTGGTCAATCTGCGCGGTTCGGTCAATCCCGCCTGCACGCTGGCGGAGCGCGGTGCCACCAAACTCTGGTCGCTGCTGAATGGTGAATCGAGCAAAGGCTACATCAACAGCCTTGGCGCGTTGACCGGCGGACAAGCGGTGCAGCAGGCGAAAGCCGGCATAGAGGCGATTTACCTCTCCGGCTGGCAGGTGGCGGCAGATGCTAACCTGGCCGGGCAGATGTATCCCGACCAATCGCTGTATCCGGTGAATTCGGTGCCAAATGTGGTGGAGCGGATTAATCAGAGCTTCCAGCGAGCCGATCAAATTCAGTGGGCCAGCGGCGTATCGCCAGAAGACAGTGATTTTATTGATTACTTCCTGCCGATTGTCGCCGATGCGGAAGCGGGCTTTGGCGGCGTGCTCAATGCGTTCGAGCTGATGAAATCGATGATTCAGGCCGGTGCTGGCGCGGTGCATTTTGAAGACCAACTGGCGGCGGTGAAGAAGTGCGGCCACATGGGTGGCAAGGTATTAGTCCCAACGCAGGAAGCGATTCAGAAACTGGTGGCGGCGCGTCTGGCCGCGGACGTCATGAACGTGCCGACGGTGTTGCTGGCGCGCACCGATGCGGATGCCGCCGATCTGATCACCTCAGATTGCGACCCGCGCGATGCGGCGTTTATCACCGGCGAGCGCACCTCGGAAGGCTTCTTCCGCACGCGTGCCGGGATTGAACAGGCGATCAGCCGCGGGCTAGCGTATGCGCCTTATGCCGATGTGCTGTGGTGCGAAACCTCAACGCCAGATCTGGAGATGGCGCAGCGCTTTGCCGACGCGATTCACGCGCAGTATCCCGGCAAGCTGCTGGCTTACAACTGCTCGCCTTCGTTCAACTGGAAGAAGAACCTTGACGATCGCACTATCGCCCGTTTCCAGCAGGCGCTGAGCGAAATGGGCTATCGCTTCCAGTTCATTACGCTCGCCGGGATTCACAGCATGTGGTTCAACATGTTTGACCTGGCGCACGCCTATGCACAGGGCGAAGGCATGCGCCATTACGTGGAGAAAGTGCAGCAGCCGGAGTTTGCGGCGCGCGATAAGGGTTACACCTTCTCATCGCATCAGCAGGAAGTGGGCACCGGCTATTTCGATCGCGTCACCAACGTCATCCAGGGCGGACAATCCTCCGTGACCGCGCTGACCGGCTCCACCGAAGCCGCACAATTCTGAAGCCGTTGTAAGGTCGCCATTCAATGGCGACCACTTACCGCTAAAGGAGCGTTGCCGATGACGCCGAGAGAATCGCTGATCGCCCACACCATTCTGCAAGGTTTTGACGCGCAGTATGGCCGCTTTCTGGATATTACCGCCGGTGCGCAACAGCGCTTCGAGCAGGCCGACTGGCACGCGGTGCAGCAGGCAATGAAAGCGCGTATCCATCTTTACGATCACCATGTTGGCCTGGTCACCAACCAGCTGCGCATTCTCAATGACACTTCGGACTGGGATGACGAGTTCTGGCTACGGGTGAAAAGCCATTACGAAACCTTGCTGCCCGGCTATCCGCGCCATGAAATCGCCGAAAGCTTCTTCAATTCGGTCTATTGTCGCCTGCAGGGCCACAGCCATTTGTCGCCCGAGCGTCTGTTTATCTTGCCGTCGCAGCCCTATGCGCCTGCACCGGTTGCGCCGCGCCCGCTGTCGCGCCTCTATCGTCCGCAGCAGAATTGGCAGGAAACACTGCGTCAGGTGCTGAATGACATTCCGCTGCGTCTAACGTGGCAGGATCAAACGCGCGATATCGGCTGGATTGTGCGCCATCTGCACGAGCAGTTTGGTGCCACACAGCTGGCGACGGCGACGCTGGATGTCGCCAGCGAATTGTTTTACCGCAACAAAACCGCGTGGATTGTGGCGCGCCTGCAGCTGAGTGATGGCATGGTGCCCTGTTTGCTGCCGATTCAGCGCGATGATGCTGGCCGTTTATGGATCGATACCTGTCTCACCGACAGCGATGATGCCAGCATCGTGTTTGGTTTTGCCCGCGCCTATTTCATGGTGTACGCGCCGGTGCCTGCCGCGCTGGTGGCGTGGCTGCAACCGATTCTGCCGGGAAAAACCGTGGCAGAGCGCTACATGGCGATTGGCTGTCAGAAGCACGGTAAAACCGAATGCTACCGTGAATACCTGCACTATCTGGCGAAAAGTCAGGAAGATTTCACCGTCGCACCCGGCATTCGCGGCATGGTAATGATGGTGTTCACGCTGCCGGGTTTTGATCGCGTATTTAAGGTGATCAAAGACCGCTTCGCACCGCAAAAAGAGGTCACCGATGCGCAGGTGCGCGACTGCTATCGCATGGTCAAAGAGCACGATCGCGTGGGCCGCATGGCGGATACGCAGGAGTTTGAGCACTTTGCGTTACCGCGCGCGCGTATTCCGGCCGAGCTGATGGCGGAGTTTGAGCGCGATATCCCGGAAAAGCTCGAGCTGCGCGACGATGTGGTGATCATCCGCCATTTGTGGCTGGAACGCCGCATGGAGCCGCTTAATCTGTGGCTGGCTCAGGCTTCGCCGGAACAGCGGCAGCATGCGATTGGCGAATATGGTGATGCGATTCGTCAGCTGGCGGCGGCAAATATTTTCCCCGGCGACATGCTGTACAAAAACTTTGGTATGACGCGTCATGGCCGCGTGGTGTTTTACGATTACGACGAAATCCGCCCGATGACCGAACTGGTGTTCCGCGATGTGCCGCAGGCGCGCTATGAGGAAGATGAGCTGCAGGCCGAGCCGTGGTACAGCGTCGGGCCGGATGATGTGTTCCCGGAAACCTTCCGCTATGCGCTGTGCAGCGAACCCTCGACCGGCAAACTGCTGCAGGCGCTGCATCCGCAGCTGTTTGATCCCAACTGGTGGCGCGCGCTGCAAACGCGCATCCGCGAAGGGCATATTGAAGAGGTAATTGCGTGGCGCGCCAGCCAGCGTTTCAGCGCGCGCTATGCGTCGGTGGCCGCTTAGCGGCCAGAATAGGTTTGGGTCACCTGCTTCGCGGCGCGGATCACCAGCGCTCCCAGCTCGGTGATGCGGTCGTCAGTCATGCGCGCAATCGGGCCGGAGATTGAGATGGCGGCGAAGGGTTCGCCATGTTCGTCATAAATCGGTGCCGCAACGCAGCGCAGACCCAGCGCGTGCTCTTCATCATCGTGCGAAAAGCCCATCTTACGAATCAGCGCCAGATTCTCCTTCAGGCTGTGCGGCGACATCAGCGTTTTCGGCGTGTAGTGATGCAGCCCTTTTTGATGCAGCAGCGCGGTAACTTGCTCATCGCTCAGATGCGCCAGAAACGCTTTGCCGGCGCCGGATGCATGCATCGGCAGCTTGCCGCCAATCGGCGCGGACATGCGCATCAGCTGCGTACACTGCACCTGATCGATGATCACCGCCTGATAATCGCTGAGATCCAGCACCGCCAGATTCACCGTCTCGCCGGCATCTTCCATCAGCTTGCGCAGCAACGGATGCACAATCGCCAGCAGATTGCGGCTCTGCAGGAAGCTGCTGCCGACCACAAACGCGTGCGAACCAATGGTCCACAAACCTAAGTCGCCCACCTGATGCACAAAACCTTGCTGCTGCATGGTGGAGAGCAGGCGATGAGTGGTGGAGTTGGGTAAACCGGCCTGTTGTGCCAGTTCGGTCAGCGCCACGCTGCCGTGGGATTCGGCAATCAGCTCCAGCAGGCGCAGACCACGCGTCAAAGATTGTACTTGCCCGCCGACGGGCGCGCTGGTGGTAGCCGTTGTCGCACGCGGTTTCTTGCCGCGTTTCACGGGCGCAGGGGTTGCCATAACGTCTCCAATTCGCATCAATGCTGGAAACCATTTTCGTTTTTAACCGCATTAATGCAAACGCTGACTTTCTGGTCAGACCTGTCATCGGCAATAGCTGAAAATGTCTCATCTGAGCTGACTTTTGATCACCTGCAAGTTGTGCCAGTATGACTGGCTGGCATATTAGCCAACGCAATGACGTGGACGGGGCGAGAGTGAGCAACAAAACAGAAATGCTGCAGCAGCAGCTGGCGCAACGCATTATGATTCTGGACGGTGGCATGGGCACCATGATCCAGAGTTATAAACTGAGTGAGCAGGATTTCCGTGGCAGCCGCTTTGCCGACTGGCCATCTGATTTGAAGGGCAACAACGATCTGTTGGTGCTAACCAAACCGGAGGTGATCCGCGAAATCCACGATGCCTATCTCGCTGCCGGCGCGGATATTCTCGAGACCAACACCTTCAACTCCACCACCATTGCGATGGCCGATTACGCGATGGAAGCGCTATCGGCGGAGATCAACTTCGAAGCCGCCAAACTGGCGCGTGCCAGCGCCGACGCATGGACGGCGAAAACGCCGCATCGTCCGCGCTACGTGGCGGGCGTGTTGGGCCCAACCAACCGCACCTGTTCTATCTCGCCGGACGTCAACGATCCCGCCTATCGTAACGTCACCTTCAATCAGCTGGTGGAAGCCTACCGCGAATCGACGCATGCGCTGATCGCCGGTGGCTCCGACCTCATCATGATCGAAACGGTGTTCGATACCCTGAACGCCAAAGCGGCGATCTACGCGGTGCAGGCCGAGATGGAAGCGATGGGCGTGAAGCTGCCGCTAATGATCTCCGGCACCATCACCGATGCGTCCGGTCGTACGCTCTCCGGCCAAACCACCGAAGGTTTCTATAACTCGCTGCGCCACGCCGAACCGCTGTCGTTCGGCCTCAACTGTGCGCTGGGCCCGGATGAACTGCGTCAGTATGTGGCGGAGTTGTCGCGCATTGCTGAAGGCTACGTCACCGCGCACCCGAACGCCGGTTTGCCCAACGCCTTTGGTGAATACGATCTCGATGCGGCGATCATGGCTGAGCAAATTGGTGAGTGGGCGCGCGCCGGTTTCCTCAATATTATCGGCGGCTGCTGCGGCACCACGCCGGAACACATCGCGGCGATGGCGGCAGCGGTAGACGGCGTTGCGCCGCGCCAGTTGCCTGAGATTCCGGTTGCCTGTCGCTTAGCCGGGCTTGAACCGCTGAATATTCAGGCCGATTCGCTGTTCGTCAACGTGGGTGAACGCACCAACGTCACCGGCTCGGCCAAATTTAAGCGTCTGATCAAAGAAGAGAAATACAACGAAGCGCTGGATGTGGCGCGCCAGCAGGTAGAGAACGGTGCGCAAATCATCGACATCAACATGGATGAAGGCATGCTGGATGCGGAAGCGGCGATGGTGCGCTTCCTCAATCTGATTGCTGGTGAGCCGGATATCGCCCGCGTGCCAATTATGATCGACTCCTCGAAATGGGAAGTGATCGAGAAAGGCCTGCAGTGCATTCAGGGCAAAGGCATTGTGAACTCTATTTCGATGAAAGAGGGCGTGGAACCGTTTATCGCGCACGCGCGCAAAGTGCGTCGCTACGGCGCAGCGATGGTGGTGATGGCGTTTGACGAAGCGGGTCAGGCGGATACGCGGGCGCGCAAAATTGAGATCTGTCGTCGCGCCTACAAGATTTTGACCGAAGAGGTCGGTTTCCCGCCAGAAGACATCATTTTCGACCCGAATATTTTTGCCGTAGCGACCGGCATTGAAGAACACAACAATTACGCGATGGACTTTATCGGTGCCTGCGAAGACATCAAGCGCGAACTGCCACACGCGATGATCTCCGGCGGCGTCTCCAACGTGTCGTTCTCGTTCCGTGGCAATGAACCGGTGCGTGAAGCGATTCACGCGGTGTTCCTCTATTACGCCATCCGCAACGGCATGGACATGGGCATCGTGAACGCCGGTCAGCTGGCGATTTACGACGATCTGCCTGCCGAACTGCGCGACGCGGTGGAAGATGTGGTGCTGAATCGTCGTGACGATGGCACCGAGCGCTTGCTGGAACTGGCGGAGAAATATCGCGGCAGCAAAAGCGACGGCGAGCAGGAGAAACAGCAGGCCGAATGGCGCAGCTGGGACGTGGTAAAACGTCTGGAATACTCGCTGGTGAAAGGCATCACCGAGTTTATTGAGCTGGATACCGAAGAGGCGCGCCAGGCAGCAGCGCGGCCGATTGAAGTGATTGAAGGGCCGCTGATGTCCGGCATGAACGTGGTTGGCGATCTGTTCGGCGAGGGCAAGATGTTCCTGCCGCAGGTGGTAAAATCAGCGCGCGTGATGAAGCAAGCGGTGGCCTATCTCGAACCTTATATTCAGGCCAGCAAAGAGGCCGGACGCAGCAACGGCAAGATTGTGCTGGCAACGGTAAAAGGCGATGTGCATGACATCGGCAAAAATATCGTCGGCGTAGTGCTGCAATGTAACAACTACGAAATCATTGACCTCGGCGTTATGGTGCCGAGTGACAAAATCCTCAAAACCGCGATTGCCGAGAACGCCGATATCATCGGGCTTTCCGGCCTGATCACGCCGTCGCTGGATGAGATGGTCAACGTCGCCAAAGAGATGGAGCGCCAGGGATTCACCATCCCGCTGCTGATTGGCGGCGCGACTACCTCGAAAGCGCATACCGCAGTGAAAATCGAGCAGAACTATAGCGGCCCAACGGTGTACGTTCAGAACGCCTCGCGCACCGTGGGCGTGGTGTCATCGCTGCTGTCCGAAACGCTGAAAGAAGATTTCGTGGCGCGCACGCGCAAAGAGTACGACACTGTGCGTATTCAGCACGCACGCAAAAAGCCGCGCACGCCGCCGGTGAGCCTGCAAACTGCGCGCGATAATGATTATGTCATCGATTGGGAAAGCTATACGCCGCCGGTGGCGCACCGCCTCGGCGTGAGTCCGGTCGAAGCCAGCATTGAAACGCTGCGTAATTACATCGACTGGACGCCGTTCTTTATGACCTGGTCGCTGGCCGGCAAATATCCGCGTATCCTGGAAGATGAAGTGGTGGGCGAAGAGGCCAAACGCCTGTTTGCCGATGCCAACGCCATGCTCGATATGCTGAGCAGCACCGGCACGCTCAATCCACGCGGCGTGGTGGGGATTTTCCCGGCCAACCGTGTCGGCGATGACATTGAAATCTACAGCAACGAGAACCGCAATCAGGTGCTGTGCGTCAGTCATCACTTGCGTCAGCAGACCGAGAAAACCGACTTCGCCAACTACTGTTTAGCCGACTTTGTGGCCCCAAAATCCAGCGGTAAAGCCGATTATCTCGGCGCGTTTGCGGTTACCGCCGGAATTGAGGAAGATGCGCTGGCCGAGGCGTATGACAAGCAGCACGATGATTACAACAAAATCATGGTGAAAGCGGTGTCGGATCGCCTGGCAGAAGCCTTTGCTGAATATCTGCACGAACGCGTGCGTAAGGTGATTTGGGGCTTTGCCGCTCATGAAAATCTCAGCAACGAAGAGCTGATTCGCGAAAATTATCAGGGCATTCGTCCCGCACCGGGTTATCCGGCGTGTCCGGAACACACTGAGAAAGCACCGATCTGGCAGCTGCTGGAGGTGGAAAAACATACCGGCATGAAGCTCACCGAGTCTTTCGCCATGTGGCCAGGCGCAGCGGTTTCCGGCTGGTACTTCAGCCATCCCGATAGCAAGTACTTCGCCGTGGCGCAGATTCAGCGCGATCAGGTGGAAGATTACGCCGCGCGTAAAGGCATGATCGTGAGCGAAGTTGAGCGCTGGCTGGCACCCAATTTGGGTTATGACGCAGATTAATAGTCGGTAACGCGCAATAAATGGCGCCGCTACGGTATGTGCACCTCTCCGTAGCGGCGCGATTTATCGCGCGGGTTTCAAACCACCCGTGCTGATGTTAATTAAATCGCGCATCACGATCTGACGTCAGGTCATACAGCTGATATTTACGACCCAGCATCTGCCCACCATCTCGCGTCAACGGCACCCAGTTCACCTGCGCGCGGCCTCGCGTTGGCGTCACGGTAAACAGATCCATCGGCACCGAAATATAGAAGCCTTTAGTGAAGTCGCCTTCGCCATAGGCTTCCGCCGACACGTTGGTTTTGGTGGCGTAGAAGCCCACCATCACGCCGCTATCAAACCGCTTCGACACATCAACGGTAACGCCTTTATCCTTCGCCAGATATTCACCGACGCTGGCTTTCACCAATACGTCCTGCATAAACCACGGACGCCAGTACGCGGTGAAATGTCCGGTTGGCGCTTTGTAATCGGTGAACTGCATCATGTTGTCCCAATCACGCTGCTTCACGTAGTTGGCATCAACCCCGAAGGCCCAGTTGCTATCTATCGGACGATACAGCACTTCGCCGCCGACGCCGCCGTACATGGTTTCCAGATAACCGCCGTAAACCTGGCCGTAGAAACCGTTGCCGAGCGCCTGCATGTAGTTGGCTTGCAGATCGTTAACGTAAACGTTGTTCTCAACGTAATCACGAATATGAGTACGCACGCGCGGCAGCGTTGAATCCGCCGGTGCGCCGTTGTAGTTGAACTTATCGTAGTTATTGGCGAGGTTGCCAAACAGGCTGCCGCCGACCAACAGGTGATCGGTAAGCCAGTAATCGGCGTTGGCCATCACGCCAACCTGATACATGTAGAAGCTTTCCGGTCCGCCGACGGACTGATTCAGCACCGGCGACAGGCTGTAGTTCAGACGATCTTTGCGGATGAAGAAACCTTGCTCGGTGGCACCGGGATCGACCGGATTTTCACGCGTCTGCTGCAGCGGCTGTTCATGCCCCAGCGGATAACCCACGAGTTCGTTATGCAGGCTGGCAACGTTGGTGCGCGTGCTCACCTGCGGCATATTGAAGCGCGACTCGGTGACGTCGATGGTATCGATGCCGGCCGGCAGGTTGTTCATGATAATGCGATTGGCGCGATCGACCCCTTCGCGCGTATCGCGATATTTGGTCTGCTCGCCGGAAACATACAACGTGCTGCCTTTGGTTTGAATATGCGGGCCATTCAGTCCTGCGTTGTACTTCAGATCGGTCAGCTGGTTTGCCACCACCGTTGGCTGCAACAGATCGCCCTGCGGCTGCGGGTTGTAGGCCGGCTTCTCGCTATCGATATGCGACTGATGCAGATCGTTGAAATTGGTGCGCAGGGTAAAGCCGAACATAAAGGTGTTGCCGCGCTCGTAGCTGGCGTTGATGTCCGCCCAGTCGGTGAGGCGATAAATCGCGCCGACGTTGACTTTACTGCGCTGATCCAAACGACCGGCGAAATCATCCTGATAATCGTTGCCTTCGTACTCCAGCTTGAGGCGCAGCGGCTGCCACGGTGTTTGATACTCTACGCCGCCAAACAGCGCCGCCGGACCGTGGAACATCTGCGAGCCATTAATTGAACCCGCTTCGCCACCGCCGGTGCGGCTACAGAAGCTGTCGCTGTAGGAGCAGAACGGGTTCTTAATGGTGCCGCTGTTGCCGAGATAACCCCAGCCCAGACCCAAGGTGAAATCGAACGGGCCCCACGCTTTGCTCGCCACCAGATATTCGCTGTCGAACAGACCGGTACCGCCTAAATCGCGTGAGCCAACCGCCACTTCTGGCAGCCAGTAGCTCTCTTGCCATAGGCGCAGCTTCACATCGAAGGCTTTATCTTTATAGCTTTGGTTGCCGCTGAAACCTTCTACTGCGCTGTAACGGCGGGTACGCACATCGGTATAGCGTACGGTGGTTTCCAGCCACGGGAACAGCTGCAGCGAGGCAGAATAGTAGCGATATTGATCGTTATCGCGGAAGTTGACGCTAAATTCGCCCTCTTTCGCCATACGCGCGGTGGGCGTCTGCATCAGGCCAACGCCACCAAAATCCGATTGAGAAGGACCGACCGGTTCAGGCCAGGTTTCCGCATGCACCTGGCAAGCGGCGGAAACAGAAGCAGCCAACAGGCTGAGAAGTAATTGTTTTTTCATCAGTCTGGTATCCGGTGAGTCAGAACGGAAAGCATGCGCTCATTCAAATCGCTGTGGCCCCATGGCAAGCTCCATGAGGTGAAACCGAGCCAGATAATGCTGCCGGGTTCCACTTCGATATGGCGATGATTCCAGTAGGCAACCGGAACTTGCTGGGTGCTGCCGGACGGCGCAATCACCGTGGCATAGCTGCGTTCCGCGCCGGACAGACGATCGTGGCCTTCGAGGTAATCACGCACTTCGCGGCCAGGCTGCCAGCGCGCTTTACCCGGATTGCTCAACGCCCCCAGCACCAGTACCTGCGTCGGCTGCGCCAGCATATAGAGGTCATAGCTGCCTTGCAGCGTGCGGTTATCCTGTGGACGCAGACGCACGTCATCGGGATCGAGCGAGGTGAACTGGCGGCCCGTTACCTGCAGCGCGCCAAGCTGGTGGATAACCGAGCCGATGGTTGCGGCCAACGACTCGCCGCTGTCGGCTTGCCAGGCGCGCAGATCGGCCAGCAGCTGCTTCTGTTGCTGCTGTGCTACCGCCGTTGCGCCGCGTTCGGCAATCACCGTGCCCGGCCACCAACTGCGCAGTTCAGGATGGGTGAGCAACTGACTAAGATTCTGCGCATCGTTAATTTGCAGTGTGTTTTTTCCCGGCAGATCGTGAACGGTGACTTGCGCCGCCGCCAGTGCGTGGCCAGCCGTGAGCAGCGTCAATGCTGCCAGCATTGGAGTTATTTTTTTCATGATTTCGCCGGCTTCAGAATGGTGGTTTCAACGGGGAAGGCATCGGCGGCCAGCATCTGGTTGGCCTGCAATACCGTGCCATCACGGTTATCGATCCAGAAGGTGTTCTGCCACTCCGCGCCTACGTTCTCCATGCGCACGGTTTCATGCCAGACGCGGCACGGTACGCGTTCACCGGCGATGTCCAGCACCGTATCGTCACCGCGCTCGAAGCGGGAAACCGCTGTGGCGGCACGCACTTTATCTTGCTCGCGCCACTGCACCACGCGCGTCCAGCTGGCACCGTGTTGCAGATGCAGCGCATCGGCGAGCGGATCCTGCGCCAGGTTACTGACGTCAGCGAGGTTGCTCGGTAAACCCAGGGTTTTGATCAGACGGCCATGCTGCATCACCAGCATCGCTTTATCCTGGGTGATCCACTTCTGCTGGCCGTTTTCGTTGTAACCGAGCACCACGAAGATGCGCGGTCCTTCATTGATGCGGGCATAGAGGCTGGCGTAGGGCAGGTTAGCAACCTGCTCGTTGGTGACCGTGACATCATCCGGGCCATTCACGGCCAGCATCACGGTTTGTTCGAGGCCTTTTTGCGTTTGTGTGCAGGCCTGCAACAACAGGCAAAGAAGTAGCAAAGAGAGTCGGCGCACGGTGTATCCCTGTCTAAATAAGCCAAGCAAAAAATAACCACACGGGTGTGTGGTTATGCTTAAAGGTGCTACATCAACGAGTGGTGCTCGTTGTGGTGGTTGTTGTTGTACCGGTATTTGCACCGTCACCGCCGCCAGAAGCAGCAATGCCGAGACCCACTAACGCACCGAGCGCGCCGATACCCACAGCGGTAGACGCGCCGGAAGAGATTGCTCCCGCCTGCGCGCCTGCTGCAGCACCAGCTTCTTCCGGCGCGGCAATCGCAGCGGAAGAAACGGCAACGTAAAGTAAGGCTGCACCGGCAACCATCAGTTTTTTCATAACAACGTTTCCTGCATTTATATGAATCAATGAATGTAGGATTTACCCAGATTTCGGGCGCGTTCAGTATAGGGCAACAAATTACCAGAGTTCAGCATGAGTAAAAGAGGGCAGGAAGTCGGGTTTTTTCTGGTGATAAATACGGCGAATTGGCGTTAGCTGCTTTTTTTTAACGCCTTTTTTCAGGCTAATAGGATAAGTGAATGCCTGCGCATTTCACGGCAGAGTTTTTCACTTTTGCACTAATTATTGGTACGGAATGGGAATAATCGGAATTTACTTATAAGGCTTAAATTAAAATCATAGATCTATCAGATGGATAAACTATTTGTCGGGCTGAATTAGGTCCATTTTTAAGCCAGGTAAGGTGCGGTAAATTGAAATGAATTACGAATTTCCTTACGCCACTTTAAGAATTTTCTAACCCTGTTTAATGCAGTAATTAATAATATTGCGTGTGAGATGGCCTGGTTGACAAAAAAAAGGCGGCAATTACGCCGCCTTATGTAAATTAGCCGGAAAATTAACGCCAGGATTTGTAGCGATTAATTAAGCCATTGGTGGAGCTATCGTGGCTGCTAATTTCAGCGTCATTTTCCAGTTCTGGCAGAATACGGTTTGCCAGCTGTTTACCCAACTCAACACCCCATTGGTCAAAGGTGAAGATGTTGAGAATCGCGCCCTGAGTGAAGATCTTGTGCTCATACAGCGCAATCAGTGCACCCAGACTGAACGGGGTAATTTCACGCAGCAGAATGGAATTAGTTGGGCGGTTACCTTCGAACACTTTGAACGGCACGATGTGCGCGACAGATTCGGCAGATTTACCCGCATCGGTAAACTCTTTCTCCACCACATCGCGTGACTTACCAAACGCCAGCGCTTCGGTCTGCGCGAAGAAGTTCGACAGCAGCTTCGGATGGTGATCGGTCAGCACGTTGTGGCTCAGTGCTGGTGCGATAAAGTCGCACGGAATCAGTTTGGTGCCCTGATGAATCAGCTGATAGAACGCATGCTGGCCGTTGGTGCCAGGCTCGCCCCAGATGATTGGGCCGGTCTGGTAATCCACTGGATTGCCTTCACGGTCAACGTATTTACCGTTGGATTCCATGTTGCCCTGCTGGAAGTAAGCAGCAAAGCGATGCATGTACTGATCGTACGGCAGAATCGCTTCGGTTTCGGCACCAAAGAAGTTGTTGTACCAGATACCGATCAGCGCCAGCAGCACCGGCAGGTTCTGCTCGGCAGGCGTGTTGGCGAAGTGCTTATCCATGGCGTGCGCGCCGCTCAACAGCTGCTCGAAGTTCTCGAAGCCGATGGAGAGAATGATCGACAAGCCGATAGCTGACCACAGTGAATAGCGGCCGCCAACCCAATCCCAGAACTCAAACATGTTGTCGGTATCAATACCGAACTCACCCACCGCTTTACCGTTGGTCGACAGCGCAGCGAAGTGCTTCGCCACGTGCTGCTGATCGCCCGCAGTTTTCAGGAACCAGTCAC
Source organism: Pantoea sp. SORGH_AS_0659 (assembly GCF_031453915.1). Taxonomy (NCBI): domain Bacteria; kingdom Pseudomonadati; phylum Pseudomonadota; class Gammaproteobacteria; order Enterobacterales; family Erwiniaceae; genus Pantoea; species Pantoea sp. SORGH_AS_0659. The sequence continues at coordinate 4,006,211 of NZ_JAVJAK010000001.1, read as the reverse complement.
GCGCGCTGTGGGCGTTGGTCATGGTTTCTTGCGTGGTGAAGGTTTTAGATGCCACGAGGAACAGCGTGGTTTCCGGGCTGAGATCTTTCAGCGTTTCGGCGATATGGGTGCCATCGACGTTAGAAACAAAGTGCATGTTCAGGTGGTTTTTGTACGGACGCAGCGCTTCGGTCACCATGAACGGGCCGAGGTCTGAACCGCCAATCCCGATATTCACCACGTCGGTGATGGCTTTGCCGGTATAGCCTTTCCAGTCGCCGCTGATGATGCGCTCGGAGAAGCCTTTCATCTTCGCCAGCACCGCGTTGACTTCCGGCATCACATCTTTGCCGTCCACCACAATGGGCGTGTTGCTGCGGTTACGCAGCGCAACGTGCAGAACTGCACGCTCTTCGGTGCGGTTGATCTTCTCGCCAGAGAACATCGATTTAATGGCGCCTGCCAGATCGGTCTCTTTAGCCAGCGCCTGTAATTTTTCGAGGGTTTCCTCGGTGATGCGGTTTTTTGAGAAATCCACCAGCATCTGGTCATCGAAAGTGGCAGAGAATTTCGCAAAACGATCGGCATCTTGCGCAAACAGGTCGGCGATTTGCACCGATTTCATCTGCTCAAAATGCTGCTGCAGCGCTTTCCAGGCAGCGGTTTGGGTCGGATTGATATTTTTCATGGCAACACTCTAGTTGATATAAGAACCGTCATTCCATCCGGGGCGTCCTGCTGGCCCGGCATCCATAGCATTCTTGCACGGGGATGAGTATGACCACAGTTACTGGCTAAGGGAAAAAATTTGTGACCGTGGCCGCACTGTTTCAGGTAAATCCGGCAGCGATTGTCGGTGCTGCGCCAGCAGAATTCCCTGTGCCGCATCAGAAAAAAGCCGCTTTTGTCTGATTCGGACACTACTTTAGGCCGCTGTTGGTGGGCGCGTTTGTTCAACGATGCGTTTACCGAAGTGTAAAAGTGAGAAATCCTCAAAGTGCGGGGATGGACAGGGGGGAAAATAATCAGTAATTTATGCGCGCTACTTACACCTCCGGGTGTAAGCCAGAAGAGGCGCGTCGCCCAGGCAGTGTGTTTGAGGATCCGTATCCGCAGAGAACACATCAGGGGGTGTGACGCCGAGGTGGGGCAACACGCGGGGTGTTGCACTGTCGGCTGCAGGGGCTGAATCCTCTGGGTTGTCACCAGAATCGTCCACAGTCGGACGGTTCGCAAGGTGAAGCGCTTTTGGTGACTTGTCTACTACTGATCTTGTCTGCCCAATTCTGCTCTTCTCTTGTGCCTAGGCTGCTACTATGTCTTCCGCCCCAAAACGGAAGAAAGATAACCTGACACGGGGTTCGTAATATGTCCCAAAATCTTATCGTGGCTAAATTTGGCGGCACCAGCGTTGCCGATTTTGATGCTATGAACCGCAGCGCAGATGTTGTGCTGTCGGACGCCAATACCCGCTTAGTGGTGCTCTCTGCCTCCGCTGGCGTAACCAATCTGCTGGTTGCCCTTGCTGAAGGCCAGGAACAAGCGCAGCGCGCTTACCTGCTGGATGAAATCCGCCGTATTCAATATGCCATCATCGATCGTCTGCAATCGCCGGATGTGATCCGCGATGAGATTGATCGCATGCTGGAAAACATCACCATGCTGTCTGAAGCCACCTCGCTGGCGACCTCACATGCGCTGACCGATGAGCTGGTGAGCCACGGTGAGCTGATGTCGACGCTGTTGTTCGTGGAGATTCTGCGCGAGCGTCAGGTCAACAGCGAATGGTTTGACGTGCGTAAAGTGATGCGCACCAGCGATCGTTTTGGCCGCGCAGAACCCGAAGTGGCGACGCTGAAAGAGCTGGCCGCAACGCAGCTGCAGCCGCGCATTGCGGAAGCGCTGGTGGTGACGCAGGGCTTTATCGGTAGCGAAATCAAAGGGCGCACCACCACGCTTGGTCGTGGCGGCAGCGACTATACCGCTGCGCTGCTGGGCGAAGCGCTGCAGGCCGCGCGCATTGATATCTGGACCGATGTGGCCGGTATCTACACCACCGATCCACGCGTGGTGTCCACCGCTAAACGCATCGAAGAGATTACCTTCGAAGAAGCAGCGGAGATGGCGATCTTTGGTGCCAAAGTGCTACATCCGGCCACTTTGCTGCCGGCCGTGCGTAGCGATATTCCGGTGTTTGTCGGTTCGAGCAAAGATCCCGCTGCAGGCGGTACGCGCGTGTGCAACGAAACCAAGAATCCACCGCTGTTCCGTGCGCTGGCGCTGCGTCGTAAGCAGACGCTGGTAACGCTGCACAGCCTGAACATGCTGCATGCACATGGCTTCCTCGCCGAAGTGTTTAACATTCTGGCGCGCCACAGCATCTCCGTTGATCTGGTGACCACTTCCGAAGTGAGCGTGGCGCTGACGCTGGACAGCACCGGTTCAACCACCACCGGCGACAGCTTGCTGACCCAGGCGCTGTTGACTGAGCTCTCTTCACTGTGCCGTGTGGAAGTGGAAGAGAATCTGGCGCTGGTGGCGATCATCGGCAACAACCTGTCAAAAGCGTGCGGCGTCGGCAAAGAAGTGTTTGGCGCACTCGAGCCGTTCAACCTGCGCATGATTTGTTACGGTGCCAGCAGTTATAACCTTTGCTTCCTGGTGCCAACCCCAGATGCCGAGGAAGTGGTACGTGCGCTGCATAAGAATCTTTTTGGTTCTTAAGGCCAGTTTTTAGCATGCGGAATCAAGCCGGACCGGGTCCGGCTTTTTTTATTGGTGAAATTTTTTAAACAATAATTCAAGCCCAACGACATTCACTGCTTCGCGCCAGACATTTCTGATGAACCCCGTCATATCTCGCGAGAACCGTCTCAAATACGCTGCTATCGCCTAAAAATCACCCTAATCCCTTATTCTTCGGTTGCGCTTCAATCGCCAAAAACGATAATCCCGCCGCGAAAACATTAAATTATTTGAGGGAGCAGAGATGAAAAGATTAGTGGCTGAAACGCTGGGCACTTTCGTGCTGGTGTTGGGCGGTTGTGGTAGTGCGGTTTTGGCCGCGGCGTTTCCAGAATTGGGTATTGGTTTTGCTGGTGTTGCGCTGGCGTTTGGTCTGACGGTGTTGGTAATGGCATTTGCCGTCGGCCATATTTCGGGCGGCCATTTTAACCCGGCGGTCACCCTCGGTCTGACGGTTGGCGGACGTTTCCCGGCGGCGCAGGTTGTGCCTTATATTATCGCGCAGCTGGTCGGCGCGGTTGCGGCGGCTGGCGTGCTGTATTTGATCGCCAGCGGTAAAGCCGGTTTCGATGCCGTGGCCAGCGGCTTCGCGTCGAACGGTTACGGTGAACATTCGCCGGGGGGCTTTAGCCTGCAGGCGGGCATGATCGCCGAACTGGTGCTGACCGCCGTATTCCTGATTGTGATCATGGGCGCGACCGATAAACGTGCTCCGGCTGGCTTCGCGCCCATTGCAATCGGCCTGGCGCTAACGCTGATTCACCTGGTGAGCATTCCCGTCACCAATACCTCAGTCAACCCGGCGCGCAGTAGCGGTGTGGCGATCTTCCAGGGCGGCTGGGCATTGGAACAGCTGTGGATGTTCTGGTTGTTACCGATTATCGGTGCCGCGATTGGTGGTGCGATCTACCGCTTTGCACTGGAAAAAGCAGAGTAACTTTGCCGTATTTCAGCGGATCGGCAGCAGCCGATCCGCATTTTGCCCCGCAAGCGACTTCCCGCCTTACGTCAAGATAATGAAATGTTATGATCCCGCGTCCGTCGCTGTGGTCGTTCCCTGCGCGACATTTCATCTGTGGCAATATAAAAAAATTCCTAAGGAAGTCTGGTTATGCTCGGCAAACTTACCCGCCTGTTCCCGCTCTGGGCCGTGCTGCTCTCGGTCGCTGCTTATTATTCTCCTGGCACCTTTCTCGGCATTGGGCCGTGGGTGACTTACCTGCTGATGCTGATTATGTTCGGCATGGGCGTGACGCTAAACATTGATGATTTCAAACGCGTGCTAGTGCGTCCTGCGCCGGTGATCGCCGGGACTTTCCTGCATTATCTGGTGATGCCGCTGGCCGCGTGGGGCCTGGCGAAGCTGTTCCAGATGCCACCGGATCTGGCGGCAGGCATGATTCTGGTCGGCAGCGTGGCCAGCGGCACCGCTTCAAACGTGATGATTTATCTGGCGAAGGGCGATGTGGCGCTGTCGGTGACCATCTCATCCGTGTCGGCGCTGGTAGGTGTATTCGCCACACCGCTGCTAACACGCTTCTACGTTGATACCCACATTCAGGTGGATGTGGTCGGTATGCTGCTCAGCATCGTGAAAATCGTGGTGATTCCGATTAGCCTGGGTCTGATTATCCATCACTCCATGAATAGCGTGGTGCGCCGCGTTGAGCCTTATCTGCCGGCGTTTTCTATGGTGTGCATTCTGCTGATCATTAGCGCGGTGGTGGCTGGCAGCCAGGGCTTTATCGGTTCTGTCGGCTTGATGGTGATTGTGGCGGTGATCCTGCACAACGCGATCGGTCTGTTGGGCGGTTATTGGGGCGGTAAGCTGTTTGGCTTCGATGAATCGACCTGCCGCACGCTGGCGCTGGAAGTGGGTATGCAGAACTCAGGTCTGGCGGCGACGCTGGGCAAACTTTACTTCTCGCCGTTAGCGGCCTTGCCGGGCGCGCTGTTCTCGGTGTGGCACAACCTGTCAGGTTCGCTGCTGGCCGGTTACTGGTCGGGTAAACCGATCGATAAGAAGCAGAAGTAATATTCAAAAAAGCATCACATTCAATTCATGCACATAGCGTAGCGGCGCAATAAATTGCGCCGCTACGCTGCCTGCGCTCTGAATGTATTACAGCTTCAGATAGGTACGAATCCCATCCAGGAACATCTGCGTCGCCAGCATAATCAAAATCAATCCCATCAGGCGCTCCAGCGCGTTAACGCCTTTGTCGCCCAGCAGGCGTAAAAACAGCCCCGACATCAGCAGAATCACCACCGTCAAACCCCACGCGATCAGCAGCGCGCCGACCAGATGCGTCATTTGGTTGGGATATTGATGCGACAACAGCATCAGCGTCGCCAGCAGGGACGGACCGGCCACCAGCGGAATTGCCAGCGGCACGAGGAACGGTTCTTCACCGGCCGGCAAGCCACTCGAGCTGCTCTCCTCTGACGGGAAAATCATGCGGATGGCGATCAGAAAAAGAATGATGCCGCCGGAGATCGACACGGTTTCGGTGCGCAGATTGAGAAACGCCAGAATGCGTTCACCGGCGAATAAAAATAGCAGCATCAGAATCAGCGCAATCAGCATTTCGCGCATCAGTACCACGCGGCGGCGTTTGGGTTCCAGATGCTTCAATACCGACATAAAAATCGGCAGGTTGCCCAGCGGATCCATAATCAACAACAGCAATATGGTCGCGGATATCATTTCAGTCATGTTGGTTAGCCATTATTAGTTGTACTGCTGAAAAAGTTGGCGCAATCGAATTAATTCACTTGCCAGAAGTGCTGCATTTTGTAGAGTTGACGGTCATAGGTAAACCTGATTATTACGCAGACCGGCACGATTATCCGGCCAGTCTTTTCCTCGCACCACACGGCCTCTTTCGAGAGCACCCGAGACGGACAGAAAATGAAGAATGTAGGTTTTATTGGTTGGCGTGGCATGGTCGGCTCAGTGCTGATGTCACGCATGAGCGAAGAACGCGATTTTGATGTCATCAATCCGGTCTTCTTCTCCACGTCACAGCTTGGTCAGGCGGCACCCACATTCGGCGGTAAGTCGACCGGTGCGCTGCAGGATGCTTTTGATATCGAGGCGCTGAAGGCGCTGGATATTATTATCACCTGCCAGGGCGGTGATTACACCAGTGAAGTCTATCCAAAGCTGCGTGAAAGCGGCTGGCAGGGTTACTGGATTGATGCAGCTTCCACGCTGCGCATGAAAGATGACGCCATCATCATTCTCGATCCGGTTAACCATAACGTGATTCGTCAGGGCCTCGATAACGGCATCAAAACCTTTGTCGGCGGTAACTGCACCGTCAGCCTGATGCTGATGTCGCTGGGCGGTCTGTTTGCTAACGATCTGGTTGAGTGGGCCTCGGTGGCGACTTATCAGGCGGCATCAGGCGGCGGCGCGCGTCATATGCGTGAACTGCTGACGCAAATGGGCATGCTGCATGACCACGTGGCGAAATCGCTCCAGGATCCGGCTTCGGCAATTCTGGATATCGAACGCAGCGTGACCGATTTCACCCGTTCTGGCACTTTGCCAACCGACAATTTCGGCGTACCGCTGGCGGGCAGCCTGATTCCGTGGATCGACAAGCAGCTGGATAACGGCCAGAGCCGCGAAGAGTGGAAAGGCCAGGCGGAGACCAACAAAATCCTGCGTACCAGCAGTGTGATTCCGGTTGATGGCCTGTGCGTGCGCGTTGGCGCGCTGCGCTGCCACAGCCAGGCATTCACTCTGAAGCTGAAAAAAGACCTGCCGCTGAGCGAAATCGAACAGCTGCTGGCCTCGCATAACGAATGGGTGAAAGTGGTGCCAAACGACCGCGACATCACCATGCGCGAACTGACGCCAGCCGCCGTCACCGGCACCCTGACCACGCCAGTAGGCCGCCTGCGCAAACTGAATATGGGACCGGAATACCTTTCTGCCTTCACGGTGGGCGATCAGTTACTGTGGGGCGCGGCTGAACCGCTGCGCCGCATGCTGCGTCTGCTGATCGACTAAGCGCAGCGGCAAATCAGAAAGGCCGGGGTTTCCCGGCCTTTTTTTATTATCCAGGCTGCAAAAATTCATGCAAATTGCGCCTGACAAGTGATCCGCTTCCCTTTTTTGCTTGCCCGATAAGTATTTTTCACGATCCTCCCTGGCTTCTGCTATCCCCAAGCTATGATTTAACAGAGATGTGCCGGTTGTTAACTGTTTTTGTTTTTTCGAACTGAATGGTTGTTGTACACGGTGAAGATCTTTCCCACGGACGGTTGTGTCCTCACGGTGTACCTATGGCTCAATGAAAAGCAGCGCACCCGAGGCGATAATCCTGCCGACTCTGGTCGCCTGCGCAAAATCATAGGAAGAAAGTCATGTCAGAGCTTCCCGATCGCCAGGCGATCAATGCCCTTTTTGCCGGGAATTATGCCGATCCCTTTTCACTACTGGGTATGCACCAAACGGCTGCAGGCCTTGAAGTGCGTGCGCTGCTGCCCGATGCCTCCGATGTTTGGGTCATTGAAACCAACACCGGACGCAAATGTGCTCAGCTTACCTGCCTCGACTCACGCGGTTTCTTCTGTGGCGTGATTCCGCGTCGTAAAAACCGCTTTGGTTATCAGCTGGCGGTGAACTGGCACGGCCAGCAAAACCTGATTGATGATGCCTATCGCTTCGGCCCGCTGCTGGAGGAGATGGATGCATGGTTATTGGGTGAAGGCACGCATCTGCGTCCCTACGAAACCCTCGGCGCGCACGGCACCACCATTGATGGCGTGCACGGCACGCGGTTCGCCGTTTGGGCACCTAATGCGCGTCGCGTATCGGTGGTAGGCGAGTTCAACTTCTGGGATGGCCGACGTCATCCCATGCGTTTTCGCCGTGAACTTGGCGTCTGGGAACTGTTTGTGCCGGGCGCGGTAAACGGTCAGCTGTATAAATTTGAAATCGTGGATAATTCCGGCCAGATGCGCATCAAAGCCGATCCTTTCGCCTTTGAAGCACAGATGCGTCCGCAAACCGCCTCGATGATCTGCGGGCTGCCACCGAAAACCGAGATGCAGCCGCAGCGTAAGGCCGCCAATGCTTTTGACCAGCCGATTTCGATTTATGAAGTGCACCTCGGTTCATGGCGACGTCACACCGATAACAACTTCTGGCTCAGCTACAAAGAGCTGGCGGAACAGCTGATTCCTTACGTTAAAGAGATGGGCTTCACCCACATCGAACTGATGCCGATTAACGAACACCCCTTCGACGGCAGCTGGGGCTATCAGCCGCTCGGCATGTATGCGCCGACGCGCCGTTTCGGTACGCGCGATGAGTTCCGCCACTTCGTGGCCGCCGCGCATGATGCTGGCATTAACGTGCTGCTCGATTGGGTGCCAGGCCACTTCCCAAGCGATGATTTCGGCCTGGCGAAGTTCGATGGCACCGAACTCTACGAACACAGCGATCCGCGCGAAGGTTTTCATCAGGACTGGAACACGCTGATCTACAACTTTGGTCGCCGTGAAGTGAGCAATTATCTCTCCGGCAACGCCTTGTACTGGATGGAGCGTTTCGGCATTGATGGGCTGCGCGTCGATGCGGTGGCATCAATGATCTACCGTGATTACAGCCGCGCCGAAGGCGAATGGGTGCCGAACCAGTTTGGTGGACGCGAGAACCTCGAAGCGATTTCGTTCCTGCGTCACACCAACCGCGTTTTGGGTCGCGCCGCACCGGGCAGCGTCACGGTGGCGGAAGAGTCCACCGATTATCCCGGCGTTACGCGCCCTTCAGAAGATGGCGGCCTCGGCTTCTGGTTCAAATGGAACCTTGGCTGGATGCACGACACACTGGACTATATGAAGCTCGACCCGGTGCATCGCCGTTATCATCATCAGCTGATGACCTTTGGCATGATTTACAACTACACCGAAAACTTCGTGCTACCGCTGTCGCATGACGAAGTGGTGCACGGCAAACGTTCGATTCTCGATCGCATGCCGGGCGATGCCTGGCAGAAGTTCGCTAACCTGCGCGCCTATTACGGCTGGATGTGGGGTTTCCCCGGTAAGAAGCTGCAATTTATGGGCAATGAATTTGCGCAGGGTCGCGAATGGAACCACGACACCAGCCTCGACTGGCATCTGCTGGAAGGTGAGGATAACTGGCACAACGGCGTGCATCGTCTGGTGCGCGATCTCAATCACACCTATCGCCATTACGCGCCGCTGCATCAACTCGACTTTGATGGGCAAGGTTTTGAGTGGCTGGTGGTCGATGACTACGAAAACTCCGTGTTTGTATTTGTGCGCCGCGATCGCGACGGCAATGAAATCATCGTAGCCAGCAACTTTACGCCAGTGGCGCGTCACAACTATCGCTTTGGCGTCAACCAGCGTGGCGGCTGGCGCGAGATCATGAATACCGATCAGCACGATTATCACGGCAGCGACACGCGCAATCACGGCGTGGTACACACCGATGAGATGGAGAGTCACGGTCGGCCGCAGTCGCTGAGTTTGACCTTACCGCCGCTGGCAACACTTTGGCTGGTGCGGGAGAGCGACTGATGCTGGAGCAGGGGCAGCCGGAACCGTTAGGTGCGCACTATGATGGGCACGGCGTTAATTTCACGCTGTTCTCCCAGCATGCCGAACGCGTTGAACTCTGCCTGTTCGACGCGCACGGTGCTGAGCGCCGTTTCGCGCTGCCCGCGCGCAGCGGTGATATCTGGCACGGCTATTTTCCCGCGCTGAAGCCCGGCCAGCGCTACGGCTATCGCGTTCACGGTCCGTGGGCGCCGCAGCAGGGACATCGCTTCAATCCGGCTAAGCTGTTGGTCGATCCCTGCGCCAAAGCGGTGGCGGGTGAAGTGGCGGACGACGCGCGTTTCAACGGCGGCGAACGCGAGCCGGATGGTTTGGATAACGCCGCCATCGCGCCGAAATCGTTGGTAACTGCCGAAGATTTCGACTGGGAGGACGATCACGCGCCGCGCACGCCGTGGGGCAACACGGTGATCTATGAAGCGCACGTACGCGGCTTAACCCAGCAGCATCCGGAAATTCCGGAAAGGTTGCGTGGCACTTATGCGGCGCTGGGTCATCCTGCTATGGTGAAGTACCTGCGCCACCTCGGCATCACCGCGCTGGAACTGCTGCCGATTGCCCAATTCACCAGCGAGCCGCGCCTGCGTCGTTTGGGATTGAGTAATTACTGGGGCTACAACCCCTTTGCCTTGTGGGCGGTGGATGCGCGTTACGCCTCGGGCGAAAACGGTTTAACGCCGCTGCAGGAGTTTCAGCAGGCGGTTAAAGCGCTGCATGCCGCGGGCATCGAAGTGATTCTGGACGTGGTGTTCAACCACACCGCCGAGCTGGAAGAGATCGGGCCAACGATTTCCCTGCGCGGCGTGGATAACGCCAGCTATTACTGGCTGGATGGCAACGGCGACTATCAAAACTGGACCGGCTGCGGCAACACGCTAAATCTCAGTCATCCGCAGGTGATGACGTGGGCGCTGGAAGCGCTGCGCTACTGGGTGCGTGTTTGCCATGTTGATGGGTTCCGTTTTGACCTCGCCAGCGTGTTGGGACGCACACCGGAGTTTCATCAGGATGCGCCGCTGTTTGCCGCCATCAAAGCCTGTCCGCTGCTGTCGCAGGTGAAGCTGATTGCCGAGCCGTGGGACATCGGCCCCGGCGGTTATCAGGTCGGCAGCTTTCCGCCAGACTTCGCCGAGTGGAACGACCATTTTCGCGATGCGGCGCGCCGTTACTGGCTGCATGGTCAATTGAATAATGGCGATTTCGCCCGCCGTTTTGCCGCATCCAGCGACGTTTTCCAGCGTGAGGCGCGGCTGCCGCACACCAGCATCAATCTCATTACCGCTCACGACGGCTTCACGCTGCGCGATGTGGTGAGTTTTAACAACAAACACAATCAGGCTAACGGCGAAGACAATCGCGACGGCAGCAGCAGTAACTTCAGCCATAACCACGGCAAAGAGGGACTGCAGGTCAATTTCGATATTGTCGAACGGCGGCGGCGCAGCGTGCATGGCTTACTGACCACGCTGCTGCTGGCGCAGGGCACGCCGATGCTGCTGGCGGGTGACGAACGCGGTCACAGCCAGCATGGCAACAACAACGCCTATTGTCAGGACAACCCGCTGACCTGGTTGAACTGGCAACAGGATGATTTTGGCCTGGTCGACTTCACTGCTGCGTTAATCCGTCTGCGCCAGCGCATTCCCGCGTTGACGCAGGATCGCTGGTGGCAGGAGGGCGATGGCAGCGTGCAGTGGTGCAATGCCAGCGGCACACCACTGGAAACCGAGCAGTGGGAACAGGGGACGCACCGAATGCAGATCCTGCTCTCCGGCCGCTGGTTAATAACAATAAACGCCACGGAATCGGTGAGTGATATCGCCTTACCAGACGGAGAGTGGCGTGCCATTCCTCCTTTCGCCGGGGAAGATAACCCCATCCTGACAACTGTCTGGCACGGTCCCGCACACGGTGTGTGTGTGTTCCTAAAGCAATCATAAGGAGTCAGACATGGTGAAATTAGATAGAACAGATCATCTGATGCTGGCGCGCCAGCTCCCTACACAAACGGTCGCCCTGATCCTTGCTGGCGGGCGCGGTACGCGCCTGAAAGATCTCACCGCGAAACGCGCCAAACCTGCCGTGCACTTCGGTGGCAAGTTCCGCATCATCGACTTTGCGCTGTCCAACTGCATCAACTCGGGCATTCGGCGCATCGGCGTGATCACCCAATATCAGTCGCATACGCTGGTGCAGCACATCCAGCGTGGCTGGTCGCTGTTCAACGAAGAGATGAACGAGTTTGTCGATCTGCTGCCGGCGCAGCAGCGTGCCGCTACCGAACATTGGTATCGCGGGACTGCCGATGCGGTGACGCAAAACCTCGACATTATTCGCCGCTATAACGCGCAGTACATCGTGATCCTCGCCGGGGATCACATCTACAAAATGGATTACTCGCGCATGCTGCTCGACCACGTCGATCGCGGTGCCAAATGCACCATCGCCTGCTTGCCGGTGCCGTTAGCTGAAGCCACGGCGTTTGGGGTGATGGCGGTGGATGCCGAAAACAACGTAATCGATTTTGTCGAAAAACCGCCGAAGCCGCCGTCAATGCCGGGTGACGATACCCGCGCGCTTGCCAGCATGGGCATTTATGTGTTCAACGCCGATTACCTTTACCAGCTGCTGGAAAAAGATCTGCTTGTAGCCGATTCCAGCCACGATTTCGGCAAAGATTTGCTGCCGAAAATTGTCGCCAGCGGCGAGGCGTATGCGCACTCCTTCACGCTCTCCTGCGTGCAGGTTGATGAAAACGCCGAGCCGTACTGGCGCGACGTTGGAACGCTGGAAGCTTACTGGCGCGCCAATCTCGATTTAGCGTCGGTCACGCCTGAGCTGGATATGTACGATCACAGCTGGCCGATTCGTACCCACATGGAGCCGCTGCCGCCGGCGAAATTTGTTCAGGATCGATCCGGTAGCCACGGCATGACAATGAATTCGCTGGTCTCGGGCGGCTGCATCATCTCCGGTTCGGTGGTGGTGAACTCGGTGCTGTTCCCGCGTATTCGCATCAACTCGTTTTGCAATATTGATTCCGCAGTGCTGCTGCCTGATGTGGTGGTTGGCCGATCGTGTCGTCTGCGTCGCTGCGTGATCGATCGCGCCTGCGAACTGCCAGAAGGCATGGTCATTGGCGAAAACCCCGACGAAGACAGCCGTCGTTTTTACCGTTCTGAAGAGGGCATCGTACTGGTGACGCGCGCCATGCTGGCCAAATTGGCCGGAGGCGGTCAGTAAGTGACGAAAGAATATAGAGAAAATTGCCGCGTGGAACGTGTGCGATAACAATAGGGGTTCAGGATGCAGGTTTTACATGTCTGTTCAGAGCTTTTCCCGCTGTTGAAAACCGGCGGACTGGCTGATGTCGTCGGTGCATTACCACAGGCGCAAATAGCCGATGGTACGGATGCGCGGGTGTTGATTCCCGCCTTTCCGGATCTGCGTAAAGGGATTCCTGATACAGAGGTCCTGGCGGAGTTGCAAACTTTTGCGGGACCGGTACGCTTACTTTTTGGACAATTTAACGGCGTTGGTATTTATTTAATCGATGCGCCGGGATTGTATGAACGTCCCGGCAGCCCGTATCACGATACGTCGCAGTTTGCTTACGTCGATAACTACCTGCGTTTTGCGCTGCTGGGCTGGATGGGCGCCGAGATTGCCAGCGGGCTGGATACCGACTGGCAGCCAGATATCGTGCATGCGCATGACTGGCATGCTGGCTTAACCTGCGCCTATATTGCGGCGCGCGGGCGTCCGGCGAAAACGGTGTTCACCGTGCATAATCTGGCGTATCAAGGGCTGTTTTCGGCGCGTCATTTGGATGAGATCCAGATCCCGCGCGCGTTCTTCGACATGCATGGACTGGAGTTCTTCGGGCAAATTTCCTACCTCAAGGCGGGGCTGTTCTTTGCCGATCACATTACGGCGGTCAGCCCGACTTACGCGCTGGAGATTACCCGACCGGAATTTGGTTACGGCATGGAATCACTGCTCGAACAGCGACTGCGTGAAGGGCGCCTGAGCGGGATTCTGAACGGCGTCGATCCGGGCATCTGGGACCCGGCGCACGACCTCCTGCTCACCGCGCGCTACGACAGCGAAACGCTGGAGAGCAAAGCGGAGAACAAGCGCCAGCTGCAAATTGCCATGGGCCTGAAGGTGGATGATAAAGCACCGGTGTTCTGCGTCATCAGCCGTCTGACCAAACAGAAAGGGCTGGATCTGGTGCTGGAAGCGCTACCGGGCTTACTGGCGCAGGGCGGACAGTTGGTGCTGCTCGGCCAGGGCGATGCGGAGCTGCAGCAAGGTTTCCTTGCGGCGGCGGCGGAGCATCCGGGCCGCGTTGGCGTGCAGATTGGTTATCACGAAGCCTTCTCGCACCGTATTGTCGGCGGCGCGGATGTGATTATGGTGCCGAGCCGTTTTGAGCCGTGCGGCTTAACCCAGCTGTACGGTTTGAAATACGGCACGCTGCCGCTGGTGCGTCGTACTGGCGGACTGGCGGATACGGTGCAAGATAGCTCGCTTGAGAACCTGGCGGACGGCGTCGCCAGCGGTTTCACCTTTGAAGACAGTAATGCCTGGTCGCTGCTGCGGGCGATTCGGCGCGCATTTGTTCTGTGGTCTCGTCCTGCACTCTGGCGTTACGTTCAGCGGCAGGCGATGGGGATGGATTTTAGTTGGCAGGTGGCAGCACAAGCCTACCGCGATCTTTATCAACGTTTGCTGTAATGAGAGATTGGGATACTTGATATGAATGCACCTTTCACCTATGCCTCACCCACGCTGACGGTTGATGCGCTGAAGCACTCAATCGCCTATAAGCTGATGTTTACTATTGGTAAAGATCCATCGATCGCGAATAAGCATGAGTGGCTCAACGCCGCGCTGCTGGCGGTGCGTGATCGCATGGTGGAACGCTGGCTGCGCTCCAGTCGCGCGCAGCTCTCGCAGGATGTGCGGCAGGTTTATTACCTGTCGATGGAGTTCCTGATGGGGCGCACGCTCGGCAACGCGTTGCTGGCGATGGGCATTTATGAGGATCTCAATCAGGCGCTGGAAGAGATGGGCCTCGACCTCAGCGAACTGATGGAAGAGGAGAACGATCCCGGCCTCGGTAATGGCGGTTTAGGGCGTTTGGCGGCCTGCTTCCTGGATTCGCTCGCCACGCTCGGTTTACCGGGGCGCGGCTACGGCATTCGTTATGACTACGGCATGTTTAAGCAGAATATCGTTGACGGCCAGCAGCGCGAATCGCCGGATTACTGGCTGGAGTACGGCAATCCGTGGGAATTCCAGCGCTTTAACACGCGCTACAAAGTGCGCTTCGGCGGCCGTCTGCAACATGAAGGCGCGCGGGTGCGCTGGGTGGAAACCGAGGAGATCGTGGCGATGGCTTACGATCAAATCATTCCCGGTTTTGATACCGATGCCACCAACACGCTGCGCTTGTGGGGCGCGCAGGCCAGTAACGAAATCAACCTCGGTAAGTTCAACCAGGGTGATTACTTCGCCGCGGTAGAAGATAAAAACCACTCGGAAAACGTGTCGCGCGTGCTCTATCCCGATGACTCCACCTATTCGGGGCGCGAGCTGCGTCTGCGTCAGGAGTATTTCCTCGTCTCCTCGACGGTGCAGGATATTCTCAATCGTCACTGGCAGATGCATGAAACCTGGGACAATTTGCCGGACAAAATTGCCATCCACCTCAACGATACGCATCCGGTGCTGGCGATCCCGGAACTGATGCGCATACTGATCGACGAGCAGAAATTCAGCTGGGACGATGCCTTTGAAGTGACCTGTCAGGTGTTCTCCTACACCAACCACACGCTGATGACGGAAGCGCTGGAAACCTGGCCAGTGGATATGATTGGCAAGATCCTGCCGCGTCATCTCAGCATTATTTTTGAAATTAACGACTACTTCCTGAAAACCATTCAGGAATATTACCCGGATGATTGGGAGCTGTTAGCGCGCATCTCGATCATCGATGAGAACGACGGCCGCCGCATTCGCATGGCGTGGCTGGCGGTGGTGGTGAGCCACAAAGTTAACGGTGTGTCAGAGTTGCACTCCAACTTGATGGTGCAATCGCTGTTCGCTGACTTCGCGCGTCTGTTCCCGGGCCGTTTCTGCAATAAAACTAACGGCGTGACGCCACGTCGCTGGCTGGCGCTGGCGAATCCGGCGCTCTCCGAGGTGCTGGACGAGGCGATTGGCCGCAACTGGCGCACCGATCTTGGCCAGCTCAACGAATTGACCACGCAGATCGATTATCCGGCCTTTATCCAGCAGATCGCCGACGCCAAGTTTGCCAACAAAAAACGCCTGGCGGATTGGGTGGCGAAGAACATGGATATCGTGCTCGATCCGCATGCGCTGTTTGATGTGCAGATTAAGCGCATCCACGAATACAAACGTCAGCTGCTGAACGTGCTGCACGTTATCACGCGCTACAACCGCATCAAGGCCGATCCCAGCGCAGAATGGGTGCCGCGCGTTAATATCTTCGCCGGCAAAGCGGCGTCGGCCTATTACGTGGCGAAACACATCATTCACTTGATCAACGATGTCGCCAATGTGATCAACAACGATCCGCAGGTGAAGAACAAGCTGAAGGTGGTGTTCATTCCAAACTATGGCGTGAGCCTGGCGCAGATCATCATTCCGGCGGCGGATCTCTCCGAGCAGATCTCCACTGCCGGTACCGAAGCCTCTGGCACTAGTAACATGAAGTTTGCGCTGAACGGCGCGTTAACCATCGGTACGCTGGATGGTGCCAACGTTGAGATGCTGGAGCATGTCGGCAAGGAGAATATCTTTATCTTCGGTAACACTACGCCGCAGGTCGAGAAGCTGCGCACCGACGGTTACAACCCGCGTAAGTATTATGAGGATGATCCTGAGCTGCATCAGGCGCTGACGCAAATCGCCAGCGGGGTGTTCAGCCCGCAGGAGCCAGGGCGCTATCGCAATCTGTTTGATGCGCTGGTGAACTTCGGCGATCACTATCAGCTGCTGGCGGATTACCGCAGCTATGTGGATACGCAGGATAAGGTGGACAAGCTGTATCGCCAGCCGGATAAGTGGCAACGCAGCGCGGCGTTGAATATCGCCAATATGGGTTATTTCTCGTCGGACCGCACCATTCAGGAATATGCGGATGAGATCTGGCACATTTCGCCAGTGAGATTGTAAGGCGAGGATTGCAGAACCAAGTCGCCATGAATGGCGACCCTACGTGAACACCCAAATCGATACCCAAAATCATTTGGACGGCAGGAAGGCGGCAAATGAGCGAATCCCCGGAAGCTTACTTTAGTAAGTGACCGGGGTGAACGAATGCAGCCAACGCACCTGCCGTTCGAAGGATGAAGGGTATTATTTCAACGTGATGCTTTTGACGATCCCATCTGCATCGCTCTGTGCTTGCTGCTGATTATCTGCTGGCAAGGTAATTTGCAGCGTCAGCAGTTTGCCATCCACTTTCGCCAGAATCACCGAAGACCATGAGGTCTGATTGTTGGCAGAAATCACCGTATCCAGCTGCTGTGCCGGCTGGTCTTTCAGCGTCACCGCTTTGTTAGACACCACCTGCAGCTGTGGGTCGCGACCGCGCTGCTGCTGTTCCAGACGCTGTGCCAGCGCATCAAGCGCTTCGTTGGTGGGATCGCCGGCAATCACGATAATCGCGCGCTGACCGGTTTCGTCGGCATAGACGTGCATGTTGGTGGATTCAGAGCCGAGCTTGCCGCTCTTGTCAGACATGCCCGCCGGTAGAGAGAAACTCAGTTTGCCGTCCATCAGGTTAACCGTCTGGGCCGACTGGCTGGCGCTCGCACCGTTGCTGTTCGCTGCCGCATCATCTTTCTTCTGGTCACATGCCGCCAGGCCGATAACCAACAGGCCAATACCCACATATTTCACTACGTTACGCATTCTTTTCCCTTTTACATGATTCCAGTCAGCCGTTATACAAGCGGATTTAGTTAGCAAAAGCAACCGCCGGAGTGTCAGGAAATCTTAGCGTAATGCGGCATTTAGTGTATGTGCAATCAGCCGAAATTGATCTGCTGCTGCGCGGAACGTTCGGCTAAGCGCTTCAGCATGGCATTTAGCAGCACGCCGTAAGCGGGCAGGAAGAAGATCATGCAGATCAGCACTTTGAAGCTGTAATCCACCAGCGCGATTTCGACCCAATGCGTGGCCATAAACGGATCTGGGCTCTTGTAAAAGGCGATGAAAAAGAAGGCCAACGTATCGCTGATATTACCGAGGAACATCGCTGCCGCTGGCGCAATCCACCACTGCGATAAACGGCGCAAACGGTTAAAAACGTGTACATCGAGGATTTGTCCCAGCGCATAAGCCATAAAGCTGGCGCAGGCGATACGGGCAACAAACAGATTCACCTCTTCCAGTGATGCCCAACCTTGCCATTCGCCCTGATAGAACACGCAGGAAACAATGTAGGAGATCACTAGCGCGGGAATCATCACCGCCAGAATAATGCGACGTGCCAGCGGCGCGCCAAAGATGCGCACGGTCAGATCGGTGGCGAGGAAAATAAACGGAAAGCTAAACGCGCCCCATGTGGTGTGAAAACCGAAGATGGAAACCGGCAGCTGGACCAGATAGTTACTGGAGGTGATCACCAGCAGATGGAATAGCGATAGCCAAAACAGCGCATGCATGCGCTGACGTGCAGAGAAGTTAATCATTGTAAGCCTTTTTAGTGATGGGGTGAGGGAACCCAGATTCGTGCATTGGCACGGTGGTAAATAAAAAATCGGCGGCATCTTAACGCGTTGCGCAATTTATGCAATGGTTAATTTTAACGCAATCGTTATCGCCTTGCGTTGGCTTATTCGCGCGCTAGAATGAGCGCCCATTACCCACTACAGACAGAGAATCATGAGCGATCCCTTTTCTGCGCCTGACCATCAGCTTGATGCCCTTGGCCTGCGCTGCCCGGAGCCGGTAATGATGGTGCGTAAAACCGTGCGCAGCATGCAGGCCGGTGAAACCTTGCTGATCATTGCTGACGATCCCGCCACCACGCGCGATATCCCCGGTTTCTGCCGCTTTATGGAGCATGAGTTGCTGGCACAGCAGACCGAAAGCCTGCCGTACCAGTTTCTAATTAAAAAAGGCGCCTAACGCTGACGCAGCAAGCGCAGCGCGTTGGCTGTCACCAGTGCGGTGGCACCGGAATCCGCTAAGACCGCCAGCCACAAACCGGTGAAGCCGAGCAGCGTGGTGACCAGAAAAATCGCCTTTAATCCCAACGCCAGCGCCACGTTCTGACGAATGATGGCGCGCGTGCGCCGTGCCAGCACAATGGTGCGCGGCAGAATCGCCAGCTGATTTTGCGTTAATGCCACATCCGCGGCTTCCAGCGCCACATCGGTGCCGCTGCCCATCGCAATGCCGATGGTGGCGGCTTTCATGGCGGGCGCATCGTTAATGCCATCGCCGACCATTGCCAATGCGTGCTGTGTGCCTAACGTCCTCACCGCCGCAACTTTATCGGCGGGCAGTAAACCTGCGCGGTAATCGATGTTGAGCTTAGCGGCAATGGCCGCAGCCGCGCGTGGATTGTCGCCGGTCAGCATCATGCTGTTAACACCAAGCTTCTTCAGTTCAGACAGCGCGCTGAGGGCTTCAGCGCGCAACTGATCCTGCAAGGCTAACGCGCCAAGAACCTGCTGCTCCTGCAACAGCAGCACCACAGTTTGGCCTTGCGCTTCCAGCTGAGCAATCTGCTGCTGTTGTGCATTATCAAGATGGCTGACTTCGCGCGGCGCCAGCAGTTGATAGGTCACGCCATCTATCGCAGCACGAATACCACTGCCGGCCAGCGTTTGCTGCTGTGCAGCTTGCGGAAGCCTGAGCGCGCGCCGCTCGGCCTCGCTGACAATCGCCCGCGCCAGCGGATGGGTGGAACCCTGTTCTACGGCGGCGGCGATGGTGAGCAAGTTGTTTTCCGCCATCACGCCAAATGGCTGGATGTGGCTGATCTGCGGTTTACCGGCGGTCAGCGTGCCGGTTTTGTCGAACGCCATCATATTTACGCGACTGAGCCGCTCCAGCGCCGCGCCGCCTTTGATCAGTGCGCCCTGACGCGCGGCAGCAGCCAGGCCGGAAGTGATGGCGGCTGGCGTGGAGATCACCAGCGCACAAGGGCAACCAATCAGCAACAGCGTCAGCCCTTTATAAATCCACGGCAACCACGCACCAAAACCCAGCAGCGGCGGCAGCACCATCACCAGCAGCGCCAGCAGCATAATGGCGGGCGTATAGATGCGGCTGAAGCGATCGATAAAACGCTCAACCGGCGCACGATGGGTTTCGGCTTCCTCAATCAGTTGCAGGATGCGGTCAATGGCACTTTGGCCCGGCTGGGAAATGACTTTCAGCGTCACCAGACGATCAAGGCTGGTGGCACCGGCCATGATCTGCTCGCCAGGCTCACGCGCTACCGGCAGCGATTCGCCGGTCAACGCGCTTTCATCAAAGCTGGCGCTGGCGTGCAGCAGTTCGCCATCGGCCGGTAAACGTCCGCCGGCCGCCACTTCAATCACATCGCCGGGCTGCAGCGCTTCTAAGCGGACGTTTTCCCGCTGTGTGCCGTTAATGCGCGTGGCGGTAGCGGGACGCAGCGCCATCAGCGCGGTGACGCCAAGGCGTGCGCGTGTGGCGGCGTACGCTTCGAGGCGTTCACCCAGTTGAAACAGCAGGAGCACCATCGCGGCTTCGGCGTGCGCGCCAATCACCAGCGCACCAGCGGCGGCAATGGTCATCAGCATCTCAATGCTGAACGGCGAACCGCTACGCAGCAGTTTCCAGGCGCTGCGCGCGATCGGCGCTAAACCTAACAACGTGGTGGCGATAAACAGGCGATCGCCCCAAACCGGCGAAAGCTGGCTCAGCAGCCAACTGGCGAGCATCATTCCGCCAAGCAGCAGCAAACCGGCGTTTTCCTGCCAGCGGCTTTCGGGTTGTGGAGGCGATGGGGAATCGCTGGCGCTCAGCGCGAAGCCGGCATTTTTCACCACCTGTTCAATGATGGCGCGGATATCCTGGTCGGCATCGACCACCAGTTTTTCACTGGCAAAAATCACGCGTGCTTGCTGAACCTGCGGTACACGTTGCACGGCGGTTTCGATTTTACGCGCGCAGCTGGGGCAATCCATGCCCGCAATCTGCCAGCGGAATTGATGTGAAGAGAGGGCGGGCCTGTCGCTTTCGGCGTCGCTTTCGCCGCCTGGCGATCCGCTGTCGCTGTCACAGCAGCCGCAATCGCTGTCTGGCGTGATGGGCTGCGCCGCGGAGATGTTCAATGTTGCGGGTTTTACGCTGCGAATCGAGCACAGCGGCTGTGACTGACGGTGTGATTTGCCACAGCGGCAAGGGTGAGCATGTTGATGCATGTAACCTCCGGAATCAGGGGCGGGCTGATGCCCGCGCCCTAATGCTACACTCTGGAGTGGACTCCAGAGTCAAGCGGAAGGTAAGGTTATCTTCAGTAGAGCCACAGTGAACGCACAATCATGAAGTGACCGGCGAAGTAGCAGGCGGCGACGATGGCGCTATCGGCGCTGAAACGGCGGCGATAATGCGAGATAAACCAGACAATATTGGCTAACAGCAGCAACGCGGCACCCACCAGCAGCGAGAAACTGAAGTCAGTTGGACGGAAGAAGTAGTTCTCCGCCGCCATCCAGTTCATCACTAGCGTCATGCCGATCAAGGTGCATATAGGCCAGCGCAGATCTTCCAGTTTGCTCCACAGAATCCCGATAACGATCACGCCAATGATCAGGAAGGTGAGGGGAATCGGCCAGAAGAAACTCATGGTCATGTGTGCGGCAAAACTGATGGTGTACAGCAGATGCGACAGGAAGAATGCGCCTAGCGCATAGAGCATTTGCTGACGCGGTAACAGCATTAACGCGTCACCCACCAGCGTGGCGACCAGCCCGGCCAGAATCAAATAATCGGTGGTGTTGAAGGTTGGCGCTTGCCACGCCCAGGCAACGAGTAACAGCAAGGTGACAGGTTTAAATAGCCAGCGTTGCCATTGCGGACCGCGATATGAAGCATCGACGTAAAGCCAGCCGGAAAAAAGTACGGCAAGGAAAGACCAAAGCATGTTTTCTCCCTTTTCTGGACGAAATGTCCGCCAGTTTGATGAATTTTCCCAAAATCACCCTCTCAGTGTAAGTTACCGGCGCCAAATGTGACAATCAGCCGACTCTGGTTGTATGCTTTGTCGTCTTTACCCGTTCCGAATTAACGCAAAGCACGAGATAAATCATGAGCAAACCACCGCTAATCTTTTTCATCGTACTGGCCATTATTGCCGTTTTGGCGACCCGTCAGTTTATTAAACAGCGCCGCGAAACGGCGGTGAACGATGCCTCGCCGGTGCGCTCACTGAGCGTGGAAGTGAAAACCAAACGCGAATTTCCGTCGCCCAATCGCCGTTCACGTCAGCGTGAAGAGATTGTGGCGGAAGAGATGAAATATGAAGCCTGGTTCCATCCGTTGAACGGTGCCAGCGATATTAAAGTGACGGTGAATGCGAACCAGTATCACCAGATCGATAAAGGCGCGAAGGGCGAGTTGAAGATGAAAGGCACGCGTTTTGTGAGTTTTACTCCGGCCCAATAGGGCCGCCATTCATGGCGACCTGGCTATAAACCGCACGAAACTACATCTTCGGATAATGCTTTTTCTGCCACGCCAGCAGCTCAAACACGCCAAAAAAGAAGATCTTCGCCTGGGTTACGCCGCTCAGTTTTGGGGCGTCTTTGGGCTGGGTGGCGCGCAGCAACACCAGCTGCAGGCCGTGCATAATCACCATAAAGAACAGCGCCACGTGCACGAAATAGCGCAGCGGCGTTGGGAAAGGTTGCACCAGATTGAGCAATAAAAAGGCCCAGACGCAAATCATCAGCAAACGTCCCAAATTAAGCCACATCGTGCGTCTCCTGTTGGCGTTGATATAAGCGATAAGCCACCTGACCGGCAATCTTCTCGCGGTACAAATCCCAATTTGCGGGTGCGACAGGCGTGCCATTTTCCACTTCGCTCTCGACATAAATCAGCGCTTCAGCCGCTAACCAGCCATTTTGCTCCAGCAGCGACAATGTTTCCTGTAACAGCCCTTTACGGAAAGGCGGGTCAACAAACACCACGTCAAACGGCTCGCCCGGCTGGCTTAACCACTGCAGCGTGTTGGTTTGCACCACTTTTGCCTGCGTAGCACGCAGCGTTTGCAGATTCTGTGACAGCTGTTGCGCCACCGAACGCTCCAGCTCCAGCAGCGTGGCCGACGCTGCATAGCGAGACAGCGCTTCCAGCCCTAACGCGCCGCTGCCGGCGAAGCAATCGAGGCAGCGCGCTTCCTGAATATCCGGCGCCAGCCAGTTAAACAGGGTTTCACGTACGCGATCGGTGGTCGGGCGCAAACCTGCGCTATCCGGCACCGGTAATTTACGGCCGCGCCACTGACCGCCAATGATGCGGATCTGGCCAGCGCTGCTGCTGCGGGGGGATTTACTCATTTCGCTCACAACTCGTCATATTTTGTTGCGTAGTTTAACGGGCGTAGCGGGCAGAAGAAACGTTAAAAAAGGGTGCTGTGGTGCGCTGGCTGGAAAGTGTTAGACTACTGAGTTGGTATAGCGCGCGTAATTACCTGATTTTTACGCCGCTCACCCGCTTAAAATTGAATATTTTATCCCCTGGGAACAAGCGTGCTACCGGGAATAAGCCATCGAGGAGTAGGGTCACACAATGGCAAAAGAGAAAAAACGCGGCTTTTTTTCCTGGTTAGGCTTTGGCAAAGAAGAAGAGACGCAACTACCTGCTGAAGAGCAGCAGCAAACTGCCGAGGTGGTCGCTGAGCCTGCCGTTGAAGAGAGTGCGCTCGATCGCGCCGAAGCGCAGGCTGTTGAAACCGTCGCCGTCACTGAACAGGTGGCGGAACAGCAGCAGGTTGAACCGGAACTGATTGAAGAGCCGGTCATCGAGCCGCAGGAACCTGAGCCGGTTACCGCAATCGTTGAAGAGGTGCTGCCAGAAGAGATAGCAGCGCCGGATGTGGTACCGATCGAAGAAGAGCCGCAGCTGGAAGAGCTGGCGCTTGATGAGCCTGAACTGCACGAAGAAGCGCCATTAACTGACGAAGAACTGGAAGCGCTGGCGTTAGCGGAAACCTATGCGGAAGATGCTGAGCTAGCCGAAGCCACGCAGGATACCGTGAGCGATCTGCCGCTGGCCGCTGCGCCAATCATCGCGCAGGAGCAGGAGCGTCCGACCAAAGAGGGCTTCTTCGCCCGACTGAAACGCAGCCTGGTAAAAACCCGTGAAAACCTCGGTTCTGGCTTTATCAGCCTGTTCCGCGGCAAGAAAATCGATGACGATCTGTTTGAAGAGCTGGAAGAGCAGCTGCTGATTGCCGACGTTGGCGTCGAAACCACCCGCCGCATCATCACCAATCTGACACAACAGGCCAACCGCAAGCAGCTACGCGATGCGGAAGCGCTGTATGGCCTGCTGAAAGCGGAAATGTCCGGTATTCTGGAAAAAGTGGATCAGCCGCTGGAAGTGGGTGGCAAAACGCCATTCGTCATCCTGATGGTAGGCGTCAACGGCGTGGGTAAAACCACCACCATCGGTAAGCTGGCGCGTCAGTATCAGGCGCAGGGCAAATCGGTGATGCTGGCAGCGGGCGATACCTTCCGTGCCGCCGCCGTTGAGCAGCTGCAGGTTTGGGGCCAGCGCAACAACATTCCTGTGGTGGCGCAGCATACCGGCGCAGATTCTGCCTCGGTGATTTTTGACGCCATCCAGGCGGCCAAGTCGCGCAATGTGGATGTACTGATCGCCGATACCGCGGGTCGTCTGCAGAACAAATCGCACCTGATGGAAGAGCTGAAGAAAATTACCCGCGTGATGAAGAAGCTGGACGAAGATGCGCCACATGAAGTGATGCTGACGCTCGACGCCAGCACCGGGCAAAACGCTATCAGCCAGGCCAAACTGTTCCATGAAGCGGTGGGCCTGACCGGCATCACCCTGACGAAACTGGATGGAACCGCCAAAGGCGGCGTGATCTTCTCGGTTGCCGATCAGTTCGGCATTCCGATTCGTTATATCGGTGTTGGGGAAGGCATCGAGGATTTACGGCCGTTTAAGGCCGCAGACTTTATTGAGGCACTGTTTGCCCGAGAGGAATGATTGGGATGATTCGCTTTGAAGAGGTCAGTAAAGCTTACCTGGGAGGACGTCAGGCGCTGCAGGGAGTGGATTTCCATCTGCGTCCCGGCGAAATGGCGTTCCTGACCGGCCATTCCGGTGCGGGGAAAAGTACCTTACTAAAGCTGATTTGTGGCATTGAGCGCCCGAGCGCCGGGCAGATCTGGTTTAGCGGCCACGATATTTCGCGTCTGCGTCACAGCGAAGTGCCTTTCCTGCGACGTCAAATCGGCATGATTTTCCAGGATCACCATTTGTTGATGGATCGTTCGGTCTACGACAACGTGGCGATCCCGCTGATCATTTCCGGTGCCAGCGGCGAAGATATTCGTCGGCGCGTGTCGGCCGCGCTGGATAAAGTCGGCCTGCTCGACAAAGCGAAAAGCTATCCGATTCAGCTCTCTGGCGGTGAACAGCAGCGCGTCGGCATTGCCCGCGCGGTGGTGAACAAGCCCGCGGTGCTGCTGGCGGATGAACCCACCGGTAACCTCGACAATGCGCTGTCGGAAGACATCCTGCGCCTGTTCGAAGAGTTCAACCGCGTTGGTGTCACGGTGTTAATGGCAACGCACGATGTCGGGCTGATTGCACGCCGGAATTACCGCGTGATGACGCTCAATCAGGGACGTCTGCACGGAGGCCACGATGGTCAATAAACGCAACAAGCGCGCACCAGCGCCGAAAGCGAAGCAGCCCTCTAAAAGCAAGGCGCTGAAAGGCGGCTGGCAGGAACAGTGGCGCTATGCGCTGCGCGGCACGCTGTCGGATATGTGGCGTCAGCCGCTGGCGACGCTGCTGACGGTGATGGTGATCGCCATTTCCCTGACGCTGCCGAGCGTGTGCTACATGGTGTGGAAGAACGTCAGCCAGGCGGCGACGCAGTGGTATCCCGCGCCGCAGCTAACGGTTTATCTGGATAAAGCGCTGGATGACACTGCAGCGGAGAATGTCACCGCGCAGCTCAAGCAGCTCGATGGCGTGGACAACGTCAACTATCTGACGCGTGAAGAAGCGTTGAATGAGTTCCGCAACTGGTCTGGTTTTGGTGGTTCGATGGACATGCTGGAGCAGAATCCGCTGCCGGCGGTGGCCATCATCACGCCGAAACTTAATTTCCAGAATTCGGACACCATGGCGAATCTGCGCGATCGCGTATCTAAAGTGCAGGGCGTTGATGAAGTGCGTATGGATGACAGCTGGTTCGCGCGTTTAGCGGCGCTAACCGGGCTGGTGGGACAGATTGCCTCAATGATTGGCCTGCTGATGGTGGTTGCGGTGTTCCTGGTGATCGGCAACAGCGTGCGGCTCAGCATCTTTGCGCGGCGCGATACAATTAACGTGCAGAAGCTGATTGGTGCCACCGACGGCTTTATCCTGCGTCCATTCCTGTACGGCGGTGCGCTGTTAGGTTTGGGCGGCGCGGTGCTGTCGCTGCTGCTCTCGGAAGTGCTGGTGTTGCGCCTGCAATCGGTGGTGGCGCAAGTAGCAACCGTATTCGGTACCACCTTTGTGCTGGAAGGTTTCTCCTGGGATGAAGGGCTGCTGTTACTGCTGATCGCCGCCATCATCGGCTGGATTGCCGCCTGGCTGGCAACAGTGCAACATTTACGCCGTTTTACGCCGCAGTAACCAAAAGCAACGTTTTTTGCTATACTCTTCCTCTGCTGCCGACGACCTGGGAGCAGAGGAATTCTCCTATATCCCCCGCCGTCATCTGTGTGTAAAATATTCACTGCTATAATTGAACTTGTGGATAACTTTGTCGTCCAAGTAGCACAGATTGCTTCTGGTTTTTTCGCGACGTTGACATAATGTAGCGTTTGCGCAAGGAACTGTGCAGCAAGTCCATTGAATTTGTGAGGGTTTGAATGACCAAAGAAATGCAAACTTTAGCGATTGCTCCTCTGGGTAACCTGGAATCTTACGTTCGGGCTGCCAACAACTGGCCGGTGCTGACGGCAGAAGAGGAAAAAGCATTGGCTGAGCGGCTGCATTACCAGGGCGATCTGGATGCAGCAAAGACGCTGATCCTGTCTCACCTGCGCTTTGTTGTTCATATTGCTCGTAACTACTCCGGTTACGGCTTGCCGCAGGCGGACCTGATTCAGGAAGGTAACATCGGCCTGATGAAGGCGGTGCGTCGCTTCAACCCTGAAGTCGGCGTGCGCCTGGTGTCGTTTGCCGTGCACTGGATTAAAGCAGAGATTCACGAATACGTGCTGCGTAACTGGCGTATCGTGAAAGTCGCGACCACCAAAGCGCAGCGCAAGCTGTTCTTTAACCTGCGTAAAAGCAAACAGCGTCTCGGTTGGTTTAACCAGGACGAAGTGGAAATGGTCGCACGCGAGCTGGGCGTGAGCAGTAAAGACGTGCTGGAAATGGAATCGCGCATGGCTGCGCAGGATATGACTTTCGACATGTCATCTGATGACGAAGCAGGCGAAGGCAAAGCGATGGCGCCGGTGCTGTATCTGCAGGATAAAACCTCTGACTTTGCCGATGGCATCGAAGAGGACAACTGGGATGCACATGCGGCTGACAAGCTGAGCGATGCGATGCTGAGCCTTGACGAGCGTAGTCAGGACATTATCCGTGCCCGCTGGCTGGACGATGACAACAAAACCACGCTGCAGGAGTTGGCCGACAAATACGGCGTCTCTGCGGAGCGCGTGCGTCAGCTGGAAAAGAACGCCATGAAGAAACTGCGTGTGGCGATTGAAGCCTGATGGTGATCGGGTGGAAAAACGGGGCGACTTTTAAGTCGCCCTTTTTATTACCTGGTCGCTACGCATCATGTTCAGACATTCCGCGCGACATCCTTTCAACGTACCCAACCATCAGCCTGCGCACGAAAACCACAAGCCTGCATAAATGACGCACGCACGCCCTGATCGGCGTCGCCGTCATCGGCAATCCACCAATCTGCTAACGCGCTATTCTGCGCGATTGTCTCTTCCAGCAAGTATTGCCCCACGCCACGTCGACGCGTGACTTCGCGAACGTTGAGGTGGGTAATTTTCCCCTGCGTGCCGCTGAGGGTCAGCTGCAGCGCCGCCAGTAATCGGTCGTTAAAACGCGCCGCATACAAACGCTGCGTGTCGCTGAGTTGTGCTTCCAGTTGCACAATATCGATTTCCGGCCAGACTTTAGCTAAATCGATACGATCCTGAGCGGTTAACGATGCTAAGCGCTGGATTGTCAGCTTCATACCTAATACCTGTACTAGTGCAAAGGCGATAGTGTAGCGAATTTAGACAGTCAGAGCGCTGTCACTTTTTTCTGATGAAAATAGGTCAAATGCCGGTCAGTTTGCCAGGATTGTGGAGTAAGCCATCAACGATAGTTGAAAAAGCCAGCATAACGCGCTGGTATCCTGCTGAAAAATCGGCCATAACAACCAGACGATTCTGCTGATCCACTCAGTCAATTCTGAATATGTCAGTTGATTTACAGAAGAAAGTTCCTGTTTAATAACCTGAAAAATAAAGCCTTATTACCTATAAATGCCAGAAAAGCGTGCTAACCCATTATTGCAGAATGAGTTTTCCTCTTTGACTGGCAGAAAATAAACAATCACAACAAACACGACACAACAGATGGGGAAGTTCGCATGAAAATGAGTAAAGGACGCGCATTACTGGCGGGCTGCGTTGCCCTGGCGATGAGCCATGCGGCGCTGGCTAAAGACATCAAAATTGCCATCGTAGGCGCATCAACCGGTCCGGTCGCGCAGTACGGTGACATGCAGTTTACCGGTGCCGCGCAGGCGATTAAGGACATCAACGCCAAAGGCGGCGTTAACGGTGACAAACTGGTTGGCGTGGAATATGACGATGCCTGTGACCCGAAACAAGCGGTTGCGGTTGCCAACAAAGTGGTTAACGACGGCATCAAATACGTTATCGGCCATCTGTGCTCCTCCTCTACTCAGCCTGCTTCAGACATTTATAACGACGAAGGCGTGCTGATGATCACCCCAGCCGCTACCGCGCCTGAACTGACGGCGCGTGGCTATGCTGACGTGCTGCGTACTACCGGCCTGGATTCCGATCAGGGCCCAACGGCGGCGACCTACATCCTCGACCACATCAAACCAAAACGTATCGCTGTGGTGCATGACAAACAGCAATATGGTCAGGGTCTGGCGGAATCGGTGCAGAAAACCCTGAAAGCCAAAGGCGGCAACGTGGTGCTGTTTGAAGGTATCACCGCCGGTGATAAAGACTTCTCCACGCTGATTGCGCGTCTGAAGAAAGAAAACGTCGATTTCGTTTACTACGGTGGCTATTACCCGGAGCTGGGCCAGATTCTGCGTCAGGCAAAATCCGCTGGCCTGAATGCCGGTTTCATGGGGCCGGAAGGCGTGGGCAACGCTTCCCTGTCTAACATCGCTGGCGATGCGTCTGAAGGCCTGTTCGTGACCCTGCCGAAACGTTATGACCAGCTGCCAGAGAACAAGGCGATTGTTGATGCGATTAAAGCCAACACCGCGTCTAACCGCAAAGATCCAACCGGTCCATTCGTCTGGACCACCTACGCGGCGATTCAGTCGCTGGTGGCCGGAATCGAGCGCAGTAAGAGCGATGAGCCCGATGCGATTGCGAAGAACCTGAAAGAGGGCGCTGCCGTTCCAACCGTGATGGGCAACCTGAACTGGGATGAGAAAGGTGACCTGAAGGGCTTCGAATTTGGTGTCTTCAAATGGCACAAAGACGGCTCTTCTACCGCAGTTAAGTAATCCCCCAAAATTCCCTTTCCCGCACGCGGGAGAGGGAATTATTCAGCTCCAGAGCAGGTCCTCACTATGTCCGAGCAGTTTCTCTATTTTATTCAGCAGATGTTCAACGGGGTGACCCTCGGGAGCACCTACGCGCTGATCGCCATCGGTTACACCATGGTTTACGGCATTATCGGCATGATCAACTTCGCCCACGGCGAGGTGTACATGATCGGTAGCTATGTCTCCTTTATCGTGATTGCCGCCCTGATGATGATGGGCATCGATACCTCGTGGCTGATGATCGCCGCTGGTTTCGTGAT
The DNA here is from genome assembly GCF_031453915.1 of Pantoea sp. SORGH_AS_0659. NCBI lineage: Bacteria > Pseudomonadati > Pseudomonadota > Gammaproteobacteria > Enterobacterales > Erwiniaceae > Pantoea > Pantoea sp. SORGH_AS_0659. The sequence goes on along the minus strand of NZ_JAVJAK010000001.1, from coordinate 3,976,565 downwards.
GGCGGTGATCATCTCCAGCGCCTATGGCTGGAGCATCGAGCGCGTGGCGTACCGGCCGGTGCGATCGTCTAAGCGCCTGATCGCGCTGATCTCAGCGATCGGTATGTCGATCTTCCTGCAAAACTACGTCAGCCTGACGCAAGGCTCGCGCGATCTCGCGCTGCCAAGCCTGATCACCGGCCAGTGGACGTTGGGCGAGAGCAACGGCTTTGCGGCCACGCTCTCCACCATGCAACTGGTGATTTGGGTGGTGACCTTCCTGTCGATGCTGGCGCTGACGCTGTTTATCCGTTATTCGCGCATGGGCCGCGCCTGCCGCGCCTGTGCAGAAGATTTGAAAATGGCCAGCCTGCTGGGTATCAACACCGATCGCGTTATCTCTCTCACCTTTATCATTGGTGCGGCGATGGCCGCGGTGGCGGGCGTATTGCTCGGTCAATTCTACGGCTCCATTAACCCATTCATTGGCTTTATGGCCGGGATGAAAGCCTTCACCGCCGCGGTATTAGGCGGTATCGGCAGTATTCCAGGCGCGATGATTGGCGGCCTGGTGCTGGGCATTGCAGAAGCGCTAACCTCGGCGTATCTGTCGACCGAGTATAAAGATGTGGTCTCCTTCGCGCTGCTGATTGTGGTGCTGCTGGTGATGCCAACCGGGATTCTTGGCCGTCCGGAGGTGGAGAAAGTATGAAACGCCTCGGTTTGGTCAACGCCGTGATCTCCACGGTGATGTTGCTGATTCTCGCTACCTTCTTTATGGGCGTGCGCCTCGATCTGGACGGCACCAAACTGGTGGTCGCCAATGCGGGCGCGGTGCGCTGGAACTGGATTTTCATGGGTTGTGCGGTGGTGTTTGTCTTCCAGCTGCTGCGTCCGCTGGTGCAGGGCAAATTCAAACGCAGCGGCAAAGGTTTTGTTCTGCCGGGTTTTGATGGATCAACGCCAAAGCAGAAGCTGTTGATGGCGCTGGTGATTGCCGCCGCCGTTATCTGGCCGTTTCTGGTCTCGCGCGGCAGCGTCGATATCGCCACGCTGACGCTGATCTACGTGATGCTCGGTCTCGGGTTGAACGTGGTGGTGGGTTTGTCTGGTTTGCTGGTGCTGGGCTACGGCGGTTTCTACGCCATCGGCGCTTACACCTTCGCGTTGCTTAATCACTATTACGGTTTTGGTTTCTGGGAAAGTCTGCCGCTGGCCGGTTTAGTCGCCGGTGCGTTTGGCCTGATGCTTGGCTTCCCGGTGCTGCGCCTGCGCGGTGACTATCTGGCGATCGTCACGCTCGGCTTTGGTGAAATTGTGCGTATTCTGCTGCTGAATAACACCGCGATCACTGGCGGTCCGAACGGCATCGCGCAGATTCCCAAGCCAAGTCTGTTTGGTCTGGAGTTTGGCCGCCGCGTCAGCGAAGGCGGCTGGAGCACTTTCCATGATTTCTTCGGCCTGAAATACGATCCCAGCGACCGCGTGATTTTCCTCTATCTGGTGGCGCTGCTGCTGGTGGTGCTGACGCTGTTTGTGATCAACCGTTTGCTGCGTATGCCGCTGGGCCGCGCGTGGGAAGCGCTGCGTGAAGATGAGATCGCCTGCCGTTCGCTCGGCCTGAGCCCAACGCGCATCAAGCTGACCGCTTTCACCATCAGCGCCGTGTTCGCCGGCTTCGCGGGGACGCTGTTCGCCGCTCGTCAGGGCTTCGTCAGCCCGGAATCCTTCACCTTCGTCGAATCGGCCTTTGTGCTGGCGATTGTGGTGTTGGGCGGCATGGGTTCGCAGCTGGCAGTGATCCTTGCAGCGATTCTGCTGGTGGTATCACGCGAGCTGATGCGTGATTTGAACGAGTACAGCATGCTGGTGCTCGGCGGTTTGATGGTGCTGATGATGATCTGGCGTCCGCAAGGTCTGCTGCCGATGAAGCGTCCGCATCTGAAGATGAAAAGCAGTAAACAAGGAGAGCAGGCATGAGTCAGCCTTTATTAGCCGTTGAAGGCCTGATGATGCGCTTCGGCGGCCTGTTAGCCGTCAACAACGTGGCGCTTGAGCTGCATCCACAGGAAATTGTTTCGCTGATCGGCCCGAACGGTGCCGGTAAAACCACGGTGTTCAACTGCCTGACCGGTTTCTACAAACCGACCGGCGGCACCATCAAACTGCGCGATCAACAACTGCAAGGTTTGCCAGGCCAGAAGATTGCGCGCATGGGCATTGTGCGTACCTTCCAGCATGTGCGTCTGTTCCGTGAAATGACGGTGATTGAGAACCTGCTGGTGGCACAGCATCAGCACCTGAAAAGCGGCGTGTTCTCCGGCTTGTTCAAAACCCCGGCTTTCCGTCGCGGTGAGAGCGAAGCGCTGGATCGCGCGGCAACCTGGCTTGAACGCATCGGTTTGCTGGATCTGGCTAACCGTCAGGCGGGTAACCTTGCTTATGGTCAGCAGCGTCGTCTGGAGATTGCGCGCTGCATGGTGACGCGTCCGGAAATCCTGATGCTGGATGAACCGGCGGCGGGTCTTAACCCGCGTGAAACGCACGAACTCGATGAGCTGATCGCCGAACTGCGCGGTGAGCACAAGGTTTCCGTGCTGCTGATTGAACACGATATGAAGTTGGTGATGGGCATTTCTGACCGCATTTACGTGGTTAATCAGGGAACGCCGCTGGCTAACGGCACGCCGGAACAGGTGCGTAACAATCCGGATGTGATCCGTGCTTATTTAGGTGAGGCGTAACATGGCAAACCCGATTTTAACTTTGCAGAATGTCAGCGCCCATTACGGTCCGATTCAGGCGCTGCATAACATTAATCTGCACATCAATCAGGGTGAAATCGTCACGCTGATCGGTGCCAACGGCGCGGGTAAAACCACGTTGCTCGGCACTTTGTGTGGCGAACCACGCGCCACCAGCGGCACCATCACCTTTGATGGTAAAACAATCACCGACTGGCAAACCGCGAAAATCATGCGTGAAGCGATTGCCATCGTGCCGGAAGGCCGTCGGGTGTTTTCGCGCATGACGGTGGAAGAGAACCTGGCGATGGGCGGTTTTTTCGCCACGCGTCAGCAGTATCTGGAGCGTATCGATCGCGTTTATCAGCTGTTTTCACGGCTGGCAGAACGTAAAGCACAGCGCGCGGGCACCATGTCTGGCGGTGAGCAGCAGATGCTGGCGATTGGTCGCGCGTTGATGAGCCAGCCGCGTTTGCTGCTGCTGGATGAGCCGTCGTTGGGGTTGGCGCCGATTATCATTCAGCAGATCTTCGATACCATTGAGCAGCTGCGTAAAGAGGGCATGACCATCTTCCTCGTCGAGCAGAACGCCAACCAGGCGCTGAAGCTGGCAGATCGCGGCTATGTGCTGGAGAACGGCCACGTGGTGCTGGAGGACAGCGGCGAAGCGCTGCTGTCCAACGAAGCGGTGCGGAGTGCGTATTTAGGCGCTTAAGTTGGTGCTCGCTGTCCCCCATCCCGGCCTTCCCCCGCAAGCGGGGGAAGGAGACGCTGCCACATGCAGCTTCAGAACGAACATATGGCAGCATCTTCCTCCCCCATTAATGGGGGAGGACCGAGGAGGGGGACAGCGAGCACGCACGAATTAGCTCAGTTTTCATTACCAACCCACCTGTCACATCCCCGTCATAAACCTGTTATTAATCCGTCATTTCCCCGTGTCATGTTACGTCGCGAACTAAAAAATGCGCGTATTCGCGCGTACTTAACAGCACAGGAAAAACCTTATGTCCGCTTTTACGCTTCGTCCCCGCCTGATGAGTGTCTTGCTCGGCCTGGCGCTCAGCGGTAATGCGCTGGCTGCAACTGAGATCCCTTTCTGGCACTCAATGGAAGGCGAGTTAGGCAAAGAAGTTGATTCTCTGGCACAACGTTTTAACCAGGCTCATCCCGATTACAAAATCGTTCCGACTTACAAAGGCAACTACGAGCAGAGCTTAGCGGCGGGTATCGCGGCAGTGCGCGCCGGTAAAGCGCCTGCGCTGCTGCAGGTGTATGAAGTCGGTACGGCGACCATGATGGCGTCGAAAGCTATCGTGCCGGTCAACCAGGTGTTCAAAGACGCTGGCGTGCAGATGGATCCGAAACAGTTCGTGCCAGCCGTTGCCGGTTACTACAGCGACAGCAAAGGCCAGCTGATCTCGCAGCCGTTCAACAGCTCCACGCCGGTGCTGTACTACAACAAAGATGCGTTCAAAAAAGCCGGTCTGAACCCGGATCAGCCACCAAAAACCTGGCAGGAGCTGGCGAAAGACGCCGAAGCGCTGCGCAAAGCCGGCCTGACCTGCGGTTACGCCAGTGGCTGGCAGGGCTGGATTCAGATTGAAAACTTCAGCGCCTGGCACGCGTTGCCGGTCGCCACCAAAAACAACGGCTTTGACGGTACCGATGCGGTGCTGGAGTTCAACAAGCCGGTGCAGGTGCGCCATATCGAAATGCTGGAAGCGATGAACAAGAAGGGGGAATTCACCTACTTCGGTCGCAAAGATGAATCCACCGCCAAGTTCTACAACGGCGATTGCGGCATCACCACCGCGTCGTCCGGTTCGCTGGCCGACATCAAACACTACGCCAAATTTAACTTCGGCGTTGGCATGATGCCGTACGATGAAACCGTTCCAAATGCACCGCAAAACGCCATCATTGGCGGCGCGAGCCTGTGGGTGATGAAAGGCAAAGATGCCAACACCTACAAAGGCGCGGCGGAGTTCATGAAGTTCCTCGCGCAGCCGGAAATCGCTGCCGAATGGCACCAGAAAACCGGTTACCTGCCTATCACCACCGCCGCGTATGAGCTGACCAAGCAACAGGGCTTCTATGACAAGAACCCCGGCGCAGACATCGCTACGCGTCAGATGCTGAACAAAGATCCGCTGCCGTTCACCAAAGGCATGCGTCTGGGCAACATGCCACAGATTCGTACCATCGTGGACGAAGAGCTGGAAGGCGTGTGGACCGGCAAACAGGCGCCGCAAGCCGCGCTGGATAACGCTGTTAAACGCGGTAACGAACTGCTGCGCCGTTTTGAGCAGCAAGTGAAGTAACGCTGTTATCTCGGGGCCGGCGCCAGGCGTTCGCCCCGATTTTTCTCCTGGATTGAGCCTGCTATGTCCTCATCGCGCCCGGTATTTCGCTCCCGTTTTCTGCCCTATTTGCTGCTGCTGCCGCAACTGGTGATCACGGCCATCTTCTTTCTGTGGCCAGCCGGTGAAGCCTTGTGGTATTCGCTGCAAAGCATTGATCCTTTTGGCATCTCCAGCACCTTCGTCGGAATGGCGAACTTTAAACGCCTGTTCAGCGACGAGTACTATCTGGCGTCCTTTTGGACCACCATTGAGTTCAGTGCGCTGGTCACGATTTGCGGTATGACCTTTTCCCTGCTGCTGGCGGCGCTGGTGGATTACGTGATTCGCCTGCGCAAGCTTTACCAAACCTTGCTGCTGCTGCCGTACGCGGTGGCGCCGGTAGTAGCGGCGGTGCTGTGGATGTTCCTGTTTAATCCGGGCCTCGGTTTGTTCAGCCATCTGCTGAACCAAATGGGCTACAACTGGAACTACGCGCAAAACAGCGGTCAGGCGATGTTCCTGATTGTGCTGGCGTCGATCTGGCAGCAAATGAGCTACAACTTCCTGTTTTTCTTCGCCGCGCTGCAGTCGATTCCCAAATCTCTGGTGGAAGCGGCAGCGATCGATGGCGCCGGTCCGGTGCGTCGCTTCTTCAATTTATCCCTGCCGCTGATTACGCCGGTGAGCTTTTTCCTACTGGTGGTCAATCTGGTGTACGCCTTCTTCGATACCTTCCCGGTGATCGATGCCGCCACCGGCGGCGGGCCGGTACAGGCCACCACCACGCTGATCTACAAAATCTATCGCGAAGGCTTCACCGGGCTGGATCTCTCATCCTCCGCCGCGCAATCGGTGGTGCTGATGCTGCTGGTGATTGGCCTGACTATCCTGCAATTCCGCTTTGTCGAGCGTAAGGTGCAATACCAATGATTGAGAATCGACGCGGGCTGGACATCTTTAGCCACACCTTGCTGGTGCTGGGCGTGCTGACCATTCTGTTCCCGCTTTACATCGCTTTTGTCGCGGCGACGCTGGATAACGAGGCGGTGTATCAGGTGCCGATGACGCTGCTGCCGGGCACGCATTTGTGGGAGAACATCGCGCGCATCTGGACGCATGGCGTGAATGGCAACGGTCCGGCGTTTGGCATGATGATGCTCAACAGCCTGCTGATGGCGCTCGGTATCACCATTGGCAAAATCAGCGTCTCGATGCTCTCCGCCTTCGCGCTGGTGTGGTTCCGCTTCCCGCTGCGTTCGCTGTTTTTCTGGCTGATTTTCATCACCCTGATGCTGCCGGTCGAAGTGCGTATTTTTCCGACGGTGGAAGTGATTTCGACGCTGAACATGCTCGACAGCTACAGCGGCTTAACGCTGCCTCTGATGGCATCGGCGACGGCCACTTTCCTGTTCCGTCAGTTCTTTATGTCGCTGCCGGACGAGCTGATTGAGGCGGCGCGTATCGACGGCGCCAGCCCGATGCGCTTCTTCTGGGACATTGTGTTACCGCTGTCCAAAACCAATCTCGCCGCGCTCTTCGTGATCACCTTTATCTACGGCTGGAACCAATATCTGTGGCCGCTGCTGATCATCAACGATGCCAGCCTCAGCACCGCCGTCGCCGGAGTGAAAAGCATGATCAACAGCAGCGGCGGGCCGACGCAGTGGAATGAAGTGATGGCGGCAATGTTATTAACCCTGATTCCACCGGTGGTGGTGGTACTCGTGATGCAACGTGCGTTTGTGCGTGGCCTGGTAGAGAGTGATAAATAAATGGCAGGCGTAACCCTTCAAACCGTTACCAAATCGTATGACGGCAAAAATCAGATCATTCAGCCACTGAATATCACCATTAACGATGGCGAATTTATGGTGATGGTCGGCCCTTCCGGCTGCGGTAAATCGACGCTGCTGCGCATGGTGGCGGGCCTTGAGCGCGTATCGTCGGGCGACATCTACATCGACGACAAACGCGTCACCCACATGGAGCCGAAAGATCGCGGCATCGCCATGGTATTCCAGAACTACGCGCTCTATCCGCACATGACGGTGGGCGAAAACATGGCGTATGGCCTGAAAATTCGCGGCATGGGCAAAGTGCAGATTGATCAGCGCGTGATGGAAGCCGCGCGCAGCCTCGAGCTGGATCATCTGCTGCATCGCCGCCCGCGTGAGCTGTCGGGCGGACAGCGTCAGCGCGTGGCGATGGGGCGCGCTATCGTGCGTGAACCGGCGGTTTTCCTGTTTGATGAGCCGCTGTCGAATCTGGATGCGCGCCTGCGCGTGCAGATGCGTCTTGAGCTGCAACAGCTGCATCGCCGCCTGAAAACCACCAGCATCTACGTGACGCACGACCAGGTGGAAGCGATGACGCTGGCGCAACGCGTAATGGTCATGAACAAAGGCGTGGTGGAGCAGGTGGGCACGCCGGTGGAAGTCTACGAGCGTCCGGCCAGCCAGTTTGTTGCCTCGTTTATCGGCGCGCCCGCCATGAATTTGCTGCCAGGGCAAATCAGCAGCGACGGCACGCGTTTCACGCTGGATGCGCTTAACAGCTTGCTGCTGGGCGAGAGCAGAGCCAAATGGGCCAATCGCCTGCTGACGCTCGGCATTCGTCCCGAACACATTAAACTCAGCAGCCGCGATGCGGGCGGCATTCCGCTGGTGGTTGAAACGCTGGAGATGCTCGGCGCGGACAATCTGGCGCACGGCCGCATCGGTAACGCACGCATGGTGGTCCGTTTGCCACACAGCGAGCGCCCGCTGGCGGGCAGCACCTTGTGGCTGCATCTGCCGTCAGATGCGTTACACTTCTTCGATTCAACCTATGGAAAGCGTCTGGAATGAGTCAACACAACTGGCCTTATCCGCACATTGTCGCGCATCGCGGCGGCGGCAAACTGGCCCCGGAAAATACCCTCGCGGCAATTGATGTCGGCGCGCAGCACGGTCACACCATGATCGAGTTTGATGCCAAGCTGTCGCAAGATAAGCAAATTTTCCTGCTGCACGACGATACGCTGGATCGCACCAGCAACGGTTGGGGCGTGGCGGGCGCGCTGTCGTGGCATAAGCTGTCACAGCTGGATGCCGGCGGCTGGTTTAGCCGCGATTACGAAGGCGAACCGCTGGCGCTGCTGAGCGAAGTGGCCGAGCGTTGTCGCCAGCATCAGATGATGGCGAACATCGAGATCAAACCCACCACCGGGCAGGAGGTGGAAACTGGCCGCAATGTGGCGCTGGCCGCACGCGAACTGTGGCAAGGACAAACCGCGCCGCTGCTCTCCTCCTTCTCTTACGCTGCGCTGGAGGCGGTAATGGAGTCAGCACCTGAACTGCCGCGCGGGTTGCTGCTGGATGAGTGGCACGACGATTGGCAGGCGCTGACGGCGCGTCTGGATTGCGTGTCGATCCATCTCAACCACAAATTACTCGACGCCGAACGCACCGCGCAGCTGAAAGCGGCCGGTCTGCATATTCTGGTGTATACCGTGAATCAGCCCGCGCGGGCGCGCGAGCTGTTGAGTTGGGGCGTCGATGCTATCTGCACCGACCGCATCGATATTATCGGTCCCGACTTCCGCTAGTTCTGCTGCTGTTTCTGGCCCGGCTGCGACTGAATCACCCGCTGCTGGGCGCTATCCCGCTGTTCCTGCACCTTGCGCTGGACATCCTGACTTTGCTGCTGCTGATTCTGCTGCAACCTGAGCTTCTGCTGTTGCTGCTGATTCTGCATCTGCGACTGCATCCGCTGCTGGCTCGGGTTGAAGCCGGGTTTGTTCGGATCGTTGGTGCTGTTCAACGTATTTGCCATGCTGCTTAACGGCAGCAATGCTGCGATCACAATTAGCCATTTGTTCATGGTCTTCCTCCATTCATGCAGCCTGCTGTGTGCTGATGCTGCCAAAGTGGCAACACGCGCTGCAGCCATAAGTTTATGCGATATCACAAACCTATGATCCAGGAGTGCGCCGAATTTAGCTTACTGCTACGCTTTTTACCGTGTTTGCAAACACTTGCATCAATAAATAACAAATGGATACCCAAAATAATTCGAGGCGCAGGAAGGCGGCAAACGAGAGAGTCCCGATGAGCTTACATAAGTAAGTGATTCGGGTGAACGAGAGCAGCCAACGCATCTGCACCTTGAAGTATGAAGGGTATAAATAACTTTAAAAGGATGGTGGCAGGATGAGGATACAGGGCAACGTGCGTCAGTTCGGCTGGGCATTATTGATGAGTTTTACCGTGGTGCAGGGCGCACACGCTGCGCCCGCCAACGCGCCGCCGGTTTCGTATGGCGTTGATAGTGATACCTTTCACCCGGTAAAAGCCAAACATGGCATGGTGGCATCGGTGGATGCGATGGCGACAGAAGTCGGCGTCGATATTCTTAAGCAGGGCGGTAACGCGGTGGATGCGGCGGTTGCGGTGGGTTTCGCGCTGGCGGTGACGCATCCGCAGGCCGGTAATCTCGGCGGCGGGGGCTTTATGCTGCTACGCACCGCATCGGGACGCACCACCGCCATCGACTTCCGCGAAATGGCACCGGCGCGCGCGTCACGCGATATGTTCCTTGATAAGCAGGGCAACGCTGACAGTAAGTTGTCACTCACTTCTCATTTAGCCTCAGGCACGCCGGGCACCGTGGCCGGTTTTGCTCTGGCGGCACAGAAATACGGCACCTTGCCGCTGAGCACATTACTGGCGCCTGCCATCAAACTGGCGCGTGACGGTATCGTAGTGAACGATGCGCTGGCCGACGATCTCGCCACCTACGGCAAAGAGACGTTGATCAACCACGACAACAGCCGCGCGATTTTCTACAAAGCCGACGGTAAGCCGTACCAGAAGGGCGAACGTCTGGTGCAGAAAAACCTCGCGCGTAGCCTGCAATTGATTGCTCAGCAAGGGCCGGATGCGTTCTATAAGGGCAAAATCGCCGATGAAATTGCAGGTGAAATGGCGCAGCACGGCGGCCTGATCGGCAAGCCGGATCTGGCGGCTTATCGCGCGATAGAACGCAAACCGGTGAGCGGCACCTATCGCGGCTATGAAGTGTTCTCCATGCCGCCGCCATCGTCCGGCGGGATTCACATCGTGCAGATCCTCAATATCCTGGAAAACTTCGACCTGGCGAAGTTTGGTTTTGGCAGCGCCGATGCGATGCAGGTGATGGCGGAAGCGGAAAAATACGCTTACGCCGACCGTTCCGAATACCTTGGCGATCCTGATTTCGTCAAAGTGCCGCAGCAGGCGCTAACCAGCAAAGCCTACGCCAAAACCCTGGCGCAGCAGATTGACGTCAATAAAGCGCGTCCATCCAGCGAGATCAAGCCGGGCAAACTGGCGCCGTATGAAAGCAATCAAACCACGCACTTCTCGGTGGTGGATAAAGATGGCAACGCGGTCGCGGTGACTTACACGCTGAATACTTACTTCGGCAGCGGCATTGTCGCCGGACAAAGCGGCATCTTGATGAACAATGAAATGGATGATTTCTCGGCCAAACCGGGTACGCCAAACGTCTACGGCTTAGTCGGCGGCGAGGCGAATGCGGTGCAACCGGCTAAACGTCCGCTGTCATCGATGTCGCCCACTATTGTGGCAAAAGACGGTAAAACCTGGCTGGTTACCGGTAGCCCAGGCGGCAGCCGTATTATCACCACCGTGCTGCAAATGGTGGTGAACAGCATCGATTTCGGCATGAACGTAGCGGAAGCGACCAACGCACCGCGCTTCCATCATCAATGGTTGCCCGACCAGTTGCGCGTAGAGAAAGGCTTCAGCCCGGATACGTTGCGCCTGCTGGAAGCCAAAGGCCAGCATGTGAAAGTGATGCCCGCGATGGGCAGCACGCAGAGCATTATGATTGGGCCGGACGGCACGCGTTATGGCGCATCGGATCCGCGTTCAGTGGATGATTTAAGCGCAGGTTATTGAACGCTAATGCGCAATAAATTGCGCCGCTACGGTATGTGCACGCATTTGTAGCGGCGCGATTTAACAGGTTATTTCAAGCGCGCCATATAGTGCGTATCCACCATTTCGCCGTCGCGCATGGCGTGGCGACGTGCGGTGCCTTCGATCTCAAAGCCAAACTGCCGATACAGGCCAAGCGCTTTATGATTATCGGCGAACACCGTCAGCTCAATGCGCGTCACCTGCAGCCAGTTGTCGCACAAATCAATCATCGCTGACATCAGCGCTTTACCGACGCCGCGCCGATGAAAAGCAGAATCGACGCCCATGCCAAATGTCGCGGTATGGCGACGGCGCGCCACCGACAGCACTTCCACCGTGAGTTGCCCGGCAATCTGATCGTCAATGCACGCCACTAGCATATGCACACCCGGACGCAGATTACTGAGGCGGTCCTGCCACAGCGTCGGCGATTGATACGGCAGATGCAGCGTGTTGGCCTGCGGTTCAGGCTGACTGTACATGCGCGTTAAAGCAGCAGCATCTTCGGGAATAGCGTGACGAACAACGATCTGACTCATGAGCGACTCCTTGTGCAAAATGGATAAAATCCCCTTTAACATCAAGGAATTCTCGCTCTTCGTCAATGCAAAATAATTCGCAAAAGGGCTTTACAGACGCGAATGATAATGATTATTATTGCCATGCGAGCTCGGAAACGTCTCCTGACAACCGGGTAAGCACGACATTGCTCACATTGCTTCCAGGTATTATTTAGCCAGCTCGGGTGCTGGCTTTTTTTTTGCCTTTACAGCGTGTACCAGGTTGCCGCACCGGGCCCGACCGGCAGATTGAAGACAAACACCCAAAGCACAAACAGCAGCGTCCAGCCAATCATAAACACCACCGAATACGGCAACATCATCGCCACCAGCGTACCGATGCCCATATCGCGTCGATAACGCGCCGCCACCGCCATAATCAGGCCAAAGTAACTCATCATGGGTGTAATCACGTTGGTCACCGAATCGCCGATGCGATATGCCGCCTGAATCACTTCGGGCGCAAAGCCGACCAGCATCAGCATCGGGACAAAGATCGGTGCGGTCACCGCCCATTGCGCCGAGGCGGAGCCGATCATCAGGTTGATAAAGCCGCAGATCATGATGAAGCAGACAAACAGCAGCGGCGCGCCCATATCGATTGATGCCAGCAGATTAGCGCCTTTCACTGCCACCACGGTGCCGAAATTGCTCCAGTTAAAAAACGCCACGAACTGCGCAGCAAAGAACACCAGCACGATATACATGCCCATGCTGCTCATACTGGCGGACATGGCGTTAATGACGTCGCGATCGTTGCGCATATTGCCGATCAGGCGGCCATATACCATGCCGGGAATAGCGAAGAAGACAAAGATAAACACCACGATGCCCTTCAGGAACGGTGAACCCGCCAGCGTGCCGGTTTTCGGGTTGAGTAACACGCCGTAGCCCGGAATCACGGTCAGGATCAGCAGCAGCGTAACGCCAAGAACCGCCCAGCCCGCGCCTTTCAACGCCCGACGTTCTTGCGTCGTCAGCGCGCCCATATCGCCTCGCACCGCATCACCTTCGCTGTCGTGATATTTGCCCAGTTTAGGTTCGACGATGCTGTTGGTGATCCAGGTGCCAAGAATGGCAATCACGAAGGTACTGACAAACATAAAGTACCAGTTCACTTCCGGGCCAACATGGTAGTCAGGATCGATAATCTGCGCGGCGCTTTGGGTAATGCCCGAGAGCAGCGGATCGATGGTGCCAAGCAGTAAGTTGGCGCTGTAGCCGCCAGAAACCCCGGCAAACGCCGCGGCCAGGCCCGCCAGGGGATGACGGCCCAATGAGTGGAAAATCATCGCGGCCAGCGGAATCAGCACCACATAGCCCAGCTCAGAAGCGGTGTTGGAGATAATGCCAGCGAAGACGATGGTGAAGGTGATGAGCTTTTTCGGTGCGTTAAACACCAGCGCGCGCATCGCCGCCGAGAGCAGCCCTGAATGTTCGGCAATCCCCACACCGAGCAGCGCAACCAACACGGTGCCGAGCGGCGCAAAGCCGGTAAAGTTGGTGACCAGATGGCTGACGATGCGTTGCAAACCTTCGGCACTCATCAGGCTAACCACGTGAATCACACCGTCTGGTGCGCGTCCTGCCGCGCCAACTGGGCGGGGATCGATCACGTTGACGCCAAACGCTGCGGCAATGGCAGACGCAACAATGATAAACAGTGAAAACAGGGCAAATAGAGTAATCGGATGCGGTAATAAATTACCCAGCCATTCAACGGTATTCAAAAAGCGCTCAATCGGGCGCTTAGCGGGTGGAGTGATGTGTTCTGACATAATTTTTCCTTGTTATTCCTGCTTGCAGGGTCCGTGATGCTCATTGTTATGTAGTGGGTTATCTACAAGACCAATCTCGTTCGCACTTCCTCATCAGTAAAACCTGGGTCGTTTTTTCGTTTTCATTCACTTTTTTTGAACAGAGGGATGAAGTTTTTCAGCTATCAATCAATCCTTCGCAGTACCAAACTGTAAAAAACACTGAGGAGAATTGAACATGATTTATGTACGTAAAGCTGAAGAACGCGGTCACGCTAATCACGGTTGGCTGGATAGCTGGCACACCTTTTCTTTCGCCGATTATCACGATGCCAACTTTATGGGCTTCTCGGCACTGCGCGTGATTAACGAAGATGTTATCGATGGTGGTCAGGGCTTCGGCACCCATCCGCATAAAGACATGGAAATCCTGACCTATGTGCTGTCTGGCACCGTTGAACATCAAGACAGCATGGGCAATAAAGAGCAGATTCCGAGCGGTGAGTTCCAAATCATGAGCGCCGGTACCGGCGTGCGACATTCGGAGTACAACGCCAGCGCCACCAATCCGCTGCACCTGTATCAGATCTGGATTATTCCAGAGCGCAAAGGCATTGAGCCGCGTTACGCACAGCGCCGTTTCGATGATGTTAAAGGCCGCCAGTTTGTGCTGACGCCGGATGAACGTGACGGATCGCTCAAGGTGTTTCAGGACATGACGTTGTCGCGCTGGGTCTTTGCTGAGGGCGAAAGCGATGAAGTGACAGTTGAAGCCGGTCGTCGCGTGTGGATTCAGGTGGTGAAAGGGCTGGTGAGCGTGAATGGCGAACAGGTTGGCAGCAGCGATGCGCTGGCGATTTGGGATGAAAGCGCGCTGAGCATCAAAGCTGACAGCGATGCAGAGATTCTGCTGTTTGATTTGCCACCGGTTTAAAGGTCGCGCAATGAACGGCGCCGCTGCAATATCTGCACGTATTTGTAGCGGCGCGATTGATCGCGCAGGTTTTCCTCAAAGGCAGTGCATGACAAAAAAATGATAAACTCGTCGTATCTCTGATTTCAGGCGCATACGATGAAGAAGAAAAGACCGGTATTACAGGACGTTGCCGATCGCGTCGGCATCACAAAAATGACCGTCAGCCGCTACCTGCGCAATCCCGATCAGGTCTCTGCGGCGCTGCGCGACAAAATCGCCGTGGCGCTGGACGAACTCGGTTACATCCCCAATCGCGCCCCCGATATGCTCTCCAATGCCACCAGCCGCGCTATCGGCGTGCTGCTGCCTTCCTTAACCAACCAGGTTTTCGCCGACGTATTGCGCGGCATTGAGGCCGTCACCGACGAAGCGGGTTACCAAACGCTGGTGGCGCATTTTGGCTACAACGCGCAGAAAGAGGAGTTACAGCTGCGATCGCTGCTCGGCTGGAACATCGACGGCGTGATCCTCACCGAGCGTACCCATACGCCGGGCACGCTGCGCATGCTGGAAGTGGCGGGCATTCCAGTGATTGAGATGATGGATTCGGTCACGCCGTGCCTCGATATGGCGGTGGGCTTTGATAACGTCGAAGCCGCGCGGCAGATGACGCATGCTATTCTGAAAAAAGGCCATCGCCATACGGTTTACCTCGGCGCGCGCCTTGATGAACGTACCTTGCAGAAGCAACAGGGCTACGAAAAAGCGATGCGCGAAGCGGGGCTCACGCCACACAGCGTGATGATGGAAGATGCCTCCTCTTTCAGCGCCGGCGCGCAACTGCTGTGCGAAGCGCAAAAGCGTTATCCGGAAACTGACAGCCTGTTTTGTACCAACGATGACCTCGCGGTAGGCGCGATGTTTGAGTGCCAGCGTCAGGGATTACGCGTGCCGCAGCAGATGGCGATTGCCGGTTTCCACGGCCACGACATTACGCAAGTGGTGAATCCGCGCCTCGCCACGGTGTTAACGCCGCGCGAGCGTATGGGACGGGAATCGGCAGCGATGCTGCTGGCGCGAATTGGCGGCGATCGCACGCTAACGCAACCGCTGGATGTTGGCTTTGAAATCTCCGAAGGTGACAGCATCTGATTTTGGCGATTATTTGAGTCAGTTCACACTTTCGTGCTTTTCCACCTGAGAAGGGTTGCCAGCCTTTCAGTGGGCTCTGACAATGGCAGCTCGATTTGTTATCGGTAACATTGGGCAGAATTCACTGCCGGAGCGCAAAACAATGACAACGCCATCTCCATCGCACCACGTCTTTATCCTGATGGGCGTTTCCGGCAGCGGAAAATCTGCCGTCGCCAATCAGGTCTCTCATCAGTTAAACACTGCGTTCCTCGATGGGGATTTCCTTCATCCGCGCAGCAACATCATGAAAATGGCGGATGGCCATCCGCTGGACGACAACGATCGCCAGCCGTGGCTGCAGGCGCTGAATGATGCGGCATTTGCCATGCAGCGCACGCAGGAGATCTCCATCATCGTCTGTTCGGCACTGAAAAAGTCCTATCGCGACATCCTGCGTCAGGGCAACGAGAACCTGAAATTTATCTATCTGCAGGGCGATTTCGAAACCATCGAATCCCGCCTGAAAGCGCGTAAAGGTCACTTCTTCAAACCGCAGATGCTGGTGACGCAGTTCGCCACGCTGCAGGAACCCGGCGCGGATGAGCCCGATGTACTGGTGGTTGATATCAATCATTCACTGGATGAGGTAGTTGCGGCCACGGTTGCGACCATTGAGGGTGCAATCAACAAGGGTTAGTCATGAGTACCGCAACGCTAGTGTTAACCGCAGCAGGCTCTGTCCTGCTGCTGCTGTTTTTGGTGATGAAAGCGCGTATGCACGCCTTTGTTGCCCTGATGTTAGTCTCCATTGGTGCCGGTCTGTTCTCCGGCATGCCGCTCGATAAAATCGCACAAACCATGGAAAAAGGCATGGGCGGAACGCTCGGCTTTCTCGCCATTGTGGTGGCGTTAGGCGCGATGTTCGGCAAGATCCTGCATGAAACCGGCGCCGTCGATCAGATCGCCATTCGCATGTTGAAAAACTTTGGGGAAAGCCGCGCGCACTATGCGATGGGCGTCGCCGGCTTGATCTGTGCGTTGCCGCTGTTCTTTGAAGTGGCGGTGGTGTTGCTGATCAGCATTGCGTTCGCCGTGGCGCGTCGCACCCAAGGCAATCTAGTTAAGCTGGTGATCCCGCTGTTTGCCGGTGTTGCGGCCTCCGCCGCGTTTCTGCTGCCGGGACCCGCGCCGATGCTGCTGGCGGCGCAGATGCACGCCGACTTTGGCTGGATGATTCTGCTGGGTCTGTGCGCGGCGATTCCGGGCATGCTGATTGCCGGTCCGCTGTTTGGCAGCTTTATTGCGCGGCACGTCAGCTTTAGCGCACCGCCGGAAGATCATCAGCCGGAAGTGGAAGAGGGCAAACTGCCGTCGTTTGGCTTTAGCCTGGCGCTGATTCTGTTCCCGCTGCTGCTGGTTGGCCTGAAAACTATCGGCGCACGCTTCACCACGCCGGGTTCCCATCTGTATGAGTGGCTGGAGTTTATCGGCCATCCGTTCACCGCGATTCTGCTGGCCTGTCTGGTGGCGATTTATGGCCTGGCTTATCGTCAGGGCATGGATAAAGAGAAGGTGATGCAAGTGTGCGGCAGCGCGCTGCAACCGGCGGGCATTATTCTGCTGGTGATTGGTGCGGGCGGCGTGTTTAAGCAGGTGCTGGTGGATTCGGGCGTTGGCCCGGTTTTAGGACATGCGTTGACCGGCGCAGGTATGCCGATTGCGCTGGCGTGCTTCATCCTTTCTGGCGCGATTCGCGTGATTCAGGGTTCGGCCACCGTGGCGTGTTTAACCACCGTCGGTTTAGTGATGCCGGTGATAGAACCGCTGCACTACAGCGGCGCGCAGCTGGCCGCGCTGTCGATCTGTATCGGCGGCGGCTCGATCATTATCAGTCATGTGAATGATGCGGGTTTCTGGCTGTTTGGCCGCTTCACCGGCGCCACCGAAGCCGAAACGCTGAAGACATGGACGCTGATGGAAACCATTTTGGGCACCACCGGCGCGATTGTTGGCATTATTGCGTTCAGTTTGCTGTCGTGATGTAAAACCAGCGCAATACATTGCGCCGCTACGGACCATTACGCGGGATTTGTAGCGGCGCGATTTATCGCGCGATTCTGACCTTCTTAATCCTCTTCCCGCTCATCATCCGGCTGATCCAAAACCGTGTACGCCACGGCGCAGAACAGCGAATTTAAACGCTTCAAATCGCCCAGCAAGCCAAGGTGCAACGAGCTTGTCTCAATGCTTTGCACATTCTGCAGATGCAAGCGCTCGACGTGCGCGTGGGAGAAACGGCGAATCAGGATGCGGAAGCGATGCTTGGATCGGCGCAGGCGTTTGGCGCTGGTGACATCGTGCGACAAAAACACCGACAAACTCAGACGCAGGTTATACAGCACCTGTTCCTGCAAGGTTTGCAGCTCCTCCAGTCCTTCGGCAGAGAAGGCACGGCGCGCGGTCAGTGACTTATCCGCTACGTCGGCGCACATGCGTTCGATAATGTCGCCCGCCTGCTCCAGGTTGAGCGCCATCTCAATGATCTCCGCCCAGCGGCGCGAATCATCCTCCGGCAAATCCTCTTTCGGCATACGCGCCAGATAGAGTTTGATCGCGGTGTAAAGCACATCAACATCATCATCCAGCCGCCGCACCGCGCGCTCTTCGCGCAGGTCGCCGTGCACCACCTTATTGAATGACTCAATCATCTGCTCGACCACATCACCGATGCGCAGTGTTTCGCGTGAGGCGTTAGCCAGCGCTAACGCCGGCGTATCCAGCGCGCTGCTGTCGAGGTGTTTGGGTTTGAGATGGGCTTCGTTTTCGGGATCATCGGCAATCATACGGCGGCAAAGGCGCGCCATTGGATCGGCAAACGGCACCATGACTAAGCAGCGAATCAGGTTGTAGAAGACGTGGAAGAAGATCACCAGCTCTTCGTCATTGACCGGCAGCTTATCCAGCACATCGGCGACAACATTGACGAACGGCAAAATGGCGATGCTGCCAATCAGCTTAAACAGCAGGCTGCCGAGCGCGACGCGTTTGCCCGCTGCATTGGAGCCGCTGGCGTTGATCATCGCCAGCAGGCCGCTGCCGAGGTTGGCACCAATCACCAGACAGAGTGCCACCTTGAAAGAGATGACACCGGTAGCGGTCAGCGTGGCGGTAATCAGGACCGCCGCGAGGCTGGAGTAACTGATGATGGCGAACACCGCGCCAATCAGTGCATCAAGCATCACATCGCCGGTCAGTGTTGAGAACAGTACCTGAACGCCCGCCGCCTGGGTGATCGGTTTGGCAGCCGCGACAATCAGCTGCAGCGCCAGCAGAATCAGGCCAAGTCCAATACTGGCGCGGCCTAACTGCCCAATGCGCGTTTGCTTGCGGCTGAGAAAGAACACCACGCCAAAGAAGATAAACAGCGGCGACAGCCACGACAAATCAAAAGTCAGGATGCGCGCCATGATCGCGGTCCCGACATCCGCGCCGAGCACCACCACCAGCGCGGGCGTCAGACTGACCAGATTCTGTGCAACAAAGGAGGTAACCAGCAGCGTGGTGGCGTTACTGCTCTGCACCAGCGCCGTGACGCCAATACCGGCAAGAAACGCCATCGGTTTTTTTTCGACGCTGCGGCTGAGTACGCGACGCAGATCGGCACCGTAAACGCGCATGATGCCGGTGCGCACAATGTGTGTGCCCCACACCAGCAGCGCAACGGCAGAGAGTAGATTAAGCAGAGTTAACACGTATAGAGGCTCCTCATCCGTCAGGCTCAAACCACACCGATTGCCAGCCTGACGGTGAGCACAACCGGTAAAACCTTCGCCGCGTTGTGTCGCCTTTTTTCGTTTAAATTAAGCAACCTGGCGCAACGTCGACATCTCTAACTGTAGCCCAATCTGCATACCAGCGGGATGCAAATCTGCCACGCTGCGGTTGAGTACATCAACTGAGAGCTCCACGTTTTGCGCGTGCACCCGATAGCGAATCACGTTGCCAAGCAAGCTGTGGCTGAGGATGGTGGCGGGAATGCCCGCCTGCGGCGCACACAGCTGGATCGACTCCGGGCGAATCGCTACCTGACCGCTAAACGCCTGTCCGGTTAGCTGCGTTGCCTGTTCCGCGCTCAGCAGGTTGTAGTTGCCAATAAAGCCAGCGGCAAACAGATCGGCCGGTTGGGTATAGAGCATTTCCGCGTTGCCGTTCTGCACGATCTTGCCCCGGTTCATCAACACGATGCGATCGGACATGGTCAGCGCTTCTTCCTGATCGTGGGTAACAAACAAGGTAGTGAGTTTCAGCTCGCGCTGAATATTGCGGATCTGTTCACGCAGATGGCGACGAATGCGCGCATCCAGCGCCGACAGCGGTTCATCCAGCAACAGCAAGCGTGGACGCGTCACCAGTGAACGCGCCAGCGCCACGCGCTGACACTGTCCGCCAGAGAGTTGATGCGGATAACGCCGCGCGAAGTCGGTGAGTTCCACCAGCGCCAGTACCTCCATCACGCGTTTCTGAATCTCACCGCTGGCCAGTTTCTGCATCTTCAGGCCAAACGCCACGTTCTTCTCAACCGTCATATTGGGGAACAGCGCGTAGCTCTGAAACACCATGCCGATGGTGCGCTTCTGCGGCGGCAGCGGCACGATATCCTGACCTTGCAGCAATACTTTGCCGCTATCGACTTCGGTCAATCCGGCGATACAGCGCAGCAGCGTGGATTTGCCGCAGCCGCTGGGACCGAGCAGCGTAACAAACTCGCCTTCTTCGGCACTGAAATCGATGTTTTCAAAAATGGTGGTCGGGCCGTAGCTTTTGTTCAGCTGGGTGACGCTCAAATAACTCATGGTCAGCCTCGTTCAGGATTGAGGGCATTCGCCAGCCAGGTAACCAGCAGGACGACAGCAAAATAGGAGATCACCAGCGCGCTGGTGAAGTGGCCGCTGCCGTTCCGCATGTTAAACAGATAAACCTGCAAGGTTTCATAGCGGGTGCCGACCAGCATATTGGCGAAGACAAACTCACCAATCAGGAAGGAGAAGGAGAGCAGCACCGCGATAAATACCCCTTTGCGCAGGTTCGGCAACACCACAAACAGCGCCGCCTGCCAGGTGCTGGCACCGAGCAGCTGCGCGGCATCAATCAGCTCTTTCAGGTTGATGGCCTGCATATTGTTGGAGATGGCGCGATAGATAAACGGCAAGGCGATGGTGAAGTAGCAGCCGATCAAAATCCACGGCGTGCCGGTCAGCATCAGCGGCGACGACGAATAGAGTTGCAGCAGCCCGACCGACGACACCACCGGCGGTACGGCGAAGGGCATCAGGATCAGCACGTTCATCACCGCATCCAGTTTCGGATAGTAGTAAGCGATCACAAACATGGCAGGCAGCACCAGCACCAGCGAGAACAACAGCGCACCGCAGCAAACCAGCAGCGAATGACCGAGCGCGGTCAGGAAACGCGCATCGCTCCACAGCGCGCTAAGCCACTTCAGCGTAAAGCCCTGCGGCAGGATGGTGTCGCTCCAGCTGGTGGAAATGCCGTACAGTAAAGTAGCCAGCAGCGGCGCGGCTAAAATGGCCAGCAGCAGCCAGACAATCAGGCGATGATAAAATTTTTCCGCGCGCGACACGTGTAGCTCCTCAGGAAGGTTTGGCGTTGAGATAGCTGCGGCGCACCAGATACTGCTGCACCACGGTAATCAGCGCCATAATCAGCACCAGCAACATCGCCAGCGCGCCGCCGGTGTTGGGATCAAGCGAGATATCGCCAGAGACCAGCGCGGCAATGCGTACCGGCACCACGTTAAAGTTGCCGGTAGTGAGCGCGTAAATGGTGGCGTAAGCGCCGAGCGCGTTCGCCAGCAAAATCACGAAAGTACCGAGCAGCGCCGGGAACAGAATCGGCAAACCGATGTGCCACCAATAGCGCCAGCGGCCTGCACCCAGCAGCGCGGCGGACTCTTGCCAATCCTGTCGCAAGCCATCAAACGCCGGATAGAGCAGCAAAATGCCGAGCGGGATTTGGAACCAGGTGTACACCAGCACCATGCCGTCACGCGAGAACAGTTTGAAGCCTTCCAGCACGCCGTAATGGCGCAGCAGCAGCGTCAGACAACCGTTCAGGCCGAGCAGAATGACGAAGGCAAACGCCAGCGGTACGCCGGCGAAGTTGCTGGTCATGTTGGTAAATGACATCAAAAAACGCTGAAAGCGGCCGCTGCCGAGCTGATGCAGCGAATATCCGGCAACCAGCGAAATCAGCAGGCCGTAAATGCTCGACCAGATGGAGATGTCGAGCGACAGGCGAAACGCCTGCAAATAGAACGGCGAGGTGAGGATATCGCTGTAGTTGTCGAAGCCCCAACGCTCATTGATGTCGCTCCAGAAGCTGTTGATGGCAATCCACAGCAGCGGCGCGAGCTGGAATGCCACCCAGAACAGCGCAAACGGCAGCAGCAATAGCGCGGCGAGCGTTTTGCCTTTCATTACTGCGGCTCCGCCAGTAACGCGCGACATAGCGGTTTGTCATGTTCGACGCCGAGCAAGGTGCACACGATGCCACACAGTTCGGTCTGCTGCGGCTGGAGATCCGGCTGCAGCGAGAAACCTTTACCAAACACGAACAGCGGCACCTGCGTCTCTTCCGGCAAAATGCCGCCGTGCGAGCGGTCATCGTTCATGCCGTGATCGGCGGTGACAATCACCTGATAACCGGCCGCCAGCCAGTCCGGCATCCACTGCGACAGATAACCATCGGCCATGCGCGCGCGGTTGCGATACTGCGGCGATGACAGGCTGTGCTTGTGTCCGGCATCGTCAATGTTCATCGGGTGGATCAGCAGGAAGTCGGGATCGTGTCGCAAACGCAGGCTTTCTGCGTCTTCAAACAGGTGGGAATCCGGATAACCGTCGTCCCAGTAAAAATGCCCATACTGAATCGGCAGATCGGGCGCGACCGTGTGGCGGTCGCGCGCCGCGTTGAACGGGGATTGATTGTAGAGCTCACTCACCCAGTGATAGGCGGCCGCCGCGGTGGTGAGACCGGCGGCACGCGCGTAATGGAAGATGCTGCGCTGATTACTCATGCGACTGACGCCGTTGTGAATAATGCCGCTGCGCACCGGTGGAATGCCGGTGAGAATGCATTCGTACAGCGGGCGCGACAGCGAAGGCAGTTCGCAAGTCAGCGTATAATATTGGCCGTTGCCCTGCGCGCATTCAGCAAACAGATAGCCCATTGCGTGCTGCGCTACCTGATTACTCAGCCCATCCAACACCACCAGGATCGTTTTCATCCCTCGCTCCTTACTGCTTCATATTAATGATGACGTTCTCTTGCCACAGACGCGGCAGCATTTTCGAGGTTTTATCCCACGCGGCCTGGTCTTTGATTGGACGGGCATTCTTATACTCAGACTGCGGCAGCAGCTTGGCCTGCACGTCGGCGGGCAGAGTTAAATGCTCGGCACGAATCGGGCGCGCATAGCCTTTCGCCAGGTTGATCTGGCCTTCATCAGACAAGATGTATTCACGCGCCAGCTTGGCGGCGTTCGGATGTTTAGCGTATTTATTGATGATGGTGCTGTAGCCAGAAGTGACGGAACCGTCGGAAGGGATCACCACTTCGTAGCGGTTTTTGTCGATCTGATCGCGGTAGTTCAGACCGTTAAAGTCCCACACCACCGCCACCTGAATTTCGCCTTTTTCAATGTTGGCAATCACCGGATCGGTCACGCCAAGACGGCCTTCTTTCGCCAGATCGCCGAAGAAGCTCAACGCCGGTTTCACATTCTTCTCGTCACCGCCTAATGCATAGCTGGCCGCTAACACGCCGTTCGCTGCCTGAGCCGCAGTGCCGACGTCACCGATAGTGACCACATACTTACCTTTCTTCAGATCGGCCCAGCTGTGCGGTACATCTTTGACCTGCTGCTTATCCACCAGGAACGCGATGGTGCCGGTATACGCCAGCATCCAGTTGCCATCCTGATCTTTTGCCCAGCTCGGGATTTGCTCCCAATGCGTTGGCTTATACGGTTGCGCCACGCCTTTAGCGACGGCAATCGGACCGAAAGCAGCGCCCACATCACCGATATCGGCGCTGGCGTTCTCTTTCTCTGCAGCAAATTTTGCCAGTTCCTGCGCCGAGGACATGTCGGTGTCGCTGTGCTTCAGGCCATATTTGCTGTTGAGGTCACTCCAGGTATCTTTCCAGTTGGCCCAGCTATCTGGCATGCCGACGCTGTTGACCTGACCTTCGGCGCGCGCGGCTTTTTCTAACGCGGCGAGGTCATTATCTACGGCTTGCGCGGCGGGCAGCGCAAGCAGTACGGCACTGGCTACTACAGAGGCGATAAACGCTTTCATCTCGATTGCTCCCGGTATATGTTGTGGGACTTCTTGGTCTAGTCCAGCAAGAACCGAGCCAATGTAGCCCGAATAGATGAAGGTTTTATGACCATGGTGGTGAAACGGGGTGTGGCGCGACGATCCACATGCGGTTACAGCGCGCTAAAGCGTGGGTTGTTCTCTGTCACATTGTAGTCATCGAACTGTCATAGTGCAGATTTGCCCCAAAATGAGGCTGAAAAATGATGTCGAAAACGGCGGATGTGATTGCAGCAGGGCTGCGGGAACGCATTGAAAGCGGTGAATTTGCCGGCGGTCGTTTGCCCGCCGAACGCAGCTTAAGCGAACACTATTCCACCACGCGCATTACGCTGCGTGAGGCGCTGGGCTTGCTGGAAGCGCAAGGCATTATCTATCGTGAACTGCGTCGTGGCTGGTTTCTCGCACCGCCGCGGCTAGTCTACAACCCCTCTCATCATAGCCATTTTCACGCCATGGCCGCTGAGCAAGGCCGTATTGCCAGCACTGAAGTGCTGGAGGCGCGTGAAGTGCCAGCGCAATTAGCCATCGCGCGTCATCTGCAACTGCTGGAGGGCGATCGGGTTTACCGCATTCGCCGTTTGCGCCGTATTGATGGCCGCGCCGTGTTGTATGTCGAGCATTACCTCAATCCCGCCTTCTTTCCGGGATTGCTGGATGAAGACCTGACGCGTTCACTCACCGATCTGTATGACCAGCGCTATGGCATTCGCTACGGCGGCGCGCGTTTTACCATTTTGCCGGGACCGCTGCCGGTGCGCGCTGCGCCTGCGCTCAACGTGGCGAGCGGCACGCCCGGATTGTTGATTACCCGCATCAATCGCGATCAGCACAAGCGCGTGATTGATTGCGACTGCGAGTTCTGGCGCTATGACGCGCTGTGCGTGGATGTCGAAGTATAAATATTGTGATTTTGATCACACTACAGCATGATAGCGCCAGTGAGTAATTGAGAGCGTGAGGCGCAAAAATGACAATAAAAACAGGGGTTGGGCAGTACATCTCTTTAGCATTGCAGTGGGTGCTGAATATTGGTCTGATCATTCTGGCCATTATTCTGGTGGTGTTCCTCGGTAAAGAAACCATTCATCTGGCCAACGTGCTGTTGAGCACCGGCGAGCAGACGTCTTCCTATCTGCTGATTGAAGGCATCGTTATCTATTTCCTCTACTTCGAATTTATCGCGTTGATTGTGAAGTACTTTCAGTCGGGCTATCACTTCCCGCTGCGCTACTTCATCTACATCGGCATCACGGCGATTATCCGCCTGATCATCGTCGACCATAAAAATCCGTTCGATACGCTCTACTACTCGGCGGCGATTTTGATTCTGGTGGTGACGCTGTGGTTGGCGAACAGTAACCGCCTGAAACGCGAGTAATAATATCGCGTGGCACAACGAGCCGTGCCACGCATTCTCCTCTGCGCTAAACTAGGGCAACTTTTTTCCCGGAGATGTCCTGATGTCGCATGACGCGCTGCGCCAGTTACGCGCACTGCACTGGCTGCCAGCCTCTTCACCGCAGCTTTCTGCCCCGCTACTTGACTGGTTAATGGAAGAAGACTCCATGACGCGTCGCTTCGAGCAGCATTGCCAGCAAGTGACCGTAAAACTGATCCGCGAAGCGTTTATTGGCGCTGAAGAGATCTCGGAGGAAGCGGAATTTTTGCCCGCCGACCCGCGCTTCTGGTTACGTGAAATTGTGCTGTGCGGTGATGGCGAGCCCTGGCTGATTGGCCGCACCGTGGTGCCAGAAAGCACGCTGAACGGCCCCGAGCAGATGCTGCAACAACTCGGTACGCGCCCGCTTGGCCGCTATCTGTTCTCTTCATCTACCCTGAGCCGCGATTTTATCGATCCCGGTCAGGTTGGCGATTTATGGGGACGCCGTTCCCGCCTGCGTTTGTCGGGCAAGCCGCTACTGTTAACTGAACTGTTTTTACCGGCGTCGCCGCTCTATCGCGCGCTGGATCAAGGATAAAACCACTGTGCAAAACACCTTACCCATGACCAAATGGCAGGCTTACTGCCGCCTGATGCGTATCGATAAACCCATCGGCACCGTGTTACTGCTGTGGCCAACTCTGTGGGCACTGTGGCTCTCCGGCATGGCGATTCCACCGCTGCCGGTGCTGCTGGTGTTTGTGCTCGGCGTTATCGTGATGCGTGCTGCCGGCTGCGTTATCAACGATTACGCAGACCGCAAAATCGATGGTCACGTCAAGCGCACGGCGTCACGTCCGCTGGCCAGCGGCGCGGTGTCCGGGAAAGAGGCGAAGTTGCTTTTTGCCGGTCTCGGTTTGCTGGCGTTTATGCTGGTGTTGACCATGAACACCATGACCATTTTGCTGTCGTTTGGCGGCCTGGCGCTGGCGTGGGTTTATCCGTTTATGAAGCGCTACACGCATCTGCCGCAGGTGGTGCTCGGCGCAGCGTTTGGTTGGGCGATTCCGATGGGATGGGCAGCAGTTAGTGAGTCCTTACCTTTAGTCTGCTGGCTGGTTTTCCTGGCGAACATCTGCTGGACGGTGGCCTATGACACGCAGTACGCGATGGTCGATCGCGATGACGATTTGAAGATCGGCGTAAAATCAACGGCGATTCTGTTTGGCCGTTACGACAAACTGATTATTGGTTTACTGCAGCTGGCAACGCTCGGTTTGATGGCGCTGGTGGGCATGATGCTTCAACTGAATGGGGCGTTTTACTGGTCGCTGCTGCTGGCTGCGGGCTTGTTTGTGCATCAGCAGAAGCTAATTGCCCAGCGCGAGCGCGATCCCTGCTTCCAGGCGTTTCTGAATAACAACTATGTGGGCATGGTGCTGTTTCTCGGCATTCTGCTCAGCACCGTGCCGTTCGCGGATCTGTTATAAACAAAAAAGGCGCACTGAAGTGCGCCTTTTTATTAGCTTGTCGCCGCGTTAATCGTGGGTGACCGCGCTTTCAATCGTCAGACGCACGTCGCTGGTCACCAGTTCCGCCAGCATCTGCCACATCATATGACTGCGTTCGGCATCGGCATCGCCTTTGTCACTAATATATCCTTCATCACGCAGCGTGAGTACCAGCGCAGTAAACACTGCTTTATCAAAGAACTCTGGTGCGTTGATACCGTGCAGCACAGACAGGCGTTGAGCCAGCGTGCGGCTCTCTTTCTCCAGCGTGCCACGGTTGATAGCCGGTTTCGCGCTGAGGATAGCGAAGGTAATCGCGAAGCGCTGCAGCGTCTCACGAATACCCGCCGCCAGCAGTTGCAGCGAACGGTGACGTGCCGGCGTCATTCTTAGTTGACCATCCTGCAAGGTGATCAGGCCCTGACGCGCCATCTCTGCACCGAGTGCGTTAAGTAGCGCAGGCAACTCCGCCTTGTCCCAGCGCAAGAACAACTCGCTCTTTAGCATCGGATATACCAGGCTAACCTGACGCAGCAGCTCTGCTTCGCTGATTTCACGATGTTGCTGCACGATGGCGGCAATCAACGATGGCATCACCAACATGTGATGAATGTTGTTGCGATAGTAAGTCATCAGCACCGCCTGCTCGCGCGGCAGAATGATGATGTCGCCAATGCTGTCTTGCTCGGTCTCGAACTTGTTCATGCCCATGGCGTGATCAAGCAGCGCTTCGGCGCTCATGTCAGGCACCGTGGCTTCTGGCGAATAGGGCACATTGCGCAGCAGCTGGGTGTAGCACTCTAATTGCTCAATCAGCTGTTCGCGGGTCAGTGAACGCTGACGTGACGCCAGCAGTGCAGTGACGCACAGGTTCATGGCGTTGGCTGCACCGGCTTCGTTGATGCGCACCATCAGCTTCGCCGCAATGTCATTCACGGCGGGCGTCATCCAGGCAGGGCGTTGCGGTTCGATAGGATCAATCGCATCACGCCATTCGGGCACGTTTTTGTTCAGATAGTTCATCAACGGCAGGGGTTCACCGAAGTTAACGTAGCCCTGTCCCAAGTTGCGCAGCTTACGTAAACCGCGCACCATCTGCAGGAAGCTCTCTTTCTCTTTGGCCGCACCCCGCAGCTCTTTGGCGTAGGTGCCCACTTCCATCACATGCTCGTAGCCAATGTAAATCGGCACGAAGGTGATTGGACGACTGCCGCCGCGCAGCATCGCCTGCAGCGTCATTGATAGGGTGCCGGTTTTTGGATCCAGCAAACGACCGGTACGTGAACGTCCGCCCTCCACAAAGTATTCAACGGAGTAACCCCGGCTAAACAGCTCGCCAAGATATTCACGGAACACGGTGGAATAGAGTTTGTTGCCCTTAAAGGTACGACGAATAAAGAAGGCGCCCAGACGACGGAAAATCGGGCCGGCTGGCCAGAAGTTCAGGTTAATACCGGCAGCAATGTGCGGCGGCACCAGGCCTTGATGATAAAGCACGTAGGAGAGCAGCAGGTAATCCATGTGGCTGCGGTGGCAGGGCACATAGACAATCTCATGACCATCCTGCGCCAGCTGACGCACGCGCTCACCGCCATGCACGTTGATGCCCTGATACAGGCGGCTCCACAGCCAGCCCATCACGCGGTCAGTGACTTTAATCGCTTCATAAGAGAAGTCCGCCGCCACTTCTTCCATCATTTCGATGGCGTTCTGCTGGGCTTTCTCATGCGAAATCTTTTTGCTGCGCGCTTCATCTTCTACTGCTTTTTCGATCGCTTTGGATTGTAACAGCTTGTTGAAGAGATCCTGACGTGCAGGCAGACGCGGGCCGACCGCGGCCAGACGTTGGCGGGCAAAATGAATGCGCGCCACACGAGCCAGCTTTTGGGCAATCGACTTATCGGTGCCGTGCTCGGTCGCCATCTGGCGCAACGAAACGGTTTGCGAGAAGCGTACAAAGCTGTCGCGGCCGTGCCACAAAATGGCGAAGAACTTCTGCACGCCATTGAGCACGCGCAGATGCGGCGTGGATTCACCGGAGGTTTCACGTCCCGGCGCACGACCAAACATCACCGCGACCGGCAGCATTTGCACATCGAGTTGCGGGTTGCTGCGGTGCAAATCCAGATAATCGTGGAACAGCTTTACCGATTCGGGATTGGCCACGAAATAGGGAATTACGCGTGGGCCATCGTGGATAAACACGTGGCGCGGCAGCAGGGTGCCATCGATCTCCAGCGGAGCCAGCGGATCGGGCAGATCATGTTTCAGGCATTGAGCACGCAGTGTGAGCAGGTCAGCCTTTGAATCATAAGGCAAAACATACATCACCGGACGTGTCGGATCGATCCCATGTTCAGAGATAGGATCGGTCGGAATGACCTTACTTTTTACCAAAATAGAGAGTGGTAAATTCAATAATTTGTAATAGAGTTTACGCCAACCTGACATAGACAACTTTAAGCCTCTTGTTAGCAAAGCGCGGCAAGCATACCAGAAAGCGCAGCGAAGGTCTGTGGCTCTGCCGCCTCATACTGCCCACACATTGACGTCAAAATAGTTCAAGGGTTCCATAGACATGGCAAATAACGTCACCGGTTTAGTAAGAATAGTGAAAGCCGCCGGTTATTCCTGGCAGGGCCTGCGTGCCGCATGGCAGCACGAAGCCGCTTTTCGGCAGGAAGCCATTGCCGCGCTGGTGGCCATTCTCGTGGCTTGCTGGCTGGATGTAGATACCCTTTCCCGCATCCTGATGATTGGCTCGGTAGTGCTGGTTATCATCGTTGAGATCCTTAATAGCGCTATCGAAGCGGTGGTCGACCGCATCGGGCAGGAGCAACATCCGCTCGCGGGCCGCGCCAAAGATATGGGATCGGCTGCCGTATTGCTGACTATCTTACTGGCTCTGTTCGTCTGGATCGCGCTGCTCTGGACGCATTTGAGATAGGGATTCCAGATTCATCAAACCGCTGATTTTTCCCTCTGTTACGGTTTTCATTTCGCGAATACCTGTATATACTCACAGCGACTGTATAAACAACCAGGGGGCGGGATGAAAGCGTTAACTGCACGGCAGCAACAGGTCTATGACCTGATTCGCGACCATATTAACCAGACGGGCATGCCGCCAACGCGTGCGGAAATTGCTGCGCAACTGGGTTTCCGCTCGCCCAATGCTGCCGAAGAGCATCTGAAAGCGCTGGCGCGTAAAGGCGTAATTGAAATTGTTTCCGGCGCATCGCGCGGGATTCGTTTGCTGATGGAAGAAGAACCGAGCGAAGGGCTGCCGCTGCCGCTGATTGGCCGCGTCGCTGCCGGTGAACCTTTGCTGGCACAAGAACACATCGAAGCCCACTATCAGGTGGATGCTAACCTCTTTAAACCGAGCGCCGATTTCCTGCTGCGCGTGAGCGGTATGTCGATGAAAGACATCGGCATTATGGATGGCGATCTGTTAGCGGTACACAAAACGCAGGAAGTGCGTAACGGCCAGGTTGTCGTGGCGCGCATTGATGATGAAGTCACAGTGAAACGCTGGAAAAAGCAGGGTGCGATTGTCCATCTGCTACCTGAAAACACCGATTTTCAGCCGATTGTCGTGGATACCCGTGAGCAGTCGCTAACCGTTGAAGGTTTAGCTGTCGGGATTGTGCGCAACGGCGAGTGGCTCTGATCAGTTTCTGATGCTCCTTAACTGCGGCGGTGCGTGTTTGCGCTGACCGCAGTCTGCTGTTTTACTTCTCTGTGACTCTTTCTGCGGCTCATTCTGGCGCCATTACGCTGATTACCGCACACAACGGAA
Organism: Pantoea sp. SORGH_AS_0659; assembly: GCF_031453915.1. Taxonomy (NCBI): domain Bacteria; kingdom Pseudomonadati; phylum Pseudomonadota; class Gammaproteobacteria; order Enterobacterales; family Erwiniaceae; genus Pantoea; species Pantoea sp. SORGH_AS_0659. The sequence goes on along the minus strand of NZ_JAVJAK010000001.1, from coordinate 3,946,071 downwards.
TGGGCTGATGCAGCTGTTTTCCTCTTCAGATAAAACACTCTGGCGGCTAGCGCTGCCGATGATCCTGTCAAATATCACCGTCCCATTACTGGGTGTGGTTGATACCGCCGTTATTGGTCATCTCGATAGCCCGATCTACCTCGGTGGCGTCGCCGTGGGCACAACCGCCACCAGCTTCATCTTTATGCTCCTGCTGTTCCTGCGCATGAGCACCACCGGACTCACCGCTCAGGCATTTGGCGCCAATGACAAAACGGCGCTGGCGCGCGCCTTAACACAGCCGCTACTGATTGCGCTGGTTTTTGGTGCGCTGTTTATGGTGCTGCGAACGCCGGTCAGCAGCCTGGCGGCAGCTTTAATGGGTGGCAGCCCGGAAGTGCAGCAACAGGCGAAAATATTTATTGAGATTCGCTGGCTAAGTGCGCCCGCAACCTTGACCAATTTGGTGATTCTTGGCTGGCTGCTGGGCGTGCAGTATGCGCGGGCGCTGATGGTGCTGCTAATTATCGGCAACCTGGTGAATATCCTGCTGGATCTGCTGTTCGTGCTCAAACTGCATTGGGGTGTCGCCGGAGCGGCGGCGGCTACCGCGCTGGCAGAATATGTCACGCTGGGCGTGGGTCTGTGGATGGTGGCGCGGGTGCTGAAGATGCGCGGTATCCATTTTGCTTTACTCAAAAGCAGCTGGCGCGGCGATGCGGCGCGGCTATTCCGCCTCAATCGCGACATTATGCTGCGGTCTTTGATGCTGCAAATCTGCTTCGCGTCGCTCACCATCCTTGGCGCACGCATTGGGCCGGATGTAGTGGCAGTCAATGCGGTGCTGCTGATGTTCCTCACTTTCATCGCATACGCGCTTGATGGATTTGCCTACGCGGTTGAAGCCTGTTCGGGTGAAGCGGTTGGGGCCAAAGATCGCAGCCGACTATTGCTGATTTGGCATGCGGCTTGTCGCCAGGCATGCTTCGTCGCCGCGATCTTTGCGCTGATTTATGCATTCACCGGTCCGGAGATTGTGGCGATGCTGACGTCACTGGAAGCGCTACGAGAGATGGCCGACCGCTATCTGATTTGGCAAGTGATTCTGCCGCTGGTTGGCGTCTGGTGCTATCTGCTGGACGGCATGTTTATCGGCGCGACGCGCGGGCGTGAGATGCGCAACAGCATGGTGATGGCGGCGATCGGCTACGGTGTCTCGCTGCTCACGCTGCCGTGGCTCGGTAATCACGGTTTATGGCTGGCGGTGACGGTATTCCTCGCGTTACGCGGACTCACGCTGTGGCTCATTTGGCGTGGTCACTGGCGGCGCGATAGCTGGTTTAACGCCTGAATAAGCGAAGCGTAACCTACAGATTAATCTGTATTTCTCTGCAAACTGCGAAGCGGCTACTACAATTACCTCATACGGCGCATATGAGTAGCGCGTTGTCTGGGTATATCGCCAGCTAAGCAGGCAATATATCTATCTCACTCAGGATGTAGTGGAGGAATATTATGAACAAAGACGAAGCGAGCGGAAACTGGAAGCAGTTCAAAGGCAAGTTTAAAGAGAAGTGGGGCAAGCTGACCGATGACGACTTCACTGTGATCGAAGGTGAACGCGATCAGCTGGTTGGTAAAATCCAGGAACGCTACGGTTATGGTAAAGACCAGGCCGAGAAAGAAGTGAAAGACTGGGAAACAACCAACAAAGATTACCGCTGGTAATCTCACTTCACGGATGATGCTCCTACCCGCCAATCATTTAGCGTAGTGATTGGCCCGGCACAAGGATGTGCCTCCCTATTTTCTTATCCGCTTTTTACCCTCGACCTGATGGTCATGCTCGCAGCTTTCGTGGTGCGTACAAGCCGCCACTTCTGCGCAATTTTCGCACAGGCCATGTGCCTCAATTACGGTATGTCGCAGAGAAAATCCCGCCTGATCCGCTAATGCAGCGATGGTTTTTTCCACGCCATGAGCATGTTTTTCGCTTACTGCCGCACAACCGTCACACACCAACATCACCGAAGTATGTGCTGGCTCATCAAAATGATGGCAAACCACGTAACTATTATTTGACTCTACGCGATGAATAAATCCCTGTTCCAGCAGGAAATCCAGCGCGCGATAGATGGTGGGCGGTTTTGCTTGCGGTTCACTGACACGCAGTTGATCCAGCAAATCGTAAGCGCTTATCGAACCATTCTGCTCTGCCATTAAGCGCAACACTTCGGCGCGTTGAGTGGTCAGGCGCACGCCGCGATCAAGGCAAAGTGATTCAGCCTGGGTAAGAAGTTGTTCTGGCGTGAGGTTTGACATAAGCATTCTCCGGGTTGCAGGTGATGTTATTTTATCACACAAAATTTAACGCTGCTGTGATTGCTTATTGTCCTTAAAATCCCTAAGAAAATTCTCCCCAATCAATAGATTACCATCGCCATTTTCCCGTCAATATTGCTGCAACACTAATGTCTGTAAAATGCGTCCGGCCAGGCAGCGCAACGCCTGCACGGATTTTGCTTTGCAACTCACCGGGTTAGCGGCTATGGTTCAAAAGGTCTTAAGTAATTTCTGGTATCAATTAACCCACTGTTAATTTTTCTGCATAAAAACACAGCGGAATGGCGTGGAAGCGTCCAATTCTGCGAATAGCAGTGCTATTTCCTTTTAATTCACAGCAATGAAGCGTTAGCCAGGGTTCAGAATAGCGGCTAACTAAACTTTCAGTCGGTGAGTGATTCAGCGACATTTCAAAGGTGATGGCAGGCTCATGGCGAAGACATTATTCAGGCACAAAAAAGTAGCTTATCTTGTTGGTTTGAATGCAGTATTTCTCTCTTCCTCAGTTCTGGCAGCAGGTACATGGTACGACGCGCGTAACGACGCAATGGGCGGTACCGGCGTAGCCTCTTCCACCTGGAGTTCAGCGGTGCTGGCTAACCCAGCATTGATGACCAAGGCGCAGCCTGAAGATAACGTCAGCATCATTCTGCCATCAGCCGGCGCACAGGTTACCGACAAAGACAAATTGATCGATCGCGTTGACGACATTACCGATACCGTTGATCGTTATCAGGACGTGATCGATGACCTAACCTTTCAGGATTACCTCAATGGTTACCCGCAGCTGAAGGCTGCCGCGGGCGATATGGCTAACCAACTCAGCGATCTGCGTGGCAATAAAGCTCACGCAACAGCCGGTGTGGCCGTGGCCGTCACCGTTCCGAATGAAACCTTACCTTTTGCCTTTATCACCAAGGCTTACGGCACTGCGATTGTGCGCGCCAACGTGGCAGATAGCGATATTGCCTACCTGCGCGCGGTTGCCAATGGCACGAGAGTGCCTGTGCCGGGTGATGAAAATAATTTGCGCTCCAGCGCCAATGGCCTGGCGGCATTAGTCACCGATTATGGTGTGTCAGTCGCGCATGAGTTCTCGATTGCCGGCCATCCGGTTTCTGTCGGCGTGACGCCAAAGCTGCAGAAAACCTGGCTGTATAACTACACCGCGAGTATCTACAACTACGACAAGAGCGACATCAACAGCAGCCGCTACCGCAGCAGCGATACCGGTTTCAACATGGATGCAGGTGTCGCAACAGATTTCGGTGAGAACTGGACCTTTGGCGTGACCGGACAAAACCTGATCTCGCGCGATCTCGATACCAAAGAGGTGAACGGTTACCGCGATACTTATCAAATTCGTCCGCTGGTCACTACAGGGCTTTCCTGGAATAACGGGCCATTCACGCTGGCGGGGGATGTTGATCTGACTGAAACCAAACGCTTCAAGTCGGAAGACACCAGCCAATATGCCGGCGTAGGTGCGGAATATCGTGTGCTGGATTGGCTGGCGCTGCGTGCCGGCTATCGCGCCGATCTGAAGTCGACCGATACTGACGTGTTCACCGCCGGTTTGGGTGTGTCACCGTTCAACAATGCTGTCCATCTGGACCTGGCCGGTTCTGTAGGTAAAGACAACACCGTAGGTGCCATGCTGCAGCTCGGATTCAACTTCTGATTACCCGTCTGATAACGGGCGGCTGTGCCGCCCGTTTTGCTGTGATATGATTGCGCAGTTTCTCATCACTTACTTACTGCGGATTTACTGCGTTTCATGACCGATACTTTCTCCTCGCAACGTTTTTCCATCGCCCCAATGCTCGACTGGACCGATCGTCACTGTCGTTATTTTCACCGTAAGCTGAGCGGTGACACGCTGCTGTACACCGAAATGGTGACGACCGGCGCGATCATTCATGGTAAAGGCGACTATCTGGCCTACAGCGAGGAAGAGCATCCGCTGGCGCTGCAGCTGGGTGGCAGCGATCCCGCCGCGCTGGCGCAGTGCGCTAAGCTGGCAGAAGAGCGTGGCTACGATGAGATCAACCTCAACGTGGGTTGTCCATCCGATCGCGTCCAGAACGGCCGTTTTGGCGCCTGCCTGATGGGCGATGCGGCGCTGGTTGCCGACTGCATTAAAGCGATGCGCGATGTGGTGAGCATTCCGGTGACGGTTAAAACCCGCATCGGTATTGATGAGCAGGACAGCTACGAATTCCTGTGTGATTTTATTGGCACCGTGGCGCAACAGGGCGGCTGCGATACTTTTATTATCCACGCGCGCAAAGCGTGGCTATCGGGTTTAAGTCCGAAAGAGAATCGCGAGATTCCGCCGCTCGATTATCCCCGCGTTTACCAGCTGAAGCGCGATTTCCCGGCGCTGACCATGGCGATTAATGGCGGCATCAAAACGCTGGAAGAGGCCAAACTGCATCTGCAGCATATGGATGGCGTGATGATGGGGCGCGAAGCCTATCAGAATCCGGGCATTCTGGCGCAGGTTGACCGCGAGCTGTTTGGTCGCGATATGCCGCGCGTCGATCCGGTAGCGGTGGTGCGCTCGATGTATCCTTACATTGAAGCTGAACTATCCAAAGGTATGTACCTCGGCCATGTGACGCGCCATATGCTTGGCCTGTTCCAGGGCATTCCGGGTGCGCGCCAGTGGCGTCGCTATTTAAGTGAAAACGCCCACAAACCCGGCGCCGATGTGCGCGTGCTGGAAGCGGCGTTAGCGCTGGTAGCGGATAAGATCCCACAAGAAGTGATGTAATCACTGTTTAGCATGCCGGAACCTTCCGGTTTGATACGGTGCGCCTTCATGCGCACCGTAAAGCCAGTACCATAATTTTATAGATGGTTATTTCTACGCCGAGAATTAGTTTTTTTCATCACCTCATTATTTCTTCATTCAACTCTTGTCCATTGCTTTCAAGCAGTTAGCTATTTTTATAACCTGGCACGTATCTTGTAATGTTCCTGATGTTACTTACACAGGAGAGCCTTCGTGGAAATTCTATTTGTTATCGGCTTTTTTCTGATGCTGCTGTTCACCGGCGTTTCGTTGCTGGGCGTTATTGCAGCATTGGTGGTGGCGACCGCTTTGATGTTCTTTGGCGGATTGCTGGCAATTGTTATTAAAGTGTTGCCATGGCTGGTATTGGCGGTTGTCGCTGTCTGGCTTTATCGGGCATTTACCACGCCTTCAGGTGAGGCAAAATTGCGCAGGCTGAAAAGAAAAATCAGCGACTTAGATAGAAGGGACTGGCGCTAATTGCGGTGACGATCACAGACTCGGATATTGCTTAGCATTATTCCGCATTTAAACATATTTTTTACTTATGTTTTCTGTCAGGATGATTGGCGTTGTTTCAAACGAATTCATCGCCGCTGTCCCTACACCAGCGCGAACTATAAAAAGAAAGAAAAAAAGGGGCTTCCTACGGGAAGCCCCGTTTGCATTTAGCGATCAGGGAATCAGCAGGCTGGAACCCTGAGTCGCGCGACTCTCCAGCACCTGATGCGCGCGCACCGCGTCACTCAAGGCAAATTTCTGCTGCTCGGGCACGTTAAGCTGAATCGCGCGGCTGGCGATCAGTGAGAACAACTCATTGCTGGCGGCATCCAGTTCTTCACGGTTGGTGATGTAACCGAACAGCGAAGGTCGGGTGACGAACAGCGAGCCTTTCTTGTTGAGAATGCCGAGATCAACGCCGGTAACCGGACCCGACGCATTACCAAAGCTGACCATTAACCCGTGGCGACGCAGGCTATCCAGCGAAGGTTCCCAGGTATCTTTCCCCACTGAGTCATATACCACGGCCACTTTCTCGCCATGGGTCAACTCGCTGACGCGCTTCGCGATATTCTCTTCACGATAGTTAATTGTCGCCCAGGCACCGGCATCTTTAGCTATCTTCGCTTTCTCAGCCGAACCCACCGTGCCAATCAGATGTGCGCCGAGCGCTTTGGCCCATTGGCAGGCGATCAAACCCACGCCACCCGCGGCGGCGTGGAACAGGAAGATTTCATCAGCTTTCACTTTATAGGTTTGGCGCAGCAGATACTGCACGGTTAAACCTTTGAGGAAAGAGGCCGCGCCTTGCTCAAAGGAGATGCTGTCGGGCAGGATCACCAGACGATCTTCCGCCACATTGTGCACTTCGCTGTAGGCGCCCAGCGCGGCCTGGCAATAGACCACGCGATCGCCCGCCTTAAACCGCGTCACCGCCGATCCGACGCGTTTCACCACGCCGGCGGCTTCGGTACCCAGGCCCGAAGGGAAGCTGCTTTGCGGATACAAGCCGCTACGCACGTAGGTATCAATGTAGTTAATGCCAATCGCCTTGTTTTCCACCTGCACTTCATGTTCGGCGGGATCGGCCAGTTCGAAATCGACCCATTGCAGTACATCTGGGCCGCCGTGTTGGTTGAACTGAATACGCTTTGCCATTCTGACTCCTGTGATTGTTCATCCTGGGACGGTATACTTGCGCGTCCCTTTCACGATCGGTAATGCATTCACTATGGCAGGAAATAAACCCACCAACAAATCGAACGAACCCCGCGATCGGCAGCTGGAAGGCGTGAAAATGCCGCCGCATTCCATAGAAGCGGAGCAGTCGGTGCTCGGTGGGTTGATGCTGGATAACCAGCGCTGGGACAACGTTTCTGAACGCGTCGTCGCCAGTGATTTCTTCAACCGCTCGCACCGTCTGATTTTCACGGAAATGCAGCGTTTGCTGGAAGCTGGCCAGCCGATCGACCTGATTACGCTCTCTGAATCGCTGGAAACGCTAGGTGAATTAGAGATGGCCGGCGGCTTCGCCTATCTGGCCGAACTGGCAAAAAATACGCCAAGTGCCGCGAACATCGGTGCTTATGCCGATATCGTGCGCGAGCGTGCGGTAGTGCGCGAAATGATTTCTGTGGCGAACCAAATCGCCGATGCCGGTTACGATCCGCAAGGACGGAGCAGTGAAGATCTGCTCGACTTTGCTGAATCGAACGTTTTCAAAATTGCTGAACAGCGCGCTAATAAAGATCAGGGCCCGCAGAATATCGAGCAGATTCTGGAAGCCACGGTATCGCGCATTGAGTCGCTGGTCTCAACGCCACACGACGGCGTCACCGGCGTCGACACCGGCTATCAGGATTTGAACAAAAAAACCGCCGGTTTACAGGGCTCGGATCTGATCATTGTCGCGGCGCGTCCTTCGATGGGTAAAACCACCTTCGCCATGAATTTGTGCGAAAACGCCGCGATGCTGCAGGACAAGCCGGTGTTGATTTTCAGCCTGGAAATGCCCAGCGAGCAGCTGATGATGCGTATGCTGGCGTCGCTGTCGCGCGTGGATCAGACGCGCATTCGTACCGGTCAGCTGGAAGATGAAGATTGGGCGCGCATTTCCGCCACTATGGGGATTTTGCTTGAGAAGAAGAACATGTTTATCGATGACTCTTCTGGCCTGACGCCCACCGAAGTGCGCTCACGCGCGCGCCGCATCTTCCGTGAAAATGGCGGGTTGAGCCTGATCATGATCGACTATCTGCAGCTGATGCGCGTGCCTGCGCTGTCGGACAACCGTACGCTGGAGATCGCTGAAATCTCGCGCTCGCTCAAAGCGCTGGCGAAAGAGCTGAATGTGCCGGTGGTGGCGCTGTCGCAGCTGAACCGCTCACTGGAACAACGTGCGGATAAGCGCCCAGTGAACTCGGATCTGCGTGAATCAGGCTCGATCGAGCAGGATGCCGACTTGATCATGTTCATCTACCGTGACGAGGTGTATCACGAAAACAGCGATCTTAAAGGCATCGCCGAGATCATCCTGGGTAAGCAGCGTAACGGCCCGATCGGTACGGTACGTTTGACCTTTAATGGCCAATGGTCGCGCTTTGATAACTACGCTGGCCCGCAATACGACGACGAATAACCCTTCCAAACCGGATGCATGCACGTTTTGTGCATGCATTTCACGTCATCAGAAAATAGTGTTGGACAACCCCGGCTTTAATCAGGTTATCTGTAGCAAAGCGCCCCTTATTACGCTGTGGAAACAGAATGACTCAGGTAGACGATCACGACCTTAAGATATTGACATTATTACAATCTAACGGACGCCTCACCAACCAGGAACTCAGTGATTTAGTCGGACTTTCGGCGTCGCAATGTTCACGCCGCCGCATCAATCTTGAGCAGGCCAATCTCATTCTCGGCTATCACGCACGCCTCTCGCCCGACGCGGTGGGCCTTGGCATGGTGGGATTGATTGAAGTGCGATTGAAAAACCATACGCCGGATTATGAAGAGAGTTTCCATCGCATGGTGGAAGAAGAAGCCGCGATTGTTGATGCGTTCAAAACCACCGGCGATGCTGATTATCTGCTGAAAGTGGCGGTGGCCGATCTGGCTTCACTGAGCGCGCTGATCAGCCAGTTAGTGGCTGGCCATCAAAGCGTGGCGCACGTGAAAACTTCCGTGGTATTGAGCCGTTTGAAAGAGAACGGTTTGATGATCATCCCGCAGCACAAAACGCGCCAAAAAAGTGCGTAACGTGCTAATCTGGTGCAATTATTGCCTTAATAATGCAAAAAACGCGCACCAGAAAACAGATTTGTGCATGGGTTGATGGTTTAAGTCTCAACTGATGCACAAAAACCTGCAATAAAGCGCCTTAGTTATCAATTGGATAATCACTGGCACCCATCGGCGGCGAGCATACGCCGCCGATGTGGTGCGTTTTTTGCATTTGAACCGCATCATTTGCAATGAGATTAACCCATGGATAACGTTGTTCAACCCACTAAAGTTCCCCATTCGCTGATTGAAGATGCGCTGGCGATAGTCCTCGGCACGCTAATGGTCTCTTTCGGCGTCATTATGCTGAAACAGGCGGGTGCACTCACCGGCAGTTCTGCTGGTATTGCCTTCTTAATCAGCTATTTGTCACCGCTCTCCTTCGGTAGCGCCTTCTTCCTGATCAACCTGCCATTTTACTGGCTAGCCGTGCGGCGCATGGGCTGGGAATTTACCCTGAAAACCTTCTGCGCGGTTGGCCTGGTGTCGCTGTTCACCCATCTGCATCCACTGTTTGTGCATTTTTCTGCGCTAAATCCGTTTTATGCGACACTGTTCGGTAACGTGGTGATGGGCATTGGGTTTATAGTGTTGTTCCGTCACAAAGCCAGCCTCGGCGGTATTAATATTTTGGCGCTCTGGCTGCAGGACCGCATCGGTCTGCGTGCCGGAAAACTGCAAATGGCGGTCGATACCTGCGTGGTATTAGCGTCGCTGTTTGTGGTGTCGTTACCGATGCTGTTTGCTTCAATCGCGGGCGCGGTGATCCTCAATCTCATCATCGCAATGAATCATCGTCCCGGCCGTTACATGGTTTGATGACGCATCTTTACCTCATATTTATGACCAATCATGGAGATCTGCACCGTGTTTCAAAACGTTGATGCCTATGCCGGCGATCCGATTCTGTCGTTGATGGAAACCTTCAAACAAGATCCGCGCGATAACAAAGTAAACCTGAGCATTGGTCTCTATTACAACGAAGCGGGCATCATTCCTCAGCTGCAGGCGGTTGCCGCAGCAGAAGAGCGCCTGCAGGCGCAGCCGCATCAGGCGTCGCTGTATCTGCCGATGGAAGGTCTGAACGCTTACCGTAACGCCATTGCACCGCTGCTGTTCGGTAAACAACATCCAATGCTGCAAGCGGGCCGCATTGCGTCCATCCAGACGTTGGGCGGCTCAGGCGCGCTGAAAGTCGGTGCTGATTTCCTTAAGCGTTACTTCCCGGCGTCCAACGTGTGGGTGAGCGATCCGACGTGGGAAAACCACGTCGCGATCTTCAACGGTGCCGGTTTCGAGGTGAATACCTATCCGTGGTATGACGCGGAAACCAACGGCGTGAAGTTTGATGCGTTCATCGCCAAACTGAAAACCTTGCCGAAGCAATCCATCGTGCTGCTGCACCCGTGCTGCCATAACCCAACCGGCGCCGATCTCACCAACGCACAGTGGGATGAAACCACCGAAGTACTGAAAGCGCAGGAGCTGATTCCGTTCCTCGATATCGCTTATCAGGGCTTTGGCGCGGGCATGGAAGCGGATGCTTATGCGATTCGCGCGATTGCGGCCGCGGGTCTGCCTGCGCTGGTCAGCAACTCGTTCTCCAAGATTTTCTCGCTATACGGCGAGCGCGTTGGCGGCCTGTCTATTGTCTGCGATAGCGCGGAAGAGTCCGCTCGTGTGTTGGGCCAGCTGAAAGCCACCGTGCGCCGCAATTACTCCAGCCCGCCAAACTTCGGTGCGCAGGTGGTTTCCTGCGTACTGAACGACGAAGCGCTGCTCAACAATTGGCTGGCAGAAGTCGAAGCGATGCGTCTGCGCATCATCGACATGCGTCAGGCATTGGTTGAAGTATTGAGTACCAAACTGCCGGGACAAAACTTTGATTACCTGCTGAAACAGCGTGGCATGTTCAGCTATACCGGCTTGAGCGCGCAGCAGGTTGACCGTCTGCGTGATGAGTTTGGCGTGTATCTGATCGCCAGCGGCCGCATGTGCGTTGCCGGCCTGAACAGCCGTAACGTCAACCAGGTTGCTGAGGCGTTTGCTGCGGTGATGTAACTTCACTGCGACGGCGCGCCACAAAAAACCGCCAACATGGTTTGGCGGTTTTTTATTTATAACTTTTTTTAACTATAAACCGGACTGGTCTCGTTAGCGCTTCTCCCCATGAGTGTAAATATCCTCCAGCCTGAAACGGCGCGAGAGCGGCAATGTAGTCGCATATTTAAACTCACAAGGAAGCACGCTTATGACCTGGACCGCTTACTCTTTTGCAGTCAAACCCCTCGCTTGTGTATTAGCCTTAGCCTTTTCCCTTCCGGTTTACAGCACCGCTTTAACGCGTGATAACGGCGCCCCCGTCGGCGATAACCAGAACTCACAAACCGCAGGCGAAAATGGCGCAGTGTTACTGCAAGATGTGCAGCTGATCCAAAAGCTGCAACGCTTTGACCGAGAACGCATCCCAGAGCGCGTGGTACATGCACGCGGTACCGGCGCGCACGGCGAGTTCCGCGCCAGCAAAGATATTAGCGACTTAACCATTGCCGAAGTCTTTAAACCAGGCAGCGTGACGCCAGTATTTGTGCGCTTCTCGTCCGTGGTGCACAGCAAACATTCACCGGAAACGCTGCGCGATCCACGCGGTTTTGCCACCAAGTTTTACACCAGCCAGGGCAACTGGGATTTAGTGGGTAACAACCTGCCGGTATTCTTCATCCGCGACGCGATTAAATTCCCGGACATGGTGCATGCCTTTAAGCCTGATCCACGCACCAATCTTGGCAACGACGCGCGCACCTTTGATTTCTTCTCTCACGTACCGGAAGCCACGCACGGCCTGACCATGCTGTTCTCCAACATGGGGACGCCAGCAAACTATCGCCAGATGGATGGCAACAGCGTGCACGCCTATAAGTTCGTCAACGCCAAAGGTGAAGTGCACTACGTGAAATTCCACTGGAAAACCCTGCAGGGCGAGAAAAATCTCGATCCAGGCGAAGTGGCGGCTATTCAGAGCAGCACTTTCAGCCACATGACAGAAGATTTAGTGGCATCGATCAACAACAAAGACTTCCCGAAATGGGATCTCTATATTCAAACCATCAAAGCCAGCGATCTGGATAAGTTCGACTTCAACCCGCTGGACGCTACCAAAATCTGGCCGGGTATCGCAGAAGTGAAAGTCGGCCAGATGGAATTGAACCGCAACGTGGATAATTTCTTCCAGGAAACCGAGCAGGTGGCGATGGCGCCATCGAATCTGGTTCCGGGCATTGAGCCATCGGAAGATCGCTTGCTGCAAGGTCGTTTGTTCTCTTACGCCGATACCCAGATGCACCGTTTGGGCGCCAATGGCCTGACGTTGCCGGTCAACGCGCCGCGCGTGCCGGTGAGCAACGGTAATCAGGACGGCGCGATGAACAGCGGCAAGGCTGACGATCATGGCGTCAACTATCAGCCAAGCCGTGTCTATCCACGCGAAGAGCTGCAGAGCGCCCGATACAGCCACAGCCCGCTGAGCGGCATCACGCAGCAGGCGATGATTGCCAAAACGCAGAACTTTAAGCAGGCGGGCGATCTGTATCGTTCCTTCAATGACAAAGAGAAAACCGATCTGATCAATTCTCTGGGCGGCGCGCTGAAAGGCGTGGATGTGCAGAGCCGCGCCATTATGTTGTCGTACTTCTACAAGGCTGATAAAGAGTACGGCGAACGTCTGGCTGCAATTACTAAAGACGATGTGGGCAGCATCAAAACCATGGCCGCTAAGCTGAGCGACTAACCTTCAGTCGGCAGAGTTCACGCTCTGCCGTTTTTTCCTCTCTTCAGGGTTTACCTTTCGCCGACATGCTGCACACTTAAACGGTGTAATTACTTTTAGGATTCTGGCATGTGGCATCAACAAACGCTTACGCTTGGCGCCAAAGCGCGCGGCTTTCATCTGATCACCGACGAGATTGTCGGCCAGCTTCATGGCTTATCCGATGTGCGCGTCGGCCAACTGCATCTGCTGCTGCAACACACATCGGCGTCGTTAACGCTCAATGAGAATTGCGATCCCACCGTGCGCAGCGATATGGAGCAGCATTTCTTACGCCATGTTCCGGAAAGTGCGCCTTATCAGCACGATTACGAAGGGGCTGACGACATGCCGGCACACATCAAATCGTCACTGCTCGGCGTCTCGCTGCTGATTCCGGTTAACCGCGGTCGCCTGATGTTAGGTACGTGGCAGGGAATCTGGTTGGGTGAACATCGGGTGCAGGGCGGTGCGCGGCGTATCGTGGCGACCTTACAAGGGGAATAAAAGATGAATACTTCGGATTTACTGACGTACTGCATGAGCAAGCCGGGCGCGGAGCAAAGCTTTAAAGAGTGCTGGCAGGCGACGCAGATTAAAAGTGAAGGTGTGCTGTTTGCCATGCTTTATGAGGTAAAAGGGCGTCCGGCCTTGTCGCTGAAAGCCACGCCTGCGCTAGCGGAATTGTTACGTGAGGAGCACAACGATGTGTTTCCCAGCGAACATTTAAATAAGTCGCACTGGAGCACGCTGTGGCTGGATGGTTCGCTAAAAGATTCGCAGATTTACTATCTGGTGGATGCTTCCTGGCAACAGGCTGACGCCACGCGCGCGGCGGGCGTCAACCATGATGAACACTGAGGCGAATTAAGCCGCAGATTCCTCGCGCAGAGTATTGATATCAATCACGAAGCGGTATTTCACATCGCTTTTCAGCATACGTTCGTAGGCTTCGTTGATTTGATTCATCGCGATCAGTTCGATATCTGAAGTGATACCGTGCTTGCCGCAGAAATCCAGCATTTCCTGGGTTTCCGCGATGCCGCCAATCAGTGAACCGGCGATGCTGCGACGTTTGAAGATCAGGTTGAAGACCTGCGGTGCCGGGTGATCGTGCTCCGGCGCGCCGACCAGCGTCATGTTGCCATCACGCTTCAGCAGGGCAATGAACGGGTTGAGATCGTGCTGCGCTGCAACGGTGTTCAGGATGAAGTCGAAGCTGTTGGTGTGTGCGGCCATTTGGTCGGCATCTTTCGAGATCACCACTTCATCAGCGCCCAGACGTTTACCATCTTCAATTTTTGACGGTGACGTGGTGAACAGCACCACATGTGCGCCCATCGCATGAGCCAGCTTCACGCCCATGTGACCAAGGCCGCCCAAACCGACGATACCGACTTTTTTACCCGGACCGACATTCCAGTGGCGCAGCGGTGAGTAAGTGGTGATACCGGCACACAGCAGTGGCGCAACGCCCGCCAGATCGAGATTTTCTGGTACGCGCAGCACGAAGCTTTCATCTACTACCATGCTGGTGGAGTAACCGCCGTAGGTGATTGCGCCGGTTTCACGGTCTTCACCGTTGTAAGTACCAACAAAGCCATTCTCGCAATACTGCTCCAGCCCTTCCTGACAGCTTGGACAGCTGCGGCAGGAATCAACCATACAACCAACACCGACCAAATCGCCCACTTTGTAGTTGTGGGTGTGAGCGCCAACGGCCGTCACGCGACCGACAATCTCATGGCCAGGCACCACAGGAAAAATGGTGTTGCGCCATTCGTTGCGCGCGGTATGCAGGTCCGAGTGGCAGACGCCGCAGTACAACACTTCAATCTGCACATCATGAGCGCGCAGTTCGCGTGGCTTAAAATCGAACGGGGCGAGTTTTGCTTTCGCGTCCTGTGCGGCATAGGCATGCGTAATATTCATGGTGTCTCCAGTAGGATGTGTCGTGATTTCTATGCGGGATCCCGTTCAGCGCACTGAAGGGATAAAGGGCGTAAGGGACGCCAAAAGGAACGTTGTAAGGATAGTCAGCAGGGGGGAATGCGTATATGCCTGAAGTTGTCTGATTCTTGCCTGTTCCTGCATTTCGTTGCGGAATCCGACAGAAAAAAACAGGCCCGCAATGGCGGGCCTGAGAGGAGTTTACTTCTTCAACATTGGCTTAAGGAAACGCGCCGTGTGTGATTTTTCACACTCCGCCACCGTTTCTGGCGTGCCGGACACCAGGATTTCACCGCCGCCGCTGCCGCCTTCCGGGCCGAGATCGACAATCCAGTCTGCGGTTTTCACCACGTCGAGGTTGTGCTCAATCACCACGATGGTGTTGCCCTGATCGCGCAGCTGATGAAGCACTTCCAGTAACTGCTGAATATCCGCAAAGTGCAGGCCGGTGGTCGGCTCATCGAGGATATAGAGCGTCTGGCCGGTGCCGCGTTTTGACAGCTCACGCGCCAGCTTGACGCGCTGCGCTTCACCACCAGAAAGCGTGGTAGCTGACTGGCCCAGACGGATATACGACAGGCCGACATCGACCAGCGTTTGCAGCTTACGCGCCAGCGCTGGCACCGCATCAAAAAATTCGCGGGCTTCTTCGATGGTCATATCCAGCACTTCGTGGATGCTCTTGCCTTTGTATTTAATCTCCAGCGTTTCGCGGTTATAGCGCTTGCCTTTGCACTGGTCGCACGGCACGTAGATGTCGGGCAGAAAGTGCATCTCTACCTTGATCACGCCGTCACCCTGACAGGCTTCGCAGCGTCCGCCGCGCACGTTGAAGCTGAAGCGCCCCGGATTGTAGCCGCGTGAACGCGCTTCCGGCACGCCGGCGAACAGTTCACGCACCGGAGTGAAAATGCCGGTGTAGGTCGCGGGATTCGAACGCGGTGTGCGACCGATCGGGCTCTGATCGATATCGATCACTTTATCGAAATGCTCCAGACCGGCGATCTCACGATAAGGCGCGGCTTCGATGGTGGTCGCGCCGTTGAGCTGGCGCTGCGCAATCGGGAACAGCGTATCGTTGATCAGCGTCGATTTACCCGATCCGGACACGCCGGTGATGCAGGTAAATAAGCCAACCGGAATCGTCAGCGTGACATCTTTGAGGTTGTTACCGCGCGCACCGGTGAGTTTCAGCACTTTGGCTGGATCGCCTTTGACGCGCTCTTGGGGAATCGCAATCTCACGTTTGCCGCTAAGGAACTGGCCGGTCAGGGAATTTTCATTCGCCATGATCGCGTGCACATCACCTTCGGCAACCACCTGACCACCGTGCACGCCCGCGCCTGGGCCGATATCGATCACATGGTCAGCGGCACGAATCGCATCCTCATCGTGCTCCACCACTATCACCGTGTTACCGAGATCGCGCAGGTGAATCAGCGTGCCAAGCAGGCGTTCGTTGTCGCGCTGGTGAAGGCCGATTGAGGGTTCATCCAGCACGTACATCACGCCGACCAAACCGGCACCAATCTGGCTGGCCAGACGAATACGCTGCGCTTCACCGCCGGAGAGCGTTTCCGCCGAGCGTGACATCGACAGGTAATTCAGGCCGACGTTCACCAGGAAGCTCAGGCGATCGCCAATCTCCTTCAGGATTTTTTCCGCAATCTGCGCACGCTGGCCGCTCAGCTTCATGTTGGCGAAGAAATCCATCGCATGACCGATGCTCATTTCTGAGATGGTCGGCAGGTTGGTGTCTTCAACAAAAACATGACGCGCTTCACGACGCAGACGCGTACCTTCACAGCTGGCGCAGGCACGGTTGCTGATAAATTTCGCCAGCTCTTCGCGCACCGCGTTGGATTCCGTCTCTTTATAACGGCGCTCCATGTTGTGCAGCACGCCTTCAAACGGATGGCGGCGCACTGAGGTGTCACCGCGATCGTTGATGTATTTGAATTCGATATTCTCTTTGCCGGAACCGTACAGAATCACTTCGCGCGCTTTGTCGCTTAGGCTGTTAAACGGAGCTTCGACATCGAATTGCAGATGCTCTGCCAGCGAGCGCAGCATCTGGAAGTAGTAGAAGTTACGGCGATCCCAGCCGCGGATGGCGCCTCCGGCCAGCGACAGCTCGGGGTTCTGCACCACTCTATCGGGATCGAAATATTGCTGCACGCCCAGGCCATCGCAGGTCGGGCAGGCGCCAGCCGGATTGTTGAACGAGAACAGGCGCGGTTCGAGTTCACGCATGCTGTAGCCACAGATTGGGCAGGCAAAGTTGGCCGAGAACAGCATCTCTTCGGCGCTGGGATCGTCCATATCGGCGACGATCGCCGTGCCACCGCTCAGTTCCAGCGTGGTCTCAAAGGATTCGGCCAGACGCGTTGCCAGATCCTCGCGCACGCGGAAGCGGTCAATCACCACTTCGATAGTGTGCTTCTTCTGCAACTCCAGCTTCGGTGGATCCGACAGATCGCACACTTCACCATCGATACGCGCACGGATATAGCCCTGCGCGGCGAGGTTTTCCAGCGTTTTGGTGTGTTCGCCTTTGCGATCTTTCACCACCGGTGCCAGCAGCATCAGACGACGGCCTTCTTCCTGCGACAGCACCTGATCGACCATCTGACTCACGGTTTGCGCCGCCAGTGGAACGTCATGATCCGGACAGCGCGGTTCACCCACGCGCGCGAAAAGCAGGCGCAGGTAGTCGTGAATTTCGGTAATGGTGCCGACAGTGGAACGCGGGTTATGCGAAGTCGATTTCTGCTCAATGGAGATGGCGGGCGAAAGACCTTCAATATGGTCAACGTCCGGTTTCTCCATTAATGAAAGAAACTGGCGCGCATAGGCCGAAAGCGACTCGACATAGCGACGCTGGCCTTCCGCATACAGCGTATCAAACGCCAGCGAAGACTTACCGGAACCTGACAGACCGGTGACCACAATGAGCTTATCGCGAGGGATGATCAGGTTGATGTTCTTCAAATTATGGGTGCGAGCACCGCGGACTTCGATCTTATCCATTCACCTTTCCCGGATTGAACAACACTCGCCATGCCTTGCCAGCACGACCAGCAGAAACGGTCCATTATGGCACAAAAAATAAACTGAATAAATATCCAGTGTTTTTGCTATTCTGTCCGCCGATAAATTTTGGAATCCCGCTCTAAAGTGGGCACACGCCAATGTGACGTGATACAATTTTTCGCTTAGACTTTTAGCATCAACTCATCGGGAGACAGCAACATGGCCAGTCGTGGCGTAAACAAAGTGATTCTAGTCGGGAATCTGGGTCAGGATCCGGAAGTGCGCTACATGCCAAATGGTGGCGCGGTAGCCAACATTACGCTGGCCACGTCAGAAAGCTGGCGCGATAAGACAACCGGTGAAAACAAAGAGATCACGGAATGGCACCGCGTTGTGCTGTTCGGCAAGCTGGCGGAAGTGGCTGGCGAATACCTGCGTAAAGGTTCTCAGGTTTACATCGAAGGTCAGCTGCGTACCCGCAAATGGACCGATCAGGCCGGCCAGGAAAAATACACCACTGAAGTGGTGGTTAACGTTGGCGGCACCATGCAGATGCTGGGCGGACGTCAGCAGGGCGCGAACGCAGGTGGCGCACCGGCAGGCGGCCAGGGCGGCGGCAATAACAATGGTTGGGGCCAGCCACAGCAGCCACAACAGCAGCCGCAGGGCGGTGGCAACCAGTTCAGCGGCGGTGCGCAGCAGCGTCCACAGCAGCAGAGCGCGCCTGCTAACAACGAACCGCCAATGGATTTTGACGACGATATTCCGTTCTGATAATCCGCCTGAGCTATCTCAGGCCGGACGTTATCGAATCCAGAAATGCCATTCCGCGAGGAGTGGCATTTTTTTTATCTCAAGCCAAACAAGGTGCAGCCTTAATGCGGTCGCCATTCCCGCAATAACGCTTCCGTCTCACGTACCAGCACCGGGTTGCCCGGCATAATCAAATCGGCCCACACTTCGTTGTGCTGATTGATTTGCTGCTGCGCGGAAACATAGGTGCGGTCGGCGGTGGTATGCGCATCGGCGGCGACGGTGATGTGATAGCCGAGGCTGGCGCCGACTTTGATGGTGGTATCGACACAGTAATCAGTCGCGCAGCCGCAAATAACGAAGCTTTTAATACCGCGTTGGTCGAGTTGAGCGGCGAGATCGGTTTGCCAGAAACTGTCGCAGGCGGTTTTATTGACAAAGATGGCGTTGGCCGGCTGCTGCAACTCGGGCACGATGGCCCAGCCTGCTGAATTGACCTCTAAACCTGGGCCAACGTGCTGGATGAAGAGCACCTGATCGGCCGCAGCGGTTAACTGATTGATCCGCTCGCAGCGTCCGGCACGATCAAAACGCGGCGATGCCAGCACGCCGTTTTGCATATCCACTACCACAACTACACGATTAGCCATTTTGATCTCCTGTTAAGTTTTGACAGTGTCCGGTGAACTCGCAACGAGGTAAAGCAAATCCGCTTTGCATTTATCGCCACTGCCGCGCATGCTTATAAGCGATTTTTCCCGGAGGTGTGTCGTGAAGGTGGTTCCTGAAATCTTTCCTTGTGAGCAAGATCGTGCGCAGTTTCAGCATTTTGCTGAGCTGCCGGGCATCGAGCTGTATCAGGCGCACATCTCCCGCTACGCTTTTGAACCGCATACCCATGAAGCCTTTGGCATCGGCACTATCGAATCGGGCGCCCAGCGCTTTCGCTATCGCGGCGCCAGTTACACCGCGCCGCAGCATTCGCTGGTGATGATGAATCCTGACGAGCTGCACACCGGTGAATCTGCCTGCGACGAAGGCTGGCGTTATCGCATGATCTATATTGATCCGCAGGAGATGGATCGTCTGACCGGCGATCGTCATTGGTGGTTCACCGACGCTCTGCGCACCGATGCGCGTCTGGCGCAGCCGTTTTCTCAATTGCTGGCGCAGATGTGGCAGGCGGAAACCCCGCTGGAGCGTGAAAGCATTTTGCTCGAACTGCTGGAGTTAATGCGTCCGCTGGCGCGTCAGGGACAGCAGCGACCTGTCGAAGGTGCACATCGCTTTGATGCGGTAAGAGACTATTTGCGTGAAAATCTCGCCGAACCGGTGCGCCTCGAAGAACTTGCTGCGCTGGCATCACTGTCGCCGTGGCATTTCCTGCGCAGTTTTAAACAACACTTCCACGTCACGCCGCATCAAATGCTGATGGCTTTTCGTCTGTTCGCAGCAAAACAGCAGCTGGCACGCGGCGACAGTGCGGCAACCGTCGCGGCATCGGTTGGTCTTACCGATCAGGCTCATCTCACCCGCGCCTTCGCGCATCGCTACGGCATCACGCCGGGCCGCTATCAAAAACAAGTGTTCCCTTCACGCTAACCGCAATCTGCTACAAGCCTTTAGCCTCCACCTGCGTCACACTGCAGCGGAATGCATATAAAGGAAGAGTTTATGTTTGCTGGAATACTGTTTGCGCTGGCGGCGGGACTGATGTGGGGATTGATCTTTGTGGGCCCGTTGTTAATACCGGATTATCCCGGCACCTTGCAATCGGCCGGACGCTACGTTGCCTTTGGTTTGGTGGTGTTGCCGCTCGCCTGGCTGGATCGCCGTCGTTTGCGTCAGCTGGCGCGCAAAGACTGGATTGAAGCGCTGAAGCTGTCGCTGATTGGCAATTTGCTCTATTACGCGTTTCTCGCCAGCGCGATTCAACGCACCGGCGCGCCCATTTCTACCATGATTATCGGCACCTTGCCGGTGGTGATTACTGTGACGGCCAATCTCTGTTATGGCCATCTTGAAGGGCGCTTGCCGTGGCGTAAATTGACGCCAGCGTTGCTGATTATTGCTGTGGGCCTGGCTTGCGTGAATGCCGCCGAACTCCAGACGCAAGGCCCCGATTTTGATTGGTCGCGCTATCTCACCGGTTTAGGGTTAGCGGTTCTGGCGGTGGCATGCTGGACATGGTATCCGCTGCGTAATGGTTTATGGTTACGCGCGCATCCCCAGCACAAGCCATCCAGCTGGGCGACGGCACAAGGTTTGGTGACGCTGCCGCTGGCAATAGTGTTCTATCTATTAGTCTGCGTGCAGCTTCACTGGCAGCAACCTGCATTTGCGCTGCCATTCGGGCCGCAACCGCAACGCTTTCTATTATTGATGTTAGGTATCGGGCTGATTTGCTCATGGTTGGGCACGCTCTGCTGGAATGCGGCCAGCCAACGCGTGCCGACGGTGATCATGGGGCCGCTGATTGTGTTCGAAACCTTAGCCGGTTTGCTGTGGACATTCCTGTGGCGACAAAGCTGGCCGCCGTTGCTAACCGTGCTTGGCATTGGTTGTTTGATTATTGGCGTGATCTACGCGATGCGTATTAAACCCCAGCCGCACATCACTGCGGTATAGGTCATCAAAATCAGCGCTGCTGAAAAATCATTTCGGCAGCGTACTACGCTGTATTTTAAGAATTTGACTAACCCTTTTCACTCGCCTCTTCGCCCATTCAGGCGCTCAGCTGGCCATCGATATAACATTTTGGCTAATTGCAGCCCTCTTTTTAGCGCTGATTTGTCATAAAAAGTCATACCGTTTCATCCGGCGCATGAGTGTTTAACCGTATTAAGGCTTCCTGAACCTTCACGAATCTCCGATCTTCCTGGCTATCGCAGGCCCTAAAGCGGAAAAAACCGACGCATTAACGCGCAAAAACATGCATCTAACCTACCGTTTATTGCCATTTGGCACTGAAGATTGGCACTTGAAAACCACTTTTTGCTTAAGGGAATCGAGAGATGTTAAGAAAGATTCCATTAACCTTTGGCAAAAAACCATTAAGCGTAGCGATGAATAGGGTGCAGGAATTTAACTTATTTCCCGCTTTTTGGCCGTTATTGTTTAGGGCAGGTAACCTTTGTTATCAGGATTATTCCTGGCAACAGAAGAGGGAATTATGGTCTACGCGTGTCAAACGATTGACGAATCGATCTCAGAACAGATCCAGATGAAAACAGAGGTTGTGTGTGAGCGGTTACACTCGGTTGTTCATTAATGCTTAACAGAACTATCCGCATTCAGGACTGATGATTAATGTTGGTAAAGTAATAATCGAAGCGCCAATCTCACCGAAATGAGATTGGACTTCGTTAGAATGGCTTGAATAGAGAGACTTTTGCTGATGTGAATCTATTTTACCGCAAAAAAGGAAGCAATTCCGCGATGGTATTCATCAGGAAAAATTGGTGCGAATTGTTATGTTGTGAACGCCGTATTAAATGATCTTGATATCTTCTGGTAAGAACAAATCTCAGCATTAGGTCAAATAACATCGGCCTTAATGGTATTAGCGATTATCTGTACCTGCAGGATAATGATAAACGCTACGGCTAATATCCAGTAAACGGCAGCTACGACGGGTACCTATGTCGAATGTCGTTTGCAGAAAGTTAACCGCCTGACGCTTTTCATTGGTGGTGAAGAAGTTTTTCAATACGCTTTGCAGCATCTCTTTATCGGAACTCAGTGATTGCAGCTCACGCGTGAGGTTAAGTAGCTGATCTTCCAGCTCCTTGATTTTTCTACCTTCTTCGGAAGAGAGCCCAGAAAACTTCTTCTTCCAGCTATAGAAAGTGGCCTCGGAAATGCCAAGCTCCTCACAAATCTCCCTGACTTTCACTCCCGTTTCAGAAGCTTTAATGGCATTTGTGATTTGCTCTTCGCTATATCGTGACTTTCTCATAAATGCTATTACCTTTCTTATCAATTAGTGGATGAGAATTACTGTATTAATATCTGGCACTGCAAAAACACTATTAATGCAGTATTAAAGTGCGCGATTTGAATTGCGAGGGTTAAATTAAGATATTTAGAAGAAATATCATCATGGGATAAATCTTATTTTATTCCGAATGGCATTGAACGCCTTCCTGGCTTTAGGTTTTTGATATAAATTCTCTCCATCCCAAATGCAGAAAAATACTACATTCATTGGAAAATCGGCATAAACCAATTGCAGAAATGTCAGAGTATGCCAGTAAACTTTTGCTTAGAATTTAGGCTGAAATCGTTTACATCCACCGAGTTTCGCACCGGATATAATCGGAATTTTCCTGAATATAATTCCTAATTGCTGACGCGAGTCTCATTTTTCGGACCAGTTTGGTTTGAAGTTAATAAATTAAGTCAGGCCCACTGAGCGCTTGTTAATTCATTTCAAGGACGTTGTACCGAAAGTTGTTGTAGTTCGTAATACTAAGGATCAGTCAATGAAATTGAGCGTAATGTCGAATGCCGCCTGGATGATGTCTGAAAAGATCGTCTCCGTGTTCGGCGTCATATTTGTGACCTCCTACGTGGCAAAATCCTTTGGTCCAACCATCTTTGGCCAAATGGCGTTTTCGACCTCACTGTTTTCCATGGTGCAGACCGTGGCGATTTTCGGTACGGAAACCATTCTGTTTAAACGTATCAGTAAGAGTGCACCGAAAGGGCTACGCCTGATGACCGTAGCGCGCAACATGCGCATGGTTTTGCTGTTGCTCACATCGCTGCCCGTCTTGATTTGGGTCTGGTACAACATGCAGGAAAACTTCCTCGCTTTTGCACTGGCCTCGTTTATCTCTTCGGTTTTCGTGACGCAGGACACCTTCAGTGTCTACAACAATGCGCGCTTAGCGTCGCGGCTGAATACCATCGCCAACTCTGTCGGATTGCTGCTGGGCTTCAGCTTAAGTTTCGCCATTGCCTGGCTGCACCTCAATCCGCTATGGCTGACCGTTTCGATTGTCGCCGTCACGTTGGTGCCGTACGTCATTAAGCGTTTTAACTTTTATCGCGAAAATCAGGATGTGGCGCCGCCACAGGATAAGCGCAACACCTATCTGCGCTATTTGCTATACGCCGGATTGCCGCTGGCCATCTCCAGCATCTTTATCTCGGTGCAGGTGAAAGCGGCACAGATGTTCCTGGCAGGCATCGCCTCAGCGCGCGATCTTGGGTTGTTCGCCGCCGCCAATACCATTTCGGCCTCCTGGATTTTTATCCCGGTCGCCATCATCACTTCCTGCTTTTCGGAAATCTTCCGTGAGCGTGGAGAAACCGCCATCAAGCTGACAGCACGGCTTAATGGTTATGTCATGGGTGTTTCATTGTTGTTGTTAGCGGTGATCGCGATGTACGGCGAAAAAATCATCATCGCTTTATATGGTCACGAGTACACACAGTCAGGAAGTCTCATTACGTTGTTGTCGTTAGCAACCTGCTTTTCGGCGATGGGGACCGTGGCGTATCGCTACATGGTCAAAGAAGGCGGGTTTAATTATCTGTTGAAGAAAATCGTTTGCCTGATGGTCATCAGCTTGCCGCTGTCGTGGTGGCTGATCCAGAGCTACGGCATCATGGGTGCCGCATGGAGCGTTTTCATCTCAGAATTGCTGTCTCTTACCGTAATGAATTACTTCTTCAAAAACGGCGTCATCCAAAAAATCCAGGTTTCCTCACTCAACTACAAAACCTACAAATGAGGTCAGATATGCTCAAGTTGAAAGATGAACTCAGAAGAAGCGTTCAGTACTTCATCAAGAAGATGCCCTGGGCATACCAGGATCGTATCTACTATTTTCACAAGTTCCGCAAATTGCCTAATCTGCGCGAGCCGAAAGTGTTTAACGAGAAGGTGCTGTATCGCAAATTCATCCATGGCGATTATCAGATTTATGGTCGTCTGTCGGACAAATATTCGGTGCGTGAATATATCGCCGAGAAGGTGGGCAGCGAATACCTGATCCCGCTGGTTTACGAGACCAGCGATCCAAGCTCATTGCACACGCTGCCGAGCTGGAAAAATACCGTTATCAAGCCGAATCACGCCTCCAACATGGTGGAGATCCTGCTGGAAGAGCCGGATGCGTTGAAGAAGCAGCAGATTATCAACGATTGCCATCGCTGGCTGAAGACCGATTTCGCCAACGAAGCGCGCGAGATTCACTATCGCTACATCAAGCCACGCATTCTGGTGGAGCAGTACATTGGCGATGGTAAATCGGCACCGATTGACTACAAGTTCCATATGTTCAACAAGCGCGACGGTAGCTTTGAGTATGTGCTGCAGGTGATCTACAACCGCTGCAATCCGCTGTTGTCGATGAACTTCTACGTCAACAACCTCAACGAGGCGTATCACAAAATTCGTGATACCGGCCTGGACGTGACGCCGCAAATGGCCTCGTTGCAGCACGCGTTGGCGTTGAGTAAAAAGCTGGCGAGCGATTTCGATTATGTGCGCGTGGATTGGTACATCGATAACGAGCAGATCTACTTCGGCGAATTAACCTTCACGCCGGGCGCGGGTTTGGTGACCGGTCTGGATCGCGGGCTAAATCAGATGATGGGTGATATGTGGATTCAGGATCGCCGCGGTACGAAGATACCGGGCATCACGGTGGCGGAAGTGACCATTCCGGCCGTATTGAAGAAAATTTAGAATCACACAGCAAAATAAAAAACCCCGCTTCGGCGGGGTTTTTTATTGGCTGCGATTAAGGCATTGGCCAATCGGTTGGCGTCTGGCTCATTACTTCGATAAAGGCGTTTTTGGAGATTTCCATAAAGTTATGCAGATTCTCCATGCTCAGCGTGATACCGAGTAGGCCAGTAACAAACCAGCATGACATGCCAACGCCGATGCCACCGCACAGCAGCGCCATCACGTGGTGACTGTTCTGACGCAGTCGAATTTTCATGGTGCTGGCGAAGAACATCATTACCGCACTCAGGAGTTCCCAGCGCATTACAATCAAACTGGTGGTTAGGGTGGCCATCTGCAAAAACCTCTTAGAATCAGTGATATCCCCGACATTCAATCGACATCACTGGCGGCTAAGAAGGAAGGTCAGGGAAGTCCTTCTGGCCGTCTAACTGAAGACAGAAAAGTGTGACTTGGCTCACATTATATCACTCGATTTTAAATTTTGAACAAAATTTATACCGGGTCAGGTAGAAAGATTTTTATCGAACTGGGGAAAAAACAGGCAGGAAAAGCGAGGTGCGCCCGCAAGGGGCGCGCAGAAAGGGTTAGCTAACCGGGCAGCACTCGCCGGTGGTACGCTGGGCAAAACTGGTCATGTTGTTGTCTGCACAGTCAAAACTGAGCAAACGCGGACGCTGAATCATCGCCTGGCGACGCATGGTATGACGATAAGCGGTTGGCGTTTGCGAGAACTGACGGCGGAACACGCGCGAGAACGTCTGCTGCGAATCGTAACCGTATTGCATCGCGATATCGAACACCGGACGCTGGGTTTGACGCAGCGCTTCAGCGGCCAGGGTCAGACGACGTTCGCGAATATAGCCACCCAGCGTTTGTTTCGTGACGGCACGGAACATACGCTGCAGATGCCATTTTGAGTAACCTGATTTTGCCGCGACTTCATCAATTGACAGCGCTTTATCCAGATTCTGATCGATCCAGTTGGACAGCGAATGAATGATTTCCTGTTGCATCATAGCCTCATCCTTCTGATGTTTTTTGCCTGGTAAGAAATTCGAAGTTTTGCTGGGGTGCGAGTATAATTCCTCAAGTTAACTTGAGGTAAAGGCCCTAAATGAAAAAAGAACGCAATTACCCGAAGCCGGTTTTGACGCCGGGTGAAGTGGCGAAGCGCAGCGGCGTGGCGGTGTCGGCGCTGCACTTCTATGAGACCAAAGGATTGATCTGTAGCTCGCGCAACGGCGGCAACCAACGTCGCTACAGCCGTGACGTGCTGCGTCGCGTTGCCATCATCAAAATTGCACAACGCATTGGCATTCCGCTGGCGACGGTGAGCGACAGCCTGACGCATGTGCCGGCTAATAAACGGATGTCGACACAAGAGTGGGACGCGCTGACGCAGCACTGGCGCGAGGAGCTGGATAAACGCATCGAAACCCTCACGCGCTTGCGTAACGATCTTGATGGCTGCATTGGCTGCGGCTGTTTATCGATGCGCGATTGCCCGCTGCGCAATCCCGGTGACCGGTTGGGCGAGCAAGGTTCGGGCGCGGTGTTACTCGATCCGGAACAGGACGAGCAAAAACGCTGATCGACTATACTTGGCGGAACACTTTTACCGGCAAGGAAACCGTATGATCACCGTTCACCATCTGGAAAATTCCCGCTCGCATCGCGTGTTATGGCTTCTGGAAGAGCTTGCGGTGCCTTACCAAATCAAACGCTATCAGCGTGAAAACAGCCTGCTGGCACCCGATTCCTTAAAGAAAGTGCATCCGCTGGGCAAATCCCCGGTGATTACCGACGGCAATCGCGTGATTGCCGAGTCAGGCGCAATTCTCGAATACCTGCAACTGAAGTACGACAGCGAACATCAGCTGACGTTGAGTCATGAAGATGAGCAGATTCAGGCGCGCTACTGGCTGCACTATGCCGAAGGTTCGCTGATGCCATTACTGGTAATGAAACTGGTGTTTGCGCAGTTTGGCAAAAAGCCGGTGCCGTGGCTGCTGCGCCCGGCCGGCATCGCCCTGAGCAAAGGGATTCAGAAAGCCTGGCTGAATAAACAGCTGGCTCTACATGGTCGGGTAATTGAAGAGCATCTCACGCAGCATGCGTTTTTTGCCGGTTCACGTTTTAGCATCGCCGATGTGCAGATGAGCTTCCCGCTGCTGGCGCTGCAACTGCGTGGTTCCCTGCGCGATACGCCCGCCACCGCCCGCTGGCTGGAAACCATGCAGCAGCGCGCGGCCTGGCAGCGGGCGATCCAGCAGGGCGGCGCGATTGAGTTAAGCCGCTGAGTTCAGCCAGGCCGCCATAATTGGCGGCCCTGCGGGGTGAGTTGCCTGGATTTATCCTGCAATACCCGTGATTAAGAGTTGAAAACCCCAGGGCAAACGCCAGATAATCGTTTGCCTTTTTTCCGCGTCCCCCTTTACGGCCTGGAATACGCGGCGACGTAAACGTTTGCCTGGATTTTCATCATGAAAAACAGCCATCAGGGAACGGCAAACGTGCGCCGCGCGGCGACTCACATCACAAAAAAATTGAGGAAGAATTATGTCTGGCGAATCGCGCCCGGCCAGTGGAAAACTGGACGCCTGGTTCAATATCTCTGCACGCGGCAGCAGCGTGCGTCAGGAAGTATTGGCGGGTCTGACAACGTTTCTGGCGATGGTGTACTCCGTCATCGTGGTGCCCGGCATGCTGGGCAAAGCGGGCTTCTCGCCAACGGCGGTGTTCGTCGCTACCTGTCTGGTCGCCAGTTTTGGATCGATCATCATGGGTTTGTGGGCCAATCTGCCGATGGCGATTGGTTGCGCCATCTCGCTGACCGCCTTCACCGCGTTCAGCCTGGTGCTCGGCCAGCACATTAGCGTGCCGGTGGCGCTTGGTGCGGTGTTCCTGATGGGCTTGCTGTTCACGCTGATTTCGGTCACCGGCATCCGCGCATGGATACTGCGCAACTTACCAATGGGCGTGGCGCATGGCACCGGCGTAGGTATCGGCTTGTTCCTGCTGCTGATCGCCGCTGACGGCATTGGTTTAGTGGTGAAAAATCCGGCTCCGGGCTTGCCGGTGGCGTTGGGTCAATTCGCTTCGTTCCCGGTGATCATGTCGCTGGTGGGACTGGCGGCGATTTTTGGTCTGGAAAAACGCCGCGTGCCGGGCGGCATTCTGCTGACCATCATCGCCATCTCGATTCTCGGCCTGATTTTCGATCCGGCGGTGACCTATCAAGGTCTGTTTGCCATGCCGAGCCTGAAGGATGCTAACGGGCAATCAGCGATGTTTAGCCTCGATATCATGGGCGCGCTGCAACCTGTGGTGTTGCCAAGCGTGCTGGCGCTGGTGATGACCGCCGTCTTTGATGCCACCGGCACCATCCGCGCGGTCGCGGGGCAGGCGAATCTGCTGGATAAAGAGGGGCAGATCATCAACGGCGGTCGTGCGTTAACCACCGATTCCGTCAGCAGCCTGTTCGCCGGCTTGGTCGGCGCTTCGCCAGCTGCGGTCTATATCGAATCGGCGGCGGGCACGGCGGCGGGTGGTAAAACCGGTCTGACGGCGATTGTGGTGGGTTTGCTGTTTCTGGTGATCCTGTTTATGTCGCCGCTGGCCTATCTGGTTCCGGCTTACGCGACCGCGCCGGCGCTGATGTACGTTGGCTTGCTGATGCTGAGTAACGTGGCAAAAATCGACTTCAACGATTTCGTTGATGCGATGTCCGGCTTGCTGACCGCCGTGTTCATCGTGCTGACCTGCAACATCGTCACCGGCATCATGCTCGGCTTCGCTTCACTGGTGATTGGACGCCTGTTTGCCGGTGAGTGGCGCAAGCTGAACGTGGGCACCGTGGTGATTGCTGTCGCGCTGGTCGCGTTCTATGCCGGTGGCTGGGCCATCTGACCTGAAAGTTGAATAATTCCAGGATTATTCGCTTTCTGCATCACGCCGCACATCGGGTTGCTCCGCTGTGCGGCGTTTTGTTTTACACTTTCCCACGCAACAACATCGCTTTAATGAAATTGATTCGCCTAAGGAAAGCATGGAAATCTTCTTTACTATTCTCATCATGACGCTGGTGGTTTCACTCTCCAGCGTGGCGGCACGTATTCTGCCGTTTCAAATTCCCCTACCGCTGGTGCAAATTGCCGCCGGTGCACTGCTCGCATTTCCCGTCTTCGGCCTGCATGTCGATTTTGATCCGGAACTGTTCCTCGTGCTGTTCATTCCGCCGCTGCTGTTTGCGGATGGCTGGAAAACGCCGATAAACGAGTTCCTGCATCACGGTCGCGAAATCATGGGGCTGGCGCTGGTTCTGGTGCTGATCACGGTGGTCGGGATTGGCTACCTGATCTACTGGCTGGTGCCAGGGATTCCGCTGATTCCCGCCTTCGCGCTGGCGGCGGTGCTTTCGCCAACCGATGCCGTGGCGCTGTCCGGCATTGTCGGTGAAGGACGCATCCCGAAAAAAATTATGTCGATTGTGCAGGGCGAAGCCCTGATGAACGACGCGTCGGGCCTGGTATCGCTGAAGTTTGCCGTCGCGGTGGCGATGGGCACCATGGTGTTTACGTGGGGCGGCGCCAGCGTTGAGTTTCTCAAAGTGGCGGTTGGCGGTTTGGTCGCTGGTGTGGCGATATGCTGGCTGTATGGCCGCTCGCTGCGTCTGCTGAGCCGCTGGAGCGGGGATGACCCGGCAACACAGACCGTGCTGCTGCTGCTGTTACCGTTCGCCTCGTACCTGATTGCGGAACACCTTGGCGTATCGGGCATTCTCGCCGCCGTCGCCGCCGGTATGACCATTACGCGTTCCGGCATTATCCGCCAGGCACCGCTGGCGATGCGTCTGCGCGCGAACAGCGTTTGGCAGATGCTGGAGTTCGTGTTCAACGGCATGGTGTTCCTGATGCTCGGCCTGCAGCTGCCCGACATCCTTTCCACCTCGATTGCGCAGGCGCAAGCCGATCCTAACGTGGAACTGTGGATGCTGTTTACCGATGTTCTGTTGGTGTACGCCGCGCTGATGGTGGTGCGTTTCGGTTGGTTGTGGATCATGAAGCGCACCAGCATGCGTCTGCTGAAGAAGAAGCCGCTGGAGTTTACCAATTACTCGCTGCGTGAATTGCTGATTGCCTCTTTTGCCGGCGTGCGCGGTGCCATTACCTTGGCCGGTGTGCTGTCGATTCCGCTGTTCCTGAGCAACGGCGATCCGTTCCCGGCGCGCTATGAGTTGGTGTTCATCGCTACCGGCGTGATTCTGGTGTCGCTGCTGGTTGGCGTGGTGCTACTGCCGATTCTGCTGCGCGACGTAGAAAGCATCGATAAGGTCGGCCATCGTCGTGAGATTCAGTTTGCGCGTGCCGCGATGGCGGGTGTGGCGATTGAGAGCCTGCATAAAATGGAGCAGCGTCTTGAGAGCGACACCGAAGAGAACATCGATCCTGAGCTGCTGAAAGAGGTCAGCCTGCGCGTGATTGGTAATCTGCGTCGTCGCGCGGAGGGGAAAAACGATATCGAGCAGGCGCAATTTGCCGAAAATCTCGAGCGTCGTTTCCGCCTCAATGCGCTGCGCGCCGAGCGCGCCGAGGTCTATCATCTGCGCGCCACGCAGGAGATCTCCAACGAGACAATGCAGAAACTGCTGCACGATCTTGATCTGCTGGAAGCGCTGCTGATTGAGAAAGAGGAATAGCAGTAAGCCATATTGTTCATCGGTAGCGGCGCAAAACATTGCGCCGCTACGCTAATGTGCTGCTGTTGTTTTCACACCGACAGCCGTGGCGCACTATCCGGCCAGTGTTCACGGCAACATTCAATCCACGCCTCGGCGCTGCGCGACAGATAACTGCCTTCCCGCCAAATCAACCCCAAACTCCACTGCAGCTCCGATTCCAGTGGCAGCCACAGCAGCGACTGCTTATCCAGCCGCTGACAAATGGGCTCCGGCAGAATCGCCAGCCCCATGCCCGCCTGCACCATTGCGGCGAGAAAATCCCACTGCGCGCTGCGCAGCGCAATAGTTGGCGTCAGGTTCTGGCGTTGAAACGCTTTACGAATCTGGCGATTCAAGGCGAACTCTTCATTGAGGATCAGCAGCGGTTGTTCGGCTAACTCTGCCAAACCGACTTTACGATGATCGCGCCATTGTTCACTGCGCGGCAGCAGCACGCACAGCGGATGGTGCATCAGCTCCAGCGTATTGAGCGGCAGTTCGGATTCGATCGGCAGCGCGGTGAGGGCGATATCCAGCGCGCCACTCAGCACCGCTTGCTGCGCCGTCAGTCCGCCGAACTCGGATATTTTCAGCTGTACGCCAGGATAACGGCGGCGAAAGGCGGAGATTGAACCGGCCATCTGCATGCCGACCATCGGTGGAATACCCAGCCGCAGCTCGCCGGTTTTCAGCTGGTTGATATCGCCCAACTGCGCTTCAAGCTGGTGGAACTCTTGCAGAATCACCAGTCCGCGCTGGTAAACCGCCTGACCGCTATCCGTAAGATGCAGTTTGCGGCCCTCGCGCAGCAGTAAGGTGCAGCCGAGCTCCTCTTCCAGCTGGCGCAGCATTTTGCTGATGGTCGGCTGCGTCACGAACAGCTTCTCAGCGGCGCGGGTGAAGCTCTGCTGGCGCACCACCTCAGTGAAGTAGCGCAGGGCGCGCACATCCATAAACATTCCTTTTTGGCATAGTTTGAATAATTTTAATTCATTTCTTTCACAGTTTGCGGCGGATTTATACTGAGCACCTCAATTTTTCATCCAGGTAACAAGCAATGATGGCATTAAGCCCGCGCAGAACGGATCTCCTGCAACGTACCTTTGTTCCGCTGCAGCTGGTGCTGTATGTCGGTTTGTTTATTTTCAGCGACAGGCTGGTGAGCTGGCTGCATCTGCCGCTGCCCGCCAACGTAGTGGGCATGGTGCTGCTGCTGGTGTTGATCATGACGCGCATCGTGCCGCTGCGCTGGGTGAAAGCTGGCGCCAACTGGCTGCTGGCAGAAATGCTGCTGTTCTTTATTCCAGCGGTGGTGGCGGTGGTGAACTACAGCGATTTGCTGCGCAGTGAAGGCTGGCGCATCTGCGTGGTGATCGGCGTCAGTACCTTGCTGGTGCTGGCTTCGACGTCACTGGTGGTTGATCGTTTGTATCGCTTCGAACTGGCGCGCGCCGCACGCAAGCAGGCGCATCATGAATGATCTGCTGATTAGTCTGCTGTGTCTGGCGTTCACGCTGCTGGTCTACTACCTCAACAAAATTCTTTATCGCCGCTGGCGCACGCTGCTGTTGATGCCGCTGGTATTGACGCCGCTGGTGCTGGTGGCGCTGTTGCTGCTCACTCACGTCAGCTGGAAAAATTACATCGCTGAAAGCCACTGGCTGATTTGGCTGCTTGGCCCGGCGACGCTGGCATTTGCCGTGCCGGTGTATGAGAACCTTGAGATCATCAAGCGTCACTGGCTGTCGCTAAGCGTGGGCGTGCTGACG
This sequence comes from Pantoea sp. SORGH_AS_0659, assembly GCF_031453915.1. Lineage (NCBI taxonomy): Bacteria > Pseudomonadati > Pseudomonadota > Gammaproteobacteria > Enterobacterales > Erwiniaceae > Pantoea > Pantoea sp. SORGH_AS_0659. Next base: position 3,913,434 of record NZ_JAVJAK010000001.1, on the reverse strand, counting down.
GCCACGCTGGTGGCAGTATGCAGTTCGGTGTGGCTGGCGCGCTGGCTGAGGTTACCGGAAACCATTCAGCGCAGCCTGGCGGTACGCTCAATCACCACGCCGTTTGCGCTGGCAGCCGCGCAGCCGATTGGCGGCCAGCCGGATCTGGTGGCGCTGTTTGTGGTGATCACCGGTGTGTTTGGTATGGCGGTGGGCGACGTGCTTTTTCTGCGTCTTGCCATCAAGCAGGGCGTGGCTAAAGGCGCCGGTTTTGGTGCTGCATCACATGGCGCAGGCACCGCGCGCGCGTATCAACTCGGCCAGCAGGAAGGCGTGGTGTCGAGCCTGGTGATGATGCTGTCTGGCGTCGTCACCGTCATTCTCGCGCCGCTGTTAAGCCACTTACTGTGGGTATCGTAATCCGCTGGTTTTGAGTCATTGCTCATACAGCAGCCCGATCGCTTTGCTTATTGTTTGCCCGCTTAAACGATAAGGAAGCGATAAATGAAAAGTCAGTATTTTGCAATGGGGCTCCTGTTGGCCTCCGCTGGGGTAACTGCTCAGGAAATCGGCGTAAAGGGGGGCAGTGATTTCTTTGCGGCCGCCATCAACAGCCAAAAAACCGCGCCAGGCCTGCAATATGGCGTGGAATACGTGAATGCCAAACATCAGTCAGAATTGCTGGACGCCAATCTGGGTTACGGCGTGGCTGTAGGCGCAATGCGCATTGTGCCGCGCGTCGGTTTGTTCTGGGCTGAATTGAACCATGATAAAACCTCCAGCTACGGCGTGAATGCGGGTATACGCGCGATGGCTCCACTGCCACAAGCGCGCCATACCTGGCTCTATCTCGATTTCAGCATGGCGCCTAACTTCAGCACCTATAAGCTGGATCATCTGCATCAGTTTGAGGCCGGAGTTTACTACCAACCGGCCCACTGGTTAACGCTGAGTTCCGGTTACCGCTATCTCGGCAGTGGCTTGCACGAATATAAAACCCATCGTGCGATTGATGGTCTTTTTATCGGCGCAGCCTGGCGCTTCTAATCTGAAAAGTGGCCTTTAAGGGCCACTTTTTTCCCCGCCGTAATCCATTTTTACGTAAAGCTTTCCAAATAATGTTGTCTCTCGTCGCCAGGCTGGTACCCTTGCCGCCGAATTAATTGTCCTTCATGGAGTGGAATCACATGTTAAAGCAACTTGTTACTGGAAGCGTTTTGGGTCTGGCACTGCTGAGCAGCGGCGCACAGGCAATTGAGGGCAGTGTTGACGTGGGTGAGCATAGCACCAACCTGAACCTTGGCCTCGGCACCACTTCACCGGGCTTGTTCCTGAAAGGCAACTGGCTGCGCAGCGATCACGATGGCAGCACCTACGGTGCGGGCCTCGGCTATAACATCGACGTGGGCGATTTCCGTATTGCCCCTACCGCGAAAGCGCTGTTCACCCATCCGGAAGATGGTCGTGATGGCTTCACCGTGGCAGTCGGTGGCGCAGCGCAATACAGCTTCAACAGCATGTGGGGCCTGTACGGCGAATATTACTATGCGCCAGAAGCATTCTCCGATCGCCTCGATAGCTACCAGGAAGCCTCAGGTGGCCTGAGCTTCACGCCGATTTCGCTGCTGAACCTGCGTGTGGGTTATCAGTACATTGAGCTGAACAACAAAGGCAGCCGCAAAGATAACGTACTGGTCGATGGCCCGTATGTTGGCGCATCACTGCGTTTCTAATTGTCTGATTAAAGTGCGGCTTGCCCCTCATCCCGACCTTCTCCCATTAATGGGAGAAGGAGAAAAACGAGCTCGATCGGTTCCCTCTCCCATTTATGGGAGAGGAAGAAAAACGCGCCGATCGGTTCCCTCTCCCATTTATGGGAGAGGGTTAGGGTGAGGGAAAGCCAGCACGGACTTAATGCGATTTCCCCTGCGAAATCCCAATCCCCGTCTGTGAGCGAATAAACTGCCCACGGAAGCGGGCACGTTCCTGGGCACCGCGTGCAGAATGGTCGGTAATTGAGAACAGCCAGATACCGATAAATGCCGCCAGCATTGAGAACAGCGCCGGATACTCATACGGATAGATCGGTTTCTCATGCCCGAGCACCTGCACCCAAATCGTCGGGCCAAGGATCATCAGCAGTACCGCAGTAACGAGTCCCAGCCAACCGCCCACCATCGCGCCGCGCGTGGTCAGTTTTGACCAGTACATCGACAGCAGAATAATCGGGAAGTTACAGCTGGCAGCAATCGAGAACGCCAAACCGACCATAAAGGCAATGTTCTGTTTCTCAAACAGAATCCCCAGCGCAATCGCCACCACACCTAACACCAGCACGGTGATCTTCGAGATGCGCAGTTCATCGCGTTCCGTCGCTTTACCTTCACGGATCACGCTGGCATAGAGATCGTGTGAAACTGCCGAAGCCCCCGCCAGCGTCAGACCTGCCACTACCGCCAGAATGGTGGCGAAGGCCACGGCCGAGATAAAGCCGAGGAACAGGCTGCCGCCGACCGCGTTCGCCAGATGCACCGCTGCCATGTTGGTGCCGCCGAGCAGCGCGCCGCTGGCGTCTTTAAAGGCTGGATTCGATCCCACCAGCAAAATCGCGCCGAAGCCAATAATAAAGGTCAGGAAGTAGAAGTAGCCCATAAAGCCGGTGGCCCAGAACACGCTTTTACGTGCTTCACGCGCATCGGCCACGGTGAAGAAACGCATCAGAATATGCGGCAAACCGGCGGTACCGAACATCAAGCCGAGACCCAATGACAACGCCGAGATGGGATCTTTCACCAGCCCGCCCGGCTGCATAATCGCCGCGCCTTTTGGGTGCACCGCCATCGCTTCGGTGAACAGCGTGTTGAAGCTGAAGCCGGTGGCTTTCATCACCATAATCGCCATAAAGCTGGCACCAAACAGCAGCAGCACCGCTTTAATGATCTGCACCCAGGTGGTCGCCAGCATCCCGCCGAACAGCACGTACAGCACCATCAGAATCCCGACCATCACCACTGCGATATGGTAATCAAGGCCGAACAGCAGCTGGATCAGCTTACCCGCACCCACCATCTGCGCGATCAGATACAGCGCCACCACCACCAGCGAGCCGCAGGCTGACAGTGTGCGAATCGGTTTCTGCGCGAGGCGATAGGAGGCGACATCGGCGAAGGTGTAGCGCCCAAGGTTACGCAGACGTTCGGCAATCAAAAACAGGATCATCGGCCAGCCGACGAGGAAGCCGAGCGAGTAGATCAGCCCGTCGTAACCCGAGGTGTAAACCAGCGCAGAAATACCGAGGAAAGAGGCGGCGGACATAAAGTCACCGGCGATGGCAAGGCCATTCTGGAAACCGGTGATATTGCCGCCTGCAGTGTAGTAATCGCTGCGCGAGCGGGTGCGTTTCGAGGCCCAATAGGTGATGCCGAGCGTCGCCGCGACAAACACCACGAACATAATGATGGCTTCATAGTTGGTGGCTTGCCGTTGCACCGCGCCGGTAATGGCATCGGCGGCAAACACGCTGGCGGGCACGATGGCTAAAAATACCGAAAGCAGGCGCTTCATGATTTCACCTCGCTCAGGATCTGTTTGGTCAGACGATCAAACTCGCCGTTGGCGCGCCACACGTAGACGCCGGTCAGCACGAATGACATCACAATTAAACCGACACCAATCGGAATACCGCGCGTGACGTTAGTGCCCGCGTGCAGCGGCGTACCGAGCCAGGCGGGCGCAAAAGCGATCAGCAGAATAAAGCCGATATAGAGCACCAGCATAATCACGCTGAGCAGCAGCGCAAACGCCTGGCGCTTGTGCACCAGTTCATGAAAGCGCGGATTATTCTCGACTTGTTGCCAGACTGCTTCCTGTTCAGGGGTTTCGTTCATCACATTTTCTCCAGAGGCAAGGCAGACAGATATCTCACGATAAAGTGATTTAACTGGCTGAATATTCTAGTTTTATAAGTTGTGCGAACTCAGAAATACGTGGCATATAAGGGCGGCCAAATGGTCGCCCCTACAACAGAAGCCGGTTACGGCATGGTGATGGACTGTTTCTCCTCCAGCAATTTCTCTACCACGCCCGGATCGGCCAGCGTAGAGGTATCGCCGAGATTGCTGGTATCGCCCGTAGCGATTTTGCGCAGAATGCGACGCATAATCTTGCCGGAGCGGGTTTTTGGCAGCGAGTCGGTCCAGTGCAGCACATCCGGCGTGGCAATCGGGCCAATCTCTTTACGCACCCAGTTACGCACTTCGGTATACAGCTCTGGCGACGGCTCTTCGCCGTGGTTAAGCGTGATATACGCATAGATTGCCTGGCCTTTGATGCTGTGCGGAATGCCCACCACCGCCGCTTCGGCAATCTTTGGATGCGACACCAGTGCCGATTCAATCTCGGCGGTGCCGAGACGGTGGCCGGAGACGTTCAGCACGTCATCGACGCGGCCGGTGATCCAGTAATAACCCTCTTCATCACGGCGCGCGCCGTCACCGCTGAAGTAGCGATTTTTGAAGGTGGAGAAGTAGGTCTGTTCGAAACGATCGTGATCGCCATACAGCGTACGCGCCTGGCCTGGCCAGGAATCGACAATCACCAGGTTTCCTTCGGTGGCACCCTCGAGCGGATTGCCTTCGTTATCCACCAGCGCCGGCTGCACACCGAAGAACGGTTTAGTGGCGGAACCGGCTTTCAGTTCGGTCGCGCCCGGCAGCGGCGTGATCATGAAGCCGCCGGTTTCGGTTTGCCACCAGGTATCGACGATCGGGCAACGGCTGTCGCCAATCTTCTTGTAATACCACTCCCAGGCTTCCGGGTTGATCGGTTCACCCACCGAACCCATGATGCGCAGGCTACTGCGATCGGTGCCTTCAATCGCTTTATCGCCTTCGGCCATCAGCGCGCGAATCGCGGTTGGCGCGGTATACAGCAGCGTGACCTTGTGTTTATCCACCACTTCCGCCATGCGGCTTGGTTTTGGCCAGTTCGGCACGCCTTCAAACATCAGCGTGGTCGCGCCGCACGCCAGCGGACCGTAAATCAGATAGCTGTGGCCGGTAATCCAGCCGACATCGGCGGTACACCAGTAAACATCATCAGGATGATAATCAAACACATACTTAAAGGTGCTGGCGGCATACACCAGATAACCGCCGGTAGTGTGCAGCACGCCTTTCGGCTTGCCGGTGGAACCGGAGGTATAAAGGATAAACAGCGGATGTTCGGCATCGACGGCGACCGGTTCATGCTGATCGCTGGCCTTCGCCACTAAATCGTGCCACCACAGATCGCGGCCTTCACGCCAGCCAGTATCTTTACCGGTGCGCTTAAACACCACCACATTTTTCACCGTGGTGACGTTTGGATTGTTCAGGGCATCATCAACGTTTTTCTTCAGCGGGATACTGCGTCCGGCGCGTACGCCTTCATCGGCGGTAATGATCAGTTTGGCGTTGGAATCGACCACGCGCCCGGCGACGGCTTCCGGTGAGAAGCCACCGAAGATTACCGAATGCACCGCGCCAATGCGCGCACAGGCCAGCATCGCAACGGCGGCTTCAGGCACCATCGGCATGTAAATCGCCACCACGTCGCCTTTCTTCACGCCCAGGCTGCCGAGCACATTGGCAAAGCGGCAGACGTCTGCATGCAGTTCGCGGAAGGTAATGGTTTTGCTTTCGCTGGCGTCGTCACCTTCCCAGATGATGGCGGGATGGTCGCCACGCGTGGCGAGATGGCGATCGAGGCAGTTCGCGGCGAGGTTCAGTGCGCCATCTTCATACCAGCGAATCGAAATATTGCCGGGGGCAAAGGAGGTATTTTTCACTTTGCTGTAAGGCTTAATCCAGTCGAGGATTTTGCCTTGCTCACCCCAAAAGGTGTCGGGATCGTCAACCGATTGTTGATACAGCGCCGCATACTGATCGGCATTAATGAGAGCATTCGCTGCAATGGCAGCGGGTACGGGATGCTTGTGTATTTGGCTCATGGCTGACCTCCTTGAAGATGTTAATCATATGTCAATCAATGGTTAATTGAAGACCACGACAGGGCTTTGTTTCTGTTTTGTAGTCTGGATCACGACCTTTTATCACTGCCAAATCCCCGGCGAACGGCGGGCAAAAACGCCGCGCCAGCAGCGTGATCTTCTGCTTTAAGCCTAAGAGATCTCTGCCTCTGCTGTGCAAATAATCAGCAAACGAGCCGGGCCGCTTTTTGCGCAATATTGCATAGCTATGCTGAAACTTATCGAATTAACACTTTTCATAACAGCGAGTTATGGCCGTTAACCTTCGTCAGCATTTTATGCTACTAACCTGAATAAGATTTGCGCTATCGCGCCGGGGGTTGCATTTACCGTAGTGAAAATGGTACTTATCTCGGCCCTGTTCAGCAGGTATCAACTCAGACTGCATCACCCCGCAGGCGCAAAATGCCTGCACAGCTGTAACCGACGTAGTCATAAATAACCCTCTATTTTATCGGGCTTTTGCTCACTTCCCTGTGTGACATTTCTCCTGCACCTTCGCAGCAGAGCAAAGGGGTTTTTAACTGAGGAAATAACGCGTTATGAAAGGTTTTAAGTTCACCCTTGCATGGCAGATTTTAGTCGCGCTGATTCTGGGCGTGATTGTGGGAACCGTGCTGCATAATCAGCCCGACGATCGTGAATGGTTAATCACTAACATTCTGACGCCCGCGGGTGACATCTTTATTCATCTTATCAAGATGATTGTGGTACCGATTGTTATCTCCTCACTGATTGTCGGCATTGCTGGCGTGGGTGATGCGAAAAAGCTCGGACGTATTGGTGTTAAAACCATTATCTATTTTGAAGTGATCACCACCCTTGCCATTGTGGTCGGCATCACGCTGGCCAACGTATTCCAACCCGGCAGCGGCATTGATATGTCAACGCTGGCAACGGTGGACATCTCTAAATACGAAGCCACCACCGAAGCGGTTCAGGGTGCACCGCACGGTCTGGTCACCACCATTCTGTCGCTGATCCCACAGAACATCTTCGCCTCGCTGGTGAAGGGCGACATGCTGCCGATTATCTTCTTCTCGGTGCTGTTTGGTATGGGCTTATCGGCGCTGCCATCGGAACATCGCGATCCGCTGGTCACGGTATTCCGTTCGATTTCCGAAACCATGTTTAAAGTGACGCACATGATCATGCGTTATGCGCCAGTCGGCGTGTTTGCGCTGATTGCGGTCACCATTGCTAACTTCGGTTTTGCGTCGCTCTATCCACTCGCCAAGCTGGTGCTGCTGGTGTACGTGGCGATTCTGTTCTTTGCTTTCGTGGTGCTCGGCACGGTGGCGCGCTTCTGTAAGCTGCGCATTACCACGCTAATGCGCATTCTCAAAGACGAGCTGATTCTTGCCTATTCCACCTCCAGCTCAGAAACCGTGCTGCCGCGCATTATGCAGAAGATGGAAGCCTACGGTGCGCCGAAAGCCATCACCAGTTTCGTGGTGCCGACCGGTTACTCGTTCAACCTCGACGGTTCAACGCTGTATCAGAGCATCGCGGCGATCTTTATCGCCCAGCTGTATGGCATTGATCTGTCGCTGACTGACGAGATTATTCTGGTGCTGACGCTGATGGTGACCTCGAAAGGCATCGCTGGCGTGCCGGGCGTCTCCTTCGTGGTGCTGCTGGCAACGCTGGGCAGCGTGGGCATTCCGCTGGAAGGCCTGGCATTTATCGCTGGTGTCGATCGCATCATGGACATGGCGCGTACCGCGCTGAACGTGATCGGTAACGCGCTGGCGGTGCTGGTGATTGCGCGCTGGGAAGACCAGTTCGACACCAAACAAGCCGCCGCCTACGAGCAACAGCTGCGCACGCAAAGCGCCAGCTAACGCACCTGCGCCGTAGGGGGCGACATTCATGGCGACCACTACGCACAGAAACCCGCTTCGGCGGGTTTTTTTATGCTTGCTACAGACAAGTCTTATAACCCTTTGCCTCAAACCATTGCTTAAATCCATACCCACTATAACCACCAAAACTTTTCTTCGGTGGTTATAGTGGGTATATTTATTAGGCTGGAGACATCAGGAGGTTGTATTGAGCAGCAGGGAGCTGATCAGGATGTTGCTTGAGCGAGGTTGGGTATTAGATCGTGTTAAGGGAAGCCATCATGTATTCGTAAGAAGGGACAAGCCCTACCATATTTCGCTTCCTCATCCTGAGAAAGACCTGGCAACTGGAACAGTACGTAAGCTAATTAAGTTAATGGACTAATTTCACGGGGGCCTGGCCCCCGATTTGTAAAAGTGGCAATGTCAGCGGGTATTGTGATGCTTTCATATCTTCTAAAAGTCTTTTTAAAATCATTTTCAAGTGAGGGCTCAACATGAGATTCCCCGTTTATCTTCATAAGACAGAAAGCAACACCTATTCTGGCTTTGTACCGGACGTTGTTGGATGTTTTTTTGCTGGCGAGACAGTGGATGATGCATTAACCGATGCTTCTGCTGCGATTGATTCGCATGTTGAGTCGTCGACTGATGCGGGTTACGAGGTGCCGGTGGCAACGAACATTGAAACGCATATTGAGGATGAAAATTGTCAGGGTGGTTATTGGGCCTTTGTCGATATCGATCTCAGTCGCTATGAAGGCAAAGCAGTAAAGCTCAACATCACCTTGCCGCAGAATCTGTTAACTAAAATTGACAGCTATGTCGATCACCATCGTGAATATGGTTCCAGAAGCGGTTTTTTGGCCGCGTTAGCGCGCAAAGAATTGGCAAACGCCTGAACCACGAAAACGACCCGCTTCGGCGGGTTTTTTTATGTCCGCTGCGGCAAAAAGCAAAAAAATCCCGCGCAGCAGAGGAATTAACAATTCTGTGTGATATATAGTTTTACGAATAAATTATTCTCACACAGGAGTGTCTCATGCAGATCGATCTGAGCCAGATGATCACTGAAGGTCGTAATCCCGCCAGCCACAACATTGATGAGCTGACCACCGAAGCGATGCTGCGGGTGATCAATGATGAAGACAAAAAAGTGGCGTTGGCGGTGGAAGCCATCTTGCCGCAGATTGCGCAGGTGGTGGATGCCATCACTCACGCCTTCAGCAAAGGCGGTCGCCTGATCTATTGCGGCGCAGGCACGTCGGGTCGTCTGGGGATTCTGGATGCCAGCGAATGTCCGCCGACCTTCGGCACGCCGCGCAGCCAGGTGGTTGGGCTAATTGCTGGCGGCCACACCGCAATTCTGCAGGCGGTGGAAAACGCCGAAGACAACGTGGAGCAAGGCGCGCAGGATCTGCGGGATATCCAGTTCAACGCTAACGATGTGCTGGTCGGGATTGCCGCCAGCGGCCGCACGCCCTATGTATTGGGCGCGCTGGCGTATGCGCGTCAGCAAGGCGCATTTACCGCAGCGTTAACCTGTAATCCCAACAGCCCAATGTCGCAGGCCGCGGATGTGGCGTTAACCCCGGTGGTGGGCCCGGAAGTGGTCACCGGTTCTTCGCGCATGAAAGCCGGCACGGCGCAGAAGCTGGTGCTGAATATGCTCACCACCGGCGCGATGATTCGCAGCGGCAAGGTGTACGGCAATCTGATGGTCGATGTGGAAGCCACCAACCAGAAGCTGGTGCAGCGCCAGGTGAATATCGTCAAACAAGCCACCGACTGTGACGATGCTACCGCGCAGCAGGCGTTGGCGGCGTGTAATGGGCACTGTAAAACCGCGATTGTCATGGTGCTGGCGGGATTAACGGCCGATGAAGCGAAATCGCTGCTGAGTCAGAATCAGGGCTTCATTCGCAACGCTTTGCGTGACGCAGGAGCGCAATAATGGCGGCCATTACTGAGGATCTGGTGCGCGACATTTTGCTGGCGGTGGGCGGCGCCAATAATGTGGTGCAGTGCGGCAACTGCATGACGCGCCTGCGTCTGACACTAAACGATGCCGCGCGAGTGGATAGCGCCACACTCAAAACGCTGCCGGGCGTGCTGGGCGTGATCGACAGCGATGCGCAGCTGCAGATCGTGCTCGGTCCCGGTAAAGCGCAAACCGCAGCAGAGAAAATGCAGGCACTGCTTAATCAACAGGCGCCGGGCGATCTGCAGGCCATCGCCAGCGCGCAAAAGCAGCAGATGAAGGCGAAGCAGACCAGCGCATTGCACCGTTTTCTCTCCTGCTTCGCCACCATCTTTACGCCGCTGATCCCCGGTTTTATCGGTGCCGGCTTGCTGCTGGGTTTCGCCACGCTGATTGAGCAGATCTTCCACCTTAATCAGCCTGGCGATCATGCACGCTGGCTGCTGGATACCGTGGCGTACATGAAGGTGTTTGGTAAAGGGCTGTTCACCTTCCTGAGTATTTTGATTGGCTATAACGCGCAGAAAGCCTTTGGCGGTACCGGCGTCAACGGGGCCATTATCGCCTCGCTGTTTGTGCTCGGTTATATCCCTGACGCGAAGGTCGGTTATTACAGCGGGATGCAGGATTTCTTCGGCATGGTGATCGATCCGCGCGGCAATATTATTGGCGTGCTGCTGGCGGCAATATTTGGTGCCTGGATTGAGAAACAGCTGCGAAAAATCATTCCCGATAATCTCGATATGATCCTGACATCGTTGCTGACGTTATTAATTACCGGCGCGGTGACTTTCCTGGTGATTATGCCAATCGGCGGCGAATTATTTAAAGGCATGTCGTGGTTGTTCATTCATCTAAATAACAATCCGTTTGGTTGCGCTATTCTGGCCGGACTGTTTTTGATCGCGGTGATGTTTGGCATTCATCAAGGCTTTATTCCGGTCTATTTCGCGCTAATGGAAACCCAGGGCTTTAACTCGCTCTTCCCAATTCTGGCGATGGCCGGCGCCGGGCAGGTCGGCGCGTCACTGGCGTTATGGTGCAAAGCGGATAAAGACTCACTGCTGCGTAAACAGATCAAAGGCGCCATTGTGCCGGGCTTGCTCGGTGTCGGCGAACCGCTGATTTATGGCGTCACGCTGCCGCGTCTCAAACCCTTTATCACCGCCTGTTTTGGCGGTGCGCTGGGCGGCTTCTTTATCGGGCTGGTGGCATGGCTGGGATTGCCAGTGGGAATGAACACCGTGTTTGGCCCTTCAGGATTAGTCACATTGCCGCTAATGACCTCATCGCAGGGCATTTTTGCCGGCATGGCGGTGTATCTCGCCGGGCTGATCGTGGCGTGGATTGGCGGGTTTGTCTTTACCTGGTGGGGCGGCACCCGCAATGTGGATTTAAGTTAAGTGAAGTACGGATATCGACCAGGTCGGCATAAAGCGTGACCTGGTCTAACCGTGATCACGATCACGCTTTTAAACTCTCTCAAGTCGCTTAACCCGTCACAGCCACATTCACTGCTTAAGTACCGTTTGTAAGTAAAGCGTTAGCAAAAAATAAAGGTTTTATTAAGGAGATAGAAAGCCAGACCTAATATTTAAAATGGCCTCAAATTATTTAGAATATCCAATCTGCATCGCAATTAATTCCCCGAGATGACAATAGGTTACTCATAATTGTCTTTTGCACTCACCAGCGAAAAAGTCTATACCTAAAGCCAATTAATCTATAACAACAATTCCATCCCTTTTTTCACTGCACCGTATTTCTTCACACAGTTGTTCTCAAATTAGATTGCTACACGGGATTGGTCATTATCTGCCGCTTTATCCCCACGCGAAGAATTTAACGCTGTTGCAATAACAGCGCGGACGCTGCACGCCCACTGGAGGAAGTATGAGGTTTACATTAAATCCTATCGCATTAGGGATGTTGGCGGCGCAATTGCTGATCTATCCAGCAATGCAAAGTCAGGCTGTTACGTTGGGGACTTACACACCAGAAAATAATGACAACCAAACCGGTAAAATTACCGTTAGCAGCGGCAATGAAACTTTGACCGGCAATCAGGCATTCACGGCAGGAACGGATGGCGCGGTCACCACCACGCTCGGGCAAGTGGCGATCACCTCGGGATCGCAGTATCTCAATCAGGATCGCCTGGATCCCGGCCCGCAAAACTTTGCGATCACCACGCCCGATCCCGCAACCGGCACCAACAGCACATTCCAGGTATATAACTCCGCCAGTCTTGTCGCCTTAGCGCCCGTCACCAGCGCCACCAGCGTGCCGGATGTGCAGAACGTCAATGATGCGCAGTACATCGATGCGCGCATTGCGGATGTCACCGGCGGCACGCTGGATGTGAATATCGGCCAGGCGAATGCGCTCAGCAGCGCCAGCACCAACAGCTGGATCATGGCCGCCAAACAGACACAGCTGTTTGATGTGAGCGGCAGCGGCACGGTGAACTGGAACAGCAATAACCGCATCAGCTTTTTCGGTGCCACCGCCACGCCGGACGGCGCGGGATCGGCCACCAGCAGCTATCAGGTGCAAAACCTCGCCACCTATAACGGCGCATTCAGCGTGCAGACGCTGGATGGCAAAAGCACCAGCTTTACCGTCACCAACGCCAGCCAGCTGCAAAGCTACAACAACTGGCTGATCGGTCAGCTGCAGGCGGGCAATCTTGATAAAACCCGTTATCTGCCTGAGTTCAACAAAGCCGTCACCTTCACCAATGCCAACATCGTCTACAACGTTAGCGCCACGCCGCCAGACGAGGTGACGCAGGCGATCGGCAATCGCATTGTGATCAATGCCAATGGCGCGGACGCGAGGGTCAATCTGGCGGCGGGTAAAACGCTGGAAGTGGTGGGCGCGACGGGCGGTGCGATCAAAGCCTCCAACGGCGCGCAAGCGGTGATTGATGGCAAACTGGCGAGTCGCGGCAGCATCACCAATAACGGCACGGCGCTGGTGTTAACCGATAACAGCAGTGGAACCAATAATGGGGTAATTAACGGCGGCTTCCTCAATCGTCAGGATGGTACCGGCATTGGTTCGACCGGCTACGGTGCCAACGGCGTAGCCGTGCAAACCGGTAGCACCTTTAACAACAACGGCATCCTCAACCTCGCCACCACCGGCAGCAATTCACAGTATGGCGTGGCGGGCATCAATCTTGGCGTGTCATCCACCGCCAATAACAGCGGCAATATCAACGTCGGCGTCAACGGTTCGAGCGCGCGCGGCACCGCGTCTGGCGTGTTACTGACCGACGCCACTTCCAGCTTCACCAATAACGCCAGCGGCAATATCTACATTGGTCGCGGACCGCAGAACAGCCTGGGTGAAGCGACGGCGGATACCGCGATGAACCAAAGCGGGTTGACCAGCGGTATCGCCCTGGTCGCCAATGGCAACGCGGTTAACAACGGCAGCATTACCCTCGGCACAAGAACGCAAAATGCGGCGGGGATGTCGGCGACCGGCGCAAATAACGCCACCATGATCAACACCGGCACCATCAATGTGAACGGTGCGGCTGCCACCATTCCGCGCGAAAACGTCGGCATGCTGGTGACCAACAGTGCCGGCAACATCAATAACGCGGGTACCATTAACCTGAATGGCGTGAACGGCACCGGCCTGAAAGTGCTGGCGACCAATGGCAGCACCGCCAGCGCCACCTCAACCGGCACCATCAACGTGGCAGGCGGCGCCGATCCGGCCAGCGGCACGCGCAACTATGGCGTGTGGGTGGAAGGGCAAGGTGCAACCGGCACGGCGCAGGCCACCGTTGATGGCCCGATCAATCTCAGCGGCAATGGCGCGATCGGCGTGCATGCGCGCGGCAATTCCACGGTGACCGTGGATCCGGCTGCCGTGCCGACCTTTTCTAACGGTACCAATCAGATCGCCTTCTTTGCCTACGGCCCCAATGCGCTGATTAACGTGCTGGGCAACAATCCGTTTGATGTCACCACGCAGAACTCCACGCTGTTTCGTGTTGAGCAGGGCGCAGACTTCAACGGTAACGCCTTGTCGCTCACCGCGTCGGGTGCCGGTTCTACCGCCGTACTCGGCAGCGGCGCAGGCACCGAAGTGAGCAGCGATGCGGCGGTGATCAACGTCAGCGGCAGCGGTGCCAATGGCATCACGGTGGAAGGCGGCGCAGCGGGTATTATTGATGCCGCAACCACCATGAATCTCACCGGTAGCAACGCAATTGGCGCGATCGTTGACGGACAAAAACACGATATCTTTGGCAGAAACAGCGGCTCGCCAGTGACCAGCACCCGCCTGAACTCTGCGGCGTCATTGAATGCGTCACAGAGTGGCTTGACCGGTTATCTGGCCCGCAATCGCGCGCAGTTGACCAACAGCGGCGATATCACCTTCAGCGGCGCCAACGCCACCGGCATTCGCGTCGAGAGCGGTGCGACCGGCACCAACAGCGGCAATATCAACATCAACGATGGCGGCACCGGCATCGCGGTGAACAGCGGCAGCAGCACCTTTGCCACCACCGCCAATAACACCGGCACCATCAATGTTAATGGCGGCAGCACCACTAACCGCAGCCGAGGCGTCAGCGCCAGCGGCAATCGCGCGGTAGCCAACCTGAACGGTGGCACGCTGAATCTCAACGGCACCGGCGCGATTGGGGCGGAAGCGCTCAACGGCGCGCTGGTGAATATCGCCGCCGGTTCAGCGCCGGTATTCAATAACAGTGACCAAATTGCCTATCACGCGGCGGGCAGCGGATCGCGCATTAGCTCCGCCACCAATGCGTTAAATATCAACAGCAGCGGCTCAACCGGCTATCGCATTGATGACGGCGCGGCGCTGAATTTCACCACGCCGACCACCCTCACCGCCAGCGCCAGCAACAGCACCGGCGCGATTATCTCCGGCAGCGGCAGCAGCCTGAATAGCAGCAACGCCAACTTCACCGCCAGCGGCCAAGGCAGTACGGCGATCCGTGCTGAGGGCGGTGCGAACGCCACGCTCGATAGCGGCAGCAGCATCAATCTCAGCGGCAGCAACGCGGTTGGCGTGCTGATTAATAATCTGCGTACCGATTTGAGCAACGCGCTGGATGGCACGTCAGCGGCCACCCGCGTTACCAGCAACGGCAATGTGAGCGGCGCGGGCAATGGCGCGATAGGTTTTGATGTCACCAACGGCGCAGAGTTGGTCAACAACGGCAATGTGAACCTCACCGACAGCAACAATATTGGGATCCGTTCGCGCGCCGGCAGCACGCTGACCAACAACGGCGTGGTCAACGTAGCCAACGGCACCGGGCTGGATGTCTCCGGCAGCGGCAGCACGCTGGCGAAAGGCGGCACCATCAATGTCGATAACGGTATCGCGGGCGTGCGCATCAGCGACGGCGCGCAGCTGGCGCTTACCGGCAGCGACACGGTGATTACCACGCGCGGCAACGCGCACGGCATCCTGCTGGACAGCGGTGCGACCGCACTCAGCGCCAGCGACGCCACGGTGAACGTGCTGGGCAGCGGCAACGGCATCGAAAACCGCGCCGAACTGAGCAACGTTGGTCTGAGCAGTCTCACCATTAACGTCGGTGACGGCAACGGGATTCGCACCGCTGTGCCATTTGATCCGGCTTCGACGGTGACCACCAACGTCTCCGGCAGCGGCAGCGGCCTGAATATCGCCAATGCCGATGGTTCCACCACCCGCGGCGATCTGACGTTGGGGTCGGGCTATCAATTTAATGTTACCGGCGCAGGCGGCACCGGTATCCGCGCCAATACCACCGGCAATGTCACCACCGCTGCCAACGTCAATATCGACAATGCGGCGGGCGGATCGGCGCTGGTCTCCAGCACAGCGGGCACCATCGTCAATACCGGCAACTTCACCTCCAACAGCCTGACGGCGCCGGTGGTGGATCTGCGCGGCGGTAAAACCATCTTCGAGAACCTCGGCAACATCATCACCGCCAATCCACAAACCGTGGCGGTAGCGGGCAGCAACGCCGATGACGAAATTCTGCTGACCGAAGGCGCGGTGCAGGGCGATATCAATCCGGGCGGCGGATCGGATCGGTTCCGCTGGACGGGCGGAACACTCAACGGCAGCCTGACCATGGGCAACGACAACAACAACACCGCTGAAGTGAGCAATGTCGATCTCGGCACCACCTACCATCTCACCAGCGGTAATGGCACCGGCAACACCTTGACCTTCAATCAGATCGACGCGCGCGGCGGCAGCTTCAGCGCCGACGATCTCAGCAAAGGCGTTAATCTTGGCAGCGGCTGGAGCACCATCAACTTCGCCAATACCCAATGGACACTAACCGATAATCTGCAGCTGGCGCACAGCACCATCAATGTCGATGCGGATTCCACGCTGTATGCCGGCGATAACGTGCATCCGACGCTATCCGGCGGCACCGCCGATTCGCTGCTGGTGAACAACGCCGGTACGCTGGATCTCACCAACGGCGCGGGTTCACCGGGCAACACGCTGGATATTGCTGGCTCGCTGGCGTCGAGCGGCGGCCAGCTCAATCTGGTCACTAACCTCAACCAGGGTGGTGCGCTAAATAATCAGTTTACCGACCACATTAACGTCACCGGCAATGCCAGCGGTACCACGCTGGTGAATGTGAAACTGGCGGATGCCAGCACCGGCGCACTCACCGATCTCAATCAAAATGGAGGCGTAGAGGGCAACGAAGGGATCTCGCTGGCGCAGGTCGGCGGTAATGCCAGCGCTAACAGCTTCGCGTTGAAGGATGGCTATCTCGGTGCCGGGCCGTGGCAATATCGGCTCTACACCTTTGCACCGGGCAGCAGCGATCCCAGCCAGCGTTTAGTCAGCGGCAGCGGCAATAACTATTGGGATTACCGTCTGGCGAACTACTACGTGTGTGAGGATAGCGCTAACTGTCAGCCGACCTTCGTCACCGATGCCTTTGGCACGCCGCAAAGCTACGATTCGCGTCCGGCGGTGGTGCCGCAGGTGCCATCTTATGTGTCGGCACCGGTTGGCCTGGCCTATTACACCTCGGCGATTATCGACGATCTACATAAACGTCTTGGTGAACTGCGCCACGAGCAGACACGTCCGCAAGGCAACGGCGGCGAGATGTTCCTGCGCTATATCGGCTCAAACCTGAAGTACAAGAGCGATAAAAGTTTCCGCGACTTCGGTTATGACTTTGACCTCGATTACAGTGCAGTGCAGGTGGGCGGCAATCTGCTGCGACTCGATGGCGAGCAGGATAGCCTGCGCGGCGGTTTAGCCTATACGCGCGGTAATACGCGCATTCGTCCGCATGCGGCTGACGGTTACAGCAGCACCACTTTCGACAGCGACAGCCTGGCGTTTTACGGCACCTGGCAGCGTCAGAGCGGCTTCTATCTGGACGGTGTGTTGTCATTTGACTGGCATCGCGGCGAAACCGATATCGCCCGCACGCAAGAAGTAGCGAAGCTGAAAGGCCACGGCTGGACGGCATCGCTGGAGAGCGGCTATCCGTTTGCGTTGGGCGATGGCTACAAGCTTGAGCCGCAGGCGCAGCTAATGTACATGAAGCTGAATATGAATGATTTCACCGATAAAGACGGCAACAACGTGCGTTATGGCGACTATAACCAAACGATTGGTCGTCTCGGCGCGCGCCTCGATCGTACCTGGACCGACGACAGCAATCGTCAATACACCCCTTATCTGCGCGCAAACTACTACAAAGGTTGGCGCGGCAGCGCAGATACCTCGGTGTCATCGGTGGATAATCCGGCGTTTGGCGCCACCTTCAGCAGCGGAAAATTTGGTCAAATGTGGGAACTGGGCGCAGGCGGCACCGCAACCCTGCAGAAGGATGTTTCGTTGTATGCGGAAGCGGATTATCGCAAAGAGATCGCTGGCAATGGTGCTAAAGGGTGGCGGTATAACGTGGGGGTCCGCTGGCAATTCTGATTTCCCTGCGCCCTTTGCGCCGCAGGTGCGTTGGCTGCGCTTGCTCACCCCGGTCACAGAGTTCACTCTGCTCCCGGGGTTGAACGAGCTTGCCGCCTTCCTGCGACACAAATGGCTTTGGGAAATCCCATCTACCTGCGCCCTTTGCGCTGCATGCAGGTCTGCTGACTGGGTTTTTAATTAAAGATTGATTTGGTTTACTGTAAAACCCGGTTAATCGATGAGCTAAGTGAAAAAGTGTGAAAGCCGCTGCAAAGCGGCTTTTTTATTGGCCTGAATTTGAAACTGGTGCTAAAGCTCAAGCCGTACGATGCCGAAAAGATAAAAAAGTATTATCGATTGCTTCTTTTCACCTGCGTATTGCAAGGACACACACATGCGTAACAACCAGCCCGTCACTCAGCGTGAATTCGCTTTTGACGATGACGCCACATTGATGTCGACTACCGATCTCAACAGCTACATCACCTATGCCAACGATGCCTTTATTGAAGTCAGTGGCTTCAGTCCGGAAGAGGTGAATGGCCAGCCACACAACATGGTGCGCCACCCGGATATGCCGCCGGAAGCCTTTGCCGATATGTGGGCGACCCTCAAACAGGGCGAGCCGTGGACGGCGCTGGTGAAAAACCGGCGTAAAAATGGCGATCACTATTGGGTGCGCGCCAACGCCATTCCGGTGGTGCGTGAAGGCAAAGTGCAGGGTTTTATGTCGGTGCGCACCAAGCCGTCGGTGGAGGAGGTTCGCCAGACCGAAGCGCTGTACCGCGACTTCCGCGAAGGGCGCGTCAAAGGACGCCGCTTCCATAAAGGCTTGATGGTCGGCACCGGCTGGCGTCGCCTGGGATCGATCCTGAAAACTCTGCCGCTGCGTTGGCGCATCCGCTCAACCTTATTAACGCTGCTGCCGCTCTCGGTGATTGGCGTCTGGCTGCTGGGCCTTGCACCTCTTGCCGTTGGCTGCTTTGCCGGCGGCATGGCGGGCCTTTTACTGCTGGCGAGTCTGTGGCTGGAGCAGCAAATTTCACGTCCGATGGAGCGCATGTGCCGTCAGGCATTGAGCGTGGCGACCGGCGCCAGCCATAAAGTGGAACAGATTGATCGCGTCGATGAGATTGGCGTGACGCTGCGGGCGATCGGCCAGCTTGGTCTGATGTTCCGCTGGCTGGTGGATGATGTCAGCGGCCAGGCGATCAACGTGCTGAGCGCCAGCGATGCCATTGCGCGCAGCAACGACGAATTGAGCCGTCGCACCGAACAAGCAGCGGCTAACGTGCAGCAAACCGCCGCCACCATGAACGAAATGACCGCCACGGTGAAGAGCAACACCGATACCGCCAAAGAGGTCAATGGGCTGTCGGAAAACACCAGTCATGCGGCGATCAAAGGCGGCGAAGTGATGCAGGAGATGGTGGGCATGATGGCGGAGATCGCCGACAGCTCGAAGCGCATCGCCAACATCACCAGCGTGATTGACGGTATCGCTTTTCAGACCAATATTCTGGCGCTCAACGCCGCAGTGGAAGCCGCGCGCGCCGGTGAGCAGGGCAAAGGCTTTGCGGTGGT
Organism: Pantoea sp. SORGH_AS_0659; assembly: GCF_031453915.1. Taxonomy (NCBI): domain Bacteria; kingdom Pseudomonadati; phylum Pseudomonadota; class Gammaproteobacteria; order Enterobacterales; family Erwiniaceae; genus Pantoea; species Pantoea sp. SORGH_AS_0659. Next base: position 3,894,071 of record NZ_JAVJAK010000001.1, on the reverse strand, counting down.
GGCCGGTGAAGTGCGCAATCTCGCGCAACGCAGCGCCAAAGCCGCCAGTGAAATCAAACATCTGGTGGAAACCAGCGCCAGCCGCGTGCAATCGGGCAGCGACCACGCCGATGCCGCTGGGCACACCATGCAGGAGATTGTCGATCAGGTGCAGAATGTCACTGCGCTGATCGCGCAAATCAGCGGCGCGACCGCCGAGCAGGCCATCGCCCTAACGCAGGTCAGCACAGCGGTGGAAGATCTCGACGATATCACCCATCGAAACGCCGCGCGCGTGGCGGAAAGCGCCGAAGCGTCCGGTCGCATGAAGCATCAGGCCAATCGTCTGGTGGAAGCGATCAGCGTGTTCCGTTAACGCATGTCGCGTTCGGCGCGCAGTGCGCCGGGTGGCGTGCCAACAATGCGTTTGAAGGCGCGGCTAAACGCCGCCAGCGAACCGTAACCGAGGTGGAAGGCGACGCTTTCCACCGCTTCACCCTCGTTCACGATACGTTCCACCGCCAACCGCATGCGCAGCTCGGTAAGATAGCGCAGCGGCGTCATGCCGGTTGCCGTCTGGAAGCGCGCGGCAAACACCGAGCGTGAACTGCCGGATTCGCGCGCCAGCCGTTCCACCGTCCAGTTTTCGCCGGGTGCGCGATGCATCGCCGCCATCGCCAGGCTGAGACGCGGATCGCGCAGCGCCTGCACCAGCCCGCTGCCTTTGCCGCAGCCGTTCTCCACCCAGCCCCGCACAATTTGCGCCGCCACCACATCCGCCAGCCGCGACAAAATCCCGGCGAAACCGGCTTTGCGCTGCCGCGTTTCGCGCTCCATCGCATCGAGAATCGGCTGAATTTCCGGGTACTGCGCCAGCAGCGTACTCACCAGCATCACATCTGGCATGGTGTGCACCAGCGGCTGCATGCCGCCCAGTTCAAACGCCATGCAGGCGCTGAACAGAATTACATCGCTGTTATCCGGGCAGAGTTCGGTGCTGTCGTTGATGGCACAGACGCTGGCGCAAATCGGGCGGCTATTAAACGTCGAAATGGGTTCGCAAACGGCCTCTTCGCTGGAGATCAGCGCGTGCGGTTTGCCGTGCGGGATCAGCAGCGCATCGCCCGCCTGCAGCGGATAGATCACGCCTGACGCCGAGCGAATCAGTAACGATCCGCGCCCAACAAAATGCAGCTGCGCGCGACCAGGCGCATCGTCATATTGCAGGCCAAAAGGCGCGTGCAGCGCGATACGCTGGTATTTGACGCCGTACAGGCGCATGCCCATCAGCAATTCACTGGTCAGATCTTTATAGCGGCTCATACCAATCCCAGACGAATAATCAAAAAACAAAGTTTCTGCATCATAGATCGTCTGGTGAACAGTCACTATGCTTAACGCTAAATATTTTGTGATGGGGATCACAGATGAGCCTGGATACCGAAATAGTCGAAACACCGTTAGACGTGGATAAACCGGCGTGGGGCGCGGTGTTTGCCATGGCCTTTGGCGTGTTCGGCCTGATTACCGCAGAATTTCTGCCGGTAAGCTTGCTGACGCCGATTGCCGACACGCTACGCATCAGCGAAGGGCAGGCGGGACAAACCGTGACCGTGACTGCGCTGGTGGCGCTGCTCACCAGCCTGGTGATTGGCAACGTGACGCGCCAACTCGATCGTCGCGTGGTGATGCTGGCCTTTACGCTGCTGCTGATTGCCTCCGCGCTATTGGTGGCTTTTGCCGAGAATCTGCCGATGATTCTGCTGGCCCGCGTGCTGCTGGGCGTGGCGATTGGCGGCTTCTGGACGCTCTCGACCGCGATTACCATGCGTCTGGTGCCGAGCGATCAGGTGCCGCGCGCGCTGTCCATCGTGTTCAGCGGTATTTCGCTGGCGACCATTATTGCTGCGCCGCTCGGCAGCTATCTGGGCGGCATTATTGGCTGGCGTAACATTTTCATTCTGACCGCCGCATTGGGCGTGCTGGCGCTGCTGTGGCAGTTCTTCACCTTGCCCGCGATGCCGCCGATTAATAAAGCGCGCAGCGGTGGCGTGCTGGATCTGCTGCGTAAAAGCGTGATGCGCTGGGGCATGCTGGCGGTGATCATGATGTTTACTGGCCACTTCGCCTTCTTTACTTATCTGCGTCCGTTCCTCGAAGGCAGCGCGCAGCTGAACGTCAATCAGCTGTCGCTGGTGCTGCTGGCGTTTGGCGTGGCGAACTTCTTCGGTACTTCGCTGGCAGGATATCTGGTGACGCGCAGCGTATCGCTGACGTTAACCGCGATGGCGCTGGTGATGAGCGTGACCGCGCTGCTGCTGGTGAGCTTCGGCGAGGTGTCGTGGCTGGTCGCGGCGGGCGTGGCGCTGTGGGGCCTGGCGTTTGGTTCGATGCCAACCGGGTGGTCAACGTGGATCTCCCGCGCGGTGCCGGACGATGCGGAATCAGGCGGCGGTTTGCTGGTCGCCACCATTCAGCTGGCGATCACCGCTGGTGCCGCAGCTGGCGGCTGGATGTTTGATCTGCAAGGCGCTGGCGGCGTGTTCCTCGCCAGCGGCGTGCTGATGCTGCTGGCGGCCATCACCATCTTCACCCGCGTTCGTTATCACGGCTGATGCGTCTGCAATCCGTAGCGGCGCAATTTATTGCGCGTCTTTGACCTTATATAAGGCAGAAAGGTGCGCGATTAATCGCGCCGCTACAGAGATGTGCGCTGTGCCTATCGCAGCCATATATCCTGCCTTTTAATTAAATGTCAGATTTTTAACCCTTTGCACAAGGTTAATCCAAACGTGCTTTTTATGTTCAAAATATTCGAATGACAACGGCAAATCTCTCCGCTTTTTACTGATCAATTCTGCGCCTATTATATCTCTCAACAAGGCGATGACGCCTTACTCAATCAAACGTACATTAAGGAATTGACCATGAAAACCATCAAAAATTTTGCTGCTGTTGTTGCTCTGACCGTTCTGCCATTCGCGAGCTTTGCGCAAAGCATCACTGCAACCGCTTCAACGCTGGATGGAGCAGAAGCGCAAATCGCTGCTCAGGCGCATGAAGCTGGTGCTTCCTATAAAGTGACCGAAGCCAACTTCAACAACGGCGTGCACATGACTGCTGAACTGACCAAATAAGTTGCATTAACGTTCTGTGCTGACAGGGTGCCTTCGGGCGCCCTGGCGGCGTTGGTAAGCCGATAAAATCCTGTCACTTTCCCTTCGAAATGATTACTATTCTCAAAAAGTAGCATCCTTCGTCGGCTCGCCTCGGGCTGTCTTTTTAACATTGGTTGTAATGTCGGGCTTTCACTTCACTGCCATCAGGCGGTGTTTTTGCTATGGAGAAGTTATGAAGGCGAATAAAAAATCGTGGGCGCTGCGTCCACTGCTGCTGGCAACAGCGCTGTTCTCAACCTCTGCGGTGATGGCGGCGGAGTCTCAGCCGTTGAACCAGGCGATCTCAAAAGGCGCTTACGAGTTGGCGTTCAGCAACAGCGATAATGCGCTGTTCCTGGCGACCGCGCAGAGCACCACCGACAAAAAAGGCGGCACCGTTTATCGTCTCGATCCGCAGGATCTGGCGGTAAAGCAAACCATCAACACCGATCTGCCGACCTTTGGCGCGGCGATCAACCAGAAAACCAACATTCTCTATTTGGGTAACACCCGCGATGCTGCACTGACTGCAGTGGATGCCACCAGCGGCAAGGTGATCAACACGCTGGTGCTGGATGGTCGTCAGCGCAGTGAAACCGTGCGTCCGCTGCAGCCGCGCCAGTTGGCGGTTGATCCGGCGACCGATCGCGTTTACATCACTGGCCTCGGTGAGCAGAGCGTGGTGTGGGTGGTGGATGGCAAAACCCTGCAACTGATCAGCACCGTGCCGAACACCGGCAAAATGGGCACCGGTTTAGCGATCGATTCTGCGGCGCAAAAACTGTACGTCACTAACTCCGATGGCGAACTGGTGACCATCAATACGCGCCTGAACGCGATTGAAAAGCGTCAGAAAATCGATGGCGACAAAGATCACTTCTTCCTCAATATCTCGCTGGATACCAAAGGCCATCGCGCCTTCCTCAGCGACTCAAAACAACCGCAGGTGCTGGTGCTGGATACCCGCACCCAGCAGGTGATCCACAAGATCGATGTGCCGGAATCGCTGGCGGTATTGTTTAATGCCGATCGTGATGAGCTGTACGTCACGCACCGTAAAGCGGGCGAAATCAGCATCATCGACGCCAGCAGTTACCAGGTAAAACGCACGGTGAAAGCGCCGGGCCTGCCAAACAGCCTGGCGGTTTCCGCCGATGGCAAAACCCTGTTTGTCAGCATCAAGCAGCCGGGTTCACGCAAAGAACCACCAAAAAATCCAGATAGCGTGCTGCGCATCGCTTTATAAGCGGTAATAGTCTGAATTAAAGGGCGGCTTGTGCCGCCCTTTGCATTTCCGCACTTCGCTGCGCCTATTCTTTACGCACATACGCTACCTTGTAGGACGACAACACCAATGGAGAGGATGCAATGAGCCAGTTTTTTATGCATGAGAAAAACGATCTGGTTAACGAAGCCATCGAAGGGGTTTTGCTGAGTACGCCGTGGCACAACCTCAGTCGCCTCGATCTCGGTGATGAGACTCGCGTGGTGGTGCGTTCGGACTGGGATAAAAGCAAAGTGGCGCTGATCTCGGGCGGCGGTTCTGGCCATGAACCGGCGCATGCCGGATTTGTCGGCAAAGGCATGCTGACGGCGGCGGTGTGCGGCGATATCTTCGCCTCGCCGAGCGTCGACGCGGTGTTGAACGCCATTGTTAACGTCACCGGCGATGCCGGTTGCCTGCTGATTGTGAAGAACTATACCGGCGACCGTCTTAACTTCGGACTGGCGGCAGAGAAAGCCAAAAACCTCGGCTACAAAGTTGAGCTGGTGATGGTGCAGGATGATATCGCGCTGCCGGAAAACCCGCAGCCGCGCGGCATCGCCGGTACTGTGCTGGTGCACAAAATTGCTGGCTTTGCGGCGGAGCAGGGACAATCGCTGGATGAGGTCAAAGCGCTGGCGCAGCGCGCGATTGATGCCACATCGTCCATCGGTTTGGCTTTTGCCACTTGTCATGTGCCGGGCGAAAAACGCGATGAGCGCGTCGCGCCCGGGCACAGCGAGCTCGGCATGGGCATTCATGGCGAGCCGGGTGTAATCACGCTGGATACGCAAGACAGCCGCCAAATCACCAGCATCATGACCGATAAACTGGCGCAGGCGCTGCCGGACGGCAAGCAAGCGCTGTTGCTGATCAACAATCTCGGTGGCTTCTCGCAGCTGGAGCTGGCGCTGTTAACGCGTGAAGTGTTGCAGTCGCCGCTGGCGGCACGCATCACGCATCTGCTGGGGCCGGCAACGCTGGTCAGCGCGCTGGATATGAAAGGTTTTTCGCTGACGCTGCTGGCGTTGGAGGAGCCGTTCCTCGAAGCGTTAAACGCGCCGGTTCAGGTACTGGGTTGGGTGCCGGTGTATGACTTTGCGCCGATCAGCCTGCAACGTGCAGAGAAAATCGGCAGCGTGCTGGATTTTGATGCCTCTGAGAATGCGGAGGTGGCGCGCATCGTCGCCAGCGTCACGCAGACGCTGATCGATCTGGAAAGCGAGCTGAACGCGCTGGATGCCAAAGTGGGCGATGGCGATACCGGCTCAACCTTTGCCGCCGGGGCGAAGAAAATTCAGCGCGGCCTGCAGGAAAAACAGCTGCCGCTGGATGAGCTGCCAACCTTGCTGGCGCTGATTGGCGAGCAGCTGGCGACGGTGATGGGGGGATCGAGCGGCGTGTTGATGTCAATTCTGTTCACCAGCGCCGGCCAGCAGCTGGAAGAGGGCAGCGCGCTGCCGCAGGCATTGATGCACGGTCTGGAGCGCATGAAACATTACGGCGGCGCGCAGCCGGGTCATCGTACGTTGGTGGATGCGCTGCAACCGGCGCTGGAAGCGTTAGTGGCGGGCGAGTCGCTGGCTGCGGCGGCAGAAGCGGCGCAGAAAGGCGCCGACGCCACTGCGCAGATGCAGAGCGCCAAAGCGGGGCGTTCCGCGTATCTGAACCAGCAGAGTCTGGATGGCGTGAAAGATCCGGGCGCGTATGCGATTGAGAAGGTGTTTACGGTGTTGGCGGGTTAAACAGAGTGCGCCTGGCCCCTCACCCTAACCCTCTCCCGCAAGCGGGAGAGGGGACTGACCGAGCACATATTTGACATTTGGCAGCGTCTCCCTCTCCGTGGGAGAGGGCCGGGGTGAGGGCACCAGACCGCACCGCACTACCACCTTACTCCGCGGCTTCGCGCATCATCTCTTCGTGTGGAATATCCTGCAAAATCTGCTCGAAACTGCGCAGACGTTTATAGATCGACATCAGCTCAACCAGCGTCGACCAAGAGGTAATGAGATACTGGAATGACGAACGCACCTGATCAAACACGTTAGTAATTTGGTTCATCATGCCCAACGTAATGGATGCGGTCACAATCGACGGTAACAGTAAAAACAGTCCGAACAGATTATCGACCTGCAGATAAAGAATGCGGGTGATATTAAAGTACAGATAGTGGAAATAGAGGCGGAAATAGTTATGGCGTACGCGGCTAAATAACTCTGCCACCGTTGGCGGAGCCGCCCGATCGGCATGATCCTCCCCGTACACCAGCTCTTTACGATAGGCCGCTTCAACCCGTTGATTGCGGAATTCCAGTCCGGGTAGCTTGATACCTACCAGCGCCAGTAAACCCGTACCAAAAATTGACCACAGCAGGGCGGCGATGACCAGCGCGTAAGGAAGATTGCCAAGAATTGGCACCTCTTTAACGTTGGGTGACAGTGCGACCAACACCGGCAGAAATGCCACCAGCGTCATGATCGCCTGAATAAAATTCACTCCCCAATCTTCCAGTGTGCCGGCGAAGCGCATGGTATCTTCCTGGACACGCTGCGCAGCACCTTCCACGTGGCGTAAGCGTTGCCAGTTATGCATGTAGTAGTTGTTCATCGCAGTACGCCAGCGGAATATCCAGTGGCTGATAAAGAAGGAGCTTATTACACCAATCACTACCGCGATCAGCGCGATACCGAGGAAAGCGGTGAGCTGATGGTAAAATTCCTCAATAGTGACGGCATTCGCCTTGCTCAGCGCTTTTTGGATCATATTGCCAAACGGATTGTACCAGGCATTGATCGCCACGCTCACCTGCACGCTAAACCAGGTAATGAAGATGATTAACGCAGCCCCCCAAACCGACCAGCGCTGCCACGGATGGTTATCAATCACGCGCCACGCCAGCGCAAAGAGGCCGGCAACGATCCAGTAATAGGCATAAAACCACAGTTGGCTGATGTGAATAAAACGGCTGGCATTGGTTGGCAAAGGTTCGTGCATCGCCGCCTGGAGTGCAGGCCAGCGCGCGGGGAAATCACTGAAAAAGCCAAACCAGGCAAAAATCGCGACTAAACTCCAAATCGCAGCTGAGCTGAAAAACAGCGTTGGCCGCGGAAAAAAGGACTTAAACATAGGCACTCCGCTGTTGTGTGTACGCTTTTATACCGCTTCAGACCTCTATCTGTCTGTTGTGGGTTGTATCAGACGATGTCAGTTTCGCCGCTGCGATGTAAAACGACAGCGGCAATTGTTAAGTAATTAGTGCGAATTTGTTTCTAGCAACTAAATTATCCACAGCAATGGTGTTACAATATTTGTACTGTTACCGGTAACAGTGCTGCTGTATCCCTTAAGCTATCAATAAAAAAACAATACAACGCAACTACTTAACTTTCATGCCGCATTATATGTGGTACTGAGGCAATGTCATGTCAGAACAAAAAAATGGTCACACTCGCAGGGATTTTCTGCTGAGAACCATCACCCTGGCGCCGGCAATGGCGGTGGGCAGTACGGCGATGGGCGCACTGGTGGCACCAATGGCCGCTGGGGCAGCAGAACAAAACGCATCACCACAACAGGCGCGTAGCTACCAGCCCACCTGGTTCACCGCCGAAGAGTTTGCCTTTATCACTGCGGCCGTGGCGCGCCTGATCCCCAACGACGAACGCGGTCCTGGCGCACTGGAAGCCGGCGTGCCGGAATTTATCGATCGTCAAATGAACACGCCGTATGCCACCGGTAACAACTGGTACATGCAAGGTCCGTTCAATCCCGATCTGCCAAAAGAGTTAGGTTATCAGCTGCCGCTGGTGCCGCAGCAGATCTACCGTCTCGGCCTCGCCGATGCCGATGGCTGGAGCAAAAAACAGCATGGCAAAGTGTTTGCCGAGCTGACGGGCGAACAGCAGGATGCGCTGCTCACCGCGTTTGAAAGCGGCACGGCCGAGTTCCCGCAGCTGCCGGCGAAAACCTTCTTCTCCTTCCTGCTGCAAAACACCCGCGAGGGCTATTTCAGCGATCCGATCCACGGTGGCAATCAAGGCATGGTGGGCTGGAAGCTGATTGGCTTCCCAGGCGCGCGCGCTGACTTTATGGATTGGGTGGAACGCGGCGAACGTTATCCGTTCCCGTCAGTGGATATTCGCGGGGAGAGGACGTAAGCGTGGCAAATGAATTGAAAAAAGTGGATGCGGTCGTCGTCGGTTTCGGCTGGGCGGGTGCCATCATGGCGAAAGAGCTGACCGAAGCGGGCCTGAATGTGGTGGCGCTGGAGCGCGGTCCGCATCGCGATACCTATCCGGATGGATCCTATCCGCAGTCGATTGACGAACTGACCTATAACATCCGCAAAAAGCTGTTCCAGGATTTGTCGAAAAGCACCGTAACGATTCGTCACGATGCCTCGCAAACCGCCGTACCTTATCGCCAACTGGCAGCGTTTCTGCCCGGCACTGGCACCGGCGGCGCGGGTCTGCACTGGTCAGGCGTGCATTTCCGTGTTGACCCGGTAGAACTGAACCTGCGCAGCCATTACGAGCAGCGTTACGGTAAAAACTTCATCCCGGAAGGCATGACGATCCAGGATTTCGGCGTCAACTATGACGAGCTGGAACCCTTCTTCGATCAGGCCGAGAAAGTGTTCGGCACCTCGGGCAGCGCCTGGTCAATCAAAGGCAAACTGCTGGGCAAAGAGAAGGGCGGCAACCCGTACGCGCCAGATCGTTCCAGCGACTTCCCGCTGCCGGCGCAGAAGCGCACCTACTCGGCACAGCTGTTCGCGCAAGCGGCGGAATCAGTGGGTTATCACCCTTATGATATGCCGTCGGCCAACACCTCAGGCCCCTACACCAACACCTACGGCGCACAGATGGGCCCGTGCAACTTCTGCGGTTTCTGCAGCGGTTACGCCTGCTACATGTATTCCAAAGCCTCGCCGAACGTCAACATCCTGCCCGCGTTGCGTCAGGAACCGAAGTTCGAGCTGCGCAACAACGCCTACGTGCTGCGCGTTAATCTGACCGACGATAAAAAGCGCGCCACCGGCGTGACCTATCTCGATGGTCAGGGCCGCGAAGTGGTGCAGCCTGCGGATCTGGTGATCCTGTCGGCGTTCCAGTTCCACAACGTGCATCTGATGCTGCTCTCCGGCATCGGCAAGCCGTATAACCCGATTTCCAACGAAGGTGTGGTGGGGCGTAACTTCGCCTATCAGAACATCTCGACGCTGAAAGCGCTGTTCGACAAAAACACCACCACCAACCCGTTTATCGGTGCCGGTGGCGCAGGTGTGGCGGTGGACGATTTCAACGCCGACAACTTCGATCACGGTCCGCACGGTTTCGTGGGCGGTTCGCCATTCTGGGTGAACCAGGCCGGTACCAAGCCGATCTCGGGTTTGCCGACGCCGAAAGGCACGCCAAACTGGGGCAGCCAGTGGAAATCTGCGGTCGCGGATACCTACAACCATCACATCTCGATGGATGCGCACGGCGCGCACCAGTCGTATCGCGCCAACTATCTCGATCTCGATCCGAACTACAAAGATGCCTACGGCCAGCCGCTGCTGCGTATGACCTTTGACTGGCAGGATAACGACATCAAGATGGCGCAGTTCATGATCGGTAAGATGCGTAAAATCACCGAAGCGATGAACCCGAAAATGATCATCGGCGGCGCGAAAGGGCCGGGCTCGCACTTCGACACCACCGTGTATCAAACCACGCACATGAGCGGCGGCGCGATCATGGGTGAAGATCCGAACACCAGCGCGGTGAACCGTTACCTGCAGAGCTGGGATGTGCCGAACGTGTTTGTGCCAGGTGCGTCGGCTTTCCCGCAGGGACTCGGCTACAACCCAACGGGCATGGTCGCCGCGTTGACCTATTGGTCAGCCAAAGCGATTCGTGAACAGTATCTGAAGAACCCCGGCCCGCTGGTACAGGCATAAGGAACACGGCGATGATTAAAAGCATTTTAGCCCTGTTTCTGGGCACCATGACGTTCGCCGCAGTGGCGGACGAAGCAGGTTCGGACGCGTTGGTGAAGCGCGGTGAGTATCTGGCGCGCGCGGGCGACTGCGTGGCGTGTCACAGCGCGCAGGGCGGCCAGCCGTTTGCCGGTGGACTGCCGATGGCGACGCCGATCGGCACCATTTACTCCACCAACATCACGCCGGATAAAACCACCGGGATTGGTGACTACAGCTACGACGATTTCCAGAAAGCGGTGCGTCACGGCGTAGCGAAAAACGGCGACACGCTTTATCCGGCGATGCCGTATCCGTCTTACGCGGTGGTCAGCGATGACGACATGAAGGCGCTCTACGCCTACTTCATGCACGGCGTGCAGCCGGTGGCGCAGGCCAACAAAGAGAGCGACATTCCGTGGCCGCTGTCGATGCGCTGGCCGTTGTCCATCTGGCGCGGCATCTTTGCGCCGGATGTGAAAGCGTTCCAGCCGGCGGCACAGGAAGATCCGCAGCTGGCACGTGGTCGCTATCTGGTGGAAGGTCTCGGTCACTGTGGCGCTTGCCATACGCCGCGTAGCATCACCATGCAGGAAAAAGCGCTCAACAACGGCGAAGGCAACAACTATCTTGCCGGCAGTAGCGCGCCGATTGATGGCTGGACCGCCAGCAACCTGCGTGGCGATAACCGCGATGGCTTAGGCCGCTGGAGCGAAGAGGATCTCAGGCAGTTCCTGCGCTTTGGCCGCAACGATCACACCGCCGTATTCGGTGGCATGACCGATGTGGTGCAGCACAGCCTGCAGTATCTGAGCGATGACGATATCAGCGCGATTGCTAAGTATCTGAAATCCCTAGGCGCGAAAGATCCGAATCAGGCGGTGTTTAAGCAGGATGATGCGGTGTCTCAGGCGTTGTGGAAAGGTGACGACAGCCAGCCGGGCGCATCGACGTATGTCGATAGCTGTGCGGCGTGCCACAAAACCGACGGCAGCGGCTATCAGCGCTTCTATCCGGCGCTGCGCGGCAATCCGGTGGTGATGGCAGACGATCCGACCTCGCTGATTCACATCGTATTGGTCGGCGGCACTTTGCCGGGCGTGAAAGGCGCACCTACGGCGATCACCATGCCAGCGTTCGGCTGGCGTCTGAACGATCAGCAGGTGGCGGATGTGGTGAACTTTATCCGTGGCAGCTGGGGCAATGGCGTGAAGTCGAGCGTGTCGGCGAAAGATGTGGCCGAGTTGCGTAAAGACGAAACCGTGCAGCCGAAGCAGGGTAATGCGGATATTAAGGTGTTGGAAGGGCAGTAGTTTTTGCTCGCTGTCCCCCATCCCGGCCTTCCCCCACAAGTGGGGGAAGGAGACGTTGCCTCATGCAGCTTCCAAACTCACATTTTGCAGCATCTTCCTCCCCCATTTATGGGGGAGGACCGAGGAGGGGGGCAGCCAGCACGATCTGGGACAGCCAGCACGATCTGGAACAGCCAGCACGCTCAACCCTCAAATATTCTCCAAATCCATCCCACGGGTTTTCGGCCCGTAAATCCCCACCGACAGCATCACAATCAGCATGCTCAGCACGATAAAGGCGATCACGCCCTGGCTGCCGGCATACTGCAAAATAAGGCCAATCAAAATACTGCTGAACACCGTCGACAGGCGGCTAAACGAGTAGCAGAAACCCACCGCGCGGGCGCGAATGTGCGTCGGGAAAATTTCAGTCTGATAAGCGTGATAGCTGAAGGTTAGCCATGCATTGCTGTAAGTGATCAGGAAACCACAGATGATCATCAGCACCGGATTGGTCATAAACGCAAACAGCGTGCCGAACACCACCGTCATCAGCGATGAAAACACGATCTGCCATTTATTCTCGAGCTTATCGGCGTAGCGGCTGCAAATCAGCGAGCCGAGCGGATAGGCCAGCGTAATGAAAAACGCATACAGCAGGCTGTGCGTGACGGTGGCGCCTTTGCCCGACAGCAGCGCCGGCAGCCAGTTGCCGAAGCCAAAAAAGCCGATCGCCTGAAAGAAGTTCATCACCACCAGCATCAGCGTGCGCTGGCGATAGGCCGGTGCCCAAATCTCGCTGAAACGCCCTTGCTTAGGTTGCTCAGGTGCGAACTGTCCCCCATCCCGGCCTTCCCCCACAACTGGGGGAAGGGGAGAAGCGATACCACAGCGCTTTTCCATCGCACTCAGCACCTGATGCGCTTCCTGATGCCGTCCTTGTTGCGCCAGCCAACGCGCCGATTCGGGCAGGTTTTTGCGAATCAGCCAGATCACCAGCGAGCAGAGCGCACCGGCGATCACCACCCAGCGCCAGCCTTCGAGGCTGAGAATGGTTTGCGGCACCAGCCACCACGACATCAGCGCCACCGTCGGTACCGACAGGAACTGGATAAAGAAGGAGAAGGCGAACGCGCGGCTGCGCAGATGCGCCGGCACCCATTCGGAAAGATAGGTATCGATGGTCACCAGCTCGACGCCGAGGCCAATGCCGACCAGGAAGCGGAACAGGATAATCATCTCTGCGCTCTGCTGGAACGCCATCAGCAGCGAAAACGCACCGTACCACGCCAGCGCGCACATAAAGGTCAGGCGGCGACCAAAACGGTCGGCGTAGGGCGCAAGCAAACTCGCGCCGACAAACAAACCGAGGAAGGTGGCCGAGGCAAATGCGGCCTGGTCGGCGATGCCGAACACGCCCGCAGAACCGGTATGAAACACGCCCGCCGCCACCAGGCCGGAGCTGATATAGCCGGTTTCAAAGAGATCGTAGAGCTCAAAGAAGCCGCCCAGCGCCAGCAGCGTGATAAAGCGCCAGAGACCGGCGGACGAGGGCAGCGCATCAATGCGCCCGGCTAAGGTGCGGCGATCCGCGCTCATGTGATCGTTCGCCATCCCTGTCGACGTGATGGTTGTCATTATTATGTATACCTCGGTGTTTGCAGAACCCGCTGACGGCTGAGATGGGTTTTAAAAATAATTAACCGTTAGCAAGCGAAGGAATAGCAGGATAATAAATTCGCTGAGAGTTGCCGAGAGGCAGGACGGTGACATTTTGGCAACATATGTTGCAGTTCACAGAAAAGTGATCGCCATCCGTGGCGCAGGCTTAGTGCAGGCTTGGGTAGACGCCGGGACCGATCGGTAAACCCAGCGCGTACCACGCCAGCAGCAGCACAATCCAGGTGGTGAAGAACACCAGCGGATAGGGGAAGATCAGCACGTAATAGGTGCCCAGTTGCGCATCTTTTTGGTAACGCTGCAGGAAGCCGAGGAACAGCGGCAGGAACGGCGACATCGGTGCCAGCGGCAACACCGCAGAGTCGGCGATGCGGAAAATCATCTGGGCAAACGCCGGATGGAAGCCAAGCAGCATAAACATTGGCACAAATACCGGCGCAAGAATCGACCAGATCGCCGATCCGCTGGCGATAAACATGCACAGGAACGCCGACAGGAACATCAAGCCCATAAACGCCGGTGCACCGCTGATGCCCGCGCTCTCCAGCACATCGGTCAGGCCAATGGCCATGAACTTGCCCATGTTGCTCCAGTTGAAGAAGGCCACGAACTGCGATAGTGGAAACACCATCACAATAAAGCCCGCCATGCTCTTCATCGGATCCACCAGCAGCTGCGGGATATCATCCGCGCGGCGAATCTGCTTGGTTACCGCGCCATAGGCAATCGCCACCACAAAGAAGAACAGGATGATGATCGGCACAATGCCCTGAATAAACGGCGACGGAATAATGCCGCCGGTTTTCGGATTGCGCAGCGGCGCGTGTTCCGGCACCACCAGCAGCGCCATCAGCGCGATAAACACCAATGCGGCGATGCCGGCGGCTTTCAGGCCGCGATTCTCCAGTGCGGTGAGCGGCGGCAGACGATCGCTATTGCCGCCGTTCCACGCGGGCAGGCGCGGCTCGACAAATTTGTCGGTCAGCAGCGCACCGGCGATGGTCAGCACAATCACCGAACTGGCCATAAAGTACCAGTTGTCGATCACGCTAACGTGTACGGTGTCGCTCACCGCTTTGGCGGCTTCGCTACTGATGCCGGACAGCAGCACGTCGGTGGTGACAATCAGCAGGTTGGCGGTAAAACCGGACGCCACGCCCGCAATCGCCGCCATCAATCCCGCCACCGGATGACGCCCCACCGCGAGGAAGATCAGCGCGCCGAGCGGCGGCATTACCACCAGCGCGGCATCGGAGGAGATGTGGCTGAAGAAGGCGATAAACAGCACCATGTAGCTGGCGTAGCGACGGCTCACGCGCGAAGCCATCTTCACCATCAGCGACTGCAGCAGGCCGACTTTTTCCGCCAGGCCGGCACCAATCACCAGCGCCAGAATCGATCCCAACGGCGTGAAGCCGCTGAAGTTTTTGATGATGTTGGGCAGGATCCATTGAATCCCTGCCACGCTCAGCAGGTTATTCACCCGCACCAGCTCGCCGTTGGCCGGGTTTTTCACCGCCACGTCGAGGCTGCTGAGCACGGCGGTGGCCACCATCAGCACCACAATCAAATAGACGAACAGTAAAAACGGGTTCGGCACTTTGTTGCCGACGCGTTCAATCCAGCTAAACAGCTTTCCAGGGCTGCGGTTCTCCGTGGTGGCTTCCATAGATCAATCCTCGTTAGTCGTCTTATTGTGTTTGCATGCCCTTCATACTTCGAGCTGCAGGTGCGTTGGCTGCGTGCAGCTCGAAGTATTTTGGGCTTTAGTTTTTATATTTTTTTTTGCCCGCGTTTATAAACGCGAGAGGTAAATCCTAGGACGTTAACTTCGACGGTGTGACATCCGCTGGAATCGGGCAGACGTAAGGCTGCTCGCGGCGTACGCGCTGGAACTCGTCGCGGCAGCGCGCCAGCGCCGCGTCATCCTGCAGCAAGGTCAGCGCGGTGGCGGCCATCACTTTGGCGGCCAGACACATGCCTTTGTGCGCAATCGACGTGCGGCCCTGCGCCACCAGCTGCCAGGTGTGCAACGGCGTGCCGAAGGCGAAGCAGGGCGCAAAGCATTGCGCGGTGGGCGTCACCCAACTCACATCGCCAACGTCGGTTGAGCCGTAAAGGATCTCGCGCGTCACTGCATAGGGCGCCACTTCATCCATCAAAATCTTGTCGCCCAGCGCCGCTGCCCAGGCAACGCCCGCTTCACCGCCGGTGCGCGCCGCATTGAGACGCGCGTTACGCAGATCGTCTTTGCTCAGCGTGGATCGCATCTGGGCGGCAAACGCCTGTTCCGCTTGACTGTAGTCAGGCAAACCAAACTGATGCAAATAGCGCTCCATCACGCTTTCCAGTGCGCGATTCGGCACGTAATTGGAGCAGGCTTTATCGAAGCGCACCGTCATCTGCGTGTCGGTCATCAGCGCCGCGCCTTTGGCGATGTTGATGACGCGCTGATAGATATCCTGCGCTTGATCGAGCTGCGGCGCGCGAATCAGGTACAGCACTTCGGCATCGGCTTGCACCACATTGGGGGAGACGCCGCCGGCATTGGTCACCGCGTAGTGCAGACGCGCTTCCTGCACGATGTGCTCGCGCAGAAAGTTGGCGCCGGTGTTCATCAGCGTCACCGCATCCAGCGCGCTGCGCCCTAAATGCGGTGAGTTGGCCGCATGCGCCGCCACGCCTTTGAAGCGGAAGGCGGCCTGAATATTGGCCAGCGTGCTGAGGTTGAACATGCCGCTAAAACCTTCGGGATGCCAGGTCACCGCCGCGTCGACATCGTCGAACAAGCCTTCGCGCACCATAAAGGTTTTGCCGGAGCCGCCTTCTTCGCCGGGACAGCCGTAGAAGCGCAGTGTGCCGCGCTGGCCGTGTTCCGCCCACCAGGCTTTGATGGCGAAAGCGGCGGCCAAACCGGCGGTGCCGAGCAGATTGTGTCCGCAGCCGTGGCCGTTGCCGTTTTCCACCAGCGGCTGCGGCGTGGCGCAACCCGATTGCTGGCTCAGACCGGCCAGCGCATCGAACTCGCCGAGAATGGCGATCACCGGTTTGCCGCTGCCAATGCTGGCGATAAACGCGGTATCGATGTTGCCGACGCCGCGCTCCACGCGAAAACCTTCTTGCTCCAGCGCATCGGCCAGCAGTGCGGAGGACTTTGTCTCTTCAAAACGGGTTTCCGGTATGTCCCAGATGGCATCGCTGAGGGCGGCAAAACGCGGCTGATTTTGATTGATGTAGCGATCTATAAATTCGCTGTGGCTCATCGCTGGCCTCCAAACTGTGCGTGATTAAGGGCCAGCGTCGCCAGCGTTTGCACCGCGGTCGCCATGATCGCTTCGTCAAAATCGAACTTCGCGTTGTGATGGCCCGCCGCCAGATCGCAGCCGAAAATCACGTAGGAGGATTGGCCGCCGCGCTGCTGCACGCGTTCCAGCATGTAAGTGGCATCTTCCGAGCCCGCCGCCTGCTGTTTCGTATCGACCACTGAGGTGAAAATGCCCAGCGCCTCGGCCTGCTGGTGGATGAACGCCACCCACGGCGGGCTCGGTGTGCAGCTGCGCGCGCCGCCCATCAGCTTGACCTCATATTCCACGCCGTACATCGCCGCCGCACCGCCAATCACGCGCAGCGCCTGCTGATAGATATCGTCGTTAACCTGGTTGCTGACGCCGCGCGTTTCCACTTTCATCAGCGCGCAGTCGGGCACCACGTTGCGTCCGGTTCCGGCCTGCAATACGCCGACGTTGACGCGCGCCACACCGCCGCTGTGCTGCGGCAGGTTGTGCAGCGCCAGCGTGGCCTGCGCCGCCGCCAGCAGGGCGTTGCGGCCCTCTTCGGGTTTACCGCCAGCATGTGCGCCAACGCCGGTGAAATTGACATCGAGTTTGGTGGTGGCGAGGAAGCTGTCGCTGCCACAAACGATTTCGCCGGCGGGCACGCCGGTGCCGAGATGAATGGCGGTGAACAGATCGACATCATCTACCACGCCGGCCGCCACCATCGCCTTCGCACCGCGCACGCCTTCTTCCGCTGGCTGGAAAATGATTTTGATGGTGCCGCTCAGCTGCGCTTTCATCTCCATCAATACGCCCGCCAGCGCCAGGCCGATGGTGGTGTGGCCGTCGTGACCGCAGGCGTGCATCATGCCGGGATTGCAGGAGGCAAAGCCTTCGCGCGTTGGCAGATGATCGGCGGCGCGACTTTCGTTCTGATCAAGCGCATCCATATCTACGCGGAAACCCATCACCGGGCCGGGACGACCGGTTTCCAGTGTAGCGACCACGCCACAAAATCCGCCGGAGAAGTGTTTAATCCACTGCGGCAGCGCGCCTTGTTCCAGCGCGCGCGCTTCCTGCTGCGCCAGCACTTCATCAGAGGGCAATCCCATGCGCGAGTCGGCATCGATCACCTCGCGGCCCAGCTTGAGTTGATAACCAAGACGATGAAGCTCTTCAGCCACCAACGTGGCGGTGCGGAACTCCAGCCAGCCCGATTCGGCAAAGTGGTGCAGATCGCGTCGCCAGGCCTGCATCTGCGGGATGCGCGCGTTGACGAGGTCAGAAAGGGTTTTCATCGGCATTTCCTTTGTGTTGGTTTTTTATGCATTTATCCGAATCTACACATTGGTTTTGCCGCGCATAAGATGCGAATATCTTGCTACTGATAAACAATGGTTATCACCAAACTATGTCTGCGAACCTCAAACTTCATCAGTTGCGCGCTTTTGTTGCTGTGGCGCGTCAGGGCAGCATCCGCGCCGCCAGCCGCTTGTCCGGGCTTTCACAGCCTGCGCTGACCAAAGCGATTCAGGAACTGGAGCTGGCGCTGGGCGCGCGCCTGTTCGAGCGGCGACAGCAGGGCGTTACGCTGACTGATATCGGTGATAACTTTTTCAAGCATGCCAGCCTGGTGCTGGAAGAGTTGCGGGTGGCGCAGGAAGATATTCAGCAGCGGCTGGGATTGGCCGGCGGGCGCGTCAACATCGGCGTGGGTGGCAGTATTGCGCGCACCGTCATGCCGCAGGTGATCAATCAGTTTCATCGCGAATATCCGCTGGTCAAGGTGCGGATTGTTGAAGGTCAGCTGGTTTCGATGGTGCATGAACTGCGTCAGGGCGAGCTGGATTTCACCATCAATACCTACGATAAAAATCATCTCGATCAGGAGTTAGTTTTTGAACGGCTGATGGAGCGCGATTATCAGGTGGTGATGCGCAAAGGGCATCCGATGGCGCATGCGCGCACGCTGGCCGAGCTGCAACACTGCGACTGGACCATGCCGACACCGCAAGGCAGCTATTATCGGCTGCTGCACGATCTGTTTGGCGAGCGCGGCATGGCGCCGAAAATCGTCGTCACCTGCGAGACCTTTATGGCCTGCACCAGCCTGGTGGCGCAGAGCGATTTCGTCAGCATTATTTCGCGCGACGTGATTGAAGATCCTACACACGGCGGCCAGCTGATTTCTCTCGTTCTCGACGAACCTTTACCGAAAGCCACTTTCTATCTTATTCAGCGCAAAGACACCGCGTTGACGCCGATGAGTGCCTACATGGCGCAGCTGTTCCGGCGCTACTGTCAGCAAAGGTAAGAGTGCGGCCCGGCTCGCAACCGATTAAATAATGCGCACTACACTTGCTGTGGACATTCCCTTTATGGAGAACAGACCATGCAAGTTACCCCGTATGTGTTTTACAGCGGTCGCTGCGAAGAGGCGATTGCCTTCTACCTCGACGCCACCGACGGCGAGCTGCTGTTCAAGATGACCTATGGCGATATGCCGGATGAAACGCCGGTGGAGGATGAAGGTTGTATCTCGGGCGTGAGCTTTTCGCCGGAGCAGATCATGCATGCCCATCTGCGTATCGGGCAGGGTGAATTGATGATGAGTGACGGCGCACCGCAGGCGGCGTATGGCGGTTTTGCCGTGAGTTTATCCACGCCGGATGAGGCGCAGGGCAAGCGTTGGTTTGATGCGTTGTCAGTGGGCGGTGAGGTGACGAAAAGCTGGGCACCGACGTTTTGGGCCAATGGCTTTGGTATGTTGACCGATAAGTTCGGCGTGCCGTGGATGGTGAATGCGTATAAGCCGCAGATTTGAGTAGAGGGTGCGCGCTGGCCCTCACCCTAACCCTCTCCCACAGGTGGGAGAGGGAACAGATCGAGCCTATTTACTCCCTCGCCCGCTTGCGGGAGAGGGCCGGGGTGAGGGAAACCAACAACTTAGAAGTTGTAACCCACCACCAAATAGTAACCCCAACCGGTTGATTTCACTTCAAACGGGCCGTTACCGAAGTTTAGCTCCTGGCCGTCAGCCCACTGGCCGCCGTTGTGGAAATAACGCGCCACGGTAGAAACATGCCAGTGATCGTAGTTCAGCGACAGAATGTGGCTGGACGCAATCGAGTTGCTGGTGCGTGAACGATCGGACTTATCACGCAGATCTGAACCCCAGTCGAAGTTGGTGAAGCCGATATAGCTCAGCTTGCCGCCCCACAGATCGGTAATCGGCACAAAGTATTTCACCTTAAAGCGATAACCATCCCAGCTGTTTTCGTTCGCCGCACCGTAGTTTTCCCACTGGTATTTAGCGTAAACGTTCAGCGACAGGCCGATATCGCTGTGCGTATCGATGTCGGTGCCAAGACCCATGTACCAGGTGTTCTGACGGTTATCGCTGTTGCGACCCATGTCATAGATGTAGTTGTTGGCGAAGTACCACTCTTTAAACGGACCAAAAGAGAGATCGGTGCCGGTCAGCTTATCGATGGAGAAACGTGGCTCAATTTCCATGAACATCGGCGAACCGTGGTCGAACACGCCGTTAGCGTTGCTGTTGCCCACGCCGAAGAAGTTGGTCAGATCGAGGTAGCCATAGAAATCGAACCAATCCTTTTTGGCAAAGGCTTCATATTCCAGGTACACGTCGTTGTTGAACTGGGGTCCAAAACGGGTGTGGTAACTGCCCACCACGTTCACGCTCTGATGCCACCAGTCAGAAACGTACTGCGGATCGCTGTCTGCTGCTTGTGCCGCACCAGTCCAGCTGCTGGCCAATAAGGCCCCTGCTATCAACGCTTTATATTTCATTATTGTTAACCACATGCTTTTGATCGCCGGGCCGTCGCCGCGATCGGGTGAAATTGATCCCAGGGGATGGGCAGTGAGTTGTCGTATCCGGTCTGCATCGCCAGATTTTCAAGCTTGCGTAATGTGCCTGTAACAGAGGCATAGAAAATAGATTTTGGTCACGTTTGTCAAAAAGTGTTGCAGTTTGATTCACTGGAAATGTGATCGCTATCACATTAACCCCGTGTAGCGAACGGAACCCCGCAACCGTTTACGTGTCGCGTTCAGCAGGGAAAGTTATTGATGTAGGGAAAGGATGTAGCGGCGCGATTTATCGCGTTGTTTTGATGTCGCACCGTGCCCACAGCAACTTTGCGCAATACATTGCGCCGCTACGGCACGGTGAAGTTTATGGCAATGTCACGCGTACCTGCAGGCCGGCAATCTGGCCCTGCGGATCGTGGCGGTTCGATAGCGCAACCTGCATCTGATGTTTCTGCGCTACGCTGCGCACAATCGACAAGCCCAGTCCGCTGCCTTGCGCCTGCACATCCGGCGAACGGGTGAAGCGGTCAAAGGCGCGCTCGATAAAGGATTCCGCCATGCCGGGACCGTTATCGACGATATCCACCACGGTGTGATTGCCGACGCGATGCAGCAGCACATCGACCAAACTGCCTTCCGGCGTATGCAGCATCGCATTGCCAATCAGGTTATCGAACAGGCTGCGCAGATCGGAGCGGCTGGCGTGCAGGCGATAGTGTGTGGTGCCGTTGAAGCCGATATCGATGCCGCGCTTATCCGCCACCACCATCAGCTGCTCAATGCTCTCTTTCAGCAGGTCGTCCAGTTCGATGCTTTCCACTGTGGCGACCACCGATTGATCTTCCTGACGCGAGATATTCAGCAGCTGCGTCACCAGATGGCGCGTGCGCGTCACGCCCGCTTCCAGCTGGTCAAACTGGCGGCTGGCTTCACCGGGTTGGATATGTTGCCGCAGATTCTCCAGCTGCAAAGTCACGGCGGTGACCGGCGTGCGCAGCTCATGCGCCGCATCTTCAAGGAACTGGCGCTGTGATGACCAGGCCGCGCGCAGTCTATCCAGCAAGGCGTTGTAAGCTGCCACCAGCGGCAGCACTTCATCCGGTAAACCATCAGGTGAAACGCTATGCGGATGCAGGGTTTCCTGCGCGGCGATATGGCGCGACGCCACGCGTAAATCGCGCGTAATAGCACGCACCACCAGCCATATCACAATCAGTGAGAGCGGCATCATCAGCACCAGCGGAATGATGGCGGAGAGCGCTCGCTTGACCATGATACTTTTCATGTAGCCGATATTGTGTAGTACCTGAATGTTGCCAATTTCACTGCCCAGCTCGCCGGGTCGCGTATAGACACGCCATTCGCAGTCGTCGCCACAGTCTCCGACTTTCAAATCGGTCCAGCCTTTTTTCAGCTGCAATGGCGCATGCAGGCCCGGCCAGGAGCTGGCGCGCAGATGATTGCTTTCGTCCCACAACTGGACGATATAGGTGCTTTTCAGTTTCTCTTCATGCATCACCATCGGCATTAGGGCCGGCATACGTTGGCTGCTGGCCCACGCATCGGCGATCTTGGCGAGCTGGTCGTCTTTCATGGTGCCCATCATGTCGCCGTAGCAGTGATAGAAATACCAGGTGACGCCGCCAATCATCGCCAGATGCAGAATCACCAGCGTGGCGAGCAGCTTGTTACGCAGCGAGCGCATAAAGGTGAAAGGTTTCATATTGCCGGTACCCGCCAGCCAAGTCCGCGTACGTTGCGGATCACTTCGTTATCCAGTTTGCGACGCATACCGTGGATCAGCACATCCACCGCGTTGCTGCTGACCTCTTCGCCCCAGCCGTAAATGCGGTTTTCTAACTGTTCGCGCGAAAGAATGGCGCCCGGCCGCTCCAGCAAGGCGTAGAGCAGGGCATATTCGCGTGCGGTGAGCTGTTCGCGCTGGCCTTTGTACAGCACCTCGCGCGTCATGATGTCGATTTGCACATCACCGCTGCCGAGCAGAGAATCTGCTGCACCGTGGCGACGGCGGGTAATGGCACGCATACGCGCCAGCACTTCTTGCAGATCAAAGGGTTTCAGCAAATAGTCGTCCGCGCCGCTGTCCAATCCCTGAATACGTTGCTGCACGGTATCGCGGGCGGTGAGCACCAGCACCGGCGTCATGTCACCGCGCGTGCGCGCACGGCGCAGCACCTGCAGGCCATCTTCACGCGGTAAGCCCAGATCCAGTAACACGCAGGTATAGCCGCCTTCAGCCCAGGCATTGCTGGCATACACGCCGTCGCGTACCCAATCCACCGACCAACCTGCCGCTTCCAGCGCTTGCTGCAGATTCGCGCCAATCATTTCGTCATCTTCTACCAGCAGCACACGCATGATGCCCTCCAACTTAACTGAACGCAGTGTAGCGACAGATAATTAGGCCAGAATTATACCCGTTTTCCCGCTTGCTAATTCTGCGCTAATTTTCTGCTAATTAAGGGATAAATTTAACGCGCTATTGTGGCGGCACTGGACATATTGCCAACGCAGGAGAATCCCATGAATCAGCGCGAATTTATCCGTAGTTTGCTGGACTGGATAGAGAATAACTTAGGGCACGATCTGCATCTGGATGAAGTCGCACGCCGCTCGGGATACTCCCGCTGGCATCTGCAACGTCTGTTCCGTCAGCACACCGGCTTTTCACTGGCCGAGTACATTCGCCAGCGCCGGTTAACCGAATCTGCGCTGACGCTGATTAACAGCGATGAGGCGATTTTGCAGGTGGCGATGAGTTACGGCTTCGATACGCAGCAGGCTTATACTCGCACCTTCAAAAACTACTTCATGGTGACGCCAGGCCAGCTGCGCCGCCAGCGTCGCGTTGAGCCGGATCGTTTATTGTTCCCATTGGCGATGGCGAGTTGATGTATGCCTATGCGCATTCGTAGCGGCGCAATTCATCGCGCCGCTACGAAATGTACGCTGATGGACTAATGACGCCTTTTGCTTTTAAGCTGCTGTTCTCACTCTCTTAACTGCCAGAGAACATGGATAACAGCGACAATCTCTCCGCCATGATGCTGTTTGCACGCGTCGTGGAACGGCAAAGCTTTAGCGAAGCCGCACGCACCTTAGGCGTCTCCAAATCGCACGTCAGCCGTGAAGTGGCGCGGCTGGAAGTGCGCCTCGGCATCAAGCTGTTGCAGCGCACTACGCGCAAAGTGGTGCTGACGGAGCTCGGCCAGGCCTACTATCCGTTCTGCGTGCGCATGCTGGAAGAGATGCATCGCGCCGACGCCTTTGTGCAGCAGGTACATCAACTGCCCGCAGGCAACGTGCGCTTGCAGGCGCCGATCACCTACGGCTGTCAGTGCGTGGTGCCGACGCTGAATGACTTTATTCGCCGCCATATTCACATCAACGTCGATCTCGACCTCACCACCAGCGATGACCCGCAACCCAGCGCCGACGTGGCGATTGTGATCCGCGCGCGTGCGCCCGACGCGGCCAATTATCGTGAACTCGCCAGCATTGATTGGGGCTTGTACGCCACGCCAGATTATCTGGCGGCGCATGCGCCCATCGATCATCCCGACCGCCTGATGCGTCACGACTTGCTGCTGTTTCACGGCACCGCGCACACCGCCGCGCTGCCGTTTCGCCGTGATAAACAGCGCCTGGCGCTGGATGTGCACAGCCGTTTCCGCGCCAACAACAGTATGGCGCTGCTTAATGCCGCACTGGCGGGCACCGGCATCGCTTATCTGCCCGCTTATATGACGCAAGATGCCTTAGCGCGCGGCGAAATCCAGCAGGTGCTATCAGATTGGCAAATGGACCGCCTGCACAGCTATCTGTTGCTGAAAGAGCAGCCGCAACCCTCTTCGCCGGTCACCTTACTGTGCGATGCGTTAATCAACACCCTTGGCACAGCGTAATTGTTGTTATCTGGCAACAATGCTGCGCCGCCTGGCAATTATCCGCGCTACTCTGTTTTCTGCGCAGCGTCACTGTTAGCCTGCTAAAAAAGCAAAAAACAGGGATATTACCATGCAGCAACCTCCACTCGCGTTAGCGCCCGAACAGCAACACTGGAAGCGAAATTTATGTGTCTGCGTGCTGGGTTCGTTCAGCACCATTGTGGCGATGACGCTGCTGTTGCCGTTTCTGCCGCTCTATGTGCAGCAACTTGGCGTGCAGGAACCGGCGGCGATTGCGCGCTGGTCGGGTGCGGCCTACGGCGCCACCTTCCTCAGCGCCGCCCTGACCGCGCCGTTATGGGGCAAACTGGCCGATCGCTATGGCCGCAAACTGATGCTGATCCGCGCCAGCCTCGGCATGGCGATTGCCATGTCGCTGATTGGTATGGCCACCGCGCCGTGGCAGCTGGTGGCGCTGCGTTTGCTGGCGGGTTTGCTCGGCGGCTACGCTTCGGGATCGACCATTCTGGTGGCGGCGCAAACGCCTAAAGAACAAACCGGCTGGGCGCTCGGCGTGTTGTCATCCGGCATTATGGCCGGCAACGTGGTGGGGCCGCTGCTGGGCGGCGTATTGCCGCCGCTGATTGGCATTCGTCACACCTTCTGGCTGACCGGCGCGGTGATTTTCCTCGCCTTCCTCGCAACCACCTTTTTGCTGAAAGAGGTGCCGCGCTCCTCTGGCAAGAAAACCCCACAGAAGATTGCTGACGATGCGAAGTCACTCAATTTGCCCGTGGTGCGGCTAATGTTGCTGTCGGGCATGCTGCTGATTTTCGCCAATATGTCGATTGAGCCGATCATCACGCTGTATATCGGCCAGTTTGTTAACGGCGATCACGCCATCACCGTCACCGCCGGATTGGTGATGGCCGCCGCCGCGCTCGGCAGCATTATTTCCGCGCCGCGTCTGGGACGGCTGGCCGATCGCGTCGGGCATGGTCGCGTGCTGGTGTATGGGCTGATAGCCTGCGCGCTGCTGCTGATCCCGCAGGCGTTTATCCGCGAAGCGTGGCAATTGGTGGTGCTGCGTTTTCTGATGGGCATGGCGCTGGGTGGATTGATGCCGTGCGTCACCGCGCTGATTCGTCACAGCGTGCCGCAGTCGCAGGTGGGCAAGATGCTGGGTTATTCAACCTCGGCGCAGTATGTCGGCCAGGTTTCAGGTCCGCTGTTCGGCGGCTTTATTGGCGGCGCGTTTGGTATGCGTCCGGTGTTTCTGGCGACCTGCGTGATCATGGCGCTGTGCGCATTGCTGAACGCGCGAGTGCTGCGTAAAACCTAACATGTAGGGCGCCATTCATGGCAACCGTTACATATAAAAAAAAGCGGGCCTAAGCCCGCTTTGTTATCTCAACGCGAAAACTTACTTCGCATCAGGCAGTGCATAAGCAATCACATAATCGCCCAGCTTGGTGCCAAACGAACCGTGACCACCGGCAGCGATAACAACGTACTGCTTGCCATCCACTTCATAGGTCATCGGCGTTGCCTGGCCGCCTGCTGGCAGACGTGCCTGCCACAGCATTTCACCGGTATTGGTGTCGAACGCACGCAGGTAGTTATCTGCGGTGGCACCAATGAAGAACACGTTACCGGCGGTGGTGATTGGGCCGCCCAGCATTGGCATACCCATTTTGAACGGCAGTGGCACTGGCGCGCTATCGCGAACCGTACCAATGCGTTTTTTCCACACGGTTTCGTTGGTCTTCAGATCAACTGCGGAGACATAGCCCCACGCCGGTTGTTTACATGGCAGACCAAACGGTGACAGGAACGGATTCAGCTCCACGCCGTACGGTACGCCGTACTGTGGCTGGATACCGGTTTCGGTGCCTGAACCGCCTTTGTCGTCAGCCGGTGGCTCGATCGGGTTGCCCGGACCGCGCGGAACCAGCTTCGACACAAACGGCAGCGCCATTGGGTTAGCAATCGCAATCTGACGATGTGGGTCAACTGCGATACCGCCCCATTCGAACATGCCAAGGTTGCCTGGGAACACCAGCGTACCTTGCTCAGACGGCGGGGTGAACGGACCTTCATAGCGCAGACGCTTGAAGATCACGCGGCATACCAGCTGGTCGTACATCGTCGCGCCCCACATGTCCTTGTCCGTCAGATTCTGTTTCGGACGGAAGGTCAGTTCGGAGTACGGCTGAGTAGGCGCAACGTGGTCACCTTTAGCGGCACCCTGTGGAACCGGAGTTTCCGGCGCAGGGACAACCGGCTCACCGGTACGACGATCCAGGACAAAGATGTTACCGGTTTTCGCCGGTGCATAAATCACCGGTACGGTTTTGCCATCTTTAGTCGTGATATCGGCCAGCGTCGGCTGCGACGGCAGGTCCATATCCCACAGATCGTGATGCACGGTCTGATACGACCACACCAGTTTACCGGTGGTGGCGTTCAGCGCCAGTACGCTGCTTGCATAACGTTCCTGCTCTGGTGTGCGGTTGCCGCCCCAGATATCTGGCGTTGACACACCCATCGGCAGGTAAACGATATCCAGTTTCGGATCGTACACCGCCGGTGCCCATGAGTTCGGTGAATTCATGGTGAAGCTGTGTTCATCCGCTGGAATCGCGTTTGGATCTTTGGCACCCGGATCGAACACCCACAGCAGTTTACCGGTGTTAACGTCGAAGCCACGGATGGCGCCTGACGGCTCACGGGTAGAGTAGTTATCGGTGACCGCACCCGCTACCACGATGGTGGTGTCGGTGATGACCGGCGGCGACGTCGGCTCATACTGGCCTGGCGTCAATACCGGCTGCTTGTGCTGCAGATCCAGTTCACCGTTGTTGCCAAAGGCAGCACAACGTTCACCGGTTTCCGCATCCAGCGCGAACATGCGGCCATCATTCACCGGCAGGTAAATGCGGCGTGAGCACAGCGCAGGTTGGGTATTGGCCGCATCGGCCGCAGCAGGCACTTCGTGGTAAGAAACGCCACGGCAGGTCACGTGCTGGAAGGTTGGATTCGGCTTCAGGCCCGGATCAAATTTCCACTTCTGCTTACCGGTTTTGGCATCCAGCGCAAACAGAATCTGGTGCGGTGAGCAGAGATACAGGGTGTCACGGATTTTGATTGGCGTGACTTCATCGGTGATTTCGCCCGGATCGTTTGGCGTCTTCAAATCGCCGGTCTGGAACTGCCAGGCAACCTGCAGCTCTTTCACATTACCGGTGTTGATCTGCTTCAGCGGGGAGAAGCGGGTGCCTTGCTGGTCACGCGCATACGCCGGCCAGTCAGCATCAGCGATGTTGCTCAGCGGCTGTGCCTGCGGAGCATTGGCTGCTGCCGCTGGAATTTCACCGTTCAGCTCTTGCGGATCGTGGAATACCGCCCACGCCAGCACCAGCACGCTGGCAAGCAGCGCCACTGACAGCAGCGCCAGAGCGCCTTTGCCGGCATTATTCAGACCGCGATACACAAACGGCAGAATCAGCCAGATGCCGAAGATCACCAGCACATCGGTACGCGGTGCCAGCGCCCAGAAGTCGAAACCGACTTCCCACACGCCCCACACCAGCGTTGCCAACAGCAGCAATGCGTACAGCAGTAATGCTGAGCCGCTACGGCGCCACAGCAGAATAGCGGTGATCAACATGACCACACCGCCAATAACGTAGTACCAGGAACCACCAATGGCGGCTAACCAAACGCCACCAACCAGCATAAACGCGCCCGTCAGCAGTGCAAACAGCACTGTGAGAAAACGGATTACGCCAAAAGATGAGGAAGCTTTCCCCATAATATTGACCTCTTTCTTTGCCATTAAAAACTAAAAAGGAAACAACGCGTTGGGTTGCTTCCCGACATAGAGTACGAAATAACGAAACGGTTCGAGCGACGCTTTCCGTGCGGCGAGATGTTCCCTTTGCGTTAAATTTTATCTTAAAAACGTTAAAGGGTTTGATATTTTTAGTGCTTTGCACTCGTTGAAGGGAAGTACTGCGACATTTTATGAGGGAATAAAGGTGTTATGTCCGGTTAGATCGGGCCACAACACCTAAGAGCAACACATTGTGTAAACGTTTACCCTTCAAACAGCGTGCTGCTTGTGCGTTGTTCCTGCCAGCCGCTCAAATTAAGTTGCGCATAGTGCTCAGCGGGCAACGTTAACTGTGGCGTGCGTAATATTACTTCCACTTCTCTTTCACGACAGGATTCCAGCAGAAAAGGAAAGCTGAACTTGAGATAATTATCGTGAAAAAACTCGTCGGTCAGCGCAATACCGCTAAATGGAAACGCAGCGATATTCTTCCAGCAGGTGCCGGGCGGTGCCAAATCATAGAGCCAAAATGAGAAACGCTCTGCGGCCCTACGTAAAGCACTATCTTGCTGAACTAAATCGGCATAATTGATTGCCAGCTGTACATTCTCATCCTGCAGGCTGGAATAAATTTCCGGATCCTGTAAAAAACGCATAAGGTTATTTCCCGTTAACGGGATGATTATTAATTCGGGTGTATCCGGTAACTGATTATGCAGCGAAATTATGTTGTGTCCATTAAGTATTGCTGTGTTTTCCTGTTCGCAATGCATAAAGGGGGCTGAATAACACACGCCAGCTAGCGCCCCGTCGAAGCGATGGATGCGCTCAGTAACATAAGGATTATAAGAACTGTTTTCCATTTATCTCTGTGAATAAATTAATTAACTGGAGCGTCTTAATTATTATAAGGACGGCGGGATAATGAAATCTAAACACAGTCAATATAGATCGTTTTGTTTATCAAGATCACCTTTTTTTAACTGTCACTGATAGAGAGATATTAGGCGCTGAGCAGGATGAATTAATCGGCTATTGCCATATTGGGAAACTTTTGGATATTTTCATCTCATAACCATCAGCCTGCTAATATTAAGAGCTCCATGCTTAGCTAATTTTTGGATAAGCTTCTGTTTTTAAACAGCACGGCTAGCCATTGCCTGGCTCAGTAAGATGCCGCACTCTGTGGCCTGAAAAAATAAAGCGGAAGCCGCAACGTGGCTTTTCACCAGGTTGGTGCAACGACGCTAACCGATGTAATTGTTTAGGATGGGATAAAACTATGGGTTCTCCAGTCTCCGCAGCAGAGGATTCATTGCTGCGGCACAGGTCGTTTGTCGCCTTTTGGCTGGCGCGCACCTGTTCATCGTTTGGTTTTCAAATGTTTTCGGTCGCGGTCAGCTGGCAAATCTACGCGCTGACCCACAGCGCGATGGCGCTCGGCATGATTGGTCTGATGCAGTTTCTGCCTTCTGTACTGCTGGCACTGCCCGCCGGGCATCTGGCCGATCAGCTTGACCGTCGTCGTATCGTATTGCTCGGACAATTTATTGAGTGGCTGGCGCTGCTGGGGCTGGTTGCGCTCACGCTGATGAACTGGGCGGGCAAGATCGAGATTTGGGGATTGGTGTTTCTGATCTCCGTCGCCAAGGCGCTTGAGTGGCCAGCGATTACCTCGATGCTGCCGGCGCTGGTGCCGCCGCCGATTCTGGCGCGCGCCATGGCCGCCAGTTCGGTGGGCGGACAGGCGGCGGTGATTATCGGCCCAACGCTCGGTGGCTTCCTTTATGTCGCCGGTCCGGAAGTGGTGTATGGCGTCTCGGCGCTGTTCTATCTGTTCTCCATCGTGCTGGTGAGCCGACTGCGCTATGAGCGGCCGCCGCAGGCGCGCTTGCCGATGAATCTGCCGAACCTGTTTGCCGGCGTGCGCTTTATCCGCGATCGCAAAGATGTGCTCGGCGTGATTTCACTCGATCTGTTTGCCGTGCTGCTGGGCGGGGCCACCGCGCTGCTGCCGATCTTCGCGCAAGATATCCTGCATACCGGGCCGTGGGGCTTGGGCATCCTGCGCGGCGCGCCGTCGGTCGGTGCGCTGCTGGTTGGCGTGTGGCTGAGTCGTCACAAGCTGGAAAAGAACGTCGGCATGATCATGTTCGGCTCGGTGGCCGGTTTTGGCGTGGCGACGCTGGTGTTCGCGCTCTCCACGCAGCTGTGGCTGTCGGTGATCGCGCTGGCGGCGTTGGGCGGCTTCGATATGGTCAGCATGGTGATTCGCGGCGCGCTGGTGCAACTCGATACGCCGGATGACATGCGTGGCCGCGTGAATGCGGTCAACGCCATCTTCATTAATACCTCGAATCAGCTCGGCGAGTTTGAGTCAGGTTTACTGGCGGCATGGATGGGCGCAGTGCCCGCGGCGGCGATTGGCGGCATCGGCACGCTGATCGTGGTGGGCGTGTGGATGGCGATTTTCCCGCATCTGCGTAAGCGGCAGAAGCTGGAAAACGAAACCGTTACCTAACTTCAACATCGCGCGATGAATCGCGCCGCTACGGATTGTAGCGGCGCAATTTATTGCGCGTGTCTTACGCGGTTGCTGCTTTCCCCAGGTTGGCGTCAAATTTTTTCCAACTCTCCGTCATATCCACCACGGTTTTCGATTTTCGCGCTTCATCGATTTTGATCGCAGTGAGGCCCGCTTCCAGTGCGTCCACCACTGAAACCTTCAGCGGCGTTCCCTGTGTAATGTGTTTCACAATCTCTTCAGCCATCAGCGCATCTGCGCCGTAATGGCCGTCATAGGCGTTGCCGTCATACTCAGTATCCGCTTCGCGCGCACCGGTGCGCGCGTTGTGCACGCGGAAGTAGTTACGCACGAAGTCACCTTCGGCCATGCCATCGGTGCCCATCACGCAGAAGCGGCGGAACTCATCCGGTACGTTAAGGTTGGCATGGAAGGCGAGGGTCGCGCCACCGGCATACTCAATCAGCGCGGTTTGGTAATCGACGATGTCGGCATCGCCGTCAAACACCGCATCGGTACTCGACCAGCCGCTCGGTTTAACGTGATACACCTCTGACTGCGCTGTTACCGCACCTTTAGGCGCGTGCTGCGGGGTGAAGTTTTTGCGTCCGCCAAAGCTGGCAACACGAACCGGACGCTCGCCGACCAGACCCTGATAAAGATCGATATCGTGGCAGCATTTTTCCAGAATATACGGGCCGGCGTACTTCTCCAGACGGCGCCAGTCGCGCTGGAAGAACGCACCGTGATACGGCTTGATGTGTTCAGTGGCTTCAATTGAGGTGATTTCGCCGAGGCGATTTTCATCACGCGCGGTGAGCAGGTCGCGATAGAGCGGCGAGTAACGCAATACCAAGCCGACCAGAATGCGCTCGTGACCATATTGCTGCACCAGCTGCGCCATCGCCATGGTTTGCTCTTCGTTGATCACCACCGGCTTCTCGGTGAACACCGTGTAGCCCGCCGCTAAGCCCTGACGAATGTGTTCAAGGTGCATAAAGTTCGGCGAACCCACCAGCAGCAGATCAAAGCCGCCGTGTTGCAGCAGCGCATCCACGCTAGCAAACGCGGTGCCCGCGTCGATGCCAAAGCTGTGCAGATTCGGTAATCCCGCCGGAGCCGGATCGACATAACCCACCACGGAAAACGCTGTGTCGGCTTTGTTGAACTCTTTCACCACATGGGAAAGCCGAAAGCCCAGACCAATAATGCCCACTTTCATGTTGTACCCCTGAAGCCCGTTGCCTTTGAGCCGCCCGACCTGTCAGGCTGCTGATAATCTGACCGTTAACTTATTACGACAGAAAAACTAATGTCAATCCGTGTGGCGGATCTCAATTGGTGAAAAATTGTTATTTATATGATTTATATCTATTTTAATTAACTATACGGATTGCCTATTTATTTATTATTGCGATTTAAGTTTTTTTCCCCTATCTTTCGCACATCTATAAGCGTCATACCGTTTCGGGCTGGCAGGAGGAAGCGCGTGCAATCACTAATGCTGGGTATTGATGGCGGTGGTACGCACTGTCGTGGACGCCTGACCGACAGCGCCGGACGCCTGCTGGCGGAAGCCAAAGGCGGTCCCGCTAACGTCTGGTCGCAGTTTGATGCCGCCATCGTGGCCATTGATCAGGTCATTGACGATCTGTTTACGCAGGCGAATTTACCTGTTGAAGCGCGCGACCGCACGGTGATCGTCGCCGGTTTGGCGGGTGCGAACGTCGCCTCGGTGCAAAGCCGTCTCGCCAGCTGGCAGCCACGCTGTCAGGCGCGCTATCTGTTTACCGATGTCGAAATCGCCTGTGCCGGTGCGCACGCCGGTGCGCCAGGCGCGGTGTTTATTATTGGCACCGGCAGCCAGGGCGCGGCCTGGGATGGCACGCACTTCACGCTGCTCGGCGGCTGGGGTTTTGCCCTGTCAGATGCCGGTTCGGGTGCGATTCTCGGCCAACGCGCGCTACGGCTGGCGCTGCTGGCGCACGAAGAGATTGTGCCCGCCTCGGCGTTAACGCAGCGCATCATGGCAAGCTATCAAAACAGCCCGGAACAGCTGCTGATGTGGTCGAAACAGGCGACACCCGCTGATTGGGGCCGCGTGGTGCCTGAGGTGTTCGCTGCCGCGCAGCAGGGCGATGTGCACGGCACAGCGCTGGTGCAGCAATCCGCCGCGGATATCGTGCAGATGGTGCAGCCGCTGCTGGCGCGCAGCCACGGCAAGCTGGCCTTGATGGGCGGACTAGCCGCGCCCATTCAGGCGTGGCTACCGGCGGATATCGCCGCGCTGCTGGTGCCGCCGCAGGGCGATGCCCTAAGCGGTGCGCTTCGCCTGGCCATGCAGTTCAGCCTGAAACTTCCCGCTTAACTTCAGATAAAGAGGCTCATGAGCGCTCCCAACGTAACCGCGCGCATTCTGCGGCTGATTGTCGAAAATGCGCCTATTAGTCAATCCGATCTCAAAGTGCGCAGCGGCCTGAGCATGTCGACGGTGTCGCAAGCCACCAATCGTCTGCTGACCGGCGGCATCGTGCAGGAGCTGGGGCTACGTCGCGTCTCAATGGGGCGGCCCAAAACGCTGCTCGGCCTCAATCCGGATCACGCCAGCGTGGTGGGGATTCAGCTTAATGCCGAACGCAACCTGATGGTGCTGACCGATCTCAGCGGCAACATCATCGGCGAGCAGCAAATTCCTTCCGGCGCGATGACGCCCAAACAGCTCGGCGATGCGCTGGCGAAGTTTTTGCGTGGCGTTGAGGGCAAAAAGGTTGGGGCGATTGGTCTGGCGCTGTCGGGTTTGGTCGATGCCAGCAATGGCGTTTGCGTGCTGTCACGCGCGCTGGGCTGGGATAACGTGCCGATTGCCCGTCTGCTGGAAGAGCGCTTCTCGCTGCCGGTATTTATTGAAAATGATGCCAACGCGCTGGCGATGGCGGCGCTGGTGTTTGGTCAGCTCGGTCATGCGCAGTCGGCGGTGATAGCTACGTTCGGCAAAGGCATCGGCGCGGGGATTCTGCTCGATCGCCAGCTTTATCGTGGTCGTCACGGCAAAGCTGGGGAGATTGGCGTGTCGCTGCTGGGCGATGGTTCTGAGCGTCTGCTGGAGGATGTGGCGTCGTCGCAGGCGATTCTGCAGCGCGTGGCGGCCACCACCAAAGAAGAGGTGCCGCATACGCTGCGCGATCTCGATGTGCGTCCAACGCCGGAGGTGCTGAGCGCGCTGGCCGAGGCCGGGCAGCATCTGGGGATGTCGCTGGCGAATCTGTCGGTGGCCTACGATCCGGACGTAGTATATCTGGCGATGGAGCCGCAAATGGCTTCGCGCATTCTGCTCGACCACGTTACGCAGAGTTTTCAGACCTACCGTTTGAAGCTGACGCCGCACATGACGCCGCTGCAGTTCCTTACGGAATCCAACCGCATGTGGGCGCAGGGCGCGGCCGGGTTTGCGGTGAATAAGCTGCTGGATTTGTTGGCCGCACAGGCCGATGAAGAGATCGCACCGCAATAATGAATCACGCGATAAATCCCCGCCCATTCTGTCGCGGCGCGATTTATCGCGCCGCGACGAAAAGATGCGGCTTTTACCTTATCTGAGTCGCAAACCCTGCTCATCAAACAATAAACAGTGCTCGGCACGCAGCTGATAACTCAGCCGCTCGCCAATCGCGTGTTCCGCCACGTTACGCTCCTCAATCACCAGCAGCTTCTCTTCGCCGATATCGAGATAGAGATAATTGGTGTGTCCCAGCATCTCGCTAAACGACAATTCGCCGCTAAAACTCAGGACATCATCGTTGCTGCTCACTGGCTGGAAATGCTCTGGACGTACGCCCAGCGTGATTTTCTGCCCTTCGCGGCACGACGCGGCGATCGGCAGCGTAAGCTGATTAATGCCCAGCGCCGGCACCCGCAGTTGCACCGCGCCCGGCGCGATCGCGGACACTTCGGCAGTGAGGAAATTCATCTTCGGCGAGCCAATAAACCCGGCGACAAACAGGTTGTCGGGATCGCGATACAGCGCCATCGGCGCGCCGACCTGCTCAATGCGGCCCTGACGCAGCACCACGATGCGATCCGCCAGCGTCATCGCCTCTAGCTGATCGTGCGTCACGTAGATCATGGTGTTGCCCAGCGAAGCGTGCAGGCGAGCAATCTCAATGCGCATCTGCAAACGCAGCTCGGCATCGAGGTTCGACAGCGGCTCATCAAACAGAAAAATGCGCGGGTGGCGGATTATCGCGCGGCCAATCGCCACACGTTGCCGCTGTCCGCCGGACAGCGCGCGCGGTAAGCGGTCAAGAAATTCTGTCAGATGCAGGCGCGCCGCAGTCTGTTTGATCGCCTGCTCAATTTCCGCTTTCGGGCGCTTCATCACTTCCAGCGGATAGGCCAGATTGCCGCGCACCGTCATGTTCGGGTAGAGCGCATAGGACTGAAACACCATGGCGATGCCGCGCTCGGTGGCGTGCTGATCGGTCATATCGGCGCCTTCAATCAGCAACTTACCGTCGGTGATCTCCTCCAGCCCGGCAATCATGCGCAGCAGCGTAGATTTCCCGCAGCCGGAAGGGCCGACAAACACCACGAATTCGCCGCTGTTAATGGTGAGATCGATGCCATGAATCACGTTTACATTTTCGTAGGACTTTTTAACGTTTTGCAGATGCAGGCTGGTCATGCGATGCCTCGAATCAGAGAAGTTGGCCCATATAAATGGCGTTGCTGCGCATAATCGGCGTGAAGCCAAGGCGCTGATAAAAGCCGCACACCTGCTCGTTTTGCAGGCTGACGCCGAGATAAACGCCCGGCACGCCCGCGGCACGCAGATCGTGTAGCAGCTGTTCAATCAGCTTGCGCCCCCAGCCACCTTGCTGCGCGGCGGGTAACAGATTGATGTGCAGATGCGCAGGCCATTGCGTCACCAGCTGATCCGCTGCCGCATCGGGCTGATGAATCGCTTCCAGCACTTTGCTGTCGAGCGGCGCCTGCGGCGCGTAATCGCGATACTGCTGTTGCAGCTGTGGCCACCAATCAGTATTCAACTTTGCTTCGAAGGCGCGCGTATCGGGCGCGGCGACCGCGTAGCCGACTACCTCGCCGTGCTGTTCCAGCACATAAGCAAATTCGGGCGCAAAGCGCGCGTAGGGAATGACAAAGCGCAGGCCGGGCAGCGCGGGATCGGAGTAGAGCGCGCTGGCATCGGTGCCGGCATTGGCGGTCTCTAAGCAGATGCGCGACAAGGCGGGGAAATCTGCCTCGCTGGCGCGACGAATAACACCTTCAGCCGTCATGGTGGAGCCTCTGTGGTCAGGAGATGAACAGATTTTACGGTAAAGAAAGCCGACTTAGTTTTCAAGGTGTAATAATTGCGCTGGCGCATAAAGCTGATGCGAACTATAACCACAAAGCATGACTGGGCGGCTGACAAACTCACGCGCAACGCCGGTATGAGCGCTGATTGAAAGCACATTGCCTTTCGCTCACCTATCGCAGTGATGATAACTATAGGATTTTCATATGCTCTATCAGTATGTTAAAGCAGCTTGCCTGGCTGAGTGATTTATACTGATGCTCAGGCTTTACTGCGCAACGCTGTCCGGTTTGCGCGCTGAATCGCAGCATCCTCTGCTGTTCTGGCGGCTTTTCTTCTTACTCTTTGCACTGTATCACAGAGCAAAAATTCCGCAGTGGTGATGTTTGACTTTCTTTTGTGCATAAAGTAAGTATGAATTATGTGCGTTGTCGCTGCTGAATCAACCTGCCGGGAATCGCAGGTGTCGAGATGAAGGGATGCCAGTCATCTGTTGGAGAAACCGAGCATGATGTGTGATTCAACCAATCGTCCTTCCCGTTTGCAAAGTTCACTGCGCACGGTGTCGCGTCTGGTCTCCGCCGGGATTCTGCTCGGTGCGACCATGGCAGCCGCGCAGGCCGTTACCCTGAATGAGTGGGACATTTACAACTATCCGCAGCAGACCGAAGCGGTGGATGAAGCGGTAAAAGCGTTCCAGCAAAAGAATCCGGACATTGTGATTCAGCGTTCGGTGCACTCCTTCGAAGACACGCGCATTCCGCTTAAGCTGGCGCTAACCGCCGGTGACGGCCCGCAAATCGCCCAAGTGAATCAGGGCGGCGGCGATATGGGCTCGCTGGTGAAAGACAAGCTGCTGTGGCCGCTGGATGATTACGCCAAAACTTACGGCTGGACCACGCGCTTCCCGGATTCAATCCTGAAACGTAACCGCTGGTCAGATAAACAAGATTTCGGCAGCGGCAAAACTCTACGGCGTGGCGAGCCTCGGCGAGATGGTGGGTTTGTACTACAACAAAGCGCTGCTGGATAAAGCCGGTGTCGCGGTGCCTAAAACCCTGCCAGAACTCGAACAGGCGATGGAGAAACTCAAAGCCGCCGGTACACCGCCGATGATGCTCGGCCTGCTCGACGGCAACATGGGCCAGCAGCTGCTCAGCACCTTGTGGGAAGCGCAGATTGAGAGCAGCGACCGGAAAAAACTCGACGATCTGATTTACGACGTGGGCGGCACGTTCAAAGACGACAAGCTGGTGAAAGCCGCCAACCTGATGAAGGGCTGGAACGACAAAGGCTATCTGTTCCCCGGCTTCCAGGGCATTGGGCACGACGATGCCGCGACCCTGTTCCAGAATGGTCAGGCAGCGTTCCTGGTGAGCGGAACCTGGTATCTCGGCCAGTTTAAAGACAACAAAGATCTGCACTTCGCCGCGATGCCAGCGGGCGAGGGCGTGCAGCATCCACTGA
Organism: Pantoea sp. SORGH_AS_0659; assembly: GCF_031453915.1. NCBI lineage: Bacteria > Pseudomonadati > Pseudomonadota > Gammaproteobacteria > Enterobacterales > Erwiniaceae > Pantoea > Pantoea sp. SORGH_AS_0659. The sequence goes on along the minus strand of NZ_JAVJAK010000001.1, from coordinate 3,856,576 downwards.
TGGTGGGCGGCACCGATCTGGCGTTCTCCATCACCAGCACCGCCAAAGACAAAGCGCAGCAGGATTCCGCAGCGAAGTTCATCGATTACATCGTCTCAGATGAGATGGCGAACCGCTGGCTGAAAGTGGGCTTCCTGCCGGCCGGCACCAGCAAAAATGCGCAGATTCCGGCGGATAACCCGCTGCTGGCGGAAGCGTATCAGGTGTGGGTGACGCTAAATGACAACGATGGTCTCGGCCATTATCTCGACTGGGCCACGCCAACCATGAACGCTGAGCTGAATCAGAATGTGCAGCTGCTGCTGGCGGGACGTCAAACCGCCGACCAGATGGTGATCAACTTCGATAACAACTATCAACGTTACCTGAAAACCCTCAAGCACTGATGACGTACGGCCCGGCGTAAGTGGCCGGGCCGCGAACAGGCCCGCAAGCGAGTACGGTTATGCTGAATAAATCTGCCTGGCGCAATGCGCTCTATCTTCTGCCCGCGGTGCTGGTGTATGCGGTGTTTCTGCTGATGCCGCTGTTGGCCTCATTAGGGATCAGCTTCACCGAATGGGACGGCACCTCGTGGCCGATTTTCATCGGCATGGGTAACTATCTGCGCATGTTCCAGGATCCGGTGTTCTGGGTGGCGCTCGGCAATAATGCCTTGCTGATGCTGTTCTACACGCTGTTTCCGATTGGCGTTGGACTGCTGCTGTGCAGCTTCCTGTATGAGACGCGCAATAACAAAGAGCGCAGCGTGCTGCGTATCCTCTTCTTCCTGCCGTACATCATGCCGATGGCGGTGCTCGGCGTGGTGTGGCGCTGGCTGTATAACCCGGCGTTTGGCCCTATCGATCAGTTCCTGCGCGCCGTGGGTTTGCCGCAGCTGGCGAAGTCGTGGCTGGGTGATTTTACCTGGGCGCTACCCGCGGTCGGCTTTGTCGCCACCTGGTACTTCTTCGGTTTCTGCCTGGTGCTGTTTATGGCGGGCTTGCAACGCATGGATCCGTCGCTGCTGGAAGCGGCCGATCTCGATGGTTCATCACGCCGGCAGAAATTTATGCGCATTACGCTGCCGTCGCTGCGTCCGGAACTGCGTATCGCGCTGCTGCTGACGGTGATCGCCAGCTTGAAAGCCTTCGATCTGGTTTACGTGATGACGCAAGGCGGGCCGGGCACGTCCACTATGGTGACCAACATCTTTATGTATAAGCAGGGCTTTGACCTGCACTACTTCGGCTATGCCTCCGCCGTGGCGGTGTTCAGTATGCTGATTGTGTTAATGATCAACGGCTTAATTCATCTATGTCTACGGGAGCGTCACTGATGCGCGGCACGCCAACTGTCTCACGCGCGCTGATCTGGATTGTCGCGTTGATGACCATCCTGCCGTTTTTAATGGCGCTGATGACCTCGTTCAAAACCCAGATGGAGCTATTTCAGGGCGTGTTTACCTTGCCCTCGTCGCTCAATTTCAAAAACTACATCACCGCGTGGCAGCAGGGACATTTCAACGTCTACTTCATGAACTCGGTGCTGGTGGTGATTCCGGTGGTGATCTGCAGCATCCTGCTCGGCATTCTGGCGGGATTCGGTTTTGCCTGGCTGAAGATCCCCGGCAAAACGGTGGTTGCCGCGCTGCTGGGCCTTGGCATGGTGCTACCGAGTGAAGCCTTTATTATTCCGCTCTATCACGAGCTACGCTGGATGGGCCTTACCAATACCTATCTGGCGCTGATTCTGCCGCAAATTGCCTTGTCGCTGCCGTTTACCACGCTGATGATTGCCACCGCGTTGCAGCAGGTGCCGCGCGAGCTGGTGGAAGCGGCAGTGATGGATGGTGCCTCACGCCGCAAAATTCTCTGGGGCCTGCTGGTGCCGGCGATTTGGCCGACGCTGTCCACGCTGGCGCTGCTGCTGTTTATCTGGACGTGGAACGAGTTCCTTATCCCGCTAATTCTGGTGAATAAAGATGAGCTGCGCACCTTGCCGATCGGCATGATGTTTTTCCAGAACAAAAACACCATCGATATTCCGGTGCTGATGGCGGGCGCGATGATTGTCATCCTGCCGCTGGTGGCGGTGTTCCTGGTGTTCCAGCGCAAATTTATCAGCGGCGTCACCGAAGGCGCGGTGAAATAACCATCTTGTCCACCAGCAAAAGGTTTTGGTCATGCGGCGCGTGCTGCAATAGCGCATCGCCGCTATTCAGGAGAACCGCATGCACGTTTCATTGGCTGATTTCTACCCCATCGCCGATGGCGAAACGCTGGATACACACTGCTTCCAGCGCGCACTCAATCATCTGGCAACGCGCGGCGGCGGCACCTTATCAGTGCCGCCTGGCCGCTATCATCTCGGCACGCTAACGCTGGGTTCCAACATTAATCTGCATCTCGAAGCGGGCGCCACGTTGCTCGCCAGCTCACGCGTTGAGGATTATCAGCAGCAGCTGGCACAGAGCCAGGCTGAACTGTCGCAGCATGTGCTGCTGTACGCCGTCGGGCAGCGCAATATCAGCATCAGTGGCAAAGGGGTGATCGACGGTAACGGCGATGCGTGGTTTGCTGCGGAAAAGGACGAGCAGGGTTATCGCCTGCCGCGTGCGCAGCGCCCGCGCATCGTGGTGTTTGAGGATTGCGAGCAGGTGACGCTGCAAGATTTCACCATCATCCAGGCGCCGATGTGGACGGTACATCTGGTGAGTTGCCGCCATGTACATGTCGACCATCTCACCATCAATAACAGCATGAGCATGCCGAACACCGATGCGCTGGATATCGACAGCTGTGAAGCGGTGTTTGTCAGCAACAGCTACCTGAGCGCGGCCGATGATGCCATCTGCATCAAAACCAGCCAAAAACCCGCGCATTTGCGACGTGCCGCGCGACAAATCATGATCAGCAACTGCCTGCTGCGCTCCTACAGCTGCGCGTTCAAAATTGGCACCGAAACCTTCGATGACGTGGAAGATGTCACCGTCTCCGGCTGCAACCTCTTTGATTCCAACCGCGCGATTGGCTTGCTGTCGCGTGATGGCGGCCAGTTCCGCCGTTTGCTGTTCAGCAATATCACGCTGGCCTGCCGCCACGCGCCGCCGTGCCATTGGGGTAAAGCCGATGCGCTGTTTGTTTCAGTGCGCGCGCGCGATCCGGCGATAGCGCCGGGCAGCATTGAGCAACTGCAATTCAGCAACGTCAGCGGTGTGATGGAAGGAGCAATTAACCTGCATGCGGAACAACCGGGACAGATTCGTGATGTGATGCTGGCGAATGTGCAGCTGCGGCAAGTGGTAGCAGCAGGTGCGGATCAGGGACATTACGATGTGCGCCCGCCGTGTAATCCCGAATCGCCGACCGGCATGGGCCTCGACAATGCGTACAAACTGGATAGCACATCGGGCTTAGCATACGGCGTCGCTGCTTATCCGGATGGCTTGCCGGGCGTGTTTGCGCGCGGCGTGGAGAATCTACAGTTGCATAACGTGGTGATTACGCGCCCGCAGCCGTTGCCCCACGGCTGGCATGCGGAAACAGTGCAGATTCTTTAGGGCACGCCTGGAGGTTACAACGCAGCAGCGATAGCCGCGCCCAGTTCCTCGGTTGACGCGCGGCCGTCGAGCTCGCGCGTCAGGCTGTTGCCCGCCGCCAGCGTAAGCTCGATGGCATCCAACACCGCTGCGCCCGCTTCGGCGTAATCGAGGTGCTCCAGCATCATCGCGCCACTCCAAATCTGACCAATCAGGTTGTTCACGCCTTTACCGGCGATGTCAGGTGCCGATTCAAAGGTGCTGTAATTAATGCGTTGATTTTGATTATTTGTAATCATATTTGATGCTTTGTGAGCAACCTCAAACAAATTAAGCCCTGTTTAGCCTATAAAACGCCTCTAATATGCGTAAATTCATTCTTATTTGAGCGAAATGAATCATAAGCATAAGTGGGGTGGCGAAGTGCGTAGACACGGTGAATAACAACATCGGCCACCTCATCAACGGGACGCGTGAAGCCCAGCGCGTTCCACGACCCTACGTTATCGATGAGGCTGAAATGAAACAATTCTCTACAGAAGGGATGGTGATTATTGTCGGGATTGTCATTGCGTACATCCTGTTCACCACCTGGCTCACCTGGCGTCTGCGCAGTAAAAACAGCGGCGACTTTATGGCTGGCTCCAATGTGATGCCGGCATTTGTGGTGGGCGTGATGCTGATGTCGGAATACATCGGCGCCAAATCCACCATCGGTACGGCTCAGGCAGCTTTCGAAGATGGCTTTGCCGCTTCATGGTCGGTGATTGGTGCCGCTATCGGTTTCCCGCTGTTTGGTTTTTTGCTGGTAAAGCGCATCTACAATACCGGCAAAATCACCATCTCTGCGGCGATCGCTGAACGTTATGGCAACTCCACCAAAAACATCATCTCGCTAATCATGATCTATGCGCTATTGCTGGTTAACGTCGGTAACTACGTTAGCGGTGCGGCGGCGATCTCAACGGTGCTCAACCTCGATCTCACTACCGCTGCGGTGATCACCGCGATCGTCAGTACGTTCTATTTTATGTTCGGTGGCATGAAAGGCATCGCCTGGGTCACGCTGCTGCACAGCGGACTGAAATATATCGGTATTCTGATCATTCTCGGCGTGGCCCTGCACATGACCGGCGGCGTCAGCCCAATGATCAAAGAGATGCCGCATTTCTACTGGACGTGGGACGGCAACGTTGGCGGCAGCACTATTTTCGCCTGGATGATTGGTACTATCGGCTCGATCTTCTGTACTCAGTTTGTGATTCAGGCGATTGCCTCGACCAAAAGTGCCGAGTCCGCCAAACGTGCAACCTGGGTGGCGTTCTTCTTCTGCATGCCGATTGCCATTGCTATCGCGCTGATTGGCGTGGCGGCGAAATACCTGCATCCCGATATTAAAAGTCTCTATGCGCTGCCGGTGTTCCTGCAGGACATGAGTCCCTGGCTGGCGGGGATTGTCACCACCTCACTCGTGGCGTCGATCTTTGTCAGCGTCAGCACCGTAGCGCTGGCGATTGCCTCGCTGGTGGTAAAAGATTTCTACGTGCCCTATCGCAATCCGACACCGGAGCGCGAGTTCCGCATGACGCGCTGGCTGTCGCTGCTGATCGGTTTCCTGCCGCTGATTTTCGTGCTGTTCGTGCCGGAAGTGTTGAAGCTCTCCTTCTTCACCCGCGCTATTCGGCTGTCGATTTCAGTGGTGGCAATCATTGCCTTTTATCTGCCGTTCTTTAAAAGCACGCGCGGCGCCAATGCAGGCCTGATTGGTGCGTGCGTCATGACGTCAGTGTGGTATCTGCTCGGCGATCCATTAGGTATCAACAACATGTACGTGGCGTTGATCACGCCGGCGGTCATCATGGTGATTGACCGCCTGATCCCTTCAAGCCAAACCCATGTGAAAAAAGCCCCGAAATCTTCAATGCAAAACAGTGGAGCCTGAAATGAGTGATTTAACCCTTACCGTTGAACGCAGCGGTAACCTCCATCCGCACGCGCAGGATGCGCAACAGCTCACGGCGATGCTGCCTTCGGTCTGCCCGCAGAACCATGCGGCGAATCTGCTGCCGCTACCCAATGGCGACTTGCTGTGTGTGTGGTTTGGCGGCACGCAGGAAGGGATCGCCGATATTTCTGTGTGGTGCTCGCGGCTGAAAAGCGGCAGCACACAGTGGAGCGAGGCGGAAAAACTCTCTGACGATCCCACGCGATCGGAGCAAAATCCGCTGCTGTTCCTCGATCCCGAACAGGTGCTTTGGCTGCTGTGGACGGCGCAAAAATCCGGCAATCAGGACACCGCGATTGTGCGCTATCGTCAGTCACGCGATTTTGGCCGCAGCTGGGGGGCAATCGACACTTTGCTCGATCAGCCCGGCACCTTTATTCGCCAGCCGATTGTGGTGCTGCCAAACGGTAACTGGCTGCTGCCGGTGTTTTATTGCCGAACGCAGCCTGGCGTGAAATGGGTGGGTAACAACGATATCAGCGCGGTGAAAATCTCCAGTGATAAAGGCCAAAGCTGGCGCGATGTGGCGGTGCCAGACAGCCTGGGCTGCGTGCATATGAACATCACGTTGCTGCAGGATGGCAGCTTACTGGCGCTGTATCGCAGCCGCTGGGCCGATTTCATCTATCAAAGTCGTTCGATCGACGGCGGCGAAAGCTGGAGTGCGCCGCTGGCGACTGACTTGCCAAACAACAACTCGTCGATTCAGGTCACGACATTGCACAACGGCCATCTGGCGCTGGTGTTTAATGCCATGAGCGCCAGAGATGCCAGCGAGCGCCGCTTATCGCTATATGACGAAATTGAAGATGAAGAGGATGACAGCGATGTGGCGGTGGCGGCAGAGCCGCTGGTGCACAGCGGACGCAGCGCGTTTTGGGGCGCACCCCGCGCGCCAATGACGCTGGCGATTTCCGCCGATGGCGGCAAAAGCTGGCCATGGCAGCGTAATCTCGACGAGGGCGACGGCTACTGCATGACCAATAATTCGCAGCAAAAGCTTAACCGCGAGTTCTCCTATCCGAGCATCAAACAAAGTGACGATGGCGCGCTGCATGTGGCTTACACCTATTTTCGTCAGGCGATTAAATATGTGCGCGTCGATGAAAGCTGGGTGAAAGGATGAGCAGGCAGCGACACGCGCTGGTGACGGGCGTCAGCTCTGGCATAGGCGCCGCCATCGCCGATCATCTGTTGCAACAAGGTTGGCAGGTGACCGGTTTTAGCCGCACGTCGGTGCAGAACGATCATCCAGCGTTCACCTCGGTCAGCGTGGATCTGTTGGATGCCAATCTGCTGAAGCAGGCGCTATTGGCGCTGCCGAAGGTGGATGCGCTGGTGCATGCCGCAGGCATGATGGCGGCTGCGCCGCTCGGTGAGCTGGATGAGGAGCAGAGCGCGCGTTTGTGGTACCTGCACGTGCAGGTGGCGGAGATAATGGCAAATGTCTTGCAGCCGCAGATGGCGCAGGGCGATCGTATCTTGCTGGTTGGCAGCCGCACGTCACGCGGCGCGGCGAATCGCAGCCAGTACGTGAGCACCAAGGCGGCCATGGTGGGCATGGCACGCAGCTGGGCGGCGGAACTGGCACCCAAAGGCATCACGGTGAATGTGATTGCGCCGGGGGCGACGGAGACGCCCATGCTGCTGCAGCCCGGCCGCGCCAGTTCACCCCCAAAGCTGCCGCCGATGGGGCGCTATATCAAGCCACAGGAAGTGGCGGCGCTGGCAGGGTTTGTGCTGTCGCCTGCCGCCGATGCGATTACCGGGCAGGAGTTGGTGATCTGTGGTGGGGCGTCGTTGTAGTTTTTTCACTCACCCTAACCCTCTCCCACAGGGAGAGGGAATTGAATAGTGCACCGACTAACTCCCTCTCCCAGTGGGAGAAGGAATGGAATAGTGCACCGACTAGCTCCCTCTCCCAGTGGGAGAGGGTTGGGGTGAGGGCAACAAGTCGCACCTACCCGCGCCGCAATCCCGCCACATCCACCTGCCACTGATGCAGCTTGTTATACAGCGCGGTGCGTGAAATCCCCAGCAGCTGCGCGGACTGGCGCAGGTTGCCTTTCTGCTCGCGCACCACCTGCATCACATGCTGGCGTTCATTCTTCTGCAGCGAGCTCAATTCGCTGGCGACAGGCGCGTTACGCTGCACCATCTCTTCCGGCAGATCGTGACGATCTATCTCCAGCCCTTCACACAAATTCACCATGCGCTCGACCAGATTCTCCAGCTCGCGCACGTTGCCGGGCCAGTGCCACGCCTGCAAACAGCACATTGCCTGGGCGGAGAGCTGCGGCGCGATGCGCTTCAGCCGGGTGCAGAGCGCCTGAATGAAGGTATTCACCAGGCCGGGAATATCCTCCTGACGCTCGCGCAGCGGCGGGATCTCCAGCGAAATCACATTCAGGCGATAGTAGAGGTCGCGGCGGAACGCGCCTTTTTCCACCGCATCCAGCAGATTGCAGTGGGTAGCGGCGATGATGCGCACGTTGACCTTGATAGGATGGGCTGCGCCGATTCGCACCACTTCGCCCTCCTGCAGCACGCGCAGCAGGCTGGTTTGCGCCTCGAGCGGCATCTCGCCAATCTCATCAAGGAACAAGGTGCCGCCATCAGCCAGCTCAAATTTGCCCGCCGAGCCGCCGCGTCGCGATCCAGTAAAAGCGCCGTCGACATAGCCAAATAGTTCGCTCTGCACTAAATCACGTGGCAATGCGCCGCAGTTCAGCGCGATAAAGGCTTCCTGCTGGCGCGGGCTGGCGTTGTGAATCGCCTGTGCGAACAGCTCTTTACCGGTGCCGCTTTCGCCGGTTAATAATACCGTGCTGTCGCTGCGGCTGCTGGCGCGCGCTTTCTGAATCGCTTGCAGCACGCGCGGCGCGTGCCCGCGAATCATCTCAAAGGTGTAGCTGGCGCCGACGCCCATCACGCGGCGCGTAATGGCGCGGATACGTTGATTCTCGCGCAGCGACAGCACGCGGCCACCGTCTGGCGCGGGCATCAGCGAAATAAGGCAGGAAAGGGGATGCACGCCATCCGGCATAAATTGCAGCTCGCGGTCATTGCAGAACGGCATGGTGAGCAGCGATCCGCCTTGCGGTTGCAGCAGCACGTCGATCGGTCCGGCGCTGGGATCGAGGCCGCTAAAGATCTGGCGCGCATAGCGATTCAGCGTTTTGATGCGACCGTGACGATCGCAGACGATTACGCCTTCGTTCAGGGTTTCGAGGATCGACTGCTGCTCGGCCAGCAAACGGCGCAGCATCAGCTGCTGACCAACCGCTTCCGCTGCCGCCTGCACCGTGCCGAGCGTATGCGCATTAAAGTTGTCAGGCGTGGCGGTCAGCGTGAGCACGCCAAGCAGCTGGCCGCTGGCATCGCGCACCGGTGCGGCAGCACATTGGCGATGGCGTTTGCGCAGATCCAGCTTCCAGTTTTCGCCACTCAACACGTACACCAGCCGCTGCTCAATCAGGCAGCGCGCGGTGCAGTTGGTGCCGAGCACCTCTTCGCGCAGGATGCTGCCGACCGGCGTCAGATCCGCGCCGCAGAAGTGCAGCGTCACGCCTTGCGCATCGGTCAGATTGATGTGGCCATCCGGGTTATACGCCAGCAGGTTTTCCATGATGCTGCGCGCCGCGAGGATCAACTCGGCATTGTGCTCAAGGATCGCCGTCAGTTCCGCAGCGGGTGGCGAAACATAGGCAAAGGTGGCGGGATCGATCGCGCGCTGCTGCGATCGCTGCCACGACTGCAAAATGCTGTGCCGCATCCAGCCGGGCTGTTCACCGCGTTCAAAGCTGTGCCAGCCCTGCCACAACAACGTATCCCATTCGCCCACCTCCGCGCTGTCCGGCAAGCTGAAGATTGGATCGCTCTCATCTTTAAACGGCAAACGCTCACTGGCACGCATGTGACACTCCTTAACAAGATGGAATGTACATTTTATTGACATGTGAAGTTGACATGTAAGTTTTGTTGCCAAATTGTGAGCAATATCTGTGTCATGCCTCACATAAAGCGGCGAATTGCAGTTGGCATCGCCTTTGCACTACCGATTGCACATCCCTGCGCTCGAATGAGCATATCCAAAACAATAAGGAATAGGTCATGACATTTCATCTTAAGCCAGTACGCGTCGGCCTGATTGGCGCCGGACGCATGGGCAGCTTCCACGCGGAAAACCTGGCCTGGCGCGTGCCGGGTGCGATCCTCGCAGCGGTGGCCGATCCGCAACCGGGCGCGGCCGACGCGCTGACCAATAAGCTCGGCGTCGCTAAAGCCTATAGCGATCTGCATGCGCTGCTGCAGGATCCCGAAATTGAGGCGGTGGCGATTGCCGCACCAGCGCGCACGCACGCCGAATGGGTGATCGCTGCCGCTGAGGCGGGCAAACATGTGTTCTGTGAGAAGCCGATGGCGGTGACGCTGGAAGAGGCGGATCGCGCGATTGCTGCCGCGAAAGCGGCCGGCGTCGTGTTGCAGGTCGGTTTTAACCGCCGCTTTGATTCCGGCTTTGCTGCAGCGATCGCGGCGGTGAAAGCGGGTGAAAATGGCACCACGCAGCTGAGCCGATCGCTGACGCGCGATCCGGGCCTGCACGATCCTTCGCGCATCCCGCAGTGGACGATCTTCCTTGAAACGCTGATCCACGATTTCGACACGCTGCTGCACTTTAACCCTGGCGCGAAGCCGGTGGAAGTCTATGCGCTGGCCGATGCGCTGGTGCGTCCGGATTTCAAAGACAAAGGCTTGCTCGACACATCGGTGGTTACCATCCGCTTTGATAACGGCGCGATCGCCACCGCTGAAGCCAACTTCCAGGCGGTATACGGCTACGATGTGCGCGGCGAAGTGTTCGGCAGCAAAGGCATGCTGCAGGCGGGCCACATCAACGTTAACAACTGTGTGCGCTATCACCAGGATGGCATCGCGATTGAAACCTCACGCATGGATTCAGACCTGCTGCGCGAAGCCTATGTGGCGGAGATGGCCGAGTTTGCCCGCTGCATTCGCAGTGGCGAAACGCCGCGCGCTACCGGTGAAGATGCACGAAACGCGCTGGAGATTGCGCTGGCCTGTATCGACTCGGTGCAGCAGCAGCAACCCATCAAATTGGGAGGTCGCTAATGGCCAGTTATCAGCTGTCGGTGTGTGCCGAAATGGTGTTTCTCGATCTGCCTTTTGTCGAGCGCGTGAAACGCATTCATGAACTGGGCTTTGGCGTCGAAATCTGGGGCTGGGCCAACAAAGATATCGATGCGCTGGCGGCGACCGGCGCGCGTTTCACCTCGATGACCGGCTACCTCAGCGGCAACCTGACCGATGATGATGAGATTCAGCAACTGCTGCAAAGTGCTGAAGCGTCGCTGGCGGTGGCCGAGCGGCTCAACTGTCCGGCGTTGAACCTGCACGGTACCGGACTGGATGACAAAGGTTTGCCGGTTAGACCGGTTGAGGTGGTGACCGGCGCGATGTGGCTGAAAGCGGCCGACACGCTGCGCAAAGTGGCGCAGCTGGGCGAGCGCGCCGGACGCGTCTTCACGCTGGAGAACCTTAACTTGCCGGTTGATCATCCCGGTACACCGTTCGCGCTGGCGGCCGACACGCTGGCGCTGGTGGAAGCGGTTAACAGCCCGGCGCTGAAGATGAACCTCGACCTGTATCACGCGCAGATTGGCGAAGGCAATTTGATCGAACTGATTCGCCGCTGTGGTTCGGCGATAGGTGAGATTCAGGTGGCCGATGTGCCGGGGCGTCAGCAGCCGGGCACCGGCGAGATTAGCTATCGCACCATCGCCCGTGCGCTACACGATGTTGGCTATCAGGGCACCGTGGCGCTGGAAGGCTGGGCCAGCGGCGAAAGTGGCGCCGCGCTGCAGCAGTTCCGCGATCATTTCACGCTTTGACGATTTCACCGCCGGGTATTTGCCTGTTATCCGGCATTAACTCGATGAAATATATAACAATATCTCAACCCTACAGGACTAACCCATGAACATCAGAAATGTGATGCTGTGCCTCTGCGCGCTGCTGCTCAGCCTGAGCGTGAGCGCTAAAACCTTCACCGTCGGCGTCGCGATGGCGAACTTCGATCTCAACTTCGTCTCGATTCTGCGCACCCAGATGCAGGCAGAGCTGAAAGCTAACCAGCTCAATAGCCAGTTTGTGGATGCCAAAGGCGATGTCGCGCTGCAAGTGCAGCAGGTGGATGATTTTGTTAATCAGGGTGTCGATGCCATCATCCTCAATCCGGTGGACACTCAAGGCGTATTGCCAATGATTACCGCGGCGAAAAATGCCGGCATTCCGCTGATCTTCGTCAATCGTAAGCCAGAAGTGAAACTGCCAACCGACATGGCGTATGTTGGTTCAGACTCGGCGTTGGGCGGAGAAATGCAGATGGAAGCGCTGGCGAAGAAGATGAATTACAAAGGTAACGTGGCGATTTTGATGGGCGCGCTGTCGAATGAGGAAGCGCGTGAACGCACCCGCGCGGTGGAAGCCGTGATTGCCAAATACAAAGATATGAAGGTGATTGAAAAGCAGAGCGCCAAATGGCAGCGCAACGAAGCGGTGGATGTGGTATCGAGCTGGCTGCTGAATCAGCGCCCGATTGACGCTATCGCGGCGAATAATGATGAAATGGCGATTGGTGCCATCATGGCGCTCAACCAGGCGAAAAATGAGAAGATTTTGGTCGCCGGTATCGACGGCACGCCGGATGGTCAGCAGTTCGTGAAGAACGGCAAAATGACGCTGACCATTTTCCAGGACGCGAAAGGGCAGGCGACCGGCGCGGTGCAGGTGACTAAAGCGCTGCTGGAGAAGCAGAAAGTGCAGGAGTTCAACTGGATTCCGTATCAAACCATCACGCCTGAGAACTATGCGCAGTTCGCGGCGAAATAACATTTTTATTTACCAAAACTCTCCTGCTCGCAGGAGAGTTTTACGCTGGAAACCCGATTTATTCCTCCTCCACTTCGCTTTATTTGCCTAACTCTGACTGATAAACTCCGGCTGCAACCAGAATTGTCTCTGGTTAATGATTGCTCAGGCATGATGCATTAACAGAACGCATGCTTTCGACCGGAGAGAAGTGCAGGATGGATAAAGAGATTCTCAACACCATAAATTCTCAGCACCTTTTTCCCTCGCACAGCGACCGGCATATTTTTTTTGGTGTTGATGGTAAATTCATTGGCCACTCGCTGATTACCATCATGTCGATAATCAAGCATGCCAATGATGTTCGTTATCACTTTCATCTTATCTCTTCGGAAATATCTGCAGTTGATACTGCGCGTCTGGAAAAAATATTCGCTGGATCGTCACATGGGTTAACGCTGCATCATATTCAGGATAGTTTGTTTAGCGCGTTCCCTACCACAGAGTTGTTCACTCGCGCGACCTATTATCGTTTTCTCGCTCCGCTTATCTTGCCGCATGCCGCTAAATTGCTTTATCTCGATGCCGATATGGTGTGTCTGAATCCTCTTGATGAATTATGGCAGATTGCCATGCCAGCTGACGTTATTGCCTTGGTGGTTGGCGAGATTCAGGCATTGCAACCGCAGTTGGCTGAAAAGGTGGGCTTGCGTGGAAAGCGCTATTTTAATGCCGGCATGATGCTGATTGATGTTCAAAAGTGGAACCGCGAGCAGATCAGTGAACGCGCTTTTAATTTGCTTAACGAAAAGGGAAAACAATTCCAGTATCTTGATCAGGATGCGTTGAATACGTTGCTTGAGGACCGTGTGATATTTACGGAAACGCGCTTTAATACCATCAATATGCTCTCACACGATGATAGCGGTTATACACAGGATGTGCCGAAAAATACCTGCTTATTGCATTATGCGGGTGCCGATAAACCCTGGCAGCGGTGGAATCAACAGCACGTTGGCCATTACTATCGCGATCTTTATCAGATTTCACCATTAGCCGACGTCTCTTTTGAAACACCGAAAAACCGCGCAACAAGCAAAGAGAATGTACAAATTTTTGTTCCGTAGTCATCAATGGATGCCGGCACTCTATTGGCGCATTAAGTATTTTAAAATGAGGTATTTTTGAGTGCAGACTTTACGTTTAAAGCCGCTGTTAACCGAAAGCAATATTTATCAGCTGTGCTTTCTGCTGTTAACCCTGGCATTTGCGACCTCGTTAGTTATCCCCGCATATCCTAAGAAAACATTCTATCTGGTGGGTTATTTAACGCTATTCTTTCTGCTGGCCAAGGGAATAAAAAGAAAATTCATTATCGATAAGAGTGCTTTCATCGTCGCCGTTCCCATTCTATTATTGGGCATAGTCAGGGTAATATGGTCGCGTATTTATGCCGATGCCTATTTTAGCGATGTAGTGGATAACTATTTTCAGGGCGGTAAACTTTTCATTATCTCCGCTTTTGTCAGCTATTTTTTCATTGCGTGGCGTCACTGTTTGTCAGCGAAAGTCCTGCGCATTAGCGTGTGCTTGTTAATTTTTGGCTTGCTGCTGACGCTGGGCGCCGGCTGGTACGAACATGCTCAGACGCAGCAACGCATCAAATTACTCACAGATTCAGCCGGTACCGTTTCATACCTGATGACGGCGTTAGCATTAACTGCCCTGTTTATTGTGAATAAGGTGATAGTTCGCCGCCTTAATCAAATTCTGCTGTTCACCGCTATCTTTGTGGTGAATATGCTGCTGATGTTCCTCACTGAGTCACGTGCGGCGGTGTTGGTGCTGCCCGTTTTATACTTGCTCTGTTTTTATCTGGTTCATCGCTGGGCAGGAAAATATTCGCTGGTGATTTTAGTTCTTTGCATTGCGGGGGGGCTGTTCTTCATGCCCAGCTCCATTATGCATCGGTTGGACAACATCCAGAACGAAATAGACAGCTATCAGAAAAATAATGATACCTCAATTGGTGCGCGCTTCTCGATCTGGAAAAGTGGCTATCACAGCGTTTCCTGGTCGCTGCTGGGGCAAAGTCCGGATGACAGAACGGATAAAGCGCGCGTTTATATTAAAACCTATGAACGCGCTAATCCTGAGGCTTATAAAAATGTGATGTATCACTTGCACGATGATTTTTTAGAAACGCTTTCGCTGCAAGGTATCGCGGGTGCTGTCACCCTGATTCTTTTTTATGTGGGTTTAATTGTGGCGGCAATACGTCGTCGGGTATTGGATGTTGCGCTGCTTCCTGTTTCCATTTTTATATTCGGTTTGACTGATACCGTATGGATTCAAAGCAGTTCAGTATTTATTCTGATGGCATCGATTATTATAAGCTATGCGCTGATGCAGCATAAGCCCCGAACGCATATCTAATATTTGTAAGGTCGCCATTGAAGGCGACCGATTTTCTCAACGCTTCAGTTCATTCTCCGCAATTTCATTCTCAGATATTTTTTCTTCAAACTAAATCTGACTTTACTGTCCAGCAAAAATGAAACGAAAGAGACGTTTTCAATCGCCTGCTTCACCACCTGTTTCTCATGTTCATCGTTAATCAGCGGATAAAACTTATGCGCCAGATTGATCCAGTGACAAGCGAGCAGGTTGCGGTAGCTTTCACCGAGCACATTATCCATCTGTTGCGTGGCTTTGATCAGCATCGATATTTTATCGGCATCCAGCGCGCTGGAGAGACTTTTTTCTCGTTTGAAATAGAGATACGGGCTCTGCTTCGCTAAAAATATCGTCTGACTGGCTTTCAGAATCGAGGGGAATAAATACGCATCTTCGTAGCAACTGAAGTCAGGGAAATGGTTATCTTCCAACAGCGAGCGTTTAATAAACTGACCGATAAAATGCGCCTGAATATCACGATGGATGAGGAATTTTTCAATCACCTGATGTTGCGACAAGGCGTTGACCTGCAAACCTTTCCACTGCTGTAGTTTGGTCTTCTTTTCATAAATTTCATTCAGCGGCGCCAGCAGAATATCGGGTTGTTGCGCCTGCAAAAACTGCACGATGTCAGCAAAAGAGTTCGGCAAAAGCTGATCGTCACCATCCAGCATCGTGACAAAATGGCCGCTGCATTTGCTGACGCCGAAATTTCTCACTTTGCCGATGTTACGGAACATCACGTCAAAGATTTTCACCTGGCTGAATGAAGCGGCAAAGCTGTGCAGCAACGCGCTGGTGTTATCTGTGGATGCGTCATTCACCAACACAACCTCGACCGCATCCTCAACGCCAGAGCAGGCCTTTTTGAGGCTGTTTAACGTCTCAACAATGTATTTTTCGCAATTGTGAGCCGTGACCAGGACGCTGAGAGTGCAAGGTGAATCCATAGTTAGCATCTATCCGTTAATGTTCTGAGAGCATTCATTGCTAACAAGTCTATCGCTTTCTACGCTGAAGGGAATGAAATTGTGTTGCATGGTTTAGGTAATCATACTCACAGCTCTGCGCGTCGTTAATCAGCACAACTAAACTTTCCTCCCACCTTGCCGATGTTTTTTACCACTGAGTCCGTGCGCTTTGCCCCACGATTTTGGGGCTCTACGATCAACTTCTGGTGTGGAAAAATGTCATGATCGCAACGCCCTTGTCAGGCCCGGCGGCTTCGCCGGTGGAAATGGTTTCGCTCAAACGTATCGCACAGCGCGCGGATAGCCTGGCGGTGTTCCTCAGTTGGGCGCTGTTGCCGATTGCACTTGGCGTTGGCTGGCTAAATGACAGCGTGCTGGTGGCGCTAATTGCGGGTTTGGTATTGGCGCTGCTGGCGACGTTTTTCGGCACCGCGCTGCGCGGTACGCTCACGTCGCGGCTGGTCTTATCCGCGCTGTTAATCGGCTGGGCTGGGCTGCTTATTCAGGTTGGCGGTGGCGCAACCGAATACCACTTCTCGGTGTTTGTGTTGATGTCGGCGCTGCTGGCGTGGCGAGATGTGCGCCCGTTAGTAATGGGCGCTGCGGCGGCAGCCACGCATCATGTGTTATTCAATTATCTGCAGGAAAATGATCTGTTTGGCGTGGTGGTGTTTCATCATCCCGGCTGGGACATGGTGTTTTTCCACGCGCTGTTTGTCGTGGTGCAAACCGCGATGCTGCTGGTGATTGCACGCCAGATGGCAGCGGATGCGAGCTCGGCCAGCGAAGTGGCGCAACTGGCGGCACACATTAATCAGCAAGCCGGTTATCTCACGCTGCGTGCCGATACTCAGCAGAGTGAAACGCCGTTCGCGCGCACCTTCAGTACTACGCTTGGGACCCTACACGGCACTTTGCATCAGGTCAGCGACGGCGTCGGTCAACTGCTGGCGGAATCCGACAGCATTCTGGAGCGCAACGCCGCGCTCTCGACGCGTACCGACGAGCAGGCGCAAGCGCTGGAAGTGGCGGCCAGCGCCATGAGCGAAATCAGTATCGCTGCCAGCTTAACCCGGGACAAAGCGCAAAGCGCGTGCGAACTGGCGAGTGAAACCCGCGCGGTGGCGACGCGCGGTGAAGAGAATATCCAGTCGGCGATTCGCTCGATGGAGAAAATCAGCGAAGAGTCGAGAAGGGTGAAGATCATCCTGGAGCTGATCGACGGCATTGCGTTTCAGACCAACATTCTGTCGCTGAACGCCTCGGTGGAAGCGGCGCGTGCTGGTAATCAGGGACGCGGTTTTGCCGTGGTCGCCAGCGAAGTGCGTAATCTGGCGATGCGCAGCGAAAGTGCGGCACGCGAAATCCGTCAACTGATGGATGCCAGTTCCACCAGCACCGAACACGGCACCGTGCAGGTGGAGCATGCGGCGCAAACCATGCGCGAAATTCACAGCAGTATTAGCGGGTTATCGCAGCTGGTGACGGAACTGTCGGCGATGAGTGAGCAGCAGAATTTGAGCATTGAGCAGATTCAGCAGAGCATCAATAGCATTGATCGCAGCGTGCATCATAACGTGCAGCACGTGGCCGAAACGCTGCAAGTGGCGCAGCAGCAACAGCAGCAGGCCAATGCGCTGAAGCAGGCGATTTCGTTATTTAAGTTGGGGTAAGCGTGACCTTTGCAAAGGTCGCCATGAATGGCGACCTTACGTTAGTTACTCTACGCCATTAACCAGCAGCACGCGGTATTTCGCGCCTTTCAGGCGATGCGCTTTGGCTTCCTGATACGCCGGGCTGAAATACCAGCCTTTCGCCGCCTCAGCATCCGGGAATTCGAGCACCACCACGCCTTCCGCTTCCGGGCCTTCCAGCGTTTCCAGGGCGCCATAAAACGCCAGCGGGTTGATGGGATGGTCGCCGCGCGCCTGTCCGGCTTTCTCGGCATACGTCGTCAGCTCGTCCTGGTCTAAGGTTTCGTCCTTAATAAACACCACATATGCAGCCATTATTTCTCTCCTCGCGCCTGGCGTTTGTCTTCAGTGTTGTTATCGAAATCGGCGGCATCATGGCGCTCCAGCAGCTGATCCTGCGGCTCGGCACCAAAGGCGCGATTCACTTTACGCCCGCGAATCACCGCCGGACGCTCGGCAATCTCTTTTGCCCAGCGCACCACATTTTTGTACGACTGCACATCAAGGAATTCGCTGCCGCCATATTGGTTGTTCAGCACCAGATTGCCGTACCACGGCCAGGTGGCGATATCGGCGATGGTGTATTCGTCACCGGCGAGGAAGCGTTGGTCGGCCAGCTGACGATCCAGCACGTCCAGCTGACGTTTAGCTTCCAGCGTGAAGCGGTTGATGGCATATTCGATTTTTTCTGGCGCGTAGTGATAGAAGTGGCCAAAGCCGCCGCCGAGGTACGGCGCAGAACCTTGCAGCCAGAACAGCCAGTTCAGGGTTTCGGTGCGGCCTGCCAGCGAGGTCGGCAGGAAGTGACCGAACTTCTCGGCCAGATAGAGCAGGATATTGCCGGATTCAAATACGCGCTGCGGTGGCGTGACGGAATGGTCGCTCAGCGCCGGGATTTTCGAGTTCGGGTTTACATCGACAAAACCGCTGGAGAACTGATCGCCATCGCCGATACGGATCAGCCAGGCATCGTACTCGGCGTCTTTGGCACCCACCGCCAGTAACTCTTCCAGCAGGATAGTAATTTTCTGGCCGTTTGGCGTGCCGAGCGAGTATAGCTGCAGCGGATGTTTGCCGATCGGCAAGGTTTTGTCATGCGTCGGCCCGGCGGTTGGACGGTTGGTTTTCGCGCCGTTACCTTTGGCTTCCGGGTCCCAGGTCCAGACTTTCGCGGGCTGATACTGATGTTCCGACATAGTGGTTTCGCCTTGTTGTGATTGTATTTTTGCTGCTACTGAGTGTAGCAGCGCGTGATACAGGCGATTTAACCGCGCTGGCGGTGGGACGCAAAGTCCGATTATGTAAAGTTCTCTTGCGTAAACAGCATAAAGTCCACTCTACCAGGCTGATAGGTGTCGGGGATGTCGCCCTCTTCCAGATGCCGCAGCATCAGCGTTAAGGCAAGCTGAGCATGGCGCAGGGTGTTTTGATCGAGGGTGAGGTTCAGCACGCGATCCTGCAACAGTCGGCGTGTGGTGCTGTACAACTCGTGCGTGACGTACAGCACTTTACCGTCGAGACGATGACGCGCCAGCGCTTCGTGCACCTGTGTGTTGCCAATGCCGGTGTTATACAGCCCGACAATCGGCGGCGAGGCGGCCAGCGTTTTTTCTAACAGGCGGCTGATGCGTTCGCGCTCATCCTGACCGGCAAGAATCTCGCGCAGGCGCAGCTGCGGAAAGCGTTCGGCCAGCACCGCCTGAAAGCCCTCAATGCGCAGGCGGTGGGCTGCGTAATCCGCGCGTCCGCTCATCAACACCACTTCACCCGGCTGCGACAGCATACTACCGAGCATCAAACCGGCGGTGCGCCCGGCTTTGTATTGATCGATACCGACGTGGCACAGCCGCGCGGCATCGGGCAGATCGGCGACCAGCGTGATCACCGGCACGCCGCGCGCTTTACAGGCGGCGAGCGCATCGTAGATTAGCGGGTTTTGATGGGCGAAGACGATCAGCGCATCCATCTTTTTACTGCTGGTGGTGATGTGTGCGGCGAGTTTTTCCGGTGCATTTTCCGGGATCAGCGTGCGATGCAGACGCAGGCGGCGATAACCGAGCTGGTCGGCGAGTTTGGCAAAGTCTTGCGCTAATTGCTGAAAGAAGAAGGAGGCGTTGCCGCTGAGCAGCACTTCGATCTGCCACGGATGGCGATGCTCCTCGGGCAGAATGCGTTTTAAACCGGCGTCACGCGCTGCCTGCAGGATTTTTTTGCTCATGGCGGGCGATACGCCACCGCGATCGTTGAGTACCCGGTCAACCGTGGCGACACCGACGCCCAGTTGTTTTGCCAGCTCGGCCAGCGTCACTGCTTTCATGTTGCGTGCATTCCAATAGAGCGGGCCCTCATCCTAACCTTCTCCCGCCAGCGGGAGAAGGGACCGATCGAGCAAGCCGCACCATCCCGTTCCCTCTCCCAGTGGGAGAGGATTAGGGTGAGGGCATCAGCGCGCACTCAACTATCCCAACAGCTCACGCTCAATCAGTTCGCGGGTTTCCACCGCCTGATACTTCATCTTCTCCGGATAACCGAACAGCGCCGCCGAGATAATCGACTCGCCGCCAACCTTAAAGGTGCGGTTGGCAAAATTCATCTCGCGCAGTGCTTCAAACAGCGCATCGAAATTCACTTCGCCTTCACCGACCGCCACGTGCTGGTGGATGGTGGCATCCACGCCTGGCGGGTTGACGATATAACGGCAGTGCTTGGTGTGGTTCATGGTATCGGCGATCAGCATATGTGAAAGATCATCGCCGGCGTAATGCAGCATGTTCTTCACATCGCCCACACCTTTGTCGTAATAGAAGGTGTGCGGTGCGCTGTAGATGTACTTCACGTTTTCGCTGCGGAATGACTTCACAATGTCTGCAGTTTCGTTGCTCTGCTCGCAGAAATCCCACGGATGCGCCTGAATCTCGACGCGGATGCCTTCACGTTCGATGATCGGCAGCAGCTCTTCCATCGAACGATAGAACATCTCTTCACAAATTTCTGGCTCGTTGGGATTGCCCGACAGCTCGGTGTTGATCACCTGCACGCCCATTTCGACGGCAATCTCGATCATGCGTTTCCAGTTCTTCACCGCCGCCTGACGACGCAGTTCATTCGGGCCGGACCAGCGATATACGGTAATGAACGAGGAGATCTCCAGCCCGGTGGCATTCAGCGCGTTTTTGTATTCGCGCATGATTTCACGGCTGGCTTTCGGATGTTTATAAAACGGGTTGATCTGCGGGTGCGGCGACTGCTCGATGTACTTGTAGCCCCATTCCGCCACCTGATGCACCATGCGCGTGATGCCGAGATCCCTGATTACATCCACATCAAAAGCGATTTTCATTGTTTTCTCCTGAGCGTTAAGCGGTGCGGACTTTGATGATGACCATACTGATCTTTTTACGCGCTTCATCACGTATTCTGATGTGAAACCATCAGCCGGACCGCTTTGAATACGCACATGAATATCAAACATTCATTCTGAATGGTATTAAGATGAAATGAGTTATTTCATTTTTGCGAGAGCGATCAAAATAATGAGAGATTCTCTATCACTCGAAGCCAATTACTGATGATTTCTGTGCGGGATGATTGGTGATTTACCGCAGGTTAGGGCATTATTTTTGATAATTTATTATCATATCATTCAGGAAGTTGCGCATGAGTAAAATCACCATGACCGCGATTGCCGCCGCCGCAGGTGTTGGCGTGGCGACCGTCGATCGCGTGTTAAACCGTCGTGCACCGGTGCGCGCCGCAACGGAGCAGAAGGTGCTGGAAGCCGCTAATCGCCTCGGTTATCGCATCGGCAATGTGCCGCTGCTGAGCGGCACCGTGCCTGCCACCAGCGTGACGCTGCGCATGGGCTTTATCCTGCTGTCAAAATCCTACTCGTTCTATCATTCCCTCACCGATGCGCTGCGCCAGCATACGCAGCCGTTTCATCCGGCAGGCAGCGAACCGCTTTTTACCTGGCACGACATTGATGATGTGGAAGCGGTGGTGGCCTCGCTGTATGCGCTGGCCGGGCAGGTGGATGCGATTGGCTTAGTTGCGCTGGACCATCCGCTGATTCGTCACGCGATTGAAAACATATCGCGTCAGGGCGTGCGGGTTTATGCGCTGTTTTCCAACTTTTCGCCGTGCGGTCACGCCGGTTATGTCGGTCTGGATAACCAGAAAGCCGGACGCACCGCCGCGTGGATTGCCACGCATCTGTTGCATCAGCCGGGTTCGGTCGGCGTGCTGGTGGGCGACCATCGCTTTATCTGTCAGGAGAGCAATGAGATCAGTTTCCGCTCCTATCTGCGTGAACAGGACAGCGCGCGACGCGTGCTGGAGCCGCTGAAGACCAACGAATCGATTGATGGCGGCTACCGTTCCACGCGTCAGTTACTGGAAGAACATGCCGATTTGGCGCTGATCTTCGCGCCTTGCGGCGGCATTGAGGGTGTGATTCATGCGTTGCGCCAGCATCCGCAGCGTAAGGTGGCGTTGATATGTCACGGTCCGGTGAAAGAGGGCGAGCTGGCGCTGATTGATGGCACCATTACGGTGATGATCCGCAACCGCATCGACGAAATGGCCATGCGTCTGGCGCAGATGGTGCAGCAGCATCATGCGCAGCCGGGCGATCATTTCTCCCAGATCATCCTGCCGTTTGATATCGTCACGCGTGAAAACCTGTAGGCCGCGTCGTTGCTGTGTTTGATATATTTTCTATCATTTTTATGATGCGAAATACTATGATCGCTATCAAAAAATGAATGTTTCATGGTTGTTGATGATGAAATATTTATTTGATACTTGCGCCATCCACTACCGCAAGGAACGATCATGACTATCCATATTGCTAACGCGCCCTGTAGCTGGGGCGTTGATGACCCGAAAAATCCCTTCCTGCCGCCGTGGCAGAAAGTCCTGAGTGAAGCGTCGCAGGCCGGTTATAAAAGCATTGAGCTGGGCCCATGGAGCTATCTGCCGGTTGAGCCTGCCGAACTGCGTCAGCAGCTGGAAGCGCACGACTTGTCGCTGGTGGCGGGCACCATTTTTGATGATTTGGTGAGTGAAGCCAATTTTCCGGCGATGGTTGAGCTGACGCACAACATCTGTCGCAACCTGTCTCTGGTACCGACCGCGACCAAAACCCATGCGGACAACAAACCCGCACCTTATCTGGTGATTATCGACTTCGGTAATCCAGAACGCGCCAAATACGCTGGTCAATCCGCCAAGGCGCCGCGCCTGTCAGCTGAAGCGTGGCAGCGCATGATGCAGCACATCACCACGCTGAGCCAGATTGCCTGGAACGAATACGGTGTGCGTGCGGTGATCCATCCGCATGCCGGTGGCTGCATTGAGTTCGCCGACGAGCTGCAACAGCTGGTGGAAGACATTCCGCATGAAGTCGCTGGTTTGTGCCTCGATACCGGCCATCTGTACTACTCCGGCATGGATCCGATTCCTTACCTCAGCCGCTACTGGGATCGCATCGATTATCTGCACTTCAAAGACGTTAACGATGCGGTATGGCGCGACGTGATTGCGCGCGGCGTCGATTTCTTTGCCGCCTGCGCAGAAGGCGTGATGTGCCCGATTGGCAAAGGGGCAATTGATTATCCGGCGGTGCGCGCCTTCCTGGCGGAGCGCAATTATCAGGGCTGGATCACCGTCGAGCAGGAGCGCGATCCGCGTGATGCCGACACCAGCCTGCGTGACGTCACCGCCAGCCTGCACTATTTGCAATCGGTCGGATTCTGAGGAGAACAACATGATCAACGGCATTAAGGCTCTGAATCGCTCGCTGCGCTGGGGCATGGTTGGCGGTGGCGGCACCAGCCAGATTGGTTACATTCACCGTTCGGCGGCCACGCGTGATAACAACTTCACGCTGCTGGCAGGCGCATTCGATATCAACGCCGAGCGCGGCCGCGCCTTTGGCACTTCGCTAGGTATCGAAGCCGATCGCTGCTACGCAGATTACGAAACCCTGTTTGCGGCAGAAGCGGCGCGCGCCGACGGCATCGAAGCGGTGTCGATCGCCACACCCAATAACACGCACTTCGCCATCTGCCGCGCCGCACTGAATGCGGGTCTCCATGTGGTGTGTGAGAAGCCGCTGTGCTTCACCGCTGCCGAGGCCGATGAGCTGGAACAGCTGTGTGCTGAGAAGAAGAAAATCATCGGTGTGACTTATGGTTACGCCGGACATCAGCTGATTCATCAGGCACGTGAAATGATTGCCGCAGGTTTACTGGGTGAGATCCGCATCATCAACATGCAGTTCGCGCACGGCTTCCATAACGAAGCGGTTGAATTGCAGAACGAAAGCACCAAGTGGCGCGTCGATCCGCGCTTCGTCGGGCCGAGCTATGTGCTGGGCGATTTGGCGACGCATCCGCTGTTTATCGCCGAAACCATGGTGCCGCATCTGCAGATCAAACGCCTGCTGTGCAGCCGCCAGAGCTTTGTCAAAACCCGCGCGCCGCTGGAGGATAACGCCTTCGTGATGATGGAGTACGACAACGGCGCAGTCGGCACCATGTGGGCATCGGCGGTGAACTGCGGTTCGATGCACGGTCAGATGGTGCGGGTGATCGGCGAGAAAGCCAGCCTGGAGTGGTGGGATGAGCAGCCGAATCAGCTGCGCTATGAAGTGCAGGGCGAGCCGGTGCAGATTCTCGAGCGCGGCATGGGTTATCTGCATTCGAGTGCGCTGGCTGACGACCGTATTGGCGGCGGACATCCGGAAGGATTGTTTGAAGCCTGGTCCAATCTCTATCGCCGTTTTGCGCTGGCAATGGATGCCACCGATCGTGGCGATCAGGCATTCCTGAAAGACTTCTGGTATCCGGGCGCGCATGCCGGTTTGATGGGCGTGCGTTGGGTGGAGCAGTGCGTGAAGTCTGCGGATGCGGGAGCCATATGGATAGCGTGTTGAATGGGCCTTGCTCATGTGCGGAGCAAGAGGGCGTTAATGACTCAATCTTCCGCGGTCGCTTTTAGACCCTCGAAATTGCAGAATTCACTGCCAATTTAAATAAAAGTTAACTCGATTTTTTGAATGATTTTTCACCCCTCTACGCGCTCTTTATCAAGAGCGCAAATTCATTCTCCCCAGATTAAATAATCACTAAACGTGCAATTAACGCAACGTAATATAACGGTTTTATTTCTGTAATAGTTAAGCCGGCGTTATAAGAAGCGTATAAATAATAACCGTCTTTGTTTTGATGGTGTAAACATCATCTCGCGTTTTTTAGCCTTTCCGGCGGCAATTGCAGACATATCTTGAGGATACTGAGTTTTGTCTTGATCGAACAAAATACTGTCTTAGGTGTTTTTTTAGATCTTTAGATCGTTAAAATACAAATGTTAAGTTTTTTATTCTAAAAAAAGATCTTAAAAAAGATCAAAGATCTGTAAATTTACCCTCGCGCTAATTTTTTTAGGGTTATATTTCAAATTGAGCACGAATAATCAAAAAAACTTTCAATAGGTCGAAAGTTGTCATTTACTTAAAGCGGTCGAAGGGCTCCAACATTACTTCGATTAATGTTTTTTTCTGCTATGGAAATGAAAGTTCATTGCTTTAGCAGAGACATTTTTGATGACGATTTTTGAGGTTTAATCATGAAAAGCAAGTTCGCAGTATTGGTTGCAATTACGGCTTCTCTTGGATTTATTGGCACGACAACTGCTGCTGATGGCACGATTAATTTTACGGGTACAATTACCGATAACGCTTGCACGGTAGATACTGGCTCTGCCAACCAAACCGTGAATCTGGGCACCGTTTCGAGCAAAACCTTCACCGGAGCCGGTGTCACCGCGGCACCGACTCGCTTCAACATTAATCTGACAAGTTGTCCTGCTGCGGTAACCTCGGCCAGCGTACGTTTCGATGGCGCAACCTCTGCGGGAAATAACCAAATCCTCGCTCTGAACTCAGGGCAAACTGCCACCAATGTGGGTGTCGCGCTGTATGAGCAAGACAGTTCCACTCTCATCCCTATCGCCAGCAAATCGGCTGATCGTCCAATCACGGCAGCCGGCCCTAATGTACTGACCTATATAGCGAAATATTACGCTACGGCCACGCCAGTTACTGCGGGTACAGCAAACTCCACGGCGACCTTCACCATTGCTTACAACTAAGTAGTTTCAGAGCCGCGTCATGCGGCTCTTTCTTTCGTCACGGAGAGAGATGGATGTTTAAAAAAAGTCTTTGGCCATTGGCCATGGCACTTTTGTGCCTGTCGCCTATGGCTCAGTCTGGTGTGCAGATTGG
Organism: Pantoea sp. SORGH_AS_0659; assembly: GCF_031453915.1. Taxonomy (NCBI): domain Bacteria; kingdom Pseudomonadati; phylum Pseudomonadota; class Gammaproteobacteria; order Enterobacterales; family Erwiniaceae; genus Pantoea; species Pantoea sp. SORGH_AS_0659. Next base: position 3,830,751 of record NZ_JAVJAK010000001.1, on the reverse strand, counting down.
CGGCACACGTCTGGTTTATGACGGTAAAAACAAGCTGGCCGCGATAAGTGTGACTAATCCAGACGATCGTCCCTATTTGATTCAATCCTGGGTTAGCAGTCAGGAAGAGAGTGATACCGCTGATGACACTTTCATCACCACGCCCCCGCTCTTCCGCCTTGAGCCTCATAGCCAGAATTCGGTGCGCGTTATCTACAGTGGTCACACGTTGCCAGACGATCAGGAATCCGTGCACTGGTTGAATATCAAGATTATCCCCACGGTCAATCGTCAGGCCACTAACGATCTCGTTATCACCATTAAAAACAAGATGAAGTTATTTTACCGGCCCGCAGAGTTAAGCGGCGATCCCACATTGGCTTTTACCAGGCTCAAATTTCGCCAGCGTGAGGGCAAACTCGCCGTGTTTAATCCCACGCCTTACAGCGTTTCGCTCTACGACCTGACCGTAAACGGTTCAACTATGACCAAACCGCCGATGGTGTTGCCTTCACAGGAAATCGTTCTGGGCCAAAAAGTGCATGTTGGCAATCCGGTGAGCTGGCGAGCGATTAATGATTTCGGCGGCATTACAGCAGAACAAACATTAAAAGTGGGCACCGATTAAAGGAGAGGGCCATGTCGATGAGACAAAATATACCTTTAACGCTGAGGCCTGCTTTTCAGCGCACCTTACTTAACATGTTAATACTGGCTGCAATATCCATTAATGATGTGGTTGCAGAGGATTATTTTGATCCTGACACGGTGGAACGACACAGCGGCCAGCGTGCAAATCTGGATCTTTCCACTTTTAGCCACAGTGGGGGGCAAGCGGCGGGCGTTTACAACGCCGACGTTTACCTGAACGACAATTTTGTTGGATCAAAAAGCATACGCTTTGAACCCGGTGCGAAGGGTCTGCAGCCCCTATTAATGAAAGCCGATTTTATGCGCTGGGGCGTGAAAGAGAATGCGACACCGGCTTTCATGAAAATCTCACCTGCGCAGGAAGTGACGAATATCGCTGCCATCATCCCGCAGGCGCAAACCCGCTTTGATTTAAGCCAGCAACGCTTAAATGTCTCCATTCCACAAGAATATGTGCGACAAAACGCACAAGGGTATGTTGGCCCAGAGGAGTGGGACGATGGTGTCAACGCGCTATTTGTGAATTATGGCTATTCAGGTGCCAATAACTGGAGTGATTATCGTCAGGGAAGTGATAACAACGCGTATCTCAATTTGCGTAGCGGTATCAATCTCGGGGCCTGGCGCGCGCGCAATTACACCACCTATAGCCATAGCCAGGGTGATGATAAGTGGAACAGTATTAATACCTACGTTCAGCGTGACATCAAACCCTGGAAAAGCCAGCTGGTATTGGGAGAGAGCTATACGCCCTCAGAGGTATTCGATAGCTTCCCCTTTCGGGGAGCTCAGCTCTACTCAGACGACAATATGCAGCCCGAAAGCTTACGAGGATTCGCACCCGTTGTACGAGGCATTGCGCAGAGCAATGCGCAAGTTACCATTCGTCAGGACGGTAACATCATTTGGCAAGCCTATGTGCCACCCGGACCTTTCGCCATAAACGATCTTTATCCTACCTCGGCCAGTGGCGATCTTGAGGTGGTAATAAAAGAAGCGAATGGCAGCGTCCGACAGTTTTTTCAGCCATTTTCTGCGGTGCCTATCATGCAGCGTGAAGGGCGTTTCAAATATGCTTTCACGGCCGGGCAATATCGTTCAACCGGGGGATCGGCAAAAAAGCCGGGCTTTATACAAGGCACAGGTATCTATGGTTTGCCTTATAGCTCAACCGTTTATGGTGGATCTATCCTGTCGGGTGATTACACGTCAGCATCGGTTGGTGTGGGGAAAGATCTGGGGTTATTGGGTTCGATTTCGCTGGACGGGACATTCGCCAATGCCCGTTTAATGGAAGAAACTCATCGCGGTGGCTCATTTCGTTTTCAATATGCAAAAGATGTCGCAATGAGCGGCACCACTTTTACTCTGGCAGGCTACCGTTATTCCACCTCTGGATATTACGATTTTAATGAAGCTAATGGCTATTACGCGAATACACTGCCGCCGGGTTTCCGGGGTAATCCCAACAACCGTAATGAAGTTGAACAAGCCCGACGCGAATGGCGAAACTGGCGTTATAGCCATAACAGACGCAGTAAATCCCAACTCAACGTTAATCAATCGTTGGGTGATTATGGCAGCCTTTTTCTCTCCGCTTACCAGCAACAATATTGGGGCGTGACAGACAAGGAGCGCAGTTTGACGCTGGGCTATAACACCAGCTTTAACGCCATCAATTACTCCTTTAACTACAGCTATTCACAGACGCCGTTCTACACCAACCACGATCAAATTTTTTCGCTGGCGGTGCAGATTCCCTTCGACCGATTTTTATCCAAAAGCTGGCTGAACTTCTCGGGCAGCACCGACAATCACGATAAAACCACTGGCGCGGTGGGGTTGTCAGGCACTGCACTGGCAGACAATAACCTGAGCTATAGCGTGCAGCAGGGTTATACCAATCAAGGGGTTGGCGTCAATGGCAATGCGTCAGTTAACTATAAAGCACGCTTTGGCGAATACCAGGCTGGCTATAACTATTCGCGTAATACCCGACAACTGAATTACGGCGCAATGGGCGGCATCGTGGTGCATCCCTATGGTGTGACTCTGAGCCAGCCGTTGGGTGACACCATGGCCTTAGTGCGTGCTGAAGACGCAAAGGCAGTTCGCGTGCTCAACCAAACCGGCGTGCTGACTGATGGCAGAGGTTATGCCGTCGTACCCAACGTAACACCTTATCGCCGCACCTCGCTTTCGCTTGATGCCAATTCGCTCGGCGATAACGTCGATCTGCTGAGTGACAGCCAAACAGTGGTGCCTACGCAGGGGGCCGTAGCATTAGCCAATTATCCCACGGTATCGGGGGCAAAAATGGTCGTCACCTTGCATGGGCGTCAAGTGCCGTTCGGCGCACGTGCCAGCGTTGCCAACGGCGAAACCCTTTCGCATGGCATCGTTGATGACAAACAACATGTTTACCTCAGCGGCGTGCCCGCAGCGGGCGTGGTTAAGGTGAACTGGAAGGGCGGCGAATGTCAGGCTCCGTTTACGTTAGGAAAGGCTCAGTTTGGTGTCAATTCTGTGACGGCACAGTGCCGCTAAAGGAAGCATTTATGCGTTTATTTCTTTTATTACCGAGCATTTTTTTCATTGGGTTGTACGTTAACTTTGCGCAGGCTTATACCTGTACCACCACCACAGCCGCGACGACAGTTTCTCCACCAGCGATAGTGATTCAACGCGATTTACCGGTGGGATCGTTAATTGGCAGCCAGATCACTTCGGGTGCGGTGAACACGTTTAACTGTACTAACACGGCCCCCGCGTTGACTTTTCAAAGTGTGGGCGTAAAAGGCACCGGTAGCTATGTCACGACCATTGGGGGCCGGCGAATTTACAGCACCAATATTGCGGGGATTGGCTTTGCTATCGGTGCCATCTCAGTGAACAATTGCAGTAACTCAAGTGGCTGGGTTGATGGAACCGAAACGGGAGATGGTAATGCGAACAATAGGTTGCTGTGTTCGGTCAATGGATTAATGGGGGGACAACCTCTGCGCGAGCAAGCGTTGCTACAGTTCTATAAAACCGGTCCAACCGGATCGGGGATGGTCACCGCGCAGCAGGCAGGATCGTTTATTTTGCGCAACAACCAGGCGCTCTGGCATTCACCGGAATCGACTATTCTTATGAATGGTTTTAGTGTCACAACGCTGGCGTGTTCAGTCAGTAATACTGCCATCGCCGTGAATATGGGCAATGTGGATAAGCGTGCGTTCAGTGGGACGGGCAGTTCACCCGATGCCAGCTTTACGCGTAATTTTACCCTTCCGCTTAACTGTAATGCCGGCACCCGCATCAATGTGAAGATTGATGGAAATGCCCAAAACTCCGCCAATGGGGTATTAAATCTGACATCAGGTGCCAATACGGCAAGTGGAGTGGGCGTGCAGCTGCTGTTTAACAATGCGCCTGTGCAACTGGGCGCTAATATTGTTGCCGGAACTTCGGCCAGCGCGGGGAATTATAATATTCCGCTTCAGGCGCGTTATTACCAAACGACCGCAACCATTACACCTGGCACAGCTAACAGTTCCGCGACTTTCACTCTGACCTATCAATAAATAATTTTCCCCCTGGCGGGGGAAAATTGTCAGTGATGACTCACCGATAGATCACTTCAACAGCTTTAATATGACCCGATGATTGCACGCTGACATTGCCGAGTTGAAACGGCAGCGTCTGCTGTTGCTTATTGAATCTAATCTGACGCACTTTATCGACACCATTCTGGCTACATTGCACTGCGGCATGCTGGCTATTGGTCGTCGTCGTACAGGCAGGCTCAACTATCGCACCGGTAAAAGAAACGGTACCGCCCTCAGCCAGAACGGCTTGGGCAAATAGCAAACCAGAAAATAATACGAATGCTGTTTTCATCGGTCTTCTCCTGGTGGTGGCATAAAGAAGAACGACAAGTTAGGACCAAACTTTAATTAAAAATGGCGATAGTGAAAAAATATCCCCCTTAATGCGATCGCAGGTCGCTTAGAAAGCGCTGCGCGCGCGGGTGCTGCGGCTGGGTGAAGAACTGTTCTGGTTGTGATTTCTCCAGAATCTGTCCCTGGTCCATAAACCAGATGGTATCCGCCACCTCACGGGCAAAGTTCATTTCGTGGGTCACGCACATCATCGTCATCCCTTCCTGCGCCAGACCGCGCATCACCGACAATACTTCGCCGACCATCTCCGGATCGAGCGCCGAGGTCGGTTCATCGAACAGCATCACCGGCGGCTTCATCGCCAGCGCGCGGGCAATCGCCACGCGCTGCTGCTGGCCGCCGGAAAGCTGCGCCGGATAAGCATCGGCTTTATGCGCTAAGCCCACACGCTCCAGCAATTCACCCGCCTGACGACGCGCTTCGCTGCGCTTCACGCCCAGCACTTTCATCGGCGACATCATGATGTTCTCGGCCACCGTCACATGCGGGAACAGGTTGAAGCTCTGAAACACAAAGCCGATGCGCGTGCGCAGCTGATTGAGGCGCGTGCTGCTGCCGTGAATATCGGTGCCATCAAACACAATCTGGCCGTCATCGATCGGTTCTAAACGGTTAACGGTGCGGATCAGCGTCGATTTGCCCGAGCCGGAAGGGCCGCACACTACCACCACTTCGCCGGGATTAATCTCGGCGCTCAGGTTGGTCAGCGCCTGATACGCGCCGTACCATTTATTAACCTGATTAAACATGATCATCGGTCCCATGCGGTTTCCTTATTGCGAAGAGGTTTTAGTCAGCATCACCGCGGGCGCCACGCTGGACGTTGGCTGCGGTGCTTGACGACGTTTCTGCGCAATGTGCGCTTCGAGTTTATTGGCCAGCCAGGTGAGGCTGAAGCAGATGAGGTAGTAGCTCAGCGCCACAATGGCGAACACCTGAAACGGTTTGGTCAGCAGCTGATTGCTAACCTGATTGGCGGCAAAGGTCAGCTCCGGCACGTTAATCACGTAACCCAGCGTACTGTCTTTGATGATCGACACCAGCTGGCTGACCAGGCTGGGCAAGGTGTTGAACAGCGCTTGAGGCAGGATCACCAGACGCAAAGTTTTCAGGTGGCTCATGCCGAGCGCGCGTGAGGCTTCGTATTGGCCGTGCGGCAGCGCCTGAATGCCACCGCGCACGATCTCGGCGATATAGGCACTCTCATAAATCACCAGCGTACACAGCATGGTGGCGAAGCCGCTGATGTTGTGGCCGATCAGCAGCGGCACACAGAAGTAGGTCCAGAACACCACCATCATCAGCGGGATGCCGCGCAGCAGATAAACCCAGCCAGTGGCGGGCCAGCTCAGCCAGCGCCACGGCGACAGGCGCGCCAGGCCCAGCAGCACACCAATCGGAAACGCCAGCAGCACCGCCAGCACCGAGATCAGCAGCGTACAGAGCACGCCGCCAATCGGACCGTTCGGGTATTGGCCCATCAACAGCAGCATGCCGTTGTCATGCAAAATGGTGAACATCTCAAACATCGCCATTACCTCGCATAGACGCGCTGGAAGCGGCGGGCCAGCAGTGCGCCAAGGCCCATCAGCAGCAGGGAGAAGAACAGATAGCCCACGGTCGCCACGATGTAAGATTCGAAGGTACGGAACGTTTGGTTCTCAATATCGCGCGTTACATAGGTGAGATCCGCCACGCCAATCACCATCGCCAGGCTGGTGTTTTTAAACAGCAGCACCGTGTGGTTGATCATCGCGGGCATCGCATTGCGAATGCCCTGCGGCAGAATCACGCCGTGCATGGCGCGCACGTAGCTCATGCCGAGTGCGCGCGCAGCTTCGTTCTGCCCGTCGGGAATGGCGCGCAGGCCGCTGCGGATATCTTCGGAGAAGTACGCCGCCTGACACAGGCCCAGCGCGGTGAGGGAGAACAGGAACTCGGCGTTGTAGTTGTTGATCCACATCTGCAGCGCTTCCGGCAGCAGCGTGGGAATGGCGAAGTACCACATCATCAACTGGATCAGCGTTGGCACATTGCGGTGATAAGAGACATAGGCTTTGACCAGCCCAACCGCGATGCGGTTTTCAGTCAGGCGAATTACCACCAGCAGCAGCGCCAGCACCATCGCCAGCAGCCAGGCACCCAACGCCAGTTCAAGGGTGATCACCGTTCCGTCAACGATCATCTGGCCGTATTGGCCGGTTATCACACTGCTGAAATCGAGAGCCATTCTGTTACCTCATCATCGCCTGCTACGCGCTGTGGTCGCCCGGTCGCATGGTGGAAAGACCGCCCGGCACCTGCAATGTCGGGGTGATTTCGATGTTGCCGATATTTACCGCCAGCGGTGCCGCGAGCGCGAAAGCGACGCAGTCGGCGATATCTTTGGCCTGCGGCAATTCAAAGCCATCAATGAAGCGGCGGCGCGCCTCTTCGTGATCGCCCGACACGTTGCCGAAGATATCGGTGGCGACGCGGCCCGGACAGATTTCGGTGATGCGCACGCGCGCGCCGTAGCAATCGACGCGTAGCTGGCGCGAAAGGGCATGCACGCCGGCTTTAGTGGCGTGATACACCGAGTTACCGTTGAAGTTGTAGATGGCAGCAATCGAGGTGATGTTGAAGACGTGGCCACGATCGCGCGCCACCATGCCCGGCACCAGCAACCGACACAGATGCAGCACCGCGCGCAGATTGACGTCTACCTGGGTTTCAATCACGTTCTCATCGGCATCGAGGATCGAGCCCGGATGCGACAGGCCAGCGTTATTCACCAGAATGTCGATTTCGAGATCCTGGCATAGCGCGGTCAGCGCCTTTATGTCACTGACATCCACCGCGTGCGGAATACAGCCGGTACGATCGGCCAGCGCTGCCAGCTGCTCTTTACGGCGCGCCACCGCGTGCACGGTGATGCCCTCCTGGCACAGGCGTTCAACGATCGCTTCGCCCATTCCCGCCGATGCGCCGGTCACCAGCGCGGTTTTGTAATCTGAAAATGGCATCTGCCTCTCCTCGTTATGGCGTCTTTTGACTGTATGCAGTTATGCCGCAAGGGCATAAGACATAAAAATTTTGAGGCAATAAGCGCCCCTTATAACCCCGCAGGGCTGCCATTCATGGCGACTGAAACATCAACACGTCCTCGCCATACTCCACCGCAGACAAATGCTCTGCCGCGAACGACTGCACCGTGCCGCTATCCGGGCTGATCACCGGCACATACAGCGGGCCAACCTGCACCAGCGCCACCACCGCACCGGCCTCGATGTGCTGGCCGGGCGCGACAAAATCCTGCGGACTATGCGGATGGCGGCGCAGCAGCGTGCCGGGCATCGGTGCGCCGATGCGTTGCGTGATGGGGGGGATTTCTGCGGCGGGAAGCGTGACAGGCGCGGGCGTGGCTGGCGTGGCGGCGAAGGTCAACCGCACTGACCAGTGCTTGCCATCGAGCGCCAGGCTGTTCAGCCCGGAGGATTGCATCTTGCGCGCCAGCGCACGCAGCGTCGGCAGCGGTATTGCGGTTTTATCCATGGAATTCCCGTCAAAGCGAAACACGCCCGCCGGAGCGGGCAAAATCGTAATCTAGCGCGTTCGCAATACGGGCAGTAAGAGGGTTTCGCTTTGCGGCAATAAGCGGGACTTATCCCACCAACGTCAAAGGATGATTCTCAACGTTGCGGCGCGACATCAGCGACAGCAGGATCGATTTCACCGCTTCGGCCGGCTGTGACAGCGGCAGGTGATCCGACATGCAAAACGACAGCGACACCTGCACATCCGGATCGACGATCTTCGCCATCCACGCATCGCCGCTTTTCAGCATCGCGCGCGCGGCGGATTCCGGCATGATTGTGGTGCCGAGACCGGCGCTCAGAGCGGCATTCAGCGTAGTTTGCGACTCGATCTCGCATTTCACGCGGTACTGCAGATTGTTGTGTACGAAGGCATCGTCGAGCACTTTGCGCATGATGTTGTAGACGCGCGGCAGGAACAGATCGTATTGCGCCACCTGCGCCAGCGGGATCTCTTTCACCGGCTGTGCGAGGCTGAACGGACAGACGAAGTAGAGATCCTCTTTCATCAGCGGCATAAAGCGCAGACCGTGAATGGTGCGGTGATCGTAAATCACCGCCATATCCATGCGGCCATTCATGATCAGTTCGCTTAGCGTGGTGCCGAAGTTCTCATTAAAATAGAGCACGATGCCGGGATGCTGCTGCTGCACTTCCATCATCAGCGGTAATGCGAGGTTTTGTGCCGCGGTGCCCGGCGCTAAGCCCACTGAGACGCTGCCGCTTAGTGACGCGCCGACCAGCTCAATGGCGCTTTGTGCCTGCTCGCACTGGCGTAAAATCGCCTGCGCGTGGGAATAGAGGGTTTTCCCGGCTTCGGTCGGCGTCACGCCGCGCTTGGTACGAATGAGCAGTTGCTGATTCACTTCCCCTTCCAGCGTAGCCAGCTGCTGGCTCAGCGCGGGCTGGGCAATATGCAAAATATCGGCGGCCTGGGTCAGGCTGCCCACATCAACAATTTTAACAAAGTACTTCAGGCGACGAAGATTCATGAACGCTTCCTCCAACAGAACGCATAGCGGGTATCAAGCAAACTTGATGCCAAAATAGGCTTTCGCGAATGAACTCAGACAGGAGGGTAGAGCCACAGTGCCTCCTACGGCAGGTGCTGAGTTGGACAGTTGCCGAGACGGCGAGGGTAAAACAGCGACCTTTGCACTGGTATGGTGCGATTCACTCATTAGATTTGGCGATGATGGGAGTGAGTAAACCGGCGGTGCGCGCTGCTAACCGGCACTCAAAGTAACACTCTATTAACATTGCGTCAGGCGCTGGCGCGTGACCTGCCGCGCATTTCCACATCAGGCTCGCCACCTTTATGGCGAAAGTGTGCGGTCGGTTCAGTCATCGCTTTGTGTTATATCACCACAACAAAGCACTATTAACCGCCGCTTCGGGCAAAAACCTATCCTCTGGTAAACGTCGTGTTTGCAGCTTGCTGCAAGCCTTTCATGCTGACACTGAGCCAGGATTAACCCATGCCCGAGATAGCCGATCGATTAAAGAATGTGACCGTTTCTGCCTCCGTTGCCATGACCCAAAAGGCCCGCGATCTCGCGGCGCAGGGCATTGATGTGGTGGCGCTTTCTACCGGTGAACCCGATTTCCCTACGCCACCTCACGCGATTGAAGCCGCTTATGCCGCTGCGCGCGCCGGGGATACGCGTTATCCGCCCACCGACGGCACGCCGGCGCTGCGCAAAGCGATCCAGCTGAAGTTCAAACGCGATAATCAGCTCGATTACGACGTCAGCCAGATCCTCACCGCCGGCGGCGCTAAGCAGATCATTTTTAACGCGATCCTCGCGACCATCAATCCAGGCGATGAAGTGGTGATCCCTACGCCATCGTGGATCAGCTATGCCGATATCGTCAGATTCGCTGGTGGCGTACCGGTGGCGCTACCCTGCACGCAGGAGAACGGCTTCAAACCGCTGCCGGCCGATTTAGACGCCGCCATCACCGACAAAACCAAATGGTTGTTGCTCAACTACCCGAGCAATCCCACCGGTTCGGTGGCGAGCCAAGCGGAGCTGCACGCGCTGGGCGAGGTGCTACTGCGCCATCCGCAGGTGTGGATCATGACCGACGATATCTATGAACACCTGATTTATGACGATGTGCGTTTTTACACGCTGGCGCAGGTTGAGCCGCGCCTGGTTGACCGCGTGCTGACGGTGAACGGCGTGTCGAAAGCCTGGTCCATGACCGGCTGGCGATTGGGTTTCTGCGGCGGCCCGGCGCCATTGATCAAAGCGATGAGCAACGTGAATACCCAGAACAGCGGCGGTGTTTGCACCTTAACGCAGGCCGCGGCGGTGGCGGTGCTGGAGGGCCCGCAGGATCTGCTGCAGGAGCGCGCGCGCATCTATCGCCAGCGCCGCGATTACGTGCTGGAGCGCCTGACGTCGATTGATGGCCTGCGCTGCCACAAACCGCAGGGCGCATTTTATCTGTTTGTGAATATCGCGGGCTACATCGGTAAAACCAGCGCCGGTGGCCGGCTGATCACCAACGATGCCGATTTTGTGCTGGCGCTGATTGAGGAGCAGCACGTGGTGACGGTGCAGGGCGCGGCGTACGGCATGAGCCCGTTTATCAGGTTGTCGTATGCCACGAGCATGGAGCGGTTAGAGACGGGATGCGATCGCATTGCGGCGTTTTGTGGTGGTTGTGTTTGATTCATTGAAATAATTATCGCGCCGTTGCGGAGAGATGCAAAAACTGTAGCGGCGCAATTTATTGCGCGATAAATCGCGCCGCTACGTATCGGTGCGATGGATAAGCAGGCCGCTAATCAATGACCACCTCCGCCGCCGGGGCGACCTGATGACCGCTGGCTTCGATTTCGCTGCGCACAATGGTGGCGAGCGCCAAGGAACCTGGCGTGTCGCTGTGAACCAGAATCGAGCGCGCACGCACCGCTATCTCTTCACTTTCAATCGTCGTCACCGTGCCGTGCTGCAAAAACTGGCGCACGCGGGCGCGCAGCGCGCTTTCCTCGTTGATCACCGCACCGGCAATGCCGCGCGGCACCAGACGGCCTTGCGCGTCATAGGCGCGGTCGGCCAGGAACAGCGTCAGCGTTTTCAGGCCAGCCGCCTGCGCCGCGACTTCAATGATCGTATCGGGCTGGGCGAAGATGATCAGCTCGCTATTGATGCGCGCCACTAACTCCATCACCTGTTGCGCCAGGTCGGCATCGCGGTTGACGATGTTGCCCATCGCGGCGTGGAAACTGAAGTGGGAAACGTGGGTGCCTTCCGCGCGGGCAATCGCCGTCAGCGCGCCGAGCTGATAGGCCACCTGCTGACAAATCTCTTCGGCGCTAAACGGCAGTTCGCGGCGGCCAAAACCCTGACGATCCGGCAAGCCGGGATGCGCGCCAATGCCCACGCCATGTGCCTTCGCCAGCCGCACCATGTTGGTCATGATCGCCGGATCGCCAGCGTGGAAACCGCAGGCGATATTGGCGGATGACACCACTTTCATTAGTGCGGCGTCATCGCACAGCTGGTAAATGCCGAAGCCTTCGCCCATATCGGAATTCACATCAATCTTCATGTCTGGTTTCCTTGTGCGGATTAAACGGTAAGCGCTTTACGCAGTGGCTGGCAGCTGAAGCGCAAACGGCTCAGCCAGCGCGCCACTTCCTGTTCGATGGCGATCGCTTCATGCACATCGCTGTGGATCAGCTGGATCGATTGGCCCGGCAGCACTTGCCCAAGCCGCCACAGATCCTGCTCGATCACGCCAGCGATCTTCGGATAACCGCCGGCGGTATTGGCATCGCTTAGCTGGATGATCGGTTCACCACCCGGCGGCACCTGCACAATGCCGGGGATCAGCCCGTACGATCGCATCTCAACGGTTTCTGACGGGAAGATAGGATCGCCTGATAGCCGATAGCCGGTGCGATTGCTTTGATTTGATACCTGCCAGGATTGCTGCCAGAAGCGCGCGGCATCGGCGGCAAACAGTGGGTATTCGCCGGAGGGAATGGCGCGCAGCTGAATGTCTCCGGCGCTGTTGCGGGGAAAACTGGCGTGTAATGCGCTGTCTGGCGGTTCAATACCGATGCCGCTGCGCGGAAGTGCCGGGCCGCGATTTTCGCCGAGTGCCAGCCGATCGCCACGCTGCAGCGGACGTCCTTCAACGCCGCCGAAGCCACCGCGCAGCGCGGTACTGCGCGAGCCAAGCACCAGCGGCACATCAATGCCGCCAGCAACACACAGATAGCCACGCGCGCCGCTGCGCGGGTAACGCAGCTCCAGCACTTGCCCGGCACGCACGCTGCAGCCCCACCACGGCGGCAGCGGCGTGCCATCCAGCGTGGCGCGGCAATCCGCGCCGGTCACCGCGATGCTGCTGTTTTGCAGAAAACGTACGCGGAACGGGAACAGCTGCACTTCAATTGCCGCCGCATTTTCGTCGTTGCCGAGGAGTAAATTACCGGCACGCAGCGCCAGCGGATCCATCGCGCCGCTCACCGACACGCCGATGTGGCGATAGTTGAAGCGACCTAAATCCTGCACCGTGTTGAGCGCACCGCTCTGTTCGATCTCAATCACAGCTCAATCCTCTGCGGCAGAAAACGGATGCGATCGCCCGGTGCCATCAGCGCGGGCGATGCGGCCAGCGGGTCAAACACCACCAGCTCGGCAAAACCAATCGCATTCCAGCCGTTCGGGCCGGTCAGCGCCGAAACGCCCGCCTGCGCGCCACCGATGGTGACGGTGCCTTTCAACATGCTAAGCGACGGCACTTTCTTGCGCGGTGTCGCCAGCAGCGGATCCAAGCCGTGCAGATAGCCGAAGCCCGGCGCGCTGCCCAATGCAAACACCGTGTATTCGCTTTGATGGTGCAGACGCACCACCTCGCGTGGGCTCAAACCGGTATGGCGGCACACCGCCTCGAGATCGGTGGCGTGTTCACCGCCGTAATGCACCGGAATTTCAATCAGTTTGCCCTGCGGACTGATCGCCTGCGCCTGATCCCATGCGGCATGCAGCTGCATACGCACGGCGATTTCATCAGCTGGAATATGGCGGAACAGTACCAGCAGATTGGTGACGCCGGGAATCAGCGCTTCAATCGCTTCATCGGCATGCAGCAGGCGCGCCAGCGACCAGATGCGGCGCTGCGCCGGGAGATCGAAACCGCCTGGCGCTTCCACCAGCCACGCGCGTGCGCCGATGGTGGAGAGCTTGATAGCAGAGGAGCAAGCCAGCGCGGGAACGCTGGCAGGCTGGAGAGCAGAGTGCGACGTCACGGGCATGGTTATTCCAGCGGTTCAAATTTCAGACTGGAGAGCGGCTGTACGCGCTCTTCGCGCACCATTTTGTATTCGGTGTTGGGCCCAATCCACGTATCCCAGATTTTGTCGATGGTGCCGTCATCGTCCATCGCCTTCAGGCTGCTGTTGACGCTGGCCAGCAACGCCGGTTCATCACGCTTCATGCCGACACCAATCGGCTCCAGCGCCATCGGTTCTTTGATCATCGCCAGATTGATGCCGTCTTTTTTTGCCTGCGAAATGGTTTTGATGCCGGTCATGGTGTTGGTGACGAAGCCCACCGATTTGTTCTGCTCCAGCGCGAGGAACGCGGAGGCTGAATCCTGGAAGGTCACCGCTTTGCCGCCTTTGATATGGATTGATTGCTCAGAAGTGGTGCCTTTGGTGGCGCTGATGCGTTTGCCCTGGAAATAGCTCAGCGGCTTGTCAGCCAGCGGTGCTTTGACCAGCAGCATCTCTTTGGCGACGTAATAGGGATCGCTGAATTGAATCTGGTTGCCGCGCGTTTTGGTGTAGGCCAGATTGGCGATCAGCACGTCGGCGCGGCCGGTAGCAATCACCGCAATACGCGCTTCCACCGAGGTGGGCACCAGCGTCAGTTTGACGTTCATCTGCTTCGCCAGCGCGTTACATAGATCGATATCCATGCCCGCCAACTGACGTGTTTTCGGATCCGGAGAAGAGAAGGGCGGCACGTCCGAATAGACCGCGCACTTTAGCTCGCCGCTGGATTTGATGTTGGCCATCATGTCGGCATGCGCAGCCGAAATAGCCAGCAGCGGCAGCAGTGCCAGCCCGATGGTGGTAAGTCTTTTCATGGTCATGTGAACTTCCTCAATGATGAATACCACGGCGTCACCGGGACGGAGCGCCTGCGTTCTCGCTTTTCTGGACTATATCGGCTTTGTTTTCAGGCGAAAAAGAGGGAAACCCTGTCGTGCAATAGCAAAAAAATATGGCTAAGCGGCGCATAAGTTCTTTCTATTCGGGCAGAGCAAAAAAGTGTTATCCAGCGCACACTTTTCTCGCCAGGCTGATTGCAAGTCCTCTCGGCAATCCCGCCGATTGCATGTGGTAGAGAGAAGTGAAAAAGCATGAATGCCCGATTAGGCGTGTTACTGAAGATACTGGCCGCGCTGTGCGCCACCTTGATGCTGGCGTGTGTGAAGGGGCTGAACGGCGCCATTCCCACCGGCGAAGTGATTTTTTTCCGCAGTTTTATCGCGCTGTTGCCGCTGCTGATTTGGTTGAAAATGCAGGGCGACGTGCTGGAAAATCTCAAGACGCGTAACCTATCTGGTCACTTTATTCGTGGCTTCTCCGGCACCGGCGGCATGTATTTTAACTATCTGGCGCTGGTCTATATTTCGCTGGCCGATGCCACCGCGCTGAGCTATGCGGCGCCGCTGTTTACCGTAATCCTGGCGGCGATGCTGCTGAAAGAGCTGGTGCGGGTTTCACGCTGGGTCGCGGTGGTGGTGGGATTATCCGGCATTTTGATCATGCTCTCTTCCAGCCTGAGCACCAGCGGCGCGCTGTTTTCCCATGGGGCCAGCAACGCGACGACGAGTATTGGTGTGGCATGTGCGTTGCTGGCGGCGCTGTGCTCCGCGACTTCTAACGTGCAAATTCGCTTCCTCAACGGCATCGAGAAGCCGGGCGCGATCGTGTTCTATTTCTCACTGATGACTACCGTAATTGGCCTGGCGACGGCGCTGTTTGGCTGGAGCAAACCCAGCGCGTTACAGCTGCTGTTGCTGGTGGGCTGCGGCATGTTTGGGGGTCTGGCGCAGATTCTGGTGACGCTGAGCCTGCGTTACGCCGATGCGTCACTGCTGGCACCGTTCGATTACACCACGCTGGTGTGGTCGATGCTGATTGGTTATCTGTTCCTGAACAGCCTGCCGGGCAGCACCACCTTGCTGGGCGCATCGATTGTGGCGCTGGCCGGGATATTTGCGGTGTGGCGTGAGAATCGCCAGCGCAAACTGGCGATGGTGAGCAGTACGCCTTAACGTTGTGCAGTAAATTGCGCTGCGACAAATAGGTGCACGCATCGGTAGCGGCGCGATTTATCGCGCAATGAATTGCGCCGCTACACATAGGTGCACGCATAGGTAGCGGCGCGATTTATCGCGCGGTTTTGTTTCTAACGAAACACATCATCAATGATTTCAACCTGCTTGGTGCGCAGTGTTTCATCCAGCCAGCTGCGTTCGAGTGAGCCGGTTTTCGCCAGCTCGAAGTTGTGTTCATCAACGATTAAATACGCCTGCGCCGCTTCGAGAATGCGCGCTGCATCCTGGCGAGGAATCACAATCACACCATCCGCATCGCCCAGCACGATATCGCCCGGTGAAACGTGAATTTTACCGCAGGCAATTGGCACGTTGATCTCGCCCGGACCATCCTTGAACGGGCCGCCCGGCGTGTGACCGGCGGCGTAGATGGGGAAGTCCATGCGTGACAACCCTTCGATATCGCGGACCGGTCCGTCCAGCACAATGCCTTCCATACCGCGCTGTCTGGCATAGGTCGCCATCACTTCGCCCATCAGCGACTGACTGCGATCGCCCTCGTTCGACAGAATAATCACATCGTTTCGGCCCGCCATATCCAGCGCTTTGTGCAGCATCAGGTTGTCACCGGAACGCGCTTTAACCGTCACCGCCAGGCCACACATGATCGGTTGGCGCGGCGCGGTTTTCAGGCTGATCTCGGCCGACAAGGCGGGCAAACGGCTCATGCAATCCGCCACCACCGCAGCCGGTAACCGGCGAAAAGCTTCCAGCAGCGGTTCGGCATCGGCGGGACGACGTAAATAGATTCGGTTTCCTGCGCTCATGGTTATTTTCCTGTAGGGATTGATTTAATTAATCGCGTTGTGTTCCTGGATAAATAATTAAATGTAAAAGTAAGCGTTTTTATTTTTGGTTGTGATGAGTCATTACTTCATTGAATAGGGTGTTCAGCTAACAAGCTGAATCATCGGATGATTACTGGCATATGATTAAGCTTACGCGATTACGCAGATGTTACGCAGAGGATGTTACGGCTAACCAAGACAGGATCACGAATTATTATTTCGGATGAATTTAACTCACTGATAATTAATTTTATTGGATTTTATTATGGGGAGATAAATTAAAAGTATTAGCTGAGTCTTTAATTTATTTTCAGAAGCGTCTCTCAAATCTAAGACGTTAAGTACATCGGCAAGCAGAAATCATGATGAAAATCATCTCTCAAAATATAACTTCCAGTTTATATGGTGACGATATAAACTACAGTTTATGAGAGGCAATTTTGAACAGTTGGGAAGTCGAAATTACTTTGCTCTTTGCAGCATGGCTGCAAGAACAAGATGATGAAATGGTTGAAGATGTGTTGTCGAGCCTCGAAGTTCTGAAAGTGTTTGGCCCAATGTTGGGGCGACCGGATGTCGATACGGTCACCGGTTCTCGTTTTGCCAACATGAAGGAACTTCGCGTCCAAAGTAATGGAAGGCCGATTCGCGCATTTTTCGCGTTTGATCCCGCAAGGAAAGCTATCGTGCTGTGTGCGGGGGATAAAACTGGAGTGAATCAGAAGCGTTTCTACCAATCGATGATCAAACTAGCCGATAAAGAGTACATGCAGCATCTGGAGGAATTAACCAATGCCAAAACTTGAAGAGCTGATCGCACAGCGTTCTCCTGAGTCCCAAGAGCGCATTAAAAATAAGGCAGACCAAAAAATTCTGGAGATCCGCCTGCGTCAGTTGCGTGAGGAGCTGGAACTTTCACAGGTGCAGCTGGCTGAAAAGATGGGTATCTCGCAACCTGCTATCGCAGCGATTGAGGCGCGAGGTGACGAGATAAAACTTTCCAGCCTGAAAAAATATGTAGAAGCGTTAGGCGGTAAGTTGAGTCTGAATGTTGAACTTCCCACCGGAGATGGTCGGATATTTCAGATCTGATGTGGGGGAAGATGTCGGTGAGAAACTGGCATCTTTTTCAGAACGCAGAAAAGCAAAAACCCAGCCATAAGCTGGGTTTTCAGAATGTTGGTGCCCGGACGCGGAATCGAACCACGGACACGGGGATTTTCAATCCCCTGCTCTACCGACTGAGCTATCCGGGCAACGGGGCGCATTAAACCCTAATGGCTTACAGCCGTCAACGGCTTTCGTCAAAAAAGCGGTGCAATCGTGATTGATTGCTTGCTTTTCAGACAAGGTGAACAAAAAGGCTACGCCAGCGCACCATTTTTACGGCACAGCGCGATACCAAGTACATCTTCCGCCAGACGGCGCGCCGTCGCGACATCCTGTACGTTGCGTTTCACCAGCAGTTTGCTCAGGCAACCTTCCAAAATCAATTCCATCTGATCGGCCACCATGCTGGGATTATCCAGCGCTAGATCGACCAGAATTTCATGGGTGAATTGCCAGGAACTGCGCTTTTGCTGTTCGGCTAGCTGATGCACCGGCTGATCGGGTTGCGGATAGAAGCTGCAGGCGGCGATAAACAGGCAGCCGGGAAAACGACCTTTGCTGACGTGCTCACTCAGCACTTCGTAGCGGGCTAACAGCTTTTGTTCGGCGCTGAGGTGTTCATCAAGCTGCACCTGACGACGCCAGCTGTCAATCTGCTGGCCGTGATAGCGCAGCGCGTCATACAGCAAAGCATCACGATCGGGCCAGAAACGCGTGAGTTGTTCCGCTTCAAGACCGGTTGCACCAGCCAGCTGAGTTAGGGAAGTGGTGGCGGCCAGGCCACTTTGTTCGAGCACATTCAACGCATGCTCGAGTATTTGTTCACGTTGCAAGTGACTCTCCTCTGGAATGCGGGCCCGCTCGCGGACGAACGGGCAGTGTCCTGCTGACAGTGTCGTTTAACGTGACACATTCTGCAAATGCGCGCGGAAATCGGCGGCGTTGAGGAAGCCGGTGACGCGCGAATCGGGGATCTCTTTGCCTTGCGCATCGAAGAACAGAATGGTGGGCAAACCTAAAACCTGCAGATGCTGCAACAGCGCGTTGTCCTGCGCGTTATTGGCGGTGACATTGGCTTGCAGCAGTTGTACCTGACTTAGCGCGTTACGCACGCCCTCATCGCTGAAGGTGTATTTCTCGAACTCTTTGCAGGCCACACACCAGTCGGCGTAGAGATCGATCATGGTGATACGGCCTTGCGCCTGCTGCAGCGCGCTGTCGAGCTGCTCGCTGCTATTGATGGTGTGGAACGGCAGATGCGCCACGGCTTGCGCGCTGTTGCTGCTGCCAAACGCCCAATCCTGTAGCGGGCGCGCACTGACCAGCGCGGCGGCGAGCATGATGATTTGCAGCACGCGCCATTTGCCGCTGGCGCGCAGGCTGAGGCTGAATGCCCAGGCAAAAAACGCCACGCCGAGCAGGCTCCACAGACGGATGCCCCACAGATCGCCAATCACCCGTTCCAGCAGGAATACCGGCAGCGCCAGAATCACAAAGCCAAAACCCTCTTTGACGGTTTGCATCCACGGCCCACTTTTTGGCAGCAGCTTGTTGCCAAACATCGTCACGGCAATCAGCGGCAGGCCCATGCCGAAGGCATAGAGCCACAGCGTACCGGCTCCGGCCCACAGATTACCGCTCTGCGCGATGTACAGCAGAATGGCGCTGAGCGGTGCGGTGGTGCAGGGCGAGCAGATCAATCCGGCCAGTGCGCCCATCATAAATACGCCCGGCAGCGAGCCACCTTGCTGGCTATTGCTCCACAGCGTGAGGCGCGTTTGCAGGCTGGCAGGCAATTGCAGCGAGAACAGGCCAAACATCGACAGCGCCAGCACGATAAACAGCGCCGACAAGCCAATCAGCACGTAAGGATGTTGCAGCGCCGCCTGGAAGCGTAATCCGGCCGCTGCCACAACCATGCCGAGCACGGTGTAAGTCAATGCCATACCTTGCACATACACCATCGCCAGCGCGAACAATCGCCCCATCGAATAGCGGCGCGGGCCTCCTAAAATGATGCTGGAGATCAGCGGATACATCGGCAGCACACACGGCGTGAAAGCGACGCCAATACCAATCAGCAACGCCCAAAGCGGTGAAAACGGCAGCGGCGTGCTGTGATTGGCGGGCTGCGCGCTGACCGCAGACGCAGCCTGATTGGCGGCAACCGCGCTCAGCGGCACCGCGCGGGTTTCCGGCGGATAGCAGAAGCCCGCAGCCGCACAGCCCTGATAGGTCACGGTGACGGTCGCGCGCCGGCAGCGGCCTGGTGCAGCGTGATCGGCAGTTGCAGATCCTGCGGATAGATTTCACTTTTGCCGTAGAACTCATCTTCATGCGGCTGGCCCGGCGGCAGCGTGAGTGGAGCAATTTGCGCTTTTTGCGGCGTGACGTGGATTTGCTGGCGATAGAGGTAGTAGCCATCCTTCACTTTCCAGCTGAGCGTCAGCTGATTGCCTTGCTGAGTGAAATCGAAGCCAAACGCCTGATCAACCGGCACAAAGCGGCTGTTGTTGTTCGGGGAGAAGAGTGAGGCTTGTGCCGAAAGGCAGAAAACCAGCGCCAGGCAAAAGCCGGCAAGGCGAAAGAGTCGTGCAGCCATAGCGAATGAGTGAGCTCCGGTGGCGAATAGGCCGCGATAATAACACGACCGCTTCGCCACGAGGTTTTCAGGATGTAAACGCGCTACAGAATCAGGCTGCCAAACAGGAAGCCAAACGCCACCGAGAAGGCAATCGCTAACACGCCCGGAATAATAAAGGAGTGGTTAAACACAAACTTGCCGATACGCGTTGAACCGGTGTCATCCATTTCCACCGCGGCCAGCAGCGTAGGATAGGTCGGCAGCACGAACAGCGCGGAAACCGCCGCAAAGGACGCGACGGCGGCCAGCGGCGAGACGCCCAGCATCAACGCGGCAGGCATCAACGCTTTGGTGGTGGCGGCTTGCGAATAGAGCAGCGTAGAGGCGAAGAACAGCACCAGCGCCAGCATCCACGGATAACCTTGCAGCATATCACCGGCTAACGCCTGGATATCGTTGAGGTGCGCTTTGACAAAGGTATCGCCCAGCCATGCTACGCCCATCACGCAGATACAGGCGCTCATGCCCGATTTAAAGGTGCTGGCGCTGAGGATTTCACCGGTATCGACTTTACAGGTCAGGCAGATCAGCGTGGCAACGGTCAGCATAAACACCACGATGGCTTCGTTGCGCGGCAGCACGGGATTGCTGATCAGGCCAACGCTGTCGCTAATCGCGGTGGCGTAGAGCACCACGGCGGCGATGCCGATCAGGAACAGCAATACGGCACGCTTCGCGCCCGGTTTGATGTCATAAACCTGCTCACCGCGCAGTTTCACTTCACCTTTCGCTAAACGCGCCTGATATTTCTCATCATCCCTGAGCTCCTTGCCGAGAAAACTGGTGATGATGGCGGCGCAGAAGATCGCTGCCATGGTAGAGGGAATCGCCACACCCAGCAGCGCCAGATAACTCACGCCATGCGGTTCAAGGATTGAAGCGAAGAATACCACCGCCGCCGAGAGCGGCGAGGCGGTAATGGCAATCTGCGAGGCGACGACTGCAATCGACAACGGACGCGACGGGCGCACGCCTTGCTCTTTCGCCACTTCGGCAATCACCGGCAAGGTGGAGAAGGCGGTGTGGCCGGTGCCGGCCAGCAGCGTCATGACATAGGTGACCAGCGGCGCAAGGAAGGTGACATAGCGTGGATGGCGGCGCAGCAGGCGTTCTGCCAATCCCACCAGATAATCAAGACCGCCGGCGATCTGCATCGCGGCAATTGCGGCAATCACCGCCATGATAATTTCGATTACATCAAAGGGAATCGCGCCGGGTTTCAAGCCGCAAATCAGCGTCAACGCCAGCACACCTAAACCGCCCGCGAACCCAATACCGATGCCGCCCAGACGTGCACCGAGCCAGATTGCCAGCAGGACAATAACCAACTCCACTACTACCATTCGTTCCACTCCCTGAGCCGCGGAGAAATCCCGACTCTTAAAGTTGTAGCCGCCAAAATGAAAAAAGCACGCCGCATTGTATATGGGCGTGCTGTTGGCAACTTGATCCGGAACGGATTACTGTTCGTTTTCGTCGGTGTAGCGTTTGGCTTTGTACGCCGGATGCATCAGGTTCTGAATGGAGAAAATGTCATCCAGTTCGGTTTCCGTCAGCAGGCCGCGCTCCAGCACCACTTCACGTACGCTCTTACCGGTTTCGGCGCAAATTTTACCGACGATATCGCCGTTGTGGTGGCCGATATACGGGTTGAGGTAAGTTACGATACCAATCGAGTTGAACACGTAAGCTTCACACACCGCTTTGTTGGCGGTGATGCCGTTGACGCATTTTTCCAGCAGGTTGAAGCAGGCGTTAGTCAGGATGCTGATCGATTCAAACAGCGCCTGGCCAATCACTGGCTCCATCACGTTGAGCTGCAGCTGACCCGCTTCTGACGCCATAGTGACGGTGATGTCATTGCCGATCACTTTGAAGCACACCTGGTTCACCACTTCTGGCACCACCGGATTGACTTTGGCGGGCATGATTGATGAACCGGCCTGCAGTTCAGGCAGGTTGATCTCATTCAGGCCGGCGCGCGGACCGGAGGAGAGCAGGCGCAGGTCGTTACAGATTTTCGATAGTTTCACGGCCAGGCGTTTCAGCGCCGAGTGCACCATCACGTACGCGCCGCAGTCGGAGGTGGCTTCAATCAAATCTTCTGCAGGCACCACCGGCAGATTACTCACTTCCGCCAGACGCTGTACCGCCAGCTGCTGATAGCCATCCGGCGTATTGAGACGTGTGCCGATGGCGGTGGCGCCAAGGTTCACTTCCAGCAGCAGTTCAGCGGTGCGCAGAATGCTGCGAGTCTCTTCATTCAGCAGCACGTTAAACGCGTGGAACTCCTGGCCAAGCGTCATCGGCACCGCATCCTGCAGCTGAGTACGGCCCATTTTCAGAATGCTTTCGAATTCAACCGCTTTGCGCTGGAAACCTTCGCTCAGCTGATTGATGCCGTCGAGCAGCTTCAGGATCGAAGCGTACACCGCGATACGAAAACCGGTTGGATAAGCATCGTTGGTGGACTGACACTTGTTCACGTGATCGTTGGGATTGAGGTACTGATATTCACCTTTCTGGTGGCCCATCAGCTCCAGGCCGATGTTGGCCAGCACTTCATTGGTGTTCATGTTGACCGAGGTGCCCGCGCCGCCCTGATAGACGTCAACCGGGAACTGATCCATGCATTTACCGTTGTTCAGCACTTCATCACAGGCCTGAATAATGGTGTTGGCGATATTGCGGGGAATGGTCTGCAACTCTTTGTTGGCGAGCGCGGCTGCTTTCTTCACCATCACCATACCGCGGACAAACTCCGGTATGTCGCTGATTTTGTTATTACTAATATAGAAGTTTTCAATCGCACGCAGAGTATGAACACCGTAGTAAGCGTCTGCCGGAACTTCGCGCATGCCTAACAGGTCTTCTTCGATACGAATGTTGTTCGCCATGATTACCTTCTTGTTATTGCTGCCTGGTTACTGCCGGGCGTCGGGATGGACGGGCGGCAAACAACGTGCAGGTGAAGCGATTATATTGTCGTGGAATGTCAGCGCCGACATATTATCCATCTTCGCACTGACGGGCACGATCATATTCTGATGTTACAGAATTGTTTGTGCACAGATCACTTTACGGGCTTTTGCAGGCCCAGCGGTAATAACGATATGTGATGTACTTCGCAATTTTAAGTCAGTGGGAAAAAAATGGCAGGATCGGTTGAAAATGCCGGTGCAAATGCCCATCTCTATCAATACTGTCACATAGACCCTCCCTTTCTGCTGCCTGGCCATTTGCGGGGCAGCTCCAACTCACAGGAGAACTCGGTGCGCTGGTTACCGTTCGTGATTTTTTTTGTTTTGGCCTGGATTGAGATCTCTATCTTTATTCAGGTTGCGCATGCGCTGGGCGTGCTGCTCACCATGCTATTGGTGATCTTCACCTCGTGTATTGGTGTGTCGCTGGTGAAAAATCAGGGCATGAAGAACTTCCGTTTGATGCAGGAGAAGCTGGCGCGTAACGAAAGCCCGGCGGCTGAGATGACCAAAAGCGTTTCGCTGATTATCTCCGGCTTCCTGCTGCTGTTGCCCGGTTTCTTCACCGACTTCCTCGGTTTACTGCTGCTGTTGCCGCCGGTGCAGAAGCATCTGACGTTGAAGCTGATGCCGCACTTGCGCGTATGGCGCGGTCCGGGCGCCGGTCCGGATGCGGGTTTCACCGTGGACGGTGAATATGAGCGCAAAGATCAGGACCAAATAGGTCATGACAAAGACCATTAGATAATCAAGGCGGCGCAAGCCGCCTTTTTGTTGCTTTTTTCGCCGTCTGTTGCAGAAACGAAAATATTTATATTTTTTGCCCTTGAAAGCCCACTTATTGCCCCTATCTCTTCCAGCACGAGGCTGGAAGCCCTGCTGTCCGGCTCAACCCCAAAAATGAATGATTGGACTTTCTAAAGGAGAGCTATCAAATGAAAATTCGTCCATTGCACGATCGCGTTATCGTCAAGCGTAAAGAAGTCGAAGCTAAATCAGCGGGCGGCATCGTGCTGACCGGTTCAGCTGCCGGTAAATCTACTCGCGGTGAAATCCTGGCTGTTGGCAAAGGCCGCATCCTGGAAAACGGTGAAGTTAAGCCACTGGACGTAAAAGTGGGTGATCTGGTGATTTTCAGCGAAGGCTACGGTGCTAAAACCGAGAAAATCGACAACGAAGAAGTTCTGATCATCTCCGAAAGCGACATCCTGGCAGTTGTTGAAGCGTAATTTACGCGCAATTCACTGAACGAAACGAATTTAAGGGATATTTGAAATGGCAGCTAAAGACGTAAAATTCGGTAATGACGCACGCGTAAAAATGCTGCGTGGCGTAAACGTACTGGCAGATGCAGTAAAAGTTACCCTAGGCCCGAAAGGCCGTAACGTGGTTCTGGATAAATCTTTTGGTGCACCGACCATCACCAAAGATGGTGTTTCTGTTGCGCGTGAAATCGAGCTGGAAGACAAGTTCGAAAACATGGGCGCACAGATGGTGAAAGAAGTGGCCTCTAAAGCGAACGACGCAGCAGGCGACGGCACCACCACCGCAACTGTACTGGCTCAGGCCATCATCACCGAAGGCCTGAAAGCCGTCGCTGCGGGCATGAACCCGATGGATCTGAAACGCGGTATCGATAAAGCCGTTATCGCCGCCGTTGAAGAACTGAAAACCCTGTCTGTGCCTTGCCAGGATTCACGCGCGATTGCACAGGTTGGTACCATCTCTGCTAACTCTGATGAAACCGTGGGCAAACTGATTGCAGACGCGATGGACAAAGTGGGCAAAGAAGGCGTTATCACCGTTGAAGAAGGCACCGGCCTGCAAGATGAGCTGGACGTGGTTGAAGGTATGCAGTTTGACCGTGGCTACCTGTCTCCGTACTTCATCAACAAGCCAGAAACAGGCGCAGTTGAGCTGGAAACCCCGTTCATCCTGCTGGCTGACAAGAAAATCTCTAACATCCGCGAAATGCTGCCAGTGCTGGAAGCCGTTGCGAAAGCCGGTAAGCCACTGCTGATCATTGCAGAAGACGTGGAAGGTGAAGCTCTGGCAACGCTGGTGGTGAACACCATGCGCGGTATCGTCAAAGTGGCTGCGGTTAAAGCACCTGGCTTCGGCGACCGTCGTAAAGCGATGCTGCAGGATATCGCTATCCTGACCGGCGGTACCGTGATCTCTGAAGAGATCGGTATGGAGCTGGAGAAAGCTACCCTGGAAGATCTGGGTCAGGCAAAACGCGTTGTGATCAACAAAGACACCACCACCATCATCGATGGCGTGGGTGATCAAGGCGCTATCTCTGGCCGCGTAACGCAGATTCGTCAGCAGATCGAAGAAGCAACCTCTGATTACGACAAAGAGAAACTGCAGGAGCGCGTAGCGAAACTGGCAGGCGGCGTAGCCGTGCTGAAAGTGGGCGCAGCAACTGAAGTTGAAATGAAAGAGAAGAAAGCACGCGTTGAAGATGCCCTGCACGCGACCCGTGCTGCGGTTGAAGAAGGCGTGGTTGCCGGTGGTGGTGTGGCGCTGGTTCGCGTTGCAGCGAAAATCGCCGCATCTGGCCTGAAAGGCGATAACGAAGATCAGAACGTGGGTATCAAAGTTGCGCTGCGCGCAATGGAAGCCCCGCTGCGTCAGATCGTTTCCAACGCCGGCGAAGAGCCTTCAGTTGTTGCTAACAACGTGAAAGCAGGCGACGGTAACTACGGTTACAAC
Source organism: Pantoea sp. SORGH_AS_0659 (assembly GCF_031453915.1). Classification (NCBI taxonomy): domain Bacteria; kingdom Pseudomonadati; phylum Pseudomonadota; class Gammaproteobacteria; order Enterobacterales; family Erwiniaceae; genus Pantoea; species Pantoea sp. SORGH_AS_0659. Next base: position 3,804,984 of record NZ_JAVJAK010000001.1, on the reverse strand, counting down.
GCGCAGACTGAAGAGTACGGCAACATGATCGACTTCGGTATCCTGGACCCAACCAAAGTGACCCGTTCTGCGCTGCAGTACGCTTCATCGGTTGCGGGCCTGATGATCACCACCGAAGCGATGGTGACTGACCTGCCAAAAAGCGACGCACCTGATTTAGGCGGCGCTGGCGGTATGGGTGGCATGGGCGGAATGGGCGGCATGATGTAATTGCCCCTGACTGCTTAAGTCATCTGGAAAACCCCCGATCGGAAACGGTCGGGGGTTTTTCTTTTGCTGGGGAACAAGGTATAAGTAAGGGCGCAATACTTCGGCTTTACGGGTTTAGGGCAATGAATGTTCAGAAAAAAAGTGCGCTTTTCTGCTACGCTGCCGCCCGACACTGATGATAATAAATGGGGATTACAATGCGGATTAACCTCTTGCTCGGTCTGGCAGTCGGAACTTTACTGCTGGCGGGCTGTAGCAGCTCCAATCAACTGAGTGCTGGCGGCGAACGTGTGACCTTCGTCGACCAACAACCCGCAAGTCAATGTCAGCTGCTGGGAACGCTTACCGGCTCTCAGAGCAACTGGCTGAGCGGTTCAGGCGGTGAAGGCAGTTCACTGCGTGGCGCAGCTAACGACCTACGCAACCGCGCGGCAGAAATGGGCGGCAATGTGATTTATGGCGCCACCAGCCCGACGCAGAATCTGCTGTCAGCTTTCGCACCGCTCGACAGCAAAATGACCGGCCAGGTGTATAAGTGCCCGTAAGTTGCAGTTGTAAAAAAAGCCGCTGATGCGGCTTTTTTTATGCCTGACGCAGCTGCAAATCCAGCGGCGTCTTGCTTGGCTCGCCGCCAATCTCGCGCGCCAGTTTCGGCACAATATAACCGGAAACCATCGGCAGCAGCTGGCGCATCAGCCCACGTGCTTCCTCATCTGACACAAAGAAGTGCGCCGCGCCTTGCACCTTATCCAGCACGTGCAGGTAGTAGGGCAGAATGCCAGCATCAAACAGCGCATTACTGAGATCCGCTAGCGTCTGCGCATCATCATTCACATCACGCAGCAACACGCTCTGATTGAGCAGCGTCACGCCGGCACGCTTCAGCATCTGCATGCCGTAACGCAGCTCATCATCAATTTCCTGCGCATGGTTGATATGGCTCACCATCAATACCTGCAGGCGCGTGTCCGCCAGAATCTGACACAAGCTTTCGGTGATACGCGACGGGATTACCACCGGCAAGCGGCTGTGAATACGCAGGCGTTTGAGATGCGGGATTTTCTCCAGCGCGCCCACCAGCCATGCCAGTTCATGATCTTTCGCCATCAGCGGATCGCCGCCGGAGAATATGATCTCGTCCAGTTCCGGATGCGTGGCGATGTAGTCAATCGCTGCCTGCCAGTTGCGCTTGTTGCCCTGATTATCCTGATAGGGGAAATGGCGGCGGAAACAGTAGCGGCAGTTGACCGCACAGCCGCCTTTTACCAGCAGCAGCGCTCGGTTTCTATACTTATGCAGTAAACCCGGCACCACGCTGCTTTGTTCATCCAGCGGATCGGTGCTATAACCTGGCGCATCGATAAATTCCTGACGGCTGGTGAGCACTTGCAGCAGCAGCGGGTCGGCCGCATCGCCTTTTTTCATGCGTGCGATGAAGGCGCGCGGTACGCGCAGGGCGAAAAGCTTGCGCGCATCCGCGCCTGCAGCCAGATCAGCATGCTGATCAAGAGATAAAAGTTGCAGTAATTCAGCAGGTTCGGTGACAACATCAGCTAGTTGCTGCAACCAATCTTCTCTGACGGGGGGATTTAGGGTTACAATGTGTGCCATTTTTTTGGCTATTTACCAGTTCAATATTTACAGAGGGCCTTTATGGCGACTTATCTTAGCAACGATTTCCGTCCCGGTCTTAAAATCATGTTCGAAGGCGAGCCATATGCCATCGAAGCCAGTGAGTTCGTTAAGCCGGGTAAAGGCCAGGCATTTGCGCGCGTTAAAATGCGTCGTCTGCTGACCGGTTCTCGCGTTGAGAAGACCTTCAAATCTACTGACTCTGCCGAAGGCGCAGACGTTCGTGATATGACGCTGCAATACTCTTACAACGACGGCGACTTCTACTACTTCATGCACCCGGAATCTTTCGAGCAGTATCAGATCGAATCTAAAGTGCTGGATGACGTGACCAAGTGGCTGCAGGACAATGCGGATTGTATCGTTACCCTGTGGAACGATAAAGCGATCGCTGTTCAGCCACCGAACTTCATCGAAGCGGAAGTTATCGAAACCGATCCAGGCCTGAAGGGTGATACCGCAGGTACCGGCGGTAAGCCCGCTACGCTGTCGACTGGCGCGGTAATCAAAGTGCCATTGTTCGTACAGATTGGCGAAGTGGTAAAAGTAGATACCCGCTCTGGCGAATACGTTTCTCGCGTAAAATAATCGTCAAATCAGGCGCATCATTGATGCGCCTTTTTTCTCACTGTGTGTCTCCCTTCTCTTTTTTCATCCGTCCAATCCGCAGTTTTACAGATCAAGACTATGCTTTAAGAGCTGTACTTTTACTGCAACCAAAAAGGATATGGCTATGTTAAAGAAAAGTATTGTCGCGATTTTTTCCGTGCTGGTGCTCTCATCCGTTCTGACCGCTTGTAACACCACGCGTGGTGTTGGCGAAGACGTTTCGGCGGGCGGCAAGGCAATCCAGCGCAGCGCACAGTAAGATAGTCCGGTGCGAAAGCGACTTTCGCACCGGTCCTCTCTATTTCTGCTCCACCCAAATCAGCTCATCCACCGGGAATCCGGCACTTCTGGCCTGTTCAACCAGGCGTTGCTTAACATTTTCATCCAGCTGCGGCGTACGTGACAGAATCCACAAGTAGCTACGATTCGGCCCGCACACCAGCGCATAGCGATAGTCAGGATCCAATGCGATCACGTTGTAGCCGCCATAGAACGGGCCAAAGAACGACACCTTCAGCGCGGCGCGCTGTTTATCGCCGGTGAAATAGGCTTTGCCAACGCTCTCTTGCCAGCGCTGTTTCTGCTGATTGTAGCCGCGGTTGATCACCTTCAAGCCGCCGTCCTCGCGCGGACTATAATTAGCGGTAACCTGTTGTAATCCTCGCTCAAAGCGGTGATCGAGTCGGGCGATTTCATACCATTGGCCGAGATAGCGCTGACTGTCGAAACCTTCTACTACCGTGACACCTTTAGGCGGCGCGGTTGAGCAGGCAACGGAGAGAAAAGCGCTCAGGCTGGCAAGCAGGGTTTTCCATGGGGACATTGTGGGATTCCTTTACGATTTTAATGGGTTAAGTATAGCTTCCCGCTAGCAAATTGCTGCCTGCGCCCGCTGCCGTTGTTTGCCATCGGCATTGCGGGTAGACTTCCACCCCTTATCTGTATGAGGAGTCATCAACATGAGCGAAACGGCAAGCTGGCAGCCGAGCGCACCCATTGCCAATTTGTTGAAACGCGCCGCTATCATGGCGGAAATACGTCGTTTCTTTGCCGATCGCGGCGTGCTGGAGGTCGATACCCCGGCGATGAGCCAGGCGACCATCACTGACATCCATCTGGTGCCGTTCCAGACGCGTTTTGTTGGGCCAGGCGCAGCCGAAGGGCGCGATCTGTGGCTGATGACCAGTCCGGAATATCACATGAAGCGCCTGCTGGCGGCCGGAAGTGGTCCGATTTACCAGATGGGTCGCAGCTTCCGTAATGAGGAGGCCGGGCGTCACCACAATCCCGAGTTCACCATGCTGGAGTGGTATCGTCCGCACTACGACATGTACCGCCTCATGAACGAGGTGGACGATTTGATGCAGCAGGTGCTGGAGTGCGACAGCGCGGAATCCCTGTCGTATCAGCAGGCGTTTATCCGCCATCTGGAAGTCGATCCGTTATCGGCTGATAAAGCGCAGCTACGCGAAGTGGCGGAGAAGCTGGGCGAGGGCGAGTTGGCCAATCGTGAAGAAGACCGCGATACGCTGCTGCAGCTGCTGTTTATGCTGGGCGTTGAGCCGAAGATTGGTAACGATAAGCCGTGCTTCGTCTACCATTTCCCTGCGACGCAGGCCGCATTGGCGGAGATCAGTACGGAAGATCACCGCGTCGCCGAGCGCTTTGAGGTCTATTACAAAGGGATTGAGCTGGCGAACGGTTTCCGTGAATTAACCGATAGCCGCGAGCAGCGTCAGCGCTTTGAGCAGGACAATCGTCGTCGTGCTGCGCGTGGCCTGCCGCAACATCCTATCGATACCTATCTGCTGGATGCGCTGGCGCACGGTATGCCTGCCTGTTCTGGCGTGGCGTTGGGCGTGGATCGTTTGATCATGCTGGCGCTGAAAGCCAGCTCGCTAAGCGAAGTGATCGCCTTCCCGGTCGATCGCAGCTAAATCATCAGGGCGCGCAAGCGCCCTTATGGCGTGGTGGTGGCGGGCGCGGTGACTTCCGGGAATTCCTGAATCGTCACCGGCAAGGTCATTTTCTTTTCATTACGCAAGATCTGCACGTCAATCACCGAGCCCGGCCGAATTTCTGCCACCTGATCCATGGTTTCCTGTGCCGAGAGCGCCGGTTTACCATTCACTTCCAGCAGCACGTCATTGGCCTGAATGCCGGCGCTATCGGCGGGGCCATTCGGCGTGACGTCACTGACGATAATGCCCTGAACGCGATCAAGATTACTGCCCTGGCCGTGCAGCGGCGGCAGTTCGCGCCCGGTGATGCCGATGTAGCCGCGAATCACCCGACCATCACGAATCAGCTTATCCATGATTTTGCTCGCCAGCGCGGTGGGAATGGCGAAACCAATTCCTTCCGGCGTTTCGCCATCGCTGCTTTTATCAAACGTCAGGGTGTTAATGCCCATCAGTTCACCAAGCGAGTTAATCAATGCGCCGCCCGAGTTACCCTGATTGATCGAGGCATCGGTCTGCAGGAAGTTTTGTCGTCCGGATGAGCTCAGACCCACGCGTCCGGTGGCGCTGATAATGCCTTGCGTCACGGTTTGGCCGAGGTTGTATGGGTTGCCGATCGCCATGACGACGTCGCCGATGTGCGCGATACGTTTGGCGTTGATGGGGATAACCGGCAAGTTGGAGGCGCTGATTTTCAGCACCGCTAAATCGGTCATGGCATCGGAACCCACTAAGGTGGCTTCGAAGAAGCGTCCATCCTGCAGCGCGACGATGATTTGGTCGGCGTTATTAATCACGTGTTTGTTAGTGAGGATGTAGCCTTTGCCGTTCATGATGACGCCGGAACCCAGCGTGGTGATTCCGCGATTATTGTTGCCGTGGGCGCTGCGGTTATAGACGTTAACGACCGCGGGCACGGCACGTCGCACACCCTGATTAAAACTAACGGGTGCTTCATCGTCGCTGTTGTCTTGATCAAAGGTGACGTTGCTGCCCATACGCAGCGCAGGGATCGCGACGAGCAGTAAGCCAGCCACGATCAGGCCCATCACCACAGAACGCAAAAGTTTAAGAAACATGGTGTTATTTCAAGCCAGGTGAGATCGCAGGGCAGAATAGCATGAGAAAGGCGGACAAACACCTGCTTGTCCGCCTGTTGCGAGGATTATCGCAGAAGCAGGTAAATCGTCTCTTCGCCGCGCACCACGTTCAGTGCCAGCACCGGCGGTTTGCCTTCCAGCACTTTGCGCATTTCGGCAATAGAAGCGACGCGATTGCGGTTTACGCCGATGATCACATCATCTTTCTGCAAACCGACTTGCTCCGCTGGCGTGCCTTTTTCAATGGCATCGACTTTCACGCCTTTATCACCGGTTTTGGTCGCGCCGTCGCTCAGCGTTGCGCCTTGCAGTGCAGGCGACATCAGCTGCGCGCTGGCGGTGGTTTGCGCACTCTGTTCCAGCGTGACGGTGACGTTAACCGGTTTGCCTTCACGTAGCAGGCCGATTTTCACATCCTGGCCCGGCGGCGTGGTGCCGACTTTCACACGCAGCTCAGCAAAGCTGGTGATTGGCTTATCATTGATGGAGGTGATGATATCGCCGGCTTTGATGCCCGCTTTTTCGGCGGCTGACTTCGGCAGCACTTCCGAAACAAAGGCGCCGCGCTGCGCATCAACGTTAAACGCTTTGGCGATATCGGCGGTCATTTCCGTGCCTTTGATACCAAGCTGACCGCGCTTCACTTCGCCGAACTGAATCAGCTGCTGCGCCAGGTTCATCGCCATATTGGCGGGAATGGCAAAGCCAATGCCGATGTTGCCGCCGCTTGACGCCAGAATCGCGGTGTTGATACCAATCAACTCACCATTCAGGTTCACCAGCGCACCACCGGAGTTACCGCGGTTAATCGCGGCATCGGTCTGAATGAAGTTTTCCAGTCCTTCCAGATTCAGGCCGCTACGACCGAGCGCAGAGATGATGCCCGAGGTGGCGGTTTGACCCAGACCAAACGGGTTACCGATGGCCACGGCAAAATCACCCACTTTCAGCGAATCAGAGTCGGCGATTTTCACCTGTGTCAGATTTTTCGCGCCTTCAACCTGGATCAATGCGATGTCGGTTTGTTCATCGTGACCAATTAACTTAGCGTCATATTCGTTGCCGTCACCCAGCTGCACGCTGATTTTATCGGCGTTGCTGACCACATGGTTATTGGTGAGGATATAGCCTTTAGCGGCATCAATGATCACGCCAGAACCCAGACCTTCAAAAGGCTGCGGCTGCGATTGTCCCGGTGCCTGACCAAAAAAGCGTTTCAGTGGTTCAGGAATATCCTGCGCCTGCTGACCGCTGTCGGTACCTTCAACACGCACGCTCACTACTGCGGGCAGAACTTTTTCCAGCATCGGTGCCAGGCTTGGCAATGCTTGTCCCTGAATCTGGGCGGGAAGAGTTGCCAGCGCACTCGGCGCCGCAGCCAAACTCATCCCGATACCTAAGGCTAATGCGCTTAACAGACGTGCTTGTTTTTTCATTGCTACAACGCTCTCGCTGCGAAAGGGATAAAAGAAGTGTGACAGTAGTTTGTGGTTTGTGTTCGAAAACAAAAAGGGCACAGCTAAGCTGTGCCCCAAAAGGATTAATTACGCGGAGCGCGGTCGCTGCCACGTAACAGGCCGGATGCGCCTTCAGAGTAATCACGCGGCATCTGCACCGGCGCCTGATCGTTATCCGCTTCGGCTTCCGTTAACTGGTAGGCAAACGGATTTTTCTCGCCGGGCAGATTTGGCAGCAGGTCGTTAGACCCTTTCGCCATGTGCTGATACAGCTGGCGGTAATCATGCGCCATATTGTCCAGCAGCTCGGCGCTGCGGGCGAAGTGGTTGGTGAGCTCCTCGCGGTAATCCGCCAGCTCAGCCTTCGATTTTTCCAGTTCATACTGCATGCTACGCTGCTCACGCAGCTTCTTGTTGCCAAAACGCATGACGACTGCGCCGACAATAATGCCAATCACTAAACCAATCAGCCCGTATTCCCAGGTCATAATGACTCCCGTGTAATTTCCGTTGTTTCGTAGGGCATTGCTTCTGTTGCAACATCAACTTCAATAGCAGCCACTATACCCAATAATCTATTGGAAGTGGAACTATCGGGCTGCATCGCTTAGTGTAGAGCGGCCTAATTTTCGTCAACCGACCCGTGAATCGGACTTTTTCAGGGATTCTGAGAGAACCATGCAAACCTCATCTCCGCTTGCACGCTACGAGCAGGCGCTGTCGCAGGGCGAATTTCGCCCGGATGACGTACAACGAGAAGCGATTACCCGCTTAGATACCATCCAGCAAGGATTGATTGCCCGCCAGCAACAGGTTGAACCGGCTGCCAAAGGTCTGTTGGGCCGCTTGTCTAAGATAATGAATAAAGAGAAAAGCACCCGCGAAGCGCCAGTGCGCGGCCTGTATATGTGGGGCGGTGTGGGACGCGGTAAAACCTGGGTGATGGATCTGTTTTTTCAGTCAATTCCTGGTGATCGTAAGCTGCGCCTGCATTTCCACCGCTTTATGCTGCGTGTCCATCAGGAACTGACGCAGTTGCAAGGCCACAGCGATCCGCTGCTGATTGTCGCCGATCGCTTTAAAGCGGAAACCGACATTCTCTGTTTCGATGAGTTTTTTGTCTCGGATATCACCGACGCCATGCTGCTGGGCACGCTGATGGAAGCGCTGTTTGCGCGTGGCATCTCGCTGGTAGCCACCTCGAACATTCCGCCGGATGAGCTCTATCGCAACGGCCTGCAGCGCCCGCGTTTCCTGCCTGCCATCGAACAAATCAAGCGTCATTGTGAAGTGATGAATGTGGACGCCGGTATCGATTACCGCTTGCGCACCCTAACGTCGGCGCATTTGTGGAACTTCCCGCTCAACGAGGCCACGCACAGCGAAATGGAGCGCATGTTCCGCGCGCTGTCCGGCAAAGCGCGTGAAGACGCGCCGGTGCTGGAAATCAACCATCGCCAGATGCCCACGCTGGGCGTGCATGAAGGCGTGCTGGCGATCAATTTCCTGACGCTGTGCGGCGAAGGGCGCAGCCAGCACGACTATATTGAGCTCTCGCGCCGTTTTCACAGCGTCTTGCTGTATGATGTGCCGGTGATGATTTATAAGACCGAAGATCAGGCGCGCCGCTTCCTTGCGTTGGTCGATGAGTTCTACGAACGCCACGTGAAACTGGTTGTCGCGGCTGAAACATCACTGTTTGAAATTTATCAGGGCACACGCTTGAAGTTTGAGTATCAGCGCTGCTTGTCGCGTTTGCAGGAGATGCAGAGCGAGGAGTATTTGCGTCTGCCGCATCTGCCCTGATGACGTGGCATAAATCGTAGGTTTTAGATGCAAAAAGGTTCGATCTTTGAGTTCGACTTCTCTATAATCTTGCGACCCCACGTTACAGCATCGGTTTTCTTTCCCAAGAACTCGATGTGATCCGGTAACTCACTTGAAGGGGTGGCTTGCTGGGCAAAATGGTCGTGTGAGCCTCAATCGTTTACTTAGCGTTTGGGATTTCACCAACGTGTAACTTTTTATTTGGGTAAGCTTTTCAATGAAAACTTTTACAGCTAAACCAGAAACCGTACAGCGTGACTGGTATGTTGTTGACGCAACGGGCAAAACCTTGGGTCGCCTGGCGACTGAACTGGCGCGCCGTCTGCGTGGTAAGCACAAAGCGGAATACACTCCGCACGTTGATACCGGTGATTACATCATCGTTCTGAACGCAGAAAAAGTTGCTGTAACCGGCAACAAGCGTACTGACAAGATTTACTATCACCACACTGGCCACATCGGTGGTATCAAGCAAGCGACCTTTGCAGAGATGATCGAGCGCCGTCCTGAGCGTGTGATTGAAATCGCGGTTAAAGGCATGCTGCCGAAAGGCCCACTGGGTCGTGCTATGTACCGTAAACTGAAAGTTTACGCAGGCAACGAGCACAACCACGCGGCGCAGCAACCGCAAGTTCTTGACATTTAATCGGGATTATAGGCAATGGCTGAAACTCAAAACTACGGCACTGGTCGCCGCAAAAGCTCTGCCGCTCGCGTCTTCATCAAGCCGGGTAGCGGTAACATCGTAATTAACCAGCGCTCTTTGGAGCAGTACTTCGGTCGCGAGACTGCACGCATGGTCGTGCGTCAGCCGCTGGAGCTGGTTGATATGGTTGGTAAATTTGACCTGTACATCACCGTTAAAGGTGGTGGTATTTCTGGTCAGGCTGGTGCGATCCGTCACGGTATCACACGCGCTCTGATGGAGTACGACGAGTCTCTGCGTTCTGAACTGCGTAAAGCGGGCTTCGTTACCCGTGATGCGCGTGAAGTTGAACGTAAGAAAGTCGGCCTGCGTAAAGCACGTCGTCGTCCGCAGTTCTCCAAGCGTTAATTGTTTGCTGCTTCGGCAGCGGCAGTTGGCTCAAAAAACCCGCTTCGGCGGGTTTTTTATTGCCTGCATTTATGATTTTTTCCCACGAAAAACGCGAGCTTTACCCGCATTTTGCCCGCAAATCATCACGCCCGCCCCACAAGCTGCTTAAAATCTGGTAAACTCACTGTCACTTTGCGCCTGCAAGACGCAGCGTTGTGCATGTCGTTCCTGTCCGGAAGACCGGTCGATGCTCCTGACGCTGACGGTAGGCGAATCTGATGAGCCGGTGAGTCGCCGCGTGGTTGGCTATTCGCAGTATCTTTTTGTGAACAAACTTGGAGGTTTTCATGGCTGTCGCTGCCAACAAACGTTCGGTAATGACGCTGTTTTCTGGTCCGACTGACATTTTCAGCCATCAGGTACGTATCGTACTGGCTGAGAAGGGCGTCAGCGTGGAGATCGAGCAGGTTGAAACGGATAACCTGCCGCAGGATCTGATTGACCTCAACCCGTATCGCACCGTACCGACGCTGGTCGACCGTGAACTGACGCTGTATGAATCACGCATCATCATGGAATACCTCGATGAGCGTTTCCCGCATCCACCGCTGATGCCGGTTTACCCGGTAGCGCGCGGTGAAAGCCGTCTGATGATGCACCGCATTGAGCAGGATTGGTACAGCCTGATGCGCACCATCGAAACCGCCAACGGTGCCGAAGCCGATGCAGCGCGCAAGCAACTGCGCGAAGAGCTGCTGGCGATTGCACCACTGTTCGCACGCACACCGTTCTTCATGAGCGAAGAGTTCAGCCTGGTGGATTGCTATCTGGCGCCGCTGCTGTGGCGTCTGCCGCAGATGGGCGTTGACCTGTCTGGCGCCGGTTCTAAAGAGCTGAAAGGCTATATGACGCGTGTGTTTGAACGTGACTCTTTCCTTGCGTCACTGACGGAAGCAGAACGTGAAATGCGCCTGCAAGCTCGGGGCTAATGTATGGAAATGTCGCAACTAACGGCGCGTCGTCCTTACCTGTTGCGGGCGTTCTACGACTGGTTGCTGGATAACCAGTTGACGCCGCATTTGGTGGTCGACATCAATCTGCCAGGTGTGCAGGTGCCGCTGGAATATGCGCGTGATGGACAGATCGTTCTGAACATCGCGCCGCGTGCGGTAGGCAATCTTGACCTCGCCAATGATGAAGTGCGTTTCAACGCGCGTTTCGGTGGCGTACCGCGTCAGGTTTCTGTGCCGATGGCTGCAGTTCTGGCGATTTATGCCCGAGAAAACGGCGCTGGCACCATGTTCGAGCCGGAACCGGCTTATGAGCTGGCGACGGACGAGCAGGAAGGTAGCGGTCAGGAAGAGACAATGATGTCTGTGATTGATGGCGATCGTCCGGATGATGCGACTGATGACGATCACTCGCCAGATGATGAGCCGCCGCCGCGTGGCGGACGACCTTCACTGCGTGTGGTGAAGTAAAACGTGCAATAAAAAACGGGCCGATTGGCCCGTTTTTTTATGCCTGCGCGTCTTAGTAGACGTCGCGCAGGTAGCGTTTATCTTTCTTCAGCTGATCAACGTAAGCCGCCGCGCGCTCGCTGGACAAGCCACCGAACTGACGAACCACTTCATACAGCGCCGCATCAACGTCTTTTGCCATGCGAGATGCGTCGCCACACACGTAGAAGTAAGCGCCATCCTGCAGCCAGGCGTAAAGCTCAGCGCCTTTCTCCAGCATGCGGTTCTGCACGTAAATCTTCTCTTCCTGATCGCGCGAGAAGGCCAGATCCAGATTAGTCAGCAGACCTTTCTCCTGCCATGCCTGCAACTCTTCCTCGTAGATATAATCATGTGCCTGATGCTGGTCACCGAAGAACAGCCAGTTTTTACCTTCTGCGCCCGTTGCCTGACGTTCCTGCAGGAAGGCGCGGAACGGTGCGATACCGGTGCCTGGCCCAACCATGATCAGCGGCGCATTGCCGTTTGACGGTACACGGAACGCTTTGTTTGGTGAGATGAAGATCGCCGGCTTTTCGCCGCGACGTACACGTTCAGCCAGATAAGTTGAGCACACGCCTTTACGCTCGCGGCCGCTGCTGTGATAGCGCACGGAAGCAATGGTCAGATGTACCTGATTTGGGTGGGCTTTCGAGCTCGACGAGATGGAGTAAGCGCGATGCTGTAACGGACGCAGCATGGCAACGAATTCCGGCACCGACAGGCTGCGCGTCAGCTCGAGCTGCAGCAGATCCAGCGTGTCTTTGCCCCACAGCCAAACGGCAAGGGTATCTTTATCGTCGTGCTGCAGGACGTGACGCAGTTCCTGGTTGGTGGTGTGCTGGCCAACCCACTCAATCAGTTTGCGTGATGGCTCGGAAATTTCGAACTGATAAGTCAGCAGATCGCCGAGGTTGCGATCAAAGCTGGGAACTGGCGTTTCGTAATCTGCTTTCAGCTGAGTCAGCAGCAGTGAAACCAGTGCTGCGTCGTTCACCGGGATCACACCCAGCGCATCGCCCGCTTCATATTTCAAACCGCTGTCGGTGAGATCAAACTCGAAGTGACGAATATCTTTCGCCGACTCTTCTGCCGAAAGACGCTTGTTAGTCACCAACGCAGCCGCATATGGGTTTTGCTTATTGCTGCCCGGAATGACCGGCGCTTCTGGCGCGCTTTCTAATGCTGTACCGCTGCTGCCTGCACTGGCGGCGAATTGCGGCATCGCCGTACCAATCCACGCGCTGGATGGCTCTTCGAAGTCGATATCGCAGTCGATACGATCGGCGACGCGTTTTGCACCGAGCTGCTCAAGACGCATATCGATGAATTTACCTGCCTGGCAGAAACCGTCGTAGCCGGTGTCGCCAATCGCCAATACCGCAAAGTGCATCTGCTCCAGACGCGGCGCGGTGCTGGCTGAAATCGCGTTCCAGAACAGCTGGGCGTTGTCCGGCATTTCGCCTTCGCCGTAGGTCGAGGTGACGATCAGCACGTGACGCATGGTAGCGAACACATCCAGATCCACTTCGCCCAGCGCTTGAACCACCGGCACCAAACCTTTGGCGCGTGCGGCTTTAGCGGCCGTTTGCGACAGCGCTTCAGCGTTGCCGGTCTGTGAACCGAACAGGATGTGCAGCTGCGTATTGGTGCTGGCACCTGCAGCCGGTGCGCTCTGCTTGTCTTCTAATACCAGCAGGCGCGAATGGAGACCGGCGAGGAAGCCCGCCAGCCAGTATTTCTGCTCACCGTTAAACGGTGCATCTTCAGGAATGTAAGGAATTTTCATCGGTAAGGCTCAATCCTGTTCAAAATTTTATCCCTGTCATACTTCAGGTTACAGATGCGTTTGCCGCCTTTCTGCACCTTGAAGTAGTGAGGGAAAGGTCAAAATTACACTTGTTCATTGGCGCTGTAATCAGGAAAGTTTCCCGACCGCAGCAGCGATTTCTGGCAGTGCAGCACGCGCAAACAGCTCTTCAAAATCAGGCAGATGACCAAGCACTTCACGGTTGCAGGCATCCTGATAGATGATCCAGCCGTAAGTCGCCAGGCTGTCCATCGAGCGAATGTTGCGCTGCGTTAATGCCGCTTTGTAATCTGACATTCGTTTCGCGGCGATCAGGCTTGCCAGCTCGTCATCACTGTAACTCTCAATCGCCGAGCGTGCATGACGTTGCAGCTTGCTGATGAGCGTGAAATCTTCGGTCATCAGCAGATTACGTACCGCTTTTTCTACTGCTGGATCTTCCACCGCCGTGCCTTTCGGCAGTTTGCCCAGCGCCAGCTGCTGCGCGAGGCTGAGAACGGTGTAATTGTTCAGCAGAACAAACATCTCCAGCGTATCGGTCGCGCCATAAGCCGGAACTGCGCCGTTGGCAATGGTTTTACCGTCACGCCACGCTGATTTGAACTTCGCAACCTGATGCGCAGCCAGCGAGGTTGACAGCTCTTCAAGCAGGTCTTTACGTGATTTGGCTTTCAGGATTTCAGTGCCATCCTGATACAGCAGCAGCGAACGCGGCATCACATAAACAAAGTGGTGGCACTCGGTTTCCCAGTTATCCAGCAGCCAGGCCGCGCGTGGCGATTGGGTTGCTTCCAGATGCCAGTTCAGCATGGTCAGCACCGCTTGTTTGTGCACCTGCGCCATTTCATCTTCATCAGCGATAGAACCAAACAGCACCGAATCACCTGCTGCGTGGGCTGCCAGCGATCCATACGGATCGTACTGGTAAGCGAAACCGCCGCTCATGCCGTTGCCAAAGCCTTTACCAAAAGTGCCAAGGTTGAGGATGGCGCCGTTGGTCATGTATTCGCAGCAGAAGTCACCAACGCCTTCCACTACCGCGGTTGCGCCGGAGTTACGCACGGCGAAGCGGTCACCCGCCTGGCCCTGAACGAACAGACGGCCGCCGGTGGCGCCAAACAGCGCGAAGTTACCGATCAACACGTTGCCATCGCTATCCTGTGCGCCGCCGCCTGGTGACATCACCACCAACTCGCCGCCGCACTGGCCTTTGCCGACACCGTCGTTACAGGTGCCGTAATGCTTCATCTGCATGCCGTCGTTGCAGAACGCGCCGAACGACTGGCCAGCAGAGCCGCTGGTGTTAATCAGCACGGTGGCTGGCGCCAGATAGTGACGACCGCGATCGTCTTTCAGCACCGCTGGCAATGCAGCCAGCTGCTCTGTCGAGAGTTCATGGTTCAGCATGCGTTCGATATCGATCGCCAGCTGACCACCGACGCTTTTGTTACGGTTGTTCAGCGTGATGCCCGCGCCCAGCGCGATTTCACGGCTTGCCGCGCCAACCAGCTGCGTTTTCAGCTCGCTGACCCAGCCATCATCCAGCTCAAAGTCTTTTTCCAGATACACCGGCTTGGCAATTTTCTGCTCTGGCACTACGGTCAACATCGCACGCAGATCCAGTTTGCCGACTTCCAGCGGGTGATCCATCAAGTGCAGCAGATCCGAACGGCCACGCGCTTCACGCAGAGACCGCAGACCGAGGCGGGCGAGGAACTCACGCACTTCCTGCGCCACGTTGATGAAGTACTGCGCCAGCTGACGCGGATCACCATCAAAGGCTTCGGCGTTGGTGGTTAAACCGGCCGGGCATTTGACGTTACAGTTTTTCGCCATCACGCATTTCAGCATCATCAGCGCGGTGGTACCGAACTCGAAGCTATCGCCGCCGAGCAGGGCAGATTTGATCACATCGCTGCCGGTTTGCTGCGCGCCGGAGCAGCGCAGCTGCACTTTGTCGCGCAGGCCGTTGGCACACAGCGCCTGATGCACTTCAGCGATGCCGATTTCCGCGACGCGGCCGGTATATTTCAGGCTGGTAACGGACGCTGCGCCGGTGCCGCCGGTGTTACCCGCGACGTTAATGACATCCGCGCCGGCTTTCGCCACGCCGACGGCGATGGTGCCGATACCTTCAGAGGAAACCAGTTTGACGATGACGCGCACGCGCGCGGCTTTACAGTCGTGGATCAGCTGCGCCAAATCCTCGATGGAATAAGTGTCGTGGTGCGGCGGCGGTGAAACCAGCTCAACGCCCGGCGTACCGCCACGCGCTGCGGCAATCTCAACGGTCACTTTTGGTGCCGGCAGCTGGCCGCCTTCACCGGGCTTCGCGCCCTGACCGATTTTGATCTCCAGCTCTTCCAGCATTGGATCAGCAAGATAAGCCGCCCACACGCCGAAACGCCCGGATGCCAACTGCTTGATACGTGACGCGCGGATGGTGCCGTGACGTGAATAGTGCTCGCCACCTTCACCACAGTTACTCATGCCGCCAACCATGTTAGTACCGTGCGCGACAGCTTCGTGCGCCGGCGCAACCAACGCACCGTGGCTCATCGCACCGGAAGCAAAGGTACGGGTGATTTCGTGGGCTGGCTGAATCTCTTCCAGCGGCAGCGATGGCAGCGCGGTGAAGATCAGCGACAGATAATCGGCCGCTTTGCCGTAAGCGGTGATGTGCAGCACGCCATCCGCCACGTTGCTGCTTTCGATATCGTCGGTGAAACGGGTTTTCAGTGCCCGTGCCAGCGCTTCCAGGCGCTCGCTTTCTGGTTTCAGGCCAGCAATGGCATCGATCAGACGCAGCTCAAACTGGTTCAGGCTGCCGTTCACTGCTTCACATTTCAGGCCACGCGTAGCGAAACCGTTGTTCACCAGCGAGTAGCGGCCCAGTTTGCGGCCGAATTCGGCTTCGCTGTCCACGTGGGTCAAATCGCACGGCAGCGCGAGGATGTCACGTAGCGCCGCCGGACGGCGTTTACGCTCGGCATGCATCAGGCTGGAGAACTGACGATAATCTGGCGTGATGGCAAAGCTGTCGATCACATCATTTGGGATGCGCTCGAAGCTGCTGTCTTTAAAGGCTTCCGCTTTGATGTTGAACGCATTATCCAGTTTGGCCAGCGTCATCAAACGAATAAAGTTGTCCTCTTCGCGCTCTTTGTTAGCAAAGCGAATCGGTTGTTCCGTCATATCAATGAAGGTACGCACCGCGATGGTGCCGTATGAGTGGCCCGCGCCTTCAGCACGCTCTTTGAACAGGCCGAGCAACGGCACTTCCGCTTCGCCCTGAATTTTTAATGCGCTTTGATGCCAGTCTACTGCCATCTGGGCGATCGCCGGGAAGCCCGCGCCGCCAACCGGCGTTTTGATATTCGGGAAATACTTTTTCAATACCGGATCGTCGGTATTCAGGAAGTTCGGCTCGAAGAACTCGCCGCAGCTGTAGCTCTCAACGGTACACAGGCCGACTTTACCCATGGTTTTCATCAGCGCTTTTTCGGCTGCTTTGGCATAGCGTTTAAAGGCTTTATTGCCTTCTTCGCCTTCACCGAATTTCTCTTCCGCACGCATCTGCACGCCGAGTGGGTAAACGGCAGAAGCACCGAAGCCCAGCGTCGCCGCGATATGGTGTGAAGAGATGCTTTGACCACTTTCGACCACCAGCGAAACATCCAGACGCAGACCTTCCTGCACCAGACGTTGGTTGATCGCCGACACCATCAGCAGCATCGGGATCGCTGCGTGAGTTGAAGAGATATGACGATCGGTGATCACCGCGATGCCGCCTTGCTGGCGTGCGAAATCCACTACCTGCTGGGCTAAGTCATCAATGGCTTTTTCCAGCGCGTTGGCGTTGGCCGCACGGCTGACGATATCTTTGCCGACCACCGGCTCATACAGCATCTCGAAACGCGCATAAGGAGCGACGGTTTGCTCGCGCAGGCGCAGCATGTCGAGGTGCGTCAGGATTGGCGTCGGAACAATGATTTGCTGACCTTTGCTGCGGCCGAGATGCGGCTTCGCACCCAGCGCCACACGCAGCGTCATGCCGTCCGCTTCACGAATGGAGTCGAGCGGCGGGTTGGTAACCTGGGCAAATCGTTGTGAGAAGTAGTGCGCCATGCCGCCTTCGTGGTCAGACAGGCCGTTGATGGCGTTGCCGTAACCCATGGCTGAGATCTTCTCAGCGCCGGTTTGCAGCATCGGATCCATCATGAATTTGAAGCTTTCCTGGTTGTAGTAGTAGGCGACAAAACGTTGATAGGGTTTTGAGGTCACCACGATAACGCAGCGGCGAGCCGAGCTGCTCTGCCTGAATTTCTGGCAGGTCGGCGAGATCGATACGCGCTTTGCTCAGCAGTGACAGATAATCTTTTTCAGCGGCCAGTTTTTCCAGCGCTTCAACCGTGGTGTAAGAGCGTTTCTCTTTGTGATCGTAATAGAGCATGCCGCCCGCTTCGATACGGCCACGACGCAGCACGCTTTCCGGTGGGAAGGCGATCTGGCCCGCTTCAGACATCGCACCGATGTACTCCGCGGTTTCAACGGAACGCAGCGGACGCAGACCGAGGCGGTCAAGTCGCGCGCCGATCACTTCACCGTTACCGAAGATCAGCGCAGCTGGGCCATCGTTCTTCTCTTCATATAAAGAGAAGTACTCGAGCATGGCGCGCACTTCGTTCGAGAGCGAGGTATCGTTCTCCCACGCTGGCGGCATCATCGAAACTACGGCGTTGATCAGGTCGAGGTTATCTTCCATCAAACGGCTATGGATGCTCTGGTCGAGACGCGAACTGTCGGACTGACCTTTTGGACGCACGATTTTTTTACCGCGCGCCAGCATCAGTGCCGCTTCGGCAATGCGGTTTTTACGATCGGTGTTCAGCTCGCCGTTGTGCGCCATTAAGCGGAATGGCTGCGCCATGGTGGTATGCGGATCGGTGTTGGTCGAGAAACGGGTGTGGAAGAACAGCCCGCGCACCTGATGATCGGCATCGGTCAAATCTTTGAAGTAAGGAATCACTTCGTTGGAGTTCAGACGCGCTTTAAATACCTGCGTGCGCGAAGAGAGCGACAGCGGATAGAGGCCGCCGAATTCGCTTTCGGTAAAGGCGCGCGCTTCGATATCCAGCAGCGCGCGATAAATCTGGCGCTCGAATTCGAGTTGTTCAGTCACTTCCTGCGGCGCGGCAAAAATCCACTGCACAATCGGCAGCTGGAATTGCAGGGCGGCCGGGCGCGTCACGCTGCCGTCCAGCGGCATATCGCGTTTCACTAATACCGGGAAGTTATGCGCCGCCAGCGTTTCTTCAACCAGACGCTCAGCATTTGCACGCAGCTCTGCGTCTTTTGGTACAAAGAAGTTACCGACGCCAAAACGGCCGGCTTCCAGCGCCAGACCGGTGACCTTGCGGAAGAAGTTCAGGGAGAGATCGACGTTCACACCCGCGCCATCGCCCACGCCTTCGGCAGACATGCCGCCTCGGTGCGGAACCGTGCACAGCGCGCTATGGGCCATCCGCAGAATCTCATGAGTCTGCTCGCCGTCCTTACGGGTAATGAAACCTACACCACAGCTGTCACTGCCAGCTGATGGGTCATACAAACCATAGGGATTCGGTTTTTGCGTGGACATTGAGAGTCTCCTTAAACTTCTTTTGACATTACCTGCATTATTTCGTGTACCGCAGCGTGACAATGTAAGCCAGCGCGGCGGTATCAATTCTTGTGCCGCTCAGTAAAGAGCAGGCGTCGCAGCACCGAGCAAGGGCTCTCAAGACACTGTTGTCACGTCCTTAATGAGCTGCTCTTTTTATTCCGGTCTCTTTCGGGAGATAGCTTGCATCCAGAGGGAGGCTTCTTGCTGCATAGATATGCCGAGACACAGGCCCACCAGGAAAGCTTCCAGTGGAATTCCAACTTATCGGGAAAGCGAACTCAGGTCAAATAGCCAGCTTTGATGCGGGTAATAGGCTTTCTTGTCACTTAATTAAATGATTAATAAGAATTTATTGCGTAAATTTATGTCAATATCCCGCTGCGCATTCCCCCAGGAAGTGTGAGCCGTCTCACTGTGACCCAGCCCTCTAATATCCAAACAATGCTGGCAGAAAGGGTTATAACAGCATTTAATGCTGTTAGGGGCAGTTGATACACAGCATGTATCTGTTTTTCTTATGGCGTCATATTTGAATCAAAATGGCGCTGCCATTAGTAAAATTAATCACACAAAGCATGCGTAGAAAGTCATTTAAATTGAATGGGTATGCAATAAAGAGGTGCAACCATCAGGATGAATGGCTGCCAGGGTGCTGATTAGCACCGGATGTTGAGGAAAGGTTCGCAAAAGCGCGGCCCTCCAGATTATTCAGTTGGCAGAATTAGTCAAGCGCTTTGCGCATATAGAAGGGAACGTCGGCGAAATCACGCTGCGATGCACCATTACAGGGCATAACCTGCGCGATATGGCCGGGTGAAGCGGGGCAGCGCAGCGATAATTACGCTATCATGAGCCAGATTTCGTTCAGGGAGCTCGTAATGAAACAGATTCGTCTTTTAGCGCAGTACTACGTTGATTTGATGGTCAAACTCGGCCTGGTACGCTTTTCGCTGCTGTTAGCCTCAGCGCTGGTGGTGCTGGCGATGGTGGTACAGATGGCCGTCACCATGGTATTGCGTGGGCATGTGGAGAGCATCGACGTCGTCCGCTCCATCTTCTTCGGTCTGTTGATTACGCCCTGGGCCGTCTATTTCCTCTCAGTGGTGGTCGATCAGCTGGAAGAGTCGCGCCAGCGCCTGTCGAAACTGGTAGATAAGCTGGAAGAGATGCGTACGCGCGATCTCGAGCTGAACCAGCAGATGAAAGAGACCATCACCCAGCTTAATCAGGAAATTAACGACCGTATCAAAGCCGAGCAGGCGCGCGAGCAGGTGATGGATAAGCTGCGCGAAGAGATGGCACGACGCGAGCAGGCGCAAATTGAGCTGGAACAGCAATCCTCCTTCCTGCGCTCATTCCTTGATGCGTCACCGGATTTGGTGTTCTACCGCAACATTGATAAGCAGTTCTCCGGCTGTAACCGCGCCATGGAACTGCTAACCGGCATGAGCGAAAAGCAGCTGATTGGCCTGACACCCCGCGATATCTACGATGACGAAGCCGCGACCAAAGTGCTGGAAACCGATGAGAAGGTGTTCCGCCACAATGTGTCGCTGACCTACGAACAGTGGCTGCAATATCCCGACGGGCGCAAAGCCTGTTTCGAAATCCGTAAAGTGCCCTATTACGACCGCGTCGGCAAACGCAGTGGCCTGATGGGCTTTGGCCGCGACATTACCGAGCGTAAGCGCTATCAGGACGCGCTGGAGAACGCCAGCCGTGAGAAGACCACCTTTATTTCGACTATCAGCCATGAGCTGCGTACGCCGCTGAATGGCATCGTCGGGCTGAGCCGCATCCTGCTGGATACCGATCTCAATCAGGAGCAGCTGAAGTACCTCAAAACCATCCACGTGTCGGCCATCACGCTGGGCAACATCTTCAATGATGTAATTGAAGTGGACAAAATCGAACGCCGCAAAGTGCAGCTGGATAATCAGCCGCTGGATTTCACCGGTTTCCTCGCCGATCTGGAAAACCTCTCCGGTCTGCTGGCGCAGCCAAAAGGACTGAAATTTGTCATGGCGCCGGAGCTGCCGCTGCCCCATAAAATTTCGGCGGATGGCACGCGTCTGCGTCAGATTCTGTGGAACCTGATCGGCAATGCCGTGAAATTTACTCAGCAGGGCGAGATTGTGGTGCGCGTTGCCTATCGTCAGGATGAAACGCTGCACTTTGAAGTGCAGGATTCCGGCATGGGCATTCCGCAGGAAGAGCAGGATAAGATCTTCGCCATGTATTACCAGGTGAAAGATCAGCACGGCGGCAAGCCGGCGACGGGCACCGGCATCGGTTTAGCGGTCTCGCGTCGTTTAGCCCAGGCGATGGGCGGCGATATTAGCGTGAGTAGCGTCGCGGGGCAGGGTTCCTGCTTCACCGTGGAGATCAACGCGCCACGCGTCGCTGAGGAAGTGGAAGACGACAATCTGGATGACAGTATGCCGTTGCCGGCGCTGCACGTATTACTGGTGGAAGATATTGAACTCAACGTGATTGTTGCGCGTTCGGTACTGGAGAAGCTGGGTTGCAGCGTCGAAGTCGCGATGACCGGTACGGACGCGCTGGCGATGTTTGATCCGCAGGAGTTCGATCTGGTGCTGCTCGATATTCAGCTTCCGGATATGACGGGCCTCGACGTGTCACGTGCCATCCATCAGCATTACGCAGATGTGGCGCTGCCGCCGCTGGTGGCATTGACCGCCAATGTGCTGAAAGACAAAAAAGAGTATCTCGATGCCGGCATGGATGATGTGTTGAGCAAACCGCTTGCTGTGCCAGCGCTTACGGCGGTGATCAAGAAGTTCTGGGATTATCAGCCGGAGCTGGAAGAGATCGCCACCGAATCATCAGACGCGCAGTCGCGCACGCTGTTAGATGTGGCGATGCTGGAGCAATACATTGAACTGGTTGGCCCAGGATTGATTACCCAAAGCCTGACCATGTTTGAGCAGATGATGCCGGGCTACCTCGAGGTGCTGGATTCCAACATGATGGCGCGCGATCAAAAAGGCATTGCTGAAGAAGGGCACAAGATCAAAGGTGCGGCAGGTTCGGTTGGCTTACTGCATATACAGCAGTTGGCGAAGCAGATTCAGTCGCCGGAATTGCCAGCGTGGTGGGACAACGTGCAAGAGTGGGTCGATGAGTTAAAACAAGAGTGGCTGAAAGACGTGAACGTGTTACGTGAATGGGTAGCGGAGCGGGAAAAATTACAGGACGTTAGAAAAAAATGACCCCAGTCGAAACTGGGGTGCGCGAATACTGCGCCAACACCAGGGAAATGGGCACTGCTGCTATTATTAGAAATCGAATAAGAAAGCAGCAGTTCGGTATTGGTTAACGCTTCCAAATCACCTTAACAAATTCGCCAATGCTTGTGACAAGATTCATTAAATTGTGTGATGTTGAGCAGCGATTAAATACAGAAAACATTAATTTGCTGACACAGTCAAGCAAGGAATTAATTTCTTTGCCATATTGCACCTTTTTTGACCAATTGTTCTGCTTTTTGCCTGGTTTTGCTTCAGTCGTTAGCAGGAAAAGCCTGACACGAGCATGGAAAATGTGATTCTGACAAAAAATTGAAGTTAAGTTAGATTAACATGCTGATATTTATGAATAAAGTCAGGTTTTCTGACGGCTTATCCAAAACGTTTTGGAAACCTTAAACGGAAAGTTCCAGTTTATAGTTTATTGAATGATGTAAACCAATTGTGCGGTAAATCGCTTTACCATCATTGAGGCCGAATGCAGGCAGGATCAGACAGATTTGGTCGCATTTTTCAGAATGGTCTCTGTAATCAATGAACAAGTTCGAACATCATAAAAAATGATAGTTAAGCTTCATGAAAGCTTTTGCGTGAGCGATATCACATTCAGTTAAGTGTTCATGCACGCAGCGCCTGGTGCATTTAACATCATGGAACCGATTCCTTTTTGGCGGAAGTGCTTGATGTGATTGGCTCTAATAGAGGAACGTTGATTGCGCAGGCAACAATTTCACTGACGTTTTTGCCAATCAGAGGATAAAATTTAGTGGTTAATCGTTGGTGTTAGCTATTGTGACTTGGGTGATTGATTAATACAGGGAACAGGTAAGAGAAAATTGCATGAGCAAGAGTAAAGGGACGCTGGGAAAACGTATTAAAGTACTGATTGCTAAAGTGCTGCTGGCCTGGCTCGGCATCTGGTTAGCGGGCATTCTGCTGTTTGCTTTTTTACCGGTACCGTTTTCGGCGGTAATGATGGAGCGGCAAATCGGTGCCTGGTTTACAGGGCGTTTTGATTATGTGGCGCACTCGGATTGGGTCGGCATGGATGAGATCTCGCCGTGGATGGCTTTAGCGGTTATCGCTTCTGAAGATCAAAAGTTTCCCGAGCATTGGGGCTTTGATGTTGATGCCATTCAATCAGTGCTGGATAACGATGGCAATGAACGCATGCGCGGAGCTTCAACCTTGTCTCAGCAGACGGCGAAAAACCTGTTTCTATGGGATGGCCGCAGCTGGGTACGTAAAGGGCTGGAAGCGGGACTCACGGTGGGAATCGAAACCGTGTGGACCAAGCGGCGCATCCTGACGGTTTATCTCAATATTGCAGAATTTGGCGATGGCGTATTTGGCGTGGAAGAGGCCTCACAGCGCTATTTCCATAAACCCGCCAGCCGCCTGACGATGTCTGAAGCCGCGTTACTGGCGGCGGTTCTACCCAATCCGATCCGCTTCCGTGCCGATGCGCCTTCAGGCTACACGCGACAGCGCCAGCAGTGGATTATGCGGCAGATGCGCCAGTTAGGCGGCGAAGGTTTCCTGAATCGCTACAAGCTGCATTGAAAGGCTTAATCTTCGTCAAAGCCCGCTTCAAACAGTTCGATGACCGCTGCCAGCGCCTGCTCTTCCTGCGGGCCGCTGGCTTCGATTTCAATATGACCGCCTTTCGCTGAGTCGAGCATCAGCAACGCAATCACGCTGCTGGCTTCCGCTTCGGTGCCCGATTCGTTACGCAGCAACACTTCAGCATCAAAACTCTGCACCAGCTCGAACAGCTTCATCGCTGGGCGCGCGTGCATGCCCAGCTTATTACGAATTTCAACGGTTTGCTTCACGGTCATGATTTGCGTTTTTCCAGAGTGCGATGACGAGACTGCACGTTTTTACCGCGTGAACGGAAATAATCCGCCAGTTGTTCCGCGATATACACCGAACGATGCTTACCGCCGGTACAGCCAATGGCGACGGTGAGATAGCTGCGGTTATTGGTTTCCAGCATCGGCAGCCACAGTTCCAGATAGCTGCGCGTTTGATAGATAAAATTGTGCACTTCGGTGTGACGATCGAGGAAGGCGGCCACTGGACGATCCAGACCGGTCATCGGACGCAGCTTAGGATCCCAGTGCGGGTTTGGCAGGAAGCGCACATCGAAAACATAATCGGCGTCGATCGGAATGCCGTGTTTGAAGCCGAATGACTCAAACACCATGGTCAGTTCACGCTCACGCTTGCCTAACAGGCGGGTACGCAGCATCTCCGCCAGCTCATGAACCGACATCTCAGAGGTATCGATAATCAGATCGGCGCGTGAGCGCAGTGGCTCCAGCAGATCGTTCTCTTCATCGATAGCACTCTCCAGCGACAAGTTTTTGCTGGAGAGCGGATGCAGGCGACGCGTATCGCTGTAGCGGCGAATCAACGTGTTGCGATCGGTATCAAGAAACAGCAGCTGCGGCGAAAAGGCATCGGGCAGATTGTTGAGCGCCGCTTCAAAGACTTCCGGTGATTCCGGCATGTTACGCACATCAATGCTGACTGCCGCAGAGATATTGCGTTCGGTTAAGGTATTCGCCAGCTCCGGTAGCAGCACCACCGGCAAGTTGTCGACACAGTAAAAGCCCATATCTTCGAGGGCACGCAGCGCGACTGATTTTCCTGAGCCTGACCGACCGCTAACGATCATCAGCACCATCACATTTCTCCCGTTTTAAACCGGCGAAAACGCCGGTAAAAGTGTTTCTCGCTTAAGAGTGTGCTTCCTGAGCTTCTGTGATAATGGCGTAGAGCTCTTGGTCGCTCTGTGCCGCGCGCAAACGACGACAGACGGTTTTATCTGCGAGGCGTTTGGCAACCAGCGAAAGCGTGTGTAAGTGGGTTTTACACTGGTCCGCAGGTACCAGCAGGGCAAACAGCAGGTCAACCGGCTGATTATCTACCGCATCAAAAGCGATAGGCTGATCGAGGCTAATAAACACGCCGACAGCGCGTAAGGTGTCCTCTTCCAGCTTGCCATGTGGAATGGCGATGCCGTTACCAATACCGGTACTGCCCATGCGTTCGCGGGTCAGGATGGCTTCGAAAAGCGTCTGGTGCGGCAGATTGAGCTGCTTCGCTGCCAGCTCGCTGATAATCTCCAGCGCGCGTTTTTTACTCTGGCAGTGTACGCCGCTACGGGTACAGTCCAGTGAAAGGACCGAGCTCAATTCCAGTGTTAGATCGTTGTTCATCATCGTTTCACTTGCGAGTTCACATAGCCGCGAGTTTCAGGCAATTGATTTCATTACCGTTCGCCCGCTGGCGCTTGCGCAGATGACAAAACGGGGCGGTAAGTTCCGCCCCATTTATGCTCTAAGTGCCGAATCAGTCAGCACTCTGCAAGCGTGAAGGTTAGTGTTTTTTCAGTTTGTCTTTGTGCTTGGTCAGCTGACGGGAAAGCTTATCGATTAACCCGTCGATGGCCGCGTACATGTCTTCCGCTTCCGATGTGGCGTGCAGCTCTCCGCCGTTGACGTGCAGTGTTGCATCCGCAACCTGCGTCACCTTCTCTACCTTCAGAACAATATAAACCTGATTGATACGATCAAAATAGTGTTCCAGTTTGGCAAATTTGGTATTTACAAATTCACGCAGAGGTTCGGTAATTTCAACATTAAGTCCGGTAAGGTTTAGCTGCATAGGTCTTCCTTCTTCGTTCGGTCAAACCAATTGCTTGCGCTGGTTTGATGGCGGTATAGATAAAGACTCGCGATATTTAGCAACCGTACGTCGCGCAACCATGATGCCCTGTTCGGATAACATGGAGGTCAGTTTGCTGTCGCTCAAGGGTTTTGCGGGGTTTTTCCGCCGAGATTAATTTTTTCACCAATGCACGAATCGCCGTGGAAGAGGCTTCGCCGCCGCCTTCGGTGTTGACGTGACTGGAGAAAAAATATTTCAGTTCAAAGATGCCACGCGGGCTGTGTAAATACTTTTGCGTGGTCACGCGGGAAATGGTGGATTCATGCATATCAACAGCTTGGGCGATATCCGCCAACACCATTGGAAGCATGTACTCCTCACCCTGCTCAAAAAACGCCTGCTGCTGTTCAACGATACAGCGTGTCACTTTCAGCAGCGTGTCGTTGCGGCTCTCCAGGCTCTTAATCAGCCACTTGGCTTCCTGTAAGTTGCTGCGAATAAACTGGTTATCGCTTTCATTACGGCCAGCTCCGCCCATCGCAGCGTACTGCTGATTGATTTTCAGGCGCGGCATGCTGTCGGAATTGAGTTCAACCGTCCAGCGCTTACTGATTTTGCGCACCAGCACATCGGGAATGACATATTCCGGTTCGCTGGTATTGATCGACTGGCCTGGGCGCGGATCGAGTGACTGAATCAGCAGCATCGCCTCTTTCAGCACTTCTTCCTTCAGACGGGTTACGCGCATCAGGCTGCGGAAATCATGGTTGGCCAGCAGATCGAGATGTTCGCTAACAATCAGGCGCGCTTCCGCCAGCATGGGCGTGTCGGCAGCATATTGCGACAGCTGGACTAACAGGCAATCACGCAAATCCCGTGCACCGACGCCGATCGGATCGAAACGCTGCACGCGCTTGAGCACGGCTTCGACTTCTTCCAGCGCCAGCTCTTCATCACCAATACTGTCATAAATATCTTGTAAGCTGACGGTGAGATAGCCGGTGTCATCAATGGCATCAACAATTGACGTGGCAATCGCGCGATCGGTATCAGTGAACGGCGTTAACTCAACCTGCCACATCAGGTAATCCTGCAGCGATTGGGTGGTTTCGCCTTGGTAGATCGGCAGTTCGTCATCCTGGTAATCGGTGCCGGTGCCTGACGGTGTGCCTGCGGTGTAGATTTCGTCCCAGGTAGCGTCGAGCGGAAGCTCTTCAGGCATATCTTTCTGCTCAAGCGCTTCGCGCGTGTCTAACGAATCACTTTCCTGATCCTGAAATTCACGTGCGTCAACTTCTTCGTGCAGTTCGGTTTGTTCAAGCAGCGGATTGCTTTCCAGCGCCAGTTGCAGTTCTTGCTGGAGTTCAAGCGTAGAGAGTTGCAGCAAGCGAATGGCTTGCTGCAACTGTGGAGTCATCGCCAGCTGTTGGCTGAGCCTGAGTTGCAAACCTTGCTTCATAATTCGGTAAGAATTTCCTAAGCAAACGTAGGGTGTTACAACACCTTATCAGAGTCTGAACTCTTCGCCCAAATAAACACGCTTAACTTGCTCATCTACAAGAATTTCATCAGGCGTGCCATGGGCAATTAAATGTCCCTGGCTGACGATATAAGCGCGTTCACACACCGCGAGGGTTTCACGCACGTTGTGGTCGGTAATCAGCACGCCAAGGCCGCTGTCACGCAGATGCTCGATGATTTTCTTGATGTCGATAACCGAGATCGGGTCAACACCGGCAAAAGGTTCGTCCAGCAGGATGAATTTCGGATTAGCCGCCAGCGCGCGGGCAATTTCCACACGACGGCGTTCACCACCCGACAGCGCCTGGCCCATGCTGTCGCGCAGATGGCCAATATGGAACTCTTCCATCAGCTCGTTGGCCCGATCCTGACGCTGTTCTTCGGTTAAATCATCACGGATCTGCAGCACAGCCATCAGGTTGTCGTACACGCTCAGGCGACGGAAGATCGAGGCTTCCTGCGGCAGATAGCCGATGCCGCGACGGGCGCGCGCATGCAGCGGCAGAATGCTGATGTCTTCATCATCAATCACGATGCGGCCGGCATCGCGCGGCACAATACCCACCACCATGTAAAAGGTGGTGGTTTTACCGGCACCGTTTGGGCCCAGCAGGCCGACAATCTCGCCGGATTTTACCTGCAGGCTAACATCTTCCACCACGCGGCGGCCTTTGTAGGCTTTCGCCAGGTTCTCAGCGATTAGTGTAGCCATAGCAATCAGTTACTCTTTTTAGGGCTCGCGGACGAACCGTTTTTGTCCTGCAGCTGCGACGGTACCAGAACGGTAGTCACGCGCTTGCTGTCGCCCTGGCTGAATGCCTGCATTTTCTGCTCTTTCACCAGGTAAGTGATGCGGTCGCCTTTGATGTTGCTGTCCTGCTGCTGAATGAAGGCATTGCCGGTCAGCTCAACAAAATCGTTCGCCAATTCATAGTGCAGTTTACTGGCGTGGCCTTGCACCGGCTTGCCGTTATCCTGCATCTGATAGAAGGTGGCTGGCGTGCCGTAAGCATCAACAATGGTTTTTTTGCTATCGCCGCCCGGACGAGTGACCACCACTTTATCGGCGGTAATCTTGATGGAACCCTGCGTCACAATTACGTTGCCGGTAAAGGTCGCAACGTTGCCCTGCAGATCCAGCGCCTGGTTAACGGAGTCGATATTTACCGGTTTGTCTGAGTCGCCGGTTAATGCCAGCGCAGGCAGGCTCGTTGCCAGCAGCGTACTCACCAGCAATAACTTAAGGCTATTTTTGTTCATTTTGAATTTCATAGGAAGTTTTGACCTTTTCAAGCAGCTCAGCATGTTTCGTCCGTAAATTGCCGCGCATTTTCATGCCAGTGGAATTAAAACTGCGGCCAAAAAGGGTGACTTGATCGTCAGATGTCACATCCTGGGTGACCAAATTAACCTGAGCGTTATCGGTAAGGATGCGCTCAAGCTGTGAATCCTGAGTCAAAGAATTGACAACAACGTTGCCGTAAAGATAAAGCATACGATCTTTGGTCAGCTTTGCCTTATCGGCGCGCACCGACCATGTCGCCACTTTATTTACGTCATAGGTGGTCATCACCGGATTATCGAACCAACTTATCTCATCGGCAGCAAAGTAGGTCACTTTATCGGAGACCAGCTTATAGCCCAGCGCGCCTGTGGGGTTATACACCACCGTGTTCGATTTCTCGCTGGTGTAGGTTGGCGCTTGATCGTTGATTGCCACCGGCGTTCTGTCGTCATCCTGATTGGTGAGATTCCAGCCGATCAGCACTAAGGCGATCAAGGCCAGGATCAGCGTCATCCAACGCCTGCTCTTACTCATATTGATTGCCCTTTGGCATCCTCAAATTTGTTCTGCGCCATCAAAATCAGATCGCACAACTCACGTACCGCACCGCGGCCACCAGCAATGCGGGTCACATAATGCGCGCGCGGCAGTAAAATCGGGTGAGCATCAGCAACGGCAACGCTCAAACCCGCCTGCGCCATTACCGGCCAGTCGATCAGGTCATCGCCAATATAGGCGACCTGATCGGCCGTTAATGACAGTTTATCCAGGAGTTCCCGCCAGGCCAAAAGCTTATCCGATTGTCCCTGGTAAAGATGCGTAATGCCGAGCGTCTTACAGCGATCTTCCAGCAGTTTTGCTTTGCGGCCGGTAATAATAGCCACTTCGACGCCGGAGGTCAGCAGGCAACGCACGCCATAACCATCACGCACGTTAAAAGCTTTCAGCTCTTCACCGCTGTTGCCCATATAAATGACGCCATCGGACATCACGCCATCAACGTCACAAATCAGCAGGCGAATCTTCGCAGCACGCGCCATGACGTCCGCGCTTACCGGACCGTAGCAAGTCTCGACCATCGCCGTTTCAGCACTCATTATTTCTTCCTGTTAGACCACGCCAGCGCGCAGCATGTCATGCATATGTACCACACCGAGCAGGCGATCGTCATCGGCCACCAGCAGGGCGGTGATGTTTTTGTTTTGCATCAAATTAAGGGCGTCAACAGCCAGCATATTGGGGCGCACGCGAATGCCGCCGCTGGTCATCACTTCCTGAATGGTGGCTTTCTGGAAATCGATGCCCATATCGAACACGCGACGCAAGTCACCATCGGTAAAGATGCCTTCGATTTTCATTAGGTCATCGACGATCACCGTCAAACCGAGATTCTTACGGGTAATTTCCAGCAGCGCATCACGCATCGACGCATCACGGCTTACGTGCGGGATCTCATCGCCGCTGTGCATGATATCGCTAACGTGTAGCAGCAGTTTGCGGCCCAGCGCACCGCCGGGATGCGACAGCGCAAAATCTTCCTGGGTAAATCCGCGCGCTTCCAGCAACGCCACGGCCAGCGCATCGCCCATCACTAAAGTCGCGGTGGTGCTGGTGGTCGGTGCCAGGCCGAGCGGACAAGCCTCCTGCGGCACTTTCACGCACAGATGCACATCTGCAGCGCGGCCCATCGCGCTCTCAGAACGGCCGGTGATACAAATCAGCTGCACTTTCTGACGCTTTAACACCGGCACCAACGCAAGAATTTCTCCGGATTCACCGCTGTTAGAAATCGCGATCACCACATCATTGGTGCTGACCATGCCGAGATCGCCGTGGCTGGCTTCGCCGGGATGCACAAAGAACGAAGGTGTACCGGTGCTGGCAAAAGTCGCGGCCATTTTTTTACCGATATGCCCGGATTTGCCCATGCCCATCACTACCACTTTGCCGCGGCAGGCAAAGATCATCGCGCAGGCGCGATCGAAATCATCATTGATATATTGATCAAGCTGCTCCAGCCCTTCGCGTTCGATGCGCAGCACCGCTTTGCCTGCTTGTTGAAAATCGAAATCCGGTTGCTGATGTGACATGGTCAGTCCGTCCTTAATAGCTTGTGATAAGCATGGGGCTCAGCCATAACCACAGCACCCACGCGATAAAACCACCTAATAATAGTGTGCCTGCGATACGACCAATACGGCGTTTGCGCAGCAGGCAGAGCAGGGCGAACAGTACGCTCACTGCCAGCATCACCCAGTAATCACGTGCGAAGGCATGCGCATCAACGCTGCCGGGATGAATCAGCGCCGGCAGGCCGAGAACAATCGCCAGATTGAAAATATTGGCGCCGATCAGGTTACCAATCGCGATATCGTCCTCACCTTTCAGCGCGCCAGCCACCACGGTGGCCAGTTCGGGCAAGCTGGTGCCGACGGCGATCAGCGTCAGGCCCATCACCAGTTCGCTCACACCAAAGTAGTCGGCAAAGACGGTGGCGTTGTCGATCACCATACGCGTCGACATCGGCAAAATAATCAGTGCAACCGCCAGCCACAGAAAGGCCACGGTGTTACCGGCCTCATCGCGCGGCAGCTCCGCCAGCTGTTCGCGGGTTAGCGTGTCGTTATTATCGCGTTCAGCACGGCGAGCAATGCGAATCACCACCAGCAGATAACTCAATGCAATCAGCAGTAACGCGATGCCGTCGAGTCGACTTAAATAGTTATCAAACAGCATGATGCCGCAGAGCAGTGAGACTAGCAGCATTAATGGCAATTCGCGCCGAATCAGATTGGAGTGTACTGTCAATGGGTGGAGCAACGCCGCGCCGCCCAGAATTAATAGAATATTGGTGATGTTCGAGCCCAGCGCGGTGCCAACCGCTAAATCCATCTGTCCATGCTGTGCGGCCGAAAACGAGACGATCAATTCCGGTAATGATGTGCCAATGCTCACCACCGTCATACCAATGATCAGCGGTGGGATGCCAAAGGATCGACAGAGGATCGCGGCGCTAAATACCAAACGGTCGGCACCGTAAACCAGTAAAATCAATCCGATAAACAGCAAGGCAGAGGCTACGAACATTAAAAATCCTTGATGGATGGAGGTGTCGGCGAACCTTGTCCGACGGGTAAAAACATTCTGCACGCACTAACAGGCGCTGATTTTGACTGTCTGAGAGGCAAAAGTAAATTTTAAGGCCGTTTTCGCCACACTAAGTGGGTAAGTTTCTGTAAAACTATCGTGCATTCGAGGCTACCAGGCTACCATCCACAGCTTTGATAGCGCCCGATCCGCATAAAGAGGTAAAGATGATCCAGCAGCAAACGAATCTGGTTGAGGTTCGTGGCGTCAGTTTCACGCGCGGAGATCGTACTATCTTCGACGACATCTCGTTAACGGTTCCTGCCGGTAAAGTTACCGCGATTATGGGCCCGTCCGGAATTGGCAAAACCACATTATTGCGTCTGATCGGTGGGCAATTACAGCCCGATAAAGGCGAGATTTGGTTCCGCGATCAAAATATCCCGACGCTTTCCCGCACCAAATTGTACGAAGCGCGTAAAAAAATGAGCATGCTGTTTCAGTCCGGCGCGCTGTTTACCGATCTCAACGTGTATGAAAACGTTGCCTGGCCGTTGCGTGAACATACGCAGCTGCCGCCAGAACTGTTGCACAGCACCGTATTGATGAAGCTGGAAGCGGTGGGTTTGCGCGGAGCCGCTAAACTAATGCCTGCCGAACTCTCTGGCGGTATGGCCCGCCGTGCGGCGCTGGCGCGTGCTATCGCGCTGGAACCCGAATTGATCATGCTCGATGAGCCTTTTGTCGGCCAGGATCCAATTACCATGGGCGTGCTGGTGAAGTTAATTGACGAACTGAATCATGCCCTGGGCCTGACCTGCATCGTGGTTTCACACGATGTGCCTGAGGTCTTGAGCATTGCCGATCATGCCTATATTGTTGCCGGACAAAAAATCATTGCTCAGGGTAGCGCGCCGGAACTGCGAGAAAATCCCGATCCGCGTGTGCGCCAGTTTATCGAGGGTCATGCGGATGGTCCGGTGCCTTTCCGCTTTGCCGCTGGCGATTATCTCAGCGACTTGACCCGCTCAGGGAGAACGTAAACTGATGTTGTTACAGGCGCTAGCGTCATTTGGACGTCAGGGAATCAATACCTGTGCCGCTTTTGGCCGCGCAGGCCTCATGTTATTTCATGCGTTAGTCGGTAAGCCGGCGTTTCGTCGCCATGCGCCGCTGCTGGTAAAACAGTTGTATAGCGTGGGCGTGTTATCGTTACTGATCATCGTGGTATCTGGCTTGTTTATTGGCATGGTGCTGGGTCTGCAAGGCTATCTGGTGCTCACCACTTACAATGCGGAAACCAGCCTTGGCATGCTGGTGGCGCTCTCGCTGCTGCGTGAGCTCGGTCCGGTCGTCACGGCGTTGCTGTTTGCAGGCCGTGCGGGTTCAGCGTTAACCGCTGAAATCGGGCTGATGAAAGCCACCGAACAGCTCTCCAGCATGGAGATGATGGCCGTCGATCCGCTACGACGCGTGGTCTCACCGCGCTTCTGGGCAGGATTTATCAGCATGCCGTTGCTGGCGTTGATCTTTACCGCCGTTGGTATTGCCGGTGGCGCGCTGGTTGGCGTGAGCTGGAAAGGGATCGATCCCGGTTTCTTCTGGTCGGCGATGCAGAACGCGGTAGATTTCCGCACTGATGTCGTTAACTGCATGATCAAAAGCGCAGTCTTTGCCGTCACGGTAACCTGGATTGCGCTCTTTAATGGCTATGATGCCATCCCGACCTCGGAAGGGATCAGTCGTGCGACAACGCGTACCGTGGTGCATGCTTCACTGGCGGTACTCGGTTTGGATTTTGTGCTGACAGCACTGATGTTTGGGAATTGATGCAATGCAAAGCAAGAAAAACGAAATCTGGGTTGGCGTCTTCATGCTGGCTGCGCTGCTGGCGCTGTTATTCCTCGGCCTGCGCGTTGCCGATCTCAAAACTATCGGCACCGAACCAAC
This sequence comes from Pantoea sp. SORGH_AS_0659, assembly GCF_031453915.1. NCBI lineage: Bacteria > Pseudomonadati > Pseudomonadota > Gammaproteobacteria > Enterobacterales > Erwiniaceae > Pantoea > Pantoea sp. SORGH_AS_0659. The sequence continues at coordinate 3,771,388 of NZ_JAVJAK010000001.1, read as the reverse complement.
GTGGAAGATGTATGCCACCTTCGATAATATCGGCGGACTGAAAGTCAGTTCTCCGGTGAAAATTGGCGGCGTGTTAATTGGCCGGGTGTCAGATATTGCGCTGGATGAGAAAACCCTCTCACCGCGTGTGACCATGGATATTAGCGATAAATACGCTGATAAGATTCCCGACACCAGCTCATTAGCCATCCGTACTCAAGGCCTGCTCGGTGAACAGTTCCTGGCGCTGAATTTAGGTTTTGACGATCCCGAGCTTGGTTCTTCTATGCTGAAAGATGGCGGCACGCTGCGTGACACCAAGTCGGCGCTGGTGCTGGAAGACCTGATCGGTCAATTCCTCTATAAAAGCGGCGATAATAAATCTGACGATAAATCACAGGGTGCGCAGAGTGCACCGGCAGCACCTGCAACAACGGAATAACCTACGAGGTAAAACATGATGTTTAAACGTTTACTGATGATTGCCCTGTTGGCAATCGCACCGCTGGCAGCCAACGCCGCAGCGGATCAAACTAATCCTTACAAGCTGATGAACGAAGCGGCGGAAAAGACCTTCACCCGCCTGAAAAACGAACAGCCGAAGATTAAGCAGGATCCGAACTATCTGCGCGAAGTGGTACGTCAGGAACTGATGCCGTACGTACAGATAAAATATGCCGGTGCGTTGGTTCTTGGTCGCTATTATCGCGATGCGACACCAGCGCAACGTGATGCCTACTTTGCCGCGTTCGGTGATTATCTGGCACAGGCTTACGGCCAGGCGCTGGCGCTGTACAACGGTCAAACCTACCAGATTCAGCCGGAGCAGCCGATTGGCGATGCCAATATCGTGGCGATTCGCGTCACCATCATCGATCCTAATGGGCGTCCGCCTGTGCGTCTCGATTTCCAGTGGCGTAAGAACAGCCAAACCGGCAACTGGCAGGCGTATGATATGGTGGCCGAAGGCATCAGCATGATCACCACGAAACAGAATGAGTGGGGCGATCTGCTGCGTACCAAAGGCATTGATGGCTTGACGGCTCAGCTGAAAACCTATGCCGCACAGCCGATCACCCTGGATAAAAAGCAATAATGAGTGAACCGTTACGCTGGCAGCGCACTGCCAGCACGCTGGCCTTAAGCGGCAAATTAGATCGTGATACTTTGCTGACCTTGTGGCAGGAACGTGACACTGCGGTGGCGGATATCACCACCATTGATGTCGCCGGGCTGGAAAGGGTGGATTCAGCGGGTTTAGCGCTATTGGTGCATCTGCGTGAAATTGCGCGTGCTCAAGGCAGCGCACCACTTTTCTCTGGGATCTCCGATAAACTCCAGTCACTGATCACGCTGTATAACCTGCAGCAGATTATTGTTTCTGCGGAAAAAATCGCCTGATCGAATGATGTCGATGCTAAGCCCCTGATTTTTTCAGGGGCTTTTGCGTATTTAAGAGTCAGGCGCTTTCCTCTAAGATGTCTGCCTTATTATTATTAAGCGAAGTAACGAGCGATGGAAAATAGTGAAGTTCAGGCCGTGCTGATGCAGGCGCTGGCATTAGAAGAAGTACACGTACTTAGCAACGATGGCAGCCATTTTCAGGTCATCGCGGTGGGCGAAATGTTCGGCGAACTGAGCCGCGTGAAGAAGCAGCAGGCTGTGTACGCGCCGCTGATGGAATATATTGCGGATAACCGTATTCATGCGGTTTCCATCAAAACTTATACCCCAGCCGAGTGGGCGCGCGACCGTAAACTCAACGGTTTCTAAGTGCCTCACCGGTTGTTTTATTGATAGATAATTGAGAGCGGTGTTAATGGACAAATTTCGTGTGCAAGGCCCCACCCGTTTAAGTGGTGAAGTGACCATTTCCGGGGCGAAGAATGCTGCGTTGCCGATTCTGTTTGCTGCGCTGCTGGCTGAAGAGCCGGTAGAGATTCAGAACGTACCGAAGCTGCGTGATATCGATACCACCATGAAGCTGTTGAATCTGCTGGGTGCGCGCGTTGAGCGCAATGGTTCGGTCCACGTTGATGCTCGCGAAGTTAATGTTTTCAGTGCGCCATACGATTTAGTGAAAACCATGCGTGCTTCGATTTGGGCGCTGGGTCCGCTGGTGGCGCGTTTTGGTCAGGGCCAGGTTTCACTGCCGGGCGGCTGCGCTATCGGTGCACGCCCGGTCGATCTGCACATTACTGGCCTGGAACAGCTGGGTGCGGAAATTAAGCTGGAAGAGGGCTACGTTAAAGCTTCTGTCAATGGCCGTCTGAAGGGCGCGCATATCGTGATGGATAAAGTGTCTGTCGGCGCTACCGTTACCATCATGAGCGCGGCCACGCTGGCCACCGGCATCACCATCATTGAGAACGCCGCGCGTGAGCCGGAGATTGTCGATACGGCAAACTTCCTCAACACGCTGGGTGCGAAAATCACCGGCGCGGGCACAGACAAAATCACCATTGAAGGTGTTGAGCGTCTGGGCGGCGGCGTTTATCGCGTGCTGCCAGATCGTATCGAAACCGGTACTTTCCTGGTCGCAGCAGCCATTTCACGGGGCAAAGTTGTTTGCCACAACACGAAGCCAGATACGCTGGATGCCGTGCTGTCTAAATTGCGTGAGGCTGGTGCAGAGATCGAAGTGGGCGAAGATTGGATCAGCCTGGATATGCACGGCAAGCGTCCAAAAGCGGTGAATATCCGTACCGCGCCGCATCCTGGCTTCCCTACTGACATGCAGGCGCAGTTCACACTGTTGAACCTGGTGGCAGAAGGAACCGGTGTGATTACCGAAACCATCTTCGAAAACCGCTTTATGCATATCCCTGAGCTGATTCGTATGGGCGCGCACGCGGAAATCGAGAGCAACACAGCGATTTGTCATGGCGTAGAAACCTTGTCGGGTGCGCAGGTGATGGCCACCGATTTGCGTGCATCAGCGAGTCTGGTGCTGGCGGGTTGTATCGCGGAAGGCACCACGATAGTGGATCGTATCTATCACATCGACCGTGGCTACGAGCACATCGAAGATAAGTTGAAAGCGATGGGTGCAAATATCGAGCGCGTAAGCGGCGAATAATTTCTGCTTCGTAGATCAAAAAAACCAGTCACGGCAACGCGGCTGGTTTTTTTTCATTGGTATTACAGTCAGATCTTTTTACGATCCTTCGGCGATCGGATGCACTTCTTGCGATCCAATAACTGGCCGGTAACAGGATCGTAATATCGGCTTGGCCAGATGTCTGCCGGATGAACCTTGATCGCATTGGCGATTAGCCACTCACCTTTGGGCCAGGGACGCGACAGCGCATTGGCTAGCGTTGAGGAGCTGAGCCCTGATTCGCGTGACAGCGCTGCCAGTGATGTGCCTTTCTTACGTAATGCAGCAATGATATCTGCCGGGTGCCAATCCGCTTTCCTTGTGTACATAACTCTCTTCTCCATGTCCGTGTTATTACTTCATCTCCGCTGTAAAAAGGCGCTCCCGTGGCAGAGATATCTGGAAAAAACCCGCGTTTTTATAGCAAATGTTTCCCGTAATTTTCCAGTAAATGTTTGGCTGGCGCACGAAACTGCGTCGCTTTTCGCAAAAGCGATGCAAGAGATGTAAGTAAAAAGGGAGAAGAGTGAGGAAGGAAACGGGGCCAGAGAAGGCCCCGTTGTAATCAGAAATCGCGCTGTACTGACATGTGCGCCAGCGCTTCGAGGGCGCTGCGCCACGGGCTTTCGGGTAATACCTGCAGGGCTGCGATGGCTTTATCTGCCTCTTCTTCAGCGCGTTTGCGCGTCCACTCCAGCGAGCCAGTCTGTTGCATAGCTGCCAGCACCGGTTCCAGCAGATGACGACCGTTACCTTCTTCAATGGCTTTACGGATCATCTGCGCCTGCTCAAGCGTCCCGTTGTGCATCGCGTGCAGCAATGGCAGCGTCGGTTTACCTTCGCTCAGGTCATCACCGGTATTTTTGCCCAGCGTTTCACCATCTGCGCTGTAATCCAGCAAATCATCAATTAACTGGAAAGCGGTGCCAAGGTAGCGACCATAATCCTGTAACGCCTTTTCCTGCGCGGGCGTCGCCTCAGCTAAAATCGCCGACGCTTGCGAGGCAGCTTCGAACAGGCGAGCGGTTTTGCTGTAGATCACCCGCATGTAGCTCTCTTCAGTGATATCGGGATCGTTGCAGTTCATTAACTGCAGCACTTCTCCTTCGGCGATCACGTTGACCGCTTCCGACATCAGCGCAAGGATCTTTAAGGATCCCATGCTGGTCATCATCTGGAATGAGCGCGTATAGATAAAATCGCCCACCAGCACGCTTGCCGCATTACCGAACGCGGCGTTAGCGGTGGCTTTGCCACGGCGCATATCGGATTCATCCACCACATCATCGTGCAGCAGCGTCGCCGTATGGATAAATTCGATCAGCGCCGCATTAGTGATGTGCAACGATCCCTGATAATTCAGCGCGCGTGCCGACAGCACAGCGATCATCGGACGGATGCGTTTGCCCCCGCCGCTGATGATGTAATAGCCCAACTGGTTAATCAGTGAGACTTCTGAATTCAGCTGCTCGAGGATGGTCTGGTTGACGGCCGCCATGTCCTGCGCGGTTAATTCATTAATCTGTTCTAAGTTCATTCGTCTTTTCAGCTTTACTCGTTTTTTGCATGGTAAGCGCTTTACACAGCGTGAGTTCAGGTAATCTGTTACTGATTGTACTTGAAAAATCGGGTTGCGAAACGTTTGCATTCGCCTTGCGCTTTTTTTCTGCAAGAGAGTGCAAAGTGCTCTTGTCTTCTGCTGGAGTATTGCGTAGAATTCGCGCCCTATTGTGAATATTTATCGCGCCGCCTGATGAATAGAAAGGCACGCGCAGAAGCGGAGTTTTATATGTACGCGGTTTTCCAAAGTGGTGGTAAACAACACCGAGTAAGCGAAGGTCAGACCGTTCGCCTGGAAAAGCTGGACATCGCAACCGGTGAAACCATTGAGTTTGACCAGGTTCTGATGATCGCAAATGGCGAAGACGTGAAAATCGGCGCGCCACTGGTTTCAGGCGGTGTGATCAAGGCAGAAGTTGTTGCTCACGGTCGTGGCGAGAAAATTAAAATCGTTAAGTTTCGTCGTCGTAAACACTACCGTAAGCAAGCTGGTCACCGTCAGTGGTTCACAGATGTGAAAATCACTGTGATCGGCGCGTAAGAGGAGATCTGACAAATGGCACATAAGAAGGCTGGTGGCTCGACCCGTAACGGTCGCGACTCCAACGCAAAACGTCTGGGTGTAAAACGTTTCGGTGGCGAATCTGTTCTGGCAGGTAGCATCATCGTTCGTCAGCGTGGCACTAAATTCCACGCAGGTAGCAACGTAGGTTGTGGTCGTGACCACACCCTGTTTGCCACCGCAGACGGCAAAGTAAAATTCGAGATTAAAGGCCCGAACAACCGTAAATATATCAGCATCGTTGCTGAGTAAGGTTGTCGTGCTGCAGACGTCTAACGTCTGAATACACGAATAAAAGGCCCCGCAGCTTTGCGGGGCTTTTTACATTCTGCTACTGAGCTTGCTGGATAACAGTTACGCTTTAGCACAGTTGTTGTACAATTTATGTACTCCTGGCTTTGCCAGTCTTGTATTATCCGCCGTCGGTCAGCGCAGAAGACCCTGGCGGACCCGTTTGCGGCCTGCAAGCTGCCGTGAACGACAGCGTGACGGAGAAATAAAATGAAGTTTGTAGATGAAGCGACGATCCTTGCGGTCGCGGGTGATGGTGGCAATGGTTGCGTAAGCTTCCGCCGTGAAAAATATATTCCAAGAGGCGGCCCGGATGGCGGCGACGGCGGCGACGGCGGCGACGTGTATTTGTTGGCGGATGAAAACCTCAACACCCTGATCGATTATCGCTTTGAAAAGTCTTTCCGTGCCGAACGTGGCCAGAATGGCCAAAGCCGTGATTGCACCGGTAAACGTGGTAAAGACATCATCGTTAAAGTGCCCGTTGGTACCCGCGTAATTGACCAGGGTACCGGCGAAACGCTGGGCGACATGACGCGTCATGAGCAGAAGCTGATGGTGGCGAAAGGCGGCTGGCATGGCCTTGGTAACACGCGCTTTAAATCCTCAGTTAACCGTTCCCCGCGTCAAAAAACCATGGGAACACCGGGCGAGAAGCGCGACCTGCAACTGGAACTGATGCTGCTGGCTGACGTTGGTATGTTGGGTCTGCCGAATGCCGGTAAATCGACCTTTATTCGCTCGGTATCCGCAGCGAAACCCAAAGTTGCGGATTATCCGTTCACTACGCTGGTGCCAAGCCTTGGCGTGGTGCGTATGGACAACGAAAAGAGCTTTGTTGTCGCCGACATTCCGGGCCTGATTGAAGGCGCAGCGGATGGCGCAGGTCTGGGTATTCGCTTCCTGAAGCACCTTGAGCGCTGCCGCGTGCTGTTGCACCTGATCGATCTTGCCCCTATCGATGAATCTGATCCGGTAGAAAATGCCCGCATCATTCTCGGCGAACTGGAGAAATACAGCGATAAACTGTTCCAGAAGCCGCGCTGGTTAGTATTCAACAAATGTGACCTGCTGAGCCGCGAAGAAGCGGAAAGCCGTGCCAAAGCGGTAGTGGAAGCATTAGGCTGGGAAGAAAAATATTACCTAATCTCTGCGGCTAGCCATGATGGCGTGAAAGATCTTTGCTGGGATGTGATGAGCTTTATCATCGAAAATCCAAAAGAAGCCGAAGAAGAAACTAAAGAGCCAGAGAAAGTGGCCTTCATGTGGGATGATTATCACCGTGAAGCCATGGAAACGGCGCAGGAAGTGGAAGAAGACGACGATTGGGATGACGACTGGGACGAAGAGGACGACGAAGGCGTCGAAATCATTTACCAGCGTTAATCGTACAAAAAAGCGGCCCGAAGGCCGCTTTTTTTATGTCTTAACCCAGCACCGCCACCGTCAATCTCGAGGTGCAGCACAGCTGATTGCGGGCGTTACGAATCTCAATCTGCCAGCTTTGATTACGCGCACCAAGGTGCAGCGGGCGGCAAATACCGCGCACTTCACCGCTGCTTACTGCACGATGGTGGCTGGCGCTCACCTCAATCCCCACCACGCTTTTACCTTCTTCGATGCTGAGATAACCGGCGATCGATCCCATCGATTCCGCCAGCACTACAGAAGCGCCGCCGTGCAGCAGGCCAAACGGCTGCTGCGTGCGGGCATCCACCGGCATGGTGGCTTCGAGATAATCTTCACCGATGGTGGTAAACACAATGCCAACGTGTGCCACCAGCGAGTTTTCACCCATCTTATTCAACGTTTCAACATCGACCGAACGTTTCCAGATTGCCATAACTTAGGATCCCAGCGTTGCGCCACCGTCGACCACAATATCCTGCAGCACCACGTGGCTGGCAAGATCCGACGCGAGGAACATCACGTTAGCGACGATCTCCTGCGGTTTAGCGATCTTACGCAGCGGGATCCCCAGTTTGTACTGTTCCGGGAAACCATTGATCATCTCCTGCTCGGCTTCTGGCGTATGCCACAGACTGCGTTGCATATCGGTATCGGTGGAACCCGGAGAAACGATATTGCAGCGCACGCCGTAAGGCGCCATCTCTAAACCCACGGTCAGACACAAGCTGCGCAACGCCGCTTTGGAAGCGCCATAAGCGGACATACCAAGGCGCGGCGCATGTGCCGCATTAGAGGCGATAGTCACAATCGCACCCGCACGCTGCTGGCGAAACACCGGCAAGGTTTGCTGGAACAGGTTGAACGCGCCGCCGGCATTCACCGCCAGACACGCCTGCCAATCGTCGAACGACAGTTCATCGGTGCTGCCAATACGCAGGATGCCGGCACCGTTCACCAGCACATCGAGACGTGGCTGATCTGCCAGCAAACGCTGACAAACCGCTTTCACCTCGGCGGCGTTCGCCACATCCAGCACCTGCGTGGCGAAAGGATAGTCGGCCTGATCGAAACGCAGATCGAAGCCGACAACCTGCGCGCCCGCCTGATGGAAGCTCAGCGCGGTGTGGTAACCAATCCCTTTGCCTGCGCCGGTTACCCAGACGATTTTTCCACTGAAATCGAAAGTTGCACTCATTTAGCTGGCACCCTTGATAACAGCGCCCACCAGCCATCGATGGTCGGATTTTTTGCCAGACTGACGAAATCGATGTCGCTGTGCACCTGACGCCAGCGCGCCGCCAGCGCCATCACGCGTACTGAATCCAGACCGTAATCGATCAGGTTCTCGTCATCTGCAGGCACATCGTCATCTTCCAGCAGCGGCAGAATCAGCGCACGCAGATCGTCTTTGCTCAACGGCAGCGGCATCAGGTCGGCGGTCATCACTACTTTACCGCTGCGACCTGCGGTGTAAGTCAGCGCCATCATGTGCTCTTCGCGCGTGAAGTCGGCCAGCGCATCCGCCACCATAAACGGCTGGATATTACGCATAAAGGCGTCAGTCGCGGTGGTCAGGCAACCGATATGCGCGTACACGCCGGTGATGATCAACTGATCGCGGCCCATCTCCTGCAGGATCGATTCCAGCGGTGAGCGCACGAAGGCGCTGTATCGCCATTTGGTCAGTACCTGATCGTCCTGATCCGGCGCCAGCGCATCAACGATCTTCTGCTGATCCGGATGTTTGTTCAGGCCCGGTCCCCACATGTCGTTGAGGAGTGCGCGATCGGCATCGCTCTGTTCGTTCGGCTGAGCGGTATAGAACACCGGTATGCCCTGCGCTTTGCAGTAAGCACGCAGACGAGCGATGTTTTCCACCACCTGATTAACCAGCGGGCTGTTTTCGCCCCAGAAATTAAGGAAGTAAGCCTGCATATCGTGAATCAGCAGCGCGGCACGCTGAGGCTCAAGCGCCCACTTCACTTTATTGGTTGGCAGTTCAGTTGCTGCGGGTAGCGCGTAAGCGTTCAGTTTTGGAATAGCCATTACAATCTCCGGAACAGGTCAGGCTTGCGCTTGTTGGTCGGCAAGCTGTTGACGTAAACGTTTTTTATCCACCTTGCCGACAGGCGTCAGCGGCAGGGCATCGACGCAGGTAATACGGTCAGGTAACTTGAACTCGGCCACGCCCAGTTCTCGCAGGTGACGACGCAACGCCACCGCTTTGATCGGTTGGCTGGCAACGATAAAGGCGCAGCTCTTTTCACCCATCAATTCGTCGTTCATCGACACCAGCGCGGCGTGGATCACATCCGGATGGCGTTGCAGCAGATTTTCGATCTCTTCCGCGGCGATCTTCTCGCCACCGCGATTGATCTGATCCTTTTCCCGCCCTTGCACGGTGATGTAGCCCTGCGCGTCGATCTCAATCAGATCGCCCGAACAGTAAAAACCGTTGGCGTCGAAGCTGGCGGCGTTATGTTCCGGGCTCTTGTAATAGCCACGGAAGGTGTAGGGGCCGCGCGTCATCAGGCGACCGATGGTGCCGGTTGGCAGCGCGTTGCCGTGCTCATCAGCAACCCACACTTCGTCATCTTCAGAGATCGGGCGGCCTTGCGTGGTGAGAATGATGTTCTCATCATCGCCAAAGCGCGTGTAGTTCACCAGACCTTCGGCCATGCCGAAAACCTGCTGCAGCTGACAGCCAATTTCACGCTGAATACGTGCCGCAAGGGTTTCGCCCAGCTTGGCGCCGCCCACCTGAATGCGCTGCAGCGAAGCCAGCTGTTTATTACTGCCCCATTCCTGAATCGCCTGTAGCCACAAACTCACCGCCGGCGGCACCAAACCGGTATCGGTGATCTGATGCTTCTCAATCAGCGGGAAGCAGAGCGTGGCGCTGGGATCGGCAGCCAGAATCACCTGACCACCGGCATAAAACACACCGAGCGAACCCGGGGAGCTCATGGCAAAGTTATGCGGCGCGGGCAGGGCGATGAGATAACGCGTATCGGCGGTCACCTGACAAATCTCATCACTGGCGCGAATGCTGTAGTAATAGTCGTTGTGGGTGCGCGGAATCAGCTTCGGCGTGCCGGTGCTGCCGCCGGAGAGCTGGAAAAACGCCACTTCATCAGCGGCGGTTGGTGTGGCGAGGTAATCACCCGCGGCTTCCGCCATCAGCGCTTCCAGCGTATTTTCCGGCTGGTTGTCATTACGCAGAATCACCTGCTGCAGCGAAGGCTGTGCGGCGCACAGCGCGTTGATAAAGCTATCATCAGCAAACAGCGTGTGAGTGCGATCGGCAATCAGCAGTTTAGGTTCGATCTGCGCCGCATAGGCGCTTAGTTCGGTGCGCTGATGGCTGAACAGCGCAAATACTGACGCTACGCCGAGCTTAAACAGCGCAAATACCGTGACATAAAAATCGGCCACGTTGCCAAGCTGCACCAGCGCAGTATCGCCATTTTGCAGGCCACGACGCTGCAGCGCGGCGGCCAGGTTGCTGCTCAGCACGTCCATTTCGCGATAGCTGATCTGGCGATCGCCATCAATCACCGCGATGGCATCATTATGCTGATGACGCGCCAGAATGTCGGTCATCGGCACATCCAGCCAGTGACCTTTTTCGCGATAGCGCGCAGCCAGGTCGTCCGGCCAGCGAGTATAGGGAATGCTCATGTTCTTTCCTTTATTGCAGTCCAAAGGCGCGCAACATGGTGTCCAGCTTCACGCCGGTTTCACGCCATTCTGATTCGGGTTGGGAGTCGGCCACGATGCCCGCACCGGCAAACAGGCGCACCCGCGTGCCATGCACGGTGCCGCAGCGGATGGTGACCACCCATTCGCCATTGCCCTGGCTATCGCACCAGCCGACGATGCCGCCAAATAGTTGGCGATCAAAAGGTTCCAGCTGCTGAATAAGCTGCTGCGCGCGCTGATGGGGGAAACCGCTCAACGCAGGCGTCGGGTGCAGCAGGCAGGCCAGCGACAGCGCATTTTCGCGCTCGTCCTGCACTTCGCCGTCGATTTGCGTGGCGAGATGCCACAGCGTGGCGGTGGTAATCAGCGACGGAATGGTCGGCACCGACAGCAAACGGCTGCGCGGCTGCAAGGTGTCGCGCATCGCGTCGGTTACCAGTTTGTGCTCATGACGATCTTTGCCGGAATCCATCAGCGTATCGCCAGCGGCACGATCCTGCTGGGCATCGTCGTGATGGCGCCGCGCTGAGCCCGCCAGCGGACAAGAGCTAAAATCGCGCCCCTGTTTGCGCAGCATCAGCTCCGGACTGGCACCAATCAGCGCACCGCCTTGCGGCAGCGGCAGATGGAAATGGTAGCTGTTGGGGTTCTGCGCAATCACGCGCTGCATCAGCGCTGCGGTATCAACCGGCTGTTCGGTAACGATATCCATCAGACGCGACAGCACCACTTTATCCAGATCGCCGCGCTGCGTGGCCGCCACCGCATCTGCCACCATCGTGGTAAACACATCGTGATCCGGCACTGCGGTGCGACGTCGCACCTGCGGCAGATCGCTGACGTTTTCCGGCAACGCGTTTTGCAGGTCAGCGCGATTAAACGTCTGATAGGATTCAGGAATAAACAGCGCGGCGGGCTGGCTGACGTCAAACGGGATCGCCCCGACCAGAATCGGATTGTCGATGCCCTGTTTTTTCGCCGCGGCAAAATGCTGACGTAACTGTTGTTGGAAATCACCGTCCAGCGACGCGGCGTCATCTACCGGCGCGGTAACGGTGGTATAGCATCCTTGCGTTGCCAAACTACGCCATGGCGAGGTAAAGAGGAAACCACGGCTTAGCGCGGAATAATCCTTCAGCCAGGCATTTTCAAACGTGGAAGATTCCACCATAATTTTCACCTATAAATGATAAGATTATTAAGAATGATTATCATTTTTATTATGGGCCTGTAACCTACGTCGATTGGGCAAAAGTGTCAATCCATTCGCGGGATTTCAGCTGCGTTTAGCCGTAATCAGGCGCTGACGCTCAGCAGGGCAATATGCTAAAAAGTGGACCAAAACTTATGAATAAATGCGGTTTTTGGGGCATTGCAGCCCTTATAGGTGTTTTCCAGATTTTCACCAGCGTCGCTCATGCCGAACAGGGTTGGCCGCGCACCGTTCAGGGTGCCAACGGATCGATCACGCTCAATCACGCGCCGCAGCGCATTGTCTCGACCAGCGTCACGCTGACCGGATCGCTGCTGGCCATTGATGCGCCGGTGATTGCTTCCGGCGCGACTGCGCCGAACAGTCGCCTGGCCGACGATCAGGGTTTCTTCCGCCAGTGGAGCGACGTTGCCAAAAAGCAGCATCTTCAACGTCTGTACATCGGTGAGCCGAATGCCGAAGCGGTTGCCGCGCAAGCGCCGGATCTGATTATCGTCAGCGCCACCGGCAACGATTCTGCCATCAAGCTCGCCGAACAGTTTTCGGCTATTGCACCGACGCTGGTGGTCAATTACGACGACAAAAGCTGGCAGGATGTCGTCACGCAGTTAGGCCAGGCGACCGGGCATGAAGCGCAGGCGGCGCAGCGCATTAAAGCTTTCGACGATCGTGAAGCGGCGCTGAAAAAAGCCATCACGCTGCCACCGCAGCCGGTCTCCGCCATGGTATGGAACGGCGGCGGACGCGCAGTCAATGTGTGGACCGCGGCTTCGGCGCAGGGCAAGCTGCTGGAACAACTTGGCTTCACCCTGGCAACGCCACCGGCGACGGTTGAGCAGGGACACAGCATGGGACAGCGCAAAGACATCATTCAGCTGTCAGGCGAAAACGTTGCCAGCGGCCTGACCGGTAAAACCTTCCTGCTGTTCGCCGCTGACGATAAAACCACGCAATCGGTGTTGAACAATCCGTTCCTTGCACAAAACGCGGCGGTGCAGGGCAAGCAGGTTTACGAGCTGGGCGTCGATTCCTTCCGTCTTGATTACTACAGCGCCAGCAATCTGCTGGCGCGCCTGGAGAAGCTGTTCGTTAAATCATGATGCCTGTTCCGTCAGCTCCGGTGCTGGCGGATGGTAACGACGTAAACGGCCCATCACCCACCACATCACGATGCCGAGCAGCGCCGCCATAAAGCCAAATACCGCGGCGGCCTGCGGTGGCAGCAACCATGAACCCATCGCACCAATCACCGCCGCACCAATCGCATCGCCGGTCACGTTCTGCGCGGTCCACAAGCCGTTGATGCGGCCTAACAGATGATCTGGCGTTAATGCCTGAATCATCGCGTACTGCACCAGGCTGTTGATGGCGCTGAAGTAACCGAAAGCGACTAAACAGGCTAACGCCAGCGGCAGGTTCGGCATCTGGCTAAACAAACCCAGCGCGACAAATGCTGCAATCGCACTGCCGAGCACCAGCTGTCCGGGACGCGCGGCGTGTTTTCAATTTACCGCTGGTGAACGCGCCGATAGCTGCGCCGAGCGGCACGGCGGCATACATCAGGCCAAGCTGGTCAGCGCTCACTGACCAATGCGGCGCGAGCGACGGATAGAGCACGCGCACCGCGCTGGCCAGCGTGACTAATGCGCCAATCAGCGCCACCATGCCGACAATCGGACTGGCGAAAAGAAACTGCACGCCAGCGGCGAGGGATTTCAGCGGATGTTCACGCGGTTGTGGTGGCGGCGGCAACGTCGGCAATTTCAGCAGCGTTAACACGGTAAGTAAGGTGCCAAAGGCAGCGAGTGCGTAGTTCCACGTCACGCCGCCGTGGGCAATCACCAGACCGGCAATCGCCGGCGATAAAATTGAGCCGAAGCGCACCGTCAACATGGTGATAGCGCCCGCCTGCATAATGTTTTCCCTGCCGACCAGCGCGGGCGTCGCCGCCAGCAGCGCGGTGACGCCAATCGCGCCGAAAAAGCCATCCCAGAAACCCAGCAGATAAACCGCGATCAGAGAGGGTTCTGGTAGCGCGGCGTTAATGGCCAGCGCGATAAAACCTAAGCCGCAGGTGGATCGGGCAAACAAAATCAGCTTTTTGCGTTCATGGCGATCCGCCAAAACGCCGCCGGTGAGCAAGCCGATAAACATGCCGGCAGCGGCCAGCGTCACCGCCAAGCCCACCAGTAGCGGTGAATGGGTCATGTGCTGAATCTGCACCGGCACCGCCACAGCGAGCATGCCGAGCGCGACAATCGAGATAAAACGCGCGATAAACACCGCGCGAAAAGCCGGGTGAGTTTTCAGCAGCGAGAGATCGATAAAGTGGGAAGATTTGTTCATGTGTTCGCCTTATTGCACCAATTTTCCTCATCGTCCGCGAGGCGAGTCATGGTAACATAGCTAAACGCGAGTAATAACGATAACCATTATCAAGTTACATCGCGCATGCGACGACGTTGAACAGTGAAGGTTTAGAACGCTATGCGCCAGATTCGTGCATTAGCAGGCTCAGGGATTCTGCTCTTGCTCCTCATTGCGCTCAGCTTGATGCTGGGGGCAAAATCGATACCGCTTCCCGATGTTTATCATTCGCTTACCACCTCCTGTCACAGCGCGGAGTGCGTCATCGTGCGTGACGCGCGCTTGCCGCGCACGCTGGCCGGTTTGCTGGCGGGCGTGGCGCTCGGCCTCGCCGGTGCGTTGATGCAGAGCCTGACGCGCAATCCGCTGGCCGATCCCGGCATTCTTGGCGTCAACGCCGGAGCGGGTTTCGCGGTGGTGATTGGCATTGCGCTGTTCGGTGCTGACTCGCCGGTGGATTGGCTCGGCTTCGCCTTTGGCGGCGCGCTGCTGGCGTCCGTGCTGGTCGCGATGACCGGCGCGATTGGCGGCGGGCGCGTCAATCCGGTGCGTCTGACGCTGGCCGGCGTGGCGCTGGGCGCGGTGCTGGAAGGATTAACCTCTGGCCTGTCGCTGCTCAATCCCGACATCTACGATCATCTGCGCTTCTGGCACAGCGGCTCGCTGGATATTCGCAATTTCACCACGCTGCGCACGCTGTTCCCGGCGGTGCTGATCGGCAGCGTGGTGGCCATTGCGCTATCGCAGGCGCTGAATAGTTTGAGTATGGGTGGCGACATGGCGACCGCGCTCGGTACGCGGGTGGCGCGCACCCAACTGCTGGGCCTGCTGGCGATTGCGCTGCTGTGCGGCGCAGCCACGGCGGCGGTGGGCCCGATTGCGTTTGTTGGTTTGATGACGCCGCACTTTGCCCGCTGGCTGGTGGGCAACGATCACCGCTGGATGCTGCCTGCGACCGCGCTGATCACGCCGATTTTGCTGCTCGCCGCCGATATCCTTGGCCGCCTGCTGGTGGCGGGTGAGCTGCGGGTTTCCATCGTCACGGCGATGCTCGGTGCGCCGATGCTGATTGTGCTGGTGCGCCGTAAATTGGGCCGGGGTGCACTATGACGCGTCGTGTCGGGTTACATACGCTTTGGCTGCTGTGCGCCTGCGCTCTGCTGGCTTATCTGGCGATGACGCGCGGCGCATTGCCGATCAGCGGTGATCAAATCTGGCAAATTCTGCTCGGGCAGGGCGCCAGCAACGTCAAACTGATCGTGCTGGAATGGCGCTTACCGCGCGTGCTAATGGCGCTGCTGATTGGTGCGGCGTTAGGCATCAGCGGCGCGATTTTCCAGTCGCTGCTGCGTAATCCGCTTGGCAGCCCGGACATTCTCGGTTTCAACACCGGCGCTTACAGCGGCGTGCTGGTGGCGCTGGTGCTATTTAATCAAAGCGTCACGGCGATGACCGGCGCAGCGTTGATTGGCGGCATCGCCACGGCGGCGCTGGTCTATCTGTTTGCCTGGCGCAACGGCGTAGAGACCTTCCGGCTGATTATCGTCGGCATCAGCGTGCGCGCGCTGCTGATGGCGTTGAATTCCTGGCTGATTATCAGCGCCTCGCTGGAGTCGGCGCTGAGTGCGGGTTTGTGGAGCGCCGGATCGCTCAACGGCATTACCTGGGCAAAAACGCCGCCGGTGATTGCGGTGCTGCTGCTGGCGTTACTGTTGATGGCGCTGCTGGCGCGGCGGATGCGTTTGCTGGAGATGGGCGACGATACCGCCTGCGCGCTTGGCGTGCCGGTGGAGCGCAGCCGCATGTGGCTGATGCTGATTGGCGTGGTTCTCACGGCGGCGTCAACCGCGCTGGTCGGGCCGATTTCGTTTGTCGCGCTGCTGGCGCCGCAGATTGCCCGTCGTCTCGGCGGCGGCGTTAAAGGTGCCTTGCCGCTGGCGGCGCTGTGCGGCGCGCTGTTGCTGATTGCCGCAGACTTCGCCGCACAGCATCTGTTCCTGCCATATCAATTACCGGTTGGCGTGATAACCGTCATTCTCGGTGGACTTTATCTGATCGCTTTACTGGTGCGGGAGGCGCGACGCCAATGACCGATATCCCTTCACGTCTGCGCGGCGATAGCCTGACGCTGGGCTATGACAAACAGGTGGTGGCAGAGAATCTGTCAGTGACGATTCCGCAAGGTGAGCTGACGGTGATTATCGGCCCTAACGCCTGCGGAAAATCGACGCTGCTGCGCACGTTGAGTCGCCTGCATACGCCGTTAAAAGGTGAGGTGTTGCTGGATGGCGCGACCATTGCCAGCTATCCCACCAAAGAAGTGGCGCGGCGTCTGGGTCTGCTACCGCAAAGTTCCAACGCGCCGGCGGGCATCAGCGTCACCGAGCTGGTGGCGCGCGGACGTTATCCGCATCAGGCGCTGTTTGGTCGCTGGCGTGCGGAAGATGAAGTGGCGGTGCAGAACGCGATGCGCGCCACCGGCGTGGCCGATTTGGCCCAGCAGTCGGTGGATACGTTATCGGGCGGTCAGCGTCAGCGCGTGTGGATTGCCATGGTGCTGGCGCAGGAAACGCCGCTGCTGCTGCTGGACGAACCGACCACCTGGCTGGATATCACCCATCAAATTGAGCTGCTGGAATTGATGCAGGAGCTGAATCAACAGCATGGGCGAACGCTGGTGGTGGTGCTGCACGATCTTAATCACGCTTGTCGCTATGCCACGCATTTGATTGCGATGCGTGACGGCAGGATTGTTGCCGAAGGGAAGCCGTCGGAGATTGTGACGCCCGCGTTGATCGAGCAGGTGTATGGCTTGCGCTGCGTGATTGTGGACGATCCGGTGGCGCATACGCCGATGATTGTGCCGCTGGGGCGCGGGGGATAATTAAACGCGGTGCGCGCGGGCCCTCATCCCAGCCTTCTCCCGCTTGCGGGAGAAGGGGCCGACCCAGCTTGTATGTTACACCCGTTACCACACCTAAACATTCCCTCTTCCGTCAGCGGCTCCTGATTGTTCCCTCTCCCGCTTGCGGGTGTACAGTCCGGGGACATGGTGAACACTTGTTCGGGGACATGGTAGACACTTACAACTAAGGCATAAGAACCCGTTTATGGAGTCGCTTATGTCCTGGGATGCGAGAGATACCATGTCATTACGTAAAGAGTTTGTTCTGTTCGCCTCGCAAGACGGGGCGAACATCCGCGCACTCTGCCGTCACTACGGCATTTCTTCCGCCACTGCCTACAAGTGGCTTCGCCGCTGGGCTGAAGAGGGAGAATCCGGTCTTGAGGACCGCCCCTGCATACCCCATCACTCTCCCAACCGCTCGTCTGACGACATCACTGACCTGCTTCGTATGGCGCATGAACTTCATCAGCACTGGGGCGCGCGCAAGATAAAGCGCTGGCTCGAAGACCGCGGACACCGCATGCCCGCCTTCAGCACCGTCCACAGCCTGATGGCCCGCCACGACCTGCTGCCGGGCTCAGCTCCGGGTGTCCCGGCCACGGGCCGGTTTGAACATGCGGCCCCGAACCAGCTCTGGCAGATGGATTTCAAGGGGCATTTTCCCTTTGGCGGCGGCCGCTGCCACCCGCTTACCCTCCTTGACGATCACTCCCGCTTCTCGCTTTGCCTCGTACACTGCGCTGATGAGCGGCGTGAGACGGTGCAGAAGCAGCTGGTCAGAGTCTTTGAACGTTACGGCCTGCCGGACCGGATGACGATGGATAACGGTTCACCGTGGGGCGACACTACCGGGACCTGGACGGCCGTCGAGCTGTGGCTTATGCGACAGGGTATCCGGGTGGGGCACTCCCGGCCTTATCATCCGCAGACGCAGGGCAAGCTGGAGCGCTTTCACCGCAGCCTGAAGGCTGAAGTGCTGCAGGGGAAGTGGTTCGCGGACGACGGTGAGCTGCAGCGCGCCTTCGATCACTGGCGGACGATTTATAACCTTGAACGCCCGCATGAGGCGCTGGATATGGCGGTGCCGGCGTCGCGCTATCAGCCATCGGCTCGGCAGTACAGCGCCAGCGTAACGTCAGCGGAATACGACGAGGGCGTGATGGTCAGGAAGGTAGATATCAGTGGGAAGCTGACTATAAAAGGCCTGAGTCTGAAGGCAGGCAAGGCGTTCAGGGGAGAGCACGTTGGCCTGAAGGAGATGCAGGAAGACGGGTGCTACGAGGTATGGTGGTACAGCACAAAAGTGGGGGTGATCGACCTGAAGAAAAAGTCGATCACCATGGGTAAAGGATGTTAAAAAGTGTTCACCATGTCCCCGAACACCTGTCTACCATGTCCCCGGACTGTACAGCGGGAGAGGGTTAGGGTGAGGGAAAGATCGCTATCCCAACAACCGCTGCAACAACGGTCCAATCTGCTCAAACATCTGCGGTGAAATGATCTCCACGTGGGCGCAATCCATCGGCCACACTTCCAGTTCACCGATATATGGCGCCCAGGCGCGGCGCGCATCTTGTCCTGGCTGCTGCGTCTGTTCGGCGAGGAACAGCGTGGCGCGACCGTTGAAACGCGCGCTGCGTGCGGTTGCCAGCAGGCGCACCGAACTGGCGTAGTTGGCCTCGATGGTATCGAACATCGCGCGCATCTCTTCACCGGCCTGATGGCGCGCTGCGCGGCGATAAACAGCTCGCGCTCGCGGTTCACCTCTTCCAGCACCGCCGGATCCAGCACGTTCTCGCCGCGTTTCTCATCCCAGTTTTGCGTTTCTGGTGGCCAGGTATCCAGCAGGCCGAGGAACGCCACCTCTTCACCGGCTGCTTCCAGCCGTGCCGCGATGCCTTGCGCCAGGGTGCCGCCAAGCGAATAGCCGAGGAAATAGTAAGGTCCGTGCGGCTGCACGACGCGCAGGGTTTGCAGATGGGCGTCGCACACGTCATCCAGATGCGCGCTTTGGTTCAGCGGGCTGCTGATATCCGGCGACTGAATGCCGACCAGAGACCAGCGCGCATCGAGATAACGCTGCAGGATGCTGAATTGCCAGGCAAACCCTGACGCCGGATGGAAGCAGAACAGCGTTGGTCCGTTGCCCTGACGCAGCGGCAGCACCGCTTCGAAACCGGCTTGCTGATGGGATTGCGTATCACTGAGCAGCGTTGCCAGCTTCTCCACCGTGGAGGCCACCATGATTTGTCCCACCGACACCGGCTGTTGCAGCTCACGGCGCAGCTGCGCCGCTAAGCGCATCGCCAGCAGCGAATGGCCGCCGAGGGCGAAAAAGTCATCCTGCGCGCTGATTTCCTCGCGCGCCAGCAGCTGACAGAAAGCGTTTGCCAGCATGGTTTCCAACCCAGCGTGCGGTGCACGTCCCGCACTGGCGCTGGCGGATGCGGGCAACGGCAGCGCTTTGCGATCCAGCTTGCCATTGCTGCTGAGCGGGAAGGCGTCGAGCTGCACAATGGCTACCGGCACCATATGCGCGGGCAAGCGTTGCGCCAGCGCCTGACGCAGCGCGTCGCGATCAACCGGCTGTCCGGCAATCACGTAACCGACCAGCTGACGCGCATCACCTTGCGCTGCCGTGCCGCCAAGCACCACCGCGTGTGTGACCGCCTGCTCAATGCCGGGCTGCGCGCTGAGCACATGATCGATCTCATTCAGTTCGATACGCTGACCGCGAATCTTCAGCTGATCGTCGCTGCGACCGAGATATTCCACCGCGCCGTTATCCAGCCAGCGCGCCACGTCGCCGGTGAGATACATGCGCTCGCCGGGCATGAAAGGATCGGCGATAAAGCGGCTGGCGGTGAGATCGGGACGGCCGAGATAGCCATGCGCCAGCTGCACGCCGGTTAAGTAGAGATCGCCCGCCACGCCCGGCGGCACCGGCTGCATGCGGGCATCAAGGATGCGCAGGCCGGTATTCCACACCGGGAAACCAATCGGCACGCTGGCACCTTCGACGGCGGCCAGGGCAGCACCAAACGCCGGATACCAGCTGACATCCACCGCCGCTTCGGTTGGGCCATACAGATTGTGCAGCGGCACGCGCGTCAGTTTTTCCCACTCGCGCGATAAATCCGTCGGCAGCGCTTCACCGCTGCAGAACACGTTACGCAGGCTGGCGCAGCGGGCAATCGCCGGTTGATCATCCAGCGCCGCGACAAAGGCCGCCAGCATCGAGGGAACGAAATGCGTGGTGGTGACTTGGTAGCGGGCAAACAGCTGCTGCAGCGCTTCCGGGTCGCGATGGGCTTCTGGCGGTGCCATCACCAACTGCGCACCGACCAGCAGCGGCCAGAAGAATTCCCACACCGAAACGTCGAAGCTGCTCGGGGTTTTTTGCAGCACCACGTCGTCGGCTTGCAGCGGATAGCGATCCTGCATCCACAACAGGCGATTGACGATGGCTTCATGCCCCACCAGCACGCCTTTAGGGCGACCGGTCGAACCTGAGGTGTAAATGATGTAGGCGCCATCCTGCGGCGTCGGCGCGCTGGCCGGCTGCGGTGCAGGGGCATTGTGATACAGCACATCAAAATGCAGCTGATTGACCGACGCGATGGCGCTGAAGCGCGCGCTGAGCGCTGCGCAGGTGATCAGCGTTTTTGGCGCGGCGTCTTCCAGCATCAGCTGTAAGCGGTCATCCGGATAACCGGTGTCGAGCGGCAAATAGGCAGCGCCGAGCGAAACAATCGCCTGCAGCGCCAGGGAGAGCTGCACCGAACGCGGCAGCGCCACGGCGACAATATCGCCACGCTGAACGCCGGCGGCGCTGAGATCGGCGGCCAGCGCAAACACCTGCTGTTGCATCGCGCGATAGCTAAGCTGATGCTGCGCATCGGCCAGCGCCGGTGCATCGGGGGTGCGTGCCGCCTGCTGCGCTAACAGTGACGCCAGCGTTTCTGCTGGCAGCGGATAGGCGGTTTGGTTGATTGCGGCAATCTGCGCATGCTCTTCGGCAGTGAGCAGATCGAGTTCGCCGCACGGCCGCTGCGGCTGTTGCGCCAGCTGATCGAGCAGCAGGGCAAAGCGGCTGGCATGACGCTGCAAGGTTTGTTCGCTATAGCGTTCGGCATTGGCCAGCAGCTCCAGCGTCAGTTCACCGTGCTCGCTGATGTAAATGGCGATCTCCAGATCGCGCACCGGCCCGGACGCCAGTTGATGGGTGATGCCTTCCACGCCAGCGAAATCGAGCTGGTAGTCAAACATCTTCAGGTTGATCACCGGACCGTACAGCGGATCGCCATCGCCGAGGCGGCCGAGATCGCGCTGCACCTGTTCGGCGTCATAGCGCTGATGACGACGCATCTTTTTCACTTCACCCGCGAGCTGCGCGGCGAGCGCGCCGATCGGCTGCACGGGATCGTAATGGATTGCCATCGGCAATACGTTGATCACCGGACCGGTGGCGCACAAGGCGGCCGAACCGATGCGGCGCATAAAGATGAAGCCAGCGGCAAAGTCGTTTTGCCCGCTGAGACGCGCCAGCCACAGCGCCACCAGCGCAAAGGCGAGATCGGCCGCGCTGGCGTGCGGATGCTGCTGCACCAGCGTCTGGAAAGTGCTGCGATCCAGCGTAACGCTATGGCGCAGCAGATCGGTGCTGGCATGTTGTCCGGCGAGCGGCAGCGGCGAGAGCGAAGCCGGTGAGGGCAGCGCCGCGCCTTTTTCGCGCCAGAACTGGCTGTCACGCGCAAAAGAGGAGGATTCGCGGTAGCGCTGATACTCGTCCACCACTTCGCTAAACGGAATAAACGGCGTCGGTTCAGCGGCTTGCTGGCGTACGGCCGCGCTGTAGAGATTGGCGATGCGGCGCGTCAGCGCGGTAAAGCTGAAGCCATCCACCACCAAATGATGGTAGCGCTGATACCAAAACCAATGCTGATCGTCGAGACGGAACAGGCGGTGATGCCACAGCTTTGCGCCGCTCAATACGCGCAGATCGCCATTCATATCGTCACGCATCAGCGCGCGCGCTTTGGCGGGCGCATCGGCCTCCGCGCGCAAATCGACAATCTGCGGCAGGCTAAAGGCGTGTGGCTGCGGCCACTGCAACGCTTCGCCTTCCACCTCACCAAAGGCCATATTCAGCGTGTCGGCTTCCTGCATGCCCGCAACGATCGCCTGCGCCAACAGGGCGCTGTCAATCTCACCGCGCAGTTCGACAAAGTGCGCCACCGCGTAAGCGTTGTGGTGAGGTGACAGCTGATCGGCAATCCAGATGCCGGGCTGTGCCGCGACTAACGGCAAGGTTTGTTGGTCGGTCATAGGCTTATTCATCAGGGATTCGGACATGGATGCTCCGGTTTGCTCCACAGCGCTTGCAGGCCATTCAGCAGGCCGCCGCGCCAACAGAGCGCGTCATGGCCGCCTTCCACCGGCAGGTAATTCACCTGATAGCCGGCAGCGCTAAGCTGCTGTTGAAGTTGTTGATTAGCTTGCAGAATCAAGCCTTCGCGTTTGCCCGCTTCGAGCCAGAAACGCAGCGGTTGACGCGGTGCAAGACCGTTATCCAGCGCCTGCAGCAGCCAGCCGTGCGGATTGCCGCGTTCCGGCCACCAGAAGGAGCCCGATAAGCTGAGCGCGTTGCCAAAGGTTTCCGGCCAGTGCAGCGCGGCAAACACCGACGCCAGGCCGCCAAAGCTTTGTCCGGCGACGATGGTACTGTCCGCCTGCTGGCGATAAGGCGTTGATTGTGCAACTTGCGGTAACAGTTCTTGCTGAATGGCTTGCCAAAACTGCGCGTTACACGGCAGCTCGCGGCTGCGGTGTTCGCGGTCAATGATGTCGATAAACAGATACACCGCTGGCGGCAAAGAACCGGCATCAGTGAGCTGCTGCAGCGGTCCGGCAATCGGCATGCTGTGCGCCCAGAATTGCCCGTCAAGCATGATGGCCAGCGGACGCTGTGCGGGATTGGCTGCGCCGGTGGTGTAAATCCACACCTTGCGGCTGTTGCCTAATAGCGCGCTATCCCATTGCTGCTGTTGCAGTTCAATGGTTGGCGCTGTGCCGTTATCCACCGCTTGCCACAGCTGTTGATCGGGCGCGTGAGGCAGATGCAGCGGCGAGACGCCCATGCCGCGACCACCGGACCAGCCACGTAAGCTGTTCAAAGGATCGGCTTGTGCCGTCGGGAATTTGTCGCGCCACCAGTTGCGCAGCGTGGACATGTCGGCAACGCCAGTGAAGTCCGTGGCCTGTTCATCGGGCATCAAACAGTAACTGCCGCGCCAGTTGGCGGGCAGCGAGGTCTGCCAATACCAGACGTTGGTGCCCGCCACACGCATTAACGACTGCGGCGGGCGGCGCTGGTGGTGATCGGTCACGCCGGTAATGTTAATCCACACGCGCTGGGTCGACGATTGCGTCTCATCGCCTTGCGGATCACGCCAGAAGAAGGTGACCTGACATTGGCCATCGTCTACTAACTCAATGCGGGGAATACCTTGGGATTGTTGCGCCTGCCACCAGGCCGCACTGCCGGTTACATCATTTCGCCAGGTCATAGGGCTGCCAGTCGGTGTTTACGCGGAGATTTACATAAGCTTGATGAATAATACTATTGATAATAATTTGCATTTGCAATAGGGTGACTGCGCTCAAAAATGAGCACGCCTGTTCCGCCAGAGGCTTACCGTTCGGTAAGGTTGCGCTACGGATGGTTTGAAGGGTCTGGAACTGGGCGCGATATGGACAGGGATCTTCTCACCGGCTCGCCAGTTAAGCATTCAACGGCTTTTTGCTGGCCATCCAGGAACGTATAAAATGAAAAATTACTCACGGTTATCGTTAGCCATTCTGATTGAACTGGGGCTCAGCGCCTCACTGCTTTCCAGCAGCGCCTGGGCAGCAGAGACTTCCTCCAGCAAAACCTCTGCCAGCACGACTGACGCACAATCAATGGACGGCGGCACCTTGATGGTCACCGCGCAGCAGCAGAACCTGCAAGCGCCGGGCGTCTCAACCATTACCGCCGACGAAATCAAAAAACATCCGCCCGCGCGTGATGTGTCTGAAATTATCCGTACCATGCCTGGCGTTAACCTGACAGGCAACTCCACCAGCGGCCAGCGCGGCAACAATCGCCAGATCGACATTCGCGGTATGGGCCCGGAAAACACCCTGATCATGGTGGACGGTATGCCGATCACCAGCCGCAACTCGGTGCGCCTTGGCTGGCGTGGCGAGCGTGATACGCGTGGCGACACCAACTGGGTGCCGCCTGAGATGATCGATCACATCGACGTGATTCGCGGACCTGCTGCGGTGCGTTACGGTAACGGCGCGGCGGGCGGTGTGGTGAATATCATCACCAAAAAACAGACCGATCAGCAGTGGCACGGTTCCTGGAACACCTATTACAACGTGCCGGAACATAAAGCGGAAGGCGCCACTAAGCGCACTAACTTCAGTCTGGAAGGGCCGCTGGGCGATGATTTCAACTTCCGTTTGTACGGTGGTTTAGCCAAAACCCAGGCCGATGCCTATGACATCAACGAAGGGCATGCGGCGGCGCGCACTGGCAGCTATGCGGGCAGCTATCCGGCCGGTCGTGAAGGTTCGGTTAATAAAGATATTAATGCTTTGCTGAGCTGGGCGTTTGCACCGATGCAGACGCTAGAGCTGCAGGCCGGTTACAGCCGTCAGGGCAACCTGTATGCGGGTGATACGCAGAACACCAACACCAGCGCGCTGGTGAAAAGTCTGTACGGTGATGAAACCAACCGCCTGTATCGCCAGAACGTCTCATTGAAATGGACCGGCGCATGGGATAACGGCGTCAGCACCAATACCTACGCGCGCTACGAGAAAACCCGCAACTCGCGTATCAATGAAGGTTTGGCCGGCGGCACCGAAGGCATCTTCTCTAACAGCGGTTTCAACACCATTCAGCTGGATGACGTGCTGCTGCATAGCGAAGTCAGCATTCCGTTTGAGCTGCTGTTTAACCAAACGGCGACGCTGGGTACCGAATGGAACCAGCAGCGCATGAAGGATGGCTCTTCCAACACGCAGGCGGCGAGCTACGGTTCGGTGCCGGGCATCGATAACACCGGTCGCAGCCCGTATTCCCAGGCAGAGATTTTCTCACTGTTTGCGGAAGACAACATGGAGCTGACCGACAGCACCATGCTGACGCCAAGCCTGCGTTTCGATCATCACTCGATTGTTGGCAATAACTGGAGCCCGTCGCTCAACCTGTCACAAGGTTTGGGCGATGACTTCACGCTGAAGATGGGGATTGGTCGCGCCTATAAAGCGCCGAGCCTGTATCAGACCAACCCGAACTACTTGTTGTACAGCAACGGTCAGGGTTGTGCGGCCAGCACCGGCGCCTGTTATCTGCAGGGTAACAGCGACCTGAAAGCGGAAAACAGCATCAATAAAGAGATTGGTCTGGAGTGGAAACACGAAGGTTATCAGGCCGGTTTAACCTGGTTCCGCAACGATTATCGCAACAAGATCGAAGCCGGTTACTCGCCAGTGAGCAAAGCATCCAATGGCACCACAGATATTTATAAGTGGGAAAACGTACCGAAAGCGGTGGTGGAAGGGCTGGAAGGCACCGTCAACGTGCCGTTCTCCGACAGCGTGATGTGGAATAACAACTTCACCTATATGCTGCAGAGTAAGAACAAAGAGACCGGCGATCGTTTATCGGTGATTCCGGAATACACGCTGAATTCGACGCTGAGCTGGCAGGCGACGCAGGATCTGTCGCTGCAAACTACGCTGACCTGGTACGGCACGCAGACGCCGAAGAAGTATGATTACAAAGGGAATCTTTCGACCGGCAGCGCAACGGATAAAGTAAGTCCTTACTCAATTATCGGTATGAGCGGTACCTACGATATCAACAAGTACGCCAGCGTCATGGTGGGCATCGATAACCTGTTCGATAAACGTCACTATCGCGAAGGTAATGCGCAAACCACCGGTAACGCTAACACCAACTCTTATCTGTATGGAGCGGGTGCGAATACCTACAACGAATCTGGTCGTACTTACTTTATGAGCCTGAATACCCACTTCTAACGGCGCTTAGCCAATCAGTTGATGCGGTAAATAGCAGCGGGCAATCAGCCCGCTGCGATCTTCACGGTTCACCAGCTCCAGCCTGCCGCGATGCATCTGCACGATGCGCAGCACGATATTCAAACCCAAAACCGCTGCCGCCATAACGCTGATCGCGACGACGAAACGCCTGTGTTAGCTCTTCCGCAGCGGCGGCTTCAATGCCGGGACCCTGATCCCACACTTCGATGATCACCTGCTGCTGGTCCTGCTGCATCTTCACCGCGACTTCGCTGCCTTCCGGGCTGTAGCGCGAGGCGTTTTCCAGCAGATTGCGCAGCATCAGGCGCAGCAGTACCGCTTCACCTTGCTGCGGCACATCGTCGTTCTGCGGCCAGTGCAGGATTTGCTGACGCTGTTGATACAGCTCGGTCATTTCTGGCTCCAGCGGCTGCATGATGTCCTGTTGCCACTGCAACTGCTGATAGTGACCGCCCGCCAGCGCTTGCCCGGCGCGCGATAACATCAACAGCTGTTCCACGGTATGCATCAACTGATCGATACGTTCAATTAGCATCTCGCTCTGCGGCACGTTCTGGTGGTGGAGCAGCTCGAGATGCAGGCGCAATCCGGCCAGCGGCGTGCGCAGCTCGTGCGCCGCATCGGCGGTGAACAGGCGCTCCTGCTGCAACGTGTGATCGAGGCGTGAAAACAGTTGGTTGATCGAGGTCGTTACCGCCACGATTTCATCCATTTCAGAGTAGATAGGCAACGGTGTCAGATTATCCGCTGAACGATGCGCAAGGCTGTCCTGCAGCGATTTCAGCGGACGAATAATCCAGTTAATCGCCCAAAACGACAGCAGTAAGGTGAGGGCGACCATGACTAAGGAAGGCAGCAGCAACGAGGCAATGGCTTCACGGATCTCATTTTCTACCCGATCGTTACGCGCCTGCGCAGAGAGCGTTTCGTTGACTAAAAAACTGATCTGCTCGCGGCTTTCATGCCACAGCCAGATGGCGCTCATCACCTGACAGGTGAGGAGAATCAGCGCCAGCATAATCAATAACCGCTGACGCATGCTGTTCATTCGCGGATTTCCAGACGGTAACCGACGCCGCGCACGGTTTTGATGCGATCTTTCCCGAGCTTGCGACGCAAATTGTGGATGTGAACTTCGAGAGTGTTGGAGCCGGGATCGTCATTCCAGCTGTAGAGATCCTGTTGCAGCGTTTCGCGGTGTACGTTTTGCCCCACGCGCATCAGTAAGCGGGTGAGCAGTGCGAACTCTTTGGGCGTGATCTCCAGCGGCTGATTTTCCAGCAGAACCTGTTGTGAACTGAGATTGAGCGTCAGATCGCCCTGGTGCAGCAGGTTATCGCTGTGGCCCTGATAACGGCGGATCAGCGCCCGCACGCGTGCCTGCAGTTCAACCAACGCAAACGGCTTCACCAGATAATCGTCAGCACCGGCATCCAGACCATCAACGCGATCCTCCAGCGCATCGCGCGCCGTGAGGATCAGTACCGGCACCGCAATGCCGTCACGTCGCCATTGTCGTAGCAGTGATGCGCCATCGCGATCCGGCAAGCCGAGATCGAGCACGATCAGGCTGTACTGACCGCTACGCAGCAGCGCGTTGCTCTCTGCGGCGGTACTGGCGCAGTCGATGGCGTAGCCTTGCGAGCTTAACGCCTGCGCAAGGCCCGATTGCAACAGCGCATCATCTTCAACGATTAGCAGTTTCATCAGTTGTTCTTGTTGATATCCGTATAGAGGCGGCTCTCAAAACGTACCAGCGGAATGCGGCGCGTTTTCTGATTTTCCGGCGGAACCGCGTAACCGGACAGGAACTGGACAAAGGCGACGCGCGCGCCGCTGGAGGTGGTGATGAATCCTGCCAGATTATAGACGCCCTGCAGCGAACCGGTTTTCGCCGAGACTTTGCCATCCAGCCCTGCTTCATGCAGACCGCCGCGATATTGCAGCGTGCCGTCATAACCAGCCAGCGGCAGCATCGAAATGTAATTCAGCGTCGAATCATTTTTCGCAATGTATTGCAGCACTTGCATCATGGTCTCTGGCGCGATCAGGTCATGACGCGACAGCCCGGAACCATCAACCTGAATGCTGTTGCCGAGATCGACCCCGGCTTTTTCGCGCAGAATACGACGTACCGCATCTGAACCCGCGCGGAAGGTGCCCGGCACATTGAAGTAATGATGGCCGATGGTGCGGAACACGGTGTCGGCAATCATGTTGTCCGACTTCTTCAGCATAGTGTGCAGCAGCGTGTGCAGCGGCGCTGATTGTGTTGAAGCCAACACGGTACCCGGCGACGTCACTTGCGCCTGGCGAACCAGATGACCGCTGTAATCAATATCGGCGGCGCGCAGCTCGGCTTTAAGTATCTCACCGGCCCACGCAGCACCATCCTGCACGGCAAAGGCCAGCGGCAGCGGCTCTGAACGTTGACGCATGCAGCCGGTTAAGGTGTAACGATTGAGCTCGCCTGGCACCACATCCAGCTCGCAATATTGTCCGTCACCGCTGTTGCGGCCAATGGTGCGCACCTGACTAAACATGTGGGCCGGATAATAGGAGGCGATACGCACAAAGGCGTTTTCGCCCGGTGTATTGGCGCTATATAGCGACACGGAGAAACAGTTTTTATCGACGATGGCCGCTGCCGGTGGCGCACTGAAGCACTGCGTCAAATCGTTCCACGGCCAGCCTGGCGCCATATCGTGGCTGGCGAACACCGAGGTGTCGATCACCAGATTGCCCTTAATATGGGTGATGCCCTGCTTTTTCAGCGCTGTGACCATGTTGCGCAGATCCTGGCGGCTCAGCGTAGGATCGCCGCCAAATCGTGCCACTAAATCACCATTTAGGGTGCCGTCATTGACCGCTCCTTTGGTTTCCATGGTGGTCTGGAAACGAAAATCGGGCCCGAGCTCTAGTAAAGCCGCCAGCGCTGTCACCACTTTCATGGTGCTGGCCGGTAACGCCATCTGTTTGCCGTGATAATCGATTATCGGGGTGGATGCGCCCACTTTTTGTACCATCAGCGCCAGGTTTGCGCCGTCTGGCAAATACTGCATGTATTCTTCAACGGGAGCTGCTTGTGCCTGCAGCATAAACGCACAGGTTAATCCGGTAACAAGTCGTGAAAATCGCATAATCTCGCGGTAACTGACGGGTGAGGGCGTCAATACTACGTCCCCGGACGGTGCAAAGTAAACGATGACCCACAGGGAACTCTGGGGTAAAATACGTATCAAAATGCAAAACCGAACCTGACCCGGAAAGCTTTCCGGGTCAGGCTTCTTTTGCTTGTGAAAAGAGGTAACGCGCTGCAGAAGCTATTTTCTGCTGTCACCGGTCAGGATGACGCCGTTAACCAGGATAGATGACGAGGAGCCAAAATGAATCAGATTCCGATGACGTTGAAAGGCGCTGAGAAGCTGCGCGAAGAGCTGAACGAACTGAAAACTGTGAAGCGTCCGCGCATCATCGCCTCCATCGCCACAGCCCGTGAGCACGGCGATTTGAAAGAGAATGCCGAATATCATGCGGCTCGCGAAGAACAGGGTTTCTGCGAGGGGCGTATTCAGGAGATTGAAGCCAAGCTTTCCAATGCGCAAGTCATTGATGTGACTGCCATGCCGAAAACCGGTCGCGTAATTTTTGGCGCTACCGTGACCATCCTCAATGTGGATACGGAAGAAGAGTTCACCTATCGCATCGTGGGTGACGATGAAGCTGACTTCAAGCAGAACCTGATTTCAGTGAATTCGCCGATGGCGCGTGGATTGGTTGGAAAATCAGCCGACGATGTCGCGATTGTGAAAACCCCAGGCGGGGATGTGGAATATGAAGTTCTGAAGGTGGAATACCTTTAAGATATTGCTACGCTTTGCAATATGTCGCTGCATTTTGTAAAGAAAGGAAAAAGGCCGCATTGCGGCCTTTTATCACATGCAGGAGCGTGGCACTTTCTTTGCCCGTCGCCGCCTTTAAAGGCATGATTAACGCGGAAGAGTAATTTTACGCTCTTTGGCAGGGCGATACAGCACCAGCGTGTTGCCGATTACCTGTACGTTGCCTGCTTTAGTTTCACGCACGATAGCGTCCACGATCAGCTGCTTAGTTTCACGATCTTCCGAGGCAATTTTTACCTTGATCAATTCGTGATGCTCGAGCGCCAGTTCGATTTCGGCAAGCACGCCTTCGGTCAGGCCATTTCCGCCCAGCATGACAACCGGCTTAAGCGGATGGGCAAGGCCTTTCAGGTGCTGTTTTTGTTTGGTACTCAGATTCATCGTATTTTTTGCTTACTCAGGGATTGAAAACGGTTCATTCTACCGCCATCTCGGGTATATCGCCAAATCAACGCGACCATTGCGTGCTGATTTATCGCTACGATGACGATTTAATTGGAAAAATTATGACGGGTAAAAAGCGTTCGGCCAGTTCCAGTCGCTGGCTACAGGAACACTTTAGCGATAAATATGTGCTGCAGGCACAGAAAAAAGGGTTACGTTCGCGTGCCTGGTTTAAACTTGAAGAAATTCAGCAGGGTGACAAGATTTTCAAACCCGGGATGACGGTTGTTGATCTCGGTGCGGCACCCGGCGGTTGGTCGCAATACGTGGTTCAGCTTATCGGATCAAGTGGTCGTATCATCGCCTGCGATCTGTTACCAATGGATCCGATTGTCGGCGTTGATTTTTTGCAGGGCGATTTTCGTGATGAGGCGGTACTTAACGCCTTACTGGAGCGCGTTGGCGACCAAAAGGTGCAGGTGGTGATGTCTGATATGGCACCCAACATGAGCGGTACACCTGCGGTTGATATTCCACGTTCGATGTATTTGGTAGAATTGGCGCTGGAAATGTGCCGGGATATCCTGGCCCCAGGCGGCAGTTTTGTCGTGAAAGTGTTTCAGGGAGATGGCTTCGATGAATACCTGCGGGAAATTCGCTCCCTGTTTACGAAAGTAAAAATTCGTAAGCCGGACGCTTCGCGATTACGTTCGCGCGAAGTGTACATTGTGGCGACGGGGCGCAAACTTTAGCCCGAATTGCCGGAATCAAAGCAAGACGACCAATGCGTTTACTCTGATGTGTAATTCTGAGTTTCAGGGTAAACAAGCAAAATCATCCGCACTGCGATTCCAGGTATGAAGGATCTATAGTACCCTACGCTGTCTGTTAACATCGTTGTAATATGAGGTTAATCCCTTGAGTGACATGGCGAAAAACCTGATTCTCTGGTTAGTCATCGCGGTCGTGCTGATGTCTGTATTCCAGAGCTTTGGGCCCAGCGAGTCGAATGGCCGTAGGGTTGATTATTCAACTTTCCTATCGGAAGTGAACCAAGATCAGGTCCGCGAGGCACGAATTAACGGGCGTGAGATTAACGTTGTCAAAAAAGACAGCAATAAATACACCACCTATATCCCCGTCAACGATCCTAAGTTACTCGATAACCTGTTGACCAAAAACGTCAAAGTCGTTGGCGAACCGCCTGAAGAACCAAGCCTGCTGGCCTCCATCTTCATCTCATGGTTCCCAATGCTGCTGCTGATTGGCGTGTGGATCTTCTTTATGCGGCAGATGCAGGGCGGCGGCGGCAAGGGCGCGATGTCCTTCGGCAAGAGCAAAGCCCGCATGCTGACCGAAGATCAGATTAAAACCACTTTTGCTGACGTGGCCGGTTGTGATGAGGCCAAAGAAGAAGTCGGTGAGCTGGTTGAGTATCTGCGTGAGCCGAGCCGTTTCCAGAAGCTGGGCGGTAAAATTCCGAAAGGCGTCCTGATGGTCGGCCCTCCGGGTACCGGTAAAACGCTGCTGGCGAAAGCGATTGCTGGTGAAGCCAAAGTCCCGTTCTTTACCATTTCCGGTTCTGACTTCGTGGAAATGTTTGTCGGTGTTGGTGCATCTCGTGTGCGTGACATGTTCGAACAAGCGAAGAAAGCGGCACCGTGCATCATCTTTATCGATGAAATCGATGCGGTTGGCCGTCAGCGTGGCGCCGGTTTAGGCGGTGGTCACGATGAACGTGAACAAACGCTGAACCAGATGCTGGTTGAGATGGATGGCTTTGAAGGTAATGAAGGCATCATCGTTATCGCGGCAACTAACCGTCCAGACGTACTTGACCCGGCGCTGCTGCGTCCAGGCCGCTTCGACCGTCAGGTTGTGGTGGGTCTGCCAGACGTGCGTGGTCGTGAGCAGATTCTGAAAGTCCATATGCGTCGTGTGCCGCTGGCAACCGATATGGATCCATCAGTCATCGCACGTGGTACACCTGGTTTCTCCGGTGCGGATTTGGCTAACCTGGTCAACGAAGCTGCGCTGTTTGCTGCTCGCGGCAACAAGCGTGTTGTTTCGATGGTTGAGTTTGAAAAAGCCAAAGACAAAATCATGATGGGTGCGGAACGTCGCTCCATGGTGATGACCGAAGAGCAGAAAGAATCGACGGCTTATCATGAAGCGGGTCACGCGATCGTGGGTACGCTGGTTCCGGGTTACGATCCGGTGCACAAGGTCACCATCATTCCGCGTGGTCGTGCTCTGGGTGTGGCTTTCTTCTTGCCAGTAGGCGATGAGATCAGTGCCAACCGTCAGAAGCTGGAAAGCCGTATTTCTGTGGCTTACGGCGGACGTCTGGCGGAAGAGATCATTTATGGTCCGGACTATGTTTCTACCGGTGCTTCATCTGACATCAAAATGGCGACCAGCGTAGCACGCAACATGGTTACGCAGTGGGGCTTCTCTGAGAAGCTGGGTCCATTGCTTTACGCTGAAGAAGAGGGCGAAGTGTTCCTCGGTCGCTCAGTGGCGAAAGCAAAACACATGTCAGATGAAACGGCGCGCATTATCGATCAGGAAGTTAAACACCTTATCGATACCAACTATCAGCGTGCACGCCGTATTCTGAATGAAAACATGGACATCCTTCACGCGATGAAAGACGCGCTGATGAAGTATGAGACCATCGATGCACCGCAGATCAGCGATCTGATGGCACGCCGCGAAGTGCGTCCACCAGCAGGTTGGGAAGAGGCGAAAGTTGCTGTGGGTAACGGCGACTCTACGCAGGCTCCACGTCCTGTTGATGACCCGAAAACGCCGGGTTCAGACAAGATCATGTGATGGCATTCTGGCGGGAGGCGTTGCTCACCGCCAGTTCTCCCTCCCGCAATACTTGTTACAATGCAAACCCCGGTCAGTCCGGGGTTTTTTACATTCCGCGATTCAGTGATTCCTCAAGGAGATTCTCGCCATGAAGTTGTTCGCCCGTGATTCCCATCTCGATCTCTCTTTTCCCCATGTGATGGGTATTTTGAATGTCACGCCGGACTCTTTCTCTGATGGTGGAAGTCACAACACGCTGGTCGATGCGCTGACGCACACCAATGAAATGGTGAATGCCGGTGCCACCATTATTGATGTGGGCGGTGAATCAACGCGTCCGGGCGCTGATGAAGTTAGCGTGGAAGAGGAGCTGGCACGCGTTATTCCGGTGGTGGAAGCCATCGCGCAGCGTTTTGAGGTGTGGATTTCGGTCGATACTTCCAAGCCAGAAGTAATCCGTGAAGCGGCGCGAGTGGGTGCTCACATTATCAATGACATTCGTTCTTTGTCCGAACCGGGCGCGCTGGCGGCGGCGGCAGAAACAGGCTTGCCGGTGTGTCTGATGCATATGCAAGGAGAACCGCGCACCATGCAGCAGGCACCGGAATATAGCCACATCGTGAGCGAAGTGGATGCTTACTTCGCTGCACAGATTGCGCGATGTGAAGCCGCCGGCATCAAAAAAGATAACCTGATGCTCGATCCTGGCTTCGGTTTCGGTAAGAATCTCAGCCACAACTATGAACTGCTGGCCAACCTCAGCCATTTCCACCACTACGGCTTACCGCTGTTGGTAGGAATGTCACGCAAGTCGATGGTTGGGCAGTTGCTAAATGTCGGTCCGGCCCAGCGTCTGACCGGAAGCCTCAGCTGTGCGGTGATTGCCGCCATGCAAGGGGCGCAAATTATTCGCGTGCATGATGTGAAAGAGACTGTCGAAGCGATGCGCGTCGTCGAAGCGACACGGAGAGCAAAAGGATAAAGCATGAGTAATCGTAAATATTTCGGTACAGATGGGATTCGCGGCAAAGTCGGTGAAGCACCGATTACCCCTGATTTTGTACTCAAGTTGGGCTGGGCGGCGGGTAAGGTGCTGGCGCGCCAGGGTTCACGCAAAGTATTGATTGGTAAAGATACGCGTATTTCAGGCTATATGCTGGAATCGGCACTGGAAGCGGGCCTGGCGGCGGCGGGATTGTCAGCGGCCTTCACCGGCCCGATGCCGACACCTGCAATTGCTTATCTGACCCGCACTTTCCGCGCGGAAGCGGGTATTGTCATTTCAGCTTCTCATAATCCCTTTGACGACAATGGCATCAAATTCTTCTCGGCTGAAGGTACCAAGCTGCCGGATGAAGTTGAAGAAGCCATCGAACTGGAGATGGAAAAGCCGATCACCTGCGTAGAGTCGGCTGAACTGGGCCGCGCCAGTCGCATTGTCGATGCTGCTGGTCGTTACATCGAATTCTGCAAAGGGACTTTCCCAAGCGAGCTGAGCCTGAATGGGCTAAAGATTGTGGTCGATTGTGCGAATGGCGCGACGTATCACATTGCGCCTAATGTGCTGCGTGAGCTGGGTGCGAATGTGATTGCTATCGGCGTGCAGCCGGATGGCATGAACATCAACAAAGATTGCGGTGCGACCGATCTGCGTTTGCTGCAGCATCGCGTATTGGAAGAGAAGGCCGATCTCGGACTGGCGTACGACGGTGATGGCGACCGCATCATGATGGTTGACCATTTAGGTCACAAAGTCGATGGCGATCAAATTCTCTACATCATTGCGCGTGAAGGGCTGCGTCAGGGCCAGCTGCGCGGTGGAGTGGTGGGGACGTTAATGAGCAACATGGGTCTGGAACTGGCGCTGAAACAGCTGGGTATTCCGTTTACCCGTGCGAAAGTTGGCGACCGCTATGTGCTGGAAAAAATGCAGGAGAAGGGCTGGCGTCTAGGAGCCGAAAACTCCGGTCACGTCATTCTGCTGGATAAAACCACCACCGGCGACGGCATCGTAGCAAGTTTGCAAGTGCTAACTGCAATCGTACGCAACCATATGACGCTACATGACTTGTGCAGCGGCATGAAAATGCTGCCGCAGATTCTGGTCAATGTGCGCTTCGCTGGCGAGCACGATCCGCTGGAAAGCGAAAGCGTGAAAGCTGTCACTGCGGAAGCTGAAAAAACGCTGGCGGGACGCGGTCGCGTGTTGCTGCGCAAATCCGGCACTGAACCCCTGATTCGTGTGATGGTGGAAGGTGAAGATGAGGCGCAGGTCAGTGCGCTGGCGCATAAAATCGCGGATGCAGTAAAAGCGGTGTAAGTTTTCAGGCGGGGAGTTTTTAAACTTTCCGCCTGCAAAATCACCGGGATGGTGCTTTTTTCCGCAATCGAAAGCGATGGTGAAAATTGCACTTGCAGAGGTATGTGCCTTTGGTTAGTATTCACACCCGCTTCTGATGGGTGATGACGAGACTCCCCATCGATATTGGTTGAAGCTTTAACTGTGCAGATACGCGCAAGGAAACAGGTTGATTATGTACGAAGCTCTGTTAGTTGTTTTCCTTATTGTAGCGATTGGCCTCGTGGGTTTGATCATGCTGCAGCAAGGCAAAGGCGCTGATATGGGAGCCTCATTCGGTGCAGGCGCTTCTGGTACGCTGTTTGGTTCAAATGGGTCTGGCAACTTTATGACTCGTATGACCGCGGTACTGGCTACGCTGTTCTTCATCATCAGCCTGGTTCTGGGTAACCTGAACAGTAATAAAACAGCCAAAGGTAGCGAGTGGGATAACCTCACTGCGCCGGCGCAGTCTGAACAGCAGACTCAGCCAGCTAAACCGGCAACACCGGGCAATGATATCCCGCAGTAAGATCGTCAACGCTGTAGTGCGATAAAACAACGTCGCAGTCTAGTGATGTACCGAGGTGGTGAAATTGGTAGACACGCTACCTTGAGGTGGTAGTGCTCGAAAGGGCTTACGGGTTCAAGTCCCGTCCTCGGTACCAAATCTCAGTTTAACTTGCATTTTTTGCAAGGTCGGCGTATTATTCGCCACGTTTTCGGACGCGGGGTGGAGCAGCCTGGTAGCTCGTCGGGCTCATAACCCGAAGGTCGTCGGTTCAAATCCGGCCCCCGCAACCACTTTCCCTTAGAGTTCTTTTTCAAATATACTGTATGCATCGACGGACGCAATCTCAGTGATTTTTGAAAAAAATTCTTTTGGATTGTGCTCCGAAGCCGCTATGCGGCGTACAGGGTCCAGTCACAAAAAGCCCCGAATATTCGGGGTTTTTTGTTATCAGGAAATCGAAACACTGGGCTATAGGCCCTTTTTTTATGTCTTGGGGGTGGGCTTGTCCACATTAGAGCAAAAATTGACAGAGTTGATCTCTGCTCCAGTAGAAGCGCTTGGCTACGAATTAGTCGGTATTGAGTTTATTCGTGGTCGCACATCAACCCTGCGCATCTATATTGATAGTGAAGAGGGTATCAATGTTGATGATTGCGCCGATGTTAGCCACCAGGTTAGCGCAGTAATGGATGTGGAAGATCCAATTACCGTGGCTTACAACCTTGAAGTTTCCTCGCCGGGTCTCGAACGTCCTCTTTTCACTGCTGAACACTATGCACGTTTTGTCGGTGACGAGGTGAGCCTGGTACTACGCATGGCCGTACAAAACCGCCGTAAATGGCAGGGTATCATCAAGTCTGTTGAAGGCGAGATGATCACGGTGACCGTTGAGGGTAACGATGAAGTGTTCGCGCTGAGCAACATTCAGAAAGCGAACCTGGTCCCCCACTTTTAAAAGTCCGGATTGAGGCTAACCAGGATGAACAAAGAGATCTTAGCTGTAGTAGAAGCCGTTTCTAACGAAAAAGCCCTGCCGCGTGAGAAAATCTTCGAAGCGCTGGAGAGCGCTTTGGCCACTGCGACCAAAAAGAAGTATGAGCAAGAGATCGAAGTGCGTGTCAGCATCGATCGCCGCAGCGGCGATTTCGACACCTTTCGTCGCTGGCAGATTGTAGAAGAAGTCACGCAGCCGACTCGCGAGATCACGCTGGATGCAGCCCGTTATGAAGACGAAGCGTTCAATCTGGGCGAATTTGTCGAAGATCAGATTGAATCTGTCACCTTCGACCGTATCACCACCCAAACTGCTAAGCAGGTTATCGTACAAAAAGTACGTGAAGCTGAGCGTGCAATGGTGGTTGATCAGTTCCGTCAACACGAAGGCGAAATCATCACCGGCGTGGTGAAGAAAGTGAACCGTGACAACATTTCACTGGACCTCGGCAGCAATGCTGAAGCCGTGATTTTGCGTGAAGACATGCTGCCGCGTGAAAACTTCCGTCCAGGTGATCGTATCCGCGGTGTGCTGTATGCCGTTCGCCCTGAAGCGCGTGGCGCGCAGCTGTTCGTCACCCGTTCTAAACCAGAAATGCTGATCGAGTTGTTCCGCATTGAGGTGCCAGAAATTGGCGAAGAAGTTATCGAGATCAAAGCGGCAGCGCGCGATCCGGGCTCACGCGCCAAAATCGCGGTGAAGACCAACGATAAACGTATTGATCCAGTGGGCGCTTGCGTCGGTATGCGCGGTGCGCGTGTCCAGGCGGTTTCGAGCGAGCTGGGTGGCGAGCGTATCGACATTGTGCTGTGGGACGACAACCCGGCGCAGTTCGTTATCAACGCTATGGCGCCAGCCGATGTGGCGTCAATTGTGGTGGATGAAGACAATCACACCATGGATATCGCTGTTGAAGCCGGCAATCTGGCTCAGGCGATCGGCCGTAACGGCCAAAACGTGCGTCTGGCTTCCCAACTGAGCGGTTGGGAACTAAACGTGATGACCGTCGATGATCTGCAGGCTAAGCACCAAGCTGAAGCCCATGCAGCGATCGATATGTTCACCAAACATCTCGACATCGACGAAGAGTTCGCCACCATTCTGGTGGAAGAGGGCTTCTCTTCGCTGGAAGAATTGGCTTATGTGCCAATCAACGAGCTGCTGGAAATCGACGGCCTCGATGAAGAGACCATTGAAGCCCTGCGTGAACGAGCAAAAAATGCGTTAACCACCCTGGCATTAGCGAAAGAAGAGAGCCTTGGTAATCAGGAGCCCGCTGAGGATCTTCTGAATCTTGAGGGCTTGGATCGTGCGCTGGCGTATCGCCTGGCGTCGAAAGGCGTTTGCACGCTGGAAGATCTCGCTGAGCAAGGTGTTGACGATCTGACAGATATTGAAGGGCTGGATGACGAGAAAGCCGGTGCGCTGATTATGGCTGCACGTAATATCTGCTGGTTCGGCGATGACGCGTAATAACAGGAAGGAACAGCATGACAGATGTAACCGTAAAATCGCTGGCCGCCGAAATTCAGACCCCGGTCGATCGCCTGGTACAGCAATTTGCTGATGCAGGGATCCGTAAGTCTGAAAACGATGCGGTATCCCAGCAAGAGAAAGAAACCTTACTGTCTCACCTGAATCGTGAGCACGGTCAGACCGGTTCAAGCAAGCTGACTTTGCAGCGCAAGACGCGCAGCACCTTGAATATTCCCGTCACCGGGGGTAAAAGTAAGTCGGTACAAATCGAAGTCCGCAAAAAGCGCACATACGTGAAAGGCGATGCAGAGTCTGAGCAAGCTCAGGCAGAAGCAGAAGCCGAGGCGCAGCGTGAAGCGGAAGAGCAGGCGCGTCGCGAGGCGGAAGAACAAGCCCGTCGCGAAGCTGAACAGAAAGCGCAACGTGAAGCCGAAGACAAAGCCAAGCGCGAAGCCGCTGACAAGGCTAAACGTGAAGCAGCGGAAAAAGAGAAATTGACTAATCAACCTACCGATGTAGTAGCCAAGGCTGCGCAATCTGATAAAGCCCGTCGTGAAGCAGAAGCTGCCGAACTGAAACGTAAAGCAGAAGAAGAAGCACGCCGTAAGCTGGAAGAAGATGCGCGCCGCGTGGCTGAAGAAGCCCGCCGCCTGGCTGAAGAGAAAGGCGCTGAATGGGCAAAACCTGAAGAAGAGGATAAAGGCGACTATCACGTCACTACCTCTACTCACGCCCGTCAGGCAGAAGACGAGAACGATCGCCAGGTAGAAGCTGGCCGTGCACGTGCTCGCACCACCAAAGCGGCTCGTCCGGTTAAGAAAGGCAACAAGCATTCTGAAGCTAAAACCGATCGCGAAGAAGCGCGTGCTCAGGTGCGTGGCGGCAAAGGCGGTAAGCATCGTAAGCCAAGCACCCTGCAGCAGGGCTTTAACAAGCCGGCTCAGGCGGTTAACCGCGATGTTGTCATCGGTGAAACCATCACCGTTGCTGAACTGGCCAACAAAATGGCGATCAAAGGTTCTCTGGTCGTTAAAGCGATGATGAAGATGGGCGCCATGGCGACCATTAACCAGGTTATCGATCAAGAAACCGCTCAGATGGTTGCGGAAGAGATGGGTCACAAAGTGATCCTGCGCCGCGAGAATGAGCTGGAAGAAGCGGTAATGGACGATCGTGACACCGATGCTGCGCAGGAAAGCCGTGCGCCAGTCGTCACCATCATGGGTCACGTTGACCACGGTAAAACCTCGCTGCTTGACTACATTCGTTCAACGAAAGTGGCATCAGGCGAAGCGGGCGGTATTACCCAGCACATTGGTGCTTACCACGTTGAAACTGACAACGGTATGATCACCTTCCTCGATACCCCGGGACACGCCGCGTTTACCGCAATGCGTGCTCGTGGTGCGCAGGCCACGGATATCGTTATCCTGGTTGTGGCTGCTGACGATGGCGTGATGCCTCAGACCGTTGAAGCTATCCAGCATGCGAAAGCAGCCGGTGTGCCAGTGGTTGTTGCGGTTAACAAAATTGATAAGCCAGATGCTGATCCAGACCGCGTTAAGAACGAACTGACCCAGTACGGAATTCTTCCGGAAGAGTGGGGCGGTGAGAACATGTTCGTTAACGTCTCTGCGAAAGCCGGTACCGGTATCGACGACCTGCTGAATGCGATTCTGCTGCAAGCTGAAGTTCTGGAACTGTCTGCTATCCGTGAAGGTATGGCGAGCGGCGTGGTAATTGAATCGTTCCTCGACAAAGGTCGTGGCCCGGTTGCTACCGTGCTGGTACGTGAAGGTACGCTGAATAAAGGCGATATCGTACTGTGCGGCTTCGAATATGGCCGTGTACGTGCGATGCGTGACGAACTGGGTCGTGAAGTACTGGAAGCGGGTCCATCCATTCCAGTCGAAATCCTCGGTCTGTCCGGTGTGCCGGCTGCGGGTGATGAAGCGACTGTAGTACGTGATGAGAAGAAAGCGCGTGAAGTTGCACTGTATCGTCAGGGCAAATTCCGCGAAGTTAAGCTGGCGCGTCAGCAGAAGTCTAAGTTGGAGAACATGTTCGCCAACATGACTGAAGGCGAAGTGTCTGAGCTGAACATCGTACTGAAATCTGACGTACAGGGTTCTGTTGAAGCCATCTCTGATTCGTTGCTGAAACTCTCTACCGACGAAGTGAAAGTACGCATTATCGGTTCAGGCGTGGGTGGTATCACCGAAACCGACGCCACGCTGGCTGCAGCATCCAACGCCATCATTCTCGGCTTCAACGTGCGTGCTGATGCATCTGCTCGCCGCGTGATTGACGCTGAAAACGTTGACCTGCGTTACTACTCCGTCATCTATAATCTGATTGACGAAGTGAAAGCTGCGATGAGCGGTATGCTGGCTCCAGAGTTCAAACAGCAGATTATCGGTCTGGCTGCAGTACGTGACGTGTTCAAATCACCGAAATTTGGTGCCATCGCGGGCTGTATGGTCACTGAAGGTATCATCAAACGTCACAACCCAATCCGTGTACTGCGTGACAACGTGGTTATCTATGAAGGCGAGCTGGAATCTCTGCGTCGCTTCAAAGATGACGTCAACGAAGTTCGTAACGGCATGGAATGTGGTATTGGCGTGAAGAACTATAACGACGTTCGCGTTGGCGATATGATCGAAGTGTTCGAAGTGATTGAAATTAAACGCACCATCGATTGATCATCATTTGATGTGTTGCAATTTGGGAGGCCTCTGGCCTCCCGAATTATTTGGGAGAAAGAATAATGGCAAAAGAATTTGGCCGCCAACAGCGCGTTTCTCAGGAGTTGCAGAAAGAGATCGCAATTATCCTGCAGCGCGAAATTAAAGATCCACGTCTCGGTATGATGGTGACGGTTTCGGGCGTCGAAGTGTCGCGCGATCTTGCCTATGCCAAGGTGTTTGTGACCTTTTTGAATGATAAAGATGAAGAAGCAGTGCAAAACGGCCTGAAGGCGCTGAAAGAAGCCTCTGGCTATATCCGTACGCTGGTAGGTAAAGCGATGCGCCTGCGCATCGTGCCGGAGCTAACCTTCTTCTACGACAACTCGCTGATCGAAGGTATGCGCATGTCGAACCTGGTCAGCAACGTTATTAAGAGCGATGTTGAGCGTCGTGGCGATAGCCCGGCGGAAGATGACAAGGAGGACTAATGAGTCGTCCTCGTCGTCGCGGTCGCGACGTCCACGGTGTGTTTCTGCTGGATAAGCACCAAGGCGCATCTTCCAATGATGTGCTGCAGAAAGTAAAACGTCTGTTCAACGCTAACAAAGCGGGCCACACCGGCGCCCTCGATCCTCTGGCGACCGGCATGCTGCCGGTTTGCCTCGGCGAAGCCACCAAGTTTTCGCAGTATCTGCTCGATTCGGACAAGCGTTATCGCGTCATTGCTCGCCTGGGTGAACGCACCGATACGTCTGATGCCGACGGTAATATTGTTGAGAGGCGTCCGATTACTTTTGATCAGGCGGCACTGGATGCAGCGCTGGACTATTTTCGTGGCGACACCATGCAGGTGCCGACCATGTTCTCCGCGCTGAAGTATCAGGGACGCAAGCTGTACGAGTACGCACGTGAAGGCATAACCGTGCCGCGTGAAGCGCGCCCGATCAAAGTGTTTGAGCTGCAGTTTATTCGCTGGGAAGGTGATGAACTGGAGCTGGAGATTCACGTCTCTAAAGGCACTTACATCCGCACTATCATTGACGATCTCGGTGAACGGCTTGGCTGCGGTGCGCACGTTATCATGCTGCGTCGTCTGCAGGTGGCGCGTTATCCGATCGAAAGAATGGTGACGCTGGAGCAGCTGCAGGAAGTGGCGGCCACCGTCAACATGGCGGAAACGCCGGATTACAGTGCGCTCGATGCGTTATTGCTGCCGATGGATAGTCCGGCAGAAGAGTTCCCGATGGTGAATTTGCTGCCTACGGTGGCGGCTTATTTCAAACAAGGTATGCCGGTTCAGGTGGCGGATGCGCCGGAACAAGGATTGGTGCGCGTGACGGAAGGTGATGAGCACAAATTCATTGGTATGGCCGAAATCGCCGACGATGGGCGCGTGGCGCCGCGTCGTCTGGTGGTAGAATTTCCTGCGTAATCAAGCCTCTCGCATTTGACCTAACGGCGCATTTGCGTTGCTATCAGGCGAAGAGTAGAATGGCGCGGCTTTAAAAGCGGGCTGCTGAATTAGAGATCGGCACCCATACATTCATTATCCAACGGAGTTTATTATGTCTCTAAGCGTAGAAGCTAAAGCAGAGATCGTTGCTAAATACGGTCGTGGTACCAACGACAGCGGTTCAACTGAAGTTCAGGTTGCTCTGCTGACTGCTCAGATTAACCACCTG
Source organism: Pantoea sp. SORGH_AS_0659 (assembly GCF_031453915.1). NCBI lineage: Bacteria > Pseudomonadati > Pseudomonadota > Gammaproteobacteria > Enterobacterales > Erwiniaceae > Pantoea > Pantoea sp. SORGH_AS_0659. The sequence goes on along the minus strand of NZ_JAVJAK010000001.1, from coordinate 3,728,379 downwards.
CAGGGTCACTTCTCTGAGCACAAGAAAGATCACCACAGCCGTCGCGGTCTGCTGCGCATGGTATCTCAGCGTCGTAAGCTGCTGGACTACCTGAAGCGTAAAGACGTTGCTCGCTACACCGGTCTGATCGAAAGCCTGGGTCTGCGTCGCTAAGTCTGAAGAATCTGATCAAGGATGTAGCGCATGCACCATGCAAAAAAACGCATCTGACGATCAGATTTGTGCGAGTTTCGCGAAAAGGGGGCCTTTATGGCCCCTTTTTTCGAGCAATCCGCAGCAATCCGGACCAAACTCATGTATTGTTGCAGAGAGTGATCTTTGCTTGCAGAGGTTCGCGCGGCTAATGAGAGGCTTTACCGCATGGGCGGTTAAGGTTGTCATTAGTCGCGAGGATGCAACTGAAGATCGGTAATCCCCGGCGCGCCAGAATGGGCTGCGCCTCTGAATTTAAGGACTTAAATTTTGCTGAACCCGATCGTACGCAAATTCCAATATGGTCAGCATACCGTCACGCTGGAAACCGGCATGATGGCGCGCCAGGCTACCGCTGCAGTAATGGTGAGCATGGATGACACTGCTGTATTCGTTACCGTTGTTGGCCAGAAAAAAACTAAACCAGGTCAGGATTTCTTCCCGCTGACGGTTAACTATCAGGAGCGTACTTACGCTGCTGGTCGTATCCCGGGTAGCTTCTTCCGTCGTGAAGGCCGTCCAAGCGAAGGCGAAACCCTGATCTCACGCCTGATTGACCGTCCAGTTCGTCCGCTGTTCCCGGAAGGCTTCATTAACGAAGTGCAGGTTATTGCAACCGTTGTTTCTGTTAACCCACAGGTTAACCCTGACATCGTTGCGATGATCGGCGCATCTGCTGCGCTGGCTCTGTCAGGTCTGCCGTTCAATGGCCCAATCGGCGCAGCGCGCGTGGGTTATATCAACGATCAGTACGTACTGAACCCAACTGCTGATGAAATCAACGAATCACGTCTGAACCTGGTTGTTGCCGGTACCCAGAACGCGGTGCTGATGGTGGAATCAGAAGCTGACATCCTGACCGAAGAACAGATGCTGGGCGCTGTGGTATACGGCCACGACCAACAGCAGATCGTTATCGAAAACATCAACGCGCTGGTTGCCGAAGCGGGTAAACCACGTTGGGATTGGCAGCCACTGCCAACTAACGACGCACTGATCGCACGCGTTACTGCACTGGCAGAAGCGGGCATCAGCGATGCCTATCGCATCACTGATAAGCAAGAGCGTTACACTCAGGTTGGCGCAGTGAAAGACGCGACCATTGCTGCACTGCAGGCTGAAGATGAAACGCTGGATGCTGGCGATATCGCTGACATCGTTCACGACCTTGAGAAGAGTGTTGTTCGTAGCCGCATCATCCGTGGTGAACCGCGTATCGATGGCCGTGAGAAAGATATGATTCGTGGCCTGGATGTGCGCACTGGCGTACTGCCACGCACGCACGGTTCTTCACTGTTTACCCGTGGTGAAACGCAAGCGCTGGTTACCGCAACATTGGGTACCGCACGTGATGCGCAGAATCTGGATGAGTTAATGGGCGAGCGTACCGATAGCTTCCTGTTCCACTACAACTTCCCTCCATACTGCGTGGGCGAAACCGGTATGGTTGGCTCACCGAAGCGTCGTGAAATTGGTCACGGTCGTCTGGCGAAGCGCGGCGTGCTGGCAGTAATGCCTAAGCAAGCTGATTTCCCCTACACCGTGCGTGTGGTTTCAGAGATCACTGAATCTAACGGTTCTTCTTCAATGGCTTCCGTGTGCGGTGCATCTCTGGCACTGATGGACGCTGGCGTACCGATCAAAGCTGCCGTAGCCGGTATTGCGATGGGTCTGGTTAAAGAAGCCGACAACTTTGTGGTTCTGTCTGACATCCTGGGTGACGAAGATCACCTCGGCGATATGGACTTTAAAGTAGCGGGTAGCCGCGATGGTATCACTGCGCTGCAGATGGATATCAAAATCGAAGGCATCACCCGTGAAATCATGCAGGTTGCTCTGAATCAAGCGAAGGGTGCGCGTCTGCACATTCTGAGCGTGATGGAACAGGCAATCAGCACGCCGCGTCAGGAAATTTCTGAGTTCGCGCCGCGCATTTACACCATCAAAATCAGTTCAGACAAGATCAAAGATGTCATCGGTAAAGGCGGCTCCGTAATCCGTGCGCTGACCGAAGAAACCGGCACCACCATCGAAATCGAAGATGACGGCACCGTGAAGATCGCTGCAACTGATAGCCTGAAAGCCAAAGAAGCCATTCGTCGTATCGAAGAGATTACTGCTGAGATCGAAGTTGGCCGCGTTTACTCTGGTAAAGTGACACGTATCGTTGATTTCGGTGCCTTTGTGGCAATCGGCGGCGGTAAAGAAGGTTTGGTGCACATCTCTCAGATCGCCGACAAGCGCGTTGAGAAAGTGACCGATTACCTGCAGATGGGCCAGGAAGTTCCAGTGAAAGTCATGGAAGTGGACCGTCAGGGACGTGTACGCCTGAGCATCAAAGAAGCGACAGAGCAGAAACCAGCGGAAGAAGTTGCTACCGCTGCATCTGATGCATCTGACGCCGAGTAAGCGTTTACCGATTTACCTCTCCCTGCTTTGCGGGGAGAGGTGTTTAGATCATCGCGAGGGCGGGAATCCTTGTGCACAGCAGGAGGATGACAGGATGGTTGTCCCAATGTTTGTATTCGGGAGTGGGAAATGAAGCCTTTTTTGCGCTGGTGTTTTGTTGCGACAGCTATCACGCTGGCAGGATGCAGCAACTCCAATTGGCGTAAGAACGAAGTTCTGGCAGTACCTTTGCAGCCCACACTGCAGCAAGAGGTGATCCTGGCGCGAATGGAACAAATTCTTGCCAGTCGTGCCCTGACCGATGATGAACGCGCGCAGCTATTATATGAGCGCGGAGTGTTGTATGATAGTTTGGGTCTGAGGGCATTAGCGCGGAACGATTTTTCGCAAGCGCTGTCTATAAGACCAGATATGCCTGAGGTATTTAACTATCTCGGTATATACTTAACGCAGGCAGGCAACTTTGATGCTGCCTATGAAGCGTTTGATTCTGTACTTGAGCTTGATCCAACTTACAACTATGCGCATTTAAACCGTGGTATCGCCCTCTATTACGGCGGTCGATACAAGTTAGCGCAAGATGATCTGCTGGCGTTTTATCAAGACGATCCTAACGATCCATTCCGCAGCCTTTGGCTCTATCTCGTTGAAAGCGATATGGATGCCGACAAGGCAAAAGTTACGCTGAGACAGCGTCATGACAAAGCGGTTCGCGATCAATGGGGATGGAATATTGTCGAGTTCTACCTTGGCGATATCAGTGAAAAAACGCTGATGGAACGTCTCAAGGCGGACGCAACGGATAACACCTCGCTCGCTGAACATCTCAGTGAAACCAACTTCTATTTAGGTAAGTATTACCTAAGTCTGGGGGAGAAGGACGACGCGAAAGCGTTGTTCAAACTGGCGGTGGCCAACAACGTTAATAACTTTGTTGAGCACCGATACGCATTGTTGGAACTGGCGCAACTCGGCCAGACACAAGACGATTTATCAGAATCTGACCAGCAATAGCTGACGAACTTTTATTGCCTGAATACCTGTAAAGTCATCATCTTCAGAGATGAGGGCTTTTCTGTTCGTCAAAACTTCTAATTTGAGCCGGTTCACACTTTTTGATGAAAATGACTGAAAGTTTTCACGACGAGTTATGTAGACTGGCCGCCGCAATCTAAGAGGCACGTGTACTACATGACTGATATTCAAACCACTTTTGCTGACCTTGGCCTGAACGCCGACATCCTCGAATCACTGAACGGTATGGGCTACGTAAAGCCTTCTCCAATCCAGGCTGAGTGTATTCCTCATCTGCTGGCTGGCCGTGACGTGTTGGGTATGGCGCAGACCGGTAGTGGTAAAACTGCGGCATTCTCACTGCCGCTGCTAAACAACATTGATGCTACTGTTAAAGCACCGCAAATTTTGGTGCTGGCACCTACCCGCGAATTGGCGGTACAGGTTGCTGAAGCCGTCACAGAATTCTCTAAACACATGCGTGGCATTAACGTGGTAGCTCTGTACGGCGGCCAACGTTATGACGTACAGCTGCGCGCACTGCGTCAGGGACCACAAGTTGTTGTGGGTACCCCTGGTCGTCTGCTGGATCACCTGAAGCGTGGCACGTTAGATCTGTCTAACCTGCGCGGTCTGGTGCTGGACGAAGCGGATGAAATGCTGCGTATGGGCTTCATCGAAGACGTTGAAACCATTATGGCGCAGATTCCAGACGGTCATCAGACCGCGCTGTTCTCAGCCACCATGCCAGAAGCGATTCGTCGTATTACCAAGCGTTTCATGAAAGATCCACAGGAAGTGCGCATCCAGTCAAGCCTGACTACGCGCCCGGACATTTCTCAGTCTTACTGGACCGCTTACGGCCGTAAAACTGATGCGCTGGTTCGTTTCCTGGAAGCGGAAGATTTCGATGCAGCCATCATCTTCGTGCGTACCAAAAATGCCACGCTGGAAGTGGCCGAAGCGCTGGAGCGCAGCGGTTATAACAGCGCAGCACTGAACGGCGACATGAACCAGGCACTGCGTGAGCAGACGCTGGAGCGTTTGAAAGATGGTCGTCTCGACATCCTGATCGCAACCGACGTTGCAGCACGTGGCCTGGACGTTGAGCGTATCAGTCTGGTCGTAAACTTTGATATCCCAATGGATGCAGAGTCTTACGTTCACCGTATCGGTCGTACCGGCCGTGCTGGTCGTGCAGGCCGTGCGTTGCTGTTCGTTGAGAACCGCGAGCGTCGTCTGCTGCGCAACATCGAACGCACCATGAAGCTGACCATTCCAGAAGTTGAGCTGCCGAACGCAGAACTGCTGGGTGAGCGTCGTCTGGCTAAGTTCGCGGCTAAAGTACAGCAGCAGCTGGAAAGCAGCGATCTGGACCAGTACCGCGCACTGCTGAGCAAAATGCAGCCGGGCGAAGATCTGGATATCGAAACGCTGGCCGCAGCACTGCTGAAAATGGCTCAGGGCGAACGTCCACTGATTCTGCCACCAGAAGCACCGCGTCCAGCACGTCGCGAGTTCAGCGATCGTCCTGACCGTGGTGAGCGTCGCGATTCACGTGATTCTCGTGGTCCACGCGAAAGCCGTGACAGCCGCGATGGCGATCGTCCACGTCGTGAACGTCGTGACGTTGGCGAAATGCAGCTGTACCGCATTGAAGTGGGCCGTGATGATGGTGTTGAAGTTCGTCACATCGTTGGCGCGATCGCTAACGAAGGTGACATCAGCAGCCGTTACATCGGTAACATCAAGCTGTTTGGTACTCACTCAACCATCGAGCTGCCGAAAGGCATGCCGGGCGAAGTGCTGCAGCACTTTACTCGTACGCGTATTCTGAACAAACCGATGAATATGCAGCTGATGGGTGATGCGCCAGTGCACGAGCGTAGCGAACGTCGTCCATCTGCTGGCGGCGAACGTCGTGCCAATGGCGCACCGCGCGGTGATGGTGCTCCACGTGGCGAAGGCGCTCCACGTCGCTTCTCCGAACGTCGTGAAGGTGGCCGTGAAGGCGGACGCTTCAGCCGTGAAGGTGGTCGTGGCCCGCGTCCAGAAGGCGCTGCTGCACCACGTCGTCGTGACGCATAAGCGATAAACGCGAAAAGTAAAAAGGGACGCTAATGCGTCCCTTTTTTTATGCCTGTGGAAAGTAAATTTTACACGCCACCAGCAATCAGCACGCGTTCACCGCTAACGTAAGCTGACTCTTCTGACGCCAGAAACAGCGCCACCTGCGCCACATCTTCCGGCAAGCCAAAGCGTCCGAGCGGCGTTGCCGCTATCAGCTGTGCTTTCAACTCCGGGTGCATCTTCTTCGCCGCCAGCAAACCTTCAGTCAAAATAATGCCGGGTGCTAACGCATTGACGCGAATATTACGTGGCCCAAGCTCGCGTGCGAGGCCCTGCGTTAAGGTATCGATCGCGCCTTTGGTTGCTGCCCAAAGCACCGAGCCGGGCGTGCTGCGTTGGCTATTTAAAGCGCTAAGGTTGATGATGGAACCGCCGCGTGCGGGGAAATGTTTTGCCGCCTGCTGACACACCAGCAAGGTACCCAGCAGATTCACATTCAGCTGCTGCTGCATTTCGCTGAGGCTAAGCCCGTCAAAGTCACCGTGGTGAAAAATGCCGGCGTTATTCACCACAATATCGGGCGCGCCAAACTGCTCAATGCTGCTAGCGAACAAGCGCTGCACATCGGCCTCGCGTGAGATATCAGCCTGTACGGCGATGGCGTCGCTACCCAGCGCCTTAATGTCGGTCACCACATCCGCCGCACCCACTTCGTCCTGAAGATAATTCACCACCACCCGAGCACCGGCCGCCGCGAAAGTCATGGCGATGGCGGCACCAATGCCTTTCGAAGCGCCCGTCACCAGCGCAATTTTGCCTTCAAGTGTTTTCATCGTGTCTCTCCACCTGAGATTTCGGGGAAGATAAAGCATGCGCTGTCCATACAATCGGGTGGTAGCGCAATCCTGCAAGCTTCTTGCACGATCCTGCAAATCTGCTGTTCAAGGACTAGTCGCGGCGCCAACCACAAGCGAGAATATCAAATCAGTGATTTCTTACCGCGGAGCACCGAGCACATGATTCATCAGGAACAATGGCAGCAGTTGGTGGCAATTATTGCTCGCCACGCACCGCAGGATGGTCGTCACTATTGCCCAATCGACTTTCTCTCTTTCGGCCGCAGTTCTCAGCCCACCAGTTTGGCGCACGTGGCGACCTGGGCGAGCTTTGCCCTGATCGCGCAGGGGCAAAAAGCGCTGCGCATGGGTGATGAAGTGATGCATTACGGGCCGGGCGATTTACTGTTGGTGACGCTTGATATGCCGGTGCAATCCTGCGTGGTCATGGCAACGCCAGAGAAACCGAATCTTGGTGTGGGCATCACCATTAACGAAACGCGTCTGATGCGTTTTCTGGAACACTTTCCGCACCATCAACTCGGCAGCACGGCGGTGAGCGAGCGCGGTATCGCCGTGCATAAAGTCGCGCCACCGTTGGTGGACGCGGTGATGCGTTTAGTCGAGTTGCTGGATCACCCGCAGGACATAGCCGCGCTGGCACCGTTGATTGAGCAGGAGATTTTCTATCGTTTGCTGACTGGACCCGAAGGGCCGCGCATTCTCAACATGGCGTTGACGGAACGGCCAGGCAACAAAGTGGCGCGCGCCGCGCGTTGGCTACGCGAAAACTTTCATCAGCCGTTGAAAATGGATTTTCTGGCGAGCAGCGTAGGGATGAGTATTTCGTCGCTGCATCATCACTTTAAAGCGGTAACGGCGATGACGCCGATGCAGTATCAAAAGCAGCTGCGGCTCAACGAGGCGCGGCGTTTGATGTTGATTGAGAAGCTGGATGCCGGCACGGCGGGTTATCGGGTGGGTTATCAAAGTGCTTCGCAGTTCAGTCGCGAATACAGCCGTTTTCACGGTCAGTCACCGGCGCGAGACGTGCGAACCATTGCGGTGGGCCCAGAGTGGTTAAACCCACCGCAATGAGGTTTACAGCGTGCGCGCTGCTTCCATTGCCAGCGCGAAGGAGCGCAGACGCGCCTGCGAATCGTAAATCTGGCCGTTAACCATAATCTCGTCCGCCTGGGTTTCACGCATCAGCGCGGCGAGGCCGCTGCGGACTTTATCGCTATCGCCGACAATCGACATGCTGAGTGCCTGCTGCACGCCATATTGCTCGGACGGCGACCACAGATTATCCATGTTCTCCACCGGCGCAGGTAGCGGACCCGGTTTGCCGCGACGCAGGTTAATAAACTGCTGCTGCATCGAGGTGAACAGGAAGCGGGCGTCACGTTCGCTATCGGCTGCGACGACGTTGACGCACACCATCGCATACGGCTTCGCCAGACGCGTGGAAGGTTTGAATTTCTCACGATAGAGATGCAGCGCCTGGAACAGCAGATCCGGCGCGAAATGCGAGGCAAATGCAAACGGCAAACCCAGCTGAGCGGCCAGTTGCGCGCTGTACAGGCTGGAACCGAGCAGCCACACCGGAATTTTCAATCCTAAACCTGGAACTGGTTGTACTGGTGGATGTTCTCCCTCTTCGGCGTCAAACCAGCGAATCAGTTCAGAGACATCTTCTGGAAAACTATCTGCCTGGCCGCTGGAAAGATGACGACGCAATGCCAGCATGGTGCGTTGGTCGGAACCCGGCGCGCGGCCCAGTCCCAAATCGATGCGCCCAGGATAGAGTGACTCGAGGGTACCAAACTGTTCGGCGATCACCAGCGGCGCGTGATTGGGCAGCATAATGCCGCCTGAACCGAGGCGCAGCGTTTCGGTATTAGCCGCTAAATAGCCAATCAGCACTGACGTCGCGGCGCTGGCAATCCCCGTCATATTATGGTGTTCCGCCAGCCAGTAGCGGTGAAAGCCCAGTGCTTCGGATTGACGGGCCAGTGCCAGCGAATTATGGAACGCGTCGCGTGCAGTGGAACCTTGTGGAATAGGGGCCAGATCCAACACGGACAGGCGAACAGTTTTTTTCTCAGACATGGGCACTCCAAATAGGGATGGCGCAGGTGTTTAGTCGGACCTGCGCTTGTGAGTATTACTCATCGTTACCTATATTAAAACTGCTAATAACAGCAGGAATATAGCCGGAATGTGCCTTTACCTGCCGCCTTCCAGTGCCATTCCCGCCAGGCGACGCCAATAACCATTACAATCACTGCCGCGCGCCATCATTAGCGGTGCCTGACCGGCTTCGTTGGCGCGGAAGCGATCCACTTCGGCGAGCGTACTTTCGCCCTGGGGCGACAAACGCACAATGTCGATCCAGTTATGCATGCCGCTCAGGTCATTGCCGAGGTTGTAGCAATAGCCGCTCATGGTCTGAATGCCGTTGAGCACAAACACCTGCTGGCCTTCCTGCGAGAGCACGCGGCGGCCGGTTGGGTAATTGATGCAGCAGGTTTGGCAATCATCTTTGCCACGATTCTCGGCGCGTGCGGTAAAGCAGCGTGCTGACAGCGCCAGCGGCAGATGACCATAGCCGAGCACTTCCACCTCAAATTGTTCGCGCACACCCGCCGCATCGCACTGTTGCAGCAGTTGAATCAGCCAGTCGCGGGACATCTCCACCGGAATGCACCAGCGCGTCATGCCTTCTTTCAGCAACAGTTGCAGCGTCTGCGCGTTATACACATTCAGCGTTGGGCCGGCGACAAACGGCAATTTGCGCTCCGCCGCCATATTCACGGTGCCGATATCATTGGCTTCCAGCAGGAACTCACCGTTCTCGACATAGCGGCGCAGCTCTTTGACTTCCGATGGCGACTGCAGCAGTGCCAACGTACTCAGCACCACTTGCTTGCCCTGCAGCGCTAGCATGCGCGCGATGTCCATCCATTGATGGAACGAGGTAGCGCGTCTTTTACTGCAGACGGCTTCGCCGAGATAAATGATCTCCGCGCTGCTCTCGGCGGCGCGTTGATAAAAGGTTTCCAGCGTTGCAGTTGGCCAGTACCACAGCACCGGCCCAATGGCGTATTTCATGTGATCTCCTTATTGCCAGTCACGGTGATAAGCACCGAGCGTGGTTTGGCTGCCTTCTGATAACTCGCCCAACGCCTGCATCCAGGGTTCCTGCACGGCATACTGTTCCGGCGATGCCATGCAGCGATCAATGGCCTGACGCCAAACTTTCGCTACCTGCGCCACATAGGCCGGGCTGCGCTGGCGTCCTTCAATTTTCACCGAGGCAATGTTGGCGCGCAGCAGTTCAGGCAGCAGCGACAAGGTGTTCAGGCTGGTAGGCTCTTCCAGTACGTGATAGAGCTGGTTATCAACTTCGTAACGGCCTTTGCACAAGGTGGGATAGCCAGCGCTCTCGTCGGGTGCGTAACGGTCAATCAGCACCTCATTCAGGCGTGATTCCATGCCTTTTGGCGTCTGCTGCCAGCGGACAAATTTCGCTGGCGAGCAGGCTCCCGCGCTGTTAGGCGACTCGCCGGTCAGCCAGGAAGAGAGGTAGCAGCGGCCTTCAGCCATAATGCACAGGCTACCGAAAGCGAACACTTCCAGCGGTACCGGCGTTTCACGCGCCAGCTGTTTGACCTGATGCATCGACAGCACGCGCGGCAGCACCACGCGGCTGAGTTGAAAATGACGATGGTAAAAATGGATGGCCTGCAGATTGGTGGCGGAGGCCTGTACCGAAAGGTGACGCTCAACCTGCGGATAATGTTTTGCCGCGTACTCCAGCGTGGCAATATCCGCCAGAATCAACGCATCCGCGCCGTTCTGAGCGGCAACATCAATCGCGCTTTGCCAGCGATTGATGCCATCAGGATGGGCGAAGGTGTTGATTGCCACATGCAATTTGCGGCGATGCTGATGCAGATAGCGTGCGGCTTCAGCCAGTTTCTTATCGGTAAAATTGAGGCCAGCAAAGTGGCGGGCATTGGTATCGTCTTTCAGGCCGACATACACCGCGTCAGCACCATGCTCCACCGCCGATTTCAGCGCAGGCAAATTCCCCGCCGGACACAGCAGTTCCATACATTTTCCTCCCCGGATTCTGAAGCCGAAGAGTGTAAATAACTGACCCGACAGCAATGTTGATTTAAGGCAGTGAAAGCGGCATTGATGATCGGGAGTGAAGGTTTTTCGTCCAGCCAGGCGGCGATTTCCTTGATCTCAGTGGAGGCGAAGCCGGTCAGATGTGGCAAAATAGATGAAATTTTCTGAAGGGAATGACGATGATGTTTGCGCGCTTACGCGGTCTGATTGTTGAAAAAGGGCCAGAATTCCTTGCTTTACCTGTTTCCATTACCCCTTTCCCGCTAAAAAAAGCTATTCTGCAACAACTCCTAAACTGGCAATTTCGTCATGCTTTGTCTGAAGGTGAGTTAGACTTTCTGGAAGGGCGTTATCTGGGGATTGAGGTTGCCGATGTGAATCTGCGCTGGATCACCACCCTGCAAGCAGGGCGCCTGACCGTTTCGCGCGACACCGAGGCTGATGTCTGGTTTCGCGGTGAAGCCAACGATCTGTTGCTGGTGGCAGCACGCAAAGCGGATCCCGATATGTTGTTCTTTCAACGCCGTCTGGTGATTGAAGGTGACACTGAGCTGGGACTTGAGGTGAAAAACCTGATGGATGCCATTGAACTGGATGCCATGCCCACGCCATTACGCACGGGATTGCAGCAGCTCGCTGCTTTTATTGAGGCAGGAATGAAACAGGACGCGAAGGCCGCTGAGGCGCGCGCGGGGATCTCATGTTGATTCGTACTGAAATTGGCGTTGATGCAGCAGGCATCGATAGCCTGTTAAAGCGCAGTTTTGCTACCGCTGCCGAAGCGGAACTGATACAGCAACTGCGCGAAGATGGCTTGCTGACTCTCGGTGTAGTTGCCACGGATGATGAAGGTCAGGTGCTGGGTTATGCCGCTTTCAGTCCGGTGACCCTGCAGGGAGAAGACCGCAACTGGGTCGCTTTGGCGCCGCTCGCCGTGGATGAATCGGTGCGCAAACAGGGCCTTGCTAAACGGCTGGTGTATGAAGGATTGGATTCACTGAATGAGTTCAGCTACAGCGCCGTAGTGGTGCTGGGCGATCCTGAGTTCTACAATCCACTCGGCTTTGAACCGGCGGCACGTCATGGTTTGCACTGTCGCTGGTTAGGCAGTGAAGCGGCCTTTCAGGTCTACAAACTGGCCGACGATGCGTTTGTCGGTGCAGAAGGGCTGATCGAATTCGCGCTGCCGTTTAATCGTTTCGACTAAACCAGGCCACTAAGCAGGGCGGCTGCTGTGCAACCAGCAGCAGCTTTTGCGCGCGGCTCAGCTGCTTCACCTGATATTCCAGGCGTGACGCCGCCGCCCGATCGCCCGCATCGCAGTGAAACACCAGCGTCAGCGGGCCCTTGCCACGCAGCGAACGCGCGCCGCGTCCCTGCTGATGCTGTTGCAGCCGACGATTAACATCGGTGGTGATGCCGGTATACAGCATGCCTGCGGCGGTTTGTAGCAGATAAAGCTGCCAGCCTTGTTCCATCATACTTATCCAGAAAATTAGCTGGCAGGCAGTGTAGCGCGCTTCAGGCCGCATCGCTATTCGCCGCACGGAGTCCAATTTTGTCCGACCATGCTCATCTGATTCGCTACTTAAAAAAACAGCACGTGCTGTCGTTATCTGCCAGCCACGGCGACGATCTGTGGTGTGCCAACTGCTTTTATGTATTTGATGCCGCGAACATGGCGTTCTGGCTGATGACTGAACCGGACACGCGCCATGGCGCATTAATCCAGTCAAATCCGCGCGTGGCGGGCACGGTGAATGGCCAGCCCAAAAGTGTGCTGCTGATTAAAGGCGTGCAGTATCGCGGCGTGATTAAGCTGCTAAGCGGAGACAGGGAAGTTATTGCGCGTCACGCTTATCAGAAGCGTTTTCCAGTGGCAAAGAAGGTCACCGCACCATTGTGGGAAATCGTGCTCGACGAAGTGAAGATGACCGACAATGCGCTGGGCTTTGGCAAAAAGATTATCTGGACCCGGCCTTAGGGCCGCCATTCACGGCGACCCCAATGCAGGAAAAACTATCAGGCCGCGTTCAAAATCCGCAGCGACTCGCGATTAAACGCGGGCAGGTCTTCAGGCGTGCGGCTGGTAACTAACTTGTCATCATCCACCACCACTTCTTTATCGTAAAAATCCGCACCGGCATTACGCAGATCGATGGCGATGGCTTTTACGCTGGTCATTTTGCGGCCGCGCACGCCGTTCGCGCTGATCAGCAGCTGCGGGCCATGGCAAATGGCAAAAACCGGCTTGCCGCTGGCGACAAACTCCCTGGTGAAGTTGACGAAACGATCGTCACCGCGCAGGGCATCGGGCGAGTGTCCGCCGGGCAGCAGCAGCGCATCGAACTCGGCTGCATTCACATCATCAATAGCCTTGTCGATGTTGACCTCAGCTTTACCCTGCTTCCCTTTAACGATGTTGCCGGCCTTAAACTCGATGGTAACCACTTCATGGCCCGCCTGAGTGTAAGCCTCCGCTGGTGAGGTAAACTCTGAGTCTTCAAATTCATCGGTAATCAGTACCGCTATTTTCTTGCTCATCTTTTTTCCTCCTTGTTGATCACGAACCTTATGTTCGTTGCACTTCTAACCCAACAAGCCTGGTAGCCATGTCGCAAAAAGCAAGCCAGCCGGCAATTCTTCCGGGAGGTAAATTTCCGCGCCGGATCAAGTTTAGGCGATTTCCACATGGCGCAATGAAATGACCTGAATGACACTAAGGCCTTTCCGCCGCGTATCCTAACGCGGCATCGTTATTCAGTTGAATACGGAATTCCGTGATGACCCAACTCCCTTCTCATGCCCCGGCGACACGCTTCGCCTGGTGGAAACCGCTGCTGTTCCTCGCCGTGGTAGTAATCGGCCTGTGGTATGTCAAATGGCAGCCTTATTACGGCAAAGCCTTTACTGCTGCCGAAACGCATTCGATCGGTAAATCGATTCTGGCCAATGCGGCGGGCTCACCGTGGCGCGCGGCGCTCGATTACGCCATGGTCTATTTCCTCGCCGTGTGGAAAGCGGCCGTGCTCGGGGTGATCCTCGGATCGTTGGTGCAGGTGCTGATTCCGCGCGCCTGGCTGCTGCGTCTGATGGGCAGCTCACGTTTTGGCTCGACGCTGATGGGCACTGGATTAGGTTTGCCGGGCATGATGTGTAGCTGCTGTGCGGCGCCGGTAACCGCTGGCTTACGTCAGTCACAGGTTTCTAGCGGTGCGGCGATGGCGTTCTGGCTGGCGAATCCGCTGCTCAATCCTGCCACGCTGATTTTTATGGGCTTTGTGCTCGGCTGGCATTTTGCGGCGATTCGGCTGGTGGCAGGTTTGCTGATGGTGTTAGGCATCGCGTGGCTGGTGCAGCGCAGCGTGCCGGATCAGGCCGTTACCGCCCCCGTTATCCCGGCCCGCGATGAGCAGCCGTTTCTGTCACGCTGGCTGCGGGTGATGTGGCGACTGTTCTGCAACACCATTCCGCTGTATATCGTCGCGGTATTGTTGCTCGGCGCCGCGCACGTGTGGCTGTTCCCGCACGCGGATGGCGCGGTGGGTAATACGCTGTTTTGGGTGATGTTGATGGCAATCGCCGGCTGCCTGTTTGTGATTCCTACCGCCGCGGAAATCCCGATTGTGCAGACCATGATGCTGGCGGGCATGGGCATTGCGCCCGCGCTGGCGTTACTAGTCACGCTGCCCGCCGTGAGTGTGCCGTCGTTATTGATGCTGCATCGCGCCTTTCCCGCACGGGCGCTGTGGATCGCGCTGATCGGCGTGGCAGGCAGCGGCATGCTGCTCGGCGTACTCGCCTTGTGGCTGGCGTAACCACCAAATCTTCTGATTGCGGCTGCCGCGCCACAGCAGCCGCGCATCTTTCTCCGCTTCGATAAAGCGTCCATCAATCAGCACATCAATTTCCTCCACCACTTCGCGCTGCGCCGCGCTGAGTTCCGCCATTTCATATCCGGTCCACAGCCAGATATCCTTATCCGGACACTCACGCCGCACGCGTTTCACCAGACGACGTATATGCGGCACGTTGTGCGGATGCAGCGGATCGCCGCCGCTCAGCGACAAGCCCTGGCGCGCAATACGCCGATCGTTAAGATCGGCGATCAGCTGCTCTTCCATCTCCAGCGTAAACGGCACGCCGGAATCCAGCCGCCACGTGCTTTGGTTGTAGCAGCCGCGACATTGATGTTCGCAGCCCGCGACAAACAGCGTGCAGCGCGTGCCGGGCCCGTTAACGATATCAACCGGATAATAGCCGTGGATGCGCATCATCCCAGTTTTCCTGTCTCAAGATGTTTAACGCGCCGCTGTACTTCTTGCTGCTTACCGGCGTTAAACGGACGCGCATCCGGGCTGCCGAGATAGCCACACACGCGGCGCGTCACCGACACGCGCGCCGGATCGTGATTACCACAGCATGGGCAGGTAAACCCTTTGCTGGTGCAGCTGAACTCGCCGCTAAAGCCGCATTCGTAGCACTCATCAATCGGCGTATTGGTGCCGTAATAGGGCACGCGGTGATAGCTGTAATCCCAGACATCTTCGAGCGCTTTGAGGTTGTGCTGGATGTTGGGATATTCGCCGTAACAGATGAATCCGCCGTTAGCGATGGCGGGATAGGGCGCTTCAAAGTCGATCTTGTCGTACGGATTGACCTTCTTCTCCACGTCGAGATGGAAGCTATTGGTGTAATACCCTTTGTCGGTAACGCCGGCCACCACGCCAAATTCGGCGGCATCGAGGCGACAGAAGCGGTCGCACAGATTCTCGCTCGGCGTGCTGTACAAGCTGAAGCCGTAGCCGGTTTCCGCTTTCCACGCATCCACCGCGCGGCGCAGGTGCGTGACAATCGCCACGCCTTTTTCCCGCAGGTAATCGGCGTCATACGGATGCACTTGGTTGCCGCTCAGCGCATTCAGCGTCTCATGCAAGCCGATGTAGCCAAGGGAAATTGAGGCGCGGCCGTTGCGGAAAATGGCGCCCACTTCGTCATCCGCTTTCAGGCGCACGCCGCAGGCACCTTCCATATAGAGAATCGGCGCTACGCGCGCTTTGGTTTTTTCCAACCGGGCGATACGCGTCATTAAGGCACGTTTCGCCAGCGCCAAACGTTCATCAAGCAAGCGCCAGAACTGCGCTTCATCGCCTTTGGCCTGCAGCGCGATACGTGGCAGATTGAGGCTAATGACGCCAATATTGTTGCGGCCTTCGTGAATCTGCTCGCCGTTCTCCTCGTAGACGCCAAGGAAGCTACGGCAGCCCATCGGCGTTTTAAACGAGCCGGTCACTTCCACCACTTTTTCGTAGTTGAGGATATCCGGATACATGCGCTTGCTGGCGCACTCTAACGCCAGCTGCTTGATATCGTAATTAACATCGCCAGGCCGACGATTTACGCCTTCGCGGATTGCAAACACCAGTTTCGGGAACACTGCGGTTTTATGATTTTTGCCCAATCCGGCAATGCGGTTGCGCAGAATGGATTGCTGGATCAGGCGCGCGGCCCAGTCGGTGCCGAGACCAAAGCCAAAGGTGACAAACGGCGTCTGGCCGTTGGCGGTGTGCAGCGTATTCACTTCATATTCCAGCGACTGAAACGCGTCGTAGCACTCTTTCTCGGTGCGAACGCGCGCATAGGCTTCGGCATCCGGAATCTGCCATTCCAGCGCCACCGCGCGGTGTTTTTCCAGACTGAGCGTAACGAACGGTGCCAGCACTTCATCAATGCGATTGATGGTGGTGCCGCCGTAAATGTGGCTGGCGACCTGCGCGATGATCTGTGCGGTCACCGCCGTGGCGGTGGCGATTGATTTGGGCGGCTCGATCTCGGCGTTGCCCATCTTAAAACCGTGGGTCAGCATGCCGTGCAGATCGATTAGCATGCAGTTAAACATCGGGAAGAACGGGGAATAGTCGAGATCGTGATAGTGGATGTCACCACGTTCATGCGCCAGCACCACATCGCGTGGCAAGAGTTGCTGCTGAGCGTAATGTTTGGCGACGATGCCAGCCAGCAGATCGCGCTGGGTGGGAATCACTTTGCTGTCTTTATTCGCGTTTTCATTGAGTAGCGCGGCGTTGGTTTGCTCCACTAAACCGCGAATAGCGTGATGCAGTTTACCGCGCTGCTCGCGTGCTAAATCGCGGTCATGGCGATATTCGATGTAGGCACGCGCCAGCTGCGGCCAGCGTCCGCTCATTAGCGTCTCTTCCACCGCACACTGAATGTCGCGGATATCCACTTCAGCCTTGTCAGCCAGCTGTTGACTGACCTGCGCCGCCACTTGCGCGCACCACGCCGTATCATCGATTTGTACCGCAGCTGCAGCCGCGTTGACTGCCGCCTCGATCCGCTGCGCATCAAACGGCACTCTGCAGCCGTCACGCTTAATCACCACCGTCGCCATTTCTTCTCCATGAAACTATATGTAGATAATTTTAAGGAGTTTAACCGCTATATGTGGTGTTTGCGCTGAGATTAATCGCCGGCGGTTTGACCTACAGCAAGGAAGCCACAACCAGGAATGAAAGCCGTGCAATGGTGACGACGGCGTTAAAAGTTTTAACCTGCCTTGATTTCAGTCCGTCGCCACTTGCTTTGCAAAGCGAAACAGGTTTAATGGGCCTTTTGCCCATTTTGGTCCGTTGTTTCATTTACAAGGATGCCCAGATGCCATTGCAAAGAACTCTGCTTGCCTGTTGTTTATCCATGACTTTTTCCGCCTTCGCCGCACCGGCTGGAGATTTACCGCTGATGCCGTGGCCACAGAGCGTTGTGCAGCCAGTCGGCGGCGGGGCGTATGCGTTAACACCGCAGCTCACGTTGCATATCTCGGGCGATCATCTGGAAGGTGCTGAATCGCGCTGGCGCGCGCGCATTGCGCGGCAAACCGGCTGGCCGCTGCTGCCAGCCAGCGCATCCAGCGATCATCCCAGCATTCAGGTACAAATCGCGCAGGCGGTTGATCCGCTTCCCCAACCAGACAGCGACGAAAGTTATCATCTGCTGGTTAACAGCGATGGCGTCTTGCTGAAAGCCAACACGCGCTTTGGCGCGATGCGCGGCATGGAAACCGTGCTGCAGCTGATTGAAAACACCGAAAATGGCACCGAAATTCCCTACGTCACCATTGACGACAAACCGCGCTTTCCGTGGCGCGGCGTGCTGATCGATTCGGCGCGCCACTTCCTGCCAATTGAAACCGTGAAACGACAAATCGACGGCATCGCCGCCGCGCGTATGAACGTGTTTCACTGGCACTTAACCGACGATCAAGGTTGGCGATTTGCCTCCAGCCACTATCCGCAGCTGCAGGAGAAAGCCAGTGACGGCTTGTACTACACGCAGCAGCAGATGCGCGATGTGGTGCGCTACGCCACGCAGCGCGGCGTACGCGTGGTACCGGAAATCGATCTGCCCGGTCATGCGTCGGCGATAGCAGTAGCGATGCCGGAGTTAATGAGCGCGCCGGGACCGTATCAGATGGAGCGCGGCTGGGGCGTGTTTAAGCCGCTACTGGATCCCAGCAACGAAGCGGTATTCCGCTTTATCGACACCTTAATGGGCGAAGTGACGGCGATCTTCCCCGATCCCTATATCCACATCGGCGGTGATGAGGTTGATCCAACCCAGTGGAATGATTCCACACGCATTCAGCAGTTTATGCGCGACCACGGTTTAAAGGATACGCATGCGCTGCAAGCCTGGTTTAATCAGCGCGTTGAGAAAATCCTCGAAGCGCATCAGCGCCGCATGATCGGCTGGGATGAGGTTTACCATCCTGATCTGCCTAAAAGCATTCTGATTCAATCGTGGCAAGGACAGGATGCGTTGGGCACGGTGGCGAAAAACGACTTTCGCGGCATTCTCTCCACCGGTTTCTATCTCGATCAGCCGCAAACCGCCGCCTATCACTATCGCAATGAACCCTGGCCGCAGGGGCTTAACGGCGCGGATCAGGTGCAGGCAGGTGAGCAGGCGCAGAGCTGGCAATTCACCATGCCGCGTTTGAAAGGCAGCGCGCTGAAAGGCAGCTTTACCCTGATAGAAGGGAAAAACGGCTGGCGCGGCTTTATCGATTTCAGCGGCAAAGCGCGTCGCATGGTCAGTGATATCCGCTGGCTGTCGCCCACACAGCTGACGTTCAGCGTCGATACGTGGATGGGGCCATTCCAGCCGATGGTGACGCTAACGCAAGACAAGCTGACCGGTTATATGCTGGTGGGCAACGTGCGCTATCCCGCAGAAGGCAGCAAGTTGCCGCAGGTGCCAACCGGCATTGCACCATCGCTGCCGACGCCGCAACAGATGCAGAACAACCTGATTGGCGGCGAAGCGGCGCTGTGGGCGGAGAATGTTAACAGCCGGGTAATCGATACACGCCTGTGGCCGCGCGCCTTTGTGGTGGCGGAGCGGTTATGGTCGGCGCAGGATGTCACCGACAGCGATAACATGTATCAGCGCCTGAGCGCGGTGGATCGCTGGGGCACTGTTTCAGTCGGCTTGCAGCAGCATCAGCAGGCTGAAGTGCAGATGATGCGACTGGCGAACAGCAGTGACATCACGCCGCTGCGCATATTGGCCGAAGTGCTGGAGCCAGCGCAATACTACACGCGCCAGCATCTGAAATTTCAGGCGGGACATTACGACTATTTTGAACCGCTCAATCGTTTGGCGGATGTGTTGCCGGCCGAGAGCAACGCGGTGCGTGTGCTGGATAAGCAGGTGGATCGCTTGATCGCCAATCGCGCCGATCATGCGGCGGCGCACGCCATCCGTCAGCAATTGCAGCGCTGGCAGAACAACAGCGATGCGGTGATGCCGCTAATTCTGGGCAGCTATCAGCTCAAGCCGCTGCAGCAGCAAGTACAGCAAGTAGCAGAGTTGAGCCGGATGGGACTGGATTTGGTCAATGCGCTGGAACGTAATCAGGCGTATGGCGCAGGTGAAGTGGCGCAAATGCATACACAACTGGATGCGGCAGCGCAGGTGCAGGATGAAACAGTGCTGGCGCTGGTGCGGCCGCTGGAGAGGTTGCTGCGATCGTTTAAATAAATATTGTGCTGGCTGTCCCCCTCCTCGGTCCTCCCCCATAAATGGGGGAGGAAGAGGCTGCCATATGTCAGTGATGAAGCTGCATGTGGCAACATCTCCTTCCCCCGCTTGCGGGGGAAGGCCGGGATGGGGGACAGCCAGCACCAACCAACCAACCAAATCAACGACGTACCGCAATCGCCTCGATCTCAATCTTCACATCTTTCGGCAGGCGCGCCACTTCCACGCACGAACGCGCTGGGAAGCTGGCGTTGTGCTCGGTGAAGAACGCTTCATAAGTCGCGTTCACGGTGGCGAAGTCATTCAAATCCTTCACAAACACGGTGGTTTTCACGATATCGCCCACTTTCAGGCCGGCGGCTTCGACAATCGCCTTCACATTTTCCAGTGATTGACGTGCCTGCGCGGAAACATCGTCGGCAACGGCGCCAGTGGCCGGATCAACCGGGATCTGGCCTGAAGTGATGATCATGCTGCCGAGATCCACGCCCTGCACGTAAGGGCCAATCGCTGCGGGTGCGTTTGAAGTACTGATTTCGCGAGACATTGTTTCTCCTTGAAAGTGCGCGGCCGACCGATGTCCGCCGCGAAATGAATCGTCCCATTATAGGGACGACGCGGGCGATTACCAGTGACCGAGCACCACGTGGCGCGCGAACTCTTTCTCGCAATATTTGCACTTCAGATGGACATCATCTTCGCGCTTTTTCACCGCAAAACTGGTGAATACCGGCTCGTTACGGCTGATGCAGTTGCTGTTCGGGCAGGTCAGCACGCGGTCAATACGATCCGGCAAGGTGGGGGCGATCTTCGCCACCACTTCGTATTCGTCAATGCGGTTTACCGTGGCGAGCGGCGCATACACCGCCAACTGATTGATCTGATCGTCGGTCAGGAAGGTATTTTCGATCTTGATCAGATCTTTACGGCCCATCTCGCCCGACGGCAAGTTGAGGCCGATGGTGATGCGCTGATCGGTTTCGGTCAGACGAAACAGCGAAAGTAACTTAAAGCCGACCTGCGCCGGGATATGGTCAATCACCGTGCCGCGTTTGATGGCTTCAACCTGCAATTTATTATCGTGAGTCATCGCTTTCTCCTTACAGTGCCAGTTCGCGATTCAGTACCAGCGCCAGCAGCGCCTGGCGAGCGAAGATGCCATTTCCAGCCTGCTGAAAATACCAGGCGTGCGGCGTGCTATCCACGTCGGTGGTGATCTCGTCGATACGCGGCAGCGGATGCAGCACTTTCATGTTGTCGCGCGCACCGGCTAAATCAGCGGCACGCAGAATGAACTGTGCTTTAACGTTGGCGTATTCCGACGGATCGAGGCGCTCTTTCTGCACGCGCGTCATATACAGAATATCGAGTTGTGGCATCACTTCTTCGATGGTGTCGTGGCGTGACCAGGCAATGTTCTGCTCATCCAGCATATCGGTGATGTACGCCGGCATCGCCAGCGCATCCGGCGCGATAAAGAAGAAGCGGTTGCCATCAAACTTCGCCAGCGCCTGCGTCAGTGAATGCACGGTGCGGCCATATTTCAGGTCGCCGACCATTGCCACATTCAGGTTATCCAGGCGATTTTGCGTTTCTCGGATGGTGAAGAGATCGAGCAGCGTTTGCGTTGGATGCTGGTTAGCGCCATCACCGGCGTTGAGAATCGGAATGCCGCCGGAGAATTCCGTCGCCAGACGCGCGGCGCCTTCCTGCGGATGACGCATCACGATGGCATCAACGTAAGTCCCTATCACCGAAATGGTATCGGCGAGGGTTTCGCCTTTCTTGCCGAGCGAGGTGTTGCTACCGTCGGCGAAGCCCACCACTGACGCGCCGAGACGATGCATCGCGGTTTCAAACGACAAACGCGTGCGCGTTGAAGCCTCAAAGAAGCAGCTGGCGATCACATTGTGTTTCAGCAGCTCCGGCTGGGGATTGGCTTTCAGCTGGGCAGCGGTATGCAGCACCAGCTCCAGCTCGTCGCGGTTGAGATCGTTGATGGAAATGATGTGCTTGCGATATAGCGGGTTGGCCATAGCGTTCTCCTCTGCGCTGCCGGATTGCGGACAAAAAAAAGCCCCTGCTTAAGGGGCTTTTTTTACGATCGATTGATGACGGAAAGAAACAGATGCGCCGCCCGCTGTCAGGCGTCGTTGAGCGTCAAATTGTGCGCTGCGCTGTTGCATGTTTCCTCCGGCAAATTGGGCCGCATTATACGCATTCACTGATTTGCATCAAGCAAATATCGCGCGCGAGGTAAACGTTTGCGGCGCCACCAATCATAGCTTGCCGAGCGTCGCGACCATCACCGCTTTAATGGTGTGCATACGGTTTTCTGCCTGATCGAACACAATGCTGTGCGCAGATTCAAACACCTCATTACTTACTTCCATGCCATCGTGCAAACCGTGCTGCTCGGCCATTTGACGGCCCAGCGTGGTTTTGTCGTCATGGAAGGCCGGTAAGCAGTGCAGGAACTTCACCTGCGGATTGCCGGTCAGCGCCAGCATCGCGCTATTAACCTGATAAGGACGCAGCAGGGCGATGCGATCTTCCCACACTGATTTGGCTTCGCCCATCGACACCCACACATCCGTGTAGATGAAGTCAGCACCTTGCACCCCTTCGGCGATATCTTCGGTCAGGGTGATTTTGCCACCGGTTTGCTGTGCGGCCACGCGGCATTGCTCCACCAGTTCCGCTTCCGGCCAGCAGCCTTTTGGCGCCACCAGACGCAGATCTAGGCCGACCAGCGCAGCGGCTTCCAGCATGCTGTTGCCCATGTTGTTGCGCGCATCGCCGACGTAAACCAGCGTCATTTCATTCAGCGATTTACCCGGCAGATGCTCCTGCATTGTCAGCAGATCGGCCAGCAACTGCGTGGGGTGGAATTCGGTGGTCAGGCCGTTCCACACCGGCACGCCAGCGAATTCCGCTAAGGTTTCCACCAGTTCCTGGCCGTAGCCGCGATACTGAATACCGTCATACATGCGTCCCAGCACGCGCGCGGTGTCTTTCATCGACTCTTTATGGCCGATTTGGCTGCCGCTTGGGCCGAGATAGGTGACGTTAGCGCCCTGATCGTAAGCGGCAACTTCGAAAGAGCATCGGGTACGAGTCGAGTCTTTTTCGAAGATGAGCGCGATGTTTTTGCCTTTCAGGTACTGCGTTTCGCTGGCATTTTTCTTTGCGTGTTTTAATTCACCTGCCAGACTCAGCAGAGAATCGATTTCGGCTGGGGTGAAATCCAGCAATCTCAGGAAATGTCTTTGATGTAGCTGACTCATACAGCGCTCCGGATGACTACATTAAATGAATTAAAATTCAATTTAACCGTATGAATATGCATTTTCAACCCCGGCGTTAAGAAACTTGTTGTTTTGTGTAGTGGCGCGCGAGGCAGTGTGGGAAAATAATTGAATTCAGCCGAATATTTGAGGACACACCCATGGCATATGAAGCATTGCTGGAAGAACAGCGCGAAGAGACGCGACTGATCATTGAAGAGTTGCTGGAAGACGGCAGCGATCCAGATGCGCTTTACACTATTGAGCATCATCTCTCCTGCAACAACTTCGACTCGCTGGAGAAGGTCGCGGTTGATGCCTTCAAGCTGGGCTACGAAGTGAGCGAGCCAGAAGAGCTGGAGCTGGAAGACGGCACCACCGTAATGTGTGTGGATATCCTGAGCGAAGGCGCGTTGAAGCCAGAGCTGATTGATGCGCAGGTTGAGCAACTGGTGAATCTGGCAGGCAGCTACAACGTCGATTACGACGGGTGGGGCACCTACTTTGAAGATCCTGATGCCGAAGATGAAGATGAAGATGACGATGGCGAGTTCATCGAGGACGAAGAAGACAACGGTGTGCGTCACTAAGCATTAATGGGCGGCACTCGCCGCCCTGAACACGTTTCCCCGTAAGACAAAAGACTGCCCATGAATTACGCTCCGCTATTAGAACCGATCTATCAATTCCTGCATTGCCGCACGCCACAAGCGTGGATTGATGAAGCACGCAAGCCGGAAAATCTGACGTTGCTGCTCACCGATCACATGGTTTGTGAATTGAAAGCCGCGCAAACCGCGGTGTTCATCATCCGTAAATACGTGGCGGATAAGCCAAGTGGTGATGCCATTCTGGCATGGCTCAAGCCGTATGAAGATTTTATCTACCGCGACGAGCAGGACGGTAACTTTATCAATGCCCACAAGAATCTGACCAAAAGCATTATCGTGCGCAACGAGCTGCCGTGGGCCGATGATTTGGTGGAGATGATGGTGCTGCTGGTGAAAGAGGAGCTGCACCACTTCTATCAGGTGTGGGAAATCATGCAGTCGCGCGGTTTGCCGTATCGCAAAATCACTGCCAGCCGCTATGCCAAAGGTTTGATTCGCGAGATTCGCACATACGAGCCGGAAGCGCTGGTGGATAAGCTGATTTGCGGGGCGTACATCGAAGCGCGATCCTGCGAACGTTTCGCCAGCCTGGCGCCGTATCTGGATGATCAACTGGAGAAGTTCTATATTTCGCTGCTGCGCTCGGAAGCGCGTCACTATCAGGATTACCTGAAGCTGGCGCAGCAGATTTCGCCGAAGGAGATTGCGCCGCGCGTGCAGGTGTTTGGCGAGGCAGAAGCGCGCTTAATCAGCGAGCCGGATGGCGAACTGCGGTTTCATAGTGGGGTGCCGGCGGTTTAGGTTTGTGCCCGCTGTCCCCCTCCTCGGTCCTCCCCCATAAATGGGGGAGGAAGATGCTGCCACATGCCAGTGATGAAGCTGCATGTGGCAGCATCTCCTTCCCCCGCTTGCGGGGGAAGGCCGGGATGGGGGACAGTCAGCACATCACAGCGAGCACACCAAATCACAACACCTTCAGCATCCGCACTTCACAATCCACATGCCCGGTACAACCCATCGCGCTATCAATCAGCTCAAACCCCAACGACTCATACAACTTAATCGCACGCGTCAAACTGCCGGTGGTTTCCAGATAGCAGCGCTGAAAGCCCTGCTGCCGGGCGAATTCCATGGCACGCAGCGCCAGATCGCGCGCCAGACCTAAGCCGCGCACCTGCGGCAGGAAATACATTTTCTGCAGCTCACAGATATCCGGCGCGCTACAGGCCAGCGGTGCAACGCCGCCGCCGCCCACCACCACACCGTCATGTTCCACAATCCAGTAAGCGCTGTTGGCTTCGCTGTAGAGTTCGAACAGGCGATCGAGATGGGGATCGGACACGGTGTAGCCTTTATCCGCCGTCAGGCCAAATTCGGCTGACACATCACGGATCACCTGCGCAATCAGCGGGTTATCGGCGGCTGAAATGGGGCGCACCTTTAAATTGATGGGAGCGTCGCTGGTCATCATTATCTTCCGGTATAAAAAAGCCGGGCAGTGCCCGGCTTCGATTAAGCAGTTGGACTGAAGCGCTTACAATGCCGCAATCACGCCCTGCTGTTCAAACAGTTTTGCTTTTGATTGCTCAAGCTCAGCCACGCGCTCACGCTCTTTGGCGACAACCGCTTCCGGCGCACGTGAGACAAAGCCTTCGTTCGCCAGCTTGGTCTGGATCTTCTCAATTTCGACATCAAGTTTCACCAGCTCTTTCGCCAGACGCTCCAGCTCGGCTTCTTTGTTGACCAGATCCGCCATCGGAATCAGCAACTCAGCGCCTTCAACAATCTTGGTGACCGAAACCGGGCCTTTCTCGCCTGCAGGCAGAATGGTCAGGCTTTCCAGACGCGCCAGACGCGACAGGAAGGTGCGGTTCTCTTCGACGCGACGCTGCGCGGCGGCAGAGCAGTCACGCAGCAGCACGTCGAGCGGCTTGCTTGGTGCGATGTTCATCTCAGCACGGATATTACGTACCGCGACGATCACCTGCTTCATCCACTCGATATCGGCTTGCGCTTCGGCATCCTCTTTCGCCGCGTCATACTGCGGGAACGGCTGCAGCATGATGGTATCGTGATCGATGTTTTTCAGGCCTTTCACACGCTGCCAGATGGTTTCGGTGATGTAAGGAATGATCGGATGCGCCAGACGCAGCAGCGCTTCCAGCACGGTGACCAGCGTATTACGCGTACCGCGCAGTTCCGCTTCGCTACCGCTGGTCATCACCGGCTTGGTCAGCTCCAGATACCAGTCACAGAACTGGTTCCAGGTGAAGTCGTACAGAATGTTGGCCGCGATATCAAAGCGATAGTTATCCAGCGCTTCACGGTAGGCTTTTACGCTGCGGTTGAATTCGCTCAGAATCCAGCGATCCGCCAGCGACAGCTTCATTTCGCCGCCGTTTTGTCCGCAATCCTGCTCTTCGGTATTCATCAGCACGAAGCGGCTGGCGTTCCACAGCTTGTTGCAGAAATTGCGGTAGCCTTCGAGGCGCTTCATATCCCAGTTGATGTCACGACCGGTAGAAGCCAGCGCAGCAAGGGTGAAGCGCAGCGCATCGGTACCTGAAGGCACGATGCCGTCCGGGAACTGCTTTTCGGTACGCTTGCGGATCTTCTCAGCCAGCTGCGGCTGCATCATGTTGCCGGTACGTTTCTCCAGCAGATCTTCCAGCGAAATGCCGTCAATCATATCCAGCGGATCGATGACGTTACCTTTCGACTTGGACATCTTCTGGCCTTCTTCATCGCGGATCAAACCGGTCATATAAACGGTTTTGAACGGCACCTGCGGCTTGCCGTTTTCATCTTTGATAAAGTGCATGGTCAGCATGATCATGCGCGCAATCCAGAAGAAGATGATGTCGAAGCCGCTCACCAGCACGCTGGTTGGATGGAAGGTACGCAGCGCTTCGGTGTTCTCCGGCCAGCCCAGCGTCGAGAAGGTCCACAGACCGGACGAGAACCAGGTATCCAGCACGTCGTCGTCCTGGCGCAGCGCCACATCGGCGGCCAGATTGTTTTCCTGACGCACTTCGTCTTCGGTGCGGCCAACATAGACGTTGCCGTCGTTGTCGTACCATGCTGGGATGCGGTGTCCCCACCACAGCTGACGTGAAATACACCAATCCTGAATGTCACGCATCCATGAGAAGTACATGTTTTCGTACTGCTTCGGCACGAACTGGATATCGCCATTTTCTACCGCTTCAACCGCGACTTTCGCCAGCGGTGCGGTGCGCACATACCATTGGTCGGTCAGCATTGGCTCGATCACCACGCCGCCGCGATCGCCGTAAGGCACGGTGAGGTCGTGCGGTTTGATCTCTTCCAGCAGGCCAATCTCATCAATGGCGGCAACCATCGCTTTACGCGCGGCGAAACGCTCCATTTTCTGGAACTGTGCCGGGATGTCGTCCGCGCACGCATCGCTGACTTCGCCATTGGTATCGAACACTTCCGCGCGCTCGCGGATGTCGCCATCAAAGGTCAGAATGTTGATCATCGGCAGCTTATGACGACGACCCACTTCGTAGTCGTTGAAGTCATGCGCAGGCGTGATCTTCACGCAGCCGGTGCCTTTTTCCATATCAGCGTGTTCATCGCCAACGATCGGAATACGACGGTTCACCAGCGGCAGGATCAGCTCTTTGCCGATCAGATCTTTATAACGCGGATCTTCCGGGTTAACCGCGACGCCGGTATCGCCCAGCAGGGTTTCCGGACGCGTGGTCGCCACCACCAGATAATCTTTACCTTCAGCGGTTTTCACGCCGTCAGCCAGCGGATAGCGGATGTGCCACATCGAGCCTTTGCTCTCGCGGTTTTCCACTTCCAGATCGGAGATTGCGGTACGCAGTTTTGGATCCCAGTTTACCAGGCGTTTGCCACGGTAAATCAGGTTCTCTTTGTACAGGCGGACAAACACTTCGCGCACGGCGTTGGACAGACCTTCGTCCATGGTGAAGCGCTCGCGCTCCCAGTCAACCGAGTTGCCGAGACGACGCATCTGGCGAGTAATGGTGCCGCCGGATTCCGCTTTCCACTGCCAGATTTTGTCGATGAATGCATCGCGGCCATAATCCTGGCGCGTTTTGCCCTCTTCAGCGGCGATTTTGCGTTCTACCACCATCTGCGTGGCGATACCGGCGTGATCGGTACCGGCCTGCCACAAGGTATTTTTACCCTGCATGCGCTGGTAGCGAATCATGGTATCCATGATGGTCTGCTGGAAAGCGTGACCCATATGCAAGCTGCCGGTGACGTTCGGCGGCGGGATCATGATGCAAAAGCTTTCCTGGCTGGTATCGCCATTCGGTTTAAAGTAGCCCTGCTGTTCCCAGTGCTCGTAGAGCGGCTGCTCGATATCTTGCGGGTTATATGTCTTTTCCATTTCTACACTGTCGTTTGCGGCGAGGGTGGCGTCGCCGTATTCAATTGGAAACCAACGCTGCGATAGGCTTTGTAGCGATCGCGCGCCAGTTGTTTTAGGGATTCTTCATAAGGAACGAAGTCTATCACTTCATGGAAACCAGTAGCAAAATCTGCGAACTGTGGCAGAAGGCTGATCAGCAGATCGCGCGGTGAACTACCGCGACGCTGTGGCCAGGCCAGCTCAACCGGAGCGCCGTAGCGCGGGCCTTCTCCCGCCAGATTGTGCGGCACAAAGGCGTTAGCCGGAAGTTGCCAGAGCGCTTCATCCAGCCGATTGGCTTGTTCTTCGTTTTCACAGGCAATCAGGATGCGTTTGCCGTCACGCCAGCGTGTTTCGGCAAGAGAGCACACCAACGCTTCGATGGCGGTTAGGCCATCACCGGCGCTCTCAGACTCCATCACATAGAAAGTGGCGTTTTTCATGGGATCCTTTGGATGAGAGGGGGGGCTGGGTGCTTGCTGTCCCCCCACCTCGGTCCTCCCCCACAAGTGGGGGAGGAAGATGCTGCCCTATGTTAGTTGTGAATTCGCATGTAGCAGCGTCTCCTTCCCCCACTTGTGGGGGAAGGCCGGGATGGGGGACAGCCATCACCAGATCAATCGTCGCCGTTCAACCCTGCGCGATTCAGCAGGAACTGCGACAGCAGCGGTACAGGACGGCCGGTTGCGCCTTTGGCTTTACCGGAACGCCATGCGGTACCGGCGATATCCAGGTGCGCCCAGTTAAACTTACGCGCAAAGCGCGCGAGGAAGCAGGCGGCGGTAATCGCACCGCCAGGACGGCCGCCAATATTCGCCATATCAGCAAAGTTGGATTCCAGCTGCTCCTGATACTCATCCGCCATCGGCAGACGCCAGGCGCGGTCGCCGGACTGCTCAGATGCGCTGATCAGCTCGTGCGCCAGCGGATTGTGGTTCGACATCAAACCGCTGACATGGTGACCCAGCGCAATCACGCAGGCGCCGGTCAGTGTGGCCACGTCAATCACCACTTCTGGCTCGAAGCGTTCAACGTAGGTCAGCGCATCGCACAGCACCAGACGGCCTTCGGCATCGGTATTCAGCACTTCAACGGTTTGACCTGACATAGTGGTCAGCACGTCGCCCGGACGCATCGATTTGCCATCAGGCATGTTTTCACAGCCCACCAGCACGCCCACCACGTTCAGCGGTAAATTCAGTTCCGCCACCATGCGCATCACGCCGTAAACGGACGCCGCACCGCACATGTCGTACTTCATCTCATCCATGGAATCGGCGGGTTTGATCGAGATACCGCCGGAATCAAAGGTTAAGCCTTTGCCAACCAGCACGATGGGGCGCGCTTCTGGATCGTGATTGCCTTTGTACTCAATCACCGACATCAGCGATTCATTGTGCGAACCTGCGCCAACCGCCAGATAGGCGTTCATCCCCAACTCTTTCATCTGCTGTTCGCCGATGACGCGGGTGGTGACATTTTTGCTGTACGCATCCGCCAGCTGACGCGCCTGCGACGCCAGATACGCGGCGTTACAAATATTTGGCGGCATATTGCTGAGATCTTTGGCGGCTTTCACACCGGCAGCCACGGCCAAACCGTGTTGGATGGCACGCTCGCCGCTGGTAAGTTCACGGCGGGTCGGCACGTTGAACACCAGTTTACGCAGCGGACGGCGCGGCTCGACTTTGTTGCTTTTCAGCTGATCAAAGTTGTAGAGCGCTTCTTTAGAGGTTTCGACCGCCTGGCGCACTTTCCAGTAAGTATTGCGACCTTTGACGTGCAGTTCAGTCAGGAAGCACACCGCTTCCATTGAGCCGGTGTCGTTCAAAGTATTGATTGTCTTCTGAATGACCTGCTTATACTGGCGCTCATCAAGCTCGCGCTCTTTACCGCAGCCTATCAGCAGGATGCGTTCGGAGAGGATATTCGGCACATGGTGCAGCAGCAGCGTTTGGCCCACTTTTCCTTCCAGTTCACCGCGGCGCAGCAGGGCGCTGATGTAGCCATCGCTGATTTTATCCAGCTGCTCAGCAATGGGTGACAAACGGCGCGGTTCGAAAACGCCAACAACAATGCAGGCGCTACGCTGTTTTTCCGGGCTACCGCTTTTTACACTGAACTCCATGCACTCTCCTGAATCTTAAAGACAACGGCCTTGGCTGTCGTTAGAATGTAGCGCGCTCGTAACTCATTAATTCGTTGCGACGCCATGACAATTCAACGCCGGTAGTCATAATGAGTGGTGGTGACAAGTATGTTGTTTTTTCACCACACTAACGCGTTCGTCATACTATTTTAGCTACGATGACGGCCATTGATGAAGAAAAATGGCTGATAAGCGTTGAAACTAGCGATTTTCCTGCAAAAAGACAAGTTATCACAGGCGTACTAAGCGTGATCATCATTAGATATCTGGTTCGGGAAACGCTCAAAAGCCAGCTGGCTATCCTCTTCATCCTGCTGCTGATCTTCTTTTGTCAGAAGTTAGTGCGGATTTTGGGAGCTGCGGTGGATGGCGAAATCCCAACAAACTTAGTTCTGACATTGTTAGGACTCGGCGTGCCTGAAATGGCACAACTTATCCTGCCCCTAAGCCTGTTTCTGGCGATTTTAATGACCCTTGGGCGGCTGTACACCGAAAGTGAAATCACGGTGATGCATGCCTGCGGCCTGGGCAAAAGTGTGCTGATTAAAGCCGCGATGATCCTGATGCTGTTCACCTCGCTTGTGGCGGCGGTCAACGTCATTTGGTTAGGGCCATGGTCATCACGTTATCAGCAGGAAGTGACGCAAAACGCCAAATCTAACCCAGGCGCGGCGGCGCTGGCGGCTGGGCAGTTCCAGACCTCTAGCGACGGCAATGCGGTGCTGTTTGTTGAAGATGTGAAGGGCAATACCTTCGGCAACGTGTTCCTGGCGCAGCTGCGTCCGAAAGGCAACGCGCGTCCCTCGGTGGTGCTGGCTGATAGCGGCCACATGGAGCAACACAAAGATGGCTCGCAGGTGGTGACGCTGGATAAAGGCACGCGTTTTGAAGGCACCGCCTTGCTGCGTGACTTCCGCATCACGGACTTCGTCAACTATCAGGCGGTGATAGGCTACAAAGAAGCCACGCTCGATCCGAACGATGCCGATCAGGCGGATATTAGCACGCTGATCAAGACCAAAACCCCGCAGTTCCAGGCGGAACTGCACTGGCGCTTGACGCTGATCTTTGCAGTCCTGGTTATGGCGTTGATGGTGGTGCCGCTTAGCGTGGTGAACCCGCGTCAGGGCCGCGTGCTGTCGATGCTGCCTGCCATGCTGCTGTATCTGATCTTCTTCTTAC
This sequence comes from Pantoea sp. SORGH_AS_0659, assembly GCF_031453915.1. Taxonomy (NCBI): domain Bacteria; kingdom Pseudomonadati; phylum Pseudomonadota; class Gammaproteobacteria; order Enterobacterales; family Erwiniaceae; genus Pantoea; species Pantoea sp. SORGH_AS_0659. Next base: position 3,697,018 of record NZ_JAVJAK010000001.1, on the reverse strand, counting down.
TGCAAAGTTCTCTGCGTTCCAACGCCGCGAAAGGCCGCTTCGATCCGGCCATCTGGATGTGGGTGGTGAACTTCTCCTATCTGGCGCTGGCGGTGCTGCTGAACATGTGGGATACCGTGCCGATGCGTCGCATCCGCGCGCGCTTTAGCCGTGGAGGATCGGTCTGATGTTTAAGGTTCTTGACCGCTATATCGGCAAAACCATCTTTAACACCATCATGCTGACGCTGTTCATGCTGGTGTCGCTGTCGGGCATTATTAAGTTCGTCGATCAGCTGCGGAAAACCGGGCAGGGCGCTTATACCGCGCTGGACGCCGGTTATTACACGCTGCTCAGCGTACCGAAAGATATCGAAATCTTCTTCCCGATGGCGGCGCTACTGGGCGCACTGCTCGGTTTGGGCACGCTGGCGCAGCGTAGTGAACTGGTGGTGATGCAGGCATCGGGCTTTACCCGCATGCAGGTGGCGCTGGCAGTAATGAAAACCGCGATTCCGCTGGTGCTGTTGACCATGGCGGTGGGCGAATTCGTTGCACCGCAGGGTGAACAGATGGCGCGTAACTATCGTGCACAGCAGCTGTACGGCGGCTCGCTGGTTTCAACGCAAAACGGCCTGTGGGCGAAGGACGGCAACGACTTCATCTACATCGAGCGCATCAAAGGTGATAACGAGATTGATGGCGTCAGCATCTACAAGTTCAGCGATCAGCGCCGTTTACTCAGCGTACGCTATGCGGCGAGTGCCGCCTGGGATGCGGATAAAAAGGTCTGGGCGCTGTCGCAGGTCGATGAATCGGATCTGCAAGATGCCAAACAAATTACCGGCTCGCAAAGCCTGAGCGGCGAATGGAAAACCAACCTGACGCCTGACAAGCTCGGCGTAGTGGCGCTGGACCCGGACGCGCTCTCGATCACCGGCCTGTATAACTACAGCAAATACCTCAAGCAGAGCGGCCAGGTTGCAGGGCGCTACCAGCTGAATATGTGGAGCAAAATCTTCCAGCCGCTCTCTGTGGCGGTGATGATGCTGATGGCGCTGTCGTTTATCTTTGGTCCGCTGCGAAGCGTATCGATGGGCGTGCGTGTGGTGACGGGGATTAGCTTTGGCTTCCTGTTCTACGTGTTGGACCAGATTTTTGGCCCGCTAAGCCTGGTATACGGTTTGCCGCCGATTCTGGGTGCGATTCTGCCAAGCGGTGCATTCTTCGCCATCAGCTTGTTCCTGCTGATGAAACGCCGCTAAGCCTTGTAAGGTCGCCATTCATGGCGACCTTTTTACTGAATACGCTCGATCCAACCCGGCACCTGCGACAACACATACAAAATCAGCCCAATCGTTCCGCCAACCAGCGTGCCGTTAATGCGGATAAACTGCAGGTCGCGGCCGATATTCAGCTCAATTTGCTGCGACATATCGCGCGCATCCCAGCTTTTCACCGTATCGCTAATATGGCGCGTCAGGAAGGCAGCAAACTCAGGCGCTACGCTGCGTGCGGCATCTTCCAGATGCTGATTCATCGAGGCGCGCAGCGCTTCGTCAGCCGCCAGCGTCTCGCCCAGCCACAGCGCGGCCAGTCTGACGCGCTCCTGCACCCGTGAATCCTCACTATTTAGATCGTCTTTCAGCCAGCCCCGTAAATCCTGCCATAGCTCGCCAATGTAGCGATTGAACGACTCATCTTCCTTCAGCCAGCTCTTGATGTTTTCAGCACGTTCCGCCATTTCAGGATCGCTTTTCAGCCGCTCAATCAGCCGCTGCACCGCGCGGTCAAAGCCCAGACGCAACTCATGCCCCTGATCGAGCGCGACCTGATCGAGTATCGAATCCACCGCATTCGCCACCAAATCAGCGCTGTGTTCGCCCAGCCATTCGGTGGGCAGCATTTTGGCTTTGATGGGATGTTCGCGCTTGAGCCAGCGCACAATCTGCGCGGCGATAAACTCGCGCGTTCCGGGCTTGTGCAGCAAGCGCAGCAGCTGTTGTACCGCCGCATCCAGCAGCTCCTGATGGCGATTATTTTTCGTCAGGCTATCCAGCAGCAGCGCGCTGGATTGGGTGAGATCGACCTTATCCAGCGCGCGATGCACCGCACGGCGCAGAAAGCGCTGAATGCGTTGATCATCGGTGAGATCGAGAAAACCGCGCATCACCTGTAACAGATGACGACCAATGCGATCGGCGTTGCCCGGCGTGTTCAGCCACTGCGCCAGCATCTGCGACGGATCGTGGCGGCGAATCAGCGCCAGCAGCGAATCGGTATCGAGGAATTTCTCCTGCACAAAGCGACCCAGATTCTCGCCAATGCGATCTTTATTGCGCGGAATAATTGCTGTATGACGTGAGATAAACGGCACCGGCACGCGCCGGAACAGCGCCACCACGGCGAACCAGTCGGCTAATGCGCCGACCATCGCCGCTTCTGCGATTGCCTTCAGCCCAAGCACCCAAAAGTTGGCTGGCAGAAACAGCGTCACAACAAAGGTGGCTGCCGCAATCAGCAGCAGCGACAGCGCCAGACGTTTGCTGCGTTTGAGTTGTTGATACTTATCCATAAATCCTTTGTAGGGGAGGCATTCATGCCTCCCATTTTAGAGGGTCGCAAAGAGTTTCTAGCGGCGACGTCCGCCTAACAAACTGCCGAGCACCCCACGAATGATCTGATTGGTGACCTGGCGCGCGGCACTCTTCGCCACGCTCTGCACCACGCCGTCGCGCTTGCCGCCGCGTGGGCCAGTGGTGCCGAACAGAATGTCCTTCAGACCGCCGAGAATACCGTCATCAACGGCGACCTTGTTGCCTTTGGCTTCCGGCGCATTGGCTTGCTGCGTGGTGGCCTGCACGCCTTTTTGCAGCATTTCGAACGCCGACTCGCGATCGACTTCGCTATCGTATTTACCATACAGCGGCGAATTGTTGATCAGGCCATTGCGTTCATCCTGCGTAACCGGCCCCATGCGCGATCCGGGCGCAATCACCATCGCCCGCTGCACCATCGATGGACTGCCTTTTTCATCGAGAAAGGAGATCAGCGCTTCGCCGGTGCCGAGCGCCTGAATCGCCTCGACGGTATCAAACGCCGGATTGGCGCGCATGGTTTCGGCGGCACTTTTTACCGCTTTCTGATCTTTCGGGGTAAAGGCGCGCAGCGCATGCTGAACGCGGTTGCCGAGCTGGCCCAGCACGTTATCGGGAATATCAGCGGGATTCTGCGTAACGAAATAGACGCCAACGCCTTTCGAACGGATCAGGCGAATCACCTGCTCAACTTTCTCCAGCAGCACCGGCGGCGCGTCAGTAAACAGCAGATGCGCTTCGTCGAAGAAAAACACCATTTTCGGCTTATCGAGATCGCCGGCTTCAGGCAAGTGCTCATACAGCTCGGCCAGCAGCCACAGCAGGCTGGTGGCGTAAAGTTTCGGCATTTGATAAAGCTTTTCTGCCGAGAGGATATTGATAAAGCCTTTGCCGTTGCTATCGCAGCGAATCCAGTCGCGGATATCCAGCATCGGCTCGCCAAAGAAGTGCTCGGCACCTTGCTGCTCCAGCGCCAGTAATCCGCGCTGAATCGCCCCAACGGACGCGCTGTTGATGTTGCCGTATTGCGTCTGGAAGGCTTTGGCGTTGTCGCCGATGTATTGCGTCATGGCGCGCAGATCTTTGAAATCCAGCAGCAACAAGCCCTGATCGTCGGCGATGCGGAAGATGATTTGCAGCACGCCCGATTGCACGTCGTTAAGGTTGAGCAGCCGCGCCAGCAGCAGCGGGCCGAGATCGGATACCGTGGCACGCACTGGATGGCCTTGCTGACCAAAAATATCCCACACCATCACCGGATTTTTCTGCGCCTGCCAGTCGCTGATGCCAATCTTCGCCAGACGCGCCAGCAGCTTCTCGGATCCTTCGCCTGCGGCGGAAATGCCGGTGAGATCGCCTTTCACATCGGCCATAAACACCGGCACGCCAATATCGGAGAAGGATTCCGCCAGCTTTTGCAGCGTAACGGTTTTGCCGGTGCCGGTAGCGCCGGTGATCAAACCGTGGCGGTTCGCCATGTTGGAGAGAAGATGCAGTTGAACGTCAGGCGTTTGGGCAATCAGTAACGGAGTGGTCATGATTTTTTCGCTCTCAGGCAATAGGTTATGCCAGAAGGATAGCAAGCGGCGCGCGAGGAGGGAGGAGGATTGTGCCGAAAAAGGCGTAATTATGTGCCTGCTGTCCCCCATCCCGGCCTTCCCCCGTAAACGGGGGAAGGAGATTAGGTGCGCGCTGCCCCCCATCCCGGCCTTCCCCCGTGAACGGGGGAAGGAGATGCTGCCACATGCAGCTTCTGAACGAACATATGGCAGCATCTTCCCCCCCCATTTATGGGGGAGGACCGAGGAGGGGGAAAGCGAGCACAATTTTGGGAGGACCGAGGAGGGGGAAAGCGAGCACAATCCAAAACTATTTCTGCACCGTATCAAAAAACAGCAAACTCACACCAATCCCTTGCTGCACATGATTCACGTTATTCCGCACCGCAACCTGCTGCGCGCCCTGCAGCGTCACCACGAACGGTGAGTTCTGCTGCACGGTTTTCTGCAAATCGGTATAGAGCGCACGGCGCTTAACAGCATCGCTTTCACCGGCCGCTGCGCGGGTTTTCGCACTCAGATCCGGAATATCCCAGCCGACGCGCCACGCCAGGGTTTTGGAACCGCCCGGCACGTTATAGGCAAAGGCGCTGGCGTTGGTGTTTGGATCGACATAGTCTGCGCCCCAGTAAATGAAGATCGACTGAAAATCGCGACCGCGCATTTTGCTCCACAGCTCCGATTCCGCCACCGGCTGCAACTCAATCTGCACATCCGCTTGGGCGAAGCTGGCCTGAAGCGCCTGCGCCACGTCAATGTAGGGCGGCTGATTGATCACCGTCAGCGCAAACTTCGTCCCCGGCTTGATGCCGCCTTTGGCTAAAATCTCTTTGGCTTTCGCCACATCGTAGTGGAACGGCTGATCGTCCAGCGCGCCGTCAAAACCCTGCGGCAGGAAGCTCTGATGAATGCGGTACTGACCTTTCAGCAAATCCTTCGAGAGGGTGTTGTAGTCCACCAACCAGCGCGCGGCTTGCCACAGCGCCGGATTGCCCAAGGCCGGTTGCGCTTTATCTTTGGTATTGAAACCGAGGTAGTAAACCAGGCTGGAAGGGAAGGCTTCAATGCGCAGATTCTTGTCGCTCTTCAGCGCATCAATCTGATCCGGGCCAAGCTGATACGCCACATCAACATCGCCTTGCTGAATCAGCAGACGACGCGCACTGGCATCCGCCACGCCTTTAAGCAGAATGCGTTTCAGCTTCGGCTGCGGATTCGCTTGTTGGTTAGCGCTCAGCACCAGCGCCTGCTGCGGCACATATTGCTGAAGGATAAATGCGCCGCTGCCGGCGGAATGGGTATGCAGCCAGCCGTTGCCGAGATCGTTATTGGCGACGTGTTGCTGCACGGTTTTGCTATCCACCACCGAGGCCACCGGCGCGGTCAGCAGGCGCAGCGCCAGATTCTGACCAATCTGCGCTGGCCACTGAATCTCCAGCTGATGGTCATTCAGCACTTTGAACTGGCTGGCGATGTTTTCATTGGTCCAGCCAAATTCGGCGAGGATGAAAGAGGGCGCTTTGTTCAGCTGCACCGCGCGCGTCAGTGAGAAGATCACATCCTGCGCCGTCACCGGATTGCCGCTGGAGAAGTGTGCGTTGGGTTTGATGTTGAACACTAAGCTGTGCGGCGTGCTGCCCTGTTGCCAGTGGGTGGCCAGCAGCGGTGCCAGCTTCTGCGGATCATGACGATCTGCCTCCACTAATGTTTGGTAGATGTTGCGCTGCACGCTGTTACTGACGGTTTCGAAGCTTTCAGCGGGATCGAAGCTAATAATGCCGTCGAGCGGGACGGCGACGACAAGGGTATCTTTCGGTGTGGCGGCGTGCAGTGCAAAACTGCTGCCCCATAAAGCGACGAGCAAAATCAGTGAGCGCATTATTATTGTCCTGAGTGATAGATAAATTCACTCTATCTCTGCCGTCGCTTTGGCAAAATGCCGGTTTGTTCTGAGCTGTGCCGGAATATTACAATTGATTACCTGGGGGAATTATTGCGTTTATTTTGTGCGCGACTTGTCATTTCCGCTAAATAGATCGTTCATCTGCTGGTCAATAAAGTAAATAAGATGTTATAAATGAGAATAATTCTCTGGTATGGAAGTATGATTTTTTTTCATTGATTCATTTCTGCGATTATTTCTTTGCGCGATAATTCCTGGTCAAATGCCCACTGATTCGTGCCACTTTCCCCTCAAATGTCCGGTTAAACCCTGTTTTTTCGCCTCGAAAACCTTTTACCAAGCCTTAACCTAAATTCAACATGATGACTGAATTTCATCAAAACACATCCATAATTGAATTTTTACATTCTGAAATACCTATATCCCTAAGATTGCCAGGTTATTTACCGATTTATAAAGCTATTAACAAAAATAATTATCTTTCTTAGCAAGTGAGAGTCGTCGCGCCATGCTTCTAAATAAACCGACCACCAGACGTAAGTTTTTACTTGGGTCGCTGTTGGCTTTGCCATTAAGTGACCTGGTATTTAAGGGATTAACTGCGGCGCAAGCTGCGGAAATGGCAGCACCAGAGCTCGCCGACTATAAACCGATCTTTTTCAGTACCGATGAGTGGCAATTTATTCTGGCCGCAACCGATCGCCTGATTCCAGCCGGCGGCAAAGGTAAAGCGCCAGGTGCACTGGAAACCAACGTGCCGATCTTTATCGATCAGCAACTGCACAGCCCAGAGTTCGGGGCAGAGATCTACATGCAGGGTCCGTTCAACGTGCATGCGCCTGCCACCATGGGTTATCAAATCCCGTTCACGCCACAGCAGATGTACCAAACCGGTATCAAGCTGGTGAATCAGTGGACGCAAAGCAACTTCCAGAAACCGTTCCATGAGCTGTCACTGGAAGAGAAAGATGCGGTGCTCACCAAAGTGAACAAAAACGACGGCATTGACTTCGCCGCCTTGGGCGAAGAGAACCTGAAGGCCTCGCAGTTCTTCGGCCAGCTGCTCTCAGATACCAAACATGGCTACCTCGCTGACCCAATGTACGGCGGCAACAAAGGCATGAAAGCCTGGATTGCCATTGGCTTCCCGGGCGCGCGCGCCAGCTTTACCGAATGGGTGAAGCAGCACAACGTGCCGTACCCGCTGGGACCGGTCAGCCTCCTGGGTGAAAGCGCGTAAGCACACCCCCGTTTTTGGTATGTGAGACAGGATTAACATGGCACAGATTACAAAGAAAGAAGTCGACGTCGTCGTTTGCGGCCTCGGCTGGGCCGGCTCGTTGATGAGTATTGAACTGGCGATGGCGGGACTCGACGTGCGCGCATTAGAGCGTGGCGGCGAGCGTGATTACCCGGATTTCGCTTACCCGAAACCGGCTGATGAATACGCCTACAACGTGCGTAACAAAGTGTTCGCTACGCCAAAAGAAGTGGCGGTCACCGTGCGTTACAACAGCAGCCAGACGGCGTTGCCGACCCGTAAATGGGGCGCGTTTGCGCCGGGAACCGGCGTGGGCGGCGCGGGCATGCACTGGACGGCGGTGCTGATTCGTCCAACCCCAACCGACCTGAAGTTGAAAACCTACGTCGATGAGGCCTACAAGCCGGGCATCCTGCAGGAAGATATGCGCGTGATGGACTTCCCGTTCACCTGGGAAGAGATCGAGCCGTATTACTACAAGTTTGAGCTGATCTGCGGTCAATCCGGCACCACCGGTAACCTGCGCGGCCAGATTCTGCCGGGCGGCGATCCGTTTGAAGGTCCGCGTTCTGAACCTTATCCGTTGCCTGCGCTGGAAGACACGCTGAACAACGTGATGTTCAAAGAGGCGGCCACCAAACTCGGCTACCATCCGTTCCCGAACCCATCTGCGTGCGTATCACGCGCGTGGAAAAACCCGTACGGCAACCAGATCGCACCGTGTAACTACTGCGGCTACTGCTCGAAATATCCGTGCCTCAACTACTCTAAAGCCTCACCACAAACGGCGGTAATGGATGCGTTGAAACGTATGCCGAACTTCTCATACGAAGTGCATGCGGAAGTGGTGAAAGTGGTACTGCATGACGACCAGAAAACTGCCAAGGGCGTGATTTACTACGATGTGGACGGCAACGAAGTGTTCCAGCCGGCGAAGATCGTGGTGCTCTCCAGCTTCCAGCTTTATAACGTACGCCTGATGCTGCTCTCCGGTATCGGCAAGCCGTATAACCCAATCACCGAAGAGGGTGTGGTGGGGCGTAACTACGCGTTCCTGTCAAACGGCGGCGCAACCCTGTTCTTCAAAGACAAAAACTTCAACTCTTACGCCACAGCCGGCGCCACCGGCCAGATGTTCAACGACATCTCGCCAGGCAACTTCGACGGTCCGGGCCTTGGCTTCCTCGGCGGCGCCAAGATCCACAGCTCGCAAGCCACCGGCACGCCAATGGCTGCTGCGCTGCCGAAAGGCACACCATCGTGGGGCATGGGTTACAAAGAAGGTCTGGAGGAGTGGTACAACCACTCCATGAAGATCAGCATCACCACTACCTGCCAGTCGTATCGCGATATCTATCTGGATCTGGATCCGAATTACACCGACCATCGCGGTCAGCCGTTGCTGCGCATGACGTTCAACTGGAAAGAGAACGAACTGAAGCTGCAACAGCACCTGAAAGGCATCGTCGGCAACATCGCCAAAGAGCTGAACCCAGACAGCATGAGCATGAGCTTCCTGCCAATGGGCGCGGACTTTGACCTCACCAAATACGTTTCGACCCACAACGTGGGCGGCGCGGTGATGGGCGATAACCCGAAAACTTCTGCACTGAACAAGTACCTGCAGAGCTGGGATGTTCATAACGTGTTTGTACCGGGCGGCAACGCCTTCCCGCAAAACTTCCAGGCGAACCCGACCGATACCATCGGCGCGATCACCTTGATGGCGGCACAAGCCATTAAAGAACATTATCTGAAAAATCCCGGTCCACTGGTACAGGCATAAGCGCATGAAATTAAAATCATTGTTAATCGCCAACGCCGTGCTGCTGGGCAGCTTTGCACTGCAGGCACACGCGGAAGATGAAGCTCAATTGATCAAGCAGGGTGAATACCTGTCGCGTCTCGGCGACTGTATGGCGTGCCATACCGTTTCCGGCAAAGGGGATTACGCTGGTGGTTTGGCGATTGAGTCGAATCTCGGCACCATTTACTCCACCAACATTACGCCGGACAAAGAGCACGGCATCGGCAACTACAGCGAGCAGCAGTTCTCCGACGCAGTGCGCAAAGGCGTATTGCCGGACGGGTCGCGTCTCTATCCAGCGATGCCGTACCCGGATTACGCCAAAATCTCCGATGCCGATATGCACGCGCTTTACGTCTACTTCATGAAAGGCGTGAAGCCGAGCAGCGAGCAGCCGCCGGAAACCGATCTGAGCTTCCCGTTCAGCCAGCGCTGGGGCATGCGCTTCTGGAACTGGGCGTTCACCTCTGACAAGCCATTCCAGCCAATTGGCGGCGCGTCAGAAGAGGTTAATCGCGGTGCTTACATCGTCGAAAGCCTGGGTCACTGCGGCAGCTGCCATACACCACGCGGCCTCGGCATGAACGAGAAAGCGCTGGATAGCGGCGACGATCAGTTCCTTGCCGGTGGCAGCCTGAACAGCTGGGATGTACCGTCACTGCGCGGTCTGCCGCGCTGGAGCGAGCAGGAGATCGTTGATTACCTGCAAACCGGTCGTAACGATAAGGCCGCAGTGGGCGGTGAGATGAAGTCAGTGATTGAGCACTCCAGCTCGCACATGACCGATGCCGACCTGAAAGCGATCGCGGCTTACCTGAAGTTCCTTGGTGGTAATCCGCCGCTGCAGGCGTACAACGTGCAGAAACAGCAGGCAACCGAAGCGAAACTGACCGCGACGAAAGGCTTGTCGGAAGGTGAGCGTCTGTATATCGACAACTGTGGCGCCTGCCACTTTGTCACCGGTAAAGGTGCGCCGGGGATCTTCCCGGAGCTGGATCAGGCGACCATCGTCAATGCCAGGGATCCAGGTGGTTTAATCCACACCATTCTGGCCGGTGCGCAGCAGCCATCCACCGAGAAAGCACCATCAACGCTGGCGATGCCGGGTTTTGCTAAGCGTCTGGATGATGATCAAGTGGCTAAACTGGCGACCTTCATTCGTCAGGGCTGGAGCAACAGTGCGCCAGCGGTGACGAAAGATCAGGTAGCAGAAGTGCGTAAAACGTTGAAAGGCGAGTAAATCGCTTAAAACTGTGCGATAAACCGCGCCGCTACGGATAGGCGCAAATACCGTAGCGGCGCAATTCATTGCGCGTCTTTTAACGTGGTCTCAATGATAATTGTGAATCACTTCTAACACGCCGTTAATCACGAACTGCACGCCCATACACACCAACAAAAAGCCCATCAGACGTGAAATCGCCTCGATGCCGCCTTTCCCTACCAGCTTCATGATGGCGCCCGAACTGCGCAGCGAAATCCACAAAATCACCGACACGGTCAAAAACGTCAGCACCGGGGCGACGGCAACCACCCACGCCGGGAAATCTACGCCCGATTTAACCGTCGACGCGGAACTGATGATCATCGCAATGGTGCCCGGCCCCGCGGTGCTCGGCATCGCCAGCGGCACAAACGCGATGTTGACGGTTTCACGGTTGCTGTCGGTCGCATCCAGTTCATCCTGCTTGTGCTCGGCTTCGACCGAATGCCCGACCGGTTTCGCCGGAAATAGCATGCGAAAACCGATAAACGCCACAATCAATCCGCCCGCCATGCGCAGGCCGGGAATGGAAATGCCAAAGGTGTGCAACACCGCGCTGCCGGCATACCACGCCACCATCATGATCAGGAACACGTAGATCGAGGCCTGCATCGCCTGGCGATTACGCTCCTGGAAATTCATCTCTCCGGCCAGGCCGAGAAACAGCGCCACCGTGGTCAGCGGATTGGCGAGCGGCAAAATCACCACCAATCCCAGCCCGATGGCTTTAAACAACTCCAGCATGAAATGTCCCATTTGAAAAATTATTCGATAATCGCACGGCTCGTAGCGGCGCAATTTATTGCGCGTTAAGAGGATGGAGAGTCGGTCAAAACCGCGCGATAAATCGCGCCGCTACGGTGTGTGCGTTCATTGATTAGTGCTTCGGCGTATCCAGCGCCTCGATCAGCTCAGGGAAGAAATCCTGCAGCAGCTCAGGCGTCATCAGTTCGGGATAATTGATTAAATGCTCGCGAATGCGCTCATTCACATCCGGCAGCAGGCGTTGGGCGGCGTCTTGCGCACTGATCTTCTTCTGCTTCATCAGGCGCAGCACGTCATCCGGCAGATTGTCTTCATCTTCAACTTCATCCACACCTTCGAGATCGTCCAGCTCATCCAGCAGATCCATCAACGCTTCAATCTGCGGCGTGCGTGACTGGTATTCGGATGGCTGCTCGTTCTCCAGATAACGCAGCAGCGCGCGCACCGGTGAACCATCGGGTTCGGCAGGCGGTTCGTTGGCGAACCAGGTCAAGAGATCGTGCTGCGTCACCTGATGGACGTGATAACCGTTATCCACCAACTCATCGGCGAGGATATCGGCGGTATCGTGCTCAATCAGGCAAATGTGGGTGCGATTAGGCGTGAACTGCTCCAGCCATTGATAGATCTCTTCAATTACGCTGTCGTCGTAAATAAAGTGTTGGCTGAGATAGCTGTCATCCTGCTGGTGAACGCAGATGTGAATCTGGTCGGGATCGAAGTAAATCGCAATGTTGATGCCTTTCATGTGCGCTGTCCTGTGTGGTGCAAAATCTCACTATAGCCTCAGGCAGCGCAGATGAACATGGTGCCGCCAGCAGCACGAGCGACTGGCGGTAAAAATTAACGTAAATCAGCACGATCCAACCCATAAGCGCTGTCCAGTGCACCCGGCGTCATCTGCGACAGCACCATCAGGCGATTCCAGGTGTTGATCACCGCGATACAGAACGTCAGCTCGCTGGTCTCCACTTCGGAGAAGTGCGCGCGCACCTCGCTGTACAGCGCTTCGTCGATGCCGTGATCGCCCAGACGCGTCAGCGCTTCGGTCAGCGCCAGCGCCGCTTTCTCTTTGACGGTGAACAGCGGGGATTCGCGCCAGATCGCCACATGATGCAGACGCAGCTCGCGCTCGCCGTGCAGTTTGGCCTCTTTCACATGCATGTCGACGCAGAACGCGCATTGATTGAGCTGCGAGGCGCGCAGATCGACCAGATGCTTCAGTGAGGTTTCTAATGAAACGTTACTGACGTTCATGGAGAGATCGGACATGGCTTTGACCAGTGTCGGAACGGTTTTGAAGTGGTTAACGCGTGCAGTCATGTTTTTATCCTCAGATCAGTCGTTTTTCAATGCGAAGGTGATGCGGGCATCTTAAACTTCCATGTCTGAGTGAAAAGGGTCAAAAAACGTAAAAACAGGTAGGGCATGGCGTGGGTTATAAAGAGATTTATGCGCGATATCGCCAGCAGATTCTTGCAGGGCAGCTGAAGCCGGGCGACCGCGTACCGGCGATCCGTACGCTGGCGAGTGAGTTGCAAGTGGCGCGAAAAACGGTGGAAGCCGCTTATGAAATCCTGATCGGCGAAGGCTATTTTGTCAGTCAGGGCGCGAAGGGCACGCGCGTTAATCCTGAACTGATTCTGCCGGAAACAACCGGGAAAACGGCAGTGCCTGCGCCGCCAGTGAGCGCGTTAACCCAGCGTGAGAGCAAAGGCGAGCTGCGGCTTGGCATCCCGGCGCTGGATGCGTTTCCGCACAAAAAATGGCTGCTTATTTCCGGCAAAGCGGCGCGCAGCCTGCGCGCCGATGAGATGATTTTGCCGCCGGTCATGGGTTATCAGCCGCTGCGGGAAGCCATCGCCAGCTACCTGAATATTTCGCGTGGACTTAACTGCCAGCCGGAACAGATTTTCATCACCAGCGGCTATCGCGCCAACCTGCGACTGATTCTGGCGGTGCTGGCGCAGCCAAGCGACAAGGTGTTGTTTGAAGATCCCGGCTATTTCTTCGGGCAAAAACTGCTGAAGCGCATCGCGCCGAATCTGCATTACGTGCCGGTCGATCGGCAAGGCATGGATGTGGATTATCTGCTGCGCTATCACGCCGATGCGCGTTTCGCCATCGTCACGCCTACGCATCACAGCCCGCTGGCGGTAACCTTATCGCTGCCGCGCAAACATCAACTGCTGGAGTGGGCACAGCACAATGACAGCTGGATTATTGAAGATGATTACGACGGCGAGTTTCACTACACGCGCAAAGTGATTCCGGCGCTGAAAAGCCTCGATGTGCACGACCGGGTGATTTACACCGGCACCTTCAGCAAAACCATGATGCCGGCGATGCGCGTGGGTTATCTGGTGATGCCGAAAGAGACCATCGCGCGCTTCAGCGAGTTGGGGGAAATCCTTGAAACCGGTATGTCGCTGCTGCCGCAAAAGATTCTGGCGCAGTTCCTCAGCGAAGGGCATTTCTATCGCCACATCAAAAAGATGCGCACGCTTTATCAGCAGCGACGCCGCATGATGCTGGATGCCTTGCAGGCATGTTTTCCGGATGTGTTTGATTTTGAACTGACGGATGGCGGCATGCACATTGTCGCCTTCCTGCCGCGCGGCATGCAGGACACGGCGCTGGCGGAGATTTGGCAGCGGCATCAGCTGCGCGTATTGCCGCTCTCCGGCTGGTATATGCAGACGCAGAAACGCTATGGCCTGGTAATTGGCTATACCAACATTCGGTCGCTGGATCAGGCGCGGGAGTTGTTGCAGAGAACGGTGCCGGAGACGCGAGCGTTACTGGACTAAAGAAAAGGCGCGAGGGACAGCTCGCGCCTTGATATCGGCGCGTCCTTACATGCCGATATATTTTTTGCCTTGCTTCAGAACCACATCGCAGGCTTTGGTTTTCAGCTTCTCACCCATCGGCGAGTTGCTCAGGCTCTGCAAATTCAGTTGCTGACCGTTGCCGGTGTTAAGCAAGCCTTGCAAACCCTGCTGGTAATCGGTTTTCTGCTCTTGCGCGGTGGTGCTGTTCAGGCCGAGTTTGCTCAGCACCTGATCTTTTACCGACTTCACGTTGTTATCCACCACGTTGTGCTGCACGCAGTAGGACATCACGCCTGCAGCGTTGGTCATGCTGTTGGAACTCACCGCTTTATCGCCGCCGTTGAGCAGGCCGGTAAGCGATGAGAGCGACATGCCGCCGTTCTGCGTGGTGCTGGTGTTGCTGGTGCTGTTGTTTTGCTGTGACAGCTGCGATGCCGCGCTGCTCAGCTGATCCTGCCAGCTTGCTGCCGATGCGCTCCCCGCAACCATGGCTGCCGCGATGCCCCATCCCCAAATCATGCGTTGTACTTTCATCTCAACCTCGTTGTCTTTTATGTTCTGACTGCGTCAGTTTTGGTTAAGAGAGGTTTGAATTCGGAAAGTTCCAGTTAATCGGGCTGATTGGGGAAAATTGGGACCGTTCTGGGTTTTAATTTTTGAACGTCGGTTGGCGGGATCGATGGTATAACAAGCAGTTATCCGCGAAGTGCTGTTTTTTTCAACGCTTAGCGCACATCCCTAACGATTCCGGTTGCGCACGCTGTTCGTAACGGTATAATCCCCAACGTTTTCCGCATCCTCTTCAGTGCCGAAGTGGCGAAATCGGTAGACGCAGTTGATTCAAAATCAACCGTAGAGATACGTGCCGGTTCGAGTCCGGCCTTCGGCACCATTAAATTTAATTTCTTATTAAACAGTGAGTTAGACGTAAAATTCTATCTCTCATGTATGTAAGAAATGATCTAAGTTTTCACCAGAAATTGCCGCTTAGTTAGTAGTGGCAGATCTTCGGGAATACTATCTCATAGCGGCGTGTAGTTCCAAGCTTCAAACACGTACAGTTGTCAACTTGAAAAGCTATGACGCAGCCCACGCCTCTAAATATCCCAAAACAGTTTGATCGCACGCATTCAAGCCCGATGTGTGGCGTTTTCCAGCCCCAAAACAAGTCTATGGTGGTTCAACGTACCTGCATACGAAATGCAGGCTCTGCCAGCGTCTCACCGGCAGTTTCGGGATCGCAATAATCCCGAAAAGAATAATGAACAATGCGACCACCCGAGCGAAAACCGGGCGCTTAATGAAAAACTGAGCCATTTTACTCTCCGGCCTTCATGGTCAGTGTTGCAGGGGAAGCGGTTGAAATCACTGCCGCGACGTTCATGCCGTTGCCAAGCTTATCCATGCCCTGAACGACCACACGGCTGCCGGCAGGTAAGCCTTCGGCAATGCGGTAGGCGCCATGGATTAGCTCCCCGACACGGACGTTGATCTGGCGGGCCTTTTGCTCATTGTCAACCACCCAGAGTACAGCGTGACCTTCCTGATGCGAGACAGCCTGCTGGGGAACCATCAGCGCATCCTCATAATGCTGACGGGGGATCTCAACCCGCACAAACATGCCGGGCAGGAGTTCGCGATTCGGATTACTCACCTCGATGCGGACTATAACGTCGCCTGTCGCGGTATCGACGCTAATGCCGGAGAAAAGGATTCTGCCCGGCTGGTGATAGACAGCGCCACCGGGTAACAAAACCTTAACCGGCACGCCCGTCGTAGTGGCCTTCTGACTTGCCGACTGCTGGCGCAGCTGGTGGTAAACCCCGGCGGGCTGGTGGATGTCCACATAAATGGGGTCTGTCTGGTAAATGCGGGCCAGAGGAGTGCTGTCGCTGGCTGTCACATAAGCCTCTTCGGAAACCAGAGCCTGATCTATACGTCCGGATATCGGGGCCCCGACGGTGGCAAAACTCAGGTCGAGTTCTTTGCGCCTGAGCGCGGCGCTGGCCTGCGCCACATCTGCCGCGGCCTGTCGGGCATTCGCGATGGCCTCATCGAAACTCTGACGGCTCACCGCGCCCGTTTTCATCAGTGGCCGCAGATGGGCAGCCTGCTGTTGGGCTTTGTCATTGGCGGCTTTAGCACGCAGTAAACCGGCCTGCGCACTGGAGACTTCCGCTTCAAAAGGTGCCGCATTGATCTGGAAAAGAGGCGTCCCTTTTTTAATTTCTGCGCCCTGTTCAAACAGGCGGCGCTTAATGATACCGCTCACCTGCGGGCGTATTTCTGCTGTTTGCAGCGCGTTAACGCGGCCCGGAAGCGTCTCGCTGACCGCTAACACCTGTGGTTGAATCACCTCAACGGCAACCTGAGGTGCAGTGCTTCAGCTTCCGTAACGGCTTTATCATCGCAGCCTGTCAGCGCGGCAATTATGGCAACCAGAAGTAAAGGCAGAGAAAACAGTTTGAGGGACAACATGGGTTTCTCGTATTAAAGAGTGATGACCCATGTTACCGGACACGCGTTTATTCACCGTTGAGAGTGTGTTGAGATTGTGTGTAGAAGAAAAATGTTTTTCTCTATATAGGTACGTGTATTACCTGTGTGAAATGCGGGAGGCAAATGCAAAAAAATCCATATTTCCAACTTCAGAACAGCGTACGACCCGAGGGCATAATATCGCACCACTGTTTTTTGTAATACCAGTCTGGGTTATAGGCACCCAGAGAAAATATAAATTGCTTATCCAATGACGCGGCTAACGCTCTGGCGTGCTGGATGTTTTCCCAGAGCAAAACAGAGCCGACCCCCATTGATTTAAACTGCGGGTCGATACCGCCATTAAAGTCCTCGAAGTAATACCATGATGGGCACTCAACTTTATAGTTGAGATCAAAAGCGCAGGGTGAGTCATTGATGAATAATATTTTGCCAAAGATCATGTCTCTGAACATGGAGAACGTCTCAGTCAGGATCCCGGTGTCAGTGCACTTAAGACTGTTTTGCCACCGCAAATCGAACAGGTGCTGATAGATAGCCGAAAGTTCAGCAGGGGAAAAAGAAGTCACATCCTCAATTGTTCCGCCCGCTTTTGTAAATCGTCGCACCTCTCCGATACGCTTCTTAGCGGTTTTCACGGAAAAATCGGACTTGATGTGAGCCATTTTTTTCTTAAACAGATTGTGACGGATGCTGTTAAATATGACACCCTGAGAATGAGGTGATAACCGCTTGGTTTTAAAAGGAAGTATGACTTTTACACCCGCTTTTATCGGCAGGATAAGATCATCAAAAACAAAGGGAAGCGTTGAATTTTTATATTCCAGAGAGCCATTGACAGAAAACACGCCAGCAATGGGTTGCCCGTCTTGCCTTTTCATATAGTACTGAATACGGACGCCTCCACGCTCGGAAAGATAAGCGAGAACGCGGGGATGGGTGCACACGCTCCCCCCGAATGCAGTGTAAATCTGAGCATACGCAGAAAGCGTGCATTCTTCCCAGCCGGTATTTTTAAGTTTTAAATATGTTGTAAACATGCCTGTTACCTAAAGTGAAATACAAGGGGCCGCTTAATGATTTGTGCGCAAATATTTCATGACAGGCAAGGGTATAATTGATGAGTATTAAACAAGGGGTAAACAAATGCAGGGGTTTATTCTATAAATTGTCTTTTTTAGCTTCTACACATGTTCTACACACAGTCTGAACTGATCCTCAATAAATAAGCGCATAAAAGGTTCACTCACTAAATTAATTATTAGTTCGCAAAAAAATACAAATAAAGCTTGATCCTAAATGGAAAGAATTGTTCAAATCAGATTGTGAAATCAACAGGGTGGTAATGATTTTTAAGAATTGCTTCCTGCGCATGGAATATAAACATAAGCTAAATGAAAAAGTTCAATGAAGTATCTACACTGTTGTTGAGTCTGGCGATAGTTATTAGCTTTATACTGGTCTGGTTTACGACCTGATAAGTGATTAAATCGTCAGTGTGGGATCTAACGTCAATCCTTAATTTATCTTTAAATTCACCATAAATAGTTAATTTATTTTTGTGTTTTTTTTGGTTTTTTTGTGTTCGGAAGGCGTTCTGTTAAAGCTTTCCTTTGATCAACCAGAATGGAATGGCACTATCATGAAAAATATCCTTATTACTGGTTCAACAGGTTTATTAGGGGGCAGGGCTCTGGGTATTGATTATCAAAAGGTTTCCTATAAACAGCTTTCTGACAGCAGAAGAACATTTAAGGATCTGTTTGGCCCGAGCAACGAACGGATCATGCTGCGTGCGATGAACCTTTACGGCCATTTCTCAAATCTGAATGTGGTGTTTGATAATTCTAAACTGCTGCAGCTTGGTATGAGTAAGCCTTCCAGGTTCACCGATTATCTGGATCGCTGCGTGCTGACAACGCGTGACGCGACAATTGCCGAACTGATGCAGGTCGATTTTAAATAGTCAGGTATCGGAAAAGCAATAAATACTGAAGCGTAAGTGGGGGCAGGGATCGATTTATGTCGCCCTGTTCATTATGAGCAGGGCGTCCCTGGAATATCACAGTTTGCGAACAACGTTAACGCGTAGAGGGCTAACCTCCAGCCAGATTGCCACACAGATCCCCGCAGCGCGGAGGTACTCTCTGTAGCGCTCAGGAACCCCTGCTGCTTAACAAATCTGCGTACCCGTGTGGAGTGCTGCCATAGCGTGTCAGCCTGTGCCTGTGTGAGTTGACGGGCCTTGCGTGCCGTTATGATATCAGCCTGCAACACGTTGACCCTTGAGGAAATATTCGCATCAAGCAGATCTTCGATGATGCCTCCCGTTTCCGCTTTGACGTTACGCTGGGCCTGCAATGCCGCAGGAAGGGTAAGTCTGTGCAGATTTTATGCCTGCCATTGCCTGGCTGGATACCAGCATAATGAGTCCTACTGTGAGATATTTCATGTATATGACCCTGTAGGTTTTTTTCGCATTGAATGTAACCTTCCTCCGGGGAAGAATGCGTGGGTACAGACCATGGTTGAGTGTCCTGTCTGATCTCACAGAGATAGGGCGTAATATTAAAACGTTTGGATCTCGGCTGTGAGCGAGATGCCGAAGTATGAATGTTTGTTTAACTCCACTGGCTTTTATCCGCTCTTATCCCAGTTCTTCGCGAGTTGGACCTTGAAAGTAGATGCTGCTTATATGACAACTACGTGGCTGAGTCAGCAAAAAACGAACTGTTTCCCAGACTGAGTGCCCATTCATCAGACGTTCCCCCATTCTGGATTCTGTATCAAAAGACGTATCTAACCCTGTAAGTTCGAAATCCGGTGGATACAACCCGGTCACACGTATGTTTTCTTCGGACAACTGCTGTGACAGTTTGGTGATAAACCCGCTAAACCCATGTTTGCTGGCGAAAAAAGCAGGGTGCGCAATTGAATCCGTAAAATTCGGGATCCCACATGAAGATATAATTGAGACGATATCAGCATTGTCTGTACGTCTTAACCCGGGCAGCAGAGCCTGAGTCAGTAGAATCGAACCTGTCAGACCTGAACTGACGGTGTTGATAATTTCTGTGTCAGGCTGATCGTCTAATCTCCCTGACAACCACTGAGCAGCATTCAGGATTAAAATGTCTATCGGCTTGTTTGAAATTAACAACTGTGAAGAAAACTGAGAAATGGATTCAGGCCGGGTTAAATCACAGATATACCCTTTTGCAATGCCGCTTTCAGCAGTGATGCTGCTGCAGGTTTTTTAAATATCTTCAGCCCGCCGTCCGCAAAAATCCACCTCTACCCCCTCTCGTGCCAGCCACACGCACAGCGCCTGACCAAATCCCCCGCCGCCACCGGTAATAACAGCTCTTTTACCTCTCTGCATCTTCATTCATCCTTTTCCTGATGACTATGTGTGGATGTAGATATACATGAGGAAGTTAAGTGACATCTTTCAGTTAATGCCCTTTTTACATGAGGAACAGAAATAAGCTGCATTGCAAACTGTTTAGCGTGTGTCAGGGGATTAGCAATGTCCGCTTCTGGCACAAAGCGGACATTAGGTTAAATAAACGCGGGAGAAGGCGAGATGCTTCAAGCTCAGGTAACAACTTTCTAGCTGTAACTGGGCAGCATTTCAGCCATCCACAGGGCGTAAGAGCCAAGTGCACTCAATATGTAGAATGCGAGCTTTCGGCCACTTCAGCCCCTAAGCGCTATTTCTATCATTCCTATCGCGCTTACATTGAAGCCAACCGCCATACGATTCCGCATAACATAAATATGTTTGACCTGCTACTTAAGAGCATCATTCGGTTGCGCGGGGCATCACTGACTAAAGCTTCACAAAAAGTCAGTGATGCAATCCAATCTCGATCTCACGGGAGAGAGCACGAGCGATTAGCTGCTAGGGTGCGATGAGCCCACAGCAATATGACTATATTTTCCGGCGAAAGCCGGTTTTTTACGTCCAGACTTCACCTGATATGAATGATAATCATCACCCTGCACCAATCATGCACAGTATAAGGTTATGTTTCTAATCATAAAAATCAATAAGTGAACAATGTGAAGGATAATTATTAAAATCTTTTTTTAGGTGGAAAATGATTATGTGGATTTCAACCTATAGAACGAATCCGCCACATTAAGTAGGCTTTTACTTGAAACGGGCATTACAAAAATTTAGTGAAAGAATATTTATGAAGATTTTGCCAAAAAAATAGGGGGCACATAAGGGGGCATTAGCAGTGCTGTATTTTTATTTTTTATTTAAAATCAATTGTTTGAATTGATTGTCGAGTCCGGCCTTCGCACCATTTAAAGATACGAGCACTTTCGTAACAGTCCGCAAGTTACTAAAATTAAAGCCGAAAGGCTTTTTTTTGGTCCAAATCCGTCCGAGCCTTATTGTGGTTATGCTAAGGTCGACGGGGCACTTCCTCTTCTATTGTCTTTTTCTCCTGAAGTACAATTCAACGCCCACCCGATCAAAACATGACTTTTTGTTTATTGGTTTCGCTTTGTATCGTCACAGTGAGTTTTAATAGCAGCGCCTGTTGATGATATCCATCCTGCGAAATTGGGGAATACATTTAATTGATTGAAATTGCTGATTTATATTTCCTTTATTAGTCTCAGTTAATTTTTCCATTCCTGCCGTTTTACTTACCTCATTTCTTATGATTTTCAGTAGACCCGCGGTGCGCGCGAAAAAGAAATCTCGCCAGCATCACAAAAATGAAAATCATCAGATACCTTTCTGTGACAAAAGACACAACCTGATTACAACTTCAGGCACAGAAGGGCGTTTGTCGAGATAATGATTGTACTCTGTACATCTAAGTTTTACACAGTACAACAATCGGCATTGCGAACATATCATCGCGTAAGGCCATGACAAACTTGTGAGGATTATCATGTCTGAGAAAAAGCACACCACGTCTTTCTCTGCCGATATAGAGCAGCAGACCGTTAAGAAGGTGGTTTGGCGCATTTTGCCCTTTCTCATCGTCTGCTATCTGATTGCCATCATTGACCGTGGCAACATCGGTATGGCCTCGCTACAGATGAATGAAGATTTGGGATTATCTAAAGCCGTTTTTGGTCTGGCCAGTAGCCTGTTCTTTGTGGGTTACTTTCTTTTTGAAGTACCCAGCAACCTTGCGATGCAGAAAATCGGTGCGAAGATTTGGATCTCTCGCATCATGGTCTCGTGGGGCATTATCTCGGTCTGTACCGCCTTCGTTGAGAGTGCCAATACACTTTACGTATTGCGTTTTTTACTGGGTGCAGCTGAGGCCGGATTCTTCCCTGGCGTGATTCTCTATCTGACTTACTGGATTCCGGGTAAATATCGCGCCCGCGTGATCGCCACCTTTATGGTTGCCATCCCCGCAGCGAATTTTATCGGCTCGCCCATTTCTGGGGCCATATTGTCACTTGATGGCTGGTACGGCATGCGCGGCTGGCATTGGTTGTTCATCCTGGAAGGCATTCCAGCGGTGGTTTTGGGTATTGCCGCCTTCTTTATGCTGAGCAACAGACCAAGCGATGCCAGCTGGTTAAATCAGGAACAAAAGGCGTGGCTGAATAGCACGCTTGAAGCCGAGAACGCGAAGAAGAAAGCGATCGGCCACATCTCTTTATGGCAACTGCTGCGCCATAAACATATCTGGGTGATGGCGCTGATTTATGCCGGCGCTTCTGCGGCAGGCTCAACGCTGAGCGTCTGGTCGCCGCAACTGCTTAAATCATATGGCCTGGATAACTTTACCACCGGTTTGGTGAACGCCATCCCTTACGGTCTGGCATCTATCCTGATGATTGTGTGGGGCAGAAGCTCCGATCGCAGCGGCGAGCGTCGCTGGCATACCGCGTTAACCCTTTTCCTGATTGCGGGTGGTCTGTTATCTGCCTTTATCACCAACAGTTTGACGGGCAGCGTGGTGATTCTGTCGCTGGTACTGGTAGGCGCGTATTCAATGAAAGGTCCGTTCTGGGCGCTCGCATCGGGATGGATGTCTTCCACTACTGCGGCCGCCGGTCTGGCTGCGATTGGCGCCATGGCTAACCTGATCGGCGGCGGACTGATGGTCAACGTTTACGGCATCATCAACCAGGCCACGGGCAGCCACACACTGGCTATGGTGCCGCTGGCGATTCTGTGTGGTATTGGCGGTATCGCCGTGCTGATCATGGGCCGCAAAAAAGAGTTAAACATTGAAGTCGAAAACACCGCGTCGCCGGTGAGTAAATAACGTCACCCTCCCGCGGGCGCTTATCTGAGCGTCTGCGGGAGGCTTTTCTCCCATTCCTCCCACCATCAATCCACTCCAAAAGAAGTTCACGTTCCGCCTCATCCAAGCTATGCACTTCTCGTTATCAAGCCGCTAAACGTCAGTGAGATCTCAGTGACAAGTCTGGATTGGAAAGACGTAACTGTCTTATCGAAGGGGCAACGCTGAGGGAGTGACGGAGATTTGCAGTGATAGCCGAGGTTGATGAACGACCTTACCGGCAAGCAAGTTGGTAAGGTCGTTTAACAAATGGTGGGGAGGGTTAATGCATTAAGACAGGGCACTTTCACTTTTGATCGGTTCAGCCAGCACCTTCAAAACGTTACTCGCTGCAGCTGTTCCCATTTTCACGTATGAGTTGTCACTGACGCCACCAATGTGCGGCGACAGGATGACGTTATCAACAGCCTGCCAGACATGTGGTGCGGTCAGCGGCTCAACAGCAAAACTATCCAGAGCAGCCCAGCTAAGGGTGCCGTCACCCAGCGCCGTTAGAAGCGCGTTATCATCGATCAGGCCACCGCGTGCAGTATTGACGAGAATCGCGCCTTTTTTACACTGACTCAGCCTGTCGCTGTTGATGATGTGCTGTGTCTGTTCCGTCAATGGGCAGTGCAATGAAATCACATCTGCCTGTTGTAGCAGAGCTTCAAGCGTGGAGGATTCACACTCGTCGGGAAAGGACCTGGCGAACGGGTCATAGGCAAGGACTTTCATACCAAACGCTTTGCCAATGCGAGCGACCCGACCGCCAATCGCACCCAATCCAATCAGACCCAGCGTTCGGCCTTCAAGCTCAACCGACTTGTGGGTCGATTTGTCCCAATGTCCCTGACGCATTCGGCGATCCAGCGGGAGAACCGCTTTGGCGCAGGCCAATATCATCGTCCATGTATGTTCAGCCACCGCTGCTGCATTAGCACCGGGCGCTGACTGCACGCTGATATGGCGCTCAGCCGCCGCTTTTTGATCGATAACATCAATGCCGCTGCCGTGCTTGGAAATAACCCGCAGGTGAGGTGCGGCATCCATGATGCGGGCGTTGATTTTGCCGTATCGAACAATAATCGCCACCGGATCGTGTTGGTGACACAGCTGACACAATTCGTCTTCACTGGGCTTTATGCCTGCGTAAACGATATCAAAGCCCTTGAGCAGGCCTAACGCTTCCTGCGCCAAATCGCTGCCAGTTACCAAAATTACGGGATGAGAAGATGCCATTACAATTCCTCCCCTTCATTCAACATTCCAGCCGCAAGCAGGGCTTTTTCCAGCCAGGGTGCGCGAATATCGCCTTCACGGATGGCGGCAATGCGTTTGGTCTCGGCATCCAGTTTTTTCTGTGCCAGTTCAATCAGCGCCGGAACGGCTTCACGTGGCAGAACGACCACGCCGTCGACATCACCAATGATCAAATCACCAGGCTGGATTGCCGCTCCGGCCACAGAAACAGGATAGTTAACGCGGCCCGCGACAGATTTGGTTGGGCCACAAGGATTCAGACCTGCGGAAAACACCGGGAAGCCGTTTTCGCACAGTGCGTCGGCGTCGCGAACTGCACCATCGATGATGATTCCTGCGATGCCCGACGCTTCTGCCTGAGTGGACATGATTTCACCAATCAAAGCACAGCTGATATCGCCTTTACCGTCGACGACGATAACATCGCCAGGCTGAGCGATGGCGAGCGCCGCGTGAATGGCCAGGTTATCGCCCGGCCGAACCTCAACCGTGATGGCGGGGCCAGCAACTTTCATGGTGGGTGAAACGGGCTTTACGCGACCGTGCAGCGTACCGCGACGTCCGGCAACATCGGCAAGAATAGCGGCCTGAAACTCAGCAGCCTGTTTAACCAGCTCGGGCGCTATACGGGTAAGGTCGCGCTTGATGAACGTATTCTCTGCGTGTGGCATAAATCACCTCTTCATGTTTTACCTGATACAACTATGTTGTACTATGTAAAACCACTATATCGATGTTAAATCAGATCGCACCAGCGTTAAGCTTTCATTTGTGATGTAAATACGATGTGAATCACAAATTGCACGGTAAACTCTTACCGTCGCAAACAGGAGAACGTACCGATGGGGAATGAAGGCGTAATTGCCGTTGAGAAAGCGCTGGCACTACTGGATTGTTTTAAGCCTGGCGAAGAGGCGTTGACGCTCACCGCCCTGGCACAATTTTCGGGTTACCATAAAACGACGGTTTACCGTCTTATGAACTCACTTGAACGCATGAACTACGTCATCAGACGCGACAGCGGCGTTTATACATTGGGTCCCAGACTGCTTTATCTTGGCAAGCTCTATGAACAGTCATTTCATCTGGCCAGTATTGTCCAGCCTGAACTGCACGCGCTGGCGACGGCGACGGGTGAAAGCGCCACATGGTATGTGATTGAGAACGGTCAAAGGCTTTGCTTATTCAGAGCGGAGCCCTCCGAAGGATTACGAGAAACGCGCTTACCCGGTACACTTTTGCCGCTGGATAATTCAGCAATAGGGCAAGTGCTTCGCCATTGGGGACTCAATGAACCGCTTCTTGAATCTGCCCCAGAATTACCGCTCTTTACCTCCGGCATGCGTGATCCGCACATTGCTGCATTCTCTCTTCCCGTTTTTGGTGAGGGAAACAAACTGCTCGCCGCGCTGGCATTAACAGGTCCGTCATCGCGTTTAACGCAATCGATGCGCGACAGCGGTGTGGGCAAGATAATGAAAGAGACGGCTTACAGACTCTCCCTAAAGCTCGGCGCCCCTAAGATCAAATGTGATCATTTTTATTCGCTCTAGCTGGCCTGGATAGGTTCGCCTTGTAAATGATATGCCGCGAGTATTGCTAACTTCGGCAGTATGAATGCTAACTATTTCACCTGGGTATGAAGAAGATAACCGGGTGAATCGCACAGCGAAAATAACCCTGCATCGCTACCAGCTTAATTAACCATCTTTTTTTATAAATTATAGAGGCATTCAAGAAGGCTTTAAGTAATGATTATTCACCCTTCCTCATTACTTCTGATTCTAAAGCACTAAGTAAGATTGAAAATGGAGTGATTTATTTGAATGTGAAAGGTAAGGTTTTTTCTTTTAATAATCTCCCTGCTTATAAATACAATAATTCCATTTATACCATTCCCGTCGTTATCACGGCAAAGCCATACTGATTCTATGCAAAGTTAGTGCTGATGTGTGGTACTTAAGATCTTGTTAAGAACTCTTCGTATAATAGCGCCCATCAATGTAAACCAAGAGTTCACCATGAAAAACACCCTGATTTCCCTTTCGATTCTTTTCTCTGCTTTGACCGTGACGTCTGTTCAGGCTGCCAACCCAGCCACCGGCTGCGCCGCTAAAAAGCAGGATATCCAGCAAGAGCTGGCGATGGCGCGTGAGCATGGCAATGCTGCGCGCATCGCCGGTCTGGAAAAGGCGTTACGCGAAACCAAGGCAAATTGCACCGACAGCGGCTTGCTTACAGCGCGCCAGCAGAAAGTGGCCGAGAAGCAATTGAAAGTGCAGGAGCGCGAACAAGATCTAAGGGAAGCGCAGGCCAAAGGCCGCGGCGATAAAATTGAGAAGCAGCAGCGTAAACTGGCTGACGCGCGAGATGAGTTGAAAGAAGCGCAGGATGCATTAACGCAATAAACCAGGCATCCCGGCTGGGAAAACTGGCTCTTTGTCTCAAAATTCTCCTGCAGAGATTTTTTTCATCCAACTGTTGGGATTGCATGGCAGAATGGCGCTCCGGTGAAATCAGTGGAGGTGCAGAAGCGATGACAGTTGAAATTGAGCAGCGTATCTACGAGCTGGTGCGGCGTTACGACGGCGTTTACCTGTTTAAGCAAAAGACGCTGACGCCGCAGATTGATATTGATAGCGATCTTAACTTCGAGCGTGAAGAAGCCGCTGCGCTGATGGATGAGTTCTTCGGCGAGTTCAGCGTCGATCGCGGCGGATTCGTCATTGAAACCTACTATCCCGATGAGCCCTCGCTGGCGCAGATTCTCAATCCATTCAATAAGCGTGAAGTGCCGGTGGTACCCGATTTCACGCTGGGAATGTTGATTGAATCAGCAAAAGCGGGGCGCTGGCTGTACGAGTAACAGCAGGCTCAGCGCCGAGTCTGCCACCTTTCACCGCTTCACATGCACGCCAAAGCCACTCTCTTCCGGGACAAACTCCGCCTTTAAGGTCAGCGCAGGAATCTCATAGTCGCCGCCGTTCTGCTGACGGTAGGCAATGGGCGCGGTTTCCGCCAACGTATCCAGCCTTGTAGCCAGCGCATCGCACCAGCCAGCAAATCGTTCTGCTGCTGACTTTTGTACACGATAGAAAACCAGCGGCGGCAGCACGCTAAAGCCGGGATAAAACAGCATGCCGTGCTGAATCGGAAACAGCAGATCGTTGATCGGGCCGTTAATGCCGCGCGGGCTGTAATGCGATTCCCATCCGCCGGTCGTCACCACCAGCATTGCACGTTTGCCGCTAAGATTGCCTTCGCCGTAACGATCGCCCCAATGCTGTTCGTTGTGCTCGCCCACGCCGTAAGCAAAACCGTTGGCGTAAACGCGGTCAAACCAGCCTTTCATGATGGCGGGCATCGAAAACCACCACAGTGGAAATTGAAAAATCACCGTATCGGCCCAGCGCAATTTTTCCTGCTCCGCGGCGATATCGGCGGCCTGCAACTGATGATCGTAGGCGAAGCGGGAATCCACCGTAGCATCGAAGTGGTCGCCCACTAACGGGGCGCGCGTGTCGGCAGCGTCGAGCGGCGCTTTCCACTGCATCGCATAGAGATCAGAGACCTGCACCTGATGTCCTGCATGCTGCAAATGCTGCACGGCAAAGTCTTTGAGTGAACCGCTCAGCGAACGCGGTTCCGGATGGGCATACACAATCAGTACATTCATGGGCTTAATCCTGTGAGATGAAAACCACTGCAGATTAAGTCGGCGCTGGCTATAGTGGAAATCAATTGCTGATATCTCAGGTATAGCCATAGTGAATATCGACTCGCTGGATTTGAATCTGCTGCAGACGCTCAACGTGCTGTTAAGCGAACTCAACGTCACGCGCGCGGCGCAGCGTTTGCATCTCTCGCAGCCTTCCGTCAGCGCTCAGTTGGCGCGATTGCGTAGGCATTTTGACGATCCGCTATTGTTACCGGGGCCGCGTGGCATGCTGCCAACGGCGCGCGCAGCAGCTCTGCGTGAGCCGCTGCGTCTGGCGCTGGAAGCGGTTGAGCGTGCGGTCGCGCCGCCCGATGCCTTTAATCCGGCCAATGCCGATGACACCTGGCGCATCGCCGCCACCGATTACACCTCGTCAGCGTTGGTGCTGCCTGCGCTCAACCTGATCCGCGCTGCTGCGCCGCAAAGTCGTATGGCGATATTGGCGCTGAATCCGCCGCTGGTGGCGCAGCAGTTGGAAAAAGGCGAGCTGGATGTGGTGTTTCATACGGGCGATAACGCGCCGCCGACGCTGCATCAACGCAAACTGTTCAGCGAGCGCTATGTGCTGGCGGGACGGTGCGATCACCCGCAGTTGCAACGTCTGCCGACGCTGGATCAATTCTGTCAGCTGGAATTTGTCATGGTATCGCCCGATGGCGGTGGCTTTAGCGCCGCCACCGATAATGCGCTGGCGAAGCTCGGGCGTTCACGCCGCGTGGTGCTGTCGGTGCCGCACTTCTTGTTTATGCAGGAAACGCTGGCGAGCAGTGATTTAGTGGCGGTGCTGCCCGAGCGGTTGGTGCGTCACGCTTCGCACCTCGCGGTTATCGATCTACCGCTGGAAGTGCCGGGCTTTGATATTTTGCTGCTGTGGCATGAACGTCTGCACCGCGATCCGGCCCAGCAGTGGTTGCGGCAGCAGATTGTGGCGGCGCTTTAAATCAGCATCGCCGCAAAAAATTCACTTCTCCCGCGTCACAAAAATCATCACACTAGCCACCTTTACCATTATGGAGAGATGGCATGATTACCCGATTGCTGCTGGCGATGTCGCTACTTGCCAGCCTGAGTGCGCCACTGTTGGCAGATCAAGACGGCGTCTCCTTTAGCCACAAAGACTGGGAACTGGCTTGCGATAACACGCTGACCTGTCGTGCTGCCGGTTACAGCGCCGAAGAGGGCGCGGGCGGCTCGGTGTTGCTGGTACGCGCGGGCGGAGCGAATGCGGTGACGCATGGTCGCGTGGTGCTGGCCGATACCGGCGATGATGATTCTAAAGTGGTGAACAACTTAGCGTTGTGGATTGATGATCGTGCGCTGGGCGACGTGGCGAAAGCCGATAACGACGAATGGACGCTGACGGATGAACAAACCCAGGCGCTAATTAACGGCATTAAAGGCAGCGGCAAAGTGGAGTTTCGCGGTGGTGATGAGCCTTTCGATCTCTCCAGCAATGGCGCATTTGCTGTGCTGCTGAAGATGGATGATGCGCAAGGTCGTCTTAGTACGCCGGGCGCGTTGGTGCGCAAAGGCAACAAGCCGGAAAGCAGCGTACCGGCAGCGATGGCGATGCCGGTGATTCAGCAGGTAAAAGTGACTAAGGCCGATGCGCGTCCGTTGACGGCCGATGAGCTGGCGCTGTTGAAGCCAAAGCTGATTGCCTCACTCACCGACGACGACAGCTGCGACAATCTGGCTCCGTCCGACGATCAGCCGGAAGAGGGCGCGGAGCCGCTGACCTTAACGCCGGTTGATGATGCGCATGTGCTGATCGCCGCGCTGTGCTGGCGCGGAGCGTATAACGAAGGTTATGGCTATTGGCTGATCGATAAAGCATTGCAGGGCACGCCGCAGCTGGTGACGGATTCCGGCTCTGATTACAGTGAAGGTGTGATCTCAGAAGCGCAGAAAGGGCGCGGCATCGGCGATTGCTGGAGTACAGCGGCGTGGGTGTGGGATGGCAAAGCGTTTGAGCAGAGTAGCGATGCCACCACCGGCATGTGCCGCGCGATTCGTGCGGGCGGCGCATGGCAGTTGCCAACCTGGGTGACCGAGGTGAAACCGGCTCCCTGATAAAAACCGCACATATCGGTAGCGGCGCGATTTAAAGGCCAGGGACGCGCAATAAATTGCGCCGCTACGGAAGGTGCACATATTATTTACCGCAGCACTGCTTATATTTTTTACCGCTGCCGCACGGGCAAGGATCGTTACGGCCGGTTTTCTCGCCGGCAAAGTGTGGCAGTTGAGGTTCAGGATCGGGCTGCGCCATGCGCTGTTCCTGCCAGTATTCATGCAGCTCCAGCGCCGCGGGGCGAATCGCCTCGATGCTGGCTTCAAACTCTTCCGGCGTGAAGGCTTCGCGCTTCGCCAGATGATCTTCGCTGCCGTGCAAGGCAATCGCCTCCATCATCGGTTGCAGTGATTCTGGCAGCAGCGACCAATCCGCATCCAGCGCCACGCCGCGCAAATAGCCATAGCACCAATCTTCCACCACGGTGAATTCCTGGCCTTCCATCTCTTGGGTGCCAAACAGCGGATCGAACTGCTCCGGGAATTCGGCCAGGCGCTCGGCGATGTCGTTCAGATGCTGGAAGGTCAGCGTCATAAAGCGATCCATCTCACGCTCATTCGACCACTTTGGAATGTGCTTTTTGCCGCCCCACATCGCCACCAGCCATTCGCTCGGTTCGATGTCGTTCGGGCCTGAGAGCAACGCCGTCAGCATGCCGTCCAGCTCAGCGGTATCCACCACCGAGTGTTCGTTGCCGTATTTCTCCAGCATATCTTCAAGCCAGTTGAGCTCTTTTTCGGTTAACGGACCCTGGTTCATACGGCGTCTCCTGCTGTTCATTGATGGGCCATGCCCAAAGTTAATTGGCGGCGATTATAGCGGGAAGCGGGCGCGATTTATCGCTTTTTGCATATCGATTGCTGAACCTCTCCTAAAAATGATTCTCCATAACTTATCGCGCAACAGTATTGGCTGCATTTGTCAGCAGATGGCAGCGTAAAGGCAGAATTTTTCTGCACGAAGGATGCAAAAGTATGGCCAGCACATTGCCGGTACTGGATTTAGCCCTGCTGGAACTGCCGGATGCGGAACAGGCGCAATACCTCGCCGAGCTGCGCGAAACCGCGCGAGACGTCGGCTTCTTCTATCTGGTGAATCATGGCATCAATCCGCAGCTGCTGCAGAACGTGCAAAGCATCACGCGCGCGTTCTTTGCCTTGCCAGATGAAGAGAAGCAGCGCGTTTCGATGATCCATTCACCGCATTTTCGTGGCTACAACCGCGCGGGCGTGGAATACACCCGTGAGCAGCGCGATCAGCGTGAGCAGTTTGATATCGGTGCAGAACGGGCCGCCCTGACGTTGCAACCAGACGATCCGGCGTGGAAGCAGCTGCAAGGACCCAATTTGTGGCCGCAGGCGCTACCGCAGCTGCGTCCGGTGATCCACGCGTGGCAGCAGGCGATGACTGACGTGGCGCTGCGTTTACTGCGCGCCTTCGCCAAATCCCTGTCGCTGCCGCCGGACGCTTTCGATGCGCTGTACGGCACGCACCCCAACGAACATGTGAAGCTGATTCGCTATCCGGGTCAGGATGCCGCTGCCAGCCAGCAAGGTGTCGGCGCGCATAAGGATTCCGGCTTTCTGACCTTTCTGTTGCAGGACGATCAACCCGGATTGCAGGTTGAAGTCACGCCAGATCAGTGGATTGATGCGCTGCCGAAACCGGGTGCTTTTGTGGTGAACATCGGCGAACTGCTGGAGATCGCCACCAACGGTTATCTGCGCGCCACCGTGCATCGTGTAGTGTCGCCGCCGGCAAAACAGCAGCGCATCTCCATCGCTTTCTTCCTCGGCGCGCAGCTTGACGCCGAAGTGCCGTTGTACCAATTACCGCCGCAGCTGGCGGCAGAAGCGCGCGGACCGACCAGCGATCCCAGCAATCCGCTGCTGCGTGAAGTGGGCTGGAACTATCTCAAAGGACGTTTGCGATCGCATCGCGACGTGGCGCAGCGTTATTACGCTGACACTCTCAATAGCGTTAAATCATAAGAAACTAAGGGAAGCAGATGAATAAAAAGGTGATAGCCGCGTTGGCGATGGTTTCGGTGTTCAGCACTTACGCCTCGGCGGCCGCGCTGCGCGTGGCGGCCGATGCCGTACCGCACAGCGAAATCCTCAACCACATCAAACAGAGCGACAAGAAACTCGATCTCAAAGTGATTGAACTCAACGGCAACCTCAACGCCAACGAACTGCTGGCGCGCGGTGACGTGGATGCCAACTACTTCCAGCATGTGCCTTATCTGCGCGATCAGGAAAAAGCGCTGGGCGAGAAATTTTCTGTGGTCGCCACCGTGCATATTGAGCCACTTGGCATCTACTCGCACAAAGTGAAATCACTGAAAGATCTGCCTGATGGCGCGCAGGTGGCGGTACCGAATAATGTCACCAATCTGAGCCGCGCACTTTATCTTTTGCAGGCCAATGGTTTGATCAAACTGAAAAGCAGCAGCGCCAACACGCTGGTGACTTCCGCAGACATTACTGACAACCCGCACCATCTGAAGATTATCGAAGTGGAAGCGCCGCAGCTGCCGCGCGCGCTGGATGATGCGCAGTTGGCGATCATCAATGGCAACTACGCGTTGCAGGCCGGTTTAGTGCCGTCGAAGGATGCGCTGGCGCTGGAACAGGCGAAAGATAATCCGTATGCCAACGTGCTTGTCACCACGCCGAAACTGGCGCACGATCCGCGTATTCTGGAACTAGCGAAAGATCTGGAGTCAAAGCAAACTGCTGAATTTATTAACCAGCACTATAAAGGATCGGTTATTCCTGTTAATCAATAATCCCCGCCGCCACCTGTTTTTGGCAGGTGGCGCTGACTTTCTTCTGTGCTATATTTCGCCACCAACACCCGTCGCACCCTTTATAAAACATAAAAATTCGCTCAATCCATTGCCATGATTACCTTCGCCAGGAATAAACGGGTGCTGTGCCATCGTTTAACAATATGCATCATTGTGCTGGGCATGAGCGTATTGCTCAGCGCCTGCGGCACCTTGTCGCAAACCTCCGCGCCCGTCAGCGATAAAGTCTATCTTTCACACGCGACTTTTAATGAAAACGTCGATGACATCGTGCGCCATTACATGCAGCAAAAGCAGGTTTCTGGCATCAGCATCGCCATTATCCATCAACGCAGCCAGCCTGAATTTTACAGTTTTGGTGTCACCGATGCGCTGCACCGTTATCCCATTACGCCAGACACTTTATTTGCGCTCGGCTCGCTGAGTAAAGGCATCACCGCGGAGGTGATTATTGAGCTGGTGGATCGCGGTGAACTGCACTGGAACGACACCTTAGCGACGCTTTTGCCGCCCAACGTGCCGCTGAGCGCCGATGCCAAACGCATCACGCTGTTGCAGCTGGTGACGCACACCTCGGGCTTGCCGCGTCAGGATATGGATTTGCCGATGTTCATGAAATTTATGGGCTATCTGCGTAGCGGCGAGAACTTTTATGGCAACCTCGACAGCGATGCCGTGCTGGATTATCTGGTCGACTTTGACGCGCCCGCGCATCCTGGCGCGCGCTATTCCAATCTCGGCTATGCGCTGCTGGGCTACATCCTTAAATATCGCTTCCATCAGGACATCGAAACGCTGGCGCAGCGTAATCTGTTCCTGCCGCTGGGCATGACCAGCAGCAGCTTCAAGCCGCAGAGCCTGCGCGGCTATCCGTGGCGTGCGCTCGGCCATGCCGGCGATCAGCCTAAGCTAATTCCTCGCGGGCAAATCACGCCGGACTGGGCGTTTAACAACAATATGGTGGCGGCCGCCAGCCTCTACAGCAACGCGCGCGATTTGATTCGCTATCTTGATGCGCACCTGCATGACGGCGCGGGTGCTTCGCTCAATGCGGCGTTTGCGCAGGTCAATCACGGCTACGAACAGCACGGCAATCAGTCACAAAATATCGCCTGGGTTACGGATACCTACGGCGATCAGCAGATTACCTATCAGGTTGGCTATATCGGCGGTTACTCCAGCTTTATTGGCTTTGATAAACAGAACGGCAATGCGATTGTGGTGCTGCAGAACGCGTTTAACTGGAGTAACTATCTGGGCATCGCGTTATTGAGGGATCTGGCAAATAAAGCGCACGACAAAAACTAACATGGTTGCTTGCAATTTTACTGCGCCAAAAAGCGCCTGAGCTGAGGTATGCTGAGCAGCGAAATTTGACGCGCTAAGCGCGCCGGGGGAACCTTCTGCGTGCTTAACGTGTCAGTTAAATGGACAGTTAATAATTAACCAGAGTGGAAATCACCCATGCGCAGGACACACGTCAATCTTCTTTCTGCAGGTATTTTTCTGGGCGCTTTAAGCCTTGCTCCGGCCGCGCTGGCGGAAGGCGAGCAAACAGACGCCGTACCCATGCCGCCACAGGTGCAGCAAACCGCACCCGACGCGCAAACCCAGGCACCCGCCGCTGATGCACCCGCTCAGGCGCCGGCCCCCGATGCGCCTGTCAGCAATGAACCGGCTGAATCCAGCGGCGATGTCGCGCCGATACGTCCTCCGCAAAGCGGTAATGCGGCTGCGCCAAACAACTACGATCTGAACACCATCATCATCGACTACAAAGAGTACAAAGTGGGCGATGTGGTGCCAGATGAGTACCGTAAAAAACAGTACACCATTGTTGAGTGGAAGCCACGCCATCTGCCAGCGCCGCAGCCAGGCACGCACTGGGCGTACATCAATGCCAACTACATCCTGATCACCGATGACACCGGTAAGATCGTGATGGGCAAATCAGGCGAAATCTTCTTCCGCGGTTAATTCCTGCGCAGCAGACGCGCTAACTGCGCGACGCCCGCCGTAATCTGGCTGGTGCTGGTGTTACCGTAACCCAGCACCAGCCCTTGTTGCTTCTGCTCACCGAGATAAAATCCCGACAGCGCGCCCGGCGCGTAGCCACTCTGGATCAGCCGATCCACCAATGCCATATCGTTTTGATCCGCTGCCAGTGATAACACCAGATGCATGCCGCATTCGCCGCCCAGCAACGGAACCTGTGCGCCAAACGTTTGCTGCAATGCCTGTCGCAACGTCGCCTGCCGTTGGCGGTACAGACGGCGCATTTTGCTCAAATGACGGCTAAAATCACCGCTGCGTAAAAACAGCGCCAGCGCCTGCTGCTCAGGACGATTCCCGCCGCGCAGCAGTTCATGCAGCGCAGGGCGCAGCGGCGCGACCAACTGCGGCGGCAACACCATAAACCCGAGGCGTAGCGCCGGAAACAGCGTTTTGCTGAACGAGCCGACGTAGATCACCGGCGTTGGCTGCGTCATGCCTTGCATGGCGGCGATTGGCTCGCCGCTGTAACGAAAATCGCTGTCGTAATCATCTTCGATAATCCACGTTTGCTGTTGCCGCGCGGCCGCCAGCAGCGCCAGACGACGCGGTGCGCTCATGATTGCGCCGGTGGGATATTGGTGCGTTGGCGTGGTGTAAATCAGGCGCGGCGGACGCTGCTGCCAGTCCTGCGGCTGCGGCGCCAGACCTTGTGCATCGACCGCTATCGGTTCAATACGCATATCTCCCAGCCGCATCGCCGCTTTCGCCCCGCGATATCCCGGCTCCTCCACCCAACCGATGTCGCCAGGGCTGCTGAGCAGCGCCACGCACAGCGTTAATGCCTGCTGCGCGCCTTCGGTAATCACGATTTGTTCGGGCGTACAGCGCACGCCGCGCGCTAATGCCAGATGCTGCGCCAGCGCGGCGCGTAGCGTGCGTTCGCCGAGCGGATCGCCATAGCCCAGCAGTTGCTGCGGCTGATACAGCATCACGCGGTTCAGCGCCCGTCGCCACTGAGCTAGCGGGAAATGTACTAACGAAGGAACGCCGGGCCGCAGCGCCATCTCCTGACTCAATGTGCGATGGCTGGATCGCAACTGAGCGATGCGCGGTGACAAGGCAATTTCGCTGCTGGCGGGCGGCTGAGTTTCCTGCGGTAGCTGCGCCATATTGCTGATGCGACTGCCCTGGCGATCGCTCAGCAAAAATCCTTCAGCCTGCAGTTGCGCCCAGACGGCGATCACCGTATTGCGTGAAACCGCGAGATCCAGCGCCAGCTGGCGTGTTGCGGGCAAACGCGTACCGGCAGCGAGTTTGCCGGTCAGAATCGCCTGCTTGATACGCTGGAACAGCTGCTGTTGCAGCGTCAGCTCGCCGTTGGTCTCTAGTGGGGCCAACAATAATCGGTGCAGTGCAATATCACTCATTTACGCGGTTCCGTGGATCCATCAATTTCAACCATTGTGGCGCTTTTTAACACACCAGCAAAGTGGCACTCTGCGATTCTGGCCCTGATTGATAAAGGAATTAAGCTATGTCGCAACACACGAATGATTACGGACAACCGGTAGGATTTCCGCTGCCAGATTGGCAACCCCGCGCCTGGCCGAGCTATGAAACCTTCACCGGTGACTATTGCCGCCTTGAACCGCTGAATGCCGAGCATCATGGCCGCGAACTCTATGCTGCCTATGCGCTGGCTGAAGATGGCCGTGACTGGACCTATATGTTCGCCGAACCTTTTGCCGATGAAGCGGCCTATATTGCCTATGCGCGTCAGCTGGAAAACGGACGTGATCCGATGCATTTCGCGGTGATCGATCCCGTTAGCAACCGCGCGGTCGGTAGCCTGGCGTTAATGCGCATCGATGCGACAAACGGATCGGTGGAGATCGGCCACGTCGCCTTCTCGCCGTTGCTCAAACAAACGCGCATGGCCACTGAAGCGCACTATCTGCTGATGCGCTACGCCTTTGAGCAACTGGGCTACCGGCGCTATGAGTGGAAGTGCGACAGCTGCAACCAGCCATCACGAAACGCGGCACAGCGTTTAGGGTTTCAGTTCGAAGGGACTTTCCGTCAGGCGATTGTCTATAAAGGCCGCAGCCGGGATACCTGCTGGTTCTCGATTATTGATAGCGATTGGCCGCAGGTGAAACAGGGCTTCGAACGCTGGCTGGCGGCAGAGAACTTTACGGCGGAGGGGACGCAACGCGAAAAGCTGGAGGCGCTGCGCACCCTACGTTAGTTTTGCGGAATTATTTTTATATCCACCATGCCGATCCCCAGTTTGCGGGGATCCTGGCCGATAATATTGCCGACATTTGACTCCTGCGGCTCCGGCGGCGCAATGATCAAATTGCGGCTGCCGGTTGGATTGGTAAAATGCAGCGTGGTGGTGGAGAAATCTTCACCCAAATTCAGTTGCTGCTCTTCATCGCCAACGCGCACCGGAATCGGACGGTGCGCATTCGGACCGAACGCCCGCGCGGTGATCACCACATCAAAGCGTTCTGGCAGCGGATCGGTGTACTCAATATTCACTTCCGGCGCCAGATTGGCATTTGACCAGCGTCCCCACTCTTCCGGGCGAGATATCCCTCTAAAACTTTTGACGCTGGTTGGCGCGCCGGGCACTGACAACAGGAAGCTGTCCGCGTTGTAGCGAATCGCATTGTCTTCAATCCGAATCTGCTGCTCGTTGAGCTGAAAGGTTGCCGCACTCACTTCGGCTTTGGGGAAGCTGACTTTCGCTTTCCACTGCGGTTTATCAATGCGGGTAACGCTCGGTTTGGCGCCCATCTGTCCCATCGAAACACACAAATCGTTCGACAGAGCTAAATCTGGCTGCCACAGGCGCGCCATTTTAAAGCAGCGATCGACCCAAACGAATTTGTCGTCGGCAGCAAATTTAGCCAGCTGATAACGCAGTGGCTCCGCGTATTCGCCTTCGGGCAGCGGTTCAACATGCTTATCGGAGACGCGGAACAGAATCGGCAATTTGAAGGTTGCGCCGGAGAAGGTGAAGGTGTTTTTTTGTTGATCGACGGTAAAGCTGTCCATCTTACTGGGGAAATTCCACAGTTGAATGATATCCGCTTTCCACGCCGTGACGCGCTTCGCCATGTCTTCAAACTCGGTTGACAGCGAGGTGGAAGAGAGGCCGCTGCGACCAAGTCCAATCGCGTTATCCCCGCCGAGAATATCCAGCACCGTGGCGCCGTTATCCAGCGTGCTGCGTTTGGCGTCGAGCACTTCCGCCTGTGGCTGATCGCCACGAATCACCATAAACAGGTCACGGCGCGGCTGCTTGATCAGGTATTGATGCGCGGTGTTATTCATCGCCAGATGATCGGAGGTCACCACGATGATGGTGTTTTTAAACCACGGTGACGCTTTGATGCGTTCAATCAGACGCGCCACATGCTCCTGCGAGCAGGCGACCGCGCTAAAGGATTGGTTTGGTTTGCCATCATAGCTGTAGCTTTTGCGCTGGCAGCTGCGCGAGATAAAACCATCCGGGTGATGGGTGTCGACGGTAAGGGTGAACAATGCGAAGCGTTTTTGCGCGCGCGACAGCTCTTCGTATTTCTCAAACACCTCGTCCATCACCGTGTCATCGTAGTAGCCCCAGTTATTACGATAGCCGGGATCGGCGACGCGACTTTTCAGCTCCTGCGAGCCATACATATTGGCCGCATCAAAGCCATGTGACAGCAGAAAAGTATCTTTACCGGCGAAGCGTAAATCGGCGCCCTGAATAAACCAGTTCTCATAGCCAGAGTTTTTCAGGATGTCGCCCAGACAAATATTCTGCGGATAGAAGCTGGAGAGCGAGGCCGAGGCGTTGCCATCAAAAGGCGCAAACAGCGGGATGCCGCACTGTGAAGCCACCATGCCCGCGATGGTGTAATCAGTGCCAGGCAATTGTTCGGTTTGGCTGAAATCGATGCTGTTATCTTTTTCGCGGCTGAGTTCCGGGGCCAGACCGGGAAATGCCTGCTGATCGAAGTAGGTGCGTTCAAGACTTTCGCCATAAATGTAGACCAGGTTGAGCTTTGGCTCGGTGATCACCTTATTAGGCGTTTTGTAATAGGTTTCGAAGTCCGAATCGGCGAGGCGCGAATGTGAGGCGATCAGCTCTTTCACCTGGCGGAACGCAGGCGTGGTTTGTACCGAACCCGCAGCACAGGCAATCGCCAGCAAACTCCAGCCGAGGTGATGCGGCCGCTTACGGCGGCGCAATAACCATGAAAGCAGGCAAAATAGCGAGAACAGCGCGATGATCAGTCCGATGGCTGGCACCACATATTTGCTCACGCCCGCGCCGGTCAGGCTGTTGGTCAGGGTATACAGCACCGCGTCATTAATGCCATCGCCGGTAAAATAGTTGCTGGCGACCAGCGTGACGTTAAGCACGATAAACAGCGTGAGCAGCAGC
Organism: Pantoea sp. SORGH_AS_0659; assembly: GCF_031453915.1. NCBI lineage: Bacteria > Pseudomonadati > Pseudomonadota > Gammaproteobacteria > Enterobacterales > Erwiniaceae > Pantoea > Pantoea sp. SORGH_AS_0659. Next base: position 3,657,976 of record NZ_JAVJAK010000001.1, on the reverse strand, counting down.
AGGATCAGACTAAACCAAAATTTATTTCGCCCGGCTTTGAAGGAGTAGACTGCAATCGCAGCCAAAAAGAGTACAACCGAAACCAATTCGGACAACGTCAGATCCTCATTTTGAATGAATACGCAATCCTTGCGCCAACGACCCTCTGCGGGGATTTTGCGACAATCTATATTGGGTGTCACATGGCTGCAACACATCCAACCAGATTTGTGCGATGCATTCCGATTCGTTTAAGGCGGGTTCAGGCTGACTGTGGTTTAGCCTGGCAGCAACGGACGGGCTGCTGCCAGTGAGGGCAGAGAAGGGAATCAGAGTTTTCCAGTGAGGTATTGCGCTTCGCCGTCGGCAAAGCTCCAGTCGCCTTTACTGTTGGTGATAAAACTAATCATCAAATCCGTGCCCTGTACGCCACAATTTTCCAGCAGCTCGCGTGCTAACTCTGCCATAAACAGGCACTTCTGTTCTTCACTTCTCGGGCTGGTATATACGCGCACCATGACCAGATTGTCGGTTCGCGCAAAGCCTAAGCCGGTATCCTGAAAGACCATCTGATAACCTTTGTTTTCGTGAACAATCTGATAACGATCGCGCGCCGGGACTTTGAAGGCGGTTAAGACCGCACGGTGTGCGGCATCCAGCAATGTGCGGATTTCTGATTCTGAACGGCCCTGAATAACGTCGAATGTCAGTAACGGCATAAATAAAACCTCGTTTTTGCTCACATGAAAAGAGTAGGATGTGGCGCTATGCTGCCGCTTGCTGCCGGAAAGAAAAAGCGCGCTGGTTGAATTGATTATTTATTATTTTGAACAATCGATATGAAAGAAATTAAAACCGATAGCCTTTGGGTCCATTTGCACTGGTTAACCGTGCTGGCTGAGCTCGGCAGTTTTACGCGCGCGGCGGAACGATTAGACGTCAGCAAAGCGGCGATGAGTCAGAAGATTAAAGAGCTGGAAAAGATGGCGGGCGTGGCGTTGGTGCAGCGCACCACTCGCAGCGTGCGGCTGACTTCCGCCGGTGAAAAGCTGGTGGATGAGCTGCGCGATCCCTTCGCGCGTATCGCGCAGAGCTTTTTCAGCGTGCGCGATGAAGCCGGTCCAGTGCGTGGCATGGTGCGCGTCACAGCGCCGGTGGCGTTTGCGCGTCAGCAACTGGTGCCGATCATTGGCGATTTCCTGCGCGACTATCCGCAGGTGCGCTTGCAGCTGGATGTCACCGATCGTCTGGTGTCGCTCGGCAGTGAAGGCTTTGATCTGGCGATTCGCCACAGTGATAGCCTGCCGGAAACCCATGTTGCGCTGCCGCTGTGTGAAACCCGCGCGCTGCTGGTGGCGTCGCCGGCATATCTGGCGCAAAACGGCCTGCCGGATTCACCGCAGGCGTTGCAGCAGCATAATTGTCTTTATTATCCGCGCGGACTCGAGTCGCCGCAGTGGCGCTTTCGATTAGCGGACGGCGGCAGCGAAACCGTGCAGGTGAAGATTCAGGGCAACTTTGCCACCAACAACAGCGAGTCGATCCGCGATGCCGCATTGCAGGGTTTGGGCATTGCGATGCTGCCGGATTTCAGTGCCAGCGCGGCACTCGCCAGCGGCACGCTGCAGCAGGTGCTGCCGCAGTGGCAAGCGGTGGATGCGTTCGCCGACCGGTTGTGGGTGGTGCGCCCGTATGCCGCACAGGTACCACGGGCGGTAACCACCTTAATTCACTGGTTACGCGCGCGCTTTGTTGATGGGTGATGCCAGCGCGATCGGCGCAGGCGTTTGCATCATCTGACCCAACAAACTGCCGCGGTTGTAGTTGCCGAGCCGCAGGTTGAAGTCGAGATGCAACTGCTCATTGCCGCTGAGTTTAATCACCGGTGGCGGCGTGAGTGGACGCTGGTGAAACAGCACCGCGTGGGCAAACGCCTCGCTTTTCCAGCCGCTTAAACGCTGATAGTAATAAGCGTTCGCCTCGCATTTACGCAGATAGAGATTCACCCGGCGATGTTCACGCATGGCGATCTGCTGCGCCAGAGAACCTAATTGCTGCTGCGGCTGCGCAATTTTCTGCGTCAGCAGGGAATAATCATCGCGCTTGGTCAATTCACTGAAGTAATTCTGTTCGCCGAGATGTTTGATCGGTGCGTAATGTTTTTGCCACTCGCGGATAAAGGGATTATTGGCGGTTGCCGCCAGGAACCAGCTCTCAATCACCGGCGCGAGATAGTTGACGGTGGCGTTTTCGTGATAATAACCAATCACATCCATGCGACGTTCCTGATGCGCGCGATGTACCCAGGAGAGATCTTCAAATAATAAAGTGCTGCAATCAATGGCAATGCCGCCATAACGCAACAGTAATTCCAGACGAATCACTTCGCTGCGTTGTTGGGCGGTTAATTGGGTCGAGGTAAAGATAAAATCCGGTAAAACTTCTTTTATCGTTAAACGATTTAATAAATGAATTTCATGATCGGGATTATCCTGACGAATCTTTTTAATATTTAACGCCATTGATTTCGGTAAATATTCATTATCCCAATACATCCAGACTTTCTTTGGAATCTCTGGCAGATCTTTTTCGCCAGAAAGTAACACGATATTGTCCTCCTGGCTGGGATCGTATTCCGGCGCACAGAGCGCATTATACTGTTTTTTCTGCAGGAAAGTCTGGCTGGTAAAAGCGAGTCTTTTCCAGTTATGCCAGAGGGTTAACGCTGGCTGAAGGCGTTTTTTATTCATGATGCACCTGATTATTGTGATTATGGTGGCAAGGCGTCCCTGATCGCGGCGCTGAGCGCTCTTGATTGTCCTTTAGGCTGTGTGTAAAAAAGTACTCTCCTATGCTTAATAAAACATTCTGTGCGGCGCGGCTATCACTTTTTGATCCTTTCAGATAAACCGGAAAATCAAGGATCCGTTAAGCTTTAAATTAACGATAAATAACCGCGTGGATTGTTGATTATTCTATTTTATCTCATTAAGACTATTCCTAATAAAATAACAATAGCGTGGCGTAAGTCGCGGGGCGGATTAAAAATTGCGTGTGAGATCACGTGTTAACCTCGCTACATTTTTCGCTGGTCTGCCGGGAAAATCCCCTCCTGATTGCGGGTTGGCTACGCTTAAAGGAGGTGACGAACAAAAGGAGACACTATGCAGCGACACAACCGTGGATTACTGGCGGTCGATAAGCAGGGCAATCGCGTGCTGTTTCTCAATCCCGAAACCTTTGCCGTTGAACAAGAGTTAAATGCCTTTCCGCCGCGTCCACACGAGCTTCTGATGCTGCCGCAGCTGGAGAAAGCTTACGTGCCGATCTACGGCGACGGCATTCACGGCGACAATCCGCATCCCGGCCACAAAGTGGCGATCATCGATCTGCGCCTGCGGCAGATCAGTGGTTTTATCGATCTGTCGCCGTTAAAAGCACCGCACAGCGGCCAGCTGGGACGAGACGGTAAAGTTTATCTCTGCTGTGAAAACAGCGCGGTGGTGGCGGTGATTGATCCCGTTAGCGATCGCGTGGAGAAAACCATTCAGCTGCCTTCGCACAATGCGCACCGACTCACTTTGTCGCCCAGCGGTCGCAAGTTGTTTACCGAGAATGAAGAGGACGCCAGCATTACCGTGGTGGATCTGTGTGAGGCGGAAGGGCGGATTATTGACAATATTCTGATGCCCGGCCCGATTTCCGGCATCGCCGCCTCGCCGAAACATCCTTATCTGGTGGCGAGCGCCGCCGATGCGCCGCTGCTGTATGTGGTGGATCGGCAAAGCCATCGTATCCGCCAGCGCCTGACGTTGCCGGGCCACCAGCAACCGTGTCAGGTGGTGCGCTTCAGTGCCAACGGCGAGCGGCTGGTGGCGATTGGCGATCAGGAGCCGGTGGTGACGCTGTTTGACGAGCTGCTCAATCCGCTCGGCGATATTCATGTTGGCAACAAGCCGATGGATGGCTGCTTCAGTGAGGATAATCACAGCTTGCTGATTGCTAATGAGGGCGACGGTTCGCTCAGCCTGATTGATCTGCAGCAGATGAAAGTGATTGCCACGCCGCAGGCCGGTACCGGTTGTGAAGTGCTGAGTTACTTTCAACTCAAACCTTAAATAAACGGGCGATGATAAATCGCACTGCTCCAGTGGCGGCTGCTGGCATGTTTTTCGGCCTGCCAGCCGCGCTTGCGTAACTCGCGTGCAATCAGCTTATTCATGATGCCGTGCCCAACCAATAACACCGTGCCTTGCTGCGACAGCACCACCAGTTTATCCGCCGCCAGACGGGCACGTTCACGCGCATGCTGCATCGATTCGACATGGCCGGCATAGCCGCACAGCCACAACAAGCGTAATAGCGCCAGCCAGACGTTGAGCGGCAGATGTAAACGCTCAAACGGCAACGTCGGTATCGCCACTTCGCTAAAAACCTCATCCACCGCGTGCGGCTGTAAACCGAGACGCGTTAATGACGAACGGGCGCGCGGCAGCGGGCTGGTGGCGATCACACTCGCCAGGCGCGCAATGGTCTGACTGCGCGGCGGCGGGGAGTCGCAAATATCAGCCTGATCGTAACCTTCACACCAGTCGGCCAGCGCCCGAGCCGTGAAGCGCCCCGTGACCGGATGATTGGGTTTACCGTGTCGCATAAGAATAATGGTCATAGCGCTCCTGAGTGATCTTTCTCCAGTGTAATGCAGATGCTGAGTCAGTCGCGCACCGGTGACGGCATTTAAGAATATTGCGGGTGTGTCATTAAACCTTAACTGAACTGTGCGAAAAACAGCGCGATGAAGATTCAGTCTGCGCCGTTAAATGGTAAGCAATAATCGTTAATTACGTTGTAATCAGACATTTCTTGCATACGCGCATTAGATGTAATGTCATGAATTAACGCCTCTTTTATCTTGTGCTCATGAGTTATAGTGAAGTTTATCTAATAAATATCACTATTTTTGCTTGATTTATCTACGCGCGTAGATAGACTATGCTCATAGTGATAACTCACGGTGCCAGAGACGAAGTTGGCCTTGAGATGACCCAGTTACATTTGCCTTACTAATGCGATCGATGAAAATTACATCGGCGGGAACAGGCGAAGAAGCGGATTCCAACACCAGGGAATTCATTACTGATTTTTCATCCAGGTTTGCCTACTGAACGTCGCCACCGGGGAGTTCCGCTTGTTGCAAGGGAACTGACCCACGGAAGGGCGTTTGCTGTTTTTACCTCATTCAGGGATTGGGTTATGACGGTTTCGCAACAAAGCTCACTGACATCCTCCTCAGCTGCCGACGCGCGGCTTGAAACATCATCCGGCCGCAAAGATTTCTGGCGCGCCACCTTCTCGTGCTGGCTCGGCACCGCGATGGAATATGCAGATTTTGCGCTGTATGGCCTCGCTGCCGGCATTATCTTTGGTGATGTCTTCTTCCCCGAAGCCACGCCGACTATCGCCTTGCTCTCGAGTTTTGCCACCTGGTCGGTTGGCTTTATTGCCCGCCCGATTGGTGCCTTGCTTTTCGGCTGGATCGGCGATCGTAAAGGCCGCAAAACGGTGATGATCTCGACCATCATTCTGATGGGCGCCTCCACAACATTAATCGGTTTGATTCCCTCCTATGCCAGCATTGGCGTTTGGGCACCGGCGTGTCTGGTGCTGCTGCGCTTTACCCAGGGTTTGGGGGCGGGCGCAGAGTTGTCCGGCGGCACAGTGATGCTGGGCGAATACGCGCCGGTTGAGCGTCGCGGTTTGGTCTCGTCGGTGATTGCGCTGGGCTCAAACAGCGGTACGCTGATCGCCTCGCTGGTTTGGCTGGCGGTGATCCAGATGGACAAAGAGAGCTTACTGGCGTGGGGCTGGCGTATTCCGTTCCTCAGCAGCGTGTTGATTGCGGTGGTGGCGTTGTGGATTCGTCGTCATCTACGAGAAACGCCAGTGTTTGAACGCCAGCAGGCGGAATTGCAGGCCGAACGAAACGCCACGCTGGCGCAGGCGAAAGCAGAAGTGGATACGCGCAGTTTCTGGCGTCGCACCCGCGCCTTCTGGACCATGGTGGGTTTACGCATCGGCGAAAACGGCCCTTCTTATCTGGCGCAGGGCTTTATCGTCGGTTACGTCGCCAAAGTGCTAATGATCGATAAGTCGGTGCCCACCACCGCGGTGTTCATCGCCTCGTTACTTGGCTTCGTGATTATTCCGTTTGCCGGTTGGCTGTCGGATCGCTTCGGTCGCCGTATAACCTATCGTTGCTTCTGCTTATTGCTGATGTTCTACGCCTGGCCCGCCTTTAGCCTGATGGACAGCCGCGACCCGACGATTGTCATCGCGGTGATTGTGGTCGGCATGGCGCTGGCATCGCTGGGTATTTTCGGCGTGCAGGCAGCGTGGGGCGTCGAGATGTTTGGCGTGAAGCGTCGTTATACCAAGATGGCGGTAGCGAAAGAGCTGGGGTCTATCCTTTCAGGAGGCACCGCACCATTAGTGGCGGCGGCGCTGCTGTCGTTTACCGGACACTGGTGGCCGATCGCGGTTTACTTCACGGCGATGGCCAGCATCGGTTTTCTCACCACTTTCGTGGCGCCGGAAACGCGCGGACGCGATCTCAATCTGCCGGAAGATGCCATCTGACCAGCAGGATCGCGTAAATCACAACCCCCATTGGCCGGATATTCCGGCCAATGGCATTTACGCAGGGGCAAAGGAATGGCGAAATCTCCAACCGGAAACGTAACGCGCACGGACGTGGCAAAAATCGCCGGCACCTCGGTGGCGGTGGTCAGTTACGTGATCAATAACGGCCCGCGTCCGGTGGCAGAAGCCACGCGTCAGCGCGTGCTGGAGGCGATCAAACAGACCGGCTATCGCCCCAACGCGGTAGCGCGCGCGCTGGCTTCGGGCAGCACTAAAACCTTTGGTTTAGTGGTGCCAAACATCGGCAATCCCTTTGTTGCCTCGATGGCGCACATGCTGTTGCAGGAGTCGATGAATCACGGCCACGTCATGCTGTTGGGGGATGCCGGCGACGATCGCAAACGCGAGCTGGAGATTATTCAGGGCCTGTTAAATCGTCAGGTTGATGGCCTGTTTTACAACAGCGTCGATCGCCATCCCTACATCGATGTGATTCAGGCCAGCGGTACGCCGCTGGTGATGCTGGATCGCATTGAGCCGCGTCCAGGCGTTGGCATGCTGCGCGTCAATGAGCGCGAAGCGGCGTGCCAGGTGACCGCGCATCTGCTCAGCCACGGTTATCAGCAGGTGGGCATGATCAGCGGTCCACTGGACATGCTTAACGCGCAGGACCGTATTCACGGCTGGCGCGATGCGCTGGCGCAGAAAGGGTTGCTGGCAGATGAGGCAATGATTTTCCCTGCCAGCTACACGCGGCAGGGCGGTTACGACGCCGCGCAGCGCATGGTGGCCAGCGGTCGTGTGCCGCGCGCGCTGTTTACCAGTAATGAAGGCCAGGCGATTGGCTGCATTCGTGCGCTGTCGGAGCATGGACTGCGCGTGCCGCAGGATGTCGCGCTGGTGTGTTTTAACGGTACCGATCAGTCGGCGTTTCATGTGCCGACGCTCACCACCGTACGTCAGCCGCTGCGCGATATGGCGCGCAGTGCGATTGCTATGCTCAAAAATTGGGATGGCGACGCGAAGCTGGCGGAATTTCCTCACCATTTAGAAATCGGTGAGTCCTGTGGCTGCCAGCTTACTCAACAAGAATAAAATTATAACACTATGAAAAGATTGATTATTGATTGTGATCCGGGAAACGGTATAGCGGGCGCCAACACCGACGACGGCCTCGCGCTGGCGTTAGCATTGGCCTCAAAGTCACTGTCGCTGGAACTGATTACCACTGTGACCGGCAACACGCCGAGCGCGGTGGGTGCGCAGGTCGCGAAAGATCTGCTGCAGCGGCTGGGACGCAACATTCCGGTGGTGCAGGGCGCGCTGCAGGCGCTGCGTGAAGATCCTGCGCCGTGGCGTGCGCGTCTTGACCACGTTGCTGATGAAAAGCTCGGTGAACTGTGGCGCGGCGTTCGTCAACCGCAGCGTATTCCGGCGGATGGACATGATGCGGCTGGCGTAATGGGCCAACTGATTTGTGACAATCCCGGCGAGTTTACGCTGGTAGCCATCGGCCCGTTGACCAACGTGGCGCTGGCACTGCAGCGTTATCCAGAGATGGCTGAATCGGTGGCAGAGATTGTGATTATGGGCGGCGTGTTCGCGCTGGATGATTACATCAAAGACACCAATTTTGGCCTCGATCCGGAAGCCGCGCATCAGGTGCTGCACAGCGGTGCTGCCATCACGCTGGTACCGATGGACGCCACCACGCAAACTCTGATGACGCAGCAGGATCTCACGCGGCTGACCGCTAACGATCATCCGTTGCCGCAGTTTGTGCGCGAGACGTTGCGGCCGTGGATCGATTATTCGATCCGCACCCGTCATCTGCCAGGTTGCTGGATACACGACGCGCTGGTGGTGGCGTGGCTGCTGAATCAGCGTGTCGCCGACGGCGTGGATTATCATGTGGATATTGAGCTGCGGCCTGGCGCCACGCGCGGCAAAAGCTGGCGTTATCGCACGCCGCTGCGGCTGGATATTGGCGTGCCACCGCAGCCCGGCGCCTTGGTGCATGTGATTCAAACCGTTAATAATGCGCTGCTGCTTGAGATGATCGAAAAGGCATTTAATCAGTTATAAAACCGTTGACTGCACCTGCCGTAACGGCGCGATAAAACGCGCCGCTACAGGATATTACCTCCATCAATGACACGTTTTTTTACACCGCGCATCACTCGCTGACAATTCCTACCACAGCCCGCCTTTCTGACATGCTATATACAAATAGTTAACAAATTAGTAACCCGTGAAATTATTTGCGCGGTAACTTCTACTATAAATCCGGCCAACGAACCGGAAGCTCATCAGACAGGATACCAACATGTTCAACTGGACTGCGACCCAGCGCAACGTGGCTTTTGCCAGTTTCGCGAGCTGGACGCTGGATGCGTTCGACTTCTTCATCTTAGTGTTTGTCCTCAGCGATCTTGCCCAGTATTTCCATACCAGCGTCTCCGATGTTTCTCTTGCCATCATGCTCACGCTCGCCGTGCGCCCGATCGGCGCGCTGTTGTTTGGTCGGCTGGCGGAGAAGTATGGCCGCCGACCGATTTTGATGCTCAATATCGTGATGTTCTCGGCGTTTGAGCTGCTGTCGGCGTGGTCGCCCACCTTCACGGCGTTCCTCGGTTTCCGCGTGATTTACGGCGTGGCGATGGGGGGGATTTGGGGCGTGGCGTCGTCGCTGGCGCTGGAAACCATTCCGGATCGCTCGCGCGGCTTGATGTCCGGCATCTTCCAGGCGGGTTATCCGTGCGGCTATCTGCTGGCGTCGGTGATTTTTGGTTTGTTCTTCGAAACGGTCGGCTGGCGCGGCATGTTCCTGATTGGCGCGTTGCCGATTCTGCTGCTGCCGTTTATCTACTTCAAAGTGCCGGAATCGCCGGTGTGGCTGGCGGCGCGCGAGCGGAAAGAGAGCAATGCGCTGCTGCCGATTATCCGCCAGCACTGGAAAATCTGTATCTATATGGTGCTGCTGATGGCCTGCTTTAACTTCTTCAGCCACGGTACGCAGGATCTCTATCCCACCTTCCTGAAAGTGCAGCATCAGTTTGATCCGCACACCGTCAGCATCATTGCCATCAGCTACAACATCGCGGCGATGCTGGGCGGCATTACCTTTGGTGCACTCTCCGAGCGCATTGGCCGCAAGCGCGCGATTATTCTGGCGTCATTCCTCGCGCTGCCGGTGTTGCCGCTGTGGGCCTTCTCCAGCGGTTCATGGATGATCGGTATCGGCGCGTTTCTGATGCAGTTTATGGTGCAGGGCGCGTGGGGCGTGGTGCCGACCTATCTTACCGAACTGGTGCCCGCCAATGCGCGCGCGGTGCTGCCGGGCTTTGTCTATCAGCTGGGGAATTTGATCGCCTCCGTGAATGCGACGCTGCAGTCGCGTATCGCCGAGGCGCACGGCGGCAATTATGGTTTGGGCATGGCGATTGTCGCCGGAACGGTGGCGGTGCTGATTTGCGTATTAGTGGCCTTTGGTCGCGAGACGCGCGGCATCGAAATCTCCGGTGCCGCCGCGCGCGAGTCGTCTTAAAGCGCCTCGCAGACGTCAACCCATTTCGCCGCGGTGAGTTCCGCCATGCGCTGCGGCGAAATGCGCACCGCGCTATGAATCGATCCGGCTGCGGGCAGCACTTCATCAAAGCTGCGCAGCGACACATCGCAATAGACGGTAAGCGGATTTTCCAGCCCGAACGGGCAAACGCCGCCGACCGGATGTCCGGTCCAGTTCACCACCTCATCCACGCTTAACATGCGCGCCTTGGCGCCGAGCGCAGCTTTCAGCTTGCGGTTGTCGAGACGCGCATCGCCGCGCGTAACGATCAGCACGATGGCATCTTTCACTTTCAGCGACAGGGTTTTGGCGATTTGCCCAGGCTGAACGCCATGAACGCGTGCGGCCAGCTCAACGGTGGCGGTGCTTTCCGGCATCTCGATGATGTCGATATCCGGTGCATGTTCGGCAAAGAAGTGCCGTACCGACTCCAGGCTCATTGTTATCTCCGGTAAAAACAGAGCCGAAAAAATGCCATAAGCCTGGAAAAGTGTAAACGGGAGAAAAGGAGAATCTGTAACAGAATGCGCGGGGGCTACACCGCTTTTAACGTGCAGTTACCGCAACGTTCTACATCGGGGATACGATAGCGCTGGCAGCAGCTGCGTCGTTCCATTTCGCCATTACGTGGGATCATGGTGCGATACAGCGGATTATCGCTGCCATCGAGCAGGGATTTGCTGAAAAATAGCGCCTGTTCCAGCTGCAAAATCGTCTCTTCTGGCAACTGGTTTTTCAATTCACCAAGGAACCAGTAAAACGAAAAGCCCATGTTGTTCCAGATAAGCTTCGCATTGATATCACCGTGCTGCGTCATGCCGTTAACCGCCGGAATCAGGCATTGCTGAATCAGGCGATCGATACGCTGCTGGGCATTGAGGTAGCGCGCATCCTCATCTTCCTGCACATCCAGCCAGAAAGCGCACGGATGGCCGTTTTCGTGAAACTCAACGTGAATCAGATGCGGCGAGCAGTTCAGCGCACGCGGTTCCTGCAATAACGCCATCATCAGCGGTGGCAGCAGCAGGCCAAAATACCACTGCGCCCACAGCGATTGCAGCGGCTTAGCTTCCTGCTGCACATCAGGATGATCGCGATAGAGATAATCGCTATAGCGCTGTGTCAGGCGGCGATAATGAAGCGGATTGGACCATTCAGCCAGGGTTAACGTCCCGGCGGGTGCCGGCTGGCCAAGCTTGAGGTTATCCAGCATGTAGCTGCGTTGATCGCGCATCAGATCTTCCAGTGCGCTCGCTAAACTGCGATCGCTCTGCATAAAGATCAGTGGATGCTCGCTGAAGCGATGATCCTGACGCGTGATGATGGCCATGCCGGTCCTGAGTGATAACGGGAATCGAGAGACAAATGATAATCGTTCCCAGCATTTTGAACAACATTTCTGCACATGCAACTGTTAACGCACATTTCGTCGCGGCGCGTTTTATCGCGCAATAAATTGCGCCGCGACGAGGTGTGCGTTGGGTAATGACAAGGCTTTATATCAGTTCATTACTCGCCTGCGTCAATTTCGGCAAATCCTCCCACGCCAGAATAGTGTTACGTCCCTGATTTTTCGCCACATACAGCGCGCGGTCAGCATTGGCGACTGCCTGGTCAAAATCGTCAGCAAAGATGGGCGCGATGCCAGCGCTGATGGTGACGTGCGTCGAGACTTTATCATTGAAGCGGTGCGGAATTTCCAAATCCACCACGTACTGACGAATGCGTTCAGCCAGTTTCATTGCGATTGAGGCGTTTACATTGGTCATCAGCACCAGAAACTCTTCGCCACCGTAGCGTGTGACCACATCGCGCGAACGCACCGCGTCGCGGATCGCCACGGACACGCGCGCCAGCGCCTGATCGCCCATCGCATGGCCGTAATTGTCGTTGTAGGCTTTGAAGTGGTCGATATCCAGCAGCAGCACAAAGTGGCTGCCGGCGTGGTTTTCCAGAATGGTATCAAGGCGATTCTTCAATCCACGGCGGTTGTACAAGCCGGTAAGCGGATCGAGCATGCTCAAATCGCTGAAGCTCTCTTTTTCCTCATACAGCTGGCTAACCAGCCGACGGGTGAAGGTATCAAAGCGACGACGCATTAAATGGTGCAGTGAAAAGCCGATTAATGGCAGCGTAATGGTGAATAAGATCATCATTAAATGCTGACCATCATCCAATAACAGCACGGTTAATACCGGCGGTGTGATGTGTAAACAGAATGCAATCAAATAATCACTCAGCGCAATGGCACTGATAAAGAACACGCTTAACAGGCTGATAATTAAAAAGCTGCCATCAAAATAGTAAACCAGATGATATCTGTGGTTAATATGCCACGCCCATAGCGCACCCAAAATAAAAGCCACAGGATTTAATAGCGGTAATTTTTGTTTTGACGCCATTAAGCAAATAACCAGCAGCGTGGAGCTGAAGCCCGCTACAACGTCCACCGGCAGCGAGCGTATTGGGCTATCGCTGCCTAAAATCGGCAGCAGGCAAAAAAGCGAAACGGCGACATTAAGAAACAGAAATAGCATCAGCGACAGCCGATATTTACTCTGTTTCAACTCATCATAAGATTGTAATTTCATTATTATTCTCGTGACAGCCCTGATATATCAAAGCGCTACCCGCAAGTAATAGTTTACCTACCCGGATAGAGAGCACGTTATTGTTGTGTTAGCGATATTGTTATCGGCGGCAATTTAGCATTTTCCAGTAATTCTGTCATCCGGCATGGCTTGCGACAAAAATTCGCTGCAAGATGAGAAATATTGTCATATGATAATGCGAATATTTATCATTTGAGGGTTGCGCGATGATCATGGCGATAATAGCCGCCTGCGGACTATGGGGCGTGAGCTGGGTAATGGGTAAACGTCTGGATAGCGGTTGGGGCGTGTTATTACCCTGCGCGGCGATGCCGATTTTTGCGTTATGGGAACCGAGTTTCAGTCAATGGCGAGTGGTGATGATTGTGGCACTGCTGCTGACCGTGGTGATGCTGTTTCACCATCGCCTGCGTCACTATCTGTTGCTGCCATCTTGTCTGGCATTGGCGGGCGGCTTAGCGGCGGTGTCGGTCAATTTCCACGTTATCTGATCAAATCGCAGAAACGACAACATCACGCTGAGAGCGTGAAGTTCGTTGAAAAATCTTTCGGGGGATTTACTGCTCGAAAGGAGTGACAACTGTTGGTGCGAAGGGAGGGACTTGAACCCTCACGTCCGTAAGAACACTAACACCTGAAGCTAGCGCGTCTACCAATTCCGCCACCATCGCATCTTAGTTGTCTGTTTATATCGTCGCATTGGTGCGAAGGGAGGGACTTGAACCCTCACGTCCGTAAGAACACTAACACCTGAAGCTAGCGCGTCTACCAATTCCGCCACCATCGCTCAGTGCGCAGATATAAACTGTGTGATTTTAGTTTGGTGCGAAGGGAGGGACTTGAACCCTCACGTCCGTAAGGACACTAACACCTGAAGCTAGCGCGTCTACCAATTCCGCCACCATCGCAAACTAACAACACCCTAAAGTATTGCTAACCACGGAGGCGCATTTTAGAGATTTTACTCATTGCGTCAACACATATTTCGCGACGGCAAAACGATCGCTGTAAAAAGCAACGTTTCTGCCGCCGCGCTGCTGTTAACGCGTTTTGGCACCGCGACCATATACGGCGCGATAGACTTTGAAGCGTCCGGTTTGCGCCAGCACTTCGTGATTGCCGAAGGTTTCATCCAGAATCTGTGGATACGGCAGGAAGGCGTTAGCCACGATACGCAGTTCGCCGCCGCTGTTCAGATGCTTAAGCGCACCGCGAATCAGCGTGTTAGCCGCTTCAAGGCTGGTTTGCAGGCCATCGTGGAACGGCGGGTTGGAGATGATCATGTCGAAACGGCCGGTAACGTCAGAGAACACGTTACTGGCAAACACTTCACCCTCCAGTTCATTGGCGGCCAGCGTGGCTTTACTCGCTTCAATCGCAGCAGCATGCACATCGCACAGCCACAGACGCACGCGCGGCGACACTTTCGCCATCACAGTTGCCAGCACACCGCTGCCACAACCGATATCCAGCACTTTGCCACGGAAATGCGGCGTCAGCGTGGAGAGCAGCAGATCGCTGCCGATATCCAGACCATCACGGCTGAACACGCCCGGCAAGGTATGGATGGTGAGATCCTCGAGCTGATAAGTATGGCCGTAGCTGCTGGCATCAAAGGTTGGTTGCTTATCGAGACGACCGTGATACAGGCCACAACGACGCGCGCTATCAACTTTCTCCAGCGTCGCCCACGCTTCCAGCATGCCTTCGGCGCTGCGCACGCCGCTGCGGTTTTCACCCACCACGAAGATATCGCAGCCTACCGGCAGCAGAGAGAGCAGGTTTTGCAGCTGGTACTGCGCTTCGGGTTTGTTCTTCGACCAGTAATAAACCAGCGTATCGCAGCCTTCAACATCGGCAGCGGTTGCAACCATGCTGTAAACCGCACGTTCACCAAGGCGATGGCTTAGGTTCTGCCAGTGATGATATTGCTGGGTATGCACGCGGCTCGACGCGGTTTCTAGCTGGGCGGGCAGGTCATCCTGCAGGTCGCCAGCAAACAAAACGTTGCGGGCAGTAAATTCATCACTGTGGCGCAGAATCACTTCGCTGGCCGGGGTAAAAGCAGACATGGGGCACTCCTGTTAAATCAGAGCGACGATTATATACACGTCATACTTCAAGTTACAGGTGCGTTGGCTGCTCTCGCTCACCCGAATCACTTACCTGAAGTAAGCTCATCGGGCTTCACTCGTTTGCCGCCTTCCTCTAACTCGAATTATTTTGTGTAGGGTGCTTTGTTGGCGCATGTTCGATGGGTTTGCTAGCATAGCGTCGCATTCTGGCAGCATAACGGGTAATAGCATGAGCACAAGGCGCGACTGGCTTCTACAGCAAATGGGGATTACGCAGTATCAGCTGCGGCGTCCGCGCGTGCTGCAAGGGGAAATTGCCGTCACGCTTTTGCCCGACACGCGTTTGGTTTTGGTGGCCGAACAGGCACCCACGCTACAAGAACCGCTGATTCGCGACGTGCTGCGCGCGCTGAACATTCAACCCGCGCAGGTCATGGCGTTAACGCCAGACCAGCTGCAAATGCTGCCGGAGCAGGTCGATTGCGCCGGCTGGCTGCTGGGCGTCGAGAGCGAACATCCCTTTAACGGCATTACCTTCAACACCGCCGTTTTCAATGAACTGATCAGCAGCGGCGCAGCAAAACGCGCCCTGTGGCAACAGATGTGTAACCATGACAGCCATCTCTTTAGTCACCCCTGAAGACCAGCCGCAGCTGCTGGCGATTGAGCGCCGCGCGCATGCCTTTCCGTGGAGCGAGCAGACGTTTAGCAGCAATCAAGGCGAACGTTTCGTTAATTTCCGCATTGAAGTTGAAGGTAAGCTGGCCGGATTCACCATCACCCAAGTGGTGCTGGATGAAGCGTCGCTGTTCAATATTGCGGTGGATCCCGACTTCCAGCGCCGCGGCCTGGCGCGCCAGCTGTTGCAGCATCTGATTGCTGAGCTCGAGCAGCGCGACGTGATGACGCTGTGGCTGGAAGTGCGCGCCTCAAATATGCCGGCGATTGCGTTGTATGAGCAGCTGGATTTCCATCAGGTGAGCGTACGCCCCAACTATTATCCCACTGCCAGCGGACGAGAAGATGCCATCATTATGGCGCTAACGCTTTAAGGAGCACCATGCTAAACGATTGGGACTGCATCCTGTTTGATGCAGACGAAACGCTTTTCCATTTCGATGCTTACGCTGGTTTGCAGCGCATGTTTGCCCGCTATGACGTGCAATTTTCTGCGCAGGATTACACCGATTATCAGGCGATCAACAAGCCGCTGTGGGTCGATTACCAGAACGGCACCATTTCCGCACTGCAGCTGCAAACGCGCCGCTTCACCTTGTGGGGCGAAAAGCTGAGCGTCGCACCCGAAGTACTCAACAGTGATTTCCTCAGCGCAATGGCCGATATCTGCCTGCCGCTGGAAGGCGCAGCCCACCTGTTATCAACGCTGAAAGGCAAAGTGAAAATCGCTATCATCACCAACGGTTTCACTGCGTTACAGCAGGCGCGACTTGAGCGTACCGGATTCCTCGATGTGTTTGATGCGCTGGTGATTTCTGAAGAAGTTGGCGTACCGAAACCTGACGTGGCGATTTTTGATCACACGCTGGCCTTGCTGGGCAACCCGGATCGCAGCCGCGTGCTGATGGTCGGCGATACGCCAGAATCAGATATTCTCGGCGGCATGAATGCCGGCCTGAAGACCTGCTGGATCGATCACGGTACGCGTCCGTTACCCGATCACATCACGCCAACCTGGCAGGTGAAAACGCTGGCCGAGCTGGAAACGATTCTGACTGAAGGTTAAAAGTATCTATTCATCGTTACCATCGTGATGATGCTGAGAAGCCCGCTGTGCGGGCTTTTTTTTATGTTATTATCTATGCATGAATCTATTCATCAATCTATTCATCAGGTAAGGTGGCGGCAATGGCTGAGCTACAAAGTTTGCTGCTGGAAGGACCGCTTAGCGCGGCGGATCTGCTGGCTCGATTGCATATCAGCCAGGCCACGCTTTCACGCCAACTGCGTCAGCAGCCGCAGATTATCAAATGGGGCAAAGCGCGCGCGACGCGTTATGCGTTGCTGCGGCCCATCCGGGGTGAAAGCCGCTTCCCGCTGTATCGTATTTCTGCTGAAGGTCAGGCATCGCCCGCTGGCATCCTTTTGCCAACCTGGCCGCAGGGCAGTTGTCTGCATCTGGACCAGCACGATCAAGGCCGCTTTTATGACGGCTTACCGTGGTTTCTGCAGGAGATGCGTCCGCAAGGTTTTCTGGGCCGACAATGGGGCCGTGAATACGCGCCACAGCTCGGGCTGACGGATGATATTCGTCTCTGGAGTGATGAGCAGTGCCTGATGGCGCTGGCAAGCGGCGGCATCGATATGCCGGGCGCTTTTATTGTTGGCGACATGACATACCAGCGTTGGCTGCAACAGCCCGCACCGCAAGCCATCAGCGAGGCGCAAAAAATCGCGCGTTATCCGCTGATGGCACAACAGGCGCTGAGCGGCGATGAACCGGGCTCATCGGCTGGCGGCGAACAACCGAAATTCCTGTGCTATGCCGCAACGGCGAATGGCGATCGTCATTGTCTGGTGAAATTTACCGTCGCCCGTCAAAGTGATAATGCTGAGCGCTGGCGTGATTTGTTACGCGCGGAGCATCTGGCGTTGCAACATTTACTGGCGGCGGGATTGCCTGCCGCACATAGCCAGCTGATTGATAGTGAAGGACAATTGTTCCTCGAAGTGCAGCGTTTTGATCGCATTCATCAACGTGGTCGACGCTGCATGAGTTCATTAGAAGCGGTAAGCGCAGAGTTTATCGGCCATCAACAACACTGGCCGGATGCGCTGCGTGAGTTGCAGCGTCAGCAACGTGTTGATGCGGTAGCGGTTGAACGCGGGACTTTGCAGTGGGCGTTTGGACGACTGATTGCCAATAGCGACATGCACGCGGGCAATTTGTCTTTCTTTACTGATGAAGAACGTTTCAGCCTGACACCGGCTTACGACATGCTGCCGATGGCGCTGGCGCCCAATTCTCAGGGGCACATGCGCGATGAAGTCAAACTGACGCTGGATTTCGCGCTGCCAGGCGCCGTGTGGCGCGCTGCCAGCGCTATGGCGAAAATCTACTGGCAGGCGATTGCAGAGGATGCTGAGTTTAGCGCGAACTTCCGCAGCATTGCCGGGCAGGCATTACAGCAACTGGAAGCGATGGAAGTAACAATGCATAAAATGGCTTAACGCTCTTTTTCAGTCTCTGTGGTTGCTGCCGCCGCCTCTTCTTGCTCTTTCTCTTTATCCTCTTTCACCGTGCGGCTCGCCGTTAGCAGGAACGGCGATTGCTGCCAGCGGGTGCGACGGTCGCGCAGCAGGGTGCGCGTCAGGATAATGCCGATGGCCAGCGCCAGTAACATCATCAGGCGCAGGATGTTGGTGGTGTTATCCACCTGACGTGATTCCGTCACCAGCACGTGAGTATCCAGCGTGACGCGCAGGAAACCTTGCGGGCCATCTTTGCCTTCCAGCGGCTGCACAATTTGATGGTTGAAGTAGCTACCAGCGCGTTTGCCATCCAGCGACAGCCGATCGCGCACATTAATGCTTTCGCCGCTGTGCGCCACCAGGCTGCCATCATCGGCGTAGACGGAAGCATCAAGAATGCGGCTGTTGTCGGTCATCTGATTGAGGATGGCGGCAATCTGCGTGCGGTTATCGTCGCTGTTATCCATCAACGGTTTAAGGCTAAACGCCACCTGTTTGGTCAGCGTGCGCGCCAGTTCTTCCACTTGTTCAGAGCGAGCCATTTGATGGCCGAGGCTAAACCAGGATGCGCCTTGCATCAGAACCACTAACAGAGCCAGCGAGATAAGAACAATCACCGTGCGATGCAGGCGAAATTTCAGTGCGGTTTTAACCATCAGAAACCCGTGTGATGTAACAGCAGAAAGGCTGGCAATTATGTTGCCAGAACCCGCGCAGACAAGGTAGCCTCTTGCGTGGTTTTGTTGTCCCTACAGGAGCTGTAATGCCAAATCGTCTTACCTGGTGCGATCTGCCCGCCGATGTTTCACTTTGGCCGGGTTTACCCCTTTCCCTCAGCGGTGATGAAGTGATGCCGCTGGATTACCGTGCTGGTCGGACTGGCTGGTTGCTGTATGGGCGCGGGCTCGATAAACAAAAACTCACCGATTATCAGCATAAGCTGGGGGCGGCGATGGTGATCGTCAGCGCCTGGAATGTCGATGAGTATCAGGTGATACGTCTGGCAGGCTCGCTGACGCCGCGCGCCAGCAAACTGGCGCATGAAGCCGGTTTTGATGTGGCACCGCTCGGCAAAATCCCGCATCTGAAAACGCCAGGCTTGCTGGTGATGGACATGGATTCCACCGCGATCCAGATTGAGTGCATCGATGAGATCGCCAAACTGGCGGGTTGCGGCGAGCAGGTGGCGGAAGTCACCGAGCGCGCGATGCGCGGCGAGCTGGATTTCAAAGCTAGCCTGCGCGAGCGCGTCGGCACCCTGGCGGGCGCCGATGCCAATATCCTGATGCAAGTGCGCGATGCGCTGCCGCTGATGCCAGGCTTAACCACGCTGGTGCAGAAGCTGCAGGCGCTGGGCTGGCAGGTGGCGATCGCCTCGGGCGGCTTTACCTTCTATGCCGACTATTTGCGCCAGACGCTGCATTTAGCCGCGGCGGTGGCCAACGAGCTGGAAATTCGCGACGGCAAGCTAACCGGCCAGGTGCTGGGACAAATTGTCGACGCCCAATTTAAAGCCGATACCCTGAACGATCTGGCACAGCGCTTTGAAATTGCGCCGGAACAAACCGTGGCGATTGGCGATGGTGCCAACGATCTGCCGATGATTAAAACCGCGGCGCTGGGTATCGCCTATCATGCTAAACCTAAAGTGAATGAGCAGACGGAAATCATCATCCGACATGCTGACCTGATGGGTGTGTTCTGCATCCTGACCGGCAGCCTGATTCACGAAGAGCGTTAACTGAGGATTTGATTTGGCCAAAGCGGCAAAACGCGCCTTCGTTTGTAACGAATGCGGCGCTGATTATCCGCGCTGGCAGGGGCAATGCAGCGCCTGCCATGCGTGGAACACCATCACCGAGGTGCGCATTTCCGCCTCGCCTGCGGCGGCGCGTAATGAGCGCCTGAGCGGTTATGCCGGCGGCAACGCGGGCGTTAGCCGCGTGCAGAAGCTGTCGGAGATCAGCCTCGAAGCCCTGCCGCGTTTCTCAACCAGTTTCAAAGAGTTCGATCGCGTATTGGGCGGCGGCGTGGTGCCGGGCAGCGCCATCTTAATTGGTGGTAATCCGGGTGCCGGTAAATCGACGCTGCTGCTGCAGGTGATGTGCAAGCTGGCAGAAGGGATGAAAACTCTGTATGTCACCGGCGAAGAGTCACTACAACAGGTGGCGATGCGCGCCCATCGTCTGGGATTACCGACCGAAAACCTCAATATGTTGTCGGAAACCAGCATCGAGCAGATCTGCCTGATCGCCGAGCAGGAGCAGCCGAAATTGATGGTGATCGACTCGATTCAGGTAATGCACATGGCGGAGATCCAATCCTCGCCGGGCAGCGTAGCGCAGGTGCGTGAAACGGCCGCCTACCTGACACGCTTCGCCAAAACGCGCGGCGTGGCGATCATCATGGTCGGTCACGTCACCAAAGACGGTTCGCTGGCCGGCCCGAAAGTGCTGGAACACTGTATCGACTGTTCGGTGATGCTGGATGGCGACGCTGATTCCCGTTTCCGCACCTTACGCAGCCATAAAAACCGCTTTGGCGCGGTGAATGAGCTGGGCGTGTTCGCCATGACCGAACAAGGCATGCGCGAAGTCAGCAATCCGTCGGCCATCTTCCTGTCACGCGGTGATGAGATCACCTCGGGCAGTTCGGTGATGGTGCTGTGGGAAGGTACGCGTCCGCTGCTGGTCGAGATTCAGGCGCTGGTGGACCATTCGATGATGGGCAATCCACGCCGCGTCGCGGTGGGTCTGGAGCAGAATCGCCTGGCAATCCTGTTAGCGGTACTGCATCGCCACGGCGGCTTGCAGATGGCGGATCAGGATGTGTTTGTTAACGTGGTCGGCGGCGTAAAAGTTACCGAAACCAGCGTCGATTTGGCGCTGCTGATGGCGATGGTATCGAGCTTCCGCGATCGTCCGCTGCCGCAGGATCTGGTGATCTTTGGTGAAGTGGGCCTTGCCGGCGAAATTCGCCCGGTGCCGAGCGGCCAGGAGCGCATTTCCGAAGCGGCGAAACACGGCTTTAAGCGCGCCATCGTCCCGGCCGGTAATGCACCGAAGAAACCGGTCGAAGGGATGAAGGTGTACAGCGCGAAGAAGCTGGCGGATGCGTTAGCGATTCTGGATGAGTTGTAAGTTTTACCGGTCGGCATGAATGCCGACCCTACGTTTGTAGGGTGCGCATTTATGCGCACCGTCTTAAAGGCCGCACCGCCCTTTATTCCACGCAGGAGGCACTAAATGTCATCGTTTGACTACCTGAAAACAGCCATTCGCCAGCAAGGCCACACGCTGCAGCAGGTTGCCGACGCCAGCGGAATGACCAAAGGCTACTTAAGCCAGCTGCTCAACGCCAAAATTAAAAGCCCGAGTGCGCAGAAGCTGGAAGCGCTGCACCGTTTTCTTGGCCTGGAATTTCCGCGCCGCGATAAAACCGTTGGCGTGGTGTTCGGGAAATTTTATCCGCTGCATACCGGCCACATCTATTTAATCCAGCGCGCCTGCAGTCAGGTGGATGAGCTGCATATCATCATGGGCCACGACGAGCCGCGCGATCGTGAACTGTTTGAAAACAGCGCCATGTCGCAGCAGCCGACCATCAGCGATCGACTACGCTGGTTGCTGCAAACCTTCAAATACCAGAAAAATATCCGCATCCATTCGTTTGACGAAGAGGGCATTGAACCTTATCCGCACGGCTGGGATGTGTGGAGCGGCGGCGTCAAAACCTTTCTGGCTGAGCAGGGCATTGAGCCGAATTGTATCTACACCAGTGAAGAACCCGATGCCGCGATGTATGAGCAGCACCTCGGCATTCCGGCGGTGGTGATCGATCCCAATCGATCCTTTATGAACATCAGCGGCGGGCAGATTCGTCAGGATCCATTCCGCTACTGGGAATATATTCCGACCGAAGTGAAGCCGTTCTTCGTGCGCACCGTGGCGGTGCTGGGCGGTGAGTCGAGCGGCAAATCAACGCTGGTGAACAAGCTGGCGAACATCTTCAACACCACCAGCGCATGGGAATATGGCCGTGATTATGTCTTCTCACACCTCGGTGGCGACGAAATGGCGCTGCAATATTCCGACTACGACAAAATCGCGCTCGGTCAGGCCCAGTACATCGACTTCGCAGTGAAGTACGCCAGTAAAGTCGCCTTTATCGATACCGATTTCATCACTACGCAGGCGTTTTGCCTCAAGTACGAAGGTCGCGAGCATCCGTTTGTGCAGGCGTTGATTGATGAGTACCGTTTCGACCTGGTGATTTTACTGGAAAACAACGTGCCCTGGGTGGCGGATGGATTGCGCAGCCTCGGCAGCTCAATGGATCGTCGCGAGTTCCAGACCATGCTGATCACCATGCTGCGTGAAAACAATATCGAGTTTGTGCACGTTAAAGAAGATGACTATGACACGCGCTTCCTGCGTTGTGTCGAGTTAGTAAAGCAGATGCTGGGCAGCTGATTCAGCCATAAAAAAAGGCGCCTAATGGCGCCTTTTTCACAGCAACAGACTTACTTCGTCATACGCTTGTACTTGATACGCTTCGGCTCGAGCGCGTCGGCGCCGAGGGTGCGTTTCTTATACTCTTCGTACTCGGTAAAGTTACCTTCGAAGAACTCCACCTTGCCTTCATCCTGATAATCGATGATGTGGGTGGCGATACGGTCGAGGAACCAACGGTCATGCGAGATCACCATGGCACAGCCCGGGAATTCCAGCAGGGCGTTTTCCAGCGCGCGCAGAGTTTCGATGTCGAGGTCGTTGGTTGGTTCATCGAGCAGCAGCAGGTTGCCGCCGACTTGCAGCAGCTTGGCGAGGTGCAGACGACCGCGCTCACCACCTGACAGCTCACCCACGCGTTTGCCCTGATCGGTGCCTTTGAAGTTGAAGCGACCAACGTAAGCACGGCTTGGCATCTCGGTGTTGCCAACGCGCATAATGTCCTGACCGCCAGACACTTCTTCAAACACGGTTTTGGAATTGTCCATCGCGTCACGGAACTGATCAACCGACGCCAGCTTGACGGTTTCGCCCAGCTCGATGGTGCCGGAATCCGGTTGCTCCTGACCTGACATCATGCGGAACAGCGTAGATTTACCCGCGCCGTTCGGACCGATGATGCCGACAATCGCGCCCTTCGGTACGGAAAAGGTCAAATCGTCGATCAGCACGCGATCGCCATAC
Organism: Pantoea sp. SORGH_AS_0659; assembly: GCF_031453915.1. NCBI lineage: Bacteria > Pseudomonadati > Pseudomonadota > Gammaproteobacteria > Enterobacterales > Erwiniaceae > Pantoea > Pantoea sp. SORGH_AS_0659. The sequence goes on along the minus strand of NZ_JAVJAK010000001.1, from coordinate 3,634,698 downwards.
GATTTCTTCAGGTTGGTCACTTCCAGCACTTTGTCGCCGAGGCGTGCGCCAGGTGGAATGAAGAGTTCGTTGGTTTCGTTACGCTTCTGGTAATCGGTGTTGTTCAACTCTTCAAAGCGTGCCAGACGGGCTTTGCCCTTCGACTGACGGCCTTTCGCGCCTTGACGCACCCACTCCAGCTCTTTCTCGATAGATTTGCGACGCGCCGCTTCAGAAGAAGCTTCCTGCGCCAGACGCTGATCTTTTTGCTCCAGCCAGGAAGAGTAGTTACCTTCCCACGGAATACCTTCACCGCGGTCCAGTTCCAGAATCCAGCCAGCCACGTTATCCAGGAAGTAACGGTCATGCGTGATCGCCACAACGGTCCCTTCGAAGTCGTGCAGGAAGCGCTCGAGCCACGCCACGGATTCGGCATCCAGGTGGTTGGTCGGTTCATCGAGCAGCAGCATGTCTGGCTTTTCCAGCAGCAGACGGCACAGCGCAACGCGGCGGCGCTCACCACCGGAAAGGGTAGCGATTTTGGCATCCCAGTCTGGCAGACGCATCGCATCGGCGGCACGGTTCAGCTGGGTATCGAGGTTGTGACCATCGTGCGCCTGGATCACTTCTTCCAGACGGCCCTGTTCAGCGGCCAGCTTGTCGAAATCCGCATCGGGATCGGCATACAGCGCATACACTTCGTCGAGGCGCTTCAGCGCGCCAACCACTTCGGATACCGCTTCTTCAACGGATTCACGCACGGTGTGCTCCGGGTTCAACTGCGGTTCCTGCGGCAGATAACCCACATTGATGCCCGGCTGTGGGCGTGCTTCCCCTTCGATATCGGTATCGATACCGGCCATGATGCGCAGCAGCGTCGATTTACCCGAGCCGTTCAGGCCGAGTACACCGATTTTTGCTCCAGGGAAGAAGCTAAGAGAAATATTCTTCAGGATGTGACGCTTCGGCGGAACGACCTTGCCGACGCGATGCATGCTATAGACGAATTGAGCCACGTTGTATTGAGCCTTTTGGTCTGTGAGTTATGAACTTTAGGTACAGAAGTTTAGCTGTTTTCACCCTTTATTCATACCCGTCATACTTCGCGCTGCAGGTGCGTTGGCTGCGTGTGTCCACCCCAGTCACATACCAATGTATGCTCCTGGGGATGAACCCACTTGCCGCCTTCCTGCAACACGAAGTATTTAGGGTCTGGTTTTGTTTCCCGGTAATAGAAACAGAGGAATTCTAAGCTTTAGGCAATCGCAGCGGAATATTCTGTTGTGCCAGCCAGCTCTTCAGCGCCGGTTCGGGTGCGCTATCGCTGACCAGCAAATCAAAACGGCGCAATTCACCGATACGCGCGGGCAGCACTTTGCCAAATTTACTGCTGTCCGCCACCAGCACGCGCTGACGTGCGCGCAGCATCGCGTGGTGCTTCATCGCCAGCTCGTTAATGTTGTAGCAGGTGGCGCCCTGTTCCTGATCGATACCTGCCGCCGAAATAAAGGCCAGCGTCGGGCAGAGATCGTCGAGGATCGAGTGCGCGCCAATCGGCGTGAACAGCGCGTTATCGGCGTGGAACTCACCGCCGCTCAGGATCACGTTGCAGGCCGGTTTCTCTTTCAACGCCAGGAAAGTGTTCATCGCGCAGCAGATGGCGGTGAACGGCAAGGTGTCAGGAATCGCATCTACGATGTACGGCAGCGTGGTGCCGCAATCAAAAAATACCGTGTCATTTTCACTGATCAGATCCGCAGCAGCCTGCGCCAGGCGCTGTTTGCGTGCGGCGTTCTGACCGTGCTGATCGGAGATGAAATAGTGTCCGGCGTGGCTTTTCGGATCGCTGACGATATAGCCGCCCAGCAGCACCACGGTTGAAGCCGGTTCGGTGAGATCGCGGCGAATGGTCATTTCCGACACGCCGAGCAGCTGCGCCGCGTCTTTCAGGTGCAGTTTATCGGTGCGTTTCAGCGCCTGAGCCAACTTGTGAATACGTTCGTCGCGCCGGGTTTCCATGATCATCTCTGCGTAATTAATCCTGAAGTCGAAGTGGCCTGGTCAAAAATCACGATAAATCTCACATATTTTAATGATTTGCGACGTATCCAGCAGGCCAGTTTTCAATCTTACCTGTAATGAGATCGGCCCGCAAACCTCATGCAATGCCGCCAACGTGTTGCTCTCAAGCCGCTTCGCTCTGATTCTCAATGTTGTTCCATTGTTAGAATAATAACATTCATTTCTACCAATTAATGGCTGTTTATCGGCTTTTTATCAGGATGTCGAGGTGTGAAATTTATCACACAATTAACTTTATTAACCTGATATTGTTATTTTAATAACATTATAAAGCTAAAAATTCACCGGGAGAAAACAATGGATATTGCGGTTATTGGGTCAAATATGGTGGACCTCATTACCTATACCAATCAGCTGCCTAAAGCGGGCGAAACGCTGGAAGCACCCGATTTTGCCATCGGCTGCGGGGGTAAAGGTGCCAATCAGGCTGTGGCAGCGGCGAAGATGGGCGGCAGCGTGATGATGGTGAGTAAAGTCGGCGACGATCTGTTCGCGCCGAATACCGTGGCCAATCTGCAGCAGCAAGGCGTTGATACCCGCTTCGTCACCACCGCGCCAGGCACCTCCAGCGGCGTGGCACCGATCTTCGTCGACGATCAGTCGCAGAACCGCATTCTGATTATCAAAGGTGCCAACCAGCAGTTGAAGCCAGCCGATATCGATGCCGCCGCCGAAGCACTGAAAAGCTGCCAGTTGATCATCCTGCAGCTGTAGATCCCGCTGGAGACTGTTTATTACGCCATTGATTTTGCCCGTCAGCATGACATCAAAGTGATCCTCAATCCGGCACCGGCGGTGGCGGATCTCAATATCGACTACGCCTGCAAATGCGACTTTTTCATGCCGAATGAAACCGAGTTGGAGATCCTCACCGGCATGCCGGTCACCACGGATGAAGAGGTGAAGCTGGCGGGGCAATCGCTGCTCAAACGCGGGCTGAAAAACCTGATCATCACGCTGGGCGGGCGCGGTTCGCTGTGGATGTCTGGCGACAGCGTGCATCAGGTTGCCCCCACCGCGGTAAAAGCGGTGGATACCAGCGGCGCGGGCGATGCCTTTATCGGCTGCTTCGCCCACGAGTTGGTGAAAAGCGGCGATATCCCGGCCGCGATGGCGCAAGCCTCGGCTTATGCCGCCTGCAGCGTGACCGGTCGCGGCACGCAGCGCTCCTATCCCGACGCGGAAACCTTCCAGCGTTTTCTCAACGTTCACTGAGGTCGAGTTATGCAACCGAACATTGTTCAGCAATCTGATGGCTATCTGAATAAAACGCCGCTGTTCCAGTTCATTTTGCTCTCGTGCCTGTTCCCGTTGTGGGGCTGTGCGGCGAGTCTGAACGACATCCTGATCACCCAGTTCAAAAGCGTGTTCGCGTTAAGCGATTTCGCCAGCGCGCTGGTGCAGAGCGCGTTCTACGGCGGCTACTTCCTGATCGCTATTCCGGCCTCGCTGGTGATCCGCAAAGCCACCTATAAACTGGCGATTTTATTGGGCCTGGCGCTGTATATTGTGGGCTGCGTGCTGTTCTATCCTGCGTCGCACATGGCAACCTACACCATGTTCCTGGCAGCGATTTTCGCCATCGCTATCGGTTTGAGCTTCCTCGAAACCGCCGCCAACACCTACAGCTCGATGATTGGTCATCGCGATCACGCCACGCTGCGCCTGAATATCAGCCAGACTTTCTATCCGGTGGGCGCACTGATGGGCATCGTGCTGGGCAAATATCTGGTGTTTCAGGAGGGCGACAGTCTGGAAAGTCAGCTGGCCGGCATGAATGCGGAACAGGCGCATGCGTTCCGTCTCACCATGCTGGAGCACACGCTGGAACCCTACAAATATCTGGTGATGGTTTTGGTGGTAGTGATGCTGCTGTTTCTGTTCACCCGCTATCCGCGCTGCAAACCGGAAAGCAGTGAAAAATCGTTGCCGTCGCTCGGCGAAACTTTCCGCTATCTGGCGGCGAATCGTCACTTCAAACGCGGGATTCTGGCGCAGTTCTTGTATGTCGGCATGCAGGTGGCGGTGTGGTCGTTCACCATTCGTCTGGCGCTGACGCTCGGCGCGGTCAATGAGCGCCATGCCTCTAACTTTATGATTTACAGCTTCATCGGCTTCTTTATCGGTAAATTTATCGCCAACGTCCTGATGACGCGCTTCCGTGCGGAAAAAGTGTTGATTGCCTACTCGCTGCTGGGTGTTCTGGCGCTGGCGTATGTGATGTTTGTGCCGAACTTTACCGCCGTGTATGCCGCCATCCTGGTCAGTGCGCTGTTTGGTCCGTGCTGGGCGACGATCTACGCTGGAACGCTGGCTACCGTCGATAACAAATACACCGAAGTGGCGGGCGCGTTTATCGTGATGTCGATTGTCGGTGCTGCCTTTATTCCTGCGATTCAGGGCTTCGTCTCCGATCATCTGGGCTCGATGCAGCTGGCGTTCGGCGTTTCGCTGCTGTGCTTCGCCTGGGTGGGTTACTTCTTCTGGGGCGAGCTGCGTCATAAAAAACAGGCAGAAGCAGCCGGTCGTTTAGTTGAGGAGATGCCATGAAAACCCGTTTACCGTTACGTCGTGAGCAGTTTCATGAAACGCCAGCCACGCTGCTGCGCAACGAGACGTTCCACGTCGAGCTGTTTCGCTATCCCGCAGGTGTGGAAGCGGTGTGCATCAGCAATCCACGCGGCACGGTGATCGTACTGCCGTTTTACGGTCAGATGGTGTGGGACGCTAACTTTGACGGCCATTCGCTGACCATGAGCCACAGCTTTAAGCAGCCGCTGCCCGGCAGTTCGATCATTGATACCTACGGCTGTTTCGCTTTCCACTCCGGGCTGCTGGCCAACGGCTGTCCGGCAGAGGATGACGATCATCCGCTGCATGGCGAAATGGCCTGCGCGCGCATGGACAGCGCATGGATCGTGCTGGAGGACGATCGCCTGTCGCTGGAGGGCGAAACCGAATATGTGAAGGGCTTTGGCCATCACTATCTTGCCGCACCGGCGGTGCGCCTTGAGGCCAATGCTGCGCGCCTGCACATTGAGATGAACGTCACTAACCTGGCAGGCGCTCCGATGCCGCTGCAGTATATGTGTCATCTGAACAGCGCCTGGCTGGATCAAGGGCGTTTCCAGCAGTCGATCCCGACCGGTGCGTTCCAGCTGCGCAGCTCGATCCCGGCGCACGTCAAGCCTACCCCACAGTGGCGCGCATATACCGATCAACTGGCGCGCGATCCGCAGGCGTTTCAGCAGCTGGATCAGCCGCAGATGTGCGATCCGGAGATCGTGTTTTTCGCCGACGATCTCCAGCAGTACGGCGATGAGATGCAGTTCGAGCTGCACTCACCGCAAGGGTTTGCCCTGATGACGCGCTTTTCCAGCCAGCAATTCCCGCACGCCACGCGCTGGATGCTGCATAACCGCGATCAGCAGGTCGCCGCCTATGTGCTGCCGTCAACCTGCCGCCCGGAGGGTTTCAAAGCCGCACAGCGCGCTGGCACGCTGATTGAGCTGGCCCCCGGCGAACAGCGCCATTTCAGCGTTGAGACCGGGATTTTGTAATCAATGGCGGTCTTAGGATCGCCATTTTAAAATCAATATCAACAGCGGATGTTGATATTAAAAATCATTTAAAAAATATCAAATATACCCCTATCTCCCCTCGGTTAATTGCAATGACCTAATGATTTAGATCAAATTATTAAATAAGAGGATGTGCATTATAGTAATTTGATTTAAATTTACGTTCAGGGAAGGGTTATGGCATCTGTACCGATAGGACCTGGTGCATTAATTATTCAGAATAATATGCGTGAAGCCAGATGTAATGGTATGTCGAGAGGTATGGCGACACCGGCAACCTATTACTGGTTTTATCAAAAAGTACGCAATCGCGGCCCTTGGGATTACAAACAATTCGACTTCAATTGGGCTGCTTTTGGAAACTTCAATTTTGGCGCTTCAGGCAGAGCGGCTGGCATACCCGATGACATTTTGCTGATGGGCGCGGGATTTGCTCAAACACTCGCTGGCACATCAAAACCTCGCTGGGGAAAGTGGTATGATGTTCCTCCCTATGGAGATGATCCCACAGATCAACGCAATATACGCGAGGGAATTGAGTATGCTAAACAGCACGGTTATTAAGCGATTTCATTTGATACTGACTCTTCTTTTGCTGATTATTATTGGTTTTTTAGTCATCGGTAATGAAAGCTCACGCGATAATGATGTGTTGAAGCGTAGTCAAAAAATCAATCAATCTTCCTGGCTATATATGACTGAATACAGTGCTGGCGGTGCCACTGTTCCTGTTATTTATCGATATTATTTAACCAGTGAGATTACCGGCAACGAAAAACAAGTTTTAAATAAACTTAAAACGTTGGAACCTCTCATTGAAGGTGTAGGAAGCATCCGCTCAATTAACATATCAGCTAATGGGCATATCACCTTTGGATGGAGTGGAAAAATAGTGTCAGTGAGCAGTAAAGTTGGCACGGCAGATTTTGAATTTGAAAATTAATTAAAATATTTAAAATGCTCGAAACGACGTGCCTCCTGCTTGTAGACGCGGCCGTTAAGCCGCTCTTTTGAATTATCAAGCTCAACTAAATCGCTACTAATCCGCGTACGCCGTCGGCTTCCATGGCGGATCCGGCGCCGCGCTGCACGATCTCGCCGCGCGACATCACTAGATAGCTGTCGGCCAGTTCGGCGGCGAAATCATAAAACTGCTCAACGAGCAGGATCGCCATATCGCCGCGCTGCGCCAGCTGGCGGATCACCGCCCCGATCTCCTTGATCACCGACGGCTGGATCCCTTCGGTTGGCTCATCGAGGATCAACAGCTTTGGTGAACAGGCGAGGGCGCGGCCAATCGCTAATTGCTGCTGTTGTCCGCCCGACAGGTCGCCGCCGCGGCGCGCTTTCATCTCACGCAGCACCGGAAACAGTTGATAGATCTCCTCCGGCACCGCTTTGGCCTGTGCGCCAGAAAAACGCGCCAGCCCCATCAGCAGATTCTCTTCCACCGTCAGACGCGGGAAGATTTCGCGCCCCTGCGGCACATAAGCGATACCGGCCTGCACGCGCTGATGCGGCTTGCGGCTGTTGATCACATTATCCTGCCAGCGAATTTCGCCGGATTTAGCCGGAATCAGCCCCATCAAACATTTCAGTAACGTGGTTTTACCCACGCCGTTACGTCCCAGCATGCAGGTAATTTCACCCGGCTTCGCTTCAAACGACAGGCCGCGCAGAATGTGGCTGCCGCCGTAATATTGATTCAGTTCCGCGACTTGCAGCATGTTAACGCCCCAGATAAACGTCGATAACCCGATCGTCCGCCTGCACTTCGCGTAACGATCCCTCGGCCAAAACCTGGCCCTGATGCAGCACGGTGACGTGATCGGCAATGGTTTCAACAAAGCCCATGTCGTGCTCGACCACCATCAGCGAATGCTTGCCGGCGAGGCTGCGAAACAGCTCGGCGGTGTATTCGGTTTCGGCATCGGTCATGCCGGCTGCCGGTTCATCCAGCAGCAGCAGATGCGGGTCCTGTACCAGCAGCATGCCGATTTCCAGAAACTGCTTTTGACCGTGCGACAGCAAACCGGCTTTGCGCTGACGCTCGCCGCCCAATCGCAACAGTTTTAGCACCTCATCAATGCGATCCTGCTGCTCGCTGTTCAACCGCGCGCGCAGGCTGGCCCACACTGATTTGTCGTTTTTCAGCGCGATTTCCAGATTCTCAAACACCGTCAGCGCTTCGAATACCGTGGGTTTCTGGAACTTGCGCCCAATACCGGCGCGCGCGATCTCCACCGGCGACATTTTGCTGAGATCGGTATCCTGGTCGTAGATCACCTGGCCATTATCCGGCCGGGTTTTACCGGTGATCACATCCATCAGCGTGGTTTTTCCCGCGCCGTTGGGGCCGATCACGCAGCGCAGTTCGCCCACGCCGATCTTCAGTGAGAGATCGGTGAGCGCACGAAAGCCGTCGAACGACACGTTGATCTTCTCCAGCTGCAATACCGGATCGCTTTGTTCACGATAGCGATCCGAGGGATGAGGTTGGGTAAACAGGTGTTCAGTCATCACGCCTCCGGCGCAGCAGGCCAATCACGCCACGCGGCAGGAACAGCGTGACCAGGATAAACATCAGGCCAAGGAAAAACAGCCAATATTCCGGGAAGGCGACGGTGAACCAGCTTTTGGCTCCGTTAACGATGGCCGCGCCAAGCAGCGGACCAATCAGCGTGCCGCGTCCGCCCAGCGCCACCCATATCGCCGCTTCAATCGAGTTGGTTGGCGACATTTCGCTGGGGTTGATAATGCCAACCTGCGGCACGTAGAGCGCGCCCGCCAGCCCGCACAGCACCGCCGACAGCGTCCAGACAAACAGCTTGAAGCCTTTGGGATCGTAACCGACGAACATCAGGCGGTTCTCCGCATCGCGCACCGCGGTCAACACGCGGCCAAACTTGCTGCGTGCCAGCGCGAAGCCAATGCCGAGGCTGACCAGCAGCAGCAGCACCGTGGCGACAAACAGCCCAATACGTGTGCCGGTAGCGGTGACGTTAAAGCCGAGCAATGTGGTGAAGCCGGTAAAGCCGTTATTACCGCCGAAGCCGGTTTCGTTGCGGAAAAACAGCAGCATGCCAGCGTAGGTCAGCGCCTGCGTCATGATTGAGAAGTAAACGCCTTTGATTTTCGAGCGGAAGGCGAAGAAGCCAAACACCAGCGCCAGTAAACCCGGCACCAGCATGGTCAGGCACAGCGCCCAGACAAAATGTTGCGTGCCCGCCCAAAACCACGGCAGCTCACTCCATGAAAGAAAAGACATGAACGCGGGCAGGCCGTCGCCGGAGGCCTGGCGCATCAAATACATGCCCATCGCATAGCCGCCAAGCGCGAAGAACAGGCCGTGACCGAGCGACAGCAGCCCGGCGTAACCCCACACTAAATCGAGCGCCACCGCGACCACTGCGTAACAGAGAATCTTGCCGACCAGCGTTAGCGTGTAGGTGGAGATCGCCAGCGGATGGGTGGCGGGCAGCAGGGCGCAGAACGGCAGCGCCAGCAGCAGCACAGCGATCACCACGCCGAGGCTGAGCGTCAGGCGTGGCGCTTTGCGCGCAATAGTTAACGTCATTGGCTGGCTCATCAGTCAATCACCCTCCCTTTGAAGGCAAACAGGCCCTGCGGACGTTTCTGGATAAACAGCACGATCAGCACGAGGATGAGGATTTTTCCCAGCACCGCGCCAATCTGCGGCTCCAGCACTTTGTTAAGAATGCCAAGACCAAAGGCCGCGACCACGGTGCCCGCCAGTTGGCCGACGCCACCCAGCACCACCACGAGGAAGGAGTCGATGATGTAGCCCTGACCGAGCTCCGGCCCGACGTTGCCGAGCTGTGACAGCGCCACGCCGCCGAGTCCGGCGATGCCAGAACCGAGGCCAAACGCCAGCATATCGATGCGTCCGGTCGGCACGCCGCAGCAGTCAGCCATTGCGCGGTTCTGCGTCACGGCGCGCACGCTCAGGCCGAGACGGGTTTTATTCAGCAGCAGCCAGGTGAGGCCCAGCACGGCAAACACGAACAGGATCACCGCGATACGGTTGTACGGCAGCACCAGATTCGGTAACAGCTGCAGCCCGCCGGAGAGCCAGCCTGGGTTAGCCACTTCCAGGTTCTGCGCGCCAAACAGCATGCGCACCAGCTGAATCAGCATCAGGCTGATACCCCAGGTGGCGAGCAGCGTTTCCAGCGGACGTCCGTACAGATGGCGGATGATGGTGCGCTCCAGCAGCATGCCCATGCAGGCGGTGACCAGAAAGGCCACCGGCAGCGCCAGCAGCGGATACCAGGCCAGCCACTGCGGTGCGAACTGCTGGAACAGGCTTTGTACAAACCAGGTGGCGTAGGCACCCAGCATCAGCATTTCGCCGTGCGCCATGTTGATTACGCCCAGCAGGCCGTAGGTGATCGCCAGACCGAGCGCGGCCAGCAGCAGAATCGAACCGAGCGACAGGCCGGTAAACGCCTGACCGAGCAGATCGCCCCACATCAGGCGCTGTTTAATCTGCTTCAGGCTGGCGGCGGCGGCATCACGCACGCTGGCATCGGGTTCATTGCTGGCCTGGGTTAAGCGCGTGAGGCTGGCCTGCATGTTGGGATCGCTGGATTCGCCGAGCAGTTTGACAGCCTTAAGGCGCAGCGCCGCATCCGGGCTGGCGAGTTGCAGGTTGGCCGCTGCCATCAGCAGTACGTCGTGCACTTTCGCGTCTTTTTCCAGCGTCAGACGCTGCTCAATCAGCGGCAGCATATCGGCGACGCCATCATTTTGCAGTTGTTGTGCGGCACGTAAACGGATCGCGGCATCATCGCTCACCAGCTGATGGGCGGCGAGGGCGCTGGCGATCAATACGCGCAGGCGGTTGTTCATGAACAGCTTTTTGGTGTCGCCGTCGGGCTGTTGCGCGCTGTCGAGCGGCTGCAACGCTTCGCCTTGTTTGCTGAACGGCTGCTGTTTTTGGTCGATGACCACGGTTTCATTGCGCAGCGCCTGCAGCAGCGGCAAGCGACTGGCCTGCGGTGCGGCGGCCCACTGCTGGAGCAGCGTGGCTTGTTGCGCGCGGCTGGCGGCCGCGAAGTCTGCGCCATCGCCCGCCTGGGCGAGCCAGGGCAGCAGTAACAGCAGACAGCAGAGATAACGGCGGATTGTCATGGTTCTGGCCCTGATGGTGAGAAGTTGTTTTGGTTTGGATTGGTGTGGCTGTCCCCCTCCTCGGTCCTCCCCCATAAATGGGGGAGGAAGACGTTGCCCAATGCCAGCAATGAACATGCATGTGGCAGCGTCTCCTTCCCCCATTTATGGGGGAAGGCCGGGATGGGGGACAGCCAGCACAACCCCTACTGCGTTGATTTCACCGGATGGTCCGGCTTCTTATCGTTACCCGCGATGTACGGGCTCCACGGCTGGGCGCGTACCGGTTGCTCGGTCTGCCACACCACGTTGAACTGACCGTTCTCTTCCACTTCACCAATCATCACTGGCTTATGCAGGTGATGGTTGGTTTTATCCATGGTCAGGGTGAAACCGTCCGGGGCTTTAAAGGTCTGTCCCGCCATCGCCGCGCGCACTTTATCCACATCGGTGGTGCCCGCTTTCTCTACCGCCTGCGCCCACATGTGCAGGCCAACGTAGGTCGCTTCCATCGGGTCATTCGTCACCACGGTGTTGGCGTTCGGCAGGTTGTGCGCCTTAGCGTAGGCGCGGTAATCCGCGACGAACTTCTGGTTAGTTGGGTTATCCACCGACTCGAAGTAGTTCCACGCCGCTAGCTGACCGACCAGCGGTTTGGTATCAATGCCGCGCAACTCTTCCTCGCCGACGGAGAAGGCGATCACCGGGATATCCGTGGCTTTGATGCCCTGATTGGCCAGTTCTTTGTAGAACGGCACGTTGGAGTCGCCGTTGATGGTGGAGATCACCGCGGTTTTGCCACCGGCAGAGAACTTCTTAATGTTGGAGACGATGGTCTGATAATCGCTGTAACCAAACGGCGTATAGACCTCTTCGATGTCTTTATCCTGTACCCCTTTGGTGTGCAGGAAGGCGCGCAGAATCTTGTTGGTGGTGCGCGGATAGACGTAGTCGGTGCCCAGCAGGAAGAAGCGTTTCGCGCTGCCGCCATCTTCACTCATCAGGTATTCCACCGCCGGAATCGCCTGTTGGTTCGGCGCGGCGCCGGTGTAGAACACGTTCGGCGACATCTCTTCGCCTTCGTACTGCACCGGATAGAACAGCAGGCCGTTCAGCTCCTCAAACACCGGTAGCACCGATTTACGCGATACCGAAGTCCAGCAGCCAAACACCGCCGCCACTTTGTCTTGGGTCAGCAGCTGGCGCGCTTTCTCAGCGAAAAGCGGCCAGTTGGAGGCCGGATCGACCACCACCGGTTCCAGCTTTTTGCCCAGCACGCCGCCTTTGGCGTTGATCTCATCGATAGTCATCAGCGCCACATCCTTCAGCGGCGTTTCGGAGATCGCCATGGTGCCGGAGAGCGAGGACATAATGCCCACCTTGATGGTGTCAGCAGCCTGCGCCGCAAAGGCAAAGCCCATGCTGGCCACAGAGGCAGAGAGCGCGAAAGCCTTGAGCAACGAACGTCTTTTCATCAGTAAAACCCTCACGATGTTTGTATTGTTATTCAATGGGTTGAAGTCGAGCCTGCTGTAACATATGCAATGTGATCTTTCTGACCTCTGCCTTACTGACGGCGATGTGGTCGGTTAAAATGCGCTGCGCCTCCTCGGTTTGTTGCTGGAAAATCGCCCGTAAAATCTGAGCGTGCTCGCGGTATGTCGCCTCCATTCGGTCGTCTCGGGTAAAATCGAGACGGCGAATGATGCGGATTTTTTCGGTCAGTTCGGCGTGGATGCGCGCCATCTCCTGATTGCCAGCGGCGGCCACCAGCGCCATGTGAAAGGCTTCATCCTGCGCCGAAACCGCTTTGCCATCCGCCAGAGGCGGTGCATCCATCCAGAAGCTTTTCAGCGCGGTGAGCATGTCGATGCACTGCGGTGCGGGCAGTGCGCACAAGCGGCGCACCGCTTCGCACTCCAGCACGGTGCGAAAGTCGTACAGCTCTTCGAAATATTCAAAGTCAAACGGCTTCACCTGCCAGCCGCTGCGGAACCACACTTCGACGTAGCCCTCGCGCTCCAGCCAGAACAGCGCCTGACGCACCGGCGTGCGGCTCACTTCCAGCCGATCGGCGATTTCGTTTTCGCTGAAGCGATCGCCCGGCATCAGTCGGAACTCAAAAATGTCCTGTTTCAGCGCCTGATAAACCTTTTCGGCCAGTGCTTCCGGACGACCTTTGCTACGAGGGCTCGTGTTCATGCCAGCTCCTTATTCCAGCCACAGCAGGGCATCGCCCGGACTCACCGGACGTCCTGCCTGGCAGGCAATGCGTTTCACCGTGCCGGCCTGCGGCGCGACAATCGCCAGTTCCATTTTCATCGCTTCCACGATGATCAGCGTTTGACCGGCTTCCACCGCGTCGCCCGGCTGCACCAGCACTTTCCAGATGTTGCCGTTCATATCGGCGCACACCGCCAGCGCATCGTCGTCGGCTTCGGCCACCACCAGCGTCTCCTCGCTGGTGAGCGGCGCGTTCTGCTCTTCCTGCGCCCACAGCGTCACTTCCTGTTCGAAGGCGGCGGACTGACGCTGGCGGAAATCACTGATCGATGCGGCATTTTCCGCCAGGAATTGATGATGGGCGGCGAAGTCGAAGACCGTTTCTTCGATGCGCACCGTGGCGCGGCCTTCGCGGAAGTCATCGCGCAGCTGCGTCAGTTCGTTTTCCGTTACCGGATAAAAGCGCACCTGATCGAAGAAGTGCAGCAGCCACGGCTCGTCGGCCGCAAACTGTTCATTTTTGAGGAACTTGTTCCAGATTGGCAGCGTGCGGCCCACCAGCTGATAACCGCCGGGTGAATCCATGCCGTAGATGCACATGTACATGCCGCCAATGCCAACCGTGCCTTCGGCGGTAAAGGTGCGCGCCGGGCTGTATTTGGAGCTCAGCAGGCGATGGCGTGGATCGATCGGTACCGCGCACGGCGCGCCGAGATAGACATCGCCAAGGCCGAGAATCAGGTAGCTGGCATCAAAAAGGGTGTCGCGCACCGCTTCGCGGCTCGGCAGGCCATTAATACGCTGGATAAAATCGACGTTATTTGGCAGCCACGGCGCGCTGGCACGCACGGTTTCCTGATAACGTTCGACCGCGCCGAGCGTGGCGCTATCTTCGAAGGCCATCGGCATCCAGACAATGCGCGACGGCACTTTCAGCTGGCTGACATCGCCGAGCCCGGCTTCCAGTTCCAGCAGCAGCTGCATCAGCTGTTTCTGGCTGAGAATCAGGCTGTCGTAGCGTACCTGCAGAGAGCGCACGCCCGGCGACAGCTCTTCCACGCCCGGCACCGCGCGTTCACGTAGCGCATTCATCAGCAGATGCACGCGCAGACGCAGCGCCAGATCCAGCACGTTATCGCCGTACTCAATCAGCACATATTTGTCGCCCGCCTGGCGATAAACCGCCGCTGGCGTGGTTGCCGTGGCGGGGAGCGCCGCCAGCAAGGTGGCGGAACCGATAGCGCTGGCTGCTAAAGAGGGCACCGCAAAGGCCGGCGCGTGGCTGCTGCGCAGCGTGGCCACGCTGTGCGCCTGGGCTTTTTCCAGCGCCACCGCTTCGTCGGCGCTGATTGGGTGGAAGCGAATTTTATCGCCCGGTTTCACCTGGCCGACTTTCCACAGTTCGGCTTTGGCGATGGTCACCGGGCAGACGAAGCCGCCGAGGCTAGGGCCGTCGTGCGTCAGGATCACCGGGAAGTCGCCGGTGAAGTTCACCGCGCCGATGGCGTATTCGCAGTCATGCACGTTGGACGGATGCAGGCCGGCTTCGCCGCCGTTGGCGCGCGTCCATGTCGGTTTCGGGCCAACCAAACGCACGCCGAGGCGGTTGGAGTTGTAGTGCACCTGCCAGTCGCTGGCAAAGAACTCATCAATCGCCGCCTGAGTGAAGAAATCCGGTGCGCCATGCGGTCCATACAATACGCCGATGCGCCATTCAGTGCCGTAGTGCGGCACCAGCGCATGATCGAGCGCCTGCGGTGCGCTGACCGGCGCGGGCGTGGTGCAGGCAGCGAGCTGCGGCTGAGAAATTGGCAGCATGTCGGCGACGCGCAGAGTGCGTCCGGCGTGGCCGCCAAACTGGCCGAGTGAGAAGGTGGATCGGCTGCCGAGATATTCCGGCACATCGAACCCGTTGCGTACCGCTAAGTAGGTGCGGCAGCCGCTCTGCGCGCGGCCCAGCGTCAGGGTTTGTCCCGCTATGACGCTGACGGGCTGCCAGTAGGCGATGTTTTCGCCATCGACGTCGGCTGGGCAATCAGCGCCGGTCAGGGCGATAACGGCATCGCTGTGGAAGCGCAGCGTGGGGCCTTGCAGCGTGAATTCCAGTCCGGCGGCGCTGTCGTGGTTGCCAACAATGCGGTTGGCGAGGCGGAAGGCGAAATCGTCCATTGGGCCGGACGGTGGCACGCCGATATCCCAATAACCGAGGCGGCCAGGGAAATCCTGAATGCTGCTGAAGGTGCCGGGTTGCAGCACTTCAATCACGCTGGCGGCTGGTGTGAAGCTATCGAGGAAGCGCGTCCACACGTTGCCGCTGCGGAAGGCGTCGGTGGCGACGATCTGGCGCAGATAATCGAGATTGCTGGCGATGCCGTGCAGCTGCGTGGCGTCGAGCGCCTGCTGCATCTTCGCCAGCGCCGCTGCGCGCGTGTCGGCATGCACGATCAGTTTGGCGACCATCGGATCGTAAAACGCCGAGACTTCGGTGCCGGTAGCGATCCAGCCATCAACGCGCACGTCATCCGGGAAACTGACGTGGGTCAGCACGCCGGGGCTGGGCTGGAAGTTTTTCAGCGGATCTTCGGCGTAGATACGCACTTCAATCGATGCGCCAGCGGGCGCTTGCTGCAGGCGCGCCCAGTCGAGGGCATCGCCAGCGGCGACTTTCAGCATGCACTCAACCAGATCGAGGCCGGTGACGCATTCGGTGACAGGATGTTCAACCTGCAGGCGGGTGTTTACTTCGAGGAAGTAGAAGGCATCTTGTTCGGCGTCGTAGATGTATTCCACCGTACCGGCGCTGCGATAATTCACCAGCTCGCCAAGGCGTACTGCAGAAGAGAGCAGCGCTTCACGCGTTGCCTGCGGCAGATTGGGGGCAGGCGTCTCTTCCACCACTTTCTGGTTGCGGCGCTGCAGCGAACAGTCGCGTTCGCCGAGCGCGATCACTTTGCCGCTGCCGTCGCCAAAAATCTGCACTTCAACGTGGCGCGCGCGATCGATGCAGCGTTCTAAAAACACGCCCGCATCGCTGAAGAACTGCTCGCCAAGGCGGCGCACGCTCTCCCACGCATTGCGCAGCGCATCGGCGTCGGCGCAGCGCGTCAGGCCAATGCCGCCACCGCCTGCCGTGCTTTTCAGCATCACCGGATAGCCGATGGTGTCGGCGGCGCTTAAAGCTTCTTCCAGCGAACTCAGCAGCGGCGTGCCCGGCGTCATCGGCACGCCTGCGCTGGCGGCGAGCTCACGCGCGCGGTGTTTCAGGCCAAACTCGCCAATCTGCTGCGCGGTGGGGCCGACAAAGGCGATGCCGGCTTTTTCACAGGCATCGGCAAACGGCAGGCTTTCTGACAGGAAACCGTAGCCCGGCCAAATGGCTTGCGCGCCGGTTTCCTGCGCGGCGGCGAGGATTTTATCGATGCGTAAATAGCTGTCGCTGGCTTTGTCGCCGCCGAGGGCGATGGCGACGTCTGCTTCTTTGACGTGGCGCGCGTTGCGGTCAGCATCGGAATAGACGGCGACGCTTTTCACGCCGAGGCGTTTTAAGGTGCGAATGGCGCGGCAGGCGATTTCGCCACGGTTAGCAATCAGAACGGTGCTGAACATGCTTATTTACTCCCCAGAGAGGCCAGCCAGTTGCGCCAGCCGCCAAATTCGGTAATTTCCAGCGCCTGCGACAGCACCGCCGGTTCACAGATAAAGCCTTTTACGATGCGTCCGTCGGCCAGCGTCAGCGAGCCAATGCCGAGCGGGGCCGGGATTTCCGCCACGAACTCGCCAAAGCGCGCCAGCGGGATATCCCACAGTTCCACGGTGATCGCCGCACCGCTCTCGCCACGCAGCAGGCCCGGCTTCTTAATCGGGCCATCGAGCAGGGCGAACAGACGGTAATGGCTGGCGGTTTGCGTCTCCTCGACCAGCACCGCCTGGCGCGTGGTGAGCTGGAAGTTGAGCGGCATGCCGGTGAGATGCGCACCCACCACCGCCACGCGGACGTGATCGGTTGAAATCGGCAGCGCGTATGATTGTGCGGGCGCTGCTTTGCCAGTGGCACCGAGCGGCAGCGCCATCTGCTGCTGCCAGCGCAGGCCAAAACCAGCCAGTGCGCGATCGTGCCACGCAGGTGCAATCAGCGTGATGCCGGCGGGCAATCCATCGGCGCGGAACGGCGCAGGCAGCGCCAGCGCGCTGAGATCGGCCAGGTTGGTGAAATTGGTGTAGGTGCCGAACTGCGAGTTGTAGTGCACCGGCTCCTGCTGCATTTCGTCCAGCGTATGGATGGTTGGCGAGGTGGGCACCAACAGCGCATCGAACTGCGCCAGCGTTTGCTGAATCTGGCGCGTCAGTTCGGCGCGTAGGTATTCCGCCTGATAGGCTTCCACCGCCGTGTATTTCAGGCCGCTGCTGACGATGCCGTACACCACCGGATCCATCTCTTCCGGGCGATGGATCATCTCGCCCACCGCCACGGTGCGCTCGGCAACCCACGGACCGTAATAGAGCTGCTCGGCGAGTTGATGGAACAGAGAAAAATCGATTGGATGCAGTGTGGCGCCGCCGGCCTGCAATTGCTCCAGCGCCGCCAGCCAGGCCGCTTCGGCTTGCTTGTCGCCGAAGAATTCAGGCGTGGCGGGAATGGCGAAATCGGGCTGCGCTTTGAAGCTGGCTGGCGCGGTGTGCGGATTGCTGCGCGAATAGGCATCGCCCGCGTCATAGCCGCCCGCTGCGGTAGCCACCGCGAAGGCATCTTCGACGGTTAACGCGAAAACGGAAATGGTGTCATTGAGGCGGCAAGCGGGCACCACGCCGCTGGCAGAGAACCAACCTTTGGTCGGCTTGAGGCCGACAATGTTGTTAAAACCGGCGGGCACGCGGCCCGAACCGGCGGTGTCGGTGCCGAGCGAGAAGCCCACCAGACCGCGCGCCAGCACCGACGCAGAACCGGAGCTGGAGCCGCCGCTGACGTAATCAGGATTGAAGGTGTTGCTCACCGCACCAAACGGCGAACGCGTGCCGACTAAGCCGGTGGCGTATTGGTCGAGGTTGGTTTTGCCAATCACCACCGCGCCTGCTGCTTTGAGCTGCGCGACAACAAAGGCATCGGCTTCGGCGGTGTAGGTGAAGGCCGGGCAGGCGGCGCTGGTCGGCCAGCCGGCGACATCAATATTATCTTTTACCGCAAACGGCACGCCAAACAGCGGCAGCGCCGCCGGGTTGCGCTGATAGCTCGCCAGCAGCGGTTCAATCTGTGCCTGCAGTTGCGCGGGCGTGGCAAGATAGAGCCACGCGTTATCCTGCGCGTCGATGGCGTCGAGATGAGCCGCCAGCAAGGCGGTAATCTGTTGTGGATCCTGTTGGTAACTGCGTTGCCAATCCTGGAGCGTAAAGCCAAAGGTCAATGCCATGTGTGAATTCCAACTGGTATACAAGATGGAATTCAACAGAGCAAAGCGCGTGCCATTTTTGTAAGCCGATGAAACCGCGTAGTTAATTGATGTGTAATACGTTTTTCTGATGATAAATTGCACAACGGCGGCGCAAACGCTGCGCAACGGCGGTGCGCGAGCGTAAATTTTGTGAAGAACATGGCAAGAGACGGTTGGCCTGGTTAGCATGAAGGAAGTCTGGCATGAGCTGGATCGCAGCACTGAGAGGAGAGCGTAATGGAGAAGTGGCGTTACTGGATGCTAGGGATCTGTCTGGTCAGCACGGCCAGCAGCGTATGGGCCGATTCGCTGGATCAGCAGCGACAGCGCTATGCGCAAATCAAGCAAGCCTGGGATAACAAACAGATGGACCAGGTGACGCAGCTGATGCCGACGCTGCAGGATTATCCGCTTTATCCTTATCTGCAATATCGCCTGCTGGCGCAGGATCTCGATCAAGAGACGCCGCTGGCGGTGAAGAACTTTATTCAACAGTATCCTACGCTGCCACCGGCGCGCTCGCTCTCAACGCGCTTTGTGAATGTGCTGGCAAACCGTCAGGATTGGCAGGGCGTACTCAGCTTCAGCCCGGATGAACCGAAACCGGTGCAGGCGCGCTGTAACTGGTATTACGCTAAGTGGGCGACCGGCCAGCAGCAGGCGGCGTTTGCCGGTGCGAAAGAGATTTGGCTGCGCGGCACCGCGTTGCCGAACGACTGCGACAAGCTGTTTTCGGTATGGCAAGCCAGCGGGCAACTCTCGCCGATCACCATTCTCGAGCGTATTCGTCTGGCGATGAAAGCCGGTAACGACAGCCTGGTGAATTACCTGGCGAAAATGCTGCCGGCGGATTATCAAACCACCGCCAGCGCGCTGATTGCGCTGCAGCAGAATCCGCAAACCGTCACCACCTTTGCCAGCAGCATGGGACCCACCGATTTCACCCGCATGGCGACCAGCTATGCCTTCGCCCGCGTGGCGCGTGAGGATATGGATAACGCGCGCATGATGATCCCGCAGCTGGTGCAGGCGCAGAAGATGAGCCAGGCCGATGAGCAGGATCTGAAAGAGACCGTGGTGTGGCGCATGATGGGCGCGGATCTCACCAGCGAGCAGGCGCGCTGGCGTGATGCGGTGGTGATGAACAGCGAATCTACCGCGCTGGTGGAGCGCCGCGTACGCCTGGCGCTGAGCCAGAACGATCGTCGTGGTCTCAATACCTGGATCGCGCGTTTGCCGGTGGAAGCCAAAGAGAAAGATGAGTGGCAATACTGGCAGGCGGATTTGCTGATTTCGCAGGGCCGCAAAGAGGAAGCCAATGATATTCTGCGGAAGCTGATGCAGGCGCGCGGCTTCTATCCGATGGTCGCGGCGCAGCGTTTGGGCGTGGAGTATCCGTTGCAGGTCGACAAGGCTCCGGCAGCCGACAGCAGCGTGACGCAAGGTGCGGAAATGGCGCGCGTGCGTGAGCTGATGTATTGGGGGCTGGATAACCTGGCACGCAGCGAGTGGGCCAATCTGATCTCCAGCAAAACCCGTTCGCAGCAGCAGATGCTAGCGCGTTACGCTAACGAGCAGGATTGGTGGGATCTCAGCGTGCAGGCCACCATCACCGCGAAAATGTGGGATAGCCTGAAAGAGCGCTTCCCGCTGGCGTGGCAAAACCTTTACCAGCAATACACCAGCGACAAAGGCATTCCGCAGAGTTATGCGATGGCGATTTCACGCCAGGAGAGCGCGTGGAATCCGAAAGCGCGTTCACCGGTGGGCGCCAGCGGATTGATGCAGGTGATGCCCGCTACGGCGACGCATACCGTGAAGATGTATAACATTCCCGGCTATGTGAACAGCAGCCAGCTGCTGGATCCGCAGACCAATATTCAGATCGGTACGCAGTATCTGGAGTATGTCTATCAGCAGTTTGGTCAGAACCGCATCTTCTCTTCGGCCGCCTATAATGCCGGTCCGGGACGCGTGCGCAGCTGGCAGAAAACCAGCGGTGGTAATCTGGATGCGGTGGCGTTTATCGAAACCATTCCGTTCTCCGAAACGCGTGGCTACGTGAAAAACGTGCTGGCCTACGATGCCTATTACCGCTACTTCATGGGCAAGCCGGACAAGATTCTCGCCGACAGTGAGTGGAATCGCCAGTATTGACTGTGCTATGCTTCCGTACTCGTTAATGAGTACGGAAGCCCTTCATGAGCCAACCCCTTTCTTCCCAGCCGGAATCGGCTCAGCCTGTTGAAGATAACTGGCTGCGATTTATCGAACTGATGCAAAATGCCTTTGCCGATGGCGTGGCGCTGCCGTTATTACAACTGATGATGACGCCGGATGAACGTGAATCCTACGGGACGCGTTTGCGCATTATTGAAGAGCTGATGAAC
Source organism: Pantoea sp. SORGH_AS_0659 (assembly GCF_031453915.1). Lineage (NCBI taxonomy): Bacteria > Pseudomonadati > Pseudomonadota > Gammaproteobacteria > Enterobacterales > Erwiniaceae > Pantoea > Pantoea sp. SORGH_AS_0659. Next base: position 3,613,884 of record NZ_JAVJAK010000001.1, on the reverse strand, counting down.
GGCGATATGAGCCAGCGTGAACTGAAGAATGAGTTGGGCGTCGGCATCGCCACCATTACGCGCGGGTCTAATAGTCTGAAAGAGGCGCCGCCAGAGCTAAAACGCTGGCTGGAAGCGCGTCTTGGCCGCGGTTAACGCTGGCTGTAGAGCGGATGGGTGAACGGACACAGCGCCAGAATCAACGCCTGATGGTAGACGCTGGAGCGGCTAAGCAGGCCGTGGGTGAGGGCACCAATCGCGCCACCTTTGTGTTTGATATTCTCCACGCCGGTTAAGCGTGCCATCTCATCACCCAGTTCATGCCCGGCAGCCAAGCCTGCCACGACAATCGGCGGCAGCGTAAAGCTGGCCGAACGTGATTCTCCGCGCTGCTGCGCGTTTTCAATCACCATCCACGCAAAGGCGCAATCGCCTTCGATTCCCGCTTCGATCGCCACCCAGTAATCGGCCCGTGGACGCGTTTGACGCGCGTTCTCAACCCGCTGACGTGCGCCAGTTCGCGTTTCAACATCACTAAGTGGCTGGGCTGCGACGCCGCTCTCGACCTCAACCCCTTCGATGTGGCAGGATCCTTCGCCGAAAACGTCGTTGAACGCCTGAGCAATCGCGCGAATTTTTGCCGGGTTGATGGTGGCTGCGACAACATGGTACATAATTGTTTGAACCCTCGAGGCAAATTTGTCGCAGTATAACGGAAATTAAGCATGCTACAGGTCTATCTTGTTCGTCACGGTGAAACGGTATGGAATGCGGCTCGGCGCATTCAGGGGCAGTCTGACAGCCCGTTAACGGAAAAAGGTGAGCAGCAGGCTCAGCAAGTGGGCGAGCGAGTGAAATCGCTGGGCATTACCCATGTGATTGCCAGCGATTTGGGACGGACGCGGCGTACGGCAGAGATTATCGCCGATGCGTGTGGCTGCACCGTGACGCTCGATGCGCGTCTGCGCGAGCTCAATATGGGCTGCCTGGAACAACGTCCACTCGATGGCTTAACCGAAGAAGAGGAACACTGGCGGAAAACGCTGGTGGATGGCACCACTGCTGGACGTATTCCGGGTGGCGAATCGATGGCGGAGATGGCGACGCGTATGCACGAAGCGCTGAATGCACTGCTGGAGTTGCCTGCCGGCAGCCGTCCGCTGATTGTCAGCCACGGGATGGCGCTGGGCGTGTTGGTCAGTACCATTCTCGGTTTGCCTGCGCATGCGGAACGTCGTTTGCGTTTGCGGAATTGCTCGATCTCGCGCGTGGATCATCAGCAGAGCGCGTGGCTGGCGGCCGGTTGGGTGGTTGAGACGGCGGGAGATGTGTCGCATCTGGATGCGCCAGCGTTAGACGAGCTTCAACGCTAAGCCAAAATAAAAATGCCGTCGCGATGACGGCATTTTTTTATTAGTTATTCTGTTGGCGAATCGGAATCAGGTATTCGCAGCGGATTTCCGTTGGCGGCTCGCTACGCTTTTTACCCCCGTGCGTGTAGAAACGCTCGATGTCCTGTCCCTGACGACGCACTAATCCCAGCGTTGGCATACAAGTGCCGTACAGCAGCAGGATAAATTCACCCAGCGCGCTGCGCGCACCGTTGTAGGTGAACTGCACGTAATCACCGGCTTCCACAATCACGCTCTGATTCGACTGCATGCTTTTTGCCAGCTGATCGGCAGGCACCGCAGTGGTGTAGAGAATCTCCTGCTCATCATCTTTTTCATGGCTGGCGCGCACCTGATGCAAGCCATACAGCACCGGCGGCACCGTGTCGGTTTCCAGCAGGAACTGCTTCCAGAAATGCAGGCGCATCTCATCGCGATAGCTGGAAATCTGCTCCAGCGTACAGGAGTAACTCTGCGTCTGGCCGACCAGCACCGTTTCAGGCAGCGTGACAAACTGCGCTTCCGGCATGCTGTTATCGTCGAGACGAATTGGCGGGCGAATGCCAAACGAGTTCCACTCCGATGAGCGACGATACCAGGCCGGCGTTTGGTTGAATTGCTTTTTAAACGCACGGGTAAAGGTCTGCTGCGAATCGAAGCGATATTGTAACGCGATGTCGAGGATGGGGCGGCTGGTCAGGCGAAGCGCCACCGCGGCTTTCGACAGCCTACGCGCGCGAATGTACGCACCAATCGCGTGGCTGGTTACTTCCTTGAACATCCGCTGTAGATGCCACTTGGAGTAGCCTGCTTTCTGCGCAACGTTATCTAATGAAAGCGGTTGATCCAGATGGCTCTCCAGCCAGACAAGCAAATCGCGAATGATACCGGCTTGGTCCATAAAACATCCTCATAACTCTCTGGTGGCGCAACTATGAAGTCGTCGAATAATAGCACGAAATGCACAAAAGCGTGGGGGCGGTTTGCTAATCGAGTGTGCTAAGTCAATGTGGGTTAAAACCCTTTTAGGTTTGGTTCTCTGTTCGATTGACAGTACATTACATTCTCATCTATTCGATTGGCAATGGTAACTCAATGACAATAGCTCGTATTCTTATAATCACGTTGGCAACATATGTATTCAGTGCTGGCGTTCAGGCCGAAGAGATCGGCTCAGTTGACACGGTATTCAAGATATTTGGCCCCGATCATAAGATCGTGGTAGAAGCCTTCGATGACCCCGACGTAAAAAATGTAACCTGTTATATCAGCCGGGCAAAAACCGGCGGTATCAAAGGGGGACTAGGTTTGGCGGAAGACACGTCCGACGCGGCCATCTCCTGTCAACAGGTGGGACCGGTAGAGCTTAGCGAGAAAATCGCACAAGGCAAGGCGCAAGGTGAAGTGGTGTTCAAAAAACGCACATCATTGGTGTTTAAGAAGCTGCAGGTGGTGCGCTTCTTTGACCAGAAACGTCATGCGCTGGTGTACCTGAGCTATTCCGACAAGGTGGTGGATGGATCGCCGAAGAATGCGCTGAGCGCCGTGCCGATTATGCCGTGGCATTGATGCAGGCATAAAAAAACGCCCTGACGGGCGTTTTTTCTTTCAATTTTTAATCCTGCAGTTCGCCGCAGAAGCGGTAACCTTCGCCGTGAATGGTGGCGATGATTTCTGGCGTGTCTGGCGTGGATTCGAAATGCTTACGAATACGGCGGATGGTGACATCCACGGTACGGTCATGCGGCTTCAGCTCGCGGCCGGTCATCTTCTTCAGCAAGTCACCACGCGTCTGGATTTTGCCTGGGTTCTCACAGAAGTGCAGCATGGCGCGGAATTCACTGCGCGGCAGCTTGTACTGGTCGCCGTTTGGACTGATCAGTGAGCGGCTGTTGATATCCAGCTCCCAACCGTTGAAGCGATAGCTTTCAACGGTACGGCGTTCTTCACTTGGCATCGCCAGATTCATGGTGCGCGACAGCAAATTGCGTGCACGAATCGTCAACTCACGCGGGTTGAACGGTTTGGTGATGTAATCATCGGCACCGATTTCCAGACCGAGGATTTTATCCACTTCATTATCACGGCCGGTAAGGAACATCAGCGCGACGTTTGCTTGCTCACGCAATTCGCGCGCCAACAGCAAACCGTTTTTACCTGGCAGGTTGATATCCATAATCACCAGATTGACGTCATTGTCCGTCAAAACCTGATGCATCTCGGCGCCGTCGGTGGCTTCATAGACCACGTAACCTTCTGCCTCAAAGATACTTTTGAGGGTGTTACGCGTGACCAGTTCGTCTTCAACGATAAGAATGTGCGGGGTCTGCATGTTTCGCTACCTAAAATTTGCCAACAAATCGAAAACAGGGCGTACGTCGGTTACGCTAATGTGCTGCAACCGGTATACGAAATAATCTTCGGAATACACCATCCATCTACGTCAACTTCAGTGTTAGCTCAGCCAGTCAGGATGGATATTTGCACGCCCCGAGGATCTCGGACAGGCGCTCATCCTAACCGTATTAACAGCAACCTAACAGCACCAACAACAACCGATAAGCATAAAAACAACGCTTCGTTGACTTATATCAAATGCAAGTGTAGCACGTTAACACTTTTATGAAAAACTTCTCCAGGATTGCTAGTTTAGCTCACAAAATGCAGCATTTTTGCTACATTTCGTCCTTATAAAACCAAAACTAAAACACACAGGAAATTATATTTCAATGATATGAAAGAAAAGGGTTTTATATTCAATAGGTCCGATAATTTTGCTTATGCCCGCTAATTTCCACTACAGCTGGATTTATCCCTCTTTTAACATCGTTAACATCTTATTTTTCCACTAGCCGCAGTTGGTATTTTCTCTGCTGCATGCCAACATAATGCGAGTTGTTAACAGTTCGATGGAAAAATCATGCATTTCCCCTTAATCCTTGTCTCTCCCGCTCGTCCGGAAAATATCGGTGCGGCTGCTCGCGCTATGAAAACCATGGGATTTAGCGAGCTGCGCATTGTCACCAGCGATGCCTGGCAAGATCCCGCAGCACGTCGAGTGGCGCACGGCGCCGGTGAGATCCTCGATAACGTCAAAACCTACGCCACGCTGAGCGAGGCGCTCAAGGATGTCGATTTTTCCGTAGCGACCACCGCACGTAGCCGCGCGAAATTCCGCTATTACGCTACGCCCAGCCAGGTTGAAAACATCCTGCAGGAGAAGCGCCAATGGCTGAGCCGCATCGCGTTGGTGTTTGGCCGTGAAGACAGCGGCTTAACCAATGAAGAGCTGGAGCAGGTCGATCTGTTAACCGGCATTCCGATGGCCAATGATTATCCGTCGCTGAATCTCGGTCAGGCAGTGATGGTGTATTGCTATCAGCTGTCGGCGCTCAATCAGATTGCGGCTGAGACCGCAGAAGTGGCGAATGAGCAGCAGTTGCAGGCATTGCGCCAGCGCTTTCATCAGTTGCTGGTCAAGCTGGATGTGAGTGATGACGTCAAAATGGCGGACTGGATCGATCAGCGCATCGGCCTGCTGGAACAGCGTGACAGCGCCATGCTGCATCGTTTGTTACACGACGTAGAAAAAAAACTTATAGATAATTGCTCGGATAAATCCTGAGATGCTAGTGACTGATGCGGCAATCCGCCGCATCTCCTGAACGATCGCGATAATTTTTGCCTCAGCAAGCGCAGCACTGCGCAACGCCAGGGACGGCGCGGCTAAGACAAATTCGTTGACTTAACGTGCGCTTTGCTTTACTTCTGGAAGGCAGACGGACAAGACAAAGACAGACAGAAAAAAATCTAAATGCGTAAACTCAGCCTGAACACCACAATTATTATTACCACCACCATTACCACAGGTAACGGTGCGGGCTGACGCATACAGGAAAAACAAAGAAAAAAGCCCGCACCTAAACAGTGCGGGCTTTTTTTTCGGCAAAAATTCAGGAGAGCTTCAAATATGCGAGTGCTGAAATTCGGCGGAACCTCAGTAGCCAATGCGGAACGTTTTCTCCGTGTGGCGGATATTCTGGAAAGCAATGCACAACAGGGACAGGTTGCGACCGTACTCTCTGCACCAGCAAAAATTACCAATCATCTGGTGGCGATGATTGAGAAAACCATCAGCGGCCTGGACACGTTGCCGAATATCAGCGATGCCGAACGTATTTTTGCCGACCTGCTGCAAGGCTTGCGTGATGCGCAGTCGGGCTTTGATTATGACGGACTAAAAACCCGCGTTGAGCTGGAATTTGCGCAGCTTAAACAAGTGCTGCACGGCATCAGCCTGCTGGGCCAATGTCCGGACGCTGTGAATGCCGCCATTATCTGCCGTGGCGAAAAGCTGTCGATTGCTATTATGGAAGCGCTGCTGCAGGCGCGCGGCCACAAAGTTACCGTTATCGATCCGGTGGAGAAGTTGCTGGCGATTGGTCATTACCTTGAATCCACCGTTGATATCGCCGAATCCACGCGTCGCATCGCCGCCAGCCAGATCCCAGCCGATCACTTTATCCTGATGGCCGGTTTCACCGCCGGGAACGAGAAAGGTGAACTGGTGGTGCTTGGCCGCAACGGTTCTGACTACTCCGCCGCCGTGTTGGCTGCGTGTTTGCGCGCTGATTGCTGTGAAATCTGGACCGATGTTGACGGCGTTTATACCTGCGACCCGCGCCAGGTACCTGATGCGCGCTTACTAAAATCGATGTCGTATCAGGAAGCAATGGAGCTCTCCTACTTCGGCGCCAAAGTCTTGCATCCGCGTACCATCGCGCCCATCGCCCAGTTCCAGATTCCTTGCCTGATCAAAAACACCGCTAACCCGCAAGCGCCGGGCACCTTAATTGGTGGCGAAGGCGAGCTGGATGAGAATCCGGTGAAAGGCATTACTAACCTGAATAACATGGCGATGTTCAACGTGTCAGGTCCGGGCATGAAAGGCATGGTCGGCATGGCGGCGCGCGTTTTCGCCGCAATGTCACGCACCGGCATCTCCGTGGTGCTGATCACCCAATCCTCTTCGGAATACAGCATCAGCTTCTGCGTACCGCAAAGCGAGCAGGCGCGTGCGCGTCGCGTGCTGGAAGAGGAGTTCTATCTGGAGTTGAAAGATGGCTTACTCGATCCGCTGGACGTGCTGGAACAGCTGGCGGTGATCTCGGTGGTCGGTGATGGCATGCGTACGCTGCGCGGCATCTCGGCTAAATTCTTCTCGGCGCTGGCGCGAGCCAACATCAATATCGTGGCGATTGCGCAGGGCTCGTCTGAGCGTTCCATCTCGGTGGTAGTGAGCAACGATGAAGTCACCACCGGCGTGCGTGTGGTGCATCAGATGCTGTTCGCTACCGATCAGGTCATTGAAGTGTTCGTGGTCGGCGTTGGCGGTGTGGGCGCAGCGTTGCTGGATCAGCTGCATCGCCAGCAGACGTGGCTGAAACAGAAGCACATCGATCTGCGCGTGTGCGGCATCGCTAACTCGCGGGCGCTGTTGACCAACGTACACGGTATCGATCTCAGCAACTGGAAGGCAGAACTGAACAAAGCCAAAGAGCCGTTCAATCTCGGTCGCTTGATGCGTTTGGTGAAAGAGTATCATCTGCTAAACCCGGTGATCGTCGATTGTACCTCCAGCCAGGCGGTTGCCGATCAGTATGCCGATTTCCTCGCCGAAGGTTTCCATGTCGTCACGCCGAACAAAAAGGCCAACACGTCGTCGTGGAATTATTACCAGCAGATGCGTGCAGCGGCAGCAAAATCGCGCCGTAAGTTCCTATACGACACCAACGTTGGTGCCGGTTTGCCGGTGATCGAAAACCTGCAAAACCTGATGAATGCCGGGGATGAACTGATCAAGTTCTCCGGTATTCTCTCTGGCTCGCTCTCTTTTATCTTCGGCAAGCTTGATGAGGGCGTTTCGCTGTCGGAAGCGACCAAAATGGCGCGTGAGATGGGCTTTACCGAGCCGGATCCACGTGACGATCTTTCTGGCACCGATGTGGCGCGTAAGCTGCTGATTCTGGCGCGTGAAGCGGGGCATCAGCTGGAGCTTAGCGATATCGATATCGAACCGCTGCTGCCCGCCAGCCTGACGGAGATCGCCGACGTTGAGCAGTTTATGCAACGTCTGCCGGAGCTGGATAACGCCTTTGCCGCGCGCGTTGCCAAAGCGCGTGACGAAGGTAAAGTATTACGCTTCGTCGGCGCGATTGAAGAGGGTGGCGTCTGCAAAGTGAAGATTGACGCGGTGGACGGCAACGATCCGCTGTACAAAGTGAAGAACGGTGAGAATGCGCTGGCATTCTACAGCCGCTACTATCAGCCAATCCCGCTGGTTCTGCGTGGATATGGTGCAGGGAATGATGTCACAGCAGCGGGCGTGTTTGCTGACCTGTTGCGTACGCTGTCGTGGAAGTTGGGAGTTTGATGATGGTAAAAATTTTATGCACCGGCCTCGATAGGTAACGTCAGCGTCGGCTTTGATGTGCTTGGCGCGGCGGTTTCGCCGGTGGATGGCACCTTGCTGGGTGACTGCGTTTCCGTGGAAGCCGCCGACAGCTTTAGCCTGGTGAACTCCGGGCGTTTTGTCAGCAAACTGCCGACCAATCCGCAGGAGAACATCGTTTATCAGTGCTGGGAGCGTTTTTGCCAGGCGATTGGTAAACAAGTTCCGGTGGCGATGACGCTGGAAAAGAATATGCCGATTGGTTCCGGACTCGGCTCAAGTGCTTGTTCGGTGGTTGCCGGTTTGATGGCGATGAACGAATTCTGCGGCAAACCGCTCAACGACACCGAACTGCTGGCGCTGATGGGCGAGCTGGAAGGGCGTATTTCCGGCAGTGTACACTTTGATAACGTTGCGCCCTGCTTCCTTGGCGGCGTGCAGCTGATGATTGAAGAGAACGGCATCATCAGTCAGGACGTGCCGTGCTTTGACGAATGGCTGTGGGTGATGGCGTATCCGGGGATTAAAGTCTCCACCGCCGAAGCGCGCGCCATTCTGCCGGCACAGTACCGCAAAGAGGATGCCATTAAGCATGGCCGCCTGCTGGCAGGCTTTATTCACGCTTGTCATACGCGGCAGCCTGAGCTGGCGGCTAAACTTATGCAGGATGTCATCGCCGAGCCGTATCGCACTAAACTGCTGCCAGGCTTCGCCGATGCGCGTAAAGCGGCGCAGGATATTGGCGCACTGGCGTGCGGCATTTCGGGCTCCGGCCCGACACTTTTCGCCGTTTGCAACGAGATGGCAACGGCACAGCGGATGGCAGACTGGCTGAGCCAGCACTATCTGCAGAATGAAGAAGGTTTCGTCCACATCTGCCGTCTTGATACGGCTGGCGCACGTAAATTGGGATAACGCATGAAACTCTACAACCTTAAGGATCACAACGAGCAGGTTAGTTTTGCTCAGGCCGTTAAACAGGGCCTCGGCTCGCAGCAAGGGCTGTTTTTCCCGCTCGAACTGCCGGAATTCGAACTGACCGATATCGACGCCATGCTGGAGATGGATTTCGTCAGCCGCAGCAGCAAAATTCTCTCTGCCTACATTGGCGATGAAATTGCGGCGCATCAGCTGGCCGAGCGCGTAAAAAACGCCTTTGCTTTCCCGGCACCGGTGGCAAAGGTCAGCGATGATGTAGCCTGCCTCGAGCTGTTCCACGGTCCAACGCTGGCGTTTAAAGACTTCGGCGGCCGCTTTATGGCGCAGATGCTTTCCTATGTGAGCGGTGCGGATGAGCAGATCACCATTCTGACCGCCACGTCCGGCGATACCGGCGCCGCCGTGGCACATGCCTTCTACGGCATGGAAAACGTGCGCGTGGTGATTCTCTATCCGCAGGGCAAAATCAGCCCGCTGCAGGAGAAACTGTTCTGTACGCTGGGCGGCAACATCGAAACCATCGCGGTTGAAGGCGATTTCGATGCGTGTCAGGCGTTGGTGAAACAGGCGTTTGATGATGAAGAGCTGAAAAAGGCGATTGGCCTGAACTCGGCGAACTCCATCAACATCAGCCGTCTGCTGGCGCAGATTTGCTACTACTTCGAAGCGGTAGCGCAGCTGCCACAAGAGAAGCGCAATCAGCTGGTGGTGTCGGTGCCGAGCGGTAACTTCGGTGACTTAACGGCTGGCCTGCTGGCTAAATCATTGGGTCTGCCGATCAAGCGCTTTATCGCTGCGACCAATGCGAACGATACCGTGCCGCGTTTCCTCGGCAACGGCGCATGGCAGCCAAACGCCACGGTAGCAACGCTGTCGAACGCCATGGATGTCAGCCAGCCGAACAACTGGCCGCGCGTGGAAGAGCTGTTCCGCCGCAAAACCTGGCGTTTGACCGATCTGGCGTACGGCGCGGTAACCGATGAAACCACCAAATCCACCATGCGCGAGCTGGCGGAGATTGGCTACATCTCTGAACCACATGCGGCGATTGCTTACCGTTTGCTGCGCGACAACCTGCAGGAGGGCGAATATGGCCTGTTCCTCGGGACTGCGCATCCGGCGAAGTTCAAAGAGAGCGTGGATGAGATTCTGGGTCAGGATCTGCCGCTGCCGAAAGAGCTGGCCGAGCGCGCCGATTTGCCGCTGCTGTCGCACAACCTGAAAGGCGATTTCGCGGAACTGCGGGCGTTTTTGCTGAAGTAAGTGCTGACTGGGGTCAGTGCTCGCTGTCCCCCATCCCGGCCTTCCCCCGCTAGCGGGGGAAGGAGACGCTGCCACATGCAGCCTCCAAACTCACATATTGCAGCATCTTCCTCCCCCATTTATGGGGGAGGACCGAGGAGGGGGGCAGCGAGCACAATCCATTGCAGCGCTTGCTGAACTATTTCTGCTCGCGGCGCTTAAACACCAGTTCGTTCTCGCTGCTTTCTGCACCGTCCAGAAAATATCCATCCACATCGAACTTCTTCAGCTGCGCAGGGTTGGTCAGGCGGTTCTGAATCACATAGCGGCTCATCAAACCGCGCGCTTTCTTGGCGTAAAAGCTGATGACTTTAAATTTGCCATTCTTCTCATCGAGGAACACCGGCTTGATCAACTCGGCGTTGAGTTTCTTCGGCTTGATGGCTTTGAAATACTCATCGGATGCCAGATTGATCAGCACGTCATCGCCTTGCTCAGCAATCGCCTCGTTTAACTTCTCAGTCAGCAAATCGCCCCAGAAGCCGTAAAGATCTTTCCCGGCCGGATTCGCCAGCTTGATGCCCATCTCCAGGCGATAAGGCTGCATCAAATCGAGTGGGCGCAGCAGGCCGTAAAGACCCGACAACATGCGCAGGTGCTGCTGGGCAAAGTCAAAATCGTCGTCGCTAAAAGTTTCGGCCTGCAAACCGGTATACACATCGCCTTTGAACGCCAGGATCGCCTGACGCGCATTCTCCAGCGAGAAGGGCGGCTGCCATTGGTTAAAACGATCGGCATTCAGGTGCGCCAGCTTGTCACTAATGCCCATCAGTGAGCTGATTTGCGCCGGTGAAAGATCGCGCGCAACGTCAATTAATTGGTGTGATTTTTCTAACAGCGCCGGTTGGGTAAAACGTTGTGTCGCCAGCGGGCTTTCATAGTCCAGTGTCTTCGCTGGTGAGATAACCATCAGCATCGTGTACGTCCTCTTTGACCCGCAGGTTTATCAGGGAATTGAAGGGAAAATGTCGCAAGGAGTGTAGCAAAAAAGCGGCATGGATCGGCAAATCGCTCCCATTTGTTAGCGCTATCGTAAAGGGCACTTCGTGGTGTTGCGCCGTCACTTGTGCGTGATATTATCGCAACAGCCTTTTACACCCTGACAGTCAACCTAAGAGAAAGAGAACCATGACGGACAAACTTACTTCCTTGCGTCAGCTGACTACTGTGGTCGCCGACACCGGTGATATCGCGGCGATGAAACTTTACCAGCCGCAGGACGCGACCACGAACCCTTCTTTGATTCTCAACGCCGCTCAAATCCCTGAATACCGCAAACTGATTGACGAAGCCATTACCTGGGCACGTCAGCAGAGCAGCAACAAAGAAGATCAGCTGGCGCTGGTTTCTGACAAGCTGGCCGTCAACATTGGTCTGGAAATTCTCAAACTGATCCCTGGTCGCATCTCGACTGAAGTCGATGCGCGCCTCTCTTACGACACTGAAGCGAGCATCGCTAAAGCGCGTAGCCTGATCAAACTGTACAACGATGCGGGCATCAGCAATGACCGTATCCTGATCAAACTGGCGTCAACCTGGCAGGGCATTCGTGCTGCTGAGCAGCTGGAAAAAGAAGGTATCAACTGTAACCTGACGCTGCTGTTCTCCTTCGCGCAGGCGCGTGCCTGTGCCGAAGCGGGCGTGTTCCTGATCTCCCCATTCGTTGGCCGTATCCTCGACTGGTACAAGCAGAACACCGATAAGAAAGAGTATGCAGCCCACGAAGATCCAGGCGTGGTGTCTGTGGCTGAAATCTACAGCTACTACAAGCAGCACGGTTATGAAACCGTGGTAATGGGCGCAAGCTTCCGTAACGTTGGTGAAATCATTGAGCTGGCTGGCTGCGACCGTCTGACCATCTCTCCGGGCCTGCTGAAAGAGCTGGCTGAGAGCGAAGGCACCGTTGAGCGTAAACTGAGCTACACCGGCGAAGTGAAAGCGCGTCCAGCGAAGATGACCGAAGCTGAGTTCTTCTGGCAGCACAACCAGGATCCAATGGCCGTTACCAAACTGGCTGAAGGTATCCGCAACTTTGCCATCGATCAGGGCAAACTTGAGAAGATGATCGCCGAGCTGCTGTAAGGTGATTGGCCGTGGCGGCAACCGCTGCCACGGTTTTACGTTTTTTCCCCCGCTTCTTGTATTATCCTTCTAACTACTCACGTCATTTGCTGCCATGCAGCTAACCACAGCGATAACTCTATGGATACTTTACGAATTGGATTAATTTCCGTTTCCGATCGTGCTGCTAACGGCATCTATCAGGATCAGGGCATTCCGGCGTTAGAGAGCTGGCTCACCGCCGCGCTGGCTACGCCGTTTGAAATTGAAACGCGTCTGGTACCGGATGAGCAGCCAATGATTGAGCAGGCGATTTGCGAGCTGGTCGATGAGCTGTTCTGCAATTTGGTCCTCACCACCGGCGGCACCGGACCGGCGCGGCGTGATGTGACGCCAGATGCCACATTGGCGGTTGCCGACCGTGAAATGCCGGGCTTCGGCGAGCAGATGCGCCAAATTAGCCTGCAATTTGTGCCGACCGCTATTTTGTCTCGCCAGGTTGGCGTGATCCGTAAGCAGTCGCTGATCCTCAATCTGCCGGGCCAGCCAAAATCCATTAAAGAGACGCTGGAAGGGCTGAAAGCGGAAGATGGAACGGTAAAGGTGCCGGGGATTTTTGCCGCTGTACCTTATTGTTTACAGCTACTGGAAGGGCCGTATGTGGAAACTCATGCCGATGTGGTAGCAGCTTTTCGCCCCAAAAGCGCCCGTCGTGAGACAAATGACTAAAAATCGGCATTTTCAGGCATAAAATCCAGCGGCACTGGTGTGGCAAAATATTGACGGTATAGTAATTCAATCTTTACATAAGTTGTTTTGCCTCTGGATACCGCTGGATTATGGATACGCACGCAACGCGCCGACTTAACGGGCAGGATTACAAAACCCTGTCGCTGGCCGCCCTTGGTGGGGCGCTGGAATTCTACGACTTCATTATCTTCGTCTTCTTTGCCGCCGTGATTGGCGAACTGTTCTTCCCGCCTGACATTCCTGAATGGTTGCGTCAGGTGCAGACTTTCGCCATCTTTGCTGCGGGTTATCTGGCGCGTCCGTTAGGCGGCATTATCATGGCGCACTTTGGTGACAAAGTGGGGCGTAAGAAGATGTTCAGCCTCAGTATTCTGCTGATGGCGCTGCCGACGTTGGCGATGGGCGCATTGCCCACTTATGCCAGCATTGGCATCGCTGCGCCGTTATTGATGCTGCTAATGCGCGTGCTGCAAGGCGCGGCTATCGGCGGTGAAGTGCCTGGCGCGTGGGTGTTTGTCGCCGAACATGTGCCTGAAAAACGCATTGGTTTTGCCTGCGGCACGCTGACCGCAGGCTTAACCGCAGGGATTCTGCTCGGTTCGCTGGTGGCAACGGTGCTGAACACCACGCTGTCACCGGCTGCGATGCGCGATCATGGCTGGCGCATTCCTTTCTTCCTCGGCGGTGTGTTTGGCTTGCTGGCGATGTATCTGCGTCGCTGGCTGCATGAAACCCCGGTGTTCCAGCAGATGCAGCAGCGTAAAGCGCTGGCAGAAAAAATGCCGCTGCAAACCATTTTTGCCAGCCATAAGCGCGGCATCGTAATTTCGATGCTGCTCACCTGGCTTCTGTCGGCCTGCATTGTGGTGGTGATTTTGATGGCGCCGACGCTGATGCAAAAACAGCATGGCATTCCCGCCGCGCTCAGTCTGCAGGCCAACAGCTTCGCCACCATTATGCTGCTGCTGGGTTGTGTTATCGCCGGATGGCTGGTGGATCGCTTCGGCGCGGCGCGTTCGCTGATGGTCGGTTCAATACTGCTGGCGATCGGCAGCTGGAACTTCTTCCATCAGTTAAGTAGCACGCCGGAAATGCTGTTTGTTTGGTACGGTTTAGCGGGCCTGAGCGTGGGGGTCGTCGGTGTAGTGCCGTTGGTGATGGTGCGCGCATTCCCGGCGGCGGTGCGCTTTACCGGCATCTCATTCTCGTACAATGTTGCTTACGCGATTTTCGGTGGTCTGACGCCGATTAGCGTAACGCTGATGATGAGCCTGACGCCAATGGCGCCTGCCTGGTATGTGCTGGCGCTGGCGATAATTGGCTTTATGGTGGGAATCTGGCTGTGGCGCGATAGCCGTCAGCAGTATGCGCAGTTAGATATGTCGCTGCACTCGTCATAATGCAAAAAGCGGAGCCAAACAGCTCCGCTTTTCATTAGTCACTCGCCAATCGGCAATACCGTACGACCAAACTTCTCGTTCAGCACTTCGCCCATCGCCAGATAGAACGCACTCGAACCGCAAATAATGCCAATCCAGCCGGCAACGCGCAGCAACCCCGCGTTGTCGGTCAGGTGGCCGATAGCCAGCAGCGCAAACAGCAGCGTCAGGCTGGCGAAGATGAACTGCAGCATTTTCGGTGACTTCAGCGTGCCGAAAAACAGGAATGCAGTGAACACGCCCCACAGCGCGAGATACGCGCCAAGGAAGTGGCCGTCGGCCGCCTCTGCCAGCCCCAGTTTTGGCAGCAGTAGAATCGCCACCAACGTTAACCAGAAGCTGCCGTAAGAGGTAAAGGCGGTCAGCCCGAAGGTGTTGCCTTTCTTATATTCCAGCAGCCCGGCAAAAATTTGCGCGATGCCGCCGTAGAAAATCCCCATCGCCAGGATGATCACATCCATCGCAAACAGGCCGGTGTTGTGTAAGTTGAGCAGGATGGTGGTCATACCGAATCCCATCAGGCCCAACGGGGCGGGATTCGCCAGCGTGGTATTGCTCATAATTCCTCAGAAGCAGCGTTGAAGATGTTGTTCGTGTTTTACACCCGCGCAAACCGCTGGGGGCGCGAGGCGCTGCATAATAAGCGGCCTCTTTTTGCCCAACTTTGATCTGAATCGACGAGAGAATGAAATTTTTTTTAGTTTTAACCCTTGATGCGCATCGAACCGGCCCCATTTACTTGTCATCGAGCGTTGTGAGGCAGCAAAAAAAGCCTGCTTCAGCAGTTGAAAGTGGTCAGTTTGACCGCATCTCTGTTTCACAACCCAAATTGGCAAAGAATTTAAGTAGGAGACGTTTAGATGGGCAAGATTATTGGTATTGACTTGGGTACAACCAACTCATGTGTTGCAGTTATGGATGGTGGTAAAGCACGCGTACTGGAAAACGCCGAAGGCGATCGCACCACGCCGTCGATCATTGCGTATGCACAGGATGGCGAAACTCTGGTGGGTCAACCGGCTAAACGTCAGTCTGTGACCAACCCGCAGAACACCCTGTTTGCGATCAAGCGCCTGATTGGCCGTCGCTTCCAGGACGAAGAAGTACAGCGTGATATTAAAATTATGCCGTACAAAATCGTCGGCGCAGATAACGGCGACGCATGGCTGGACGTAAAAGGCCAGAAAATGGCACCGCCGCAGATTTCTGCTGAAGTGCTGAAAAAGATGAAGAAAACCGCGGAAGATTTCCTCGGTGAAGCCGTCACTGAAGCGGTTATTACCGTTCCAGCTTACTTCAACGATGCGCAGCGTCAGGCGACCAAAGACGCCGGCCGTATCGCGGGTCTGGAAGTAAAACGTATCATCAACGAACCAACCGCAGCTGCACTGGCTTACGGCCTGGATAAAGGTCAGGGCAACCGCACCATCGCGGTATACGACCTGGGCGGCGGTACTTTCGATATCTCAATCATTGAGATCGATGACGTTGATGGCGAGAAAACCTTTGAAGTTCTGGCAACCAACGGTGATACCCACCTTGGTGGTGAAGACTTCGATAGCCGTCTGATTAACTATCTGGTGGCTGAATTTAAGAAAGATCAGGGCATCGATCTGCACAACGATCCGCTGGCCATGCAGCGTCTGAAAGAAGCGGCAGAGAAAGCCAAGATCGAGCTGTCTTCAGCACAGCAGACCGACGTTAACCTGCCGTACATCACGGCGGATGCGACCGGTCCTAAGCACCTGAATATCAAAGTAACACGTGCGAAACTGGAATCACTGGTTGAAGACCTGGTTTCTCGCTCTATCGAGCCGTTGAAAGTGGCTCTGCAGGATGCGGGTCTGTCTGTTTCAGACATCAACGACGTGATCCTGGTGGGCGGTCAAACGCGTATGCCAATGGTTCAGGCCAAAGTGACTGAGTTCTTTGGTAAAGAGCCACGTAAAGATGTGAACCCGGATGAAGCGGTAGCCGTGGGTGCTGCGGTTCAGGGCGGCGTGTTGGCGGGTGAAGTGAAAGACGTTCTGCTGCTGGACGTGACTCCGCTGTCGCTGGGTATCGAAACCATGGGCGGCGTGATGACTTCGCTGATTAGCAAGAACACCACCATCCCAACCAAGCACAGCCAGGTGTTCTCTACCGCTGAAGATAACCAGTCTGCCGTGACGATTCACGTGCTGCAGGGTGAGCGTAAGCGTTCAGGTGATAACAAATCCCTGGGCCAGTTCAACCTCGACGGTATCCAGGCTGCACCGCGCGGTATGCCGCAGATCGAAGTCACCTTCGATATCGATGCGGATGGTATCCTGCACGTGTCTGCGAAAGACAAAAACAGCGGTAAAGAGCAGAAGATCACCATCAAGGCTTCTTCTGGTCTGAATGAAGAAGAGATCGAAAAAATGGTGCGTGACGCGGAAGCGAACGCCGAGTCTGACCGCAAGTTCGAAGAGCTGGTTCAGACCCGTAACCAGGGCGATCAGATTTCGCACAGCACCCGTAAGCAGCTGGACGAAGCGGGCGACAAACTGTCTGCTGACGACAAAGCGCCAATCGAAGCTGCGTTGACCGAGCTGAACACCGCGCTGAAAGGCGAAGACAAAGCAGAAATCGAAGCCAAAATGCAGGCATTGATGGAAGTGTCCAGCAAACTGAT
Source organism: Pantoea sp. SORGH_AS_0659 (assembly GCF_031453915.1). Classification (NCBI taxonomy): domain Bacteria; kingdom Pseudomonadati; phylum Pseudomonadota; class Gammaproteobacteria; order Enterobacterales; family Erwiniaceae; genus Pantoea; species Pantoea sp. SORGH_AS_0659. Next base: position 3,596,916 of record NZ_JAVJAK010000001.1, on the reverse strand, counting down.
GGAGCTGGCACAGCAGCAGGGTCAGGCAGCTGATGCAGGCGATGCTTCTGCACAGAAAGAAGACGACGTTGTCGACGCTGAGTTCGAAGAAGTTAAAGACAAAAAATAATTGCCCCTGACCGGGCGCGACGGCTGGCCTGACAGCCGTTGAAACCAGCACGGGCGTAGGAGATCTCTCCACGCCCGTGCGATCATGTTAAGGGCAGAACAAATATGGCTAAGAGTGATTTATACGAGATCTTAGGCGTCTCTAAATCCGCAGATGAGCGTGAAATCAAAAAGGCTTATAAGCGCCTGGCGATGAAATACCATCCGGACCGTAATCCGGACAATAAAGAAGCCGAAGCGAAGTTTAAAGAAATTAAGGAAGCCTACGAAATTCTGACCGACGCACAGAAGCGTGCAGCCTACGACCAATATGGTCACGCAGCCTTTGAACAAGGCGGCATGGGCGGCGGTGGTGGCTTCGGCGGCGGCGGTGCTGACTTCAGCGATATCTTTGGCGACGTATTTGGCGATATTTTTGGTGGTGGCCGCCGTCAGCGTGCCGCACGTGGCGCCGATTTACGCTACAACATGGAGCTAACGCTGGAAGAAGCGGTACGCGGCGTGACCAAAGAGATCCGCATTCCAACACTGGAAGAGTGCGATGTCTGCCACGGTAGCGGCGCGAAAGCGGGGACCAAACCGCAGACCTGTCATACCTGTCATGGCGCAGGCCAGGTGCAGATGCGTCAGGGCTTCTTCACTGTGCAGCAGGCGTGTCCGACCTGTCACGGTCGCGGTTCAGTGATCAAAGATCCGTGCAATGCTTGTCATGGTCACGGTCGCGTTGAGCGCAGTAAAACCCTGTCGGTGAAAATTCCAGCAGGCGTGGATACCGGCGATCGCATTCGTCTGACCGGCGAAGGTGAAGCGGGCGAACAGGGCGCACCAGCGGGCGATCTGTACGTTCAGGTTTCGGTGAAAAAGCACCCGATCTTTGAGCGTGAAGATAACAACCTATATTGCGAAGTGCCGATTAACTTTGCGATGGCAGCATTGGGTGGCGAGATTGAAGTGCCGACGCTTGATGGGCGTGTGAACCTGAAAGTGCCTTCTGAAACGCAAACTGGCAAGCTGTTCCGCATGCGCGGTAAAGGCGTGAAATCGGTGCGTGGTGGTGCGGTAGGCGATTTGCTGTGTCGTGTGGTGGTGGAAACGCCAGTTAGCCTCAATGACAAACAGAAAGCGTTACTGCGTGAACTGGAAGAGAGTTTTGGCGGCCCGAGCGGTGAGAAAAACAGCCCGCGCTCCAAAAGCTTCCTCGACGGCGTGAAGAAGTTTTTTGACGATTTAACACGTTAATCCCGTCTGGCATGCTTAATAAAGCGGAGAGGAAACTCTCCGCTTTTTTTATGTTTTCCCGCCAACGCGTCGCTCCTGATATAAGCTCAATCTGCCTGGCGTGAGATAAAAGCAGAAACCGTTTCGTAATGCATCGGTATTATCGAGTCGTTAACGAGACATAAGCTGCTTTTAACGAGGTGTTTGAGTCGCTACACTTCTCAGCCTAAATGTCTCTACTCAGGAGGAGTTGTGAACAAACCCCGTTCTCTTCGAAGCTTACTGAAAAGCTTTATTGCCAGCGATGCCAGCAACGGCATGGTGCTGATTCTGGCGGCCGTCGCGGCAATGATTTTGGCTAACAGCGCGGAAACCGCTCAAGCTTATCAATCGTTTCTCGCCGAGCCGGTGCAGATTCGCTTCGGTGCATTAGACATCAGCAAAAACCTGCTGCTGTGGATCAACGATGCCATGATGGCGCTGTTCTTCCTGCTGATTGGTTTGGAAGTGAAACGTGAACTAATCACCGGTGAACTCGCCAGCCGCGATCGCGCCATTTTCCCGGTGATTGCGGCAATTGGCGGCATGGTTATGCCGGGACTGATTTTCCTGCTGCTTAATTATGGCGATCCTATTGCGCGTAACGGCTGGGCAATTCCTACTGCTACTGATATCGCCTTTGCATTGGGTGTGCTGGCACTGTTGGGCAGCCGCGTGCCAACCGCGCTGAAAGTGTTCCTGATGGCGCTGGCGATTATTGATGATCTCGGCGCTATCGTGATTATCGCGCTGTTCTACACCAGCGATCTCTCCGTGCTGTCGCTGAGCGTAGCGGCAGGTGCGATTGTGCTGCTGGCGATTCTCAATCGTTGCGGCGTGCGTAACATTGCCATCTATATGTTAGTCGGCATTGTGCTGTGGACGGCGGTGCTCAAATCGGGTGTGCATGCAACGTTAGCGGGCGTGATTGTTGGCTTCTTCGTGCCGCTGGAAGAGAAGAACGGCCATTCTCCAGCCGAGCATCTGGCGCATGGTTTAATGCCGTGGGTAAACTGGCTGATTCTGCCGCTGTTCGCTTTTGCCAACGCCGGCATCTCGCTGAGCGGCATTACCTTTATGGATACGCTGTCGCCAGAGCCGCTGGGCATCATTCTCGGCTTGCTGATTGGTAAACCGTTGGGTATCACGCTGTTCTGCTGGCTGGCGGTGAAGTGGCGGCTGGCGGTGTTGCCGGCGGGCACCACGATACGCGATATCATGGCGATTGGTGTGCTGTGCGGTATCGGCTTCACCATGTCGATCTTTATCAGTTCGCTGGCGTTTGATGCCGCCCATGAGCAACTGGTGACCTTCTCCAAGCTGGGGATTCTCAGTGGCTCGCTGCTCTCAGCGGTGATTGGTTACACGCTGCTGCGCATCAAATTGCGTTAAAAGAGGAAGGGGGCGAAAGCCTCCTTTTTTTGCCGATGAATCAGCTCAACTTTAATCATCTCTACTATTTCTGGCAGGTGTGTAAAACCGGTTCGGTAGTGCGCGCGGCGGATGTGCTGTGCCTGGCGCCACAGACGGTCACTGGCCAGATTAAATCGCTGGAAGAGCAACTCGGCGGCGTGGTGTTTCGTCGTCAGGGGCGCGGTTTAGTGCCGACGGAGCTTGGTCAGCTGGTGTTCCGCTATGCCGACCGCATGTTCATGCTGAGCCAGGAGATGCTCGATATCGTTAACTACCGCAAAGAGTCGCATCTGCTGTTTGATGTTGGCGTAGCGGATGCCTTGTCTAAGCAACTGGTGAGCAAGGTGCTGCAGGCTGCGGTGGTGGCTGAAGAGGGAATCCATCTGCGCTGCTTTGAATCAACGCACGAGATGCTGCTGGAACAGTTAAGCCAGCACAAGCTGGATATGATTCTTTCCGATTGCCCAATTGATTCGACTCAGCAGGAAGGGCTGTTTTCGGTCAAGCTGGGCGAGTGTCCGATCAGCTTCTGGTGCAACACACCGTTACCGACGCTGCCGTTTCCTGCCAGCCTGGAAGAGCGGCGTTTGCTGATTCCGGGGCGTCGCTCGATGCTGGGTCGCAAACTGCTGAACTGGATTCACAGCCGGGGATTGCAAGTGGAGATTCTGGGCGAGTTTGATGATGCGGCATTAATGAAAGCTTTTGGTGCGCTTAACAACGCGATATTTGTGGCTCCGACGCTGTATGGCGACGAGATTTACCGGGATGACGCCATCAAAGAGATTGGGCGGTTGGATGCGGTGATGGAGGAGTATCACGTGATCTTTGCCGAACGGATGATTCAGCATCCGGCGGTACAGCGGATCTGCCATCGCGACTTTAGTGCGCTGTTTACCCCTGAATTGCAGGCATAAAAAAACCGGCTAAACGCCGGTTCTTTTTTACAAAGCGATTAACAGACGGGCGATTAAGCCAGTTTGTTGATCTGAGCAGTCAGGTTTGCTTTATGACGTGCAGCTTTGTTTTTGTGGATCAGACCTTTAGCAGCCTGACGGTCCACGAGTGGTTGCATTTCGTTGAATGCGTTCTGCGCAGCAGCTTTGTCGCCTGTTGCGATAGCCGCGTATACTTTCTTGATGAAAGTACGCATCATTGAACGGTTGCTTGCGTTATGCTTGCGACGTTTCTCAGATGTTACGGCGCGTTTCTTAGCTGATTTGATATTAGCCAAGGTCCAACTCCCAAATGTGATCTATATGGACAAATCAAAGGCCGAGGACTATGCCTTTTGCGCCTTCTTATGTCAATGGATTTGTGCAAATAAGCGTCGTTTTAAAAACAACACTCGATTACGTAATTGATGGCGCAGGATTCTACCAGCAACGCGGCGTTGAATACAGTATTTCGCAGCAAAAATCTTCAGATCCTTGCTAAGCAATTGCCCACGCGTGGAATAAGCCGCGCCAGAAGCAGGAAAGGCACGTATACGGGTTAACCTAAACGCCATTCAAGGGTATAATCCGCCGATTTCCACCGGTTTGAGTCAGCCATGAAGTTTATCCGCGGTATTTATAATCTGAAAGAGCAGCATCGCGGCTGCGTCCTGACCATTGGCAATTTCGACGGCGTACATCGCGGCCACCAGGCTTTGATGGCGCAGCTGATTGCCGAAGGACGAAAACGCAATCTGCCGGTGGTGGTGATGGTATTTGAGCCACAACCGCTTGAGCTGTTTGCCGGCGACAAAGCCCCGGCGCGCCTTACGCGTTTGCGTGAAAAGCTGAAGTACCTCGAACAAGCGGGCGTTGATGCCGTACTCTGCGTACGTTTTGATCGTCGCTTCGCTGCGCATTCGGCGCAGAGTTTTATTTCCGAATTGCTGGTAGACAAGCTCAACGTCAAGTTCCTGGCCGTAGGCGATGATTTCCGCTTCGGCGCTGGTCGCCAGGGGGATTTCCTGTTATTACAGAAAGCCGGTGCGGAGTATGGCTTTGAGGTTATCAGCACCCAGACCTATTGTGACAGCGGCAAGCGCATCAGCAGCACCGCCGTTCGTCAGGCGCTGGCGCAGGATGATTTTGCGCAAGCCGAAGCGCTGCTGGGCCATCCGTTCAGCATCTCAGGCCGCGTAGTGCACGGCGATGCACTCGGGCGCACCATCGGTTTCCCAACGGCTAATCTCCCTTTGCGTCGCACCGTTACGCCGGTTAAAGGCGTGTTTGCGGTGGCAGTGTTGGGCCTTGGCGATCAGCCGCTGCCCGGCGTGGCCAATATTGGTACGCGCCCAACGGTAAAAGGTTTACGTCAGCAGCTTGAAGTTCATCTGCTCGACACACATATGAATCTCTATGGGCGTCACATTGAAGTGGTGCTGAAACAGAAGATTCGCGATGAACAGCGTTTCGCTTCGCTGGACGCGCTGAAAGAACAAATTGCGAAAGATGTGGTGACAGCCCGCCAATTCTTTGGGCTAAAAACACCGGTTTAATGACCGAAATACGGAATCGAGAATCTGATGAGTGACTATAAATCTACCCTGAATTTGCCGGAAACGGGGTTCCCGATGCGTGGCGATCTGGCCAAGCGTGAACCGGGAATGCTGCAACGTTGGTATGATGACAACCTGTACGGCATCATCCGCGAAGCCAAAAAAGGGAAAAAAACCTTTATTTTGCACGATGGCCCTCCTTATGCGAACGGCAGCATTCATATTGGTCACTCAGTTAACAAGATTCTGAAAGACATTATCGTTAAGTCGAAAGGCATGGCGGGCTACGACTCGCCGTACGTTCCAGGTTGGGACTGCCACGGCTTGCCGATTGAGCACAAAGTTGAACAGATGATTGGTAAGCCGGGCGAAAAAGTGAGCGCGTCTGAATTCCGTGCCGCTTGCCGCCAATATGCGGCAGAGCAGGTTGAAGGCCAGAAAAATGACTTCATCCGCCTCGGCGTGCTCGGTGACTGGGATCGTCCTTATCTGACGATGAATTTCCAGACCGAAGCCAACATCATCCGTGCGCTGGGTAAAATCATCGGCAACGGCCATCTGCACAAAGGCGCTAAGCCGGTGCACTGGTGCATGGATTGCCGTTCGGCGCTGGCTGAAGCGGAAGTGGAGTATTACGACAAAACTTCGCCATCCATCGATGTGATGTTCAATGCCGTGGATGCCGATGCGGTGCGCGCGAAGTTTGGCGTCGCTGCTTCAGAAGGCCCGGTTTCACTGGTGATCTGGACCACCACGCCGTGGACCATGCCAGCCAACCGCGGTATCTCGCTGCATCCTGAATTTGAATACCAGCTGCTGCAGATCGACGGTCGCAGCCTGATTCTCGCCAAAGAGATGGTTGAGAGCGTGATGAAGCGCGCGGGCATCAGCGACTGGACCGTGCTGGGCGAATGCAACGGCGCGGCGCTGGAGCTGCAGCTGTTCCAGCATCCGTTCCTCGAGCAGATCCAATCGAAAGTGGTATTGGGTGAGCACGTGACGCTGGAAGCCGGTACCGGTGCGGTACATACCGCACCAGGCCATGGCCCGGATGACTATGTTATCGGTCAGAAATACGGTCTGGAAACCGCCAATCCGGTGGGGCCGGATGGCGCGTATCTGCCAGGCACCTACCCGACGCTGGATGGCGTAAACGTCTTTAAAGCCAACGACATGATCGTTGAGCTGCTGAAAGAGAAGGGCGCGCTGCTGCACGTTGAGAAACTGCTGCACAGCTACCCGCACTGCTGGCGTCATAAAACGCCAATCATCTTCCGTGCCACGCCACAATGGTTCATCAGCATGGATCAGAAAGGCCTGCGTGCGCAGTCGCTGAAAGAGATCAAAGGCGTGCAGTGGATCCCGGATTGGGGCCAGGCGCGTATCGAAGCGATGGTAGCGAACCGTCCGGACTGGTGTATCTCACGTCAGCGTACGTGGGGCGTGCCGATGGCGCTGTTCGTGCATAAAGAGAGCGAGCAGCTGCATCCGGATACGCTGGAGCTGATGGAGAAAGTCGCGAAACGGGTTGAGCAGGACGGCATTCAGGCGTGGTGGGATCTCGATCCGCGCGACCTGATGGGCGACGACGCTGACCATTACGTCAAAGTGCCAGACACCTTAGATGTCTGGTTCGACTCCGGATCAACCAGCTACGCGGTGGTGGATGCGCGTCCTGAATTCGGCGGCCATACGCCAGATATGTACCTGGAAGGTTCGGATCAGCATCGCGGCTGGTTCATGTCGTCTCTGATGATCTCCACCGCGATGAAAGGCAAAGCGCCTTATCGTCAGGTACTGACGCACGGTTTCACCGTGGATGGTCAGGGCCGCAAGATGTCGAAATCGATCGGCAACACCGTGGCGCCGCAGGATGTGATGGATAAGCTGGGCGCGGATATTCTGCGTCTTTGGGTCGCTTCAACCGATTATTCCGGTGAGATGGCGGTCTCCGACGAAATCCTGAAGCGTGCCGCAGACAGCTATCGTCGTATCCGTAACACCGCGCGTTTCCTGCTGGCTAACCTTGCTGGCTTCAACCCGGCGACCGATTGCGTTAAGCCGGAAGAGATGGTGGTGGTGGATCGCTGGGCAGTTGGCCGTGCGCTGGCAGCGCAGCAGGATATCGTGCACTCCTACGAAAACTACGATTTCCACGAAGTGGTGCAGCGTCTGATGCACTTCTGCTCGATCGAAATGGGCTCGTTCTATCTCGATGTGATCAAAGATCGTCAGTACACCGCGAAAGGCGACAGCCTGGCGCGTCGCAGCTGCCAAACCGCACTGTGGCACATCGTTGAAGCGCTGGTGCGCTGGATGGCGCCAATCATGTCCTTCACCGCAGACGAAATTTGGGGCTACCTGCCGGGCGAGCGCGCGAAATACGTGTTCACCGAAGAGTGGTATCAGGATCTGTTTGGTCTGGCGGATAACGAAACGCTGAACGACGCTTATTGGGATGATCTGCTGAAAGTCCGTGGTGAAGTGAACAAGGTGATTGAGCAAGCGCGTAGCGACAAACGCATCGGTGGCGCACTGGAAGCGACGGTTACGCTGTATGCGGATGCCGGGCTGGCAGCCAAGCTGAAGGCGCTGGGCGATGAGCTGCGTTTCGTGCTGTTAACTTCAGGCGCGCGCGTGGCGGATTACGCCACTGCCAGCGATGAAGCGCAGCAGAGCGAGCTGTTCAAAGGTCTGAAAATCGCGCTACACAAAGCAGAAGGCGAGAAATGTCCGCGCTGCTGGCATTACACTACTGACGTTGGCCAGAATCCGGAGCATGCTGCGGTGTGTGGTCGTTGCTACACCAACGTCGCCGGCAATGGCGAACAGCGGAAATTTGCCTGATGAGTAAAGCGCTCTCTTCAACCGGTTTGCGCTGGCTTTGGCTGGTGCTGGTGGTGATTGCCATCGATTTTGGCAGCAAGATGTGGGTCATCAACAACATGATGCTGCATGAAACGCAGCCGCTGATGCCGTTCCTGAACCTGTTCTACGCGCACAACTATGGCGCGGCGTTCAGCTTCCTGGCCGACAAAGGTGGCTGGCAGCGCTGGTTCTTTGCCGGCATCGCCATTGCTATCGTGGTGGCGCTGTTGGTGATGATGTATCGCAACGCTGCCAGCAACAAATTAACCAATATTGCCTACGCGCTGATTATCGGCGGGGCGTTGGGTAACCTGTTTGACCGTTCGTATCACGGCTTTGTGGTCGATTTTATCGACTTCTATGTCGGTGATTGGCACTTCGCGACCTTTAACATCGCCGACTGTGCCATCTGCATCGGCGCGGCGCTGGTGGTGCTGGAAGGTTTTCTCAGCCCGAACGGCAAACCGGCTAAACAGAAAGGGTAACTGATGACAGACTTAGTTCAGCGCGATAGCGCGTTGCTGGTGCATTTTACGCTGAAGCTGGAGGATGGCTCGACGGCCGAATCCACGCGCGCCAACGGCAAACCTGCGCTGTTCCGTCTGGGTGATGGCAGCCTGTCGGGCGCGCTGGAACAGCAGCTACTCGGACGTAAAGTGGGCGATAAGCATGCCTTTACGCTGGAACCGGAAGATGCGTTTGGCGGCACCAGCCCGGATCTGGTTCAGTACTTCTCACGTCGTGACTTTAACGATGCGGGCGAGCCGGAAGTGGGTGCCATCATGCTGTTCAGCGGCCGCGGCGGCAGCGAAATGCCTGGCGTGATCCGTGAAGTTTCCGGTGACTCGATCACCGTAGACTTCAACCATCCGCTGGCGGGCCAGCGCATTCAGTTTGACATTGAAGTGCTGGAGATTGATCCGGCGCTGGAGGCCAACGATGCAAATCCTGTTAGCTAACCCACGCGGTTTCTGCGCAGGCGTCGATCGCGCCATCAGCATCGTTGAGCGCGCGCTGGAGATGTACGGCGCGCCCATCTACGTGCGTCACGAAGTGGTGCATAACCGCTACGTGGTGAGTAGCTTACGCGAACGTGGGGCGATCTTCATTGAAGAGATCGCTGAAGTGCCGGATAACGCCATTCTGATCTTCTCCGCGCACGGCGTATCGCAAGCGGTTCGCGCCGAAGCCAAAGCGCGTAACCTCACCATGCTGTTTGATGCGACCTGTCCGCTGGTGACCAAAGTTCATATGGAAGTGGCGCGCGCTAGCCGTAAAGGTGTTGAAGCGATTCTTATTGGTCACGCGGGGCATCCGGAAGTGGAAGGCACCATGGGCCAGTACAGCAATCCTAACGGCGGCATGTATCTGGTGGAATCGCCGGAAGATGTGTTCAAGCTGAACGTCAAAGATGAGAGCAACCTGTGCTTTATGACGCAGACCACACTTTCAGTCGATGATACTTCGGACGTGATTGATGCACTGCGTCAGCGCTTCCCGGCGATTATCGGTCCACGTAAAGATGACATCTGCTACGCCACCACCAACCGTCAGGAAGCGGTACGCGTCTTAGCGCGTGATGCTGAAGTGGTGCTGGTAGTGGGATCGAAAAACTCCTCTAACTCGAACCGTCTGGCCGAACTGGCGCAGCGTGCTGGTAAGCTGGCGAAGCTGATTGATTCGGCTGATGACATCCAGGAAGAGTGGGTCAAAGACAAGCAGGTCATCGGCGTCACCGCGGGCGCTTCTGCTCCTGATATTCTGGTGCAACAGGTGATTCAACGTCTGCGTGAGCTCGGCGGTGAAGCGGCGATTGAGCTGATTGGCCGTGAAGAGAACATCGTGTTTGAAGTACCAAAAGAGCTGCGCGTCGACGTGCGAAACGTGCAGTAAGCGGTTTACACCGTAGTAAAATCAGGCCGACATTGTTCGGCCTTTTCTTTGCCTGTCGCTGTAGAAAATCCTGCTTCCAGCATGCGGGATTGCTTTTACTGATAATGTTTCGCGGCTGGCATAAAATTCTTATATCCCTTTATTGTTGTGGCGTGACTGTTATCTGACCGTTAACCTGTTTACGCTTTACATGCATAGATTTGTATCAGGAATGAATAATTATGAGTGAAATCCGCATTGCTATCGTTGGTGCGCCGGGTCGCATGGGACGCAATTTGATTCAGGCCGTACAGCAGGCGGAAGGTGTTGCGTTAGGCGCAGCACTGGCGCGTAGCGGTTCGTCATTGCTGGGCGTAGATGCTGGCGAACTGGCGGGCATCGGCAAAACGGGCGTGATCGTCTCTGACGACCTGCAAAAGGTGGTTAACGACTTCGATGTCCTGATCGATTTCACCCGTCCGGAAGGCACGCTGGAGTATCTGGCGTTTTGCCGACAGCACAACAAAGCGATGGTGATCGGTACCACCGGTTTTGATGAAGCCGGTAAAGCGGCGATTCGCGCGGCTGCTGAAGAGATTGGCATCGTGTTCGCCGCTAACTTCAGCGTGGGCGTCAACCTGGTGCTGAATCTGCTGCAGCAGGCAGCGAAGGTGATGGGCGACTACGCGGACATTGAAATCGTTGAAGCGCACCATCGTCACAAAGTTGATGCACCATCAGGTACTGCGCTGGCGATGGGCGAAGCGATTGCCGATGCCATGAAGTGGAATCTGGATGAGCACGCGGTGTATGCCCGTGAAGGTCATACCGGTGAGCGTAAAGCGCAAACCATCGGATTTGCTACCGTGCGCGCTGGTGATATCGTCGGCGAACACACCGCGATGTTTGCAGATATTGGTGAGCGCGTAGAGATTACCCACAAGGCTTCCAGCCGTATGACCTTTGCAAATGGTGCAGTTAAAGCGGCAAGCTGGTTAAAGAACAAGAAATCTGGCCTTTACGACATGCGTGATGTGCTGGATTTATCGATGTTGTGAGTGTTGTGAACCATCGTGATGTGGTTATTTCAATCGGTAAGACCTTGATTGACGAGGGCAATGTGATCATTGCCCTTTATTTTATCTGTAAATGACCATTTTGCTATATTATTGGTTCGAAGTGCTTATTTGTCGAAGTTGATGAGTGATTATCAGGCTTGCGATGGCTAATTTTGACCGTTTGGTCAAAAATTTATGCGCGCCAGCACCAGTTTGCCATTATCGCCGTCAGGCAACCGATTATTTTTCCGAGTTGTCTCACTCTTTTATCGCCTTTCACCGTTTTTAACATTCAGTTGCCCGAAATATACAAAAAAATAACCACATATTGTAGACAAGGTGCGGGGCGATCATTAGAATGCGCGCAATTTGCCAAAATTCGAGTACTCAGGCGGGTTTTGCATTGATTCTGGTACTCCTTTTGAATTAATATGCAAATATTGTGACTGTTTATTCCCTGGAGGATGTTTTGATTAAGTCAGCGCTCTTGGTTCTGGAAGACGGAACCCAATTCCACGGTCGGGCCATCGGGGCTACGGGGTCGGCAGTGGGGGAAGTTGTTTTCAACACTTCAATGACCGGTTATCAAGAAATCCTCACTGATCCTTCCTATTCCCGCCAAATCGTTACCCTCACTTATCCCCATATCGGCAATGTTGGCGTTAACGCCGCCGATGAAGAATCCAGCCAAATCCATGCTCAAGGCCTCGTTATTCGCGATCTGCCGCTGATTACCAGCAACTTCCGCAGCGAAGAAAGTCTGGCAGCTTACCTGCAGCGCAATAACATCGTTGGCATCGCCGATATCGACACGCGTAAACTGACCCGTTTGCTGCGCGAGAAGGGTGCACAGAGCGGCTGCATTATTGCGGGTGATAATCCGGATGCCGCACTGGCGCTGCAGAAAGCGCAGGCGTTCCCGGGCTTGAAAGGCATGGATCTGGCGAAAGAAGTGACCACCGCGGAAACCTACGCGTGGCAGCAAGGTAGCTGGACACTGGAAGGTGACCTGCCGGAGCAGAAAACGGCGGAAGAGCTGCCGTTCCATGTGGTGGCGTACGATTACGGCGCTAAGCGCAACATCCTGCGTATGCTGGTGGATCGCGGCTGCCGCCTGACGGTCGTGCCGGCGCAAACTTCGGCAGAAGAGGTTCTGGCACTTAATCCAGACGGTATTTTCCTGTCGAACGGTCCTGGCGACCCGGAGCCATGCGACTACGCCATTAACGCCATTCAGGCGTTCCTGAAAACCGATGTTCCGGTATTCGGTATCTGCCTTGGGCACCAGCTGTTAGCGCTGGCGAGCGGCGCCAAAACCATCAAGATGAAACTCGGCCACCACGGCGGCAACCATCCGGTGAAGGATCTTGATAACAACACCGTGATGATCACCGCACAGAACCACGGTTTTGCGGTTGATGACAGCCAATTACCGGCCAATCTGCGCGTGACGCATGTGTCGCTGTTCGACCAAACCGTGCAGGGCATTCATCGCACTGACAAACCGGCCTTCAGCTTCCAGGGACACCCGGAAGCGAGCCCAGGCCCGCACGATGCGGCGCCACTGTTCGATCACTTTATCGAACTGATCGAAGCATACCGTTCTAACGCGAAGTAATCAGGAGCCCACGATGCCAAAACGTACAGACATAAAATCCATCCTGATTCTTGGTGCTGGCCCGATCGTTATCGGCCAGGCATGTGAATTTGACTACTCCGGTGCGCAGGCGTGTAAAGCGCTGCGTGAAGAGGGCTACCGTGTCATTCTGGTGAACTCGAACCCGGCAACCATTATGACCGACCCGGAAATGGCCGATGCGACTTACATCGAGCCGATTCACTGGGAAGTGGTACGCAAGATTATCGAAAAAGAGCGTCCGGATGCGGTGCTGCCAACCATGGGCGGCCAGACAGCGCTGAACTGTGCGCTGGAGCTGGAGCGTCAGGGCGTGCTGGCTGAGTTCGGCGTTACCATGATTGGTGCAACTGCCGATGCCATTGATAAAGCCGAAGATCGTCGTCGCTTCGACGTGGCGATGAAGAGCATTGGTCTGGGCACCGCACGTTCCGGTATCGCGCATACCATGGAAGAAGCGCTGGCGGTGGCCGAAGACGTTGGCTTCCCGTGCATCATCCGCCCTTCCTTTACGATGGGCGGCACTGGCGGCGGTATCGCCTATAACCGCGAAGAGTTCGAAGAGATTTGCGAACGCGGTCTGGACTTGTCGCCAACCAATGAGCTGCTGATTGATGAGTCGCTGATTGGCTGGAAAGAGTACGAGATGGAAGTGGTACGCGATAAAAACGACAACTGTATCATCGTCTGCTCGATCGAAAACTTCGATGCAATGGGCATCCACACCGGTGACTCTATCACCGTGGCGCCCGCGCAAACTCTGACCGACAAAGAGTATCAAATCATGCGTAACGCCTCGCTGGCGGTACTGCGTGAAATCGGTGTCGAAACCGGTGGTTCGAACGTGCAGTTCTCGGTGAATCCGAAAGATGGCCGTATGATCGTCATCGAAATGAACCCGCGCGTATCGCGTTCGTCAGCGCTGGCTTCAAAAGCGACCGGCTTCCCGATTGCCAAAGTGGCGGCGAAACTGGCGGTGGGCTTTACCCTTGATGAGCTGATGAACGACATCACCGGCGGCTTAACGCCTGCGTCGTTCGAACCCTCTATCGACTACGTCGTTACCAAGATTCCTCGCTTCAACTTCGAGAAGTTCGCCGGTGCCAACGATCGTCTGACCACGCAGATGAAATCGGTCGGTGAAGTGATGGCGATTGGCCGCACGTTCCAGGAATCGATGCAGAAAGCGCTGCGCGGTCTGGAAGTCGGTGCCAACGGTTTCGACCCGAAAGTCAGCCTCGACGATCCAGAAGCGTTAACGCGCATTCGCCGCGAACTGAAAGATGCCGGTTCTGACCGTATCTGGTACATCGCCGATGCGTTCCGCGCCGGCATGTCAGTTGATGGTGTGTTCAACCTCACCAACATTGATCGCTGGTTCCTGGTGCAGATTGAAGAGCTGGTGCGTCTGGAAGAGCAGGTTGAACGCGAAGGTGTGAACTCGCTGAACGCGGAGTTCCTGCGCGCGCTGAAGCGTAAAGGCTTTGCTGATGTCCGTCTGGCCGCGCTGGCGGGCGTATCTGAGGGCGAAATCCGTAAGCTGCGTCAGCAATTTAACCTGCACCCGGTTTATAAACGCGTTGATACCTGCGCCGCTGAATTCGCCACCGACACCGCCTATATGTACTCAACCTACGAGGAAGAGTGCGAAGCCAATCCAAACCAGGATCGTGAAAAAATCATGATTCTGGGCGGCGGTCCAAACCGTATCGGCCAGGGAATCGAGTTTGATTACTGCTGCGTGCATGCGGCGCTGGCGCTGCGTGAAGACGGTTACGAGACCATCATGGTCAACTGTAACCCGGAAACCGTCTCAACCGACTACGACACCTCGGATCGCCTCTACTTCGAGCCGGTCACGCTGGAAGATGTGCTGGAAATCGTGCGTATCGAGAAGCCGAAAGGCGTCATCGTACAATACGGCGGCCAGACGCCGCTGAAACTGGCGCGCGCGCTGGAAGCGGCTGGCGTTCCGGTGATTGGTACCAGCCCGGACTCGATTGACCGTGCAGAAGACCGTGAGCGTTTCCAGCAGGCGGTTGATCGCCTGAGCCTGAAGCAGCCGGCTAACGCCACCGTTGCCACGCTGGAACAGGCCGTTGAGAAAGCGGCTGGGATCGGTTATCCGCTGGTGGTGCGTCCTTCTTATGTGCTGGGCGGCCGCGCGATGGAGATCGTTTACGACGAAATCGACCTGAAGCGTTACTTCCAGACCGCTGTATCGGTGTCTAACGATGCGCCAGTGCTGCTGGATCGCTTCCTCGACGACGCGGTTGAAGTGGATGTCGATGCGATTTGCGACGGCGAGCGCGTGCTGATTGGCGGCATCATGGAGCACATCGAGCAGGCGGGCGTGCACTCAGGTGACTCCGCATGTTCACTGCCAGCCTACACGCTGAGCACTGAAATCCAGAACGTGATGCGTCAGCAGGTGGAAAAATTGGCCTTCGAGCTGAACGTACGTGGCCTGATGAACGTGCAGTTCGCGGTGAAGGACAATGAAGTTTACCTGATTGAGGTCAACCCACGTGCCGCGCGTACCGTGCCGTTCGTGTCGAAAGCCACTGGCGTGGCGCTGGCGAAGGTTGCCGCGCGCGTGATGGCAGGTAAAACGCTGGCTGAGCAGGGCGTCACCAAAGAAGTGATTCCACCGTATTACTCGGTGAAAGAAGTGGTGCTGCCGTTCAACAAGTTCCCAGGCGTTGACCCGATTCTCGGCCCAGAAATGCGCTCTACCGGTGAAGTGATGGGCGTCGGTCGCACCTTCGCTGAAGCCTTCGCCAAAGCGATGCTGGGTGCGCAGAGCAACATGAAGAAAACCGGTCGCGCGTTGCTGTCAGTGCGTGAAGGCGATAAGAAACGTATCGTCGACCTGGCGGCAAAACTGCAGAAGTTTGGTTTCGAGCTGGATGCGACACACGGTACCGCAGTGGTGCTGGGCGAAGCGGGCATCAATCCACGTCTGGTAAACAAGGTGCATGAAGGTCGTCCGCACATTCAGGATCGCCTGAAGAATGGCGAATATACCTACATCGTCAACACCACGGCGGGACGTCAGGCGATTGAAGACTCCAAGCTGATTCGTCGTAGCGCGCTGCAGTACAAAGTGCATTACGACACCACGCTGAACGGCGGTTTTGCCACAGCGATGGCGCTGAACGCGGATCCAACGGAGCAGGTAATTTCGGTGCAGGAAATGCACGCGCAAATTAAAGGCTGATTCCAATTGGCTACCCACTAACGGCTCCTGCGGGGGCCGTTTTTTTATCCTTTTACCAATGCCTGCATTTCCTTATCTGTAAAAATCCTATTGATTTGACATATGTTTTATCAGTTGATGCGGAAAGCGTTACACCTCGGAATATCCGCACAAAATTATAAATAAGATCCCAGTTAGCGCACCGTACTATTTCGCTCGCTCACCAATAGAGCGCTCACCTTAACTGGGATATAAAAAATGCAAATGCGTGCTTTCACTCTCAGCGCTATTGCTGCGTTACTCGCAGCGGCGCCACTCGCCAGCCAGGCGGAAATTACTTTACTCAAGCAGGATCCACAGGCGGGCGATGCGCTAAGCCGTCTCGACTTCAAAGTGGGCGGCAGTATTCGTCCGCAGTTCCAACATCAGAATGGCGTGAACGACAAATCGTACAAACGTAATGGCTACGACGGTGGCTCACGCTTCCGCTTCAGCGCCAATTATTACCTGTTCGACGACGTAAGCTGGGTCGGTTACTACGAGCTGGGCGTTAACTTCCCGGCCTGGTGGGGTTGGGACAATCATCATGCAGATGGTGCGAATAACACCTCGCGCCGCCAACTTTATACTGGCTTCAAAAGCGCTACCTTGGGTGAGCTCTACTTTGGTCAGCAGAACAGCGTTTACTACGATGTCGTAGGAGCGAAGACCGATATCTGGGATTACGACATGCTGGCGCAGGCGCCGGGCAACGGCATCAATGGTGATTACGATGGTTCTTACCGTTCGCGCAAAATGCTGAAGTACAAAAATACCTTCGGCGATGCGGATGTGTATGCGTCGTACCTGTTTGAAGATAATGAGTTCCTGCCAGGCAACGGCCTGCGTTACAAGCGTAAAGGCGGCGGCTCGCTGGGTGTGAACTACCACATCACCAAAGATCTGGCGTGGGGAACCGCGTGGAACTACACCCGCGCCGATATTCGCAATCCGGGCAATGGCGACAGCAAGCGCTATGACCAGAATATCTACGGTACCGCTCTGAGCTGGACGCCGGATAACTGGACGCTGTCAGCCGGTGCGGGTTGGTATGAGAACTTCTCCCCAACCAAACGTAATACCGTTAACAATTACTTCGCGGATGACGCGTGGGGCATCGAATACTTTGCCGGCTACAAATTCCCAATTGGCCAGTATGCGGTGAAATCTATCCAGCCTTACTTCATGGGCGACCGTCTGGAGTTCGTCAACGGACGTGACTACAAGCGTATTGATAACGGCGTTGGTGTGAGTGCGCAGCTGGATTACGGCTTCCGTGTCGACTACGAATATGTCATCACCTCCAGCACCGACAAGTCACTGGGCAACGTGAACCTGGTGCGTCTACGCTACGATTTCTAAAGCGTTTCAACGGCTCCTGCGGGAGCCGTTTTCTTTTTTTGCACAGAGTGCGCTTTTCTTTACACTGCGATACCAATAACGCGACGTTTCGCGCCGAGTTGTGCCGCCTCGTCAGCAATTTCTGGCTCCTCGCCCCGCAATTGCCGGGAAAGTCGGTGTAAAACTCTGTCCAATAACAAAAGTGCGGTGGCATCGGAGCTTTACGCAAATAGCGGGGGCGGCCTATCGACGAAAGTTTCGCCTTTACGTATGATGGCGCCAATTTTTTCCAGTAGGTCTTTTAACATGATTAGTCTGATCGCGGCACTGGCAGCGGATCGCATTATTGGTATGGAAAACGCCATGCCATGGAACCTGCCAGCAGATTTGGCATGGTTCAAACGTAATACCTTGAATAAGCCGGTGATTATGGGTCGTCTGACCTTTGAATCGATAGGCCGCCCGCTTCCTGGACGCCTGAACATTGTGGTCAGCAGCCAGCCGGGCAACCACGAAGGCGTCACCTGGGTGACATCGCTGGAAGAGGCGGTAAAAGCGGCGGGTGATGTCGAAGAGATGATGGTGATTGGTGGTGGACGCGTTTACGAGCAGATGCTGGCTCGCGCGGATCGCCTCTACCTGACCCATATCGATGCGGAAGTGGAAGGGGATACGCAGTTCCCGGATTACGAACCGGACGAGTGGCAGTCAACCTTCAGCGAATTCCATGACGCCGATGAGCAGAACTCGCACAGCTACTGCTTCGAGATCCTGGATCGCCGCACGTAACGTTGCCAGTGATGGCGACCCATAAAAAACCCCGCTTATGCGGGGTTTTTTATTTACGGCGTATCACTTAACGGTGGATGCGCACTCACCGCGCTTTCGGCCATTGCCTGTTCGCGATTGGATGCCTGTACGTAATACTGTTTGGTTTCCCAATGCAGCAGCGTCAATGTTCCACCCCAGCAGCAGCCGGTATCCAGACCAATCACATGTTCCGGTGTGCCTTTACCTTCCAGCGATGCCCAGTGACCAAAGATCTGCGTATAGTCGCTGTCGATTTTGCCCGGCACCTTAAACCACGGCTTGAGCGGCGGCGGCGCTGATTCAGGCGACTCTTTGCAGATCATATCCAGCTGGCCGTTCGGGAAGCAGAAGCGCATGCGCGTCAGCGCATTAGTGCTAAAGCGCAGTCGCGCCAGACCGCTGAGTTCCGGCGTCCAGTTGTTTGGCATGTCGCCATACATCGCATCCAGAAACAGCGGATAGCTGTCGCTGGAGAGCACCGCTTCCACTTCACGCGCGCACAGCTGCGCCGTCTCTAAATCCCATTGCGGCGTAATGCCCGCATGCGCCATCAACAGCTTCTTCTCTTCATCTACCTGCAACAGTGGCTGACGACGTAACCAGTTAATCAACTCATCGGCATCATCGGCTTCCAGCAGCGGCGTCAGGCGATCTTTCGGCTTGTTACGGCTGATACCGGCATACACCGCCAGCAAATGCAGGTCGTGATTACCCAGCACCAGGCGCACGCAATTTCCCAGCGATTTTACATAGCGCAGCACATCGAGCGAACCGGGGCCGCGCGCCACCAAATCGCCGGTAAGCCATAAGGTGTCCTGCTGCGGATCGAAGTCAACCTGCGCCAACAGCGCACGAAGCTCGTCATAACAGCCATGAACATCGCCAATCAGGTATGTACTCATTGTCAGTCCGATTAAAACGCGCCGCCCGGACGGGCCGGGCGGAGGAGGATTAGTGAATGTGGGTTTGCACCGCGAGTCGGAACACCGGAATCTCGACGTGGAACTCTTCGCCCGCATCGTCGATCATCACATAGTGGCCTTGCATGGTGCCCATCGGCGTCTCCAGAATCGCGCCGCTGGTGTACTGATACTCGCCGCCGGCCGCAATGTGCGGCTGTTCGCCGACCACGCCTTCACCTTGCACTTCAGTCTCGCGACCGTTGCCGTTGGTGATCAGCCAATAGCGGCTACGCAGCTGGACGTTGCTGCGCCCCAAATTGCGAATGGTGATGGTGTAGGCAAACACGTAGCGATCCTCGTCGGGCAAGGATTGCGACTCCACATACTGACTATGCACATGGATACAGACGCGGGCCAAATCACTCATGCACTCAACTCTCCGGAGTTTCAGCCTGATGCTTGCTCAACCAGTTTGCCAGTTGGCAATATTGCGCCACAGAGACGTTCTCTGCACGCAGCGAGGCATCGATTTCTAATTGATCCAGCGCACCAGCCGCAAACATATGAGCCAGGCTGTTGCGCAGCGTTTTACGGCGTTTACCAAAGGCTTCAGTGGTGATACGGCTCAGCAGACGAATATCGCTGACCGGATACTGTGGCTGCATGTACGGCACTAAACGCACCACGGCCGATTCCACTTTCGGTGCCGGCGTGAAGGATTCTGGTGGCACTTCGAGCACAGGAATAACCTGGCAATAGTACTGCGCCATCACGCTCAAACGACCGTAAGCTTTGCTGCCCGGACCGGCGACTAAACGATTCACCACTTCTTTCTGCAGCATGAAGTGCATATCTTTAATCGAACCAGTATAGCTGAAAAGGTGGAACATCAGCGGCGTCGAGATGTTGTATGGCAGGTTGCCGAACACGCGCAGCGGCTGACCTTTCTCTTGCGCCAGCGCAGAGAAATCAAAGGTCATCGCATCCTGCTGGAAAATGGTCAGCTTAGGACCGAGGAACGGGTGCGTTTGCAGACGCGCAGCAAGGTCGCGGTCCAGCTCGACCACGGTCAGCTCATCCAGACGTTCGCCTACCGGCTCGGTTAATGCACCCAAGCCGGGGCCGATTTCCACGATAGCTTCACCTTTTTGCGGGTGAATGGCGGAGACAATGCTATCGATAATGTACTGATCGTTCAGGAAGTTCTGCCCGAAACGTTTACGGGCGTAATGCCCCTGATGGACGCGATTATTCATTACTGCTCTTGATCATAGTGATGGCGAGATTAAGCGCCGTGATAAAGCTGCCCGGTTCTGCCTGACCGAGACCGGCTAATTCAAGCGCGGTGCCGTGATCGACAGAAGTCCGGATAAAGGGCAGGCCAAGTGTGATATTCACCGCGCGGCCAAACCCCTGAAATTTTAGCACCGGCAAGCCCTGGTCGTGATACATCGCCAGAACCGCATCGGCATGTTGCAGGTATTTCGGCTGGAACAGCGTATCGGCTGGCAGAGGTCCGGTAAGTTGGATGCCTTGCTGGCGCAGTTCGTTGAGGGCCGGAATGATGGTATCAATCTCTTCGCGGCCCATATGGCCGCTCTCGCCGGCATGCGGATTAAGGCCGCAGACGAAAATATGAGGATGCGGTAAACCAAACTTCTGCTGCAGATCCCGATGCAGAATGGTGATCACTTCATGCAGCGTGTCGCGGGTAATTGCGGCAGAAACATCTTTCAGCGGCAGATGTGTGGTAGCCAATGCCACACGCAACTCTTCTGTTGCCAGCATCATCACCACTACATCGCCACCGGCGCGATCGGCAAAAAACTCGGTATGACCGGTAAACGGAATATCCGCATCGTTGATCACGCCTTTGTGCACCGGACCGGTAATCAGCGCGGCAAATTCGCCGTTCAGACAACCGTCACAGGCGCGCATCAGGGTTTCCAGCACGTAGTGACTGTTTGCGACGCAGAGTTCTCCGGCGGTCACTGGCTGAGCGGTATCGACCTGCAGCAGCGTAAGCGTGCCGGCCTGCTGCGGTTGTGCCGCAACGCCAGGTTGATAGTCACGCAGCGTCAGCGGCAAACCCAATAAAGCAGCGCGACGGCGCAAAAGCTCGCCGTCGCAGCAGACCACCAATTCAACCGGCCAGTTTTGCTGCGCCAGTTGCAGGGTGAGGTCGGGACCAATCCCGGCGGGTTCGCCGGGCGTGATCACCACACGATAATTACTGACCATTGTTATCCAGAATTTTCACGTAAGCACTGGCGCGCTGTTCCTGCATCCAGGTTTGCGCTTCTTCCGCGAATTTACGGTTGAACAGCATGCGATAGGCGCGCTCTTTCTGCGCGGCATCGGTCTTATCAACCTGACGCGTATCCAGCAACTGAATCAAGTGCCAGCCAAATGAGGAGTGAACCGGCTGGCTGACCTGGCCTTTCTGCAACTTCAGCAATGCATCGCGGAATGCCGGATCGTAAATCTCTGGAGATGCCCAGCCGAGATCGCCGCCCTGGTTAGCCGAACCCGGATCGTCGGAGAACTGTTTGGCCGCTGCGGCGAAGGTGGTTTTACCACTTTTAATATCCGCTGCGATCTGTTCGATTTTGGCCTGCGCCTGAGCGTCGGTCAGGATCGGTGACGGCTTCAGCAGAATGTGACGCGCATGCACCTCAGTCACAGAGATGCTTTTGCTTTCGCCACGCAGGTCGTTCACCTTCAGGATGTGGAAACCAACACCTGAACGGATTGGACCGACGATGTCGCCTTTCTTCGCGGTGCTCAGCGCCTGCGAGAACAGCGTTGGCAGCTCTTCGATTTTGCCCCAACCCATGTTGCCGCCTTTCAGCGCCTGCGGATCGGCTGAGTAAGTCACGGCCAGCTTGCCGAAGTCAGCACCGCCTTTCAGCTGAGCAACCAGTTGGCGCGCCAGCGTTTCCTGGTCGTCAACCTGCTGCTGCGTCGGGTTTTCTGACAGCGGCAGCAGAATCTGGCTGATGTTAAGCTCAGTACCTTGCGTGTTCTGCGCACCCACCTGCGTAGCCAGCGTATCCACTTCCTGCGGCAGGATAGTGACGCGGCGACGCACTTCGTTGTTACGCACTTCTGAAATCAGCATCTCTTTGCGGATCTGCGCACGGTAATCGTTGTAGTTCATGCCGTCGTAGGCCAGACGGCTGCGCAGCTGATCGAGGCTCATGCGGTTTTGGGCGGCAATGTTCTGAATTGCCTGATCCAGCTGCTGATCGGTAATCTGCACGCCCGCTCTTTCACCCATTTGCAGAATGATGGCATCCATGACCTGGCGTTCAAGGATCTGATGACGCAAGGTTTTGTCATCAGGGAGTTGCTGGTTTGCCTGCTGCGCCTGTGATTTCACGGTGCGCATCATGTTATCAACGTCACTTTCCAGTACCACGCCGTTGTTCACGACTGCGGCAACTTTATCAACCACTTGTGGGGCTGCGAACGCAGTGTTAGCGGTAATCGCTACACCAAGAATCAGCATTCTCCAGTTCTTCATACTTTATCCATTGTTGTTTCCGCACTGCGGGAGAGCCTGTCAAACATCACAACATCAGAAAGCGCGCTGGTAAGGGATGATGCCCTGACGCAGCATTTCGTTGGTGCCTAAGCCATAGTTAGAACTCAGACCACGCAGCTCAATGTTGAATGAGATTTGGTTGTCATACTTACTGTCGTTGTTTTCCCAACCGTTGATCTTGCGTTCGTAACCCAGACGAATGGCATAGCAGCACGAGCTGTACTGCAGGCCGACTAGCTGTTCAGCCGGACGACTGTTGCGGGTATCGTAGTAATAACCGCCCACCAGTGACCAGGCATCCGCAATCGGCCAGCTGGCTGTCGCCCCCACCTGTGAAATCCCGTTTTTGTAGATCGGGTCAGTCACCAGGTTGGAGTTATTCAGCGCCTGCGCCACATATTCCGGGCTGCTGTAGCGATAGCTCAGCTGCACCATACGATCGGCATCCTGACGATACTCAACTACCGCATTGCCCTGCGCGACGTTATCGAGGCGAGTGTCATATTGCAGACCGCCACGCGCGCCCCAGCGATCGCTGATTTTCCAGTACGTGTCGCCGGCCCAAACCAGGCTGCCGGTGTCATCTTCTTTGTTCGTCTGGTTTACGCCGGTACGAGACGGGGTAAACGAGTAGATTTGACCCACAGAAACGTTAAAACGTTCAACCAGATCGTTATCATAAATACGCGTGGTTACGCCGGTCGCCACTTCATTTGCTGAAGCGATGCGATCCAGGCCGCTGTAGGTACGATCGCGGAACAGGCCGGTGTAGTCGGTTTGCAGCAACGTCGAGTCGTACGGATAGATATTGCTCTGGTTACGATAGGGGACATAAAGGTACTGAACACGCGGTTCCAGCGTTTGTGTATAGCCTGGTTCCCAGTCCATATCGCGATCAAACACCAGGCGACCATCCACTTTGAACTGAGGCAGCGTGCGGTTGACGGAACCATCAAGGCGGCCGCTTGAGTTATAAGCGCCAGGGTTGCTGTTATAGCTATCAAGATTTTCTTGTTGATAGTGAGTAGCAAGGAACTTTGCTTCGGTGTCAAGGCTTGCCCAGCCGTTAGACAATGGCAGATTCAGTGTAGGTTCCACATGCAAACGCGTTGCTTCGGGCATGTTACTGCTCACACTTGTGAACTTAACCGCTTGAGCATAAATTCGGCCATCGAACGGTCCAATATCGTTCTGATAGAAATTCAAATCGAGCTGTGGCTGCGCGCGATAGACTCTGCTGTTGCTCGTCTGACCGAATACCTGGAAATCTTTAGATGAAAGTGTCGCGTCCCAATTAGTGTCGGCGTAACCAAAGCTAAACTTTTGCGTAGCATAACCGTCGGTGGAGCTGTAGTACTTGGACTCCAAATCGTTGAAATAATACGGATCGCTAACTTTGGTGTAATTAGCATTAAAGCGCCAATGCTGATCGTAAACGCCGGCGTGTTGCCAATAGAACAACCAGCGATCGTCATTTGTATCGTTTTGGACTGAAGGGCGAGACGATTTATCGCTGTCGTACTGCTTATCTGACTGCAGATAATCCAGCTCCATCAAGCCTGCGCCAAACACCGTCAAATAGCGGAATTCGTTCTGCAGCTGCAGACCGCGTTTTTCCATATAGTGCGGCGTGATGGTGGCATCGGCCTGCGGCGCGATGTTCCAGTAATACGGCAGCATGAATTCGAAGCCGTTATTACTGCCGTATTTCGCATTCGGGATCAGGAAACCGGAGCGGCGGCGATCGCCAATCGGTAGCTGTAAATAAGGGCTGTAGAATACCGGCACATTGCCGAGCTTAAAGCGGGCGTTCCAGATTTCCGCGACTTCTTCTTCGCGGTCCTGAATCACTTCGGAACCGACCACGCTCCAGCTGTTGGAACCCGGCAAACAAGAGGTAAAGCTGCCGTTTTCCAGAATGGTGTAGCGATTGTTACCACGCAGTTTCATCTGATCGGCATCGCCGCGGCCCTGACGGCCAACCATCTGATAATCACCGTTCCACACGTTGGTGTCTTTAGTGTTCAGATTTGACCAGGCTTTCGGACCTTTGAGGATGACCTGATTGTCGTCATAGTGCACATTACCCAGCGCATCCACGGTACGAACCGGCGTGGTTTGTCCTTCCTGCTGACGTTGATGCAGCTGCACCTCGTCGGAACGCAGGCGGCTATTGCCTTGCTGCACGTCGACGTTACCGGTGAACACCGCATCATCCGGATAGTTGCCTTTGGCGGAATCAGAATGGATGGTGACCGGCAGCGAGTTGGTGTCGCCATTGACCAGCGGGCGGTTGTAACTCGGCACGCCCAGCATGCACTGCGACATCAGATCGTCGGCGAGTGATGACTGGCTATAAAGCGCTGCACCAATCATGGTAGCCAGCAAGGTAGGTATACGTTTTTTCATACGCGGTTTCGATAATTCCATGAAAACTGGCATCATGCCGACAATCCGGTCAGAGACTAACTTACTGCCCGGCGTTGCGCCAGTGTTAATCCTTGTCTGTCCGCGTTGCCGTTAGGCGCTGAGATAAATGACAGGTATGATAATGCAATTTTCAGCCGCAAGCATGGCGAATTGAGGAGTTTATGCGCTACTGGGGAAAAGTAATTGGTCTGGCGCTCGGGATATTTTCCGGGGCAGGCTTTTGGGGCATTGTACTGGGTCTGATCATTGGTCACATGTTTGACAAAGTGCGCAGCGTAAAAGGACAGGGCTATTTCGCCAATAACCAGGCGCGTCAGACGCTGTTTTTCAGTACCACATTCCAGGTGATGGGCCATTTGACCAAATCAAAAGGGCGCGTCACCGAAGCGGATATCCAGATTGCTTCCTTATTTATGGATCGCATGCAGCTGCATGGCGATGCGCGCACTGCCGCGCAGCGTGCGTTCCGTGAAGGTAAACAGAGCGACTATCCGCTGCGCAGTAAACTGCGCGAGCTCCGCAGCGCCTGCTTTGGCCGGTTTGATCTGATTCGGATGTTTCTGGAAATCCAAATCCAGGCCGCCTTCGCCGATGGTTCACTGCATCCCAACGAACGTCAGGTGCTGTATGTGATTGCCGAAGAGCTGGGTATTTCTCGCGCACAGTTCGATCAGTTCCTGCGCATGATGGAAGGCGGTCAGCAGTTTGGTGGCGGCGGTTCTTCCCGCGGCGGCGCCTATCAGCAGGCGCAACGCGGTCCTACGCTGGAAGATGCCTGCAGCGTGCTGGGCGTGAAAAGCAGCGATGATGGCACCACCATCAAGCGCGCCTACCGTAAGCTGATGAGCGAACATCATCCTGACAAGCTGGTGGCGAAAGGTTTACCGCCGGAAATGATGGAGATGGCGAAGCAGAAAGCGCAGGAGATTCAGGCGGCTTACGATCTGATTCGTAAGGAGAAGGGGTTTAAATAATTTTATTGCTGTCCCCCATCCCGGCCTTCCCCCGCAAGCGGGGGAAGGAGATACTGCCCCATGCAGCTTAATTACTGAAATGTGGCAGCATCTTCCTCCCCCATCCATGGGGGAGGACCGAGGAGGGGGACTGCAAGCACGGACCGAGGTGGGGGGCAGCAAGCACGGAACGAGGAGGGGGACTGCAAGCACGGACCGAGGAGGGGCAGCATCTCCTAAACTAAAATCCCGCCGGCTGCCTGAACGTCATGCTATTGCCAAACGCCGGATGGGTGATCGTCAGCGACTCCGCATGCAACTGCAAACGCGACGCCATCGCCAGCGCCTCATCATGTGCATAAAAGCGGTCGCCAAGAATCGGATGCCCCAGCGCCAGCAGATGCACACGCAGCTGGTGTGAGCGTCCGGTAATTGGCTTAAGCTTGACGCGCGCACTGTTCGTGGCTTCATACTCCAGCACCTGATACTCGGTCTGCGCCGCTTTGCCGTTTTCGAAACACACCATCTGCTTCGGCCGATTCGGCCAGTCGCAAATCAGCGGCAGATCGATCAAACCCTCTTCTGCCGCCGGATGGCCCCACACGCGCGCCACATAGTATTTAGAAGGCTCGCGCTCACGGAACTGGCGCTTGAGCTCACGCTCAGCCGCTTTATTCAGGGCCACGACGATCACGCCGCTGGTAGCCATATCGAGACGGTGCACCGATTCCGCCTGTGGGAAATCACGCTGGATGCGCGTCATCACGCTATCCTTGTGCTCTTCGAGACGGCCCGGCACCGACAGCAACCCGCTCGGTTTATTCACCACCATAATGTGCTCGTCCTGATACAGAATATGCAGCCAGGGTTCGAGCGGCGGGTTGTAAGCTTCCATCAGCATGATGTCGCGGTCCTGAACATTATTGGTGCGTGACCACGATCAGACGTAGCGCATCGAGACGCCAGCCTGCATCGCCCAGGCTTTCCAACACCTGTTCGCGATTGCTCTCCAGCGCTTCAACCTCGTCATCACGGATGTTGGGGTTAACCGCGCGCAGCGCTTCGAGACGTGACAGCTCAGCACCGAGTTTCTCTTCGGCTTCCACTTTCGCTGCCGCGATAATCGCCTGCGCTTCCGGAACGATCGCTTTTTCGGCCTGGGTCAGAATCTCGTGCACGTCTTGCTGCACCGCATTCACTAGCTTGCTGCCGGTATGGCGATTCACCGCATTCAGCTGACGGTTAAAGCTTTCAAACTCCACTTTGCCCGCCAAATTGTTCCCGGCGCGATCCATCAGCAAACGCACCGGCGTTGGCGGCAGGAAGCGGGTGAGCTGCAGACTTTTTGGCGCTTGCGCTTCAACCACATAGATCATCTCGACCAGCAGCGTCCCGACCGGCAGCGCCTTGTTCTTCAGCAGTGACAGCGCACAGCTACCGGTATCGCCCGAAAGGATCAGGTCGAGGCCGTTGAGGATCAGCGGATGTTCCCAGGTAATAAACTGGGTATCTTCGCGCGACAGCGCCTGGTTACGGTTAAAGGTCACGGTGCAACCCTCTTCCGGCAGGCCAGGGAAATCAGGCACCAGCATGTGATCGGACGGCGTCAGCACGATCAGGCTATCGCTGCGGTCTTCCTGATTGATGCCGACGATATCGAACAGGTTCAGCGCAAAGTTAACCAGATCGGTATCGTTGTCCTGCTCGCCGATGGCATTTGCCAGCTCCTGAGCGGCTTCGCCGCCGTTGGAGTTCAGTTCCAGTAAGCGATCGCGTCCCTGTTCCAGCTGTGCTTTCAGCGCATCGTGCTGCTTACGGCTTGCGCTGATGAACTCATCGAGTCCCTGCGGATTTTCCGGCGCAGCAAGATATTCAATCAGCTGATTGTACTCATTGTCATAAATGGCGCGGCCAGTTGGGCAGGTGTGTTCGAACGCATCCAAGCCTTCGTGATACCAGCGCAGCAGCACCGCCTGCGCGGTTTTTTCCAGCCACGGCACCAGAATCTGGATGTCATGCATCTGGCCGATACGATCGAGACGACCGATACGCTGCTCCAGCAGATCCGGGTTGAACGGCAGATCGAACATCACCAAACGGCTGGCGAACTGGAAGTTACGGCCTTCAGAACCGATTTCGGAACACAGCAACACCTGCGCGCCATCCTCTTCGGAGGCGAAGAAGGCCGCTGCGCGGTCGCGTTCGATAATCGATAGGCCTTCGTGGAACACGGCGGCACGGATGCCTTCGCGCTCACGCAGCACCTGCTCCAGCTGCAGCGCGGTGGCGGCTTTGGCGCAGATCACCAGCACTTTCTCTTTGCGGTTGCTGGTGAGGTAACCCATCAGCCACTCAACGCGCGGATCGAAGTTCCACCATGTGCCGCTATCGCCTTCAAATTCCTGATAAATCTGCTCGGGATACAGCATGTCACGCGCGCGCTCTTCTGCGCTTTTGCGCGTGCCCATGATGCCGGAGACTTTAATCGCTGTTTGATACTGCGCGGGCAGCGGCAGACGAATCTGGTGCAGCTCGCGTTTCGGGAAGCCTTTCACGCCGTTACGGGTGTTACGGAACAGCACGCGGCTGGTGCCGTGGCGATCCATTAGCATCGAGACCAGCTCTTTACGCGCGTCTTCTTTGCCATCGCGATCGCTGTTCGCCACTTGCAGCAGCGGCTCGATATCCTGTTCACCGATCAGATCGTTAATCAGGTTCATCTCATCTTTGCTGATGGCGTGGTCGGCCAGCAGCGAGCTCACCGCATCGGCTACTGGACGATAATGCTGCTGCTCTTCGACAAACTGGCCGAAATCGTGGAAACGATTCGGGTCGAGCAGGCGCAGACGTGCAAAGTGGCTCTCTAAGCCCAGCTGTTCTGGCGTGGCAGTCAGCAGCAGTACGCCAGCGGTTTTCTCTGCCAGCTGCTCAATAACCTGATATTCGCGGCTCGGTGCGTCTTCGCTCCATGCCAGATGGTGCGCTTCATCAACCACCAGCAGATCCCACTCGGCATCGGCCAGCAGCTCAAGACGCTGCTTGTTACGGCGTACAAAATCGAGCGAACAGATAATCAGCTGCTCGGTTTCAAAGGCATTGTCGCTGTCGTGCTGCGCTTCGGTGTAGCGATCGTCATCAAACAGCGCAAAGCGCAGGTTAAAGCGACGCAACATTTCCACCAGCCACTGATGTTGCAGCGTTTCCGGCACCACAATCAGCACGCGCTCGGCACGACCGGCCAGCAGCTGTTGCTGGATGATCATCCCGGCTTCAATGGTTTTACCCAAGCCCACTTCATCTGCCAGCAGCACGCGCGGCGCGTGGCGACGGCCGACATCGTGAGCGATGTGCAGCTGATGCGGAATCAAATTGGTGCGCATCCCGCGCAGGCCGCTGATCGGCAGGCGGTATTGCTCGCTGTGGTATTTGCGTGCGCGGAAACGCAGCGCAAAGCGGTCCATGCGGTCGAGCTGACCGGCGAACAGGCGATCCTGCGGCTTGCTGAACACCAGTTTGCTGTCCAGCATCACTTCGCGCATGACGACGCCCGCTTCTTCGGTGTCGAGACGTGTGCCGATGTAAGTCATTAAATCGTTTTCGTTGCGGACTTCATCGACGGTCATCTGCCAGCCTTCGTGGCTGGTGATGGTGTCACCCGGATTGAAAATCACACGAGTGACCGGAGAATCGTTTCGGGCATACAGGCGGTTTTCGCCGGTTGCCGGAAAAAGCATGGTGATCATGCGCGTATCGAGCGCGACCACCGTGCCCAATCCCAGTTCACTTTCCGTATCACTAATCCAGCGCTGACCCAGTGTAAAAACCATATATTTTTTGCTCGACTCTCTGACATGCCATAAAGAAGTTCACCTGTACTCAGGCAATACCCAACCGCCAAACGGGTGTTTGGTCAGATTGTGAGTGCGGTGAGAATCAGGAAGGGCGCTATGGTACTGGATGGCAAGGCATTCGTCACCTGTCAAAAAAGCCCCAGCTGCCCAGTAATGAGTGTAGCAAAGTCGTCACCGACGAACGGCAAAATGCCGTCAGCCACCGGTTGCAGCTGTTTGGTGACGTAATGATCGTAGTCGAGGGGCGTATTGCGCACCTCGAGCGGTTCCGGTCCGGCCGTGGCCATCACATAGCGGATCGAGCCACCGTTTTGATACTGCAGCGGGCGCTGCAGCTTGCGGTTTTGCTCATCGGCGAGACGCGCAGCGCGCACATGTGGCGGCACATTGCGCTCGTAATCTTTCAGCGCGCGCCGCAGGCGTTTTTTATACACCAGCTGATCGTCGAGTTCACCGGCCAGCAGCTGCGCCACCGTTTCGCGAATGTAATCCTGCCACGGCTCGCCACGGAAAATACGGCCATACAGATTTTGCTGGAACTGCTGCGCCAGCGGCGTCCAGTCGGTGCGCACTGATTCGAGGCCTTTAAACACCAGCCGCTCGCCGCCCTCGTTGCGAATCATGCCGGCATAGCGCTTTTTGCTGCCCTGTTCGGCGCCGCGAATGGTAGGCATCAGGAAACGGCTGAAGTGCGTTTCATACTCCAGCTCCAGCGCGCTCTCCAGCCCATAAGTCGATTGCAGATGCTGCCGCCACCAGCCGTTCACCTGTTCAGCGAGATGACGACCAATCGCCGTCGCCTCCGCTTCACTGTGCGCGCCTTTCAGCCAGACGAAGGTGGAATCGGTATCGCCGTAAATCACATCAAAGCCTTCCGCTTCAATCAGCTCGCGCGTTTGCTGCATGATGGCGTGGCCGCGTAGGGTGATGGATGACGCGAGGCGCGGATCGAAGAAGCGGCAGGCGCTGGTGCCGAGCACGCCATAAAAAGCATTCATGATGATTTTCAGCGCCTGCGACAGCGGTTTGTTATTGTCGCGCTTGGCGGCTTCACGCCCTTGCCAAATCTGCTCGACAATTGCCGGTAAACAGTGGGTCTCACGGGAAAAGCGCGCATTGCGGAAGCCGGGCACGGAATCGGCGTCATCCGGGTGCGCCAGGCCTTCCACCAAACCCACCGGATCGATAAGGAAGGTGCGAATAATTGAGGGATAGAGGCTTTTGTAATCCAGCACCAGCACCGAATCGTACAGGCCGGGCCGCGAATCCATCACGTAGCCGCCGGGGCTGGCTTCCGGCGCCACTTCGCCGAGATTCGGCGCCACGAAACCGGCGCGGTGCATGCGCGGGATATAGAGATGACCAAAGGCCGCCACCGAACCGCCGTGACGATCCACCGCTAAACCATTTACCGTGGCGCGTTCCAGCAGGAACGGCATGATGGCGGTGTGCTGGAAAATGCGCGTCACCAGCTCACAATCCTTGAGATTATATTTCGCCAGCGCCGGTTTATCGTTGGCAAAGCGCCAGTTGATCTCTTCCATGCGATCCCACGGATTATTGATGGCCTTGCCTTCACCAAGCAGCTGGCGCGAGACCGCTTCGAGGCTGAATGACGGGAAATCCCAAAACGCGGATTTGAGCGCGTCGATACCATCAATAATTAAGCGGCCCGTTGCCTGCGCGAAGAACACACCAGGTTTGAAGCCGTGCTCGCGCCACTCCAGCGCCTGCTTCTGACGCCCTAAACGCAGCGGAATGCCGTAGCGATCGGCGTGTTTCTGCAGTACGCGTAGATCGAACTGCACTACATTCCAGCCAATAATCACATCCGGTTCATGCCGCTCGAACCATGCGTTGAGCTGCTCAAGCAGCTGCGGGCGGCTATCAACATAGATCAGTTCAAAATCGAGCGTGCTGGCATCGCCGTTGGGCGGACCGAGCATGTAAACCTGGCGCTGACCGCAGCCTTCCAGCCCGATGCAGTAGAGCTCACCGTGCTGCGTGGTTTCGATATCCAGCGATACCCATTTCAGCTGCGGACGATAATCAGGATGCGGTTTCAGACGCGCGTTGACCACGCTGTCACCGCGTATTTCACCGCTAAACCACACCGGCGCGGTGATAAAGCGCTCCATCAAATAGCGTTCGGGTGGACGAATATCCGCTTCATAGACCGGAATGCCGTTTTCACGCAGGCGCTTTTCCAGATTTTGCAGCTGGCGATTGCTGCGGCAATAGAGGCCAAACACCGGGCGGCGGCGGAAATCCTTCAGCTCCAGCGTTTGCAGGCGCGTATGACGTTCGTCGCGGATCAGCGCTTCGGTTGGCGTGCGAAACTCCTCGGGCACAAACGCCACGGATTCCTGGGCAGGCAGCACCAGCCGCTGCGGGCCGCTGTCGGTGGCCAGCCACAGCACCACTTCGCTGCCGGTCGGCGTATCTCGCCAATGTCGGGTAAGCAGAAAACCTGCGCGCGGATCGGTCACGTGAACTCCAGAGAATGAATTGCATTGAGTATAACATGGATGTTTATACAGTGTCCTGCAGGCGAAATTGTCACCACTTTGTCAACATCGTTCTACAATTCTTGCCTTGACGACCATGTGTATGCTCTGGACAATCCAGCCTCTATATTCCGCAGAGGATATTTATGGAAGCCTGGATTCAACACCTGTTTTCGCAATCGCTGGAGTACGCGCTGATCGCTGTGGCGCTGGTGACCTTCCTTGAGTCGCTGGCCTTCGTGGGATTGCTGTTGCCGGGCACGGTATTAATGGCCAGCCTTGGGGCGCTGGTCGGAAGCGGACAAATTGGTCTTTACCCTGCGTGGGCGGCCGGATTCGTTGGCTGTTTAATCGGCGATTGGGTTTCCTACGGCATCGGCTGGAAGTTTCAGGGGCCGCTGCATCGCTGGAAATATCTGAAAAAGTACAAGGGTTTGCTGGATAAAACCGAGCATGCGCTGCATCAACACAGCATGTTCACCATTCTGGTGGGGCGATTTGTCGGCCCGACGCGTCCGCTGATTCCGCTGGCAGCGGGCATGCTGGAGTTGCCGGTGCGCAAATTCCTGCCGCCTAACCTGATTGGCTGCATCCTCTGGCCGCCCGCGTATTTGATGCCGGGCATTCTGGCGGGCGTGGCGATTGATGTACCGCAGGCCGCGCAGGGCGGCAGTTTTAAATGGCTGCTGTTGCTGGTGGCGCTGCTGCTGTGGGTCGGTGGCTGGTTGCTGTGGCGCTGGTCGCGCAGCGGTAAAACGGTGGATTGGGCGACTAAGTATCTGCCTGCATCGCGTCTGCGCTGGCTGGCACCGCTGATGGCGGCGATTGGCCTGGGCGCGTTTATCGCAATCCAGTTCCATCCGATGATGCCAATCTTCCGCCACCTGCTGTGGAAAGTTTTCTTCGCTTAACGCGCTGTCACGCCAAGGATGGCGGCCGCGGCACTTTCACCGCGCACCAAACTCTCTGTACTGCCATCCCAATAGATGCGCCCGTCGACAATCACCAAACTGCGCGGCGCAATCTGCTGAGCATCTTCCAGACTGTGCGACACCATCAACAAGGTGATGTTGCGGTTTTCGCATACCGAACGTACCAGCTGCAGCATCTCGTTGCGCAGCGCCGGATCCAGCGCTGAGAAGGGTTCATCCAGCAGCAAAATCGGTTGATTGCGCAGCAGGCAGCGCGCCAATGCCACGCGCTGACGCTGTCCACCGGAAAGCTGACCAGGCAAACGCGTGAGCATCGCCTGCAAGCCGGTTTGCTCGGCGATATCCACCACTTGCTGCTGCTGTTCGCGCGTCAGTTTCAGGCCCGGATGTAAGCCCAACGCCATGTTTTGCTGCACCGTGAGATGCGGAAACAGATTGTTCTCCTGGAACAGCATAGAAACCGGGCGCGCCGACGGCACGCTGTGGGTATGATCTACGCCGTTCATCACCAGCGCGCCTTGATTGATCGGCAAAAAGCCGCCAATCAGACTCAGTAAAGTACTTTTCCCCGCGCCGCTCGGACCGAGGATCGCCAGACGTTCACCCGCCTGCGCCGCAAAACTGAAGCGCATCGGCAGATGCTGATAAAGGTAAGTAAGGTTATTCAGTGTCAGCATGGCGACCCGGTAATTTTTCCATCAGAGTAAAAAGTAGTAAGCAGAGCAGCAGCAGCAGGAGTGCGGTGACGGCACCGTCCGCACCGCGATAGGCGCCAATCTGTTGGAACAGATAGAAGGGCAGCGTGCGGAAATCGGCGCTGCCAAACAGCGCGACCACGCCGAAATCGCCAATCGACAGCACGCAGGCAAACGCCAGCGCCTGAGCAATCGGGCGTTTCAGCGCGCGCAGCTCAATCAGCCGCAAGCGGTTGAAACCGGAGATGCCGAGTGAAGCGCAGAGCTGGCTGTAACGGGCGCTGATATCGCGCATCGGATTCTCCAGCACTTTCATCGCATAAGGAATGGCGATCAGGGCGTTAGTAAAGATCACCAAACCATCGGCGCGCTGCGGCAACCCCACGGTGGCGTTGAACAGCAGAAAGAAACCGCTCGCCAGTACAATGCCCGGCATCGCCAGAATCAGCATGCCGCTCATCTCCATCGCCTGCGCGGCGACTCTGTTCTGGCGCTGCCGCAGTTCGCGGCTGCTCCACAGCAGCATCATGGTCAGCACCACGCAGAGCACGCCGGCGCCCACGGCAATACGCAGCGAGGTAAAGGTGGCTTGCCACAGCGCCGCTTGTTGCAGCGCACCGGCAACGCCGCCGCGCAAACCATCGACGATTACTGCCGCCAGCGGCGGTAACAGCAGCAGCAGCGCCAGGCCAATCAGCACCGTATCGCTGATGCGCGCCTGCCATGAATCCTGCGGATCGCGCCAGCCGCGAATGCTCTGGCTGCCGGTGGGAATGGCTTTGCTAAAGCGCTGGCTCAGCATTACCAGCAGCAAACAGCAAGCGAGCTGTAACAGCGCCAGCAGCGCCGCGCGGCCCGGATCGTAATCGAAATTCAGCGCCTGATAGATCGCCAGTTCCAGCGTGGTCGCTTGTGGTCCGCCGCCCAGCGCCAGCACCGTGGCGAAGCTGGCGAAACAGAGCATAAAGATCAGCGCCGCCGTCGGCAGAATCTGACGGCGCAGCCACGGCCACTCCAGCAAGCGAAACAGATTCCAGCCGCGCAGGCCAAGCTGGGCGGCGACCTGGCGCTGCTCGCCGGGAATGCTCTCCAATGCCTGTAACAGCAGGCGCGTCGCCAGCGGCAGGTTAAAGAAGACGTGCGCCAGCAGAATGCCCTGCAGGCCATACGGCGAAAAGTGGTAGTCAAAGCCGATGGTCGCGCACAGTTGTGCCAGCCAGCCGCTGCGACCGTACACGCTGAGCAAGCCAAACACCGCCACCAGCACCGGCAGCACCAGCGTCATGGCGCACAGACGTAGCAACAGATTGCGTCCCGGAAAACGGCGACGATAGAGCGCGCGCGCCAGCAGGATCGCGGTCAACACCGACAGCAGCGCCGACAGCAGCGCCTGCTCAAACGAGAACAGCAGCACATGATGCAAATAGCTGTCGTCGAGTAGCGCGCGCCAGTCGGTGGCCGGAGCGACCATCACCAATGCGCCAAACGCCAGCAGCGCCACCGCGCACAGCAACAGCGCGATGGCGCTACCGGGAATCAACCAGCCGGGCATTAACGGCTAACGGCGCTTTGCCATGCGCTGATCCACGCGGCGCGATGGTCAGCGACTTCGGCTGGCGTGAATTGCAACGCCTTCGCGGGCACCTGCAGCGCTTGATAACCGGCTGGCAGATCGCTTTTGATCACCGGATACATCCAGTTGCCGGTAGGAATGGTCTGCTGGAAGGCCGGAGAAACCATAAACTGCATGAACTGCTGCGCCAGCTTAGGCTGTTTGCTGCTGGCGAGCTGCGCGGCGACTTCCACCTGTAAATAGTGGCCTTCGCTGAATTCGGCCGCGGCGTAGTTCTCTTTCTTCTCTTCGATGATGTGATAAGCAGGAGACGTGGTGTAGCTCAACACCAGATCGCCTTCGCCTTTCAGGAACAAGCCGTAAGCTTCGCTCCAGCCTTTAGTGACGGTAACGGTTTTTTGCGCCAGCTTCTGCCACGCATCAGCTGCGTTATCGCCATACACTTTTTGCATCCACAGCAGCAGGCCAAGACCCGGCGTGCTGGTACGCGGATCTTCATAAATCACGCGCCATTTTTCCGGGCTTTCGACCAGCTCTTTCAGGCTTTTCGGCGGGTTCTTCAGTTTGTTTTTATCGTAGACGAAAGCGAAGTAGCCATAATCGAACGGGATAAAGGTTTGATTGTTCCAGCCATCCGGCAGTTTTAAGCTGCGGGTATCAATACTGCTTTTGGCAAACAAGCCGGTTTTCTCCGCCGCCTGCACCAGATTGTTATCCAGCCCCAGCACCACATCGGCTTTGCTGTTTTTACCTTCCATGCGCACGCGATTGAGCAGCGATACGCCATCTTCCAGCGCCACAT
This sequence comes from Pantoea sp. SORGH_AS_0659, assembly GCF_031453915.1. Classification (NCBI taxonomy): domain Bacteria; kingdom Pseudomonadati; phylum Pseudomonadota; class Gammaproteobacteria; order Enterobacterales; family Erwiniaceae; genus Pantoea; species Pantoea sp. SORGH_AS_0659. The sequence goes on along the minus strand of NZ_JAVJAK010000001.1, from coordinate 3,560,632 downwards.
ACTTCAATTCGCAGTCGCACTGCGCTTCAAAGGCTTTTTTTACCGCCGGACCGGGGCCCCAATCGGCAGAGAACGAATCGTAGGTGTAGACGGTCAGAACCGGTTTAGCAGCGAAAGCCGGAGCCGTAACCAGCAGCAACATAGGCAGAACTTTGTTTAACACTTTGCGCTCCTTGAGGAGAAGAGATGTTGAGTCGCAAAGGATCTGAGGCGTGAGGCATCTCAAATCCCTACGCCGGTATTAGCCGGATCAGGTTCGACGGGTTTCTCTCAGCCCTGATATCAAGGCACCCCGTTGAGAACGGCTCATTCTAGACATTTATATGACAGCGCGAAAGGATCACAGCTCCGGTGGTGCAAACCAGGCTGATTTGAAATCAAACCAGCCGAGCGTATTCAGCCGCACGCCGCGCATACTGCGTTGCCCTTCCAGCAGCAGCCAGTGATGGAACAGCGGATGCAGATAGTCGCGGTCGATCAGCTGTTTGCTCCATTCCGCCAGCGGTAACGCTTTCTGCCGCCAGCGCGCGGCATCGGCTTGCCAGTCAATCGGGATGCAGTGATGCATCAATGGCAACTCGAACAGTTGCGCGAACAGCGCGTACTCCAGCGGCAGGGTAAAGTTGACGCTGCCGAGCCAGATATCACTTTCACCTTCACCCTCGAACCACGCTTCGTAGCTCACGACACGAGTAATTAGCTCAACACCTTGCTGCGCCAACAGCGGTCGCAACGCGTTAGCGATACCTTCATGCTCAACGTGATGGCTGTACCAGCTCAGCGTCAGCTGAGTTAAGCCTGCCGGTTTATCGGCGGAGGTGAGATCGCGGCGATGGTGCCAGCGCGGCAGCAAGCCATAAGCCGGGAACCAGTAACGCTGATAGCCTACGCCTGCATGATTCAGTAAGGCGATGGGATTAAACAGATAGCTTACCCAGCGGCGGAAATGCGCATCGCGGCCCAACTCGGAGCGCTGATCGTACAGCAGGAAGTAGCAGCCTTCTTCCAGACGACTCTCTTCCGATTTTTCATCGGCGGTTTCGCCTTGCAATTTAACCCCGGCATACACCAGCTCGTCGCTGATCTCCGGCAGCACCCAAATCGACACATCATCAATCAGCGCGCGATAGCCAAAGTAATCATCAAAGGCGGCGATTTTCAGCTGCGTTTGCTGATTGCGCACCACGCTGTACGGACCGGTGCCAAGCGGCTGGCGGGCAAACTGGCGTAACGTGGGCCATTCGCGCGGCAGGATCATCGCGCTGACGCTGGCCAGCAGCCACGGCAACCAATCGTCCGGCTGGCTCAGATGGATATCCAGCGTCCAGGGCGCGGGCGAATCCAGTTTACTGATGTGAGAAAACAGCGGCTGGCTGCGCACGCGCTCCAGCGAAGCAATCACATCCGCCATTTCCAGTTCACGGCCATGATGAAAACGAATCGCCGGGCGCAGGAAGAAACGCCACTGCAGCGGCGAGGTTTGCTGCCAGTGATGGGCGATATCGGGTTCGATTTCCCCCTTTTCCTCATTTATGCGCATCAGGCCGTTGAAAATTTGTCGCGCCAGATGGGTTTCCGAACGGCGCAGCGGCGAACCGGGCAGCAGATTGGGCAGCGGGCGATAATAGAGCACGCGCAGGATGTGTTTACCCTGGCGGAAGCTGCGGCCTAAATGTGCCGCAATCATCTGGCGCACCTGGTTTTTATCGCCCACCAGCTGCACTAACTGTTCGATACGATCTTGTTCCAGCAGATCCTCGGCGCGCTGCTGCTGGAGCGCCAGGCCGGTGTAGCAAAAACTCAGCATTGAGCGCTTGCCACGTCCCGCTTCTGCCTGCCAAATCAGCCAGCCTTGGCCTTGCATGGCGTTGAGCAGGTTACGCATATGGCGACGCGAGCAGTGCAGCAGATCGGCCAGCTCGCTGAGCGTGGTTTCCTGATCCTGCCCCTGACGGCTTTGCCATAGGCGGATAAATTGCTGCTGCAGACGTGAAGAGGACATAAAAGGGGAACTCCTTGTCAGAATCGCTCAGTTTTTCCTGCCTCATATTAGAGGCATACTGCCCGGCAATGGAAGAGCGGGAGGCATTCAGTAATGAATGGCGCTCTGCCAGCGGTTCCGCCGACGTGGAACCCCTTTCTGAGTAGGGTGCATTTTCACCGCCAGCAGCGCTTTATCTGCTGGCTTTTTTCGTTTTGCTGTAGAATCTTCTACCCTCATTTCTCTACCTTTTTTATTCGCAAAGGGATTTCTGCATGAAATCGCTGTTAACGCGTCAACGTCGCATCAATCCGGTCTACCTCTCGTTTATGGCGGTGTCGTTTATGACCGGCGTGGCCGGTGCACTACAGGCGCCGACGCTGAGCCTGTTTCTGACGCGCGAAGTACAGGTAAGTCCGTTCTGGGTCGGCTTGTTCTTTACCATCAATGCGATCGCGGGGATTGTGGTCAGCCTGCTGATGGCGAAACGCTCCGATAATCAGGGCGATCGCCGCAACCTGATTCTGTTTTGCTGCCTGATGGCCACGCTGAATGCGCTGCTGTTTGCCTTCAATCGCCACTATTTAACGCTGGTGACGCTGGGCGTGTTTTTGTCGGCGCTGGCCAGCGTGTCGATTCCGCAGGTGTTCGCCCTCGCGCGGGAATATGCCGATCAGTCGGCGCGTGAAGTGGTGATGTTCAGCTCGGTGATGCGTGCGCAGCTGTCGCTGGCGTGGGTGATCGGGCCACCGCTGTCGTTTGCGCTGGCGCTTAATTACGGTTTTGTGACGCTGTTTTGCGTGGCGGCGGGGATTTTCCTGCTAAGCATGCTGCTGATCTGGCGCACCTTGCCCTCGGTGCCGCGCGTGGTGGTCTCGCCTGAAGAGGTGCTGACGCAGCTGAGCCCGTGGAAGGACAGTCAGGTGCGGTTACTGTTTATCGCCTCGGTCACCATGTGGGCATGCAACACCATGTATATCATTGATATGCCGCTGTATATCAGTACCACGCTTGGCCTGCCGGAGAAGCTGGCGGGCTTGCTGATGGGCACCGCCGCCGGGCTGGAGATTCCTATTATGCTGCTGGCCGGGCATTACGCGCGGCGCACCGGCAAACGCAACCTGATGTTGCTGGCGCTGGTGGCGGCGATTGTGTTTTATCTCGGATTGGTGATGTTCCAGTCGCGGACAGCGTTGATGGTGCTGCAACTGTTTAATGCCGCGTTTGTTGGCATCATCGCCGGAATTGGCATGTTGTGGTTCCAGGATTTAATGCCGGGCCGCGCAGGTGCGGCGACGACGCTTTTCACCACCTCAATTTCCACCGGCATGATTATCGCTGGCATCATTCAGGGCACCATGAGTGAACGCTTTGGTCATGAGTCGGTTTACTGGCTGGCGTTGGGGCTGGCGGTGCTGGCGTTGGGACTGGCGTCGCGCGTGCGGGATGTGGTTGATAGATAGCAAAGAGAAGGGCGACAGGATGTCGCCCTTGTTGCCTCAGCGTAAGAACGCGGGCTGATTGGTCTCGTAGCTGGAGATAGACGCTTCGTGTTGCAGCGTCAGGCCAATGCTGTCGAGGCCGTTGATCATGCAGTGACGGCGGAAGCTGTCGATTTCGAAGCTATAAGTCTTATCGCCTGCGGTTACAGTTTGCGCTTCCAGATCCACGGTGAAGGTGATGCCCGGCTGCGCGGCAACCAGTTTGAACATCTCATCCACTTCTTCATCGCTCAGCTTCACCGGCAGCAGCTGGTTGTTAAAGCTATTGCCGTAGAAAATGTCGGCGAAGCTTGGCGCGATAACCACATGGAAGCCGAAGTCGGTCAGCGCCCACGGTGCGTGCTCACGTGATGAACCACAGCCAAAGTTTTCACGCGCCAGCAAAATGCTGGTGCCTTTGAACTCCGGTTTGTTCAGGACAAAGCTGGCGGTTGGCACGGTGCCAGCATCATCTTCAAAACGCCAGTCGTGGAACAGATGCGCGCCAAAACCGGTGCGCGTCACTTTCTGCAGGAACTGCTTTGGAATAATGGCATCAGTATCGACGTTGGCTGCATCCAATGGCGCCACAATGCCGGTGTGTTGAGTAAATTTGTTCGCCATGGCTTACGCTCCCTGAGTCAATTCACGAATGTCGGCAAAGCGACCGGTTACGGCAGCGGCAGCGGCCATCGCCGGGCTCACCAGATGAGTTCGTCCACCGCGGCCCTGACGGCCTTCAAAGTTACGGTTGCTGGTTGATGCGCAACGTTCGCCTGGATTGAGGCGGTCGTTGTTCATGGCCAGACACATGGAGCAACCCGGTAAACGCCATTCAAAACCGGCTTCGAGGAAGATTTTGTCCAGACCTTCGGCTTCGGCTTGTGCTTTTACCGGACCCGAACCTGGCACCACCATCGCCACCACGCCCGGCGCCACTTTACGGCCTTTGGCAATCGCAGCAGCAGCGCGCAGATCTTCAATACGTGAGTTGGTGCAGGAACCGATAAACACTTTATCGATCGCCACGTCAGTCAGTTTGATGCCTGGCTGCAGATCCATGTAAGCCAGCGCTTTCTCTGCTGAGGCGCGCTCAACCGGATCGGCAAAGGATTGTGGATTCGGAATCGCTTGATCTACCGCCATTACCTGGCCTGGATTGGTGCCCCAGGTCACTTGCGGAGCGATATCTTCCGCGTGCAGCGTGACGATGCTGTCGAATTTGGCATCGCTGTCAGACTTCAGCGTGCGCCAGTAAGCGACCGCTTGTTCCCACTGCTCGCCCTTCGGCGAGAACTGCTTGTCTTTCAGATAATTGAAAGTGGTGTCGTCCGGCGCGACCAGGCCCGCTTTGGCGCCCATTTCAATCGCCATGTTACACAGCGTCATGCGGCCTTCCATGCTCAGCGCTTCGATCGCGGGGCCACAGAATTCGACAACGTGACCGGTACCGCCAGCGCTGCCGGTTTTACCGATAATGGCCAACACAATGTCTTTGGCGGTAATGCCTGGCGCCGCTTCGCCCAGCACTTCAATCTTCATGGTCTTCGCGCGGCCCTGTTTCAGGGTTTGCGTGGCAAACACGTGCTCAACTTCGGAAGTACCGATACCGAATGCCAGCGAACCAAACGCGCCGTGCGTGGCGGTGTGGGAATCACCGCAGACGATGGTCATGCCCGGCAACGTCATACCTTGCTCTGGCCCAATGACGTGCACGATGCCCTGGAACGGGTGATTCAGGTCATACAGCTGAATGCCGAACTCAGCACAGTTTTTCATCAGCTCTTGCATCTGAATACGCGCCATCTCGCCAGACGCATTGATGTCTTTGGTCTGCGTCGAAACGTTGTGATCCATGGTGGCGAAGGTTTTCGACGGCTGACGCACTTTGCGCCCGTGCGCACGCAGACCATCAAAGGCCTGCGGCGACGTCACTTCATGGATCAGATGGCGATCGATATAGAGTAACGGCGTTTCGTTCGGGGTTTCGTTAACGACATGTGCATCAAATAACTTCTGATATAAGCTTTTCATTTTATTATTTTTCCTCGGCGATGAAACCGGCAATGATGCTGCCCATCTCATCTGTGCTCACGGCTTTGCCGTCACCGGCCAAATCACGGGTGCGATAACCCGCTTCCAGCGCACGGCTCACGGCGCGTTCAATGCTTGCGGCGGCTTCATCCGCATTCAGGCTGTAACGCAACAGCAGTGACAGCGACAGAATCTGCGCAATCGGGTTAGCGATGTTCTGACCGGCGATATCCGGTGCGGAACCGCCCGCTGGCTCAAACAGGCCAAAACCTTCTTCATTCAGGCTGGCGGAAGGCAGCAAGCCCATCGAACCGGTAATCATCGCGCATTCGTCTGACAGGATGTCGCCAAACAGGTTAGAACACAGCAGCACGTCAAACTGTGATGGATCTTTAATCAGCTGCATGGTGGCGTTATCGATGTACATGTGGCTCAACTGCACATCCGGATAATCTTTTGCCACTTCGTTCACAATTTCGCGCCACATGACGGAAGTCTGCAAAACGTTGGCTTTGTCAATTGAGGTGACGATGTTGCGGCGCTTACGCGCGGATTCAAACGCGATACGCGCGATGCGCTCGATTTCGAAACGATGATAAACCTCAGTATCGAAAGCGCGCTCGTGCGGGCCGCTGCCTTCGCGGCCTTTCGGCTGACCGAAGTAGATGCCGCCGGTCAGTTCACGCACGCACAGGATGTCGAAACCGCGTCCGGCGATATCGCTACGCAGCGGGCAGAACGCTTCCAGGCCTTTATACAGCGCAGCAGGGCGCAGGTTGCTGAACAGCTTGAAGTGCTTACGCAGCGGCAACAGCGCACCGCGCTCGGGTTGCTGCGCAGGTGGCAGATGTTCCCATTTCGGGCCACCTACGGAGCCAAACAGAATTGCATCTGCCTGCTCTGCGCCAGCAACGGTAGCCGGTGGCAGCGGTTCACCATGACGATCGATGGCGATACCGCCAACATCATATTCGCTGGTGGTGATACGCATGTCGAAACGCGTACGAATTGCATCGAGAACTTTCATGGCCTGCGCCATCACTTCCGGACCAATTCCGTCGCCTGGCAATACCGCGATATGAGAAGACTTAGACATAGTTACACCGTTTCCTTCTGATCTTTAAATTTACGCTGCAGTTCTTTTTCCACCTGCTTAGCACGCCAAATATTGTTCAACGCGTTCACCATCGCTTTCGCCGATGATTCGACGATATCGGTCGCCAGGCCAACGCCGTGGAATTTACGACCGTTGTAATTGACCACAATATCGACCTGACCCAGCGCGTTCTCGCCGTGGCCTTTCGCCGTCAGCTTGTAGTTAATCAGCTCGGCTTCAAAGCCGGTAATACGGTTGATCGCCTGATAGACCGCATCAACCGGACCGTTACCGGTTGCGGCGTCGGCTTTGGTCTCTTCACCGCAGCCCAACTGCACGGAGGCCGTTGCGGTTACGCTGGAGCCGGTCTGCACGTTGAATTCGTTGAGCTCGAAATATTCTGGCTCTTCGTTCTGCTTGTTGATAAAGGCCAACGCTTCCAGGTCGTAATCGAACACCTGACCTTTCTTGTCGGCCAGCTTCAGGAAGGCGTCGTACAACGTGTCGAGGTTGTAATCGGACTCTTTGTAACCCATCTCTTCCATGCGGTGTTTCACCGCAGCGCGGCCAGAACGGGAAGTCAGGTTCAGCTGGATTTTGTGCAGGCCGATAGATTCTGGCGTCAGAATTTCGTAGTTTTCGCGATTCTTCAGCACGCCGTCCTGGTGAATACCGGAAGAGTGGGCGAAGGCGTTAGAACCGACCACCGCTTTGTTGGCTGGAATCGGCATGTTGCAGATTTGGCTCACGGTTTGGCTGGTGCGGTAGATTTCCTGATGATTGATGTTGGTGTGGACGTTCATGATCTGCTGGCGGGTTTTGATCGCCATAATCACTTCTTCCAGCGCACAGTTACCGGCGCGTTCGCCTAAACCGTTCAGCGTACCTTCAACCTGACGCGCACCGGCCAATACCGCAGCGATGGCGTTGCCGGTCGCCATACCCAAATCGTCGTGGGTGTGAACCGACAAGATGGCTTTATCGATATTTGGAACGCGTGCCACCAGTTGGCCAATGATATTGGCGTATTCGCCTGGCAAGGTGTAGCCGACGGTGTCCGGAATGTTGATGGTGGTTGCACCGGCATTGATCGCGGCTTCAACCATGCGGCACAAATCGTCGATTGGCGTACGCCCGCCATCTTCACAGGAAAACTCAACGTCGTCGGTGTAGTTGCGGGCGCGTTTGATCATGTGCACTGCGCGTTCAATCACTTCTGGCAGCGTGCTGCGCAGTTTGGTGGCGATGTGCATCGGCGAAGTCGCGATGAAGGTGTGAATACGGAACGCTTCAGCCACACGCAGTGATTCGTATGCGGCGTCAATGTCCTTCTCAACGCAGCGTGCCAGTCCGCAGACGCGGCTATTTTTAATGGTACGAGCGATGGTTTGTACGGATTCAAAATCGCCTGGAGAGGAAACGGGGAAGCCCACTTCCATTACATCCACGCCCATACGTTCCAACGCCAGAGCGATTTGCAGTTTTTCTTTAACACTCAGGCTGGCCTGTAAAGCCTGTTCGCCATCACGCAGAGTGGTATCGAAAATAATAACTTGCTGGCTCATCGTAATCTTCCTTATGCATTAACTTTGCCGGTGCTACGAGCATAAAAAAACCCGCGCATTGGCGCGGGTTTCTTAAACTTCTGCAGATTCGAATCAGTTATTGATTCCGCCCACGAGTCTACCGCGCAAACTGGATGCGTTTAGTAGTAGACCGAGTAGGCGGAAAGAATGAAACATGAGTCAAACCTCGTAAATTGAGTGCTGCACATATTGGTACTGGAATTGACGTGTGAAGTCAACCTTAAGTACAAGGGTATTTCTGTGAAGTCAGAAGGGCGATGTGCTGTGATTTTTCGGCTGCGCAGAGCAATGACATTAATTAGCAACAGAATAAGTGAATCCATCCACTTAAAAAATCGTTTAGAAAATAGAATTTATTTTAAATGGTTGATAATTAAAATTTTAAGTTGCTAATGTGCATTGCTGATAAAACAAGATTAGGCTTGTTGTTAAGAAGAATATGATGTGATCGGGCCGTTTTATAGATAATCACGCCAGAAAGTAATTACCACAAAAGATTGTGGACTGAGTGGTCAGGCAATATGAAAATCATATTTCTTAGAACACGCTGCAAATAATCTATAAACCAGCATTTTCCTCTGTGGTTATGACGAAGCATTAGTTTAATCCTCGCAGGCAATAATCACGCATCAGTGCCTTTATTGCCGGATCGGGCGCGACGTGGCGTCCTGGCGTTTGCAGGGCGGGTTGTCTGCGGTTATGGTAATCGACCTACTCTCATATAATTAACTCAAGTAGATTCCCTGTACCTGGAAGGTGGACAGAACGCCGCCTTCTGAGCATAAACATAAGGTTTTGATCTTAATTGGCGATCGGGGGCCGGATATCAGTGGCGTGCGGGAAACGCGAACGTCAGTGGATTCAGTCCCTCAAGCCTGGAGGCAGAAAATGGAGATGTTGTCAGGAGCCGAAATGGTCGTCCGTTCGTTAATCGATCAGGGCGTTAAGCAGGTATTCGGTTATCCGGGCGGAGCGGTGCTCGATATTTACGATGCGCTGCAAACGGTCGGTGGTATTGACCACGTATTGGTCCGTCATGAACAAGGCGCGGTGCATATGGCCGATGGCCTTGCGCGTGCGACCGGTGAAGTGGGCGTGGTGTTAGTGACTTCCGGTCCGGGCGCCACCAACGCGATTACCGGTATTGCAACCGCCTATATGGATTCGATCCCAATGGTAATTCTGTCGGGTCAGGTGCCTTCGTCACTGATTGGTTACGATGCGTTCCAGGAGTGCGACATGGTCGGCATCTCCCGCCCGGTGGTGAAGCACAGCTTCCTGGTGAAAAACGCCGAAGAGATCCCAACCGTGTTGAAAAAGGCCTTCTGGCTGGCAGCAAGCGGTCGCCCGGGGCCGGTGGTGATCGATCTGCCAAAAGATATCCTGAATCCCGCCAACAAGCTGCCGTACGTCTGGCCGGAAACAGTGAGCATGCGCTCATACAATCCGACCATTCAGGGCCACAAAGGACAGATTAAGCGCGCGCTGCAAACATTACTGGCAGCACACAAGCCGGTGATTTACGCCGGCGGCGGCGCGATTATGTCGGGCTGCGAAGCCGAGCTGCTGCAGCTGGCAGAGCAACTGAATATTCCGGTAACGACCTCGCTGATGGGCTTGGGCGTGTTCCCTGGCACACATCGTCAGTGCGTCGGCATGCTGGGTATGCACGGCACTTACGAAGCCAACATGACCATGCACAATGCCGATTTGATTTTCGGTATTGGCGTGCGCTTCGACGACCGCACCACCAACAATCTGGCGAAGTACTGCCCGAACGCCACCATCATGCATATCGATGTCGATCCGACGTCGATCTCCAAAACGGTCAGCGCCGACATTCCAATCGTTGGCGATGCGAAGCAGACGCTGGCACAGATGTTAGAGCTGCTGGCGCAAAGCGATGCGAAGCAGGAACTTGATAGCCTGCGCGACTGGTGGCAGACCATTGAAGGCTGGCGCGGTCGCAAGTGCCTGGAATTCGATCGTACCAGCGACAAAATCAAACCGCAGGCAGTCATCGAGACCATCTGTCGTTTGACCAAAGGCGAAGCTTACGTGACGTCTGACGTTGGTCAGCATCAGATGTTTGCCGCACTTTACTACCAGTTCGACAAGCCGCGTCGCTGGATCAACTCCGGCGGCTTAGGCACCATGGGCTTCGGCTTGCCTGCAGCGTTAGGTGTGAAGATGGCGCTGCCGGATGAGACGGTTATCTGCGTGACCGGCGATGGCAGTATCCAGATGAACATTCAGGAGCTGTCGACCGCACTGCAGTACGATTTACCGGTGCTGGTATTAAACCTCAACAACGGCTTCCTCGGCATGGTTAAGCAGTGGCAGGACATGATTTACTCGGGCCGCCACTCGCAGTCCTACATGCAATCGCTGCCTGACTTCGTGCGTCTGGCCGAAGCGTATGGGCATGTGGGCATTTCCATTGCGCATCCGGCGGAGCTGGAAGAGAAGCTGCAGCTGGCACTGGATACGCTGGCGAAAGGACGTCTGGTGTTTGTCGATGTAAACATTGACGGCAGCGAGCACGTTTACCCGATGCAAATTCGTGGTGGTTCGATGGATGAGATGTGGCTGAGCAAAACGGAGAGGACTTAATTATGCGTCGTATTTTATCGGTTCTGCTGGAAAACGAATCCGGTGCATTGTCCCGCGTAGTGGGGCTGTTCTCTCAACGTGGCTATAACATCGAAAGCCTGACTGTGGCACCGACCGATGATCCCACTTTGTCACGCATGACCATTCAAACGGTCGGCGACGCGAAAGTGCTGGAGCAGATCGAGAAGCAGCTGCACAAGCTGGTGGACGTGCTACGTGTCAGCGAGCTGGGTCAGGGCGCTTACGTTGAGCGTGAGATTATGCTGGTGAAAATCCAGGCCAGCGGTTACGGCCGTGAAGAAGTGAAGCGCAGCGCGGAAATTTTCCGTGGGCAGATTATCGATGTCACGCCAACGCTTTACACGGTTCAGCTGGCAGGCACCAGCGATAAACTCGATGCGTTTCTTAACACCGTGCGTGACGTGGCAGAAATTGTCGAAGTGGCGCGCTCAGGAATTGTGGGTGTGTCGCGCGGCGATCGCGTGATGCGTTAATCACCCAAAGTAACGATTTCATCTGATTCTAACCCGGCGAAATGCCGGGTTTTTTTATTTTATGCGCTTAACCAGGATGCGAGAGAAAAGCGGTTGCTCGGCGTAGTGTTCTGCGGTTAGATGTTACAAATGTTTTACCCATAGCTACTCTGCGGATATTTTCGTCAGCGCTGGCTTATCAGAATTAAGGTGTCACCGTGAAACTGGATGAAATTGCGCGCCTGGCAGGCGTGTCGCGCACCACGGCCAGCTATGTAATTAATGGCAAAGCGCGGCAGTATCGTGTCAGCGAAAAAACCGTCGAAAAAGTGATGGCGGTGGTGCGTGAACACAACTATCACCCCAATGCCGTCGCGGCTGGGCTGCGCGCCGGGCGCACACGTTCAATTGGCCTGGTGATCCCCGATCTGGAAAACACCAGTTACACGCGCATTGCGAATTATCTGGAGCGTCAGGCGCGTCAGCGCGGCTATCAGCTGCTGATTGCCTGCTCAGAGGATCAGCCAGACAACGAAATGCGCTGCATCGAGCATCTGTTGCAGCGCCAGGTTGATGCCATCATTGTTTCAACTTCACTGCCACCAGAGCATCCGTTCTATCAGCGTTGGATCAACGATCCGCTACCGATTATCGCGCTGGACCGTGCGCTGGATCGTGAACACTTTACCAGCGTAGTGGGTGCCGATCAGGATGATGCGCAGGCGCTGGCGGCTGAATTGCGTCAGCTACCGGTGAAAAATGTGCTGTTCCTCGGCGCGCTGCCTGAGTTGTCGGTCAGCTTCCTGCGTGAGTTAGGTTTCCGCGATGCGTGGAAAGATGATGAGCGGCCAATTGATTACATCTACTGCAACAGTTTCGATCGGGCCGCCGCTGCGGCGCTGTTTGAGAAGTACCTCGAAGATCATCCGATGCCGGAGGCACTTTTCACCACATCGTTTGGGCTGCTGCAGGGCGTAATGGACATTACGCTGAAGCGTGATGGTCGCCTGCCGACGGATTTAGCGATCGCCACCTTTGGCGACCATGAATTGCTGGATTTCCTCGAGTGCCCGGTGCTGGCGGTGGGGCAACGTCACCGCGACGTGGCTGAGCGCGTGCTGGAACTGGTGTTAGCCTCGCTAGATGAACCACGTAAACCCAAGCCGGGTTTAACCCGTATTCGTCGCAATTTATTCCGCCGCGGACAATTAAGTCGCCGCTTTAAATGAAATGCTGGGCAGTTCGCTGCCCAGCATTTATTAATCCTGTCGATATTTTGAAACCTTAGGGCGTAAATAAGCGTAAATAATCGCCACTCCAGCTAACAATTTAACCTTGCTGACTTTTCTTAATTGTTTACATGTTCACCAGTGAGGCGTGGCAGAGCTGGCGCGATGATGCTGGGCTTCCTTTCAGAAATCCCCTAAAATGCCGCCGCTGTCGCAGATTGCGGGGCAATTATATTTTTGCGCCGGAGCGCTTTATTTTTCGCCATTTATCCTCGTGCAGAAATTTTTATTCAATTATTCATCAGGTTAATTTTTTATTTTACGAATCCATGTCGATTAATTCCCTCATTGATTAATTTCACCCGATGTAAATAGTGATATTCACTTGCCGTTGCGGCTTGACAAGGATTTCATCGGCTCCGTAAACTCGTTTCGTGGTAAAAAGTGGGATAAAGTGGTGAAAACGGGTGATTGAGGGGTAAGGCTGGCATGTTCCGTGGAGCAACGTTAGTCAATCTCGACAGCAAAGGACGATTAGCAGTACCAACGCGCTATCGAGAATTGCTTGTCGCAGAGTCTCAGGGGCAAATGGTATGCACCATTGACCTCCACCAGCCATGCCTGCTGCTTTATACCCTGCCCGAATGGGAAATCATTGAGAAAAAGCTGTCTCGCTTATCCAGCATGAATCCTGCCGAGCGTCGCGTACAGCGACTGCTGTTGGGACATGCCAGTGAATGCCAGATGGATAATGCGGGTCGTTTGTTGTTGGCGAACACGTTACGTCAACATGCCGGCCTGACCAAAGAAGTGATGCTGGTTGGACAGTTCAATAAGTTTGAGCTGTGGGATGAACAGACCTGGTATCAACAAGTTAAGGATGATATTGACACAGAACAGTCGGCTCAGGAGCCTTTATCTGAGCGGTTGCAGGACTTGTCGCTATAGCTATGCAGGAAAATTTCAAACACACCACAGTGCTGCTGGATGAGGCGGTAAACGGCCTCAATATCAGGGAAGACGGCATTTATATTGATGGCACTTTTGGTCGCGGCGGTCACTCGCGCTTAATCCTTTCGCAGCTTGGTGAGAAAGGGCAACTGATAGCGATTGATCGCGATCCGCAAGCGATAGCCGCAGCCGCTGAGATAAACGATCCGCGCTTCTCGATCGTCCACGGGCCGTTTTCGGCTTTGGCAGAATACGTTGAAGAGCGCGGGCTGACCGGCAAGATCGATGGCGTTCTGCTCGATCTGGGCGTTTCTTCTCCGCAACTGGATGATGCCGAACGTGGCTTCTCCTTTATGCGTGATGGGCCACTGGATATGCGTATGGATCCAACACGCGGGCAATCGGCCGCCGAATGGCTGATGAGCGCAGAGGAGGCGGATATCGCTTTCGTGATCAAGACCTACGGTGAAGAGCGTTTCGGTAAACGGATTGCGCGCGCCATCGTAGAGCGTAACCGCGACCAGCCGATGACACGCACCAAAGAGCTGGCGACGGTGATTGCCGCCGCCATGCCCGTCAAAGACAAATTTAAGCACCCGGCAACGCGTACTTTCCAGGCGATTCGTATCTGGATCAACAGTGAGCTGGAAGAGATCGATACCGCGCTGAAAGGGGCCTTGTCGGTGCTCGCGCCAGGCGGCAGGTTGTCGATCATCAGCTTCCACTCACTGGAAGATCGCTTAGTGAAGCGTTTTATGCGCGATCAGAGCCGCGGTCCGCAGGTGCCAGCAGGCATTCCGATGACGGAGTCGCAGCTTAAAGCCTTAGGCGGCCGTGAGCTGAAAACGCTGGGCAAATTGATTCCTGGCGAAGCCGAAGTGAACGAAAACCCACGTGCGCGCAGTTCGGTATTGCGTATCGCGGAGCGAACGGCCTCATGATTGGCAACGAGCGCCACAGCTTACCCGGTGTCATTGGTGGGGACTTGTTGCGATTTGGCAAGATCCCGCTGTTGCTGTTGATCGCGGTGCTGGTGTCCTCGGTAATGGTCGTGACCACCACGCATAAGACGCGCCTGTTAACGGCGCAGCGTGAACAGCTGGTGCTGGAGCGTGATGCGCTCGATATCGAATGGCGCAACCTGATTCTTGAAGAGAACGCACTGGGCGATCACAGCCGCGTAGAGCGGATAGCAACCGATAAACTGCAAATGCAGCATGTTGATCCTTCGCAGGAAAATATTGTGGTGCAGAAATAAGGAATCGCAGAACTCAATGAGTGGCGCAGGCAAAACGCTGAAGTTTAAAAAACAAGAAGATAAGGCCAGCTTTGTAAGCTGGCGCTTTGCGTTACTGTGCGGGTGCATTTTACTGGCGCTGGGCGGACTGCTGTCGCGCGTAGCGTGGCTGCAGGTGATCAACCCTGACAAGCTGGTGAAAGAGGGCGATTTGCGTTCGCTGCGCGTGCAATCGGTGCCAACCGCGCGCGGTATGATCAGCGATCGTGCCGGTCGTCCGCTGGCGGTGAGCGTGCCGGTGAATGCGATCTGGGCCGATCCGAAAGAGCTGACCGAACACGGCGGCGTCTCGCTGGATAGTCGCTGGAAAGCGCTGTCGGATGCGTTATCGATTCCGCTCGATCAGCTTGCTGCACGTATCAATGCCAACCCGAAAGGGCGCTTTGTCTATCTGGCGCGTCAGGTGAATCCAGCGATTGGCGAGTATGTGAAAAAGCTTAAGCTGCCGGGCATCTATCTGCGTGAAGAGTCGCGCCGCTACTATCCGGCGGGCCAGGTGACCGCGCACCTGATTGGTTTCACCAACATTGATGGCCAGGGCATTGAAGGCATCGAAAAAAGCTTCGATAAATGGCTGACCGGCGCACCGGGTGAACGTACGGTGCGTAAAGACCGCAACGGCCGCGTTATTGAAGATATCTCCTCGGTAGATAGCCGCGCCGCGCACAACCTGACGCTAAGCATTGATGAACGTCTGCAGGCGCTGGTGTACCGCGAACTGAATAATGCCGTGGCGTTCAACAAAGCCGAATCAGGCACCGCGGTGCTGGTGGATGTAAACACCGGCGAAGTGCTGGCGATGGCGAACAGCCCCGCTTACAACCCGAATAATCTCAGCAACACGCCGAAAGACGTGATGCGTAATCGCGCTATTACCGACATCTTCGAGCCAGGTTCCACCGTGAAACCGATGGTGGTGATGACGGCTTTGCAGCGCGGTGTGGTGAAAGAGAACAGCGTACTGAATACCGTGCCGTACCGCGTCAATGGTCATGAGATCAAAGACGTGGCGCGCTACAACGAATTGACCCTTACCGGGGTTTTACAGAAGTCGAGTAACGTCGGGGTTTCACGTTTGGCGTTAGCGATGCCCTCCTCAGCACTTGTAGATACTTACGCGCGCTTTGGACTGGGTAAACCGACCAATTTGGGGCTGGTCGGGGAAAGTAGTGGCTTATACCCTCAAAAACAACGGTGGTCTGACATAGAGAGGGCCACCTTCTCTTTCGGCTACGGGCTAATGGTAACGCCGTTACAGTTAGCGCGAGTCTACGCAACCATTGGCAGCTACGGCATCAATCGCCCGCTGTCGATCACCAAAGTTGACCCGCCAGTGGCGGGTGAACGCGTTTTCCAGGAAGACCTGGTGAAAACGGTGATGCACATGATGGAAAGCGTTGCGTTGCCTGGCGGTGGTGGGGTTAAAGCCGCCATCAAGGGCTATCGCATTGCCATCAAAACCGGTACCGCCAAGAAAGTTGGACCGGATGGACGTTACGTCAACAAATACATTGCTTATACCGCAGGCGTTGCGCCTGCCAGCCGTCCTCGTTTTGCGCTGGTGGTGGTGATCAACGATCCCCAGGCCGGTAAATATTATGGTGGTGCGGTTTCAGCACCGGTGTTTGGCGCCATCATGGGCGGCGTATTGCGTACCATGAATATCGAACCTGATGCGCTGCCAACAGTTGATAAGAACGAGTTGGTGAAGAATAGAAGTGAGGAATCAAGTGACAGATCGTAACCTGCGCGACTTACTGGCCCCGTGGGTGCCGGGTGCGCCGGCGCGTCCACTCCGTGACATGACACTAGATAGCCGCGCGGCGGCTTCTGGCGATCTGTTTATCGCCGTGGCGGGTCATCATGCTGATGGACGTCGTTTTATTCCGCAGGCTATTGCACAAGGCGTAGCGGCAGTGATTGCCGAAGCCGAAGGCGAAGCCAGCGATGGAGATATCCGCGAGATGCATGGCGTCCCGGTTATCTATCTGGCGCAGTTGCAGCAGCGTCTCTCTGCACTGGCCGGACGCTTTTATCAGCAGCCTGCAAGCAAACTGAAATTGATTGGTGTTACTGGCACTAACGGCAAAACCACCACCACGCAACTGATGGCGCAGTGGGCCAATCTGCTCGGTGAAACCGGCGCAGTGATGGGCACGGTAGGCAATGGCCTTTACGGTCAACTGGTGGCAACTGAAAACACCACCGGTTCTGCGGTGGATGTGCAGCATGTGCTGAATGATTTAGTCGGGCAGGGCGCAACCCTGACGGCAATGGAAGTCTCCTCACACGGCTTGGTGCAGCATCGCGTTGCCGCCTTGCCGTTTGCGGCCGCGGTATTTACTAACCTGAGCCGCGATCACCTCGATTATCACGGTGATATGCAGAGTTATGAATCCGCTAAATGGTTACTGTTCTCTGAGCATCAGGTCGCTGAAGCCATCATCAATGCGGATGATGAAGTGGGGCGTCGCTGGCTGGCGAAATTGCCGGATGCGGTAGCGGTCACCATGGAAGACAATCTGCAATCGGGCTGTCATGGCCGCTGGCTGAAAGCCACGGCGGTGGATTATCACGACGGCGGTGCGCATATTCAGTTCAGCTCCAGCTGGGGCAACGGCGAGTTTGATAGCCGGCTGATGGGCGCTTTCAACGTGAGCAACCTGTTGCTGGCGCTGGGTACGCTGCTGGCGCTGGATTACCCGCTTGATGCGCTGGTTGCCACTGCACCGCAGCTGCAGCCGGTGTGTGGTCGCATGGAAGTATTCACTGCACCAGACAAACCTACGGTGGTTGTCGATTACGCTCACACGCCGGATGCGCTGGAAAAAGCGCTGGAAGCGGCGCGTCTGCACTGTAAAGGCCAGCTGTGGTGCGTGTTTGGCTGCGGTGGCGATCGTGACAAAGGCAAACGTCCGCTGATGGGCGCGATTGCTGAGCAATTCTCCGACATCGTCGTGATTACCGACGATAATCCGCGCAGCGAAGAGCCGATGGCGATTGTGAATGACATTCTCACCGGCTTACTCGATCCGGGCCGCGCACGCGTGGTTTCCGGTCGTGCGCAGGCGGTCACCAATGCCGTGATGCAAGCTGGCGCCGATGACATCGTGTTGGTGGCCGGAAAAGGCCACGAAGATTATCAAATCATTGGCAACCGCCGTTTGGATTACTCCGATCGCGACACCGTCGCCCGTTTGTTGGGGGTGATGGCATGATTCCCGTTTCTCTCAATACGCTGGCCGAAATCAGCGGCGGTCAACTGCACGGCGCGGATTTAACCCTTGCCGATGTCACCACCGATACCCGAAAGGTCACCGCCGGCAGCCTGTTTGTGGCGCTGGTGGGTGAACGTTTTGATGCTCACGATTTTGCTAACGATGCCATTGCCAACGGTGCGCAGGCGCTGCTGGTCAGTAAGCTGCTGCCGGTTTCTGTCCCGCAGGTGGTTGTGGCTGATACGCGGATTGCTTTTGGGCAACTCGCCGCGTGGGTACGCCAACAGGCGAATGCTCGCGTGGTTGCGTTGACCGGTTCATCTGGCAAAACCTCGGTCAAAGAGATGACCGCCGCGATTTTGCGTCAGTGTGGCGAAACGCTTTACACGGCTGGCAACCTGAACAACGACTTCGGCGTACCAATGACACTGCTGCGTCTCACCAAAGAGCATGCTTACGCGGTGATCGAATTAGGTGCCAACCATCAGGGTGAAATTGCCTACACCACCGATCTGGTGCGTCCGGAAACTGCGCTGGTGAATAACCTTGCTGCTGCCCATCTGGAAGGCTTTGGCTCGCTGGCGGGTGTGGCGAAAGCCAAAGGCGAAATTTTTGGCGGCTTGCCGGTACACGGTACCGCGATCGTCAACGCTGACAGCAACGATCTGGCCAACTGGCAATCACAGTTTGCAGATAAAACCTTGTGGCGCTTCTCGCCGCAGCCGATGGCTGATGCAGAGTTCCGCGCCAGCGAAATCGTGCTGCGAGCCGATGCCACGCTGTTCACGCTGCATACGCCACGCGGTGATATCGCCGTGGAGCTGCCGCTGCCGGGCCGTCATAACATCTCGAATGCGTTAGCCGCGGCAGCGTTGGCATTGTCAGTAGATGCGCCGCTGTCGGCGATTCAAGCTGGCCTTAAAACCTTGCAGGCTGTTCCTGGTCGACTGTTCCCGATTCGCCTGGCGGCCAATCAACTGCTGCTGGATGACAGCTACAACGCCAATGTCGGTTCGATGACTGCCGCCGCACAGGTGTTAGGCGATATGCCGGGCTACCGCGTGATGGTAGTGGGCGATATGGCTGAATTGGGTGATGAAGCCGAATTGTGTCATCGCCAGGTCGGTGATGCGGCCAAAGCGGCAGGTATCGATCGCGTGCTGAGCATTGGGACTCTGAGCCAGCTGATTGGCGAAAACAGCGGTAAAGGCGAGCATTTCGCCACAAAAACCGCGCTAACTGAACGTTTACGCACATTGCTGTCCGAACATCAGGACATCACTATTTTGGTTAAAGGTTCACGTAGTGCCGCCATGGAGCAGGTAGTACAGAGCTTACAGGAGAAAGGAACATGCTAGTCTGGCTGGCCGAACATCTGGTCGCATTTTATTCCGGCTTTAACGTCTTCTCGTATCTGACGTTTCGCGCCATTGTCAGCCTGCTGACCGCCTTGTTCATTTCTCTGTGGATGGGCCCGCGCCTGATTGCCTGGCTGCAGAAGCTGCAGATCGGTCAGGTGGTGCGTAACGACGGTCCAGAGTCACACTTCAGCAAACGCGGCACGCCAACCATGGGCGGCGTGATGATCCTCACCTCAATCACCATTTCGGTGCTGATGTGGGCCTATCCGTCTAATCCATATGTCTGGTGCGTACTGGTGGTGCTGGTCGGTTTTGGCATCATCGGCTTTGTGGATGACTATCGTAAGGTGGTGCGCAAAGACACCAAAGGCCTGATCGCGCGCTGGAAATATTTCTGGATGTCAGTAATTTCGCTGGCGGTTGCGTTCGCGCTGTTTATCGCCGGTAAAGATACGCCTGCAACGCAGCTGGTGGTGCCGTTCTTTAAAGACGTGATGCCGCAGCTGGGCCTGTTCTACGTGGTGCTGGCCTACTTCGTGATTGTTGGTACCGGCAACGCGGTTAACTTAACGGATGGTCTTGATGGCTTAGCCATTATGCCAACGGTGTTCGTGGCAGCAGGCTTTGCGCTGGTGGCGTGGGCGACCGGTAACGTCAAGTTTGCCGAATATCTGCACATTCCTTATTTACGGCACGCGGGCGAATTAGTGATTGTCTGCACCGCGATTGTCGGAGCTGGACTCGGATTTTTGTGGTTCAACACCTATCCAGCGCAAGTGTTCATGGGCGATGTCGGCTCATTGGCGCTGGGTGGCGCGCTCGGCACCATCGCCGTGCTGCTGCGTCAGGAATTCTTGCTGTTAATCATGGGCGGCGTGTTTGTGGTCGAAACGCTGTCGGTGATTCTGCAGGTGGGATCGTTCAAGCTGCGCGGTCAACGTATTTTCCGCATGGCGCCGATTCACCATCACTATGAATTGAAAGGCTGGCCGGAGCCGCGCGTCATTGTGCGCTTCTGGATTATTTCGCTGATGCTGGTGCTGATTGGCCTGGCAACGCTGAAGGTACGTTAATCATGGCTGACTATCGGGGCAGAAAAGTCGTCATCATTGGATTAGGCATTACTGGCCTCTCCTGTGTTGATTTCTTCCTCGCGCAAGGCGTAACGCCACGCGTGATGGATACCCGTGTCTCGCCGCCGGGGCTGGACAAACTGCCAGCTTCGGTGGAGCGCTATGTTGGCGGTATTAATAGTGATTGGCTGCTGGCCTCCGATCTGATTATCGCCAGCCCCGGGATCGCGCTGGCGCATCCTGCATTAAGCGAAGCAGCCGATGCCGGGATTGAAATCATCGGCGATATTGAGCTGTTCTGCCGTGAAGCGCAGGCACCGATTGTGGCAATCACCGGTTCGAACGGCAAAAGCACTGTCACGACGCTGGTGGGCGAAATGGCGCGCGCAGCAGGTTGGCAGGTGGGCGTGGGCGGCAACATCGGTTTGCCAGCGCTGACGCTGTTGAAATCGCCAGCACAGCTTTATGTGCTCGAACTCTCCAGCTTTCAGCTGGAAACCACCCACAGCTTAAAAGCGGCGGCGGCGACAATCCTCAATCTTACCGAGGATCACATGGATCGCTATCCGCTCGGCATGCAGCAGTATCGTGCCGCCAAGCTGCGCATTTACGAAAACGCCAGCGTCTGCGTGGTGAATGCTGACGATGGCATGACCATGCCGGTGCGCGGTGTTGATCAGCGCTGCGTAAGCTTCGGCATCAACCTCGGCGATTATCATCTTAATCAGCAGCAGGGCAGCACCTGGCTGCGGGCGAAGGGCGAGAAAGTCCTGAACACCGATGAGATGACGCTGGTCGGCCAACACAATTACACCAACGCGCTGGCAGCGCTAGCATTGGCCGACGCGGTGAATATTCCACGCGCTTCCAGCCTGAAAGCATTAACCACATTTACCGGCCTGGCGCACCGCTTCCAGCTGGTGCATGAAGCCCACGGTGTGCGCTGGATTAACGATTCCAAAGCCACCAATGTTGGCAGCACCGAAGCGGCGCTGAATGGCTTGCAGGTGAAAGGTACCTTGTGGCTGCTGCTGGGCGGCGACGGCAAGTCGGCTGATTTCAGCCCGCTGGCGCGCTATCTGCAGGGCGACAACGTGAAGCTGTTCTGTTTTGGTCGAGATGGTGATGCGTTAGCGGCATTGCGTCCGGAGATCGCCACGCGCACTGAAACCATGCAGCAGGCGATGACGCAGATTGCCGCCCAGGTTAAAGCCGGCGATATAGTGCTGTTATCACCGGCCTGCGCCAGCCTTGACCAGTTCCGTAATTTTGAACAGCGCGGCGATCAGTTCGCGCAACTGGCGAAGGAGTTGAGCTGATGCGCATTCCTGGAGCCGGTATCGCCAACTATCTGTCGTTGCGCCTGCGTGAATGGGTGATGGGCGCGCGCGACAATGATGATGCGCCGGTGGTGCTGTACGATCGCACGTTGCTGTGGCTGACCTTTGGGCTGGCGCTGATCGGTTTTGTGATGGTGACGTCGGCGTCGATGCCGGTCGGTCAACGTCTGAATGAAGATCCGTTCTACTTTGCCAAGCGTGATGCATTCTATATCGCTTTGGCGTTTGGTATGGCGCTGGTGACCTTGCGCATCCCGATGGATTTCTGGCAGCGCTACAGCAACGTGATGCTGATGGTTTCCGTGGTGATGCTGCTCATCGTCCTGGTCGTCGGTAGCTCGGTGAACGGTGCATCGCGCTGGATTGCCCTTGGCCCGCTGCGTATTCAGCCGGCCGAGCTTTCGAAGTTGACGCTGTTCTGCTATCTCGCCAGCTATCTGGTGCGCAAAGTCGAAGAGGTGCGTAACAACTTCTGGGGTTTCTGTAAGCCGATGGGCGTGATGGTGGTGCTGGCCGTGCTACTGCTGGCGCAGCCGGATCTCGGTACCGTCGTTGTGCTGTTTGTTACCACGCTGGCGATGCTGTTCCTCGCCGGGGCGAAAATGTGGCAGTTCCTGGCGATCATCGGCTCCGGCATTTTCGCCGTGGTGCTGCTAATCATTGCCGAACCGTACCGTATGCGCCGTGTGACCTCCTTCTGGAACCCGTGGGAAGATCCCTTCGGCAGCGGCTACCAGCTGACGCAATCGTTGATGGCGTTTGGGCGCGGTGAGTTCTGGGGGCAGGGCTTAGGCAACTCGGTGCAGAAACTGGAATATCTGCCGGAAGCACATACTGACTTCATCTTCTCCATCATCGGTGAAGAGTTGGGTTATGTCGGTGTGGTTTTAGCGCTGTTGATGGTATTCTTCGTCGCTTTTCGCGCGATGTCGATTGGTCGCCGTGCTCTGGAGATCGATCAGCGCTTCTCAGGCTTCCTCGCTTGCTCAATTGGCGTGTGGTTTAGCTTCCAGGCGCTGGTTAACGTGGGTGCAGCTGCTGGCATGCTGCCGACGAAAGGTCTGACGCTGCCGCTGATCAGTTACGGTGGTTCGAGTCTGATCATCATGTCGACCGCCATCGTGTTTTTATTACGCATAGATTATGAAACGCGTCTGGCAAAAGCGCAGGCGTTTACCCGAGGTGCACGATGAGTGGCAAACGGTTGATGGTCATGGCAGGCGGTACTGGCGGACATGTGTTCCCGGGTCTGGCCGTTGCCCATCACCTGATGGAACAAGGCTGGCAGGTGCGCTGGCTGGGAACCGCTGACCGAATGGAAGCGGATTTGGTGCCGAAACACGGCATTGAAATTGATTTTATCCGCATCAGCGGTTTACGCGGTAAAGGTGTTAAAGCGCAGTTGCTGGCACCGGTACGCATCTTCAATGCATGGCGCCAGGCGCGTTGCATCATGAAGAGCTGGCAGCCGGATGTGGTGCTGGGAATGGGCGGCTACGTTTCGGGTCCTGGCGGCTTAGCGGCGTGGAGCTGCGGTATTCCGGTGGTGCTGCATGAGCAGAACGGCATTGCCGGACTGACCAACAAGTGGCTGGCGAAGATCGCCACCAAAGTGATGCAGGCGTTTCCGGGGGCGTTTCCAAATGCTGAAGTGGTTGGCAATCCGGTGCGTACCGACGTGTTAGCGCTGCCGTTACCGGCAGAGCGACTGAGCGCACGTTTCGGCCCGATTCGCATGCTGGTGGTTGGCGGCAGCCAGGGCGCGCGCATCCTTAACCAGACCGTGCCGCAAGTGGCCGCAGCGTTGGGCGAAGCCATTACGGTTTGGCATCAAACCGGTAAAGGCGGACTGGAAACCGTGCAGCAGGCTTACCGCGCAGCGGGTCAGCCGCAGCACAAAGTCACCGAGTTTATCGATGACATGGCCGAAGCTTACGCCTGGGCCGATGTCGTAGTGTGCCGTTCGGGCGCATTGACGGTAAGTGAAGTGGCGGCCGCAGGTTTACCGGCAATCTTCGTACCGTTTCAGCACAAAGATCGTCAGCAGTACTGGAATGCGTTGCCGCTGGAAAAAGCGGGCGCAGCCAAAATTTTCGAGCAGCCGCAGTTCACCGCGGCTGTGGTAGCGGACACGCTGCGTCACTGGGATCGCGCCACATTGTTGGCGATGGCAGAAAAAGCCCGTCAGGTCGCGATTCCCGATGCAACCGAGCGGGTTGCAAATGAAGTGGCGCGCGTCGCGAAGTAAATTAATCGGCCAGTTGATTTGGCCCGTACCTTCAGCAGGTACAAACGGGAAAAACAGGTAATTGAAACAGATGAATACACAACAATTGGCAAAACTGCGTTCTATTGTGCCCGAGATGCGTCGCGTCCGGCACATTCACTTTGTCGGCATCGGTGGTGCTGGCATGGGCGGTATTGCCGAGGTGTTGGCGAACGAAGGCTATCACATCAGCGGTTCTGATCTGGCGCCGAACGCGGTGACACAGCATCTGGCTGCGCTGGGTGCGACGATTTATTTCAACCATCGTCCGGAAAACGTCACCGATGCCAGCGTTGTCGTGGTGTCGACGGCCGTAGCGCAGGATAACCCTGAACTGGTTGCCGCCCGTGAGCAGCGTATTCCCGTGATTCGTCGTGCTGAGATGTTGGCTGAACTGATGCGTTTCCGTCACGGCATCGCCGTTGCGGGCACGCACGGTAAAACCACCACCACCGCGATGGTGACCAGCATTTACGCGGAAGGTGGACTGGATCCCACCTTCGTTAACGGTGGCTTGGTTAAAGCCGCAGGTACGCATGCGCGCCTGGGCAGCAGCCGTTATCTGATTGCTGAAGCAGATGAAAGTGATGCGTCCTTCCTGCATCTGCAACCGATGGTGGCAATTGTCACCAACATCGAAGCGGATCACATGGACACTTATCAGGGCGATTTCGAGAACCTGAAGCAGACGTTCATTAACTTCCTGCACAACCTGCCATTCTATGGACGCGCGGTAATGTGCGTGGATGATGCAGTGATTCGTGACCTGATCCCGCGCGTAGGCCGCCAGGTAACCACCTACGGCTTTAGCGATGACGCGGATGTGCGTATTGAGAATTACGAGCAGCGTGGCGCACAAGGCCACTTCACCATTATTCGTCAGGATAAGCCGGTGCTGAAAGTGACGCTGAATGCGCCGGGCCGTCATAACGCGCTGAACGCGGCCGCCGCGGTAGCTGTTGCCAGCGAAGAGGGGATTGAAGATAACGCGATTCTGGCCGCGCTGGAGAGCTTCCAGGGCACCGGACGCCGCTTTGACGTGCTGGGCGAGTTCGATACCGCCGCCGTCAATGGTAATCCAGGCAGTGCGATGCTGGTCGACGATTACGGCCACCATCCCACCGAAGTGGATGTCACCATCAAAGCCGCACGTGCGGGCTGGCCTGACAAGAAGCTAGTGATGGTGTTCCAGCCGCATCGCTACACGCGTACGCGTGACCTGTTTGATGATTTCGCGAATGTGCTGTCGCAGGTGGATGTGTTGCTGATGCTGGATGTCTATCCGGCGGGTGAAGCGGCGATTCCAGGCGCTGATAGCCGCTCGCTGTGCCGCGCGATTCGTAACCGTGGCAAAGTTGATCCGATTCTGGTCTCTGAGCATGACGCGCTGCCAGATGCGCTGGCACCGTTGCTGTCGGGCGACGATCTGGTGATCGTGCAGGGTGCAGGCAACATCGGCAAGATTGCCCGCAAGCTGGCCGAAAACGAATTACAGCCTGCCGTTAAGTCGGAGGCGCGCTATGACTGAGAAGGTTGCAGTATTGATGGGCGGCACCTCGGCCGAGCGTGATGTGTCGCTGATGTCCGGTGCGGCAGTGCTGGCCGGACTGCGTGAAATGGGCATTGATGCGCATGCAGTCGATACGCGTGATGTGTCGGTGCTTGACCTGAAACAGCAAGGCTTCGCTAAAGCGTTTATTGCTTTGCACGGTCGTGGTGGTGAAGACGGCACGCTGCAAGCGGTGCTGGAGTTTCTGCAACTGCCCTATACCGGCAGCGGTGTGATGGCTTCCGCCATCACCATGGATAAGCTGCGCAGCAAATTGCTGTGGCAGGGCAGGGGATTACCTTCAGGCAAATTTGTCTGGCTGACGCGTCAGCAGCATGAACAAGGTTTAAACGCGGATACCACCAAAGCCATTGAGGCGCTGGGTTTACCGCTGTTTGTCAAGCCAAGCTGCGAAGGTTCTAGCGTCGGTATCAGCCGCGTGAACCATGCGGATGCATTACCCGCGGCGCTTGAAGAAGCCTTTCGTCATGATGATGACGTGCTGATCGAAGCTTTTCTGAGCGGCGCGGAATACACCGTGGGCATCGTGGGTGAGCAAATTCTGCCTTCTATCAGAATTAAAACCGCCAGCGAGTTCTATGACTATGAAGCTAAATACATTTCTGACGATACTGAATACTTCTGCCCGAGCGGATTAAGCGCCGAGCAGGAAGCAGAATTGCAGACGTTGGTGTGGTCAGCCTGGCGCGCATTGGGTTGCAGCGGCTGGGGTCGCGTGGACGTGATGGCTGACGGTGAGGGCAACTTCCAGCTGCTGGAAGTGAATACTTCGCCCGGCATGACCAGCCACAGTTTAGTGCCTATGGCCGCGAAGCAAGCGGGATACAGCTTCCCGCAGCTGGTGGCGCGTATTCTGGAGCTGGCTGACTGATATGTCTCAGGCAGCGATACGAGTACGCAATCGCGAACCTCAGGAGCGGACACGCTCCGGGCGCAGCAACGGTGCGCGACTGTTTGGCATGGTGTTCCTGCTGATTGTGTTGGGCATTATGGTGGCGGGTGGCCTCGTGGTGCTGAAGTGGATGAATGACGCGTCACGCTTGCCGTTATCAAAGCTGGTGGTGACCGGGCAAACCCACTACACCACGCATGATGATATTCGTCAGGCCATTTTATCGCTTGGCGCGCCGGGAACCTTCATGTCGCAGAACGTGGATATCATCCAGCAGCAGATTGAGCGTTTACCCTGGATTAAGCAGGTCAGTGTGCGCAAGCAGTGGCCTGATGAGCTGAAGATAAATCTGGTGGAGTATGTTCCGGTTGCACGCTGGAATGACTCACATATGGTGGACGCCGCTGGCGTCTCCTTCAGCGTTCCGGCCAGTCACGTTGGCAAAGAAACGTTGCCGATGCTGTACGGTCCGGAAGGCAGTGAAAACGAGGTGTTAGCCGGCTATCACACCATGAGTGATGTATTAAAGGCTAACAAGTTTACCCTGAAGGTCGCGTCGATGACGGCGCGGCGCTCGTGGCAATTAGTGACCAGTGACGATGTGCGCATCGAACTAGGTCGAAGCGATACCATGAAGCGTCTGAACCGTTTTATTGAGCTTTATCCGGATTTGCAGCAGCAGGGCCAGAGTCAGAACCAGCGCATCACGTACGTTGATTTGCGCTACGATTCGGGCGCCGCAGTCGGTTGGGCCGCTGCACCGATAGAGCCACAGGACAGTAATCAGCAACAGAACCAGGCACAGGCTAAACCACAATGATCAAGGCAACGGACAGAAAACTGGTAGTAGGACTCGAAATTGGCACCGCGAAGGTGTCCGCCCTGGTTGGGGAAATTCTGCCCGATGGTATGGTCAATATTATTGGGGTGGGCAGTTGCCCGTCTCGCGGCATGGATAAAGGCGGCGTAAACGATCTGGAATCGGTGGTGAAATGCGTACAGCGCGCCATCGATCAGGCTGAATTGATGGCGGACTGCCAGATTTCCTCGGTCTACCTTGCTTTATCGGGCAAACATATCAGTTGCCAGAACGAAATCGGGATGGTTCCGATTTCGGAAGAGGAAGTGACTCAGGATGATGTAGAGAACGTGGTGCATACGGCGAAATCCGTTCGCGTACGTGATGAGCATCGTATTCTGCATGTTATCCCGCAGGAATACGCCATCGATTATCAGGAAGGCATTAAGAATCCAGTGGGACTTTCTGGCGTACGTATGCAGGCGAAAGTACATTTGATCACGTGCCACAACGATATGGCAAAAAATATTGTCAAAGCCGTTGAACGTTGCGGCCTGAAAGTTGACCAACTGATTTTTGCCGGGTTGGCATCCAGTTTCTCCGTACTGACGGAAGATGAACGTGAGCTGGGCGTCTGTGTTGTTGATATCGGTGGCGGTACAATGGATATCGCTGTCTATACTGGCGGTGCACTGCGTCACACTAAAGTGATCCCGTATGCCGGGAACGTGGTAACTAGCGATATCGCTTACGCTTTTGGTACACCGCCGACCGACGCAGAAGCGATTAAAGTGCGTCACGGTTGTGCATTGGGCTCGATTGTCGGCAAAGACGAAAATGTCGAAGTGCCGAGCGTAGGTGGACGTCCACCACGTAGCCTGCAGCGTCAAACGCTGGCTGAAGTCATCGAGCCGCGTTACACCGAACTGTTGAATCTGGTCAACGACGAGATTCTGCAATTACAGGAGCAGCTGCGCCAGCAAGGCGTGAAACACCATCTGGCGGCCGGTATCGTGCTGACCGGTGGTGCGGCGCAGATTGAAGGTTTGGCAGCCTGCGCACAGCGCGTGTTCCACACGCAAGTGCGCATCGGACAGCCGCTTAACATCACCGGCCTGACGGACTATGCGCAGGAGCCGTATTACTCTACGGCGGTTGGCCTGCTGCATTACGGCAAAGAGTCACACATGAACGGTGATGCAGAAACGGAAAAACGTGCTTCAGTGGGCAACTGGTTCAAGCGAATCAACAGCTGGCTGAAGAAAGAGTTTTAATTTTTGAAAAAGGAGATCATGCTGGCAATGTTTATGATCTCCAGGCGACAGGCACATAACGGAGAGAAATCATGTTTGAACCTATGGAATTAACCAATGACGCGGTGATTAAAGTCATCGGCGTCGGCGGTGGCGGTGGCAACGCCGTAGAGCACATGGTACGCGAGCGTATCGAAGGTGTGGAATTCTTCGCTGTGAACACCGACGCGCAAGCGTTGCGTAAGACAGCGGTCGGCCAGACGATCCAGATCGGGACCAATATCACCAAAGGTCTTGGGGCAGGTGCGAACCCAGAAGTGGGCCGTAACTCTGCAGAAGAGGATCGCGAAGCACTGCGTGCTGCGCTGGATGGTGCAGACATGGTGTTCATCGCAGCTGGCATGGGCGGCGGTACCGGTACTGGTGCAGCGCCAGTTGTGGCTGAAGTGGCAAAAGATTTGGGTATCCTGACCGTTGCGGTGGTGACTAAGCCGTTCAACTTTGAAGGCAAAAAGCGTATGGCTTTTGCTGAGCAAGGTATCGCTGAACTGTCTAAGCATGTCGATTCACTGATTACTATTCCAAACGACAAGCTGCTGAAAGTTCTGGGTCGCGGTATTTCTCTGTTGGATGCGTTCGGCGCAGCCAACGACGTATTGAAAGGCGCTGTACAGGGTATCGCTGAACTGATTACCCGTCCTGGCCTGATGAACGTTGACTTTGCGGACGTGCGTACCGTGATGTCAGAAATGGGTTACGCCATGATGGGTTCAGGCGTGGCATGTGGTGAAGATCGTGCGGAAGAAGCGGCAGAAATGGCTATCTCTTCTCCGCTGTTGGAAGACATCGATCTGTCTGGCGCGCGCGGCGTGCTGGTCAACATTACTGCGGGCTTCGACCTGCGTCTTGATGAGTTTGAAACCGTGGGTAACACCATCCGCGCCTTCGCTTCTGACAACGCAACCGTGGTTATCGGTACTTCTCTGGATCCAGAGATGAACGACGAACTGCGTGTGACCGTAGTTGCAACCGGCATCGGCATGGATAAGCGTCCGGAAATCACGCTGGTGACCAACAAGCCGGCCACTCAGCCAGTGATGGATCATCGCTACCAGCAGCACGGCATGGCGCCGCTGCCGCAGGAGCAGAAACCGGCTGCGAAAGTGGTGAATGACCAACCGGCGGCATCCAGCAAAGAACCCGATTACCTTGATATTCCAGCCTTCTTGCGTAAGCAGGCTGATTAAGAATATCCCGAGAATTGGGATTCTCCGCTCTTTGTGCTAAAGTATTCGCCCGCTGGTAATTTATACTGGCGGTCGGACAGGTAATATTGCGAGATAAAGCGATGATCAAACAAAGGACATTAAAACGTATTGTTCAGGCGACTGGTGTCGGTTTACATACCGGCAAGAAAGTCACACTGACGTTACGCCCTGCGTCGGCTAACACCGGGGTCATCTATCGTCGCACTGACTTGAATCCACCGGTAGATTTCCCGGCTGATGCAAAATATGTGCGCGACACCATGCTGAGTACTTGCCTGGTGAACGATGAAGGCGTGCGTATTTCAACCGTTGAACACCTGAACGCCGCATTGGCGGGCTTGGGCATCGACAACATTATTGTTGAAGTTGATGCACCGGAAATCCCGATCATGGATGGCAGTGCCGCGCCTTTTGTCTATTTGCTGATGGACGCTGGCATCGAAGAGCTAAGCAGCGCGAAGAAATTCGTACGCGTTAAGCAAACGGTGCGTGTGGAAGATGGCGATAAGTGGGCCGAGATCAAGCCGTATAACGGTTTCTCACTCGACTTTACTATCGACTTCAAACATCCAGCGATCGACTCAAGCTCGCAGCGTTACCAGCTCAACTTCTCGGCTGAGAACTTTGTTCGCCAAATCAGCCGTGCGCGCACCTTTGGCTTTATGCGTGAAATCGAATATCTGCAGTCTAAAGGCCTGTGCCTGGGCGGTAGTTTAGATTGTGCGATTGGCCTTGATGATTTCCGCGTATTAAACGAAGACGGTCTGCGCTTTGAAGACGAATTTGTTCGTCATAAAATGCTCGATGCGATCGGCGACCTGTTCATGTGCGGTCATAATGTTATTGGCGCGTTTACCGCCTTTAAATCGGGCCATGCGTTGAACAACAAGTTGCTACAAGCGGTTCTGGCTAAACAGGAAGCCTGGGAATGGGCGACCTTCGAAGATGAAGCTGAACTGCCACTGGCATTCAAAGCACCAAATTTAGTTCTGGCGTAAGTCAGACATAAAACGGCAGGTTTCGCTGACACCCTCTCCGGTCAGTTAAACCTGCCGTTTTTTATTGCCTCATTTTTATTCCTGCCAAGCCGATCTCAATTCGCTGTAGCAACTGGCGAAACCCTGTACAAAAAAACGTGAATTCCGCCGAAGCCCCTTTAATCACTGGTGTCGAAGCCCCACATAAGTGCTATCATCTGGCGCTCACATAAGCTGGGTAACGCAGATTTTTGCTACCGCTTTATTACTTTATTCAATGCATTGTGGACGGATTGTGATCGGGATTTTCTCACGCTGGCGACAATTAGGCAGACGCTATTTCTGGCCACATCTCCTGTTGGGGATGGTGGCGGCCAGTTTAGGTTTGCCTGCCTGTGCGCAAAGTTCTGAGCCGAAAGCAAATGATTCGCCGATCAGCAGCCTGTTTGTCGGCAATGTTGTCCACTTTGACCATCTGATTCGTCTGCAGGAAAGCGCGCGTCGACCGAATTTCAACGTCGATTACTGGCACCAGCATGCGATTCGCACCGTTATTCGCCACCTTTCCTTTAGTATGACGCCGCCCGCTCAGGCGGAAGCCGATCAAGCTGTGCCGCTGGCGGCACAAAAGCTGGCGTTGATAGGTTCGCTTCAGGCGTTGCTGACTTCTCCGGCGCAATCGCTGACTGTTGTTGAGCCGCAACAAAACCTGCGTCACAACGAACCACAAATCCTTTCCTCTGCTGATTGGCAGGCTGCTATTCATGGCATCCGCGCCGGGCCTTTCATTGCTTAACTGCTAACGTTTTTTCCACATCCTGAATCAGATTTTGCAGCCCGTGAAATCACGGCTGAATTGAGAAAAATTTATCATGTTAATCAAATTATTAACTAAAGTATTCGGCAGCAGCAATGATCGTACTCTGCGCCGTATGCGCAAAATCGTCGACGTCATCAATAAGATGGAGCCGGATTTCGTAAAGCTCTCTGACGATGAACTGAAAGCGAAAACTGACCTGTTCCGTGAGCGCCTGAAAAAAGGCGAAAGCCTTGAGAGCCTGATTCCTGAGGCCTTTGCCACCGTACGTGAAGCAAGTAAGCGCGTCTTCGGTATGCGTCACTTTGATGTGCAGCTGATTGGCGGCATGGTGCTCAACGAACGTTGCATCGCAGAGATGCGCACCGGTGAAGGTAAAACCCTGACCGCGACCCTGCCCGCTTACCTGAACGCGCTGAGCGGCAAAGGCGTGCACGTTGTTACCGTCAATGACTATCTGGCGCAGCGTGACGCCGAAAATAACCGTGCACTGTTTGAATTCCTTGGCCTGACCATCGGCATTAACCTGCCAAACATGCCAGCCGTGGCGAAGCGTGCAGCTTATGCCGCTGACATCACCTACGGCACCAACAACGAATACGGCTTCGACTACCTGCGCGACAACATGGCGTTCAGCCCGGAAGAGCGCGTGCAGCGTAAGCTGCATTACGCATTGGTGGATGAAGTCGACTCAATCCTGATCGATGAAGCTCGTACGCCACTGATCATCTCTGGTCCGGCGGAAGACAGCTCTGAGCTGTATACCAAAGTTAACAAGATCATCCCGCATCTGGTGCGTCAGGAAAAAGAAGACTCTGAAACCTTCCAGGGCGAAGGCGATTTCTGGGTCGATGAAAAAGCGCGCCAGGCACATATGAGCGAGCGCGGCCTGGTAAAAGTTGAAGAGCTGCTGGTTAGTCAAAACATCATGGTAGAAGGCGAGTCACTCTACTCACCGACCAACATCATGCTGATGCACCACGTTACTGCGGCGCTGCGTGCTCATGCACTCTTCACCCGCGATGTTGATTACATCGTTAAAGATGGCGAAGTGGTCATCGTTGATGAACACACCGGCCGTACCATGCAAGGTCGCCGCTGGTCAGATGGTCTGCATCAGGCGGTTGAAGCGAAAGAAGGCGTGGAAATCCAGAATGAAAACCAGACGCTGGCTTCCATTACCTTCCAGAACTACTTCCGTATCTACGAGAAACTGGCCGGTATGACCGGTACCGCAGATACCGAAGCATTCGAATTCAGCTCCATCTACAAGCTCGATACTATCGTGGTGCCAACCAACCGTCCGATGGTGCGTAAAGATATGGCCGATCTGGTCTACATGACCGAGAAAGAGAAGATTGACGCCATTATCGAAGACATCCGTGCCTGCACTGCTAAAGGGCAGCCGGTGTTAGTGGGTACAATTTCGATTGAGAAATCTGAAGTCGTTTCCAATGAACTGACGCGCGCGGGCATTAAACACAGCGTACTGAATGCCAAATTCCATGCCAGCGAAGCGGATATCGTTGCTCAGGCGGGTCAACCTGCAGCGGTTACTATCGCAACCAACATGGCCGGTCGTGGTACCGATATCGTGCTGGGCGGGAGCTGGCAGGCTGAACTCGCCGCAATGGACGAGCCAACCGAAGAGCAGATTCAGGCGATGAAAGAAGCGTGGAAACTGCGTCACGATGCGGTGCTGGCTGCAGGCGGTTTGCACATTATTGGTACTGAGCGTCACGAATCTCGCCGTATCGATAACCAGCTGCGTGGTCGTGCGGGTCGTCAGGGTGATGCCGGTTCTTCACGCTTCTACCTCTCGATGGAAGATGCATTAATGCGTATCTTCGCTTCAGATCGCGTATCGAACATGATGCGTAAACTGGGCATGAAGCCAGGCGAAGCAATCGAGCATCCATGGGTGACTAAAGCGATTGCCAACGCGCAGCGTAAAGTGGAAAGCCGCAACTTCGATATTCGTAAACAGCTGCTGGAATACGATGACGTTGCCAACGATCAGCGTCGCGCCATCTACAGCCAGCGTAACGAACTGCTGGATGTTTCTGATGTGTCTGAAACCATCAATAGCATCCGTGAAGATGTCTACAAAACTACCATTGATACCTACATTCCGCCGCAGTCACTGGAAGAGATGTGGGATGTTGCCGGCCTGGAAGAGCGTCTGCGTAACGACTTCGATCTCAACTTGCCTATTGCTGAGTGGTTGGATAAAGAGCCCGATCTTCACGAAGAGACGCTGCGCGAACGTATCATGACCCACGCCGCGGAAAGCTATGCTGCCAAAGAAGAAGTGGTTGGCGAAGAGATGATGCGCAACTTTGAGAAAGGCGTGATGCTGCAAACGCTGGATTCGTTGTGGAAAGAGCATCTGGCAGCGATGGATTACCTGCGTCAGGGCATCCACCTGCGCGGTTATGCCCAGAAAGATCCGAAGCAGGAATACAAGCGTGAATCCTTCTCTATGTTTGCGGCGATGCTTGAATCACTGAAGTACGAAGTGATTAGCACCCTGAGCAAAGTTCAGGTGCGCATGCCAGAAGAAGTGGAAGCGATGGAGCAGCAGCGTCGTGAAGAAGCTGAGCGTTTAGCGCAACAGCAGCAGCTGAGCCATGTTGATGATGCCACCGCAGCAGCCGAAGCGTTAGCCGCACAAGGCGGGGAGCGTAAAGTGGGCCGTAATGATCTCTGCCCATGTGGTTCCGGCAAAAAATACAAGCAGTGTCACGGCCGTCTGGCCTGATAAAAAAAGGAGCCTTCGGGCTCCTTTTTTTTTGCTGACGATTTAGCGTGTTATCGCCATGAGTTTCTCTTCGTTTAGGCGCACGCCATGATACGGCAGCGTGACCAGCAAACCATCCGGTAAGCCAGCTCGCTTCAACAGCGCCCGGCTTTGGAACAGTAGCTGATGGTAATTGTTATCGCTGATGCTCGGATAGCTCTCATTCCAAACGGTGGCAATAATCTGACGCTTCGAGGTAATCCGCAGCAACAGACAGGAGAAGAATCGTTTTTGCGCTTCATTCAACGAAATAACTTTGTGTTCAGGCCACCATGTTAAGGTGTTCTTTGCGCTGTCTAACGTCAGGATGTCATGAAATACCAGATGGCGTAGGGCATGTAATTGTTCCGGCGTAGTTTGCGCCAGAAACGTTGTTTCTTTGAATTCCATAGGTAGTCGGGTTTAACAGAAGAAAGTGCTGCGAGTATTCCCAACATTCCCGGTTGCGATCCTTACGACATGTCTTAATCACTGGCTTTTGTAGGGCGTGGGACGTCACTTTCCGCTCAACGGTTAACATCACTCGATGTCTGATTTACACTCAGCGCTCATTTTATTAAAAAAGCGGAATCCAGCTTATGAAACACCTGCAGGTTGCGGTGGGCATCATTCGCAATACAGAACGTCAAATCTTCCTTGCCCAGCGTGCGGCAAGCTCCTATATGGCGAATAAGTGGGAGTTTCCCGGCGGAAAAATTGAACAAGATGAATCTGCCGAGCAGGCGCTCAAGCGTGAGCTGATGGAAGAAACCGGTATTGAAGTCACGTCGGCAAGCGCGATTGGTCAGGCCGATCACAGTTATGAAGATCTGCGCGTTACGCTGCATTTCTTCCTGGTTGAAGGCTGGAACGGCGAACCTTATGGTCGTGAAGGTCAGCCACAGCGTTGGGTCGAACAGCAGGATTTGGTCGCGGATGAATTTCCGCCTGCGAACCATGAATTGATCAGCCGATTAGTGGCTGGCGAGATTTAAGTGAAGGGGCGCTAAGCCCCTTACTTTTTACTGCTGTTCTTCGCTCCAGTCATCGCTGTCCATCTGGTCACCGCTGTTGGGAATACGTTTCTCTTCTGCTGCCCATTCACCTAAATCAATCAGCTGGCAACGTTTGCTGCAGAATGGCCGCCACGGGCTCAACTCATCCCAAATCACATCGCGACGACAATTGGGGCAAGGTACGGTAATTATCTCTTCCGGCATAACTTCCTCTAACAACAAGCTAATTCAAAATTCAGTCGGGCTGGTACTTCTCCACGTTCGCTGTCTAATGGCAGGAAACGAATCGCATAACGGCTTTTGTGACCCGAGACTTGTGGGTACAGCGCGTCTTCCAGAGTTAATTGCAGGCGCAGTAAATCGGATCCTTCGGCGTTATCCTGATAAAAACCGTTGAGGCTGGTTTGATGACGAAATATGCCAGACTGACGCACCAAATCGAGGATCATCGTCAAACTATTACGCAGCGGATTCAGTGATGCCAGCCAGCCATTCACCTGAACATCTCGCACCGCTTGCTCCTGATGCAGCCAGATGTGCAGGCTGGGTAGATCGAAACTGCAGCAGCCGCCGGGAATGCTCAAACGCTGACGTACCAGAGCAACCAGGCGATCTTCACGTAACTGTTGGCCCATGCGCGGTGCCGCCATGAGTTCGCTTGAGCATTGCTTCAGCTGCTGACGCAGATCATTCACGCGCAGTTCATCAATGCCTGGCACATCCAGCCAGGCGCGTAATTTTTGTTGCTGGCGCTCCAGTTCTTTTAACAATTCAGTGCGCATATCTCCGCGCTCAAAAATATCCAGTAAATCGCTAAGAATACGGAAAACGCCGAGTGCTGATACCGAACCGTTAACCGGCACCGTTTCATGCAGCTGATCAATCAGATATTCGACGCGCAGCCAGGTGCGCATCTTCTCATTCAATGGGTGTTCAAACAGAACAATTGTGCTCATGATGTTAATCCTTTCCGGTTGCTGCCAGGCGTAGATAGCGCTGGTGAAGCTCAGCAACGCGCGGTAGCACCTGTTCAGGCGTACCACTGTTATCAATGATGTCATCCGCACAGGCCCGACGCTGTTCGCGACTAGCCTGTGCGGCAAGAATATTTTTCGCCTGACTTAGCGAAATACCATCTCGCTGTTGGGTGCGTTGCAACTGCGTGGCGGTATCCACATCCACGACCAACACGCGATCGGCCTGATGCTGTAAGCCGTTTTCGACCAACAGCGGCACCACCCAAAGCACATAAGGTGAGGTGGCCAATAATTTTAATTGTTGCGTGCGGGCGTTGATGAGTGGATGAAGCAGCTGATTGAGCCAGTTTTTCTCTTGTGGCTGTTGGAAAATAATTTCACGAAGCCGCGCACGATAGAGCGTGCCTTCTGCCGTCAAAATGGTATCTCCATGACGCTGAGCAATCGCCTTTAGGGCAGGCGTTCCGGGCTCAACAACTTCTCTGGCAATGACGTCAGCGTCAATAATATCAACGCCTAGCGCTGCGAAAGCGTTGGCAATAGTGGTTTTACCACTGCCAATGCCGCCGGTGAGCGCAACGGTATAAGGCATAGCGTTCTCGCAAAATTTATATCGTGAGCGGCGATTAACCACAGCAAGATGAGAGCATGATCACAATCAATTTTCTCAGCTAAATTTAAGGGATTGTAGCCTAAATAAAGTGAAATTCGCAGTCTTGTCGCGGAACGAATGGCGCGTATGATAACGACACTGGAGCCGTGAGCGCTACCCGAACCGCGGTTCGTCGTCACTAACCAGGATAATCAGCTATGCGCATTGAAGAAGATCTAAAACTGGGCTTTAAAGATGTTTTGATCCGCCCAAAACGTTCCACTTTGAAAAGCCGTTCCGAGGTTGAGCTGGAACGCACCTTCACCTTTAAACACTCAGGCTTGAACTGGAGTGGCATACCGATTATTGCCGCCAACATGGATACCGTCGGTACTTTCACGATGGCTGAAGCCCTGGCGAGTTTTAACGTACTGACCGCAGTGCATAAACATTACAGCGTGCAAGAGTGGCAGGCATTTGTACAACGCGTGCCAGCGGCGGTGCTGAGTCATGTGATGGTCTCATCTGGTACATCAGAATCAGATTTCACGAAGTTATCCGCCATTCTGGCGTTATCATCGCAGCTCAACTTTATCTGCATCGACGTTGCTAACGGCTACTCTGAGCACTTCGTTCAGTTCCTGCTGCGCGTGCGTGAAAGCTTCCCAGGTAAAACCATCTGCGCAGGCAACGTGGTTACCGGTGAAATGGTGGAAGAGCTGATTTTGTCTGGCGCAGATATCGTCAAAGTGGGTATTGGCCCCGGCTCAGTGTGCACTACACGCGTGAAGACCGGCGTTGGTTATCCTCAGCTTTCTGCCGTTATCGAGTGCGCAGATGCGGCACACGGTTTAGGCGGACAGATCGTCAGCGACGGCGGCTGCTCGGTTCCAGGTGACATTGCCAAAGCTTTCGGGGGCGGTGCAGATTTCACCATGCTCGGCGGCATGCTTGCGGCACATGACGAGTGTGAAGGAACCATCGTCGAAGAACAGGGTGAGAAATTTATGCTGTTCTACGGCATGAGCTCCGAATCGGCGATGAAACGCCACGTTGGCGGTGTTGCGCAATACCGTGCGGCGGAAGGCAAAACCGTGCGGTTGCCGGTGCGCGGCCCGGTTGAGGAGACGGTTAAAGATATCCTCGGCGGTTTACGTTCGGCCTGTACCTACGTCGGTGCTGAACGATTGAAAGAGCTGACGAAACGCACTACCTTTATCCGCGTCGCTGAACAAGAGAACCGCGTGTTCACTCGCTGATCTCTGCCAACGGGCGCGCATCGAGCGTGCCCGTCATCGAATGGCATCACCAAGACCAAATACCGGCAGATACATTGCAATCACTAAAGTGCCAACTATCCCGCCGATTACCACCATCATCATCGGTTCCAGCGATGCCGCCAGAGCATCAGCGCGCGCTAATGTTTGCGCCTCATGCCACTCCGCCAGCCGTGCCAGCATCACATCTAATGCACCCGCTTCTTCACCCACTCGGATGAGTTGGGCACAAAGAGGTGTAAACAGCAGATGCTGTTGCAGCGCCTGATGCAGCGGCGCACCCGCAGCAATGTGTTGCTGCAACTGAACGATGGCATCGCGCCACAATCGCGATACCAAGGTCACTTCAACCGCCTGCAGGCTTTGCAACAAGGTCAAACCGGATTGTTGTGTAAGTTGCAGGATGGCGTATATCTGGCTGAGCTGCCCGCCGCGCCACAGCGAAGATAACAGTGGCATGCGCAGTAACCATTGATGTACGCGCTTTTGCCACGGTACCGAACGTCGATAAGTCTGCTGCACAATCATCAGTAATACGGCACCTACCAGCGACAGCGGCAGCGCGGCCTTCTGCAGCAGTTCTGACAGCGACATCACTGCAGCAGTAAAAGCGGGCAGCGGCGCATCAAAACTGGCATAGACAGAGACAAATTCTGGCAAAACAAACAGCAGCATGCCAGCACTGACCGCGAGCGCTACCAGCAAGATAAACAGGGGATAGCGCAGCGCCTTCACCACTTTTTGCCGTAAGTATTGCTGCTTGCTTTGCTGCTGCGCCAGTTGGCGACAGCACTCGTCTAGTTGGCCGGTTAATTCACCCACTTGCATCAAAGCGGGAAACAGCGGGGGAAAGATTTGCGGCCACTCCTGCAAGGCTTGCGAGAAGGGCTCACCGGCGATGACGCGGCGCTGCAATCCTTTCAGTAATACCCGCCAACCGGCATGAGGATGGCCTTCTGCCAGCAGAATCAGACTTTCCGCCAGCGGCAAGCCGGCCTTTAGCAGCGTCGCCAGTTGCCGCACCAAATCGATTTTTTGCTGCCACTTCCAGTCGCGCGAACGCCAGCATTTTCCACGCTGCCAGTTTACCGGCAGCATGCCGCGATCGGAGAGTTGATTGAGCAACGCATCCTGGCTGGCATTTAGTGATTCGCCCTCCTGCAGCACGCCCATGGTATCAAGAGCCTGCCAGCGGAAATGATAGAGATTAGCCATCGCCCAGTCCCACCACGCGCTGCATCTCTTCAAAAGAAGTATCGCCGCGACTTACTGCTTCCAGCCCCGCAGCCAGCAATGTTTTCATTCCCTGTTCATTTGCCAGCGTTAACAGATGTTCCAGCGGCATATCTGCCGAGATAGCATTTTGCAATTTGCTGGTTAGCGGCAAGACTTCAAACAGCGCCAGCCGCCCGTAATAGCCGGAGAAGCAGTGATCACAGCCCGGCGCTCGCCAGGTTTGCAGTGTGCCCGGCCAGAGTTCGGCCGGCAGATGGGCGATGGCTTGTCCCGGCTGACGGCAATGCACGCACAAGCGTCTGACCAGACGCTGCGCCACCACCAACTGCAAAGCGGGGCCCAGCAGATAACCGGGAATATCCATCTGGCGCAGGCGCGTCAGGGTTTCAGCAGTCGAGTTAGTATGCAGTGTGGAAAGCACCAGATGGCCGGTCTGCGCTGCTTTGACGGCGATGCTGGCCGTTTCGGCATCACGGATTTCCCCCACCATAATCACATCGGGATCCTGGCGCAGTAGTGCGCGCAGCACACGATTGAAATCGAGCCCGCTACGCGGCTGGATCTGTGTTTGATTAATACCATCCAGCGGGATCTCAACCGGATCTTCCACGCTACAAACGTTCTTCTCTGGCACATTAAGCGCGCTTAACCCGCTATAGAGCGTGAAGGTTTTACCGCTGCCGGTCGGTCCGGTGACCAGAATCAAACCCTGCGGTTTCGCTAGCGCGTTTTTCAGTAAACGCAGCTGTGCTGCGGGCATGCCGAGTTTATCGAGGGTGATGGCGCTGTTTTCACTTTGTAGTAGCCGCACCACGGCTTTTTCGCCCTGGCTTACCGGTAGCGTTGAGAGACGAAACGCCGCCAGTTTGTCCTCTATTTCCAGCGTAAACTGTCCGTCCTGCGGCAGACGCCGTTCGGCGATATCCAATCCTCCGAGAATTTTCAGGCGCGCCAGAATCGCAGCGGGTTGTGCTTCAGAAGGCTGAGGTAGTTTGTGCAACACGCCATCGATGCGCAGACGCACCCGCAGTCCATGGCGCTGCGGTTCAAAATGCACATCTGAGGCGCGCCGCTGAATGGCCTGGCGCAAAATCTGATCGACCGCGTTAATCGCTGACTCAGCGCTGGCCTGTTCACGTGGTGCTGCAGCGACATCCGGCTCGTGCAGCAACTGCTCAAGCCGTGCCGCAGGCCAGCACTCGACCTCCACCTTGCACTGGCTGGCGAACTGTAGCGCTTCCAGCAGCAGCGGATCGGGTGTGTCGGCTACCGCTACGCGCAGTAGCGTGGCGTCATGGTGCAGAATCACCGCCTGATAACGGGCGCACAACGTGTGCAGCGCACTATTAGGTTTGTCCATCAGTTGGCATCCTTGTCGGCAAAGCGAAACTGCTCGAGGCAGCTATCGCGCAGGCTGCTGTTATCGCTGGTACAAGTGCGTTGCCAGCTCAACGTGCCATCCGTTGCGCTCCAAATCGGCAGCATTTCAACCGTTAATCCGCTGAGACTTTCCTGGCCGGTCAGGTTGATGGTTCCGTTGACCACGCTCAGCGTTGCCACATAGCGCGAACCTTTGGCCACCGGAATGCCGCGTTCTCCTGCCTGACACTGCGCCGGTCCGCCGCGCTCAATGGCACAGAGTTCTACTGCTGTTTTGTACGGCACCATGGTTTGCAGCATGTCGGTGAGCGCTGCGCGTTGCAGGTAGTTTTGATAAGCCGGTAAACCGATGGCGCTGAGAATGGCGACGATGCCAATCACAATCATTAATTCGATAAGGGTAAAACCGCGTTGTCTGTCCATAGTGAGGCTCCTTGTTGTGGAGCCGCTACGGTAGAAAAGGGCGAGGGAAAGCGGAAGTCATGGCTGCGCGAGGCTGGAAAGCATCGCGCAGAGAATCGTCAGATTTACAGCGGAGATAACAGCATTTTGGAAGCCAGCTCGCATATCTGCCGCACTAACACGCGGCAGAACGGGGCATTAAAGCTCGCGGAAACGCATCGACAGATCCAGCGCGCGCACATGTTTGGTCAGCGCGCCGACAGAGACATAATCAACGCCGGTCTGGGCAATTTGTGGCAGCGTGGTTTCGGTTACGTTGCCAGAGACTTCCAGCAGCGCGCGTTTGTGGGTTAGCGCAACCGCTGCATGCATCATCTCAAGGCTAAAGTTGTCGAGCATGATGATGTCCGCTCCGGCATCGATGGCATCCTGCAGTTCCGTCAGCGATTCAACTTCAACTTCTACCGGCACATCCGGCGACAGCCACAGCGCTTTTTCTACGGCGTTACGCACCGAGCCGCTGGCGATAATGTGGTTTTCTTTTATCAGGAAAGCATCCGAAAGGCCTAAACGGTGGTTATTACCGCCACCGCACAACACCGCATATTTCAGCGCGGTACGCAGGCCTGGCAAGGTCTTGCGTGTATCAAGCAACTGGGTTTCGCTGCCCGCCAGCAGGGCGACATAACGGCTAACCTCGGTGGCCACGCCAGAGAGCGTCTGCACGAAGTTGAGTGCGGTGCGTTCTGCGGTTAACAGCAGGCGCGCCGGGCCGGTAAGCTCGAACAGCAGCTGATCGGCAACCAGCGCTTGTCCATCTTCTACATGCCAGTTAAGAGTGACTTTATTACCGAGCTGGATAAAGACTTCCTCTACCCAGCGTTTACCACAAAAAACACCGGCTTCACGGGTGATGACTTTTGCCACCGCCTGCTTTTCTGCTGGCAGCAGCAACGCGGTGATATCGCGATCCGCATCCACTTCGCCACCTAAATCCTCCTGAAGCGCCCGGGCAACGGCTTCCGGGATATCCTGTTCTATACGTTTAATCAGTTCCTGACGGCGATGATCGGGATCGTAACGACGCGTTGCCATGGTTTTGCCCCTCCACAAGACGAATTTCGTGCGCTCACCTTAGCCTGATCTATCGACCATTGCCAGTTGCTGGCGGTGAAATGTTTAGTATCCTGAACTCGGCTGCGTCGGCGCATTAAGTCGCAAGTCTGCTGGATGAAACATGTTATTCTCAGCCTGATTTTGCTTAGGATTTAACAGCATGAAACTGGAAGAGGGCTGGATTACCAGCGCGCGTAAAGTACCTTCACCACACTTCAATCAGCGTCCAAATGATGAAGTGCCCTCGCTGTTGGTGATTCACAACATCAGTTTACCGCCCGGTGAGTTTGGCGGGCCGTGGATCGATCGCTTATTTACCGGCACGTTGCCTGCCGATGCGCATCCCTATTTTGCGGACATCGCCCATTTACGCGTGGCGGCGCACTGTTTAATTCGTCGCGACGGCGAGCTGGTGCAATACGTCTCTTTCGATCAGCGCGCCTGGCACGCCGGCGTGTCGCAGTTTGAAGGACGTGAAAGCTGCAACGATTTTTCCATGGGCATTGAACTGGAAGGCACTGATACGCTGCCCTATACCGATGCCCAGTACGCGACTTTGCAACAGGTGACTCAACTCCTGCTGCAGCACTATCCGTTGACGCCAGCGCGCATCACCGGCCATAGCGATATCGCACCAGAGCGGAAAACCGATCCCGGTTCCTCTTTTGACTGGTTGCGCTATAAAGAATCCATCAGGCAGGAGAATCCCTGAGACAGCAGGAGCGGGTATGACGTTGTTTAGCTTGTTATTAGTTTTAGGTTGGGAACGCCTGTTTAAGTTGGGTGAGCATTGGCAACTGGACCATCGGCTGGAGCCGCTGTTTCGTGGCCGCCAGCGTTTTTCCCTGCTGCGCACGCTGATGATGACAGTGATAGCGATGCTGATCGTCTGGCTGGTGGTGTGGAGCCTGAAAGGCATCTTGTTTGGCGTGGCGCAACTGCTGTTCTGGATTTTGGTGGGATTGCTGTGTATTGGCGCGGGTTCGGTGCGACTGCACTATCACAGCTATCTCAAAGCCGCGAGCCATGACGATGAAGCGGCGCATCAGGCGATGGCGGCTGAACTGACGCTGATTCACGGCGTGCCGGTTGAGTGCAGCGAGCGCGAGTTCCTGCGTGAACTGCAGAACGCGCTGATTTGGATTAACTTCCGCTTCTATCTTGCACCGCTGTTCTGGTTTGTGGTCGGTGGACCTTACGGCCCGGTGCTGCTGGTGGGTTATGCGTTTCTGCGCGCCTGGCAGAGCTGGCTGGCGAAGCATCAGACGCCGCTGGCGCGCTCGCAGTCTGGCGTTGATCGTCTGCTGCACGTTTTGGACTGGATCCCCGTGCGTTTGGCCGGCGTGGCTTACGCGCTGCTCGGCCACGGCGAACGTGCGCTGCCAGCGTGGTTTGCCGCGCTGGGCGATCTGCATCGCCCGCAATATCAGGTGCTGACCAGCCTGGCGCAGTTCTCGCTGGCGCGCGATCCGCACATGGATAAAGTCGAAACGCCACGTGTTGCAGTGGCGTTGGCGAAACGTATTTCTCTGGTGCTGGTGGTGGTGGTCGCGCTGTTGACGATTTACGGCACGCTGGTGTGATCGGCTGGCGGCACGCCAAAATCCGGTGTGCCGTCTTCACGCCAGTCGAAATATTTCAAGCGCGTATGGCGATTCGGATCCCACAGCGGATCGCCCTCAATTTCGGTGTAATTGCGCGCGTGATACACCAGCATCGCTCTTCCCGCTTCATCCACCGTAAAGCTGTTGTGTCCCGGTCCGTATTGCTGATTATCCCAGCTGGTGGCAAATACCGGCCGCGCGGATTTACGCCAGGCGTTGATGTTGAGCGGATCGGCTAACACATCAATGCTTAATATCCCCAGACAGTAATTTTCATCGGTCGCGCTGGCGGAATAGGTGACAAACAGCTGGTCGCCATGCTGAATCACCGCCGGTCCTTCGTTGACGCTGAATCCCGCGCACTCCCATTCATACTCCGGTCGGCTCAGCATCAGTGGGGCGCTTTTTAGCGTCCACGGATTGAGCAACTCGGCAAGATACAGGTTAGAGTTTCCGGGAATCGCCGGATCTTTTTGCGCCCACAGATACCAGTGTTTACCTTGATGGTGGAAGTAGGTGGCGT
Organism: Pantoea sp. SORGH_AS_0659; assembly: GCF_031453915.1. NCBI lineage: Bacteria > Pseudomonadati > Pseudomonadota > Gammaproteobacteria > Enterobacterales > Erwiniaceae > Pantoea > Pantoea sp. SORGH_AS_0659. Next base: position 3,516,155 of record NZ_JAVJAK010000001.1, on the reverse strand, counting down.
CCAGTGAGAAGGAGTCGATGGGCGTATGTACGCGGCGGCAGGGCTGCCAGTTACCGCTCAGCGGATCGGCATCATTACACACCAGCGCATACATGCGGTGCTGGAACAGGCCATCTTTTATCGCCCGCGTCGGTGCGGCAGCGAAATAGATCACCCATTGCCCGTTGATGTGATGCAGTTCTGGCGCCCAGATCAGCGCGCTAAACGGGCCGGTATCCGGTTTGTGCCACACCGTTACCGCTTCTGCCTCAATCAGGCCAGCCAGCGTTGAGGCATAGCGAATCTCCAGTCGGTCATATTTCGGCACCGAGGCGATAAAATAGTAGCCATCGGCATGGCGCAGAATAAAGGGATCGGCGCGTTGCGTAATAAAAGGATTGGGCCAGCTCATTTGATCTCTCCTGGTTGCGCGGTCGCAGAGGACGCGATAGGGGATTCGTGGTGTGAATGGGCACGGCGCAGCGCCAGATCGGCCTGAATCGTACGCATTAAGTTGCGATCCACTTTCATTAAACGCACCACGCCGGCAGTGATCAGATATCCCACGCCCGGAATGACCGTGAACAGCAGCATGATGCCGTTAATCGCGTTGGGGGCCTGCTGTTTTGCGCCGGCATCGTAGCCATAAATCGACAGCAGGAAACCGACCATCGCCCCCGCCACCGCCAGCCCCACTTTGAGGAAGAACAGGTTGCCGGAGAAGCTCATACCAGTGATGCGTTTGCCGGTTTTCCATTCGCCGTAATCATCCACGTCGGCCATCAGCGACCAGTGCAGCGGCGAGGGAATCTGGTGCAGGATATTCAGCAGGAAGTAGGCGATGACCACCGCGACGGTGGCGTGCGGATCAATCCAGTAGAAGCCGCACGAGAACAGCGCCAGCGCGATGTTGGTCCAGAAGAACACCTTGAGCTTGCACCAGCGATCGGTGAGGATTTTTGCCAGCGTGCTGCCGAACATCATGCCGATGACGCCAAGGCTGATAAACAGCGTGGCAAAGTGCGTTGATTGCCCCATCACCCAGGTGACGTAGTACATGGTGGCGGCCATGCGGATAAAACCGGGGCAGACGTTGCAGAAGGTCAGCAGCAGAATGCGCACCCACTGATCGTTTTTCCACACGTCGCGCAAATCTTGTTTCAAATCATCGTTGCTTGGCGTCGCGGGATGAATGCGTTCACGCACATTGGCAAAACAGAACAGGAACATCGCCAAACCGATCAGCGCTAGCACGCCCATGGCCATTTGGTAACCGCGCGCTTTGTTGTCGCCGCCAAACCATTCGGCCATCGGCAGCAGCGAAAGTGAGAGGATCAGCGTGGCAATGCCCACCATCACAAAGCGATAGGACTGACATGACACGCGCTCACCCGGATCGTTGGTGATCACACCGCCCAGCGAGCAGTAAGGAATGTTGATGGCGGTGTAAGTGAGTGACATCAGAAAGTAAGTGACAAACGCCCAGATAACCTTGTTGTCATAGCTCCACTCCGGCGTGGTGAACATCAGCACGCTAAACAGCACGTAAGGCACGGAAACCCACAGCAGCCACGGACGGAAGCGGCCCCAGCGACTTTGCGTACGATCGGCAATGGCGCCCATGATCGGATCGGTTACCGCATCAAGTACGCGTACCGACAGTAATAGTGTACCGACCAGCGCCGGGGCTAAACCAAACACATCAGTGTAGAAATAATTGAGGAACAGCATGATGGCACCGCCAATCATGTTGCATCCGGCATCGCCCATGCCATATCCCAGTTTCTCTCTGAACGAGAGGGCTGCTCCTTTCATTGATCGTCTCCAGCGATATGATGAGCAGGAATTATCTGTGCAAAATCAGTAATCTGCTGGGGAGCAAATGGTCGGGTAGATGGACAAAACGCGCGGGCGGGGAAAAGTGTGAGCCAGATCAGAAGTGCTGCCCGGCATCAGTGTGCCGGGCAGGGAACAACATTACGCTTTCTGTAGTTTGTTCTTGATGGTGTAACCGATAGCCAGAATCACCAGCCATACCGGAATCAACCATACCGATATCGCCATGCCTGGCGTCATCAGCATAATGACCAACACACCGGCGAGGAACACCAGGCAAATCCAGTTACCCAGCGGATAGAGCACCGCTTTGAAGCGCGTGGTGACACCTTGCTGATCTTTCTTTTTACGGAATTTCAGATGCGCGAGGCTGATCATCGCCCAGTTGATCACCAGTGCGGAAACCACCAGCGCCATCAGCAGGCCAAAGGCTTCGCCTGGCATCAGGTAGTTGATCAGTACACACAGCAGGGTCGCCACGGCTGAGACCAGAATGGTGGCGACCGGCACGCCGCGACTGTCCACTTTCAGCAATGCTTTCGGCGCGTTACCCTGTTGCGCCAGGCCGAACAGCATGCGGCTGTTGCAGTAAACGCAGCTGTTGTAGACCGACAGCGCCGCCGTCAGGATTACCACGTTCAGCGCGTTGGCCACAAAGGCATCGCCCAGCTCATGAAAAATCAGCACGAACGGGCTGGTATCCGCCGTCACGCGCGTCCACGGCAGCAGCGAAAGCAGCACCGCCAGTGAGCCAATATAGAAAATCAGAATACGCCACAACACCTGATTGGTGGCTTTCGGGATGCTCTCTTGTGGATTGTCGGCTTCTGCGGCAGTGATGCCCACCAGCTCCAGACCACCAAACGAGAACATAATGATTGCCATCATCATCACCAATCCGGTCATGCCGTGCGGCAGGAAGCCGCCCTGATCCCACAGGTTGCTGACGCTCGCCTGCGGGCCTCCGTTGCCGCTAAACAGCAACCAGCCACCGAACAGAATCATGCCGATGACCGCGACCACTTTGATAATCGCGAACCAGAACTCCATCTCACCGAACACTTTGACGTTGGTCAGGTTAATGGCGTTGATCAATACAAAGAAGATGGCGGCGGTGGCCCAGGTAGGAAAATCCGGCCACCAAAATTGTACGTACTTGCCCACAGCGGTGAGTTCGGCCATGGCAACCAGCACATACAGCACCCAATAGTTCCAGCCCGAGGCGAAACCGGCGAAGTTGCCCCAATATTTGTAGGCGAAGTGACTGAAGCTGCCGGCAACCGGCTCTTCAACCACCATCTCGCCGAGTTGGCGCATGATCAGAAAGGCAATAAAACCGGCAATCGCATATCCCAGAATCACGGCCGGACCGGCCGATTGAATCACTGATGCGCTACCCAGAAACAGGCCAGTACCTACGGCTCCGCCCAGCGCAATCAGCTGAATATGGCGATTCTTTAAGCCGCGGTGCAGCGTGTCGCCATGCTGTTGTTCCATACAAACCTCGTGATGTTGTTATTGTGCACCTGCAGTGCGCGCACTGTAAGGCTGTTTACCTTAATGTATTCTTTTCTTTACGGTATCTGGCGTGCTGTGTGCATGCATGAGCTACCACGGCGTTCAGAATAGTGATAAGCGCGTCAGTTTGCACCTGCTTTTGCTTTTTGTGCTGAGAGATGACTGAAAAAGCAGCAGCATCCTCTGCGCGCCCGTCGCAGTATTTTTGCCATGAAAAAAGGGTGAACACGAATAGGTTTCCCTTATGGTTGAACCGTTTTCTGGACGCTAACTCAGTGTAAGGTTAGGTAAAAGTGCAATTCATTAACATTTGCCGTGTGCGGGGGATTTCTCGCTTGATGCCGGTAGGTTAGCGCACCAGCGCTGCGATCATCCCCTGAAGTGTGACCGCACCCATATAGACACAAGGTGAATACTTTGTTACTTTACCGGCACCATTTTTCAATTGGTATTACCAATTTACTCCGGACGTTTGGCTGATAAGAAGGGAAGATGGCCTACAGTAAAATTCGCCAACCCAAGCTCTCCGATGCGATCGAGCAACAGCTGGAATCCCTCATTATGGAAGGGACGCTCCAGCCGGGTGAAAAACTGCTCCCCGAGCGTGAACTGGCGAAACAGTTTGATGTCTCACGTCCATCCCTGCGCGAAGCGATTCAGAGCCTGGAAGCCAAAGGCCTGCTGCTACGTCGTCAGGGCGGCGGCACCTTCGTCCAAAAAAATCTCTGGCAAAGCCTGAGCGACCCGCTGGTCGGTCTGCTTGCCGAACATCCAGAATCTCAGTTTGACCTGCTGGAAACCCGCCATGCGCTGGAAGGCGTGGCAGCCTATTACGCGGCACTGCGTGGCACCGATGAAGATCTGCAGCGCATCCGCGACTGCCATGTTCATATTCAGCAGGCACAGGACAGCGGCGATCTCGACGCCGAAGCGGATGCAGTGATGAAGTATCAGATCGCTGTCACAGAAGCCGCCCATAATGTGGTGTTGCTGCATCTGCTGCGTTCCATGGGCCCTATGCTGGAACAAAACGTCCGTCAGAATTTTGAATTGCTCTACGCTCGTCGGGAAATGCTGGCGAAAGTGAGCGGTCACCGCGCCAGTATCTACGAGGCGATTGTGGCTCGTGAGCCAGAACAAGCACGCGAGGCATCTCATCGTCACCTGGCGTTCATTGAGGAAATCTTGCTGGATAGAAGTCGGGAGCAGAGTCGTCGTGAACGCTCCCTGCGTCGTTTACAGCAACGTAAGGAATAACGCACGGCAACGAACGTGCGGAAAACACGACGGGCCTGTCTTCTTGTGCTGTGAACCAGAAGCAAAGCACAAGAAGACAGGCTCCTGATAATTTCAACGTATTAGACACAGATAAGGAATACACCCCATGTCAGAACGTTTACAGAATGACGTGGATCCGATCGAAACTCGTGATTGGCTACAAGCGATCGAATCGGTCATCCGTGAAGAAGGTGTTGAGCGCGCGCAGTATCTGATTGATCAGGTAATGAGTGCAGCACGCAAAGGTGGCGTGAAAGTTGCCGCAGGTTCCTCTGCAATCAGCAACTACATTAACTCTATTGCTGTTGAAGATGAGCCGGACTATCCGGGCAACACCTCTCTTGAACGTCGTATCCGTTCCGCAATTCGTTGGAACGCCATCATGTCGGTGCTGCGTGCGTCGAAGAAAGATCTGGAGTTGGGTGGCCATATGTCCTCCTTCCAGTCTTCCGCGACCATTTATGAAGTGTGCTTTAACCACTTCTTCCGCGCGCGTAGCGACAAAGACGGCGGCGATCTGGTTTTCTTCCAGGGTCACATTTCTCCAGGTATCTACGCCCGCGCCTTCCTTGAAGGTCGTCTGAGCGAAGACCAAATGAATAACTTCCGTCAGGAAGTGCAGGGCAAAGGTCTCTCTTCTTACCCGCACCCGAAACTGATGCCGGACTTCTGGCAGTTCCCAACCGTATCAATGGGCTTGGGTCCGTTGAACGCGATCTATCAGGCGAAATTCCTGAAGTATCTGGAACACCGCGGTCTGAAAGACACCTCAGCACAAACCGTTTACGCCTTCCTCGGTGATGGCGAGATGGATGAGCCGGAATCCAAAGGTGCGATCACCATCGCCACCCGCGAGAAGCTGGACAACCTGGTGTTCATCATCAACTGTAACCTGCAGCGTCTGGATGGCCCGGTCACCGGTAACGGTAAGATCATCAACGAGTTGGAAGGCATCTTTGCCGGTGCTGGCTGGAACGTGATCAAAGTGATTTGGGGCGGTCGTTGGGATGAACTGCTGCGTCAGGACACCAGCGGCAAGCTGATTCAGTTGATGAACGAAACCGTTGATGGCGATTACCAGACCTTCAAATCCCGTAACGGCGCATACGTGCGTGAGCACTTCTTCGGTAAATATCCGGAAACCGCAGCTCTGGTGAAAGACTGGTCAGACGAAGAGATCTTCGCGCTGAACCGCGGCGGCCACGATCCGAAGAAAGTCTACGCTGCACTGAAAAAAGCGCAGGAAACCAAAGGTCAGCCAACGCTGATTCTGGCCCATACCATCAAAGGTTATGGCATGGGTGACACTGCTGAAGGTAAAAACATCGCGCACCAGGTTAAGAAGATGAACATGGATGGCGTTCGCTACATCCGCGATCGCTTCAATGTGCCGGTGGCCGATGACAAAATCGAAGAGCTGCCATACGTCACCTTCGAAAAAGGTTCTGAAGAGTACAACTATCTGCACGGTCAGCGTGAGAAGTTGGGCGGCTACCTGCCAACGCGTCAGGCGGAGTTCAGCGAGAAGCTGGAAATGCCAACGCTGGAAGAGTTCCGTCCACTGCTGGAAGAGCAGAATAAAGAGATCTCCACCACCATCGCCTTCGTGCGTGCATTGAACGTGATGCTGAAGAACAAGTCGATCAAAGATCGTCTGGTTCCAATCCTTGCCGACGAAGCCCGTACCTTCGGTATGGAAGGTCTGTTCCGTCAGATTGGTATCTACAGCCCGAACGGTCAGCAGTACACCCCGCAGGACCGCGAGCAGGTTGCGTACTATAAAGAAGACGAGAAAGGCCAGATTCTGCAGGAAGGGATCAACGAGCTGGGCGCGGGTTCATCCTGGCTGGCGGCGGCGACCTCTTACAGCACCAACAACCTGCCGATGATTCCGTTCTATATCTATTACTCGATGTTCGGCTTCCAGCGCATCGGCGATCTGATGTGGCTGGCCGGCGATATGCAGGCACGCGGCTTCCTGGTGGGCGGTACTTCAGGTCGTACTACGCTGAACGGCGAAGGCTTGCAGCACGAAGATGGTCACAGCCACATTCAGTCGCTGACTATCCCGAACTGTATCTCTTACGATCCGTCTTACGCGTACGAAATCGCGGTCATCATGCAAGATGGCCTGGTGCGTATGTACGGCGAAGCGCAGGAAAACATCTACTACTACATCACCACGCTGAACGAAAACTACCACATGCCTGCGATGCCGCAGGGTGCGGAAGAGGGTATCCGTAAGGGTATCTACAAGCTGGAAACCGTAGAAGGTAGCAAAGGCAAAGTGCAGCTGCTGGGTTCAGGTTCAATTCTGCGTCACGTGCGTGAAGCCGCGCAGATCCTGGCGAAAGATTACGGCATCGCTTCTGACGTCTACAGCGTAACCTCGTTCACCGAGCTGGCGCGTGATGGTCAGGATTGTGAGCGCTGGAACATGCTGCACCCAACCGATGAGCCGCGCGTACCTTACATCGCGCAAGTGATGAACGAAGCACCGGCCGTCGCATCGACCGACTACATGAAGCTGTTCGCAGAACAGGTTCGCAGCTACGTGCCTTCCAGCGATTATCGCGTGTTGGGTACCGATGGCTTCGGTCGTTCTGACAGCCGTGAAAACCTGCGTCACCACTTCGAAGTGGATGCATCGTATGTGGTTGTGGCTGCGCTGGGTGAGCTGGCTAAACGCGGTGAAATCGATAAGAAAGTGGTGGCTGAAGCCATCACCAAATTCAATATCGACGCCGATAAAGTTAACCCGCGTCTGGCATAAGAGGTAAGAGAGTAATGGCTATCGAAATTAACGTACCGGACATCGGGGCAGACGAAGTTGAAGTCACCGAAATCCTGGTAAAGGTGGGCGACAAAGTTGAAGCTGAACAGTCGCTGATCACCGTGGAAGGCGATAAAGCCTCCATGGAAGTGCCTTCGCCGCAGGCGGGCGTGGTTAAAGAGATCAAAATCTCGACCGGCGACAAAGTCGAAACCGGCTCGCTGATTATGATTTTTGACGCAGAAGGTGCCGCAGAAGCGGCGCCAGCGCCAGCCGAAGAGAAGAAAGCGGAAGCCGCTCCTGCTCCAGCTGCTGCCGCTGCTGCGGTCAGCAAAGAAGTCAACGTACCGGACATCGGCGGCGACGAAGTTGAAGTCACTGAGATCCTGGTCAAAGTGGGCGACACCGTAACGGCTGAGCAGTCGTTGATCACTGTTGAAGGCGACAAAGCCTCAATGGAAGTCCCGGCACCGTTCGCGGGCGTGGTGAAAGAGATCAAAATCTCCACCGGCGACAAAGTGAACACCGGTTCACTGATCATGGTGTTCGAAGCAGAAGGCGCAGCGCCGGCGGCTGCTCCAGCAGCTAAACAGGAAGCGGCTCCAGCAGCAGCACCTGCGGCTTCTGGCGCTAAAGACGTCAACGTCCCAGACATTGGTGGCGACGAAGTTGAAGTCACCGAGATCCTGGTGAAAGTGGGCGACAAAGTCGCTGCTGAGCAATCCCTGATCGTGGTTGAAGGCGACAAAGCCTCAATGGAAGTGCCTGCACCGTTCGCCGGTACCGTGAAAGAGTTGAAAGTGGCGACTGGCGATAAAGTCAGCACCGGTAAACTGATCATGGTGTTCGAAGTGGAAGGCGCGGCACCGGCTGCGGCGCCTGCGGCTAAGCAGGAAGCGGCTCCAGCGGCAGAAGCCGCGAAACCGGCAGCGGCCCCAGCAGCAGCGAAAGCGGATGCGAAAGGCGAGTTCGCTGAGAACGATGCTTACGTACACGCGACGCCGGTGATTCGTCGCCTGGCGCGCGAGTTCGGTGTTAACCTGGCGAAAGTCAAAGGTACCGGCCGTAAAGGTCGCATCCTGAAAGAAGACGTGCAGACTTACGTCAAAGACGCGGTGAAACGCGCTGAAGCGGCTCCGGCTGCAGCAGCCAGCGGCGGAAGCCTGCCAGGTCTGTTGCCTTGGCCGAAAGTGGACTTCAGCAAGTTCGGCGAAATTGAAGAAGTGGAACTGGGTCGTATCCAGAAAATCTCGGGTGCCAACCTGAGCCGTAACTGGGTGGTGATCCCGCACGTTACGCACTTCGACAAAACCGATATCACCGATCTGGAAGCGTTCCGCAAACAGCAGAATGCCGAAGCAGAGAAACGCAAACTGGATGTAAAATTCACGCCAGTGGTGTTCATCATGAAAGCCGTTGCCGCTGCTCTTGAGCAGATGCCACGCTTCAACAGTTCACTGTCTGAAGATGCACAGAAACTGACGCTGAAGAAATACATCAACATCGGTGTGGCGGTTGATACGCCAAACGGTCTGGTGGTTCCGGTGTTCAAAGATGTGAACAAGAAAGGCATCACTGAACTGTCCCGCGAGCTGATGGCGATTTCGAAGAAAGCGCGTGATGGCAAGCTGACCGCCGGCGACATGCAGGGCGGTTGCTTCACCATCTCCAGCCTTGGCGGCCTGGGCACCACGCACTTCGCGCCAATCGTCAACGCGCCGGAAGTGGCTATCCTTGGTGTTTCCAAGTCAGCGATGGAGCCGGTGTGGAACGGTAAAGAGTTTGAGCCGCGTCTGATGATGCCGATCTCACTCTCCTTCGACCACCGCGTGATCGACGGTGCTGATGGTGCGCGCTTTATCACCATCATCAACAACACACTGTCCGACATTCGCCGTCTGGTGATGTGAAGTTAATCAAGGCCGGCGAAAGCCGGCCTTGTTGTAAGCATTCAATGTTGCCGCGGTTGGCAGTTTGTTAACAATTCTGTAAACTCTCGCGGTGAAATGTCCCGGCGGATATAGGGCATTAGAGCTTGGGAAAAGCTTTTTCCTGACTGCCGGTAATCAAACAAGAGGTCATGATGAGTACAGAGATTAAAACTCAAGTCGTGGTACTTGGGGCAGGTCCTGCAGGTTACTCTGCAGCCTTCCGTTGCGCTGATTTAGGTCTGGAAACCGTAATCGTTGAGCGTTACAGCACCCTCGGCGGTGTTTGTCTGAACGTAGGCTGTATCCCGTCAAAAGCGCTGCTGCACGTCGCCAAAGTGATCGACGAAGCAAAAGCCCTGGAAGAGCACGGTATCGTGTTTGGCCAGCCGCAAACTGACATCGACAAAATTCGTTCGTGGAAAGAGAAGGTGATCAACCAGCTCACTGGCGGCCTCGCGGGTATGGCGAAAGGTCGTAAAGTGAAAGTGGTGACTGGCCTCGGCAAATTCACCGGTGCTAACACGCTGGTGGTCGAAGGTGAAGGTGGCGCAACCACCATTAACTTCGATAACGCGATCATCGCGGCCGGTTCTCGTCCAATCGAACTGCCATTCATTCCGCACAATGATCCGCGCGTGTGGGACTCAACCGATGCGCTGGAACTGAAAGAAGTGCCGAAGCGTCTGCTGGTTATGGGCGGCGGCATCATCGGTCTGGAAATGGCCACCGTTTATAAAGCGCTGGGTTCAGAGATCGACGTGGTTGAGATGTTCGACCAGGTGATCCCGGCTGCTGATAAAGACGTAGTGAAAGTCTTTACCAAGCGTATCAGCAAGAAATTCAACCTGATGCTGGAAACCAAAGTGACCGCTGTTGAAGCGAAAGACGACGGTATCTACGTATCGATGGAAGGTAAAAAAGCGCCAGCTGACGCACAGCGTTATGATGCGGTGCTGGTGGCGATTGGTCGCGTACCGAACGGTAAAGGCCTTGATGCGGGTAAAGCAGGCGTGGAAGTGGACGATCGCGGCTTTATCCGTGTCGACAAGCAGATGCGCACCAACGTACCGCACATCTACGCTATCGGTGACATCGTGGGTCAGCCAATGCTGGCGCACAAAGGTGTGCACGAAGGCCACGTAGCGGCGGAAGTGATCTCGGGTCTGAAGCACTACTTCGACCCGAAAGTGATCCCATCCATTGCTTACACCGAGCCAGAAGTTGCCTGGGTGGGTCTGACCGAGAAAGAAGCCAAAGAGAAAGGCATCAGCTACGAAGTGTCCACCTTCCCGTGGGCAGCTTCAGGCCGTGCTATCGCGTCTGATTGTGCAGACGGCATGACTAAACTGATCTTCGACAAAGAGACTCACCGTGTTATCGGTGGTGCGATTGTCGGTACCAACGGCGGCGAGCTGCTGGGTGAAATCGGTCTGGCGATTGAAATGGGCTGTGATGCCGAAGATATCGCTCTGACCATTCACGCGCACCCAACGCTGCATGAGTCTGTCGGCCTGGCTGCCGAAGTGTTCGAAGGTAGCATCACTGACCTGCCGAACCCAAAAGCGAAAAAGAAATAAGTTTCCGCTTTGAATAAATTAACGGCTCCTTAAAGGAGCCGTTTTTTATTAGTGGTTCTATTTAAATAAAGAGATAAAAGGCGCGAGAGCTAACACATGCGCAATGCCGGAATAGCGGGAGCGAACTCCCGCTAGTGAAGTTTTACTGTTGTGCTTCGTAAGCCATAACAGCCGATAATTCAGCAGTGAATATCCGTAATCGTAATTAACAGAGTGAACTGCGATTAACCAGACACAATCCTAATAGAATGAGTCCGCTGATAATCAGCTTGCTGAATATAGACTTCATAGTCACGTTCCTCTTGATTTAGCACGAGCAAGCGACTACCCTGACATTGTCTAGGTGTTAGGGTGTTAAGTCGCTCACCCGTGTGGTTAATGAAAATTAATCTCACGGGTTCACTCTCCACAACCTACCCCAATCTTTTCAGCTTGAAGCAAGTTGCCTCAAGCGCCCGCAGGCAGCGTACGCCAAACTTTTTATATTTCACCTTAATTCTAAAATTATTTATGATTAATGGATTCATATATTATCTAACCATTTAAATAGATCGAGTAATGGATGTTTTTAATTATCTATTAATTTCTTTAAGCCAATCAATAAAATGCCTTAGCGGAGCAGAAAGATATTTACGGCTCGGATAGTAGAGCCAGAATCCTTCTTCTACCTGAGTGAAGTCCGCCAGTATTTCTACTAAGTCACCGCGAATTAAATCTTCCCGCACCGTACCTTGATGCAGAAAGGCAATGCCTACGCCCGCACGGGCTGCCTGTAATATCCGCTCATTGTTATCCAGCACCAGCGACCCTTTCACCGCCACTTCCTGTTTGCGGCCATCCTGCCAGAATTCCCAGCGATAACGTCGTCCACTGGGAAAGCGTCTTTCAATGCAGGGATATTGCAACAGTTCAGCAGGCTGATGCGGTACGCCATGCTGTGCAATAAAAGCCGGGCTTGCCACCGCCAGCGCCCGCATTGGTGCGCCAAATGGCACCGCCACCATATCCTGGGCCAGCACATCGCCGTAGCGTACGCCGGCATCAAATCCGGCCTCTACGATATCCAGCAGTGAATCGTTGCTGTCGATCTCCAGTGTGATCTCGGTATAGCGCAGCAAGAACGGCAAAATGAGCGTATCGAAGAACAGCGCTTCCGCCGAGCGCGGCATGCTAATGCGCAATACGCCGCGTGGATCGTTGCGCCAGTCGTTGAGCTCATCCACCGCTTGCGACAAATCGGCAAGCGCAGGCTGAATGCGCTGTAAAAAGCGTTCACCGGCTTCAGTCAGCGCCACTTTGCGCGTAGTGCGATTGAGCAGCCGCACCCCTAAACGCGCTTCGAAATGGCGCATCGCGTGGCTCAGGCTGGAAGGCGTGACGTTGCGCTCCTCCGCTGCTTTGCGAAAGCTCAGATGCTGCGCGATGGCAGCAAACATCTCCAGTTCCTGCATAGACGCACGGTATTTATTCATTGCTGAGTTTTACTCACTAAATCGGCAAGAATGCCTCAATTGTTGCCGTGATTGCTGAGGTTTATAACATTAACACCAACAGCGAAGAGGATTAAACAATGCAACAACGTCAATTAGGCAATCAGGGACTAGTGGTGTCGGCGCTGGGATTAGGCTGCATGGGCATGAGCTTCGCCTATGGGCAAAATGATGAGAAACAGGCGCTGAACACGCTGGCGCGGGCATTTGAGCTGGGGGTCGATTTTCTCGATAGCGCCGAAGTATATGGTCCATTCACCAACGAGAGCTTATTGGCAAAAGCAATAAAAGGGCGCAGCGATATCAAAGTCGCCACCAAGTTTGGTTTTCGCATTACCGATCAGGGCGAAGGCTGGCAGCGGATTACCGGGGTGAATAGCGATCCGGCGCATATTCGTCATGCGGTCGAAGGTTCCTTGCAGCGTCTTGGTGTGGAAACTATCGAACTGCTCTATCAGCATCGTCTCGATCCGGCGGTGCCAATCGAGGACGTGGTGGGCGTGATGGCCGATCTGGTGCGGGAAGGGAAGGTGAAATATCTCGGCTTGTCTGAGGTATCATCCGCCACCTTGCGGCGCGCGCATGCGGTGCATCCGATTTCGGCGCTGCAAAGTGAATATTCGCTGTGGTCACGCGATCCGGAGCAAGATGTCCTCGCCACATGTAGTGAACTGAACGTCGGTTTTGTGCCTTACAGCCCGCTAGGACGCGGCTTTCTGACCGGCAAATTCCCGGCTGCCGCCACCTTAGCGGAAGATGATTTCCGTCGTTCGCTACCGCGCTTTCAGCAGGGTGCGCAGGCTCATAACCAGAAGTTAGTAAATCAACTTACCGAGATGGCTACAAGTTATGACGCGACGGCTGCCCAGCTAGCGTTAGCGTGGGTGCTGGCAAAAGGCGAGTTTATTGTGCCGATTCCCGGTGCCAGCAAAATCGCCCATCTGGAACAGAACTGTGCCGCCGCCGATTTAGCATTACGTCATGCGGATGTCGCCACGCTGGACGAGTGGTTTAGCGAGAAAAATATTCTGGGCGAACGCTATAACCACATCGAATTTGTGCTGGTTGATCGTTAACACTCATCTCCGTACATGAGAACAAGCAGGCTTTAATAGCCTGCTTTTTTATGTGATCCCGCTCAATTTGCAGATGAAGCTGCTAAAAAACGCACGAATGTTGCTTTTTTGTAAACAGATTAACAATCAGGCGAAATGCTGCTATGCTGCCCCACGCGGAACCGGGCACCTCACCCTACTGTTCGACAGCATCAAGGGGTGCACCGGAAAGCTATACAATGAGAGCGAGGAGAACGTCGTGCTAGAAGAATACCGTAAGCACGTTGCCGAGCGTGCTGCCCAGGGAATCGTACCTAAGCCGTTAGATGCTTCCCAAATGGCCGCGCTGGTTGAACTGCTGAAAAACCCGCCAGCGGGTGAAGAAGAATTCCTGACCGACCTGTTGGTCAACCGTGTCCCACCAGGTGTTGATGAAGCGGCGTACGTAAAAGCCGGTTTCCTGGCAGCTGTCACTAAGGGCGAAGCCCACTCTCCTCTGGTTACTCGCGAAAAAGCCGTTGAGCTGCTGGGCACCATGCAGGGCGGTTATAACATCCATGCGCTGATTGAAGCGCTAGAAGATGAAGCCTTAGCGCCGATTGCTGCCGAAGCCCTGTCTCACACGCTGCTGATGTTCGATAACTTCTACGATGTCGAAGAGAAAGCCAAAGCGGGTAACCCACACGCGAAAAAAATTATCCAGTCCTGGGCCGATGCCGAATGGTTCCTGAAGCGTCCAAAACTGGCTGAAAAAATTACCACCACCGTGTTCAAAGTGACCGGCGAAACCAACACCGACGACCTCTCTCCGGCGCCGGATGCATGGTCACGTCCGGATATTCCACTGCACGCGCTGGCAATGCTGAAGAACGCCCGTGAAGGCATCGAACCCGACGATGCGGGTAACATTGGCCCGATCAAACAGATCGAAGCACTGCAGACCAAAGGCTTCCCGTTGACCTACGTCGGCGACGTTGTCGGTACCGGTTCTTCACGTAAATCCGCCACCAACTCGGTGCTGTGGTTTATGGGCGATGATATTCCTTACGTGCCAAACAAAAAGGGCGGCGGTCTGTGCCTCGGCGGTAAAATTGCTCCAATCTTCTTCAACACCATGGAAGATGCGGGCGCCTTGCCGATCGAGCTCGACGTTGATCGTCTGAACATGGGCGATGTCATCGACGTTTACCCGTACAAAGGCGAAGTGCGCAATCACGAAACCGACGAATTGTTAGCGACCTTTGAGCTGAAAACCGACGTGCTGCTGGACGAAGTCCGTGCTGGCGGTCGTATTCCGCTGATCATCGGTCGCGGCCTGACCACCAAAGCGCGCGAATCGCTGGGTCTGCCGCATAGCGATGTGTTCGTACAAGCCAAAGATGTGGCTGTTAGCACCCGCGGTTACTCGCTGGCGCAGAAAATGGTCGGCCGCGCGTGCGGCGTAGAGGGTGTCCGTCCGGGCGCATACTGCGAACCAAAAATGACCTCTGTCGGTTCTCAGGACACCACCGGTCCAATGACCCGTGATGAACTGAAAGACCTGGCGTGCCTCGGCTTCTCGGCTGACCTGGTGATGCAGTCATTCTGCCATACCGCCGCCTATCCGAAGCCGGTCGACGTGACCACGCACCATACGCTGCCAGACTTCATCATGAACCGTGGCGGCGTGTCGCTGCGTCCGGGCGATGGCGTTATCCATAGCTGGCTGAACCGTATGCTGCTGCCAGATACCGTTGGTACCGGCGGTGACTCACACACCCGTTTCCCAATCGGTATTTCCTTCCCGGCAGGTTCTGGTCTGGTGGCGTTTGCTGCTGCGACCGGTGTGATGCCGCTGGATATGCCGGAATCGGTGCTGGTGCGCTTCAAAGGCGAAATGCAGCCGGGTATCACCCTGCGCGATCTGGTACACGCCATTCCGCTGTATGCGATCAAAGCTGGCCTGCTGACCGTTGAGAAGAAAGGGAAGAAAAACATCTTCTCTGGCCGCGTGCTGGAAATCGAAGGTCTACCGAAACTGAAAGTTGAGCAGGCATTTGAACTGACTGATGCCTCGGCTGAGCGTTCTGCTGCCGGCTGTACCATCAAGCTGGATAAAGAGCCGATCATCGAGTATCTCAACTCGAACATCGTGCTGCTGAAGTGGATGATCTCGGAAGGCTACGGCGATCGTCGTACGCTGGAGCGCCGCATTGAAGGCATGCAGAAATGGCTGGCC
Source organism: Pantoea sp. SORGH_AS_0659 (assembly GCF_031453915.1). Taxonomy (NCBI): domain Bacteria; kingdom Pseudomonadati; phylum Pseudomonadota; class Gammaproteobacteria; order Enterobacterales; family Erwiniaceae; genus Pantoea; species Pantoea sp. SORGH_AS_0659. The sequence goes on along the minus strand of NZ_JAVJAK010000001.1, from coordinate 3,500,500 downwards.
GATCCGCAACTGCTGGAAGGCGATGCGGATGCTGAATACGCGGCGGTGATCGATATCGATCTGGCCGAGATCAAAGAGCCAATTCTGTGCGCACCGAACGATCCAGACGACGCGCGTTGGTTGTCTGACGTGCAGGGCGAGAAGATTGACGAAGTGTTCATCGGTTCGTGCATGACCAACATCGGTCACTTCCGCGCGGCCGGTAAGCTGCTGGATGCCCATAAAGGCCAGCTGCCAACCCGTCTGTGGGTTGCGCCGCCAACCAAAATGGACGCCGCACAGCTGACCGAGGAGGGCTATTACAGCGTCTTTGGTAAGAGCGGTGCGCGTATCGAAATTCCGGGCTGTTCACTGTGCATGGGTAACCAGGCGCGTGTGGCAGACGGCGCGACGGTGGTTTCCACCTCAACCCGTAACTTCCCGAACCGTCTGGGTACCGGTGCGAACGTCTTCCTGGCGTCAGCAGAGCTGGCGGCGGTCGCTTCGCTGCTTGGCAAGCTGCCAACGCCGGACGAGTATCAGCAGTTCATGCTGCAGGTTGATAAGACCGCGGCTGACACGTATCGCTACCTCAACTTTGATCAGCTGGGACAATACACTGACAAAGCCGACACAGTGATCTTCCAGACTGCCGTTTAATCGGTTATCGGGATGAACAAGGGGACGATGAAAATCGTCCCTTTTTTTATGCCCTTTTTTCCGCTGACATCTCCAGGCATAATGCGAGCGCGATCCCACTTTATTCAGCGTGCTGCGCACAAAATGCACTAACACTGTGCTGCACAGCGCGTCATCAGTATGAGGCAATCATGGAATATGAATTTCTGCGTGATTTGACCGGTCAGGTCAAAGTGCGTATGTCGATGGACCACGAAGCGGTGGGGCACTGGTTCAACGAAGAGGTCAAAGACAATCTGCCGTTGCTGGATGAGGTTGAGGCCGCCGCCCAACAGGTGAAAGGCACCATCAATCAGTGGCAGCGTGTCGGGCATGAATACACGCTGTGGCTGGATGATGAAGAGGTGATGATTCGTGCCAACCAGCTGGCGCTGGAAGATGACGGCATGGAAGAGGGCATGACTTATTACGACGAAGAGAGCCTCTCTTTCTGTGGCGTCGACGATTTTCTCGCAGTGATTGCCGCTTATCGGCTGTTTATTGCCGGTAAATAACTAAACAGTAAGGTCGCCATTGATGGCGACCCAGACGATTACCGCGCCGCGCCACTTGCCACGGAATGCGCATGCGTCACCTGTTCCTCATCGACGATAGGTTCAACTTTACCCATCAGGAACAGATAGTTAAGAATGCCAATTACCACCAGCACCGCCGAGAACACCAGCGCCCAGGTAAAGTGGCCGGTTGCGCCAACAATCGCGCCGGTAATGATCGGCCCCACCGCGCCGCCCATGTTTGAAACGGTATTCTGCAGCCCCGCCACAATCGACACGCTGTTTTGCGGTGCCACATCGCCCGGCAAGGCCCACACTTGTGATGCCGCCACGGTGGTGCCGGATTTGGCGATACACAGCAGCAGCACGGTCATAAACACCGAATCGGTGAACGGGGCAAATCCGATACACAGCGCCATCAGCAGGCCGATGGTGAGAAACAGTTTTCGTGTAGCGGTCAGCGACAGCACTTTGTTATGCACCATGCGATCCGATGCCCAACCCGCCAGCACTTCAATCACCATGCCACAGATCAGCGGCAGCGCAGCCACCATCCCCATTTTGAGGAAATCCATGCCTTTATCTTTCACCAGATAGGTCGGCAACCAGGTAATAAAGAAATAGGAGGTGTAGTTGATGGTGAAAAAGCCAATGCACATTGCCCAGATATTGCGGTAGCGCAGCAGCTTGTACCACTTCATCGGCCGCACGCTTTTGTCGCCGTGCTTTTGCGTCTGGCCATTACGGATGAAGCGCACTTCTTGCTGGCTTATCGACTTATGATCTTCCGGATTTTCAGCGTAGATAAAGTACCAGGCAATCACCCAGAACAAGCCCAGCGCACCTATTGCGAGGAAGGTCAGACGCCAGTCGAACAGGGCGATCATAAAGACGATCAGCGGCATGGCCACCGCACCACCAAATTTGGAGGCACTGTCGAACAGGCCAGAAACCGTGGCGCGTTCGCGATCCGGGAACCAGCGCGCGGTAATGCCCGCGTTGCTGGGATAGGCGGCGGCTTCACCGACGCCGAGCGCTAAACGCAGCGCCAGCAGCGATTTAAAGCCGGTCGCCAGTCCCATCGCCATGGTGGCGATCGACCACCAGCCGACGGCGATACCAAGCCCTTTTTTCTGGCCGAAGCGATCGGCAAACCAGCCCGCCGGGATCTGCAACAGCGCATAAGACCAGAAGAACGCCGCCATGATGAAGCCCATCATTTCAGGATTGATATCGAGCTCTTTGATCAGATGCGGAGCCGCTGCCGAGAGAACGGTGCGGTCAATGTAGTTAATGGCGATGGCCAGCCACATCAGGCCAGCAATCCACCAACGGATACGACTCGAGCGCGCAGAGTTAGTCATAGTAATTATCCACTCGAAAAAGGTTACAGAGAAAGGCGGCGTGTTATTCCAGCCCGTTCATCACGTTGATTGGGCGTTTGCCCTGTTGGATGCACTGCACAATTTGCGTCACGCAGCGTTCACCAATCGCGCTGATCGCACCATCGGTGTAACCGGCGATATGCGAAGTGGGAATGAAGTTGCTGAGCGTAAACAGCGGATGCTCGGTCAGCGGTTCCTGCACAAACACGTCAGCCGCTGCTCCGGCGATCACGTTATCCAGCAGCGCCTGATAAAGATCCTGCTCATTCACTACGCCGCCGCGTGAGGCATTAATCAGGAAGGCATTTTTCTTCATGCGTTTGAGGCGCGCGGCATCAAACAGATTCTGCGTTTTGTCGGTAAGCGGCATGTGCAGAGTGATGAAATCGCTGGTTTCGGTCAGCTGATCCAGCGTGACGAAGTCGATGCCGTGTTCAGTAGCAAACGGCTCATCAGGATAAAAATCAAACGCGATCACCCGCATGTTGAAACCTCTGGCGCGCAGCGCGACCTGCTTGCCAATATTGCCCAGCCCGATGATGCCCAGTGTTTTACCGTACACGTCGGTGGCAAAAATACGCGGCCAGCTGCCCGCTCGGGTTTCGATGGCGGCTTGGGTGATCTGACGCGCGCTGTTAAGGATCAAAGCAAAGGCGAAATCAGCGACAGCATGTTTATTGGCATCCGGCACGTTGGTGACGTAAATCCCGCGTGCACGCGTAGCATCCAGATTGATGTTGTCTACACCGACGCCGTGCTTACAGACGATTTTCAGCTGCGGTGCTAACGCCAGCAGCTCTTCATTGATGTCGGTAAAAGCCACGATCAGCGCCACGGTGTCAGCCAGATGCGGCTGGAGTGCGCTCAGCGGCGCATCGGCGGGCAGCGTAATCAGCTCAAAACCGTGCTGTTGCAGCGTGGTTATCGGCGTCGCGTCATATTTTGCAAACGACGGTGAGGTACAGATGACTTTCATAATTCTTCCCGATGTTGAAAATAAATACCGTTCCCGCGGATCGCATGCATCGTAGCGGCGCAATTTATTGCGCGAAAAATCGCGCCGCTACGGCTTGTGCGGCGATTGAAATCGGCTTCACGCTGCTATGGTGATGACTCTAATTACTGCAAATACTGATTCACAATCTGGCGGATCTTCTGCTCTTCTTCGGCAGAGAAACTCACCGCGTAGCGGCTGTCACCAACCTCAAAACCAAGCAGCGTCACCGCTTTTTTCACTGCAGCGGGAGAGAAGCCGACGCTATACAGATCGGTGCGCAGACCGGTCACATTCTCTTGCGCCAGGCGCGAACCTTCGATATCGCCAGCATGGAAGCGCGCCCAAATCGCGTTGATCTCTTTAGGCGCCACGTTAGCAAGGCCAGAAATGCAGGCCGAGCAGCCGTCGACAAAGCCCTGATGGATCAGCGAATCCGGGCCGTTCAGCACATCAAAACTGTTGATGCCTGCAGCCGCTTGCAGAAAGCCGCTCAGGCTCTCATAGCTGCCGGCGCTGTCTTTGATACCGATGATGTTTGGGTGTGCGGCCAGCGTGCGTACGGTTTCCGGTTGCAGCGTGTTGCCGGTGCGCGCCGGAATGTTGTAAAGGAACAGCGGCACGTCGATGGCGTCAGCCACCGCGCGATAGTGGGCAATCAGCTCTTCCTGCTTTAGCGGCACGAAATAGGGTGTGATGACCGAAACCGCATCCACGCCCAGCTTCGCCACTTGTTTCCCAAGGCGAATGGTTTCACGCGTGGAGATCTCGCCAATGTGCGCCACCACCGGTGCGCTGCCGTTCACTTCATCAACGCAGGTCTGCGTTACCGCCAGCTTCTCCTGTTCGTTCAGCACGAAGAATTCGCCGTTGGTGCCGCCGCAAAAGATACCGTTGCCGGCGCTTAACTGGCGTTGTACCTGCGCGCGCTGGGCGGCTGGGTTGAATGCGCCGTCGCGATCGAAGGTGGTGACGATGGCAGTTAATACGCCCTGAATTTTCTTACTCATGTTGTCCTCGATAATCCTTAGTGATTCAAAGCCGGCAACAGCGTCAGGTAGACGTTGCGTACGTCATCGGCGCCCACTTTCATCGGTACATTCTTCATCAGGCGCTGCACGTCGAGCGCGGCTTCCACCAGATACGGCAGATGATCCGGGCCGATACCCAGCTCTTCCAGGCTGGCGGGCAGCTTCAGGCGCTTCACCAGTGCGGCAAAATACGCCACCAGCGCGTGGGATTTGGCTTCGTCGTCCAGCGTGATATCGGCATCCGGCAGCAGATCGTAAACCTGAGCGAATTTGCTCACCGCCGCCGGTCGTACAAAGCGCATGCAGGGCGCGAGGAGAATGGCATTGGCGACGCCGTGCGGCAGGTGATATTTGCCGCCCAGCGGATAAGACATGGCATGTACCAGATGCGTACCGGCATGCGCAATCGATGCACCACCGTAATAAGACGCCCACAGCATATTCAGGCGCGCTTCGAGATTGTCGGGTTCGGCGATAGTGGTTTCGAGGCTGGCAAACAGCTTTTTCATGCCGATCAGCGCATAGTTATCGCTCACCGGGTTCGCCACGGTCGCGGTAAAGCACTCAATCAAATGGCACAGCGCATCGATACCGGTGGAAGAGGCGATGTGCGCTGGCATGCTGGTGGTGAGTTCTGGCACCAGCGCGACATAATCTGGCAGCATCACCGGCGTGATAATGCCGACTTTGGTCTCTTTCTCGGGGATCGCCAGAATCGCGTTGGGCGTGGCTTCCGAGCCAGTACCTGCGGTGGTCGGAATCAGCAGCGAAGTGGTGCGCGTGTGCGGCTTCTCACCAGCCAGTAACGCCTCCAGCGTCGGCGCATCTTCGACACATAGAATCGACAGCAGCTTAGCGACATCCAGTACGCTACCACCGCCGATGCCAATCACCAGATCCACATCGGTGCTCGGCAGCGCGGCGACAATGGCCGCCACATCGTGCTGGCTAGGCTCTGGCGGCACCGTGTTGACGATGCTCAGGCTGGCAATCTGCTGCGTGAGCTGGGCGATCAGCTTTTGTACCGCCGGAATGCCTTCAATATTCTTATCGGTCACCAGCAGCGCTTTGTCTTTACCTTGCAGTAAATAGCTGAGGTCATTAAGCGCCTGAAAGCCACTGATCACGGTGCTGTTGATATTCATCTCTTACCCTTACGTTTTTTGCGCGGAATGATTGATTTTGCTCAATCGGCGCGAGTTTCATCACTGCAGTGCCTAATTTTATAGGGCAAATTGATTTCGATTAATTTGATCTTGCTCACATATAATCAATCATGATTGAATATAATCATTGCAGCCCGGCAGCGGCCGGAAGAGGAGAAAGCATGACTTCACAGCCATGGAAAACGCCAGTCTTAGTGATTGCCGATGACTTCACCGGCGCCAATGACGCGGGCAGCGGGCTGGCACAAGCCGGAGCGCGTGTGCATGTGCTGTTTGAGAGCAGCACGCCACACGACGCTGGTGCTGCCGATGTGCTGGTGATCAGCACCGATAGCCGTGCAACCAGCGCACAAGAAGCGGCCCAACGCACGCGAGCTGCCATTGAGCAACATCACGCCATCGCTAACGACGGTTGGTTATTTAAGAAGATCGATTCCACGCTGCGCGGCAATCCCGGCGCGGAGATCGAAGCCGCGATGCAGGCCAGCGGTAAAACATTAGCCTTAGTGGTGCCGGCAGTGCCGAAGCTGGGACGCACCACGCGTGCGGGTGACGTGTGGATCCATCAGCAGCGTTTGATCGACAGCGAATTCGCCAGCGATCCCAAAACGCCGGTCACCAGCGGCCATGTGCTGACGCGTCTGCAGATGCAGAGCACATTGCCGGGTGAAACCCTCGACCTCGCCACGCTGCGCAGCGATCAACTGGCGCAGGTGCTGGCCAGCAAGCAAGGTTTGCTGGTGGTGGATATCGAACATGACGCCGACATTGCCTTGTTGATGGCCGCGGCAGCCACGCTGGAGACGCGTCCGTTGTTGGCCGGAGCGTCCGGGCTCAGCGATGCGCTCGGCGCGTTGCTGGCGGCACGTCAGTCGCGTCCGGTGCTGGCGGTGGTCGGTTCGATGAGCGCCATTGCGCAGCAGCAGATTACACGCCTCGCTAGCCAGCGTGACATCCGCATTATCGACATTGATATCCGTCAGCTGTTTGCCCAACCGGCCTGGCCGCAGGCTGAACGGTGGCAGCAAGAAATGCAGCAGGCGCTGCACGACGGCGCGCATTGCGTGGTACGCACTACCCAACATGCCGGGCAGCGTCATGAGATTGCGCAGTTGTGCCAACAGCATCAGGTTTCTCGTCAGCTATTGGGCGAACGCATCTGCCAGTTTCTCGCGCAGTTAACCCGTCGCGTGTGCCGCGAGGTGCAGCCTGCTGGGCTTTATCTCTCTGGCGGCGATGTGGCGATTGCCGTGGCCCAGGCATCAGGTGCCCGCGGTTTTCAGATTCAGGGCCTTGTGGCGGGCTGCGTGCCGCACGGGGTTTTGCTTAACAGTGAATTACACCTGCCGGTGATGACCAAAGCAGGTGGCTTTGGTGATGAAAACACCCTGGTAGAAGCCATTCGTTTTATTGAGGAGAAGTCGAGTGAGTAAAATTATTGCGATTACCATGGGCGATCCGGCGGGCATCGGCCCGGAGATCATCATTAAAGCGCTGGCAGAAGGTGAGTTAGCGGGCGTGCCTGCCGTCGTGGTCGGTTGTGCTAACACGCTGCGTCGGGTGATGGGTTTACATGTCACGCCGCAGGCTGAACTGCGCGTGCTCGACCAGGTCAAGGATGCGCATTTCGCGCCCGGCATGATCAATGTGATTGATGAGCCGCTGGCGGATGCCGCCGCGCTGCAGCCTGGCGTGGTGCAGAAAGCAGCGGGTGATTTGGCCTGGCGTTGCGTTAAACGCGCCACCGAACTGGCGCTGGCTGGCGACGTGCAGGCGATCGCCACCGCACCGTTAAATAAAGAGGCGCTGCACTCAGCGGGGCATATCTATCCCGGCCACACCGAACTGCTGGCGCAACTGACCAACACCAAAAATTACGCCATGGTGCTCTATACCGATAAGCTGAAAGTGATTCACGTCACCACGCATATCGCGCTGCGTAAGTTCCTCGATACCTTAAACGGCGAGCGCATTCAAACGGTGATCGGCATGGCCGACAGCTTCCTGCGCCGCGTCGGTTTCGACCAGCCGCGCATCGCGGTGGCAGGCGTTAATCCGCATGCCGGTGAAAACGGTCTGTTTGGTGATGAAGAGATCACCATCGTCGCGCCTGCCATTAACGCCATGAAAGCGCAGGGCATTGATGTCAGTGGCCCGTGTCCGCCCGATACCGTGTTCCTGCAGTGTCAGGAAGGACAGTACGATATGGTGGTAGCGATGTACCACGATCAAGGCCATATCCCGCTGAAATTACTAGGCTTTTATGATGGTGTTAACATCACTGCGGGCCTGCCGTTTATCCGCACCTCGGCGGACCACGGCACCGCGTTTGATATCGCCTGGACAGGTAAAGCGAACTCTGCGAGCATGGCGATCTCCATTAAACTCGCGATGCAGCTTGCATAGGGAAATATGAAGGGACAAAGCCGTCTCGACCAGATTATGGATTATCTGAAGAGCCATAATTTGGTCACTGTTGAACAACTGGTGAGCGCGATTTCTGCCTCGCCAGCGACGATCCGCCGCGATCTGATCAAGCTGGATAAAGAAGGCGTTATCAGCCGCAGCCATGGCGGCGTTACGCTGAATCGCTTTATCCCCAATCAGCCGACCACGCTGGAGAAGATGCAGCGTAATCTCGCCGAGAAGCAGGCCATCGCGCAGTTTGCCGCCAGTTACGTGCAGTCGGGTGATGCGGTGGTGCTGGATGCCGGCACCACCATGCTGGAGCTGGCGCGCCAGCTGACGCACCTCAAGCTGCGGGTCATCACCGCCGATCTGCATATCGCGCTGTTTCTGTCGGAGTTTAAGCAAATCGAAACCACCATTATTGGTGGACGCATCGACGATTCCAGCCAGTCGTGCATTGGCGAACACGGTCGCCGTTTGCTGCGCAGCATCAATCCTGATATTGCCTTTGTCAGCTGCAACTCGTGGAGCATCGAACGCGGGATTACCACGCCAACCGAAGAGAAAGCCGGATTGAAGATGGATCTGCTGGCCAACGCGCGCCGCCGCGTTCTGCTGGCTGACAGCAGTAAATACGGTTCATGGTCGCTGTATTGCGCCGCGCCGATTGATAGCCTGACTGATGTGGTGACGGATGCACGTCTGGATGAAGCGGTGTGCCGCGACCTGCGCGAGCGGGGTATTGGATTGGAGTTGACGGTTTAGATTTAGATTGAGATTGTGCTGGCTGTCCCCCATCCCGGCCTTCCCCCGCCAGCGGGGGAAGGAGACGCTGCCACATGCAACTCTCGAACTGACATATTGCAGCATCTTCCTCCCCCACTTGTGGGGTAGGACCGAGGAGGGGGACAGCGAGCACCAACCAAGGAGGGGGGCAGCAAGCACCAACCGAGGAGGACAGCCAGCACCAACCTGCGGGCAATGATTACTTAACGTAAGCCAGCAAACTCAACGAATCGCGCGCCAGCGACTTACACTTCTTGTCGTTGGTAATGGCGATACCGCTCAAATCCTTGTAGCTCTCTTCGCCCAGCGACTTCATGTTGTAATTGCTGTAGTTGCTTAAATCCCAACGGTTCTGTTGGGCGAAAAACACCAGTGCTTTACGAATCTGCGCGTCTGGCAAATCCTGATAGCCACAATCGTTCTTGAGATAAACGAACACGGCGGTGAGGTCGGCCAGATCTTCTGCTTCGGATTCGCTCAGGGCAAAACTGGTGGAGGAGAAGCCAAGGAGTCCCGCCAGCAGCAGGATCTTGATGCTTTTCGTCATAATCATTCTCAACAAGGGACAATTTATTGACGTTAGCACAGTTATTGCCGCTATTCCGCTAAATTTGCCCTTTCGGGCCATTCCCACCCTTTTTATCAGTGCAATCTGTTTCAGGGCTTGACCCTCCCGCAGGGTAAAGGTTTACGCTGTGCCCTTATTCACGACAAGGATAAGAATATGCAACGTCGTCATTTTCTAAAGTTGACTGCCGCACTCAGCGCCGCCGGTGCGCTGCCGCTGTGGAGCCGCTCACTAATGGCCGCCACGCGCCCATTATTACCGATTCCCTCCATTTTGCAGCCTGATGCCCGCGGGCAATATACCTTGACCGCCATGACCGGTAGCAGCCAATGGAATGGCAAAGCGGTACCTACCTGGGGATACAACGGTGGATTGCTCGGACCCGCGCTGCGTCTGCAACGCGAAAAAGCCGTCACGGTGAAATATCCATAATCAACTGCCGGAAGCCACCACCTTGCACTGGCACGGGCTGGAGATCCCCGGCGATGTTGATGGCGGCCCGCAAGGGATTATTGCGCCCGGCGCGACGCGTCAGGTCAGTTTCACCCCTGATCAACCCGCCGCGACCTGCTGGTTCCATCCGCATCACCACGGCAAAACCGGTTATCAGGTGGCGCAAGGTCTGGCGGGTTTGGTGCTGCTGGAAGACGAAGCGTCCGGCAAGTTGCGTCTGCCGATGCAGTGGGGCGAAGACGATGTGCCGCTGATTTTCCAGGATAAGCAGCTGAATAAAGCGGGAACGCAAATCGATTATCAGCTCGATATCATGCGTGCCGCCGTCGGCTGGTTTGGCGACATGATGCTCACCAACGGCGTGCAGTATCCGCAGCATGCGGTGCCACGCGGCTGGCTGCGTCTGCGTTTGCTTAACGGCTGTAACGCGCGTTCGCTGCATATCGCCACCAGCGATCAACGTCCGCTGTACGTAATTGGCAGCGACGGTGGGTTGCTGGCCGAGCCGGTGAAAGTGGATAGCTTGCCGCTGCTGCCGGGCGAGCGTTTTGAAGTGCTGGTGGATACGTCAGATGGCAAAGCCTTCGACGTTGTGACGCTGCCGGTGACGCAGATGGGCATGACGCTGGCGCCGTTTGACCAACCGCTGCCGCTGGTCAATATTCTGCCGCTGCGCGTGATGGCCAGCGGTACGCTGCCAGACAAGCTGGTAGATCTGCCGCCCATTCCAGCCACCGAAGGCCTGCAAAGCCGCTGGCTGCAGCTGATGATGGATCCGCAGCTTGATCAGCAAGGTATGCAGGCGCTGATGGATCGTTACGGCGATAAAGCCATGGGCGGCATGAAAATGGATCATGGCAACATGGCGATGAGTGATAGCGCGAAGCCGATGGATCATGGCGATATGGCGATGGATCACGGCAGCCACGGCAAAACTGCCGCCTATGATTTCCATAATGGCAACAAGATTAACGGTCAGGCATTTAACATGACCAAGCCGATGTTCAACGTGGAGTTGGGTAAAGTCGAGAAGTGGACGATTTCCGGTGAAGGCGATCACATGCTGCATCCGTTCCACATTCACGGCACGCAGTTCCGCATCCTGTCAGAAAACGGCAAGCCGCCTGCGCCGCATCGCGCAGGCTGGAAGGACATCGTCAGCGTTAACGGCTGGCGCAGCGAAGTGCTGGTGCGCTTCAACTATGTCGCTAACGCCGACAATGCGTACATGGCGCATTGCCATCTGCTGGAGCATGAAGATACCGGCATGATGCTCGGTTTTAGCGTCAGTTAACCGACGCCTCCAGTGCCAGGCGAATATCCTCGATCAGGTCGTCAGGATGTTCGATACCAATCGACAAGCGCACGGTCGCATCGGTGATGCCAATACGCTGTCGCACATCCTGCGGCACGCCCGAATGAGTGGTGCTGGCAGGATGGCTGGCAAGCGATTCGGTGCCGCCGAGGCTCACCGCCAGCTTGAACAGTTCCAGCGTATTAAGGAAACGGAACGCCGCCGCTTGCCCGCCACGAATATCAAACGAGAAGGTTGAACCCGCGCCGCTGCACTGGCGCTGATACGTTTTGCCCGCCGGACTTTCTGCCGCCAGATACGGCAGCCAATGCAGTTTTTCCACCTGCGGATGATCGCGTAAAAACGCCGCCACGTTTTCGGCATTGCTGGTGGCTTTCTCCATACGCAGCGACAGCGTTTCCAGCGAGCGGCCAATCATCCAGCTGGAGTGCGGATCCAGCTGCGTGCCGATGGCGCTGCGCAGCGAACGTACCTTGCCGATCAACGCTTTGCTACCCAGCACCGCACCGGCAATCAGGTCCGAGTGGCCGCCGACATATTTGGTCAGTGAATAGAGCGACAAATCTGCGCCATGCTGCAACGGCTGTTGAAACACCGGCCCGAGCAGCGTGTTATCGCAGGCGAGAATCGGCCGCGAACCTTGCTGCTGCGCAATCACATCCGCCACCTGCTGCATCAACTGGATATCCACCAGGCTGTTGGTGGGATTGGCGGGCGTTTCAATCAGAATCAGCGCCACGCGTCCGCGCTGCCACGCCAGCTTCGCCGCTTCATGCACCTTATCTTCATCGGTGCCATCGCTGAAACCCACCGCTTTGATCTCCAAATCGTGCAGCGTTTTGCTCAGCAGCGTTTCGGTGCCGCCGTACAGCGGCTGGGAATGCAGAATCACTTCGCCCGGACGCGCAAACGTCAGCAGCGTGGTGGCAATCGCCGACATCCCGGAGGAGAACAGCGCCGCGCTTTCCGCGCCTTCATACACCGCCAGCCGATCTTCTACGATTTCGCTGTTGGGATGATTGAAGCGTGAATAGACCAGCCCACCAGTTTTGCCTTCCGGCGGCTGCTTGCGCCCGGCGACGAAATCGAAAAAGTCCTGCCCCTCTTCGGCGCTGTTAAACACGAAGGTGGAGGTGAGAAACACCGGCGGTTTCACTGCGCCTTCCGATAACTGCGGATCGTAACCGTAATTCAGCATCTGCGTTTCCGGGTGCAGATCGCGCGTACCAATCTTGGTTTTTTTACTGGATGAAGCGGTCATAGGAACTCCAGAACTCGGCGGTAAAGGGGCGGACGTGTTCCTACAGTTAACGCCAGCGCGATAAATTTCGCCACGGAATCGTTTGCGTTCTGTGCGCGGCGTTAGACGCTGGCTCGTCTATGATAGACTTCGTGGCTTTCCAAAAACCGTAACTGGACGCATGCAATGAAACATACCGTCGACGTGATGATCTCCGAGCAAGAGATCGCAACCCGAATTGCCGAACTGGGCAAGCAGATCAACGAGCACTACCGCGACAGCGGCAGCGAAATGGTGCTGGTGGGTTTGCTGCGCGGCTCCTTTATGTTTATGGCCGATCTGTGCCGCGCCATCGACGTGCCGCATGAAGTCGACTTTATGACGGCGTCAAGCTACGGCAGCGGCATGTCGAGCAGTCGCGATGTGAAAATCCTCAAAGATCTCGATGAAGATATTCGCGGCAAGGATGTGCTGATCGTGGAAGACATCATCGATTCCGGCAACACGCTGAGCAAAGTGCGTGAAATCCTGCGCCTGCGCGAGCCAAAGTCACTGGCGATTTGTACCTTGCTGGATAAGCCAGAGCGTCGCGAAGTGGACGTCACCGTCGAATACGTGGGCTTTACCATTCCCGATGAGTTCGTGGTCGGCTTTGGTATCGATTACGCCCAGCGCTATCGCCATCTGCCGTATATCGGCAAAGTTATCCCGACCGGTGAATAACCGCACAATCGTCCAAGGCTAAACTTCCCCGCCTGCGATACACTGCGCAGCCCGTAAGCCAACGGTTTATGGGCTGGCTCGACTCTCTGCTAAACTCCATTGATTTCTTAATGTTAATGACCGCGACATCGCTCGTGCGCATTACCATTTTCATAGGCCTTTGATGTCTCTACAACAAGGTATGGATTCGCAATGACATATGCACTGGAAATTTCCGGGCTGACCAAAACCTATCCCGGCGGCGTACAGGCGCTGAAAGGACTCGATCTCAACGTGGAAGCGGGCGACTTTTACGCCTTGCTGGGGCCAAACGGCGCCGGTAAATCCACCACCATCGGTATTATCAGCTCGTTAGTGAACAAAACCGGCGGCAGCGTGCGCGTGTTTGGCTATGACCTGCAAAAAGATGTGGTCAACGCCAAGCGCCAGCTTGGGCTGGTGCCGCAGGAGTTCAACTTCAACCCGTTTGAAACCGTAATGCAGATTGTGGTCAATCAGGCTGGTTACTACGGCGTTGAACGCGCTGAAGCTAACAAGCGCGCGGAAAAATACCTCAATCAGCTCGATCTGTGGGGCAAACGCAACGAACGTGCGCGCATGCTTTCGGGCGGTATGAAGCGCCGCCTGATGATCGCGCGTGCGCTGATGCATGAGCCGAAGCTGCTGATCCTCGATGAACCGACCGCGGGCGTAGATATCGAACTGCGCCGTTCGATGTGGAGTTTCCTGAAAGAGCTGAACATTAAAGGCACCACCATCATCCTCACCACGCACTATTTGGAAGAGGCGGAAATGCTGTGCCGCAATATCGGTATTATTCAGAGCGGCGAGCTGGTGGAGAACACCTCGATGAAAGGGTTGCTCTCCAAGCTGCAATCCGAAACCTTTATCCTCGATCTGGCGCCGCGTAGCCCGCTGCCGCAGCTGGAGGGCTTCCAGTATCGACTGGTCGATACCTCGACGCTGGAAGTGGAAGTGATGCGTGAGCAAGGTCTGAACAGCGTGTTCAGCCAGCTGAGCACGCAGGGCGTGCAGGTGCTGAGCATGCGTAACAAAGCTAACCGCCTTGAGGAGCTGTTCGTCAGCCTGACACAGGGAAAAACAGGAGTGAAAGCATGACGCACTTGTATTGGGTGGCGCTCAAGAGCATCTGGAGCAAAGAGATCAATCGCTTCGCCCGCATCTGGATTCAGACGCTGGTGCCGCCGGTGATCACCATGACGCTCTACTTCATCATCTTCGGCAATCTGATCGGTTCACGCATCGGCGATATGCACGGTTTCAGCTACATGCAGTTTATCGTGCCGGGCCTGATCATGATGGCGGTGATCACTAACGCTTACGCCAACGTGGCATCGTCGTTCTTTAGCGCCAAATTTCAGCGCAACATTGAAGAGCTGCTGGTGGCACCGGTGCCAACGCACATCATTATTGCCGGTTATGTCGGCGGCGGCGTGGCGCGCGGCGTGTGCGTGGGGATTTTGGTTACCGCGATTTCGTTGTTCTTCGTGCCGTTCCACGTGCATTCGTGGTCGATGGTGGCGCTGACGCTGTTGCTGACGGCGATTCTGTTCTCACTGGCGGGCCTGCTGAATGCGGTATTCGCGCGCACTTTTGACGATATCAGCCTGATTCCCACCTTCGTGCTGACGCCGTTAACCTATCTCGGCGGCGTATTCTACTCGCTGACGCTGCTGCCGCCGTTCTGGCAAGCGGTGTCGAAGCTGAATCCGGTGGTGTATATGATCAGCGGCTTCCGTTACGGTTTCCTCGGCATCAACGATGTGCCGCTGGTGTTCACGCTGTCGGTGCTGATCGCCTTTATCGTGGTGTTTTATGTGCTGGTGTATTCGCTGATTCAGCGTGGGCGCGGGTTACGTACGTAGATTTGGGAGTGATCTTCAAAAAGATCGCCATTCATGGCAACCAAAGAAAAGGGCGCGGTGTAAAAATCGCGCCCTTGTTGTATCAGGCGACCTGAACCGGCAACGCCTTAGCGAGGCGCTTCATTTCGTTATCGCCTTCGAAGTAGGCAACTTTCGGCTGCCAGCTGCGTGCGACTTCATCTTCGACCTGCACGTAAGAGCAGATGATCATGATGTCACCGGCGCAGGCGCAGCGTGCGGCGGCACCGTTGACTGAGATGATCTTCGAGCCACGTTCAGCGGCAATTGCGTAGGTTGAAAAACGCTGGCCGTTGGTGACGTTGTAAATATCGATGGCTTCGTATTGCAGAATGCCGGAGGCGTCGAGGAAATCCTGGTCAATGGCGCAGGAACCTTCGTAATGCAAATCTGCCTGAGTGACTTTAACGCGATGCAGTTTGCCTTGAAGTACGGTGCGAATCATAACTGTCTAACCTTGTTAAGCTGCCAATAAACAACGGAAAACTACTCCGTCAGATCCACTTGCTGATTATCAATCAGACGTGCATTGCCAAGCCATGCGGCCATCAAAATCACCGCGCGCTGGCTGTCCACGTTCAGCGCTTGTAAGGTTTCGGCATCGCAAATCGCCAGTCCATCCGGACGGAAACCCTTCTCACGCAACGCCACTTCCGCTTGCTCGATAATCTCTTCAACATGGCGCTCGCCGTTGCTCAGACGTTCGGCCATGCTGTTCATCACCTGGCTAAGACCGGACGCGATGTTACGCTCGTCGGCGGTGAGATAGCCATTGCGCGAACTCAGCGCCAGACCATCTTTTGCGCGTACCGTTGGCACGCCCACAATCTCGATATCGAAGCCCATATCCGCCACCATCTTGCGGATAATCGCCAGCTGCTGGAAATCCTTCTCGCCGAAGCAGGCGATGTCTGGCTGCACCAGATTAAACAGTTTGCTGACGATGGTGGAGACGCCGCGGAAGTGTCCCGGACGGCTGGCGCCTTCCAGCAGCGATGATAAACCCGGCACTTCCACAAAGGTTTGGCTATCCAGGCCTTTGGGATAAACATCGGCCGGTGCGGGTGCAAACACCAGATCCACGCTATGACGATTCAGCTTCTCGCAGTCGTCCTGCAGCGTGCGCGGATAGCGCGCTAAATCGTCGGGACGATCAAACTGCATCGGATTGACGAAAATTGAGACCACCACAACATCAGCGCGCTCGCGCGCTTCATCGACCAACGTTAGATGACCGTCGTGCAGGTTGCCCATGGTGGGCACCAGCGCGATACGTTTACCTGCCTGACGCCAGCGACGAATCTCACGACGCAGCATCGGCAGTGTTTCAATGATCAGCACTGCAAATCTCCTGATTTACTGGAAACTGTGTTCAGCGGCTGGATAAAGGCCCGCTTCAACGTCGGCGATATATTGGCGAATCGCTGCACGAATGTCGCCGGTTTCTGCGAGGAAATTTTTGGCAAATTTGGGAACGTGACCGCCGGTAATGCCAAAGGCGTCGTGCATCACCAGAATCTGGCCGTCAGTGACGTTGCCCGCGCCGATGCCGATCACCGGCACCGACAGCGCTTTAGTGATGCGTTCCGCCAGCGCCACCGGCACGCACTCCAATACCAGCAGCTGCATACCGGCGGCTTCCAGCGCCAGCGCATCGGCCAGCAGACGTTCAGCGGCGGCTTCATCGCGGCCCTGTACTTTATAGCCACCGAAGATGTTCACCGACTGCGGCGTCAGGCCCAAATGGCCGCACACCGGGACAGCGCGCTCGGTTAGCATACGCACGGTTTTCCGCCAGCCACTCGCCGCCTTCCAGCTTCACCATATTGGCGCCGGCGCGCATCAGCTGTGCGGCGTTAGTAAACGTCTGTTCTGGCGTGGCGTAACTCATAAACGGCAGATCGGCCATCAGCAGCGCCAGCGGCGCGCCACGGCGCACGGCGGCGGTGTGATAGGCGATATCGTCCACGGTGACCGGCAAGGTCGATTCGTGGCCCTGCACGGTCATGCCGAGCGAATCGCCAATCAGCATTACCTGAATGCCTTCATCGGCAAACAGGCGGGCAAAACTGAAGTCGTACGCCGTCAGCGTGGCAAATTTGCGCCCGCTGGTTTTAAGTTGGCGTAAATGGGAGAGGGTTGTTGGTTTCATCACACGCTCCAGAGTTTTCTGATGCGCGCAGTGTACTACGGCTTACTCAGACCACAAACGGATAGCGCTGCGATCCAGGGTGGCAAGAATCACAGATAAGGCTTGTCCATTCGGCAGCGACAATTGCGGGGCAATTTCCAGCAGCGGTACCAGCATAAATGCGCGATTGTGCATGTCGTAGTGCGGCACGGTCAGGCGCGGCGTGTTAATGGTCTGGTTGCCAAACAGCATGATATCGAGATCCAGCGTGCGCGGTCCCCAGCGTTCAGCTTTGCGCACGCGACCGTGTTGCAGCTCAATGCGCTGGGAATGATCGAGCAGCGCCTCAGCGTTCAGCGCGGTTTCCAGCGCCACTACCGCATTAAGGTAATCAGGCTGATCCGGCGGGCCGTACGGCGGCGTGCGATACAGGGAAGATGTGGCGATGCGCGAGGTATGCGGAATGGCATCGAGCGCGGCCAACGCTGCATCAACCTGATGCAGCGGATCGGCCAGATTACTGCCTAAAGCGAGGTAAACGCGGGTCATTGCGGACTGTTTGTGCGAGGCCCGGTTGGACGGCGACGCGGACGGCGCGGTTTACGGCGCGGGGCCGGATCGTCGCCCAGCGTGGTCATCATGGTTTTCTGCTGCACCGGGTGCCGCCGCCTGGAACTCGCCCCACCAATGCGTCAGCTTTTGCAGCTCAGGATTGTTTTCCACGTCGGCACGCAGCGCCATCAAATCGTAAGCGGCACGGAACTTAGGATGCTCCATCAGCTTCCACGCACGTTTGCCGTGACGACGCGACATGCGCAGCTGCAGCTGCCAGATATCACGAATCAGCGTGGTGATACGCTTGGGAATCGCCAGCGCGCGGCAGGCTTCATCCAGCGTTTCGTTCATCGACAAGGCGAAAGCATCGTAATAAGTCAGGCCGCTTTCCTGCGCAATGCGTTCGGCGGATTCCAGCTGCGGATACCAGAACATTGCGGCAAACAGGAAGGCCGGATTGACGCGCATATCATTTTGCAAGCGGGTATCCGTATTTTTCAGAACCTGCGCCAGCATACGCTCCATCAGGCTGTCGCTTTCGGCGGTGAAACCGCGCGTCAGCATCGGGAACAGCGGCTGGAACAGCTGATATTCACGCATCATCTGATAGGTGCGGTAGCCGTAACCGGCCTGCAGCAGCTTGAGCGACTCTTCAAACATGCGCGCCGGCGGAATGTCATTCAGCAGCGTTGCCAGACGCGGAATCGGCTCGGCCGTTTCTGCCGCGATACGCATCTGCAGCTTGGCGGCGAAGCGCACCACACGCAGCATGCGCACCGGATCTTCGCGGTAGCGCGTTTCCGGATCGCCAATCATGCGAATGATGCCTTCGTGCAAATCGTGCAAGCCACCGACGTAATCACGTACGGTGAAATCGGCCACGCTGTAATAGAGGCTGTTGATGGTGAGATCGCGGCGCTGTGCATCGTCTTCAATGCTGCCGAAAATGTTATCACGCAGCAGCATGCCGTTTTGGCCGCGCTGCGAGCTGTTGCGATCTTCTTCGCTCTCTTCATGATGATGACCACGGAAGGTGGCGACTTCGATCACTTCCGGACCGAACATCACATGTGCCAGACGAAAACGACGACCCACCAAACGGCAGTTGCGGAACAGCTTACGCATCTGTTCAGGCGTGGCGTTGGTGGTGATATCAAAGTCTTTCGGCTTGCTGCCGAGCAGCAAATCGCGCACGCCGCCGCCAACCAGGTAGGCTTCGAATCCGGCTTTGTTCAGGCGATAGAGCACTTTGAGGGCGTTTTCGCTGATATCTTTGCGTGAGATGTTGTGGCTTTCTCGTGGAATGACAGTCATCTGACCAGGACTTTCAGCTTCCACCTCTTCAGGCGCCTCCTCATCACGCTTGAGGACTCTCCGGCAAAAATTAGCGACTCGGGTAAAAATGGGACACCTCGACAGTGAGAAAAAGGGTGTTAATAAAATCAGCGGCTAATCATAGCCTGTTGAGAACCATTTAGGAATGGTGATGTCGTTTCATCCTCTTTAAGACCGTTCTGCAACGGAATCAGGCGGATATTCCACTGCGCGACGGCCTGTTTCAACAGGCTTTCCAGCGATTCATCCTGCCAGCCAGCCGAAACCGGCTGACCAAGAAAGCGTAAAGCCTGCACCAGCAGCGGCCGCGCATCGCCAGCGGGCAGCGCGGGCGCATGATTCTGCTTGGAAAGCTTGTTGCCTTCACGGTTGACCGCCAGTGGCAAATGCAGGTAATCCGGCACAGGCCAGGCAAACTGCTGATACAGCGCAATCTGGCGCACCGTGGGCTCAATCAAATCCGCGCCGCGCACGATTTCCGTTACGCCCTGAAAATGGTCATCAACCACCACCGCGAGATTGTAGGCAAACAGCCCATCACGGCGATGGATAATAAAATCTTCCTGCGCCAGCTGCGCTTCAGCCTGTAAATGGCCACGCAGGCGATCGTCAAAGCCGCTAACCGGCGCATGCTGACGCAGGCGCAGCGCGGCGTTGTCCGGCGGCAGCTGCAAATCGCGGCAGTGACCATCGTAAAAACCGCCCAGCTGCTGGATGCGGCTACGCGTGCAGGTGCAGAAGTAACTTTGTCGATGCGTTTGCAGCCAGCTTAGCGCGGCGCGATAGGCATCGTGGCGCTGTGACTGCCATAAAACGTCGCCATCCCAGTAAAGACCATAATGTTCCAGCTGCTGCAAAATACGCGTTGCGGCACCGGGAACTTCACGCGGGGGATCGATATCTTCGATGCGCACCAGCCAGCGTCCCTGTTGCGCGCGCGCACTCAGGTAACTGCCTAACGCAGCAATCAGCGAACCAAAATGGAGGTCACCAGAAGGGGAGGGAGCGAAACGCCCAATGCAGTTTGAGGGATTCATAACGAAGTGTACCGCACGTCGGGAAAACAGGGATTTTCCCGGCTGTGCGGTAGCAATTTGCTTACGGCCATTAGCCAGCCATCTGCTTCTCGCGGATTTCTGCCAGCGTTTTGCAGTCAATGCAGAGATCGGCAGTCGGACGCGCTTCAAGGCGGCGAATACCAATTTCTACACCGCAGGAGTCGCAGTAACCGAAATCGTCGTCATCCACTTTCTTGAGCGTTTTCTCAATCTTTTTAATGAGTTTGCGCTCACGATCGCGGTTACGCAATTCCAGGCTGAACTCTTCTTCCTGCGCAGCACGGTCGACCGGATCCGGGAAGTTGGCAGCTTCGTCCTGCATATGTGACACAGTGCGATCTACTTCATCCCGAAGTTGGTTGCGCCAGGCTTCCAGAATCTTACGGAAATGGCCTAGCTGGGCGTCGTTCATATACTCTTCGCCCGGTTTCACCTGATACGGCTCCACTCCAGCGATGGCGAGGATACTCAGGGACGATGTTTTACGGTTTTGCCCTTCTTGCATGTTGTTTCTCCTGGATAACACGCACTTCCCTAGATACGTCAAGTTGCATGTGTTGACTGTGTGCCTGCAACCTAAACGATTTAGGGCTTATCGATTCCCATAAAGGGAAAAAAACAGGCCGCTATAAATAGCAGAAGCAATCAAGGTTGGCAATTATTCCTGACCACTACTTGACAAGCCTCTGAACAATCGCGTATTCAGCGCCTCGCCCAGAACATTCCTATCACACCAAATTGCCTTAAATATTACAACGCTACGTTAATCGGTTGCGTAAGTAATATCTTTAACGGTGAAATTTGCGCTTGATACGCCAAAACTTCCACACCACCACGCTGCGCCTGTTCCAGTAGTTCTGCGTAGTGCACGTCGATATGGCGTGCCGGGGAAACGTCCTCAATCCCCGTATGCAGAACTGCGAACAACAAAACGGCTCGATGACCTTCTGCCACGATGGTGCTCAATTCGCGCAGATGTTTCTGTCCACGAGCCGTCACCGCATCCGGAAAATAGCCTTTACCTGCCTGTAAAAGGGTGACGGACTTGACTTCAATATAGCAGTTGGATCGGCCATCCGCTTGCAGCAGGAAGTCAATTCGGCTTTTTTCCGTGCCGTATTTCACTTCAGGCTGGCAGCGGCTGTAAGCGGATAATTCCGGAATCGTGTCGAGTGTCAGCGCCTCGCGCACCAGCTGATTGGCGCGCAGCGTATTCACGCAGATCCAGTGGCCTTGTTGGGTCTTGGTAAGTTCCCAACTGTGCGGATATTTCCGCGTGGCACTGCTGGATGTCGAATACCACACGGTATCGCCCGGCGTGGCGCAGCCGGTCATCGCGCCGGTATTGGCGCAGTGAATGGTCAGCGTTTCACCTTCTGGCGTAACCACATCGGCTAAAAAGCGTTTGTAACGGGCGATCAAACGGGCGGGTTTAAGCGGCGGATCGAATTCCATTTACTCTCCTGCGGATGATAGTAGCGGCCAGCGGGCCAGCGCCTGATAACGTGTGCGGCCGCGCGTCACGTTCGAAGCGAACAGCGCAAAATGGCGGATATCGGTGCGCCAGTGAAAACCGCGCGGCGGCAGCGCGATCTGTGACGCTGCTTGGCGCAACAGCGTGACGTGCGGATGAAACGGCTGCGGGCTCTGTGCGCAGCCATGACGTGCGGCTTGTGCGCGCAGCAGGCTGGCGAGCTGCAGTAATCCGCGCGGCGCCCGCT
Source organism: Pantoea sp. SORGH_AS_0659 (assembly GCF_031453915.1). Lineage (NCBI taxonomy): Bacteria > Pseudomonadati > Pseudomonadota > Gammaproteobacteria > Enterobacterales > Erwiniaceae > Pantoea > Pantoea sp. SORGH_AS_0659. The sequence goes on along the minus strand of NZ_JAVJAK010000001.1, from coordinate 3,478,554 downwards.
GACAACCGAGCCACACCACGCCGGGACGCGGCCAGTGACCGGCGTCATCCAAATCGAGGGCAAAACCGGGCTGTTCGATGCGTGAGGCCAGCAGCTGCAGCTTGCGTGACGTCTCATCGCTGACCTCGCCGAGAAACGCCAGCGTCAGGTGCAGGTTAGCCGCCGCCACCGGTTTCCCGGCTTCGGCAGCAAAATTATCCGCGCGCCACTGCACCAACTGTTGCTGGAACGGAGCGGGCAGTTCAAGAGCAAAAAACAGACGTTGCGTTGCCAGGTTGGCCTCCGGTAATCCGCGCCTCAGAGTGCTACAATGCGCGCCATCTTAGCACAGGCATTTTGGGAGTTGAGTTTGAGTGAGTTACCGGTAAGCGAGGTGCTGCCTGCGTTGCTGGACGCGCTGGCGCAGTCGCCGCAGGTGTTGCTGGCGGCGCCGACCGGCGCAGGTAAATCGACCTGGCTGCCATTACAGCTGCTGCAACACGCCCCATTGCCCGGCCGCATCATCATGCTGGAGCCGCGCCGACTGGCGGCACGCAACGTGGCGCAGCGTCTGGCAGAACAGCTTGGCGAGCAGCCGGGCGGCATCGTTGGCTATCGCATGCGCGGTGAAAACTGCTGCGGTGCCAACACGCGCCTCGAAGTGGTCACCGAAGGCATTTTGACGCGCATGTTGCAGCGCGATGCGATGCTGGAAGGCGTCTCACTGGTGATCCTCGATGAATTCCATGAACGCAGCCTGCAGGCCGATCTCGCGCTGGCGCTGCTGCTCGATGTGCAGCAAGGATTGCGCGACGATCTGAAAATCCTGCTGATGTCGGCCACGCTCGATAATCAGCGTTTACGTCAGCTGCTGCCGGATGCGCCCTTTGTGGTCTCTGAGGGCCGCAGCTTCCCGGTCACGCGCCGCTATGCCTCACTCAACAGTCAGCAACGTTTTGAAGAAGCGGTAGCGCGCGAGGTGGCGCAACTGCTGCGCGAAGAGTCAGGATCGCTGCTGCTGTTCCTGCCCGGCGTGGCGGAGATCGAACGGGTTAAGCGCGAGCTGGAAGCGCGGGTCAGTGACGAGGTGGATCTTTCTCCTTTATATGGCGCGCTGTCGCTGGAGGCGCAACGCCGCGCCATCCTGCCGTCTCCGGCGGGCCGCCGAAAAGTGGTGCTGGCGACCAACATCGCCGAAACCAGCTTGACCATCGAAGGTATCCGCTTAGTGGTCGATAGCGCGCTGGAGCGCTCGGCGCAGTTTGACGTGCGCAGCGGCGTGACGCGGCTGCAAACGCAGCGTATCAGCCAGGCGTCGATGACGCAGCGCGCCGGTCGTGCTGGTCGTCTGGAACCTGGCATCTGCCTGCACTTACTGCCACAAGAGCAGGCGCTGCGTGCGGCGGCGCAGAGTGAACCGGAAATTCTCAATAGCGATTTGACCTCGCTGCAGATCGATCTGCTGCAATGGGGATGTCAGAATGCGTCACAGCTTATGTGGCTTGACGCGCCGCCGCCGCGCAACTTGCGTGCGGCGTGCGAGCGGTTAACCCAGCTAGGCGCGCTGGAGAATCACCAGCTCAACGCGCGCGGTCGAAAAATGGCCGCGCTGGGCAGCGATCCGCGCCTGAGCGCGATTCTGGTGGCTGCCGGGCAAAACAACGATGCCATCGCCAGCGCCGCGCTGCTGGTGGCGATTCTGGAAGATCCGCCACGCAGCGGCAGCGCAGATCTGCGTGATGCGCTTAACCATCCGCAGTCGCACTGGCAGCGCCGCGCGCGTCAGTGGCAGAAGCGCCTCAACGCCAGCGGCGGCACCATTAATCCCGACCTGTTCCCGCAGCTGCTGGCCGCCGGTTTTGCCGATCGTCTGGCGCAGCGTCGTGGCGACAGCGCGCGCTATCAGCTGGCGAACGGCATTGGCGCGATGCTCAACGAGCAGGATGGTTTGAGCCGCTATGAGTGGCTGATTGCACCGACACTGCTGCAGGGCGCCAGCGCCGCCGAGGCGCGCATGTTACTGGCGCTGCCGGTGGATATCGACGCGCTGCGCCGCGAATGCCCCACCTTAATTGAGCAGCGTACCGACGTGGAGTGGGATGAAGATAAAGGCACTTTGCGCGCGTGGAAACGCGAACTGATCGGCGCGCTGGTCCTAAAAGCGCAGCCGCAGGCACGCCCGGAGGCGGAAATATTGCATCCGGCGATGCTGCGCTGGATCCGCGAAAAAGGATTGTCGGTGCTGGGCTGGAAAGAAGACGCCGAACAGCTACGCTTGCGGGTGCACTGTGCTGCGCAGTGGCTGCCGGAAGAGCCGTGGCCGGAGCTGGACGATGAAAGCCTGCTCGATACGCTTGAAAGCTGGCTGCTGCCGGAGATGAGCGCGGTACGCGATCTGAAAGGATTGCAGAGCATCAACCTTGTCAGCGCATTATTACATTTGCTGACATGGTCACAACGTCAGCGGCTGGATACTGTGCTGCCAACTCATTACACTGTGCCGACCGGAAGCCGCCTGCCGATCCGCTACGATGCAGAGAAGCCACCCGCGCTGGCGGTGCGGATTCAAGAGATGTTTGGCGAAGCACAGAACCCGGCGGTGGCCGATGGCCGCGTACCGCTGGTGTTAGAGCTGCTCTCGCCCGCGCACCGTCCGCTGCAGATCACCCGTGACCTCGCGGCGTTCTGGCGTGGTGCGTATCCCGAAGTGCAGAAAGAGATGAAAGGGCGCTATCCAAAGCATCCGTGGCCGGACGATCCGGCCAACGCCTTACCCACAAGGCGGACCAAGAAATTTTCATCGTGAAACGCAGTGGACCGAATTCAGAGGGTTCTGCCATGCGTAGCACGAGTAAGCAGTTGTAGACTAAATAGAGTAACGGCCGCCGCCGTAGCAATACCTGGAGAATAAAAGCATGTCTGGGAACGATCGCGAACCTATTGGGCGCAAAGGAAAAGCGCCAAAGCCGCCGCGCAGCACTGCGCGTCGGGGTCGCCGCAGGGAACTTGATGATGATATCGATCAGGACGATTTTGACGAAGAAGATGAGGAGAGTGGACCGGTGCCACCAAAAAGTAAAAAACGTCCGCCACGCGGCAAACGTCGCTGGTTAGGCTGGTTGATTAAACTCTTCCTGGTCTTTGTGGTGGTGATGGCTGCCTGGGGCGTCTATCTCGACTCGGAAATTCGCAGCCGCATCGACGGTAAAGTGTGGCAACTGCCTGCTGCCGTTTATGGCCGCATGGTCAGCCTCGAACCGGGCATGTCGTACGACAAAAAAGAGATGATTGCGCTGCTGGAAGGCACGCAGTATCGCGAAGTGTCGCGCATTACCCGTCCGGGCGAGTTTAGCGTCAAAGGCAACACCATTGATCTGCTGCGCCGTCCGTTTGATTTCCCGGACAGCAAAGAGGGGCAGATCAACGCGCGCCTGACCTTTAGCAACAATGAGCTGAGCGAGATTAAAAACCTCGATACCGGCCGCGATTTTGGCTTCTTCCGCCTCGATCCGCGCCTGATCACCATGTTGCAGTCGCCGAACGGTGAACAGCGTCTGTTCGTGCCGCGCGCCGGTTTTCCGGATCTGCTGGTGAGCACCTTGATCGCCACTGAAGACCGCCACTTCTACGAGCACGACGGCATTAGCCCGTATTCGATTGGTCGTGCGTTCCTCGCCAACATCACCGCCGGTAAAGCGGTGCAGGGCGGTAGTACGCTGACGCAGCAGCTGGTGAAAAACCTGTTCCTCACCAACGAGCGTTCGCTGTGGCGTAAAGCGCGTGAAGCCTATATGGCGGTGATCATGGATGCGCGCTACAGCAAAGATCGCATCCTTGAGCTGTATCTCAACGAGGTGTATCTCGGCCAGACCGGTAATGACCAGATCCGCGGTTTCCCGCTGGCGAGCCTTTACTACTTCGGTCGTCCGGTGGATGAGCTGAGCCTCGATCAGCAGGCGATGCTGGTCGGCATGGTGAAAGGCGCGTCGCTGTACAATCCGTGGCGTAACCCGAAACTGGCGCTGGAGCGACGTAATCTGGTGCTGCGTTTGTTGCAGCAGCAGAACGTCATCGATCAGGAACTGTATGACATGCTGTCGGCGCGTCCGCTTGGCGTGCAGCCAAAAGGCGGCGTGATCACGCCTCAGCCGGCATTTATGCAGATGGTGCGTAACGAGCTGCAGGCTAAGCTCGGCGACAAAATGAAAGATCTCTCCGGCGTGAAGATTTTCACCACGCTGGATGCGATTTCGCAGGATGCCGCAGAGAAAGCGGTGATTGAAGGCATTCCAACGCTGAAAAAACAGCGTGGCCTAAAAGATCTGGAAACCGCAATGGTGGTGGTGGATCGCTTCAGCGGTGAAGTGCGCGCCATGGTCGGCGGTGCCGATCCACAGTTTGCCGGTTACAACCGCGCGCTGCAGGCACGTCGTTCGATTGGCTCGCTGGCAAAACCGGCCACCTATCTCACCGCGCTGAGCCAGCCGAACAGCTATCGCCTCAACAGCTGGATCGCCGATGAACCGATTGCGCTGAAACAGCCGAATGGCACCATCTGGAAACCGATGAATGACGATCGTCGTTTCAGCGGCAAAGTGATGCTGGTGGATGCGCTGACCAACTCGATGAACGTGCCAACCGTCAACCTCGGTATGACGCTGGGACTGGATGCGGTGGTCGATACCTGGAACAAGCTCGGCGTGCCGAAAGATCAGCTGCATCCGGTGCCGTCAATGCTGCTCGGTGCGCTGAACCTGACGCCGATTGAAGTGGCGCAGGCGTTCCAGTCGATTGCCAGCGGCGGTAACCGCGCTGAGCTGTCGGCGGTGCGTTCGGTGATTGCGGAAGATGGCACGGTGCTGTATCAGAGCTATCCGCAGGCGCAGCGTGTTGAACCGGCGCAGGCGGCGTATCTGACGCTCTACACTATGCAGCAGGTCGCCGATCACGGTACCGCGCGTGCGCTGGGTGCGCGTTATCCTAAAGCGCATCTGGCAGGCAAAACCGGTACCACCAATGACCTGATCGATAGCTGGTTCGCCGGTATTGATGGCAAAGAAGTGGCGATTACCTGGGTTGGCCGCGATAACAACCAAACCTCGAAGCTGTACGGTGCCAGCGGTGCAATGCAGCTTTATCGTCGCTATCTCGACAACCAGGCGCCAATGCCGCTGGTGCTGACGCCGCCGGAAGATATCACGCAGATGAATATCGATTCTGCCGGTAACTTTATCTGCGGTACGGGCAGCAGCACATGGCGTTCGCTGCCGGTGTGGTCGCTGGATCCGAACGCGCTGTGTCAGCAGCAGCAAGAGCAGGTTCAGCAACAACAGCAGCAGTTGCAGCAGCAACAAGAGCAGCAACAGCAGCAACAACAGCAGCAGCAGCAGCCACAGAATGAGCAGAAAGATTCTGACGGCGTGGCGGGTTGGATTAAAGATATGTTCGGCAGCAAATAAGTTGCTGAGAAAACACAGGGCGCTGCGGCGCCCTTTTTCATGCTTAGGATTGGTTGAGGGGTCTTAGCGAGGCACAAATAATTTCAGCGATTTTTTCGCCTGCTGTTCTCTCCTCAATTTGCAGTTCTTCCCTCAGAACCCGTTCCCGAGTGGCTTTCATCGGATCGCGTCCGGCGACGATATTGTCGACAAAAGTAAAAATATCCTCCTCCTGCCAGGCCACGTCGTAGGCGTTATAGATGAAGTCAGCGGTGCGATTCAGGCCATAACAGCTTTCATGAGTCAGGTAGAGAATCGGTTTTTTCGACGGCAAATATTCGAATAAGAATGAACCCGCGTCAGCGAGCAGCGCATCCGAACGAGCAAACGTCTGTTTGTAATCATGTCCGCTATCCCACTCCACATTTGAACGATGTTTTGCGGCATCAAACAGTTGCTGATACAGGCTGCGCGCGGTTGCGCTGGCTTCCCCTATCCACTGACTCAGTAGCGGGTGAGGGCGAATGATCAAATGGATATCCGCACGCTCAATCAGCTTTAAAAAAGCGGCGCCGTAGAGCGTAAAAGTGGTAGACATTTTGCGACCGTCAGGCAGCACAAAATGCGGCGTCCAAAGCAACGTTTTGATCTTTGTGGGTGGCTTTTCGTCGGGCAGATGAAAGCGGCGCTGATAGTGGTCAAACTTGGGGTGACCCGTAACATAGACGTGGTTGTTGCCCGCGTCGCACTGAATACCAAACTCCGCTTTATGTCGCTCCGAGCGAGAAAAAATCCACGTCGCCAGATTTTGGCACAGCAAATTAAATTGATAGAGTTGGACCTCTTCACTGATGCCGCTATCGAGCGCATAAGGGATGTAAGCAATTTTCACGCCGCGCTCATGCAGGTAGTCGCTGCGAAAGGCTTCGGGGCGTGCTTCGTCGTAAGGGTTTTGCAAGAACACCACATCGGGCTGACGCTGCTCCAACTGATAGTCTTCAAATCCTGTGTAATCCAGCCCTCTTTCACGCAGAATCTCACGCTGAATATCGCCATTAACATCGCTCGCCTTCCAGTTCAGGTAAGGCACCACCACGATGCGGCAATCGAACGCGGGATTGGCCTGCATCGCCTCAATCACCGATTCAAAGTTCGTCCAACCCGGTGGCCACTGGAAGTAAAAGTCGACTTTAATGGGGCCTGAAGTGGAGGGTGTGAATTTGGCGGGCGCAACGATTTGACTCAACGGTTTTCTGAAGAGTGCGCGGTAATCTACCGTTCTATTTTCGATATCGCTTTTATCGAGCCGTTGTACACCGGCGTTGGGGAATACGCCCAGCCAAAGATCCTGCTGCATCAGGCTATTCCAGTGCACATCAAGGGCATATTGTGCCTGCGCACCACCTTGCAATTGCGCCTGCAGCGCCTCGCGATAGTTTTCAATCAGCCTGGTGTAATAGCGGTGATTCACGATATAGGCGCATGCACACCACGCGAAGTTAGCGCGCACGATATAGTCCACACTTTTTAACGGCGTGACGCGGCGATAATTGGCCGCCAGAAAAGCCACTTGCCAGTTGATTTGCGGCAGGGCGGCAAAGTAGCGGTTGAGATTGTCGAAGTTCTTCTGGCTTTCATTGAAGCTAAAATCATCCTCCAGAATCAGCACGCGCTCCCAGCCGTTATCGCGTGCCATCTCCAGCGCGGCGATATGCGATTGCGTGCAGCCGATGTAGCCCTTTTCATGCTTGATCGCGTCCAGGCGAATGACTTTTTCAGCGGTTAAACCCAGCTTTTTAAGTTGTTTAGTGATGCGGGTTAATCGGTCTTTGCGTTTCTTCAAATTGATAAAGATAACGCGATCAACAATGTTCCAGTTTATAGCGGTCATGACTGTGTCTGCAGGAAGGAGAATGCAGGAGATAAGCAATTAGCGGGCCATTTTTTTAAATTTATGATTTTACTCGTTATCGTTGGTTTGATGCTCTGTCGGGATGAAATAAACTTCCTCTGTGCGGCAATGCAATTTCCCGATTGCCGGCCTCCGCTCCTTTTATTGCTCATTTATTATTTGCGATCATGAATATGCGCGATCTGGCTGTAAACGCCGCGCTTACAGGCATTAATCGTTGCGAATATGACGCTATTTCGCCTAAAATCCGTGCGTCATAATAATCATTCTCGTTTGTATTCGCCTGCATCGACTTTTTTCGAGAGACCTCACTTATGAATACGCGAAACACTAATCCTTGTTTCTTACGCCCGCGTTCGCTGGCTTGGTTTATTTCACTGACTATGGGTACGTTCAGCGTGCAGGCGTTGGCAGAAGATACCGTGGTGGTTAGCGCCGATGGCGGCAGCGGTGTCGAGCAAGAGAGAGCGTGGGGCCCGTCGCCAACCATTGCGGCCAAACGCAGCGCCACCGGCACCAAAACCGATACGCCGATTGAGAAGAACCCGCAGTCAATCTCGGTAGTCACGCAGGAAGAGATGGCGATGAAAAACGTCACCAGCGTGAAAGGGGCTTTCAACTACACGCCAGGCGTGTTGACCGGTAACCGCGGTAGCTCCAATGTTATCGATGCGCTCTCTATTCGCGGCTTCAGCGAAACCAACACCAACCAATATCTTGATGGCCTGAAACTGCAGGGTGATAACTACTCTGAGTTTGCTATCGATCCCTATTTCCTTGAACGCGCCGAACTGTTGCGCGGTCCGGTTTCGGTGCTGTACGGCAAGAGCAATCCGGGCGGCGTGGTGTCGCTGGTGAGTAAGCGTCCGACGCAGGAGACGCTGCGTGAAGTGCAGTTCCAGATGGGCACAAACAATCAGTTCTCCACGGGTTTCGATTTCGGCGGCTCGCTGGATGATGACGGCGTTTACAGCTATCGCCTGACCGGTCTCGCGCGTAGCGCCGATGCGCAGCAGGATATGAACAAAGAGAAGCGCTACACCATTGCGCCATCATTCAGCTGGCGTCCGGATGAGAATACGCGTTTCGATTTGCTAACCTACTTCCAGAACGAACCGGAAACCGGCTATTACGGCTGGTTGCCGCGTCAGGGCACTGTGGTGGGCATCACGCGTCCTGATGGCAGCAGTTACAAGCTGCCAACTAACTTTGATGAAGGCGAAGACAGCAACAAAATTTCGCGCAACACCAGGATGGTGGGCTACAACTTCGAGCACAGTTTCAATGACACCTGGACGGTGCGGCAGAATTTGCGCTATGCGGATCTGAGAACGGATTATCGCAGCATTTATGGCAATGGTTTTAATGCCGCAACACAGCAAATCACCCGCGGTTCAGCGGTTTCTGATGAAAAGCTCAACCAGTTTGCAGTCGATAACCAGGCGCAGGCCAAATTCACCACCAGTCAAATTGATCACACACTGTTGCTGGGTGTCGATTTCCAGCGCACGCGTAATGATATTGATGCGCAATTTGGTACCGCATCACCGCTGAATGCCTTTAATCCACAATATGGCGACGACAGCGTGACGCCGTTCCCTAATCCTTATCAGCACCTCAATAAGCAGCGCCAAACCGGTTTATACGCGCAGGATCAGATGGAGTGGAACCGCTGGGTGTTAACCCTCGGCGGTCGTTATGATTACGCGATGAACTCGGTCTATGATCGCGTAGCCAATAGCGTTGATCGCCAGAACGATCAGGCTTTCACCTGGCGTGGCGGGCTGAACTATGTGTTTGATAACGGTATCGCACCTTACTTCAGCTACAGCGAAGCCTTCATTCCGAACTCAGGTTCAACTTATGATGGTCAAGCCTTTGATCCTTCCCGCGCGAAGCAGTATGAAGCCGGTGTGAAATACGTTCCTAAAGATCGTCCGGTGGTGTTGACGGCGGCGGTGTATCAGCTGACCAAAACCAAAAACCTGACGGCCGATCCGGATACCCTTAACCACCCAAATGCCAGCATTCAGAGTGGTGAAATCCGCTCGCGTGGCGTGGAGCTGGAAGCCAAAGCCGCGCTGAATGCCAACATCAATATGACCGCGTCTTATACCTACACTGATGCGGAATACACCGAAGACACTAACCTGAAAGGCAAAACGCCGGTGCAGGTGCCGAAGCATATGGCATCGCTGTGGAGTGATTACACCTTCCATGAAACGGCGCTGTCGGGCGTGACCGTGGGTGCAGGTGTACGTTATGTCGGCGAGAGCAAAGGGTTGTACGCCAGCGGCGACGATGTGAACCAAAACTTCGACGTAGCCGGTTACACCACCGTTGATGCCGCGCTGAAATACGACCTCGCACGCTTTGGCATGCCGGGCTCCACCATCGGCGTTAACGTCAATAACCTCTTTGATCGTGAATACGTCGCCAGCTGCTACCGCGACTACGCCTGCTACTGGGGCGCTGAGCGTCAGATTGTCGGTACTGCGACTTTCCGTTTCTAATCGTGTTACGCAGGTCGCCATCAATGGCGACCTACAGATTAACCAGGGATTATCATGCAGCATCCGCACCACGCAGAAACCACCTTCAGGCTGGATAACGTCAGTTTTCGTGTGCCAGGCCGCACGCTTCTGCATCCGCTGTCTCTTACCTTTGCACCGGGCAAAGTCACCGCGCTGATTGGTCACAATGGTTCTGGCAAATCCACGCTGCTGAAAATGCTCGGTCGTCACCATGCGGCGAGTGAAGGGCGCGTGTTGCTGAATGAGGACGCGGTAGATAACTGGGGCAGCAAAGATTTTGCGCGTCAGGTGGCGTATCTGCCGCAGCAACTGCCCGCGGCGGAAGGCATGACGGTGCGCGAGCTGGTGGCGATTGGCCGCTATCCGTGGCACGGCGCGCTGGGCCGCTATGGTCAGGAAGATCGCGATCGGGTGGAAGAGGCGATTACGCTGGTGGGATTAAAGCCTTTTGCCGGGCGTCTGGTGGATAGCCTTTCTGGCGGCGAGCGCCAGCGTGCCTGGCTGGCGATGCTGGTGGCGCAGAACAGTCGCTGCCTGTTGCTGGATGAACCGACCTCGGCGCTGGATATCGCCCATCAGGTTGATGTGCTGGCGCTGATTCAGCGTCTCAGCCGCGAACGTGGGCTGACGGTGATTGCGGTGCTGCACGATCTCAACATGGCAGCACGCTATTGCGATCGTCTGGTGGCATTGCGCGGTGGCGAAGTGATTGCCGAAGGAGGCCCCGAGGTGATCATGCAGGCCGATGTGCTGGGCAACATTTACGGTATTCCGATGGGCATTTTGCCGCATCCGCTTGGCGGCGCGCCCGTCAGTTTCGTTTATTAAGGCCTCGCCATGTTCGACATTTCTCGCCGCCGCCTGCTGACGGCGCTGGCACTTTCCCCGTTGATGTCCGCGTTGCCGCTGCGTGCCGCCATACCGGATGCGCAGCGCATTCTGGCGCTGGAGTGGCTGCCGGTGGAGCTGCTGATGGCGCTCGGCGTGACGCCACTCGGGGTGGCCGACATGCACAACTACAACATTTGGGTTGGCGATCCGCAGCTGCCGTCCAGCGTTATCGATCTTGGCTTACGCACCGAACCCAATCTGGAGCTGATGACGCAGCTCGAACCTTCACTCATCCTGCACTCCAATGGTTATGGTCCGGCGCTGGATAAGCTGCAGCGCATCGCGCCAACCATGGGTTTTGACCTCAACAGCGGCGACGGCAAACCGCTCAGCACCGCGCGTCACTCATTACAGGCGCTCGGCGCGCGTCTTGGCCGTGAAGCGCAGGCCGTGCAGCATCTGCAGTATGTGGATGAGCAGCTGGCGGCGGCGCGTGAACGCCTCAGGCCGTGGGCCGATCGTCCGGTGCTGCTGATGTCGCTGATGGACAGCCGCCACGCGATTACCTTCGGTAAAAACAGTTTGTTCCTTGAGGTAATGGAGATCCTTGGCTTGAGCAATGCCTGGCAGGGCGAAACCAACTTCTGGGGCAGTGCAGTCGTTGGGCTGGAGCGGCTGGCGGAAGTGGGTGATGTGCAGGTGATCTGCTTCGATCACGATAACGATCGCGATATGCAGCAGGTGATGGCCACCGCGCTGTGGCAGGCGCTGCCGTTTGTGCGCGCGCAGCGTTTCCAGCGCGTGCCGGCGGTATGGTATTACGGCGCGACCTCTTCGGCGCTGAAATTTGTCCGCGTGCTGGAACACGCGCTGGAGTCGCACTGATGCGCAATCGTCTTTTTCCCGTCGCGCTATTGAGTACGGTGTTTCTGCTGGCGCTGGCCTTAACCGTGATCAATCTGCGCCAGGCGCTGCCTATCGATCAATGGTCGCAGGCGTTTTTTGCGCCTGACGTCAACAACATCCAGCAAGTGGTGTTTCATCACAGTTTGCTGTCGCGACTGGCGCTGTCGCTGCTGGTTGGCGCGGGCCTTGGCCTCGCCGGTTTGCTGTTTCAGCAGGTGCTGCGCAATCCGCTGGCGGAACCCACCACGCTTGGCGTGTCGTCGGGCGCTCAACTGGGGATTACCGTCGCGACGTTATGGCATTTGCCGGGCGGCGAGTTCACGCAGCAGTTTGCGGCGATGGGCGGCGCGGTAATTGTCGGTATTCTGGTATTCGGCGTGGCCTGGGGCAAACGTCTGTCGCCGGTGACACTGATTCTGGCTGGGCTGGTGCTGAGTTTGTACGCCGGTTCGGTGAATCAAATCTTCGCGATCTTCAATCACGATCAGTTGCAGAACATGTTCCTGTGGAGCACCGGCGCGCTCAACCAGCTGGATGGACACAATGTGGCGCAGCTGTGGCCGCGTCTGCTGCTGGCGTTTGTGGTGGCGCTGGCGCTGCTGCGTCCGCTGACGCTGATGGGGCTCGACGATGGCGTAGCAAAAAACCTCGGTCTGGCGCTGTCGGCGGCACGTATTGCTGCGCTGGCGCTGGCGATTTTACTTAGCGCGCAACTGGTCAATGTTGCAGGCATCATCGGCTTTATCGGCCTGTTCGCGCCGCTGCTGGCGAAGATGCTCGGCGGGCGTCGCCTGATGAGCCGCATGATGTTGGCGCCGCTGATCGGTGCGCTGCTGCTGTGGCTGGCCGATCAGTGCGTGCTATGGCTGACCAGCCACTGGCGTGAAGTGTCTACCGGCACGGCGACCGCGCTAATCGGCGTGCCGATTCTGCTTTGGTTGCTGCCGCGCCTGCGTACCGGATCGGTACCGCCAGCGCTAAATCAGGGCGATAGCGTGCCGGCTGAGCGGCAGAAGGTCTTACGCTGGTGTTTGATCGGATTGCTGATTCTGGGCGTATTGAGTTGGGTTGGTATTACCTTTGGCCGCGATGCGCACGGCTTTGCGTGGGTGGGCGGCGATATGCTGCAGCAGCTGCTGCCGTGGCGCGCACCGCGCGTATTGGCCGCGCTGATGGTGGGCATGATGCTCGGCGTGGCGGGTGCGCTGATTCAGCGGCTTACCGGTAATCCGATGGCGAGCCCGGAAGTGTTGGGCATTAGCTCGGGTGCAGCGTGCGGCGTGGTGGTGATGATGTTCTTCGTGCCGGGCGATGCGGTGGCGTGGCTGTTGCCTGCCGGTGCGCTGGGTGCGGCGTTGACGCTTATGATTATTATGCTGGTGGCGAGTCGCGGCGGCTTTTCGCCAGAACGCATGTTGCTGGCGGGCATGGCGCTTAACAGCGCGTTTGTCACGCTTTTGATGGTGCTGCTGGCCAGCGGCGATCCGCGCATGGCGGGCTTGCTGAGCTGGATCTCCGGTTCAACCTACAACATCAATATGCAGCAGGCCGTGCAAAGCGCGGTGGTGGGTGTGGTGCTGATTTCGCTGGCGCCGCTGGCAAGTCGCTGGTTGACGCTATTGCCACTCGGCAGCGCTACCGCGCGTTCAGCGGGCATGGCGCTCACTACCTCGCGCCTCAGCCTGCTGCTGCTGGCGGCGGCATTAACCGCCACGGCAACCTTGACCATCGGGCCGCTGAGCTTTATCGGGCTGATGGCGCCGCATATCGTGCGCATGCTCGGGTTCCGCCGTGCATTACCACAGGTGTTGATGGCCGGTTTGTTGGGCGGCGGCTTGATGATTTTCGCCGACTGGTGCGGCAGGATGCTGGCGTTTCCGGATCAAATTCCAGCCGGGTTGATGGCGACCTTCTTTGGTGCGCCGTATTTTATCTGGCTGTTGCGGCGGGCGTAATCAGGGTAACCCGGAATGGCGACTCCACAACGACGGTAGAGTGCGCCATTCAGGCGGTTTTAAAGTTTCGCGAAGCTGCGGCGTGCCGCATCGATGGTGCGTTGGATATCTTCTTTACTGTGCGCCAGCGACATAAAGCCTGCTTCAAAAGCAGATGGCGCAAGGTAAACGCCTTCTTCCAGCATCAGGTGGAAGAAACGCTTAAAGCGCTCAACGTCACACTGAGTGACGTCTTGATAGCAGGTCACTTCATCGGCATCAGTGAAGAAAATCCCGAACATACCGCCCACGTGGTTGATCACCAGCGGAATATTTTCGGCTTTCGCTGCGGCCAGCAGGCCTTGTGCTAACTGCGTGGTCAGATCGGTCAACGTGCTGTGGGTGCCTGGCTGCGCAATTTGCGACAGACACGCGAAGCCCGCCGCCATGGCAATCGGGTTACCGGACAAGGTACCGGCCTGATAAACCGGACCGGTTGGTGCCAGCGCATCCATCACATCACGACGACCACCAAAGGCACCGACCGGCATGCCGCCGCCGATGATTTTACCGAGACAGGTCAGGTCTGGCGTCACGTCGTAATAGGCCTGAGCACCGCCTAATGCAACACGGAAGCCGGTCATCACTTCGTCGATAATCAGCAGCGCACCGAATTCGTCACACAGCGTACGCAGGCCTGGCAGGAAGTCTGGCTGCGGTGGAATGCAGTTCATGTTGCCCGCTACCGGCTCAACGATGATGCAGGCAATATCCTCAGGATACTGTTCGAAAGCCGCACGCACGGTGCTGAGATCGTTATAGGTGCAGGTCAGCGTGTGCTTAGCGAAATCGGCCGGTACGCCCGGCGAGTTTGGCTGGCCGAGCGTCAGCGCGCCGGAGCCGGCTTTCACCAGGAGGCAGTCGGCGTGGCCGTGATAGCAACCTTCGAATTTGATGATTTTGTCGCGATGGGTGAAGCCGCGCGCCAGGCGAATGGCGCTCATGGTGGCTTCGGTGCCGGAGTTAACCATGCGCACCATGTCCATGCTGGGCACCAGCTCGCACACCAGCTCGGCCATTTTCACTTCCATCTCGGTTGGCGCGCCGAAGCTCAGACCGCGCGCAGCCGCTTCAACCACCGCGTTACGGATGTTGGCGTTGTTATGACCCAGCACCATCGGGCCCCACGAACCGACATAATCGATATAGCCTTTGCCGTCGGCGTCATACAGATACGCACCGTCAGCGCGTTCGATGAACAGCGGCACACCGCCCACACCGGTAAATGCACGTACCGGGGAGTTCACACCGCCGGGGATCAGGCGTTGCGCTGCGGCATACAGGTTTTCTGACTTACTCATTGTTCTGCTCCTGCTGTTCGGGAAAAAATCTGGCGCCATTCTACGGGAATAACGGCTTGCGCTAAAGTTTAGGGTATATACTTTCCTGCGCATGCGGCGGCACGCAGTGTCAAGCGTGAGACTTGATTGCACTGGACGGCTGGCAGATAATAGCGAGATTAAGGTCGTTTTCTGACCTCGACGTTTACCCGGAGTAAAAGATGAGTGACGACTTAACAGCGCTGCCTTTGCAATTCACTGATGCAGCAGCAAAAAAAGTAAAAAACCTGATTTCTGATGAAGAGAATCCCGCGCTGAAATTGCGCGTTTATATTACCGGCGGCGGTTGCAGCGGTTTCCAGTACGGCTTCACGTTTGACGATCAAATGAATGACGGTGACATGACCATCGAGAAACAAGGCGTGGCGCTGGTGGTGGATCCGATGAGCCTGCAATATCTGGTGGGCGGTTCCGTGGATTACACCGAAGGCCTGGAAGGTTCACGTTTTATCGTGACCAACCCGAATGCCAAAACCACCTGCGGTTGTGGTTCTTCCTTCAGCATCTAATGCTGCTTCTGGCTGCCGTTCTGGTAGCCAGATTCCTACCATTCAATAGTCACTAAACGCGCAGATTCACGGCGTTTAGCATCGCGTTTTAATACTCGTTCGGTAATGCGCGGCTGCGCGCTAAAGTGACGTCCACAATCTACTTTTGGCAGAGAGTGTTCACTCTGGCGTGAGATATCGCAACGCGAGAATAACGTTAAGGTAGCGGCGATAGAGCCGGTCGACGTGGCCGCACTCAGAGGTGCAGCGATCACGAGCCCTATGGCCAGCAGCAGTGCTCTGGTCATGAATAGTTCCTGGTGAAGACAAAATTGCGCTTAGCGCTAAAAATGGGCACAGAGCATACGTGGCCGCTGTGCCTTGTATTATGATTTACGACAATTTATGCCGAATCTTTAATCTTTATTAGTGCTTTTTTTCGTCGGATGTAAATCTGCACACAGCTGTTTCGCTGCCAGCAGCATGCGAGGCCCCGGACGGCTCAGCCAGTCGTCATTGATGGCGATCACCGGCACATCCAATTGCGGCTGCCAATATTGCGCGATGCTGGCGGCCCGAGCGGCATCACCCCCGATCACAATCGCCTGCGGATGGCGCATCAGCACCTGTTCGCGGCTCACCTGCGGCCAGCTAACGCTGCTATCGGCAAAAATATTCCTGCCGCCGCACAGCTCAATGACCTGGTTTTGCATGGTGTTACGCGAAGCCGTAAACAGCGGCTGCTGACCAAACTGCAAAAACAGCGGCAGCGGCGTACTTTGCTGATACTGCTTGCGCAGCTCCGCTTCCTGCGCGCGTAATGCCTGCGCCGCATCGATGGCTTGCTGCGGCTGCGGACTCCAGCGCTGTAACGCCGCCAGCGCATCGATCATTTGGTCAATGGTTTGCGGATCGATCCACTCAACCTTGACCCCGAAACGCTGCAGCTGTTCAATTTGCCGCTGTGGATTACCGCCGCGCCACGCCAGTACCACATCCGGCTTCAGTTGCAGAATGCGTTCCACTTTAATGCCTTGCCAGTTCGCCACTTGTTCCAGCGCGTTGGCCTGCGCGGGATAATCGGAGAAGGCGCTGACGGCGAGCGGCGTAATGCCTGCGGCGAAGGCCAGTTCCGTCAGATGGGGCGAAAGGGTGATGACGCGCGGCGCGGCGGCGAACAGGCTGTTGCACAGCAGCAACAGCCCAAGCAGCAGGATTTTAGCCACGCGCCAGCTGAACCAACAGGTTTTCAACCATCAGTGAAGATTGTTTTGCCGCAACACTGAGGAACTCATCGAAGCTGAGGTGTGATTCCTGATCGGCAACGTCAGAAATGGCGCGCACCACCACAAATGGCACCTTGAACTGATGGCAAACGTGACCAATTGCGGTCGCTTCCATCTCCACCGCAATCGCCTGCGGGAAGGTGGTGCGGATGCGTTCCAGCGGTGCAGCGCCGTTGATAAACGCATCGCCGCTCACTACCAAACCGCGTACCGCGTTGAGGTCGAGCTGCTTGATAACCCTTTCAGCGGCGGCAATCAGTTTGTCATCCGCCACGAAAGCGGCGGGGCAGCTGGCCATCTGGCCTGGCTCGTAACCGAAGGCGGTGACGTCGGCATCGTGATAGCGCACTTCATCCGACACCACGATATCGCCCACTTTCAGCGTTGGCGCCAATCCGCCGGCAGAACCGGTGTTGATTACCACATCCGGCTTGCACAGCTGAAGCAGCAAGGTGGTACCGAGCGCGGCGGCCACTTTGCCGATGCCTGATTTCAGCAGCGCCACCTCAACACCATTCAGCGTGCCGGTGTAAAATTCGCAGCCGGCCAGCGTCAGTGTCTGGCGGTTTTCGATTTTGTCACGCAGCAGTGTAACTTCCTGCTCCATCGCGCCAATAATGCCTACTTTCATAAGAATCTCGCTAATTTAATGGATGTAACCCGCAAAAGTGAGGCATAGTCTAACATGGCTGATTGAGGAAGAATTCACGAAAAAATAAGGGGTAATTATGGCGACGATCAATTTCAGGAAGAAGATCAGTTTCACCCGCCCTTATACCAGCCGCAAAGATCCCGAAGGGGAATACTTTATTACCCGCCACTTTGAAAGCGATCGCGGACGTATTATTAACTCCGCCGCCATTCGTCGTCTGCAACAGAAAACCCAGGTATTCCCGCTCGAGCGCAATGCGGCGGTGCGTTCGCGTCTAACGCACTCGCTGGAAGTGCAGCAAACCGGGCGATATATCACCAAAGAGATTCTGCAATCGCTGAAAACCCAGGGCGGCGGGCTGGCGAATTATGGGCTGGATGAGTTTGAAGGTGCCTTCGAAAGCCTGATTGAGATGGCCTGTTTACTGCACGATGTCGGCAATCCGCCGTTTGGTCATTTTGGCGAGGCGGCGATCAATGACTGGTTCGACGAAAATCTGCCTGCCGAGCTGGTCGATCCGCTGGTGGCGGGCGTTGCCGATGAGGCTGAGCGCGCCGCTTTTGACCAGTTGAATGCAATGATTCGTCAAGATTTATGCCATTTCGAGGGTAACGCGCAGGCGATTCGCCTGGTGCATACGCTGCTGCAACTCAATCTCAGCTATGCGCAGGTCGCCTGTATTTTGAAATATACCGCGCCCGCATGGTGGCAAGGCGATAAACCGGCTGAATTTAGCGTATTAATGAAA
The DNA here is from genome assembly GCF_031453915.1 of Pantoea sp. SORGH_AS_0659. Classification (NCBI taxonomy): domain Bacteria; kingdom Pseudomonadati; phylum Pseudomonadota; class Gammaproteobacteria; order Enterobacterales; family Erwiniaceae; genus Pantoea; species Pantoea sp. SORGH_AS_0659. The sequence goes on along the minus strand of NZ_JAVJAK010000001.1, from coordinate 3,460,446 downwards.
AAGCCGGGCTTCTATTTATCTGAGCGAGAATATGTGGCTGAGCTGCGTGAAGCGACCAATATTAAACAGCACCATCGTTTCCCGCTTACCTGGATAATGGAAGCCGCCGACGATATCTCTTATTGCATTGCCGATTTGGATGACGCCGTAGAAAAAGACATCTTCCATGTGGAAACGTTGTATAAGCATTTATTGGATGCCTGGGGCGCGGTAAAAAACGGCGATGTTTTCAGCCGTACTATCGGTGATGCCTGGAAAGAGGCTAATCAGAAAAAACGCCGCAGTATCAGCGATCAATTCTTTATGTCATTGCGGGTTAACGTGCAAAACGTGCTGGTTAGCCATGCGGTTAAGCGTTTCATCGACAACTTACCGGCTATTTTCGAAGGCGATTTTAATCACGCTTTACTGGAAGATGATGGTGAAGAAGGTCGCTTGCTAAAACTATTTAAAACGGTTGCGCGTCAGCAGGTGTTTAATCATCCGGAAGTTGAACAACTGGAATTGCAGGGTTATCGGGTAATTAAAGGTTTGCTCGAAATATATCAGTCACTGCTGTTGCTGGATTACGAGCAATTTACCACCTTGATGAACGAGGATTTTCTGGCAAAGCATCCGATTGAAACCCGCTTGTTTCATAAGCTTTCTGGCAAACATCGAAAGGCCTATCAACAACACATGCGCTCATTAATTGTTGAGCATAAATATCAGCGCTTGTTGTGGGAACGTTATTATCGTGCGCGTCTGATTCAGGACTACATTAGTGGGATGACGGACAATTATGCCTGGGACGAATATCGTCGTTTAATGGCGGTTGAATAAGCGCACAATTGTAAAGATGAAGAACAATTTTTTACCTTTACCTAAAACTTTATTAGGAACTTCGCGCTAAAAACTTAATCTCACCATCACGACCACAGCAATGGTCTGGCCGTAATTCTTAGAGAGACACAGATAAATGAAAAAAAACACAATTATGCTGGCGTTGGCGCTGAGTTTCGGCGCGGCGACGCTGAGCCCTGTGAGTGTATTTGCCGCAGAGACCGCTTCTTCTTCCAGCCAGCAGTTGCCAAGCCTGGCACCCATGCTGGAAAAAGTCATGCCTTCCGTGGTGAGTATCAGTGTGGAAGGCTCGACGACGGTTAAAACGCCGCGTATGCCGCAGCAGTTCCAGCAATTCTTTGGTGATAATTCTCCGTTCTGCCAGGACGGTTCACCGTTCCAAAGCTCACCCATGTGTCAAAACGGCGGTGGTGACGGCGGCGCGGATGGCGGTGCTAACGCGCAGAAACAGCAGTTCCGTGCGCTGGGTTCCGGCGTGGTAATTAACGCGGATAAAGGCTATGTGGTGACCAACAACCACGTGGTGGATAACGCGACCAAAATCCAGGTGCAGCTCAGCGATGGACGTCGTTACGACGCCAAAGTGATCGGTAAAGATCCACAATCAGATATCGCGCTGATTCAGCTGCAGGATGCGAAAAACCTCACCGCAATTAAGATTGCCGACTCCGACAACCTGCGCGTCGGTGATTACACCGTGGCGATTGGTAACCCGTACGGCCTTGGCGAAACGGTGACTTCGGGGATTGTTTCGGCGCTGGGCCGCAGCGGCCTGAACGTTGAAAATTACGAAAACTTCATCCAGACCGATGCGGCGATTAACCGTGGTAACTCCGGTGGCGCATTGGTAAACCTTAACGGCGAGCTGATCGGGATTAACACCGCGATTCTGGCGCCGGACGGCGGCAACATCGGTATCGGCTTTGCCATTCCAAGTTCAATGGTGAAAAACCTTACCGCGCAGATGGTGGAGTACGGTCAGGTGAAACGCGGCGAGCTGGGCATTATGGGCACCGAGCTGAACTCAGAGCTGGCGAAAGCGATGAAAGTCGATGCGCAGCGCGGCGCCTTTGTTAGCCAGGTATTGCCGAACTCTGCTGCGGCGAAAGCCGGCGTGAAAGCGGGTGACGTGGTGGTGTCGATGAACGGTAAAGCGCTGACCAGCTTTGCAGCGCTGCGTGCCGAAGTCGGCTCGCTGCCGGTCGGTACCAAGCTGCAGCTGGGCCTGCTGCGCGAAGGCAAACCGGTGAACGTCACCGTTGAACTGCAGCAGAGCTCGCAGGATAAAGTGCAGTCCGCCACCATTTACACAGGTATTGAAGGTGCCGATCTCAGCAATATTGATACCAACGGCCAGAAAGGCGTGCGCGTCGATAGCGTCAAGCCTGGCAGCGCAGCGGCGCGAATTGGCTTGAAGAAAGGTGACGTGATTCTGGGTGTCAACCAGCAAGCCGTAGCTAATCTTGGCGAGCTGCGTAAAGTGCTCGACACCAAACCTTCGGTGCTGGCACTGAACGTGCAGCGCGGTGACAGCAGCCTGTATCTGCTGATGCAGTAAGTTTCAGGTTGTTGATAACAGGCGAGCTTTGGCTCGCCTTTTTTGTGTCTGTGCAAATGTCCGGTACTGAATGTGACGCTTACCGCAAATCCCGCATAATCCCGCTGGCTATGTGCAGTTGCACAATGTCAGCGCCGTAACGGATGCGTATTCTGTCTGTTCGTCCTTATCTCCGGAGTGTTTGATGGCCACCTATCATCTCGATGCGCGACTGGCTCAGGATATTGTTGCCCGCACCATGCAAATTATTGACAGCAATGTCAACGTGATGGATGCGCGTGGTCGCATCATCGGCAGTGGCGATCGTGAGCGCATTGGCGAATTGCACGAAGGCGCGCTTTTGGTGTTGTCACAAGGGCGCGTGGTAGACATCGACGAAGCGGTGGCAAAACATCTGCACGGCGTGCGTCCTGGCATCAATTTGCCGCTGCGCATTGATGGCGATATCGTCGGCGTGATCGGTTTGACCGGCCAACCGGCAACGCTGCGTCACTACGGCGAATTGGTGTGTATGACCGCCGAAATGATGCTGGAACAGGCGCGTTTGTTACACATGCTGGCGCAGGATAGCCGCTTGCGAGAAGAGCTGGTGCTGAATCTGGTGCGCAGCGAAACCTTATCGCCAGCGCTCAGCGAATGGGCGCAGCGGCTCGGCATCGATCTCAATCAACCGCGCGTGGTGGCGGTGGTGGAAGTGGACAGCGGCCAGCTAGGCGTTGATAGCGCCATGTCTGAGCTGCAACAGCTGCAAACGCTGCTGACCACGCCGGAACGCGACAACCTGATTGCGATTGTTTCACTCACCGAAATGGTGGTGCTGAAACCGGCACTGAATGCGCATGGCCGCTACGATCAGGACGATCATCGCCGCCGCGTGGATCAACTGCTGCAACGCATGAAGGAGAGCGGCCAGGTGCGAATGCGCATCGCGCTCGGCAACTACTTTACCGGTCCCGGCAGCATCGCACGTTCGTACCGCACCGCGCGTACCACCATGATGGTGGGCAAACAGCGCATGCCGGAACAGCGCAGCTATTTTTATCAGGATCTGGTGCTGCCGGTGCTGCTCGACAGTTTACGCGGCGGCTGGCAGGCCAACGAACTGGCACGCCCGCTGGCAAAGCTGAAAAGCATGGATAACAATGGCTTGCTGCGACGCACGCTGGTGGCGTGGTTCAGCCACAACGTGCAACCCAGCGCTACGGCACGCGCGCTGTTCATTCATCGCAACACGCTGGAGTATCGCCTCAACCGTATTTCCGAGCTTACCGGGCTCGATCTGGGCAATTTTGACGATCGCTTGCTGCTGTACGTGGCGCTTCAACTGGATGAGCAAAGTTAATGAGAAACCTGTGGATTGCGTTGCTGTGGCTGTATAGCGCGCTAAGTTTGGCTAACGATCCGGCCTTTCTCTCATTAAACGATCTGCAGAAAGTTAAGCAGCAGCTGGCACATCATCAGGCCGCGCCGCCAACGCTCGACGCCTGGCATCAGCTTAAACAGCAAGCGGATAACGCGCTACAACACCCCAATCCCAGCGTCACCGATAAAGGTATGATGCCGCTGAGCGGCTCGAAGCAGGATTATTTAAGCCTGAGCGCCTATTGGTGGCCGGACGCCAGCAGCGCCGACGGCCTGCCGTGGCAGCGTCGTGATGGCGAAGTGAATCCTGCCAGTAAGAATGATCAAAGTGATGGCGTGCGGCTGGCGCGCTTTACCGCCGATTTTCAGGCGCTGACGCTGGCCTGGTATTTATCTGGCAATCAACGTTATGCCGACAAAGCGCTGGCGATGATGCGTCACTGGTTTATCAATCCCACCAGCCGTATGCACCCTAATCTTAACTTTGCTCAAGGCATTCCGGGCCGATCCGCGGGCCGCCATGATGGCGTGCTCGATGGGCGCTACTTTGCCACGCGCGTGGTGGATGCGCTGACTTTGCTACGCAATGCGCCCGGTTGGCAGCCTGCCGATCAGCAAGCGATGCAGCAGTGGTTTAGCGAGTATCTGCACTGGCTGCGGCACAATCCGCTAGCACTGCAAGAAGCGGCGGCGGTGAATAATCATGGCAGTTGGTATTGCACGCAGGTGGCGGGAATCGCGTGGTATCTGGGCGATCGTGAGACAGTCACAGCGATGGTAGAGTTGGCGCGCAATAAAATTGCGCTGCAAATTCGTGCCGATGGCAGCCAGCCCGCAGAGTTAGCGCGCACGCGATCCTTCCATTACAGCTACTTCAATCTGCAGGCGCTTAGCGCATTGGCGCAGCTAGCCGGTAAAGCAGGGTTAGGCGATTTATGGCATAGCCAGCAGCCAGGCGGATCGTTGCTGGCAGCGCTCGACATGATGGCGCCGTACAGCGATGCCGCTAAAGTCTGGCCGTGGAAAAACCGCGATCGCGTGAGCCAGCGCATCATTCCGCTGCTTTCAATGGCCGATAACAGCCTGCAGCAGCCGCGTTATCAACAGTGGATCATGCAGACGCATTGGAAAGATCAAAAGAGTGGGGCGGTGAGGCAGGCACAGCGTGATACCTGGCTGCTTTCGCTGCCTTATCAGCAGCCATAAAAAAAGGCCAGCATCGGCTGGCCTGTTATTTAAAGCGCGAAATTAACGGTTGTTGCGGGTCAGCTGATCAAGGTCTGATTCGATTTCAGCGATCTTGTTCGAAACCACGCTTTCCAGATGGCGCAGATCCGCCAGAATTTTGCGCTTCAGATCCACTTCAACCTGGTCGCGCTGGCAAATCTGGTCCAGCTCATCGATCACATAACGCAGGTTCGGGCTGATTTCCTGCACTTCTTTGTAACCCTGGCTGGTGTGATCGGCGACAACGGTTTTGCGCTGACGTGGATATTTGAATTTCACGCTTTTAGCAAAGAATTCACCTTTGTCTTTGCGGAAGTAGATTTTAAGAATGTCGTTGTTAGCTTCCTGACGCAGGCTGTAACGGTCGATGTCGTCAGGGTTGCTGATACCTAAGCTTTTCAGGTTGTCGTACATAGCGTTTATATTCCATCTAAGAGTGGGTGAGCGCGCAGGACTATCATCATCATTCGGGATGCAGCAGAAACGCGGCAACCGGAACGCTTACGGCATACTTAATCAACTGTAGACACAAAAACCGGGATGAACAGTGCGCGACCGGAGTTAACTTGGCGCGGATTATGAACTGTTTGAAAAATAAACGCACGTGTTAATTCGCGGCGCGAAACAGGTAATTCTGGCGGGAGTGTAAACAAATAATTACGGGCCTGTAGGCAGGCCCGTCGGGAAGATCTTCAGGCAGGAGAAGCTCAGTCGATGCTGCGCAGCAGTTCGTTAATGCCTGTTTTGCTGAGCGTTTTAGCGTCAACTTTCTTCACGATTACCGCGCAGTACAGGCTGTAGCTACCATCTTTAGACGGCAGATTACCGGAAACCACCACGGAACCCGCAGGTACGCGGCCGTAATGCACTTCGCCGGTTTCGCGGTCAAAGATTTTGGTGCTCTGGCCGATGTAAACGCCCATGGAGATCACGGAACCTTCTTCGACGATCACGCCTTCAACGATTTCTGAACGTGCGCCAATGAAGCAGTTATCTTCGATGATGGTTGGGTTAGCCTGCAGCGGCTCCAGCACGCCACCGATGCCCACGCCGCCTGACAGGTGGACGTTTTTACCGATCTGCGCGCAAGAACCCACAGTCGCCCAGGTATCAACCATGGTGCCTTCATCAACGTAAGCGCCGATGTTGACGTAGGAAGGCATCAGCACGGTATTACGTGCGATGAATGCGCCCTGACGCACGGCAGCAGGTGGCACAACGCGGAAACCGGCGTTTTTAAAACGCGCTTCATCCCAGCCAGCAAACTTCATTGGCACTTTGTCGTAGAAGCGGGTTTCAGAACCTTCCATGACCTGATTGTCGTTGATGCGGAACGACAACAGCACTGCTTTCTTCAGCCACTGATGCGTTACCCACTCACCGTTGATCTTTTCAGACACGCGCAGTTCACCGCTATCCAGCAGGCCAATAACCTGGGTGATAGCATCGCGGGTCGCGCTGTCTACGCTAGATGGCGTGATGTCGGCGCGGCGCTCAAAGGCAGATTCGATAACGCTCTGTAACTGTTGCATAATGATTTCCTAAGTCTGTAATACGGGTGCCAGCATCGCACTGGCACGGTAAATAAATTTGATTAATCGATTGCGGTCACACTTTATCGTTTGGATTAAGGGCCTCTGTCAACCTCTGTTGCAACACATTGCGCATTTCCACCCCAAGCGCACGTCGCTCACTATCGGCGAGGATGAAAAGATCCTCAACCCGTTCACCAATCGTACTGATGCGTGCGCCGTGCAGCGACACGCCCAAATCGGCGAACACTTCACCCACGCGCGCCAGCAAGCCGGGCTGATCGAGCGCGACCAATTCCAGATAACTGCGGCGGTCGGTGTGCGTCGGCAGGAAATTGACTTCGGTATCGACACTGAAATGCTTGAGGCGCGCAGACTGGCGACGCGTACGCGGCGGAACCCATTCGTTTTGCGTGATGGCTTGTTCCAGCGCCTGAATGATCAGCGGATGGCGATCGGCGGCCAGCGGGCTGCCATCCGGCTCCAGCACAATAAAGGTGTCCATTGCCATGCCATCGCGACTGGTAAAGATCTGCGCATCATGCACGCTGAGATTGCGGCGATCCAACTCGCCGGCCACCGCAGCAAACAGGTGCGGACGATCCGGGCTCCAGATAAAGATCTCGGTACCGCCGCGGGTGGCCTGCGGGCTGACCAGCACCAGCGGTTTGTTGAGATCGTGATGAATTAAATGACGCGCATGCCAGGCGAGCTGATTCGGTGTGTGACGCAAGAAATAGTCGGCGCGGCAGCGGCTCCAGATATGGTGCAAACGCTCTTCGTCGAGGTTTTCCATCCGCAGCAGCGCCAGCGCTTGCAGACGATGATGGCGCACGCGCTCGCGCAGATCCGGGCTGTTTTCCATGCCGCGGCGCAGCTGTTTTTCGGTCGCGAAGAACAGCTCGCGCAACAAACTCTGCTTCCAGCTGTTCCACAAGCTTTCATTGGTGGCGCAGATATCGGAAACCGTCAGGCACGCCAGATAGCGTAAGCGATTTTCGTTCTGCATCACTTCGGCGAATTGCTGAATCACGGTGGGATCCTGAATATCGCGACGCTGCGCGGTGACTGACATCAATAAATGATGGCGTACCAGCCAGGCAACCAGCTGCGTTTCGCGGGAGTTCAGTCCGTGTAGTTCGGCAAAGTCGAGCGCATCCTGCGCGCCGAGAATGGAGTGATCGCCGTTGCGGCCTTTGGCGATATCGTGCAGCAGCGCAGCCATCAGCAACAGTTCCGGCTGTGGCAGGCGCGGCCAGAGTTCAACGCACAGCGGATGCATCGGGCGCGTGGCTTCGTCGGCAAAACTCTCCAGCTTCTGCAGCACGCGGATGGTGTGCTCATCCACCGTGTAAGCGTGGAACAGATCGAACTGCATCTGGCCAACGATGTTGCCCCACAGCGGCGTATAGGCCCATAACACGCTGTGACGATGCATCGGCACCAGCGCACGCTTAACCGCGCCAGGATGACGCAGAATCGCCATAAAGGTTTCACGCGCTTCAGGAATTTGACACAGCGGCTGCTTCAAATGGCGGCGCGCATAGCGCAGCTGCCGCAGCGTGGTGGAGTAAATACCTTTGATGTTTTCGTTACGCACCATCACGTAGAACATACGCAAGATGGCTTGCGGCTCACGCTCAAACAGCGTGAGATCGCGCAGGTCGATGAGATCACCGCGAATCTGGAAATCGTCATCAATGTTGCGCGGTTTTTCAGTGGTCGACAGCGCCAGAATCGCTTCATCGAACAGCTGCAGCAGCATTTGATTGAGTTCGCCGATGCGACGCGTGACGCGATAGAAGTCCTTCATCATGCGCTCAACCGGCTCGTTGACTTCGCCAAGATAGTTGAGGCGTTGAGCGACGGTGAGTTGGCGATCGAACAGCAGACGATTGTCATAGCGTGGCAGCGTTAAGTGCAGCGCAAAGCGAATGCGCCACAAAAATTCCTGACACTCGTTGATTTCATTGCGTTCCGCTTCGGTGATAAAGCCGAAACCAACCATCTCATCCATGGTGGTGGCGCCAAAGTGACGACGCGCCACCCATTGCAGCGTGTGTATGTCGCGCAGGCCGCCGGGGCTGCTTTTGATATCCGGTTCGAGGTTATAGCTGGTGCCGTGATAGCGCTGATGGCGCTCCTGCTGCTCTTCAATTTTGGCGGCGAAGAAGCGCGACGACGGCCAGAAACCATCGCTGAAGATGTTCTTTTGCAGTTCGAGAAACAGCGCCACATCGCCAGTGAGCATGCGCGATTCGATCAGGTTGGTGGCGACCGTAAGATCGGATAAGCCTTCCAGCAGGCACTCTTCCAGCGTACGTACGCTGTGACCAACTTCCAGCTTCAAATCCCACATCAGCGTTAGCAGCTCGCTGGCGCGCTGCGCGGCTGTGTCGTCCAGCGGCTGGCGGCTGAGGATCAGCACATCAATATCGGAGAGCGGATGCAGTTCGCCGCGACCATAACCGCCAACGGCAACCAGTGCGATCTCCTTCATCTGGTCGAAACCAAAGAAGCGCCACAGACGACGCAATAAGCGGTCGATAAACAGCGTGCGGGCATCAATCAGAGATTCAATATCGGTGCCCGCATCAAATGCAATGCCCAGGTGCTGCTGGAATTGCTCAAGATAGTGTTTGAGCTTGTCGCGCGTCAGGGCGTCATCCGGCCAGCTGGCGGGGGAATCGGTCAGGCCTTTGTGTACTGCTTCGGTCACGCTACCACTCATCAACATGCCTCTTCATTACGCACATAAAAAAGGCCAGCGATAAGCCGGCCTGGTACTGTTAGCGAGATGATTACGCGACGTTTTCGAGCACCGCTGGAAGGGTGTCGTCTTCACGCAGCGTCAGAATCTCACAGCCGTTTTCTGTCACCACAATAGTATGCTCATACTGCGCGGACAAGCTGCGATCTTTGGTTTTCACGGTCCAGCCATCCTTCATGGTGCGGATGCGGTAATCACCGGCATTGACCATCGGTTCGATGGTGAAGGTCATGCCTGCTTGCAACACCACGCCGCTATCATCCGCGTCGTAATGCAGTACCTGCGGCTCTTCATGGAAGCCTTTGCCGATGCCGTGACCGCAATACTCGCGCACCACCGAAAAATCCTGTGCTTCGACATACTGCTGAATCGCGCGGCCCAGTTCACGCAGACGAATACCCGGTTTCACCAGACGCAGCGCGATATAGAGACTTTCCTGAGTAACGCGACACAGGCGCTCGCCCTGAATGGTGGCTTTACCGACGATGAACATTTTTGAGGTATCGCCGTGATACTCATCTTTGATCACCGTGACATCGACGTTAACCACGTCGCCATCCTTCAGCACGCGATCGTCGCTCGGAATACCGTGACATACCACTTCATTCACCGAAATACACACCGATTTCGGGAAGCCGTGATAGCCGAGGCAGGCGGAAATCGCCTGCTGCTTCTGCGTGATGTGTTCGTGGCAGAGACGATCCAGTTCACCGGTGGTGACGCCAGGCACCACGTGCGGGGCAATCATCTCCAGCACTTCAGCGGCAAGGCGGCCCGCCACGCGCATTTTTTCGATTTCTTCAGGGGTTTTAATTGAAATAGCCATTAAATTAATCCGCAATCGTCGAATTTTTCGACAATAATGAGTTCTGTGGCAGTCATGTTAGCAGCCAGCAAAAGGGCTGCCAAATGGCGATTGTCTGCGCCTGCGGCGCTCAACTACTATTGGCGTATTCCTGCGCATTGTGGTATAAAGCGCGCCGACGATTCTCTGTCACCGACGTTTGGCTGGCAGGAAACGCATAAAACTCATTATGTGTACTAAAACACACATGTATCGACACATACGCCGGGGTGCCTTGAAAGAGGTCGGTCGTATGGGATACATGGAGGCCCAACCCCAAATCAAACTTTAGAGGTAATCATGGCAACTGTTTCAATGCGCGACATGCTCAAGGCTGGTGTTCACTTTGGTCACCAGACCCGTTACTGGAACCCGAAAATGAAGCCATTCATCTTCGGCGCACGTAACAAGGTTCACATCATCAACCTCGAGCAGACTGTGCCAATGTTCAACGACGCTCTGGCTGAGTTGAAAAAGATCTCTTCCCGCAAAGGTAAGATCCTGATCGTTGGTACTAAGCGCGCTGCTGCCGAAGCGGTAAAAGAGTCAGCTCTGAGCTGCGACCAGTTCTTCGTAAACCACCGCTGGTTGGGTGGCATGCTGACTAACTGGAAAACCGTTCGTCAGTCAATCAAACGCCTGAAAGATCTTGAGTCTCAGTCTCAGGACGGTACTTTCGACAAACTGACCAAGAAAGAAGCGCTGATGCGCACTCGCGAACTGGCCAAGCTGGAAAACAGCCTGGGCGGTATCAAAGATATGGGCGGTCTGCCGGATGCACTGTTCGTTGTTGACGCTGATCACGAGCACATCGCTATCAAAGAAGCAAACAACCTGGGTATCCCAGTATTTGCTATCGTTGATACCAACTCTGATCCAGACGGCGTTGACTTCGTTATCCCAGGTAACGACGATGCGATCCGTGCTGTAAGCCTGTACCTGACTGCCGTTGCCACTACCGTGCGCGAAGGCCGTTCACAGGATCTGGCTGAGCAGGCTGAAGAAGCTGCTGAAGCTTAATAAGGTTCGCTCTTTCTAAGAGCCCTTAGACATCAGATGTTATCTGTTAAGGGGGCCGTTCAGGCCCCTTTATTTTATCTAAGTCTGTCACGCTCACTACAGAGCGAGCGGGGCAGAGTAAATTTTCCGCAACAAGTTTCTGACAGTGTGTGAGCACACAGAGACGAATCGAGGATTCTGGAATGGCTGATATTACCGCTGCATTGGTAAAAGAACTGCGTGAGCGTACTGGCGCAGGCATGATGGACTGCAAAAAAGCGCTGACCGAAGCGAACGGCGACATTGAGCTGGCGATTGAGAACATGCGCAAATCTGGCGCAATCAAAGCGGCTAAGAAAGCAGGCAACGTTGCTGCTGATGGCGTGATCAAAACCAAAATCGCTGACGGCTTCGCGGCGATCCTGGAAGTAAACTGCCAGACCGACTTCGTTGCAAAAGATGGCGGTTTCCAGGCGTTTGCTGACAAGGTTCTGGATGCAGCTGTCGCTGGCAAAGTTACCGATGTGGAAGTTCTGAAAGCGCAGTTCGAAGAAGAACGCGTAGCGCTGGTTACGAAAATCGGTGAGAACATCAACATCCGTCGTATTGCTATTCTGGAAGGCGCTGAGCTGAACAGCTATCAGCATGGCGCACGTATCGGTGTGGTTGTTTCTACCACCGGTGCTGACGAAGAACTGGGCAAGCAAGTTGCTATGCACATCGCTGCAAGCAAGCCAGAATTCGTCAAGCCAGAAGACGTGTCTGCAGACGTGGTTGAGAAAGAGTACCAGGTTCAGCTGGATATCGCCATGCAGTCTGGCAAGCCAAAAGAAATCGCAGAGAAAATGGTTGAAGGCCGCATGAAGAAATTCACCGGCGAAGTTTCTCTGACCGGTCAGGCTTTCGTTATCGACCCAAGCAAAACCGTTGGCCAGGCGTTGAAAGAGAAAAACGCTGACGTCATCAACTTCATCCGCTTCGAAGTGGGCGAAGGCATTGAGAAAGTTGAAGCTGACTTCGCAGCAGAAGTTGCTGCAATGTCCAAACAGTCTTAATGGTCCGAAAGAACCGCCACAAGGCGGTTCTTTTTTGTCTGCGATTTAGTGCAGCACTTTCAGTCTCATCCCAATAGCTTTTCTCGCGGGCTTTGCGGATGATCGACCAGATTTTACTTCTCCTTTTCATCATATCTTCCAGGAAGAACTGACCATGGCGACCAACGCAAAACCTGTATATCAACGTATCCTGCTAAAACTGAGTGGCGAAGCACTGCAAGGTGCCGAAGGTTTTGGCATCGACGCGAGCGTGCTTGACCGCATGGCGCAAGAGGTGAAAGAGCTGGTTGAGCTGGGCATTCAGGTGGGTGTGGTTATTGGTGGCGGTAACCTGTTCCGCGGCGCAGGACTGGCCCAGGCGGGCATGAACCGTGTGGTCGGCGACCATATGGGCATGCTGGCAACAGTGATGAATGGCCTGGCAATGCGTGACGCGCTGCACCGTGCGTATGTCAATGCGCGCTTGATGTCAGCGATTCCGCTGAACGGCGTGTGTGATAACTACAGCTGGGCAGAAGCGATCAGCCTGCTGCGTAATAACCGCGTCGTGATCTTCGCGGCCGGTACCGGCAACCCGTTCTTTACCACTGACTCTGCAGCCTGCCTGCGCGGCATCGAAATCGAAGCCGACGTGGTACTGAAAGCCACCAAAGTAGACGGCGTCTACTCTGAAGATCCGGTGAAAAACCCGGATGCCACGCTGTATGACCAACTGAGCTATGCAGAAGTGTTGGATAAAGAGCTTAAAGTAATGGATCTCGCCGCCTTTACGCTGGCGCGTGACCACAAGCTGCCTATCCGCGTCTTCAACATGAACAAGCCTGGCGCATTGCGTCGCGTCGTGATGGGTGAAAAAGAAGGCACCCTGATTACGCATTAATACCCGACGCACGTTAAAATAAGGTATATTCTTTTGCCGCGATGCTCTGACATCGTGCAGCAATTAGGATGATCGATGTTTATCGATACCGCTTCCGGTTAGCCCGGAAATGGCCAGGTCAACCGAATTCAAGGGTTTCAACGTGATTAACGACATTAAAAAAGATGCAGACACGCGCATGGAAAAATGTGTGGATGCATTTAAAAACAACATCAGCAAAATCCGCACCGGTCGTGCTTCGCCTTCACTGCTCGACGGCATTGTGGTTCCTTATTACGGTACACCAACGCCGCTGCGCCAGCTGGCTAGCGTGACGGTTGAGGATTCACGTACGTTGAAAATCAACGTATTTGATCGCTCGCTGAGCGCTGCGGTTGAGAAAGCGATTATGACGTCTGATTTGGGTCTGAACCCAAGCTCAGCCGGTAGCGATATTCGTGTGCCGCTGCCAGCGCTGACCGAAGAGCGTCGTAAAGACCTGATCAAGATCGTACGTGGCGAAGCAGAGCAGGGCCGTGTTTCCGTGCGTAACGTCCGCCGTGACGCCAACGATAAGATCAAAGCGCTGCTGAAAGACAAAGAGATCAGCGAAGACGACGAACGTCGTACGCAGGACGAGATCCAGAAAATGACCGATGCGCACATCAAGAGTGTTGATGCCGCATTGGCCGATAAAGAAAAGGAACTGATGGACTTCTAATTCCATCAACTGCTTTTCAAAACGCCGTTCAGAGACGTGTTCGACTCTGGCGGCGTTTTACATTGTGTTCGGCGCTGTTGCGGACACTCTCCACGACTTCACAGGGATAGCATGATGAAGCGATTAACTCTGCTGGGATCGACCGGCTCCATTGGTACCAGCACGCTGGCGGTGATTGCCGCAAATCCTGAACTTTATCAGGTGACCGCGCTGGTGGCTGGCCAGAATGTGGCGTTGATGGCTGAACAATGCCTGCAATTCCAACCGCGCTATGCCGCGATGTCCGACGAGACTTCCGCACAAGCGTTGCGTGAGCGACTGAAAGCACTCAACGTTAATACCGAAGTGCTCTCCGGCGTTCAGGCAGCCTGCGAATTGGCCGCGCTGGATGACGTGGATCAGGTGATGGCGGCGATTGTTGGCGCCTCAGGTTTACAGCCCACCATGGCGGCGATTCGCGCCGGTAAAACCGTGCTGCTGGCCAACAAAGAGTCGCTTGTCACATGCGGCCGTCTGTTTATGGAGGCGGTACGCCAACATCAGGTGCAATTGCTGCCGGTCGATAGCGAGCACAACGCCATTTTTCAGAGTTTACCCGCTTCCATACAGCATCAGTTGGGGTACGCTGATCTGCGGGGAAACGGCATCGAGTCGATTCTCCTTACGGGATCGGGTGGTCCTTTTCGTGACACGCCATTAGCGGATTTAGCCGGTATGTCGCCGGATCAGGCTTGTGCGCATCCGAACTGGTCAATGGGGCGTAAAATCTCCGTTGACTCGGCCACCATGATGAATAAAGGTCTTGAATACATTGAAGCCCGCTGGCTGTTTAATGCGACTGACGCGCAGATGGAGGTGATCCTGCATCCGCAGTCGGTTATCCATTCGATGGTGCGTTATTGCGACGGCAGCGTGCTGGCGCAACTGGGCTCTCCGGATATGCGGACGCCTATTGCGCACAGCATGGCATGGCCAGCACGTATTTCTGCGGGCGTAACGCCGCTCGACTTCACGCGCATGAAGTCGTTGACGTTTTCCGAGCCGGACTACGAGCGCTATCCTTGCCTGAAGCTTGCGATTGATGCCTGTGCCACAGGTCAGGCCGCGACGACATCGCTGAATGCAGCGAATGAAGTGGCGGTGGCAGCTTTTCTGCAGCACCAGATTCGCTTTACCGATATCGCCGCCATCAACAGCGAAGTGCTGGCGTCCCTGAGTTGTCAGGAGCCGGGCAGCATTGACGAGGTGATGGAGATCGATCGGTTAGCGCGCGTGCGTGCCAATGAATTGTTACCGCGCTTTCGTTTAGCAGGTTGATAGTTCCCGCTATTTGTTCGCTCTGGGTGAAAATGGTATAGTCGCTCGCTCGCGTTTCACAGCCGACATTGTTTCGATGTCATCTGGCGTGTTTGCCGGAGTTTGCTGCAGGCGCAATGTATTCAGAAACCACAGCATTTCTGATGAAAGGAATTATTACGCGTTATGTCGTCCAACAATCACAACACAATCGATGACGAGTCGTACTGCACGCCACGTCACGTGGCCATCATTATGGATGGTAATGGTCGCTGGGCAAAAAATCAGGGCAAACTGCGTATTTCAGGCCACAAAGCCGGGGTAAAATCAGTACGCCGGGCTGTCAGCTTTGCGGTTAGCCATAAACTGGAAGCGCTCACGCTTTATGCGTTCAGCAGTGAAAACTGGAGCCGTCCGATTCAGGAAGTGACAGCGTTAATGGAGTTGTTTGTCTGGGCGCTCGACAGCGAAGTCAAAAGCCTGCACAAACACAATGTGCGTCTGCGCATTATTGGCGATATCAGTCGTTTCAATAACCGAATTCAGGAACGCATTCGCCGCGCCGAGGAACTGACTCAGCAAAATAATGGACTGACCCTAAACATTGCTGCCAACTATGGCGGCCGTTGGGATATTATCCAGGGTGCCAGAAAATTGGCCGAACAGGTTCAGGAAGGTTTACTGCGTCCTGACCAGATTACCGAAGAAAGCCTGGCTCCGTATCTGTGTATGCAGGAGCTGGCGCCAGTGGATTTAGTGATAAGGACCGGGGGAGAGCATCGGATTAGCAACTTCCTGCTGTGGCAAATCGCCTATGCTGAGTTTTGGTTTACCGATGTTCTTTGGCCTGATTTTGATGAAAACGTTTTTGAAGGTGCACTGAATGCATTCTCTACGCGGGAGCGACGCTATGGCGGTACTGCACCAGGCGGCGCCTAAGCAATTTGGGGGTAACCTTTGCTGAAGTCTCGTCTGATTACCGCGTTAATTTTGATTCCGCTGGTGATCGCTGCACTGTTCTGGTTACCCCTGTCCGGTTTTGCGATTATCACTATCATCATCTGCATGCTTGCCGCCTGGGAATGGGGGCAGTTTGCCGGCATGAAAACGCGTCAGCAACGTATCTGGCTGGCCGTGCTTTGCGGCCTGTTGCTGTCCGCGATGCTCTTTACCCTTGAACCCTATCAACGCAATCTGCACCAATTCCAGATGGAAGGCTCGCTCTGGGCATCGCTGTTGTGGTGGATTGTCGCGCTCATCTTAGTACTGTTCTATCCCGCTTCTGCCGCGTTGTGGCGTCACTCACGTACGCTGCGCCTGCTGTTTGGCGTGCTCACCTTGATACCGTTCTTCTGGGGCATGATGGCGCTGCGTCAGTATCATTACGATACTGACCATTTCGCCGGCGCATGGTGGCTGCTGTTCGTGATGTTCCTTGTCTGGGGCGCAGATTCCGGTGCTTACATGTTTGGTCGCCTGTTTGGCAAACACAAGCTGGCACCAAAAGTCTCTCCGGGTAAAACCTGGGAAGGTTTCTTCGGTGGCCTATTGTCATCTGCCATCATCGCCTGGCTGTTTGCTCTGCTGGCACCGCTTTCGGTGGCGCCGGGCACGCTCATTATCTGTGCGGTGATTGCGACGCTGGCATCGGTATTGGGCGACCTGACAGAAAGTATGTTCAAGCGTGAAGCGGGCATTAAAGACAGCGGTAACTTGATTCCGGGGCACGGTGGTATTCTCGATCGTATTGATAGCCTGACTGCTGCGGTGCCGGTGTTTGCCTGCCTGCTGCTGTTGGTGTTTCGCACCCTCTGAGGATAGCTGGCGATGTTGAGTATACTCTGGAGTTTTGCCGCCTTTATCGTGGCGCTTGGCGTGCTAATTACCGTGCACGAGTTTGGCCATTTCTGGGTGGCGCGCCGCTGCGGTGTTAAAGTTGAACGTTTCTCGATTGGCTTTGGTAAAGCGCTGTGGCGTCGCAGCGATCGTCAGGGCACCGAATATGTCATCGCGCTGATCCCTCTTGGCGGCTACGTCAAAATGCTCGACGAACGCGTTGAAAGCGTTCCCGCCGAGCTGCGTCATCAAGCCTTCAACAATAAAACCGTGCTGCAGCGTGCTTCGATTATCGCAGCCGGTCCTATCGCCAACTTCATCTTCGCCATCTTTGCTTACTGGGTCGTGTTTATTCACGGCGTGCCAGGTGTGCGTCCTGTGGTTGGTGAAATTCTGAACGGTTCCGTCGCTGCCGAAGCGCAAATTACCTCCGGCATGGAACTTAAAGCGGTAGATGGTATCGAAACGCCTGATTGGGATGCTGTGCGTATGGCGCTGATCGGTAAAATCGGCGACAGCGATGCCACGCTTACCGTCTCGCAATTTGGCGAAGAAGCCACGCAGCAAAAGCAATTAAATTTGCGCGATTGGCAATTTGAGCCTGATAAACAGGATCCGGTGGTCGCTTTAGGTATTCGTCCACGTGGGCCGCAGATTGAAACGACCTTAGCCGAAGTTCAGGCAAACTCACCGGCAAGCAATGCTGGTTTGCAAGCGGGCGATAGGATCGTTAAAGTCGATGGTCAGCCATTATCACAGTGGCAGGCTTTTGCGGCACAGGTGCGGGATAATCCGGGCAAAAACATGGCGCTAGATATCGAGCGCAACGGCGAACCTGTGGCGTTGACGTTAACGCCGGAAGCGAAACCGGGCAATGAAGCGGAAGGCTTCGCGGGTGTCATCCCGCGTGTGATTCCGCTGCCTGATGAGTACAAAACGGTAAGGCAGTATGGACCTTTTGCGGCGATCGGCGAAGCCAGTGTAAAAACCTGGCAGTTGATGAAGCTAACAGTCTCCATGCTGGGCAAGTTGATAATCGGGGATGTGAAGCTGAATAACCTGAGCGGGCCGATTTCGATCGCGCAGGGTGCCGGGTTATCAGCAGAGTACGGGGTGATTTATTACCTGATGTTCCTGGCGCTGATCAGCGTCAACCTGGGCATCATTAACCTGTTCCCTCTGCCGGTTTTAGATGGTGGTCATCTGCTCTTTCTGGCGATCGAAAAGATCAAAGGTGGACCGGTGTCCGAGCGAGTTCAGGACTTTAGTTATCGCATTGGCTCAATCTTGCTAGTGCTGTTAATGGGGCTTGCACTTTTCAATGATTTCTCACGTCTGTAATAGCTGGAACGCATACAGGCGCGGGATGTGTTAGGAAAACGCATAACAACGATGGCGATGAAAAAGTTGCTCATAGCGTCGCTGCTGTTTAGCAGCGCCACCGTTTACGGTGCAGACGATTTCGTAGTGAAGGACATTCATTTCGAAGGTCTCCAGCGAGTCGCCGTCGGCGCGGCTCTGCTCAGCATGCCGGTACGTGTCGGTGATACGGTGAATGACGATGATGTCAGAAACACCATTCGCTCACTGTTCGCCACCGGTAACTTTGAAGATGTGCAGGTTCTGCGTGACGGTACAACCCTGATTGTTCAGGTGAAAGAGCGTCCAACTATTGCCAACATCACTTTCTCCGGCAACAAAGCGGTGAAAGAAGATCAGCTGAAACAGAACCTCGAAGCGTCTGGCGTGCGCGTTGGCGAAGCGCTGGACCGCACCACGCTCTCTTCAATCGAGAAGGGTCTGGAAGACTTCTACTACAGCGTCGGTAAATACACCGCCAGCGTCAAAGCGATTGCTACGCCGCTGCCGCGCAACCGTGTGGATCTGAAATTCGTCTTCCAGGAAGGCGTTTCAGCGCAGATCCAGCAGATCAACATCGTCGGTAATAAAGCATTTACCTCTGACGAACTGATCTCGCGCTTCTCACTGCGTGACGAAGTGCCATGGTGGAACGTGGTGGGCGATCGTAAATACCAGAAACAGAAGTTAGCGGGCGATCTCGAAACCCTGCGCAGCTTCTATCTGGATCGCGGTTATGCGCGTTTCAACATCGATTCCACGCAGGTGAGCCTGACGCCAGATAAGAAAGGCATCTACATCACCGTGAACATCAACGAAGGCGATCAGTACAAGATTGCCGGCGTGATCGTGAACGGCAGCATGGCGGGCCATTCTGCTGAAATCGAAAAGATGACCAGGATTCCATCGGGTGAGCTGTATAACGGCACCAAAGTCACCCAGATGGAAGATGACATTAAGAAATTGCTGGGACGCTACGGTTACGCCTATCCGCGCGTAATGACGCAGCCAGAAATCAACGATGCTGATAAAACCGTCAAGCTGCATATCAACGTGGATGCGGGCAACCGTTACTACGTGCGTAAAGTGCGCTTTGAAGGTAACGACACCTCAAAAGATTCCGTACTGCGCCGTGAAATGCGTCAGATGGAAGGTGCCTGGTTGGGCAGCGACCTCGTCGATCAGGGTAAAGAGCGTCTGAATCGTACCGGTTACTTCGAAACCGTGGATGTGGATACGCAACGTGTTCCGGGTGCGCCGGATCAGGTTGATGTGGTCTACAAGGTGAAAGAGCGTAACACCGGTACTTTCAACTTTGGTGTCGGTTACGGTACTGAAAGTGGCGTCAGCTTCCAGGTGGGCGTGACCCAGGAAAACTGGCTCGGCACCGGTAACACCGTTGGCATTAGCGGTACCAAAAACGATTACCAGACCTATGCTGAGTTCTCACTGACCGACCCATACTTCACGGTCGACGGCGTGAGCCTTGGCGGTCGTTTGTTCTATAACGACTTTAAAGCTGATAACGCCGATCTGTCTGACTATACCAACAAAAGTTATGGTCTCGACGGTACGCTGGGCTTCCCGGTCAATGAAAATAATACGCTGCGTGTTGGTTTAGGTTATGTGCATAACGACCTGTCCAACATGCGTCCTCAGGTTGCGATGTGGCGTTATCTGGATTCGGTCGGTCGCCATCAGGGCTTGAACGATGACGGTGATTTCTCTGCAGATGATTTCACCTTCAACTACGGTTGGACCTATAACACTTTAGACCGCGGCTTCTTCCCTACGCGCGGTAACCGTACCAACCTGAACGGTAAAGTGACGATTCCAGGCTCTGATAATGCGTTCTATAAAGCAACATTGGATAGCCAGCAATATGTGCCGCTGAACCGCGATGGTACGTGGGTGGTATTAGGCCGTGGCCGTGTAGGATATGGTGACGGACTTAATGGAAAAGAGATGCCGTTCTATGAGAACTTCTACGGCGGTGGTTCGAGCACGGTTCGTGGCTTCCAGTCCAACACCATTGGTCCTAAAGCTGCGTACCTGAACGATGGCTCGTCAAACTGTAATATCTCTGATCCAAACGGCGTCTGTAAGTCGGACGATGCGGTCGGTGGTAACGCCATGGCGATTGCCAGCCTGGAGCTGATTACGCCAACGCCGTTCCTGAGCGAGAAGTATGCGAATTCCGTGCGTACCTCAGTGTTTATGGATGCCGGTACCGTTTGGGATACCAAATGGCAGAACACTGCAGAAACACGCGCGGCGGGTGTGCCAGATTACAGCGATCCTAATAACATTCGCGTCTCTGCCGGTGTGGCACTGCAGTGGATGTCACCGTTAGGACCGCTGGTCTTCTCATACGCCCAGCCGATGAAGAAAGTCGAGGGAGACAAGTCAGAGCAATTCCAGTTTAACATTGGTAAAACCTGGTAAGGCTCTGAGCAGGGAAGTGAAAATACCGTCTTGCATGCGTGCTGCCTGATAGTGCGGCGCGCTGCAAACACACACGTTGAGGTAAGGAGTTTATAGTGAAAAAGTTGTTCTGTGCTGCTGCTCTGGGTGTTGCATTAGCTGCTTCTGCGGGTGCCCAAGCGGCTGATAAAGTTGCCGTCGTAAACCTGAGCCAGGTTTTCCAGCAGTCTCCGCAGCGTGCCGCTGTTGCTAAACAGCTTGAAGGTGAATTCCAGAGCCGCGCCTCTGACCTCCAGTCTCAGCAGCAGAAGATCCAGCAAGAAATTCAGGATCTGCAGCGTAATGCATCGACCATGAAAGCGAGCGACCGCACCAAGAAAGAGAAGCAAATCTCTTCTGAGCGTGCTGCCTTTGAACAAAAAGCACAGGCTTTTGACAAAGACAACCAAACTCGTCAGATGCAGGAGCGTAACAAGCTGCTGGCTAAAATCCAGACCGCTGTTCAGTCTGTAGCGAAAAGCGAAGGTTACGATCTGGTTCTGGACTCTCAGGCCGTGCTGTATTCTTCTTCTGATGCTAAAGACATCACTGCTGACGTTGTAAAACAGGTTAAATAATTGATGTCATCAATTCGACTGGCTGATTTAGCCCAGCAGTTGGATGCAGAATTGCACGGAGATGGCGATATCGTCATCTCCGGCATTGCTTCTATGCAATCCGCCACAACTGGCCAAATCACTTTTCTTGCAAACAGCCGCTACCGCGAGCAGCTCGCTACTATCCAGGCTTCAGCCGTGGTGCTGACGGAAGCGGATCTGGAGTGGTGTAAAACGGCCGCCCTGGTGGTGAAAAATCCTTACCTGACTTATGCCCGCATGGCACAACTGCTGGACACCACGCCGCAGCCCGCGCAGAATATCGCGCCCAGCGCGGTGATAGATGCAACGGCTAAGCTGGGTAACAACGTTTCGGTAGGCGCAAATGCGGTGATCGAGTCTGGCGTAGAGCTGGGTGACGACGTCGTTATTGGCGCAGGATGTTTTGTTGGTAAGCAGACGCGTATCGGTCGCGGCTCACGTTTGTGGGCTAATGTCACGATTTATCACGAAATTCAGATTGGTCAGGATTGTCTGATTCAGTCCGGCACCGTCATTGGTGCTGATGGTTTCGGGTATGCTAACGATCGCGGCAATTGGGTGAAAATCCCGCAGCTGGGTACCGTCGTGATTGGTGATCGGGTTGAAATTGGTGCCTGTACTACCATCGATCGCGGCGCGCTGGATAACACTCTGATCGGCAATGGTGTTATCATAGATAACCAGTGTCAGATTGCGCACAACGTCGTGATTGGTGATAACACCGCTGTTGCGGGTGGTGTGATCATGGCGGGTAGTCTGAAGATTGGACGTTACTGTATGATTGGCGGCGCCAGCGTCATTAACGGCCATATGGAAATCTGTGACAAAGTGACCGTAACGGGCATGGGCATGGTAATGCGCCCGATCACAGAGCCAGGCGTATATTCGTCGGGTATTCCACTGCAACCCAACAAAACCTGGCGTAAAACAGCAGCGCTGGTGATGAACATCGATGAAATAAGCAAACGCTTAAAAGCCATCGAACGTAAGGTCGGTAAAGACGACTAAACGCATCCCACGCTACTTGCTTTCATAACAAGAAGTGTACTTTCTTCCACCTTCGGTAACCCGAGAATGGCAGCAGGTATCGTAAGAAAGCGAAACGCCCCGAACTAATTTGCGGCCTGCGGAAGATCATTTTGATCGGTGCAGGCCGTGTTATTGATGCCATCAGATTTTTAGGACAGGAAGAGTATTTTGACTACTGAAACGCATACTCTGAAAATTGAAGAGATTTTAGAACTGCTGCCACATCGCTATCCTTTCTTGCTGGTTGATCGCGTGCTGGATTTTGAAGAGCATAAATATCTGCGCGCGGTGAAGAACGTTTCTGTTAACGAACCGTTTTTCCAGGGACATTTCCCTGGTAAGCCGATTTTCCCAGGCGTTCTAATCCTGGAAGCGATGGCGCAAGCGACCGGTATTCTGGCGTTCAAAAGCGTTGGGAAACTGGAACCAGGCGAACTCTATTACTTCGCTGGTATCGATGAAGCCCGTTTCAAACGTCCGGTTGTGCCGGGCGATCAGATGATCATGGAAGTGACCTTCGAGAAAACCCGTCGTGGTCTGACGCGCTTTAAAGGCGTGGCGACCGTGGACGGCAAAATTGTCTGTGAAGCGACCATGATGTGTGCCCGTAGCCGGGAGGCATAATAAGTGATTGATTCAACCGCCAATATCCATCCCAGTTCTGTCATTGAAGAGGGTGCCGTCATCGGCGCCAATGTTCATATCGGCCCGTTCTGCTTTATCGGCGCTAATGTGGAAATTGGTGAAGGAACCGTACTCAAATCGCACGTGGTGGTGAACGGCCACACGCGTATCGGCAAAGACAATCAGATCTACCAGTTCGCTTCCATTGGTGAAGTGAATCAGGACCTGAAATATGCGGGCGAACCGACGCGCGTTGAAATTGGCGATCGTAACCGCATCCGCGAGAGCGTCACCATTCATCGTGGCACCACGCAGGGCGGCAATGTGACCAAGGTCGGCAGCGATAACCTGCTGATGGTGAATGCTCACATCGCGCATGACTGCGTGATCGGCAATCGCTGCATCTTTGCTAACAATGCCACGCTGGGCGGTCACGTCACCGTTGATGATTTTGCGATTATCGGCGGCATGACGGCGGTACATCAGTGGTGCACCGTTGGTGCTCACGTGATGGTTGGCGGTTGTTCAGGCGTCGCGCAGGATGTGCCGCCTTATGTCATTGCGCAGGGCAACCACGCAACGCCATACGGTATCAACATCGAAGGTCTGAAGCGTCGCGGCTTTAGCAAAGAAGCGCTGCATGCCATTCGCAACGCGTACAAACTGCTGTACCGCAGCGGCAAAACGCTGGATGAAGTGAAACCAGAGATTGAAGAGCTGGCGAAACAACACAGCGAAGTGCAGCCTTTCTATGACTTCTTTGCCCGTTCAACGCGTGGATTGATTCGTTAATCCATGTCAGCGCGTCCCCTCACGATTGCCCTGGTCGCCGGAGAAACCTCCGGCGATATTCTTGGTGCAGGTCTCATCCGTGCGTTAAAAGCGCGCCATCCTGATGCGCGCTTTGTTGGCGTGGCCGGTCCGCTGATGCAGGCCGAAGGCTGCGAAGCCTGGTATGAGATGGAAGAGCTGGCGGTGATGGGCATCGTCGAAGTGCTGGGACGCCTGCGGCGTCTGCTGAAAATTCGTCGTGACCTGACGCAGCGCTTCACCGAACTCAAGCCGGATGTGTTCGTGGGCATTGATGCGCCGGATTTCAACATCACGCTGGAAGGTCGCCTCAAGCGCGCGGACATTCGCACCATTCATTACGTCAGCCCTTCGGTTTGGGCATGGCGTCAAAAGCGCGTTTTCAAAATCGGCCGCAACACCAATCTGGTGCTGGCATTCCTGCCGTTTGAAAAAGCGTTTTACGATCGCTTTAACGTGCCGTGCCGCTTTATCGGCCACACCATGGCTGATGCGATGCCGCTGCAGCCCGATAAGCTGGCGGCGCGCCGCGAGTTAGGCATTGCTGACGAGGCGATTTGCCTTGGCTTGTTGCCGGGCAGTCGCGGTGCCGAAGTGGAAATGCTCAGCGCCGATTTCCTGCGCGCCGCGCAGCTGCTGCGTCAGCGCTATCCCACGCTGGAAATCGTGGTGCCGCTGGTGAACGCCAAACGCCGCGCGCAGTTTGAGCAGATCAAAGCGCAAGTTGCGCCAGAACTGCCGATGCATTTGCTGGATGGCAAAGGCCGTCAGGCGATGCTGGCCAGCGATGCCGCTATTCTTGCGTCTGGCACCGCTGCGCTGGAGTGCATGCTGGCGAAATGCCCGATGGTGGTGGGATATCGCATGAAGCCGTCGACCTTCTGGCTGGCAAAACGTCTGGTAAAAACGCCGTACGTTTCTCTGCCAAATCTGCTGGCCGGTCGCGAGCTGGTGAAAGAGTTGCTGCAGGACGAATGCCAGCCCGACGCGTTAGCTGCGGCGCTGGAGCCGTTGCTGCACGCGGGCCCGGAGCGCGAAGCGCTACTGAAAACCTTCACCGAACTGCATCAACAGATTCGCTGGAATGCCGATGAGCAGGCGGCGGATGCGGTACTGGAGATTATCAATGGCTGAATTTATCTATCCCAACGCGCAGCGGATTGCTGGCGTTGATGAAGTAGGGCGCGGCCCGCTGGTTGGCGCCGTGGTCACGGCGGCGGTGATCCTCGATCCCGCCAACCCGATTGCCGGACTGGCCGACTCGAAAAAACTCTCCGAGAAGCGTCGTCTGGCGCTGTATGACGAGATCACAGAGAAGGCGCTGGCCTGGAGCCTTGGTCGTGCCGAGCCAGAGGAGATCGATCAGCTCAATATTCTGCACGCCACCATGCTGGCGATGCAGCGCGCGGTCGCGGGTTTGCACATTGCACCGGACTTCGTACTGATCGATGGTAACCGTTGCCCGGCGCTGCCGATGCCCTCGCAGGCGGTGGTGAAGGGCGATAGCCTGGTGCAAGCGATCAGTGCCGCCTCGATCATCGCCAAAGTCACGCGCGATCGTGAAATGGCCGAACTGGATCTGCTGTTCCCGCAATATGGCTTTGCGCAACACAAAGGCTATCCAACCGCGCTGCACATGGAAAAGCTGACGCAGCACGGCGCCACACCTCATCATCGTCGCAGCTTTGCGCCGGTGCGTAACGCCTTGATTGATGCCGATGTGCTGGCAGCCCGCCAGCCAACTACGCTTTAATAGCCTGACGCTGTTTTAACCGGAAACTGATATGGCTGAACCTCGTTTTATACATCTGCGCGTCCACAGTGATTACTCCATGGTTGATGGTCTGGCGAAAACCGGACCCTTAGTCAAGAAGGCGGCTGCGCTGGGCATGCCGGCGATTGCTATTACCGATTACATCAACCTGTGCGGGCTGGTGCGTTTTTACGGTAGCGCACACGGCGCGGGGATCAAGCCGATTATTGGTGCTGACTTCCAGGTTGCCAGCGAATTGATGGGCGATGAGCTGACACAGTTAACGCTGCTGGCGGCCAATAACACCGGTTATCAAAACCTGACCTTGCTGATTTCACGTGCATATCAGCGCGGTTACGGCATTGCGGGCCCAATCATCGATCGCGACTGGCTGCTGGAGCTGGGCGAAGGCCTGATTCTGCTGTCTGGCGGACGTCGCGGCGACGTGGGCCGCAGTCTGCTGCGCGGCAATAGCGCGATGGTAGCGCAGTGTTTGAGCTTTTATCAGGAACACTTCCCGAATCGTTATTACCTGGAATTGATGCGCACCGGTCGCGCCGATGAAGAAGCGTATCTGCATGCCGCCGTCGAGCTGGCGGTGGCCGAAGGCATTCCCGTCGTTGCCACCAACGAAGTGTGCTTCCTGAATGAAGAAGATTTTGATGCGCATGAAATCCGCGTCGCAATTCATGACGGCTATACGCTGGACGATCCCAAGCGTCCACGCAACTACAGTCCTCAGCAATATATGCGTAGTGAAGAGGAGATGTGCGAGCTGTTCTCGGACATTCCGGAAGCGCTGGAAAATAGCGTAGAGATTGCTAAGCGCTGTAACGTGACGGTGCGCCTCGGCGAATATTTCCTGCCGCAGTTCCCCACCGGTGACATGAGCACTGAAGACTTCCTCGTGGCGAAGTCACGTGAAGGCCTGGAAGAGCGTATGGAATTCCTCTTCCCGGATCCGGCGGTGCGCGCAGAAAAACGCGTGGAATATGATGAACGTCTGGAGATTGAACTCACTGTTATCAACCAGATGGGCTTCCCGGGCTACTTCCTGATCGTGATGGAGTTTATTCAGTGGTCGAAGGACAACGGCATTCCCGTCGGCCCAGGCCGCGGTTCGGGTGCCGGTTCATTGGTGGCGTATGCGCTGAAAATCACCGATATCGATCCGCTGGAGTTTGACCTGCTGTTCGAACGTTTCCTGAACCCGGAACGTGTGTCGATGCCTGACTTTGACGTTGACTTCTGCATGGAGAAGCGCGATCAGGTGATCGATCACGTGGCCGATATGTATGGACGCGATGCGGTATCGCAGATCATCACCTTCGGTACCATGGCGGCGAAAGCGGTCATCCGCGATGTGGGACGCGTACTCGGTCATCCGTACGGTTTTGTTGATCGTATCTCGAAACTGATCCCGCCGGATCCGGGCATGACGCTGGAGAAAGCCTTCCTGGCTGAACCGCAGCTACCGGAGATCTACGAGGCTGATGAAGAGGTGAAAGCGCTGATCGACATGGCGCGCAAACTGGAAGGTGTCACGCGTAACGCCGGTAAACACGCCGGTGGTGTGGTGATTTCGCCGACCAAAATCACCGATTTTGCGCCGCTGTACTGCGATGAAA
This sequence comes from Pantoea sp. SORGH_AS_0659, assembly GCF_031453915.1. NCBI lineage: Bacteria > Pseudomonadati > Pseudomonadota > Gammaproteobacteria > Enterobacterales > Erwiniaceae > Pantoea > Pantoea sp. SORGH_AS_0659. The sequence goes on along the minus strand of NZ_JAVJAK010000001.1, from coordinate 3,433,279 downwards.
ACGGGCAATTCCCGGTTACCCAGTTTGATAAGAATGACGTGGAATATGCCGGGCTGGTGAAGTTTGACTTCCTTGGCCTGCGTACGCTTACCATCATCGACTGGGCGCTGAAGATGATTAACCCGCGCCGTGAAAAGCAGGGTTTGCCACCGATTGATATCGCCGCCATTCCGCTGGATGACAAGAAAAGCTTTGATATGCTGCAGCGCTCGGAAACCACGGCGGTGTTCCAGCTTGAATCGCGCGGCATGAAAGATCTGATCAAACGTCTGAAGCCTGACTGCTTCGAAGATATGATCGCACTGGTGGCGCTGTTCCGTCCGGGACCGCTGCAATCGGGCATGGTAGATAACTTCATTGACCGTAAGCACGGTCGCGAAGAGATCTCTTATCCGGATATTCAGTGGCAGCACGAAACCCTGAAGCCGGTGCTGGAGCCGACCTACGGCATCATTCTGTATCAGGAACAGGTGATGCAGATTGCGCAGGTGCTGTCTGGCTATACGCTGGGCGGCGCGGACATGCTGCGTCGTGCGATGGGTAAAAAGAAACCCGAAGAGATGGCGAAGCAGCGTTCGGTGTTCCGGGACGGTGCGGAGAAGATGGGCGTCGACGGTGAGCTGTCGATGAAAATCTTCGATCTGGTAGAAAAATTTGCCGGTTATGGCTTTAACAAGTCGCACTCCGCCGCTTACGCGCTGGTTTCTTATCAAACGCTGTGGCTGAAAGCGCACTATCCGGCAGAATTTATGGCGGCCGTAATGACCGCTGATATGGATAACACCGAGAAAGTGGTTGGCCTGGTCGACGAATGCTGGCGCATGGGCCTCAAAGTGCTGCCGCCAGACATCAACTCCGGTTTGTATCCGTTCCACGTCAATGACGAAGGCGAGATCGTTTACGGCATCGGCGCGATCAAAGGCGTGGGTGAGGGCCCGATCGAAGCGATCATTGATGCGCGTAATGAAGGCGGCTACTTCAAAGAGTTGTTTGATCTCTGTGCGCGCACCGACACCAAAAAGATCAACCGTCGCGTAATGGAAAAACTGATCATGTCGGGCGCATTCGATCGTCTCGGCCCGCATCGCGCGGCTTTGATGAGTGCACTCGGCGATGCATTAAAAGCGGCCGATCAGCATGCTAAAGCCGAAGCCATCGGCCAGGCCGATATGTTTGGCGTGCTGGCCGAAGAGCCAGAGCAGGTAGAGAAATCCTACGCCAGCATCACGCCGTGGCCGGAACAAATTCAACTGGATGGCGAACGAGAGACTTTGGGTCTCTATCTTACCGGACATCCGATTAACCAGTATTTGAAAGAAATTGAGCGTTACGTCGGCGGCATGCGGCTGAAAGACATGCATCCGACAGATCGTGGTAAAGTAACCGTCGCGGCGGGGCTGGTGATTGCCGCCCGTGTGATGGTCACTAAACGCGGCAACCGAATTGGTATTTGTACCATTGACGATCGTTCTGGTCGTCTTGAAGTGATGTTATTTACCGATGCGTTAGATAAATACCAGCAGTTGCTGGAGAAGGACCGTATCCTGATCGTCAGTGGACAGGTCAGCTTTGATGACTTTAGCGGTGGCCTTAAAATGACCGCTCGAGAAGTGATGGACATCGACGAAGCGCGGGAAAAATACGCGCGCGGACTTGCTATCTCGCTGACGGACAGGCAAATTGATGACCAGCTTTTAAACCGTCTCCGCCAGTCTCTGGAGCCTCATCGTTCCGGGACCATTCCGGTGCATCTCTACTATCAGAGAGCCGATGCGCGAGCGAAGCTACGCTTTGGTGCAGCGTGGCGTATTTCGCCCAGCGATCGTTTACTCAACGATTTGCGGTCGTTAGTAGGATCGGAGCAGGTGGAACTGGAGTTTGACTAAAACAGGAACATTATGAGTCTTAATTACCTGGATTTTGAACAGCCAATCGCAGAGCTTGAAGCGAAAATCGACTCGTTAAAATCGATTGGCCGTTCGGATGAGAAACACGATATTAATTTGGATGAGGAAGTGCAACGTTTACGCGAAAAAAGCGTTGAGCTGACCCGTAAAATCTTCTCCGATTTAGGCGCATGGCAAGTGGCGCAACTCGCGCGTCATCCGCTGCGTCCTTATACACTGGACTATATCCGCAACGCGTTTGATGATTTCGACGAACTGGCTGGCGATCGTGCTTATGCCGATGATAAAGCGATTGTCGGCGGTATTGCCCGTCTTGACGATCGTCCAGTGATGATCATTGGTCATCAGAAAGGTCGCGAGACCAAAGAGAAAATTCGTCGTAACTTCGGTATGCCGGCACCAGAAGGCTATCGCAAAGCGCTGCGTCTGATGGAAATGGCTGAACGCTTTAAGATGCCGCTGATCACCTTCATCGATACGCCGGGAGCTTATCCGGGCGTGGGTGCAGAAGAGCGCGGTCAGTCAGAAGCGATCGCACGCAACCTGCGTGAAATGTCTGGCCTGAAAATTCCGGTGATTTGTACCGTAATCGGCGAAGGCGGTTCCGGTGGTGCGCTGGCAATCGGCGTGGGCGACAAAGTCAATATGCTGCAATACAGCACCTATTCGGTGATTTCACCGGAAGGTTGTGCGTCGATCCTGTGGAAAAGCGCCGATAAAGCTCCGCTGGCTGCGGAAGCGATGGGTATCACAGCTGAGCGTCTGAAAGAGCTGAAGCTGATCGATTCCATCATTCCTGAGCCGCTGGGCGGCGCGCATCGTCAACCGGTAGATATGGCGGCTTCGCTTAAGCAGCAACTGCTGGCCGATCTGGCCGATCTCGATGTTCTGAGCACCGAAGAGTTGCTCAACCGTCGCTATCAGCGCCTGATGAACTACGGCTACGCTTGATACATCAGAGCTAAGCAAGAAGCGGACCCCGGTCCGCTTTTTTTATGTCGAACGAATACCATTCTGATCAGCCATCCGTAGGGTAGCCATCCATGGCTACCTGGTTCGACGATTTCGCTGTGACTTCGGTGCAAGGTCCAGAAAAGACCAGCCCGATCGCAAAGAATCACTGCATCCATGCAGATCGGCCTCGCCATCCATGGCTCGGATGCTTTGCTCTTCGGGCTGATCTTTCCTGTCCCCTTTGGCTTGATCGTGGCTTTTCTGGTGCATTAGCATTCGGTTGCAATCACTCAACAGCAGAGCATTCCAGGTTTATCCGCGCGCGGTTTTCGCTATCCTTATTCAGTGCCACAACACCACAGGAGGTGAGCATTGAATATTATTGCGATCATGGGACCGCACGGCGCTTTCTACAAAGATGAGCCTATTCGCGAACTGGATGCTGCCCTCAAGCTGCAAGGCTTCCAAACCGTTTACCCCAATAATGCCAGCGACCTGCTGAAGTTGATTGAACACAATCCGCGTATCTGCGGTGTGATTTTTGACTGGGACGATTACAGTCTGGCGCTGTGTAGCGACATCAATCAGCTTAATGAATATCTGCCGCTCTATGCCTTCATCAACACCCATTCGCAGATGGATGTCAGCATCAACGAGATGCGCATGGCGCTGCACTTCTTCGAGTATGCCCTGAGCGCTGCCGATGACATCGCGCTGCATATTCGTCAGTACACCGATGAGTACATCGATAACATCACGCCGCCGCTAACTAAAGCGTTGTTCACCTACGTCAAAGAGGGCAAATACACCTTCTGCACGCCGGGTCACATGGGCGGCAGCGCCTTCCAGAAAAGCCCGGTGGGCAGCCTGTTTTATGACTTCTTTGGCTCGAACACCTTAAAAGCGGATGTCTCGATCTCGGTCACGGAATTGGGTTCATTGCTCGATCACACCGGCCCGCATCTGGAAGCGGAGGAGTACGTTGCGCGCACCTTTGGCGCTGAGCAAAGCTACATGGTGACCAACGGCACCTCGACCTCGAATAAAATCGTCGGCATGTATGCGGCGCCTGTGGGTAGCACGGTGCTGATTGACCGCAACTGCCATAAATCGCTGACCCATTTGCTGATGATGAGCGACATCATCCCAATCTGGCTCAAACCGACGCGCAACGCGCTGGGCATTCTGGGCGGCATTCCGCAGCGCGAGTTTACGCGTGACAACATCCAGCAAAAGGTCAACGCCACGCCGCGCGCTAGCTGGCCGGTGCATGCGGTGATCACCAACTCAACCTACGATGGCCTGCTGTACAACACGCAGTTCATCAAACAGACGCTGGATGTGCCATCGATCCACTTTGATTCTGCGTGGGTGCCGTACACCAATTTCCATCCGATCTATGCCGGTAAAAGCGGCATGAGCGGCGATCGTATTCCCGGCAAAGTGATTTATGAAACGCAATCGACGCACAAACTGTTAGCGGCGTTCTCGCAGGCTTCGCTGATTCACATCAAAGGCGATTACGACGAGCACACCTTCAACGAAGCCTACATGATGCACACCACCACCTCGCCGAGCTACGCGATTGTCTCGTCGATTGAAACCGCGGCGGCGATGCTGCGCGGCAATCCGGGTAAGCGACTGATCAACCGCTCGGTTGAACGTGCGCTGCATTTCCGTCGTGAGATTCAACGCTTGCGCGAAGAGTCTGACGGCTGGTTCTTTGATATCTGGCAGCCGGAGCAGGTCGATCAAGCCGAATGCTGGCCGATCCAGCCGGGCGAGGAGGATTGGCACGGTTTCACCCATGCCGATCGCGATCATATGTATCTCGATCCGATCAAAGTCACCATTCTGACGCCGGGCATGAGCGAGCTGGGTAACATGGCGGAAGAGGGCATTCCAGCCGCGCTGGTGGCGAAGTTCCTCGATCAGCGCGGCATCGTGGTGGAGAAAACCGGGCCGTACAATCTGCTGTTCCTGTTCAGCATCGGCATCGATAAAACCAAAGCGATGAGCGTGCTGCGTGGGCTGACGGAGTTTAAGCGTGCATACGATCTCAACCTGCGCGTGAAAAACATGCTGCCGGATCTCTACGCTGAAGATCCCGACTTCTACCGCAACATGCGCATTCAAACGCTGGCGCAGGGCATTCATCAATTGATCCTGCAACATGATCTGCCGCGCCTGATGTTGAAAGCGTTCGACGTGCTGCCGGAGATGAAAATGACGCCGCATCAGGCGTTTCAGCGCCAGGTAAAAGGTCAGGTGGAAACGGTGGATATTCGCGAGCTGGTGGGGGGCATTTCCGCCAACATGATTCTGCCGTATCCGCCTGGCGTGCCGGTGGTGATGCCGGGCGAGATGATCACCGAAGAGAGCCGTTCCGTACTCGATTTTCTGCTGATGCTATGCACCATCGGCCGACACTATCCCGGTTTCGAGACCGATATTCACGGTGCGACGTTGACGGACGATGGGCGTTATCTGGTGCGCGTATTGCGTGAAGATGATGAAGGCTAACTTAGGACAATCACCTCTTTTCATCGTCGCATTTGCCACGTAGGGTAAGCGGCTTATGTGAAAACCGGAGTCGCTATGCTGCAGATTAAACAGATCCATCACATCGCCATTATTGCCACCGATTATCAGTGCAGTAAGGCGTTTTATTGTGATGTGCTGGGCTTTGAATTGTTGGGTGAATATTACCGCGCCGATCGTGACTCGTGGAAAGGCGATCTTGGCCTGAACGGGGTTTATACCATCGAACTGTTCTCTTTCCCCTCGCCGCCGCCACGCGTTAGTGGACCGGAAGCCTGCGGCCTGCGTCATCTGGCGTTTTGCGTTGAGGATGTTGAACAGTCCATAGCGGCGCTGGCGGAGAAGGGCGTGACGTGCGAGCCGATTCGTATCGATGCGTTAACCGGTAAAGCCTGCACCTTCTTCCCCGATCCGGATGGTTTGCCGCTGGAGCTGTATCAGGCGTAAACTAGCGTCCGCCGCGAGCCGCAATTCGGTGGCTCGCCCGGACGGAACGCGCTCATGTCTTTATCTCATCTTGCTTCGCTGCTGACACCCGACGCTGGCTATGTGCTGGCGTTCAGCGGCGGACTTGATTCCACCGTGCTGCTGCATCAATTGGTCTGCTGGCAACGTCAGCAGCCAGCGCTACACGTGCGCGCGTTACACGTCCATCATGGTCTCAGCCCGAATGCCGATAGCTGGGCGCTGCATTGCCAGCAAGTTTGCCAGCAGTGGCAGATTCCCTGTGAAGTGCTGCATGTGCAGGTTGATGGCCGCGCCAACGGCATTGAAGCGGCTGCCCGCGAAGCACGCTATCAGGCGCTGTTTCAGCATCTGCAACCCGGTGAACACTTACTTACCGCTCAGCACCTTGACGATCAGGCGGAAACGCTGCTGCTGGCGTTAAAACGCGGCAGCGGACCGGCGGGTTTGGCCGCGATGCCGCTGCAGCGCAGCGTGGGTGAACATCGGCATCTGCGTCCGTTGCTCGACGTTAGCCGTCAGCAGCTGGAAAACTATGCTACCGAGCATCAACTGCGCTGGATTGAAGATGAAAGCAACGCCGATAGCCGCTATGACCGCAACTTCCTGCGTCAGCAGATTCTGCCGCAGCTGCAGGCGCGCTGGCCGCACTTCAGTGCCGCCAGTGCACGCAGCGCCGCGCTCTGTGGCGAGCAGGAGCAACTGCTCGACGAGTTGATGGCGGAACAGCTGGCGCAGCTTAGCGATGCGCAGGGCGCGCTGCACTTCCCGCCGTTAATGAACATGAGCGAAGCGCGGCGTCATGCGCTGTTACGCCGCTGGATTGCTCAACAGGGCGGCGCGATGCCTTCGCGCGAGGCATTGAAACGCATCACCGATGAAGTCATCAACAGCCGTGAAGATGCCAAACCTTGTTTGCGTTTCGGCGCTTTTGAGCTGCGCCGCTATCGCCAGCAACTCTATTGGTTACCGCCGCAGCCTTCACTTAGTCAGCACTTGCTAACCTGGCAAGACCGCACGCAGCCGCTTAATTTACCCGCTGGTTTAGGTTCGCTGCACGCGAATGCGTGGATTGCCGAGCTGCGCCAGCCTGCAGCGGATGAAGCGATCACGATCCGCTTCCAGGCGCAGGGTTATTATCATATACAGGGGCGCGCAGGTGGCCGCGAGATGAAGAAGCTGTGGCAAGAGCTGGGCGTTGCGCCCTGGCAGCGCGAACGTATTCCGTTGATTTATTTTAACCAGACGTTAATTAGCGCGCCGGGGCTGTTTATTACCCGCGAAGGCGCAGCCAGCAACGAGCAAGGCTGGCAGGCGATCTGGTCACCACAACAATAAAATGGAGAGCAATGATGAAACTTTGGATGGCCGCGGCGTTATTCGCTGCGGCGCTGCCGGCGTTGGCCGACGGCGATGTGAATGCGGGCGCGCAAAAAGCGGCAAGCTGTGTGGCGTGTCACGGTGCGGAGGGCAAAAGCGCCGTGCCGCTTTATCCCAATCTGGCCGGGCAACATGCGCCTTATCTGCTGCATTCACTGCAAGCCTATAAAAAAGGCGAGCGGAGCGGCGGCCAGGCGGAAGTGATGAAAGCGTTTGTCACGGGATTGAGCGATCAGGATATGGCAGATTTATCGGCGTATTACAGTTCGTTAAAACCTTAAGCGAGGTGGGCGGGATGTGATTCCCGCCCGAGAGAGGTTTTACTCGTCTTCGCTGACGACGACGGTGCCCAGCTCAGGATGTGTGAAGCTGGCGATGTGGTCGAGCCGCACTTCGCGGGTCTCGCCTGAGAGATCGACGGCAAGGTACTCGACGTTTTTACGTGAGACCATGTCCACGGCTTTGGCCTTGAGCTGATCGCCGTTTTTTAACTCTAACGACAGCGTCCAGTGTTTTTGGCAGGCGAGTTCAAGGTTGTCGTAATCATCGCAGTTGATGGGTTTGTAGGCTTCATTCGTCAACATAGTCGCTCACCAATAAGTTTGCAGCGGCATACGCTGCTTGTTCCCTGAGAGAAGAGTTTAGCGCAGAATCAGCGGCAATATCGTTGAGAGCCTTCAACGCACAACCTATGGCGTCTGGCACATACCCAAGGTCGCCGCTACCAATTTCGGCATACTTCTGGCGAACTAACTCACAATACTTTTGCACATACACCTCCTCAGCAGAGTTGATACTCTGGATGATAGGCGACTATATCACAGGAATTTCATCGAAATCAGCCCGGTCGTCACGGGAATGATGCAAGCAAATGGGCAAAAGTGACATTTCGCGCTGGTCTTATGCATTCAGCGTGCGCACAAAAGGTTAAGTTGATGAACAGGTTATTACGCGACGCAACGTCGAGCCAAACGGTAGGTGACAGATGATTGTGCTGTCTCGATCGCTTTCACTTGCAGATAATGAAGTGGAACTCAGTGCCATCCGTGCGCAAGGTGCCGGTGGCCAGCATGTGAATAAAACGTCGACGGCGATTCACCTGCGATTTGATATTCATGCCTCATCGCTGCCGCCGTTTTACAAAGAGCGACTGCTGGCGGCGAGCCATCATTTGATTACCGCGGAAGGCGTGGTGATCATCAAAGCACAGGAACATCGCAGCCAGGAAATGAATCGGGAAGCGGCCGTGCAGCGGCTGATAAATCTGATTCGGGAGTTAACCACGGTGGAAAAAGTGCGGCGTGCGACCAAACCGACGCACGGCTCTAAAGTGAGGCGGCTGGAAGGTAAAACGCGGCGCAGTAACGTGAAGGCGATGCGCGGAAAGGTGCAATAAAAAACGCCTCCGGCTGGAGGCGTTTAAGCGTTACTTGTTGAGTGCTTTCACCAGGAAGTCGACGATGTCATGTTGCTTAATCATCTGCTTCTCGCTGGCGGTACGCGCCTTGTACTCAATCTCTTCGTTATCGAGATTACGATCGCCAATTACGATGGTGTGCGGCACGCCAATCAGCTCCATATCCGCGAACATCACGCCTGGACGCTCTTTACGGTCATCCAGAATCACGTCAATGCCTTTGGCACGCAGCGTGTTGTACAGCTCTTCAGCCAACTGCTGCACACGGAAAGATTTGTGCATATTCATTGGCAGAATGGCCACTTCAAACGGTGCCAATGCCGCAGGCCAGATGATGCCACGTTCGTCGTTGTTCTGCTCAATTGCCGCCGCCACAACGCGCGTAATACCGATGCCGTAACAGCCCATGGTCATCACCTGGTTACGACCATCTTCGCCCTGAACCGCTGCTTTCATCGCTTCGGAGTACTTGGTACCCAGCTGGAAGATGTGGCCCACTTCGATACCGCGTTTAATCAGCAGCGTACCTTTGCCGTCTGGGCTTGGATCGCCTTCCACCACGTTACGGATATCTTCCACGCGCGGTTCTGGCAGATCGCGGCCCCAGTTGATGCCGCTCAGGTGTTTGCCATCAATGTTGGCACCCGCGCAGAAGTCAGCTGTTTTTGCCACGGTACGATCGGCGATCACTGGCATGGTCAAACCGACCGGGCCGAGCGAGCCTGGACCGGCACCCAGCAGCGCGCGAATCTGTTCTTCGCTCGCCATCTCCAGCGGTTCAGCGACGATATCCAGCTTCTCCGCTTTAATTTCGTTCAGCTGATGATCGCCGCGCAGCAGCAGGGCAACCAGCGTGTGGCCGCTCTCTTCGGTGGCTTTGACGAACAGCGTCTTAACGGTTTTCTCAATCGGCAACTGATGTTGCTCAACCAGCTCGGCGATAGTCTTGGCGTTTGGCGTATCGAACTGCGTCATGGCTTCTGTGGCGTGCGGACGCTCGCCAGCCGGCGCTAAGGCTTCGGCTTTCTCAATGTTGGCCGCGTAATCGGATTCGCTGGAGAAGATCACGTCATCTTCACCGCTCAGTGCCAGCACCTGGAATTCATGTGATGCGCTGCCGCCGATAGAACCGGTGTCAGCTTGTACGGCGCGGAAATCAAGGCCCATACGGCTGAAGCTCTGGCTGTAGGCGCGGTACATCGCGTCGTAGGTTTCCTGCAGCGATTCCTGCGTGGTGTGGAACGAGTAAGCATCTTTCATGATGAACTCGCGTGAACGCATCACACCAAAACGCGGGCGCACTTCATCGCGGAATTTGGTCTGGATCTGATACAGATTGAGCGGCAGCTGCTTATAAGAGCTCAGCTCGTTGCGGATCAAATCGGTGACCACTTCTTCGTGGGTTGGACCCAGCACGAAGGGACGTTCGTGACGATCTTTAATGCGCAGCAGTTCCGGGCCGTATTGCTCCCAACGGCCGCTCTCTTCCCACAGATCGGCAGGCTGAACCACCGGCATGGAGATCTCAATCGCACCGGCGTTGTTCATCTCTTCACGCACGATGTTTTCAACTTTTCGCAGCACGCGAATCCCGGTCGGCAACCAGGTGTAGAGACCGGAAGCCAGTTTGCGGATCATGCCGGCGCGCAGCATCAGCTGGTGGCTGATCACTTCTGCATCGGAAGGTGTCTCCTTCAGAGTGGAGAGCAGATATTGAGTAGTACGCATTGATTACGATTCCAGTTATACGGAAGGAAACTGACAAAATTTTTCTGGCGGCTAGTGTACCAGCGAGATCAATCACTCAAAAGCGGGTTTTAACGGGGATCGAGGGCGATCACCTCGGTTCCTGCCTCATCAATGCGCCAGCGCACGTTAAAGTCGAGTAGCCAGGCGGCATATTCACGATCTTCCGTCTCACCTTTACGGTAAGCCGGGCGCGGATCCTGTGCCAGCACTTCGCTAATGAAACGCGCTAGCTGCGGATGGGTTTTCTGCTGCAGCTGAAGCTGGCTCTGCGCCAGCGGCGAAAAGCGCACCGGCATGGTGGCATCAGGCGCCGCCTGCGCAAACCCGGCGCGCGCATCAGGCAGCGCTTCGGCAAACGGCAGATAAGGTTTGATATCCACCACAGGCGTGCCATCGACTAAATCGAGGCTGCCGAGCTGCAAGATCACCTGCTGCTTCTCGCAGCGAATGCCTTTTAACTCAACCAGCGACATGCCGATAGGATTGGGGCGGAAGGTTGAACGGGTGGCGAACACGCCCATACGCGCATTGCCACCGAGGCGCGGGGGACGCACGGTCGGACGCCAGCCTCCTTCAATGGTTTGATGGAATACAAACAGCACCCACAAATGACTAAACGCTTCCAGCCCGCGCACGGCTTCCGGCTGATTGTAAGGTGGTAGCAGATGCAGCTCGCCGCAGCCATCCTGCACCAGACCGGGCTGGCGCGGGACGGCAAACTTCTCTTTCCACGGCGAACGAATCACGCCGATTTGCGCAAAGGCAAACTCACTCATTGATTTGATACTTTCAGTGCGGAGCCCTGGCAAATGGCCTGGCGATAGCATCCCGGCGTGCTGGTGACAATTTCGCACTTATGCAGCAGGACGGCGTTGGCTTTCATGCCGGCTGCGCGAATCTGCAGGCGCTTGCGCGCGGTGTTGATGTTAGGAGGCGAATCCTGGCTGCTGCTCTGGCAATCTTCAGCAGAGACTTCGCCCAAATCGCGGAACGGGTTGCTGACCAGATCGGTCGCATCGGTGTAGATCTTCACCGGCGCGGGACGTGGAGTCGGTTTACGTTGTGGTTCGCTGGATGCTTGTTGCGGACGAGAAGGAGCACTGCTTATCGGGTGATATTCACGCACACACCCGGTCAGCATCAATGCTAACAAGCAGAGCGGTAAAAAACGCATGGCAACATCCTCAAGTAATAAAAAAGTGGCGTTATTGAAACAAGGACGACAATAAATAACAAGTCAGGTGCAATTTATGGCAAAAGAAAGGGCGGCCGAAGCCGCCCTGCAAGGCATGAAAGGTGAACATTACCAGCCTTTCACTGCGCCACCGTTAAAGATCTTGTTGGCCGCTTCAGACACTTCGTCTGATTGGTAAGCCTGCACAAACTTCTTCACGTTCTCCGCGTCTTTATTATCTTCACGGCTAACAATCAGGTTCACGTAAGGTGAATCTTTGTCTTCCACGAAGATGCCATCTTTCGCTGGCGTCAGACCAATCTGGCTGGCGTACGTGGTGTTGATCACCGCCAGTGCGATCTGCTGATCGTCAAGTGAACGTGGCAGCTGCGGCGCTTCCAGCTCAACAATCTTCAGCTTTTTCGGGTTCTCAGTGATATCCAGTGAGGTTGGCAGCAGGCCAACGCCATCTTTCAGTTTGATCAGGCCGACTTTCTGCAGCAGCAGCAGTGAACGTCCCAGGTTGGTTGGATCGTTCGGGATAGCAACCTGTGAACCGTCCTGCAGTTCATCCAGTGATTTGATTTTCTTCGAGTATCCGGCGATTGGGTAAACGAAGGTGTTCGCTACGAAGGCCAGCTTGTAACCGCGATCTTTGATCTGCTGATCCAGGTACGGCTTGTGCTGGAAGGCGTTAACGTCAATATCACCTTTGCTCAGTGCTTCGTTTGGCAGCACGTAATCGTTAAAGGTCACTAGCTCAACATCGAGGCCATATTTCTCTTTCGCCACTTTAACTGCAGTTTCAGCAACCTGCTGTTCAGCGCCGACAATCACACCCACTTTAATGTGGTTTGGATCTTTTGCTTTCTGATCGCATCCTGCCAGCGCAATTGCGCCAATCAGAGCACCCACAGCGGCAATCTTTTTAAATGTAAAAGACATATCCTTTCCTTAATAGAGGACTATTGATGTTGCTTGCTTACTTATGGGACACAGCACGTACAATGCGGTCGCCACAGAATTGGATTAAATAGACCAGCACAACCAGCAAAACCAGCACGGTGTTCATTACGGTGGCGTTATAGCCAATGTAACCGTATTGATAGCCAATCTGGCCCAAACCGCCTGCGCCAACCGCTCCGCCCATTGCGGAGTAGCCAACCAGCGTAATCAGGGTAATTGTAGCGGCATTCACCAGACCTGGCAGCGCTTCTGGCAGCAGGACTTTACGCACGATCTGCAGCGGGGTGGCGCCCATGGCGCGAGACGCTTCGATCAATCCGGTTGGCAGTTCCAGCAGGGCGTTTTCCACCATACGTGCAATAAACGGCGCGGCGCCGACGGTTAGTGGCACAATCGCGGCTTGCAGGCCAATCGAGGTGCCGACTATGGCGCGGGTGAACGGAATCATCCATACCAGCAGGATAATGAACGGAATAGAACGGAAGATATTCACCAGCGCGGACAGCACGCGATAAAGCGCGTTGTTGGCCAGAATCTGGCCGGGACGCGTCACATACAGCAGCACGCCAATCGGAAGACCGAGGACAAAACCAAAGAAACCAGAGACGAAGGTCATCATCAGCGTTTCCCAGACGCCACGCGTCAGTAACCACATCATCGCTTCAGACATAACCCAACACCTCTACTTTCACATGATTTTCTTTCAGCCAGGCAATCGCGGCTTGTGTATCTGTTTCACTGCCATCCATCTCAGCCAGCATGATGCCGAACTTCACGCCGCCGGCGTAATCCATCTGCGCACTGATGATGTTGTTATTAACGTTAAAGCGGCGAGCCGATTCTGACAGTAGCGGAGCATCCACCGATTTGCCGGTGAACTCGAGACGCAGCAGCGGCACGCTATCAGCTGTTGGCTGTGGCGCCATGCGTTGCTGGTAGTCGTCGGGGATATCCAGATGCAGCGTCGATTGAATGAATTGTTGCGCCAGCGGCGTTTTCGGATGCGAAAACACTTCGCTCACGCTGTCTTTTTCAATTAACTCACCATTGCTGATCACCGCAACCTGATCGCAGATGCGTTTCACCACATCCATTTCATGGGTGATCAATAGAATGGTAATGCCTAGACGACGGTTAATGTCCTTAAGCAGCTCCAGAATCGAACGCGTGGTTGCAGGATCCAGTGCGCTGGTGGCTTCATCACACAGCAGCACCTTAGGATTGCTCGCCAGTGCGCGGGCAATCGCAACACGCTGCTTTTGTCCGCCAGAGAGATTCGCTGGCCAGCTATCATGCTTGTCTGATAATCCCACCAGATCGAGTAATTCGCTAACGCGCTTCTTTATCTGTTCGCGCGAAAGATTGCCTAACTCTAATGGCAGCGCCACGTTACCGGAGACGGTGCGGGAGTTCATCAGATTGAAGTGCTGGAAAATCATGCCAATCTGGCGGCGCGCCAGCGTCAATTGACCAGAAGAAAGGGTGGTTAATTCCTGGCCATCAACCAGCACGCGTCCGGAGGTTGGGCGCTCCAGCAGATTGACGCAGCGAATCAGGGTACTTTTACCGGCACCAGAGGAACCGATGACGCCATAGATCTGTCCAGCAGGCACGTGCAGGCTGACGTTGGACAGCGCCTGAATGGTGCGTGAGCCTTGCTGGAACACTTTGGTGATATTTTCGAGTTTAATCATTAGTTTATTTATTATCGTGTTGCATAGTCCGTGGTGTATCGGGCTTCACTCAGCAGGGCTGTGCGAAATTTGGATGGATGTTAAGGCATCCAGACGGCTAAATCAATGGAAGTCATTCAAACTGCCATTCTCTCGCTATACGCAATCATGCGATACTTAGCGACACATTTTCAGCAGGAGTTTCTACGTGGCGAACAAAGTCCCGGCTATTTTTCTTGATCGTGATGGCACATTGAATGTTGATCACGGCTATGTTCATGAAATCGATAATTTCGAATTCATTGATGGCACCATCGAAGCGCTACAGGCGTTAAAGAAGATGGGCTATGCGCTGGTACTGGTGACTAACCAGTCGGGCATTGCGCGTGGCATGTTTACCGAAGACCAGTTTATGCAACTCACAGAATGGATGGATTGGTCGCTGGCCGATCGTGATGTTGATTTGGATGGCATCTATTTCTGTCCGCATTTGCCAGATGCAACGGTAGAAGCGTATCGCCAGCAGTGTGATTGCCGTAAGCCGCAGCCGGGCATGTTGCTCTCCGCGCAGCAGCATCTGGATATCGATATGGCTTCTTCTTATATGGTAGGCGACAAAATAGAAGATATGCAGGCGGCGTTAGCAGCGGGTGTGGGTACCAAAGTGCTGGTGCGTAGTGGCAAGCCGGTAACGGCAGAAGGGGAAGCAGTGGCGGATTGGGTGATTAATAGTCTGGCAGAGCTGCCAGCACGTATCAAAAAGGCTTGAAAACGGGCCTTTTGCGCAAATTTCAAGCGAACAGCAAAAAACTTGAAATTTGCACTTGTCAGCTCCGAATAACTCCCTATAATGCGCCACCACTGAGACGGCAAAGCGGCAACGCAGACGGCTCGGCAGGGAGTGAAGAAATTCATCCCGCCGGATGAAGACGCTGAAAAAAGTGTTTGACTCCGAAGGAGAGTAGCGTAGTATACGCCACCTCGCGACAGGCGGTTCAGCCGCTGTTCGCAACGCTCTTTAACAATTTATCAGACAATCTGTGTGGGCACTCGCAGGATTGATATCCGCGTCTCCGGACGCAAAAAAATATCAAAGCCTCACGAGTGAACACATAATGAAATTCATTATGACGTTTTACAGATGAGCACCGCTGAACTGGTTTCAGCAAATCAAACTTAAATTGAAGAGTTTGATCATGGCTCAGATTGAACGCTGGCGGCAGGCCTAACACATGCAAGTCGAACGGTAGCACAGAGAGCTTGCTCTCGGGTGACGAGTGGCGGACGGGTGAGTAATGTCTGGGAAACTGCCCGATGGAGGGGGATAACTACTGGAAACGGTAGCTAATACCGCATAACGTCGCAAGACCAAAGTGGGGGACCTTCGGGCCTCACACCATCGGATGTGCCCAGATGGGATTAGCTAGTAGGTGGGGTAATGGCTCACCTAGGCGACGATCCCTAGCTGGTCTGAGAGGATGACCAGCCACACTGGAACTGAGACACGGTCCAGACTCCTACGGGAGGCAGCAGTGGGGAATATTGCACAATGGGCGCAAGCCTGATGCAGCCATGCCGCGTGTATGAAGAAGGCCTTCGGGTTGTAAAGTACTTTCAGCGGGGAGGAAGGCGGTGGAGTTAATAACTTCACCGATTGACGTTACCCGCAGAAGAAGCACCGGCTAACTCCGTGCCAGCAGCCGCGGTAATACGGAGGGTGCAAGCGTTAATCGGAATTACTGGGCGTAAAGCGCACGCAGGCGGTCTGTCAAGTCGGATGTGAAATCCCCGGGCTTAACCTGGGAACTGCATTCGAAACTGGCAGGCTGGAGTCTTGTAGAGGGGGGTAGAATTCCAGGTGTAGCGGTGAAATGCGTAGAGATCTGGAGGAATACCGGTGGCGAAGGCGGCCCCCTGGACAAAGACTGACGCTCAGGTGCGAAAGCGTGGGGAGCAAACAGGATTAGATACCCTGGTAGTCCACGCCGTAAACGATGTCGACTTGGAGGTTGTTCCCTTGAGGAGTGGCTTCCGGAGCTAACGCGTTAAGTCGACCGCCTGGGGAGTACGGCCGCAAGGTTAAAACTCAAATGAATTGACGGGGGCCCGCACAAGCGGTGGAGCATGTGGTTTAATTCGATGCAACGCGAAGAACCTTACCTACTCTTGACATCCAGAGAACTTAGCAGAGATGCTTTGGTGCCTTCGGGAACTCTGAGACAGGTGCTGCATGGCTGTCGTCAGCTCGTGTTGTGAAATGTTGGGTTAAGTCCCGCAACGAGCGCAACCCTTATCCTTTGTTGCCAGCGGTTCGGCCGGGAACTCAAAGGAGACTGCCAGTGATAAACTGGAGGAAGGTGGGGATGACGTCAAGTCATCATGGCCCTTACGAGTAGGGCTACACACGTGCTACAATGGCGCATACAAAGAGAAGCGACCTCGCGAGAGCAAGCGGACCTCATAAAGTGCGTCGTAGTCCGGATCGGAGTCTGCAACTCGACTCCGTGAAGTCGGAATCGCTAGTAATCGTAGATCAGAATGCTACGGTGAATACGTTCCCGGGCCTTGTACACACCGCCCGTCACACCATGGGAGTGGGTTGCAAAAGAAGTAGGTAGCTTAACCTTCGGGAGGGCGCTTACCACTTTGTGATTCATGACTGGGGTGAAGTCGTAACAAGGTAACCGTAGGGGAACCTGCGGTTGGATCACCTCCTTACCTGAAGATACCTTCCCGCGAAGTGCTCACACAGATTGTCTGATAGAAAGTAATGAGCAAGACGGCTGCGAAGTCGTGACACTATCGTGTCCCCTTCGTCTAGCGGTTAGGACTCCGCCCTTTCACGGCGGCAACAGGGGTTCGAATCCCCTAGGGGACGCCACTTGCTTGGTGACAGGTGAAAGGTGTCTCCACGACGTATCTCAAACGAAGCTTACGAGCTGCGTCTGAGATACTGCTCTTTAACAATCCGGAACAAGCTGAAAATTGAAACGACGTATCGTCTTCATTCTCCGTAATAAGAATGAAGCGGCGATATGTTCGAGTCTCTCAAATGCTTGCAGTCTGCGCGCGTTGCAAAACGCCTGTGGGTTGTGAGGTTAAGCGACTAAGCGTACACGGTGGATGCCCTGGCAGTCAGAGGCGATGAAGGACGTGCTAATCTGCGTAAAGCGTCGGTAAGGTGATATGAACCGCTACAGCCGACGATGTCCGAATGGGGAAACCCGGTGCACCCAGTGCATCATCGCAACATGAATACATAGTGTTGCGAGGCGAACCCGGGGAACTGAAACATCTAAGTACCCGGAGGAAAAGAAATCAACCGAGATTCCCCCAGTAGCGGCGAGCGAACGGGGAACAGCCCAGAACCTGAATCAGTTTGTGCGTTAGTGGAAGCGTCTGGAAAGTCGCACGATACCGGGTGATAGTCCCGTACACGAAAGTGCACATTCTGTGAGTTCGAAGAGTAGGGCGGGACACGTGGTATCCTGTCTGAATATGGGGGGACCATCCTCCAAGGCTAAATACTCCTGACTGACCGATAGTGAACCAGTACCGTGAGGGAAAGGCGAAAAGAACCCCGGCGAGGGGAGTGAAACAGAACCTGAAACCGTGTACGTACAAGCAGTGGGAGCCTCTTTAATGGGGTGACTGCGTACCTTTTGTATAATGGGTCAGCGACTTATATTCTGTAGCAAGGTTAACCGTATAGGGGAGCCGCAGGGAAACCGAGTCTTAACTGGGCGTTAAGTTGCAGGGTATAGACCCGAAACCCGGTGATCTAGCCATGGGCAGGTTGAAGGTTGGGTAACACTAACTGGAGGACCGAACCGACTAATGTTGAAAAATTAGCGGATGACTTGTGGCTGGGGGTGAAAGGCCAATCAAACCGGGAGATAGCTGGTTCTCCCCGAAAGCTATTTAGGTAGCGCCTCGTGAACTCATCTCCGGGGGTAGAGCACTGTTTCGGCTAGGGGGCCATCCCGGCTTACCAACCCGATGCAAACTGCGAATACCGGAGAATGTTATCACGGGAGACACACGGCGGGTGCTAACGTCCGTCGTGAAGAGGGAAACAACCCAGACCGCCAGCTAAGGTCCCAAAGTCATGGTTAAGTGGGAAACGATGTGGGAAGGCACAGACAGCCAGGATGTTGGCTTAGAAGCAGCCATCATTTAAAGAAAGCGTAATAGCTCACTGGTCGAGTCGGCCTGCGCGGAAGATGTAACGGGGCTAAACCATGCACCGAAGCTGCGGCAGCGACACTATGTGTTGTTGGGTAGGGGAGCGTTCTGTAAGCCGTTGAAGGTGTGCTGTGAGGCATGCTGGAGGTATCAGAAGTGCGAATGCTGACATAAGTAACGATAAAGCGGGTGAAAAGCCCGCTCGCCGGAAGACCAAGGGTTCCTGTTCAACGTTAATCGGAGCAGGGTGAGTCGACCCCTAAGGCGAGGCTGAAAAGCGTAGTCGATGGGAAGCAGGTTAATATTCCTGCACTTGGTGTTACTGCGAAGGGGGGACGGAGAAGGCTAGGTTATCCGGGCGACGGTTGTCCCGGTTTAAGCGTGTAGGCTGATACCTTTGGTAAATCCGGGGTATCTTAAGGCTGAGGCGTGACGACGAGCCACCACGGTGGTGAAGTAACTGATGCCCTGCTTCCAGGAAAAGCCTCTAAGCTCCAGGTAACACGAAATCGTACCCCAAACCGACACAGGTGGTCAGGTAGAGAATACCAAGGCGCTTGAGAGAACTCGGGTGAAGGAACTAGGCAAAATGGTGCCGTAACTTCGGGAGAAGGCACGCTGTCATCAGGTGAAGTCCCTCGCGGATGGAGCTGAAGGCAGTCGAAGATACCAGCTGGCTGCAACTGTTTATTAAAAACACAGCACTGTGCAAACACGAAAGTGGACGTATACGGTGTGACGCCTGCCCGGTGCCGGAAGGTTAATTGATGGGGTTATCCGCAAGGAGAAGCTCTTGATCGAAGCCCCGGTAAACGGCGGCCGTAACTATAACGGTCCTAAGGTAGCGAAATTCCTTGTCGGGTAAGTTCCGACCTGCACGAATGGCGTAATGATGGCCAGGCTGTCTCCACCCGAGACTCAGTGAAATTGAAATCGCTGTGAAGATGCAGTGTACCCGCGGCAAGACGGAAAGACCCCGTGAACCTTTACTATAGCTTGACACTGAACATTGAGCCTTGATGTGTAGGATAGGTGGGAGGCTTTGAAGCGTGGACGCCAGTCTGCGTGGAGCCAACCTTGAAATACCACCCTTTAATGTTTGATGTTCTAACGTAGGCCCGTAATCCGGGCTGCGGACAGTGTCTGGTGGGTAGTTTGACTGGGGCGGTCTCCTCCCAAAGAGTAACGGAGGAGCACGAAGGTTGGCTAATCCTGGTCGGACATCAGGAGGTTAGTGCAATGGCATAAGCCAGCTTGACTGCGAGAGTGACGGCTCGAGCAGGTGCGAAAGCAGGTCATAGTGATCCGGTGGTTCTGAATGGAAGGGCCATCGCTCAACGGATAAAAGGTACTCCGGGGATAACAGGCTGATACCGCCCAAGAGTTCATATCGACGGCGGTGTTTGGCACCTCGATGTCGGCTCATCACATCCTGGGGCTGAAGTAGGTCCCAAGGGTACGGCTGTTCGCCGTTTAAAGTGGTACGCGAGCTGGGTTTAGAACGTCGTGAGACAGTTCGGTCCCTATCTGCCGTGGGCGCTGGAGAATTGAGGGGGGTTGCTCCTAGTACGAGAGGACCGGAGTGAACGCACCACTGGTGTTCGGGTTGTCATGCCAATGGCACTGCCCGGTAGCTAAGTGCGGAAAAGATAAGTGCTGAAAGCATCTAAGCACGAAACTTGCCCCGAGATGAGTTCTCCCTGACTCCTTGAGAGTCCTGAAGGGACGTTGAAGACTACGACGTTGATAGGCCGGATGTGTAAGCGCAGCGATGCGTTGAGCTAACCGGTACTAATGACCCGTGAGGCTTAACCTTACAACGCCAGAGGCGTTTTGGTCTGAGAGACCGATATTTTCAGCTTGTTTTACCGGATAAAGAATTAGCGGAAGCGAAGATTTTACGCTGAGGCGAGGCGCCGACCGAGACGGAGCGAGGGAGCATACTGAAGTATGTGACTGAGTTACGCGAGGGAGAGCAACGCGGCATCAGTGAAAAATATTCGTTTCGTGCAGCAAGAATTTGCCTGGCGGCTTTAGCGCGGTGGTCCCACCTGACCCCATGCCGAACTCAGAAGTGAAACGCCGTAGCGCCGATGGTAGTGTGGGGCCTCCCCATGCGAGAGTAGGGAACTGCCAGGCATCAATTTAAGACCCGTCACCGGGTCGTGACCTTCCCCGTGACGCGGGAAGGGCGAAACACCTGAAATCAGAACGATTGTCTGATATCAGTACAGAATCGGTGGAGCGGTAGTTCAGTTGGTTAGAATACCTGCCTGTCACGCAGGGGGTCGCGGGTTCGAGCCCCGTCCGTTCCGCCACTTAATTGATAAGCCCTGACTGAAAAGTCAGGGCTTTTTCATATCTGCAATTTCGTCATTATTGTTGATAAAAAATCAAAATTTTTTTGCTTATAAACGGATTTTTCAGCAACAATAAACTTGCCACAATAGTTCCCATCGAAACATAACGCTATACGATGAGGAAATCATGACGATCCCCGCCTTTGGTTTAGGTACTTTCCGCCTGCAAGATGACGTTGTAATCCATTCAGTTAAAACTGCGTTGGAACTTGGCTATCGCACAATTGATACTGCGCAAATCTATGAAAATGAAGCGGCTGTGGGGCAGGCGATCGCTGAGAGTGGTGTAGTACGCGGCGACTTGTTTATTACCACCAAAATCTGGATTGAGAATCTTTCGGCTGAGAAGTTGATTCCCAGCTTGAAAGAAAGTCTGGCGAAACTGCGCACCGATTATGTCGATCTCACTTTAATCCACTGGCCTTCTCCCGGATCGGCGGTATCGGTAAAAGAGAGCATGTTGGCATTGATGGCAGCAAAAGAAGCAGGCCTGACGCGGCAAATTGGTATCTCAAACTTCCCAATTGCTTTGATGAAAGAGGCGATTGACGCGGTTGGCGTGGAAAATATAGCGACTAACCAGATTGAGCTGCATCCCTTTCTGCAGAATCGGCAGGTGGTTGATTTTGCTAAAAAGAATGGTCTTCACATCACTTCTTACATGACGTTAGCTTATGGAGAAGCGCTGAAGGATGAGGTAATTAATACCATTGCACAGAAGCACAAAGCTACTCCGGCACAGGTTGTTTTGGCATGGGCGATGAAGTTAGGTTACGCGGTGATCCCGTCATCAACCAAACGTGAAAACCTGGCGAGCAACATGACAGCGGTTGATCTGCAGCTAGACGATCAAGATATGGCAAATATTGCCGCGCTGGATCGTCATCAGCGCTTAGTGGGTCCAGAAGGTTTGGCGCCAGACTGGGATTAATCGCTGCATCCCTTTTCAGCCCTGCACTCGCCAGGGCTGAGCTTTAACCCATTCACTCAGAAAATCGATAAACGCCCTAACGCGTTGGCTAACTCCTAAGTCACTGTAATAGACTGCATTAAAAGGCATCTCAACTGGGATACGCTGTTCAGCAAGCAGTTCAATAAAAGTACCATCGGCTATCTCTTTATCTACCATAAAATCTGATAAACACGCGATACCTTGGTCGCCTAGCACTAGCTGTTTAAGCGTTTCGCCGCTGTTAGATGACATTCCTGGCGTGATGTCATAAAGATCGCCACCTTCATCTGCGACTGGCCAGCGATTTAAGCGTGGCGTTTCAACGAAGCCAAGGCATTCATGCTGAGCCAAATCAGCTGTTGATGCAGGGACACCATATTTCGCCAGATAAGCCGGCGTCGCCACTAATTTGCGATAGCTTATAAAGAGCAAACGAGCGCGCAGTGTAGAATCCGTCAAATTGCCAGCGCGAATCGCCACATCGACTTTACGTTCGATGAGGTTAATAAAGCTCTCTGAAGATATGAGCGATAGTGTGACATTGGGATAGCGCTCACGAAAGGGTTTAATCATCGGTAGCAACAGATGCAGAATTACGGGTGTAGCAGCATCAATACGCAGTACGCCCTGAGGCGCCATCTGACGCTCAATCAACTCGCTCTCGGCGGTTGACATCTCGTGCATCAACTTTTGCACGCGGCGAAAATAATGCTCGCCCTCATGAGTGAGCGCTAGCTGACGCGTAGTACGCGTTAAGAGCGCGACACCCAGCTTATTCTCCAGTTTTTTAACCGTGCGACTCACCGCTGAATTGGCCATCTGCAACTGTTCTGCAGCGCGACTAAAGCTGCCGCTCTCCACTACAGCGATAAACACCTTAAGCTCATCTGACGATGCTTTCATTATCCCTCCAAAAGCAAAAGTCTATTCGCACTTTGCATCTTTTTGTCATTAAAGCATGCGGCAACACTAATGCCCATTAAAACCTTAATGGGAGTTAATCATGCCAATTGCACTTTGGGCGCTGACGATCAGTGCCTGTGCGATCGGAACGACAGAATTTGTTATCGTCGTTCTGAGCCCAACCATCGCTGAACAACTCCGTATTACTCTGCCTGCCGCAGTGAGCGTGATTCTGCATTGTTGAACATTATGGATTGGCGTAAACCCCGTGGATCGGCACCGTAATTGTACCTGGCGCGCTGCTGCTAGGGCGATTGAGTGGCCAACCCGATAAAACTCAGACTGCGATAGCGATGGAATGACATGCACAAAAGCCTGCCAGCTGGCAGGCTTTTACATTGGTAAGCTGTGAGGCGAATTCCGACAATCAAGAACACCAATTGAAACCCCGCGCTAAAATCCCTATAACAGTCAGGTGAAGTACGAGTCGTAAACCAGTTGGGCGGGAAAGTGCGGAAAAAAACTTATTCAATGCGTTATGTAGCCGGTCAACCAGCAGAACGGATTTTTCCGCCGGGGGCAATGCTGCATCTTGGGCAGGCATTACCGCCTGGCGCACCTTTGCCAGCTGATCCCACACTGCGAGTTTTAGTCTGGAATATCTTTAAGCAACAGCGTGCAGACTGGATGTCTGTGCTCCAGGGTTTTGGCAAAGATGCCCACCTTGTTCTGCTGCAGGAGGCGCAGGCCACGCCTGAACTGGTCAAATTCGCCACCAGTAACTATCTTGCGGCCGATCAGGTGCCGGCCTTTGTCTTACCGCAACATCCTTCCGGCGTCATGACGTTGGCGTCTGCGCACCCTGTGTACTGTTGCCCACTAAGGGAACGTGAGCCGCTGCTGCGTTTGGCCAAATCTGCGCTGGTCACGGCGTATCCATTACCCACGGGCGAAATGCTGATGGTGGTGAATATCCACGCGGTCAATTTCAGTCTCGGTGTCGATGTCTACAGCAAACAGTTGGGGCCGATTGGCGAACAGATTCAACATCATCGTGGGCCGGTGATCATGGCGGGAGATTTTAACGCCTGGAGCCGCCAGCGCATGAATGCGCTATATCGCTTTGCGCGGGAGATGTCTTTGCGTGAGGTGAACTTCACCGATGACCATCGCCGAAAAGCCTTTGGGCGCCCACTGGATTTCGTCTTCTACCGCGATATGAAGGTCAGTGAAGCTTCTGTGCTGGTGACGCGCGCATCAGATCACAATCCGCTGCTGGTTGAGTTCAACTCTCTCTACGGTATCGAGCGTTAAGCTAATACGCTCGAACTCACGCCTCGCAACAGTTAATGTTCAGCTGAAATAATGCAGGGAAGGGCGAGTCAGAGCCTGAACAGGCGATATGCAGAATTTAGCAGAAGCAGAAAATGAAAAAGGCTGACAAAAGCCAGCCTTTTCGGGGCATTAGGTATCAGGTGTTGCGCTATTATTCACAAACAGCGTGAGCTTGTCGCCCGGCTGAATGTCTTTAGCGTCACTGTTCCAGCGCATAACGTCTTTGGTGTTCACACCGTGGCGTTTAGCAATACTGGCAAAAGAATCACCCTTACGTACACGGTAGGTGATGCTGTTGCCGTTATCAGCCAATTGCGTGCTCGCTTTGCCGTTCACGGTCAGAGTCTGACCGGTACGAACTGAAGCGCTGCGCAGATTGTTCTGCTGTTTCAGTGCACTGACGCTTACGCCAAGCTTGTTGGCAATGCCAGACAAGGTGTCACCTTTGCGTACCGTATAGCTGTTTCCTGCCGCACTGACTTTCGCCATCTCGGTAGGCTGCACGGAAGCGATATCACCGGAAGCCAGTGAATCGCGCAACTTAGCAACGTTGGACTTAGGCACCATAATGTAGTGCGGTCCATTTGGCGCAGTGGCACCGTTTTTATAACCGGCATTAAATGTCTTCAGCTTGCTGAGAGACATACCGGCCATATCGGCGGCCTGCGTCAGTTCAATCTGCTGTCCCACCTCTACGCGAGCTAAAGCACGGCTCTCGTTCGGGGTCGGCAGTTTGATACCGTAACGCTTGTTGTTCTTGAGAATCTCACTCAAGGCCAACATTTTAGGTACGTAAACCGTGGTCTCGCGGGGCAGCGATAAACTCCAGAAGTCAGTCGGCTTACCGCGCGCCTTATTCTGTTTCATCGCCTTCAGCACACGTCCTTCACCGCTGTTATAGGCGGCGATGGTCAGTAACCAGTCGCCGTCAAACATACCGTTCAGACGCTGCATCATATCCAGCGCTACTTTGGTCGAGGCCACCACATCGCGGCGTCCGTCGTACCATTGGTTCTGTTTCAAACCATAGTTTTTGCCCGTTTGTGCAACAATCTGCCAGATGCCGGCGGCATTCGCAGAAGATGTTGCGTGTGGGTCAAAAGCGCTCTCCACTATGGGTAGCAGTACCAGTTCCATCGGCATTTTACGTTTCTGTATCTGCTCGACAATCCAGTACATGTACGGCTCTGCCCGTAATGTTACATCGTGGAGATAGCTCTTATTTTTTAAAAATTTTGTTTTTTGTTCGCGGATCCGGCTGTTTTCCGGAATCCCCATCTTCAACTCGTCACTAATGTGATTCCAGAGATCAGTATCTTCTGCGAGGCTTGTTCCATCATCCTGCCATCGCGGCGACAACAATCGATCTCCGTACTTTCCATTTTCACCTTGACCAGCTGAAGACAGACTCTGGGCATGCTGTACGGGGATATTGGCGTCATTCCTTGATGCCTGACATCCTACCAGCAAGACCGAGGCGAGTAAGATCGCTTTAGCCTTCATGTGTGTGTCAATAGTTCGCTTAAAAGACGAGCAACTATACGTGACGGTCCACCACAACACAACCTCAAATATCAAAAGCGGTCTTTCTTCTCGCGTAGATCGGCGAAAGTTTGCCATAACGCTGATGATGAGACATTAGTGCCTAAAGCCTGTTGTAAATCAGCCTCTTGCGTGCGTAAAAATAAATTTATTTCCCGCTCTAAGGCCAGTTTTGTTGGTAAAGTGATGCGGTTTTCTGCGCGTAAGTCCTTAATTTGCTGATACCTTGCCAAAATTTTAGGGTCGTGGGGCAGAATAGCCGCAGCAAACTTCATATTGGATAAAGTGTACTCATGCGCGCAGCAAACGAGAGTATCTTCAGGGAGCTGATTAAGTTTTTGAAATGATTCGAACATTTGCTCTGCAGTGCCTTCAAATAATCGCCCGCAGCCGCCAGAAAACATCGTGTCACCACAGAAAAGATAAGGGGAGCTGAAATATGAGATATGTCCTAAAGTGTGACCGGGTGTTGCGATGACACGGAAATTCAGCCCAAGCAGGGTAAATTCATCACCTTCGGCCACAATACGCTTCGCCCCTTTATCTGCCGTTTCCTGTGGACCGAAAACCGCCACATCGGGATAGTGCTGCAACAGCTCATCCACACCGCCGACGTGATCGTGATGATGATGTGTCAGCAAAATCGCCACGGGTTGCCAATGATTGGCCCTGATTTTATCCAGCACCGGCTGTGCTTCGCCGGGATCGACTATCAAACACCTGTTGTCATCGTCCGTCAGTGTCCAGATGTAGTTATCCTGCAATGCGGGAATGCTGGTAAGATTCATAAACACCTCTCAGGTCGTAGAAAAAGGAAAATGGTAGAGCATGAAGCCGGCTAAAACACGCCAAATCCTGACTGCACCGCGCTCCTGGCGCGATATGCCAATGGGAGACTATTTTCGCGACGCGCTCACTCAGCAACTGCAGCCTTATCTCGGCAAGCTATATGGCTTTCATATGCTTAAAATTGGCAGCCTCAGCGCAGAAATCAACACCAGCCAGTGTGCCATATCGCATCAGGTGAATGTGGGCATTGAGGGCGATGAATTACAGGTTATCGCCAATAACACGCAATTACCCTTTGAATCTAAATCCGTTGATGCCTGTTTACTTGCGCACACGTTGGCGTGGAGTCAGGATCCGCACCGCGTACTGCGTGAAGTGGATCGGGTATTGATCGATGATGGATGGATGATCATCAGCGGCTTCAACCCTTTCAGTTTATTAGGGATTAGCAAAGGCATTCCGGGTTTGCACTCGCGCGCGCCGTGGAGTGGACGGATGTTCAGCCAGGTACGATTGCTCGACTGGCTGGGCCTGCTGAATTATGAGGTGGTTTACCGCACCCGTTTCCAGGTGGTGCCGTGGCATCGGCAGGGCGGCAGGGTGATCAGCGCGCATTTACCGGCGCTCGGTTGTTTGAACATTGTGGTGGCACGTAAACGTACGTTCCCGCTAACGCCCACCAAAATGAAGAAGAATCTGAGTCAAAGCCAGCTACGGCAAACGGTTAATGTCACGCGCCAGTTTCGTGAAGTGAAGGATCAGGATTCAACCTGATAACCGATATCATCCTGAGTGGGCTTTCCCGCCGCGCTGCGTGCCAGTTCGTCGCAGCGTTCGTTCTCCGGATGCCCCGCGTGGCCTTTTACCCATTCCCACTTAATTTCATGGTTGCTGAGCGCCACATCGAGGCGTTTCCACAGATCGACATTTTTCACCGGTTTTTTATCGGCGGTTTTCCAGCCGCGCTTCTTCCAGTTGTGGATCCAGCTGGTGATACCCTGACGAACATATTGGCTGTCGGTGCTGATCACCACCTCACACGGCTGTTTCAACGCTTCGAGCGCCACGATAGCCGCCATCATTTCCATGCGATTGTTAGTGGTGAGGCGATAACCTGTACTGAACTCTTTTTCATGCGCGCCATAACGTAAAATGGCGCCATAACCGCCGGGACCGGGATTGCCCAGGCAAGATCCATCGGTGAATATTTCTACCTGTTTGCGCATCTCTGGTAGACTTCCTTCTGACAAAACGCCAAGTCTGACATAAAACGAGTCCTATGAGCACTGCAAATAACCGCCAGATCGTCCTCGATACTGAAACCACCGGCATGAACATGATCGGTGTACATTATGAAGGACATCGCATCATTGAAATTGGTGCGGTTGAGGTGATCAACCGTCGCCTGACCGGCAACAACTTCCATATGTATCTGAAGCCCGATCGGCTGGTGGATCCGGAAGCGTTCGGCGTTCACGGTATCGCCGATGAATTCCTCGCTGATAAGCCGATGTTTGCGGATATCGCCGACGAATTCCTTGATTACATCCGTGGCGCAGAGCTGGTGATCCATAACGCATCGTTCGATATCGGCTTTATGGATTATGAATTCGGCATGCTGAAGCGGGATATCGGCAAAACCGAAACCTTCTGCCAGATCACCGATAGCCTGGCGATGGCGCGTAAGATGTATCCCGGCAAGCGCAACAGCCTCGATGCATTGTGCAACCGTTATGAAATCGACAACAGCAAGCGTACGCTGCACGGCGCACTGCTCGATGCCGAGATTCTGGCCGAAGTATTCCTGATGATGACCGGCGGTCAAACCTCGCTGGCATTTTCTCTGGACGGTGAGCAGAACAATCAGGGCGGCGCGGAGAACATTCAGCGCATTGTGCGTCCGAGTTCAGGTCTGCGCGTGGTCAGCGCCAGCGATGAAGAGATTGCTGCGCACGAAGGTCGTCTGGATTTGGTGCAGAAGAAGGGTGGTAGCTGCTTGTGGCGCGTGTAAAACGGCTGATTTTGCGTGCAAAATCGACGTTAAGCTGAAAAAAACGTCAAACGAAACATTCCCACAGAAAAAGCGTTGACGGGTGTGAAAGCTGCTATTAATATGCGCCTCGTTCTCGACGGGGAACAAAGCGCGGAGCGGTAGTTCAGTTGGTTAGAATACCTGCCTGTCACGCAGGGGGTCGCGGGTTCGAGCCCCGTCCGTTCCGCCAATCTATTTAAAGAAGCCGATGCAGAAATGCATCGGCTTTTTGCTTTTTCTAAATGGTGTCATTTTCCCTAATCCCCCGCCTTCTCACGCAACTGGGCGAAGGCGCTGATCGCGCTCGATGTTAACCCTCGCAGCGAGCTGCCCCTTCTCCCGCTAGCGGGAGAAGGTTGGGATGAGGGCCAGCGCGCACGCAACTTAATCCTTCTGTACCGCCACCGTCGCGCGATACGCCGCCACCGACTCTTCGCGGTCAGCGCGCGCCAGCCAGCGATAGCAGCCCGCACCCAACGCCACGCCGATAAACCAGCTAAAGTTCGCCACCGCATGCAGTGAAGGAATAAAGCTGATCACCAGACAAATGCCCACCGACGGCAGCAGCGCGGCAATCGCTTTCGGGTTGAAGCCGCCGCGATACCAGTAACGTCCTTTCGGCGTGTCATCAAACAGGTCATCCACGTAGACTTTGCTGCGTTTGATCAGATAGAAATCGGCCACCAGGATGCCAAACAGCGGCCCAATAAACGAGCCCAGCACATCCAGCGTGTAGTGAATCAGTTCTGGCGACTGGAACAGGTTCCACGGCGTCAGTAACACCGAACCGACTGCGGCAATCATGCCACCGGTGCGGAAGCTGATTTTCTGCGGTGAGCAGTTCGAGAAGTCGAATGCCGGCGAAACAAAGTTCGCCACGATATTAATGCCGATGGTAGCGATAATCATGGTCAGCAGGCCAATCGCCACCGCCACGTCGTTACCCACCATGCTGACAGTTTCAATCGGATCGGTGATCATTCTGCCGAACAGCGATTGCGTACCGGAGACAATCACCACGGTGACAATCGAGAACAGCAGGAAGTTGAACGGTAAGCCCCAGCGGTTGCCGCGACGAATTTCGCCCATGCTTTTGCCGTAACGCGAGAAGTCACCAAAATTCAGCAGCGGACCGGAGAAGTAGGAGACCACCAGCGCGGTGGCGGTAATCATCTGCCAGGTTTGCTCGCCGGTGCTCAACTGCTTGCTGGCCAGCGTAAAGGAGATACCATCGAAACCGGTTTTGTATACAATCCAGCCCGCCAGCGCCACCATCACCACGTACACCGCCGGACCGGCGACATCAATAAAGCGTTTAATCGCGTTCATGCCGTGCCAGAACACCATCGCCTGCAGTAACCACATCACACCGAAACAACACCAGCCCAGCTGAGATAAGCCGAGCCAGCTACTTTGCGTCATGCTGCTCAGGGTGGGGAAGAACTTCAGCAGCACCAGCATTAGCGCGTTAGCCGCCAGATAAGTCTGGATGCCGTACCACGCAAAAGCGATCAGCCCGCGAATAATCGCCGGGATGTTAGCGCCGAACACGCCAAACGCCTGACGCGAAATCACCGCGTACGGTACGCCTGCCATCTGGCTCGGTTTGGCCACCAGATTGGCGCACAGCTGCACAATGCAGATGCCCACTAACAAGCACAGCAGCACCTGCCAGCTCGCCAGCCCGAGGGTAAAGAAGCTGGCGGCCACCACGTAGCCGCCCATGCTGTGCACGTCCGACATCCAGAACGAAAAGATGTTGTACCACGACCAGTTCTGGTCGCGCGTCGGCGCCAGATCGTCATTACACAGACGTGGACTGTATTGTGCGTTGGCTTCAGAGGCCACCCGCGAGGTCACTTCAGAATGATTTGGCATGAAACCTGCTCCTCTCAACATCATGGAAAAATAATCACAGCGTGAAACGGTATTGCAGGATCCAGGCCAGAAATGATTTCTTGTATACAAAAAATTAATTTCACGTATACGATGTGCAGCACACAGTCACTTACCGGAGCAGGTAATGAAAAGTGAAACAGGCCAGAAAACGGCTGCCGATCTGAACGATCGCGATGAACCTATCTATCAGGCGCTGCTTACCGCCATCGTTGAGCATCAACTGCCGCCGGGCAGTAAATTGCCGGAAGAAGCCTTATCGGATGTCTTCGGCGTGAGTCGCACCGGCATTCGTAAGGTGCTGCAACGCCTCGCCGCGGTGCAAATGATCACTTTGTCGCCCAGGCGTGGTGCACAGGTGGCGACGCCGGGCGTGGATGAAGCCCGCGACATCTTCGCCACCCGCAGTTTATTAGAGTGCGCCAATCTGCCGGCGGTGCTGAGCCACGTGCAGGCACCGCACTTAGCGGCACTCGGCGTGCTGATTGAAGAAGAGCAGCAGGCACATGATCAGCATGATGGTGCCGCGGCGATTCGTCTCTCCGCCGCGTTCCATATTCAGCTGCAGGCGATCTCCGGTAACGCAGTGCTCACCGATATGGTGACGCGCCTGACGCAGCGTTCGTCGCTGGTGATTGCCGCTTACGGTGCACCGTGGCAGCGCGGCTGCCGATGCGATCATCACGATCGGCTGGTGGATCTGCTGCGGCAAAAAGATCTGCCGGGGTTGACGGCGGCGCTGCAGCATCACTTCGAACACATTGTTGCCAGCCTGCACTTTGAGCGCAGCGGCGAAACCTTGCCTGATTTCACCCGGTTATTTGCCGGTAACAAAGGAGCGGCATCATGAGCCTGATTCAGGTCATCAATCCCAACACCAGCTTAGCGATGACGGAAACCATGGGTACTGCCGCGCGCGCCGTCGCCGCGCCGGGCACCGAGATTCTGGCGGTGTGCCCGACTCACGGCGTCGAGTCGATTGAAGGTCATTTTGATGAAGCCATCGCGGCGATTGGTGTGCTGGAGCAGGTGAAACGCGGCAAAGAGCAGGGCGTGAGCGGCCATATCATTGCCTGCTTCGGCGATCCGGGATTGCTGGCGGCGCGTGAACTGGCAAGCGGCCCGGTAATTGGCATTGCGGAAGCGGCCATGCACACCGCCACGCTGGTGGCGACGCGCTTTTCGATTGTCACCACCTTGCCGCGCACGCTGGTGATTGCGCGCCATCTGCTGCAGCAATATGGCTTCACACACCATTGTGCCGCGCTGCACGCCATCGATCTGCCGGTGCTGGCGCTGGAAGACGGCAGCGGCGTGGCGCAGGAGAAAGTGCGTCAGCGCTGCATGCAGGCCAAACGCGAAGATGGCAGCGGCGCGATTGTGCTGGGCTGTGGCGGTATGGCTACGCTGGCGCAGGATCTCACCAAAGAACTGGGCATGCCGGTAATCGACGGGGTCAGCGCTGCGGTAAAAATGGTGGAGTCGCTGGTGGCGCTAGGCTTTGGTACCAGCAAGCACGGCGATCTCGATTATCCACTCGAAAAACCGCTCAGCGGAGCCTTTCAGCACCTAAACTAACCACTGGTTGAGCGACAGGAACTTACAGAATGAATGATGTATCTGGCAAGAAAGAGTACAGCTTCAACAAAAACTATCCCCGCGATCTGATCGGCTACGCTGGCAACCCGCCGCATGCGCAGTGGCCGGGCAAAGCGCGCGTCGCGGTGCAGTTTGTCCTTAATTACGAAGAGGGCGCCGAGAACAACGTGTTGCATGGCGACGCCGGTTCCGAGCAGTTTCTTTCCGATATCATCGGCGCGGCCAGCTACGCCGATCGCCATATGTCGATGGATTCGCTGTATGAATACGGATCGCGCGCCGGTTTCTGGCGCATCCACAATGAGTTTCAAAAGCGCGGTTTGCCGCTGACGGTGTTTGGCGTGGCGATGGCGCTGGCGCGTCATCCGGACATCGTTGAGGCGATCAAAGCGGCGGATTACGACGTGGTGAGCCACGGCTGGCGCTGGATTCACTACCAGGCGATGGATGCCAAGACCGAGCGCCAGCACATGCAGCAGGCGGTGGACGTGTTAACCGACCTGTTTGGCAAAGCGCCAACCGGCTGGTACACCGGCCGCGACAGCCCCAACACCCGACGTTTGGTGGTCGAGCAGGGCGGCTTTAGCTATGACAGCGACTATTACGGCGACGATTTACCGTTCTGGACGCAGGTCACCTGTCAGGACGGCACGGTTAAACCGCATCTGGTCATCCCTTACACGCTGGAGTGCAACGATATGCGCTTCGCCTCGCCGCAGGGCTTCAACACGGCGGAGCAGTTCTTTACCTATTTGCGCGACACCTTTGATGTGCTGTACGAAGAGGGCGAAACGGCACCGAAGATGATGTCGATTGGCATGCACTGTCGTTTATTGGGACGTCCGGGGAAATTCCGTGGCTTGCAGCGCTTCCTCGATCATATTCAGCAGCATGAAGATGTGTGGGTGTGTACGCGGCAGCAAATCGCCGATCACTGGATCGTGACGCATCCGGCACCGAGCGCTTAGCCCCTCATCCCAACCTTCTCCCGCCAGCGGGAGAAGGCGCCGATCCGGCCCCGGTTTAGCAAATCACTCCACCCAATCATTCCCTCTCTCGCGTGCGGTAGCCCAATCATTCCCTCTCCCGCGTGCGGGAGAGGGTTAGGGTGAGGGGAAAAACAACTCAACTCATCAAACTCACCTGCGCCGCGACAATCCGCCAGCCGCATGGCAATCGCACCCACGTCTGCTGCTGGCGTCCGATCCTCTCTACACCTTCACGCGTAAACTCCGTACTGCACACCGCATAGTTATCGCCAAAAGTGGTGATCACCGTATTACGTAACTCGCGTTCCAACCCTTTTGACGGACGCGCCGCGCGAAAAGCGCGGATCTCATCAATGCCATACAAATTCTCACCCGCGCCCAAACGCACGGTACGTTTGTCGTGCCAGAAAAGCTCATCCAGCACCTCAACATCATTGCCGATCAGCGCTTGCTCATAGCGGTAAAAGGCGGCGGTGACTTCGGCGAGAATTGCCGGGCGATCGATATGTTCAGGTGTCATTTTCAGGCGTCCATTAAGGTGGTTTGTGGCAGCGTCAGCCCTTGCTGTTGCAGCGCCCAGGCGGCGCGCAGTGCCAGATGTTCTTTAAACGGCGCAGCGATCAGCTGCAAGCCTATCGGCAAGCCGCTGGCGGTT
This sequence comes from Pantoea sp. SORGH_AS_0659, assembly GCF_031453915.1. Lineage (NCBI taxonomy): Bacteria > Pseudomonadati > Pseudomonadota > Gammaproteobacteria > Enterobacterales > Erwiniaceae > Pantoea > Pantoea sp. SORGH_AS_0659. The sequence continues at coordinate 3,399,816 of NZ_JAVJAK010000001.1, read as the reverse complement.
TGCAGCGGCACGGTACAGACCGGTAAGCCGAGGAACGAAATCGGCTGGGTTAGCATGCCCATGCTGGCGCGCGTCGGCAAATGCTGGCCGTTGATATGAATGGTTTCCTGGCCGATGGTGGTGGCGGTGCAGGGCGTGGCGGGCGCAATCAGCACGTCAAACTGCTCAAACAGCGGCAGCACCTGCTGCTGGAAGTGGCGGCGGAAACGCTGGGCCTGCACGTACCACGCCGAAGGCAGCATCGCACCGGCCAGCAGGCGCTCACGCGAGTTGGGCTCGAACTGCTCCGGCTGCGTGCGCAGCATCGGCAGGTAGTGATTGCCGCCTTCTGCGGCGGTCATGATAAAGGCCGCCGAGCGTGCGATCTCCGCATTCGGCAAGGTCACTTCGTCGATTGCCTGCAGCGCTTTAGCTGCCACCGCCACGGCGGCACGCGCTTCATCGCTGCACCAGGTTGAGAAGAACCCGCCGAGTACCGCGCTGCGCACGCCTTCTGCGCCCTTGCTGAGCCCTGCGCTAGCTGGCGAGACGGGCTGCGCGGCCTGGAAGGCATCGCTGGCATCGGCACCTTGCAAGGTGTCGTACACCAGGCTCAAATCTTCAACCGAACGGGCAAACGGGCCGATGTGATCGAGGCTGGCGACAAACGGATGGCTGCCGCTGCGCGACAGGCGGCCGAAGGTCGGCTTCAGGCCAAAGATGCCGCACAGTGAAGCGGGCACGCGGATCGAGCCGTTAGTGTCGGTACCGAGCGAGAAGTGCACCAAACCCGCAGCCACCGCCGCCGCTGAACCGCCGGACGATCCGCCCGCCACGCGGGTTAAATCGCGCGGGTTGCGCGTTGCGCCGTAATGGGTGTTTTCCGTGGTAAAACCATAAGCATAGGCATCCATATTCAGCATGCCGGAGAGCAGCGCGCCAGACTGGCGCAGTTTGCTCACCGCCCACGCATCCTCGCGCGCCGCCGCGCGTGCGCTGAACAGGCTGGCACCGGCTAAGGTGCTGTGTCCGGCGACATCAAACAGGTTTTTCACCGCGTAAGGAATGCCGGCTAGCGGCGGCAAAGCTTCACCGCGCTGGCGCTGCAGATCGATCTGATCGGCTTCGCGCAGCATGCGCTGGCTGGTGACTTCGGTCCAGGCGTTGATCGCCTTATGCTGTTCAATCGCCGCCAGCGTGTTTTGCGCGATATCGCGGGCGCTGATCTCGCCCTGACTCAGCGCCTGCTGCAGGGCATTAATTGATAATGACGACAGTTTCATGGATGAAACACTCCCGCCACTTCCAGGCGATCGTCGAGCGGCAGCGCCATCAGCGGCTCGGCCATGGCGGCGATGCGGTTGAACTGCGTCAGCAGCTCGGCGCGGCGCGCATCATCCAGCTCCAGCGCCAGAATCTGCTCCATTTGGGCGATATAGGTGGCCCAGTCCGGTTGTGAACTCATCAATAATCTCCGTTAGAAACCGGCGGCGCTGCCGTTGCTGCGCGGATCGAACGCGCCTTCCAGCATGCCGTTGTTGTGTCTGACGATCGCGCCCGCATGGCCGACCACTTCACTGAAATCGGGTAGCAGTTCAACCTCATGGCCGAGCGCACGCAGCTGCTGCACCGTTTCCGGTGCGATGCGCGCTTCGAGCTTGAGCGAATCGGATGATTGTCCCCACGTACGACCCAGCAGCCAGCGCGGCGCGCTCACCGCCTGCTGTAGCGGATGTCCCTGAATCACGTGACGGGTGAAAATCGCCGCCTGGGTTTGCGGTTGGCCGTCGCCGCCCATCGAACCGTATACCATGGTGCGGCCATCTTTGAGACGCGCGGCGGCGGGATTCAGGGTGTGGAACGGCTGTTTGCCCGGCTGCAGCGCCAGCAGATGTTCGGGTTGCAGGCTGAAGGCGGCACCCCGGTTTTGCCAGGTGATGCCGGTGCCGGGCAGCACCACGCCGCTGCCGAATTCGTGATAGACGCTCTGGATAAACGAAACCGCTAATCCGCTGCTGTCCATCACGCCCATCCACACGGTATCGCCCGGCCCGCGCCCGGTGCCCCACGCAGCGGCTTGTTGATCGTCCACCTGCGCAGCCAGCGTGCTGAGGTGTTCCTCATCCAGCAGACGCTGCACATCAATGTCGATGTGGCGCGGATCGGTGATGTGCTTGTCGCGCAGCGCAAAGGCTTTTTTAGTGGCTTCAACGATGCGGTGCACGGTTTGCGCTTCATCGGCGTCAGCCATATTCAGCCGATCGGTAATGCCGAGGATCGCCAGCGACACCAAACCCTGCGTTGGCGGCGTCATGTTCCAGATATCGCCTTCACTGTGTGCCAGGTGCAGCGGCGTGCAGCGCCGGGCTTGATGCGTCTGCAAATCCTCCAGCGTGATCGGCATCCCCAGCGCAGTCATTTCGCGCGCCAGATGGTGCGCCAGTTCACCGCGATAGAAACTTTCCAGCCCGTGATCGCACAGCATGCTCAGCGTATTCGCCAGCGCCGGCTGGGTGAAGCGACTGCCAGCAAGCGGCACGCTGCCGTCCGGTAAAAAGGTGGCGGCAAAACCGGGTTGATGCTGCAACTCGTGCTGTTTGGCGGCGGTGGCGGCGGCTTGCGAGGCGGTGACCGGAATGCCGTCGGCGGCATAGCGAATTGCATCGCGCAGCAGACGGGTTAACGGCAGCGGCGTCGCGCCAAGTTCCTGCGCCAGCGTTAACGCTTCCTGCCAGCCGCTGACGGTACCCGCCACGGTTAAGGCGGCTTTGGGGCCGCGATGCGGAATCTGCGTTTCGCCATGGTAGAAATCAAGATGTGCCAGCGAACCGGCTGCGCCGCTGGCGTCAATGGCGATGGGATCGCCGTTTGGCGGCACCACCAGCCAGAAGCCGTCGCCGCCCAAACCGTTCATGTGCGGGTAAACCACGGCGATGGTGGCAGCGGCGGCCACCATCGCTTCCAGCGCATTGCCGCCTTCGCGCAGCACCGCTAACGCGCTTTCGCTGGCGAGATGGTGCGGCGTAACGGCCATGCCTAACGGCGCCATGTTGCTCTGTATCATAAAGAACTCTTTTTCTGGGTACGTGGTTAATGGGAAGCAAGAGCTGTTCCAGTTTTGAACGGACATCAATCTGGATCGATTTATGCTAGCTTGTGATGAAACGAAAGTTACAGGACCGATGATGAAACAACTTGATGAACGCCTTCGTAGTCACTATCCGCAACTGTCGCCGCAGGAGCAGCGCATTGCCGACTTCGTGTTTGACCACTTTGATGACCTGATCAGCTACAACAGCGCCGAGCTGGCGCGGCTGAGCGGTGTGTCGAAGGCCACGGTCAGCCGTTTATTCAAGCGTCTCGGTTACGAGAAATATAAGGACATGCGCGACGAGCTGCGCATCCTGCGCCAGAGCGGCATGCCGCTCACCGACAACCGCGATGCGGTGCAGGGCAACACCTTACTGTCACGCCACTATAAGCAGGAGATGGCCAACCTGACGCAGTGGGTCAACAGCATCGATCCGCAGCAGTTTGGCGAGGTGATCAGCGCGCTGGGCGCGGCAAAACGGTTATTTATCATCGGCATGCGTAACGCCTATCCGGTGGCGCTGCACCTGCGTCAGCAACTGATGCAGGCGCGTCCGCAGGTGCATGTGCTGCCGCAGCCGGGCCAGACGTTGGGCGAAGAGCTGGTGGATATCACGCCCGACGATATCGTGGTGGTGATGGCGTTTCGCCGCCGTCCACGCATCATTCGCCCGCTGATGCAGCAGCTGCAGCAGAGCAACATTCCGGTGCTGGCGCTGTGTGAGCCGCAGGCGCAGGGGATTATTACGCTGGCGCGCTGGCAGCTTTGTGCGCCGCTCGACAGCGTTTCCGCTTTTGATAGCTACGCCTCCGCCATGAGCCTGATTAACCTGCTGGCGAATGCGTTACTGCACGAAATGTTGTCGCAGGGCCGTCAGCGCATCCATCAAATTGCCGATCTTTATCAGCATCTCGACGAGCTGGAACACCGTTAACGGGCGCCATTATGGTGCATTGCACTAATTTTGATCGTTAATTCCAACGGGCGCAATGCCCTTTTTTGCTGCCTTCAACGCGGTAATTCCGCGTTTTTTCCCCTTTCTTCTCCCGGCACTGCGGTTGGCACATTAGTTGCAGAATGATTCATCAAGAATCTTTTGTTTCACGTAAACTCACCGGGGTGCATAATGAAAAAAGTATTATTAGCGGTAGCGGGCGCGGCATTGCTGATGGCGCAGGTCGGTAGTGCGATGGCCGATCAGCTGCAGGATATCCAAAAGCGCGGCGTGATCCGCGTAGCGGTTCCGCAAGACTTCCCGCCGTTCGGTTCTGTAGGTACAGATCTGCAACCGCAGGGCTACGATATCGACATGGCGAAGTATCTCGCTAAACAGATGAAACTGAAGTTGCAGCTGGTGCCCGTTTCCAGTGCCAACCGCGTGCCGTATCTGCAGACCGATAAAGTCGATCTGGTGATCTCCAGCATGGGTAAAAACGCCGAGCGTGAAAAAGTGATCGATTTCACCCGCGCTTACGCGCCATTCTTCCTCGGCGTATTTGGTCCGAAAGGCGAAACGCTGAAAGATGCGGCAGCGCTGAGCGGCAAATCGATCGGCGTCACGCGCGGTGCAGTGGAAGATATGGTGTTAAGCGATATCGCCCCGAAAGAGGCGCAGGTGAAGCGTTATGAAGATAACAACACCACGCTGTCGGCCTACCTTTCCGGACAAGTGCAGTACGTTGCGACGGGCAACCTGGTAGTGGCGGCGATTGCGCGCCAGAACGCCGAAAAAGCGCCGGTTGCCCAGTTCATGCTGAAAGATTCACCGTGCTACATCGGCCTGAAAAAAGATGAGCCGGCGCTGAAAGAGAAAGTGAATGCGCTGATTGAGCAGGGCATCAAAGACGGCACGCTGAACAAGCTGTCGGAAGAGTGGCTGAAAGCGCCGCTGCCAGCGAACCTCGGCGCATAAAGTATGGCGCAACTTAACTTCGCCGATCTCTGGCCGCACTGGCCAGAGTTGCTGGCCGGACTGTGGGTCACGATTCAGATCACCGTGCTCGCCACCGTGGGCGGTGTCAGCCTCGGTATTCTCGGCGCGGCGCTGCGCAGCGGCAAACCGAGCTGGGCGAGCCGCATCTGGGGCCTGTACGTCGAGCTGATTCGTAATACGCCGTTTGTGGTGCAGCTGTTTTTCATCGTCTTTGGTTTGCCCAATCTGGGTCTGAAACTCACGGCGGGTGAAGCCGCGCTGCTGGCGATGTTGATTAACCTTGGCGCGTACAGCACCGAAATTATTCGCGCCGGGATTCAGGTGACGCCGCGCGGCCAGTGGGAAGCGGGGCGCGTGCTGGGATTGACCCGCACGCAAACTTTCATCCGCGTGGTGTTGCCGCCGTCGCTGCAGCGTATTTATCCGGCGCTGGTCAGCCAATGCATCATTGTGATGCTCGGTTCATCGGTAGTGTCGCAGGTGTCGTACGAAGAGTTGACCTTTGCCGCCAACCTGATTCAGTCGCGCACCTTTTTGAGTTTTGAAGTCTATTTCGTGACCACGCTGATCTATCTGGCGTTGTCGATTGCCATGCGCCAACTGCTGCTGGCGCTGGGACGTAAATGGTTGGGAGCGCAGCCGGCATGATGACGCAATTTACCGACTGGGACATCCTGCGCAACCTGCTGCTGGCAGCGCGCTGGACAATTTTACTTTCGCTGGTGGCGTTTTTTGGCGGCACGCTGGTGACCTTGCCGCTGCTGTTTATGCGCCTGCTGAAACGTAAATGGCCGATGCGCCTGGTGCGCGCCTACACCGAGCTGTTTCAGGGCACGCCGCTGCTGATGCAGCTGTTCCTCGCCTTCTTCGGCGTCGGCTTGTTCGGCATCGACGTGGCGCCATGGACCGCCGCCTCGCTGGCCTTAACGCTCTACACCAGCGCGTTTCTGGTGGATATCTGGTACGGCAGCATTCGTGCCCTGCCAAAAGGGCAGTGGGAAGCGTCGCGCTGTCTCGGCCTGACCTTTGGTCAAACGCTGTTTCGCGTGGTCGCGCCGCAGGCGATTCGTATCGCCATCGCGCCTACGGTTGGGTTTGCCGTGCAGGTGATTAAAGGCACCGCGCTGGCCTCGATTATCGGTTTCGTCGAGCTGACCAAAGCCGGCACCATTTTGAATAACGTGACGTATGAGCCGTTCAAGGTGTTTGGCCTGGTAGCGCTCGGTTACTTCCTGATGTGTTATCCGCTGTCGCGTTACAGCCAGTACCTGGAGAAAAAATTCAATGCCGCTCATCACCATTAATCAGGTACAGAAGTACTACGGCGACAACCACGTCTTGAAAGGTGTCGATCTCGATGTCGATCACGGCGAAGTGATCTCGATTATCGGCCGCAGCGGATCGGGTAAAAGTACCCTGCTGCGCTGCATGAACGGGCTGGAAGGTTATCAGGAAGGCAGCATCAAACTCGGCGGTATGACAATTACCGACCGCGAATCGCAGGCGCGTGAAATCAGCCGTTCGGTCGGCATGGTGTTCCAGAACTTCAACCTGTTCCCGCACATGACGGCGCTGGAAAACGTGATGCTGGCGCCGCGCCGCGTGCTGAAGAAAAGTGAAGCCGAATGCCGTGCGCTGGCAACGCAGATGCTGGAGAAAGTCGGCCTCGGTGAGCGCATCAATTACTATCCGGCCAATTTGTCGGGCGGTCAGCAGCAGCGCGTGGCGATTGCCCGTGCGCTGGCGATGCAGCCCAAAGTTTTACTCTGTGATGAGATCACCTCCGCGCTCGATCCCGAGCTGGTGGGCGAAGTGCTGAAAGTGCTGGAGCAGCTGGCCGCCGAAGGCATGACGTTGATTCTTGTCACCCATGAAATGAACTTCGCCCGCGACGTGGGCGATCGCGTGGTCTTTATGCATCAGGGGCGCGTCTGGGAGCAGGGCGACAGCAAAACGCTGTTCGCCAATCCGCAAACCGCGGAGCTGAAGCAGTTTATCTCTACCGTGCGCCTCTAAGCTTTCTTTAAGGAATACAACATGGATATCAGCCAATTTTCGCAAATTAATCCGCCACAGCGTCTGTTGATGGGACCGGGCCCGATCAATGCCGATCCGCGCGTGCTGCGCGCCATGTCGAGCCAGCTGATCGGCCAGTACGATCCGGCGATGACGCACTACATGAACGAGGTGATGGCGCTGTACCGTGGCGTATTCCGCACTGAAAACCGCTGGACGATGCTGATCGACGGCACGTCACGCGCCGGTATCGAAGCGATCCTGCTGTCGGCGATCCGTCCGGGCGACAAAGTGCTGGTGCCGGTGTTTGGCCGTTTCGGTCATCTGCTGTGTGAAATTGCCCGCCGTTGCCGCGCGGAAGTGCACACCATTGAAGTGCCGTGGGGCGAAGTGTTCACGCCGGATCAGATCGAAGACGCGATCAAAAAAGTGCAGCCGCGCCTGCTGCTGACGGTGCAGGGCGATACGTCCACCACCATGCTGCAGCCGCTGGAAGCGCTGGGCGCGATTTGCCAGAAATATGGCGTGCTGTTCTACACCGATGCCACCGCGTCGCTCGGCGGTAACGCGCTGGAAACCGATGCGTGGGGCCTGGATGCGGTCTCCGCCGGGATGCAGAAGTGCCTTGGCGGTCCATCCGGTACGTCGCCAATCACGCTGAGCCCGCAGATGGAAGCGGTGATCCGCAAGCGCAAATGCGTGGAAGAGGGCATCCGCACCGCCGATCATCAGGATGGTGACGACGAGATGATCTACTCCAACTATTTTGATCTCGGCATGATCATGGATTACTGGGGCCCGGAACGTCTCAATCACCACACCGAAGCCACCACCGCGCTGTTTGGCGCGCGTGAATGTGCGCGTCTGATAATGGAAGAGGGATTAGATAACGGCATCGCGCGCCACAAGCTACACGGCGATGCGCTGCTGAAAGGCATTCAGGGCATGGGCCTCGAAACCTTTGGCGATTTAAAACACAAAATGAATAACGTGCTCGGCGTGGTGATTCCGCAGGGCGTGAATGGCGATCAGGTGCGCAAGCTGGTGCTGGAAGATTTCGGTATCGAAATCGGCACTTCGTTTGGTCCGCTGCATGGCAAAGTGTGGCGCATCGGCACCATGGGCTACAACGCGCGTAAAGATTGCGTGATGCAAACCCTGAGCGCGCTGGAAGCGGTGCTGAATCATGTTGGCTTCCGCACCACGCAAGGCGCGGGGATGCAGGCGGCGTGGGATCTTTACGGGAGCCGCGCATGAATAAAAGCCTGATGACCGCCAGCGAGGCGCAGATCGCCGCCGCTCGCGTCATGGCGCGCTGTGATGCGCTGGCTGAGATCAGCGAAAGCGAAGATGGCCTGACGCGCGTTTATCTGTCGCCGGAGCAGCAGCGTGCCAACGCGCGCGTCGGTGAATGGATGCAGGCCGCGGGTATGACGACGTGGCAGGATGCGGTAGGCAACATTTGCGGTCGCTACGAAGCGGCGCAGGCGGGCGCGCAGGCGCTGCTGCTCGGTTCACATCTGGATACGGTGCGCAATGCCGGTCGCTACGACGGTATGCTCGGCGTGTTAAGCGCCATTGAAACCGTGCAGTGGCTGCACGATCGGCAGCAGCGTTTGCCGCTGGCGATTGAGATTGTCGGCTTCGGCGACGAAGAGGGCACGCGCTTCGGCATTACGCTGCTCGGCAGCCGTGGTATTACCGGCAGCTGGCCGGAAAGCTGGGTGACGCACCCGGATGGCAACGGCATCACCGTGGCGGAAGCGATGCAGGATGTCGGTTTCGATGCGGCGAAGATTCACGACGCGGCGCGTCAGGTCAATGACATCGCCGCCTATCTGGAACTGCATATCGAGCAAGGTCCGTGTCTTGAGCAGGAAGATTTGGCGCTTGGCGTGGTCACGGCGATCAACGGCGCGCGTCGTCTGAACTGCAGCTTTATCGGTGAAGCGGGTCACGCGGGCACTGTGCCGATGACGCATCGCAAAGATGCGCTGGCCGCTGCCGCTGAATGGATGGTGTTTATTGAGCACACCACGCAAGAGCACGATCCGCAGCTGGTGGCGACCGTCGGCACGCTGAGCTGCTTGCCGGGCGCGGTCAACGTGATTCCGGGTGAAGTGCAGCTGTCGCTTGACGTGCGCGGTCCGCAGGATGAGCCGCTGGAGCGTTTACTCTCTACGCTGCTCACCCAGGCGCAGGCGATTGCGCTGCGTCGCGGCTTAACCTTCAGCGCCAACGAGTATTACCACATTGCCGCTACCGCCTGTGATGCGCGGTTGCAGCAGGCGCTGAGCCACGCGGTAGAAACCGTGCAAGGGCGCAGCCTGTCGCTGCCGAGCGGCGCGGGGCATGATGCAATTGCTATCGCCGAGCGCTGGCCGGTGGGCATGCTGTTTGTGCGCAACCATCGCGGCATCAGCCATCATCCGGCGGAATCGGTACAAACCGCTGATGTGGCGCTGGGCGTGCAGGCTTATCTGCAAGCGGTTTGCGATATTGCGCGCGCTAAGGAATAAAGATGGATTTGGTCAACTTTAATCAGCTTTCACCTCAAGCTGCGCAGGCGGCGATTGCGCACTGCGTGGCGATTCCCGCCTGGCAGCAGGCGCTGGTGGCGGCGCGACCTTTTGCCGACGTTGCGGCTTTACAGGCCGAAGCCGATCGTTTGGCGCAGCGGTGGCAAGCCGCTGATCTTGAGCAGGCGCTGAGTGCCCATCCACGTATTGGCGACAACGTGGCGGGCGCGGACAAAGAGGCCACGCTGTCGCGCAGTGAGCAGTCGGCGATGCAGCAGGCGGACGGCGCGCTGCAATTGGCGATGCTGGCGGGCAATCAAACCTATGAGCAGCGCTTTGGCCGGGTGTTTCTGATTCGTGCCAAAGGGCGCAGCGGCGAAGAGATGTTGGCGGAATTGCAGCGTCGGCTTAACAATGATGCAGCGAGTGAACAGCGTGAAGCGCTGGCGCAGCTGCGTGAAATTACCCTGTTGCGGCTAAAGGAGAGCATCACATGAGCACCATTACGACGCATATTCTCGATACCGCGCTGGGCAAACCGGCGATTGGCGTGGCGGTTTCGCTCGAGCAAAATAGCCCGGAAGGCTGGCTGCCGCTGGTGGAAGGCAACACCGACAGCGACGGACGCATTAAAGATCTGACGCCCGAACCGCTGGCGCCAGGTCATTACCGTTTGACGGCGGAGATTGGCGACTACTTTGCTGCCGAAGGGCGCGATGCGCTCTACGTGAGTGCGCAGATTGATTTCGTGATTGGCGCCACAGGCAGCCATTATCATCTGCCGTTTCTCATCTCGCCGTGGTCGTGGTCGACTTATCGCGGCAGCTGATAATGTGCGCCACTTCACGCGCTGCGCTTGAAAGCCAGTAACTATCAAAACCTTCGGTTCATCCAAATATATTCCTGGCGAAAGTGCGGCTAATCTTAGTCGCATAGTAGAAAGCAATATGAAGCCAATGGAGCCGATAAACATGAGCACGCACGACAATAACGATAATGCAGCAGCCGCAGGCAAGTGCCCCTTTCATCACGGGGCGTCTGAAGAGAAGAGTGTTCTGGCGCGCGGCGCCGGTGGCGGGACATCCAACCGCGACTGGTGGCCCAATATGTTACGCGTCGATCTGTTAAACCAACATTCCAACCGTTCCAACCCGCTTAGTGACACCTTCAACTACCGCGACGAATTCAGCAAACTGGATTACTCCGCGTTAAAAGCCGATATCCGCGCACTTCTCACCGATTCGCAATCCTGGTGGCCAGCCGACTGGGGCAGCTATATTGGGCTGTTCATTCGCATGGCGTGGCACAGCGCGGGTACTTATCGCACCATTGATGGTCGTGGCGGTTCAGGTCGCGGTCAGCAACGTTTTGCGCCGCTGAACTCATGGCCGGACAACGTCAGCCTCGATAAAGCGCGTCGCCTGTTGTGGCCGGTAAAACAGAAATATGGTCAAAAAATTTCCTGGGCCGATCTCTACATTCTGGCGGGTAACGTCTCGCTGGAAAACGCCGGCTTCCGCACCTTCGGCTTTGGTGCCGGTCGTGAAGACGTGTGGGAACCGGATATGGATGTGGATTGGGGCCACGAAACCGAATGGCTGGCGCATCGCCATCCAGAAGCGCTGGCCAATGCACCGCTGGGCGCTACCGAAATGGGCCTGATCTACGTCAACCCGGAAGGACCGGAAGCCAGCGGCGATCCAAAATCAGCGGCGCCGGCGATTCGTGCCACCTTCGGCAACATGGGCATGAACGATGAAGAGATCGTGGCGCTGATTGCTGGCGGTCATACTTTGGGTAAAACCCACGGCGCGGCAGAAGCCAGCCATGTTGGCGTTGATCCTGAAGAGTCACCGATTGAAGCGCAGGGCCTTGGCTGGACCAGCAGCTATGGCAGCGGCGTGGGTAAAGATGCCATCACTTCAGGTCTGGAAGTGGTGTGGACGCAAACTCCCACGCAGTGGAGCAACTACTTCTTCGAGAACCTGTTCAAATACGAATGGGTACAGACACGCAGCCCAGCGGGCGCCATCCAGTTCGAAGCGGTTGATGCTGAAGCGATTATCCCGGATCCGTTTGATCCGGAGAAAAAACGTAAACCGACCATGCTGGTAACCGATCTGACGCTGCGTTTCGATGAAGAGTTCGGCAAGATTTCGCGCCGCTTCCTCAACGATCCGCAGGCGTTCAACGAAGCCTTTGCCCGCGCCTGGTTCAAACTGACGCACCGCGATATGGGACCAAAAGCGCGTTACATCGGCCCGGAAGTGCCGAAGGAAGATCTGCTGTGGCAGGATCCGTTACCGCAGGCGATTCATCAGCCAACGCCGGCTGATATCAGCGAGATTAAAGCGCGCATTGCGGCTTCAGGTCTGAGCGTCAGCCAGCTGGTTTCAGTGGCCTGGGCTTCAGCCTCCACCTTCCGTGGCGGTGACAAACGTGGCGGAGCCAACGGTGCGCGTCTGGCGTTAGCGCCGCAGAAAGATTGGGCGGTGAATGCCAGCGTAATCAATGATGTGCTGCCAATCCTGCAAAAGATTCAGCAGGAATCAGGCAAAGCATCGTTGGCCGATGTCATTGTGCTGGCAGGTAGCGTGGGTATCGAACTGGCCGCTTCAGCCGCTGGCGTGGCAACGCAAGTGCCGTTTACGCCGGGCCGGGTGGATGCGCGTCAGGATCAAACCGACGTTGAGTCGTTCAACTTCCTGCAGCCGTTGGCCGATGGTTTCCGTAACTATCGCCGCAGCGCCAAAGGTTCTTCAACCGAAACGCTGCTGCTGGATAAAGCCCAACAGCTGACGCTGAGCGCGCCAGAATTGACGGTGTTGCTCGGTGGCCTGCGCGTATTGGGCACCAACTTCGACGGCGGCCAGCACGGCGTATTTACCGATCGCGTTGGTGTGCTGAGCAATGATTTCTTTGTTAATCTGCTCGACATGCGTACCGCGTGGAAAGCCACCGATGAGAGCGAAGAGCTGTTTGAAGGTCGCGATCGTCTGAGCGGCGAAGTGAAGTTTACTGCGACACGTGCCGACTTAGTGTTTGGATCGAACGCTATCTTGCGCGCGCTGGCCGAGGTTTACGCCAGCAGCGATGCGAAGCAGAAGTTCGTGACCGACTTCGTTGCCGCCTGGACCAAAGTGATGAATCTGGATCGCTTCGAGCTGTAAGCTTAAAAAGCCGCAGCGGATTTCTCTGCTGCGGCTTCCTCTTATTAATCTTCGCGAAACGCTTCGAAAGGCAGGTTAAAACGTTTAGCCAGCGCGGCTTTGTGTTTGTCTGTCAACGAACGTTCTCCTTTCAAAATTCGGTTTACATAAGAACGCTGACCAATTTCATTCACGAAGGATGACTGATTGAGATTATGTTGATCCATCAACACCCGCAGTAACGCGACACCGCCAGGTAATGCAGTGACACGCGCGTTGAACGCAGCAAATTCCGGCGCACTATCTTCATATTTCGCCACTTTATCGGTGAGCATTTCAATCAGCGGATGATCAGGTTGATGTTCAATCAGATACTCCACCAGTTCTAACGCCTGCTCATAATCAGCTTTGGCGTTACTTCCGCCCAGCAGCGGGACGGCTTTAATCAGATTGTTGCTGGCCTGGATGGCTTCGGCAATCATTCTTTGTTCTCCCGATAATGCTTTACCCATTTGTCATACTCGGCATGCGTTACAACGTGTTTAATGAAGATTCGTTGGGCTATAAAATCAGCAAAAAACATCACTCTGAGATTATTTCCGCCTACGTTAATCACCCACCATTTCGCCCGGTATTTCATTCGGTCAAGACTTGGAAAAAAGGCTCTGAGCGCATCTGGATCGGCAAAATCGTTGCCATTTAAAGTTCGATAAGTGGCATCCAATGCTGCTGCATCATTTGGAAAACTCCGTGTCGCTTCTGTAAACACTTTCCTTGAGATAACGTGCATCATTCCCTCGACATGTTCCAACATGGAAACATGGTAGCGCAACAATGCCATGTTTCCAAGCAGGAAACAAAATTTTAGCGGGTTTTTAAGAGAGGGGAAAATGTGCTGCGCAGCGTCCACGCGGCAAAGAGGCTACTTCAGCGTATACCCATCCGCATCGCGCCAAGCCGGGAAGCGTTCGCGGTAGGCTTGCAGCTCCTCCAGCGAAAGCTCCGCATCAAGACGCGCACGCGCAAAGGGCTCTCCACTCGCCAGAATCTCACCCAGCGGTGAAATGATTCGACTGTCGCCACTGTATTGATGCTGATTGCCATCGCTGCCGACGCGGTTACAACCGGCGACATAAGCCTGGTTTTCAATTGCACGGGCTAACAGCAGCGATTGCCAGTGCAGCGCACGCGGTGCCGGCCAGTTGGCGACATACAGCGCCAAATCGTAATCGTTGTGGTTACGCGAAAAAACCGGGAAGCGCAGGTCGTAGCAAATTTGCGGCAGAATCCGCCAGCCGCGCCACTCAAATACTTCACGTGTTTCGCCCGCCACATAGTGCTGATGTTCATTGGCCATGCGGAACAAGTGACGTTTGTCGTACTGATGCAACGTGCCGTCTGGCTCGACCAGCAAGAAGCGGTTCACCGCGCCTTTTTCCGTCTGGATTGCGGCGCTGCCGCCGACTAACGCATTGCTGGTTTGCGCGTGCGCGTGCAGCCACGCCACGACGTCATCCTGCGGCAGCGAACTTTCGGCAGCTTCCATAGCAAAACCGGTAGTGAACATTTCCGGCAGCAGAATGATGTCGCGGCCTGTAATGCCTTTCAGCACACCGTCGAAATGACGCAGGTTAGCCGCGCCATCCATCCAGCTCAGGGTTTCCTGCAGAACGGTAATTTTCAAAGCTGACATAAGCGCTCCGCAGCGGCGTCGAGCGTCGCTTCCTGTTTGGCAAAGCACAGGCGAATCAGCTTGTGCGGGAAAGGTTCGGCGCAGAACACCGACAGCGGAATCGCCGCCACGCCGACTTCTTTGGTCAGCAGCTGGCAGAAGCTCACGTCATCCAGATCGGAAATGGCGCTGTAATCGACCAGCAGGAAGTAAGTGCCTTCGCACGGCAGCAGCTTGAAACGGCTGGCGGAGAGCGCCTGGATAAAGCGATCGCGGCGCGCGCGGTAGAACTCTGGCAGTTCGCGATAGTGCTCAGGCGCCTGACGCAGCATGTCGGCAATCGCCAGCTGTGCTGGCGTATTCACCGAGAAGGTCAGATATTGATGCACCTTACGGATTTCAGCGCTGATCGCCGCCGGGGCAATGCAGTAACCCACTTTCCAGCCGGTCATGTGGAAGGTTTTACCAAAGGATGACACCGCGATGGATCGCTGACGTAGTTCAGCATGCGCTAACACGCTGGCGTGGCCCTCTTCAGTGAAACAGATGTGCTCATACACTTCGTCGCTCAGCACATAGATTTCCTGCTCCGCAATCGCCTGCCACAGCTCGGCATAATCGCTTTTGCGCCACACGGTGGCGGACGGATTATGCGGCGTGTTCAGGATCACTAAGCGGGTTTTGCTGCTCAGCAGGCCGCGAAATTCGCGCCAGTCAACGCGGAAACCCGGCGGCTGCAGGGCGATGCGTTTTAACACGCCGCCCGCCAGTTGCACCGCAGGCGCGTAGCTGTCGTAGCTTGGGTCAAAGCAGATCACTTCATCACCTTGACGCACCAGCGCGGTGATCGCTGCGTACAACGCTTCGGTCGCGCCCGTCGTCACGGTGATATCGCTGTTGACGTCAGGCGTGTGGCCGTAAAGCGCAGCGGTTTTCTCAACAATCGCCTCACGCAGTGGCAGTACGCCGATCATCGGTGCATATTGGTTGGCGCCCTGACTCACGTGATGCGCCAGGCGCTCCTGCAAATAGCGCGGACCGTCAAAATCGGGGAAGCCTTGCGACAGGTTGATGGCGTTGTGCTGCTGCGCTAACGCACTCATTTGCGTAAAGATGGTGGTGCCGAGCGCCGGTAATTTGCTCTCGGGGATCAGGTTGTGCTGCGTCATTGTTTTGTGGCCTTAAGCGCGAATGTCGTTGCGGAGAAACCCTGTGTTGCTGCCACTATAAACAGGATGTTAACATTTGGCAATCGAGACGCTTAGACGTCTAAACTAATCTGCGGAGTCGGTATATCGCTATGACGGATTTTCTTCCACTGGAACATTTAGTGGCCGCCTGCCACTGGATTGGTGGCAAAGGCTGGGCACCTGCGACCGGCGGTAATATGTCGGTGCGGCAGGACGCGGAGTATTGTCTGCTGAGTGCGTCCGGCAAAGATAAAGGCAGCTTGACGCGCGATGATTTTATCCAGGTTGAAATCGCTACCAACGCCGTGCCATCGGGCCGCACGCCTTCGGCGGAGACCGGTCTGCATACCTTGATTTATCGCCTGTTTCCGCAGGCGGGTGCGGTGCTGCATACGCACACGGTCAACTCGACGGTGCTGTCGCGGGTGGAGAAGGGCGATGCGCTGCTGCTCAGTGGTTATGAGATGCAGAAAACGCTGGCCGGGCAGCAGACGCATCTGAACACCATCGCCATTCCCTTGTTCGATAACGATCAAGACATGACGGCGCTGGCGCAGCGCATTGAAGCTTTTGCCGCCGCTACGCCGCTGCAATATGGTTTTCTGCTGCGCGGCCACGGTTTGACCTGCTGGGGCAAGGACGTGAACGAAGCGCGTCGCCATCTGGAAGGTCTGGAATTTCTGTTTGAATGTGAACTGCAACGTCGCCTGCTGGAGGCCAAATGATCCGCGCCATTGTTACCGATATTGAAGGCACCACCAGCGATATCCAGTTTGTGCATCAGGTATTGTTCCCTTATGCGCGTCAGCATTTAGCGGCGTACGTGCGGGAAAATCATACCGATGAAAACGTCGCCGCCGCACTCAACGCGGTGCGTGCAGAGTCCGCTGCGCCTCAGGCCACGCTGGAGGAGCTGATTACCACACTCACGAATTATATCGATGAGGATCGCAAATCACCGGGCCTCAAAGCCCTGCAGGGCATGATTTGGCGCGCCGGCTACGTTGAAGGCCAGTTCACCGGCCACCTCTATCCCGACGTGCTGCCGGCTTTTGCGCGCTGGCAGCAGCAGGGGATTGGCCTGTATGTTTATTCCTCGGGATCGGTCGCCGCGCAAAAACTGTTATTTGGCTACAGCGATGAAGGTGATTTAACCTCGCTGGTCAGCGGCTATTTTGATACCGGCGTCGGCGCGAAACGTGAAGCGCAATCGTATCGCAATATCGCCGAAAAAATCGGCCTTGCGCCTGCGTCATTGCTGTTCCTGTCGGATATTCATCAGGAGCTGGATGCGGCAGCGGATGCGGGCTGGCATACCGTGCAGTTAATTCGTGGCGCGGCGGATAACGCCAGTCGTCATTACCAGGTCAACGATTTTTCCCAGATTAAACCGGAGTCGATTTAACATGAGTGCATTGACCATTTTTACCGATA
This sequence comes from Pantoea sp. SORGH_AS_0659, assembly GCF_031453915.1. Lineage (NCBI taxonomy): Bacteria > Pseudomonadati > Pseudomonadota > Gammaproteobacteria > Enterobacterales > Erwiniaceae > Pantoea > Pantoea sp. SORGH_AS_0659. Next base: position 3,382,833 of record NZ_JAVJAK010000001.1, on the reverse strand, counting down.
CCGAAGCCCAGCAACCGGTGTGGCACAGCACCGATGCCGAGGCGATTCGCGAGCGTCTTAACGCGAAAAACGTGCGCTTTGAACGCTGGGAAGCCGATCGCGATTTGGGTGCGGATCCTGATGCAGAGACGGTTATCAACGCCTATCAACATGCGATTGATCGTCTGGTGGCCGAGAAGGGCTATCAGAGCTGGGATGTGCTGAGCATGCGTGCGGATAATCCGCAGAAAGAGGTGCTGCGCACCAAGTTCCTTAACGAACATACGCATAGCGAAGATGAAGTACGCTTCTTTGTTGAAGGTTCAGGGCTGTTCTGTCTGCATCTGGAGGGCGAGGTGTATCAGATTTTGTGTGAGAAGAATGATCTGATCTCGGTGCCCGCTGGCACGGCGCACTGGTTTGATATGGGTTCTGAGCCGCACTTTACCGCGATCCGCATTTTCGATAATCAGGAAGGCTGGGTCGCGAATTTCACCGGCGATAAGATTGCTGATGCGTATCCGCGTTTGGCGTGATTTTATGCCCTCATCCTAACCCTCTCCCACAAGTGGGAGAGGGAACCGATCGTGCAAACAGGCAAGTATGGTTTTCCCCCTCGCCCGCTTGCGGGAGAGGGCCGGGGTGAGGGGAAAATTGCGCCTATTTACGGCAAAAATATCCCTTCCTCTACCTGCGCAGGCGTTACCACACCGGTATCCAGCACCCAACCGCTAATCAACGCCGCTGGCGTCACATCAAAGGCCGGGTTATAGACTGCCGCACTTTCCGGTGCCCACTGCACGCTACCAAAACTGCCTGCAACGCCGGTCACTTCGCTGGCGGCGCGCTGCTCGATAGGGATGGCGTCGCCGTTTGGACATTGACTATCCAGCGTGGTGTGCGGTGCGGCGACGTAGAACGGAATACCGTGATAGTGCGCCAGCACGGCCAGGCTATAGGTGCCAATCTTGTTAGCGACATCACCATTCGCTGCGATACGATCCGCGCCGACCCAAATAGCATCGACCACGCCGCGCGCCATTAGACTGGCGGCCATTGAGTCGGTAATCAGCTGATAAGGAATGTTTAGCTCACCCAGCTCCCACGCGGTTAAACGGCCACCTTGCAGCAGCGGCCGCGTCTCATCCACCCAGACATTTTTCACCAAACCTTGCTGGTGGGCATAAGCGATAACGCCGAGCGCCGTGCCGACGCCGGCCGTCGCCAGCCCACCGGTATTGCAGTGCGTCAGCAGCTGGCTGCCCGGTTTTACCAGCGTGCTGCCGGCGCGGGCGATGTTGTCACACAGTTGCTTATCTTCGGCCACCAGACGCAGTGCTTCGCGGCTCAGCGCCGTGACGAAATCACTTTCGGCCAACGCAGTTTTCATGCGATCAAGGTTATTCATCAGGTTCACCGCCGTTGGGCGCGCCGCGCGCAGCACCTCAAGCGCCGTCACTAATTCTGCGCGCGCTGCGCCTTGCTCACCCAGCAGCGCCAGCAGCAAGCTGGCTGAGAGGCCAATCAGCGGCGCACCGCGCACGCGCAAGGCATGAATGTGTTCGACCAACTGCGCGACGCTGTGCGCGGGCAGCCAGTTCTGTTGTTGTGGCAGCGCCTGCTGGTCAAGGATCCACAGTTGATTATCGCGAACCTCAAGGCTGGTGGTACGAAGTGTTTGCATGGTGTGAAATCCCTGTTGCGTTAATGCTGGCTATTGTGCCAACATGCGTAGCGGATGTATAGACGTCTGAACGGCTTATTACTATCGATAATCGAGGAACAGGCAATGTCGCAATACCGTACGTTCAATGCTGCCGATGCTGTGGAATATGCTCAACAATTTGGCGGCGTGGACGATCCGTCAGCGCTGGTGAGCGCCGAGGAGATCGGGGATGGCAATCTCAACCTGGTGTTTAAAATTTTCGATAATCAAGGCCGCAGCCGCGTGGTGGTAAAACAGGCGCTGCCCTATGTACGTTGTGTCGGTGAATCCTGGCCACTCACGCTGGATCGTGCGCGTCTCGAAGCGCAGACGTTGATTGAGCACTACAAACATTGCCCGCAGCACACCGTCAACGTCACTCATTACGATGCCGAATTGGCGGTGATGGTGATGGAGGATCTCTCCAGTCATCGTATCTGGCGGAGCGAATTGGTGAAGGGTGCGTATTATCCGCAGGCCGGTCGTCAGGTTGGCGAATATCTGGCGCAGACGCTGTTCCATACCTCCGATTTCTTCCTGCATCCGCATAAGAAAAAAGCCGAAGTGGCGCGTTTCATTAATCCGGAAATGTGCGAAATCACCGAAGATTTATTCTTCAACGATCCGTTTATTGACCATGAGCGCAACAAATATCCTGCGGCACTGGAATCGCTGGTGGTCAGCCTGCGCAGCGACGATGCGCTAAAAATCGCCGTGGCCGGTCTCAAACACCGTTTCTTCGCCGATGCGGAAGCCTTGCTGCATGGCGATGTACACAGCGGTTCCATCTTTGTCGCCGATGGCAGCCTGAAAGTGATTGATGCGGAGTTTGGTTACTTTGGGCCGATAGGTTTTGATGTCGGCAGCGCGATAGGCAACTTGCTGATCAACTACTGCTGCCTGCCGGGCTTGCTGGCACCGCGTGAGGCAGCAGAAGGGCGTGAACGTCGTCTGAGTGACGTGCAGGATATTTGTAATCAGTTTGCCAGCCGCTTCCTGGAATTGGCGAAAGAGAAAACCCGCGATGTGGCGCTGGCCTATCCCGGTTACGCCGAATCTTTCCTGCGCAAAGTGTGGCGCGATACCTTGGGTTATTGCGGTACCGAGTTGATCCGCCGCACGGTGGGAATGTCTCACGTTGCGGATTTCAAACAGATTGAAGATCAGACCATGCGCACCGAGTGTATTCGCAGCTGTATCACGCTGGGACGCACGCTGATTCTGGCTGCCGATCATGTTGCTGATGTGGATGCGCTGATTGCGCGGATTCGTCAGGCGGGTTAATGCTGGCGTCGGGAAATCAAGCAGGGCTGCAGAATAACCGGCTGACGCTGCGCAGCAAAAAACCAGATAGTTAAACTGCGGGGCGACGGGAGAGGTCGTTCCCGAGAGTGGAGAAAGAGAGGCCCTGGAAGTACCCGACAGCCAAAAGAAAAAATGCCAGTCAGGCTTAACTGACTGGCATTAGCCCCGTTTCCGGGGCTTTTTTTATTTCACGTTTAAGCTGGATTTTTTAGCTTCATAACGATGTGTTCAACACCCGGCTCATTCGGTAACAGCTGAAGGGACGATTCAATGACAGTAATTTTCCTGCGTTGATGTCATCCAGGCGGCCACGCACAATCTTATCGGTGTGAACGTTTAAGTCGATGCTAAAAACATCAGCGCTTGCGATCATTTTGTCACGTTCAGACTGTGGCAAGGCTTAAAATTCTTCGAAGTTCTTTGGAAAAGCTTTATTTGCTGAGTGAAAGTTAATTACTAACGGATTACGCAGAAGGACGTTCGTTCCATGCGTCCGTGTACTGGATATTACCATCCACAATACGCCAGGTGATTTTTTCATACTGCAGGCTGACGCTTTCCGTGTGGTTCAGCTTGTCATTGCCCGACAGTTTTGTGTTGGCCACGCCGCAGTTAACGCCGGTGACTTTCACGTTTTCCATCAGCACGGTGTAATAGCACACCTCTTGGCCCGCATCGCTGATGTTGTAGAAACGAATTTCGGCGCTTTTCAGCGTCTGGCCGGTGGCCGCTGCTTTATAGAGATAAGGCGTTGAGCTATCCACCTCTTTCTCGATCATCATTGATGAATGCTGGCGCGTGCCGGTTATTTTGCCGTTAGCGGTGTCTACCGGCAGGTTAATACCGTGGCTCAGGCCGATAATTTCAATGCTGCCTTCACGTTCGTGAACATCGACAGAACCTCTAATATCCGCGCCACCATCGTCTTTAAGCCACATATACGGAGGAATTGGCATTTATTTGCTCCTTATTTTTTTGATTAACTTCATTGTTAAAATGTAAATAACAACCGTGATGGGAATCACTGTGCATACGGACATGTAGAAATAGATGTCGTAAAAACGATCCGCTCCAATCTCTTCATTCCCGTAGATCATTTGGCCGATTTTCAAGGCTAATTGTTCGTTAAACCATAACTCTGGCGGGCCCAGAGTACGGGCGACAACGAGCATCAGCGCGAGAAAAAAAGCGACTTTGGCCGCTCTACGGGCAAGTGTTTGAATAACCACCGGCAACCACCTCAATGTATCCGCGCGCCATTAAATTTTTCATGCAAGGAACCGGGATCGGCGCTGTTCTCAGAAGGGCATTACGAATTAGTGCATAGTCTGAATTAAGGTGGAGAGTTATACATCCTTCAGATACGCGGCCGGGATGAAGGCGAAATAATCCGCGTTTGACGTCATTAATCCACGTTTCATCATCAATGCTCAGATCGTCACGATATAAAGCAAACCATTCGTCGCGATCAAATTCAGCACCGTTAAAAACGCGGTTATATAAATCCTGTGACTTTGCCTTAGCCCATGAAAGCAGGCCACCCCTCCCACGCTCAACAATCCAGTATTTACCCGGTGGGATAGGCCCAACGTTTGGGACGGCCATACATGCAGGAATATTTCTGTAGGCACCTTTTCCGGAAAACGCCATGAAGACGCCCACGCCATACAGATTCAACGGCACGAAATCTGCGCCGTTCAAAATCATCTTACCAATAATTGGCATCGTTAATCCCTAACCTTTAATCCATGTAGTAACTGATGTTTACGTTACATCCCTCAGATTGTCAGGACCAGAAATAATTAGAGTTGGTGATCAATAAAGCTTTTACGATCACGCTTTGCTATTGGCGTTGTTAAAACAACAACGAGAGATAGAGAATCTCAACGAACAATCCCCCTTTCGCGCAAGACGTGCGACACAAACAGGATATTCGTTATGTCGCAGACGCTGACCGATCAGGATTTTAAGAACGCCGCCACCAAACTCAGCTGCAGTGAAGCCGCCGTGCGCGCCGTCGCCGAAGTAGAGAGCTCCGGTATCGGGAAATCAAGCAGGGGCTGCAGAATGACCGGCTGACGCTGCGCAGCAAAAAACCAGATAGTCAAACTGCGGGGCGACGGGAGAGGTCATTGCCGAGAGTGGAGAAAGAGAGGCCCTGGAAGTACCCGACAGCCAAAAGAAAAAATGCCAGTCAGGCTTAACTGACTGGCATTACTCCATGCGGAGCTTTTGTGTTTTAAGCGGCTTCACTGGCCCGCGGGTTGGATTTCGTCTGCGGCTTTGGCACCGCCAGCGCTTCCGGCGCGAAATCATCGACGTTAATCGCTTTCAAACGGCTGGCTTCCGCACGGATCAAGACCTGCGCTTCGCTCTCATCAATCCAGCCCGCTTTCAGGCCCTCTTGTGCCAGCGCATCCAGTCGGGTAAATGACAGATGCTTTTTCTGCTGCTTGCATAAACGATCGTGAATCACTTCGGCGGCCATCACATCCTGCAGCGCCTGCTCCAGCTGACCGGCAGGATTATGTGCGCTTGGTGCCAGATATTGGCCGCGGCCCAAACGGGTACGGGTCGCAGAAGGCAGCTGCAGCAGTTTCGCCAGCTTGTGGTCCAGTTTATCTGACGGTGCCGGGCAGTGATGACCACCGGCGAAAATCACCAGTCGCAGCGCACCGGCCACCATGCGGTTCGGGAAGTTACGAAGCAAATCATCCATCGCCACTTCGGCCTGATGCAGCGCATCCTGCACGCCCCAATGTACCAGCGGCAAATCGGCTTCGTTGCGGCCTTCATCGTCATAGCGCTTCAGGGTGGCGGAGGCCAGATACATCTGGCTCAGCACATCACCGAGACGCGCCGAGATACGTTCACGACGTTTCAGGCTGCCGCCCAGCACCGCCATCGATACATCTGACAGCAGCGCGAGGTTGGCGCTCAAACGGTTAAGGTGTTGATAGTAGCGGCGCGTGGCGTCGCGGGTTGGTGTGGCGCTAGTGCGGCCGCCGGTTAAGCCCAGCCACAGGCTGCGTACTTTATTACTGCCTACGTGGCCAATATGGCTGAATAGCGCGCGGTCAAAGGTCACCAAATCGTTTTTCGCTGCGGCGTTCATCTCTTCCAGCATCCACGGATGGCAGCGGATCGCGCCCTGGCCGAAGATGATCATGCTGCGCGTCAGGATGTTAGCACCTTCCACGGTGATGGCGATCGGTGCGCCCTGATAAGCCCGCGCCAGGAAGTTGTTTTCGCCCAGCATAATGCCTTTACCGCCAGCGATATCCATCGCGTCGATAATCGCGCGCTGACCGCGATGGGTGCAGTGATACTTCACAATCGCCGATAGCACCGCCGGTTTTTCACCGAGCATAATGCCGCTAGTGATTAGCGTTGCGGCAGCATCCATCACGTAGGCGTTACCAGCAATGCGTGCCAGCGGCTCTTCGATCCCTTCCATCTTGCCGATAGAGACTTTGAACTGACGGCGGATGTGCGCATAGGCACCGGTCGCCAGTGCAATGCTTTTCAGGCTGCCGGTTGAGTTCGAAGGCAGCGTGATGCCGCGACCGACTGAAAGACACTCCACCAGCATGCGCCAGCCCTGGCCGGCCATGGATGGGCCGCCGATGATGTAGTCGATGGGTACGAAAATGTCTTTACCGCGCGTCGGACCGTTCTGGAACGGCACGTTGAGCGGGAAGTGACGTTGGCCGATCTCTACGCCAGGCGTGTGCGTTGGGATCAGTGCGCAAGTGATGCCAAGCTCTGCGGTATCGCCCAGCAGGTGATCCGGATCGGAGAGTTTAAACGCCAGGCCCAACACGGTGGCAATCGGTGCCAGCGTGATATAGCGCTTGTTCCAGGTAAGGCGCATGCCCAGCACTTGCTGACCTTGCCACTCGCCCATGCACACCACGCCGGTATCGGGAATCGCGCCGGCATCCGAACCCGCTTCCGGGCTAGTCAGTGCAAAGCACGGGATCTCATCACCGCGTGCCAGGCGCGGCAGGTAATGATCTTTCTGCTCATCGGTACCGTAATGTTGCAGCAGTTCGCCGGGGCCGAGTGAGTTCGGTACGCCAACGGTGATCGCCAGAATGCCGGAGACGCCCGCCAGTTTCTGCAGCACGCGCGCCTGCGCATAGGCGGAGAATTCCAGGCCGCCATACTCTTTCTTAATGATCATGGCGAAGAAGCGATGCTGTTTCAGATACGCCCACAACTCCGGCGGCAGATCGGCCATTTCATGGGTGATTTCGAAATCGTTCGCCATGCGGCACGCTTCTTCAACCGGACCATCGATAAAGGCCTGCTCCTCTTCGGTCAGGCGCGGCTGCGGATAGTTGTGCAGCTTCTGCCAGTCCGGTTTGCCGCGGAACAGGTCGCCTTCCCACCATGTGGTGCCGGCATCGATCGCCTCTTTTTCGGTGCGCGACATCGGCGGCATCACTTTCTGGAAGCTGTGCAGCGCCGGTTTCGAGAACAGGCTGCGACGCATCACCGGCAGGTTAAATGGCAGCAGAATAATCGCCAGCGGCAGCAGCATCCATGGCGTCCATAAGTCAGCGGCCGCCAGTGCGCCGGTCCACAGCAGCAGAATTGCGCTGCTCAGCTGAAGCGAAATTTGGTGGTAGAACAACACGCTAAGCAGGATTAGCGTCGCAACGATTGAGGCAACCAACATAATGAACCACTCCATAAGTAGTAAGAGGTCTGACCTGTTATGGATGTAGGTTTAGAATATGGGGCAAAATTTATCAATCTGTTTACATCGCAATTACAACACATCTCACAAATTCGTTGCACGATGCGCAACAACTGCCAAACTTCCTCGAGACGCCGCGCTTTTCCTTATGGCAGGCGCTTTGCGGCTTAGCCCCATTCCGTTAAACTTGCCGGGTCAATCTTTCCTCTAAAGGACATCTCTATGTATCAGGACATTATTCGCTCAGAACTCAATGAAGCAGCCGATACGCTCAACACGTTCCTGAGTGACGAAGCCAACATTCACGCCATTCAGCGCGCCGCAGTTCTGCTGGCCGATAGCTTTAAAGCGGGCGGCAAGGTGCTCTCCTGCGGTAACGGCGGCTCGCACTGCGATGCGATGCATTTTGCTGAAGAGCTGACTGGACGCTACCGTGAAAACCGTCCTGGCTACCCGGCGATTGCCATTTCTGATGTCAGCCATCTGTCGTGCGTCAGTAACGATTTTGGTTATGACTATGTGTTCTCGCGCTATATCGAAGCGGTAGGCCGTGCAGGCGATGTGCTGCTGGGTCTTTCTACGTCCGGTAACTCTGCCAACATCATCAAAGCCGTGGAAGCTGCGCGCGCGAAAGGCATGAAAGTGATTACTCTGACCGGCAAAGATGGCGGCAAGATGGCAGGTTCGGCGGATATCGAAATTCGTGTGCCGCACTTTGGCTATGCCGACCGCATTCAGGAGATCCACATCAAAGTGATTCATATTCTGATGCTGTTGATTGAAAAAGAGATGGTTAAGTCATGATGCGTTCCTCTCGCCGCGCGCGAGAGGATCTAACTTAAGGCGGTTGCTATGTGCGAATTGCTCGGGATGAGCGCCAATGTCCCCACGGACATCTGTTTCAGTTTTACCGGTCTGGTGCAGCGTGGCGGTGGAACCGGGCCGCACAAAGACGGTTGGGGCATCACGTTCTACGAAGGAAAAGGGTGCCGCACCTTCAAAGATCCGCAGCCGAGCTTTAACTCGCCGATAGCCCGTTTGGTGCAGGAATACCCGATCAAATCGCATTCGGTGGTGGCGCATATCCGCCAGGCGAATCGCGGGGAAGTGTCGCTGGAAAATACCCATCCATTTACGCGTGAGCTGTGGGGCCGCAACTGGACCTACGCACACAATGGTCAGCTCAAAGGTTATCGTCAGCTGGATACCGGGCCATTTCGTCCGATTGGTGAAACCGACAGCGAGAAAGCATTTTGCTGGATGCTGCACAAACTGACCGAGCGTTATCCGCGCACGCCGGGCAACTGGCCAGCGGTGTTCCGCTACATTGCCGAGCTGGCAGCAGAAATGCGTGAGAAGGGCGTGTTCAACATGCTGTTATCGGATGGGCGCTATCTGATGGCGTTCTGTTCGACCAATCTCTACTGGATTACGCGCCGTGCGCCGTTTGGCAAAGCGACGTTGCTCGATCAGGATGTGGAAATTGATTTTCAGCAGCAGACGACGCCGCAAGATGTGGTAACGGTGATTGCTACGCAACCGCTGACGGGCAATGAAACCTGGCACCGGATAGTGCCAGGCGAGTGGGCATTATTTTGCCTGGGTGAGCGCCAGGAATGATTTCGAGGCAGCATCCGGTGTAGCGATCACCGGCGTGCTGTTCACCGCATATTGGCCGGTGGCCGTCACGTTCACGGTAGGCGGCACACGGTACTTAGCGAAGTACGCATAGCCCGGCTGCAGTTCACGCCAGAAGTTAATGTACGTCGAGTATTTATGACGCTGCATATTGCTGTCTGTCATGCGGAACGGATAGATATTGACCTGAATCTCCTGCTGACCATTACGCAGCGCGGCGTTGGTATAGGCAAAGATCTCATCCATCGATGCATCCGTCATTGCGTAGCAGCCCACTGACACGCAATCGCCGTGAATCATTAAATAGTTACCGTTATAGCCTTTAGCGCGATCGTACTGATTGGGAAAACCGGTATTAATAGCGCGATAAAAACGGCTATCCGGTTTTAACTGGTTCAGCTTAACGTTATAAAAGCCTTCCGGACTTTTGAAATCGCCCTGACGACGTTTAGGTCCTAAACCGCCAGAGAAATTACAGATGCGATAGCTGTCCAGCAGACGATATTCATTCCCGATTTTGCCGTACAGTTCCAGCGTACGCTCTTCCTTGAAAATCTGAATAAAAACGGGGGTGCCAATTAGTTGTTTCTTTAACTCTTTGCTCACCGGAGCCAGCGGTTGCGTAGGCTCGGGGTTCATTGCCCAGCTAAGGAGCGGCATAAGAATCATCGCAAGGGTTAATGCGATTCTGCCCATTCTGTAGATACCTTGATGTGGAGAGAGACGATGACGCTGTGCGTCCGGGTATTGCATTATCGGAAATATCCGCTATCGCAGCGCAACATTAACATTGTCTGGCTTTTAATCAAGCCAGTGTCCGAGAAAATGGCGCGTTCCTAAAAGGAATACGACCACTAATTTGTAAACTTTAATCTCGCTCTCAACAAATATTGCCGATATTTTTCGCTGCTGTATACTTATCCAGTATCTGGGAGGGCGTATGCGCAAAATTATTCATGTCGATATGGACTGCTTTTATGCAGCGGTTGAGATGCGCGACGATCCCTCTTTACGTGATATTCCTATCGCCATTGGCGGCAGCCGCGTGCAACGTGGCGTGATCAGCACCGCGAACTATCCGGCACGTAAATATGGCGTGCGCAGCGCGATGCCGACCGGCATGGCGCTGAAACTCTGCCCGCATCTGCGGCTGCTGCCCGGCCGCTTTGATGCCTATAAAGAAGCCTCCCGCCAGATCCGCGACATCTTCTCACGTTACACCTCGCTGATTGAACCGCTGTCGCTGGATGAAGCCTATCTGGATGTGACCGACAGCCTGCACTGTCAGGGCTCGGCGACATTAATGGCGCAGGCGATTCGCGCCGATATCCTGCGTGAAACCGGGTTGACCGCTTCCGCCGGCATCGCGCCGGTCAAGTTTCTCGCCAAGATTGCCTCCGATCTCAACAAACCCAACGGGCAATATGTGATTACGCCGGACGCGATGTCCGATTTTCTACTGACGCTGCCGCTCAGTAAAATTCCTGGCGTGGGTAAAGTGGCGACTAAAAAGCTGGAAGAGATGGGCTTGCGCACCTGCGCGGATGTGCAGCGCGCCGATTTGGCGCTGCTGCTTAAACGCTTTGGCAAGTTTGGCCGCATCTTGTGGGAACGCAGCAACGGCGTGGATGAGCGCAATGTGGTGGTTGAGCGCGAACGCAAATCGCTCGGCGTTGAACGTACCCTGATGGAAGATATTCACAGCTGGGAGCAGTGTCTGGAGATTATTGATTTTCTCTATGCGGAGTTGGATCGCCGCTTAACCGCCATCAAGCCGGATAAGCAGATCGCCCGACAAGGCGTGAAACTGAAGTTCAATGATTTCCAGCAAACCACGCAGGAGCACGTTTGGCCGGTGCTGAATAAAGACGACATGATCGCGGTGGCGCGTCAGGCGTGGGATGAACGCAGAGCAGGGCGCGGCGTGCGGCTGGTGGGATTGCATGTCACGATGGTGGATCCGCAGCTGGAGCGGCAGTTGGTGTTGGGGTTGTGAGATTGTGCGCGCTGCCCCTCATCCCGGCCTTCTCCCGCCAGCGGGAGAAGGAGTAAAACAACCGCGCCGATCGGTTCCCTCTCCCACTCGTGGGAGAGGGTTAGGGTGAGGGAAACTACTTCTTACCGTACTTCGCTTCCAGCGTTGCAAACCATGGCGCGATGAAATCGTTATTTTCGCCCCAGCCTGGAATGATCTTATTCAGCGACGCCACGTTGACCGCGCCTTGCTGGCTGTTCAACTGCTGCTGAGAAATCGATGACGCTTTAAACTCGTAAGTCGCCGGTGTGGTTTCGCCTGCAATCTTGTTCGCCACCAAACGCATATTCACTGCGCCAATGGTTTTTGGATCCACCGCTACGGTTTGTACCCAAGGACTGTTCTTTTCATGCATCAACTGCAGATCCTGATTGGACACGTCGATGCTATACAGTTTGATCTCGGTACGACCATTCTCCTGCAGGGCTTTATACGCGCCCTGGCTGAAGGCATCCCACGAACCCCAGATCGCATCGATCTTGCCTTTCGGGTATTTCGCCAGAATCGCGCCAATCTTGTTGGCGGTATCGCCCTGTACATCAGATGAAACCGCGCCAATCGACTCCAGCTGATGAATGTCCGGATTCTCTTTCAGCAGCTTCTCATACACCACCTGACGACGATCCATCGCCGGGAAACCGGCCACCCACAGCTTGACGATATTCGCTTTGCCGTTGAAGTCTTTGATTAAGCTGCCGAGTGATTCCTGCGCCAGCGAAGCATCATTCTGCGCCGTCACGGTGACGCCCTCTACCGGCGTATTAACCGGCGTATCAAACACCGACAGCTTGATGCCCGCTGCGGCAATACGCTGCACCAGCGCCGTGGAGTAGGGATCTTTACCGTGCGACAGGATAATGCCGTCATATTTCTGGCTAATCGCCTGGTTAACGAAATCCTGGAAGCGCGCATCGTCGCCATTGCTGAGGAAAGTGCTGACCTTAAAGCCCAGCTGGCGGCCTTGCTGAATCGCACCGGCGACAAACTGCGTGGTGTTATCGTCCGAACCCAGGTTGCGGATGATGGCGATGCGTAGCGGGCCTTCATGGTTAGCGATAACCTCAGGCACTGCGGCATCGGCGAAGGCGGCGCTGGCGTTGAGCAGGCTAACCGCCAGCAGCGAAAGGGTAATTTTTTTCATTATGATCTCTTTCTGATTAAACGCGCCTTAACGGCGCTGGATGTAAGTCATCGCCAGCGCCAGCGCCAGTACCAGACCTTTAATAATGTCCATCGCGTAATAGGGCACCGATAACATCACCAGCCCGTTCTGCAACACACCAAGAATGATGGCGCCCACCAAGGTACCCAGCGCATTCGGTTTGCCCGAACCGGCCAGCGAGAAGCCGATCCACGCTGCGGCAACGGCATCCATCAGATAACCGCCGCCGGCATTCACCTGCGAAGAGCCGATGCGTGATGCCAGCAAAATGCCGCCCAAGCCAGCCAGCAGCGAGGCCAGCACATACGCCAACACGCGATAGCGCGTGGTACGAATACCGGAGAGACGCGCCGCTTCAGGATTGCCGCCCAGCGCATACATACGACGGCCATGCTTGGTCAGCGACAGCGCCAGCTGCGCCACAATGGTGACCACCAGCATGATAATCACGATAGTCGGCACCTGGCCGAGCAGACCAAAGGCGGCAGGAATGGTGCCTTCGGCCATGTCGCCGCTCGGCAGCACCATATTCTCGGTGATGGAACCGCCAAAGCTGTAGGTCATCGCCACGCCCTGAATCACAAACAGCGTGGCGAGGGTGGCGAGCATGTCGGGAATACGTAGCACCACAATCAGGAAGCTGTTGAACAAGCCAACCAGCGTACACAGCAGCAGCGTAATAATGATGGCTCCGGTGGTGCCAAAGCCGTGCCAGACGAACAGCGAAATCACCAGCGCATTGGCCAGCGAGGCGGTGGATCCCACCGACAGGTCAAAGCCGCCAATGGTCAGCGAAATCGACACGCCAATCGCAATCACCGTGACGATGGCAATCGAGCGCAGGATGTTAATGATGTTGGTCGGTTCGAGGAAGCTGTCCGAAGCGAGACCAAATGCGGCAATCAAAATCACCACGGTCAGCAACATGCCCCACTTATAAAGGAAATCAAACAGCTGATGGCGCAGAGAAGGCTGCGAGTTTAGGGATAGTTCTTTGCTGCTCACGCAGGTGTTCCTCCGGTGGAATAAAGCAAAAGTGCCTCTTCTGTGGCGGTGTTGCCCTCCATCTCTGCCACAATGCGCCCATCCCAGAGCACACAAATGCGGTCGCACAGACCGACCAATTCAGAAAACTCGCCCGAGGCATAAATGATGCCTTTGCCCTCACGCGCTAAGCCATCGATCAACGTGAACAGATCGGTTTTGGCTTTGATATCGACGCCTTTGGTCGGCTCATCAAAAATCAGCACATCGGCGTTGTTGCGCAGCCACTTGCCAATCGCCACTTTCTGCTGGTTGCCGCCCGACAAACGACGCAGGATTTGCCCCGGTCCGGTGGTGCGCACATTCAGGCGCTGAATCACCGCTTCCGCCCAACGCCACGCCTGGCGATGACCAAACAGGCTCCAGCGCGAGAAGCTGTTATCGGCGCTGATGCTCAGGTTCATGCTCACCGGTTCATCGATGAAAATGCCCTCTTTGCGGCGCTCTTCCGGCACCAGCGCCATGCGGTTTTCTACTGAATCATGCGGTGAACGCGGTCGCCACGGTTTGCCGTGCAGTTCGCCCTTTGTCACACGGCTTTTGCTGGCACCAAAAAGCGCTTTGCACAGCTCGGTTTTACCGGCTCCCGCCAGACCGGCAATGCCCAGAATTTCCCCTTTATGCAGACGCAGCGAAATATCCTGCAGTAGCCGATCGTCGTGTAAGCCTTCCACCGACAGCAGCAGCGGCTGAGTCGCACGGGCGCGACGCGGCGGAAAAACATCATCCAGCCGATGTCCGAGCATTTTTTCCACGATCTGCTCGCCACTCAGCGCCGCCATCGGGCTGCTTTCGATCAGACGACCATCGCGCAGCACCGTTAAGCGGTCGCAAATCGCTTTCAGTTCGTGAATGCGGTGCGAGATAAACACCACGCCAATGCCGCTGGACTGCAAGCGGCGCACCACGGTAAACAGGCGCTCGCTCTCATGCTGATCGAGCGGGGCGGTGGGTTCATCCAGGATCAGAAAGCGGCAGTGATGGGACAGGGCGCGCGCCAGCAGGATTTGCTGCTTCTCTGCCAGCGAGCAGCGCTCCACCAAACGGTTGACGTCGATGTTCACTTCCAGCTGCGCCAGTAACGTACGCGCCTGGCGGCGAATCTCACGCCAGCTGTAGACGTGACCCGGTTCGGCTAAACGATCGAGCAGAATGTTTTCGGCCACGCTGAGCTGTGGCACCAGCGCCACATCCACTTCCTGCTGCACCAGATGAATGCCGAGCTTTTTGGCATCGCGCGGTGAGCGAATAGTGACCGGCACATCATCCAGCAGAATCTCACCGCTGTAATGATCGTGTGCGCCAGCCAGCACCGCCATCAGCGTAGATTTTCCGGCGCCGTTAGCGCCCGTCAACGCATGCACCGAGCCGCCTTCAGTCAGAAAATCCACCTGCGCGAGCGCGGCGAAACCGCCAAAGGCAATGGAGATATTACGCATCTCCAGGCGGTTGATCGCACTCATTGAACCGGGCCTTTAATTAGTTGAGTTGGGGGCATTTTTTCCTGAACCATCACTCTCGGCAACGAACGAAAGGGCATAAGCTAGCACGAAATCTTATTAGCCATCCAGACATCTGGATGTAACGGTGGCTAAATCTGATGTTATGAGGTGTTCTGGTTTAACCGGGAGGCATATCAACGTTTTTTCAGAGGAATGTGCTAAATGGCGGTGGACTCAATCCTTCGCAGGCATAAAAAACCCGACCGAAGTCGGGTTTATCGCGAAAGCGCAATCTTACGCTTTTTCTGGCACCACGCTGAGCAGCGCGGTCAGCAGTTTCCAGTACAGACCCACGCTTTCGATGTGAACCTGCTCATCCGGCGAATGCGGGCCGGTGATGGTTGGGCCAATCGACACCATATCCATGTTTGGATACGGCTTCTTGAACAGACCACACTCCAGACCGGCGTGAATCACCTGAATGTTCGGCGTTTTACCAAACAGCGCTTCATAAGTTTTGCGCGTTAGCGCCATCACCGGTGAATCGGCATCAGGCTGCCAGCCCGGATAGCCGCCTTTAGGTGCGCTTTTCGCCCCGGCCAGATCGGCCAGCGAGGTCAGCACTTCAACCACCCAATCTTTACCGGTATCGATCAGTGAACGAATCAGGCAGATGATTTCGGCATTGTCCTGATCCATGGTCACCACGCCGACGTTCAGCGAGGTTTCCACCACGCCTTTCGCCACGTCAGAGTTACGAATCACGCCGTTTGGCGTAGCGTTTAGCAAATTAAGGAAACGATCGCGGCTGTCAGCGTTCAGCGCCTGGCCTTGATGCGCCAGCGCTTCGGTGACCACGGCGATGTTCTTCTCTTTAATGCCCAACTCGTTCAGCAGCGTCGCCTGGAAATGTGCCGCAGCAGATTTCAGTGCATCAACCTTATGACTGTCGATCGCCAGCGTAGCAAAAGCTTCACGCGGGATGGCGTTACGCAGCGTACCGCCGGTGAATTCAATCAGACGAACATCGAGTTCACGCGCGTGCAGCGCCAGAAAGCGTGCCAGCAGTTTGTTGGCGTTGCCGAGACCATGATGAATGTCGGCACCGGAGTGACCGCCTTTCAGGCCTTTCAGCGTCAGCTTCAGGGTTTCATAGCCTGCAGGAATCGCTTCACGCGTTAGCGGCAGGGTGGTGATGAAGTCGATACCACCGGCGCAACCCATGTAGATCTCACCTTCCTCTTCCGAGTCGGTGTTGATCAGAATGTCGGCCTGCAGCCAGTTCGGCTGTAAACCAAAGGCGCCGTCCATACCGGACTCTTCGGTCATGGTCAGCAGCACTTCCAGCGGACCGTGAATCAGGCTGTTGTCAGCCAGCACCGCCAGCGCAGACGCCATACCAATGCCGTTATCCGCGCCCAGCGTGGTGCCGCGCGCTTTCACCCATTCGCCATCAACATACGGCTGAATCGGATCTTTAGTGAAGTCGTGCACCGTGTCATTGTTCTTCTGCGGCACCATATCGAGGTGCGCCTGCAGCGCCACCGGCGTGCGTTTTTCCATACCGGCGGTAGCGGGTTTACGAATCAGGATGTTGCCAACCTGATCGCGCTCAACCCACAAACCTTGCTCTTTTGCCCAGCCGACAACGTGTTCGGCCAGTGCTTCTTCGTGGTAAGAAGGGTGCGGAATGGAACAGATTTTGGCAAAAATATCCCACAGCGGTTGGGGTGAAAGTTGCGACAATTCAGACACCATGCATCTCCTGTGTCAGCGTGGCGGACATACCGCACGCACGCGGGTTTCCAGTAAAAATCGTCGTCAGAAGATCTGACGTGATGGGCCTGAGAATATCACTGTTTCTCGCCGGGTGCGTAATCAGCCGCGCTAAAAACCTGCAACCAGTAAGACAGATGCTGGTTTTTAAGGCGTCAGATCCTTATAATCTCGCGCAACCTTTTCCCCCTTGCATATTTTTTAAGCCAAGTTTCTTGGCCGGGATTCCTTTATATGAGCGAAAAATACGTCGTAACCTGGGACATGTTGCAAATCCATGCCCGTAAACTGGCCCAGCGCCTGCTTCCTGTGGAACAGTGGAAAGGTATCATCGCGGTGAGCCGTGGTGGTCTGGTTCCGGCATCGCTGCTGGCGCGTGAACTCGGTATTCGCTACGTCGATACCGTGTGCATCTCCAGCTACGATCACGATCATCAGCGCGAAATGAAAGTGCTGAAGCGTGCCGAAGGCGACGGTGAAGGCTTCATCGTGATTGATGACCTGGTGGATACCGGCGGCACCGCGCAGGCGATCCGCGACATGTATCCTAAAGCGCGTTTCTGCACCATCTTCGCTAAGCCAGCTGGCCGTGCGCTGGTGGACGACTACATTGTCGATATCCCGCAGAACACCTGGATCGAGCAGCCCTGGGACATGGGCGTGGTCTACATCCCGCCAATCGTCAAAAGCTAATTGATGCATCGCAAACAACGCCCGGTTATGCCGGGCGTTGTGCTTTCTGCGCCTCGCGCGCGTATGGCGGGTGCAGTACACTCTTAGCCATCGCCACGTTGTTGGCAGGAGAATAGCTGAGATGTCTGATAAAAACCTGAGCGAAGAACTGTTCAAACCGCGTTTTAAACACCCGGAAACCTCCTCATTAGTGCATCGCCAGCATCATGCCGCTGTGCAGGTGCATAACGCCCTTGAAGGGGATACGCAGCGCGGCTGGTATCGCATGCTGAACAAGCTGCTGTGGACGTGGCGCGGTCTGTCGCCGCAGGAGATCAGCGAAGTGCTGGCGCGTATCGCGGTGAGCGAGTTTGAACGCACCAATGAAGCCTTGCTCGATACCGTGATTGGTTATCGCGGCGGCAATTGGAATTACGAGTGGTCGAAGCAGGCGGCGATCTGGCAGCAGCGCGCGTTAGAGAGCGAAAACCATGACGATGCCGGTCAGCATTGGCTGCACGCCGCCAATCTGTTCAGCCTCGCGGCTTACCCTTACATCAAAGGCGACGAGCTGGCCGATCAGGCGCAGGTGCTGGCCAATCGCGCCTACGAAGAGGCCACGCAGCGTCTGCCGGGCGAACTAAAATCCCTGACTTTTCCGATGAGCGGCGGCAGTCCGGTGACGGGGTTCCTGCATATGCCCGCGCAAGCCGAAGCGCCGTATCCCACCGTGCTGCTGTGCGGCGGCCTTGATTCGCTGCAGAGCGATCACTATCGCCTGTTCCACGACTATCTCGCGCCGCGTGGCATCGCCATGCTGACGCTGGATATGCCATCGGTAGGATTTAGCAGCAAATGGCTGCTGAATCAGGACACCAGCCAGGTGCATCAGCAGGTGCTGCGTGAACTGAGCAATGTGCCGTGGATCGATCATACACGCGTGGCGCTGCTGGGCTACCGCTTCGGTGCCAACGTGGCGACACGTCTGGCCTATCTGGAAGTGCCGCGAGTACGCGCGGTAGCGACGCTGGGAGCCATGGTGCACAGCGTGTTTGTGGATGCGCAACAGCAGCAACAGCTGCCGGATATGTACATGGATATGCTGGCGAGCCGTCTCGGTATGTCCTCAACCTCCGACAGCAATCTGCGTACTGAACTCAACCGCTACTCGTTGAAGGTGCAAGGCTTACTCGGCCGCCGCACGCCAACGCCGATGCTGGCGGCTTATTGGCCGGATGATATTTTCGGTCCGGAAGCAGACGCGCAGTTGATCGCCAACTCTTCGTCGCAGGGCAAGACGCTGGCGATTCCCGCCAAGCCGGTTTTTGCCAGTTTTGACAAAGCGCTCAATCAAATTTGTGACTGGCTGGAAAAACAGTTGAAAGGCTAACTGGCGAAATCTCTGAACTCTGCTACTACTTATATCCGGGATTTTCCATTTTTATGTTAATGGAAAGCTGGAAGTGCAATTTAAAGGGTTAAGGGAAAAGAGATGACATTACCGAGTGGTCACCCCCGTAGTCGCCTGCTTAAGCGCTTCACCGAATTGGGGCCGTATATCCGTGAAGGCAAATGTGAAGAGACACGCTTCTTCTTCGATTGCCTGGCAGCGTGTGTCAACGTCAAGCCTGCACCTGAGCTGCGTGAGTTTTGGGGCTGGTGGATGACGCTGGAAGCCTATGAAGATCACTTCACATACGAATATCATTTTGGCCTGTTTGATAAAGCGGGTGATTGGGGCGCTGCGACCATCAAAGGCAAAGAGAACAATGCCAAAGTGGAAAGCACGCTGCGTAATTTCCATGAGCGTCTGAAAGCGATGCTGCTGGAACAGAAACTCGATCTGCGCCCGGCGGAAGGCTTTAAAGAAGAGCCAGTGAAACTGAGCGCCTGATAGACTTTTAAGGGTTTAAAAAGGAAAGAGCCGGTGATGAGCCGGCTCTTTTTTTATAGACACAACGAGGGTACAGCTCAATCAGAATTGGTAAGTTAAGCCAACGGCCACAACATCATCGTTGTTCAGGTTCAGCTTGTTGTTGTCATCCAGCTGGTTGATTTTGTAATCCACAAAGGTCGACATGTTTTTATTGAAGTAGTAAGTCATGCCCACGTCGATGTATTTAACCAGATCCTCGTCACCGATCCCTTCGATGTCTTTGCCTTTGGTCTGGATATAGCCGAGGGACGGACGCAGGCCGAAGTCGAACTGATACTGCGCTACCACTTCAAAGTTCTGCGCTTTGTTAGCAAAACCGCGGGTGCCGATTGGCGTCATGTTGCGGGTTTCGGTGTAGATAGAAGCCAGGTAGATGCTGTTCGCATCATACTTGATACCGGCGCCCCATGATTCCGCTTTATCACCGCTACCCAGCGCCTGCAGCTGCTGCTGGTTAGTACGGTCTGAAGAGGTGATGGCCGACATCAGGCTGATACCGGTGTCAGCAATGGTGTAACCCAGTGACGCACCGTAACCGTCGCCGTTCTGACGAGAAGTATCGGTGATGCTGCCACGGGCGTTAGCGCTGGTGGCGTCGTTTTTGCCCTGATATTGCAGCGCGAAGCGCAGGCCATCAACCAGGCCAAAGAAGTTGCTGTTGCGGTAAGTGGCTACGCCAGTTGCACGCGCAGTCATGAAGTTATCGGTACGCGCGGTACCGTCACCGCCGAACTCTGGGAATACGTCAGTCCAGGCCTCGACGTCATACAACACGCCATAGTTACGACCGTAGTCGAATGAACCGTATTGGCCGAATTTCAGACCAGCAAAGCCCAGACGGGTTTTGTTGCCTGCGTTGGCATCAGAACCTTCAGAATTATTCGCGTTGTACTGATATTCCCACTGACCGTAACCGGTCATAAGGTCATTAATCTGCGTCTGGCCTTTGAAACCGATACGCACGTAAGATTTGTCACCGTCGCTTGACGCGTTATCGCTGAAGTAGTGTTCAGCTTTAACACGGCCGTAGAAGTCCAGTTTATTACCGTCTTTGTTATACACTTCTGCGGCGTTTGCGGTGGAAGCCAGTGCCAGCGCTGATACAACTAATGCCAGTGTGCTCTTCTTCATTTTGCTATCAATCCCAATGAGTAAAATTTGTTGTACCCGTGAAAGGTTTTGTAAAACACCGACTTTTTACCGGTTGGTGATGAACGTTTTATGACAGTTTTTCGGCTTTCTTGTTAATCGCGAACTTTTGGTCTACCGCATTGTCAGGGGATTTTTGTGCTTTTCCCCTTGCTGTTGTTGGCTTCCTTGCTCACTCCTGATAAAACGTCCCTTCGCAGATTTTTTTCTTACATGGCAGGAAAAACATGAGTGGCAGTCAGACCCTTGTGGTCAAGTTGGGTACTAGCGTCCTCACCGGCGGTTCACGCCGGTTGAATCGGGCGCACATGGTGGAGTTGGTTCGTCAGTGTGCGCAGTTGCACGCCGCGGGCCATCGCATTGTTATCGTTACTTCTGGCGCGATTGCCGCCGGACGCGAACACCTTGGTTACCCCGAACTGCCGCCTACCATCGCCTCAAAGCAGCTGTTGGCTGCGGTGGGGCAGAGCCGTTTGATCCAGCTGTGGGAACAACTGTTTTCGATTTATGGCATTCACATCGGGCAGATGCTGCTGACGCGCGCTGATATGGAAGACCGTGAACGTTTCCTTTATGCGCGTGACATGCTGCGCGCGCTGCTCGACAACCACATCGTGCCGGTGATTAACGAGAACGATGCGGTGGCCACCGCTGAAATTAAAGTGGGCGACAACGACAATCTGTCGGCGCTGGCGGCGATGCTGGGCGGCGCGGATAAACTGCTGCTGCTGACCGATCAGCAAGGTTTGTTCACCGCCGATCCGCGTACCAATCCGGAAGCGGAGTTGATCAGCGACGTGCACCAGATCGATGATGCGTTACGCACCCTCGCGGGCGGCAGCGTGTCGGGCCTGGGAACCGGCGGCATGGCGACCAAGCTGCAGGCGGCGGACGTCGCTTGTCGCGCGGGGATCGATGTGATCATCGCCGCCGGCAGTCGTCCGGATGTGATTAGCGATGTGCTGTATGGCAAACCGGTCGGTACGCGTTTCCACGCGCAGCAGTCGCCACTGGAAAACCGCAAGCGCTGGATCTTTGGCGCACCGCCGGCGGGCGAAATCACCATCGATGATGGTGCGCTGGCCGCGATGCTGGAGCGCGGCAGTTCGCTGCTGCCAAAAGGCATTCGTGACGTGCAGGGCAACTTCTCGCGCGGTGAAGTGATCCGCATTCGTAACCTGCAAGGGCGCGATATCGCCCACGGCGTCACGCGCTATAACAGCGATGCCATGCGCATGATTGCCGGTCATCACAGCCAGGAAATCGGCGAGATCCTCGGTTACGAATATGGCCCGGTAGCGGTGCACCGCGACGATATGATCGTCAGTTAAGGAGCAGATAATGTTAGAAGAGATGGGTAAAGCGGCGCGCGCTGCGTCGTACAAACTGGCAGAACTCTCCACCGAACAAAAAAATCAGGTGCTGCTCACCATCGCCGATCGTCTGGAAGCGGAAAGCGCGGACATCCTGACGGCGAACGAGCAGGATTTGGCGGATGCACGCCAAAGTGGCATGAGCGAAGCGCTGCTCGATCGCCTGACGCTCAACCCGCAGCGTCTGAAAGGCATTGCCGATGATGTGCGTCAGGTGTGTCGCCTGGCCGATCCGGTGGGGCAATTGATGGATGGCGGCCAGCTTGATAGCGGCCTGCGCATTGAACGCCGTCGCGTGCCGCTGGGTGTGGTTGGCGTGATTTATGAAGCGCGTCCTAATGTCACTGTTGATGTGGCATCGCTGTGCCTGAAAACCGGCAACGCGGCGATTCTGCGTGGTGGCAAAGAGACTTATCGCACCAACGCCGCCACCGTGCGCGTGATCCAAAATGCGCTGACCCAGCACGGTTTGCCGACCGGCGCGGTGCAGGCGATTGAAAACCCGGATCGTGAACTGGTGAATCAGCTGCTGAAGCTCGATCGCTACGTCGATATGCTGATCCCGCGCGGCGGTGCAGGTTTGCACAAGCTGTGCCGTGAAAACTCCACCATTCCGGTGATCACCGGCGGCATCGGCGTGTGCCATCTCTATCTCGATGAAACCATGGAGACCGAGGCCGCGCTGGAGGTGATCGTCAATGCCAAGAAGCAGCGGCCAAGCGCCTGCAACTCGCTGGAAACGCTGCTGATCCATCGCGATCAGGCGGACACCTTCATTCCGGCATTCCTGCAACGTATGGCGCAAGAGAAGATTGCGCTGCACGCCGACGAAAATGTGCTGGCGCTGCTGCAAAACGGTGCTGCCGAGGTGGTGGCGGTGCAAGCGGAAAATTATGATGACGAATGGTTGTCCAACGATCTGAACGTCAAGTTGGTGGCGGATATTGATGAAGCCATCGCGCATATCCGTGAGCACGGCACGCAGCACTCTGATGGCATTCTGACGCGCAGCATTGGCAATGCCAATCGCTTCGTCAACCAGGTTGACTCATCGGCGGTATACGTAAATGCCAGCACACGCTTCACTGACGGCGGCCAGTTTGGCCTTGGCGCCGAAGTGGCGGTCAGTACGCAGAAGCTGCATGCGCGTGGTCCAATGGGACTTGAAGCGCTGACCACCTACAAATGGATAGGGTGGGGCGACGATACGCTACGTCGCTAATGTTTGCTCCTGCATGACAATGGGCACCGAAAACGGTGCCCATTTTTTTCGTTTTCGATCCAGTTATTCCAAGAGCTTTTTGATTTATTTCTGTCATCTATGGCGGGCTCGCGGCTTTTCACCCATTTTTTCCTTTAGATGCTGGTCTTATTGCTACAGAACAATCCTGAAAACCCCTGTCAGAACAAGCGATATGGCACTGAACACTGGTTTCGCCCTAACCGAAGGGGATAATGATTGTCCAGCTTCATTGATAAAAGCGGTTGGGTAGTAAACTGCCGGTAATATAAAATGAACTGGTAGCAAAAATGAAAATAACATTCAGTCTTTTACTGAAGGCAGATTATTAACTGATGGTTAAAAAAGAAAGTACGAGACAAGCATTCACTGCCAGGCTGATTGCCGCATGCGAAAGCGCGGGAATTGTCGGACATGGACGGAATAAACAGGTTGCGCTGGCTCTGCAAGAGAGGGGATGCAAGATCTCAACGCCGGGGGTGTGGAAATGGTTTAACGGGCAATCGATCCCCGATGATAATAATTTACTGGCGCTCAGCCAGTTACTCGACGTGCGCGTGGAGTGGCTGCAATTTGGCATGGAAAAACCGGCCGCCTTGCTGACGCAGCGCAGTCTGGTGAACCCAAAACATCTGTTTCGCGTGGAGAGTCTGGATATCGGCCAGCACGGTGTGCACAGCGGCTCTTCGCGCGATGAACTGGTGGAAACCATTCAAGCCATTGAATATGGGCTGGAAGAGGCGCGGGTGCTGTTTAACGGCCGCCCGGCAGAAAATATTCGCCTTATCGCGCTGAACAGCGATTCGATGGCCGGCACTTTTGCGCCGCGCGACCAGCTGTTTGTCGATATCAGCGTGCATCGCTTCGATGGCGATGGTATTTACCTGTTCACGCTTGACGATCAGCTCTATCTCAAACGCCTGCAACTTCAGCACAAAAAGGTCGCGGTGATCTCCGATAACAAGCGCTATGAAACCTGGTACCTCACGCTGGAAGAAGCCAGGACGCTGCAAGTGGTGGCGCGGGTGATCATGAGCCAGGCGCGGGATTATCAAATCCTGGGCTGATCACAAAACGCCAGATTGCGGCAAAAAAATATTTTGGCTGAAATCATTAATTTAACTGACGGTAAATAAAAAATTAACCATTGGTGTTTGCCAATGCATTAGAACCTGTTAATAATTTGAGCATGGATGGACAACATACCTGCTCACGGATGAGCCCGCTCTTAAACAATTGAGGCGCTGCACAAGCGCGATACATACCATCCAAAGTTAGTGAACTTTGGGATGGGGTGGATACGCACTTTGCAGCGTTGTCAGTTGCCCTCTGATTTTCACTCTCCTCTACTTCACCCTGGCCGCGAAAGCAGCCGGGTAAGTTGACGTCGGGTATTTTCCAGAGGAATAACGAACGCGTCGGCCTCAGCCGAATTGCCGTGCCTGCCACCCCATCGCCAAAGACTCATTAACAGGAGGAGTTATGGCGATTATCCAGTACGGGAAGTCAGTATTTTCAGGTAATGCACGCACGCGCCGCCATCGGCGCCGCCAGTCCCTCAGCCTTAAGCGCAGCATCGATAGCGCACTCGGCATCGAATACGAAAACGTCACCTTGCGCACTGCTGAACGCATCTGCCAGCGCCAGACGCTGTCGCGCGTTGACAGCGCCGTGCTAGCGCCCGTTCGTGTTCAGCAGGCACAACCCAGCTTTGATAACTGCTGTCTGCCTCACGTCTATTTGTATGCCGTGCGTTAACCCTGCATCACTTTCCCCAGTTTTAAACGGAACGTTCCATTGTTGCTCACTGTTTAACCATTCTTGAGCGTTTCGCTTATATGAAAACGCGCTCAACGTCGTAAACGATCAGCAGGATTTATGTTTTTTGCCGTTTTGCGCAGCCATTTTCAGGCTGTTGCGCCCCGTCAAAGAGGAATTTCTATGAGCCAGATTATTGCCATCCTGAATTTTGAAGAGGGTTATCGCGAAGCGCCTTACCTCGACTCGCTGGGTTTCCCCACGGTCGCTGGCGGCATTCGCATCGGCCCCAAAGGGGCATCGCTTAGCAACTACATCTTCCAGGTGCCGCGTCCCGTCGGCGATGTGTGGAAGCAGTGCATTGTCGAGGGCAAGGTGCAGCAGATGCATCAGCGTGCGCTGGTGCAGCAGGCACTGGCCAAATGCAATGAGGCGCGCAGCGATGTGCTGATCAGCATGGGATATCAGCTGGGGGTGGATGGGCTGGCGATGTTTCGCGGCATGCTCACCGCCATCACGCAGGGCGATTTCAACAGCGCGGCCAACGCCATGCTCGACAGCCTGTGGGCAAGACAAACGTCGGGTCGCGCACGGCGCCATGCCGAAGTGATGCGCAGCGGCACCTACGACATCTATCGGGGGCTGCTATGAATCTGAAACTGCTGATTTTTGTCACCGCGGTGCTGGCAGTGATTGTGGTGGTGTTGGTGATGCAGCGCTTCACCACGCTGGAGTTCGTGAAACATGCGCGGCTGTTATTCAAAACCTGGTCGGTATGGCTGGCGTCGCTCGGTTCGATGCTCAGCGCGTGGGTGCAATCATTTCCCACCGCTGCGCTTGATGCCTGGAACAGCATGCCGCCCGACGTGAAAGCGATTCTGCCGCACAACTATTTGGGGCTGATTGGCGCCTTTATGGTGGCGATGGGCGTGATTGCCCAATTCATCCGCCAGAAAGGCCTCAACCAGCAGAAAAATGCGATGGAGGAAAAAGTATGACATTGCTCATGACATTGTTCGGCGGCAGCTGGCACTGGGTTGCCGCGCTGGCGGGCGTCATCGCCGCGCTGGTTGCCAGCTACTTCGGTGGCAAGAAAATCGGCAAGGTGCAGCAAGCATCTCAGGCGGCCGTCGAGCGCGCCGATAAAGCCGCGGCGCAAGCGGTAGCGGTTAACCAACAGCAGCAACTGCTGCGCGAGGAGGCCAAACGTGTGGAAGCCAGCAACCTTAATCTTGATGACGCTGCTGCTCGTGACAAGTTGCAGCAATCGAAGTATCACCAGCCCTGAATCTCCCGTCGTCATCGACTCAGCCTGCACCCTGTTTTCCCCGATTTACACCCACGGCAATGACGCCGAGCGCATGGACGTTCGCACCGTGCGCGCCATCAACAACCACAACGATCTTTGGGATCAGCACTGCGGCCAGCCGGCTCAGTAACGTTGCTCTCATGCATTTGCATTACCTACCCGAAAAGCCGAGGAGGCTATGATGATCGAAGTTAACTCTTATGCAGAACTGCGCACCACTGTACCGGCCAAAAACGGCGATTTGGCATTCTTACGTCGTTACAACGCGGACTCCACCTTCCACGGTGGCGGTGATTTTACCGGTTTTATCGGCACCACCACGGCGGTAGAAGATGGCGGTACGCTGGTGATCGGCAACGGTTTTTACTGGAAACGCGTGATTAACGATCCCACCGAAATCAACGTTTACCACTTCGGTGCCAAAGGCGACGGTTACGCCAACGATACCGAGGCGTTTAACCGTATGCTGGCGTGGACGCAAAGCTACTCAGGCAACATCACCGCATTACCGGTGCGTTTTCCTGGCGGTCGATTCCTGATTAGCCCCATCGACATCAGCGGTACCGAGCGCGCCTTCTTCGGCTTGCAGGGGGATGATGTCGAGCTGGGTTCGCTGCCGCGCACCACCATCATTTCCGACAAAAGCGCCAACACGGTGTTTAAGGTGAAGGCGCGTCGTACCTCAATCCGCGGTATTGCGTGGAACGGCCAGGCATCCGCCGACATCACCACCAACAAAAGCACTATCACTGCCGATATGTGCAGCAACGTGCAACCGTTCTTCGAAAACACCTGTATCGAAGGCACCACCGTCAATATCTACTGTTTCCGCGCGCAGAATAACGGCGGTACGGTGATCAAAGTGCTGGATACCCTCGACAGTAAATTCGACCAGATTTACACCCTGTATACCTACGGACGCGTGTTTGATGTCGGCTGGTCAAACTCGCCCAAAGGCGCGTGGGATCACTCCACGGCGATTGAGCTGTGTAACTGTAACTTCCAGACCGGTTATGGCGACGCCACGCTTTACATGCCGCGCGTGACGCAGGGGATTATTCGCAACGTGTGGATTGAGCACACGCGTAATCCGGGCGATCTCTCCGACGGAGGCTGGACGGTGGATACGCTGAACATTGAGGATTGCGGTACGCCGCTGAATCTCAACAATGCGCGCGTGGTGATCCGTCAGCTCAATCTGCAATCCGGCGCAAAACTCAGCCTGGATGCGGTGGCTGGACGTTGGTTATCCACCTTTGAGTATGGCTATCGTCGTGACGAGAACTACGGCACCTTTATGACCGGATCGCTGCGCGCGGGCTACTTCAGCGGTTACAAAATTACTAATAACACCGATACCGATAACTGGTATCGCGTTGGGCAGCTGTTCTTCCCGAACGCTAACCAGCAGTGGGTAATGGAGTTTATTGGTAAAGCGGATGCCACTCAGCCAACGGGCACTGCCGGCTCACCGGTCAACGTGGCGGCAACCGGCAAAACCTGGGTCAATCTGCAACGTCTGGAAACGGTGTGGGCCGATGCCTATCACATGGGACAACCTGCGGTGCTGGATATCCGCTACAGCCGCGTCGGCACCACCTATGCGGCGGTGTGGGTAAAACTGCGCGCCAACAGCGGTGACACCATGATGAACCTGAAATGCACCGGCCCTACGCGTTTCGATACCGGTTCCTGCTCGCTGTTCCAGCAGGACTTCTCGGTCGTGACCGATACCACCAAACTGGGCGGTTTCAAACCGGCGGCGCGTTTCGGGCTGCATAACGGTTTGGCCGGTATTGGCGCGAACGAGAAAGGGGTGCTGACCGTCGCGACGGCGGCCGGCACGCCGACCAACAAAACCGCGCCTACGGGCTTTGTGCTGGTCAACATTAACGGTGTCGATCGTAAACTTCCTTATTACGATTGAGGTCCAGCACCTGTTTGGCGAGGCCTTTGGCCTCGCCTTTTTTTGTTTGTGGGGAAAGAGCTCTGGCCATAAAAAAAGCACCGCTGTTTCCAGCGATGCTCTGATTAAAAGAGGCCGATTGCGCTATCAAAAACTGACTTTGACGCCCAGCGCGGCGCTGGAATCGCTGAAGCCTTTACCGCCAACCTGTTGCGCGATGCCGCCCCAGATGCCGACGTGCTGGCTCGGATTCACTTCAAGACCCAGTTTCACTTCGCCGATGTTGCGCGCACCCGCCTGCTCAATCTTCACGCCATCCAGTTTGCTGCCGAAGCGCTGCGTGTTATGCAGCCAGTTCACTTCAGCGTAAGGCTGCGCGGTGGCGGTGTGCATGGTTGCCCGAACGCCGGTGCGGGTTTGCACGTTATTTTTGCCGGTGGCGCTGACGCGGGTGCCGTTCTGCTCGGTATAATCGCCGGTTTTTACGCCCATCCACACCGCCTGCGCTTTCGGCTGCAGGCGATACTGCTGCTGCTCGCCGAAGGCGAAGCTGTAGCCGCCTTCCAGTGACGCGGTCATCCCCTTCGACTTGTAGCTTTCCTGACCGAGACCTTCGCCTTTCACGCTGTTACTGAAGGTGTTGTAGGCCAGCCAGCTGTCGACAAAGGCGCCGCTGCGCGTCTGGCTATTCTGCTGCCAGCCGGCATAGATACCGCCGCTGTAGCCGTTAACCTGGCCTTTGGCGCTGTAGCCGGTGGTTTTCGACAGCGTATTGCTTTTGGCGTTGCCGTAACCCGCCATCACGCCGAGGCTGAAACGGTCGCTGCCATTCAAACTCCATTGTGCGATGTCGCCACCCAGCTGCGTCATGTAGCTGTTGGTGATGCTTTTCAGCTGCGCGGTGCTGTCACTGAAGCGCCCGTGCGCGCCTTCGTTGCGCAGCCACAGCGTGGTTTTTTCCACTTTGCCGGTCAGAGCATCACGGTATTCTGTCACGCCCGGACGATCGGCTGCGCTCAGGGTAAACAGCTTGCTGGCCGCCGCAAGGTTAGCAATATAGCTGCCGACTTCCGGACGGGCGCGCGGGGTACGTTTCGGTTGCGGCACCTCCGGTGCAATGACGGTGCCCGTATCGCCGCCCTCGTCTTTAATGGGATCGACAGGCGTTGGATCAACGGGAATTGGATCGCTAACCAGGCGCCACTTACCGTTTTTATCCTGCACCAGCGCATAATCCCACGCGCCGCCGACAATGCGGCCATCCTGCAGGAACTCACCGTTTTGCGTGCCCTCAACGCGAATCAACTCAATGCCCTCCAGCGTGGCAGCACCTTTACCGCCCGCATTGTGCACCTGAACTTTGGTGGTGCCGCTGGCGTTGCCGGCGATATGCAGTTTATCGCTAGCCGTATCGTCACCCGCCAGCGCAAGGTTCATCACCAGTTTGGCGTTGTCAGCGTGATAGTCGCCCTTAACGGTTAAGGTGTGGAAATCGCCAGCACCGTGATCGAAGATGATGGTGCTGTCTTTGGCCGTCAGGTTGTCGACGGTGGAGCTGCCGGTCATATTCCACTCGCTGCTGCCCGCTAAGCTCAAATCCTGTAAATCATGCGCGGCACCCTGCCAGCGCGAACCGGACTCCAGGCTGACGCTGCTGGCCTGCGTTTTGCTGCGATCAATATTGACATCACCCTGAAGCTGAGAATGATTGCTGGCGTTAACCGTAATACCGCGCACGTCCGCTCCTGCATCTTCGCCGTACGGGTCTAACCCGGTTTCGAGCAGTGTTGTGCCGGACAACAGGCTGTTATCAAGATTCACTGTTGTTAAGGCATGGTTATAAGCGATGATTGCTGGCCCGTTATCCACCGTTAAAACTGTATTATTAAGGTTGATATGACCTTCGGTTTTTCGAGCCACAATTCCAGCGGCGTTATTTCCTTTTATATGTAAAAGTGAATTGCTAATATTAATAGTTAAACTTTTAAGATCTGGCTCACCGCTTGTGGCAGTTATGGCATTAGTTAATTCCCCAGGATTTTTATTGTTATCCATTTCAGCAAAAACATTGTCAGCGGTTAACACTGAACCGCTTTCAACATTGAAAGCAGTGCCACCGCTTTGGCTTATTATTTTTGAGTTTGTTATATTTGTTCTTCCATTAAAACTTGAACCTACGCCATACCCGGCACCTGTGATCTCAATATCTACATTTTCTGCATCAACTTGTCCTGAATAATCGGCATAAATACCAGCAGAATTATTATCCACGGCAATTAATTTACTATTGCGAACGGTGGCAAACCCCTTATCATAGGCAGTAACTGCGCCGCCATAATAAGCTCCAGAAGAAATTATGCTGTCAGTGATATTTACCCGGGAACCCTCACCTTTGGCCAAGGCACCATCTCCTCTTGCATCAATCTGTATATTTTCAGCATTCAGAACGCCACCGTTTTTCGCAAGCATGCCGGTACTGTTTTTTCCTGTAGTGCTGATGCTGCCACCAAAAACATTCAGTTCCGAACCGGTGTTGACCCACGCTCCGAAGGCATTATCACCGGTCGCGACATAATGACTATTATGACTTGTAGTTTTTCCACCATTTTCAGCCAGTAATCCAAATGCGCCATTAGCCGATACGGTGACATGACTGTTGGCGATATTTGCCACGGTATTCACACCATAACCGTTAATGCCCTGGGCTGTAGATTCTACGGTCGTCCCGTCGACATTCAACACGCCACCGTTTTTAGCAAGAATGCCGGTGCTGCCGCCGCCTGTATTGGTAATGCTGCCACCAAAAATAGTTAATACGGATTTACCGTTAACCCAGCCGCCGGAGGAATTTTTTCCCGTAGTGACATAGTGACTATTAATACTGGTGGTTTTACCGCCATTTTCAGCAAGTACCGCGTAACTATTTGCCCCTGCAACAGTGAAACGGCTATCTGAAACGTCGATAACTGCACCCGAGCCTATAGCATTTGCGCCATATTCCTGAGAGTTGACGGTTAAATTTTTACCGTTGATAGTGGCCTTATCTGCATATAAGCCAAATCCGGCGCTATTAATGACCACATCGGCGGCTTTAATGCGGCCACCGTTACCAGCAATAACTCCGTGACTGAATGCTCCCGCTGTATTGACACTACCGCCGGTTATATCAATATTCGAGCCCGCACCATTAACATAAACGCCGTACGCTTTTTTACCGTCGGTCGTGAAGTTCACATTATTGCTGTGCGCGGTGGCGCCTTTTTCAACAAATAAGGCGTGTGCGCTGTCATCGCTGGTAGCCACGTCCTTATCCTGAATATTAATAATATTTCCCGCGCCAGAAGCATATTCACCGTAGGCGGGGGCGGCCAGCGCGGGCTGGATAATCCAGACGCTGGCAAGCGCCATAAAGGCCTTCGCCACGCAGCCTGCGGTGAGGCGACGTGCTGTGCTGGAGCGGGATGATTTTACTTTACCGCGTGCCAGTTCGGAGGTGACAACATAATTACCCTGGCTGTGATTCCAGATAACCCGATAGTTTTTATTCATTTTGACTCTCTGCCTGTGAAAGTATCTCACGCCGCAATAACACAATGATTCGCGCGCGGGATGATTAAGGGATGGATATAACTTGATGGCAGAGAGAATATGAAAGGTGCGGTAAAAAACCGGCTAAGACATGTCTTGAATAAGATAAGTGCAGAAAGAATTTAATTATTGAGCGGCGTATTTAATAGCAGGAGGTGATGTGTCGCTGTTTATTCTGTTTTAAAAAAAATATTTTTAATGAGGATTATCAGTGAAGAAAGGAGGCGGCTGGCCGCCCCCCTTAACATCAGGATTTCGGGAAAATCCACACATGGTTTTCCGGCAGCGCCAGATGGCAATGCTGCGGAACAAATGTTCCCAGCGATCGCCAGGGTTATTCGCAACGTCTGCATTGAGCACACGCGTAATCCGGGCGATCTCTCCGACGGCGGCTGGACGGTGGATACGCTGAACATTGCAGATTGCGGTTCTCAGTTGAATCTCAACAATGCGCGCGTGGTGATCCGTCAGCTTAACCTGCAATCCGGCGCGAAACTCAGCCTGAATGGCGCCCGGCGCATTGATCAGAAATGTACCTTAATACCCAGCGCGGCGCTGGAATCGCTGAAGCCTTTACCGCCAACCTGTTGCGCGATGCCGCCCCAGATGCCGACGTGTTGACTCGGATTCACTTCCAGACCCAGTTTCACTTCGCCGATATTGCGCGCACCCGCCTGCTCAATCTTCACGCCATCCAGTTTACTGCCGAAGCGCTGCGTATTATGCAGCCAGTTCACTTCAGCGTAAGGCTGCGCGGTGGCGGTGTGCATGGTTGCCCGAACGCCGGTGCGGGTTTGCACGTTATTTTTGCCGGTGGCGCTGACGCGGGTGCCGTTCTGCTCGGTATAATCGCCGGTTTTTACGCCCATCCACACCGCCTGCGCTTTCGGCTGCAGGCGATACTGCTGCTGCTCGCCGAAGGCGAAGCTGTAGCCGCCTTCCAGTGACGCGGTCATCCCCTTCGACTTGTAGCTTTCCTGACCGAGACCTTCACCTTTCACGCTGTTATTGAAGGTGTTGTAGGCCAGCCAGCCGTCGGCAAAGGCGCCGCTGCGCGTCTGGCTATTCTGCTGCCAGCCGGCATAGATACCGCCGCTGTAGCCGTTAACCTGACCTTTGGCGCTGTAGCCGGTGGTTTTCGACAGCGTATTGCTTTTGGCATTGCCGTAACCCGCCATCACGCCGAGGCTGAAACGGTCTCTGCCATTCAAACTCCATTGTGCGATGTCGCCACCCAGCTGCGTCATGTAGCTGTTGGTGGTGCTTTTCAGCTGCGCGGTGCTGTCACTGAAGCGCCCGTGCGCGCCTTCGTTGCGCAGCCACAGCGTGGTTTTTTCCACTTTGCCGGTCAGCGCATCACGGTATTCTTTCACGCCCGGACGGTCGGCTGCGCTCAGGGTAAACAGCTTGCTGGCCGCCGCAAGGTTGGCAATATAGCTGCCGACTTCCGGACGGGCGCGCGGGGTACGTTTCGGTTGCGGCACCTCCGGTATAATGACGGTGCCCGTATCGCCGCCCTCGTCTTTAATGGGATCGACAGGCGTTGGATCAACGGGAATCGGATCGCTAACCAGGCGCCACTTGCCGTTTTTATCCTGCACCAGCGCATAATCCCACGCGCCGCCGACAATGCGACCATCCTGCAGGAACTCACCGTTTTGCGTGCCATCAACGCGAATCAACTCAATGCCCTCCAGCGTGGCAGCACCTTTACCGCCCGCATTGTGCACCTGAACTTTGGTGGTGCCGCTGGCGTTGCCGGCAATATGCAGTTTATCGCTAGCCGTATCGTCACCCGCCAGCGCAAGGTTCATCACCAGTTTGGCGTTGTCAGCATTGTAGTCACCCTTAACGGTTAAGGTGTGGAAATCGCCTGCCCCGTGATCGAAGGTGATGGTGCTGTCTTTGGCCGTCAGGTTGTCGACGGTGGAGCTGCCGGTCATATTCCACTGGCTGCTGCCCGCTAAGCTCAGATCCTGTAAATCATGCGCGGCACCCTGCCAGCGCGAACCGGAATCCAGACTGACGCTGCTGGCCTGCGTTTTGCTGCGATCAATGTTGGCATCACCCTGCAGTTGAGAATGATTGCTGGCGTTAACCGTAATACCGCGCACATCCGCTCCTGCATCTTCGCCGTACGGGTCTAACCCGGTTTCGAGCAGTGTTGTGCCGGACAACAGGCTGTTATCAAGATTCACTGTTGAAAGGGCATTATTATAAGCGATGATTGCTGGCCCGTTATCCACTGTCAAGACGGTGTTATTAAGGTTGGCCTGGCCTTCAGTACTGTCAGTCAAAATTCCTGCGGCGTTATTTCCTTTAATGTGTAAAAATGAATTATTAATGTTAACGGTCGGGCCATTATAAAGTGTGGATTCAGTTTTAACATTAATCGCATTAGCGAACTTTTCAGGATTGCTAATATTATCTATTTCAGCAAAAACATTGTCAGCTGTTAATACGGAGCCACTTTCAGCATGGAAAGCAGTGCCACCTCTTTGGCTTTTTATTCTTGAGTTAATTATGTTTGCCCTTCCATTAAAACTTGAGGCTGCACCAAACCCGGCACCGATGATCTCAATATCTACATTTTCTGCATCGACTTGTCCTGAAAAATCGGCGTAAATACCAGCAGACTTTCTATCCACGGCAATTAATTTACTATCTCGAACGGTGGCTAACCCTTTATTACTGGCAGTAACTGCGCCGCCAAAATAAGCCCCAGAAGAAATTTTGCTATTATTTATATTTGCGCGGGTACCCTCACTTTGTGCCACGACGCCACGTCCTCTTGCATCAATCTGTATATTTTCAGCATTCAGGACGCCACCTTTTTTAGCAAGCATGCCGGTGCTGTTTTTTCCCGTCGTAGTGATGCTCCCACCAAAAATATTCAGTTCCGAACCGATATTTACCCACGCACCGAAGGCATTATCACCCGTCGCGACGTAATGGCTGTTATGACTTGTGGTTTTTCCGCCATTTTCAGCCAGTAATCCATATGCACCATTATCTGTAACGGTGACATGACTGTTAGCCACATTGGCTACCGTGTTTGCGCTATAGCTATTGATTCCCTGGGCAGTAGATACCACGGTCACCCCATCAACATTCACAATGCCGCCGCTTTTAGCAAGAATGCCTTTGCTACCTTTACCGGTATTTGTAATGCTGCCGCCAAAAATATTGAGTTCTGAGTCATTGTTCACCCATCCGCCATCAACGTTACTGCCTGACGTGGTGTAATGGCTGTTGGTACTGGTGACTTTAGCGCCATTTTCAGCCAGCAGCACGTAGGCACTATTACCGTTCACGTTTACGTTGCTGTCGGCAATGACAAGCTCAGTACCTTTACCCAAACCGTAAACGCCATAGGCGTTGGCCTGTACGCTCAGGTTCTTGGCCAGAATTTTGGATTTATCGGCGTAAATGCCCACGCTGGAAGTATTCAAGGTAATATCGCTAGCCATTAACTTGCCGCCATTGCCAGCCACTAAACCATATCCCTGTGCACCTGTAGTGGTAATCGTACCGCCGGTTATATCAATATTCGATCCCGCACCATCAACATTAACCCCGAACGCTTTTTTACCGCTGGTCGTGAAGTTCATATTATTGCTGTGCGCGGTGGCGCCTTTTTCAACAAATAAGGCGTGTGCGCTGTCATCGCTGGTAGCCACGTCCTTATCCCGAATATTGATGATATTTCCCGCGCCAGAAGCATATTCGCCATAGGCGGGGTCGGCCAGCGCTGGCTGGATAATTCCGACGCTGGCGACCGCCACAAAGGCCGTCGCCACGCAGCCTGCGGTGAGGCGACGTGCTGTGCTGGAGCGGGATGATTTTACTTTACCGCGTGCCAGTTCGGAGGTGACAACATAATTACCCTGGCTGTGGTTCCAGATAACCCGATAGTTTTTATTCATTTTGACTCTCTGCCTGTAAAAATATCTCACGCCGAAATAAAACGTTGATTCGCGCGCGGGATGATTAAGGGATGGATATAATTTGATGGCAGAGAGAATATGAAAGATGCGGTAAAAAACCGGCTAAGACATGTCTTGAATAAAATAAGTACAGAAAGAATTTAATTATTGAGCGGCGTATTTAATAGCAGGAGGTGATGTGTCGCTGTTTATTCTATTTTAAAAAAAATATTTTTAATGAGGATTATCAGTGAAGAAAGGAGGCGGCTGGCCGCCTCCTTAACATCAGGATTTCGGGAAAATCCACACATGGTTTTCCGGCAATGCCAGATGGCAGTGCTGCGGATCGCGCACCTCGCTGCCATAAGCGCGAATGACAAAATCATCGCCCTGGGTGCGGAACAAATATTCCCAGCGATCGCCCAGATACATGCTGGTGAGCAGCGGCAGTTCCAGCTGATTTTCGCCCGGCCCCTCGACCAGTTTCACCCGCTCGACGCGGATCACCGCCGTGGCTTCCTGGCCGTTTTGCACGCCTGCGCCCGCCAATCCCCACAACGCCCAGCCTTTGCCCTCGATGCGCGCTTTGCCGTCGCGCAGCTCGGTGATTTTGCCGTGCAGCCGGTTGTTGCTGCCCATAAACTCGGCGGTGAACAGGGTTTTTGGCGAGCCGTACATCTCCTGCGGCGTGCCTTGCTGTTCGATTTTGCCGTTATTGAGCAGCAAAATACGGTCGGAAATCGCCATCGCCTCATTCTGGTCGTGTGTCACCATCAGCGCCGACAAGCCCAGTTTGATGATCAGCTCACGCAGGAACACGCGCGCCTCTTCGCGCAGCTTGGCATCCAGATTCGACAACGGCTCATCCAGCAGGATCACCGGCGGGTTGTAGACCAGCGCACGACCAATTGCCACGCGCTGCTGCTGACCGCCAGAAAGCTGGTGCGGATGGCGTTTACCAAGGTGGCCTAACCCCAACTGCACCAACACATCCTGCACGCGTTGGGTGATCTCCGCTGCCGCCACTTTGCGCAGCTTTAACGGATACGCCACGTTCTCGAACACGGTTTTGTGCGGCCACAAGGCGTAGGACTGGAACACCAACCCCAGATTACGTTCTTCCGCTGGGATCTCACTGCGCGGCGTGCCGGCGTAAACCGTGTTGTTGCCAATCACAATCGTGCCTTGCGTTGGCTTCTCCAGCCCGGCGACCGCACGCAGCAGCGTGGTTTTGCCGCTGCCGGACGGACCAAGCAGAGAAACCACTTCGCCGCGCTGCAAATTCATCGACACGCCTTTCAGCACCGGATTGTCGCCGTAAGTTAAGTGCAGGTTTTCGACCGATAATTCAATCATGTAATTTGACTCCAAATCGCAAGGCAATACCCAAACCGACCACGACCAGCAGGATGTTAATAAACGAGAGTGCGGCGACGATATCTATCGCGCCCGCCGCCCACAGGGAAACCAGCATGGAGCCGATGGTTTCCGTGCCGGGCGAAAGCAGGTACACGCCGGTGGAATATTCGCGCTCGAAAATCAGGAACATCAGCAGCCATGAGCCAATCAGGCCGTAACGGGATAACGGAATGGTGACGTGACGCGTGATCTGTCCGCGCGTGGCGCCGGTGCTGCGCGCCGCCTCTTCCAGTTCCGGCCCGACCTGCAGCAGCGTGGACGAGATCAGACGCAGGCCATACGCCATCCACACCACGGTATACGCCAGCCAGACGCTGAAGATGGTGCTGCGCAGTGACCGCAGCCAGACGATCAGGTTATCGCGCAGCCACTGCGACCAGACGAAATCAGACAGCCAGCCCGATTTGAGCGAGTTATCCAGCCACATCGGCAGGAACAGGAACACCCAGAGAAACGCCAGGCCTGCCAGCAAGCCCGGCACCGCACGCGGTACCAGCACGCTGTAGTCGAGAAAGCGCGTGGTGTTATCGGGTTTGCGGTGCATGGCGATGCCGATAAACAGGTAACACACCACCGCCAGCGCGCCGCCAATTACCCCAATCGCCATCGAGTTGACGATGGCGCGCAGCAGGTTAGGCTGCGCCCAGATGGTCTGGAAAGTTTTGATCGACAGCTCATCCCAGATTGAGACGCCAACGCCCCAGTTTGAGATAAACGCACGCAGCACCACGCCCAGCAGCGGCACGCCAATGGTCACCGTCAGCCAGAAGGCGACAACCGCGCCCGCCACCCAACGCCATTTGCCCAGCGGCAGCGCACGCGCCTGCGAGGCTTTGCCTTTTACGGTGACAAAGCGATTGGCGGTGCGCATCAGGCGGCGTTGCAGCATCACCAGCGGGATGGTGATACAGATCAGCACCACCGCCACGGCAGCCATCAGATGATAAGAAGGCGTGCCGAGTTTATTAGTCAGTTGGTAGAGATAGGTGGCCAACACCATGTTGCCTTCGGGATCGCCCAGCACCAGCATCAGGCCGAACACCTCCAGGCCGAGGAAGAACAGCAGCACGGTGGCATACAGCATCGAAGGACGCACCATCGGCAAGCTCACCGCCGTCATCACCTGCAGCGGTGTCGCACCCGCAATACGCGCCGCTTCTTCCACATCCGATCCCACACTGCGTAGTGCAGAAGAGATATACAGATAGGCGTGCGGGACGTGCGTTAGCCCGGCGATCACCACAATGCTCGACATGTCGTAGATATTCCACGGCACAAAACCGAACAGCGATTGTGCCCACAGCGAGAAGAATCCCACCGGGCCCGCCGCCACCACGTAACCAAAGCCGAGTACCATCGGCGAGACAAAAATTGGCACGAGGATCAGCGGCTCAATGATGCGTCGGCCGGGCAGATCGGTGCGCACCATCAGAAACGCCAGAATACCGCCCAGCGGAATGGCGATGATCACCAGCCCGAAGGCGAGAATAAATCCGCTGCGCAGCGCTTTATAGAAGTCGGGATCGGTGAAAATAAATTCAAACGACTCGAGGCTCCACGCTTTCGACGGCGAAAAGAACGGGGCGGACAAGAAACTTTGTATCACGATAAACGACAGCGGAACGTAGATAACCAGCGCGGTTATCAGCACCACAACGCCGCGCGGCAGGCTTTGCCACTTTCTCTGCAATGCACGCATATTGAGACCCTGAATGGCGAATCAGATAACAGAAAGAGAAGCGCGACGCAGCGGCCGCGCTTCGGTACTGCCGTTATTTACCGGCGGCTGTGCGCCACTGTTTGATGTAATCCAGACGTTTTTTCGGTTGCAGATATTCCAGCAGGCTTTCATCAACCGGGATCGGTTTCAGCGCGTTACCTAACATTTTGGTCAGGCCATCAATGTCATTTTTGCCTTCAATATCGTTGCGCAGGGAAGGGATGTCGGCCTGATTGGCCAGAATGCTTTGCCCTTTTTCAGACAGCACGTAATCGAGCCACAGCTTAGCCGCATGGCTGTGTTGCGCTTGCTGGCTGATGAACGAAACGCGTGACAGCACCAGCGTGTAATCCTTCGGATAAGCGATGCCCAGCGACGGATCGGTTTTGGCGCGCGCTTCGGCGTAAGAACCCAGAATGTTAAAGCCAATCAGGTTTTCGCCGGATGAAACCCTTTCCATCATGGTGCCGGTGGAAGACTGCACGGCTAAACCGCCTTTCGCCACGTCGGCCAGGGTTTTGAAGTAGTTGGGGTCGGCTTTGGCATCCTGTACTGAGAGCATGAAGCCGAGGCCCGATTTCTCAATATCGTAGGTGGTGACTTTGCTCTTGAATTTGTCGGTCTGGCTGGCGATCAGCTTGGCTAACGCAGCGTGCGAATCGGGCACGTCACCGGCCGGGATCATGCGCTTGTTGTAGATAAAGACCACCGGTTCGTAGGTGGTGCCGTACGCCTTGTTATTCCACACCGCCCACTTCGGCAGCTGCGCCAGTTCAGGAGATTTGTACTCCTGCGCGTAGTCGGTCGCCAGCTTCAGGCCGGTATCCATTGAGGAGCTCCACACCACATCGCCGCTGGTGCCACCCGAAGCTTGTTCACTGATAAAACGGTTGTACAGCTCGGTGCTGTTCATATCGTTATATTCAACTTTGATGCCGGGATAAGTGGCCTCAAAGCCTTTGACCAGCGGCCCGGCGGCTTTGATGTCGGTGGTGGAGTAGACCACCACTTTGCCCTCTTTGGTGGCGGCATCAATCACGCTTTGGTAGTCCGAAGGGTAACCTTGCGGCGGAGCCGCTACGGCTGACATTGAAACAAACACAGTGGCGGCAATCAGAGACAGAGGAAAAGTGTTCGACATTATAATTAACCTTTTAGTTACATTTGAGGAACTAAAGGTCAACATAGCCGATCGCCTTTTCCACACAAGAGGTGACGGATTGTTATCTTCACGAAGTGTGATTGTTGGCGTCGTTTAGGCAATTAACACCATAAAAACCACAAGTGGCCGCGCGCGGAATTTGCGCGTGATCACAGGATTTTGCGGTACAGCCGTCGCGGGTGGCCGATATTGCCGTACTGCATCTCGACGCCAATAAATCCGATCTCTACGCAATATTCGAGGTAGCGGCGGCCGGTGGTTTTGCTGATGCCGATGTTTTCTACCACCTGTTCAACCGACCAGCTGCTGTGCGGTGCTGCGTTAAAAAAGCCTTTCACCCGTTCCAGCGTAATCGACTCAATGCCTTTGGTGGATGGCGCGGCAGGCGCGTCACTGGCTGGCAGGTTGAACAGCTTATCCAGCGCCTGTTGATCGACATTCTTCATCTGGCGCAGGGTCTGCACCAGCAGCATGAAGCGCTCCAGCGACGCGCGCAGGCGATGGAAAAACACCGGTTTCAGCAGGTAGTCAAAGGCGCCGCTGCGCATCGCGTGGCTACAGGTTTGCATGTCGCTGGCGGCGGTGATGAAAATCACCGAACACTCAAAACGCTTCAGCAGCGGGTCATCAATCAAGGTTACGCCCTGACCATCCGGTAAATAGTTGTCGAGCAGCAGCAGGCGTGGCTGATGCGCAGCAATCAGCGCGCGCGCCTGCGCCAGCGTCGCGGCAATGCCGACCACACGCAGATGAAAGTTCTGCTCAATATATTCACGATGCAGATCGGCCAGATGCGGCTCATCTTCCACAATCACCACATCAAGCGGCTTAGCATTATTCATGGGAAAGTCCTGTTAATGCGGCGGGCTGGAACGGAATAAACACCGAGAAGATGGTTCCCTGCGGTGAGTTGTCGCTGATCTCAATGCTGCCGCCCGCCTGCTGTACATAACCTGCCGCCAGATAGAGGCCGATGCCATGCTCTGCACCGAACATA
Organism: Pantoea sp. SORGH_AS_0659; assembly: GCF_031453915.1. Lineage (NCBI taxonomy): Bacteria > Pseudomonadati > Pseudomonadota > Gammaproteobacteria > Enterobacterales > Erwiniaceae > Pantoea > Pantoea sp. SORGH_AS_0659. The sequence continues at coordinate 3,341,887 of NZ_JAVJAK010000001.1, read as the reverse complement.
TCGTCTTCGCTGGACGGCTTGCTGGTGACGCCTTGCTCAAACAGATGCGGTTTAATGCTGTCATCGATGCCGCAACCCTGATCGGCCACTTCGATTAACAGCTCCTGATTACGGCCAGAAATATACAATTCTATCGGGGCGGCGGGCGTTGTGGCATTGAGCGTGGCGTCGACGGCGTTATCCAGCAGATTACCAATCACCGACATCAACGCCGTTTCACTCAGCGCGGCAGGAATGCGGCTCAGCTGGCAGGCCGGATCAAATTTCAGCTCCACGCCTTTTTCCCGCGCACTGACATATTTCCCCAGCAGCAGCCCACAGAGCGCGGGTGAGGTGAAGCGCGCCGAGACAAAATCCAGCACCTGCTGCGCGCCAGCTGATTGCGCGTGGATGTAGCGCATCGCGTCGTCGTAACGCTGCATCTGTAACAGGCCGACCAGCGTGGCGGTCCAGTTCAGCTGTTCATGACGCATGATGCGTAAATTATCCGCATAGCGTTTCACCTGGCTCAGCTGGCTGCTCAGCGTATTGATGTCGTTTTTATCACGGAAGCTGCATACCCAGCCGCCAGGCTCGCCGGGTTCCAGCTCGATCGCCACCCGGTTAACGATCACCTGACGCTGATTGAGCACGGTAACGTGATCGTGAGTTTTCACCTCATGCTGGCGCAAAAACGCCGGAGGAATCTGCAACACCGCATCCAGCGGTTTCCCCAGCAGTTCACTCTCACTCTGCTGAATATCCAGCAACTCGCGTGCGGCGCGGTTGATGAGAATCAGCTGCCGCTCCGCGTTGACCGCAAACACGCCTTCATACATCGCTTCCAGCAGCGCTTTTTGTTGCAGCACCAGCAGGGCGATATCCTTCGGCTCCAGCCAGAACATCTGTTTTTTCAGGTTGCGACTAAACATCCAGGAAAAAATAAACAGCAGCAACAGCAGCGCCACGCCATACAAACTGGCCTGCCACAGCAGGCTAACGTTGATATTGGCAATATAGGAAGTGAGATAACCCACCGAGACAATGCCAATCACTTGGTGCTGGGCATTTAAGATTGGCGCCTTGCTGCGCAGTGACACGCCGATGCCGCCTTTGCGCACCGAAATAATGGTTTTGCCCTGCAGCACCTCGGCATTGTCGCCGCCAATCATCGGTAGATTGAGGCGCTCCGGTGACTCCGAGTGATAGAGATGGTGTTCTTGCGTGTCGCCAATCACGATATAGCTGGCATCGCTTTGGTTGCGCAGCGGCTGAATCAGCGCGGCGATGCCAGCGATATCGCGGCGCGCTACTTTCTCCGCCAGCCCGGGCATCAGCGCAATTTCACTGGCCTGCACCCGCGCGCGCTGTCCCAAATCGTGATGCAGCTGGCGATCGATAAAATGAAACAGAATAGTGCCCAGCAAGGCGAGTAGCAGGCAGGAAAACAGCACCAGCGACAGGAAGAGTTTTACCTGGAAAGATAATCTGCGTTTCATACAACCTGCAGTGAAGAGAAACTGGAGAGAGGCATGGCTGCAGACTAGCACGCGAAAATGCGTGCCGTGACACGCTATCTTCAGAGTTGTGAGCTGGCTTCAATCCCGGCGCGGCTTAGGCGCTGGTTACTGTTGGCACCATGTCAGCGATATTCCCATCTTATTCCTGGTATTCGCCTGCTGTGGCGCTAATCAATCGGCAAAAAATCAATTCACCACGGCTAATCTATGCGCCGTTATTTAATCCAGCCTTTCTCTGAGTAAATTCCGGTTTGGCCTGGCAACCATTGACCTTATAACCCTGAGTGGTGAGAATGCCGGGAAAAGTTTTGAATTAGATCGCAAATTTTGGGCATTAAGCCCGTTGCAGTGCGACCGCAAACGCCGCACTGAATTAACGCCACTTGCACTCATCGGAACGCAAAAAGACGCGCCGAAGTAATAAAAGTGCAGGGCACACAGCAAATATCGTTAATGTCGTGACGTTCGTTGAGAAGGCCCGTCTGTTGATGCACCTACTCAGCCCCGGTCGGCATTTCTTGTTTTTGGTGATGAGCGCGATAAAGACGCCAGCGTTTTTTTAACGCTCATTACCAGACAGATAAAAATTTAATTTAAGTTCGCCGTGAATGACGTGGTGACGCTATTAAGCCAAATCACCACAAGATAAAACGTAACTGGCTGAAAATTAACTGAACTCTTACGAGCGCAGCGCAGCCTTTTTATGCCTGAAAAATGGGTTTATGCGTAGTCAGTAAACAGGTAGCTGCAAGCCTGGGGCGGTAGCCTGCCTGTTTTACCTGACGAAAGCAGAATAAATCTGCACGGTTTATTTGGCGATTATCTTATTTAGCGATCTTTTTACAGAGAATTAAAGGCCAGTTTTATTTGACCTGAGGAAACTCTGAAATAGACAGGCAATAAATGTTAAGCCGGGCGCAAGCAACGTGCACTGTTAATCACTGCAATGTTCAGCGAATACTTTTTCCGTCCGCAACTTTTACTCCGACAGAGTCCAGAGGTTATATGCAAAATCCCGTTAACGACGTTTTGATCAGCGTCATCGTGCCGGTGTATAACGCCGCGGCGTATCTGGAGCGATGCATTGACAGCCTGCTACAGCAGGAAGAAAGCCGTTTTGAAGCGATATTTATTAATGACGGCTCCAGCGATAACTCGCTCGCGATATTACAGAATTACGCTCACTACCCACATTTTCACATTATCGACAAAACCAACGGCGGCGTTTCGTCGGCGCGCAATCAGGGCATTCGCGCCTCGCGCGGCAAACTGCTGTGCTTTTTAGACGCCGATGATTTTCTGCCGGCCAGCGCGTTTGCCACCTATGTGCGGCTGATGCAAAACAACATCGCCATGGTGGGTGGGGAATCGCAGCACTTCACGCCGCAAGGCGATCCGCTCGATTTCCCGGCCAACAGCAGTGACGCGCGCCAGCTGACCGCTTCGGCGGCGATTAACGATCTGCTCTATTTCAATCCGCGTCACGGCATCTGCGACAAGGTGTTTCGTGGTGATGTGATTCGTCAGCATCAGCTCACCTTCAACGAGGAGATTTATAACTTCGAAGATCTGCTGTTTGTGGTCAATTACCTGCACCTGCAACAGGATCGTCAGGTGATCTTCACCCAGCAGGTGGTTTATTACTATGTGGAATCCACCAACTCCGCCACGCGATCGGCGTTACGCGAAAAGCATTTCTCCTTTGCGCGTTCGTTTAATGGCATGCAGGCGTTTTTATCCGCGCAGCATAGCCGCTGTTATTACCATCTCTATTTAAAAGTGACCTCGTCTTATATCTATAAAGCGCTGCACAGCGACGGATTCAGCCGCGCCTTTATTGATGAATATATTTCGCTCTACCGTCGCAGCTTCAAGTCCTATTTCACATCAGGATTGATGCTCAATCCGTGGAGCCTGTACTTTGCGCTGTTTTTTGTCAGTCCACGACTGGTATCGCGTCTGCGCCGCCTGGCACAGAAATAAACGCTGAGGTTGAGTTGTGAAAGATAAATTAAAAAATTCTATGTGGATGATCGCTGAAAAGCTGATTGCGGTGTTCGGCCTGATATTTGTCACCTCTTATGTGGCGAAATATGTGGGGCCCACCACCTTCGGCATTATCTCGATTTCGATGCTGGTTTTTCAGTTCATCCAAAGCATCGCGCTGATGGGCAGCGATGTGATTCTGCTGAAACGCTTATCGCAAAATCATCACTCCGGCATGCGCTTAATGATGGCGACCTTTCTGCTGGTGTTAGTGATTTACGGCATTCTGGCAGCCAGCGGCATGCTGATTATGGGCGAAGAGTGGAGTGCTGAAGCGCGGGTATTTGTCTGCGCAGCGGCGATTGCCTGTCTGTTTTCTTCGCTCGATCTGGTCAATATCTACAACGAGGCGATGCTTAATGCGCGCCTGAATGTCATCGCCAATCTGGCGGGGCTGGCGATCAGTTTAACCGTGCGCTTCTTTATTTCGTATTACGGTTTGGATCCGCAACTGTTGTCGATTCCGATCGTACTGGCGACCTTTATTCCTTTTGCCATCAAACTGACGATATTCCTGAAATACCATCGTCAGGTACCGATTCCGGCACTGCGCCAGATGAAGAAATATTCCCGCTATATGGTGGCGTCCGGTATTTCTTTGGTGTTTTCCGTGATTGCGGTGGCGATTTATACCCGCGTTAACCAAATCAGCGTGTCGTATTTCCTTGGTGTGAAAGAGGCGGGGATTTTCTCTGTCGCGCTGACGCTCGCCACCGCGTGGGTATTTTTACCCAATGCCTTGCTGGCTTCCTTTTTTCCGGCGTTCTTTGCCGAACGTGACGATCGGCAATCGATTATCAAAGCACAGAAATTACATCTGCTGGTGATTGGTGTCTCGTCGCTGGTGATTCTGGCGATTTGGTTATTGTCCGGATGGTTTATCCGTGACTTTTACGGTGCGGAGTATCTCGATGCGGTAGCGCCAACGCTGTTACTCAGCGTGGGAGCGATGTGCGCGGTGCTAAGCAGCGTGATGGATCGTTTCATTATTAAGTACAACGGATATCGCTATTTAGTGAAGAAAACCTTCGTGGTGTTATTAATTTGCGTGGCCTCCTCTTTATTGTTGGTTCCTTATTTCGGTTTAAATGGCGCGGCCATGAGCGTGGTATTAACCGAGTTTTTATCTTTCTCCCTGCTTAATTACTTTTTCCCTGCTCAACCCGTAATGCGTATTCATCAAATTTTTATCAATCCCAGGAAACTATGGCTGTTATTTAACAATATCAAAACCTCAGACAGTAAAGAGAGTTTATCATGAATGAAAAACCCCTGTTTAGTCTTATCATTCCCGTCTATAACTCACAAAAAACCATTAAACGTACCTTACTGAGCGTGCTTAAACAGACGTTCAGCAGTTACGAAGTGATTGTGGTTAATGATGGCAGCAGCGATTCAACCGCGAATATTCTGCAGGAGTTCAGTGCTTATTCGCAGGTCACGGTAATTCACCAAATTAATGCCGGTGTCAGCGCCGCTCGAAATAGCGGAATGCAGCAAGCCAGCGGTGAATATGTGTTATTCCTCGATGCGGATGATTGGGTGGATGATAACTTCCTGATGATCTTCAAACAGAATCTCGATGCCTGGCCAGCGGAATCTGTCGATTTGATGGTGGGCAACCTCAACGACAATCGCGTGGGCAAAGTGTCGCAGGCGGGCTTCTTCAGTCAGGAGGACATTCCTTATGTGCTCGGTGAGCTGGAGATGAGTGATAACATCGGTTATCTGCATAACAAATGTTATCGCCGTCAGATTATTGAGGAGTTGAACCTGCGCTTTTTGGAAGGTATCTCCATGAGCGAAGATTTGCTATTTAACCTTAAATTCTTCAGCTGCATTAGCAATTTTCTGGTCACGCCGGGTGCGGCTTATCATTATGAAGATGTGGCGGGTTCATTATCGAAGCGTAAAGTGCAATACAGTGAACTGAAAGTACGTAAACAGTTTCTCACCGCACTGTATGATTCGATCATCAGTAAATATCAGGCCAGCGATCTCGACTATTTCCTTAAAGGCATCTCCAAACGTGTGCTGGCGCTGGATATGCAAATCGTGACCGCAATGTATCACTCATCGTTTTCACCTGCGGATATTGCCCAGGAAATTGATCAAATAAAGCGGGGTAAATACTCAAAAGGTATTTTCATCCTGCTGAATAAAAATGAAAAATTGAAGTACATGATTATGAATTTGAATACACTCACAGCGTACTATTTTCTTTATGCACTCTACAGAATGCGCGCATTCTAATTAAATTCTCCCGGCGTTAGCCTCTGGACGCATTTGCTGTATCAGAGGCTAGTGGCCGGGGGAGTTGCTCTTTATGTCATCTGCACCACCCGTGGTAACAGCCCAGCGTTGCCACACCTTTCCATTTTCCTCACGCCTTTCTGCTGACTCCCCGTTACTCCTTCTTGCACTCATTCCGCGTCTCATGTCAAATAGCGCCCCATGCAATCGATTGCGCGCATGTTTCGTGCATTTACTGCGGCGCAAAACATCAGGATGCGTGAATTTCATCTCATGAAGCGTCATCCTTTGCGTTCCGGCCGGGCGGAGCAGCCCACGCCATGATTGGTAGCCATCTTTGTGGCTGCATGTTGATAAAGCTTGAAATTCTGGAGAGACAGATGGACAACTCACAAACCGGTACGCTTGGCACCGTAGAAACGGCGGCTAAGGGCTGGCGTAAGAGTGATACCGTGTGGATGCTGGGTCTGTACGGTACGGCGATTGGTGCGGGCGTGCTTTTCCTGCCGATTAATGCCGGTGCAGGCGGGCTGATTCCGCTGATTATCATGGCGATTCTTGCCTTCCCGATGACCTATTACGCGCACCGTGCGTTAACGCGCTTTGTGCTCTCCGGTAAAAATCCCGGCGAAGACATTACCGAAGTGGTGGAAGAGCACTTTGGCGTGGGCGCTGGCAAGATCATCACCTTGCTCTACTTCTTTGCTATCTATCCGATCCTGCTGATGTACAGCGTGGCGATCACCAACACCGTCGATAGCTTTATCGTGCATCAGCTGGGGCTGGTTTCGCCGCCGCGTGCGCTGCTGTCGCTGATTCTGATCATCGGCATGATGACGGTGGTGCGCTTTGGCGAGCAGATGATTGTGAAAGCGATGAGCATACTGGTGTTCCCGTTTGTGGCGGTGCTGATGCTGCTGGCGGCTTATCTGGTACCGCACTGGCATGGTGCAGCGCTGGAAACGTTGTCGTTAGATGCGAATGTAAGCGGCCACGGCATTCTGATGACGCTGTGGCTGGCGATTCCGGTGATGGTGTTCTCCTTCAATCATTCGCCGATTATCTCCTCTTTTGCTGTTGCCAAGCGCGATGAGTACGGCGCAGGCGCGGAGAAGAAATGTTCGCGCATCCTGGCGAACGCCCATCTGCTTATGGTCGTGACGGTGATGTTCTTTGTGTTCAGCTGCGTGCTGAGCCTGTCGCCCGCCGATCTGCAGGCGGCGAAAGATCAGAACATCACTATTCTGTCCTATTTAGCCAACCACTTTAATGTACCGATGATTGCGTGGATGGGGCCGATTGTGGCGATGGTGGCGATCACGAAGTCGTTTCTCGGGCATTATCTGGGGGCGCGTGAAGGGTTTAACGGCATGGTGGTGAAGTCGCTGCGCAGCCGCGGTAAAACCGTCACGCCGCAGCGTCTGAATCGCCTGACCACCGCATTTATGCTGCTGACCACCTGGCTGGTGGCGACGCTGAACCCCAGTATTCTGGGCATGATTGAAACGCTGGGTGGGCCGATTATTGCGATGATTCTGTTCCTGATGCCGATGTATGCCATTCAGAGAGTGCCGGCGATGCGTCAGTACAGCGGAAAAATCAGTAACGTGTTTGTGGTGATCGTTGGCGTGCTGGCGATTTCGTCGATTGCTTATTCGCTGGTCAGTTAAGCATACATATTAGAAAGGTCGCCAGGCATGGCGACCTTGTCATCATTACACCGCAGCCGTTTTAAACACACTCATCGACTGCGCCAGGCGATCCGCCTGTTCCTGCAACGCCTGCGACGCCGCTGAGGCTTCTTGCACCAACGCGGCGTTCTGCTGCGTCACCGCCTCCATCTGCGTAATCGCTGAGTTGATCTCGCTAATCCCGCTGCTTTGCTCGCTGCTGGCAATGGTGATTTCGCTCATAATATCCGCCACGCTCTTCACGCTGTTGACCACTTCACCAATCGTTGAACCGGCGTGCGTCACCAGACGGCTACCTTCATCCACCTGCGCGACCGAATCCTCAATCAACACCTTGATCTCTTTCGCGGCAGATGCCGAACGTGCCGCCAGATTACGTACTTCGGTGGCTACCACGGCGAAACCACGGCCTTGCTCACCGGCGCGTGCGGCTTCGACCGCGGCGTTAAGGGAAAGTATGTTGGTCTGGAAGGCGATGGAGTCGATCACGCTGATAATATCGACGATCTTCTTCGAAGAGAGCGTAATGGCTTCCATCTTCTCGATCACCTGTTCCATCACCACGCCGCCTTGCTTCGCCACGTTGGAGGTGTTGGCCACCAGCTGATTGGCTTCCCGCGCGTTTTCGGCGTTGTGCTTGACGGTGGCGGTCATCTGTTCCATCGCCGATGCGGTCTCTTCCAGCGAGCTGGCCTGCTGTTCAGTGCGTGATGAGAGATCGATGTTACCGCTGGAGATTTGATTCGAGGCGACAGCGATGGTATCGGAACCGGCGCGCACATCGGAAACGATAGTGAGCAGATTGTCGTTCATCGCCTGCAGCGCCTGCATCAGCACGGCGGTTTCATCTTTACCGCTGATTTCAATGTGCGAACTGAGATCGCCTGCCGCGACTTTCCCGGCGATTTCCACCGCTTCATTAAGCGGACGCACAATTGAACGCGTTAGCATAAAGCCTAATACGATGGAGGCTGCAATGGCGAGAGCGGAGAAGATTAGCGTCATCTCAATAGCGGATGAGCCGTTATCAATAATCTTCGCGCCTTCTTGCTGTAACTGCTGCGATTGCGAATCGGCAAACGCCACCGCGCTTGCCAGGAAAGCGTTTTGCGTATCGGTAATGGATTTCAGTACATAGGTGCTGGCGGCGTCTGCATCGCCAGCGCGTACCAGCTCAATCAGCTGATGTTTCTCGGCCTCGAATTTGTCACTGGCCGCCAGCAGCCCGGCGATTTTCTTTTTACCCACTTCGGTAACCTGTATCGCTTTGATTTTATTCATCGCGTTGTTGGTATGCTCAGTGGCTTCGGCGAGTTGCTGATAACGTTTAACGTTATTTTCCGGACGCGTGGTATCAATCACGATGCCACGCAGATATTTAATTTGATCGTTAACACCGTCACGGACGTCAAAACCGAGACGCACTTTTACGTAACGGTCTTCCACAATCGACGTAATACCGGTTTTGATGTTGTTAATTTTGGTAATCGACGTGATGCCGACAATGACTAACAGTGCCACCACTAAACCAAAGGCGATGCCCAAACGGACGCCGACCTTCATATTCTTTAAGCTCAACATTGGTTCTCCCCGTAATGCCAAAAATTGATGTTTTCAAGACGGAAAAGCAGGCAAGGTGCCCGCATCAGGTTGATGTTTTCTAAGGTAAAAATGGTTACGCAGCGTGACAGATCTGGTATGGCAGCACCAGCGCAAGCGCTATCAGTTATCGGTTGTTAATGTTTTAACTTTAATTTTTTAGAGATGCGTCACGGTTTGGTTAATGACGTTAACCTTGATTTTTGACTGGATGGGAAAGTGAGGCGGGAGGATCCTGGTTGAAGGGTCGCCAGGAATGGCGTAATGCCGATCAGTTAAGCACCTTATCAAATCACCGCACATTCCGTAGCGGCGCGATTTATCGCGCAATGAATTGCGCCGCTACACTGTGTGCTCTCGGTAATTAAGGGTTTTCAGGTCTTAACTGACAAGCATTACGCTATGAACGGTGGCGTTACGATAATTAACGCGGCTTTTTCAGCACGCCGTGGATCACATTCGACAGCTCGTTGATTTCGAACTTCGCCACGTAACCATCGGCACCGACTTTACGCACGTGATCTTCGTTGGCGCTGCCGGAGAGTGAAGAGTGGATCACCACCGGAATCTGGCGCAGGTTGTTATCGCGTTTGATGTTGCGCGTTAAGGTAAAGCCATCCATTTCCGGCATTTCGAGATCGGTCAGCACCAGCGCGATCTTATCGTGGATCGACTCACCGTTTGCAGCCGCTTCTTTCTGCATCTCGTTAATTTTGATCCAGGCTTCCAGACCGGTGTTGTGCATAATCGCCGGGATGCCCATGCTTTTCAGGCCTTGCTCCAGCAGCTGACGCGCCACTTTGGAATCTTCCGCCACAATCGCCACCTGGCCAGGCTTCAGATTGAAGTCTTTGGCGGTCTCCGCGCTTGGCTCAACGCCGCGCACTGAAGGAATGATGTCATACAGAATCTGCTCAACGTCCAGCACCATCGCCAGATTATTGCTTTGGCCGTCGGTATCCAGACAGGCGATGCTGGTGATGTTGCGGCTACCGATGCCCGCTTCCGCCGTGTGCACCTGGCTCCAGTCGAGACGCACAATGTTCTCCACCGATTCCACCGCAAACGCCTGAGTGCTGCGCGCATATTCGGTCACCAGCAGCAGGTTAAGGCCGGTTTCTGGTTTGCAGCCGGTGACGGCGGGCAGATCGATAACCGGAATAAACTGGCCGCGAATACTCGCCATGCCAAGCAGCGGCGATTGCATGCCAGCGGCGCGAGTGATGGTGGGCATCGGCACGATTTCACGCAGTTTAAACACGTTGATGCCGTACAGCTCAGATTTGCCTTTCAGCTGATCGGAACCCAGTCGGAACAACAGCAGTTCGAATTTATTGGAAAGCGCAAGGTTGGCGCGTTCATCGATCTCTTTCTGAAAATTATCCATCATGGCCTCGGAGCAGATCTGGGCTGAGTAAAGGGCAGGGCAATATCGCCATGATTAACTTATCGGCAGAAGAGAAAAAAAATGAAGGGGGAGATAACGGAAATTTTAGCGTGAGAGCGATCGCCCTCACGCGGGTACCCTTTACTTCAGCAGAATGGCGCGCACGCTTTTGCCTTTGATCTTGCCCTCTTTCAGCTTGATCAGCGCTTTCTTCGCCTGAGCGGCGTCGATGGCAACATAGGCGTGGGTGGCGGTCATATCGATCTTGCCGATCTGGTCGCCGCTAAAACCGGCTTCACCGGTCAGCGCGCCGAGAATATCGCCCGGACGGATTTTGGCTTTACGGCCGCCATCAATACACAGCGTCATTTTGGTCGCCGGCAACGATTTGGCGCTGGTGCCTTTCAGCGAGCTGGAGGAAACCCAATTGAGCTTCTGCTGCAGATACTCTTCCAGCGCATTGGCGCGCACCATTTCGTCGGGGGCGACAAAGCTTACCGCCAACCCTTTCTCACCGGCGCGACCGGTACGGCCGATGCGATGAATGTGCACTTCCGGATCCCACGCCAGCTGGAAATTCACCACCAGCGCCAGCGATTTAATATCCAGACCGCGTGCAGCGACGTCGGTGGCGATCAACACGCGGATGCTGCCGTTGGCGAAGCGAATCAGCACGCGCTCACGATCGCGCTGCTCCAGATCGCCATGCAGCGCTAACGCACTGATATCACGCTCGTTCAGCGCGGCAGCAACGTCGTCACACTCGCGTTTGGTGTTACAGAACACCACGCAGGAGGCCGGTTGTTGCTGGCTGAGCAGCGCGCCGAGCAGGCTGTGGCGCTCTTTGGCGCTGGCTTCAATAAACTGCTGCTCGATGGTCGGTAACTCGGTTTTATCTTCGGTGGCGACTGCCAGCGCATCGCGCTGAAAACGCTGGCTGAGACTGGCGATGGTATCCGGCCAGGTGGCAGAAAACAGCAGCGTCTGGCGCGTTTCCGGCGTAAAGCCGATGATCGCTTCCATATCGTCGCGGAAGCCCATCTCCAGCATGCGATCGGCTTCATCCAGCACCAGCGTTTGCAGCTGGCTGAGATCAAGGTTGTCACGCTTCAGGTGATCGAGCAAACGGCCCGGCGTGCCCACCACGATATGTGGCGCATGCACTAAGGAATCACGTTGCGCGCTCATCGGCTGGCCGCCGCACAGCGTCAGAATTTTGATGTTGCGGGTAAAACGCGCCAGCTGACGCAGCACGTTGCTGACCTGATCGGCCAGTTCACGCGTCGGGCACAGAATCAGCGCCTGAGTGTGGAACTGGCTGTTATCGATGCGGTTCAGCAAACCCACGCCAAAGGCGGCGGTTTTGCCACTGCCGGTTTTCGCCTGCGCACGCACGTCGCGCCCTTCCAGAATCGCGGGCAGGGAAGCGGCCTGAATCGGCGTCATGGCGTCGAAACCCATCTCGCGCAGGTTATCGAGTTGGCTGGCGGGCAGTTGCGTCAGGGTAGAAAAAGCAGTCACGGGAAAGTCTCTAATTGCGGGTAGGATGGCGGCGGTCAGTCTGGCAGAAAGGGGCGTCATCGGCAATGGCAAAAACGCTTCTGCTGCCTGCCTGAAAACCGTTAGCGTTATAGCAGGCTTGTCTCGTTTTTATACGCATACTGTTGCGAAGTTCTAATGCTTTTATGGTTGATTTTATTCTGCAATGAAGGCGCTAAACCTCGACATATTCAACGAAAAAGGAGAATTAGCGTTATTAAACAAGCATTATCAGGGTTTGTTAATGCTTACTTATAAGTATTGTGCTAATGAATGGCTTCGCTTAGGTAAAATTCTGATTAAAACGAATAGCCGATTTGCTTTATATTTACCCCGCCGTTTGGCTAATCAGTAAATACCCATAATATTTCAGAGGTCATTTCATTGAGTCATTATGTCCAGGGACAAAACGAAGACATTCTGAAAATCGTCGGCCGCGCCGTGTTAACGCTGCATCTGCATGGGGAAACCTTATCTTCGGATAAAGTCAGCTCTATGATTGCCTGTTACGCGGAAGAAGAGCCTGTCAGCGACGATGAAAACCAGCGGCTGTATGCGCTGGCGATTCAGATGCTTTCGTAAAATCCAGCACTCATCGGGTGTGCGCATGCCGCCTGTTTATGTCGTACGTAAAGCCTCCTTGCGGAGGCTTTTTTGTTGGGTGCCTTCAGCCACGCGCCGCTACGGGAATGTGCGATTTTCGGCTTACGCACTGAACACTGGCAATCCGCGGTGGAAGGTGGCGCGGACCGGGGAGATGCGGGCAACGGCTTCGGCGGAACAGCTGGCCTCGACCAGCATCATGCTGGCTTCATCGTCGACCTTCGGCCACTGACGTTCGCCCTGATTCGACAGCGGCAAAATCCCGCCGGTGGCGATATGCAGCGCGCGGCTCAAACCGAACTCATCGGAACCGCGATACAGCTGCGCGTACAAATTGGCTTTCTCCAGCATGCTGCCGGTGCCAAACGGTGACCAGTGATCGATCACGCTGTCCGTGCCGGTCATCACCGTGATGCCCGCCGCCTGCAACTGCGGCAGCGGCATGGTCAGCTTGCCAATCGGAATGGTCGACGCCACGCTCATCTGCTGCTCGGCCATGCCCGCAATCATCTGATCCAGCGCTTTGCCTTCCAGCGTGCCGAGCGCAAAACCGTGGCTCAGCGTCACTTTACCCTTCAGCTGCGGGTTTTTCGCGATGGTATCGATCATGTACTGAATGGCCGCCACGCCGGATGGCGAGGTTTCGTGCAGATGGATATCCACGCCGCGCTGGAAATCGAGGGCGATCTGGAACATCGCATCCAGCGACGCCTGCATCGCACCATCCACGTTGGTCGGATCGAGCCCGCCGACAAACTGCACGCCCATCTGCATCGCTTCGCGCATCAAGCCATCAACCTTCGAGTGCAGCAAACCGTGCTGCGGGAAGGCAACGATTTCACACGGGAATTCCGGATGATTCGCTAGCGCCAGCTTGAGATGCTCAAGGCTTTTCAGGCCGCTCACCGGATCGATATTGCAGTGGCTGCGCGCTTCTGTGGTGCCTTTGCTGTGCAGCAAACCAATGATCGCTTCGGCACGCGCCTGCGACGTTGGCAGCAGTTGCGGGATCAGCACCTGTTCGCGCGCAATCATATCCATGATGGTTTTGCCCTGACGCGGACGTGGCGCTTCCCACGGACCACCGTAAAAGGTTTTGTCGAGATGGATATGCATATCACGGGTGCGCGGCAGCAGCAGGGCGCCGTTGGCATCCCACTGAGGCAGATTGGTGTTGCGCGCTTTGCCTGCGGCATCAATCGCCGCGAAAGTGCCGTCTTTGATGGTGATGTCGTACAGCGCGGTGCGTGTGGCGATCACCTCTTTACCGTCGCGCTCAAAGCCCTCTTCGAGGCGGACATTGAGCAGCTGGTAGTGCGCAACGCGCGGTGGCGGCGTGTGCGGCTGTGTGCTGTTAGCGAGCAGCGGTGAAGCGGGTGCAGCGCAGCTGATGCCGGCGGCCAGCAGGCTTCCGGCGGCGGTCAGACTAAGAAATTCACGACGGCTGGGAGAGGTCAGTTGCATCAGCGGTTCCATCAAATGAGAAACGCTTAATCTGGCAAAACTCAACGCAGCGCGCTGCGATATTTGCCACTGGTTAGCAGTGGAAAAATCACTGCCACTGCAGCTGACAAAAGGTCACCAGCGCGGCGGCCAGCGTCTGCTGCAGTTCGTCCTGCGGCGCACGGCAAAATAGCGCCAGTTCAAAATGGTTGATGGTGGGTAAACCATGGGCTTCCCCTAATACGCGATGCTCAGGCAAGCGGCAGCTGGCGGGCAGCAGCGTTAAGCCCAATCCGGCGGCGCTGGCGCTGGCGAGCGCCACCAAACTGGCGCTGCTGTAGCTGATGCGCCAGCTGCGGCCGAGGCTATCCAGCGTTTGCGCCATCTCCTCGCGATATAAACCGAGCTGCGGGAACACCACCAGCGGCACCGGCGTTTGCTCAAAGCAGGGATGTGCGGCGCTGTCCAGCCATAGCAGCGGCTCGGGGCGCGCAGCCAGCGGACGTTCACCGCCCGGCTGTTTGATCAGCATGATATCCAGCTCCTCACGCTGCCAGGCGCGATGCAAATCGACATACATGCCGCTCATCACATCAAGGCGCAGTTGCGGATGATCGCGGCTGAACTCCGCCAGCAAACCGGCGGTCGGCGCGGCGAAATCTTCCGGCACGCCAAGGCGCAGCACGCCGTCGCGCCATTTATCGCTCAGCACGTCGTGCGCTTCGCCGTTTAGCGCGATGATGCGGCGCGCATAGCCCAGCAGCTTTTCGCCCTCTTCGGTGAGCGCCACCTGATGCGACGTGCGCTGCAACAGCGGTTTACCGATCATCTCTTCCAGCCGACGCACCTGCTGGCTCACGGTGGATTGCGACAGATGCACGCGATCGGCGGCGCGGGTGAAGCTGGCGGTTTCGCACACCGCGACAAAACTCAGCAGTTGCTGCGGGGTGAACATCGGTTGACGATTCATTTTTCCACTGATCACTATGGTGTTATTTCATTTCCAAATAGTAACAACTGCTGCGATGCTGACAACCTCTTTGCAGCTGGATTGTGTATGAATCGACATTTCAACGGATTAACGCTCGCCGCTTTGGTATTGGCTGGGCTGAATATGCGACCGTTACTCACTTCTCTTAGTCCATTACTCGGCCAGCTTCGGCAGATGATGGGCCTCTCTTCACTGGCGGCTTCGCTGCTGCCTGCGGTACCGATGGTGATGATGGGCGCGGTCGCGCTACTGAGCGCTTCGCTGATGCAGCGCGTGCCGCTGCAACGCTTGCTGCTGGCCGGATTGACGCTGCTGCTGCTGGCGCTGGCGGCGCGTGGCGTGATCCACGACGGCAGTTGGCTGGTAATCAGCGCGCTGTTTGGCGGCCTTGGCGTGGGCGTGGTACAGATGGCGATGCCGGGCCTGATTCGTCAGCGCTTTGCACAGCGCAGCGCGCCGGTCACCGGATTGTGGGCCGGTGCGCTGATGGGCGGCGGCGGTTTAGGAGCGGCGTTATCGCCGTGGCTCAGCGATCATTTGGGCGAGCCGCTGGCGCTGAGCGGCTGGGCGCTGCCGGTGCTGCTGGCGATTGGATTGTGGTTATATGTGCGGGTGCCAACCGTCGCCAGTACGGAAAACGTTGCGCTGCCGTCGCTGTGGCGCACGCCGCGCGCCTGGACGCTGGCAATCAGTTTTGGACTGGTGAACGGTGGTTACGCTACCTGTGTTGCGTGGCTACCGGATGCCTATCATCATCTTGGCTGGTCGGCGCAGGCCGGCGGATCGCTGCTCGGCGCAATGATTCTGTGTCAGGTTGCGGGTGCGCTGTTGATGCCGCTGCTGGCGCGTAAGGCGGATCGCCGTCCGCAGCTGATTATCAGCCTGGTTTGTCAGCTGATCGGCATGAGCGGCTTTCTGTTTGCTCCACTGTTCGCGCCGTGGCTGTGGGCGGCGATTGCCGGATTTGGACTGGGCGCGGCATTCCCGCTGGCGATGGTGCTGGCGCTTGATCACCTGCCGCATCCGCAGGCCGGTGCACGGCTGGTGGCGTTTATGCAGGGCGCGGGCTTTATCATCGCCGGCTGCATGCCGTTTATCGGCGGTCAGCTGCAGGCATTAACCCACAGTTTTTCCAGCGTCTGGCTGATGCAGGCGGCGGTGACGGTCGGGCTGATTTTGCTGAACCTGCGCTTTCATCCGCGCAGTTATGGTCGGGCCTTTGGCCGGACTGCGGCGTAATTGGTCCTACCAAAAGATTCAAATGTGGCCGCGTCGTCACATAACCTGAAAAATCCCGCCTGTTTCGTTGCATCGAAGTAACAAAGCATTAACCATTCTCCTCCATTAAGCCCGCCACGCTGCATTTTGGTCCTACCAATGCAGCATGGTGGGGGAGCCTTTCTCAGGATAATGCGATGACCGAAAATACGCTGCGGGCGCGGCTCTGCGCCTGGATTACCGAGCATCAGCTGGAGCCGGGCATGCGGCTGCCGTCCGAACGCGCGCTGGCGGCCGAGTTCGGTTCATCGCGATCGTCACTGCGCGAGGCGATCCAGCAACTGATCAGCAGCGGCGTGTTGATCAGTAAACGCGGTGGCGGCACCTGGCTACGTCAGCCGCAGCAACCGTGGTCGGAACAGCGCATCGTAGAGCCGATTCGCCAACTGCTGGCTGAAGATCCCGATTATCGCTACGACATCCTTGAAGCGCGTCACGCAATAGAGGCCAGCACGGCGTGGCATGCGGCGTTGCGCGCCACCGAAGCCGATAAAGAGCGGCTGGCTTACGCCTTTGATGCGCTGCTGAAGATTAAGCAGAGCGACGATGCCGATCTCGCGGCGCAGGCCGATCTGCGTTTTCATCTCGCCATCGCCGAAGCCTCGCACAATGTGGTGCTGCTGCAGACCATGCGCGGCTTTTTCGATCTGTTGCAATCCTCGGTGCTGCACAGCCGTCAGCGCATGTATACCCATCCGGTGATTTTTAATCGTCTTAACGAACAGCATCAGGCGATGTTTGATGCGGTGATGGCCGGTGATGCGGAAACGGCGCGCCAGGCGGCGATGGATCATCTCGGCTTTGTTCACACCACTATGAAAACCCTGCATGAAGATGAGGCGCGCCAGGCGCGTATTACGCGTCTGCCGGGCCACCAACCTCAGCACAAGGAAAATAACGGATGATCATTTCTGCTGCCAGTGACTATCGCGCCGCGGCGCAACGCATCTTGCCACCGTTCTTGTTTCACTATCTGGATGGCGGCGCTTACGCCGAGCACACGCTGAAGCGCAATGTCGCCGATCTCTCCGACGTGGCGCTGCGCCAGCGCGTGCTGAAAAACATGTCGGAGTTGAGCCTCGAAACCAAGCTGTTCAACGAAACCCTGTCGATGCCGCTGGCGCTGGCGCCGGTCGGCTTGTGTGGCATGTATGCGCGCCGCGGTGAAGTGCAGGCGGCGCGCGCGGCGGCGCTGAAAGGGATTCCGTTTACGCTCTCAACCGTGTCGGTTTGCCCCATCGAAGAAGTGGCGCCGGCCATTAATCGTCCGATGTGGTTCCAGCTCTATGTGCTGCGCGATCGCGGCTTTATGCGCAACGCGCTGGAGCGCGCCAAAGCCGCCGGCTGTACCACGCTGGTGTTCACTGTCGATATGCCGACGCCGGGCGCACGCTATCGTGATGTGCACTCCGGCATGAGCGGCCCCAATGCGCCGCTGCGTCGATACTGGCAGGCGGCAACCCATCCGCAATGGGCGTGGGACGTTGGTTTACATGGCCGTCCGCACGATCTCGGCAATATCTCTACCTATCTCGGCAAACCGACCGGGCTGGAAGATTACATCGGCTGGCTGGCGAACAATTTCGATCCGTCGATTTCCTGGAAAGATCTGGAGTGGATTCGTGAATTCTGGGATGGCCCGATGGTGATTAAAGGCATTCTCGACGCGGAAGATGCGCGCGATGCGGTGCGATTTGGTGCCGATGGCATTGTGGTGTCGAATCACGGCGGGCGTCAGCTGGACGGCGTGCTGTCGTCGGCGCGCGCGTTGCCGGCCATTGCCGATGCGGTGAAAGGTGATATTACCCTTCTCGCCGACAGCGGGATTCGCAGCGGGTTGGATGTGGTGCGGATGATCGCCCTCGGTGCCGACAGCGTGCTGCTGGGACGCGCATTTGTCTATGCGCTGGCAACGCACGGTCAGCGCGGCGTTGAAAATCTGCTCAACCTGATTGAGAAAGAGATGAAAGTGGCGATGACGCTGACCGGCGCGAAATCGATCAAAGAGATTACGCAGGCTTCGCTGGTGCAGGCTAACGCGCTGTTGAGCGAGGCGGGCTTGAGTCCGGCGCGTCCACGCGCGGTGAGCTAATCCAGCAGAATGAGTCATGTTGTCTATACTCAATAGCTGTCGAACACAACAGGAGGAATGACATGACCATTCATAAGAAAGGATCGGCCCATTGGGAAGGCGACATTAAAGGCAAAGGTACGGTAAGTACCGAAAGCGGCGTGTTGAGCAATCAACCGTACGGTTTCAATACCCGTTTTGAAGGCCAGAAGGGCACTAACCCGGAAGAGCTGATTGGTGCTGCGCACGCTGCTTGCTTCTCAATGGCGTTGTCATTGATGTTGGGCAATGAAGGGCATCCGCCAACAAGCATTGATACCACCGCGGATGTGTCGCTGGATAAAAAGGGTGACGGTTTTGCCATCACCAAAATCGCGCTGACCAGCGCCATCGTCTTACCGGGCATTGATGACGCGAAGTTTGATGAGATTATCCAGAAAGCCAAAGCGGGCTGCCCGGTTTCTCAGGTACTGAATGCTGAAATCACGCTCGACTACACGCTGAATAAATAATCGCCCAAATGGGTGACCAGCGTTAGAATCAACGGTGCGCCTTAGGGCGCACCGTTGCTTTCTGTCGTCTGGAGGATGCGTGGCAAAAAAACTGGCTGCAACCAAACACTGGAAAATGATCGTGGTGCTGTTGTGCATCTGCGGGGCGTTGATGCTGATTCGCTGGGCAGCGATGATATGGGGATGAAAGAGTGGATCAGCAGCCACAAGCTTGGCGTGTTGGTGATGGTGATTTTGGTGCTGGAGTTACTGCACTACCTGCTCACGGCGTCATGGTTCCCATGGCAGATTGGCTAATCAATCAGGCGTACTCACCGTCTGTCTGGCGTACGTTACGCGCACTGCTGCGCGCAATGCGATACGCCTTGCGTGGATCGCCCGCCACGAACTCAAACGTGGGCGAGAAATAGAATGGCAGCCAGCCGCCGAAGCCGCTTTCCCATTCCCAACGTACGGGGCAGGGCCAGAGAATGCCATCATACAAAATGTAATAAACCCAGCGTCCGTTTGGACGACGGGGGCGAGATGTTTTCATTGGATTCACAACGATGATAGTGAAAAGCAGCTTATATTTTGAACGCTACAACCCATTCTTGCAATGCCGTTTGGCTACTATTTGCGCAACTTTAATCAAGCTGGCACCGAATTAACGGTGCACTTCGCCACAAAGTAAGACCACATTTGGCCGCACTTTATGGATGCGATCGGCCATCTGCTCACAGGCCACTTTGGTCGGATAGATACGCTCCGAAACCGGTAAGGCATCACAGGCATCATGCCCACATGCGCTCACTAATAAAACAAAACCAATCAGCATAATCAGACTCCTTTAACACCTTCTCGCTGGTACGGAATGTGTGGCTGGTCGTTCCCTTTTTTGATCCAGTATAGCTAAACGAGTTGAGAGTCAATTATCACCCTGAGCGGCTTTCTTGTCCGGCTCGCAAGATTATACGTATCGCAGTGCGCAACCGTAGCTCAATCTGGGCTAAACTATGCGGCCCTGATAAAAACGATGAGTGAGTTAACATGTCGAACGAAATTGCCCAACCAGCCAGCAGCCCAAAACAAGCCGCCTTGCAACTGGTGATTGAACTGGTGCGCGCGGGAAAACTGAGCCCGCTGCACGGTGATGCTTCCAACATGATTTCAATCTACGAACAGTTCAAAAACCATTTCGAAGCGGAAAAAGAGTAATTTTTGTGCCAGCGGTCGCCATGAATGGCGGCCCTAGGCGATCTCATCCGTGTGGGTGCGGTCGTACTCTTCCTGCGCGCGTTCCAGTGATGGACCGTGCTCCAGCGCCCAGTCATACAACGCGACAAACGGTTGTTGCAGCGTCTGTGCCAGCGGCGTCAGGCTATATTCCACACCGATCGGCGCGGTGTTCAGCACTTCGCGATTCACAAGCCCATTACGCTCCAGCCGCTTTAACGCATCCGCCAACGCTTTGTGAGTGATGCCATCCAGCCGACGACGAATCTCGTTAAAACGCGACGGCTTAGTACAAAGCACGGTGAGAATTAAAATCGACCATTTATTGGTGATGTGCTCCAGCACCGGCCGGGTTTTTCCTACATCTCTCAAGCTGCTACCGTCGATCTCTGCCATGGCGATATACTCCGCGATATCTGGTATAAATGAAGTGCGTAATTGTTATTAAGTATAAAATATATACCATCAGCTTTCTACCCAAACAGGAGAGAGCAGATGAGCAGACTGGATAACAGAGTGGCAGTGGTACTGGGCGGCGCAAAAGGAATTGGTCTGGCAATCAGCCAGCGTTTTGCCAGTGAGGGCGCTACCACCTGGTTTACCTCGCGCCGTGACGAGGAGTTACAGACCGCCAGCAGCAGCATCAGCGGCAACGCGCATCCGCTGCGTGCCGATGTGAGCCAGCAGAGTGAATTGACGCGCATTATTGAAACGATCACGCGTGAATCCGGCCAGCTGGATGTGTTGGTGATCAACGCTGGGATGGCGGAGTACGCCACCATCGATGAGATTAGCGCTGAGCATTTTGATCACATCTTCGGCCTCAATGTGCGCTCGCCGGTGTTTGCTCTGCAGGCCGCGTTGCCGCTGCTGAAGCCCGGCGCCAGCGTGGTATTGATTGGTTCGATTGCCGATGTGATTGGCACCGAAGGTTACGGCGTTTACAGCGCCAGTAAAGCCGCACTGCGATCTTTTGCCCGTACCTGGACGCGCGAGCTCTCTGCGCGCGGCATCCGCATTAACGTGGTGGCGCCCGGCCCGATCGATACCGATATGATGCGGGCGGCTTCTGAAGAGGTGCGCAACGGCATCACCAGCACTATTCCGCTCAGCAGAATGGGCAAGCCCGAAGAGGTGGCCAACGTCGCGCTGTTCCTCGCCAGTGACGAGAGCAGTTACATCGCGGGCGCAGAAATCTGTGTGGATGGCGGTTTGACACAGGTGTAAGCATCATACATAGCCATCTTAGGATGGCTGTTTTGCTTTGCTCAGGCGAAATACCAGGCGGGCAGGATAGCGATTAAATTGTTCAGCGTGTGCAGGAAAATCGGTAGCGCCAGGCTGTTGCTGCGCAGGCGCGCGTAGCACAGCAGCATGGAAAACAGCGTTAAGGCAACCAGCGTTTCCCAGTGCACATATTGGGTATGCATCGCGGCGAACAGCAGGGAGGTGAGCAGCATGCAGGCAAAACGGCTTCTCGGCGCCCACAACAGAAAACCTTGCAGTAAAAATCCCCGGAACAGCACTTCTTCAAACACCGGCGCCAGCAGCACGGCGGTGAGCAGCAGAATCAACATCGAGCTGCGTCCCTGCTGCGATTGCGCAATCAGCCAGCCTTCGGGTTGCAGAAACTGCGTCTGCGCCACCATCAAAGCAAACAGTAAACCAATAAACAGCAGCGCCTGCATCGGCCGCACAAAGCCCAGCGGAATGTCGCTGCGACGCTGACAGTAAAAACGGTACAGCGGATAAATCACCGCAAACTCCACCAGGCAAAGCACCGGCATCAGCAAGCCGTTGGTACGCAGCATCCCGTAATTGGGAAACAGCGTAACCAGCATGGTCACAAGGTAATAGACCACAAAGCTACCCACGTAGAACAGCGTTAACGTAACTTTGTCGGATTGGGTGTCCATAGGCGACTCAGCGAGCAGAGGAGAGCGCATAGTAGCAACGCCGATCATCCCTGTCGAGGTGGCGTGCTGCACATTTGCGCTGCTCAAATATTCCACCAACAAGACTAAATCTGCGGCGCTCGGGGCCGATAACCGATCAAACCCTTACAGGGTGGAGATGTGCGCAGTCTGCGTTGTCATCCGCCTTTTTTTGCTGCCTGTATTCTACGAGCAATGCGCATGAATTCTGAGTTTCACCGGCACACGGCACTGGCCGCCAGGACCAATATGGAAGCACACACGGTAAGGCTGACGCGGCGCAGTCTGCGCACCTTATCCTCGCTGCTGTTTGGCGTGCTACTTCTTTCTGTGGTGATGGTGTTAGTTATCGCCCATCGACAAAACATCGACTCAATCCAGCAGGATGCCAATCTGATGCGTCAGGCGTGGCAGCAACAGCAGCAACAGATGCTCGTCGATGCGCGCGATTATGCTAACTGGGGCGAAGGCTGGAAGAACCTGCATCTGACGGTCAATAAGGTTTGGGCGTGGGACGAAGAGAACTTTGGTCCGGGGCTTTACAAGGAGTATCACTACGACGGCGTGTTCGTGGTCGATGGCAATGGGAAAACCCGCTATGCGGTGATTAACGGTGAATTATCGGATGCTTCGATTGAGAGCTTGTTAGGCGCACAAAGCAACGTACTGCTAAGCGCGGCGCGCTCACGGCATGACGCCGTTGCAGGCAATGCGCTGGTGGAGAGTAACCCGGCGATTGTCGTGGCCGCGCCGATTACGCCGGGCAAAGGACAGGATTTGCCGACGATGCCCGGCCCCGCTTCGGTCATGGTGTTCGTTAACACTTTCACGCCACAAAAATTGCAAACGCTGGGCAAAGCCCTGAATGTGATTGAACCGCGCATCGCTAGCGATTTAAACGATGCGCGGTTTGAGCCACGGCTGGTGGAGCCGGTGCTGCAGGGCGAACCCCTGGTGCTGCGCTGGCAGCCGAAAAATCCCGGCTTCGGTGTGATGTGGCTGATGATGCCGCTGCTGCTGTTCACCGCGCTGGCGGTGGCGCTGGTGACGCGTCGCGTGCTGCGGCATGCACTGCACAACGCGGTGATCTCCGATCGTCGCTTTGAAATGCTGGCGATCAGTCAGCGTGAGTTGGCCAACAGCGAAGAGCGTTTTCGCGATCTGGCGGAAGCCGCGTCGGACTGGATTTGGGAAGTCGACGCACAGGGCCGCCTCTGTTATCTCTCGTCGCGCTTTGCTGCGGTGACCGGCCATGAAGTGAAAAGCTGGATTGGACGTCCGCTCGATCAACTGCTGAGCCATCCCAGCCATTCGCTGGTCTCCTGGCTGATACGTCAAGGCGAAGAGGTGAAACATGTGCCGCTGCGCTGCCAGTTTATGTCGGCCAACGGCGAGCGCCGCATTGGGCAGTTAATGGCGAAAGCCATTCGGCGTAATGGCTTGCGCTCGGGTTTTCGCGGCACGGTGTCGGATATCACTCATGAAGTGGACGCCGAAGCGCGCATTCAGTTTCTGTCACGTCATGACATGCTGACCGGCCTCGCGAACCGCATGCAGCTGCAGGAGTATTTAACCGCGTATCTGGAGTGCGTCAGCGCGGATGATCCGCTATTTGTCATCAGTTTCGATCTCGATCAGTTCAAACCGATCAACGACACGTGGGGCCACGCGGTCGGTGATGACGTTTTGAATGAGATCTCGACACGGCTGAAAAGCTTGCTGGCGCCGAATGAACTGGCGGCCCGGCTCGGCGGCGATGCCTTTATTTTGCTGCTGCGCGAAAGCACGCGGGCGGGTGTGGAATATCGCTGTCGTGCGCTGCAGCGCATGGTGCATCAACCGATCATCAGCGGATCGCATCAAATCAGCCTCACCGCCAGCATGGGCATTGTATCAGCACCGCAGGATGCGGCTCAGCCGGAAGCGCTGTTACGCCTGGCCGATATTGCGCTGGCTCAGGCGCGCAGTGCCGGACGCGATCGGTGGGTTTGGTACTCCACCGATATGGCGAACCATCTGCAGTCAAAACGCGACATGGTGCAGGCGATTGAAGGCGCGCTGCACAATCACGCCTTCACGCTGCATTACCAGCCGCGCTATCAGCTGCAAAGCGGGCAGCTGGCTGGCGCTGAAGCGCTGATTCGCTGGCAGATAGCCGACGACCAATGGATCACACCCGATCGCTTTATTCCGTTAGCGGAAGAGAACGGCCTGATCGCTGCGATCAGCGATTGGGTGCTGATGCGCGCATGCGTGGACGCCCGCGACTGGGGCGAACAGCGCTATGTTTCCGTGAATATTTCGCCGGTGGAGTTTCGTAATAACGATCTGGTGCAGCGCGTGGCGCATGCGCTGGAGGTGAGTGGATTACCGGCCACACGGCTGGAGCTGGAGATCACCGAAAACGTCACTTTTGAGAATCCGGATCGCGCATTGGAGATCATGCAAGGCCTGCGCGCGCTCGGCGTGCGGCTGACGGTGGATGATTTTGGTACCGGCTATGCGGCGTTGGGCTATCTGAAAACCTTCCCATTCAACGGCTTGAAGATTGATCGTTCATGGATGAAGGAGTTCCCGGAATCGCAGCAGGCGCAATCGGTGGTGGCGGGGATTGTCGGCCTGGCGCGCGCGTTTGCGCTGACCATTACCGCTGAAGGGATTGAAACCGAAGCACAGCTAAAGGCGCTGAAAGCGCTGTCGTGTGAAGAAGGGCAGGGATATGTCCTTGGCCGACCCATGTCGCTGGCAGCCTTCAATGCGCGGTTACAGGAAGAGGAAACCGTCAATTGATTTTGCACACATTGTAGCGGCGCAATGCATTGCGTGATAAATCGCGCCGCTACGAAATGTGCGCGGCTTTTTAACGCACTCTGATCGCAACAAACGTCATCAGAGCGGCGAAGCCAACAAAAATCACCAGTTCCATCATTGCCTCCTCGCTAAGAAAATTCTTAGTTAATTGTAGTGGCTGGCGGATTGATTTTTAGACAGTGCGTGCGATTAATCCTAACTTTTGAGAAGAAGATCGCCCTTTTGAGCTGATTAGTGCGACCAATCTGCTGTAAAAATTTCCGTTTCACGGTCACGCTTTGCTACTCTCAAAAACCGGTTGTCTATTTATCCAGGAGGAGAAACTTGTGACCCATTATGGAAAAGCGCTACTGGTAACGGCCTTTTTTGCCCTGACCGCGTGCCAGTCAGCCAGCAAACCTGACGCCAGCGCGGCTGCCAGCCACGATCCGGAAACCGATCAGTGCGGCGCATCGCAATACCAAAACTACGTTGGTCAGCCATTATCGACGCTCGACAACAAACGCTTCGCGGTGCCCGTGCGTGCTATTCCGTGGAATTCAGCGGTAACGATGGATTTCAATCTGCGTCGGATAAATTTCGCGGCGGATCAAAGCGGTAAAATTTCCCGGGTGTACTGCGGATAACAAAAAAACGACATTGCATTGTCATCTGGCTGTCACAGCGCCGGGCGAGGATAACTGCGCACTACGGAGATTTCCTCGTCACTCTCGAATATGCAATGTTCGTCTTATTTCTTCCCGCTGCGGCGGGAATTTTTTTATCTTTCGGCCTGCAAGGCTGATGGAGGAGTGATGATGAGAACGCGTGGAAAATTGCTGCTGTTAACGCTGTTGTTGAGTCCGCTGGCGCAGGCGTCGAGCGAAGCCGCATGGCAGCAGAACGACAAAAATATGCAGCAAAGCTGTCTCAAGGCCAGCGGCCTGAAGACAGCGAAAGTGGTGGGTAAGCCGATTCAGTATGATGACAGCGTGGGCTTTGATGCGCTGCTGCTGGAAGGTCGCTATCCGCAAAAGCACATGAAAAATCAGGTCGGACGCGAACTCTGCCTGTACCAGCGTCAAAGCGGCAAGGCATTTGTCAGCGAAGCCGACCATCTGCGTGCGGTAAAATAGTGGCGTGGGCCGCTATTTCTGCGGCCCCGATTCCAGCAGTTTTGCCAGTAAGTTGCGGTAGCTCTGCAGCTGCTGTTCATCCCCTTCAAATTCCAGCTTATCAATCACGCGCGCAATAATCGCTTTGCTGGTGGCAGGCTGTCCGTCATCCATCAGTTCGCGCATGATCGCCGCTAACAGGTCGCTCTCATGCGGTGCATGCCAGGCTGGGCTATTAAAATAGTCGGTAATCGCCCGACTGGCGCTGTTTGGCTGGGTTCTCATAGCTGACCTCCGCAGAGACAACGATGCCCACCGCCGGATAATGGCAGCATGGGGAAATTGGGTTTAATCATGCGGACTGTCCAGAACAGACAGCGCGTCGCCAGTGATAACTGGTGGTTTTTTAAACATAGATGCGGTGTGGAATATTGTCAGTAACGTGTAGACATATTTTTTCACGTTTGCCTGCCATTGCGATGCGCTTATCTTGCGGCAGGCTGGGTTTCAGCACATAAAGACACTAAAAAACGGCTTTCAGACATGATTTGCTGTGAGCAAAATCACGCTCGACAGTGTAAAACTGCGTTTTTTCGCCCATGCCATGTTTTGCCGTCCGGTAATGTTATGAGATTGTTAGACTGAACTCTCGTTTCATTCTGCTGATGCCCACGCCCATGTTACGCTCCATCGAGTCCTGGAAAGTTAATCTGATATCCGTTTGGTTAGGCTGCTTTTTTACCGGCCTTGCTATCAGTCAGATCATTCCCTTCCTGCCGCTGTATGTGGAAGAACTCGGGATTCGTGGCGGTAACGCGCTCAGCATTTGGTCTGGGCTCACTTTCAGCGTCACCTTCATTGTTTCTGCCGCCGTCGCGCCGTTGTGGGGCAGCCTTGCTGACCGTAAAGGGCGCAAGCTAATGCTGCTGCGCGCCTCTTTCGGCATGGGCGCGGTGATTCTGCTGCAGGCGTTTGTCACTCAGGCGTGGCAGCTGTTGCTGCTGCGCGCGCTGATGGGCCTTACGTCCGGCTACATTCCCAATGCGATGGCGCTGGTGGCGGCGCAGGTGCCGCGCGAGCGCAGCGGCTGGGCGCTCAGCTGTGTTTCCACCGGGCAGATCAGCGGCATCATTCTCGGGCCGATGATTGGCGGTTTGCTGGCGGACTGGCTCGGTTTACGCATGGTGTTTATCGTCACCGCCGTGCTGCTGATGGTGAGCTTTCTCGTCACCTTATTTCTGATAAAAGAGACCGGTTATACGCCGGTTAGCAAGCAGGACAAGCTGAGCGGGCGCGACGTGTTTCGTACCCTCGATAATCCGCGCTTAATGATCTGCCTGTTCTTCACCACCATGGTGATTCAGATGTGCAACGGCTCGGTGAACCCAATCCTGACGCTGTTCGTGCGCGAGCTGGCACCGAATGCGCAGAACATCGCGTTTCTCAGCGGGGTGATCGCCGCGCTGCCGGGCGTATCGGCGCTGATCTCCGCGCCACGGCTGGGTAAACTCGGCGATCGTATTGGCACGCAACGCATTCTGCTCGCCACTATGATGGTTTCATTATTGCTGCTGGTGGCGATGTCGTTCGTCACCAGCGCGACGCAGTTGGGCGTGTTGCGTTTCCTGTTGGGGTTTGCCGATGGTGCCATGATGCCGGCGGTGCAAACGCTGCTGGTGCGGCATTCACGCGATAACGTCACCGGGCGCATTTTCGGCTACAACCAATCGTTTATGTACTTGGGTAACGTGGCGGGTCCGCTGCTGGGCGCGGCGGTATCGGCGGCAACCGGCTATCGCTGGGTGTTCTTCGCCACGGCTATGGTGGTGATGGTTAACGTGATCTTCCTGCGCCGCTTTTATCGTCGGCCGAAAACCACGCTGACTCCACCTTTGAGCCAGCGTGAAACCGCAGAAAAATCTACTGACGCAACGTCAGCGCGTAGTGCCAGCGCTGCTGAGAAAGCAAAAACTCCGGGCTAACGCTGGGGCTCCATGAATCATCACCGCCGACGCCCATGTGGAAGCCATCGAGGTGCAGCCAGCAGCCATCCTCTTGCTGCAATAAGTGGCGATGCGAGGTGGCACGCAGCTGTTCAAGGCTGAAGCGACTGAGCGAAAAGGCGAAGTCGCCGCTCACCTGCAAGCCATTGCTCTGTAACTGACGCGTGCCGCAGCGCAAACCATTTTCACCGGGGAACACATACGCGGTGCTGAGCGCTGCCAGCGGCAGCTGCCAGCGCGAGAACTGCGCCGCCAGTTGGCGATCCGGATAGTTCTCGTGCGGGCCTAAACCGAGCCAGCTCACCTGCTGCGGCGACTTCGCCAGTTGGCAGCGCAGCCCGATGCGTGCCGGCGCCGGCAGACCGGGCGCCTGTTCCACATTGACGCTAATGGACAACTCACCGTTAGCATTAATTTGATAGCGTTTGTGGCTGGTGAAAGCCAGCTGACCGTTGGCCAGCCACTGATGCCAGGTTTCAATCAGCACGCTGTGTTTCAGGCTATCGACCTGCATATCCACCAGCACCGCTTGCAACTCATCGTAGCCCGCACGTTTCCAGCGCTCGACCCACGCATTGGGATCAACATTGGCAGCTTCGCTGGTGCCGATATCGTTATCAATCGGTGCACGAATAAAGCACTCCTGCAGCGGCGTGAGCAGCGTTTCTTCATCATCGACAAACCATTGCATCAGCTCGCCGCTGCGGCGCGAGAAGTGCCAGCGCTGCTGCGGCACAACTACCGCCACCAGATCGTGATTAGCAATCAGTTCCGGCGCGGTGGCACCGAGCTCTGCAACGCGCACTGGCAGCGCAGCGGGCAGCGGCCACTGATCCCAGGCGACGCGCGCATCCGCTTCGGACCACGGCGTGGCGTTGATTTGATGCACCGCCAGATTCAGCCACGCGTTGCCCTGCAAATCTTCACTGGCGGGCAGCGTAAAGGTCTGGCTGCCTTGAGCGGCGAGATCGAGCGGCAATTCACCGCTGGCGATGGCAACGCCATCCTGCTCGATTGACCAGCGCAGCACTTCGTTATCGCTGCGGCGGAACAGATATTCGCTGCTGACGGTAAAGCGATACGGCTCGTTAGCGTCCCGCTGAAACTGGAAGAACTGCTGCGCGCGCTGGGCTTCAAACAGCGCCGGATGCGGTGAGCGGTCGGCAAAAACCAGCCCGTTCATGCAGAACTGGCGATCGTTCGGCGTATCGCCAAAATCCCCGCCGTAGGCTTGCCAGGCTTCACCGTTGCCGTCGTAGCGCGTCAGGCTTTGATCGACCCAATCCCAGACAAAGCCGCCCTGCAAGCGCGGGAACTGGCGGAAGGCTTGCCAGTATTTAGCGAAACCGCCAAAGCTGTTGCCCATCGCGTGGGCGTATTCACACAGAATCAATGGCCGCGTCTCGCCCGGCAGACCAATCCACTTTTTCAGCGACCACTTTGGCACCGCCGGAAAAGGCTGATCCTGATCGACGCGCGCGTACATCGGGCAGACGATATCGGTGGCGGCGGTGTTGGCGCCGCCGCCTTCGTACTGCACCGGACGCGTCGGATCGCTGCTTTTCACCCAGTGATAGAGCGCATCGTGCGTGCTGCCGTGACCTGATTCGTTGCCCAGCGACCAGATAATAATGCAGGCATGATTGCGGTCGCGCTGCACCATGCGCGTGACGCGCTCGCTGTAGGCGGCGAACCAGCGCGGATCGCTGGAGAGGCGATTCATGGGCTGCATACCGTGCGTTTCGATATTCGCCTCATCCACCACATACAAACCGTATTGATCGCACAGGCGATACCACAGCGGATGATTAGGATAGTGCGCGCAGCGTACCGCGTTAAAGTTGTGGCGCTTCATCAACTCGATGTCGCGGCGCATGCTGGCTTCATCCACCACCTGACCGTTTTCCGGGTGATGTTCATGGCGGTTCACACCACGAATCAGCAGCGGCTTGCCGTTGAGGCACAATTGGCCCTGTTCAATGCTGACGCGACGGAAACCGACGTCGTAAGCTTCGGCTTCGAGCACGGCACCGTTTTCATCCAGCAGCGTCACCACCGCGCGATAGAGATGCGGCGTTTCGGCGCTCCACAGCAGCGGCTGGTTGACCGGCAAAATCAGCAAAGCGCGTTCGGGATAATGTCCGCGCTCGTCGATAATCGCACTGCCGAGGGCCTGTTCCTGCTCGCCAATGCAGCTGTCGCCGCGCCACAAACTGACGCGCAAACGGCACTGCGCGGGCTGACGATCGCCGGCGTGGATCTTGACGCTGACACGCAGATCGCCGCGCAGGTATTCCGGGCTCAGCGCGGTTTCAATCTGCACATCGGCCAGCTGCGTCTCCGGCTTATGCAGCAAGCTGACATCACGGAAGATGCCGCTCATGCGCCACATATCCTGATCTTCCAGATAGCTGCCATCGCACCAGCGCAGCACCATCACGGCTAAGCGGTTCTGGCCGGGCTGCAAAGCGTGAGTGAGATCAAACTCGGCGGGCAGGCGGCTGTCCTGCGAATAGCCGATCCACTGGCGGTTACACCACAGGAAGAAGGCCGAATTTACGCCGTCGAAGATAATGCGCGTCTGGCCCTGTTGCAGCCAGCTAGCATCCACTTTGAATGTGAGCGAGTAGCATCCAGTAGGATTCTGTTGCGGCACCAAAGGTGGCGTTACCGGAATTGGATACTGCACGTTGGTATAAATTGGCGCGTCAAAGCCGTGCAGCTGCCAGTTTGCGGGCACCGGCAGCGCATTTGCGCCAGGCAAATCCTGCAGCAGCCAGCTTTGCGGTACCGCTTCCGGCTGCGTGAAGTAGCTGAAGCTCCATTGGCCGTTCAATAGCTGGCGCGAAGGCGAAGGGCGGTCATCGCGCGCGCTGATTTCGTCGCGCCAGCTGGCAAACGGCGGATGCGCATCCAGTCGATTAAGGCTGGTGATCACCGGATTTTCCCAGTCACGGCGCGCCAGAATTTCACTCAGGGAGACAGCAGATAAGCTCATGATGAGATCTCATTTATTGTAATGCGCTCACATTGCGTGAAATTGCACCGGCTGTAAAGCGATCAACAACGATTTTGCGCAGCGCGTTGGCAGCAATCCAGGCCGCCCGTGTGATGTTTTTGCCGCTTTAGTGCCAGTAAATTGTTAAGCGTGGTGAGCAGAGATGAATAGCGCCGGGTTGCGGAGAATTCTGTATTGTCGTGCCCGATGCGGCCTCATACACTCAGCCCGATTTCACCATTCCGAGGTAATTATGGTCCGTATGTTTAAAATCGCCGCAGTTGTGGCATTGGTGACCGCGCTGAGCGGTTGTATTTTCCCACCTCCGGGTGGCGGCGGTTGGGGCGGCGGTCATGGTGGCGGCGGTCCGGGTCGCGGCTTTATGGGGCCCCGCTAATTAGCACCAGCGTTAATTAATAGAATAAGCGAAACGTTTCAATAAATCTTTGAACGTCCAGTGAAACGTTTCGCTATTAACTATTGAAATCTAGCTGGTTTTTTTATTCTGCCGTTTGGCTGTTTTTTCTCTAAAACGGCTTAAAAATCCTTGTTGTTTTATTCAGCGCAATGCTAACGTCTGTTTTTCTTCTCTCATTGAGCTTGTCGCATGAAAAACCTGATTGCGGAACTCCTTCTAAAGCTGGCTGAAAAAGAAGAAGAGTCTAAAGAATTAGTGGCTCAGGTTGAGGCATTAGAAATCGTGTTAACCGCGATGCTGCGCAAACTGAATCCCGATCAATTCCACGACATTGAGGCCGCTATTAAATTAGCCATGCCGCCCGTCGCTCCCGCGGCTGAAACGCCCGATACCACCATGCTGCGTAATTACGTAGAGAAGTTGCTGCATCATCCGCGCGTATAATGGCTATCGCCTGTTTTTGCAGGCAATTGTCATTATCGATTTCTCGTATTTGCTTATTCCGTGCCATGCTTAGAGAGCAATAATGCTACGGAGAATCCGGTAATGAAATCGTGTCTTTTGGCAATAATGACAGCAGGCTTGCTGATTGCAGGCGGAGCGAGTGCGGCAGAGAAAACCGCACAGCAGGAAAAAATGACCCAGTGTAACCAGAGCGCCGGTACACAAAATCTGAAAGGCGATGCGCGTAAAAGCTTTATGAGTGACTGTCTGAAAAAAGACAGCAAAATAGGCAGTATGACGCCGCAACAAATGAAGATGAAAACCTGTAATGCTGATGCGAGCGATAAAAAGCTCACCGGCGATGCACGTAAAACGTTTATGAGTTCGTGCCTGAAGAAAAGCTGATTTAATTAGCGATAAATCGTCGCCGTTTTTAAATCACTCATGCGTGAAAAGGAATAAGGGTTCATGTTTAGCGTGAACCCTTTTTTTATTGCTGTAAGCTGCGGCGCAGACATATTCAATTTTACTTATCACGTCAGAGGAAAAACTCATATCAGGATCCTCATCACAAAACCGCACCGATAACGCTGCCAGGATGCTTTAGTCCTAAATGATGACTAATTATTCCATCCGCTCAATCCCCGCGAAGCCAGAGCGTTCGTTGGGCAGCCTTTACCTGTGGAGTCTGCTATGAATGTGCTTGATTATGCTGTGATGGCACTTTATGCGCTGATGATTGTGGCTATAACCTTGTGGGCGATGCGCAAGGTGGGCAGCACGCGTGATTTCTTTGCGGCTGGCGGCAAAATGCCGTGGTGGCTGTCGGGCGTGTCGCATCATATGTCAGGATACAGCGCGGCGGTGTTTGTCGCCTATGCGGCGGTGGCTTACAACATGGGCATCACCATCTATTTTTGGTGGGCGTTTCCCATCGCGATCGCGGTGTTGATAGGTTCACGCCTGTTTGCGCCGCGCTGGGCGCGCTTGCGCATCTATATGAACATCGAATCGCCGATGGAATATCTCGCCACGCGCTACAACCTGCCAACGCAAATGGTGCTGGCGTGGAGCGGGGTGCTGCTGAAAACCTTTGACGTCGGCGCGAAGTGGGCGGCGATTGCGGTGATCATCAACGTCTTCACCGGACTCGATCCGCTGATTGGCATCTGCGTTTCCGGTGCGCTAAGTTTGTTTTACACCGTGATGGGCGGATTGTGGGCGGATGCCTGCAACGACTTCGGCCAGTTCGTGGTGCAGTTTGTGGCCGCGATTGTTATGGTGGTGGCGGTGGCGGTGCATCTCGGCGGCTTTGCTGAGCTGTTCACCATCTGGCAGCGTTTGCCGCCAACCCACACCCAGATCATTCAGGAGCCGTACAGCATCGGCTTTATTCTCGCCTATTTCGTCATCTACACGCTGAGCTACAACGGCGGCACCTGGAATCTGGCGCAGCGCTTTATTGCCGCGCCCGCCGGCCGCGATGCACGCAAAGCGGCGCGCCTCTCCGCCGCGCTCTATCTCATCTGGCCGCTGATTCTGTTCTGGCCGATGTGGGCAGCGCCGCTGTTGTTTCCCAATCTCAGCGATCCGTCGCGCTCTTATTCGATGATGGCGATGGAGCTGCTGCCGAATGGTCTAGTGGGTTTGGTGCTGGTGGCGATGTTTACCCACACGCTGTCGATGACCTCGTCGGATGCCAACGCCATTACGGCGGTGGTGACGCGCGATATTCTGCCTAGCATGCTGCCGAAACACTTTCAGCGCGGTAAAAGCTCGCTGCTGGTGGCGCGGCTCACCGCTTTTATCTTCATTATCACCACGCTGGTGATTGCCATGAACGCCAGCCACTTCGGCGGCGTGCTGTCGCTGCTGATCATCTGGTTTGGCGGCTTAGTCGGCCCGATCTCCATTCCCATGCTGCTGGGTTTGCTGCCGGCATTTCGTCGCAGCGGCAGCGCCGCCGCGCTGGTGAGTTGGGCGATCGGCGTCGGCACTTTCTTCTGCGTGAAATTTGTCTTTACCGATGTCAGCACCGCCACCGTGGTGGCTGCGCCGGTGATGTCCTCGCTGGTGCTGTTTGTGGTGATGGGCTGGTTACGCCGCGCGCCGGTGCGCCCGGAAGTAGATCAGCTGCTGAACGCACTCAATCAGGATCAGGATGCGCCTGCCGCACAGCGCTGGGCGCATAAAAGCAACGTCTCTCAGGAGGGATAATATGACGCTCTTACAACAGGGAACCCGAGATCGCTTACGGATAAAACGCTTCGCCAGCCGCGCGGCATTAGGTGCTGCTGCTGCGCAGGATGTGGCCGCGTTTCTGCGTCAACGGCTGAGTGAACAGCATGTGGTGCGCATGGTGTTTGCCGCCGCGCCCTCGCAAAACGAGTTTCTCGACGCGCTGGTTGCGGCTGGGGATATCGACTGGTCGCGTATTCACGCTTTCCATATGGACGAGTACATCGGGCTGGAGGCGGAAGCGCCGCAGCGTTTCAGCCACTTTTTACGCCAGAAGCTGTTTGATAGGGTGCAGCCTGGCGAAGTCCATTTGATTCCTTCTTGCGGCGATCCTGCCGCGATCTGTGCGGATTACGCGGCAAAACTTGCCGCTGCACCGATTGATGCAGTGTGCCTGGGTATTGGCGAGAACGGCCATTTAGCCTTCAACGATCCGCCAGTGGCCGACTTCAACGATCCTTTCTCCGTTAAGGTGGTGCAGCTGGATAATGCCTGCCGCCAGCAGCAGGTCAACGATGGCTGTTTCGCCAGTTTCGAGGCGGTACCGACGCATGCCGTGACGCTAACGATTCCCGCCTTGATGAGTGGTGCGCGGCTGTTCTGCATGGTGCCGGGTGCCAGCAAACGCGCGGCGGTGCGCGCAACGCTTGAGGATGCGATCTCCATCGCGTGTCCGGCGACGTGTCTGCGCCAGCATGCCGATTGCACGCTCTATACCGACAGCGATGCCTGCCCGGAGGTGACCTTTGACTAACCTCATTTTGCGCGGTCGCGATTACCGCACGCTGCAACCGATTGAGCTGGAGATTGAGTACGGCACCATCAGTGATGTGCGCGCGCTGAATAAACTGGAAGAGGAGATCATCCTCGCGCCGGGCTTGGTCGATCTGCAGGTCAACGGCTTTCAGGGCGTCGATTTTAACCATTTTCCTTTCAGCGAAGAGGATGTGCTAAACGTCACGTGCGCGCTGTGGCAGCAGGGCGTCACCTGCTTTCTGCCAACGGTGATCACCGCTATGCCGGAGGAAATTGCGCAGGCGATGCAGCGACTCGCCAGCGCCCGTCAGCATCATCCTGACGTGGCACGCGCCGTTCCGGGGTTTCATCTGGAAGGACCTTTTTTGTCGCCTGAAGATGGGCCGCGCGGTGCGCATCCGCGCGAGGCGATTCGCGCACCGGATATTGTGCTGTTCGACAGCTGGCAGCAAGCCGCGCAGCAGCATATTCGCCTGCTCACGCTGTCGCCGGAATGGCCGCACAGCGATGCGCTGATCAAACATTGTGTGGCGCAGCAGGTGCGCGTCGCCATTGGGCATACGTCCGCCACGCCAGCGCAAATTCACGCGGCGGTTGACGCGGGCGCCACGCTCTCCACCCATCTCGGCAACGGCGCGCATCTGCAACTGCCGCGTCATCCCAATTACATCTGGCAGCAGCTGGCGGAAGATGCGCTGACGGCCACGTTGATTGCCGATGGCGATCACCTGCCGGCGGACGTGTTGAAAGTGTTCCTGCGTGCCAAAGGCGAGCAGGCGCTGCTGGTCAGTGACGTCACCTCGTTCGCTGGGCAGCCGCCGGGCATCTACGACACCGCGATTGGCGGCCGCGTGCAGCTTAGTGCCAGCGGACGCCTGAGCATCGCCGACGCGCCGCAGCTGCTGGCGGGATCGGCGCGTGGTTTGCTGGAGGGCGTGAACTTCCTGCTGCGCCATCAGCTGGCGACGCTGGCGCAGGCGATTGAGATGGCGTCTGTTCGTCCGGCGCGGCAGCTCAATCTGCCGCAGCAGCAAGGTTTGGCCTGCGGTGCACCCGCCGATGTGCTGCTGCTGGCTGCTCAGGCGGACGGCGGCGTGGCTTTACGCGGCTGTGTGAAGCAAGGCGCTGTCGTGTGGCGGGATGGTGAAGATTATCTTTAGCGAATAAACAATAACTTACCTACCGTAGCGCGTTGTCGATGCGGACAAATCACCATGCTTTGCCAGGCTTACTCTTTGTAGGGATTTGCTGATTACCTCAAAAACCACAAGAAAGGAGGCCTAACGTGAGCTATCAAACTGTCGTGGAACTCAAGTCGCTGGCACAGCGCAAACCCACCAAATTTACCGTCGGCGACACCGATGTGGTACTGATTCGTGACGATGAGCAGGTGCAGGCGTTTCAGGCCAAATGCCCGCACGCCGGGGCGCCGTTAGAGCAGGGCGCGGTGTGTGGCGACAAGCTGATCTGTCCGTGGCACAAAGCGGTGTTTCAGCTGCAGGATGGGCAGATGTGCGAGCCGCTGGCGCTGGCGAATCTCAAGCGTTATCCGGTGCGCATCGAACAAGGCAAAGTGCTGGTCAGTCCGCAGGCGATGTCGCCCGCCAGTGCGCCCTCCGCACAAGGCGAGTCACCGGTATGCGTGATTCTCGGTTCGGGCGCGGCGGGGAGTGCGGCGATCTGGACGCTGCGCGATGAAGGTTTTAAAGGGCATATTGTGTTGATCGAGCGGGAATCGGCCGCACCTTACGATCGCACCGCACTGAGCAAATTCGTGCCGTCCGGCAAAATGGCGATTGAGGATGTACCTAAGCTGCTGCAGCAGGATGTGCTGGGTACGGTGGAGCGGATTCAGGGCGATGTCGAGCAGCTCAAAGCGCTTGAGCAAACGCTGGTCCTTAAAGGCGGTCAGCAAGTGAAGTTTGACCAACTGCTCATTGCCAGCGGCGGCGTGCCGCAACCGCTCGATATACCGGGTAACGATCTCGACGGCGTGCATCTGCTGCGATCGCTTAATCAAGCCGATGAGTTACTCAAAGAGGTGGATAAAACCGAGCAGCTGGTGATTATCGGCAACAGCTTTATCGGTATGGAGATGGCAGGTTCGCTGCGTAATCGTGATGTTGATGTCACGGTGATTGCGCGCCAGCCGCTGCCGTTTGCTAAACAGTTTGGCGAAGAGATTGGCCGCCACTTTTACGATCTGCATCGCAGCAACGGCGTGAAGTTTGTCGAAGGCGATCCCGTGGTGCTGGAAGGCGAGGGCAAAGTCACTGCCGTGCGCCTGAAGAGTGGCAAAAAAGTTGATGCCAGCCTGGTGCTGTTTGGCACGGGCGTGGTGCCAGCGACCTCATTCATCCACGACCTGCCGCTGGAGGACGATGGCAGCTTGCTTACCGACAGCCAGCTGCGCGTGGCCGATAACATCTGGGTGGCCGGTGATATCGCCAGTTATCCGTCAGTGCAGGGCCCACAACGCATTGAGCACTATCGCGTGGCGCACCAGCAAGGGCGCATCGCGGCGCTGAATATGTTAGGGAAACAGATCCTGTATGACCGCGTGCCATTCTTCTGGACCGCGCATTACGGTACCCGCTATGAGTATCTGGGGCATGCGGAAGAGTGGGACGATTACCGGCTGCTGGGATCGCTACAGAATAAGCAGTTTATCGCTTTATATTGTCAGGAGGGGATGATTGCGGCGGTGTGTTCTGCCGGGTTATATACGCTGACGGCAGCGCTGGTGCAGGAGATGCAGCAGCCCATGACGCTGGCGCAGGGTATTGCGCTGTATGAGGCGTACGCAGCGGCCTGATGCCCTCTCCTACAGGAAGAGGGAGACGCAGCCACATGCCCGATCGGACCCCTCTCCCGCATGCGCGAGTTCGCCACATGCTCGATCCGTTCCCTCTCCCGCTTGCGGGAGAGGGTTAGGGTGAGGG
This sequence comes from Pantoea sp. SORGH_AS_0659, assembly GCF_031453915.1. Lineage (NCBI taxonomy): Bacteria > Pseudomonadati > Pseudomonadota > Gammaproteobacteria > Enterobacterales > Erwiniaceae > Pantoea > Pantoea sp. SORGH_AS_0659. Next base: position 3,304,122 of record NZ_JAVJAK010000001.1, on the reverse strand, counting down.
GCAAAGCGCACCGATCACTGCTTACTCAACGCCTCTGACTTCGCCATACACTGCTGCATCGCATTAATCACCGCGGCGCGGAAGCCTTTCTCTTCCAGCACTTTCACCGCTTCGATGGTGGTGCCGCCTGGCGAGCACACCATATCTTTCAGCTCGCCAGGATGCTTGCCGGTTTCCAGCACCATCTGCGCCGAACCTTTGACCGCCTGCGCCGCAAACTGATATGCCTGCGCACGCGGCATGCCGCCGAGCACCGCCGCATCGGCCATCGCTTCGATAAACATAAACACATAGGCTGGCGCTGAGCCGCTCACGCCAACCACCGCGTGAATCAGGTATTCATTTACCACCGCCGCTTTGCCGAAGCTTTCGAAAATCCCCACCACTTCATCCACTTCATGCGCTTCCACTAGCACGTTTGGCGTCACCGAGGTCATACCTTCGTTAACCAGTGATGGCGTATTGGGCATCACGCGGATGATTTTGCGATCGTGGCCGAGCACCGATGCCAGAGAATCCAGCGTCACGCCTGCGGCAATCGAGACCACCAGCACATCTTTCTTCAGCTGGCCGGCAAGATCTTTCAGCACTTTGAGAATCACATTGGGTTTCACCGCGCCAAACAGAATATCCACTTCGCGCGCCAGACTTTCCACGCTGTCTGCGGCGGTGACGCCATATTGCTGCGCCATCGCTTGATTGGTGGCGGGCTTACGGTCGAATACCCAGATATTGGCGGGGGCGATCTGCCCGCTGTTGACCAGTCCGCTAATGATGGCTTTCGCCATATTGCCGCAGCCGACAAACCCGATTTTTTTATCCAGCATCGCTTTATCCTCTAAGTGGTTCATTTTCTGTGGGGGTAAGCTTACGTCAGCGAGGATTAATAACAAGGCGGGCGGCCAGCAAAAACAGTTGCCATTCTGCCGCAGCACGGCAAGATCAGCCTCATTGTCTGTGAAAAAGGAGTCATCATGTCGATTTGGGTTGATGCCGATGCCTGTCCCAATGTCATCAAAGAAGTGCTGTACCGCGCGGCTGAGCGCACCAAAGTTACCGTGACCTTTGTCGCCAACCAACCGCTGCGCGTGCCGCCGTCGCCGTGGCTGAAAACGCTGCAGGTTGCTGCCGGGTTTGACGTGGCGGATAACGAGATTGTGAAACGGGTGCAGCCCGGCGAGCTGGTGATCACCGGCGATATTCCGCTGGCGGCAGAAGTACTGGAGAAGGGCGCTGCGGCGCTGAATCCGCGCGGAGAGCGTTATTCGACAGACACCATTCGTCAGCGCTTAACCATGCGTGACTTTATGGAAACGATGCGCGCCAGCGGGATTCAGAGTGGCGGCCCGTCGACCTTAAGCCAACGCGACCGCCAACTGTTCGCCAATGAATTAGATAAGTGGTTACGTCAGCGCTGATCAGACGAAGCTATCATCGTCGTCAAAGTCGCCGCCGCTGCCAAAGTCACCGAAATCATTGTTGTCCGCCAGGTTGTTATCCCAGCCCGAGTTATCATTCAGGAACGCATTGTTGCTGTCGTTGCCGTTAAAGGTGTCGAGGCTGTTATCGACCTGCGGCAGCGCCGGTTCGTTGATGATGTTAACGATCTCTTCCGGCTGCGAATGGTGGAACATGCTGGTCAGCATATCCGCCATCACCACGCCGCCCGCCACGCCAACGGCCGTCTGCAATGCGCCGCCGAGGAAGCCGGTGCCGCGTGCCGCAGGCGCAGCAGATTGCTGCTGTGGTGGCGCATATTGCTGTTGTGGCTGCGGCGGTGGATTCCCCCACGCTTGCTGATGTTGCGCCGCCGGGCGCGATCCGCCACCAAACAGGCTGGAAAGAAAACCGCCGCTGCTCTGCTGCGGTGCCTGTTGCTGCTGCGCCTGCGCCAGACGATTTTCCAGATCCGTAACCTGCGCATTAAGCTTTTTCAGCGCCGCTTCCTGAATCAGGATCGCCTGTGACATGTAGTAAGGCGCGCCGGGCTGATTCTGTAAATGCTGTTTGATTAACTGCTCTGCGCCAGCATCACGCGGGCCGCTTTGCGTCTCAGCCTGTTTCAGTCGGCTGAACAGGTTTTCAATAAGTTGTTGTTCTTCGCTTTGCATGGGGAACCCTCCGTTAAGGTATGCCTCATATATGAGGGCGCGACCAGAGAAAGTAAATCAGCGGCCTGGTAAGGAAATGTTGGCCGCTGTTACATTTGGCCCGATGCACGATTCATGCATTGTTTTTTGCAGCTTAATCAAAAGACTAGCTTAGGATGTGACTGAAATACGCGTAAATCGTGCCTCGCGGGTGGCTGATAAAATAAAATCCAGGTATTATGCGACGCATTATTGACCTGATGACGTTGCCCGTGCGGCACATTACGGCGGAGGATGAGCCCGGATGTCATTACCCATCTATCTGATCGGCGCACGCGGTTGCGGTAAAACCACGGTTGGCCAGGCGCTGTCGCAAGCGCTGGGCTATGCCTTCAACGATACCGATCACTATTTGCAACTCACTACGCAACGCAGCGTGGCGGAGATTGTCGCATCTGAAGGGTGGGATAGCTTCCGCGCCCGCGAAACGGAATCGCTGCGCGCAGTCACCGCTCCGAATACGGTCATCGCCACCGGCGGCGGCATGGTGCTGGCGGAAGTGAATTGTCGCTTTATGCGCGAACACGGCCAGGTGATTTGGCTGAACGCGCCTTCAGACGTGCTGGCCGATCGTCTGGAACATCAGCCGGAAGCCGCGCAGCGTCCCACCTTAACCGGCCGCCCGATTGCCGAAGAGATGGGCGATATTTTGCGTGAGCGTGCTCATTTGTATCGCCAAACTGCGCATCATGAAGTCAACGCGATGCAATCGCCCGATCGCGTAGTAGAGCAAATTCTGCAATCGCTCTCTTTAGCGCGCGCCAGCTAAACCCTCAGATTTCTCTCTGTTTCTTTGCAGCGATCCTCAGTTGTCTATACTTAGCGTTAGGCAGAGGATCACCGCTGTCTGTGGACAACTGATAGAAGAGGGAAAACAATGCCAACGAAACCACCCTATCCGCGCGTCGCGCGTATTGTCGCCGTTGAAAAAGGTTCGGCGGATCAAACCGTCACCTGGTATGAATTACGTGCCGACCATCCCAAACCCGATACATTAATAAGCGAACACAAAAGCGAAACCGAAGCGCAAGATGCCAAAGAGCGCTACGAAGACGCTGAAAAAGATTAAGTTTACCCGTCATATTTCAAGCTGCAGGTGCGTTGGCTGCATGTGTTCACCCCAGTCACTTACCTAAGTAAGCTCCTGGGGGATTCACCCATTTGCCGCCTCCCTGCAACTTGAACTCTATAGGGTAAATAATTCAGCCGAAAAACTGCAATATTCCAAAAAAGTTACACACTTTCCTGCGGAATATTTAACTCACCTGATTACGTCATTTATTTCCCACTTCACGCCGTATTTTATTCTGCCTTAAATTCCCTCAGAAACGTCCGGCTTAAAATTTGCGCTTGACCGTCAAAGCGTCGCGCTTTACTTTCTGGTTATTGAAAGAGGAACTGTGTTCCATATAGTGAAACCAACGCCATGACCACACTCGAAAATGCCTCCGCTGTACTGAAGCTCTTTCAGCGCTTTGGCGTGACGCAGGGCCATCCCGGCTTGACCTTTACCGAGGTGGTGGATGCGTTAGGCATGCCGAAAAGCACGGTCTCGCGCCTGTTAGCGACCATGGAGAGTGAAGGCTTACTTGAGCGTGACACTGAAAGTCGCTGCTTCCAGATTGGTCGCGTGCTGCTGTCGGTGGCGGGTCACTATCTGTCGACGCCGCTAGTGGATAGCGCGTCGGCGCCGATGGCGCGCCTGGCGGCCAGCAGCGGTTGCATGGGTTATATCTCGGTGTTGGATGGCGACGATGTGCTGGTGATGCGCATGTATCACGGCCGCTTCTTCACCCAGCTGGTGACGCCGCCGGGCACGCGCGTTTCATTGACCGGCACTTCGACCGGACGCGTGCTGCTGGCGCAGCTCAGTGATGACGAGGTTCGCGAACGTTTTGCCAGCAACTGGCAGGCGGCTTCGATGAACTCGCCGCTGAGCGTCGATGCGTTATGCAAAGAGTTAGCGGTAATTCGCCAGCAAGGCTGGGCACTGGCGCGCAATGAGACGCTGCCGGGCATCAGTTCGCTGGCGGTCGCGGTAACCAATAAACATCGCGGTGAAAGTGCCGCGCTCTGTCTCTCGTTTTTATCGCAAGAAGCGGCGCCCGGATATCCGGAGAGGCTGCTCAGCGAACTACGCGCAACGGCTGCACTGATGGCCGAAAAATACGGCGCATAATCCTGTCCAAAACAGGAAACCCTATTTTAGTTTTGAAGGCGTTTATTCGCGCCACACCAGGGAAATAGCAGGTCTTCGGACCTGCTTATTTCAATAATCAGGGAACGATTAATATAAAAACGTTGATGTCCCGCGTGTCGGGCACTTCGAATTAAAGCGTTTTCTACAGGGTGAAAATACGGGGATCTCATGCGTCAAAATAATCCAATAAAAAGCGTTGGCGTTGCCTTAATGCTGGTTCTGCTGTCCGTTGCCGGCGCCATCATTGGGGTTCAGCTTATTACCACCATTGGGGTAACACCCAATACCTCTATTATCGGCGCGCTGTTTGCCATGCTGCTGGCGCGTATTCCGCTGCAATGGTTTCGTCGCTATCGCTCCATTGAAGTACAAAACCTCGCGCAAACCGCCATCTCCTCGGCCACCTTCGGTGCGGCCAACAGCCTGTTGATGCCGATTGCGGTGCCGTGGGCGCTGGGTGAGCCGCAGCTGGTGCTGCCGCTGTTTGTTGGCGTCAGCGCGGCGATGCTGCTCGATGCTTATTTACTCTATCGTCTATTTGATACCCGCGTCTTCCCGGCCAGCAATGCGTGGCCGCCGGGCGTGGCGGCAGCCGAAGCGATCAAAGCCGGTGACAAAGGCGGTCGTCAGGCTTGGCTGCTGGTGGTGGGGATTGTTGGCGGCATCGTGGGTTCGATGCTAAAGATCCCGATGTCGGCATTTGGTACCGCGTTTATCGGTAATATCTGGGCGCTCAGCATGCTCGGTATGGGTTTCCTGCTGCGCGCCTACGCGCAACCGGTTGCTGGCATTGATATCAACGCACTCTATATTCCGCACGGCGTGATGGTCGGTGCCGGTTTGGTGGCGTTAATTCAGGTGGTGCAGGTGATTCGCAGCCGCCGCAATGATCAGGTCAACGTCAGCCGTAGCGACAGCGAAGTCAAACGTTCGCTGGGTTTCGGCACCGTCGGTTACATCGTCATCTCCACGCTGCTGGCGCTGGCGGGCGGTCTGTGGAGCCAGATGGGCCTGCCGATGCTGGTGCTGTTTATCCTTTACGCCGCCTTTGCTGCCTTCGTGCATGAATTGATTGTTGGTATCGCCGCCATGCACTCTGGCTGGTTCCCGGCCTTTGCGGTGGCGCTGATTACCCTGATTCTCGGTATTCTGCTCGGCTTCCCGCCGTTGGCGTTGTGCCTGCTGTGTGGTTTTACCGCCGCTACCGGTCCGGCGTTTGCCGATATGGGTTATGACCTGAAAGCCGGCTTTATCCTGCGCGGTAACGGTGCCGATGTGCAGCAAGAGCTGTGGGGCCGCCGTATCCAGCTGATCGCCGCGATGATTGCCTTTGTGATCTGTATTCCCGTGGTGTGGTACGCGCACACCATTTTCTTTGCCGAGAATCTGCTGCCGCCGGTGGCGCGCGTCTATGCCAAAACCATTCAGGCCGGTGCGGAGCCGGGGATTGCCGGCAACCTGCTGATGTGGGCGATTCCGGGCGCGATTATTCAGTTGATCGGCGGACCGAAGCGTCAGCTTGGCGTCCTGCTGGCGACCGGCTTGTTAATCAACAACGCCGCGGCAGGTTGGGCGGTGATGGTGGGCATCGCGCTGCGCATTATCATCCTGCGCGTGTGGGGCGAGCGTGGACGTTCACCGATGGAAGTGATGGCCGCCGGGTTTATCGCGGGCGACGCGCTCTACAGCTTCTTCCATTCACTTTTTGCCAGCGGCAGCAAAAAATAATCCAGGAAATTGATGATGAGTTTACAGCAGACACTGCAGGTCTTTGAGTTACTCGATAGCGCTTACATCGATGGCCAACAGGTGGTCGATCTGTTCGCGGCCTATCCGGGCGTCACCACCAGCACGAAACGCGTTAGCGGGCCAAAAGGGCGGACCGATTTCGTCCGCATCGATATCCCCGGTGCGCAGGGCAAAAGCAACGGCGGCAGTGCGCCAACGCTCGGCATCATTGGCCGTCTCGGCGGTATCGGTGCGCGTCCAACGCGCATTGGTATGGTGTCGGATGCCGATGGCGCCGTCGCGGCGGTGAGCAGCGCTCTGAAGCTGGCGCAGATGCAGACCAAAGGCGACGTGCTGGCCGGTGATGTGATTATCACCACCCACATCTGCCCGGATGCGCCAACCCGTCCGCACGAGCCAGTCGATTTCATGGATTCGCCGTGCGACGACATCACCATGAATGACAATGAAGTGATCGCTGGCGTTGATGCGATTCTGTCGATCGATACCACCAAAGGTAACCGCATCCTTAATCACAAAGGCTACGCGCTGTCGCCGACGGTGAAAGAGGGCTACATCCTGCGCGTATCAGAAGATCTGTTGCGCATCATGGAGATGACCAGCGGCAAACCGGCGGTTACCTTCCCGATCACCACGCAGGACATCACGCCATACGGCAACGGGGTTTATCACCTCAACAGTATTTTGCAACCTTCCACCGCGACGGATGTGCCGGTGGTCGGCGTGGCGATCTGTGCCGAATCGGTGGTGCCGGGCTGCGGCACCGGCGCCAGCCACGAAGTGGATATCGCTTTAGCCGTGAAGTTTGCGGTCGAAGTGGCGAAAGAGTTCGGGCGTGAAACCTGTCACTTCTACGACCCACAAGAGTACGCGCTGCTGCTCTCTTTGTATGGTAGTCTCAGCCATCTGCGCACCCGGAAAGCCTGATGATGAACATCTCCCTGGTCACACTGACGATTGGTCAATCACCGCGTAGCGACATTCTGCCGCTGCTGCTGGAACATCTGCCCGCCGATCAGGTGGCGCATGCCGGTTTACTCGACGGCCTGACGCTAGCCGAAGTTGAGCTGCAGTATGCGCCCGCGCCGGGCGACAAGGTGCTGGTATCGCGTATGACCAGCGGCGAGCAGGTGCGCCTGTCCGTAGCAAAAGTGGAGCTGGGACTGCAACGTAAGATCAACGCGCTGGAGCAGCAGGGCTATGACACCATTTTGCTGCTGTGCACCGGCGAGTTTGGCGCGCTGAAAACCCAATCCGCTCTGCTGCTGGAGCCCGATCGCATCATCCCACCGCTGGTACGCGCGATTGTGCAAGATCATAAGGTCGGGATTGTGGTGCCGGTGGAAGAGCAGATTGCCGAGCAGGCCAACAAGTGGCGCAACTTGATCACTCCACCATGTTTTGCCGTTGCCAGCCCGTATCTGGCGGAGCAGGCCAATTTGGTGGAAGCGGGATTGTCGCTGCAGGAGCAGGGCGCGGATGTGGTGGTGCTGGATTGCATCGGCTATCACCAGCAGCACCGCGATTTCCTGCAGAAAATGCTGGGCATTCCGGTACTGCTGTCGAACGTGCTGGTGGCCAAGCTGGCGGCAGAATTGATCGTCTAACGCAGGGAGATCACAAGTTGCGATCTGTGGCGCTAATTCGCGTGACAGATCAGCGAGTTCCTTAGTAATCTGCCAGTCACGATAATGTGCTGTGAGGAAGTAATATGCTCAATACAAGTGAGTATTTCGACGGAAAAGTGAAATCTATTGGTTTCGACAGCGTGACCATTGGCCGTGCCAGCGTTGGCGTGATGGCCGAAGGTGAATACACCTTCGGCACCAATCAACCGGAAGAGATGACGGTGGTGAGCGGCGCGCTGAAAGTGCTGCTGCCGGGCGAAACCGAGTGGAAATGGTACGAAGCCGGCACCAGCTTCAACGTGCCAGGCCAAAGCGAATTCCATCTGCAGGTGGCAGAGCCTTCTTCTTATCTGTGCCGCTACCTCTAAACTCAAGCTTTAGAACATCTTAAACCTGCGACTTCTGTTGAAGCGCAGGTTTTTTTATTGCGCACCCCACGAAAATCCTGCGGGTTTGTCGTGGGGTCACCCTTAATGGCGACCAGGATCGAGAGGATTAACGCTTCGCTTCGCCGCCTAACGCTTCGACCAGATTGCTGATCAGTGCGGCCAGTTCGCTGGTCATCAGAATGAAATCGGCATCGAAACGCTGGGCGAAATCATCGCGGTCGATGTCATCATTCTGCTCACGCAGCGTGTCGCTGAACTTCAAACGCTTCACTGAAGCATCATCGGCGATAACGAACTGAATGCGTTCCTGCCAGTCAAGCGCTAGCTTAGTGACCACTTTGCCGGCTTCAATGTGTGTAGCGATTTCGTCGGAAATCAGATCCTGCTTCTTACAGCGGATCACGCCGCCATCTTCCAGCATGGCTTTCAGCTCGGCTTCATCCATCAGGGCAAAACCGGCTGGCAGCTCACCTGAGCGCACCCATTCGGTCAGCGTCAGCTCGATCGGATTCTCCAGCGTCAGCGGTACCACCGGCAGTGAACCGAGGCTTTTACGCAGCAGCGCCAGCGTGTCTTCGGCTTTCTTGGCGCTGGCACAGTCGACGATGATCAGATTGTTAACGGTGTCGATCCACATATACGTCTGGCTGAAACGGCTAAACGCGCGTGGCAGCAAGCTGTGCAGCACTTCATCTTTCAGCGAATCTTTCTCGGTCTTCTTCAGCTTGCGGCTCTGTTCTGCTTCCAGCTTGTCGATTTTGGCTTCCAGCGCCTGCTTCACCACCGGCGACGGCAGAATCTTCTGCTCGGTGCGTGCACAAATCACCATCTGACCGTTGATTTCGTGCGTCAGCGCTTCGCTGCGGTTGCCCATCGGTGAAACCCAGCCGGTTTTCGCCATATCCTGGCTGCCGCATGGCGAAAAGGTAAAGGCGTCGAGCTGTTTTTCCAGATCGTCTGCGGACAGCGGAATGTCACGATTCAGACGATAAACCATCATATTTTTAAACCACAACATCGGGATTCCTTACCGTGGGTGCGATCGGGCGCACAAGTCTCAAAGTCAGCGCGCATGATAGCGAAACATCGGATTGGTTTCATTGCCTTTCCCGATTCAGCCTTCTACTGTATTGGTCACCAGAACGAATAATGAGGAATAAATCGTGCGCATCGGGATTGATTTAGGCGGGACCAAAATTGAAGTGATTGCACTGTCTGATCAGGGTCAGGAACTGTTCCGTCATCGCGTTAACACGCCGCGTGACGACTACGCTGCCACGGTTCAGGCGATTGTCGATTTAGTGCTGCTGGCGGAGGAGAAAACCGGCCAGCAGGGCACGGTCGGCATCGGCATTCCCGGCACGATTTCGCCCTACACGCAGCGGGTGAAAAACGCCAACTCCACCTGGCTGAACGGTCAGCCGCTGGATAAGGATTTAGCGCAGGCGCTGAATCGTGACGTGCGCATCGCCAACGACGCGAATTGTCTGGCGGTTTCCGAAGCGGTAGATGGCGCGGGCGCGGGTCAGCCGCTGGTATTTGCGGTGATTATCGGCACCGGATCGGGCGCGGGCGTAGCGATTGGCGGTGAGTCGCGCATTGGCGGTAACGGCAATGCCGGTGAGTGGGGCCACAATCCGCTGCCGTGGATGGATGAGGATGAATTGCGCCATCGCGCGGAAGTGCCCTGTTACTGTGGCTTGCAGGGCTGCATTGAGACCTTTGTATCGGGTACCGGCTTCGCTATCGATTATCAGCGTCTGAGCGGTAAAGCGCTGAAAGGCGCGGAGATCATCAAGCTGATTGAGCAGCAGGATCCGGTGGCGGAACTGGCGATGAATCGCTACGAAATGCGTCTGGCGAAATCACTGGCGCAGGTCGTGAATCTGCTGGATCCCGATGTGATTGTGTTGGGCGGCGGCATGAGTAACAACGATCGCCTGTACCAAACCGTGCCGGCGCTGATGAAGCAGTGGGTGTTTGGCCGCGAGTGTGAAACGCCAGTGCTGAAGGCGGTACATGGCGATTCAAGCGGCGTGCGCGGGGCGGCGTGGTTGTGGCCGTTGAAAGGGTAGTTTCTGTTACGCACCTCTGTATGTGCTCGCTTTCCCCCTCCTCGGTTTGTACTCGCTTTCCCCCTCCTCGGTCCTCCCCCATAAATGGGGGAGGAAGATGCTGCCACATGTCAGTGAGGAAGCTGCATGTGGCAGCGTCTCCTTCCCCCGCTTGCGGGGGAAGGCCGGGATGGGGGACAGCGTGCACATCTCCTTCCCCCGTTTACGGGGGAAGGCCGGGATGGGGGACAGCCAGCACTAACCCACTCACTCACCCACTAACATCGAATCCTGCGGCGCGTTATCGCGCTGGGCTTTAGTCGCCAGGAAGTAGACATATCCCACCGCCATAATCGCCACAAACAAGCCGCCAATCACCGGGTTAAACCACAGCATCGCCACCAGACACACCAGCGACAGCACCAGCGCAATGCCCGGCACAATCGGATAGCCAGGCGCACGGAAGCTGCGTTCCATCTCCGGCGCAGTGCGACGCAGTTTAAACAGGCTCAGCATACTCATTAGATACATCACAATCGCGCCGAACACCGCCATGGTGATCATCGCAGCGGTCAGCGTCATGCCTTGCAGATTAATGAAACCATCGCTGTAGATCGCGGCGATCCCGATTAAACCCCCGGCGATAATCGCGCGGTGCGGCGTCTGGAAGCGCGACAGCTTCGCCAGACTCTGCGGCAGATAACCGGCGCGGGCGAGGGCGAAGAACTGGCGCGAATAGCCGAGAATAATGCCGTGGAAGCTGGCAATCAGGCCAAACAGACCGATCCACACCAGCATGTGCATCCAGTTGGAATTTTCACCGACAATCATCTTCATTGCCTGCGGCAGCGGATCGTTGATGTCCGACAGCTTGCGCCAGTCGCCAGCGCCACCGGCCAGCAGCATCACGCCAATCGCCAACACCACCAGCGTCAGAATGCCGGTGATATAGGCTTTGGGAATGGTGCGTTTGGGATCTTTGGCCTCTTCGGCCGCCATCGCCGCGCCTTCAATCGCCAGGAAGAACCAGATGGCGAACGGAATCGCGGCAAAGATGCCAGACATCGCCGGCATGCCGAAGTGATCGCTGCCCGCCCAGCCGTTAGCGGCAAAGTTGGCGATGCTGAAGCCCGGCGACACCACGCCCATAAACACCAGCAGCTCCAGAACCGCCAGCACAGTGACCACCAATTCGAACATCGCCGCCAGCTTAACACCGAGAATGTTCAGCGTCATGAAGACGATATAAGCGCCGACCGCAGCGGTTTTCGGATTGAGATCGGGATATTGCACGTTGAGGTAAGCGCCAATCGCCATGGCGATCGCCGGCGGTGCGAACACGAACTCAATCAGCGTGGCGAGGCCCGCGATCAAGCCGCCGGTTTCACCGAACGCGCGGCGGCTATAGGCAAACGGACCGCCCGCATGTGGAATCGCGGTGGTCAGTTCGGTAAAGCTGAAAATGAAGCAGGTATACATGGTGGCGATCATCGCGGTGGTGATCAGAAACCCAAGCGTGCCTGCTACGCCCCAGCCGTAACTCCAGCCAAAATATTCCCCGGAAATCACCAGTCCAACCGCAATGCCCCACAAATGCAGGGTGCCCAGCGTGGGTTTGAGCTTATTCGTCATCATCTTCTCCCCGTCGTCATTGTTGGTGCGGCAGCTTCACCGCGCTTTTTTATCTTTGCGCTACAGTGAAGTGATAATGCCGCTGCCGGGCGCGGGAAAACTTGACGCGGGCGCAGTGAGTTTTGTCCTCCACGGTCAACTCTGAGGCAAGAAAAGTGCCAGATGCACGCTGCGGTCAACTTTGGGTTGTCTGCGGTCAAGCAGTCAGGACGACGTCATCCCATGCTGATACCACTTGCTTGATGCTGGAGATTGATGAATGAGTGCCGAACAATCCGATACCTTAACCGATACTGAAATCACCCTGCTGGCGCATCAGGCGCTGGCCCGTTATCCCGCGGCACTGCGCGGCGAACTCAAGCTGCTGTGCCGGTCGGAAAATGCCACCTTCCTGTTGCAGGCGGCGGGCAAACGCTACGCGCTGCGTCTGCATCGTCCTAACTATCACAGCAAAGCGGACATTCAGAGCGAGCTGCAGTGGCTGGATGCGCTGCGTGACATTGGCATCATGGTGCCGCAGGCGATCCCGGCCAGTGAGGGTGAGACCGTGCTGACGCTGCCGATGGCAAATGGCGCCCAGCGCTATGCCGTGTTGTTCCACTGGATTGAGGGTGACATGCCCACCACCGATGTCGATCCCAAAGCGTTTCAGCAGCTGGGTCACATCACCGCGCGCTTGCACCAGCACAGCCGCAGCTGGCAGAAACCGGCCGGTTTCCAGCGCATCATCTGGGATCATCACACCATGGTCAGCGATCATAGCCATTGGGGACGCTGGCAGGATGCGCCGAACCTCAATCCGGCCGATCATGGCATCGTCGCCGAAGCGGTAGCGCGCGTCGGGCAGGAGCTACAGGGCTTTGGCCAAGGGGCGGATCGTTATGGTTTGATCCACGCCGATCTGCGTCTGACCAACCTGCTGCTGCATAAAGGCGAAACGCGGGTGATCGACTTTGATGACTGCGGACTCGGCTGGTATCTGCACGATCTGGCGGCAGCGATCAGTTTTGTTGAGCACCATCCGCGCGCCGCCGAATGGGTGGATAACTGGATCCTCGGTTACGAAAAAGTGGCGCACATCAGTGATGACGAGATGGCGCTGGTGCCGACGCTGCTGATCCAGCGCCGCATTCAGATGACGGCGTGGATGGGATCACACGCGGAAACGGAAATGGCACTGAGCCTTGGGCCGGGCTGGGCCGATCACTCGGTGCGCCTCTGCCGACGTTATCTGGAAACCAATCAGCTGCCGGTTGGCGTCTGATGCACCAGCAGTGAGCAGCTTTGCGCTGTCGCGGCGCAGCAAAGGTCGCCATTCATGGCGACCCTGCGACAAAATCCGCAAATCATCCGCCTGGTACGAATATTGCTGGAATCCTCAACCTGTTTCACTCGCGCCACACGCAGAGGTTCCGATGCAATCACTCATAACACCCACTGAAGCCTTTAGCGCCTTGTCCGTCAGCGCCAGCAACCGCGGCGTTTTGGCGGCGGCGGCCACCGGACTGAGCGGGTTTATCACTGACAAAGGCGGCGATGTCGATCGTATTTTTGGCATCAGCGGCATCAACTCCGAACTGCTGGCGAGCCCCACGCTAAGCCTGGGTTTGGTGAACTACTGCCGCGTGATGGAAGAGGCAGCGCGTCATTCCGGTTTTGATAACTTCGGTTTGCATTACGGTAAGCAGTTCAAACCGCAGTCATTAGGCTTGATTGGGTATATCGGCCTCTGTTCGCCCACGCTGGAGCAGGCGCTGCACAACGTGGTAAATGCCTTTCCGTGGCATCAGCACGACACGCTGACGCGGCTGGTGGATAAAGGCGAGTGCTGGCGGCTCGATTATCAGGTGCGCCACGGCGCGATCCTCTCCAGACGTCAGGATGCGGAGCTGACGCTCGGTATGTTTCTCAACTTGATCCGCCACGTTGCCGGCAAAAACTGGGCACCGCGTGAAGTGCACTTCGAACATCCGCGCCCGGAGCAGTGGCACGAGCACTGCAAAGTGTTTGATGCGCCGGTGTGGTTTGATCAACCGTTCAACTCATTACTGATCCCGAAACGCGATCTGCTGCGCAGCATGCCGGAACAAGATCCGATGTTGCTGATGGTGATGCAGGATGCTATCCGCCGCCTGAACAGTTGTGCCAGCCTGCAAAGCGTGGTGGAGCAGGCGCGATCGCAGGTCAATCTGTCACTGATGCAGGGCGAACCGGTGCTGGAAGAGATTGCCGAAAAAATGGGCCTGTCGAGCTGGTCGCTGCAACGGCGGCTGCGTGAAGAAGGCATCAGTTTCACGGCGTTGGTGGACAAGGTGCGCTGCGAGATGGCGACGCACTATCTGCAACAGAAGCAGCTGCCGATCTCAGAGATGGCGCTGCTGCTCGGCTATTCCGAAGTCAGCGCCTTCTCCCGCGCCTTCCGCCGCTGGTTTGGCATCAGCCCGCGCCAGTGGCGCCAGGATGGCTCGGCGTTGCCGGGGCAAAACCGAACCACGCTGGCTGGTTAGCGTCCGGCGGCGGCGGTAAATGGTTGCTTTGACCAATCAACTGCCAGGCGCGCAGGCACAGCGTTTCGTCGCCTTGCGTCTGCGTCACCGCGTAGCGCCCGCTGTTTTGCCACTCAAGCCGCACCAGACATTGCTGACCGGCATAACGGCGCGCATCGCGGAAATGCTGGTTGAGCTGATGCTGCATCTCATCAGCCCACTTGCAGGATGCGCTGCCCGGCGCGCTTTGCGGCTGACACAGGTTGGCGATGCTATCCTGTTGCTTTGGCTGAGAATGCTGACAAGCGCTGAGGCCCACAACAATCATTAACCCGCCCAATAATCCCGCCATTCGATTAATTAAATTCATTAATATGCCTGTGTTTTCACTAAAGTTCCTCTCCCTCACTGCCGACAGTCTACAGACCGACTCAACCAATGCTATGGCATTACTCTGACTATCGGCAGAACCAGAATTTGCCGCAGCCTTGCGGCTTTATCTCCTTTTGATTCATGGATTAGAAATGCAGAAAAAATATGCCCTTGCGGCACTCTCCTTGTTAAGCGCCACGCTGCTCAGCGGCTGCGCGACCGAATCGTCACGCGCCATTGAAGCGCCACAGGTGCGTGCGGCCAGCCAGCCCGCGTATCAGGGCGTGCGCAGCCCGATTGCGGTTGGCCAGTTTGATAACCGCTCCTCGTACATGAACGGCATCTTCTCTGATGGCGTGGATCGTCTTGGCAATCAGTCGAAAACCATTTTGGTCACGCACCTGCAGCAGACCAATCGCTTCAACGTGCTGGATCGCAGCAACCTGAAAGAGTTGCAGCAGGAAGCCGGCTTTAAGAAGAGCGAGCAGAACATCAAAGGTGCGACTTACATCATCACCGGCGATATCACCGAATTTGGTCGCAAAGAAGTGGGCGATCAGCAGCTGTGGGGCATTTTGGGGCGCGGTAAGAACCAGATTGCCTATGCCAAAGTCAACCTGAATGTGGTGGATGTCACCACCTCAGAAGTGGTGTACAGCGCGCAGGGCGCGGGTGAATTCAAGCTGTCAGCGCGTGAGATCGTCGGTTTCGGCGGCACCACCAGCTATGACTCCACTCTCAACGGCAAAGTGATGGATCTGGCGATTCGTGAAGCGGTAGATCATTTAGTGGATGGCATTAACAGTGGCGCATGGCGTCCGGCGAAATAAGGATATTGAGCATGAAAGGGTTGCAACTGAGTGCGGCGCTGATCGCTGCGGGTGTGCTGGCTGGCTGTGCGCCAAAAGGGCCGGAACCGATCTATTACTGGGGCGATTACCAGCAGCAGATCTATAGCTATTACAAAAAAGATAGCGATCCGCAGAAGCAGATCGAAGCACTGAATCTGGATATTGAAAAAGCCAAATCGGTCAACAAACCGGTTGCGCCGGGCCTGCACGCGCAGCTCGGCCTGCTGTACGCCAAAACCGGTGCTACCGATAAAGCCTTCGGCCAGTTTGCCACCGAGAAGCAGCTGTTCCCGGAATCGGCGCCCTATATGGACTTTCTGATGAAGAAAAAACAAGGAGTTGCCCAGTGAAAAAGCTGATTGTGTCTTTAGGCGTGCTGGCCACGCTGCTATTGACCGGCTGCGCGCATAAAAAACCATACGATTACAGCGCCTTCCGCGCCAGCAAGCCGGCCTCAATTCTGGTGCTGCCTGCGGATAACCGCGCGCCGGATGTGAACGCGGCGAACAGCTTCACCTCGCTGGTGACGCGTCCGCTGGCGGAAGCGGGCTATTACGTGTTCCCGGTGGCGGTGGTGGATGAAACCTTCCAGCAGAACGGATTGACCAACGGCCATGAAATTCAGGCTGTCAGCCCGCAGCGTCTGCATGACATCTTCCACGCCGACAGCGCGCTGTACATTTCAGTGACCGATTACGGCAGCAGCTATCAGGTGATCCAGAGCGTGACCAGGGTGTCGGCGACGGCGCGTCTGGTGGATTTGCGCAGCGGTAAAGAGCTGTGGCAAGGCATTGCCACCGCCAGCGACGCGGAAGATGGCAACAACAATAATGGCGGTATCATTGGCATGTTGGTCTCTGCTGCGATTAAGCAGATCGCCAGCAATGTATCGGATAAGGCACACACCATCGCCGGTGTGACCAGCGCCCGTCTGCTGGCGCAGAACGAGCAGGGCGGTTTGCTGGCCGGCCCTCGTTATAAGTTGGTGAGTACGCGATAAAAGAACGCAGTGAATCGTAGCGGCGCGAATTATCGCGCCGCTACCAATTGTGCGTTTTTAAGCGAGATCGCCCGGCAGCTCCAGCTTGCTGTAACCCAGGCCATTCATCTTGCGGACACGGATCTGCACCGGAATACGCTCCTTCATCGCTTCGACATGGCTGATCACGCCGATGGTTTTGCCGCTGGCGTTGAGGGCATCGAGCGCATCCAGCGCGGTATCCAGCGTCTCGGCATCCAGCGTGCCGAAGCCTTCATCGAGGAACAGCGATTCGATGCGCGTTTTATGACTCACCAAATCTGACAGCGCTAACGCCAGCGCCAGGCTGACGAGAAAACTCTCGCCGCCCGATAGCGTGCGCGTATCGCGCGTGGCGTCAGCTTGCCAGGTATCAACCACTTCCAGCTCCAGTTCTTCACTGATGCGGCGTTGCAGTAGATAGCGACCGTGCAGGCGATCGAGCTGACGGTTCGCCAGCCACACCAGATGGTCGAGCGTCAGACCTTGTGCGAAGCGGCGGAATTTATCGCCTTTGGCCGAACCTACCAGATCGTTCAGACGGCCCAGCTGTGCCAGTTCCACTTCATCGGTGGCGATTTGCGTCAGCAACGATTGCTGCTGCAAACGCTGTTGTGCATCGCTGTGTAACTGCTGCTGCGCTTCGCCCTGTTGACGGGCATTGTCACGTAACGTCACGCGCAGCTGTTCCAGCTGCTGCTGAATCGTGGCGGCGATCTCGTCGCTAAGTTCCAAAGGCCGCTGCTGCTGATGCGCCGTCCAGCGCTGCATAAGCTGTTCGCTGAGGGTGAGCTGCTGCTGGCGCTGCTGATCGAGCGTCTGTAACTGCTGGCGCAGCTGCTGCACCTCGCGCTCCTCCAGCAGGGCGGCACGCAGCGCGCGCTCATCGTCAAAATCACTCTGCTGCAGCGCGGCGAGGAAGGCGCTTTCTGCGGCGGCAGCGCGCTCACGCAAGGTGTGTTGCTGCGCCGCGATCTGCTCGCACTGGCCATTCAGGCCGTGCAGCATGCTTTGCGCCTGTTGCCACTGCTGAAGCTGCTGCGCCAGCGCCTGTTCACACTGTTGCAGCGCGGCATGCTGCTGCTGCCGGGCTTCTGCCACCAGACGATCGCCAAACAGCTGTTGACGCTGTTGTTGCTGCTGCTGGCGCTGCTGCTGCAAAGTGCTGAGCGTCTGCTGCAGCTCATCCAGCCGCTGCTGTTCACGCGCCAGATTCTGCTGCAGGCTGCTGCGCTCGCTTTCGGCTTTCACCAGCTGTGGCTGCAACTCGCCGTGTAACCGTTCATTTTCCTGCCATGCGGTCCAGCGTTGCTGTAAGGTGCGCAGCCAGCTTTCCCGCTCAGCGACATCTGGCAGGACGAGCTGATGCTGCGTCAGCTGCTGTTCCAGCTGCTGCGCCAGTTGCTGCATGGCGCTGCGTTCGCTGGCCTCGCGCTGGCTGATTTCATCCAGCGTCTGCTGCGTGCTGGCGATCTGCTGCTGCGCCAGCTGCTGCTGATTCTGATGCTGCTGCCACAGCTGCTGCTGTTGCAGATGCGCATCCTTTGCCTGCTGCAGCGCACGCGCAGCGTTTTCCCGCGTCTGCAGCTGCTGTTGCTGCAGCTGTTCCCGCGCATCCTGCTGCTGTTGCCACTGCGCAAAATCGTCCTGCTGCTCCAGCGTGCAGGTAAGTGCCAGCTCACCGCTCAGCGCTTGCCATTGGGTGTTCACCGTCGCCAGTTGCTGATCGTAATCGCTGATCTCCTGCTGCAACGCCTGCTGCTGTTGCAGCGACAGTTTCTGCTGCTCGCCTTTGGCGGTGCCGGACTCTTTTAGCTGCGCCACGCGCGTTTCCAGCGCGGTTAAACGCTGCTGATTGGCACCGGGCTCAAGCTGCTGATATTGCGCAATCGCCGGATGCTGGCACGAGCCGCACAGCGGGCAGGGCTGATCCGGCTGCAGTTTAGCGCGCTCGTCGGCCAGCTGGGCGATGGTGCGCTCCAGCTCGCAGATTTTGCGCACATCGAGCAGCGCCTGATGTTCCCGTTTGTACTCCTCGCGCAGCGCCTGCAACGTCTGTTCCGCGTCCTGATGCTGCTGCTGGAGCTGCGCCAGTTTCTGCTGACGCTGTAACCGCTGCGGTTGCAGCGCGCGCCACTGCGCGGCGAGCAGGTTAAGCTGCTGGCGCGCAGGGCGTTGGGTTTGATGCTGCGTCAGGGCGTCGCGCAGTTGTGCGCTGCCGATCTCCGCCTCAAGTGAAGTCAGTGCTTGCTCCGCTTGCAGACGCTGCTGTGCGGCCTGCGTTTCGGCTTGCTGCAACGGTTGCGCCGCCTGTTCACGTTGAGCCTGCGCCTGTTGATGCTGCTCCAGCTGGCTGCGCTGCTGTTGGTGCTGTGCGATCAGCTGCGTCAGCGTCTGCTCGCGCTCATCCAGTCGGGCAATCTCCGCCTGCCAGCGCGTTAATTCCACGCCCCAATGGGCGACAGCGGCTTCGCGGGCACGAAATTCCTGCTGCTGCGCCAGCTGTTGTTGTAAACGTTCACTTACCTGCTGTTGCTGGCTGAGTGCGGTTTGGCTGGATTGCAGCGCCTGTTGCTGCTGCAGATGCAATCGCTGCTGTTCATCCAGCTGCTGCGAGAGGGTGGTGATGCGTTGATCGAGCGGGATAACCTGCTCGGTGAGCAGCGTTTCAAGCTGCTGCTGTTGCTGTAACGCCTGTTCGCGCGCCTGCTGCGCGGCCTGATAATGGTTTTCGCCCTGTTGCAGCGCGGTTTTGGCTTGCTGCCGTTGCGCCTGCAGCTGCTGCGATTGCTGTTCCAGCGTACGCAGATCGCCCTGCAACTGTTCGCGCTGCTGCAACTTCTCGCGCAGTTTTTCTGCCGGTTCGGCGCGCGCCAGCCGCTGACGATCACCATCCGCCTGCTGCCAGGCCTGTTGCGCGGCAAGCAGCGTCTGTTCGGCCTGCTGCTGCTCTTGCGTTAGCTGTTGCTGCTGCACCAGCCATTGCTGCTGATGCTGCGCCAGCGTCAGCTGTTCGCTGAGAATTTTCTCCTGCGCGCCAAGTTCCGCCAGCTGCTGCGTCAATTCTGCCCGGCGCGCTACATCGAGCAGCGACATGCCACCGGCGCGGGCGCGCAGCGTATCCAGCTCGCTGCGCGCGGTGCGCCAGCGCTCGTAGATCTGCACCGAGATTTGTCCGTAGATTTCGGTGCCGGTCAGCTCTTCCAGCAGCTCGGCGCGTTCGCCGGGTTTGGCATTCAGGAAGGCGGCAAACTGGCCTTGCGACAGCATCATCGAGCGGGTAAAACGGGCGAAATCGAGCCCCGACAGGGTCTCAATCGCTTTCAGCTTGTCGCCAACTTTATCGGCGATGATCTGATTATCGGCCACACGCGCCAGCTCGACGCGCGGTGCCTGCAGCTTACCGTCGGCTTGGCCGCGCGCGCGGTTCTGGCTCCAGAAGGCGCGCCAGGCTTCGCCTTTGATCTCAAACTCCACTTCCGCCAGACACTCGGCGGTGTCGCGGGTGATCAGCTCGTTCTGGGTTTGCGACAGCGTGCCGAGGCGCGGCGTCTGATGATAGAGCGCCAGGCAAATCGCATCGAGTAAGGTGGTTTTGCCCGCCCCGGTGGCGCCGGTAATGGCAAACAAGCCGTTGCTGGCAAAGGGCTCACGACGGAAATCGATAAACCATTCGCCGCGCAGCGCATTGAGGTTCTTAAAACGTAGCGTCAAAATTTTCATGCGGATGGATTCTCCAGCGCGGCAAGCTGGGTGCGGAACAGCTGCGTTAACTGCTCGGCCTGCCCGGCATCCAGCTGATCTTCCTGCGCCAGTCGGCGAGCAAACACGTCTTCCACTTTTAGTTCGCTCAGGGTTTCGTTCTCCAGCCGTTCGAGGCTGCGCTGCCGCTGTTCGCGGCTGCGGCGCACCAGCAGCACTTCGACCGGCAGATTTTCGGTGAGCGCTTCAATGCGACGTTGCAGATCGCTGAGATATTCCTGCGTGGTGATCTCAATATCCAGCCAGACTGGCTGTTCGCTGGCGCTCGCGCTGAACTGCGCCAGCTGATGTTCAATCTCCGCCATCGAGCCTTTCAGCATCTGCATCGGCTGGAAGTGCGGGATGGTTAGCGGCGTAACGGTATCGAGCGTGGTGCTGAATTCCAGCAGGAAGACGCTTTTCTCGCGGCCAAGCTCATCAAAACTGAGCGGAATCGGCGAGCCGCTGTAACGAATGTGCTCGCTGTTGGCGATGCGCTGGGCGCGATGGATGTGACCGAGCGCGATGTAATCGGCGGGCGGAAACGCCTGCGCCGGGAAGGCATCCAGCGTGCCGATATAGATGTCGCGCACTGAATCGCTTTTAGTCACGCCAACGGTGGTGAGATGGCCGGTGGCGATGATCGGCAGCGTAACGTCCTGCGCATCGCGCTGCGCCTGCGCGGCGGCAAAACAGTGCTGATAATGCTGCTCGATCGCCTCCAGCAGCGAGATCTGCTTCTCGCGGCCGGATTGGCCGGCCTGGCTGCGCAGAATGTCGCGCGGACGCAGATAAGGAATGGCGCACAGCAGCGCACCCGGCGCGCCATCACGCTGCTTCAGGGCTAACACCTGCTGTTCGCCCTGCGGCGTGGCGCTGGTGATCACCTGCGTATTCAGGCATGCCAGCAGCTCGCGCGATTCATTCAGCGTCGCCACCGAGTCGTGATTGCCCGCCAGCACCACCAATTGGCAGCCGCTTGGCTGCAGCGCCACCACAAAACGGTTAAACATTTCACGCGCGTAGCTCGGCGGCGAACCGGTATCAAACAGGTCGCCGGCGATAATCAGCGCATCCACCTGATGCTGCACAATCTGATCCAGCAGCCAGTCGAGAAACGCCTGATGTTCCCGCGCGCGACTTTTGCTGTAAAAGAACTGACCGAGATGCCAGTCAGCGGTGTGAATGATGCGCATGTTTGCTCCGTGCTCTATTTAGCGAAGACGAATTATAACCACTTAAGATCACAAAGAAAAAAAGCAGAATTTTATTGTGACATTTCTGTTTTTTATCTATCTATCTTAGGGCGGTGTTTTCATAAAAGTGTCACAAAACTGACGCATAATGGCGCCGCAAATCCCAGTGACACGGTGTCACACTAGCAGGAGTTACAATGGCTAAGCGCATTTTGGTTGTGGAAGACGAAGCTCCCATCCGTGAAATGTTATGTTTCGTGCTGGAACAGAATGATTACCAGCCTATTGAGGCGGAAGATTATGACAGCGCGATTGGTAAGCTGATCGAACCCTGGCCTGATTTGATTCTGCTGGACTGGATGTTGCCCGGCGGCAGCGGGATTCAGTTTATTAAGCATTTGAAGCGTGAAGCCATGACGCGCGACATTCCGGTGATGATGCTGACGGCGCGTGGTGAAGAGGAAGATCGCGTGCGCGGTCTGGAAGTGGGCGCGGATGATTACATCACCAAGCCATTCTCACCGAAAGAGCTGATGGCGCGTATCAAAGCGGTGATGCGCCGTATTTCGCCGATGGCGGTGGAAGAGGTGATTGAGATGCAGGGCCTGAGCCTGGATCCTTCCTCACATCGCGTGATGTCGGAAACCACGCCGCTGGAGATGGGACCGACCGAGTACAAACTGCTGCACTTCTTTATGACCCACCCGGAACGCGTGTACAGCCGCGAACAGCTGCTGAACCATGTTTGGGGCACCAATGTGTATGTCGAAGATCGCACCGTCGATGTGCATATTCGCCGTTTACGTAAAGCACTGGAATTAACCGGCCACGATCGCATGGTTCAAACCGTGCGCGGAACAGGGTATCGTTTCTCTGCCCGCTACTAAACGTAAACGGAGTGTTTACCGTGCTGGAACGACTCTCCTGGAAGAGATTGTTGACCGAGCTGGCGCTGGTCTGTTTACCTGCGCTGGTGTTGGGTCTGTTGTTCGGATATCTGCCGTGGCTGCTGCTGATTGCGGTGACCGGCGTGATGTTCTGGCACTTCAGAAATCTGATGCGTCTGTCGCACTGGCTGTGGGTCGATCGTTCAATGACGCCGCCCACCGGACGCGGCAGCTGGGAACCGCTGTTTTATGGCCTGTACCAGATGCAATTGCGCAACCGGCGGCGGCGGCGCGAGCTGGGCAATCTGATCAAACGTTTCCGCAGCGGAGCAGAATCGCTGCCGGATGCGGTGGTGCTGACCACCGAAGAGGGCACTATTTTCTGGTGCAACGGCCTGGCGCAGCAGCACCTTGGCTTGCGCTGGCCGGAAGATAACGGCCAGAACATCCTCAATTTGCTGCGTTATCCTGAATTTTCCCGCTATATCCGCCAGCGCAAGTTCGACATGCCGCTGACGCAGATCCTCAATAATCAGCATCATATGGAATTCCGCGTGATGCCTTACAGCGAAGGTCAGTGGCTGATGGTGGCGCGTGATGTCACCCAGATGCATCAGCTGGAAGGCGCGCGACGCAACTTCTTTGCTAACGTCAGTCATGAACTGCGCACGCCGTTAACGGTATTGCAGGGTTATCTGGAAATGATGGACGACTCGGTGATGAACGAGCGCACGCGCAGCAAGGCGTTGCATACCATGCAAGAGCAGACGCGCCGCATGGACAGTCTGGTGAAGCAGTTGCTGACCTTGTCGCGTATCGAAGCGGCGCCAGCCATCGATCTCAAAGAGACGGTGGATGTGCCGGGCATGCTGATGCTGTTGCAGCGTGAAGCGGAAACGCTGAGTCAGGGACGTCACACCATCCATTTCCATACCGATCCGCATCTGAAAGTGTTCGGCAATGATGAGCAGCTACGTAGCGCCATTTCCAATCTGGTCTACAACGCGGTGAATCACACGCCCGATGGCACGCGCATCGACATCAGTTGGCTGCGCACTAAACAAGGCGCGCAGTTTAAGGTGTGCGATGACGGGCCGGGCATTAGCGAGCAGCATCTGCCGCGCCTCACCGAGCGTTTCTATCGCGTGGATAAAGCGCGTTCGCGCGCCACCGGCGGCAGCGGATTGGGGCTGGCGATCGTGAAGCATGCGTTGGGACATCACAACGCGCGGCTGGAGATCACCAGCGTGCCGCATCAGGAAACCTGTTTCAGCTTCCTGCTGCCGCCACGCTTGATTGTGGCTAACGTGATGCAAGAGCGGGTTAATTAAGGTCGTAGGATCGCTATTCATGGCGCCATACTTATCAGTTAATAAAGCCTTTTTGGTGCGGGCGCTGACACATCTGCTGCGTCACGGGCCGTCCTCGCGCCGCTAGCGCGGTACCTTCGGCTTCCACGTTGTGCCGACGGACCGTTCGCGGATCGGCCTTCCCTGGCCGACCCCGAACTGCCTCGCGCATCCATGCGCGAGGCTCCTGGCCCAACGTAAAAGCCTCAGCGCTGCGAATGGCCCTTTTGCCGCAGCAGACGCGCCAGCGCCTGAAGCGAATGAGTCCTTTTCAACAACACGCACTGAAGCTTATGAGCAGGCCGGGGGCACTTTTGGCCTGGCAATCCGCAGCGCTGAACGAAGCGAGGAAGCCAGGAGAGCCCGCAGGACGCGGGCGAAAGGCGGAGCCGGGACAAGGAAGTCCCGTCTCCGCCGGTCCGTCAGGCAGACGAGCGAAGTGAAGGTACCGCGTAAGCGGCGCGAGGACCGCCGGACCAAAAGTGACACCGGCCTGCGCACTCGTCGTTGGTTTAACTGACAAGCATTACGCCATTCATGGAGACCAATTCCCGCCTCATTAACAACCCATACGCAATGTATTGCGTGATAAATCGCACCGCTCCAGAATAGGCGTCTTACTGAATTGCGGAATCGCCAATGAAATCGCTGTTGATCTCCCTCTTGCTGCTTTGCTCTGCTTTGGCACACGGCCAACAAACCATGCTAACCGGCAATCTGAGCAGCGTTGGATCGGATACGCTGGGTTATCTGATGACATTATGGGGCGAGGATTTCAGCCGCCAGTCGCCGGGCGTCAACGTTCAGGTGCAGGCGGCGGGATCTTCTACTGCGCCGACGGCGCTGGCGGCAGGTGCTGCCCAGCTGGGCGCGATGAGCCGGCCGATGCAGATCGACGAACGTCAACTTTTTACCGCGCGCTACGGCTATCCGCCGCTGGCGGTGCCGGTGGCGATGGATGCGCTGGTGGTAGTGGTTAATCAGGACAATCCGCTGTCGCGCATCGCGCCGCAACAACTCGATGCGCTGTTCTCCATCACGCGTCTGTGCGGCGGGCAACAGGTGCCGCAGCGCTGGGGCGATCTCGGCCTGAGCGAAGGCCAGTGGGCCACGCGCAGCATCCAGCGCTATGGCCGCAACTCGGCGTCGGGAACGTGGGGCTTCTTTAAGCAGCAGGCGCTGTGCAAAGGTGATTTCCGTGCTGATGTCGCTGAATTCCCCGGCTCTGCGGCGGTGGTACAAGCCGTTGCCGCCACGCCCAACAGCATCGGTTATGCCAGTTTTGGCTTTCATCTCAGCGGCGTGAAAATGCTACCGGTGGCCACGGCGAACGGCGACAGCGTGATGCCGGATGCCGAATCGATTCGCAACGGCCGCTATCCGTGGTCGCGCCCGCTTTATATCTACGTCAACAAAGCACCCGGCAAACCGCTGCCGCCGCTGGTGAATGCCTTTCTGCATCAGGTGTTATCGCCACAAGGTCAGCGTCGGGTGAGCGAAGCGGGTTATCTGCCATTATCAGATAGCCAGATGGCGCAAGCGCGAGCGGCAATTGAGGGAAATTGAAGAACGTGCATCTGAACATGAAATAGTTTCATGTAAGCTGAATTTTCTTCCGTTGCCGAAAGGGTAACAGCGTGGCATTCTTCGTGGACATATAGCCGTCCAGATGGCTGAAATAACCCAGCGAAATTATACCCTGACGCAACTATGCGCTCAGCCAGGAGATAAAATGCCACGTCATAACCCGTTCCGCGCCGATACCGTCGGCAGTTTTCTGCGTCCCGCAGCCATCAAGCAGGCGCGTGTGCAGTTTGCCAATGGCGAAATCAACGCTGATCAACTGCGTCAGGTTGAAGATCGCGAAATCCGCCATGTTGTGGAGCAGCAGCGTGCCAACGGCCTGCAGATCGTTACCGATGGTGAATTCCGTCGCGCTTGGTGGCACTTCGATTTCTTTGGCGATTTGCACGGCGTCGAGCTGTTCGAAGCGGAGCAGGGCATTCAGTTCAACGGCGTGCAGACCAAAGCGCACGGCGTGAAAGTCACCGGTAAAGTGGCCTTTAATCCTCAACACCCGATGCTGGAGCACTTCCGCTTCCTGCAAAGCGTGGCGGGCGATGCGGTTGCCAAGATGACCATTCCCAGCCCAAGCGTGCTGCACTTCCGCGGTGGCCGTAAGGTGATCGATGCCACGGTGTATCCCGATCTGAAAGAGTACTTCGCCGATCTGGCGCAGACCTACAAAGACGCCATCAAAGCGTTTTATGCGGCTGGCTGCCGTTATCTGCAGCTGGATGACACGGTGTGGGCCTATCTGTGCTCTACCGAACAGCAGCAGCAGATCCGCGAGCGTGGTGAAGATCCACAGGAACTGGCGCGCATCTATGCTGAAGTGCTGAATGCTGCACTGGAAGGTAAGCCAGAGGATCTGACCGTTGGGCTGCATGTTTGTCGCGGCAACTTCCGCTCAACCTGGATTTCCGAAGGTGGCTATGAGCCGGTCGCCGAAGTGCTGTTTGGCGGCGTGAATATCGATGCTTTCTACCTTGAGTATGACAACGAACGTTCAGGTGGTTTTGAGCCGCTGCGCTTCCTCAAGCCGGGTCATCAGCAAGTGGTGCTGGGTTTGATCACCACCAAAACCGGCGAGCTGGAGGATGCGCAGCAGGTGAAAGCGCGTTTGCAGGAAGCGTCACAGTTCGTGAGCCTTGATCAAATCTGCCTCAGCCCGCAGTGTGGCTTTGCCTCAACCGAAGAGGGCAACAGCCTGAGCGAAGAGCAGCAGTGGCAGAAGATTCGTCTGGTGGTCGATATAGCAAGAACAGTCTGGTAATGCTGTAAAGTTAGCCAAACAGGCGCGTAAATCGCGCCTTTTGTGCATCTGCAGGCTGATTTATGCAAAGAGATCTCTCGCATCGAGGAAACATTTAGCAAATCATCTGAGGTGTTTTGCCGCTATTCCACCGTGATTCACTGCTTTCTTCCACTATCTTGTTATATCCTTCTGGTTTTTCGATCCTGTATTGCCTTTCTTCGCTATAAACGTTCTAATTTGCGCCGTTGTCGATTTATCCCTCTGCGAACAGAAGAAAAGTAGATTAAATCACCTGCGCTTTAACGATTAGTCCCGCATAACACGCTGGTCTTGCCTGATAAGCCCTTGTTTTAGCGCATCCAGAGGACAACACGAACTCAACTTCCACCGCAACATCAGCTACAGGCAGTACAGAAGTTTATGACACATCGTTTAACCTCCAAGGATATCCTGGCGCTGGGCTTCATGACGTTTGCCCTGTTCGTTGGCGCAGGAAATATCATCTTCCCACCGATGGTGGGGATTCAGTCTGGCGAACACGTTTGGATTGCGGCTTTCGGCTTCCTGATTACGGCTGTTGGCTTACCGGTGATCACCGTCATCGCGCTGGCGCGTGTGGGCGGCGGCATTGATGCGCTAAGCTCGCCGATTGGTAAAGCCGCAGGCTTGCTGCTGGCGACCGTGTGTTACCTGGCTGTTGGCCCGCTGTTTGCCACGCCGCGTACCGCCACCGTTTCCTTTGCCGTGGGTATTGCACCGCTGACCGGCGACGGCACGCTGCCGCTGTTCATTTACAGCCTGATTTACTTCGCGCTGGTGATTGGCATCTCACTGTATCCGGGCAAACTGCTGGATACCGTCGGCCACTTCCTCGCTCCGCTGAAAATTCTGGCGCTGATTGTGCTCGGCGTTGCCGTGCTGATCTGGCCGGCCGGTGGCGTTTCGCCGGGCACCGAAGAGTATCAGCGTGCCGCCTTCTCCAGCGGTTTCGTTAATGGTTATCTGACCATGGATACGCTGGGAGCGCTGGTGTTCGGTATCGTCATCGTCAATGCGGCGCGCTCACGCGGTGTTGAAGATGCCAAACTGCTGACGCGCTACACCATGCTGGCGGGCATCATCGCCGGTATCGGTTTGACGCTGATTTACCTGACGCTGTTCAAACTCGGTAACGATAGCGGCGCATTGGTGGCGCAAAGCGCGAACGGTGCTGAGATTCTGCATGCTTACGTGCAGCAGACCTTCGGCGGCATGGGCAGCTTCTTCCTTGCGGCACTGATCTTCGTCGCCTGCATGGTAACGGCGGTGGGCCTGACCTGCGCCTGTGCAGAATTCTTTGCGCAATATGTTCCGCTGTCGTATAAAACGCTGGTATTTATTCTGGGCCTGTTCTCGATGGTGGTGTCGAATCTCGGTCTGAGCCATCTGATTCAGATTTCGATTCCGGTGCTGACGGCGATTTATCCGCCATGCATCGTACTGGTGGTGCTGAGCTTCACGCTGAAGTTCTGGAACAAAAGTTCGCGTATTATCGCGCCGACCATGCTGGTAAGCCTGCTGTTCGGTATCGTTGATGCCATCAAAACCACCAGCTTCAAAGATGTGTTGCCGCTGTTCAGTCAGCATCTGCCGCTGGCCGATCAGGGACTTTCCTGGTTGCCGCCATCGCTGGCGATGCTGGTGATTGCCGCGGTAGTTGATCGGGCAAAAGGACGTGAGCAGGTCGCGGTTCATCAGTAAGCGACATTGCTGTTAATTCCAACCACGGGCTTGCCCGTGGTTTTTCATTTTCAAGGTACTGAGTGTTATGCAAGAAACCAATAAGCTCAAACGCGGACTGAGCACGCGCCACATTCGCTTTATGGCGCTGGGATCGGCGATTGGCACCGGGCTGTTTTACGGCTCGGCAGATGCCATCAAAATGGCGGGCCCAAGCGTGCTGCTGGCGTACATCATCGGCGGTGCGGTGGCGTACATCATCATGCGTGCGTTGGGGGAAATGTCGGTCAACAATCCGCAGGCCAGCTCATTCTCGCGCTATGCGCAGGATTATCTCGGCCCGCTGGCCGGATACATCACCGGCTGGACCTACTGTTTTGAAATCCTGATTGTGGCGATTGCCGACGTAACGGCTTTTGGTATCTACATGGGCGTGTGGTTCCCCGATGTGCCGCACTGGATTTGGGTGCTGAGCGTGGTGCTGATTATCGGCGCCATCAACCTGATGAGCGTGAAAGTCTTTGGCGAAGTGGAGTTCTGGTTCTCCTTTTTCAAAGTCGCCACCATCATCATCATGATTCTCGCCGGCTTCGGCATGATTTTCTGGGGCATCGGCAACGGCGGCCAGCCGACCGGCATTCACAATCTGTGGACCAACGGCGGTTTCTTCGCGCACGGCATTGTCGGCATGCTGCTGTCACTGCAGATGGTGATGTTTGCCTACGGCGGCATTGAGATTATCGGGATTACTGCCGGTGAAGCGGAAGATCCGAAGACCTCGATTCCACGCGCCATCAACTCCGTACCGATGCGTATTCTGGTATTCTACGTTGGTACGCTGTTCGTCATCATGTCGATTTATCCATGGAATCAGGTGGGCACTTCTGGCAGTCCGTTCGTGCTGACCTTCCAGCATTTGGGTATTGCGGCGGCGGCATCAATTCTTAACTTCGTGGTGCTGACGGCGTCGCTGTCGGCGATTAACAGCGATGTGTTTGGCGTGGGGCGTATGCTGCACGGCATGGCGCAACAGGGCCACGCACCGAAGGTATTCCAGAAGGTTTCGAATCGCGGAATTCCGTGGGTGACCGTTTTGGTGATGATGCTGGCGATGCTGATTGCGGTGTATCTCAACTACCTGATGCCAGAGAAAGTGTTCCTGGTGATCGCCTCGCTGGCGACCTTTGCTACCGTTTGGGTGTGGATCATGATTCTGCTGTCGCAGATCGCCTTCCGCCGCAAGATTGGCAAAGAGCAAGCCGGTAAGCTTGATTTTGCCATGCCGGGCGGTAGCGCTACCGCATGGTTCGGCGTGCTGTTCCTGGCCTTCATTATTGGGCTGATTGGTTACTTCCCGGATACGCGCGTGTCGCTGTACGTTGGTTTTGCGTGGATTGCGCTGCTATTACTGGCGTGGCCGCTAGTGAAAAAGCGTAAAAGCTGATGATATTGTAAGGTCGCCATTGATGGCGACCTTTTTTATCGATGACGATTAAACATAATATAAAAAAATAATCACGCTATCCCTAAATAATAAAATGCCAAAAAATATCTCGGCGCATCCTGGCGCCGAAAAAGAACAACAAAAAAGGAGAAAATAAGTATTACTAAGGGATGTTTGACTTGCGCAGCATATCGTATTTTTATTGATGCCGGGATGTTTAAGAAAAAAAGAGAAAATTCTCACTTCGGAATAGAATATTACTTACAGCGCGCTTAAGTAATTTTGCATGAAGGTTAAGTTCGCATAAATTAACGAACTTAACCGATTACGGAAATTATAACGATAAATGCCCAGGCAGCAGCGCTCTCAGCTGCGGATAAATCACCGCATTAGCCAGCAACACCGGATTGCCGTTCTGCAAGCCGTGATTAGCCAGATAATCGTTGGTAATGCCGCCCGCTTCGCGCATCAGCACAATGCCCGGCAAGCCATCCCACGGATTCATATGCGCTTCGTAGTAACCAATTAAGCGACCGGCCGCCGCCCATGCGCTCATCAACGCCCCCGAGCCATTGCGGATAAACATGCCGCCCTGCGCCAATAATGCGCTGATAAAAGTGGTCAGCGGTTCAATCGGTTGGCTGTTGGAGCTGCTCAGACCAAGCAATCCCTGATCAAGCTGCTGCGCGCTGTGCGCCTGGATGCGCTTATCATTAACCCATGCACCTTTGCCGCGGCAGGCGTGAAAGGTTTCATGATGATTGGGATCGCACACCACGCCAATCACCGCTTCGTTTTCACAAACGATCGCCAGCGATACGCACCAGTTGTGCAAGCCGTTAAGAAAGCTGCTGGTGCCATCAATCGGATCGAGCACCCAGATAAAGCGTGCGCCAGCAGTATTGCCGCCGCTCTCTTCACCCAACACCGCATCGTCAGGAAAGCGTTCGTGGATCAGATGCTTGACCAATGCCTCAACGTTGCGATCGGCTTCGCTGACCACATCCTGCAGATCTTTCTTATGCTCAACTACTAATTGATGACGTTGCTGATACCAGGATAGAGCCCGGCTGGCGGCGGTTTTGGCAACATCACAGGCGAAATGATAACGTGCGTCGAGTTCGGTAAGCGAAGCTGATGACATCTTTCCCTCTTATGATTTTCAGGCTGGCGAAGCAACAACAGACGCCAAAAATGGCGTATTGGCTGTGTGACGAAGTTAACAAAAGTTAAGAAAGGCTTCATTAAGCCGCAGATGGCTGCGCGTGACAAGAGGGGGAAAAGCCCGCCAGTGAAATTTTTCTTCTTACTGGCGGGTAATACGGGATGAAGCCTTAATGGCGGGTTCTTACGCCAATTTGACGCATGTCATTACCGGTTGGCGATTGATGGACGCGCAGACCGAAAGTAGGTAGCACCGCGTAAATATGGTCAAAGATATCCGCTTGAATATTCTCGTACTCTTTCCACACCGTGGTGTTGGTGAACACATACACTTCCAGCGGCAAACCGTTTTCACCTGGTGCTAACTGCCGCACCATTAACGTCATCTCTTGATGAATACGCGGATGCTGCTCCAGCCAGCTCTGCAGCCAGACGCGGAAGGTACCGATATTCGTCAGGCGGCGACCGTTGAGTGGCGAATCTAAATCACAGCCCAGTTGCGCATTCCATGCGGCCACTTCTTCGCTTTTGCTATCCAGATACGGTGCCAGCAGATGCGCACTTTTCAGCTGCTGCATCATGGCATCATCAAGGAAGCCAATACTGGTGGTATCAATATGAATGCTGCGCTTAATGCGACGCCCACCGGATTCCGACATACCGCGCCAGTTTTTAAAGGAGTCGGAAATTAAGGCGTAAGCGGGAATGGTAACAATGGTGTTATCCCAGTTGCGCACTTTTACCGTGGTTAAAGAAATATCGATGACCGCACCGTCCGCACCATATTTCGGCATTTCCAGCCAGTCATTCATTTTCAGCATATTATTGGCCGCCAACTGAATACCGGCCACCAGACCCAGAATTGGATCTTTAAATACCAGCATCAGCACCGCGGTCATGGCACCGAGTCCGGTGATCAATACGCCAGGCGATTTACCCAACAGCAGCGAAATAATCATGATTACCATTAAAATGGCGGCGATTAATTTCACGCTCTGGATAATACCGCGCAGCGGCAATTGCTGCGCTAGCATGCTATTCGCGCTGAGCTGCTGCAGTAAATCCAGCAAGGAGAACAACATCAGCAGGGCGAAGATCATCATCCACAGCTGGGCGAAAATCAGCAGCGCTGCATAGATCTGAGCACTGTCGTGCAGGAAGAGTTCAGTCTGTAATTTGAATAGCACACCTTGCATCAGCCAGACGCTGCGGCTAAACAGGCGACTGTTAATCAGCGCTTTTGGCCACTGACGGCTACTTTTCTCGGTGTAGCGACGCAGCAGCGGCAAGATAGCGCGGTGCAGAATGGCGTGAGTAAGCAGTGAGATGGCAAAGATTATGGCAATCACTATCCCCAACGCCAGGATGTGCGTGTAGCTAAGACCGGCTTCTGCGAGCCGGTTGGCAATAAGATGCTGCATGAGATTTCCCTGAGTGTGACGAAGATTAAGGTCACGCAGGGTAGGTGATGGGAAATTTCCCGTCCAACAGACGGGTCTTGAATTACCTAATATTACAATTCCTGCGCGCGCGCGGCGGCCATTAAGCGCGGATAAAACTGGAAGAACAGCGGCTCAAGTTGCTCGTAGTGATCAACAAAATCCTGATAGGAGTCGCGCAGCGCGGCTAAGCGCGGACGGCGATGCGCCATGCCGTTGAGCACGCGTGCCAGCCGCGTTGGTTCGGCATAGTGCTCAAACCAGCGTTCGCGCCACATCACGGCGTTCAGCTCGACGAAACCTTCCGGCGTGCCCGCCAGCTGCGGCACGATGTTTTGTTCAGCCGCCGCGGTAAATGCCACCAGCGACTGCGTTGGGTTGAATTTATCCCAGTGCAGCGCGAGGAAATGGTCCCAAATCACGTCGAGCGTGATGGGGGCCACGCGGCGCGTTTCCGGACGAAACAGCGCACGCGCAATCCGCACTTCGGGCAGGTTATCGGTCAGGACGTCGAGGCGACGATGCATGGCAATGCCATCCACCACCGGTGCAGGCCATTGTGATTGCACGTTGCCGCGCACGAAATCGGCCATGAGATTGCCCAGCAGAGAGCTGTTAGCCAGCTGCGCCAGGTGAAGGTGAGCGAGAAAGTTCATGGCGCATTATATACACGTCATACATCAAGTTACAGGTGCGTGGGCTGCTCTCGTTTGCCGCCTGCCTGCACCTCGAATTATTTTGTGTATTCGCAGAATCACAGAAGCGCAGCCAGTTGTTCAGAATTTGCCGCTTTTCCGCTAGACTATGCCGCCTGATTTTAAGTCCTGAAGAAGTGAAGCATGCGCGTAGCCGATTTTACCTTTGAGTTGCCAGAATCCTTAATCGCCCACTATCCGCAGGCGCAGCGAAGCGGTTGCCGCTTGCTGTCGCTGGATGGTCCAAGCGGCGCGTTAAGCCACGGCGTATTTACAGACGTGATGGATAAGCTCAATCCGGGCGATCTGCTGGTGTTCAACAACACCCGCGTGATTCCGGCGCGCGTCTTTGGGCGTAAAGCCAGCGGCGGCAAAATCGAGATGCTGGTTGAGCGCATGCTGGACGATAAGCGCGTGCTGGCGCACGTGCGCGCCTCCAAAGCGCCCAAGCCGGGCGCAGCGCTGCTGCTGGGCGATGACGAAAGTGTCAAAGCCACGATGGTGGCGCGCCATGACACACTGTTTGAGATCGCCTTCGAAGACGATCGCGCCGTGCTGGATATTCTTAACAGCGGTCGGCCACATGCCGCTGCCGCCGTATATTGATCGTCCGGATGAAGATGCTGACCGTGAGCTGTACCAGACCGTGTACGGCGTGCGTCCCGGCGCCGTCGCCGCACCGACCGCCGGTTTGCACTTTGACGAGCCGCTGCTGGAAGCGCTGAAAGCTAAAGGCGTCGAGATGGCGTTTGTCACGCTGCACGTCGGTGCCGGGACTTTCCAGCCGGTGCGCGTTGAAACCATCGAGGATCACATCATGCATGCCGAATACGCGGAAGTGCCGCAGGATGTGGTGGATGCGGTGCTGGCGTGTAAAGCACGCGGCAACAAAGTGGTCGCCGTGGGCACCACCTCAGTACGTTCGCTGGAGAGCGCCGCGAAGGCCAGCCAGGATGCGCTGATTGCACCCTTCTTCGATGACACACAGATTTTCATCTATCCCGGCTATCACTATCAGGTGATCGATGCGCTGATCACCAACTTCCATCTGCCGGAATCGACCCTGATTATGCTGGTTTCGGCCTTTGCTGGTTATCAGCACACCATGGCGGCTTATCACAGCGCGGTGGCAGAGCAGTACCGTTTCTTTAGCTACGGGGATGCGATGTACATCACCCGTAATCCACAAGCGCCTGACGAAAGCGTCGGCGCATAATTGAATCAGACTGTTTCTCTGATCAGAGGTTAATGTGAAATTTGAATTAGATACTACCGACGGGCGCGCACGCCGTGGCCGTCTGGTCTTTGATCGTGGCGTTGTTGAAACCCCAGCATTTATGCCCGTGGGCACTTACGGCACGGTGAAAGGCATGACGCCGGAAGAAGTGAAAGAGACCGGCGCGCAAATCCTGCTCGGCAACACCTTCCACCTGTGGCTGCGCCCAGGTCAGGAGATCATGAAACTGCACGGCGACCTGCACGATTTCATGAACTGGCAAGGACCGATCCTTACCGATTCCGGCGGCTTCCAGGTGTTCAGCCTTGGCGATATCCGTAAGATCACCGAAGCGGGCGTGCACTTCCGTAACCCGATCAACGGCGATCCGATTTTCCTCGATCCGGAAAAGTCGATGGAGATTCAGTTCGATCTCGGTTCTGACGTGGTGATGATCTTCGACGAATGTACGCCATATCCGGCGGATTGGGATTACGCCAAACGTTCGATGGAGATGTCGTTGCGCTGGGCACAACGCAGCCGCGATCGCTTCGATTCACTCGGCAATAAAAATGCATTATTCGGCATTATTCAGGGCGGTGTTTACGAAGATTTACGAGATGTCTCGGTTAAAGGTCTGGTAGAGATTGGCTTTGATGGGTACGCTGTGGGCGGCCTGGCGGTGGGTGAACCTAAAGAGGACATGCACCGAATCCTGGAGCACGTCTGTCCGCAAATTCCGCAAGACAAACCGCGTTATTTGATGGGCGTCGGCAAGCCAGAAGATCTGGTGGAAGGCGTTCGCCGCGGTATCGATATGTTTGACTGCGTTATGCCAACGCGCAATGCGCGCAATGGTCATCTGTTTGTTACCGATGGCGTGGTGAAAATTCGTAATGCCCGGTATAAAGATGACACCGCAACGCTGGATGCAGAGTGTGATTGTTACACCTGTCGCAATTATAGCCGCGCCTACTTGCATCATCTTGATCGCTGTAACGAAATACTGGGCGCACGCCTGAATACGATTCACAATCTGCGCTATTACCAGCGTTTGATGGCCGGTTTACGTAAGGCTATCGAAGAGGGTAAATTAGAGCACTTTGTTAGCGAGTTCTACCAACGGACGGGGAAGGCGGTTCCTCCGCTGAACGTCTGATAATTCATCAATGAGGGAAATTTAATGAGCTTTTTCATTTCTGACGCCGTAGCCGCAGCAGGCGCACCGTCTCAGGGAAGTCCGTATTCTCTGGTGATCATGCTGGTGGTATTTGGTCTGATCTTCTACTTCATGATTCTGCGTCCACAGCAGAAGCGTACTAAAGATCACAAGAAACTGATGGATTCCATCTCTAAAGGTGATGAAGTGCTGACCAGCGGTGGTTTAGTTGGCCGTGTGACCAAAGTGGCAGAAACTGGCTATGTTTCTATTGCCCTGAACGACACCACTGAAGTAGTTGTTAAACGTGATTTCGTGGCCGCCGTTCTGCCGAAAGGTACTTTGAAGGCGCTGTAATTTTTTCTTCCCGAAGGGAACTGCCGTGTTAAACCGTTATCCTTTGTGGAAGTACATCATGCTGGTCGTCGTGATTCTCGTCGGCCTGCTCTATGCGCTTCCTAACCTTTATGGTGAGGATCCGGCCGTTCAGATCACTGGTGCGCGCGGTGGCGCCGCCAGTGAGCAAACGTTGGATCAGATCCAGACCGTATTAAAACAAGACAATATCGAGAGCAAATCCCTCGCTCTGGAAAATGGTGCCATTCTGGCCCGCTTTGCAACGCAGGATGGACAGTTGCGCGCGCGTGATGCACTCACCAGCGCGCTGGGCGAAGACTACATTGTGGCCCTCAACCTTGCGCCGGCAACGCCTCGCTGGCTGAGCATGCTGTCCGCGGAACCGATGAAACTCGGTCTTGATCTGCGCGGCGGCGTTCACTTCCTGATGGAAGTGGATATGGATACGGCTCTGGGCAAACTGCAAGAGCAGAACGCCGACAGCCTGCGCAGCGATCTGCGCGACAAAAGCATTCCGTATACCACCGTTAATAAAATCGCGAACTATGGCGTAGAAGTGCGTTTCCGTGACGGCGCCAGCCGTGACGCGGCAATCAGCTACTTGTCTACTCGCCACCGCGATCTGGTGATCTCAAGCCAGGGCAGCGATGCGCTGCGTGCGGTGATGAGTGATGCGCGTCTGAGCGAAGCGCGTGAATATGCGGTGCAGCAAAACATCACCATTCTGCGTAACCGTGTGAACCAGCTCGGCGTTGCCGAACCGCTGGTGCAGCGTCAGGGTTCTGACCGCATCGTGGTGGAACTGCCGGGTATTCAGGACACCGCGCGCGCCAAAGAGATTCTGGGCGCTACCGCCACGCTGGAATTCCGTCTGGTGAACACCAGCGTGGATCCAACCGCAGCGGCCAGCGGCCGTGTGCCCGGCGATTCGGAAGTGAAGAAAACCCGCGACGGGCAGCCAGTGGTGCTGTACAAGCGTGTGATTCTGACCGGTGATCACATCACCGATTCCACGTCGAGCATGGATGAGTACAACCAGCCGCAGGTGAACATTTCACTGGATGGCGCGGGCGGCAACATGATGTCCAACTTCACCAAGGACAACATCGGTAAGCCGATGGCGACCCTGTTTGTGGAGTACAAAGACAGCGGTAAGAAAGATGCCAACGGCCGGTCGATTTTGGTGAAACAGGAAGAAGTGATTAACGTGGCGAACATCCAGTCGCGCCTCGGTAACAGCTTCCGTATCACCGGTATCAATAATGCAAACGAAGCACGTCAGCTGTCGCTGCTGCTGCGCGCGGGTGCGTTGATTGCGCCAATCCAGATTGTAGAAGAGCGTACTATCGGCCCAACCATGGGTCAGCAGAACATCACACAAGGCCTCGAAGCCTGCCTGTGGGGTTTGATTGCTTCGATCCTGTTCATGGTGGTGTTCTACAAGAAGTTTGGTCTTATCGCTACCAGCGCGCTGCTGTGTAACCTGGTGCTGATTGTCGGCATCATGTCACTGCTGCCAGGCGCGACGCTCACCATGCCGGGTATTGCCGGTATCGTGCTGACGCTGGCGGTTGCGGTCGATGCTAACGTGTTGATTAACGAACGTATTAAAGAAGAGTTGCGTAACGGACGATCGGTACAGCAGGCGATTCATGAAGGCTATAAAGGCGCCTTCTCCAGTATCGTCGATGCCAACGTCACTACGCTTATCAAAGTGATCATTCTTTATGCGGTCGGTACCGGTTCAATCAAAGGCTTTGCGATTACTACGGCTATCGGTATCGCAACCTCAATGTTTACCGCTATCGTCGGCACCCGTGCCATCGTTAACCTGGTGTACGGCGGCAAACGCATCAACAAGCTGTCTATCTGAGGAGTGCGTTGTGGCACAGGAATATAGTATTGAGCAGCTAAACCACGGGCGTAAAGTCGTCGACTTTATGCGCTGGGATAAGCTGGCTTTCATCATCTCCGGTCTGCTGATTGTGGCATCTATCGTCATTGTCGGTGTGCGAGGCTTCAACTGGGGCCTCGACTTTACCGGCGGAACGGTGATTGAGATTAACCTGGAAAAACCGGCGGATCTCGACGCGCTGCGTGAAGGTTTGGTGAAAGCGGGCTTTGAAGAGCCGCTGGTGCAGAACTTTGGTAGCAGCCGTGATGTGATGGTGCGTATGCCTCCGGCCACCGGCAATGCCGGCACCGAACTGGGCAATAAAGTGCTGGCT
The DNA here is from genome assembly GCF_031453915.1 of Pantoea sp. SORGH_AS_0659. Taxonomy (NCBI): domain Bacteria; kingdom Pseudomonadati; phylum Pseudomonadota; class Gammaproteobacteria; order Enterobacterales; family Erwiniaceae; genus Pantoea; species Pantoea sp. SORGH_AS_0659. Next base: position 3,266,181 of record NZ_JAVJAK010000001.1, on the reverse strand, counting down.
TCCATTAGCCAGACCACGCAGCAGAACGCTACCGTGAAACGCATCGAGTTCGTTGGCCCAAGCGTGGGTAGCGATCTGGCGCAGGCCGGTGCGATGGCGCTGCTGTCAGCGCTGATTGCGATTTTGATCTACATCGGCTTCCGCTTTGAGTGGCGTTTAGCGCTCGGCACCGTTCTGGCGCTGGCGCACGATGTGATCATCACCTGTGGCATTTTGTCGCTGGCGCACGTCGAAATCGACCTGACGATTGTCGCCTCATTGATGTCGGTCATTGGTTACTCGCTTAACGATAAGATCGTGGTCTCCGACCGTATTCGTGAGAACTTCCGCAAGATCCGCCGCGGTTCTTCTTACGACATCACTAACGTGTCGCTGACCCAGACGCTGAGCCGTACCTTGATCACCTCCATCACTACGCTGGCGATGATCATGATCCTGTTCGTGTTTGGTGGTGCGTTGCTGAAAGGTTTCTCACTGACCATGCTGATCGGTGTCACCATTGGTACCATTTCATCGATTTATGTCTCTTCAGCGCTGGCGCTGAAACTCGGCATGAAGCGTGAACATATGCTGGTACAGAAAGTGGAAAAAGAGGGCGCAGATCAGCCTTCGATTCTGCCGTAACGCGGAGTCAGAAAGTAAACGGGCTGCCATTGGCAGCCCGTTTTTTTATGCCTGTCGATCAGGGCGTGGTTTTCGTCGCTGGAGGCTCAACATCGTGCACGCGCACGTAGCCGAGTTGCTCCGGGGTTAACCCGCTGAGTCGCAGCGGTACGCTAACGGAACTGCGCGGCATTAACTGTGCAGGAACCTCGATGGTCTGGCTCAGGCTGCCCGCGTTAAGCGGTTTGCCGCTGGCCGGATCCATTTCGCCCCATACCACGGTCGCGCGCAGTGCCGGAATCGGCTGATCATTGGTTGAGCGGATATTCAGATTGGCGCGACTGCCGCTGGCTTCACCCGCCACCTGCGAGAGTGACAAACGCAATTTACCTAGCTGCGTCTGTAACTCCACCGGCGTATTGGCTTGCGGCAACAGCCACGCGCCCTGGGTGGATTGGCTGTTCAGCTGTCCCTGAATCTCCAGCGCCGTTGCCTGATTGGTCAGCTTGCGCATCTGCTGATTAAGCTGACTCACCTCCTGATGCAACTCTTTGACCTGCGGTGAAACCGGCGTTGAACTGCAACCACTGAGAACCAGCAAAGAGAGTGCTGCCGGAGCCCAAAACGTCCTGATCGTCATGCAATGTCCTTTCTTTATTCGGGAATTCGTAAAACCTGGCCAGGGTAGATCTTATCAGGATGCGTCAGCATTGGCTTGTTCGCCTCGAAAATCTTGTTGTATTGATTAGGATTTCCGTAGACCTCTTTCGATACCGCACTCAAGGTATCGCCTTTTTTCACGGTATAGAATTTCGCGGGCGTAGCGGCATCGCTGGCGGTGACCTTGTCATCCACCTTGGTGATGCCCGCGACGTTACCGGCGGCCACCAGAATCTTCTCTTTTAACTCCTGAGAGATGCCATCACCAGTCACAGTAACGGTATCGCCTTTGACATCCACCTTGACCTTATCGCTGTCGGGCAAACCGAGTTTGTTGATGTGATCCTGCAATTTCTTGCTGGCATCGTCGCCGCCGCCACTGACGGCATCCCACAGTTTTTCTCCAGCATCTTTCACGAAATCAAACAGACCCATACATCCTCCAGATTTTTATGATGTTGGCCGCCTTGCTGGCGGCTCTTTAAGCGTAGTGGTTTTTTGCCTGTGGTCATGTAGGTGATGTCTTGCATTTGGCTTAACGTCACAAACGGGGATTCACACATTATGTGCCACACACATACATTTTGTGGCGCGATCGCGCTACACTGTGTGGCCTATTTATCTCGCATCAGGAAGCCTCATGCATTGCCCATTCTGCTCCGCTGTGGACACCAAAGTGATTGATTCTCGTCTGGTTAGTGAAGGATCGTCGGTGCGTCGCCGTCGTCAGTGTCTGGTGTGTCATGAGCGTTTTACCACCTTTGAAGTGGCAGAGTTGGTGATGCCGCGCGTGGTAAAAAGCAACGATGTGCGTGAACCCTTCAATGAAGACAAGCTCAGCAGCGGCATGATTAAGGCGCTGGAAAAACGCCCCGTCAGCGCCGATGCGGTTGAAAGCGCGGTCAATCATATTAAAACTCAGCTGCGTGCCACCGGTGAACGCGAAGTGCCAAGCGCACTGATCGGCAATCTGGTGATGGATGAGCTGAAAAAGCTCGATAAAGTGGCCTACATTCGCTTTGCCTCGGTCTATCGCAGCTTCGAAGATATTCGCGATTTTGGTGAAGAGATCGCCCGCCTACAGGACTAATCCATGACTGACGAACGCTATATGGCGCGCGCGCTGGAACTGGCGCGGCGCGGACGCTTTACCACCACACCTAACCCCAACGTCGGCTGCGTGATTGTGCGCGAGGGCGAGATTGTCGGCGAAGGCTGGCATCAGCGCGCCGGCGAACCGCATGCCGAAGTGCATGCGCTGCGTATGGCGGGCGAACGAGCTGCTGGCGCAACCGCGTATGTCACGCTGGAACCTTGTAGCCACCATGGACGCACGCCGCCGTGCTGCGATGCGCTGATTGCCGCAGGCGTGACGCGCGTGGTCGCCGCGATGCAGGATCCCAATCCGCAGGTGGCAGGACGTGGACTCTACCGTTTACAGCAGGCGGGCATCGACGTCAGTCATGGCCTGATGATGAACGAAGCGGAAGCGCTGAACCGGGGTTTTCTCAAACGTATGCGGACCGGATTCCCGTGGATCCAGCTGAAACTCGGCGCATCCCTTGATGGCCGCACCGCCATGGCGAGTGGCGAAAGTCAGTGGATCACATCCGCGGCCGCAAGGCGCGATGTGCAACGTTTACGCGCCCAGAGTTCAGCTATTCTTAGCACCAGCGCCACGGTGTTGGCTGACAATCCGTCGCTCACGGTACGCTGGAGTGAATTGAATGAAGAGGTGCGTGCGCAGCTTGATGAAAGCCAGCTGCGTCAGCCGGTGCGCGTGGTGATTGACAGCCAACAGCGCGTCACGCCGCAACACCGTTTGATTGACCAGCCAGGCGAAACCTGGCTGATGCGCAGCGAGCCCGATCAACACGCATGGCCCGCCAGCGTGACCCAGATTGCGGTGCCGCAGCGTGGTGAACAGCTTGATTTGGTCGCGGTGATGATGTTGCTCGGCCAGCGCCAGATCAACAGCGTGTGGGTGGAAGCGGGTGCCGGATTAGCGGGTGCTTTGCTGCAAGCGGGCCTGGTGGATGAGCTGATTGTTTACATGGCGCCAAAGCTGTTAGGGAATGCCGCACGCGGCCTGTGCACGCTGCCCGGACTGGAACAGCTGGCCGATGCGCCGGCCCTGAATTTTAGCGATGTGCGCCTGGTTGGCGAGGACCTGCGCCTGACGCTTACGCCGCGCTGAAAGCGCGCGGAAAAGCCTGAGCGCGTCGCCAAAGAGTATGATAGAATCCGCCCCCTTCTGCGGGGCCATAAAACAACCCAAAGGATATGTATGAAAGTTATCGAAGCTCCTGTTGCCACGCCTGATGCAAACATTGCCATCGTAATTGCGCGTTTTAACAACTTCATTAATGACAGCCTGCTGGACGGCGCGATTGACGCACTTAAGCGCATCGGCCAGGTGAAAGCAGATAACATCACCGTTGTCTGGGTTCCAGGTGCATACGAACTGCCGCTGGCAGCACGCGCACTGGCGAAAGCCGGTAAGCACGACGCCATTGTTGCGTTGGGCACTGTCATCCGTGGCGGCACCGCACATTTCGAATATGTGGCCGGTGAAGCCAGCTCGGGCATTGCGCACGTCGCGATGACCAGCGAAATCCCGGTGACCTTCGGCGTGTTGACCACTGAAAATATCGAGCAGGCGATTGAACGCGCCGGCACGAAAGCAGGTAATAAAGGTGCCGAAGCGGCCCTGACTGCACTCGAAATGATCAACGTATTGAAAGCCATCAAAGCCTGATTTTTGTAAGGGGAATTTTGTGAAACCTGCTGCTCGTCGTCGCGCCCGTGAGTGCGCTGTCCAGGCGCTTTACTCCTGGCAGCTGTCTAAGAACGACATTGCCGATGTGGAATACCAGTTTCTGGCGGAACAAGACGTCAAAGACGTCGATATTAGCTATTTCCGCGAATTGCTGGCCGGTGTGGCGACTAACAGCGCGTACCTGGACGGTCTGATGAAGCCTTACCTGTCGCGTCAGCTGGAAGAGCTGGGCCAGGTAGAAAAAGCCATCCTGCGTATTTCGCTGTATGAGCTGAGCAAGCGTTCTGATGTGCCTTATAAAGTGGCCATCAACGAAGGCATCGAGTTGGCAAAAGTGTTTGGTGCTGAAGACAGCCACAAATTCGTCAACGGTGTGCTCGACAAAGCTGCCCCGCAAATTCGACCAAACAAAAAATAGCGTTAAAGGCCGGTTATCCGGCCTTTTTCTCATTGAGACCTGACTTATGTCTTGTGGTGAATTCGAACTGATTGCACGTTACTTTAACCGCGTCACCAGCTCCCGCCGCGATGTGGAGAAAGGAATTGGTGACGACTGCGCGTTACTTAACGTGCCAGAAAAACAGACACTTGCCATCAGCACCGACACGCTGGTTGCAGGCGTCCACTTCTTACGTGATATCCATCCCGCCGATCTCGGCTACAAAGCCGTCGCCGTTAATCTCAGTGATTTAGCCGCCATGGGCGCCGATCCGGCCTGGCTGACGCTGGCATTAACGCTGCCTGAAATCGATGAACCGTGGGTGGCGGCCTTTAGCGACAGCCTGTTTGAGCTGCTGGATTATTACGATATGCAGCTGATTGGTGGCGATACCACGCGCGGACCGCTGAGCATGACGCTCGGCATTCACGGTTTAGTGCCAGTGGGAAGGGCGCTGAAACGTTCGGGCGCGAAGCCAGGCGACTGGATCTTTGTCACCGGCACCTTGGGTGACAGCGCGGCCGGTTTATCGCTGCTGCAGCATCGCCATCGCCTGAACGATCCGGCGGTGCACGAAGCGTTGATCAAACGCCATTTGCGTCCAATGCCGCGCGTGCTGCAAGGCCAGGCGCTGCGCGGTCTGGCAACCTCGGCGATCGATATCTCTGATGGCCTGATTTCCGATCTCGGCCATGTGCTGACCGCCAGCCGCGTTGGCGCTCGCATCAATCTCGACGCGTTACCGCTTTCAGCGGCCCTGCGCGATCACTTCGAGCCTGAACTGGTACTGAAATGGGCGTTGAGCGGTGGCGAAGATTACGAGCTGTGCTTTACCGTGCCAGAAGTGAACCGTGGCGCGATTGACGTGGCGCTCGGCCATTTTGGTGTGCCTTATACTTGTATTGGGCAGATTGCACCCGAATCGGAAGGGCTGAGTTTGCTGGAGAACGGCAAGCCGCGCAGTGTAGATGTGAAAGGGTTTGATCACTTCGGCGCGAAGTAAATTGCCCTCACCCTAACCCTCTCCCACAAGTGGGAGAGGGGACAATTAGGTGGGTACTGCACGTTCTACTCCCTCGCCCGCTTGCGGGAGAGGGCTGGGGTGAGGGGAATGGTCCACCTTACTCAAACCCCACCACCGGATGCGGTTGATATACCGTTTCCAGCTCGGCAATCTCATTCTCACTCAATTCAACATCCACTGCTTTCACCAACTCGGCGAACTGTTGCTCGCGCGAAGCGCCAATGATCGGCGCGGTGACCGCCGGTTTATGTAATAGCCACGCCAGCGCCACCTGCGCGCGCGTCACGCCTTTGTCGGCGGCTACGTTAGCCAGACGCTCAGCAATTGCCGCATCGTTCTCTTCGGTGCCGGTATACAGCTTCTCCATCACATTATCTGATACCGAACGTGCGGTGGTTTCGCCCCATGGACGCGTGAGTTTACCGCGCGCCAGCGGGCTCCACGGCAACACCGCGATGCCTTCGCGCTGACACAGCGGATGCATGTCATTCTCTTCCTCACGCTGAATCAGGTTGTACTGATCCTGCATGCTGACAAAGCGTGCCCAGTTATTTTGCTTTTGCAGCTCCAGCGCCTGAGCAAACTGCGATGCGTGCATTGATGATGCGCCGATGTAACGCGCCTTGCCGGATTTCACCACTTCATGCAGCGCTTCCAGCGTCTCTTCAATCGGCGTGGCGTAATCCCAGCGGTGAATCTGCAGCAGATCGACATACTCCATACCAAGGCGCGTCAGGCTGTCATCAATCGATTGCAAGATATTCTGGCGCGACAAGCCTTGTGACAGATTACTCAGCGGAAAATAGACCTTGGTGGCGACCACAACCTGATCGCGGCGGGCAAAATCTTTCAGCGCCCGGCCCACAATCTCTTCGCTGCTGCCATCGGAATAGCTGTTAGCGGTATCGAAGAAGTTGATGCCGGCTTCCAGCGCCTGCTTGATCAACGGTCGGCTGCTCTCTTCAGGCAGCGTCCACGCGTGATTGCCGCGCGTGGGATCGCCGTAAGTCATGCAGCCTAAACAGAGACGTGAAACCTGTAAGTCGGTTTGGCCTAGGGGAATGGTTTTCATCTATTTGGGCTCCTGCTCTTATGCTTGAGGGAAATCGTTCCCTAAGCATAGCAGCAGGCTCGCTCACCGGGCGGTGAGCGAGTCGGGCAGATTACTGGGCGAGCCAGTCAGTGATTTGCTGCTGAATACCGGCGGCATCCAGCTGATAATCCTGACGTACTTCTTCCTGCGTGCCTTGTGGGATGAACTCATCCGGCAGGCCGAGGTTGAGCACCGGCACGCGCAGGCGTTTTGCCATCACGTACTCATTGACGCCGCTGCCGGCGCCGCCTTTGATGGCGCCTTCTTCCAGCGTAACCAGCGAATCGTGGCTGGCCGCCAGCTCGGCAATCAGTGCTTCATCGAGTGGCTTCACAAAACGCATATCCACCAGCGTGGCATTTAGCGCTTCCGCAGCGGCAGCGGCTTCTGGCAGCAAAGTACCGAAGTTAAGGATCGCCAGCTTTTCGCCGCGACGCTTCACGATACCTTTGCCCAGCGGCAAGCTAGCCAGCGGTTCCAGCGTTGCGCCGGTGCCGGTACCGCGCGGGTAACGCACCGCACTTGGGCCATCCTGATAGTGATATCCGGTGTAAAGCATCAGACGACATTCGTTTTCATCGCTTGGCGTCATGATCACCATCTCTGGCACGCAGCGTAAGAACGCGATATCAAATGCGCCCTGATGAGTTTGACCATCCGCGCCGACAATACCGCCGCGATCGATAGCAAACAGCACCGGCAATTTCTGGATGGCGACATCGTGGATCAGCTGATCGTAGGCGCGCTGCAGGAAGGTCGAGTAGATCGCCACAACCGGTTTGTAACCACCAATCGCCATACCCGCCGCGAACGTTACCGCGTGCTGCTCGGCAATCGCCACATCAAAATATTGCTGCGGATAGTCGCGTGAGTAGCTCACCATGCCCGAGCCTTCGCGCATCGCTGGCGTGACCGCCATCAGGCGCGGATCGTCAGCCGCCATTTCGCTCAGCCAGTTGCCGAAAATCTTCGAGTAGCTTGGTAAGCCCGGCACGCTTTTCGGCAGCGCCAGGCTGGCGGGATCGAACTTCGGTACCGCATGCCAGGTAATCGGATCTTCTTCCGCAGGGGCATAACCTTTGCCCTTTTTGGTCATGATGTGCAGGAACTGCGGACCTTTCAGATCGCGCATGTTCTTCAGCGTGCTCACCAGCGTCAGCACGTCGTGACCATCTACCGGGCCGATGTAGTTAAAGCCCAGCTCTTCAAACAGCGTACCCGGCACCACCATGCCTTTCAGGTGCTCTTCTGTGCGCTTCACCAGCTCTTTAATCGGCGGCAAACCGCCCAATACACGCTTGCCGCCTTCGCGCAGGCGTGAATAGGTTTTCCCGGAGAGAATCTGTGCCAGACGATTGTTGAGTGCGCCCACGTTCTCGGAGATCGACATCTCGTTGTCGTTGAGGATCACCAGCATGTCCGGCTTGATGTCACCGGCGTGGTTCATGGCTTCAAACGCCATGCCGGCGGTGATCGCGCCATCGCCAATAATACAGGCGGTGCGACGGCCTTTGCCTTCACGTTCGGCGGCAACCGCCATGCCAAGCCCGGCGCTGATCGAGGTGGAGGAGTGACCTACGCTCAGCACGTCGTACTCACTCTCACCGCGCCACGGGAACGGATGCAGGCCATTTTTCTGGCGGATGGTGCCGATACGATCGCGGCGTCCGGTCAGGATTTTATGCGGATAGGCCTGATGGCCTACGTCCCACACCAGATGATCAAAGGGGGTGTTATAAACATAATGCAGCGCCACTGTTAGCTCGACGACGCCCAGACCCGATGCAAAGTGGCCGGAAGATCGGCTCACGCTATCCAGCAGATACTGACGCAGTTCGTCACACAGCTCCGGAAGTTTTTCTTTCGGTAATAAACGTAATTCCTGAACCGTGTTGGCTAACGCCAGTGTCGGGTATTTTGCAATATCAAAACTCATCAGAGACTCATTATGAAAGTTATTTATCGCGTTCAATTATGAAGCTTGCCAGCGCTTGTAAGGCGAGTGTGTTGTAAGACTGTGCCGCCAGAATATCGAGCGCGCCGAGCGCCTCTTGATAAAGATCCCAGGCTTTACTGCGGGCATTTTCCAGCCCCATCAATGAAGGATAGGTGCTTTTACCCAATGCCTGATCCGCGCCCTGTGTTTTTCCTAACACGGCGGTATCGCCGACCACATCGAGGATGTCATCCTGCACCTGAAACGCCAGTCCGATGGCATTGGCGTAGGTATCCAGTAGCGGCATCGCGGCGCGACCACGATCGCCGGCGGCTAATGCGCCAAGACGTACCGCGACGCGAATTAACGCGCCGGTTTTATGGCGGTGAATCTGTTCCAGCTGCGCCAGATCGATGCTTTTGCCTTCCGCCGCCAAATCCAGTGCCTGACCGCCGCACATGCCTGCCACGCCGCTGGCCTGCGCCAGTTCGGAAATCATCGCAATACGCGCGTCGGCGCTGACGCCGGGCATCGGCTGATCGGCCAGAATCGAAAAGGCCAAAGTTTGCAGAGCATCGCCGGCGAGAATCGCCGTGTCTTCACCATATTTAATATGGCAGGTTGGCTGCCCGCGGCGTAACGCATCGTCGTCCATCGCCGGCAGATCGTCATGAATCAGGGAATAAGCATGGATGCATTCCACGGCCGCAGCCGGCACATCGAGGCTGGCGGCATCGGCCTTTAGCATTTCGCCTGTTGCGTACACCAGAAAGGGACGCAGACGCTTACCGCCTAATAATGCCCCATACTCCATGGCATTCACCAGAGGAGAACTCTGAAAAGGAAGTGGATCTATTAAGCGCGTCAATGCCTGATTAACGCGTTGATGGTAAGCGCTCAGCAGTTTAGCAAAATCCATTACTCATTTTCCGGGGTAAAAGGGGCGAGGGCGGCATCTTTCTCATCGCTAAGCAGAATTTGCACACGCTGCTCTGCCTGCTGCAGGGTTTGCTGACCGGTACGTGCCAATTGTACGCCGCGTTCAAATTCGTTCAGCGCCTGCTCTAACGGCAGCTCGCCACTTTCCAGGCGGCTAACAATCTGTTCCAGCTGCTCTAATGCGCTTTCAAAACTGGCAGGCGCTTCGGCTTTTTTCGGCATAATCAGTGTCGACTCACAGGTTAGGAGATCATCTTGCAATCGGTCATGGTAGCTGACGAGGATTAATTAGCAAAATAATGAATGTGATGAAGGTTGCTTAAAGCAGTCACCCGGCAAAGGTGATATACTTTTGCGCCTCGGATGCGGGGGCTCCTGAATTAACCCGCAATTATATGATTTTAACAGTTAAGTGCCGATGCTTTTAGCACTTATTTGTCCAAACGAACCCCTGTCGCCATGAAGTTTATCGTCAAGCTGTTTCCAGAAATCACCATCAAAAGTCAGTCGGTGCGTCTGCGCTTTATCAAAATTCTCTCCAGTAGCATTCGTAATATTCTGCGCACCGTGGATGAAGAGATCAAAGTCGTGCGCCATTGGGACCACATTGAAGTGCGTTCTAAGAATGAGTCGCTGCGCGAGACCCTTGTCACCGAACTGACGCGCATTCCGGGCATTCACCATGTGCTGGCGGTGGAAGATCGCGCCTACACCGATATGCACGACATTTTCGAGCAGACGCTGGTGCTGAACCGCGAGCGTCTGGAAGGCAAAAGCTTCTGCGTGCGCGTCAAGCGTCGCGGCAAGCACAGCTTCAGCTCGCAGGACGTGGAACGCTACGTTGGCGGCGGCCTTAACCAACACATCGCCAGCGCGCGCGTGCAGCTCAATCGTCCGGAAGAAACGGTGAATCTGGAGATCGACGACGATCGTCTGTTGCTGATCACCGCACGCTATGAAGGCTTAGGCGGATTCCCGATTGGTACCCAGGAAGATGTTCTGTCACTGATTTCCGGCGGTTTTGATTCTGGCGTGTCGAGCTACATGCTGATGCGTCGCGGCTGCCGCGTGCATTACTGCTTCTTCAACCTTGGCGGTGCGGCACACGAGATTGGCGTGCGCCAGGTTGCACATTACCTGTGGCAGCGCTTTGGTCGCTCACACCGCGTACGCTTCGTAGCGATCAACTTCGAGCCGGTAGTCGGTGAGATTCTTGAGAAAGTGGACGACGGCCAAATGGGCGTGGTGCTGAAGCGTATGATGGTGCGTGCGGCGTCAATGGTGGCGGAACGTTACGGCGTGCAGGCGCTGGTGACCGGCGAAGCGCTGGGCCAGGTTTCCAGCCAGACGCTGACCAACCTGCGTTTGATCGATAACGCCTCCGATACGCTGATTCTGCGTCCGCTGATCTCCCATGACAAAGAGCACATCATTGATGTGGCACGTAAGATCGGCACCGAAGATTTTGCCCGCACCATGCCAGAATATTGCGGCGTGATTTCGAAAAGCCCAACCGTTAAAGCGGTGAAGGGCAAGATCGAAGCGGAAGAGCAAAACTTCGATTTCGAGATCCTTCATCGCGTGGTGCAGGAAGCCAGCAACGTCGATATCCGTGAAATCGCCGAGCAGACGGAAGAAGAAGTGGTGGAAGTTGAAACCGTTGACTCCTTCATCAGCAACGACGTGGTGCTGGATATCCGTTCGGCCGATGAGCAGGAGGCGAATCCGCTGATCGTCGAAGGCGTTGAAGTGAAAACTCTGGCGTTCTACAAACTCAGCACCCAGTTTGGCGACCTTGACCAGAGTAAAACCTGGCTGCTGTATTGCGATCGCGGTGTGATGAGTCGTCTGCAGGCGCTCTATCTGCATGAGCAGGGCTTCAAAAACGTGAAGGTTTATCGTCCATAAGCGATAAACCGTAGCGGCGCGATGAATCACGCGTATTTCATGCGGCATCAGTGTTGCAGTGAAATGCGCAATTAATCACGCCGCTACAATCATGTGCAGTGTGCTGTAACAACGTTACCGCTCTTCAAACTCCTGATAATTATAAATCCCTGCTGCCAACACCAGCTGTGAAGCCACTTCACGCGCGGTCTCTTTATCCACCAGCAAATCAATCAGCTTCAACGCAAAATCCATTGCGGTGCCCGGTCCCTGGCTGGTCAGCAGATTAACGCGCGGATCCCACACCACGCGGCGCTCCATCCATTTGCTGTCGGGGATGGTGTCACGCAGGCCGGGAAAACCGGTCATATTGCCGACGGGAAACAGATCGTGCGCGACCAAAACCGTGCCCGGCGCGGCACAAATCGCCGCCACAATCTTGCTGGAGAGATGGAACTGGCGCACGGTTTCCACCAGCAGCGGGCTGTCGCGGAAGGTCTGCGCGCCTTTTAAACCGCCGGGCAGCACAATCGCATCGTAGTCGTTATCTGCCACCTCAACCAAAGGCGCATCCGCCAGCAGCCGCACGCCGCGCGAACAAACGATCTCACGCGTGCCATCGCTCTCCACGCTGGCGGTGGTGACGCTTAATCCGCCGCGTACCAGCAAATCGATAGTGGTGACCGCTTCGGTCTCTTCACTTCCATGTGCCAGGCAAACCAGAACCGATGCGTTCGCGCTCATAGTGGAACTCCTTACGTTTAATCAGATCGTACAAACGGGTGTTTTCCGGCAGTGAAATGCCCTGTGCGCGGGCGCGACGCAACAGGTAGCCGGTGATGTAATCAATTTCGGTCAGACGCTGCGCGCGCACATCCTGCAACATTGATGAGGTATTGGCGGCGGTGCTATCGATCACGTCGTAAATGATGTCGCGCAGATTATCCACCGCCATGTGCTGGCCTTCGCGCTCCATCACCCAGGCGATCTCTTCGCACAGCAGCGCGACTTGTTCCGGCCAGGCGCGCAGCGCCCCGTTTTGGCAATCGTGCTCAACGGTCATCGGATTGATCACGCAGTTGATTGCCAGCTTGCGCCAGCTGGCGGCGGCGATATTGTCATGCCAGGCCACATCCGGCAGCGCCTGATGCAGAATATCAGCGATATCGCTCTGTGCGGCGCTCTCACGATTAGCAGGGCCGATATGGGTGATGCCGTGCGCAATATGCTTAATCACCGTGCCGTCGCGCATTGCCGCGTGCGTGGTGATGCCGCGCAACAGCGGCTGACGCAAATCTTTCAGCTCTTCCAACGTTCCCATGCCGTTATGCAGCAGCAGAATTGGCGCGTGCGTCGGCAGCACGCTTTGCAGATTTTTCACCGCAGGTGAAACCTGGGGCGCTTTGAGCGTCACCAGTAACAGCTGGCTTTCGGCGAGGAACAGCGGATCATTGGCAATAAAGGTGTGATTGCTCACCTCGCCTTGCGGATCGACTACGTTGGCTGAGCAATAGGGCTGCGGTACACGTAACCAGCCCTGCACCTCATGTCCCTGACGGGCGAGAGCGGCGAGCCAAATTTGACCTAAGGCGCCACACCCCAACACGGTAATTTTCATTTTGCCTCCCGTGGGCGGGTTCCTGTTTTCACGTTACGGGTAAGTATAGCTTTCCGCGTATCGTGTTTTATTAGCGCCACAAGACGCGTATTATGCATGTCACTTTAGTATCAGGAGAAGAAAAGATGCCATCTTTCGATATCGTTTCCGAAGTCGAATTGTCGGAAGTGCGAAATGCCGTGGAGAATGCGAACCGCGAGATCTCAACTCGTTTCGATTTCCGTAACGTGAGTGCAACCATTGAGCTCAACGAAAAGAACGAGACCATCAAACTCAGCAGCGAATCTGATTTCCAGGTCAAGCAGCTGGTGGATATTCTGCGCGAAAAGCTGCTGAAGCGTGGCATTGAAGGCGCAGCGATTGAAGTGCCAGAAGAGATCGTGCACAGCGGTAAAAGCTGGTCGGTGGAAGCCAAGCTGAAGAAAGGTATCGAAAGCGATATCGCGAAAAAGCTGGTGAAGCTGATTAAAGACAGCAAGCTGAAAGTGCAGACGCAGATTCAGGGTGAAGAACTGCGCGTAACCGGTAAGTCACGCGACGACCTGCAAGGTGCGATGGCGCTGGTGCGCGGTGGCAACCTCGGTCAGCCTTTCCAGTTCAAAAACTTCCGCGACTAATCGCGTTTGTCGCGCGCCGCACGACGATAAAGCGTGCTGCGCGCGACGCCTAAGGCTTCCGCCGTTTTACTGATATTACCATTGAAGCGCTGCAGCGTTTCGCTGATCAACCGCCTATCATGACTCTGCCGATCGGACTGTGGCTGCACCGCCGCACGCCGATACTCTGCCGGTAAATGCACCTCTGTCACTTCTTCACCTTCATCCGCCAGCGCCAATAGCACGCGTAACAAGCTGCGCAATTGCCGCACGTTACCCGGCCACGGCAGCTGCGCCAGAGCCGTCAACAGCGCAGGTGAGAGCTGAATATCGCGATCCGCGCCGCCCAGCTCCAGCCATAATCGACGGATAAAACCTTCCACATCCGGCCAGGCGCGCAGCGGCGGAATGGTCATCGAGAATTCCTGCAGGCGATAGAGCAAATCTTCGCGGAATTCGCCTTCGGCCACGCGCTGTGCCAAATCGCGGTGCGTGGCGCTGATCACCGCGAAATTCACCGGCCAGCTGCGGCTGGATCCGAGCGGCGCCACCTCTTTCTCCTGCAACACGCGTAGCAAGCGGGTTTGTAGTGCCAGCGGCATATCGCCAATTTCATCAAGGAACAGCACGCCGCCATCCGCTTCACGGATTTTGCCGATGTAACCATTCTTGCTCGCGCCGGTGAACGCGCCGGGTTGATAGCCAAACAGCTCAGATTCAATCAGCGCTTCGGGGATGGCCGCGCAGTTAATGGCAACGAATTTGCCTTCGCGCCAGCGGCTTTGCTGATGCAGTGCGCGGCTGACATACTCTTTGCCGCTGCCGGTTTCGCCGTGAATGCACAGTGAAACGCCGGCATTGAGCAGTCGCACCATCTTCTCGCCATCGCGCCCCAGCGAGAAAGGCAGCTCGCTGGCGGGTTCGCTCGGCGTGGCAAAATGGCTGCGCTGCGGTGCTCGCAGGCGAAAATAGTAGCGCTGCGTAGCGTAATCGAGCGGAGCGGGAATGCTGTTGGCGTGCTGCTGCTGTTGCGGAAACAGTTGTTGAAAGGTCACGCTGCCGAGTTGCCCGACGCTCAGCGCCAGTTCGCGCATCGCCAGCCTGTTGGCGGCGGTCAGGACGTTATCCGAGAACACCAGCAGCAGTTCATCGCTGGTATCGATGCCCTGCGGCTGCAGATGCAGGCTCATCAACCATTGCTGCGGATGCAGGCTCTGCTTCACCCACAGATATTCGATCTGTTTCGCCGCCGCTTTCACCCAGCTAAAGGTCTGCGGATGCGGGAAGTGCGCCGGGCCGGAAATATCCAGCACGCCAGCAATCTGACCGTTGGGCATTTGCAGCGGCATCGCCGCACAGTACAAACCTTGATTGAGCGTCAGGAAGTGCTGATGACCTTGAATCTCGCAGCCATCATCAATCGCCAGCGCGGTGCCAATCGCATTGGTGCCGCGCCCGCATTCACTCCACAAATTGCCTGGCGCCAGCGCATAACGTTGAGCTTTTTCCATCGAAGGCATATCGCCAAAGGTATTGAGTACCAAACCGGTGGCATCCGACAGAATCACCACCGATTGCTTCTCGGCCAGTTTCTGCGCCAGCTGTTTGATCACCGGCTGCGCGAACTGCTGCAGCCCGGCATTGCTGGCAAGCACATCGGCCAGTTCACCCTGGCGAACACGCGGAAAATCATCGGCGGTGCGATCGAGGCCATACAGCTGGCTACGGAACCAGGAGTCGCTTAACAGCGGATTGGCGTTAACGGCAGACGCGGATGGATTTCCCTGCATTGATGACCTCATGCCCAAGCGAAAGTGTTGCGACATTGTAGCGGGTCGGTTTCTGTACTGTTGCGATACGCAACACAGATGGTGAACTTTTCTGCACAACATAGCCAGGTCATGTTGTGCGTCGGCTCTTAACTTAATGATCATATTGGTTTTTTAACAAAACATCCTCTGATGAAAAAAGCTGGCACGCCCGCTGCAATAGCTCCTCTGACAGCACGTTCTCTGTAAGGCGACTGAGCCTTCAGATTATCTGACCCTACATAAAGGAGTTTGCGATGCGTTATGCACATCCCGGTACGCCCGGCGCTTTGGTTTCATTCCAGGCGATTTACGGCAACTACATTGCGGGCAAATTCGTCGAGCCGCTCAGCGGCCAATACTTCACTAACACCTCGCCAGTGAATGGCAGCGATATCGCGCAGTTCCCGCGTTCGGATGCGCGCGATATCGATTTAGCGCTGGATGCGGCGCATCAGGCGGCTGATGCCTGGGGAAAAACCAGCGTGCAGCATCGCGCCAACATCCTGTTGCAGGTGGCGGATCGCATTGAGGCCAATCTCGAAAAACTGGCGGTAGCGGAGAGCTGGGATAACGGCAAACCGATTCGCGAAACCCTGAACGCCGATCTGCCGCTGGCGGTGGATCACTTCCGTTACTTCGCCGGTTGCCTGCGCGCGCAAGAGGGCAGCACCGCGGAGATCGATGAAACCACCGTGGCATATCACTTCCATGAACCGCTCGGTGTGGTTGGGCAAATCATTCCGTGGAACTTCCCGCTGTTAATGGCGGCGTGGAAACTGGCGCCAGCGCTGGCGGCGGGCAACTGTGTGGTGCTGAAACCGGCGGAACAGACGCCGCTGGGCATTACGCTGCTGATGGAGATGATTGGCGATCTGTTCCCGGCTGGCGTGTTGAATGTGGTGCAGGGCTTTGGTCGTGAAGCGGGTGAAGCGCTGGCGACCAGCAAACGCATCGCCAAAATCGCCTTTACCGGTTCAACGCCGGTGGGGCGCCACATTATGGCCTGCGCTGCTGAAAACATCATTCCCTGCACCGTCGAGCTGGGCGGCAAGTCGCCGAATATCTACTTCGCTGATGTGATGGATGGTGAGGACGAGTTTATTGAGAAGGCGGTGGAAGGGTTAGTACTCGGTTTCTTCAATCAGGGGGAAGTCTGTACCTGTCCATCGCGCGCCTTGATTCATGAATCGATCTATCAACCCTTTATGGATCGCGTGATGGCCAAGGTGGCGAACATCCGTCGCGGCGATCCGCTCGATAGCGACACCATGATTGGTGCACAGGCTTCACGCCAGCAATTCGATAAAATCCTGTCGTATATCAACATCGCACGCGACGAAGGCGGGCAAATTCTCACCGGTGGCGATCGCGCCAGCATGGCCACCGAGCTGAATGATGGATTCTACATTCAGCCGACCTTAATCAAAGGAACCAACCAGATGCGCTGTTTCCAGGAGGAGATTTTTGGGCCGGTGATTGGTGTTACCACCTTTAAGGATGAGGCAGAAGCGCTCGCCATCGCCAACGAAACCCAGTTCGGTCTTGGTGCGGGCGTGTGGACGCGCGATACCAATCTGGCTTATCGCATGGGACGCGGCATCAAAGCCGGGCGCGTCTGGACCAACTGTTATCACATCTATCCCGCTCACGCGGCATTCGGCGGTTACAAGCAGTCGGGTGTAGGCCGTGAGACGCACAAAATGGCGCTCAGCGCCTATCAACAAACCAAAAATCTGCTGGTTAGCTATGGCACCGCGCCTTTGGGCCTGTTCTAAGTCCGCATCCGTTCAAATGGAGAGTGAAAGATGAATATGCAAATCAAAACCACCATGAAAGCCGCTGTTGTGAAGGCTTTTGGTGAACCGTTAGTGATTGAGCAGGTGCCGGTGCCGCAGGTCGGGCCGGGGCAGATTTTAGTGAAAATTGCGGCTACCGGCGTGTGCCATACCGATCTTCACGCGGCCGAAGGCGACTGGCCGATTAAACCCAATCCGCCGTTTATTCCGGGCCACGAAGGTGTGGGCCAGGTTGTGGCGCTCGGCGAGGGCGTTAAGCACCTGAAAATGGGCGATCGCGTCGGTGTGCCATGGCTCTATTCGGCGTGCGGTCACTGCGAACACTGTCTCGATAGCTGGGAAACGCTGTGTCTGTCGCAGCAAAATGCCGGTTACTCAGTGAATGGCAGCTTCGCGGAATACTGCCTCGCCGATGCCAACTATGTCGGCATCATTCCAGATAACGTCGATTACAACGAAATCGCGCCGATCCTCTGTGCCGGCGTCACCGTGTATAAAGGGCTGAAAATGACCGACACCAAACCCGGCGATTGGGTGGTGATTTCCGGTATTGGCGGTTTAGGGCATATGGCGGTGCAGTACGCGGTTGCCATGGGTCTGAACGTGGCGGCGGTGGATATTGATGATGAGAAACTGGCGTTCGCTAAACGTCTCGGTGCCAGCGTGGTGGCGAATGCGAAAAATGTCGATCCGGCCAAGGTGTTCCAGGAGAGTTTTGGCGGTGCGCATGGCGTGCTGGTCACGGCGGTTTCACCAAAAGCGTTCGAACAGGCGATTGGTACGCTGCGTCGTGGCGGCACCATGGTGCTGAACGGTTTGCCGCCGGGCAAATTCGATCTGTCGATTTTCGATATGGTGTTGGACGGCATTACGGTGCGCGGTTCCATCGTCGGGACGCGCAAAGATCTGCAGGAAGCGCTGGATTTCGCCGGTCGTCACAAGGTGAAAGCCACCGTAGCGGTGGAACCGCTGACTAACATCAACGATATCTTTGCGCGGATGCACGCTGGCAAGATTGAAGGGCGCATCGTGGTGGATATGTCGCTGTAACAAAAAGCCCGACGCGATAGTCGGGATGGTCATTTAGCAGCTGGCGAGCAGCGCTTCGAGTTCGACGCGGCTCGTCACTTTACTGTCGATTTTGATGTAAGCACTTTTCTCTTCTGGCACGATAAACACCGACGCCACGCCGGGCTGCGCTTTCAAACGCTTCTCCAGATTCGGCACCGCCAGCACCGCATCGCTGAGCATAATGCGCAGGCTGCTGACGTAAGGCGGTTCCTGCATCGACATCGCCACAAACAGCCAGGCAGCCGCGACAATCGCACCGACCAGGAACACGGTTTGAGCATCAACATGACCATAGATCCATCCGCCCATGCTGCCGCCAATCGCCACACCAATGAACTGGCTGGTGGAGTAGATGCCCATCGCGGTGCCTTTGTAGCCCGGCGGCGACTCTTTGCTGATCAGTGATGGCAGAATCGCTTCCATCAGGTTGAAAGCGAGGAAGAACAGCTGCACGCCAATAACCAGCGTCCAGAAGTGGCCTGCCGCGCCCCACAATACGATTTCTGCAATGATGATGATCGCCACGCAGCCGACAAACACGCGCTTCATGCGGCGCTTCACTTCGGCATAGATAATGAAAGGCACCACGGCAACAAAGGCCACCAACATCGTCACCAGATAGACTTTCCAGTGCTCGGCCGCCGGTAAACCGGCTTGTTCAAACTGTCCCGGCAGCGCCACGAAGCTCGACATCAGCAGAATGTGCAGGCAGAGAATGCCGATATTCAGTTTTAACAGTTTTGGATTGGTCAACACCGCGCGGATACTGCCTTTCACCATGCCGGATTCGCGGTTCAATACGTGGTTTGGTGCTTTCGGCACCACTAATAAGGTGATGACGATGCCCAGCGTCGCGAGGATGGCGATCATCCAGAACAGCGCGTGCAAGCCGAGTGCGTGGGTGACAATCGGGCCAACTACCATCGCAATAGCAAAAGTGACGCCAAAGCTGATGCCGATAAACGCCATCGCCTTGGTGCGGTTTTGTTCACGGGTTAAATCTGACAGCAACGCCATTACCGCAGCGGCAATCGCGCCGGAGCCTTGTAACGCGCGGCCTAAAATCACGCCCCAAATGGTGTCGGAGGTGGCGGCGATCACGCTGCCGAAAACGAACAGCAGCAGCCCGCCAACGATCAGCGGCTTTCGGCCGACGCGATCGGAGAGCAGACCAAAAGGAATCTGGAAGATGGCTTGTGCCAAACCATAGATACCGATTGCGAGACCAATCAGTGTTTCACTGGCGCCCTGTAACGCCATGCCGTACGTGGTGAGTACCGGCAAGACCATAAACATTCCCAACATGCGCAGGGAAAAAACGGTACCTAAACCCCATGTAGCACGAAGCTCTACTGGCGTCATTTTATTGTCGTTCATGTTTACCTCAAAATTATACTGCGCCCATTTTAGGCAGCAGGGCAGGGCGGGTAAAACATTTGTTCTTAAGCAGTGGTAACAAAAAGAAAGGGCGCGAAATTCGCGCCCTTTCTGGTTTTGCGGAGCTGAATTACCAGACGTAAGTCAGTAAATCTTTCGACGCCGGCGTCATGAAATCAACGGACATCATCACGCTCAGAGCGGTGATAGCGACAATCGAGAACACAAACAGTTTACGCGCCCAAACTTTATCGTTTGAGGTTTTGTAACCTGAAAGCGCCATCCCGAGCCACCACACGCTAACGGCCGCAGCCACCACCAGATATTTGTAGCCCGCGTAACCGCCAAGGGTCAGCATCAGCGTGGCAATCATGAACGCCAGGATATACAGCGTAATATGATTTTTTGCCACCGAGATGCCTTTCACCACTGGCAGAACCGGGATGTTGGCAGCCTGGTAATCTTTAAAGCGGAAGATGGCAATCGCATAGGAGTGCGGCATCTGCCACAGGCTAAAGATAGCCAGTAAAATCAACGCGCCAGCATCAAACTGGTTGGTCACTGCGCAGTAGCCAATCACCGGCGGCGCAGCGCCAGAGAGACTACCAATCAGCGTGCCGTAGACAGAGTTACGCTTCATATAGAGGCTATAAACGCCTACGTAAACCACGAAGCCCATCACCGCCAGCCACATGGCCAGCGGGTTAGCGCCGAAATACAGCAACGCAAAGCCAGCAATACCCAATGCGGTTGCATAAACCAGGCTTACTTTCGCCGAGATCAGGCCTTTGACCAGAACACGGTTCCGCGTTCTCTCCATTTTGATGTCGATATCGCGGTCAATCACGTTGTTGAAAACACAACCTGATGCGACAACCAGCGATACGCCAACCAGCGAGGCGAGAAACAGGGTGTAATCAATGCTGCCTTTCGAAGCCAGCAGGAATCCACCGATCACAGAAATTAAATTGCCGAAAATAATTCCTGGTTTTGTTACTTGCAGGTATTGCTTAATCATTACGCGACTCTTTAGTGGGCCATCATGTTGTAGTTGAGGTTCCACATAATCCACAGTGAGCCTACGACAACAATCAAGATGATGAGTGCTGAGAAGACAATGGCCACCATGTTCCAGCCACCTTCTGATTTGCTGTCTAAGTGCAGGAAGTAGACCAGGTGAACCAGCACCTGAACTACCGCACACACCAGAACCACACCCAGAATAGTGCCGTGTGAAGCGCCGCCATCCATGACCATCCAGAACGGAATACCGGTCAGGATGATGGAGAGGACGAAGCCGATCATGTAAGACTTCACGCTACCGTGAGAAGCGCCATGTTCGTTAACAGAATGACTCATTACATGGCTCCCATCAGGTAGACAACGGTGAATACGCAGATCCAAACCACATCCAGGAAGTGCCAGAACAAGCTCAGGCACATGATACGGGTGCGGTTGGTTGCAGTCAGACCACGTTTAGAAATCTGGAACATCATCACTGCCATCCAGATCAGGCCAGAAGTCACGTGCAGACCGTGCGTGCCGACCAGCGTAAAGAACGCTGACAGGAAGCCGCTGCGATCGGGACCGAAGCCTTCTTTGATCAGGTGATGGAATTCATAGATTTCCATGCCGATAAAGCCAGCACCGAACAGGAAGGTCAAGGCTAACCAGCTGATGACTGAGCCCTTGTTCTGGTTGTTCATCGCAATCACTGCCATACCATAGGTAATGGAGCTGAGCAGCAGCAGCGCGGTTTCGACCAGAACGAACGGCAGTTCGAAGATGTCTTTACCTGCCGGGCCACCGGCAGTGTTATTGACCATAACTGCATAGGTCGCAAACAGGGTTGCGAAGATAATGCAGTCACTCATCAGGTAGATCCAGAAGCCAAAGACTTTATTGGCTCCTGCATCGTGATGCCCATGCTCCGCATGGGCGTCGTGGTGGTGTTTTGCAGTTTCAGTTGACATTATTTCAGACCTGCTTTGCTGATTTCGTCAAAGTGCTTCTTCTCGATCTGCTCGACTTCAGCAACCGGTACGTAGTAATCCACGTCTTCATCGAAGCTCTTCACAATCCAGGTGACGATAGTGCCCACGAAGGTGAGGCCAGCCAGCCACCAGATATGCCAGATCATGGCGAAACCGAATACAGTCATCAGAGCCGCGATAACAACAGCTGCGCCACTGTTTTTCGGCATATGAATTTCTTCATATTTTTCTGGCTGCTTGTACGCTTCGCCTTTCTCTTTCATTTCCCAGAACGCATCGCGCTCATGGATATGCGGGATAACAGCAAAGTTGTAGAACGGCGGCGGTGAAGAGGTTGCCCACTCCAGCGTACGTCCACCCCACGGGTCACCGGTCAGATCACGGTTCTGGTCGCGGTCACGCACAGAAACGTAGAACTGGGTAACCTGGCACAGGATACCGCAAGCGATCAGCGCCGCACCGCCTGCTGCAACCACCAGCAGTGAGTGGAACTGAGGATCGATGTCCTGGCTGATACGACGCGTCATGCCCATGAAGCCCAGCGCATACAGCGGCATGAATGCCACGAAGAAGCCGATGATCCAGAACCAGAACGCGCGGATACCCCATTTTTCATTCAGCGTGAAGCCGAACGCTTTCGGGAACCAGTAGGTCACGCCAGCCATACAACCGAACACCACACCACCGATAATCACGTTATGGAAGTGCGCGATCAGGAACAGGCTGTTGTGCAGAATGAAGTCCGCACCTGGAACCGCCAGCAGAACACCTGTCATACCACCAATAGAGAAGGTAACCAGGAAGCCGATGGTCCACAGCATCGCTGAGTGGAACTCAACGCGACCCTGATACATGGTGAACAGCCAGTTGAAGATTTTCACGCCGGTCGGGATAGCGATGATCATCGTCATGATACCGAAGAAGGCGTTTACGTTCGCGCCCGCACCCATGGTGAAGAAGTGGTGCAGCCAAACAATGAACGACAGAACGGTAATCGCGATGGTCGCCCACACCAGAGAGGTGTAACCGAACAGACGCTTTTTAGAGAAGGTCGCCGTGACTTCAGCGAAGACACCAAACACCGGCAGAACCAGGATGTACACTTCCGGGTGACCCCAGACCCAAATCAGGTTGACGTACATCATCATGTTACCGCCCATTTCATTGGTGAAGAAATGGAAGCCAAGGTAACGGTCAAGCGTCAACAGTGCCAGCGTAACGGTCAGTACCGGGAACGCAGCGATGATCAGGACGTTAGTACACAGTGATGCCCAGGTGAATACCGGCATTTTGAACAGGTCCATGCCCGGCGCACGCATCTTCAGAATGGTCACGAAGAAGTTGATACCGGTCAGTGTCGTACCGATACCGGACAGCTGGAGACTCCAGATCCAGTAATCGACCCCGACGCCAGGACTGTACTCCGCACCCGAAAGCGGCGGATAAGCCAACCAGCCGGTCTGTGCGAACTCGCCCACACCCAGAGAGATGTTCACCAGGATCACACCGATCGCGGTAAACCAGAAGCTCAGGTTGTTCAGGAACGGGAAGGCAACGTCACGAGCACCGATTTGCAGCGGTACCGCGATGTTCATCAGACCTACCACGAACGGCATCGCCACGAAGAAGATCATGATCACGCCGTGAGCGGTGAAGATCTGGTCGTAGTGGTGCGGCGGTAGTATGCCGGCTTCCCCAGCGGAAGCCATCACTTGTTGGGTACGCATCATTACCGCATCGGCAAAGCCGCGCAGCAACATGACGAAAGCCATGATGATGTACATGATACCCAGTTTTTTGTGGTCAATGGAGGTGAACCATTCTGACCACAGGTACTGCCACTTACCAAAGTAGGTAATCGCAGCAACCAGCGCCAGACCACCTAAGATGATAGCGGCGACCGTAACCACGATAATGGGTTCGTGGTATGGCACTGCATCCAGTGTTAATTTTCCGAACATCGTATTATTCCTCGGCTCCCGCGGAAGCGGCGTGACTCATGTCCATGCCTTTATGTTCTGGCATGTCCATCTTCCCGTGGCTCATCATGAACTTATCAATCACTTGCTTGAACAGTTCTGGATTTGCCGTTGAGAAATATTCCACCGGGTGATTTTCGCTTGGCGTAGCCAGTTTCTCGAAATCATCCATGGTGTTCAGCGCGTTAGGTGCCGCTTTAACTTTGGCAACCCACTGCTGGAATTCCGCATCGTCTTTAGTTGCAATGGCTTTGAACTTCATGCCAGAGAAACCACGACCACTGAAGTTCGCAGAGATACCGTCAAATGTTCCTGGCTCGTTGGCGATCAGATGCAATTTGGTCTGCATACCGGCCATCGCATAAATCTGGCTGCCGAGAGTAGGAATAAAGAAGGAGTTCATCACGGAGTTGGAGGTGATCTTGAAGTTCACCGGAGTGTTTGCCGGGAAGGCAATCTGGTTGACGGTTGCAATACCCTGTTCCGGGTAAATGAACAGCCATTTCCAGTCCAGTGCCACTACGTCGATCTCAACCGGTTTAACGTCAGAAACCAGCGGTTTGCTCGGCTCCAGCGCGTGGGTTGATTTCCAGGTCAAAACGCCGAGGAAGATAATGATCAGGATCGGAATGGTCCAGACCACGGCTTCCACTTTGTTTGAGTGTGACCAGTTAGGGCTATATGTTGCGTTAGTATTGGTTGCCCGATATTTCCAGGCAAAGAATACTGCCATGAAGACTGCCGGGATAACTACGATCATCATCAAGCCGAAAGCTGTCAGAATCAACGAACGTTGCTCCAGTGCAATCTGTCCTTTGGGATTTAACAACGCACTATCGCAGCCACTGAGTAATACAGCGCCTGCAATTAATGACAAAATCCCCAAACTTTTATTGTATTTACTGAGTCTCATTTAACGACCTCAATGACAAAGGGCTCTATTGTCGTTTAAGTGTGCGCGCATTTTACGGGAAGGTTTATGCAGTGTAAACCAGCTTAAGGATGTGTCAGAAGGCTGTTGACACCTTTTGCTAAGGGTGTCACAGATGTTACGCAGGGTGACAAATTATTAACTGCGACAAGCAGTTGGCATCAATATAACAAAAACCAATGGTAGAAACCGCAGAAAAATCAGGGAAAGTATAAACCGTACTCTTAATACTCATTTATTTAACATTTCTGCATCATTTCGGCGATGACTTTTATACAAAGTAATTGCGCACCGGATTTAAATATTCGCTCGCAGTTGTTAATTTAATGTTTCTAATTCGCTTTAAAAAAAATGCTATTGGGAAAATGAGCAACTGATATTTTTAGCCCATTATTTCGTTATGAAAATTGGCTTACTCAACCCAGATTTTCCCGCGCCGCTTTTTTTAATGCCAAACTATCCAAAATAACACCGAGTGCGACCGCCAACAGCGCAAATGCCATGCCGGCTTCAAACAGTGGCGTAAGTAGCGCATCAATCTGCACAACGCCGCTGGCGTTAAGGGCTAAAGCCAGTAACCACAAGGCCAGTAAGCCGCAGCCGATGCTAAACAGACGCACCGTCCAGCGGTAACCTTGCGGCCACAAGCTGCGCATCACAAACTCCCCGCTTTGCTGCATGCTATGTAAAGTGCCGCGACACAGCCATAACAGCAGTAATCCCGGTACGCCAGCAAACACGGTGAAAGCATAGAAGGTCGGCCAGCCCCACATTTCAACCAGCCAACCGGCGGCGGGACCGACGTAAACGCGGCCCACGGCGGAGAGGGCAGAGAGCAGTGCGAACTGCGTCGCCGAGAAGGATTTGTTGCACAATGTCATCAGCAACGCGACAAAGGCCGCGGTGCCCATGCCGCCGCACAGGTTTTCAATGAAGACCGCGCTGGCCATGCTCCACAAGTGCGGTGGCGTTACCGCCAGCAACCAGTAAGCAAAATTCGACACCGCTTGCAGCACGCCAAAAATCATCAGGGCGCGGAACAAACTCAGGCGCTGCATCAGCACGCCGCCATACAGCGCACCAATAATGGTGGCCAACAAACCCAGCGTTTTGTTCACCAGACCGACATCGCCCGCGCTAAAGCCGACGCCGCGAATCAGGAAGGTGGTGGTGAGCGAGGCGGCAAATGCATCGCCAAGCTTGTAAAGGATAATTAGCGTGATCAGCAGCCAGGCATTGTTACGCTGGAAGAAGTCTTTCAGCGGGAATGTCACGGCCTGGCGTAGCGAGTGCGGTTCGCGCGCTGGCGCCACCGGTTCTTTCGCCAGCAACGTGGCGATCAGGCCCGGCACCATCAGCAACGCCATCAGCCAGTAAGTGGCTTGCCAGCCGAGATAGCGATCCGCAATCCACAGCGCCAGTCCGCCTGAGATCAACATCGCCAGACGATAGCCCAGCACGGTGATTGCCGCGCCGCTGCCGCGCTCCTCCGGCGGCAGCACATCGGTTTTCCAGGCATCAAACACGATATCCTGTGAAGCCGAACAGAAGGCAACCAGCACCGCCAGCGCGGCCAACAGCGTTAAGTCACGCGAAGGCTGCATAAAGCCCATGGCAATAATGCCACCTATCAGCGCCAGCTGCGTGACCAGCAGCCAGCCGCGACGGCGGCCAAGAAACGGTGGCGTATAGCGATCCATCATCGGCGACCACAGGAACTTAAACACGTAAGCCTGACCGACAAGGGAGAAGAAACCGATGGTTTTCAGGTCAACATTCTCTACCGTCATCCACGCTTGTAATGTTCCGGCGGTTAACGCCAGCGGTAAGCCTGAGGCAAAACCCAGCAGCAGCAATACCGCCGCATTACGTTGGGTAAAAATTCGCAGATAGTGAGATGTCATAGCCAACCTGAAATGAAGCCCGGCTGAGAGTCGCCGGGCAAAATACTGCGGAAATTAGCGGGCGTTCTGCTTAATGAAGTTGTGAACGCTGGTGTCCTGCGCCATATCAGCAATCACGTCACTCAGGGTTGAGTTAACCGCGTTGGTGATCTTCGCGTTGGTGGCGGTAAACGCGCCTTCTACGCTGTAAGTCTGGCGATAGTTTTTCACCTGCTTGTTACCGTTTTTCGCGGTGGCGATGATGGAGATATCCGCCTTGGTGGTAATGCTGTAGCGTACGTTGCCTTGAGTCACATCCGCATACAGACCATTCACCACGATCTGCAGATCAACGGCACCGCTTGGGCCGATCATATAGCCGCGTGACGTCATCTGCTTCTCTAACACTTCCTGCAGCAGGAAGCGCAGATCGCGTGATGGTGTCAGCGTGATCAACTGACCGTCGCGGTTTACTTTGGCCAGCGCCTGATCGGAACGTTGATCGGCACCGTTAACGCTGATGGTGACGCCCATCAGGCTTGGATCTTGCTGCGGTAATTGAATCTTCGGCTGAATATCCAATGTGGTGTTGTTGCTGGCACAGCCGGCCAAAATAAAAGCAGCCAGCAGAGGGAATAACAGTTTTTTCAACATACTCATTCTCGTTAGCATATGGGTTGGTTTGCAAAACTGCGGCGCATCATAGCATTGCGCAGCGGTGAAAAAAGCCCCGGGCCAATGGAAATTGATTGTAAAGGCTTTTTTCGGACAGGATGAAACGCCAGCCAGTTGACCTGAGAGATAAGCAAGTTACTATGCGCAGCGCTGGCGGATTTATTTACGGCCAACCTGCGGAAGCGGTGAAAAACCTACTAATATTTAAACAGATGGGCACAGCGCTCGCCGGAAAGGAGTGTTAATCATGATTCGCGAACAAATAGAAGAAAAGTTGCGTAACGCTTTCGAGCCTGCACATCTTGAAGTGCATGATGAAAGCTACCGTCATAACGTGCCCGCCGGTTCTGAAAGTCACTTTAAAGTGGTGATTGTCAGCGATCGATTTACCGGTCAGCGCTTTCTGCAACGTCATCGCGCTATTTATGGCGAACTGGCAACCGAATTAGCGGGCAGCGTACACGCGCTGGCACTGCATACCTACACGCAAAAAGAGTGGGATGGATTACAGGATACGGTTTTGGCCTCGCCGAATTGTCGCGGCGCGGGAACGCTCGCCTGAATTCCCTTTTTACTCATCCTTAAAAACGGCCTGCGGGCCGTTTTCTTTTCATTTATTACACTCAAACGCGATCTACGGCGCAAAAAAGCAGCAAAACCGCTAAAAAGTGGTGAGTTTGCAGCCTCGACTCATTCCAGCGATGCCGCTATAATGCTGCGTCTATTTTTCCGGAATGTCTTCGGGACGCTTCTGGTGACAGGGATTTGGTTCTGCCTGCAGAGGCCGTCCCGGTTGTTGGATACGGCGCATTTTATGTGTGGTGTCTGAAGTTGACCGAGCACGTGATTTTTTGAGGTAACAAGATGACAGTTTCAGTAGAAACCACTCAGGGTCTGGGCCGTCGCATTTCGATTACTGTTGCAGCTGACAGCATCGAAAGCGCAGTGAAGAAAGAACTGGTGGAAGTGGCTAAGAAAGTCCGTATCGACGGTTTCCGTAAAGGCAAAGTGCCGGCACACATCATTTCTCAGCGCTACGGTGCTTCTGTTCGCCAGGACGTGCTGGGCGAGCTGATGACGCGCAACTTCGTTGACGCCATCATCAAAGAGAAAATCAATCCGGCTGGCGCACCAAACTATGTGCCGGGCGAATATAAAGAAGGCGAAGACTTCACCTACGCGGTTGAGTTCGAAGTGTATCCAGAAGTTGAGCTGAAAGGCCTGGATGCAATCGAAGTTGAGAAGCCAGTGGTAGAAGTGACTGACGCTGACGTTGATACCATGCTGGAAACCCTGCAGAAGCAGCAGGCGACCTGGAAAGAGAGCGATGCCGCAGCGACAGCTGAAGATCGCGCGACCATCGATTTCAGCGGTTCTGTTGACGGCGAAGAGTTTGAAGGCGGCAAAGCCTCTGACTTCGTGCTGGCAATGGGCCAGGGCCGTATGATCCCAGGCTTCGAAGAGGGCGTTGTTGGCCACAAAGCCGGTGAAACCTTCACTATCGACGTGAAATTCCCAGACGATTACCATGCAGAAAACCTGAAAGGGAAAGATGCGAAGTTCGAAATCGTGCTGAAGAAAGTTGAAACTCGCGAACTGCCAGAGCTGACTGAAGAGTTCATCAAGCGCTTTGGCGTGGAAGATGGTTCAGTTGCCGGTCTGCGTGCTGAAGTGCGTAAGAACATGGATCGCGAGCTGAAAGGTGCTATCCGTAACCGCGTCAAGACGCAGGCAATCGACGGTCTGGTTAACGCCAACGACATCGACGTTCCGGTTGCGCTGATCGACAGCGAAATTGACGTTCTGCGTCGTCAGGCTGCACAGCGTTTTGGTGGCAACGAGAAGCA
This sequence comes from Pantoea sp. SORGH_AS_0659, assembly GCF_031453915.1. Taxonomy (NCBI): domain Bacteria; kingdom Pseudomonadati; phylum Pseudomonadota; class Gammaproteobacteria; order Enterobacterales; family Erwiniaceae; genus Pantoea; species Pantoea sp. SORGH_AS_0659. The sequence continues at coordinate 3,237,243 of NZ_JAVJAK010000001.1, read as the reverse complement.
AGCGCTGGAACTGCCACGCGAACTGTTCGAAGAGCAGGCTAAACGTCGCGTCGTTGTGGGTCTGCTGTTGGGCGAAGTGATTCGTATCAACGAACTGCAGGCTGACGAAGAACGCGTTAAAACGCTGATCGAAGAGATGGCTTCTGCGTACGAAGATCCGCAGGAAGTGATCGAGTTCTACAGCAAGAACAGCGAGCTGATGAACAACATGCGCAACGTGGCTCTGGAAGAGCAAGCGGTTGAAGCGGTACTGGCGAAAGCGAAAGTGACCGATAAAGCCACTAACTTCCAGGAACTGATGAACCAGACCTCTGCGGCCTGATTCATTCGTTAACCGTTAGTGCTAAGCCCGTGACTGAAAAGTCGCGGGCTTTTTCGTTTCTGGCGCCAAATACACCGATTTGCCCTCTATTTGCTTAATTAATCGGCAAATTATCCGCTAAGCTCTTTTTCCGTGTTAGCGAATGGGCAAAAGGTTGTTATGCTTGAAACAACTGGGCAGCATCCCCAGATACAGGGAGAATGCATGAAAACAGTGAGACTGACTGATTAACCGTCTTGTTACTGCGGAGTGAGACTGCAGCGCATAGTTTTCCCGGCGCGCCTCACGTAAAATCGGTACAGAATGTTGCCAATGAAATTTATCAGGAGACGGTAATGTCATACAGTGGCGATCGTGAATTTACTGCACCGCACATGGCGCTGGTGCCAATGGTGGTCGAACAAACCTCGCGCGGCGAGCGTTCTTACGACATCTACTCTCGCCTGCTCAAAGAGCGTGTGATCTTCCTGACTGGTCAGGTTGAAGATCATATGGCTAACCTGATCGTGGCGCAGATGCTGTTTCTGGAAGCTGAGAATCCTGAAAAAGACATTTACCTCTACATTAACTCGCCAGGCGGCGTGATTACTGCTGGGATGTCGATTTATGACACAATGAAGTTTATCAAGCCGGATGTCAGCACCATCTGTATGGGTCAGGCTTGTTCAATGGGTGCGTTCCTGCTGACAGCAGGCACCAAAGGCAAACGTTTCTGCCTGCCTAATTCACGTGTGATGATTCATCAGCCGTTGGGCGGCTATCAGGGCCAGGCGACGGATATCGAAATCCATGCGCGCGAAATCCTGAAAGTGAAGCAGCGCATGAATGAGCTGATGGCTGAGCACACTGGCAAATCGCTGGAAGAGATTGAACGCGACACTGAGCGCGATCGTTTCCTCTCTGCGGGCGAAGCGGTTGAGTACGGTTTGGTTGACTCAATCCTGACGCATCGCCAATAAGACACATCTGTCTGCCCCTTACGCTATAGTTAACGGGTAGCAGGCAGATGGGTTGAATGCATATCGGCCGTTGATGTACGGCCAGCGCCGTACAACAAATTTGGTCTGAGAAAGAAAAGAGGTTAGCTGATGACAGATAAGCGCAAAGACGGTTCAGGTAAGTTGCTGTACTGCTCTTTCTGCGGCAAAAGCCAGCATGAAGTCCGTAAGCTAATTGCCGGGCCGTCAGTGTACATTTGTGATGAGTGCGTTGATCTTTGCAACGACATCATTCGCGAAGAGATTAAGGAAGTTGCGCCGCACCGCGAGCGTAGCTCACTGCCGACGCCGCATGAAATCCGCCATCACCTTGATGACTATGTTATTGGTCAGGAAAGGGCGAAGAAAGTGCTGGCAGTAGCGGTGTATAACCACTACAAACGCCTGCGCAATGGCGATACCAGCAACGGTATTGAACTGGGCAAAAGTAACATTTTGCTTATCGGTCCAACCGGTAGCGGTAAAACATTGTTGGCAGAAACGCTGGCGCGCTTGCTGGATGTGCCCTTCACGATGGCGGATGCCACCACGCTGACCGAAGCGGGTTATGTGGGTGAAGACGTTGAAAACATCATCCAGAAGCTGCTGCAGAAGTGTGATTACGACGTGCAGAAAGCGCAGCGCGGCATTGTCTATATTGATGAAATCGACAAGATTTCTCGTAAGTCTGACAACCCGTCTATCACCCGTGACGTCTCGGGCGAAGGCGTACAGCAAGCGCTGTTGAAACTGATTGAAGGCACCGTGGCTGCCGTACCGCCGCAGGGCGGACGTAAACATCCGCAGCAGGAGTTTTTGCAGGTTGATACCTCCAAGATTCTGTTTATCTGTGGTGGCGCATTCGCCGGTCTCGATAAGGTGATTTCCCAGCGTGTTGAAACCGGGTCCGGCATCGGCTTCGGCGCAACCGTGAAGGGCAAATCCCAGAAGGCGAGTGAAGGCGAATTGCTGTCGCAGGTTGAGCCAGAAGATTTGATCAAGTTTGGCCTGATTCCTGAGTTCATCGGTCGTTTGCCGGTTGTGGCAACGCTGAGCGAACTGAGTGAAGAAGCGCTGATTCAGATCCTGCGTGAGCCGAAGAATGCGCTGACCAAACAGTATCAGGCGCTGTTCAATCTGGAAGGCGTAGAACTGGAATTCCGCGACGAAGCCTTAACGGCAATCGCTAAAAAAGCGATGTCACGTAAAACCGGTGCGCGTGGTCTGCGTTCTATCGTTGAAGGTGCGTTACTTGAAACTATGTACGACCTGCCTTCGATGGATGACGTTGAAAAAGTGGTGATTGATGAATCAGTCATTGAAGGTCAATCCGAGCCGATGTTGATTTATGGAAAGCATGAAGCCCAGGCTTCTGGTGAATAAATAAACAATTGCACCACGTTGTTATCTTAAAAAAGGGGAAAAATCTTTCCCCTTTTGTTTTTCTCTCGCCAGTGACATTGAATGTCGTACAAGCATCCCCATATACTCAATATCCTGTGGGTTTAACTGCAAAACCTCTATTGCGCGGTACCCATCACCTGGCGGACATTAAACTAAGAGAGAGCTCTATGAATCCTGAGCGTTCTGAACGCATTGAAATCCCCGTGTTGCCGTTGCGCGACGTGGTGGTTTATCCGCACATGGTAATTCCGTTGTTTGTTGGCCGGGAAAAATCGATTCGGTGCCTCGAAGCCGCGATGGATCATGATAAAAAGATCATGCTGGTTGCACAGAAAGAGGCTTCAACGGATGAACCTGGCATTAACGATCTCTTCTCAGTAGGGACCGTCGCTTCTGTATTGCAGATGCTGAAACTTCCAGACGGCACGGTAAAAGTGCTGGTCGAAGGTTTACAGCGCGCGCACATCACCACGCTGGCTGATAATGGCGACCATTTTGTTGCCCAGGCCGAATACCTTGTCTCGCCAGAAATTGAAGAGCGCGAGCAGGAAGTGCTGGTGCGCACGGCCATCAACCAGTTCGAAGGCTACATCAAGCTCAATAAAAAAATCCCACCTGAGGTCTTAACCTCCCTCAACAGCATCGACGATGCGGCCCGTCTGGCCGATACCGTCGCAGCGCATATGCCGCTGAAACTGGCTGATAAACAGTCCGTGCTGGAGATGTCCGACGTCAATGAACGTCTGGAATATCTGATGGCGATGATGGAATCAGAAATCGATCTGCTGCAGGTTGAGAAGCGCATTCGCAACCGCGTTAAAAAGCAGATGGAAAAAAGCCAGCGTGAGTACTATCTGAATGAGCAAATGAAAGCCATTCAGAAAGAGCTGGGCGAAATGGATGATGCGCCGGATGAGTACGAGGCGCTGAAACGTAAGATTGAAGCGGCCAAAATGCCGACCGAAGCGCGTGAAAAAGCCGAAGCTGAGCTGCAGAAGCTGAAGATGATGTCGCCGATGTCTGCAGAAGCGACCGTGGTGCGTGGCTACATCGACTGGATGGTTCAGGTTCCGTGGGTGGCGCGCAGCAAGGTGAAAAAAGACCTGCGTAAAGCGCAGGAAACGCTGGATATCGACCATTACGGTCTGGAGCGCGTCAAAGATCGCATCCTTGAGTATCTTGCGGTGCAGAGTCGCGTTAGCAAAATCAAAGGCCCAATTCTGTGCCTCGTTGGACCGCCGGGCGTTGGTAAAACCTCGCTGGGACAGTCGATTGCTAAGGCCACCGGACGTAAATACGTGCGTATGGCGCTGGGTGGCGTGCGTGATGAAGCGGAAATCCGCGGACATCGTCGTACCTACATCGGTTCTATGCCTGGCAAGTTGATCCAGAAAATGGCGAAAGTGGGCGTCAAAAACCCGCTGTTCCTGCTGGATGAGATCGACAAAATGTCTTCTGACATGCGTGGCGATCCGGCTTCAGCGCTGCTTGAGGTGCTGGATCCTGAGCAGAACATCGCGTTTAACGATCACTATCTGGAAGTGGATTACGATCTCTCTGACGTTATGTTCGTGGCGACCTCAAACTCCATGAACATCCCAGCACCGTTGCTTGACCGTATGGAAGTGATTCGTCTCTCCGGTTACACCGAAGATGAAAAGCTGAACATCGCGAAGCAACATTTGCTGCCGAAGCAGATTGAACGTAATGCGCTGAAAGAGAAAGAGATCACTGTCGACGACAGCGCGATTGTTGGCATCATCCGCTACTACACGCGTGAAGCGGGCGTGCGTAGTCTGGAGCGCGAACTCTCCAAGCTGTGCCGTAAAGCAGTGAAGGCGCTGCTGATGGATAAGTCGAAAAAGCACATCGTGATCAATGGCGATAATCTCAAGGATTTCCTTGGCGTGCAGCGCTTTGATTATGGTCGCGCAGAGAGCGAAAGCCGTGTGGGTCAGGTGACCGGACTGGCGTGGACGGAAGTGGGCGGCGATCTGCTGACCATTGAAACCGCCTGCGTACCAGGTAAAGGCAAGCTGACGTACACCGGTTCGCTGGGCGAAGTGATGCAGGAATCGATTCAGGCCGCGCTGACTGTGGTGCGCGCGCGTGCAGAGAAACTGGGCATCAACGGTGATTTCTACGAGAAACGCGACATCCACGTGCACGTACCAGAAGGTGCGACACCGAAAGATGGCCCGAGCGCCGGTATCGCTATGTGCACCGCGCTGGTGTCTTGCTTAACCGGTAACCCGGTGCGTTCTGATGTCGCAATGACCGGTGAAATCACCTTGCGTGGTCTGGTTCTGCCGATTGGTGGCCTGAAAGAGAAGTTGCTGGCGGCACACCGTGGCGGCATCAAAACCGTGCTGATCCCGGACGAAAACAAGCGCGATCTAGAGGATATTCCCCAGAACGTGATTGCCGATCTCGAGATTCATCCGGTGAAGCGTATTGAAGAAGTGCTGAACCTGGCACTGGAAAATGCGCCTTACGGCATGCAGGTTGCGACCGCAAAATAGTGATTAGCGGCATAAACCGCTAAAAAGCGAAGCTGGCAGGCAAAATGGTGCTTGCCAGCTTTTTTTTGTGCCGCTAACTTAGTGGGCTGCTGGATCAACGATTAAGATGAATACCGTTGTTTCAGCTCCACAGGCTTGATATAACTGGCTGCGCGTTCGCACCGGGCGGGAAGCACGGGTGCGATGTGAATAATAAAAGAGGGGATGAAGAGAGTGAATAAGTCACAGTTGATCGACAAAATTGCTGCAGATGCTGACATTTCTAAAGCGGCAGCGGGACGTGTTTTAGATGCATTCATGGACTCCGTTACCGAAGCTCTGAAGGGCGGTGATGAAGTGGCACTGGTTGGTTTCGGTACTTTCTCTGTACGTGAGCGTGCAGCTCGTACTGGCCGTAACCCACAAACGGGTAAAGAGCTCACCATTCCGGCTGGTAAAGTTCCGGGCTTCCGTGCTGGTAAAGCACTGAAAGATTCCGTCAATTAATGACCGCTGATACATCCATTGAAGCATTTTCTTCCGTGGATTGAGGACGCAAAAGCCGTTCTCATGTAACATACGGGCACATCATTTTTGATGTGCCTTTTTTATTCTTGATGCGCGGCGATAGCCTTTGGTTGTTGTCTCCGCATGGTTGCCAACTGCCAGCCTGAACAGCAGTTGCACGATGATGACATCGTGTTAGAGCTTTACATTCACACTACAGCGGAGTGTTGTCATACCATGATGGACAATTTACGCGCGGCGTCGAATCATGTCGTGCTCAAGATTATTCTGGGATTGATCATCCTGTCTTTCGTACTCACCGGGGTGGGCAACTACCTGATCGGTGGCGGCGGTGATTATGCTGCCAAAGTTAACGGCCACGAGATCAGCCGTGCAGAGCTAGAGCAGGGTTATAACAACGAGCGCAATCGTCAGCAGCAGATGCTGGGCGATCAGTTCTCGCAGTTAGCCAGCAACGAAGGCTACATGCAGCAGATGCGCCAGCAGGCGCTGTCGCAGTTGATCGATCAGGCGTTACTTGATCAGTACATCAAAGATCTGCACATCGGCATCAGCGATGATCAGGTGAAACAGGCGATCTTCAATCAGAAAGCTTTCCAGACCAACGGTAAATTCGACAACGCCAAATACAGCGGCCTGATCACCAGCATGGGCTTCACTGCCGATCAGTATGCCGAAGCGCTGCGCAAGCAGCTGGCGACGCAGCAGCTGATTAACGCAATTGCTAACACCGATTTCATGCTAAAAGGCGAAACCAGCAAGCTGGTGGATCTGGTGTCTCAGCAGCGTGAAGTGCGTCAGGCGGTGATTGATGTCAACGCGCTGGCGGCTAAGCAGACGGTCAGCGACAACGAAGTCAGCCAATATTACCAGCAGCATCAGAATAGCTTCATGGCGCCTGAACAGTTCCGCGTGAGCTACATCAAAATGGATGCCGCTAGCATGCAGGAAACGGCCAGCGAAGCGGACATTCAGAGCTGGTACGATCAACATAAAGCGGATTATTCACAGCCACAGCGTAATCGCTACAGCGTGATCCAGACCAGGACGGAAGCTGACGCTAACGCCGTGGTTGACGCGCTGAAGAAAGGCGAAGATTTCGCCGCGCTGGCAAAAAGCAAATCCATCGACCCAATTTCAGCCCGCAAAGGCGGTGACATGGGTTGGCTGGAGCCGAGCACTACGCCAGACGAGCTGAAAAACGCCAATCTGACGCAGAAAGGCCAGCTTTCCGGCGCTATCAAATCGTCGGTTGGCTTCCTGGTGGTGCGTCTGGATGATATCCAGCCGGAGCAGGTTAAGCCGTTGGCCGATGTTCATGACATCGTTGCCGATAAAGTGAAACAAGAGAAAGCGGTTGATGCCTTCTACAAAATTCAGCAGAAAGTCAGCGAAGCAGCCAGCAACGACAACGAATCGTTGGCGGGCGCCGCGCAGGCTTCCGGCTTGAAAGTGGTAGAAACCAATTGGATCACCCGTGATAACCTGCCAGACGAGTTGAATTTCGATCAGGTTAAACAGGCGATCTTCAACGGTGGTCTGGTAGGCCAGAATGGTGCGCCGGGTAACAACTCCGACATCATCTCTGTGGATGGCGATCGTGCCTTTGTCCTGCGTATCAGCGAGCACAAACCAGAAGCGGTGAAGCCGCTGGATCAGGTAAAAGCGCAGATCGTAGACTCGCTGAAGCATGATAAAGCGACACAGCAGGCGAAAGCACAAGCAGATAAGCTGCTGGCCGATTTGAAAGCCGGTAAAGCGGATGCACTGAAGGCTGCAGGCCTGACGCTCAGCGCCAGCAAATCGTTCGATCGCAACGCGCAGGATCCTGTTGCTCAGTCAGCCTTCAATCTGCCACAACCTGCCGACAATAAACCGTCGTGGGGCGTGAGCGAAGATATGCAGGGCAATGTGGTGCTGATCGCGCTGGATAAAGTCAGCGCGGGCAACATGCCGCAGGCGCAGATCGATGAGATGGTAAAAGGCGTAACGCAGAATAACGCGCAAATCGCCTTTGAAGCGCTGCTGGAAAACCTGCGTAAAGAGGCGAAGATTAAGTACGGCGCCGCCGCACAAAACCAGTAAGCCTCACAAAAAAAGTTAAATCACTGCAATACCCGAAAGGCCGCTTATGCGGCCTTTTCCATTTCTATAATTGCCCTTTTGAGCGTTGAATTGTGCTGTGACACCCTGCTGTTGCTGTCAAACACAAGGAGAAACACAGCATGGTTAAATCAACGTTTCAAGCCCTATGCATTACGCTGGCGCTGAGCGGCGCAGTTTATACCACCGGACTGGCGGCTGCCGAAAGTCCCAGTGAAACGCAGGCGACGCAAGTCTCCACGCCACAGGAAGGCCAGGTTAGCATCAATTCAGCCACCGCCGAACAACTGGCGGCTGGTATGAACGGTATCGGGCTGAAGAAGGCGCAGGCGATTGTCAGTTATCGCGAACAATACGGGCCCTTTACCGCCATTGAACAGCTCAAGGAGGTGCCGGGCATTGGTAGCGCCCTGATTGAGCGCAACAGCGCCCGGCTTAAACTGTGAAGCGTCTCGCGACTTTGAAGGATTGAAAAAGCCCGGATTCAGGCTGTGCTATGCTCAACAGGTCTTACCAGTTGTCATTCTCAGCCTGAACAAGGAGCAACAATGCAAACCACAATTAAAGTGCGCGGTTATCATCTGGATGTTTATCAGCACGTGAATAACGCGCGCTATCTGGAATTTCTGGAAGAGGCGCGCTGGCAGTGGCTGGAGGATGTCGATGCTTTTCATTGGCTGATGGAGCAGCAACTGGCGTTTGTGGTGGTGAATATCAACATCAACTATCGTCGTCCGGCGGTATTGGGCGACGTATTGAATATTGAAAGTGAAGTGTCACAGCTCAGCGGTAAAAGTGGCATCATTGCGCAGCGTGTCTTGCTGGCCAGTGATAATTCGGTGGTGGCCGATGCCGCGCTGACCTTTGTCTGTATCGATTTGCGCACGCAAAAAGCGGTGCCGATGGAAGGGGAGTTGCGCGAGCGTCTGATGTCATTGATGGTGGAAAATGAATAACTGGCGCCGATGACGCCAGTTTACCCTGCGGCCTGAATCAGTTGAGGCCGCTTTTTTGTTTCATCGCTGCCATCACCGCCGGCGCGTTCGCCTGATAATCTGCCAGGCCACGGGCGCGTAAATGACAGGCCGCGCATTCGCCACAGCCATCACCTTTTACGCCGTTGTAGCAGGTAAGCGTTTCAGCGCGTACCAGCGGCAGTTGCTGCCAGTAATCGGCCAGCGCCCAGGTTTCCGCTTTATTCAGCCACATCAGCGGCGTCTCAAAACGAATATTGCGCGCCATGCCGAGGCTGACGGCGTTATTCAGTGCTTTAACAAACTCATCACGGCAATCCGGGTAGCCGGAGAAATCGGTTTCGCACACGCCGGTGATCACCGCTTCGGCTTCGACCTGATAGGCATAAATCGATGCCAGCGTCAGGAACAGGATATTGCGGCCCGGTACAAAGGTACTCGGCAAACCGCTGGCATTGGGATCATAGGTCGGCACCGGAATGTTGTCGCGCGTCAGGCTGCTAACGGCTAACTCGTTGAGCAGCGTAACGTCCAGCACTTTGTGTGCGCGCGCGCCCAGCTTGTGCGACAGCTCAGCCGCAACCTCGATCTCTTCACGATGGCGTTGGCCGTAATCAAAAGTAACGCAATGCACTTCATCATAATGTTGCAGCGCCTGAATTAAACAGGTGGTGGAGTCTTGTCCGCCACTGAATACCACAACGGCTCGTTTCATTTTTTCTTCCCCAAAAATCAGTGCGCTTATGGTACTGGCTCGGACGCAGGCTGAACAGCGCTAGCTGTGGTTGGCGGCGGAATCCAGGCGCGGGTGAAATCAAACCATCCCAAACTATTAAGCTGGATGCCCTCCACGCCGGGCGGCGCAAAAACCTGATAGCGATAGTTAAACAGCGGCAGTAAGTGGCCATCGCACATCAGCTGCTGAAACAGTTGCTGAGTCAATTCACCGCGCTGCAGTGCATCAGGTTGTTGGGCAATCGCGCTCAGTGGCGTTTGCAGAACCTGTTCGCGCAGCGGCTGCCAGACCGGATCGTTCTCCAGCCAGTTCACCAGCGTAAACAGTGGTGCATCGCCAATCAGTCGATCGCCCATCACCACATCGGCCTCACTGAGATCGCTATCGTCACGCCAGCTTTTTACGTCATGGAAGATGCAGGTGAGGGCGCAGCCGTGTTGCGCCAGCAGTGGAATCAACGCCTGTGCCATCACATGCAGTTCGACCGGCAAGTGGTAATGCAGCGTTAATGTGGGCGGCAGTGCAATCGTCTCTCTTTCGGCGCGCGGTACCGGCCAGCCAGGCAGCAGCTCATGGCTCGGTGTGATTAAACCCTCATCCAGCGGCAGTTGCTGAATCACACCACTGCGCTGAATCAGGGCAATCAGCGATTGGGCCTGTTCGGCACTGAAGTTCGCCGAGATGCGTGGCGCCAGATAGCAAAATCCCAGGCTGATACTGCGATCAACCGGACGTAGCGAGCCGAGTTCGTCAGGATCGCCAATGGCGATTTGCACCGGATGGCTGCAGCTGGTGCCGAGATCACGATCAAACAGCTGTGGTGTGATCCAGTATTCCATCCGCTGGATCAGCGGACGCTGCAAATGCCAGCGCGCATGGCTCTCCAGCCGCACCATCTCAGCGGTGAAATGCGTGAGTTTCCACGGCCCGCTACCGATATCGGTGAATTCAGGATGCGGTAACAGACATAACTGATGCGCCAGCCGCTGCGGCAGCCAGTAATCGCTTTCGCGCAGTTGAATATGTATCGCTAGCGGATGCGGCGCTTCAATCTGTTCAATCGCCGCCAGCAGCCGCGAACCGCGTGGCGAATGCCTGATCTGTTGCAGCTGCTCAACCAACTGTGCCGCCTGCACCGGTTCATCGTTGTGCCAGCTGAGCTGTGGGCGCAGCCAGAAATACCAGTCACGGCCGCTGGCATCATGCTGCCAATGGTGAGCGAGATCGCCTTCAACATCGTTATCGCGAAAACGCGTTAACCCGGAGAAAACCTGGCGCGCCAGATGTTGCTCGGCGCGTCCGGTCAGCTGCAGCGGACGCAACGGCTCCATCGCGCGGTAGTAAGGAATGCGCAGCACCGGCGATTGCTTCTGCCACTGACCGCCCATCAGTGGTCGCAGCAATTTTACTAATCGCTCGGGATGCAGATCGAGCACCTGCAGCGCCTGTACCGCCTCGCCGGCGTCGAGTTGCTGCGTTAACAACTGCTGGCGCAGCTGTTCCGGCGACACCAGGAAAGTTAGCTCACCCTGTTTGCCACGCCCGGATTCACCGCGCCACTGCAGCCAGCCGGCATCCTGCCACTGACGCAGCAGCGTGCGCAGATGGCGCTCGCTGCAAAAGCAGTGTTGCGCCATCGCAGCGACGCTAAGGCGTTGCGTTTCGCCGTGGCTGAGTTGCCACAGGCGCTGAAATTGATTGACCCGATGAAGTTCACGCATAGCTAAACCCGGAACAGTTTTTAAAAAGTATTCACTATTAGTTCCGTAATTACCAGGCGATAGTAGCTGCCTCACACAGACAGGAGAATTCGCATGGCTCGCCTCGCGGCATTTGATATGGACGGCACGCTGTTGCTGCCTTCGCACCGGTTAGGTAATGAAACGCTGGCAAGCCTGCATGCGTTGCATCAGCGCGGCGTCACGTTGGCGTTTGCCACCGGGCGTCATCTTATGGATATGCAGCGAGTACGCGAACAAATCACCTTGCCTGCGTGGCTGATTACCGGCAACGGTACGCGTATACACGATCTGGAAGGCAACCAACTTTACGGCTGCGATTTATCGCCATCGGTGGCGGAAGAGGTGATTCATACGCATTGGCAAACGCCAGCCTCGATTCATATTTTCAACGATGAGGGCTGGTTTACCGATAAGCCGCTGCTCGGCGCGCTGGAAGCGCATGCGATGAGTGGCTTCCAGTATCAGCTGCGTGATTTGCGTCAGATGTCGGCGCATGAAGTCACCAAAATTTGTTTTATTGCGCCGCATGAAATGTTGCAGGCATTAAGAAGTGAATTGCAGGCCGCGTTGGGCGAGCGGGCCAACATTTGCTTCTCTGCGTGGGATTGTCTGGAAGTGTTGCCGGTCGATTGCCATAAAGGCGCGGCGTTGGGACGTTTGTGCCAGCACCTTTCGCTGTCGCTGGCGGATTGTATGGCGTTTGGCGATGCCATGAACGATCGCGAAATGCTGGAGCGCGTTGGCAGCGGTTTCATTATGGGCAACGCCATGCATCAACTGAAAGCGTCGTTGCCCCATTTACCGATTATCGGACATTGCGAGACACAGGCAGTTTCTCACTACCTTAATCACTGGATGACCACACCACACCTCGATTATTCCCCCGAATGCTGAGGCTTACAGTGAACCGGACAGGACGTCCGGTTTTTTATTGTAGCTCACGCACCCACGGCGCAATGTCGCCGATATTCTGCTTCACCCACTGCGCATTGTAATAGGTGTCGGGATAGCGCTCACCGCTGTCACACAGCAACGTCACCAAAGAACCCTGCTCGCCGTTGTCCCGCATGCGTTTTGCCAACTGCATCATGCCCCAGAAGTTGGTGCCGGTTGAGGCGCCAGGACGACGTCCCAGCACCTTTTCCAGCTGCAGCATCGCGGCGATAGTCGCGCCATCCGGCACTTTCATCATCTCGTCAATCACGTCGGGTAAAAACGATGGTTCCACGCGCGGACGACCAATGCCTTCAATCAAACTGCCGCGTTCGCTGCGCAGCGTTTTGTCGCGGCTCTGCCAGTAATCAAAGAACACTGAATGCTGCGGATCGACCACCAGCAGGCGCGTGTCATGGCCCTGATAGCGGATATAGCGGCCCAATGTTGCTGAGGTTCCGCCGGTACCGGCGCTCATGATCACCGTATGCGGCACCGGGAAGGGTTCGTGTGACATCTGGCGGAAAATGCTTTCGGCAATATTGTTGTTGCCGCGCCAGTCGGTGGCGCGCTCGGCATAGGTGAACTGGTCCATAAAGTGGCCATTCAGTTCACGCGCTAAACGCTCGGATTCGCTGTACAGCTGGCAGGGATCGGCGACGAAATGGCACTCGCCACCGTAAAAACCAATCATCTCGATTTTGCGTTTCGCGGTGCTGGCGGGCATCACAGCGATAAAGGGCAAACCGAGCAAACGCGCGAAGTAAGCTTCCGATACTGCAGTACTGCCGGATGAGGCTTCAATGATCGGCGTATTTTCGTGGATCCAGCCATTCGCCAGGCCATAGAGAAACAGGGAACGCGCCAAACGGTGTTTTAAGCTGCCGCTGGGATGGGTGCTTTCATCCTTAAGATAGAAGTGAATGCCGGGAAAATCATCCAGCTTAAAGCGGATCAGATGCGTATCCGCGGAGCGCTGAAAATCGGCGTTAATTTCATTGATGGCGTGGCGAACCCAGGGCGTTTGCATGTGGCATTTCCGTAATCATTATTGCGCACAGTGTAAGGCACTGGCAGGAAAAAGAGGTTGCTTTAATCACGGTATAATGGTGCGCTTAGAGAAAATTTTTCTCCGGGAGTGGCAAATGTTAGATAAAACTGACCGCACTTTGCTGGCAATGCTGCAGCAGGATTGCACATTGTCGCTGCAGACGTTGGCCGATACGGTGAATCTCACCACCACGCCGTGCTGGAAACGCCTGAAAAAACTGGAAGATGATGGCATTATTCGTGCGCGCGTGGCGCTGGTGGACGGCGAAAAAATCGGTCTGTCGCTCACCGCTTTTATGTTTGTTAAAACTCAGCAGCATAGCAGCGAGTGGTTTAAGCAATTTGTCGCCGTGGTGCAGCAAATGCCGGAAGTGATGGCGTTTTACCGCATGGCGGGCGAGTACGATTATTTGCTGCGCATTCAGGTCGCGGACATGAAGAGTTACGACAGCTTTTATAAGCGCCTGGTGAACGGCGTACCGGGACTGATAGATGTGACCTCCAGTTTTGCCATGGAAGAGATTAAATACACCACCGCCTTGCCGGTAGCGCCCTAACGGGCACAGAAAGAGACACGCTTGTGCAATTATTCAGCCAGTTAAGTTGGTATTTCCTGCGCGAGTGGCGGCGATATCTGGGCGCCGTCAGCTTGCTGATCGTTATTGCCTTACTGCAATTGCTGCCACCGCACGTGGTTGGCGTAATTGTCGACGGCGTCACCCAGCATAATTTAAGCGCCGGGCAGATCTTTATGTGGATCGGCGTGATGCTGGTGACGGCGGTGATTGTCTATCTGCTGCGCTACGTCTGGCGCGTGCTGCTGTTTGGCGCATCCTATCAATTAGCCGTTGAGCTACGTGAAGATTTTTATCGCCAGCTCAGCCGCCAGCATCCGGCATTTTATCTGCGCCATCGCACTGGCGATCTGATCGCCCGCGCCACCAATGATGTGGATCGCGTGGTGTTTGCCGCCGGTGAAGGCGTGCTGACGCTGGTGGATTCGCTGGTGATGGGATTGGTGGTGCTGATTGTGATGAGCACCCAAATTAGCTGGCAACTGACGTTACTGGCGCTGATCCCGATGCCAATTATGGCTTTCGCCATCCAGAAAGACGGTGCCCGCTTGCATCAACGTTTCAAAGTGGCGCAGGCGGCGTTTTCAAGCCTGAACGATCAAACCCAGGAAAGCCTGACCAGCATCCGTATGATCAAAGCATTTGGCCTCGAAGATCACCAGTCGCAGCAGTTTGCCGGCACTGCTGCTGATACCGGCAAGAAAAACCTGCATGTGGCGCGCGTCGATGCGCGTTTCGATCCGATCATTTATATCGCCGTTGGCTTCTCCAACCTGCTGGCGATTGCCGGTGGCGGCTGGATGGTGTGGAACGGCAGTTTGACGCTCGGGCAACTCACCAGCTTTGTGATGTACCTCGGCCTGATGATTTGGCCGATGCTGGCGCTGGCGTGGATGATCAACATCGTTGAGCGCGGCAGTGCGGCGTGGAGCCGTATCCGTTCCTTGCTGGCGGAAGCGCCGGCGGTTGAAGATGGTCAGAAGGTGTTACCGCCTGAGCCTGGCATCCTGCAGGTTGCCATTCGTGAGTTCCGCTATCCGGCCAGTTCTGGCCCGGTGCTGAGCCATCTTAATTTCCAGTTAAAACCGGGCCAAATGCTGGGATTATGTGGGCCAACCGGCTGCGGCAAGAGCACGCTCCTAAGCTTGATTCAGCGCCACTTCGACATCGATCAAGGCGATATTCGCTACCACAATACACCGCTGCCGCAGTTGCGGCTCGATAGCTGGCGCAGCCGGCTGGCGGTCGTCAGCCAGACGCCTTTCCTGTTCTCCGATACCATTGCCGCTAATCTGGCGCTGGGTCGCCCGAATGCGACGCAGCAAGAGCTGGAGCGCGTGGCAACCATGGCCTGCGTGCACGATGATATTCTGCGCCTGCCACAAGGTTATGAGACCGAAGTGGGCGAACGCGGCGTGATGTTATCGGGCGGACAGAAGCAGCGCATAGCGATTGCACGCGCGCTGCTGCTGAATGCCGAAATCCTGATTCTGGATGATGCGCTGTCGGCGGTTGATGGCCGCACTGAACATGACATCCTGCATAACCTGCGTCAGTGGGGCAAAGGGCGCACCTTGATTATCAGCGCGCATCGTCTGTCGGCGCTCACTGAAGCGAGTGAAATTCTGGTGCTGCAGCAGGGTGCCGTGGCGCAGCGTGGCGATCATGAAACTCTGGCGGGCAAAGAGGGGTGGTATCGCGATATGTACCGTTATCAGCAGCTGGAAGCCGCACTGGATGACGATGAAGTGGCAGAAGGAGCTAGCCGTGGCTAAATCACAACGTTTATGGCCGACGCTGAAACGACTGCTGGCGTATGGCAAACCGTGGCGTAAATCGCTGTGGCTGGCGGTCGGCATGCTGTGGATTGCGGCGGCAGCCGAAGTGACCGGACCGGTGCTGGTAAGCTACTTCATCGATAATCTGGTGGCGAAACATCAGATGCCGTGGGGCATCGTCGCGGGCCTGCTGGTGGGCTTTGTCCTGCTGCAATTGCTGGCCGCCGGTTTGCACTATTTTCAGGCGTTGCTGTTTAACCGCGCGGCGATTGGCGTGGTGCAGCAATTGCGCGTGGACGTGATGAACGCGGCGTTGCGCCAGCCGCTCAGCGCCTTCGATACGCAGCCGGTCGGCCAAATCATCTCGCGCGTCACCAATGACACCGAAGTGATCAAAGATCTCTACGTTACCGTGGTGGCCACAGTGTTGCGCGCCGCCGCGTTGATTGGCGCGATGCTGGTGGCGATGTTCTCCCTCGACTGGCGCATGGCGTTGGTAGCGATCGTGATTTTCCCGCTGGTGCTAACGGTGATGCTGATTTATCAGCGCTTTAGCACGCCGATTGCGCGTCGCGTGCGCAGCTATCTGGCGGACATCAACAACGGCTTCAATGAAGTGATCAACGGCATGAGCGTGATCCAGCAGTTCCGCCAGCAGGCGCGCTTTGGTGAACGCATGGGCGAAGCCAGCCGTTCACACTATCTGGCGCGTATGGAAACGCTGCGGCTGGATGGCTTTTTATTGCGCCCGTTGCTGAGTCTGTTTTCGGCGATGATTCTGTGCGGTTTGCTGATGCTGTTCAGCTTCGCCACGCCGGGCGTGTTTGAAGTCGGTGTGCTGTATGCCTTTATTACCTATCTTGGCCGCCTCAATGAACCGCTGATTGAACTCACCACGCAGCAGTCGATGCTGCAACAGGCGGTGGTGTCCGGCGAGCGTATCTTTGAACTGATGGATGCAGAACAGCAAGGTTACGGCAGCGATAGTCTGCCGCTGGCCTCCGGCAGCATCTCGCTGCGGGATGTGAGCTTTGCCTATCGCGATAATCGCGATGTGCTCAGCCACATCAATCTCGAAGTGCCGGCGCGTCATTTTGTTGCGCTGGTGGGGCACACCGGCAGCGGGAAAAGTACGCTGGCGAATCTGCTGATGGGCTATTACCCGGTGACACGCGGCAGTATCGAACTGGATGGTCGCCCGCTGCCGCAGCTGTCGCACGCCGCTTTACGTCAAAGCGTTGCGATGGTGCAACAGGATCCGGTGGTGCTGGCGGATTCGCTGCTGGCCAACGTGCGTTTGGGGCGCGATATCCCGGAAGATCAGGTGTGGCAGGCGCTGGAGACGGTGCAGCTGGCACCGCTGGCGCGCAGCATGGCGGACGGCATCCATACGCGTTTAGGCGAGCAGGGCAATAATCTGTCGGTTGGGCAGAAACAGTTGCTGGCGCTGGCGCGCGTGCTGGTGTCATTACCGCAAATCCTGATCCTCGACGAAGCCACGGCCAATATCGATTCCGGCACGGAACAGGCGATTCAGCAGGCGTTACGTGCACTACGCCAGCACAGCACGCTGGTGGTGATTGCGCATCGCCTTTCCACCATTACCGAAGCCGATCAGATCTTAGTGCTGCATCGCGGTCAGGTGGTGGAACGCGGTACGCATGCTGAGCTGCTGACCGAGCAGGGCCGTTACTGGCAGATGTATCAGCTGCAGCAGGCCGGCGATGAACTCGCGGCGGGCATCCCCGTACAAGCCGAAGGGTGAATTGCACCTTTTTTGCACAGTTTTATCGGAATGTTCTGTATTGATGCACTTCTTTGAGGCTTGAAGCACCAAAGAAGTGCAATATTGCAACACCTTTCCTCTACCCCCTAAGCAAACTGCGCTGTGCTTCACATAACGAAGCGTGATACAGCGCGCCTATGCTACTGACATTCCCCTTTTTTTATTTATGGCACAGCCTTTGCTTATATCCCTACGTGTCCGCGAAGACTCACTCAATTTCTTATCCGGAGGGGAACGTATGAAGCTGGTTACCGTGGTAATCAAACCATTTAAGCTGGAGGACGTGCGTGAAGCCTTATCCTCTATTGGCATTCAGGGACTGACCGTTACCGAGGTTAAAGGTTTTGGTCGCCAGAAAGGTCACGCAGAGCTTTATCGCGGTGCCGAGTACAGCGTTAACTTCCTGCCAAAAGTAAAAATTGATATCGCTATTGCGGACGACCAACTTGATGAAGTGGTCGATGTCATCAGCAAAGCCGCGTATACCGGCAAAATTGGCGACGGCAAGATTTTCGTCGCAGAACTGCAGCGCGTCATTCGTATTCGTACCGGCGAGACCGACGAAGCAGCACTGTAACTGGGGCTCTGAATTGTGATGGGATGGAAAGAAATGAATAAACTGATAACGAAGTTGGGCCTCACCAGCCTTGCGCTGTTACCTTCTCTGGCGATGGCGGCAGCCCCTGCAGTAGCGGATAAAGCCGATAACGCCTTTATGATGATCTGTACCGCCTTGGTACTGTTTATGTCGATTCCCGGCATTGCGCTGTTCTACGGCGGTTTGATTCGCGGCAAGAACGTGCTGTCGATGCTGACGCAGGTTGCGGTGACCTTCTCACTGGTTTGCGTGCTGTGGGTGATTTACGGCTACTCACTGGCGTTCAGTGAAGGCAACTCCTTCTTCGGTAGCTTCCAGTGGGCGATGCTGAAAAATATTGAGCTGAAAGCGCTGATGGGCAGCTTCTATCAGTACATTCACGTTGCGTTCCAGGCTTCCTTCGCCTGTATCACCGTCGGCCTGATTGTCGGTGCGCTGGCTGAACGTATTCGCTTCTCTGCGGTTCTGATCTTTGTGGTGGTATGGCTGACGCTGGCGTATCTGCCAATCGCACACATGGTGTGGGCGGGTGGCTTGCTGGCGCAAGACGGCGCGCTCGACTTCGCGGGCGGTACCGTGGTTCACATCAACGCCGCGGTTGCTGGCCTGGTGGGTGCTTACCTGGTGGGCAAACGTGCTGGTTTCGGCAAAGAAGCCTTCAAACCACACAACCTGCCGATGGTGTTCCTCGGTACCGCGATTCTGTATGTGGGCTGGTTCGGCTTCAACGCGGGTTCTGCTTCCTCAGCTAACGAAATCGCTGCGCTGGCGTTCCTGAATACCGTGGTGGCTACAGCGGGTGCGGTGCTGTCGTGGGTGTTTGGCGAGTGGGCGGTACGCGGTAAACCTTCTCTGCTCGGTGCTTGCTCTGGCTTCATCGCTGGTCTGGTGGCGATTACCCCAGCTTGTGGTTATGTCGGTGTCGGCGGCGCGCTGATTATCGGTCTGGCGGGTGGTTTAGCCGGTCTGTGGGGCGTAACAACCCTGAAGAAATGGCTGCGCGTTGATGACCCATGTGATGTGTTCGGTGTGCACGGCGTGTGTGGCATCCTCGGTTGTATCCTGACCGGCGTGTTCGCATCCTCTTCACTGGGTGGCGTAGGCTACGCAGAAGGCGTGACCATGGGCCATCAGGTTTGGATTCAGCTGTTCAGCGTAGGTGTGACCATCGTCTGGACTGCGGTTGTGGCCTTCATCGGCTTCAAACTGGCGGATATGATTGTTGGCCTGCGCGTTCCGGAAGATCAGGAACGTGAAGGTCTGGATGTGAACAGCCACGGCGAGAACGCTTACAACCAGTAACAGCCGGGCTGAAGAAGAGCAGTGCGCTAAAATTATAAAAAAACAGAGGGGCGATAATATCGCCCCTTTTTTTATGCGTCGCGTTGACGCATCACGCCCTCTTGCACCGTGGTCGCCACCAGTCGGCCATCCTGCGTATAAAACTCGCCACGCACAAAACCGCGCGCGCCGGAGGCGGAAGTGCTCACTACGCTGTACAGCAGCCATTCAGACAAGTCGAACGGACGATGGAACCACATTGAGTGATCGATGGTTGCAACCTGCATATCGGCTTCGAGGAAGCCTTTACCGTGCGGTTGCAGCGCCACCGGCAGGAAGTTGAGATCCGAGGCATAGCCCAGCAGGTATTGATGGATACGACGATCGGCCGGTAACTCGCCGTTGGCACGAATCCACACCTGACGCAGCGGCTTATCGACGTGGCCTTTCAGCGGGTTATGAATTTGCACCGGACGAATATCCAGCGGACGCTCGGCGAGGAATTTTTCTTTCAGCTTGAGTGGCAGATGCGCGGCCAGCTTCTTCGCCAAATCCTGTTCCGATGGCAGATTATCCGGGCCCGGCACCTGCGGCATTTCATTCTGATGCTCGAAGCCGCTTTCAGGTGCCTGGAACGAAGCCGTCATGTAGAAGATCGGCTGACCATTCTGTACCGCGCTAACGCGGCGTGCGCTGAAGCTTTTGCCGTCACGCAGCGTTTCGACATCATAAATGATGGCTTTTTGGCTATCGCCCGGACGTAGAAAGTAGCTGTGGAAGGAGTGAATGATGCGCTCTTCCGGCACCGTTTGTTTCGCGGCATACAGCGCCTGGCCGACTACCTGGCCACCAAACACCTGGCGCAAGCCCAGATCTTCGCTCTGACCACGAAACAGGCCTTCTTCCAGTTTTTCCAGATTTAATAAATTAAGCAGGTTGTGCAGTGCCTGGCTCATAGCGGATTCCTCAGCGTGACTTATCGCGTCAGTGTGAAAGATCCGACCAGTTTCCGTCAATGATTTTGCCGCGATTTCAGCGGGCTGGCGGAGGGTTTAGGCGCAATGCCGATATTTGTGCCAGAATTAAGGTCATTCGGCGGCTGAAAAGCTAAGCAATAAATTTACCGCCGACAATCATAGTGTTCATAAGGAGACGACATCGATGAAACTCTGGCAAGTTATTAGCGGTATGACCCTGGCTGCGGCGATTACCGGTTGTGCGGACCACAGCAAGCCGGTAGCCACACCTACACTCGGCTCAGCGGTAGCGGGGCAGCAGGCCGCGATTGCGCAGCCTAATGTCAGTGGTTCGGTGTATATCCGCCAGCGCATTGCGCTGCCGCCGGATTCTGTGCTGACCGTTACGCTATCAGATGCATCGCTGGCCGATGCGCCTTCGAAAGTGCTGTCGCAGCGCGTGGTGCGTACGGAAGGGAAACAGTCGCCGTTCCAGTTTGTCTTGCCGTTTAATCCGGCTGACATCCAGCCGAACGCGCGCATTCTGTTGAGTGCGGCGATTTCGATTGATGGCAAGCTGGCATTTATCACCGATACAGTGAAACCGGTGATTAATCAGGGCGGAACAAAAGCCGAACTGCTGTTGGTGCCAGTGACTAACGTCGCGATGCAAACCCAGCCGGGAGCAGCAACAACAGTGCCTTCGACTTCACCTACGCAGGTGACGCCATCTGCTTCGGTGCCGGCACCGACAAGTCTGTAATTTCGATTGATGGGACGGGAGAGCGCCGGAAGGCATCGTTGTTCCGTAAAGTCGCTGTCTCGTCCCTGAACGCTCGGCACACGCCATCAATGCCGTGTGACGCTTTACTCCACGACGATGCCTTCCAGCGTACGACGGGTTGGCTGCGGGCTTGTGCGCGACATATCGCACCGCTAAATTTCCCACCGATATTTCTCTAACTCGATCTCCCCAGCGTCGCTCACTTCAATCCCTTCCGCTTCCAGCGCATCGCGCTGACGAAACAAGTCGTCACCCTGCAGTGAAATGCGGCCATGGCGATTGATAACGCGAAACCAGGGTAATTTACTGCCTTCCGGCAAACGGCGTAATACGCCACCCACCTGGCGTGCCGCGCGCGGCGAACCCGCTAATTGCGCAACATCCCCGTAAGTAGTGACCTTTCCTGGCGGAATGGCCGCGATGATCTGCCAGACGCGCTCAGAGAAATTGTTTTGGTCGCTCATATGCGCACCTATTTTTATCTGGAAAGGGCAAACTTTAGCATGCAGAAGGGTAGACATCAGCGCATTGCTGTGTGCTTGCGCAAGAAACCAACGGTTGTCGGGCCTGCGCTTGCAATTGCCGGGGGCATACTTGATAATGCCTGCGCTCTCGAAATGAGGGCTTGTCAATGGGGGCCCTGTTGGTTCTCCCGCAATGCTAACTTGTGAACTCGGTCAGATCCGGAAGGAAGCAGCCGCAGCAGGCGACGCGTGTGCCGGGATGTAGCTGGCAGGGCCCCCACCAATTTGTACCCGCCTCATACTCCACAGAATTTTACGCACAGAAAAATCTGGCAATCCTTTGCCGGTGATTCAATCCTTGATCAAAACGATGATGGTGCAGATCGGCTGTTAGGGGAAAAACTTAGCGGACGAACTTCCAGACAGAAACCGGTACTTTATCGTAAAGCTTATTCATGGTCAGTTCAGCCAGACGATGATCGGCTGCCGAATAGAATACCGCGAGTTCATTATCAGGTAATTCATACTTGTTTTTTTCGATAACCCGTTCGAGGGTATCGATTGAGCGACAGCGGCGCAGTCGCATCAAATAATCTGTTTTAGTTAAGGCTTGGTTGCTCATAAATAAACCGGTCTCAGTCTGGTGCTAAAAGGAATGGCTAGGTTGTTGGAGATAAGCGCACTCTTCGGCAAACAGATTAAATAGGCGTTTTGCTGAACGCTGCCACCGTTGTAGATCCTGAGTATTGATTCCATAGCTGCTGAACAGCATAAAGGTATCGTCAAGATATTCATCGATTTGCGTAATCAGGGCTTCATCTTCAACGTGCTTAATTTTGTAATTCATCGTGAAAGAAGCGATATGCTCAATCAAATCGTTGAGCTGTAAATTGCTTTCCGAAGTAGGATCATTAACCCAACCATGATGGCTGTCAGTCAATGTCGCCATACTTTCGTCGAACAGGTTCTCACACAGGTATTTAAGCTGGGCAATATCATGCCGTTTCGGTGAGTATTCGTCCATCTTTTTCCCCTCCATAGCTAGCACAGTTACCGCAGCGCGGCGAGATTAAGAAAAGCTACCAGGAAGCGATATCGAATAAAATTGAATTCAGCGACTCCTTAAATGTAATCCACAATCATTAGCTTTGCTCACCTCAATTACCAAATATTACAATTCATCGGCGGGAGAGGGGCGCTCATTGCCAATCACGTCAAACACCAGCGCGCCGGGCTTTACCTGAAACAACACTTCTTCACGACGCGTAAACGTTTCATTTAAATCCAGGCAAGGATTAAATAAATTCCAGCTGAAATCGTAAAGCATTTTAAATCGATTATTGTCGGTTGGTTGAATAGATATAATCTGGAAGCTATCGGGAACTAATTGCGCGTTTTGAGAATACCACTGTAAATCACCGGCTAATGCCTCGGCTATTTTGAGAATATTCCCCTGGATAATTCTGACCAACTTTTCGCAATCGTCCTCATCCATAGCAATATCACAATGAATAATAGACGGCATTTTGTATCCAGTAAAAGAATGATGTTTCTATCATTGTGCTTATTGAGTGACATTGCAAGTCGCTAATAAACAGAAAGAGTAATCGTTGTGATGGGTTTTCATAACACAATCATGGCGAAACGGCGAATTAGCGCGGCTATCTTCATGATCGATCAACTTTTGAAACACTTTTGCCTGGGCGCAATTGAGGATGAGTCGGGTATGATAATTGTTATGTTATAACATTATTGGTTGTTGAGTATGAATCACAGCGGTTTACTTCTTTCCCTTGGCGGCCGTTTGCTGGTTGCGCTGATGCTGATTGCCTTGCTAGCGCTGGCCTTAGATTGGGGCATGCAGAAATGATGCATTTCAACCGCTTACAAGCCGGTTATCAAGGCCGTGCGGTGACGCCGGTCGTTAACGGTGAGCTGGCAACAGGCAGCATGACGGCGCTGATTGGCGCTAACGGCACCGGCAAATCGACATTATTAAAAACCATTGCCGGCTTACTACCGCCAATTTCCGGCAACTGCGAATTGCACATCCCACGCAAAGCGCTGGGCTGGTTACCGCAACGCAGTGAACTTGAAACCCGCTTTCCTCTTACTGCCTATGAACTGGTGGCGATGGGCTGCTGGCCACGCTGCGGCTGGTTTGGTGGTATCAATCGCGCCTTGCGCCTGGAAATCGATGCCGCGCTGGATGCGGTACAAATGCGTGAGTTCGCCGATGCGCAGCCATCGACGTTATCTGGCGGGCAACTGCAGCGCGTGCTGTTCGCGCGCTTAATGCTGCAGCGCAGCCAGCTGTGGCTGTTGGATGAACCCTTCAACGGCATTGATAGCCAAACCGTCACCTTGCTGATGTCGATCCTCGAACAGCAGCAGCAGGCGGGCACCACGTTATTAGTCGTGCTACACGATCGTCCGCTGGTGGCGCGCTATTTTAAGGATGTGTTATCGCTCGATGACGCTGATGCCGCACAAACGCCAAAGTTGCGTAGGGTGGCGTCGTGACATTACTCCAACCCTTTATCGAATTTGGTTTTATGCGCCGTGCGCTGGTGGCCTGCGTTGCATTAGCGATCAGCGCCACGCCGCTGGGCGTTTTCCTTTCCCTGCGCCGCATGAGTTTAGTCGGCGATGCCTTATCACATGCTGTGTTACCCGGCGCGGCGATTGGTTATCTGGTATCGGGATTATCGCTGGTGGCGATGGGTATCGGCGGCCTGATTGCCGGATTGGCGGTGGCGCTGCTCTCGGGAGCGGTCAGCCGTTATACGCATCTCAAAGAGGATGCCAGTTTTTCCGGCTTTTACCTCGGCTCTCTCGCACTCGGCGTCACACTGGTGTCGCTGCGCGGCTCCAGCGTAGATCTGCTGCACGTGTTATTTGGATCGCTGCTGGCGGTGGATAACGCGGCGATTCTGCTGGTCGGCGGCATTGCGGCTACGACCTTGCTGCTGCTGGCGGTGATCTTCCGTCCGCTGGTGATCGATGCCTTCGATCCCGATTTCCTGCGCGCTCAGGGCAAATGGAGCGCTCCGCTGGTGCACGGTCTGTTTCTGATGCTGGTGGTGCTCAATCTGGTGGCAGGCTTTCAGGTGCTGGGCACGCTGATGTCGGTGGGATTGATGATGCTGCCGGCCACCAGCGCACGCTTCTGGAGCCGCCATCTGGCTTACATGCTCGGCATCGCCATGCTGCTGGCGATCGTCTCAGCATTTATCGGCCTGATTCTTTCGTGGCATTTCTCGCTGCCGGCTGGACCGGCGGTGGTGCTCAGTGCTGCGGTGCTGTTTCTGCTTTCTGTTTTGACAGGACCATGTGGCGGCCTGTTGCGCCGTCGATAACCAAACCAATAAAGGGGATAGGAATGAAAAAGTTACCGCTGAGTCTGGCGATTGGCGCCATGCTGGCAAGCCCGCTGTCGCTGGCGAAAAGCGTTGATGTTGTGGCGAGCTTTACCGTGCTGGCGGATATCGTTAAACAGGTTGGTGGCGATCACGTTAACGTGAAATCGCTGGTCGGGCCGAATGGCGATCCGCACACCTTCGAACCGACGCCGCAGGATAGCCAGGCGCTGTCGAAGGCGGATGTGGTATTCGTGAGCGGTTTGGGCATGGAAGGCTGGATGGATCGCCTGATCAGCGCGTCAGGCTATAAAGGCACCATCGTAGTGGCATCGAACGGTGTCAACACGCGCAAGATGGAAGAGGACGGTAAAAGCGTCACCGATCCGCACGCGTGGAACAGCATGCAAAACGGTGTGATCTACGCCACTAATGTGATGAATGCGCTGATCAAAGCCGATCCAGAAGATGCGGCGGATATTCGTAAAAGCGGTGAAAGTTACATTCAGCAGCTGCAGAAGCTGGATAGCTGGGCGAAAAATGCCTTTGCCGAAGTGCCGAAGAGCAAGCGTAAAGTGCTGACCAGCCATGATGCCTTTGGCTACTTTGGCCAACGTTATGGCGTCAGTTTCCTGGCGCCGGTGGGCTTCTCTACCGAAGCGGAAGCCAGCGCCAGCGACGTGGCCTCGATCATCCAACAACTGAAGGCCGAGCACATCAAAACCTACTTTATGGAGAATCAAACCGATCCTCGACTGGTAAAACAGATTGCCAGCGAAACCGGCGCGCAGCCGGGCGGGGAACTTTATCCTGAGGCGCTGTCGGAAGCGAATGGCCCAGCAGCGACCTATGTCGCCGCGTTCAAACACAATGTTGACGCCATTTTGCATAGCATGAAGTAAAAAAAAGGCCGGGGAGCATCCCGGCCAACTATCACGACACTTTCCTACCTTTTTTTCTTTCTTCCCTGAACCGCCTTAAAGCGCGGGTTAGTTTTGCAAATCACATAGAGGCGACCTTTACGACGCACGACTTTGCAATCCTTATGGCGCGTCTTTGCAGAGCGCAATGAACTCAATACCTGCATCTGTTCTCTCCAGCGTTACTTGTTGCGCGACAGGAAGCTGCCGAAACGCTGGTTGAAGCGCGCGGTGCTGCCTTCTTTAGCAAAGTCTTTCTGCTTGCCGGTGTAGAACACGTGGGATTTTGACGAGACATCCAGCGTGACATATGGCAGCACTTCACCTTCATACTCAATGGTGCGCTCGGTTTTGATGGTGGAGCCGACTTTAAAGTATTCGTTGGCCGAGGTGTCGTGGAACACCACTGGGCGATAAAGAGGATGGATATTCGGTTTCATAGTAACCTCGCTATGTAATGTTATACTATAACAATAGTATGAGCCCGAACATGGCTGATTGCAACCGTGAAAAACGCAGGGATTTTGGTGGGGCAGGGGAACAGCAATAAAAAAGGCCGCATCAGCGGCCTTTTAGGGAAGAGTAAAACTTAGTGTTTGTGCTCAACCGGATGACCGTGTTCCAGGTCACCTTTGTTCTTACTGAAGCGGCGACGTACCACCACGAAGAACACCGGAACGAAGAAGATAGCCAGCGCGGTCGCTGTTACCATCCCGCCCATTACGCCGGTACCTACCGCATTTTGTGCGCCAGAACCCGCACCGGTGCTGATCGCCAGCGGCATTACGCCGAGGATAAAGGCGAGTGAGGTCATCAGAATCGGACGCAGACGCATACGGGATGCTTCCAGCGTGGATTCCACCAACCCTTTACCTTCCTTCTCCATCAAATCCTTGGCGAATTCGACAATCAGGATGGCGTTCTTCGCCGACAATCCTATGGTAGTCAACAAGCCCACCACAAAGTAGACGTCGTTACTTAAGCCGCGCAGCGTGGTGAAGATCAGTGCGCCGACAACACCCAGCGGTACCACCAACATGACCGAGAACGGAATCGACCAGCTCTCATACAGCGCGGCCAGACACAGGAACACCACAATCAGTGAGATAGCATACAGCGCCGGAGCCTGGTTACCTGACAAGCGTTCCTGATAGGACATGCCGGTCCAGTCGTAACCAATACCCGCCGGCAGTTTTCCTGCCAACTCTTCCATCAGGTTCATGGCATCACCGGAGCTCTTGCCTGGCGCAGCCTGGCCCAGAATCTCCATCGATGGCAAGCCGTTGTAACGTTCCAGACGCGGTGAACCGTACTGCCACTTCGCCGAAGAGAAGGCGGAGAACGGTACCATGGTGCCGCCGCTGTTGCGCACGTACCATTTACTGATATCGTCCGGCAACATACGTGAATCGGCCTTGCCCATAACGTACACCTTCTTCACGCGACCGCGGTCGATGAAGTCGTTGACGTAAGAACCGCCCCATGCTGAAGCCAGCGTGGTATTGATGTCAGACAGCGACACACCCAGCGCCTGCGCTTTCTCCTGATCGATGATCAGTTTGTACTGCGGCGTATCTTCCATGCCGTTTGGACGCACACCTACCAGCGTATCCGAATGCTGGGCGATCATGCCAAACAGCTGGTTACGCGCGGCGGTCAGCTTCTCGTGACCCAGGTTACCCTGATCGGTCAGCATGAAGTCGAAGCCGGTGGCGTTACCCAGTTCGATAATTGCTGGCAGGTTGAACGGGAACACCATCGCATCTTTGATTTGACCGAGCGCCTGCATGGCACGACCGGCAATCGCAGGCACTTTCAGGTTGGCATCGCCACGCTCATCCCACGGCTTGAGGCTGACGAACGCAATACCGGTGTTCTGTCCACGACCGGCGAAGCCGAAGCCGTTAACGGTAAACACGGAGTTAACGCTGTCTTTCTCTTTGGTCAGGAAGTAATCCGTCACCTGATCCAATACTTTCTGGGTACGTTCCTGGGTAGCACCGGCTGGCAATTGCGCCTGCGCCAGTAACAAACCCTGATCCTCTTCCGGCAGGAATGAGGTAGGCAGTTTCAGGAACAGGTACGCCATGCCGACCACGATCACCAGATAAATCAGCAGGTAACGGCCGGTGCTGCGAATGATATGACCGACACTATCAACGTAGTGGTTGGTGCTCTTATCAAACAGGCGGTTAAACCAGCCGAAGAAACCGGTAGTTTTGCCGTGAGCGCCTTTCTCCACCGGCTTCAGCATGGTGGCACAAAGCGCAGGCGTCAGGATCAACGCCACCAGCACCGACAGCGCCATCGCCGAAACAATGGTGATGGAGAACTGGCGATAAATGACGCCGGTTGAACCACCGAAGAACGCCATTGGAATAAATACCGCTGACAGCACCAAGGCAATACCGACCAATGCGCCCTGAATCTGCTCCATCGAACGTTTGGTCGCTTCTTTCGGCGGTAAGCCTTCTTCCGCCATTACACGTTCGACGTTCTCTACCACCACGATGGCGTCATCCACCAGCAGGCCGATGGCGAGCACCATCCCGAACATCGTCAGGGTGTTTATCGAGTAGCCAAAGGCACTGATGATCGCAAAGGTTCCGAGCAACACAACAGGAACGGCGATGGTTGGAATCAGCGTCGCACGGAAGTTTTGCAGGAACAGATACATCACCAGGAACACCAGCACGATTGCTTCGAACAGCGTTTTCACCACTTCGAAAATCGAAATTTTCACGAACGGTGTGGTGTCGTACGGATAAACCGTTTTCATGCCTGCCGGGAAGAACGGCTCCAGTTTCGCCAGTTCAGCTTTCACCGCATCGGCGGTGTCCAGTGCATTAGCGCCGGTGGCCAGTTTGATACCGATACCGGAAGCCGGTTTGCCGTTATAACGCGCGATGATCTCGTAGTTTTCACCACCGAGTTCAATCTTCGCCACGTCACGCAGACGTACCTGCGAACCATCCTGATTCACCTTCAGCAGAATATTGCCGAACTCATCTGTCGATGTCAGACGGGTTTGCGCAATGATCGAGGCATTCAGCTGTTGGCCCGGTACAGGTGGCGTACCGCCCAACTGACCCGCGGCGATCTGGGTGTTCTGGACTTTCAGCGCGTTGATCACATCCACTGGTGTCAGTGAATAGTTGTTCAGCTTGTGTGGGTCCAGCCAGATGCGCATCGCATACTGCGCACCAAACACCTGAGTATCACCGACACCCGGCATACGGCTGACCGGATCTTTGATGTTTGAAGCAACATAGTCAGAAATATCATTCTGCGTCATGGTGCCGTCATCACTGACAAAACCCGCTACCATCAGGAAGCTGCTAGAGGATTTCTTAACCTGAATACCCTGTTGCTGTACTTCCTGTGGCAGTAACGGCGTGGCCAGCTGCAGTTTGTTCTGCACCTGAACCTGCGCGATATCGGCATCAGTACCGGATTGGAAGGTCAGCGTCAGCGTCAATGTACCCGACGAGTCACTGCTCGAGGACATATACATCAGTCCATCGATACCGTTCATGTTTTGCTCGATGACCTGCGTCACCGAATCTTGCAGCGTTTTCGCATCAGCACCCGGATAGGTGGCCTGGATTTCAACCGCCGGCGGTGCAACATTGGGATATTGCTCAATCGGCAGGCTGATAATCGATAGCACACCAGCCAACATGATGATGATGGCGAGCACCCACGCAAAAATGGGGCGATCAATAAAGAACTTAGCCATGTATCAGTGGCTCCTGTTATGACGATGATTTAGCAGACGGTGATTCTGGTGCAGCTTTGGCATCATCGGAGACTTCTTTTGGCGTCACCTGCGCACCCGGTTTGGCACGCTGGATACCGGTGGTGATCACCCGATCGCCTTCTTTTAGACCTTCCGTCACCAGCCATTTGTCGCCAAATGCCTGATTAGCGGTGATGTTACGCGATTCCACTTTATTATCTGCGCCAACCACCATTGCGGTTGCCTGACCGGTTGGGGTGCGTGTTACGCCCTGTTGCGGCACCAGCAGTGCGGTGGGATTGGTGCCCTCATCCAGACGCGCACGAACAAACATGCCTGGCAGCAGGCGATTGTCCGGGTTCGGGAAGATGGCGCGCAGCGTGATCGAGCCGGTGGTTTCATCCACGCTCACATCAGAGAATTCCAATGTGCCTGTCTGCGGGTATGCGGTACCGTTTTGCATCAGCAGGGTGACGTTGGCCTTACCGTCGTTCTGTTTCAGCTGACCGGATTCCAGCTCTGCGCGCAGACGCAGGAAATCATCACTGGATTGGGTCACATCGACATACATAGGATCGAGCTGTTGCACGGTCGCCAGGGCAGTGGTTTGCCCGTTGGAAACCAGCGCACCTTCGGTTACCGACGATTTACCAATACGACCGCTGATGGGTGACGTCACTTTGGTATACGCCAGATTGATGCGCGCAGTTTCGACGTTGGCACGCGCAGCCTGGGCGGCTGCAGCAGTCTGAGCTGCGGTGCCTGCGGCGGTGTCATAGTCCTGCTGACTGATGTACTTAGTACCCAGCAGCGGCTTATAGCGAGTAATGGTTAACTGCGCAACACGCGCATTGGCTTCAGCCTGGGCGAGATCCGCTTTAGCGCTGTCGTAGGCCGCCTGATAGGTGGCTGGATCAATCTGATACAGCGACTGACCGGCTTTTACATCACTACCTTCAACAAAATTACGCTTGAGGATAATTCCTGACACCTGAGGGCGAACTTCCGCAACGCGGAAAGCCGAGGTACGGCCCGGCAGCTCGGTGGTAATTTTCAAGGGTTCGTTTTTTAACGTTACAACACCCACTTCTGGGGGCTGCTGCTGGGCGGCTTGCTGGGATTTATTATCATCACATCCTGTTAACACAAAGCTGCCTGATAGCATCAGGACGGCCGCCAGAGGCGCTAATCCTCTGTTTTTATTCATAAATAAACCTCTAGTGTCCGATATCAAATGATCAATGGATCACAAACCGATAAACCCATTGCTGCGTTAAAACACGGGTCATGCTATGGTACATACATTCACAAATGTATGTAAACTTACAAGTTTGTAAAAAAAGCCCAGCATGGCACGAAAAACCAAAGCGCAAGCTCTTGAAACACGGCATCAAATTCTTGACGCCGCATTAGCACACTTTTCCGAACATGGTGTGGCCGCCACGTCTCTGGCGGATATCGCAACAGCGGCCGGCGTCACGCGCGGGGCTATCTACTGGCATTTCAAAAATAAAGCCGATCTCTTACAGGAAATCTGGCTGCGTTGTGACGCTGGGCTGGACGATGTGGAACTTGAGTATCAGACAAAATACCCGGGCGATCCACTTTCTGTTGTTCGTTCTATGTTGATCTATATCCTTGACGCCACAGCAAAGGATCCGCAAAGACGCGCATTAATGGAGATTATCTTTCACAAATGTGAGTTTGTTGGCGAAATGTCGACGTTACAGGATATGCAGCAGAGCTTACTGCAAGCGTGTTACGATCGAATTGAAACTGTACTACGTCTTTGTATTGATGCCAGCCAATTGCCTGCGAACCTGAATACGCGTCAGGCGGCGCTACTGATGCGCGGCTACATCAATGGCATGATGGAAAGCTGGCTGTTTAACCCGCAAAGTTTTGATTTAGCAGCCGATGCGCCTCAGCTGGTGGATGCGTTTCTTGATATGTTGCGCCTGAGTCCAACGCTGCTTAGTCGGCCTTGATTTCCGCCGCTTGTTTCTGCTCATAATCTCGCTGAACAATCGCCAACGCAGCCAGCACGGTGGCGGTAGGGACATTATTCTCTTCAAGCAGTTGAATCAGATCGACGGCAAGTTTGATTTCGTCGGGTGCGCTGTCCAGTGACATTTTTTCTCCTAAATACGTAATTTCGCCGCGACCAGCAGCATTAACAGTGCGCCCAGCAGTGCGCTGGCGAAACCGGCTGGATGCAGGACGGCCAGATCGCCGGTGGTGAAGTAGGTGGCGATATAGCCGCCAATCAGCGCGCCAATCACCGCCAGTACCAACGTCGGCACAAATCCTCCCGGACGACCGGGAAAAATCACCCGTTTGAGCCAGCCTGCCGCTAAACCGATCACAATCCATAATACCAGCGTCATGATTTTACTCCTTTTTCTCACCGCAATGAGTATAGAGGAAAAAGCGCCGCGTTCAGCGCGGCATAGGCGGCAACTCCAGTTTGTAGATAGCTGCGCGGCAGCGTGCCAAACGTTCTTGCAGCTGATCGACTTCACGAATTAACTGCTGCTGAACGCTCAGCGTTTCAGCGCGCGCCAGATGCTGCTCGCGCTGAGCAATCATCGCCAGTAAGCGTTTTTCGTAGCCTTGATACTCTTCACGCTTGGCCTGGCGTGCATCGACACGTGGCCGCTCGCGCTTGACGCGCAACTGCTGGCTCTGGCATTCGCGCTGTAATGCGGCAATTTGATCCAGCACTTTCTCTGCCAGCCATTGACGGCGCGCCACATCAGTGTCAGCAGCGGTTAACTGCGTCACATTGCCTTTCAGCTCGCGCAGATAATCCGCCAGACGCGTGCCGCTGGTGCGAAACAGGTGAGAATCAAAACGGGGCTGACGACAGGCACCATCCGGCTGCTGCGCAATCTGCTGGCGCAGTAACTCTAACATGGCATGGAGACGTTGCTGGGCGGGCGGTTGGGGCATCACTCTGTTTCCGACTGTGTTAACGTAACGCTGTTTTTGACTTATTCAGGCATCAGGCATGCAGCGCATTTTACTACTGAGCCTTGGCTGGCTGGCGATTGTGCTAGGTACGCTGGGCATTGTATTACCTTTATTACCGACGACGCCATTTGTGTTGCTGGCGGCCTGGTGTTTTGCCCGCTCGTCGCCGCGTTTCCATCATTGGTTGCTATGGAAGTCGCCGTTTGGTCGCTTTATTCGCCACTGGCAGCAGCATCGTGCCATGCCGCCCGGCGCCAAAGGGCGCGCCATGTTGCTGATTGTGATTACCTTTTCGGTGTCCCTTTATTTAGTAAACCTGCTGTGGGTGCGCATCCTGTTAGGCGCGATGCTGTGCCTGCTGCTGCTTTTTATGTGGCGCATTCCGGTTGTAACCGAGGATGCCAACCCGCCACAACAGTAGCGTGAGGGTTGCATTTAGCCGGGTATTTGCATAGATTTGGGCATCTTCGTGCGTGGCTTCCCTTATAAACGACTTCGCTTAACCCGGTTTCCGGGGTTTGGCGCTAGAGAAGCTGCGCGTATTAGATATTTTCTCTAGGCGTAACATTTATGACCGCAACTGCGCAGCAGCTTGAACTCATCAAAAACAGCATTAAAAGCATTCCTGACTATCCGAAGCCGGGCATTCTGTTCCGTGACGTGACCAGTCTGATGGAAGATCCGCAGGCGTATGCCGCGTCGATCGCCATTCTGGTGGAGCGTTATCGTAACAAAGGCATCACCAAGGTGGTGGGAACGGAAGCGCGTGGCTTCCTGTTTGGCGCACCGGTGGCGCTGGGTTTGGGCGTGGGTTTTGTGCCGGTGCGTAAGCCGGGCAAACTGCCGCGTGACACCTTCAGCGAAAGCTACGAGCTGGAGTACGGCACCGATGCGCTGGAACTGCACAAAGATGCCATTAAACCAGGCGATGTGGTGCTGGTGGTGGACGATCTGCTGGCGACTGGCGGCACGCTGGAAGCAACGGTGAAGCTGATCCGCCGCGCCGGTGGAGAAGTGAAAGACGCCGCATTCGTGATTAATCTGTTTGACCTGACCGGTGAAGCCCGCCTGACTGCCATGGGCGTCGAGTGCTTCAGCCTGGTGAATTTCCCCGGCCACTAAGGCCTGCGCGCTCCGCTGCACGGCGGGGCGCCACCTCTGCAAAGTTAGTGGTTGCTGATCCGCTGGTGGCTGTTAAACTACTGCCAAAATAAACAGGGTTTGCGAAGCTGCATTTTCTCCCTTCTCCCTAAATTCCAGTGATTGAATCCACATGAGCTATCAGGTACTTGCGCGAAAATGGCGTCCCCAGGCCTTCGCTGACGTAGTCGGTCAGGAACATGTGCTGACTGCGCTGGCCAACGGGTTGTCACTGGGACGAATCCATCATGCTTATCTCTTTTCTGGCACACGCGGCGTCGGGAAAACCTCGATCGCCCGTCTGCTGGCGAAGGGGCTTAACTGTGAAACCGGCATCACGTCAACGCCGTGCGGGCAATGCGATAACTGCCGCGAAATCGAGCAGGGCCGTTTTGTCGATCTGATTGAGATCGATGCCGCATCACGCACCAAAGTTGAAGATACGCGCGATCTGCTCGATAACGTGCAGTACGCGCCGGCGCGCGGTCGCTTCAAGGTCTATCTGATCGATGAAGTGCACATGCTGTCGCGTCACAGCTTCAACGCGCTGCTGAAAACGCTGGAAGAGCCGCCATCGCACGTTAAATTCCTGCTGGCGACCACCGATCCGCAGAAGCTGCCTGTGACGATTTTGTCCCGCTGCCTGCAATTCCATCTCAAAGCGCTCGACGTTGAGCAAATCCAGCAGCAGCTGGCGCATGTGTTGCAGCAGGAGCAGATTGCTGCCGAACCGCGTGCGCTGCATCTGCTGGCGCGCGCCGCTGACGGCAGCATGCGCGATGCGCTGAGCCTGACCGACCAGGCGATTGCCATGGGGCAGGGCAGCGTAACGCGTGACACCGTGGCACAAATGCTCGGCACGCTCGACGATGAACAGCCGCTGGCGCTGATTGAAGCGCTGGTGGATGGCCAGGGCGAACAGGTGATGGCGCTGCTGAATCAGGCCGCGTCGCGTGGGGTTGAGTGGGAAGCGCTGCTGGTCGAGATGCTGCGTTTACTGCACCGCATTGCGATGGTGCAGCTGCTGCCAGGCTCGCTCAGCGAGGACGATCTCAGCCAGGCCGATCGCCTGCGCGAGTTAGCGCGCGTGCTGCCACCGGCTGACGTGCAGCTCTATTACCAAACGTTGTTGATGGGACGTAAAGATCTGCCGCTGGCACCGGATCGGCGCTTAGGCGTAGAGATGACGCTGCTGCGGGCGCTGGCGTTCCATCCGCAGGCAACGATTGCGGAGCCGGTGGCGCGTCCCACCTTGACGCCACAAGCTGCGCCGCAGGTTGCTGCGCCACAAGCCGCCGCGAAAACCGCGCCCGCACCGGCTGCGCAGCCGCAGATGGCACCGCCAAACCCTGACGCGCCGCCGGTGTCGGATGATTATCCAGACATGCAGCCCGCGCCCGATCCGTTACCTGACTCCACCAGCCAGTTGTTACAGGCGCGAACGCAGTTGCTGCGTCAGGGAGCCGGCAAAGCAAAAAAGAGTGAGCCGGCAGCGCGTTCCGCGCGGCCGGCGAATCCGGCGCTGGAACGTCTCGCTAGCGTCACTGAACGTGTGCAACAACGTGCGTCTGAACCCACGGTAAAAGCCCCGGCCAAACCGGAAGCCTATCGCTGGAAAACGCAGCTGCCGGTGGAGGTTAAAGCGGAGCCGGTGGCGACGCCAAAAGCCTTGCGTTCGGCACTGGAGCATGAGAAAACCCCTGAGCTGGCGCTGCGTCTGGCGGAAGAAGCCCAGCAGCGCGATGCGTGGGCTGCTGAAATCGCCGCGCTGACGCTACCGAAACTGGTGCAGCAAGTGGCGCTCAATGCGTGGAAAGAGGTGGGCGAAGCCGGCGTTACGCTGCATCTGCGCAGCAGTCAGCGCCATCTGAATTCAGCTTCTGCCAGGCAGGCGCTGGCGGAAGCGCTGAGTCAGTCTGCCGGTCAGCCGGTTGAATTGACGATTATTGAAGACGATAATCCTACGGTATTGACGCCACTGGAGTGGCGCCAGGCCATTTATGAAGAGAAGCTGTCGCAGGCGCGACAGTCGATCGAAAGCGATACCCATATTCAGACATTGCGTCGATTCTTCGATGCCGATTTGGATGAAGAGAGTATTCGACCGGTGTGAACATGCTGCCGCGCGTCAACTGCGCGCAGCCCCAGCAGAGAGAGAAAACTATGTTTGGTAAAGGCGGATTGGGCAACCTGATGAAACAGGCCCAGCAGATGCAAGACAAAATGGCCAAAGTGCAGGAAGAGATCGCCGCGATCGAAGTGACCGGTGAATCAGGCGCTGGCTTGGTTAAAGTAACCATCAACGGTGCGCACAACTGCCGTCGTGTCGAAGTCGATCCTAGCTTGCTGGAAGATGACAAAGACATGCTGGAAGATCTGATCGCCGCGGCCTTCAACGATGCGGCACGCCGTATTGACGAAACGCAGAAAGAGAAGATGGCTGCGGTCTCTTCAGGTATGCAGCTGCCGCCTGGCTTCAAGATGCCGTTCTGATGCAAACCAGTCCACTGCTTGAATCTTTGATGGAGTCGTTGCGCTGCCTGCCGGGCGTTGGCCCGAAGTCGGCGCAGCGTATGGCTTTTCAGCTGTTGCAGCGCGATCGTAGCGGTGGCATGCGTCTGGCGCAGGCATTGACCCGCGCCATGTCGGAAATCGGTCACTGCGCCGATTGCCGTACCTTCACCGAACAGGAAATCTGCACCATCTGCGCCAATCCGCGTCGTCAGCAAAACGGCCAGATTTGTGTGGTGGAGAGCCCGGCAGATATCCACGCCATTGAGCAGACCGGCCAGTTTGGCGGCCGCTACTTTGTGCTGATGGGGCACTTGTCACCGCTGGATGGCATTGGTCCACAGGATATCGGCCTGGATCGGCTGGAGCAGCGTCTCGAGCGCGAAACCTTAACCGAAGTGATCCTCGCCACCAATCCCACGGTGGAAGGGGAAGCCACGGCCAACTACATCGCCGAGCTGTGCGGACAATATGGCGTTGATGCCAGCCGCATTGCACACGGTGTGCCGGTCGGTGGTGAGCTGGAAATGGTCGATGGCACCACGCTGTCGCACTCGCTCGCCGGACGCCACAAGATTAATTTCTAATCACTTGCCGATGTCTTCACAGACATCGGCTTGAAATCCTCTCCTTCATCCCCATTTCTCTCTCAACGTATCATCAACCCCGATTCAGTTGAGGTAGCAATGACCATGAAAGGACAAGAGACGCGTGGCTTCCAGTCAGAGGTAAAACAACTTCTGCACCTGATGATCCATTCACTCTATTCAAATAAAGAGATTTTCCTGCGCGAGCTGATTTCCAACGCTTCAGATGCCGCCGACAAACTGCGCTTCCGCGCGCTGTCGACGCCCGATCTGTATGAAGGCGACGGCGACCTGCGCGTACGTATCTCGGTCAATCCGGAAAATCGCACGCTGACGCTCAGCGATAACGGCATCGGTATGCGCCGTGATGAGGTGATTGAGAACCTCGGCACCATCGCTAAATCCGGCACCAAATCCTTCCTCGAATCCATGGGCTCCGACCAGGCGAAAGACAGCCAGCTGATCGGCCAGTTCGGCGTGGGCTTCTACTCTGCGTTCATTGTGGCGGATAAAGTCACCGTGCGCACCCGCGCCGCCGGCGCGAAAGCCGATGAAGCGGTGTTCTGGGAATCTGCTGGCGAAGGCGAATATACGCTGGCAGAGATTGAGAAAGCCGATCGCGGTACCGAAATCACGCTGCACTTCCGTGAAGGCGAAGATGATTTCCTCGATGCGTGGCGCGTGCGTAACGTGATCAGCAAATACTCCGATCACATCGCGCTGCCGGTTGAGATTGAAAGCAAAGACGAAGAGAGCGACACCACCACCTGGGAAAAGATCAACAAAGCCCAGGCGCTGTGGACGCGCAACAAGTCTGAGATCAGCGACGACGAGTACAACGAGTTCTACAAACACATCGCCCACGATTTCAGCGATCCGGCGATCTGGAGCCATAACCGCGTGGAAGGTAAGCAGGAATACACCAGCCTGCTGTATATCCCGGCGCGTGCGCCGTTCGACATGTGGAACCGCGACAGCAAGCACGGCCTGAAACTCTACGTACAGCGCGTGTTCATCATGGACGATGCCGAGCAGTTCATGCCGAACTACCTGCGCTTCGTGCGTGGTTTGATAGATTCCAACGATCTGCCGCTGAACGTATCGCGTGAAATCCTGCAGGACAGCCGTGTGACCCAGAGCCTGCGTGGCGCGCTGACCAAGCGTAGCCTGCAGATGTTAGAGAAGCTGGCGAAAGACGACGCGGAAAAATATCAGCAGTTCTGGAAAGAGTTCGGTCTGGTACTGAAAGAAGGTCCAGCCGAAGACAACGCTAACCAGCAACAGATTGCCAAACTGCTGCGTTTCGCCACCAGCCAGAGCGAAAGCGCAGAGCAGACCGTTTCGCTCGACGATTACGTGACGCGCATGGTGGAAGGTCAGGACAAGATTTACTACATCACCGCCGACAGCTATGCCGCTGCGAAGAGCAGCCCGCATCTGGAACTGTTCCGCAAGAAAGGCATCGAGGTGCTGCTGCTCTCCGATCGTATCGACGAATGGATGATGAGCTACCTCACCGAGTTCGACGGCAAAACCTTCCAGTCAGTCAGCAAAGCGGATGATTCGCTGAGCAAACTGGCCGATGAAGAGACCGAAGAGCAGAAAGAAGCGGAGAAGGCGCTGGAGCCGTTTGTTGAGCGTGTGAAAACGCTGCTGGGCGAGCGTGTGAAAGAGGTGCGTCTGACGCATCGTCTCACTGACACGCCAGCGATCGTCACCACCGATGCTAACGAAATGACCACGCAG
The DNA here is from genome assembly GCF_031453915.1 of Pantoea sp. SORGH_AS_0659. NCBI lineage: Bacteria > Pseudomonadati > Pseudomonadota > Gammaproteobacteria > Enterobacterales > Erwiniaceae > Pantoea > Pantoea sp. SORGH_AS_0659. The sequence goes on along the minus strand of NZ_JAVJAK010000001.1, from coordinate 3,198,776 downwards.
ATGGCGAAGCTGTTTGCCGCGGCCGGTCAGGACGTGCCGGACGTGAAGTACATTTTCGAGATCAATCCGGATCATACGCTGGTGAAACGCGTGGCTGATACCCAGGACGAGACGCGCTTTGCCGAGTGGGTTGAGCTGCTGCTGGATCAGGCGCTGCTCGCCGAGCGCGGTACGCTTGACGATCCAAACCAGTTCATCCGTCGTATGAACCAGTTGCTGACGGCGTAATCGCACCAAACCCGAAAGGTCGCCATTCATGGCGACCTTTTTTTATATCTGCTGTTAAATCTGCGCCTGATCCCGCAACCAATCGCGAAATAATGTAATCTCCGCATCGTGCTGACGCGAAGTCTTGGTCATCATCAACGTGGCGCGATCGACGCGCACAAAGCCCAGCGGTGCGATCAAGGTGCCGTCACTCAACTCCTGACGCACCAGCAAGCGTGGTGCCATAATCACGCCCAATCCGTTTCTCGCCGCCTGAATGGCTAACGTCAAATTATCGAAATGCTTGCCGATCCAGTAATTGCCGCGTACCCCGCTGGTTTTCGCCCATTCGGCCCACGCATGCAGCCGCGTATCGGCGTGCAGCAGCGGCAACGAGGCGAGATCCAGCTCGCTTTGAAAGCGGGCGGCAAACTGCGGGGCGCACAGCGGACCGATGTAATCATCGCTGATCAAGGTGGCATCAATATCGTCATCCGGCGACTGCTCGGCGCTGAGAATCAGCACATCGGTGTGCTCGCTGCGCAACTGGTCAATCTCCACCAGCGGCTGAAACTGCACTTCAATATCGGGATAGCGCTGATAGAAGCTGGCGATGCGCGGAATCAGCCATTGCGAGAGAAAGCTGGGCGCGCAGGAGACGCTGATATGATGGCGCATGCCGGTACGAATGCTTTCGCAGGTGGTGGAGAGCTCGCTAAAGGCTTTCTGACAACTCACCAGCAAACGTTCACCGTGTGAGGTTAATTTGACGCGTCCATTGGTACGCACAAACAGCGGCTTCCCCATCCAGCTCTCCAGCTGTCGAACCTGATGGCTAATGGCGCTATGGGTGACATGCAGACGTTCGGCCGCTACGCTAAAACTGCTGAACAGTGCCGCCTGGTGGAAATAGTGCAGTGCACGTAACGATGGAAGCACGGTCATACTCGTCCCCTGTGTAAAAACCTAACAGGGATTGTCAGTTTATATCATTTTAATGTCCAGCCGCATTGGCCTAACCTTTCCACCAGATTCTGGCAGGTTGACGGCTACGGCTCTCTGTGTTCTACGCCGACTATCACCGCAGGTTTCACCTCCCACACACAGCATAATAACCAGAGACATACCACGCGATGGCTCCACAACTTGCTTCTGCCAGGGCGGCGGCGGCGCGCGATAAGCTTCGCGGCTCGCTTTCCCGTTATTACCGGCTTGAAAATTTCGATCTCTTCTTCGCACCCTCTTTGCATATCTCGCGAGTGCTGCTTTCCCAGCTGTTTCTCCGTCAGGAGCAATCACGTAATCACACGCGCTATGCCTCGCACTATCCGGTTAGTGAACTGAGCGTGCTGCCCACTTTGCCGATGACGGCGGGCAATATTGCGCTGGTGGATCATGTTGATATGCAGCAAGGTCGCGTGCGAGCGTTAAGCGAATGTCAAAGCCACGGCGTTGCCGATGCATCGGAGTCGTTTGCCACGCAGCTGCATAAACGGCTGGTGAGCGATGCGCGACTGTTTGTCGCCCGCCTTGATCGCCATGCGGCGTTATGCGGCGATCTGGTGTTAATCGCATTGCGCACCGCCGATTTCAGCACATTGGTGCGCAGCGAGCTGCGGCTGTTTGAGCAAGGATTAGCGCTCGGTGGCGCGCCAGAACAGGCGCTGGCAATGATGAAGGACAGCGAATGGCGTCCGTACAATATTGCGATGGTGGAAAAAATCGCGCTCGACTCGCCATTCATCCTGCACTCCATTCAGCAACCGGGTTTACCCTTTGCACTTTTTCCGCTGCCGAACGGCCTTAATGCCAGTGAATTGCCGCAGGATGTTCAGGTGCTGCCCGAACAGGCGCAATTACGCTTGCGCGCCGACGTGCGCGGCGGGGTCAACAAACAGCTGAACGTCACACCAGCACTTAAAAAACGCCTCAAAGACGTGCTCATGCTTAGCCGCGATTCCTAAAAACGGGCACTCTGCTGGTATTTGCTGACAAAGCAGGTCAAAGTAGACCTTTCGTGGCGAGCGCGCCCGTTTCCTTGTGGTGCGCGGGCCATAATGGTATGTTCTTCGCCTTCTCAGATTGAACAATGCGATTCGCAAGGGGAATTACGCAATGCGTATTATTCTGCTCGGAGCTCCGGGCGCAGGTAAAGGCACTCAGGCTCAATTCATCATGGAGAAATACGGTATTCCGCAAATCTCCACCGGTGACATGTTACGTGCGGCAGTCAAAGCAGGTACGGAACTGGGCCAACAGGCAAAAGCGATCATGGATGCCGGTAAACTGGTGACTGACGAGCTGGTGATTGCGCTGGTTAAAGAGCGTATCGCGCAGGAAGACTGCAAAAACGGTTTCCTGCTCGATGGCTTCCCACGCACTATCCCGCAGGCTGACGCGATGAAAGAAGCGGGCATCAAGGTTGACTACGTGCTGGAGTTCGCTGTACCGGACGAGCTGATTGTGGATCGTATTGTTGGCCGCCGCGTACATACGCCATCGGGCCGCGTTTATCACGTCACTTACAATCCACCGAAAGTGGAAGGTAAAGATGACCTGACCGGCGAAGAGCTGACCACGCGTAAAGATGACCAGGAAGAGACCGTGCGTAAGCGTCTGGTGGAATACCATCAACTGACTGCGCCGCTGATTGCCTACTACGGCAAAGAAGCGCAAGACGGCAACACCGAATATCACAAAATCGACGGCACGCGTCCTGTCGCCGAAGTGAGCACGCAATTGGCCACGATTCTCGGTTAATGCGTTGAGGGGCCGGTTGTCCGGCCCTTTTGCAGCAATTGCTTTCCCCTCCTTCAATTTCCGCTACAATTTCCCCCTGATTTTGCATTCGACCCATTCGTTTCGACATCAAGGAAATACCATGAGGCAAGAAAAGCCCGGGGTTTTGCTGGTTAACTTAGGCACACCAGACGCACCCACAACACCTGCGGTTAAACGCTATCTGAAACAATTCCTCGGCGATCCACGAGTGGTTGATACACCGCGCTTACTGTGGTGGCCGATTCTCAATTTCATCATCGTGCCTTTCCGTTCGCCACGCGTATCGAAACTGTATGCTTCCGTATGGATGGATGAAGGATCACCGCTGATGGTGTTCAGCAAGCGTCAGCGTGAAGCATTGGCGCAGCGCCTTGATATGCCGGTTGAACTCGGTATGAGCTACGGCCAGCCAAGCCTCGACAGCGCGCTGAAGCGCTTGCTGGATCAGGGCGTGACCAAACTCATCGTGCTGCCGCTCTATCCGCAGTTCTCCTGCTCGACGGTTGCCGCAGTATGGGATGGCTTAGCCACCAGCTTTAAACCACTGCGCTCGCTGCCAGAAGTGGCGTTTATCCGTGATTACGCGGAGCATCCGGCTTACATCGCCGCGCTGAAAGCCTCGGTTGAGCGCTCGTTTGCGCTGCATGGCGAACCGGATCTGCTGGTGCTGTCCTATCACGGCATTCCGCAGCGTTTCGCCAATGAAGGCGATGATTATCCGCTGCGTTGCAAAGACACCACCGATGCGCTGGCCGCGGCGTTGGGCATTGCGCCACACAAAATCATGATGACCTTCCAGTCGCGCTTTGGTCGCGAGCCGTGGCTGACGCCGTACACCGATGAAACCATGAAAGGTTTGCCGGCCAAAGGCATCAAGCATGTGCAGGTGATGAGTCCGGGCTTTGCGGCGGATTGCCTTGAAACGCTGGAGGAGATCAGCGGTGAGAACTGCGAGATCTTCCTGCATGCCGGCGGCGAAAAGTTCGAGTACATTCCTGCGCTCAACGCCGATGCGGAGCACATTGAAATGATGGTGCAGCTGGTCAACGCGCGTCGTTAAGGGTGTGGCAGAGAGTGTGATATCATTCTCTGCCTGATTTTCCCTGACGGCACTCTCGATGAAATTTCCCGGCAAACGCAAATCCAAACACTATTTCCCCGTCAACGCGCGCGATCCGCTGCTGCAAGCCACGCAGCAAGAGCAGGAAGAGGGCAGTTGGGTGGTGGGTATCGACCAGACGCTGGTGGATATTGAAGCCAAAGTCGACGACGACTTTCTGCAGCGTTACGGTTTAAGCGCCGGTCACTCGCTGGTGATCGACGATGCTACCGCCGAGGCGCTCTACAACGAACTGATGCGCGAAGCGCTCATCAGCCATCAATTTGCCGGTGGCACCATCGGAAATACCCTGCATAACTATTCGGTGCTGGCAGATGACCGCTCGGTGCTGCTCGGCGTGATGTGCAATAACATCCAGATCGGCGGCTACGCCTATCGCTACCTGTGCAACACCTCCAGCCGCATGGATCTGAACTTCCTGCAGGGCGTTGATGGCGCGATTGGCCGCTGCTTTACGCTGATTGGCGAGCAGGGCGAGCGTACCTTTGCCATCAGTCCCGGCTTGATGAACCAGCTGCAGGCCAACAGCATTCCAGAAGAGGTCATTGCGGGCGCGTCGGCGCTGGTGCTGACTTCCTATCTGGTGCGCTGCCAGCCGGGCGAACCGATGCCGGAAGCCACTTTACGCGCCATCGACTACGCCAAAAAACACAACGTGCCGGTGGTATTGACGCTCGGCACCAAATACGTGATTCAGGATAATCCGCAGTTCTGGCGCGATTTCCTGCGCGATCACGTCTCAATTGTGGCGATGAACGAAGAAGAGGCCTTTGCGCTGACCGGCGAGCAGGATCCGCTGCTGGCGTCGAATATGGCGCTGGATTGGGTGGATTTGGTGCTGTGTACCGCCGGGCCAACCGGTTTGTACATGGCCGGTTTCACTGAAGAAGAGTACAAGCGCAAAACCAACCATCCGCTGCTGCCGGGCGCGCTGGCTGAGTTCAACCAATATGAATTCAGCCGCGCGATGCGCCACAAGGATTGCGATCAGCCGCTGCGCATCTTCTCGCATATCGCGCCATATATGGGCGGCCCAGAGAAGATCATGAACACCAACGGCGCGGGCGATGGTGCGCTGGCGGCGCTGCTGCACGACATCACCGCCAACAACTTCCACCGCCAAAAAGTGCCTAACTCCAGCAAACACGGCCGCGCCTACCTGACCTATTCGTCGCTGGCACAGGTGTGTAAATACGCGAACCGGGTAAGTTATCAGGTGCTGAACCAGCATTCACCGCGCCTGACGCGCGGCCTGCCGGAGCGGGAAGACAGCTTAGAAGAGTCGTATTGGGACAGATAAAACGCAAGGTCGCCGTTCATGGCGACCTTGCTAAAGACCGCACTCACTTAAATCGGGCACTCACGTACAATCGGGTTCTGCGCAATCTCTTCTTCCAGCACATGCAGCATGCTGTTGGCGATCTCACGCTCTCCCATCACCACGCGATTCGCGCCACGCTCCATTATGTAGGTCACTTCATCGTCATAATGCGCACGGGCAATAATCTCAATGTCCGGACGCTTTTCGCGCGCTGCCGTCACGACTTCACCGGCTTCGTAGCCATTCGGAATGGTCAGCAGCAGCCAGCGGGCGCAGTCGAGGCGCGCCAGTTCCATGGTATCCACGCGTGCCGCATTGCCCAGCACCGCTTTGATCCCTTGCTCGCGCAGCGCTTCAACGCGCGGACGGGAGTTCTCCACCACCACCAGCGGCACATCCGCTTCCATCAGCTTTTGCCCCAGCAGGCTGCCGACGCGGCCATAACCTACTAAAACCGCGTGATTGCAGATATCCACCGGAATCTGCTTCTCTTCTTCGATCGCTTCTTCCAGCGTCTGCTCTTCGATGGTCTCGGTTTTGTCGAGGTAGCGTTCCAGCACGCTAAACAGAATCGGGTTAAGCATGATGGAGAGAATCGCCGCCGCCAGCACCAGATTGCGGCCTTCCTCGCTCAGCATGCCGAGCGAGATGCCGAGGCCGGCGAGAATAAAGGCGAATTCACCAATCTGCGCCAGGCTCACCGAAATGGTCATCGCGGTGCGACGTGAATGACCCAGCAGCGTTACCAGCAGCCAGGCGGCAATGGATTTGCCCAGCACGATAATCGCCAGCGCGCCAAGCACCGCCAGCGGCTGCTCAATCAGGATCATCGGGTCAAACAGCATGCCGACGGACACAAAGAACAGTACGGCGAACGCATCCCGCAGCGGCAAGGTATCGTGCGCCGCGCGGTGGCTAAGTTCAGATTCGTTCAGCACCATGCCGGCAAAGAAGGCGCCGAGGGCGAAGGAGACATCAAAGAATTCGACGGCGCCAAAGGCGATACCGAGCGCCAGCGCTAACACCGCAAGGGTAAACAGCTCACGCGAACCGGTCGCGGCACTTTTTGCCAGAATCCACGGCACCACGCGACGGCCTACCACCATCATCAGCACCATAAAGGCGACGACTTTACCGATGGTCAGCAGCAGATCCCACAACAGCAGCGTTGGGCTGGCGTTGCCCTGTTCCAGCATGCCGGCGATGGCTGGCAGCAGCACCAGCGTCAGCACCATCACCAAATCTTCCACGATCAACCAGCCAATGGCGATTTGCCCGCGCTGGCTATCAATCAGCTGACGCTCTTCCAGCGCACGCAGCAGCACCACGGTGCTGGCGGTGGAAAGACACAAACCAAATACCAAACCGGTCATCCACGACCAGCCCATTGTCCATGAAAGTCCCATTCCCAGCAGCGTCGCCACGGCGATTTGCGCGATGGCGCCAGGAATGGCGATGGACTTTACCGACATCAAATCCTTCAGCGAGAAGTGCAAACCGACGCCGAACATCAGCAGAATAACGCCGAGTTCAGCCAGTTCAGGGGCAAGGTTGGTATCCGCGACAAAGCCTGGCGTGAAAGGGCCGGCCAGGACGCCAGCCAGAAGATAACCGACCAGCGGTGAGATGCGCAGGCGGTTTGCCAGCATACCAAGGAGAAATGCGAGGACCAGTCCCCCGACAATGGTAGTGATCAACGGTGTGGTGTGATGCATGCCTGTCTCCTTGTGTGCAAATGTATCCGCTTGTAACAACCTAGTGTAATGCACAATCACTCACCGCGTTTAAACATTTGAGCGGTTAAAGCCCACTAAATTGAAAAAATGAGACTAAAACGCAGCTGAAGCTCCATTTTCGTCAGTTATCTCACGATATCGACTGGAAATACGCAGAATGACGGGTGACGCGGAAAAAATAGTTGCAGTGGGAAATTGGCTTCGCAGCAGGGGTTGTTACGGTTAAAGCGGTCCTAAGTCGATAAAGTCACCGCCAAGTGTAGAATTGGGTTGTCATTCCCAGCGAGAAGCGAATTTAAAAATGCTGGTCGTCACGCTGTGCCATGATGCAATGCGTGTTTCATCTTGAGTTAGCCAGCCATCTGTGCGACACAGAAGGGCGATAACGCACATTAAGTCCACCGCTAAGTGGAAAAACGCAGAATAAGGAGATCGACTTTGTTTTTATCACCGCGAAAAGGGCGCTGGCTGGCGCTGACAGTGTTACTGCTGCCGATGCTGGCGCAGGCGTGGCAAACGGATCGCAGTTATCGTTTCAGCATTTCTGCACACCAACGATCATCACGGTCGTTACTGGCCGAACGCACAAGGCGAATATGGCCTTGCGGCACAGAAAACGCTGATGGATCAACAGCGCTACGATGTGCAGGCCAAAGGTGGTGGCGCGCTGATCCTGTCAGCGGGCGATGTGAACACCGGCGTGCCAGAGTCAGACATGCTGGATGCTGAACCCGATATTCGCGGCATGAACCTGGTGGGCTATGACGCCATGGCGTTGGGCAACCACGAATTCGACAAACCGCTCAGCGTGCTACAACAGCAGCAGAAGTGGGCCAAATTTCCGTTCCTTTCGGCCAACATCTATCAAAAAGGCACCGACACGCGCTTATTTAAGCCGTGGGCAACCTTTAACCGCATGGGGCTGAAGATTGCGGTGATCGGCCTGACCACCACCGACACGCTGCGCATCGCCAATCCGGAAAACATTGCGACGATTGATATTCGCGATCCGGTGAAAGAGACCGAAAAAGCGGTAGCGGAACTACGCGCCAGCGAAAAGCCTGATGTCATCATCGCGCTGACACACATGGGCCACTACGACGACGGTCAGCACGGCAGCAATGCGCCGGGCGACGTGGAGCTGGCGCGCAGCCTGCCGCCGGGCACCATCAACGTGATCATTGGCGGCCATTCACAGGATGCGGTGTGCATTGAGAAAGAGAACGTCAGCATAAAAGATTATCAGCCAGGCCAGCCCTGCCAGCCGGATCGGCAAAACGGCGTGTGGATCATGCAGGCAAAAGAGTGGGGCAAATTTGTTGGGCGCGGCGACTTCACCTTCCGCAATGGCGAGCTGACGCTGGAGAATTACCAGCTGATCCCGGTCAACCTCAAGCACAAGGTAAAAAATCTTGATGGCAGCGAATCCTGGCTCACCTGGCAGGAAGAGATCCCGAAAAACAGCGCGATGATGAAGCTGTTAACGCCGTATCAACTGCGTGCTGGCAAGAAACTGGATGTCAAAGTCGGCAGCAGCGACGGCGTGTTTGTCGGTGAGCGCGACAAGGTACGCTTTGAGCAGACCAATCTTGGGCAGCTAATTTTGCGCGCCCAAATGGCGGCGACCAAAGCGGACTTTGCGGTGATGAGCGGCGGTGGCATTCGCACTTCGCTGGCGCAGGGTAATCTCAGCTGGCGCGATTTGTTGCAGGTGCAGCCGTTTGGCAATCAGGTGGTGTCGGTGACGCTGAAGGGTAATGAAGTGCTGAATTATCTGGCGACGGTTGCCAATATTAAAGTGGATTCCGGCGGCTTCGCGCAGTTCAGCAACATCAGCCTGGTGGCGGATGGTAAAGGCGTCAGCGACGTGAAGATTAATGGCGAACCGCTGCAAAAGGATAAAGCCTACCGCATGGCGACTAACAGCTTTAACGCCAGCGGCGGCGATGGTTATCCGAACATTGAAACCCATGCTGGCTTCAGCAACAGCGGGCAGCGCGATGCGGATGTGCTGCGTGAGTATGTCAGCCAGCATTCACCGCTGAAGGTAGCGGATTATCAACCTGGCGGGATTGTGCATCTGACGGCAGCACAAATTGAAGAGCGCAACAAAGCGCTGGAGAAGCAACGCAAACCAAGCTACCCGCAAATGATTCTGGCGTGGATCTGGCCGCGCGCCGCACAACATTGAACTCTGCGCTCGTAGGTCGCCATTCATGGCGACCTCTTTTCAAATGCACATCACGCCTGACACGATTTCTGCGTCACCCAACGGTGGCGCAACTTATCCCACATCCAGTTGTAAACCATGGTATAGGGCAGGAAGAACAGGAAGAACGCCACTTCTAGCACAAAGGCTTCCAGCAGTGAAATATTCAGCATCCAGGCGGCAATCGGCAAGCCAATCAGGATAAAACCGCCTTCAAAGCCTAGCGCATGCATGGCGCGTAAACCGAATCCGCGTTTCACCTGCGGCGGCCAGATGCGGTCAAAGCCGGTGTTATAGATCATGTTCCACAGCATGGCGACGGTCGACAGCATAATCGCCAGCGCGCCCATCTGAAACAGCGGTTTCTCCATGATCCAGGCAGCCAGCGGCGCAACAGTGATAAGTGCTAACCCTTCAAAGCCTGCGGCATGACAAAAACGTTCTTTCAGCGAACGGGTACGCATATAAACCTCCTTATTGGTGATAACCCCTATTTTCGCACTGGGTGATGCTAAGATAAAATGATCACCTATCGATAAAAGCGATGGTTCAACATGAAATATTCCCCGGAATCCCTTGAGGCGTTTGTGCAAACCGTGGCCAGCGGATCCTTTTCGGCGGCGGCGCGCGCGTTGTCTAAAAGCCAATCCACCATCAGTAACGCGATCGCTAATCTGGAAGACGATCTGGGTTTCACGCTGTTTGATCGCAGCGGACGTAACCCGGTATTGACCGAGCATGGCCAGCGCGCGTTTGCGCAGGTGCAGCAGATTCTGGCCGCCAGCCAGCGGCTGGATGAGCTGGCAGTGCGCTTGTCGCAGGGCGTAGAACCGCGCCTTAGCCTGGCGATCTCCGATTTTTGGCAAGCGGATCACCATGAAAATCTGCTTAACCGGTTTGAGGTGCGTTATCCAGATATCGATTTTGAGTGCATGATCGCCGAGGATGCTGATGCATTAGATTTGATACAAGCCGGGCGCGTGCACCTTGGCGTGGTGCGGGCGCAGCCACAATTGCCACCGGATTTGGCGGTGGCACGCTTGCAAGTGGGGGCGCAGATGGCGATTTACCTTCATCAGGATCATGCGCTGTCGCAGGCTCAGCAGGTGAGTGAAGGGCAGTTAGGTGAGTTGCGGCATCTGCGACTCAATACCTGGGTACAAAATCGCGATCCCTTGCCCGCCGGACGCGTGTGGTCGGCGCCATCTTATTTATTGCTGTTAGAGATGGCGGAGCAGGGTTTTGGCTGGAGTATATTACCGCGCTGGCTGGTGGAGCAGTTTGGTCATCAGGTGCTGAAGGAGTTGCCGGTGCCGGGCTGGCCGCAGCATATCGCGGTTGATGTGGTGTGGTCGCGGCGTAATCCGCCGGGACCGGCCGGGCGCTGGATGATCGATCAACTCTGCGCCCAGCAGCCCGACTAATCGCGCCGTGCGACGTCGGCCAGCGGCGCATCCAGCAGGCGAGACAAATCTTGCGCGGCCAGCTCGATATCCAGCCCGCGTTTGCCGCCGGAGATAAAGATGGTGGCAAACTCCGCTGCCTGCCGATCGATCACCGTTGGCAGACGTTTTTTCTGTCCCAGCGGGCTAATGCCGCCTACCAGATAACCGGTCACGCGCTGTGCCAGCTGCGGATCGGCCATATCCGCTTTCTTCGCGCCTAGCGCTTTGGCGACCTTTTTTAGATCCAATTGGGTTGAGACCGGTGTTACCGCAACCGCCAGCGCTTTAGCATCGCCGTTGAGCGATACCAGCAAGGTTTTGAACACCTGGCGCGCATCCAGATTAAGCTTACGCACCGCTTCGTCGCCAAAATTGGTTTCGTGGCTATCGTGGTGGTAGGGATGCAGGGTAAAGGTGACTTTTTGTTTTTCCAGAAGTTTTACCGCGGGCGTCATGATCGGTCCTTGTTAGGAAAATTCTTATTTCAGTTTTGATGGAAAAACAGTGGCGAAATTCTGAACTTTGCGCGAGAATTGGCCCGCGCCAGCAAGAGATTGTTGGTGATAACCAAAATCATAAACAAATTCCTCTTTGACGGGCCAATAGTATTATTGGCCTTCTTTTTTTCTGCCAAACGCACAGTTAATAAAACGCACAAGCCCGTAGCGGCGCGTTTTATCGCGCAATAACTTGCGCCGCTAAGAAATGTGCATAAATCAGCTCTTCAGCAGTCCCGGCAAATTATCATCGCCATACAGATGCAGTGCGCCCACCGCCACCACATAACGCCCTTTCGGTAACGCCAGCAGCAGCTCGCGCCAGTGCTGGTTGCGGTTGCGCATCAGCGTGTCGTTCAGCTCGCTGCTAAAGGTGGTCGGCAGCGCCACCGGTTGCTGGGTGGGCGGCGCATCCAGCCACCAGCTGATCATGGTTTGCAGCAGGCGCGCGTTGGTGTGCCAGTGTTCCAGCGTATCCAGCAACAGCGGCAAACCATCCTGCGGCAGCGATTTCAGCAGGGCGATCTGCGTTTCCGGACCTTCCAGCTCGATAATGCGTTTGTTGGCCGCTTTGGCCGCCTGCAACAGCTGATAATCGATACCAAACTGCGGACGCAATCCCAGCCGCTGCGCCTGTTGCGCCTGCAACATCAGCGCGATCTGCCAGAACGGCAGCGTATCGAACAGGCTCAGTGACAGCGAAAGCTCATCGCACAAGGCCTGCAAGCGCTGCAGCACGTCGTCGTCGAGTCGCATTGCCAGCGGCGGATGTTCATCATCATTGCTGAACGGCGATTCGCCTTGAGTGATATCGGCTTCGACAATCAGCGCGTCGGCTTTATGCAGCTGGCGCAATAGCCCGGCAGGCAGCGGCTGCATATCGCGCGTGCCCATGTGAATGCTGCCCGCCAAATGCAAACGACGATCGCCCAGCTGAATATCCATGGCCGGCCAGCTGTAACTGGCCGGAAAAAGGGTCGCGATCCGTTGTTGGATGCTGTGCCACAGACCGTGTCTCATTCCCTGTCCTTTTTAAGGCAAAAAACCATGCTAGCGATTTCATCTCATGAAAAACAGGGCTGGAATGGCTATTGCCGTTGCGCGGGCTTGAAGCGCAACAAACGGTTAGCGTTGCTCACCACGGTAATGGATGACAGCGCCATCGCCGCGCCCGCGACAATCGGGCTCAGCAGCATGCCGGTAAACGGATAGAGCACGCCGGCCGCAATGGGGATCCCAAGGCTGTTGTAGATAAAGGCGCCCAACAGATTTTGCCGCATATTGCGCAGCGTAGCGCTGGAGATCGACAGCGCATCGGCGACGCAGTGCAGATCGTTGCGCATCAGCGTCATGGCGGCGGTTTCTACCGCCACATCGCTGCCGCCGCCCATCGCAATGCCGACATCGGCCTGCGCCAGCGCGGGCGCATCATTAATGCCGTCGCCGACCATCACCACTTTGCGGCCTTGCTGCTGTAACTGAGTAATCGCCTGCGCTTTGCCATCCGGCAACACGCCGGCAATCACTTCATCAATACCCGCTTCGGCGGCAATGGCCTCCGCGGTTTTCTGGTGATCGCCTGTCAGCATAATCAGGCGATAACCTTGCTGATGCAGACGCTGCAGCGCCGCTTTACTCTCGGGACGCAAGCTGTCACGCAGCGCGATCAATCCCAGCAGCTGCTGATTGTCGGCCAGCAGCACCGGCGTTGCGCCTTGTGCGGCGAAGCGCGCGATATCGTCCTGCGCGGCGCGGTAATCAACCTGCTGCTCATCCAGCAGCGCCTGATTCCCCAGCAGCAGCGTTCTGTTTGCCACTGTAGCGCTGATGCCTTTGCCGCGTATTGTACGAAATTGCTTAACCGCTTCGGCGTTCACCGCAGGCGCAGCCTCAAGAATCGCTTTGGCGAGCGGATGGCTGGAGCCTTGCTCCATCTGCGCCGCCGCGCTGAGCACCTGCTCGCGATTCCAGTCGCCATACAGCACCACATCGCTGACCTGCGGCGTGCCGCGCGTCAGGGTGCCGGTTTTATCAAACACAATGGTATCGACTTCGCTGGCTCGCTGCAGCGCATCGGCGTCACGCACCAGCACGCCCAGCTCTGCGGCGCGTCCGACGCCAGCAATCACTGACATCGGCGTGGCTAAACCCAAAGCGCAAGGGCAGGCGATGATCAGCACCGTGGTGACAATTACCAGCGTGTAAGCCAGTTGCGGCTGCGGACCCGCCAGATACCAAATCACCCCGCTCAGCAGCGCAATCGCCACCACCACCGGCACAAATACCGCGGAGATGCGATCCGCCAGTCGGCCAATATCCGGTTTGCTGCTTTGCGCCTGACGCACCAGATTGATAATGCGCGCCAACGTGGTGTGGCTGCCGATGGCGCGCGCCACAAAGTGCAGCGTGCCGTCTTGTACCAGCGTACCGGCAAAGATTTTATCTCCCGGCTGTTTGGCCTGCGGCACTGCCTCGCCTGTCAGCATCGCTTCATCCAGCCAGGCTTCACCGCTGGCGACGTCACCGTCCACCGGTACGCGATCGCCGGTGACCAGCTTCAGCGTCATGCCGGACTTAACCTCGCTGAGCGGCAGCAGCGTTTCACCCTGATCGCTGATGACCCGCGCCTGCGCCGGGGTTAAATCCAGTAATCGTTCCAGCGCCTGCGAGGCGCGCTGGCGTGCGCGCTGCTCCAGCGCGTGGCCGAGATTGATCAGGCCAACGATCATCACGCTGGCTTCAAAATAGAGATGACGCGCCTGATGCGGGAAGAATTCGGGCCAAAGGGCGACGCTCATCGAATAGAGCCACGCCGCGCCGGTTCCCAGCGCCACCAGCGTGTCCATGGTGGCTGTGCCGTGACGCAAACTGCGCCACGCGCTGCGATAGAAGTGGCCGCCGGCCATCACCATCACCAGCAAGGTTATCACGCCGAGCGTGCGCCACAGCGTTTGGTTATCTGCGCTCAGCATCATGTTGTCGCCGAGCATGCCCCAAATCATCATCGGCACGCCGAGCAGCAACGCCAGCGCCGATTGCCAGCTAAAACGGCGCATAGCGTGCTGCGCGCTAACCTGCTGGCGTTCGCGGCGGGTTTGTTCATCCTCGATCACTTCGGCGGAATACCCAGCCTGATCGACCGCGCTCACCAGCGCTTCGGCGCTTGCATCACCCATGATCAGCGCGCTGCGCTCACCGAGATTGACGCGTGCCTGGCTGACGCCCGGCACTTTTTGCAGCGCCTGTTCCACGCGGCTTACGCAGCTGGCGCAGCTCATGCCGCCAATCAGTAAATGATGCACAGCAAGCTCAGCTTCAGTGGATTGTGCCGGTTGCGACTCCGTTGTCAGCGCCTCCGGCGGCGGCTCTGTAGCTGTCAACGGATCAGGCTTTGGGCTGGCTGCGCCGTCTTTCAGCACCGCGTGATAACCGGCTTGTTCAACCGTAGCGATCAGATCGCTGGCGCTCGCCGCACCGGTCACGCGCGCTTCTTGCTGCGTGACGTCCGCCTGTTCAACATCGCTGCGCTGCTCCAGCACTTCTTTGACGCGTTTTACACAGTGGCCACAGGACAAGCCGTCCAGCGCCAGCAGTTGGGTATGTGACATGGTGTACTCCTCAGGCTAATGATTTTGACTGCATGCAAAATTTGCATTAGAACTACAGCCTAAACCTTCCCCTGAATGGAAGGTCAAGGGGGAAAGATGAACATCAGCGATGTGGCAAAAAAAACCGGACTCACCAGCAAAGCGATTCGCTTCTACGAAGAGAAGGGCGTGGTGACGCCGCCGTCGCGCGGTGACAATGGCTATCGCCATTACGCGGCGCATCATATTGATGAGCTAAATCTGCTGCGCCAGGCGCGTCAGGTGGGATTTACGCTGGAAGAGTGCCGTGAACTGGTGACGCTGTTCAACGATCCCGCGCGCCACAGCGCCGATGTTAAAGCGCGCACCTTGCAGAAAGCCGACGAGATTGCTGCGCACATCGAAGAGTTACATGCAATGCGTGCGCGCTTGCTGGAACTGGCGGAGGCTTGCCCCGGCGATGACAGCGCAGAGTGCCCGATCATCAATCACCTGGCCGGTTGCTGCCATCACGCCGATGGCAAGCGCGGCTGAATCATCAGCGTAATGCCGACCACGCCAGTGACAATCACCGGCGTGCCCGCCGGCAGGTCGCTATCTGCCTGCACGCGCCAGCTGCTGTCGCCAATGCGTACGTGACCAAGGCCATTTTTCAGCGCGTTATCCAGCGTCAGCTGCATGCCCATTAACTGGTTGCCGCGCTGGTTAAGCGTGTTGGCGACCTGCGACGATTCGCGATAGCGCATCCAGTGATGCCAGAAGAACGCGCTCAGCAGCGTCATCACCGCAAACACAATGCCCTGACTGGTCCATGAGATGGGAAACAGCCACTCAATCAGCGCCACCGCGACGGCGGCTAAGCCACTCCACAGCAGATAACCGCTGGTGCCGAGCATTTCGGCGGCCAACAGCAGGCCGCCCAGCGTCAGCCAGAACCAGTGTGGATGCGCAATCAGCTCCATCAGGATCATGGTCTGCGCTCCGTCCGGTTCTCCTTCAGCAACTCACTGATACCGGCAATTGAACCGAGCAGGCTGCTGGCGTCCAGAGGCATCATCACCACTTTGCTGTTGTTGGCTTCGCCGATTTTTTGCAGCGCGTCGGTGTATTTCTGGGCCACAAAGTAGTTCACCGCCTGAATATCACCGGCGGCTATCGCCTCGGAGACCATGCGCGTCGCCGTGGCTTCCGCTTCTGCCTGACGCTCGCGCGCTTCAGCTTGCAGGAAGGCCGAGGTGCGTTCGCCTTCTGCTTTGAGGATCTGCGACTGCTTGTCCCCTTCTGCGCGCAAAATCGCCGCCTGACGTACGCCTTCGGCGGCAAGGATATCGGCGCGTTTGGTACGTTCCGCCTTCATCTGCGCGTTCATCGCGGCGATCAATTCCTGCGGCGGGCGCACGTCACGAATTTCGATACGGGTAATTTTCACGCCCCACGGATTGGTGGCTTCATCAACGATATGCAGCAGACGCGTGTTGATGTTGTCGCGCTGCGACAGCATCTCATCCAGCTCCATGCTGCCAAGCACGGTGCGGATATTGGTCATGGTCAAATTCAGGATCGAGAGTTCAAGATTGCTGACTTCGTAGGCGGCGCGCGCCGGATCGACAACCTGAATAAAGCACACCGCATCAATGGTGACGTTGGCGTTGTCTTTAGAGATGATTTCCTGCGAAGGGATATCGAGTACCTGTTCCATCATATTGATTTTGCGACCAATACGATCCATGAACGGCACAAGCAAATTGAGGCCTGGCGCCAGGGTTTTGGTGTAGCGGCCAAAGCGCTCTACCGTCCACTGGTAACCTTGTGGAACAATTTTTACACCGGCCCACACGGTAACGAGTGCGAGCACAATGATGACGGGAATGACCGTTAACATATAACCTCCTGGCTGTCAGATTGTCGGGCCGAGTCGTTCGGCCCGTTTAACGCGCGGTACCGATCAGTACAGCAGCGAGTAAAGCTGGCGGCGATAGCGCGTGGCGAGCGTGTCGCCGGTGCCGAGTGCGGCCAAAATTTCCTGGAACATTTTACGCACCTGGCCGTCACCGACGCTGAGATCGCTTTTCAGGAAGCTGAATAACAACTCCAGCGCTTCCTCGTTGCGGCCAACCTGATGCAGCTGTAACGACAGTTTAGCAGCCAGCTCGGCATTGGTCGGATCGCTGGCTAACTGCTCCTGCAACAGCTGAATTTCTGGCGTATCGGCGGCCTGCTTTAACAGATCGATTTGCGAAATCAGGCTCTGATAGCGCGTGTCCTGATCCTGCAGCGGCACCGCATCCAGCACGGTTTCTGCTTCGTCGCTGCGGTTCAGGGTGATCAACACTTCTGCCAGCAGGAAGCCAATTTCGCTGTTTTTGTTGCTCAGCTGCCAGGCGTCTTTCAGCAGCGGCAGCGCTTCCAGCGGTTTGCCTTCGTGCATCAATTGCATCGCCTGCTGCGCTTTAACTTCTTCTTCACGCGGCAACACTTTTTGCAGCAGAGCGCGAATTGCCTCTTCCGGCTGCGGTCCCTGGAAGCCGTCAACCGGTTGACCGTTCTGGAACAGATAAACGGTTGGGATCGAGCGCAGGCCAAACTGCGATGCCACCATTTGCTCTTTATCGCAATCCAGCTTCGCCAAAATAAACTGACCCGCATACTCCTGCGCCAGGCGATCCAGCACCGGCGTCAGTTCCAGACAGTGCTGACTGCGTTCGGACCAGAAATAGAACAGCACCGGCAGCTGCATCGACTGTTCTAAGGTCTGCTGCAGGTTGGATTCGTTGATGTCGATAATCAAAGCGTGTGACATGAATACGTCTCTTGTCAGAAAGTGTGTTGAGGATATGGGGGCAAGCTGCCCCGGTTCAAGTTTGATTCTGCGTTGCAGCTTAGTTGCTGCGCAAAATGCGATCCAGTATCCAACCTGGCAGCAGGCGTTTCAGCAGGCTCATCGCCCAGGCCACCAGCGTTACCGGATAGCGCAGGCGCGGATGTTTGCTCTCTAACGCGTGGCGCAGCTTCGGCAAAATCGCTTCCGGCGGCAGCGTGAAACGCGCGGCGATGCCCGGATTTTGTACCGGTTTATCCTGCTGGCCCTGATGCACGTTATCGGTGAAACGCGTGCTTATCGGGCCGGGTTCAATCAGGCTAACGCGCACGCCAGAGTCGCGCACTTCAAGACGCAGCGCATCGCTCCAGGCTTCCAGCGCCCATTTGCTGGCGGCATAGGCGCCGCGCCCCGGCGTCGAGATCAGTCCCAGTACCGAACTGGTATTGACGATGCGTCCGTTGCCGCTGGCTTGCAGCGCGGGCAGCAGGCGCATGGTCAGTTGATGAGTGCCAAACAGATTGGTGGAAAATTGCTTCTCTAATTGCTGACGCGAAACGCTGCTGAGCGGCCCATATTGACCAAAACCGCCGTTGTTAAACAGCGCGTGCAGGCGATGATCGGTGAGTTCCAGCACGCGATCGGCGGCGGCATCGACGCTGGCGGCATCATCGAGATCGAGCTGCACGCCAATAAATCCCAATGCTTCCATGCGCGCCACATCGTCGGCGCGGCGACAGGCGGCCAGCACGCGATAGCCGCGCGATAAAAGGTCATTTGCGGCGACCAAACCAATGCCGCTCGAGCAGCCGGTGATGAGAATTGTTTTTTGCATTTCTTTACCCGTTAAAAATCACACGCCTGCATTAATCATGCTTTACTAGCGGAGCCAGTTCGGTCGCCATCAGGTTGGCGATAAACGGCTGAGCATCCGGATTGGGGTGAATTCCATCCTGCTGCATCCACTCCGGCTTCAGGTAGACCTGCTCCATAAAGAAGGGCACCAGAGGAATGTCGTACTGCTGTGCCAGGCGCGGATAGATCGAGCTAAACGCTTCCGTATAACGACGTCCATAATTAGCCGGCAGACGAATCTGCATCAGCAGCGGCTGCGCTTTCGCGGCTTTCACTTCGTCGATCACTTTGGTCAGATCCGCGGCGATATTCTGCGGCGGGAAACCACGCAGGCCATCGTTACCGCCCAATTCGATTAACACCCAGCGGGGTTGATGCTGTTTTAATAGGCCCGGTAAACGCGCCAGCCCTTGTCCTGCGGTATCTCCGCTGATGCTGGCGTTGACCACTTTGGGCTGCTGTTGCCACTCTTTATTCAGCAGGCTGGGCCAGGCCGCCGTGGCTGACATGCGATACCCGGCGCTCAGGCTGTCGCCCAACACCAGTAAGGTATCGGCGGCGGCGAGTCGGGACACCAGCAGAAGCAATAACAACAGGAAGGGATAATGCCAGCGGAAAACATTGTTGCAGTTCATCATCTTACTAAGTCCGTCGGTCAGGGAGAGCATCAGCTGACCATCCTTACCGGAGTTGAGCTGGTTGTCAAACCAGCTGAGACCATCGCCCTGATTGGCGAGTCCGGCTCGGGCAAATCCACGCTGCTGGGCATTCTGGCCGGACTGGACGACGGCAGCAGCGGCGAAGTGCATCTGCTTGGCCAGCCGCTGCACAGCATGAATGAAGAGCAGCGAGCGGCGCTGCGCGCGCGCGAAGTGGGCTTTGTGTTTCAATCTTTTATGCTGGTGCCGACGCTGAATGCCCTGGAAAACGTGCAGCTGCCGGCGCTGCTGCGTGGCGACAGCGATCGCGAAAGTCGCAGCCAGGCGGTGGAACTGCTGACGGTGCTGGGCTTGAAAGATCGTCTGCACCATCTGCCGGCCCAACTTTCGGGCGGCGAGCAGCAGCGTGTGGCGCTGGCGCGTGCCTTTAGTGGTCGCCCCGGCCTGCTGTTTGCTGATGAACCCACCGGCAACCTTGACCGTAAAACCGGCGATCGTATCGCCGATCTGCTGTTCTCCCTCAACCGCGATTTTGCCACCACGCTGATTCTGGTGACGCACGATGAACAACTGGCGGCGCGCTGCGACCGTCGCTTACGGCTGCGCGACGGCAAGTTGTGGGAGGAGTCATGATTTGGCGCTGGTTCTGGCGCGAGTGGCGTTCGCCCTCGCTGCTGATTGTCTGGCTGGCGCTCACGCTTGCGGTGGCCTGCGTGCTGGCGCTGGGTTCGATCAGCGATCGCATGGAGAAAGGCTTGAGCCAGCAGAGCCGCGACTTTATGGCGGGCGATCGCACGCTGCGCACCACCGCGCCCGCGCCGGAAGCGTGGCTTAACAAAGCGCGTGACGAAGGGCTGTCGGTCAGCAGCCAGCTGCACTTTATGACCATGACCTTCGCGCAAGAGACGCCACAGCTGGCGGACGTGAAGGCGGTGGACAATGCCTATCCGATGTTCGGCACGCTGCAAACCGACCCGCCGGGCCTACGTCCACAAGCGGGCACGGTGTTGGTCGCACCGCGTTTGCTGGCGCTGTTGAATCTGAAAGTGGGCGACAGCGTGGATGTCGGCGACACCACGCTGCGCATTGCCGGGGAAGTGATTCAGGAGCCGGATGGCGGCTTCAATCCGTTCCAGACCGCGCCGCGTCTGCTGATGAATCTGGCCGACGTAGAGAAAACCGGTGCGGTGCAGCCGGGCAGTCGTCTGAGCTGGCGCTATAAATTCTCCGGCGATCCGGCACCCCTGGCGCGCTATGACAGCTGGATCGCGCCGCAGCTAAAAGCCGATCAGCGCTGGATCAGCGTGGATAATTCGGAAGATGCGCTGGGCCGTTCGATGCAGCGTGCGCAGCAATTTTTACTGCTCTCAGCGCTGCTAACGCTGATGCTGGCGATTGCCGCGGTGGCGGTGGCGATGAGTCATTACTGCCGCAGCCGCTACGATTTGGTGGCAGTGCTGAAAACGCTGGGCGCAACGCGCAAGGCGCTGCAGCGGCTGATTATCGGTCAATGGTTGGCGGTGCTGTTGCTGGCGGCGATTGTCGGGAGCGCCTTAGGGCAGGGCATTGAAGTGATTCTGCTGCTGATGCTGAAACCGGTGCTGCCGGGCGCGCTGCCTGCGGCGAGTTTCTGGCCGTGGCTGTGGGCGATCGGCGCGATGTTTGTGATTTCGCTGCTGGTGGGTTTGCGTCCGTATCGTTTGCTGATGGCGACGCAACCGCTGCGCGTACTGCGGCGGGATGCGGTGGCGAACGTCTGGCCGCTGCGATTCTATCTGCCGGCAATGGCGCTGGTGGTGATTGGCTTACTGGCGCTGCTGATGGGCGGCAGCAAAATGCTGTGGGCGCTGCTGGCGGGCGTGGTGATGCTGGCGCTGCTGCTGGCGTTACTCGGCTGGGGCACCTTGCTGCTGCTGCGTCGGCTGGTGGTGCGCAATCTGGCGCTGCGCCTGGCGATCAACCGTCTGCTGCGTCAACCGGCGATGACACTCAGCCAGCTGGCGGCGTTTTCACTGTCATTTATGCTGCTGGCGCTGCTGCTGGTGATGCGCGGCGATCTGCTGGATCGCTGGCAACAGCAACTGCCGCCGGACAGTCCGAACTATTTCCTGCTGAATATCACCAAAGAGCAGGTGCCGCAGGTGCGCGACTTCCTGGCTGGACATCAGCTTAAGCCGGAAACCTTCTACCCAATTGTGCGTGCGCGCCTGACCGAGATAAACGGCAAAGAGGCCGATCCCCAGCTGGATAACGCGCTGAATCGCGAACTTAATCTGACGTGGCAAGCGGAGCGTCCGGATCACAATCCGCTGATTTCCGGTAACTGGCCGCCGCAAGCCGGTGAAGTGTCGATGGAGGTGGAGCTGGCGGATCGTCTGGGCGTGAAGCTCGGAGATAGCTTGACCTTCAGCGGCGATACGCAGCAGTTCAGCGCCAAAATCACCAGCTTGCGCAAGGTGGATTGGGAGAGTCTGCGGCCGAACTTCTTCTTTATCTTCCCGCCGGGCGCACTCGATCAACAGCCACAAACCTGGCTGACCAGCTTCCGTATGGAGAGCAATCCGGCGCTGCTGGCACAGCTTAATCGCGCATTCCCGACGCTGAGCCTGCTGGATATTGGCAGCATGATGCGTCAGATCGGTCAGGTGCTGACGCAGGTGAGCCAGGCGCTGGAAGTGATGGTGGTGCTGGTGACGGTGTGCGGCGTGCTGCTGTTGCTGGCGCAGATCCAGGTTGGCATGCGTCAGCGTCGGCAGGAGCTGGTGGTCTATCGCACGTTGGGAGCCAGCAAGCGCCTGCTGCGCGGCACCTTATGGTGTGAGTTTGCGCTACTTGGCGTGGTGTCGGGGATTGCGGCAGCGCTGGGCGCGGAAGCGGCGCTGTGGGGCTTGCAGCGCAAGATCTTCGATTTCCCGTGGCAGCCAGACTGGACGTTGTGGATCGCCTTGCCAATCGGCGGCGCGCTGCTGCTCTCGCTGTGCGGTGCCTGGTTGGGGATTCGACTATTAAAACAGAAGGCGCTGTTCAGAAGCTTCAGTGCCGGATAAGCAAAACGATTTGTCTTAAATTTAAGTTCTGGTCTGCGTGAGTCGACTCATGAAAGCAGACCAGACTTATTTAAGGCTAAATAAACGCTATCACGGCAAAAAGATGGCGGGGTGTTTTTCTTTAGTACCGGCACTACGGATGAAGTGAGCCATTTGGGAATGAACGACTGGTATATCGCGCCGCGTAATGGGCATATCACGATTCATTCGGAAGCGTCGCTCGATGCGCTGTTTAAGGCGCATGGTTTCCAGATTACGCATCTGAATCGCTGGAGCCATGTGGCGATGAAGATGGTGGGGTAAGGGGAGTTCTGAGCGGGCTGATGCCCTCACCCCGGCCCTCTCCCAGAGGGAGATGTTAGCTCGATTGGTTCCCTCTCCTAGTGGGAGAGGGCTAGGGTGAGGGAAAAACAGCTGAACTACAGCTTCTCAACCGCCCACGCAATCCCGCTTGCATACGCTTCCGGCAGCAGCGGCACCAGCGCATTCAAGGCTGACGCCAGACGCGCGTGATCGCTATCGGTGAGATTAAGATGCCCAACCTTGCGGCCTTCACGCACCTCTTTGTCATACCAATGCAGATGCACCAGCGGCTGCTGCAGCCACGCCAGATTCATCTCAGTACCAATCAGATTCACCATCACCGACGGCGCAAATACCACCGGCTTTGGCAGCGCCAGGCCCAAAACCGCACGCAGATGCAGCTCGAACTGGCTGATTGACGCGCCATTCTGCGTCCAGTGGCCGCTATTGTGCACGCGCGGTGCTAACTCGTTGATCAGCAAACCTTCTGGCGTAATGAAACACTCCATCGCCATCACGCCGACGTAGTTCAGCTCATGCATGATGGCGCTGAGCATCGCTTCCGCCTGTTGTTGCTGTGCGGCATCGGCCTGCGGGAACGCCACGCTGGTGCGCAGAATGCCGTCCTGATGCAGGTTGTGCGTCAGCGGATAAAACACCGTGCTGCCATCGTGCCCACGCGCACCGACCAGCGACACTTCGCCGCTGAAATTAATGCCCTGCTCAACGATGCATTCGCCGTAGCACTCATCCGGCAGCGCGTCAGTTTCATTGGCGCGCAAACGCCACTGGCCACGGCCGTCATAGCCGCCGGTACGACGCTTTACAATCGCCAGTTCGCCAAGCGAGTTGAACACATTTGGCCACTCGGCTTTATCGGCCAGCAGCTGCCACGGCGCGGTGGCGAGGTTCAGCTGATCCAGCAGCTGTTTTTGCGTCAGGCGATCGGCCAGACGCGGGAAAATATCGCGATTCACAAAGGCCGGATGGCTCGCCAGTTCACGGGTTAACGCGGTTTCCGGCCAGCGCTCGATCTCAGCGGTGATCACACTTTTGGCGATCGGCAGCGCAGAAGGTTCCGCATCCAGGCCCACCGGATACACCGCGATGCCCAGCGGTTCTCCCGCCTGGCGCAGCATGCGGCCTAACTGACCATTTCCTAATACGCAAACCGGCTTCATGCGTCCTCCCGCGGATCCGGGTTGTTCAGCACTTCATCAGTTTGCGTTTGACGCCAGTTGGCGATGCGCGTTGACAGCGCGCTGTCGTGGATCGCCAGAATCTGTGCCGCCAGCAGGGCGGCGTTGGCAGCACCGGCTTTACCAATCGCCAGCGTACCCACCGGAATGCCGCGCGGCATCTGCACGATGGAGTAGAGGCTATCGACGCCGCTCAGCGCCGCGCTTTGCACGGGCACGCCCAGCACCGGCACCAGCGTTTTCGCGGCCAGCATGCCCGGCAAATGGGCAGCACCGCCGGCACCGGCGATGATCACCTGAAAACCGTTGTCGGCGGCGGTTTCCGCGAAGCTAAACAGTTTGTCGGGCGTACGGTGAGCTGAGACCACTTCAACGTGGAAGGGAACATCCAGGCTGTTAAGAATTTCCTCGGCGAACTGCATGGTAGCCCAGTCACTTTTGGAACCCATGACAATGGCGATACGGGCCGGGGCGGCGTTGGATGACATGCGGTCAACTCCTGTGAATATGCAAACGAACCTGGCCGGGCGGGCAGGCGAAGAAGGGCACAGAGAATAGCATGAGATGGCAGCAAGGAAAACGGTTGCGTAGGCGGAAAACGGGCATTGATGCCCGGATTTCAGAAGGGGAATTCGATCAGGCTTACGCCGCTGGCATCAAGCTGAATCATCGATCCGTTCTCATGCCAGGCACCCAGCACCGCACGCTGGGCGCTTTTGCCGTGCAGCGGGAAGGCGTGAATGGCGGGACGATGCGTGTGGCCGTGAATCAGAATCGGCACCTGTTGGCGCGTCATCGCGGCTTCCACCGCGGACTGATTGACGTCCATGATGCTGACCGATTTATGCTGATTCGCCTGCTTGCTGCCATTGCGCATGCGCGCGGCAATGCGCATGCGCAGACGCAGCGGCAACGCGAGGAACAGACGCTGCAACCAGCGCTGATGCACTTTGGCGCGGAAACGCTTATAGCCTTCATCGTCGGTACACAAGGTATCGCCGTGCATGATCAACACGCGATGTCCGTAGCGATCGAGCACCTTTTCTTCCGGCAGCAGCGTCATGCCACTGGCACGCGCAAAATGCTGGCCGAGCAGGAAGTCGCGATTACCGTGGATGAAGAATTTCGGTACCGGCAAGGCTTTGAGCGCCGCAGCGATCTGCTGATGCAGCGGATTAGGATCGTCGTCGCCGATCCAGGCTTCAAACAGATCGCCGAGGATGTAAAGCGCATCGCACGTGCGCGCTTCTCCCTGCAAAAAATGCAGAAAACCGGCAGTAATTGCCGGTTCTTCATGACACAGATGCAGATCTGCGATAAACAGCGTGCGCGACATTACTCGCTAACAGTCACTTTCTGGATGACAACATCTTCAACCGGAACGTCCTGGTGCATGCCGCTGCGGCCGGTTTTCACCGCTTTGATTTTCTCAACCACGTCCATGCCTTCAACCACTTCAGCGAACACGCAGTAACCCCAGCCTTGCAGGCTTTCGTCACGGAAGTTCAGGAAGTCGTTGTCTGCCACGTTGATAAAGAACTGGGCTGTTGCAGAGTGTGGCGCCTGAGTACGCGCCATCGCCAGGGTGCCTTTGGTGTTTTTCAGGCCGTTGTTCGCTTCGTTGCGGATGTCTGCTTTGGTATCTTTCTGCTTCATGCCAGGCTCAAAACCGCCGCCCTGAATCATGAAACCGTTGATTACGCGATGGAAGATAGTGTTATCGTAAAAACCTTCCGCGCAGTATTCCAGGAAGTTCTTCACGGTAGCCGGCGCTTTGTCATCGAAAGTTTTGATTACGATATCGCCATGGTTCGTCTGGAAAGTGACCATTATTTTCTTCCTGTCAAGGTTGTCGTCAGTATCAACTGCCACGCCTGTAAGGCGGCGGGGCATTTTTGTAGACGCTTCTTATATCACAATTTCCAATAACGCGTCAGTAACCGGACGGCAGTTGGCAACCGAGCGATGCACAAGTCAGAAAAATACGGCACAATAACCGGCTACGCTGCAAGGGCGTATCCCGCAAACGTCAATAACGGAACCATTCAATGTTGAAGATCTATAACACCCTGAGTCGACAGAAAGAGGAATTTAAACCTATCCACGCCGGTGAAATCGGTATGTACGTGTGTGGTATCACGGTTTACGACCTCTGTCATATCGGCCATGGGCGTACATTTGTGGCATTCGACGTGGTGGCGCGTTATCTGCGTTACGTGGGCTATCAGCTGAAGTATGTGCGTAACATCACCGATATCGATGACAAAATCATCAAACGTGCCAACCAAAACGGGGAAAGCATCGAAACGCTGACCAATCGCATGATTGCCGAGATGCACAACGATTTCGCCGCGCTTGGCATTTTGCCGCCGGATCTGGAGCCGCGCGCGACCCGCCATATCGACGAGATTATCGAGCTGGTCGGCAGGCTGATTGAACGTAAGCACGCGTACGTGGCGGACAACGGCGACGTGATGTTCGACGTGATGAGCGACAAAGATTACGGCGTGCTGTCGCGTCAGGATCTGGAGCAGCTGCAGGCCGGCGCGCGCGTCGAAGTGGCGGACGTGAAGCGCAATCCGATGGACTTCGTGCTGTGGAAGATGTCTAAAGCCGACGAACCGGCGTGGAACTCGCCGTGGGGCAACGGCCGTCCAGGCTGGCACATCGAATGTTCGGCGATGAACTGCAAACAGCTTGGCACCCATTTCGACATTCACGGCGGCGGTTCGGATCTGATGTTCCCGCACCACGAAAACGAAGTGGCGCAATCCACCTGTGCGCACGATGGCCCGTATGTGAATTACTGGATGCACTCCGGCATGGTGATGGTTGACCGCGAGAAGATGTCGAAATCGCTGGATAACTTCTTCACCGTGCGCGATGTGTTGCAGCACTACGATGCCGAAACCGTGCGTTACTTCCTGATGTCGGGCCACTATCGCAGCCATCTCAACTACGGCGAAGATAACCTCAACCAGGCGCGTGCGGCGCTCGAGCGCTTGTACACCGCGCTGCGGCATACCGATGCCAGCGCCACGGCGGCGGGTGGCGAAGAGTTTGAAGCGCGTTTCCGTACTGCGATGGATGACGACTTCAACACGCCGGAAGCCTATTCGGTGCTGTTCGATATGGCGCGTGAAGTGAATCGCCTGAAGACCGAAGACAAAGCCTCCGCTGATGCGCTAGCAGCGAAACTGCGCCAGATCGCTAACGTGCTCGGCATTTTGCAGCAGGATCCCGAGCAGTTCCTGCAAAGCGGTGCGCAGGTGAATGACGATGAAGTGGCGGAAATCGAGCATTGGGTGAAAGCCCGTTCCGACGCGCGTGCAGCCAAAGATTGGGCGCAGGCGGATGTAGCGCGCGATAAGCTCAATGAGTTGGGCGTGATTGTTGAGGATGGGCCGCAAGGTTCCAGCTGGCGACGCAAATAACCGGAGAGGGCGAGAAATCGCCCTTTTTTATTGATGGCGATTGAACAGATTCATATTCACGGCTTCCGATCGGTGCGCGACCTGACGCTACCGCTGCAGCAGCTCAACGTGGTGAGCGGCCCGAACGGCTGCGGCAAATCCAACCTGTATAAAGCGGTGCGATTGCTGCACGAAGCGGCGAGCGGACGTTTAGCGCTGGCGCTGGCGGAAGAGGGCGGCATCCAGAAAGCGATGTGGGCGGGCGGATTATGGCGCGGCGATCGTCGCCACGATCCTAAACGTCTGGCGCTCGCGGTGGTGATGGATGATATGGATTATCAGCTTGATATCGGTTTTCCTGAGCCGTTAGCCACCAGCATGTTTAACCTCGATCCGCTGGTGAAAGAGGAGCGTATATGGATGAGCGGCCAGCGTCGGCGTCCTTCCTCCTGCATCCTGCAGCGGCAAAATCAAACCGCTTTCCTGCACAACGTTGAGGGCGAACGCGTTGCTTATCCTGCGGTGCTGCATCCGGAAGAGTCGCTGTTTGGGCAGCTTGGCGAGCCGCACCTTTATCCCGAGCTTTCGCAGGTACGTGAAAGGCTGCGCCAGTGGCGTTTCTATCATGAGTTTGCGGTGTGGCCCGGTTCGCCGATTCGTGCGCCGCAGATTGGCGTGCGCGCGCCGGTACTGAGCCACGATGGCAGCAATTTGGCCGCAGCCTGGGCTACGATTGTTGAACGCGGTCATTCCGAATTACTGCTTGAGGTGATGGCCGAAGCCTTCCCGGACACGGAATTTCACGTTGATGTGCAGAACGGGCGTTTTCAGATGCTGATGTCACGGCGGGGAATTTTGCGTCCGCTGGAGAGCGCCGAGTTCTCGGATGGCACGCTGCGCTTTCTCTGCTTAGTGGTGGCGCTGCTCAGCCCGCGTCCGCCGGCGTTTATGGCGCTGAATGAACCGGAAAACAGTTTGCATGAAGATTTGTTGCCTGCATTAGCACGACTGATCGCCGAAGCCAGTCAGTTTAGCCAACTGTGGATCACCAGCCATTCACCGAAACTGGCGACGCTGATTGCGCAACATACGGCGGTGAATCACATCGCGCTGGAGCAAATCGAAGGGGAAACCCGGGTGGTGGGGGAAGAGCGGATTTAGGCGTCCCGATTGGGACGCCTAAAGGTCAGGCAACAACCGTAATCTTAAAGCCCGCAAACTCGACCTTCTGGCCTTCAACAATCTTGCAGCGCTTACGCGTTTCA
Organism: Pantoea sp. SORGH_AS_0659; assembly: GCF_031453915.1. Classification (NCBI taxonomy): domain Bacteria; kingdom Pseudomonadati; phylum Pseudomonadota; class Gammaproteobacteria; order Enterobacterales; family Erwiniaceae; genus Pantoea; species Pantoea sp. SORGH_AS_0659. The sequence goes on along the minus strand of NZ_JAVJAK010000001.1, from coordinate 3,170,314 downwards.
ACTGCGCCATCGACGCGCACTTCGCCTTCCGCAATCACCGCTTTCGCCTGCGCACCGCTTTGCACCCAACCTTCGAGTTTCAGCAGGTCGCACAAATCTACGTGGGCATGTTTACCGAGAGAAAAACTGGCCATTATGCCTCCTCAATGTCGTGAAATTCTTCACACGCCGTCAGCGTGTTTTGGATCAGTGTCGCGACCGTCATTGGACCGACGCCGCCTGGAACGGGCGTGATGAACGAGGCGCGCTCAGCAGCGGCTTCGAACTCCACATCACCCACCACTTTGCCGCTGTCGAGACGGTTGATACCCACATCAATTACCACCGCGCCCGGCTTGATCCAGTCGCCCGGAATAAAGCCCGGCTTGCCGACCGCCACCACCAGTAGATCGGCATGCTCAACGTGATGACGCAGATCTTTGGTGAAGCGGTGCGTGACGGTGGTGGTGCAGCCGGCAAGCAGCAGCTCCATGCTCATCGGACGGCCAACGATATTCGATGCGCCAACCACTACGGCGTTCAGGCCGTAAGTATCGATATTGTAGCGCTCCAGTAAGGTGACAATGCCGCGCGGCGTACACGGACGCAGCTTTGGCGCGCGCTGGCACAGACGACCGACGTTGTACGGATGGAAGCCATCCACGTCTTTGTCCGGCACGATGCGCTCCAGCACTTTGACGTTATCGATGCCGGCTGGCAGCGGCAGCTGCACCAGAATGCCGTCGATGTCGTTATCGTTGTTGAGCGTATCAATCAGCTCCAGCAGCTCGGCTTCGCTGGTGGTGGCGGGCAGATCGTAGGAGCGGGAGATGAAGCCCACTTCATCACAAGCACGACGTTTGCTGGCGACATAGATCTGCGAAGCCGGGTTTTCACCCACCAGCACAACTGCCAAACCGGGCGCACGTTTACCGGCCGCCAAACGCTGCTGTACTTTTTCGGCAACCTCAAGGCGCACCTGCTGCGCAATCGTTTTACCGTCAATAATTTTTGCTGCCATCAGAGAGGAAATCCATCTGTAGAGGGTTAGATCGGGGATGGCGCCTATTCTGTCAGAAGCGCGTGCGGCTGTCAGGTAGAGATTCGCCATCAACGCCGCTTTCCCGATTTTTCGCCGTGGCGCCCGCCCGCGTTAGCGCTTATGATGCCGGGCAGTGAATGAGATGGATGACGTGATGATTTGGTTAATTCTCGCCACGCTGGCGGTGGTGTTCGTGGTAGGTTTTCAGCTGCTGACGGCCAGCTCGCGCCATGCGGTGCAGGCGCTTAATAAACGGTTGCAACTGCCGCCGGTGCATATCGAATCGATGTTGTCGCTGATGGGCAAAGAGGCGGCAAAAGAGTTTACCGATTACATCTCGGGCGATAACGACACGCATCTGCACAACGGCGCGGCGGTGCTGCTGATTTGGCAGGTGCTGATTGTCGATGGCAGCGACGAAAATAGGCAGCGCTGGCATGGCATTTTGAGCCGGGCGGGATTTTCTGCGTTGATTTCGAGGCAGCAGCTGTTGCTGGCGTTGGGGTTCTTGCGCCAGTTGGAGCCGGACAGCCAGGAACTGCATGCCCTACGCGAGCAGTACAATGCGTACTTCACGCAGCAAGGGATTGAGCTGGAAGGCGAAACGGAACAGGGCGGGAATCTGGTGTCGATGAGCGAGTGGCGTAAGCGGCATTAAGGGGTTTTGGTTAATCTGGCAGCACTCCGCTTCCGTTCAAGGGCAAAAACGTTGACGCGCGAGCCGCTGGACGTATAATCCGACCCAATCACTATGCGCCCTTAGCTCAGTTGGATAGAGCACCGGCCTTCTAAGCCGTAGGTCACAGGTTCGAATCCTGTAGGGCGTACCAAATTCATATCAAGAGACGTCAACTGACGTCTTTTTTTATGCCTAAAATTCAGTAAATTAGCGCTATATCAAGCATTCAAATTCAACCTGAGTCTATCGACATAAACCCACATCAAGTAATCTTTGTTGGTATATGTGTTGGTACAACTCCGTTCAATGGTTTTTGTACCAACATCCAGTGATGGAGAGCAGCCAATGGCGCTAACAGATGTAAAAGTCAGAAGTGCGAAACCCACCGACAAAGCCTTCAAGCTCACCGATGGAGAAGGGATGCATTTGATGGTGCACCCGAATGGTTCTAAATACTGGCGGCTGCAGTATCGCTTCGATGGTAAGCAGAAAACGTTGGCGCTAGGGGTTTATCCTGAGATCTCGCTTTCTGAAGCAAGACAACGTCGTGATGAAGCTAAGAGAAAGATTGCCAACGGCATCGATCCAGGTGAGCAGAAGAAGGTTGATAAGCAAACCCGTAAAATTGCCATTGAGAACAACTTCAAAGCGCTTGCTCTGGAATGGCATGAGTACAAGCGTCCGGGATGGTCGAAAGGTTATGCCGATGATCTGATGGAAGCGTTTGAAAACGACATCTTCCCGGATCTTGGTAAGCGTCCCATAGCTGAAATCAAACCGCTAGAGATGCTGACGACGCTACGTAAGTTAGAAAAGCGCGGAGTATTGGATAAGCTGCGTAAAATTCGGCAAGCCTGCAAGCAGGTGTTTACCTATGCCATCGTGACGGGCAGGGCGGAGATCAATCCAGTAGCGGACCTCGCAAGTGCATTAGCGACGCCAAAACCTCAACACTTCCCTCATTTACTCGCTGATGAGTTGCCAGCGTTTTTACAGGCATTGCAGAATTATACCGGTAGTCCAATTACCCGACTTGCTACGCGTATTCTGATGCTGACTGGCGTTAGAACTATTGAGCTGCGCCTTGCTGAGTGGAAAGAGTTTGATCTAGATAAAGGGATTTGGGAAGTGCCGAAGGAGCGCATGAAGATGCGACGACCACACATTGTTCCTTTATCTACTCAGGTCGTTGAAGCGTTGCGAGAGATACAGGCTGTAACTGGGCGCTACGCCTTGGTGTTTCCGGGAAGGAATGATGCTGCAAAACCAATGAGCGAGGCGAGCATTAATCAAGTGTTAAAGCGCATTGGGTATCATGGTAAAGCGACAGGGCATGGGTTTAGGCACACCATGAGCACCATTTTGCATGAGCAAGGGTTCAACACGGCCTGGGTTGAGTTGCAGTTGGCCCACGTGGACAAGAACACCATCCGCGGGACGTATAACCATGCACAGTATCTGGAGCAGAGAAGGGAAATGTTGCAGTGGTATGGGGATTTTATAGATGCTTATCTGGTGAAAAATGTTGATGATTGTGCCACCCAAAAATTAGGTTAACCTATTGATTTATAAGTTTTAGATTAAATAATTTCAAGAAAGGTGGGTCATATCGGATTGGTTTTATCTGTGTAATTTTTGAAAATTACAAAAAATACAATTGACGGCAACACAACCATGTAGTCAAATGTCCTCAGTTTCAAGTTGGTAATTTTTTAAAATTACCAACTTGGACGTGAGTGGGTGAGTTCTTGGCGGAATACCCACAAATCTAAAATGTGAAAGCGAGGATTGAAACATGGTAACAATTAAACAATGGGCCGAGATTGAGGCCAATTACGATGATACTTTACTTTTGGGAAATGGTGCAAGTATCGCTGTTAATAGCGATTTTGCCTATCGCAGCTTACGTCAGAAGTTGACCGAACTCAGTTCAGATGGGCAGCTGACAGCTTTGTTCGAACTATTTGATACGCAAGATTTTGAGTTGATTCTGCACCGTCTTTGGATTGCAACTCAAGTAAATCAACAACTCGGCGTGCCTGAAAATGCAACGACTGAAGGGTATAAGCTACTTAGAAATCTGTTGATTCAATGTGTGAGTCAAAATCATCCGGAGCATCATGAGATATCGGATGTTCTAGTTAAAATTCGTTCTTTTATAGGCAAATTCAAGACGATTTTATCCCTGAATTACGATCTTATTGTGTATTGGGCATCTTTGCTTGAAGATACAACTTCCGGAAAATTAAAGGATTGTTTCATTAGCCGGCTGTTCAATGAACAGTTAGATTGGAATGAATTTAGAGACTTACATTGGAAGGATCGTGAAAAAGGTTACAAGACGACAAGCTTAGTTTTCTACCCACATGGTTCTTTGATTTTGGCCCAAGACTTCAGTGGTCAAGAGTTCAAATTACATACTAATCCTCGTGGTGACGGAAATTATCTCCAGCAAATTTCTCAGCAATGGAGTTCTGCAGCAGTTACACCAGTTTTTGTTTCTGAAGGGACAAGTAAGCAAAAACTAAGTGCGATTGCTCGTAGTCGTTATCTTGACACTGTCTACCGTGAAGTATTACCAGAGAAAAAGGAAAGCATCGTGATCTATGGATGGAGTATGGGGGAAAATGACACCCATATACTAGATGCACTGAAAAAAAGTCGGCCATCAAGAGTTGCGATTTCAGTGTATGGCACTGATACCTCTGGCTGTGATGCAATTGAAGGGATGTTAAAAGCGGTGTTTGGTGAAGCTTTGCTTGTCGAGTTTTTCGACAGTGAAAGCGCCAACTGCTGGTGCCATTAAATAAGCGAAAGGGGGCGTAGCCCCCGATTTTACGAGGATAAAATGGGAAAAATAGTCTACGGCGACATTGCGAATTTTATCCCCGGAGTAAACCTGTCACGCATAGAGCCGGAAGAATCAGGTGAAGCATATCGCTTTTATACAGCACAATTGCATCAGCTCGATGACTGGCAACATGAAGTGATAGTTTCTGATAAAGAACAGGTGGTTAAGAGTACATCGTTACTAAAAGTGACAAGAGTAAATGATGTCATTATTAACTTAGCGAATGCTAAAGCTGTTCTTGTTAAGCAGGAGCATGCAGGGCGAATATTGAGCAATAACTTTGTTAAGGTCGAGTTGGATGTTAGCAGAGTCTCTCCATTATTTTGGGTTTGGCATTTCAATGAGAGCAAAGCTATAGCCCAACAAAAATCATTTGTTCTACAGGGGTCAACTGTACCTAAGTTAACTCTGCAAATGGTCCGTCAATTTGAACTCGATTTACTTGGACTAAAAAAGCAACAAGCGATAGGTGAGCTGTATCTTCATCTCAGGATGAAAGATTACTACGAGTACAACTTGATGAAATTAAAACAAAAATATTATTTTGCTAAAATAGAAAATTCATCAAAATAATCAATAACTAAGGTTTATTATGTCTCCCCAGATTGAAGCGCAAAATTTAAGTGAACTGCAAGGCCGCCTGTGGAATATCGCCGATACCCTGCGCGGTAAGATGAATGCCGATGAATTCCGCGACTACTGCTTAGGCTTTATCTTCTATAAATACCTGTCGGAAAAATTTGTTGCGTACGCTAACAAAATCCTTGCAGAAGATGGCATTCAGTACAACGAATTGACTGCAGAACATCCGGCGTATCAGGACATCGTTGATGCGATAAAAGAGGATAGCATCCAGACATTAGGCTATTTTCTGCCGCCAACGGATTTGTTCCACACCATGGCGGAACGTGTGTCTAAAGATCCCAGAGGTGCAGGCACCGGCTTTATTCTTGAAGACCTCGCCACTACCCTACGAAGCATTGAACAAAGCACGCTGGGTACCGACTCCGCGGATGACTTCAGCAACTTGTTTGAAGATCTTGATTTAGGCTCTAGCAAGCTTGGCAGTTCAGCAAAAGCGAAAAATGAGCTGATTGGTAAAGTGATAACTGAACTCGACAAGTTGAGCTTTAATCTAAGTGAAACCAGCTCCGATATTCTGGGCGACGCCTACGAATATCTGATCGGCCAGTTCGCCTCAGGCGCAGGTAAGAAAGCCGGTGAGTTCTATACTCCGCAGCCGGTTTCGTCTCTGCTGGCTAAAATCGTCACCACCCACAAGCTGAAACTGAAAAACGTGTATGACCCGACCTGTGGCTCTGGTTCGTTGCTGCTGCGTGTTAAGCGTGAAGCCTCTTCAGTGGGTAAAATCTACGGTCAGGAGATGAACCGTACCACCTATAACCTGGCGCGTATGAACATGATCCTGCACGGAGTTCATTATGCGGACTTTGAGATCATTCAGGAAGATACGCTGGAGCATCCGCAGCATACGCATCTGAAGTTTGACGCCATCGTTGCCAACCCACCATTCTCCGCCAAATGGAGCGCCAGCCCGCTGTTTATGAACGATGACCGCTTTGCTCAATACGGCAAACTGGCCCCGTCCAGCAAAGCAGATATGGCGTTTGTACAGCATATGTTTCATCACCTGGAAGATGACGGCACCATGGCGGTGGTTCTGCCTCATGGGGTCTTGTTCCGTGGCGCAGCGGAAGGCCATATTCGTCAGTTTATGATTGAGAAGTTGAATTGCATTGATGCGGTTATTGGCCTGCCTGCCAACATCTTCTACGGTACCAGCATTCCGACCTGCGTACTGGTACTGCGCAAGTGCCGTAAGCACAACGATAGTATTCTGTTTATCGACGCCAGCAACGATTTTGAGAAGGTGAAAACCCAGAACCGCCTGTTGCCGGAACATATCGACAATATTGCCGATACTTATAACGACTGGAGAGCGCTCGAGAAGTACAGCCATACCGCAACGCTGGAAGAGATCCGTAGCAACGATTACAACCTTAATATTCCGCGTTATGTCGATACTTTTGAAGAGGAGGAAGAGATTGATCTCAACGCGGTGGCGCAGGAGATTCGCGAGCTAGAAGAGAAAGTAGCGACAATCGATAAAGCTATTGTTGGGTTTTGTAAGGAACTGGGTATTAGCGCGCCCTTAGTGCTGGAGGAGGGTGATAAGTGATGGTGCCGAAGTTGAGATTCAGTGAGTTTATTAAAGGTTGGCAACAAAAAAAAATAGGTGATGTTTTCACTATTTTTTCTGGTTTTGCATTCAAAAGTACAGATGCAACAACCTCCGGTTGCAGATGGTTAAAAATTGCGGATGTTGGATGTCAGGTTATGACTCCTGGTACGCCATCATTTTTACCCAACCATTTCAGCAACGAATATCATAAATTTCTTATTAGAAAAGATGATTATGTTATTGCATTAACTAGACCAATACTGAATGGCAAACTAAAAATTTCTGTTGCTGGAAAAGAATACGATGGTTCTTTATTGAACCAACGAGTTGGAAAGATAGTAACAATAAACAACCCCAAATTTGTTTACTCTCTTTTGCAAATGGAATCAACAGTCTCAAAAATAAATAATTGCATTGCTGGGACTGATCCACCAAATTTATCCACTCAAGATATCAAAGATATGATTGTTTATGTTCCAATAATTGAGGAACAAATAAAAATAGCCGACTTTATGTCCTCTGTTGACGAAAAAATCGCGCTACTAAATAAGCAGTACGACCTGCTATGCCAGTACAAAAAAGGCATGATGCAGAAGATTTTTAGTCAAGAAGTGCGGTTTAAGGAAGATGATGGGTCTGCATTTCCTGATTGGGAGAACCAAAAACTTGGTGATGTGGCTGTCTTTTTAAAAGGAAAAGGGGTTGCAAAAACAGATGTTTTAGAAAATGGCGAACGAGAATGTATTCGTTATGGTGAGCTATATACAGACTATGGAGAGGTAATTAGTAAAATAAAATCCAGAACAAACCAACCACTGAATGATAGCATTTTAAGTATATCCCGTGATGTTTTAATTCCATCATCAGGAGAGACAGCTATAGATATATCTAAAGCTTCATGTGTTTTGAGTGATGGTGTAATATTAGGAGGGGATCTGAATATTATACGGTCAAAGGTCATTGATGGCATATTCCTATCTTATTATATCAACTCTCAGAAAAAATACGAAATTGCTCAGATGGCTCAAGGTAACTCGGTTGTACATTTGTATGCAAAACAGTTAGCAAAAACAGAAATATATTATCCCTGTAAAAAAGAACAAATTAAAATCGCCAACTTCGTCTCTGCTCTAGACGATAAAATCACTACCAAAAAAGCAGAGCTGGACAAGTTAAAATCCTGGAAGCACGGCCTGCTCCAGCAAATGTTTGTATAAAAATAATCCGGCCCGACCTACTCCGGGCCAGCACAATAACAAAAGGCGCTACATACTGATGGCAACGCAAAGCGAATACGAGTTAGAGACGCAACTGGTGGAACAACTGGTGGGCATGCACTACGAACGGGTGAATGTCACCGATGAAGCCAGTATGAAAGCCAACCTGCGCAAGCAGATTGAAATTCATAACCGACTGGAATCCTCTCCGCTAACGGACAGCGAATTTAACCGTATTTTCTTGCACCTGACCAAAGGCAATGAAGTTATCGATCGCGCTAAGATCCTGCGCGATCGCTACCAGTTATTGCGTGATGACGGCACTGAGAAGTGGCTCAGCTTTATCAATAAAGAGGAGTGGTGCCAGAATGAGTTTCAAGTGACCAGCCAGGTGAAGCAGTTCAATGCCGAGCAAAACACACGTAAAACCCGATTCGACGTCACGCTGCTGATCAACGGCCTGCCGCTGGTGCAAATCGAGCTGAAGCGTCGCGGCCTGGGGCTGAAAGAGGCCTTCAACCAGATCGATCGCTACCATCGGGATGCGTTCTGGGTCGGCAGCGGTTTGTTCCAGTATGTGCAGATCTTTATCATCAGCAACGGCGTGGATACCAAATATTACGCCAACAACCGCGCCAACCACTTTGAACAGACATTCTTCTGGACCGATGAAAAGAATAATCCGCTCAAAGCGCTGGAGAAATTCACAGACGCATTTCTGAAAGTCTGCCATATCGCCAAAATGATCACCCACTACACGGTGCTGAACGAAACCCGTAAGTGCCTGATGGTGATGCGTCCGTACCAGTTTTACGCCTGTGAGGCGATGATCCGCCACGTGAAGGAAAATCTCCACAAGCATGAACGGCCAGAGGACGGTTATATCTGGCATACCACCGGCTCCGGTAAGACGCTGACCTCGTTCAAAGCCAGTCAGGTGATCATGGAAATGCCGGAAGTGGATCGGGTTATTTTTGTGGTTGATCGCCGGGATCTGGATTATCAGACGGCGAAGGAGTTCAACGGCTTTGCGAAAGACAGCGTGGACACCACTAATAACACCAGCACGCTGATAAAACATCTCAAGCAAAGCAGCACCAAACTGACCCTGACAACTATTCAGAAGCTGAATAACGCCATCACCCATGAAGGGTATAAAGCGCAACTCGCACACCTGCGTAAAGAACGCATCGTCTTTATCTTCGATGAGTGCCACCGCAGCCAGTTCGGTGATACGCATAAAGCGATCGTGAACTTCTTCGAAAACGCGCAGCTGTTTGGTTTTACCGGAACGCCAATCTTTGCCGATAACGTCAATATTACCAACGGGGTCAAACAGACCACCGAGCTGTTGTTCGATAAATGCCTGCATAAATACGTGATTGTCGACGCCATCCGGGATGAAAACGTTCTGCGCTTTGCCGTGGAGTATGTTGGTACTTACAAGCGTAAAGAGAGCAGCAATGAGATCGATATTGATGTGGAGGATATTGATACCAAGGAGGTGATGCAAAGCGGCATCCGGTTGGGCAAAGTCACCGACTATATTCTTGCTCATCATGACGCCAAGACTCGAAATCGTGAGTTCACCGCGATGTTCTGTGTCGGGTCAGTCGATATGCTGATCACCTACTACAAACTCTTTAAAGACAAGCAGGCCGCACTGCAGGCGGCGGATGCCAACTATAAGCCGTTAAAGATTGCCACTATCTTCACTTATGCAGCCAATGAAGCGGACAAAAGTGATAAAGAGGCGGTAAACGGTCTGCTGGATGAAGAAGATATAAGCCTGCCGCAGGGGGCGAAAGTTGACATCTCGAGTCGCGATCATCTGGATAGTTTTATCGAAGACTATAACGAGCTGTATGGCACCAGCTACTCTGCCAGTGACTCAAAGAGCTTTTACAATTACTACAAAAATATCGCCCAACGCACCAAAGAGAAAGGCATCGATATTCTTCTGGTGGTGAATATGTTCCTCACCGGCTTCGACAGCCCGGCGTTGAACACTCTGTACGTCGATAAAAACCTGCGTTTTCACGGCCTGGTGCAGGCGTTTTCCCGCACCAACCGCATCCTCAACGAGAAGAAAAGCCACGGGAATATAGTCTGCTTCCGTAATCTGAAGAAAGCTACCGACGATGCTATTGCTCTGTTCTCGAATAAAGATGCCTCTTCTGCGGTGCTGGTGAAACCCTTTGACGAATACTTCAGTGATTATCAGGATGCCGTCGATCGCTTGTTAAGGCTGACGCCAACGGTAGAAAGCGTGGACGATTTAATTGATGAAGAGGCACAGCTGGCGTTTGTAACAGCATTCCGCGATGTAATGCGTTTGAAAAACATCCTCGAAAGCTTTGCTGATTTTGACGATGCGGCTAAACCGCTCTCGGACCAGACGCTGGCAGATTTCACCAGTAAATATCTCGATATCCACGACAAGGTGAAAAAACACTCCAGCAAGGAGAAAGTCTCGATTCTCGAAGACGTGGATTTTGAAGTCTCGCTGATTCATCGCGACGAAATTAACGTCGGCTATATTTTGCTTCTGTTGGCTGGCATTCAGGCTATGCCGCCAAAAGAACAGCAGGAGCAGAAGAAAAAGATCATGGATATTATCGACAGCGACGTCACGCTACGCAGTAAACGCGAACTTATTGATAATTTTATCGAGAAAAATATTCTGCATGCTACACACGATGAAGACATCACTCAGTTATTTGAAGCTTATGTGGAGCAAGAGAAAAGTAAAGCGTTGGCAGATCTGTGTATAGAGGAGCGACTAGACCCAATAAAACTGTCAGATTTATTGGATCACTATATTTTTACCGATGTAATGCCTCGTGAGGATGAGGTGGCAGAAACGCTGATTTGGACGCCTAAAATTCTTGAGCGCAGGAGTGTCCGTGCTCGTGTTTATGACCGTGTACGGGATGTGATTGATAAGTTTATTAATGGGATGCGTGGTTTTTAACATAGGAGGGCTAAAATATTGATGGCCTGCTGTTATCGCCGACTGGCCGGTCAATCGCATCGGTGAGTTACTGCCGTGGCGCGTCACCCTGCCCGGGGAATAATCTCCGGGCCATCCTGTCAATACGGCGCTCGCTGTACACTTACAAATGTTGCAGTAGTATGGAAGTTGTAAAAATGGATTAAATAACGTCCAATGAAAATTTATGTGCATCATCTGTTTTAACAAACACTGCTCATTAAACACGTCAATGTCAGGCTTGTCGTTTGTAAGGTCTTTTATTAGTTGATTTGAAAACTTGATTGCTTATTTCACCAGTAAAAATGTCTTCGTCAAGAAAATCGAGAAGAGCTTTGACCTCTTTTTTTGTTTGAGGTATAACTATTTTCTCACTGCCGTCTATAACGACAGTTTGTAGCGGAAAATCAATTTTTAAGGCAGAGGCTCTGAATTTAGGTATATTTTCGTTAGTTAAAACACCATTCTTCTGTATTATTGTCACTTTTGTTCTAACTACAGTATCTGCAATTGCTCTTAAATCAAACCCAGATGATATAGAGAATAGAGGATCATTGGTGAATGATACCAACTCACTATCAGTTGCTTCTTGGAAATAAGAATTCATTTCGAAAACGCTTCTTAACTTAAAAAAACTACGAAAATATATATTGTCGCCATCCAAAAAAGACACTAATTTATCATCAACATTAAAACCTACGTCCTTAGCCTTACTGAATGTATTTTTACTTTCAATTAGTCCAACTAGGAAAGATTTAGATGTATCAAGGATCTGGTTTTTACTAAATGTCTGGATGGCAATAATATTATTATTTTCAGGGGCATCTACACCTACAAATAGGGCCTTTATATGCTCAATGCCAACAGAAGCAGGATCCCATTCAGGAATTGCAGTGTCTCGTGTAACTGCATCAATCAAAAGCGCTGACTCCGCAAATTGCTCAATTTTAAAGCATTCATCGTAGCGAGGGGAATAACCTGCGATAAAATCAATTATAGTTGAATGATGTGCTTCAAAGTAAGTTTTTTGATCTTTAAATAAAATATTGATTATAGAGCTAGAATCCTTGTCTAGTTTAACTCTTAAAACTCTGGCCCCAACCTGACCATCCATCAAAGCAAAAAGTGCCATAAATCACTCTCTATCAGTTGTGTGTAAATAGGTATAATCAGTTAGCTTTACAACTTTAAATGTTTTGTTTCTTATATCTGTAATGACCTCTTTTGAAATCAGTACAAATCCAACGCCTGTGTCATCCTCGGCCTCGTAAAACTTATAACCATGCAATGAAAGCAATGGGTTGAAATTATAATTCTCAGAAAAACAGATGTAAAACAACAATGACAGATAAAAGAATATAGCATATTCTTTTTTTTCCGCAATGGAATCTGTTCCAAGCAACGGGAACAAATAACTTAGAAAGTAATTTGTGACTTCTTTATTCGCAGGAGACAGCGAGTCAATTATTTTATGAGATCTTTCAAGTTTATATTCCGCGAACTGCATTAGTGACCAGCATAATCCCCAGCTAATAAAAGCGGTGATAGCACTGTAAATCATTAAAGATCTGGAGTCTTTCATCCACCCAATGAAGATTAGCGTTAGGCACACTGGCGCAATCGAACTTGCTGTAAGCAGTAGACGAGATAATTTGTTCACAATGCCCCCTTCTTAAAGTACTGTTTTAATATACAGTATCAAGAGCGCAGAATGTAAAAATTTACATTCATGATGTTTAACAGATTCACTAAAAAAAAGTAGCTTTCAAAAAAGTATTTTTTTTCAAGGGATTAAACTTAGCCTTGCAAACCGTTGGTTAAAGAAGACATGTCAGCGATTATTACCAGATAAGATTTCCATCTAGATTTGTAAGAATATCCCTAGCCGTCTAAAACTGCTACACCTGCCTTATACTGACATGAAGCATACTGCGTAAGGACAACGCCTCTAAGAACTGATGTGGTGCGATTAGACATCTAAAATAGCCTCAACGCCTTATCTTGCAAGAGCTGGCAGAAAGCGGAATGCTTTTCCACGCAGCAATTCAAACTACTTTTGTATATTAACCGTGTACATAAAGTATTTTTCAAATCCAATACCCCTCGCCTTATCAGGGTCAAGCTCCTCCTAACTGTACACAATCCGCCAGTCATTTTTACGAATATCCGGCGTGCGGTACTGTGCGACGATGGCAACAAATTGTGCCTGTTCGTCCATCGGCATGGTGAACGGCACCGTTTGCTGCGGGCGGATTTGCACTTTTTTTTTGCGACCAAATCGGCACTCAGCGCATGCTCTGCATCGCTAATCAGCGTGTTGTAATCCGCTTTATCAAATGCCTGTCGATCTTTGAGCGTAAAGACCTGCACGCGCGTAGCGAGTGACATGCCATCCTCGTCCGTATTCAGCTCTGCGCGGGCACGAAACTCCAGATGTACGGTTTTTACTTTTTTTATAAAACACCGCTTTTGCCACGTCTTTTGTGTCGTCAGTGACGCTTTGCGTCAGGCCACACCCTGCCACCAGCGCGGCTATTACTAGGGGGTAGAGTGCGTTGTATTGTCCGTTTCATTAATCGTCATCCACTTCTGTCACTGTGCGTTGGTGTGGATTGAGCGTTAGCCCTTCATAAAAGCCGAGCGGCACCGTCAGCGTAACTGAATCATTGTCATCGTTCTGTCCCGGCAGGAAGGCATAACCTGCGAAGGTACTGTACAGGGCGTCAGCTTTTGCGCTCAGACGCCGAGCCGGGAATAACTGGCGCGGCAGAGTCAGCGTAATGTGCGCGTCGTATCGCCAGCCAAGGTATACCCGCAGCAGGGAGAGCAAATCATGGTAGAGCGGTTGGTTCGGTGGCAGCCATCCACGCGCATCGGCAGGACTTTCTGTATAGAGCTGGATCTCCACCGTGTTGTTCACATCGATAGCTTTCCCCCCGAGCACCGGCTGATTGTCCAGGCTGAAATGCCTGTCGAGCCGTGGCTCAGGTACTTTAACCCGGCGCTTAAAATTTGGGACGATGGTAGCGCAGGTGTCAGGTGTAACAAGCCGAACCAGCGCTACAAGTCCTTCGGCAGTTCTCCCCGGCTGGGGCAGAATGCCCGGCAGCGACAGGAAGCGAGACAGCGGCGTACTCAGATGCTCTGCGGTGCCAGAGATCCCCAGCCCAGCAAGGCTCAGCAGGCACTGCAACACGCTGTCCGTTCCGCCAGGCTTAAAGGTGGCCGGATAATTGTGCTTGCGCCAGATGCGGTAGAACTGCGTCAGGATGCGGTGGTTAAAGATGTCGAGGAAGTGCTCAACGGATTCGTGCCCCTCCCGGCGCTGAGCAATGTCATCGATATTGGATCCCGGCAGTAGAGACGTAATGCCGTACATGCCAAGGAAGGTAGTGCGTACAGTCGGTGGCGAATCCGGATCATCATCCGGGTGCAGTTCAATGCCCTTTAGCTCGCTGGCCGGAAATCCCATACCTGCATGAGGGCGCAGCCGCACCGGATCGTTTTTAATCTGCGCGGTGCTGCCGATGGGGGGCAGATGCGGGTGGCGATGTTCAAGCCACTGCATGAAGTGGTAAAAGTTGCTGTAAGGCAGCCGATCGCCCATTGTTTCACTGAGTTCGGTATAGCTCAGTGGTGACTCTCTTTCCATCGCAGGCATTTCCCTGAAGGCTGCAGTATTAGCGTAAGTCGGTTATTCAGATGCTCGTCGGCAAACTGCGCCAGAAAACGGTTGAGCAGCGAGCCAAACAGCCACACATCTCCTTCACCGGCAAAGTGAGCGGTATCCAGCGTGACTTCAATATCTACGCCGCGCTGCAGATAACGCTGCCAGCGCTGAAGCCGCCAGTGCCGCACGTCGGTGATGCCCGCCAGACGCTGCTGATTGATCGCGCCATCAGACCAGCAGTGACGTTTCAGCGTATTTCGCAAAACATCGGCGTTATCCATCATCCACAGAAAGCTGCTGCCGGTCTGGCTGAGCAACTGCCAGTGGAAGCGGTCGCGCTGCGGCGGATATCCATTAGCATTTAACAACAGGTGCATAGCCAATGAGGATGGTGGGGATAAGTGTGCGTTTAAGGAGCGACCACCGTGCGATATGCGAATAAGACATACTCATCCATCGCGTTGGTCAGTGCGACATTCTCTGCCTGCCGGTCGCACATCCATTGAGTGACCTCCGCATCTGATTTGAATTTCAGGTTCTCAATCCAGTCGGTTAGATCATTGCCTAACATCAAGTCGTACCAGCATAGCCATACCAATTTGAGGCGTATTTCGGTGCCACTAAATTGTTGAAACAGGCTGATTAACTTGTTGGTTAATGAACGTTGTTTCAAGCGAACACATTCAGAGAGTAAGACACCTTCAAGCATAGGATGATGAACCAAGAGATCTTCCTGCGTGCTCAAGCTAACGTTTTGATCATCTATTGGGAGGGAAGATTTTTCCACCTGTGGACAAAAAATTATCTTGTGCAAACACTGAGGAACAACCGCATGAGCAGGTTCTTTGTTGGGAAAGTTTAAGCAACCTATCATCAGATAATGAGAGTAATAAATATTCTGGTGACACATCCCTTGTCGAACAGCGAGTTTTGAAAATCCCATCAGCCACGCTTGATAGTATTTAAGAATCTCTTCATAGCGCGTTTTATATTCTTTCATGATTTTTTCTCATTAGTAATTAGGTGACATGTACTTCCGATGTCACCTAATAAATTTTAACTGGGCAAGTAAATTGGCTTGTTACGTTACTGCCGGGAATGACTGATGCGCTCATTTAGCCAGCCTTCCACTTCGCTTTTTAACCATCGAGAGCTTCGGCCAAATTTGATTGGCTTAGGGAAGTGATTCTCCTGGATTAGCTTGTAGAACCATTTGTCTGTCAGGCCAGTTAAATGGGTAATGAATTCCATAGTGACGAATTGATCGTCAAGTACGTTTGGATTTGTGGTCATTGCGAGGGGCTCCAGTTGATAGTGAGCCGGAGAGCGACTTATGCATAATCTCCGGCATATCACTGGCTCTTCCTGTAAAAATGTTGAGTTCACTAATCGTTAGTTCTGGCTAGTTCCGAAATTTCTAAATCCATCCTCGTTATGTTTACTGCGCACTTTTGCCAGATAAAGCGCTCTGTGGCGTAGTTTCCAATAGGACTCATTAAAATCAGGTTTATTAATGTCCAACCACACAAGTGGATCTTTTGGGAAATGAGCCAAAGTATGAGCTCGCAGTACGTTGGTTTCTCCCAATCCTAAGGCTCGGCACCATGCTTCTTTAATCATGAAGGCTAAATTATGAATTTCGGAGTCATATTTACCTGGTGCGCAGTAAGTATCCTTATTTAGAAGAAGTAGGATATGATAATGATGCTTGATTCCTCGTTGTTCAAATTCTCGTACCCATGCATAGCGAACGCCAGTTGGATGACTACGCTTGTTATTTTTTTTCTTTCTTAATAAATCGGCTTGAATCTGCTCCTTCAATGATTGAAAGAAACGAGTGATAGCTTTGCTTTCAGTACCTCCAAAATTTTCATGATCTATATCGGGTAGTCTTAAATCGAACCTCAACGCTAATGTCCTGGAGTGCGATTCCAGTGCTTTACCGATTGTCTCTTCGATTCTTATAACGTAGTGCTCCCACAGTTCACCATAAACCGGGTCATTGATAATTCTATTATTCATTTTCAACCACTCATGTTGTTTACACATAGTGGTTGAGTGTCATGTGATTTTGTAGACCACAGTGGTAATACAGAGACCTCAGTACATCACTAGCGTTCTAAACCATCACAAATAATATTACCAATCCGACACTTTTCACTTTGGGAATGACCGTGGCTTTTGTAGCACAGCCTAGAGGCATAGGGGGGGGCACAAGTACAGGCATCATCAATACAGCACATTTTCTACTCTTAAGTTAGGGTGAGCACGTTCATTTTGAGCACTAAAGGCCATTTAGCATGGGTAAGACAATCCTTTTTCTTAAAAACTACTACGTAGAGTTACATGTAGAGTGCTACGATGATTTCTACTCGAAAACTTACACACGAAGCTACACTTAAAGCTACGTAGGATTGTGATTATTTAATACAAATTAAGGTGCGAGCATGGTTAAGGAATTAGTGACAACTCAAGAATTAAGAATGAATTTTCAACTGCTCATTAAGCTCTTTGAAAAGGGCTTCATTTCAAAAGAAAAAGTAAAATACCTCTTTTCTATAATTAGATTTAGCCATTTTAAAACATCCGTGTCTGATGAAATAACATCCTCTTTTGGTGTTTTAAATAGTTCAGGTGATAATCATTTTGAAAGAGAAAAGAGAGAGCTTCAGAACAGTTTGGTTGATCTCGAATGTCTGGATTGGTTGAAAAGTGAAAGATCTAGAAATTATATTCTTATTAGTCTCTGGGAAGAATACGCTGTCATATCTCAATCCGATGTTTGCTACAACTTTGCATTTATAAAAATCATTGAAAACAGATGCTGGGGTAATGTTGATATCAACCTTATTGTAAGCTTTATAGATTATTGTGCATTAAGGCATGGTCGTGAAAGTTTAACCAAGTTTATAAATTTGAAATGTTCACAATGGCATCAAAGCGTTTGTCGATCATTGAATTCTCTTTGGATAGATAGTGACAAAGTTATCAAATCTAAAAATAGTGAGTATGATTGGATTTTAAAAAGACTACATGATGAAAGAATATTTTATACTACACCGTCATTTGAAAGCAATGAGTTAAAAAGTGCATTTATTTTTTGTCGTTTGGATTTATGGGTTTCAAATAATAGAAATGCTGAAGTGGATTTGTTTTTTATAAAACTTAAGAAATCGTGGTCACAGAAGAAATTTAGAGATGGAGTCAAAGATAAGAAAGTATTGAACACTTACATCAGTGGTGAATCCAAGTCCAAACTTGAAAAAATGGCGAAGTTTAAGGGGGTGAAGTTGAATGAAGTGTTAGAGGAAATTATTGATTATTCATACGGAAATTGGATCTCATCAAAGAATGGATTGGAATAATTAATAAATATATATTATCTCTTTGAAGTGATGGTTATTACTAATAAATTAAGCATGATCACCAAGAGATATAGATGACAAAACTCAATGGATATAAAGTTATAGAGAGTAGATTGCAATACATACCACTGCCTACAGCCCATGCCATAATGGGTAAAATCAGTGAAATAGTAAACTCAGAACCTGTCATTGGCATTATGGGTAAAACCGGGGCGGGCAAGAGCAGCCTATGCAATGCTCTCTTTCAGGGTGAAGTATCGCCAGTAAATGATGTTAGCTCATGTACCCGTAATGCTTTACGTGTTCGCATAAATACTGGAGACCGTTATTTAACGCTAATTGATCTTCCTGGCGTGGGCGAAAGCCAGCAACGCGACCGGGAATATACTTCGCTTTATCGGCGTTTGTTGCCAGAAGTTGATTTGATAATCTGGGTGATAAAAGCCGATGATCGGGTGCTAGCGGTAGATGAACATTTTTACAGAGATGTATTAACCGATCCTTATCAGGGCAAAGTGTTATTTGTCATTAACCAGGCTGACAAAATTGAACCGTGTCACGAATGGGACTTCAGAAGGAACCAACCTTCACCTCTTCAAATCGCTAATATCGATCTCAAAGTTCAGGACATCACACGGCTATTACAGCCAGTCAATCCGGTCTGCTCCATTTCAGTTAAGACCAACTGGAATCTGAAAGAGATGGTAGAGGTCATGGTCGAATGTCTGCCGGAAAAATCCAGTAGCCCTGTAACAGCGCAACTACATCGTCATCTTCGAACTGAGCGCGTCAAAGAGACGGCAAGAAACGATTTTGGCAGCGCCGTCGGTGGAATACTGGATGTTGTAGCTTCGCTTCCTGTAGTTCCCAGGCCAGTAAAATCGCTGATTCATCAGATTCGTGATGCAGTGGTTTCGATCGCCCGTTCTGTATGGGATTTTTTCTTCTAAGCAGTAATCTTCACGAATTTACACGGAAAGGCCCCGACGCATATGCGTCGGGGCCTTTCTTTTATTATGCAAACAGGAGTTAATCATGGTTCGTCTCGCTTCACGTTTCGGTGCTGCCAACGTCATTTGCAAAGATCGCCCACTCACGCACGATGAACTGTTTCGCACTGTGCCCAGTATTTTCAGTGAAACTAAACATGGCTCCCGTAGCGATCGTTACACCTATATTCCCACGATCACTCTGCTGGACAATCTAAAGCGAGAAGGTTTCCAGCCTTTCTTTGCCTGCCAGACACGAGTCAGAGATCTCAGTAAGCGGGATCATACTAAGCACATGCTGCGACTGCGCCGGGAAGGACAGATAACGGGCAATCAGGTTCCTGAGATCATTCTGCTTAATTCGCATGATGGATCCAGTTCCTATCAAATGTTGCCGGGCCTTTTCCGCGCAGTGTGCCAGAACGGACTCATTTGCGGTGAAACATTTGGGGAGGTTCGCGTACCTCACAAAGGTGATGTGGTCGAGCGGGTGATTGAAGGCGCTTATGAAGTGCTAGGTATCTTCGAGAGTGTCGACGAAAAGCGGGAGGAGATGCAACAAATGATACTTCCTCCGCCCGCTCAGCAGGCACTGGCAAAAGCAGCGCTTACCTATCGCTTTGGTGATGAGCATCATCCTGTCACTGAGTCGCAAATATTATCGCCACGACGCTGGCAGGACAATAACCCGGATCTCTGGACGACATACCAGCGCATCCAGGAAAACCTGATTAAAGGCGGACTCAGAGGCAGAAATGCACAGGGCAGAAACCAGCAGACGCGCTCGGTTCGGGGCATTGACGGTGACGTGAAGCTTAATCGCGCACTCTGGGTGATGGCTGAAACCATGCTGGAACATGCTCAGGGACGCACGCCTATATAACTTGGCAGAAAAATTAACAAATTAGGGACACACCCTGTCCGCATTGTGTATTACCTGGTTTGGTCAATTCCAGCAAGTTTCACTGAATCCCGCCTGCAACCCCGCTTCAGCAAATCTCAAAATATTTTCTCATGCGGTCATAACCTGTCCGACCCAACCTTTAAAATAACCTCAATATTTCAGTATGTTAATTGCGGAGATGACCTATGTGTCAAGCCAAACGTCGCTATGACAAACTTGCCATAAGGTTGTCGTTGATCATCAGCCGTCTGGTGGCCGGAGAGACGCTTAACTTGAGCAAACTGGCGGTTGAGTTCGGCGTTTCAGTACGTACTCTGCGGCGCGATTTCCGGGAAAGGCTTATATACCTAGATCTGGAATATCACAACGGGAACTGCCGGTTGCTTACCGGGGGCAACGTGGTCCGGCGCGAGCACATCGCGCTGGCTTTTGCCCGCCAGAGTGGTGTGGCTGGATTATTTCCGGGACTCGATCACCGCTTGGTCAATACCCTGCTTGAAAGTGGTATCGAAGCGCCGTGCATTGTCTGGCAGCCCGCATCAACAATGGGTGAATCACATCAAGGAATTTTCCAGCGGATTACTTCCGCTATCACCGGGCGGCGTCGCATCACGCTTCTGGCTGAAGGGCACCGTTGTGAGCAACTTGCGCCATATCGCCTTATCTCGCTTGAAGGTCGCTGGTATCTCACGGGCGAACTCGAAGGCCAGATATCGGTAATTACCCTGACTGATATTCAGACCATCGCCATCAGTAGTGAAAACTTCACCATGAATGAGCCTTTATTGACGCTGATTTCAGACTCTGAATTTATCAAGGCACTTCCCCATTTTCGATTCTTCAAGTCTTTGCTTACCGGTGCCGATAACCGGTTAACATTTCATAAGGATAACCAGCAATGAAATACTCTCCTATTAAGGCATTGATTGCCTCGTTAATGCTCGCCGCGACATTTCAGAGTAGCGCGACCATAACCGGAACGGTTAAGGCGTGGCCTTATATGCAATCCGCTGGCTGGAAGTCAGCAGATGGATATGATTTTGAAAAGATGCACAATGCACTCTATCAGGCCGAAATAATCGACAACTATCCGTGGACGAAACAATTTCTGCTGCGCGTTCGCGGCGGTGGTTCATTCTATCTGGCGGATAAAGCCTCCAAAACTGTTCGCCATCTAAAGATCAAGCCGGAGAGTGGTTACAGCTCAGATTTGACTTCAGTCTATCAGGGTGAGGATAACGGTAAAGGATGCTTCCTTGCTGTTATCGATGGAAAAGCGCTGGCGCTGAACAAAGCTGAGGATGACATCACCGCCAGTTTTCCTCCCCGGCCAAATGCCTCTCACGAACTGGCGCAGGTCAGAGAACAGTTTAAGCCAGAAGTTGTCGCCGTATTTCCGGACAACTGTGTTAACAAGCAGCAGGAAGCGGCTATGAATGCCAAACGTTCGTCGGATGAACGAACCCTGCAGCAGTGGGTCGCTAAAGAAAGCCTAAAAGAATTGTGCCGCAGGACGGGCAATTGCTAATCAGGGAGAGAGCCGATGATTCATTTTCCAAAACTGCTGGTTGCAGTTGCCTTAACGACTTCAGTGCTGCTGACGGGATGTGACAACAGTGATGATGGTGGTATTAACACGATTTCTAAATACCAGGACCTGACACCGCCACCCTTCAGCGATATCGTGTCGTCGAAAAGTGATATCGCCTACCAGTGGATCAAAAAAGATGCATTTGGTCAGGAACAGTATCGGGTGATTAAAACGGTTAAATCACCTGATGGTTGTAAATCAGGTAATTATTACTACATCGCCGATATGCGGGAGAAGACAGTCCAGCCACTCATGTCTGCGCTATGCCTATCCGATAATATTGCGCTGAGCTTTAAAGAAGAAACCGATAACTATACCGGTGAAAAATCCGTCATTTATTCCCATGATGGAAAAGAGATGGGTAAAATCTACATGCCTAAAAATCAGGAGGATAATCAATGATAAAAGGAAGTCGAACAATTCTGGCTCTAATAGCACTCTCCATCTCAGGCATTTCATCAGCTTATGCCGAAGAACAGCGCTACATCAGCATACGCAATACTGACAGTGTCTGGGTACCAGGTGGGATATGTTCTCTTCAGTTCCGGCTGGACAATGGCGGCAGCGGTCAGGGCTTTAACAAGCTTGCTGTGACTATGCGGGTTAAAGATAACAAGGGAGACATTCTTGAGGAGGGGATAATGGATGTCGAACCCTTTGGCGACAGTGATGCCACGCGCTCGCAAAATGCTTATCTTGAAACCACTTGCAATGATGACGCCAGCTCGGTTGAGGTTGTTAAGGCAACTGAAATGATAAATGGTAAAGAGTTCAGTTTGCCATTGTCAGTATTCGATACGCAGTATTATAAGCCACTGACAGTCACTGTTAATAAGTAACCCGCCTTAATATAAAACATAAAGCTTAGAGCCCCCACTGCTTCCGCAGTGGGGGCTTTTTATTTATCAAATGCTCGTTAGCAAATCAATTTTATTTAAACTGAAATTTAATAAGGCATTATTTAAATGAAAGAATCTTTAATTACCAATGATTCGGTTTCAGAAGAAATGCGACTGCAATTCTGGCCGAAACACTTCGGCAAAATCCCGCAGTGGATGCTGCTGGAGCCTCGCGCTTTCGCATGGATGGATCGCCTGTGCGAAGCCTACAACGGTGGATACTGGAATTATTACACGCTCAGCAACGGCGGTGCCTTCATCGCACCTGACAGCGAGGACAGCTGGGCGATGTTCAACAAGCTGAATGGCAACAGCGCGGAAATTAGCAGCGAAGCCGCTGGCATCGCAGTCTGCCTGCTGAACTGGAGCCACCATGCCTGCAGAACTGGCAGCCACGCCATGAGTGAACACTACTATCGCCTGCGCGAATTTGCGCTGAGACATCCTGAAAGCAACGCCATCATGCACATCATCGACTGAAGGTGGAGAACATTATGGAAAGTACTGCATTACCTCATCCACTCACTTCACACCGCACCATAAAACGCGCCCTGACGCTTATCGAAAATCACCTGCGCGAACCCGGAGTGGCGTTTACTTCGGCAGCACTCACCCGCGACTGGCTGCGGCTGAACCTCGCTGGACTGGAGCGGGAAGTGTTTATGGTGGTGTTTCTGGATAATCAGAATCGGCTGCTGGCGCACGAAACCCTGTTCCACGGCTCCATCACCAGCACGGAAGTTCATCCTCGTGAGGTGGTTAAAGCCGCACTGCGGCACAACGCCGCTGCGGCAATCTTTGCTCACAACCATCCGTCTGGATATGCCGAGCCCAGTGACGCCGACCGGCGTATAACCGAACGGCTGAAAAAAGCGCTGGCACTGGTTGTGGTGCGCGTGCTGGATCATCTGATTGTCGGCAGCAAAGAGATTGTTTCGTTTGTCGAACGCGGCTGGTCATAAAGGAGGACATATGCATTTTGAACAATGGGGACTGACGTGCGGTAAAAAGCCGTGCTTCGGTGCCAGGCTGGTGCAGGAAGGCAACCGGCTGCACTTCCTGGCTGACCGGGCAGGATTCACCGGCGACTTCAGTGACGATGAGGCACTGCGGCTTGACCAGGCTTTTCCACTGATAATGAAACAGCTGGAACAGATGCTTTCAACCGGTGAGCTGAATCCTCGCCATCAGCAACGCGTTAACTTGAATCACATTGGACTGACCTGCGAAGCTGACACGCTTGGCTCACACGGTTATGTTTACATCGCGATATATCCCTCTTCGACTGTAACCGGCTGACCGGCCGCCTCCAAAAAACAGGACACACCCAATGCAAACTTTACCGTTACCCAAGCCACGGGCGGCTGAGCCATGCCCGTCGCCCGTGCAGGTCTGGCAGTTGCTGCTCACACATCTGCTGGATAAACACTATGGCCTCACGCTCAACGACACCCCGTTTGGCGATGACAGCGTGATTCAAGCGCACATCAACGCCGGTATCTCCCTATGTGATGCTGTCAATTTGATTGTGGAAAGGTATGAACTGGTGCGCACCGACCACAGCCGTTTCAGCCTCACCGAACACTCTTCACTGATTGGTGCCATCGACATTCTGCGTGCCCGTCATGCAACCGGACTGATAGTAAGCAGCGGCTACAGCACCATAACCCGCATCACAACGGGCCGGTATCGGGAGGAAAAAGCACAGTGAAAATCGGTCTGAACTTCAGTGCTGACAGCATCAATGTGCTGGCGCTGAACATGGGGAAAATCGCTATTGAGGTTGACGGCATCGACATCGCTGAGCTGATGAATGCCGTTAATACGCAGGGACTGTCGCTGCGTATCGCGGAAGAATCCGGCAAAGTGGTGGTTGAAAACCCGCTGCCTGCAGGCACCCGCCTGACTGGCGTCTGCTGCAGCACTGCCCATATCACCAGCGAGGATAATTCGCTGCTGTATACGCTTTCTCTCCAGGCACAGGAGTACAGCGATGCGGAGTGGATACATTTTACCGAATCAGGTTACCTCATCAGGCTCGATATCTGGTCATATCCGCTGCTGCGCCTGAAGCGGCTGGGCCTTTCAAAAGTCTGCCGAAGGCTCGTTGCTAGGCTGATAAGCCATTACGGCATCGGCCTGGTTCATCTCGATGCATTTGGCGAACTGCTGCCGGGATTTGACACTTTTGATTGGTAACCTTACCTGCCCAATCCTTTCATATTCCTTTCTCACATCAACACATTCACCCGCCCTTAAACCGGCGAGTGTTTTCATTTATGGAGACAACATGCAACCAGAACCAGACGTACTTACCGACCATACCGATATTATCTGTTCCACCAGCTTCGAACGCATCGTCACCGGACGTGATGCCGCACTGGTACAGATTGGGCAATTGATTCAGCAGCTCAACACCATTTCTCAGCTCACTGCCGGAATCGGTGGCGGAAATGCCTCTGACTGGGCGATGAAGCAGGGGCATCGCTATGACTGCTGGCTGATGGAAAAACCGGAGAAAGCGTTGCCAGAGATCACCCGCAATATTGACCGTAGCCTGTGGCGCGAGCTGATGCTGAAATCCGGCATGCTATCGCTGATGGATGCGCAGGCTCGAACACAGTGGTATCAGAATCTGGACGATGGCGACCTACCCGCCATTAGTGAAGCCAACATCCTCAGCACCTTTGAACGGTTACATCAGAGCAAAGCAGAAGTGTTTGAACGCGGCATCATCAACGTGTTTAAAGGACTGTCATGGGATTACAAAACCAACAGCCCGTGCTTCTTCGGCAAGAAGATCATCATCAACAATCTGGTGACGCACAACCGTTGGGGCTACAGTCTGACGTGGGGGTTCAGGCGTGATCAACTGGCCGACCTTGAAAGAATGCTGTACTTGCTCGATGGCAAAGTGATACCTGACAATCGCGCAGACATTTCCATCAACCTGATGGATCACATCCGTGACAACCCTGGCAAGGATGTTTATAAAGATGCGTACTTCTCCATCCGCTACTT
The DNA here is from genome assembly GCF_031453915.1 of Pantoea sp. SORGH_AS_0659. Taxonomy (NCBI): domain Bacteria; kingdom Pseudomonadati; phylum Pseudomonadota; class Gammaproteobacteria; order Enterobacterales; family Erwiniaceae; genus Pantoea; species Pantoea sp. SORGH_AS_0659. Next base: position 3,144,912 of record NZ_JAVJAK010000001.1, on the reverse strand, counting down.
TCAGAAGGGCACTGCACATGTCACCTTCAAGCACCCTGAGTTAGTGGAGAAGATGAACGACATCATCGCTAAGCATTATCCAGGAATGTTGGCTGAAAGATAGCGAAGGATTAGAATAAGTTGGCCTCAAGCGCAGGTGATCTTAGTCAGCAATTGCCTGTAAAATAGCCGAAGTGTTTTAAGAGGCCAATTTATCACACAAGGGACTGAATAATGGAAAAGATCAATGAGTGGCGAGATATAAGAGAGTTGCTGCGTAGCACTGTGTTAATGCAAGAAGGCTATCATCAAGCAAAGAAACGTTATTCCAGTAAGATAGCTCCTGATTTCCGTTTGTTACGTTTTTTCAATATTAATGAAAATACGCTTTCTAAGTGTTTGGCATTCCTTCTTAGACCCGACGAAAGCCATGCCCAAGGTGATCTGTTTCTCAGTAGTTTTTATCAATTAATAGATAAATCAGAAGTGATCAAAGCTGATATGAAGGCTCAGATTTCAACTGAATACACTATTTTTAATAGTCGTAGAATTGATATATTGGTCTCGGATCAAAACGAGTTAACAGGTATTGAAAACAAACCTTGGGCAGTCGACCAAAAGGATCAACTTTATGATTATGCTCACTGGTTAGCAGCGGAAGCGAAACGGCGAGGCGGCGGATGGTCCTTAGTATATCTCTGTAATAATGAGATAAGTGAGTTTACTTTTCGCTCAAAGTCATCTGATGATATAAACAAGCATGTTAAACCCATCACTTTCTTCCAATTGGAAAACTGGCTTTCGCAGTGTGCATTGCACATTGAGGCACCAGCAGTACGATGCTTTGTAGACGCTCTAATAAAATTCATTCGCGAAGATATCAATGGAGAAACAGCTATGGAATTGCAAAATGAACTCACAGAAAAGCTGGTCGCTTCACCGCAAAATCTCAGCGCAGCATTTTTAATTACTCAGAATATGCGCCAGGTTAAAGAACGCCTGTGGAATGATTTCATCGTATATCTGCGTCAGCAACTATCCCCAATGGGATTCAAGGTTGATATGAATGATGAGTTGAGGACGGGCAGTAAATACGCAACGTTCTCGGTGTTATTTAAAGAAGGTGATGATTTCAAATTATGCTGGGAGTTTGAAACCAGTGATTACCGCAATCTGGCTTTCGGGATCTGCTCAACTGTTGAGCCACACGAGAAATTGCATAATGAATATTTTCCTGCAATCGCTCAAGCGATGAGACATGTTTTTCCTGAAATCGATGCAAAAATCGAAAGCGAAGGATGGTGGCCTTGGTGGTGCTATATTGATGCGGGCATGAATGTCCCACGCAATTGGAATATGGAATCAGATGCCTGGGCATTGCTGCTTGAACGTGGTGAAGGTAGTTTTGCACAATCAATAACCAATATTGCAAAACGCATCCATGACGAAATGGACTTATCCTTGTTAAGGACGTCTTCCTAAAATCAGAGTGAAGGTTTGAACGCTCAGCGTTTATTGCGACCTCTGACCCACTGAACTCTTCAGCTTCTGATCGAGTTGAAGAGTAGTCACTCCGGCTTGTTGGTTGCGTGGAAGCTAACAGTTAAAATTATCAGTCTCATGCTAAGGGTAACTAAGCAGATCCAACCAGCAAAACCACGCAAAACAATGTGTTGGTATAATCGTTGGTATAAATTTTTTCGAACACGATTTTGTGGTTTTCAGTCAATGGGTTAGGTTGTTAATTTGAATCCTGTAGGGCGTACCATTTCTAAGTAACACATCTCTTCTGAACCTTCTTTGTTTACTTAATACTCCCTGATATCGCCGGGTTTTATCTGTCGCGAGCTCAACCAAATTCTACTCAGTTCTACCTAAATCAAGTGGTATCTGAGGGCCTTAGCGGGGACTTATCTCGTTCAGTGGGAATTAGGGGCCCACATGCAACTGAATGCACGGTAGTTCGACACTGCAAAACCAAGAGAGAAAGAATACAAATTAACGGATGGCGGCGGGCTCTACCTGCTGATCAAACCCAACGGAGCTAAATACTGGCGCTTGAAATACCGCGTGATGGGTAAAGAGAAGAAGCTCTCTATCGGTGTTTATCCCGACATCTCATTGGCTGATGCTCGTTTGAAGCGAGAGGAAGCGCGCAAGGTCGTTGCGCTTGGCGGATATCCAAGTGAAGAGAAACGGGTTGAAAAACTGGCGCAGAAGGCAAATGTTGAAAATAACTTCAAAGCTATCGCGCTGGAATGGCATGAGTATAAGCGTACCGGATGGTCGAAAGGGTACGCTGATGACTTGATGGAAGCGTTTGAGAACGACATTTTCCCAGATCTTGGTAAGCGACCAATTACAGAGATAAAGCCGCTGGAGATGCTGACAACGCTGCGTAAGTTAGAAAAGCGCGGTGTTCTCGACAAACTGCGCAAAATCCGACAGGCGTGTAACCAGGTATTCAGATACGCGATTGTTACTGGCCGGGCGGAGAGTAACCCTGCTTCTGAGCTTTCAAGTGCATTGGCAACGCCAAAATCACAGCATTTTCCCCATCTGCTCGCTGAGGAGTTACCCGAGTTCTTACAGGCGCTAGAAGCTTACTCGGGTAGCCCAATTACTTGTCTTGCAACGCGTATTCTAATGCTGACCGGTGTGCGCACTATTGAGCTACGTCTGGCTGAGTGGAAAGAGTTCGATTTCGATAAAGCGATTTGGGAAGTGCCTAAAGAACGTATGGAGATGCGGCGGCCACATATGGTGCCATTGTCAATTCAGGTGGTTGAAGCACTTCGCGAAATCCAATCGGTTACAGGGCGTTATTCTCTGGTATTTCCAGGACGCAATGACATTACTAAACCGATGAGTGAAGCGAGTATAAATCAGGTGTTAAAGCGTATTGGGTATCACGGGAAGGCGACAGGACATGGGTTCAGGCACACGATGAGTACCATCCTGCATGAGCAGGGGTACAACACTGCATGGATTGAATTGCAGTTGGCACATGTGGACAAGAACACGATTCGAGGGACATACAACCACGCGCAGTATCTGGAGCAGAGAAGGGAAATGTTGCAGTGGTATGGGGATTATGTGGATGCCTTACGATTGAATAAAAGTTTCGCCAAAGTTAGTTAACAACGCCCCAGCTTACATCCATAGGGGGTAACCTGAACATCAAGAACCGTGATGACAAAGCCAAGGTTTCCCTGAACAAAGCGGTCTATCTGAGCCCCGAGTTTCAGGCGCTGTGGGATCGTATTAAATACAAAACTACGTTCCGCGTAGACTTTGATACCAATGCGCTGATCGAAAAGTGCGCCGAAGAAATCAAAATCAACCTTCAGGTGGGCAAGGCTCGCTTCACTTACCGCAAGGCGAAGACTGAAATAGACCGTGGTGGAGTGCATACACAACAGGTTCAGGAAACAACCAGCGTGTACGAATCCCGCGCGTTCGATTTGCCCGATTTGATCACTTACTTACAGAACGAAACAAACCTGACGCGCCGCACCATCGTTGCTATTATCAACAAAAGTGGTCGTCTGGAATCATTCAAGAACAACCCTCAGAAGTTTATCGAGCAGGCCGCCAACATCATCAAAAGCCAGATGCGGCTTTTTATCGTCGATGGTATCAAGTACCAGAAAATTGGCGATGATCAGTTTTACGGACAAGAACTGTTTGAAACGAACGAGCTGTTTGGCTATCTGAAAGACAACATGGTGAAAGCTGAAAAATCAGTATTCGACCACGTGGTTTACGACTCCGATATAGAGCTTGAATTTGCCTCGGCCTTCGAACGAAATGACGACATCAAGCTCTACGCCAAACTCCCCGGTTGGTTCAAAATCGATACGCCATTGGGCGGTTATAACCCCGACTGGGCAGTGCTGATTGAGCAAGATGGTAAAGATAAACTCTATTTCGTTGTCGAAACCAAAAGCACGCTCTTCTCGGTGGAACGTCGCCCGGAGGAAAATGCCAAAATCAAATGTGGGTTCGCACACTTTGAAGCGCTGGGTGACGATGTTATCTTTACCGTATCGAACTCGATGGATGAGTTTTCCGGGCAATATCAGTGAGGGGTATGGGGCTGAAATATGCCCCACTACTCTGACCTGCTCTCGGTGATTCAGTACATTCTTGATGGTACAATTTCGCAATACCGGATGGACAACACGACTGGGAAGATCGTGGCGAAGAGAGATACTGATCATTCGTGAGACTTGAATGTTACCTCAGCGCCATACTGCGAATCGGGCAATAATAATTAGGTGTGAGCTAATTAAATTAAATGAAAAAAGGGTCCATGATGAACATGAACCCTTTTTTCACCAGCCACTAGATCAATCAAACGATTCTTACACGATCGGCACTAGCCAATGTCGGGTTGCTTTCGATGCTAAAATTCAAACAAGTTGGAATAAATTTTTTGGATTTGAAAATGGGCGATTTACAGAGAAAAGTTCTCTAACCAGTTGCTGGCTTAACCCAGTTTTCATGAGAATTTTCACCCACGTTTCATCGTCCAACATTTCGATGGCTTCAGCTAGCATACTAGGCTCTTCAGGACGTAATAGTTCATCACCAGGCTCTACTTTTGTATAGCCTTTCGAATTCAGATGCATGTAACCAGTCCTAGCTTGATCCTGGGTTAACAGCCCCAATGTACTGGCTCGATAAATGCACATTTTAAGGCTAATTTTCCATCTGAGTTTAAACTCAACCAAAGCGTTCCAATCAAATTGTTTCCCTCTAATACGTGGAAATTCTTTAATGAACGATAATCTAGGAACTAACAGCGCACTCGAAAAGCGATCAGCTTGTGACTCTGTCAGATTATCACCAGTAGTAATACCCTCATGCATTACCAAGTGCCCTAATTCATGGCCCAAATCTGAGCGAAATCTGCAGATGCTTTTTTTAACATTGTTCCTGATAATAACTGGTCTGTTATTATGGACGGTGAAAGCATCAACTCTATCATCTACCCCTGTGACATGAGCAACTATCACCCCCAGACTCTCAGTCAGTTTAACCATTGACGAAATCGGCCCCAGACCTAAGCTCCAGGCTCTCCGACAATCCTCTGCCACTCGTTCAATATCATTCGGAGTAAGCAATTCAGCTCCTGGATGTTCAGGTATAGAGACATCCGGGAATTCAATTTCACCTTCAATAGCTGAGATTATTATATTTAGTATCTCAGCCCTGGCTAAGACACTATTTGTGAGTGTTTGTGTCCTTGACTTTTTACTCCGGAAGTGGCAAACATCACTTTCAAGTGCATATTTTCGCTCTGTAAAAAGAAAATCAGGATTAATCATGAGAGCAGAAGCTATCAGCTCTAACATTTGCTCAGATGGTCTAAATCCTTTCTCAAGTTTGCTAACAAATTGCTTTGTCTTGCCAATTTTCTCGGCTAACTCTTCGCAAGAAAGCCCAACAGCCATCCTAGCTAGTTTGAGCTTATCACCACGGTATTCAGTGAAGTCAATCACCTGATGTTCCATTGTTGCTCACATCCGAATCTTGATCTTTGTTACGACGGCGAAGTGACGCTTTGCCGATCTCTGCTTCGTCAGGGAGGGTATTAGAATTAAGAGGCATAAGCGGCACAGAAGCGGTGGATTGATGAGAAACCATGCTCACCTGAGCGCCATATGCATTAAATCCTACGAGAGCAACCTCCCAGCGCGGTAATGTTGACTCTAACTCACCATCTTCCTCTTCAGATATAAATGGCTCAGCTAAAATACGCCATGTGATATCTTGTTCGGGCTCAATATCACCAAATAAAGAAAGCTGTTCGTGTTCAACTTTGTTCCGGAGCAGGCGATGCCTTTTCTTAGGGTTATTTATGCAATCCTTAGAAAATTGCAGAGGGATTTGATTTAAGGCTAGGACGTAATCCAAACCTTTTGACACCATTTCCAGACCCGGAATAGTCCCTTCACTTTGAATAAGATGATTTCTCACCCAGTCATATGCTCTGACACCTTCAGACCAATTACTATCCAACGTGTGCTTATGGTAGTACAACAACTCTAGAACGTTAGCAATCTCTGCCAACAGTTGTCGTACGTTGCTTTCAGCAAGATAAGGCTGAAACTCCCAACAAGGTGCTAATTGGTCGCTGCTCATTTCAAGTTTCGCTTTTTTTGTGATTCGTAAACCACATGTTTTCGCATTATCTTGATTTTGTCAACCAAGAAGAATGAAAAAATCGCAAAAGCGTAACACCGTTTACTTAAGATGTTTTAAGTGAACGGGATACTGGGTTTTTGAGCTTCGAACGGTCTTCTTTTTGGGCCGTTTTCTCTTTCTTGCCAAGATAAATTGCTTCACATTTTCTTCAGCTTCGTTGGGCTACCGCCAGCATGGACTGCTGCTCTTCAGTCCAGCGATCACAGGGGAGCGTTTTGATCGTTTCATGAACTCGCTGATTCGCTACATCGTATAACCACCGTAGGCCATGCCGGTTGGCGGTCTCAACATCAACAACGATGTCCATCGGACGAAGTCGAGTCATCAGCGGGGATGTAGAAGCTGTTGCGGGTATATTGCACCATGCGTTCAACTTTTCCTTTTGTCTGCGCACGGTACGGTCGGCATAGCCTGGGAGTAGAGCCCATCTCTTTACCGAACTGCCAGAGTGATGGATTAAAGCGGTGGCCGCCTGGCTGATACGCATCACGTTCCAGCACGACTGTCTTCATGTTGTCGTAAAGGATCTCCTGCGGAACACCACCAAAAAAACGGAAGGCATTACGATGGCAGCTCTCCAGCGCGTCATAATCTCAAAAAAAAGAGGCTGTTGAATTAGTTGCTGGCCTGCTTTAGCTGCAGGGCATACTTTGCCATCTCAACCACCCGCGCCTTATCCGGATCAAGCTCCTCCCGACTCAACACAAGCCGCCAGTCATTTTTACGAATATCCGGCGTGCGATATTGTACGACGATGGCAACAAATTGTGCCTGTTCATCCAGCGGCATGGTGAACGGCACCGTTTGCTGCGGGCGAATCTGTACTTCTCTTTCTGCCACCAAATCGGCGCTCAGCGCATGCTCAGCATCACTAATCAGGGTGTTGTAGTCGGCTTTATCAAATCCCTGTCGGTCCTTGAGCGTAAATACCTGTACGCGCGTTGCGAGTGACATGCCATCCTCATCTGGGTTCAGCTCTGCGCGGGCACGAAACTCCAGATGCACGGTTTTTACCTTTTTATAAAACACCGCTTTTGCCACGTCTTTTGTGCCGTCAGTGACGCTCTGCGTCAGGCCACATCCTGCCACCAGCGCGGCGAACATCAGGGGCAGGGTGCGTTGTATTCTCCGTTTCATTAATCGTTAGGCGGTATCGCGCGAAATACGGGTTGATGAGGTAGACACTACCAGCAGGCCATCCGGCGCGTCTGGCCACTCTTTACCTTGTGGCGAGATCACCATGCCCGGACGGATATCCATGCCGTTGCTCATACCGTCGAAAGTGACCTGCTCGGTGATCAGGCGTTCCTGGCGACGTCTGACAAACCACTGTCCCTGTTCCGGTAGAGCCTGGTACTCCTTGCCCAGTAACTGATAGTTTTCACCACAGCGATACAGCTCTCCCGTAAGCGCAGGCTTATCAGGATCGGTTTCCGCTTGCGCCAGCATGTCATTTTGCGCGTTGCGGTAATACTCATCATTGAGTCGTGTGCTGGCGGCAACGGATTGGCGATTAACGGAAATATCCCAGAGAGATTCCAGGCCGCCATCAAATAACCCTGACGGATGGCGAAAGACGATGCTTTGCTCAGCACCATAGGCCTGCGCGCTGTCACCCAGTACCAGCACATCTCGGTGGTTTTCTTCATCCCAGGTGAAGTAATAAAAGACACCAATGCGCGACAGATGACGCTCTATAAAGGCGAGATCGCTCTCCGCATATGAGATATAGAAATCGCGAATCGGATATTGAGTATTCAGGCGAAAGTGATAATCCAGCGAGGAGTATTCCCAGCGTTTAAGGATATCCTCTACCGCACCCGGTACACTTTTATGCTGGTAAACGGCATAGGTCAGACTGTTTTTTAGCAGCGCAAGGCGCGATTCCAGCGTGACCACATAACGTGTTTGGTCAGCAGAGGATTCGCACTGCTGGAAAGCGGTAACTACACCGCGCAAAATGCGGGGTTCCACTGACTGCCAGGGTTGGCCGTCAGGGTAAAACAATAACTGGGCCGTGCTGTTAATCAGAATATCGGCGGGAATATCGCGTGTAGCACTGGTGAGTTCAATACTGTACTTCCACGGCGAATTTAATGCCTCTTCACCGCTAAAACGCAGCACTGACAAAAGAATATCGGGACGCTGATTTTTCAGCGTCTGGATGCTCAGTTGATAGTGGCTGTATATCGGCGTCTTGCCAGCCGTAATCACAAAATCCTTCTTGCCCATTTACAGATTCCTTCCTGAAATTTGTTTGCCTGAAGCCTACCCTTTGACTAACAGATATTGCAGATGACCGTTCATGATGAAAGTGGCGAGAATAATGGCAACCAGCACACTGCTGCGAATAAGCCACGGAGAACGTTGCCAGAAAGATGTTTTATGTTTCGAGCGCTGGATAATTATTGCTGAGTCGGCAGATCCAATCTGCTTCGGCATTAGCGCTTTTAGCTGCTGCATCAGCAACTGGCGCTCCTCATCGTCTTCCGTTCGGTATTTTCCGGCATAACCCAAATGCAACATTCTGTAGTAGCAGCTAATAGCGGCTTGAGCTGTTGCAGGTTCACGAAGCAGATTTTTGACGCGGTCAAAGAATTGCTCACCACCAATGAGGTGCCCGAGAAAGTGCCCCTGCAAAGGTGTGCGTTTCCACCAGGCAGAGATATCAGCTTGCGGAATGGTCATGATCAGTTCGTCGAGAAAGACGCAGTGCGCAAATTTGATTTCTTCGCAGAGAGAAGCTGATGCTCCCGCTGTCGTGAGGTGATGCTGAACCTGTTGAATCGTATTGAAGCAGCGCTGATAGAGTGCATCATCAATCGTGATGGATTGCCCATTACGGATCGCGAGCGCCAATAGCCAGGTATCCTGCATCAGCTCATCGAGAGTATTCGCTGTGATGTTGTGTTGTGAAAACGTCATGGGCACCTTCCTGGTAACGCCTGAACATTGTTAATCCATTAATCCAATTACCGATTTCAATCGAGAAATGGCTGTTGCTCACGCTGCTTACTTAGCCGAGCAAAGGTGGACTCGCTGCCCTGAAAGAGCGATCTCCACCTACCAACGGCCCTGAGGATATTACAAGGAGTGATAGTTGATCAAACTAACAATTTGAGTTTGTGAAACAGGATTCCAATTTTAAGCAAGGATTTTCACTCGACATTACTAGTAATCCTAATGCGATTCAGTAACTGCGGTTTTTTATTTTACATTCTGATTTTGAACGATTTTTGATAATTTAATAAAGGGGAAGGCTGTTCTGCGTGAGTAAACATGTGGTGCGAAGATGTGAATGTTGAGGATGAAAATAACGATCGATGAAACGTGATTACGTTAACAGTTTTGGCAGGTTAGGGGACATTGGCAAGGTCTATAAGGTCCAGCAAAAATTTAAGGGCCTGAGGTAGATTGGTATCGCTGAAGTGCGTCGGCAATACATCCCACCACTCAATGTTGTTAAACCACTGCTGAAATATTACTGCCGTTTTAACTCGTTCTTTTTAAGCACTAACTTTTCAATCAACTCATCCAGCCCGCTCTCGACCAGCATCTCCACCGCATCACTCCGTGTCGTTTCACTCAATCGCACAACCTGGTCGATCTTCCTTAAAACAGACATCCTCAACGACAGCGACACCGCTTTCTTTTTCTCTTTATCCAGAAATACCCGGCTGACGGTTTCGCTCTGTTGCAGTTCGGCATTAAGTTTGAGCGCTTCATTAATATGGCGCAGGCTTTTCTTATCGAGTTTGCCGGGTTCAGTGAGTTGGTAGCAATGGGTGAGGCGGCTGTATTTGATCTCCGCAGACCAGGATTCACGCAGCTCTTTTAGCGCGCGCGTCAGCGTGGGTTCGGAGCAGTCTAGCGAGGCGAGAATACGGCTGGATGCAACCGGTTTGCCGCTGCTGAGCAGTGAGGCGAGCATGAATACGCGTGTCTGTCGGGTACTGAGTTGCATGGTCGATTGAGGCCTGCGTTAGTGGTCAATGGTCGGTATCGCCCTCCTGGCAAATGGTTTTCGACAGTATCAGAGGGTATTTAAATATCAGGTAAATAGGGCCCGAAAATTCCTACGTCCGGTTTGTGATTCAGTGGTAACGCGGTGGGCAGGAATGCCCACCCTGCGGGGGTTGTCAGGTTACCAGCATCAAGGCGCCGTCTGAGCGGGTATCAGGTGCGATGCCATATTCCTGCGCGCGCGCCAGGATGGCGGCGGCCCAGCGGCGATGCGTCGCCGGTTCGCACATCGCGCCCTGCGATTTGAATACCGCCTGGCTTGAATTAAGGATGCGGAAGGCATCCGCTTGATCGCTGGCGGAAACCATCAACATCTCCTGAATCTTGCCGATTTGGCTCGGGTGAATGGCGGTTTTGCCCACCAAACCGTGCGCGATATCCAGCGCCAGTTCCTGATCCATAATCTGCTGATCGTCGATGTGCTCGCACACCGGCGCGGTCAGCGCAAAATCGCGCGACGCGAATACCGCCACCAGCATTTTGATGGTGTAACCCATCGGGCTGTCATACAGCGTGAAGTGGCGCGAACGGCGCAGCGACAGCACATTCATCAAATCGTTACCGCCGATGCGCAGGGCGATCACGCGCTCGCGGCAGGCATGGTTTTGCAGCGTGAGGGCCAGCTCGCGCATCGCCACCACATCGAACACCTCTTCGGTTTCCAGCGTCGGCATCATGCACAGATGGCTCGGTTCGAGAATCTGCCACCACATCGGCAAGGAGTCGGCGGTGAATTTCGGCAGCACAAAACCGTCTATCGCGCTGAGGTTGAGGTTTTCCACCAGCCACGCGCCCATCTCGCTGTTGCGCGGACGGATAAACACCAACGGCCACTGCGCGTTGCCATTGGCACGCTGTTCGGCGTTCAACACATTTAAGATTTGCTGGAGATTGTGCAGCGCCTGCGGCAAATCCGCATCACTGACCGCATCTTCCAGGCAGATCACCAGCGAGCGCAGGCCACTGATTTTATTGTGCAGAATGGCATCGACGATATCGCTGCGCACCGCCGGCATATACAGCGTTGCGCCCAATCGCCATGGAGAGAGACGGCCGTTCATCACAGCACCTTTTTGATTATCGTCACGGCGCGGTATTGCCCAAGATCGGCACCCGCTTCTGTGATGGTTCAGCCCTTTTTGTTGGGCAAGATAGACCAGCAGCGCCACGTCGGGATCGTTCACCGAACGGACCAGCACCTGATCCGGCACGCGACGCAGCACGGCGCGCGTGGCTTCGGCGATGCCCGGCTTAATGCGGTTGATGCTGTTCACCTGATAACGCGCCGCCAGCATGGCGATCACCGCTTCACTTTGCGCCACCAGCTGCTGCTGATGTTGTGGATCCTGCTGGCACGCGGGCAGGGCGCTGACATCCAGCGATCGCGCATATTCCGCCACGGTGTTCACCAGCTGCTGGCTGCAATCGTATTGCGCCAGATGGTCGCACTGCACGCAGCCGTGCAAGCCCGCTTCAGACCACAACGAGCGCGAGATTAACCCTGAAACCGGCGCGCCCATAATGCCAAACGGGATCAGCCAGTCATCATCGCTGGCCGAAAGCCACGCCCGACCGCACGGATCGGCCAGCACCACCAAGCGCGGCTGTGCCGGATAGCCGGGACGATGTTCGAGGCTGCGGATCAGCTCGCCGGTGATGGCGCCTTTGCCGGTCCAACCATCGACGAACACAATGCCTGCGGTGCCGTGGCGCGCTTCGATGATCTCCAGCGCAGCCTCATCAATCCCGCGATCGCGGATGATGCTGATGCCGTAATGGTACGATTCGCGGCCCATCGCGCGCAGCGCCTGTTGCAGCATCACGCCGAGCGGCACACCCGCGCGTACCAGGCTGGCGAGCACAATCGGCGTGTCGCCAAACTGGTGTGCCAGCGTCCGCGCCAGCATGGTGACTTCTTTCGCCAGGCGCCCGGCACCTGCGTCAAGCGCGCGGGAAAACAGCTCAAGGTGCCAGCGCGTCGGTTCCGGTTCCTGGCTCAACATCTCGGAATAGTGACGCGCACCGGATTGGATCAGCTGCTCTTTTTGCTCCACCGGCGTCATGTCGATCTCGACCGGCTTAAGCAGAAATTCGACGTCGCCGGCTCGGTACGATCCAGAGAAAGGCAAGTTATTCACCATCTGTTTGTTCTCCGAATATGGCCTGGTTGATGCGTTCGGCAAACTGGCTCTGACGCGGAATGCCGTACCAGCTGCACAGCTTCATAAAGCGGTGATCGCTGAGGCTGTCGCCAAGGCCAATCACCGGGAAAACGCCGCGCTCGTCACGCAGTTTTTCCAGCAGGTAGCTGACGGCTAAACCTTTTTCCACCACGTTCGGTAGCCAGGCGACGTTGTTGCTGTTGCGATGGATGTAGTAGCCGGCGGTGGGGAAGCGTTGCTCGATTTCATCGGCGATGGCGTAAAGCTCTTCGAGGCGCGTGCTGTCGCGGTGCTTCATCACCAGATAGATCGGCGTGACGCCATATTCATAGTTGATGCGCGCCCAGCCGTTGATGTCGCGCTCTGCCATCAGGTCGGTGATCGCCTGCTGCATTGAGAGCAGCGCCGGGCCGTACGGCGTCAGTTTTTCCAGCATCTGCGCGCGCCATTCGGCATCTTCCTCGCCTTGCGGGTTAAGGATCACCGCGCCGTGCGTGGTCACCGCCCACGATCGGAAAGGGATCTGCACGCGGGCGATCTCTTCGGTGCCGCGGGCGGTGACCGGGATCAAATCGGCCTGCTCGATCATCCAGTCAACCAGCATCGACTGCTCTTCGGTCATAAAGCTGCGCGGTTGCAGGCTGAGATCGAGCGCGCCGGTACGGAACGGCTCAAGATCCAGCTCGTCCACCATTTTGCGGCGCGTTTGAAATAGCGTGTCGTCAAGGTCGGAAAAAATCACCGGTTTATTCATAGCTAATTACTTCCACCTGTGGCGCAACTTGGGCCAGTGCCGTGGTTAACAGCGGATCCACGCTGTCGACCGGCGTTTCGATGCACAGCAAAATGCGGTCAAACTGCTGATGCGCCACGTTGTAAACGAAGTTGGCGATGCCGAGACCGTAGTTATCACCGAAGGCGATAGCTGATTCGATGGCAAATCCGGTAGCGATTGGCGAGCGCGTGGTGGAGCTGTATTTCACCTCTGCGCCCTGAGTCGCCAGACGTTCAGCCAGCAAGAAAGGTTCCCAGACAAATTCGCTGCTGCCGAGCACGAGGATTTTTTCTCCCGGCTGCGCCTGAATCGCGCAACCCAGATCGCCCGCTGGCGCTGCCATACCAAGTCGGCCCCAGCGCTGTTTGCCGGTGATGGGCACGGTGGCGGCATCGTTAAGCACCATCGCTGGCATCGGTGGCAGTGCGGCGTCGGGATCCTGCTGCCAGTGCCAGTCGCCTTGCACCAGCGACACGCTGCGCATCGGCACCGGACAGCGCGCGGATAACGCATCGCCGCTCCAGTCGGTGAGCGTGACGGCGATAACCTGCTCGATCTGCGTTAAGCCGCCGTCGTTGCGCAGCGCGTCGAGCAGGTTAATAAAGGTGTTGCCGGTGGTGGCTTCGTCATCAATCATCACCAGCGTGCGCGCGTTGAGCACGCGCTGACGCAGCTGCGCATCATCGGGCAGGTAGATCAGATGATCGGTGGCGTGGCTGTGATTCTCTTTAAACTCGCACAGCAAATCCGCCTGCTGCGGATGGCGCGTTGAGGTGAGATACACCGGCTCACTGACGTGCTGGCGCACTTCATCAAACACGCCTGCGCCGAGGCCAACGGCGGTTTCCGCCATGCCGATAAACAGCACCGGGCCGTCAGAAAGCGGCGGAAACTGCTCCGCCAGCTGGCGATACACGGCGCGCATTTTCTCCGGCGCCACCGGAATGTGGCGGCCAAGCACTTTACTGACGAACAAAAAAGCGCGCTTGGGATTGCGGCGCTCGGCGATCTCGAACAGATCGTCGATGGCGCTGATGCCGCCGGTTGGCGTAACGCTCAGCGTGCCGCATGACAGCGTCCTGCTCCAAAGTGTGGTCATGGATTGTTCCTTATTGAACCTGGTTGGACAGGACGGGGTTGTACGCCACCACGTCGCTCAGCGCGCGGACGGTGGCTGGCGTGAAGTCGCGGCGGGCGTTGTCGATCACCTGCTGCTGACTGATCAAGCCTAGCTGGCGCAGGGCAAACAAGCCGGGAAGATTGACGCCGCTGAAACGGGTGTAACCAATGCCGCCGGAAGGGCGCATATTGATCTCCAGTAATAGCGGTTTGCCGCTGGCGTCATTGCGCGTCTGCACGTTGATCAATCCATCCGCGCCCATCGCAGCGGCACAGGCTAGCGCCAGCTCAAAGGCTTCGCCGCGGTTTTCCAGATACTGCAGCGCCCCTTCTTTGCGGCGCGCCACGGCGGCCAGCACCTTGCCGTTTTCCGCCAGCATATCAACCGAATATTCCGGGCCTGGCAGATACGGCATCAGAACCAGCGGCTCCATGCTGTCGGCGGCCTCCAGCGCCTGTAAGTAATATTCGGCTTTCACCCGGCGTGCGTCGGGATGGGTAAACGGCGCCATCGGCGAGACGCTTTCATCAAACTGCCAGAATCCCATGCCATAAATACCGGTAACCGGTTTTACGCACAGCGGCAGATCGCCAAAGGGTTTACCGGCGATCAGCTCACGCAACTGTACGGGCGAATCAATGCGCAGTGAAGGCACCACCGGCAAATTCAGGCTTTTCATATGGTGGGCAAACGCGATTTTGTCATCGGCCAGATCCAGCATCGCAACATCGCGTGCGCCGGTGGTTAAGCGCGCACCGCTGGCTTCGATAGCGGCGCGATGGGCTTCAAACCAATGAGCATGTCGACCGGTATGGATTGCCTGAATGGCATATTTTTCTACGGTAGAAAGAATAAATTTGAGGCGCTGATTAACATCACCGGGTTCAATTAATGCATGATCCGCCAGAGAAAGTATTTCATTACGCGATTGGCGATGTGATGCATAAATCGACACGTTGTAGTTATGTTTTTTAGCTGCAGATGTTATGCCATTAATTATATCGCGCTGGGAGGATAAACCTTCCATTAGCCAAATTTTGTGAGACATTTCTAATTATTTCCGCAAGAGGCTGGTGGCTGGATTATGGTTTGCGAGTTTATTTCTCACTTCGAAATGAGTCAATCATAATATGATTTTTTACCCTAACGTAACCTTATGAATTTTAATGTAAAGAATTGTCATGTTTAGTGCGTTGCTGGTTCGGGCTGGATTCTTTTAAGTTGTTCTTATGCAAGGCTTTATTGTGTTTCATAAAATTGCTGTGAAAATTAATGCTGAACATGAATATCCTCATGTTATGATTTTGCCCTCATGGAATTTGATGCAAATATAAAACCCTTTTCAAACCTGTTTGAAGGAATTATGACATGGTTTCATTAAGCAAGAATCAGACGGTTTCACTCAGCAAACAAACCGCTTCGCTGAATAAATTACATTTCGGCTTAGGCTGGGATCCCATTAAAAAGAAAGGCTTCATGGGCAAGCTTTTTGGTGGTGGCAGCGATTCCATCGATCTGGATGCCAGCTGCGTATTACTGGATCAATCCGGTCACGCCATTGATACCATCTGGTTCCGCGCATTAACCTCCAAATGTGGTGCGGTGAAACACAGCGGCGATAATCGTACTGGCGAAGGCGATGGCGACGATGAAGTGATCATCGTTGAGTTGTCACGTCTGCCAGCTAACGTTGAGTATCTGGCGTTCACCGTGAACAGCTTCCAGGGGCAAACCTTCAACGAAGTGGAAAATGCCTTCTGCCGCGTGGTGGATCAAAACGGCAAAGAGCTGGCGCGCTATGAGCTGACTGAGCAAGGCAGCCATACCGGCATCGTGATTGCTTCGCTGCACCGCAACGGCGGACTGTGGGACTTCACGGCGCATGGCCGCGCGAGTGCCGGCCGTACCATTGACGCGATGCAAAACGACATCGTTGCCGCAGTGGTGCGCTAATGAATATGACGCCGGGGAGCAATGCTCCCGTTCCCGCTAATCTGCTGACGGTGCGCGTACTCGCTGGCGCCGCCGTTGATGCTTCGGCCTTTCGTCTGTTCACCAGCGGCAAAGTCAATGGCGATGCCGATATGGTGTTCTACGGTCAGCCGGATAACGATGACCGCACCATCAGCCTGAAAAGCGAAGGGCACAACTCTGCCTTTTCTGTCGATCTCACCCGCTTGCGTCCTGACGTGCAGAAAGTGGCCTTTACCGTTACCTGTGACGGCGGCCGCAACGTGTCGGGTTTGCAACGTCTGGCGATTCAGGTGGAGCAGAGCGGTGAAGTGTTGCTGAATGGCAGCGTGGAGCTGGTAGGACGTCAGGAAGCGGCGTTGATCCTCGGCGAACTTTACCGCCGCAATAATGAGTGGAAATTCCGCTTTATTGCGCAGGGTTTCAACGGCGGCTTAAAGCCACTGGCGGAACATTTTGGTGTGGATGTGGCTGAACCCGCGCCTGCCCCAACGCCTGCGCCTGCACCGCAGGCGGCACCGGCTCCAGCACCGACACCCGCGCCGGCAAAAATCAATCTGAGCAAAGTGTCTCTTACCAAAGAGAAGCCAGCCATCAGCCTGACCAAGCGCGATAACTTCGGTGAGATCCGCATCAATCTGAACTGGCACCGTGAAACCAGCAGTGGCGGCGGCGGATTGCGCGGATTGTTCGGCGGCAACAAAGGCGTGGATCTCGATCTCGGCGCCTTCGTTGAGCTGCAAGACGGCTCGCGCGGTGTGATCCAGGCGCTGGGCGGCAATTTTGGCGCTATGCATGCCAAACCTTTCGTACACTTGCAGGGCGACGATCGCACTGGCGAAGTGACCGACGGCGAATGGCTGCACATCAACGGTCGCGAATGGAGTCAGATTCGCGAGGTATTAATTTTCGCCTTCATCTATCAAGGTGCGGCGAGCTGGGACAAGACGGATGGCGTAGTCACGCTGCACATTCCAGACCAGCCTCCGATTGAAACGCGTATGACTGAAGGGGAGAACCGCCGCAACATGTGTGCGATTGCTCGCCTGGTCAATGAGAACGGCAGTATCCGCGTCGAGCGTATCAATCAGTTCTTTAACGGGCATTCCGATATGGACAAAGCTTTCGGTTGGGGATTCAACTGGCGAGCCGGCTCCAAATAATAACAGACAGAGGATTCACTATGAGCTTTTTCAACAAGGTCAAAGGGGCATTTAATTCCGGCCGCGATGAATTAACCAAACAGGTTAGCCGCTTTAAGAACAAGAAATTTATGCAAGGCACCGTCGCGGTGTGCGCACGCATTGCGGTGGCAGACGGCGGCGTGAGCGCGGAAGAGAAGCAGAAGATGATCGGTTTTCTGCGCGCCTCCGAAGAGTTGAAAGTCTTTGATACCAATGAAGTGATTGAGTTCTTCAACAAGCTGGTGAGCAGCTTTGATTTCGATCTGGAAATCGGCAAGGGCGAAACCATGAAGCACATCATGGCGTTGAAAGATCAGCCGGAAGCCGCACAGTTGGCGATCCGCGTAGGTATTGCTGTCGGTAAGAGTGATGGTGATTTTGATGCTGACGAGCAGAAAGCGGTGCGCGAAATCGCCGTCGCTTTGGGCTTTGATCCAGCAATATTTGGTCTGTAATTTTTTATCTTTTAAGGGTTCATCATGGTGTCTACGCACATTGGCTTCCCAACTGAAACTGTCGCGGTTTTCATCGCGCTGTCGGTGGGCGCTATTTTTATCGACCTGTTCATGCACCGCGGCGACAAGCCGATTTCGCTGAAAAGCGCGGCGCTGTGGTCGGTGTTCTGGGTGGCGGTGGCGATGGGTTTCGCCGGCTTCCTCTATATCCATCACGGCGCTGAAGTTGCCAGCCTGTTCGTGACCGGTTATGCGCTGGAGAAAGTACTCTCCGTCGATAACCTGTTCGTGATGATGGCGATCTTCTCGTGGTTTGCTGTTCCGGACCGCTATCGTCACCGCGTGCTCTACTGGGGCATCATCGGTGCCATCGTTTTCCGTGGCATCTTCGTGGCGATCGGTACCGGCTTGCTGAGCCTTGGTCCGTATGTCGAAATCGTGTTTGCGCTGATCGTCGCGTGGACGGCGGTGATGATGCTGAAAAGCGGCGACGACAGCGACGAGATCGAAGATTACTCGCAGCATCTTGCTTATCGCATGGTGAAGCGCTTCTTCCCAATCTGGCCAAAAATGCGCGGTAACGCCTTCCTGCTGAATCAGAAGGAAGTTGATGAAGAGCTGCAGAAGCCAGAAAACAAAGACGTAGTGATTGGTCGCGGCAAGAAAGCGGCGCTGTATGCCACGCCGTTGATGCTGTGTGTGGCGGTGGTTGAACTCTCTGACGTGATGTTCGCCTTTGACTCCGTGCCGGCGATTATCGCAGTAAGCCGTGAACCGCTGATCGTTTATAGCGCCATGATGTTCGCCATCCTCGGCTTGCGTACACTGTACTTCGTACTTGAAGCATTGAAGCAGTATCTGGTTCACCTCGAGAAAGCCGTTATCGTGCTGCTGTTCTTCATCGCGGTGAAACTGGGTCTGAATGCTACCGATCATATCTGGCATCACGGCTACAGCATCTCTGCTAGCGCCAGCCTGTTTGTGGTACTCGGCGTGTTAGCGGTCGGTATCGTGCTCAGCGTGATGTTCCCCGGTAAACCCGAGGAAAAAGAAGAGAGTTGATCTTCTGCCAGCAATGAGTCTGAAAAATCATTAACCAAGAGGTAATTACAATGAGCGTTTCTCTTTCTAAAGGCGGTAACGTTTCGCTGAGCAAAGCGGCACCAACCATGAAAAACGTCCTCGTTGGCCTTGGCTGGGATGCACGTTCCACCGATGGTCAGGACTTTGACCTTGATGCGTCAGCGTTCTTGCTGTCCGCCAGCGGCAAAGTCCGCGGCGATGCTGACTTTATTTTCTACAACAATCTGGTCTCTTCCGACGGTTCCGTTTCCCACACCGGTGACAACCGTACTGGTGCAGGCGATGGCGATGATGAATCGCTGAAAATCAAACTGGATTTGATCCCGGCTGACGTCGACAAGATTGTGTTTGTGGTCACCATCCACGATGCGCAGACCCGTCGTCAGAGCTTTGGCCAGGTTTCCGGCGCGTTTATCCGCCTGGTCAACGATGACGATCGCAGTGAAGTGGCGCGTTACGATTTGACCGAAGATGCCTCCACCGAAACCGCGATGCTGTTTGGTGAGCTGTACCGTAACGGCGCCGAGTGGAAATTCCGCGCGGTAGGCCAGGGTTATGCCGGCGGCCTCGCTTCGGTATGTGCTCAGTACGGCATCAACGCGTCTTAATTATCACGGGCAGCTTCGCGCTGCCCGCATCATCCAATTAAAAGCAGGAGCTTTAAAATGGCAGTTTCTCTGGTAAAAGGCGGTAACGTTTCCCTGACTAAAGAAGCACCCACCATGAATGTTGCCATGGCGGGTCTGGGTTGGGATGCACGTGTAACAGATGGTCAGGATTTCGACCTCGACGCGTCAGTATTTATGGTCGGTGACGACGGTAAAGTGCTGAGCGATGCCAGCTTCATCTTCTTCAACAACAAGCAGAGCGCTTGTGGTTCCGTTGAGCATCAGGGCGATAACCGCACCGGTGCCGGCGATGGCGATGACGAGCAGGTTAAAATTACCCTGTCTAAAGTACCGGCTGAGGTGAAGAAGCTGGTCTTCGCGGTGACCATTTATGATGCCGAAGCGCGTAAGCAGAACTTCGGCATGGTGAGCAACAGCTTCATGCGTATCTTCAATAATGACAGCGGTGCTGAAATCGCCCGTTTCGACCTGTCTGAAGATGCCTCTACCGAAACCGCGATGGTGTTCGGTGAGCTGTATCGCAATGGTGCCGAGTGGAAATTCAAAGCCGTTGGTCAGGGCTTCGCAGGCGGCCTGTCAGCGCTGGCTTCGCAGCACGGCGTGAGCGTCTGATTCAAAGCATTGCTAACAAAGCCCCGGCTGGTCCGGGGCTTTTTACTGTCTCAATAATGGATCAAAACGACTAAGTGCTTATTGCGTAGCGACGAAGTGTCAATCGGTCGCCATGAATGGTGCGCCTAAGGATCCAGACGCAGCATGCGCAGTTTTTCCATTGGCACGCGGCGTTTTTTCCACGTTGGATGGAAATGACGCCAGTGTGGATCCTGCGCGGCGGCCAGTAACTCAAAATCACCGCGCGTATCGCCCCAGGCGCGCAGGTGATAGTTATGCAGCGGGCCGTAAACGCTTTCCAGTCGCTTGACCTTTTGCCCGCAGCGGCAGTTATGGCCGGTAATTTTACCAGTAAGAATGCCGTCAACGACTTCTAATTGGGTACCGATCAGATTGATGCCCAGACGCTCGGCGAAGGGTTCTAACACCATCGCTGGCGAGGCGGAACAGATGGTCACTTCGGCGCTGGAGTTCACTTCAGCGGCAACCGCTAACAGCCCGGCTGGGCGCATTAGCTTATTCCAGTTTGCCGCGCAGAAAAGTTGCGCCTGCTGGCGAATCCATTGCTCCTCAACGCCGGTTAAAAAGGTGTGAATCAACACTTCTTTTAACTCATCACGCGTTAGCTTTTTCCGCATGCAGCGCAGCGTAGGGAATGCCAGTTTGGCAATTTTGCGTGCGAACGCGCGTTTGCCAAAGCTGAAACGCAGAAAGGGGATGAAGCTGTCGTGAATGGTCAGCGTGCCGTCAAAATCGAAGACTGACAGAACCTGATTTTCACGCGCTAAGGAGGATTCCATGGACATGTTGTTCTCTTTTGTCGCAAGCCGTAATCAATGCCACGATGATAGCAAATGGCTGGCCGATATTCTCATGCGTGAATGCGGCTACCGATAAACGGTAGCCGTTTGAAACGCTTACTCGCGGATTTTGCCCTCTTCCTCGCGGGTTTTACCCTCTTCGATAAACTCTTCGTCAATCTCTTCAGAGTTCTCACGGTTATCGCGACCGGAGAGCAGATTCCAGCAGGCAATAAACAGCGCGGCGATCAGCGGACCAATGACAAAGCCGTTGATGCCGTAAACTTCCATGCCGCCCAGCGTGGAGATCAGGATCAGATAGTCCGGCATTTTGGTGTCTTTACCGACCAGCAGCGGACGCAGAATATTATCCACCAGGCCAACCACCACCACGAAGAAGCCAATCAGGAACAGCGCTTTCCAGATGGCGCTGGTGGCGAAGAAGAAGATGGTTGCCGGTACCCAAACAATGGCGGAACCGACCGCCGGAATCAGTGACAGGAACGCCATCAAGGTGCCCCACAGCAAGCTGCCATCAATGCCAGTGATCCAGAAGGCGATGCCGCCCAGCACACCTTGTACCACCGCAACCACCACCGTGCCTTTGACCGTGGCGCGCGATACCGCTGCGAACTTCATCAGCAGGTGATGTTTCACGTAGGTTGAAAGCGGCAGCGCTTCAAGAATTAAATTCACCAGCCAGGCGCCATCTTTCAGCAGGAAGAACAGCAGATAGAGCATCACGCCAAAGCCAACGGTAAAGGTGAAGGTCCCTTTGCCGATCAGGAACACGCTGCCCGCCATGTATTGGCCGCCTTTCAGCGCAAAGCCAGAGAGCTTCTGCTGAATCTCCTGCGCGTTGTTCAGGTTGTTATCGGCGAGATAGTTGCGTGCCCAGGAAGGCAGATGCTGCAGCAGATCGGCAAACACCGCAGGGAACTGCGCGGAGTTGTTCTGCAGCTTGGTGTAGACGGTGTTAACTTCAACCACCATTGAAGAGGTGATCAGCGCCAGCGGCGTGAACACCATCAGGCAGATAATCAGTAACGTAGCGAACGAAGCCAGACCGTTGCGATCGCCCATTTTACGGCGCAGCAGCGACTTCAGTGGATGGAAGATCACCGCCAGAATCGCGGCCCAGAAAATGGCAGAAAAATAGGGTGTCAGCACATCAAAAAAGGCGAAGGTGACGATCGCCAAAATAACGATAAAGAAGCCTAAATTAAGTCCTTTAATACGCATTACATAGTCTCGTCAGTAGATAGGGCGAATGAACTATAGAACGCTTAAAGGGGAAAGTAATGTTTTTAGGATCGATGGTTCGTTTAAGCTCGTGAAGAGAGCAGACACAGGATGTCCCGATTTGTCCGCCTGATGTCTGTTCACTGGCTGGCGCGGCAGCACTATAACGGTGATGATGGTGGCTGAAACTCACCGGAGGAAATCATGCTGGAACTACGTCCTAACTGCGAATGCTGCGATAGAGATCTGCCGCCGGCGTCGCTTGAGGCGCGCATCTGTTCATTTGAATGTACGTTCTGTGTGGCGTGCGCGGAAGGTATCCTGGCGCAGCGCTGCCCGAATTGCAGCGGTGAACTGGTGCGTCGACCGATTCGTCCTGCTGCAGCGTTAGCACGTCATCCGGCGTCCTCAACGCGCCATTTATCTTCTTCATGAGATAGTGAGCGTGCAAACGAATATTCTGCTCATGTAAACGTTTACCCTAAATAGTTTATCACGCTGCCTCGTGATATTTAAACGTTACGAAAGCAGGGTAATTTTGAGCACGATAGTAATCACCGCTGTGTATTAATGTTGGTGATAAACAATCCGGGACTAATAAGGAGCAGTAATTGTTAAATACTCATCAGGTTGCGTGTGAGGCGTGCTGAGATTATAAAGGTTTAAGAAGTCAATGCTGTTGTTTTTAAAGGGCTATTAACCATTCTTGATAGCATGGATTAGCTGCTTGAATGCCTTGTTATTGTGTCTTTGCTGAATCTGGTCAGAGCACAGACCTTATTTACCCTGAAACATCGTTCCTAAAATAATATTTGTTTCTGTCATTTAATTTTTGCGTATTTTTCTGAAAAATAGCCCTTTTCAAAAGAAGTTTTCAATTTTAAATGGTATTGTTTGCTGGCAATGCTAGTGATGTGGCGTTGTGTGCTTCAGTTTTACCCTCACTTTTGCAGGGTTTACCCCTTTATGCAATTTATGGAAATTGAATTATCCTCCCGATCCTTGCGATCGGGTTTTTCTTTATATTTCCCGCTCTCGCCGCAATAAACGCTGATGCGTCTCTTCGATCCTGTTAATGTCAGAAAATACACAATCGTTAAGAAAGTGATAAGTTGACGTAATTTCCTGTAAGTATGCGGTTTTTAAGAGTTTTGGAAATGCTTTTCTGTCTCCAGTTAATCAATAGTAATGCTTAACGGCACAGCAACCGCCGTTATCATTGGAGGCAACACCATGAAAAAAACAACATTAACTCTTATTGCGTCATTTATTGCATGCAGCACACTGTTATCTAGCGTCTCCTGGGCAGACGGCCCTGGTGACCAGCGCTGGCAGCCGCACGGCGGCGACCAGCATCAGGACCACGGACGTGGCCCGGATCGTGGCGGCGACCGCGGACCGGATCGCGGCAATCATCATGACCGTGGCCACGATCGCGGCCCCGGCCCGGATCGTCATGACCGTTATGCTGACCATCGTATGCCGGAAGGGCATCGTGACGGCGACCGCTTCGCCTGGGGCGGACATGACTTCCGTCGCGGCTATCCGGCACCGCCGGAGTTTCGTGGTCCGCATTATCGCGTAGATGACTGGCGTGACCGTGGTCTGTATGAACCACCGCGTGGTGAGCATTGGGCTTACATCGACGGTAATTACGTGCTGGTGGCCGCAGCAACCGGCATCATTACCGCGATTCTGCTCAACGGCGCGTTCAACTAATCTCCCCGGCGGATGGCTGCGGCCATCCGTGTTTCTCTGCGCTTTATCCGCTCACCAGGTTATTCTCTCTACGACCCGTTTTTCCTTTCGATACGTTAAGGAGTGATGATGACCGTGGTAAAAATGGTGGCGGTGGATAAAGACGGCACCTTTCTCGACGACAATAAACAGTACAACCGCGCGCGTTTTAACGCCTGCTATCAGGAAATGAAGCAGCGCGGCATCAAGTTTGTGGTAGCCAGCGGCAACCAGTATTACCAACTCAAATCCTTCTTCCCTGAGATCGCCCACGAAATTGCCTTCGTGGCGGAGAACGGCGCGTGGATTATCGATTGTGATGAAGAGTTATTCTGCGGCGAGTTTTCCCATCCTGATATTGATGCGGTGCTGGATACATTGCACAACGGTAACTATCCCGAACTGCGTTACATCCTGTGCGGACGCGACAGCGCGTACTACTTCGAAGGCCTTGATGAAAAGTGGCTGGTGAAAATGCGTCACTATTGCCACCGCCTGAAGGCGATTCGCAGCCTCGATGACGTGGCGGGCGATAAGCTGTTCAAGTTCGCGCTGAATCTGTCTGATGATTACGTGGAACCGCTGATGGCGGACATTGAGCGTCTGCATCAGGGGGCGGCCGCCGCCACGTCCAGCGGTCATGGATCGGTGGATTTGATCGTGCCGGGCAACCATAAAGGTCACGGCCTCGATCTGTTGGGCAAACGCTGGGGCATCGAACGCAGTGAAATTCTGGTGTTTGGCGACGGCGGTAACGATCTCGAAATGCTGCAGCAGTCGGGCTTCAGCTTTGCCATGGCGAACGCACCGCAGAAGGTCAAAGATGCGGCCCGCTTTGAAGCGCCGGGTAATAACGACGAGGGCGTTTTACAGGTGATTGAGCAGATGCTGGCCGGCAAACCGCCGTTTGTCATCTGATCGTCATTTACAGCTGAATTTATTCTTTGCTTTGCCGATATTCGATTGTGACGGAACGCACAATTCGCCGCTGAGCGGCACTTCTTATCTCAATCGTTAATGCAGTCGGTTAGAAAGGATAAATTATGTTGCCAACCCGTTTGGCTGCCCGCATGACGCTGGGTGGCCTGCTATTACTGTGCGTCACCACCGCAGTCGTATTTTCCGTTCTGTTGTTGCGCGGTCAGCCGCGCGTCATCGAAGCCAGCCATACGCTGATTGAGCAGGCCGGTAGCAATCTGGTCAGCCAATTAAATCAGCAGCTGGTGCGCATTGAAGGCGAGGCCGTCAGCATGGCGCGCCTTGCTGAAGTGTTGCCGCACGATGCCACGCTGTGGCAGCAAAGCTTCCCACAAATCATCAACAGCAGCGGCAATAAAACCATTGCCGGCGGCGGCGTGTGGCCGGAACCCGATGCGTTTAGCGCCGGAGTGCAGCGTCGTAGCTTCTTCTGGGCGCGTCAGGGTGATGGCGCGCTGGCCTATTCCGATGACTACAACCTGCCTGCGGGCAACGGCTATCAACAGGAAAGCTGGTACAGCGCGGTGCGTAACGGACCGCGCGATCGTTGCGGTTGGTCGGAGGTGTATCAGGATCCGGTCTCCGGTGTGAAAATGGTGACCTGCAGCGTGCCGTATGCGGCGGGCGATCGGTTTGCCGGTGTCGCAACGCTGGATGTGCAGCTGGATAATCTTGCGGGCTTTATGCAGCAGAAAGGGCAGGTGACGGGCGGTTATGCCTTTGCGCTCGATAGCGCGGGCAATCTGCTCTATTACCCAGGCCAGGATATGAAATCGCTCACCACCTTGAGCAGCCTGGCGGAAAAATCCAGCTGGCTGGCGCCGCTGGCCGCCCGTATCACCCAGTTGAAGGGCGATGGCGATGTATTACAACTGTCGGATTTTGCAGACGGCTACTTGCACAACAGCGCGCAGGTGACGCTGTTCCGCATGCCCGGCACCGGTTGGGTGATTGGCCTGGTAACGCCGGAAAGTGCCGTCAGCGGCCTGGCGCGTACCATGATGCGCGACATCTTCACTTTCCTGATTCCGGCGATGATCGTGCTGCTGCTGTTAACCTGGGCGTTTACCCAACGCATTGGCCAACGTCTGAAGGCGACGCACGCGGCGCTGGATGAGATTGCCAATGGCGATGGCGATTTAACCCGCCGTCTGACCAAAAGTGGGCGCGATGAGCTGGCGGATATTGCCGGTGCGTTCAACAGCTTTGTCGATAAGATCGCTGGCGTGATTACCCGCGTGCAGGGCAGCGGCGAAACGGTGGCGGCCAACGCATCGGGATTAGCGCACAGCAACACCGCGCTGTCGGAGAAAATCGCTGAGCAGGCTGCGGCGCTTGAGCAGAGTGCGGCGGCGATGGAGCAGCTTAACGCCACCGTGCAGCAAAACGCTGAAAATACCCGACTGGCCGATGCTGCCGCCGAACAGACCGCGCAGATTGCCCGCAGCAGCAGCGAAGTGATGGGCGAAGTGGTGAGCACCATGGGCGCTATTCAATCCTCGTCGCGCCGCGTGGCGGAGATTCTGACGGTGATTGACAGCATCGCGTTTCAAACCAACATCCTTGCCCTGAATGCGGCGGTGGAAGCGGCACGCGCTGGTGAGCAAGGGCGTGGTTTTGCGGTGGTGGCATCTGAAGTGCGCGCCTTAGCCCAGCGCAGCGCCACGGCGGCGCAGGAGATCAAAGCGCTGATTGCCGATTCCGACAGCAACGTGCTGGCCGGCAGTAAACTGGTGGAAGGCGCGGGGCAGCAGCTTTCGCAACTGGTTTCCGACGTGCATAAAGTGAAGCAGGTAGTCAGCGAGATGCGCGTGGCTGGTGATGAGCAGAGCAAAGGTATTGCGGAAGTGACGCTGGCCGTATCACAGATGGAGCGCGGTATTCAGCAAAACCTGAGGCTGGTGACGCAAACCGCCGAAAATACCCAGGCGCTGCGTGATGAAGCGGCGCAGCTGGCGCAAGAGATGGCGATGTTTAAAGTGGCTGAGCAGTAAAAAATCGGGCAGCGTCGGCTGCCCGTTATCATTTAGACGATGCGCCAGGCGGCGGCAATCATCTCGGTTAACGTCGGTGCATCGTAGCTGACCCAGCCGTTTTTGCTGTTGGCGCGCGACACAATCCAGTCAACGTCGATGGCTGACAGCGTTGGGCCTTCTAACCAGAACGGCACGATCGCCTGCTGCTGGATCCAGGCTTTCAACGCCAGCGCGGGCGGCGCGGGATCGTCCGGCAGCAGCTGTTGGCCGAACTGCGCCATCAAACGTTGCTGTTCAGCATGCTCGGTTTCTGCCAGCACCTCGAGGAACGGGAACAGTAAACGTCCGCACACTTCGCCGTGATGGAACGGCTTGATTGCCCCCAACTCACCGGCAATGCCGTGGATCACGCCCAATCCGGCGCTGCTCAGACACACGCCACCCAACCATGACGCCATCATCATCGCTTCGCGCGCGGCATCTCCACGCTCGTCGTCACGGTTTAAATCTGGCCAGGCCTGGAAGAACAGTCGCAGCCCATTAAGCGCAGTTTGCTGGGTGAACAAATTGCCTTTGCGCGACAGATAGGCTTCGAAAAGATGGGTGAAGGCATCGATGGCGCAGGTTGCCAGCACGCTGTCGGGCGCGCCTTTTAGCAGATCAGGATCGAGAATTGCGACCTGCGGCACAAACACCGGATGGCGCAGCGACGCTTTGACCTGAATATGCTGCTGATCGGTCACCACTGCGTTCTGCGTGGCTTCGCTGCCGGTGCCGGCCGTGGTGGGAATGGCGATCAGCGGCAAGGTCACCGCTTGCACTGGCGTATCACCGACTTTCTCCAGATAGCGCGCGGTATTCAGCGGGTGCTGCATCATCGCGCTAAAGGCTTTAGCCGCATCCAGCACGCTGCCGCCACCAATCGCCACCACGCGATCAACATGGCCGCGCCAGCGTCGCACCCAGCCATCAATCTCATCTGGCGAGGCTTCATGGCTGACAATCTCGTAACCGATGATGTGATCGTTGAGCGCGGCACCTAAGCGCGTCCAGGCCGGACCATTCAGGAATGAGCGGCCGCAAAACAGCAGCGTCGGCTGGGTATTGGCCGCCAGCAGCGGAATCAGTTGGTCAATGCTGCCGCGCCCAAACAGGGTTTGTTGATTACTGTACAACTCGATCAGATTCTCACTCACCTGCACGTCCTTCTTGTTTGGCTCAAAGACCTAAGTGTAACCATAAGCCATGACACTCCCGCTGCAAACATTCTGATAACCCGCTGGCAAAAAGTTGATCACCTTCGCAAAACAGAAATTCCGCTGCGGCGCCAGGTGCTTTGTACGCAATGTTACCCTTAACATGATACCCGTAACATTGCTCGGCAGGATGTTTCCTGTGGTGCACGTTGTTGATTCTCATGTCCTCTGGGATAACCAAAATAAACCGCTGCCGGTAACTTACCGTGCGCAAAAGTGGAGAAAAATTATGCCATTACTCTATGTGGCGATTGGCGTAGCGTTACTGCTGTTGCTGATGATTCGTTTCAAACTGAACGGATTTATTGCGCTGATTCTGGTGGCGCTGGCCGTTGGCATGATGCAGGGCATGCCGGTCAACAAAGTTATCGTTTCGATTAAAACCGGCGTCGGCGGCACGTTGGGCAGCCTCGCGCTGATCATGGGCTTCGGCGCGATGCTGGGTAAACTGCTGGCGGATTGCGGCGGGGCGCAGCGAATCGCCACCACGTTAATCGCTAAATTTGGTGAGAAGCATATTCAGTGGGCGCTGGTATTGACCGGCTTCACCGTCGGCTTTGCGCTGTTCTACGAAGTGGGCTTTGTGCTGATGCTGCCGTTGGTGTTCAGCATCGCCGCCTCCGCGCGCGTGCCGCTGCTGTACGTGGGTGTGCCGATGGCGGCCGCGCTCTCGGTCACACACGGTTTCTTGCCACCGCATCCGGGCCCAACTGCGATCGCCACGCTGTTCAACGCCGATATGGGGAAAACGCTGCTGTACGGAACGCTGCTGGGGATTCCTACCGTTATTCTTGCCGGTCCGGTTTATGCGCGCTTCCTGAAAGGCATTGATAAGCCGATCCCGGAAGGCTTATGGAACCCGAAAACCTTTACCGAAGCGGAAATGCCTGGCTTTGGCGTCAGCGTCTGGACGGCATTGGTGCCGGTGGTGCTGATGGCGTTGCGCGCGGTGGCGGAGATGCTGCTGCCGAAAGGTCACGTGTTGTTGCCGTATGCCGAGTTCTTTGGTGACCCCATTATGGCAACCTTGATTGCCGTGCTGATCGCCATCTTCACCTTTGGTCTCAACCGTGGCCGCAGCATGGAAGACGTGATGGGCACCATCACCGATTCGATCAAGATCATCGCGATGATGCTGTTAGTGATTGGTGGTGGCGGGGCGTTCAAACAGGTGCTGGTGGACAGCGGCGTCGATAAATATATCGCCAGCATGATGCATGAAACCCATCTTTCGCCGATCTTCATGGCGTGGTCGATTGCTGCGGTGCTGCGTATTGCGCTGGGTTCCGCTACCGTGGCGGCGATTACGGCAGGCGGGATTGTCGCACCGTTGATCATCACCAGCGGCGCCAGTCCGGAACTGATGGTGATTGCGGTCGGCTCCGGCAGCGTGATTTTCTCTCACGTCAACGATCCGGGCTTCTGGCTGTTTAAGGAGTATTTCAACCTGACCATCGGCGAAACTTTCCGCTCATGGTCGGCGCTGGAAACCATCATTTCGGTATGCGGTTTGCTGGGTTGTTTACTGCTTGCCAACGTCATCTAAGCATCAAGGCTGAGGCACTGCGCCTCAGCCGCTTGCGGTTTACTGTGTTAAGGCGCGGAACGCCGCGAGTTCCTCTTGCGGCATTCCCGCTTGTAACGCCGCGTCACAGATTTGCTCCCAGCTGTTGCTGTCGAGAGGAATGCCATCGCGTTCACGTGCCACGCGGTTCTGCTCTTCCCACTCGCCGGGCACCTGAATTGGTGCTTCGCCACTTTGCGGCGACTGTTTCACCCAATCCAGGAATGATTCCGCTTCTTCCTGCATCGCAGGCGCATCAAACGCATCCGGATTCACGATGATGGTGGTCATGCAGTTGAAAATGGCATCGTGGCTGGTGACCAGCGTCTCATCATGCGTGGTGCGTCCGCCGGACAGCGCGCCGCCGAGAATTTCACACATGGTTGCCAGCGCATAGCCTTTGTGCAGACCAAACGGCATCAGTGAACCATACGGCGCCTGATGCATCACGCCCGGTTCGGTGGTCGGCTGGCCTTGATGATCAATCAGATAACCTGGCGCGACCTGCTGCTCTTTATTCCACGCCACTCGCGTTTTACCAAAGGCGATGCCGCTGGTGGCGAAATCGAGCAACAGCGGTTTGGCATTGCGGCGCGGGAAAATGGCGCAAAAAGGATTAGTGCCAAAACGACGATCGCTACCGTTAAACGGCGCGACCATCGGATCGCCCATCACGTTAACAAAGTGGAACGAGACAAAACCGGCGGCCGCACACTGTTCTGCCCAATGGCCGATGCGACCAATGTGGTGCGAATGGTGTAAACCAACCGCCGCAATACCTAACCTGGCTGCGCGCTCAATACCGAGTTGCATCGCCTCAAAGGCCGCCACCTGACCAAAACCGTTGTGCCCGTGCAGCGTCAGCACCGCGCCGGCGTCTTTTGCAATGCTGGCATGTTGGTTGAGTTGCAAAAAGCCCTGTGCCAGCGATTTCATGTAGCTCGGAATCATGCCAACGCCGTGTGAATCGTGACCCGCCAGATTCGCGGCCACCAAATGGTCGGCGACCAGGCGCGCTTCTTCGGCGCTGCTGCCAGCATGTAACCAAATGGCTTGAACAAACTGATGAAGGCGAGAAGGGGGAATAAGATGCAGAGTACTCATACGGTCAATCTCCTTATCATGAACAATCATGCATCCTGTGCCGAAACCAGTAATAACCGCAAGTCAATGATAAGAAGTAAAGGGCCACAACGTGTGGCCCAAAAACTCAGTGCGGCTGTGCAAAGCCCGCTTTAACCATCTGATCGCGCAGCGCGTGGGTAATTTCACGGTTTCCGCCAGTGATCGGATAAATGACATTGTTGACGACATCGTCAAGATAGTGCTCTTCAAATTCCTGCAGGGTGAGTTGCGTGCCACCTTCATCATTAATCGCAATACTGCCGCTGATGTGGTTGCCGTAATCCTTTGCCTTAAGGCTATAACGCCCCATGCTGGTATTAATCGTGCTCATAAGAATCTCCTTGTTACGTCGGCATTGATAACAATCGAGGCCTCTTCAGGCGCTATAAGTTTAGACTGCGGACAGGCGCTGAGTGCGGAATCAAGGAGAGGGAAAATCGCAGGCTGCGACCCGTCTCGCAGAATTCAATCGGCATTAAGCGAAACGATAGCAAAGGGTTGTGACCACTCTCGCAGCGCCCAGCGAAAGCAGAATGATCATCTATACTGGTTAGCAGACACGTTATTTTTCATACTTGAAGGAGCGAACAATGAAAATAATTCTGTGGGTTATCGCCATCATCTTCATCGTTGGGTTACTGACACTAACAGGCGTCTTTAAACTGATTTTCTGACAACAACAGGCACCTGCGGGTGCCTGAATTTTTTATTCAGCATAGGATTTTTCGCTGTCATTAAAAGACGCAATCGGCAGGATGAGATCGCCCAGCGTCAACGGTTTCTGACACTGTGCGCAGCAGGCACCATGATGATTTATTGCATCGACCTGTTTGCAGTCCGTTAAGGTGTAAAAAAATTTAGTGCAACCGCAGCGGCTACAACGAATAGTCATGTCAGTTTTTTCCCCATCTCCGTCCTGGAGTATCGAGATTTATCTTATTCGTCGGGCGAGTTCAATTGATAAATTTTATTAATTTATTCCATGCGTGAATAGTTGACACTAAGTCACTGAAAGCTATCTTATTGCTTGCCGTCATCCTCACAACATGATTGCACTTTGTGTACATCCCTCAGTAATACCTTTCCGTTTATCCGGCGTTTCAATTTCACGTTCCGCATGAGGTAAAATTCGCCGTCAACCGAGAATTAGCCTGGAGATATTAAGCCTGTTTTTTAATATCCTTTTGGCGATTACTTAGGAATGCGTCGTACAAGAATCTGAAAAATTTACCTCAGGGTAGTGCATTTTTTCAGCACGAATTAACAGGAAATTACGTTGTGAATCGGCACTTTTCTGCAGTTTTGTTAGGCTGCATTTTGACCTCATCGGTCTCATTTTCGGCATCAGCGGTAACAACTTCACAAGCCATCAAATCAGGCTGGAACACCTTTAGCGATAACGTGTCGCAAACCTGGTCGCAACCGCAGAATTATGATTTTTATCTGCCGGCGATTACCTGGCACAACCGTTGGACTTACGACGATGAACACATCGATAAATACAACGAGCGCCCGTGGGGCGCAGGTGCGGGCGTTTCGCGCTGGGATGAGAAAGGTAACTGGCACGGTTTGTACCTGATGGCGTTCAAGGACTCCTTCAACAAATGGGAGCCGATTGGCGGTTACGGTTGGGAAGCGACCTGGCGACCGCTTAGCGATCAGAACTTTCATTTGGGCGCCGGATACACGGCGGGTGTAACGGCGCGGGATAACTGGCGCTACATCCCGGTTCCGCTGATATTGCCTTTGGCATCAATTGGATATGGTCCTGCCACTTTCCAAATGACTTATATTCCCGGCACTTACAATAACGGCAACGTTTACTTTGCTTGGCTGAGATTTGAGTTTTAAGCGCTGGCGGCACGCATAAAGTGTGATCAGCATGCAAAAAATCAATATTTATCACTTTTTCATCAAATCGCACTGGACAAATGTCACCGCAATTGCTGTACTAGACGTCGACACAGTTTAGTGTCCTTTTTTCATGTAAAGGTAATATAGATGTCTAAGATCAAAGGTAACGTAAAGTGGTTTAATGAGTCGAAAGGCTTCGGTTTCATTACTCCAGAAGATGGCAGCAAAGATGTATTCGTACACTTCTCTGCAATCAACAGCAACGGTTTCAAAACTCTGGCTGAAGGTCAACGCGTTGAGTTCGAAATCACTGACGGCGCTAAAGGCCCATCAGCTGCTAACGTTATCGCACTGTAATTTAACAGTTCGAATTCTGAAAACCCGCCTTATGGCGGGTTTTTTTTATTCATTTTTAGGCTCGCCACCAAATAATCATCCAGCTCGCTAAGGCAAGCATGCTGATGCTCAGCGCCATTAACTCATCGAAAGTGCGTGGAATAAGGTTTTTCATTTCGCCTGCCTCAGAAAGAGATTTCCCTCAGCATGCCAATGCCAGATTAAGCCAGCCTTAAGCCGTTATGACATTCTCGTGACAAGGCAGATTCTGCGGCACATCTCACAGATAACTTCCGTAACATAGCCACAACAATGCTTACTTGCAGATTTTTGTCCGGCAACGCTATATAACTGCTCAGGGAAAATGAGGAGGCAGGATGAACATACGTCAGGCACAGGCAAAAGACAGTTTTGCATTGAGCGCGTTGCTAACCGAATTAGGTTATAGCGCGACGGAAGGATTTATCGATACGCGTTTGACTCAGCTTATTCATCATCCCGATGAAATGTTGTTGGTCGCGGAACACGGCAATCAGGTGCTGGGCTTCCTCTCGTTGCACTTTATTCCGCAGCTGGCATTGGCCGGCGATTTTGCCCGAATCAGCTACTTCTGTATTGCCGAAGGCGAGCGCAGCAAAGGCAGCGGGCAGCAGTTATTGAACCACGCCGAACAGCTGGCGCGGTCACGCGGTTGCGACCGTATGGAAGTGCACTGCCATTCATCGCGCCTCAAAGCCAACCAGTTCTATGCGCGTGAAGGCTATGTGGAATCACCGCGCTATCACATTAAAGCTCTGGGTTAAGATTGAGCTCGCGTCCGCTGGCTATTACGATGGCATCGGCGATGCTGTCGAGTTGTGCAACAGGCAGCAGCGCGGCGCTGACGCGAATGAACTGCCGGCTGCTAATGCTACAGCGTTCCCCGGGCAGCACGGCGATACCGCGCGCGGCTAGCGTGATCATCGCGTACTGCTCCGATTCCACCGGAATCCAAACGCTCAATCCATCGCGCTCTTCCAGCACCAGACCGCGTTTCGCCAGCGCGGCCAGTAACTGCTGGCGACGCTGCGCATAGGTGGCTTTGGCCTGCTGAATACGCTGCTGAGTCTCTTCATCATTGAGCATCCACGCCACGGCATCCTGCAAAATACGGCTGGTCCAGCTCACGCCAAAGTTGCGCCACGCTTGCAGGCGCTTCACCATTTCGGCGTTTCCTGATAACACCGCCAGCCGCAAATCCGGCCCATAAGCTTTAGAAAACGAGTGCACATGCAGCACGCGTTCGGGATAGTGGAAGCCGAGGCTAAACACCGGGTAGCGCGACAGATCGCCAATGCCGTCATCCTCGACAATGACGGTGCTGCTGTTTGCCAGCACGCGCGCCAACTCTGCACTGCGACGCTGGCTCACGCTGTTTCCGGTAGCGGAATGGGTGCGCGGTTGATAAATAAACATCGCCGGAGATTTCTGCATCAGCGTGGTCAGCGTCGAGGGAATGGGACCTTGCTCATCGCAGGGCAGCGGCAGAATTTCAGCACCGATGTTGTCTAAAATATCCAGTAATCGCGTGGCGGTAGGATCTTCGATTACCACACGGTCGCCCGGTGACAGCAACGTCTGCACGATCAGGTTCATGGCATCGAAGCCGCCATCGGTTGCCAACCAGGCTTCGGCGGGATAGGGCCAACGTGGCGCTACGGCATCCAGCAATTGCGGTGAAATCGCCTCACGCTGATAACTATTCAGTTGCGGCGATGCAATGCCCGCCAGCATCGCCCGACGCAGATCCGGCAATAACGTTGGATCCGGTGAGGCCATCGCCAGTGACGCCTGAACATTCTCGCCGTAATTGCCGATCTTCTCGAAGCGAATCGGACGCGGCATCACGCTGTTACCGCTCACCCACACGCCGCTGCGACCTTTACCCGCCAGCACTTTCTGCTTCTTCAGTTGCGCCCAGGCAGCCGAAACGGTTGCCGGGCTCACGCCTAATCGCTCAGCCAATTCCCGTACTGCCGGCATCTGCATGCCCACCGCAATCTGCCCATCGCGAATTAGCGTGGATGCCGCATGCGTGATGCCTTTCACCGAAGCATCCGTGATCTGCTGGCTGAGCCACTCCAAATCCACACTTTGCGTCATAAGAAAATCCTTTGTTCAGTAACAAATAATAGATTGTTCAGATTAGTATTCGCGATTTAGACTCAAATTCAAGCACTATTTGCTGCATAAATAATCACAGCCGCAGGGCTGGCAGAACAGACGGGGAAGGCAAAACTATGGTAACCATCAGACTGGCGGTACGTGACTGGGATTACTTCACACCGCTGGCACTTGGCGATATCAAGCCGGAAGGTTTCACGCTGGAGATCGATCGCGTTGGCACGCTGGTGGATAACCTCGCCACCAGCGATAAATACGATGCCGGTGAGGTGTCGTTTAGCCGCTTTGCTCAGGCTCGGGCAAAAGGTGACACTTCACTGTTGGGCCTGCCACACTTTCTGATGCGCGGTTTCCGTCAGCGCTGCATCATTACGCGCAGCGACAGCCCGATTACCTCGCCAGCGCAGCTGAAAGGTAAAAAAATCGGCGTCACCGGCTGGCAGGATTCGGGCAACACCTGGACGCGCACCGTGCTGCGTGAAGCGGGAGTGGAGATTGATGATGCGTACTGGTTTGCCGGGCGTTTGACTGAGGATCACCCGATTGTTGATCGTCTGGCCGGTTTTGGTCGTCCGGGGCGTATTGAACCGGCGCCAGGTGAGCGTCCACTGATCGCGTTGCTGAAAGCCGGTGAGCTGGATGCTGTCTTTACCCCTTTTATGCCGGAAGGTTTTTTCCTTGCCGATTCGGGTTTGCGCCAGCTGCAGGTGGATTTTGCTGCTGCCGAGCGCGACTACTTTAATCGCGTCGGTTATGTGCCTGGCATTCACTTACTGGCTCTGAAGCCCGCCTTAGCGGAGGCGCATCCGTGGCTGCCTCAGGCGCTGAGCGACATCATCGATCGTTCGTACCAGATGTGGATGAAGAAGCGCGAGAAATACGCCGACACTACGCCGTGGCTGCTGGACGATTTGCGGCGCACCGCGCAGGAATTACCGGCCAACTGGAATCAGAACGGATTTTCCGTTAACAAAAAGATGATTGCCGACTTTGCGAATGAGCTGTTCCAGCAAGGCCTAACCCAAACATTGCTGACGCCGGAAGCGATTTTCCCGGCTGCGGCGCAAGGAGAATAACCATGAAAGTAGCAATGGGACAATTCGCCGTTAGCCGCGAATGGCAGGAAAACACCGATATCTGCATCGGATTGATGAACCAGGCATTGGCGGGCGGTGCTGATCTGCTGGTGCTGCCGGAAGGCGTGCTGGCGCGTGATATCGCCGATCCTGATCTGGTATTGAAAGCGGCGCAGCCACTTGATGGTCCTTTCGTCACGCAGCTGCTGGCGGTTAGCAAAGGCAACAATCTGACCACCATGATGAGCGTGCACGTGCCGACAGAAGGGCAGAAGGCGCTCAATGTACTGATCGCCATTCGCAACGGCGAAATCATCGCCGAGTACGTGAAACTGCACCTTTACGATGCCTTCGCCATGCAGGAGTCGCAGCGCGTGAATCCGGGGCGCGAAATTCCGCCGCTGGTTGACGTGGCGGGCATGAAAGTCGGGTTGATGACCTGCTACGACGTGCGCTTTCCAGAGCTGGCGCGTCGCTTAGTGCTTGACGGCGCGGATGTGCTGGTGCTGCCGGCAGCGTGGGTGAAAGGCCCGCTGAAAGAGATGCACTGGGAGTTGCTGACCACCGCGCGTGCGCTGGAAAACACCTGCTACATGGTGGCGGTGGGCGAATGTGGGCCACGCAATATCGGCAACAGTCTGGTAATCGATCCGTTGGGCGTGGCGATTGCCAAAGCGCCGGAATCGGCCGCGCTGGTGTTTGCCGATCTCGATCCACAGCGCATCGCCTACGCTCGCAGCGTACTGCCGGTGCTGGAAAATCGCTGTTTTGCGCGTCCCGAACTTAAACCACTTTGATCGCTGGGGAATCTGACTGATGAAAATTCTTGCTACCGCCATCGCGCTGTCATTGGGCCTCACGGCCTGTTTCGCTCAGGCCGCCGACGTGATTCCTGCGCAAAAAGTGGATCAGGCGCTGCACGATCGTCTGCCAGCAGAGATCAAAAGCAGCGGTAAAATGATCTCGGTGAACAACGGATCTTTTCCTCCGTATGAGATCGTTAACGGTCCGCACTCAATGGACGGCGCTTCCGCCGATCTCACCGAAGCGCTGGCACAATTGCTGGGCGTGAAGATTGAACATGCCACCGTCAGCGGTTTATCGGGCGTGCTCACCGGCATTAATTCCGGCCGCTACCAGATGGCGATTGGCCCGATTGGCGATTATCCGGATCGTCAGCAGAAGGTTGATTTTATCGACTTCGTGCAGGAGTTCGTGGTGTTTGGCGTGCAGAAAGGCAATCCCTCGAAGATTAACGGTCTGGAAGATACCTGCGGTAAACGCATTGCGGTAATGGCGGCCGGTTCTGCGGAGCAGGTGATTCGCAAGCAGTCCGATGCCTGTGTCGCGGCGGGTAAACCGGCGGTGGTGGTGCAATCCTTCACCGACCAGCCATCGTCGATTTTAGCCGTGCGTTCAAAACGTTCCGATGCTTTCTTCTCCTCGCAGGCGCCGCTGACTTACTTCATCGAACAGGCCAATGGCCAGCTGGAGCTGTCGGGCAAAGGCAAGAAAAACGGCTTTGGCGACATTTTCCAGGGCACCGTGGTACCCAAGGGTTCTGAACTCGGCAACGTGGTGCTGGATGCGTACAAAGAGCTGTTCAATAACGGCACTTACGCGGCCATCATGAAGAAGTGGAAATTAGACGGCAACGTGTTGCAGCAACCGGGACGTAACCTGGCGCAAGGGGCTGCAAAATGAGTCCGGTCACCAACAATTCGCGAGCCAGGGATAAGGCCGACGTGCAGCAGCGCGATGTGGCTTTTGCCCGCAGTGCGCCCACTTATGGGCGCTGGATCTCATGGATTTTGGTGCTGGTTATTGCCGCGAACTTCCTCTGGCTGGTGGCGACCAACCCCAATTTCGAGTGGAACGTGGTGCTGCAGTGGTTCACCGAAGGTTCGGTGATGAAAGGCCTGCAGGTCACGCTCGGCTTGACGGTGGTGTCGATGATTCTCGGCACGCTGCTCGGGCTGCTGTTGGGCGTCTGGCGTCTCTCGGAAAACAAATTGCTGAGCGGCTTATCGTCGCTCTACATCTGGTTTTTCCGGGGTACGCCGCTGCTGGTACAGCTGATCTTTTGGTACAACCTGTCGACGCTGTTTCCCACCATCGCAATCACTCTTCCGTGGACGGATATCACTTTTGCCAGCTGGAACACCAACGATCTGATCACGCCACTGACCGCAGCCATTGCCGGACTGGCGCTCAATGAAGCGGCTTATATGGCCGAGATCATTCGCGCCGGCCTGCTGTCAGTGGATAACGGTCAGGTCGAAACCACCCAGGCGTTTGGCATGAGCCGCAGTCGTGCGCTGCGCCGCGTGATCATTCCACAGGCGATGCGTTCAATTATTCCGCCTACCGGCAACCAGTTGATCAGCATGATCAAAGCGACCTCGCTGGTAAGTGTGATCGCTATGGGCGATCTGTTGTACTCGGTGCAGGCCGTTTATAACCGCACCTTTGAAATTATCCCGATGCTGATGGTCGCAGTGATCTGGTATCTGCTTATCACCTCGATTCTTAACGTTGGCCAGTCCGCCATCGAGCGTTACTACGCCCGTGGCACCACCCGCACGGTGGTGAATAAACGTCGCGTTTCTGCTAACGAAGCCGCGCCTGCCGTCGCGCACCGTCTGAAGGAGGATGTATGAGTGAAGTTCAGCCACTGGTGCGTGCGCGTAATGTGCAGAAGAGTTATGGCGATAATGAAGTGCTGAAAGGCATCGATCTCGATGTGTTTCCCGGTGAAGTGGTGGTGATTCTCGGGCCATCAGGTTCGGGTAAATCCACCTTTTTACGCTGTATTAACCATCTGGAAGACATGAATGCCGGTTCGATTGTGGTCGGTGACGATCAGATCGGTTATGAACTGAAGCGCGGTATTTTGCATCGTCTGTCGGCGCGTAAAATTGCTCATCAGCGCCAGAAAATCGGCATGGTGTTTCAGCAGTTCAACCTCTATCCGCACATGACGGTGCTGCAAAACATCATTGAAGCGCCGATAGGTGTGCACAAGTTTACACGGCAGGATGCACTCAAGCATGCGCGTGAACTGCTGGCGACCGTGGGATTGAGTGACAAAGCCGACGCCTGGCCGCGTCATCTATCCGGTGGCCAGCAGCAGCGCGTGGCGATTGCGCGTGCGCTGGCGATTAAACCGGCGCTGATGCTGTTCGATGAACCCACTTCGGCACTCGATCCGGAATTAGTTGGCGAAGTGCTGGCCACCATGCGCACCTTAGCCGATCAAGGGCTAACCATGATTGTCGTGACCCATGAAATTGGTTTCGCGCGTGAGGCGGCCGATCGCGTGGTGTTTATGGATGGCGGCGTGGTAGTGGAGCAGGGTAGTCCGGAGCAGGTGATTGGTAACCCGCAACATCCGCGCACGCAGGCATTTCTCAGCCGCTTTATCTGAGCAGGCGGTCTCACTCTGTTACAGATTGCAGTTGAGGCCGTTTATAAACTGCGCGTTAATAGTCAGGTCCGTTTTTCACATTGGTTGAAAGGTAAATTATGGAAGGTATCAGTATTGCCAAACTGCTGATCATCGGTGCGCTCATCGTACTGCTTTTTGGCACCAATAAGTTACGTTCACTGGGTGGCGATCTGGGTTCCGCAATCAAAGGCTTCAAAAAAGCCATGAAAGATGATGAATCCGGCGCATCCAAAAGCAGCGCTGAAGAAGTGCCTGCTGAACGTGTCAGCCACAAAGAGTAATCTCTGCGCCTAACGTCAATAAGTGTAAATATTTATTACGTTGATAAAAAACCAGACTGTCGCCAGCCTGGTTTTTGTTTTTTGCGTCTTAGTGCCAATTGGCGTAAATGATTTCCTGCTCATCCACATCAAATATTGTTGAGCCATATAAGCCATCAAAGTCGCTCAACCCATCCTGTGTATGCCAGCCCTGCAACATATCATCAGTTAAAATTAAGGGTATCAACGATATTGTTTCTTCTTCCTCGGCTGTAATAACATCAATGAGTGCTATTTCAATTTTATCTGATTCACTCTCATCAATTGGCATAATGATTTCGCCTATTTTAGGCTTAGTCAAAAACGGATAATCAATTTTGCCACCCATTACGCCTTGCGGATTAATGGGGACTGCACTAAAAACATGTTGAGCGACAGAAATATCGGTGGGCAGTTCAAACTGCCAACGGCCTTGGCTATCAATTTCAGAGCTGCCGACCCACACATCATCAAGATAAAAGTATAACGTCGTACCAACTGGCGCATTACCGCTGAAAGACCCTTCATCCTCATTCAGATCATCAATGATGACCTCATCTTCAGTGATGACCTTTGACTTTACCTGTACTGAAAGTTGAGGTTTGGCACTCTCGCGTTCAGGTAGCGTGGTAATTTCCACAATCTCGTGGTGCATGCCGATAGCCGGTTGCCACAGTTGTGGCTGAGGAGCATTGAATTTCGCTTCCAGCAAATCAAAATTCCATTCAGGTTCAGGCTCTTCATTAATCACAGGGAGTACATTCTCCTGGGAAGTTTGAAAAGCGATGTCTTCAGCATAAGGCATGATGTGTCGCACCTCTTCGGGCATTACAGCGACAGTTTCATGACCCTTTAGTGGCAACTCTAAATGAATTTCATCGTATCGATGCTCAATACTGATAGCGGTAGCGATAAATGCATTGGCACAGGAGGCGTGAGATGAAGTATAGGGATTGGTGTTATCTATGGGCGTGGTGCGCGCTTTAAGCGCATCCAAACTCTCTCCGGATGCACTGTTAAGCCGCACATCGGGTATTTGACCTGACAAATCGGGTTCCCGGAGAAAATCGAGCCCCTTTAAGTGAGAGGATGTTTGCATTATCTGACCTTCAAAAATAAGCACTGAGAAAAGAGAAATAGGCTCTTATGGCCTCAGCGATTAAAGCGACAGATTTGAGACAGGGATTAAGACTTTTAAGGAGATATTTGCGATTGCGCCCTGGTAAGAGCGCAATCGCGAAGCATATTACTTAACTTCCAGACCTTTGGCCTGCATATCAGCATGATAAGAAGAGCGCACAAACGGGCCGCAGGCGGCATGGGTGAAGCCCATTGCCATTGCTTCTTCTTTCATTTCGTCAAACTCGGCCGGGCTAACGTAGCGCTGCACCGGCAAGTGGTGACGGCTCGGCTGCAAATACTGTCCCAGCGTCAGCATGGTGACGCCGTGGCGACGCAGATCGCGCATCACTTCAATGATTTCAGCATTGGTTTCGCCAAGGCCGACCATCAAACCCGATTTAGTCGGGATATCCGGATGCGCTTCTTTGAAACGCTCCAGCAATTTCAGTGACCAATCGTAGTTGGCGCCAGGACGGACCTGACGG
The DNA here is from genome assembly GCF_031453915.1 of Pantoea sp. SORGH_AS_0659. NCBI lineage: Bacteria > Pseudomonadati > Pseudomonadota > Gammaproteobacteria > Enterobacterales > Erwiniaceae > Pantoea > Pantoea sp. SORGH_AS_0659. The sequence continues at coordinate 3,103,245 of NZ_JAVJAK010000001.1, read as the reverse complement.
TACACGCGCGGCACGTTTTCCAGATTGTGGTTAAACACATCCGGTGGCGTCGCGGTGAGGATTTCCAGCGCGCGATCCATACGACCACGGAAGTCCGGCACCAATGTTTCAATTTTGATGGTTGGGCTTTTTTCGCGAATCGCGCTGATGCAGTCAGCAAAGTGCTGGGCACCGCCGTCGCGCAGGTCATCACGGTCCACAGAAGTGATGACCACATAACGCAGCGCCATATCGGCAATGGTTTGTGCCAGTTTCAGCGGTTCGTTAGCATCAGGCATATTCGGACGGCCGTGCGCCACGTCGCAGAATGGGCAGCGACGGGTACAGATCGCGCCAAGGATCATAAAGGTCGCGGTACCGTGGTTGAAACACTCTGCGAGGTTAGGGCAGGAGGCTTCTTCACACACCGAGTGCAGACCGTTTTTACGCATCGCGGCCTTGATGCCCTGAATGCGGCTGGAGTCCGCAGGCAGTTTGATCTTCATCCATTCCGGCTTACGCAGAATTTCTTCACGCTCAACCATCACGGTTTTCACCGGGATCAGCGCCATTTTGTCGGCATCGCGATACTTGACGCCACGTTCCATCTGAATTGGTTTACTCATAAATCTGCAGGTTCCGGTCGGGATTGCGATTTGAAAGCTTCCTCACTCAAACTGAGAACCAGGCTTTCAACTTTTTTTGAAAATATGGCAAAAATTATATCATCTCGTCTGCTCATAAGCAGCCGATTCGCCGGTGCAAAAGTTACAATTTTGTAAATAGGCACGTACAGTCAAGGTCAGACCGCGGCATCACTTTGCCATTCCAGTTGGGTAAATCCGGTTAAACGGGCGAAATGCTGCACCAGACGCGGCTGCACATCTGCCGGCGTGACGCCCGGCTGCAGCTGGCTAAGCTGCGTCATTTGCATCCCGGCATATCCGCACGGATTGATGCGCAGGAACGGCGTTAAATCCATCGCCACATTCAGTGCCAGGCCGTGAAACGAGCAGCCTTTACGAATACGCAGTCCCAGCGAACAAATCTTGTCATCGCCAACGTACACGCCCGGCGCATCCGGTCGCGCCCGCGCGCTGATGTCATAGTCGGCCAGCGTGGCGATCACCGTTTCTTCTAACGCCGTCACTAACTCGCGCACGCCCATCTTGCGACGTTTCACGTCAATCAGCACATACATTACCTGTTGGCCGGGGCCGTGATAGGTTACCTGGCCGCCGCGATCGCTTTGTACCACCGGAATATCGCCCGGCATCAGCAGATGTTCAGCTTTCCCTGCCTGGCCCTGGGTAAACACCGGATGATGTTCCACCAGCCAGATTTCATCGGCAGTGCTGCTGTCGCGTTGATCGGTAAAGTGATGCATGGCATCGGAGATGGGTTGCCAATCGCGCTGGCCGAGTTGACGAACAAGAAGCGTATTAGCTGACAAAGCAGAGATCCGGTAAAGAGTGGAAGGCAGAGTATAACGCTGGCAAAGCGGACTTTGCCAGCGCCAGAATTACAGCACCATGCGCACGATTTCGATGTTGCCCAGCTCTTCATACAGGGTTTCAACCTGCTCAATGTGGGTGGCGATGATGGTAATGGAAACAGAGTGATAGTTGCCTTTGCTGCTTGGCTTAACGTCCGGTTTGTAATCGCCTGGCGCGTGGCGCTGCACCACTTCAACCACTTGATCAACCAGCTCCGGTTGCGCCAAACCCATCACTTTGTAAGTGAAAGGCGTAGGGAATTCGAGCAGTTCATTCAATTTGGTTTTCATACATTGACTCCGGTGCTTAAAAAACAGGCTCCCGCCGAGGCGGGAGCAAAGATAGTAACTTAATTGGGGGCAAATTGGCGTTTTTTCAAGCGCGCCTTAGCCGAACCAGTGGTGGAACATCAGTTTGATGTAATCGATGATGCGGCCGAAGAAACCACCTTCTTTCACTTCATTCAGCACCACCAGCGGACGCTGTTCCACAGTTTTGCCGTCGAGCTGGAAGTTGATGCTGCCCACTACCTGATTTTTCTGCAGCGGCGCATGCAGTTCAGTGTTGTTCAGCACATAGCTGGCTTTGAGATCTTTCATGCGGCCACGCGGAATGGTCAGATAGGCATCTTTCTCCACGCCCAGCTGGACACGATCGCTGTCACCGAACCACACAGGCTCAGAGGCAAACTCTTTGCCCGCTTTCAGCGGTGCGACGGTTTCAAAGAAGCGGAAGCCCCACGTCAGCAACTTCTTGCTCTCGGTTTCACGGCCTTTAAAGGTACGACCGCCCATCACCGCGGAGATCAAACGCATCTGGCCTTCTGTTGCCGAGGCGACCAGGTTGTAACCCGCTGCGTCTGTGTGGCCGGTTTTAATGCCATCGACGTTCAGGCTGGTATCCCACAGCAAACCGTTACGGTTGGTCTGCTTGATGTTATTAAAGGTGAAATCTTTTTCACGGTAAACCGCGTACTCATCGGGTACGTCACGGATCAGCGCCTGGCCGATCAACGCCATATCGCGCGGCGAGCTGTATTGGCCTTCGGCATCCAAACCGTGCACGGTCTGGAAGTGGGTGTTTTTCAGACCCAGCGCGCCAACGTAGTTGTTCATCAGGTTGACGAATGCGTCCTGGCTGCCAGCAACGTAATCCGCCATCGCTACACAAGCGTCGTTACCTGATTGCAGCACGATACCGCGCGTCAGCTGAGAAACCGGCACACGATCGCCAGGCTTGAGGAACATCAGTGATGAACCTTTGAATACCGGATTACCGGTTGCCCAGGCATCTTTACCCACGGTCACGATGTCATCGTTATGGATTTTTCCCGCTTTGACCGCCTGACCAATCACGTAGCTGGTCATCATTTTGGTCAGGCTTGCCGGATCGCGGCGTGCATCCGCGTTCTTTTCGGCCAGCACTTTGCCGGAGTTATAGTCGATCAGCACATAAGCTTCAGCATCAATGTCCGGTACACCCGGAATCATAGTCTTAAGATTAACATCGTCCGCAAATGCGGCATGGCTGAGAGAAAGGGCGACCAGTGATCCCACTGTCAGGCGTTTCAGAAAACGAGAAGGTTTCAGCGTATTCATGTTCAGGACTACAACATCCGTGGGTTTAGAGTGAAAAAAGTGCCTAACTATAGCAAACGTCCGATCGGGCGACATCTTGCTTTGCAAATCAGTTTCAGCAGGAAATGTCACTGTCCGTTACATCGATGGACGGGCAGTGGTAATAAATGAGCTCATTTGCGCTTCAGTGTTCAGACGCTGCTGCAAGGCAGCGGCTTCGGCACGGCTTTTATAGCCACCTAACTGAATGCGATAGACGTTGCCATTGGCTTCAACCGCGCCCGGCACGCCAAAGCGTTTACCCAGGCTTTCGGCCAACTGACGTGCACGCGCCGGATCGTTAATCGCGCCAACCTGAACCACATAACCGCTGCCGGCATGGGCATTCTGGCTGGTAGCTGGTGCGGCGGCAGCGGCTGGCGCCGAAGACGTTGCTGGGGCTGGGGCGGCAACCGGCTCGTTGCCTTCCAGCACGCCCGTAGCTAACGGCTGTGGTGCGCCGAGAAAACCACTGCTCTGGACGGGCGCACCCATGCTGTCACTGCTTTGCAAGGTGCTGTTATCGACAGCGCGCACATCCTGCGGTGCAGGCGCTGGCGCAGCATTGGCGCTGCCGCCCATCATCACCATGCCGCCGCCGAGATCGGGACGCGCGGGCAGGGCATAACTCTGTTTGGCGACGGTGGTACCGATGGTGCCGGGACCGGAAACGGAACCATCCGGCGCCACTTTAATGTAATCAACGCGCACGCGGGTGTTGTTAGAGATATTCAGGCGATCGCCCGCCGCACGCGACAAGTCGATAATGCGGCCTGGCGTGTAAGGGCCACGATCGTTGACGCGTACCACAATTTGGCGGCCGTTGGCGAGGTTAGTGACACGCACATAGCTCGGCAGCGGCAGCGTTGGATGCGCGGCGGTCATGCCTTCCGGATCGTAAGATTCACCGATAGCGGTGCGATTCCCCTGCGCTTCGTCACCGTACCAGGTGGCTAAACCCACTTCGCTGTAGTTCGAAGGATCTTTGATCACGCGGTAGTTTTTACCGTTGACGCTGTAATCCTGGCTGGTGGAAGGATTGATCGGTTCATAACGTGGTTCCACGCCAGGAATTTCCACTACCGGGCCGTTATAGGCCGGTTGCGGTGGCGCAGTATTATTCTGCTGTTCCGGTGTGGAACAGGCAGCCAGTACCAATGATGCCAGTGCAACCCCAAGCCAGTCCTTACGCATGTGCAGCCTCTTAAACGCTTTTAGATAACATTTTTCGATGAGTATGGATCGACATCACGATGCCAAATCCAGCCATTAACACAATCAATGCCGATCCGCCGTAGCTCACCAGCGGCAGCGGTACGCCAACCACCGGTAAGATACCACTTACCATGCCAATGTTAACGAAAACATAAACGAATAAAATCAGCATCAAACCGCCCGCCATCACGCGACCAAAGGTGGTTTGCGCACGCGCCGCGATAATCAGTCCGCGCATGATCAGCAGCAAATAGAGTACCAGCAGTAACAACACGCCAACCAGACCAAGTTCTTCCGCTAAAACGGCAAAAATAAAGTCGGTATGGCGTTCAGGCAGGAATTCCAGCTGCGATTGGGTGCCGTGCAGCCAGCCTTTGCCGCGCAGGCCACCGGAACCGATAGCAATCTTCGACTGAATGATGTGATAACCGGCGCCGAGCGGATCGCTTTCCGGGTCCAGCAGCATCATCACGCGGGCGCGCTGGTAATCGTGCATCAGGAAGAACCACAAAATCGGGATAAAGGCGGCGACCAGCAATACCGCGATACCAATCAGCTTCCAGCTCATGCCGGATAAGAACAGTACAAACAGGCCGGAAGCGGCGATCAGAATCGAGGTGCCGAGATCGGGTTGTGCCGCCACCAGCAGCGTCGGCATGAAAATCAGAATCAACGCGATGCCGGTGTTTTTCAGCGTCGGCGGGCAGACATCGCGGTTAATAAAGCGCGCCACCATCAGCGGCACGGCAATCTTGGCAATCTCCGAGGGCTGAAAACGCACAAAACCAAGATCGAGCCAGCGCTGTGCGCCTTTACTGATGTGACCAAACGCGTCCACCGCTATCAGCAATATCACGCAGACAATATAGAGATAGGGCGCCCAGCTTTCATAGACGCGCGGCGGCACCTGCGCCAGCACCAGCATAACGATGATGCCCATGGCAATCTGCCCGAACTTACGCTCGGTCATGCCTGGATCCTGTCCGCTTGCGCTCCAGATGACGATGGCGCTGTAGGTCAGCAAGCTGAGAATGATCAGCATAAACAGGGGGTCGATATGGATGCGCGTCCAGATCGATCTTTTCTGCGGACTATCGTTCATGGACATTGTCATTCACCTTCGTAGCCGGGCGGTGTCGGTGCGGCTTCTGGCAGCACGGTATTGTTGTCGCCTAACATAATGTGGTCGAGAATCTGGCGCATAACGGTGCCGACAGCCGGGCCTGCGCCGCCGTTTTCCAGAATCATGGTGACGGCCACGCGCGGTTTATCGTAAGGCGCATAGGCAGTCATTAATTTATGGTCACGCAGACGTTCGGCAATCTTGTGCGCGTTATAGACTTCATTTTCTTTCAGTCCGTAAACCTGCGCGGTACCGGATTTGGCAGCGATTTTGTAGGGCGCATCGGCAAAGCTCTTGTGCGCGGTACCGTTAGCGCGGTTGGCTACGCCATACATGCCGTCTTTGGCAATTTCCCAGTAACCTGAATGAATATCGCCAATCGGTGCATCCGGAACCTGGCGATAGGGCACCATCACCTGGCCTTCACGCGTGGCGCGCAGTAAGTGCGGCACTTTGATCACACCGTCATTGATCAGGATCATCATCGCTTTGTTCATCTGAATGGGCGTCGCGGTCCAGTAACCCTGGCCGATACCAACCGGAATGGTGTCACCTTGATACCACGGCTTCTTAAAGCGCTTCAGCTTCCATTCGCGCGTGGGCATGTTGCCCGCGCTCTCCTGCGGCAGATCAATGCCGGTGCGATGGCCGTAACCAAACTTGGTCATCCACTCTGACAGGCGATCGATGCCCATATCGTAGGCAACCTGATAGAAGAAGGTATCCGCCGATTCTTCCAGCGATTTAGTGACGTTCAGGCGACCGTGGCCCCATTTTTTCCAGTCACGATAGCGCTTTTCCGAGCCGGGCAGTTGCCACCAGCCGGGATCGAATAGGCTGGTATTGCGGTTGATCACGCCTGCGCTCAGCGCCGACACGGCAACGTAAGGTTTCACCGTTGACGCTGGGGGATAGGAGGCCTGCAGCGCACGGTTATACAGCGGACGATTTTCGTCGCTTAATAGCGCTTTATAATCTTTGCTCGAGATACCGTCGACAAACAGGTTCGGGTCGTAACTGGGGGTAGAAACCAGTGCAAGAATTTCGCCGGTGCGTGGATCGCTCACCACCACTGCCGCGCGGCTGCCGGTCAACAAGGTTTCGATGTACTGCTGCAGTTTGAGGTCAACCGTCAGGTAGATATCGCGTCCGGCCTGCGGAGATTGCTCGTGCAGCTGTCGAATGACGCGGCCACGGTTGTTAACTTCAACCTCTTCATAACCGGTTTTACCGTGCAGCACATCTTCGTAATAATTTTCGATGCCGAGCTTGCCGATATCATGCGTAGCCGCATAGTTCGGCCATTTGCCTTCCTGATCGAGGCGTGTAACGTCGCGATCGTTGATTTTGGAGACGTAGCCCACTACGTGCGTCAGCGTCTGGCCATACGGATAGTAGCGGCGCTGATAGCCTTTTACTTCCACGCCAGGAAAACGGTATTGATTGACGGCGAAACGCGCCACTTGCACTTCGTTTAAACCGATTTTGACCGGAATCGAGGTAAAGCGGCGCGAGCGTTTGCGCTCTTTGTCAAACGCATCGAGATCGTCGTCGGTCAGATCCAGTACCGGACGCAGATCCTGTAAGGTCTGCTTCAGATTGTCGACCTTTTCCGGCATCAGTTCGGCCTGATAAATCGTGCGGTTTACTGCCAGCGGGACGCCGGTGCGATCGAAAATAATGCCGCGGCTCGGTGCCACCGGCACCAGCTTAATGCGGTTTTCATTTGAACGGGTGCTGTAGTCGTCAAAGCGCAGAATTTGCAGGTGGTACATGTTGACCACCAGAATGCTGGAGAGCAGCAGAATGCCAACAAAAGCCACCAATGCTCGGCGGACAAAAAGTTTCTGTTCGGCAGTGTAATCGCGAAAGGCGTTGCTCTGTAATTTCATCCGCTACATTTATTGTCTGGGGTTGTCAGGCGTTTATTCACGATGATAAGGATGATTCGTGGTGATGCTCCACGCACGATACAGGCTTTCCGCTACCAGCACACGCACCAGCGGATGTGGCAACGTGAGCGCTGACAGTGACCAGCTTTGTTCAGCAGCGGCTTTGCACGCGGGCGCCAGTCCTTCCGGACCGCCGATTAACAGGCTGACATCGCGGCCATCCAGTTTCCAGCGTTCAAGCTGCTGCGCCAGCTGTGGGGTTTCCCACGGCTGTCCGGGAATATCCAGCGTGACAATACGATTGCCTTTACCCACGGCGGCCAGCATCGCTTCACCTTCTTTTTCCAGAATGCGTTTGATGTCAGCGTTCTTGCCGCGTTTGCCGGCAGTTACTTCGATCAGTTCAAACGGCATATCTTTCGGGAAGCGGCGCAGATACTCCATGAAACCGGTCTGAACCCAGTCGGGCATTTTGGTGCCGACGGCCACAAGCTGCAGTTTCACGTCTTAGCTCCAGAGTTTTTCCAGCTCGTACAGCTGGCGGCTCTCTGCTTCCATCACGTGCACAATCACGTCACCCAGGTCAACGACCACCCAATCGGAGGCGGTTTTACTGTCTACACCCAGCGGCTTAAGGCCCGCAGTGCGCGATTCCTGCACCACATGATCGGCGATAGAAGCGACGTGACGTGTTGAAGTGCCGGTGCAAATGATCATGCAATCGGTGATGCTGGATTTGCCCTGAACATCAATAGCAATGATGTCCTGGCCTTTGAGATCATCAATCTTATCAATAACGAACTCTTGGAGTGCTTTACCTTGCAAAAGGTTCCCCTTAAAAACAGGTGATTACGGACGGGCTAACGATGCGAGAAAGGTAGCCGAAAATGAAGCGGCGCAGTATAGCATGCTGCCTTTAGCTGCGATATAAGCCAACGCTATCGATGTAGCCGATCACTGCATCTGGCAGTAAATCCGCGCAGGAGATGCCTGCATGGCGGCGCTGACGGATTTCGGTGGCGGAAATGTCGAACAGCGGCGTATCCGCCAGCCAGATGTGTCCTGCTGGCGAGTGATGAAGCTGCTGCACATCATCGGCCAGATGCTCATCAAGCCACTGCTGCATCTCGGGCGTCTCCATCTGCGTGGCGTAACCTGGACGCTTACACACCAGCAAATGGCACAGCGACAATAGATCCTGCCAGCGATGCCATTTGGCTAACGTTAGCAGAGAATCCTGACCAATGATAAACCCGAGGGGCTGTTCTGGGCCGCGTTCCGCACGCAGTGCTTCCAGCGTGGCAACTGTCCAGGACGGCGTTGCACGCGCCAGTTCACGCGTATCGATATCAAATAGCGGGCGATCGGCAATAGCACAGCGCAGCATCTCAACGCGCTGTTGTGCACTGGCTTCCGGCTGCGGGCGATGCGGCGGCACGTTGTTCGGCAGCAGCGTGACCTTTTTTAATCCCACTTGCTGTGCCAGCGCTTCTACCGGGCGCAAATGGCCGTAGTGAATCGGATCGAAGGTGCCGCCAAACAGAGCGTAGAGTTTAGACATCAGTAAAGCTCAATGGGAAATCGCGGTGACACAGCAGCAGCGACAGTGTTTCCAGCTGCGGCCACAGGTTTTGTCCGTAATCCTGCTTCATGCTGAGTTCCAGCTCTGCCAGCAAATGCACCGCGCGCTGTAAACGCTGTGCATCAAGGCGCTGCAAGGCTTCAGTAAACAGCGCGCGACGGTTTTGCCAGATACGTTGCTGATCCATCAGCGTGCGCAGCGCTTGTTTCGCCTGATTCCGCTGCAGGTGCAGCAGCGTGAGTAAATCGCGTTGCAGCGTGCGCAGTAGAATCACCGCTTCGCTGTCCTCTTTCTCCAGCTGATGCAGGATGTGCAGGGCGCGTTTACTTTTCCCTGCCAGCAATGCATCCACCCAATGGAACGGGGTAAAGTGCGCGGCATCGTTGACGGCGGCTTCCACACGCGGCAGCGTTAATTTGCCATCCGGCCACAGCAGCGATAAGCGTTCCAGCGCCTGCGACAGCGCCAGCAGATTCCCTTCGTAGCAGTAGCAAAGCAGCTGGATCGCCGCATCATCTACGCTGAGTTTCATCGCTTTGGCGCGACTCGCCACCCAGCGCGGCAGCTGTGCCTGTTCAGGCGTCTGGCATGGGACCATTACCGCCTGCGTACTCAGCGCTTTGAACCAGGCGCTGTTCTCCTGCGCTTTGGTCAGTTTCGCCAGGCGCAGCACCAGCAAAATATCGCTGTGCAGCAGCGTGGAGAGTTTCACTAACTGCTCGGCGATAGCGGCATTGGGGCCGTTTTCGGGCAGTTGCAGCGTCAGGGTTTGGCGTTGGGTAAACAAGCTGAGCGATTGGCAGCTAACGAAGATCGCATCCCAGTCGGTTTGCGCATCAATGGTGACGCTGAAGTGCTCTTCAAATCCCTGTGCGCTGGCGGTAGCACGGATTGCATCCGCGCTTTCCTGAATCAGCAGAGGTTCATTACCGGTGAGAAAATAACAGGCGCGCAGCCCCTCTCGAAGCTGCGCGCTCAGTTGTTCAGGATAAATCCTGATCATTGCAGACTGGTAGCTGACGAAGAGGACACTTCCGGTGAGTTCTGTCCCGGTGCAATCGTCTCAGGCTGCGGCAAAGTATCTTTGTTGCTTTCCTGCGCGGCATGCACGGTCAGCAGTTTACGTACTAACTGCTCGGACGCGCGCTGACGCATCTCCTGCACGATCATATCTTGCTCGGCATCCTTCGCCAGTGCGGCGTTCGGGTTGTCGAAGAAAGAACGATACACGGTGGTGCTGATCGGGTAGATACCTTTACCCGGCAGCAGAACCTGTGCGGTGACCGTCATCACCAGCGAGTATTCCGCGGTGGTACCGCTGATAAACACCGATGCGGTATCGCGTCCCTGGCCTTCAGCACCCAGACGCAGCGTTGGGTATTTGGCGCTGGCCGCTTTGCTGTCTTCAATGATGGTGACATTGTTGATGCGCAGCTGCTGGCGCACGGCACGCGCCAGTGGGCCATAGGGATCGCCGCTCTGGACGATAAGGGTTTTCATCTCACTCGGCACCGAGGTGGTGCCGCGCGGGTGGAAACCACAGCCTGCGGTAATCACTACCGCAAGCAGGACAAACAGCCTGATAATCAGTTGTCGCACAGTTCCTCCTGAACTTAACCTACGACCAGGTTAAGCAGTTTGCCAGGGACATAAATCACTTTACGAATGGTGACGCCATCCAGATATTTCGCCACCAAATGCTCCTGCGCAGCACGCGCCTGCACCTGCTCCTGCGTGGCATCCGGCGCAACGGTAATCTTGCCGCGCACTTTGCCATTCACCTGCACTACCACCAGCAGCGAATCTTCCACCATGGCCGCTTCATCGGCTACCGGCCAGCTGGCTTCGTCGATGCTGCCTTCGCCGCCCAGCGCTTGCCACAATACATAGCTGGCGTGCGGAGTGAATGGATAGAGCAGACGCGTCACTGCGACCAGCGCTTCCTGCAGCAGCGCGCGATCTTGCTCGCTCTCCTGCGGGGCACGGATCAGTTTGTTCATCAGCTCCATAATGGCAGCGATGGCGGTGTTGAACGTCTGACGACGACCCACATCATCGGCCACTTTGGCGATGGTTTTGTGCAGATCGCGACGCAACGCTTTCTGGTCGTCATTCAGGTTATTGACGTCCAGCGCCACGGTCGCGCCTTTCGCAATGTGCTCGTAAGCCAGTTTCCATACGCGCTTCAGGAAGCGGTTAGCACCTTCAACGCCCGATTCCTGCCACTCCAGCGTCATCTCTGCTGGCGAAGCAAACATCATGAACAGACGAACGGTATCTGCACCGTAACGCTCAACCATCAGCTGGGGATCGATGCCGTTGTTTTTCGACTTCGACATTTTGCTCATGCCGGCGTAAATCACTTCACGACCTTCGTTGTCGGTGGCTTTGATAATGCGGCCTTTCTCGTCGCGTTCTACGGTCACGTCAACCGGAGAAACCCAGTTACGCTCGCCGTTCACGCCGAGGTAGTAGAACGCATCAGCCAGCACCATGCCCTGACACAGCAGGCGTTTGGCCGGCTCATCAGAGTTCACCAGGCCAGCATCACGCAGCAGCTTGTGATAGAAGCGGAAATACATCAGGTGCATGATGGCGTGTTCGATACCGCCAACATACTGATCGACCGGTAGCCAGTAGTTCGCCGCCGCCGGATCCAGCATGCCTTCATGATAGTTGGCGCAGGTATAACGCGCGTAATACCAGGATGACTCCATAAAGGTGTCAAAGGTGTCGGTTTCACGCAGCGCAGGCTGGCCATTAACGGTGGTTTTGGCCCACTCAGGATCGGCTTTGATTGGGCTGGTGATACCATCCATCACCACGTCTTCTGGCAGGATGACCGGCAACTGATCTTCTGGCGTTGGCATCACGGTGCCATCTTCCAACGTCACCATTGGAATTGGCGCGCCCCAGTAACGTTGACGGGAAACGCCCCAGTCGCGCAGACGGTAATTGACTTTACGCACGCCCACGCCTTTGGCAGCCAGCGCATCGGCGATGGCGTTAAAGCCCGCCTGATGATCCAGACCGTTGTATTCACCCGAGTTGAACAGCGCGCCTTTTTCGGTCATCGCGGCAGCACTCAGGTCCGGTTCAGAACCGTCGAGATTCAGGATCACCGGCTTAATGTTCAGGTTGTACTTGGTAGCGAACTCCCAGTCACGCTGATCGTGGCCTGGAACAGCCATTACCGCGCCGGTGCCGTATTCCATCAGCACGAAGTTAGCGACCCACACCGGAATTTCTTCACCGGTCAGCGGATGGATAGCGAACAGGCCGGTGGCCACGCCTTTCTTCTCCATCGTTGCCATATCGGCTTCGGCGACTTTGGTGGTACGGCATTCGTCGATAAATTCAGCCAGCGCAGGATTAGTGGCAGCTGCTTGCTGCGCCAGTGGGTGACCTGCGGCAACCGCCACATAGGTTGCACCCATAAAGGTGTCTGGACGGGTGGTGTAAACGGTCAGCTTCTCAGCGCTGTTGGCAACGTCAAAGGTGATTTCCACGCCTTCAGAGCGGCCAATCCAGTTGCGCTGCATGGTTTTGACCTGCTCCGGCCAATCTTCCAGCTTATCGAGATCGTTGAGCAGCTCTTCCGCATAGGCGGTGATTTTGACGAACCACTGTGGGATCTCTTTGCGCTCAACTTTGGTATCACAGCGCCAGCAGCAGCCGTCGATAACCTGTTCGTTGGCCAGCACGGTCTGATCGTTAGGGCACCAGTTCACCGCCGAGGTCTTTTTATAGACCATGTCTTTTTCATATAGCTTAGTAAAGAACCACTGTTCCCAGCGATAGTATTCTGGCTGGCAGGTCGCCAGTTCGCGGCTCCAGTCATAGCCAAAACCCAGTAATTTCAGCTGGTTCTTCATGTAAGCGATATTGTCGTACGTCCACGGCGCCGGCGCGGTGTTGTTTTTCACCGCAGCGCCTTCGGCTGGCAGACCAAACGCATCCCAGCCAATTGGCTGCAGAACGTTTTTGCCGAGCATACGCTGGTAACGTGCAATCACATCGCCAATGGTGTAATTACGCACGTGCCCCATGTGCAGGCGGCCAGAAGGATAGGGCAGCATCGAAAGGCAATAATATTTCTCTTTGCCTTCCTGCTCGGTCACTTTAAAGGTTTCGTTTTCGTCCCAGTGTTGTTGGACGCGGGATTCTATCTCTTCCGGGCGGTATTGCTCTTGCATGGCTGCCTGTGGTCCTTTGTGAAAATCGCTAAGCATACTTTTAGATCCACATAGCATACCCATAAGGCTGCGCATCAACAACTTTTCACGCCCTCGCCGGCCGGATTTCTGCCGAATGCGCCGCCGCTTTCACCCTTTTGTGATTTCTTAGGTTGCTGCCGATGCAATTGTGACAAAACCGCTAAACTTAACAGCAGTATCCGCAGCGGAAAGGAGAATAAAATGAATAATGTGGCGCAGGAATACCGTGCAACGATTGAAGCATTATCCCAACGATTGGATCATGGCGAGCGCGATGTTGATGCGCTGGTGGCCGAGGCGCGGCAAAGTTTGCTGGCGAAAAAAACGCTGTCACCCGCCGAGGTCAATGAAGTGATGCGCGCCGTGCGGCGCGATTTACACGAGTTTGCGCTGAGCTATCAGGAGTCTTCTGATGTGGTCGGCGATTCAGTGTTTTTGCGCGTGATTCGTGAAAGCCTGTGGAAAGAGCTGGCGGATATCACCGATAAAAGTCAGCTCGAGTGGCGTGAAGTGTTTCAGGATTTGCGCCATCACGGCGTCTACCAGAGCGGTGAAGTGGTGGGGCTGGGGAATTTAGTCTGTGAGAAGTGCGGCTTCACACGGGCGATTTATACGCCAGAGAGCTTAACGCGCTGCCCGGAGTGCGGGCACGATCAGTTCCAGCGCCAGCCGTTTGAACCCTGATTTTATGAATGAATAACCCCGCGCGATGAATCGCGCCGCTACGGGTACGAGCACTTATCGTAGCGGCGCAATTTATTGCGCTAATCAGTGCAGGATCTTCGCCAGGAAGTCTTTCGCACGATCGGATTGCGGATTGTTAAAGAAGTCATCCTTATTGGTGTCTTCGATAATTTTCCCTTCATCCATAAAGATCACGCGGTTAGCGACTTTGCGCGCAAAGCCCATTTCATGCGTCACCACCATCATGGTCATGCCTTCATTCGCCAGCTCAACCATCACGTCCAACACTTCGTTGATCATTTCAGGATCAAGCGCTGACGTCGGCTCATCAAACAGCATCGCCACCGGATCCATGCACAACGCACGCGCGATTGCCACGCGCTGCTGCTGGCCGCCGGAAAGCTGGCCGGGAAACTTATCCGCGTGCGCAGAGAGCCCAACGCGTTTTAGCAAGCCCTGCGCTTTCTCACGTGAGGCCGCTTTATCACGCTTCAGCACTTTGACCTGCGCCAGCGTCAGGTTCTCGATGATGCTGAGATGAGGGAACAGCTCGAAATGCTGGAACACCATGCCCACTTTGCTACGCAATTGAGCGAGGTTGGTTTTTTTGTTGTTCACTTCGGTGCCGGTCACCTGAATGCTGCCCTTTTGAATCGGCTCCAGGCCGTTCACGGTTTTAATCAGCGTTGATTTACCTGAGCCAGACGGACCGCAGACCACTACCACTTCACCTTTTTTCACTTCGGTGGAGCAGTCGGTCAGCACCTGAAAGTGCCCATACCACTTTGAAACATTTTTCAGGCTAATCATTTAAACCGTCCTCTTTCTTTTCAGATAGGTAACCAACAGCGAAGCGCTCAGGCTGATCACAAAGTAGACCAGACCAGCAAACAAAATCATTTCAACCTGGGTTCCGTCACGCTCACCTATGGTTGAAGCGGTGCGGAAGAAATCGGCCAGGCTCAGTACATACACCAGCGACGTATCCTGGAACAGCACGATGCCCTGCGTCAGCAGCAGCGGCACCATGGCGCGGAACGCCTGCGGCAATACGATCAGTTTCATCGATTGCCAGTGCGTCATGCCGAGCGCCAGCGCGGCATTGGACTGCCCGCGTGAGATGCTCTGAATACCGGCGCGGATGATTTCCGAGTAGTACGCGGCCTCAAAGAGCGCAAATGCCACCATGGCAGAAATCAGGCGGATATCTGATTTAGGCGATAAGCCCAGCACCTGTTGCAGGAAGGCGGGCACCACCAAATAGAACCACAGCAGCACCATCACCAAGGGTACGGAGCGGAACAGGTTGACGTACAGCTTGGCAAACCAGCGTATCGGCGCAATCGGCGACAAGCGCATCACCGCCAAAATCGTGCCCCAGATAATGCCAAACACCACGGCAATCGCGGTGATCTTGAAGGTAATGATCAACCCATTCCACAAGTAAGGCAGGCTGGGAACAATTGAACTCCAGTCAAACTCGTACATTATTTGCCTCCCATATTGCCAGGCAGGCGAATTTTGCGTTCTACCACACTCATAATCAGCATGATGACCAGGTTAATGCCGACGTACGCCAGAGTGATGGCGGTAAAGGATTCATAGGCATGCGCGGAGTAATCCAGCAGCTTGCCGGCCTGCGCCGCCATATCCACCAGTCCGATGGTTGAGGCGATCGCCGAGTTCTTCACCAGATTAAGCATTTCCGACGTCATCGGCGGCACAATCACGCGATAGGCATTCGGCAGCAGCACATAGCGATAGGTTTGCGGCAGCGTCAGGCCCATCGCCAGGCCGGCATTTTTCTGACCGCGTGGCAGCGACTGAATCGCCGCGCGTACCTGTTCACAGACGCGCGCTGCGGTGAACAAACCAAGGCAAATCGTCGAGGAGACGAAGAACTGAATATTGGGATCCAATTCCGACTTAAACCACATGCCCAGCTTTTCGCCCACCAGTTCTGGCGCAACCAGATACCAGAAGAAGAACTGCACAATCAGCGGGATATTACGGAATAGCTCCACGTAGCAGGTGCCAATTGCCGCCAACAGGCGGTTGGGCACGGTACGCAGAATGCCAAATAAGGAACCTACCAGGAAGGCGATAATCCAGGCGCAGCAGGACACCGCAATGGTGACCTGAAAACCGGACCACAGCCAGCCGAGGTAAGTCGTATTGCCGAACGGGGCCTGTTCAAGAAAAATGCCCCAGTTCCAATCGATACCCATAACGAGCTCCGGTAAAAAAAGGGTAGCGAGGCTACCCATAAGATTGTTGAGCGGTGTCTTGCATCCTGCTTCAGGGGAACGGCCTGTTACAGTCTGTCTGTCCGCACCGCATGTTCAGCAATCGAGAGGGCAGCGGGGCTGCCCTTGTTGTCGTTGTTAATTCAGAGTGCTTTGTCGTTCGGTGCTTTGAACAGGGCCTGCATATCGCTTGAGAGTTCGAAGTTTAGGTTCAGATTCTTCGGTGGAATCGGTTTTTTGAACCAGGTTTCAAACCATTTTGAGGCTTCGCCAGAGGTTTGCGCTTTAGCAATGGTTTCATCCATCAGCTGTTTGAACTGTGGATCCTGATTACGCAGCATGCAGCCGTAAGCTTCTTTCGACTGCGGTGTACCCACGATGTCCCAGTTGTCTGGCTTCTTGGCTTTGGCACGTTCACCTGCCAGCAGCGCGTCATCCATCATGAAGGCCACAGCACGACCGGTTTCCAGCGTACGGAAAGAATCGCCATGGTCTTTCGCGCTGATGATGCGCATATCCATTTTTTGCTCGTCGTTCAGTTTGTGCAGCAGAACTTCTGAAGTGGTACCGGAGGTCACGACAACGGTTTTACCCTTCAGATCAGGGAAATCTTTGATGTCGCCGCCTTTTTTCACCAGCAGACGCGTACCGATGATGAACACGGTGTCAGAGAATGCCGCTTGCTTCTGACGCTCCAGGTTGTTGGTGGTAGAACCGCACTCAAAATCGTAAGTTCCGTTCTGCAACAGAGGAATACGGTTCTGCGAAGTAATCGGCAGCATTTTGATCTGCAAATCAGGCTTATTCAGTTTGGCTTTAATAGCCGCGATGATGGCGTTTGAATAATCCTGTGAATAGCCAACCACTTTTTGCTGGTTGTCATAGTAAGAAAAGGGAACTGATGATTCACGATGCCCAACGACGATCACGCCGCTATCATTGATTTTTTTCAGGGTACCGGTGAGATCTTCCGCCTGGGCCGCTCCCGCTGCTGCTCCCAACAGCAAAAGAGATAATGCCACTTTGCGTATCTGCATGTTCCAACTCCTTCGTATGGATGTCGCGCAGAACATAAACTGCGCAGATTGTGATATTGTGTGTATTTCGTGCTGCTTTTTTTGTTATCCCATAGCGCAACCGCACGCAGGATAGTGATTAACATAGCGAATTGTTAACGCAATGAAACAAAAAAGTTTCTTTTTTGCGAGCCGCTCCGCACCAATAAAAGGCAAAAATTCCCCGATGCGCTAATAGAGTGCGCATCATTGCCATAAATTAGCGCGTAAAGGTTGCACTACGCTGACAAAAGCCGATGTTTGCGAAAATCACTGAAATAAATAGCAATGATCGTGCCAGCACGATGAAGAAGTGTAAAAAGCCAGCAGAGAATCGGGGAAAGCACCACGGAAGGAAGAGAAAACAGCGCATAAAAAAGGCGAAGTATTCACTTCGCCTGTTTGCATAGCTGCCTGAACTAATGGCGACGGCGCAGAATGGCCAACACAATGCTAATCAACGTCACTAGCCACACTGGCCAGATGCCCGCTTTCGCATACGGCGTTTCACCCTTGGTTGGCGTGACTTTGGCTTCCAGCACATTGCGTGTGAACTGCGGCAACGCTTTCTCCACCTCACCATTGGCATTCACTACTGCGGTAACACCGTTATTGGTGGAGCGCAGTAACGGACGTCCCAGCTCCAGCGCACGCATGCGCGCCATCTGGAAATGCTGCCACGGTCCGATGGAGTGACCGAACCAGGCATCGTTGGAGACGGTCAGCAGGAAGTTGGTATCGGGACGGAAGTTGGCGCGCACTTGTTCGCCCAGCACGATCTCATAGCAGATAGCGCTGGTCAGGTTATAACCCGACACTTTCAGCTGCGGCTGGACATAGGCGCCACGGCTGAAGGAGGACATCGGCAAATCGAAGAACGGCGCCAGCGGACGCAGCAACGCTTCCAGCGGCACAAACTCACCAAATGGCACCAGATGATTCTTCTGATAGCGGTTCTGGCTTTGATAGCTGTAAGGCTGCTCGCCACCCAGCACAATTACCGAGTTATAGTCGTGATAGCGATTATCGCCTTCCACGCGAGAATCCACGATACCGGTAATCAGTGAGCTGCCGCGCGCGCGCAGGTCAGCATCCAGCGCCCGCAGGAACGGCTGCTGGTTGCTTTCCAGATCGGTAATCGCTGATTCGGGCCAGATAATGATCGGTGCTTTGCCGATAAAAGGCTGGCTATAGGAGGTGTAAACGCGCAGCGTGTTCAGCAGTTGCTGCGGATCCCACTTCATCGACTGCGGAATATTGCCTTGCACCATCGCAACATCAACGCTGCGTTCCGGCAGCGGCTGATACCACTGCATCATGCGCAGCGGCCACGGCAGTAACAGCAGGAGCGCGGCGGCTATCAAGCTTTTCACGGTACGATGATGCAGCGCGTGCACCAGCAAGCCGGCGATCACCATCAACAGGAAGGTAATGGTTTCAACGCCTGCGAGCGGCGCGAGGCCTTTTAGCGGACCGTCAATCTGGCTGTAGCCAAACTGCAGCCACGGAAAGCCGGTGAGCACCCAACCGCGCAGGAATTCGCTAATCTGCCACAGCGCGGGTGCCGCTAAAGCCAAACGCCACAGCGTGGCGCGCGGCCAGAAACGGTTGAGCAGGATGGCAAACAGCATCGGATAGAGCGACAGATAAGCCGCCAGCAGAATCACCAGCAAGATGTTTACCGGGCCGGGCATGCCGCCAAAGGTGGCGATGCTGACGTAAACCCAATTGATGCCGCTGCCAAACAGTCCAAAGCCCCAAACGAAGCCGATTGCCGCAGCCTGCGCAGTGCGACGTTCCAGCAGCAACAGTTGCAGACCAAACAGCGAAATTATCGCCGCAGGCCAGAAATCGTAGGGGGAAAAGGAAAGGGTGCCAATGGCACCCGTAACTAACGCCAGCAGCAGGCGAACCCGCTGCTGCGAGTAAAGAGAGGCTAAAGCCATAACGTTATTCGTCTTCCAGTTGCGGTTGTGGTGAGTCTTCCGGAATTTTTACATGCACCTGGATGATACGGCGGCTGTCAGCCATGGCGACTTTGAACTGATAGCCATCAATGACAATACTTTCGCCGCGAGCGGGAAGGTGGCCGAATCCCTGCATGACCAATCCGCCAATGGTATCGACTTCGTCATCGCTGAAATCGGTGCCAAAGACCTCATTAAAATCTTCAATTGGCGTTAAGGCGCGCATGGTGTAGGTGTAACGATTGAGCTGGCGGATATCACGATCTTCTTCATCGTCATACTCATCTTCAATTTCGCCAACAATCAGCTCAAGAATATCTTCAATGGTCACCAGACCAGAGACGCCACCAAATTCATCAATGACAATCGCCATGTGATAACGCTGCGAGCGGAACTCCTTCAGCATGCGATCGACGCGCTTGCTTTCAGGAACCACCACGGCGGTGCGCAGCACTTTTTCCATACTGAACGGCTCAGACGCGCTGGCCATAAACGGCAGCAGGTCTTTGGCCATCAAAATGCCTTCGACGTGGTCTTTGTCTTCGCTGATCACCGGGAAGCGTGAGTGGGCGGATTCAATAATCACCGCAAGGCACTCTTCCAGCGTTTGGTTGCGTTTCAGGGTGATCATTTGCGAGCGAGGGATCATGATGTCGCGCACGCGCTGTTCGGCAATGTCCAGCACCCCTTCGAGCATGTCGCGGGTGTCCTGATCAATCAGCTCTTTTTGCTCAGAATCGCGGATTAACCCCAGCAGTTCATCACGGTTTTTGGGTTCACCGTGAAACAGTTGGTTGATTAACAGGGAGAAAAATCCCTTTTTACTACTGGGTGCGTCGCTGTTTTGAGAATGGTCGTCGCTCATGGCGTTTTTATTTCGTTCTCTCTAATGAGGGATTGGGGCTGCTGGCATCCGCGCCAGCAGCGCAATAACCTGAACCAGCGGCTCAGGCGTCTTCTTTCTCCGAAATGTACGGATCAGGATAACCAAGAGCAAGCATTATCTCGGTCTCCAGCGCCTCCATCTCTTCGGCTTCTTCATCTTCGATATGGTCGTAACCCAGCAGATGCAGCGTACCGTGCACCACCATATGCGCCCAGTGGGCTTCGACGGTTTTGCCTTGTTCAGCAGCCTCTTGCTCGACAACCTGACGGCAAATAATCAGATCGCCGAGCAGTGGCAGTTCAATTCCCGGCGGTGCTTCAAACGGGAATGACAGCACGTTGGTCGGCTTATCTTTTCCGCGATAAGTCAGATTAAGCTCATTACTCTCGGCTTCATCCACCAGACGAATCGTGACTTCGCTTTCCGGTTGAAACGGCGTTACCGCCGCTTCCAGCCAGCGTTGAAAATCACTCTCCGCTGGCAGATGGTTTTCATCGGCGCAGGCCAGTTGTAAATCAAGAATCACCGCGCTCATGAACGCTCCTGCGGGCTTGTTTGGCTGGCAAGCTGAGCCGCGATAGCTTCGCGTTTGCGCTCTTCTGCCTGTTGATCACGGCGTTTCTGGTCGGCGGTTTCCCAGGCTTCATAAGCATTCACGATGCGCGCGACAACCGGATGACGCACCACGTCTTCGCTGTGGAAAAAGTTAAAGCTAATCTCATCGACTTCTGCCAGCACTTCAATGGCGTGGCGCAGGCCGGATTTGGTGCTGCGCGGCAAGTCAATCTGCGTGATATCGCCGGTAATGACCGCTTTGGAATTAAAGCCGATACGCGTCAGGAACATCTTCATCTGTTCGATAGTGGTGTTCTGGCTCTCATCGAGAATCACAAAGGCGTCGTTCAGCGTGCGTCCGCGCATGTAGGCCAGCGGAGCCACTTCAATCACGTTGCGCTCAATCAGTTTCTCTACGCGCTCAAAGCCGAGCATTTCGAACAGCGCGTCGTACAGCGGGCGCAGGTAGGGATCGACCTTCTGGCTGAGATCGCCGGGCAGGAAGCCGAGTTTCTCACCCGCTTCAACCGCCGGACGCGTCAGCAGAATACGGCGAATCTCCTGACGCTCCAGCGCATCCACTGCGGCAGCGACCGCCAGATAGGTTTTACCGGTACCGGCCGGGCCGATACCAAAGGTAATGTCGTGCGAGAAGATATTGGCGATGTATTGCGCCTGGTTAGGCGTACGCGGTTTGATTACGCCACGCTTGGTTTTGATGTTCACCGCTTTGCCGAATTCCGGCACGCTCTCAGCGCTCTGTTCCAGAACGCCGCTCTCTTTGATTGCCAGGTGAATCTGGTCCGGTTCGATATCTTTGATCTGACCGCGCATTGGGGCGGTATCAACATACAGCGTGCGCAGGATATTGACGGCAGCGTCCACACAGAGCGAGCGGCCGGTAAGCGTGAATTGGTTGTCACGGCGTTTGATTTCAAGGCCCAAACGGCGCTCCAGCTGTTTCACATTGTCATCCATCGGACCGCACAAGCTCATCAGTCGTTGGTTATCTGCCGGTTCAAGGGCGATTTCACGCGTTTCGATATTCAAATGAATCCTTAAGGTCACTCAGGGCCAGTTGAAAAGGTGTGCCGGATGTCGAAGAGCAATCTCTCCACATCTTTATGAAATTATTTATGGCGCTGCGCACTGGCGCAAGCTTCAGAGTCGATATTTGGGCAGCACTTGTGGAAAGCAAGGGCCTGGGGATGAAACAGGCGACAGCGCTTTGTGCGCTATCGCTCAACGTTCGAGGTTTCAAGGCTGGAACAGTCCGACGCCGATGTCGTTCTCTTTGCGGGTACGCGCAATCACTGACGCCGGGCTTTCGGCCACACGGAGCGCCATTTGATCTTCGGTGCGCACCAGCACGCCGCGCAGGGAGCTGGCATAGACATCAACAATTTCGACATCAACAAACTTCCCGATCATTTCAACCGGTGCTTCGAAGTTCACCACGCGGTTATTATCGGTGCGGCCGGTCAGTTCCATCACATTTTTACGCGAAATGCCTTCCACCAGCACGCGCTGCGTGGTGCCCAGCATGCGGCGGCTCCACGACATCACCTGCTGATTGATGCGGTCCTGCAGGATGAAAAGACGCTGCTTTTTCTCCTCTTCTGTCACATCGTCGGGCAGATCGGCGGCCGGCGTGCCTGGGCGCATGGAGTAGATAAAGCTGAAGCTGACATCGAAATTCACTTCACCGACCAGCTTCATGGTCTGCTCAAAATCCTGCTGCGTTTCGCCGGGGAAACCGATGATGAAATCAGAGCTCAGCTGGATATCCGGACGTGCGGCTTTCAGCTTGCGGATAATCGCTTTGTACTCGAGTGCGGTGTGCGCGCGCTTCATCAGCGTCAGGATGCGATCTGATCCGCTCTGAACCGGCAGATGCAGGAAGCTCGCCAGCTCGGGCGTATCGCGGTAAACCTCGATGATGTCATCGGTAAATTCAATAGGATGGCTGGTGGTGAAGCGAATACGGTCAATGCCGTCGATCGCCGCCACTAAGCGCAGCAACTCAGCAAAGGTGCAGATATCGCCATCAAAGGTGGCGCCGCGATAGGCGTTGACGTTCTGGCCCAGCAGGTTGACTTCACGTACGCCCTGAGCGGCAAGCTGGGCGATTTCCAGCAGAATATCGTCGCTCGGACGGCTAACTTCCTCACCGCGCGTGTAAGGCACCACGCAGAAAGTACAATATTTGTTGCAGCCTTCCATGATCGACACAAAGGCGGTTGGGCCATCGGCGCGCGGTTCTGGCAGGCGATCAAACTTCTCAATTTCAGGGAAGCTGATGTCAACAACCGGGCTTTTACTGCCGCGCACGGTGTTAATCATCTCCGGCAGACGATGCAAGGTCTGCGGGCCAAAGACGATATCGACGTAACTGGCGCGCTGGCGCAGACGTTCACCTTCTTGTGAGGCCACGCAGCCACCCACGCCGATGATCAGATCGGGATTGCTCGCTTTCAGCTTTTTCCAACGGCCTAACAGAGCAAAAACCTTCTCCTGCGCCTTTTCACGGATGGAGCAGGTGTTGAGCAGCAGAACGTCCGCCTCTTCAGCT
This sequence comes from Pantoea sp. SORGH_AS_0659, assembly GCF_031453915.1. Taxonomy (NCBI): domain Bacteria; kingdom Pseudomonadati; phylum Pseudomonadota; class Gammaproteobacteria; order Enterobacterales; family Erwiniaceae; genus Pantoea; species Pantoea sp. SORGH_AS_0659. Next base: position 3,080,160 of record NZ_JAVJAK010000001.1, on the reverse strand, counting down.
TCCTCGGTAAGGGTGTAGCCGTGCGTACTGTTCAGCAGATCGGCCATCTTCGATGAATCGTATTCATTCATCTGACAGCCCCAGGTTTTGATGTGCAGTTTTTTGGTCATCGAACTAGCCATTGATTCAAGCGAAGTGCAGGGCGCGTATTGTAATGCTTCGACGCTGTTGTTACCAGGCTTCACGCATCTGCATCGCATCGCGCTGCTAATTTCCGGTACACTTTAGCTATCAACGTGATGCTGGAAGGTTTCACGGCAAAAAGAAGGATTAGAGTCGATGCAGGATTCACATTTTGATGTGGTGATCGTGGGCGGTGGCATGGTTGGTGCGGCGCTGGCGTGTGGCCTGGCGCAGCAGCAGTTTCGCGTAGCGGTCATTGAACGGGCGGAACCGGCAAGCTTTGATGCCTGCAGCGAGCCAGATGTGCGTATCTCCGCCATCGGTGCGTCGTCGGTGGCGCTGCTGCAGCAACTGGATGTCTGGCAGCGTGTGCAGGCGATGCGCTGCGCGCCCTATCGCCAGCTGGAAACCTGGGAGTGGCAAAACGCGCATGTGAAGTTTGATGCGGCCTCGCTTGGGTTGCCCGAGCTGGGCTTTATGGTGGAAAACAGCGTGCTGCAGCGTGCGTTGTGGGAAAAAATGCAGCAAGAAGGCATCACACTGATCTGCCCGGCGAGCTTGCAGGGTTTGCAGCCGCACAGCGCCGGCTGGCAGGTGCAACTCGATAATGGCCAAACGCTGGATGCGCGTTTAGTGGTCGGCGCAGATGGTGCCAACTCGCGTGTGCGTCAGTTAGCGGGCATTGGCGTGCGCGGCTGGAACTATGCGCAATCCTGCATGCTGATAAGCGTGGAGTGCGAGCAGGAGGCGGGCGATGCCACCTGGCAGCAGTTTACGCCGCAAGGGCCGCGCGCTTTCCTGCCGCTGTTTGATCGTCGTGCTTCGCTGGTGTGGTACGACGCGCCAGCACGAATTCGTCAGCTGCAAAGTTTGCCGCTCCCGCAACTGGAGAAAGAGATTTATGCTCACTTCCCGGCACGCGTTGGCCGTATTCAGGTCAAAACTGCGGCCTCTTTCCCGCTGGTGCGACGTCATGCTACGCGTTATGTGATGCCGGGATTGGCGCTGGTGGGGGATGCGGCGCACACCATCAATCCGCTGGCCGGGCAGGGCGTTAATCTGGGTTATAGGGATGTGGATGCGTTGATCACGACGCTGGTTGAGGCGCGCAACCAGGCGGAGCTCTGGTCATCGGATGCTGTGCTGCAGCGTTATCATCGTCAGCGTTACAAAGATAATTTACTGATGCAGGGCGGAATGGATCTGTTCTACTTTACGTTTAGCAATAAACTGCCGCCGCTGCGTTTTGCGCGAAACCTGGCGCTGATTGCGGCGGAGAATGCCGGCGCGTTGAAACGCAAGGTGCTGCGTTACGCATTAGGTTTGTGATTGTAGGGAGCGTATTGATGCGCTCCTGGTTAAAAGTTTGCTCGCCACTTTGCCAAACGCAGAAAACAATAAAGCCCGCATAAGCGGGCTTTATTGTGCAATTTGGCTGGGGTGCAGGGATTCGAACCCCGGAATGCTGGTATCAGAAACCAGTGCCTTACCGCTTGGCGACACCCCAATAGGTGTTTGATCAAATTGTCTTTTTATGGCTGGGGTGCAGGGATTCGAACCCCGGAATGCTGGTATCAGAAACCAGAGCCTTACCGCTTGGCGACACCCCAATAATTTGGTGGCTACGACGGGATTTGAACCTGTGACCCCATCATTATGAGTGATGTGCTCTAACCAGCTGAGCTACGTAGCCTTTGTACTGCTTACTGCGTCCGACGATGGCTGGGATACCTGGATTCGAACCAGGGAATGCCGGTATCAAAAACCGGTGCCTTACCGCTTGGCGATATCCCATTCGTCGACTTTGTATCCACAACATAATCCGGATTGGCTGGGGTACCAGGATTCGAACCTGGGAATGCTGGTATCAAAAACCAGTGCCTTACCGCTTGGCGATACCCCATCCGGCTGCCGAAGACTGAAATGGTGCGGGAGGCGAGACTTGAACTCGCACACCTTGCGGCGCTAGAACCTAAATCTAGTGCGTCTACCAATTTCGCCACTCCCGCAAAAAGATGGTGGCTACGACGGGATTTGAACCTGTGACCCCATCATTATGAGTGATGTGCTCTAACCAGCTGAGCTACGTAGCCATCTTTTTCGCGTAACCTTCATCGGCGTTGCGGGGCGCATTATGCGTATTGAGTCTTGTAGCGTCAACAATTTTTTTGCCGTTTTTTGCCTTAAAATGCCTGTTTGTCTGGCTTGTAACCAGGCTGGTGATTTATTCGGCAAATTTCAAAGGTTGTACGATAGATTGCATAAAAAAGGGGCTCAAATGAGCCCCATATCTTGTTGAGTAAAAACCTTATTTATACGCGGACTGATGCACACCAACGGCACGACCTGAAGGGTCATCCATGGATTTAAAGGCTTCATCCCACTCGATCGCTTTAGCCGAAGAACAGGCCACTGATGGACCGCCTGGCACACACTCTGCGGCGCTGGCGATCGGGAACAATTCCTCAAAGATTTCGCGATACAGATACGCTTCTTTCGAGTTCGGTGTGTTGTACGGGAAGCGGAAGTGCGCAGTCGACAACTGTTGGTCGGTGATTTGCTTCGCCGCCACTTCTTTCAGCGTATCTATCCAGCTGTAGCCCACACCATCAGAGAACTGCTCTTTCTGACGCCACGCCACGCTCTCCGGCAGGTAAGAAGAGAAGCATTCGCGCAGGATGTGTTTTTCCATCTTGCCGTTGCTGCCACAGAGTTTGTCTGCCGGGTTGATGCGCATCGCCACGTCGAGGAATTTCTTGTCGAGGAACGGCACACGCGCTTCCACGCCCCAGGCGGACATCGCTTTGTTGGCGCGAGCACAGTCAAACATGTGCAGAGCCAGCAGTTTACGTACGTTCTCTTCGTGGAATTCTTTGGCGTTTGGCGCCTTATGGAAATAGAGGTAGCCGCCAAAGACTTCATCCGCACCTTCACCGGACAACACCATTTTGATGCCCATCGCTTTGATCTTACGCGACATTAAATACATCGGCGTAGAGGCGCGAATGGTGGTCACATCATAGGTTTCGATGTGGTAAATCACGTCACGGATCGCATCCAGGCCTTCCTGCACGGTGAAATGGATTTCGTGGTGCACGGTACCGAGGTGTTCTGCGACTGATTTCGCTGCTTTCAGGTCTGGAGAACCTTCCAGGCCAACCGCGAAGGAGTGCAGCTGCGGCCACCATGCATCGCTCTTATCCGCATCTTCAACACGTTTCGCAGCAAAGCGTTTGGTCACGGCAGAGATGATGGATGAGTCCAGGCCGCCAGACAGCAGAACGCCGTAAGGCACGTCAGACATCAGGTGACTTTTTACTGACTCTTCCAGCGCATGTTTCAGCTCGGCGGCATCCGTGGTGTTGTGCTCAACAGCGGAATATTCCATCCAGTCACGCTGCCAGTAACGACGGATTTCACCATCGGCGCTCGACATGTAGCTTCCCGGCGGGAACTCTTTGATGCTGCGGCACACTGGCACCAGCGCTTTCATCTCGGAAGCGACATATAGGTTGCCGTGCTCGTCGTTGCCCATATACAGCGGGATAATGCCGATATGGTCGCGACCAATCAGATATTGTTGCTTCACGCTGTCCCACAGAATGAAGGCGAACATGCCTTGCAGCTCGTCGAGGAAATCGACGCCTTTTTCCTGATACAGCGCGAGGATCACTTCACAGTCAGAACCGGTCTGGAAAGCGTAACGATCGCTCAACTCAGCACGCAGCGCCTGATGGTTGTAAATTTCGCCGTTAACAGCCAGTACGTGGGTGTGGTCAGCGTTATACAGCGGCTGTGCGCCGTTGTTAACGTCAACAATCGACAGACGCTCATGCACCAGAATGGCTTTATCATCCGCATAAACACCTGACCAATCCGGGCCGCGGTGACGCATCAGACGAGAAGATTCCAGCGCTTTCTTGCGCAGCTCAATAGGATCGCTTTTCAGATCCAGCACACCAAAAATTGAACACATAACTGACTCCTGATCTCACCTTGTGGCGAAGTTATTTCTACGTTTGTCCGGCAGCCTTGGCTGCGTGATGTATAAGAAAATGCGCTAAATGGCGGTGTTAGTGCAAGCAAAATTGCGATTCTTTGATAAAAAGAATGTTGATGGGCAAATAATATTGAATATTATTCAATTAATAAGCGTTTATTTTAGATGCCATCTAATAAAACTGCATTATCGTTCGTTTTGTAGGCATAAGGCGAGCGGTAAAGAAAGGCATAACCACAGAAAAAACAAAAGCCCTGCATAAGCAGGGCCATAAGAAGGGGTAATGGCTGGAATCAGAACAGGTCGATATCGGCGACCGATGGGTAAATCCAATCCGGGCGGAAAGGCATCGCATCAATATCACTCAGTGTGGAAACGCCAGACAGCACCAGAATGGTTTCCAGACCCGCCTGGAAGCCTGCCAGAATGTCTGTCCGCAGGTTATCGCCCACAATAACCGTCTCTTCCGAATGCGCATGCATTTTGTTTAACGCCGCGCGCATGATATACGGACTCGGTTTGCCGACGTAAAACGGTTTACGACCGGAGATGGTTTCGATACCGGCGCAGAGTGCTCCGCAGGCAGGAACAAAGCCGCGTGCATGTGTATCGGGATTAGTGGCGATAAAGCGGGCGCCATTGGCCACGAAGAAAGCGGCTTTGTGCATCATTTCCCAATTGAAGGAGCGGGTTTCGCCGACGATAACGAAATCTGGATTAACGTCGGTGATGGTGAAGCCAGCTTTATACAGCTCATGAATCAGCGCACCTTCGCCAATTACGTAGGCTTTTTTCCCTTCCTGACGGCGCAGGAAATCGGCGGTGGCCATCGCCGAGGTGTAAAACACCGAATCCGGTACGTCAATGCCGGCGTTGGCAAAGCGGTTCGCCAGATCCAGCGCGGTTTGCGAAGGATAATTGGTCAACACCACCAACGGCATATCCTTCGCCAGAATGCGCTGCAGAAAATTCTTTCGCGCCGGGAACGGCGGTATTGTCATGCATCAACACGCCGTCGATGTCACAGATTACGCTTTTAATCGTCATAGATTGCATCCGGTCGGGCCTGCTTGACAGCAGGCTGGTGATTACTCTTCCAGCAGATGTTGCAGCAAAATGCCATTCAGCATTGCGCGTTTTGCCAACGCAAAGGCGCCAATCGCCGAGCGATGATCGAGCTCGGAACGCACCACCGGCAGATTTTTACGGAAGGCAGGCAGCGTCTGCGTATTGATACACCCTTCAATAGCAGGAAACAGTACTTTATCGGCTTCAGTGATTTCACCGGCCAACACCACTTTTTGCGGATTGAACAGGTTGATGGCGATAGCAATCGCCTTGCCTAAATAGCGGCCGACATATTCAATCACTTCGCACGCCAGCGCGTCGCCATGATTAGCGGCGCGACAAATCTGCGGCATCAGGCAATCATTTAACGTTAATGAACTGGGATACCCTTGATTCAGTAGATGACGTACGCGGTTTTCAATCGCGCCATTAGCCGCAATGGTTTCCAGACAGCCAAAGTTACCGCAGTGGCAGCGTTCACCCAGCGGATCAACCTGAATATGGCCAATCTCGCCCACGTTGCCGTTACTGCCGAGGAAAATGTGGCCGTTGGCGATGATTCCGGCACCGGTGCCGCGATGCAAACGCACCAGAATGGAGTCTGCGCAATCGCGACTTGCACCGAAGTAGTGCTCGGCCAGCGCCAGGCTACGGATGTCATGACCAACAAAGCTGGTGACGTTGAAGCGTTTTTTCAGGCTGGAAACCAGCGGCCAATGACTTACCGCGATGTGCGGCATGTAGCGAATGATGCCGTTAATGGGATCGACCAATCCGGGCAGAATCACCGAGATAGCAATCAGTTCATGAATCTTACGCTGATGCGCGGCCATAAAGGCGCTGATGGCATTGAACAGCGCGTTCTCCAGCGTTTCCTGCGTGCGCTCGGGCAGCGGATAATCTTCCTGCGCCAGCGATTTCCCGCTCAGATCAAACAGCGTCAAGGTCGCGTCATTACGCCCTAAGCGCACGCCGATAGTATGAAAATGACGGGTTTCAGTAATGATGGAGATCGCGCGACGCCCACCGGTGGAGGCTTGTTGCTCCACCTCTTTGATGAGGCCGCGCTCAATGAGCTGGCGGGTAATTTTGGTGACACTGGCGGGCGCAAGCTGACTGTGTTCGGCAATCTGAATGCGCGAAATTGGCCCCTGCTGATCGATTAGCCGATAAACGGCTGCACTATTGAGTTGTTTAACAAGATCAACATTTCCTATTTGAGACTGGCCGCCAGTGGTCATTCAATGCTTACTCGCTGAGGACGTTGTCTCCGTTGACGAACGTCTTAGTGATTTGATAATCGCGGGTAAAGACAGTCAGGTTGGCGACTTTTCCTGCTTCGACCGTGCCTAACTGCTTCTCCACACCCATCGCCTGCGCTGGATAGAGCGTCGCCATACGCAGCGCTTCATCAAGAGCGATACCGCAATGTTCAACGCTGTTCTGCACCGCTTCAATCATGGTCAAGGCAGAACCGCTGAGCGTACCGTTCTCGTCAACGCACAGGCCATCGCGATAGTATATTGTTTTGCCTGCAAAAATAAATTGATCAATCGATGCGCCCGCCGGTGCTGTGGCATCCGTCACTAACACCAGCTTGTCGCCTTTAATGCGTTTTGCATTGCGCACATTAGCGTAATGGACATGTAAACCATCCGCAATGATGCCGCAGTATACATCAGGCGAATCAAACAGCGCACCGATCAGACCTGGCTCACGTCCAGCGAAGGTTGGCATGGCATTGTAGAGATGCGTAGCAAAGCTGACGCCCGCGCTGAAGCCAATTTTTGCTTCTTCATAGGTCGCGTTGGAGTGACCCGCTGACACGATGATGCCGGCATCGCGCAGCTGACGAATCACCTCGCTGCCCGCATTTTCAGGTGCCAGCGTGACTTTAGTGATGACGTCGGCATTGGCGCAGAGGAAATCCACCCGCTCGGCATCCGGCAGGCGAATCAATTCAGGATTGTGTGTACCTTTTTTAGCTTTATTCAGCCACGGACCTTCCAGATGCAGGCCGATTGCCTGATTCTGATGCTTGGCCAGGTAAGCGCGCATGGTTTCGACTGCGCGTCTCATCAGCGCATCGGTGCTGGTAATCAGTGTTGGCAAATAGCTGGTGCAGCCTGATTTCTCGTTGGCGCGCTGCATGATCTCAAGCGTTTCAACGCTTAACGCATTGATGTCATCATTGAACTGCACGCCGCCACAGCCGTTAAGCTGCAAATCAATAAAACCAGGAGCGATAAACGCACCAGCCACATCCTGCTGTGCAATTGCCGCGTCCAGGGCATCACGCGGACACACGCGCTCAATCAGGCCATCTGCAATCACAACTGCATGATTGTCCAGAATTTCATGACCAGTAAAAATCCGGCCGTTCACTAATGCGTACATCGTTTCTCTCTCCCGGCTAAGCCTGCTGCCTGAAAGCAGCAGGTTTTGTTACAACGTGTTTTCACACACCTTTCATATTTTCCGCTTCCATTTCGCGGAAATATTTCACGGTTTTCACTTTCAGTTCCATGGTGGCTGGCTCGTCACATACCACGACAGATTTGGCATGCAGCTGCAGGCAGCTGATGGTCCACATGTGGTTGACGTTACCTTCAACCGCAGCCTGCAGCGCTTGCGCTTTCAGGTGGCCGGTAACCAGAATCATCACTTCTTCAGCATCCAGCAGCGTACCGACACCAACCGTCAGGGCGTATTTCGGCACCTGATCCACATCACCATTAAAGAAGCGTGAGTTTGCAATACGCGTATCGTGCGTCAGGGTTTTGATGCGGGTACGTGAGGAGAGGGAAGAAGCCGGTTCGTTAAAGGCGATGTGACCATCGTTGCCCACGCCGCCCATAAACAGGTTAATTTTGCCGTAAGCGCGGATCTTCTCTTCGTATTGGCGACATTCTGCGTCAATATCTTCGGCATTACCATTCAGAAGATTGATATTTTGCTGTTGAATATCAACATGATCGAAAAAGTTACGGTACATGAAACTGTGGTAACTTTCCGGATGCTCTTTTGGCAGGCCAACGTACTCATCCATGTTGAAGGTGACAACGTGCTTGAAACTAACCTGGCCCGCTTTGTGCATATCGATCAGGTGCTTGTAAGCTTCCAGCGGTGTTCCACCGGTTGGCAGACCCAGCACGAAGGGACGTTCTGCGCTAGGCTTAAACGCATTAATGCGGTTAACAATGTGGCGTGCAGCCCATTTACCCACTTGGGTCGGTGTGGCCAAAGGGATCAGTCTCATGTCTTCACCTCAATTAAGATTGGAAATGTGGAGTTGCCGTTTCTCTGACAGTTTTGCCCTTAAGCGTAATGCGTTTAAGCGTAGCCACCAGGGATAAGTGCGACTCGATATTTTTTATCATAAAATAAGTTTGTGGTGCTGGCTAGCATTTCGCATTATCAAACCACCATTTTGGTGATTAAAGTCACAGTTGTAGTGGTTTTAATTTGCGAGGCGAATTAATTTATCTTTACACTGCGCCTCGTGGTGAAAAGTGTCATCAAGGTACCGGGCGACGGGATAATAAAATCAACCTGCGCCACGGCATAACGCCAGTCTCATAGGGGGAGAATAAGGTGAGTATTCTAGGATATCTGCAAAAGGTCGGCCGCGCGCTTATGGTGCCGGTAGCGACTTTGCCGGCAGCGGCAATCTTGATGGGCGTTGGATACTGGATCGATCCAGATAGCTGGGGCGCAGGCAATGCGCTGGCAGCACTGTTGATCAAATCGGGTTCGGCAATCATCGACAATATGCCAGTGCTGTTTGCCATTGGTGTGGCATACGGTATGTCAAAAGATAAAGACGGCGCTGCAGCGTTAACCGGTTTTGTCGGCTTTCTTGTTGTGACCACACTCTGTTCTCCGGCAGCGGTGGCAATGATTCAGAAGATGCCGGTGGAGCAAGTTCCCGCTGCCTTCGGTAAAATTAATAACCAGTTTGTTGGCATTCTTGTCGGGATTCTTTCTGCTGAAGTCTATAACCGCTTTAGTCATGTTGAACTGCCAAAAGCGTTGTCCTTCTTTAGCGGTCGCCGTCTGGTGCCGATCCTTGTATCGTTCCTGATGATCCTGGTTGCGTTCATTCTGATGTATATCTGGCCGATCATTTTCGGTGGACTGGTAAGTTTTGGTGAGCATATTCAGAAGCTGGGTTCCGTCGGTGCGGGCATCTACGCTTTCTTTAACCGTCTGCTGATTCCTGTTGGCTTACACCACGCATTGAACTCGGTATTCTGGTTCGATGTTGCCGGTATCAACGATATTCCTAAATTCCTTGGCGGCGCGCAGTCTATCGCTGAAGGTACAGGTATCCCTGGCATCACCGGTCGTTATCAGGCGGGCTTCTTCCCAATCATGATGTTTGGTCTTCCAGGTGCAGCGCTGGCAATTTACCACTGCGCACGCCCGGAAAACCGCGCTAAAGTCGGCGGCATTATGCTGGCGGCGGCCTTTGCCGCCTTCTTTACGGGTATCACTGAACCGCTGGAATTCTCCTTCATGTTCGTGGCGCCGGTGCTGTATGTGATTCACGCGGCACTGACCGGTCTTTCAGTTTTCATCGCCGCGAGCATGCAGTGGATTGCCGGTTTCGGCTTCAGTGCGGGTCTGGTGGATATGGTGCTGTCAACGCGCAACCCGCTGGCGGTGCACTGGTGGATGCTGATCCCACAAGGTCTGGTGTTCTTCGTTATCTACTACGTGGTATTCCGCTTCACCATCCAGAAATTCAACCTGATGACGCCGGGCCGCGAACTCTCTGCGGGCGATGAAACCGATGGTTATGACGTCAATGTCGATAACAGCGGCAACGGTGAAAGCCAAACTGAATCTCTGGCGCGTCGTTATATTGCGGCGGTAGGTGGCTCAGAAAACCTGACCAACATCGATGCCTGTATCACACGTCTACGTCTGAACGTTAAAGATTCCGCGCAGGTTAATGAAGGTGTCGCTAAACGTCTCGGTGCTTCAGGTGTGATTCGTCTGAACAAGCAGAGCGTACAGGTTATTGTCGGTACGCAGGCGGAAAGCATTGCAACAGCAATGAAAACCGTACTGAGCAAAGGTCCAGTTGCGGCATCTGCCGCGGCGTCAACGGCTGCTCCTGCTGCTGCTGTAAAACCGCAGGCGGTGCTGAACAGCGAAAAAGCCGTGATTGCTACGCTGCTGGCGCCAGTAACCGGTGACATCGTTGCGCTGGAAAATGTGCCTGACGAAGCATTCGCCAGCAAGGCAGTCGGTGATGGTCTGGCCATCAAGCCAACCGGCAAAACCGTGGTTGCGCCAACCGCCGGAACCGTGGTGAAGATCTTCAATACCAACCATGCGTTCTGCCTTGAGGCGGAAAACGGCGTCGAGATCGTGGTACATATGGGGCTGGATACAGTAGCGCTGGAAGGTAAAGGCTTCACGCGTCTGGTTGAAGAGGGCGCAACGGTCACTGCAGGTCAGCCAATCCTGGAAATGGATCTGGACTTCCTCAATGCCAACGCCCGCTCGATGATCAGTCCGGTTGTGGTCAGCAATAGCGATGATTTCGCTGGTCTGAATTTACTGGCAACCGGTTCAGTGGTTGCAGGCCAAACCCCGCTGTACGAGGTTAAAGGCTAAGTCCTTGTGATTGAGCCAGAAGGCAGGAAGCGATTCCTGCCTTTTTTGTTTTAAAACGACCAACAAACGGTTGTTTCCCTCCTGCGCTTTGTGGATCATACTCCGTTACTTCGTGGTACAAATCACCCGTTATAGTTTTTGAGGATTTTGAGATGAGTGAGGCTGAAGCCCGCCCAACGAACTTTATTCGTCAGATCATCGACGAAGATTTGGCGAGCGGTAAGCACAACAGTGTGCATACCCGTTTCCCGCCTGAGCCCAATGGTTATCTGCATATTGGCCATGCGAAATCTATCTGCCTGAACTTTGGTATCGCGCAAGACTACCAAGGTCAGTGCAATCTGCGTTTCGACGACACTAACCCAGTTAAAGAAGATCTGGAGTTTGTCGAATCCATTAAGCGTGACGTGCAATGGCTGGGCTTTGAGTGGAGCGGCAACATTCGTTACTCCTCAGACTACTTCGACCAACTGTTCAACTATGCGGTTGAGCTGATCAACAAAGGTCTGGCTTACGTTGATGAACTGTCGGCGGATGAGATCCGTGAGTATCGCGGTTCACTGACGGCGCCGGGTAAAAACAGCCCATATCGCGATCGCAGCGTGGAAGAAAACCTGGCGCTGTTCGAGAAGATGCGCGATGGCGGTTTCGAAGAGGGCAAAGCCTGTCTGCGTGCCAAAATCGACATGGCGTCCAGCTTTATCGTGATGCGCGATCCGGTGCTGTACCGCATTAAATTTGCCGATCACCATCAGACCGGCAGCAAGTGGTGCATCTACCCGATGTACGACTTCACTCATTGCATTTCGGATGCGATCGAAGGCATTACGCACTCTCTCTGCACGTTGGAGTTCCAGGATAACCGTCGTCTGTATGATTGGGTGCTGGATAACATCACCATTCCGGTTCATCCGCGGCAGTACGAGTTCTCACGCCTGAATCTGGAATACGCGGTGATGTCAAAGCGTAAACTGACTCAGCTGGTAAGCGAGAAGGTGGTAGAAGGCTGGGACGATCCGCGCATGCTGACCGTTTCGGGTCTGCGTCGTCGTGGTTATAGCGCCGCTTCTATCCGTGAGTTCTGCCGCCGTATTGGTGTGACCAAACAGGACAATATCGTGGAGATGGCTTCACTGGAATCGTGCATTCGTGACGATCTCAATGAAAACGCACCGCGTGCGATGGCGGTAATGGATCCGTTGAAAGTGGTGATCGAGAACCTGCCTGCAGGTCACGATGAGATCATCACTATGCCGAATCATCCAAACAAACCGGAGATGGGCACGCGTGAAGTGCCATTCAGCCGTGAAGTGTGGATCGATCGCGCTGACTTCCGTGAAGAAGCCAACAAGCAGTACAAACGTCTGGTGCTGGGTAAAGAAGTGCGTCTGCGTAATGCTTACGTGATCCGTGCCGAACGTGTGGCGAAGGATGCTGAAGGCAATATTACCTGCATCTATTGTACTTGCGACGTTGATACGCTGAGCAAAGATCCGGCCGATGGCCGTAAAGTGAAAGGCGTTATCCATTGGGTTTCTGCAATCCACGCGCTGCCAGCGGAATTCCGCCTGTACGATCGTCTGTTCAGTGTGCCAAATCCGGGCGCGGCTGAGGATTTCCTCACCACCATCAACCCGAACTCACTGGAAATCAAACAGGGCTTCGTTGAGCCTGGCTTACGTGCAGCCGATCCGATGGCACCGTACCAGTTCGAACGCGAAGGCTATTTCTGTGCTGATAGCGTCTATTCACAGCCCTCCAGGCTGGTGTTTAACCGCACCGTGGGTTTGCGTGACACTTGGGCAAAAATCGGCGATTAATATTTTTAGTCGCGAGCACGATAAGATCATGAAAGGGCGAGCAATCGCCCTTTTTTATTATCTCTATTTGGCCAGATACGACCTTTTATGCTGCACGCCCTCAACGAGCCATTAATTCCCTATTTGCGACTATTCTGACTTTAGAAAAATTAACCCATTTGGCAGTGTGAAAAACTTTTTTTCAGGTAGGCTATGCGCTCTCAGACGGTGCTCTGCGGCTTATCTAAGGAAAAAAAATGACAACTCTCGCCCAGGAAGCCAGGCATAGCGTGGTGGTTTTACATCAGCTTATTGAACGTATTTTCAATCAGGCGGAAGGCAGTGACGACAGCATTGATCTTTTTTTATCGCACTTTCATCCCGAGTTCAAAATGGTCACGCCGCAAGGCAAACGATTGGACCTCAATGAAATGGAAGTGCTGTTTCGCCAGTTGCAGGGGCAGCGTGAAGGCATGCGCATTGCCACCAGTGAGCACGCCATCATCTCGCAGCAAAGCGAGGAAGTGACGATTCAGTATCGTGAATTACAGATGATGAACGGCATCAATCAGAGTCGCATTTCACTGGCGGTATTGGATTGCAGCACCGCCATTCCGCGCTGGCGCTACCTGCAGGAAACGCTTGTCGCCTGATTACAGGCATAAAAAAACCGGCTCAAGCGCCGGTTTTTTTTATACTGCATAGCACACTCAATTACTTATCGTGGAGCGTATCGTCTTCGCGGCAGTCTCCCAGAGCACAATGACCGTACAGGTACAGGCTGTGGTTGCTGAGCTTAATGCCGTGGCGAGTGGCAATTTCACGCTGACGCGTTTCGATTGATTCATCGCTAAATTCGATAACTTTGCCACAATCCAGGCAGATCAAGTGATCGTGGTGATGCTGCTGAGTCAGTTCGAAGACAGATTTGCCGCCTTCAAAGTTGTGACGGGTTACGATGCCCGCGTCGTCAAACTGGTTAAGAACGCGATACACCGTTGCCAGACCAATCTCTTCGCCCATATCAATCAGGCGCTTATACAAATCTTCCGCACTGACGTGATGGGACTCTGGGCCGGGTCCCTGAAGCACTTCCAGAATTTTCAGTCTGGGTAGCGTGACTTTCAGGCCAGCCTTCTTCAATGCGGAGTTGTTGTCAGTCATGCGGATATTGTCCTGTTACTTTGCTAGTCACTTGCGGCGCAGGGGCCTTGAATGTTTAGGTCAACGCGCATTCTCATTTGCGTCTCATTATAGAACTCAAGCAGTGAAATGAAAACCAAGGCAACGTCCTTAATCACCAAAGGTTGTAAGGATATCGTCACTAACGTCTTCAAGACGCTTGGGTTTTGGATTCCATTTCACTCAGCCTCATTCTACTGCCAGAGGAATAAGCGGATGACCATTGCGGGTATTCTACAGATTTGCGGGGAAAAGTTAAAAAACCGTAGCTATTATTTTTATAGGAAATTCCGTTACCCGATGTGAGGCAGTGCGCACATCGGGCAGAGCAGGGAATTAAGCTTCAATAATCTCTTTCAGCTGCAGCTCATCAAAGATCTGCTTCACCCACTTCTCAACACGTTCGTTGGTCAATTCCGGCTGACGGTCTTCGTCAATGGCCAAACCAAGGAAGTTTTTGTCATCGGCCAGGCCTTTAGAGGCTTCAAAATGATAGCCTTCGATTGGCCAGTGACCGACGATCACCGCACCATTCGGCTCAATGATGTCACGGATAGTACCCATCGCATCACAGAAGTACTCGGCGTAATCTTCCTGATCGCCACAACCAAACAGCGCTACCAGCTTGCCATTGAAATCAATCTCTTCCAGCGTCGGGAAGAAATCATCCCAGTCACACTGCGCTTCGCCGTAATACCAGGTTGGGATACCCAGCAGCAGGATGTCGAACGCTTCGAGATCTTCTTTGGTGCTCTTAGCAATGTCATGCACTTCGGCGACATCTTTACCCAGGTTGTTTCTGGATCATCTTTGCAATGTTTTCAGTGTTGCCGGTATCGCTGCCGAAGAAAATGCCTACGATTGCCATGGGTTAGGTAACCTCTTAAATCCTGATTGTGAAAGTAAGTCAGTTGACTGCACAGTTATGCGAATAATAGCAGACCGGTAAAAAGTGCGGAACGTATAAAGCCGTGACTTTGTGTTCCAGCGTGCGGTCTCCGCGCGTTACGACAGTTTGAGCTGTGCCAGCAGCATTTGTTCAATCAATTCGCTGCGACTGATGTTTTGCTGCTCGGCCAGCGTGCTGAGGGCGTCAACCGCCTCGCTCGACATCTTCAGCTCAACACGACGCAGCCCACGCACTTTATCGCGCTTGAGCTGATTGCGTTTGTTGATGCGTAACTGTTCATCACGCGTCAGCGGGCTGGTTTTCGGGCGACCAGGACGCCGCTCGTCTGCGAAGAGATCAAGCGTAGTGCGGTCTGTCTGTTCTTTTGCCATGGTTTGTAAAACTGAGTGGGCGCGAACGGCGGAAAGGCGCTGCGCGATTAAAACATTATCGGCCCGACCACGGCGAAAAAATATCCGTGGCAAATTTTTAGCGCGACATCATACTCCAGCGCCTTCCCTGACGCCAACCCTAAAGCGCAAGCGGCAAGCTTTTGCTTTTACAGGTTAAAAAAACGCCGAACCGCGCGTAACACCGCATCGGGTTTCTCGGCGTGCACCCAGTGTCCAGCACCGCTGATCACATGTGCATGCGCCTGCGGGAACTGACGCAGCAGCGCATCGCGATGCTGATTATCCAGATAAGGCGAGTCGCCGCCGCGGATAAACAGTGCCGGATGCGGCCACGCAGGAATCTCTTCCCAGCCGGAAATGGTGCTATAGTTATCCCACAGCGCCGGCACATTAAAGCGCCATTCGCCCTCTGCGAAAGATTTGAGGATGAACTGGATCACGCCTTCTTCATCAATATGCTGACACATTACTTCAGCGGCTTCGCTGCGGCGCGTGACGCCCGCGGCGCTCACGGCCCGAATAGCGGCAAAAATTTCGTCATGGCGGCGCGTTTGGTAATCTACGGGCGCGATATCGATCATCACCATTTTATCGATACGTTCCGGCGCGATGGCACTGAGCGCCATGGCGATTTTGCCGCCCATCGAGTGTCCGATTACACCCGCGCGATCGATATGGTGCGCATCCAGCGTTTCGACAATGTCCTGCGCCATCACGTGATAATTCATCTCATCGCTACGCGCCGACAAGCCGTGATTGCGCACGTCAACTTGCAGCGTCGGACGTGCGTCACGCATCCCACGCGCCAGCACGCCAAGGTTATCAAGGCTGCCAAAAAGACCATGGATCAACAGAATCGGCGTGGCATCGGGGGCAGATTGTTCAGTTTGCAGACGGGCGTTCAAAATCATGGCTAAAGTTCTTACGGTTGTGACCTTGGCTTAGGTTATCATGGATTCACCTGTCCAGCAGTCAGGCCGGTGGGCATTAGGGCATATTCCGACTTTTGCCCGTAAACGTTGCCAACGCTATCGGCTGCCACGGATTTAACTTTATAATCCTTATGTTAGAACCCGCTCACGTTTTGCACGACTGGATTTTGCTAAGGACGTTGCAATGATGCGTGGTTCTGTCATTTGCCAGAATCGTACGGAAAAAGATGAAAACGATTGAAGTTGACGAAGAACTCTACCGTTATATTGCCAGCCACACGCAGCACATTGGTGAAAGCGCCTCAGATATTTTGCGCCGCATGTTGAAGTTCACCGCCGGACAGAGCGCACCCGCTGCGCCCGCCGCTGGTGCATCAATGAAAGAAGCGCAACCTGCCAGCCGTGAAGCGCGTCCTCAGGATCGCGTCCGTGCGGTACGTGAGCTGCTACTTTCCGATGAATATGCCGAGCAGAATAAGGCGGTTAACCGCTTCATGTTGGTACTGTCAACGCTCTATCGTCTTGATCCGGCTGCGTTTGCTGAAGCTACTGCCTCGCTGCAGGGCCGTACCCGCGTCTACTTTGCGGGCGACGAGCACACGCTGCTGCAAAATGGCACCCATACCAAGCCGAAGCACGTTCCCGGCACACCGTACTGGGTGATCACGAACACCAATACAGGCCGCAAATGCAGCATGGTGGAACACATCATGCTGGCTATGCAGTTCCCACAGGAACTGACAGAGAAAGTTCGCGGCACCATTTAACTGAAGCGTCAGGGAGAAGCGCCAATGGCCAATCACCCCCGTGCCGGGCAGCCTGCCCAGCAGAGCGATTTGATTAACGTTGCACAATTAACCTCGCAGTATTACGTCCTGAAGCCCGATGTGGCGAATCCGGATCATGCGGTGAAATTTGGCACTTCAGGCCACCGCGGTAGCGCGGGACGCCAAAGCTTCAATGAACAGCACATTTTGGCGATCGCGCAGGCGATTGCTGAAGAGCGTAAAAAGAATGGCATTACCGGTCCGTGCTACGTCGGTAAAGACACGCATGCACTGTCTGAGCCAGCGATTCTGTCGGTGCTGGAAGTGCTGGCCGCTAATGGCGTGGACGTAATTGTTCAGCAGGACAATGGCTACACGCCAACGCCTGCAATCTCGAACGCGATTCTTGAGCACAACAAACGCGGCGGCGCGCAGGCGGACGGCATCGTTATCACGCCTTCGCATAATCCACCGGAAGATGGTGGTATCAAATACAATCCGCCAAACGGTGGCCCGGCTGATACCAACGTTACCAGAGTGGTGGAAGATCGCGCTAACCAGCTGATCAAAGGCGAGCTGAAAGACGTGAAACGTCTGCCGCTGGATCAGGCATGGGCGAGCGGCCACATCGTTGAGCAGGATCTGATCCAGCCATACGTTGAAGGTCTGGCGCAGGTGATTGACTTCGCCGCCATCCAGAAAGCCGGCCTGAAAATTGGCGTCGATCCGTTAGGCGGTTCCGGCATTGCTTACTGGCAGCGCATTGCTGAGCACTACAAACTGGATCTGACCATCGTGAACGATGCGATCGATCAGACTTTCCGCTTCATGCATCTGGATAAAGATGGCGTGGTGCGTATGGACTGCTCATCCGAGTGCGCGATGGCCGGTTTGCTGGCGTACAAAGACAAATTCGATCTGGCCTTTGGTAACGATCCTGATTACGACCGTCACGGCATCGTCACGCCTGCAGGTCTGATGAATCCAAACCACTATCTGGCGGTGGCAATCAACTACCTGTTCCAGCATCGCCCACAGTGGGGCAAAGACGTTGCTGTGGGTAAAACCCTGGTTTCCAGCGCGATGATCGACCGCGTGGTTAACGACATTGGACGTAAGCTGGTGGAAGTGCCGGTTGGTTTCAAATGGTTCGTTGATGGTCTGTTCGATGGCAGCTTCGGTTTCGGCGGTGAAGAGAGCGCGGGCGCATCCTTCCTGCGTTTCGATGGCTCAGCCTGGTCAACCGATAAAGACGGCATCATTCTGTGCCTGCTGGCTGCTGAAATCACTGCAGTAACTGGCAAGAACCCGCAGCAGCACTATGACGAGCTGGCCGAACGCTTTGGTGCGCCAAGCTATAACCGTCTGCAGGCTCCGGCGACTTCTGCACAGAAAGCCGCGCTGTCTAAGCTGTCACCCGAAATGGTGAGCGCAGATACGCTGGCGGGTGATCCGATCACCGCACGCCTGACTGCCGCGCCGGGTAACGGTGCGTCAATTGGTGGTCTGAAAGTGATGACGGAAAACGGCTGGTTCGCCGCGCGTCCATCAGGTACAGAAGACGCGTACAAAATCTACTGCGAAAGCTTCCTGGGTGCTGAACATCGTCAGCAAATCGAGAAAGAAGCGGTTGAGATTGTTAGCGAAGTACTGAAAAACGCCTGATTGGGCAGTGAAGAAAAAAGGCCGCTTAGCGGCCTTTTTTTATGGCATAAATCGATAGCCGATGCCGGTTTCGGTCAGCAAATGGCTGGGCTGCGTGGGATTCGCTTCCAGCTTCTGCCGCAAGTGCCCCATATAGATGCGCAAATAATGGCTGTGCTCCACCGCATTGGGCCCCCAAACCTGATTCAGTAATTGACGCTGGGTCAGCACTTTTCCGGCGTTGTTCACCAGCAAACTCAGCAGACGGAATTCAGTCGGTGTCAGATGCACTTCCTGTTGGTTGCGCAGTACACGGCGCGCCGCCAAATCGACGCTCACTTCACCAAATTTCACAATCGGTTCTGGCTGGTTGCTTTGATGGCGACGCAGCGCCACGCGCACACGCGCCAGCAGTTCACCTATGCCAAACGGCTTAGTGAGATAATCATCCGCACCCGCGTCCAGCGCATCAATCTTATCCTGCTCATCGCTCCGTGCCGACAGCACAATCACCGGCATGCTGCTCCATTGACGAACTTCACGGATAAAGTCATTGCCATCACCATCCGGCAAGCCGAGATCGAGGATCACCAGATCCGGCTTACGCGTCGCCGCTTCAATCAGGCCGCGCTGCAGTTGCTCCGCTTCCACAATCTTCAGGCCTTCGCTCTCCAGCGCCAGGCGCACGAAACGGCGAATCTCTTTTTCATCTTCCACTATCAAGATGGTCGTCACGCTGCCTCCAGCGGCAAAAAAAAGTTAACGCATCACTTTAGCAATAAAGCGGCCCGGCGTCCGTCACGAAGTTTTTAACTTGAAAGCATCGTTTAATTCACAATCTTGTAACTAACTTTCATCACCACACAAATTGCTGAAAAAAAGTGCAAATAT
Organism: Pantoea sp. SORGH_AS_0659; assembly: GCF_031453915.1. Classification (NCBI taxonomy): domain Bacteria; kingdom Pseudomonadati; phylum Pseudomonadota; class Gammaproteobacteria; order Enterobacterales; family Erwiniaceae; genus Pantoea; species Pantoea sp. SORGH_AS_0659. Next base: position 3,060,824 of record NZ_JAVJAK010000001.1, on the reverse strand, counting down.
AGTGGTCGGATGAGTAGTAAAATTACACAACAACGGGTAATATCTGAACCAGATCACATTTCAACGCAATGTTTACCACAAGGGGGCCAAAGATGGATCGCGCATATCCACTGTATAGAATCGTACTGCGCCGCGTGCTGGTGGTAGCAATCGGTTTGCTGGCGCTGCCAGTGATGTTATTCCGCTCAGATCGCGCACGTTTGTACAGTTACCTGCATCGTATGTGGTGCAAAACCAGCACGAAACCCGTCTGGCTGGCGCAGTCTGAAGCGGCTGCCGGCATTCACTGGTAAGCGATTTTAGCGCAGTATTAACCCGGCGACTTCACGTGAAGCGCCGGGTTTTTTTTATCGATAATTTTCACGCCCACCGCGCGTTCCCGCTGTTATCTCCGCGCATTTCAGCTACACTTAAAACCTCTACAAGATTTATGAGGTTGTACAAGTATGAGCGAGAAAATTCCTGTTGGTATCAGCGCTTGCCTGCTCGGGGATAACGTCCGATTTGATGGTGGCCATAAACGTTTTGCTTTCGCCACGGACGAACTCGTGCCATTTGTGCGCTTTGAACCTGTATGTCCCGAAATGGCGATTGGCTTACCGACGCCGCGTCCGGCTTTGCGCCTGGTAAAAGAGAGCGATGAAAACATCCATCTCTGTTTCAGCAAAGATGGCGGCGAAGAGGTGACGGAAAAGATGCAGCGCTGGTCCGCCGAACGCGTGAAGTCGCTACATCATCTGTGCGGCTACATCCTCTGTGCCAAATCCCCTAGCTGTGGGTTGGAACGTGTCCGCGTTTACGAGCCTGAAACCAACAACAATCGCAAAGCGGGCACCGGCATGTTTACCGCATTTTTACAGAAAGAGATGCCGTGGCTGCCGCTGGAAGAGGATGGTCGTCTGCATGACGACGCTATCCGCGAAAACTTTATCGGCCGCGTCTATGCGCTGCACGAATTCAACGAAATGTGGCGCAGCGGATTATCGCGCCACAAGCTGATGGCCTTCCATAGTCGCTACAAATTGCTGCTGCTTTCTCATGCGCAGGATGAGTACCGCGAGATGGGCCGCTTTGTCGCGGCGATGGACCAGTGGGATTCGCTGGAGGATTACGCCTTTGAGTACCGCAGTCGTCTGATGCACCTGATGTCACATCAGGCATCACGACGCAATCACACTAACGTGCTGATGCATGTACAAGGCTACTTCCGTCCGCAGTTGAGTTCGCCGCAGCGTCAGGAGCTGGCGCAACTGATTGATCGTTATCGTCAGGGCGTACAGCCGCTGTTAGCTCCGATCACCATGCTGAAACATTACATGGCGGAATACCCGCATCCGTGGCTGGCACAGCAGCGCTATTTTGATCCTTATCCGGAAGCGCTGCGTTTGCGCTACGGCCAATAATTTCGGGGCTTTATGACCACCCATTTGGTTTGGCTGCGCAACGATCTGCGCATCAATGACAACATGGCGCTGGCCGCTGCCTGCCGCGATAGCCAGGCCAAAGTGATTGCGCTGTTTATCGCTACACCACAGCAGTGGCAGCAACACCATATGGCGCCAAAGCAGGCGGCGTTCATCCAGCAAAATCTCAGCTTGTTGCAGAAGTCACTGGCTGAACGCGGCATTCCTCTGCATTTCCATCAGTGCGATGACTTTGCCGCTTCGATTGAATATCTGGCGAAATTTTGCCAGCAGCAACGGGTTGATGCGCTGTTCTACAACTACCAGTACGAAATCAACGAGCGTGAACGCGATGCGCAGGCGGAGAAACGTCTGGATGCGCAGGGCGTAGTATGTCAGGGATTCGATGACAGCTTGCTGTTGCCGCCGGGCAGCGTGCAAACCGGCAGCAACACCATGTTCAAAGTGTTCACGCCGTTCAGCAAAGCCTTTGTTCGTCGTTTACATCAGGGCTTACCGGAGTGCCATCAGGCACCGAAAGCGCGTGATGGTGCGCCCATCAGTATTAAAAAGAAGATTCCCGCTTTTGATTATCCTTGTGAAGCCTTTGATGAAAGCCTGTTCCCGGCGGGAGAAGAGGCGGCGTTAAAACAGCTGCGCCACTTCGCTAAACAGGCGGTGCAGCATTATCCGGATCAGCGTGATTTACCGGCCATTGACGGCACCAGCCGCTTATCGGTTTATTTGACCACTGGCGTACTGTCGCCGCGCCAATGTCTTCATCGCGTGCTCAAAGAGCATCCCGATGCGCTCAACGAGGGCAAGGCCTTTACCTGGCTGAACGAACTGATCTGGCGTGAATTCTATCGTCATCTAATGGTGGCGTTTCCGGCGCTGTGTAAGCATCAGCCGTTTGTCGACTGGACGCGCAACGTGGATTGGCAGCAAAACGACGCACATCTCACAGCCTGGCAACAGGGCAAAACCGGCTATCCGATTGTTGATGCGGCGATGCGCCAGCTCAACACGCTCGGCTGGATGCATAATCGCTTGCGCATGATTACCGCCAGTTTCCTGGTGAAGGATCTGCTGATCGACTGGCGTGAAGGCGAGCGTTATTTCATGCAGCAGCTGATCGATGGCGATCTGGCCGCCAACAATGGCGGCTGGCAGTGGGCCGCGTCAACTGGCACCGATGCCGCGCCCTATTTTCGTATCTTCAATCCCACCACGCAGGGCGAGCGCTTCGATAAACAGGGCGAGTTTATTCGTCAGTGGCTGCCGGAACTCAGCGACGTGCCCGACAGCGATATCCATCAGCCGCAAGTGTGGGCGCAGAAAAATAACAACAAACTCGATTATCCCGCGCCAATCGTGGAACATAAGGACGCACGTAAAAAGACACTAGACGCCTTTGAGCGCGCCCGCAGCGCGGCTTGAGGCGGTCAGGGAGCCGTAATGAATAATGTCGAGTTAGAACAGATCGTTAACCAGCAGCTGAATAACAGCGCCTTCAGCGACTACGCGCCGAACGGTTTGCAGGTGGAAGGGCGCGCCGAGGTGAAAACCATCATCACTGGCGTAACCGCGTGTCAGGCGCTGCTGGACGAGGCGGTGAAGCGCAATGCCGATGCGGTGCTGGTGCATCACGGTTACTTCTGGAAAAGCGAAGCGCCGGTGATTAAAGGCATGAAGCGCCAGCGTCTGCGCACGCTGCTGGCCAATGATATCAATTTGTATGGCTGGCATCTGCCGCTGGATGCCCATCCGGAGTTGGGTAATAACGCGCAGCTGGCGCGTCTGTTTGATATTGCAGTGAAAGGCGAGATTCAGCCGCTGGTGCCGTGGGGCGAGCTGGCACAACCACTGAGTGGCGCGGCGCTGGCGGAAAAAATTGCTCAACGTTTAGGTCGCACACCGCTGCACTGTGGTGATAACGCGCCGGCATTGATCAAGCGCGTTGCCTGGTGCAGCGGCGGCGGTCAGGGCTTTATCGATAGCGCGGCAGCCTTTGGCGTCGATGCCTTTATTACCGGCGAAGTCTCCGAGCAAACCATCCACAGCGCGCGCGAACAAGGTTTGCACTTCTATGCCGCCGGACACCACGCGACCGAACGCGGCGGCATCAAGGCGCTGGGTGAATGGTTAGCTGCCCATCATGGCCTTGATGTGACCTTTATCGACATCGACAATCCGGCCTGATTTCTCCCCTCTCACGCCCTTAACCTGCGTTAAGGGCGCAAATCTGTTGACACATCTCTGTCACTTTCGCATAACTTATGGCTTTTACGCATAAACGAGAAGTTCGTTCGCTATGAATGGCGATCCTGCAACATTCGTTCTGCGACATGTAAGACTTTTACCAGGAGGTTGTTTTTGCAACGAGCACGTTGTTATCTGCTAGGTGAGCGCGCGGTGGTGCTGGAACTGGAGCCACCGGTTTCGTTGACCAGCCAGCAGCGCATCTGGGGATTGTGTCAGCGACTGCAGCAAAACGAGCAGGTTGAGGAAGTGATTCCTGGCATGAACAACCTGACGTTGCTGCTGCACGATCCGCAACGCAATGCATTGGACGCGATTGAGCGTTTGCAGCGTTGGTGGGAAGAGAGCGAAGCGCAGCTGCCGGAATCGCGCCGCGTCGAGATTCCAGTTGTGTACGGCGGCGCAGGCGGGCCGGATCTGCAGGAGGTGGCGGAGCGCGCCAACATGACGGCCAGGCAAGCGGTAGAACTGCACAGCAGCATCGATTATGTGGTCTATTTCATCGGCTTCCAACCTGGTTTCCCTTATCTCGGCGGCCTGGATGAGCGTTTACACACGCCACGCCGCGCTGAACCGCGCGTGCTGGTGCCGAGCGGCTCGGTGGGCATCGGCGGCAGCCAAACCGGCATCTATCCATTAGCCGCGCCCGGCGGCTGGCAACTGATTGGTCATACGCCGCTCAGCCTGTTCGACCCGCTTCAGCATCCGCCGACACTGTTACGCCCCGGCGATAGCGTGCGTTTTGTGCCGCAGCAGGAGGGCGTATGTTGAAAATTCTCCGCGCGGGCATGATGACCTCGCTACAAGATCACGGCCGCAACGGCTTTCGCCAATATGGCATCAGCGTGGGCGGCGCGCTCGATCAACCGGCAATGCGCACCGCCAATATGCTGGTGGGTAACCCCGAGCAGAGCGCGGTGCTGGAAATCGTGCTGGGACAATTTAAAACGCAGTTTACCCGTGATGGCTGGTTTGCATTGACGGGCGCGGGCTGCAATGCCGATCTGGACGGCAAACCGGTCTGGACCGGCTGGCGTCTGCCGGTGAAAAAAGGGCAGGTGCTGACGCTGGCAACGCCAACGCGCGGCATGCGCAGTTATCTGGCGGTCAACGGTGGTTTTGCCGTGCCGGACATGCTCGGTTCGGTCAGTACCGATCTCAAGGCAGCGTTTGGCGGCTGGCAGGGACGTAAACTGCAGGATGGCGACGAGCTGCCGTTGGGTAAACCGACGCGCGACTTCAAAGATAAAGCTGGCGTGCGTCAACTGCTGTGGGGCAACCGCATCCGCGCCTTAGCGGGCCCGGAATATAACGAGTTCTCGCGTGAGGCGCAGCAGGGTTTCTGGCGCAGCCCGTGGAAGCTCAGTCCGCAAAGTAACCGCATGGGTTATCGCCTGCAGGGACGTCAACTGCATCGCGATGCGACGCGCGATTTGCTGTCGCACGGTTTAGTGCCCGGCGTGGTACAAGTGCCGCCCAATGGCCAGCCGATTGTGTTGATGGCGGATGCACAAACCACCGGCGGCTATCCGCGCATTGCCTGCATCATCGAAGCCGATCTCTATCATCTGGCGCAAATTCGTCTCGGCGAACCGATTCACTTTATCCACTGCACGCTGGAAGACGCGATACACGCCAAACAGCATCAACAACGTTCCTTCGACCAAATAGCCTGGGGATTGGCCCATGAAGATTGATCTTAACGCCGATCTCGGCGAAGGCAGCGCCAGCGATCGGGAGCTGCTGACGCTGGTGAGTTCAGCCAATATCGCCTGCGGCTTCCACGCTGGTGATGCGCAAACCATGCTGCAATCGGTGCGCTGGGCGAAAGCGTCTGGCGTGGCGATTGGCGCGCATCCGAGTTTCCCCGATCGGGAAAACTTTGGCCGTACCGCTATGCAGCTGCCGCCGGAAACGGTGTATGCGCAGATGATCTACCAGATTGGTGCGCTGAAAAGCATTGCCGAGAGCGAAGGCGAACGGCTGGTACACGTCAAGCCGCACGGCATGCTGTACAACCAGGCGGCGGGCGATCCGCAACTGGCGGATGCCATCGCGCGCGCGGTAAAAGCCGTGGATAGCGGATTGATTCTGGTCGGATTGGCGGGCAGCGCGTCGATTGCGGCGGCGGCGCATCATGGTCTGCGCACCCGCGAAGAGGTGTTTGCCGATCGCGGCTATCTGGCGAGCGGGGCGTTAGTGCCACGCAGCCAGCGGCAAGCGATGATTGAAGATGCCGATCAGGCGCTGGCGCAAACGCTGGCGATGGTGCAGCAGCGTCAGGTGCAGAGCATCAGCGGAGAATGGGTCAAGGTTAACGCCGAAACCGTCTGTTTACACGGTGATGGCGCACATGCGCTGCAGTTCGCCCGCACGCTGCGCGCGGCATTTGCGACCAGTCAGATTGCGGTCACCAGCGCATAACGTTTTTACTCATTGCCCGGCATCACGCCGGGCTTTGTCTTTTCACATAAGGGAACAACATGGATAACGTGGTAAACCTCTGGCCGCTGCTAGGCATTGCCGCCATCATTCTGGGTTTTGTGCTGCGCTTTAACCCGGTGCTGGTGGTGATTGTGGCGGGCTTCGTCACCGGGTTGGCAGCGCATCTGCCGCTGGCTGACATTCTGGAAAAACTCGGCTCTGGCTTCCTCAATACGCGTAACCTGCCGCTGATTCTGCTGCTGCCGCTGGCTGTTATCGGTTTGCTGGAGCGTCATGGCCTGAAAGAGCGGGCGCAAAGCTGGATCGCGCAGATCAAAACCGCCACCGCCGGCCGCTTGCTGATCGTCTACCTGTTTGTGCGTGAAGCCACCGCCGCGCTGGGCTTAACCAGCTTGGGCGGGCATCCGCAGATGGTGCGTCCGCTGCTGGCGCCGATGGCCGAAGGTGCCACAGAAAACCGCTACGGTGATGTCCCGCCAGACGTGCGCCATCGTCTGCGCGCCATGTCTGCAGCGACCGATAACGTCGGTCTGTTCTTTGGCGAGGATATCTTCGTTGCCTTTGGCGCGATTATCTTCATGCATAACTTTATGCAGGAATCTGCCGGTATCAGCACCGAACCGCTGCATATCGCGCTGTGGGGCATTCCTACCGCGCTCTGTGCTTTCCTCATTCATTCAGCTCGTCTGGTGCGTCTCGATCGCCAGCTGTCGCGTGAATTGGGCGCGTTGAACCAGCAGGCGCTGAACGCCAAAGGAGCGAAGTAATGTTCCAGCAACAATATTTGATGTGGCTGGCAGGGGTGATCCTGCTGGTGGTTGCCGTGCTTTCATGGCGTGACAGCGCTAACCCGCGCCGTTTTACCACCGGTCTGTTCTGGGCGCTCTACGGCCTGATTTTCCTGATTGGCGACGGTGCTTATCAACTGATGGAGCATTGGGCGGGCGATGCGGAACTGGGCAGCCGCTGGTTGCATATCGGCGTGGGTGTGGCCGTGGTGTTGATGGCGCTGATTGCCGGTTTCGGCGGCGTGCGTCTGGGGCGTTATCATCAGCGCAGCGATGAGCAGAAACAGGAAAGTGCTAAACGTCTGCACAACAAACTGTTCTTGCCAGCGCTGGCGATTCCACTGGTGACGGTGATTGGCGTGCTGGCGTTTAACCATATTCCCGGTTTGCAGGATACGGTGTTTGGTCCCGGCAATCACGCCACGCTGGTGACGCTGTTCTCCATGATGATTGGCTGCCTGCTGGGCTGGCTGATCGCATTGAAAATCACCCATGAAAAGCCGCTGCAGTCGATGCAGGAAACCCGTCGCCTGCTGGATGCGGTCGGTTGGGCGTTTATTCTGCCGCAGATTCTGGCCACGCTTGGCCTGTTGTTCACCAGCGCCGGTGTCGGCACGGCAATTTCGCATCTCACCGAACAGTATCTGGCGGTAGATAATCGCCTGATTGCCGTCGCGGTGTATGCGGGTGGCATGGCATTGCTGACCATGGTGATGGGCAATGCGTTTGCTGCCTTCCCGATTGTCACCGCCGGCATCGGTATTCCGATTCTGGTGCTGCAGCACGGCGGCAATCCGGCGGTAATGGCGGCGATTGGGATGTTCTCCGGCTATTGCGGCACGTTGATGACGCCAATGGCGGCCAACTTCAACATCGTGCCGGCGCGCCTGCTGGAGCTGCCGGACCGCAACGCGGTGATCAAGGCTCAGGTGCCAACCGGTGTGCTACTGTTGGTAGTGAATATTTTCCTGCTCTACTTCCTGATGTTCTTGTGAGGTTGCGATGAAAACGGTGTTAATGACGGCGTTTGAGCCTTTTGGTGGCGAAAACATCAACCCTTCGTGGGAAGCGGTGCGCACCTTCGACGGCAAAGAGATCGCCGGTGCACGCATTGTGGTACGCCAGCTGCCGGTGGTATTTGCCACTTGCGGTGAAGTGCTGACGCGCGCGCTGGAGGAGATTCAACCCGACCGCGTGTTGTGCGTCGGGCAAGCCGGCGGCCGCGCCGATATTACCGTTGAACGCGTTGCGATTAACGTGGATGACGCGCGCATACCGGATAACAACCAGCAGCAACCGATCGATCAGCCCATCGAGGCGGATGGCCCGGCGGCTTATTTCTCCACGCTGCCGATCAAAGCGATGGTTGCCGCGCTGCGTGAAGTGGGTGTGCCGGCCTCGGTATCGCAAACCGCCGGCACCTTCACCTGTAACCACGTGATGTACAGCCTGCTGCACTGGATCCACACCACCAACAGCAAGGCGCGCGGCGGTTTCGTTCATATCCCGTATATGCCGGAACAAGCGGTGCACCATCCCGGCGTGGCCAGCATGGCGACTGCAAGCGTGATTCAGGCGCTGGAAACCTCGCTGCAGGTGATCCTGAGTACCGAAAATGATATCCGCGTCGTCGGTGGCGCTACGCATTAAAAGGAGTTGTTATGCCTGAGGGACCGGAGATCCGCCGCGCGGCGGATCAGCTGGCAGAGGCAATGGTCGGCAAACCCCTTACCGATGTGTGGTTTGCCTTTCCACAGCTGAAAACCTACGAACCTGCGCTGATGGATGCCACCATCAACGCCTTCGAAACGCGCGGTAAAGCGCTGCTCACCCACTTCTCCAATGGTTTGACGCTCTACAGCCACAATCAGCTGTACGGCGTGTGGCGCGTGGTGCCAACCGGTACGCAACCGAATACCACGCGCCAGCTGCGCGTTCGGCTCGCAACGGCGGATAAAACCATTTTGCTGTATAGCGCCTCGGATATTGAGCTGCTCAACGCTGATACCTTAGCTGCGCATCCGTTTTTGCAGCGCGTGGGCCCGGATGTGCTGGATGCCAGCTTAACGGTGGAAGAGGTGCGCGAGCGTTTGCTGTCGCCGCGTTTTCGTCGTCGCCAGTTCAGCGGCTTGCTGCTTGATCAGGCCTTTTTAGCCGGCCTCGGCAATTATCTGCGCGTGGAGATTTTGTGGCATGCCGGATTGCTGGCGTCGCATCGGGCGCAGGACCTCAGCGAACAGCAGCTGACGGCGTTAAGTGAGGCGATGCTGGCGGTGCCGCGTTTGTCATACGAGATGCGTGGCAGCATGAAGAAGTATCATGAAGAAGCAGCGTTTCGCTTCGAGGTGTTTCATCGGCAGGGTAAAAAGTGTCGGCGGTGCGGCGCGGTGGTTGAGAAGGGCGTGCTGTCATCGCGGCCGTTTTACTGGTGCCCGGGATGCCAGTTGTAGCGCTATAAAAAAGGCGGCCAGATGGCCGCCTTTCTCTTATTTATCCAGCGCCGAGGTGAATGGACGCTCGGTGTAACCGGTATACAGCTGACGCGGACGGGCGATTTTCATGCCTTCGTCGTGCATCTCTTTCCAGTGTGCAATCCAGCCCACGGTGCGCGCCATGGCGAAGATAACGGTAAACATGGAAGACGGAATGCCCATCGCTTTCAGGATGATGCCTGAATAGAAATCGACGTTTGGATAGAGTTTACGCTCGATGAAGTACGGGTCGTTCAGCGCGATGTGTTCCAGCTCCATCGCCACTTCCAGCAGATCATCTTTCATGCCCAGTTCGTTCAGCACTTCGTGACAGGTATCGCGCATCACGGTGGCACGTGGATCGTAGTTTTTGTACACGCGGTGGCCGAAGCCCATCAGACGGAACGAATCGTTCTTATCTTTCGCTCGTTTAACAAACTCAGGGATGTGATCAACGGTGCTGATCTCTTCCAGCATGCGCAGTGTCGCTTCGTTGGCACCGCCGTGCGCCGGTCCCCACAGTGAAGCGATACCGGCGGCGATACAGGCAAACGGGTTCGCGCCTGAAGAGCCTGCGGTACGCACGGTAGAGGTAGACGCGTTCTGCTCATGGTCGGCGTGCAGAATCAGAATACGGTCCATCGCGCGTTCCAGCACTGGATTCACTTTGTACTCTTCGCACGGCGTGGCGAACATCATGTGCAGGAAGTTACCGGCATAAGAGAGGTCGTTGCGCGGATAGACAAACGGCTGGCCAATCGAGTACTTGTAGCACATCGCTGCCATGGTCGGCATTTTCGACAGCAGGCGGAACGCAGCGATTTCACGGTGACGCTCAATGTTGACGTCTAAAGAGTCGTGATAAAACGCTGCCAGCGCACCGGTCACGCCACACATTACTGCCATTGGATGCGAATCGCGGCGGAAGCCGTGGAACAGTCGGGTGATTTGCTCGTGAATCATGGTGTGGCGGGTAACGGTGGTGCGGAACTCTTCAAACTGGGCTTGGGTCGGGGCTTCGCCATTTAACAGGATGTAACACACTTCAAGATAGTTAGAGTGGGTTGCCAGCTGATCAATCGGGAAACCGCGGTGTAACAGAATACCTTCGTCACCATCAATAAAGGTGATTTTAGATTCGCAGGACGCCGTAGAGGTGAAGCCGGGATCGAAGGTGAACAGGCCTTGTGAGCCAAGGGCGCGGACATCAACTACATCTTGTCCCAGCGTGCCTTGCATCACGTCCAGTTCAACAGAAGTATTATCTTGTAGGGTTAGCGTCACTTTTTTATCTGTCATTATTTCGTCTCCATAGCGCCTTTAAGGTAAGGATCTTAGACACCAGAATAGCCATGTTGTTACGTAAAACCACAATCTTCACAGCATCACTCTGCGGTAACGTTGGTCGTGCAGGGTTACAGAGTAAATGCTGAACTGGGCCATTCGGTGGCGTCGGGGCATGACATGCTGCACATCGAGGATGTTAAAGTTCCTGTCACGACATAACTTCTTGGTAACCAATAACCTGATGCTTTGTGTTACTTGTATTGGCAATGTTACATAACTTGAGCTTAGGGGAAAGTGTATCCCCATAACTTTTGTGCATCATAGGACTTTAATGCGATTGTTTGTAACTGAAATGTTGATTCTTTGTCAAATCAGATAATTAAAAATGTATAAATTGTGAAAATCGTGAAGGTGATCACTGTTCAGCCTAAATGTGACCAAAGAGATTGTAGGGGAATTGTAATCAGAATGTGATCCTCCTATACTGCGGCCAGGTCTCCGGAACACCCTGACACCAGGAGCCACCCAGCGTTTTACCCGCTTTATTTAACACTGGATGTTGCTATTTTGGTGGCGGTTGCAGTCTGAACACACGCTGTGTCTCTGATGCAACTCAGGACCGGAGGAAGCAAAATAAAAAAGAGCTGTGTGGGCAAAACCGTGAAAAAACAAAGACCTGTTAACTTGGATCTCTCGACGATCCGGTTTCCCGTTACTGCAATATCGTCCATTCTCCACCGCGTCTCCGGCGTGATCACCTTTGTCGCTCTCGGAATTCTGCTCTGGTTACTGGGTCTCTCTCTCTCCTCTCCAGAAGGTTTCCAGCAAGCGGCATCCATCATGGATAGCTTCTTCGCCAAATTCATCATGTGGGGCATTTTAACTGCGCTGGCGTATCACGCTGTGAGCGGTATTCGCCATATGTTGGCTGATTTTGGTGTAACAGCAGAAACCCTGCAGGTGGGAACCCGTTCCGCGCAAGCGGCTTTTGTTATCACTGTCGTGCTCTCAATTTTGGCTGGAGTCCTCGTATGGTAAGCAATGCTTCTGCATTAGGACGCAACGGTATCCATGACTGGCTGTTACTGCGTGCTGCTGCAATCTTAATTACGCTCTATATTCTCTACATCCTCGGTTTTGTCGTGATGACAGGCACGCTGACGTATGACGTCTGGCATGGCTTCTTCTCGTCCGCCTTCACGAAAGTGTTCACCATGTTGACGCTGTTCTCGATTCTGATCCACGGCTGGATTGGAATGTGGCAGGTGCTGACTGACTACGTGAAACCTGTTGCAACCCGTTTGTTGCTGCAGTTTGTGATTGTGGTTGCGCTGTTGTCATATGCGATTTATGGAACCGTTGTTGTGTGGGGTGTGTAAATGAGTTTGCCAGTCAGAGAATTTGATGCCGTGGTGATCGGCGCGGGTGGCGCAGGAATGCGCGCCGCTCTGCAAATCTCCCAATCGGGCCAGACTTGTGCCCTGTTATCCAAAGTATTCCCAACCCGTTCCCATACCGTATCGGCGCAGGGCGGTATTACCGTTGCGCTGGGTAACACCCATGACGATAACTGGGAATGGCACATGTACGACACCGTCAAAGGTTCCGACTTTATCGGCGACCAGGACGCGATCGAATATATGTGTCATGTCGGTCCGGAAGCGATTCTGGAACTGGAACACATGGGATTGCCGTTCTCCCGTCTGGATGACGGCCGGGTGTATCAGCGTCCGTTTGGTGGTCAGTCGAAGAATTTTGGCGGTGAGCAGGCGGCACGTACCGCTGCAGCTGCCGACCGTACCGGCCACGCCTTGCTGCATACGCTGTATCAGCAGAACCTGAAAAACAAAACCACCATCTTCTCCGAATGGTACGCGCTGGATCTGGTGAAAAACGAAGACGGCGCGATTGTCGGCTGTACGGCTATCTGCATGGAAACCGGCGAAACCGTCTATTTCAAAGCCAAGGCCACTATTCTGGCGACCGGCGGCGCGGGCCGTATTTACCAATCCACCACTAACGCCCACATCAACACTGGTGACGGCGTTGGCATGGCGCTGCGCGCCGGCGTGCCGGTGCAGGATATGGAAATGTGGCAGTTCCACCCAACCGGTATTGCCGGTGCGGGCGTGCTGGTTACTGAAGGTTGCCGTGGTGAAGGTGGTTACCTGCTGAATAAGCACGGTGAACGCTTCATGGAACGTTATGCGCCGAACGCCAAAGATCTGGCGGGTCGTGATGTGGTTGCGCGTTCGATGATGGTGGAAATCCGTGAAGGTCGCGGTTGCGATGGCCCCTGGGGTCCGCACATTAAACTGAAACTCGACCATCTCGGTGCCGAAGTGCTGGAGTCGCGTCTGCCGGGCATCCTTGAGCTGTCGCGTACCTTTGCCCACGTCGACCCAATTAAAGAACCGATTCCGGTGATCCCGACCTGCCACTACATGATGGGCGGCGTGCCGACCAAAGTGACCGGCCAGGCGCTGCGTGTGAATGAGCAGGGCCAGGATGAGGTGATTCCGGGTCTGTTCGCCGTCGGTGAAATCGCCTGCGTATCGGTTCATGGCGCTAACCGCCTCGGCGGCAACTCGCTGCTCGATCTGGTGGTGTTCGGTCGCGCAGCCGGTGTGCATCTGCTGGAGTGTATTGAAGAGCAGGGCGAACTGCGTGAAGCCACGCCGGAAAATATCGATGCAGCGATGGCGCGCTTCAACCGCTGGGAAAATAACACCACCGGTGAAGATCCTGTCGAAATCCGTAAAGCGCTGCAGCGCTGCATGCAGAACAACTTCTCGGTGTTCCGCGATGGCGATGCGATGCGTGAAGGTCTGGAAGAGCTGAAAGTGATTCGTGAGCGTCTGAAATCAGCGCGTCTTGATGACCGTTCGCCAGACTTCAACACCCAGCGTATCGAGTGCCTTGAGCTGGATAACCTGATGGAAACCGCTTACGCCACCGCTGTTGCCGCCAACTTCCGTACCGAAAGCCGTGGTGCACATAGCCGCTTCGACTTCCCGGACCGCGATGATGAAAACTGGCTGTGCCACAGTCTCTATGTTCCGCAGACGGAAAGCATGACGCGCCGTGAGGTGAACATGCAACCGAAACTGCGTGCGGCCTTCCCGCCGAAAGCGCGTACCTACTAATTGCGGAGATCATCATGAGACTCGAATTTTCAATCTATCGTTACAACCCGGAAGTCGATGCCAAGCCGCGCATGCAGGAGTACACCCTGGAGTCGGAAGATGGTCGCGACATGATGCTGTTGGATGCGCTGATCCGTCTGAAAGAGAAAGACCCTACGCTGGCTTTCCGTCGCTCTTGCCGTGAAGGCGTGTGCGGTTCAGATGGTCTGAACATGAACGGTAAAAATGGTCTGGCGTGTATCACGCCGATCTCTGCGCTGGGCAACGGTTCGAAGAAAATTGTTATCCGTCCACTGCCAGGTTTGCCGGTGATCCGCGACCTCGTGGTAGACATGGGACAATTCTATGCACAGTATGAGAAGATTAAGCCTTTCCTGTTGAATAATGGGGAAAATCCACCGGCGCGCGAGCATTTACAGAGCCCAGCCGAGCGTGAGCATCTGGACGGTTTGTATGAGTGTATTCTCTGCGCCTGTTGCTCAACGTCGTGCCCGTCGTTCTGGTGGAATCCGGACAAGTTTGTCGGTCCGGCTGGCCTGCTGGCCGCTTACCGTTTCCTGATCGACAGCCGCGACACGGAAACCAATGCGCGTCTCGACAATCTCAACGATGCTTTCAGTGTTTTCCGCTGTCACAGCATCATGAACTGTGTGAGCGTGTGCCCGAAAGGCCTAAACCCAACGCGCGCCATCGGCCATATTAAGTCGATGCTGCTGCAACGCGGGGCGTAACAGAAAAAGTCACTCTCCGGGAACCTGAGTTCCCGGATGTTTACGGAAGCCTCTATAAGCGCGGTGCTGACCACGCTTATAAAGGTTCCCTTACGAGCCAGGCGCCGGTAGCGCACAGGTTCGTATCGCTGAACTCACTACGGCAAGCCGCGTAAGCGGTAAAAAATGAAACCTCATAAAAAGCAGATTAATGCTTAAGGGATCACAATGCAGAACAGCGCGATGAAACCCTGGCTGGACTCCTCCTGGCTGGCCGGCGCGAACCAATCTTACATAGAGCAGCTCTATGAGGATTTCCTGACCGATCCTGACTCAGTTGATGACATGTGGCGCGAGCTGTTCCAACAGCTGCCGGGCACTGGCGTGAAACCTGAGCAATTTCACTCCACCACGCGTGACTACTTCCGCCGCCTGGCTAAAGACGCTACGCGTTACACATCAACCGTGACCGATCCGGCAACCAACTCCAAACAGGTAAAAGTGCTGCAGCTGATTAATGCGTTCCGCTTCCGCGGCCATCAGCATGCAAACCTCGATCCGCTTGGCCTGTGGAAACAGGACACGGTAGCCGACCTCGATCCGGCTTATCACGATCTGACCGACGCCGATTTTCAGGAAAGCTTTAACGTAGGCTCTTTTGCTATCGGCAAAGAGACCATGAAGCTGGCCGATCTGTTTGCGGCGCTGCAGCAGACTTACTGTGGCTCGATTGGTGCTGAGTACATGCACATCAACAACACCGACGAGAAGCGCTGGATTCAGCAGCGTCTGGAATCGGTGGTGGGCCACGCGTCTTTCAGCAGTGACGAGAAAAAAGGTTTCCTGAAAGAGCTGACCGCGGCAGAAGGCCTGGAAAAATATCTGGGTGCAAAATTCCCGGGTGCGAAGCGCTTCTCGCTGGAAGGCGGCGATGCACTGGTGCCCATGCTGCGCGAGATGATTCGTCACGCGGGCAAGAGCGGTACGCGCGAAGTGGTGCTGGGTATGGCGCACCGCGGTCGTCTCAACGTACTGATCAACGTATTAGGTAAGAAGCCGCAGGATCTGTTCGACGAATTCTCCGGCAAGCACAAAGAACACCTCGGCACCGGCGACGTGAAGTACCACATGGGCTTCTCGTCTGACGTGGAAACCGAAGGCGGCTTAGTGCACCTGGCGCTGGCGTTCAACCCGTCGCATCTGGAAATCGTAAGCCCGGTAGTGATGGGGTCGGTGCGTGCGCGTCTGGATCGTCTGGCTGAGCCAAGCAGCAACAAAGTTCTGCCAATCACCATTCACGGTGATGCCGCTGTTATTGGTCAGGGCGTGGTGCAGGAAACCCTGAACATGTCGCAGGCGCGTGGCTACGAAGTGGGCGGTACCGTTCGCATCGTGATCAACAACCAGGTTGGTTTCACCACCTCCAACCCGAAAGATGCGCGCTCTACGCCGTACTGTACGGATATCGGCAAGATGGTGCTGGCACCGATTTTCCACGTTAACGCGGACGATCCGGAAGCCGTAGCCTTTGTGACTCGCCTGGCGCTGGATTATCGCAACACCTTTAAACGTGATGTCTTCATCGACCTGGTGTGCTATCGCCGTCACGGCCACAACGAAGCCGACGAGCCAAGTGCAACGCAGCCGTTGATGTACCAGAAAATCAAAAAGCATCCGACGCCGCGTAAACTCTATGCCGATCAGCTGGAAAGCGAAGGCGTAGCGACCAGCGAAGATGCCACCGAGATGGTCAATCTCTATCGCGACGCGCTGGATGAAGGCGAATGCGTGGTGCCAGAGTGGCGTCCGATGAGCCTGCACTCATTCACCTGGTCGCCGTATCTGAACCACGAGTGGGACGAAAGCTACCCGGCGACCGTGGAACTGAAACGCCTGCAGGAACTGGCGCGCCGCATCAGCAGCGTACCGGAATCGGTAGAAGTGCAGTCTCGCGTTGCCAAGATCTACAACGATCGCAAAGAGATGGCCGAAGGCAACAAAGCGTTCGACTGGGGCGGTGCAGAAAACCTCGCCTACGCCACGCTGGTTGACGAGGGGATTCCGGTGCGTCTTTCCGGTGAAGATACCGGTCGCGGGACCTTCTTCCACCGTCATGCGGTAATCCACAACCAGACCAACGGCTCAACCTACACGCCGCTGCACCATGTCCATAACGGCCAGGGTCAGTTCAAAGTGTGGGATTCCGTGCTGTCTGAAGAAGCGGTACTGGCTTTCGAATACGGTTATGCCACCGCAGAACCGCGCGTGCTGACCATCTGGGAAGCGCAGTTCGGCGACTTCGCCAATGGCGCGCAGGTCGTGATCGACCAGTTCATCAGCTCCGGCGAACAGAAATGGGGCCGTATGTGTGGCCTGGTCATGTTGCTACCGCACGGTTATGAAGGTCAGGGTCCTGAGCACTCCTCAGCGCGTCTGGAGCGTTATCTGCAACTCTGTGCTGAACAGAACATGCAGGTGTGCGTGCCTTCTACGCCAGCGCAGGTTTACCACATGCTGCGTCGTCAGGCGCTGCGCGGTATGCGCCGTCCGCTGATCGTCATGTCACCGAAATCACTGCTGCGTCATCCGCTGGCGATTTCCAGCCTGGAAGAGTTGGCCACAGGCAGCTTCCAGCCAGCGATTGGTGAGATCGACGATCTCGATCCACAACAGGTAAAACGCGTGGTGCTGTGTTCGGGCAAGGTTTATTACGATCTGCTGGAGCAGCGTCGTAAAAACGAGCAGACCGACGTGGCCATCGTGCGTATCGAACAACTCTATCCGTTCCCGCACAAAGTCGTGCAGGACGTATTGAAAAACTATGCTCATGTGCAGGATTTCGTGTGGTGTCAGGAAGAGCCGCTGAATCAGGGCGCATGGTATTGCAGTCAGCATCATTTCCGCGAAGTGGTTCCATTTGGTGCGTCACTGCGTTATGCAGGCCGTCCGGCTTCTGCTTCACCGGCCGTGGGCTACATGTCCGTACATCAAAAACAGCAGCAAGACCTGGTTAATGACGCGCTGAACCTTGGTTAATAAAAAGGAAAGAAAATGAGTAGCGTAGAAATTCTCGTTCCCGATTTGCCTGAATCCGTAGCGGACGCAACGGTTGCAACCTGGCACAAAAAACCTGGCGACTCTGTGAGCCGCGATGAAGTACTGGTAGAGATTGAAACTGACAAAGTGGTTCTGGAAGTGCCTGCTTCAGCGGATGGCATCCTGGAAGCCGTGCTGGAAGAGGAAGGCGCTACCGTCACTTCTCGTCAGATTCTGGGCCGTCTGAAAGAGGGCAACAGCGGCGGGAAAGAGACTGCGGCCAAAGCGGAAAGCAACGAATCTACACCGGCACAGCGCCAGACCGCTTCGCTGGAAGAAGAGAGCAACGATGCGCTCAGCCCAGCGGTACGCCGCCTGATTGCTGAAAACAACCTCGATGCCAGCCAGATTAAAGGCACCGGCGTTGGTGGCCGTCTGACGCGTGAAGATGTGGAAAAACATCTGGCGAAGAAAGCTGACGGTGGCAAAGCTGCACCGGCTGCAGCGCCAGCCGCTGCTGCACCGCAGGCCGCTGTGGCTAACCGCAGCGAAAAACGCGTACCGATGACGCGTCTGCGTAAGCGTGTTGCCGAGCGTCTGCTGGAAGCGAAAAACAGCACCGCGATGTTGACCACGTTCAACGAAATCAACATGAAGCCAATCATGGATCTGCGCAAGCAGTACGGCGATGCGTTCGAGAAACGTCACGGCGTGCGTCTGGGCTTCATGTCCTTCTACATCAAAGCGGTAGTGGAAGCGCTGAAACGCTTCCCGGAAGTGAACGCGTCTATTGATGGCGAAGATGTGGTTTACCACAACTATTTCGATGTGAGCATTGCGGTTTCTACCCCGCGTGGTCTGGTTACGCCGGTGCTGAAAGATGTTGATGCACTGAGCATGGCCGACATTGAGAAGAAAATTAAAGAGCTGGCGGTGAAAGGCCGTGACGGCAAGTTGACGGTTGAAGAGCTGACCGGCGGTAACTTCACCATCACCAACGGTGGTGTGTTTGGTTCGCTGATGTCTACGCCAATCATCAACCCGCCGCAGAGCGCGATTCTCGGCATGCACGCCATCAAAGATCGCCCAATGGCGGTTAATGGTCAGGTTGTGATTCTGCCAATGATGTATCTGGCGCTCTCTTACGATCACCGTTTGATTGATGGTCGTGAATCCGTTGGCTATCTGGTGGCGGTGAAAGAGATGCTGGAAGATCCAGCTCGCCTGCTGCTGGACGTCTAATTTCGCCGGGCGCGCGGTGTGAAGGCGCGCCCAAACTCATACCTGAATGGATAGAACATCATGAATTTACATGAATACCAGGCGAAGCAGCTGTTTGCACGCTATGGCATGCCAGCACCGACAGGCTACGCCTGCACCACGCCACGTGAAGCTGAAGAAGCCGCGTCTAAAATTGGCGCAGGTCCGTGGGTAGTGAAATGTCAGGTTCATGCCGGTGGCCGCGGTAAAGCGGGCGGCGTGAAAGTGGTGAACAGCAAAGAAGACATTCGTGCTTTTGCTGAACACTGGCTGGGCAAACGTCTGGTGACCTATCAAACTGATGCGCACGGTCAGCCGGTAAACCAGATTCTGGTTGAAGCCGCGACGGATATCGATCAGGAGCTGTATCTGGGTGCGGTTGTTGACCGTGCTACCCGTCGTGTCATCTTCATGGCTTCGACAGAAGGCGGTGTTGAGATTGAGAAAGTGGCAGAAGAAACGCCACACTTGATCCACAAGATGGCGCTCGATCCATTAGCGGGTCCACAGCCGTATCAGGGGCGCGAGTTGGCGTTCAAACTCGGCCTGACCGGCAAGCAAGTTAGCCAGTTCACCAAAATCTTCATGGGCCTGGCGACCATGTTCCTTGAGCGCGATCTGGCGATGGTTGAGATTAACCCGCTGGTGATCACCAAGCAGGGCGATCTGATCTGCCTCGACGGTAAACTGGGCGCGGACGGTAACGCACTGTTCCGTCAGCCGGAACTGCGTGAAATGCGCGATCCGAGCCAGGAAGATCCACGTGAAGCCCACGCAACGCAGTGGGAACTGAACTATGTTGCGCTGGATGGCAACATCGGCTGTATGGTGAACGGCGCCGGTCTGGCGATGGGCACCATGGACATCGTGAAACATCACGGTGGTGAGCCAGCAAACTTCCTGGACGTTGGCGGCGGCGCAACCAAAGAGCGCGTCACCGAAGCCTTCACGAAGCTAAAAATCATCCTGTCTGACGATGCAGTGAAAGCTGTGTTCGTTAACATCTTCGGCGGCATTGTGCGTTGCGATCTGATCGCAGACGGCATCATCGGTGCCGTGGCAGAAGTGGGTGTCAACGTGCCAGTTGTGGTACGTCTGGAAGGTAACAACGCCGAGCTGGGCGCTAAGAAATTGGCGGACAGCGGTCTGAACATCATTGCAGCAACCAGCCTGACAGACGCTGCACAGCGTGTTGTAGCTGCAGCGGAGGGTAAATAATGTCCATTTTGATCGACAAAAACACCAAAGTCATTTGCCAGGGTTTCACCGGTGGTCAAGGGACGTTCCACTCTGAGCAGGCGCTGGCTTACGGTACGCAGCTGGTTGGCGGTGTAACGCCAGGCAAAGGCGGCACCACGCATCTCGGCCTGCCGGTGTTCAACACCGTACGTGAAGCAGTAGAAGCCACCGGCGCAACCGCCACCGTGATTTACGTTCCAGCGCCGTTCTGCAAAGACGGTATTCTGGAAGCGATCGATGCGGGTATTAAACTGATCATCACCATCACCGAAGGTATCCCAACGCTGGATATGCTGACCGTGAAAGTGAAGCTGGATGAAGCTGGCGTGCGCATGATCGGCCCGAACTGCCCAGGCGTGATCACGCCAGGCGAATGTAAGATCGGTATCATGCCAGGCCACATTCACCAGCCAGGCCGCGTAGGTATCGTATCGCGTTCAGGTACGCTGACTTATGAAGCCGTTAAGCAGACCACTGACATCGGCTACGGCCAGTCAACCTGCGTAGGTATCGGTGGTGACCCGATCCCTGGCTCTAACTTCATCGATATCCTGAAATTGTTCCAGGAAGATCCACAGACCGAAGCGATCGTGATGATCGGTGAGATCGGTGGTAGCGCGGAAGAAGAAGCAGCAGCTTACATCAAAGCACATGTGACCAAGCCGGTTGTCGGCTACATCGCCGGTGTGACTGCACCGAAAGGCAAACGTATGGGCCACGCAGGCGCCATCATTGCCGGTGGTAAAGGTACCGCTGATGAGAAATTTGCTGCGCTGGAAGCGGCCGGTGTGAAAACCGTACGCAGCCTGGCAGACATTGGTGACGCGGTTAAAGCGGTTTTACCACTCAAATAAGCCAATACAGACTGACAATGAAAAGCCACCTTCGGGTGGCTTTTTTTTTGGTAATAACCCGCCTGAAAGAGAGGGAAAAAAGCGCAACGGCTTCAAAAAATTGCGGCTATGCTTACTCTGTCATCAAGGTAAAGAAGGGAAAAGGCGCTGGATTTTTGTCAAGCAATTACCGTGCGGCTTTCCAAAATGAGGTTAAATAATTGCGGAAAAGGTAATTATATTCTTAATAATATGATGATGTTGTGACATCTAATTAACAACCACTTTAACACTACATATCCGGAAATTTATTGTCTTAATCTAGATCAATAATTGGCGACTTATAGGAAACTTTACCGCTAGCAAAAGGCCGACTAACCGGTATAAATTGCGCTGCATCAATTCAGTCTTCGTCATAATTTATCAGGAGTTTGTGCCAGGCGTTGTTATATCAATTCTGCCGCCTCCTCGTGTTACTCCTGCTTTAAATTGACTGAAAAGATCGGTTTTTAAGGGAATTTTATCACTGTTACTCGCTCTCTTCGGGCAACAGCTTTCTCTGTTCTATCAGTAACAAAACTGGAATCAATAATCAGTCGTTCCTGAATCTTGTTCTGCGCGTCAATGTCTGTTGTTTGCCGTTGTCATCCGCAGGGGAAGTTCATGCGAGGAGCAAGGAGTCATCATGTTAGATATTGTCGAGCTGTCGCGTTTACAGTTTGCCCTGACGGCGATGTACCATTTCCTGTTCGTGCCATTAACGCTGGGTATGGCGTTTTTATTGGCGATCATGGAAACGGTATATGTCCTGACGGGTAAACAAATTTATAAAGATATGACCAAGTTCTGGGGCAAGTTGTTTGGTATTAACTTTGCACTCGGCGTGGCTACCGGCCTGACCATGGAATTCCAGTTCGGTACCAACTGGTCATATTATTCACACTATGTCGGCGATATCTTCGGTGCGCCGCTCGCCATCGAAGGTTTAATGGCGTTCTTCCTCGAATCCACCTTTGTTGGCCTGTTCTTCTTCGGCTGGGATCGCCTCGGTAAGGTGCAACACCTTGCGGTGACCTGGCTGGTGGCGCTCGGTTCGAACATGTCCGCGCTGTGGATTCTGGTGGCGAACGGCTGGATGCAAAACCCCATTGCATCGGAATTCAATTTCGAAACCATGCGTATGGAGATGTTGAGTTTCTCCGAGCTAGTGCTGAACCCGGTTGCGCAGGTGAAGTTTGTCCATACCGTGGCCGCCGGTTACACCACGGGCGCGATGTTCATCCTTGGTATCAGCGCATGGTATCTGCTGAAAGGGCGCGACATTGCTTTCGCTAAACGCTCTTTCGCCATCGCAGCCAGTTTCGGTATGGCGGCGATTCTGTCAGTGATCGTACTGGGTGACGAATCCGGTTATGAAATCGGTGACGTGCAGAAAACCAAACTGGCGGCAATTGAAGCGGAATGGGAAACCCAACCGGCTCCGGCTGCATTTACGCTGTTTGGTATTCCGGATCAGGAGACGCAGGAGAACAAATATGCGATTCAGATTCCGTATCTGCTCGGCCTGATCGCCACGCGTTCAGTGGATACGCCGGTCACCGGTTTGAAAGAACTGCTGGCACAACATGAAGTGCGTATTCGTAACGGCATGAAAGCCTACGCGCTGCTGAACGAACTGCGTGGTGGCAGTAAAGATCCTGAGGTGCGCAGCCAGTTTGAAGCCAGCAAACAGGATCTCGGTTATGGCCTGCTGCTGAAGCGCTATACGCCGGATGTGGCTAACGCCAGCGAAGAGCAGATTCAGAAAGCGACACAGGATTCGATCCCACGCGTTGCGCCACTGTACTTCGCCTTCCGCATCATGGTGCTGGGCGGTGTGCTGATGCTGGGCATTATTGCGCTCTCCTTCTGGAGCGTGATTCGTAACCGCATCGGTAAGTCTCGCTGGTTACTGAAAGCCGCGTTGTACGGCATTCCATTACCGTGGATTGCGATTGAAGCGGGTTGGTTCGTTGCTGAGTATGGTCGCCAGCCGTGGGCAATTGGTGAGGTGCTGCCAACCGCGGTCGCTAACTCCTCATTGACCGTCGGCGATCTGCTGTTCTCAATGACGCTGATTTGCGGTCTCTACACCTTGTTCCTTGTGGCGGAAATGTACCTGATGTTCAAGTTCGCGCGCCTCGGTCCGAGCAGCCTGAAAACCGGCCGCTATCATCATGAAACGCTGAAGACATCATCTCAGCCGGCGCGTGGATAAGGAGAGCGACCATGTTTGATTACGAAGTATTGCGCTTTGTCTGGTGGCTGCTGATTGGCGTGTTGCTGATCGGTTTCGCGGTCACCGATGGCTTTGATATGGGCGTTGGTATGCTGACGCGCATTCTGGGTCGTACTGATACCGAACGTCGCATCATGATTAATACCATTGCGCCGCACTGGGACGGAAACCAGGTTTGGCTGATCACCGCCGGTGGCGCGCTGTTTGCCGCCTGGCCAATGGTATATGCCGCGGCGTTCTCAGGATTCTACGTGGCGATGATTCTGGTGCTGGCTTCACTGTTCTTCCGTCCGGTTGGATTTGATTACCGTTCAAAGATTGAAGATATGCGCTGGCGCGGCATGTGGGATTGGGGCATTTTCATCGGCAGCTTTGTTCCGCCGCTGGTGATTGGTGTGGCGTTCGGCAACCTGCTGCAAGGGGTGCCGTTCCACGCTGACGAATATCTGCGTCTCTTCTATACCGGCAATTTCTTCCAACTGCTGAATCCTTTTGGCTTGCTGGCGGGTGTGGTGAGTGTGGCGATGATCCTGACGCAGGGCGCAACCTATCTGCAGATGCGGACTGCTGGTGAACTGCACGTCCGCAGCCGCAGCACCGCGCAAATCTCGGCGCTGGTAATGATGGTGTGCTTCATTCTCGCGGGCGTGTGGGTGAAATACGGCATTGACGGTTATGTGCTGAAAAGCGTTATCGATCATCACGCGGCATCCAACCCGTTGGGTAAAGATGTGGTGCGTGAAGCCGGTGCGTGGATGGTGAACTTCGAGCAGATGCCAGTGCTGTGGCTGTTCCCGCTGTTGGGCGTGGTGTTGCCGCTGCTGACCGTTCTCTGCTCGCGTATCGAGAAGGGCGCTCTGGCGTTTATCTCGTCTTCATTGACCTTAGCTTGCGTGATCATGACGGCCGGGATTGCGATGTTCCCCTTCATCATGCCATCCAGCACCGTGCCGGGCATCAGCCTGACCATGTGGGATGCCACGTCTAGCCTGCTGACGCTGAAAGTGATGACCATTGCCGCCATCATCTTTGTACCGATTATCCTGGCGTACACCGCGTGGTGTTATTACAAGATGTTTGGCCGTATCACCAAAGAACACATTGAGAGCAATACGCACTCCCTGTACTGATTAAGGAGATTGAGCATGTGGTATTTTGCCTGGATTCTTGGCACCTTGCTGGCCTGTGCGTTCGGTGTGATTACGGCGCTGGCGCTGGAGCACGTTGAAGAGAGCAGCGCGAAGGACGAGCAAGTCTGATGCGCGCACTGATTCAGACGCTTTATCGTCTGATGGACAAGGGCCCGCTTCGGGCCCTTTCGCTAATCCTCGCGCTGTGGCTGGCGGGCTGTGTCATTTGGCAGCCTTCACGCTTTGCCGCGCGTACCAGTGATTTAGCGATATGGCATGGAATGCTGCTGATTTGGGCCGTTTGTACCGGCGTGATTCACGGCACTGGATTTCGCCCTCAGCGCCTGCGCTGGCAAGCGCTCTTCTCGCCGTTGCCCGCGATGATAGTTTTAGTAGCAGGAATTTTCTGGTTCTACTATTAAGTCCAGGCTCAGGACTTAAAAACGCCGCAATTTCAGACGCTGACGTGAGGTTTTGTCAGCGTCCGGTCAAGAAACATCCTATAAATCCTTCCAGTTGTTAACCTGTGATAATTATTTTCTCGCGGCGTCAGCGGACCATTCCCAAGCCGATCTCTCTTGCGTATAGTAGCAACGTTTAAAATGAGACCGGGATGTAGAGTGAGTACAACGCTGTTTCGCTGGCCGGTTCGTGTCTATTACGAAGACACCGATGCCGGTGGTGTGGTTTACCACGCCAGTTATCTTGCTTTCTATGAACGAGCACGTACCGAAATGTTGCGCCAGCACCATTTCAATCAGCAGGTCCTGTTGGAAGAGCAGGTGGCTTTTGTGGTACGACGCATGACGATCGATTTTGTTGCGGCTGCACGTCTGGACGATCTTTTGGAAATTCAAACAGAAGTGACCTCAATGACGCGTGCAACGATGACGTTCTCGCAGCGTATCGTGAATGCAGAAGGCAAAGTGCTAAATGAAGCAGAAGTCCTGATTGCCTGCATCAACCCACATCTAATGAAGCCAATTGCGCTTCCCAAGTCTATTGTCGCGGAGTTCAAGCAGTGACTGACATGAATGTTCTTGATTTGTTCCTGAAGGCGAGCTTTCTGGTCAAACTTATCATGTTGATTTTGATCGGCTTTTCTATTGCCTCATGGGCGATCATTATTCAGCGGACGCGCATTTTGAATGCGGCGGGGCGCGAAGCCGAAGCGTTTGAAGATAAGTTCTGGTCGGGTATCGAGCTGTCACGCCTGTATCAGGAAAGCCAGGGACGCCGCGATGAACTGAGCGGATCTGAGCAAATTTTCTATTCGGGTTTCAAAGAGTTTGCGCGTTTGCATCGTGCTAACAACCATGCGCCAGAAGCGGTTGTTGAGGGCGCGAGCCGTGCGATGCGCATCTCCTTCAATCGTGAACTGGAAACGCTGGAAACTCACATTCCTTTCCTTGGCACCGTTGGCTCCATCAGTCCGTATATCGGTCTGTTTGGTACGGTGTGGGGGATCATGCACGCCTTTATCGCCCTCGGTGCGGTAAAACAGGCCACGCTGCAGATGGTTGCACCGGGTATTGCCGAAGCGTTGATCGCGACCGCAATCGGTCTGTTTGCGGCCATTCCTGCCGTTATGGCGTACAACCGTCTGAACCAGCGCGTTAACAAGCTGGAACAGGGCTACGATAACTTCATGGAAGAGTTCACGGCTATCCTGCATCGTCAGGCTTTCTCCACCGACAACACGAAGTAAGTCGAGGTTTACGATGGCCAGAACCCGTGGTCGCGGTAAACGCGACCTTAAGTCGGAAATCAACATTGTTCCACTGCTGGACGTGCTGTTGGTGTTGCTGCTCATCTTTATGGCAACCGCGCCGATTATTACCCAGAGTGTGGAAGTGGATCTGCCGGATGCGACAGATTCAAAAACCGTCTCAACTGATGATAATCCACCGGTGATTGTTGAAGTGTCTGGTGTTGGCCAGTACAGCCTGGTGGTGGATCACGATCGTATGACGCAGTTGCCGCCGGAGCAGGTGGTGAGCGAAGCGCAGCGCCGGATTGAAGCCAATCCGAAAACGGTCTTCCTGATCGGCGGTGCGAAAGACGTCCCTTACGACGAAATCATCAAGGCGCTGAACCTGTTACATCAGGCAGGCGTGAAATCTGTCGGTTTGATGACGCAGCCGATTTAAAGCGAACCGTTTTTTGGGAACCGAGTGTGTCGAAGGCAACCGAGCAGAACGACAAGTTAAAGCGCGCGATAATCGTTTCGGTGATTCTGCACATCGTGCTGATCGCCCTACTGATTTGGAGCTCGTTTAACGAAAAAATCGAATCCAGCGGCGGTGGCGGTGGCAGTGATATTGACGCAGTGATGGTCGATTCCGGCGCCGTGGTTGAGCAGTATAACCGCCAGCAGAATCAGCAACGAGACAGTCAGCGCGCCGAGCAGCAGCGTCAGAAGCAGTCGCAGCAGCAGGCCGAAGAGTTACAGCAGAAACAAGCTGCCGAGCAGCAGCGCCTGAAAGAGATGGAAAAAGAGCGCTTGCAGGCCCAGCAGGAAGCCAAAGAGCAGGCGAAGCAGCAGGCCGAGCAGCAGAAAGCCGCTCAAGCCGCCGCTAAGCAAGCCCAGGAACAGCAGAAAACTGCTGAAGCCGCCGCAGCGAAAGCCAAGGCTGATGCCAAAGCGGAAGCTGATGCGCAGGCAAAAGCAGCGGCTGACGCCAAAGCCAAAGCGGTAGAAGAAGCCAAGCAAGCCGCGGCTGACGCGAAGAAGAAAGCAGAAGAGCAGGCGAAAGCCGCTGCCGCTGAAGCAGCGAAAGAGAAAGCGGCGCAGCAGGCAAAAGCGGCCGCAGAATCGAAAGCCAAAGCGGATGCTGAAGCCAAAGCGCAGGCTGCTGCCGATGCCAAGGCGAAAGCGGCTCAGGAAGCCAAAGAGGCTAAAGAGCAGGCGGCTGCTGAGGCGAAGGAAAAAGCCGCAGCAGAAGCCAAAGAGAAGGCTGCTGCCGAGGCGAAAGCCAAGGCCGATGCGGCTGCTAAGGCCAAAGCGGATGCAAAAGCGAAAGCGGCTGCGGATGCCAAAAAAGCCGCCGCTGAAGCTGCGAAGAACGAAAATGCGGTTGATGACCTGTTAGGTGGTTTGTCTTCTGGTAAGAATGCACCGAAAAGCGGCACCGCATCGGGTGGCGCTGCAGGGCAGGGCAATCAGAAGAAAGCGGGCGCGTCAGGCGCAGATATCAATAATTATCTGGGGCAAGTGGTCGGGGCGATTCAGAGCCGTTTCTACGATGCAGATTTGTACAAAGGTAAAGAGTGTAACCTGCGTATTAAACTGGCACCGGATGGTTTGCTGATTGACGTTAAATCGGAAGGTGGCGACCCCGCCTTGTGTCAAGCGGCAATTGCTGCCGCGAAGCAGGCGCGGATTCCGAAGCCGCCTTCGCAGGCGGTGTATGAAGTGTTTAAAAACGCACCGATGCGTTTCAAACCAGAATAATGCAGTAACGTACGGCAGGTTGAACTAAGGTTAGCTTGCCATACTCTATGAGTACTCGTGTTTTTCAGGAACTGTGCGAATTATCATGAACCTCTGGTTCAGGTAAGGGAGAAAAAATGAAGCAGGCACTTCGTGTAACCTTAGGTTTTTTTGTACTGCTGTGGGCAGCAATGCTTCATGCAGAAGTCCGTATTGAAATTACGCAGGGCGTTAACACCGCACGTCCTATTGGTGTGGTTCCGTTCCAGTGGGCTGGCCCAGGCGCGGCACCAGAAGACATCGGCGGGATCGTCTCTGCTGACTTACGTAACAGCGGTAAATTTAATCCGCTCGATCGTTCTCGTCTGCCACAACAGCCAGCCAGCGCGCAGGAAGTTCAACCTGCCGCATGGAGCGCATTGGGTATTGATGCGGTCGTAGTTGGTCAGGTAACGCCTAACGCTGACGGCAGCTATCAAGTTGCCTATCAGCTGGTGGACACCGGCGGCGCGCCAGGCACCGTGCTGGCGCAGAACTCTTATAAAGTGACTAAGCAGTGGCTGCGTTACGCAGCGCACACCGCCAGTGACGAAGTGTTCGAAAAGCTGACCGGCATCAAAGGCGCATTCCGTACCCGCATTGCCTATGTGGTGCAGACCAATGGCGGTCAGTTCCCGTATGAGTTGCGCGTGTCGGATTACGATGGCTACAACCAGTTTGTGGTTCACCGTTCACCGCAGCCATTAATGTCTCCGGCCTGGTCGCCAGATGGCAGCAAAGTGGCTTACGTGACCTTCGAAAGCGGCAAATCTGCGCTGGTGGTTCAGACGCTGTCTAACGGTGCAATCCGTCAGGTGGCTTCTTATCCGCGTCATAACGGTGCGCCAGCCTTCTCACCAGACGGTTCTAAACTGGCCTTCGCGCTGTCGAAAACCGGTAGCCTGAACCTGTATGTGATGGATCTGGCTTCTGGTCAGACGCGTCAGGTGACCGATGGTCGCTACAACAGCACTGAACCAACGTGGTTCCCGGACAGCCAGACACTGGCTTACACCTCGGATCAGGCCGGTGCGCCCCAGATTTATAAAGTTGGTATCAACGGCGGTGCGCCACAACGTATTACCTGGGAAGGTGCGCAAAACCAGGATGCGGATGTGTCAACCGACGGCAAAACTATGGTGATGATCAGCAGCGCCGGTGGCGCTCAGCACGTCGCCAAACAGGATCTGGTAACGGGAGCCGTTCAAACAATAACGGACACGTTCCTGGATGAAACGCCGAGTCTGGCGCCAAACGGCACAATGGTAATCTATAGCTCTACTCAGGGGATGGGTTCCGTGTTGCAATTGGTTTCAACCGACGGGCGTTTCAAAGCGCGTCTTCCGGCAACTGATGGACAGGTCAAATTCCCTGCCTGGTCGCCGTATCTGTGATGCATAGGTCCCCTGCACGGCGGGGGATTAAAATGTATGGCAAACAAAATAATAGGATAAAGAAATGCAACTGAACAAAGTGCTGAAGGGTTTGATGCTGGCTCTGCCGGTTATCGCAGTAGCTGCATGTAGCTCACACAAAAACAACAACAACGATCAGACTGGCATGGGCGCTAACGACGGTGCTTACGGTGCTGGTCAGAACGGCGGTAACATGTCTTCTGATGAGCAAGCGCGCCTGCAGATGCAGCAGCTGCAGCAGAACAACATCGTTTACTTCGGTCTGGACAAATATGACGTGGCTTCTGACTACGCTCAGATGCTGGATCAGCACGCTGCATTCCTGCGTGGCAACCCATCTTACAAAGTGACCATCGAAGGTCATGCGGATGAGCGCGGTACCCCAGAATACAACATCGCCCTGGGCGAGCGTCGTGCAAGCGCCGTCAAGATGTATCTGCAAGGCAAAGGCGTTTCTGCTGACCAGATGTCTATCGTTTCTTACGGTAAAGAAAAACCAGCTGTACTGGGTCATGACGAAGCGGCTTACGCTAAAAACCGTCGTGCCGTACTGGTTTACTAAGAAAATATCATGATGAGTAACTTCAGACTTCATCTGTTGAGTCTGTCGTTACTGGTTGGTTTAGCGGCTCCTTTGGGGGCCGCTAATGCCCAGGCGTCAATCAGTAGCGTTGGCTCAGGCTCGGTCGAAGACCGTGTCACCACTCTTGAACGTATCTCTAATGCCCAGGCTCAGCTTTTGCAGCAATTGCAGCAGCAGATGAGCGACAACCAAAGCGATATCGATTCGCTGCGCGGGCAAATCCAGCAAAACAGCTATCAGCTTAATCAGGTGATTGAGCGCCAGAAGCAGCTCTATCAGCAAATCGACAGCCTTAGCTCCGGCAGTAATGGTGCGCAGGCGAGCGGTGGTGCTGATGCCGCTGCAGCGGGCGCTGCGGCTTCTGCGGATAGCGGTAGCAGCGCCAGTTCGGCCGCGCCAGCGCAAACCGGCGATGCCAACACGGACTACAATGCTGCGGTTGCGCTGATTCTGGAGAAGAAGCAGTACGATCAGGCGATTACTGCCCTGCAGGCTTGGGTGAAGAAATATCCTGATTCTACCTATCAGCCGAATGCCAATTACTGGCTGGGTCAGCTGTATTACAACAAGGGTAAAAAAGACGATTCGGCCTATTACTTTGCCACTGTGGTAAAAAATTACGCGAAATCGCCTAAAGCCCCGGAAGCGCTGTTTAAGGTTGGTGTGATCATGCAGGAGAAGAACGACACGGCGAAAGCCAAGGCTGTCTTCCAGCAAGTGATCAAACAATTCCCAAATAGTGATTCTGCTAAGCAGGCGCAAAAACGCCTTGCCGGGTTGTAATTTGTGCCTAAAAGACCGGATTTCGTGTGATTTCTGGTCTTACAGCATGAAAGGTAAGCAATTGAGACATTTAGTGGAAAATAAGGGTTGCGCCCTCCCGCTAAATCAGTAATATATGCCGCCGTTGCCGGGACATATCTTAACAAGTATCGGCAGCACTGAAGATGGGTCGTTAGCTCAGTTGGTAGAGCAGTTGACTTTTAATCAATTGGTCGCAGGTTCGAATCCTGCACGACCCACCATCTCAACCCGTTGTAAGAGAGATGATTTCTTCAGTAAGCTTCACAACCTTGATGGGTCGTTAGCTCAGTTGGTAGAGCAGTTGACTTTTAATCAATTGGTCGCAGGTTCGAATCCTGCACGACCCACCATCAAGTAAAGGTTGTAAGCCCCACAGCGGGTCGTTAGCTCAGTTGGTAGAGCAGTTGACTTTTAATCAATTGGTCGCAGGTTCGAATCCTGCACGACCCACCAGTTATGTAGAAAGGCGCCCTAAAGGCGCCTTTTTGCTTTTCTACGCTAGGTGGATTTGCTTTGAGATGGTGCACCGGCCAGATAAGGCGGGGCGGATCGCGAAGAAACCTCACATCCCTGTGGATCGGCCTCGCAAGTCCTCGCCTCATCCATGAGGCTCGCCCGCAAGCGGGCAACGCTTCGCGTTGTGCAAAAACGCTCCCGGCGTTTTTGTCCATGGCTCGGACGCTTCGCTCCTCCTGCTCCCGCCTTTTCTGGCCCTTATGCTTTGTCGTTGCTTGAAATAATCACACGCATACTGAACGAAGACGAAAGGACCGGGCGGTGGAGTAAAGCTTCCGGCGCATGGATGCGCCGGCAGAGCCTACAGGGATGTATCCACGGCGACTTTACGGAACCGCCCGGTCCTTCCGGCTGGTTGGCAAGCTTTTAAGCTAAATCTATTTTTTAAACTTAACCGGCGTCAGACTTTTCCAGATATGCAGCACCGCATAGCTGCGCCACGGCCGCCAAACCTGCGATATCTGCTCCGCCACTTTGGCACTCACGCCGCCGAGATTATTACGAATCGCAATATCCTCTTTGGGAAACGCATCAGGCCAGCGCAGCGCGCGCATGGCGATATAACTTGCCGTCCACGGCCCAATGCCTTTTAGCGCCAGTAACTGCTGCTGAACCACGTCTGGATTCACCGCACCGTTAAAGCGTAATGCGCCGGAAGCACAGGCCTGCGCCAACGCCTGAATGGCATGTGAACGCGCACTGACGATTCCCAGGCTGGCAATATCATCGATGCTCGCCGCCGCTAGCGACTCCGCATTTGGCGGCAAACGCGAAAGTTCTGACCACGGCGTTACCAGCGGTTCACCAAAGCGCTGTGCCATTCGGCTGCTTAGCGTGGTTGCGGCTTTCACGGTAACCTGCTGCCCGAGTATCGCGCGCACACCCAACTCAAAGCCGTCAAACGCACCAGGAACGCGTAAGCCGGGAAAGCGCGATAAGCTCTCGGCTAAAAGCGGATCGTGGCTTAGATGCTCAGCTATGCGCTGTGGCTGCGCATCCAAATCAAATAGATCGCGCAGACGACGCAGCAAAGCGGGCAGCACTGGCGTCAGCGACGTTGTGAATTGCACCTTCAGCGACTGTTTACCCGCAACATGGCTCACGCGCACCCAGCCGCGACAGTTGCCCAGCGCCACGGTGCGGTGATACATGCCCTCGTTCACCCATTCCACTTCCTTCATCACGCGCTGTTGCAGGAAATCGAGCATCGCATCCCAATCGTAAGGCGGCCGATAACTCAGGCGCAGTTCGGCGCTCTCCTGCGTGGTTTTCACGGCGTCGGGTTGATTCTGCTTGCGCAGGCGGGAGGGCGTCATGCGATAGCGCGCCTGGAACACATCGTTAAAGCGCCTCAAACTGCGGAAGCCGCTGGCGTAAGCAATTTCCGTGACTGGCAAAGAGGTTTCTGTCAGAAGTTGCTTGGCTAGCAGCATACGACGTGTCTGACGCAGCTCTAAAGGCGATACGCCGAGCTCCTGCTGCACCACGCGACGCAATTGACGTTCACTGAGGGCAAACTCGCTAGCGATGTCTGCCAGCGTCTCCTGCTCTTCCAGCAAGCCCTCTTCGATGCGGCGAATTAAACGATCGGCAATGCGGTGATGGCTATCCACCGGCGCAGAGCCGGGCGCCAGTTCCGGACGGCAGCGTAAACACGGACGGAAGTGCGCTTTCTCGGCGGCCTCTGCGCTACTAAAAAACAGGCAGTTCTTCTGCATCGGCGCTTTCACCGGACAAATAGGGCGGCAATAGATGCCGGTGGATGTCACGCCAACAAAAAACAGCCCGTCGAAGCGGCTATCGCGCGACGTCAGCGCCTGGTACGCAATTTCAGCATCAAACATCATCGTCTCCGGCAAATAAACGGCATGGTCGCGCAAGCTGAACAGGAAAACTCGCTGCTTTCGGACAGCTAACCAGTTTATGCTGATGACCGAAAACAGCCAGTTTCCTGCGGCGGAAATGCGATAATCGCCAGCAGAGAATATGCCGGAGGTGCACCATGTATCATGCCAAAATCATCGCGACGCCCGTTGGCGAGCTCACGCTTGTTGCCACCGATAAAGGATTGTCGGCGATTCTGTGGGAAAACGAAGG
This sequence comes from Pantoea sp. SORGH_AS_0659, assembly GCF_031453915.1. NCBI lineage: Bacteria > Pseudomonadati > Pseudomonadota > Gammaproteobacteria > Enterobacterales > Erwiniaceae > Pantoea > Pantoea sp. SORGH_AS_0659. The sequence goes on along the minus strand of NZ_JAVJAK010000001.1, from coordinate 3,027,649 downwards.
GGCGCAGCGCGTGCCGCTGAAGCCGATCAGCCGTAACGATCAGCATCCGATTCTGTGTGAGGCCGAACGCCAGCTGCGCGAATATTTCGCCGGTGAGCGTCAGCAGTTTGATATGCCGTACGACACCGTCGGCACCGAGTTCCAGAAAAAAGTGTGGCAGGCACTGCTCACCATCCCGTTTGGTGAAACGCGCAGCTACCAGCAAATCGCCGAGCAGATCGGCAATCCGAAAGCGGTGCGCGCCGTGGGCGCAGCGAACGGTAAAAATCCGCTGTCGATTATGGCGCCGTGCCATCGCGTGATTGGCAGCAACGGCAAACTTACCGGTTTTGCAGGTGGGCTCACCGTTAAAGCCTTCCTGCTGGAGCTGGAAAGTCCGCAGAAAACGTTGAGCAGCGCATTGTTGCTGTAGAGCGCGCAAAAAAGAGACGACACTCTCGCGCAATTCCGCTATCGTGTTTAGCATATAAAACACGATAGCGGTTTTTATGCCGCATCATTGCCGTAACAGGCAATTTTGTTAAATTGAGAAAACGAGAGCCGTGTCATGAGCCTGATGTTCGATCCTGAAAGCGCGATCTATCCTTTCCCGCCGAAACCGGCACGTCTCAGCGACGATGAAAAAGCCCATTATAAAAACAAAATCAAACGCTTGCTGAAAGAACGCGATGCGGTGATGGTGGCGCATTACTACACCGATCCCGAAATTCAGGCGCTGGCGGAAGAGACCGGCGGCTGCGTATCGGACTCACTGGAAATGGCCCGTTTCGGCAGTACTCATCCCGCTAAAACCTTGCTGGTGGCGGGCGTGCGTTTTATGGGTGAAACCGCAAAAATCCTTAGCCCGGAAAAAACCGTGCTGATGCCCACCTTGCAGGCGGAATGCTCGCTCGATCTCGGTTGCCCAATTGAAGAATTTAACCGCTTCTGCGATCAGCATCCCGATCGCACGGTGGTGGTGTATGCCAACACCTCGGCGGCGGTTAAAGCGCGTGCGGATTGGGTCGTCACCTCGAGCATCGCGGTTGAGCTGATTGAGCATCTCGACAGCCTCGGCGAGAAAATCATCTGGGCACCGGATCGCCATCTCGGCCGCTACGTCACGCAAAAATCCGGCGCGGATGTGCTGTGCTGGCAGGGCGCCTGTATTGTGCATGACGAATTCAAAACACAGGCTTTGCAACGCATGAAGGCGCTCTATCCGCATGCGGCTGTGCTGGTGCATCCTGAATCACCGCAGGCGATTGTCGATCTGGCTGATGCGGTGGGATCCACCAGTCAGCTGATTCAGGCGGCGCAAAGTTTGCCGCATCCGCAGATGATCGTCGCCACCGATCGCGGCATCTTCTACAAAATGCAGCAGGCGGTGCCGAACAAAGAGTTGCTGGAAGCGCCCACCGCAGGCGAGGGCGCCACCTGCCGCAGCTGTGCGCACTGTCCTTGGATGGCGATGAACGGCCTGAAAGCGATTGCCGAAGGACTGGAGCGTGGCGGCAGCGCGCATGAGATCCATGTGGATAGCGCGTTGCGTGAGGCCGCGTTGCTACCGCTCAACCGCATGCTATCCTTTGCTGCAGATCTCAAACTTAAAATCAAAGGGAATGCATGACGGGCTCCCGTTACACAGGCACCTTATATGGACTTCTTTAGCACGCAAAATATTCTGGTTCACATTCCGCTCGGCGTTGGCGGCTACGATCTCTCATGGATCGAAGCCGTTGGCACCCTTGCGGGCCTGCTGTGCATCTGGCTCGCCAGTCTTGAGAAAATCATCAACTACTTTTTCGGGCTGATAAACGTCACGCTGTTCGCGGTGATTTTCTTCCAGATTCAGCTCTACGCCAGCTTGTTGCTGCAACTGTTCTTCTTCGTCGCCAACGTTTACGGCTGGTACGCGTGGAGTCGGCAAACCTCTAACAACGAAACGGAGCTGAGAATTCGCTGGCTGCCGCTGCCGAAAGCATTGGGCTGGGGCGCGGCGTGCGTGGTGGCGATTGCGCTGATGACGGTGTACATCGATCCGGTCTTTGCCTTCCTGACCAAAACAGCGGTCGGCATCATGCAAAGTCTGGGGCTCAACGTGGCGATGCCGCAACTGCAGCCTGACGCGTTCCCGTTCTGGGATTCGTGCATGATGGTGCTGTCGATTGTGGCGATGATTTTGATGACGCGTAAGTACGTTGAGAACTGGCTGCTTTGGGTGGTGATCAACGTTATCAGCGTGATGATCTTTGCGCGTCAGGGCGTATATGCCATGTCACTGGAGTACGCGATTCTGACGCTGATTGCGCTTAACGGTTCGCGCCTGTGGATGCAAAGCGCACGCGAACATGGCTCGCGCGCGCTGTCCCATCAGTGATGATGAGCGTGACCTTCCAGCGCAGCATGATCGTGGTGATCGTGCTGCGCGGCGCTATTATCTAAACACAACTCGCAGTCCGGCCCGCTGCACGGCTGATATTCCATCTGCACCGTGGCGTGGGCAATCTGATAGTGCTCATGCAAATAGTGGTGAATGCGCTTAAGCAGGCCGTCATGATCGTATGGCGGAATCACCTGCACATGCAGCGTCAGCACCGGTTTTTCACCCACTTGCCACAAATGAACGTGATGCACGTTACGTACTTCATCGATATTGCGCGTCAGCTCACGTGTCAGTTTATCCGCGTTGATATGGCCCGGCGCACCTTCCAGCAACTCATGCAGGCTCTCGCGCAATAGCGACCAGGCGCTACGTACCACCAGCAATGACACCAGCAGCGACAAAATCGGGTCGATTGGCGTCCAGCCGGTCAGCATGATGATCACCGCCGCGACAATCGCACCGACCGAACCCAGCAAATCGCCCAGCACATGCAATGCCGCCGCACGTACGTTGAGATTCTTCTCTTCGCTGCCGCGATGCAGCAGCCAGAACGACAGCAGATTGGCCAGCAAACCGGCAATGGCGATGCCGAGCATCAATCCGCCGGCAATCGGCTGGGGTTCATAGAAGCGACGCAGCGCTTCCCAGACAATCAGCACCGTAATCACCAATAGCGCAATGGCGTTGACGAACGCCGCTAAGGTGGTGAGACGCAGCAAGCCGAAGGTATGGCGCGCGTTAGGCTTGCGCTGAGCAAACTGCACCGCGAGTAACGCCATCAGCAGCGCGGCGGCATCGGTCAACATATGTCCGGCATCGGCCAGCAGCGCCAGCGAGCCAGAAACCAGCCCGCCGATCACTTCGGCCACCATAAACAGCGCCGTTACGCCAAACGCCGCGGCCAGTCGTTTGTGGTTGCCGTTAGCGGTCCCGTGAGAATGCGTGTGTGCCATAATTATCCAGTTGTTTAAGTAACCTGTTTGTTAATGATATCAGTAAATTGAGATCATCAAGCGGCAACTGCTGCTGTTTAACCTGCTCAATCAACTGCTGACAGCGCTCGGCTACCTCATCAATGCCCAGCATCAACCAGCTGCCCTTCATGCGGTGTGCAGCCTGTTCCAGCGCCGTCCAATTTTGTGTATCGCGCGCGTTCAACAGCAAATCCCGATCCTGTTGCAGCGTGCGCTGCAAGGTTTGACAGATGCGCGGAATAAATGCCTGATTATCCTGCGCCAGAATCAGTAAGCTGTTTGGCAAGACATCCAATGGATCTTTTACTGCGCGCGCCAGCAGCGGTGCCAGATGATCGAGTTCAATGGGTTTGAGCAGCAGAGCTTCGTCATCCAGCAAGGCGATTTTCAGCAACTGAACATCTGCAGAGCAGAGCACGCGCAGCGAGGTGCTGCCGCGCTGGCGCTGACGACGGCGCAGAATACGCAGCAGCGTTAAACCATCCGGGCGCGGCATCATCTGGTCGATAAACAGAATATCGAAGGCGCGCTGAGCATCGGCGCGCAGCAGCGCTCGGCCCTCTTCAAATACCTGCGCCTCAACGCCAAACATCGCCAGCTGCTGCTGCATCACCAAAAGATTGGTCGGGTGATCGTCCACAATCGCCACGCGCAGCTGCGGGTAAACAGGCCAGCTGGCTGTGCGCTCGGTTAACGGCTCTTCGCTCACCACTAATGGCAACTGCACGCTGACCGTGGTGCCGCTGCCCGGTGCTGAAGTGAGCGTTAGCGTACCGCCCATTCGTTGCACAATCTCGCGACAGATAAACAAACCTAAGCCGCTGCCTTGCACCGCATGGCTTTTGCCGGACGGCGCCTGATACCACGGCTCAAACAGTTTTGCCTGCTCGTTAAGCGGGATGCCGCTTCCGGTGTCGGTGACCGTAAGCTGGATGTGCTCACTGACCGCCAGCGACAGGCGCACTTCGCCTTCGCGGGTAAACTTAAGGGCGTTGGCCACCAGATTATTCACTACCTGCTGCAGGCGATCGCCATCCAGCAACACGCTGGCAGGCAGCGGCGTCAGGGCTTCGGCAATCAGGTTCGGCCCGGCATCGCGCATTAAGGGATGATAAAACTGCTGCTGTTGCTGCAGCCAGAGCGTCAGATTGAGCGGACGCGGCGCCAGACGGAAGCTCTGGCTCTCAATACGCGCGTGATCCTGCAAGTCGTTCAATAGCGCCATCAGCGACCGCGCGCTGCTGTGCATCAGCGCCAGCCGTTCACTCGGATGCTGCTGCTGTTCCAGCTCCAGCAAACCGAGTATCGCCTGCATCGGCGTGCGCAGTTCGTGGCTGGCAGTGGCAAGAAACTGGCTTTTGGCGGCATTGGCGCGTTCGGCCTGCTCACGCTGCAATCGGTCACGGCGCTGCTGCCAGTAACGACGCGTCAGCAAGCCCAACAGCAACAGAATAATTACGCCTGCCGCAAGCAAAATCATCAGCGGAATATTGCGCATCGCCATCGTCGTGCCGGGCTGCGGCGGCTGTGACCAGCTGACGCGCATCTGGTTGAGCGTATCAGGCGGGATTTGCTGCAATGCATGGTCGAGCAGGGCGCGCAGCTCAGGCTGTTCAGCACTGACCTGCGGCGCCAGCGGCCAGGCGATATCGCTGGCAGCAAACGCCAGATGCACACGATTATCTTCGTGACTCGCCATACGCCAGCGGGCAGAAAGCACGTTATCTACCAGCGCATCGATCTGACCGTTATTCAGCGCTTGCCACAGCTGCGTCCGATCGTCGAACGGCTGCGGCGTAATACCTGACGGCAGCAAACGTATGGCGAGATCGTCGCGTAATACGCCCACGCGCTGGCCTTGTAACGATTGCCAGTTCATTGGCTGATGCGTGGCTAGCGTGTAAATGCCCCAAATGGCGCGCCATACCGGCAAAGTATTGCTGCCGGGATCGTCGCCATACAGCGGCTGCAACAGGTTGAGCATCACCTGCTGTTGCTGCAGTAGCGTGGCGGCCTGCTGCGGATTGTTGACCCAGCGCGGGGTAAAACGCAGGCCGGTACTTTGGCTAAGCGCGTTCAGCATGTCGATGCCGAAGCCGCGCGCGTTGCCGCTGCTGTCGCGATAGCTCCAGGGCGCGTTATCCGCTTCAACCGCATACGGAATCTCAGTATGTTGCGCCAGCCACTGTTTTTCGCTGGCCGACAGCATCAGGGTTTGCGTGTCCTGATAACGCAGCAGCGGCGGGCTCCAGCGCTGCTGGACGCGACTGCTGAACTCGGCGGGCAGCAGACGCAGCTGGCTGTTAAGCCAGTGGATCAGCGCGGCATTGCGCGTCATTGCGCGTAGCGTTAATTCGCCCGCGCCAGGATCGGCAGTGATTTGGTAAATTTGTCCTTGCTGCAGCTGGCCCAGCAAGAAACCGGCGCTGGCTTCATCGGCGACCAGATAATCGCTTTGCTGATTGAGCAGCGCATACAGCGCCTGCAGATCGCCCGGCAAGGTGTGCCAGCGATGCTGCTGCACAAATTCAGTGGGCAACTGCGCCAGCGTAGCTTCGGCAATGGTGAGCTGCGCGGTTTCGCTATTGAACATCACCGCGCGCTGATTATCCCGGTTACGATAAATGCGAATCGGGCTGCTGTACCAGCTGTCGCTGAGCAGCACATCGGATGGGAGCTGGGCATGTTGATTACTCAACACCAAATCCACCTCGCCGCGCTGCAAGGCTGCCAGTTGCTGCGCGCGATCGGCATAGCTTTGCAGCGTGAAATGCGTACCGGTCAACTGGCTTAGGGCGCTGAGATAGTCGGCGTCGATGCCCCAGAGGTGATCGCCAATGCGCATCGCCCAGGGTGCGCTGTTTTGTGCCGGCACCGCGACGCGCAACGTTGCGCCAGGCCACGGCTCGGCGTGTGGGGCTGGCATCATCGCAGGTAACATCACGCTGCTGGCGGGTTGCAGATCGGCTTTCGCCATCACACTCAGCAGCAGCGTACACAGCAGCAAACAGATCCTCACTGCTGCGCTTTCCACAGCTCAGCCAGCTCAACCACCGACTGTACGCCGGTTTTCTCCAGGATGTTCTTCTTGTGGGTGCTAACGGTTTTATTGCTGATATGCAGCTGTTCGCCAATCTGCAGATTCGAGAGGCCGCGCACCAGCAACGCTACAATCTGCTGCTCTTTCTCGGTTAACGGCAGTTCGATACGTTCCGGCAGCGGCGGAAAAGCCTGCTGGCCGCCTAGCACCGCCAGAATCGCGCTCAGCAGTTGCGCCATGCTTTGGCTTTTCACCACGTAACCAGCAGCGCCAAGCGACACGGCGCTGAGCAGCGTGTGGCGGCTCTGCTGCGCGGAATAGATCAACACCGGGCAGTGCTGATTACGCATGCGCAACCGGCGCAGCAGTTCGAGTCCGTCGCAATCGGGTAAACCGATATCCAGCACAATTAAATCGATGGGATGTTGTTGAAGCAGTTGGCGCGCCTGCGCTTCGTCGCCAGCGGCGTGAATGTTCAACGTGATAGGAGCGTTAACGCAAGCCGCTTCCAGTGCGACGGCAACTAACGGGTGATCATCAATAAGCAGCAATGAAGCCATGAAATAGTTCCTGTGAATTTCATTGCTTCAGCATAGCGGAAAAGGGCGGGGGGCAAAATAAAAGGGAGAGCCGAAGCTCTCCCTTGATCAAACAGAAGGAAACTTATTGCGAAGTACCGTCTGTTTTATGTTTCACGTGGCCGCCACCCTCTTTAGTGTCGACTTTTTTATTCATGTCCGGGCATTTGCCGTCTTTGCACATGCTGTTTTTGTGCACCTGGTTGGCTGACATATTGCTTGAGTCAGTGCCTGACGTTGCTGCGCTGTTGGTATTGGTGCTACCGCTGTTAATTTTGCTGTTATCAACATTATTAGGTGGCAGATTTTGTTTTGCACCGCCAGCTGCTGCACCGGCTTCAGCTGAAGCGTTGGCCGCACCATTGTTGTTATCCGCAGCCATTACAGCACCGCTACCCATGGTCATCGCTGCTGTCAGAAAGATCATTGCAAACTTATTCATCATTATGCTCCAGTAATTAATGGATAGTTGCCGTCTAACACCCGCTGGTGTTGAGTGACGAAAATAGCGTGCCGCGATGGAATAAAATCCACCTTATACGCTTCACTTAAAAATTTAATTTTGCAAACACATCATTCCTTAGTGCTTACATTTAAAAAGCTTAGTGCATGGATATATAAATGCAAATTTGAGATGTACATTTTAAGCGCGGTGCGTAATTTACACCCACCGCGTGAAGGGCTAAAGTGGGCGGGTTGCGCCCGACGGACGTTGGGCCAGAAATTTGAATGGAATTGTGTATGGATTACCAGAACGATGATTTACGCATCAGAGAGATCAAAGAGTTACTGCCTCCTGTTGCTTTGCTTGAAAAATTCCCCGCCACCGATAAAGCGGCTGCAACCGTAGCGCAGTCACGTCAGGCGATTCACCGCATTCTTCATGGCGAAGACGATCGTCTGCTGGTGGTGATCGGTCCGTGCTCAATTCACGATACCCAGGCTGCGCAAGAGTATGCGACGCGCCTGCTGGCACTGCGTGATGAGCTGAAAGACGATCTCGAAGTGGTGATGCGCGTTTACTTTGAAAAACCGCGCACCACGGTGGGCTGGAAAGGGCTGATCAACGATCCGTTTATGGATGGCAGCTTCCAGATCAACGACGGCCTGCGCCTGGCGCGCAAGCTGCTGGTGGATATCAACGATATCGGGTTGCCAGCCGCCGGTGAGTTCCTCGATATGATCACGCCACAATATATGGCCGATCTGATGAGCTGGGGCGCGATTGGTGCACGTACCACCGAATCGCAGGTGCATCGCGAACTCTCTTCCGGCCTCTCTTGCCCGGTGGGCTTCAAAAACGGTACCGACGGCACCATCAAAGTGGCGATTGACGCCATCGGTGCGGCCAGCGCGCCACACTGCTTCCTGTCAGTCACCAAATATGGTCACTCGGCGATTGTCGAAACCAGCGGTAACGAAGACTGCCACATCATCCTGCGCGGCGGCAAAGAGCCGAACTACAGCGCCGAACACGTGGCGGCCGTGAAAACCGGTCTGGAGAAAGCAGGCTTGCGTCCGCAAGTGATGATCGACTTCAGCCATGCTAATAGCAGCAAGCAGTTCCAGCGTCAGATGGTGGTTGCCGACGACGTGGCACAGCAAATTGCCGGTGGTGAGCAGGCGATTACTGGCGTGATGATTGAGAGTCATCTGGTGGAAGGTAATCAGAGCCTCGAAAGCGGCAAACCGCTGGTGTACGGCCAGAGCGTGACCGATGCCTGTATCGGCTGGGAAGACACCGAGAAGGCGTTGCGTCAGCTGGCTCAGGCGGTCAAACAGCGCCGCAGCTAAGCCATTCGGCAATAAAAAAGGCCAGACTTGCGTCTGGCCTTTTTGCGTTTCAGCGTTCGTTTACTTCGCTTTACCCTGGTTTGCTACGGCTGCGGCTTTCGCAGCAATCTCATCAGCATCACCCAGATAGTAACGTTTGAGTGGCTTGAAGTTCTCATCGAACTCATACACCAACGGCACGCCAGTTGGGATGTTCAGTTCGAGGATCTCGTCTTCGCTCAGGTTGTCGAGGTATTTAACCAGCGCACGCAGTGAGTTGCCGTGTGCAGCAACGATCACTTTCTCACCGCTCTTAATGCGCGGCAGAATGCTTTCGTTCCAGTAAGGAATCACGCGTTCGATGGTCAGCGCCAGGCTTTCGGTGGTTGGCAGCTGCGCGTCAGTCAGTGAAGCGTAACGCGGATCGTGGCCAGGGAAACGCTCATCAGCGCGATCGAGTTCGGGTGGCGTGATAGCAAAGCCACGACGCCACTGTTTCACCTGCTCGTCACCGTATTTAGCGGCGGTTTCTGCTTTATCCAGACCTTGCAGCGCACCGTAGTGACGCTCGTTCAGACGCCAGGTTTTTTCAACCGGCAGCCAAGCCTGATCCAACTCATCCAGCACATTCCACAGGGTGTGAATAGCGCGCTTCAGCACTGAGGTGTAAGCGAAATCAAACACGAAACCTTCTTTCTTCAGCAGCTGACCGGCTGCTTTGGCTTCAGTGCGACCTTTGTCAGACAGGTCAACGTCGTACCATCCGGTGAAGCGGTTTTCCTGGTTCCACTGGCTTTCGCCGTGTCGCACCAGTACCAGCTTAGTTACGGCCATAGCTTTACTCCTTAATGCTCGATTTACGATTAGTATTGAAACCGGCTGCGGCCACTGAGAAGCGGCTCACTAATAGCGCCATACCATAGCGGAAAACAACGCACGGCGTAAGCCTGTCGGCAGCGCAGTGCGCGTTTTTCATCCGGTGGCTCAGTGCGGCGTGAAGCGATAACGCGTCACGGACTGCCAGCTGTCGCCGGGTTGCAGCCAGCAATCGGGCTGCGGCCACTCTGCATGGTTAGGCGAATCCGGTAAAAATTCGCTCTCCAGAGCGATGCCCTGGAAAGCAGTATAGCTGTCCTGCTCACGGGCGCGTGTTCCCGCCAGATAGTTGCCGGTGTAGAACTGCAGCGCCGGAGCGGCAGTAAACACGCTCAGCTCCAGCTTGCCATCGGCAGACCATAAATGGGCGGCGGGCTGGCTGCTGTCGCCAGCGGTGTTAAGCAAAAAGGCGTGGTCATAGCCTTTCACCGCTTTTTGATCGTCATCGGCGAGGAACTCATCGGCGACGCGCTTCGGCTGGCGGGAAATCAAAACTGTTTCCCGCCACCTCTTTCAGCGGCGCGTTAGGAATGCCTTCGCTGTCCACCGGCAGGTAACGATCGGCGTGCAGTTGTAAGCGATGCTGGCGCGCATCACCATGATGCGCATCAAGATTAAAGTAAGCATGGTTGGTGAGATTGACCGGGCAAGGCTTGTCGGTTTGCGCTTCATAGCGAATCGACAAGCAATTATCGTCATCAAGTTGATAGATGACATTGGCGATCACATTGCCGGGATAACCCTGATCGCCATCGGGCGAATCGAGGCGATAGTGCACCTCGCTTTCGCTCTGACTGAGAATCTGCCAGCGACGTTTATCGAAACCTTCCGGCCCGCCGTGCAGCTGATGTGCGCCCTGATTCGCTGCCAGCAGCAGGTTAAGCGGCTTCAGTTCGGCCGAGGCGATGCGGTTCGCGTAGCGGCCAATCGTCGCGCCAAGATAAGCATCCTGATGCAGATAATCGGACGGCGTGGCACAGCCGAGCAGCGCTTCACGCACGCTGTGGTCCAACATTGGCACGCGCGCTGACAGCCAGGTCGCGCCCCAATCCATAAAAGTAGCCACCATGCCGTTGCGATTGCGCAGCACAGTGATGCGCCACGGTTGCCCGTCTGGCGCGTGTGAATTCACATCACTTACCATTGGCCTGCTCCTGCGGACGCTTTGCACACGTAGAAGGTCTCTTTGATGCCGGTTTGCGCTTCATACTTCTCAGCGACCACCGCTTTCACCGCATCGACCAGATCGGTTGGCATCAGCGCCACGATGCAGCCACCGAAACCGCCGCCGGTCATACGCACGCCGCCGCGCGGGCCGATTTCTGCTTTCACAATCTCAACCAGCTGATCGATTTGCGGCACGGTGATTTCGAAATCGTCACGCATTGAGGCGTGCGATTCGGCCATCAGTTCGCCCATGCGTTTCAGATCGCCCGCGCTTAACGCATCGGCGGCTTCCAGCGTGCGCGCATTTTCGCTAATCACGTGACGCACGCGTTTTGCCACCAACGCATCCAGCTCACCAGCAGAGGCTTCAAACTCTTCCAGCGTCACATCGCGCAGCGCCGGTTTATTGAAGAAGCGTGCGCCAGTTTCACACTGTTCACGACGCGTATTGTATTCGCTGCCCACCAGGCTACGACGGAAGTTGGAGTTGATGATCACCACCGCGACATCTTCCGGCATTGATACCGCGCGCGTGCCGAGCGTACGACAATCCAGCAGCATGGCGTGATCCGGCTGACCGAGCGCCGAGATCAGCTGATCCATGATGCCGCAGTTGCAGCCGACAAACTGGTTTTCCGCTTCCTGACCGTTCACCGCAATCGCTGCGCCATCGAGGTTTAATGCATACAGCTGCTGGAATACGGTACCTACCGCCACTTCCAGCGACGCCGAAGAACTCAGGCCCGCGCCTTGTGGCACGTTGCCGCTGATCACCATATCGACGCCGCCAAAGCTGGCATCGCGTTTCTGCAGATGTTTTCACCACGCCGCGCACGTAGTTGGCCCACATTGGCTCTTTCAGCGGCTCAATCGGCGCATCCAGCGAGAAGCTGTCCTGCTGATTGTCGTAATCGACGGCAATCACGCGCACCTGGCGATCATCGCGTTTGGCGCAGGCAATCACGGTTTGATAATCGATGGCGCACGGCAGCACAAAGCCATCGTTGTAGTCGGTGTGTTCGCCAATCAGATTGACGCGGCCCGGCGCCTGAATGCTGTGTGTCGCCTGATAGCCGAAAGTGTCAGCGAAAACCTGTTGAGTAATGGATTTTAATGACATTTATTGCGCCTCGCGGAAATGGACATCGCTGACAGAACGCAGACGTTCAGCTGCCTGTTCCGCCGTTAAATCACGTTGGGTTTCGGCCAGCATTTCATAGCCAACCATAAATTTGCGTACCGTGGCTGAACGCAGCAGCGGCGGATAGAAGTGTGCGTGCAGCTGCCAGTGATCGTTGGCTTCGCCGTTGAACGGCGCGCCGTGCCAGCCCATCGAATAGGGGAAAGAGCACTGGAACAGGTTGTCGTAGCGGCTGGTGAGCTGCTTAAGCGCCAGCGCCAGATCGGTGCGCTGCGGCTCGGAGAGATCGGTGATGCGTTTCACATGGGCTTTCGGCAGCAGCAAGGTTTCAAACGGCCACGCCGCCCACCACGGCACCACGGCCAGCCAGTGTTCGGTTTCCACCACCGTACGGCTGCCATCGCTCAACTCGCGCGCAGCGTAATCGACCAGCAGCGGCGTGCCTTTCTCGGCAAAATAGTGACGTTGGTTGTCATCTTCTTTCTGCGCTTCGTTCGGCAGGAAGCTGTTGGCCCAAATCTGGCCATGCGGATGCGGGTTGGAGCAGCCCATCGCCGCGCCTTTGTTTTCAAACACCTGCACCCAAGGATAGTGCTGGCCGAGATCGGCAGTCTGTTCCTGCCAGGTCCGCACGATATCTTCCAGCCCGCTCAGCGGCAGTTCCGGCAGCGTTTTGCTGTGATCCGGCGAGAAGCAGATCACCCGGCTGGTACCGCGCGCGCTTTCGCAGCGCATCAACAGATCGTCGCTTTGAGGTGCGTCTGGCGTGTTAGTCATCAGCGCGGCAAAGTCATTGGTGAACACGTAAGTGCTTTTATAGTTGGGGTTTTTGTCACCGGTAATGCGGGTGTTTCCAGCACAAAGGAAGCAGTCAGGATCGTGCGCTGGCAGTTGCTCCAGTGCCGGGGTTTCCTGCGCACCTTGCCACGGGCGCTTAGCGCGATGCGGTGAGACCAGCACCCATTGATCGATCAATGGGTTATAACGGCGATGCGGGTGATCGACCGGGTTAAATTTTTCCATGATGAGTCCTGGTAAACAGCAAACAGATAAAAATGATTTTGATCAAAGTAGCACAAAGACCAGCGTGAAAGCGTGATCCAGTCTGGATAAATGGTATCGTTTACACAAGGTGACGATTCTCATTTTGTGGGGTTGTTGCGTGTGTTTGTTGAATTACCAGGCGATGAAATGGTAACGCTTACATTGCCTTCATACTCCGAACTGCTGCTGCTTGCCGCAGCTCGAATTATTTTGGCAATGGCGCTATGCACGTTAGATGTTTGTAGGATTGCCACTTATGGCAACCGCTAATTAACGCAGCGACTCTTGCAGGAAACCGTAACCCTGTTCCTGGGCGACAAAACTCAGGCGATGGGTGATGCACTGCGGCGCATCTTCGGCGTGGTGGGAGACAAACAGCAGTTGCGTACGGCCTTCGCCAATCAGCACATCAACAAAGCGGCGCACCAACTGGCGGTTAATCGGATCAAGCCCCTGCAACGGCTCATCGAGAATGAGTAGCGTGGGATGTTTCACCAGCGCGCGCGCAATTAGCACCAGCCGCTGCTGGCCCCACGACAAACTGTGGAACGGCGCATCCGCCAGCTGATTATCCATACCGAGCAGCGCCAGCCACTGACGCGCCAGCGCTTTTTGCCGATCGGACACCGCCTGATACAGACCAATCGAATCGAAGAAGCCGGAGAGCACCACGGTGCGCACATTACAGCTGACGCGATAATCGAGGTGCAGGCTGCTGCTGACGTAACCGATGTGCTGCTTGATGTCCCAGATGGTTTCACCGCTGCCGCGTCGGATGCCAAACAGCGTCAAATCGTTGCTGTAACCCTGCGGATGATCGCCGGTTACCAAACTGAGCAGGGTGGATTTACCCGCGCCGTTCGGCCCCACAATCTGCCAGTGTTCACCGGGATTAACCTGCCAGTTCAGGCCATCAATCACCGCTTTGTCGTTGTACGACACCACGCCGTTGCGCAGCATCACGCGCGGCGCATCTTCGGCCAGCTGCGGCAGTTGATCGGGTTGATCCGCCTGCGGCAGCGCCATGCCAGCAAGCTTCTCGCTGTGCGCCAGCTGCGCCACCAGCGCTTCGGCCAGAATCGCGCCCCGTTCGCCTACGTGGGTTAACGTGCATTCGGCCAACACGCCGACCTTCTCGACAAAATCGGGAATATCATCAAAGCGATTGAGCACCAGCACTACGCTAAAACCGCTTCGATGCAGATCGTTGAGGGTTTGCGCCAGGCTGGCGCGCGACGCCACATCCAGCCCATCGAAAGGTTCATCGAGGATCAGCAGATCCGGCTGCGCCATTAGCGCCTGACACAACAGCGTTTTGCGCGTCTCGCCGGTGGAGAGATATTTGAACCGACGATCGAGCAGATAAGTGATGCCAAACTGCTGCGCCAGCGCCTGACAGCGCGCCTCATCTTGCACTTCATCCTGAATGATCTGTGCGGCGGTGCGACCGGTATCGTCTTCGCCTTCACTCAGTAGATCGGTGTTATTACGTTCCCACTCATCGCTGACCAGTTTCTGTAGCTGCTCCAGCGATAGGCGCGTACGACGCTGAAAATCCTGCTGCACGCTGCCTTTACCGGGCTGCAACTCGCCGGATAGGGCGCGCGCCAGCGATGACTTGCCGCTGCCGTTGGCGCCGACAAACGCCCAGCTTTCGCCGCTGTTGAGGGTTAAATCGTTAAGGGACAGTGCTCGAGTAGCGCTAAGGTGAAACGTACCTTGCGAAATTTGCAATGAAGCCATGATCTATTCCGTTTTATGCATCGTGTCGTCCAGTTTTAGCCAGCCACGCAGGGGAAGTCAAATCATGGCGTGGATTTCAGAGCAGTGTGGCGATGATGGCGTGTTCGGCATTAAAACTGGCGGTGACGCTGGCACCAACCTGCAGATTCTGCTGTTTCACCGCCTCATTGGTGACGGTCGCGCACAGCGTTTCGCCACTCGGCAACGCCATCAATACTTCGCTAAGCTGATCGCCGGGCTCAATTGCGCTGATCTGCGCAGCCAGTTGATTGTCGCTGCTGGCGGCAGCGTGACTGACGTGAATCCACGGTGCTTTAATCAGCACCAGCACCTCTTTGCCGCTGTCGAGCTGCAAGCGTTCGGCACTGCGTGCGGTGATCGCCACCTGCAGGCGCGTTACGCCATCGGCGAGCAGCACCTCAAGGTGCTGCTGCACCTGCTGATGATCGCTGGCCAGCACCGTACCAAACAGCTGATTGCGCGCGCTGGTTTGCAGCGAGAAACGCGCAATCGCCGCCAGCAAACTGTCGAGCGGCAAGCTGTCGTTTTGCAGCACATCGAAAGCCTTTTGTTGGATCTGCTCCATCAACTGGAACAGCTGAATCAGCCGCTCGCCATAACGCGTCAGCTGCGCGCCGCCGCCGCCTTTACCGCCGGTGGCGCGATCCACCAGCGTTTTGTCGGCCAGCTGATTCATCTCATTGATCGCATCCCAGGCACTTTTATAACTGATGCCCGCCAGTTTCGCGCCCTGGCTGATGGAGCCGGTTTGCTGCACGCGTTTCAGTAATTCGATGCGACGCGGATCGGCAAACAGCTTTTGCTGAAGACGAATATGGAGAGAAAGTTCTGCCTGCATGTCAGCTCCTTAGGTTAATCCGCTCAGTTTACTGCTTAAAAGTAAAAGCACGAAAAGGGCAGTGCGTTTTTTTCGCTAACCGTTACAATCACTTTTTTATTTTCTGCGTGAGGTTTCCATGCTGGAACTGTTAAAAAGCCTGGCTGTGGCTATCATCATGGTGCCGATTGTGATGGCGATTATGCTCGGTTTGATTTACGGCCTGGGTGAAGTTTTCAACGTCATCTCAAAATTTGGCCGCCGCGACGATCGTCCTGCCAACAGCTCACAACACTAATTTCTCAACGCCCGCTTCCTGCGGGCGTTTTGTTTCTGAACTTCCGTAAAATCCTGCCGATATAAAGCTCATGACGCATTTGCGCGTACGTTGTATTATCAAATATATAACGTAACAAGGAGCAACAAATGCGAACCATCAAGTACCGTTGGGCTGCTGCAACCGTTTTAAGCGTTTCATTGGCCGGTCATGCCGCGGCCGCAGAGAAAATCACCGTGTTTGCAGCGGCATCGCTGACCAATGCGCTGCAGGACATTGCGACGCAGTACCAGAAGAAAAGCGGTGTAGAAGTGGTATCCTCTTTTGCCTCTTCTTCGGTGCTGGCGCGCCAGATCGATCAGGGCGCACCGGCCGATCTGTTCATCTCTGCCGATCAGCAGTGGATGGACGATGTGGTGGCAAAAAACAGCGTGGTGAGCAGCACGCGCTATACGCTGCTTGGCAACGATTTAGTGCTGATTGCACCGAAAAGCGACGCGGCTAAAGCGGTCACACTTGATAGCAAAACCGACTGGAAAAGCCTGCTGAAAGGCGAGCGTCTGGCGGTGGGCGATCCGGATCACGTGCCGGCCGGCATTTATGCCAAAGAAGCATTACAAAAACTCGGCGCGTGGGACGCTTTATCCCCGCAGCTGGCGCCAGCCAACAACGTGCGCGCCGCGCTAGCATTGGTTGAGCGTAACGAAACGCCGTACGGCATCGTGTATGGTTCGGACGCGGTAGCCAGCCAGAAAGTGCAGGTCGTGGGACGATTCCCGGAAGATAGCCACAAGCCAGTGGAATATCCGATGGCGATTGTCAAAGAACATCAGAACGCAACGGTGGAAGCCTTCTACAACTATTTGCAGGGGCCGGATGCCGCTGCCGTGTTTAAACAGTATGGATTCACGCCGAAGAAATGATATTGAGCGATCCCGAATGGCAGGCCGTTTTTCTCAGCCTGAAAGTGTCCTGTGTAGCTGTGATATGCAGCTTGCCGTTTGGCATCCTGATGGCCTGGATTCTGGCGCGCTGCCGCTTTCCGGGCAAAACCCTGTTGGACAGCATCGTCCACCTGCCGCTGGTGCTGCCGCCGGTGGTGGTCGGCTATCTGCTGCTGATCGCCTTAGGCCGGCGCGGTTTTATCGGCGAATGGCTGTATGACTGGTTCGGTTTCACCTTTGCCTTTAGCTGGCGCGGCGCGGTAATCGCTTCGGCGGTGATGGCGTTTCCGCTGATGGTGCGTGCAATTCGTCTTGCGCTGGAAGCGGTGGATACCAAACTGGAGCTGGCCGCACGCACGCTGGGTGCCGGGCGCTGGCGCGTATTTTTCACTATTACGCTTCCGCTCACCTTGCCGGGCATTATTGTTGGCACGGTGCTGGCCTTTGCCCGTTCGCTGGGCGAATTTGGTGCCACCATCACGTTTGTCTCCAACATTCCCGGCGAGACGCGCACCATTCCGTCGGCGATGTTTACCCTGATTGAAACGCCGGGCGCGGAAGGCACCGCCGCGCGCCTCTGTGCGGTGGCGATAGCGTTAGCGCTGATGTCGCTGGTGGCGTCTGAGCTGCTGGCGCGCTGGGGCCGTAAACGGCTGGGAGCGGCATAATGCTCAATCTGCAACTTTCTCAGCAGTTGGGCGAGCACCTGCTCGACGTTAACGTCAATATTCCCGCCAGCGGCATTACCGCCATTTTCGGCGTGTCGGGTGCGGGCAAAACCTCGTTGATTAACGCGATTGGCGGATTAACCCAGCCGCAGAGCGGGCGTATTGAGTTAAACGATCGCCTGCTGTTCGATTCGGCCACGCGCGTGAATTTGCCGCCGGAAAAGCGCCGTATCGGCTATGTGTTTCAGGACGCGCGGCTGTTTCCACATTATCGCGTGCGCGGCAATCTGCAATACGGCATGGCGGCCTCAATGAAGCCGCAGTTCAACGCGCTGGTGGCGCTGCTGGGTTTAGAATCGCTGCTGACGCGTTTTCCTGCGTCGCTTTCGGGCGGTGAAAAACAGCGCGTGGCGATAGGCCGCGCGTTGCTGACGGCGCCCGATATTCTGCTGATGGATGAGCCGCTGGCGTCGCTTGATCTGCCGCGCAAACGTGAGCTGATGCCCTATCTGCAAAAGCTGGCGAAGCAGGTCGATATTCCCATTCTTTACGTATCGCACAGCCTCGATGAAATCCTGCAGTTAGCGGATAACGTGCTGGTGCTGGATGCGGGCCAGGTGAAAGCCTTTGGCCCGCTGGAAAAAGTGTGGAGCAGTTCGGCGATGCGTCCGTGGCTGCCGCTCGCCGAGCGCACCAGCGTGCTGCGCGTGCAGGTGCTGGAGCAGCATCCTGATTACCCAATGACCGCGCTGTCGCTTGGCGATCAGCATATTTGGGTGAGCCGGGTGAATCAGCCGCTGAAAACGCCGCTGCGTATTCGCATCGCCTCAGCCGATGTGTCGCTGGCATTGCAGCCGCCGCATAACACCTCGATCCGCAATATATTGCCGGCGCAGGTGGTTGAACTGCTGGAGATTGACGATCAGGTGGAAGTGAAGCTGCGCATTGGCATCAGCGAACTGTGGGCGCGCATTTCGCCGTGGGCGCGCGATGAGCTGGGCATCCGACCGGATCAGTGGCTGTATGCGCAGATCAAGAGCGTGTCGATAGCAGCGTAAATGGATTCATTGCGCGGTGTGAGAAAAATCCGCGCCATGAATTGCGCCGCTACATCTTACGGTTACAGAACCTCTTGATAGATCACTTCGGCGATGCCCGGCTCCAGATTGGTGCCAATCACCTTTTTGGCGCGCGCTTTGATGGCGTCATCGGCATTGCCCATCGCCACGCCCAACCCCACCTGTTCCAGCATGCTGAGATCGTTGTAGTTGTCGCCAAACGCCAGCACGTCTTGCATGCTAAAGCCCTGACTCTCAACCCACTGCGCCAGACGCTTGCCTTTGCTGTTGCCGCCTTTGGCGATATCCACCTGATCGTGCCACGACCATTCACACGCCAGACCGAGTTCGGCTTCGGTGCGTTCGGCAAACTGCTGTAGCGCGCGCGTGTCGGGATGCGACAGCGCGAATTTCCAGATCGAATCAGCCTCAATCGCCGCCTGCGCCAGGCTTGGCACCTGCAGGAACAGCGGACGCTGCGCTTCCGGCAACGATTGCGCCCAGTTAAGCGTACGCGTCACATGGCCGGTTGGCGTTTGGTACAGCATCGCATCATCGACATACAGCAGACCGTGAATGTTCTCTTCATCCAGCATCTCAATCACCCGAGCAGCTTTGCTTTTATCCAGCGGATCGGCGGCCAGCACCTGTTTCGCGGGATAATCATACAAATAGGTGCCATTACAGCAAATTGCGGGTGTATCCAGCTTAAGTGCCTGATAAAAAGGGTGGATAGCGCAGTGGTGGCGACCGGTGACGATCAACACTTTCACGCCCGCCTGTTGCGCGCGGGCCAGCGCTTCGATGGATTCTGGCAAGATGGTTTTGTTCGGGGTCAGCAGGGTGCCGTCGAGGTCAAGGGCGATTACGCGGTAGCTCATTACACTTTCCGTCCGGGAGTTGGCAAAGCATTGAGTCTACACCCGGCAACGGCCCTGAGACAAAAAACAGGGCACAAATGAATCCAGCGCGACAAAATGAAACGCGCTACAGTTATCCCTTTCATCAGGCAGCGAATAAGGAAAACGCATGAAACAAGTCGTGTATACCGCCAGTCCCGAGAGCCAGCAGATTCATGCCTGGCAGTTGCAGGAAGATGGCGCACTGACGTTATTGCAGGTAACAGATGTTGCCGGCCAGGTGCAGCCGATGGTGGTGAGCCCGAAGAAAGATTTTCTCTATGTCGGTGTGCGTCCGAATTTTCGCGTGCTGGCGTTTCGCATTGCGGCCGACGGCACGTTGAGCCTCGCCGGTGAAGCACCGCTGCCGGGCAGCGCAACCCACATCTCCACCGATCGTCAGGGCAATTATCTGTTCTGCGGCTCGTATAACGATGCCTGCGTCAGCATCAGCCCGATTGGCAGCGATGGTTTGCCGCAAGCGCCAGTTCAGGTGATCAGCGGATTAGACGGTTGCCACTCCGCCAATATCGATCTGAATAACCAAACGCTGTTTGTACCGGCACTGAAGCAGGACCGCATCTGCCTGTATCAGTTGAACGCAGACGGCACTCTGGCTCCGCGTGAACAAGCGCAGGTCACCACCGTTGAAGGTGCCGGTCCGCGTCACATGGCCTTCCATCCGAATGGCGCATATGGCTACGTGGTGAACGAGTTGGATAGCACCGTGGATGTCTGGGCGCTGAAAAATGTGCACGGCCAGGTTGAGCGCGTGCAGAGCCTTGATATGATGCCGAAAGATTTCAGCGACACGCGCTGGGCGGCGGACATCCACATCACGCCGGATGGCCGTTTCCTCTATGCCTGCGACCGTACCAGCAGCACCATTACGGTGTTCAGCATCAGTGAAGATGGCTCGGTGCTGGCGATTGAAGGCTACCAGCCAACTGAAACCCAGCCGCGCGGCTTCAATATTGATCACAGCGGTCAATATCTGGTAGCGGCGGGACAGAAATCGCACCACATCGAAGTGTATAAGATTCAGGAACGCGGCCTGCTTAATCCGCTGGCGCGTTACGCGGTAGGACAAGGCCCAATGTGGGTGGTTATCCACTCGTTGGGATAAGTGAAATGCCTGCCTGATCAAACAGGCAGGCATATTCCCTAACAGCGCGATTCTGAACTGTTACGCGTACTTCACCGTAATCGACGCACTGGCCAGCGCATGGAAATGCACATTAAAGCCAACCATCGCGCCGCTCGCGCCTTCATCCACGTCAATTTTATCCGTATCCAGCGCATGCACCGTAAAGATGTAGCGATGGGATTCGCCCTGCGGTGGCGCTGCGCCGCCGTAGCCGGTTTGGCCAAAATCGGTACGCGTCTGAATGGCGCTCTCCGGCAAGTCCGCCACGCCGGAACCGGCACCCTGCGGCAACACGGTAACGTCAGCCGGAATGTTCGCTACCACCCAATGCCACCAGCCGGAACCGGTAGGCGCGTCAGGATCGTAGCAGGTGACAACAAAGCTTTTTGTGCCTGCCGGTACATCATCCCACGCCAGATGCGGTGACAGATTGTCGCCCTGGTAACCCATGCCATTGAAAACGTGTCGCTCTGGCATCTTATCGCCGTCGTTAAAATCCTGGCTAACTACGCGCATGATCGCTCCTTTTATGGTTGTGCAGAACCCTCAATCATGGTGGAAATGCGCCGCAACATCCAGTGCCGCACCGACCGCTTGCGTCAGTTTCGTCAGTTCGGCGGCAGAAATCAGATAAGGTGGCATCAGGTAGATCAAGCGCCCAAACGGACGAATCCACACGCCGCGTTCAACGAAGAAGTGCTGCAGCGCCGCCATGTTCACGGCCTGATGGGTTTCGATCACGCCAATCGCACCCAGCACGCGCGCATCGGCCACTGCATGATGACGGCGCAGCGGCAGCAGCTCGGTGCGCAGCTGCTGTTCGATGCGCGCCACCTGCGTTATCCAGCCGCCTTCATTGATCATCTTCAGACTTTCCACCGCCACCGCGCAGGCCAGCGGATTGCCCATAAAAGTAGGGCCGTGCATAAAGCAGCCCGCTGCGCTGCGGCTAATGGTGTCGGCGACTTCACGCGTGGTCAGCGTGGCGGAGAGCGTCATGGTGCCGCCGGTCAGCGCTTTGCCCAGGCAGAGAATGTCCGGCGTGATACCCGCATGGTCGCAGGCAAATAGCTTGCCGCTGCGGCCAAATCCGGTGGCGATCTCATCGGCAATCAGCAGCAAACCGTAGCGATCGCACAGCTCGCGCACCTGCTGCAGATAGCGCGGATGGTAGAAACGCATCCCGCCAGCGCCTTGCACAATCGGCTCCAGAATCACCGCCGCAATCTCCCGATGGTGGATTTCCACCAGCTGCGCAAAATCGGCGAAATCGGCCTCGTTCCACGCGTCATCGAAAGCGCACTGCGGCGCGTTAGCGAACAGATGTTCCGGCAGATAGCCGCGCCACAGGCTGTGCATCGAATTTTCCGGATCGCACACCGACATCGCGGCAAAGGTATCACCGTGATAGCCGCGCTTCAGCGTAAGGAATTTCTGTCGCGTTTGGTTGCGTCCCAGCCAGTATTGCAGCGCCATTTTCATCGACACTTCGACAGCGATTGAACCCGAATCGGCGAGGAACACGCACTCCAGCGCCTCAGGCGTCATGGCAACCAGCTGGCGGCTCAGTTCCACCGCCGCCGGATGGGTGATGCCGCCAAACATCACATGCGACATCTGCGTCATTTGCTGCTGCAGCGCCTGATTGAGACGCGGATGGTTGTAGCCGTGGATTGCCGCCCACCACGACGACATGCCGTCCACCAGTTCACGTCCGTCGGCCAACTGCAGCTGGCAGCCGTGCGCCGCCACAATCGGATAACAGGGCAGGGGATCGCGCATCGACGTGTAGGGATGCCAGATATGCTGGCGGTCAAAGTTGAGGTCGTCCTGAGTGAACATGTGAGTTGTAAACCATTTTAAAAAGATTTAGTTTACAAGTATAACCACGTTAATCGTCGGGATGAACCCCCTTTTTCTGGAGTAAGCAATGGCAAACCGCTGGACACTGACACAAGCTCAGGCACTTTTCGATAAACCTTTCCTTGAGTTGATGTTTGAAGCGCAGCAAGTGCATCGTCAACACTTCGATCCACGCCAGGTGCAGGTCAGCACGCTGCTATCAATCAAAACCGGCGCCTGTCCGGAAGACTGTAAATACTGTCCGCAGAGCGCGCGCTACAAAACCGGGCTGGAATCGGAACGTCTGATGGAAGTGGACGCGGTGCTGGAGTCGGCGCGCAAAGCCAAAGCGGCGGGATCGAGCCGTTTCTGTATGGGCGCCGCGTGGAAAAACCCGCACGAGCGCGACATGCCTTACCTTCAGCAGATGGTGCAAGGCGTGAAAGCGATGGGCATGGAAACCTGCATGACGCTTGGCACGCTGGATGGCGACCAGGCGCAGCGCCTCGCCGAAGCGGGACTGGATTTCTACAACCACAACCTCGACACCTCGCCAGAGTTTTACGGCAACATCATCACCACGCGCAGCTATCAGGAACGTCTGGATACGCTGGATAAAGTGCGCGGCGCGGGCATCAAGGTGTGTTCCGGCGGCATTGTGGGTCTGGGTGAAACGGTGAAAGATCGTGCGGGCTTGCTGGTGCAGCTGGCGAATCTGCCGACGCCGCCCGAAAGCGTACCGATCAACATGTTGGTGAAGGTCAAAGGCACGCCGCTGGCCGATAACGACGATGTTGAACCCTTCGACTTTATTCGCACCATCGCGGTGGCGCGCATCATGATGCCCTCGTCGCATGTGCGTCTTTCTGCCGGACGCGAGCAGATGAGCGAGCAAACGCAGGCGATGTGCTTTATGGCCGGCGCTAACTCCATCTTCTACGGCTGCAAACTGCTTACCACGCCAAATCCGGAAGAGGACAAGGATCTGATTCTGTTCCGCAAACTGGGCCTGAATCCGGAGCACACCGCGACAACGGCGGGTGACAATGAGCAGCAGCATCAGCTCAGCGAGCAGCTGCTGCACGCGGATACCGAGCAGTTCTACAACGCGGCGGTGTAAATGGGCTGGTCACAACGTATCGACGAGGCGCTGACGGCGCGGCGTGCCGCGGATGGCTGGCGTTTACGGCGTCGCGTTGAGCACAACAGCGTGCGGGAAAATTACGCTGGAGGGTCAGCGTTATCGTCACTTCTCCAGCAACGACTATCTTGGCTTGAGCCAGCATCCGGCGGTAATTGCCGCGTGGCAGCAGGGCGCGGCCGAGACGGGTGCTGGCGCGGGTGCATCCGGGCATGTGACCGGCTACAGCCGCCACCATGCGCAGCTCGAAGCGGAGCTGGCGGACTGGCTGGGCTATTCGCGCGCGCTGCTGTTTATTTCGGGGTTTGCCGCCAATCAGGCGGTGATCCATCTGCTGGCGGAAAAGCAGGATCGCATCTTCGCCGATAAGCTGGCGCACGCTTCACTGCTGGATGCCGCCAGCCACAGCCCGGCGAGCCTGCGCCGTTTTGCCCATAACCAGCCGGAAAGCCTGGCGAAGCTGCTGGCAACGCCGTCGGAAGGCGGCACGCTGGTGGTGACCGAAGGCGTGTTCAGCATGGACGGCGACAGCGCTCCGCTAACACAGATCGCCGCAGAGACGCGGCGCGGCAACGGCTGGCTGCTGGTGGATGATGCGCACGGTATCGGCATGACCGGCGCGCAAGGGCGCGGCAGCTGCTGGCATCAGCAGGTCAAACCGGAACTGCTGATCGTTACCTTCGGCAAAGGGTTTGGCGTCAGCGGCGCGGCGCTGCTGTGCGATGACGCCACCGCTGATTACGTCGAGCAGTTTTCCCGCCATCTGATCTACTCCACCGCGATGCCACCGGCGCAGTGCTATGCGCTGCTGGCGGCACTGAGGCAGATTCAGCAAGGTGATGCGCTGCGCGAAAAACTGCACAGCCACATTGCGCGTTTCCGCGCCGCTGCGGCGGATTTGCCGTGGCAGCTGGTCGATTCTGCGAGCGCCATCCAGCCGCTGATCGTTGGCGAAAACAGCGCGGCAATGGCGTTGTCGCAGCGGCTGGCGCAGGCCGGCTGTTGGGTCAGTGCGATTCGGCCACCAACCGTGCCGCCGGGCACCGCGCGGCTACGCATCACGCTTACCGCTGCACATCACACCGATGACATTGATCGTTTGCTGGAGGCGCTGTATGACGCTGCAGGTTAACAAACAGGCCGTGGCGCAGGCTTTTGGTCGTGCGGCTGCCCATTACGAGCAACACGCGCAGTTACAGCGGCTGAGCGGCGATGCGCTGCTGGCGCTGGCGCCCGCTGGTTTTGGTCCGCACCTGCTGGATGCCGGGTGCGGTACCGGCTGGTATAGCCGCTACTGGCGCGATCGCGGGCGCACGCTGACGGCGCTCGATCTGTCGCCCAACATGCTGCAAACCGCGCGCGATCAGCAATCGGCGCAGCACTATCTGTTGGGCGATATCGATGCGGTACCGCTGCCGGACGCCAGCGTTGACGGCGTGTGGAGCAATCTGGCGGTGCAGTGGAGCAGCGACTTGCATACTGCGCTGCTGCAGTTTTTGCGCGTCACGCGGCCGGGCGGCACGGTGCTGTTTTCCACGCTGCTCGACGGTTCGCTGCACGAAGTGCATCACGCGTGGGCGCAGCGGGATGGTCGCCGGCACGCCAACCGTTTCCTCAGCGCTGCCCAGTTTCATGCGGCCACCGCGACGCTGCCGATCGCTGCGCAGCAGCAGGTTATCACCCTGCATTTTCCCAGTGCGCTCAGCGCTATGCGATCGCTGAAAGGCATTGGGGCCACGCACCTGCACGATGGTCGCGGCGCCAGCGTGCTAACGCGTTCCCAACTGGCACAGCTTGAGCAGCGCTGGCCGCAGGACGAGTCCGGTTATCGCCTGAGTTATCACCTGATGTATGGAGTTTTAAGCAAATGACACGCTGGTTTATTACCGGAACCGATACCGAAGTGGGCAAAACCGTGGCCAGCGGCGCGCTGCTGCAGGCGGCAAGCGCCGCCGGTTTACGCACCGCAGGCTATAAGCCGGTGGCATCCGGCTGCGAAATCACGCCGCAAGGCATTCGCAACAGCGACGCGCTGGCGTTGCAGCGCTACAGCACCTTGTCGTTAAGCTACGAGCAGGTGAACCCGCTGGCGTTTGTCGAGCCGACCTCGCCGCATATCATCAGCGCGGAAGAGGGCAGGCCGATTAGCTTTGCCACGCTGTCAGCGGGCTTGCGCGCGCTGGAGCAGCAGGCAGAATGGGTGTTAGTCGAAGGCGCAGGCGGGTGGTTTACGCCGCTGTCGGAGACGAAAACTTACGCCGATTGGGTGGAAGCCGAGCAGCTGCCGGTGATTCTGGTGGTGGGTGTGAAGTTAGGCTGCATCAATCATGCCATGCTCACCGCCGAAGCGGTTAAAGCGCGCGGATTGCGCCTTGCGGGCTGGATTGCCAATGATATTCAGCCGCCGGGCAAACGCCATCAGGAGTATATGGCTACGCTGCGTCAGCGCATTGATGCGCCGTTCCTCGGTGAGATTCCGCACCTGCGCGATGAGGCGCAGCAGGCCGAGTGCGGGCGTTATTTGACGTTGCCGCAATAAATAACCCGGGTCGCCATTCACGGCGACCTGGCTACATCTTCACCTTGCGGTCAGCCACTTATTCACCGTCAAATCATCCAGCTGCGCCACTTTGCCGTGCGCCACATTGCGTCCGCGATGCAGCAGCAGGAAATAATCGGCGACGCGGCGGACAAACGAGACGTGCTGCTCAAGCAGCAGAATGGTTAAACCATACTCACGGTTTAACCGACGAATCAGATTGCCCATCTCCTCTTCCAGCCACGGCGACATCCCTTCTGTCGGCTCATCCAGAATCACCAGCTTGGGTTGCAGCACCAGCGCACGCGCCAGGGCCAAATGTTGTTGCTGTTCCATTGGCAACTCGCCGCTGCGCTGATGGCGCAATGAATAGAGTGCCGGGAACAGGTCAAACACCATTTCCGGAATGGCACGGCTACGATCGTCCTGTGCCGCCATCAGGGCGATCAGCAGGTTGTCCTCCACGCTCATTTGCGAGAAAATATGCCTTCCTTGCGGCACATAACCAATGCCGGTGCGCGCGCGCAGTTCGGCCGGTTGCAACAGTAAATCTTCCGGCGGCGCGCCATCTTCCTGCCAGGTCATTGAGCCACTGTTAATTGGCAGGCGGCCCATAATGCAGTTCACCAACGTGGTTTTGCCCATGCCGGGACTGCCCAGCACGCCGGTACAGGTGCCCGGCGGCAGATCGAGATCGACATCCCACAGAATGTGATTTTGACCGTAAAACTGATTCACCGAACGTAAACTCAGCATCTGACATACTCCTTCCAGATTATTAGCCTGAATGCTCCCGCTCTGTGTCGTCTGGCATACAGTCGTGCACGATTGATGGACACCGCTGTCGTCGGCAAGCGCCGATATGGACTCGTCACTCCATAGTGCTAACACTGCAATTCCCAGGCCAGTTTAGGAATTCAGGCGCATCTACGGCGGAAACCTGACAAATCAGCGGCTAAAAGTTGAGAAACGCTTAACAATTGCCAGCGGTGATAAACCGACTGCACTTTGACGGTGCTGACTGCTTAACGTTTCTGGTGCATTTGATCGTTCGTAAGGCAATAACCGGAGAAATAAATGGCCTTAACGCCTGACTTTTCGCCGGGCACGGGAAGGTAAAGCCGGAAAAAGGGGGGTAATGCGACACGCACGGCGGGAAAAATAAATGCGAAAAATTTTTTTTTCACGCTTAAGAATGGGCGGGAGAAAATTATACACAGCTGATGGGCTCGGGGCTGGATTCACTTATCCACCATTACTGTGGATAACCTTGTGCATTAGCGACTGAAAACCGTGTGGAAGCGAGTAAATTCGCGGCCTTCCTACATTATGATGAGAAACTGGGCTTTTGAGTCAAAGTGAATTAAAACAGCAGGTTAGTTAAAATCAAGCATGCGAATTATCTGCCTTGTCATCGGACTGCAATTTAATGACACTCTATTGACAAATGTTAAAAGCATCCTCCGCCTGGGGATAACATTGCGCAACAACAACTTGCCGCCTGCCGCTTAAATTGCACTGAAGAGAATCGCCGTCAGGTGCCATTATCGTGCAAGGTTACTGTGATTATGTCCAGTATTTTTTTCTGGCAAATTCGCCATAGCAGAGTAGAATTAGCAGCCTGCCCGCCGACTTCATCTGCTGGAACCGCTAAAACATGAGCAAAGTCTTTAAACTCAACTCCGCTTTCAAGCCTTCAGGGGATCAACCTGAGGCGATTCGCCGTCTCGAAGAGGGACTGGAAGATGGACTCGCGCATCAAACGCTGTTGGGCGTGACCGGCTCAGGTAAAACCTTTACCGTGGCGAATGTGATTGCCGACCTCAACCGCCCGACGATGGTGCTGGCGCCAAATAAAACCCTGGCGGCGCAGCTCTACGGGGAGATGAAGGAGTTCTTCCCGGATAACGCGGTGGAGTTTTTCGTCTCATATTACGATTACTATCAGCCTGAAGCCTATGTGCCGAGTTCTGACACCTTTATCGAAAAAGATGCCTCGGTGAATGAGCACATTGAGCAGATGCGTCTGTCGGCGACCAAAGCGCTGCTGGAGCGCCGTGATGTCATCGTCGTGGCCTCGGTTTCGGCGATCTACGGTTTGGGCGATCCCGATCTCTACCTGAAAATGATGCTGCATCTGACGCGCGGCATGATTATCGATCAGCGCAGCATTTTGCGTCGTCTGGCGGAGCTGCAGTACAGCCGCAACGATCAGGCCTTCCAGCGCGGCACCTTCCGCGTGCGCGGCGAAGTGATTGATGTGTTCCCGGCGGAATCGGACGACATTGCGCTGCGTATTGAGCTGTTTGATGAAGAAGTTGAGCGGCTGTCGCTGTTTGATCCGCTCACCGGGCAGATTGATTCGGTGATCCCGCGCTTTACCGTCTATCCGAAAACGCACTATGTGACGCCGCGTGAGCGCATTCTTAAGGCGATGGAAGAGATCAAAGATGAGCTGGTGGTGCGCCGCAAAGTGCTGCTGGAGAACAATAAGTTGCTGGAAGAGCAGCGTATTTCCCAGCGTACGCAGTTCGATCTCGAGATGATGAACGAGTTGGGTTACTGCTCCGGCATCGAAAACTACTCGCGCTATCTCTCCGGGCGCGGACCGGGCGAGCCGCCGCCGACCTTGTTCGACTATTTACCGGCGGATGGCTTGCTGGTGGTCGACGAATCGCACGTCACCATTCCGCAGATTGGCGGCATGTATCGTGGTGACCGCGCGCGTAAAGAGACGCTGGTGGAGTACGGTTTCCGCCTGCCGTCGGCGCTGGATAACCGTCCGATGAAGTTTGAAGAGTTTGAAGCAGCCGCTCCGCAAACCATTTACGTGTCGGCCACGCCGGGCAATTACGAGCTGGAAAAATCGGGTGGCGAAGTGATCGATCAGCTGGTGCGTCCAACCGGCCTGCTGGATCCGATTCTGGAAGTACGGCCGGTGGCGACGCAGGTTGACGATTTGCTGTCGGAAATCCGCAAGCGTGTTGAGATTAACGAGCGCGTGCTGGTGACTGTGCTGACCAAGCGTATGGCGGAAGATCTTACCGAATACCTGGTGGAGCACGGCGAGAAGGTGCGCTATCTGCACTCGGATATCGATACTGTGGAACGTATGGAGATCATCCGCGATTTACGTCTTGGCGAATTTGATGTGCTGGTTGGCATCAACTTGCTGCGAGAAGGTCTGGATATGCCGGAAGTGTCGCTGGTGGCGATTCTTGATGCTGATAAAGAGGGCTTCCTGCGTTCGGAGCGTTCGCTGATACAGACCATTGGTCGCGCCGCGCGTAACATCAATGGCCGGGCGATTCTCTACGCCGATAAAATCACGCCGTCGATGGAGCGCGCGATGGGCGAAACCGAGCGTCGTCGAGAGAAGCAGCAGAAATACAACGAAGAGAATGGCATTACGCCGCAAGGGCTCAACAAGAAGATCACCGATATTCTTGAGCTCGGCAAAAACGTAGTGAAAACGCGCGGTAAAGGCAAAACCGCCTCACGCACCGCAGCAGAAGCGGAAGCCAACTATATGGCGCTTACGCCGCAGGCGATGCAGAAGAAGATTCACGAGCTGGAAGGGCAGATGCAGCAGCACGCGCAGAATCTGGAGTTTGAAGAGGCTGCCAGCGTGCGCGATCAGTTACATCAATTGCGCGAGCTGTTTATTGCGGCTTCGTGATCGTGGTATCCAGGTCGCCATGAATGACGACCCTACAGGAATTCAGCGTGGTTTTCGTAGGGTGCGCATTCATGCGCGCCTGGAAATTAAACGGCCTGAATCGCGTGTTCCAGCGCGATGCGCAGCAGCTGGCGGTCATGGCGATATTTGATGTCGGCGGCCTCCAGCGGTTCGCGAATAATTAAACGCTCTTCCACGCCGCGAATATCGGCGGCCGGACTCACCACCACCGCATCAATCACCCGCTTGCCAATCGCTTTCTCCATAATCGCCAACTTGTCGGCCACATTCAGGCTAGCCGCCGCTGGGCTCAGTTCGCGGCCCAGATTGCCGATAAACACCATGGTGGCAGGCGTACGGCGCAGCGCGCGCGCCATCTCTTCCATCAGCAGAATCGGCATCAGGCTGGTGTAGAAGCTGCCTGGGCCAATCAGAATCAAATCCGCTTCGCCAATCGCCTCGATGGCTTCACGGGTTGGCAATACATTCGGATGTAACATCAACTCTTGGGGCGGCTGCTTCATCTCATCAATTGCCGTTTCGCCGTACACCATATTGCCTTCGCCATCCTGCGCCACCAGATCGACCGGCTGTTCCGACATCGGGATCAGAAACGCATCGACCTTGAGCAGATTGCGGATGATGTTGATGGCTTCCAGCGGGCGCACGCTGAGATGATCAAGCGCCTTCAGCATCAGGTTGCCCAGATTATGCCCGGACAGCTCGCCATTGCCGGTGAAGCGATACTCAAACATCGCGGTGGCGACGCTCGGTTCGGTGATCAACTGATTGATGCAGTTACGCATATCGCCCCACGCAATGCCGCCTTCCGAGCGGCGAATGCGGCCGGTGGATCCGCCGTTATCGGTGGTGGTGACGATGCCGGTCAGGCGCGAACCTAACGGTGCCAGCGCCGACATCACGCGACCCAAACCGTGTCCGCCACCTAATGCCACTACGCGATCCAAATCTGCCAGGGTTCGATTCATGTTTCTCCTTTGTCACTGACGTCCTCGCGTTGAGGCGTAGTTGAACTGATGTGCATCAATATCTGTGGTGCATTTTACCGTATCCTGTCGCGAAAATGCGGTGAAAAAACGTTATGCATCAAGATATATAGCGAAAATCACTCATGGATGCTAACCGTTAATCGCGCTACCATTCGTTTTAACCGTGTTGTCCATAATGACAACAAACTCCCAAGCCTGGTTTCCTAAGTCGTTATCGATATGGAAGCCAGGCCGCAGCCTTGAGCTGCCAGGGTGCAGAAAGAAATGACTGCATCTCCCGACTTTGGAAAGGTGTTCAGGTGCCACAATTTACAGATGCCTATGCGCGCAGCTTTTACTATCTGCGCCTGTCGGTCACGGATGTGTGTAACTTCCGTTGTACCTACTGTTTGCCGAACGGCTATAAGCCGAACGGTACGCACAATAAAAGTTTTCTCTCGCTGGATGAGATTCGTCGCGTGACGCGTGCCTTTGCGGCGGCGGGCACGGAAAAAGTGCGCCTGACGGGCGGCGAACCCTCCATGCGGCGTGATTTTACCGACATCATCGCTGCAGTGCGTGAAAACGCCGCCATTCGCCAGATCGCGATGACCACCAACGGTTATCGCATGGCGCGTGACGTACATGCCTGGCGCGCTGCCGGTCTCACCCATATCAACGTCAGCGTCGATAGCCTCGACGCACGCCAGTTTCACGCCATTACTGGCCAGGACAAATTTGCCGAGGTGATGGCGGGAATCGACGCCGCCTTTGATGCCGGTTTCGAGAAAGTGAAAGTCAACAGCGTGCTGATGCGCGATGTGAACAGCCACAGCCTCAGCACCTTCCTTGAGTGGCTGCGCCTGCGACCGATTCAACTGCGCTTTATCGAACTAATGGAAACCGGCGAAGGCAGCGATCTGTTCCGCCGTCATCACATCTCCGGTGAAGTGATCCGCGACCAGCTGATCCTGCAAGGCTGGCAACGCCAGCCGCGCGGCCGCAGCGACGGTCCGGCGCAGGTGTTCCGTCATCCCGATTATCAGGGCGAAGTCGGCCTGATCATGCCGTACGAGAAAGATTTCTGTGCCAGCTGCAACCGCCTGCGCGTCTCGGCGCTGGGCAATCTGCATCTGTGCCTGTTTGGTGACGGCGGCGTGTCGCTGCGCGATCTGCTGGCCTCTGACGATCAGCAAGACGAGTTGCAGGCGCGCATTGCGCACAGCCTTGGACAGAAAAAGCAGACGCATTTCCTGCATCAGGGCAATACCGGCATCACGCAAAATCTCTCCTTTATTGGTGGCTAAACACAGGAGTTACGGCCATGGGTAAACCTTCCGGCGAATTTGTCGCCTTAAATGTGGCGGTGAATGACCGTCTCGGATAGCCGCGATGCCAGCAATGACACATCGGGCGATTATCTGCGTGAAGCGCTGGCGGAAGCCGGGCATCAGGTGGTTGATCGCGCGATTGTGCCAGATAACCGCTATCGCATTCGCGCCACGGTATCGCGCTGGATTGCCAGCGACGATGTGCAAGTGGTGATCGTTAACGGCGGCACCGGTTTCAATAGCAAAAACAGCACGCCAGAAGCGTTGCTGCCGCTACTGGACCGCGAAATCGAAGGCTTTGGCGAGCTGTTCCGCATGATCTCCTATGAAGAGATCGGCAGCTCAACGCTGCAGTCACGCGCGGTGGCTGGATTAGCCAATCAGACACTGATTTTTGCCGTGCCGGGATCGACCAACGCCTGCCGCAGCGCCTGGGAACGCATTATCGAAGATCAGCTGGATGCGCGTACGCGTCCGTGTAATTTCGTCTCACATTTGAAGAAGTTGTAAGTATGTCATCGTTAACTCATATCAATGCCGCTGGCGAAGCCCACATGGTGGATGTCTCAGGTAAAACCGAAACGGTGCGCGAAGCGCAGGCCGAAGCGCTGGTGCTGATGAGCGCCGAAACGCTGCAGATGATTATTGACGGCAGCCATCACAAAGGCGACGTGTTCGCCACCGCACGCATCGCCGGTATTCAGGCGGCGAAACGCACCTGGGAACTGATTCCGCTCTGTCATCCGCTGATGCTGAGCAAGGTGGAAGTTACCTTGCTGGCGGAACCGCAGCATAATCGCGTGCGCGTCACCTCACTCTGTCGTCTCACCGGTAAAACCGGCGTTGAGATGGAAGCGTTGACGGCGGCGTCCGTTGCAGCGCTGACCATCTATGACATGTGCAAAGCGGTGCAAAAAGACATCGTCATCGACCAGCTGCGTTTGCTGACTAAAAGCGGCGGCAAATCCGGCGACTTCAGGGCGGTGAGCCATGATTAAGGTGCTGTTTTTTGCTCAGGTGCGGGAATTAACCGGCACCGCTTCACTGGATTTGCAGCCTGACTACGCCGATGTCGCCACGCTGCGCGCGGCGTTAGCGGAAAAGGGCGATCGCTGGGCGCTGGCGCTGGAATCCGGCAAGCTGCTGGCGGCGGTAAACCAAACGCTGGTGCCGATGAGTCATCCGCTGCGTGCGGGTGATGAAGTGGCCTTTTTCCCGCCGGTTACCGGAGGCTGATGATGGAAACGCGGATTCGTGTGGGTTCAGAGCCGTTCAACGTCGGCGAAGAGTACGAAAAACTCGCCGCCCATGACAGCGACGGCGCGGTCGTCACCTTCACCGGCAAAGTGCGCAATCACAATCTCGGTGCCAGCGTGGCGGCCTTGACGCTGGAGCACTATCCCGGCATGACGGAAAAAGCGCTGGGGGAGATCGTAGAAGACGCGCGTCAGCGCTGGGCGCTGCAGCAGGTTACGGTGATCCATCGCGTTGGCGAACTGTTTCCCGGCGATGAGATCGTGTTTGTGGGCGTCAGCAGCGCGCATCGCGGCAGCGCATTCGCCGCCACCGAGTTCATCATGGATTACCTGAAAACCCGCGCGCCGTTCTGGAAGCGTGAAGCCACCGCCGCAGGCGACCGCTGGGTTGATGCCCGTGATAGCGATCATCAGGCCGCTGAGCGCTGGAGCTAGCGCGCAAAATCCTCCCGCTCCGATAGCGGCAGGCCACTGAAAACGTTAAGGTACGGTTTTTTATTGGCGTCAGGGAGCAGGATGAACACGAGCAAGATGATTAAAGGCGCAGCTTTGCTGGCTGCGCTGGTGCTGGCCGGTTGTAGCACGAAAAAAGAGCCGCAGGCGCCCGCGCGTCAGCCCGCCGATGTAAAAAGCCAAATCCAGCAGTTGTTGCCCAGCGACGTGAAACAGAAATCCGCCTGGGCCGACGATATCTATACCGCGTTCCGCGTGCAGCAAATTGATGTCAGCGTCAGCAACCTCTGCGCGGTGATTGCCGTCACCGATCAGGAGTCTAACTTCAGCGCCGATGCGGTGGTGCCGGGTTTACCGAAAATCGCCTGGGGCGAGATTGATCGCCGCGCTGCCAAAGTGCATGTGCCGGCATTTCTGGTGCGCACCGCACTGCTGATCAAATCACCGAATGGCGAAAGCTATGCCGCGCGTCTGGATAAGGTACGCAGCGAGAAAGAGCTGAGCGCCATTTTTGATGATTTCATCGATATGGTGCCGATGGGGCAGAAGCTGTTCGGCAACCTCAACCCAATTCATACCGGCGGGCCGATGCAGGTCAGCATTGCGTTTGCGGAAGCGCACGCCAAAGGCTATCCGTATGCGGTTGACGGCTCGATTCGTCGTGAAGTCTTCACTCGTCGCGGTGGTATCTACTTCGGCACGCTGCATCTGCTTGGCTACCCGGCCGATTACAGCCAGCCGCTGTATCGCTTTGCCGACTTCAACGCCGGTTGGTACGCCAGCCGCAACGCCGCATTTCAGGCGGCCATCGCGCGCGCCAGCGGCATCAAGCTGGCACTGGACGGCGACCTCATCGTCTATGGCAGCGATCAGGCCGGTTCCACCGAACTGGCGGTGCGCAGCCTGAGCAAGCAGCTGGATATGAGCAATCGCGAAATCCGCCGCGATCTGGAGAAGGGCGACACTGAAGATTTTGCTAACAGCACGCTGTGGAAGCAGACCTTTATCCTCGCCGATAAGATGGCCGGAAAACGTCTGCCGCGCGAAATGCTGCCGGGCATAAAGCTGGAGAGCCCGAAAATCACCCGCAATCTCACCACCGCGTGGTTTGCTCAGCGCGTAAATGGCCGCTATCAACAGTGCTTGACGCGCCGTTGACGCAAACGGGTGTACACTCCACACTTACAGAGTATGTTAACGTAACCGCTAATGAGGCGCTTCATGGATCGATATCCACGTAATGATTCAATCGTGCAGCAGGCATCCACCTCGCTGCAGACCTACATGGCGCAGGTGTATGGCTGGATGACCTGCGGCTTGCTGCTCACCGCGTTTGTTTCGTGGTTTGCTGCCCGCACACCTGCAGTAATGGAACTGGTGTTTGCTAACCGCATCACTTTCTTCGGCTTGATCATCGCGCAGTTAGCGCTGGTGTTTGTGTTGTCTGGCATGGTGCATCGGCTGAGCGGCGCGGTCGCCACCGCACTGTTTATGCTCTATTCGGCGCTAACCGGATTAACCATGGCGAGTATTTTCCTCGTTTACACCTACTCATCCATCGCCAGCACCTTCTTCGTGACGGCCGGGATGTTCGGTGCCATGAGCTTCTACGGTTACACCACTAAGCGCGACCTGAGCCGTTTTGGCAGCCTGCTGTTTATGGCGCTGATCGGTATTTTGCTGGCGTCACTGGTGAACTTCTGGCTGAAAAGTCCGGCGCTGATGTGGGCGATTACCTATATCGGCGTGGTGGTGTTTGTTGGCTTAACCGCCTATGACACGCAGAGGCTGAAGGCGATTGGCGAGAATATCAACGTCAATGACAAAGAGAACCTGCGTCGCGCCTCAATCATGGGTGCGTTAACGCTGTATCTCGACTTCATCAACCTGTTCCTGATGCTGCTGCGCATCTTCGGCAACCGCCGCTAAACCACGCACCAAACTGTCCCCTTTCCCGCCTGCGGGAGAGGGGAACTCCGCACAAACTCACCGCGATACCGATTTCTCCATCTTCTGCTCATTCTTCTGCCGTAAATGCTTCGCGCGGCTCTCCAGCCACAAATAGAGCACCAGCGCCACCAACAGCGGCAGAATAAAATAGAGCACGCGATAAGCCAGCAGCGCTGCAATAATGGTGCCGTGCGAGGCGTGTTGCCCACTGAGCAGCGCCAAAAATACCGCTTCCAGCACGCCAATCCCGGCCGGGATGTGAATGATCACACCGGCGATACTGCTGATCAGCAACACGCCTAACACAATCGGATAATCCACCTGACGCGCCAGCAGTAGCCAGATAATCATGCCCATCACCATCCAGTTGGCGCAGGAGACCGCAAACTGGAACAGCGCCATGCGCAGTGAAGGCAGCTGCAGATGCTGGCCTTTAACCGTCCAGCGGCGCTTCTTCGCGAAGGCGCAAGCCCACAAGTAGACCGCCACCATCACCAGCAGCACCGCGCCAATGATGCGCAGCGTGGTTTCACCAATGAACCAACCGGAGGGAATCGGCACCATGCCCGCCGCAAACACCACGCCGGCCAGCAGAATATAGCCTAGCCAGTTGGTGGCGATGCTCAGCGAGAAAATGCGCGTAATGGTATTGCCCGGCAAACCGAGTCTTGAGTAGAGCCGATAGCGCATCGCCACGCCGCCAACCCAGGTGCTGAGCGTCAGGTTGAAGGCATAACAGATAAACGACACCAGCATCACCTGGCGCTTCGCCAGCTTATGGCCGCAGTAGGCTCGTCCAATCAGGTCGTACAAGCCATAGGTCAGATAACTCACCACCACCAGTGCAGCAGCGCTTAGCACCACATAGCGGTTATAGCCGACGATCACCGTATAGACGTCTTCCCAGTTCACCTTGCGCGCATACACCACCAGCAGCACAATCACCGCAATAAAAAACAGCCAGGTGAGGATTTTCTTCGCCAGTTGCCAGCGCGGATTCTTTTTCGACATTAGGATTTTGCTCCTGAATTATCGGCTTCAACCCGATCCTGAGTTTCCATTTCGGGTTGTACGGGGGGAGCAACTTGCGACAAGTGTGGCGTGTGCGCAGGCAACCATCCGGCAATAGCCGGGAAGTGACGTAAAAAGTGGAACACAATTACGCCCTTGGTGAGCTGCCACCAGTTGCGCGGCGGCAGCTTGTCATCCTCCACGCGCACGCAGTCCTGCTGAATCAGCAGTTCCAGATTGTCGCGCAGCGTCTGGTTGAAAGCGCGATCGTGCACCATCAAATTGGCTTCCAGATTGAGTGATAAACTCAGCGGATCGAGGTTGCTGGAGCCGACGGTGGACCACTGCTGATCCTGTACCGCTATTTTGCCGTGCAGCGGGCGGCGGCAATATTCATACACTTCCACACCGCCATCGACCAGGTAGTTGTACAGCAACTCGGCACCGACTTTGACGATCGGCATATCGGGCTCGCCCTGCACAATCAGCCTGACGCGCACGCCGCGCTGAGCCGCGCTGCGCATTTCGCGCAGCAGACGATAGCCGGGGAAGAAGTAGGCGTTGGCGATGATCACATCCTTCTGTGCCTTGCGCAGCATGGCGAGATAGTGCTGTTCGATGTCGTCGCGGTGTTCGTCGTTATCGCGATAGACAAACAGTACCTGCGCTTCACCGGGCATGGCGTTGACCGCCGGGCGATGGGAGCGCGCACCCCACCAGCGCCGCGTGTGCTGTTCGCTGCCCATTTGTTGCTGCACGTATTGGGCAATATCCAGCACCACCGGGCCTTTCACCTCCACGGCATAATCCTGTTTGGCCTCTGCACCGAAATCGATGTTATGTTCAGCGGAGAAGTTGATGCCGCCGACAAAGGCGATCTGTTCATCGATCACCACGATCTTGCGGTGCAGGCGACGAAACACATTGGTGCGCATGCCGAGCACCAGCGGACGCGGATCGTAATAGATAAAGCGCACGCCCGCGGCCGTCAGGCTATCAACAAATCGGTCGGAGAGGTCTGGCGAGCCGTAGCCATCGACCATCACCTCGACTTTGACCCCGCGCTGCGCCGCCTTGAGCAGCTGTTCGTGCAGATCGTTGCCGACTTCGTCCTCAAACAGGATGAAGGTTTCCAGCAGCAGCGTGCGCTCGGCGCGTTGGATCGCGCCTGATACGCGCGGGAAAAACTGGTCACCATTTTCTAACAGACGGAGCTGATTACCGTCGCGCCAATTGAAACTCATAGGAAAATCTCCACCGCTA
This sequence comes from Pantoea sp. SORGH_AS_0659, assembly GCF_031453915.1. Classification (NCBI taxonomy): domain Bacteria; kingdom Pseudomonadati; phylum Pseudomonadota; class Gammaproteobacteria; order Enterobacterales; family Erwiniaceae; genus Pantoea; species Pantoea sp. SORGH_AS_0659. The sequence continues at coordinate 2,989,663 of NZ_JAVJAK010000001.1, read as the reverse complement.
ACGGCGCATGATCGGACAGGTGAGACCAGGGTTTAACCGGCAGCGCCCACGGCTTACTCACCGTAGCGTTGCGGATGTAGATACGATCTAGCCGTAACAGCGGAAAACGCGCCGGGAAGGTGCGGGCAGGGCGGCCGGTTTTGATGCTGAACACTTCCTCTAAGCCCACCGCGCGTTTGAGAAAGCGATTGGCGCTGACCTGCCAGTCATTAAAATCACCGGCCACCACCAAAGGCGCATCGGGCGGCAGCGTATCGATAAAGTCGCACATCATCTTCATCTGCGCCTGGCGATGTTTCTCCTTCAGACCGAGATGTACGCAGAACACATGCAGCGGTTCCGCCCGATCCGGCAGGCGGATTTGGCAGTGCAACATGCCGCGTTTTTCACTTCCGGCGACGGAAATATCGCGGTTTTCATATTCAACGATGGGAAAGCGTGACAATATCGCGTTCCCGTGATGTCCCTCGGGATAAACCGCGTTGCGGCCATAGGCAAAATCGTTCCACATGGTATCGGCCAGAAATTCGTAATGGGAGGTTTCCGGCCAGTTTTCAATGTGCAGCGAATGGATGGCGTGGGTACCCATTACCTCTTGCAGGAAGACGATATCCGCCGATGTGGCGCGAACAGCATCACGCAATTCCGGCAGGATAAAGCGGCGATTAAAGCTGGTGAAACCCTTGTGGGTATTGATCGTCAGGACTTTAAATGAAAATCCTTGCGTATTTTGTGGCATACTTCGACGCGCTCCTTTTCATCATCAACAGCACAAAGTGTAGTCTTTGTCACAAATGGATGGTGTTAAGGGCAGAAAATTAGGGCGTAATCCGAAATTTGCTTTACATTGAGGACGTTCGTCTGGCCTCCAGCCAGATACACTTGGGCGACCTGTTGGGTCTGCCAGGAGAAGAGAATGAAATGGTCTAATCGTGTTCAGATTGTTACCGGACAAACTTGTTTGCACATTGCAATGCACCTGCTGGTGATTGCCGCACTGGTTTGGGGCTGGAAACATAGGGCGCTGGTTGAAGTGAGCAGTACCCTGGTGGCAGCTTATGCGGTGGTATTCATTACCATGCTGGTCATGCAGCGTAGTGCCCGTTTACGTAGAATGGGTGATTCCCTCGAAGAGGTGACCACCACTTACTACTTTGGCGCAGCGATGTTAACGCTGTTCCTGATCTCCCGCTTTATCCATAACAACCTGCTGATTGGTCTCCTCGGCGTGGTGATGTTGGTGGGACCGGCGCTGGTTTCACTGCTGGCGAAAGAGCCGGTTCAGCGCATCGAGAAGAAGCGCAGTTGATCGATTAGGGACCGCAACCCTGCGGACCTGACCAAAAGGAGCCCAATGCGGCTCCTTTTTTTATGGATGCTGTCTGCGCGGAAAGCTGCTAAACTCGCGCCCTTACGCATGGTAGTTTGTGCCCTTTTCACACGTGAGCCCCGCGCTTGCGTCATATCCCTCCTGAAAACTACATCGCCTACGGCGGTCAGGACGGTTCGGAGTAATACACCTGCATGTCATTTGACTCTCTCGGCTTAAGTGCCGATATTTTGCGTGCGGTAGCAGAACAAGGCTACCAAGAGCCGACGCCGATTCAGCGTCAGGCCATTCCTGTGGTGCTGGCTGGTCGTGACCTGCTGGCGAGCGCCCAAACCGGCACCGGTAAAACCGCCGGCTTTACGCTGCCGTTGCTGCAGCGTCTGACTGCAAAACCGTCCACGGCGCGTGGCCGCCGTCCGGTGCGTGCGTTGATCCTGACCCCGACCCGCGAACTGGCGGCTCAGGTTGGCGAGAACGTGCGTGAGTACAGCCAATATCTCGATATCCGTTCGCTGGTGGTATTTGGCGGCGTGAGCATCAACCCGCAGATGATGAAACTGCGCGGCGGCGTTGACGTGCTGGTGGCGACACCGGGCCGTCTGCTCGATCTGGCGCACCAGAACGCGGTTGATCTGTCACAGGTTGAAATCCTCGTGCTGGATGAAGCGGATCGTATGCTCGACATGGGCTTCATCCACGACATCCGTCGCGTGCTGGCGCGTCTGCCTGCTAAGCGTCAGAACCTGCTGTTCTCTGCCACCTTCTCTGACGAGATCAAAACCCTGGCGGAAAAACTACTTACCAACCCAGAACAGGTTGAAGTTGCGCGTCGTAACACCGCCTCTGAGCAAGTTTCACAGCAAGTGCATTTCGTGGATAAGAAGCGCAAGCGGGAACTGCTGTCGCTGATGATTGGTCGTGATAACTGGCAGCAAGTGCTGGTGTTCACCCGTACCAAACACGGCGCCAATCATCTGGCTGAGCAGCTGAACAAAGACGGCATCACCGCCGCCGCGATCCACGGCAACAAGAGCCAGGGCGCGCGTACCCGTGCATTGGCTGACTTCAAATCCGGCGGCATTCGCGTGCTGGTCGCGACCGACATCGCGGCGCGTGGTCTGGATATCGAAGAGCTGCCACACGTGGTGAACTACGAGCTGCCAAACGTGGCGGAAGATTACGTGCACCGTATCGGTCGTACCGGCCGTGCGGCTGCTACCGGCGCGGCACTGTCGCTGGTGTGTGTTGATGAACACAAACTGCTGCGTGACATTGAGCGTCTGCTGAAGCGTGAAATCCCGCGCATCGAGCTGCCTGGTTTCGAAGTCGATCCCAGCATCAAAGCCGAGCCAATCCAGAACGGTCGTCAGCAGCAGGGCGGCGGTCGCGGTCAAGGTGGACGTGGTCAAGGCCAGGGTCGCGGTCAGGGCGGCAACGTTTCTCGCCCGCACAGCGGCAATGCGCCACGTCCGCAGGGTGAAGCGCGTTCCGCGCGTCGTCCAGCGCAGGGCGCAAGCCAGGCTGCGCCAGCCGCCAACAGCGGTCGTCGTCGTCCGGCACCGAAGAAAACCGGGAACGCCTAACGTCATGAGGGTGTTGCTGGCGCCGATGGAGGGCGTGCTTGATTCGCTGGTGCGTGAGCTGCTCTCCGGGGTGAATGATTATGACTTGTGCGTGACCGAGTTTTTGCGCGTGGTCGATCAGCTGCTGCCGGTAAAATCCTTCTATCGTTTGTGTCCTGAGCTGCATAATCACAGCCGCACGCCGTCAGGCACGCGCGTTCGCATGCAGCTGCTCGGGCAATACCCCGAGTGGCTGGCCGAGAACGCCGCGCGCGCGGTGGAACTCGGTTCCTGGGGCGTTGATCTCAACTGCGGCTGTCCGTCGAAGCTGGTCAACGGCAGCGGCGGCGGTGCCACCTTGCTGAAAGATCCCGAACTGATTTATCGCGGCGCGAAAGCGATGCGTGAAGCGGTGCCGGATCATCTGCCGGTGACGGTGAAAGTGCGCCTTGGCTGGGATTCCGGCGATCGTCGTTTTGAGATCGCCGATGCGGTGCAACAAGCCGGTGCCAGCGAGCTGGTGGTGCACGGTCGTACTAAAGAAGACGGTTATCGCGCCGAAAACATTAACTGGCAGGCGATTGGCGAAATTCGCCAGCGTCTGCGCATTCCGGTGATCGCCAACGGTGAGATCTGGAACTGGCAGGACGCGCAGGATTGCATGCGCATTACCGGCTGCGATGCGGTGATGATAGGGCGCGGTGCGCTCAACGTGCCGAATCTGGCGCGCGTGGTGAAATACAACGAAGCGCCGATGGCGTGGCCCGACGTGGTTGCCTTGTTGCTTAAGTACACTCAGCTGGAAAAGCAGGGCGATACCGGCATGTATCACGTGGCGCGCATCAAGCAGTGGCTTGGCTACCTGCGCAAGGCGTATCACCAAGCCGACGGCTTGTTCAGCGAAGTGCGCACCTTGCGCGTTTCCGCCGATATTGCTGATGCAATTGACCGACATGCCACACGTATCATCGCATAATCACCAATACGCACATTTCGTAGCAGCGCGATTTATTGCGCCATATGAAAGACCGGATGTGTGCTCATTATTTCCTCCAATCTGTTAGTACTTTATAACTAAAAAAGTCGCGATCTCTTAGCAGGCTAAGGTTATAGTTATTGTCCATTTTCATCACCGTTCCCGACGCCACTTTCCATGTCTGACGCCGCTGTACTGAGTAACGCTCAGTTAAATAAACGTATTCTCTCCGTCATTGTTTTCACCTTCTTTTGCTACCTTTCGGTGGGTTTGCCGCTCGCGGTGCTGCCGGGATTCGTACATAACCAGCTTGGATTCAGCTCGTTCATCGCCGGATTAATCATCAGCCTGCAATATTTCGCTACGCTATTAAGCCGCCCGCACTCCGGTCGTCTGGCGGATCGCTTTGGTCCGAAGCGCGTGGTGATGATGGGATTGGTGTTCTGCGGCATGAGCGGCGTGTTATCGATTATCGCCGCGCTGTGCAGCGACATGCCGCTGCTGAGCCTGGCGCTGCTGGCGGCGGGGCGCTTGTTCCTCGGCGTAGGTGAAAGCTTCAGTAGCACCGGATCGACGCTGTGGGGCATGAACATTGTCGGTCCGCTGCAAACCGCGCGGGTGATCTCGTGGAACGGCGTAGCCACCTATTTCGCCATGGCGATTGGTGCACCGCTCGGCGTGCTGCTGAATCAGTGGTTTGGCATCAGCGGCTTTGCTGGTTTGGTGGCGATCATGGGCGTTGCCGGATTCTGGATGGCGAGTCGCAAAGCGGGCGTCAGCGTCTCCGCCGGCGTGCGCATTCCGTTTCATCGCGTGGTCAGCCGCGTGTGGATGTTTGGGCTGGCGCTTGGCTTTGGCACCATCGGTTTCGGCGTAATTTCCACCTTTATCACGCTCTATTTCGCCAGCCGCGACTGGAGCGGTGCGGCGTTCGCGCTGACGCTGTTCAGCCTCGGCTTTGTGATTGTGCGCCTCGGTTTTGGTCGCTACATCACGCGTTTCGGTGGCCTGAAAGTGTCGCTGGTGTCATTTGTGCTGGAGTGTGCCGGACTGCTGCTGATTTGGCAGGCCGACAGCATCTGGCTGGTGGATTTGGGCGCGTTTCTCACCGGCGGCGGTTTCTCGCTGGTGTTCCCGGCGCTGGGCGTGGAAGCGGTGAAGCGTGTACAGCAGCAGGATCAGGGTTCGGCACTCGGCACCTATTCGGCGTTTCTCGATTTAGGCCTGGGATTAACCGGTCCGGTGGCGGGCTTGCTGATTGGGCATTGGGGCATGCAATCGGTCTATCTGGCGGCGGCGCTGATGGTGCTGGGCGCATTTGCCATCACGCTGCGTCTGCACCAGCAACACGGCCGCCAGACGGCTGCGCAAGCGCTGAGCGAATAACGCTTCACCGGCAAACCCCCGTGCGCCGCCGTTGTTTACCGCAGTTAAAAGTGGATAAACAGGGCGTAAAGCAACCCCGAAAGTAACACGGATACCGGCAGCGTCAGCACCCACGCCATCGCCAGATTGCGGATGGTGGCGAGTTGCAGACCTGAACGGTTGGCGGCCATCGTACCGGCGACGCCGGATGAGAGCACATGGGTAGTAGAAACCGGCAGGCCAAACGCGTCGGCCGCGCCGATGGTCGCCATCGCTACCAGCTCAGCGCTGGCACCTTGCGCGTAGGTCAGATGGGTTTTGCCTATGCGTTCGCCCACCGTCACCACAATGCGACGCCAGCCAACCAGGGTGCCGAGACCCAGCGCTATCGCCACCACCACTTTCACCCACATCGGGATAAAGCGCGTGGCGGCATCCAGCTCTTTCTTCACCGCCGCCAGGTTGCGCGCGGTCTCTTCTGGCAGCGCTACTTTGGCGCTTTGCAGATGCTTAATGGTTTCGGAGGCCAGATACATGTCGTTTCGCGTGTTGGTCACCGCCTGCGCCGGGATATTTTCCACCGCGCCGTAGCGACGAATCTGGTCGCCGATATCGCCCAGCATCATGCCGAGCGCCGGCAACACCTGTGGGCGATTCTGGCTGGTGCGCACGAATTCGGTCAGCACCTCGCGCGGCGCGGGCATGGCGGCGGGCGCCGGTTGCAGCGTCAGCAGTTGCTGTTCCGTCACCTGAGTTAAGGCGGCGACGCGCGGAATCTGCTCCGGCGGCAGCGAGCGGTTCAACGCGTAGGCAATCGGCATGGTGCCGACCAGAATCAGCATGATTAGGCCCATGCCTTTCTGCCCGTCATTCGAGCCGTGCGCGAACGATACGCCGGTGCAGGTGAGGATCAGCAAGCCGCGAATCCACACCGGCGGCGGCTGGTTGCCCTTCGGCGCTTCATACAGCTGGCGATTGCGGATAAAGGCTTTCATCGCCAGCAGCAGCAGTGCGGCGCAGACGAAGCCGACAATCGGCGACAGCAGCAGCGCATACCCGACTTTAATTGCCTGATCCCAATCCACGCCGCTGGTGCCGCTGCGGCCATGCAGCAAGGCGTTCGCCACGCCAACGCCGATAATCGAACCGATCAGCGTATGCGAAGAGGAGGCCGGTAAACCAAAATACCAGGTGCCGAGGTTCCAGATAATCGCCGAGAACAGCAGCGCATAGACCATGGCAAAGCCGTGGCCGCTGCCCGCTTGCAGAATTAACTCCACCGGCAGCAGCGAGATGATGCCGAACGCCACCACGCCGCTGGAGAGCAGCACGCCCAAAAAGTTACAGAAACCGGACCACATCACCGCCACGCCCGGCGACAGCGAATGGGTGTAGATCACCGTGGCGACGGCGTTGGCGGTATCGTGGAAACCGTTCACAAATTCAAAACCGAGCGCAATGATCAGCGCCACGCCGAGCAGCAGGAACGGTATGTAGCTGGTGACCGGCGCACCGGTCTCTTCAACGTCATTAAACAGGTTGATGCCGGCATACAGCAGGCCAGCGATCAGCAACAGTACAAAGATCAGGCGTGAGGCAGGGCCGTTGCCGCGGTTAAGGTTCGGGCGTCCGCTGTGGGACGAGGAGGTCGATGCAGGTAAACTGTTTTCAGCCATAAAACACCTCAGTGTTAAATCACGATGCTCGAACGGCACCCGTTAATGGCAGTGTGATACGTGGTTTGTATGACAGAATGATGATGGCGCACGCCCGGTGTCATCTTGCTGCAACATCCCTGTCGCACGCTGTGGATCTGACCGCTCGGGAATGACCTGCTAATGCTCCAGCCCGTACTACCGCTCGCCTCGCTGCCGGACTTCAATAACGACGTCGCCGGACTGATTCATGGTTATCTGTTTACGCCCGCGTCGCTGCCACAGCGGCTCAATGCACGCGAAGCGGCCCAGCTATCGCAGCAGCAGCTGCCGCAGTCGACCTTTATCTGGCTGCACATCAACCTTAATCACGCGCGTGCTGAACGCTGGGTTCAGGACCACTTTGGCGTAGACCACGATTTTTTCGACGAGATACATTCTGCTTCGCCGCGCACCCGTTTAGCCCAGCAAAACGATGCGCTGCTGGCGGTACTCAATGACGTCACCTTCAGTAAAGAGGAGCGCAGCACGCAGAACGCCACGTTGTGGATGTGGTGCTGCCCGCGTGTGGTGGTCACCGCGCGTTTTCGCCCGGTTGGCATGATCGAACGCATGCATCAGCAGATGAATGAACTGAAGTTCGCCGAGCCGGATGCGATGCTGCTATGGCTGCTTGGCGAGCAGGAAGCGCAGCTGGAGCAAGTGGTGCGGCGTTCCAGTCAGGCGGTGGATGCGATTGAAGAGCGCTTGCTGAGTGCGGCGATCAAAACCAATCGCCGCGAGCTGGGACAACTGCGTCGTATGCTGCTGCGCGTGCAGCGTTTGCTGGCACCGGAACCGGCGGCGCTGTTCCGCTTGCTGAATCGTCCGCCCAAATGGCTAAAGCGTGAACCCCTGGGCGAGCTGCGAATTTTCACCGAAGAGTTCAGCGTGGCGCTGAATGATTTGGCGAGTTTGATGGAGCGGATTCGTTTGCTACAGGAAGAGATTGCCGCACGATTGATGGAGCAGAGCAACCGCACGCTGTTTTTGCTGACAGTGATCACCGTGCTGGCGCTGCCGATCAATATCGTGGCGGGATTTTTTGGCATGAACGTGGGCGGGATTCCGCTGGCGAATAATCCGCACGGCTTTTTGCTGCTGGTGTTAGTAGTACTGGCGTTTACCTTGGTGGCGGGTTGGCTGGCGTTTCGACGACCGCGTGATTGATTGACGTTGCGCGATGAATCGCGCCGCTACGGTAGGTGCATATATCTGTAGCGGCGCAATTTATTGCGCGTCTTAACGCGCGATTACAGGCTGGTGGCCGGCTGCGCTGCTGGCGCTGCGCCATTGATACCTTGCGGTGTCATTGGCTCTTCTTTCGGCAATGCGTCAGAAGACTCCTGAACCGGCACCGGTGCTGGCTGCACTTCGCCAGCTGGACCGTTGATTTTGATCGGCATACCGTTACGCGCCTGGATAGCGTTGTTGACCGCATCCTGGTTGGTGCTGGCATCGGCAATCACTTTGGTCACAGCGGAAGTCAGATTGATCGGCACCACTTCGCGTGAATTGAACTGCTCTTCGGTGGTCGACAGCGGATTGTGTACTTCCACGTAGCGCGAACCATCTGGCTCAACGGTGGCTTTCACCGGCTGATCGATGAACTGTACGCGCGTACCAACCGGCACGTTGTCGAACAGCCATTTGATGTCGTCAGCACGCAGACGCACACAGCCGTGGCTTACGCGCAGGCCGATACCGAAGTTGGCGTTGGTGCCGTGAATCGCATACAGGCGGCCGATATAGAGCGCGTGCAGGCCCATCGGGTTATCCGGACCCGCCGGGAACACCGCAGGAATGCTCTCGCCGCGTGCCGCATATTCTGCGTGCATCGCTTTGGTTGGCGTCCAGGTTGGGCCATCTTTCTTACGCTCAACCTTGGTCGTCCAGTTGACCGGCGTATCTTTACCCAGCTCGCCGATACCGATTGGCAGCACGACCACGGTCTTGGTGCCTTTCGGGTAGTAGTAAAGACGCATCTCAGCGCTGTTGATCACGATGCCTTCACGCGGCGCGTCAGGCAGAATCAGCTGCTGTGGGATGATCATTTTAGTGCCAGCTTTTGGCAGATAAACGTCAACGCCCGGATTGGCTTCAAGCATATTGCTGAGGCCCATCTGATACTGTGCAGCAAAGGCTTCCAGCGGAAGTTTGCTGTCATCAGGGACAGTGATTTCAATGTTTTCGCCGATCAGACGGCTGTTAGCCGGCGGCAGCGGATAGACTACTGCAAATGCCGACTGGCTGAACGCCGCCAGTGCGAGGGCGAGTGAAGCGAACGCGCGAATGCTCATTTTCATGTTTTTCAAGTCGTTATGGCCATGTTTCAGGCTTGTCAGTGTGTCGAATCCATCGTGGTCAGTATGACCCGCTGCGCATTATATGTGCATTGGCGCATTGATGGAAATCAGGATTTTTACTGGCTGCATATACTTTACGCAATTCCTTGTCTTTACCCGACAATTCCCTTCGATCCGCAGCCCAAAATGTGAATTTTCACGGCTGCCACAGCGTCACTTCATTACTCAGTTTACGATTGAGGAAAAAAGCGGCACTGATTAACGCCAGATGCGTCAACGCCTGCGGCATGTTACCCAACGCTTCGCCGTGTGAAGTGAACTCTTCGGCGTACAAACCAAGCGGATTGGCGTAACTCAGCAGCTTTTCAAACTCAAAATGCGCCTCATGTACGCGACCGGCTCGCGCCAGACACTCCACATACCAGAATGAGCAGGCACCGAAAGATCCTTCTCCGCCGGTTAAAGCATCGGCAGGCGTCTCGTGAATGTTATAGCGTCGGACTAAACCGTCGCTCACCAGATGCGTTTTAATCGCGTCCAGCGTCGAAATCCAGTCGGGATCGGTGGAGCTGACAAAGCGCACCAGCGGCATCAGCAGCATCGAAGCATCCAGGAAATTACCGCCGCGCGTCGCGGTGAAATGGCCCAGCTCCGGGTTCCAGAAGTTCTGCCAGATATCGTCGCGGATCTCGCTGCGCACCTTATCCCAGCGGTCGTACGGCATCGGCAGCGAACGTTTCAGGCCAAGGCGCAGTGCGCGATCGAGCGCGACCCAACACATCAGGCGTGAATGCAGGAAATGTTCCGGCTCGCCGCGCATCTCCCAGATCCCGGCATCGGGCTGATTCCAGTTCACGCAGACGTAATCGATCATATCGGAGACGTACTTCCAGCCGCGATGCGAAATTGCCTCGCCATATTTATTGGCGAGGTAGATGGCATCCATCAACTCGCCGTAAATATCGAGCTGCGTCTGGCGCCAGGCATCATTGCCGATGCGCACCGGACGTGAATTGGCGTAGCCGGAAAGATTGAGCAACTCGGTTTCGTGCAGCTCGGTGCCGCTGTCGAGGCGATACATCACTTGCAGATGCGGCGTGTCGTCGTGGCTGTGCTCGACGCAGCGGCCGACCCATTTGGTAAAGTCGCGCGCTTCTTCGGTGTAGCCGAGGCGCATCAGCGCGTACATGCTGAATGAGGCATCGCGGATCCACGAGGCGCGATAATCCCAGTTGCGCTCGCCGCCCAACTCTTCGGGTAAGCCGAAAGTAGCGGCGGCGGCGATGGAACCGTGCTGATGCGAAGTGAGTAACTTCAGCGCCAGCGCTGAACGCGTCACCATCTCCTGCCAGCGGCCGCGGTAGGAACTGTGGCTGCTCCAGCGTCGCCAGTACTCCAGCGTGTCGTGGAAACAGTGCTCGGTGGCGATGGTGGCCACGTTAGGATCGTCATCGTTACCAAAGACAAACTCAGCGGTTTCCCCGGCTTTCAGGGTAAATTCCGCCACCGCGCTGTGATTCTCACGCGTCATCACCACCGAAGCGCTGAGGCGCAACGCCGGTTGTCCCGACGCAAGGAAGGCGATACCGCCTGGCCGCAGTTCGGTGGTGGTTTCGGCACGCGCGTAGTCGTGGCGTGGCGCACACAGCAGATGAAAGGTGGCGGTGCCGCGTACCATCTTTACGCGGCGCACGATACGCGGCACTTTGCTCTGCTCATCGCAGATCGGCATGTAATCGGTGATCTCTGCCACGCCGGCGTCATCCAGCCAGCGGGTTTGCAGAATATTGGTATCCGGTAAATAGAGCTGTTGCTGGCGGGCATTTTTCCAGTCCGGCGCGAGGGAGAACAGGCCGGCCTCATCGCTGTCCAGTAGCGCGGCGAAAACCGACGGGCTATCGAGCGCCGGCCAGCAGAGATAATCGATGGTGCCATCGTTAGCAATCAGTGCGCAGGTGCGTAAATCACCAATCACGCCATGGTCGTCTATTCTGCGTTTAATCTCGCTCATCGTGCCCCCTTTGCCGTAGGTAATTGTTAACTATAGACGAAACGGCAGATTCGGCGGCCCCGAGGCACAGAAGGATAACTTCTATACTGTAAAGACACCCTCAATCAGGAGAATGTTATGAGCTTAGGAAAACAGAAAGTCGCTGTGGTTACCGGATCCAGTTCAGGCATTGGTCGCAGCTGTGCGGTGATGCTGGCCGAAGCGGGTTATACGCTGGGCATCACCTGGAGTTCGGATGAAGAGGGCGCCCAGGAAACCGCGCGCATGGTGGAGAGTCGTGGACAGCAGGCGCAGGTGCGGCAGGTTGATCTCTCCGATCCGCAAGCCGGCGCTCAGCAACTGACGCAGCTGATCAACTCGCTGGGGCGCATTGACGTATTGGTGTGTAATGCCGGCGTGATGACCAAAGCCGACTTTCTCGATGTCACCTTTGAGGATTGGCGCAAAGTGTTCAACGTGGATGTCGATGGCGCGTTTCTTTGCGGGCAGATTGCCGCGCGCCATATGGTTGACCAGGGCGACGGCGGACGCATCATCAATATTACGTCGGTGCATGAACACACGCCGCTGCCGGATGCCACCGCCTATACCGCTGCCAAACATGCGCTCGGCGGCTTGACCAAATCGATGGCGCTGAGTCTCTTACCGCACCATATTCTGGTGAACGCGGTCGCACCGGGCGCAATTGCCACGGCGATGAACGATATGAAAGATGACCAGCAAGGACGACGTATGCCGGAAATCCCGATTGGGCGTCCCGGCGATACGCGTGAAGTGGCGAGTTTAGTGGCATGGCTCTGTTCGGAGTGGGCAACTTATACCACCGGACAATCGTTTATTGTCGACGGTGGTTTTATGTTGGCCAATCCGCAGTTTAAGGGGTACCACTCGTAATCAACCGGCGCGGCGGTGATTCCAGTGGCGAATGATGTAACGCAAGACAATGCCAAAAATCACCGCCGCCGCCAGCCATAACAGCGGCTTGAGGTGCTGATCGATCTTGTGCAGCCACGGCGCGACAATCTGTCCGGCAAAGTAGCCAAGCGAGACAAAGATCAGCGCCCACAGCGCCGCACCAACCACGTTCAGAATGAAGAAACGCAGCGGCTTGAGGCGGCTGGTGCCAATAATGATCGGCCCGACAATGCGGAAGCCGTACATAAAGCGCACGCCAATCACGAACAGGCTCGGGTGTTTTTGAATCAGCCGCTTAGCCTTGCCAATTGTTTCCTGATGTTTACTGAAACGGCGCAAAATGCGCGTGCCATAACGGCGTCCCAGCCAGAACAGCAGCTGATCGCCAATAATGCCGCCGATCATCGCCGCCAGCACCACGCCGCTGAAGTGCAATAAGCCTTCATGCGCCGCCACACCGCCTAACAACGTGAACGTTTCCCCTTCGGCAATACAACCAATCAGCAGCGCCAGATAACCGTATTGGGTGATTAATCCATTGATATCGAGATGCAAATTATCCTCCCTGCAAAGTGTGAAATCGCTATTAGTGTATACCAGCGGCTTAATTTGTGTGGCGCCCCGCAAAAACGGCGCCGACGATTATACTTGAGCTAACGCTGCCTCCGTTGATCAGGCCGTTGGCTGTAAGGGCAGCCCATCGCAGCAAAGGAGTAAATGTATGAATCATGTCTGGGGTTTACTGGCGCATCCAGGTCAGGAAATGCGCGATATTAAACAGGAAAATGAGAGCGTTTCGCACCATTACACCCATCATGTTCTGTTAATGGCGGCGATCCCGGTGATCTGCGCCTTTATCGGTACCACGCAGCTGGGCTGGAATCTGGGCGAAGGGCAGTTCGTACAACTCAATCTACTGACCGGTATCGGTCTCGGCATTCTGTTCTATCTGATTATCCTCGGCGGCGTGGCGGTAATGGGCCGCGTGATCCACTGGATGGCGCGTAACTATCCGCAGCGTCCCAGCTTGCAGCGCTGTACGGTGTTTGCCGGCTATGTGGCCACGCCGCTGTTCCTCAGCGGGCTGGTGGCGCTCTATCCGCTTGTGTGGCTGTGCGTGCTGGTGGGCGCGATGGCGCTGGTTTACACCGGTTATCTGCTTTACGTCGGCATCCCGGTGTTCCTGAGCATCGACCGTGATGAGAGCTTGCGCTTCTCCGGATCAACATTGGCGATTGGTGTGCTGGTGTTTGAAGTGCTGCTGGCGCTGACGGTGGTTCTGTGGGGTTACGGGCCACGGTTGTTCTGAGGAAGGCCTGGTCGGCATCAATGGCGTAATGCCGATCAGTTAAGCGCCGTATCAAATCACCGCACCTTCCGTAGCGGCGCGATTTATCGCGCAATGAATTGCGCCGCTACAAGCTGTGCTTTCGGTAATCAGGGATTTTCATATCTTAATGGACGAGCATCACGTCATCCATGGCGACCTTTTTAACGCCCGGAAACAATCTCAATAAGAAATTTCTCAGGTAAGTGCGTATGATACTGCTGCCAGCCCGCATCCCGTCTGGATTGTTGCGGGCGGCCTGTGTCTCAACACAGCGCAAAACTCCTGACCGGATTTTTTTGACACGATGTCTGCAAAAATGCGTATTTCCTTGCTGTCGCTGGCGCTGTTTGTCGCCGCGCCAGCCGCTATAACGCCCGCGCTCGCTGCGCCGGCGGCACTCGCAAACCTGGCGCCGATTGCCCAACCGCAAATCGCCTCCGGCAGTGCCATGATTGTCGATCTGGAAAACAACAAGGTGCTGTTTTCCAGCCATCCTAACCGCGTACGTCCGATCGCCTCACTCACTAAAGTGATGACGGCGATGGTGGTGTTGGATGCCAAACTGCCGATGGATGAAATGCTGTCGGTGGATATCAGCCATACCGCTGAGATGCGCGGTGTGTTCTCCCGCGTCAAACTGAACAGCGAAATCAGCCGCCGCAACATGCTGCTACTGGCGCTGATGTCCTCGGAAAACCGCGCTGCCGCCAGCCTGGCGCATCACTATCCGGGCGGTTACGATGCGTTTATTCGCGCCATGAACGCCAAAGCACGCTCACTTGGCATGACGCACACGCGCTATGTCGAGCCGACGGGCCTGTCGATTCAGAACGTTTCCAGCGCGGAAGATCTGGTTAAACTGTTGAAAGCCACGCGACAGTACCCGCTGATTGGCGAACTGAGCACCACCAAAGAAGACACCGCCGTATTCAAACATCCGAGCTACGCGCTGCCGTTCCGTAACACCAATCATCTGGTGTACAAAAACGACTGGCGCATCCAGCTGACCAAAACCGGTTATACCGATGAAGCCGGGCACTGTCTGGTGATGCGCACGGTGATCAACAACCGTCCGGTGGCGCTGGTGGTGCTGGATGCCTTTGGTAAATATACCCATTTTCGCCGATGCCAACCGCCTGCGCGACTGGCTGGAAACCGGCAAAGCCGCACCGGTTCCGGCCGCTGCGCTGGCGTATAAGAAGCAGAAATCAGGTTTGACCGCGAATAATGAATAACTGGATTTAAAGCACGCACATACCGTAGCGGCGCAATCTATTGCCCATTGCAGATTCTGCAGGATGCGCAATAGATTACGCCGCTACAGATTGTGCGTTGTGTTGTTACGCTCATCTGCAAAAACGCTTATCGTTAGCGCCAAAGTTTTACACCTTCATTCCTATAGTTTCAGTGTCGGCAACGTCTTAAACTAGCCGCCATTCACGATCGCACTTGCGTTTATCGGCTGTTATTACGCTGGAATCTCATTCATATGTTCAAGTTTCGTCATCTGTTTACCCCGTTTTTACTGCTGCTTGTGCTGTTAGCTCCCACGCTGAGCGTGGCCGCAGATACGCCGCCCAACGATCAGGCAGAGGACGCCGCACCCAAGGTGAATGCCTCGGTCGAGCTGCCTAAGATGCAGAAAATTCTCGACAAAATTAAAGGCCAGGTCTCGGGCGATACCAATGAAAGCCAGCTCAACCAGCTTAATGAGATGGCGCTGGAGCTTTCCGGTAATGCCGAAACCCTCGGCCAGGCGTTGATCCCGCAGGGCCAGCAATTGGATGCACAATTGGCGGTTCTTGGCCCGGCACCGAAAGCCGATAGCGGCGTGAAAGAGACGCCTGAAGTGACGCGCAAACGTGCGGCGCTGGAGAGCCAGAAAGCCAAGCTGGACGATCAGATCAAACAAGCCGATGGCATCAAAAACGGTGCGCTGGTGCTGTCATCGCAGATCGTCAACCTGCGTCGTGACCAGCTGAAAAGCCAGCTGGCGCTGAACTCTGGCAGTATCCTTGGCCCGCGCTTCTGGGCGCCGCTGGTCAGCAGTCAGGATCTTGATGGCGAGAAGATCAGCGAGTTTATTACTGAATTGCAGGACACCGCCGCGCTGTCGTGGGAATCTGGCTGGCGTTTCGGCACCGTGGCCTGGCTGTTTGCCGCGATGCTGGTGATGACGCTGGGCCGTCGCTACAGCGAAGAGTTCTTTGCCTGGGTCAGCATTCATAAGATGCCGGAAGGGCGCTTACGTCGCAGCTTCCTCGCCGCCACCACCGCGCTCACCACGCTGGCCGCGGTGGTGATCACCTTTAACTTCATCGCGCTGGCCTTTACCCGCCGTGATGAAGTCTCGGGTGATGTGCAGGATTTTGTTGATCGGCTGGTGCAGCTCAGCGTCTATTGCGGCTTGATTGCCGGCTTAGGCCGCGCGTTCCTCTCCACACGTCGCCCAAGCTGGCGTTTGCCGGCCATCTCCAACGAAGTCGCGCAAGCCCTGAAGCCGTTCCCGCCGTTCACTGCGGCGCTGGTGTTTATTTTTCAGACGGTGGAAGCCTTCAACTACAGCGTCGGCACCAGCCTGAATACCACCATTTTTGCTAACGGCTTGACCGCGCTGCTGATTGGCAGCACTGGACTGGCGATCGGCATGCGCATCAACCGCGTACGCCGTCGCATGGTGCAGGAAGGTCAGCAGCCTGAAGCGCGTTCAACGCTGGTGGGATTGGTGCAGCTGGCGCTGATGCTGACGGCGCTCGGCATCCTGATTTCACTGATCATCGGTTACGTCACGCTGGCGCGCTTCCTTAGCTATGAAGTGATTTGGTGCGGCATTTTGTTTGGTTCGTTCTACTTCCTCAGCCATCTGGTGAATGACGGCTGCGAAAGCCTGTTCTCCACCAGCAATGCCACCGGCAAGCGCCTGCAAACCACGCTGAATATTGATGAGCGTTACCTGCAACAGGCGGCGACGCTGCTCAGCGCGCTGGGTAAAACCGTGCTGATTGCCATTCTGGCGCTGGCACTGCTGAACGGCACCTTTGCCTCATCAACGCCGATTGAGCTGATCCAGAAGGTGATTGAGTTCTGGGGCGGCAAAGGGCTGGAGTCGCTGAACATTGTGCCGGCGCACATGGTCAATGCAATTCTCTGTCTGGTGGTGGGCATTTACGTGCTGCGTTCGGTGCGTCGCTGGCTGGATAAAGATTTCCTGCCCAAAACCACCATGGACGTCGGCATGCGCGTGTCGCTGGTGACGCTGTTTAGCAATATCGGTTACGTGCTGATTATCCTGCTGACGCTGTCGATTATGGGCCTGCAGTGGAACAAACTGGCGTGGATTGTGAGCGCCTTGTCGGTCGGTATCGGTTTCGGCTTACAGGAGATTGTGAAGAACTTTATTTCCGGCCTGATTCTGTTGACCGAGCGCCCGGTGAAAGTGGGCGATCTGGTGAGCATCAGCGGCATTGAAGGGGATATCCGTCGTATTAACGTGCGCGCCACCGAAATTCAGCTCGGCGACAAATCGACGGTGATTGTGCCGAACTCGCAGTTTATTTCGCAGAACGTGCGTAACGCCACCATGGGTAACGCGCAGGGCGTGGTCACCATCTTGCTGACGTTCCCGCTGGATATCGATCCGGTGCGGGTGCGTGAAATTCTGCTGGAAGTGTATCAGGAGAACGAACGTATTCTGGAGACGCCGGAGCCGTCCGTGTCGTTCAAAGATTTGACGCCAGCGGGCATCGTGTTGAGCGTCACCGGCAACGTTGCCGGTCAACGCCAGATTTCCGGTGCCAAGAGCGATCTGCTGTTCGATATTCTGACGCGTCTGCGCAAAGAGGGCATTATGCTATCGACGCCGCAGACCATGATCATCGAGCGCCGCGCCGTGGCCGCAGCACAAGATCAGCAAAGCGATCCGTTGCCATAAATGCGTAGGGTGGCCATTTATGGCCTAATGCTCGTTAGTTAAGCCGACGACGAGTGCGCAGGCCGGGGCCATTTTTGGTCCGGCGGTCCTCGCGCCGCTTGCGCGGTACCTTCACTTCGCTCGTTTGCCTGACGGACCGGCGGAGACGGGACGTCCCTGTCCCGGCTCCGCCTTTCGCCCGCGTCCTGCGGGCTCTCCTGGCTTCCTCGTTTCGTTCAGCGCTGCGGATTGCCGGCCCAAAAGCGTCCCCGGCCTGCTCCGAAGCTTCAGTGAGTGCTGCTAAAAAGGGCACATTTACCGCCACCGCCCGGTCTCAAACTTTCACCGCCCAACCTTTCTGCTTACTGGTTTTCCCAATTCCTGGATTAAAACTGTTGGTGGGATCGAGCTGCTGATAAAACGCCTGCAGCTGCGGTTTCGCCTGATACAGATGGCCCACGTTATGCTCGGCCGGATACTCGGCGCCGCGCGCGGCTAAAATCGCCAGCATCTTCTCTTTTAACGTATGCGCATCCACGCCTTTTTTTACGATGTAATCCTGATGGAACACGTGGCAGAAGAAGTGGCCGTAGTAGAGACGGTGGATCAGATCGTTATCGAACTCGGGCGGCAGGCGTTCAAACCACGCTTCATCATTACGACGCAGCGCGATATCCAGCGCCAGAATGTCTTCCACTTCATCGGCATGCACCGCGTGATAGCGCACCGCAGCTCCGGCGGCGGCAAAGCGATGCAGGAACGCGTGCGCGCCCTCTTTGGCGTCACAGGCGAAGAACGCGCCGCCGCCTTCGCGGAAATATTCGGTCAGATAGGCCTGCGCTTCGGCAACGCCGTCGCCGGACATCTTCAGCATCAGGTGATGCTCATATTTGTCGCGATACTGCTTAAGGCGTTTAGGCAGATGCGCCGGTAGCCAGCTGCTGATGCGCTGCAATAAACGATCGGTGAGATGTGGTTTCACCCAGTTCAGCTTGCCTAGCCAGGCATCCACGCGGCCTTTCAGGGTGAAAAACAGCGGCATTTTGTCGGTGCCAAGTTTATCAATCATCACGAAAGTATCTTTGCCGTACACCTCGGCGATGTCGAAAATGTCGCGGTGCATATATTCGCCCGCCACAGGCAGATGGGTAAATTCCGCCAGTATATGGCGGCGAATATCGCCCAGTTCCGCCGGATTATTGGTGCCGATGTAGAACACCTGCTGCTGCGGTTCGGTGGGGAAAGTATCCAGACGCACGGCAAACACCGCCAGCTTACCGGCGCAGCCGGAGGCTTCAAACAGGCGACGCTCATCGGCGTTGAAGCGCGCTGGCGTCTCTGCATGGATATCGCGCACGCGTTCGGCGTATTCATGATCCGAGGCGTGGCGTTCATCCCAGCGCACATCGCTCTGCTGCCAGCGATCGTCATCCAGCCGACCCAACATCTCTTCCGGCGAATGGCCGAGATCGATGCCGAGATGGTTCACCAGCTTGAGTTTGCCGCTGGCATCAATCTGCGCAAACAGCGCCATTTCGCTGTAGGCCGGACCGCGTTTGATCAGCGAACCGCCCGAGTTATTGCAAATCCCGCCCATTACCGAGGCGCCAATGCAGGAGGAACCGATCACCGAATGCGGCTCGCGGCCAAGCGGCTTCAGCGCTTTTTCCAGCTGATACAGCGTGCTGCCTGGGAAGGCGAGGATCTGTTTGCCGTTGTCGATCAGCTGCAACTTATCCAGACGCAAGGTGCTGATGATCACCACTGGACGATCGTAATCGTTGCCGTTTGGCGTGGAACCTTCGGTCAGGCCGGTGTTGGCGGCCTGCATCAAAATGATCGCATCGGCGCTCACCAGCGCCTGCAACGCACGCCACAGCTCAAGCAGCGAACCGGGGAAAATCACCGCCAGCGCTTCGCCTTCGCCCGAGCGAAAACCTTTACGGTAGCGCGCGGTCTGTTCCGCGTCGGTTAACAGGTTCGACGATCCGACCAGACGACGCAGTTCGGCGAGCAGAGTAGGGTGCGAAGTGTTGTTATTCATTGGCCTATCCTTGTCTTTAACATGGCGCTTTTACTGTAGCATGCGCCAGCGACAGGAGCGCGGTGTGACATGGCGGCTACCTGCTATCCTCATCTTGTGGCAAACTGCCCCGGTTATTTCGATATTGCGCAGTCACTTAAGAGAACCCGACCTGATGAAATGGATTTACTCTGTTAGCCTCGCTGTCTCCTTAGCCATGCAACCCGCTTTCGCGGACGATCTGTTTGGCCCACATCCGATGACTGAACAGGCGCGCGACGCCTTTGTGAATCAGCTGCTCAGCAAAATGACCCTTGATGAAAAAATCGGGCAGATGCGTTTGATCAGCGTAGGACCGGATACGCCAAAATCGGCGATTCGCGACATGATTCAGCACGGTCAGGTCGGGGCAATTTTTAACACCGTGACGCGTCAGGATATTCGCGCCATGCAGGATCAGGTGATGCAGCTCAGCCGCCTGAAAATTCCGCTGTTCTTCGCCTATGACGTGGTGCACGGTCAGCGCACCATTTTCCCGATTCCACTTGGCCTGGCGGCAAGCTGGGATCTGGATGCCATCGCTGAGGTGGGACGCGTCTCTGCTTATGAAGCCGCGGATGACGGCCTTAACATGACGTGGGCGCCGATGGTTGATGTGTCCCGCGAACCTCGTTGGGGACGCGGCTCGGAAGGCTTTGGTGAAGACACCTTCCTCAGCGCGCAAATGGGCAGCAGCATGGTGAAAGCCATGCAGGGCAAAAGCGCGGCGGATCGCTACTCGATCATGACCAGCGTGAAGCACTTCGCGGCCTACGGCGCAGTGGAAGGTGGACGAGATTACAACACCGTCGACATGAGCCCGCAGCGCCTGTTCCAGGATTATCTGCCGCCGTATAAAGCCTCATTGGATGCGGGCAGCGGTGGCGTAATGGTGGCGCTTAACTCATTGAATGGCACACCGGCCACAGCAGACAGTTGGCTGCTGAAAGACATCCTGCGCGGCGACTGGAAGTTCAAAGGCATCACCATTAGCGATCACGGTGCGATTAAAGAACTGATTAAACACGGCGTAGCCAGCGATCCACAGGATGCGGTGCGCATTGCGATGAAATCAGGCATCGACATGAGCATGAGCGACGAGTACTACAGCAAATATCTGCCGGGCCTGGTGAAGAGCGGCGCGGTGAGCATGGCGGAAGTGGACGATGCCGCGCGCCATGTGCTGAACGTCAAATATGACATGGGCTTGTTTAACGATCCTTACAGTCATTTAGGGCCGAAAGAGAGTGATCCGCAGGACACCAATGCGGAAAGCCGTTTGCATCGCGCCGAAGCGCGTGACGTGGCGCGTAAAAGCATTGTGCTGCTGAAAAACTGGCGCGAAACGCTGCCGCTGAAGAAAGACGCCACCATTGCGTTAGTGGGTCCGCTAGCGGATAGCCAGCGCGACATCATGGGCAGCTGGTCGGCCGCCGGCGTGGCGAAACAGTCGATTCCGCTGCTGCAAGGCGTGCGCAATGCGATGGCGGGCAAAGGCACGGTGCTGTACGCCAAAGGCGCTAACATCACCGACAACAAAGGCATTCAGGACTTCCTCAATCTGTATGAGCAGGCGGTCAGCGTGGACAAGCGTTCACCGCAGGAGCTGATTGACGAAGCGGTAGCGCAGGCGAAAAAAGCTGATGTGGTGGTGGCTGCCGTGGGTGAAGCGCAGGGCATGGCGCATGAAGCCTCCAGCCGCAGCGATTTGGTGATCCCGGAAAGTCAGCAGAAGCTGCTGGCCGCACTGAAGGCCACCGGCAAACCGCTGGTGATCGTGCTGATGAACGGCCGTCCGCTGACGGTGGTGAAGGAAGATCAGCAAGCCGATGCGATGCTGGAAACCTGGTTTAGCGGTACTGAAGGCGGCAACGCGATCGCCGATGTGCTGTTCGGCGATTACAACCCGTCGGGCAAGCTGCCGGTCTCCTTCCCGCGTTCGGTGGGCCAGATTCCGATTTATTACAACCACTTGCCAACCGGTCGTCCCTACAACTTCGCCAGGCCGAACAAGTACACCTCGCACTACTACGATGCGGTGAACGGTCCGCTTTATCCGTTTGGTTACGGCCTGAGCTACACCACCTTCACGGTGTCGCCGGTGAAGATGTCGTCACGCACTATGCCGCGTAACGGCTCGGTGGAAGCGTCAGTGACCGTGACCAATAGCGGTAAACGCGATGGCGCGACCGTGGTGCAGCTTTATCTCAACGATCCGGTCGCCAGCATTAGCCGTCCGGTGCAGGAGCTGCGCGGCTTCCAGCGCATCATGCTGAAAGCCGGTGAATCGCAGACCGTGAAGTTTAAGATCGACGTTGATGCGCTGAAATTCTGGAACCAGAAGATGCAGCAGGTTGCCGAGCCAGGCAAAATCAACGTGATGATTGGACTGGATTCGGTGCGCACGCAGGATGCACAGTTTGATTATCTGTAATCGCTGATGCCCCTCACCCTAACCCTCTCCCGCACGCGGGAGAGGGAACCGATGGGTGCGGTATTCAATCCCGGCTCGATCCTCTCCCTCTCCCGCGTGCGGGAGAGGGCCGGGGTGAGGGCAACAACCGCACAAGCACAAACCCATGAACATCCGCGAACGCATCCAACAGCAAGTCTTCCGCCTCAACGGCCTGTCACTCAACGAATTCGACATCTCGCAACCGCCTGGCGATCCCGGTTTATTTGGCCCGGACCACGTTATCTGGCGCGTCCATGGCGACTTCCCCTCCATGCTGTGCGGCGGCATCAGCGCCTTAATGTTGCAGATGCTGCATCCGGCGGCGCTGGCGGGCGTGTGGGATCACTCCAATTTCCGGCAGGACATGATGGGCCGCCTGCGGCGCACCAGCCAGTTTATCGCCGTCACCACCTTCGGTAATACCGCCGATGCCAACATCCTTATCGACCGCGTCAAACGGATTCACCTGCGCGTCACCGGTGTCGATAACGCGGGCAAGCCGTATGCCGCCAGCGATCCGCATCTGCTCACTTGGGTACACGTCGCGGAAACCAGCCGTTTTCTGGCGGCGCATCTGCGCTACAAAAATCCGCAGCTCAGCCTGGCCGATCAGGATCGTTACTATCAAGAAGCGGCATTAGTTGCCGAGGCGCTTGGCGCACAGCGGGTGCCGAAAAGCGTGCAGGCGGTTGAGGCGTATCTACAGATGATGCGGCCCGAGTTGCTCTGTGATGCGCGCACGCTGGAGGTGATGCAATTGCTGATTAACGCGCCTGCACCTAGCTGGCAGGCGAAACCGGCAATGCGCGTGATGCTGAAAGCGGGAATGGGATTGTTGCCTGACTGGGCACAACAGCAGATTCAGCAGCCAGTTGGGCCGCTAACGCAGTGGCGTGTGGATCGGGAAATGGCGGTGATTGCGGGGCTGCTGCGCTGGTCGATTCAGCGCGGCGCTTATACCCGCGCCATGCAGCGCATGGGCCGCTAAGCGTTACAAATGCAGCTCATCCTCTTTCTGCGTGTAGGTGCGCGGTGTGCGCGCTTCACGTTTTAGTGCCTGCTGACGTTGCTGATAATGGTGCAGCATCATGCCAAGTCCGAGTCCCATCAGCGCCAGCGGCAGCAGGCTGTAATAGATATCAAGCGGTAATAACACCAGCAACGCCACGCCGCCCAGCAATAGCGTCAGCGACGTCATCACCCATGTATAACGGATAAACAGCCACACCAACATCGCGAAAATAACCACGTCACGCAGGTTCAGATCGAGGTTTTGCAGCACCATGATGGCAGCTCCAAAGAGGTGAATGCGCAAACCATATCACGCGAAATGGTAAAAGAATCGCAAATTAATCTGAAGCTTGTCAGCGTGTTAAGCGGCAATTGATAAGCCGCACTCATCTTTCCCTTCCGGCACTTTGAGAGTTTTACCCTTGTGTCACATGGCACGAGTGCCGATCCTGCTCTATTCTCGGGGAAAATGGATTCCTCCAGGTAATATCGAGGCGTTATGACCCACCAACCTCTGATTGCTGAGGTGCCGAATCAGCAACACACACTAACCGCGATCGTCGAGCAGGATGCGCGTACGGCCTATTTTTATATCTGGCCGAATGACCTGTTTCGCAGCCAATACGCGGTGCGCGGCTGCTGGCTGCGTAACCTGCTGCCTGCGCCCGCGCAGGAAGATCGTGAAGCGATGGAGCAGGGCATCGCGCCGCTGCTGAGTGCCGAGTATTGCCGCACGCTGGAAGCCGAGCCGATGCTCGATCCCGCCGGCTTACAGGTGCTGTGGGAGCCCAGCGACGACGGCGCCGCGCTGTGGTATTACGGCCAGCTGCTGGCGGTGATCCCTGGCTGGAGCCTGTATCAGGATAAGCAGGTAAGTTTTTCTGCTGCCTGCATCAAAGAGAATCGCCTGACCGCACCGCTGGGATCGGCCTCCACCAACGATTACTACGCGCGCGCTGAACAGCAGCGTCACTTCTGGCGTGACTGGCACGACGGACACTTGTGGGATGTGGTGCAGCGCGAGCTGATGCAGTGTTATCAGGCGCAGTTTGGCGAATCGGTAA
Organism: Pantoea sp. SORGH_AS_0659; assembly: GCF_031453915.1. Classification (NCBI taxonomy): domain Bacteria; kingdom Pseudomonadati; phylum Pseudomonadota; class Gammaproteobacteria; order Enterobacterales; family Erwiniaceae; genus Pantoea; species Pantoea sp. SORGH_AS_0659. The sequence goes on along the minus strand of NZ_JAVJAK010000001.1, from coordinate 2,965,672 downwards.
AATATTACTCCATCGATCAAGGCAACTGGCCGCCAATGGCGATTTCACAGCACTTGCACAATGGCGTTTGGTATTTCCTGACGCTTGGCATGGGGATCCGTCCGATGCCGCAGGTGGATCACCTGTTTGACGAGCTGGCGCCGCAGTATCGCCGCGTCGAGCTGGCGATGGCGGTAGACGGTGAAGTGATGACCGAAGCCAATGCAGTGCAGATGGCGAGCGCGCTGGCTGAGTTTGCCCATCTGCCGTGGGCGCGCCTGACCTGGATTGGCGAAGGGCATACGCTGGCGTCAGAAGTGGCGCCGGTTGGCTTTGAAAGCTTCCTGCTGGCCAACGATCTCGCTCCCGAAGCGGCGCAATTCCGCCTGCCGAAACGCGATGGCGATCGCGTGAATCTGCTGTGGTCCACGCCAATTACTGAAGCCGAACGCCAGTTTGCGCAGGCTGACGATCGCGGTGGGCAGCAGCTGCTGCAACGTTTGCTGGCGGACGGCAATAATCATGTGTTCCGGCCGCGCCAGGAAGTGGTTGAAACTCCCGCTCCGTAAATCAGGTCGGCATCGATGCCGACCCTACGATTTTAAATTATCACCCAAATCAACTATTTCACTGCTTTGTGATCGCGCTCACCTCAAGTTCCCCATTAACACGCCGTTAACCTCGATCAGGCAACTCGCCAACCAGGGTAAGGGCACACATAATGTTCAAAACAACACAATCCCGTTTCACCGCGACGCTGGTCGCCTTTTTTGCCGGTCTGATGCTGGTTACCGTGCTGGTAATTAATCAGTTTATCGCTCCGCAACTCTCCGAAAATGAAAGTCGTCTGGTACGTTACGAAGTGGACGGCCTGGCCGGACGCATCGTCGAGCAGATGAACCGCGTACAGGCACAGCAGCGCGCCATTACCGAAGCCGCAGGCGTGATGGACAGCGCAGCCATTGATACCTTGCTGCCCGCCTTAGTTAACCAATATCAGGACAGCAACGTGTTCGGCGGTGGCATCTGGCCGTTACCGAACCGTCGCGATCCGGCCAAAGAGAAAGACAGTTCGTTCTTTGCGCGCAACGCCAGTAACCAGCTGCAGGTCAACACCTACTGGAACTCGGACGCCGCCGACAAATACTGGGAGCAATCCTGGTACAAAGATGGTTTGAGCGCGCCGAAGGGCCAGTGCGCATGGGCAAAAGCCTATCAGGATGCTGCCAGCCCGCAGCCACGTACCAACTGCGCGATGGCGATCTATCGCGATGGCACCGTATGGGGCGTGGCGACCATTGACGTGACGCTCGGCTTCTTCAACCAGCTGGCAAAACAGATGGGTGAGGCGATTCAGGGCCGCGTACTGATCGTTGAAGCTGACGGTAAAGTGGTGGGTAACGCCGCGCTGGTGGATGGTGCGCCGAAGCTGGAAAACCTCGCCGATACCCAGCTGCCGATGGCGTCCGCGTTAAAAGGTCTGCTGGCGCAGGCGGGCAGCCAGCCCGCGCAAACCACCTTTGCAGGTGAAGATGGCGAACACACGCTGTTTGTGCAGGCGATTGCCGGTAGCCCGTGGTATCTCGCCAGCGATGTGCCGTCGAGCTTGCTGGATGCGCAAACTCACAGCATGTTGACGCGTCTGGGTCTGGTGCAGATTCCGCTGGCGGTGATCCTGCTGTTGGTGCTGCTGGGCTTTGTGCGCGCCATGATGAAACGCCTCGCGGTGCTGAACAGCAACATTGAAGCCTTATCGACCGGCGGTGCCGATTTGACGCAGCGTCTGCCCGCCAGTAATAGCCCGGAATTCAATGCCGTGGCGCAGAGCTTCAACCAGTTCATCGCCTATCTGCAAGGCCTGATGCGTCAGGTGGGCGATAGCGCGCTGGCGATTACGGCGGCTTCGCGTGAAATTGCCAGCGGCAACGCCGATCTCTCGGCGCGTACCGAATCGCAGGCCAGCTCGATTGTTGAAACGGCAGCATCGATGGAAGAGCTGACCGGCACGGTACGTCAGAACGCCGATAACGCCACGCATGCGAATCAGCTGGCGGATGGCGCGTCGCAGGTTGCGGCACGCGGCACCGAAGTGGTGCGTCAGGTGGTCACCACCATGGGCGCGATTAATCACTCTTCGCGCAAAGTGGTTGATATCATCAGTGTCATCGACAGCATCGCCTTCCAGACAAACATCCTGGCGCTGAACGCCGCGGTAGAGGCGGCGCGCGCCGGTGAACAGGGGCGCGGTTTTGCCGTGGTGGCATCAGAAGTGCGCAACCTGGCACAGCGCTCGGCTAACTCGGCGCGTGAAATTAAGAAGCTGATTGAGGAGTCGGTAGCGAATATTGATACCGGCAGCCAACTGGTGGAGCAGGCCGGGCAAACCATGGATGAGCTGATGCAGGGCGTCAGCAGCGTGACCACGCTGATGAGCGAAATCATGTCAGCGAGCCGCGAGCAGAGCATGGGCATCGATCAGGTTAACGTGGCGATTACCCAGCTGGACGGCAGCACTCAGCAGAACGCCGCGCTGGTCGAGCAGGTTTCAGCCGCCGCGCAGTCGATGCAGCAGCAAAGCGTGCAGCTGGAGCAGGTGGTGCAAAGCTTTAAGCTGTAAGTTTTGTGGAGTCGGTCGCCATGCATGGCGACCGCTATCAAACCGCTTGCGAAAACTGATTACGAATCTCTTCACGCACGGTATGCAGCGTAGTATTGGCACCTGTGCAGCGATCAACTAACTTACCCTTCAATAAAAGATCAAAAATCGGCGACTGCGGGCGATTCAGTCGATTTTGAATCAACTGCACCTCTTAACAACTCATCATTAACTTTTTTGTTGAGGCATGTAAGTCGAAGGCATTTAGATCCCATAGATTTGCTTAACCAAGCTTTCACTCCTTTGTAATGGAAACCATTATTTTGACGTGGGGAACGTTAACAACGTTTACGTGAAAAAAAAGCTTATACAACTAATTCGATGGTATGTAGTGGACCTTTTCATCAGAATACAATAAAATCCCCGGGTTACCGCTTGGGATATCTACTTTGCATAACTCTTCGTATTAGCTTTATACAAAGGGTGTAAAGGCTGCTATTGGCAACAATGGTGCTTGCATGGAGATTACCTCATGTTAAAACTAGTGAACGTACGTCAGTACAATCGCTATCGTTTTGGTCGTTGGGAGACGGTGTGTAAACACCGTCGTTCTTACCCAACCCGATGATATGCGGCCTAAGCGGTAGCAACCTCATCTTCCTCGTCCGGCTCATCTATTTCCATCATTTTAATATAATGCTTTTCGTCGCCAGTCATGATAAATATTTTCTTTAATTGATCTATATATTTTTGAGGTGAAATGTCACCCATGTCTGAAATGTTTACTGCATCTGAATGTGAGCCTCTATTAATAAAACGATAGAATGCTCTAAAGCTTTGGTTATTTTCATCTTTAGCAAGCTTTATGAGTTCAGCTTGAAGTGCATCTGTTTTATGTACGAATGCAAAGTAATATTCAAGTATATTTCTCATTATGTTAGGTATAATAATTTTATTAATCTTTCCATCTTGAGCATCTTTTAATAACTGCCATAAAGATTGATATTCATTTTTCAAACTACTTTTTTCAATTTCCTCGAAAGTACTATGCGTATTTTTGCTTATTCTTCCTAGACTATAATCTCTCTTGAAAATTTTATCATTTCTGCTTCGGGGCGCCAATTTAACCAATTCATGGAAAAAGTATAAGTTATGGGTAAGTATTATTATCTTCTTAGGTTGAGGTGTTTCCAGAACTTCAAAGTGAATCATTGATGCTATATCATAAATGTAGTTTTGCGATAAGCTTGAAATTGGATCATCAATAACTATAAGCGATTCCCTGTTATCATAATCTAATTTATCAGTTTTCCCTTTGCAGTATTCTATAAAATAAAGGAAAGTAATTAGGGTTTTTTCACCTTCACTAAGTGAGCGATATACCCCTTCAGTAGAGGTATTGTCTGCACGCGAGATGACATATTTATCTTCGCTAGATAAGTGTTTTTTTATGCTGAAATTGTCAATGCCAAGGTTTTTAAGTCTATTGTTAATAGAATCTATTGTTAAATCAATGTTCGAGACATTAGTACGTAATTCTGATATCCGATTGTTATTATCCTTTCCTTTCTTAATTATTAAATCTAAATCTTTTCTTGCGATCTCTATTAATGATTTATTTTTCAAGCTGCTTTTGTTTAGGTCATCAAAGTCTATATGGCAAAAATCTTTCGCTCCTGCCCATATTTTTCCTTGAATAATGTTTTCACTACGTTTGAAAGTTTTAGACTTTGCGTTAATGTCGTTAATTTTAATATTATATTTAACTATGTCTTCGAAAATATTATTGTAGGATTCGTTGTCGAAATTTAAAGTAATCGATATCGAAGGGTTGTTTATTTTATCATTGAGTAATGAAATGTTTGCACTAAGAATTTTATGCAATACTTTTATATATGTTAAAGATTTATTTTTTTCATCGTCAGTTAAAATTAAGCATTGTGTTAGCTCAAGTTCGACCAGTTGTAAGTTATCTTCCATTTCCTTGCTTAATTTGTTTTTAATTATCTTTATTTGATTTGTTTTTTTGTTATAGCTTTCATCAAAGATTGATTCGATAGCTTTTGTGAAGTCATCGCTTATTGTTTTTTCTTGGCAAAAAGGGCAAGTTTTTTCTCTAAGATATAGCTCTTTACCAGTTTTCACCCAGTCAAGGTTATTCAATTCTTTTATATTATCAGAAAGGTAACTATTACTGAGGTCAATAATAGGTGTTGCTAATAGGTCATGTTCACTAGGTAATAAAAAGTCTTTTATTGGTAAGGTGATTGTTGGGGATTCTATATTGTTATGTCTTAGTAACTCATCATATTCTTGAATGAGTGAGTTAAGATCTATTCCAGGAAGCCTTTGAGAAGGCTTTAATTTTTCGAAGAATGATTTTTTGCTGCCTAGACTTCCTTTCATTAATGATTTTAAAGAGGATGCTCTGATATTTTCTGTTTTACTCCAGACTGCATCAATACATTTAATTTCTGCTTTATTTTCATTTTCAACTAAATTATCCAAATAAGCCTTTTTTTCTAAGTATTGTTTTGTAAGTGATTGTTTTTCTGATTCTTTTTCGGCTATTTCCTTTTCGATATCAGCATTTTCTTTGCTAAGGGTAAAAACTCCTTTTTGTTCGGCAGTATTGAAGAAGTTTTCTTCAATAAATTTAGCATTATATACAAAAGGTCGATAATGTTGAATGAATGTACACTCACATTCCTTAAAAGATGCATCGCTCATGTTATAGAAAAAATTGGATATTGTTGACTTCCCAGCGCCATTTTGTCCATAAATAATGTTTATTTTTTTTCTTAAGTCTATTTTTGTGGTTTGTTCTTTACTATAACTTGTTATGTTTTTTAATCTAAGTTCCATTTTGATATCTCACATTTAATTAAGTTTATGGCATGCTGTTTAAATTACATGTTGATATTTATTCAATTAGATAATCGTTAGTTTAATGCATCGGTGTCAAGTTTGGTACTTCATCTCATACATTATCCCAAATCCAATCCTCCGTTGACTGATTCGAACCTCCACTATCCTTAAAAAGTTAACATATGTATATATTCAATAATATGCATACTTAGAGGGTTGTCATGAATAGATAAAAGAAATGTTGCTATATTTTAATAAGTTAGCTGATAGTAAGGTACACAGGGCTTCATCTAGCCATATACAATCTACTAAATCATAACTGGGATAGTTAATAACGGTATATGTTCAGATATAATAACGCTGGATCATTAAAATGTTCAAGTAATTAATGACATCATTCATGACTCGACTAAACGCTTGGCTGAACTATGAGGAAAGCAACTTTGGAAAGATATTGCCGCACTTGATGTCATTTCACCTTACATTCAAAATTCAAACTGACGCAGCGTAGGCTTTAAATTCATATTAAAGGAATAGCGCAATGAAAGTTGGGTGGCACATCGGCACGTTGTGATCTCGAACGCGTGTAGTGATCGAAGGTTTGACAGACTTCATTTACAACCAGGTGTGGGGCGCTTCACGCGATAAGCTGCCCGCGCATCCTGCTACTGTCCGCCAATTGAGCTGAAAGAGTTAGGGCGATAACGTCAATTTACCCTCTTTTACGATGAATCCTCCGCAGGCTGCTACGCTTTAATGTGCCCACGTTAACGCACGGAATGTGCGCTATTTCCTCCATCAACCCGTTGGAGGTTGTGTACAATAGCTGCGAATTTTCCGAAGGAGTTGTCATGCCCGCCATTGAAGTTATTCTCGTTGACCACCTCGATCGCCCTATCGGCAAAATGGAAAAGCTGGAAGTGCATGAAAAAGGATTGCTGCATCGCGCGGTGACGGTTTACGTGTTCAATTCGCGCCATGAAGTGCTGTTGCAACGCCGTGCCAGCAGCAAATATCACTGTGGTGGATTGTGGAGTAACACCTGCTGCAGTCATCCCTATCCGCAGGAATCCACGCGCGATGCCGCCGAGCGCCGTTTGCGTGAAGAGATGGGCATGAATGTTGCGTTAACGCCGGTGTTTGAGCTGAGCTACAACCTGCCGCTGAGTAACGGCTTGACCGAGCATGAATATGGCCACGTGTTCTTCGCCATCAGCGATGAGCAGCCGGTCCTCAACCCGGAAGAGGCGGATGCATGGTGCTATCGCTCGATTGCGCAGATTCAGCAGGAGATGCAGGAGAATCCGGCGCAGTTCACGCCGTGGTTTTTGCATACCTTCCCGCGCATTCCCAATACGCTGGGCGAGTTTCGCCTGACGGCTTAAAGACGAAGGTCGCCATTTATGGCGACCTCTGTTAATCCATCACTGAAAATCTTCCGCATCCACGTCGTAACCCGACGGCTCCCAGCGAATCGCCAGCAGCGCCAGTAAGCCAATCAGTGGCGCAAGGAAAATCACCCAGAACACGCCGGTACCAAACGCCGCCACCAGCAGCGGGAAGGTGAACAGCGACACGGTGGAACTGCCGCGCATCAGCGTCTGGTTGAAGCCAACGCCCACGCCGCGCAGCGAAGCCGGATAGCTTAGCGAAGCAAATGTCATAGTATGCGAGCCGGGACCAAAGCCCTGACCAAACAGGAACAGCGCCAGCATGGCAATCGCCACCGCCGCCTGTTCGCCGCCTTCCGGACGACCAATCAATGCTAATCCCAGCAGCGCCACGCACTGACAAGCGTAACCGGCCACCGACATCTTCCACGCGCCGAGACGCGGCACCAGCCGCACCGCCAGCAAGCCGCCGACAAAGGCAAATAGCAGATTCAGCGCCAGCGACACCAGAATGGTGGTCAGCATCGATTGCGCAAAGAAGCTGGAGATAATCACCGGCAGGCCAAACGCCACCGCGTTATAGGCAAACGACGAGGCGATGGAGGTGACGGTTGCCAGAATGGTACGGCGACGATAGACGCCCTGCAGCAGCGCGCCGTAGTTGCGCCAGCTGGCTTTACGTACCGCTTTCTGCGGCGTCAGATCGGCGTCATCCGCCACCTGCGCGTTGATGTTGTAAGAGTTGCGCAGAATCTCCGCCGCGCCTGTGAGGTTGCCCTGATTGGCTGCCCAAATCGGCGACTCACTCATGTAACGGCTGCGAATAGCGATGATCAGCAGCGCAGGCACCGCACCAAAACCCAGAATCAAACGCCACAGCCAATCGGTGTGGCTTTCGGGCAACACCGCATACAGCAGCAGGACCAGCAGGTAGGAAATACTGATCGCCGCGTACCATGTCGGACACCACATCGCCACGCTGGCGGCCTTATTGCCTTGCCCGCGCAGCTTCGAAAACTCGGCGAGAAACGCCATCGCCACCGGTAAGTCGATCCCGACGCCGAGGCCCATCACAAAGCGCGCACCGGCCAGCACATATTCGTTTGGCGCAAACGCACAGGCTAACGCTGCCACCACGAAGAAGAACATGTCGGCCATAAACACGCGATAGCGGCCGATTTTGTCGGTGAGGTAGCCGCCAATCAGCGCCCCAACAATAGCACCGAAGGTAATCGCCGATGCCACCATGCCGGTACCTGCGGGCGTCAGCTGGAACTCGCGCGTCACGTCTTTGATGCCAAACGCCAATGCACCGAGATCATAGGCGTCAAGGAACACGCCGCCCAGCGCAATCGCGATGACGATGCGCGCGTTGCTGCGTGATTCGTTGCTGTTGTTCACCAGCCCGGAGACATCGGCCGCGCTGCGGATCCATTTGGTCTCACCGGTGGGGACATTCCCTGCCTGCGCGACGTGCGCCGGAGAAGCTAAGTCGGTCATGATGTTTTGTAATTTATTGTAATGAGCGGGACTGTGAGCATAAGCCGCCGTCTTAACATCGAAAATTCCAATTGGTTATATGTGCTGCGTTTTGGTTATAACCGATAGGCAATTGATAGCAAAAAAAGCACGAAGTAAGCCGCTTGACCGCGCCTATCCCCTTTCGCCAGGCTACGCTTGATAGTCACACAATGAAAACAAATGAGGGAAGCGGGATGATAAAGCAGGGTTTATTGGGAATGATGGCATTGGCAATGAGCATGGGTGCAGCGCAGGCGGCGGATCCGGTGAAAGTTGGTTCCAAAATTGATACCGAAGGCTCGCTACTCGGCAACATTATTCTGCAGGTGCTGGACAAACATGGGGTAAAAACCGTCAATAAAATCCAGCTCGGTACCACGCAAGTGGTGCGCGGCGCGATCACCGCTGGTGAGCTGGATATCTACCCGGAATACACCGGCAATGGCGCATTCTTCTTCAACGATGAAAAAGACACGGCGTGGAAGAACGCTCAGCAGGGCTACGAGAAGGTGAAAAAACTCGACGCCGAGAAAAATCATCTGGTGTGGCTGACGCCCGCGCCAGCTAACAATACCTGGACGATTGCGGTGCGCGGCGACGTGGCGCAGAAGAACAACCTCAACACGCTGGACGATCTCAGCGCTTACCTGAAAAAAGGCGGCACTTTCAAACTGGCTGCCTCGGCGGAATTTATCGAACGCAGCGATGCGTTACCGGCGTTTGAAAAAGCCTACAACTTCAAACTGGAGCAGGCGCAGCTGCTGTCGCTGGCCGGTGGCGACACCGCCGTGACCATCAAAGCGGCGGCGCAGCAAACCTCTGGCGTGAACGCGGCGATGGCGTACGGCACCGACGGTCCGGTAGCGGCGCTGGGCCTGCAAACGCTGAGCGATCCGAAAGGCGTGCAGCCGATTTATGCCCCTGCGCCGGTGATCCGCGAAAGCGTGCTCAAACAATATCCGGACATCGGCAATTGGCTGCAGCCGGTCTTCAGCAAGCTGGATGAGAAAACCCTGCAGCAGCTGAATGCGCAGATCGCGGTGGATGGTCAGGATGCCAGCCAGGTCGCGAAACAGTGGCTACAGACCAATAAGTTGCTGTAAGCAGTGTCGTCGTTGTTATTCCGACCGCGCCAGCAGCCGGTGCTGCTGGTGTTAATCGCGCTTATCACGCTGGCGCTGTTTGCCTTGCCGCTATTGAGCTTTGCCGCCAATCGACTGGTCTCTGGCCAGCCGCTGACGTTATGGCAGGTGACCAACAGCATACTGCTGTTCATCCCGTTGCTGTGGCTGTGGCAGAGCTTGTGGTGGCCGCCGCGCCGCATTCACGCGATATCGGTGCTGCTGGCGGCGGAAGTGCTGCTGGCCTTACTCATCTGGCTGGCCGGACAACAGGCCACGCAACTGGCGAACAGCGGGAGCCCGCTGGCGCGCACCGCGTTTGGCAGCGGCTTGTGGTGTGCGGCGGCGCTGGCGCTGCTGCTGGCGGCGGAAGCGGTCCGGCAAATCACCCGCAGTACCCCGTGGCGCATTGTGCTCAACCTGCAAATCTGGCTGCTGCCGCTGGCGCTGTTACTCAGCGGTCATCTTGATCGTCTCTCGCTTTTGAAAGAGTACGCCAACCGCACGGCGGTGTTTGATGCGGCCTTCACGCAGCATTTGTGGCTGCTGGGCGGCACGTTGCTGCCGACGGTAATCATCGGATTGCCGCTCGGGCTGGCGATTGCGCGGCGTCCGCGCTGGCAGAATGCCGCATTTAGCGTGCTTAACCTGATTCAAACGGTGCCGTCGGTGGCGCTGTTCGGTTTACTGATTGCGCCGCTGGCGGGATTGGTGGCGCATTTTCCGCTGCTGGCCCGTTGGGGCATCAGCGGCATCGGTATTGCGCCGGCCTTGATTGCGCTGGTGCTCTACGCGCTGCTGCCGCTGGTGCGCAGCGTGGTGGCCGGTTTGCAGCAGGTGCCGCAGGAAGTGCGTGAAACCGCGCGCGGCATGGGCATGAGCGCGTGGCAACAGTTCTGGCACGCCGAACTGCCGCTGGCGCTGCCGGTGTGGCTCTCCGGGCTGCGCGTGGTGGTGGTGCAAACCGTGGGCCTGGCGGTGGTCGCGGCGCTGATTGGGGCGGGCGGATTCGGCGCCATTGTTTTTCAGGGATTGCTCAGCAGCGCGCTGGATCTGGTGCTGCTGGGCGTGATTCCGGTGGTGGCGCTGGCGGTGATTTTTGATGCGCTGCTGCGTTTACTGTCGGCACTGCTGGAGAGACGTCATGATTGAATTTCACCAGGTGAGCAAAGTGTTCGCTGGCAAAGAGGCGATACGTAACCTGTCGCTGAAGATTGAGAAGGGCAGTTTTACCGTGCTGATTGGCACCTCAGGTTCGGGCAAATCGACCACGCTGAAGATGATCAACCGGCTGGTGGAGCACGACAGCGGCGAAATCCGTTTTGCCGGCGAAGCCATCGAAACCATGGATGCGCGCGCGTTGCGCCGCCGCATCGGTTATGCCATTCAGTCGATTGGCCTGTTTCCGCACTGGAACGTGGCGAAGAACATCGGCACCGTGCCCTCGCTGCTCGGCTGGCCGCAGGCGAAGATCACTCACCGCGTCGATGAGCTGCTGGCGCTGCTCAATCTCGACAGCCATCTGGCGACGCGCATGCCGCATCAGCTGTCGGGCGGACAGCAGCAGCGCGTCGGCGTGGCGCGTGCGCTGGCGGCCGATCCCGAGTTGCTGCTGATGGATGAACCTTTCGGCGCGCTCGATCCGGTTAACCGTCTGGCGCTGCAACACGAGATGCTGCGCATTCAGAAAATGTCCGGTCGCACCGTGGTGCTGGTGACGCACGACATCGACGAAGCGCTAACGCTGGCCGATCAGCTGGTGCTGATGGACGGCGGCGAAATCGTGCAGCAGGGCAGGCCAATCGATCTGCTGACGCAGCCGGTGAACGACTTTGCCCGCGAGTTCTTTGGTCGCAGCGAGCTCGGCGTGCGTTTGCTGGCGCTGGGACGTGCGGGGAGCGCGGCGCGACGCGGTGAATGGCTGGACGCCGAACCGATTGCCGAATCGCTGACGCTGCGTGAAGCGCTGTCGCAATTTATTGCGCGCCGCACCGACAAATTGCCGGTGATCGATCAGCAGCAACAGCCGCTGGGCGTGCTGCACTTCAGCGATCTGCTGCGCCAGCGGGAGGCGAGCTGATGCGGCTGTTACGCGATCCGCTCTACTGGCTGCTGGCGGCCTTTCTGCTGCTGTTGTGGGGCTTGCCGCACAGCGGCCTGCTGTTTGCCCACTGGTTTCCGCAGCTGGAGCGTCCGCTCTATCAGCAGGAGAGTTTCTGGCGGCTGGCGCTGGCGCATCTGGCGTTAGTGGTCAGCGGCAGCCTGCTGGCGTTGCTGGTCGGCGTTGGCTGTGCGGTGTTTGCTACGCGTCACGCCGGGCGCGCCTTTCGTCCGCTGCTGGAAACCGTGGCGGCGGCCGGGCAAACCTTTCCGCCGGTTGCGGTGTTAGCGATTGCGGTGCCAGTGATGGGGTTTGGTGCCACGCCCGCGGTGATGGCGCTGTTTATCTACGGCTTGCTACCGATTTTGCAGGGCACGCTGGCAGGTTTAGATAGCGTACCGGCCAGCAATCGTGAAATCGCGGTCGGCCTCGGCATGGGGCCGTGGCGACGCTTGTGGCAGATTGAGCTGGCGCTGGCGGCACCGGTGATCATGGCGGGCGTGCGAACCTCGGTGATGATCAACATCGGCACGGCAACTATCGCCTCTACGGTGGGCGCGGAGAGTCTGGGATCGCCAGTGATAATCGGTCTTAGCGGCTTTAACACCGCCTATGTGATACAGGGCGCGCTGCTGGTGGCGCTGCTGGCGTTGATTTGCGATCGCCTGTTAGAGCGCGTGCAGCGCAAACTTAGTGGGTATGCACAATGAGGCTGTAGCCGACCAGCATCATGCCGCCCATGCCGCCAAGCGCCATGATGGCAAACAGGGAACCGATAAGGAGTTTATTCCAGTTCATGAGGAGACCTGAGAAAAGAAATTTAGGGCGGCATGATAACGCGCACACCACGCCAGGCAAAGGCCGTGTGTGCGATTTTACTTTATGCGGGATCGTGCAGGTGAATGGCAAAACCCTGCGCCTGCCAGTGTTCAAACTGCTCGACCTGACGACGCGTCGGCTTTTTGCCGGTCCAGATAAACAGGTTTTGTCCGGGGAATAACTCAGGGCGCGGCATATCCAGCGGCTCCGCCAACACATCCATGCGCCAGCCTTGCTGCGACAAACGCCAGGCTTCCAGCCAGATGCGGGTACGATCTTCCACCGCCCAACCCAGCATCAAGGCATCTTTACCGGCTTTTTTACGTCCACAGGCCAGACAAAACGCCACATAATCAATCAGCGCGCCATCAAGCAGACTGCACATGGTGCGCGCGGTGTTCTGATCTAAACCAAGACGCTGGCGAACCGGCACGAACACGTGATCGATTAACGCATCCACCGGATGTTCCCGGCCAATATTGGCAATTTTAACGCGCAATTTCGCCGGGCGAACGTGGCGCAGTACGCTCATCAACTCTTCCTGTAGCGCCGACCAACCGTCATCCACATTGACCGTGGCGCCTTCCAGCAACGCTTTCACTTTGCCAACGGGCACGCCGCTCTCTATCCAGCGTTTTATCTCTTCGATACGCTGAACATCTTCATCATCAAACTGCCGATGACCACCTTCGGTACGCTGGGGTTTTAACAGACCGTAACGTCGCTGCCAGGCGCGAAGCGTTACCGGGTTGATTCCACAGCGTTCGGCCACATCCCCGATACTGTATAAGGCCATAAAGTCCTCAAAAATTCTGACCTGCATAACAACACCTTAACCCCCACGACTGGGTTGTACAATGATTTTTTAATTGTACAACTTGACCGCTTTATTTATTTAAGGTCATATCTCATATGTGAGATTTATTTCTCGTATATGAGAGGTGAAGATGTCTGCTTCGGATACCGACGATCGACTGGCGGCGCGACTGGCTGAATTACGCGTACAACGCGGTTGGTCATTAGATGAATTGGCGATGGCGACCGGCATCAGTCGGGCGTCATTGTCGCGCATTGAACGCGCCGAAACGAGCCCCACAGCCGCTTTGCTTAACCGCCTTTGCGTGGCCTACGGCTTGACCATGTCGCGCCTGCTGAGCGAGGTGGAAGAGGAGGCTGCGCTGCTGCTGAAAGCGGCGCAACAGCCGGTATGGCGCGATGACGCCAGCGGCTTCCAGCGCCGCAACGTATCACCGCCCGCCAGCCACTTTAAAGCGGAAGTGGTGGAAGGTGTGCTGCGTCCTGGCGCGCGCATTGATTACGATGCGCCGCCGATTCAGGGACTGGAGCAGCACATCTGGCTGCAATCAGGCGAGCTGACCATCAGCATGAACGATCAGCACTGGACGCTGCAGGCAGGCGACTGTCTGCGCTTTCATCTCACCGGCAAATCCGCGTTTGCCGCCCATGCCGAAGGCGGCGCGCGCTACATTTTGGTGGTATGCAAACCATGATTGACATCGAACCTCTCAGCGCCACCCAGGCGCAGCCGCTGCTGGCGGCATTATGTGATGTGCTGCAGGGCTGCGTCGCCGATGGCGCCAGCGTGGGCTTTATTGATGCAGACGATCGCGCGGCCATTGAGCGCTTCTGGCAGGACAAAATTTACAGCCTGGCGAGCGGCGACAATCAGTTGCTGGTGGCGTATCAGCAGGGCGTGATTGTGGCGACGGTGATGGTGGGATTCAGCGCAATGCCGAACGGTCGCCATCGGGCGGAGATCAGTAAGCTGCTGGTGCATCCCCGCGCCAGACGTCAGGGCATCGCGCGCCGCCTGATGCAGCAGGCGGAACAGCTGGCGGCACAGCAGGGAAAAACCCTGCTGGTGCTGGATACGCGCAGCGGCGACGTGGCAACGGATCTCTATTTGTCGATGGATTGGCAGATTGCTGGGTCGATTCCGCTGTATGCCGAGTCAACCGAAGGTGTGCTGGATGCGACTACGGTGATGTATAAGGTGTTGGGGTGATTGTGATTGTGCTCGCTGTCCCCCTCCTCGGTCCTCCCCCATAAATGGGGGAGGAAGATGCTGCCACATGTCAGTGTTGAAGCTGCATGTGGCAGTGTCTCCTTCCCCCGCTTGCGGGGGAAGGCCGGGATGGGGGACAGCGAGCACAAAACCCAGGCACAGCGAGCACAATCTCCAAACGCACCAACTCAGTGCGGTCCTTCCGCCTCGCCAATCCCCAGCGCCTGCATAAACAGCCGGATAATCGGGTTTATTTTGCGGCCCTTCTTCATCATCAAACAAAACGGGTTTTCACGGCGAGTCGAATCATCACCCAACTCACACAGCTGCCCACGCGCAATAAACGCGGCGGCATAATGTTCCGGTAAATAACCAATAAAATGGCCGGTTAAAATCAGCATGGCGACAGATTCAACCTGAACCGCCTGCACGCCGCTGTCCTGTAAAGGAATGATGCGACGATCGTCGCGCGGCGTCACATATAAATGATTAATAATTTTCTGCTCACGTAATATGTCCAGCGATATATTTTTATCGCACGATCCAGAATATAAAGGATGTGACATAGAGCAATATAATTTTGAATATTCCTTATAAAGCGGGAAGTAATCAAAATCACTTTTCATTTCATAAACCGGTGCAATACCACAATGAAAACGGCCTTCGCTGATGCCGCGCTCAATATCATCTAATTGCGCGGTTTGCAGTCGAATTTGTACCTTTGGCGCTTTCTGGTGCAGCTGTTGCACCGCTGCGGTGACCGGAGATTGCGGATCGGAGATGGTGTTATCCACCACGCAAATGGCAATGTCGCCCAGCAGTTCGTTGCGGCTGTTGTGCAGCCGCTCGCGAAACAGATTCAGCGAGACGAACAGCTCCAGCGTGGCTTGGTAGACGTTGATGCCGTACTGCGTCAGCTCAAAACCTTCGCGTCCGCGGCTGCATAACGTCATACCGAGACGAATTTCCAGATCGGAAACCTGTTTACTGATCGCCGCCAGACCAATATTCAATTCGTGGCTGGCAGCGGTTAATCCGCCCGCTTCTACCACGCATTTAAATACCCGCAGTAATTTTAAATCGATATTACTCAGTGCCAGAACCGCATTATCGCTGCGATTATTTGCATTGTTTCCGGACTGGGAAACTTTACTTTCCATTTTTGCTATTCAACTCCGGAATAATTGCGGTGAAAGTACAGTGAACCTGAAATAGGCCCTATTTACCAGTGTAGCCATAAAATAAGTTTTTATTATTTCAACTGGCTCATCCATATCTTTTTCATATCGCTGATGATTATCTGTAAGGGGAAATAGCATGTCTGATAATGCCGAACTGTTATGGGGCGCGCGTTTTAAAGCGGCACCGGCGGCGAGTTTAACCGCGCTGTCTCGTAGCCCGGATTATTACTTTGCATTGGCACCTTACGATCTGGCGGGCTGCCGGGCGCATGCCCGTGAACTGGCACGCGGCGAGCTGCTGAGCGCCGATGAGCTCAGCACCATGCTGGCGGCCATTGACGCGTTAGACGCCGATTATCGCGCCGGTCAGCTGCATCCGATTGCCGCCGACGAAGATGTGCACACCTTTATCGAACGCGCGCTGACCGAGCGTTTAGGTCCGCTGGGCGGCAAGCTGCGCGCCGGGCGTTCGCGTAACGATCAAACCGTTAACGACCTGCGTCTTTACCTGCGCGACAACGGTCGCAAGGTGGTGAGCGCGCTGCTGGCCTTGCAGCAGGCGCTGGTCGAGCAGGCGGCACAGCACACCGAAAGCGTCGCGCCCGGTTTCACGCATCTGCAGCAGGCGCAGCCGATTGTTTTTGGTCATCAACTGTTGGCTCACGCGCAATCCTTTGCCCGCGATATTGAACGTATGCAGGATTGGGATCGCCGCAGCGCACGCTGTCCGCTCGGTGCCGCTGCGATGGCCGGTTCCGCTATTGCGCTCCAGCCGGAGCAGGCCGCCGCCGATCTTTCCTATCTCGCGCCGTGCGAAAACTCCATTGATGCCGTTGCCAGCCGCGACTATGCCGCTGAATTCCTGTTTGTCACCAGCATGATCGGCATCAACCTGTCACGCCTGTGCGAAGAAGTGTGCATGTGGGCATCGCGCCAGTTCCGCTGGGTGGAGCTGCATGACAGCTACGCCACCGGCAGCTCCATCATGCCGCAGAAGAAAAACCCGGACATCGCCGAACTGACGCGCGGCCGCGCTGGCCGACTGGTCGGCAATCTGATGGCGCTGCTCACCACCATGAAAGCGATGCCGCTCTCCTACAACCGCGATCTCAGCGACGACAAACGCAACGTGATTGATGCGGTGGATACGCTGCTGCTGGTGCTACCGGCGATGGCAGGCATGATGGCGACGCTGAAATTCAACACCGACGTGATGCGCGAGCAGGCACCGGACGGCTTCACGCTGGCGACCGAAGTGGCCGACTGGCTGGCGATGCGCGGTGTGCCGTTCCGCGAAGCGCATGAGATCACCGGCCAGCTGGTGCAATTGTGCGAGCGCGAAAACTGCGGTCTGTCGGATCTCAGCGATGCGCAACTGCAGGCGGTGGATGTCCGCTTAACGCCGGAGGTGCGCAGTGCGCTGACGCTGGAAGCCGCGCTGGCGGCCCGTAGCGGCTACGGCGGTACCGCACCGGCACGCGTACGTGAGCAACTGGCACGTCTGCAAACCCTGATGCAGGACCAGCAGCGCTGGACCGACGATTACGCTGGCCCACGCGCCTGAGGAGAACTTATGTCGCAATCAACGCCGATTGAGCCGGGTTTGAACAACAGCCGCGAGCAGACGCATTACGATCTCGATCGTTACCAAGTGGTGCCGCGCCGTTACTACGGCCGTATCACCGCGTCGGCGGTGATTCTGCTGCTGCTGGCGCTGCTGGTAAACGCCTTTGCGCACGGCAATATCGAATGGTCGTTTGTCGGCCAGTTCTTTACCGCCCAGGCGATTCTCAACGGCGTGGTCAACACGCTGATCATGTCGGTGCTGGCGATGGGGCTCGGCGTACTGTTTGGCGTCATCACCGCCATCATGTACATGTCGCCGAATCCGGTGTTGCACTACATCGCCGTGGGCTACGCGTGGATTTTTCGCGGCACGCCGCTGATTCTGCAGCTGCTGCTGTGGTTTAACCTCGCGCTGGTGTTTCCCACTATCAGCATTCCCGGCGTGTTCAGCGTGCAAACCGTCACCATCATGACGCCGTTCCTCGCCGCGCTGCTCGGTTTGAGCATCAATCAGGGCGCGTACACCTCGGAAGTGGTGCGCGCGGGCCTGCTGTCGGTGGATACCGGGCAATACGAAGCGGCGAAAGCCATCGGCATGCCGCGTCTGCAGGCGCTGCAGCGCATCATTCTGCCGCAGGCGATGCGCGTGATTCTGCCGCCGGTCGGCAACGAATTTATTAGCATGATCAAAACCACCAGCCTCGCCAGCATGATTCAGTACTCCGAACTGCTCTACAACACGCAAACCATCTACTTCGCCAACGCGCGCGTCATGGAACTACTGTTCGTGGCAGGCATTTGGTACCTGATTGTGGTCACGGTGTTGTCGTTTGGACAGAGCCGACTGGAACGTTATTTCTCACGCGGCCATCGTCAGCGTCAGTAATCAGGAGCCCAACATGAGAAACATCGTGCGCGCCGTTAAGGTGAACAAATATTTCGACCAGTTCCACGCCCTGAAGGATGTCAGCCTCGAAGTGAACTACGGCGAGGTGATGTGCATCCTCGGCCCATCCGGTTCCGGCAAAAGCACCTTTTTGCGCTGCATTAACCAGCTGGAGAAGGTCGATAAAGGCGGAATTTGGGTCGACAACGAGCTGGCGGGCTATCGCATCGCCGGTAACAAACTGCATGCGCTAAGCGACAAGCAGATTGCGCGCCAGCGCCTGCAAACCGGCATGGTATTCCAGCGTTTTAACCTGTTCCCACACAAAACCGCGCTGGAGAACATCATCGAAGGGCCGTGTCGCGTGCTGCTGCGCCCAAGGCGCGAAGCCAGCGAAGAGGCGATGGCGCTGCTCGATCGCGTTGGTCTGGCGCACAAAGCGCACGACTATCCGCAGTCGCTCTCCGGCGGCCAGCAGCAGCGCGTGGCGATTGCTCGTGCGCTGGCGATGAAACCCAAACTGATGCTGTTTGACGAACCCACCTCGGCGCTGGATCCGGAGATGGTGGGCGAAGTGCTGGCGGTGATGCGTCAGCTGGCAAAAGAGGGCACCACCATGCTGGTGGTCACCCACGAAATGGGCTTTGCCCGTGAGGTGGCCAATCAGGTGGTGTTTATGGACGAGGGACGGATTATCGAGCAGGGCGCACCGGAAGACATTCTGCTGAACCCGCAAAATCCACGGATGAAAAACTTTATTAACGCGATTCTTCTTTAAACATTACCGGGGTGAATATGAAAAAGCTGTTATTGAGTGCCATCAGTGCCGCCGTATTGCTTCAATCCTCTGCCTGGGCAGACATCGCCGTACCCGCGGCGATCAAAGAGAAAGGGCTGACGGTAGCGATCATGCCGAACTATCCGCCAATGGATTTTAAAGATCCGGCGACCAACCAGCTGACCGGCGTGGATTACGACCTCGGCCAGGCGATTGGTGAAAAACTCGGCGTGAAGATCAACTGGCAGGAGATCGCCTTCGAACAGATGGTGAACGCGGTGGTGACCAGGCGCGTCGATCTGGTGATGTCCGGCATGACGGACACCAAAGAGCGTCAGCAGGTGGTGAACTTTATCGACTACTTCAAAACCGGCCCGCAGTTCTACACCCAATCCGCGCGCAGCGACATCAACAGCGCGATGGATCTGTGCGGTAAGAAAGTCGGTACCAGCCGTCGCACCACCTTCCCGCAGGAGATTGCCAACTGGTCAAAAGCGCACTGTGAAGCGGCCGGTAAGGCGGCGATCATTGTGGTAGGTGCTGAAGGCACCGCCGATGCGCGCACCCAGCTGCGTCAGAACCGTCTGGATGGCGTGGTGCAGGGCAGTGAAACGCTGCCGTACATCATGGATCTGGAAAAGGGCAAATATAAGGCGCTGGATAAAGCCTTCTCCTTCCAGTACACCGGCATGGCGATTGGTAAAGATGCGGGCGAGCTGACCACCGCGATTCAGGCGGCGATCGACGCGATGATTGCTGATGGCTCTTACCAGAAAATCCTCGGCAAATGGGGTCTGGCAGACAACGGCGTGGCGAAGGCGACCGTCAACCAGGGCTAAGGAGCGCGCAGATGCAACAACCGGGCGCAGTGCGCTGGCCGCAGGGTAAACGCGGCTGTATGGCGCTGGCGTTTGACCTCGACGGTCCCACCGGCGATGCCATGCTGAATGGCAGCCTGTGGTCAACGCCAGAGTATTTTACCTTTGGGGCTTACGGGCCGTACCGCGCGCTCGGGCGTCTGCTTGACCTGCTGCGCGCCTTCCACCTTCCCGCCACCTTCTTTGTGCCGGCGTGGGTGGTGGAGCAGTGGCCGCAGCAGTGTCAGGCGATTATCGAACAGGGCCACGAAGTGGCCTATCACGGCTATCGCCACGAATCCTTTTGGGCGATTTCACCGGATGAACAGCGCGCAGTCATGGCGAAATCCGCTGAAGTCTTTCACCAGCATCTGGGCATCACCGCCTGCGGTTTTCGTACGCCGTCGGGCGACTGGCATGCGGAAACGCCACAAATCCTGCGTGACGCGGGCGTGATCTACTCCAGCAGCATGCGCGGCGACGATCGCCCCTACAGCATTCCGGTGGCGGGCCATACGCCGCTGGTGGAGATCCCCGGTAAGTGGGAGATGGATGATTACGCCTCGCTGGCCTACACGCGCCAGCCCGACTTCCCCAAAGGCGGCGACCGCATCGCCAGCTATGCGCACACGCGTGATAACTGGCAGCGCGAGTTCGATGGCGCGATGGATGAAGGCTTGTGCCTCACCACGCTGTTCCACCCGAAAATCTCCGGCCAGCCGGGACGCTTGCTGCTGCTGGAACAGCTGTTTGCACATATGACGGCGCGCGATGACGTTTGGTTTGCGCGCTGCGACGCGGTGGCGCAGTGGTATTTGCAGGAGCAACAGCATGACTGAACCTTCACGCTGGCCGCTGGGTTTCCAGTCGGCGGCGATCCTCACTATCGATTTCAACGATATTCACGGCATTCTCACCCAGGCTCCGGCAGTGGCGGGGCGTGATAAAACGCTGTCGGTATGGCGCTACGGCACGCTGCGCGGCGTCGATCGCTTGCTGGCGCTGCTGGCAGAAAAGCAGCTCAAAGCCAGCTGGTGTATGCCCGCGATTGTCGCCGAACAGCAGCCGGAACTGGTGCAGCGCATCGTGACCGGCGGCCATGAAATCGCCTGCAGCGGCGATAGCCACGAAGATTTCTCGCTGCTGACGCTGGAGCAGCAGATCGCCAGCGTGACGCGCGGCTGCGACAAACTGGCGCAGATAACCGGACGCAAAATCACGGGGTTCCGCACGCCCGCCGGGCAGTGGAAACCGGGACTGGCGCAGGCGTTGATCGCACGCGGCATTCAATGGTCCTCCAGTTGGCGCGGCGACGATTTGCCGTATTTCCATCCCGGTACGCGTCTGGTGGAATTGCCGATGCACTACACGCTGGAAGATGAGCCGTACTTCGCCTTTAACCTCAGCCCGGCTATTCCGCCGGGACAATCGCGCATCGCGCCGTATGGCGAAACCCTGGCGAATATGACGCAGGATTTCCACGGCTTCCACCGCTTTGGCCTGTGCTACTTGCTGCGCCTGCATCCGGAAATCATCGGCACCGCCGGACGTATTGGCCTGCTGCGGGCGCTGCTCGACATGCTGCAACAGCACAATGTGTGGATCGCCACCGCTGAGCAGGCGGCGGCGCACTGGCAGACGCAGCCGGATAACGATGTCTGCCATCCGGCGGAGGTGTTTACCCGCATCACTGGAGGTGCGCATGGCGAACTCGCTTGATCAACTGGCGGCCTTTATCGCCGGGACGCGTTTTGCACAACTGCCTGAACCGCTGGTGGAGCAGGCAAAATGCCATCTGCTTGATACGCTCGGAGCTTCGCTGGCGGGCTGCGACAGCCCGATCTGGCGCGAGTGTCTGGCGCTGGTGCAGGCCGAAGGTGGCCGCGAACAGGCGCAAATTTGGGGCAGCGCGCAGCAGGCCAGTCCGCGTCAGGCGGCGTGGCTGAACGGCGTGGCGGCGCACATGTATGAACTCGACGATACCGGCGGCTGCGATCACTCCGGTGCGGTGGTGATCCCGGCGCTGCTGGCGGCTTTGCCGCTGGCGACGCAGCCGGTGGACGGGCAAGCGCTGCTGGTGGCGATGGTGATCGGCTATGACGTTGGCCGCCGCGTGTTAGAAGCCTGCGGCGGTTACTCGGCGCACAACGGCGCAGGCTGGCACTCTACCGCCAGCTGCGGCGTGTTTGGTGCGGCGGCGGCGGTCTGTTCGCTGCTGCAGCTGGATCGCGCGCAGTGTGCGTCTGCGCTGGGCATTGCCGCCAGCTTCAGCGGCGGTTTGTGGGGCTTTATTCACGACGGATCGCACACCAAAAAACTGCATGCCGCGCGCGCAGCAGAAGGCGGCGTGCAGGCCGCGCTGCTGGCACAACGCGGTATCAGCGGCCCTTCAGCGGTGTTTGAACCACGCTGGGGCGGCTTCCTGCAAACCTTAGCGGCGGAAACCCAGCAGCCGCAGGCCTTGACGGCCGATCTCGGCGAGGTGTGGAAACTGGCGCGCTGCTCGATCAAACCTTACGCTTCGTGCCGTGGCACCCACGCGGCTATTGATGCGCTGGGAATCCTGCTGCAACAGCATAATGTGCGGGTTGAGCAGATTGCGCGCATCGTGGTGGGCGTTAATCCGTTCCTGCTGGAGATGTGCGGCGGACGCGAGTTACACAGCCTGGCGGCGGCGCAGATGAGCCTGCCGTATGCGCTGGCGGCGCGCGCACTGTACGGCTCGGCGGAGCTGGCCAGTTATGACGATGCCCAGCGCCTGCATCCCGATGTGGAAGCGTTGCTGGCACGTATTGAGCTGGTGATCGATGAGCAGCAGAGCCGCGACGACGAGCCGTGGGTGCGGCTGGAAACCGGGCAGGGCGCGCAGTGGCAGCAGCATGTGCCGGTGCCGTCAGGCGCGCCAACCAATCCGCTCACGCTGGATGCCTTGCTGGCGAAATACCGCAGTTTGGCCGCGCGCGTATTGCCGCTGGAGCAGGTCGAACGGCTCGAGGCGGTGTGTCTGGAGCTGGATGAAGTGGCGGATGTGCGGGAAGTGGTGGGGTTGTTGGGGATTGGGTGATTTTCCCCTTTTGGCGTGTGCTCGCTGTCCCCCATCCCGGCCTTCCCCCATTAATGGGGGAAGGAGACGCTGCCACATGCAGCTTCAGAACGAATATGTGGCAGCATCTTCCTCCCCCATTTATGGGGGAGGACCGAGGAGGGGGACAGCGAGCACATTCAAACCACAGCGAGCACATTCAAACCACAGCGTGCACATTCAAACCACAGCGTGCACATTCAAACCACAGCGAGCACATTCAAGCCACAGCGAGCACAAACTAAACCCTGCCCGCTAACCCCTCAATCCGCGCTATCGCTGCCAGCAAGCGCGCTTCGGTCACTGCTTCGGCCATGTTCTCCATATCCGGCGCATGCACCGATTCGCGCACAATCAGTGCCAGCTCACTTTCATCCAGCGCGGCAATCTCGCTCAGCGTCAGCGGCACGCCGCAATCGCGCGCCAGGCGCATCTCATCCAGCACTTCCTCATCGGTGCGGTTCTCCAGCGCCAGCAAACAGAGGTTGCCAAAGCCGACCAGCAAGCCGTGCCCAAACTCGCGGGTTTTATCGCAGAAGGTAAAGCCTTCATAAATCGCATGCGAAGCCGCCGCGTGTGCGCCATTGCTCATTAGCGAGGTTAATCCTGCCCAGGTGAAGATCGCATCCAGCACCTGATCGAGCGACGCGCTGCTCTCACCACGCAGCACTGCGGCATAGGCTGCCGGTCCATGTTCACCAATCACGTCATAACAGATCTGGCTGTGCGCCAGTGACGAGAGCGCATTGCCCTCGCGTGCCGGATGACGTGCGCTGACCGCGCGGAACTCGTACCACTTCGCCAGCGTATCGCCCAGCCCGGCGGCCAGCCAGCGGGCGGGCGCTTTAGCCAGCAGCTCGCTGTCAATGATCACCGCCGCCGGTGCCTGCGGCAGCGGGAAGATGTCGAAGAAATTGCCGTTATCGTCATAGCGAATACTCAGCGGCGTCACCGCGGAACAGGTGGCGGCGATGGTTGGCAGCGTGATCACCGGCACGCCGAGCTGGGCGCCTACCGCTTTCACCGTATCCAGCGATTTACCGCCGCCCACGCCAATCAGCACCTCGGCGTGCAGCTCGCTGGCCATCGCCGCCAGACGGTTGATCTGATTGATCGAGGTTTCACCGCCAAACCACTCTTGAGCTAACAGCGTGACATTGGCCGCCAGCAGCTGCGCGCGAACCTGCGCTTCTACTGCCTGCAACGCCTGATGGCCGCCAATCAGCAGCGCACGCTGTCCCAGTCCGGCGCAGATCGCGCCTAATTGGTTGATCACGCCCGCACCGCGCAGCACGCGCGCCGGGAAAACCAGATTCTGTTGTGTCATCACTTGTTCTCTGTGTAACGGACGCCGGGCAACACGCACAGCATCTCATAAAGGATATTGGCCGCCAGCTGCGAGGTCATACCGCTGATGTCGTACGGCGGCGAGACTTCCACCAGATCGCCGCCCACCAGATTGAGTCCACGACAGCCGCGCACGATCTCCAGCCCTTGCATCGAGGTTAAACCGCCCACTTCCGGCGTGCCGGTGCCGGGTGCCCACGCGGGATCGAAACTGTCGATGTCGTAAGAGAGATACACCGGGCCGTCGCCGATACGCGCGCGCACCTCGGCCATCAGCGGCGTCATGGAGCGATACCAGCACTGCTCGGCGGGCACCAGATGGAAGCCCTGATCGACGCCCCACTGAAAATCATCGGCGGCATAGCCTTGCGCACGTTGCCCGATCTGCACCACGCGCTGGCAGTCGAGCAGGCCCTCTTCCACCGCGCGGCGGAACGTGGTGCCATGCGCGATCTTCTCGCCAAACATCTCGTCGTTGGTGTCGGTGTGGGCATCAATGTGAATCAGCCCCATCGGCCCATGCTTCTTCGCCAGCGCGCGCAAAATCGGCAACGTCAGCGTGTGATCGCCGCCCAGCGTTAACGGGATAATCGGCCAGTTATTCAGCTCGGTATAATAGTTTTCAATGATATCGACTGATTTCAGCAGGCTGTAAGTGTTGATCGGCACATCACCGAGATCGCCGACGCGCAGCGAATCAAAGGGCGCGGCGCCGGTGGCCATGTTGTAGGGTCGGATCATGACTGAATCGGCGCGGATGGCGCGTGGGCCATAGCGCGTACCGCTGCGCTGCGAGGTGCCGATATCCAGCGGAATGCCGATGAACGCCACATCCAAATCGGCTGGTGATTCAGCGGCGGGTAAACGCATCATGGTGCCGCGTCCGGCGAAACGGGGCATTTCGTTGCCGCCTTGCGGCTGGGGGAAATCGGTCATCACGCACTCCTTCAGTCAGGTGAAACCCATCATTACCCAGCCCGCGCGCCGGAAAAATCCTTGACAGCCGATAATCACTTCAGAGATTACTTAACTTTAGTCAGCAATCTCTGAAGGAAAATCGGTGCAGACGCTTCCCAATCTTAAACTGCTGCAGGTGTTCGCCAGCGTGGTGGAAAATCAGGGCTATTCGCGCGCGCAGCAGGCGCTGAACATGACCACGCCGGCCATCAGCGCCTACATGAGCGAGCTCGAGAGCCAGCTCGGTTTTATCCTCTGTCAGCGCGGGCGCGGCGGCTTTACCCTGACCAGCAAAGGCGAGCAGTTCTATCGCTACAGTCAGGAGATGCTGGCGACGCTGGCGGGTTGGCAGGAGCAGGTAGAGACGCTGAAAAGCGCGCAGGGCGGCACTTTCTCGCTTGGCGTGGTGGACGCCACCGTCACCGATAGCACGCTGGATCTGCCTGCCGCTATCGCCCGCTTTAACCAGCGCTTTCCGGCGGTATTCTTTAATCTGAGCGTGCGCGATCCCAATGAGTTGCAGCAGCAGTTGCTGGAGGATCGGCTCGATTTGGCGATTGGGCACTTTCCGCTGCGCGCCAGCAATCTGGTGACCATTCCGCTTTACGAAGAACAGCATTGGCTCTATTGCAGCCCGCAACATCCGCTGGCTGAGGGTCATCCGGATGTGCGCACCGTGCAGCAAACCGGCATGGTGACGCGGCGTTACTGGAATCAGCAGGAGCTGAACAAGCGCGGCTTCCGCCAGAGCAATGCGTCGGTGGAGAGCATCGAAGCGCAGCTGACGTTGATTCTCTCTGGCCGCTTCATTGGCTATTTGCCCGAACACTACGCGCGCAGCGGGGAACTGCAGGGCACGCTGCGTCGCCTGCTGCCGCACCATTTCCACTTCCGCGCGCCTTTCTCTTTTGCGTTCCGCCGTGGGCGCGCGCGTGAAACCTTAATCCGCGCGATGCGTGAAATTCTGAATCCAGCGCGAAAAAATAGCAGCGAAAGCTGACGCTGCGCCAATACTGTGTAAAAATACAGGCCAATTCAGCAAACAGTAACGAAAATGGCCCTGACAGCAGCGATAAAAAGCCAGATTGCGCAATGGTATAAGGCGCTGCAGCAGCAGGTTCCTGACTTTATCCCGCGCGCGCCGCAGCGCCAGATGATTGCCGAAGTGGCGAAAAGTCTGGCCGGTGACGAAGGTCGTCATCTGGCGATTGAAGCGCCCACCGGCGTCGGCAAAACTCTCTCTTATTTGATTCCCGGCATTGCGGTGAGCCGCGCCGAGGAGAAGCGGCTGGTGATCAGCACCGCCAACGTGGCGTTGCAGGACCAGATCTTCAGCAAGGATCTGCCGCTGCTGAAGAAAATCATCCCCGATCTCACCTTTACCGCCGCCTTTGGCCGTGGACGCTATGTTTGTCCGCGCAACCTTGCGGCGCTGGCGGCGACCGAAGATCAGCAGGGCGATTTGCTGCTCTATCTGGATGAAGAGGCGGTCACCGGCTCGAAAGAGGAGCAGAAATTCTGCGCCAAGCTAGAGAAGCAGCTCAGTAGCTACCGCTGGGATGGCTTGCGCGATCACACCGATGTCAACATCGAGGACAGCTTGTGGCAACGCCTCTCCACCGACAAAGCCAACTGCCTTGGCCATCACTGCCGCTGGTATCGTGAATGCCCGTTCTTTGTCGCGCGTCGCGAAATTGAGCAGGCGGATGTGGTGGTCGCCAACCATGCGTTGGTGATGGCGGCGATGGAGAATGAATCGGTGCTGCCACCGGCGAAAAACCTGATGCTGGTGCTGGACGAAGGCCATCATCTGCCGGAAGTGGCGCGCGATGCGCTGGAGATGAGCGCGGAGATCACGCCCGGCTGGAGCAGTTTGCAGCTCGATCTGTTTGTGCGGCTGGTGGAAACCATCATGGCGCAGTTCCGCCCAAAATCGCCGCCGCCGCTCACCAACCCGGAGCGCCTGAAAGGTCACTGCGATGAAATGCGCGAGCTGCTGCAGATCCTGTGCGATGCGCTCAATCCGCTGCTGCCGGGCCATAATCAGCCGGGCGAGTTCCGCTTTGTACTGGGTGAATTGCCGGAAGAGCTGTTGAGCCTGTGCGCGCGGCTGTTCAAGCTGAGTGACGCGCTGCGCGGCTTAAGCGAAGGCCTGCTCAACGAGTTGGGCGAGCAAACCGGGAAAGCCGATATCATGCGGCTGCATAAAGCTATCATTCAGCTCAATCGCCACTTCGGCTGGTTCGAGTCGATTAGCAAATTGTGGCGGCTGGCGGCGATGGAGAAAGCTTCCAATGCGCCGGTGTCGAAGTGGATTACGCGTGAGATTCGTGAAGGCCAGGCGCATCTGCTGTTCCACTGCGCGGGCATTCGCGTGAGCGATCAGCTGGAAAAAATCCTGTGGCGCAAAATCCCGCATGTGGTGGTGACGTCAGCCACCTTGCGATCGCTCAACAGCTTCAACCGTTTGCAGGAGATGTCCGGCCTGAGCGAGAAAGCCGGCGACCGCTTTGTGGCGTTGGATTCACCGTTTAACCATATCGACCAGGGCAAGCTGGTGATTCCGCAGATGCAGTTTGAGCCGCAGATGGCGCAGGAAGCGGAGCACATTGCCGAGATGGCGCGCTTTTTCCGCCAGCAGATCGCCGAAGAGAAGCACAAAGGGGTGCTGGTGCTGTTCGCCAGCGGCCGCGCGATGCAGCAGTTTGTCGCACATATTCCTGATCTGCGCCTGTCGATGCTGGTGCAGGGCGATCAGCCGCGTTCGCGCCTGGTGGCGTTGCATCGGGAACGCGTCGAAGCCGGTAAAATCAGTATTCTGGTCGGGCTGCAATCGTTCGCCGAAGGGCTGGATTTGAAAGGCGATCTGCTGTCGCAGGTGCATATCCATAAAATCGCTTTTCCACCGGTGGACAGTCCGGTAATTTTGACCGAGGGCGAATGGCTGAAGAGCCTGAAACGCTATCCGTTCGAAGTGCAGAGCTTGCCGAGCGCCTCCTTTACCTTGATTCAGCAGGTAGGACGTTTGATTCGCAGCCACAGCTGCTTTGGCGAAATCGTGATTTACGATCGCCGCCTGCTCAACAAAGCCTATGGCAGCCGACTGCTGGCCGCGCTACCGGTGTTCCCGATTGAGCAACCGCCGATGCCGGAAGCCAGCAGTGACAAGACGAAAAAACGTCGCAGTAAGAAAATCTAACGATCAATTTTGGCAGCCGCACGGCGGCGCGCCCTGGAAGCGGGAATGCCTGATGGAACTGAATAAAATTATTAAAGAGATTGGGCGCGGTAAAAATCACGCGCGCGATATCGATTTCGCCACCGCGCAGGCGCTCTACAGCGCGATGCTGGCCGGTGACGTGCCGGAGCTGGAGCTGGGTGGCGTGCTGATTGCGCTGCGCATCAAGGGCGAAGGCGAAGAGGAGATGCGCGGTTTTTATCACGCGATGCAGCAGCAGATGATGCCGTTGCAGGCACCCGCTAACCGTCCGATGCCGATTGTCATTCCCAGTTACAACGGCGCGCGCCGTCAGGGCAATCTGACGCCGCTGCTGGCGCTGCTGCTGGTGAAGCTGGGCTTTCCGGTGCTGCTGCACGGCGTCAGCGACGATCCTACGCGCATCACCACCGAAGCGGTGCTGGCAGCGCTGGACATCGCGCCTGTCACCTCCGCCGCACAGGCGCAGGCGAAGCTGGATAACGGCGAACTGGCGTTTATCACCATCGACCATCTGTGTGCGCCAATGGCGCAACAGCTGTCGCTGCGCTGGCGCATGGGCGTGCGTAACAGTGCGCATACGCTGGCGAAACTGGCGACGCCGTTTGCCGAACGTGCTGCGCTGCGCCTGGCCAGCGTCTCGCATCCGGAATATGTGCCGCGCGTGGGGAAATTCTTCCAGGATATTGATGCACCGGCGATTCTGCTCAACGGTACCGAAGGCGAGGTGTATGCCAATCCGCAGCGCTGCCCGGCGATTAACTACATTCGTGGCGCGGGTGCAGAAGCGGAAGTGTGGGTTGAGCGCCAGCCGGAAGTCAGTGTGGAACTGCCGGAAAGCAAAAGCGCACAGGACACCGCCGCGTGGATCAATCAGGTATTAGCCGGGGAACGCGCGGTGCCGCAGGCGCTGCGTTTGCAGCTGGCGTGTTGTTTGATGGCGACCGGTGAATCGGCTAGCCTGGCGGATGCAGAAGTGAAGTTACAGTTGGCGGGGATGTGAAGAATAAAGCCATTGAATTAAGCGCCTCATTTACAGCGCACACAAGCTGTAGCGGCGCGATTAATCGCGCTGTTCAATGGCGGCAATGTCGCCATCCCGCGATTGCGCAATAAATTGCGCCGCGACGGCACGAGCAAGCATCCGCCATTGCTGGCGACCGCCCTTACGCTTTCGCCAGCACGCGCTCTACCAACTGCTGCCAGAAGGTAATACCAATCGGCAGCAGCTCATCATTAAAGTCGTAATTGGCGTTATGCAGCGGTGCGGACGGCGTTGCGCCATCGGCACCCAGCCAGAAATAGGCACCGGGGCAGGCTTGCAGCATGCAGGCAAAATCTTCCGAAGCCATTGAAGGGTTCACCTGCCAGTGAACCTGCGCCTCGCCAAGCACATCAACCGCCACCGCACGCACCTGTTCGGCTTGATTTGCATGGTTGGCGGTGACCGGATAACCGGGATACCAGTGAATCTCGCCGCTGACGCCAAACGGGCGCGGCAACGTCGTGACAAAATCCTCAATCAGACCGCGCACGCGATTGCGCACGTCGGTCTGCAAACATCGCACCGTGCCGCGCAACACAATCTGTTCAGGAATGACGTTAATCGCTTCGCCGCCGTGAATCTGCGTCACGCTCACCACCGCCGAAGCCAGTGGCGACAGACGACGCGACGGAATGGTTTGCAGCGCCAGAATCAGTTCGGCGGCGACCACCATTGGATCGGCTCCGCTTTCCGGCATCGCCGCATGGCAGCTTTTACCGTGCAGCGTAATTTCGAACGAGTCGAGTGACGCCATCATCGCATCCGGATTCACCGCCAGCGTGCCCACCGGCATGCCCGGCCAGTTGTGCATGGCGTAAACCGCATCCATCGGGAAGCGCTGGAACAGGCCTTCTTCCACCATTTTGCGCGCGCCACCCAGATTCTCTTCGGCGGGCTGGAAGATGAAGTGAATGGTGCCGCTGAAGTTACGCGTAGCCGCCAGCTGACAAGCCGCCGCCAGCAGAATAGAAGTGTGACCATCATGGCCGCAGGCGTGCATGACGCCGGCTGTTTGCGACTTCCACTGCGGCGCGCCTTTTTCGGTGATCGGCAGCGCATCCATATCGGCGCGCAGACCAATAACCGGTCCGGGACCGTTCTCTAATGTGCCGATTACGCCGGTGCCCGCTAAGCCACGAAACACCTGTAATCCGGCCTCGGTGAGGACCTGTGCGACGAGCTCGCTGGTCTGCTGCTCCTGGTAACCCAGCTCAGGATGTTGGTGTAACTGACGACGCCAGTTGAGGGCGTTTTCCAGCAGTGCAGCAGGCAGGCTCATAAGGTAAGGCTCTCCATTAGCAGCGTGAGCTGCAAAATAATGTATTTACTGTAGTGGCAAGCGTATGGCGGCGTCTATCGCGGAACGGAATAATTTGGCTATAGGGTATAGCGGAATGGAATATAGCAAACGGGCTTGTAAGTTCCTTCCCCCGCTTGCGGGAGAAGGCTGGGATCAGAGGAATGCTGCACAATGTTGAAAGGTGCGCGCTGTCCCTCACCCTAACCCTCTCCCGCTGTACAGTCCGGGGACATGGTGAACACTTGTTCGGGGACATGGTAGACACTTACAACTAAGGCATAAGAACCCGTTTATGGAGTCGCTTATGTCCTGGGATGCGAGAGATACCATGTCATTACGTAAAGAGTTTGTTCTGTTCGCCTCGCAAGACGGGGCGAACATCCGCGCACTCTGCCGTCACTACGGCATTTCTTCCGCCACTGCCTACAAGTGGCTTCGCCGCTGGGCTGAAGAGGGAGAATCCGGTCTTGAGGACCGCCCCTGCATACCCCATCACTCTCCCAACCGCTCGTCTGACGACATCACTGACCTGCTTCGTATGGCGCATGAACTTCATCAGCACTGGGGCGCGCGCAAGATAAAGCGCTGGCTCGAAGACCGCGGACACCGCATGCCCGCCTTCAGCACCGTCCACAGCCTGATGGCCCGCCACGACCTGCTGCCGGGCTCAGCTCCGGGTGTCCCGGCCACGGGCCGGTTTGAACATGCGGCCCCGAACCAGCTCTGGCAGATGGATTTCAAGGGGCATTTTCCCTTTGGCGGCGGCCGCTGCCACCCGCTTACCCTCCTTGACGATCACTCCCGCTTCTCGCTTTGCCTCGTACACTGCGCTGATGAGCGGCGTGAGACGGTGCAGAAGCAGCTGGTCAGAGTCTTTGAACGTTACGGCCTGCCGGACCGGATGACGATGGATAACGGTTCACCGTGGGGCGACACTACCGGGACCTGGACGGCCGTCGAGCTGTGGCTTATGCGACAGGGTATCCGGGTGGGGCACTCCCGGCCTTATCATCCGCAGACGCAGGGCAAGCTGGAGCGCTTTCACCGCAGCCTGAAGGCTGAAGTGCTGCAGGGGAAGTGGTTCGCGGACGACGGTGAGCTGCAGCGCGCCTTCGATCACTGGCGGACGATTTATAACCTTGAACGCCCGCATGAGGCGCTGGATATGGCGGTGCCGGCGTCGCGCTATCAGCCATCGGCTCGGCAGTACAGCGCCAGCGTAACGTCAGCGGAATACGACGAGGGCGTGATGGTCAGGAAGGTAGATATCAGTGGGAAGCTGACTATAAAAGGCCTGAGTCTGAAGGCAGGCAAGGCGTTCAGGGGAGAGCACGTTGGCCTGAAGGAGATGCAGGAAGACGGGTGCTACGAGGTATGGTGGTACAGCACAAAAGTGGGGGTGATCGACCTGAAGAAAAAGTCGATCACCATGGGTAAAGGATGTTAAAAAGTGTTCACCATGTCCCCGAACACCTGTCTACCATGTCCCCGGACTGTACACCCGCAGGCGGGAGAGGGGACTGATTGGAGAACGCTAATTGAAACGTTATTTCTGCATCGGCAGGTTGAGACCGTGCTCCTGCGCGCAGCTTTGCGCTAATTCGTAACCTGCATCCGCGTGACGCATCACGCCGGTGGCCGGATCGTTCCACAGCACGCGGCCCAGACGCGCATCGGCTTCTTTGCTGCCGTCACACACAATCACCACGCCGGAGTGCTGTGAAAAGCCCATGCCGACGCCGCCGCCATGATGCAGACTCACCCAGGTCGCGCCGCCTGCAGTGTTCAGCAGGGCATTGAGCAGCGGCCAATCGGATACCGCATCCGAGCCGTCTTTCATCGCTTCGGTTTCACGGTTCGGTGACGCCACGGAACCGCAATCCAGATGGTCGCGACCGATGACGATCGGCGCTTTCAGCTCGCCGTTACGCACCATTTCGTTGAACGCCAGCGCCGCTTTGTGGCGCTCGCCGAGACCCAGCCAGCAGATACGCGCCGGTAAGCCCTGGAAGGCGATACGCTCCTGCGCCATGTCGAGCCAGCGGTGCAGATTCTGGTGATCCGGGAACAGCTCTTTCAGCTTGGCATCGGTTTTGTAGATATCTTCCGCATCACCTGACAGCGCCACCCAACGGAACGGGCCTTTGCCTTCGCAGAACAGCGGGCGAATATAGGCCGGCACAAAACCCGGGAAATCGAAGGCGTTTTTCACGCCCTCATCCAGCGCCACCTGACGGATGTTATTGCCGTAATCCACGGTCGGGACGCCCATGTGATGGAAATCCAGCATCGCCTGCACATGTACCGCCATTGAGGCGCGCGCGGCTTTCTCCACCGCTTTCGGGTTGCTGACACGCTCGGCTTCCCAGCGCGCCAGATCCCAGCCGACCGGCAGATAACCGTTAATCGGATCGTGTGCTGAGGTCTGATCGGTGACGATGTCCGGCTTCATGCCGCCCGCTTTGGCACGTTTCACCAGCTCCGGCACGATTTCAGCGGCGTTGCCCAGCAGACCAACAGAAATGGCACGTTTCTCTTTGTTGGCCTGATCAATCAGCGCCAGTGCTTCGTCCAGCGTATAGGCTTTGTGGTCGACGTAGCGGGTGCGGATACGGAAATCGATACGTGATTCCTGGCACTCAATCGCCAGCACGCTGGCACCGGCCAACACACCCGCCAGCGGTTGTGCGCCGCCCATGCCGCCCAAACCGGCGGTGAGGATCCAGCGGCCGCTGAGATTGCTGTCGTAATGCTGACGACCCGCTTCAGCGAAGGTTTCGAAGGTACCTTGCACGATGCCCTGCGCACCGATGTAGATCCACGAACCGGCGGTCATCTGGCCGTACATCATCAGGCCTTTTTGATCCAGTTCGTGGAAGTGATCCCAATTGGCCCAATGCGGCACCAGATTCGAGTTAGCCAGCAGCACGCGCGGCGCATCGGCATGCGTACGGAACACGCCCACCGGTTTACCGGACTGGATGAGCAGCGTCTCTTCCGGCTGCAGGGCGCGCAGCGAACGCAGGATCTGCTCAAAGCACTCCCAGTTACGCGCGGCTTTACCGATGCCGCCGTACACCACCAGATCTTCCGGGCGTTCTGCCACGTCAGGATCGAGGTTGTTCTGGATCATGCGGTAAGCCGCTTCAATCAACCAGTTGGCGCAGTGCAATTCATTACCGCGCGGCGCACGGATTTCACGGGCTACAGCCTGAGTCAAAGTTTCGCTCATCATCGATTCCTTAATTAACAGTCTTACGCTGGCTTGGCAGCAGCGCGGTAAGAGATTCAGGCCATGCAGGTGCGCTGGCCCACAGACGCATGGATTCGATATCCGGCGCCAGTAAACGGTCGTGATCGAGGAAGGCCACCTTCTCGCGAATGCGGCTCATCTCTTGCTCCAGCGTCGGCGAACTCTGCAGCGGACGATGGAAATCAATGCCTTGTGCCGCAGCCATCGCCTCAATGCCGACCACAGCGGCGGTGTTGAAGCACATGCTGCCGAGGCGGCGGGCCGCGTAGGTCGCCATCGAGACGTGATCTTCCTGGTTAGCGGAGGTTGGCAGGCTGTCAACGCTGCCCGGATGCGCCAGCGATTTGTTCTCAGACGCCAGCGCTGCAGCAGTGACCTGCGCTATCATAAAGCCGGAGTTAACGCCGCCATCATTGACGAGGAACGGCGGTAAACCGGAAAGGCCGGTATCCAGCAGCAGCGCCAGACGACGCTCGGAGATCGCGCCGATTTCGGCAATCGCCAGCGCCAGAATATCGGCGGCGAAGGCCACCGGCTCGGCGTGGAAGTTACCGCCGGAAATCACATCGCCACTGTCGCTGAACACCAGCGGATTATCGGAGGCGGCGTTGGCTTCAATCTGCAACACGCGCGCGGCGTGCGACAGGTTATCGAGGCAGGCGCCCATCACCTGTGGCACGCAGCGAATCGAGTAGGGATCCTGCACGCGGCCGCAGTGGGTGTGTGAGCCGAGGATTTCACTGCCAGCTAATAAAGAGGAGACGGCAGCGGCAACGTTGATCTGTCCCACCTGGCCGCGCGCTTCGTGGATCCGCGCATCGTAAGGTTTCACCGAGCCTTTAATCGCTTCCAGCGACAGTGCGCCGGCCATCAGGCCCGCCGCGAACAGGTTTTCCGCTTCGAACAACCCGCGCAGCGCCAGCGCATTCGAAACCTGCGTGCCGTTGAGCAGCGCCAGACCTTCTTTGGGGCCCAGCACAATCGGCTGCAGGCCAACGCGCGCTAAGCCTTCGGTCGCGGGGATTAACTCGCCATCGACGCGTACCTGACCTTCGCCCAGCAGCATCAGGGAAAGATGTGCCAGCGGGGCCAGATCGCCTGACGCGCCCACCGAACCTTTCTCCGGGATGCACGGCATTACACCGGCGTTGAACAGCGCCAGCAGCGCTTCAATCAGTTCGATACGCACGCCAGAGTGACCGCGCGCCAGGCTGATAATTTTGGTGGCGACCACCAGACGCGCCACGTTGTCCGGCAGCAAATCGCCGAGGCCAACGCTGTGCGACAGCACCAGATTGCGCTGCAGCTCGGCCAGCCGCGCTGAAGGGATCTGCGTCTGCGCCAGCTTGCCGAAACCGGTGTTGATGCCATACACCACTTTGCCGGATGCGACGATGGCATCGACGGTTTCATGGGCACGCGCAATCGCTGCTCGCGCTTCATCGGCCAACGTGAGCGTTACCTTGCTTTGATAGATGGTGCGCAAGGTAGCGAGGTCCACTTCACCGGGAACGAGGCGAATTTCCTGAACCGAACCTGACATAGTCTACTCCTGTCTATACAAGTGATCTGGCATGAATGGGACGCCGATATTTTGCGATGTGGCTGTCCGATTTGCCGTGGATTGCGATGAGTGAAGCATAAGTGTCTAATCTTGTCTATACAAGTAGCAAGCGCTATGCCAGATTGTTCTTGTTCTGTGAAATACGACGCAATGCGCGTTATGCAGTGTAAACGCAGCGGGATTGCACCGGAGCAGGGCGAAAGCTGCACCAATACTGGGCGCCTTGCACAATTAGATGTATATACATTTACGGGCTGAGACAGTAAACTTTGGGCATTATTCTTTAAAGGAACAGGAAATGGCGGAGCAAACAGCAGTAGCACAGCTGGCTGCGGCGATGGGCGATGAGCCTGCGCCGATTTACCAGCGGGTGAAGCAGGCGATCGTCAGCCAAATCCGCGAAGGTCACTGGAAAGCCAACCAGCGCGTGCCGTCTGAGAGTGAGCTGGTGAACGAGCTGGGAGTCAGTCGTATGACCATTAACCGCGCGCTGCGTGAACTCACCAGCGAGGGTTTTCTGGTGCGCATGCAGGGTGTGGGCACCTTTGTCGCGGAGATGAAGGGCTACACCGCGATGCTGGAAGTGCACAACATCGCCGATGAGATCGCGCAGCGCGGCCATCGTCACAGCTGCAAGATTTTGTCGATTGGGCAGATGAAGGCCGATCCGGAACAGGCGGCGGTGCTGGGATTATCCACCGGGCAAACGCTGTTCCATTCGTTGATTGTGCATTACGAAAACGATCTGCCGGTACAGCTGGAAGATCGCTTGGTCAATCCGCTAGTGGCGCCGGATTATCTCAGCCAGGATTATCATCAGCTGACGCCGTACACCTATTTGATGCGCGTTGCGCCGCTGACCGCCGGTGAGCATATTGTGGAAGCGGTGCTGCCGGATCTGCGTCAGCGTAAGCATCTGGCGCTGGATGAACATGAGCCGTGCCTGCTGATTCGTCGTCAGACGTGGAGCGACAACAAGATTGTGACCTACGCGCGCCTGTTGTATCCGGGATCGCGCTATAAGTTGCTGGGGCGCTTTAGAGGACACGGCTAAGCGTGACAAATAACAGTCTGGCATCCGGCGTTTGCGGTGCCAGCTCAAGCTTTTCATCCAGCCACCAGATCCCCTGATCCACTTCTAGCGTCTCTCCGGCCGTAGTTTGCCATATTCCCGCCACCACCCACGCCACGCCGTTTTCACTGCTGACCGTTTCTTGCGCGATGCTCACCGCCGATCGCCAGCTGTCGCGCCGCGTCATGATATTGAAATCCTGACAGCTACCCGAAATGGTGGCTTCAATCGCCCATTCACCGGGAAACGCCCACGGCTGCAGCGAGGTTAAGCGCTGCTGAGCCTGTTCACTCTGCAGTAAAACGCTGTCGCCGTGTAGCAGGGTAATCACGCGATCAATGCCGGGAAAAGGTGAAAACGGCCCGTCGGCGGAGATGGTAGCGATGCTGGCGCGCCAGGCAAACTGCGCGTCGCCCGGCGGATAGCTGACGATTTCTCGTGTTTCACCGCCGCCGTTGCGCCAGCGGCTGACCGCAAGCTGGTCGTAGGCAAAACGGGTGCTCATTGTAATGCCCTCATCGCCCCGGCAAAGTTCGCTGCTGCACGCTCTTCTGCCGCATGATGGCCTTCGCTGATCACCTGCTTGCCCGCCACAAACACGTCGCGGATCTGTTCGCGCTGGCCGCCAAACAGCCAGCGGTTCAACAGCGCTGTGCTGCTAACGCTGCTGAGGAACGCGTCTTCTGCCAGCACCAGCCAGTCAGCACGTTTGCCTACCGCCAGTTCACCCGCCGGCAAACCACATGCCTGCGCGCCGCCCTGTGCGGCTTGCTGCCACAGCAGATCGCCTACGGAAGGTTGATTGGGCAAGGTGATGCGGTTGCGACGACGATCGTGCAGTCGCTGGCCGTACTCCAGCCAGCGCAGCTCTTCCAATGCGCTAAGCGACACGTGGCTGTCGGAGCCAATGCCCCAGCGGCCGCCGCGCGCGATGTACTCCACCGCTGGGAAAATGCCGTCGCCGAGGTTGGCTTCCGTGGTCGGACACAATCCCGCTACCGCGCCGCTTGCCGCCATGCGCTGAATTTCGTCGTCATCAAGATGAGTGGCGTGAATCAAGCACCAGCGCTGATCGACCGCGAAGCGGTTGAGCAGCCACGCCACCGGACGCTCACCGCTCCACGCCAGGCTGTCGTTAACCTCTTTCTCCTGCTCGGCGACGTGAATGTGCACCGGCACATCCTGCGGGCAGGCGGCTAATACTTCGTGCATCTGCGCTTCATTTACCGCGCGCAGCGAATGGAAGCAGATGCCATGATTAAGCAGCGGCTTATCCGCGCTCCAGCTCGCTACGCGCTGCTGCTGTTGCAGATAGGCGTCGGTTTGCTGAATGAAACGGCGCTGGCCATCGCTGGCCGGCTGCGAACCAAAACCGCTGTAGCTGTAGAGCACCGGCAGCAAGGTTTGACCGATGCCGGCGGTCTCCGCTGCCGCCATCAGTGCCAGCTGCATGGCATCATCGGCGTAGGGTTTGCCGTGCGCATCGTGGTGCAAATAGTGGAATTCCGCCACCTGGCTGTAGCCGCCTTTCAGCATGTCGATGTAGAGATGCGTGGCAATAGCACCAACCTGCTCGGGCGACAGGCGCTGCACTATGCGATACATCAGATCGCGCCATGTCCAGAAGCTGTCCTGCGGATCGCCCGCTACTTCAGCCAATCCCGCCATCGCGCGCTGGAAGGCGTGTGAATGCAGATTCGCTATCGCCGGAATCACCGGTCCGGCAAGACGCGTGGCATCGCCGGGCTCGCTGTTGGGCGCGAGTTGGGTGATCTGTCCGACTGCGTTGGTGGTAATCAGCACGCGCTCATGCCAGCCGTCGGCCAGCAGTGCGCGTGGGGCAAAATAGGTTGTCATGGTTGATCCTGCATGGCGGAAAGTTGTATATACATATACATACTTTGAAGCGCAGTGTAAATCGCCGAACGCGAAGGGGAGTGGGATGGCAGAAACAGAGCAGATCGACAGCCTGTGGCTGGGGGCCGACATCGTTACGATGCGTGACGGGCACTACAATCTGATTGCCGACGGCGTGCTGGCGGTCGATCAGGGAAAACTGATTTGGGTGGGGCCACGCAGTGAATGCCCGGCTTTTGCCGCGCGCGAACAGCACCAATTTTCCGGCGGCATCATCACGCCCGGTCTGGTGGATTGCCATACGCATCTGGTGTTTGGCGGCGATCGCAGCCAGGAGTTTGAGCAGCGTCTTAATGGTGTGAGCTATGCAGAAATCGCTGCACAGGGCGGCGGCATTCTCTCCACGGTGCGCGCCACCCGCGCGGCCTCGCAGCAAGAGCTGGTGGCAAGTGCGCGCTGGCGGCTGGATCGCCTGCTGGCGGAAGGCGTCACCACGGTAGAGATCAAATCCGGTTACGGCCTCGATGAGACCAGCGAACTGACCATGCTGCGCGCCATTCGTGAGTTGGCGGAAACGGTGCCTGCCGATGTGCAGGCCACTTGCTTAGCCGCGCACGGTTTCCCGCCGGAGTTTAAAGACAATCCGCAAGGCTGGATCGATATCATCTGCCAGCGCCTGTTACCGCAGGTGAAAGCAGAAGGGTTGGCGGATGCGGTGGATGCGTTTTGCGAGCATTTGGCCTTTTCTCCTGAGCAAGTTCGCACGGTCTTTGATGCCGCCAAAGCATTGGGCATGGCGGTGAAACTGCACGCCGAGCAGCTTTCGGCGCTGGGCGGCGCGGCACTGGCGGCCAGTTACGGTGCGCTCTCCGCCGATCATCTGGAGTACGCCACCGCAGCGGATGCGCAAGCGATGGCGCAGCACGGCACCGTGGCGGTGTTGCTGCCGGGCGCGTTTTATCTGTTGCGTGAAACCCAGCGTCCGCCGGTTGCACTGTTTCGAGAACACGGCGTAGCGATGGCGCTGGCCAGCGATGCCAATCCGGGCACCTCACCGGCGCTTTCGCTGCGACTGATGTTGAACATGGGCTGCACGCTGTTTGGTTTAACGCCGGAAGAGGCGTTAGCGGGCGTGACCTTGTGGGGCGCCAAAGCGCTGGGATTACAGCACTCGCACGGTTCGCTGGAAGCGGGCAAGGTGGCGAATTTTGTTCACTGGCCGCTGGCGCGTCCGGCTGAGCTGGTTTACTGGCTGGGCGGCGAATTGCCGTGCCAGGTTATTTATCGTGGAGAAGCGCAATGACACCTTTTCATTTCACCGCCGGTAAGATTCCGCTGCTGGTCAGCATTCCTCACGCCGGCACGCAGTTAACGCCGGAAGTGGACGCCGGGCTGAGCGACGCAGCGCGCGGCCTGCCGGATACCGATTGGCACTTGCCGCTGCTGTACGATTTTGTGCGCGATCTCGGCGCCAGCGTGTTAATTGGTCACTATTCACGTTTTGTCATTGACCTTAATCGCCCGGCGGATAATCAGCCGCTCTACACCACGGCGACCACCGGCTTGTATCCGGAAACCCTGTTCGACGGCAGCCCCACCTTTGCACCGGGTAAAACGCCGAGCGCCGAGGTACGCCAGGGTTATCTGGACACGATTTGGCAGCCTTATCATCAACAGCTGCAGCAGGAGCTGGCACGCCTGAAAGCTGAACATGGTTACGCGCTGCTGTTTGATGCGCACTCGATCGCCTCGGTGATCCCACGTCTGTTTGAGGGGCGTTTACCGGATCTCAACATCGGTACCAATGATGGCGCCAGCTGTTCAACGGCGGTGATCAACGCGATCAAACAGGTGTGTAATGCGCAAAACGATTACAGTTGGATCGCGAACGGACGCTTTAAAGGCGGCTATATTACCCGCGCCTACGGCCAGCCGGAGCATGGCGTGCAGGCGGTGCAGCTGGAGCTGGCGCAGCTCAATTATATGGATGAAACCCCGCCGTTTGCCTGGCAGCAGGATCGCGCTGCGCAGCTGCAGAAGGTGCTGAAACCGCTGATGCAGGCGTTTTTAGACGCCGGTAAACCTAAGTAAATCCCCGCATCTATTCGTAGCGGTGCAATTTATTGCACGTTATTCAGATTGGCAATGTGGTCGCCATTCATACGCGCGATTAATCGCGCCGCTACGATTCATGATCCTGCACCATCACAATGCACACCTTGCCTCCTCGCGGTGCAATATTATGTCCATCGCGTGACCATCTCCCTGAATTTGCGGCTTTGCCGATTTGGCATAGTGCTTGCTAGGTTGTATGTACAAGTAAAGACCGCGCAGCGATTATGAATTTTTATACTGGCTGGCTCACAAAAAGCTTATGCCGACAATGATCTGCCGCACGCTAACTTGTATATACATGAAAGGTCATCTGCAAATATTGCATAAGCAGAGACTGCCAAATTCGATTAATAGCCAGGAGATGCCGCATGACGCACCGCTCCCCGATTCGCCGTTTTTGCCTCACGACCCTGTTTGCCAGCCTGATGATCAGCGGCATTGCCGTCCAGGCGAAAGAGTGGAAATCGATCACCATCGCTACCGAAGGCAGCTATGAACCCTGGAACCTGACGCTGCCGGGCGGCAAGTTGGG
Organism: Pantoea sp. SORGH_AS_0659; assembly: GCF_031453915.1. Taxonomy (NCBI): domain Bacteria; kingdom Pseudomonadati; phylum Pseudomonadota; class Gammaproteobacteria; order Enterobacterales; family Erwiniaceae; genus Pantoea; species Pantoea sp. SORGH_AS_0659. The sequence continues at coordinate 2,924,641 of NZ_JAVJAK010000001.1, read as the reverse complement.
CGGCTTTGAACCGGAACTGATGGAAGACCTGTGCAAGCGCATGGGCATTCAGTGCAAGCTGGTGGTGCAGAACTGGGACGGCATGATCGCCGGCCTCAACGCCGGAAAATATGACGTGATCATGGATGCGATTGTCATCACGCCAGATCGTAAAAAAGTGGTTAACTTCACCACGCCATACGCTTCAACGCCCGCCACCTTTATCACCACTAAAGACAATCCGCTGCTGCCGGCCGATCACAACATCATCAAGCTGCATGACGATGAGAAAGCGATCAACGCGGCAATTGCCCCACTGAAAGCGGCGCTGAAGGGTAAAACCATTGGTATCGCTTCCGGCACGGTTTACACGCCCTTTATCGACAAGTACTTCAAAGGCGATACCGAGGTACGCGAATACACTTCTTCGGCGGACGCGATGCTCGATCTGCAATCCGGTCGTATCGATGCGGTGTTCGATGACGTGACCTTTGCGCAATCAATGCTGGCGCGCAAAGAGAACAACAATCTGGTCTTCAGCGGCCCACAGCTCGGCGGTCCAATTTGGGGCGAGGGCGAAGCGATGGGCGTACGCATGGCGGATAACGATCTGAAAGCCAGGCTCGATGAAGCGATCCATGCCGCGCTGGCTGACGGCACGGTGAAAAAGCTCAGTGAGAAGTGGTTTAAAACTGACGTAACTCCGTAAGTGAGGTGAAAGATGATGAGCCTGCTGAGTTTTGGTGCTGATGGTTGGGGCCGGCTGATCCTGAGCGCCGCCTGCACCACGCTGCTGCTGTCGCTGGTGGCGCTGATGATTGGTGCGGTGGTCGGTTCCGGTGTGGCGGCCGCCAAATTATCGCCTCAGCGCTGGCTGCGCTGGTTGGGTGAAGGCTATTCGGTGGTGTTTCGCGGCATCCCGGAACTGCTGGTGATCTACCTGTTCTATTTTGGTGGATCCGGCCTGATTACGCTGGTTGGGCAGATGTTCGGCGCAGATGGCTTTATCGAAGCGCCGCCGTTCCTGATTGGGGCGCTGGCCATCGGGCTCATCTCGGGTTCGTATCAGGGTGAAGTGTATCGCGCGGCGCGTCTGGCGCTGGCCAAAGGCGAAGTGGAAGCGGCGGTGGCGATTGGCATGCCGCGCTGGCGCATCGCGCAACGCATTCTGCTGCCGCAGGTGGTGCGTTACGCGCTGCCGGGCATGTCGAACGTGTGGCAGATGAGCCTGAAAGACTCGGCGCTGGTGTCGGTCACCGGCATCGTCGAGCTGATGCGCGCCAGCCAGGTTGCGGCGGGATCCACGCGCGATTACTTCACGTTTTATCTGGTTGGCGCTGCCTGTTATCTGGTGCTGACGCTGGTGTCTAATCATGCGTTTCGTCGGGCAGAGTCGCGCCTTGGTCGCGCGTGGCAAAGTCGCACTGCGGCGCAGCATTAAGGAGCAGCAGCATGATCGACTTCGCTTTTCTCTCGGATACCTTCCTCAAACTGAGCGCCGCGCTGCCGGTGACGCTTGGCCTGTTTATCAGCGCCTTTCTCTGCGGCGGCATATTGGCGATTGGCATTTTGTCACTGCGCATGAGCCGCTGGCGGGTGCTGAGCGGCTTCGCACGCGGCTACATTCTGGTGTTTCGCGGCTCGCCGCTGATGATTCAGCTGTTTCTCATCTATTACGGTCTTGGCCAGTTTGGCGTCATCCGCCACAGCTTCGTCTGGCCGTTCCTGCGCGAGCCATTTATCTGCGCGGTACTGGCGCTGTCACTCTGTACGGCAGCTTACACCGCTGAGATTTTGCGTGGAGCGCTGCTCGCCGTGCCGGCTGGACAAGTGGAAGCCGGTCTCGCCTGCGGCATGTCACGCTGGCTGCTGCTGCGCCGCATTATCGCGCCGATCATGCTGCGCTATGCGCTGCCGGCGTATTCCACCGAAGCGATTTTGCTGGTGAAGTCCACCGCACTCGCCAGCCTCGTCACCGTGTGGGACGTGACTGGCGTGGCGCAGCAGATCATTCAGCGTACCTATCGCACCATGGAGGTGTTTGTCTGTGCGGCGGCGATCTACCTGATCCTCAACTTTATTATCGTCCAGCTATACGCGCTGTTAGAGCGCCGTCTGACCCCGGCGCATCGTGTCGCAAAAAAGCCGATGCCCGCCGTTAAACCGCTTGCCGGAGAGTAATATGCATTCCACATCACCCGTTACCTTATCCGCCACTGATATCCATAAATCCTTTGGCGCGATGGAAGTTCTGAAAGGCATTTCGCTACAGGCGCATCAAGGCGATGTCATCTCGATTCTTGGTGCCAGCGGCTCGGGCAAAAGTACCTTGCTGCGCTGCATCAACCTGCTGGAAACGCCGGATGCTGGCGTGGTGAGTGTCGGCGGCGAAACCATTGAGATGAAACGCCATGCGCGCGGCCATCAGCTGGCGGCCAATCCGAAACAGATTGAGCGTTTGCGTTCACGCCTTGGCATGGTGTTCCAGAGCTTTAATCTTTGGTCGCACATGACGGTGCTGCAAAACGTCATTGAAGGGCCGCACTATGTGCTGAAGCGCGACAAGAAAAGCTGCATCGCCCAGGCAGAGCAATTGCTGGATCGCGTTGGCTTACTCAATCGCAAAGATTTCTACCCGGCGCAGCTCTCGGGCGGCCAGCAGCAGCGCGTGGCGATTGCCCGCGCGCTGGCGATGGATCCGGAAGTGATGCTGTTTGATGAACCGACTTCGGCGCTCGATCCAGAACTGGTGGGCGAAGTGCTGAAAGTGATGCGCAGCCTGGCGGAAGAGGGGCGCACCATGCTGGTGGTGACGCACGAAATGGGCTTTGCGCGCAACGTCTCCAACCGCGTGGTGTTTATGCATCAGGGCACCATTGATTGTCAGGGCGCGCCGGAAGAGATGTTTGGCGCCCAGGGATCGCAGCGCTTTAAGCAGTTTATCTCCAGCCATCACGGCGCGGAGCAGCCAGCATGACCATTGTATGGGGCGACAGCCCATTAACCTGGCAAGAGCTGGTGCAGGTGGCGCGGCACAACGCGGAACTCAGTTTGAGCGTCAGCGCCTGGCAGCGCATTGCGCAGGGGCGCGCGATTGTCGATGAGATTGTCGCCAGCGGCCAGATCGCTTACGGCATCAATACCGGCCTCGGCGCGCTGTGCAACATCACGCTGCCGGAAGATCAGCTCAGCCAGCTGTCGCGCAATACGCTGCTAAGCCACGCCTGTGGCGTGGGGCCGCTACTGACGCGGGAGCAGGCGCGCGCCATTCTGTGCGCGGCGATTGCCAATTACAGCCACGGCAAATCGGGCGTGTCGGTAGCGCTGGTGCAGCATCTGCTGGCGCTGCTCAATCAGCAGATTACGCCGCAGGTGCCGTCGCAGGGTTCGGTCGGCTACCTCAGTCATATGGCGCATATCGGCCTGGCGCTGATTGGTGTCGGCGACGTGGAGTATCAAAACCAGATCATGCCCGCGGCGCAGGCGTTAACGCTGGCGGGATTACAGCCTTATCGTCCGGGGGCCAAAGAGGGTTTGAGCCTGGTCAACGGCACGCCGTGCATGACCGGCTTGTCCTGCCTGGCGCTGGATGATGCGGCGCGTTTGCTGGATTGGGCCGATGTCACCGGTGCGATGAGTTTTGAGGCGCTGCGTGGACAGCGGGTGGCCTTTGATGCCGAAGTGATCGCGCTGAAAGCCAGTCCGGGCATGCAGCTGAGCGGTCAGCGCTTACGCGCATTGCTGAGTGATAGCCCGCTGCTGACGACCAGCGTTGGCATTCGCACTCAGGATGCGCTCAGCCTGCGATCCATGCCGCATGTACATGGTGCCAGCCGCGATCAGTTCGATCACGCGGCGCGCCAGATTGAAACCGAACTCAATGCCTGCACCGATAATCCGCTGGTGCTCGGCACGGCGGATAACTGGCGCGTAGTGTCGCAGGCTAACCCGCACGGCGAATCGGTGGCGATGGCGGCGGATCTGCTGGCAATTGCCATGGCGGAAATCGGCAGCATCGCTGAGCGGCGGCTTGATCGTTTAGTCAATCCGCTGGTGAGCGGCTTACCGGCGTTTCTGGTTGCGCAGCCGGGCGTTAACTCCGGCATGATGATTGCGCAGTATGTGGCGGCGTCACTCTGTGCGGAGAATCGCCAGCTGGCGCAGCCGGCGGTGCTGGATAACTATGTGACCTCGGGTTTGCAGGAGGATCATCTCAGCCTCGGCACCGGCGCGGCGCTGAAGCTGCTGAAGCTGGTGGGCAACGTGTGGCAGATTCTGGCGATCGAGTATCTGCTGGCGGCGCAGGCGCTGGATTTCCACGGCGAAGAGCAGCTGGCGCAGGGAACGGCGCAGGCATTGCGACGCTTGCGCGCGGTGGTTGCCAACTGGCAGGAAGACCGGTGGCTGGCACCGGAGATCGCGCGGGCGGTAGAGGTGTTGAAGAGCGGTTTGTAACATGGTCGCCATTTACGGCGACCTGACCAAGGATCAGCGGCGAGCGTCCGGCCGTACCAAATCGAAACGCAGTTCTTCGCTGATGCCGTAATAGGCCGACGGGCCTCCGGCACGCAGGATCGGCTGCGCTTTGGCCGTTTGATAAATACCCTCTTCCAGCAGGGCTTCATCAATATGAATGGCGACCGCTTCGCCCAGCACCAGCCAGCTATCAATCGGCTGGCCCTGGGCATCCTGCAACTGAATCAACTGCGTCAACTTGCACTCAAAATTCACCGGGCTTTCCGCCACCATGCTGACATTGACGTGTGACGCTGCAAGCGGCGTTAATCCCGCCAGCGCAAACTCATCCTGTTCTGACGGCACCGATGCGGAGCTCTCATTCATCGCCTCGGCCAGCGGACGCGTGGCCAGATTCCAGACAAACTCTTTGGTCTCTGAGATATTTTGTACGCTGTCTTTCCAGCCGCTGCTGGCAAAACCAATAATCGGCGGATGATAGTTAAAGCAGTTAAAGAAGCTGTAGGGCGCTAAATTGCGTACGCCGCGGGCGCTTTGCGAGCTGACCCAACCGATTGGGCGAGGGCCGACGATGGCGTTCAACGGATCGTGCGGCAAACCGTGTCCAGCGCGGGGCTGATAAGAGTAACGCTGACGAGTCATAACCATCCTTATAAGAGAACCTGAGTGTGGTGCACTAATCTCATCTAATACGGTGAATTCGATTAAGCGCATTGTGCGATGCCGCTAGCCAGAGTATCTTACGCCCGCGCTATTTTCCGGAGAAACTATGAACAAGCCAGCCGCCACGTCACCTTTCCATCCGCGTAACCGCCACCAGGGCCGTTATGATTTTGCTGCTCTGACCGCAGCCCATCCGCCGCTGGCGGTGAAAGTGCGTCCCAACGGCTACGGCGAGTTGTCGGTGGATTTCGCCGATCCTGAAGCGGTGATGCTGCTGAATCAGGCGCTGCTGAAGCTGTTCTACAACCTCAACTGGCAGCTACCCGCAGGTTATCTGACGCCGCCGGTGCCGGGCCGTGCCGATTACGTGCATGCGCTGGCCGATCTGCTGGCGAGCGACAACGGTGGCGTGGTTCCACGCGATCTGGATGTAATGGATATCGGCTGCGGCGCGAACTGCATCTATCCGCTGATTGGCAACGCCGAATATGGCTGGCGCTTCACCGGCACCGATATCACCGCCGAAGCGATTACCGTGGCCGGGCAGATTGTGGCGAGTAATCCGGGCTTGCAGCGCGGCGTGCGTCTGCGTCGGCAAAAAGAGGCCTCGGCGATTTTCGCCGGCGTGGTGCATAAGAATGAACGCTATCATGCGGTGCTGTGCAATCCGCCTTTCCATTCATCTGCGGAAGAGGCGGCCAGCGTGGGTCAGCGCAAAACGCGCAACCTTGGCTTAGGCAAAAATGCGCCGCTCAATTTTGGTGGCCATCACAACGAATTGTGGTGTGACGGCGGCGAGCGCAAGTTCGTTGGTCAAATGATCGCTGAAAGCGTGACGCACTCAGACGCCATTATTTGGTTCACCTCGCTGGTCTCGCGCAAAGAGAATTTACCGGCGCTGCGCGACCAACTGCGCGATCTCGATGCTTATGAAGTGCGCATCATTGAAATGGCGCAAGGGCAGAAGCAGAGCCGCTTTATTGCCTGGACGTTCCAGCCGCCGGTGACGCGCGCCAAACGGCTGAAACGCTAACCTCATTGCGCCGGCGGCAACGCCGGTAAGCTGGCAGCGGAGGGAATATCGCTGCCGGTTTGCATCACTGCTACCGTTTGATGCGGCGCTTTAATGCCGGCCGCATCAAAATGCTTCTTCACCTTATCATCCAGCGCAAAACGTACCGTCCACTGCTTCAGCGGCTGGGTGGTGAATGACACGCGCACGGTAAAGGATTGGTTGGTTAATCCCACTAATCCGGCAAAACTCGGCTCGCCAATCACCATGCCGCGAATCTCCGGGTTCTCCAGCAGCTCTTTCACCGCGCCCTGCAGCGTTTGGTTAACGCGTTCGGTATCTTCACTGCGATCCACATCATAGTTCGCCACGAACGAGCCGATGCCACGCACAAAGTTGGCGAAGGTGGTGATCGATGACCACGGAATAATGTGATACGCGCCAGTATCCTGACGCACGCCCACCGAGCGAATCGACATGCGCTCTACGGTGCCGGTGATCGGGCCAATGGTGACTAAATCACCGGTGTTCATGCCGTTCTCAAACTGGATAAAAATGCCGGTGATGATGTCTTTCACCAGCGTTTGCGAACCGAATGATACCGCCAGACCGAGCGCACCGGCACCGGCTAGCAGCGGCGCAATATTCACGCCCACTTCCGACAGTAAAATCATAATGGTGATGGTGCTTATTACTACCGCCAGCGCGTTACGAAACAGCGTCAGCAGCGTGCGGGTGCGTGCGCTCGGCATGGGGCGGCCGTGCGAATCCGAGGCGAGGCGACTTTCGATCAGGCTTGCCAGCAGCGTCCAGCCGACTGCCGACAGCAGCACAATGATCACGATACGAATCAGCACATCCACCATTTTTTGGCCGGCGCCAAGCGTGAGCCAGTGCCAGAGATCAAACAGATTCCATGCGTTGAGTAGCAGCAACAGCGTGGCAAACACCGTGACCACGCGCGCCAGTTTCAGCAGCGCTTTCACCCAATCGTTCACGCGCTTTTGCAGCTCGGGATAGTTGCGGCGCATGTCGGGCGACAGCGTGACGGTTTTGCCAATCCAGCGCGTCAGCATGCCGGAAATCAGCGCGGCGATAACCACGATCGCCAGGCTGCGCACCGTGGCGGACATCATAAACTTCAGGCTGTCGCCGGGATTGAAGATCGAGAACAGGAACAGCGCGATAAAGTAGGCGCTGGCCAGCCAGTGCCACACCATGCCAAAGGCGCGGATGAACAGCGCAAAGAAGCTCAAGCTGCGATCGGCAAGACGCGACAGTTCATGATGGATGTTGCTTTTGTTGCGGAAAATCAGCCACAGCGCCCAGCCGGTCATGATCCCCATAATCAGCATGTTGACCAGCGCCGCCACCTGAATATTCACCTGATTGGAGACAATCGGCACCACCACCAGTAAACCGTAACCGATGATGCCGCTTAGCCAGCTCAGACGCGTGTTCCAGTAGCTGGCGCGCGCATCGGTTAAGTGGAAGAAGCGCAGCGTAGGGAAACGCGGGCAGAATATCAGCCGCAGCACCGCTTTAAAGAACTCAATCAGCGCGAAGGCGTTAAGGAAAAGGCCTTGCTGATAGGCGATGGTGCGGTTGTTGTTGTGATAGTTGTCGCTGATGATCTGACCGACAAACAGCGTCAGCGCTAGCAGCACAATATCGAGCACAAAGGCCATCAAGATAGTGGCGGGCAAGTGCAGCCACTTGGTGCGCTCAAGGTTTTGATCGCGTCCCCAGCGGCCCATGCGGCGCCACACCGGCCACATCAGGCGGCGTGTCAGCCAGTAAAATGCAAACACCGCGGCGGAGAGCGCAGCGAAGTATTTCAGCGCGTTGAAGAAGGTTTGCTGGTTAAAGGATTTGTGTGGCGCATTGGTGATGTTGTCATGCAGTTGCACAAACTGCGCGGCCACCGCGCCGCCATATTCACGCGTTACGCTGGTGACGCTCTCCAGTACCGTGAGATCGTCCTGATTGGCCTGCGGCGGCGCCAGCACCGGTTGATCGCTGGTGGATTGGCTGTTGGCAGCCTGACGTAACTGATCGATCAGTTCCTGGCGCGAGGCGTTGTTATCCAGAATATTCGCCAGCGCGGCATAGGCGGCTTTTTTCTCGTCTAAGCTGGGTTCGTCTTCGGCTTTATTATCCGCTGCCGGGGTTTGCGACTGCTGTGCTGCGACGGCCGCCTGCGGCAGATTAACGGCTTGCGCCGGGGGAATGAGAAACAGAGTGAAAAAACTGAAGAGTAACCACACGGCTGAACGCCATGGTGGGCTGGCAGACGACATCGCTTTTCTCCTTTAGCTTCGCGCAGCGGCACAAGAGAGAAGTATAGTCAGTGATGGAAGGTGAAGATTTTGAAAAGGAAAATTGAATCGTGGTACCTGCCGTAGTGGCGCGATAAATCGCGCCGCTACAAATGCTGCATGTAAAAAACCGCCGCCGAAAATGGGCGACGGTTTAATGGCAGAGCTTAGGATACGTGCTGCAGGAACTCGCGCAGACGGTCGCTCGGCGGGTTGGTGATCAGATCGTCCGGGTTACCATCTTCTGCGATGGTGCCTTTATCGATAAAGATCAGACGCGAAGCCACTTTTTGGGCGAAACCGACTTCGTGCGTCACGATGACCATCGTCATGCCTTCTTCCGCCAGATCCTGCATCACTTTCAGTACTTCGTGACGCAGCTCGGGATCCAGCGCTGAGGTTGGCTCATCAAACAGCATCATCTTCGGTTTCACCGCCAGCGCACGCGCAATCGCCACGCGCTGTTGCTGACCACCGGAAAGCTCAGACGGGAAGTGGTGTGCACGCTCGGCAAGGCCCACTTTACCCAGCAGCTCACGCGCCAGCTTATGCGCTTCCTCTTTCTTCGTACCACGCACGCGAATCGGACCAAAGGCGACGTTATCCAGCGCGCTCATCTGTGGGAACAGATGGAACTGCTGGAACACCATGCCCGCTTCCTGACGAATCAGTCGCTCATCCACTTTCGGATCATTGACCTTCATGCCATCGACAACCAGCTCGCCGGTGGTGATCTCTTCCAGCTTGTTGATGCAGCGCAGCAGCGTGGATTTACCGGAACCGGACGGTCCGATAATCACCACTACTTCGCCTTGATTAATCTTCAGGTTGATGTTGTGCAGAACCTGAGTCTGGCCGAAATTCTTCGAGACGTTTTTAAATTCAATCACAGAATTTTCATCCTTTTCTCAATACGGCGCAGCACAAAGCTCAACACCAACGTAATAACCAAATAGATAATGGCAACGGCGCTCCAGATCTCCAGCGCGCGGAAGTTACCGGCAATGATCTCCTGACCCTGACGCGTCAGTTCGGCCACGCCAATCACGATAAACAGCGACGTATCTTTGATGCTGACAATCCACTGATTACCCAGCGGTGGCAGCATACGGCGCAGGGCCAGCGGCATGATCACATAACGCAGGGTCTCGCGGCGCGACAGACCCAGTGCCAGACCCGCTTCACGGAAGCCTTTATTAATCGACAGTACCGCACCGCGCGTGATTTCCGCGATATAAGCGCCGGAGTTGATCATGATGGTGACCACCGCCGCGCTGAACGGATCGATACGCAGATCCGGGAAAGCCATCGGCAGGGCGAAGTAGATAAACATTACCTGAACCACGATTGGCGTACCGCGAATCAGTTCGATGAAGACTAAGGCGATGTTGTTGGTGATCCAGCCGCCGTAGGCGCGGGCAAAACCGGCAACTAAACCGATAATTAAACCGCCGACCAGGCCGAGGACCGAGATCAGCAGGGTCATTTTGGCGCCTTCGATTAAAATCGGCAGGGCAGGCCAAATGACGCTCCAGTCAAACTCCATGGTGTGACTCCAAAATCTGTTGCGTGGAAATGTAAAAAGCAGGGAGTGTCAGGCTCCCTGCTGGAAAAATCGGCGCAAGCCGCAATTATTTTGGTTCAGTACCGAACCATTTTTTATAGATGGTGTTGTAAGTGCCGTTGTCGCGCAGAGTTTTCAGGGCGCCGTTCACTTTTTCACGCAGGTCGTCGCTGCCTTTCGGGAACGCGATGCCATACTGCTGCGCTTCAATTGACTCGCCAACCGCTTTGAAGCGGCCTTTACCGGCGGTGTTGATGAAGTACAGGATGTTCGGCGTATCGTGCAGCACGGCGTCAGCACGGTTAGTGCCTAACTCCATGTACGCGTTGTCGATGTTAGGGAACTGGCGCAGGTCTTTAGACTTGATGTGCGCTTTAGCGTAATCCACCGAACCGGTGCCGCTCTTCACCGCCACCACTTTGCCGTTCAGATCGTCAATGCTTTTAACGTCTTTTTCATTCTCGCGCACCATCACCAGCAGGCCGCTTTTGTAGTAGCCGTCAGAGAACTCGATGGCTTTTTTACGTTCTTCGGTGATGGTGATACCCGCCAGCGCCAGGTCAATATTTTTGGTTTGCAGCGCAGGAATGATGCCGCTGAAATCCATTGGCTTGAAGGCGTAATCGAGTTTCAGTTCTTTCGCGATGGCATCCCACAGATCGATGTCAAAACCGACGTATTTATCGCCTTGTTTGAACTCAAAGGGAACAAATGCGGTGTCAGTTGCGACGATCAGTTTTTTGTCTGCTGCGGTGGAGGAAAGCGAGAAGGCCAGCGCCAGCGCGGCCACGGAGACTTTAATCAATGACTTCATCATTTTTTTCCTTATTACCCCTCAGGCCTGGTGGCCCGATGTACGGCCTATCATATGAAAAAATTATGCCAACTTTTCATTTTGCTCGAAATCAGTAGTTTTAAGCACTTGCTGACACGATTTTGCGCAGAGGAAAAGTTTTGCACCATATTGGTGCTTCATTTTGGTGCGTGGTGCTGTTGTGGTGCAGGCACAGTGTGCACCAAGGGCAGGGAGAGCGAAAGAAGGGATTAAGGAAATGTTAACAACGTCAAAAAAAGCACCACAATGTTACAGACGTAAAAAAAGGCGGGATAACCCGCCTTCGTTATAACACTGAAATTTATTCAATATTCGATTCGATAAACCACAGGAATTTATCCAGATCGCGCGATGCCGCAGTGAAGATATCAGCGGTATCTTCATCGCTGACTTCAGTGATAGCTTTACGCGTGTCGTTCGCCACAATCGCATAGCGATCGGCCAGCGCTTTCAGGTGATCCTGCACGCTATGAATGTTCAACGGATAGCTTTTCAGTGGTGTTTTATCGTTAACGATCTGAGTGGTACCCAGCGCCACGCCGCCTAACTGAACTACACGTTCAGCGATAGTGTCCTGGTGATCGGTAATGGCGGTACGAAAACCATCCAGCATCTCATGTACGCCAATAAAGTTGGCGCCACGCATGTTCCAGTGCGCCTGCTTGGTGATCAGCGACAGGTCAATAAACTCCACTACCAGACGGTTGAGCACCTCGATGGTCGCTTTTTTATCGCTGTCAGCGACGTCATTACGGGTGTAAATCAGATCAGACGATTTAGTTTTAACCAGTTTTGCGGTACTCATCATTAATGTCCTCTTATTGATGGTTGTCCTAATCAAGCACGGAAATAAGTATAGCAGCAGTTTTTTAACTTGCAGGGTTGATTAAATCAATGACAGGAATAGATAAACCTTAATATTGCTCAGGGATTGTGCATCTTGATGATTATTTCAGTTAAAACAGATGCTTGTGAGGCATGTTAATTATTTATTAAACGTGTTGCAAAATAATAACGGAAAAATCTTAATACCGCGTTAAAAATGATAATGAGAATGCTTCTATATTTAGCCTGCCGCGCAGCAGGCTGAATTATTGAATATTTATTGCGGATGCGTAATGTCGACTTCGCTTATTTTTGCGCTTTTTTGTTTCATGGTGAGCGTTGAACCGGCCGAGGCGATGATGATCGCCAGCAGCGCAATCCACTGCTTCAGCGTCAATAGCTCGCCCAGGAATAACATGCCTGATAACGCCGCCATCGCCGGTTCCAGACTCATTAAGGTACCAAAAATGCGTGCTGGCAGTCGTGTCAGCGCCATCATCTCTAAAGAATAGGGAATGGCGCTGGAGAGCAGGGCGATAAGCAGTGCCAGCGGCAATACTTCCCAATGCCAGATGCCCGGCGCGGCAAAGGTCAGGCCGAGCGGCACAAAAATCACCGAGGCAATCAGCGAACCCATCGCCACCGTCGCCGGACCATGCTCCGCGCCGGCACGCTGTCCTGCAAGGATATACACCGCCCAGCAGGCACCCGCACCTACCGCCAGCAACGCACCGAGTGGATCGATATGACTCATCCCTTCACCGATGGGCAACAGGAACCACAAACCCGCCACCGCCAGCAACACCCAAAGAAAATCAAGCGGACGACGCGCGCCGATCAACGCCAAAGTCAGCGGACCCAAAAACTCCAATCCGACGGCAACGCCCAGCGGCACGGTGCGAATCGCTAAATAGAAGAGATAGTTCATGCAGCCCAGCGCTAAACCGTACATCAGCAGCGGTTTGCGCTGCTCGCGCGTGAAGCGCAAACGCCAGGGTTTAAAGATAATGCAGAGAATCAGGGTGCCAAGACCAAGACGCAGCGCGGTAATGCCAGTGGCGCCAACGGTGGAAAACATCGATTTTGCCAGTGAAGCGCCGCCCTGTAGTGAGAGCATGGCAATCAGCAGCACAGCAACAGGGAACAACACTGGGGCCATATTTTTGGTCGTCAGAGGCGCAGACATCCTGTAATCCATTCCTTTTATTTATTAACAGCAGAGCAACAAGCGCTCAGTGTAATGGAATCTCAGGCAAATAAGGAGACGCGAATCGGGGAAATAAAACGCGCTGGCAGGTCAGAATTTGGCCATTTTTAGTGCCATTTCCGTAAAGAAACGTCAGGTTAGTTTAGGAATTTACTTAAAGGCATTTTTTGTGATCGTTATTTATGTTGCAGGAATATGATGCTTTTTATAAGTAAAATGAATGACATAGGAAACTTCATTAACTTTCTGTTACACCAAACAATCTGTTAGACAACAAAATGCGGGCAGAGTTTCTTGCTGTTTTTTGTTATATTTAGAGCGTTGTCAGGAGAGAAGTATATTCACATTTGAGGTGGTTATGAAAAAAATTGCATGTCTTTCAGCATTGGCTTGTGTACTTGCAGTTTCTGCAGGTTCTGCCATGGCACAAAGCACCGTTACCGGTGGTTACGCTCAGAGCGATTATCAAGGCGTTGCTAACAAAGCAAACGGCTTCAACCTGAAATATCGTTACGAAGACGGTACTAACCCACTGGGTTGGATCGGTTCTTTCACCTATACCGAAAAAGATCGTACTGATGCTGGCGCTTATAACAAAGCTCAGTACTACGGCATCACCGGTGGTCCTGCTTACCGTCTGAACGACTGGGCGAGCATCTACGGTGTTGTTGGTGTGGGTTACGGTAAATACCAGCAGAACGACAATTCAGTACGTTCTAAGTCTGATTCAAGCGACTACGGTTTCTCTTACGGTGCGGGCATGCAGTTCAACCCAATCGAAAACATCGCTGTTGACGTGGGTTACGAGCAGAGCCGTATCCGCAACGTTGACGTTGGCACCTGGATTGCTGGCGTAGGTTACAGCTTCTAAGTTCTTGCTTAGACCAGTTGCACAATAAACGGTCCTTCGGGACCGTTTTTTTATGGGCGCGATTAACGATTTACCTGCCGCCAGAAACACAAAGCCCGCTACATGAGCGGGCTTTATTGGAATTTGTATGCGTCGGGAACATTAGCCGCGCCAGATCAGTTTTGGGCACGGACGTTCAACCAGCTGTTTGCCGGTGAGCTTTTCAATCAGCATCAAGCGCAGCGCAAACGGCGAGCGGGTCAACAGGCACAGCAGCGATTTCAGCTCAAAAATCGGTTTGCTTTGTTCAGCCTGGAAACATTTGCCACAGTCGAGGCAGTTTTTCATGGTAGTCATGTTCACCTCCCGAGTGAATGACGACATTTCTTTGTAGCCTTTATAAGCTATTCGCTTACATTATCAACAAAGATAGCACTGGCTATACTCTTTAGCCAACACTATTTAGGAAAAATTTGTGCTTATTTGTGCCTGGTTTACAATGGGCGCAGCCAGCCCGCACCGCAGGTAAAGTGCGGCAGATAATAAAGAGGAAGTTAGATGAGTCGTCGTGCAAAAATCGCCACCAACATGCCCCAGGGCCCGCTAAAAGAGATAGAGGAGCATGTCGAAGGATTTCGTCAGGTGCGCGAGGCGCATCGTCGTGAGCTGATCGATGACTACGTTGAATTAATCTCTGATTTGATTCGTGAATTTGGCGAAGCGCGTCAGGTGGATATGGCTGCCCGTTTGGGCGTTTCCCAGCCGACCGTGGCGAAAATGTTAAAGCGTCTTGGCACCACCGGTTTGGTTGAGCAAGTGCCGTATCGCGGTGTATTCCTCACCGCCGAAGGCGAGAAGCTGGCTGAAGCGAGCCGCGTCCGCCATCATATTGTTGAAACTTTCCTGTTGGCGCTGGGCGTTAGCCCGGAAACCGCGCGCCGTGATTCAGAAGGCCTGGAGCATCACGTTAGTGATGAAACTTTGGCCGTGTTCCAGAAATTCTACGAGAATCGCTAACTACAAGGCCTTCCGCCATCATGCCCAATCTGCTTCGTTCTTTTATGCGCGATCGTATTTTGCATTTGTTGTTGCTGTTGGGTGTGATCATGTTGCCGCTGGCGAATTTCCGCTGGTCGCAACTGCCTTCCGCTGTGGACTGGCATACCATCATGACGCTCACCGGCTTACTGATGCTGACCAAAGGGCTGGAAAACAGCGGCTATTTTGATGTGCTCGGCGCACGTCTGATTCAGCGTTTCCAGCATGAACGCGCATTGGCGTTATTCATGGTGTGCGCCGCCGCGTTGCTCTCAACTTTTCTCACCAACGATGTTGCGCTGTTTATTCTGGTGCCGCTCACGCTGACGCTGCGTAAATTCTCGCGGCTGCCCATTTCGCGCCTGATCATTTTCGAAGCGTTGGCAGTGAACGCGGGTTCCTTACTGACGCCGGTTGGTAACCCGCAAAACATTCTGCTGTGGAGTCACGGCACGCTTAGCGTGCCCGGTTTCATTGCGCAGATGGCGCCGCTGGCGGCATTTTTACTGCTTTCGCTGATGGCGTTAACCTGGTGGAGTTTCCCGGCGCGCGCGATCCAAAAGCATGAGCAGAGTGAAACTCAGGCGTGGCGCAAACCGTTGTTCACGATTAGCGTGCTGCTGTATATCGTATTTATCGTCGCGCTCGAGCTGAAAATGACCGGCTGGGCGCTGCTGCTGGTGGCGGCCTGTTTCCTGATCATGGCGCGCAGCGTGTTGATCAGCATCGACTGGAGTTTGCTGCTGGTGTTCGTGGCGATGTTTATCGATGTCTTCCTGTTGATGCATTTGTCCTGGCTGCAGCCGCACTTTGCCGCTATTGGTCAGCTAGGCGAGGGCGGAATCTATTTGCTGGCGATTGGCTTGTCGCAATTCATTAGTAACGTTCCCGCCACCATTCTGCTTTTGCAGAAAGTGCCACCGTCGGAGGTGCTGGCGTGGGCGGTGAATATCGGCGGATTTGGCTTATTGCCGGGTTCGCTCGCCAACCTGATTGCCTTGCGGATGGCGCAGGACGCGCGCGTTTGGTGGCGTTTCCACTTGTTTTCTATCCCGATGCTGGCCTGGTCGATGTTAGGCGGATGGCTGCTGTTACACCTCATGCGTTAGCACCGTGCCAATGTCGGCTTATGTAAAGTTGCATTGGCATTTGTCAATTTCCCATCTAAGGTTATGTTGACCGTTTTTGCCCGGGAATCGGGACAACTGCCTACGATGAAAAATTATGGAAAACCAGAATCAACCGTCTGAACGCGATCAGCAGGATCCGCAAAAAACCGCCAATACCCATCAAGATAACAACGAACCAGAACGTAAACGTCCCGGAAAGAAGCCACTGATTTTTCTCGCCATTGTGGTGGTGATTATGATCGTGGTGGGATTATGGTTTTGGCTCACCACGCGCAATATCGAAAGCACGGATGATGCCTTTACCGAAGGCAATGCGGTGACCATCGCGCCGAAAGCGGCCGGATATGTGGTCAAGCTGCTGGTGCGCGATAACCAGCGCGTGAAGCAGGGCGATTTGCTGGTGGAGATCGATGCGCGCGACAGTGAAGCGCAGCGCGATCAGGCTAAAGCCCAGCTTGGTCTGGCCCAGGCGCAGCTGCATCAGGCGCAGGCGCAGTTAGCCTTGTCCCGCGTGCAGTATCCGGCACAGCGCGATCAAGCTCTCGCCGATCAGGCCAAAGCGCAGGCCAATTTGCTCAACGCCCAGGCCGATTATCGTCGCCAGCGCGGTGTTGATCCCCGTGCCACTTCACAGCGCAATATTGATACCGCCGCCGCGCAATTGCGTTCGGCTGAAGCGCAACTGCAAAGCGCTAAGGCGCAGGTTGAAGTGGCTTCTCAGGTGAAG
Organism: Pantoea sp. SORGH_AS_0659; assembly: GCF_031453915.1. NCBI lineage: Bacteria > Pseudomonadati > Pseudomonadota > Gammaproteobacteria > Enterobacterales > Erwiniaceae > Pantoea > Pantoea sp. SORGH_AS_0659. Next base: position 2,908,017 of record NZ_JAVJAK010000001.1, on the reverse strand, counting down.
CTGCAAATCCGCCAGCAGGAAACCAATGTGGAAGCGCGTGAGCAGCAGGTTGAGCAGGCGCAGGCGCAGCTCAACACCGCCGAATTGAATCTCTCTTATACCCAGGTTCGCGCACCTTACGATGGCTTTGTCACCAAGCGTAACGTGCAACTCGGCACACTGGTGCAGGCTGGCAGCGCGCTGTTCTCGCTGGTTTCGCCTGAAATCTGGATTAATGCCAATTTCAAAGAGTCACAGCTGGCGCGCATGAAGCCGGGTAATAAAGTGGAAATCAGTGTTGATGCCTGGCCGGATATGAAGCTGGAAGGGCATGTTGATAGCGTCCAGATGGGATCCGGTTCCCGCTTCTCCACCTTCCCGGCGGAAAACGCCACCGGCAACTACGTGAAAATCGTGCAGCGCGTGCCGGTGAAAATCGTTATCGATAAAGGATTGGATCCCAATCATCCGCTGCCGCTGGGCTTGTCGGTTGAGCCGAAGGTCACAGTGGAATGAGTGCGAGCGAAAGCTGGCGTCCGGCCAGCAATCCGTGGCTGGTCGCCATTACGGTGACGCTGGCGGTGTTTATGGAGATCCTCGACACCACCATCGTTAACGTCGCGCTGCCACACATTGCCGGTTCGCTCTCCTCCAGCTACGACGAATCGACCTGGGTTTTAACCTCTTATCTGGTGGCGAACGGCATCGTGTTGCCCATTTCGGCGTTCTTCAGCCGCCTGTTTGGCCGCAAGCAGTTCTTCCTGATTTGCATCGTGATGTTCACCATCTGCTCCTTCCTGTGCGGCATCGCGACGGAGCTGTGGCAGATCATTCTGTTCCGCATCCTGCAGGGCTTTTTTGGCGGCGGATTGCAGCCGGTACAGCAATCGGTGCTGCTCGATTACTTCAAAGCGGAAGATCGCGGCAAAGCCTTTGGTCTATCGTCGATTGCGATTATCGTCGCGCCGGTGATTGGTCCGACGCTCGGCGGCTGGATCACCGACAACTACAGCTGGCGCTGGGTGTTCTTCATTAATATTCCAGTCGGTATTTTGACGGTAATGGCAATTTACCAGCTGCTGGAAGATCCGCCGTGGGAGCGCAAGTGGGATAAAGGCCGCCTGAAGATCGACTACATTGGCATCAGCCTGATCACGCTGGGGCTTGGCTGTCTGCAGGTGTTCCTCGATCGTGGCGAAGATGAAGATTGGTTTGCCTCGCACTTCATTCGCCTGTTCGCCATGCTGGCGGTGATAGGCATTATCGGCGCCATTTATTGGCTGCTGTATGCCCGCAAACCGGTGGTCGATCTTAGCGTAATGAAGGATCGTAACTTCTGGGTGGCGGGCTTGCTGATGGCGGGCATGGCGATGATTTTGTACGGCAGTTCGGTGGTACTTCCCCAACTGGCGCAGCAGGATCTCGGTTACACCGCAACCTGGTCGGGGCTGGTGCTGTCGCCCGGCGCAATATTGATTGTGCTGACGATACCCATCGTGCTGAAGCTGATGCCGATTGTGCAAACGCGCTACATCATCGCGTTCGGCTTCACCTGCCTTGCCAGCGCCTTCTTCTATTCCACCCGGCTTACGCCCAACGTTGATTTCACCACGCTGGTGTTAATGCGCAGCGCGCAGTCGATTGGCCTTGGCTTCCTGTTTGTGCCGCTGACCACCATTGCGTTCATCACCGTGCCGCAGCGATTAAACGCCGATGCGTCGGCGCTGTTCACCATGTTCCGTAACGTCGCGGGTTCGATCGGAATTTCGCTGTCGACGGCGGGCATTACCGAACGCATGCAGACGCGATCGGCCACCATGGTGCACAACATGTCGCCGCTCAATGAGCCTTACAATCTCACGCTGCAGCATTGGGCTGATTCGATCCGTAATTTCACCACCGCAGTGGGCGATCCGCTGGTGCTGGCGAGCGGGCAGCTCTACCAGGAGATGATCGCGCAGGCCCGTATTCTGGCGTACATCGACGTATTTACGGGCCTGAGTATCGTGGCGTTGCTATTGATTCCATTTTGTTGGTTGCTTTCGCCGATCAAGAGCGAAGGCAGTGCAGGAGCACATTAAAATGAGTAAGTTTTCGCGCTCTACGCCGTCACTGACGTTGCTGGCGCTGTCACTGTTGCTGGCCGGATGTGCCGTAGGACCTGATTATCAGCCGCCGCAGGCGCACACGCCGGGCGGTTACCATGATTTGCCTTCACAGCAAGCGTCTAAGCCGCTGGCGGCAGCAACCAATCCGCTGTGGTGGAAAAGCTTTAACGATCCGCAGCTTGATAGCCTGATTGAGCGCGCTATTGCCGGCAACTTAACGCTGCAACAATCGGTGCTGCGTATTGCCGGGGCGCGTGAGCAGCTGGCGCAGGCGCGCGGTGGGTTATTCCCTTCGCTTAACGGCTCGGCAAAAGTGACCCGTCAGCAGCTCGGTTTAAAAGGCTTGCTGAAATCCAACGGCGTTTATGACCAGGTTGATAGCGATGTCGCCAGCCAGCTGAACGGTTTAGACCATTCTGTCACCCTTTATCAGGGCAGCTTTGACGCCAGCTGGGAGCTGGATCTGTGGGGCAAAGTACGCCGCCAGATGGAAGCTGCGGATGCGCAGCAGCAGGCGGCCATAGAACAACGCAACGATGCGCTGGTCTCGCTGGAAGCCGAAGTGGCGCGCGCCTATCTGCAATTGCGCGGTTCGCAGGCGGTGTTGGCGACCTTGCAGCAGCAAATTGAGGTCGCGCAGCAAACCTGGGAACTGACAAAAAGCCAGCAGCAAAACGGCTTAGCGCCGACCACGGATGTGGAAAATGCCCGCGCGCAATTAGCCTCGCTGAATGCGCAGCTGCCGCAATATCAGGCGCAGCAGTTGCAGGCAATGAACGGTTTGGCGGTGCTACTGGGTAAAACACCGGGCGCACTGGATAACGAACTGATGAACAAAAAACCGCTGCCTGATTTGCCGAAATTGGTGCCGGTGGGCATTCCGTCGACGCTGGCGCGGCGACGTCCGGATATTCGCCAGGCTGAAGCCACACTGCATGCGCAGACCGCGAATATTGGCGTATCCGTTGCCGAGCTGTTCCCCAGCTTGTCGCTCACCGGGCAACTGGGCGTGCGAAATACCGATGCCAGCTATCTGGATGACTGGAGCAGCCACTTCTTCAGCGTTGGTCCGTCGCTGTCGATTCCAATTTTTCAGGGCGGCCGTTTAGTGTCCAGCGTAAAATTGGCGCGCGCGCAGCAAGCCAGCGCGGCGCTTGATTATCGGCAAACGGTATTAACTGCGCTGCAGGATGTGGAGAACGCGTTGGTCAGTTATCGCGCCGATCAGCAGCAGGTTATAGCGCTGGATGAAACCACCGGCGCACTGCAACGTGCATTTGATTTGGCCAGCGACAGTTATCGTCAGGGTATTTCCACCTTCCTCGATGTATTAGATGCGCAGCGACAACTGGCGCAAGCTAAAGCGCAATCGACGCAGGCGCGGATGCAAAGTGCACTTGATTTAGTGGCGTTATATAAAGCGCTGGGCGGTGGCTGGGAACCTTATCAAAACGTCAATTTGCCGGACTATTCTGTGTTTGGTCCCGCAACGGAAGTGCATTAATTTCCCTTAGCAGCCGGTTAAACACCGGCTTTTTTTATCGGCACGATATGAAAAAATGAGATTCTTCTCTCATCCCGGGCAATATAATAATCCGTGATGAAAACAGGTTTTACGTTACACCATTAATCCTTGCTTACCATTATGCTCACTAATGCTGCAGCGCGTAATAGCCGCTAAATGATTGTTTATTACCTGGGAATATTGCTTTGAAATCGATTCCAGTTGCTACATATGGAACACATTACGCTTGTTAATTCAGGGTTAATTAAAGCGGTTATCCGCGTTTTAAACCCTAGCGTAAGAAATATGTAAGCAACTTCAGATTAATCCGGGCAATAAAATTAATTTATTTTTTTATTTGAATTAGGTAATCTTGCCACTACAGTTTATTTAACCCCCTTAAGCAAGGACATTGTGATGAGTGACGCATTTAAAGTTCTGAACAACATTCGCACATTACGTGCACAGGCTCGTGAACTGCCATTGAGCGATCTGGAAGAAATTCTGGAAAAATTAACGGTTGTCGTGACTGAACGTCGTGACGAAGTAAACGCTGAAGAAGCGCAGAACCGCGAAAAAGAAGAGAAGCTGTCTAAATATCGCGAAATGCTGCTGGCTGATGGTATTGACCCGAACGAATTACTGGGCGCTCTGGAAGTTGGTAAAAAACGCGCTAAGCGTGCACCACGCCCGGCAAAATATTCCTACACCGACGAAAACGGTGAAGTAAAATCGTGGACCGGTCAGGGCCGTACACCAGCAGCGATTAAAAAAGCGCTGGATTCAGGTAAAAGCCTCGACACTTTCCTGATCAAATAATCCGCACAATCCTTGTAAGTGGGAGCCGGGGGCAAATACCCCCGGCTTTTTTGTTGTTTTTATTTCTTTATGAGCAACAACACCTTTAGCCCAACGTAACGTCTGCCTCTGGCGCAGAGGTGGCGTCCGGGTGCCCGCTTCTGGCATAATGCCCGCTGTTTTTTCCTCCACTGCGTAACAAAGGTCAATGCCGTGTTAGTTTCCAGCAATATCACCATGCAGTTCGGCAGTAAGCCGCTGTTCGAAAATATCTCCGTTAAATTTGGCGGCGGTAATCGTTACGGTTTAATCGGTGCGAACGGCAGCGGTAAATCTACCTTTATGAAAATACTGGGCGGCGATTTGGCGCCAACGGGTGGAAATGTTTCCCTCGACCCAAATGAGCGTATCGGTAAGTTACGTCAGGACCAATTTGCCTTCGAGCAATATAGTGTGCTGGACACCGTGATCATGGGCCACAATGAATTGTGGGCAGTGAAGCAAGAGCGTGACCGTATATATGCATTGCCAGAAATGAGCGAAGAGGAAGGCTATAAAGTGGCCGACCTTGAAGTCGAATACGGCGAGATGGACGGTTACAGTTCAGAATCACGTGCCGGTGAATTATTACTGGGCGTTGGCATTCCTGTGGAGCAGCATTACGGTCCGATGAGCGAAATTGCGCCGGGCTGGAAATTGCGTGTCCTTTTAGCGCAGGCATTATTTGCCAATCCTGATATTTTGTTGCTCGATGAACCGACCAACAACCTGGATATCGATACCATTCGTTGGTTGGAGCAAGTGCTCAACGAACGTAACAGCACCATGATCATCATTTCGCATGACCGTCACTTCCTGAATATGGTGTGCACGCACATGGCGGATCTGGATTACGGCGAACTGCGCGTTTATCCGGGTAATTATGACGAATATATGACCGCGGCTACCCAGTCACGCGAACGTTTATTATCGGATAACGCCAAGAAGAAAGCGCAAATTGCCGATCTGCAATCGTTTGTTAGCCGTTTTAGCGCCAACGCCTCTAAATCGCGTCAGGCGACTTCGCGTGCTAAACAGATTGATAAAATTAAGCTGGAAGAAGTTAAAGCCTCCAGCCGTCAAAACCCGTTTATCCGTTTTGATCAGGATAAGAAGCTGTTCCGTAATGCGCTGGAAGTTGAAGCGCTGACCAAAGGTTTTGATAACGGTCCGCTGTTTAATAAACTCAACCTGATGTTAGAAGTCGGCGAGAAATTGGCGATTCTCGGTGCCAATGGTATCGGTAAAACTACGCTGTTGAAAACGCTGGTCGGTGAACATACGCCGGATAGCGGCACAGTGAAATGGTCTGAGAATGCGCGCATTGGTTATTACGGCCAGGATCACGCGGAAGACTTCGCTGACGATCTGACGGTATTCGACTGGATGAGCCAGTGGAAGCAGGAAGGCGATGACGAGCAGGCGGTGCGCAGTATTCTTGGTCGTCTGCTGTTTGGTCACGACGAGATCAACAAGCCCGCTAAGGTGCTGTCCGGTGGTGAGAAGGGTCGCATGCTGTTTGGCAAGCTGATGATGCAAAAGCCAAACATCCTGATCATGGATGAACCGACTAACCACCTGGATATGGAATCGATCGAGTCGCTCAACATGGCGCTGGAGATGTACGAAGGCACCCTGATTTTTGTCTCGCACGACCGTGAGTTTGTGAGCTCGCTGGCTACCCGCGTGATGGAGATGAAAGCCGATCGTATTATCGACTTCACGGGTAATTACGAAGATTACCTGCGCAGTCAGGGCATTGTTTAAGGTTTGTTAGGTTTCGGCGCCGATCAGGCGAAAATGCCGGGTCGCTGCGTAACGACGGTGTAAATACTTCCCCGTAACCTCGTCCGCCGCATCCCTGCGGCGGAGGCTTTACTCCGGACCCGGCATACACGCCTTTATGCACGTCAGCTGCCAGCGTTATACCTCGCGCAAGGTCGTCATTCATGGCGACCTTGTTCACCACATACTTCACAATGCGCATCCTGCGCCACCTTCATGCTGCGGAACTCCGCGCTCATCGCGTCGTACATCAATAAGCGTGCGCTAGCGGGGTGACCGAACGCCGTTAGCACTTTTAAGGTTTCCATCGCCTGCATAGCACCGACCACACCCACCAACGGCGCCATCACGCCAGCTTCCACGCAACTTAACACCTGATCGCCAAACAAGCGGCTGATGCAGCGATAACACGGCTCGCCGGGCTGCCAGGTAAACACGCTGAGCTGGCCTTCCATGCGAATCGCTGCGCCGGAAATCAGCGGCACCTTGTGCTGAAAACAGAGGCGGTTGATCTGCTCGCGGGTATCGACGTTATCGGTGCAATCCACCACCGCATCATGGCGCGCAATTAACGTGCTGAGCTGCGCGTCATCCAGCTGCGCATCAATCGGCTCCAACTGGCAATGCGGATTAATCTCTGCCAACTGCTGCTGCGCCGAGGCGACTTTCGCTACGCCAATTTTCGCATCACTGTGCAGGATCTGGCGCTGGAGATTACTGAGGCTAACGCTATCGAAATCGAGCAACGTGAGATGTCCCACACCCGCCGAGGCCAGATAGGGCGCCGCCGCACAGCCGAGTCCGCCGAGGCCGATCACCAACACCTGTGCCGCCTTTAGCTTTTCCTGGCCATCAAAATCAAAACCGCGCAGGACAATCTGACGGTTATAGCGCAGCATCTCTTTATCGCTCAACTCAACGCTCATTAGCCCTCCAGCAGGCTATTAAAGGCTTCGATCTCCACCCATTCGCCCGGTTCCACATCGCCGCGCTCGCGCTCCAGCACCACAAAGCAGTTGGCCAGCGCGAACGAGCTGAACACGTGCGAACCTTGCGCACCGGTGCTGCGCACTTCCAGCACGCCATCGTCACCGCGGCTGAGAATCGCACGTTGGAAGTCGAGACGACCCGGCGATTTCTTCAAACGCTGGGTGGCGCGCGCACGTTGGCGTAGCGGCATGATGCGCGTGGTTTGGCCGGTTAAGGTGGCCAGCAGCGGCTGAACTAATTGATAGAAGGTTACCGCCGCAGAAACCGGATTGCCCGGTAAACCGCAGAACCAGCTGTTGGCCAGGCGACCAAAAGCAAAGGGTTTGCCCGGTTTGATCGCCAGTTTCCAGAAGGTGATAGCGCCGAGCTCTTCCAGTATCGCACGGGTGAAATCGGCTTCGCCAACCGACACGCCGCCGGTGCTGATCACCACATCGGCCTGGCGATCGGCTTCGGTAAAGGCGGTACGCAGCGCCGCCTGATCGTCGGCAATCACGCCGAGATCGATCACTTCGCAGCCCAGCTTGTTAAGCATTAACGCCACGGTAAAGCGGTTGGTATCGTAAATCTGACCTTCCGCCAGCGGCTGGCCGACCGCCTGCAGTTCATCGCCGGTGGAGAAGATTGCCACGCGCAGTTTGCGCAGCACGCTGACTTCAGCAATCCCCAGCGACGCCAGCAGCGGCAGTTCGGCCGCACCAAGGCGCACTCCGGCGTCCAGCACCTGTTTGCCCGCCTGAATGTCTTCACCGATGCGACGAATATTTTGCGCAGCCTGCACCGGCGCGGTAATGACAATGCCGCCGTCGCGTTGCTCCGTTTGCTCCTGCATCACCACGGCATCACAACCGGCGGGAATTGGCGCGCCGGTCATGATGCGGATCACGCTGCCCGCGGGCCACGCACCGTTAAACGGCGCACCGGCGAAGGCTTTACCGGCCACCGGGAACACGCGATCGGGTGCGATGTCGGCCAGACGCAGCGCGTAACCATCCATCGCCGAGTTATCAAACGAGGGCACATCGAGCGGCGAGTTGATCGGCCTGGCGGTGATACGTCCGGCGGCCTCAAACAGCGAGACGTTGATCGAATCGCTAATCGGCGTCAGCTGTTGCAGCATCTTTTGCTGCGCGTCTTCGAGGGAGATTAATCCTGCGGTAAAAGGTTCCATGTCCATCTCTGCCTGGTTAATTTCAGATGCGGTCTATTATGGGTAATGCGTGGCCGTTAAGCGAGAGTGCACTTTACTCAATCAATGCACATTCCGTAGCGGCGCAATTTATTGCGCGATAAATCGCGCCGCTACGGAATGTGCGAATGGTAAAAATGGTTTTCCTGTTTTACAGGTGCGCATCCGCTAAGCACATCACAACCAAAAAAGTATAATCCACAATAAAAGGTTATGACCGCGCAGGCAGTTTCTGCTTTACAAGATGAGGGTGCCTTTCTATAGTCGAAAATTGCCAAAAAAAGATGAAAACCATTCTAAATCAGTGTTTTTGGTTCTGATTCCTTAACAGGGTACCGGTTATGGCTAAAGCAGTTATCGCAATTCACGGCGGTGCAGGCGCGATTACGCGTGCGGCAATGAGCGCCGAAAAAGAGCAGCACTATCGTCAGCAACTCACCGCAATCGTTACCGCAGGCCAGCAAATTCTTGCGGCGGGCGGCAGCGCGTTAGATGCCGTTACCGAAGCCGTACGCCTGCTGGAAGAGTGTCCGCTGTTTAACGCGGGCAAGGGCGCGGTGTTCACTCATCAGGGCACGCATGAACTCGATGCCAGCATTATGGATGGTCGCACGCTGGACGTCGGCGCGGTCGCGGGCGTCAGCCACATCCGCAATCCGATTCTGGCGGCGCGTAAGGTGCTGGAGAATAGCCCGCACGTACTGTTTATCGGTGCGGGCGCAGAAGCTTTCGCCGCTGAGCAAGGTTTAGCGCCGGTCGACGCCGATTTCTTCTCCACGCCGGAGCGCTGGGAGCAGCTGCAGCGCGCGCTGCACAGCCAGCAGATGGTGCTGGATCACGATGGCGAAGCAAACAGTCACAGCGACGATCCGCTGGACCCGGATCGCAAATTCGGCACCGTCGGTGCGGTCGCGCTCGATCTTCAGGGTAATCTGGCGGCCGCCACCTCAACCGGCGGCATGACCAACAAACAGGCCGGTCGCGTGGGCGATTCGCCTTTAGTCGGCGCAGGCTGCTACGCCAGCAACGACACCGTAGCGGTCTCCTGTACCGGTACCGGCGAAGTGTTTATCCGCACGCTCGCCGCTTACGACGTGGCGGCGCAGATGCATTACGCCGGACGCTCGCTGCAACAGGCCACCGCCAACGTCATTCATGACAAAGTGCAGGAGCTGGAAGGCAGCGGCGGGCTGATTGCCATTGACGCCGCAGGCAATGTGGCGCTGCCGTTTAACAGCGAAGGCATGTATCGCGGATTCGCCTATGTGAATGGCGATGTTGAGGTAGCGATTTACCGCGACAGCTAAGGAGCAGGCATGACGGACCAACAGCTGCAGTTTGCGCCGGAGCAGGTTCTGGCGGTGCGCGATCTTAACGTGCGCTTTGAGCATGAAGGGCGCATTACCGAAGCGGTACGCAACCTGTCGCTCGACCTGCATCGCGGTGAAACTCTGGCGCTGGTGGGCGAATCGGGCTCGGGCAAATCCGTCACCTCGCTGGCGCTGATGCGCTTGATTCAGCAGGCCGGCGGCGAAGTGAGCGGAGATATCCAGCTGCGGCGTCGCAATGGCGAGGTGCTGGATGTGATGCGCGCGTCGAACGGTCAGATGCGCAAAGTGCGCGGCGCCGATATGGCGATGATCTTTCAGGAGCCGATGACCTCGCTCAACCCGGTGTTTACCGTTGGCGAGCAGATTGCGGAATCCATCCGTCTGCATCAGGGAAAAAGTCACCAGCAGGCGCTGGCGGAAGCGCGGCGCATGCTCGATCTGGTGCGCATTCCCGAAGCGCAAAATGTGTTATCACGCTATCCGCATCAACTCTCGGGCGGCATGCGACAGCGCGTAATGATTGCCATGGCGCTGTCGTGCAAACCGGCGCTGCTGATTGCCGACGAACCTACCACCGCACTCGACGTCACTATTCAGGCGCAAATTCTGCAGTTGATCCGCGTGCTGCAAAAAGAGATGCAGATGGGGGTGATTTTCATCACCCATGATATGGGCGTAGTGGCGGAGATGGCCGATCGCGTGCAGGTGATGTATCGCGGCGATGTGGTAGAGCGCGCGTCGGTGCAGCAGCTGTTTGCCGACCCGCAGCAGCCCTATACCCGCGCGTTGCTGGCGGCGGTGCCCAAACTGGGGGCGATGCACGGCCAGCCGCTACCGGCTAAATTTCCCTTATTGCATAGCAACGGACGTGAAGAACTGGCCGCACCGCAGGACACGGTGCGTCACGATCGACCGCCGATTTTGCAGGTGCGCGATTTAGTCACGCGCTTTGATATTCGCGGCGGTTTACTCAATCGCGTTAAACGCCGCGTGCACGCGGTCGAGAAAGTCAGTTTCGATCTCCATGCCGGTGAAACGCTGGCGCTGGTGGGGGAATCCGGCTGCGGAAAATCCACTACCGGGCGTTCGCTGCTGCGGCTGGTAGCCAGCCAGGGCGGTACCATTACTTTTGACGGCCAACGCATCGATGCGCTGCAGGGCAATGCGCTGGCGTCGCTGCGTCGCGATATCCAGTTTATCTTCCAGGATCCTTACGCCTCGCTCGATCCGCGTTTGACCGTGGGTTTTTCGATCATGGAACCGCTGCTGGTGCACAAAACGCTGGATCGTCGTCAGGCAGAGAAGCGCGTTGCCTGGCTGCTGGAGCGTGTCGGCCTGCTGCCGGAACATGCGCAGCGTTATCCGCACGAATTTTCCGGCGGCCAGCGCCAGCGCATCTGCATTGCGCGCGCGCTGGCGCTCAATCCCAAAGTGGTGATCGCCGATGAATCGGTGTCGGCGCTGGATGTGTCGATTCAGGCGCAAATCATCAACCTGATGCTCGATTTACAGCGTGAATTTGGTATCGCTTTCTTATTTATCTCGCACGATATGGCGGTGGTGGAACGCATCAGCCATCGCGTGGCGGTGATGTATCTCGGACAAATTGTGGAAATGGGGCCGCGTCAGGCGGTATTTGAGCAGCCGCGCCATCCCTACACAAAAAAACTGATGGCCGCGGTGCCGGTGGCCGATCCGGCCCATCGGCATCGTGAGCGGGCGCTGATGGTGGATGAGATCCCCAGCCCGATTCGCCCGCTGGGCGATGAGCCAGAAGTGGCGCCTTTACTGGAAGTGGCACCGGGCCATTTTGTCGCCCGGCACGCAATTAGCGGCGCCTGAGCAGCAAACAACCGCACATCTTTGGATGTCGCGCATGACAGGGATTACAGGAGAACGATAACGATGCACCATATTATGCGAAAAGGGGTTATCACTGCCGGTTTGTTGAGTTCGGCGCTGGCGCTGCCCGCGTGGGCGGCGAAAGATGCGGTGATTGCGGTGGCCTCGACTTTTACCACGCTCGATCCGTATGACGCTAACGATACGCTGTCGCAGGCGGTGGCGAAGTCCTTCTATCAGGGCTTGTTCGGCTTCGATAAAGACATGAAGCTGACCAACGTGCTGGCGGAAAGTTATCAGGCGAGCAGCGACGGCCTGACCTACACCATTAAGCTGCGCGCCGGCGTGAAATTCCAGGATGGCACTGACTTTAATGCCGAAGCGGTGAAGGTGAACCTCGATCGCGCCAGCAATCCGGATAACCATCTCAAACGCTATAACCTGTTCAAATATATCGCCACCACCGAAGTGGTCGATCCGAGCACAGTGAAAATCACCCTGAAGCAGCCGTTCTCGGCCTTCATTAATAATCTCGCGCATCCGGCGGCGGTGATGATTTCCCCGACCGCGCTGAAGAAATATGGCAAAGAGATCGGCTTCCATCCGGTAGGAACCGGCCCGTTTGCCTTTGATACCTGGAACCAGACCGACTTCGTGAAAGTGAAAAAGTGGGACGGCTACTGGAAAAAAGGCTATCCGAAGCTGGATAGCATTACCTGGCGTCCGGTGGTGGATAACAACACCCGCGCGGCGATGCTGCAAACGGGCGAAGCGAGCTTTGCTTTCCCGGTGCCGTTCGAGCAGGCCAAACTGCTGGAAGGCAACAGCAAGCTCGATGTGGTCACCACGCCGTCAATCATGCAGCGCTACATCAGCCTCAACGTGACGCAAAAGCCGTTTGATAATCCGAAAGTGCGTGAAGCGCTGGAGTACGCCATCAACCGTCAGGCACTGGCAAAAGTCGCCTTTGCCGGTTACGCCACGCCAGCCACCGGCATCGTGCCGCCGAGCATCGACTTTGCGCAGAGCTATCCGGCAATCAAATATGATCCAGCCAAAGCGCGCGAACTGCTGAAAGAAGCGGGCTTCCCGAACGGTTTCGAAACCACGTTGTGGTCATCGCACAACCACAGTACCGCGCAGAAAGTGCTGCAATTCACCCAGCAGCAGCTGGCGCAGGTGGGCGTGAAGGTGAAAGTGACGGCGATGGATGCCGGTCAGCGTGCCGCTGAAGTAGAGAGCAAAGGGCAGAAAGAGAGCGGTGTACGCATGTTCTACACCGGCTGGTCCGCCTCGACCGGTGAAGCTGATTGGGCGCTGACGCCGCTGTTCGCCACCACTTCATGGCCGCCAGCCATCTTCAACACCGCCTTCTACAGCAATCCGCAGGTGGATAAAGATCTCGCCGATGCGCTGAAAACCACCGATCGCGACCAGAAAGCTAAGCTGTACAAAGACGCGCAGGATCGCATCTGGAACGATCATCCGTGGATCCCGCTGGTGGTGGAACAACTGCTGTCAGCCAACAATAAAAACCTCAGCGGTTTTTATGTCATGCCCGATACCTCATTCAATTTTGATGAGGCCGATCTGAAGTAACAGACGCGGCCAGCCTTAGCGGGCTGGCCGATGCTGCGCAGGACTTCGCATGCTCAACTATTTTCTCAAACGATTACTGGGACTGATTCCCACGCTGCTGATTGTGGCGGTGCTGGTGTTCCTCTTCGTCCATTTGCTGCCAGGCGATCCGGCGCGCCTGATTGCCGGCCCGGAAGCGGATGCCTCAGTGGTGGCGCTGGTGCGTCAGGATCTCGGCCTCGATCAGCCGCTGCTCAAGCAGTTCTGGCACTTTATGATCAATGCGGTGCAGGGCGATTTCGGCCATTCGCTGGTCTCGAAACGTCCGGTAATTGACGAAATTGCCGCGCGCTTTTTCCCGACGCTGTGGCTGACACTCAGCAGCATGGTGTGGGCGGTGATATTCGGTATGGCGATTGGCATCACCTCGGCGGTGTGGCGCAATCGCTGGCCGGATCGCATCGGCATGACGCTGGCGGTGTCAGGCATCTCGTTCCCGGCGTTTGCGCTCGGCATGCTGCTGATGCAGGTGTTTTCCGTCGAGCTCGGCTGGTTGCCGACCGTTGGCGCGGATAGCTGGAAACACTACATTTTGCCATCGATCACCTTGGGTGCTGCGGTGGCGGCGGTGATGGCACGCTTCACCCGCGCGTCGTTTGTGGAGGTGATGCAGGAAGATTACATGCGCACCGCGCGCGCCAAAGGGGTGCGCGAATCGCTGGTGGTGGTGAAACACGGCCTGCGCAACGCGATGATCCCGGTGGTCACCATGATGGGCCTGCAGTTTGGTTTCCTGCTCGGCGGCTCGATTGTGGTGGAAGTGGTGTTCAACTGGCCAGGCTTAGGCCGCTTGCTGGTGGATTCGGTCGAGATGCGCGATTACCCGGTGATTCAGGCCGAAGTGCTGCTGTTCTCGCTGGAGTTCATCCTGATTAACCTGATTGTCGATGTGCTGTACGCGGCAATCAACCCGGCAATTCGCTACAAGTAAGGAGTTGCAATTGAAGAACTGGCGACGAGCCGCGGCATTGAAAACCCTGCCGACTATCACGGAAAACCGGGTACGCACGCCGTGGCGCGAATTCTGGCGACGCTTTCGCCGTCAGCATGTGGCGCTGCTGGCCGGACTGTTTGTGCTGCTGCTGATCGTGGTGGCGTTTATCGCGCCGCTGATTGCGCCGTTTGATGCGGAAAACTATTTCGATTACGACCGGCTAAACGAAGGGCCGTCGCTGATGCACTGGTTTGGCGTTGACTCGTTGGGGCGCGATATCTTCAGCCGTGTGCTGGTGGGCACGCGTATCTCGCTGATCGCCGGTTTCTTCTCGGTGGCGATCGGCGCGCTGATCGGCACCGTTTTAGGTCTGCTGGCGGGCTATTACGAAGGCTGGTGGGATCGCATCACCATGCGTATCTGCGATGTGCTGTTCGCTTTCCCCGGCATTCTGCTGGCGATTGCGGTGGTGGCGATTATGGGCAGCGGCATGAGCAACGTGATTGTCGCGGTGGCGATCTTCAGCATTCCGGCGTTTGCCCGTTTGGTGCGCGGCAATACGCTGGTGCTGAAACATCAAACCTATATTGAGTCGGCACGCAGTATTGGCGCGTCGGACTGGACCATAATTATGCGTCACATCCTGCCCGGCACGGTGTCGTCGATTGTGGTCTATTTCACCATGCGTATCGGTACCTCGATTATCACGGCGGCGAGTTTGTCCTTTCTCGGCCTCGGCGCGCAGCCGCCCACGCCGGAGTGGGGCGCGATGCTCAATGAAGCGCGCGCCGATATGGTAATTGCGCCGCATGTCGCCATCTTCCCGAGCCTGGCGATTTTCCTCACCGTGTTGGCGTTTAACCTGCTGGGTGATGGTTTGCGTGATGCGCTGGATCCCAAATTGAAGACCTGATGGTGGGTCCGGTCGCCATTTATGGCGACCTCTTTAATAACCGCACTACTCCGGTCTTAGAACGTTTCCCAATTGTCATTACTGTGCGCGGCGGCAGGCTGCGCGCGGGTTGGTGTTATCACCGGTTTCACCACTTTCGCCACCGTTGCAGTCGCCTGGCGCGTGCCGGTTTTGAAGCGGGCCACCGCAGAAGAGAGGCTGCTGGCCTGCTGCTCCAGCGACGCTGAGGCGTTAGCCGATTCCTGCACCAGCGTGGCGTTCTGCTGCGTGACGCGATCCATCTCGTTCACCGCCTGACCAATCTGGTCGATGCCGCGGCTCTGCTCATCGGACGCTGAAGCAATCTCGCCCATGATATCGGTGACGCGGGTAACAGCGCTGACGATTTCCTGCATGGTTTCACCGGCGCTGCTCACCTGCTGCGAACCGGTGTTGACACGCTGCACGGAATTCTCAATCAGCAGTTTGATCTCTTTCGCCGCCTGAGCGCTGCGCTGTGCCAGATTGCGCACTTCACCCGCAACCACGGCAAAACCACGGCCCTGTTCACCGGCGCGCGCCGCTTCCACCGCCGCATTGAGCGCGAGGATATTGGTCTGGAAGGCGATGCCATCAATCACGCTGGTGATATCGGCGATTTTCTTCGAGCTGTCGGCGATATCGCGCATGGTTTTCACCACGCCATTCACCACATTGCCGCCTTTGTCGGCGGTTTCCGAGGCGGTTTTCGCCAGCTGCGTGGCCTGACGTGCGTTATCGGCGTTCTGTTTCACCGTGGCGGTCAGCTGTTCCATGCTGGCGGCGGTCTCTTCCAGCGATGCCGCTTGTTGCTCGGTGCGTGAAGAGAGATCGTTATTGCCGGTGGCAATCTCGCTGGCGCTGCCAAAAATCGCATCCGCGCTATCACGCACATTGTTAATGGTGCTGAGCAGCGACTGCTGCATATGGTTGAGGCTGGCGGCAATCGATGCCATTTCACTGCGGCCTTCCACCTGCAAACGGGCGGAGAGATCGCCGTCGGCGAAGCGCTCCATCTGCTGCTGTACCTGCTTCATCGGTGCCAGCAGGATGCGACGCACCAGAATCCACACCGCAGCCAGCAATAGCACCACAACTATCGCCATCACGGCGACCAACACCAGCATGTGCTGATAGTTATTATCATATTCCGCATTGCGCTCGGCCAGCAGCTGCACGTTTTGCTCGCGCCATTGCTTGTACGCGACTTCCAGATCGTCCTGCGCCTGCTGGGCGTCAAGGTTGCCATAGGCGGCGTAATCATTGGCTTTCAGGAACGCTGCCGACTGTTTCAGCAATTCTGCGAAGGCAGCAAATTTAGCGTCGACTACACTGGCTGAATCAGCGCTTTGTCCGGCAATGCGCGGCATGTTCTGGTAGAGGTCATAATGTTGCTTTGCTTCATCCAGTGATGCACCTGCGCTGATCAGCAGTTTGTTGATGGCGGCGACGGACGCTTCATCCGTTTGTTTTTTTAGGATACGAATGGCGACGCGGTTAATGATCACGCGCGTTTTCACCAGCGTTTGCCAACCGTCGGCCAGCTCACGCTGCTGATGTGACAGCTGATTACTGGTGGTGAAATTATGCTGTCCGGTAATCAGTGATGATAAAAACAGCGAGCCGGAAATCGCCTGCATCGCGGTGAAAACCACCAATATCATCATGATGGCTGTCACAATTTTCATTCGTTTAAACATAGGTGCGTCTCTGAGGAAGTAGGCTGATATCCAGGTTATCGGTATAAAAGCAAATCGCTTAAGTGCGAGCAGGAAATAATTACGTCACGGGACGATGAGAGGCGGGAAAAACAGATGAAAGCGTTTAACTACGAGCAGGATTTCAAGCACATCAATTTTCGCCAGCAGCCTGAGCTGTATCAGGTGGGGCGTGGCGAGCAGGGCGTGCTGATGGTCGAACCCTATAAAAGTGAGATTCTGCCGCACTGGCGTTTTCGCACCGTCGAGCTGGCAAAAGAATCTTCACAGCAGATTATGCAGCTATTTGAGGCATATCGCGCGCAGGACGATTTTGTCGGTATGGACATGGCGCGCAAATATATTCAGATGGGTTATACGCGTGCACGCCGCTACAGTAATCATCAGGGCGGGCGTAAATATGACGAGGCGGGCAACGAACTGCCGCGTACCACAGAAAAAGAGAAGGCCGCTGCGGCGGCCGTTTTCAAAGCGTGCTGGGATAAACTGCGCGCGGATACAGACTATCTGGCGCGCAAGCGTGCGCACCAGCAGAAGTATGGTTAAACGCGCGTGCCCCACAGATCGTATTCATCGGCGTGTTCCACTTTAACGCGGACCACGTCGCCGACTTTCACCTGACGATCGCCGTTCAGATAAACCGCGCCATCGATTTCCGGGGCGTCAGCCATGCTGCGTCCCACCGCACCTTCTTCGTCCACTTCATCAATCAGCACCAGCACTTCGCGGCCGATTTTCTCCTGCAGACGTTCGCTGGAGATCTTCTGCTGCAGCTGCATGAAGCGATCAAAACGATCCTGCTTCACGTCGTCCGGTACCTGATCCGGCAGCTGGTTAGCAGTTGCGCCATCTACCGGGCTGTACTGGAAGCAGCCAACGCGATCGAGGCGCGCTTCCCGCAGGAAGTAGAGCAGCATCTGGAAATCTTCTTCGGTTTCACCGGGGAAACCGACGATAAAGGTTGAACGCAGCGTCAGCTCCGGACAGATTTCACGCCAGCGCTTAATGCGCTCCAGCGTACGCTCTACCGCGCCGGGACGCTTCATCAGCTTGAGGATGCGCGGGCTGGCGTGCTGCAGCGGAATATCGAGGTACGGCAGAATCTTGCCTTCGGCCATCAGCGGGATCACATCATCCACATGCGGATAAGGATAAACGTAGTGCAGACGCACCCACACGCCGAGTTTGGCTAACTGCTCGCACAGGCTCACCATGCTGGTTTTCACCGGCGATCCGTTCCAGAAACCGGTGCGATGTTTAACATCCACGCCGTAAGCGGAGGTGTCTTGTGAGATTACCAGCAGCTCTTTCACGCCCGCTTCGACCAGACGTTTAGCTTCGTCGAGCACCGAACCGATTGGGCGGCTATCAAGATCGCCACGCATTGATGGAATGATGCAGAAGGTGCAGCGATGGTTGCAGCCTTCGGAAATTTTCAGGTAAGCGTAATGACGCGGCGTCAGTTTGACACCTTGCTCTGGCACTAAACTCAGGAACGGATTGTGTTCTGGTTTTGGCACATAAGTGTGCACGTGCGACAGCACCTGCTCGTAGCTGTGCGGGCCAGTGATCTCCAGCACCTTCGGATGCACTTCGCGGATCTGATCCACTTTGGCACCGAGGCAACCGGTGACGATCACTTTGCCGTTCTCGTTCAGCGCTTCACCAATCGCTTCCAGAGATTCCTGTACGGCGCTGTCAATAAATCCACAGGTGTTAACGATGACGATCTCCGCATCATCGTAGCGTGGCACCACGTCATAGCCTTCAGTACGCAGCTCCGTCAGGATGCGTTCAGAGTCGACAAGGTTTTTCGGACAGCCGAGGGAGACGAACCCCACGCGCGGTGGATTTTTGACATGGCTCATAAGGATAAAAATTCATCATAATTAGTGTGGATAGGGGGGCGATTGTACAGAGGTTGCCGGGGAAAATGTATAGGCTGTGTAAGAATCTCCTTATGGGGTAACTAATGCATGATGATTGTGCTTAACTCTGTTGGCGGTGCGGCTCACTCGCTGGCGCAATGGCCCTCTGTGGCGATCCGAGTTGTGTAAGCTGGCGCCTTTTGCTTAAATGTTGGGTCGGTGAAGGTAAGTTGTTATCTTCACTGAAAATTTCAAATCGCACTGATAGTGAATCCTCACTGCCAGGGCAGAAGTGGATAATGTGAGAGCAGACATATGCAAGAGATCGTCAAAGGTTTTCTGAATTTTCAACAGAATGTGTTCCCTGAAAGGAAGGATCTTTTCAAAAGTTTGGCATCCAACCAAAATCCCAAAGCCCTGTTTATCTCCTGCTCAGACAGCCGTCTGGTGCCAGAGCTGGTGACGCAGTCGGAGCCGGGTCAGCTGTTCGTGATCCGAAACGCCGGTAATATCGTGCCACCGTTTGGTCCAGAGCCGGGCGGCGTGTCCGCAACCATTGAGTACGCGGTTGTCGCTTTGGGCGTGACCGAAATTATTATTTGTGGTCACTCTAACTGCGGCGCCATGAACGCCATTGCTTCCAATGCCGATCTCGAAACCATGCCCGCGGTCGATCACTGGTTGCACTACGCCAACGCGGCGAAAGCGGTGGTGGAAGAGCGTAACTACGATTCCGTTGAGAAGCGTCTCAACGAAATGGTGAAAGAGAACGTGATTGCGCAGCTGAACAATATCAAAACACACCCTTCCGTAGCGGTAGCGCTGCGTAAAGGCAAAATTCGCCTGCATGGATGGGTTTATGATATTGAGAGTGGCGGAATCATTGCCCTGACCAAAGGCGGTGAATCCTTTATTTCGCTGTCGGAAAACCCGGAAACCTGCTTCGAGTAATTCCGCCTAACCACCTGCATTGCAGGTGGTTATCCTCGCAACAGTGCGCCAATCACACTCAACGATCTGCGTCCGGGCATCGACGAGATGGTACGCGATGCGCTGACCTTCCCCGCACAGTAAATTCTCGCCCGGCGGCGTGCCGGGCTTAATGTTTTGTAAATCCTGCACATCCTTTGTCACGCGCTGACTACGCTTTACGGCAGACTGCGATAAAGGAGAATGCCATGCGTTTACTGCCCGCCGCGCTGCTGTTTGGCGCTTTAAGCACGTCCTTACCGTTATTCGCTGCCGATGTGCAGGTTCAGGTGCTTCAGGACAAGCTCGACCATCCGTGGTCCGTGGCTTTTCTACCCGATAATCAAACGCTGTTAATCACTGAACGATCCGGCCAGCTGCGCAGCTGGCAGCCGGGTAAAGGCTTGTCGCCACCGATCGACGGGGTGCCGAAGGTGTGGGCGAATCGTCAGGGTGGCTTGCTGGATGTGGTGCTGGCACCGGACTTCGCCGAAAGCCGCCGCGTGTGGCTCAGCTACACCACCGCCGATGCCAACGGTCGGGCGGGTGGCGTGGTGGGTTATGGTCGCCTGAGCGATGACAACCGTCAGCTGAGTGACTTTAAAGTGGTGCTGGAGCAAACGCCGAAGCTGTCGGGCGGCGCCAATATCGGCACGCGACTGGCATTTGATCGCCAGGGCTTTCTCTATATCGCCTTCGGTGACAACTTCGCCAGCAGCAGCGCGCAACAGCTGGATAAGCTCTCCGGTAAAATCGTGCGTCTGACCAAAGACGGTGAAATCCCGCCGGACAATCCGTTTGTTGATCGTCAAGGCGCGCGCGCGGAAATCTGGTCCTACGGCATGCGCAATCCGCAAGGGCTGGCGCTCAATCCGTGGACGCAGCAAATGTGGGAAAGCGAACACGGCCCGCGCGGTGGTGATGAGGTCAACATCCCCGAGAAGGGCAAAAATTACGGCTGGCCGCTGGCGACGCATGGCATTGATTACAGCGGGCAGAAAGTGCCGGAAGCAAAGGGCAGTGAAGTGGAAGGCACTGAGCAACCGCTGCATTTCTGGAAAGTCTCGCCGGCCATCAGCGGCATGGCGTTCTACAACAGCGCGCGCTTCCCGCAGTGGAAAAATTCCCTGTTTATTGGTGCGCTGAAAGAGAAGAGTTTGATTCGCTTGCAGGTCAACGGCGAGAAAGTGGTGGAGGAGCAGAGATTGCTGGAAAATCGTGGTGAGCGTATTCGAGATGTGCGGCAAGGCCCGGATGGTTATCTGTACGTGCTAACCGATGAATCCAACGGCAAGCTGCTGAAAGTGGGGCTGCCAGACACAGCCAGCGCCCCACGCGGTTAAATTAGCGTGCCCAGTTACACACTTCCCATCCGCGCTGTTGTGCTTCCTGCAGCAGCAGCGGATTGGGATTGACCACCCACGCATGATCGGCATGTGCCAGCAGCGGTAAATCATTCATCGAATCGCTGTAAGCCCAGGTGCGTTCAAAGCGTTGATCTTGCTGTAACGCTTTCCAGTCACTGAGGCGTGTCACTTTACCTTCGCGATAGGTCATGGTGCCGTAGGTTTGTCCGCTGTAGCGTTCATCCACCACTTCCACGCCAATCGCTAGCGCGCCGTGTACACCAAGGCGTTCGGCGATGGGCACCGCAAGATGATCGCCGCTGGCGGTGATGATCATTACCGTGTCGCCGCGCTGCTGGTGCCACGCAATACGCTCGCGGGCGGCAGGGAACACGCGCGGCATGATGTCGCGATGGATAAAGCGGCGTACCCAGCCTTCAACGGTCATCGTAGCCATGCCGGCGAGTGGCGCCAGCGTGGTGTTCATATACTCTTCAATGGATAACGTACCGGTGTGATATTGCTCCATCAGGATTTTCTCCTGCTGGATGATCTCTTCGGGGGCAAAACCCTGTGAAACCAACCAGCGCAGCCAGAGGCTGGTGCTGTCTTCACAAATTAGGGTTTCGTCCAAATCGAAAATGGCTAAGTCCATCGCGGCTCTCCTCAGGCTGACTGAGTTCAGGTTAGCGGAAATTTGTGACTGGCTTAACCGTTCTGCGAAAAATCGGAATTACACGCAAAATTTTTCAATAGTCAGATGGGCAAAAGTGGCGGCGCTGCGCGGTTGGTGCCAGGGTTACTCTAATAAACTCTATAAAACTTTACGATTGAGCGGTTTTTTTCGCTGGCCTGAACCGTTAGCGTGGGGCAAGACATGTCTTGCCTGCAAGAAAACCGAGATTTAACAAGGACAATCTGGTCACGCTCATGAGAAAAAACACCTTCGCTTCTGTCTGGCGGCCGTTGGCTGCGTCTTCACTTCTTTTACTCTTTATCCCCGCAGCCACCCTGGCTGAACAGGCACCTGCGGCACCGCAAATTGACGCCAAAGCCTGGATTTTAATGGATTACAACAGCGGCAAAGTGTTGGCGGAATCCAATGCCGATCAACGCCTCGATCCCGCCAGTTTGACCAAAATGATGACCAGCTATGTGGTCGGCCAGGCGCTGAAATCGGGCAAGATTCACAACGATGACATGGTTACCATCGGCCAGGATGCGTGGGCAACCGGCAATCCCAAGCTGCGCGGCTCATCGCTGATGTTCCTTAAGCCCGGCGATCGCATTCCGGTCTCTGAGCTGAATAAAGGTGTGGTGATTCAATCTGGCAACGATGCCTGTATCGCGCTGGCTGATTATGTCGCGGGCAGCCAGGTTTCGTTTATCGGGTTGATGAACAACTACGTCAAAGCCTTTGGCCTGCAAAACACCCACTTTATGACGGTACACGGCCTGGACGCCGAAGGGCAGTACAGCACCGCGCGTGATATGGCGATTATCGGCCAACGCCTGATTAGCGATGTGCCGGAAGAGTATGCGATCAACAGTGAAAAAGAGTTCACCTTCAATAAGATTAAGCAGATGAACCGCAACCGTCTGCTGTGGAGCACCAATCTCAAGGTGGATGGCATTAAAACCGGTCACACCTCCGGCGCGGGTAACAATCTGGTGGCGTCGGCAACCGAAGGCGATATGCGGCTGATTTCCGTGGTGCTCGGTGCGGCGACCGATGCCACGCGTTTCCGCGAAAGTGAGAAGTTGCTGACGTGGGGCTTCCGCTTCTATGAAACCGTGACGCCGATTAAGGCCGATAAACCGTTTGCGCAGCAGCGCGTTTGGTTTGGCGATCGCAGTCAGGTCAATCTTGGCGTCGCAAAAGACGCCGCGATCACCGTGCCAAAAGGGCAGATGAAAAACCTCAAGGCCAGCTTTACCCTGAATTCACCGCAGCTGGAAGCGCCGCTGGAGAAGAATCAGGTGGTGGGCACTATCGATTTCCAGCTGGATGGCAAAACCATTGAGCAACGTCCGCTGGTGACGATGGAAGCGGTGCCGGAAGGTGGCTTTGTTGGTCGCATTTGGGATTTCATCATGATGAAATTCTACGGCTGGTTCGGGAAGTGGTTTAGTTGAGACAAAAACGGTGCGCTTGATGCGCACCGTTTTTTACAGGCTCGTCATTAATGGCGACCCCATCGCTTACTCACGAATCCACCCTTTCTTAATCGGCATGGCGAACAGCGCGCGATACACCTGATGCGTAAACGCCAGCATGCGTTCGCCATACAGCTGCCACGCCATGTGCGACGCCAGACAACCCAGCAAGCCAACCAGGAATCCGCCCAGCATATCCAGCGGCCAGTGCACGCCAAGATAGACGCGTGACCAGGCGATGGCGCTGCCTATCACCAGCAACACCACACCTGACCAAAGGCGATGCCAGAAGATAAATGCCAGCGCAAAGGTGAAAATGGTGGTGCCGTGATCGCTCGGATAGGAATCATCAGGTCGGTGTGACAGTAACTGATGGCCAAAACCAATAGCGAACGGACGCGGATGCGGCAGCAACTGGCCGACGCACCACGAAATGCTCAGCGCATACAGCAGCGCCATGCCGGTTTTTAGCACCAGCTCGCGTTGAGACTGCACCTGATCGCGCGGTCCCCACAGCCACAGCGCCACAATCAGCAGTGGTACGATGGCGATCACATCTTTGGCGATAAAAGTCGCCAGAGTGATCAGCCACTGCGGTGAATCCTCTGTAGCGTTAATCCATAAAAAGAGCGTGTGGTTCAATGCTTCCATCACCATTCCTTGTCCTCGTCTTGTTTACCCGAAAAACAGCAGAGCAAAATTGTCTGCAAAATAAAGCTGATAGCCTAGAAGCGTCCGAACCAGTAATAAATAGTCGCGCTCTTAATCTTATCGCGGGTTGTTGGAGTGTTTAACTTTGATGAAAGTTGCATGAAGATTTAAAAAATCGACATCAGAGTGGCAGGGTGGAATTTTTGTCTGAGAAGAACCTTAAGCGGCAGAATGGCAGCCATAAAAAAACCCGCAAGTCAGTGACCGGCGGGCTCCACAATTTGGGGATTTCAAAGAAAAGCAGTGGCACTTATTCAGACTGCGACCCCAGAAGAAAGTTCTGGACAGCGCAAAAATATTTTTATAAAGGCAAAAGCGGCCAGATTATCACGATCAGGGTACCGGCCAGCGTCAGCAAAACATTCGCGATCGCATACGTTCCTGCATAGCCCAAGGCTGGGATGCTGCTGCGCGCGGTATCGCTGATGATCTCCATCGCTGGCGCACAGGTGCGCGCGCCCATGATGGCACCAAACAGCAGCGCGCGGTTCATACGCAGCACGTAAGCGCCGAACAGATAGCAAATCACCACCGGCAGCAAACTCACCAGCAAGCCACTTAGCAGCATCAACGCGCCGGCGCTGCCGAATCCGTGCTGCAAGCCGCTGCCCGCGCTCAGACCAACCGCCCGCCATAAACACCATCAGGCCAAACTCTTTCACCATCGTTAGCGCACCCTGCGGGATGTAGCCAAATGTAGGATGGTTAGCGCGCATAAAGCCCAGCATGATGCCTGCGAACAACAATCCAGCGGCGTTACCGATGCCGAAGCTGAAATTGCTGAACTGGAAGGTGATCATCCCGACCATCAAGCCGACGATAAAGAAGGCGCAGAAGGCCAGCAGATCGGTGATTTGGCTGTGAATGGCGATAAAGCCAATGCGATCGGCCAGGCTTTTCACGCGACGCGCTTCGCCGCTTACCTGCAGCACATCGCCTTTGTTCAGCATAATGCTGTCATCGATCGGCATTTCGATTTGGCTGCGAATCACCCGGTTAAGGAAGCAGCCGTGATCGGTCAGTTTGAGATGACTCAGGCGCTTGTTCACCGCATTGTGATTTTTCACCACGATCTCTTCGGTGACGATGCGCATATCCAGCAAATCACGGTCGAACACCTCTTTGCCGTTACGGAAACTGGGATCAAGACGCGCGTGCGCATCGGGATAGCCCACCAGCGAGATATCGTCGCCCAGCTGCAGCATCGCGTCACCGTCCGGGCTGGCGAGAATACCGTTACGGCGCAAACGCTCGATGTAGCAGCCGGTCTGGCGATGAATGCCCAGCTCGCGCAGGTTTTTACCGCCGCTCCACTCCACCAGTTCCGGACCCACGCGATACGCGCGGATCACCGGTAGAAACACTTTGCGCTGGCTATCAGCGTCGAGGCCGCGCTCGCGCGCGATTTGCTGCGCGCAAGTCGGCAGATCCTGATGCTGCAGGCGCGGCAGATAGCGCGCGCCAAAAATCAGGCTGACTAAACCTACCAGATAGGTGAGGGCATATCCGAGGCTGAGGTTGTCCTGCATCAAGGTGAGCTGATGGCTGTCGCTGATGCTTTGCCGCAACGTATCGCCAGCACCCACCAGCACCGGCGTTGAGGTCATTGAACCGGCCAACATGCCCGCGGTTAAACCAATATCCCAGCCGAATACTTTGCCGAGCGTCAGGGCGATTAACAGCGCGCTGACCACCATGACAATCGCCAGAAAGAAGTAGTTTTTACCGTCGCGGAAAAATATCGAGAAAAAGTTAGGCCCGGCTTCCACGCCAACACAAAAAATAAACAACATAAAGCCAAGACTTAATGCGTCAGTATTAATGGCGAAATGCTGTTGACCTAAAATCAACGAAACCACCAGGACTCCAATGGAATTACCGAGTTGGACCGAACCGAGGCGTAATTTACCTAAGCAGAGTCCGAGGGCTAAAACGACAAATAATAACAGAACGTCATTTCCGCTTAACAATTCTGCGACGTTAATGTTCACGGTTTAACTTCTTCTTAACCTGTAACCAGTTGATGAGAGGGACTTTTTTCGCTATCTTGTGCCGAACGTTAAGGTTCTTGCAACAAAAGCGTTCAAGCCGAAATCTAAAGCGGCGTCATTCTAATCATAATTAACACCCTCAGCTATCGGCAGTTTTCATTCCTTTCGCCTCCAGCTGTTTCTTTTTATTTCCAGTCGTGCGCATCAGGGCAGTAAAAGTTTCATAATTGTTAACGTCAAAGTTGAGGATAATTATGTTGCAGCGCAATAATCGCTGGCCAGCATCCATTCTGGGCGTGATGCTTTATACGCTGGTGTTTATTTATGCACATCATTTCTGGGCCGCCGCCAGTGAACAAGCCGTTCGCGGACAGCCAGAATTACTGCTGTTTTTACTGCCGGGATGTTTGATGGCGCTACTGCAGCCGGAAAGTCCGCTTATCAGCACCTTGTGGGTCGCGCTAGGCGGTACGCTGCTGGGTATGATGTGGTTGATGCTGGCGGTGCCAATGACGCAAAGCGGCTTGTTGATTGTGGCCTGGAGTTTGAGTGCGCTGTTTTGGGCGGGCTGTGGTGCGCTGCTGGTGCGCTTGCTGCGGATTATGCTGGCGATGCGAGCCGAATAGCACCTGCAAAAACGGGCCCGCAGGCCCGTTCTCTTAGGCTTCGATACCCAGGTTTTCTTTGGTCCAGGCAGCGAATTCGGTGTAACCACCGATGTGCTGATCGTCGAGGAAAATCTGCGGCACGGTTGTCACCGGCTTGCCGGCACGGGCTTCCAGATCGGCTTTAGTAATGCCGGTGGCCTGAATATCCACGTACTGATAGTTAAAATCGTCGCGCTCGCTGGTCAGCTTAGCCGCCAACTCTTTCGCACGTACGCAGTAAGGGCAGCTAGAACGGCCAAAAATCACTGCAATCATTGCTTCTCTCCTTCCGCTGCTGTTTTGTGACTAGAATCACATCACAGCGTGAATAATGCGTCACATCATGCCCGCCCATCCTGCTTAAAGGAAGAAGAATATACCTGTTACTCTAATACTTACCGCCTATACATTGGGTAAAATGCGGCTAACGCTGAAAGAACAATCAAGGAACCATCGCATGCGTAATCTCGCCACATTACCCAAACCCGTGTTGCTACTCGAAGTGCTCGGCGTGCTTGCCGTGATTGGCGCCTTGTTGCTTACCAACGATTGGGTGAGCGCACCTGATTTCATCGCCAAAAAGCCGCTGGCGACGCTGCTGTTTTTTCTTGGTATCGCGCTGATGCTGCCTGCCGCATGGATGATGATGTGGCGCACGGCGAAGGCGATGGCCCCGCAATTGTTCAATCATTCCAACAAAAAGAAGTAACCACCGGAGAGAATTTATGACGCCGACTATCGATTTACTGTGCAGCCACCGTTCCATTCGCGCTTTTACCGAACAGGGCATTGACGAGGCGCAACGCAGCGCCATCATTGCAGCGGCACAAGCGGCTTCGACCTCCAGCTTTTTACAGTGCTCCTCAATTATTCGTATCACCGATCCCGCTAAGCGCGAGCAGCTGGTCCAGCTGACCGGCGGCCAGCCTTGGGTCAGCGCAGCGGCGGAGTTTTGGGTGTTCTGCGCGGATTTCAATCGTCATCAACAGATCTGCCCGGATGCGCAACTGGGGCGTGCTGAACAGCTGCTGCTCGGTTGCGTTGATACCGCGCTAATGGCGCAAAATGCCATGGTGGCGGCGGAATCGCTGGGCCTTGGCGGCGTATTTATTGGCGGGATTCGCAACAGCATCGCTGAAGTGACCGAGCTGCTTGAACTGCCGAAGTTTGTGCTGCCGCTGTTCGGCTTCTGCATCGGTCATCCGGCTGATACACCCGATGTTAAACCCCGCATGCCGCACGCGATGCTGGTACATGAAAACCGCTATCATGCAGTCGATAAAAATCTGTTGGCGCAATACGATGAGCAAATTACCGCCTATTATCAGCAGCGTGATAGCAACCAGCGTTCCGAAACCTGGAGTCAGCTGATTCAGCGTCTGATTATCAAAGAAACGCGTCCCTTCATACTGGATTACCTGCATCAGCAGGGCTGGGCGACGCGCTAAGCACAAGGAACTCTTTAATGAAAATGGCCATTCTCACTCGCGATGGATCGATCTATTCGTGTAAGCGTCTGCGCGACGCCGCGGAGGAGCGTGGCCATCAAGTGCAGATGATCGATCCGCTCTCCTGCTACATGAACATCAATTCCGATTCGCCCGCAGTGCACTACCGCGGCGAGGCGCTGGGGCATTTTGATGCGGTGATCCCGCGCATTGGCACCGCTACCACTTTTTATGGCACTGCGGTGCTGCGCCAGTTTGAGGTGCGCGGCAGCTACCCCCTCAATGAATCGGTGGCCATTACCCGCGCGCGCGACAAACTGCGTTCGCTGCAGCTGCTGGCGCGTGAGGGCATTGATATGCCGATCACCGGTTTTGCTTCTTCGCCGGATGATACTGATGATTTGATCGCGATGGTGGGCGGTGCGCCGCTGGTGGTGAAACTGGTGGAGGGCACACAGGGCATCGGTGTGGTGCTGGCGGAAACGCGGCAGGCAGCGGAGAGCGTGATTGACGCTTTTCGTGGCCTCAATGCCCATATTCTGGTGCAGGAGTTCATCAAGGAAGCGCAAGGACGCGATATTCGCTGCCTGGTGATTGGCAATGAAGTGGTGGCGGCGATTGAGCGCGAGGCGAAAGAGGGCGATTTTCGCTCCAATCTGCATCGCGGCGGCAAAGCGCGTGCGGTGGAGATCACTGAACAGGAGCGCAAAATCGCGGTGAAAGCCGCCTGCACGCTGGGGCTGGAAGTGGCCGGTGTGGATATCCTGCGCGCCCAACGTGGTCCGCTGGTTATGGAGGTAAACGCCTCACCGGGACTGGAAGGGATTGAGGGCGTTACCGGTTTAGATATCGCCACCATGATGATCACGTGGATTGAGCAGCACGCTTGCCCCGGCTATCGTCCTAAAACCGGCGGCTAACCGGCGCTTTTCAGCGGTTTTCGTGGCATCCAGATCGGTTTTTCCGTAAGCTAAGGCGCTTATTTCTTCACCCCACAGGATATTACGATGGATTCACTGGTCGTTCCGGACATTGACGTACTGCGTCGCTGGCTGGATCAACAAAATATCACCTGGTTCGAATGCGATGCCTGTCAGGCACTGCACCTGCCGCACATGCAGAATTTTGACGGGGTGTTTGATGCAAAAATTGACCTGGTGGATAACGTTATCCTCTTCTCCGCGCTGGCAGAAGTAAAACCTACGGCGCTGATTCCGCTGGTGGGCGATCTCTCGCAGATCAATGCCAGTTCGCTAACGATTAAAGCCTTTGTTGATATTCAGGACGACAATCTGCCGAAGCTGATTGTCTGCCAGTCGATCAGTACCAGCGCCGGATTAACCTTCGGGCAGTTCTCACACTTTATGAAGCAGAGTGAAGAGGGCGTTTCTATGGTAATCATGGAAGCCTTTGCTAACCACCTGCTGGTGGTTGAAGAAGAAGAGGAGCGACAGCCGAGCTCCAGCAGCCACGCGATGCTGCACTGAGTTCCCCGCCTCGCTAACTGCCGCTTTTTGCGGCAGTTTTCATTTTTGCCCCACCACTTTTTATTCTGCACTTTGCCCTTTATTGCCAGATATTAGTCGTGCTTTATGCCACTAGTGCCAAACCCCATAGCAGAAACATGCATAACTCATCGCAAAAAGGCGTTTTTTAAGCTGGGATCTGGTGAAGGTGGTGCGGGGGGGCTATTCTTGCGGGGCTGCTTGAGACGTGCAACCTCAGCGCAGGTATAGGTTTTTGCTATTAAACTCCCGCTGAATATTGATTCATTGTGTGCCTGTGATTTAACAGAAAACGCAACGTCCGGATCGCCGTGTATGCAGCGTTGTGATGACCCGCTCAGGAGGAAGTAAAACATGTTCAACCAACGTCAAAAATGGTTGTCAGGTGTGGTTGCTGGTGCATTGATGGCTGCGGCCGGCGGTGTGCAGGCCGAAGGCAGTACGGTACATGTGTATAACTGGTCCGATTATATCGCGGCGGATACCGTGCCGAACTTCGAAAAGCAGACCGGCGATAAAGTGGTGTATGACGTCTTTGATTCTAACGAAGTGTTGGAAGGCAAATTAATGGCGGGCAGTACCGGCTACGACGTGGTGGTGCCGTCGTCCAGCTTCCTCGCGCGTCAGCTGCAATCCGGCGTATTCCAGGAGCTGGATAAGAGCAAGCTGCCAAACTACAAAAACCTTGATCCCGAACTGATGAAGAAACTGGAGCAGCACGATCCGGGTAACAAATTTGCGATTCCTTATCTGTGGGGCACCACCGGCATCGGCTATAACGTCGATAAAGTGAAAGCCGCACTGGGCAAAGATGTGCCGCTGGATAGCTGGGATTTGGTGCTGAAACCGGAAAACCTGGAAAAACTGAAAGGCTGCGGGGTTTCCTTCCTTGATGCGCCGGAAGAGATTTTCGCTACTGTGCTGAACTACCTTGGCAAAGATCCCAACAGCTCTGACGCGAAAGATTACTCTGGCGCAGCCACTGATTTGCTGCTGAAACTGCGTCCGAACATCCGTTACTTCCACTCGTCGCAGTACATCAACGACCTGGCGAACGGCAACATCTGCGTGGCGATTGGCTGGTCAGGCGATATTCTGCAGGCGAAAGATCGTGCGGATAAAGCCAACAACGGCGTGCATGTCGGCTATATCGTGCCGAAGCAGGGCGCACTGGCATTCTTTGACATGTTCGCGATTCCAAAAGACGCGAAAAATGTGGAAGGCGCCTACCAATTCCTTAATTACATGATGGATCCCAAAGTCATCGCTGACGTTTCCAACAACATGAACTACGCCAACGGTAACAAAGCCTCGCTGCCGTTGATCAATGCGGACGTGCGCAACAATCCGGGCATTTTCCCAACGCCGGATGCCATGGCCAAACTGTTTGTGCTCAAGGTCCAGGATCCGAAACTGGATCGTGTGCGCACCCGTGCATGGACTAAAGTAAAAAGTGGTAAGTAATTCGTTCTGAACGATTATTGCCTGAAGACGACAGCAGAGGCGCAGTAATGGCCTCTGTTGTGCCATTTTTAGCGGCTGGCTGTGCCGCGCGATTTTAGCGCCGGAGAAATGTTAGTGAACGACGCGATTCCCCGCCCCCCAAATAAAACGGCTAAGGCGATGACGCCGCTGCTGGAAATTCGCAACCTGACTAAATCGTTTGACGGCCAGCACGCCGTGGATGATGTCAGTCTGACCATTTACAAAGGTGAGATTTTTGCGCTGCTGGGCGCATCCGGCTGTGGTAAATCGACCTTGCTGCGCATGCTGGCGGGATTCGAACCGCCCACCAGCGGCCAGATTGTGCTGGATGGCCAGGATCTCTCCCATGTTCCGCCGTATCAGCGCCCGATCAACATGATGTTCCAGTCCTACGCACTGTTCCCGCACATGACGGTGGAGCAGAACATCGCCTTTGGTCTGAAGCAGGACAAACTGCCGAAAGGCGAAATCAGCAGCCGCGTTGAAGAGATGCTGTCGCTGGTGCATATGCAGGAGTTCGCGAAGCGTAAGCCGCATCAGCTCTCTGGTGGTCAGCGTCAGCGGGTGGCGCTGGCGCGTAGCCTGGCGAAGCGGCCCAAACTGCTGCTGCTCGACGAGCCGATGGGCGCACTGGATAAAAAGCTGCGTGACCGCATGCAGCACGAGGTGGTCGATATTCTCGAGCGTGTCGGTGCCACCTGCGTGATGGTGACGCACGATCAGGAAGAAGCGATGACCATGGCGGGCCGCATCGCCATCATGAACCGCGGTAAATTCGTGCAGATTGGTGAGCCGGAAGAGATCTACGAGCATCCCACCAGCCGCTACAGCGCCGAGTTCATCGGTTCGGTGAACGTGTTCGAAGGCTTGCTGCGCGAACGCGGTGAAGACGCGCTGATCATTGATGCGCCGGGCCTGGTGCATCCGCTGAAAGTGCAGACCGATGTTTCTGTGGTCGATAACGTGCCGGTCCATGTGGCGCTGCGTCCGGAAAAAGTGATGCTGTGCGAAGAAGTGCCTGCCGATGGCTGTAACTTTGCCGTGGGTGAAGTGGTGCACATCGCCTATCTCGGCGACCTGTCGATTTATCACGTGCGTCTGCGCAGCGGCCAGATGATCAGCGCACAGTTGCAAAACGCCCATCGCTACCGCAAAGGCGCGCCAACGTGGGGCGATGAAGTGCGTCTCTGCTGGGACGCCGACAGCTGTGTGGTTCTGACGGTTTAAGGGGGCGATATGAGCCAGATTTCTCAACGCAGCGAGCCCGAAGTGGTGGGCACGCCGCTGCAGCGCTGGGCGACGCGCATCAAGATGCAGCACGGCCGCAAGCTGGTGATTGCCTTACCGTATCTGTGGCTGATCCTGCTGTTCCTGCTGCCGTTCCTGATCGTGCTGAAGATCAGCTTTGCCGATATTGCGCGCGCCATTCCGCCGTACACAGATTTGGTCACCTGGGCCGATGGTCAGCTCAATCTGGTACTGAATCTCGGTAATTACTTCACGCTGACTGACGATCCGCTGTATGCCGATGCGTACCTGACGTCGCTGAAAGTGGCGGGCATCTCTACCATTATCTGCCTGATGATCGGATATCCGCTGGCGTGGGCGGTGGCGCACAGCAAACCGTCAATGCGCACTATTTTGCTGCTGCTGGTGATCCTGCCATCGTGGACCTCGTTCCTGGTGCGCGTTTACGCGTGGATGGGCCTGCTCAACAACAACGGCATTCTCAACCGCTTCCTGATGTGGCTCGGCGTTATCGATCATCCGCTGGTGATCCTCTACACCAACACGGCGGTGTATATCGGGATCGTTTACTGCTATCTGCCGTTTATGGTGCTGCCAATTTATACCGCGCTGACGCGTATAGATTATTCGCTGGTGGAAGCCTCGCTGGATCTCGGTGCACGTCCGCTGAAGACCTTTTTCAGCGTGATTGTGCCGCTGACCAAAGGCGGGATTATTGCCGGCTCAATGCTGGTGTTTATTCCGGCGGTCGGCGAGTACGTGATCCCGGAACTGCTCGGCGGTCCGGACAGCATCATGATTGGGCGTATTTTGTGGCAGGAGTTCTTTAACAACCGTGACTGGCCGGTAGCGTCCGCGCTGGCGGTGATCATCCTGTTGATTCTGATATTGCCGATTATCTGGTTCCACAAGCATCAGAACCGTGAAGTGGGAGAGAAAGAATGAGCCAGTTACCGACTATTCGCTCTCCGTGGCGCACTGTGATTCTGCTGCTGTGCTTTATGTTCCTCTATGCGCCGATGCTGCTGCTGGTGGTTTATTCCTTCAATAGTTCGCCGCTGGTCACGGTATGGGAGAGCTTCTCGTTCCACTGGTACAACGTATTGTTCCAGGATCAGGCGATGCTGGATGCGGTGGGGCTCAGCCTGACCATCGCCGCGCTCTCAGCCACCATGGCGGTGGTGCTCGGCACCATGGCGGCGGTAGTGATTGTGCGCTTTGGCCGCTTCCGTGGACACAACGGCTTCGCCTTTATGCTGACGGCGCCGCTGGTGATGCCTGATGTGATCACCGGTTTGTCCCTGCTGCTGCTGTTTGTGGCGATGGGCAACACCCTTGGCTGGCCGAGCGATCGCGGCATGCTGACCATCTGGCTGGCGCACGTGACCTTCTGTACTGCTTACGTGGCGGTGGTGATCAATTCGCGTCTGCGCGAACTGGATCGCTCAATTGAAGAGGCGGCGATGGATCTCGGCGCAACGCCGGTGAAAGTGTTCTTTGTGATCACCGTACCGATGATCGCGCCCGCGATCGTTACCGGCTGGCTGCTGGCGTTTACCTTGTCGCTGGACGATTTAGTGATTGCCAGCTTCGTGACCGGCCCAGGCGCGACCACCTTGCCGATGGCGATTTTCGCTACCGTGCGTCGTGGCGTCAATCCGGAGATCAATGCTTTAGCCTCGCTGATTCTGTTTGTCGTCGGTTTAGTTGGTTTTATCGCCTGGCGCTTTATGGCGCACGAAGAAAAGCAGCGTTTACGCGATATTCAGAAAGCAAAACGTGGCTGAAAGCCGTAACATTTGTCACTATAAGAACGGGCTGATTTTATCGGCCCGTTTTATTATGGTTACGGAGCGACACCATGTCGGAAACCCTGAAACACGGTTCAATGATTAACGCTACACCGGTGCCCGTGATGGTGGCGGGCAGCGCTATCATCATTACGCGTTGCCTCAGCGTGTTGATGCTGGCCAACGAACTGGGTTACGACGAACTCGCCAACTTCGTGCATCGCAGCGCGCAAGCCTGGGATTCTACCCTGATTTTTATCGCCAGCCAGCTGATTTTCCTGTTTGAACTGCGCTGCGCCTTTATTCTGATGCGCGGCAACAATCGTGGGCGCTGGGGCTATGTCGCGACGCAAATCATTGTGCTGATCTACATGTTGATGGCATCGGTGGGCTGGATCTACCCGGAAATTTTTAGCATTCCCGGTGAGAGTAATGCGCAGATCATTCATCACACGCTGCTGCAAAAGCTCCCGGATGTGTTGGTATTAGGGCTGCTGTTTGTGCCGGCCAGCAGTCGCGCTTTTTTCCGGCGCCGGTGATACAATCGCCCCCCATTTTTTCTCCCGATTCTGACTACAGGCATTTGCATGCATTGCGCGCTTTATGATGCCGGTCGCTGTCGTTCGTGTCAGTGGCTGGAAAAACCCTATCCGCAACAGCTCAACGATAAGCAGTCGCTGCTTGAACAACTGCTGGCTGAAAAGCCGGTGGGCGAATGGCTGCCGCCGGTGCAATCCGCGCAGCAAGGGTTTCGCAATAAGGCCAAAATGGTAGTCAGCGGGAGCGTAGAGCGGCCGATTTTAGGCATGGTGGCGCGCGACGGTGAACCGGTCGATCTCTGCGCTTGCCCGCTCTATCCCGACAGCTTCAGTGCGGTGTTCGCGCAGCTCAAACCTTTTATCGCCCGCGCCGGTTTAACGCCCTACAACGTGGCGCGTAAACGCGGTGAGCTGAAATTTCTGCTGCTGACGGAGAGTACGCAGGGCGGCATGATGCTGCGTTTTGTGCTGCGTTCCACCAGCAAGCTGCAGCAGCTGCGCGACGCCTTGCCGTGGCTGCAACAGCAACTGCCGCAGCTGAAGGTGATTTCCGCCAATATTCAGCCGGTGCATGTGGCGATTCTTGAAGGCGACGAAGAGATTGCGCTGACGCCGGATCAGGCGCTAGCGGAGCGCTTTAATCAGGTTCCGCTCTATATTCGCCCGCAAAGCTTCTTTCAGACCAATCCACAGGTTGCAGCCAATCTCTATGCCACCGCGCGCGATTGGGTCGCGCAGTTGCCGGTGAGCAGCATGTGGGATCTGTTTTGTGGCGTCGGGGGATTTGGCCTGCACTGCGCAACGCCCGAAATGCAGCTGACCGGCATCGAAATCAATGCTGAAGCCATCGCCTGTGCGCAGCAGTCGGCGCAGCAGCTGGGATTAGAAAAAGTGAGTTTTGCCGCGCTGGATTCCACGCAGTTCGCCACTTCACGGGAAGCGGTGCCGCAGCTGGTATTAGTGAATCCGCCACGTCGCGGTATTGGCGCAGAGTTGTGTGCTTATCTCAGTGAGATGGCGCCGGATTACCTTCTCTATTCCAGCTGCAATCCCAGCAGCATGGCGCAGGATATCGCGCGTCTGGCCAATTATGACGTGAGCCGCGTACAGCTGTTCGACATGTTCCCGCATACCGCGCATTTTGAAGTGCTGTGCTTGCTGAGCAAGAAGGGTGGGACGGCGTAACGTTCACCTGCACGGAGGACGTGCAGAACCTGGCAGGCAGCACGCTCCGCCATCCCATAATGCTTATTCCGGGAACCACTTCTGATTGATTTGCTGCCAGGTGCCGTTGGCCTTCAATGCCACTAACGCGCTGTTCAGCTCGTTCAGCAGCGGCTCATTGCCTTTGCGTACCGCTATACCTAAACCGGTGCCGAAGAAGTCGGTATCGGTGATGTGCTCGCCTACCGCGCTAAGATCGTCATTGGCCTTGAGCCACTGATT
The DNA here is from genome assembly GCF_031453915.1 of Pantoea sp. SORGH_AS_0659. Taxonomy (NCBI): domain Bacteria; kingdom Pseudomonadati; phylum Pseudomonadota; class Gammaproteobacteria; order Enterobacterales; family Erwiniaceae; genus Pantoea; species Pantoea sp. SORGH_AS_0659. The sequence continues at coordinate 2,872,081 of NZ_JAVJAK010000001.1, read as the reverse complement.
CACCACCGCCGTATCACCAAACACGCCGTTCAGGCGACCGTTTTTCAGGTCGAGAATCGCGTTCTGATAGCTGTCATACGCCACCGCAATCACCTCCGGATGTTTCTCCAGCAGGTATTTCTGATGTGTGGTGCCGTTCTCAACGCCAACACGTTTGCCTTTCAGCTGGCTGAAGTCGGTGAACTGGCCTTTATGCGCAATCACAATCGCCGAGTTAGCGTAGTAAGGTTGGGTGAAATCGACCTGCTTGCTGCGATCGGCGGTGATATCCATGCCGGAAATCACTGCGTCATAGCGACGGAATTTCAGCGACGGAATCAGGCTATCGAAGGCGTTGTTGGTGAAGGTGCAATCCGCTTTCATCTGCTGACACAGTGCTTTTGCCAGATCGATATCGAAGCCCACGATTTGGTTGTCGTGATCAAGGGATTCGAACGGGGGATAAGTGGCGGAAGAGGCGAAGCGGATTTTTTCCGCCGCATAAGCATTCATTGCCAGAGTTGCCAGCGCAGCAGCAACGATCCATTTTTTCATTATGTAACTCCTGTAAACCATGCCAGAGACGGAACGGGTTACACGATGCCAGTTAATGAATTTATATGCAATATTTTTGCTTATTAATTTAAACGAACAGCGGGCGCTTTTTTAGTGCGCCCGCAGGGAATAAATCAGTTACGACGCTCAAATGCCAGCGCACGCTTCTCGACCAGACGCATCATCAGCGTCAGCAAGCCGTTAACCACCAGATAGATCAGGCCAGCGGCAGCGTATACCGAGATATCGTAAGTGCGGCCATACAGCAGTTGTCCGTGGCCCATTACTTCCATCAACGTAATGGTGTAGGCCAGCGAGGTACTTTTAAATACCAGCACCACTTCGTTGGAGTAGGACGACAAGGCGCGCTTGAAGGCGTACGGCAGCAGAATGCGCAGCGTATCTTTGCGGTTCATGCCGAGCGCCGCGCAGGATTGCCATTGACCGGACGGAATGGCGCGCACCGCACCGTAAAACAGCTGCGTGGTATAAGCCGCACTGTTGAGCGATAGCGCCAGCAGCGCACACAGCCACGGCTGCGACAGCAGATGCCACAACCAGGGAATGTTTTGGATGCTGGGGAACTGGCCGGGACCGTAATAGATCAGGAAGATCTGCACCAGCAGCGGCGTGCCGGTGAACAGCGTGATATAGCCTTTCACTAGCCAATTGAGCACCGGCACTTTGAGCGCCAGCACGATGGTGCAAAGTACAGAGAGCACCAATGCCGCAATCAGCGATGCCACGGTCAGCGTCAGGCTGGTGTGTAGCCCTTTCAGCAGCTCGGGTAAGTAATCCAGCATGCTTAAGCCCCTCGCTCGAAACGCGTGGTGCGCAATTCAATGCGGCGCAGAACGAACTGACTGAACAGCGTGATAATCAGATAGATCGCCGCCGCCACCAGATACCAGGTAAACGGCTCTTGCGTGCGCGTAGCGATACTTTTGGTTTGCAGCATCAGATCATTCACGCTGATCAGCGATACCAGCGCAGTATCCTTCAGCAGCACCAGCCATTGGTTACCCAAACCGGGCAGCGCGTGACGCCACATCTGCGGCATGATCAGGCGCAGGAAAATCGCCGACTTCTTCATCCCCAGCGCCTGGCCCGATTCCCATTGACCCACCGGCACCGCTTTCAGCGCGCCGCGCAGGGTTTGTGATGCATAGGCGGAATAGAGCATCGCCAGCGCAATCACACCACACAGGAAGGGACTGACGTCGAAGTTTTCAATTTGCACCTGCACCGGAATAGCGAACAGGCCGAGATTGATGTGGAAGCCATCGGAGAGCGTTAGCAGCAGCTGTGAGGCGCCGAAATAGATAAACAGCACCACCAGAATTTCCGGCAGGCCGCGAATCAGTGTGACCAGCGCGGTACCGAGCCACGCCAGTGGTTTCCAGCGCAGCGATTCCCAGCCAGCAAAAATCATCGCCAGCACAAGGCCGGCGATCAGTGCACAAACGGCAAGGCCGACGGTCATACCGGCGGCGCTTGCGAGTGGAATCATTTCATTCATCAGAAATTACTGCTGGAACCATTTGCTGTAGATGGTTTTGTAGGTGCCGTCAGCTTTGATCTTCTCCAGCGCCGCATTGAACTTGCCCTGCAGCTCGCTGTTGCCCTGACGCACAGCAATACCCAAACCGGTACCGAAGTAATCTTTGTCCGTCACTTTCTCACCCAGCGGCGCGAGGTTGGCGTTCTGCTTCAGCCACTCGTTCACTACCGCGGTGTCACCGAATACCGCATCGATACGACCATTTTTCAGATCCAGCACGGCGTTCTGGTAGCTGTCGTAAGGCACAACGGTGATGTCGCTGTGTTTGTCAGAGAGGTATTTCTGGTGCGTGGTGCCGTTCTGCACGCCTACACGTTTGCCTTTCAGCGCGGCCACGTCAACCATTTTGCCTTTCTGCGCGATGAAGATGGCAGAGTTGTCGTAGTACGGCTTGGAGAACAGCACTTGCTTCTCACGATCTGGCGTGATGTCCATGCCTGCCATCACCGCGTCAAAACGACGGAACTTCAGGCTGGGGATCAGGCTATCGAACGCCTGATTAGTGAAGGTGCAGGTCGCATCCATCTCTTTACACAGCGCGTTAGCCAGATCGACATCAAAGCCCTGAATTTTGTTATCAGAGTCGACGAATTCAAACGGAGGATAAGAAGCCTCGGTAGCAAAACGCAATGTCTGTGCCGCTGAAGCGCTCAGGCTCAGGCCAGCAAGGAGGGCAGCAATTACAACTTTTTTCATTAGAAGCATCCTGACTTAATGCGAAAGATAATTAGCAAACGCGTCGGTTTGCGGCTGTGTAAAGTGGCTGGCATCGCCTTGCTCAACAATGTGACCGTTTTCCATATACACCACGCGGCTGGCGGTTTTACGCGCCACTTCCACTTCGTGCGTCACGATCACTTGTGTGATGTTGGTTTGTGCCAGCTCACGAATAATGCTGACGATCTGGGCGGTGATTTCGGGATCGAGCGCAGCGGTCGGTTCATCAAACAGCAGCACCTGCGGCTCCATCATCAGCGCACGGGCAATCGCTACGCGCTGCTGCTGGCCGCCGGAAAGATGCAGCGGGAAGCGATCGGCGTAAGGCGTCAGGCGCAGACGGTCCAGCAGCTTTTCAGCACGCGCACGCGCGGCGTCCTTGCTGAGGCCGAGCACGCGGCACGGCGCTTCAATCAGGTTTTGCAGCACGCTAAGGTGCGGCCACAGATTGTATTGCTGGAATACCATGCCCACGTTCTGCCGCAGCTCGCGAATCGCGCTATCGGAAGGGGCTTTGGTGAAATCAAACTGGTTGCCGGCAATCTGCAGGCTGCCGGAGCGCGGTTGCTCCAGCAAGTTGAGGACGCGCAGGAGCGAACTTTTACCCGCGCCACTCGGGCCGAGCAACACCAGCGTTTCACCCTGCGGACAAGCCAAGTTGATATCGAACAGGGCCTGATGGGTACCGTAAAAACAGTTTATGGCGTTTAGTTGAATACTCATGCGCAAAAAATGAATAGTAATTAGTGTCGCGGATTTTAACGTCACCAGAATAGTTATGCAATTGTGGTGGGTTAATATTTATTAAAGAGCAGTGAAACCTCCAAAGCGTAGCACAAAATCGCGCAACTCAAGGTGGATGAGGGCTGGCGAGCCCTATTTTGTTCACAAAATATCAACAAAAAGCGCCGCAAGGATGCGGCGCGCTAAACAATGGTATTAACGGCGGGAAAAGTGAACGGTTACTTTTTCGCTTCCAGCAGCTGCGTCAGCGAACCGCCGCCAGCGTGGGGCACCTGGCCGACATAACGCACATCATCAACCACCCAGCAGGTGCCTTCGTGGATCATCAGCACTTCATCTTGCCAGGTTTTGCTGTCGCGGCTCAGCTCAACCCGCAGCGGAATATTGCGCGCGTCGCGGTTAGGAATGGTGGATGCGCTGGCCACGTCCGCTGAAGTTGGGCCTTGCGCCAGGCTGGAAAAGAGATCGCCGCGGGTCCACGCCGCTGGTTTCGGATTCTGGCTGCTGGCACTCAGCAGCTTTTGATACAGGCGATCGCTCAGGTAAGGGCGATATTTCGCCAGCGTGTTGCTGTCTGGCAAACCTTGCGTCGGCTGGCTGACGCGTAAATCGTAGAACTGTTGCGCCACGCCGTCCGGACCCCCTTCAACGCAGGCAGCGGTGCGCGGGCCATTATCCTTAATCACTGGCTCAACGGTGGTACAAGCACTTAGCAGCAACGCTGCGGGAATAAGCAGCGCAAAGGCATTGTTTCTCATCTCGATTTCCTTATTGTTCACTGGCAAAGCGCCATTTTTAGCATAGAGTATAGCCTTGCTTTTAAGCGCTACGAGCTGATTCAGAAAAGGAGAACACCATGAAATTTTCTACAACGCCCACGCTGGAAGGACACAGCATCAGTGAATATTGCGGCGTGGTCGCCGGTGAAGCGATTCTCGGCGCCAATATTTTCCGCGATTTCTTCGCCGGTATCCGCGATATCGTCGGTGGCCGCTCTGGCGCCTACGAAAAAGAGTTACGCAAAGCGCGCCAGATCGCCTTTAAAGAGCTGGAAGAGCAGGCGAAAGCGCTCGGCGCCAACGCGGTGGTGGGCATCGATATCGACTACGAAACTGTCGGCAAAGAGGGCAGCATGTTGATGGTGAGCGTCACCGGCACCGCCGTGATTATTCGCTAATGCGCGTGGTTGTCCTGCTGGCGATGGCGCTGTTACTCAGCGCTTGTCAGTCATCGATTGAAGCGCGCCACGGTTACTGGGTGGATACCGCGCATCCGGCGCAGGGCGCGCGGCCGCGTATTAAGGTGGTGGTGATTCATTACACCGCTGAGGATTTCTCCAATTCGCTGGCGACGCTGACCGATCGGGAAGTTAGCGCGCACTACCTGATTCCGCAGAATCCGCCGCATAAAAACGGCAAGGGCGTGGTGTGGCAATTGGTGCCGGAAAGCCAACTCGCGTGGCACGCAGGCCCGAGTTTCTGGCGCGGCGCAACGCGTATTAATGACACTTCGATTGGTATTGAAATCGTCAACAGTGGTTATCGTCGAACCTTAACGGGTTTGCAGTGGCAGCCCTTTACGCCGCAGCAGATCAGCGCGCTGATGGCGCTGGTCAAAGATATCACTCAGCGCTACGGCATCGCGGCGGAAAATGTGGTCGGGCACAGCGATATCGCGCCGCAGCGTAAGCAGGATCCCGGTCCGCTGTTTCCCTGGCAGCAGCTGGCAGAGCACGGTTTAGGCGCTTGGCCCGAGCAGGCAACGGTGCAGCGCTATCTTAACGGACGCGCGGCGGATGAAGGCGTGGATCAGGCAGAACTGCTGGATGCGCTGCAGCGCTATGGCTACGACGTGGCGGCGGCGACCACGCCGCAGATGCAGCGCAAGCTGATTGCGGCGTTTCAAATGCATTTCCGCCCGCGTGATTATCGCGGCATCGCCGATGCAGAAACCCTGGCGATCGCCCGCGCGTTATTAGCGAAGTACGGCGCGGCGCAGTGATACGCGGCATTGGTTGCCATAAATGGCGACCGTTTGTTTACTGCTGCAGGAATGCCTGCCAGTGCGCCACCAACCGTTGCAGATCCTGACGGCTGACATCCAGATGCGTGACAATACGCGTTACGGGCCCAACGCTGATTAGCACATCGCCCGACTGCATCCAGCTTTTCAGCGCGTCAACTTTCTCTGATGGCACCTTCACAAACAGCATGTTGGTGTGCTGATTGAGCACTTCAACACCGATGGCGCTGAGCTGCTCGCCTAACCATGCCGCATTATCATGATCCTCTTTGAGACGCGCGACATTGTGCTTCAACGCATACAGCCCCGCCGCGGCCAGAATGCCCGACTGGCGCATGCCGCCGCCGGTCATTTTGCGCCAGCGACGCGCTTGCTCAATGTAGGCTTCATCGCCACACAGCAGCGAACCAATCGGCGTGCCGAGGCCTTTTGACAGGCAGATGGTTAAGGTGTCGCAGTAACGCGCAATCGCTTCCAGCTCCACATTCTGTGCCACCACGGCGTTAAAAATACGTGCGCCATCAATGTGCAGCGCCAGCTTGTGCTCGCGGGTGAAGATCCACGCTTGCTCCAGATAGCTCAGCGGCAGCACTTTACCGTGATGGGTGTTTTCCAGGCTCAACAGACGGGTGCGGGCGAAGTGGAAATCGTCGGGTTTGATGGCGGCGGCCACTTCCGCCAGCGGCAGGGAACCATCTTCCGCATGCAGAATTGGCTGTGGCTGAATGCTGCCAAGCACCGCTGCGCCGCCGGCTTCATATTTGTAGTTGTGCGCCTGCTGACCCACGATATATTCATCGCCGCGCTGGCAGTGACACAGCAGCGCTACCAGATTAGCTTGCGTGCCGGTGGGGAAGAACAGAGCGGCGGCTTTGCCGCTCAAGCGTGCGGCTTCAACTTCCAGTGCGTATACGGTGGGGTCATCGCGGTAGACATCATCGCCGGTTTCGGCTGCCATCATGGCATCGAGCATGGCAGCACTTGGGCGGGTTACGGTATCACTGCGTAGATCGATCACGTCGCTCTCCTGAAATAAAAAAGCGGGCGAAGTGCCCGCGTTATCATCATGTCTGGCCTGAATTGTTTTACCTCAGCCAGTTGGTTTTCGCCAGCTCCACGATCTCATCACCGCGTCCATTCAGAATGGCACGCATCATGTAGAGGCTGAAACCTTTGGCCTGCTCGGCTTTAATCTGCGGCGGCATCGACAACTCTTCTTTGGCGGTAATCACGTCAAGCAACACCGGGCCATCGTGCGCAAAGGCTTCCTGCAGCGCGCCGTTAAGATCGGAGGCTTTCTCGACGCGAATGCCTTTGATGCCGCAGGCGGCGGCGATGGCGGCGAAATCAGGGTTTTCGAGGTCGGTGCCGTCGGTCAGATAGCCACCGGCTTTCATCTCCATCGCCACAAAGCCCAGCACGCTGTTATTGAAGATCACCAGTTTCACCGGCAGCTTGAGCTGCGCCACCGAAATGAAATCGCCCATCAACATGCTAAAACCGCCGTCGCCACACAGCGCCACCACCTGACGCTGCTTGTCCAGCGACTGCGCGCCCAACGCCTGCGGCATGGCGTTGGCCATCGAACCGTGATTGAACGAGCCGATCAAACGACGTTTGCCGTTCATCTTCAGATAGCGCGCTGCCCACACGGTTGGCGTGCCGACGTCGCAGGTAAAGATGGCGTCGTCATCGGCGTATTCGCTGATTTGCTGGGCCAGATATTGCGGGTGAATCGCCAGCTTATCGTTAGCGGTGGCCAGTTCGTCCAGCCCTTTGCGCGCATCGACATAATGCTCCAGCGCTTTGTCCAAATGCTGACGATCGGTTTTGCTGGTGAGCTGCGGCTGCAGCGCATGCAAGGTGGTTTTGATGTCACCCACCAGCGCCATATCCACATGGCTGTGTGAGCCAAGGCTGCCCGGATTGATGTCGATCTGAATGATTTTGGCATCGGCCGGATAGAAGGCGCGGTAGGGGAATTGCGTCCCCAGCAGCACTAAGGTATCGGCATTCATCATGGCGTGGAAACCAGAGGAGAAGCCAATCAATCCGGTCATGCCGACATCGTAAGGGTTATCATATTCGATGTGCTCTTTACCGCGCATCGCGTGCACAATCGGCGCTTTTAGCGTTTCTGCCAGCTTCACCACTTCGTCATGCGCGCCAGCGCAACCGCTGCCGCACAGCAGGGTGATATTTTTCGCTGCATTCAACGTTTCAGCTAAGGCGGCCACTTCGCGGGCGGTTGGCACCACGTGCGGCAACTGCGGCGGATACCATTCGCTGCGTGCGCTTTCCGGGGCCGGCTGCAATGCCACGTCGCCGGGGATCACAATCACTGATACGCCACGATTGAGAATCGCTTTACGCATCGCAATGCCTAGCACCTGCGGCAGCTGCTCCGGATTGGAAACCAGCTCGCAATAGTGGCTGCATTCGCGGAATAATCCTTGCGGGTGGGTTTCCTGAAAATAGCCGCTGCCAATTTCGCTGGAAGGAATGTGGGCGGCGATGGCCAAAACCGGAACGTGATTGCGGTGGCAATCAAACAAGCCGTTGATGAGATGCAGGTTGCCCGGTCCACAGGAACCGGCGCATACCGCCAATTCACCGCTGATTTGTGCTTCAGCGCCGGCCGCGAAGGCTGCCACTTCTTCATGGCGCGTCGGCATCCATTCGATGGTGCCCATGCGATTCAGGCTGTCGCTCAGCCCGTTGAGAGAGTCACCGGTGACGCCCCAAATGCGTTTCACGCCGGCGTTTTCCAAAGTTTTTGCCAGCATTGCCGCCACAGTTTGCTTCATCGTTATGCTCCTTTCTGGTGTTGAGCCATCCATGCCGATGGCGAAAACGTGTCAGTCAGAAAGCGTAGACGATGAAGCTGGCGTGCAGGCGTGAAAAAATGCGTTATGCCGAGAACAGGGCGATAAGGATTGGCGCCAGCAAACTCATAATAAAACCGTGCACAATCGCAGCGGGCACGATCTCCATGCCGCCGGTGCGTTGCAGGATTGGCAGCGTGAAATCCATCGAGGTTGCGCCGCTCAAGCCCAGCGTCATGCTGCGTTGACGGGTTATCAGCAGCGGGATCAGCATAATGGTGATCAGCTCACGCAGCAGGTCGTTGAAGAAGGCGGCGCTGCCTATCACCGGGCCGAACGATTCGCTCATCAGAATGCCGGAGAGCGAATACCAGCCGAAACCGCTGGCTAACGCCAGGCCGGTTTTGATCGGCAGATCCAGCAGCAGCGCGGCCATTACGCCGCCCACCAGCGCGCTGCACAGCGATACCAGCGCCACCAGCATGCCGCGGCGGTTGATGGTGATTTGACGCAGCGTCATGCCGCTGCTGCGCAGCTGAATACCGACCAGCAGTAGCATCAGCATCAAGGCGTATTCACTGATGGTCGAGGCGTTACGCAGCGGCGCCCATTGACTCAAACCGAGCAGAAAGCCCGCCAGCACCGAACCGCACAGCTTGAGCGACTCCAGCGCCATATGCAGACGCGACGGCAGCGCTTGTGGCTTGTGCTGATGACGCCAAGGCCAGCGTCGCTCCAGCAGCCACAGCGCCAGTAGCGAGCAGGCAAGAATGCTCAGCATGCTCACCAGCGCGATGTGGAAAATGGCCAGCAAATTGCTGCTCAGGTTATCGAGGAATGCCAGGCTGGTGCCCATAAAGAACAGAATGATGTAGACCAGCGCGCTCAGCGTGCGGGCAACCGCCTGTAAAAGCGTGGTGTGGCGCAGCGGCAGCAGATAGCCGAAAATCAGCGGCAAAAGGATGATAATCAATCCGTACATGTGAGGTTTCTATCCATGATTTGCGGGCTGCCACGCTAGCGAAAAACGGTTGAAGTGTAAACCTTTTCCCCTGGCGCTGACTTGACCAACGCAGCGTGGCGGACCATGCTCAGGCAAAGTAGCAGATGGAATGTATGATGATTCTGGAACATATCGATATTCACGGTTTTCGCGGTATTAATCGGCTGTCATTGCCGTTGACCAACACCAATGTATTGATTGGGGAAAATGCCTGGGGTAAATCGAGCCTGCTCGATGCATTGACGCTGTTGCTGGCGCCCGCCGCCGAGCCTTATCAGTTTACCGAACACGACTTTCACTTCCCGCCCGGCGACATTGATGCCCGCATGCGCCAGTTGCAGCTGGTATTTCGTTTTCGTGCCCAGAGCGATGATGAGAATGCGTTGTTTCAGCCTTTCTGGCAGCACGATGAGCATGGCCGCTATATCCGTTTCAGCACGCGTGCTAAACGTCAGGATCAGGGTGTAAAAACCAGCTGGCGTTTCATCGATCAGCATAACGATGTGTTGCCTACAGCAGGCACCGACGCAGCGTTGGCACATCTGCGCGCTTATTATCCGGTATTGCGTTTACGCGATGCGCGTTTTGGCCGTCGTAACCGCCATGCTGATAACGATGCGGAGCGGCGTGCGACGACGCTGACGGCATTGGCGCAGGAAGTGGAAAAGCTGACGCGCGATTTGGTGGTGCGCCCGCAAACGCTGAGTGACGATCTGCTGCGTCAGGGATTGCATACTATGCAGCAGCTGCTGGAACACTATTTTCTGGTGCAGCAGTCAGGCAGCAGCGCGCCGCGCGTGGCACCGGAAGTTCGCGATGGCAGCGAAGGCTGGCGATCGCTGGATAAACTTAATCACCTGATTGCCGGCACCGAATCACGCAGTCGTCAGGTGATTCTGCTGCGCATGTTCTCGCTGTTGATTCAGGCGCACGGCAACGAGCCGCTGCCGGCGGGTGCGCATCCGCTGCTGCTGGTGGAAGATCCGGAGACGCGGCTGCATCCCATTATGCTGTCGGTGGCGTGGAATTTACTGGAACTGATGCCGCTACAGAAAATCGCCACCACCAACTCGGGTGAACTGCTGTCGCAGGTGCCACTGGAAAATATGTGTCGGCTGGTGCGTGAACCCGCGCGGGTGGCGGCATGGCGCATTGGGCCAGAAGGTTTAAGCGCTGAAGAGAGTCGCCGTATCGGTTTCCACATCCGCGTGAATCGTCCTTCGGCGCTGTTTGCCCGCTGCTGGCTGCTGGTGGAAGGCGAGACCGAAGTGTGGATTATCAATGAACTGGCGCGGCAGCGTGGCTATCACTTCGCGGCGGAAGGAGTGAAAGTCATTGAGTTTGCGCAATCGGGCTTGAAACCGCTGCTGAAGTTCGCCCAACGCATGGGCATCGCCTGGCATGTGCTGACCGACGGCGACCAGGCGGGCAGCAAATATGCGGCGACTGCCCGCAGCCAGCTACCGTCGGCGTCACGGGAAAGCGATCATCTCACGCAGTTTCCGGCACCGGATATTGAACATTTTCTCTATAAGCAGGGTTTCAGCGATGTTTATTACCAGACGGCGCACCTGCCGTTAAACGCGCCGATGAACACGCGGCGTATTATTAGTAAAGCTATTCAGCACAGCTCGAAACCTGAGCTGGCGATTGCCGTCGCGATGGCTGCGGCTGAACGCGGGCCACAGGCGATTCCGCCGTTGCTGGATCAGCTGTTTGCGCGCGTGATGTGGTTGGCTCGCGGCCGGGCGGATTGAGGAAAGGGTGAGATGCGCCAAATAAAAATGCCAGCGTCTGCGGCTGGCATTTTTTTTCGGGAGTGGTCAGAATACGTGAAACAGCATGCGCGTTAAGCGACCGCGGCTTGCGTGGCTTCACAGGGCACGATCAGGCTGGCATGATTGCCTTTTGGTCCTTCATGGACATCAAACTGAACCTGCTGGCCAGCTTTCAGCGTTCTGTATCCCTCCATCTGAATCGTGGAGTAGTGTGCGAAGATATCGTCGCCGCCGCTAATCGGACAGATAAACCCGAAGCCTTTGGCGTTATTGAACCATTTTACTGTACCCGTCTCCATGCTTTTACTTCCCTCGCAAGACATTTTGATAAGTAGGTGAGGTCATCGAAGCTGTGAGTCGAGTTTGTTTAAAACTCAATCAGCTTGTGTTAGTAGAATGTAGAGAAACGGACCTTACCGTCAAGCAAACGGCCCTGGCGGACGGGGATAAATTCATCAAAATTTGAGGCAGTTAACGCTATTGCAAATTTTGTGATACAGGTCGCGCATGTGCTTTTAGGGCCAGTTTTTATCAACTGAAAACCGGCTTGACAGGCATGTTAAACTTTAGGAATGGGCGCAGAGATGTGCACAACCGTAACGCAGAATTTCGACGGAACATTATGGCAAACACAAACGACTGGCTTAATTTTGAACATCTAGCCGAAGATAAAGTACGCGAAGGGTTAAAGCCGCCTTCAATGTATAAAGTCATTCTGAATAATGACGATTATACACCTATGGAATTTGTTATTGACGTTCTGCAAAAGTTCTTTTCTTATGATATTGAACGTGCAACGCAGCTGATGTTGAAAGTTCACTACCATGGAAAAGCAATCTGTGGTGTATTCACTGCAGAAGTGGCGGAGACCAAAGTAGCCCAGGTGAACAATTACGCACGAGATAATGAACATCCGTTGCTGTGTACGCTAGAAAAAGCCTGAAGCCATCTCCATATAGGAGATAGGTTGTCAGAGCGATAATTGGGGGAGGTGCCAAATGCTCAATCAAGAACTGGAACTCAGTTTAAACATGGCTTTCGCCAGAGCGCGCGAGCACCGTCATGAGTTTATGACCGTCGAGCATCTGTTGCTGGCATTGCTCAGTAACCCGTCGGCCAGAGAGGCACTGGAAGCCTGTTCGGTGGATATCGTGGCTCTGCGTCAGGAACTCGAAGCCTTCATCGAACAAACCACGCCGGTGCTGCCTGCCAGTGAAGAGGAGCGCGATACCCAACCTACGCTCAGCTTCCAGCGTGTGCTGCAGCGCGCGGTATTCCACGTCCAGTCCTCCGGTCGCAGTGAAGTCGCAGGCGCGAACGTGCTGGTCGCGATTTTCAGCGAGCAGGAGTCGCAAGCGGCTTATCTGCTGCGCAAACACGAAGTGAGCCGTCTCGATGTGGTGAACTTCATCTCCCATGGTACGCGTAAAGACGAACCCGGCCAGCCGCAGAACAATGCGGAGAATCCGGTTAACGAAGAGCAAGCAGGCGGGGAGGATCGTATGGAAAACTTCACCACCAATCTTAATCAGCTTGCTCGTGTCGGCGGAATCGATCCGCTGATCGGCCGCGATAAAGAGCTGGAACGTACTGTTCAGGTGTTATGCCGTCGTCGTAAGAATAACCCGCTGCTGGTGGGGGAATCGGGCGTGGGTAAAACCGCGATTGCCGAAGGGCTTGCCTGGCGCATTGTGCAGGGCGACGTACCGGAAGTGATGAAAGAGTGCACCATCTATTCACTCGACATCGGTTCGCTGCTGGCGGGTACCAAATACCGTGGTGATTTTGAAAAACGCTTCAAAGCGCTGCTGAAACAGCTGGAGCAGGACAGTAACAGCATCCTGTTTATTGATGAAATTCATACCATTATCGGTGCCGGTGCGGCATCGGGTGGCCAGGTGGATGCGGCGAACCTGATTAAACCGTTGCTCTCCAGCGGCAAAATTCGCGTGATGGGTTCAACGACCTATCAGGAATTCAGCAACATTTTTGAGAAGGATCGTGCGCTGGCGCGTCGTTTCCAGAAGATCGATATCACCGAGCCTTCTGTGGAAGAGACCGTGCAAATTCTTAACGGCTTGAAACCGAAGTACGAAGCGCACCATGACGTGCGTTATACCGCCAAAGCGGTGCGTGCGGCAGTGGAGCTGGCGGTGAAGTACATCAACGATCGTCATCTGCCGGATAAAGCGATTGACGTGATTGACGAAGCCGGTGCGCGTGCGCGTCTGGTGCCCGTCAGCAAGCGTAAGAAAACCGTTAACGTTTCGGATATTGAAACGGTGGTGGCACGTATTGCGCGTATTCCTGAGCAGAGCGTGTCACAAACCGATCGTGATACGCTGAAAAATCTCGGCGATCGCCTGAAAATGTTGGTGTTTGGTCAGGATAATGCGATTGAAGCACTGACTGAAGCGATCAAAATGAGCCGTGCAGGTTTGGGCCAGGATCGTAAACCGGTCGGTTCCTTCCTTTTTGCGGGCCCAACCGGTGTCGGTAAAACAGAGGTTACCGTCCAGCTGGCAAAAGCGCTGGGTATCGAGCTGCTGCGTTTTGATATGTCCGAGTATATGGAACGTCACACCGTCAGCCGTTTGATTGGTGCGCCTCCGGGCTACGTTGGCTTCGATCAGGGTGGTTTGCTGACTGATGCGGTGATTAAACATCCACACGCTGTGGTACTGCTGGATGAGATCGAGAAAGCGCACCCGGATGTCTTCAATTTGCTGCTGCAGGTAATGGACAACGGTATGCTGACCGATAACAACGGCCGTAAAGCAGATTTCCGCAATGTGGTGCTGGTGATGACCACCAACGCCGGTGTGCGTGAGACTGAACGTAAGTCGATTGGCCTGATTCATCAGGACAACAGCACAGACGCAATGGAAGAGATCAAAAAGATCTTTACCCCAGAGTTCCGCAACCGTCTCGACAACATTATCTGGTTCCGTCACCTGTCTCAGGAAGTGATTCATCAGGTAGTGGATAAGTTTATCGTCGAGTTGCAGGCTCAGCTGGATGCGAAGGGCGTATCGCTGGAAGTGAGCGATGATGCGCGCGATTGGCTGGCTGATAAAGGCTACGATAAAGCGATGGGTGCGCGTCCGATGGCACGTGCCGTACAGGAAAATCTGAAGAAACCGTTGGCGAATGAACTGCTGTTTGGTTCGCTGGTTGATGGTGGATCGGTATCAGTAGCGCTGGATAAAGATAAAAACCAGCTTACTTACCACTTCCTGAGTGCGGAAAAACGTAAAACCGAAGGTACAGTACACTAAGCGTTTTGCAGATATGAAAAAGGCCGGATGCGAATCCGGCCTTTTTTTTGCGCTAAGTTTGTGCAATCAGCGCGAGATAGAAATATCTACTTAGCGACTACGGAAGACAATGCGGCCTTTGCTCAGGTCGTACGGGGTCAACTCGACAGTCACTTTGTCGCCCGTCAGGATGCGGATATAGTTTTTGCGCATTTTACCGGAGATATGAGCGGTAACCACGTGCCCGTTTTCAAGCTCTACGCGGAACATGGTGTTCGGTAACGTATCCAGTACGGTACCTTGCATTTCAATATTGTCTTCTTTGGCCATCGAATCCTCTGGGTGTACTACCAAACTGTTGAACCGGCAAGATAATGCCGAATTCCATGATTTATGTAAAGAACCGTTGATGATTTTGCCAACGCTTCGCCGTGCGTCGCGCCGTTGCGCGTGCAGTACGGATAAATTAGGGTGTTTTTTGACGTCTGCGGGGGATTAGCGGGCTAAGAATCTGTAGCAATCGGCATCAGTTGCACAATCAAAACAGCTTCGGGAAATGTGTGAGATTCCCAACCTGGCAATTCCGGCTCGCCACAGCGAAGCGCGGACGACATACCAAACTCGCTTATTGTATCACTTTTGTCGGGAATTGTGTGCAAAACATCGGTGACCGATGTCAAAAAAGGGTTTGTGTGTGCCAGCAACTCTCGGAAACCGGTTGCCACGCCAGCGTTTGCACGTACTGCAGATAATCAACGCGAGGAATTTCCACCGCACCGAGGGAAGCGGTATGCGGATTCAGCACCTGACAATCAATCAGCCGGCCCTGATGCGCCTGAAAATGTTGTGCGAATACCCAGAGCGCGGTTTTCGAGGCATTTTCCTGACGGCTGAACATCGATTCACCGCAAAAAATTTGCCCCAGCGCCAGGCCATACATCCCGCCGACCAGTTGCTGCTCGCACCAGACTTCAATCGAATGTGCATGGCCCAGTTCGTACAACCGCAACCACGCACGTTTCACTTCGAAAGTGATCCATGTCCCTTCCTGACGGCCGCTGGCGCAGCCTTCCAGCACCTGCGGAAACGCATGATTCATGGTGACGCGATACGGTGAGCGCTTATGGAAGCGCGCCATACTGCGGCTGAGATGGAAAGATTCTGGCAGCATGACCGCGCGGGGATCCGGCGACCACCAGAGAATCGGATCGCCAGGAGAAAACCACGGAAAAATGCCTCGCTGATAAGCATTCATCAGGCGGGCAGGGGAGAGATCGCCGCCCATCGCCAATAATCCATTGGGCTCGCGCAGCGCCATTTCCGGTGGTGGGAAATTTAATGAATCTCGTGAAAGCTGTATCAGTCTCATTGCATCAATCACACTCAGGGCTGTTGGCTAAGACTATAGCGTAAAGCGCTGATGGAAACGCCAGTAGCGGCCTGCTTTTGAGATTAATTCGGCGTGCGAACCGGATTCGATAATTTGTCCCTGATCCATAACGCAAATGCGGTCCATGGCGTCTAAACCACTTAAGCGATGCGTTACCATAATCAGCGTTTTGCCGCGGGTGACGTGTTGCAATAACGCCAGAATTTGCTGCTCGGTGCTGGCATCCAAACCTTCGGTAGGTTCATCCAGCAGCCACAAATCGCCATCATGCAGCAGGGCTCGTGCTATCGCCAGACGACGCAGTTCGCCGCCGGACAACGGTCGACCGCCGTCGCCCATCCACGCATTCAATCCTTCGCTGTGTTCGGCGAGATGGGCCAGACCCACCTTGTTCAACGTATCAACCAGTTGCTCATCGCTGGCATCGGGTTTTGCCAGCAGGAGATTGTCGCGCAGCGTTTGGCTGAACAGATGCACGCGCTGTGTTACCACGCTAATTCGGCTACGCAACGAAGCTTCATCCCAGGTGGTGAGATCGCTATCGTTGAGGCTAATTGAACCTTGCTGCGCTTCCCAACCGCGGGTAATCAGCGCCAGCAGACTGGATTTGCCGCAGCCGGTTGGACCGAGCAGCGCCAAATGCTCACCTGCATTTAACGATAGGGAAAAATGCTGCAACACCGGTTCGGGGCGCTGCGGATAGCTGAAGCGGATGTTTTCCATTTTCAGGCTGATACCTGATGGGCTAATGATTTTTGCGCTGGGAAAACGGATCGCGGCGGGCTGTTCAATGATTTCCTGTACCCGCTTAGCGGCGCTGGTCACCTGCGACAGCGGCAGAAACGCTCCGGCAACCGGGGCCAGCGCTTCAAACGCCGCCAGTCCGCAGAACACAAACAGCGCGATCAATGCGCCCGGCGAACTGTTTCCACCCACGCCATTCGCGGAAATCCATAGCAACAGCGTAACCGTCGCGCCGCTGATGACCAGCAACAGACTTTGCGCCAGCGCCTGCAGGCAATGTTGTCTGCGTTGCGCCTGTTGCCACTTCTGTTCATCGCTATCAAGTTGGTCGCGCCACTGTTGTGCTGCACCATAAATTTTCAGCTCAGACAGGCCAGTAATCCAGTGCGTCAACTGCATGCGCCAGTTGGCCTGATGCTGGGCGATTTGGTGTCCGGCTGAGGTGCCAAGCCGCCAAAACAGCGGCGGCATGAGCAACAGCGTCAAAAGCATCATACCGCCGAGCAGCAAAGCTAACGGTACATCCAGCAGCGCCAAACCGCAGGTGACCACCACAATTACCACCGCTGCACCGATTAACGGCGAGATCACACGCAGGTAAAGATGATCGAGTGTATCCACGTCGCTGACAAAACGGTTGAGCAATTCGCCATGACGAAAACGAGCCAGCTGTTCCGGCGATAGGGCGATGACTTTGCTGAAGGTGAATACGCGCAAATGTTGCAGCACGCGGAAGGTGGCATCGTGGCTCACGAGGCGCTCAAAATAACGTGCAGCCGTGCGCGTGATCGCCGCGCCTCGCACGCCGGCAGCGGGCAACATATAGTTGAACGTATAAAGTCCCGCTACGCCCGCCAGCGAAGAGGCGGCAAGGAACCAGCCGGATAAAGTCAGCAATCCGATACTGGCAAGCAAAGTGATAATGGCGAGAATGATGCCAAGTCCCAAACGCCATGGATGACGGCTAAACAGACGCAGGAAAGGCAACAAATTATTCATTATGCGATCTCCTTCTGACGATGCTGCGCCATTTCACGCAAAGGTCCATCTTGTTCAATCAGCTGCTGCCAGGGACCTTGTTGCACCAGTTGCCCGGCCTGCATCACCCACACTTCATCCCAGCTAGGGAGCTCGTTGAGTTGATGCGTGATCATCAGCGTGGTCTGCTGGGTGGCCGCCTGCTGCAGTGCGCGGATAACATGTTGCTCACTTTGGCTATCCAGCCCAGAACCGGGCTCATCAAGCAATAGCAGTTGTGCCGGTTTAAGCAGCGCACGCGCCACGGCAATACGCTGCGCCTGACCGACGGAAAGCCCCACGCCGCCATCGCCTAAAAGAGTATCTAATCCGTTTGGCAGACGATCTAAAAACTCGTCAACGCCCGCGCGCTGCAGAACCGACATGAGCGTCGCGTCATCAATGGGGCTATTAAGCAGCAGGTTTTCGCGTAGCGTTTGCGCGGGTAAATGCGGATTTTGGCCAACCCAGGCAATATATTGTTGCCAGCTATCGCGGTTGATATCACGCAGCTCCTGCCCATTAACCTGCAGTGAACCTTGATAAGGCAGGAAACCCAGCAAGACGTTCATCAGCGCGGTTTTGCCTGCACCGCTTTGTCCTACCAGCGCTACACGTTTACCAGTATCGAGAGTGAAATTGAGCGATTGAGAGAGCGCTTCACCGCCAGCAGTCATGACCACCAAATTCAGAGCCTGAATATGCAGCGGTGTAGTGAGAGAAAGCTCGCGAGAAGCATGCTCTTCGTGTGGATCGGGACTTTCGCGTAGAAACTGGTCCAGCGCATCAGCTCCGCCAATCGCTTGCGCTTTGGCGTGATAAAAGGTGCCTAAGTCGCGCAACGGCTGGAAAAATTCAGGCGCCAGAATAAGTGCCAGGAAACCAGCAAACAGCGTTACGCCGGTGCTGTAATGACCAAAATTCAGTTCGCCGAGATAAGAAAAACCGAAATAGACCGCGACGACAGCAATCGCCAGTGAGGCAAAAAATTCCAGCACGGCAGATGAGAGAAACGCCAGGCGTAATACTTCCATGGTACGTTGCCGAAAATCGGTGGTGCTGGCGGCAATTGCTTCTTGCTCTGCCGCAGCGCGATAGAACAGGCGCAGCGTTTCACGTCCACGCAGACGATCGTAAAAATCACCACTTAGCCGGGCGAGAGCAACAAAGTTGCGGCGATTGGCATCTGCAGCGCCCATGCCAACCATCGCCATAAATAGGGGAATCAGTGGCGCGGTGACCAGCAGAATCAATCCCGCCGCCCAGTTAATTGGAAAAATGGCGATCAATATGGCTAACGGAATAAAGAGTGCCAGCGACATCTGAGGCAGATACCGCGCGTAGTATTCCTGCATCTCTTCGATTTGTTCGAGCAGCAGCGTAGCCCAACTGCCTGCTGGCTTACCTTGAATCCAGGCGGGACCGAGCACATTGAGTCGATCCAGAACCTGCTGACGCAGCGCACGGCGAATGGCAACGCCGGCGCGATGTCCTGCCATTTCGCGGGCGTAATGCAATCCGGCGCGCAAAACAAAGCACAGCAGCAGCAACAGAAAATCGGTGAGCAGTGATGCGCGCGGTTGCTGTGCGACAAGCAGATTTTGCAGCAGCGAAGCCAGTAACCAGGCTTGGGCGATAATGACCAATGCGCCAGCAAAACCCAGCAGCGAAGCCGCACGTAAGTTGCGCGCACCGTGATGACGTTGCTGACGGAGCCAGCGGAGAAGTTCTTGTTGCCGTGATTTGTTCATGCGATGCCGTTTGGTAACTCAAAAGAGATGTGAATCCCGGATGAAAACCCAGCAATATCGGGCGCGTGAACTGTAGCACGCAGGTAACAAAAAAGGCGACCAAAACTGGCCGCCTTTTAGCGATTATGATCAGGTTATTAACAACTTACTTATCGTTTTTAACCAGTCCATCGAGGAAGCGTTCCGCATCCAACGCCGCCATACAGCCGGTACCGGCAGAGGTAATGGCCTGACGATAAATATGATCCATCACATCGCCGGCAGCGAACACGCCTGGGATGCTGGTTTGCGTGGCGTTGCCGTGCAAACCAGACTGCACTTTGATGTAGCCATTCTCCAAATCCAGCTGACCATTAAAAATTGCGGTATTTGGACTGTGGCCGATGGCGACAAACAAACCAGCGACGTCCAGTGATTCAGCCGCTTCACCTTTGGTAGACAGCAGTTTCAAGCCCGTCACGCCCATTTGATCGCCAACCACTTCATCCAGCGTGCGGTCGGTGTGCAGCACGATGTTGCCATTGCGCACTTTTTCCATCAGACGGTCAATAAGGATTTTCTCAGCGCGGAAACTGTCGCGACGGTGAATCAGATGCACTTCTGCAGCAATATTAGCCAGATAAAGCGCTTCTTCAACGGCAGTGTTACCGCCACCAATGACGGCAACTTTCTGATTGCGGTAGAAGAAGCCGTCGCAGGTCGCACAAGCAGAGACGCCTTTGCCTTTGAACGCTTCTTCTGATGGCAATCCGAGATAACGTGCCGATGCGCCAGTGGCGATGATCAACGCATCAGCAGTGTATTCACCGCTGTCGCCGACCAGACGGAACGGACGGTTCTGCAAATTGACGGTATGAATGTGGTCAAAAATGATCTCGGTGTTGAATTTTTCAGCATGCTCCTGCATGCGCTCCATCAACGCTGGGCCAGTCAGATCGTTTGCATCGCCTGGCCAGTTCTCCACTTCGGTGGTGGTGGTGAGCTGACCTCCTTTCTCCAGTCCGGTAATTAACACCGGATTCAGGTTAGCGCGCGCTGCATATACCGCAGCAGTATAACCGGCAGGGCCGGAGCCCAGAATGAGCAGCTTACTGTGTTTGGCCGTACTCATGCGTTCCTCAATTTTTTTCTGACAACATAGTTTTTGATTGTAGGGAAATTAACGCCGCAAAAAAAGGCTCCAGCAATTTTGTTAACAATCACTGCGAGCGGCGTAGACGATGAGTGCAAGTTTTGCACGCGCGTTGCGCCAAAAGGGGGCAATGCTCGGCAATTAGTGGTGCAGCAGCATAAAAATTCTCATTTAAAAACAGCAACCCAGAACTCTATCTGGCATCTTGTACTGAATTTGGATGTTTTACTTTGACAATCGCCTGCGCTTTTGCGAAAACATTGGGAGAAGCAGAGAATATTTAGCGATTCAAAACAGAATTTCATTTCTGTTTTGGGCTTTTTAGCCGAATAAACTCAGCCTGACATTGGTAGTGACGCATGATGTGGACAGACAACATGCGTCATACGGATGGACGCGTTACTGCACAGGCTTATGGTCTTCACTTCAGTAAGGCCCTGAACAATGAGCGTTTTCAGGGTGTGGCAGGTTAAGGGAAGGAATTAAGAGAGACAATAATAATGGTAGACAATAAGAAACGCCCCGGAAAAGATTTAGATCGTATCGACAGAAATATTCTGAATGAACTGCAGAAAGACGGTCGAATTTCTAATGTCGAGCTTTCCAAACGTGTTGGATTATCGCCAACTCCATGTCTTGAGCGCGTGCGCCGCCTCGAGCGTCAAGGCTTCATTCTGGGCTACACCGCGCAGCTCAACCCGCATTATCTTGATGCTTCACTGCTGGTTTTCGTTGAGATTACTCTGAATCGTGGTGCGCCAGATGTGTTTGAACAATTTAACGCCGCCGTGCAAAAACTTGAGGAAACTCAAGAATGTCACCTCGTTTCCGGTGATTTTGACTACCTGCTGAAAACCCGCGTACCGGATATGTCCGCTTATCGTAAATTGCTGGGTGAGACCTTGCTGCGTCTGCCGGGCGTAAACGACACCCGAACTTACGTGGTGATGGAAGAGGTCAAACAGAGCAATCGTCTGGTGATCAAAACCCGGTAGTGCAGGGCAGGTGCAAAGCTTGCAGGATTTCGGTACACTCCTGTGAATTCATACAGGACCAACGTCGGGCATGCCCGACGTTGTTGCCTTCTTAATTTACAGGCACCTGGAGAGTTCTCTTGAGCCAGGAATATACAGAAGATAAAGATGTTTCGTTACAACCGCTGAGCAGTGGACGTCGTCTGCTGGAAGCGTTGCTCATTCTTGTGGCCTTGTTCGCCATCTATTTGATAGTGTCGCTGGTTAGTTTTAACCCGTCAGATCCAAGCTGGTCACAAACCGCATGGCACGAACCTATCCATAATCTGGGTGGTAGCGTCGGCGCATGGCTGGCCGATACGCTATTGTTCATCTTTGGCGTGATGGCCTACGCCATTCCTCCCGTCATTATTGGTCTGTGTTGGATCACCTTCCGCCAACGCGATCGTCAGGATTACATCGACTACTTTGCCGTTGGTTTACGCCTGATTGGCGTTCTGGCCTTGGTGGTAACGACCTGTGGTCTGGCGGCGCTCAACGTAGATGACATCTGGTATTTTGCTTCCGGCGGCGTAATCGGCAGCCTGGTCAGCAATGCGATGGCGCCGTGGTTCAGTTCGGCTGGCGGCACCTTGACGCTGCTGTGCGTCTGGGCTGCCGGCATCACGCTTTACACCGGATGGTCATGGCTGACGATTGCCGAGAAGATCGGCGGCGTGGTGATGGGTGTTCTGACCTTTGCCAGCAACCGTTCACGACATGACGAACCCTGGCAGGAAGAAGAATACGACGACGAAGAGCTTGCTGATGAGGTGTCGCCTCCGATGCATGCTGCACAGTCCGTTAATGACGACGATGATGTCTTGTTAGCTAAACCGCGCAAGGTGAGCGAACCGGTTGCTGCGGAGTTGGGCGACGATCCGCTGCTGGCGAAGGCGAGTGCGGCAACTGCCGCTGCAATTGCGGTTACTACGCAAGCTGCACAGCAAACTCCAGCTGCACAGCAAACTCCAGCTGCTATGCAGCCTGCTCCAGCCGCATCTGCTGAACCCGACGCAATGCCACGCGTTGCCGAAGCCACGGCTCAGTCGATTCCGGCTCCTCAGCCTGTTGCTGCAGCACAACAACCAATCGCGCAGCCTTCTGCTCCGCTCTATCGTTTCGAGATGCCAGGTGAAGCAGCACCTTCACCGTTTTCGCCGGCTGATGACGATGAGGGCCCGAGCATGGGCAACTGGCAGGATGCCGCTTCATCTTCTGCACCTTTAAACAGTCTCGCCGCCGCTTCACTTGCCGCTGGAGCAGTCAAAGCAGCGACATCACCTGCTGCTTATTCACCTGCCTTCGATATTGTACCTGAGCGTGATTACAACCCGCAGGTGAAGCAGGGCATTGGTCCAGAGTTGCCGCGTCCAAACAAAGTTAAGTTGCCAACACGACGTGAGTTAGCTTCGTACGGCATTAAGTTGCCCTCGCAGCGCATGGCGGAAGAACAGGCTAAAGATGCTGAGCAGCAACAGCCGGAAGTCACTGCGTCTTACAGCGTTCCTCCACAGGAAGAGGATGTTGAGCTGCAAGAGGCGCAGTTGCGTGAAGCCTTCGCGTCGCAGCAGCAGAATCGTTACGGTGAAAGCTGGCAGGAAGCGTCTGAGCCTGATGATGAGGATGCATTGCAGCAGGCTCAACTTGCACGTCAGTTCGCTGATCAGCAGCAGCAACGCTATACCGAACCTGAAGTGAAGGAAGCACCGGTATTTAATCTGGATACATCGTCTGCCTTTGATTTTTCACCAATGAAAGATTTGGTCGACGATAGCCCGAGCGAGCCACTGTTCACTATTTCTGCATCGCCAGAGTCAGAAGAGCCCGCGCCGTGGCAACAACCCGCTGCGCCGGAGCCATCGCCATTGCCGTCGTTGAGTGCTGAATCCAGCCCATGGTCGTCGCCGGAACAGGAAGCTTATTCTGCGCCGCCTGCACCAGTGAAACCTGCTGCGCCTGTGCAGGACAGCTTGTTCCATCCGTTCCTGGTTCGCCATGAACAGCCGCTGGAAAAACCTTCTACGCCGCTGCCCACGCTGGATCTGCTCACGTCACCACCGGCAGAAGAAGAGCCGGTGGATATGTTTGCGCTGGAGCAAACCGCGCGGCTGGTTGAAGCACGCCTGGCTGATTATCGAGTAAAGGCGGAGGTTGTAGGTATTTCACCTGGTCCGGTCATTACCCGCTTCGAGCTCGATTTAGCGCCAGGCGTTAAAGCTTCCCGTATTTCTAACTTGTCGCGTGATCTGGCGCGTTCTCTGTCTGCGGTTGCCGTGCGCGTGGTGGAAGTGATTCCAGGCAAGCCTTACGTCGGGCTTGAACTGCCAAATAAACATCGTCAAACCGTTTATCTGCGCGAAGTACTGGATTGCCCTAAATTCCGTGAAAACCCGTCACCGCTTGCAGTGGTGTTGGGTAAAGACATTGCTGGCCAGCCGGTGGTGGCTGATTTGGCGAAAATGCCGCACTTGCTGGTTGCCGGTACCACCGGTTCCGGTAAATCTGTGGGCGTTAACACCATGATCATCAGCATGCTGTATAAAGCCACGCCGGAAGAAGTGCGCTTTATCATGATCGACCCGAAAATGCTCGAGCTGTCAGTCTACGAAGGCATCCCTCATTTGCTGACCGAAGTGGTTACCGACATGAAAGATGCGGCCAACGCGCTGCGCTGGAGTGTTGGTGAAATGGAGCGTCGCTATAAACTGATGTCTGCGCTGGGCGTGCGTAATCTTGCCGGCTATAACGAGAAGATTGAGCAGGCTGCCGCGATGGGTCGACCGATTCCGGATCCGTTCTGGAAACCGGGCGATAGCATGGACACCACACCGCCCGTGCTGGAAAAACTGCCTTATATCGTGGTGCTGGTCGATGAATTTGCCGATCTGATGATGGCGGTCGGTAAGAAAGTCGAAGAGTTGATTGCTCGTCTGGCACAGAAAGCGCGAGCGGCGGGTATTCACCTGGTGCTGGCGACACAGCGTCCGTCGGTTGATGTGATTACCGGCCTAATCAAAGCCAACATCCCGACGCGTATCGCCTTCACCGTTTCCAGCAAGATCGACTCACGTACCATCCTCGATCAGGGCGGTGCAGAATCGCTGCTGGGGATGGGTGACATGCTGTACATGCCGCCAAACTCCTCAATGCCTGTACGTGTGCACGGTGCATTCGTGCGCGATCAGGAAGTGCATGCGGTGGTTCAGGACTGGAAAGCACGCGGTCGCCCGCAATACATCGAAAGTATTACTGCTGGTGAAGAGAGCGAGAGTGCAGCTGGCGGAATGATGGGCGATGAAGAGCTGGATCCGCTGTTTGACCAGGCGGTCTCTTTCGTGGTGGAAAAACGTCGTGCCTCCATTTCTGGGGTTCAGCGCCAGTTCCGTATCGGTTATAACCGTGCCGCACGTATCATCGAGCAGATGGAAGCGCAGGGCATCGTTTCTGAACCGGGACATAACGGCAACCGCGAAGTGCTTTCGCCGCCGCCACACGAGATGTAATTTATCGCGTGCAGTTGTCTGCTTATGGGCCAGTTAACACTGGCCCATTGTTTATCTGTTGGTCGATCCCCATATCTTCGGGAGCTTTCGGCTTTTTCTCCTATCGAAGAGACGGGGCGGCAACTACGTTTAATGCTGTAAGTGTCGGGAAACAATAAATAAGGAATCGAATCAGATGAAATTACGCGTTATTGCCTGTGGCCTGTTGGCCAGTTTTGTTTCCGCATCAGTATTGGCGGATGCGTCCAGCGATCTGCAACAGCGTCTTAATAAAGTGAACAGCTTCCATGCCAGCTTCAGTCAGAAAGTGACCGATGGCAGCGGCGCCAACGTGCAGGATGGTGAAGGCGAGCTGTGGGTGAAGCGCCCAAGCTTGTTTAACTGGCACATGACCGCGCCAGATGAAAGCGTAATTATTTCTGATGGCAAAAATCTGTGGTTCTACAATCCCTTCGTTGAACAAGCCAGCGTTAGCCTGTTGCAAAATGCAGCCAGTAATACGCCGTTTATGCTGATTGCGCGTAACCAGCCAAGCGACTGGAAACAGTACAACATCAAGCAGCAGGGCGATAACTTTGAACTAACGCCAAAGAGCAGTGATGGCAACCTCAAGCAGTTCACCATCAATGTGACATCGTCTGGCACCATCAATAAGTTCAGCGCGATTGAGCAAGATGGTCAGCACAGCGATTATCAGCTGAAGAGCCAAAACAACGGCGCTATTAGCCCAGACAAATTCACCTTTACGCCGCCAAAAGGGGTAACGGTGGACGATCAACGTCAGTGAGGTCACGGTGAGTAACCTGTCTCTGGATTTCGCTCCATCGAATGAGTTTCAGCCGCTGGCCGCGCGTATGCGGCCGGCGACGCTGCAACACTACATTGGGCAACAGCATTTGCTGGCGCCCGGTAAACCGCTGCCGCGCGCCATTGAGGCCGGGCATCTGCATTCGATGATTTTGTGGGGACCGCCTGGGACAGGGAAAACGACATTAGCCGAGATTATCGCCCATTACGGTAAAGCTGATGTTGAGCGCATTTCTGCTGTCACTTCTGGCGTGAAAGAGATTCGTGAAGCGATCGAGCGTGCCCGACAAAATCGTCAGGTGGGTCGACGCACCATCCTGTTTGTCGACGAAGTCCATCGCTTTAACAAAAGTCAGCAGGATGCTTTCCTGCCGCATATTGAAGATGGCACCATTACGTTTATTGGTGCCACCACAGAAAATCCCTCGTTTGAACTCAACTCGGCGCTGCTATCCCGTGCCCGCGTATATTTACTCAAGTCTCTGACCACTGCAGATATTGAACAGGTTCTGTTGCAGGCGATGCAGGATGACGAACGCGGTTATGGCAAAAGCGATATTGTGCTGCCGGATAATACGCGCCGTATGATAGCGGAACTGGTGAACGGTGATGCACGTCGGGCATTGAATACGCTGGAAATGATGGCGGATATGGCTGAAAGCAATGCCGAAGGCCAGCGTGAATTAACGCCACAATTACTCAACGAAGTTTCCGGTGAAAGGGCGGCGCGTTTTGATAACAAAGGCGATCGTTTCTACGATCTGATCTCCGCTCTGCACAAGTCTGTTCGCGGTTCAGCACCCGATGCGGCACTTTACTGGTATGCAAGAATCATCACCGCCGGCGGCGATCCGCTGTATGTCGCCCGCCGTTTGCTGGCTATCGCCTCGGAAGATGTGGGTAACGCCGATCCGCGCGGCATGCAGGTTGCGCTAGCGGCCTGGGATTGCTTTACGCGCGTCGGTCCAGCCGAAGGCGAAAGGGCGATTGCGCAGGCGATTGTTTACCTTGCCAGTGCACCCAAAAGTAATGCCGTTTACACCGCTTTCAAAGCCGCGATGCGCGATGCGCGCGAATTTCCTGACTACGATGTGCCAGAACATTTACGCAACGCCCCAACCAAATTGATGAAAGAGATGGGGCTGGGCAAAGAGTATCGTTATGCGCACGACGAGACTAACGCCTATGCCGCTGGCGAAGTCTATTTCCCGCCTGAAATGGCGCAGACGCGCTACTATCAACCGACTAATCGCGGGCTCGAAGGGAAAATTGGCGAAAAACTCGCCTGGCTGGCTGAGCAGGATCAAAATAGCCCGATAAAACGCTACCGCTGATAAACACCTTACGGTAAGGTGAGCAAGGATTTCATTGCATTCCATAGGGATGCAAGTCCCGCCATTCGTTCAATCAACCTTTTATTACACAGGATTAGCATGCTCGATCCCAACCTGCTGCGTAACGAGCCAGACGCAGTCGCAGAAAAACTGGCACGCCGAGGATTTAAACTGGATGTGGAAACCTTACGTTCGCTTGAAGAGCGTCGTAAAGTCTTGCAGGTAGAAACTGAAAATCTGCAGGCTGAGCGTAATTCCCGATCCAAATCCATCGGTCAGGCCAAAGCACGTGGGGAAGACATCGAGCCGCTGCGTCAGGAAGTGAACGCGCTGGGCGAACGCCTGGATGCGGCTAAAGCAGAACTGGATGCCCTGCAGAACGAAATTCGTGACTTTGCCCTCGCATTGCCAAACCTCCCGGTTGACGAAGTCCCGTTGGGTAAAGATGACAGCGAGAATCAGGAAGTCAGCCGCTGGGGCCAGCCGCGCCAGTTCGATTTCCCGGTGAAAGATCATGTTGAGCTGGGTGAAGCCGCCAAAGGTCTGGACTTTGCCGCCGCGGTGAAATTGACGGGTTCACGTTTCATTGTGATGCAGGGCCAGATTGCGCGTCTGCACCGTGCGCTTAGCCAGTTTATGCTTGACCTGCACACGCAGCAGCACGGTTATCTTGAAACCTATGTTCCGTATCTGGTGAATCAGGAAACGTTGTATGGCACCGGACAGCTGCCGAAGTTTGGTGAAGATTTGTTCCATACCAAGCCGCTGGGCGAAGAAGCGGGTAGCAGCAACTATGCGCTGATCCCTACCGCTGAAGTGCCGCTGACCAATCTGGTGCGTGATGAGATCGTTGAAGAAGAATCTTTGCCGCTCAAACTTGCTGCGCACACGCCATGCTTCCGTTCTGAAGCCGGTTCGTACGGGCGCGATACGCGTGGTTTAATCCGTATGCACCAGTTCGATAAAGTGGAAATGGTGCAGATTGTGGCGCCTGAAACCTCCATGGATGCACTGGAAGAGTTGGTGGGCCATGCTGAGAAAGTGCTTCAGTTGCTCAATCTGCCATACCGTAAAGTGCTGCTTTGCACCGGCGATATGGGCTTTGGCTCTTCCAAGACCTACGACCTGGAAGTTTGGCTGCCAGCACAAAACACCTATCGTGAAATCTCCTCTTGCTCCAACATGGGTGATTTCCAGGCTCGTCGTATGCAGGCGCGCTGCCGTAGCAAAACCGACAAGAAACCGCGTTTGGTGCACACGCTGAACGGTTCTGGTCTGGCAGTGGGTCGTACTCTGGTGGCTGTGCTTGAAAACTATCAGCAGGCAGATGGCCGCATTGAAGTGCCAGAAGTACTACGTCCTTATATGGGCGGACTGGAATTCGTTGGCTAATCAACGCGCAATTATATAAGCCCGGCAATGCCGGGTTTTTTGTTTCTTAAGCGGCAAAATAATTATTTTTTAGTCGGAATTAATAAGAAATAAACGTTATCGACAATAAATGGCTCTTAAGCATTAAAAATCGTAAATTCAAATAGATAGATGCCAGACTTGTATTCCTCATCATGCTTCTAACCCTCTGAAGATAAAAAAAATAAATTGTTCCGCAGCAAATCGTGCGGCGACGAATTTTTGCACATTGACTTTAAGATAGCGGATGGCAAACTGCGCGCAATTATCGTCATCTCTTTTGGTTTTATTCCCTATGTCAACCTGGTCGCGCCCCGTCGTTTTGCTGCTTTGCGGCTTAATGCTTATGACGGTGTCTATCGCTGTGCTTAATACGCTGGTACCGCTCTGGCTTACCCATGATCAATTGCCAACCTGGCAAGTGGGAATGGCTAGCTCATCGTATTACACCGGTAACTTGCTGGGCACCTTGCTCGCGGGCTGGTTGATTACTCGTTATGGTTTTAATCGCTGTTTTTACCTCGCCAGCGTGCTTTTTGCCGTAGCGACCATGGGCATGGTGATACTGGATGGTTTCTATAGCTGGACATTACTGCGCTTTACCGCAGGTGTCGGTTGTGCACTGATTTGGGTGGTGGTTGAGAGTGCCTTGTTATGCAGCGGTACCGTGCGTAATCGCGGTCAGTTGCTGGCGGCTTATATGATCATCTATTACCTCGGCACTGTTGCAGGCCAGTTGCTGGTGAGCCGCGTGTCGACCGAGCTGCTCCACGTGATTCCATGGGTGACTGCACTGATTATCTGTGCGGTATTGCCGGTAGTGTTTGTGCATGTCAATACCAGCGCTGCGACAGAAGAAGCTTCAACGGGGCGCCTTTGGGTTATGTTGCGTCGTCGTAGTTCTCGTCTCGGCATCAATGGCTGCATTATTTCCGGTATCGTTCTCGGCTCACTTTATGGCTTGATGCCATTGTATCTGTCACATCAGGGCATGAGTGATGCAAACGTCGGTTACTGGATGGCGTTACTGGTCAGCTCCGGCATTGTAGGTCAGTGGCCGGTAGGACGTTTAGCTGATCGCTTTGGTCGCCTGATGGTGCTGCGTGTGCAAGTGTTTGTGGTTATCCTGGGTGCGATTGCTATGTTAGGTGATACTGCGATGGCGCCAGCGCTGTTTGTGCTTGGTCTTGCGGGTTTTACACTTTATCCGGTGGCGATGTCCTGGGCGTGCGAAACCGTCGCGCATCATGAGTTAGTGGCAATGAATCAGGCGTTACTGTTTAGCTATACCGTGGGCAGTTTGGTGGGGCCGGGAATGACGTCAATGCTGATGCAGAATTACTCTGACCGCCTGCTGTTTGTGATGATTGCTGCAGTTGCACTGGTTTATCTGGTGATGTTACTGCGCAAAGCCGATCATCAGGCTACTCCTGTCGCACATGCTTAACGCATTCCCATGAAATAGTAAAAAGGGGAGCCGGTGGTTCCCCTTTTGTTTGCGGTTAATACATCACTTCATGGCCGTAGCTGGCGAGGATATTCTTCACTCGCTCCATGGTTTCCTTGCTCGGCGGCTTAACACCATCCAGCTTGTACTCTTCGCCCATGGCGATCCATTTGTGTTTGCCTAACTCGTGGTAAGGCAGCAATTCGATCTTCTCTATGTTATCCATATCTTTGGTAAACTCACCCAAGCGATGAACGGAGTCATCATCATCGGAGTAGCCAGGCACCACTACAAAGCGGATCCAGGTGCGTTTGCCTCTCTTCTGCAGATAGCGCGCAAAGTCCAGCGTACGATGATTGGAAACGCCCACCAGAATCTGATGCACATCATCGTTAATCTGTTTTAAATCGAGCATTACCAAATCAGTGGCATCAAGCAATTCATCGATCACCGGATCGTAGCGACGAACAAAGCCGTTGGTGTCGAGACAGGTATGAATGCCTTCTGCCTGGCAAGCGCGGAACCAGTCACGCACGAACTCCGCTTGTAAGATCGCTTCGCCACCCGACGCCGTCACGCCACCGCCAGATGCATTCATGAAGTGACGATATGAGAGCGCATCCTTCATCAACTCTTCAACGGTAACTTCTTTACCGCCATGCGTGTCCCATGTATCGCGGTTATGGCAATACAAGCAGCGCATGAGGCAGCCCTGAAAAAAGGTAATGAAGCGGATGCCTGGGCCGTCAACGGTGCCGCAGGATTCAAAGGAGTGGATACGACCGATGGTTGACATTGCGATGAGTTCTCCAGGTGAGCCTGAATATCAGGCAGCACAATCTATGTTGTGCTCTAAAAGTGAAAGTCGATTTTGCCAGGTCGCCAGCACCAGCAAACTGGCAAAACGGACTTGTGGAGAAAAGGCTCCCGCAGGAGCCTTTCAATCTCAGTGAACTACGATTACAGCGACTGTGTGAACGTACGGGTAATTACATCTTTCTGCTGCTCTTTGGTGAGCGAGTTGAAGCGCACAGCATAACCGGATACGCGAATGGTCAGCTGCGGATACTTCTCAGGATGTTCCATCGCATCCAGCAACATCTCACGGTTCATCACGTTAACGTTCAGATGCTGACCGCCCTCAATATTGGCTTCATGGTGGAAATATCCATCCATCAGGCCAGCAAGATTGGTTTTACGCACGTTATCATCTTTACCCAGCGCATTTGGCACGATGGAGAAAGTATAAGAGATGCCGTCTTTCGCGTAAGCAAAGGGCAGTTTCGCGACGGAGGTCAGTGAAGCCACCGCACCTTTCTGATCACGGCCGTGCATTGGGTTAGCACCCGGACCGAATGGCGCACCCGCACGACGTCCGTCTGGCGTATTACCGGTTTTCTTACCGTAAACCACGTTAGAAGTGATGGTCAGCACTGACTGAGTTGGCACCGCGTTACGGTAGGTTTGCAGTTTCTGAATTTTCTTCATGAAACGTTCAACCAAATCGCACGCCATGTCATCAACGCGAGAGTCGTTATTACCAAATTGCGGATATTCGCCTTCAATTTCAAAGTCTACCGCTAAACCATCTTCATCACGGATGGTTTTCACTTTGGCGTATTTGATGGCAGAAAGTGAGTCAGCCGCAACAGACAGACCCGCGATACCACAGGCCATGGTGCGATAAACGTCACGATCGTGAAGCGCCATCAGTGAAGCTTCGTAGCTGTACTTATCGTGCATGTAGTGAATGATATTCAGGGAGGTGACGTACTGCTTAGCCAGCCAATCCATGAAGTGATCCAGGCGCTCCATCACGGTGTCGTAATCAAGAATCTCGTCAGTGATTGGTGCTTCTTTCGGACCCACCTGCATTTTCAGTTTTTCGTCAACGCCACCGTTGATTGCGTACAGCAGGGTTTTTGCCAGGTTGGCACGCGCACCGAAGAACTGCATCTGCTTACCGACAATCATTGGGCTAACGCAGCAGGCGATAGCATAGTCATCGTTGTCGAAGTCAGGACGCATCAGGTCATCATTCTCATACTGCAATGAGGATGTATCGATAGACACTTTTGCGGCGTATTTCTTAAAGTTAACCGGCAGTTTTTCTGACCACAGGATGGTCATATTTGGCTCCGGAGATGGCCCCATGGTGTAAAGCGTATTCAGGAAACGGAAGGTGCTTTTAGTCACCAGAGTACGGCCATCGACGCCCATACCCGCCAGTGATTCTGTTGCCCAGATTGGGTCACCAGAGAACAGCTCATCGTATTCAGGTGTACGCAGGAAGCGCACCATACGCAGTTTCATCACCAGATGGTCAATCAGTTCCTGTGCTTCTTCTTCAGTCAGTTTTCCGGCCTGAATATCGCGCTCGATATACACATCAAGGAAGGTGGATACGCGACCAAAGGACATTGCCGCACCGTTCTGAGATTTCACCGCCGCGAGATAGCCATAGTAAGTCCACTGAACGGCTTCTTGAGCATTGGTAGCGGGCAGCGAGATATCTGAACCATACTTCGCAGCCATCTCTTTGATCTGACCCAGTGCGCGGTGCTGTTCAGAGATCTCTTCACGCAGGCGAATGGTGGCTTCGAGGTCAACGCCATTCTCCATATCGCTCTGCAGAGAATTGAACTGCGCAACTTTGTCTTTCATCAGAAAATCGATGCCGTACAGCGCAACGCGGCGATAGTCACCGATGATACGACCGCGGCCATAGGCATCCGGTAAACCCGTCAACACGCCTGATTTACGGCAGCGCATGATGTCAGGGGTGTAAACATCGAACACGCCCTGGTTATGGGTTTTGCGGTAATCAGTGAAGACTTTTTTCAGCGCGGGATCAAGTTCGCGGCCATAAACCTTGCAAGAACCCTCAACCATTTTGATGCCGCCAAACGGGATGATGGCACGTTTCAAAGGTGCTTCAGTTTGCAGGCCAACGATTTTTTCCAGCGATTTGCTGATGTAGCCGGCATCGTGAGAGGTGATGGTTGAAGCCAGATCGGTGTCAAAATCTACCGGCGCGTGGGTGCGGTTCTCGATTTTGATGCCTTCAAGTACGCTGTCCCACAGCTTAGTTGTGGCCGGCGTCGCGCCAGCGAGGAAGGATTCGTCGCCTTCATACGGTGTGTAGTTTTTCTGGATAAAGTCACGGACGTTGACGCTGTTCTGCCATTCGCCGGCGCTAAATCCTTCCCAGGCTGACGCCATTTTTTCATTCAGTTCGGACATGATATACCTGCCTTATTTAGGGAGACTTTGACGTATGGCGCGCTGACTCAGCACGCCCGTACCAATTCATTAATGCACCGGCTCATCGCCACGCAGATAGATTACCCAGTAGGTCAAACCGACTAATAATCCGCCGCCAATAATGTTGCCGATGGTCACGGGAATCAGGTTGTTAACAATAAAGTTACTAACGCTTAGTGATGGGAACTGTGCTGCGCTTGCACCAGCCATTTGCCAGAATTCCGGGCTGGAAAAATCACGGATAACGATGGCCATCGGGATAAGGAACATGTTGGCAATACTATGTTCAAAACCGCAGGCAACAAACATCGCCACTGGTAGGATCATCGCAAACATTTTGTCCATCAGACTGCGGCCGGAATAACTCATCCACACCGCCAGGCAAACCATCAGGTTGGCGAGCGTACCGAGACTCACTGCTTCAATAAAGGTGTGATGCATTTTATGGTCAGCGGTTTGCAGGACATTCAAACCCCAGGCACCATTCGCCACCATGTGTTCACCGGCTAACCAGATCAGCGCGACAAAGAACAGCGCACCAAACAGGTTACCGATATAGACCGTCAACCAGTGTCGACCGAGTTGCAGCCAGGTGATACGGCCGCTGGCTTTTGCCACCACGATCAAAACAGTTGAGGTGAACAGGTCAGCACCGCACACCACGACTAACATTAAACCGAGCGAGAAACAGATACCGCCGATCAGTTTTGCTATGCCGTAGGGCATTGCTCCACTTCCGGTGGTCGCAGTGATATAGAAGACAAATGCGATTGAGATAAATACGCCAGCAGTGATGGCAAGGAAGAAGGTGGTTAAAGGACGTTTAGTAGCTTTATATATGCCGGCTTCTTCTGCAACTTTCGCCATTGCCGCCGGTAATAATGAATTAAAAGGGTTGTCAGCTTTCACACTAACGCTCTCCAAAAATTGCCTGTAAAGATATTAACAAAGGAGTATAGGTCAGAAATTGATGTGGATCATATTTGACCGGAAGGTCGCTGATAAGCGAAGCGTAAATGCGTCTGAGTGCTGCTTAAATTATTGAATTTATTGTAATAAATAATTTTTAATTTATGCAAAATAAGTTGAAGGTGGCTGCGGGCAAGACTAGATTTTGTTAAATATCATTAACGATTAAAGCTGAATTGTTATTTAATAATGCACTTAAATCTCTTTGTATGATCAATATAAAAAAATGGCACTGATTTTTTCAGTGCCATTGACCAGTACCCTAATTTCTATAAATGGAAATTTAAGCGTTAAGGCTATTTTTGTGACCAATAACGACGTTTAGCTGTCTGCAGCTTTTCATAGGCAGCGAGTAATGATTGATGCGCAGGGAAAGCTTTCAGATCCAGATCGACCGCTTGCAATCCATAGAAGGGCGCTTCGCCACTGATTGCCGCTGAAGCAGCCTCAACAGCAGCCTGGCCGTACATACGAATAAAGGCGCGATGATATTGTAGCGGATCGCGTTCCTCTTCCATTGCCAGCAGCAGCAAGGTTTGCAGACAGCGGTAGTAGTTTGCGCGCTCTTCACTAAAGATGGACTGATTAAACTCCATCGTCCATTCAGTCCAGATCAGAGCCTGATCCAGGTCGCCGCCGGCCAGCGCCAGCATGGCTTTCAGCTCGCCAATACGTAGCGTGTACCAGCCATTATCTTTGCCTGATGCCAGACCCAGCAGCTCGCGCACGCGAGTAAAGTCATCATGACCTTCCTCATCCAGTTGCACAATCAGCTCGAGATAGGTTTCGGGTTCCCATTGGCTGTCTGGCAGCGCCAGCAGGGTTTTGCGCAGTGGTGCGCCCATGCTGTTATTTGCCAGCAGCAGATCTTCTGCTGGATAAATATCAGACATGCCCGGCACGATAATGCGGCAAGCGTAAACACTCAGATGTTCATAGTCAGCGATATAGACTTCTTTATCTTCCGCACGGAAGATCGCCATTAGCGTATCAAACTCTTCGTGAGTGGTACCCGCAAAGCTCCAGTCGACGAAAGGATAATCGGCATCGTCTTTAAACATATCCCATGAAATCAGGCCGCTTGAATCGATGAAATGCGTTTCCAGGTTAGCGTGTTCCGCTACCTCTTCATCATCGAACGTCGGCGGTGTGAACACGTCGAGATCTTTCAGACCACGGCCCTGCAGCAGTTCAGTAACGGTTCGCTCAAGTGCGACGCCAAAGTCCGGATGTGCGCCAAACGAAGCGAAGCAGGTACCATTTGCTGGATTGAACAGCACAACGCAGATAACCGGGTATTTGCCGCCGAGTGACGCATCGTATGAGAAGATTGGGAAACCTTCTGCTTCCAGACGTTCAATTGCTTCAATTACGCCAGGATAACGCTGCATCACCTCTGCTGGAATTTCTGGCAGGCTGATGGATTCGGCGATGATGCGATTCTTAATATGACGCTCAAACACTTCAGAAAGACCCTGTACACGCGCTTCGTTCGCGGTGTTACCGGCAGACATACCATTCGAAACGTACAGATTACCGATGATGTTCATCGGGATATACACTGTTTGCTGGTCAGATTGACGGGTAAATGGCAGGCCACAAATTCCACGCTCGTCATTGCCGGATTGCAGATCAATCAGCTCAGAAGCACCCAGGCTCTCATCAGGATCATAGAACTTGCGCAGGCGCGCATCCAAAATGCCTTCTGGCAGGCTGTCGTCCTCAGTGAGCGGGAACCATTTTTCATTCGGATAGTGAACAAAATCACCATTAGCGATGGATTCACCCAACCAGAAATCGGCGAAGAAATAGTTAGTAGAGAGGCGCTCAAAATATTCGCCCAGCGCTGAAGCCAGAGCGGCTTTTTTGCTAGCACCTTTGCCATTTGTAAAGCACAGCGGGCAGTCGCGATCGCGAATGTGTACTGACCAGACGTGTGGCACCGGATTCAGCCAGGAAGCTTCTTCAATGTTGAAACCAAGGTCTTGCAGTTTCTGCTGAAAGCGAGCAATGGAATCTTCCAGTGCGGCGTCTTTTCCGGGGATAAACGTTTGCGTCATGGTGGCGCTCTCTTAAGTCAATGGGGTGGGCGTAAAGCGCGCAATAATACGGGTTTTATGCGTGCTTCGCTATTCAGTCAGCCAAATTTATCTCAGACTGGTTAAGGTTGTTACGCCATTACGCTTGCCGATTTTTCTTTCTGGAACAACCTCACAAAATTCCATGGCTTAATGCATTTATGACATAAGCTGCGGTGAAGCTGGCTCTGGAAATGTGATCGCTGCCGGATTAATGATTGCAGCCATCTGGAGGCAATGATAAAACCGGTTGGGTATTCATAACCGTTCGATATGACAGTGGTGAGGGGAAATGACTCAGGTTTATAATTTTAGCTCTGGCCCGGCTATGCTGCCGGTAGAAGTGCTCCGTCGCGCAGAACAAGAACTGACAAACTGGCACGGATTAGGCACCTCGGTGATGGAGATCAGTCACCGCAGTAAAGAGTTTATTGCTGTTGCAGAAGCGGCAGAACAAGATTTTCGCGATCTGCTGAAGATCCCAGCCAACTACAAAGTTTTATTCTGCCATGGCGGTGCGCGTGCGCAGTTCGCGGCCATTCCCGGCAACTTGCTGGGTGATGCAAAAACCGCGGATTATATTGACGGCGGTTACTGGGCTCACAGCGCAATTAAAGAAGCCGAGAAATTCTGCTCGCCAAATACCATTGATATTAAAACCACGCGTGATGGTAAGCGTGCTTTATTACCAATGCGTGAATGGCAGTTAAATGGTGATGCGGCTTATGTCCATTTCTGCCCGAACGAAACGATTGACGGCATTGCTATCGATGAAGAGCCGGATTTTGGCGATAAAGTCGTAGTTGCCGATCTCTCTTCTACTATTCTGTCTCGTCCAATCGATGTGAGTCGCTATGGCGTGATCTACGCTGGCGCGCAAAAAAATATCGGCCCGGCGGGCTTAACCTTAGTGGTTGTGCGCGAAGATCTGCTAGGCAAAGCACAACGTTATGTGCCTTCTATCCTTGATTACAAGGTGCTGGCCGAAAACGAATCGATGTTTAACACTCCGCCGACTTTCGCATGGTATCTCTCTGGCCTGGTATTCAAATGGCTGAAAGAGAAGGGCGGCGTGGCTGAGATGGACAAACTGAATCAGGCAAAAGCCGACTTATTGTATGGCGTGATTGATAACAGTGCGTTTTATCGCAACGATGTCGCAAGCGAAAACCGTTCACGTATGAACGTGCCATTCCAGTTAGCCGATTCCTCATTGGACAAAGTGTGTTCCTGGAAGAGTCTCTCAAGGCTGGGCTGCACGCGTTGAAAGGCCATCGCGTGGTTGGCGGTATGCGTGCATCGATCTACAATGCGATGCCGCTGGAAGGCGTTAAAACGCTGACTGAGTTCATGGTCGACTTCGAACGTCGCCACGGCTAATTGCTTTTTTCATGCCAGCTTGTCTGGTACCAGACCCCGTCACACGATGGGGTCTCGTATTTTCTGGAGATTTGGTTTCACATGCAGGACTCCCTGACTCTACAACCGATTAATCGCGTTGACGGCACGGTAAACTTACCGGGTTCAAAAAGCGTCTCGAACCGCGCACTCTTGCTGGCCGCGCTGGCAAAGGGCACCACCCGCCTGACTAACTTGCTTGATAGCGATGACGTTAAGCACATGCTGAATGCCCTCAAAGCGCTGGGTGTCAGCTATACGCTCTCAGACGATCGCACCGTATGCGAAGTGGTAGGTAACGCGGGCCCTTTACATGCTGAACAACCGCTTGAGCTGTTTCTCGGTAACGCAGGTACAGCGATGCGACCTTTGGCTGCCGCGCTCTGTTTGGGCGAGCAGTCAATCGTTCTGACTGGCGAGCCACGCATGAAAGAGCGTCCGATTGGTCATCTGGTTGATGCACTGCGTCAGGGCGGAGCAAAGATT
Organism: Pantoea sp. SORGH_AS_0659; assembly: GCF_031453915.1. NCBI lineage: Bacteria > Pseudomonadati > Pseudomonadota > Gammaproteobacteria > Enterobacterales > Erwiniaceae > Pantoea > Pantoea sp. SORGH_AS_0659. The sequence goes on along the minus strand of NZ_JAVJAK010000001.1, from coordinate 2,833,894 downwards.
GACTATCTCGAACAGACCGATTATCCGCCAGTGCGTCTTAATGGCGGTTTTGTTGGTGGGGAAGTCAGCGTCGATGGCAGTGTATCCAGCCAGTTCCTCACGGCATTGCTAATGACCGCGCCACTGGCGCAGCAAGACACCATCATCACCATTAAAGGCGATCTGGTTTCTAAGCCTTACATTGATATCACCTTGCACCTGATGCGCTGCTTTGGTGTGGATGTTGATAATCAGGACTATCAGCGTTTTGTGGTTAAAGGGCAGCAACAGTACCAGTCTCCAGGCGATTATTTGGTGGAAGGTGATGCGTCTTCTGCATCATATTTCCTCGCTGCCGCTGCCATTAAAGGGGGTACCGTACGTGTAACCGGTATTGGCCGCAACAGCGTGCAGGGCGATATCCGTTTTGCTGATGTGCTGGAAAAGATGGGCGCAGTGATTGAGTGGGGAGATGACTATATCTCTTGCACACGCGGATCGCTGACGGCAATCGATATGGATATGAACCATATTCCCGATGCGGCAATGACCATTGCAACCACAGCACTGTTCGCAGAAGGCACCACGCTGATGCGCAACATCTATAACTGGCGCGTAAAAGAGACCGACCGTCTTGCTGCGATGGCGACTGAGTTACGCAAAGTGGGGGCGGAAGTAGAAGAAGGACACGACTTTATTCGTGTTACACCCCCGACTCAGTTGCAACATGCGGATATCGGTACTTACAACGATCACCGTATGGCAATGTGCTTCGCACTGGTGGCTCTGTCGGATATGCCGGTAACCATCCTTGATCCAGGCTGCACTGCGAAAACCTTCCCGAGCTATTTCCAGCAGTTGGCGAAAATCAGTCATACTTCCTGATCGTCTAACCCGGTGCACAGCGCCGGGTTTCTTTGCTCTCTTCTGGCCTTATCAGGCGGAAATTCTTCTGAATCTGTCTATATTTCTAGCGCTGTCTACGCTAAAGGGTACTAACCCGACGCAGGCAGCGTATAATGCCGCGCAATCCAGGCGGCCTGGAAGGGCTGACAATAAGCACGCAGCAACAGGAGAGAACAATGACGGCAATCGCCCCGGTTATTACCATCGATGGGCCAAGTGGCGCGGGTAAAGGGACTTTATGTAAAGCGATGGCGGAGTCGTTGCAGTGGCACTTACTGGATTCTGGCGCTATTTATCGCGTTTTAGCATTGGCCGCACTTCACCATCAGGTGGATATTGAGTCCGAGGAAGCATTAGTACCGATGGCTGCGCATCTTGATGTGCGTTTTCTATCGGTTGACGGTGAAATGCAGGTGGTTCTTGAAGGTGAAGATGTCACCGGTGAAATCCGCACGCAAGAAGTCAGCAACACCGCATCGCGCGTTGCCGCTTTTCCGCGGGTGCGTGAGGCATTGCTTCGACGCCAACGCGCATTCCGCGAAGAGCCCGGTTTAATCGCCGATGGACGCGATATGGGAACCGTAGTTTTCCCTGATGCGCCAGTGAAAATATTCCTCGACGCTAGCTCGGAAGAGCGTGCGCATCGCCGTATGCTACAGTTGCAGGAGAAAGGCTTTAATGTTAACTTTGATCGCCTTTTATCCGAGATAAAGGAACGCGACGACCGCGATCGTAATCGTGCCATCGCCCCTTTAGTGCCTGCCACAGATGCTCTGGTACTGGATTCAACCAGTATGTCGATTGAGCAAGTGATTGAAAAGGCGCTTGATTATGCTAAGCGTAAGTTGGGCATTTAATCTTTCGGCAACCGAATTGCTGTAACCCTGTACCAAGGACCCGGTGCAGGGCATGTGAAACAACCCCATCCGACAATGAAGTCAGGTGGACGTTAAATTGAAGAATCCTAAGATTATCAATATGACTGAATCTTTTGCTCAACTCTTTGAAGAGTCCCTGAAAGAAATCGAAACCCGTCCGGGTTCCATCGTTCGTGGCGTTGTTGTCTCTATCGACAAAGACGTAGTTCTGGTTGATGCGGGTCTGAAATCTGAATCTGCAATTCCTGCAGAGCAGTTCAAGAACGCAGCCGGCGAACTGGAAATCCAGGTAGGCGACGAAGTTGACGTTGCGCTGGACGCAGTAGAAGACGGCTTCGGTGAAACCCTGCTGTCCCGTGAGAAAGCTAAACGTCACGAAGCTTGGATCACGCTGGAAAAAGCTTACGAAGACGCTGAAACTGTTACCGGTGTTATCAACGGCAAAGTTAAAGGTGGCTTCACAGTTGAGCTGAACGGTATTCGTGCGTTCCTGCCAGGTTCACTGGTAGACGTTCGTCCGGTTCGCGATACTCTGCACCTGGAAGGCAAAGAGCTTGAATTCAAAGTAATCAAGCTTGATCAGAAACGTAACAACGTCGTAGTTTCACGCCGTGCAGTTATCGAATCTGAGAACAGCGCTGAGCGCGATCAGCTGCTGGAAAACCTGCAGGAAGGCATGGAAGTTAAAGGTATCGTTAAGAACCTCACTGACTACGGTGCATTCGTGGATCTGGGCGGCGTTGACGGCCTGCTGCACATTACCGATATGGCTTGGAAACGCGTTAAGCATCCGAGCGAAATCGTCAACGTGGGCGACGAAATCACTGTTAAAGTGCTGAAGTTCGACCGCGAGCGTACCCGTGTATCTCTGGGCCTGAAACAGCTGGGCGAAGATCCTTGGGTTGCTATCGCTAAGCGCTATCCAGAAGGCACTCGCCTGACTGGTCGTGTAACCAACCTGACTGATTACGGCTGCTTCGTAGAAATCGAAGAAGGCGTTGAAGGTCTGGTACACGTTTCAGAAATGGACTGGACCAACAAAAACATCCATCCGTCTAAAGTTGTAAACGTAGGCGATGTGGTTGAAGTAATGGTTCTGGACATCGATGAAGAGCGTCGTCGTATCTCCCTGGGTCTGAAGCAGTGCAAATCTAACCCATGGCAGCTGTTCGCTGAGACCCACAACAAAGGCGATCGCGTTGAAGGTAAAATCAAGTCAATCACTGACTTCGGTATCTTCATCGGCCTGGACGGTGGCATCGACGGTCTGGTTCACCTGTCTGACATCTCCTGGAACGCGACTGGCGAAGAAGCCGTTCGTGAGTACAAAAAAGGCGACGAAATCGCTGCCGTTGTACTGCAGGTTGATGCAGAGCGCGAGCGCATCTCTCTGGGCGTGAAGCAGTTGGCTGAAGATCCATTCAACAACTACATCACCCTGAACAAGAAAGGCGCTATCGTGACTGGTAAAGTCACTGCAGTTGACGCGAAAGGTGCTACAGTAGAATTAGCTGACGGCGTAGAGGGTTACCTGCGCGCTTCTGAAGCTTCTCTGGACCGCATCGAAGACGCAACTCTGGTTCTGAGTGTTGGCGACGACGTTGAAGCTAAATTCACTGGCGTTGACCGTAAGAACCGCGTTGTGAGCCTGTCTGTTCGTGCAAAAGACCAGGCTGATGAGAAAGAAGCTATCAACACTGTTAACACCAAACAGGATGAAGGCAGCAACTTCTCTAGCGCGATGGCTGAAGCGTTCAAAGCGGCTAAAGGCGAGTAATCGACCTAAGGCACCGGATGATGAAAATCGTCCGGTTTCGGTAAAAGCTGTCATACCTTTCCAAATAAGGATTAACCGGAGGTTACATGACCAAGTCAGAACTAATTGAGAGACTTGCTGGCCAGCATACTCATATTCCGGCGAAAGTCGTTGAGGATGCGGTCAAAGAGATGCTTGAGCACATGGCCACTACGTTGGCCCAGGGCGAGCGCATTGAAATCCGGGGATTCGGCAGCTTTTCTTTGCATTACCGTGCACCGCGTACGGGTCGTAACCCGAAAACGGGCGACAAAGTGGATCTGGAAGGTAAATACGTTCCCCACTTTAAGCCGGGCAAAGAATTGCGTGACCGTGCGAACATCTACGGCTAAGCCGTTACCGAACGATAAAAACGACACTTTAGGGTGTCGTTTTTTTTTGTTTAGAGTATGCGGAATTGAGATCTGCTTTCCAAAATGAAGTCTCATCAATGTAATCTCTGCAAAAGTCTCGGAATCCTTCGCGACACACTCTCTTTTCAATGAAGTAAATCCCTGCTTTTCTCGGCACACTCTTCCGCCAATGAGGGAGAGTAATAATGCATATGAACTGGATTGTTCTTGCCAGATTGATGATTGCCTCGGCATTGCCGTTGGGCATATTGCCGCATATACCCGCTGCCAACGGAATAGTCATCATGGTTGTATTCGCTGTGGCGCTTGGGTTGATGCCAATCACGTTGCTACGGCTTGCAGGAATTGCTCTCTTAATGGTGGCATGGACATTGACTGAAGCCCGCCAGATGGTCAATGCCATTGGGGATCTGACTGCCGTCTCAATTGAAGCCACTGTACGTGTGACTGAAGTTCGTGAACAGAAGCAGCAATTAACCGTGCAAATCTTGCGTGTCGGTCAGCGTTATCAGTTTCCACCTCTCTTTGTCACGCTCAATAACGCTTCGATGGAGCAACCGTACTGTGCCGGTCAGCGCTGGCAGATGAAACTGCGACTGCGTGCCGTCCACGGCAGATTAAATGAAGGCGAGTTCGATCTGCAGCGCTTTGCCTTGTCTAATCACACGCCGCTGCAAGGGCGCATCATCAGTAAGCAGGTGGAATCGCTAACTTGCAACTGGCGGACGCGTTTAATTAATCATCATCTACCCGCATTCGATACGCTCAAACAACCGGCAATTATGCAGGCTTTAGCGTTTGGTATACGTACCAACATGACTGAAGAGCAGCGACAGTTGCTGCGGGAAACAGGTACTGCCCACTTGATGGCAATCTCGGGAATGCATATTGCATTAGCTGCCAGCGTTGGATGGTTGTTGGCACGTGCTATCCAGGTAATTTTGCCGGGTCATTTGATTGGTCATTTATTTCCGCTGCTGGTTAGTGTTATGACCGCAGCGACTTACACGTGGGTTTCTGGCAGTCATGCACCGGCCCAGCGCGCGATGATCGCGCTCATATTATGGATAGGGATGCGCAGCGCCGGTTGGCAGCTCAGTGGCTGGCAAGTCTGGACGTTATGTATCGGCGCTTTGCTGGCACTGGATCCATTAACTGTGCTGTCAGAGAGCTTTTGGTTGTCGGCACTGGCTGTCGCGATGCTGATTGCCTGGTATCAATGGTTTCCATTACCACATCGCTTTCGCGCAAAGCGTCGATGGCTGTTATTGCAATTGCTACATCTGCAGTTAGGAATGATGATCCTCATGGCCCCACTACAAATCTTCCTGTTTCAGGGAATAAGCCTGAGTGCGTTATTAGCGAATCTGATCGCGGTGCCGGTTGTGTCTTTTGTCACGGTGCCACTGATATTGCTGGCAATGCTATTGCCAGTGGCGCTGATTTCAACGGGATTATGGTCTCTGGCGGATCTTTCCATAAGCCAGGTCATGCTCCTGCTGCAGTGGTTACCCGCTGGCTGGTGGGCATGGAGCGATACGTTACCTGCTATCGTGCTGCTGTGGGTAGGATTAGTTCTCTGGCGCAGCAAGCTGATTTATCGCAGTGTGATGCCGTGTTTTAGCCTGATACTCGCAATCATCCTCTGGCGCAGCGCTGCACAGCGTGATGACTGGCAAATCGACATGATTGATGTGGGGCATGGCCTGGCGATTGCCATTACACAGGGCAATGAAGTGGTGTTATATGACGTTGGACCGGGTTGGAAACAGGATGATGCCGGTTCGCGCGTCATTCTGCCATGGTTGCAGTATCACGGCAGAAGCCTCCATTCTTTGATATTAAGCCACAAGCATCTTGATCACCGTGGTGGGCTACACTCATTGCTCAAAGTTAATCCAGCGGTAGCAATTCGTAGTGCCCTGGCGGAAGACGGACACCTGCCATGCTTCCGTGGTCAGCGGTGGCAGTGGGGAAAATTGCAATTTACCGCTTTGTGGCCGCCGGAGAATCAGACCCAGGGACAAAATAACGATTCCTGTGTGGTGCGAGTCGATGACGGGCTCTTCAGCGTGTTACTCACCGGGGATATTGAGTTAGAAGCCGAGAGAAAAATTGTCGCGCTGGAAAAAGAGGCTCTGAACGCGACAATTTTGCAGATTCCGCACCATGGTAGTCGGACTTCATCAGGCGCATTACTGTTACGTAATGTTGCTGGGAAAGCAGCAATTGCTTCGGTGGCGCGGTATAACGCCTGGCGTATGCCTGCGCCAGCCGTGGTGCAACGCTATCGTCAGCAAGGCTATATGTGGTACGACACGGCACAATCGGGTCAGATTCATGTGGGTATCAGACAAGGTCATTGGCAAATTAAGGGCTTAAGAGAGCAAATAATGCCTCGATGGTACCATCAGTGGTTTGGCGTCAAACGCGATTCCAGGTAGAATGAGCGGCTATTTCAAACAGCGTGAATAAATAATGCATCAAGATAAAGATCTCTCAACGTGGCAGACATTCCGTCGACTCTGGCCGATGATTGCGCCCCACAAGGCTGGCCTGTATGTGTCAGCGGTGGCGCTGATACTCAATGCGGCAGGCGATACCCTGATGCTCTCTCTGTTGAAACCTTTACTGGATGATGGCTTCGGTAAAGCAGACAGATCCGTAATGCTGTGGATGCCGCTGGTGGTAATTGGCCTGATGCTGGTACGTGGCGTGACCAGCTATATCTCCAGTTACTGCATCTCATGGGTGTCCGGCAACGTGGTCATGAACATGCGTCGCCGCCTGTTCGGCCATATGATGGGCATGCCGGTAACCTTCTTTGATCAGCAATCAACGGGGACGCTGCTGTCACGCATCACCTACGATTCTGAACAGGTGGCCTCTTCCTCTTCCAGTGCACTGGTTACGGTGGTGCGTGAAGGGGCCTCAATCATTGGCCTGTTCATCATGATGTTCTATTACAGCTGGCAGCTGTCTTTGATTCTCATTGTGCTGGCACCGATCGTCTCCTTTGCTATTCGTACTGTTTCCAAACGTTTCCGCAGCATCAGTAAGAACATGCAGAACACCATGGGACAGGTCACCACCAGCGCCGAACAGATGCTAAAAGGGCATAAAGAAGTGCTGATCTTTGGTGGCCAGGAAGTGGAGGCCAAGCGTTTTTCTCAGGTCAGTAACAGGATGCGCCAACAAGGCATGAAACTGGTGTCAGCATCTTCAATCTCTGATCCGGTAATCCAGTTGATTGCCTCGCTGGCACTGGCATTTGTACTTTATGCCGCCAGTTTCCCAAGCGTGATGGAAACGCTGACAGCCGGTACCATCACCGTGGTCTTCTCATCCATGATCGCCCTGATGCGTCCGCTCAAGTCACTGACCAACGTGAATGCACAGTTCCAGCGCGGTATGGCGGCTTGTCAGACGCTGTTCTCGATTCTTGACAGTGAGCAGGAAGTGGATAACGGTAAGCGTGAAATGGATCGTGCTAAGGGTGATGTGGAATTCCGCAACGTGACCTTTACCTATCCAGGCCGTGAAATTCCTGCGCTGCGTGATATCAACCTGTCGCTGCCTGCCGGTAAAACCGTTGCACTGGTCGGCCGTTCTGGCTCTGGTAAATCCACTATGGCCAGCTTGCTGACGCGCTTCTACGACATTGATAGCGGTGAAATTCTGCTGGATGGCCACGATCTGCGCGAATACACCCTGCGTTCACTGCGTAATCAAGTGGCATTGGTTTCCCAGAACGTTCATCTCTTCAACGACACCGTCGCCAACAACATTTCTTATGCCCGTAATGGTCAATACACGCGCGAGCAAATCGAGCAGGCTGCGACCATGGCGCATGCAATGGACTTCATCCAGAAGATGGATAATGGCCTTGATACCGTGATAGGTGAGAATGGCGTGCTGCTTTCCGGTGGTCAGCGTCAGCGTATTGCGATTGCGCGTGCGTTACTGCGTGACTGCCCGATTTTGATTCTCGATGAAGCCACATCAGCGCTCGATACCGAATCTGAGCGGGCGATTCAGGCCGCACTTGATGAGCTGCAGAAAAATCGCACCTCACTGGTGATTGCGCACCGTCTGTCGACCATTGAGAAAGCCGATGAGATCGTCGTAGTTGAAGATGGTCGCATTGTCGAACGCGGTACTCACAGCGTGCTGCTTGAACAGAAGGGCGCCTATGCGCAGCTTCACAAACTGCAGTTCGGTCAATGATCGAACGCATCTGGAGCGGGCGTTCGCCGTTATGGCTGCTGCTATGGCCACTGAGTCTGCTTTATGGGGCGATTACCCTATTGATTCGCCTCAGCTTCCAGCGCGGTTGGCGAAAAAGTTGGCGCGCGCCTTGCCCTGTGATTGTGGTGGGGAACCTCACCGCAGGTGGGAATGGTAAAACGCCCGTAGTGATTTGGTTGGTGCAGGCGCTGCAACAACGCGGAGTACGTGCTGGCGTGGTGTCGCGGGGTTACGGCGGAAAAGCTGAACGTTATCCGCTGCTGGTTACCGCTGAAACGCCCACGGCGCAGGCCGGCGATGAACCTGTGCTGATCGCTCAACGCACACAGGTGCCGGTCGCCGTTGCGCCACGGCGGCGTCTGGCGGTAGAAGGCTTGCTCGCTGCGCACGATCTGGATGTGATTATCACCGATGATGGCCTGCAGCATTACGCGCTGCAGCGCGATCGCGAAATTGTGGTGGTGGATGGGATGCGTCGTTTTGGTAATGGCTGGTGGTTACCGGCTGGGCCGATGCGTGAACGCGCCTCACGACTTAGCACCGTAGATGCGGTGATTGTTAACGGCGGCGATGCGCAGGCGGGCGAAATTGCGATGTCATTGCAGCCCGGTCTGGCGGTCAACCTGATCAACGGTGCAAGCGTGGCGTTAGCGCAATTGCCGGAAATTGTCGCGATGGCCGGCATTGGTCATCCGCCGCGCTTCTTCAACACGCTTAAGCAGCAAGGCATCAAGCCAGTGGCTGAAATTGCCTTCGCCGATCACCATGCTTACAGCGAAGACGAATTGCGGCGTCTGACTCAGGCAGATCAGTGCTTGCTGATGACGGAAAAAGATGCGGTAAAATGCCGTAGTTTTGCTCGCCCAAACTGGTGGTATTTGCCGGTTGATGCGCATCTGCAAGGCGCGGCGGTGACAACCTTGTTAGACGATATCACCCATCTCTGCACTACCGCGCGCGACGCCCGTTCGCGCTAACCACCGAAAAGGGAATGGAGTTATGAACCTCGTCGCTTCCCTCTCGTTGCAAACTGCTCGTCATCTGCATCTGGCTGCTCAGGGACTGTTACGTCCTTTAGGCCGACGTGCGCGCTTTGCCGATATACACGCGACTGTGCGTCAGATGTCTTTGCTGCAAATTGATACCATCAATGTGGTGGCACGCAGTCCTTATCTGGTGCTGTTTAGCCGCCTTGGCGCGTATCAGACCAACTGGCTGGAAGAGGCGCTGGCCTCGGGCGCATTATTTGAATATTGGGCTCATGAAGCCTGTTTTATTCCTTCTGAAGATTACCCGTTGCTGCGCCACCGCATGCTGGAACCGCAGCGACTGGGCTGGAAGTACAACCAGCGATGGGTTGAGGAACATCAACAGGAAATCACTGACCTTCTGCAACACATCTCCGCCAACGGCCCAGTGCGAGCAGCCGATTTCAGTAATGATAAACAGACCAAACCGGGCTGGTGGGCGTGGAAGCCGCATAAGCGTCATCTGGAGAATTTGTTCAGCGCGGGTCAGTTGATGGTGGTGGAGCGGCGCAACTTCCAGCGGGTTTACGATCTGCACAGCCGCGTGATGCCGGACTGGATTGATGAACAGCATGCGTTAAGTGAAGACGAAGCGGTGTTACAGATGCTGAGTCACAGCGCATGCAGTCTCGGCATTTTCCGTGGCAGTTGGTTAGCCGATTATTACCGGCTCAAACGCGCACCGCTCAAGTCATGGCTTGAGGATGCGGCTGCGCGCGGAGAAATTGTGCGTGTTGAGGTCGAGCAACTGGGCGAAATGTGGTTACACCACGCATTATTGCCGCTGCTGGAAAAGCCACTCTCTGCCACACATACCGCGCTGTTGTCACCCTTTGATCCAGTGGTTTGGGATCGTCGTCGCGCGCTGGAGCTGTTTAATTTTGATTACCGCATTGAGTGCTATACGCCTGCGGAAAAGCGCAAATATGGTTATTTTGTCCTGCCGGTCCTGCATCGCGGATTATTGAAAGCGCGCATTGATGCCAAAATGGAGCGTCAGGCGCAGCAATTAGTGGTTCGTGCATTCTGGCTGGAAGAGGGCACACGCATCAGTAACGCTTTCCTTAATGACGTCCAAAAAGCCATTAATCGCTTCGCCGCGTGGCAAGGCGCCAACCAAGTGATTATCGAAAATGCGCCGGCAGAACTGCTGGCTGCCTGGTCAACTCGCTGGTCGATTGGTGAATAAAGCTGCCATTTGTCCGGCTTGAGTGCATCATTCACGCGCACGCTATTATGCTATGCTACCCGTCTGAATCGGTCCTGAATGGAGAAGATTATGGATCACCGTTTACTCGAAATCGTTGCTTGCCCGGTATGCAACGGAAAACTCTATTTCAACAAAGAGCAGCAAGAGCTGATCTGTAAACCGGATGGCCTGGCTTACCCGGTACGTGACGGTATTCCAGTGCTGCTGGAAGTGGAAGCGCGTACGCTGTCTGTTGAAGAGATTCATCCATGAGTTTTGTTGCCATTATTCCTGCGCGTTACGCTTCAACGCGTCTGCCCGGCAAACCGCTGGTGGATATTCAGGGTAAACCGATGGTGCTGCACGTTATGGAACGCGCCCGTGAATCGGGTGCCGATCGCGTGATTGTCGCCACCGATCATCCGGATGTGGCAGCGGCGGTAACGGCGGCCGGCGGCGAAGTGTGCATGACGCGGGTCGATCATCAGTCCGGCACTGAGCGTTTGGCCGAAGTGATCGAAAAGTATCAGTTTGCCGACGACACGATCATCGTTAACGTGCAGGGCGACGAGCCGATGATCCCGGCGGAGATTGTACGTCAGGTAGCAGGTAATCTGGCGCAATCTGAAGCCGGGATGGCAACGCTGGCGGTGCCGATCACCGATGCAGAAGAAGCCTTTAACCCGAACGCGGTGAAAGTGGTGATGGACGCCAAAGGTTATGCGCTCTACTTCTCACGCGCCACCATTCCCTGGGATCGCGAGCGTTATGCGCGTTCGCGCGAGCAGATTGGCGACACGCTGCTCCGCCACATTGGCATCTACGCCTATCGCGCCGGTTTCATCCGTCGCTACATCGCGTGGGAACCTTGCCCGCTGGAGCTCATTGAGTTGCTCGAACAGCTGCGCGTGCTGTGGTACGGTGAAAAGATTCACGTCGCGGTGGCAAAAACTATCCCAAGTGTTGGGGTGGATACGCCGGAAGACCTTGAGCGGGTTCGTCTCGCTATGCAGGGTTAATCTCCGACCGGCCAGCGGCTCTCGCTGGCCTGAAAGTTTGATCTGGCGCTAAGCTTTGCGCCGCCATCACCTCCAGCATATTCCAGCCCTTTGACGTCGGAGGATATTGCATGGAACAGCTCCGTTCAGAACTCGCGTTGGTGCTTGGTGAAAGCATCAGTCGTCTCGAAACCATTAGCGAGCAGGCGCACACGCGGCTGTATGCGCTTTACGATAACGCCGGTAAACCGATGCCGCTGGTGGCGAAATATTTTCGTCATCAGGGACGCGCTGCGCTGGAAGCTAAAAAACTGACCATGCTCGGTCATGATGGCTTGATCGCCGTGCCTGCCGTGTTTGGTCTGGTGCTTAGCCAGCAAAAGCCGGTACATGAAATGTTGCTGATGGCACGCTTTAACGGTGTTTCTGCGGAAGCTCCGGCCCGCAGCGCAGCACGCTGGGAACAGCTGTGCGAACAGATCGTCGAAGGCGTGCTGGCGTGGCATCGTATCGACAGCCATGGCTTAGTCGGCAGCGTGGACAGCGTGCAGGAAAATAACTGGCCCGCATGGTATCGCCAGCGAGTGGATGTGTTGTGGTCAACGCTGGGTTATTTGTCACCGCCGTTTTTTACACTGGAAGATCGTCAGATTCTGTTTCGCAGCCGTCAGCTATTACCGCGTCTGTTCAACGGATTTGACGATCCCTGCGTATTGATGCACGGCAACCTGCGCTTAGCCAGTATGTTAAAAGATGCGCACAGCGATCAGCTTATTGCCATGATGCAGCCAGGCAACATTCTCTGGGCACCGCGCGAATACGATCTGATGCGCCTGGCGGATAGCGGCGCAGAAGCGTCACTGCTGCAGCACTATCTGCAGCGGGCGCCCGTGGCGGAAGGTTTTCTCTGGCGGCGCTGGTTGTATCAGCTGTGGGATTGCGTCGACACGTTGGTCAGCAGCGGACAGTTTGACCGTCCGCGCTTCGATCACGCCCGCGCGCAATTACTCCCCTGGCTGGGTTGAGGTGAGATAGTCACCGCGCAGCTTCTGCCAGGTTTGTCCCAGCGTTTCATAGATCGCACGCTCACTGTGTGCTAGCCACAGCGGTGACGGAATAACGCGTTCCCACCAGTTTAGCGGCGAGGTCACCGCCAACTGATTTGCCGGTGCGGCCAGCGGATTCATGCCGGCACTTTGAAAGAAATGCATGGCACGCGGCAGATGGTTGGCGGAAGTCACCAGTAAGAACGGGTGTTCACCAATCGTCTGTTTCACCGCGCGAGCTTCGCCAATCGTATCTCTTGGTTGATCCAACTGAATAATCGCTGCTGATGGCACGCCCAGACTTTCCGCCACTTCGGCCGCCACGCTGGCGCTGCTGCGTGGGTTTTCGCCGGCTGCTGCGCCCGTAAAGATCATTTTGGCCTGCGGATAGCGCCGCCACTGACGCACGCCTTCGGCCACGCGCGGCAGACTGTTATTAATCAAGTTGGAACTCGGTGCCCAATTCGGATTGAAGGTATAGCCGCCGCCGAGCACCACGATATAATCGACCGGCTCGTTACCGTTCCAGGTGGGATAATGATTTTCCAGCGGTGACAGCAGGCGATCGGCAACCGGCTGCAGGCTCAAAATCAGTAGCAGCAGCCAGCTGCAAGAGATGAGGATTTTGCCGCTTTTTTGCCAGCGGCTGAACCAGAGCAGCAAAAGTCCTGCCGCCATCAGTAATAACAGCAGCGGCAAGGGAAGCAACATCCCGCCAATGACTTTTTTAAATGCGAAAAACATCGAATATGGCCTCTTTTGTCCAAAAAAACAGCTGCCAGACGGTTACTGCGGCATGAAAGGTTCATTCTTGTTGAGCCTGTGACAAAATAGCACAAGTTGAATGCAGCAAAGCGGAGCCATCATCATGCAGGATCGTAACTTTGACGATCTGGCGGACAAATTCTCACAGAACATTTATGGCACGCGCAAAGGGCAAGTGCGCCAGGCGATTGTCTGGGACGAACTGGAAGCTCTGTTACCGACATTGCCTGCCGGATCCTTGAAGGTGCTGGATGCCGGCGGCGGCGTGGGACAAGTCTCAAGCGGGCTGGCGGCGCGCGGTCATCAGGTTGTGCTGTGCGATCTCTCTGCTGAGATGCTGAAGCTGGCGGAAGCCCATGCGCTTGCCGCGGGTGTGAGCCACAACATGCAATTCAAACAAATTAGCGCCCAGCAGGTGGGCGAACATTTGGATACGCAGGTTGATCTGGTATTGTTTCACGCGGTGTTGGAATGGGTCGCGCATCCGGAAGAGGTGCTGCAAGCGTTGTGGCACACGCTCAAGCCCGGCGGCGTGCTGTCGTTGATGTTTTACAACGCGCACGGCTTAACCTTCCGCACCCTGACGCTTGGCAACTTCGGCTATATGCGCGCCAATATGAGCAAACGTAAAAAGCGCACGCTGTCGCCCGATTTCCCGCGCGATCCGGATGATGTGACGCGTTGGCTGACAAACTGCGGATTTGAAATTGAACGGCGTGCGGGCATTCGCGTCTTCTGTGATTACATGAAGCCGCAACCCGGCGCAGGGAAGAGCGTTGAGGAAATCATTGAGATGGAACGGCGTTTCTGTCGCCAGGAGCCCTTTTTAAGCTTAGGGCGCTATATCCACGTGACCGCGCGCAAACCCAGCCAGAAGGATCAACTATGAGCGAATTTTCCCAGACGGTCCCCGAATTGGTGGCATGGGCGCGCAAGAACGATTTTTCGCTTGCGCTGCCGGTAGAACGTCTGGCCTTTTTGCTGGCCATCGCCACCTTAAACGGTGAGCGCATGGACGGTGAGATGAGTGAAGGCGAGCTGATTGACGCGTTTCGTCACGTTAGCAAAGCATTCGAACAAACCCACGAAACTGTGCATGTCCGTGCCAATAACGCCATCAATGACATGGTGCGTCAGCGCTTGCTGAACCGCTTTACCAGCGAGCTGACGGAAGGGCACGCCATCTATCGCCTGACGCCACTCGCCATCGGCATTACCGACTATTACATCCGCCAGCGCGAGTTCTCCACGCTGCGCCTGTCGATGCAGCTGTCGATTGTGGCGCAGGAGTTGAAACGCGCCGCGGATGCCGCCGAAGAGGACGGTGATGAATTCCACTGGCATCGTAACGTGTTTGCGCCGCTGAAATATTCGGTGGCGGAAATCTTCGATAGCATCGACATGACGCAGCGTCTGATGGATGAGCAGCAGCAAGCGGTGAAAACCGATATTGCCGATCTGCTTAACAAAGACTGGCGCGCGGCGATCTCCAGCTGTGAAATGTTGCTGTCGGAAACGTCCGGTACGCTGCGTGAACTGCAGGATACGCTGGAGGCGGCCGGCGATAAGCTGCAGGCCAACCTGCTGCGCATCCAGGATGCGACGCTGAGCAGCCCGGATCTGGGCTTTGTCGATAAGCTGGTGTTTGACCTACAAAACAAGCTCGATCGCATCATCAGCTGGGGCCAGCAGGCTATCGATCTGTGGATCGGCTACGACCGCCATGTACACAAGTTTATTCGTACCGCCATCGACATGGATAAGAACCGCGTGTTTGCTCAGCGTTTACGCCTGTCGGTGCAAAACTATTTCGATCAGCCGTGGGCGCTGACCTACGCCAATGCCGATCGTCTCTACGATATGCGCGATGAAGAGATGACGCTGCGTAATGACGAGGTGATGGGCGAGCTGCCGCCGGAAATGGAATACGAAGAGTTTAATGAGATTCGCGAGCAGCTGGCCGCGATGATCGAAGAGGCGCTGCAGATTTATAAGCAGGAGCAGAAGCCGCTCCATCTGGCCACGGTGATGCGCGACTATCTGTCGCAGTATCCGCGCGCGCGCCACTTTGATCTGGCGCGTATCGTCATCGATCAAGCGGTGCGACTCGGCGTGGCCGAAGCTGATTTAGCCGGTCTGCCTGCGCAATGGCAGGCCATTAATGATTACGGAGCCAAGGTGCAGGCACATGTCATCGACAAATATTGAACAAGTGATGCCAGTCAAACTGGCATTGGCTCTGGCAAACCCGATTTTCCCGGCGCTCGATAGCCAGTTACGCGCGGGTCGCCACATTGGCATTGAAGAGCTGGATAATCACGCCTTCCTGATGGATTACCAGGAATATCTCGAAGAGTTTTACGCGCGCTACAACGTTGAGCTGATCCGCGCGCCGGAAGGCTTCTTCTATCTGCGTCCGCGTTCAACCACTTTGATTCCACGCTCGGTGTTGTCCGAGCTGGATATGATGGTGGGCAAAATTCTTTGCTATCTCTATCTCAGCCCGGAACGTCTGGCGAATGAGGGGATTTTTACCCAGCAAGAGCTGTACGACGAACTGCTGTCGCTGGCCGATGAGAGCAAACTGCTCAAGCTGGTCAATCAGCGTTCCACCGGTTCCGATCTTGACCGCGCCAAGCTGCAGGAAAAAATGCGCGCGTCGCTGAGTCGCCTGCGCCGTCTCGGCATGGTGTGGTTTATGGGCAACGACAGCAGCAAATTCCGCATCACCGAATCAGTGTTCCGCTTTGGCGCCGACGTGCGCAGCGGTGACGATGCGCGTGAAGCGCAGCTGCGCCTGATACGTGACGGTGAAGCGATGACGCTGGAAAGTGCGCCGGCTGCGACTGAGAACGATGAAGCAGATAACGATATTGACGCTGAAAGCGACGCGAGTGATAACGCGGAGGATGAACAAGCATGATTGAACGCGGTAAATTTCGTTCGCTAACGCTGATCAACTGGAACGGCTTCTTTGCCCGTACTTTTGATCTTGATGAACTGGTCACCACGCTTTCGGGCGGTAACGGTGCGGGTAAATCCACCACCATGGCCGCCTTCGTGACGGCGATGATCCCTGACTTAACCTTGCTGCACTTCCGTAACACCACCGAAGCCGGTGCAACTTCCGGTTCGCGTGATAAAGGTTTGCACGGCAAGCTACGCGCCGGCGTCTGTTATTCGGTGCTGGATGTGGTCAACTCACGCCATCAACGCGTGATTGTTGGCGTACGTCTGCAGCAGGTAGCGGGACGCGATAAAAAGGTCGATATCAAACCATTCAGTATTCACGGCTTGCCGAGCGATTCACAGGCGACCGATATGCTGACCGAAATCCTTAATAACCGCCAGGCGCGCGTGTTGCCGCTGACGGAAGTAAAGGAGCGCGTGGAAGCACAGGAAGGCGTGCAATTCAAACAGTACAACTCGGTCACCGATTACCATGCGGTGCTGTTCGAGCTCGGTGTGGTGCCGCGTCGTCTGCGTAACGCCAGCGATCGCAGTAAGTTCTATCGCCTGATTGAAGCTTCGCTGTACGGCGGTATCTCCAGCGCTATCACCCGTTCACTGCGCGATTACCTGCTGCCAGAAAACGGCGGTGTGCGTAAAGCCTTCCAGGATATGGAAGCCGCGCTGCGGGAAAACCGCATGACGCTGGAAGCGATTCGCGTCACCCAATCCGATCGCGACCTGTTTAAGCATCTGATCTCGGAAGCTACCAACTACGTTTCCGCCGACTACATGCGCCACGCCAACGAGCGTCGTATTCACCTCGACGGCGCGCTGCAGCTGCGTAATGAGCTGTTTACCAGCCGCAACCAGCTGATTTCCGAGCAGTATCGCCACATTGAAATGGCGCGCGAGTTGGCCGAGCACAGCGGTGCTGAGAGCGATCTGGAAAGCGATTATCAGGGCGCTAGCGACCATCTGAATCTGGTGCAAACCGCCATGCGCCAGCAGGAAAAAATCGAGCGTTATGATGCCGATCTGGAAGAGCTGACCTATCGCCTCGAAGAGCAGAACGAAGTGGTTGCCGAAGCGCGCGAAATGCAGGAAGAGAATGAAGCACGTGCCGAAGCAGCTGAGGTGGAAGTCGATGAGCTGAAAAGCCAACTCGCCGATTTCCAGCAGGCGCTCGACGTGCAACAGACGCGGGCAATCCAGTATCAGCAAGCCTTGCAGGCGTTGGAAAAGGCGCGTACGCAGTGTCAGCTGCCTGATTTAACTATCGATAACGCGGCCGAATGGCAGGAAACCTTCCAGGCGCGTGAAGAAGAAGCCACCGAGCGCCTGCTGCGTCTGGAACAGAAACTGAGCGTCGCCGAAGCGGCACACAGCCAGTTTGAGCAAGCGTTAGCGTTAGTTACCAGCATCGCCGGTGACGTCAGTCGTCAGGATGCGTGGCAAGTGGGGCGCGAATTACTGCGCGACGCTGGCAATCAGCGCCACCAGGCCGAACAGCTTTCCTCGCTGCGTCTGCGCCTCAATGAATTAGAAACCCGTCTGCGTGAGCAGCATGATGCTGAGCGTTTGCTGGCGGATTTCTGCAAACGTCAGGGCCAGCAATACGATGCGGATGCGCTGGAAGGCTTGCAGCGTGAACTCGAAGCGCAGATTGAGCAACTGAATAGCAGCGTTGCCGATGCCGGTGAACGCCGCATGTTGATGCGTCAGGAGCTGGAGCAGCTGCGTGAACGCATCACTGCGCTGACCGCGCGTGCGCCACACTGGCTGGCGGCGCAGGAAATCCTGACGCAGCTGAGCGAGCAAACCGGTCAGGAGCTGACCAGCAGCCAGCAAATCACCGAATTTATGCAGCAACTGCTGGAGCGCGAGCGTGAAACCACGGTTGAGCGCGACGAGCTGGCCGCGCGTAAGCGCGAAGTTGAACAGCAGATTGAACGTCTGAGCCAACCGGGCGGTGCGGAAGATGCGCGCCTGACGCAGCTGGCGGAACGTTTTGGCGGCGTGCTGCTGTCGGAAATTTATGATGACGTTACGCTGGATGACGCACCGTACTTCTCGGCGCTATACGGTCCATCGCGCCACGCCATCGTAGTGCCAGATCTGTCGCTGGTGCGCGACCTGCTCGACGGTTTAGACGAGTGCCCGGAAGATCTCTATCTGATTGAAGGCGATCCGCAAGCCTTTGACGACAGCGTATTTAGCGTCGAAGAGCTGGAAAAAGCGGTGGTGGTGAAAGTGGCTGAGCGTCAGTGGCGCTACTCCCGCTTCCCGAAAGTGCCGCTGTTTGGTCGCGCGGCGCGTGAAAACCAGCTTGAGTTGCTGAACAACGAACGTGAACAGCTGGCTGAACGTTATGCCACGCTGTCGTTTGATGTACAGAAAACTCAGCGTCTGCATCAATCCTTCAGCCGCTTCATCGGTAGCCATTTAGCGGTGGCGTTTGATGAAGATCCGGAAGCGCAGATTCGTCAGCTTAACAGCCGTCGTGGCGAGCTGGAGCGGGCGCTGGCGCAGCACGAGAATGACAATCAGCAGCAGCGCGCGCAGTTTGAGCAGGCAAAAGAGGGCGTCAGCCAGCTGAACCGCCTGTTGCCGCGCGTAAATCTGCTGCTCGACGACACGCTTGGCGATCGCTGTGAAGAGATCCGCGAGCGCGTCGAAGAAGCACAGGAAGCCGCGCGCTTCCTGCATCAGCACGGCAGCAAACTCAGCAAGCTGGAGCCGCTGATTGCGGTACTGCAAAGCGATCCGCAGCAGCACGAACAGCTGCAGCGCGACTATCAGCAGGCACAGCAGCAGCAGCGTGATGCGCGTCAGCAAGCCTTTGCGCTGACCGAAGTGGTGCAGCGCCGCGCGCACTTCAGCTATGAAAGTTCGGCTGGTATGTTGGGTGGCAACAGCGATCTCAACGAGCAGTTGCGTCAGCGTCTGGAGCAGGCGGAAGGCGAGCGCAGCCGCGCACGCGAACGTCTGCGTGGACATCAGGCCCAGCTGACGCAGTATTCGCAGGTGCTGGCATCGCTAAAAAGTTCTTACGATGCCAAACGCGACATGCTGAAAGAGTTGCAGCAAGAGATGCAGGATATCGGCGTGCATGCCGATGCCAGTGCAGAAGAGCGCGCGCGCATTCGTCGTGATGAGCTGTATAGCGCGCTGAGCCACAATCGCGCGCGTCGCAACCAGCTGGAAAAACAGATCACCTTCTGTGAAGCCGAAATGGACAGCCTGCAGAAGAAACTGCGCAAGCTGGAGCGCGATTATCATCAGATTCGTGAGCAGGTGGTCAGCGCGAAAGCGGGCTGGTGCACGGTATTGCGTCTGGTGAAAGAGAATGGCGTTGAGCGTCGTCTGCATCGTCGCGAGCTGGCCTATCTCAGCGGCGATGAGCTGCGTTCCATGTCGGATAAGGCGCTGGGTGCGCTGCGTCTGGCGGTGGCGGATAACGAACATCTGCGCGATGTGCTGCGTATGTCTGAAGATCCGAAACGTCCGGAGCGTAAGATTCAGTTCTTTATTGCGGTGTATCAGCATCTGCGCGAACGTATTCGCCAGGACATCATTCGTACCGACGATCCGGTTGAAGCCATCGAGCAGATGGAGATTGAGCTGAATCGTCTGACCGAAGAGCTGACGGCGCGTGAACAGACGCTGGCAATCAGCTCACGCAGTGCGGCGAACATCATTCGTAAAACCATCCAGCGCGAGCAAAACCGTATTCGCCAGCTGAACCAGGGGTTGCAGGCGGTAAGCTTTGGTCAGGTGCGCAGCGTGCGCCTCAACGTGAACGTGCGTGAAGCGCACTCAACGCTGCTGGATACGCTGTCGGAAGAGCATGAACAGCATCAGGATCTGTTTACCAGCAACCGCTTAACCTTCTCGGAAGCGCTGGCGAAACTTTATCAGCGCCTGAATCCGCAGATCGATATGGGCCAGCGCACGCCGCAAACCATCGGCGAAGAGCTGCTCGACTACCGCAACTATCTTGAGATGGAAGTGGAAGTGAACCGTGGTACTGACGGCTGGCTGCGTGCAGAAAGTGGCGCGCTCTCTACCGGTGAAGCGATCGGTACCGGGATGTCGATTCTGGTGATGGTGGTACAGAGCTGGGAAGAGGAATCACGTCGTCTGCGCGGCAAAGATATTTCGCCGTGTCGTCTGCTGTTCCTTGATGAAGCGGCGCGTCTCGATGCGCGTTCGATCGCCACACTGTTTGAGCTGTGCGAACGTCTGGAGATGCAGCTGATCATCGCGGCGCCAGAGAACATCAGCCCAGAAAAAGGCACCACCTACAAACTGGTGCGTAAAATGTTCAATAACACCGAACATGTGCATGTGGTTGGGCTGCGCGGCTTCTCGGCAGATCCTGCACCGAGCAAGGATCAAAGTCCTAAGGTCGGTCTTGAATATGAGAATTCATAGCGCTTAATCTGGTTAAAAAACAGCACTACGTTTAATCTGTATGCGGCATCTGCACTGAGAGGCAGATGCCGTTTTTTATTCGTATACTCAACATTATGAGTATGGCTGTACATGGCGATCACAGGGCGCTATGTCATTGGTGAGAAGGGGGCAGGGATGTTGCTAAACAATAAGAGCAAAATGAGTCGTGCTGCAGTAGCACTCGGTTTGTCACTGGTACTATCGCCGCTGGCTGTGAGCCATGCGGCCATCACCTCCACGCTACCCAATTCAACGCACCACAGTTCGATGTCGGTTGCTGCCAGCCAGCAGCAGATTCAGCAGGCGTTCAGCGCCACTGAACAACCTTTCTATTTGCCCGGTTTAGCCGGTATTTATGCGTCGCGCGATATGGCTCCGCTATGGCAAGACCCGCAAGCGGTGCAGGCTTTCCAGCAGCAATTGGCGGAAGTGGCGCTCTCTGGCGTGCAGCCGCAATTCACCCGCTGGGTTGAGCGTCTGACCAATCCGAACATCAAAGGCCTGGCGCGCGACATCGTGCTCAGTGATGCGATGCTTGGTTATCTGCAGTTTGTTGCCAATGTGCCGACACAGGGCGAAACCTGGCTCTACAGCAATGTTCCTTACAAGCTGACCATGCCATCTCTGGCGGCCATCAATCAATGGCAAAATGCGGTGAACGGCGGCGGCAGCCGGACTTTTGTGGTCTCGTTGCAACCGCAGCATCCGCAATATGCGCCGATGCATAATGCGCTGAAAACGCTACTCACCGACGATCGCCCATGGCCACAGCTGCGTGATACCGTTACGCTACGCCCAGGGCAGATCAGTAATGATGTGCCTGCGCTGCGTGAGATTCTGCAACGCACCGGCATGTTGACCGCCAGCCATAGTACTACGCCAACGCCGGCGGAAGACGCGGTGCCAACTGCGCCGGTTCCGTTGAGCCAAAGCAATCAGCCGGTGGCGGTGAGCCCGTCTGCAGCAAACTTTGATGATATTGATGCGGCTCCGGCTCTCGCGGCGACGCCTGAAGTGGCCAATAATGTGGCTGCCAATCCGACGGCAACCGGACCCAACGTCTATGACGCTGCGCTGGTGGAGGGCGTTAAACGCTTCCAGCACTGGCAGGGATTGGCCGATGACGGCGCAATTGGTCCGCGTACCCGTGAATGGCTGAATGTGCCGCCGCAGATGCGTGCTTCGCTGCTGGCGCTCAACATCCAGCGCCTGCGTCTGCTACCGGATGATATGCATAACGGCATCATGGTGAACATTCCCAACTATTCGCTGACCTACTACAACAACGGCGCCACCATTTTGTCATCACGCGTGATTGTGGGTCGTCCTGACCGCAAAACGCCGCTGATGCGTAGCGCGCTGAATAATGTGGTGCTCAATCCACCGTGGAACGTGCCAACCACGCTGGTGCGCCAGGATATTGTGCCGAAGGTGAAACAGGATCCGACTTATCTGTATAAGCACGGTTATACGCTGTTGTCGGGCTGGAGTGCGGATGCGGAAGTGATCGATCCTTCGATGATTGACTGGCGTATGGTGTCGGCCGCGAGCTTCCCGTATCGCATTCGACAGGCGCCGGGCGCAACCAACTCACTGGGTCGCTACAAATTCAACATGCCGAGTTCGGATGCGATTTATCTGCACGATACGCCGAACCATAACCTGTTCCAGCGCGATATTCGTGCGCTCAGTTCGGGCTGTGTGCGCGTGAATAAAGCCTCAGAACTGGCCGATCTGCTGTTGCAGGATGTGGGCTGGAACGACGGCCGTATCTCAGACACCTTGAAAGAGGGAAATACCCGTTACGTGCCGATTCGCCATCGTATTCCTGTGAACCTTTACTATTTAACCGCATGGGTCGCAGATGACGGCCAGCCGCAATATCGTACAGATATTTACAATTATGATAATCCCGCCCGTTCCGGTAGTCAGGTACTGCATAAAGCCGGTCAGTTGTTACTCTAGTAATTGATTTGGCTGTTTTCTCTTCACATGAATTTAACCAAGACCAGTCTCGAAAATTTGATTTTGAGCTGGTTTTGGTCTTCTGCAACATATTCTGGGTTGACTGACTCTTAGGCGGACGTTAATGTTCGGCCTTGTGTACTTTTCGCACATATTTTATCCGCTTTAGATTAGGTAACCTCGCTTCATGGCTAATATTGATTCTCAACGTCGTCGATTACTCTTGATTGGAGGCGCAGCAGCAGGATTATCACTGCTTCCTGGCTCCGCTCTGGCTTCGCTTTCCACCGCCCGCCCACGAGTATTGACGCTTAGTAACCTTCACACCGGTGAAACCCTTAAAACAGAGTTTTTTAACGGTAAGCGTTATGACAAGGATGAGTTAGCCCGCTTAAATCACTTCTTCCGTGATTACCGCGCCAATCAGGTGAAGACCATCGATCCCCATCTTTTTGACCAGCTTTACCGCCTGCAAACATTGCTGGATACGCGCAAGCCGGTGCAGTTGATCTCGGGTTACCGCACCTTAGCCACCAACACCATGCTGCGTGAATCGGGCCCGGGCGTGGCGAAAAAAAGCTATCACACAAAAGGACAAGCGATGGATTTCCACATTGAGGGAATTTCGTTGAGCAATGTTCGCAAAGCGGCGTTATCTATGCGCGCCGGTGGTGTAGGATATTACCCGCGCAGCAACTTCGTACACATAGATACCGGGCCCGCAAGGCACTGGTCCTGATACCGGCAGCGCTGCGTGTGTCGGTCATGGAGCGCTATGAACTACCAAATTATTCCGGTTACGGCTTTTTCCCAAAACTGTTCAGTTATATGGGATGACGAAACCCAACAAGCCGCACTGGTCGATCCCGGCGGCGATGCGGAAACCATCAAAGCCGTGCTGGCAGAACGTGGTTTATCGCCATCTCAGATCCTGCTCACGCATGGACATCTTGATCATGTTGGTGCCGCTGCCGAGCTAGCGGCACATTATCAGGTGCCCATTGTCGGTCCGCATCCGCTCGATGCTTTCTGGTTAGATAATCTGCCCACACAAAGCCGCATGTTCGGTTTGCCCGAGTGCGCGCCGCTCACGCCCGATCGCTGGCTGGAAGAGGGTGAAACTGTGCAGGTTGGCAATGTCACGCTGGAAGTGCTGCTTTGTCCGGGCCATACGCCGGGACATATTGTGTTCTTCGATCGCGTTGGGCGTCTTCTGATTTCGGGAGATGTGATTTTCAACGGTGGCGTTGGACGCACCGATTTCCCGCAGGGCAGCCACAGCGACCTGATCGATGCGATTGAAACCAAGCTGTTGCCGCTAGGCGATGATGTGACTTTCGTGCCGGGTCACGGGCCTATCTCAACGCTAGGCCGCGAACGCATCAGCAATCCGTTCCTGCAAGAATAAAAAAATGGGCCCTTTTGGCCCATTTGTCGTTATTTACCGCCTGATTTATAAAACTGCGACAATCGCCTCACACAGCGCCGACATATTATCTGGCGTCATGCCTGCCACGTTAACGCGACCCGAGTTCACCGCATACACGCCAAACTCCTCACGCAGGCGCACTACCTGATCTTTGGTCAGGCCGCTGAATGAGAACATGCCGTTCTGCTTGATGATGAAGCTAAAGTCTTGATTAGCGCCTTTCTCCGCCAGTGTGTTCACAAACAGCTGACGCATGCGCTGGATGCGCTGACGCATATCGGCCAGCTCCTGAATCCAGATGGTGCGCAGCGCGTCATTGCTGAGGATGGTGGCGACGACCGCCGCGCCGTGTGACGGCGGGTTAGAGTAGTTGGCGCGAATGGTGTATTTCACCTGGCTAAACGCAGTTTTCGCCACGTCGCTGCTCGCTGCAACCAGCGTTAATGCACCTACACGCTCATTATACAAACCGAAGTTCTTCGAGTAAGAGCTGGCAACAATCAGTTCCTGATGTGAAGCGGCAAAAATACGCAGCCCTTGCGCATCTTCATCCAGACCGCGAGCAAAGCCCTGATAGGCGAAATCAAACAGCGGCAACCATCCTTTCTCTAGCGACAGTTGCGCCAGCTGTTGCCATTGCTCTGCAGACGGATCAACGCCAGTTGGGTTGTGGCAGCAGCCGTGGAACAGCACTACATCGCCTGCTTTGGCTTCCTGCAGCGATGCCACCATGGCGTCGAAATCCAGGCTGTGGCTTGCGGCATCGTAATAATCGTAATCACACACTTCAAGGCCAGCAGCGTTGAAGACATTGTTATGGTTCGGCCAGCTTGGGTTGCTCACCCAAACGCGCTTGACGCTGGTCTGGTTTGCCAGAAAATCTGCCGCTACGCGCAGGGCGCCGGTGCCGCCTGGCGTTTGTGCGGTACATGCGCGACCCGCAGAAATCAGCGCGCTCTCTTTGCCGAACAGCAACTCCTGCGTGCATCGTGCGAAATCCGCCAGACCATCAATGCTCAGGTAGTTCTTGGTGGTTTCATTTTCCAGCAAATACTGCTCAGCTTTTTTAACACTGGTGAGGACCGGCGTTTTACCGGTTTCATCTTTATAAACACCAATGCCAAGATTGATTTTATTCGGCCGGTCATCGGCACGAAAAAGGTCAGCCAGTCCCAGAATAGGATCGGCGGGTGCGGCAGAGATCGATTCAAACATGAGTCAGTTCCGTTTGGGTGAACTTTAGCGAAATGAGCTATCAGGTTAACGTCAGTCGGCACGCTTGCCAACCGCTGATATAAAAAAGAAATATGTCGGTGAGATAAAGTAGAAAAGCTAATTGCGAAGCCGATCACTGAAATGCAAAACGGAGCCCAAGGGCTCCGTTTTTAGGTATTACGCAATGCTAATCGGTTGATTAGAACTGGTAAACCAGGCCAACGCCAACTACGTCGTCGGTGCTCACGCCCTGAGCGCGGGTGTAATCGTTGTCATCCAGCAGGTTGATTTTGTAGTCAACATAGGTAGACATGTTTTTGTTGAAGTAGTAGTAGGTACCCACTTCGATGTATTTAACCAGGTCAGCATCGCCACCCGCGAAGGTTGCACCGTTAGCGGTGTTACCATTCAGCTGCTTGCCTTTAGACTGCAGGTAAGCGATGGATGGACGCAGACCGAAGTCGAACTGGTACTGTGCAACCACTTCGAAGTTCTGAGTTTTGTTAGCAACCTGACGAGCGGTGCTACCGTAAGCAGTGGTGTTACGTGATTCACCGTAGAATGCTGCCAGGTATACGTTGTTCGCGTCATATTTCAGACCGAAACCGTATGCGTCAGCGTTTGTCGCCGTTACCATCTGCAATCTGAGCGTTAGTACGGTCAGAAGAGAAGTAAGAACCTACTGCGCTAACACCCATACCGGTGTCATACGCTACAGAAGTACCCCAGCCGTCACCGTTCTGAGCCAGTGGATCACGAGAACCTTCGTTTTTGCCCTGGTACTGCGCTGCGAAGCTCAGACCTTGGACCAGACCGAAGAAGTTGCTGTTACGGTAAGTCGCCAGACCGCTTGAACGACCAATCATGAAGTTGTCGTTGTCTTGATACAGAGTATCGTCACCGAATACTGGCAATTGGTCAGTGTAGGACATTGCGTCATAAATAACGCCGTAGTTACGACCGTAGTCGAATGAACCTGCATCACCAAATTTCAGACCTGCAAAGCCCAGACGGGTTTTGTTGCCATCCTGAGCGTCGCCGCCTTCGGTGTTGTTAGCCTGAATGTTGTATTCCCACTGGCCGTAACCGGTCAGTTGGTCAGTGATCTGAGTTTCACCTTTGAAACCGAAGCGAACATAAGTTTTGTCGCCATCATCGCTAGCGTTATCAGAGAAAGAGTGACGTGCATCGACTTTACCGTACAGGTCCAGCTTGTTGCCGTCTTTATTATAGATTTCTGCTGCGTTTGCTGCGCCGGCAGCTAACAGAGCAGGGATAACCACTGCAAGAATGTTGCGCTTCATCATTTTTTATTACCCTCATTGGAGTTATTTGGACATCTGCCACTGCTGCCAAGAAATCTTTACAGAACCTTGAAAGAAGTTTGATGTCTCCTGTGTCTGCACGCATCTTTCCATCACAGGGTTGCTAATTCTAGCCCGAAGATGATTCAAATCTCGCAATTAAGTATCAAAAGGAAAAATTGTATGACAATTTGTAAAAATTCGGGAACTTTGTGAGAGAACTCTAAATTTACAAAAATAAAAAAAGGCCGGCTAGGCCGACCTCTTTATATATATGAATTACTTATAATTAATCGCTAAATTTAGAAATTCGCGTTGCGAGGAGTACGTGGGAAGGGGATAACATCCCTTACATTTTGTACGCCGGTGACATAGGCGATTAATCGTTCGAAACCTAATCCAAAGCCGGCATGTGGCACGGTGCCGTAACGGCGCAGGTCACGATACCACCAATAATCTTCTTTATTGAGTCCCATTTCTGCCAGACGTGCATCCAGCACATCCAGACGCTCTTCACGCTGTGAACCCCCGATGATTTCGCCGATGCCCGGCGCGAGAACATCCATCGCCGCTACGGTTTTGCCATCTTCGTTCATGCGCATATAGAAGGCTTTGATGTCTTTCGGGTAGTTTTTCACTACCACCGGCGCTTTGAAGTGCTGCTCTGCGAGATAACGCTCGTGTTCGGATGAGAGATCCACGCCCCAGGAAACAGGGTTCTCAAAGCTCTGGCCGCTTTTCAGCAGAATATCAACCGCATCGGTGTAATCCACCTGAGCAAAGTCGGTCTGTACGAAACGCTCCAGACGCGCAACCGCATCCTTGTCTACACGCTCAGCAAAGAACGCCATGTCGTCGGCGCGCTCGTTCAGCACAGCCTGGAACACATATTTCAGCATGGATTCTGCCAATGCGGCCGCATCATCCAGCGTCGCGAACGCCACTTCCGGCTCCAGCATCCAGAATTCCGCCAGGTGACGGCTGGTGTTGGAGTTTTCGGCGCGGAAAGTCGGTCCAAAGGTATACACCTTAGACAGCGCACAGGCGTAAGTTTCGGCGTTGAGCTGACCCGATACGGTCAGGAACGCTTCTTTACCGAAGAAGTCTTTATCGAAATCGATTTTGCCCTGCGGATCGCGCGGCAGGTTTTCCAGGTCCAGCGTCGAAACGCGGAACATCTCGCCGGCACCTTCGGTATCCGAAGCGGTGATCAGCGGAGTAGAAACCCAGAAATAGCCGTTTTCGTGGAAGAAGCGATGCAGCGCCTGCGCCAGCGTATGACGCACGCGCGCCACAGCGCCCACCAGGTTGGTACGTGGACGCAGATGCGCCACTTCTCGCAGGTATTCGATACTGTGACGTTTCGCCGCCATCGGATAGGTATCCGGATCGTCAACCCAGCCGGTAACTTCGACGTTAGTCGCCTGCAGCTCGAAAGCCTGGCCTTCGCCCGGCGATTCGACCACTTTACCGGTAATGATTACCGAGCAGCCGGTGGTCAGACGCAGCACTTCATCCTGATAATTATTCAGAGAATTATTGACGACGGCCTGAACGGGATTAAAGCAGGAACCGTCGTAAACGGCGATAAAGGAAAGACCAGCTTTGGAATCTCTTCGGGTACGCACCCAACCACGTACGGTGACTTCACTGTCAACCGCGACACGGCCGTGCAGTACATCCGCTACAGGCACAACGCTCATAAAGTTCTCTCTATATATAAAAGAAGGTGGATAAAAGCCCTTTTTCAGGGTTTTGCTATGTTACTTGCGAGCCCACAGGAAACAAGCAAAATTGCCGGGTAAACAGGAGATTTGTTGCGTGAGAGCAGGGCGCAAGCGCCCTGCTATAAGAATCAGCTGGCTCTTTTGACCAGCGGTAGATCGAAGGCTTTGCGCAAGGCGCGCACGAAGGCTTTATCCTGGCAAATGGTTTTGCCGGGGCTGTCGGAGAGTTTTGCCACCGGTTTGCCATTGCAGCTCACCAGTTTGATCACGATATTCAGCGGCGTAACGCCCGGAATATCGCAGGACAAGCGTGTTCCGATACCGAACACCACGTTGGCACGTTGGCCGAAGTGCCGATAGAGCGCCAGCGCTTTGTCCAGATTGAGGTTATCCGAGAACACCAGCGTTTTGCTTTTGGGATCGATATCCAGCCGCTGATAGTGCGCAATGGCTTTTTCACCCCATTCCAGCGGATCGCCGGAGTCATGGCGCAGGCCTTGATAACGATGCGCAAAGCCCGGGCCAAAGTCGCGCAGGAAAGCATCCATGGTGATGCAGTCGGTTAAAGCAATACCTAACTGATCGTCATACTCATCCAGCCAGGATTGCAGCGCCGCACGTTGGCTGTTCGCCAATACCGGGCTGATTTGCTGGTGTGCCTGGAACCATTCATGCGCTTGCGTACCCACCGGATTAAGCTGCAGGCGGCGCGCCAAATCGTAGTTGCTGGTGCCCACCAGCCACGGAAACTCCGCTTTAAGCGTAGCGACGATCGCTTCCTGTACCGCTTTGGAGTAGCGGCGACGGGTGCCGAAATCCATTAGCTGGAAGCGCGACATATCCCAATCGCCGACCTGCTGACGGAAATTCGTAAGCTTGTGCTGCAAGTGCGCAACCGCCTGATCCACCCCCATCTGCGGCGTGCGATGGCGATGCACCACCTCACTGATCAGCGCCAGCAACGGCACTTCCCACAAAATCACTTCACGCCACGGCCCGCTGATCTGAATGGTCAGATGGCCGTTGTTGTTACGTACGTTGACTTGTGAGGGATCGAGGCGGAACTGGCGTAGCCAGTCAAGGTAATCGCGTTGGAAGAAAGGCAGCCCGCTGAGGTAGTGATACTCATCGTCGCTCAGGGCGAGCGTTTGCAGGGTTTCAATTTGTGCGCGGATCTCGTCCGCATAAATACCGAGCAGTTCGTCGCCACGGCAGCGAAATTCCGCCGTAACCGGGACATCATAATAGCGATGATAGACGGCCTGCTGCATGTGAAGCTTATACGCATCGGTATCAAGCAGCGTGGTCAAAATCGGGGAAGCATGTCCAGTCATGGTGCGTTTCAGCATCCTCTTCCGCGGAGCAGAGCCCGGTGTTCAACAAAGTCATAAAGACGCAGGAGTATAAAACAGTAATGACCGCGATCACACCATAATTGCGGGTGGCAGGTCGAGGGTCATTTGTGCCATTGTTAATGAATTGTAGCCTTTTCAACGAACGCACGCATTGACCGTGGCAACAGAGGCACAACCCGCTTAGACTTTGACGGGTCAACATATTAACGATTTAACGATGCGAGAAGGACTCATGACGCAACAGCCGCAAATTAAATATCGCCACGATTACCGTGCGCCGGACTACACCATTACCGATATCGACCTGACTTTTGATCTGGATGCGGCTTCGACGCGTGTCACGGCGGTCAGTCAGGTGAAGCGTTTGGGCGCTACCGATGCGGAACTGCGTCTGGATGGCGAAGACCTCACGCTGGTATCGCTGGCGGTGGATGGCAATCCGTGGCCGCATTACCGCGAAGAAGAGGGCGCGTTGTTCATCAACCAGTTGCCGGACAACTTCACTCTGACCATCATTAATGACATTCATCCGGATAAAAACACCGCGCTGGAAGGGTTATACCAATCCGGCGATGCGCTCTGTACCCAATGTGAAGCCGAAGGTTTCCGCCATATTACGTGGTATCTCGATCGCCCAGACGTGCTGGCGCGCTTCACCACCACCATTATTGCCGATGCCGCGCGTTATCCTTATTTACTCTCCAACGGTAACAAGCTGGAGAGCGGTCGCCATGAAGATGGCCGCCATTGGGTGAAGTGGCAAGATCCGTTCCCGAAACCGTGCTACCTGTTTGCGCTGGTGGCGGGTGATTTCGACGTATTACGTGATAGCTTTACCACGCGTTCAGGCCGCGATGTGGCGCTGGAGATCTTTGTCGATCGCGGCAACCTTGATCGTGCTGATTGGGCGATGACCTCGCTGAAAGCCAGCATGAAGTGGGATGAAGAGCGCTTTAACCTTGAGTACGACCTCGACATCTTTATGATCGTCGCGGTGGATTTCTTCAATATGGGGGCGATGGAGAACAAAGGCCTTAACGTCTTCAACTCCAAATATGTGCTGGCGAAAGCCGAAACTGCCACCGACAAAGATTACCTCGGCATTGAAGCGGTGATCGGTCACGAATATTTCCACAACTGGACCGGCAACCGCGTGACCTGCCGCGACTGGTTCCAGCTCAGCCTGAAAGAGGGGCTGACAGTATTCCGCGATCAGGAGTTCAGCTCCGATCTCGGTTCGCGCGCGGTGAACCGTATCGATAACGTACGTGTGATGCGCGGTGCGCAGTTCGCGGAAGACGCCAGCCCAATGGCGCATCCGATCCGTCCGGATCAGGTGATCGAAATGAACAACTTCTACACCTTAACGGTGTATGAGAAAGGGTCAGAAGTGATCCGCATGATGCACACCTTGCTGGGCGAAGAGAATTTCCAGAAAGGCATGCAACTCTATTTCGAGCGTCACGATGGCAGCGCCGCCACCTGCGATGATTTCGTGCAGGCGATGGAAGATGCCTCGAACGTCGATCTGTCGCAGTTCCGCCGCTGGTACAGCCAGGCGGGCACGCCAATCCTGACGGTGCGCGATGACTACAATCCAGAGCTGGAACAGTACACGCTGCACGTCACCCAGCGCACGCCGGCCACCGCCGAGCAGAAAGAGAAGCTGCCGCTGCACATTCCGCTGGATATCGAACTGTACGATAACGAAGGCAAGGTGATCCCGCTGCAGCATAACGGTCATCCGTTGCATCACGTGCTGAACGTCACCGAAGAGTTCCAGACCTTTATTTTCGATAACGTTTACTTCCAGCCGGTGCCATCGCTGCTGCGTGAATTCTCTGCGCCCGTGAAGCTCGACTACAAATGGAGCGATGCGCAACTCACCTTCCTGATGCGCCACGCGCGTAACGACTTCGCGCGCTGGGATGCGGCGCAAAGCCTGCTGGCAACCTACATTCGCCTCAACGTCGCACGTCATCAGCAGGGCCAGCCGCTATCGCTGCCGCTGCATGTGGCTGATGCGTTCCGCGCGGTGCTGCTGGATGAGCAGGGCGATCCGGCGCTGAAAGCGTTGATTCTTTCGCTGCCGTCTGAAAATGAAATCGCCGAACTGTTTGATGTCATCGATCCGCTGGCGATCTCAGCGGTGCGCGATGCGCTGGTGCGTACGCTGGCTAAAGAGCTGAGTGACGAATTCTTTGCGCTCTATCTGGCCAACCAAAGCAGCGAATACAAAATTGAGCACGCGGAGATTGGCAAGCGCACGCTGAAAAATGTCTGCCTCGGTTATCTGGCCTTCGCCGATGCGGCACAGGCGGACAAGCTGGTGCAGGCGCAATATCAGCAGGCAAACAACATGACCGATGCGTTAGCCGCGCTGGCTGCCGCGGTGGCGGCGAACCTGCCGTGCCGCGATACGCTGCTGGCGGCCTACGATGAGCGCTGGCATCAGGATGGTCTGGTGATGGATAAATGGTTTGTGCTGCAAGCCACCAGCCCAGCGGCGGACGTGCTGAGCAATGTGCGTGAGCTGCTGAATCACCGTTCGTTCACCATGGGCAACCCGAACCGTATCCGTTCACTGATTGGTGCGTTCGCGTCTGGTAATCCCGCGGCGTTCCACGCTAAAGATGGCAGCGGTTATCAGTTCCTGGTGGAGATGTTGACCGATCTCAACACGCGCAACCCTCAAGTGGCTGCACGCATGATCGAGCCGCTGATTCGCCTGAAACGCTACGATGCCGATCGTCAGGCGCTGATGCGTAAAGCGCTGGAAACGTTGCAAGGGCTGGATAAGCTGTCGGGCGATCTGTACGAGAAAATCACCAAGGCGTTAAACGCGTAAGAAAACCATGCGCAATAAATTGCGCCGCTACGAATAAATGCACACATCCGTAGCGGCGCGATTTATCGCGCGTCTTCAATTAACTCTGCTGCGCAAACTTCAACGGCTGCTCTGACGAGCCGCGCTTCATCACCCGATCCAGCACTTCCGCTTCCAGCTCTGCCAGACGTGCCGATCCGCGACGGCGTGGGCGCGGTAAATCGACGATCAAATCCAGGCCAATCTGGCCTTCCTCAATCAACAATACGCGATCGGCAATAGCTACCGCTTCGCTGACATCGTGCGTCACCAGCAGCACGGTGAAGTTATGCTGCTGCCACAGCGACTCAATCAATCCCTGCATTTCGATACGCGTCAACGCATCCAGCGCCCCGAGCGGCTCGTCGAGCAGCAGCAAACCTGGGCGGTGAATCAGCGCACGCGCCAACGCCACACGCTGTTTCTGTCCGCCGGATAACGCGGCAGGCCATTCATTGGCGCGATCCGCCAATCCCACCGCTTCGAGCGCTTCCAGCGCGGCGGCGCGCCATTCGCGGCCTTTCAGTCCCAGCCCTACGTTATCAATCACCTTTTTCCACGGCAGTAAGCGTGAATCCTGGAACATCAAACGCGTATCTTCGCGTGCCTCGGATAACGGCGCATTGCCCGCCAGCAACGCCCCGCGCGTGGTGGATTCCAGACCCGCCAGCAGGCGCAGCAAGGTACTTTTCCCGCAGCCGCTACGGCCGACCACGGCGACGAACTGCCCAGAGGGAATATGCAGATCGATATTATTCAGGATGGTGCGATCGCCATATTGCTTGCTGACGCCATTCACACCAACCGGCGTACCGCGATTTAAGCGCGCCGGATTTAGGGTTGCGTTGCTCATGCGTTCTCCTTCACTTGGTAGGCCGGATGCCAGCGCAGCCAGACGCGCTCCAGCAGTTGTGCCGCGACGTCGGCGAGTTTGCCGAGCAGGGCATAGAGAATGATGGCCACCACCACCACGTCGGTTTGCAGGAATTCACGGGCGTTCATCGCCAGATAACCAATGCCAGAGTTAGCGGAAATGGTTTCGGCGACAATCAGCGTCAGCCACATCAGGCCAAGGGCAAAACGTACGCCAACCATAATCGAAGGCAGCGCACCCGGCAGAATCACCTGAATGAACAGGCTCCAGCCAGACAAGCCGTAGCTGCGCGCCATCTCGACCAAACCCCGATCAATATTACGAATGCCGTGATAAGTATTCAGGTAAATCGGGAACAGCGTGCCCAGCGCCACGAGGAAAATCTTGGCGGATTCGTCGATGCCGAACCACAAAATCACCAGCGGAATCAGCGCCAGATGCGGCACGTTACGCAGCATCTGCACCGAGGTATCCAGCAAGCGTTCGCCGACGCGCGAGGTGCCGGTAATCAAACCCAGAATCAAACCAATCGAGCCACCAATAGAGAAACCGATGGCGGCACGCCAGCTGCTGATCGCCAGGTTTTGCCAAAGTTCTCCGCTCACCGTCAGCTTCCAGAAGGTGATGAGGATGTTTTCCGGTGACGGCAAAATGCGCGTCGACAGCCAACCCACTTGCGATGCCAGTTGCCACAGCGCAATCAGCACCACCGGTAAAACCCAGGGCAGTACAGCATTCGTTAGCTGTTTTTTAACGTTCGCCATCATCTGCTCCTTTAGCTCTGCGACACTTTTTGCGGCGTGAAATCATTGGCCACCGCTTCACCGTGCGCTTGCACCACGCGCGGCTTCGGCACTTCCGGAATCGCCAAATCGAGGTGCGGGAACAGCAACTCACCCACGCGATAAGCCTCTTCCAGATGCGGATAGCCGGAGAGAATAAAGGTCTCGATGCCGAGATCCTGATACTCCTGCATGCGCGCCGCCACGGTTGGGCCATCGCCCACTAACGCGGTACCTGCGCCGCCGCGCACCAGGCCGACACCGGCCCACAGATTCGGGCTGATTTCCAGCTTGTCGCGACGTCCACCGTGCAGTGCGGCCATGCGCTGCTGGCCTACCGAATCGGTGCGCGCAAACGCGGCCTGCGCTTTGGCAATGGTGGCATCGTCGAGATGGGCAATCAGGCGATCCGCCGCTTGCCACGCTTCTTCATTGGTTTCGCGCACAATCACGTGCAGACGAATCCCGAAGCGCACGGTGCGGCCTTGTGCCGCCGCTTTGGCGCGCACTTGCTCAATCTTCTCTTTAACTAACGCCGGCGGTTCGCCCCAGGTGAGATAGACATCGACCTGTTCAGCGGCCAAATCCTGCGCGGCATCTGATGATCCGCCAAACCACAGCGGCGGACGCGGTTCCTGCACCGCTTTAAACATCAGACGCGCACCGCGCACCTTCACATGCTTGCCTTCGTAATCGACGGTTTCGCCTTCGCTTACCAGCCGCCAGACGCGGGTAAACTCAGCGGACTCTTCATAGCGTTCACGGTGATCGAGAAACACGCCATCGCCGGCTAACTCTTCCGGATCGCCGCCGGTGACCAGATTAAACAGCGCGCGACCATTCGACAGACGATCCAGCGTGGCGGCCTGACGCGCCGCCTGCGTCGGTGAAATCACGCCCGGACGCAGTGCGACGAGGAAACGCAGACGCTGCGTAACCGGAATCAATGACGCCGCCACCAGCCAGGCATCTTCACAGGAGCGACCGGTGGGGATCAGCACGCCGCCGAAGCCAAGGCGATCCGCTGCCTGCGCAATCTGTTGCAGATAACCATGATCAACCGGGCGCGAACCCTCCGCGGTGCCAAGATAGTGACCATCGCCGTGCGTCGGGAGAAACCAAAATACGGATACGCTCATGATTAATTTCCTTTAGGCTGGGCGGATTGTGGATGCCAGATGCGGTCAGCAATATTCACTTTTACCGGCATCAGATGATTGGCATAAAACAGATCGGCCGTTTGCTGTTGGGCCTGCGCGGTATGGGCGCTGACCGGCGTAATGGTGGTCGGTGGACGATGGTCGAGATAGCTGGCAATCACCGGTTTCGGTAAGCCCATCGCATTCGCCAGCAGATCGATACTCTGGTCGCGCTGGCTGCGCGTTAACGCATCGGCTTCGCTGAAGGTATTCAGGACCTGCTGCACAAAGGCGCCGTTCGCCTCGGTGTATTTGCGCGTGGCTAAATAGAAGGAGCCGGTTTGATTGAGTTTGCTGCCGTCGGCCAGCACGCGCACGTTGCCTTGCAGCAGCGCGGCAGAGTAGTAAGGATCCCAAATTGCCCAGGCATCAACATCACCTTGCTGAAACGCGGCGCGCGCATCGGCGGGCGTCAGATAGGTTGGCTGAATGTCTTTAAAGCTCAGTCCGGCCTGTTCCAGCGCACGCAGCAGCAGGTTGTGCGAGCTGGAGCCTTTCTGGAACGCCACTTTATGCCCTTTCAGTTCGGCCACGCTGTGAATCGGGCTGTCTTTCGGCACTAAAATCACTTCGGCTTGCGGCTTGGGTGGCTCCGAGCCGACATACAGCAGATCGGCACCTGCGGCCTGCGCAAACAGCGGCGGGATGTCGCCGGTGCTGCCCAAATCGATGCTATCGACGTTAAGCGCCTCGAGCATCTGCGGGCCCGCCGGGAATTCCACCCACTTTATGTTGGTGTGCGGGAAGCGCTGCTCCAGCAGCTTGTGGGTTTTGGCCAATACCATGCTCACCGAACCTTTCTGATAACCGATGCGCAACTGTTCTGGTGCGTCGGCGGCCTGCGCGCTCACGCTCAAGGTGAGCAGCGCCGCGACGGCTGGCATGAGTAAACCCGTCAATATCCTTTTCATCTCTCTTCCTTTATACCGCTTGTGCGTAAGGTGGGTGGCGACGATGCAGCGCGTGCCAGAAGGTATCCAGCGCTTCATCAATGCGTTGCGACAGCAGCGGATCGAGCAGCGGCTGGCGGTCGTAATCGGTAATCTGGCCGTCAGTGGCGAACACGCCGTGCAACACTTCCTGCGCCTTTAGCGCGTTGAGTACTGGCTTCAGCGCGTAATCCACCGCCAGCAGATGTGAAGCACTGCCGCCGCTGGCCAGTGGCAACACCACTTTGTGTTCCAGCGCGCGCTCGGGCAGCAGATCGAGCAGGGTTTTCAGTGCGCCGGAGAACGAAGCCTTATAAATAGGCGTGGCGACAATTACGCCATCCGCCAGCGCCAAATCGGCTTTCAACGCGGCCAATGCGGGAGAATCGAAGCGTGCATAGAGCAAATCTTCAGGCTGGAAGTTGTGAATATTCCATGGAATCACTTCGACACCGCGTGCTTCCAGCGCGTGCTGGCACAGGCTCAGCAGCGCAGTAGAGCGTGAAGGGAAGCGAGGGCTGCCCGCCAGCGTAATAACCCGCATGGTCACTCCTTATAACTGAAAGTTATTGATTATCTGATATTCAGAACTGATGTGTTCAATACTGTCAGAGCAGGCAGCGAGGCTTAAATGATTTATCTGGTAATCCTAAGTCGCAAAATGGGATAGCCAGTGACATATAAAGAGGGGATGAAAACGCAGATTTCAGGCGCTTAGGTATAATCTGAAAAGCGAGGCTGCAAGGGTGCAGTTATATAAATCCTGCGGCCTCAGTGAATGACGTTAATGATTAAAGGGCGTGATGCATGGGTAAAACAGAGTAGTAACCAGAGAAATATATTTACACAGACCGCGCAGTTACCGATTGCATGCAGTGCTTGGTATTGAAAGTTATGAGAAAAGATAAATAATTCTCCACTATTCCCTCCTCCATGAATCGGATAAAACTGATCAACCGTTGTTTATTTCCTAATTTAACGTGGTTTTTATTTCACGAAATTCATGTCTAAACGCGAATAAAGGTTAATAAAATACGCACTATTCAACCCGCTTGTTACAAGTCATGCAAATTTTCGCCGATCAACATCACACTTCATGCAGCTGCGCTGAACAATTAATTTCGTAAGTTACATGTTAATGCTAATCGTGGTTGGAATTAAAATTCCAGGCCTGTTTATAATTGGTTGAGCTAATTTCCGCTAGAACACGATAACGATATTTCACTTATTTATTTACGCCCGCGTTTTGTGGCGTGAACTGCCGTTGCGGCAAATCAATTTATTTTTAGGGAGATATATATGGGTAGTTCTTCATTTGCTCAGGATTTGACTGAGCAGCGGGTCGCGCCTGCCACCTTCAATCGCATCTCACCCTCACCTAACGCTGCAGAAGAGCTGGTATGTTACTGGCTGCAACCCGATGCTGCGGGATCGCATCTCACCTCGTCATTGCTGCCGACCTTTCCGCACAGCACGCCGGCTGAAGATGATTTCCTGCTGTTCAGCGCTGAGCGCAGCGCCTTGCCGGTCAGCCTGCTGCAGGACGTGGCAAAGCTCAGTGACCAGCGTCCCGAACTGAACTGTTTTGTGGTCTCACTGGCGAAGCGCGAGCTGGCGAACGGTTTACACTCTTCTCTGCAGCTGTTTCAGCAACTGCATGCGCAGCGCTGGTGGCAGCAGGGCGGCTTTGCGGTAATCTTGCGTGCTGGCCTGGCCCGCGCGGGAGGGCCGCTGACGCGTATTCAGGATGTGATGCTGGCCGGCTTACTGCATACGCAAACCGCGTGGGTGCTCGACTACGCCAGTGAAGCGTCGCTGACCACTAAAGCAGAGGCCTCGCCGCGCTTAACCTATCAGCAATTTATTACTGATTATGAAAAACTCACGCGTTTGTCACACTATATTCCGGAGCGAAACCGCTATCGGGAAAGTTATTTACGCAGCGGCTTATTACAATTAGTCCAGCACGAGTTAAGTGGCGCCGATAAATTCTCAGATAATACCCGCCATGCATTAACCTACTTTGCGGAAAACTTCCCGGCCAAAGGTGCAATGGAAAAACTTATGTTGAAACAACCTGACATCTATTTCTCCATGATGAAAATGAGAAAAAAGCTGGGCGCTTAGCACCAACGTTAATTTTAAGAATAACTCCGGTGTGCGCGTGAATACTTTTATGTCACGCTTAAGGCCACTGAGATAATCCCCAGATGCCAAAACACCTATGTCTATAAAACGTAACGCGATTGCCAACTATGTTGGTCAAATCTATCTGACGCTGTCAGGTATTTTGGTTGTACCACTTTATATTCAACACTTAGGTATGGAAGCCTACGGTTTAGTGGGCTTCTTTTCGATCTTATTAACCTGGCTGCAATTACTCGATGCCGGTGTTTCGACCACCTTGATGCGGGAAGCGGCGCGCTATCGTGCTAATCAGGCGGAATTTGTCTGGTTCCCGGCGCTGTTTGCCACGCTGACCAAATTCTTCTTGTTCTCCACGATTGTGCTGGTGGTGTTGGGTTGGCTGGCGACGCCGTGGATTGCCACGCACTGGCTGGATGCGCGTCATCTTCCGGCGGGCGATGTGGTGATTGCCGTGGCGATTATGGTGATCACTGCGGCGATTCGCTGGCGCACCAGTCCGTATCGCAGCGTGATTGTGGGCTTCGAACATCAGGTGTGGCTGAACGGCGTCAACCTGATTATCACCACCTTGCGCACCTTTGGCGCGGTGCTGGTAATTCAATTCTTCTCTAATGCGGTATTGGCGTTTTTTGTCTGGCAGTTGCTGGTGTCGATTGCCGAAGCGGCCTGCTGTATCTACAAATCCTGCCAGCTGATCCCCAAAGCGGCGCGCAAAGAGAAGCGCGGCGATCTGAAAGAGGTGCTGAAACCCTTTATTCGTTTTGCGCTCAGCGCGGCATTTTCCAGCGCGGTGTGGACCTTTATTTCGCAAATCGACCGATTGGTGCTCTCCAAGACGCTGCCGCTAAGTGAATACGGTTCATTTACCGTGGTGGCGACCGCCGCGACCGGTATTCTGCTGCTGAGTAGCCCGATCATGCAGGCCATCGTGCCACGCATGACCGGCATGAAAACCCGCAAAGAGGGCGATGCGGAGTCCTTAAAACTTTACCGCTACACCACGCAGGCGGTGGCGATCTTTATGGCGCCGCTCAGTATCACCATCGCCTGTTACGCCGGCCCGCTGCTGTGGGCGTGGACGCAGAAAAGTCAGATTGTTGATGAGATGTCATTTGTCCTTAGCCTGTACGCATTAGGCAGTGGCATTCAGGCCATCTGCGGTTTGCTCTATCACCTGCAATACATCAACGGCAACCTCAAGCTGCACATGAAAGGCTTCACCTGCTTTGCCGTGCTGCTGGTGCCGCTCAACATCTGGTGTGCCATTCACTACGGCGCACTCGGCACCGGTTGGCTGTGGCTGGGCCAGAACATCTTCTATCTGGTGGGCTGGGCGTGGCTGGTGCATCGCCGCTTTGCGCCGGGCATTCATTTCACCTGGTTAACCCGCGACGTGATGCTGATTTGGGCGGTTTCTGCCGTCGTCGCCTGGCTGAGCACCATGCTGCCGATCGAGTGGAACCAAAATCGCTGGCTCAACCTGCTGTGGCTTGGCTTGATTGGCGCGTTCAATCTCGGCGTCTGCTGTCTGCTGCACAGTGTGGTGTTGAAGCGTCTCAGAATTCCGTTGTTTAACGTTGAGGAAAGAGGATGAGCATGATGTCATCTCACCGTATCCCTACGGTTTCGGTCATCATACCGAACTGGAATTGCGCGCCCTGGCTGCCAGAAGCGATGGGTTCATTGCTGCGTCAGTCATCGCCGCCGGAACAGATCATTGTTATCGACGATGGTTCCAGTGACAGCAGCGTAGCCTGGCTCACGGCGTTTGCGGCCCAGCATCCGCAGGTGATCCTGCTGAGCGGTGAGCGCGGCGGCGTCAGCGCCGCGCGTATGAAAGGGCTCTCTGTCGCAACTGGTGATTTTGTTTACTTCATGGATGCGGATGATTTTGTCTCCACCGATTTGTTCGCCGACTTTCGTCGCGTGCAGGCGCGCGCCATGAAGATATCGATCTGTTCTGCTTTGGCGCGAAAATGTTTTTTGATGTGCCTGCCGCGCAGCGCCACTATCAAACCATTCACCAGCGTCATGTCAGTGGATTGCTGCCCGGCGGCAGCACCAGTTTACGTACGCTGATGCAGCATCAGTCGGCGCATCGCGTCGTGTGGAGCAGCATCATTTCGCGTCGCTTGATTGATCAATTGGCGCTGCAGTTTCTGCCGATTCAAAACCATGAAGATGCGCCTTACATGTTTGCGCTCTATCTGCAGGCGCGTAACATTTATTGCACCAGCCAAAGCTACTACTACAAACGCTTTATGCTGACGTCGCTGTCGCAAAGCACGCGCGATTTTTCCTATGTGAAAAATTACTTTATTGCGCGTGAAAGCAGCGAACAGTTCCTGCGCGATCGGCAACTGCCGGTGGATGCGGCGTTGCTGGATAGCTATTACCAAACGGTGATGCACAGCTGCCTGGCGCAGATGCGCAAAAATCACATGGTGATCCCAACGGATTGGCAACCGCAGGTGAATCAGCTGGTGCGCAATGTGTTGCAGCACAGCGCGCGTCTGAAGCTAATGTGGTATTGCCCGACGATTTACAGTGGCTTGCAGGCGTGTCGCGAACAGCTTGGCCGCTATTCTGCACGACGCTGATAACGATCAAATTGTGATGCAGTAGAACAATTTACTTTTGCGCCAGCGCACCTTACCATTCTGGCGCACATTTTCCCGTGCACCCCGACTTCCCTGGTTTCCGTCATTGAGGAGAGTGCATGTTATATCCTATCGTCCGGCCAGCGCTGTTTAAGCTTGATCCTGAGCGTGCGCACGAACTCACCTTTCAACAACTGCGTTTTATTAGCGGCACTCCGCTGGAAGGGCTGATTCGCCAGTCGCTGCCATCACGTCCGGTAACCTGCATGGGATTAACCTTCCCGAACGCGCTCGGCTTAGCGGCCGGTCTCGATAAGAATGCCGAGTGCATTGATGCCTTCGGCGCGATGGGCTTTGGTTTTGTCGAAGTGGGAACGGTAACGCCGCTGGCACAACCGGGAAATGATAAACCGCGTATGTTCCGCTTAGTGCCTGCCGAAGGGATTATTAACCGCATGGGGTTTAATAATCTCGGCGTTGATCATCTGATTGCCAACGTTAAAAAGTCGCGCTTTAAGGGCATTCTCGGCATCAATATTGGCAAAAATAAAGATACGCCGGTCGAGAAAGGCAAAGACGATTATCTGATCTGCATGGAAAAGGTATATGCCCACGCCGGTTATATCGCCATCAATATTTCGTCACCCAACACGCCAGGATTACGCACGCTGCAATATGGCGAAGCGTTGGACGATCTTCTTTCTGCCATCAAATTAAAACAGCAAGAACTACAACAAAGGCACCTTAAATATGTGCCGGTGGCGGTAAAGATCGCGCCGGATCTGACTGAAGAAGAATTGATCCAGGTTGCCGACAGTTTGGTGCGCCACAATATTGATGGTGTGATTGCCACCAATACCACGCTTGATCGTTCGCTGGTCACCGGCCTTAAATACGCCGAAGAAATGGGCGGATTAAGTGGTCGTCCGGTGCAGTCACGCAGCACCGAAGTGATTCGCCGCCTGGCGCAAGAGCTGCAGGGCCGCTTACCTATTATCGGCGTCGGTGGTATTGATTCGCTGGTTTCTGCGCGTGAGAAAATTACCGCGGGCGCAACATTAGTGCAGATATACTCTGGATTTATTTATAAAGGCCCAAGCTTAATTAAAGATATCGTGACCTACCTCTAAGACATTTCCCACTTTACTGCGCCGAGGGGTTTATTTATCCCTTCGGCTCGTTTATATTTTGTCCTGCTGATGCATTTTTCAGCTTTTTCTCAGATTTATTTTTTTAATTAAGCGCCGTTTAGCGCAGCGATAAACCACAGGGCAGATCATGAAAATCAAACCTGATGACAACTGGCGTTGGTATTTCGACGCTGATCATGACCGCATGATGCTGGATTTAGCCGACGGCATGTTATTTCGCTCGCGCTTCTCGCGCAAAATGCTGACGCCTGATGCCTTTAATGTCAGCGGTTTTTGCGTTGATGACGCCGCGCTCTATTTTAGCTTTGAAGAACGTTGCCGTCAGAGTGGATTAAAAGGCGATCAGCGTGCGGAATTAGTGTTAAACGCGCTGGTGGCCAGTCGTTTTCTCAAACCCCTGATGCCAAAAAGCTGGCACTTCACGAATCATGCGCACAGCTGGCAGCCAGCAGCGGGCGATATGGTGGCGGTGACGCTGGCTGATAGCGGCGAACAGGCACAACTGTTTGTGGTTGAAAGCGGTGAAAATGCCGCGCTGTGCTTATTAGCGCAAAACGCGCTAACCGTGGCGGGTAAAGGTATGCAGTTGGGTGATGCGATAAAGATCATGAACGATCGTCTGCGTCCACAGCAGCAGGAACAAACCGCCCACTTTGCGCGGGCGGTGTAATCGGCTTACGCCAGTTCGATATCGCCTGCCGGAATACAGCTGCAGCTTAAGATGGTACCATCCGCGCGCACCGCGCTTTTCTTCAGTGCCTTCACTTCACCCGCCACCAACGTCACTTTGCAGCTGCCACAAATCCCGGCGCGGCACGAGTAGGGAATGCGGAAACCCTGCATTTCCAACTGTTCTAGCAGCACTTGCTGATTGTCGCCGCTAAAGCTCGTCCCCTGATAATCGATGCTCACCGCACTGTGGCTGCTGGCGGCTGGCGCCAGCGTTTCGACCACGGCGCCCGCACCGTAAGCGCGTGGGGTTTGCTTCTCGATAATGGTCACCGCATCGCCGACGCGAATAATGCCGCTATTAAGGGCGATCAAATTCAGGCCGAAATCGATATCGCCGCTGCCATCCTGCGCGCTGCGAAAACCCTGCAAGGTCGAGAGCGGTTCGCCATCAGGATGTTTACGGCCGCTTTCGGTACCGACGGTGGTAAACACGCAGCGGCTGCACGGCTTCGGCATCTCAAAGGTGATCTCGCCAATTTGCAGGCGTTTCCAGCTATCTTCTTCCCAGGCAGCGGCGCCGCTCACCACCAGATTGGGACGGAACTGCTCAACGCGCACGCTGGCCGGACAGCGCTGCTGCAGATCCTGCAACGAGGCCATATTCACCAGCAGGTAAGGAAAACCGTCGGCAAAGCTTAGCGGCACATGATCAAAACGCTTCACGCGGCGCGTCGGTTGCACGCCGGTCCAGCGCAGCTGCACCGGACGCGGGAAGAAGGTGCTTAACCAGCTGTTGATCGCGTCAGGCGCAACGCGCGCGGTGAAATGGTTGCCCCAGACTTCGGTGGGTGACTGCTCAGCGGTGAAATCAGCGAAGCGGATCAGCGCCTGCGAACCATCCGGTGCCTGCAGAAACAGCCCGTCCGGCAGCAGCGCCGGGGTAAAGCGCACCATTTCCGGAAACTGGCGGGCGGTCACGAACGTGCCGTCCCGTTCGGTCACCATAAAGATGCGATCAAAGCCCAGACCGCTTTCCAGCACCTGCGCATGTGAC
Source organism: Pantoea sp. SORGH_AS_0659 (assembly GCF_031453915.1). Classification (NCBI taxonomy): domain Bacteria; kingdom Pseudomonadati; phylum Pseudomonadota; class Gammaproteobacteria; order Enterobacterales; family Erwiniaceae; genus Pantoea; species Pantoea sp. SORGH_AS_0659. The sequence continues at coordinate 2,790,011 of NZ_JAVJAK010000001.1, read as the reverse complement.
AGTTGCAGACCGCGCATAGATTTAACGGGATGGATGTAAAGGCGTGAAAGCGTAATCATCACCACTCCAAAAAAGGGGTCATAAGTTTTAAAGAAGCTAACTTTATGACATAGCACGCTGATTCGCTATAATGCGCAGCAATTTAAGCAAGAGTAAAAAGTGACGATATGAATTCTCTGTTTGCCAGTACGGCGCGTGGGCTCGAAGAGCTGTTGAAAAGTGAGCTAGACGCGCTGGGTGCGCAGGATTTGCAGGTGGTGCAGGGCGGCGTCCACTTTCAGGCCGACGACCATGTAATGTACCAAAGCCTGCTGTGGAGCCGTCTGGCTTCGCGCATTTTGCTGCCGCTGGGAGAATTTGGCGTCTGGAGCGATCTCGATCTTTACGTGGGGGCGCAAAGTATCCCGTGGACCGAGATGTTCGACAGCAACACCAGTTTTGCCATCCATTTTAGCGGCACCAACGAGGTGATCCGCAACAGCCAGTTCGGTGCGCTGCGCATTAAAGATGCCATCGTCGATAGTTTTACCCGCCAGAATCTGGAGCGCCCGAACGTTGATCGTGAACAACCGGGCATCCGCATCAATGCGTGGCTGAACAAAGATCGCGTCAGCATCGCGCTGGATCTAAGCGGTGATTCACTGCATCAGCGCGGCTATCGCCAGCAAACCGGCGCAGCGCCGCTAAAAGAAACCTTAGCGGCAGCCATCGTGATGCGTTCCGGTTGGCAGAGCAGCACGCCGTTGGTCGATCCGATGTGTGGTTCCGGTACGCTGCTGCTGGAAGCGGCGTTGATCGCCTGCGATCGCGCGCCTGGCCTGCTGCGTACCCATTGGGGCTTCAATCGCTGGAAGAAACATAATCAGGCTGCATGGCAGGAAGTTCATGCTGCCGCAAAAGAGCGCGCGCGCGTGGGTACCGCCGCTGCGACCGCCCGTTTCTTTGGCTACGATAATGACAGCCGCGTGCTGGAATCGGCGCGCGCCAACGCCCGTCGTGCAGGCGTGTTCGAGCTGTTCACCTTTGCGCAGCAGGATGTGATTAAGCTGAAGAATCCGCTGGCGGGCAAAGAGATTACCGGCACGGTATTGAGCAACCCGCCGTACGGTGAGCGTCTGGAAAGCGAACCGGCGCTGATTGCGCTGCACAGCCAGCTGGGCCGCATCATGAAGCAGCACTTCGGCGGCTGGAATCTGTCGCTGTTCAGCGCTTCGCCAGAGCTGCTGAGCTGCTTGCAACTGCGTGCCGATCGCCAGTTCAAAGCCAAAAATGGCCCGCTGGAGTGCGTGCAGAAAAACTATCAGCTGGCTGCGACCAGCGCAGAAGGCGGCGCGCAGATCGCCGAAGATTTTGCTAACCGTCTGCGCAAGAACCTGAAGAAGCTGGATAAATGGGCGCGTCAGTCGAATATCGATTGCTATCGTCTGTATGACGCCGATCTGCCTGAGTACAACGTAGCGGTCGATCGTTACGCTGATTGGGTGGTGATTCAGGAGTATGCGCCGCCGAAAACCGTGGACGCCAACAAAGCGCGTCAGCGTCTGTTCGATGTGATCAGCGCTACACTGAGCGTGCTGGAGATCCCGGCCAATCGTCTGGTAATGAAGACCCGCGAGCGCCAAAAAGGCAAAAGCCAGTATCAAAAGCTGGGCGAGAAGGGCGATTTCTTCGAAGTGCAGGAATTTGATGCGCGCCTGCTGGTGAATCTCACCGATTATCTGGATACTGGTTTGTTCCTCGATCACCGTATCGCGCGCCAGATGCTGGGCAAAATGAGCGCAGGCAAAGATTTCCTCAATCTGTTTGCGTATACCGGCACCGCCAGCGTACACGCCGGTTTGGGTGGCGCGAAAACCACCACCACCGTGGATATGTCGCGTACTTATCTGGAGTGGGCCGAGCGCAACCTGCGCCTTAACGGTTTAACCGGCCGTAATCATCGCCTGATGCACGCCGATTGCCTGAGCTGGTTGCGTGAGAGTGACGAACAGTTCGATTTGATCTTTATCGATCCGCCGACGTTCTCTAACTCTAAGCGCATGGAAGACGATTTCGACGTGCAGCGCGATCACATGATGCTGATGCAGAACCTGAAACGTTTGCTGCGTCGCGGTGGCACCATTATGTTCTCCAACAACAAGCGCGGCTTCAAAATGGATCTCGACGGCTTAGAACGTCTGGGTCTGCAGGCGCAGGAAATTACCCAAAAAACGCTGTCGCAGGATTTCGCGCGCAACCGTCAAATTCACAACTGCTGGCTGGTTAGCCACGCCGGTAAGGAATAAGTTTTATGTCACTGATCAGTATCCATGGCGCTTACCTCTCGTTCAGCGATGCGCCGCTGTTGGATAACACCGAACTGCATATCGAAGAGGGCGAACGCGTCTGTCTGGTTGGCCGTAACGGCGCCGGTAAATCGACGCTGATGAAAATCATCAACGGCGAACAGCCGCTGGATGACGGCCGCATCATTTATGAACAGGATTTGGTGGTGGCGCGTCTGCAACAGGATCCGCCACGCAACATTACCGGTTCTGTTTATGACTTCGTTGCCGAAGGCGTGGCCGAGCAGGCGGAGCATCTCAAGGCTTATCACGCGATTTCCCATTTGGTGATGGAAGATCCGAGCGAGAAGAACCTGAACGAGATGGGCCGTTTGCAAACCATCCTTGACCATCAGAATCTGTGGCAGCTGGATAGCCGCATCAACGACGTGCTGCAGCAGATTGGTCTGGATGCGGATACCGAGTTGTCTTCGCTGTCTGGCGGCTGGCTGCGTAAAGCGGCGTTGGGCCGCGCGCTGGTGAGCAACCCGCGCGTACTGATGCTCGACGAACCGACCAACCACCTTGATATCGAAACCATTGATTGGCTGGAAACGTTCCTCAAGACATTCACCGGCAGCATTATCTTCATTTCGCATGACCGTTCGTTTATTCGCAACATGGCGACGCGCATTGTCGATCTTGATCGCGGCAAGCTGGTTTCCTGGCCGGGCAACTACGATCTGTTCCTGACCGGCAAAGAAGAAGCGCTGCGTGTCGAAGAGATGCAGAACGCCGAGTTTGACCGCAAGCTGGCGCAGGAAGAAGTGTGGATCCGTCAGGGCATCAAAGCGCGCCGCACGCGTAACGAAGGCCGTGTACGTGCCTTGAAAGCGCTGCGTAACGAGCGCTCTGCACGTCGTGAAGTGATGGGCAAAGCCAATATGCAAGTCGGCGAAGCGGCACGTTCAGGCAAAATCGTGTTTGAGATGGAAGATGTCAATTACAGCGTGGGTGGCAAAACCCTGGTGAAAGACTTCTCTACTCAGGTGCAGCGCGGCGACAAAATCGCCCTGATTGGCCCGAACGGTTGCGGTAAAACCACCTTGCTGCGTTTGATGCTGGATCAGCTGAAAGCCGACAGCGGCCGCGTGCATTGCGGTACCAAGCTGGAAATCGCTTACTTCGATCAGCACCGCGCTGAGCTGGATCCGGATCGTACCGTGATGGATAACCTCGCTGAAGGTAAGCAGGAAGTGATGGTTAACGGCAAACCGCGCCACGTGCTCGGTTACCTGCAGGACTTCCTGTTCCATCCGAAACGCGCCATGACGCCGGTGCGCGCCTTGTCCGGCGGTGAGCGTAACCGCCTGCTGCTGGCGCGTCTGTTCCTCAAGCCAAGCAACCTGCTGATTCTCGATGAACCGACCAACGACCTCGACGTCGAAACGCTGGAATTGCTGGAAGAGCTGGTGGATGGTTATCAGGGCACCGTGATGTTGGTGAGCCACGACCGTCAATTCGTCGACAACACCGTGACCGAGTGCTGGATCTTTGAAGGCAACGGCGAAATCGGCACCTTTGTCGGTGGCTATCACGATGCTCAGCAGCAGCGCGCAGCCTATAAGCAGGGTAAAGCCTCGCAGGCTAAACCGGCTACACCGGTGAAAACCGCTGAGAAAAGTGACGCCGCCAAACGTCCGGCCAACAAGCTAAGCTATAACCTGGCACGTGAGCTGGAACAGCTGCCACAAAAACTGGAGCAGCTGGAAACCCGCATCGGTGAGTTGCAGGCTAAAATGAGTCATCCAGATTTCTTCAGCCAGCCACACGATAAAACCCAGCCGGTTCTGGATGCGTTAGCGCAAACCGAGCAGGAGCTGGAAGTGGCGTTCGAACGCTGGGAAGAGCTGGAAGCACTGAAAAACGGCGCGTAATCGGAAGGAGTCAGCATGTGTGCAGCGGATCAAGCGCATCAGTGGAGTCTTTGTCCACAGTGTGATTTAACAGTAAAGCTGCCCGCTGTACCGGTTGGCAGCCGTGCGCGTTGCCCGCGTTGTCACACCACGCTGCAAGCCAACTGGGAGGAGCCGCGTCGACGTCCGACCGGCTACGCCTTTTCGGCGCTGTTCATGCTGGTGCTGGCCAATCTGTTTCCTTTCATCAATATGCACGTCGCGGGATTGAGCAGCCAGATATCGCTGCTCGAAATTCCCCAGGTGATGGATCGCGAAGATTACCGCAGCCTGGCAACGCTGTTTCTGCTGTTTGTGCAGGGCATTCCTGCCTTCTGCATGATCACCATTATTCTGCTGGTCAATAACGTCCGCATGCCGCACAGCCTGCGGCTTGGGTTGGCGCGCGTGCTGTTTCAGCTGCGTAGCTGGGGCATGGCGGAAATTTTTATGGCCGGCGTGCTGGTCAGTTTCGTTAAGCTGATGGCGTATGGTGAGATTGGCCTCGGCAGCAGTTTTTGGCCGTGGTGTCTGTTCTGCGTGTTGCAATTGCGCGCTTTTCAATGTGTTGATCGCCGTTGGGTGTGGCACCGCATCAATCCGTTACCGCCGTTGCCGAAAACGCCGCTGGCCGGTGTTAGCGGCCTCAAGCAAGGTTTGCGTAGCTGTCCGTGTTGTACCGCGATTCTGCCCGCTGACCAACTGGCGTGCCCGCGTTGTGGTGTGAAGGCGCATGCGCGCCGCAAGCACAGTCTGCAGTGGACGCTGGCGCTGCTGATCACCTCGGTGATGCTCTACATTCCCTCGAATATCATGCCGATCATGGTGACCGAAACGCTCGGTTCGCAATATCCTTCGAACATTATGGCCGGGGTAATTTTGCTATGGAGCGACGGTTCGTGGCCGGTGGCGCTGGTGATCTTCATCGCCAGTATCATGGTGCCTTCGCTGAAAATGCTGGCGATTGCCTGGCTGTGCTGGCACGGCAGCGGACGCGGTGGGCGCGATGATGAAAAGATGCACGTGGTTTATGAGGTGGTTGAATTCGTTGGCCGTTGGTCAATGATTGATGTGTTTGTAATCGCCGTTCTCTCTGCGCTGGTGCGGATGGGTCGGCTGATGAGCGTGTATCCTGCGCCGGGCGCGCTGCTGTTTGCCATGGTGGTCATCCTCACCATGTTTGCCGCAATGACCTTTGATCCGCGCCTGCTGTGGGATCGACAACGAGAAACTGAACGTAAGGAGCCGCGTCTTGACGGACAACCATCACGGGACTGCTAAGGTCGACCAGATTAAACGCTGGTCGCCGGTCTGGATTGTACCTATTGTCACGCTGTTAATCGGCGGATGGATTCTTTTTTATCACTTCAGCCATCAGGGCCCGGAAGTGACGCTGATTACCGAGAATGCGGAAGGCATCGAAGCCGGTAAAACCACCATTAAGAGCCGCAGCGTCAACGTCGGTGTGGTGGAAAGCGCGGTTCTGACCGACGATTTGCACCATGTAGAGATTAAAGCGCGTCTTAATTCGGGCATGGAAAAGTTGCTGCAGGGCGACAGCGCATTTTGGGTGGTGAAACCGCAAATTGGTCGCGAAGGCATTACCGGATTGGGCACGCTGCTTTCCGGTGCCTATATCGAGCTGCAGCCGGGCGCGAAGGGCGATAAGCCGGAACGTTATCAACTGCTGGATGCACCGCCGCTGGCGCCGCCGGATGCCAAAGGCATTCGCATAACGCTCGACAGTAAAAAAGCCGGTCAGCTTAATGCGGGCGATCCGGTGCTGTTCCGCGGTTATCGCGTAGGTTCAGTGGAAACCAGCAACTTTGATACCGATAAACGCATGATGACTTATCAGCTGTTTATCTCGGCGCCTTACGATCGCCTGATCACCACCAACGTGCGTTTCTGGAAAGACAGTGGTATTGCCGTCGATATGTCTGCATCAGGCATGCGCGTAGAGATGGGATCGCTCACTACGCTATTCAGCGGCGGCGTCAGCTTTGATGTGCCGGACGGCGCTGAGCTGGGCCGGGCGGCGGAGAACAAGGCGGAATACCATCTGTACGACGATCAGCGCAGCATCCAGGATTCGCTCTACAGTGCTCATACCGATTTCCTGCTGTTCTTCACCGATTCAATTCGCGGCTTGCAGGTTGGCGCACCGGTTGAGTTCCGCGGCATTCGTTTGGGTACGGTGTCACAAGTGCCTTATATGATTCCGGGCGTGAATCAGGCGCTGAATACGGATTATCGTGTGCCGGTGCTGATTCGCATTGAGCCGGATCGGTTTGTTAATCGCCTGGGCGGAGATTTCAATCTTGAGCAGCATCTGCAGGATGGCAAAAAACGCGGTCTGCGTGCGACGCTGAAAACCGGCAACCTGCTGTCTGGCGCGCTTTTTATCGACCTCGATTTCTACGATAACGCACCGGCGTATCAAGGCCCGAATCAGGTGGCTGGCCTGGAAGTGATTCCAACCGTCAGCGGCGGCCTGGCGCAGATTCAGCAGAAACTGATGGCGGCGCTGGATAAGATCAACGGCTTGCCACTTAATCCAGTGCTGAATGAAGCCACAGGTACCTTGAAAGAGAGCCAGCGCACCCTGCAGCGGCTGCAGAAAACGCTGGATAACCTTAATCAGATCACGGCGAATCCGGCGATGAAAACCCTGCCTTCAGACATGCAGCAAACCCTGCGCGAACTGAACCGCAGCATGAAAGGGCTGCAGCCAGGTTCACCGGCTTACAGCAAGCTGGTGGGCGATATGCAGCGGCTTGATCAGGTACTGCGAGAACTGCAGCCGGTGCTGAAAACGCTGAATAGCAAAAGTAACGCGCTGGTGTTTGAGGCCAAGCCGGGCCAGGATCCACAGCCAAAGAGGGCGAAACAGTGAAAAAAGGGCTAATTATCGGGGCGCTGTTGCTGCTGGCAGGCTGCAGCAGCACCATTGAAAATACCTATTATCAGCTGCCTGCGGGCAGCAATGTGGCGCGCGTTGAAAGTGCCGCGGGCACTGGCCAACCGATGATTTGGGTTGAGCAAGTAACGGTACCGGATTACATGGCGGGCAATGGCCTGGTCTATCAGACCAGCGATGTGAAGTACGTGATTGCAGCCAATAACCTGTGGGCCAGTCCGCTCGATCAACAGCTGCAGCAAACGTTGATCAGTAATCTCAGTAAAGCGCTACCTGGCCGCCTGGTTGCCGGTGCGCCGCTGGGCGATACGCACGATACGCTGTCGGTAAACGTTACCGGTTTCCAGGGACGCTACGATGGACAAGTGGTGGTGAGTGGCGAATGGTTACTGCAGCATCAAGGACGCCTAATCAAACATGGCTTTAATCTGACGCTGCCGCAAACCGAAGATGGCTACGATGCGCTGGTACGTACTCTGGCTCTCGGCTGGCAGCAAACCGCACAACAAATCGCAAATAGTGTCGTTTCGCTAAATTAAGATTTGTTCGATGCTTATGCTAAGTCCTTGATTTACTGTAGTGTGATCGCAGTCAAATCAGGGGCTTTTTTTATTGCCTAATCAGCCAGATAGACGATCAACTGACAATTCTACATGGCACTTTAACGTCAAAAACATGACATTGGCGTGAATTTTGCGCATTGACCTTTCTTCGGCATCGGGTTAGAACATTACTGTGGTTGAACATTATATCGCCACTCTTTCTTTCCACCCAGATTCCACCAGACCTGAAATGAGGGAAACGAGGCATGAAGAGACAGAAGAGAGACCGCCTGGAACGAGCACATTCACGAGGCTACCAAGCCGGTATTACGGGCCGCTCGAAAGAGATATGCCCTTATCAATTGATCGATGCACGGTCTCACTGGTTGGGAGGTTGGCGTCAAGCCATGGAGGACAGGTCAGCGGTGGCCTAGCACTGCTGGATGTCTAACATTATGGAAGAAACCTCCGCTGCGTGCGGAGGTTTTCATTTGGAAGGATTAGAAAGCTGAAGTGTCTTTGAACAGACCCACTTTCAAATCGGTCGCAGAGTAAATCAGGTTCCCGTCAACGAAGACTTCGCCATCTGCCACGCCCATCACCAGTTTACGGTTAATCACACGTTTGAAGTGAATTTTATAGGTCACTTTTTTGGCAGTAGGCAGGACTTGTCCAGTGAACTTCACTTCACCCACGCCCAACGCGCGGCCTTTACCTTCTGCGCCCAGCCAGCCGAGGTAGAAACCCACCAGCTGCCACATCGCATCCAGGCCGAGGCAACCCGGCATTACCGGATCGCCAATGAAGTGGCAGTCAAAGAACCACAGGTCAGGGCGGATATCCAGTTCGGCTTCGACGAAACCTTTATCGAATTTACCGCCGTCTTCGGTCATTTTGACCACGCGGTCCATCATCAACATGTTGTTGGATGGAAGCGGCGGTCCATTTTCGCCAAACAGTTCGCCGCGACCCGAGGCAATCAGGTCTTCTTTACTATAGGATTCGCGTTTATCTACCATGTTCTCAATATGCCTTCTTTTAGTGAAGCCCGAATATTAGCGAACAGTTGTACGCTGAGCAATGTTATCAGCTGTGGTTGAACCAGTTGAGCCAACGCAGTGGCCACGGACGCAGGCGAGCTTCCTGCTGGTTCAGCTGGGTAATACGTTCCTGAATGGTGCTAAGCAGAGATTCGCCGCTTTCACTCTGCCAGGCAATGCCGGTCAGCAGCGGCAACGCTTCATCTACGCTCTCAATGGCCCAAAGATGGAATTGTCCGGCCTTAACCGCTTCCACAACATCCTGATTCAGACTGAGATGGCGCGCGTTACTGGCAGGGAAAATGACACCTTGCTTGCCGGTCAATTCACGTGAATGACAGATTTGGAAGAAGCCTTCAATTTTTTCGTTCAGGCCGCCGACGGGCTGCACGTTACCAAACTGATCAACTGAGCCGGTCACCGCAATCTGCTGGTTAACCGGCTGATTAGCCAGCGCACTGATTAACGCACAGAGCTCGGCCAGCGAGGCGCTGTCGCCATCCACTTCGGAGTAGGATTGTTCAAACACCAGTGAAGCGGAGAAGGGCAGCTGTTGCTCCAGCTCCAGCTCGGCAATCAGGTAGGCTTGCATAATCATCATGCCTTTCGCATGGATGTTGCCACCTAATTCGGCTTTGCGCTCCACATCGGTGAACTCGCCATCGCCCGGATGTACCACACAGGTAATGCGCGAAGGTTCTCCCCACGGACGCGGATGGCCTGGGAACTCAACCACCGAAAGGCCGTTGATTTGCCCAACCACTTCGCCTTCGGTTTCAATCATGATCTGATTAAGCAGGATTTCATCACGCATGCGATCGGCGAGGAAGCCTTCACGCCATTGGCGCGCTTCCAGCGCTTCTTTCAACGCTTCGCCATTGATGCAGTCGCCATGCAGCGCCGCTTCTTGCAGCTGGCGACGCAGCCAGCGCGGGCAAAGCGGCAACGTGTCTTGATCACCGGTCATGCGTGCTGCTTCGGTGATCAACAATGGCCAGAAATCGGCTTCAGGCTGCGCTAATCCGGCTTGTTCGGCTTGCGTTAGCGTCCACTGGCACCATGACGTCATGTCATCTTCGTCGAGAATTTGTAAGCTCTCTTCGAATTCGCTATACAGCGCCATCTCATGAACTTCGACGTCCATTTCCTGGAAGGCGGCCAGTGCATCACGGTCGCCACACAGTACCAGACGCACTTGCAACGGTAGCGGGGGAATGGCAACGGGCAATGGTTGACGCTCATCCTGTGAATACCAATCGAAGCGACCTTGCTCAATACACTTACGCAAACGCAGCCACAGCAGCGGCTGTGCCAGTAAAGTGTTGACCGCAAGAATCAACGTACCGCCATTGGCGCGATGCAGTAAGCCCGGTTCAGGCTGCACACGGTCTTTATATTGACGTACGCAACCGAACAACTGTTCAGCTTCAATCCAGTCGGCGAAATGCACGCCGCCCTGACTGGTGAAGGGGCGATTGATATCGGTTGGCGGTAGAAGACTGACGGTATCACCCATCACATGATAGTCGCCACCGTAAAGAGAAATCTCATCCGGCTGGAAACGTTGCGCCGCATCGGCGATGCAGGCCAGGTAATCGCTGTTTTCCTGACTGCGTAACAGCAGCAGCGGAAAACCCAGGGTTTGATGATGCAAATGCGCCAGCGCATTCAGCAGACGCGGCTGAACCGCGGCAAGACTATCGCAATCTTCCAGTGAGACGTTCGAGAAAATGGATTGGTAGCGGTCGCTATCCGGCTGCAGGGCTTGCCACGTAATTTGAGTGCTGGTCAAAATATTCGCATTAGTCTGATTTAGGAAAAGCGCGATTATACAGGAATCAACCTGGTTAATCACGGCGGAGTTCCGGCCCGGATTGTGACGGCTGCAACATGTTTTTCCTTGCTGCATCCAGGAAAAAAGCTGTTATTCTTAGTTTGTTACGTGATCACGATGAGATTCCGATGAAATACCAGCAACTCGAAAATCTTGAAAGTGGATGGAAGTGGAAATACCTGGTGAAAAAGCATCGGGAGGGTGAACTGATCACCCGTCATCTTGAGCTTAGTGCGGCGCAAGCTGCGGTCGATACGTTGTTGTCGATGGAAAACAGCCCGGTTGAGGTTAACGAGTGGATCGCCCAGCACATTCATCCAGATTTGGAGAATCGTCTCAAGCAGACGATACGTGCACGTCGTAAACGTCACTTTAATGCTGAGCATCAGCACACGCGTAAGAAATCGATCGATCTGGAATATCTGGTGTGGCAGCGTCTGGCAGGATTGGCGCATCGTCGCAGTAATACGCTGTCAGAAACCATAGTTCAGTTAATTGAAGATGCTGAACGCAAAGAGAAGTACGCCAGCCAGATGTCTACGCTGAAGCAAGATCTGCAGGCGATCCTCGGAAATGGTGGCTCGGAAAAAGAGTAGAATCCCTTTTTCGTTCTCATTACATTCAGCCATAAAAAAACCCCGCCTTAGCGGGGTTTTTTACTGCGTGATAACTTAAGCCTGTGGCTGAGTTACAACGTCTTTGATACCTTTCACGTCAATTTCAACGCGACGGTCTGGCGCCAGGCAGTCGATCAGGGCATTGCGGCCTTTCACGCTGTCACAGGTGTTGCCAGTAACTGGGTTGGATTCGCCCATACCGCGTGCAGAGATCTTGTTAGAAGGGATACCTTTAGATACCAGGTAATCAACTACAGATTGCGCGCGCTTCTCAGACAGTTTCTGGTTGTACTGCTCTGAACCGATGCGATCGGTGAAGCCCAGTACTACAACAGAGCCGTCTTTCGGATCCATTGAGCTCAGCTGGCTGTACAGCTGATCAAGAGCCTGCTGACCTTCTGGCTTCAGAGTAGATTTGTTGAAGGTGAACAGAACGTCAGACTTCAGGGTGAAACGCTTGGTTTCAACAACTGGCGCTGGAGCTGGAGCCGGAGCTACAACTGGCGCTGCATCTTCATCCTGACCGAAACGGTAAGAAACGCCTACGCTCAGCATGCTGTTGTCTGGACGTGCACCAACGGTACCTGCGTCACCGATGTTGTTAACCCACTGGTAGTCCAGGCGAGTTGCCCAGTTTTTGGTCAGTGCGTATTCAACACCAACAGCAGCCAGCGGAGAAACGCCGGTGTCGTGGTCGCTGATGCGAACGCCGTTGTTGTTCTGAGTTGAATCAGCACGCCATACCATACCACCCAGACGGGTGTAGACATCGAAGTCTTCGGTAATTGGGTAGCTCAGTTTAGCAGCCAGCTGAACGCCTTGTGCTTTGAACGCGCCGTTGATGGTGTCGCCTTTGTTAGGCATACGGCCCAACCAGTCGTAGCCCAGCTCGAAGCCCAGGTACGGGTTAGCCTGATAACCCAGGAAAGCACCAGCACCCAGCTGAGATTCGTGAGTTGGACCGTCGTTGTTCGCGTAACCGTTACCGTAGTAACCAGTATCGTGATACTGAGACCAGCCCAGTTTAGCACCGGTGTACCAAGTGTTATCTTTAGGTGCGGCCTGCGCTACGGTAGCGAAGCCAGCCAGTGCCACTGCAATTGCGATAGCTGTCTTTTTCATTTTTGCGCCTCGTTATCATCCAAATAGGCAATGAGCAAAAAGGTTGCTCTTTGTGTTAATCCTTCGCCGGGTCTAAACGCTCGCTTTTGACTCTACCGAAAAAACGGAGGTTATTGAGCACCCTGGCGAGCTAAAGTCTACAACGAGATTGGAAACTTACAAGTATGATGTGACGCCGGGCAGCAAAAAAACAGCGATTTATACACACATTTTAACAAATCATATGGCTAAATCTTCGGTATTAGAAAACAAAAAAGCGTCTAAGCCATTGTCATAGCTGGCGGGAAAAGAATCAGTAGCTTAGATGCAACTTTTGCAAAAAAAATGCTGAGAAAATTCCTGGATTTACTTAATGAAACAAATCTGAGGGAATTTTTGACGCATTAGGTTGTCTGGAATGAGCATATTGACGTCCCTGTGGACGCAAAATCAGACCGAGTGCTTCACCTTCCGCCGCTGCTTGTTCCAATTCTAAACGCTCTTCATCACTCAATTCGTACGGAATCCAGGCAAGCACGACGCTGTAGTTACCTGTACGTAATGCCTTCACCATACTTTCAACGGTGTTAAAACGCTCAGATTCGGTGATATGCATACTCTTTTCTAACGGCAATCCCGACTGCTGCATCCAGCTACGATTTAGCTTATGAGCCGGAGTGAGCCACAGCTGCCAGCGCGATTGCTCGCTCAACTGTTTTAGTACCGGAAGCAGCATAAGTTGCATCATTTCAGGTTGTTCGCTGGAGCGCAGTTCAGTGATTCCACCCAGCGAAGGTTGCGCTAAGCCAGGTGAAGCGAAACGGTGTGAACGATCAGCAGGGCCAGAGAAATGAGTACGCATAATTTAATCACTCAGTAATGAACTGTATGGATGTACAGTAATGACTTCCTGGATAAAGATCAACCTCAATTTCTGAAAACGCCTCGCAATTTCTGCACAAGATCCCGCACTCCTGCTTTTATTCATTGAACAGCTAAATCGTTTTTTTTATCTTCTAACCAGATGAATCTGCGAGCTTTTATAGGAAATTTCCCGCGCATGGAATCCATTGAAGGGGGCGTTATGAAGAGATATAACCCGGTAGTTGAGCAATCGAAAGCGCAGTTGGCGGCATTAGGTAAAATTGAATCACGTACGCAATTTGGGGGGTATGCGCTGACTATTGAGAAGGTGATTTTTGCTTATATCAATGAAGATGCGCTTTATCTCCGAGCCAGCGAGGCGCTTCACGTCTATAACGCACAGCGTTCACTCGAACCGCTGATTTACCGCAAGCGTGGCGTGCCGGTGACCTTAAGCTACTTCAAAGTAGATACACAGTTATGGCAAAACCCCGAACAATTATTGCAGTTATCGGCTAGCTCATTGCGCGCCGCACAGGAGGAAGCGGCTACCAGACTTGTCTCGCTGCGATTGAAAGATCTGCCGAATTTAAGCCTGCGACTGGAGCTAATGCTGCATAAGGTGGGGATCAGTTCGGTGCGGTTGCTGTGTGAAACAGGATCGCGACAAAGCTGGCTGAAACTACGCGCGGTGAATAAGCACATTGGGTTAAAAACGCTGCTGGCGCTGGAAGGTGCAATATCAGGACATCATGAGGCGGCGTTACCCAGCGCCATCCGGCAAGAGCTCTATGCCTGGTATTTAAAAATGCTCCGCCAGCATGCGGCGGCGGAGCATCAGCAGCCTTAATCGTTGACGAGGGTGCGGCGTAGACGGGCAATTTCGGGCAGCAGCGCGACCAACAATCCCAATTGCTGAATCACTAATGGTGCGCGTGTATCCGGGCTGTTTTTCATCTCGCTCATGCGCTGCATTAGCGCCTGCTGCATCTCTGTGGCTTGCGTATCCGTAACCTGATCGATCTGCAGCACATCTTCTATGAAGCAGACCGCGTCATCCAGTAAGGTCAGCAAGGTACTATCTGCCAGCTGTTCGCGATGCGCTCCCAGCGCCGAGATATAGCTGAGGAAGGAGTGGTTCAGACACAGCAGTCGAAACGCATTCTCACGTAACGGTTGTTGTAGCTTAAGTTCACCACTGATGTTTGACACCACTGACGCTAGCTCAGCATCGGCGTTATGCGCATCGCGACGTGCCACGCGATAAGCCAGGCGATTGTCCTTGCCTTGATGGTATTGCTCCATAATCGCATCCAGATAGCGGCAGTTGGCATCCAATGTTCGATCGGCAACGGCGGTGATTTTGCGAAAACGCCAGTCAGGCCAGACAAAAGCCACCGCTAGCCATGCCAGGCCACAGCCAAGCAAGGTATCCACCACGCGCGGTAGCGCCACTTCAAAGCCTTCGCCGAGCAAATTGAAGCACAGCAGAACCAGCAAGGTGATAAACAACGTGGCTTGTGCATATTGAATCTGGCGGAATGCGAAGAACAGCACGCCGCTCAGCACAATCAGCACCAGTTGACCTTCAATCGAGGGCACCAGCCACAAGACCGGCAAACCGATGGCGATGCCGGCTAAGGTACCGCCGATACGCAAGGCGAGGCGGCGTCGGGTGGCGTTGTAATTGGGCTGGCAGACGAACAGGCTGGTCAGCAAGATCCAGTAACCGCGATCGACGCCGGTGATTTGAATAAAGGCGTAGCCAACACACAATACCAGCGACATACGCACTGCATGGCGGAACAGGGCAGATTGTGGGCTGAGATGGCGACTCAGGCGTAAGCGGATATCCGCCCAGCCGCTGAGCCCTTCGCGTGACAGATGGTGATCGCTCTGCGGGGACGGTTCGGCCAGCATCTGCTCTGACTCAATCGATGCCAGTTGCGCATCAATGGCACGCAGATTACGCAGCAGCCAGAACAGTGCGTGAATGTGTGGATCCTGCGGCTCGTTCTGCTGAAGGCGTTGCAGCGCGGTTTCCAGCCGTTCAAAGGTGCGTTCAAAATGGCTGTCGTGATGCCACGGCTGACGCAGCAAAATGGTCTCCGCCAGTTGCCGACACGCGCGCGCTTGCATGTTCATCAGGCGCTGGAAACGGAACAGCACTTCGTTGTAACGCCAGTTATCACGCAGCAAATGATATTGCAGATGCGAGGAGCTGGCGCGTTCATGGATATCCTGCGCGACAAAATAGTAGTGCAGGCTGCGACGCGTGCTGCGTGAACCGCGGTCGCCACGCAAACGACTTTGAATGGTGCTTTTAGTGAGATTGAGCTGGGCCACCAACTGGCTGTTGACCATCGCCGTGGCAACCAGCGTAGCGTCATCCTGATCGCCGCCATCGGGATCAAACAGGTTTGCTTTGGCTTCAAGATAGCGCGCCAGCTGGGAAAAACTGCCTGCCAGCTGTTCCTGCACCGGACGCACCGGAAACATCAAATGACCAACAAAGGTCAGCAAGTTGTACCAAAGGGCACCGATCAACAGCAGCGCTGGCTGCATCCACCACTGTGGGAACAAGCTGATGCCCAGCATGGTATAAACCGCAATCAGCAGCGCACCAAAGGCGATGGTGGCATAACGCTGTCCCAGCGCACCGAGCAAAATAAAGCCCCAGCTGGAAAGCGCCAGACCCAGAGCAAACGCCCACGGATGGGGGAACAGCAGTTCCACCGACACCGAAGCAATACAGAAACACACCAGGGTGATCAAAAGATTGCGTACACGCCCAATCCAGCGATCGTCGAGATCCGCCAGCGCCGCGGCGACCACGCCGAGCGTCAGCGGAATGGTCCACTCGATTTGGTGCAGCCACCACGGTACCGCCGCGCATCCGGTTAAGGCAAAGAAGATGCGCAGCAAGTAGCGCAGGCTGCTGTTAAACAGATAACGTCGCCAGCCTGGCAAGGCGTCATGAATCATTGAACGGCCTCAGTAGCGGCGACGCGCATTGGCTTCACGCGCAGCCTGCGCTTCTTCAACGGAGACCACGCGACGGCCAACCGGCCACAGCGCAATCGCGGCAATTTTGAAGTTGGCGATGCCAACAGGAATGCCGATGATGGTCAGACACTGCACGATACCGGCCGAGATATGCGCAAGACACAACCACCAGCCAAACAGTATCAGCCAGAAAATGTTAAGGAAGGTGCCGCCGGTATTCATCACATGGCTTTTACTGTCGGGACGCAGCACATCGACATGCACCGCTTCGTTGCCAAAGGGCAGCAGAGACAGTTTGGTGATTTCCCAGCAGGAACGCGTCAACGGCAGCGTAAAAATCAGCACGATGCTCACCAGCGTGGCAAACAGCCAGCTGAGGGTGGTGAAAAAGCCGCCGAGAATGAAATTAAGAATGTTAAGTACGGTACGCATAAACGTGTTTTTCCTTTTGCAATCCGCAATATGTGGCGCCAAGTTTAGCTCTTTTTAAGGCTGGAGCGCCAAGAGTCTGACAGGTAAACTGCGCGATATCGAATTCCACATGACGGTGCGGACATGGAACTGAAAGCAACATCAATGGGTAAACGTCTGGCACAGCATCCCTATAATCGGGTGCGCTTGCTGGCCGCCGGCGTGGAAGTCAGTGGCGATCGCCATGAATATCTGATTCCGTTTAACCAGTTGCTCAACATTGCCTGCAAACGCGGCATGGTATGGGGCGAACTGGAGTTTCTGCTGCCAGATGAGAAAGTGGTGCGCCTTCATGGCACCGAATGGCAGGAAACGCAGCGCTTTTTCCATTATTTGCAGCACGCCTGGCAGCAGTGGAGCCAGGAGATGAGCGAGGTGAGCGCGGAGGTGCTGGTCGCGCTGGAGCAGGAAATCCTCGCCTTCACCCAACAGGATCGCTGGTTGAAACGTAGTGAGCTGAGCGCGGTAAAAGAGAGCATTACACGCCAGTTTTCTGCCTTGCCGTTGCCTCTCGCGCGTATTGCCGAGTTTGACAACTGTCGTGAGCGCTGGGAATTCTGCCAGCAATGGCTGGAGCAAGGTGAAGCAGCGATCCGCCAACGCAATCGCCAATGGACCAGCAAGATCCTCAGCGACTATCACGAATTCTTCTCCACCGTTGAAACCACGCCGCTCAATCCATCGCAATGCGAAGCTGTAGTGAATGGCGAAGACGCGCTGCTGGTGCTGGCGGGCGCGGGCAGTGGCAAAACCTCGGTGCTGGTGGCGCGCGCCGGTTGGCTACTAAAACGCAAGCTGGCGCAAGCGGATCAAATTCTGTTGCTGGCGTTTGGTCGTCAGGCGGCAGAAGAGATGAATGACCGTATTCAAACGCGCCTTGGTGAAAGCGCGATTCAGGCGCGTACCTTCCATGCATTGGCGCTGCATATCATCCGCGAAGGCAGTAACAAACAACCGGTGATCAGCAAGCTGGAAAGCGACAGCAAGGCGCGGCGTCAGTTGCTGATAGAGACCTGGCGTGAGCAGTGCAACAGCAAGAAAGCGCAGGCCAGCGGCTGGCGTCAGTGGTTGCAGGATGAGCTGGAGTGGGAGATTCCCGAAGGTCCCTTTTGGCAAGATGACAAACTGGCGCAGCGCATCGCATCGCGCATGGAGCGCTGGCTGGGCTTGATGCGCATGCACGGCGGCGCGCAGGCGGCAATGATCGCGGATGTGGCAGAAGCGCAGCGCGATAATTTCAGCAAGCGTGTCAAACTGATGGCGCCACTGTTAAAGGCATGGAAAAGCGCGCTGAAAGAGGAGGGCGCGGTCGATTTCTCCGGGCTGATTCATCAGGCGATTGCCATTCTGGAGAAAGGGCGTTTTATCAGCCCGTGGAAGCATATTCTGGTCGATGAGTTTCAGGACATCTCACCGCAGCGAGCCGCACTGCTGACGGCGCTGCGTCAGCAAAACAAGCGAACCAGCCTGTACGCGGTGGGCGATGACTGGCAGGCAATCTATCGCTTTAGCGGTGCCGAAATGAGTTTGACCACCGCGTTCCATCACTATTTCGGCGATGGCGATCGCTGCGTGCTGGATACCACCTATCGCTTTAACGATCGTATTGGTGAGATAGCCAATCGCTTTGTACAACAGAACCCGCATCAGCTGCGCAAGCCGTTGAACAGCTTGTGCAAAGGTAATAAAAAATCGGTGACTTTGCTGCCGCAGGATCAACTGGAAGCGCTGTTCGATAAACTGAGCGGTTATGCCAAACCCGAAGAGCGCGTACTGCTGCTAGCGCGTTACCACCATTTGCGGCCGGCAATCCTCGATAAAGCTAAAACGCGCTGGCCAAAGTTAAAGCTGGATTTCATGACGATCCATGCCAGCAAAGGACAACAGGCGGATTTTGTTATTGTATTGGGGCTGCATCAGGGACGCGACGGTTTCCCGGCACAAGCGCGGGAATCCATCATGGAAGAGGGTTTGCTGCCGCAGCCGGAAGATTTCCCGGATGCGGAGGAGCGACGGCTGGCGTATGTGGCGATGACGCGTGCGCGCCAGCAGGTGTGGCTGATGTTCGATAAAGATCGGCCTTCGGTATTTGTCGAGCACCTGCGCGAATTAGGTGTGCCACAAAGCCGTAAGGCCTGATGATTAGGGTTTCAGGCGTTCGGCGAGATAACGCTGATAGTCTGGAATCTGAATCTCAATCTGTTGGGCAAACTTCGGTGACTGGATAATAAAATCTGCGGTGGTGCGGTTATTGGCCACCGGGATATTCCACACCGTGGCGAGGCGCAGCAGCGCTTTGACATCTGGATCGTGCGGCACCGCATTCAGCGGATCCCAGAAGAAAATCAGCACATCAATTTTACCTTCCGAAATCAACGCCCCCACTTGCTGATCGCCGCCCATCGGGCCGCTTAGCATGGCGTTAACATCCAATCCGGTATGACGATTAATCAGATTGCCGGTGGTGCCGGTAGCGTACAACACATGCTGTTGCAGCGTGCTTTGGTTGGTTTGCACCCACTCCAGCAGCGAGGCTTTACAGTGATCGTGTGCAACGAGGGCGATATGTTTCTGAACCTGAAGGGTACGAACGGTCTGCTCCATAGGGCTTCCTGTTTCTTCTCATGCATTATGTGTTAATGCAGGAGTTTACCCCTGGCGTTTCATCACTATCAACTTGCGCGTAAGGTTTTCATCCAGCTAATAAAACGCAGACGTGTGGCGGCATCAAAACGCTTGAACCAGCCATGCAAAGAGGGAAGATCGCTAACGTCTTGCCAGGCGTAATCCAGATTCAACTGCGCCTCGCTGGCGCTCAGCGAATGTAAGGCAAAACGCGGAACCGAAGCGGCGTGGGCATCACGATTATAATTCACCATCGCCTTTTCGAAATCGTTATCACCTGGCTTCGGCAAATGGTCGCGCAGGCTGGTGATTTCTATGCCGCGTTCATCAATCAGTTGAAAGTTGAGGGTTTTGTCGAAGGTGGTACGTTCACGACGATTAGTGAGCGCAGGCAAGCGAATTGCCACCGAATGGGCATTGGCGCTGAAAGTGACAATCATCGGCACGGATTGAAAGTGCGCGGCGTCAGTGCCCGGTTTTTCCACACGAAACAGAAACTGATGCTGCCCACGATCCAGCTCAAGGCTGCCTGCGCCTTTCAACAGCGAACCAGAAATTTTACGCCCGTCCAGCACCAGCAGTTCGATCTCGGGATCGAGCTTGAGAGTGATGGCCTGGCATGAGGCTGATACGAGCAACAGCAGTAAACCCGTAGCAGTTAAAGACAGCTTCATTTCAACTCCCGGCAGAAGGGGGTAAATCGATTATGTGTAGCAAAGTATTACATTATGGCAGTAAATTTACATTTTTACATATTTATTCGTGCTGCTGCGCAAAGTTCTGGTGACCAACAGTTGCAGCCTGATGCGCAATGCCATCTACACTTAAGCGAATGAACCAGGAGAAAAAAGATGAATGATCAAACGATTCGCGATGTTCTGACTAAAACCAAACGTATCGCGTTAGTGGGCGCCAGCGACCGCCCCGATCGCCCGAGCTATGGCGTGATGAAATATTTACTTGATCAGGGATACGAGGTGATTCCGGTGAGTCCTAAATTGGCGGGACAGCAACTTCTTGGTCAAACCGCCTATGCCACGCTGGCGGATGTACCCGGAAAAGTGGATATGGTAGATGTGTTTCGCAATGCCGAAGCGGCGTGGGGCGTTGCGCAGGAAGCGATCGCCATTGGAGCGGATACGCTGTGGTTACAGCTGGGCGTGATTAATGAGCAGGCGGCGGTGCTGGCGCAAGACGCGGGTATGACCGTGATAATGGATCGCTGTCCAAAAATTGAAATTCCTCGGCTGGGGATTAGGCACTAAAACAGAAACGGCGACCTGAGTCGCCGTTTGATTAATGTCTCAGGCTGGGTGCCTGCAGCTGTTGCCGAATTGACGCGGCCAGCTCATCCATTGAAGGTTGTTCGGGATGTTCGAAGGAGGTTTCCCCCGCCAGCTGAACTTCAGCGACATAGGTATGCACCTGATCGCCTTCTTCATCTTCCATCACCACATGATACCAGGGCGCGGCGCGCAGCGTTTCGCTGGCAGCGACATCATCAACTTCTGGCTCATCAAGCGAAAACTCCGGATCGACATCCACGATAACGCCGAGCACCCCGGAGAGACGATGTCGGACCTGCTGTCCAATTCCAAATTTAGTCGTAATCATTGTGACCTCCCAAAAGACTGCCCTGTAACCAATATGGAGGCAGGGACAGCGTTTTCAAGTCACAGCACGCGGCAGGCAAAACCTTTCAGATAAAGCCCTTCAGGATAGCTGGCGATCACTGGATGGTCGGCTGCCTGACGGAACTGCTCTATAAATTGTACATCACGACCGGCATCAACGGCGGCATCAGCGATGATTTTCTGGAACAAATCGGTTGGCATCAGGCCAGAACAGGAGAAGGTCAGCAATACGCCACCGGGATTCAACAGCTGAATGGCCAGCATATTGATATCTTTATAGCCGCGACACGCGCCCATCAACTGATTTTTATTTTCAACGAATTTCGGTGGATCCATGACGATCAGGTCGAACTTTTCGCCGCTGTCGCGATAACGACGCAGCAGTTTGAACACATCGTCACGCACAAACTGGGCACGCGACACATCCAGACCATTGAGTTCAACGTTCTGTTTCGCCACGTCGAGTGCGTCTTGCGAAGTATCAACGCTAATCACTTCACAACAGCCGCCCATCAAGGCAGAAACCGCAAAACCACCGGTGTAAGAGAAGCAGTTCAGCACGCGTGCATTATCTGAGTAGCCACGCGTGGCAAAACGGCTGTCACGCTGATCAAGGTAATAGCCGGTTTTATGACCGCCCTGAATATCCACCAGCAGCTTCATGCCGTGTTCAGTAATCGGCAGCAGCGGTGGCGGCAGTTCACCCGAAACCGGCCCTTGCGCCAGCTCCAGTCCCTCTTTTTTACGCACCGCCACGTCTGAGCGATCGTAAATAGCGCAATCCGGGAAACACTGCTGTAAGGCGGAGACGATGGCCGGACGCTGATACTCGGCACCCGCAGACAACAGCTGCATCACCAGGAAGTTGCCGAAGCGATCGATGGTTACGCCCGGCATGCCATCAGACTCACCGGCAATCAGGCGATAGCTGTCCAGCCCATCACGTTTCGCCAGCCAGTCACGCCACAGCTGGGCTTGCTCAAAGCGGCGCACGAAGAAGGTGATGTCGATTGACTCATCCTGTTGCCAACTCCAGACGCGTGCGCGAATTTGTGATTGCGGAGAATACGCGGCGCGAGCCAGCCATTTGCCATTGCAGTCACAGATATCAATGGTTTCACCAGACTGGGCTTTACCTTCCATACGTGCAACGGCACCAGAGAACACCCACGGATGGCGGCGGAGCAGGGATTTTTCACGTCCCTTTGTGAGAATCAATCGAACGGTCATAGTTTGCTATGCTTACCTGAAAAAATGAGGCGCCATTTTCCGGCGGATGGCGGCAAATTGCAACGCAAGGTGATGGGAGAACGCAATGGTTACCACATGCTGTAAAATTTGGGTGCACGGCATCGTGCAGGGCGTGGGGTTTCGCTACCACACCCAAGCGCAGGCCAGAGAATTGAATCTTAACGGTTATGCGCACAATCTGGCGGACGGCAGCGTTGAAGTGCTGGCGTCCGGTGAGGCGCAGCAGGTTGATGCATTAATCAGTTGGCTCAAAGCGGGTGGGCCGCGCAGCGCGCGGGTGGATAAAGTTCTGGTGGAGCCGCATCAGCCCAGGGAAATGCCGACCCGATTCACCACCGGCTGATTACAAGCATTTCGCCGGTTTTGGCAATCCAGCAATTTTGGTCGCCTGCTTGGCCGGGCCTTCCGGGAAAAGACGGAACAGATAGCGGCTGTTGCCTTTCTCCTCGCCATACTTTTGCGCCATGGCTTTCACCAGCATGCGCACCGCCGGCGACGTATTAAACTCCTGGTAAAAGTTGCGCACAAAGTGCACTACTTCCCAGTGCGCGTCACTCATCACGATCGCTTCTTGCTTCGCGATGGCAGCAGCCAGCGGCTCGCTCCAGTCCGCGCTATTTTTCAGATAGCCTTCCGCATCGGTGGCAATCTCTTTACCAGCAAAATTCACAGTCATTCCTCATGGCGTTAATCGACACATTGTAAATTCGCCCGGCCATAAAAAGCAAAAACCCCGCCGAAGCGGGGTGTAATAACTATTGCAGCAGCTTAATCGCGGTTAGCGAAGCCCAGCAGGCTTAACAGGCTAACAAAAATGTTATACAGCGAAACGTACAGGCTTACGGTAGCGCGAATGTAGTTGGTTTCACCACCGTGAATAATGTTGCTGGTTTCCCACAGGATGGCACCGGCAGAGAAAAGGATGAACAGGGCGCTAATCGCCAGATGCAGCGCAGGCAGTTGCAGGAAGATATTAGCAACCACCGCCACCAGCAGCACGACAAAGCCGGCCATCATCATGCCACTCAGGAATGACATATCGCGGCGCGTGGTCAATACGTAGGCCGAGCAACCGAAGAACACCAGCGCGGTGCCGCCCAGCGCCATAGCGATCACATCACCCATGCCTGCAGTGAGGAACGAGCTCAGGATTGGACCAAGGCAGTAACCGAGGAAGCCGGTGAAAGCGAAGGCCGCCAGAATACCTGCCGGGCTGTTAGCCAGTTTATGCGTCAGGAACATCAAGCCATAAAAGCCGACCAGCATCAGAATCAGGCCCGGTGAAGGCAAGGCAAACACGGTGCTGAGTGTGGCTGTGACGGCCGAGAAGGCCAGCGTAAAGCCGAGTAACAGATAAGTATTGCGCAGCACCTTGTGGGTGCTGACTAACGATTGCTGCGACGAGCTAAAAATTCTTTCCATCATGCGCTCCTTAAAGAGAGAAACACCAAATATGGCTCGAGGATACGCAGCGCCTGAAAGACAGAAAAGGCGTTTTACCCATCTTTACGCGATAAATTGCTGTTTCGCTGAGCAGAATGGCGAAATTGACGCCGAAAAAATAGAATTTGGCTGTTTTTCAGCCGAACGATTCATTGCAGGCTTTACATCGTTATGGGGGATGTTTATAGTGCGCCTCATTGCGGAGGGGTGGCCGAGTGGCTTAAGGCAACGGTCTTGAAAACCGTCGATGGGAAACCATCCGAGAGTTCGAATCTCTCCTCCTCCGCCATTCACTCTTGCAGAGTGACGCAACAAAAAAATCCCCGGAGGGATGGCCGAGTGGCTTAAGGCAACGGTCTTGAAAACCGTCGATGGGAAACCATCCCAGAGTTCGAATCTCTGTTCCTCCGCCATATTAAAGAAGCCCGCAGAAATGCGGGCTTTTTGCTTTTCTGCGTTCATAAATTCCGAAAAACATCGCGTTGCTTTTCCATCTGCTGCCGTTCCCCGACGCCACGCGCGTTAACTGCTATATTCCATGCACGGTTTTTTGCAAACATCTGGCGATTTTCCGATGCAAGCTGAGTTACACTGTGCGGTAATTCGCTCTTTGGCGGGCTAATCGTTTGAAAGCCAGAGTGTTTCACTGATGAATTATGGAATAGGCACAATGATCAAGAAACTGAGTCTTTGCGCGTTGTCAGTCATCGCTGCGCTCCCGATGGGCATGTCCGCCTATGCTGCGGATGGAGATATGCAACTCCAGCAGGTGCTGATGTTAAGCCGTCACAATCTGCGTGCGCCGCTCGCCAACAACGGCAGCGTACTGGAACAATCCACCAAAAAGAGCTGGCCGCAGTGGGATGTCGCGGGAGGTGAGCTCACCACCAAAGGTGGCGTGCTGGAAGTCTACATGGGGAATTATACCCGTCAGTGGCTGGCACAGCAGGGCTTAGTCCAGAACGGGACTTGCCCGGACAGCAGCAACATCTTTGTCTACGCCAACAGCCTGCAGCGCACCGTGGCGACCGCGCAGTACTTTATCACTGGCGCCTTCCCTGGCTGTGATATCGCGGTCACGCATCAGGATGCGATGGGCACCATGGATCCGATCTTCAATCCGGTCGTCACCGACGGCAGCGATGAATTCAACAAGAAAGCCCTGGCTGCCATGACCGCGGCTAATGAAAAGCTGGCACTGAAGCCTGCCTTCCAGCATCTGGAAAAAATCGTCGACTACAAATCTGCCCCTGCCTGTAACGGCAAAAAGCAGTGTGATTTGAGCAGCGGCGATAACACTTTCAGCGCGGATAACGGTAAAGAGCCGAACGTAAGCGGTCCGCTGAAAATCGGCAACTCGCTGGTGGATGCGTTTACGCTGCAATATTACGAAGGTTTCCCGGCCGATCAGGTTGCCTGGGGCCAGATCAAAACGCCTGAACAGTGGAAAGAGCTGGCGTCGATCAAAAACGGTTATCAGGATGCGCTGTTCGCCTCTCCTGAAGTGGCGCGCGAAGTGGCCGCACCGCTGGTGGATTACATCCGCAGCCAGTTAGTCGATCAGGATAAAGCCAACGCGCCAAAAGTGACGCTGATGGTTGGTCATGATTCCAACATCGCCTCCTTACTCAGCGCACTGCAGGTTAAGCCTTATGAACTGCCGGGCAACGACGAGAAAACGCCGATTGGCGGCCAGGTAGTATTCGAACGCTGGCACGATGTGAAGAACAACAAAGATCTGCTGAAAATTGAGTACGTCTATCAAACGGCCGATCAACTGCGCGATGCCGATGTGCTGAGCCTGAAAAATCCACCGAAGCGCGTCACGCTGCAACTGGCGGGCTGCGAAACGGATGCCAACGGCTACTGCAGCTGGGATCAATTCATCGGCGCATTGAATGGCGCTCTGCAAGGTACGCCACTGCAGCCTGCTGCGGCAGAACAGCCAGCACCTGCGGCCGCAGCACCAGCCGCAGATGACGCTAAGCAGAAAGCCGATCAGACTGCTGCGGATAAAGCAGCCGCAGACAAAGCAGCAGCGGATAAAGCCGCAGCACAGAAGGCTGCAGACGCGAAAGCGGCTGAAGAGAAAGTGAAGGCGGATAAAGCGGCCGCGCAGAAAGCGGCAGACGATAAAGCCAAAGCGGAGAAAGCCACTGCCCAGAAAGCAGCGGATGACAAAGCCAAGGCTGATGCGGCAGCAGCACAGAAAGCGCAAGCCGATGCTACGCCAGCCAAATCAGAAGAACCGGCCAAAGCAGCGACCAGTAACTGAGTTTGCTGCTCAAAGAAAACCCCGCCGCGGCGGGGTTTTTTGTGCCTGTTAACCGGCGACGACCACCAGTTTTTGGTTGGCGAACTCTTTAATCCCCAGATCCGATAACTCACGTCCGTATCCGGAACGTTTCACGCCACCAAACGGCAGTTCTGCTGAGGTATCGCTCTGCGAATTGATAAACACCATGCCGGTTTCAATCTGCGATGCCATCTTACGGCCGCGCGCAATGTCTTTGGTCCAGACTGAACCGCCCAGGCCGTAATTTGAATCATTCGCCAGTGCCACAGCGGCACGATCGTCCGCCACCACATACACCTGTGCTACCGGGCCAAAGAACTCCTGATAGTAAGCAGGATTGTCTGGCGTCAGACCGGTGAGCACCGTTGGCTGGTAATAGCAGCCGACACCATCAATGGCGCGTCCACCAAACTCCACGCGCGCGCCATTTTGCACCGCTTCCTCAACCTGCTTCACTAAACGATCGCGCGCATCTTTTGAAGAGAGCGGACCAAGCGTGGTTTTCTCATCAAGCGGATCGCCCGGCGTGGCCGATTGCAGAGCCGCGCTAAATTTGGCCATAAACGTATCGGCAATTTTCTCATGCAAAATAAAGCGCTTGGCGGCGGTACAGACCTGGCCGCAGTTACTGAGGCGAGCTTGCGCACCCTGACGTACCGCTTCATCGATATCGGCATCGTCCAGCACCACAAACACATCGTTACCGCCCAGCTCCAGCGTCGATTTCTTCAAGTGTTTACCGGCCTGTTCCGCCACGGCACTACCGGCGCGTTCGGAACCCGTCAGCGCCACGCCTTGCACGCGCGGATCGGCAATCAAATCCGCGACTTGATCGGTGGAGATAAACAGGTTGGTCCATGCGCCTTTTGGCGCACCGGCTTCTTCTACCAGCTTTTCAAACACATCGGCGCAGTGCGGCACGATATTGGCGTGTTTCGCCAGCACCGGATTGCCGAGCGCCAGGTTTGGCGCCAGCACGCGCATCAGCTGATAGTAAGGGAAGTTCCACGGCTCAACCGCGACGATCACGCCAATCGGATGGTACTCAAGCCAGGCATCGCCCACATCGCTGGCGTAGGGTTGCGGCTGTAAAAATGTCGCGGCATGTTCAGCGTAGTAGCGGGCGATCTGCGAACAGATTTTTACTTCACCACGGCTCTGGCCAATCAGTTTGCCCATCTCTTTACTGGCGATGGTCGCCAGCTCTTCGGCCCGTTGGTCAATCAAATCGGCTAAACGGTGTAGCACCTGCAGACGCGGTTGGATATCGCCTTTACTCCACGCGGAATGATAAAGCGCATCTGCGGTTTCCAGCGCCTGTTGTGCATAGGCATCATCGTGCTCGTTCCACGCTTTTAGCAGTTGGTTATTGGCTGGATTGATACTTTGATAGGCTGACATACAAGGCTCCTTGGTGATGTAAAGGTAACAAAGGCGGGACAATGCCCGCCTGCAATTTAAACGTTTTTGCGCTCGACCGTTTTATCGTCCCAGGTCAGAACATCCTGGTCGGTCTTTTTGAAGGCGCGAATCAGCACTTCATCGCTGCCTTGCTGGCTCCAGATCTGCTCGGCTAAACGTTCGTCGTAGTTGGCTACCTCAAAAATGGCTTCAGCGATTTCGCGTGAAGTGTGGCGCAGTGATGCCCATTCGCCTACGTGATGCTCTTTCGACTGTTCTGTTGTCATGAAGGTCTCCTGTTGTGGATTTTATCCCTGTAGCTTTACCGCCAGTCCGGCGACGTGTTGGCCCTGAAAACGGGCAATATCCAGTTCTTCCGCCGAAGGTTGACGTGATCCATCTCCGCCCGCCAGCGTGGTGGCGCCGTAGGGCGTTCCGCCGCGTACGTGGGAGATGTCGAAGAGTTCTTTAGTGCCATAACCGATGGGAACAATCACCATGCCGTGATGGGCGAGGGTGGTCCAGACGGAAGTGATGGTCTGCTCCTGGCCGCCGCCGGTACCGGTGGAAGCAAAGACGCTGGCGATTTTGCCGTACAGCGCGCCCGAAGCCCACAGGCCGCCAGTGCGATCCCAGAAGTTACGCATCTGCCCCGCCATGTTGCCGAAGCGCGTGGGCGTGCCAACGATGATGGCATCGTACTGCGGCAAATCTTCCGGTTTCGCTTCAGGCGCGGCTTGGTTCACTTTGCCGCCAACCTGGGCGAAACGCTCGGCATCCATGCTTTCCGGCACGCGCAATATCGTAACTTCCGCGCCGCTCACGCTCTTTGCACCGTCGGCCACGGCTTGCGCCATGGTTTCAATATGTCCGTACATCGAATAATAGAGCACCAAAATCTTTGCCATGGTTTTCATCCTGCTGGGGTGGTGAGTAATCAAAAGTATAGAAGAGCCTGCGCAGGCTGCTGTACAGAGGTTAAGCAGGTGCCAATAAGTGTCGGCTAACCGCTTGTAACGCGGCGGTAAATTTGCTTTTTCGCAGTGAAATGAGTGAATTATCTGTTTCAAATTGTGAATATCAGGCCGATCTCACCGCTGCGCTGTCTATTATTTAATCAGGTGTGCGGAATATCCGCCGCCAGGCTTTTCACGGCAGCATCGTGATAAGCCCCTAATCTGGATGCTCAATCCGTGGAGGAAATGATGGCCGAACATCGTGGAGGATCAGGCAATTTCGCAGAGGACCGTGAAAGGGCCGCAGAAGCGGGTCGCAAAGGCGGCAAAAACAGCGGGGGTAATTTTAGAAACGACCCACAGCGCGCGTCTGTAGCCGGTGAAAAAGGGGGACGCAGCCGCGGCAAGAAATAGCGCGACTGACCGTTAATCCCCGGCCGCCGGGTTCGCCCGGCGGTGACAGGCATTGCAATTTCCCCGCTCTCTGAGCAAACTGACCGCCAACTGATTATTCTGGTGCGTTATGTCCGCTTCTTCTTCTCGTCTCAGCCTGCGTATTTCGCGTCAGGAGTTGGTGCTCATATTTATTACCATGGTTTGGGGTGGCACTTTTTTGGTGGTACACCGGGCGATGGCCCATTCCGGTCCGTTCTTTTTTGTGGGATTACGTTTTGCTACGGCATCGCTGCTGCTGGCCTTTTTCTTCCGTCGTTATCTCAAGCAAGTTACCTGGCTGGAAATCAAAGCCGGCGCGCTGATTGGCCTGTCGATTGCCGGCGGCTACGGTCTGCAAACCTGGGGCATGCAAACCATTTCCAGCAGTCAGTCGGCGTTTATCACCGCGCTCTACGTGCCGGTGGTGCCGCTGCTGCAATGGTTATTCCTGCGCCGTCCGCCGGGATTGATGGCGTGGCTGGGCATTTTGCTGGCGTTTACCGGTTTAGTGCTGGTGGCGGGTCCGCAGGATGGCAGTTTGACGCTGAATGCCGGTGAAATCGCCACCTTACTGAGCACGCTGGCAATCGCCGCGGAGATCATCCTGATCAGCCGTTATGCCGGACAGGTCGATGTGCGCCGCGTCACGCTGATTCAGCTGATGGTGGCATCGGCCTGCGCCTTTGTTCTGATGATCCCGAATGGCGAATCGGCTCCTGCCATGTCAACGCCGTTGCTGCTGAGCGCGTTGGGGCTGGGTGCGGCCAGCGCCTTAATTCAGGTGACGATGAACTGGGCGCAACGCAGCGTTTCACCGACGCGTGCCACGGTGATTTACGCCGGTGAACCGGTGTGGGCGGGCGTGGTAGGGCGTTTGGCGGGCGAGCGTCTACCTGCTGCTGCGCTGCTGGGCGCGGCACTGATTGTTTGTGGGGTGATCGTCAGCGAACTGCGTATACGCCGCAAGAAAGCGGTGCCCGATCAGGCACCGCTCGAGCCTTAAGGGTGTTGCCGTGCCGCCTCGTTCGCCAGCGCGGCGCCGCGACGTTGTAAAATCGCGTTCAGGATGATGGCACCAAAGGTGGCGGTGCCGATGCCGCCAAGGGTGAAGCTGCCAATCTTCAGCGCAAAATCACCGGCGCCCAGCACCAGCGTGGTCGCCACCATGATCAAATTGCCATTCTGATTAAAATCCACATGGTTCTGCACCCAAATGCGTGCGCCTGCCACCGCAATCAAACCAAATACTACAATCGATGCGCCACCAATCACCGGACCGGGAATGGTGTGGATTAGCGCGCCAAATTTCGGTGAGAAGCCAAGCACCAAAGCGATCGCCGCGGCGGCCACAAAGGCCAGAGTTGAATAGACTTTGGTCACCGCCATCACACCGATATTTTCCGCGTAGGTGGTGACACCGCTGCCGCCGATTGAGCCCGACAGCATGGTTGCCAGACCGTCACCGACAAAGGCGCGGCCCATCCAGGGATCGAGATTGCGCCCGGTCATGCCCGCCACGGCTTTAATGTGCCCGAGGTTTTCCGCTACCAGAATGATCGCCACAGGCGCGATCATCACGATGGCCTGCATATCAAAGATGGGTGCGGTGGTGTGCGGCAGGCCAAACCACGGTGCGTTGGCAAGGCCGCTGAAATCCACCGGTTTGCCGAAGCCCATCACGTTGGTTAGCAGTGCATAGATGGCCCACGCGACAATCAGGCCGACCAGAATCAGCAGGCGCTGGATCATCCCGCGCGTGAATACCGCCACCAGACCAATGCACAGCACCGTCATCACCGCCATCCAGCTGTCAAACATCGAGCCGGACACACCGTGCACCGCAATTGGCGCCAGGTTCAGACCAATCGCCATCACCACCGCGCCCGTGACCACCGGCGGCATCAGACGCTCGATCCAGCCGGTGCCGACCTTCATCACGATCAGGCCAATCAGCGTATAGAGCGCGCCGCAGGCAATCACGCCGCCCAGCGCCAGCGCCAGGTTGGGGTTGAGTCCCTGACCGTTAAAGCCGGTTACCGCGATGATTACGCCGACAAACGCCGCGCTGGATCCGAGATAACTGGGTACGCGCCCGCCGGTGACCAGGAAGAACAGCAGCGTACCGATGCCCGAAACCAGAATCGCCAGATTGGGGTCCAGTCCCATCAGCAACGGCATCAGCACCGTTGCGCCAAACATTGCCACAGCATGCTGCAGGCCAAGGACGACCGTCTGCGCAAACGGCAGCGTTTCGTCCGGCGCAATCAGCCCATCATCGGTCATGGCTGACTTTTTTTGCCAGCGGGGGAACCAGGAACTCGCCATCGTCATCTCCAGGGTGTCAGTGAAAGCGGGCCGCACAAGGCGGCGTTAGCGGGCGTCCTGCCGTAAAAGGTGATGATAGCCACGGTCAAACCATGCCAGACCGTGCGTTTCATCATTGCGTACCAGCGCCTGCACTTCGCAAAACAGAATGTCGTGCGTGCCCACGCTGACCACTTGTGCCACTTTGCAGTCAAACGACACCAGCGCGCCGTCTAACAGCGGTGAACCGCTGGCCAGCGTGTGCCAGTCAGCGGCGGCAAAGCGTTCTGCCATCGGCGTTTTGCCGCCAAATAGCGTCGAGAGATCTTCATGCCCGGCGGCCAGGGTGTTAACGCAGAGATAACCGTTGTCGCGAAAAATCGGCCACACCGACGCTGAGCGATTAAGACAAACCAGCAGCGTAGGCGGCGTATCAGTAACGCTGCACACCGCCGAGGCGGTAAATCCGGCGCGTCCAGCGGGACCTTCGGTGGTGATGATATTCACCGCCGCGCCTAAGCACGCCATCGCGTTACGAAACGCATCGCGTTCTACACCGGGTAAAATTGGCAGTTCATGCACGCTCATTGGCGGCTCCTGTGATTAGCTGGCCGCTCGCTGGGCAGGCGCAGCCGTATCGGCCAGCCAGCGCAGCAGCAGCGCATTAAAGTTGTCGGCATCGGTGACGCTCATCGCGTGTCCGCCCCGGGCCATCTCAATCAGGCTGCCGTTGGGCAGCGCCTGCGCCAGCTGCGGTGAGCAGCTCCACGGCACCAGCAGATCGTCCTGGCTGCAGATCGCTAACACTGGCTGGGAGATGCGCGCCACATGTGCGCGGAAATCCGCGCTTTTCAGCGCATGCAAGCGACGCAGCAGGTTTTCCATGCCCTGGAAATGGGCGACATGGTGCGCATCTTCAGCGTTAATGCGCTCCTGATTGCGCGCCAGCCATTCCGCGGGATAGAGGAACAGCGGCTGCGCACGCACAAAGGCTTCGACGCCGACGTTCATCAGCAGATCCTGACGCACCTGGAAGCAGCGCTGCGTGTGCGCATCCAGCGAAAGCCAGCCGTTGATCACCACCACGCGGCCCACGCGCTGCGGGAAGTCCAGCGCCAGTTGCAGGCCGATTAAGCCGCCCAGCGCATGGCCGATAATGTCGTAATGTTGAATGCCGTGCTGTTCCAGCGTTTCTGCCAGTTCCGCCGCCATCATCGTCATGCTGTAGCCGTCCGGCAGCGTATCGGTACTGCGGCCGGTGCCGCGCTGATCGTACGTCACCACGCGATAATGCGGCGTCAGCGCCGCCAGCTGCGGTTGCCAGAAACCGGCGACGCCGCCTAAACCGGAAGCGAGCACCAGCGTCGGCGCATCTTCAGCGGTTGAACCCTGGATCTCCAGATGCATCAGGCCTCCTGTTTGCCGATATGCGCCACGGTGGCGATTTCGATCAGCGCATCCGGTTTCACTAAGCCGCACTGAATGCAGAAGCGCGCCGGTTTATCACCGGGGAAGTATTCGGCGTAGATCTGATTAATCGCTGCGTAGTTGCTCCAGTCGGTGAGAAAAATCGAGTTGAAGGTCACGTCGTCCATGGTGCCGCCGGCAGTTTCGATCACCTTTTTAATGGTCTCCAGCACGTGACGCGTTTGCGCGGCGGCATCACCGACGTGCACCACGTTGTTGTTGGCATCGAACGGCAAGGTGCCGGAGACGTAGACAACGCCGTCAGCTAAGGTGCCGGGCACGAATGGCGCAATGGGCGTACCGGTGCCGGGCGGAATAATCACACTTTTAGGCATGGCGAAATCCTCTTCTTATCGGTTTGCAGGTGAATCGAGGCGTTAGCTTTTCAGCGTTTCGCAGAACGTGTCGGTATCGCTGACCCAGCCAAAAAACGTTTCGATATTGAAAATGGCCGCCTGCTGGGCAAACGCCGGGCCCGCCTGATAGGTCGCGTCTTCCAGCACCACGCCGAAATATTCCAGGAAGAAGCCGTCACGCAGCGTCGATTCCACGCAGACGTTGGTGGCGATGCCGGTAAACACCAGATGGCGGATGCCACGGCTGCGCAGCATGCTGTCGAGCGAGGTATTGAAGAAGCCGCTGTAGCGCGGTTTCGGCAATACGATATCGCCGGCCTGCGGCACCAGTTCATCGACCAGTGCATAATCCCAGCCGCCTTTTGACAGCAGCGTGCCTTGCAGTTCCGGGCGCTTGCGCATGGTTTTCAGCGCATTAGATTTGTGGAAGTTGGGGGATCCGGCATCACCGGCTTCAACGTATTGGTCGTCCCAACCGTTCTGAAACCAGATGATCTGCATCCCGGCGGCCCGCGCTGCGGTGACCGCCTGATGGATTTTGGCAATCACCGGCTTGGTAGCGGAGACATCAAAGCCCGCCAGATCGAGATAGCCGCCTTGCGTGGCGTAGGCGTTCTGCATATCCACCACAATCAGCGCACTTTGCGCGGGCGGCAGCGCGATGGCTTCCGGGCGCGCCGGCAAGGTGACGTTCGGTAAACTTGAGGTATGGGCGCAAACAACGGTACTCATCAGGCAACCTCCTGCTGGGATGCGATTAAATCGTGGCGACACTGCATTAAGGGCTGGATACGTTCACCGAAATCTTCGATGCCTTGCAGGAAGTCATCGAAGGTGAGCAACACGCCTTGCGTGCCATCGACTAAAGCAACCTCATCCAACATTCGTGCCACATTGGCGTAAGAACCCACTAATGTGCCCATGTTGATGTTGACGGCGGAGGTCGGATCGGCCATCTGGCGCACGTTGGTGTCGCTGCCAGATTTGGTGTCCTGCTGACTTTGCGTGGTGAGCCAGGCGAGCGCCTCTTCATCGGCGCCGGCTTTGTAGTGTTCCCATTTGGCGCGTGCGGCTTCGTCGCTTTCGGCGGCAATGATCATAAACAGCACATAGGAACCGACGTCGCGCCCCGCTTTATCGGCAGCTTGCTTCATACGCGCGGCAGTTGGCGCGAAGGCAGTTGGCGTGTTGACGCCTTTGCCAAAGCAGAAGTTGTAATCGGCGTGCTGCGCCGAGAACGCCATGCCCGCATCGCTCTGACCGGCGCAAATCACTTTCATCGGTTTCTGCGGCTGCGGGCTGACGCGGCAATCGTTCATGGTAAAGAACTCGCCCTTGAAGTCGCTCTGGCCGGTGCCCCACAAATCGCGCAGCACGGTGACGTATTCGGTCAGATATTGGTAGCGGCTGGAGAAGTAAGCATCGCCCGGCCACAAGCCCATCTGCTCGTACTCGGGTTTCTGCCAGCCGGTAACGAGGTTGACGCCGAAGCGGCCATTCGAGATGGAATCAATGGTGGAGGCCATACGCGCCACAATCGCGGGCGGCAAGGTCAGCGTGGCGGCGGTGGCGTAGATTTCGATGCGTGAGGTCACCGCCGCGAGTCCCGCCATCAGCGTGAAGGATTCGAGGTTGTGATCCCAAAACTCGGTTTTGCCGCCAAAGCCGCGCAGTTTGATCATCGAAAGGGCAAAGTCGAAATGATAATGCTCTGCTTTCAGCACGATCTCTTTGTTCAGTTCAAAAGTCGGTTTGTACTGCGGCGCATGGGTGGAGATCAGCCAGCCGTTATTACCAATCGGGATAAAGACGCCAATTTTCATGTGAAACCTCTCTGCATTAGACGGGGACTGCTTCACGCGCTGCGCTGCTTCCTGCACGCATCCTGCGGGCGGCGCTCCATCACAAAATTGCAAAGGCTGTGCCACATTTTTAAAAGAGATAAATAACAATGCGTTAAAAGTATCGCCTGTTCTAAACTGGAGTAATTGGTCCATTTCAGACCGTTTGGTCAAAACGTTTTGCACGTTTTTCATGCGCCGCATGGTCAAAAAAGGTGCAGGCGGGCGATTAGGCAGGAAAGAAGGCCTTTGTTATGATGCGTTGACGCAGGACGGAAGAGGTAACAGTGTGAAAAGCGATGAAAAAAAACCGGGACGCCGTTCGCGAGCGGTCGCCGCAAAGCGGGCAGCCATTCTGGAAGCGGCGTTAACCTTCTTCTCGCAATACGGTATTCACGGCACCAGCCTGGATAAAGTGGCGGAGCGCGCCGACGTCTCCAAAACCAATTTGCTGTATTACTATCCGTCGAAAGAAGTGCTGTATGTGGCGGTTTTGAAAGAGATTCTTGATGTGTGGCTGGCGCCGCTGCGCGCGCTGCAGCACGATCACGATCCGCTGACCGCGATACGTCAATACATTCGCCTTAAGCTGGAAGTCTCGCGTGATCATCCGCAAGCTTCACGGTTGTTCTGCCTTGAGATGTTACAGGGCGCGCCGCTGCTGAAAGGTGAACTGGCCGGTGATTTAAAAGCGCTGGTGGATGAGAAAGCGGCGATTATCGAACAGTGGATCGCCGAAGGGCGGCTGGCGGGCGTGCAGCCGCAGCACCTGTTTTTCCTGCTATGGGCGACTACGCAGCACTATGCGGATTTCGCCTCACAGGTGGAAGCGATTACCGGCCAGACGTTGAACGATGCGGCGTTTTTTGAACAGACGCTGGAAAACGTGCAGCGCATGATAATTGAAGGGATTCGCGTGCGCTGATCCCGCGTTTTCAAGGAGAGTGCATGGATTCGTTATCACAACTGACATTAGGCGCGGCGGTCACCGTTGCGGTGATGGGCAAGCGCGTCCCGCTGTGGCAAGCGGCGCTGGTGGGCGCGGTGGCGGGCACCTTGCCGGATCTCGACGTGTTTATCGATCACGGCGATGCCATCCGCAATATGACGCTGCATCGCACCGAAAGTCATGCGCTGATAATCCTCACCTTAATTGCACCGCTGCTCGGCTGGCTGGTGGCCGGTGCGACACGCAGTCGCGCGCACTGGCGCGGCTGGACGCTGGCGATGTGGCTGGCGCTGGTGACGCATCCGCTGCTGGATCTCACCACCGTTTACGGTACGCAGCTGGGCCTGCCGCTCACCGATTTCCCTTATGCCATTGGCAGCATATATATCATCGATCCGTTGTATACCTTGCCGTTGCTGATTGCGCTGCTCGTCGCCCTGTGGCGACGTGACGCGGTGGGCTTGCGCTGCAATCAGGCGGGATTATTGGTGAGTACGCTCTATCTCGGCTGGAGCATGGTGGCACAGAGCATGGCGACGCAACACATTGAGCAAGCGCTGGCGCAGCAATCAGTGCAGCCGGAGCAACTGCTGGTGACGCCGACCGCATTTAATACGCTGGTGTGGCGCACGGTGATCATGACGCCAGAGCGTTATGGCGAAGCCTATTGGTCGCTGTTGTCACCGGGGCGTCCGCTGCAGATAAGCTGGCACGATCGTCAACCCGCGCTGTTTGCGCCGTTCAAAGGGCAATGGCACGCCGAGCGTGTGGCGTGGTTTAGTCATGGGTTTTACGCAATGAAACTGCAGGGCGATCGCACGTTGTTCAGCGATTTAAGGATGGGGGAAGAGCCGAGTTACACCTTTACCTTTAATCTGGGATCGCCGCAGTCGCCGGAGCTAGCGCCACAGCGAGTGCCTTCGGTGCGTCCTGCATTGGGTGAGGCGTGGCGTAAGCTGCGGGAGAGATTGTGACTTCGTGGTGAAGCGTGTTTGCTGATGAGGTGCGCTTTCTGTCAAAAAAGAAAAAGGCTGCACTTTCTTTCAAAAGGCAGCCTTAACGTAGCCGTAATAAATCAGGCTTTACGACGACGTAACAACCAGCCCATGGTCAGCATCACAAACCACAGCGGCGTGACCATCAGCGCCTGACGGGTATCTTCCTGCAGCGTCAGCAGCACCAGCACAAAGGCGAAGAACGCCATGCATACCCAGCACATAAACTTGCCCAGCGGCATTTTGAACTTCGATTCAGCATGACGCTGTGGATGCTGCTTACGATACGCCAGATAGCTGCACAGGATGATGGTCCAGACGAACATAAATAGAATCGCCGACACCGTAGTGACCATGGTGAATACCGTCATCACATCCGGAATCAGGTAGATCAGCGCCACGCCCGCCAGCAGACACAGACAAGAGAAGAACAGGCCGGTGGTTGGCACCGCACGCGCCGAGAGGCGACCAAAGGCTTTATGCGCTACGCCTTGTTCCGCCAGGCCGAACAACATGCGGCTGGTGGAGAAGATGCCGCTATTGGCGGACGAGGCGGCGGAGGTCAGCACCACGAAGTTGACGATGCTGGCGGCGGCAGGCAAGCCGATCAACACAAACATCTCAACGAACGGGCTGCGATTCGCCAGCACCTGATTCCACGGCGTCACCGCCATGATCACCATCAGCGCCAGCACGTAAAACATAATAATGCGCAGCGGAATGGCGTTAATTGCACGCGGCAAAACTTTGTGCGGATCTTTGGTTTCTGCTGCCGCGGTGCCGACCAGCTCAATGCCGACAAAGGCGAAAACCGCAATCTGGAAGCCAGCAAAGAAGCCGCTCAAGCCTTTCGGGAACATGCCGCCGTGATCCCAGATGTTGCTCAGGGACGCGGTGCCACCGTTCGGCGACGGATAATGCATGCTCACCAGCACAATGCCGGTGATGATCAGCGCCACAATGGCGACGATTTTGATAATCGCGAACCAGAACTCCATCTCACCAAACAGCTTCACCGTAGCGATATTCAATGCCAGGAAGACAAAGACGCACAGCAGGGCGCTCATCCAGATGGAGAAGTCCGGGAACCACAGCTGGAAATAGGCGCTGATGGCCACCACGTCGGCAATGCCGGTCACCACCCAACAGAACCAGTACGTCCAGCCGGTAAAATAGCCCGCCCACGGACCGAGTAAATCGGCAGCGAAATCGCTAAAGGATTTGTATTCGAGGTTGGACAACAGCAGTTCGCCCATGGCGCGCATGACGAAGAACAGCATAAAGCCAATGATCATGTAGACGAAAATGATCGACGGGCCCGCGAGGCTGATGGTTTTACCCGAACCCATAAACAACCCGGTGCCGATGGCGCCACCGATAGCAATTAACTGAATGTGACGATTATGCAGGTTACGCTGGAGTTTATCCGGCTGTTCGGCCGTAGCGAGCGCCTCTTTTGATTGATCAACCATAAATTTTTCTTTCCTGTCGAGATGTTGTGTCAGCTCTATTGGCTGTTTTGCCCGTCATACTTTAAGCCGCAGATGCGTTGGCTACGCGTGTTCACCCCAGGAACTGACTAAATTAAGCTCCCCATGATTCACACTCTTGCCGCCTTCCTGCGGCTCACATTATTTAGGGCATTCGTTATGAGCCTTTGTCCAGGCAAGTGGCATAAGATAGTGGAAAGCCAACCCGTTTCGGTAATGGTTTTTCCCCCTTTGTGACCTTTTGCGTGCTTTGCTCTGTCAGTAATTATTTACAGAGTTTAAAGCGCAGTCATTTTGCGTAAATCTTCAACAATTAAGCGATTTACGTCACTTTCCGCGCACATGACTTCTACACTTGTTAGTTCATTTCATCAGGAAAAGTGAGGCATTGTGCGCGCTCTGTTCGCCGTCGCGTTGCTGGCTGTATGCGGCTGGTTTAGTTTGCCGTGGTTGAAAACGCATCTGCCGCCTCAGTGGAACCCCTTTACACCGCTCAACGTTACCGATCCGCCCGGTTGGATGACGCGTTACAAGCTAAAAAAGCTGAGTGGCGATCCGGCTGCCTGCCTGGCGGTGATGCGGCAAGCCAGTGAACAGCGGCTGGTGCAGTTTCGTGCCGTGCCGCCAATGCAAGGGAATTGCCCGATTGAGCAGCCGCTACGCATCAGCGGCTACGGTGACGTCACGCTGAGCAGCAGTTTTCTCGCCAGCTGTCCGATGGCGGTGGCCAGCACCATGTTTGTGATTAACAGCGACAGCGCATTACGTCAGGCCGGTTTTAACAGTCCGCTGAAACGCATTGCCCATGTTGGCAGCTACGCCTGTCGCAATATTTATCATCGTCAGGAAGGGCGTTTGAGTGAGCACGCCAGCGCCGATGCCTGGGATATTACCGGATTTCAGCTGGCAAATGGGCGTTGGTTGCAGGTAGGAAAAAACTGGCAACAGCCAGAGGATGCGGCGGCTGGACTGCATGCGCTGTGGCGTAACGGCTGTGCGACGTTCGGTAATGCGCTGGGGCCCGATTATAACGCCGCGCATGCCAGCCATTTTCATCTTGGCATGCGCGGTTCGGGTTACTGCCGTTAGCTATACCGCAGGATTAAGCCCACGTTTTATCAGGAAATGATTAGCCGGCCAGGAGAAAATAAAGCCAGTCATTATGGCCAGTTGCAGCATAAACCAGAATGCCGCCACCAGCGGGTTGACCTGCTCGTTCAGCACAAACTTTAGGGCCAACGCCATAAAGATAAAAATACCTAATTGAAAAATCAGCAGGGGGAAAATTTCGGTTTTTAACGCCAATAATAATGCGCTGCCAAATGAATGTTTTTCACGTTAGCGAATCGCCAGAAATTGAAAAAGTAATCCCATAAACAATGAAGCGATAACGCAAATAAGCGCCTGCATGCCTATCGTCGGATTAATGGCAAATTGTTTTAGTAAAGTGACTATCGGGATTGTCATTATATCGCCAAATATACAAGCCGCTGCGGATAATGACGTGGAAATAAATATAGTTTGCCAGCTGGCGTTACTGCGTATTTTTTGTGAAACCAACAGCGCAAGTTTTTGCTGTTGTGATGGTTTACGGCCTAAGTACCACCAGACGATCCAGCCAATAAAAGGCATATACAAACCGGTTAATGGCCAAATGATATTCATCACCGCCACCGGATGTGGATGGCGAAAAAGATCTTTTAAAATCATCAGGGCAGTGCAGACGCCCAGAACAAGGAAAGGTAATGCAAACTGGTTCAACATAGTCAGTTCCGCTAAGTTTCCCACCTACATGCGACAATGCGCCTGAGCCTTACTGCAGCACTGTCTTCCAATGCATCTTTTCACTCCGCTAGCATTAAGCGTAGCCGTTAATCAGCGTGAGAGAAATCACATCATTACTTAATGTATTATCTTAACCGCAGAAATAGGTGGGATTAACATTAAGTCAAAACTCATTTACCGTACAAACCCCTTTCACAGCAAAACAATCTGCTTTTTGCATCAATAATTTTAGTTAATGACGATGCTAAAAATTTATCAATCTAACGATCATTTTCAATCAACTGGGTGATTGAAACTACTTCAGAAAAATCCTATTCTAATCTGCTGAGGAATTAAACTTGTGAACCTGTTAACAATTAACGTGAACTTACACATTTTCATTACGTTAACGCATTGACAGTAGAAGAGTTATGCTAGCTGCTGGCAAATTTGCTCCTTTTTCAATCAATATTTTTTGTCTGGCTAATTTATTTTTTGCGTTAACACGAACTAATTTCAGAATGTAAAAGCGTGAAACAGCGCTAAGGCAATAATGACGACCGATAATTATTTCGTCTGGCGAGGCGAAATGGAAAATGAATTTCTGGCGCTAACGCAAGTGACGCAATTGAAATCCCTGTTGCAACAGCAGATTGAAAAGCTGGGTTTCGATTACTTCGCTTTTTTGGTTCAGCATCCGGTGCCCTTTACCCGGCCGCGCTTGTTTTTGTTCAGTACATACCCGGAAGGCTGGGTAAAACGCTACGAAAGCGAGAACTATTATAAGGTCGATCCGGTGCTATTACTCTGTCAGCGGCCGGGACGGGGTGTTGAATGGACGCGCGATTTATTTACCGGTGCGGGTAATTTGTGGGCAGAAGCCAACGCTGCGGGATTAATGAGCGGCTTTTCCTGCTCAGCAATGGCACCAAATCGTACCATTGGTATATTATCTATTGCATCGACACTTCACAGTAAGACCCAACACTTGCGCATAGAGCTTGAGGTGAAACTGCATCTTCTGGCGGAACTGAGTTTGCGCGTGTTGGAGCGTTTGAATGACGATTCTATGGTCGTTTTATCTAACGATTTTAGTCAGCGTGAATTAGAAATCTTAAAATGGACGGCGGAAGGAAAAACGTCGGCGGAAATTTCACTTATTTTAGCCATATCTGAACATACGGTGAATTTTCACCAAAAGAATATGCAAAAGCGTTTTAATGTTTCCAATAAAACGCAGATTGCCTGTTATGCCGCTGCGGTTGGCCTGATATAGCGAAAAAGCAACTACTAATTTTAGTAGTTCCTTCTCCCGTGTCAGTTGTCTACCCTGCGCGCAACGTTGCCAGGCTGGCTCAAAGAAATCATTGCATACATGGGGATGTCAGAGGCGCATGATGAAAGTAATTCAAACACAGCTTAAGGATATGCCGTCCTCACTGTTGGCAGAACTGGGAACGTATCGCTATAGCGTGTTTGCGCGCGGCGAAGGGTGGTCGATTCCACCGCGATTGAGTACGCCAGGGCAAGAGTACGATCGTTTTGATCGTTCGGATGTCACCTGGTTGATTGCCTGGAACGCTCGTCAGGGTATTTGCGGCTGCGCACGTCTGTTGCCGTGGCATGAACCTGAGGTGCCGGAAGGTTTTATTCTGCCTTTCGATCAGGAAAAGGTATGGGAAATGTCGCGCTTCTCGGCGCGCCTTGAGGTGGACGCGGAGCTGCCGCTGAGTATTTTGTGGCACTCGGTGCAATTAGCAGAACTGAGCGGCATGGAGTATTTGATCAGTTCGGCGACGCCAATGCTTGAGAAGATGTTCGAACAGCATCAGGTAGTCTACGAGCCGCTCTCACCGGGCTTGATCCAATCTGAAGACAATCTGTTTGCCATTCGCATTCCGGTTGATCAACCGGCGCTGGCGGAGAAATATCGGGGTACACGACGCTTTAGCCCGGAAGAGGTGCTGCCGTCGCTGGGTGTTTCAGTAAACTGGCAATCACACACCTAAATACCCCGCGCATTTCGCGCGGGGCACATCGCTTATTGACGGTAAGCGGTTTTGATCTGACGAATTGTATTATTAAACACTTCCGCCTGCGGCTTATCGCCTAACGAAGCTTGCACATAACGCTCCATGTTGATGATCACCTTACCGGCATCGGCTTGACCCATTCCTTTCAGAATCAGCGTCACCATCATTTTCAGACAGGCGACTTCGTCGGCCAGCGCCTGCGTGTCTCGTGAAGTTGCGAAATCTTCATCACTCATAATTGACTCCTTGGGGTATTACTCAATGTTGACACATTCTTCCTGTGCGTAAGAAAGAGAGTATATCATAGGGTTTTCAGATGAATTTTAATGAAGCGAAGCGGTAAAAGTCAGACCGCTTTTTAATTGCGCATTGCGCTATTTGTCAGCAACCAGAATTGGCGTTTAGCTGTTATTTACCAGGCGATCGGAATGCGACAATAAAATCGAGCTATAAATTATAACTTAATGATATTATTAACAATTTAACTTATCTCATTTTGCATGTTATTGCCCTGTGCAGTAAAAGCTGGATCAAAGAAATGTTATTGATTTGCATCAGTTCATTTGAGATTTATCTGTGACTGTAGATGTTTTTTCCACCTGAAAACCGGTAAGATGACCGTTCTGAAATATATTTCCCTTTCTTAACCTGCGGAGTACGTCCCGTTGATCAGCCTGCTTCTTGTTGATGACCATGAACTGGTACGCGCCGGTATTCGCCGCATTCTGGAAGATATGAAAGGCCTCGTTATTGCGGGTGAAGCGGCGTGCGGTGAAGACGCTGTGAAATGGTGCCGCAGCAATCCGGTTGACGTAGTGCTGATGGACATGAACATGCCCGGTATTGGCGGCCTGGAAGCGACACGCAAAATTGTGCGCTTTAACCCGGATATCCGCATCATCATGCTCACCATTCATACTGAAAATCCACTGCCGGCGAAGGTAATGCAGGCGGGCGCAGCGGGTTATCTCAGTAAAGGCGCCGCGCCGCAGGAAGTGGTGAGTGCGATTCGCTCGGTGCATTCAGGGCAACGCTATATCGCCTCGGATATTGCCCAGCAAATGGCACTCAGCCAGATCGAACCGCAAAAAGCCGAATCCCCCTTCAGCTGTTTGTCGGAAAGGGAATTGCAGATTATGCTGATGATCACACGCGGGCAGAAAGTGACGGAGATTTCCGAACAACTCAGTCTCAGCCCGAAAACCGTTAACAGTTACCGCTATCGTATGTTCAGTAAGCTGAATATCAGTGGCGACGTCGAGTTAACGCATTTGGCCATTCGACATGGCTTGTTCAATGCGGAGCCATTAATCAGTAGTGAGTGACGTTTTCGATTCCAAAGCCTTTCTCAGCACCGTGACCAGCCAACCCGGCGTCTACCGTATGTACGATGCGGCCGGTACGGTGATCTATGTTGGTAAAGCCAAAGACCTTAAAAAGCGCCTGACCAGCTACTTCCGTACGCAGGTGGGCAGTCGCAAAACTGAAGTGCTGGTCAGCAACATCCAGAACATCGACGTCACCGTGACGCACACCGAAACGGAAGCGCTGCTGCTGGAGCATAACTACATCAAGCTCTACCAGCCGCGCTATAACGTGCTGCTGCGCGATGACAAATCCTATCCTTACATTTTCCTCAGTGGCGATAGCCATCCGCGTCTGGCGATGCACCGTGGCGCGAAGCACGCCAAAGGCGAATACTTTGGCCCGTTTCCGAACGGCTATGCGGTACGTGAAACCCTCGCGCTGCTGCAAAAGGTATTCCCGATTCGCCAGTGTGAAAACAGCGTGTATCGCAACCGCTCGCGCCCGTGTTTGCAGTATCAAATTGGCCGCTGCCTTGGACCCTGCGTTTCCGGCTTGGTTAGCGAAGAGGAGTATGCGCAGCAAACCGATTACGTGCGTTTGTTCCTCGCGGGAAAAGATGATCAGGTGATCAATCAGCTGGTCAAGCGCATGGAAAATGCCAGTGAGGAACTGCGTTTTGAAGAGGCCGGGATTTTACGCGACCAGATTCAAGCGGTAAGGCGCGTAACCGAGCGGCAGTTTGTCTCCAATCAGGGTGAAGACCTGGATGTGATGGGCGTGGCCTTTGATGCTGGCATGGCTTGCTTGCACGTGCTGTT
The DNA here is from genome assembly GCF_031453915.1 of Pantoea sp. SORGH_AS_0659. NCBI lineage: Bacteria > Pseudomonadati > Pseudomonadota > Gammaproteobacteria > Enterobacterales > Erwiniaceae > Pantoea > Pantoea sp. SORGH_AS_0659. The sequence continues at coordinate 2,746,031 of NZ_JAVJAK010000001.1, read as the reverse complement.
TATCCGTCAGGGCAAAGTGCTCGGCAGCCGCAGCTACTTCCCGAAAGTACCTGCCGATACCGAACTGACCGAAGTGGTACAAACCTTTGTCGGACAGTTCTATCTGCAAGGCAGTGAAGCGCGCACTTTGCCGGCGGAAATTCTGCTGGACTTTACTCTACCGGAACGTGAGCTGCTGGCGGAATCGCTGAGCGCGCTGGCGGGACGTAAAGTGAATATTCAAAGTAAGCCGCGTGGTGACCGTGCACGCTACCTGAAACTGGCGCGCACCAATGCGGCAACGGCACTGACTACCAAGCTGTCGCAGCATTCGACCATTCAGCAGCGTCTGGCGGCGCTGGCGACGTTCCTTGAGCTCGACACCATTCATCGCATGGAGTGCTTTGACATCAGTCACACCATGGGCGAGCAGACCATTGCGTCGTGCGTGGTGTTCAACCGTGATGGTCCGCTGCGTTCGGATTACCGTCGCTACAACATTGAGGGCATCACGCCGGGCGATGATTACGCGGCGATGAATCAGGTGCTGCGCCGTCGTTACGGCAAAGCGCTGGAAGAGGACAAAATCCCCGACGTGATCATCATCGACGGCGGTAAAGGTCAGTTAGCGCAGGCGAAACAGGTGTTCGCCGAGCTGAATGTACCCTGGGATAAAGATCGTCCGGTTTTACTCGGCGTGGCGAAGGGTAGCGATCGTAAAGCCGGGCTGGAAACGCTGTTCTTTGAAGCGGAAGGTGAGGGCGTTTCCTTACCGCCGGACTCGCCTGCGCTGCATGTGATTCAGCATATTCGTGATGACTCTCACAATCATGCGATTTCAGGTCACCGGAAAAAACGCGCCAAAGTGAAGAACACCAGCGCGCTGGAAAGCATTGAAGGCGTGGGGCCAAAACGGCGCCAACAGCTGCTCAAGTATATGGGCGGCCTGCAACCGTTGATGAATGCCAGCGTCGATGAGATCGCCAAAGTGCCGGGAATTTCCACCGCGCTGGCGGAAAAAATCTACTACTCACTGAAACACTAACGTTGAAAGAGGGGGGGCAATGTAGCAACATACATGAAACCCTACTCACACCAGACAGTTACTGGCATATGCAATTTAACATTCCGACGTGTCTTACCCTGTTTCGAGTCGTACTTATTCCCTTCTTTGTCCTGGCGTTTTATCTGCCATTTCAATGGGCTCCCTTTGCTACTGCACTGATCTTTGTGATTGCTGCGGTTACTGACTGGTTTGATGGTTTTTTAGCGCGTCGCTGGAAGCAGACCACGCGTTTTGGCGCGTTCCTCGATCCGGTTGCGGATAAAGTGCTGGTGGCGATTGCGCTGGTGCTGGTGGCGGAGCATTTCCACGCGTGGTGGATTACGCTGCCTGCGGCAACGATGATCGCGCGTGAAATCATTATCTCTGCGCTGCGTGAGTGGATGGCGGAGATCGGCAAACGCAGCAGCGTGGCGGTGTCGTGGATCGGCAAGGTGAAAACCACCGCGCAGATGTTCTCGCTGTTTGCCTTGCTGTGGCGTCCAGAAGCCACGGTGGTTGGCGTGGGTGTGGTCGCACTGTACATCGCAGCCGTGCTGACGTTCTGGTCAATGTTCCAGTATTTAAGCGCAGCGCGCGGCGATTTGCTTGATAGCTGATCGATGCGATTTAAAAAGCAGCAAACGGACGCAGTGTGTGGATAATTCTATTGACTCACTGCGTCAGATAAGTAGAATGCATCGCATCGAACGGCAGCAAGCCTGCAAGAAGCTGAACAAAATCAGCAAGTTCGATGAAGAAATACAGAATCGAGTATTTCAATTTGTAGCAAGGCAGCAACTGAACGAATCACAGAGAGCTTACTTCAGTAAGTGACCTGTGTGAGTGAAGGAAGCTAACGCAGCAACAAATTGAAAGACGAAGATTATGCGGGAATAGCTCAGTTGGTAGAGCACGACCTTGCCAAGGTCGGGGTCGCGAGTTCGAGTCTCGTTTCCCGCTCCAAATTTAGTGGTTCGTATTCAACGGATTACATATCAGATTAAAGGCGCGTTGGCAGAGTGGCCATGCAACGGATTGCAAATCCGTCTACCTCGGTTCGACTCCGGGACGCGCCTCCAATTTACACCCTGCCCGGGTGGTGAAATCGGTAGACACAAGGGATTTAAAATCCCTCGGCTTATGGCTGTGCGGGTTCAAGTCCCGCCCCGGGCACCATATTCAAAAGACTAATTAAAACAAAGCTATATAAGCAATGTCGTAACCGCCTAAGGGCGGTTTTTTCGTTTTTGTCGTTACCTCATCGCCAATAAAAAACCCGGCTAAGCCGGGCAAGTCATTACGATTGCGGTTGTCCCACCGGACCTGCACCTTCGCTGGCACCCGGCACCGGTTGGTTACTTGGCGCATGTGGGCGCCCATCGTTGCCGACCGCATCACTCTTGTGCATACAACCCGCCAGCGATACCAAGGTTAACGTCACCAATGCTGCTTTTGCTAAAACGTTCATCTGCTGCTCCTTATAATTAAGCGATTGAGTAACCAATCCCAAAGAGATCAAAGGATTGACCATGAGCTAAGCAAAGTCAGTGACAGCAAATTACGCAAGCGAAGCGCGGCAGTAACCATAAAAAACGCCGGATTTCCGGCGTTTTTCGTCTCAATCCTAATATTTCTATCCCAGATTGCCACTCAGCCGCTCGCGGAAATCGCTGCTGCGGTTATCCAGCCCGATAAAGGTGACGTTCGCTCCACGGCGCTGATAGCGATATTCGATAGCATCAAGGGCCGCCACGCTGGAAGCGTCCCAAATCTGCGCATGCGTCAAATCGATGGTGACAGTTTTTGGATCGTGGCCGTAATTGAAGTGTTCAAACAAATCATTGCTGCTACCAAAGAACAGCGGGCCGCGCACGGTGTAATTGACCTGTTGGCCATCCTCGCTCAGCTGGCGTTCAGCGTGAATGACGTGAGCGATGCGGCGTGCGAACAGCATCATCGCCAGAATCACACCAACCAGCACGCCAATCGCCAGGTTGCCGGTCCACACGGTGACAGCAACCGTCAGCACCATCACAAAGGTTTCCGACCACGGCATGCGTTTCAGCGTAGCCGGCTGCAGGCTGTGCCAGTTCACGGTTTTCACCGCTACCACCATCATAATGCCCGCCAGTACTACCATCGGGATCTGTGCCATAATCTGGCTCAGTCCGGTCACTAATAACAGCAGCACGATACCCGCCGCGACCGTAGAAACACGCGTACGTGCTTTGCCCAGCTCGACGTTAACGATGGTTTGGCCAATCATCGCGCAACCGGCGATACCGCCATAGAAGCCCGCAAGAATATTGCCGACGCCCAGCGCCCAGGATTCGCGGCGTTTAGCGGAAGGCGTATCGGTGATGTCATCCACCAGTTTGGCGGTCAGCAACGATTCCATCAAACCCACAAAGGCGATGCTCAAAGCGGTGGGCCAGATGATTTGCAGCGTGTGCAGATTGATTGGCACCAGCAGCGTAGTGAAGCCCGGCAAACCGGCGGTCATTGGCCCTTCATCGCCCACGTTCGGTACGCGATAGCCAAGCAGCAACGCCACCGCCGTCACCACTACAATCGCCACCAGCGGTGAAGGGACGCTTTTCAGCACTTTCGGTAGCAGCAGCACGATGGCCAGCGTAACGGCGAACAGCACCCACACCAACGCGGATTGTCCCCAAACGTGCGGGACCTGCGCAAAGAAGATCAGGACGCCGAGGGCGTTAACGAAGCCGATCATCACCGAACGCGGGATATAGCGCATCATGCGCGACAACCCAGCGAGCCCAAAGATAATCTGGATAATGCCGCCCATAATCACCGCCGGCAGGATGTATTCAACGCCGTGCGCATGCACCATTGGGCCGATCACCAGCGCCACCGAACCGGCCGCTGCGGTGACCATCGCCGGACGACCGCCCAAAATCGACAGCGTCAGGCACAGCACCACCGAGGCCACAAGGCTGACTTTAGGATCGACACCGGCAATCACGGAGAAGGAGATAACTTCCGGGATCAGCGCCAGCGCGGTAATAATGCCGGCCAGACACTCGCGGGTTAGCAGGGCAGGCGAACGTAAAACGCGCCCCACAGTGATATCGCTCTCCACCGCAGTGGTGCGCTCAGTTGGTTGACTCATAAATTGTGCAGGCTCTTTTATTATTGTGCGCATACCGTCGCGGTACGGCAGTAACCAGTTAGGATTTTCCGAGAAGGGATGTTACCGGGCAATAAGGTGAGACGCTAGCGCGTTGGGGCAGGTGAGGGTGATTCCATCCCTGGAATCCGGCTTTAGACCGCGAGATCGTCAGGTGTTTTATTCACAACCAATTCAAGCAGATGGCGATAAATATCCAGCTGAATCACATCGCTTTCCATCTCAAGACGGTTAATCAGAGAAGCAATAATCGCTTTATTAGAAACCGGCATACCGGCTTGCAGGATTTCGGCGATGATCTGCCCGAAAACTTCCATTTCACTACTGTCGCTATTACCGGCCAGTTTGAAATAGTCAGCGATGGCAGCGCTACTGTTTGCGGCGTTTTGCATATGTGAAGCCCTTAAGATCGGCCTGATGGCAATGTGCCTTCAGCTCCATGATGAAAAAAATTTGCACGCGGACAGGCGCGCAACACCCAACTCATCAACCAACGCAAAAAGACACCTCTGAAGGTGGAAATCCACAACACCTTCAGAGGCGACGCAAAGTGCATCATTCGTTACGGAGCCGTCAGCTGGCTCACGGGACGTAAACTTATACAATCCGGCGCAACTTGTACAACCTGTATTTTAAGCAATTTGTGCTAGCCCTTATTTAACAGTTACTTATGATTTGTAATGTTTTCTAAAAGCTATACAAGAATAGGCCCAAACCGCCAAATTTTCAGTGAGTTGTACAACTGATAAAGAAAGCTGGAGATTTTTTGTGCTGCCAACTACGTTTGCAGGTGTAAGCAAAATTTTTCATTGGCGAGCGGCTTACCTTATAATAACGCTCCCGTTTAGTTAGATACCTAACCATTAGGCCACTACGTTTTGAGCGACTATCCCCAACCCTTTTCTCGTTTGCTGCATCTCACCGCGCACGCGTGGCGTTTGGCTGTTGATCGTCGCCTCAAAGAGAGCGGATTGAGCATGAGCAGCTGGATGGCGATTGCCAGCGTTGCAACCGCCGCCGAGCCGCCAACGCAAAAAGCGCTGGCGCAGTTGCTTGGTCTGGAAGAGGCCAGCGTCGTGCCGCTGGTGGATCGTCTGGTGAAGCAGCAGCTATTGGCGCGCGTGCAGCCGCCGGAAGATCGCCGCAAACGCCTGCTGATTCTGACTGAACAGGGCAGCGTGGCTTTTGCCGAAGTGAAAACGCAGGCCGATGCGCTACGTGCACAGTTGCTGGCGGATATCGATCCTGCCTCGTTGGCGATAACGGAACAGGTGCTGCAACAGCTGCTCGCGCGTCTGGGAAGCGTTTAACGGTGGCAAAACGTAATCCTTATGCTCCGCGCGAATGGCTGCCGCATGAGAAGCCGATGCTGCCGGGCTCGCCCTCAACGCCGCTGCATTCGCCTTCGAAGCGCATCGCATTTGGCATCATTGGCTTATTGATCTCGATTACCGGCGCGCTGAGTAACGCGCTGGTCTCTGCCAACCTCACCAATCTGCAAGGCACCTTCGGCGCTTACAGCAATGAGATCGCCTGGTTGCCCGCGGTATATGTGATGGGCAACATCTCCATCAACCTGCTGCTGGTGAAGTTCCGCCAGCAGTTTGGTCTGCGGCTGTTCACCGAAGCGTTTCTGGTGCTGTATGTGATCGTGGCATTTTTCCACCTGCTGGCTAACGATCTCAGCTCGGCGATCATTGTCCGCACCGCGCATGGCATGGTCGGCGCGGCGCTCAGTTCGCTCGGCATCTATTACCAGATTCAGGCCTGGCCGGCGAAGCATCGGCTTAAAGCCCTGGTGATTGGCATCACCGCATCGCAGCTGGCGATTCCGCTGGCACGATTGTTCTCCACCGAACTGCTGCAGCTGCAAGAGTGGCGCGGTTTATACCTGTTTGAACTCGGTCTGGCGATGATCGCGCTGGGCTGCGTGCTGGTGGTGAAACTGCCGCCCGGCGACCGCATCAAAGCCTTTGAAAAGATGGATTTCCTCACCTTCATGCTGATGGCGCCGGGCATGGCGCTGCTGTGCGCGGTGCTGTCGCTGGGCCGCATCGAATGGTGGTTCAGCACGCCGTGGCTCGGTGTGGCATTAGCGCTGGCGCTGGTGTTGATCGTGGCGGCGATTATCGTCGAGCACAACCGTAAGAATCCGTTGCTGAATACCCGCTGGCTCAGCAACGGCACGATTGTGCGGCTGGGCATTGTGATGATCATGATGCGTATTCTGCTGGCCGAGCAAAACACCGGCGCGGTGGGTTTCCTGCAGCAGCTTGGCTTACTCAACGATCAGATGCGCGGTCTGGCGTTAGCGATCATTGCCGGGGTGATTTGCGGCATGATCGCCAGCGCATTAACCATCAAACCCACGCATCTGAGCTGGCCAATTGTCGTGTCGTTAGTGGTGATGATCGTCGCCTCGCTGATGGATGCGCAATCCAACCCGCTGACGCGTGCCCACAATCTCTACTTTAGCCAGTTTTTGCTCGGTTTCGGCAGCGCCTTCTTCCTCGGGCCCGCTATGCTGCTGGGGATTGGCGGCGTGGTGACGCAGCCGAAAAACCTGGTCAGCTTCTCGGTGCTGTTCGGTATGAGCCAGAACTTAGGCGGCCTGATCGGCGCGGCCATTCTCGGCACCTTCCAGACGTGGCGCGAAAAATACCACTCCAGCCTGTTGGGCGATCAGCTGTCGCAGCTGGATCCCAACGTGACCGAACGCCTCAGCCAGTACAGCTCGCTGTTCAGCAGCCAGTTGCCGGATAGCGTGCTGCTCAGCGCGCAAAGCAGCAGCCAGCTGCAAACGGTGGCGACGCTGCAAGCCAACGTGCTGGCCTATAACGATACTTATCTTCTTACCGCCGCGCTGGCTTTCATCACCTTAATCTGGGTGCTGTATCGCCTGACGCGCTTACGCTATATCAACTGGCGTCAGACTAAAATGAATGCGGCACAACCAGTAACCCCGACGGAGAATTCATGAGCCAACAGGACGACATTCAGGCGGCGGAGCGCGAGCGCACCAACCGCCGACGCATTCTTTCTATCGCCGCTGGCAGCGGCATTGTCATCGTCGGCGTGCTGGTGATCCTCTATGCCTGGCAGCTGTGGCCGTTCACCAGCACCGTTCAGTCCACGGAAAACGCCTACGTGCGTGGCCAGGTAACCTTTATCAGCCCGCAGGTGAATGGCTATCTGACTGAAGTGAACGTGGTGGATTTGCAGCCAGTGACCAAAGGCCAACTGCTGATGACCATCGACGATCGTATCTATCGTCAGCGCGTGCATCAGGCGCAGGCGCAGCTGGATATGAAAATCGCCGCGCAGAACAACAACCAGCAGCAACGTAAAAGTGCCGAAGCCAATATTCTCAGCAATAAAGCGGCGCTGGAAAATGCCAAAGCGCAGGCGCTGAAAAGCAGCCTCGATCTCAAGCGCGTTGAGAATCTGGCGGCTGATGGCTCGCTGTCGGTACGTGAGCGCGACGCCGCGCGCGCGGCAAATGCCCAGGCGCAGGCACAGTTGCGTCAGGCGGATGCGCAGGTGGCCGTTTCACAACAGAATCTGCAAACCGTGGTGGTGAATCGCGCGTCACTGCAGGGCGATGTTGCCAGTGCGCAGGCGGCGCTGGAGTTGGCAAATATCGACCTGGCGAATACGCGCATCATCGCGCCAGACAGCGGCCAGCTCGGTCAGCTGTCGGTGCGCAAAGGCAGCTATGTGACCGCCGGCACGCGTTTGACATCGGTGGTGCCAGAAAACAAATGGATCATCGCGAATTTCAAGGAAACTCAATTGGCGCGCGTGCGTCCCGGTTTACCGGTGAATATCCGCGTCGATGCGCTGGACGGTAAGCACTACGATGGCCGCGTCGAGTTTATTTCGCCTGCCGCCGGTTCCGAATTCAGTGCTATCTCGCCGGATAACGCCACCGGCAACTTTGTGAAAATTGCCCAGCGCATTCCGGTGCGCATCAAAATTTTGAATGACGATCTGCAAGCACTGCGTCCGGGCATGTCAGTGGAAGTGAGCATTGATACCGCCGCAGAGCCGCACAAGGATGCGCCATGAGGCGCTTACTGTTAGCCGCGTGCATGGCATTAATGGTGGGCGGCTGTGCGACGGAAGTAGAAAAAGCGCCGTCATCGTTGCCGATTCCTGAGAGCTGGCGTCAGCAGGTGGGCCCGCATGCGCTGCCGGAGGCGCAATGGTGGCAGAACTTTGGCGATGCCAATCTTAATCGCCTTGTCACGCAGGCGCTGCAGCACAACAGCGATGTCCTCACCGCGCGTTCACGCGTGGATCAATACCGTGCCGAGTTGCGTGCCGCGCAGGGCGATAATTTCCCAACGCTGTCGGCGGGCGTGGCGGCTACGCATCAGCGTGCGCTGTCGGCGGCCACCGGTCAGCCGTATGAAAACGCGGTATTTCAGGGATTGCTGCAGGCCAACTACGAGGTGGATTTATGGGGCAGCCGCAGCAACAGCATTCGCGCTGCGGAAGCTTCGCTGGATGCGCAGCGTGCTGCCGCTTCTGCTGCTGAGCTCACCGTCGCCAGTTCGGTGGCATCGGGCTACCTCAGCTTGTGCGCGCTGGATGAACAGCTGCGCGTAACCCAGGCAACGCTGGCGACACGCAAAAACTCGCTCAACCTGGCGCAGCGCCAGTTTGAAACCGGCTACACCTCGCGGCTTGAATGGATGCAGGCCGCCTCGGAATATCAAACCGCCAAAGCGCAGATCCCGCAGTTGCAGCATCAGATCGAGCAGCAGGAGAACGCGCTTAGCGTGCTGGTGGGCATGAATCCGCGCCAAATTGCGCGCAGCAGCCAGTTCGACCACATCAAGCCGCAAACCCTGCCATCGCTGCTGCCGTCGCAGTTGCTGAATCGCCGTCCCGATATTGTGCAGGCGCAGCGCCAGCTGCTGGCCGCCGACGCGTCACTGGCGTCAACCCAGGCCAAACTGTTGCCGTCGCTCAATCTCACCGCCAGCGGCACCTTGCAAAGCAGCGAACTGCATCAGCTGCTGGATAATCCGTTCCGTCTGTGGAGCATTGGCGGCAGCATTCTGGCTCCGCTGCTGAATCGCGAAGCGCTAACTGCTCAGGTGGATGTGGCGATGGCGACGCGTAATCAGGCGCTGTACGGTTATGAAAAAGTGGTGCGTAACGCCTTCTCCGACGTGGATAACGCGCTGGATGCCATTCGCCGTAGCGAGGAGCAGCTGGCGGAGTTGCAGAAACAGGAGAGTTATGTGGCGGAAGCGTATCGCATTGCCCACAACCGTTACCAAAATGGTTACGCCTCTTATCTGGATGAGCTGGACGCCCAGCGCACGCTGTTCAGCACTCAGCTGAATATCGTGTCAGTAAAAAATACGCTGCTGTTAGCGCAAATCGATCTATATCGTTCGCTCGGCGGCGGCTGGCAGGGTTAAACATCATGTCGCAAGGCCATTTTTCGGTAGAAATTCCGCCGTAAAACGGCCTGCGTCTGGTTTTAAATCGGCAGTAAACGATTCTAAAGTCATTCATGCTTCTTTTTACTTGTCTTTACAAATAATGTTATTATCCGCCCGCTTTACACAGTCTGAACGGAACAGTGTTGGTAAGTTTACCAGCGCGGTCGCTCACTTGAGCGGCATGCAAAGACAGGGGAAGAAAAGGAAATGATGAATAAAAAAATCGGTTTTGCGTTGTTAGTTACTGCGGTCCTGTTAACCGGCTGTGCGCCGCGTACCGCGCCGATCCAGAATGTTAGCCAGACCGTGGGTCAGAGCTACTCGGATGAGCAAATGAAGCAAGCTATCGTCCAGGCGGGCGCCGCTAACCATTGGGTGATGACGCCAGCGGGTCCGGGCGTGATGAATGGTCACCTGGCCGAGCGCGGACATACCGCGGATATTCGCGTGAACTACACCGCGAACAGTTATCAAATTCAGTATGTCAGCAGCCAGAATCTGAAAGCAGGCAGCGGTCAGATTCACCGCAACTATAACCGCTGGATTCAGAACCTGAGCCAGGGCATCCAGACGCGACTGGCGGTCGAAGCCGCTAAATAAGCGCGAAGCGTGATTGCTGACATAATGTTGTAAAGTTAGCCGTAACGCTGCCGAAATAGAAACAGGCGGGCCACGTGCCCGCCTTGTTAATCGGCGACATCCGCATGGGATGACGGGTATAGAGAGCAAGGAAGGGATGCCGCGCAGCGAAAACCGGACCATCCCTGAGGCTGAAGAAAGAATACAGGTATGAAACTCGCTTACTCCCTTGTTGACTGGCACGCCATCGCGCCGGGCAACAGCACCGCAGAAGAGTGGCAACGTTGGGCGCAACAGGCACCGGCGTTAGATGCCACGCAACCTATCGCGAAACCCCAATTTTTGCCGATGATGACCGCGCGTCGTCTCAGCGCCGGCAGCCGTGCTGCGGTTGAGTGCGGGCTGGCGTTATTGGCGCGGCACAGCGTGGACGCCATCGTCTTCACCAGTCGCCACGGCGAACTGGAGCGTAATCTGCGCATTCTCACCGCGCTGGCGGAACAGCAAGCGCTGTCGCCCACCGATTTCGCCATGTCGGTTCACAACTCAGCGGTGGGCAGTTTGACCATCGCCGCGCGTCAGCCGTTGGTTTCATCCTCGGTTTCGGCCGGTATTGATAGCTTCCAGCAAGGATTGATAGAAGTGGCGGCGCTGCATCAGGCGGGTTATGCGCAGGTGCTGCTGGTGGATTTTGACGGCGTGGTGCCGGATTACTACCGTCCGTGGCTACCGGAAATCGATCGCTTTAATGCGCCGTACGCGGTAGCGCTGCTGCTACGGGCGGGCGAGGCATGGCGTTGCGAAGCGCAGGCCGGCAAACCCGCTGAGCTGCACAACCCTCTGCCGCAAAGTCTGCAATTTCTGGCGGCGATGCTGCACAACACGCCACGTTTTAGCGTGGCCGGCGAGCGCCATCAGTGGCACTGGGAGCGTCTGCATGGTGGATAATTCGCTGACCGAGGCGCGTCCCGGTTTCAACTATTACTGGCGGCTGGTGATGACCGCCGTCAGCTTTACGCTGTTCAGCGTGGGCGGCCTGCTACTGTCGCTGATTTGGTTCAATCTGCTGTTACTGGTGCAGCGTGATGGCCTGCGCCGTCGCCATATCGCCCGCAGCAGCATCGCCTGGAGCTTCCGCTGCTTCCTGCGTTTCTGCCGCTTTGTCGGGGTTTACGATTACCAGATCATCGGCGCAGAACAGCTGCGTCAGGATCGCGGCTGCCTGATCGTCGCCAACCATCCGTCACTGATCGATTACGTGATGATCGCGTCGGTGCTGCCGGAGATGGATTGCCTGGTGAAAGCCGAGCTGCAGCACAACATTTTCTTCCGTGGCGTGATTCGCGCCGCCGATTACCTGATTAACAGCGAAGCCGATACGCTGCTGCCAGACAGCCAGCAGCGACTGGCGCGCGGCGATACCATTCTGATTTTCCCGGAAGGCACGCGCACACGTTATGGCGAGCCGCTGAAGCTGCAGCGCGGTGCCGCCAACATTGCGGTGCGCGCGGGCTGCGATTTGCGTGTGGTGCACATCAGCTGCACCGAGCGCATGCTCGATAAGCAAAGCCGCTGGTATCAGATTCCGCTGGTTAAACCGATTTTTACTGTACGCGTACAATCGCGTATTGCCAGCCACGCCTTTAGTGAGGCCGAAGAGGATTCGCAGCCGCTGGCCGCACGTCGTCTGACGCGTCATCTGCAACAGGCGCTGGTGCCTGAAGAGACCAACTAAGTTATGCAAGTACTGATTAACGACATCAAACAGATGATTATCGACACGCTGAATCTGGAAGATATCAGCCCTGACGACATCGAAACCGACGCACCGCTGTTTGGCGAGGGGCTGGGCCTCGATTCAATCGATGCGCTGGAGCTGGGACTGGCGGTGAAAAATCGCTTCGGCGTACAGCTCTCCGCCGAGAGTGAAACGTTGCGCGCGCACTTTTTTTCCGTGGCTACACTGGCCGCGTTTGTTGAACAACAGCAAGCCTGAGAGCAGTCAACATGATGAACAAAAACGAAATTTACCAGGAAGTGGCTTCGCTGCTCACCTCGCTGTTTGAAATTGAGCCGGATGATATTCGTCCGGACGCCCGCCTGTATGAAGACCTCGAGCTGGATAGCATCGATGCGGTCGATATGGTGGTGCATCTGCAAAAGCGTACTGGCCGTAAGATCAAACCGGAAACCTTCCGCGCGGTGCGTACCGTGCAGGATGTGGTGGATGCCGTCGATCAACTGATGCGCGACGAAGCCTGATCGCATGCTGCTGCGGCTGCTAAACGGAGCGGCGCTGCTGGCGTGGCCGTTTCTGGTGTGGTTAACCCTCACCCAGCCACAGTGGCGCGGCGTGACGGGCCTGCTGGCGCTGCTGTTTGTGCTGCGCGTCTGGACGCTGCGCCGCGCCGCCGGGCCGATGGCGCGCGTGATGCTACTGCTGGCGCTGGTGGGCAGCGCGTTATGCCTCGCCAGCCTGCTGCTGCGATCGCAACATCTGCTGCTGTGGTATCCGCTGGTGGTCAATGCATCGATGCTGCTGCTGTTTGGCGCGTCGCTGTGGAGCCCCATGCCGCTAGTGGAACGGCTGGCACGGCTGCGCGAACCGGATCTGCCGCCGCGCGCGGTGCGTTATACCCGCCGCGTAACGCAAGTGTGGTGCGGCTTTTTCATCTTCAACGGCAGCGTGGCGTTGCTCACCTGCCTGCTCAATGATGTCACGCTTTGGACACTCTGGAATGGGTGCATCAGCTATCTGCTGATGGGCACGCTGATGGGCGGCGAATGGCTGCTGCGTCAGCGCATAAGGAAACAGGCATGAACTTACATAGCCTCCGCGACTGGCTCAGCGCGCCGGATCGCATGGTGGCCTGGCACGGCCAACAGCAACATACGCTGCACACCTTGCGTCAGCAGGTGCGGGCGCTGGCCGATCGGCTGCAAAACCAGCCCGGCCAATATTGGGCGCTGTGCTTTGATAACAGCTATGCGTTTACCGCCGCGCTGCTGGCGCTGTGGCACGCCGGTAAAACGCCGGTGATCCCCGGACACTGTCGCGCGGCCCAGCTGGAAGAGATGGCCGACAGCCTGGATGGCGTGATCAGCGATATGCCGCTGGCAGTCGCGCTGCCGCAGCTGCGCTGGGACGGCGCGCTGGCGAGCGGTGCGTTACCGCCGATCGCCGCCGACGCCACGCTGGTGTTGTTCACCTCTGGTTCGACCGGCACGCCGCGTCGCGTAGTGAAATCGCTGCGCGCGCTGGATCTTGAAGCCCGCTGGCTCTCCAGCTTGTGGGGCGCACGCTTACGTGATTGCCATGTGATTGCCTCCGTCAGCCATCAACATCTGTATGGCCTGAGTTTTCGCATCGTGCTGCCGATGGCGTTGGGTTTACCCTTTGCCGCGCAGCAAATTTTCTACAGTGAACAGCTGGCCGATCATCCACCCGATCGTCGCTACGCGTTTATCAGCAGCCCAGCGTTTCTGCGGCGTCTCGATCCGGCATTGGCCGGGCCGCGCTGCGAACTGATCGTGTCCGCCGGTGGTGCGTTGCCGTGGACGGCGGCGCAGCATGCGCAACAGGCGCTGAGCTGTACGGTTGATGAAATCTATGGCAGCACCGAAACCGGCGTGATTGGCTGGCGCTCTGCACGTGAGGAGAACGCGCTGTGGCACTGTTTCCCGCAGATTACCCTGCGTGAGCAGGACGCCGGACGCTGGCGGGTGTTTTCCGCCTTGCTGGAAACCGATGACGGTTGCGCGCTCGACGATCGTATCGTGCAGCAGCCGTCCGGCCAGTTTCAGCTGGCGGGACGTCAGGATCGCGTGGTGAAGATCGAAGATAAACGCGTATCGCTGAGTGAAATTGAACGCCGCCTGCTGGCGTTGCCCGGCGTGGAAGATGCCGCCGCGCTGGCGATTCAGCGTCACGGTCGTCACGCGATTGGCGTGGTGCTGGCGCTGCCTGAGATGCTGGATGCGGCGACGCTGCATCAGCTAAAAATTGAGTGGAAACGCGCGCTGCAACCCTGGCTGGAGCCGGTGGCGATTCCGCGCTATTGGCGCGTGGTGACGTCGATTCCTGTCACCGCACAAAGTAAACGCGCCTGGCCACAAATTGAGGAGTTATTTGATGCTGCCGGTTGAACTGCATGCCGAACAGCAGGGCGATGCACTGACATTGCGCCTGCACGTTGTTGCCGACCTCTTTTGGTTTCGCGGCCATTTCCCGACGCTGCCAATCCTGCCCGGCGTGGCGCAGCTCGACTGGGCGCTGCATTACGGCCTGACGCGTTTAGCCATCGGTAAATCTTTCGCCGCGATTGACAATATCAAGTTCCAGCAGCCGGTGCCGCCGGATGCCGAGCTGGCCTTACAGCTGCAGTGGCAGGCAGAAAAATCGCTGCTCAGTTTCAGCTACAGCCTGATCAACGGCGATGTGGCGACGGTGGCCAGCAGCGGGAAGATCCGCCTGTGTTGAGTTCTCACTTCACGCCTTGTGTGCTGATTCCCTGCTATAACCACGGCGCGATGCTGGCGTCGGTGCTGGCGCGGCTGGCACCGTTCAACTTGCCGGTGATTCTGGTGGATGACGGCAGCGATGCCACCACCAAACAGCAGATTGCGGCGCTGGAGGCACCACAGTTGCAGGTGCTGACGCTACCCCACAATCAGGGCAAAGGCGCGGCGGTGATTGCCGGGATGCGCGCGGCGGCGGCGGCGGGTTACAGCCACGCGCTGCAACTGGATGCCGATGGCCAGCATCAGGTGGAAGACACGCCGCGTATGCTGGCCGAAGCGCAGCGTTATCCGCACTGTCTGATCTCCGGTCAGCCGCTTTACGACGCCTCGATTCCCAAATCGCGCCTCTATGGCCGCTACATCACCCATTTCTGGGTGTGGGTAGAAACGCTGTCGTTCTCGCTGAAAGACAGCATGTGCGGCTTCCGCGTCTATCCGCTCGCGCCATCGCTGGCGTTGTGCGATCGCCGTCCCATTGGTCAGCGCATGGATTTCGACACCGAAATCATGGTGCGCCTCTATTGGCAGGGCACGCCGAGCCGTTTTATCACCACGCGCGTGACCTATCCGGCCAGCGGCGTATCGCACTTTGATGCGCTGCGGGACAACCTGCGCATCTCATGGATGCACACGCGGCTGTTCTTCGGCATGTTGCCACGCATCCCGCAGTTACTGCGTCAGCGTAGTGATGCGCAACACTGGTCTGCAACGCCGGAACGACGCGGGCAGAGCGGTTTGCGCTTTATGCTGTGGCTCTATCGCCGCGCCGGACGCTTGCCTTTTATCTTGCTGCTGTGGCCGGTGGTGGCGGTTTACTGGCTAACCGGACGCACAGCGCGCGCCGCCTCGCAGCAGTGGCTGACGCGAGTACGGGCGATGGCGCAGCGGCAGAACATCGCGCTGCCTGCGCCGCTCAGCAGCTATCGTCACTTTTTGCGTTTCGGCTACAGCATGCTGGATAAAGTCGCTAGCTGGCGCGGCGATCTGCAATGGGGACGCGACATTGATTTCGCGCCGGGTGCGGAAGCCACCATTCGCGCCGCCGAGGGCAAAGGCCATCTGATTCTGGCCTCGCATCTCGGTGATATCGAAGCCTGCCGCGCGATGGCCAAACAGGTCAGCGGATTGGTGATTAATGCGCTGGTGTTTACAGACAATGCGCAACGCTTCCGCGAAGTGCTGGAGAGCATTGCACCGCAGGCGGGCGTCAATCTGCTGCCGGTCACCGATATCGGTCCGGACACCGCCATTCTGCTGCAGCAAAAACTCGATGCCGGTGAATGGGTGGCGATTGTTGGCGATCGTACTGCCGTGCATCGCCAGCGCGGCGGCGAGCGTCGCGTGGTGTGGAGTGAATTTATGGGCCATCCTGCACCGTTTCCCCAGGGACCGTTTGTGCTGGCGGCGGCGTTGCGCTGTCCAGTGCTGCTGATGTTCGCCCTGCGCGAACAGGGGCGATTGCGGGTGCACTGCGAAGCCTTTGCCGATCCGCTCTCGCTGCCGCGCGCCCAGCGCCAGCAGGCGTTACAGGCCACCGTCGATCGCTACGCCGAACGGTTACAACAGCACGCGCTGATGGCGCCGCTGGATTGGTTTAACTTTTACGATTTCTGGACGTTGCCCGAGGAGAAAAGCCGCGATGAGTGAAAGCAACTACCGCGCTGAGGTGGACATTACCGTGTCGTTTCACGACTGCGATCCGATGGGCGTGGTGTGGCACGGCAACTATTTCCGCTTTTTTGAAGTGGCGCGCGAAGCCTTGCTGCGCAGCGTCAATTACAGCTACGGCGAAATGGCCGCCAGCGGCTACGTCTGGCCGGTGGTCGATACCCATGTGAAATACCGCCAGCCGCTGCGCTGCGAAGAGATGGTACGCGTCGTTGCCAGTATCAGCGAATACGAAAACCGTTTACGCATTGATTATGTGATCCGCAACGCGGCGGGGCAGGTGACCACCAAAGCACACACGCTGCAGGTGGCGGTCAATGCGGCGACGCAGGAGATGTGTTTTGTCTCGCCCGATATTCTGTTTGAACGCCTGGGAGTGAAACCGTGATCAGAACCCTTTGTCTGCTGCTGCTGGTGATCTGCGCCAACGCCAGCGCGGTCACGCTCGAGCAGTTGCAACAGCGCTTTGCCAGCCAACCGGTGATCCGCGCCAATTTTGTTCAGGTGCGCACCATTGCCGGCATGGCGCAGCCGCTGGTGTCACGCGGTCAGTTGCTGATCGCCCAGCAGCAGGGTTTGTGGTGGCAGCAAGCCACGCCGTTCCCGCTGATGCTGATCCTTGATGATAAGCGCATGGTGCAGAGCATGAGCGGCCAGCCGCCGCAGGTGATCACCGCCGACAGCAATCCGCAGATGTTCCAGTTCAACCATTTGTTGCGCGCGCTGTTCCAGGCAGATGAAAAGGTGCTGCGTGAGAATTTTGCGCTCGATTTCCACGATCTGGGCAACAATCGCTGGCAACTTGGTTTGACGCCGAAAGCCGCGCCGCTGAATAAGATCTTTAACCGTATCGATCTGCAAGGCGAGGCGTTTCTTAATCGCATCACGCTGGATGACAAGCAGGGCGATAAAACCGAGATCACCCTTAGCGCTACCCGTACCGAACCGAAACAGTTAACCGATGAAGAGCGAGCCCGTTTTGCCCCAGCGCAGTGAAAAAACCGTTGCGCTGCTGTGGCTGGCGGTGTGCCTGACGTTAGCGCTGGCGCTGGCGGTTTTACTGCCGCGCAGCCAGCTGAACAGCAGCGTGCTGGCGTTGTTGCCGCAGCAAAACCTCGGCCAGGCACCAGCGGAGATCCAGCACGGCTTTATGCAGCGCCTCGATCGTCAACTGGTGTGGCTGGTAAGTGCCAACGATCACCACGGCGATGCGGTTGCGGCCTGGTGGCAAGCGCAGCTGCAAGCCTTGCCGATGCTGAAACAGGTGAGCGGCGAACTGGATGACGATCAGATGCAGCGCTGGGGCGCCTATGCGTTTCAACATCGCAACGGCTTGATCGATCCGGTCACGCGCGCACGCTTGCAGAACGGCGGTGGCGCGCAGGCCGACTGGATTCTGGCGCAGCTGTTCTCGGCTTTCGCGGGCGTCGGCAGCAAAGAGATCGGCCACGATCCGCTGCTGCTGGTGCGCGGCGCGCAACTGGCGATGCAGCAGAACGCCAACAAAATGCTGCTGCATAACGGCTGGCTGACGGTCAAGGATGCGCAGCAGCGCCGCTGGTATTTCCTGCACGGCGAGCTGGCGAGCAATGCTTTCAGTATCAAAGAGAGCCACCAGCTGGTGACCGCGCTCAATCAGCTGGAGCAACAGCTGAAAACCCGCTGGCCGGATGCGCAACTGCTGACGCGTGGCACGGTGCTGTTTAGCGACGATGCCAGCCAGCGCGCGCAGCATGATGTCGAAACCCTCGGCAGCGCAACGTTAGCGGGATTGCTGCTGCTGGTGTGGCTGGTGTTCCGTTCATTACGGCCGCTGGCGCTCTGTGCGCTGTCGGTGGCGATGGGCGCGATGGCAGGCACGGTGCTGACGCTGCTCTGTTTTGGTGAGCTGCATCTCACCACCTTAGTGATGAGCCTCAGCATTGTCGGTATCTCTGCCGATTATACGCTCTACTACCTGACGGAACGCATGGTGCATGGCGAGCAAGCCACGCCGTGGCAAAGCTTGCATAAGGTGCGCGGCACGCTGCTGCTGGCGCTCGGCACCACAGCGATTGCCTGGCTGCTGATGCTGCTGGCACCGTTCCCCGGCTTGCGCCAGCTGGCGGTATTTGCCGCCAGCGGATTAAGCGCTTCCTGCCTGACGGTGATCTGTTTTTATCCGTGGCTGGTGCGTGGTTTACCGGTGCGACCGATTCCGGCCATGGTGTGGCTGGCGCGCTGGCTGGCCGCGTGGCGGCGTAATAACTGGCTGAAGCGCGGCTTACCGGCGCTGGTGGCGATCTATGCGCTAAGCGGCATGCTGCAACTCAAGGTCGATGATGATATTGCCCATCTGCAAAGCGCCCCGGCGCAGCTGTTAGCGCAGGATCGTCAGCTGGCGCAGCTCACCGGTCAGCAGGCCGATCAAACCTGGTTTGTGGTGTGGGGCGATGATGAACAGCAAGCACTGCAACGGCTGAGCGCGTTAACACCGAAGCTGCAGCAGGCGCAGCAGCGCGGTTGGTTTAGCAGTTATCGCGTGCTGCCGCTCAGTTCGCTGGCGCAGCAGCAGCAGGATGTAGCGCTGCTACAGCAGGCTGCACCAACCATTCTGGATCGATTGAAGCAGGCGGGCATTACTGTAGCGAATGCTAATCTCAGCGCCATGCCGGTGACCGCCGCCGACTGGCTGGCGAGCCCGCTGAGTGAAGGCTGGCGGCTGCTGTGGCTGTCGCTGCCGGACGGACGCAGCAGCGTGCTGGTGCCGATCGGCGGCGTTAAAAACAGCGCCGCGTTGCAGCAGCTGGCATCCCAGCAGGCGGGCGTCAGTTGGGTTGATCGCAAGGCCAGCTATGATGAACTGTTCCGCTTCTGGCGCACGCTGCTGAGCGGATTGCTGGCGCTGGCATTATTGCTGATTACCGGCAGCTATATGCTACGGCTGGGCGTTAAAGCCGGGATGCGCAGCGCGCTGCCGTCGTGGCTGTCGCTGGCGGCGGCGCTGGCGACGCTGGGCTGGATCGGCGCGAGCCTCAATCTGTTTGCCTTGCTGGCGCTGATTCTGGTGCTGGGCATCGGCATCAACTACACGCTGTTCTTCAGCAATCCGCGCGGCACGCCGTTAACCTCCATGCTGGCGGTGACGCTGGCGATGATGACCACACTGTTAACGCTCGGCATGCTGGTATTCAGCAGCACCGCCGCCATCAGTGGTTTTGGTACCGTGCTGTGCAGCGGGATTTTTTGTGCATTCATGCTGGCGCCGCTGGCGCTGGCCCCGGGAAAAAGGAAGCGACGATGAAAATGGGCATTTTGCTGCTGTTGAGCCTGCTGGTAAGCGGCTGCGCGCAGCATCAGAGGGACCTCAATCGGCCAACCGCGTGGTTGAAGCCGGGCGTGCGCGTCATGCTGCCGGCGCCGGGCATCTCGCCGGCGTTTCAGCAGCAGCAGTTGCTGACCGGCCACGCCAAAGGCAAAACCCAGTCGCTGCTGGTGCTGCTGAGCGCGGATTCACAGCAGCTGAGCCTCGCCGGTTTGTCATCGCTTGGCATTCGCCTGTTCCGCGTCACCTATGATAAAAACGGCATTCACACGCAGCAGATGATGGCGCTGCCGGAAATGCCGCCCGCCAGTCAGGTGTTGGCGGATGTGATGCTGAGCCACTGGCCGATCAGCGCGTGGCAGCCGCAGTTGCCGCGTGGCTGGACGCTGACCGACATCGACGATCGTCGCGAGCTGCGCGATGCGTCCGGCAAGGTGGTGACGCTGATTCGCTATCTGCAACGCGGCGAGTTGCGTGAGCCGATCAGCATCGATCAACGTGCGTTTGGTTATCAGATTCAAATCCAACATCTGGATGCCTCATCATGATTTACATCTCCGCCTTTGGCATGGTGAATGCGCTGGGCAACAACCTGGCGCAAATTGCCGCGCAGTTGCAAGCGGGCCACGCGCCCGGCATGCAACCGCGCGACGGCTGGCTGCAAGACGGCAAACGCTGCTGGCTGGGTGAAGTGCAGGGCGCATTGCCGCTGATTCCTGCCGCGCTGGCGGCGCATAACACCCGCAACAATCAGCTGCTGCTGGCCGCGCTGGCGCAGATACGCCCGGCAGTGGATGCGGCGATCGCGCAATATGGGCGCGATCGCGTGGCGATTGTGCTTGGCACCAGCACCTCCGGCGTTGATGAAGGCGATCGTCAGGTGGATGACGCCTTGTCGGGCTACGATTACCGCATGCAGGAGCTTGGCGATCCATCACGCTTCCTGGCGCATTTTTTAGCGCTGGACGGTCCGGCTTACACCATTTCGACTGCCTGCTCATCCAGTGCGCGCGCCATAATTAGCGGCCAACGTTTGATTGATGCTGGTTTAGCGGACGTGGCGCTGGTGGGCGGCGCGGATTCGCTAAGTCGTATGCCGATTAACGGTTTCGCCAGCCTGGATTCGCTTTCTGAACGTCACTGCGCGCCGTTTAGCGCCGATCGCGACGGCATTTCGATTGGTGAAGCTGCCGCGCTGCTGCTGCTGACGCGCGAAAAGCAGCCGCTGGCGCTGCTCGGCTGCGGTGAATCGTCGGACGCGTGGCACATGTCGGCACCGCATCCTGAAGGCGTCGGCGCCGAGCGCGCTATGCTGATGGCGCTGCAACAGGCGGGTTTACAGCCGCAGGATGTTGGTTACATCAACCTGCACGGTACCGCCACGCCGCTGAACGATCAGGTGGAGTCTGCGGTGATTCATCGCCTGTTTGGCGATCGCGTGCCGTGTAGCTCAACCAAACACCTGACCGGCCACACGCTGGGCGCGGCGGGCGCCACCGAAGCGGCTTTAGCCGCACTGATTCTGCAGCAGCATCTGCCGCTGCCGCCACAGGATTTCTCGCTGGCGGCACGCGATACCTCGCTGCCGGCATGCGGTTTGATCACCGCACCACAGCCTTTGGCGCGCCCGGTGATTGCCTCAAATTCGTTTGCTTTTGGCGGGAACAATACCTGCCTGATTGTAGGAAAGACTTATGAGTGATTTTCTGCCGGTTGATGCTTATCTGCCGCATCGTGCACCGATGTTGCTGCTGGATCGCGTCATCCAGGTCACCGACGACAGCGTGACCTGCGAAGTCAGTATCAACGCGACAGGCGTGCTGGCCCCTTTTCTCACCCCACCGGGCGATTTACCGGCGTGGTACGGCGTGGAGATCATGGCGCAGACCGTTGGCGTCTGGTCGGGCTTTCATGCGCGTCAGCGCGGCGACAGTGAGATTCGTCCCGGCATGCTGCTTGGCGGACGCGGTTATCGTGCCAGCAGCGCCGCTTTCGCCGCCAACAGCACGCTGCGCGTTGAGATGCGCCTGCTGATGCGTGACGACCGATTGGGCAGCTTCGAAGGGGAGATTCGCTGCGGCGAGGCGATCATCGCCAGCGGGCGGCTGAATACCTATCAGCCCAATGAACACGAGTTAATTCAATTGCAACAAGGAGTTCAGCCATGACACGCAGAGTTTTAGTGACCGGCGCAAGTAAAGGTATTGGCCGCGCCATCGCACTGCGTCTGGCGCAGGATGGCTTTGAGATAGTGGTGCATTATCACCGCGACAGCGCCGGTGCCGCGCAGACGCTGGCTGAGATTGAGGCGGCGGGCGGATGTGGGCGCACCTTGCAGTTTGACGTGGCGCAGCGCGATGCCACACGCAGCGCACTGGAACAGGATATCGCCGCACACGGCGCCTACTACGGCGTGGTGAGCAATGCGGGCATCACGCGCGATGCGGCGTTCCCGGCGCTGACCGATGACGAGTGGGACAGCGTGATCCACACCAATCTCGACAGCTTCTACAACGTGATTCATCCGTGCGTGATGCCGATGATTGGCCTGCGCAAGGGCGGACGCATTATTACGCTCTCCTCGGTTTCGGGGATCATGGGCAATCGCGGCCAGGTCAACTACAGCGCGGCCAAAGCCGGTATTATCGGTGCCACCAAAGCGCTGGCGATTGAGCTGGCGAAACGCAAAATTACCGTTAACTGCATCGCGCCCGGCTTGATTGATACCGGTATGACCGATCTTGAGCCGCTGGTGATTGACGAGGCGATGAAGCTGATCCCGATGAAGCGCATGGGCGCGGCGGATGAAGTCGCCGGACTGGCCAGCTACTTAATGTCGGACATCGCGGGCTACGTCACGCGTCAGGTGATTTCAATCAATGGAGGTATGCTGTGATTCAGCGCGTAGTGGTAACCGGCATGGGCGGCGTGACCGCTTTTGGTGAGCGCTGGAGCGCGGTGGCTGAGCGGATCAAACAGGGCAAAAATGCGGTGCGCCATATGCCGGAATGGCAAGTGTACGACGGCTTGCACACGCTGCTCGGCGCGCCGGTGGACGACTTTACGCCGCCAGCGCATTACACGCGCAAACGCATTCGTTCGATGGGGCGCGTCTCACTGATGGCAACGCGCGCCACCGAACTCGCGCTGGAGCAGGCCGGTTTGATCGATCATCCGGTGCTGACCAGCGGTGAAACCGGCATTGCTTACGGCTCCTCAACCGGCAGCACCGGACCGGTGAGTGAATTTGCCACTATGCTGACGGAAAAGCACACCAACAACATTACCGGCACCACTTACGTGCAGATGATGCCGCACACCACCGCCGTTAACGCGGGCCTGTTCTTTGGCCTGCGCGGCCGGGTGATCCCGACGTCCAGCGCCTGTACGTCGGGCAGCCAGGCGATCGGCTATGCGTGGGAAGCGATTCGCCACGGTTACCAAACCGTGATGGTGGCGGGGGGTGCGGAAGAGCTGTGTCCATCCGAAGCGGCGGTGTTTGACACGCTGTTCGCCACCAGCCAGCGTAACGACGCGCCGCATACGTCGCCCGCGCCGTTCGACCAGCAGCGCGACGGATTAGTGATTGGCGAAGGTGCAGGCACCTTGATCCTCGAATCGCTGGAACATGCGCAGGCGCGCGGAGCCACCATTTATGCCGAGCTGGTGGGTTTCCACACCAACTGCGATGCCGCGCATATCACCCAGCCGCAGCGTGAAACCATGCAGATTTGTATCGAGCGCGCGCTGAAAACCGCCGGCGTCACGGCGGAGCAGATTGGCTATATCAATGCCCACGGCACCGCCACCGATCGCGGCGATATCGCCGAGAGTCAGGCCACCGCAGCGATCTATGGCAACAGCACGCCAATCTCTTCGCTGAAAAGCTACTTTGGCCATACGCTGGGCGCGTGCGGGGCGCTGGAAGCCTGGATGAGCATTGAGATGATGCGTGAAGGCTGGTTTGCGCCGACGCTGAACCTGTCGCAACCGGCCGCTGAATGCGGTGAACTTGATTACATCATCGGTGAAGCGCGCCAGATTGAGACAGATTACATCCAATCCAATAACTTTGCCTTTGGCGGGATTAACACTTCGCTGGTGTTTAAACGCTGGCGCGAAGGCTGATAGCAGGTCGCCATGAATGGCGCTTGTTAGTTAAGTCCGCGACGAACGCATGCCGGATGCGCTTTTGGTCCGGCGGTCCTCGCGCCGCTTACGCGGTACCTTCACTTCACTCGTTTGCCTGACGGACCGGCGGAGACGGGACTTCCTTATCCCGGCTCCGCCTTTCGCCCGCGTCCTGCGGGCTCTCCTGGCTTCCTCGCTTCGTTCAGCGCTGCGGATTGCCTGACCAAAAGCGCACCCGGCCTGCTCGTAAGCTTCGGTACATGTTGTTGAAAAGGGCACAGTTGCCAGAGGCGCTGGCGCGTCTGCTGCGGCAAAAGGGCTATTCGCAGCGCTGAGGCTTTTACGTTGGGCCAGGAGCCTCACGTATGGATGCGTGAGGCAGTTCGGGGTCGGCCAGGGAAGGCCGATCCGCGAACGGTCCGTTGGCACGACATGGAAGCCGAAGGCACCGCGCTAGCGGCGCGAGGACGGCCCGTGACACAGCAGATGTGTCAGAGCCCGCTACCTAGTCAAAGCAAAACCCTTTCTTCAGTGATAAGCATTGGTCGCCATGAATGAATGGCGACCCTATAAGACCGGGCAGGGTACCCATTGCACCACTCCTCCATGATATGAACGCAAAAAGTGGGATTTTTCTTGCTTTCGCACAACGACTGCGCATAATCGCAAACCGCAATAATAATGATTATCACTTCGTTTGCATTAGGGGATCCCATGCGCACTATGCCTTTCAATCCCGGACTGAAACCGACGCTGTTGGCCGTAATGGTCAGCGCCGGTTGTTTGCCAGTGATGGCTGCTACCACCAACACCACAACCTCAACTGACGCGAAAAACGAGCAGCAGACGCTGACCGTGACCGCGACACCGCAAACCGATTTCAAACCAGGCGGCAACGATCTGGTACCGGCTTTCCTCGATGGCCAGGTTGCACACGGCGGCCGCCTTGGCATGCTGGGTGAGCAGAACGCCATGGACGTGCCGTTCAACGTCATTGGTTTTACCTCGAAAATGATTCAGGATCAGCAGGCGCAAACCATCGGTGACGTGGTGCGCAACGATGCTGGCGTGCAGAATCTGAAAGGCTACGGCAACTTTGCCGAGAGCTATCGCATTCGTGGCTTCAAGCTGGACGGCGATGCCATGACCTACGGCGGCCTGGCGGGTATCGTGCCGCGTCAGGTGATGGATGCCTCACTGATTGATCGCGTGGAGATCTTCAAAGGGGCTAACGCCTTGCTGAACGGTTCGGCGGAGAGCGGCGTCGGCGGCATGATTAACCTCGAGCCGAAGCACGCTGATGATACGCCGCTGACGCGCATCGGGGTGGACTACACGTCCGGTTCCCAGGTGGGCGGCACCGCCGATATTGGTCGTCGTTTTGGCGACGATAATCAGTTTGGCGTGCGTCTGAATGCGGTTAACCGCGAAGGCGGCACCGAGGTGGATGGCGAGAAAAAACGCACCACCGCTGCGTCACTCGGGCTGGATTATCGTGGCGCTCGTCTGCGTACGTCGCTCGACGTTGGCTACCAGAAAAAGACCTTCCACGATGCGCGTAACGGCGTCAACATCAGCGGCATCGATTTCATTCCTGATGTGCCGTCCAACGCGAAAAACTACAGCCAGAAGTGGGTGTTCAGCGATATCGAGTCGGAGTTTGGTCTGGCGAAAGCCGAATACGATCTGACCGATCAGTGGACCGCCTATGCGGGCCTCGGCGCGCAGCACACACATGAAGTGGGCAACTACGGCATTCCGAAGATCCTCGACAGCGCCGGCAACGCCACCATTGGTCGCTTCCGCACCAATCGCGTGCAGGACAACATGAGCGGCATGGTTGGCCTGCGTGGTGATTTCACCACCGGTCCGGTGACGCATAAAGTGAATTTCGGTTATTCGGCGATGACCACGAATGCGAAAAACAGCTATCGCATGTCGTCGGGCAACGATGCCAACGTAAATATTTATCACCCGCAGGATGTGGCTGAACCGGATAGCGTGTTCGCCGGTGGCGCTAAGTTCAGCGATCCGCTGACCACTTACCGTTCACGTTCGCAAGGCTACCTGCTGAGCGATACGCTGGGCTTCTTTGATGACACCTTGCTGGCAACCGTCGGCGCGCGTCATCAAAAAGTGGTGGTGCGTAACTACGGTTATGACGGCGTTGAAGATACCGCGACACGTTTCGACAGCAGCCGTTGGTTGCCGGCCTACGGTTTGCTGTATAAAGCCACACAAAATATCTCGCTGTATGCCAACCATACCGAATCGCTGACGCCAGGCACCGCCGCGCCGTTTACCGCCACCAACTACGGTAGCGTGACCGGCATCGTACATGCTAAGCAGAACGAAGTGGGTGTCAAAGCGGACTTTGGTCGCGTCGGCGGATCGCTGGCGCTGTTTGAAATCAAACAGCCGGTTGGCGTGCTGAACAATTCGGTCTACCAGCTGAATGGCGAGCAGCGCAACCGTGGCGTGGAGTTGAACGTATTCGGTGAGCCGGTGCTGGGCCTGCGTCTTAACAGCAGCGCCACCTGGATCGATCCGGATATGACCAAAACCGGTGACAGCGATCAGGATGGCAAAAATGCCATCGGCGTACCGCGCTTCACTGCGGCGCTGGGGGCGGAGTATGACATCAAGCCGGTGGACGGTTTGACCGCCACGGCATTGCTGAACTACACCGGTTCACAATATGCCGACCTGGCAAACAACATGAAGCTGGATGATTACACCACGCTGGATTTGGGTCTGCGTTACCGCATGAAGGTTAACCAGAACGATATGGTGTGGCGCGTGGGCGTGGATAACGTCACCAATGAGAAATATTGGGCCAATGTTGATGACAGCGGCACCTATTTGTCGCAGGGTGAACCACGCACGGTGAAGGTTTCACTCAGCTACGATTTCTAATCTGTTCTCGAATGGGGCGCGCCTGTGCCCCATTATTTCTCCGCCAGAAATTTTCCTGTAACTTAGGGCGCATTGCATTACACTCTGTGCGGCAATCCTGCGCGAAAACTCGCCTTTATTTTTGAGTCATCATGAGTTCACCTGCACCACCAGACGACCACGACGAACCTTATCGGCAGCCGCTCGACGACGCGCTCTTCGCCATTGTGGTGCTTGCAGTCACTTCGGTTACGCTTATAATCTTCGTCCTGATGATTACGCTGTGGATGAGTTAAGGTCAGCACCGGGAAAAGGAAGCCTGTAAGGAGATGTCGATGGAATCCAGCGATGACAAACTGATCGCCATAATTGGCCTGCTCTCCGCCTGTTTAATTGGCGTGGTGTTTCTCTTCACCATGACCTGGCTCACCGACGTGCGTCACCCCGCGGATCCTTCACTCGATGTGCAAACCTGCCCGCAAAAACCCGCCACTACGCAACAGTCTTAGCTTTTTGTCTGCCAGTTCTGCCACTTAATCTGTTGACTGCGCAACTCCAGCGCCAGCGCCTCATGCAGGGTGCGATTGCCATTGGGATCGCCGAGGCCAAACAGCGCGCCCGGTGAACGCCGATCGTCGGCCCACGCCGGATACTCCACCACCGGATAGAGTGAAATCCCTTCCAGCGCCACGCCGTGATCCAACGCCAGACGCGCTTCTTCACTGATCTGCCGCAGCCAGGGCGCTCGCGCATCACCTTCGGCTCCGGTTTCGGCCAGAATCATCGGGCGCTGATAACGTTGCCAGCACTGCATTAACAAACGGTGCAGCGGTTGGCGCGTCGGATGGTCGAACGGAATGGTTTCGCCTGAGAAAAACCAGTGATTGTCGGGATAGTAATTAAGACCCAGAATATCGAGGAAATCCGCGCGGCCACCCAGTTCAGGCGCATCGCGTCCGCCAATCCAATCCCAGGCTTCAAACTGCGCCTGATGCTGCGCGTCGGCATAAGGTTTGCTGTCGGGATTATCGGGATCGGTCGCCACCTGCACCAGCGGATCGGTCAGCACAAAGCGGGCATCGGGATAAACCTCGCGAATGGCGTGCATCGCCGCCAGCGAGGCGCGCACTAATTGGCGCTTCAGCTCACGACCGCGATCGCTGGCGTAGGGATCGAGCCAGGAAACATCCGCGCCAGCCCACGACCAGAATGAGATCTGATTGATCGGCGTGAAAAAGGGCTTTTCGATGCCTTCATCGCGCATCAGTTGCGCCATCGCGCGGGCGAAGCGTTCAAAGTGATCGATAAAGCTGGCTTTCCAGATATCCAGGTGATCGGGATAGCCAAAGTGCGCCAGCTCCCAGATAATCTGCATATCGTGACGCGCCGCGGCGTGCACCATCGGCAGAAAGGTGCGCCAGTCATATTCATTGGGCACGGCTTCAATCAGATGCCAGCGAGCGCCATCGCGCGCGGTGTGCAAACCTTCCTGCGCCAGTGCGGCATAATCTTTCTCCAGCAGCATGTCGTGGCCGCTGCTGATCACCATATCGAGCCGACGTCCGCCTGCGCGACGGGCGGTTGAACAGGGAAAACTGCCCTGAAAGAAACTGCGGAACAGCTGAGGGTGATGGCGCAGGGATTGCTGAGTCATAATCCTCTCCTCACATTGAGCGCCGGATGCAGAATGCAGAACGCCTGGCTAAGTCTAGACTAAATTGACGGTGCGCCATTGGGCAGAAAAGGAAGCCTCCGATTGCTTCTTCGCGCATTGATACCAACAATAATAGGTCCACAGCTTTCAGGGATTCACTATGAGTGAAGCAGCAACCTCTTTGCCGCCTGAGGAACATTCGGGCAACCGGCTGAAACCGAGTGTTGAGGCGCGTTGCGCACGACATCCGGGCATGAGCGGCATTCATCCGCTCAACGATGGATTGGACGCTTTTGCTGCGCGCTATCAGTTGATGAGCATGGCGCAGCACACCATTGATGTGCAGTACTACATTTGGCACAACGATATGTCCGGCCGCTTGCTGTTCAGCGCGCTGCTGGACGCCGCCGAGCGCGGGGTAAAAGTGCGATTGCTGCTGGATGACAACAACACGCCGGGTTTGGATGAGACGCTGGCGGAACTCGATCGCCACGCCAATATCGCCGTGCGCTTGTTTAATCCGTTCTCGTTCCGCACGCTGCGCGCGCTCGGTTATCTCACCGATTTTTCCCGCCTCAATCGACGTATGCACAATAAGAGCCTGACGGTGGATGGCGCGGCGACGCTGGTGGGCGGGCGCAATATCGGCGACGAATATTTTGGCACCGGCGATGAACCACTGTTTACCGATCTCGATGTCCTGGCGATTGGTCCGGTGGTCGACGAAGTGACGCAGGATTTCGAACGCTACTGGCGCAGTAAAGCGGTATCGCCGCTGCGCAAGGTGGTTGATGTGAGCGGCGATGCGCATCAGGCGGTGCGCTTGCCACAAGAGTGGCAGCAGAGTGAAGCGGTGGAGCGCTATCTGGCACGGTTGGAGCACTCGTCGTTTATTAGCCAGATGGAGCAGGGCGAGCTGGAGATGACGTGGGCGGAATCGCGGCTGCTGAGTGATGATCCGCGTAAAGGGCTCGGCAAAGCAAAACGCCGCAGTTTACTGCCGCAGCGCATGCTAGAGGTCATCGGCACGCCGCAGCAGCAGTTCGATATTATCTCGGCCTATTTTGTCCCGACACGATCTGGCGTGGCGCAGCTGCTGGCATTGAAGCGGCGCGGGGTGAAGATAGCCATCCTTACCAATTCGCTGGCGGCCAATGACGTCACGGTGGTGCACGCCGGTTATGCGCGCTGGCGCAAAAAACTGCTGCGCCACGGCATCGCGCTGTATGAACTGAAGCCGCAGGACAATCCGCAAACCGCGCCACACGATCGCGGTATCACCGGTAATTCAGGTTCCAGTTTGCATGCCAAAACCTTCACCGTGGACAATCGCAAAGTATTTATCGGCTCGTTCAATTTCGATCCGCGTTCCGCCATGCTGAACACCGAAATGGGGTTGGTGATTGAGAGTGAAGCCCTGGCGCAGCAAACGCATCAGCGCTTTATTGCCGGGATGCGCGATCGCGCCTGGACGCTACGTCTGGATAAGTGGGGACGCGTCAATTGGGTCGAGTTTGCTAACGAGCAGGGCGAAGTGGTGCACAAACATGAACCGCAATGCACGCTGCTGCAGCGCTTGCTGGTGCGACTGGTGTGGCGCTTGCCGGTTGAGTGGCTGCTTTAGATAAAAAGGGCCAGCGTAGCGGGCCCTTTTTTCATTTGCGTTGCGGCTTACCGGAGAACAGGAAGCGCAGCAGCGGAATGCGCAGATGGATTTCATACAGCGTAAACGCCACGCCAAATACCATCAGTAAGCCGACGAAGAAGCCGAGCGTGTTGTTGCCGATGTGCGGCGTGATGTAGATGCCGTACAAAATGGTCAGCGGATGGTGTACCAGATAGATAAACAGCGAGGCATTCACCAGATACATGATGCGCGGCGAATGGCTGTTCAGCAGCTTATGGCCGAAGCTAAAACAGACGTTTAGCATGCACAACCCCATCAGCGTCGAAATGATCATATCGATTTCATACAGCCAACCTTCACCGCTGCTGTAACGCTGATTCAGGCTATAGGCGATGAATACCGCGATAGCGCCAAAGCACATCACCGGATTAAAGCGCACAAACAACGCTTTCAGCGCCTGATGCTTCCAGCTCAACGCACCCAGCATAAAGAACGGCAGGAACATCAGCGTTTGCATCACGGCAATGCTGAACAGGCCATCGGCAAACACGGCCGGAACGAAATAAAACAGCACGCGGCGGAACGCACACCAAATTAAGGCATAAGTCAGTAGTGCCAGCGTCAATTTACCCCAGCCAATTTGCTGATAATCGATGCTGCGCTGCTGCTTATTCAGCCAGCGAAACGCCACCATACCGAACGTGGTCAGAATCACCAGTACCAATAAAAACCACAGATGAGATATCAGCTCCCACGCCAGCGTGTTGTACTTGTCGTACAGCGAGAAACTGTTCCAGTCGCCGATTTTATCGGTGAGATTTTTGGTGATGAAAAACTGCGGCAAGGTAATCAGCGGCACGGCAGTCAACATCGGGATGCCGACACGCTCCAGACGCACTTTCAACCAGCGCTGCGGCTGGTAGCGTAAGTAGAGCATGTAGGAAAAATAGCCTGAAATAACAAAGAACACCTGCATGCGGAAGGCGTGAATAAAGTCGTTTAGCACCGTCAACCACATTGAGGCGTCATGGCTGTTCACGGCCCATTTCTGCGTGGAGTAAATCAGAGAGACGTGAAAAGGCACGCCTAATAACATTAAATACGCGCGAATCGAATCGAGGAAATATTCACGTTCGGGTTTAGCTGAACTCATAATCTTCCAATAGTCAGTTTACTTGCCGGTTTCGCCCTGAAACCGGATTATGCCGAAGGAAAATTCTACCGGCTGTAAACAGGGTATACTATCAGGTGAATCTGTATGTGATTTTGCGGGGTTTAATTATCCTAAAAGCACATTTTCAGCTTACAAATCAGCGGAACAATCTATTACATACGCTGTCGGAAAACCGAATAATCCTTTAAGATAATCGGGTTTGATCTAAGCACACGAAAGGGGGGGATGTGCTGAATAATGTGAATAATAAAGTGGGACTGGTAAAGATGCGCTGGGTAGGCGCGGCAGTTCTGCTGGCTATGTATGCCAACAATAGTTGGGCGTTTAACATTGATGATGTTGCAAAACAAGCCAAGGCGTTGGCAGGGAAAAGTTTCGAAGCGCCAAAAAGCAATTTACCCTCTCAGTTTCGTGAAATGAAGTTTGCTGACTATCAGCAGATCCAGTTTAACCACGACAAAGCTTATTGGGGCAAACTGCGCACGCCGTTTAAGCTTGAGTTCTATCATCAGGGCATGTATTTCGATACGCCGGTGAAAATCAACGAAGTGACGGCGTCTTCAGTACGTGAAATTAAATATAACCCTGACTACTTCAATTTCGGCAACGTAAAACACGATGCTGATGCAGTCAAAAACCTTGGCTTTGCTGGGTTTAAGGTGTTGTATCCATTAAATAAAAAGGGCAAAGACGACGAGATCACCAGCTTCCTCGGCGCCAGCTATTTCCGTGTGATTGGCGAAGGCCAGGTGTACGGTCTTTCGGCACGTGGACTGGCGATTGATACCGCCTTGCCGTCGGGCGAAGAGTTCCCGCGCTTTAAAGAGTTCTGGATTGAGCGTCCAAAACCGCAGGACAAACAGCTGGTGATCTATGCGCTGCTGGATTCGCCACGCGCGTCCGGTGCCTATCGTTTCATCATCAAACCGGGCAAAGAATCGACGGTTGATGTGCAATCCAAAGTTTACCTGCGTGATAACGTCGGCAAACTGGGCGTTGCGCCACTGACCAGTATGTTCCTGTTTGGTGCAAACCAGCCTTCGCCAGTGACCAACTTCCGTTCTGAGCTGCACGATTCGAATGGTCTTTCGATTCATGCCGGCAACGGTGAGTGGATTTGGCGTCCGCTAAATAACCCGAAACATCTTGCGGTTAGCACTTTTACCGTTGAGAACCCGAAAGGTTTTGGTCTGCTGCAGCGCACGCGTGATTTCAGCCGTTTCCAGGATCTCGACGATCGCTATGACCTGCGCCCAAGTGGCTGGGTTGAGCCGCAGGGTGATTGGGGTAAAGGCCGTGTTGAACTGGTAGAGATTCCAACTGCCGATGAAACCAACGACAACATCGTTGCGTTCTGGACGCCGGAAAAACTGCCAGAGCCGGGCAAAGAGATGAACTTCCAGTATCGTCTGCACTTCACCCGTGACGAGAATCAGCTGCACTCAGACGACATCGCCTGGGTAAAAGACACGCTGCGCTCTGCCGGTGATGTGAAGCAGTCGAATCTGGTGCGTCAGCCGGATGGTTCTATCGCCTTCACCGTGGATTTCGTTGGCAAAGCGATGAGCAAGCTGCCGGAAGATACGCAAGTGGCGCCGCAGGTGAGCGTGGGTAACAACGCTGACGTGGTTGAGCAGAGTGTGCGCTACAACCCGGTGACCAAAGGCTGGCGTCTGGTGTTGCGTCTGCGTGTGAAAGATAACAAGCAGCCGACTGAGATGCGTGCGGCGCTGGTGAGCGGCGACAAGACATTGACGGAAACCTGGAGCTATCAGCTACCTGCCAATGAATAAATCGATATTTCTACCTCAATCTTACGTGGAGGCTCTGCCGCTTGATGCGGCAGGGCGCGCCCGTCTCAGCGATTCGCTGCAGAATGCGCAGGCGTTCCACGCTATTCATACGTCGCTGGGGCAAGATAACGCCGCCAGCGAGCGCCCGGATGATGCGCCGCTGAAATCGGTGTCATCCCGTGTGCAAATGGCCTGGCCGGACTCACTGGCGGATGGTCAGCAGCTCAGCAAGGATTATCTTGATCGCACCACACTGAAGGCGATGCCGAAAGTGAAGCGTTCGCTGATGTTCCCGGAGATCTGGCGCACCAACCCGATTGCGCGCGCCTGGGATTCCCTGCGCGGCCAGAAATCCACTCCACGCTATGCCACCGTTGAAGAGCAGAAAAACGAGGACAAGTGGCGCCACGTTGGCTCCATGCGTCGTTACGTACTGCTGATTCTGACGATTCTGCAGACCGTGGTGGCAACCTGGTACATGAAAACCATTCTGCCGTATCAGGGCTGGACGCTGATCGATCCTATCGAGATGTTCAACCAGAACTGGCTGCAGTCGGTTGAGCTGATCCTGCCGTATATCCTGCAGACCGGGATTCTGTTCCTGTTCGCCATCCTGTTCTGCTGGGTTTCTGCCGGTTTCTGGACCGCGCTAATGGGCTTCCTGCAGCTGCTGATCGGTCGCGATAAATACAGTATTTCGTATTCGACAACCGGCGATGAGCCACTGAATCCGGAACACCGTACTGCGCTGATCATGCCGATCTGTAATGAAGATGTAGAACGCGTGTTTGCTGGCCTGCGTGCGACCTGGGAATCGGTCAAACGTACTGGCAATGCCGAACACTTCGACGTCTACATTCTGAGCGACAGCTACGATGCCGATATCGCCATCGCCGAGCAGAAAGCCTGGATGGAGCTGGTGCGTGATGTCGGTGGCGCCGGCAAGATTTTCTATCGCCGTCGTCGTCGTCGTGTGAAGCGTAAAAGCGGCAACATCGATGACTTCTGCCGTCGCTGGGGCAGCAACTACAGCTACATGGTGGTGCTGGACGCCGACAGCGTAATGAGCGGTGAGTGTCTTACCGGTTTAGTGCGCATGATGGATGCTAACCCGAACGCCGGTATTATCCAGTCTTCGCCGAAAGCGTCAGGCATGGATACGCTGTATGCGCGTTGCCAGCAGTTTGCTACCCGTGTGTACGGTCCGCTGTTCACCGCTGGTTTGCACTTCTGGCAGTTGGGTGAATCACACTATTGGGGCCATAACGCCATCATTCGTGTGCAACCGTTTATCGAGCACTGTGCGCTGGCACCGCTGCCGGGTGAAGGTTCCTTCGCGGGTTCGATCCTGTCGCATGACTTCGTTGAAGCCGCGCTGATGCGTCGTGCCGGTTGGGGTGTGTGGATCGCCTACGATCTGCCAGGCTCCTATGAAGAACTGCCGCCGAACCTGCTGGATGAGCTGAAGCGTGACCGTCGCTGGTGCCACGGTAACCTGATGAACTTCCGTTTGTTCCTGGTAAAAGGGATGCATCCGGTTCACCGTGCGGTGTTCCTGACGGGCGTAATGTCCTATCTCTCTGCGCCGTTGTGGTTCATGTTCCTCGCGCTTTCTACTGCCTTGCAGGTGGTGCACACGCTGATGGAACCGACCTACTTCCTGCAACCACGCCAGCTGTTCCCGGTGTGGCCGCAGTGGCGTCCCGACTTGGCGATAGCCTTGTTCTCAACTACGCTGGTGCTGTTGTTCCTGCCGAAACTGTTGAGCGTGGTGCTGATTTGGTTCAAGGGAGCGAAACCTTATGGTGGCGCCATCCGCTTGTTCTTCTCGCTGATTCTGGAGATGCTGTTCTCAGTGCTGCTGGCGCCGGTGCGCATGCTGTTCCACACCGTGTTTGTGGTCAGCGCGTTCCTTGGCTGGGAAGTGGTGTGGAACTCGCCGCAGCGTGATGATGATGCGACACCGTGGAGCGAAGCTTTCCGTCGTCATGGTTCACAGATGCTGTTGGGTCTGGTGTGGGCGGGCGGTATGGGCTTCCTCGATCTGAACTTCCTGTGGTGGCTGTCGCCGATCGTCGTCTCGCTGATCCTGTCGCCGTTTGTATCGGTGATGTCGAGCCGTGCAACGGTAGGGCAGAAGAGTAAGAACGCCAAACTGTTCCTGATCCCGGAAGAGTATGAGCCACCTAAAGAGCTGGTTGATACCGATCACTATCTGCAGATCAACCGTCAACGCGCGCTGAAAAATGGCTTTATGCATGCACTGTTTAACCCGGCGTTTAACGCGCTGGCGACGGCGATGGCAACATCGCGTCATA
The DNA here is from genome assembly GCF_031453915.1 of Pantoea sp. SORGH_AS_0659. Taxonomy (NCBI): domain Bacteria; kingdom Pseudomonadati; phylum Pseudomonadota; class Gammaproteobacteria; order Enterobacterales; family Erwiniaceae; genus Pantoea; species Pantoea sp. SORGH_AS_0659. The sequence continues at coordinate 2,710,733 of NZ_JAVJAK010000001.1, read as the reverse complement.
AGCAGAGCGATTTACTGGATCATGCGCGTGACCGTCGTGTCGATCAGGCACTGAGCGATGCGCCAGAGAAACTGAATCGCGAGCAGCGTTTGCAGCTGATTAGCGATCCGGTGGTGCTGGCTCGTGTGCACTCACGCCTGTGGGAAAGCGCGGACAAATATCATCAGTGGGTGGAAAGCTATCAGAAGCTGAAGCTCAATCCAGAGGCGCTTCCACAGCGCTGAGGATGAGAAAGTAGAAAGCGGCAGAAATGCCGCTTTTTTTTCGCCAGAAATATGACGCAATCTTTACGTGTTAAGGAGTGGTCATCGTCCCTGCGAGATGGTTAAACTAACGCCAGTTCATTGTGAGTAAATGTTGTGAATTATTTCCTGAAAATAACCGCGCTTAGCGCCGCGATTCTTCTGCTCACCGGTTGTGGCAGTATCATCAGCCGCACCTTTCCCGGACAAGGTCACGGCAACCAATATTATCCCGGCGTGCAGTGGGACGTTCGTGACGGACCGTGGCGTGTGCTAACCATTATCGATTTGCCGCTGTCGCTGGTGATGGACACGCTGTTACTGCCCGTGGATGCCAGTCACGGTCCGTACGAATAAACGTTATTACAGATTGTCAGAAGGGCTGTTGTCGTCTTCCCACTCTTGTGCCGCCGCTTCGCCCTCTTCAAGGTCACGCGGTGGTTCCAGCTGGAACTCGCCGTCATCCCATTCGTGCAGCGTATTTTCCGCCTGCCACTCCTGACGCAGTTCGACTTCATCAAAATCGCCATCAAAGATGGCTTGTGCGGCGTCTCCACTGGAGATCGGCAGGCATTCACCCTGACCATCCTCTTCAGCGAAAAATTCGGCCTGCCACATAATGTCGCCATCCTGCATCACGTACTTCTGCAGGGCGAACTGGCTCACGCTGGCATCTTCTTCAGCGATCTCTGGTTGGCTGGCGAGGAACTCTTCACGAGCGGCTTCAATGGCTTCTTCAAGGGTGGTAAACAGGCTCATCATCAACTCCATGTCTGTAAAAAAGGGATTTCACAGAAGGATAGACGAAAAATCGTGACGTGCAGGGCGGAGAGGAAATATCAGTTGGGCGGTTGCGTGAAATTCAACCGCCCAACCGGTCAGGCTATTTTCTGCGGGAAATGCAATACCGGGCGTACTGATTCGTGAATAATTGGAGCAGAGTAACGAATACAACATTTAATACAGGGCTTAACCTTTTTAAAATTAATACGCGCGGTTGATAATGCCTGATTTAAATTATATAGAGTGCCAATAAATACCATATCCTCCTTTACAGGTAAGCGTTTGCACTCTTTCCGATGCAGAAGATGATAACCTTCCTGATCGGTACTGATCGTCACGTAGTAGTAGATACCTTTATTCATATTATATTGTCCTGAGATATATTTGCTGTGTGTAATCTTTTTATATTTTTTAAAAGTGAACGGGTGAAGCTAAGTGCTGCAATCGAAATTAACTGGATTCGATTTTACGAACCAATTCCATAAAGTTATAAGCGAAGCGATTATTTTAACGAAAAGGAATATGGGGTTTTTTAATCAGACAATACCTTGTTTAGTAAGTTAATTTTACTTCATTGATAAGTGATGCCGAAGGATTTAGCAATATTAAATAGGAATAGCCCTGGAAGTTGTAGAAATCAGGTCCGAAACGCTAAACTTTGGTGAATAAATATTAATGAGTGACAATTCCGGTAATCCTGCATCAACGCAGAATTTGGCTGCTATGGCGCAAGGAAAGGTTAATTTTACGTCAACATTGCGTGCTGAAGAAAAGTGATGTCTGATTAAATGCGGCGCTAAGCCAACTATCAGCCTAAGTTCAGGCTGGCACGGCTCACTAATAAATTACCGCATGTGATCGCGCCAAAAGGCAAATTAGTGCATATAAACAGCGGAGCACACAGGGTGCCCCGACCAATATTAATAAACCGATGGTTCGCCTTGCGGACGCGTTTTAAAGCGGCGATGCAGCCACATGTATTGCTCTGGAGCCAGCAGCACCGTCTCTTCCACCACTTTATTCATCACCACAGCGGTATCAAGTTCAGATTCCAGCGTAAATTTGTCGCGGATATCTGGCATCATTTTCAGCTCATAGCCGCGCGCGTTCGGCAGACGTCGCGCCAGGAACGGCACCACGCTTGGGTTTGCCAGACGAATCAGCATATGGGTGCCGGTGGTGGTCGCCGCATCCTGAACCGCGAAGAATGGCGCAAACACGCTGCTGCGCGGACCATAATCATGATCCGGTGCATACCAGATAATGTCGTTGTTCTTCATGGCGCGAATCATGCCTTTCAGATCTTTGCGGTCCAGCATGCTTTTATTGGAGCGCATCCGGCCCCAGGTTTGCAGCCAGTCGATCAACTTGTTGTCGTTGGGACGATACACGCCAATGCCTGGGTTGTGCATACCAAATACCCGCGCTCCCAACTCCAGAGTCAGAAAGTGCATACCAATTAATAATATGCCGCGCTTCTCTGCCAGCGCGTTAGTCACGTGCTCCAGTCCGCTGGTGGTGACCCATTTACGAATACGCCAGTCCGGCCAGAACCACGCCATCCCGGTTTCAATCAGCCCCATGCCTACCGATTCGAAGTTGTGCTTTACCATCGCGTCACGTTCATTGGTCGGCATAGTGGGGAAGCACACTTCAAGATTACGCTGCGCCACTTCAACGCGCCGCTTCATAAAGCGCATGGCAACGCGACCCAATCCGCAGCCAATTGCATGCAGTACCGGATAGGGCAACAGCACCAGCAGATAAAGAAAGCCAATGCCGAGCCAGGTCAGCCAATAGCGTGGATAGAAGAGTTCACGGGTGAGTTGGGGAAGTTGAGTCATGGAAATGTCAGTATCCTGCGTCTTATGCCAGAGAGTCCGGTTTCTGTAATTTTTTGTCATTATGCCATTTTTTCATTCTGGCTGAAATCAAGCATAGACCGGGGACGGCTTTCCGACAGCAGGTATGCGCACGAAAACGCAATTGTGGCGCACAAATGCGTGTGTAATTTCAGCCGGCAGGCTTATCAAACCAACATTTTTGTATCAGGCAGAATTCGGGTATCATACGCGCGCTAAATTTCTCTGATTGCTAACAGGACGAACACCATGCCAGTGTTACATAACCTTGTTTCCAATAAAGAGCTGAAGGAACGTATGTTGGCGGAAACCGAACCACGTACCACAGTCTCTTTTTATAAATACTTCCAGATTGCCGATCCTAAAGCCTTCCGTGATGCCCTCTACGTTGAGTTAACCAAACTCAAGGTGTTTGGTCGCGTCTATGTTGCGCACGAAGGCATCAACGCACAAATCAGTGTGCCCGCCAGCCGCTACGAAAAGATGAAGGCCGCTTTGTATGCCTTTGATGCGGCGCTAAATAACTTGCGCATGAACATTGCGCTGGATGATGACGGTAAATCTTTTTGGGTGCTGCGCCTGAAAGTGCGTGAACGCATTGTTGCGGATGGGATTGAAGACAATAGCTTTGATGCCAGCGATGTGGGTGCTTACCTGAAAGCCGCGGACGTTAATGCAATGCTCGACGATCCGGATGCGCTGTTTGTGGATATGCGTAACCACTACGAATATGAAGTGGGGCGCTTCGATAACGCCATGGAAGTGCCGGCCGATACCTTCCGCGATCAACTGCCGATGGCCGTTGATATGCTGCAGGATCAGAAAGACAAAAAGATTGTTATGTACTGTACCGGTGGCATTCGTTGTGAAAAGGCCAGCGCCTGGATGAAACACAACGGCTTCAAAGATGTTTATCACATCGAAGGCGGGATTATTGAATACACCCGCCGGGCGCGTGAACAGGGCTTACCGGTGCGTTTCAAGGGCAAAAACTTTGTCTTTGACGAGCGCATGGGCGAGCGTATTTCCGACGATATTCTTTCCAGCTGTCATCAGTGCGGCACGCCTTGCGATAGCCACACCAACTGCATCAATGATGGCTGTCATTTGCTGTTTATTCAGTGCCCAAGCTGCGCTGAAAAGTACAACAACTGCTGCAGCCCAATCTGCATGGAAGAGTCAACGTTGTCGCCAGAGGAGCAGCGCGCACGCCGTGCGGGCCGTGAAAATGGCAACAAAGTGTTCAACAAATCACGTGGTTTGCTGAACATGACGATGGCAATTCCGGCGCCAGATAAAAAATAAGCGACAAACAGCCTGAGGTCTGCGGACTTCAGGCTGTATTTCGTTTACTTACGCACGCCTTCCACCGAAATAATCAGTTCAGCTTTCTGCGATGCCGGGCCAAGATCTTTGCTGATGTTGAACTCTTTCAGCACGATCTCACCGCTGGCTTCAAATCCTGCACGGTAGCCGCCCCATGGATCTTTGCCTTCACCGATCAATTTTGCATCCAGCGTGACGGGCTTGGTCACGCCATTCAGCGTCAGGTCACCGGTGATCTTGTAATCTTTACCCTCTTTCTTCACGGCGGTAGAAGCAAAGGTTGCCTGCGGGAACTTACCGGTGTTGAGGAAATCCGCGCTGCGCAGGTGTTTATCACGCTCAGCATGGTTGGTATCGAGGCTGTTGGTGTTGATGGTCACGTTGACTTTATCTGCCGCAGGATTGGCTTCATCAAAAGTGAAGCTGCCATCAAAGTCTTTAAAGGTGCCGTACAACCAGCTGTAGCCTAGGTGCTGAATGCGGAACTGCACAAACGCGTGCTGGCCTTCCTTATCAAATTTGTAATCAGCCGCGCTGGCCGTCAGGCTGGCGCTCAATAATCCGGCCGCTGCTACTGCCAATAATGTCTTCTTTAGCATGTTACTTTTCCTTTTCAGAGATTAACGGGATGCGGTAACCCAACATCCTTTTCAGTGTCACATCACGGTCGATAAAATGGTGTTTCAGGGCTGCCAGCGCGTGCAGTGCTGAGATCAGCACCAAACCCCACGCCAGCCAAAGATGAATGTCACCCGCCAGATCCGCTTGTTGCGCGGCACCGCTGAACAGGGCGGGAACCGCGAACCAGCCAAATACGGAGATCGGTTTGCCATCGGCGGTGGAGATGAGATAACCGGTGAACAGCAGCACCAACAGTAAGCCGTATAACAGCCAGTGCGCGGCGGTAGCGCTGCGTCGTACGGCGGGCGAATAACTCGCCAACGGTTTGGGCGGCGGTGAAATAAAACGCCAGCCGAGGCGCAGCAGCAGCGCAGCGAACAGCAGAATGCCGATGCCTTTATGAATTTCGGGCGCATCGTGATACCAGCCATCGTAATAACCCAATCCGACCATCCACAAACCCAGCGCGAACATGCCGTAAATAACCAGCGCCATAAGCCAATGCAATAAAATCGAGACAGCGCCGAAATGCTGTGTGGAATTACGCCACATTAAAATCACCTGGAATGAAATAAGTGGTAATGAGCATCTACATTTTGCAATGAAAGATCAATTAACCTTACTTTTCTATAAAGTTGAAAATCATCTTCGGAATAAATGAGGATTTAATTAAAACTCAGTCAGAATAATTGAAGGGATAGCTTAAAAGGCGGGGCTTATTGCGAAGTATTGCATATTCACTACACCAAATGCGGCATAGCGCTGCGCTGAATGTTGATATAGGTAATTAACTGTCAGTTTGTGTCAATTTCGCCGGCACAGGATTAGTACCGGCAAGTATGGTTTAGTTAAATCGCGCGAGGGAGAAAGGCGCAATATCGAAAGAGAACGGTTTGTTCTGCGCAAATTCACTGGCAAGTTCACCCAGCACGCTGGCGAATTTGAAACCGTGTCCGCTTAAGCCGGTGATGATCAGACGATTAGGCTCGCCCGGCAGCGTATCGATAATGAAATCTTCGTCCGGCGTATTGTCGTAGCTGCAGGCTTCACCATGCAAACAGACGCCCACGCCCGGCAGGAATTTACGCAGGAAGTTAAAAGATTCGTTGCCGTCTACCGCGATGCTGCCAAAAGGTTTGCGATCGGCCGGCGTTTGCATCAGCTGTCCGCCATCGTGACGTCCCACTTTCAGCGCGTTGTTATCCGCCGGGAAGCCGTAAAAGTGGCTGCCATCGCTCATCTCCACGGTAAAGCCGGGGAATTTATTGTTCTCGCTGTAGCGACCATCTGCCTGATACCAGGCGAAAACTTTGCGCACGGGCGCAACCGGCAGATCGGCGACCAACTGGCTCACCCAGGTACCGGCGCTGACCAACAGTTTACGCGCGCGGAAAATGCCATCGCTGGTAGTGACTTGCTGCAGATCGCCGTCACGACCTATCTCTGTCACCGGACAGTTAAACAGCTGCGCGCAACCGGCCTGTTCCGCCAGCTGCACCCAGCTGCGCACCGCTTGCTCACATTTGAGGAAGCCGGAGTTGGGTTCGTACACGCCGATGTAGCCATCCGGCACTGTGAACTGCGGCCAGCGCGCGCGCACTTCATCGGCTTGCAGGATTTTCACATCCAGCTGCCACGCTTTCGCGCTATCGATAACATTTTGAATAAAGGAGGAGGTGATGGGCGCTAAGTTGAGGATGCCGCTGCGATGCATGATGCGCTCGCCGCTCTGGCGTTCCAGCTCATCCCAGAGTGTCTGTGCGCGTAGCACCAGCGGCACGTAGCGTTCACCTTCACCATACGCATGGCGAATCAGGCGGGTTTCCCCATGATGTGTGCCCTGGCTGTGCGGCGGATGGGCGCTATCAATCATCAGCACCGATAAGCCAGCCTGCGTGGCGTAAAACCCGGCTGCTGCGCCGACCGAACCGCTTCCCACCACAATCAGATCATAAACCATAACGACATCACTCCAGCAAAACAGCGAAATTTTTCAACAGCATATCAAAAGAGAGCGCCCATGAAAAAGGCACCCTGTTGGGTGCCCTTTCACGCGATAGTAGAAATTAATGCTTTTGATTGTCGCGTAGGTACTGCTCGGTAGACTCTATTTTTGCAATGCCAGCTTCGAGTAGAGAGATGAACTGTCTGGCTACGTCGGTAGTCAGCCAGTAGGTCGGACCCACGTCAGCTTCTTCTTCTTTCTGCCCCTGCGAGGAGAGCGAGTGCAGGCGAATCATCATGGCGTCATAACTGTCTACGGTGCTGATGTCCCATCCTACCAACGGATGAGTCTGGATGACGTCTTTATTTCTGTCCATTATAACCTCCGTATTACTCGTTAAACGAAGTGCTTCTTGAGGTTCAATGCGGCTGTATCGTGCACTAGCGAAACAATTATAACATGAAATAGCGGGTACAATAGTTAAAAGGTATGACGAACCTAAACAGAGTAAAAATAAACGCGGTTAACATTGCCGTTTAATCGAATAATAAAATGCCCGCAGCGTCAGGCATTTTATTGGAATTATTACTGGCAACACTGACGAAGTTATCGGCTTTTATAAGGGAAAACTTTAGGCCGAAAAAGGGGGCACTTTTATGAGTGTGGCTCGACCGGCAGCAGGCCGTGACGTTTCTGAATCTCTTCCGCCAGCCGGGTAAAATGCTGCTGTAACTGCTCGTCATGGTTCTGGTTTTGCGCTTCCAGCGTCAGGTTGTGGACCAGCAACTGATTGGCGCGATCGTCGAGACAGAAGGTCAAGGTGGCAAACGCATTTTCTAATACGGTTAAGCGGCGCTGTTGCTCAGCAATAAATGCCAGCAATTCTCCGAAGGTCATCGCCTCTTCTGGTTTTTCAGTAGTCATGTAAAACACCTCCTGTAAGCATGACGAGGCAAGAATAGGGGATCGTTTAACATGAGTCTAGATGCAGGAAGTTTTTCTGGCGAGAGGGAAATAAAAACAAAAAAGCCGGATAGCGATACCCGGCAAAAACGGCACAGTGGCAGTTAATCGTTATTGAACCAGTCGTCAGCGCTTTCCCAGGTTTCTTGTAACAGTTCGCTGATGCGTTCGCGTGACTCTTTACAGCCACCAAACACGCTGAGTTGGTTGCCGCCGGCATAACGCACTTTGACGTGATGATCATCGTCGGGGAAATCCTGCGTAATGCGACGAACCAGTTCGACGCTGAGTGCATCCAGTGCACCCGCAGGAAGGGGCGAAGTTTTTGCTACGGTAATTTCAACACGCATAGAAGCCTCCGGGATAATATACTGTTTATTTGTACAGTATAAATTTCCCGAAGGCAAGTAGCAGATCATTATTCTTTGATGCGCCAGTTCAGCGTTTCACCAGCAAGGAAAGGCACCAGCGTGTCATCTGCCAGCGCAATGCGCTCTTCAACCTGCCAGGATTCTCGCACCAGCGTCAGCGTGCCTTCATTCAGCGGCAGATCGTAGAAGTTCGCGCCGTTCTCCGAGCAGAAGGCTTCGAAATGTTCCAGCGCATTCAGCTCCTCAAACACGGTGGCGTACGCCGGCAATGAGGTCGGCGCATTGAACACGCCGGCGCAGCCACAGCTGGCTTCCTTGAGATGACGCAGATGTGGCGCGGTATCGGTACCGAGGAATACGCGACGATTCCCGCTAGCAACCAGCTTACGCAGCGCTTCCTGATGGATATTGCGCTTCAGAATCGGCAGGCAGTAAAGATGCGGACGCACGCCGCCCACCAGCATGTGGTTACGGTTGAACATCAGGTGCTGTGGCGTAATGGTGGCGCCCAGCAGATCATTACCGGCTGCCAGATACTCCGCCGCTTCTTTCGTGGTGATGTGCTCCATCACCACTTTCAGCGCCGGGAACTGTTTACGCAGCGGTTCCAACACGGTTTCAATAAAGCGCGCTTCGCGATCAAATATATCGATGTGAGAATCGGTCACTTCGCCGTGCACCAGCATTGGCATGCCGATCTGCTGCATGCGATCCAGCACCTTAGCGATAGCGGCGATGTTGGTCACGCCGTGGCTGGAGTTGGTGGTGGCGTGCGCAGGATAGAGTTTGGCGGCGGTAAAAGTGCCGTCACGGAAGCCGCGCTCGATCTCATCGGGATCAAGTGAATCGGTGAGATAGCAGGTCATCAGCGGAGTAAAAGCGTGCTCAGCAGGTAACGCAGCCATGATGCGCTCGCGATACGCCACGGCAGCGGCCACGCTGATAACCGGTGGAACCAGGTTTGGCATGACAATCGCACGACCATTTACTGCGCTGGTATAAGGCAGTACGGCGTTGAGCATCGCGCCATCGCGCAGATGGATGTGCCAGTCGTCAGGGCGGCGGATGGTAATGTGCTGAGGTTGGGCTGTCATTCAAAAAGACTCCGGCTGAGAAGAAAACGAGAGGCACGTTTAGGCCGGGGAGTAATCATAAGGATGTGGGCAACCGTTTGCACGGGATTTTATTGTGACAAACAAAAACCGCACCGGAAGGTGCGGTTGCGCGGATTAATCTGTAAACGGAATCACCAATTGGCCCGGTTTCACTTCAATTCCTTTAGCAAGTTTCTTCGCCAGCGCTTCGCCTTTGCTGCGGTCTGCACTCAGCACATAAGCAGGTCTCTCATTAAAGTAGCGCTTCAGCGACTCATTGAGATACGGCGTGAGAGTTTTCATGATCGATGCCATTTTCTCCGGCTGCACCTGCGCATCGACAATCTCCATGTCATGCAGATAAATCGCGCCTTCCTGTGCGTTGTAAACCGGCTGCGCCTTCATTTTCAGCAGCATTTCGGCCTGCTGCGGACCAAACAGCGAGCTGACATTGATATTGGCTTTACCCGAGAGCGTTATTTTGCCGGGTTCTTCACGGCCAATCTGGCTGTTGAGATCGCTCAGCACAATGTGCGCATTCACCAGCCCGGAAACGCCGATATCTTTTTCGAAGTTATTGCGCTTTTGCAGCGCCTGATTCACTTCCTGTTCGCTGATGGTGTATTGCGTCAATTGGTTACAGCCGCTGAGTAGCACGGCAAAAAGCAGAGCGAAAAGCCCGGTAAGCGCCTTTTTCATATTGTCCTCATCCTGATCGAAACGGCAAAACAGCCATAGCCTGCCTGAATCAGCGGCATGTGTCACCAGGAGAGAGATGAGAAGCGCCGCAGCGCCTCTCAGGGATGAAGATTATGCGGCGATGGAGGAGAGCAGATTAACCTGGGTTTGTTTCGCCATGTTGTCGCGATAATCGGCAACGCGGCTTGGCCATTCAATGCCGTTGACCAGCGTTAAGGAGCGCAGCAGCGGGAACAGATGAATATCATCTTCCGACAGTTCGCCATTTACCGCATTGGGTTTGACGATCAGCTTGTCGAGCTGACGCAGATCGTCGCTGATGTTTTTGATTAAGCCCGGCGCGTGTTTACGCAACTCGCTGAAATCGCCCACGCTGGCCTGCTTCTTCTCGCTGAAGTAGCTACGCGCTTCCGGCGTAGCGAATTCGGCGAAGGAGGCATCGGCGATGCGCGGCAGCAGCAGCTTATTGACGTAGCCATTCACGTGGCGCAGCCAGTCGCTGATCGCAGGATTGCTTTTGCCATTGAGCAGCGGTTGGTGATCGTATTTATCTACCAGGCGCACAATATCCATACTTTCCGGTACAGCGCTGCCGTCGGCCTGTTGCAGAATCGGCGCCATTTTCTGGCCGATCAATTTTTTCGGCGTTTGCTCGTCGTCATTCAGCATAACGATGAGTTCTAATGGCAGATTTTTTAAGCCGAAAATCATGCGTGCTTTGACGCAGAAAGGGCAGTGATCGTAGATGTAGAGTTTCATCCCGTTTCTCCTGTGGTTCTAAGGGTGACAGAGGTCACCCTTTTTCCGGACGTGCGGGAAGTATGGAAGAGATCTTTGGCGGGGGCAAATTAGCTGCTGAAAATCGCTGGTGCCACCGAACGCGGCTGGAACTGCCACCAAAGCGCCAAAAGGGTGATCATGCCAACGCTGCTCAGCAGCATCCACGGCAGTTCCGGCAGCGCCCATTGCTGGCCCATATCGAACATCCAGCCGCCGCCGGAGTAGCCGATCAAGCCGCCAATCGCGAGGCCGAGTCGGCTGAAGCCCATATAGCTGCCGCGCGCACGTGAACTGGCCAGCGAAGCGCTGAGCGTTTCTCGCGCCGGTTCCGCGATGATTGAGCCCAGATAAAAGAGGGCGATCAGCATAAACAGCGACGGCAGCGAATCGGTCATGCCAACCGGCAGCAGGCTGAACGTCATCAGGAACAAGCCGGCCATCAAACGCGTTTCGAGGCGGAAGCGTTTTTCGCTCCAGCGCGCCAGCGGATAGAGCAGGCTTAATGACAGCAGCGCTTCAATCGCGTACATCCACTTCACCGCAGCAGGCGCCCCGGCTACCTGATTCACCATCACCGGCAGCATTAACATCACCTGCACGGCGAGAATGTAGTAGCCGGTCAATGTCAGCACGTACAGGCGAAAACGCTTGTCCTGCCAGACGCGTTGCATCCCTTCACGCATCGCAATGCGTTCGGTCGAGATGCGCCACGCCGGTAACCAAACGGCGTTAAACAGCGCAGCAGTGACAAACACCGCCGCGCCAACCCAGCACACCAGACGGAAATCCCACGCCAGCAGCCAGCTACCAATCAGCGCGCCCAGCACCGCACCAGCGCTGTCCTGCATCATCAGCAGGGAGAAGAAGCGGCCGCGATCGCGTGCGCGCACCAGTTTCATCACCAGCGCGCTGCGTGGCGGGTCAAACAGCGTGCCGCCAAGACCGGAAAGCAAACAGGCAAACCACAGCAGCCAGGGTTCATGCGCCAGCGCCATGCAGGCAAAACCCGCCGCGCGCATCAGCATGCCGGTGACGATCAGCGGACGCGCGCCAAAACGGTCGGCAATCGCACCGCCGAAGATGCCGAATCCCTGCTGGACGAACTGGCGCAAGCCAAGCGCAATACCGACCATCAACGCGGCCCAGCCCAGCTGTTCGACAAAATGGATGGAAATGAGGGGAAACACCACGAAAAAGCCCATCACAACCAGCATGTTATCCACTAAAAGAAATGTTTTACCGAGGCGTCGTGCCCGCGCAACCCGAGACATGCTAATTCCTGAGCAAATGAGAGGAGATAAGAGACCAATTGGTCTATTTTCCGCCTGCTCAGTGGCGAAAAACAGCTTTCTCAGGATGATATTTTTTCATCGAATCCGCAGAAATATTAATCCTAAATCAGGATGAATCCTGAGGAACGCGTTCAAGAGTTTTACCGCAAGCGGGGTGACGGTTATAGTGAGGAGTATCGCCGCTGGCGTACATCTTTCTTAAGTTATGGATTTCAGGAGTCATGATGTTTGGCTATCGTTCTGCTGGCCCACGCGTGCGCCTCACTACCGATCGCTTAGTGGTGCGTTTAGTACACGAACGCGATGCCTGGCGATTAGCGGATTATTACGCTGAAAATCGTGCGTTTCTCAAGCCGTGGGAACCGGTGCGCGACGAGAGCCATTGTTATCCTTCGGGCTGGCAAGCGCGCCTCGGACTGATCGCCGACATGCATAAACAGGGCTCAGCCTACTATTTTGTGCTGATGGACCCGGAAGAGACCGAAGTGCGTGGTGTGGCGAATTACAGCAACGTGCTGCGCGGCTCGTTTCACGCCTGCTATCTCGGCTATTCGCTTGGCGAGAAGTGGCAAGGTCAGGGGCTGATGTTTGAAGCGCTCACTACCACCCTTCGCTATATGCAACGCCAGCAACGTATTCACCGCATTATGGCTAATTATATGCCGCACAATCAGCGCAGTGGCGATCTGCTGGCGCGCCTCGGATTTGAAAAAGAGGGTTACGCCAAAGATTACTTGTTGATCGATGGGCGCTGGCAGGATCATGTACTCACCGCGTTGACCTGCCGGGAGTGGACCCCGGATCGTCGTGGACAATAATAAAGGATCACCTCAATGAAAATGGCCTTATCCGCGCAGGCATTGCGCGTGATTGGATGCCTGCTGGAGAAGCAGGTCACCACGCCGGATCAATATCCGCTCTCCCTTAATGGCGTTGTCACCGCCTGTAATCAGAAATCTAACCGCGAACCGGTGCTGAATCTCAGCGAGATGGAGGTGCAAGCGCAGCTTGATGAGCTGGTGAAAAAGCATCTGGTGACCGCCAATAACGGCTTCGGTCAACGCGTCAGCAAGTATGAACAGCGCTTCTGCAATTCCGCTTTCGGCAATCTGCAACTGAGCAGCGCTGAAGTCGCCGTGCTGACGCTGCTGTTCCTGCGCGGTGCACAGACGCCGGGCGAACTGCGCACCCGCAGCGGTCGTCTGCATGAATTCAGCGATATGAATGAAGTCGAGCAGACGCTTATCGGTTTAAGCACGCGCGAGGATGGCCCAATGGTGGTGCGACTGGCGCGCGAACCGGGCAAACGTGAAAGCCGCTATATGCATCTTTTTGGTGGCGAAGTAGAGGAAGACGCGGCCAGCGCAGAAAGCGTCAGTGACAACGGCGATTTAACCGCGCGTGTCGCGCAACTTGAAGAAACGGTTGCTGAGTTGCAGTCGCAACTGCAACAGCTGCTGCAAAAGGAGCACTAATATGACGCTGCGTATTGGCATTGTAGGATTGGGCGGTATCGCGCAGAAAGCGTGGCTGCCGGTGTTATCGCAAGCCAGCGGCTGGCAATTAGCGGGTGCGTTTTCGCCCAATCAGGCAAAGGCGCAACCGATCTGCGATAGCTATCGCATACCTTATTTTGGTCAACTGGATGCGCTGGCCGCCGCCAGTGATGCGGTGTTTGTTCACAGCAGCACCGCCAGCCATTACGAAGTGGTTAAAGCGCTGCTGCTGGCGGGCAAAGATGTGTGCGTCGATAAACCGTTAGCCGAAACGCTGCAACAGGCTGAAGCGCTGGTGGCGCTGGCGGACAAGCAGAAGCGCAAGCTGATGGTGGCATTTAACCGCCGCTTTGCGCCGCGTTATCAGCAGTTGAAAAGTGACATGCCACGCGCCGCCTCGCTGCGCATTGAAAAGCACCGCGCGGATAGCGTGGGTCCACAGGATTTGCGTTTTACCCTGCTGGACGATTATCTGCACGTGGTGGACACCGCGCTGTGGCTGGCGGGCGGCAGCCTGACGCGCGAGTTAGGGCACATTGAGACCAATGATGATGGCGCGATGCTGTACGCCGAACACCATTTCTCCGCCGGATCGCTGCAAATCACCACCAGCATGCATCGTCGCGCCGGGACACAACGCGAAGTCGTCAGCGCCATCTGCGACGGTGATTACATCGAAATTAACGAGATGCGCGACTGGCAGCAGGAAAACCGCGGCGGCATGGTGCGTGATGTGCCGCCCGCGTGGCAAAGCCACCTTACTCAGCGCGGTTTCAGCGGCGCAGCGCACCATTTCATCCAGTGTGTTGAAAATCAGACGATGCCTGAAACCAGTGGCGAACAGGCGCTGGCGGCGCAGCGTCTGGTGGAAAAATTGTGGCGCGATGCCGAACGTGAATAATTCCTTGTAACACTCAATGCTGGTCATTTCCCGCCGTGGCAGTAGACTATCGCCGGACATCACGGGATGTCCGCGCTAAGTCGCTCATTTCTCCGACACTTTTCAGGATGCGCCACTCAATATGAATTTGTTGAAATCGCTGGCTGCGGTCAGTTCGATGACCTTGTTTTCCCGCGTACTGGGCTTTGCCCGCGATGCCATTGTGGCGCGCGTTTTCGGCGCCGGAATGGCAACCGATGCCTTCTTTGTTGCCTTCAAACTGCCGAACCTGCTGCGCCGTATCTTCGCTGAAGGCGCGTTTTCTCAGGCGTTTGTGCCGATTCTGGCGGAATATAAAAGCAAGCAGGGCGAAGATGCCACGCGCGTGTTTGTCGCTTACGTCTCCGGATTACTGACGCTAGTGCTGGCGGTGGTAACCGTGTTAGGGATGATCGCTGCGCCCTGGGTGATTGTGGTGACGGCGCCAGGCTTTGCCGATACCGCCGATAAATTTGCCTTAACCAGCGCACTGCTGCGCGTCACCTTTCCCTATATTCTGCTGATCTCGCTGGCCTCGCTGGCGGGCGCGATCCTCAATACCTGGAACCGTTTTTCCGTGCCGGCGTTTGCGCCGACGCTGCTGAACATCAGCATGATTGGTTTTGCTGTCTTCGCTGCGCCGCATTTTAATCCGCCGGTGATGGCGCTGGCGTGGGCCGTGGTGGTCGGCGGCGTGTTGCAGCTGTTTTATCAGCTGCCGCATCTGAAAAAGATTGGCATGCTGGTTTTGCCGCGCCTGAATCTGCGCGATGCGGGCGTGTGGCGCGTAATGCGTCAAATGGGGCCGGCGATCCTCGGCGTGTCGGTGAGCCAGATTTCACTGATCATCAACACTATTTTCGCCTCCTTTTTGGTTTCCGGTTCGGTTTCGTGGATGTATTACGCCGATCGCCTGATGGAGTTTCCTTCCGGCGTGCTGGGCGTGGCGCTGGGCACCATTTTGCTGCCCTCGCTGGCGAAGAGTTTTGCCAGCGGTAATCAGGAAGAGTATTCACGGTTGATGGATTGGGGACTGCGCCTCTGCTTCCTGCTGGCGCTGCCGAGCGCGGTGGCGTTGGGCATTTTGTCCGGGCCGCTGACGGTCGCGCTGTTCCAGTACGGCAAGTTCACCGCGTTTGATGCCCTGATGACGCAGCGCGCACTGATTGCCTATTCAGTGGGTTTGATGGGGCTGATCGTGGTGAAAGTGCTCGCACCCGGCTTCTATTCTCGTCAGGACATCAAAACTCCGGTGAAAATTGCCATCGTGACGCTGATTGTGACGCAGCTGATGAACCTGGCGTTTATCGGCCCGCTCAAACATGCCGGTTTGTCGCTGTCGATCGGTCTGGCCGCTTGCCTGAATGCGGCGCTGCTGTACTGGCAACTGCGTAAGCAGGATATCTTCCAGCCGCAGCCCGGCTGGTTCAGTTTCCTGACCCGTTTGCTGATTGCCGTAGTGGTAATGGCCGCAGCGCTGTTTGGCATTCTGCAGGTGATGCCGGCATGGGAAGAGGGGCAGATGTGGTGGCGCTTGATTCGTCTGGCGGCGGTCTGCGCCATTGGCGGCGGCGCATACTTTGCGATGCTGGGTCTGCTCGGCTTCCGCCCGCGCGACTTCGCGCGCCGCACGCTGGTATAAAATTATGCTCCCACGCAGACGGAAGTTTGTTTTGGTCCGGCGGTCCTCGCGCCGCTTCGCGGTACCTTCACTGCGTACGTCAGCCTGACGGACCGGCTCAGACGGGACTTCCTTGTCCCGGCTGAGCCTTTCGCCCGCGTCCTGCGGGCAAATCCTGGCTTCCTTTCTCCGTTCAGCGCTGCGGATGCCTGCCCAAAACAAACTTCCGTCTGCTGCTTATCACTGGTGCGCTGTGCTTAAAAGCACAACAAAAAGGCCGCCATCCCAAAAGATAGCAGCCTCTTCAAACCCACTTTTCTCTACCCTTTACGACTTAGCGTCGCCTGACCTTTACCCAAACCATCCGGGCCATAAAACGCCTGGGTTTGGTGGGGTCGCAACACCGCCAATGCTTCATTGGTGTAGCCGATTTGATGCTGCAACAAAATCCCGTTATGCGTATTGGCATCGCGCAAGCGGCGCGTATGTTGCTGAATACGCATCCAGCGGCTTTCGCGATCGCTGTGATCACCATAGGGCGCCTGCGTGCCGAGCGTTTTCTCGGTGGTGCGGCGCATCTCGTCCAGATAATTCAACGTCGTCAGCAGCGCGCTTTTATCTTCAGAAATACGCTGCAGCAGGTTGCCATTGATCTGGCCGGCAGAAAGTTGCTGTTGTTCTTCATCCATTACCACCGCAAGGGATGTCAGCACGTCCTGCATTTTGTCTAAGGTGATCAGCAGATGGTCCATTGGGATTAGTTACCCTCTAAATACGCCTTGGTATCGGCGATCAGCGCGTCGGCGATCTTACCGGTATCCATTTTCAATTCGCCATTACGAATGGCCGTCTTCAGCTGCTCAACGCGCGCTGTATTAATATCTTTGCTGCCAGGCTGCATCAGTTGCGCCTGCGCGGTACTCAACTTCACTTCCGCACCGCTTTCGCTGGTGGTGCTGGCTGCTGGCGTCGCGCTCTGACGCACTTTGCTGCTGTTATCGTTATTGTCGCGTGTTTGAACAGTGCTAACCGGATTCGTAGGCTGCGTTCTGTCGATGCTCATGGTAAGGCTCCTGTAAGGTCAGTTGGGGGTTAGCCAACTGAGTCAGCATAGGGTAATGTCTTTGTTGATATCTCTATCGGCAGAACAACAGGGTTCTTTAACGCTTTATAGCGATATCAGAATATTCCCATCCGCGTCGACGCGACCACTGACAACCTGACCATTTCCCATCCTTACGCGCACCATTTGTGCCGCGCTGGCGTTGTTCAGCGCACGTCCTTCGCTGCTGGCATTAAACCCGTTTCCACTGGCGACTACCATCACATTTTGACCGGCTTTTACGCGCCACGGCTGACGCACCATGGTGGCAGTGACCGGCTGTCCTGGCGGGATATCGCGTAGCGCGATCGCATCGATGACGCCGCTGCTATCCATCAATGCGCGTGCTGGCAGTTCATCGAGTCGTCCGGTTGCCAGACGCACGTCCGTCGGGCTGAGATTACTGCCGCGCGCCACCTGACGGCTCGCCACCAGATATTGCCCGGTGACCTGCACCTGAACCTGCAGGAAACGACGATTTTGATCGCAGTTAGCAGCGATGCTGATGTTGCCCCACTGACGGCTATTGCCCGGCAGCTGCAGTTCAGGGGTTTCGCAGTTTGGCCACTGCGCCTGTGGCGTACGCACCACCACCGTCATGCCGGCGGCATGTTGTGGGTCGCGCGCTTTAAAAAATTGGGTCAACTGCGCGGTAAGGTCCGCAGCAGAACTGGGTAGCGCCAGTGCCAGCAAAAGTGTGGCTAGCAACGTGGAATATCTGCGCATAACGCCTCCTGACGAGAAGATGGCACTGAGTCTACGCCTCGCGCAAAAAAATCAATGTCAAAAATAGCCGTCATTTTTGCTGCTATTCAGACGATCACCCTTGCATTTGTCCACTTAAGCTGTCAGCTCGAAATTCTCATTCGCGGAGGAAGCATGCTCGACAAACTCGATGCCGCGCTGCGATTTGGTACTGAAGCGTTAAACCTACGTGCTCAGCGTCAGGAAATCCTGGCGTCAAACATTGCCAACGCCGATACCCCGGGCTACCAGGCGCGGGATATCGACTTTGCCAGCCAGCTGAGCAAGGTGATGCAAAACGGTCGCGCCGAAGGCAGCAGTCTGGCGCTGAATGTGACGTCCTCACGCCACATTGAAGCGCAAACCAACTCTCAGCCGTCACTGGATCTGCTGTACCGCATTCCCGATCAACCCGCCGCGGATGGCAACACCGTGGATATGGATCGCGAACGTACGCAGTTTGCTGATAACAGCCTGAAATACCAAACCGATCTCACCCTCATCAGTAGCCAGATCAAAGGCATGATGAGCGTTCTGCAGGGGCAATAAGCATGGCATTGCTGAATATCTTTGATATCGCCGGTTCTGCGATGACAGCGCAATCACAGCGCCTCAACGTCAGCGCCAGTAACCTGGCCAACGCCGACAGCGTGACCGGTCCAGATGGCCAGCCTTACGTGGCGAAGCAGGTGATTTTCCAGACCGACGCCGCACAAGGTGCAGCCACCGGCGGCGTGAAGGTCGCTGGCGTGGTGAACGATCCTACCCCGGCAAAACTGGTGTATGACCCTGGCAATCCGCTGGCGGATCAGAAGGGCTACGTCAAGATGCCAAACGTTGATGTGGTGTCCGAAACCGTTAACACCATGTCCGCGTCGCGCAGCTACCAGGCCAACGTTGAAGTGCTGAACACGGTGAAGTCAATGATGATGAAAACTCTCACTATCGGTCAGTAACGGAGAACGAATATGAGCGTAGCAGTAGGAATTAAAGACAGTCTGGATCCAACGGTCCTGACTTCCAGTAGCGCTTCGAGCGGTAACTCTTCCGCCGACCTGCAGAATCAGTTCCTGAACATGCTGGTGGCGCAGCTGAAAAACCAGGATCCCACTAATCCTATGGATAACAGCCAGCTCACCACGCAGTTGGCACAGATCAACACCCTGAGCGGTATTGAAAAGCTGAATACCACGCTGGGATCCATCTCCGGCCAGATCACTACCAGCCAGTCGCTGCAGAGTTCAACGCTGATTGGTCACGGTGTGATGGTCAATGGTTCGCAGGTATTGGTGGGCAGCGGTACGACTACGCCGTTTGGCATTGAGCTGGCGACAGCGTCCACGGCCACCAGTGTCACGATTAAAGACAGTAACGGCGCCACGGTCCGCACCATTGACCTCGGCAAACTGAGCTCTGGCGTCCACACCTTCTCGTGGGACGGCAAGCTGGATGACGGTTCTACCGCCGCGGATGGCAAATATTCTGTTTCGCTGGCCGCCAGCAATGGCAGCACGCAACTGGTGGCGCAGCCGCTGAACTATGCCTACGTCAATGGCGTCAGCACCACTGATGGCACCACAAAACTGGATCTCGGCACCATGGGCTCCGCAACCCTCGATGAAATTCGTCAGATTCTCTGATTAACCTTTTAGCAGGAGAGATTACATGTCTTTTTCACAAGCGGTGAGCGGCCTCAATGCTGCCTCCAGCAATCTGGATGTGATTGGTAACAACATCGCCAACTCCGCCACAGCCGGTTTTAAATCCAGCACCATTGCTTTTGCCGATATGTTTGCCGGCTCTAACGTGGGTTTGGGTACCAAAGTTGCCGCCGTCATTCAGGACTTTGGTGATGGAAGTACGACGTCAACCAGTCGTGGACTGGATGTGGCACTGAGCGGCAACGGTTTCTTCCGCATGACCGACGCCAGCGGCGGTGTGTTCTATTCCCGTAACGGCCAGTTCACGCTGGATGCCAACCGTAACCTGGTGAACACCCAGGGTCTGAACGTCACCGGCTATCCGGCCAGCGGTACACCACCAACCATTCAGACCGGTGCCAACCCAGTGGCGCTGAGTATTCCAACCACGCAGATGGGGGCACGTGCAACAACAACTGCTACCCAGGTTGCCAACCTGAACTCCACCAGCACCACCCCGACCGTCACCCCGTTTGATAAGTCCAACGTTGATAGCTACAACGCGAAAACCACCATGACGGTGTATGACACGCAGGGTAACGATCACCAGTTAGACATGTACTACATCAAAACGGCGGATAACACCTGGACCGTGCATATGGTTGACTCCACCACCGGTAATGAAGTTGGTAATACTGCGGGCGGTGACAACCTGGGTTATCAGATGCAATTTGATGCTAACGGTAAGCTGACGCAGGTGGGGAAAATCACTGCAGCGGGTGTTGCTGACACCAGCGCTTCCCTGGCAAACCTGGTTGTGGACGGCACCAACGGGGCGAATGGCATGAACATCAGCCTGAGCATGTTGGGTAGCCTGCAGCAAAACACCGGTGCGACCACTTTTGGTAACCCAACGCAAGACGGTTATCAGCCTGGCGATCTGACCAGCTACACCATCAATGATGACGGCACCATTACCGGCACTTACTCCAACCAGAAAACACAACTTCTGGGACAAATTGTCTTGTCGAGTTTCTCTAACCCGGAAGGTCTGAAGTCTGAAGGTGACAACGTCTGGTCTGCCACCAGCTCATCAGGTCAGGCCGCCACTGGTCTGGCAGGCACCGGTACTTACGGCAACCTGACTTCAGGTGCGCTGGAAGCGTCCAACGTCGATATGAGCAAAGAGCTGGTCAACATGATCGTTGCGCAGCGTAACTATCAGGCCAACAGCCAGACCATCAAAACTCAGGACCAGATTCTTAACACCCTGGTTAACTTACGTTAATTCGCTAACGGGATTGCTTTATGGATCACGCAATATATACCGCCATGGGCGCGGCCAGTCAGACGTTGGATCAGCAGTCGGTAACGGCCAGCAACCTCGCCAACGCCTCAACGCCGGGCTTTCGTGCTCAGCTCAACGCGTTGCGCGCGGTGCCGGTCAGCGGCTGGTCGCTGCCGACGCGTACGCTGGTTGCCGCTTCCACGCCGGGCGCCGATATGTCACCGGGCTCGATGGACAACACCGGCCGTACGCTGGATGTGGGCGTCGCGCAGGACGGCTGGTTGGCGGTGCGTGCCGCTGACGGTACCGAAGCTTATACCCGCAACGGCAACATGCAGATCAGCGCGACCGGTATTTTGACTATTCAGGGCAATCCCGTAATGGGCGATGGGGGTCCGATCGCCATCCCGCAAGGCGCTGAATTGACCATCGCGGCAGACGGGACCATCACCTCGCGTAACGCCGGTGATGCACCCAATGCCACGGTGCAGATTGGTCGTCTGAAGCTGGTGCGCGCCACCGGTAAAGAGATGCAGCGCGGTGATGACGGCATGTTCCGTCCTAATCAGCAAACCCAGGCGACGCGCGGCGCTGCGCTGGCAAATGATGCCACCATGACGGTGATGCCCGGCGTGCTGGAGGGCAGTAACGTCAAGCCGGTGGAAACCATGGTCGATATGATCGCCAACGCCCGACGTTTTGAGATGCAGATGAAAGTGATCTCCAACGTCGATGAAAACGAACAAAAAGCTAACAGCTTGCTCAACATGAGCAGCTAAGGCGTAAGGAAAACACCATGATTCGTTCTTTATGGATCGCCAAAACCGGTCTTGACGCTCAGCAAACCAACATGGACGTCATCTCCAACAACCTCGCGAACGTAAGTACCAACGGCTTTAAACGTTCGCGCGCGGTATTCGAAGATTTGATGTACCAAACCCTGCGTCAGCCGGGCACGCAGTCGTCAGAGCAAACCACGCTGCCGTCTGGTTTGCAGATAGGTACCGGTGTGCGTCCTGTCACCACTGAACGTCTGCATCAGCAGGGTAACCTGTCGCAGACCAGCAACTCGAAAGACGTGGCGATTAACGGCCAGGGTTATTTCGAAGTGCAGATGCCGGACGGCACCTCGGCGTATACCCGTGATGGTTCATTCCAGGTTGACCAGAACGGTCAGCTGGTGACTAACGCCGGCTATCCGGTACAGCCAGGCATCACTATTCCGGCCAACGCCACCAGCATCACGATCTCGCGCGATGGCGTGGTGAGCGTAACGCAGCAGGGCCAGACCAACCCGGCGCAGGTCGGTCAGCTGACGCTGAGCACCTTTATGAACGATGCGGGTCTGAACAGCCAGGGTGAAAACCTCTATCAGGAGACACAGGCATCCGGTGCGGCGACGCAGAGTACGCCAGGCCAGAACGGCGCGGGTCTGCTGTATCAGGGTTATGTCGAAACCTCGAACGTCAACGTGGCGGAAGAGCTGGTCACCATGATTCAGACGCAGCGTGCCTACGAGATCAACAGTAAAGCGATCAGCACCTCCGATCAGATGCTGGCGAAGTTAACCCAGCTGTAATGCTGGTGTCGTTGGGCCAGCTCTGCTGGCCTGATTAAGCAACATGAAGAAGGTCAAAAAGTGGCGAAGCAAGTGATTCTCAAGCCTGGTCATTGGTTGGTAGCCACGCTGCTACTCACGCTTAACGGTTGTGCGCTGGTTCCGCGCACACCACTGGTACAGGGATCGACTACGGCAGAGCCGACGCCATCCGCACCGCCGGTGGTGAACGGTTCCATTTTTCAGGGCGTCGCACCGCTGAACTACGGCTATCAGCCGCTGTTTGAGGATCGTCGTCCACGCAACATTGGCGATACATTGACGATCACCTTGCAGGAAAACGTCAGCGCCAGCAAAAGTTCTTCGGCCAATGCCAGCCGCGATGGCAGCAACAGTTTTGGTGTGACGGGTGTACCAACCGGCCTGAGCGGTCTGGTGGGTGCCGGTGGCGAAAAAGCCACGCTGGATGCCAATGGCAAAAATGACTTCGCTGGTAAAGGTGGCGCGACAGCCAACAACACCTTTACGGGCACCATCACCGTCACCGTCAATCAGGTGTTGTCGAACGGCAACCTGCGCGTGGTGGGTGAGAAACAGATCGAAATTAACCAGGGCACCGAATTTATCCGGTTCTCGGGCGTGGTTAACCCACGCACCATCAGCGCCAGCAACGCGGTGCTGTCAACGCAGGTGGCCGATGCACGTATTGAGTACGTCGGAAATGGTTATATCAATGAAGCGCAGACGATGGGCTGGTTCCAGCGTTTCTTCCTGAACGTCTCGCCGATGTAAGAGGTAGTAACAATGAATATGACGACTCTGCTCCGCCTGAGCCTTGGCATGCTGCTCGGTTTCAGCTTACTGGCGCATGCTGACCGCATCCGCGATCTAACCTCCGTGCAGGGCGTGCGCGACAACCAGCTGATCGGTTACGGTTTGGTGGTGGGCCTTGATGGTACCGGTGACCAGACCACGCAAACGCCGTTCACCACCCAAACCGTGAGCAATATGCTCTCCCAGCTCGGCATTACTGTGCCGGCTGGCACCAATATGCAGCTGAAAAACGTGGCGGCCGTGATGGTGACCGCTAAGCTGCCAACCTTTGCGCGTCAGGGGCAAACCGTTGATGTGGTGGTTTCTTCGCTGGGTAACGCCAAGAGTTTGCGCGGCGGTACGCTGCTGATGACGCCGATGAAAGGCGTCGATAACCAGGTTTATGCGCTGGCGCAGGGTAACATTCTGGTCGGCGGTGCCGGCGCTTCTGCCGGTGGCAGCAGCGTGCAGGTTAACCAGCTGAACGGTGGCCGCATTACCGGCGGTGCCACGGTAGAGCGTGAACTGCAGAGCAACTTTGGTAGCCAGAACACCATTAACCTGCAGCTGAATAACGAAGACTTCAGCATGGCGCAGCGCATTGCCGACGCCATCAACAGCCGTGGGATTGGTTCGGCGCACCCGCTAGATGCCCGTACCGTGCAGATTCGCGTCTCGCCTAATAACAGTTCTCAGGTGCGTCTGCTGGCCGAAATTCAGAACCTTGATGTTGCGGTGCCGCTCGAAGATGCCAAGGTGATTATCAACTCACGTACCGGTTCGGTGGTGATGAACCGCGAAGTGACGCTGAACACCTGTGCGGTGGCGCAGGGCAATCTGTCGGTTACCGTCAATCAGCAGCAGAACGTCAGTCAGCCGGATACGCCGTTGGCGGGTGGGCAGACTGTGACCACCAACAATACCCAGATCGATCTGCGTCAGAGTGGCGGCGCGCTGCAACGGGTTAACGCCAGCGCCAACCTCAATAATGTGGTACGTGCACTGAATGCGCTGGGTGCGTCACCGATTGAGCTGATGTCGATTTTGCAATCGATGGAAAGCGCAGGCTGCTTGCGCGCCAAACTGGAAATTATCTGATGAACGATACGCAATCGCTGGTGAATGCGGCGTACGACAGCCGCTCGCTGAACGACCTGAAACGCGAAGCCGCCGCCGACCCGAAAGGGAAGGCGATGCAGGTGGCCAAACAGGTGGAAGGGATGTTCGTGCAGATGATGATGAAAAGCATGCGTGCAGCGCTGCCGCAGGATGGCCTGCTGAGCAACGATCAGACGCGGCTTTTCACCTCGATGTACGATCAGCAGATTGCGCAGGACATCGGCAAACGTGGTCTCGGCATGGCCGATATCATCGTTAAGCAGATGCAGCCCGCTCAGGAGCCGGACGAAACCGCCGGTACGGTGCCGATGAAGCTGGATAACAGCTTCATCTATAGCAACCTGCCGTCGAATCAGTTGGAGCAGATGGTGCGTAAGGCGGTGCCGCGTTTGCCGGTCTCGCCCAGCAGTTTGCCGAGCGACAGCAACGACTTTATCGCGCAGCTGGCGCAGCCGGCGCAGGTCGCCAGCCAGCAGAGCGGTATTCCGCATCACCTGATTCTGGCGCAGGCCGCGCTGGAATCCGGCTGGGGCCAGCGACAGATTCTGACGCGTGACGGCAAGCCGAGTTACAACGTGTTTGGCATTAAGGCGAGCGGCGACTGGAAGGGCGAAACCACCGATATCATGACCACCGAATACGAAGGCGGGGCAGCGAAGAAAGTGCGCGCCAGTTTCCGTGTGTATGGTTCCTATATGGAAGCGCTCAGCGATTACGTCAAACTGCTGTCCAATAATCCTCGTTATGCCGCCGTTGCCAACGCACCGAGTGCCGAGCAGGGCGCGCGTGCCTTGCAGGCCGCCGGTTACGCTACCGATCCAAAGTATGCGCAGAAACTGGTGGGAATGATCCAGCAATTCAAAAACATGGGCGAAAAAGTGGTGAAGGCGTACAGCAACGACATCACCGATTTGTTCTGATTTTTGCTCTCAAGTTTCACTTAAGCACGCCGATAACAATCACATGCCGCGGGCGTTCTCGTCCGCGCAATCGCACTGATGACTGCCAGCCCGGTTAACGGGAAATTAAGGAACCGAGATGTCCAGCATAATAAACTCAGCGATGAGTGGGCTGAGCGCCGCACAGGCTGCATTAAGCACCACCAGTAACAACATCAGTAATTACACGGTAGCGGGCTATTCGCGTCAGACGGCGATTTTGTCGCAGTCGAACAGCACCTTGCAGGGCAACAACTATTACGGCAACGGTGTAACGCTCTCCGGCGTACAGCGTGAGTATGACGAGTTCATTACTGCGCAATTGCGTGGCTCCAGCGCCAACTACAGCGCAGTGAACACGCAATACAACCAAATTTCCAACATTGACGATCTGCTGTCGACGTCGACCACCAGCTTGTCGACCTCAATCCAAAGCTTCTTCACCAACGTGCAGAACGTGGTGAGTAACGCCAACGACCCGTCGGCGCGTCAGTCAATGCTGAGCTACGCCCAAGGCCTGGTGAACCAATTCCAGACCACCGCGCAATATCTCAATAATATGCAGAACAGCGTTAATACGGATATT
Source organism: Pantoea sp. SORGH_AS_0659 (assembly GCF_031453915.1). NCBI lineage: Bacteria > Pseudomonadati > Pseudomonadota > Gammaproteobacteria > Enterobacterales > Erwiniaceae > Pantoea > Pantoea sp. SORGH_AS_0659. Next base: position 2,684,931 of record NZ_JAVJAK010000001.1, on the reverse strand, counting down.
GCCTCGAACGTCGATCAGATCAACACCTTCACCAGCCAGATTGCCGACCTGAACAGCCAGATCGCCAAGCTGACCACCGGCGGTGGCGCGGCGCCGAACAATTTGCTGGATCAGCGCGATCAGCTGGTGAATAGCCTGAACAATGTGGTGGGCGTGAACGTATCCCAGCAGGACGGCAGCTATATTGTCTCGATGGGCAGTGTGACGTTGGTGAATGGTAAAAACTCCACCAGCTTAGTGGCGATGCCGTCCAGCAGCGATTCAACACGTACCACTGTCGGTTATGTCGATAAGCAGGCAGGTAACGTTGAGATCCCTGAGAAGACGCTAACCACCGGTTCACTCGGCGGTTTGCTGGCGTTCCGCACCCAGGATCTGGATACCGCGCAAAATCAGCTCGGCCAGTTAGCGGCAGCGTTCACCACCAGCTTCAATACTGTGCACAGCGAAGGTTATGACAGCAACGGCGACCAGGGGGGCAACTTCTTTAATATCGGTTCGCCAACCGTGGTGGGTAACAGCAAAAATACCTCAGCGGCTACCGTTACGGCGGCATGGTCAGACACCAGCGCGATGAAAGCCTCTAACTACACCGTAAGTTATGATGGCAGCAACTGGTCGGTGACCCGCATGTCTGACAACGTGAAGTTTAGCGTTACGCCAGATGCGACCGACGGCACCCTCAACTTTGATGGCCTGAAACTGACGGTGAGCACCTCACCCGCGCCTAACGCGAAAGACAGTTTCCTGGTCAAACCGGTCCAGAACGTCATTGCGGGCATGTCGATCGCGATCACCGATGAGTCGCAAATTGCTGCGGCATCCAGCGCAACCAGCGGTGAAAGTGATAACCGTAACGCGCAGAAATTGTTGGATCTGCAGGATAGCAAGCTGGTGAATGGTAATGCGACCATCGCCCAGGCTTACGCCAGCATTGTCAGCACCGTCGGTAATAAAACCAGTACATTAAAAACCGCGAGCACCACCCAGGAGAACGTGGTGACACAGCTCAGCGATCGCCAGCAGTCAGTATCGGGTGTCAACCTTGATGAAGAGTATTCGAATCTGACTAAGTATCAGCAGTTCTATATGGCGAACGCGCAAGTGCTGCAAACGGCGAGTACCATTTTTAATGCGCTGATGGGCATCCGCGGCTAAGCATAGAGGATAAAAACCATGCGTCTTAGTACCAATATGATTTTCAACCAGCAGGTGCGCGGGATCACCGATTCGCAAGCCTCCTGGTTAAAAGTGGGTGAGCAACTCTCTAGCGGACTGCGCGTCAGCAATCCTTCAGATGATCCTATCGCCGCCTCACGTGCCGTCGTGCTTTCGCAATCGCAGGCGAAAAGTACCCAATATGCCACGGCACGCAGCTTTGCCGATCAGAGCTTGTCGATGGAAGAGAACGCACTCTCCAGTGTGACCAGCAGCATCCAGGATGCGCAAACCATGATTGTGTATGGTTCTACCGGTACGCTGAGCGACGATGACCGTGCTTCCATTGCCACCAAATTAGAAGGCATTCGCTCGCAATTACTTAACCAGGCCAATAGCCGTGATGGTAACGGACGATACATTTTTGCGGGCTATCAGACTGATGTCGCGCCTTTCAGCGATGCCGGTGCGCCGGCCGGTGTCACTTATGTGGGTGGCGCGGATGCCATTACGCAGAAAGTCGATGATGGTCGCACGATGGCGGTGAGTAGCACAGGATCGTCAGTGTTTATGTCGATAACCAGCAACGCGAAAGCCGAGCCGGACGGCAGTGCCAGCGAGACCAATCTGTTTAACATGCTCGATAGCGCAATTGCAGCGTTAAAAACGCCGCAGGATGATGCTGATGACGCAACCAAGCAGGTTTTCCAGGATGCCATGGATAAAACCAACCGTGGCTTGAGCAACTCCTTGAACAACGTGCTGGCAGTGCGTTCAGCCGTGGGCTCACAGCTGGCTGAACTCGATACGCTGGACGCGCAGGGTGATGACCGTGACACCATTATGGCATCGCAAATGACGGATCTGGTGCAGGTTGATTACACCCAAGCCATTTCAAGCTACACCATGCAACAAACGGCCTTGCAAGCTTCGTATAAGACCTTCACAGATATGTCGAAGCTGTCACTGTTCCAGCTTAATTCGTAATTGACCTGAACCTTTGAGCGTACTTTAACCGGGTGCGCTTAGTTTCTCCCACCGCCTTTTGGGGCTGTGGGATTTTTTTTGCCTGTTATTCAGGTCGCCATAAATGCCGCCTGCAGGCAATAAAAAACCCCGGACTGGCCGGGGTTTGATGTTGACTGACTTGCCAGAGGTTACGCGCTTTCCGGACGGGTTGCCGGTGCGGTTGCCTGATGCGTCGCGCTGTGACCACCGGCTGAGCCGCGGCCCTCGAAGCCAAAGGCTGGACGGACCCAGTCGCTGTTGCGAACCGGTTCAGGTTCCCACGCCGGTGCCGGTGCTTTGGTCATCGGTGCGGTAGCGTGATGCTTGAAGCGCGTCTCAACCGTGGTTACTGCGGTATCACGTGCCGCAACCGGCGCATGAGGTTCAGTGACTGGCGTGACTTCGGCTTCAGCGGCGACTGGCGCAGCCAGCACGTCTTCAACCTGAGCTTCAACGGCTGGCGATACATCGATCGGCGCCTGTTCAGCAACTGCAGCCACTTCGCTTACTTCAGGCTTCGCTTCTTCAGCCACGGCAGCCGGTTCCGCTTCAGCCGCGGTTTCCTGAGCAACCTGTTCGTCAGCAGCAGAGATCACTGATGGCTCTTCGTTAACGGGCGCGGCAATCGGCGTGACGTCATCCGTATTCACCACGGGCACATCGGTGTGCGCCTGCGGTTCAACCTGATGTACGGCTTCTTCAGCGGCAACCTGCTCAACGGCCGGTTCAACAGCGGCAGCGGGTTGAGTCTCGGTATCAGGTGTTTGCTGGTAACCGTAATCCGACACTTCATGCATCGCATCTTGCGTGCTGTACTCTTCCTGCGCTTGCGCAACCGGGTAAGAGATCCACACTTTGCCTGACGCCATTTCTGGTGAAGCAGCAGCAGATTCCAGCGGCATTGCAGACTGCGTTGGGTAACGCTCGTCACGATAGCGACGACGACGCTGACCGCTTACGCGCAGATGACGCGGTGAACGACGTGAACGGCGCGGCATATTGGCGCTATCACGGTTATCGCTATCATCTTGCTCGTCATTGCTGGCTTCAGGATGCTCTTTGTACTGAGCACGCGGCGCAGTTTCAACGGCAGCATCATGAACCACCGGCGCTTCGACAGTGATGTCAGGCGTTTCGCCAACACGCACGCGCTGTGACAGCTGACGCTGCTTACGACGTGGCATGACCTGAACGCGTTCTTCTTCGTGCTCAACGTTTTCGTCAACCGCAGGCGCCTGAACAACCGGTTCAGCGGCTTTCTGATCCTGCTGCTGAGCACGTTTTTCTTCCTGACGACGACGCTGGCGATCGGCACGCTGTTCGCGGCGCTGTTGCTGCTGCTCGTCACGTTGCTCAAGCGCTTCATCGCTCAGCACTGGACGCGCTTCACGCGGCTCGTTCTGGCGCTTATTGCGACGGTTGTCCTGATTATCACGCGGTTCGCGGGCTTCACGTGGCTCACGTGCTTCACGCGGCTCGCGCGGTTCACGACCTTCGCGCACCTGACCGTTCTCGCCATTACGCGGCGTACGTTCACGACGGTTGTTGCGACGGTTATTATTGTTACGACGTTCGCCACGCTGCTGGGTGGTTTCAGATTCAGCGGCAACAACGGCTGGGGTTTCCTGCTTAGTTTCAGCAGGCGCCGCAGCGGGCGCATCACCGGCAAACAGTTTCTTCAAGCCACTCAGCAGGCGAGCCACGAAACCAGTGTTGGTTACTGCAGGCGCAGCAACTGCTGGTTTGGTTTTCACTTCTGCTGCTGGCTGAGACTCTTTCACCACTTCAACCGGCGCAGGCGGCGCATCAGGCATCGCGAAGGCGGCCAGTGCTGGCTGCTCCGGACGACGACGCTCAGCGTGCTCTTCTTCAGAAGGCAGCGCCATTTCCGCTTCGTGCAGTTTCGGTAAGTGATAGCTCAGCGTTTGCGTCTCTTCGCCAGTGCGAACACGCAGTACCGAGTAGTGTGGCGTTTCCATCTGATCGTTCGGCACGATGATGGCACGCACTCCGCCCTGGCGTTTTTCAATGGCGCTAACGGCATCACGCTTTTCGTTCAGCAGGTAAGAGGCGACCTGAACCGGAACAATGGCATGCACTTCTTTGGTGTTGTCTTTCAGCGCTTCTTCTTCAATCAGACGCAGAATAGACAGCGACAGCGATTCGTTATCACGGATGGTGCCGGTTCCGCTGCAGCGTGGGCAGACGTGATGACTGGATTCACCCAGTGACGGGCTCAGACGCTGACGCGACATCTCCAGCAAGCCGAAGCGTGAAATGTGGCTAATCTGAATACGCGCACGATCCTGACGTACTGCTTCACGCAGGCGGTTTTCCACCGCGCGCTGGTGGCGTACTGGCGTCATGTCGATGAAGTCGATAACAATCAGGCCGCCGAGATCGCGCAGACGCAATTGGCGTGCAATCTCATCGGCCGCTTCCAGGTTGGTGTTGTACGCGGTTTCTTCGATATCACCGCCGCGAGTAGCGCGTGCGGAGTTGATATCAATCGCCGTCAGGGCTTCGGTGCTATCGATAACAATCGATCCGCCTGATGGCAGACGCACTTCACGCTGAAAGGCGGATTCAATCTGCGATTCGATTTGGTAGTGGCTGAACAGCGGGATTTCACCGGTGTAGAGTTTGATTTTGCTGCTGAAGTCCGGACGACCCAGTGCAGCAATGTGCTGACGGGCCAGTTCCAGTACTTTTGGATTATCGATAAGGATTTCACCGATATCCTGACGCAGATAGTCGCGGAAGGCGCGCACGATAACGTTGCTTTCCTGATGGATCAGGAAAGGCGCTGGGCGGCTGTCTGCGGCTTTCTTAATGGCTTCCCAGTGCTTCATACGGAAGCTGAGATCCCACTGCAGTGATTCGGCAGATTTACCCACGCCCGCAGTGCGGACGATCAATCCCATGCCGTCTGGAAGTTCCAGTGCGGAAAGTGCTTCTTTTAATTCGGTACGGTCGTCGCCCTCAATGCGGCGTGAAATACCACCGGCACGTGGGTTGTTCGGCATCAATACCAGATAGCTACCGGCCAGGGAAATAAAGGTGGTGAGTGCTGCACCTTTATTACCGCGTTCCTCTTTATCAATTTGAACGATAACTTCCTGACCTTCACGCAGCACATCTTTGATATTCGGACGACCATGTGCGTTGTAATTGGCGGGGAAGTATTCGCGGGAAATTTCTTTCAGAGGGAGGAAACCGTGACGTTCTGCACCATAATCGACAAATGCAGCTTCAAGGCTGGGTTCAACGCGGGTGATTTTACCTTTGTATATGTTGGCTTTTTTCTGTTCGTGTCCAGGACTTTCAATATCCAGATCGTACAGACGTTGTCCATCAACCAGGGCAACGCGCAACTCCTCCTGCTGAGTTGCGTTAATTAACATTCTTTTCATCGTGACTTACTCGTTATTCTCACATGAGTGATCTAGCTGCGGGCATCGTTACCCTGGACGAGAATCAACCGATGGCCCCGTGTCTTAATGCACTGACGTCAACCTCACGGTTGTCGGCGGCTAAAGGGGCGCAAATCTTGTCGGTGGCCTGTTTTTCATAAGGAAATCCAGCGCCTGAAGGTGGAAATGTTACAGAGTATTCAAAAATCCACACATCCTGGTCTGTCGTCCAGGCCGCAACCCGCAGCCCGCTAAGTGCCTGATTTAACATTACGTCTTACGCCATTGCTGCGTGTCCGTTAAATCCGGCAAAATGACTTATTTCGCTCTTTTTCCTGCCTGAATCTTTCCAGGGCAGAAACCCCTGCATTATTCCATTGCTAACTCACATTAAGCAAGGCGACTTTTGCCAAGCTGAGAAGTTTATTCATCCATAACCTGTTCATTTGCAGGGCTAATCATCGCATCGCTGAAAATGTCGCCATTTTCACCGTTTCAATACGCGACAAAGAGAGAGTTAAGCACAGAAAAAGGGGTGGCGCTATCCAGGTACACTAATTAGAATCGCCGCCATGAAAACAGAGAATCCCGGCGTACAGTATGTCGCCATCACGGCTGAAAATGCCGGTCAACGAATTGATAACTTTTTGCGCACCCAGCTCAAGGGCGTGCCGAAAAGCATGATTTACCGCATTTTGCGTAAAGGCGAAGTACGGGTAAATAAAAAGCGCGTGAAACCGGAATATAAGCTGGAGGAGGGCGACGAGCTGCGTATTCCGCCGGTGCGGGTTGCCGAACGCGAAGAGAATACGGTTTCGCCGAAACTGGATAAAGTGGCGGCGCTCACCAATGCCATTCTGTATGAAGATGATTACCTGATGGTGCTGAATAAACCGTCGGGCACTGCGGTGCACGGTGGCAGCGGATTGAGTTTTGGCGTGATTGAAGGGCTGCGTGCGTTGCGTCCGGAAGCGCGTTTCCTTGAGTTAGTCCATCGTCTGGATCGTGATACTTCTGGCATTCTGCTGGTGGCGAAGAAGCGTTCTGCTTTGCGCTCGCTGCACGAGCAACTGCGTGAAAAGGGCATGCAGAAGGATTACCTGGCGCTGGTGCGCGGTGACTGGCCGTCGCATCTGAAAGTGGTGCAGGCTCCGCTGCTAAAGAACATTTTGCAGAGCGGCGAACGCGTGGTGCGCGTGAGTGCGGAGGGCAAACCTTCCGAGACGCGCTTTAAAGTAGAAGAGCGTTTTGGTTTCGCGACCTTAGTGAAAGCCAGCCCGGTAACGGGCCGTACCCATCAGATTCGTGTGCATACGCTGCACGGTGGCCACCCGATCGCTTTTGACGATCGTTACGGTGACCGTGACTTTGATGCACAGCTGGGTTCGACGGGCTTGTCGCGTCTGTTCCTGCATGCGGCTGCGTTGACCTTTACCCATCCCAACACCGGAGAAGTGCTGCGGATGGAAGCGCCACTGGATGGCGCACTGAAACACTGTCTTGCACAGCTGCGTCAGAAGAAAGACTGATTGAAGGGGCATCAACACAATGCGTTGATGCCCACCGCTCTTAACATCTCATTTAGCGCGATCAGCGGTAAGCCAATCAAGGTATTAGGATCGCGACCTTCTAGCCTGTCAAATAAACAAATCCCCAATCCTTCGCTTTTAAAACTGCCGGCGCATTGTAGCGGCTGTTCCTTTTCGACATAGCCGCGAATCTCTTCGGCACTCAACTCGCGGAAATGCACGGTAAAGGGTTCGCAAATAACCGATTGGGTGCCGCTCTGCGGTTGCAGAAGCGCCAGGCCGGTATAAAAGGTGATGGCGTTACCGCTGGCGGCCGCGAGTTGCTGGCAGGCCTTCTCCACGCTATGCGGTTTACCGGTTATCTCGCCATTCAATACACAAACCTGATCGGAACCGATAATCCAGCGGTCCGGGTAACGTGCGGCCAGCGCCTGCGCTTTGGCTAATGCCAGCCGCTGCACCAGCTCGGAGGCTGATTCGTGAGGCAGCGGGGATTCGTCGCAATCGGGAGCGGCGGTAATAAAAGGCAGGCCCAGTTTGCTTAGCAGCGCCTGACGAAAAGGGGAGGTAGAAGCTAAAACCAAAGGTGTCGTCATTTTTTTTCAGAATAGATAGCGTAAAGATGACAGTCATTTTAAACTATGCGCCGCACTGGATGCGACTAACGGGTGAAAGATGCCGTAAACCGGCCTTTTTCTTTGACTCTATGACGTTACAAAGTTAATATGCGCGCCCTATGCAAAAGGTAAAATTACCCCTGACGCTCGATCCGGTCCGCGCCGCGCAAAAACGCCTTGATTATCATGGTGTTTATGCACCTGAATTGGTGGCGCGCTTGGCCGAAACGGTCGTGAGTGTGGACAGTGAAGTTGAATGCGATATGTCGTTTGCGGTTGATAACCAGCGCCTCGCCGTTCTGCAAGGAACAGCCGAAGTGCAGGTGACTCTGTCATGTCAACGCTGCAACCAGTCGTTTCCACGTCATGTTCACGTAAGCTATTGCTTCAGTCCTGTCTCTTCTGATGAACAGGCCGAGGCACTACCGGAAGCCTACGAGCCAGTTGATGTCAATGATTTTGGTGAGATCGACTTGCTGGCAGTGATCGAAGATGAGCTCATCCTCGCGCTGCCCGTGGTTCCGGTGCATGATTCTGAACACTGTGAAGTGTCCGACGCGGACATGGTATTTGGTCAATTGCCTCCAGAGGCAGAAAAACCAAATCCCTTTGCCGTATTAGCCAGTTTAAAGCGTAAGTAATAGGAGTAAGGTCCATGGCCGTACAACAGAATAAACCAACCCGTTCTAAGCGTGGTATGCGTCGTTCACACGATGCGCTGACCACTGCTGCTCTGTCAGTAGATAAAGTTTCTGGCGAAACTCATCTGCGTCACCATATCACTGCGGATGGTTACTACCGCGGTCGCAAGGTTATCACCAAGTAATCCTCGCGATTACACAAGGCGATACCTTGACACGTTTGACCCTGGCAGTTGATGCCATGGGCGGGGACTTCGGTCCTTGCGTGACAGTGCCTGCAGCCTTGCAGGCACTGGCCTCTCATTCGGAGCTGGTTCTTCTTCTGGTCGGCGATCCCGACATCATCTCGTCATTTCTTGCCAAAGCGGATTCCTCGTTACAGAGGCGTGTGCAGGTTATTCCTGCCGAATCGGTTATTGCAAGTGATGCCAAACCTTCTCAGGCGATTCGTAACAGCCGCGGCAGCTCCATGCGTGTGGCGTTAGAGTTGGTCAAAGAGGGGAAAGCACAAGCCTGTGTCAGTGCGGGAAATACCGGCGCACTGATGGGCCTGGCGAAAATGCTATTAAAACCGCTGGATGGCATTGAGCGTCCGGCGTTGATGACGGTGTTGCCGCATCAGCAGCATGGCAAAACGGTGGTGCTGGATCTCGGCGCTAACGTTGAATCCGACAGCGCCATGCTGGTGCAGTTTGCGATCATGGGCGCAGTGATGGCCGAAGAAGTGTTGGAGATCGCCCAGCCGCGTGTTGCGCTGCTGAATATTGGTCAGGAAGAGACCAAAGGATTGGAAACAATCCGCGCCGCATCTGCGGTGCTGCGAGCGTCACCGCAAATCAACTATATTGGATATCTTGAGGGGAACGATCTCCTCACCGGCAAGACGGATGTGCTGGTTTGTGATGGCTTCGTTGGTAATGTCACGTTGAAGACCATGGAAGGCGTGGTAAGAATGTTCCTCTCTCTGATTAAATCGTCAGAGGAAGGAAAAAAACGGGCCTGGTGGCTTACATTGCTGGGACGCTGGATTCAAAAGCGTCTGGCGAAGCGTTTCGGCCATCTCAACCCCGACCAGTACAATGGCGCTTGTCTGTTAGGATTGCGCGGGACAGTGATCAAAAGCCACGGTGCGGCGAATCAACGTGCATTTGCCGTGGCGATAGAGCAGGCAGAGCAGACGGTGCGAAAGCAAGTCCCTGAAAGGATTGCGGCGCGCCTTGACACTGTATTAGCCAGGAGTGACAAAGCGTAGATGTTTACCAAAATTATCGGTACGGGCAGCTATTTGCCTGAGCAGATTCGCTCCAATGCGGATCTGGAAAAAATGGTCGAGACGACGGACGAGTGGATTGTCACCCGTACCGGCATCCGTGAGCGTCGTATTGCCGCTCCGGAAGAAACCGTTGCTACTATGGGCTTCACCGCAGCACAGCGCGCGTTGGAAATGGCGGGTGTGAATGCGAGCGAAATTGGCCTGATCATTGTGGCGACCACCTCTTCCAGCCATGCCTTCCCAAGTTCAGCATGCATGATCCAGCAAATGCTGGAGATTAACGATTGCGCTGCCTTCGATTTGGCCGCTGCTTGTGCGGGCTTCACCTATGCACTGAGCGTTGCCGATCAATACATTAAAAATGGTGCGGTAAAACATGCGCTGGTGATCGGTGCAGACGTGCTGGCACGTACGCTCGATCCTAACGATCGCGGCACCATCATTCTGTTTGGTGATGGCGCGGGCGCGGTGGTGCTGAGTCAAAGCGAAGAGCCAGGCATCCTTTCTACCCATCTGCACGCCGACGGCCGTTACAGCAAACTGCTGACGCTGCCGTATCAGGATCGTGCCCATCAGGATGAGCCTGCTTATCTGACGATGGCGGGGAATGAAGTCTTCAAAGTGGCCGTGACTGAACTGGCGCACATTGTGGATGAAACTCTGCAAGCCAACAATCTTGATCGTGAAATGCTCGACTGGCTGGTGCCGCATCAGGCGAATCTGCGCATTATTAGCGCAACCGCCAAAAAGCTCGGTATGGGCATGGAGAAAGTTGTGGTCACGCTGGATCGTCACGGTAATACCTCGGCCGCGTCAGTGCCAAGTGCACTTGACGAAGCGGTGCGCGATGGCCGTATCAAGCCGGGACAACTGATTCTGCTGGAAGCCTTTGGTGGCGGTTTCACCTGGGGTTCTGCGCTGGTTCGCTTTTGATTGACAGGAACGAAAGATGACGCAATTTGCTTATGTTTTCCCAGGACAGGGATCGCAGACCGTCGGCATGTTAGCCGAGCTGGCCGCTGAAAACCCGCAGGTTGAAGCCACTTTCCGTGAAGCTTCTGACGCACTGGGCTATGACTTATGGCAGCTGGTCCAGCAGGGACCAGCTGAAGAATTGAATAAAACCTGGCAGACACAGCCTGCGCTGCTGGCGGCTTCTGTTGCCATCTATCGCGTATTGCAGAGCAAAAATGCGGTGCAGCCAAGCATGATGGCCGGTCACAGCCTTGGTGAATACTCGGCGCTGGTTTGTGCCGGTGTGCTGAATTTCGCTGACGCCATTAAATTGGTTGAGCTGCGCGGCAAACTGATGCAGGAAGCGGTACCGGAAGGTACTGGCGCTATGCAGGCGATTATCGGTCTGGATGATGCATCCATCCGAAAAGCCTGCGAAGAGAGCGCTCAAGGCCAGGTGGTTTCGCCGGTTAACTTCAACTCGCCGGGCCAGGTGGTTATCGCGGGCAACAAAGAAGCGGTTGAGCGTGCCGGTGCAGCCTGTAAAGCTGCCGGTGCCAAACGTGCATTGCCGCTGCCAGTCAGCGTGCCATCGCACTGTGCGTTGATGAAACCTGCTGCCGATAAGCTGGCAGTGGCGCTCGAAGCGATCACCTTTAGTGCGCCTTCGGTGCCGGTGGTGAATAACGTCGACGTGAAGTGTGAAACTGAAGGTGCTGCGATTCGAAGTGCGCTGGTCCGTCAGCTGTATAGCCCCGTGCGCTGGACCGAATCGGTCGAATTTATTGCTGCGCAGGGCGTTGAGCAGCTGCTGGAAGTCGGTCCAGGTAAAGTTCTGACCGGTCTGACCAAACGTATTGTGGATAGCCTGAGTGCCGCTGCGGTGAACGATTCTGCTTCACTGAGCGCTGCACTTACCCAGGAATAAGAGGAAAAACATGAGCTTTGAAGGTAAAGTAGCGCTGGTTACCGGTGCAAGCCGTGGAATTGGTCGCGCCATTGCGGAAACGCTGGCTGCGCGCGGTGCCAAAGTGGTGGGAACCGCCACCAGTGCAAGCGGTGCGGAAGCAATCAGTGCTTACCTCGGCGACAAGGGCAAAGGCCTGCTGCTGAACGTTACTGATGCCGCCTCAATTGAGAGCGTCCTCGAACAAGTTCGCGCCGAATTTGGCGAAGTGGACATTTTAGTCAATAATGCAGGCATTACGCGTGACAATCTGTTGATGCGCATGAAGGACGATGAGTGGGCGGATATCCTTGATACCAACCTGACATCTGTCTTCCGTCTTTCTAAGGCGGTTATGCGTGCCATGATGAAAAAACGCGTGGGCCGTATCATTACCATCGGTTCTGTAGTTGGGACCATGGGTAACGCGGGTCAGGCAAACTATGCGGCAGCAAAAGCAGGTTTGATTGGCTTTAGCAAATCACTGGCGCGAGAAATTGCGTCACGTGGCATTACTGTAAACGTCGTGGCCCCGGGCTTTATCGAGACGGACATGACGCGTGCACTGAACGAAGATCAACGTTCGGGTATTTTGGCAGAAGTTCCCGCAGGTCGTTTAGGTGACCCGCAGGAGATTGCCAATGCTGTTGCATTCTTAGCCTCTGACGAAGCAGCCTATATCACGGGTGAAACGCTTCATGTCAATGGCGGCATGTACATGGTCTGATAATCACGAAAACATTTGCTTTATCTACGGTAAACACCGCAGAATAACGCAAAATCGTGGTTCGACCAGCCGGGATTTTGTTGCATCTTTTTCAACATTTTATACACTACGAAAACCATCGCGAAAGCGAGTTTTGATAGGAAATTAAATAGTATGAGCGATATCGAACAACGCGTTAAGAAAATCGTAGCTGAGCAGCTGGGTGTTAAAGAAGACGAAGTGATTAACACTGCTTCTTTCGTTGAAGACCTTGGTGCAGATTCTCTTGACACCGTTGAGCTGGTAATGGCTCTGGAAGAAGAGTTTGATACTGAAATTCCAGACGAAGAAGCTGAGAAAATCACTACCGTTCAGGCAGCGATCGACTACATCACTAGCCATCAAGGTTAATGAATATCTTCAGGCGGTCACCTCGACCGCCTGAGTTTTATGTTTGCCCCACATAGCGTTATTTTTTCCCTCCCTGGAGGACGTGCGTGTCTAAGCGTCGTGTAGTTGTGACTGGTCTTGGCATGTTGTCTCCTGTCGGCAATACCGTAGAGTCTACCTGGAGTGCTCTCCTTGCCGGTCAGAGCGGCATTAGCCTGATCGACCATTTTGATACTAGTGCCTACGCAACGCGTTTTGCGGGCTTAGTAAGAGATTTTAATTGCGATGATTTCATCTCGCGCAAAGATCAGCGCAAGATGGATGACTTCATCCAATACGGCATCGTTGCTGGTATTCAGGCTATGGCAGACTCCGGTCTGGTCGTAACCGATGAGAATGCTGGTCGCATTGGTGCGGCAATCGGTTCTGGTATTGGCGGACTGGGTTTAATCGAAGATAACCACAGTTCGCTGGTCAACGGTGGACCGCGCAAAATCAGCCCATTCTTCGTGCCTTCAACCATCGTCAACATGGTTGCTGGTCATCTCACCATCATGTACGGCCTGAAAGGTCCAAGCATCTCTATCGCAACTGCCTGTACGTCTGGTGTGCACAACATTGGTCATGCAGCGCGTATCATTGCGTATAACGATGCTGATGTGATGTTGGCGGGTGGTGCGGAGAAAGCCAGTACGCCACTTGGTGTCGGTGGTTTTGGTGCTGCTCGTGCGCTCTCCACGCGTAATGACAATCCTCAGGCGGCAAGCCGTCCGTGGGATAAAGATCGTGACGGTTTCGTGTTGGGTGACGGTGCTGGCATTGTCGTACTGGAAGAGTACGAACACGCTAAGAAACGTGGTGCGAAGATTTATGCTGAGATCATCGGTTTCGGCATGAGCAGCGATGCTTACCACATGACGTCACCTCCGGAAGACGGTTCAGGTGCAGCCGCGGCGATGGTTAACGCGCTACGTGACGCGCAGCTGAACGCTGAGCAGATCGGTTATGTCAACGCGCATGGCACCTCGACGCCAGCCGGTGACAAAGCGGAAGCGCAGGCGGTGAAATCGGTGTTTGGTGCGGCAGCTCACAGTGTTATGGTCAGCTCTACCAAGTCGATGACTGGCCACCTGTTGGGTGCGGCGGGTGCAGTAGAAGCGATTTATTCGATTCTGGCGCTGCGCGACCAGGCGATTCCACCGACCATCAACCTCGACAATCCTGACGAAGGTTGCGATCTGGACTTCGTGCCGCATACGGCGCGCCAGGTCAGCGGACTGGAGTACACCTTGTGTAACTCCTTCGGATTTGGCGGCACTAACGGCTCGCTGATCTTCCGCAAGGTTTAATCGCTCCTCAGCCATACAGAGGCCCGCAATGCGGGCCTTTTTTATATTTTTAACGGGCTAATCAAGGCGGCCAGCATGTGGATAAACGGCATACCGCAAACCGAGCTTTCAGCACGCGATCGCGCAGTGCAATTTGGTGATGGCTGCTTTACCACCGCCGCGGTGATTAACGGCCATGTTGTGATGCTGGATGCGCATCTGCAGCGGCTCAAAGAGGGCTGTGCAAGGCTAATGATGGATGCGCCGGATTTAGTTCAGCTCGCTACAGAAATGCATAATGCCGCTGCGGGACACACACAGGCGGTGCTGAAGGTGATCGTGACGCCGGGCGCAGGCGGACGCGGTTACAGCCGCGCAGGCTGCCACTCACCTACGCGCATTCTTTCGCTCTCGCCGTGGCCGCAGCATTACGCCACGTTGCAACAGCAGGGCGCTGTGCTCCACACCAGCCCAATACGTCTGGCGCGCAATCCGTTGCTGGCCGGCGTAAAACACCTAAATCGCCTTGAGCAAGTGCTGATTCGCCAGCATCTTGACCAGACGGGCGGTGACGAGGCGCTGGTGCTTGACACTGGCGGGACGGTGGTGGAATGCTGTGCGGCCAATTTGTTCTGGCGTAAGGGCAACAATGTTTTTACGCCGCAGCTTGAGCAGGCTGGCGTGGATGGCATTATGCGTCGTTATCTGATGGCGCAGATGGCCGCAAATGGCCAGACTTGTCAGCTGATTGATGGCAGCAGGGACGACGTATTGAACGCCGATGAAGTGGTGATATGTAACGCCCTGATGCCCGTTTTACCCGTGCGACAAATTGACGACGTTTCATTTACCGCACGCTCGCTGTATCAGCAACTGCGCGCCAGTTGCCCGACGATGGAAGTATCATGACTCGAATGAAAAAAATTCTCGCAGGCGTTGTAATTGTCGCAGGACTCACAGCCGCCTTTGGCTATTGGCAGATTGAACGTTTAGCTGATACGCCCTTAACACTGCAGCAAGAAACCATTTACACCTTGCCCGCTGGCAGCGGTCGCGTGGTACTGGAAGCGCAACTGGAAAGTCAGAAGATCATTCCGCAAAGTATCTGGTTTGGGCCGCTGCTGAAACTGGAACCGGAACTGGCACGTTTTAAAGCCGGTACCTATCGCCTGGAAACCGACATGACGGTGCGCCAGCTACTGCAACTGTTGGCCAGCGGTAAAGAAGCGCAGTTCCCGGTGCGTTTTATTGAAGGTTCGCGTCTTACCGAGTGGTTAGCCGAGCTACGCAAAGCGCCATACCTGAAACACACGCTGAGCGACGATCAATTTGCCACCGTTGCCGCCGCGCTTAAGCTTGATGTTAGCCAGCTGGAAGGCAGTTTCTATCCGGATACCTATCTCTATACCGCCAATACCAGCGATGTAGCGCTGCTGGAGCGTGCCCACGCGCGCATGAACAAGCTGGTCGATGAGATTTGGCAAGGACGCATGGAAAATCTGCCTTATAAGAAAGCGCAGGACATGGTCACTATGGCGTCGATCATTGAGAAAGAGACTGGCGTGAGCGAAGAGCGCGCGCGCGTGGCGTCAGTGTTCATCAATCGACTGCGGACTGGAATGAAGCTGCAGACCGATCCCACGGTGATTTACGGCATGGGCGACAGCTACACCGGCACGCTAACGCGTAAAAATCTGGAAACGCCGACCGACTACAACACTTATACCATTAGCGGTTTGCCGCCGGGACCGATTGCGATGCCGGGCCGTGCTTCACTGGAAGCGGCTGCGCATCCGGAAAAAACCAACTACCTCTATTTTGTCGCGGATGGCAAAGGTGGACACACCTTTACCACCAATCTGGCCAGCCACAACAAAGCGGTGCAGGTTTACCGGCTGGCAATGAAGGAAAAAAATGAAAAGTAAGTTTATCGTCATTGAAGGCCTGGAAGGTGCAGGCAAAACCACCGCACGCGATGCGCTGGTTGCCGTGCTGCATGAGCACGGCATTAATGATGTCGTCTTCACGCGCGAGCCCGGCGGTACGCCGCTGGCGGAACAATTGCGTATATTGGTCAAGCAGGGCATAGACGGCGAGCAGGTGACCGATAAAGCCGAGCTGCTGATGCTGTACGCGGCGCGCGTGCAGCTGGTAGAGAACGTCATCAAACCGGCGCTGGCACGCGGTGCCTGGGTGGTGGGCGATCGCCACGATCTCTCTTCCCAAGCCTATCAGGGCGGCGGACGCGGACTGGATGCGCAACTGATGACCACGCTGCGTGATGCGGTGCTGGGCGATTTCCGTCCCGATCTCACACTCTATCTCGACGTCACGCCAGAAATTGGATTGCAGCGCGCCCGCGCACGCGGTGAGCTGGATCGCATTGAGCAGGAATCATTGCGCTTCTTCGAGCGTACGCGTGAACGCTATCTGACCTTAGCTGCTCAGGATCCCTCGATACTCACCATTGATGCGACGCAAAACATTGCAAACGTGACATTGTCACTTCAACGCACCTTGCGTAGCTGGCTGGCAGGCCAATCCGCATGAATTGGTATCCGTGGTTGAATCAGCCTTATCGACAAATTATCGCCCGTCATCAAAGCGGCCAGGCGCATCACGCCTTGCTGGTACAAGCCATTGCAGGCATGGGTGACGATGCGCTGATTTGGGGCGTGAGCCGTTGGTTGATGTGTTTACAGCCGGAAGGATTGAAAAGTTGCGGCCATTGCCACGGCTGCCAGTTAATGCAGGCGCACACGCATCCCGATTGGTATCGCCTGGAAGCCGAAAAGGGGAAATCTTCGCTCGGTATTGATGCGGTGCGCGACGTCACTGAAAAGCTGTATCACTTTGCCCAGCAGGGCGGCGCAAAAATCGTTTGGTTGCCCGATGCTGCGCAGCTGACGGAAGCCGCCGCCAACGCATTATTGAAAACGCTGGAAGAGCCACCGGCCAATTGCTGGTTTTTCCTCAGCGTGCGCGAACCTTCACGCCTGCTGCCTACGTTGCGCAGTCGCTGTATGACGTGGCATCTGTCGCCGCCGGAAGAGGCGCATAGTTTGCAATGGCTGCAGAAACAGCAACCGCAGCCGGAAGAGAAGCTGCGCGCTGCCTTGCGTTTGAGTAATGGCGCACCGGCCGCCGCCTTGACGCTGTTGCAGCCCGAGCGCTGGCAGGCGCGTGAAACGTTGTGTGAAACGCTGATTAAAGCGCTCAACGGCGATGTGCTGCAGCTGTTACCCGCGCTAAACAGTGAAGATGTGGCCGTACGTCTCAGCTGGCTGATTTCACTGCTGGTGGATGCGATGAAAGTGCAGCAGGGCGCAAGTCAGTGGCTGAGCAACGGTGATCATCCGGATGTGGTCACACAGTTGGCGCAAAGAATGAACAGCAGTGCGCTCAACAGCAGCGCGCAGCAATGGATGCAGTGTCGCGAACAGCTGTTGCATGTCGCCGCACTCAACCGTGAATTAATGTTGACCGATCGTTTACTCGCCTGGGGACGTTTACTGACTCCGGCAACGGTCGGCTAAGCAAAAGAGAACTCTATGTTTATTGTCGATTCCCACTGCCATCTCGATGGCCTCGATTATGAAAAGCACCATCGCGATCTGGATGATGTCATCGCCAAAGCGGCGGCGCGCGATGTGAAGTTTATGCTGGCGATTGCCACCACCTTGCCGGATTACTACAAAATCAAACAGCTGGTGGGCGATCGTGAAAACGTCGCGCTGGCTTGTGGCGTCCATCCGCTTAATCAGGAAGCGCCGTACGACGTTGAAGAGTTCCGCCGTCTGGCCGCAGAGGATCGCGTGGTCGCGCTGGGTGAAACCGGGCTGGACTATTTCTATCAGCAGGAAACTAAAGCGCAGCAACAAGCTTCGTTTCGTGAGCACATTCGTACCGGCATTGCGCTGAATAAACCGATCATCGTGCACACGCGTGATGCGCGTGAAGACACGCTGGCGATTCTGCGCGAAGAGCAGGTAGAGAAGTGCGGCGGCGTGCTGCACTGTTTTACCGAAGATAAAGAGACCGCAGCCAAATTGCTCGATCTCGGTTTTTATATCTCTTTCTCCGGCATTCTGACTTTCCGCAACGCCGAACAGATCCGCGATGCGGCGCGCTACGTGCCGCTTGATCGTATGCTGGTGGAAACCGATTCGCCGTATCTGGCGCCGGTACCGCACCGTGGTAAAGAGAATCAGCCAGCGTTTACGCGTGATGTGGCGGATTACATGGCGGTGTTAAAAGGCGTTGATATCGAAACCCTCGCCGCTACTACTACCGAAAATTTCTCCCGCCTGTTCCACATCCCGATGAGTCGTCTCGGCGGCTAAACGCTTTATTTCAAACGCTGTAATTAATCAGAAATCATTCAACTGCACTGCGTCTTACGGGACGCAGGCAGTGATTTATTGCTGTTTATTAGCGCAAGTCAGTAAGAAATGACTGAAAGGAAAGGGGCCTCCTTAGCGAAATGTGATGGCCGTCAATTTAACAATTAGCGATTTATTTTACTCTTCGTAATAAATCAAAAGACGCTCAGCGTCACCCCGGCGAAGGATCCTCCCCCTAAGCCATGCGCACTGCGCAAAAAATTGCACTCATACTCAGGAGTTTCTATGTTCAAGAACGCATTTGCGAACCTGCAGAAAGTAGGTAAATCGCTGATGTTGCCGGTATCGGTTCTGCCGATTGCCGGTATTTTGTTAGGTGTTGGTTCTGCAAACTTCAGCTGGCTGCCGGAAGTGGTTTCCCACGTCATGGCCGAAGCGGGTGGTTCGGTATTTGCCAATATGCCGCTGATCTTTGCGATCGGTGTGGCGCTTGGCTTTACCAATAACGACGGCGTTTCCGCGCTGGCGGCCGTGGTTGCCTACGGCATCATGGTGAAAACCATGGCGGTGGTTGCACCGCTGGTGCTGCATATGCCTGCCGGAGAAATTGAGGCTAAGCATCTTGCAGATACCGGTGTGCTCGGCGGAATCATCGCCGGTTCCATCGCGGCGTATATGTTTAACCGCTTCTATCGCATCAAACTGCCTGAGTATCTCGGCTTTTTTGCCGGCAAGCGCTTTGTGCCGATCATCTCCGGTCTGGCGGCGATTTTCACCGGTGTGGTGCTGTCATTCATTTGGCCGCCAATCGGTACCGCGATTCAGGAATTCTCACAATGGGCAGCCTATCAAAACCCAGTCGTCGCCTTTGGACTGTACGGTCTGATTGAGCGTTCGCTGGTGCCGTTTGGTCTGCACCATATCTGGAACGTCCCTTTCCAGATGCAGATTGGTGAATTCACCAACGCCGGAGGCCAGGTATTCCACGGTGATATCCCACGTTACATGGCGGGCGACCCAACGGCAGGCAAACTGTCTGGCGGCTTCCTGTTCAAAATGTACGGTCTGCCAGCGGCAGCGATTGCGATTTGGCATACGGCTAAACCAGAAAACCGCGCCAAAGTGGGCGGTATTATGATCTCCGCCGCGCTGACCTCGTTCCTGACCGGTATCACCGAGCCAATCGAGTTTGCCTTCATGTTCGTGGCGCCGATTCTGTATGTGATCCACGCGATTCTGGCAGGTCTGGCCTTCCCAATCTGTATTCTGCTGGGGATGCGTGATGGCACCAGCTTCTCACACGGTTTGATCGACTTTATCGTGCTGAGCGGTAACAGCAGCAAAATCTGGTTGTTCCCGATTGTGGGTATCATCTACGGCCTGATTTACTACACCGTATTCCGTTTCCTGATTGTGAAACTGAATCTGAAAACCCCTGGCCGTGAGGAGACCGCGATGGAGCAGAGCAGCGCAACCGGCAGCGAAATGGCGGGTAAACTGGTTACCGCGTTTGGTGGTAAAGAGAACATCACTAACCTTGATGCCTGTATCACGCGTCTGCGTGTCAGCGTGGCGGATGTCGGCAAGGTTGATCAGGCTGAACTGAAAAGCCTCGGCGCGCGTGGTGTGGTGGTAGCAGGTTCAGGCGTTCAGGCGATTTTCGGCACCAAGTCCGATAACCTGAAAACCGAAATGGATGATTATATCCGCAGCATGTAACTGAAAAAGGCGGGCAGAGCTGGTGCGATGAAGCGGCGTCAGATCGTAAAGACGCCATAAACCTTCCCTGGGGCTCGGCCCAAGCCATCCATGGCTTGGGACGCTTTACTCCTCTGCCGCCGCTTCAACGCACATTACTTACTGTGCGTAAAAATGCCCTCAAATGAGGGCATTTTTTTATTTACAGATAAACCCGCAAATACTCCGTCAAACACAGCAGCGCCATGGCCTGACCATACGGCATTGAGGTGAGCGGGATTTGGCGGTAATACTCGAGATCGCTGCCCATCGCTGTTCCGAACGACACCTGCTTCAATTCCCCATCCTCATCGATATTGCCGATCACGCCGCGCAACGCTTTCTCCGCCAGCGGCAAATATTCGGGCGAAAGATAATGTTTGCGCACCGCTTTAAGAATGCCATAGGCGAAACCGGCGGTGGCGGAGGCTTCCGGATAACTGTTGGGATCGTCGAGCAAGGTGTGCCACAAACCGCTGCTGTGCTGACAGGCGCTCAGCGCCTTCACCTGACTCTCCAGCACCTGCTGCAGGAAACGCCGCGTGGCGTGCTGTTCCGGCCAGTTCATCATCTCGAGGAAATCAGGAATAACGATAGTCAACCAGCTGTTGCCGCGCGCCCAACGTGCATTGGCAAAGTTGTGCCGTCCCTCAAACGTCCAGCCGTGGAACCACAAACCGGTTTGGCGATCCATCAAATATTGGGTATGAATCAGGAACTGATAACTGGCTTCTTCGACAAACTCAGGACGATCCAGCAGCTGGCCAATCTTCGCCAGCGCCATCACGCTCATCATCAAGGTGTCATCCCACAGCTGCTGGGTGTTTTCGTTGTTGTAGACGATGTGCTGCAAGCCGCCTTGCTCGGTGCGCGGCATCTCATACATCACCCATTCAGCCCAACGCTCCAGCACCGGCCGCCACGCAGCATTTCGCGTCTCTTCATAGCGATACGCCAGCGTCAGGAACGGGCAAACGGTATTGACGTTCTTGGTTGGCGTACCTTCCGCCAGGCGCGTGCTGAACCAGTCATCGATAATCTTCAGCGTCGCTTGATCGCCGGTTTGCTGATAGTAGTGCAGCATGCCGTACAAGCCGATGCCATGCGTCCACTCCCAACCGGCCCAGCCTTTGGTATCGATCACGCGGCCATCATCGAGGCGCAGCAAAAACTCGCCGCTGTGATCGGTAATATTCACCAGATTATGGGTTAGCCGCTGAATCAACTGCACCAGCTCAGTACGTGGCAACAGATATTCAGGCTGGCGCAGTAACGCGCTGTGCTTTACAGGAAATACAGTCATGGTTCATTCCTATCGTTAATCAGGGTAGAGAGAGAAGGTAAAGATCGTGGCTGCGTCGGCAGCGGCGGTGCGGCAGGCTTATGACGGTTGAGATAGCCGACGTTGTTATTGCCCCACAGATTTTCATACGGCATGCCCGCCAGCATTTCGACCACTTCACGCGCCTGTGGCGAAATACGCTCTGGCACCACGCGTCCGGCTTCGCGCATTTTCAACGTCTCTTCGCGCAGCACGGTGTGGGTTTGCAGATTGAGTTTAAAGCGCAGTGAAATAATGAAGCCGCAGGCCAGCACACAGAGCGTGCCCACGCTGAGGATCGCCAGGATGGTATGGCCGACAGCCGGCACCTGCGTGGCCTGGCCGGAAGAGAAGCCCGCCAGCTGCAACACGATACCGACGAACATCACCGCACCCGCTTGCGAGGCTTTGCGCGTCAGCGTCATGATGCCGGCAAAAATGCCTTCGCGACGTTGGCCGGTAATCACTTCATCGACGTCAGCGATATAGGTGTAAGTATTCCACGGCACATAGTTGATGCCGCCGCGACCAAGACCGGCAAGACCGGAAATCAGTACCAGCAGAGCGAAGTTGTCGTTCATGCCGCTGTACCACAATCCGGCGTAGGAGAGGGCGCTAAGCCCAAACAGCACCACCACCATACGGTATGCGGGCGCAGGCCCAAGGCGGATACACAGCGGAATCATCGCCATCACCGCAATAAACTGCATCACCGCCATGGTGCCCATCAGGTTGGAGGCGATCTGCGCGCTTTGCATCAGCACAAATACCACATACCAGGTGAACACCGCGTTAAAAACGTCCTGCGCGATATAGCCGCCGAGATACATGCCCAGATGCTGGCGGAAAATACGAATGCGCAGCGTTGAGGCCAGCTCGGTGTAGAGGCGCTTCAGGCTCTGTAGCAAGGTCAGCTGTGATTTTTCCTGCTCGGCGCGGCGCGATTCGGCAGAGAAATCGTCAGGATCGCGTTCCCAGGTAAACAGCCACACCAACGTTAATACCAGCGCACAAATCACCGAGAACACCAGGCTGGCGTAGAAGAAGGAGATCGGATTCTCTTTGCCAAACCAGCCAATCAGTATGCCCGGCAGGAACGCTGCCAGAATGGCCGACAGCTGCGCCAGGCCAATACGCGCGCCAGAGAAGCGGGTTTTCTGTTTGAAATCATCGGTCATCTCCGGTACCAGCGTTTCGTAAGGCACCAGAATCATGGTGTAGACCATATCGAACAGCAGATAAGTCAGCAGATACCACCAAAAACTCATGTCGCCAACCCACATCAGGCTGTAGCTGAACACGCACGGAATACCGAGCAGGATAAAAAATTTGCGGCGGCCAAAGCGCTTGCCGAGCCAGGTCGAACCGAAGTTATCGGTCAGGAAACCCATCAGCGGGCTCACCACCGCATCCAGTACGCGGGCGGCGGCGAAAATGAAGGTCGCCTGAATCGGCGAGAGCCCACAAAAGGTGGTGTAAAAGTAGAGCAGCCAGGCGGCGGTTAGCGCCGTGGTGCCTGCACCGAGGAAATCCCCGGACCCATAGGCCAGATAATGGCCCAGGCCAATCTTACGAGAGCGCATGGCAGGTTCTCCTTGAATTAGTCGGTAAACACATCCCTCATCACTCCGTACAACTTGCGCGGATTGGATTGAAAGTAGAGCGGCTTAAGCTGGCAAACCTTCGTGATTTCGCAATGACCTGCAGGTGAGTGGCAAAATCACAAAGAAAAAGGCGTGATATCTCTAATTTATAAAACAGCGTTTCATTTTTGTGGTTAATGAGAGGTTAGAAATGCGAGCTGCAGCACAATGCGTGGCGAAGTGAGAAAACGGCTTAAAGGCAGCCATTTAATGCAGGAATTGTGGTCCTGAGGTTGAAAGAAATGGAATTCCTCACGCATACTGCCTGACTGAACTCAGGCTTAAGGAAATGCACCATGGCTGAAGAAACCATTTTCAGTAAAATCATCCGTCGCGAGATTCCCGCCGACGTGGTTTATCAGGACGAACTGGTCACCGCCTTCCGTGATATCGCGCCCAAAGCGCCTACCCATATCTTGATCATCCCCAACGTATTGATTCCCACCGCCAATGATGCGCAGCCCGCACACGAGCAGGCGCTGGGCCGGATGATCATCGTGGCCGCCAAAATTGCCCGTGAAGAAGGCATTGCCGAAGATGGCTATCGTCTGATCATCAACTGCAACAGCCATGGCGGTCAGGAGGTTTATCACATCCATATGCATTTGGTTGGCGGTCAGCCGCTGGGCCCGATGCTGGCCAGCTAACTCAGGCGGACAACGTGATGCGTCAATGGCTGAGTGGCTTGCTGTTGCTGACCCTTGCAGGTTGCAGCAGCGATAAGCCGATGATTAATACCTCGCAGTCGCTGGTGATGGAATCGGCGGTGTTATCCGCGGGCATTATTACCGATGATCCGAAGTTGACCGAACAAGATGGTCAGCAGCGTGCCATGAGCATGTTGTACAACCAGCGTGAAACGCCGGTGAAAGTGCACTATCGTTTCTATTGGTACGACGACAAAGGATTGGAAATCACGCCGGAAGAGCCGGCGCAAAGCCAAATCGTTCCGGCGCACGGCAGCGTAGAAGTGGCCTCACAAATGGGCAATCCGACCGCCAGTAAGGTGCGTCTCTATCTTTATCTTTGAGGAGTAAGCTGTGATTCGCAGTGTAAAACGTTCGGGCGCGTTGTTATTTGCGCTAATGCTCACCGGTTGTGTGGTGCAACAACAGACGCCGGCACCGGTAGAACCCACGCAGCCGACTACGCCCACTCAGCCGGTTGAACCTACGCCGCAGCCAGTGCCGCCGCCGCAAACCGTGCCGCAGCCACCAAAGCTGAAAACCATTAACTGGGATGCCAGCGTCCAGCCGTTGGTCGGCAAGATGGTGCAATCTTCAGGCGTGAATCCGGGCAGCGTGCTGCTGGTGGATCGCATCAAGAACAGTACTAATGGCGCGCTGCAAACCGACAAAGCCACCGATGCGATTCAGAATGCGCTGGCCAACAACGGCAAGTTCACGCTGATCACCCCAGAACAGCTGGCGCAGGCCAAGCAAACGCTGGGCTTGTCGCCGGATGACAGCCTCAACTCGCGCAGTAAAGCGATTGGCCTGGCGCGCAACGTTAACGCGCAGTATGTGCTCTACAGCAATGCGCAGGGCGATGTGAAATCACCGACGCTGCAAATGCAGCTGATGCTGGTACAAACCGGTGAAATCATCTGGTCAGGAAACGGTGTTGCTCAACCCTGATCCCCAGCTGCAAAACCTGCTTCAGCAACAATGGCCGACGGCGCAAGCTGCCGGTCATTTTTTCGCGCTGCCGGGACTGAGCGGGCAAAGCGTGCGCGTGCAGATGCCGCAGGGCGAATTGCTGGCGCGACGAGCGCCGCCGCAGCCGATCCCGTTTGTCGATCGCCAGCGCGAATACCGCATTCTGCAGCAGTTCCGGCATGCACAGCTGGGGCCGCAGCCGCTGGCGTGGCGCCATCCCTGGCTGCTGCAAAGCTGGCTGCCGGGCGAGGTGCTCACCTCCGCGCAGTTTAACGCGCAGCGGCAGGCGATTGTGGCGCTGCTGCAGCGTCTGCATCAACAGCCGCTCACCGGCTACCGTTTACGATTAGCGCCGCTGCTACAGCGCTATTGGCAGCTTTGCCGGCAGCGTCACTGGCGCTGGCAGCGTCGTCTGCAACGCTTATTACAGCAGGGCGAACCGCAGCCGCTGCGCCTGGCACCGCTGCATATGGATGTCCACGCCGGCAACCTGATTGCCACGCCGGAAGGTTTACGCCTGATCGACTGGGAATATGCCGCCGACGGTGACGTGGCGCTGGAGCTGGCGGCGGTGTGTGCGGTTGATGGCGATACGCGTTCTGCGTGGATTGCCGATTACGCCGCGCGCGCGCAACTGGATAAGCCAGCACTGGCGTGCCAGATGCAGCGCTGGCAACCATGGCTGCAGCTGTTGATGGCCAGCTGGTATCAGCTGCGTGCCGAGCAGAGCCAGGATGACACCTTACTGCAGCTGGCGCAGGCTAGCTGGCACGACCTTTAACTCAGGATTTTAATCATGACCATGAACACACCCGGACCGCTGATGCTCGACGTCGAAAGCTATGAGCTGGACGCCGAAGAACGCGAAATTCTGCAGCATCCGCTGGTGGGCGGACTGATTCTGTTTGCCCGCAACTTCCACGATGTCGAGCAGTTGGCAGAGCTGGTGCGCCAGATTCGCGCCGCTTCGCGCAATCGTCTGGTGGTAGCGGTGGATCAGGAAGGCGGTCGCGTGCAGCGTTTCCGCGACGGCTTCACGCAGCTGCCGGCGATGCAATCCTTCGCCGCGCTGCACGATCTCAATAGCGCGGGTGAACTGGCGCAGCAGGCGGGCTGGCAGATGGCGTCGGAAATGATCGCCATGGACATCGACATCAGTTTCGCGCCGGTGCTCGATATTGGTCACATCAGCGCGGCGATCGGCGATCGTTCATTCCATGAAGATCCGGCCATCGCCCTGCAGGTCGCGCGACGTTTTATCAAAGGCATGCATGAAGCCGGCATGAAAACTACCGGCAAACACTTCCCCGGTCACGGTGCGGTCAGTGCCGATTCGCATAAAGAGACGCCGCGCGACAACCGCGATGCCGCCACGCTGCGTCAGCATGACCTGGCGATCTTTAAGCAGTTGATCGACGAGCAGCTTCTTGATGCGGTGATGCCGGCGCACGTTATCTATACTGAGGTGGATCCGTTGCCTGCCAGCGGTTCGCCGTATTGGCTGCAAACCGTATTGCGCGAGGAGCTCAGCTTTAACGGCGTGATTTTCTCCGACGACCTGTCGATGGAAGGTGCCGCGGTGATGGGCAGCTACGCCGAACGCGCGCAGCAGTCGCTGAATGCCGGTTGCGATATGATCCTGGTGTGCAATCAACGCGCGGGCGCGGTGAGCGTGCTGGATAACTTGACGCCGATCGGGGCAGAGCGCGTGACGCAGTTATACCATCAAGGGCGTTTTACCCGTCAAAGCCTGCTGGCAAGCGAGCGCTGGCGGCAAAATCAGCGTCAGTTAAGCGCGTTGCAAGAGCGCTGGCTGGCGCACAAAGCCTCGGGCAGATAAGCATCGCTGCCCGGATTTCACTCCACGCTGAGGATAATCATGATCATCTATCTGCACGGTTTTGATTCCAACAGTCCGGGCAACCATGAAAAGGTGCTGCAGCTGCAGTTTATTGACCCGGACGTCAGATTAGTCAGCTACAGCACCCGCCATCCCAAACACGACATGCAGTTTCTGCTGAAAGAGTGCGACAAGCTGCTACAACAGGGCGACGATGCGCATCCGCTGATTTGCGGGGTTGGGCTGGGCGGTTATTGGGCCGAACGCATTGGCTTCCTGTGCGGCATGCGTCAGGTGATCTTCAATCCAAATCTGTTCCCGTTTGAGAACATGGAAGGCAAAATCGATCGCCCGGAAGAGTATCTCGATATCGCCACTAAGTGCGTCAACGATTTCCGCGAAAAGAACCGCGAAAAGTGTCTGGCGATTTTGTCTCGTCAGGACGAAGCGCTGGATAATCAGCGCAGCGCGACGTACCTGCAGCCGTTCTATGAAATTATCTGGGATGACGTAGCCAGCCACAAATTCAAGAACATCGCGCCGCATTTGCAGCGCATCAAAACCTTCAAACTCCTCGCCTGACCGTCCGCGCGCCGTGTGATGCGGCGCATAAAATGTGTAACATTCTGATAATGCAGCTGAAAGATTGATGTACATCAATTTTCTTATGTGATGTCTCTGACGCCGTGATATTCTGCCCTCAGCTCGCGATTTAACGTCGCCAACCCTATGTTTATTAAGGTTTTTATTAACCATTAATTAACTATTGGTTTACAACTTTGAGGGGGTCTTTGTTGACTACATCTATGGAAAAAATCGTTATCATCGGCGGTGGTGCTGGCGGCTTAGAGCTGGCAACGCAGCTCGGTCACAAGCTGGGACGCAAGAAGAAAGCCGAGATCATCCTGGTCGATCGTAACCACAGTCATCTGTGGAAACCGCTGCTGCATGAAGTGGCAACCGGTTCGATGGACGAAGGGATTGATGCGCTAAGCTATCTGGCGCACGCGCGTAATCACGGCTTCCAGTTCCAGCTGGGATCGCTGACGCAAATCAACCGTGAAAACAAAACCCTTGAGCTGGCCGAAATCCGCGATGCGGAAGGCGCACTGTTAGTGCCGCAGCGTGAGCTGGCCTACGATCGTCTGGTCATCGCGCTTGGCAGCACCTCAAATGACTTCGGCACGCCGGGCGTAAAAGATCACTGCATCTTCCTCGACAACCCGCATCAGGCGCGTCGTTTCCACAACGAAATGCTCAACCTGTTCCTGCGTTTCTCGGCCAGCGAAGGCAGCCTGGAAAAAGTCAACATCGCCATTGTCGGCGGCGGCGCCACCGGCGTGGAACTCTCTGCAGAGCTGTATAACGCGGTGAAACAGCTGCACAGCTACGGCTACAAAGGTCTTGATAGCAGCTCGCTGAATGTCACGCTGGTGGAAGCCGGTGAACGCATTCTGCCGGCGCTGCCACCGCGCATTTCGGCGGCGGCGCATCAGGAGCTGACCAAACTTGGCGTACGCGTGTTGACGCAAACCATGGTCACCAGCGCCACCGAAAACGGCTTGAATACCAAAGGCGGCGAATTCATTGATGCCGATCTGATGGTGTGGGCGGCCGGTATCAAGGCGCCAGACTTCCTGAAAGAGATTGGCGGTCTGGAAACCAACCGCATCAATCAGCTGGTGGTAAAAGAGACGCTACAAACCACGCTGGATGACGACATCTACGCCATTGGTGATTGCGCCTCCTGTGCGCTGCCGGGGGGCGGATTTGTACCGCCGCGCGCGCAGTCAGCACATCAAATGGCGTCGCGCGCGCTGGAGAACATCCTTGCACAGCGTAAAGACAAACCGTTGAAAGCCTATGTTTATAAAGATCACGGTTCGCTGGTGTCGCTGTCGCGCTTCAGCACCGTCGGCAGTTTGATGGGTAACCTGATGCGCGGATCGATGATGGTGGAAGGGCGCATTGCGCGTTTTGTCTACATCTCTCTATATCGTATGCACCAGATTGCGCTCCACGGATACTTCAAGACCGGTCTTATGATGCTGGTCGGCAGTCTTAACCGCGTCCTGCGTCCGCGCCTCAAGCTACACTGATGATTTTCGGGCGGTGAATGCCGCCCTACGCCACACCAGCTGCCGTAACCCGCTGAAAACTGCACGTTCAGCTTTAGGTTACGGCACTATTTCATCCGCTCTCGGAACTCTCCTAAAAGCTGGCCCTGATGGGTTTCCGCTGCGTTTCCTCCATTAATCTGATGTTGCAATTACGGTCCATCTGTAAAACTTATCACCAACAAACACGGCGCGGCGCGCACGCCGGTTATGCCTCGGCTACACAGGATCTGGTAGCGGCAGGAATGCGCGGTAACAACCTTCAGGAGGATATTCCTGTGAATAAATCAATGTTAGCGGGTATCGGTATCGGCGTGGCAGCAGCGTTAGGTGTTGCCGCAGTCGCCAGCATGGATGTTTTCGATCGCGGCCCGCAGTTTGCACAAGTTCTGTCGGCGACGCCGATTAAAGAGAGCATCAAGCAGCCGCGACAGGAGTGTCGCAATGTGACGCTGACCCATCGTCGTGCGGTCCAGGATGAGAATCGCATTGCCGGTTCGGTGCTGGGCGCGGTAGCCGGCGGCGTGTTGGGCCATCAGTTTGGTGGTGGACGCGGACGCGATGTGGCTACGGTAGCGGGCGCGTTAGCTGGCGGTTACGGTGGTAATCAGGTGCAGGGTGCGCTGCAGGATCGCGACACGTACACCACCAACGAGCAGCGTTGCAAAACGGTATATGACAAACAGGAAAAAATGCTGGGTTATGATGTGACCTATAAAATAGGCGACCAGCAGGGCAAAATCCGCATGGAAAACGACCCTGGTACCCGCATTCCGCTCGACCGTAATGGTCAGCTGATCCTCAATTCAAATCAGGCCTAATTGGGCAAAGATGCATCACAGCAGCAGTAACGAAAAAAGCGCCGCAAGGCGCTTTTTTTTATGTGTGAGATCCTCAACGCGCACGGATTCGTAGCGGCGCAATTTGTTGCGCATCATCAATGGCGCACGGAGTCAAAGGCGCGCGATGAATCGCGCCGCAACGATTCCGTGCGGATATCCACTAAACCCGGTTTTTCGCCAGCTCGCTGACAAATCCCTGCACCCACTCCATACGGATTTTCCGGTCCGCCATATCGCGGGTGAACTTCAATCGTGTTGGGCCATCCAGCTTCCATTGCTGAGGATCTTTCTGCAGCAGGCCAATCAGCCAGCCCGGATCAACCTGATTCTGCGGCGCAAACTCGAAGAATCCGCCTTTGTCGCTGGCTTCAATCTTACGAATCCCCAACTGGCGCGCCACTAAACGCAGCCCGGCAACATCCAGCAGATTACGCGCGGCATCCGGCAGCTTGCCGAAGCGGTCAATCATCTCAACCTTCAGCTCCGCCAAATCCTGCTCATCGGCGGCGCTGGCCACACGCTTGTAGAGCGACAAGCGGGTATTCACATCCGGGATAAAATCATCCGGCAGCAGGGCAGGCATACGCAGTTCAATTTCGGTTTGATTGCTGGTGAGATCTTCCAGCGACGGCTCGCGGCCCGCCTTCAGCGCATCGACCGCGTTCTCCAGCAGCTCCATATACAGCGTGAAGCCGATGGTTTCCATCTGGCCGCTTTGATCTTCGCCGAGCAGCTCACCCGCGCCGCGAATCTCCAGATCGTGGGTTGCCAGCGCAAAACCGGCGCCGAGATCTTCCAGCGACGCGATAGCTTCCAGACGTTTTTGCGCATCAGTGGTCATCGCTTTTGGATGCGGCGTCAGCAGCCACGCATAGGCCTGATGGTGCGAACGTCCCACGCGGCCACGCAGCTGATGCAGCTGCGCCAGACCAAAGTGGTCGGCGCGTTCGATGATAATGGTGTTGGCGCTGGGTACGTCGATACCGGTTTCGATGATGGTGGTACACACCAGCACGTTAAAGCGCTGATGGTGGAAATCATTCATCACCCGCTCGAGATCGCGTTCGCGCATCTGACCGTGACCAATGGCAATGCGCGCTTCCGGCACCAGATCGGCCAATCGCTGCGCCGCTTTCTCGATGTTTTCCACGTCATTGTAGAGATAGTAAACCTGGCCGCCGCGCAGCACTTCACGCAGGATTGCCTCGCGCACCACCAGGCTGTCGTACTCACGTACAAAGGTTTTCACCGCCATGCGTCGTGCCGGTGGCGTGGCGATAATCGACAGATCGCGCATGCCGCTCATCGCCATATTCAGGGTGCGCGGAATCGGCGTGGCGGTGAGCGTCAGGATATCGACATCGGCGCGCATCGCCTTGATCCGCTCTTTATGACGCACGCCAAAGCGGTGCTCTTCATCGACAATTAGCAGGCCGAGATCGTGCCACTTCAGGTCGCTCGACAGCAGCTTATGGGTGCCAATCAGAATATCGACTTTGCCCTCGCGCGCCTGTTCCAGCACCTGACTCTGCTCTTTGGCGGTGCGGAAGCGCGACAGCATTTCAATGCGCACCGGCCAGTTAGCGAAACGATCGCGGAAGTTGTCGTAATGCTGCTGCGCCAGCAGCGTGGTGGGCACCAGCACCGCGACCTGTTTGGCGTTCTCAACCGCCAGAAACGCAGCGCGCATCGCCACTTCGGTTTTACCAAAGCCGACGTCGCCGCACACCAGACGATCCATCGCCAGCGGCTGACACATGTCGCTCAGCACCGCGTTGATCGCCTGGCCTTGATCCGGCGTGGTTTCAAACGGGAAGCCTTCGCAGAACAGCTGATACCGATCGCGATCGTGCTTAAAGGCAAAGCCGGTTTTGGCTGCGCGCTGAGCGTAAATATCCAGCAGCTCTGCCGCCACGTCGCGCACTTTCTCAGCAGCTTTCTGCCGCGCGCGTGACCAGGCATCGCTGCCAAGTTTATGCAGCGGCGCGTTTTCATCCGCGCCACCGGCATAGCGGCTAATCAGATGCAGTGATGAAACCGGCACGTACAGCTTGGCGTCGCCCGCATAGGAGAGCATCAGATACTCAGCGACGATGCCGCCGGCTTCCAGCGTGGTCAGGCCGATATAACGCCCAACGCCGTGCTCCAGATGCACCACCGGCTGGCCAGGATGCAGCTCGGCGAGGTTGCGGATCAGCACATCAGGATTGATGGTGCGGCGATTATCCTGGCGACGACGACTGACGCGCTCGCCAAGCAGATCGCTTTCGCAGATCAACGCCAGCTGGCGTTGCGTATCGATAAAGCCGCGCTCGCTGGCGCCAATCATCAGGCTAAGCGGCTGATTGGCGGCCTGATCAAAGTGATCGATAGCCTGTGGACGCAGTTTAATGCGCGCCAACAGCTCTTGCAGGCTTTCACGGCGGCCTTCACTCTCAACCGAGAAAATCACCTGACCGCTGAATTGTTCAAGGAACTGACGCAGCAGATCGAGTGGCGCTTTGGCCTGCGCCTGCACCGTCAATTCCGGCAGCGGCTGATAACCGAGATTGATATTCGCTGCTTTTTCCGGCAGCGTCTCGCTGCTTAACTGCATGCGCGGCCAGGCTTTCAGTTCGCTCATCAGCGTGTCGGGACGCAGCCACAGCGTGACCGGCTCCAGCAGCGGGCGCATCGGATCGATACGGCGATTCTCAAAGCGCGCGTTGGCGTCAAGCCAGAAGCGCTCGGCGCTGGCCAGCAAATCGCCGCTGTTGAGCAGCAGCGTATTGGCGGGCAGATAGCTGAACAGCGTCGGCAACGCCTGCTCAAAGAACAGCGGCTGCCAGTATTCGATACCGGCGGGCAGCGTGCCTTTGCTCACCTGCTGATAGACATGCTCCGGCTCGCGCCGTACGTCAAAGGTTTCGCGCCAGCGGCTGCGGAACAGCTCGATGGCGGCTTTATCCGTGGGGAATTCATGCGCCGGCAACAGGTTGATGGCGTTGACCGCCTCCAGCGTGCGCTGCGTATCGACGTCAAACAGACGCAGGCTGTCGATCTCATCGTCAAAGAAGTCGATGCGATAAGGTTGGTCGCTGCCCATCGGGAACAGATCGAGCAGCGCACCGCGCGTGGCGTATTCACCGTGCTCCATCACCTGATCGACGTGGCGATAACCGGCCTGCTCCAGCTGATCGCGCAGCGCATCGCGCGACAGCTTTTGCCCTTGCTGCATCACCAGCGCATGGCCGTGCAGGAAGCTGTGCGGACATACGCGCTGCATCAGCGTGTTGACCGGCATAATCAGCATACCGCGCGTTAAGTTGGGCAGTTGATACAGCGTGGAGAGGCGAGCTGAGATGATGTCCTGATGCGGCGAGAAGCTGTCGTAGGGCAGCGTTTCCCAGTCAGCGAGATGGGTGACCGGCAGATCGGTGAACTGGCGAATCTCCTCCTGCAGACGCAGGGCAGATTGCATATCCGGGGTAATCATCAACACCGGACCGCTGTGGCGTTCGGTGATGCTGGCGCACTCAAGCGCTTGCGCGGCGCCGACGAGCTGGCCGAGCTGGCGATGGTCGCCGGCTTTGACTGGCAGGGTATAACGACTCTGTTCCGACATGGGATCTCGACATTCTCTCCTTGGATTACAGGGCGTCATCATTCCATAATCCGCCCTGAGGATCATCTGTCGTGGTGCGATTTCTCACACTTTTGCCGGTTGAGCTACTTACTCGATTGCTGTGTGTAGTGCATACGTGGGCGGTCGACATTGGCCCAGGACAGCTCTTTCTCCAGATGGTAGCTGTGGTTGCCGTCGTCCCACTTCACGTAATAGCCGGTTGGCGCATCTCCCTGTTCAAAAACGTTGACGATCTCGCCTTTAATTTCACCCGATTTATGCTTAACAATGCTGCTTTTGGGGAACTTGAACATGGTGTACTCCTCGTCGCCTACGGTAATTCACCTTTAAGTCTACGCCAGCCAATGACGAATAAACGTACAAATAACATCATTAATTTGTCGCAATTTTATGCATAAGCGTTGGCTGGGACGGTTTTTGACACAACTTTGCCGCAGACTCAGAGGGTTAGAGGTTTCATAAAGGGGACGCCTCCTTTATCATCCCACTACTTATTTTCAGGCAACTGCCAAGACGGATCTCATGTATCAACCAGTCGCGTTATTCATCGGTTTACGCTACATGCGTGGACGTGCCTCAGACCGCTTTGGTCGCTTCGTCTCCTGGCTCTCAACTATCGGCATCACGCTCGGCGTGCTGGCGCTGGTCACCGTGTTGTCGGTGATGAATGGCTTTGAGCGCGAGCTGGAAGGCAATATCCTCGGCCTGATGCCGCAGGCGCTGATCACCAGCGAAAAAGGCAGCATCAGTCCGGAGGCGTTGCCCGCCGATAATCTCCAACTGCAAGGGGTTAAGCGCATCGCACCGCTGACCACCGCCGATGTGGTGCTACAAAGCGCGCGTAACGTCTCGGTCGGCGTGATGCTCGGCATCAATCCCGACGAACAGGATCCGCTAACGCCATTCCTCGTCAACACCCAACAAAGCGTGCTGCAGCCGGGCCAGTACAACGTCATCCTCGGTGAACAGCTGGCTGCACAGCTGGGCGTGAAGCGCGGCGATCAGCTGCGTCTGATGGTGCCATCGGTCAGCCAGTTCACGCCGGTAGGACGTTTGCCGAGCCAGCGTATTTTCACCGTGGCTGGCACCTATGCCGCCAACAGCGAAGTGGATGGCTATCAAATTCTGGTCAATCAGCAGGATGCGTCACGCGTGATGCGCTATCCGCTCGGCAACATCACCGGCTGGCGTTTGTGGCTGGATAAGCCGTTAAGCGTTGATGCGCTCAGCCAGCAGAAACTGCCGGAGGGCCTGACGTGGAAAGACTGGCGCGAACGCAAAGGCGATTTGTTCCAGGCGGTACGTATGGAAAAAAACATGATGGGGCTGCTGCTGAGCCTGATCATCGCGGTGGCGGCTTTTAATATCATTACCTCGCTGGGCCTGCTGATCATGGAGAAGCAGGGCGAAGTGGCCATTTTGCAAACGCTGGGGTTAACCCGCCGCCAGATTGTTGCGGTGTTTATGGTGCAGGGCGCCAGCGCGGGCATTATTGGCGCGCTGCTGGGCACCGTGCTTGGCGTGCTGCTCGCCAGCCAGCTGAATAATTTGATGCCGGTGATTGGTCTGTTCCTTGATGGCGCGGCGCTGCCGGTCGACATCAACGTGTTGCAGGTGATCACCATTGCGCTGGTCTCAATGGCCGTCGCGCTGCTTTCTACCCTTTATCCGTCGTGGCGCGCTGCCGCCGTCCAACCCGCTGAGGCTTTACGTTATGAGTAATACTCCTTTGTTGCAGTGTCGTGACCTGTGCAAACGCTATCAGGAAGGCAGCGTGCAGACCGATGTGCTGCGCAATGTGGCTTTCAGCCTGCAGCCGGGTGAACTGACGGCGATTGTCGGCAGCTCCGGTTCGGGTAAAAGTACCTTACTGCATCTGCTTGGCGGTCTGGATGCGCCGACGTCAGGCGATGTGATTTTTGATGGTAAATCGCTGAATGCGATGTCGTCGGCCGCGAAAGCCGAGCTACGCAACCGCGAGCTGGGCTTTATCTATCAGTTCCACCATCTACTGCCGGATTTTAGTGCGCTGGAGAACGTGGCGATGCCGCTGCTGATTGGCAAAATTGGCAAAGCGGAAGCGGAATCACGCGCGCGTGAAATGCTGGCGGCGGTCGGGCTGGAAAAACGTGCTGCGCATCGGCCTTCTGAGCTGTCGGGCGGTGAACGTCAGCGTGTGGCGATTGCCCGCGCGCTGGTGAATCGTCCGCGGCTGGTGATGGCCGATGAACCTACCGGTAACCTCGATGCGCGTAACGCCGACGCGATTTTTGAACTGCTCGGCGAGCTGAACGTTAAACAGGGCACCGCTTTTCTGGTAGTGACGCACGATCTGCAGCTGGCGAAACGCCTGAGCCGCCAGATGGAAATGCGCGACGGTGAGCTGAGCGACCAACTGACGCTGGGAGTGATCTGATGGCTTCGTCATTATCCCTGCTGCTCGGGCTGCGTTTTAGCCGCGGTCGGCGGCGTGGTGGCATGGTCTCGCTGATCTCCATCATCTCCACCATCGGCATTGCGCTGGGCGTGGCGGTGCTGATCATCGGCCTGAGCGCCATGAACGGCTTTGAGCGTGAGCTCAACAACCGCATTCTGGCGGTAGTGCCGCACGGTGAAATCGAGCCGGTGAATCAGCCGTTCCGTCACTGGCAACCGATGATCGCGCCGATTGAGCAGGTGGCCGGCATTGCCGCCGCAGCGCCCTATATCAACTTCACCGGGCTGATTGAGAGCGGCGCAAAGCTGCAGGCGCTGCAGGTGAAAGGCGTCGATCCGCAGCAGGAAGCGCGTCTCAGCGCCTTGCCGAGCTTTGTGGCCGGAGATGCGTGGTCACAGTTCGCGGCTGGTAAACAGCAAATCATTCTGGGTGGCGGCATCGCTAAATCGCTCAACGTGAAACAGGGCGACTGGATCACCATCATGATCCCCAATAATGATGGCGAGAATAAGCTGCTGCAGCCAAAACGTATTCGTCTGCAGGTCAGCGGCGTGCTGCAACTGAGCGGCATGCTCGATCACAGCCTGGCGCTGGTGCCGCTGGCCGATGCGCAGAAATATCTGGATATGGGCGACAGCGTCAGCGGTATTGCGCTGAAGATGAATGACCCGTTCCAGGCGCAGAAGTTGATACATGACGCCGGTAAAGTGACGCACTCTTACGTCTACATCAAGAGCTGGATTGGCACTTACGGCTACATGTACCGTGACATCCAGATGATTCGCGCCATTATGTATTTAGCCATGGTGCTGGTGATTGGCGTGGCCTGCTTCAACATCGTCTCGACGCTGGTGATGGCGGTGAAAGACAAGAGCAGCGACATCGCGGTGCTGCGTACGCTGGGCGCCAAAGATGGTTTGATTCGCGCCATCTTTATCTGGTACGGCTTGCTGGCGGGCCTGCTCGGCAGCGTCAGCGGCGTGGTGGTCGGCGTGCTGGTGGCGCTCAATCTCACGCCGGTGATGCGCGTGTTTGAGCACCTGACCGGGCATCAGCTGCTGGCGGGCGATATCTACTTTATCGATTTCCTGCCGTCCGAACTGCACTGGATTGATGTGATTTCGGTGCTGGCCACCGCGATTGTCCTGAGCCTGATTGCCAGCTGGTATCCGGCACGACGCGCCAGCCGTATCGATCCGGCCCGCGTACTCAGCGGTCAGTAAAGATAAAACGCAGCCGCTGTGCGGCTGCTATTATCGGGCAGAGTAGCCCGAAAAATCCCCGATGCGCGGCAATAAACGCCGCAGATAAGGAGCTTTTATGCGCATACCGCGCCGCCGCCTACGACTTGCCCGCGACAAAAAAAACCGCCGCAAGGTGCACCAGCGCTTTCGCCAGCGCATCTTCGAGCGCGATCGCAAAGCTGAACTGGCCGCGCATCCGCAACCGCGCGTGGTGGTGCTGACTGGCGCGGGGATCTCCGCCGAATCCGGTATTCGAACTTTCCGCGCCGCCGATGGCTTGTGGGAAGAGCATCGCGTGGAAGATGTCGCCACGCCGGAAGGTTTTCAACGCAATCCGGCGCTGGTGCAGGCGTTTTACAACGCGCGGCGTCAACAGCTGCAGCAGCCAGAAATTCAGCCTAACGCCGCGCACAAAGCGCTAGCGGAACTGGAGCAGGTGCTGGGCGATAACTTCCTGCTGGTGACGCAGAATATCGATAACCTGCACGAACGCGCCGGCAGCCAGCGCGTGCTGCATATGCACGGTGAACTGCTGAAAGTGCGCTGCGTCAGCAGTGGACAAGTGCTGGACTGGACCGAAGATTTAACCGCTGACGATCGCTGCACCTGCTGCCAGTTCCCGGCCATGCTGCGCCCGCACATCGTGTGGTTCGGCGAAATGCCGCTGGGGATGGAAGAGATTTATCAGGCGATTGAGCAGGCGAATCTGTTTATCGCCATTGGCACGTCGGGCCATGTCTATCCCGCCGCCGGTTTTGTCCACGAAGCGAAACTGCAGGGCGCGCATACCGTGGAGCTGAATCTGGAACCGAGCCAGGTCGGCAATGAGTTTGCCGAGCGTCATTACGGCTTAGCAAGCGAAGTGGTGCCGGAGTTTGTGCATACGTTTTTGCGTGGGTTGTATAAGTAGGTTTGTGCGCGCTTTCCCTCATCCCAACCTTCTCCCAGAGGGAGAAGGGGCTAGACGGAACCCTCTCGCGCTTGCGAGAGAGGTTAGAGTGAGGGGAAGCCGCAGAGAGTTAACGTCCCGCCTTCAGCTTCTGGAACAACGTCTCATACTGCACGCTGGCGTCACCGACATCGTTCTGCCACTCGCCGTTTTTGATCACATCCTCAGCAGGATAAAGCGAAGGATCGCTGGCCACTTCCTGTGGCAGTAACTTCTTCGCTGCCAGGTTTGGCGTGGGATAGCCGATGGTTTCCGCCACCTGTGCCGCCACATCCGGACGCAGCAGGAAGTTAATCAGCTTTAGCGCGCCTTCACGGTTTTTCGCATTGGCCGGAATCGCCAGGTTATCCATCCAGAAAATCCCGCCTTCCTGTGGCCAGATAATCTGCAGCGGCGTACCTGCCTGGCGCGCCACGTAAGCGGAACCGTTCCAGATCATCCCAACGTTCACTTCGCCTTCCATAAATGGATTTCCCGGATTATCGGAGTTAAACGCCAGCACGTTCGGCATCAGCTTTTTCAACTCTTCATAAGCGGCTTCGATCTGCTTGGGATCGCGGGTGTTGCCCGAATAGCCCAGCTTAAGCAGCGCCATCTGGAACACTTCACGCGCATCGTCGGTCAGCAGCAGGCTTTGCTTATACTCAGGCTTCCACAAATCGGCCCAGCGGGTAATGCTTTTGGCATCCACTTCGTCAGTGTTGATGCCAATGGCGGTCGCGCCCCAGATATAGGGGATCGAGTAATCATTGTTAGGATCAAACGGCTTGTTGAGCAGGTTAGGATCGAGGTTTTTGAAGTTGCTGAGCTGGGTTTTATCGATCTTTTGCAGCATGCCTTCATTACGCATTTTGGCGACGAAGTAGGTTGAAGGCACCACCAAATCGTAGGCGCCATCTTTCCAGGTCTTCAGCTTGGCATACATGCTTTCATTGGATTCGTAGGTGGAGTAAATCACCTTGATGCCGGTCTCTTTGGTGAACTGCTCCAGCAGTCCCGGCGGCACGTATTCGGTCCAGTTATAGAAGTAGAGCGTTTTGCCGGCATCCGCCTGCGCGCTCTGCATGCCCAATGCCAGCGCCCCAGCCGCCAGCCAGTGAGACCACTTTTTCATCGATTATCCTCTATTTGGTTTTATCACGGAGCAACAGCTGACTGAGCGCCACCAACAGCAGCGACAGCAGCAGCAAAATTGTCGCCAGCGCGTTCACTTCCGGTGACACGCCAACTTTCACCATCGAATAGATTTTTAACGGCAAAATTTCGAAGCTCGGGCCGGTGACGAACGACGATACCACGACATCGTCCATCGACAGCGTAAAGCTCAGCAGCCAACCCGCTGCGACCGCCGGCAGCGCCAGCGGCAGCAGAATTTTGCGCAAAATGGTGACTTCGCTGGCACCAAGATCTTTGGCGGCTTCCAGCATGCGCACATCAAACCCTTTCAGGCGCGAATAGACGGTGATGACCACAAACGGCAGGCAGAAGGTGATATGCGAGAACAGCAGCGACCAGAAGCCCAGCGAAATGCCCAGCAGCATAAACAGCACCAGCAGCGAAATCGCCATCACGATATCCGGCGACATCATCACCACAAACAGCATGCCGCTGACGAACGGTTTACCACGGAAGCGATAGCGATAGAGCGCGACGGCGGTCAGCGAGCCGATAATCGTGGCGCAGCTGGCAGAGAGCACGCCCATCAGCAATGAATGTTGTGCCGCCTGAATCAGGCTGTCGTTATTCATCAGCAGGCGATACCACTGCGTGCTGAAGCCCTGCCAGTTAATGCCGAAACGCGAACGGTTGAAGGAGTTGACGATCAGAATGATGATCGGGATATAAAACCAGGCATAAATCACGGCCATGAAGCCGCCACGTAACCAGCGCGCCATCATTGCAGTTCCACCTTGCTGTTCAGCATACGCGCTGCGCGCCAGTAAGCCAGCAGCATCAGCCCCATCAGCAGCGTCATCACAATGCTGGTGGCAGCACCGAACGGCCAGTCACGGATATTCAGGAACTGGCTCTTGATCACGTTGCCAATTAACAGGTTTTTCGCGCCGCCCAGCAAATCCGCTACAAAGAACAAGCCCATCGCCGGGATAAACACCAGCAGGCAACCAGCGACAATGCCCGGCATGGTGAGCGGCAGAATGATGCGTAAAAAGGTTTTCACTTTGTTCGCGCCAAGATCGCGCGCCGCTTCGAGGCAGGATTTATCCAGCTTTTCCAGGCTGGAGTAGAGCGGCAGCACCATAAACGGCAGCAGAATGTAGATCAGCCCCAGAATCACCGCTTCCGAGGTGTACATGATGCGAAACGGTTTATCGATCACCCCAAGCCACAGCAAAAATTCATTCAGCCAGCCGCGCGTGCTGAGGAAGATTTTCAGACCGTAGATACGGATCAGCGAGTTGGTCCAGAACGGCACAATCAGCAGGAACAGCATCAACGGACGCAGGCGCGCCGGCAGTTTCGTCAGACACCAGGCAAACGGATAACCGAGCAGCAGGCAGCACAGCGTGGCGATCAACGCCATATTCAGCGAGTGCAGCAGCACATCAGCGTAGAGCGGATCGAGCAGCCGCGTGTAGTTATTGAGGGTGAAGGCCATACTGACAAAATGCGCATCATCGCGCGTCAGGAAGCTGGTGGCGAAAATCATCAGGTTAGGCAGCAGCACAAACAGCGTGAGCCAGCTGACGATCAGGGCAACAATGACTTTCTGCAGGCGGTTACGCATCAACTTCATACGGCAACACCACCTCCCAGTTGGCGACCCAGCTGACGGCCATTTTCTGGTTCAGCGAGTGATCAAAATCGGGATCGTCTTCGTTGAAGAACTCGCTCACCGTCAGCAGCTTGCCGTTCTCCAGCTCAACAGTAGACTCCAGCGTCATGCCTTTATAGTTGCGCTCGCGCACGAAGCCGATCAGATTATCGCTGCGGCTGTCGTGATCGATCTCTTCAACGCGCAGATCTTCCGGGCGCAGCAGCACGTGCAGTTTATCGCCGACGCTGACCGGGAAATCACATTGCAGCGTGCATTCAAGGCCTTCCACGCGCGCGCGGATTGTAGGCGCATGATCGCTGTTCAGCACCTCGGCATCGAACACGTTAATCTCGCCAATAAAGCGCGCCACAAACAGGTTGGCGGGCTCTTCGTAAATCTCGCGTGGCGTGCCGTCCTGTTCGATGCGGCCATCGCGCATTACCACGATACGATCGGACATGGTCAGCGCCTCTTCCTGATCGTGCGTCACAAACACAAAGGTGATGCCAAGCTTACGCTGTAGCGCTTTGAGCTCGTTTTGCATCTGGCGCCGCAGCTTGTAATCCAGCGCCGACAGCGACTCGTCCAGCAGCAGCACTTTCGGGCGATTAACCACCGCGCGCGCAATCGCCACGCGCTGCTGCTGACCGCCCGAAAGCTGATGCGGACGGCGATCGGCAAAACTCTCCAGCTGCACCATCGCCAGCGCATCGTTAACGCGCGTGGTGATCTCCGCCGCCGGGGTTTTCTGCATGCGCAGGCCAAAGGCGACGTTCTCAAACACCGACATGTGCGGGAACAGCGCGTAGCTCTGAAACACGGTATTAATGTGGCGATGCTCGGCGGGCAGATCGGTGATGTCGTTGTCATCAAGAGTGATATGACCGCGATCGGCCGCTTCCAGCCCGGCAATCAGGCGTAAAATGGTGGTTTTTCCGCAGCCGGAAGGGCCAAGCAGCGTGATGAACTCGCCGTGACGGATGGTCAGGTCAAAGTCAGAGATGATGGTTTTGCCATCAAAAGCTTTACTGATGCCAGAAAGCGTAACCAGCGCAGGCGCGCGTGTTTGCGTCATTTTAGTCACTCAGTCTGATGGTGAATCAGGTTACAGCATAGCCGCTGGTGGCCGCTTGCTGTGATGAAGGGCGCGATGATACCGCAAAAATGTGTCAATGCCATGTTTTGCCACGGATTTACCTTGAAAACTCTGAAAAATGCCGGAGTATGCGTAACGGATAAGTCAGACAGGCGCGAGTGAGCGAATTTTCAACGCAAGTCACGTTGAGAGAGCTAACCTGAAGGATAATGATTTGACGCAACATGGTGCCATTTGGCCACCATGATAATGACGCAGGTTCTTTAGAGGGATGACAGATGGATCAATTACTTGAGCGTTTTCTCAGTTATGTTGCAGTAGAAACTCAGTCAAAACCTCAGGCACGACAGGTGCCAAGCAGCGAAGGGCAGTGGACGCTGGCGCGTCAATTACAGGAAGAACTTATCGCGCTGGGCTTTGTTGATGTCTCTCTGAGCGATCACTGCTGTGTGATGGGCACCTTACCGGCTAACGTTGATTGGGCCACGCCGGTGATCGGCTTTATTTCGCATATGGACACCTCGCCGGATTTTACCGCCAAAAACGTCAATCCGCAGATTATTGAAAACTATCGCGGTGGCGATATCGCGCTCGGCAACGGTGATGAAATTCTGTCACCGGTGATGTTCCCGGTACTGCATAAGCTGATCGGTCATACGCTGATCACCACCGATGGCAAAACGCTGCTCGGCGCGGATGATAAAGCCGGTATCGCCGAGATCATGACCGCGATGGCGCGTCTGGCAAAAGGGGATACGCCACACGGTGCGATTCGCGTGGCCTTTACACCCGATGAAGAGATTGGTCGCGGCGCGTCGCACTTCGACGTCGAAGGCTTTGCCGCCGATTGGGCGTATACCGTTGATGGCAGCGATCTCGGCGAGTTCGAGTTCGAGAACTTCAATGCCGCTACCGCGATGGTTAAAATCACCGGCAACAACGTGCATCCAGGCAGCGCTAAAAATGTGATGGTCAATGCGTTGGATCTGGCGATGCGCTTCCACGCGGAACTGCCAGCCAAAGAGAAGCCGCAGTATACCGACGGCTATGAAGGCTTCTTCCATCTGCACACCATCAAAGGCACGGTTGAACATGCCGAGCTGATGTATTTGATCCGCGATTTTGATGCCGACAGCTATGAACAGCGTAAACAGCTACTGGAAGAGATTGGTCAGCGCGTCAGCAAAGGGCTGCAAAGCGAATGTTCGGTGAAAGTAGAGATCAGCGACAGTTATCGCAACATGCGCGAGAAAGTCGAACCGCATCCGCACATTATTGAGCTGGCGCTGCAGGCGATGCGCGATTGCGGCATCGAACCGAACGTCAAACCGATTCGCGGCGGCACCGACGGCTCTGCGCTGTCGTGGAAAGGATTGCCATGCCCGAACCTGTTCACCGGCGGCTACAATTATCACGGCAAGCACGAGTTCGCCTCACTCAATGTGATGGCACAGTCGGTGGATGTGATTGTGCGTTTGGCTGAGCTGACGGGGCAGAAGAAGGGGTGATGGTGCTTGCTTAGTGCGGGTTGTCCCCCATCCCGGCCTTCCCCCATAAATGGGGGAAGGAGACGCTGCCACATGTAGCTTCAGAACGAACATATGGCAGCATCTTCCTCCCCCATTTATGGGGGAGGACCGAGGAGGGGGACAGCCAGCACCCACCGAGCACCCACCGAGGAGGGGGACAGCGAGCACCCACCGAGCACCGTCCGAGT
Source organism: Pantoea sp. SORGH_AS_0659 (assembly GCF_031453915.1). Lineage (NCBI taxonomy): Bacteria > Pseudomonadati > Pseudomonadota > Gammaproteobacteria > Enterobacterales > Erwiniaceae > Pantoea > Pantoea sp. SORGH_AS_0659. Next base: position 2,641,623 of record NZ_JAVJAK010000001.1, on the reverse strand, counting down.
TTTAGAGACCCCGAGACAGACTGAAACTTACTCGCCGAAGAACCAATACCCGCTATTCACCAACGCCGCCAGCTGCGCCAGCAGTGAAGGGTCATCCAGCGCATCGCCGAAATCTTCCAGCGTCAGCACGTGATTGTGCGCCAATGCCGCCAGCACATGCGGATGGCTGCTGGTGACCGATTCACCGTTCACAAACACCACATCGCCAATGGTCAATACGCGCAGGCCGCCGAGCCGCGTCAGCGCATCGCCTTGCTGCAATGCATCGTAAATTTCGTCCGGTTGATACGGCGGCTCTGGCGGCGCGACGTCCAGCTCATGACGCGATTGAGAAATAAACTCGCCAAACCACTGATTAAACTGCTCCGGCTGGTTAATCACATCCATCATGACTTTGCGGATGCCTTCCAGTTCTGACGGCAGAATTTGCGATGGGCATTCACGCGATGGCACATCGGGATCGCTGTAGCGGTAGCTGCCCAATTCGTTGGCCAGCATGTGATCGGCAAAACCGCTGATCAGCTCGCGACCGTTCGGTGCGCGGAAGCCGACCGAATAGTTGATGGCGTTTTCCAGCGAATAGCCTTCGTGCGGGAATCCTGGCGGAATATAGAGAATATCGCCGGGCTCCATCTCTTCATCGATGATGGCGTCGAAAGGCTCAACCTGCAGCAGATCCGGATGCGGGCAGTGCTGTTTCAACGGCACTTTTTCACCCACGCGCCAGCGACGGCGGCCAGTGCCCTGAATGATAAACACATCGTACTGATCGAAATGCGGACCGACGCCGCCGCCCGGCACGGCAAACGAGATCATCAGGTCGTCAACACGCCAGTCGGGCAGAAAACGGAACGGACGCATCAGTGCGGCAGAAGGTTCATGCCAATGGTTGACCGCCTGAACCAGCAGCGACCAGTTGCTCTCACCGAGATGATCGTAGCTTTCAAACGGGCCGTGGCTGACTTGCCATTTGCCCTCGTTATGGCTGACAAGGCGGCTATCCACCTCATTTTCCATCGCCAGACCGGCCAGCTCGTCAGGAGAAATAGGATCGACGAAGTTTTTAAATCCACGTTTAAGCACCACCGGGCGTTTCTGCCAGTAGCGTTGAATAAAGTCGGGCCAGTTGATATCGAGCTGATAGTCCATATGAGGAGTCCGTTTGCTGCAAAGAATGATGGCAAGTATAACAGCCCGCGTCCCTTTCTACTCGCGGTGATGCTCGACTTCCTGGCGCTGGAAAATCACTTCCATGCGCGCGCCGCCGAGCGGGCTGGTGGTGGCGATCACCTGGCCGGCGTACTGTTCGAGGATGTCGCGCACCACGGCTAAACCTAATCCCTGGCCGGGACGCAAGGTGTCGGCACGTTGACCGCGCACGAAGATCAGATCGCGTTTGCTCTCCGGGATGCCGGGGCCGTCATCATCAATAAACAGATGCAAAGTGTTGTCGGTTTGTCGTGCGGTGACTTCAATAAATTCGAGGCAATATTTGCAGGCGTTATCCAGCACGTTGCCAAGCACTTCCATAAAGTCATTCTTATCGCCGATAAAGGTCAGCTCCGGCGAGATATCCAACGTGATCGCCACGCCCTTGCGTTGATAGACTTTATTCAGTGCCGAGCACAGGCTATCGAGCAGCGCCGAAACCGAATGCAAATCGCGCTGCAGAGGATTGTGATCGGCCTGCATGCTGGCGCGATGCAGGTAATAACCAATCTGCTGCGAGATGCGGCTGATCTGCTCCAGCATCACCGGTTCGGCCTGTTCAATGGTTAACTCTTTACCATTTCGTAACGATCGCAGCGTACTTTGCAGCACTGCCAGCGGGGTTTTAAGGCTATGGGTGACATCCGACAAGGTGGTGCGATAGCGCGTGTAGCGTTGACGTTCGTTGGTCAGCAGCAGGTTAAGATTGCGCACCAGACTGCGTAACTCTTGCGGCGGATTGTCATCAAGATTCTCGCGCTGACCGGTTTCCAGCTCGCGCACCTGCGAAGTGAGATCGCCAATCGGCCGCAAACTCCAGTGCGCCGCCAGCCACAGCAGCGGGATCACCAGCAGCAGATTGGCCGCCAGCACATAGCTAAACCACGACCACACCACATCGGAATGCTGCAACTCTTGCGGAATTGAGTCGACCACCACAATGGTCAGCGCCGGTAAGTTAGTGGTGGCATCGTAGCGATTGACCGCGACCGAGTGGGTGAAGGTGTCACTGCTGTCGCTATCCAGCGCGTGCAGCCGCTCTTTCGCCTGCGGGTTGTTGCCCATCGCCGCCATGCTGGTGCGATTGCTGGTATCGATTTCGTAGAAATCGGGCTTGAGCAGCCATTCACGATGAATCTTTTTGCGGATTTCGGGCACATCGCGCTGCTGCCACAGCAGTTTGCCGCGTTCATCGTAGATAAAGACCAGCGTGGGGAAATTGAGCGTCATGCGCTCCGGCTGCCCAATGGTGAGCTGATTGTCGTGCCACTGCGCCAGCGTAAAGAACAGATTGCTCTCGCCGCGCATCACGCGATAGGTATTTTTATCGAAGCTGACGACATAGCCAACCACCGCGACCATGCCGTAGGAGAGTGACAAAAACAACACGATCGCCGCGGTCGCCAGCAGAAAACGAGCGCGGAGAGAGAAGGGGCGTAAACGCCGGAACCACGTCATAAATCAGAGATCAAAGCGATAGCCCTGGCCGCGTACGGTGTTGATCACTTCGGTTGGATAGAGTGAGAGAATTTTTTTACGCAGACGGCCCATCAACACGTCGATGGTGTGACTTTCGCGCAGTTCGGCATCCGGATAGAGTTGCAGCATCAGCGAATCTTTGCTCACCACTTTACCCGCGTTGCGAATCAGGGTTTCGACGATGGTGTATTCGAAAGCGGTCAATTTTACCGGTTCATCTTGCACCGTCAATTCGCGGCGAGAGAGATCGACCTGGAACGGCGGCATAGAGATAATTTGCGACGCGTGTCCGCTGTTGCGACGCATCAACGCCTGCAAGCGTGCAGCCACTTCTTCAATGTGGAACGGCTTGGTGACATAGTCGTCGGCACCCGCTTCCAGCGCTTCCACCTTGGCCTGCCAGCCTTCGCGCGCGGTTAAGACCAGAATCGGTTGACGTACCGCATCGGTGCGCCAGCGGCGAATCAGCGACATGCCATCTTCATCGGGCAAACCGAGATCGACCAGCGCGATGTCGGGGACATGTTCTTGCAGGAAATAATCCGCTTCTTTGGCATCTTCTGCGGCGTCGACCTGATGGCCCATTTCACGCAATTGCACGGCGAGGTGATGGCGTAGCAGCGCATTATCTTCCACAACCAGAACACGCATAGTATTTCCTTAGCTTCGAACGTAGTGATGATGAGGAGAGTATACGCAAAGCCAGCTAAACCAGAGAACAACCAGGCGCGCGAAACGCGCCTGGCCACCGCATTACTTCAAATCATCAACCATCTGAATCGCACGGCCGAGGTAGTTGGCTGGCGTCATCTGCTTCAGACGCACTTTTTCCTCTTCCGGCAGTTCGAGGCTATCGATAAAGGTTTGCATACCGGCAGCATCAACGCGTTTACCGCGCGTCAGCTCTTTCAGCTTCTCGTACGGTTTTTCGATACCATAACGACGCATCACGGTTTGGATCGGCTCAGCCAGTACTTCCCAGTTGTGATCCAGCTCGTCCAGCAGACGATCGCGGTTCACTTCCAGTTTAGAGATGCCTTTCAGTGTGGCTTGATAAGCGATCAGTGCATAACCGATGCCCACGCCAAGGTTACGCAGCACGGTGGAGTCGGTCAGGTCGCGCTGCCAGCGTGACACCGGCAGTTTGCTGGCCAGATGCTGCATCATGGCGTTAGCCAGGCCGAGGTTGCCTTCGGAGTTTTCGAAGTCAATCGGGTTCACTTTGTGCGGCATGGTGGACGAACCGATTTCACCGGCGATGGTTTTCTGCTTGAAGTGATTGAGCGCCACGTAGCCCCAGATATCACGATCAAAGTCGATCAGAATGGTGTTGAAGCGCGCGATGCAATCAAACAGTTCAGCGATGTAATCGTGCGGCTCAATCTGCGTGGTATACGGGTTCCAGGTGAGACCTAAGGAGGTAACAAACTGCTCGCTCAGCTGGTGCCAATCCACTTCCGGGTAGGCGGAGATGTGGGCGTTATAGTTACCGACCGCACCGTTGATTTTACCCAGCACGTCAATTTTGCTCAGCTGACGCAACTGGCGCTCGAGACGGTATGCCACGTTCGCCATCTCTTTACCCATGGTTGACGGCGTTGCCGGCTGGCCATGGGTGCGCGACAGCAGCGGAATGTCACGGTATTCGTGTGCCAGACCTTTAACAGCATCGATCAGTTGGTTCCAGAACGGCACGATCACATCACGACGAGCGGTTTCCAGCATCAGCGCATGCGACAGGTTGTTGATATCTTCGGAGGTACAGGCGAAGTGAATGAATTCAGACACCGCATGCAGCGCGGGTACATCGGCCACTTTCTCTTTCAGGAAATACTCCACGGCTTTGACGTCGTGGTTGGTGGTGCGCTCGATGGTTTTGATGCGTGCCGCGTCTTCTTCGCTGAAATTGGCGACAATGGCATCAAGGAAAGCGTTTGCGTCGGCATCAAATGCAGGAACTTCCTTGATCTCGACAGTCGTGGCCAATTTTTGTAACCAGCGAACCTCAACCTCAACGCGGAATTTCAGCAAACCGAACTCGCTGAAAATGGCGCGCAGTGGGCTGACTTTATCGCCGTAACGACCATCGACAGGTGAAACGGCGGTCAGAGAGGATAATTCCATCAGTGCAACTCCTGAATCGTTTAACAATTATGCCGGGGCGGCGCTTAATACGCCGGGCCCAGGCGGGATAAAATGGTTTTGGCTTCGCTCAGCAAGCGCTGGCGCGAGAACATCAGCTGCAGACGGCCACCGCCAACCTGCTGCCATAACACCGCAGAGCGAATGCCGGCCAGCAAGGCGGCGCGCACTTTACTCTGCACTTGTGAATTCTGTAGCACCTGCGGTGAACCGGTCACCTGAATGCGCGGGCCCAGCGGGCTAATTACATCCACATAAATGCCGGCCATTGCGCTGATGATGGTGTCCGATTCCAGCTCGTAATGCGCCAGCTGGCGGTCAAGCTGGCCGATGCGTTGTGCCAGCGTGTTCATCGCGGTTTTGTTGCCATGCAGCTTACGCTCCAGCACCATCATGCTTAAGGTATAACGGGTCAGTTCAGCGCTGGCACCCTGACGATTGCTGCTGTTGAGCACCGCCATCAAGGTCTCTAATCCAACCTTTAAATTGGCTTCGTCGTTGCCAAACACTGCCAGCGTCGAACCGGGATTGAGATCGATCAGGCTGCGCAGCGACACATTCATTGCCGCGTTATTGCAATTTCCCTGCTGCGCGAGCTGTTGCACCACATGGGCGGCCTGGCATACGCCCGCCAGCGCCAGCGTAATCTCATAATAGTTCTTAGCCACGCTTAACTCCTGTCATCGCGTCGGGCAGCGCCGACCTTAGGCTTCTGCCAGAGGCAGGCGTTGTTCGATAATGCCGCCGCCGAGGCACACTTCACCGAGATAGAACACGGCGGATTGGCCTGGCGTGACGGCCGCAACCGGCTCGTCAAAACGGACTTCAATACGGTCATCGCCGTGCGGAATAATTTCACACGGAATGTCGGTCTGGCGATAGCGGGTTTTCACCGTGCAGCGCAGCGGCGCGGTCATTGGCTGGCGATCAACCCAGTGCAGCTGTTGGGCAATCAACCCCACGGACATCAGGCGCGGATGCTCGCCGCCTTGCGCCACGATCAGGCGATTGCGCGCCACATCTTTGTCGACCACATACCAGGGATCGTCGTTGCTCTCTTTACGGCCGCCGATGCCCAGACCTTTACGCTGGCCGAGCGTGTGGTACATCAAGCCCTGATGTTCACCGACGATTTCGCCGTCAACGGTTTCGATTTCGCCCGGCTGCGCAGGCAGATAACGACCAAGGAAGTCGCGGAACTTGCGCTCACCGATAAAGCAGATGCCGGTGGAATCTTTCTTCTTTGCGGTGATCAGATCCAGCTGCTCAGCGATGCGGCGCACTTCCGGCTTATCCAGTTCGCCAACCGGGAACAGGCTTTGCGCGATCTGCTGGTGGCTGAGCGTGTAGAGGAAATAGCTCTGATCTTTGTTGCCGTCGAGGCCGCGCAGCAAGCGGCTTTGGCCATCCACATCCTGACGGCGCACGTAGTGGCCGGTGGCGATGAAGTCTGCGCCGAGATCATCCGCCGCGAATTCGAGGAAGGCTTTGAACTTGATCTCTTTGTTGCACAGGATGTCAGGATTCGGCGTGCGGCCGGCTTTGTACTCTTCCAGGAAGTGCTCGAACACGTTATCCCAGTACTCAGCGGCGAAGTTGATTTTGTGCAGTTTGATGCCGAGTTTGTCACACACGGCTTGTGCGTCAGCCAGATCATCGGCGGCGGTGCAATACTCCTCGCCATCGTCTTCCTCCCAGTTCTTCATGAACAGGCCTTCAACCTGGTAGCCCTGCTGCTGCAGTAACCAGGCGGAAACGGAAGAATCGACGCCGCCGGACATTCCGACGATCACTTTTTTCTGGTTGTTGTCAGACATGACGCACTCTTAAATTACGATAAAAACAGGCGGCGCATTCTATCATGCAGAAGCGGGGCGCGCACCCTCATGAAACGGCCACTGGAACGGCGCGACCAGATGCAGCGGATAACGCTCGCCTTGTTGCCACAGTCGCACGCTCTCTGCCACTAACGGCGAACGCAGGCGATTGGCCGTCAGAATCTGCTCTGGCGGCAGCCACCAGCAGCAGTCGATGTCGCGATCGTGCGGCGAGGTATCGACTTTTTCGGCCAGATCGAGGCCAAACAGGAAACGCACAAAAGGTGTATCGTCCGGCGCAATCCACTGCTGCACGCCGAGAAAATATTCAGGTTTGGCTTCAATGCCGGTCTCTTCAAACAGTTCACGCTGGGCGGCCTCGAGCAGGGTTTCATTGGCCTCAAGATGCCCGGCGGGCTGGTTCCAGGTAATACGACCGTGCACGCGCTCTTCAACCACCAGCAAATGTCCCTGTGCCTGCACAATACAGGCGACCGTTACATGAGGTTTAAACATCCTTTCTCCGAAATTGTTAACTAAAAGTTATTAAATGGCTGCACTGATATCGCGCCATTCACCCGGGGGCAAATCGCCTAACTGATGTTCGCCCATCGCAAAGCGAATCAGGCGCAATGTCGGAAAGCCGATGTGTGCCGTCATGCGGCGCACCTGGCGATTTCGTCCCTCAAACAAGGTGATTTTCAGCCAGCTGGTGGGAATCGCTTTGCGTTCACGAATCGGCGGCTGGCGCGGCCATAGCCACTCTGGCTCGCCCACTAACTCAATCCCTGCCGGCAAAGTGGGGCCATCGTTCAGCGTCACGCCGCTGCGTAACAGGGATAAATCTGATTCCTGCGGCGCACCTTCCACCTGCACAAAATAGACCTTTCCGGTGCGCTTGCCGGGCTGCGTCAGCGCGGCCTGCAGCGCGCCATCGTTGGTCAAAATCATCAATCCTTCGCTGTCGCGATCGAGTCTGCCAGCGGCGTAGACGTCGCTCACCGGCACAAAATCCTTCAGCGTGCGGCGTCCGGCTTCGTCACTGAATTGCGGCAAAACATCGAATGGTTTGTTAAAGAGTATGACGCGTCTTGGGCCTTTCGGACGGGTATCGCGGCGCACGGGCTTACGTGCCGGGGCGCTTGCGCGCTTATCCTGGTGAATTCGTTGAGAAGTTTTTCGCATGGGCTTTGCAGTCGGAAACATTCGGCGCATTATAGCGCGAAACTACGGTGATTGGCGTAGCGGAAATAATCAAGTAGTATTGACCCGCATCTTACAAATCATTAACAAAAAATCGCTCGAAGGAGAGGTTGATGGAAAGCAAAGTAGTTGTTCCGGCGGAAGGTCAAAAAATCACCCTGGATCAGGGAAAACTGAATGTTCCGAATAACCCGATTATTCCTTACATTGAAGGTGACGGTATCGGCGTTGATGTTTCCCCGGTAATGTTGAAAGTGGTTGATGCCGCTGTGAAGAAAGCCTACAACGGCGAGCGAAAAATTTCCTGGATGGAAATTTATACCGGCGAAAAATCAGTAGAACTCTACGGCCAGGACGTCTGGCTGCCGCAGGAAACCCTCGATTTAATTAAAGAATATCGCGTTGCCATCAAAGGCCCGCTGACTACTCCAGTTGGTGGCGGTATTCGTTCTCTGAACGTTGCGCTGCGTCAGGAGCTGGATCTGTACGTTTGTCTGCGTCCGGTTCGCTACTACAAAGGCACGCCAAGCCCGGTTAAGCGTCCAGAAGAGACCGACATGGTGATCTTCCGTGAAAACTCAGAAGATATCTATGCCGGTATCGAGTGGAAAGCGGGCACGCCAGAAGCGGATAAAGTGATCAAGTTCCTGCGCGAAGAGATGGGCGTGAAGAAAATTCGCTTCCCTGAGCAGTGTGGTATCGGCGTTAAACCATGCTCGGAAGAGGGCACTAAACGTCTGGTGCGCGCAGCAGTTGAATACACCATCACCAACGACCGTGATTCTCTGACCCTGGTTCACAAAGGCAACATCATGAAGTTCACCGAAGGTTCTTTCAAAGACTGGGGTTACCAGTTAGTGAAAGAAGAGTTCGGCGGCGAGCTGATCGATGGCGGCCCGTGGATGAAGTTCAAGAACCCGAACAGCGGTAAAGAGATCATCGTTAAAGACGTGATCGCCGATGCCTTCCTGCAGCAGATCCTGCTGCGTCCGGCGGAATACGACGTGATCGCCTGTATGAACCTGAACGGTGATTACATCTCTGATGCCCTGGCGGCACAGGTTGGCGGTATCGGTATTGCACCAGGCGCCAACATCGGTGACGAATGTGCCCTGTTCGAAGCGACGCACGGTACAGCACCGAAGTATGCAGGTCAGGATAAAGTGAACCCAGGTTCAGTGATCCTGTCGGCAGAAATGATGCTGCGTCACCTGGAGTGGTTCGAAGCGGCTGACCTGATCGTTAAAGGTGTTGAAGGCGCTATCGCTAACAAAACCGTGACCTACGATTTCGAACGTCTGATGGATGGCGCTAAACTGCTGAAATGTTCAGAGTTTGGTGACGCGATCATCAACAACATGTAATAACTCATGTTATTGTCACCCCGATTTCCTTTCAGGAAGTTGGGGTGAATTAACCACCTCGAAATCTCTTCTGCAAAACTCCTGCAAAACCCTTCTGCAAAACTGGCTAAAAATCTCTCTAATTTAGACTGCCACTATCAGCCATTCTTTACCCCTGTCATCATTGTATTTGTCCGTTTGAACCTGATTTTTATGTCCAAGTAGGCGTTTTGTATCCATGCCTTGTTCACGGTAAAGCCGTTCAGCAAGTGACCTTTGTTCGTGGAATGTTGGAGGGGTACCAGATTCCCACTCGATATTGGTCAATTTCCTAGCTTTGCTGAATCCTGTGGTGATAGAGCTGATCGTCAGAGCCTCACCACGTTGTGCCTGAGAAGTAGTGTGATGGTGATGGATCACGAACTTACTCAGGATTCTGTCTCTACATCTCGAAATAACATCTTCAAGCGTCATATTTATCGAGCTGCATCGTAAAGATAAAGGGATTGCTAACTTAGTGCCGGTCTTCTCTTGCTGAATATGTAAGTGACCATCCCAAATATCACTGAATTGCATCTTCGCGATATCCCCTAGGCGTTGACCTGTTACCAGGGCGAGCAGCATTGAATTCTGAACATAGTTCGGTAAGGCTGCGGCGGCATCAAAGATAGCAGTCCATTCTTCAAGATTAAGGCGTTCCCTCTGAACCTTATTGCGGGGCATTCTCGTAGCGAGGGCAGGGTTATAACCAGGTGGAACTTCACCTGCATGTTGCGCCTCTTTATAAAGGTCAATCAGCACCATCCGCACAATCTGGGCCATACGGTTCTGCCCACGCTCTTTGTACTGGTCAAGAAGATCGGCGATTTCACGAACGGAAATATCATCGACACTCTTCAATCCAACTTCAGAAACAAAAACTTTTAGTGGTGCCAGCTTTTGCTTGTGAGTGTTGAACCGAATTTCTCCGGTCTCAAGTCGCTCTGCCTGAATTTCCAGATATTTTTCCACCCAAGCAGAAACAGAAATTCCCTTTTTCTGCTCCCGGCTTATCTCATCTCTCACTTTCAATAGCTGCGCCATTTGCCGTTCTGCCAACCTTGAGTTGGCTTCTATGGCAATTTGCTTTGCTGCGTCACCATCAGTTCCCAAACCGTGAAATTTTCCCGTCACAGGATGCTTGTACCTCCAGTAAACCTTTTGGGTACGAGCATCCGTGAAACAGGAAAGGCCGGGGATATTGACGTTATATTTCCTCGGTCTAGCCATCTTCTAATATCCTCTTGAGGAGTGGGCTATCACTATCCTTAGTCATGGGTTTATCGATCCCCACGAATTTCGCATTACATTCAACACGCCAATGTCTGCCAACCTTACGGGCCGGGGGCGATATCATGCCATTTTTCGCAAACTTATGGAGCGACGCCTTGCCGGGTATCGGCTTCCCAAATTCACTCTCAGCCCACTCTTCAAGAACTACCCAACGAGCCATAAAGAACCTCCACGCATTACCTGCTGCAACAGGTTTACTTGCTGTGACATGTCACAGCGTTATTTTGGTTTCATGCCAGCCGCGATTGGCCCAACATGCTGCTTCGTCTTTGCATGGGCAATCCTGCACCGGCAGTTGATCACCACACTTCCCACATTTCCGCTTACTGATTACCCGAATACGGCCACGCACACGCGCATCATCCTGGCGAATCAGCAGCGCTATATACTCAGCCATCTCATAGGGTTCGCGACCGGGACGACGTGCGGCGCAGTTGTGCGCCAGCATCGCTAACTCCTGACTATCCAGAACCAGCTCCAGTTTCTGCTCACCGGCAGCGGCTTGACGCGCGCGCTGTTCTGCTTTGCGCTCTGCGGGTGACTTAGCCATTTTCCCCCCTAATGACTACCGCTCGCGAATCACGCCATGCGGAGTAAGAGCGGCCAGCAATGTTGATGCGTTGTAGCTTTAGCTGGTGGCGTGGCGACTTCATATTGAGATAATCAAAGCCGGTGCGTCCCAGCTTATGAAGTTTGAACATGGTCAAACCTCCTTACTAACGACCGTAAGCACGCACTCAGGTGCAGGCTTAACAAAACGGCGTCGGTCGGCAATTCGCTGGGCCAGAAGGCGCTGATTCATCATTCGAAGGTTGATCAGCTCATCCGCCATAGATTTCACCACTTCTGGTGGCGCGAAATGATCGTTTAGGTTGTCCCATAAACGGCACATTTCGGTGCTGTTGTTTTTGTTAACATCTTCGTGGTTACCGGCGATCGCCAGTAGCACTTCGGCTGCGCACGCGCTGACATCCTGCAAAGTTTTTAACTTGAGCTTGCTCATGCATCACCCTCCACGCGCTTAAACTCAATGACCCACACCCACGGGTTAGCCTGCCAGCTTTCCTCGCCGTAGATGGATTGCCACAATCCGCCAAACTGGTAAACGGCAGTGTGTCCCATCTCTTCAACTTCGCGAGTGCCAGGCTGGAACCTCAGCGCCTCAAACGTACAACCTTCAGCCTTGGCATCATCCTCTGTAATATCCCAAAGCCGCTCCACACGAACGCCGGTAATCTCCAGCGTTATGCGGGAAGCCCAGCGCGGCATGTGGATGGACGGTGTCCACTTATCAACCACTGCTGGCTTATTGCATTTCTCAATTGGCACGCGGTGCGTCTGATGCGTCCAGCTCTGCTTCTCACTGGATTTATAAACCAGAGTGGCCACGTCAGTAGGCCGGCTATGAACCCGGAATGCCTCACGCACCCATAGGCGATCACCTACTGCACCGAACGGGCATGCAAACAGTTTTGAGCGGACATGATTGCCGGTGGCATTTGACTCGGCCCAGTGGTACTTGCCGGTATCACTGCGGTTAGTGGAGGCAGTAATGCGCAGCAGGCCAAGCTGATTTGATTCAGGCTGCACCTTCATAATCCGGCGCGTCTGCGTCTTTCTGCCTTCCAGAACTGCACGAACCATTTCGGCGTTGAAGATAATTCCGCGCTCACGCATGGTCAGCATCCTTTAAAAAGATAATCCAATGAGTCTTATCGCCTTTGCCGGTTCGCTGCCAGATTGTTGGCTTAACGTCTGTAAGGGCGATTACCAGGCTAACGGGTATCTGCGTTTCATTCCATTTGAAGATGAGCGTGCCGTGTGGCCGCAATACGCGAAACGCCTCGCTGAAACCCGCGCGGATATCGTCACGCCATGTTTTCTTGTTGAGGGCACCGTACTTTTTGCGCATCCAGCTGTTTTCGCCAGCACGCTCAAGATGCGGCGGATCAAATACCACTTGGGCAAAGCTATTATTGGGGAAGGGCAAAGCACGAAAATCTGCGATGATGTCGGGCTCAATATGAAGCGAACGACCGTCACACAGCTTGTGTGATTCTTCGCGGACATCAGCAAAGATTGCGCGCGAATCGCCTTTATCCAACCAGAACATGCGCGAACCGCAGCACATGTCGAGGATCGGCTGATCATATGCAGGCGTCATCACTCACCATCCTTGGCTGCACATAATTGCTTTGCGATAGCAGCCCGCACTTCATCCAAATAATCACGTTTAAATTCATCTGATGATGCGTTCGGCAAGAATTCAAGAGCCGTCAAAAAGCCACCGGATATGTCGTAGGCTTGAGCTGGCGTATCGTTAACAAATCCGCTTTCCCACGCAGCTAACATACGATTGACAGCAAAGTGAATACCTTCAGCCCGTAATGAATTGAGAATTACGTTCGTTTCCGGAGTTGCAAGAGAGCGACTTAAGAAAACGACATCGTCATTTTCACTGGCTTCCTCATGACCGCATGCTGAGCAAGCGGAAAAACCAGCCGCGTGAAGCTCAATGATATTTTTAACAGCGTAGTTTTCAGTAGCCAGCGCCTTATTGCAGGAATCCATAACATCAAGGCGTGTAGCCAGGTCTGATACCAGCTTTGCGATTTCAGTAAGTGGCGCATCTGCGCCCTGTGCTTTAGCTAATGCGTGACCAGCTGCCACGAGTTCTTTGTTAGTCATGCTGGTGGCCCTCAGTGAACGGTACGGCTTGCGCTGTTGAGGCGCTCGGCAGCTTTCTGAGCTGCGATTGGGTTACTGATCACTGAGCCGTCAGGCATAATCCAGCCGGCTAAAATGATGCTGTAGGGCAGGGTGACAATGCCCACGGTGATGTGATCATGCGGATGCTGCATCGACATACTCCCTCTTAGCTGAATCAAACTCGCTGCCTAAAATCTCAACCGCTTGCGCATCTTCATTTGGCTTCGCGCCAGTTTTTACGTAGATGGCATCGCCAAATCGGAAATATGTGATTCCAGTGAGGAACAACATTCCCCAATCCAGACCGATCGAGGTGTAGAACTGATCATTCTCGACTTTAGTTTTTGGATAGTTCTCTTTCCAAATGACCAAAAGTGATTTGTGTTCTTCACTTAGACCCTTTGGCGCGCGCGCTTTAGGCCACGATGCAAATCCGGTATTGCTTGTCGGTTTGGTCCAAAGGTCTTTAGCAACATAAAAACCTTTATCGAACTTCACGCCGTAGAACGTTGAACGACCAACGTCATTGGTGAACACCGGTTTGGCCTGAAATTTCTCAGCCAGGGCAAAGCCCTCGGCACGCATCAACTGCTCATCGCTGCGCAACTTATCCCACGCCGCCAATTGCTCAGGTTTAATAAATTTCCAGTACCCCATACATCCTCCACGCCTGTTTTGGGCTGTAAGAATCCCTTGCCATTGCTGGCAATAAATCACTGAGGGATTCATTTAATTGGCTGACAGGTTCTGCAAAACCTGTAGCCTCGTTACTCCACGTTGAAAGGTATTGCGGTGCCGGGTGCCTCCCGGTGCTCTGGCTGAACTGGCAATAACCAGAGCGGGTTTAGACTTTCAGACTCAACCGATCGCGTAATCGTTAGGGCCAGTTCACCACACTCGCACTTGGTGCCATCACCACAATGGTTGAGAGAACTGTTAGCAATAATTCGGTTAAAGTTCCCACGCCCACCCAATTACCGCCCATGCTCCAGATTTTTCAGTTCTCTCACCATTGTGTGCCGGTTACCCCATCCGGCGCAGGCACTGCCATCAATTATGATTAAGCAACCTGCGGATTTAAGTTGTGATGACCGGTGCTAATCTCCGGCTTTGGTATTCATTGTCATGTCACCGAACGTCTTCGGCTAAACCTCGCTGGAGGGACTTAACCACATGCCCCGCGCCAATAAAGGGTTTCACGCTTAGCTTGCGCATTCACCACAACGTTGAGAGCACTTAACGCCTCTGTGACGCGGCTCGGTGCGCCCGTCAAATGCTCTCATCGTTGTGAAAAAGTGGCGGTTAAACCGGTCGAACACTATCTTCCCTCTCCTGAATGGGTTGAAAGCCCCGGAGAAACCGCCCAAACACTCAACGTTTAAAACACAGCCTTGTATTCCACATCTACTTCACAGCATTCGAACGTCATGACACCGGTATCTGCATCACAGATGAGTTCGGCATCAGGGAAGAGGTACAGGAAGGTGATCAAGTCCCGTAAGCTGGTGTCGGCCATGTGCTTGATCATTTTCGCTGCGGCACCCTCATGTATACATCCGATGGGTTAAATATACTTGCGAGTATATTAAGTGTAAATACTCAAAGGTAAATAAATTGTACGCGCGGGTATATGGATATGAATAAAAAGAGAATTTATTTATTGGCGAGATACTGCGGGCATAAAAAACCCGGTAAAGACCGGGTTAGATGGGACTGACGATGGTTAAGGTAGGTTGGTGACTTTAGCATCCACTACAACACCTATTATCCGACAATTACCGTTAATTTCAGTCATAGGGTACTGAGGATTCAACGGCTTAAGAAATTTTCGACCTGCATCAATGACCAATTTCTTAAAGGTGGCTTCGTTCTCGCTATCAAGCTTTGCGACAACGAGCTTGCCATTTCTGGCTTCAACCTCTGGATCAATCAGAATTGCCATGCCTTCGGGGATACTTAGCCCAGCCGGCGCTGTCATCGAATCACCTTTAACGTCCAGCCAGAATGAGCTCTCAGAGCAATCAACAGTTGTTTCATACCAGCGGTCGATACTTTTGCGGTGATAGGGTTCTACAGCTTCCATCCATTGTCCTGCACTAACCCAGCTGATCACTGGAAAATTTCCCTTCGGTTCGTTCGGGCCTACGTAGGCCACATTTGAATCTTTAGTATTAGCTAAACCATCCAACCAACCGCGACTCAAGCCTAAAGAGTCTTCGATTTGGCGTGCAGATTGCTCGCCAATATTGCGCTTGTTCGCCTTACCTGAAGGGTAAAGCATTCGAGAAACGACGGTCGCATCAAGGCCTGCTGCCTCTGCGAACTTCCGCTGAGTTTCGTACCCATCAACCAGCTCTTGAAGCTTAAGTCGGCGGATTTCGTAGATGTCATGGCTTGGTTCAGTTTTCATACCCGGATCATACGAGAAATTACTCTCAGGTAAATGACTTGCAGGTATTGAATAAAATATACTTACAGGTATACTCACTTCATCAACCACAGGAGGCTACATGGAAACGTTACGAACGTATCTGAACGGCCTTGCGCTTGGTAAGCAACGGGACTTCGCTGCAACTTGCGAAACTTCACTTGAATACCTCCGTAAGGCAATTAGCAAGGGTCAAAAATTAGGACCGGCGTTGTCAGTTCTCATCGAAATAAACTCAGAAGGCGCGGTAAGTAGAAAAGACCTGCATCCCGATGACTGGATGAAAATCTGGCCCGAACTGAATTCTAAAGCGACAGCCGCTTAGCGGTAACTACAACAGGAAGAATGAAATGGTAGACACCATCAACACCGCAATTCGCCTGATGTGCAAAGCACACCCACACGGTCGTTTGGGTATGGCTGATGACATGGGCATGACCATTGATCAGTTCCACAATCATTTGTACCGCAAATGCGGCAGTCGCTTCTTCTCGCTGGACGAGCTGCAGCAGATGGAAGACCTGTCACGCAGCACTTACCTGGCTGAGTACTTCGCTAATCGCAAAGGACTGACGCTGGTGGACGTTTCAACCGTTGAGAAAGTGGACAAGGTTGACCTGTATGACATTGAGCTGCGCAACAAAGCAACTGCGGGGAAGCTGGCGATCGCTAAGCAGGAAGCGGTAGCAGACGGTGTTATTGACCAGAAGGAGCTTAAAACGCTGTCTGGATTGTTTCAGCAAAAGATGCGCGGCCAGATTCATGGCTTTCTTGGCTTCCTAGCGTTGTACGGCGTTGGCGTGACAGAGCATTCGGTAGACCTGTTTATGTCCAACCGTAAAGCGGAAGTGGGCATGCAGATTCAGGCTCAGGAATTATGAGATGGGTAGAGCAGAAAGGTTGAGCGCCCCGGTTTGCAGACCAGAGCGCTCGGCATCGTCAAATCAACTTGCGTGGAGAAGTAACGACATGAACAGCTTAATTCAAACGAGACCTTCAGTGCAATTCCGTTGCCGCGTGGAGGCAGGTCAGTTGCGGTATGAGCAAATATTACGCGTTGCAGGTAAAGCCGACAACTACCAGTCTGCGGAACCGTTGGTAGTTCAGAAAGCCTGGAATGATTTTTACTGTCAACCGGAGGCTGATAAGTGCGAGAACTTGACCGCTGGTTCAAAGATCGTCGCGGCATTCCCGTTCGGGTTATCCGCTGGGAGCCTGAATCAGGCCGCGTTATCTACCTCCGCAACAATTATGAACATGGTGAGTGCTTCTGTCCTCTGCACCAGTTCCAGCGCGACTTCCGGGAAATAGAGGCACCGCATGAGTTTACTTCTGAAGGTAAAACCGCTGGTAGTTAGCCCGGTGCTTGCATGCCGTATTGGCCTCAATGAAGCGATCGTGCTTCAGCAGATTTGTTACTGGCTGGAGGACACCACATCGGGTGTTGAGCATGAAGGCCGTCGCTGGGTTTACAACACCATTGAAGACTGGAATGAGCAATTTCCGTGGTGGTCATCCGATACGGTTAAACGCGCTCTGACATCGCTTAAAAAAAGCGGGCTTATCTACGTTGAGCAGTTAAAAAAGACGCAGCATGACCGCACAAATTTTTACGCGATTAACCACGCAAACCCACTGTTATCCGATGAGTGCAAATTGCCCTCATCGAAGGATGCAAATTGCACTCATCGAACAGGGCAAGATGCACCAATCGAACAGGGCAAATTAAACCCATCGATGGGGGCAAATTGCACTCGTCTTACAGAGAATACAACAGAGATTACTACAGAGATTACAGCAAAAGACCTTTGTCCGGTTTCTGCGAAACCCGACGTCGAAAGTGAGCCTAATCAGGATGCTTTCAGGGTGCTGGATCACCTGAACCGCGCTGCTGGTCTGCGTTATCAGAAATCTCGCTCATCACTCGGACCTATTAGGGGGCGTCTGGCTGAGGATTTCACTGCTGATGAGCTGATTCTCACAGTGGATTACACGATTGCAAAATGGGCTGATGACGCCAAGATGCGTGATTTCGTTCGCCCGGAAACGATTTTCCGTCCCGGCAAGTTTCCTGGCTACCTGAGTTCGGCACAGAAGTGGGACAAGGCAGGGCGTCCACCGTGTATCAACGGCAAGTGGCAGCGCGATGTAATGCATGTGCCGAGCGCTAACTACGAAATTCCTGAAGGCTTCCGGGGGTAACGATGAACACTGAAACGTTGATTCTTACGCACCTGATGGCCTTTCCCGGCCAGACTCCGGCGCAGATCGCCAGAGCAATTGGTCGCACGCGCAGCACCGTAGTTTCTGCTTTGCCGGTTATGACCGCAGTTGGCGATGTCTGGAGCGATGCCGAAGCCCATTACTTTACTGCAGAGCCAGCTGGCGAAGGTGACGAAAAATACATCGCCCTCTGCGACAAGGCCTACAGCCTGCAGGAACGCAATCTGTGGAACCGTGCCGCCAATGTCTGGCAGCAGGCGCAGCAGTCAACCCGTAAGGCTGGTCTCCGTGAAAAAGCGCGAATCCGGGCAAACTTGTGCGTGGCGAGGGCGAAAGAGCGTGACCCGAAGCCACTGCCCGATCCGTTCTGCGTGCGAGGTAAACGCCGATGATGGAAGCCATCAAAGCGCACTACTGGCGCAACGAAGATTACTACCGTGGCATTCGCGCAGCGGTTCTGATGATTACCGGTTTAGTTATTGCCCTGATATGGGAGTTGAAAACAGCATGAGCACCTTATCCCTGATTTACAAAGAAAAAGACAAAAACGACACGAACATAACCACGCGCAAGACTTACCTGCTGGGTGTTAGTGAGTTGTATATCGAACCTGGTTACAACGTTCGCGACATCGATCAGGCTCACGTCGAAGAATTCCGCGATGCGTACATTGCCGGTGAGAATGTTCCACCTCTGACCGTTCAGGTTACAGCGCAGGGTGTGAAGGTGATCGACGGTCACCACCGCTGGCACGGCGCGAAGCTGGCACAGGAAGCAGGACATGAAATCCGCCTGGAGTGCAAAGATTTCGTAGGCAACGAAGCCGATCGCATCGCCTTCATGGTGACGAGCAGTCAGGGCCGCGCGCTGGAGCCTCTGGAACGCGCCGCAGCATACCAGCGCCTGATTAATCAGGGGTGGGAACCGGCAGAAATTGCGAAGAAAGTTAAACGCTCTCCATCAGACATCGATCAACACCTGGCGCTGCTGAACGTCGGTGATGGATTAATCGAAATGGTTAAGACCGGCGAGGTTGCAGCGACAACTGCAGTAGCTATGGTGCGCGAGCATGGCGCGAAGGCTGAGACGGTCGCCAAAACGCAGCTGGCAAAAGCGAAAGCCGGCGGCAAGAAGAGACTGACCCGTGCCGCAGCAATGCCGCAGTTTAGTGCCACCCGCGCGCGTCGATTGCTTGAGCTCCTGCAAAAAGCCGAATACGTCCAAAGCGAAGATGTTAACTGCCTCTACGTTAATGATTCAGTTGCTTTCGAAGTGGCAGCAATCCTGGCTGAATACGCTGCGCATTCAGCCCAAACCGTGGAGGGCGCGTAATGCCTTACCAGCTCATCTACGCCGCTCCTCCCTGGCCATACAACAACAGCATCAGCAATGGTGCTGCCACTGATCACTATCAGACCATGTCTATGGCTGACCTTAAGCGCCTGCCTGTGTGGGCGCTAGGGGCAGAAAACTCAGTTTTAGCGATGTGGTACACCGGCACCCACAACCAGGAAGCGCGCGAACTGGCTGAATCATGGGGCTATCGCGTCCGCACCATGAAGGGATTTACCTGGGTGAAGATGAACCAACGCGCAGAAGAGCGTTTCAACCGCGCGCTGACCAAACAGACCATTCACGACTTCACCGACCTGCTGGACATGCTTAACGCAGAAACCCGCATGAACGGCGGCAACCACACCCGCAGCAACACCGAGGATGTGCTGATTGCCACGCGCGGTACCGGGCTGGAACGCGCCAGCGCATCGATAAAGCAGGTTGTGTATTCGTGCCTGGGCGAACACAGCGCTAAGCCGTGGGAAGTGAGAAACCGTCTGGAGCAACTTTATGGTGACGTGTCACGCATTGAGCTGTTTGCGCGAACCGCCGCCGATGGCTGGGATTGCTGGGGCAATCAGTGTGACAGCAGCGTGCAACTGATCGCCGGGAGGGTGGCATGATTCATTATCACGGTGGGCCGATTACGCCTGATACATGCGCCATTCGAGCATGGAAAGCCCGACACGCATTCATCTCTTTCGCCCACGCCAGCCAAATCGGTCTCGCCTCTGAATACTGCCAGTCATTTGCCCTCGACAACGGCGCGTTTACTGCGTGGAAAGCAGCTGGCCGGAATAAAATCGACTGGAATGATTATTACGAATTTGTCTCTCGCTGGAAAAACCATCCTGCTTTTGACTTTGCGATCATCCCTGACGTTATTGACGGCGGCGAAGCTGAGAACGAAGCGTTGCTTGATGAGTGGCCGCACGGTGAGTTTTATGGTGTGCCGGTCTGGCACATGAACGAGAGCGATGAGCGATTCATCCGGCTCTGCAACGAATATCCGCGTGTGGCGATCGGTAGTTGTGGCGAATACGACGTTAAGCGACCGAACATTGCCGTCGCGAGAATGAAAGACCTAATCCGCCATGTCATCGATGATTATGGGCAGCCCATCAGTAAGCTTCACGGCCTGCGCATGCTAAACCCGCTTATCTTCACCAAGTTGCCATTAGCAAGTGCCGACAGCACGAACGTAGCCAGAAACATCGGCATCGACAAAGCCTGGTCTGGTGCTTATGCGCCAGTATCAAAAGAGACTCGCGCTGCGCTAATGGTTGAACGAATCGAATCGCACAACAGCCCCGGCTCACTCGATTACTGCGAGAACCGGGATAAATTCAACATGCAACTGCAGTTGGCAGTATAGGGAGAAACATGAAATTGACACTGCCATTCCCTCCAACCGTAAACACCTACTGGCGTCACACGCCAAAGGGAGTATTAATCAGCGCCTCCGGGCGCTCTTTCCGTTCAAACGCGATCGCCGCGGTATACATGCAGTTAGGCCGCAAGCCTAAACCGCTGGATTGTGCTGTAGAAGTCACTGTGATTATTGCACCACCTGATCGCCGATCTCGCGACCTTGATAATTACCTGAAAGCGCTATTCGACAGCCTGACACATGCCGGAATCTGGAAAGACGACAGCCAGATTAAGCGAATGGCGGTTGAGTGGGGGCCAGTGACAAAGAGCGGCTACGTTGAGATAACCATTGATGCTTATCAGGCGGTGGCGGCATGAGGGCGATACTTACTCCGGACGTTGCGTTTAATACTGGCATTGTCCTGCTTAAGCCGGGTCGCGACCTGATACCAATGTTCCGTGAGCGTGTTTTAGTCTGCACAATGCCGCGTGACATGTCACACCTACCATCGGGTTTAATCAACGACAGTAGCCAGCCATTACTGGATAAACCAACGCTTAAAGCGTTCTTCGGTGATACCAGGGTGATCGACGCTGCTGGTGGACTGGAAGTTCATGATGCGTGGGTTCAAAAAATTGGTGTATGCCAGTATCAGGAAAAAGATTCTTATCACCATCAGCATTACACTACCTTGCGGACTGATTTTGGCTCACTTTGCCTGTGTTATTCCTGTGATAACTACTGTCGTTCAAACGGCTTGCCTGGTATCCTGGAAACGTATGCAGCAGGCAATCTGGCGCGCTGGATTATCGAATCAGCCTGCACTCAGTTGGGGTTAGGTGTTGATCACCAGATGACGCTGCCGGAGCTGTGCTGGTGGGCATGCCTGAAAGACGTTATCGACCTGATACCAGAATCACACGCACGCCGCGTTCTGCGCATGCCTAAGCCCATCGCTGACACAGGACCAATACCAGAGACGGCGATCACTCCAACCCGCTCGGCGCAGGAGATGATTCAGGAAGCAGCAGAGGTGGTGAAGCAGGTTTTGACCATCCGCATCGACACGGAGTCGCCGCAGACGTTCATGGCGCGGCCAAAGCGCTTGCGCTGGAGCAATAAAAAATACACGCGGTGGGTAAAAGCGCAGCCTTGCGCCTGTTGCCGCAAGCCAGCAGACGACCCGCATCATATCATCGGACATGGACAAGGGGGAATGGGAACGAAGGCGCATGATTTATTTGTGATACCGCTTTGCAGGGCGCATCACGATGAACTGCACCGGGACATGAGGGCATTCGAAGAAAAATACGGCAGTCAGTTAGAGCTGCTGTTCAGGTTCCTTGATCACTCGATTGCAGTCGGCGTGATCGGGTAAATTAAAAAGCGTGGAGGAATATGTATGCGTGACATGTCACAGGTATTAGAACGTTGGGCAGGATGGGCGCGCTCTGATCGTAGCGGTGTAGATTACTCACCAATTGCGGCTGGGTTCAAAGGGCTGCTACCACAGGATTCAAAAATGACCCTGTCATGCACTGATGATGATGGTTTGGTCATTGAGTCATGCTTAACCAAACTTCGCGCCCGCCGTCCTGATGAGCACGAGTTAATTGTGCTGCATTACTTTTACAACATATCTAAACGCAAGCTGGCGCAGCGCGCGAAATGCGACGAGAAGATGATCCGCATTCAGGTCCAAATGGCTGAAGGTTTTATTGAAGGTTGTCTGGCATGGCTGGATGTTCGGCTTGAAATGGACCCGGAATTAGAGCCAAGAAAAATTATTCAAAAAACATTAACGCGGTCCGCAAAATCATTGGTAATGTGATAAGAGTCGTTACTACGCAGTACTACTTATCATCAAGAATCAGTTGCAAATAACGTGAGTGATTTAAAGCGCCCGAAGCCTCACCAGCTATTGGGTGTTTTTATTCTTGACAGAAAAAATCAGATTTTGTAAATAGTAAATCGCCTGATGTGTATCGTTCTTTAGTCCAATCATTCATCTCGCATATCAGGCCGAAAGCCCCGTCTTAACCGATGGGGCTTTTTGTTTTTAATAATTAACCCTGTGGCTGACGGGCCAGGTAACTATCGCGGAAGGCGTCAGGGTTCATATTTTAGAGGGTGGCCATAGAGCGGCCTTCTTTCGTTTTTGCGCCCGCCAATCACTTTTATCCGAAAATTTTACGCCGTGGCGGTGCGCAATTTTTTATTTAAAGACCACAGACAGCACCGACCGTTATCACGGAGGTGATCATGAGTATCAACCATATGAGCAAACTAGCATCAGGAGCGGCATACGGTGCAGCTGGTTCAGCTGTGGCTAATGGCGTATTAACACGACTGAGTCCAGATGAATGGAGTGCTGTCGGTGTTATCGCCGGTATCGTGCTTGCGCTGATGACGTTTGCCATCAACGCGTATTTTAAACGCAAAGTATCTCTGGCTCAGATAAGAGCTTTAGAGCAGCGCGGATACATCCCAACCGATAAGCTTGGCGAGGAATAACTATGGCTATGTCAGCCAGTCTGCGTAACAAGTTGATTGCCGCAGCGGGCGGCGGGTCAATGATTATTGCTTCACTGTTTATTGGCGGGAAAGATGGTGTCGAGGGCCGAGTATATGAGCCCTATAAGGATGTAGTCGGGGTCTGGACCGTTTGTGATGGTCATACCGGTAACGACATCGTTAAAGGGAAGAAATATACCGATCGCGAATGCGACCGCCTGATGTGGAATGACCTTCAGCCGGTTAAACGTGTTGTTGATAGTCTGGTTAAAGTTCCTCTTGGCGAATATCAGCGCGCGTCACTGTATAGCTTCACCTACAACGTAGGCACCTCCGCATTTTCAAAATCAACGCTGCTCAAAAGGCTTAATGCTGGCGATCAGGTTGGTGCATGTGAAGAGATGCGCCGCTGGGTTTATGCCGGTGGGATGAAGTGGAGGGGATTACAGAACCGCCGCGATATGGAGCGTTCTCTTTGCTTAGCAGGTGGACCGGGTGACATTTAGAGCTAAGGCATTAATCATCGCGATGGTTGTGGTCGTTGCCGCAGGCTTGTTATCGCTCAGCCTGGCGCTTTATTACCGTGGCAACGCCATTGATTACAAAGCTCAGAGAGACAACGCCAAAGATGCGCTGAAACTTGCTGACGACACCATCAACGATATGAAAGTGCGCCAGCGTGACGTGGCTGCACTTGATGCCAAATACACGAAGGAGCTGGCTAATGCCAAAGCTGAAAATGATTCTTTGCAGCATAAGCTTGATCGTGGTGGCCGGGTGCTCGTCGCAGGCTCTTGTTCGAATCAAACCACCGGCACCGCCAGCGTGGATAATGGAACCACCGTCGAACTCTCTTCAGTTGCTGGACGAAACGTTCTCGGTATCAGAGACGGAATTAAACACGACCAGTCAAAAATAGCCGCGTTGCAGCAATACATAGACGAACTATGCAAATAACCAATGCAAATTGTTGAAGCAAAGTTTATCAGGCATTAATCTGTCCAAACGATTTTAGCTGAGACTGAGAAATGTCGATTATAAATAGCTTTGTTAGCAGCCCTGAAAAACTATATTCGTTTATTGGTGCAGCTGCTGCAGTATCAATCCCTCTCATAGTCAACACATGCAAAGATTTTTACTTTGATTATCAAAAAAGGAAAACAGAAAAAAATTACATAGCTGTTCAGCTAATCTATCTACTTGACGACTTTGTATACCAATGTGGCGAGGTGGCTTGGGATCAAGGCTACAATCCTGCCTACCCTGAGCCTGAAGACTACACCTATGAGGCACAAGTTGAATCACCAACTTTTGACATGTCCTCAGTCAAAGGTGAGCATAAATATCTTGAACCACTCATGCTTTATAAGCTTCAAAGTATAAATGTCGAGATTGCCAAAGCCAAAGATACGTTGAGAGAAATTACCAGCTCACCTGATTTTGATCATGACTCGATAAGCTATTATTTTACAGTTCGTAGAAGAGAGTTTGCTGAGGTTGGTATTAAAGCATCTTTGATAGCTGATGAAATAAGAAATAATTTCAAAGTGCCGTATCATGATGATTGGAATCCTAGAGAAACTATAATTCTCAGCCTTAAAAATATGAATAGGCAGAGAGCGGTTTCAAAAATCATTTCGATGGAAAGGCGAGCATCTAGAGTAATGCAAAAACATCGAAAGCAGCAAAATGAGCAAGCATGAAAGCTTCAAGCCGCCCCTAGGTGGTCTTTTAATTTGTACTGAAAACTGCATTCACTGAGTTCAAGTTTCAGCATAAACACAATGAATCATCGGTTGGCGATAACGCCATTGCCAAGGTTAAATCTATCTGACCAGCAGGAAAAATATATGTCTGAGCCCCGCATCTATAGCAGCCGCTGGGATAAAGCCAGATTGTCATTCCTGAAATCGCACTCGCTCTGCGTAATGTGTCACCGGCAAGGGCGGGCGGTCGCCGCCACCGTAGTCGATCACATCAAGCCTCATCGTTTGAAAGAAGCAATTAAAGGCGGCAACCAAGAAGACATTACTACAGCTCAGAAACTCTTTTGGGACAAAGCCAACTGGCAACCCCTCTGTAAGCAGCACCACGACTCCACCAAGCAGCGCGAAGAGAAGCGCGGACACATCATCGGATGCGATGAGAACGGTCTGCCACTGGACCCACAGTCGCACTGGCGTAGGTGATAAATCAATAACAAGCGGGGAGGGGCGGTTTGAAAGTTCAGGGGTTATCGTCTTCCTGACCGCCCGCCCCCCTTTGTATGCACAACCGCGAAATGAAAAGTTTTTTTCTGGGAGGTTTTCATGGCCGGAAGACGACCAAAACCTACCCATCTGAAAGTTGTTACAGGGAATCCCGGCAAGCGCGCGCTCAATAAAAAAGAGCCAAAGCCAGCCCGTGAAATTCCAAGCCCTCCATCACATCTGACCGACTGGGGTAAAACAGCCTGGGGAAAACTCACCGTTCTTCTTGATGGGATGGGTGTCCTCACGGTTGCGGATACACTTGCGCTCGAACGGCTCTGCGATCTTTATGCAGAAATTCTGCAATTGCGCCAGATAGTTGATATCGAAGGGCGCACCTATACGACTAAAACCCAGATGGGTGATTTTCTAATTAAATCTAACCCGGCTGTCGCCATGCTGGCAGATGTGGATCGCCGGTTTAAAAGTTATCTGGTGGAGTTCGGCCTGACACCGGCTGCCCGGTCAAAGGTAAATGCTGATGTTGGAGAAAAAGAAGAAGACCCGCTCAACCAGTTCTTCGGTTGATCCGGCGACGCAGTATGCAATGGACGTTACCAGCGGGGCGATTATTGCCGGACCCGACATCCGCGCGGCATGCGCCCGCCACATCCTTGATTTGGAAGAAGGGCCAGCACGAGGCCTGTTCTGGGATGTTGAAGCTGTAATGCGCGTTGTTAACTTCTTTGCTCAGGTACTGAAACTGAACGGCGGTGAGCATGAGGGGAAGCCTTTCATCCTGCTACCCTGGCAATGTTTCATAGTTGGCTCATTGTTCGGCTGGAAGTCGGAAGACGGCACACGCCGCTTTCGCATGAGCTACATCGAGTCAGGTAAGGGATCGGGTAAATCGCCCCTGGCGGGTGGTGTAGGTCTTTACCTGCTGATGGCGGACAAAGAGCCACGCGCCGAAGTTTACGCCGCGGCCACAAAAAAAGACCAGGCGATGATCCTGTTCCGCGATGCGGTAACGATGGTCGATCAGTCGCCCGCGCTGGCGCAGCGCATCACTAAATCCGGCACAGGGCTGAACGTGTGGAACCTTGCGTTCCTGCAGACGGGCTCTTTCTTCAAGCCGATCAGCTCCGATGATGGTCAGTCAGGCCCGCGTCCGCACGGCGCGCTGATTGACGAAGTACATGAGCATAAGACAAACGCCGTTGTTGAGATGATGCGTGCCGGCACAAAAGGCCGCCGTCAGGCGCTGATGTTCCTCATCACCAACAGCGGCCACGATAAAACCAGCGTCTGTTACGAGTATCACGAGTACGGGCGCAAGGTTGCAGCAGGTGACCTGGAGGATGACAGCTTTTTCAGCTTCATCTGCTCTCTCGACGAGGGCGACGACCCATTTAAAGACGAAACCTGCTGGGGCAAGGCCAACCCGTCACTTGGTCAGACATTTACCGATAAATATCTGCGGGAGCAGGTGACGCAGGCTCGGGGGATGCCGTCGAAAGAGAGCATCGTGCGACGTCTTAACTTCTGCCAGTGGGTTGAGGCGTCCGACCCGTGGATAGACAGCGACACATGGATGAATTGCGAACAGGAATTTGACCCCGAGGATTTAGCGGGTGAAGAGTGTTATGGCGGTCTTGACCTGTCCGGCTCCCGAGACCTGACGGCTCTGGCACTTTACTTTCCGAAGTCTAAAAAGCTTTTAGTTGAGTTCTGGACGCCAAAAGATTCTCTGCTTGAGCGCGCTAAGACTGACCATGTTCCCTATGATGCCTGGCTGCGTAACGGCTTTATTCACGCGCCGCCGGGTAAGGCGGTCAACTACGGTTTTGTGGCGGTGCGTATCGGTGAACTGTCGGCCAGATACGATATTAAGTGCATTGCGTTTGACCAGTACCGCATCAAGTATCTGGAGCCTGAGCTGGAAAGCGAGTCTGTAAGCGTTGACCTGATTCCTCACGGTCAGGGCTTTTACAAGGCGCAGGAGTCCGGGCTGTGGATGCCACGCTCTATCGAATTGTTTGAGGAGCATCTTAATAACCGGGTGCTGGTTATCCGGCCCAACCCCTGCCTGAGATGGAATGCTGCGTCTGCAGTACTGGAGGCAGATCAGAAGGACAATCGTATCTTTGCCAAAAAGAAAAGCACTGGCCGTATTGATGGCGTGGTGGCGTCTGCTATGGCGATTGGTGCTGCTGAGGATGCAGTGCTGGTAGACAGTGGCGACCCCGATGACTTTTTTGACGACCCGATCATGGTAGGTATCTGATGAAGGAAAAGAAACAGCCGGGCCGCATCAAAAGCGCGATTGTCAACTGGCTTGGCGAGTCCATTGGGCTTAACGATGCTGCTTTCTGGCAGGAATGGTACGGCACAAGTAGTAGTGGAAAAGTAGTGACAGCTGAGAAAGCGCTGGCGCTGGCTTCGGTCTGGGCATGTGTGCGACTTCTCAGTGAGTCGGTTTCAACTCTGCCGATGAAAGTATACGAGCGCTCAGCTGACGGCTCCCGCAAGCTGGCTATCAATCATCCTGCTTATCAGCTGCTGTGCCGCCGTCCCAACAGCGAGATGACGCCGTCGCGCTTCATGCTGATGGTGGTTGCCAGCATCTGCCTGCGTGGTAATGCCTACGTTGAGAAAAAGATGATCGGCCAGAAGCTGGTTTCTCTGGTGCCGCTACTTCCTCAGAGCATGAAGGTTGAACGGCTCGACAGCGGGGAACTGCAGTACACCTACACAGAGAAGGGCGTGCCGCGCATCATTCCGGTTAAAAACATGATGCACATCCGGGGGTTTGGTCTGGACGGCGTATGCGGAATGATGCCGATGCGCACCGGGCGCGACGTGTTTGGCGCAGCGATGGCGGTCGAAGAGTCAGCCGCGAAAATTTTTGAAAACGGTATTCAGACCTCAGGCTTCTTTCTTTCAAAGAATCTGCTGACAAAAGAACAGCGCCAGAAAAACCGTGAAAACCTTAACCGGTTCGTTGGGTCAAAAAATGCCGGTAAGGTAATGGTCCTTGAAGGCGACATGTCCTATCAGGGCATTACGCTGAACCCTGAAGATGCTCAGATGCTGGAGTCACGTTCGTTCAGCATTGAGGAAATCTGCCGCTGGTTCCGTGTACCCCCGTTTATGGTGGGTCACGTTGATAAGCAGAGCAGCTGGGCGTCGAGCGTTGAAGGTATGAACCTGCTTTTTCTGACGAATACGCTGCGCCCGATGCTGGTGAACATCGAGCAGGAGATTTCACGCTGCCTGCTTAATGGCGATGAAGATTTATTCGCTGAGTTCTCCGTTGAAGGCCTGCTGCGTGCCGACAGTGCCGGACGCTCCGCTTACTACACCACGGCGCTGCAGAACGGCTGGATGTCACGTAATGACGTGCGCCGCCTGGAGAATCTGCCGCCGATTGAAGGTGGCGATATTTACACGGTGCAGCTAAACCTGACACCGCTTGAGGACCTGCGCAAAAACAGCCAGGCCGTCAACGCTAAGCTGCTGAGCGAAGTCCACGACGCGGTTTTCCCGGATATTCCTTTAGAACAATCACCGCTTAGACAAGCGGCTTAGGAGCAACCCCCATGACATTGAAAAGTCTTCCGGCAGCGCCGGAGGGGCGGCCTTTTGCGCGCGAAAATCGCGATCTGCCGTCCTCCGCAATTGAGCGCTGGAACGGTGGTATTAAAGCCGCAAAGCAGGCAGAAAACAGTATTTCCGTCTTCGACGTCATTGGCGCTGACTGGTACGGCGACGGTGTTACCGCCAGCCGCATCGCTGCCGCGCTCCGCTCAATCGGCGGGGCTGACGTCACCGTAAACATTAACTCGCCTGGCGGCGATATGTTCGAAGGTCTTGCTATTTACAACCTGCTGCGGGAGTACGAAGGGAAAGTCACCGTTAAAGTGCTTGGTCTCGCTGCATCTGCAGCGTCGATTATCGCGATGGCTGGTGATGAGGTCCAGATTGGTCGCGGTGCCTTCCTGATGATCCATAACTGCTGGGTGTATGCGATGGGAAACCGTCATGACCTGCAGCAGATTGCAGCTGACATGGTGCCTTTTGATAAAGCCATGAACGATATCTACGGCGCTCGTACCGGTCTGGATGCTGCCACTATCGACGCGATGATGGATGCTGAAACCTATATAGGCGGCAGTGATGCGGTTGAAAAAGGTTTTGCAGATCGCCTGCTGGCGGCAGATGAGATTGCTGATGGCGACGACAGTCCTGCAGCTGCGCTGCGCAAGCTGGACGCGATGCTGGCAAAAACCGATGCACCGCGTTCCGAGCGTCGAAAACTTCTTAAAGCGTTAACCGGCAGCAAGCCTGGCGCTGCTGCCACCCCTGAAGGTATGCCGGGCGCTACCGACGAAATCAACCCCGAAAATATTGCACAACTTAAAAACGCGCTGACCGCGTTCGGCAAATAAGGATTAACAATGTCTGAAGTAAATGAAGTACTGAAGCAGGTTACTGCCAGCATCAACGAAGCCAGCGGCAAGTTTAATGCGAAGGCTGAGGAAGCGCTGGCTGAGGCGAAAAAATCCGGTTCGCTGTCAGCCGAGACCAAAGCGGCAGTGGATAAAATGGCGAGTGAGCTTAACGCCATGCGTGAAGCAGAAAAAACGCTTAAGGCAGCGCTGGGTGACCTGGAGCAGCACGTTGCACAGATGCCGCTGGCGAATGCGAAAAACGTTATCGAAACCGTCGGCGGTCAGGTTGTTTCTTCTGAAGCGCTGAAGGCATTTTCAGCTAGCATCGAAGGTAACAAGCGCCTGAGCATCCCCGTTAAGGCTGCATTGCTGTCCGTAAACGTGCCAGGCCAGATTGTTGCGCCTGACCGCCTGCCGGGCATCGATCAGCAGCCGAAACAGCGACTGTTCATCCGCGACCTTATCGCACCGGGTCGCACCGAATCCAACACCATTTACTGGGTACAGCAGACCGGCTTCACCAATAAGGCGGCGACTGTCGCTGAGAACACCACCAAGCCGTACAGCGACATTGCCTTTGCGGAAAAAATCACGCCGGTCCGCACTATCGCGCACCTGTTCAAAGCTGCTAAGCAGATTCTGGACGACATGCCGCAGCTGCAGTCGACAATTGACGCCGAGCTCCGTTACGGACTGAAGTATGTCGAAGAGCAGGAAATTCTCTTCGGCGACGGCACCGGCACGCATCTGAACGGCATCGTTCCACAGGCATCTGCGTACGCGGCTGCTTTCAGCGTTGCAAACCAGAGCGGTATTGATGATCTGCGACTGGCTATGCTGCAGGCGCAGCTGGCGCGCTTCCCGGCGTCAGGCCATGTTCTGCACTTCATTGACTGGGCGAAGATCGAGCTGACTAAGGATTCTCTGGGCCGTTATATTCTGGCGAACCCGGCAGCACTGACCGGTCCTACTCTATGGGGGCTGCCGGTTGTCGCGACCGAAGCGGCTGCGTTCCAGGGTAAATTCCTAACCGGCGCATTTAATGCCGGAGCGCAGATTTTCGACCGCGAAGATGCCAACGTGGTTATCTCCACCGAAAACGCCGACGACTTTGAGAAAAACATGATCTCAATCCGCTGTGAAGAGCGTCTGGCGCTTGCCGTCAAGCGTCCTGAGGCGTTCGTTTACGGTTCATTCACCGCTCCGGCTCCTGCAGCTGGTTAGTCATGGTAGCGGCCTTCGGGCCGCTTTTCCGGGAGTCAAATATGAAACTGCTTCTGATTAAACCGAATTACTTCGGCGGCACTGTCGTGCCTGAAGGTAATACCATCGAGACCGATGAACAGCATGGTCGCGAGCTGATTAAAAAAGGCTATGCAGAGATGTTTAAAGAAGATTCTGTTGCTCTGCCAGAGCCAGAGCCAGAGCCAGAGCCAGAGCCAGAGCCAGAGCCAGAGCCAGAGCCAGAGCCAGAGCCAGAGCCAGAGCCAGAGCCAGAGCCAGAGCCAGAGCCAGAGCCAGCAAAAGGTAAAAACAAAAAAGGCTGAAAACCATGCTGCTGACGCTCGAAGAAATTAAACAGCAGTGCCGTCTTGATAGCGACTTCACGGAAGAGGATCGGCTGCTTGAGCTTTTTGCTCTGGCTGCCGAGGCAAAGGCGGTGACTTACCTCAATCGCAATCTTTATAAAACGGTGGCAGACATTGCCCCGCTGGATACTGATGGCATGGTGATTACCGAAGATGTGCGGCTTGCGCTTCTGATGCTGGTCAGCCACTGGTATGAACATCGCAGCTCAGTGTCAGAGCTGGAGATGACGGAGACGCCGCAGGCGTTTGAGTTCCTACTCTATTCGAGGCGTCTGCCGGTGTCGGGGTATTAGCATGCAGCAACGCTCATCAAACACCAGTGCGGTATTCACGCTTCCTGACCCCGGGGAGCTGAATAAGCGTATTCACCTGCGCCAGCGCATCGACCAGGCGGCAGCGGACTACGGCACAGAGCCGGTCTATCAGAATGAAAAGGACGTATGGGCGAAGGTCCGGCAGGTGGGTGCGACCACATATCACGAATCCGTTCAGGCTGACGACATCATCACCCACTACATGACGATCCGTTACCGAAAGGGCATTACTTCTGATTTTGAGGTCGTTTATGGCGGCAATATCTACCGGGTTAAGCGCCTTCGCGATTTAAACTCCGCTGGCCGTTACCTGCTAATGGAATGCGAGGAGCTGGGCGCGGTTGAGCGCGATGGAGAGATGTATGGCTAAGCCACTGCTGCACGTCGATTTCGAACAGCCGAAAGAGCTTGTCTTTAACCGCGCCAAGATGCGAAAGGCCTTTGTGAAAATAGGCCAGGTGCATATGCGCGATGCCCGGCGTCTGGTCATGCGTCGCGGTCGGTCCGCTCCGGGTGAGTATCCGGGTTTCAGGACCGGCAGGCTGGCGCGGTCCATCGGCTATTACGTTCCCCGCGCATCAAAAAGCCGTCCGGGCCTGATGGTGCGTATCGCGCCCAACCAGAAGCGGGGCGAGGGTAACCGCCTCATTGAAGGTGATTTTTACCCGGCGTTCCTGTTCTACGGCGTGAAGCGCGGAGCTAAACGCAAAAAGAGCCATCACAAAGGCAAGTCTGGCGGAAATGGCTGGCGCGTTGCTCCGCGCAAAAACTACATGACCGAAGTGCTGGAGGCGCGCAAAACGTGGACGCGCTATGTGCTGAGTCGTGCGCTGCGTACCTCCCTGCGCCCTGAAAGGAAAAAGAAATGAAGCTATCACTGGTAATTGCCGCACTCCGGGCTCGATGTCCGATGTTCGCGGGTAACGTGGCCGGGGCGGCTGAGTTCAAGTCCATCCCCGAAACCGGCAAGATGAAGTTGCCGGCGGCGTATGTGGTTCCGACCGAAGACGTAACCGCTGAGCAGAAGTCCCTGACAGACTACTGGCAGAACGTGACCGAAGGCTTTGCTGTTGTAGTCGTGCTCGACAACACGCGCGATGAGCGCGGTCAGGCTGCCGGGTATGACGCCGTGCATGATGTGCGGCAGCAAATCTGGAAGGCTCTGCTGGGCTGGGAACCCGATTCAGACGCAGGCCCGGTGGCGTATTCCGGCGGCCAGCTTCTGGATATGGACCGGGGCCGCCTCTACTACCAGTTTGAGTTCATGCTGGCGCGTGAAATAACTGGCGAGATGACTCGCCAGCAGGGCGATCTAGACGCTCTGGATGAATTTAAAGAAATCGACGTCGACGTGGACTTCATCGGCAAAGACCAGAAACCAGACGGCATCATTGAACACAAACTTCGGGTCAACCTCAGCGAGTAACTAATGAAATTCAAACCTGTAGCCGGGCGATCAGTTCCTGATCCAGCCCGTGGCGACCTGTTGCCTAAAGAAGGGCGAAACGTCGAAATGAGCACTTACTGGCTCCGCCGTATGAAGGCTGGAGATGTTACGGAAGTCAAAGCAGAGAGCAAGACCTCTGCAAAAGACGCAACTAAACAAGGTGGCGAGTGATGACTGTCAGCTTTAATCAGGTGCCTTCTGATATCCGCGTGCCGCTGTTCTGGGCAGAAATGGATGCCAGCCAGGCGAATTCCGCGAGCTCTAGCAGCCCGGCGCTGCTAATCGGCACTGTGGCGACTACGGCCACGGTTGTGAAAAACACGCTCACTATCATGCCATCAGCTGATCTTGCCGGGAAAATCTGCGGTTTCGGCAGCCAGTTACACCGTATGGTCAAGCGCTATCGCGCCATCGACCCCTTTGGTGAACTCTGGATTCTGGCAGTAGGTGAATCAACAGGTGCGCAGGCGGCAGGCTCGATGGTCATTGCAGGCACCGCACAGGCATCAGGAACTCTCAGCCTATATATCGGGGTTGAACGTGTTCAGGCCGCCGTGGTTATTGGAGATGAGGCTGCTGACGTTGCCACTACGCTTGCGACTGCTATCAACGCGAATATCAGCCTGCCTGTCACCGCGACTGCTACTGACGGCACCGTTTCAGTCAAGGCTCGCCATAAGGGACTGACCGGGAACGACATCCCGTTGATGCTCAACTATTACGGCACGGTAGGCGGTGAAACTACCCCGGACGGCATTACCGTGACCATTACCGCGCTTTCTGGCGGCACAGGTTCACCTGACCTGACCGACACCATTGCTGCGATGGGTGATGAGCCGTTTGATTTTATCGGGCTTCCGTTCAGTGATTCAGCTTCCCTCGCGACTATGGCGCTGGAAATGAATGACGGTTCAGGTCGATGGAGCTACGCACGTCAGCTATACGGCCACGTCTACACGGCTAAAACAGGCACGCTGTCAGACCTGGTTGCCTTCGGCGACACCATGAATAACCAGCATATCACCGTTGCGGGTTATGAAGTGTCTACGCAAACCTGCTGCGATGAGCTGGTGGCGATGCGTACCGCCCGCAATGCGGTATTTATCCGTAACGATCCGGCGCGACCAACGCAAACCGGAGAACTGACCGGGGCATTACCTGCGCCGAAAGGCACCCGTTTCATTCTTTCAGAGCAACAGTCTCTGCTAACGCACGGCATTGCAACGGCCTATGCAGAGAGCGGCGTGCTACGTATTCAGCGTGATATTACGACCTATCAGCAGAACAATTACGGCGTGGCTGATAACAGCTATCTGGACAGTGAAACGCTGCATACCAGTGCTTACGTACTGCGCGAATTGAAGAGCGTGATCACCTCCAAGTACCCGCGCCATAAACTGGCCAATGACGGCACCCGATTTGGTGATGGTCAGGCCGTGGTGACGCCAGCGGTCATCAAAGGTGAGATGTGCTCGGTCTACAAACAGATGGAGCGATCAGCCATCGTTGAGAACTTTGACCTGTTCAAAACCTATCTGGTGGTGGAGCGCAACGCGGATAATCCAAACCGCGTCGATGTGCTGTTCCCGCCTGACTATGTTAATCAGCTGCGCGTGTTTGCTCTGGTTAATCAGTTCCGTCTGCAATACAGCGAGGAGAGCGAATAATGTCCCGTATTGCTGGTACCACGTATTTCAAACTCGACGGGCTTCAGTTGTCGCTGACGGGTGGCATTGAAGTGCCGATGAACACAAAGATTAATGATGATGTTATCGGCCTTGATGGTTCCGTTGATCGTAAGGAGACGCACCGCGCTCCCTACATCAAAGGCACTTTTAAGGTGCCGAAGGGCTTCCCACTGAGCAAAATTACAGAGTCCGATAGCATGACCGGTACTGCTGAGCTTGCGAATGGTCAGGTGTATGTCCTGACAGAAGCCTGGCTGTTTGGTGAGGCTAACCACAACGCCGAAGAGGGCACGGTTGACCTTGAGTTCCACGGTTCAGAAGGATTTTATCAGTGAAAGAGTTGGTACTGACTAAACCCATTGTGGCGGCAAATGAGACGCTGCATGTTCTTGAAATCCGCGAGCCAACTTATGACGAAGTTGAGCAGTTCGGTATCCCTTTCAGTTACAACGAGTCCGGTGAAATGAAGCTGGACTCTCGCGTAACGCTGAAATATATCCCGGTTCTTGCCGCTATCCCGCGCTCATCGGCGGCAAAAATGACTCTCAAAGATGTCTTTATGGCGTCGATGACGATAGTTGGTTTTTTTACGGGGTCGGAAGCGGCGGAGAGTTCAGAAAACGACTCTACAATACAGCCCACTTCTGGCGCATAAATCCGCTTGAGTTAAAAAATGTCAGCCTCAGCAGGTTTCTCGAAATGGAATCTGAGGCTGTCCGCATCTCTGAGGAAATGAACCGTGGCAGATAGTTTTCAGCTGAAGGCGATCATCACGGCAGTGGACCAGTTATCAGGTCCGCTGAAGGGGATGAGCAAAAACCTTAAAGGCTTTCAGAAGGAAGCCAAAGATATCATGGTCAGTGCGGCGGCTGTTGGCGTTGCGCTGACATCGGCGTTTTCCGTTCCGATTAGTCAGGCGATGGATTTCGAATCGCAGATGGCGGACGTTCGGAAAGTCGTTAACTTCGACACGCCACAGCAGTTTAAAGAGATGGGCGAAGACGTTCTCAAACTCTCGACTCAGCTGCCTATGGCAGCAAATGGAATCGCGCAGATCGTCGCAGCGGGCGGTCAGTCGGGGATTGCGCGTAAGGACCTGATGCAGTTCGCCAGTGATGCGGTGAAGATGGGTGTGGCATTTGACCAGACCGCCGAAGAGTCAGGTCAGATGATGGCGCAATGGCGCACAGCGTTTAAATTAACGCAGAGTGACGTTGTCGTGCTCGCCGATAAAATCAACTATCTGGGGAATACCGGTCCGGCGAACGCGCAGAAAATCTCAGACATTGTCACACGCATAGGTCCTCTTGGTGGCGTTGCGGGCGTGGCTTCGGGTGAAATTGCCGCGATGGGTGCGACTATTGCCGGTATGGGTGTAGAGTCAGAGATAGCCGCCACAGGCATCAAAAACTTCATGCTTTCATTAACCTCCGGTAAGTCAGCCACTTCCTCACAAAAGAAAGCGCTGAAATTTATCAAAATCGATCCTGCCCGGTTAGCAGCCGATATGCAGAAAGATTCGCGCGCTGCGATGTTGAAGGTGCTGGATTCGCTGGCTAAGGTTCCCAAAGACAAACAGGCAGCGGTCATGAATGCGCTGTTTGGTAAGGAATCACTTGCCGCAATTGCGCCTTTGCTGACTAACCTGGATTTACTGCGCACAAACTTTACGCGCGTTGCGGACGCTCAGCAGTATGCCGGTTCAATGCAAAAAGAGTATGAGTCGCGTGCGGCCACGACGGCAAACTCCGTTCAGCTGCTGAAAAACCAGTTCAGTGCCGCCAGTATCACTATCGGTGAGATGTTCCTTCCGGACATTGTTAAGCTGACGCAAAAGATTCAGCCGATGATTGAGCAATTCCGGCAGTTTACGAAGGCAAACCCGGAGATGGTCAGGGGAACTTTCAAATTCGGGATTGCGCTGCTTGGCACTGCGTCTGCAATGGGTGTTGCTTCCAGGGCGGTGAAGATTTTTGACTCGGTAATGAAGATGTCCACGATGGGTAAGGTTATTTCCCTCCTCGTGCTGGGCGGAAGTTTAATCATCAGTAACTGGGATCAAATCGCGCCGGTAGTGAAATCCGTCTGGAAATATGTCAATGAAGTTGTAGAAGCAATGGGGGGCTGGGAAACAGTCCTTGCCGCCGTGAGCACACTAATGGTGGGCGCGTTTGCTGATAATACTGTTGGTACCCTCGAATCTGCACTTTCTACAGCATCTTCGCTTTCAGAAGTTCTGGGGCAGATTGCCTCACTCGGAGCGCTGACTGTCTCCATTGGCGTTGCTATTTATGTTTTCAAAAAACTGAATGACATTGCTGATTCCGTAACTAAAAAGGACGGTACAACATCATTCTGGGAATCGCTCAAGAATCGCTGGAATGCGGGCGGGTGGTATAACAACCAGCAGGAGGGGCCGGGTTATCAGTCTGCAGTGCCATTATCGCGTCCAGAGCAGGGCGAACTCAAGGTCACTTTTGATAATGCGCCGCCGGGTATGCGTGTTGCTCCAGCGGGTAACGCGCTTCCATGGCTAAACTATGATGTTGGTTATAACCGTTTCAGCGGCAATAACTGATCATTAGTTGCTAAATATGTAAAATCACCTTTCTCGTCGTTAAATTTTCAAGGTGATGGATCATGATTAAACTGTTGCTAGCTTTAGTTTTTGCAATTATTTCATTTTCAACAATCGCAAAGAGTAACCCTATTACAGAAGCTTTTGTAGCAGATGTTAAGCGAGCAGCTGAAACAGATGGAGCTATTCAGAAATCAATTGATATTGTTTGTCCAGCGCCATCCGCATCAGGTACATTTTTATTGACTGAAGCGAATTATGAATTTGGTAAAAGCAAAGGCACTTATGTTTTTAAGGAAGGAAAGGGTCCTAATGCAAAGTTGGACTGGATAGGCGCCAAAACGCAAGACGATGACTTTTCCTCTGAAGAACTTGATGGATATGAGTTCGGATTTACTATGCCAAATGGACAGTTTTTTCTGACAGTAAATAAAACTGGAAAGATAAAAGCTGGTGTTAATGTAAATGGGACTTCAGGTGTTAAGGAAGTTAATTGTAAATTATCCTCCCAGTAGTTCAGTGAATATCTATCAAATAACCCGCTCCGGCGGGTTTTTTATTGCCCGGAGATCGCATGAGCTGGATTGATAACCTGCAGGATGCTTCATTGCGTGGCGTGCCCTTCAAGGTTGATGAGGATGAGGCTACTTTCGGTAGACGCGTCCAGGTGCATGAATATCCCAACCGCGATAAGCCATGGGCTGAAGACATGGGGCGTGCAACACGGCGCTTCAGTGTTCAGGCATATCTTGTTGGCGAGGACTATTTTGAACAGCGCAACAGGCTGATCGAAGCCGTTGAGAAACCCGGTAGTTGCACCCTCGTTCATCCATTTTACGGTGAAATGACGGTCACCGTTACCGATGAAGTTCGCGTCAGCCATACCAAAGACGAGGGCCGAATGTGCCGCGTCAGCTTCAGCTTCATCGAATCAGGTGAGCTGTCATTTCCCAAAGCCGGCATTGCAACCGGAACGAAACTGACGGGCGCGGCGGCGCTGATGGACAATTTCCTGTCATCTGCATTTGAGGCGTTTGGTCTCGATGGGTTGCCAGACTTCACGCAAAACGGGCTGCTGGATGATGCCACGGAGATGTTCGATACCGTTACCGATGCCATGCAGTACGTGGATTCGGGAATCAGTGCAGCATCCCGCCTGATGCAGGGTGATTTGTCTGTATTGCTGATGCCGCCGTCAAGTGGCATGAATTTTGTGGATCAGCTCCAAACCATGTGGCGCGCCGGTACAAAACTGACAGGCAATGTCACAGACGTAATCTCGATGGTCAAAGGTCTCAGCGGTATCACTCTCGATACCGGACTTGCTCCACGC
Source organism: Pantoea sp. SORGH_AS_0659 (assembly GCF_031453915.1). Taxonomy (NCBI): domain Bacteria; kingdom Pseudomonadati; phylum Pseudomonadota; class Gammaproteobacteria; order Enterobacterales; family Erwiniaceae; genus Pantoea; species Pantoea sp. SORGH_AS_0659. Next base: position 2,602,925 of record NZ_JAVJAK010000001.1, on the reverse strand, counting down.
GGGGTCTGGAAAACAGACAGCGCCAGTACACAGGCCAGAACGGAGCAGCGCAATTACGTTGCGCAGGCGATCCGTACTTCAGCGCTCAGTGAGGCGGTGAATACGGTGACGAATTTACCAAAGTCCACAGCCTCAACCACGGTCACAAGTGAACAATCCTCCACAGCGGTAATTGTGTCGCACCCGGCAGTAAATGATTTACTGGAAGATGATACAGCGGTGGGCGTTATCACCTCTACAGGAACGGATACGGTTCCGTCCTGGGATGATCTCACCGAAGTACGAGACACGCTAAACACCGCTATCGATCAGGAAATGGTCCGCGTCACCGATGACGGGCTGTTTCTCGCGCTGCGACAGGTACGCACCGCGCTGAACGAAGATATCACTTCGCGACTTGAGCAAACCTCCAGAACGATTGAGCGCGTACCGCCCGAAGTTTTACCCGCAGTCGTGCTTGCTGCTGACTGGTATGACGATGCCGGGCGTGAATATGACATTACCGCGCGCAACGCCATTCGGCACCCCGGCTTTGTTCCGGTAAAAAACCTGAGAGTGCCCGTCCAGTGAATACAACCGTACTTCTAAGCGTTAATGGCCGTGAGTGGGGTGGGTGGACATCCGTTCGCATTGCGGCAGGCATTGAACGCATCTCAAGGGATTTCAATGTCCAGATTACCCGGTCATGGCCGGGTGATGAATCACAGGTAAGTCGCCGCAGCCGCATCAAAAAAGCCGATAAGGTTGAAGTGCTGATTGGTGATGATCTGGTCATCACCGGATGGGTGGAAGCAACGCCTGTAAGGTATGACGCCAACAGCATCTCAATGGGTATCGTTGGCCGCAGTAAAACAGCAGACCTTGTTGATTGTTCAGCAAAACCCTCGCAGTACAACGGACGTTCAATCGTTCAGGTTGCCGCAGACCTCGCCAGGCCGTTCAGCATCAACGTTGTGGATGCGGGCGGCGTGTCCGGCGTACTGCAGGGCGTACAGGCCGACCAGGGTGAATCCGTTATGGATGTGCTTAATAAGATGCTGGGCCTGCAACAGGCGCTGGCCTATGACAACGCGGCGGGTGATTTAGTCATCGGCGGCATTGGTACGGTCAGGGCTACTACCGCTTTGGTGCTGGGAGAAAACATCCTGACATGTGACAGCGAACAAAGCATCAAGGACCGCTTCAGCTCCTATCAGGTTTCAGGCATGCGCGCCGGAAACAACGATGATTTTGGCGAGGCAACGACTACGGCGATTCGTGGCACAGCTACCGATACCGGAATAGCCAGGTACAGGCCGTTGCTGGTCAGGCAGACCGGCAATGCCACGTCAGAAACCTGTGCTGAGCGCAGCGAATTCGAGATGCGCCAGCGCGCCGCCAGGACTGACGAAGTGACTTATACCGTTCAGGGCTGGCACCAGGGAGACGGTAAGCTTTGGCAGCCCAACATGCTGGTGAACGTATTCGATCCTGTTCTGGGGTTTGATAACCGTGAAATGGTGATCGCGGAGGTGACCTACCAGCAGGATGAAAACGGCACCACCAGTGAGCTGCGTATTGGCCCTGCAGATGCCTATCTTCCCGAGCCTGCAAAGCCCGGCAAACGTAAGAAAAAAGCCGCAGCGGAGGATGATTTCTGATGGCTGGTCCACTCAATGCGCTTAATCGCGCACTTGCAAACGTTCTGGCGCGGGCGGTATTACGCGGTATCGACACGGCCAGCAAGTGCCAGATGCTGGAGATAAGCATGCCTGGCGGTGAGGGCAAAAGTGATATCGAACACCTTGAGCCTTACGGCTTCACATCAGCTGCACTGAGCGGCGCAGAGGCTGTTGCGGCTTACTTCGATGGTGATCGATCTCATGGTGTCGTGCTGGTGGTCGCGGATCGTCGCTACCGCCTGAAGGGCTTAAAGGGTGGAGAGGTTGCCATTTATGACGACGAGGCCAAGTCGGTAACACTCACCCGAGCAGGGATTGTTGTGGATGGGGGCGGGAAACTCATCACACTCAAAAATGCCCCCAAAGCTCGTTTCGAAATGGACATCGAGGCAACCGGAAATATCACCGATAACTGTGATTCTGACGGTGTCTCCATGGACCAGATGCGTGTGACCTATAACGGGCATAAGCATAAAGAAAACGGGGACGTCGGCGGCACCACGGATGCAACCTTGCAACAAATGGGTGGATCATGATCCTCACAATAAATGGCAGGCAGCAGGCGGTTTATCAGTTAACTGACCCGCTAACCCGCGCTGTGGTTATCTCACTCTTCACCTGGCGAAAAGCGGGTAAAGACGATGTGCCCGAAGAGGTCAATGGCTGGTGGGGTGACACGTTCCCTACCGTTCAGAATGACCGAATAGGCTCCCGCCTTTATTTGCTGAAGCGGTCCAAATTGACCAACCAGACGCCGCTGAAAGCCCGTGAATACATCGCAGAAGCGCTGCAATGGCTCACGGCTGATGGTGTGGCCGCGCGTGTCGATGTCACCGCTCAGAGGCTTGGCATCAATTCCATGTCAGCTTCCACGGTCATACGCAAGCAGGACGGCACAACCCTGACGCTTTCCTTTGATGATTTATGGAGTGAACTCAATGGCTGACAGCGGATTTTCCCGCCCGACACTTCCGCAGCTGATCACCGCAGTACGGAGCGATATTCTTACCCGCCTCGCGGCCGATTCAACGCTGGCAGAATTACGCAGGACTGACGCCGAAGTATACAGCCGCGTTCTGGCTGCATCAGTCCATACGGTTTATGGCTATATCGACTATCTCGCCCGGAATCTACTTCCCGATCTTGCGGACGAAGACTGGCTTATCAGACACGGCAACATGAAGCGTGCGCCACGGAAGGCAGCTACTAACGCGAGCGGCTACGTGCGCTGGGATGGCGTAACGGGCAGTGCCAGTATTGATGCTGGTGTGACCATTCAGCGTGACGATCTTGTGTCATTCACCACGACTGCCAGCGCTACGCCTTCTGGTGGCGTGCTTCGTGTGCCTGTCACTTGTGATAAGACAGGCATCACCGGCAATACTGATGACGGTATCACAATGCGGCTAACCAGTCCGGTAACAGGACTGCCTTCTGCAGGCATTGCCGACACTATTCAGGGTGGCACGGATATAGAAGACCTTGAAGTGTGGCGCGCCAGAATTATTGAACGCTGGTACTACACGCCGCAGGGTGGGGCAGACACTGATTATGAAGTTTGGGCGAAAGAGGTATCAGGAGTTACGCGCGCGTGGACGTACCGACATTGGTCAGGTCGCGGAACGGTCGGCATCATGCTGGCAAACAGCGACCTATATAACCCAATACCGGATGCCGCTGTAGTGGCTGCTGTTCAGGCACATATCGAACCGCTTGCTCCGATAGCAGGAGCGGATGTGTACGCTTTCGCCGCAACACCGCATGTCGTTGATTATCACATCCGACTTACACCAGATACAGAAGAAATCAGGCTGGCCGTAGAAGCTGAGATCAGAGCGATGAACCTCCGCGATGGTGTCCCAGAGAGCGCCCTTGAGCCTTCGCGAATCAGTGAAGCTATCAGCCTTGCTACCGGGGAATACAGCCACGTACTGGTAAGTCCAACGGATGAGGTGGTAATCGCTAAGGGAGAAGTAGGCGTTGTTGGAGACTTCACATGGACCTGACGGCGCAGTATGAGCAAATGCTGGGCGCGCTGTTACCGCGCGGGCCTGCATGGGATGGTTATGACCCATTGCTACTGGGTTTTGCTCCGGTTATGTCCCGCGCCCACCTAAGTGCTGACGCATTGATGCTGGAGACGGACCCACGTTCCGTTACCGAACTTATAGACCGCTATGAAAGCATTTCTGGCCTGCCTGACAATTGCACGCCAGCAGGCAGTCAAACGCTTCAGCAGCGCCGTCAGCGGCTCGATGCAAAGATAAATTTGGTAGGTGGAATAAACGAGACTTTTTATCGAGCGCAGCTTGATGCGCTTGGGTACGAAGCAGCAACGATTACCAGGTATCCCAAGAGCAGTTTTACCAGTAATTCGACATGCACGGACTCTCTCTATAGCGATGAGTGGCGTTATTACTGGCGCGTAAATATCCCTGAATCGACTCAAATAAGTTCAATGACCTGCATCAGTAACTGCACAGATTCAATTAGGACTTGGGGTGAAACAGTTGTTGAGTGCGTGCTTAATAAGTTGGCTCCATCTCACACCTTCTTAATTTTTTTATACACGGAGTAACTAATGCATCGTATAGATACATCTACCGCGCAGGTTGACAAATTTGGTAAGGGTAAAAACGGTTTTACGGGGGGTAACCCGCAAACAGGATTACTTCCTACAGCACTTGATGCTGATTATTTCGATACTTTTACAGGAGGAATTGGCAGGAGTAATTGAATCAGCAGGTCTTACATTAAACAAAAACACCAACTCGCAGCTTACTGCTGCCATCAAAACCTTGGTTGGCTCAGGTCGACTTCTTAATATCCAGATATTTGTTAATAATGGGCAATACACTCCAACTCCGGGAACCAAAAAAATTATTGTCGAAGCAATTTCTGGTGGTGGCGGGAGTCGTTCTGGATCAACCGCCAGCGGACAAACAGGCGGTTCTACACCGGGTTATCATGGTCAGTACAATAAATCTCGCTTTGATATCAGTGCTATTTCAACACCGCTTACTGTGACTGTAGGTTCTGGCGGTTCTGCTGGAAATTACGGTGGCGCCACATATTTTGGCCCTTATATGTCTTTAGATGGCGGTAATCCTGCTGATGGGACGCTTTCTTCATCAACTTCAGGGGTTGCAGGTAGTGCTTACCACCGCACTGGCGCGATCAATACCTCTACTGGCTTCATTCTCTCATCTTCCCAAGGTGAGACTTTATCTACACAGGTAGTTCAGGTTACGGCTGGAACAGCATGCGGATTTTCCGCTCCAAGTTCTCCATTCCCTGGTGGATGGCAGGGCAGAGGCGCGGATGGTATTTATGCAGCTGCTGGTACAAGCTACACAGGCAAAAGCGGCAACCCGGGCATGGTTATCGTACAGGAGTATGCATAATGGGATCAGATGTATATGGTGTTATCGACGTTAATGGAACGATAATTAATGTAGTTTTATGGGACGGCGACTCAGCATGGACACCGCCTGAAGGGCACACAACCTTAAAGCTCGAAAATAGTGGTGCTGGTATAGGATGGGTTTATAAAAAAGGGGTGTTTATTGCCCCTCCAGAACCCGAAATTCCTATAGAAGAAATCATGGAGCAAGCAAATATCCAAAAAAATAATCTTATTGCTGAATCTACACTAAAGATATCCATACTCGAAGACGCTGTAGATAACGGCATGGCAAATGATCATGAAATAATCCAGCTTGAGGCCTTAAGGAAATATAGAGTGTTACTCTACCGAGTAGATACGTCCAGAGGAGTTGACATCCTCTGGCCTGAAATTGAATAAACCAATGCCCGCTTAATTTTAATGCGGCGGATCTATTTTATAAGGAAGTTCAAATGCCTGGTTTTGCCAATTAATAGATAATATAAGTAACTAGCTGTTAGTGTAAAGGTTATTAAGATTGGTAATTTTATATATATTGAAATATTAAGATTCCTAGCTAAATTCATAACAAGTGTTAGCGGTATAACATGGAAAAGATATATAGCAAAGGATGATTCGCTTAACCTTGAAATGCAGGTGGTAACGAATGACGGGGATGGAGACTTTATTCTAATTAAAAGGGCGAATACACATGATGCCATCACAAAAATTGGGAATGAGTGGTACCATGTAAATCCATCACCAGACAGCCCACCTGATAACTTTAAAAAATTCTGAATGCAAAGGAGTAAAGCAAAGAAAGCTATTGATACAGTTATTAACTGAATGGAACTAATCTTAGAAAGAGTCCCTCTGGAATAAATACTATACCCCACAATAAAATAGCAAACATAATAACTGCTAATGAAAAAAGATAAAGAACCAATAAATATTTCCATTTTGAAAACATCATATAGGAATGGTGGTATAAATGTAAAAGAAACAGTGATTAGATTTAACCCCAAAAGCTTAGAGTCACTTAGGTTTGTAATCATAGCGGCAATAAAAGGAGAAGAAAGATATAACCCAATTGCTATATACAGATACCATAATTGATAAGCATATCCTGCATTGCCAACCATCAATCCTTTAAGGAATTCGATAATTACAAAGGGTTTATCAAAAAAATAACTAGATAAAAGGTTTATTAAAAATGCGTAAAATACTAACAGAAAGATAAATTGAGGGACTCTTTTTTTATAAAATTCTAACAGTGAAATTTTCGACGCCTTTTGAATGATAAGCGCGCCCGATAAGAATATGAAAAGTGGCACGCTCAGCCTGCCAGCAATCCTTAGTCCCTGATAAATGTCCCATTGATATAAGTCTAGATCCACGTATTTCCTAGCCAATAGATCAGTGCAGTGGATGACTATTACTAAGACTATAGCTACAGCTCTGCACAGTTCTAAGGAAAACACGTTGCCTTTCTTCATTGAGACTCACTCTGTAATATGCAAATAGGAAAAGAAAATGCACAAGAAATTGTAAGGAATTAGTTGGATTAGTGTAGTATTTGTTTTCCTTTTATTGCAAACTCAATTTATAAAAAGTTCCCGTTATTCCTCGATTTTTATGGCAGCATATAAGTTTAACGGGGTTTCAGGGCTAATATGAACCAACTGATTGTTGCTAGACGCCTCTAAGGTCCAATTTAATTGGTTACAGAAGCAATGCATAAAAAAGCCCCGGCGACGGGGCAGCTTAAGACCGCGTCCATCTTCATGCAGGCTGCGGGAGTGTGTAGTTAAAGCTTAGTCATTCCCTCCGGCCCCGCGCACCTAAATTTCCTTCCTCGCCAATCCCTTCGCAAAAACCACCATCAATCGACTTGATCGATCCTACCGATCAATATTACTGTGTTTATATACAGTATCTATCAGGGAGGGAGATGACCATGCCCCGCAACTACGAAATCATGATGGCCTTTAAGCAGGCTATGAAGCGAGATGCCTCAGGCCGCTTTACTATCAGCACGCTCGACTTTGTGAGCGAACTGGAGCGACTTAACTGGCATTACACGCTTCGCGCCGCCAATAGCTGGATAGAGATGTACACGACTACCTTCCGTGACATTTCAACGGCTGATGGTGATGAGCGCGTGTTTCAGGTTTTCAATCCAAACGGCGGCATGTGATGTTTGCGCTCGTTGACGTGAACTCGTTTTACGCCAGCTGCGAGACGGTATTCAGGCCTGATTTGCGCGGCAAACCGGTTCTGGTTCTGAGCAACAACGACGGGTGTGTGATCGCCCGCAGCGCCGAAGTTAAAGAGCTGAAAATCCCGATGGGTGCGCCTTACTTCAAGTTGAAGGATGAAATCCGCCGGCACAAGATTCACGTGTTCAGCAGCAACTATGCGCTCTACGCTGACATGAGCAACAGGGTGATGACGACGCTTGAGCAGATGGCGCCATCAGTGGAGGTGTATTCGATCGACGAAGCATTCCTGGACCTGACCGGCGTCCGTAATTGCCGGGTGCTGGAAGACTTTGGACGCGAGGTGAGGGAGCGAATCAAACGCGATACACATCTGACCGTTGGTGTCGGGATTGCCCAGACCAAGACGCTCGCCAAGCTTGCCAACCACGCTGCGAAGAAGTGGAAGCAAACCGGCGGCGTCGTTGACCTGTCGAATGTCGATCGGCAGAAAAAGCTGATGGCGCTGGTACCGGTTGAGGATGTCTGGGGCGTCGGCCGCCGCATCAGTAAGAAGCTCAACGCAATGGGCATCATCACCGCTAAAGACCTGTCGGAGCAGAGCACCTACATCATCCGAAAGCACTTCAACGTGGTGCTGGAGAGAACGGTGCGAGAACTACGCGGAGAGCCTTGCCTCGAGCTAGAAGAGTTCGCGCCGACGAAGCAGCAGATTGTATGCTCCCGTTCCTTTGGCTCACGCATCACCGAGTATATGGATATGCGCCAAGCGGTTTGCTCGTACGCAGAACGCGCTGCCGAGAAGTTAAGGCGGGAACGCCAGTATTGCCGACAGGTAGCCGTATTCGTCCGCACCAGCCCGCACGCAGAAGGCGAGGTGTTTTACGGCAATCAGGCCATGGGCAGACTGCTAACGCCGTCAAACGACACGCGCGACATCATCCGGGTTGCCATGCAGGGACTCGACCACATATGGCGCGACGGATGCCGGTATATGAAAGCAGGCGTGATGCTGGGCGACTTTTACAGCCAGGGTGTTTCGCAGCTCAATCTCTTTGACGAATTCAAACCACAGGCCAACAGCGAATCTCTGATGCGTGTTGTCGATGGTCTCAACCAGAGCGGGAAGGGGAAATTATGGTTTGCAGGACAGGGTATCCAGAAATCCTGGGAGATGAAGCGCGAAATGTTGTCGCCGGCATACACCACCAGACTGTCGGACCTGCCAGTGGCGAAGTAACGTTTCTGCTTCAGCCGCTGCAGCACATCCTGTCTACGCGTGAGACTACCAGCATGGTGGAGCTGAATGGCCGCAGGTGCATAATCGATAAGCAGCGTTACCCGGTAAACGGAGACACAGTGCTGATTGATATGTCGGGCATGTATGAGTGGGCGATGATCATGATTCAGCCGCGGCGGCTGATTACCGACGATGGCGCATTTCTGATGGATGACCTGCTGGAAGATATTGCGGTGGTGGGAGTGGTGACGCATGAAATCACGACCATGTATGGCGAGGATGATTTGCCGATTTAAGAAAAAAGCCCGGAAGTGGTGGCTAGCCGGGCTTGCACTATCCTGTGCCAAAAATTTCCAATGGAGTTGAGTCGTCAATACAGGGAAGTAATAGCGACTTATTGAAAATAGACTGGCTCAAAAAAATAGCTAGCGAAGCGGTAAACTTATTCTGCAAAACTAAATTCATATCTTTGATTTATAATGATTAATATTAGAGCCGGAAACTACCATTTAAGATTATTAAAACAGATAAAATTCCAACATATTCAGGTTCTTATGTTTGTTTTTTCAAGGTAATGCTGCGTCATCTGGAGTGGTTCGAAGCGGCTGACCTGATCGTTAAAGGTGTTGAAGGCGCTATCGCTAACAAAACCGTGACCTACGATTTCGAACGTCTGATGGAAGGCGCTAAACTGCTGAAATGTTCAGAGTTTGGTGACGCGATCATCAGCAACATGTAATTTGCCACTCAGGCAGAAAGCATAACGGGAGCCAATGGCTCCCTTTTTTTGTCTAAAGTTTGCGGATAATCTCGGTTTATTGCCTTGCCAGCACCGCCTGAGCATCAATAATTATGCATTTCCCTGAGCAGCTCTCATTGCCGTTGATCACTGGCGATTTGGTTAGAGTGTAATGCATACCCGCTTCTTTTTTTACGGTAAATGCCATACCGGCAAACGTCCACGGCATGCCTAAAGATAAAGAACCAAACTCATCATATTTCGATGATTTTGCAATTTTTGGCAAATTCTCACTATTTAAGCGGTAGTAAAGGGCGCCATCGAAATCTTTTGCGACCATTTTAGTTATTTCGGCTTTTAAAAGGGCATACTCTTTTTGCTGAGGTGAAGAAAAACCCTCTTTAATATTGCTGGCTGCAAGCCATCCGGCAGCGAGAGGTAGCAATAGATAAAGGAATCGTGAGTATTTTGTCTTATCGATCACCACGAATAGCCCGATAAGGAAGCAAGACGTGGTAATCAGCGAGAGCGCACTGATTGTTCGGTAAGCCGCCCAACTCTCTGTCACCAATAAGTTTGGTGTCACTGCTGCAACAGCGAACAGGAAAGATAAAATCACTTTCTCCTTGCCGTTCCCGCTAATTTTTTTCAGCCCAATAAAGATGAATAACAGAGAGATGATAACTGATAGTGCTTTTCTACCAGTGTCAAAATTACAGATGGCATTTTTTAATGGCTCTACAAAGAACCATTTTATTTTTCCCAAGAGATCAATGGTAATGTTACTTCTTGAAAGTGTCTCGCCGAATAACAGGAGCGGAATGACTTTGGCTAATATTAATGCCATCAACATGCCAAAGAAAATCATTAAGAATGTACGAATGAGTTCCTTTTTATCGACTTTACGTGAAGTCAGGCAAGTGTCCATAAACGCAAAAAAAAGAAAACACATCGCAGTGGGCTGGTAAATAGCGAAAGAGAGCGTAATCAGCAAGGCTGACAAGATGACTCCCTTGATACCGCGCAATCGGGTTAACGCTGAGTAACTCCATCCTGCAAGCAGAATAGACGTCACAAAAGGAAAACATACTGACCAGGCGTTGAATACCTGAAAAGAGGGCAGTAAACAGATCACTAAAGAGAATATAACTCTCTGCAGTGGATTTTTAAGGATATCTCTCTCAGAGATAAATTTGTAAAAGTAAAAGCTTAGTAAAATAAGAGAGACAACGGATAGCACTCTTATCAGTATCAATGAGTCCAGGCTGGATATCAGGAAAGAGAAACCATAGCGCAAAGCACCATAGGCCGGCCTTCCAGAAAGGACGTCCCACTTGAAAATGCTGGCAGGATCAGTTTGGGCGCTGAACAGATAGTACCAATCATCCGAAAAGGCATAGCTTGAAAGAAAGACAGGGCTATAGCAAACCAATAATGCCGCAGCTAAAAAAAGATAAACTTTAAAGTTATTACAAGCTATGTTTGTCATCTGCTTCCTTTTTAATATATCGAGGTCTATGCTTGGTTTCAATATATATCCTGCCAATATATTCACCTAGCACACCTATTCCAATTAATTGAATTCCACCCAAAAACAGTATTGATACCAGTAGTGATGGATAACCTGCTACCGGGTTACCCCATATTATTTTATCAATGATCATCCACGCGCCATAAACGAACGACAGGAATGCGACAAAAAAACCAATATAGGTCCACACTCTGAGCGGAAAGGTTGAGAAACTGGTCAGCCCTTCAAGCGCTAAATTCCAAAGTCGCCATCCGTTAAACTTTGCCTCTCCCGCAACGCGCGCTGAACGGCTATATTCCACGATGGCAGCATCACCCTCCACCCAACTCAGGATGCCTTTCATAAATAGATTGCGTTCCTGCAATTGCTTTATGTTTTCGACAGTCGCGCGCGAAAGTAAACGAAAGTCTCCAACATTTTCTTCAAGCTTTGGTGAGCTGATCTTATTATGCAGTTTATAAAACCATGCAGCCGTTTTACGCTTAAAATGACTATCGCTACTGCGGTCATTGCGTTTTGCCAGCACAATCGGCCATCCCTCTTGCCATTTGCTTATGAGCAAGGGAATCACTTCGATGGGATCCTGAAGATCAACGTCAACCGGAATGACTGCATCACCGGTAGCATGTTCAAGTCCGGCAAGCAGCGCGGTTTCTTTACCAAAGTTACGAATAAAATTAATGACTAACACAGATTCGTCATCATCCCGCAGCGACTTAATAATCTGCTCTGTTCTATCGGTACTGCCATCATTAATGAAGACAATTTCGAGAGGGTAAGAAGAGAGTTTTTCTTTGACGGTACGATAGAATATCGGGATTGCATCTTCTTCATTGAAGACGGGAACGACCAGAGAAATTTTCACTTTTTCACCTTAAAAACAATGAAGTTTGAATAGATGAAGCCGAATACCAGGCTTATTATAGAAAATGAAATAAGCGTGATAATCGGATTAATATGCGTATGATCGGCGAAACTGCCGATGCCGGCGGCCATTATGCCCATAAAGGCCACGAAGATGACATAGCGAAAAGTTGTCGCTTCGGCTTTAAACGTCCAGCGTGCATTGGCAAAAAATGAAAATGTTACCGCGACAATGAAAGCCAACAGATTAGCCAGCCATTGGCGGGTATTAAGAGAATACAGGGCTGCAAACACCATCCAATGAATCAGTGTGTTAATGATGCCAACTGATAAAAAACGTGAGAATAATTTCAACATAGTGAAATATTAGCCATGACGACATCATTATTTGCAAAATAGATGCGAATTTTACATGGAGGGGTTCGATAAATAAAGTTGAAAAATCAGCGTCCTCACCGGTATGTCATAAGCGCAGGCTATTCACTCATCGTCAGAAAAAACGGAAGCTAATCGCTTCCGTTTTTTTAATGCATTAATCGACTTGCTGCTCATTGGGTTTGGCGATTTGAGCGCGCTCCTGCGACAGTCGCCAGAAATCGCTGCCACCCGGTTGCTGGTACATCCGCAGTGAAAAGTGACCGACGATCGCATAGATATACTCAAAAATGGCCGACTGCGAATCCTCGTAATCCACCCACAGCACTGACGAGGTGAAGCAATAAACCTCCACCGCGCAAACCCTCGGGCGAAGGCTTCATGGCGCGTACCACGATATACATATCCTTTTTGATATCGTCGCGCTGCGACAGCCACGCCGTCAGGTATTTACGAAACACCGTCAGATTGGTAATGCCGTTTTCTGCAAACCAGCGTTCGCCCACCGCATTGCTATCGCGGCCATCCATCAGTGCTGAAAGTTGCTCACTGACGCCGCGGATTTGGCTCATCTGCTGCACCATCTCGTGATCGAGAAAGCGTATCGACATCTGATCAAGATGGAAACTGCGCATAATGCGGCGCGCGCCGGAGGAGAACATCGCCTGCCAGTTGGTGTAGGTTTCGGTGAGGAAGTTTTTGGTGGGGATACGCGACAGCGTATTGTCCCAGTTGCGAATGGTGATGGTATGCAGCGCGATATCGATCACTTCGCCGCTGATGCCGTTATCCGGCATCTCAATCCAGTCGCCGAGTTGCAGCACATCGTTCGATGACACCTGAATATTGGCCACCAGCGACATCAGCGTATGCTGGAACACCAACATCAATACCGCCGCTACGGCACCCAAACTGGAGATAATAATCACCGGCGATTTATTCGACATAATCGCCAGAATCATAATCGCCGAAATAATGTGCACCAGAATCTTGCCGACCTGAATATAACCCTTGATCGAGTGATTTTTGCGCTTGGCTTTTTTCGAATAGGAGTTATTAACGATCTCCAGCACTTCTGTAAAGAACAGCGATAAATAGACGAAGAACAGAATGCCGCAGATGGTCTTAATTGCGATCAACAAATGCTCGGGTAAATCTGGCATAAACTGCAGCAGATAATAGACCGTGATCACCGGGATAAAGTTAGAGAGCTTCTCCGACAGCCTGACGTCCTTATCCAGCGGCACCTGATTTTTGTGCGTGCTGAAGAACACCTTTCTGACCACTTTAACGATAAAGAATTTACAGATCAGATGGGCGATCATGCCGGCAAACATCAATAATACCAGGCTGAAAGCGGCCGACAGCACCGTGTTACCCTCAATAAAACTTTGTATCTTGCTTAAATAATTCATTTCAACCACATGCCGGACAGTGTTGGCGGGAATTCAAACATAATCGCGCCGATGGCGATATGCGACGCGTGCGCATTAGTCTACACCATCGTGGGTTTACATTCCCTTTCGCAGAACTTTGAAACAGTTAACATTTACGTGCTGATGGCAGTGTGCATTAAAGACTAAACCGTTATCTTCAGCGCTTACGATTCAGGAGGTGGTATGCAAGGTGTAATCAAGTTCGTTAAGGGCTGGCTGCTGTTTTCGCTGTTGTGGGGCATCTTTATGTGGTTTGTTTCGTGGCAGGCGCAGGGCAAAGAGATCGGCATGGTGATCGTGATGAGCTTGTATGCGGGATTAATTTACCAGGCGCTGATGACCATGGTTGCGCGATACAAAGCACGGCGCGCGCAGGTGTAGTTATACACAACTGACGACAGAGCTTTGCGGCACATTGACGCTCATTTTCATTTACTCGGGCAATCTGGGCCGACATATCTCAGCTTGCTGGAAAAAGAACGATGGGAAAGAAAGTTGTCGCTGCGTGGTTTTTTCTGCTGCTGTCTGTGGTCGCTTGCGCACAGCCTTCAAGCTCAATAACGTTAACCCTGCAGCACGATCGTCATTTGAAGATGGAAAACAGCACCGTAGATGTGGCTGAAACGCCGGATGAACATATCAAAGAAGGAATATATGAAGTGGGTCAGCACCATTAAAATCGGGGCCTTGAGGCCCCGTTTTAACGGATTACTTACGTCCGAGCAGAAAACCGACAATCACACCAATGCTGGCTGCAACTGCCAGGCCGGTCGCGGGGTTATCGCGTACCGATTTCACCACACAATCCGCTGCATCCTGAACCGCATAGCTGGCCTGAGCCGGATAACGACGCGCCGCGCCTTTGGCTTCATGACGGCGTGAACCGGTGAATTGACCAAATTTTTCCTGGACGGCACCCGCCGCTTCATTCAATTTTGCTTCCGCTTTATCGCTCATAATGACTCCCTGATCGTGGTGAATGTCCTGTAAAGCGTAGTCAGAGAAACTGCAGGCAGCAAATGGCGCAGCGGTAAAGGTTGTAACAGCAGTTTGCAGTACGCAAAAATTCTGCGCATGCCAGCGGAGTGGGAAAGCGAAAGCCTGAAGTTAGGGCTGACCGCGATAAGCCGGATACCAGCTCACCAGAAAGTGACGCAGGTGGTCAAAACACCATTCGGCATCGTCGGCCTGCTGGCAGTAATAGCGCAAGGTCACTTTTTCGTAGCGCATGTGGCGCTGCTGCAGCGGAGACCAGCTCCAATCAAGCACCGCACGCGCGTAGTTGATTAGCGTGCCACTCTGCATGTTGTGCTGCTTCTCCTGACGGCTGAGGTAGATTTCAAACGCCTGATCGAGGCTTTGCGTCTCTTCCGTATTGAAGCCTGCCACCGTCGGACGAAATGCCACATCGATAAATCCGCACACGCCATCGTCACGTTGCTGCCAGTCGCAGGCCAGGGTCATAAATAAGCCATCCTGCAGATTCACTTCTTCCAGCAGGCGCCGCATATTTTCGGAGTGTTTACCGGCGGTGATCTCATCAATACGATCGGTTTCCAGCGTGAGGTCAAATCCACAGGGATTCACCGAGCCATCCGCATTGGTGCTGGCCGGAAAGGGGAAATCGATATAGCCATTGTTATCCAGACTCTTTTCCATCATGCAGGTCCGCCGCGTGCGATGGGCAGACAATAAACCATCTCACGATGCGACGCACGGCTTATGGGCACGTCCAGGTAATCATGGTGTTCTGATAAGGATTGATCAGGCGGAACTGTTTATCAGACAGGCGTTGCGCGTAGAAGCCCTCTGCGGTGATGGCCGATGGCACGTACTGAAAGCGATCGGTGGAGTGCAGCGTACCGCTTTGCACCTTCACGCCATCGCGCGATACGGCGAAGGCGCTCACCAAATCAAAGATGCGCGCCTGCGTGTTGCCCATCGATTGTCCATAAATCGTCGACACTTCGCCCGGACAGTCGACACCTTTCGGTGCGGAACTGCAGCCAGCTAACATTAAAAGGGTGAGTACAACCGTGATTCGCCACATGAGCACCTGCTTCATTCCCTGTTTGCCATGGCACGCCTATGCGTACTGATAAGTGGATCATAGCAGGTCTGACGCTGCTTCCCATTTGTCATTTGTATAATCGTTAAGCGGAAGGAATGTAAAGGGGTGACTTTACTAGCAGAGAAACGGTATTCTTGCCAGCGTTGCGCACCAGGTAAGCAAAACAAGGGTAAATTAATGAAAGAAGAAGAAGCGAGTTTAATGATTCTTCAGCACGCGATCGACAAATTAGAAGCCGACAAAAAGAAGCAGGTAATGAACTGCGTAGCGGCCATTCAGGAAGTGATGCAGCGTTTTGAAGCCGAAGAAGCCGGACTGGCATTGATGTTGGTCGCGGCGCAAGTGGCTGCTGAGTAGTGCCTGCTCCCGCAGAATCTCATTGCGCTTGATGTACCAGGCTTTGCTGTTGTTGGATGAAGTTTATGGAATGCAGCAGCAAGGCCAATCCCTCCACGAAATCATCATTTAACCTCAGCGGAGAACCCAATGAAGGCATTAGTCATGGCCGTTGGCGTGCTGGCTTGTCAGATAGCGCCCGCCTGGAGCGAAACCGAATACCAAATCACCTGTCCCGGCCGTCCGACTATGACGGTATCGCGTGCCGAGTATGGTTTGAGTACGTTAATGTGGCCAACGCGCCACTTCCAGATTGCTGCCGGGCAGCAGCGCACCAGCCTGAAAGGGGGTGACAAAGTTGCCATCACCCGTTTTCGTAATGGCGATCAGTTAATCGTGAACAAAAAGAACGATGAAACTTTCTTCGTCTACGCCAACAGCAACAAGTTGTTGCCCTGCAGCCGCAGCGATAAGCGCGACGCGCAGATTCTGTCGCTGGAGCGCTACGACGACAGCGCGCGTCCAAACTCGTGAGTTAATAACCCGGTTTGATCAGTTGCCGCTGGCGCAAATCCAGCGGCGACTGTTCCGCCTCATCAATGGCTGCCAGCCAGCTCTGCAAATTCACCTTAGCCCACGAAAGATGTCCGCGCGTGGTGCTCATCAGCACGACATCCGGGCGTAACGAGCGATACAACTCCAGCGACTGCTGCAGTTCGGTGGGATTGCTTTCAGGCATCAGCACGCTGATCCAGCGGTTGTAATCGCGGGTCAGCGTATCGCCGACAAACAGATAAGTGTGGCCGAGCGGCGAGTGGTAGAGATAGCTGCTGCTGCCGGGCGTGTGTCCGGGCGTCGGCAGCAGGTGAAAATCGCCGAAGTGCGTCTCTTGCTGTGTAAAGGTTTCGTCGGGCTCAATCACCAAACTGACCGGCCCGAGCGAACGACTGTGGCAATAGAGCGCGCTATTAAAGCGCTGCTGAATGGCGATCGCCCCCGGCGCGGCTTCGTGCCAGTGAGTTAAATAGTGGCGAATGACGCCGCCGGCATCGTTAAGGAACTCATGATCGAGCGGATGCTCCACGCGACCAATCAATAAATTGCCGCGTGGGTGGCACAGCATAAAGCCATGCATCATTAAGTCACTCGCCGTCTCTTCGGCGGGGAATTCTGGCGTGGAGATCCACAAATCGTCGTACAGTGGCTTCATTGTCGGTCTCCTGCGGCAACACGTTAGCGTAATGTCGGGTGGCCGGTGAAGGCGAACTGTGCTTCTCCATTCTCAATCTGCAACGTGGCGCTAGCGCCCAGCGGCAGCGTCACGGTATCGGCATCGTGTCCAAAAGCCAGATCGCTAATCACTGGAATCTGAAACTCGTCACGAATGCGCTGCCACACGGTGGCAAAATCAAAACCGTTGTCATACGCCGACAGCGATGTGCTGGTAAAGCTGCCGGTAATAATCGCTTGCTGGCGCGACAAAATGCCACTCTGCTGCAGCTGAATCAGCATGCGCTCGATACGGAACGGATGTTCGTTCACATCTTCGATCACCAGAATGCCGCCTTCAATTTGCGGCATCCACGGCGTACCAATCAGCGAGCAAATCATCGCTAAATTGCCGCCCCATAAAGTGCCTTGCCAGCGGCCGTGATCCGGGCTGGTGCTGTGCCAGCTTAGATTGACTGTAGGTGATGTCAGCGTTTGCCAAAAGTGCGATTCGGTAAAATCAGATAATGCCTCGGCGCCGAAGTTACCGGCCAACATCGGCCCGCTAAAGGTGATCAGCCCGATTTGTGCCAGTAACGCCAGTTGCAGCGCGGTGAAATCGCTGTGGCCGCACAGCGCCACCGGTTGATTGAGCAATCGACGTTGCAGACCAACGTAATCGATCTTATCCAGCAAACGTGAAGCGCCGTAGCCACCCCGCACCGCCAGCACGATATCAGGCAGCGCCTCCAGCGTAGCCAGCGCATTGATATCATTCAGCCGCTGCGCATCATCGCCGGCAAAGCGTTGAAAGCGGCGGGTGATCGCCGATAGATTGTCAAGATGATGGCCAGCAGCCTGTAAACGACTCACCGCGCGCTGGGCGGCGTCCTGATTGTGGCAATAACCGGAAGGGGCGATGAGACGTAGTGTGCGGGGAGTAACCATAACTTCCATCCTGCTGTAGAGTGGCCTGCTGATGATGACGAAATGCGTTATCGAAGTCACGGTAGCATAAGGTTTTTTACCGATTTAGGATAAACGGTAATTTTGCATCGCGCTGCGCCAGGTATGATAGCTTGCGCCAACCCTATTGCGGAACCAAAAATCAGTGAAAATTCGCCTACTTATGCTTTCTGCACTGCTGCTTGCTGGCTGTTCCAGCGAGCCGGAAAAACCGGCACTGCCCGAGAAGAATACGCCGTTAACTCAGGCACCGCCGTCGAAAGTAAATGATGCATGGTCAATGTTTACCGAAGATGCCGCCAGTCATTATGGCGTTGATGAGAAGTTAATCAGCGCCATTATTAGTGTCGAATCCGGAGGCAATCCCACCGTGGTGAGCCGTTCCAATGCGGTTGGTCTGATGCAAATTAAGGCCTCGACCGCGGGCCGCGAAGTCTATCGCACCCAGGGCCGTCATGGTCAGCCATCCTCGTCCGAGCTGCGCGATCCGGCGAAGAACATCGATATTGGCGCGGCTTACCTGAAAATTCTGCAGGATTCCGCCTTAGCCGGAATTCGCGATCCGCTGACCCTGCGTTACGCCACCATTGTCTCCTACGCCAACGGTGCTGGTGCCTTGCTGCGTACTTTCTCACGTGACCGCGACCGTGCTATTGCGATGATCAATTCCATGACGCCGGACGAGTTTTACCAGCACGTACAGAATAAGCATCCGGCGGCACAGGCCCCGCGTTATTTATGGAAAGTCACCACCGCCTACCGCACCATCGGTTGATGCTGTACACCTATCTGTTGCGGCGCGATTTATGACGCAATGAATTGCGCCGCTACACCAACAATCGCGCCGTCGGATAATCCACAATCAACACCTGCACATAACCGCCGCGCAACGCCCCGCGAATCGCCTGCGCTTTCTCTTTGCCGCCCGCTAACGCCACCACCTGCGGACAGCGTTTTACCTGCGCCAACTCCATACCAATTACCGGATCTTCCTCTGCGCTCAGCACCGGTTGACCGTCGGCGTCAAAATAGTGCAGGCAGATATCGCCCACCGCGCCGCGTTCGGCCAGCGTTTGCAGCATCTCACCGTCGTAATAGTTGCCGGAATTGCGCAGCAGGGCGGACGGCTCGAGATCGCCGATGCCGACAATCGCCAGGTCCACCTGATCAAACTTTTCCAGTACCACCGCGACATCGGGATTAACCGATAAACGCTGGCGATCCTTTACCGAGTGTTCGATTGATTGCGACGGCAGCAGCCACGCCGGACAACTCAGCAGCGCCGCGAGATTCTGCGTCAAAATCGTGGCCTGCACATTGCCGTTAGCGCCCACGCCGCCCAGCAGCTGAATGACGCCTTGGCACGGCGCGCTGAGCGGATGCAGCGCATCGACCATGGCGCGAATGGTGCCGCTCCAGGAGGAAATGCCAATCAGCTCATCGGCACGCACCCGCGTTTCCAGATAGTGCGCGGCGGCGGAACCGATCGCCTGTTTGATCTGCAATGCGGAAGCCTGATCCGGCACATCCACCACAATCACCTGCGGCAGTTGATACAGCTGCTCAATGGCTTTTTCCAGCTCAGGGAACACATTGGCCGGCGGCACCACGCTGATCTTCACCACACCTTCTTTCACGCTGCGATTAAGGATGCGCGACACAAAAGATTGCGACAGCTTCAACAGCTGCGCAATGTCGGACTGCTTCCTGCCTTCCACATAATAAAGCGTGGCGATTTTCACCATCAGCCGCTGTTCATCCTGTTTTGCCATGGTTTTTTCTCTCTCTTAACCCGCCTGGTATTGTTAATCAGCCTGTCAAAAATAACAACGCAGAACATTTTGTGATCGTTTTCGCTTTTTGAGGATCGGGCAATGGACGTGCTCAAGAAGCCAGCGCATAGTCATTATGCATATAAAATCGCAATTGAATATATATTCAATCGGAGATAACAAATGAAAGCCTCTGTCCTCAAAGTCTCTCTACTTGCTTCAATCATGATGATCTCGGCGGCGTCGCTGGCGGCGGATAAGGGGTTGCTGGCCATTATTACGCCATCGCATGATAACCCGTTCTTTAAGGCCGAAGCCGACGGCGCGCAGGAGAAAGCCAAAGCCCTCGGTTACACCACGCTGGTGGCCTCGCATGATGATGACGTGAATAAGCAAAATCAGCTGATTGAAACCGCCATCGCGCGCAAAGCCAAAGCCATCATTCTTGATAACGCCGGTGCAGATGCCACCGTTGGCCCGGTGCAAAAAGCCAAAGATGCCGGCATTCCTACCTTCCTGATTGACCGCGAAATCAATAAAACCGGCATTGCCGTAGCGCAAATCGTCTCCAACAACTATCAGGGCGCACAGCTCGGTGCCGAGAAGTTCGCCAAACTGCTGAACGGAAAAGGGGATTATGTCGAGCTGCTGGGCAAAGAGTCAGATACCAATGCGGGTGTACGTTCGCAGGGATATCACGATGTGCTGGATGATTATCCCGATCTGAAGATGGTGGCGCAGCAGAGTGCCAACTGGAGCCAAACCGAAGCCTTTAGCCGCATGGAAACCATCCTGCAGAAGAACCCCAACATTGTCGGCGTGATCTCCGGTAACGACACCATGGCGCTCGGCGCGGAAGCGGCGCTGAAAGCGGCGGGCAAAACCAATGTGATTGTGGTCGGCTTCGACGGCAGCGATTACACCCGCGACTCCATCCTCAATAAAGGCAACATCAAAGCGACGGTGCTGCAGCCGGGCTGGGATCAGGCGCAGATGGCCGTCGAGCAGGTGGATTACTACCTGAAGAACGGCAAAGCGCAGAAAGAGGAGAAGCAGCTGATGGATTGCGTGCTGATTGACGACAGCAACGCCGCGAAGCTGAAAACCTTTAAGCTGGCGCCATAACATGGAGGCCGGCATGAAGGGGAAAGCGCTGAGCGGCACGCTGGTGGCGCTGCTGACGCTGATGTTAGCCGCCTGCACCGTGGTGGATCTCGATGCCAACGGCAAACCCATCATGCCGAAAGATCCCAACGCCAAACCGGGCTACAGCGATCAAACGCCGCAGCAGATTGCGGAGTCAAGCTGGGCCAGCCGCGTGCAGCAGCCAGCTGAGAAGCAGGCGCTGAGCTGGGCGGATATGGAAACCAAAAGCCACACCGTCAAAGCGGGCGGCAGCGAAAGCGTGTTTGTGCGCGCGGCAGGCACGGTAACGGAGTTTGATAACAGCAACGAGCGGGAACGCAGTCTCACCATGACCATCAACGGCAAGCCGGTGAAAGTGTTGATTGGTCCGGTGCTGCGCGGCAACGCGATTCGCGATGCAGCCGGTTTCCGCTTTGAAGAGTTTACTAATCAGGTGCAATACGCGCAGCTCACCAAAGCACTCAATCGCCACGCGGTGAAACAGCTGCCCGCAGTGGATGCCAGCTGGGTGGGCAAACCGGCGCAGGCGCTGCTGGCCGTCAGCATGGGCGCAGGCACGGTGGATGAGGTGGTGGCGGTGCAGCTGCAGCAGGGGAATCCATAATGAGCGACGAGATCATTCTGCAAGCTAATCAGATGTCGATGCTATTCCCTGGCACCTTAGCGCTGGATCGCGTGGATTACCGCGTGTGGCGCGGCAAAGTCAACGTCATCATTGGCGAAAACGGCGCGGGGAAATCGACGCTGATGAAGATTCTCGCCGGCGTGCAGCAACCGACCAGCGGTGAGATGTTCCTGAACGGTAACAAAGTGGCGTTTCACAGCACGCGAGACGCCGCGCGTCACGGCATCGGCATGGTGCATCAGGAGCTCAACCTGTTTGAGAACCTCAGCGTAGCGGAGAACATTTTCCTTGGCCGGGAAATCCAAAGCGGCATTCGGCCCATCAATGAAGCCGAGCAGAAACGCCGCACCGCCGCGCTGATGCAGCGCCTCGATCAGCCAATTTCACCGGATGAGAAGGTCGGCAGCCTGAAGGTTGGCCAGCAGCAACTGGTGGAGATCGCCAAAGCGCTGGCGGAGGACGCTGACATTCTGATCCTCGACGAACCGACCTCGGCGCTGAGCAAAACTGAAGTGGAGATCCTGTTTCGGGTGATCCGCGAACTGACGCGTCAGGGCGTTTCCATCATCTATATCTCGCATCGGCTCGAGGAGCTGATGGCGATTGGTGATGTGATCACCATTCTACGCGACGGGCGTTTTCAGGCCGAAGCTCAGGTCAGCGATATCGACGTGCCGTGGATCGTGCGCGAAATGCTGGGCAGTGAACCGGTCGGCACTTTCCTGCCGCCGGATCGCCAGTTCGGTGCGCCGGTACTGGAAGCCGAACACATCACCTGCGTCAGCCCGAACGGCAACACGCTGGTGGATGATGTCAGTTTTCAGGTGCGTTCCGGAGAGATCGTCGGCATTTACGGGTTGATGGGCGCGGGGCGCACCGAACTGTTTGAGTGTTTGCTTGGCACGCAGCGT
Source organism: Pantoea sp. SORGH_AS_0659 (assembly GCF_031453915.1). Classification (NCBI taxonomy): domain Bacteria; kingdom Pseudomonadati; phylum Pseudomonadota; class Gammaproteobacteria; order Enterobacterales; family Erwiniaceae; genus Pantoea; species Pantoea sp. SORGH_AS_0659. Next base: position 2,580,439 of record NZ_JAVJAK010000001.1, on the reverse strand, counting down.
AACTATCTCGGCAAGCTGTGGCTCGACAGCAAACCGCTGCCGACGCGTCTGCCGACCGCTGAACGCATTCGTATGGGCATGAGTCTGGTGCCGGAGGATCGCAAACGCTCGGGCATTTTTCCCATCTCATCGGTGGCGAGTAATCTCACCATCGCCAGCCTGTGGCGGCGTCTGTCGCATCGCACCGTGATTTCAGAGCAGGCGGAACGGGAAGTGGTGACCAGCACCGTCGGCAATCTGGCAATCAAAATCTCCTCGCCGGATGTCGCCATTAGCGCACTGAGCGGCGGCAATCAGCAAAAGGTGGTGATTGGCCGATCGCTGCTGACCAATCCGCGCTTGCTGCTGCTGGATGAACCGAGCCGTGGTATCGACGTCGGTGCCAAAGGCGAAGTGTTCCGCATGATGGTGAAGCTTTCGGAGCAGGGCATTGCGGTGGTGTTCTCCACCTCGGATTTGAAAGAGATCATGGCCGTAGCCGATCGCATCATTGTGATGTCCGGCGGCAAATTGACTGCTGACCTGCCGCGCGCTGAAGCGGAAGAGGCGGCGCTGGTTAAAGCAAGCGCACAAGGGTTCTGATATGAAAAACAACGGCGCGCTCGCGCTCGCATCGCCTGCCAAAGCGTTCAACTCACGCGAAAGCCTGATTTTGCTGCTGCTGAAACTGCGCACCTTTATTGCGCTGTTTCTGATTGTCGGCTTCTTCGCTATCACGGTGCCCGATTTCCTCGCGGTGGGCAGCATGGTGATCATGGTGAAACACATCGCCATTAACGCCTTCCTCGCGCTCGGCATCACGTTTGTCATTATCACGGCGGGCATCGATCTCTCTATCGGCGCCACGCTCGGCCTGTGCGGCATGATCGCCGGCTGGCTGATAACCAAAGGCATTGTGTTGCCGATGTTTGGCATCGCTATCTTTCCCAGCGTGTGGCTAATCGTGCCGATTGTATTGCTGATTGGCGGGCTGATTGGCGCGGTCAATGGCTGGATCATTACCCGCTATAACGTGGCTCCGTTCATCTGCACGCTCGGCACCATGTACATCCTGCGCGGCACGGCGATGCTCACCTCGGGCGGCGAAACCTTCCCCGGTTTGCAGGGCAATGAAATGCTGGGGAATACCGGATTCGACAAGATTGGCGCCGGCTATTTCCTTGGTTTGCCGTGGGCGATCTGGATGATGGTGCTGCTGGCGCTGGTGATTGCCTACGTGGCGCGCCGCCTGCCGTTTGGCCGTCAGGTTTACGCAATTGGCGATAACGAACGCGCCGCTGAACTCTCGGGCGTGAAAGTGAAGTCGGTGAAAATCTGGGTCTATGCCATCTCCGGTTTCTGCGCGGCAATTGCTGGCATCGTGGTCTCGTCGCAGCTGGTGGCCAGCCATCCGGCGAACGGAACCTCCTTTGAAATGAACGCGATTGCCGCAGTGGTGCTGGGCGGTACCTCGCTGGCGGGTGGACGCGGCACCATTCTTGGCACGCTGATTGGTGCGTTTGTGATCGGCTTCCTCGCCGACGGTTTAATCATGATGGGTGTGAGCGAGTTCTGGCAAATGGTGATCAAAGGCATCGTGATTATCGTGGCGGTGATCATCGACCAAATGCAGAGCCGCATGCAGCAGAAAGCGGCGGTGGTGGCGCAGAAAGCGCTGATTGAGGAGGGCGGTAGCCCGGCAAAAAGTTAATCGGTTGGGTGCAGGCGCTGATTGTCTGCACCTTTTTTTCTTCATCACGAATAAATATTCATCCATGCTTTAAAATTCAGAGGTGTCTATGAATCCTTTCAAATACTCGGTAGCGGATCTGGCAGCGAAAGCGCGCGCCGTGCGCCGCCGCATCATCCAGCTTAATGCGGGCAGCCCGGCGGGCGGTCACACCGGTGCCGATCTCTCACAGGTTGAGATCCTTACCGCGCTCTATTTCCGCATCCTGAACTGCGCGCCAGATCGCACCAACGATCCGCAGCGCGACATCTATATCCAGTCGAAAGGCCATGCGGTGGGCGGTTATTACTGCGTGCTGGCAGAAGCCGGTTATTTCCCCACCGAATGGCTGCCGACTTATCAGCATTCCGATTCGCATCTGCCGGGCCATCCGGTGCGTCAAAAAACGCCGGGCGTTGAGCTGAACACCGGCGCGCTGGGGCACGGTTTACCGGTGGCGGTCGGCATTGCGCTGGCGACGAAGAAAGATAACAGCGACCGACGTATTTTTGTTGTCACCGGGGACGGTGAGCTGGCGGAAGGCAGCAACTGGGAAGCGGCGCTGGTGGCGGCGCATTACGGCCTCGATAACCTGGTGATAATCAATGACAAGAACAAGCTGCAGCTGGCGGGGCATACGCGCGACATCATGAATACCGATCCGCTGCCGGAAAAATGGCGCGCCTTTGGTCTGGATGTGAGCGAGTGCAACGGCAATGACATGGCGGCGGTGGTGGACGCCATCGAAAACCTGCCGCGCAACAGCGGCAAGCCACAGGTGATTGTGGCGCATACCGAAAAAGGCTTCGGCATCTCCTTTATTCAGGGCAAACCGGAGTGGCATCACCGTGTGCCGAAAGGGGAAGAGATTGCGTTGGCACTGGAGGAATTAAAAGATGAGTAATGCAAAACATTTGGCGACGGTAATGGTTGAGGCATTTATTGATGCGGTTAATCGCGGTGTCGATTTAGTGCCGGTGGTGGCCGATTCCACCTCAACCGCGAAAATTGCGCCCTTTATCAAAGCATTCCCCAATCGCCTGATCAACGTGGGTATCGCGGAGCAAACGCTGGTGGGCACCGCCGCCGGTCTGGCGATTGGCGGCAAAGTGGCCGTAACCTGCAACGCCGCGCCGTTCCTGGTTTCCCGCGCCAATGAGCAGGTTAAAGTCGACGTCTGCTACAACAACACCAACGTTAAACTGTTTGGCCTGAATGCCGGTGCCAGCTACGGCCCGCTGGCCAGCACCCATCACAGCATCGACGACATTGCAGTGATGCGCGGCTTCGGCAACATCGAAATTTATGCGCCATCCTGCCCGCTGGAGTGCCGCCAGATTATTGAGTATGCGCTGGCGCATGTCGGGCCGGTGTACATCCGTCTGGACGGTAAAGATCTGCCGCAGCTGCACGATGAAAACTATCAATTCCGTCCTGGCCAAATCGACGTGTTACGTGAAGGTCATGACATTGTGCTGGTGGCGATGGGCTCGACGGTTCACGAGGTGGTTCACGCCGCCGAGCAACTGCATGAGCAAGGCATTACAGCAGGTGTGATCAGCATTCCATCGATTCGACCTTGTGATACCCAACAGCTGCGCGAGCTGTTAAATCACTATCCAGCGGTCATTACCGTGGAAGAACACAACGTCAACGGCGGCGTCGGCAGCCTGGTGGCGGAAGTGCTGGCGGAAGGCGGCTGTGGCATCCCGCTGCTGCGTTTGGGCATCCCCGACGGCGAATACGCGATTGCTGGCGATCGCGCCTCAACCCGTGCCCGACATGGTATTGATGCCGCCAGCGTAGTGAAGAGTGCAGCGCGCATCTGTGCAGGAGCGTAAAGATGGCAGGTTCGTTGATACTGGCAATTGATGAAGGCACCACCAACGCGAAAGCGATTGCGGTCGATCGTGCCGGCAATGTGGTGGCACGCGGCAGTCAGCCGCTGACGCTGGAACATCCGCAGCCGGGTCTGGCGGAGCAGGATCCGCTGGCGATATGGCAGGCGGTGAAGCAGGCGGTGAGCGCTTGTCTGGCGCAGTGTGCGGGGGCGCAGGTTGCGGCGGTGGCGATCAGCAACCAGCGCGAATCGGTGCTGATCTGGCAGCGACATAACGGTCAGCCGTTGACGCCGTTGGTCAGCTGGCAGGATCGCCGCTCGGAGGCGTTTTGCCGCGATCTGCGCGTGGCGGGTAAAGCACCGCGCATCACCGGACTCACCGGGTTGGCGGTGGATCCGATGTTCCCGGCCGGTAAACTTACCGGCATGCTGGCTGCGTTGCCGAATGGATTTGCGCGCGCGCAGGCCGGTGAACTCTGTATCGGCACCGTGGATAGCTGGCTGAGCTGGCAGCTGAGCGGCGGCGAAAGCTTCGTCACCGATCATGCCAATGCGGCACGCACCCAACTCTACAACCTGCACAGCGGCGACTGGGATGATGAATTGCTGGCGCTGTTCCATATTCCCCGCGCGGCGCTGCCGCAGATTGTGCCCTCGGCCAGCGCGCAAGGCGTGGTGACACGCAACGATATTCCCGGTTTAGCGCCCGGCACGCCGATTTTGTCACGCATCGGCGATTCGCACGCTGCGCTGCAAGCGCAGCGCAACGGCAGCGAAGAGGTGGTGAAAGTCACTTACGGCACCGGTTCATCACTGATGATGTCGATGGCGACGCCGTTGCTGACGGAAAATGGCCTCAGCACCACGGTGGCGTGGCACGACGGCACGCTGCGCTATGCCTTTGAAGGCAACATTACCCACACCGGTTCCGGCGCGGCGTGGCTGGGCCGCATGCTGGGCATTCATGATCCGCGAGAACTCACTGCGCTGGCGCAGCAAAGCGAACACAATCAGGGCATCTATTTTGTGCCGGCGCTTTCCGGTCTTGGCGCGCCCTGGTGGGATTTGAAAGCGCGCGGCATGGTATGTGGGTTGACCGATGCGGCGACGCCGGAGGTGCTGGCGCGCGTGGCGCTGGAGTCGATCACCTTCCAGATCGCCGATGTGTTTTTTGCCATGGAGCAGGCCAGCGGCGTGCAACTTCCTGCGCTGTGCGTGGATGGCAGCGCCACGGAAAATAGCTGGTTGATGCAGATGCAGGCCGATGTATTGCAGCGGCCACTGAAACGCGTGCCGACGGCAGAAGTTTCTGCGCTGGGCGCCGCGCTATTAGCGGGTCGCACCTTAGGCTGGTGGCAGCAGGGCAGTGAGATGCAGGCGTTACAGGGCGGTAGCGTGATCACGCCGCGAGAGGATCAGGCGAAAAACATGCAGGAGAATTATCACGGCTGGCTGGATGCGGTGGCGCGTTGCCGTTATCAGCCGCATTGATTACCGTTATTTAAATCGCGCACGCTTCGTAGCGGCGCGATTTATCGCGCTTTGTAGACGTGTATCTCATGCCACATAGCGCAATAAATTGTGCCGCTACGATGTTGTACGGTGATAAACGTCCAGCGCTACTGGAAACGGTTGGCTTTATCACGCGCCAGACGTTCCAGCGCAAAAATCACCTGCTGTAGCTGGCGTTCCTGAATCGGTTCGATGGCGGTAAAGCGGAAGCTGAGGCGCGGTGTGGCGCGGGTTTCATTCTTGCTGGTCACTACGGTGCGTTCACCAATGTGCAGCAGCTGTGCTGTCACCTCAAAGTGACCATACTCAGCTAAATCCACGCGCAGGTTTTTAAAGGTATCGCCGCGATTGAGGCCTTCCGGTAGCGCTTCGTCCAGCAGCACGCCGACGCCGCCCAGTGACAGATCCTGCAGGCGGAAACGCGCGGTACGCCCATCAGGCCACTGGCTGTGGCAATAAAAAACCGGTTCCAGCGGCGCATTGACGCGAAAGAATTCACGACGTTGAATCTGCCACACCAGTTCCGGCAGCGACGCAGCAAAAGCGGGTAAGCCTTCGAATTCAACCCGCTGTAAACCGGTTAAGCCAAATTCGACTTTGGCACCGTGCGTTTCGGCGGCAATATTCACTTCGCCACCTTGCAGCGCTAAATCGTTATCCAGCGCGTTGCTGCCGAGGTCAAAGATCACCTGATCTTCATCGGCTGACAGCAAGCGACTGATAAACTGACCGCGCGAAAAATTCACCATCAACAGGGTTTGAAAACGCAACAGGTCCTTCATCACGCCCAAAACCGCTAACGTGCCTCGCTTGAGGTATTGTTCTTTATCGGCTTCTCCCACGTCCTGCTCCACTTATCCGATTGTTATTTTCACGACTGACAATGCTGTTCGTCAGTTATCGGCGTCGATGCGCTAACCTTTAGTCAGCTAACGGCTATTTACTGCGGCAAGTTGGGATGCAGATCATAAAATCCCGTCTATACTAGAGGCGGTGAACACATTGATTAATAACGTAAGGAGCAGTACATGGGTATTCTTTCATGGATTATTTTTGGTCTGATTGCCGGGATTATCGCTAAGTGGATTATGCCGGGTAAAGATGGCGGCGGCTTTATCATCACCGTGGTTCTGGGTGTGGTGGGTGCGGTTGTTGGTGGCTGGATCAGTACCCTGTTTGGTTTCGGTAAAGTTGACGGTTTCAACTTTGGCAGCTTCGTGGTGGCAGTGATTGGTGCCATTGTGGTGCTGTGGATCTACCGTAAAGTGCGAAGTTAATCGCGCGAGGATTTGATGAAATCCGCCATCCCGCAAAGGGTGGCGGATTTTTTTTATGCCTGATTAAAAGTCGTAGCCCACCGTGGCCATGACCGTGCGCTCGGCACCGCGATAGCAGTAACCGGTGCCGTAACAGGCGGCCAGATACGTCTTATCGGTCAGGTTGTTGGCATTCACCTGCAGCCAGGCGCCTTTCAGCTTTGAGTTCCATGCGCCAAGATCGGCGCGAACCGACGCATCAAACAGCGTTACCGATGGCAGACGCGTGGTGTTCTCGTTATCCGCCCACTGTTTACCGATATAGCGCACACCCGCACCGGCGCTCAAGCCGTAGTCAAACTGATAATGTCCCCACAACGATGCCATGCTGTTCGGCGTCACATACGGCGTATGGCCATCGTTACCGTCCACCGAATCTTTAAAGCGCAGATGATTTAGTGTGTAGCCGGCGATGGTGCTAAAACGCGACGTCAGCTGATTACGCGCCTCAAGTTCAATGCCCTGCGAATGCACTTTGCCCGACGGCGTGTAAGTGCCGTCCAGCACGTTACGGTTGGCGACATCGTCCTGGGTCAAATCGTACACCGCGATTGAGTACATATCGCGCGTGCCCAGCGGCTGATATTTCACGCCCGCTTCATACTGCTCTGACGTAGTCGGTTTTAGCTGATTGCCGAAAGGATCGGTTAACGAAGCCGGCGTTATTGCCTGGCTCCAGCTGACATAAGGCGAGATGCCGTTCTCGAAGGCATATAACAGTGCAGCGCGGCCGCTGATGTGATCGTCCTGACGACGGCTGGTGCCGTTTTCCGACACGATGCGATCGTAGCGTCCTGACAAATCCAGATGCCAGCGATCGAGCTGCAACTCATCCTGCAGATACAAACCGGTTTGATAGTAGCGGCGCGTCTGCGATGTCCAGTCGAAGTCTGGCATGATGCCCACTTCTTCGCCGTTCCACGCATTCAGCGCGCTGGCGGCACCGCTGGCTTTGGTGATGTCGTTTTTATAGCGATGGTATTCCGCGCCCAGCGTCACGCGATGCTGAACCGCGCCGGTAGCGAAATCGGCCTGCAAGCGGTTGTCGTTGGCCCACGCGCTCAGCGATGAACGCTCACCGGAGTAGTAGCGGTTCAGCAGGTCTGGATTCGTTGCGTTCCAGCCAATCTGATAAACCTGATCGAGCTCGGTATTGGAGTGGCTGTAGCTGCCGGTGGAGTACACCGACCACACATCGTTGAAGCGATGCGAGAAGTCATAGCTGTAAATCTGCTCGCGACGTTTGAACTGATCGAGCGCAGTGTCACCTTCATAGAAACTGTCGCTCAATTTGCGGCCATTATGGCTATAGAGCGTGCCTTCCGCCGGTACCGAGCCGTGATAGCCGCCGGACGGATCTTTCTGCAGGTAGGCGCGCAGCACTAAGTTGGTATCTTCACTTGGCTGCCACATCAGCTGTGGCGAAATCGCATATTTCTCTTCACGGGTGTGATCGTATTGGGTATCGCTGTTGCGCGTAATGCCGGTTACGCGAAATGCCCACTGATCGTTGATGGCGTTGGTGTAATCAAAGGCGGCGTTATTGGTGGCGTTGGTGCCGGTCGCCAGGCGGAAGTGGCCCTCTTCAGCAAACTGCGGGCGCTTGCTCACCATATTCACCAATCCGCCCGGCACCGTTTGGCCGTAGAGCGCGGAGGAGGGACCTTTAATCACATCGATGCGGTCGAGGAACCAGTTATCCACCTGCAGGATGTTGAAGCTGCCGCCGTCACTCATCACGCGCAGGCCATCGAGGAAGGTGTTATCGACATCGCCGCCGTGGAAACCACGCAGCGCGATGGTGTCATAACGCGTGGCCGCGCCGCCAAAGTTGGTGAAGACGCCCGGCGTGTAACCCAGCGCCTGATTGAGATCCTGCGCGCCCTGATCTTCCATCTGCTGACGCGTCACTACCGAAATTGACTGCGGCGTAGTGATCAGCGGCTGATCGCTTTTGCTGGCACCGCTGCTGCGCGTGGCGAGATAGCCCTGCGTCGGCGAGGTGGCGCTCTCTTGCGGTTGCGCTGTCACGACAATCGACTCTTCAGCGAAGCTTGCCGCGGGTAAAGCCAGCGCAAGCGCGCACAGTACGCGGCCACGTTTAAGGGTAAACAACGAGGTCATGAGAGGTTCCTGTTATTTTAATGGGAATAGCTATCGATATCAGATTGAGAATTATTATCTTTTGTCGCGAATGTTTCAAGATGTGAGTTTGTTGCTAGAGGGATGTGAGGAAAATGCACAGATGACAGGCACGAGCCGTAGCGGCGCGATTTATCGCGCATGGCATTAGTTGCACCTTGCCCAGCTTTGGATCGCGCAGTAAATCGCGCCGCTACGGGAATGTGCAGTTGCCGGGCTTATTCGCCCGGCAGAATAGAGGTAATTACTTCGCGCGACTTAAAACCGGCATATTCGGGATATCGCCAGCGTTATTACAGGTTTTGTCTTTCGGGCAGTACTTATCCAGCAGCTTCAGCGTCACGCCATTGGTCCAGCCGAAGCCGTCCTGCAGCGGATATTCACCGCCGCCACCGCCGCCCAGCTGCGCGCCTTCAACCACGTATTTCTCGACCAGCTTATGTTCCTTGTCGTAGGTCGCCTGCACGTTCTGCAGGAAGCGCTGACCAATCTGTTGCGCCAACTTCGGCTGCTTGTAATGCTCCAGACCTTCTACCGCCACCCATTGCAGCGGCGCCCAACCGTTTGGTGCATCCCATTGCTGGCCGTTATTCACCGTGGTGGTCACCAGTCCGCCGGGTTTCAGCAGCTGTTTTTCAACTGCGGAAGCGGTGCGTTCAGCTTGCTTATCGCTCGCGAGCTGCATATAGAGCGGAAATAGCGTCGCAGCGGTCAGCTGTGAATGCACCTGCTTCTTCTGGAAATCGTAATCGGCGTACCAGCCTTTTTTCTCATCCCACAGGTAGCGATTGATCGCCGCCTGACGTTTCTCAGCATCCGCCGCGAACTGTTTGGCTTTGTCATCCTGCTTATCCAGTTTGGCGGCTTTGGACAATGTTTGTTCGAGGTGGAAAATCAGGCTGTTGAGATCAACCGGTGCCAGCTGCGTGGTACGGATGGACGCCAGATTGTGCGCATCGGTGAACCAGCGCGAACTGAAATCCCAGCCCGAAGCCGCGCCCGCACGCAGATCGCGATAGACCTGCTGCTTATTGCGCTCCGGCGCTTTATTCGCGGTGTTGACGTCATCCAGCCAGGATTCGGTACGCGGCGCATCGCGATCGTCCCAGTAACGGTTAAGCAGCGTGCCGTCGCTGAGTTTGATCACCCGTTTGCTGGCCTGGCCGGCCGCCACTTTGTCGCTGTCCGCCATCCAGTAATCGTACTCTTTCTGCAGCTGCGGCAGATATTGGCGATAGACGTCGTCGCCTTTGTGCGTTGCCAGCAGGTCAACCATCAAGCTGAAGAACGGCGGCTGCGAGCGGCTGAGATAGTAGCTGCGGTTGCCGTTGGGAATATGACCATATTTATCCAGTTCGGTGGCGAAGTTATCCACCATATCCTGCACGCGATCCCAGTGACCGCTCTCCGCCAGGCCAAGCATGGTGAAGTAGCTGTCCCAGTAATACACTTCGCGGAAGCGTCCGCCAGGCACCACGTAAGGTTTGGGCAGCGGCAGCAGCGAATCGTACTGACTGGCACTTTGCGCGGTACGCGTCAGCACCGGCCATAAACCGTTGATGTGCTCACGCAGGCTTTGCCCGGCGGGCGGCACATATTTGTCACCCTCTTTTGGCAGCGTGAAGTTGCTGTCGACAAAATGCTTGAGATCGAAGTTGCGCTGGTTTTTTTGCATCTGCCAGTCGGCCAGAATCGACGAGGGATTGGATTTCGGCACCGCATCGGCGAAGGTTTTCTGATCCGGATAAAATTTAGCCTGCTGTACCGCATTGAACAACGGTCCCAGGCGCACATCCGGTGGCTGCGGTTGGTTGCTGAGCATGCGGCTTTGATCGTCGGCGTGTGCGGCGGTGGCACCGGCCAGCAACGCGGCGCTAAGTAAAAAGGTCAGACGCGCGGGCGTGAATACGGCATTTTTTATCATCGGTTTTTCTCCTTGTCCGAAAAGGTGGTGTGCTAACGCATTGACCACCCGAACAACTTTAGTCGTAATCGCGCCGCTTAGCCTCGCACAGCGGTGGAAATGTGAAGCGCCCGGAATTAATCACGTGAGAAATTGCCTCAAGGCTAAGGTTTTTGCTTGCCCTGTACGGCTATTTGCCTGAGGCTGAAGCAAAAAAAGGAGAGTCGTATGGAGATAATCTGGTATCACCCGTCGCTGGCGCCGCAAGGTTGGCTGGAGGGTTTGCGTCAGCGTTTGCCGGAGGCGCGCGTGCGTGACTGGCAGCCGGGCGACAACGCGCCGGCCGATTATGCGGTAGTGCGTTCTCCGCCGGTCGAGATGCTGGCGGGGCGTCAGCTGAAAGGTGTGTTTGCCATGGGCGCGGGCGTCGACGAAATCCTCAAACAGCTGCGTGACAATCCACAGATGCTGGCCGACACCGTGCCGTTATTCCGCCTGGAAGATACCGGCATGGCGCGTCAGATGCAGGAGTACGCCAACTGGTGCGTGCTGGGCTGGTTCCGCCGTTTCGCCGACTATCGTCAACTGCAGCAGCAGGCTTGCTGGCAGGAGCTTGACGGTTTCGATCGCGAAAACTTTACCATTGGTGTGCTCGGCGCGGGCGTATTAGGCCGTAGCGTGCTGGAAAGTTTGCGTCAGTGGGGCTTCCCGTTACGCAGCTGGAGCCGTTCGCCGAAGCAGATCGACGGTGTGCAAAGCTTCCATGGCCGCGAACAGCTCAATGCTTTCCTGGCGGGCACGCAGGTGCTGATCGATCTGCTGCCGACCACGCCGGAAACCACCAACCTGATTGATAGCCAGCTGCTTAACGCATTGCCGCACGGCGCCTGCTTCCTCAACCTGGCGCGCGGTGCGCATGTGGTAGAAGCCGATCTGCTGGCGGCGCTCAACAGCGGTCAACTGGCCGCCGCTGCGCTGGATGTGTTCCAGCGCGAGCCGCTGCCGCAGGATCATCCGTTGTGGTCTCATCCGCATGTCACAATCACGCCACATACTGCGGCGATTACCTTGCCAGGCGAGGCGATGGATTACATTGCGGATGCCATACTTGCTCTGGAGCAAGGTCAACAGCCGGGTGGTTTGGTCGATCGCCAGCGCGGTTATTAATTCCCATTGGGTCAGGAGATGAAGATGTATCCCGTTGATTTACATATGCACACCGTTGCCAGCACGCACGCTTACAGCACGCTGCATGATTATGTGGCGCAGGCGAAACAGAACGGCCTGAAGCTGTTCGCGATTACCGATCACGGCCCGGATATGGCCGATGCGCCGCACTATTGGCATTTCGTCAACATGCGCATTTGGCCGCGCGTGATTGATGGCGTTGGCGTGCTGCGCGGTATCGAAGCCAATATCAAAAATCAGCAGGGCGAGATCGATTGCAGCGGCCCAATGCTGGATGCGCTGGACCTGATTGTCGCGGGCTTCCACGAACCGGTTTATGCGCCGCGTGACAAAGCACATCACACTGAAGCGATGATTGCGGCGATGGCGGGCGGTTTGGTGCATATCATTTCGCATCCGGGCAACCCGAAGTTCCCGGTGGATATTCGCGCAATTGCCGAAGCCGCCGCGCATTACGATGTGGCGCTGGAGATCAACAACTCCTCCTTTACCCATTCGCGTCCGGGCAGCGAACCGAACTGTCGCGCCATTGCCGAAGCGGTGCGTGATGCCGGTGGACGTCTGGCGTTTGGTTCCGATTCGCATACCGCGTTTACGCTGGGCAATTTCGAACACTGCCTGCGCATCACCAGCGAAGTGGATTTTCCCGAAGATCGCGTGTTAAATGTCACGCCGCGTCGCCTGCTCGACTTTCTCGCGTTGCGCACCGGCAAAACGATTCCCGAATTTGCTGATTTTTAACTTTTTTACCTCAAGGAATTCTGTTGCATGAATGAGTTTTCCATACTCTGCCGCGTCATCGGCTCGCTGTTTAATCGCCAGCCGCAGGATCCGCTGCTGGTGCCGCTGTTCACTCTGCTGCGTGAAGGCAAACTGCAACAGCAGTGGCCGCTGGAGCAGGACGAACTGTTGACGCGCCTGCAGCAGAATAGCGATCCGCAGGCGCTGGCCGCTGACTACAATGCGCTGTTTGTCGGCAGCGAGTGCAGCGTGCCGCCGTACGCATCACAATGGCCGAACGGTGTTGCTGAAGCAGACGTGCGTGCGTTTCTCAGCGCGCGCGGCATGCCGCTGAGCGAAGCGCCTGCCGATCACTTTGGCGTGCTGCTGCTGGCGGCATCCTGGCTGGAAGATCAGTCGGCAGAGGATGAATCTGCCGCGCAGCTGGCGCTGTTTGATGAGTATCTGCTGCCGTGGTGCGGCGCGTTCCTCGGCAAAGTGGAAGCGCATGCCACCACGGCGTTTTACCGCACGCTGGCGGCGCTGAGCCGTGAGGCAATGCAAGCGATGTACGACGAACTGAACGAAGAGCAGGGCGACGAGGCGTAATCGTTACCAGCTTGCTGCGCTGCTGCCAAGCTTCACGCCTGGCGTTGCGCAGATCATTGGCGTGCCGGGCAAATACGCTGCGGCACGCAATCTCTCCGCAATTCCCCACTGATTGATCTCTATCGCGCTCAGCGCGTCATCGTGCTGCGCGTAGATACCGTTTTGCGCATTCTGCGGCGCGTCACCGAACTGCTGCAACAGCCGCGCGGTGCGTGCCAGCGATAAGCGCGCCTGCCAGCCAACGCCGTTGGTCAAGCGCTGACGCAAACCTTCCAGCACCGCCGCGGCCATCAGATAACCGGTGGCGTGATCGAGCGCCTGCACCGGCAGCGGCGTCGGTTGATTATTGCCGCTCCAGCGCATGCCTTGTTCGGCGATGCCGCAGCCCATCTGTACCAGACTGTCGAAGCCGCGCCGGTTGCGCCATGGCCCGCTCCAGCCCCACGCATTGAGGCTGACATCCACCAGGCCCGGCGCGAGTTGGCGGCGCGTATCGGCATCCAGCCCGAGTTTTTCCAGCGCATCAGCACGATAACCGTGTACCAGCACATCGCTGTGCTGCAACAGCTGGCGCAGCTGCTCGCGCCCGGCGCGGGATTTGATATCAAGCCGCGCGCAGCGTTTGCCGCAGGTGATCTCCTCTTCCAGCGTCGGTTCGTGCCAGTCGGGCGGATCGATGCGCAGCACCTGCGCACCGAGGCTGGCGAGAAAACGCGTCGCCACCGGTCCGGCAATGATGCGCGTGAGATCCAGTACGCGCACGCCGAGCAGCGGCCGCGCGGGCGACAGTGACCAGGCGGGCGGCGGGGCGGCGTCGGTGGTCTGTTGGGCAATCAGCGCTTCCTGCTGCACGGCGCTGCCTTGCGGATGCTGCAGCCATTGCGCTTCGCTGCGCATCTGCGCGGCGCAGCCGCCGGCATCAATCACCGCCTGTTCCAGCGTGGCGGCGGGCCAGCGGGCCACCGCATCGGCCAGCGCGGCACGATCGGCATGCTGGCCGAGCACGCGCTCCATCGCCGCACGATGATGTGCCGCGTTGGTGTGCAGGCGGATCCAGCCGTCGGCGCTGGCGTAATCACCGGCGAATTCATCCCACAGCGCAGCAGGCGGTCGATTGAGCGGGATCAGGCTGTGCTGAAACCAGCGCGAGGCGAGACGGACATTAACGCTGACCGGCGCGGATTGGCCGAGCAGATCGCTTAGCGCCTGGCTGGCGAGGCCGATGCTGGTGGCCGCTAATTCGCTGACGGCAAAGGCAGAGGAAAAAGTGTCGGGCTGGAGAAAAGTCGGTGAGGGAAGCGGGTCTGCGCCTCGCAATCCCTGCCACATTTGCTGCCACAGTGCGGCAGCACGTTGAGAATCCATGTTGAGTCTCCGGAAAACGCGCGAGACTCAAGCATAGCAGAGCGCATTAACGGCGGCGCAAGCGCGGAAAACGCGCGTGCATCCGCAGGTTACGCAGGTTGATCACCGCAATCGCGGTGCCCAGCACCACCAGTGATACACCGAGGATCTTAAAGCTGTTCATGCTGTCACCCAAGACGAAAACGCCCATCAATACCGCCAGCACCGGCGTCAGCAAGGAATAGGGCATGATCAGGTTGACGTTGTATTTCTTCAGCAGCGCGTACCACAGCGTATAGGCAACAATCGACGAGGCGAGCGCGCTATAAAGAATGCCAAACCAGCCGCGCCAGCCGGCGTGGCTCAGCGCATAAAACTGATGGGATTCGGTCAGCCACGAAGCGGCACCGACAATTGGCACTGCAAGGAAGGAGATCCAGCCGGTGAGCGTCAACGGTTGTATCGGCGGCGATTTTTTCACAATCATATTGCTGATCGCCCAGCCAAACGCGCTACACAACAGAATACAAAGCACCCACCAGGCCGGAATGGTCGGACTGCCCGACAGCACCGCCACGCCGCTCAGCGAAATGGCGATACCAAACAGCTGCACCAGCCGCAATTTCTCTTTGAGAATCACCATCGCCAGCAGCATGGCAATCGGCGTACCTAGCTGAACTACGATGGCGCCGGTGCCGGCATCGGTGTAGCGCATGCCGACAAACAGCAGCGAGAAGTGCATAAAACCGAAGGTGAATGCCAGCGTCAGCAGCCACGGCAATTGTGCGCGCGTAATGCGGCAGAATGGCACCAGCACAATCGCTACCACCACAAAGCGCATCCAGGTGAGAAACAGCGGCGGAAGCTCCAGTAATCCCCACTTCACCGCCACGTTGTTGAAAGCCCAGATGGAAACCACCATCAGAACCATAAAAAAATGCCGCACTGCCACGAGGTCTTCCTTCACGCTGTACAAAGATGATCACCGGCTAATGATGGCATGAAGGCGCGCACTTCGGGCATGTCGGGCAACATTTTTTTCGCTTAAGCATTAGCTTATGCAGGAAAAAAATAAGACATGTCGCTGATTTACTGTCAAAGTGGACGTCCGAAAGGCGACCATAACGAGGACCGTATTCGGCATGACACACACCCGCGCTTTACCTCTTGCTCTGATTCAACTCGAAGTCCCGCCGCCGCAGGTTGTGGCGCAAATTGGTGAACAACCCCGCTGGTTTATCGACGCGCTGCAACTGCAGCCCGATGACTATGTGATTGTGCGTCCGCATCTGGGCGATGATTTACCGGCCTTTGACCGCGTCAGTGGCGCGATCCTCAGCGGTTCCTGGGCGATGGTCACCGATCACGCTGACTGGAGCGAACGCACCGCCGCCTGGATTCGTGGCGCGCTGGAGGCGGAGCTGCCGCTGCTGGGCGTCTGTTACGGGCATCAACTGATGGCGTATGCGCTGGGTGGCAAAGTGGGCGATAACCCGCAGGGCTGGGAGCGTGGACTGAAACCGCTGACGCGCAATGCGCAGGGGCACAACGATCCCTGGCTGGCCGATCTACCTGGCGAGTTTCAGGCGTGGTTGTCACATCGGCAATCGGTGTTAACGCCGCCGCAGCATGCGCAGGTGCTGGCGAGCTCGGCGCAGGATGGTTGTCAGATTTTGCGTTATTCACCGCAGGCGCTGTCGGTGCAGTTCCATCCGGAATTTACCCGCGAGATTATGACCGCCTGTTTATCGGCGGGCGTCAGTGACGATGGCACGGTTCTTTCAGGCGAAGATTGGTCGCGCGAACTGTTGCGCAGCTTCTGGCTACAAACGCGGCCGCAGCCGCGCGCACAGGCTCAGGGCGCGTAGTTGCGCGTGCAGCGATAAACCCACGCGGGTGGCATATTTTTCAGCACCCGCTGGCGTTCCCAGGTGAAGTAGCGTGACAAATTTGGCTGGGTGAACGAGGTGTATTGAAACTGCACGAATACGCCGCGTGGACCCAGCGCATCATGCACCGCACTGAGGATGTTATCGCGCGTGGCGGGCGGTAATGACAGCAGCGGCAGGCCAGAAAAAATCACATCATATTCCCCGGCGAGATATTCCGCCGAACAGGCGCGTACCTGCATGCGCGCATCAGGCAATCCACGCAGGCTTTTCACCAGTTCCGGGCAGATTTCGAACACATCAAGCTGTGCTTGCGGTGACATGCGCGCCAGCACGTGGCGTGTGAGCACGCCATCACCGGCGCCCAGTTCGGCGATACGCAGGCTGTTATCCCAGTTCACCGCATCGCACATGGTGCGGCACAGCGCGGCGGAAGAGGGCGTGATGCTGCCCATTTTGCGCGGGTTGCGGATAAATTGCTGAACAAAGTTCGCTTTGGCACGCATTAACGTCAGGGCTGAAGCCAACATCTGTTTCTCCTGGTTAGTATCCTGCTTCATATTGACCACATATTTCGCCCATGTTCCGCTTTTTGCGGCATAAGCGGGAAAACTCGGAATTATCTGTAGCGGCCTACGCTCGCCACATTTCCTTCGGTGCGGTCACAGTTTCCCCTTTTACGATCTGACAGGCTGGCGTGGATCGCCCAATGTTAATAACAGGTTTCATAGTTGTTAATCGCCACTCTGTCCCGCAAGGAGAAACACCATGCGTTACGCTGCTCCGGGAGAACAAGGTTCTCTTATTACTCTGCAATCGCGTTATGGCAACTTTATCAACGGCGAATTTGTTGCGCCGGTGAACGGTAACTACTTCGTCAACACTTCACCGATCAATGCTTCTACCATTGGCGAGTTTCCCCGTTCGGACCGCGCCGATATCGATAACGCCGTGGCTGCCGCCCAGGCCGCTGCCGATGCGTGGGGCAAAACCTCGCCGCAGGCACGCTCGCTGGTGCTGCTGAAAATTGCCGATCGGCTGGAAGAGAATCTGGAATATATCGCGGTCAACGAAACCTGGGATAACGGTAAGCCGGTGCGTGAAACGCTGGCGGCGGATCTGCCGCTGGCGGTCGATCACTTCCGCTATTTCGCTGGCTGCGTGCGTGCGCAGGAAGGCACCGCCGCTGAAATCGATGAGTTCACCGCCGCCTATCACTTCCACGAACCGCTGGGCGTGGTCGGGCAAATCATTCCGTGGAACTTCCCGCTGCTGATGGCGGCATGGAAACTGGCGCCTGCGCTCGGCGCAGGTAACTGCGTGGTGTTGAAACCGGCCGAGCAAACACCGCTGTCGATTACGCTGTTTATGGACGTGATCAAAGATCTGCTGCCGCCGGGTGTTATCAACGTGGTACACGGCTACGGTAAAGAGGCAGGCGAAGCGCTGGCATCCCATCCGGGCATCGCCAAAATCGCCTTCACCGGATCCACTGCCACCGGCGGCCATATTCTGGAGCTGGCGGCGAAAAGCCTGATCCCGTCCACCGTTGAACTGGGCGGCAAGTCACCGAACATCTTCTTCGAAGACATCATGGATGCTGAAGAGAGTTTCATTGAGAAAGCGGCAGAAGGCGTGGTGCTGGGCTTCCTTAATCAGGGTGAAGTTTGTACCTGTCCGTCGCGCGCGCTAGTGCAGGAATCGATCTTTGAGCCGTTTATGGCGGCGGTAATGAAGCGCATCAAAACCATTAAACGTGGCGATCCGCTGGATACCGAAACCATGATTGGCGCGCAGGCGTCGCAGCAGCAGTTCGACAAAATTCTCTCTTATCTGGAAATAGCGCAGCAAGAGGGCGCGCAGGTGCTGCACGGCGGCGGCGTAGAGAAAGTGGGCGAAGAGTTTGCCAGCGGCTACTACATCCAGCCGACACTGCTCAAAGGGGATAACAGCATGCGCGTGTTCCAGGAGGAGATATTTGGCCCGGTGGTTGGTGTGCTGACCTTTAAAGATGAAGCGGAAGCGCTGGCAATCGCCAATGATTCGATTTACGGACTGGGCGCGGGCGTCTGGACGCGCGACATCAATCGCGCCTATCGCATGGGCCGCGCCATTAAAGCCGGTCGCGTGTGGACTAACTGTTATCACCTCTATCCGGCGCACGCGGCGTTTGGCGGCTATAAGAAATCGGGTATTGGTCGCGAAACCCACAAAATGATGCTCGATCATTATCAGCAAACGAAAAACCTGCTGGTGAGTTACAGCACGCAACCGCTGGGTTTCTTCTGATTGAATACGGCGGCGGGGCAATCTCGCTGCCTTTTCATCTCTTCGTCATCTTGCCGCTGCAGGATATTCACTTCGCCAGAATTTTCTGATCAAGGTGGCATCTTTAAGCCAGGTCTTGTGTGTTTAAAGGAGGCGATTGGGCAGAATAGCCCACCTATTTTCAAGGAGATTTCATGAACACGTTGTATAACTACCTGGAACAGCATGATGAGATGCTGGACGGTGTGGAGCAAAATATTATTACCGTTAACCTGCCTGGGCGTCAGGCGGTGTATGTGATTGGCCAAAACGATGCTGACCTGCTGCTGGAAGTAAAAGCGCGCGAAATCGCCACGGCACAGCGCATGGAAACATTGCGTCAACTGGAGAGCCAATTCCGTTTTTAACCTTTCTGTTTTGCCTCATTCGATGATCAATTCGTCAGAAATATCGCAATAAAAAAGCCGCTATCACAAGATAACGGCTTTTTTGTGGTGCGATGCGCAGATTACTTCACGCAGGCGGTACAGTTATTGTGAATCTGCTGGAAGAAGTCGTTTCCTTTGTCATCCACCAAAATGAATGCCGGGAAGTTTTCCACTTCAATCTTCCAGATCGCTTCCATGCCGAGTTCGGCATACTCCACGCATTCCAGACTCTTAATGCTCTGCTGTGCCAGCACCGCAGCCGGGCCGCCGATGCTGCCCAGGTAGAAGCCGCCGTGTTTTTGACACGCATCGGTAACCTGTTTGCTACGGTTGCCCTTCGCCAGCATCACCATGCTGCCGCCATTGGCCTGCAGCAGATCAACGTAGGAATCCATACGACCTGCAGTGGTTGGGCCGAGTGAACCGGAGGCATAACCTTCTGGCGTCTTCGCTGGACCCGCGTAATAGACCGGATGGTCCTTGATGTACTGCGGCAGGCCTTCGCCGTTATCGATGCGCTCTTTCAGCTTGGCGTGCGCAATGTCGCGCGCCACGATAATGGTGCCGTTAAGCGACAAGCGGGTTGAGACCGGATAAGCCGATAGCAGCGCCAGAATTTCGCTCATCGGCTGGTTGAGATCGACATGCACCACTTCGCCTTCACCCTGCTGACGCAGCGCTTCCGGAATATAGCGGCCTGGATTGTCTTCCAACTTCTCAATCCAGATGCCTTCACGGTTGATCTTGGCCTTGATATTTCGGTCTGCGGAACATGACACGCCCATACCCACCGGGCAGGATGCGCCGTGACGCGGCAGACGCACCACGCGGATATCATGCGCAAAATATTTACCGCCGAACTGCGCGCCGAGGCCCAGCTCCTGCGATGCTTTCAGCAGTTCTTCTTCCAGCTGAATGTCGCGGAACGCCTGACCATGCTCGTTGCCTTCAGTCGGCAGCGAATCGTAATAGTGGGTTGAGGCCAGTTTGACGGTTTTCAGCGTAGCTTCGGCTGAAGTCCCGCCAATCACAAACGCGATATGGTACGGCGGACAGGCCGCGGTACCCAGCGACATCATTTTATCGATCAGGTAGTTCTTCAATTTGGCGGGCGTAATCAGCGCTTTGGTTTCCTGATACAGATAGGTTTTGTTGGCGGAACCGCCACCTTTAGCGATGCACAGGAATTTGTATTCGTCGCCATCAACGCTGTAGAGGTCGATCTGCGCCGGCAGGTTGGTGCCGGTATTCACCTCTTTATACATATCCAGCGCGGCATTCTGTGAATAGCGCAGGTTATCTTCAATGAAGGTGTTGTAGACGCCTTGCGACAGTGCGGCTTCATCGCCGCCACCGGTCCAGACGCGCTGGCCTTTTTTGCCCATGATGATGGCGGTGCCAGTATCCTGACAGGTTGGCAGCACGCCTTTGGCGGCAATTTCGGAGTTGCGCAGGAACTGCAGGGCGACGTATTTGTCGTTCTTGCTGGCTTCATCGTCGGCAAGAATGGACGCGACCTGCGCCTGATGCGAGGCGCGCAGCATGAAGGAAGCATCGTGGAATGCCTGCTTCGCCAGCAGCGTCAGCGCTTTGGGATCGACTTTCAGGACTTCTTCGCCATCGAAGTTGGCCACCGAGACGTAATCGCGGCTCAGCAGATAGTATTCGGTATCATCTTTGGCGAGAGGAAAGGGATCCTGATAATAGAAGGGTTTGTTCGACATGTTGGCTCACTTAGCTTCGTGTGGCCCGCCAGCATGACGGGCGACAAATTAGGCAGTTTGTTATTCGATTTTCTCTCGCCAGCCCTCCGCAGGGGCTGACTGGCGAGTATCATAACATTTTCACGGTAATGCGCGGCTCCGTTTTTAACATCGAAGCAACATCATCAGAACATCATCACCATCCATGGATAGGCGACAACCATCAGAAGAACCAGGAACAGCGCGCCGAAGATGGTGCCCAGGCGCCAGTAATCTTTAGTTGGCAGATAGCCGCTACCGTAATAAATCGGGCTTGGGCCGGTGCCGTACGGGGTGATAATGCCCATCACACCCAGAGAAACACACATCATCAGGCAGAACACCGGCATGTTGATGCCCGGAATGGATGCGGCGATGGTCAGCATCGCGGGCAGCAGCGCGGTGGTGTGCGCGGTGGTACTGGCGAACAGATAATGCAGCAGGTAGAAGGCGACCAGAAGGACGACGGCAGAAACCTGCGGGTCATAGCCTTGCAACAGCATTGCGCCTTCTTTACCCAGCCACGCGATGAAGCCAACGCGCGCTAAACCATCCGCCAGCGCGACCAGCGTGGCGAACCAGGCGAAGGTGTTCCAGGCGGCTTTATTGCTGGTGATGTCATTCCAGTTGAGTACGCCGGTCCACAGCATCAGCACGATGACTAACAGTGCGGCCATTGCGGGCTCAATCCAGGCGGTGGCGAAGATCCACATCATCAGCGCCGCAACCACGAAGCCCAGCAGCAGGATTTCGTTACGTTTCAGTTTACCGAGTTTGGCCAGCTCAGCGGTGGCCCAGCGCGGTACTTCATCGTTCACTTTCACTTCTGGCGGATAAAGCCAGTAAGCCAGCAGCGGCATGGTGAGAATCAGCAGCACGCCCAGCGGCAGGAAGGCGAGGAACCACATGCCCCATGAGATATCAAAGCCCACCACGCTTTTTACCAGCGCCAGCGCCAGCAGGTTTGGTGCCAGAGCAGAAAGGAACATCGAACTGGTGATACAGGCGGCGGTGATGGCAACCCACATCAGGTATGAACCAATCTTACGTGCGCTAGGATCGTTCGGTTTTGAACCATAGAGCGGCGGCAGGTTAGCAATAATGGGATAGATGGTACCACCGCTGCGCGCGGTGTTGGATGGCGTAAACGGCGCCAGCAACAGGTCAGCGAAGGTAATGGCGTAACCCAGCGTCAGGCTACGACGGCCCAGATATTTCACCAGAATCAGCGCCAGGCGGCGACCGAACTGGGTTTTATCGTAGCCTGCGGCGAACATGAAGGCACCGAAGATCAGCCAGACCGTGGAGTTGCCGAAGCCACTCACCGCCCATTTGAACGACTGCGCCGCGGTTTTGAACTTGGGATCCGCCAGTTCTGCCGGGCTAAACAGCACCCACTGGCTGAACAGCGCAATCACCACCACGCCGGTTAACCCGATAACGGCACCCGGCAGCGGCTCGAAAATCAGTCCCACAATAACCCCGACAAAAATGGCGAAGAAGTGCCAGGCGTAAGGTTCCAATCCCGCAGGAGTCGGCACCAGCAGCAACAGCACAGCCACAATAATTGGCAGGCACAACATTATCAGGCGGTTCTTTTTTTTCCCTGGTGCCGCGGGAGGCGCGGTGAGGGATTCACTCTGGGTTGTTTGTGTGTTCATAGTTTTGTCTGCAAGTTATGGAGAATGCGGATATACGTCCCGAACCAAGCTGGTTTTTTTAGTTACAAAACCCTTTTAACAGATTAGTCGTGACATTTAAAACTGAGTCTTAATAAATCGCCATTTACAAAATTCGATGCGCGAATTATCTAATGGATGCGCTTATGATGCGATTAATTAAAATATCTATTTTGATCTAGATCAATAAAATTTATTGGTGATTTTTTTGCTTTAAACCTGTGCGCCTTAATTAACGAACCATTAGGTGAAAATTAACTGTGTGAGATGAATAAAACGGCACAAATCAAGCAAAAAACAGAGAAAGGAGACGATTTATCTTTATGATAAGACTAGATTTTTTTTAAATGTAAGGAAAAAGTTGATTTTTGTCAAGTCTTGGTTAAAACTTAGCGGAGCGCAGCTTTTAGCAATAAGCCTCAAATATTATTTTCATGCGTAAAACTTATATAACTAACGAATAAGGTTATGTAAGTAAATAAAATGCTATATTTACGCCATGAAATCGGACCACTCAAATAATTATAAAATTCTCCGAACCGACAAAGAATTGAATACCAAGTTTCTTAATTCTGGAGTTGCTCATCATGAATACGCTCACCCCGATTCTTAATCCGCTTACGTTACCGAAAGGTGCGGTGCTTAAAAACCGACTGGTTATGGCACCGATGACCACCTGTACCGGTTATTACGATGGCGGTGTTACCAGTGACCTTGTCGAATATTATCGCGTGCGCGCCGGCAGCATCGGTACCGTGATTGTCGAGTGCTGCTTTATTGATAACCGTGGCCCTGCGTTTCCAGGCGCGCTCGGTATCGACAGCGACAACAAAATCCCCGGTCTGGCGAAAATCGCCCACGCCATCAAGTCGCAAGGCTCCAAAGCGATTCTGCAGATTTATCACGGCGGCCGTATGGTTGAACCTGCGCTGATCGGCGGTAAAACCCCGGTCGCACCGAGCGCCATCGCCGCACCGCGCGACGGTGCCACTCAACCTCAAGCGCTGACTGCAGAAGAAGTGGAGGTGATGATCACCAAGTTTGGTGATGCGGTGAACCGCGCGATCAAAGCCGGCTTTGACGGCGTGGAGATTCACGGCGCCAACACCTATCTTATCCAGCAGTTCTACTCGCCAAACTCCAACCAGCGCGACGACAAATGGGGCGGCAGTCGCGATAAACGCGCGCGTTTCCCACTGGAAGTGCTGGAAATCACCCACAAAATGGCTGACCGCTTCGCTGCGGCAGACTTCATCATCGGCTATCGCTTCTCACCGGAAGAACTGGAAGTGCCGGGCATCCGCTGGGATGACACGCTCTATCTGCTGGAGAAACTGGCAGAACGCGGTCTCGATTACGTGCACTTCTCGGTTGGTCAGCTGCTGCGTCCATCGATTGTTGATACTCAGGACCCAACGCCACTGATCACCAAATATCTGGCACAGCGCTCGCCTAACCTGGCGAAAGTGCCGGTAATCGGCGTCGGCGGCGTCGTCAATAAAGAAGATGCCGAGAATGCGCTGGAGCACGGTTTCGACTTGGTGGCGGTGGGCAAAGCCTGTATCGCCTATCCGGACTGGACCGATCGCGTCATCAAGAATCAGCACATGGAGCTGTATATCGACAGCACCAAGCGCGAAGAGTTGACTATCCCGGAACCGCTGTGGCGCTTCTCACTGGTGGATGCGATGATCCGCGACGTCAGCGATACCGGCCGTAAATACAAAGCGGGCGTTTATCAGGCGAAAGTCGAAGCCGAAGCGCTGAAGCTGAAAATCAACGTTACCCTCGACACCGACCGTATTACCGACATCTCGCTGGTGCCGGATCCGAGCCTCGACGTCGACTTCACCAGCACCTTCGAAAGTCTGCGTGAACGCATTCTGGTGGCGAACAGCCCGCACGTTGACGCCATCACTGGCGCCACCACGCAAAGTGAAGCGCTGAAAAAAGCGGTATCGCGTGCCATGACCACCTCAAGCAAAGAGTATGTGATTGAAGAGGGCGGTAACCCGAACGCACCGGTGAATTACGATGTGGTGGTAGTGGGCACCGGCGGTGCCGGTCTGGCGGCGGCGATTCAGGCGCATGACGATGGCGCACGCGTGGTGATCATCGAGAAGATGCCCACCATCGGCGGTAACACCATCAAAGCCTCGGTCGGTATGAACGCGGCGGAAACCCGTTATCAGAAGTTGAAAGGCATCGAAGACAGCAAAGAGCTGTTCTATGAAGAGACGCTGAAAGGCGGCAAATTCAAAAACAATCCGGTGCTGCTGCGCGAATTTGTTGAGCAGGCGCCCGAAGCGATTGAGTGGCTGGCCGCCAAAGACATCGAGCTGTGCGACATCACCATCACCGGCGGCATGAGCATCGATCGTACGCACCGTCCGGAAGATCGTTCGGCAGTCGGCGGCTTCCTGATCAGCGGGCTGGTGAAAAACGTTAATCTGCGCAATATCGAAGTGTTGCTGGAAACCTCAGTGGCCGAAATTTTAGTGGAAAACGGTGCGGTCACCGGCGTGAAAGTGGTGGATGAGTATAACGACAGCCGCATTATTAACGCCAAAAGCGTGATTGTGGCGACCGGCGGCTTCAGTGCCAACCGCGAAATGGTGGTGAAATATCGCCCTGAGCTGGACGGTTTCGTCACCACCAACCATAAAGGCGCCACCGGCAGCGGCATCGCCATGCTGCAACACATCGGTGCGGATACCGTGGATATGGGTGAAATCCAGATTCACCCAACGGTTGAGCAAACCACGTCGTACCTGATTTCCGAAGCAATGCGCGGCGGCGGGGCGATTCTGGTGAGCCAGGCAGGCAAGCGTTTCTACAATGAAATGGAAACCCGTGACAAAGTGTCCGCTGAGATCATCGCGCTGCCTGAGAAGAGTGCATGGATTGTGTTTGACGAGCAGGTACGCGCCAATAACAAAGCGGCTGACGAATACATCGCTAAAGGCTTTGTCATCAGCGCGCCAACGCCACACGAGCTGGCGGTGAAACTCAACATGGATCAGGAAGCGCTGCAAACCACGCTCGGTCGTTACAACGAGTTCGTGGCGAAGCAGGATGACGAAGACTTTGGTCGTAAAACCGCGCTGCGTCACCCGCTGAATAAAGGTCCGTACTTTGCGATTCGTATCGCACCGGGCGTGCATCACACCATGGGCGGCGTGACCATCAACACCGATACCGCGGTGCTGGATGCGCAGAAAGAGGTGATTCCAGGCGCATGGGCGGCCGGTGAAGTGGTCGGCGGCATCCACGGCGCCAACCGCATCGGCGGCAACGCGGTGGCCGATATCATTATCTTCGGTATCAAAGCCGGTCACAACGCGGCTAAACTAGCGTTAGGACACTAAGCTGTAAAGATGCCCGCCTTGTGCGGGCATCGTTTTCTTTAGAGGCATGCAATGACCGCTGGCGTCTTTTCTTACTCTGCCGTTCTGATGGGTTCGCCCATTCTGCTCAAATTGTTTGATGACAATCCCACGCTTGCCCGCCACGTATTTCAACTGATTAAACAGCAGGAAAACCTGTTCACCGTTAACCGCGCTGAATCCGAAGTGATGTCGGTCAACCACGCCGCAGGCCACCATCCGGTGATCGTCAGCGAAGCGGTGTTTGCGTTAATTAGCGTGGCACACGCCGTCAGTTTACTGCCGGACAGCGCCTTCAATTTCACCATTGGGCCGATTGTGAAGCGCTGGAAAATTGGTTTTCAGGGACGTGCGGTGCCGCCTGCGCCAGAAATCGCATCCCTGCTGAAGCTGACCGATCCGCATCAGGTCGTGCTCAATCCCGCCGATCGCTCAGTGTTTTTGCAACAGCCAGGCATGGAGATCGATCTCGGCGCCATCGCCAAAGGCTACATCGCCGATCGCGTGCAGGCGTTTTTACGCCAGCAGGGCGTGCAGCAGGCGCTGATCAATCTGGGCGGCAATGTGCAAACGCTGGGTTCGCCGCCGCACGAGCCGCAGGGTTGGGGCATTGGCCTGAAAAAGCCGTTTGGTCGTGATGATGAGCTGTTAGGCGTGCTGCAGGTGCAGGGCAAATCGGTGGTGACGTCGGGGATTTATGAGCGCTACTTCGAACTGGATGGCCGCTGCTGGCATCATATTTTTGATCCGCAAACCGGCTATCCGCTTGATAACGAACTGCTGAGCGTGACGGTGATTTCCGATCGCTCGATTGATGGCGATATCTACACCACGCTGCTCTTCGGCATGGGCGTGGAGCAAGGGCTGGCTTATCTCGCTGACCAGCCCGACATCGACGCGGTGTTTGTCACGCGCGATCGGCAGATCATCTGCTCCTCGCCGCAGCACTTTCACTTCCAGCAACTCGATGTCGACTGGCAGCTACGTTACTGACAATATTGCTGCAGCAGCGAATGGTATTCTGGCTGCAGGCGATAGCGGTACACCGGACGGCCGGTCGCGCCATAGTGAATGCTGGTGAACAGAATATTAATCTGCGCCAGCCAAATCAGGTATTTACGACACGACACGCGCGAGATGTTCACTTCAGCTGCCAGTTCGTCAGTCGAAAATTCATGCCCCGGATGCGCATCAATCCACTGACACAGCGTGCGCAGCGTTTGCGGCGTTAAGCCTTTTGGCAGGCGCTTATTGTCGTGCTGCGTTGCCGGGCTGCCGTGAATCAGCAGATCCACATCCGCTTGCTGATAATAATGCTGATTGTCCATCAGCGATTTCTTCTGCCGCCAGCCGTTCAGCGCCTCTTCAAAACGTGGGAACTGGAACGGTTTGATCAGGTAATCCACCACGCCGTAGTGCAGCGAGGTTTTGATATTCTCCGCATCGGCCGCCGACGAAATGATGATCACTTCCACCGCGCTCTGTGCCGTACGCAGCTCCGGCAACAGATCGAGGCCATTCTCCTGCTGCATATAGATATCCAGCAGCACCAGATCGACCGCAGTATCGCTATTGAACAGGATCTCTTTCGCCTGCTTCAAGGTTGAGGCGGTGCCACAACAGTGAAAGCCCTGAATTTGGCCGATATACGCGCGATTAAGCTCGGCGACCATGGCGTCATCATCGACCACTAACACATTGATCATGCGGATTGGTTTCCTCCATCCCAGGGAAGTTGGACTAAAAATTGGGTAAACACGCCGGGTTCTGACTCCACACTCACGCTGCCACCGATATTTTCGGTTTGCTGCTGCAGCAGAAACAGCCCGACACCGCGGTTTTCACCTTTGGTGGAGAAGCCTTTTTCGAAAATGGTGCTGAGATGATCGGCTTCAATGCCCGGACCATCATCACTCACTTCACAGGTCAGCCAACCGTTTTGGTAGTGCAGCATCACGTGAATCTCGCCTTCTACCTGCTCGCTCATCGCATCCAGCGCGTTCTCAATCAGATTGCCGATCACCGTAATCAGCGCCGCCATCTGCTGCTCATTGCCGCTGTCGGGCAGGAAGCTGGCATCGCTGATGGTCAGGCGATGGCCGCAATCCGACGCGCGGTTGATTTTGCTCAGCAAGAAACCAGCAATCACCGGCGACTTAATCTTATCGAGCAGGAAACCGATCTCCGTCTGGTAATTATTGGCGGTTTTGAGAATGTAGCTTTCCACCTGCGTGTAGTTTTTCATGTGCAGTAGGCCGAGGATCACATGCAGCTTGTTCATAAATTCGTGCGAGCGCTCACGCAGCGCATCGACGTAGTTTACCATGCCCGTCAGACGCTGCATCAGTTGACTGATTTCCGTCTTGTCCCTGAAGGTGCAGACCGCGCCGATAATCCGTCCCTGCGTGCGCACCGGTACGGTGTTGCTTAGCAACACGCGGCCATTCACATTCAACTCTTCATCACGCCGCGCCCGCCCGCTGTGCAGCACATCCCGCAGATGATCGTCAATCACTGAGGCATCGTAGATGCGGTCGCCGCTGATGGTGCCCATCGAATCGTTCAGCAGCGATCGCGCCGCCTGATTCACCAGCGTCACCTGCGCCTGATCGTCCATCGCCACCACGCCTTCTTTTAGCGAGTTGAGAATCGCCTGACGCTGTTCAAACAGGGTAGAAATTTCGTAGGGTTCGAGGCCAAACAGGATGCGCTTCAACACACGAACCAGTACAAAAGTACCGATGGCGCCGGCCAGCGTGCCAATAAAGATGGTCCACAGGATGCTCCAGCGGCTCTCGTTGATCTGCACCGAAACGGCATCCAGTGAGATGCCAATCGCCACCACGCCAATCTGCTGATGCTGATTGTTGTACACCGGCGTAAACACGCGCAGCGCTTTCGCCAGAGAACCTTTATTCACCGAGACGTTTTCATGGCCGCGCAGCGCGGGCTCCAGATCGTCACCGATAAAGTGTTTGCCAATCAGTTCAGGATTGCGATGCGAATAGCGGATGCCGTCCATGTTGGTGACAGTAATGAACAGCAAATTATTGGTCTCTTCCACCGCTTTGGCGATCGGCTGGATGCGCGTGCCATCCGGCGGGAACGCCAATGCACGCTGGATTTCCGGTGAGTCGGCCAGCGTGCGCGCCACCGCCATGGCTTTATCTTCCAGCTGCGCGCGGGTCGCTGCGCCAATCTGGAAGAAATAGAACATATGCACGCTGAGCAGCACCAGCACAATCACTGCGCTTAGCATCAGGGTGACCAGCGTATTAAGCTTCATCGGCTGCTTGCGCGCCGCGGTTCCTTGCTGTGAAGAAGACATGATCGCTCTCGGAGGAGAAGAGGGCACATATTATGACGGATAAACAGAAGAAGGTCGCGCACCATGTAAGGCCGCCATTCGTGGCGGCCTCGACATTGGCGGTACTGAATTAACTCGATTTAACGCGATTCGCAAAGCTCTTACGCAGCTTTTGCAGTTTCGGTGGGATTACCGCCATGCAGTAGCCGTTGCGCTGACCCGCGCCTTGCCAATAATCCTGATGATAACCTTCTGCCGCATACCACTCTTTCAGCGGCTCGATGGTGGTCACTACCGGATCGCTCAGATTCTCCTGCGCGCGCGCAATCGCGGCAATCGCTTCGGCTTCCTGCTCAGCATTCGCCGGGAAAATCGCAGAGCGATATTGGGTGCCAACATCGTTGCCCTGGCGGTTCAGCGTAGTGGGATCGTGGGTGGCAAAGCTGATATCCAGCAGATCGCCGTACTTCACCTGCTCTGGATCGAAACCGATGCGAATCGCTTCTGCGTGGCCGGTCGCACCGCTGCACACCTGCTCGTAGGTTGGATTCGGGCGTGCGCCGCCGGTATATCCACTCTCGACTGACTCCACGCCAATCACATCTTTAAACACTGCTTCAGTACACCAGAAACAGCCACCTGCGATCACCGCATATTCGGTTGCCATTATATCTACTCCTGTCAGGGCGAAAGAATCAACGTGGGGGCAAGCCCATATCAATTCAAGCAGTTAAATTAACATTTCAGGCTTAAAGTCGCCGCGCTTGTCGAGACGCAAATTGCTCATCACGCTGAAGCGTCCTTCGCCGGTGTAGTGCAGCGTCGGCGGAAACTCCGGCGTTTCAGCTACATGCGCTTTAACGATCTCAAAGATAAAGAAGTTGTAGTTATCTACCATTGAATCGTCATACAGCTGGCACTCAAAGCTGGCAAAGCAATCGCCGATTAACGGCGCATTGACCACGCTTGCCGGTTCGGGTGTCAGATTGAAGGCATCAAACTTATCGAGACGATCGCCGTGGCTGTTACCGATCGCCACCACGCTGTCCACCAGATTGGCCGACGGCACGTTAATCACGCACTGGCCGCTCTGGCGAATCAGTTCATGGCTGTAATTGCCGCCGGCAATCATGCAGCCAACCAGCGACGGCGAGAACTCCAGAATGGTGTGCCAGCCGAGCGTCATGATGTCGCGATGATCCTCAAACTGGGAACTCAGCAGCACCACCGGACCCGGCTCCAGATACTTCCGCGCTTTGCTTACCGGAAAGTCGATTTTATGCATCGGGATTCTCCTGTTGTAGGTACAGACACATTAAGTGTAGATGCCAGCCTTTACCGAGCCGAAAAATCGCGGCATGTTATCGGCTACCTCTTACCAACAGGCCAATAATATGAACAACATCCTGTGTCAGACCCTTAACCTTCGCTATCCGATCATTCAGGCGCCGATGGCGGGCGTCTCGACGCCGGAACTGGCGGCGGCGGTGAGCACCAGCGGCGCGCTGGGTTCGATCAGCGTGGGCGCTTCAACGCCGCAACAGGCGGATAGCATGATCCGCAAAACGCTCGCCCTGACAGCCGCGCCCATCAACGTCAACGTCTTCTGCCACGCGCCGGTGCAGCGCAATCCTCAGTTAGAACAGGCGTGGATCGCACGTTTCAAGCCGGTGTTTGCTCGCTATGAAGCGACACCGCCCGATGCGCTGTCAGAGATTTATCAAACGTTTGTGGATAATCACGCGATGCTGGATGTGCTGCTGGACACCGCGCCCGCCGCAGTGAGTTTCCACTTTGGCTTGCCGTCCGCCGCTGTTGTGCAGCGCTTGAAACGTCGCGGCATTATCACGCTGGCGAGCGCTACCAGCGTTGCTGAAGCAGGTGCCATCGAAGCCGCCGACATCGATTTTATTGTGGCGCAGGGTATTGAGGCGGGCGGGCATCGCGGGATATTCCACCCAAAAAATGACGATCAGCAGCTTAGCACTTTTACGCTGTTGCAGGCGATTCGCCGGGCGTCGCGGCTGCCGGTGATTGCCGCCGGCGGCGTGATGGATGGCGCGGGCATGGCTGCTATGCTCAAGCTGGGCGCGGCGGGTGTACAGCTGGGGACCGCGTTTATTCTGTGCCCGGAATCCGCCGCCAACGCGGCATATCGTCAGGCGCTGAAAAGCGCGCAGGCCAACAGCACCGAGATGATTGCCGCCATTTCTGGCCGATCGGCAAGATGTCTCACCAACGATTTTTGCCAGCTGGCGCGCGAGTTCGCGCAGGATGCCATTCCCCCTTATCCACTCACCTACGCGCTGGGCAAAGCGCTCGCTGCTGCCGCCGCCGCTAAAGGCGCGCACGGCTTTGGCGCGCAGTGGGCCGGGCAGGGCGCCGCGCTGGCGCGGGAAATGCCGGCGGCAGAATTAATTAACACGCTGGTGGCGGAGTGGCAGGCGGCGTAACGCAGCTTTTCTGCTGCGACCATCTCTTTGGTTGAGGAGACGATGATGACAAACCCAGCTGGGATAAATCCCGGAGAACAGGTCGTTTTATACGACGGCGTATGCAAACTGTGCAACGCGTGGGTGATGTTTCTCCTGCGTCACCGCATTCCACGCCATGTACGTTTTGCGGCGGTTCAGAGTGAGCAGGGGAAAGCGCTATTACGTTTTGTCGGTCTGCCAGATGAAGATATTCGCACCATCGTTTTGATTGATGGACAAAATCATTGGCTCCGTGCGCAGGCAATTTTCCGCATCATGCACTATATGCCGTGGCCGTGGCGCGTTTTGTCAGTCGTGAGGTTTATGCCTGACGTTATCAGCAATTATTGTTACGACCGCATTGCGCTAAATCGCTATCGGCTTTTTGGTCGCTACAACGAGCATTACCCCATTAAATCCGATTATCACGGACGATTTTTAGACCAGTAAAAATCGTCCGTTAATCCTCGAAACGGAACGCTTGCTGCGAAATGGTTTTAGCCATCATCGATTTAATCCATTCCGTAGGTTCCCGTTTACCGCTGCGTTTGTGTGAATAGATTTTCACGGTGAACCTTGGCGCGGGAAACGGCAGCCTGAATGAGGTCACATCGGCGGCCTGTTTAATTTTACTGGCAACGAAAGACGGGATCGCCATCAGCAATTCACTTTCCGCGATAATAAAGGGCGCACTCAGCATCGATGGCGTTCTGATGGCGATGCGGCGTTTAAGGCCAATGCGCTCAAGATGGGAATCCAGCATTCCCTGCTTTTCATTCCACGGCGTAACCACCAGATGCCCGGCGGCAAGATAGTCGTCAAGATTCAGACTGCTGCGTCGCGCATTGGCAATCACCATAAATTCATCACTGAATAAATCGGTCTCGTCGAGATCGGGATGATGCATGCTATCCGGCTCGCTAAAACTCAGCGCCATATCGATTTCACCCGCCAGTAATTCAATCAGCGCCGGATTATGCGGCAAATGGCAGAGTTCAAAACTCAGATTGGGTGCCGTATCAGTCAGCGTATGCATCAGCCGCGGAAAGACACAAAAAGCGGTGTAATCCGTTACCGCAATTCTAAAACAGTCATCACTGGTCAGCGGATCGAAAGGCTGCAGCGGACTGAGATGCCGATTTAACCCGGTTAACGTTTCGGCAATATAGGGCGCCAGCTGGCAGGCATAAACGCTGGGACACATTTTGTGGCCTTCGCGGTAGAACAGCGGATCTTTAAAAAACTCACGTAATCGGGACAGCGCGTGGCTTAACGCGGAAGTACTCAAACTGAGCTCAATCGCCGCCAGCCTGACCGAACGATGTCTGAAAACTGCGTCGAAAACGGGGAGGAGATTCAAGTCCAGTCGACGCAGCACATGATGCATGAAATTCACCTATCATTGATTTTATTGCACTTATTTCATCGAACAATACCCATTATGCTGGGCAGCATCAATCTGATTAAATAAGAAAATAATGCATGAAGATGACTATTCGGCCAGCCAATTCTGATGACGCGGACGCCATTTATGACATGATTGCTGAGTTGTCGGTTTTTGAACATGGATTACAGCCGTCATCAACTACCGTTGAAGAGATCAGATCGACGCTATTCAATCCCGAAAGCCATAGCGAAGCGTTGATGTGCGAGATTGATGGCATAACCGCCGGGTACGCAGTGATTACCCGCAGCTACTCGGCGTGGCTGGGGCGGCGCGGACTCTATATGGAAGACTTGTACTTTTCGCCCAATTTTCGCGGCCTCGGTGCAGGCAAAGCGCTGCTGCAGTATGTTGCGCAGCACGCGGTCAATCATCAGTGCAACCGCATTGAGTGGAGTGCGTTAGATTGGGATCATTCGGCCAGAGAGTTCTATCTCAGTATTGATGCGCTGCCGTTAAATGAGTGGGTGCGTTATCGGCTCGACGGGGCGGCATTAGAGAAATTTGCTGCCGCCAAGCCGCAATAGTTCTCTGCCACAAAAGGCCCGCCAAAATGGCCTGATGCTCATGTCAGCCAAGCCAACGACGAGTGTGCAGGCCGGTGGCACTTTTGGGCCGGCTGTCCTCGCGCCGCTAACGCGGTTCCTTCACTTCGCTCGTCAGCCTAACGGACCGGCGAAGACGGGACTTCCCTGTCCCGGCTTCGCCTTTCGCCCGCGTCCTGCGGGCTCTCCTGGCTTCCTCGCTTCGTTCAGCGCTGCGAATTGCCGGCCCAAAATTGCCCCCGGCCCGCTTCGACGCTTCAGTGCGTGACGCAGCCGATGTGTCAGAGCCCGCACGATTAATGCAGCCTTAAAGCCAAACTCTTTCATAACTGACAAGTATTAGGCCAAACCGGCCGATTAATGTTATTCCCGTTAAAGCGATTGCAGGAACGTCAGCAGATCGGCGTTGAGCTGATCGGTATGCGTCACCGCAAAGCCGTGCGGTGCGTTGTCATACAC
This sequence comes from Pantoea sp. SORGH_AS_0659, assembly GCF_031453915.1. Lineage (NCBI taxonomy): Bacteria > Pseudomonadati > Pseudomonadota > Gammaproteobacteria > Enterobacterales > Erwiniaceae > Pantoea > Pantoea sp. SORGH_AS_0659. Next base: position 2,546,536 of record NZ_JAVJAK010000001.1, on the reverse strand, counting down.
TTTCAGCTGCGCGCCGGCGATCATTTCGGCGGCGACTTTCCCGGTGGTTTCGAACGGCACGACCTGGTCGTTGCTGCCGTGAATCACCAGTGTCGGCACGTCGATTTTTGCCATATCAGGACGGAAGTCGGTTTCCGAGAACGCGGTAACACAATCAATCGTCCCTTTTAGTGACGCCAGCAGCGCAATATTCAACGTCTGCGTCAGCGCGCCTTCTGAAACCGTTTGACCGGCGTTGGTGCCGTAAAACGGTGTGGCAAAATCACTGATGAACTGCGCGCGATCTTTACGTAAGCCCTGACGAATGCCTTCAAACACCGACAAATCGACGCCTGCTGGATAATCATCGGCCTTGCCGAAGATCGGTGTCACCGCGCCCAGCAGCACTAAGCTATCCACGCGCGCTGTGCCGTAATTGTTGATGTAGCGCGCCACATCGCCGCCACCCATTGAGAAGCCCACCAGCGTCACGTTTTGCAGATCCAGATGGCTAATCAGGTCGTTAATATCCGATGCAAAAGTATCGTAGTCGTAGCCTTCCCACGGTTGATCGGAACGGCCAAAGCCGCGGCGATCAAAAGCGATAACGCGGTAGCCTTTCTCCGCCAGGAAATTCAGCTGGCTGTCCCACATATCCCCGTCGAGCGGCCAGCCGTGACTGAATAGCACCGGCTTGCCGGTACCCCAATCTTTGAAATAGATCTGCGTACCATCCTGCGTCTTAAATGTGCTCATGTTTCGGCCTTATTAATGTCGATGAATGAAAGCGCCTTATTCAGGTGCCACGAGATAACGAACTTCCGGAGCTGCAGTGCCTTGATGGAATCCCAGCACGCGGTTCTGAATCTTTTGATCGTTCATGGTATAGCGCTCGCGCTGACGCAGATGCTCCATCCATGAGCCAACCACAAAGGTCTCAACAAACATGTCGGGTTGCAGCATGTCCTCATACAGAGACCAGTTCAGCGCGCCACCACGTCGTCTGACGCGACGCATATCCTGCATGCACACCGCAAAGGCATGCGCATCACTGCGGTTGATCTGATAATGATAGCTGACCATCACCGGCCCGCGATCGTGACGAATCTCCAGCTCGGGCAAGGGATCGCTGACCGTGCTGAGGTCGAGGTTCAGATCCGGATCCTGATCCAGCCGCCAGCGCAGCACCGTCAGGCTCGCCAGCAGCATGCCGACAGTGGCGACAGTCAGTGACAATGGAATGCTGAATGTCGATGCCAGCTGTCCCCAAATGGCGCTGCCTAACGTCATCGAGCCAAAAAACACCGTCAGATAGACCGCCAGCGCCCGGGCTTTCACCCATTTGGCGGCACTGCGCTGCGCGCCAAGATTGAGGGTGGAAAGCACTGCAATCCACGCAAAGCCGGTAAAGAACTCGAACGCATTCAGCAACCAGAGGTGACGAATAAACGCCAGCGCCAGCAGAGTGATGGCAAACATCAGGCTCGCCAGCACCATCAGCTGATCGGGATTAAAGCGTTTGCGCATACGCGGCAACAGCAGCGCGCCGCAAATCGCGCCGATGCCGATGCAACCCAGCATAATGCCGTAGCCGCCGGGCCCGAGGCCCAGTTCGCGTCGAGCCACCAGCGGTAACAGCGCCCAACCGGCACTGCCAAACACAAAGAAAGCGATGGTGCGCACTAGCACATTGCGCAGTACCGGCGCAGCATGCACATAGCGCACGCCGGCACGCACCGCCGGGAAGAAGTGCTCCGGCGGCAAACGCTGCACGCTGGGCTGTGCTTGCCACACATACAGCACCAGAAACACGCCGAGTACCGAAAGCGCATTCAGCAGAGACACCATCCACGGACCGGCAAACGACAGAATCAGGCCGCCGAGCGCCGGGCCGATAGCGCGACTGATGTTAATGCCGAGCGAGTTAAGCGCAATCGCCGGGCCGAGCTCCTCCTTACTGACCAAATCCGGCACGATGGCCTGGAAGGGCGGAGAACTCATGGCCGCGCCGGTACTCAGCAGGAACGCCGCAATCAGCAGCACCATCGGTGTGACCAGGTCTGCCCAGGAAAGGAATGTCAGGCTCGCGGCGGCAATAAACACCCAGATTTGCGAGAACAGCAGGTATTTACGCCGGTCAACGATATCCGCCATCACGCCAGACGGCAGTGCAAACAGAAACATCGGTAAGCTGCTGGCGGCCTGCACCAGCGCCACCGAGAGCGGATCGGCGCTCAGTGTCAGCATGGTCCAGTTAACGCCTACGTCGTTCATCCATGAACCGACATTGGATACCACGGTAGCGATCCACAGCATGCGGAACACGCGCTGGCGCAGCGGCTGCCATGGTGAAACCGTCTGCGAAACGGGCGGCAGATCCGCCTCGGGGATGTCATGAATGTCATTAACCTGCGCCATGAACAACCTCCGAAACGCCGCCAAACACGCGCCAGCGACCGGGGCCGGTCAGCGCCAGCGTGGTGAAAATGGTCAGCAGCAGCCAGCCAAACTGTCCTTCCGCTATGCTCCAGTTGGGATGGACGAACAGCATCGCCACCAGCAGCACGCCGATAATCGGCAGGCAGGCGAGGCGGGTAAACACGCCGAGCAGGATAAACAGCGGGCAGACCACTTCAGCAACGATCGCCGCCAGCAGGCTGAAGTAGGCACCCAGGCCAAAGGGATCCTCGATACGCGTCAGTTCTTCACTGAAATGGAACACCTTCGGCAAGCCGTGCACGTGCAACAACAGCAGGCAGCCGGTAAGGCGCAGGAAGAACAGCCCCGCATCAATGCGAGGCGGCTGTGAGAGTGAATGTTTCATGGTTTAGAAGGCGAAGCAGCTGCAGCCGAGCGCGCCCCAGAAGGCGTTCTCTTCCGAAACCGGCAGGTTGGCGCCGCGCGCAATCTCGTGAGAATGCGTATGCACGCCGCACGGGCCGCTGCAGTGATGCGCTTGCTGCATCATGCCCACGCGTGTGGTGGCGGTCGGTGGCGCACTGCGATAGTGGCCGGGAACCTTGACCACCGGCGACCATTCCGGCAGCACCGGAATGAGGGGCGGCGCTTCCGAGCTGAAAGCGCCGGCGGCATAAACGATATTTCCGTCCACCACGGTCAGCACCGACTCAATGCCTTTGATCTCCTCTTCAGGCACGCTGAAGTAGTCTTTGCTCAGCACCACCATATCGGCCAGCTGACCGATTTTAATCTGGCCTTTTTTACCTTGCTCGCTGGAGAACCAGGCGCTGCCCTGCGTCCATAACATCAGCGCCGTATCACGATCGAGGCGCGCGTTGACGTCGTACATCTGCATGCCGCCCACAGTGCGTCCCGATACCAGCCAGTAAAGCGCGGTCCACGGGTTATAACTGGCCACGCGCGTCGCATCGGTTCCTAAACCCACCGGCACGCCGGTCTCCAGCATGCGCGCCACCGGCGGTGTATGGCGAGTGGCCTCAATGCCGTAACGCTCGGCAAAGTACTCGCCCTGGAACGCCATGCGATGCTGTACGGCAATGCCGCCGCCCAGCTCTTTGATGCGGTCAAGGTTACGCTGCGTCACGGTTTCGGCGTGATCGAAGAACCAGTGCAGGCCGTTGAACGGAATGTCGCGGTTCACTTTTTCAAACACATCCAGCATGCGGCTGATCGATTCATCGTAAGTGGCGTGCAGGCGGAACGGCCAGCGATGTTCCACGAGATGACGCACCACACGCTCCAGCTCATCTTCCATGCCGGGCGCCAAATCCGGACGCGGTTCGAGGAAATCTTCAAAATCGGCGGCGGAAAACACCAGCATTTCACCGGCACCGTTGTGACGGAAATAGTCGCTGCCCTGGCCCGGCGTCAGCATGTCGGTCCACTTCTCGAAGTCTTCCAGCTCGTGGCCCGGACGTTGGGTAAACAGGTTGTAGGCGATACGCAGCGTCATCTGCTTTTTCTCATGCAGCTCGGCAATGACTTCGTAATCTTCTGGATAGTTCTGGAAACCGCCGCCCGCATCAATGGCGCTGGTCAGGCCGAGGCGGTTCAACTCGCGCATAAACTGGCGGGTGGAATTGACCTGCTGCTCCAGCGGCAGTTTTGGCCCTTTCGCCAGCGTGGCGTAAAGGATCATGGCGTTCGGGCGCGCAATCAGCATGCCGGTCGGGTTGCCATTGCTGTCACGCTGGATCTCGCCGCCCGGCGGATTGGGCGTGTCTTTGGTGTAGCCGACGACCTTCAACGCGGCGCGGTTGAGCAAGGCGCGATCGTACAGATGCAGGATAAACACCGGCGTATCGGGCGCGGCTTCGTTGATCTCATCCAGCGTCGGCATGCGACGCTCGGCAAACTGAAACTCGGTCCAGCCGCCTACCACGCGCACCCACTGGGGTGACGGCGTGCGCAGCGCCTGTTCTCTCAGCATCCGCAGCGCATCGGCGATCGAGGGCACGCCTTCCCAGCGCAGTTCGAGGTTGTAATTCAGGCCGCCGCGGATCAGGTGCAGGTGGGAATCATTCAGGCCGGGAATGGCGGTATGGCCTTTGAGGTCAATCACTTTGGTGCCTTCGCAGTGATGCTGCATCACGTCGGCCAGGCTACCCACTTCGAGAAATTTGCCATCGCGCATCGCCACGGCCTCGGCAATCGGGTTGCCGCGATCGACGGTATGAAATCGCCCATTGGTCAAAATGATGTCTGCTTTGCCTAACGTAACCATAAAAGCTCCTGAATAAGAGGTCCTGCCAATTTCGCAGGTGAAATACTGGGTGGGATTATGTTCAGGCGGTGCGGAAAGCGTCTAGTTATACAAAAGGATAGGTATACCTTCGTATAGTTATACCTATAGATAATGGTTCGTGTGCCCAAAGGTTCTTACACTGCGCCCAGACATTCACCTCAATGGGCATACAAAAATGACAACCAGTAAATTAGAAGTACTGACACCGCATAACTGCCAGATCATCTTCATTGACCAGCAGCCGCAAATGGCGTTTGGCGTGCAGTCCATCGACCGTCAGGTGCTGAAAAATAACGTGGTCGCGTTGGCAAAAGCGGCGAAGGTGTTCAACATTCCTACCGTACTGACCACGGTGGAGACCGAGAGCTTCTCAGGTAACACCTTCCCGGAGCTGCTGGATGTGTTCCCCGGCCAGGACATTCTTGAGCGTACCTCGATGAACTCGTGGGATGACCAGAAAGTGCGTGATGCGCTGGCGGCCAACGGTAAGAAGAAAATTGTGGTTTCCGGTCTGTGGACCGAAGTGTGTAACAACACCTTCGCGCTGTGCGCCATGCTGGAAGGCGACTATGAGATCTACATGGTGGCTGACGCCTCCGGCGGCACCACCAAAGAAGCGCACGACTATGCCATGCAGCGCATGATTCAGGCGGGCGTGATCCCGGTGACCTGGCAGCAGGTGATGCTGGAGTGGCAGCGCGACTGGGCGCACAAAGAGACCTACAACGCGGTGATGGATATCGCGAAAGAGCACTCCGGTGCTTACGGCATCGGCGTTGATTACGCTTACACCATGGTGCACAAAGCGCCATCGCGTCAGAAGAGCGAGCATCGCACGCTGGCACCGGTTGCTGCGCCCGTACGCTAAATCGTCACCCAGGCGAGCGCTTACGGGCTCGCCTTTCTTTTTCAAGGAGGACCGGTGAGTCCTTTACTGATTTCTCTGGCGGCGGGTGTGTTTATCGGCCTGATTTACGCCTTGCTCAACGTGCGATCGCCGGCGCCGCCCGCCGTGGCGCTGGTGGGCTTGCTGGGCATGATTGTGGGCAGTTCGCTGGGTGGAAAATTGACGCATCCCGTAGCGCCCGTCGATAAAACCTCACGCGCGATGGCCGCTGACAGGCCGCTACCTCCCGCCATGCTCACCGCAAAACAGGCGGGTTGAACATGCTGAAAACCTATGCGATATCGCTCTCGGTCGGTATTTTAGTCGGCACCATTTATGCCGTTATCGACGTCAATTCCCCAGCGCCGCCCGTGATTGCGCTGCTTGGTCTGTTTGGTATGCTGGTCGGCGAACAGATTATCCCGCTGTGTAAGCGCCTGATAAACCGTCAACCGGTCACGCTGGCCTGGTTTCGTCAAGAGTGTGTGCCTAAAATCAGCGGCACGCCGCCATCGAGTGACAAAACCTCCTGAGGACGCGCCGCAGGCAGTGAATAATAATTAAGGAACACAGCATGCAGCTGTCGCAGCGCATTGTCGTTGTTGATGATGAACGATCGGTTCGCAGTGGTTTGAGCAATCTGCTTCAGTCGGAAGGATACGCAACGCAGGCATTTGAGTCGGCTGAAGCGCTATTAGCGGACGAGACGGCGCTAAATGACGCTGCGCTGTTTATTATTGATGTTGAGCTCAAAGGCATGTCGGGCTTTGAGTTGTTCCGTGCGCTGGTACAGCGTCGCGCGAACCCACCCGGAATTATCATCTCCGGCAATGGCGATGAGAATATGCTCTGGTATGCCATCAATTTAGGCGCGATCACCTTTATGCGAAAGCCCATTGATATCGACCTGCTGTTTGAACATATCCGTCTGGCGTTTTCCTCCCAGGCAGCGCGCCAATGAGCACGCTTTTCCTGTCGTTAAATATCGCGGATGACGCGGCGCTGGTGCTGGCGGATGACATCGTTTTCACCCCGCTGGCGCAGGAAGGGCAGGTTGAGTGGATCGAATGCCGTCACCCGATCTCCGATGAACGCTTCGTGCTGGCCACGGCGGCGGCCGAAGAGGCGGAGTTTCCGGTAACGCAACTGCTGAAAAATGAGTATGCGCTGCGCGCCTTATTAGCAGAAAGCTGGGCGCGAAAACCGCTGCGCCACACCTTATATCAGGGGCGCTACGCCCTGATTTATCCCGCGTTTCGCTACCAAACCCTGGCGGATTATCTGCGCCTGCCAGCGGGTAAAATTCAGAAGTTCATCAGCTGCGCCGTGCTGCTGTGTAATGCGCTCAGCAAGCTGCATGAGCAAGGTTTGGTGCACGGCGACATTAAACCGGCCAATTTCTTCTTTACCGATCAAGGCGACGTGGTGCTGGGCGGCTTTGGCCTGGCGTTTATCGAAGCGGACTCACAGCAGCCGCTGCGCGCCTCAGTGACCGGCGGCACGCTGGCCTACATGTCGCCCGAGCATACCTCGCGCACCGCGCACGCGGTCAGCCGGGTCAGCGATCTCTACAGTCTGGGCATCGTGCTTTACGAATTACTCACCGGCAAGCTTCCCTATGGCAGCGCGGAAGGGGGCGCGGCGGAATGGGTGCACCATCACATTGCCTCCGAAGCGCTGCCGCCGCACCGGCTGCGCAAAGATGTGCCGCTGGTACTCTCATCCCTCATTTTACGCCTGCTAACCAAATCGCCGGAGCAGCGTTATCAAACCGTCGAAGGCGTGCTGGCCGATCTGCGCCGCTGTGAATCCAACCTGATGCCTGACGGCGTAGTTGAATCTTTCGCGCTGGGCTTACAGGATGTGCCAACCACAACGCTGTTATCCGATGTGCTGTACAGCGACCATGCTCAGGCCAGCGAGATGCTGGCGGCGTTTGATGAGGTGTGCAGCAGCGGGAAACACTGCATGGTGGCGATTAGCGGCGCGTCCGGTGCCGGAAAATCGGCGCTGATGGCCTCGGCGCTTAAAATTCTGCGGGAAAAAAACGCGCTGCTGACGGTGACCAAAGCCGACCAGCACTCGCCCATTTTGCCCTACGCGGTATTTACCTCGGCGTTTCGATCGCTGACGCTGCATCTGCTCGGGTTGCCCGCCGAAGAGCTGGCGCGCTGGAAAACACACATTGCGCGCCAACTGGGGAATTATGTTGGGCTGGCCGTTAATCTGGTGCCCGAACTGGGCATCTTGCTCAATCACAAAGCCAGCGTGCAGGCGGATGCACGCTCGTTAGATGCACGCAATCGCCTGAATCTGGTGGCCTGCAGCCTGGTGAAAGCCTTTACGGTGCCGGGGCGGCCGCTGCTCCTGCTGATTGATGACGTGCACTGGGCCGATCAGGCGACCTTGCAGCTGCTACAGAATTTGCTGCGCTCCAGCGACGATATTCCCTTATTGCTGGTGATTTCTCATCGCGATCGCGCCTCGTTGCCCTGTCCGACGGTGGTCGCCAGCCTGGAGCGCATTCGTGCGGCGGCCACGCGCATTGTGGATATCACGCCCGAGCCGCTGTCGGTGAAAAATATCGCCAGCTGGCTGGCCGGCATTTTTCACACGCGCAGCGCGGAGACCACCGAGCTGGCGCAGATCATCCATGAAAAAACCGCCGGGAATCCGCTCGCCACGCGTGAGTTTTACCGCCAGGCGGTGCGCGATCACCACATCACACACGCTGCATCCCATAAATGGACCTACAATCCGCACGCGTTGAGAAACTGCCATTACACCGCGAACGTTGCCGCCAGCGTGCTGCAACAGCTGCAGTTGCTCGCGCTGCCGCTGCGCCAACTGCTGGGCCGATTGGCCTGCATCGGCAGTAGCGGCGATCTGCCGGTGTTGGCCGGCATCCTCGATACGACGCTTAGCGCCCTTCACGCCACGCTGCGCCCTGCGGCTGAGGCCCGGCTGATCTCGCTGACTGATCACAGCTACACCTTTATGCATGACAGCATGCATGAGGCCGCGCTGAAGTTGCTTTCGTCGGCGGCAAAAGATGATTTTCACTTTGCCGCTGCGCGCTATTACATGCAGGCCGCGCGCCAGGATAACGCGCATGCGCTGCTGTTCAGTGCCGCGCATCACACCATCACGTTGCAAAACCGCGCACTTTTAGCGCCTGATGCCGCTGCGTTTAGTCTGCTGTTATTAAACGCCACCCGACGCGCGAAAATTATGGGCGATTACGCTTCCGCGCTGCGTTTCTTACACGCTGCCCGAGCGCTCAACGCAGCGTCAGGCGCGGAGAAGAGCGGCCCGTTTTTGTTTGAGCAAGCAGAGTGTGAGTTTTTAAACGGCAACTTATCGGGCGCGCTGGCGTTGAGCTCTGAGATTCTCGCCACGCCCGGTGCGGTCACCGATAAAGCCGAAGCGGCGACGCTGATTGCTGAAATTCATATGCGTCAGTCCGACAGCCAGCTGGCGCTGGAAACCGCGCTGGCCTGGCTGGCGGTGTTTGACATTCATCTGCAGCGCTATCCGGATAAAGCCGAGTGCGATGTCGCCAGGCAACGGTTGAAAAAAGAGGTTGGCAAAAATCCCTATACGCGCTTCCGTTCCCTGCCGCGAGTGACCTGCCATAAAACCGAAGCGGTGATGAATTTGATGGCCAGCGCCAGCACCTTCGCCGCATTTATCAGCCCACGGCTGCAGTTCATCATCCTGTGCAAACTTCTGCATCTGACGATGGAGAAGGGCATCAGCGGTGCCTCCACGCTGGCGCTTGCCTGGTACGGCGTGGTGTGTGGCGATCAGTTCAACGAATACAGCCGAGGATTTGCCAGCGCGCTGCTGGCCCGCGAGCTGGTGTATAAGCACGACTTCGTTAGCTACAAAGCGCGCACGCTGATGCCGCTGGACCAGGTGAGCGTCTGGACCATGCCGCTCAGTTACGCCATTGAGTGCGCTAAAGCGACTTTTGATGTGGCGGTTGATATTGGCGATCGCACGTCGGCGTGTCTGGCGCTGCGTCATCTCACCATGAATTGCCTGGCGCGCGGTGACCATCTTGATGGCGTGCATACTTCGATCATGCGCGGCATGGTCTATGTGCGCAAAGCGCAGTATCGCGATGTGGAAGTGATACTCGGCATGCAGCTGGATTACGTGATGTTCCTGCGTAAGCCAGCTGGTGAGACCTTGTCCGGCGATGATTTCCATGCGCCCGCGCTAAATGTGGTGCAACCCGAATACGCCATTGAACCGCTGTTTTTGATGCAGTTCTGGACGCGGCTGTATAAAGGCATGGCGCACTTCTTTGCCGGTGAGTATGCCGCCGCCCAGCGCCAGTTCAGCGACGCCGCACCGCTCACAGACGTGATTCCCGGCCATGTGCATATGCTGGATTTCCATCTCTACAGCGCGCTTTCACTCAGCATACCGCTGCAACCGAATGAGCTTGATGCCACGCAGCGGCAGCAACTGCAGCGCCATCTTGAAAGAATTATCACCTGGGCAACGGAGAACCCCGGCACCTTCGCCGACAAAGAGGCGCTGCTGCGCGCCGAACTACTCAGGCTGGAGGATAACAGCGGCGCGGCGCTGGAGCAGTTTGAAAAAGCCATTGAGCTGTCGCGCAAAGGGCAGTTTCATCCGATCAACGCTCTGGCATGCGAACTGGCTGCGCGCTGCGCCAGTGCGCGCGGCATGGCGTTCGCCGCCGAGGGCTACATCAAAGGCGCGCTTGCCGCCTGGGATCGCTGGGGCGCGGGCGCCAAGGTGCGTCAGCTTGAAATACACTATCCGCATCTGGCGGCGCACCCGCCGCAGAGCGCGTTAAACACCGTGACCTTTGAGCAGAGCGCGGTGATCAGCGACCTGCAAAGCCTGGTCACGGCGATGCGCGCATTGACCGAAGAGATCAATCTTGATCGGCTGATCCATATTTTGATGATGATGTTGGTGGAGCGCGCCGGCGCGCAGCACTGTATTTTGATCCGCCTCATCGACGGCAATGTGCCGGAAATTCAGGCGCGCGCCTCCTCCACGGTGGAAGGCGTCAGAGTCAAAATCGTTAATGAACTGCCGGTGGCGACCGATTTGCCGCTGTCGATTCTCTCGGCGGTGATCCGCACCGGACAGGAAATCCGTACCGGTCGGCCGGAAGTGTTTAGCCCGTTTAGTCAGGATAACTATCTGGTCGCCTCTGGCGCGGCAGTGATGTGTGTGCCGATGTTCCGTCAGGCGCAAATGGTGGGTGTGCTCTATCTGGAAAACCGGCTGATGCCGGATGTTTTCACCGCGGAGCACTCGCGCATTGTCTCGATGTTAGGCGCGCAGGCTGCGGTTTCTCTGGAAACGGCGCGGCTGTATGCCGAGCTGGTGGAGGAGAACATCCAGCGGCGGAAAATTGAAAAACAGCTGCGCGCCAGCCAGACATCCCTGATGCTGGGTGAAAAAATCAGTAATACCGGTACCTGGCACTGGCATCTTGAGCCGGATATCCAGCTGGTATCGGACGAATATAAACGCATCATGGGGCTGCCCGCCGGGCAGGTGAGCACCTCGATGGCCGAGTTTCAGCGGCGGGTGCATCCAGACGATCTTCAGTGCCTGAAAGCGCTGATTGAATCCAGCGTGGCGCATGGCGTGAGCATGCAGGCTGAATTTCGTATCATCCGTGATGACGGCGAATGCCGTTATATCAAAGGCATAGGTGAGCCGGTGGAGAACTGGCCGGATGTCGCCGAATATTTCGGCACGCTGACGGATATCACCGCGCAGCGTCAGTCCGAAGATGCCGCCAGAATTGCCCAGGCCGAGCTGGCTCGCGTGGCGCGCGCCACCACGGTAGGACAGCTGACCTCATCGATCGCCCATGAAATCAATCAGCCGCTGATGTCGATTGTGGCCAATGCTGGCGCCAGCCTGCGCTGGTTGAAACGCGATCCGGCTCAGCTGGAGAAAGCCAGTGAAAGCATTGAGGAGATCATTAACGAAGGGCGGCGCGCTGGCGAAATTATTCGCGGCCTGCAGTCACTGACGCGCAATAATGTTGCGGAGTATGCATCGGCCAGGCTGCATCTGCTGGCGCGCGATATTTTAACCTTGTCGCGTCTGGAACTTGAGCGCCGCTCGGTGGCACTTGAACTGGATATTCAAGCGCCATGGGATGAGGTGTTTTGCGAGCGCGTACAGATTCAGCAGGTGCTGCTGAATCTGGTGATTAATGCCATTGAGGCGATGGCCGATAATGCCGGGGCGCGTATTCTGCGGCTCTCATCCTCCAATCCTGACGCGAATCATATTCGTATAGAGGTCGCCGACAACGGCAGCGGATTATCGGCAGAGGTTATCGGCAAGATATTCGACTCTTTCTACACCACCAAAGCGGAAGGAATGGGAATGGGCCTGACCATCAGTAATGAAATCATCAAACGTCATGGTGGTGTGCTGAGTGCGGAAAACCGCCCACAGGGTGGCAGCGTATTTAGTTTCACCCTGCCATTAAATCTGGGGAAATAGTTTATCTGATCCTCCCGCGCTATTTCACGGGAGGAAAATCGGACCGTTATCACTATAACGCGCGCCTTATTCATCTTGCAGTAAATGAAGTTTCTCAGCAGCTCTGACTAATTCTGATACTGAACGCACCGCCATTTTTTCCATTACGCGGCGTTTATGCACTTTTGCCGTAATTTCACTGATGCCCATTTCGGCGGCAATCTGCTTATTTAATAAACCGCGAATGACAAGCAGCATCAATTCCATTTCCCGTGGCGTTAAAGAGTGATAACGCCCGGTGAGTACAACTCTTTCCTGTGCGAGTGCTGCGCTTTTTTCGGCCAGCGCCATGGCAGCGGATACCACTTGTATCAGGTCATCCGGCATCACCGGCTTGGTGAGAAACTCAAAGGCGCCGGCCTTCATCGCGCGGACCGTCAGAGGAATGGTGCCAAAGCCGGTGAGGAAAATGGTGGGAATGGTGTATCCACGCGCGGTGAGATCCTGCGAGACATCAAAGCCGTCGAGGCCCGGCATATTCATATCGACAATTAAACAGCTCGGGGTGCGGTAATGCGGCTGATGTAAAAATTCAGCGGGGGAGGTAAAGGTCGAAATCAGGTAGCCTTCTGAGCTCAGCAGATTTTGCAGCGCGTTGATGACAGCGGGGTCATCGTCAACAATATAAATCGTTCTATCCATAAAAACTCATTCAGACTCTTACGAGTTCTATTCACTACATGCGCGCTAATATACCCGCAAAATAGTGCTGTAGGAATGGCGAAAAACGTATATGTGAATGTGATTATCTGCTGCGCTGTTAGGCCTAAAAAGGGTGAGGATGAAAAGCCATGCACTCACCCGCTATTCTTAAGGTAATAAATGCGTAACCTTAAGGTTCATCAATCCGCGATACCCTCAAGGTGGTTTGTTCGCCACGCCCATACACTTTTCCACTCACGCGGACTTTATCACTGGCTGAATAGGTTTTCTCTTTGAAGGCCGGCTTCTCAGCATTAATGATAATCGTGCCGGTATCATCGCGGAATTTGTAGCTATCACCTTTCAGCTTTTCAATAATATGGCCTTCGAGCGTGACATAGCCGCCCTGACGGAAATCACGAATACGTGAAATCGGGGTTTGTGCGGTGTCTTCCGATCCTTTATAACCGGCATCCTGATTCTTCTGCGGCGGTGCTGTTTCACCAGATTGGTATCCGCCTTCCGCTGCGCTCACGCCAACGCTGAACATCATGATTACTGAAGCTAAAACAACCTGTTTCATATGCTCTCCATAGATTTTCCTGCTGACACGGTGTTAAGTCTGGCACAAATATGCGCGACTGCACGACAAACGCAGCGGTAATTGAAAAAAGCACAACTGACTTATTTATGCCAGGGTATGTAGACGCGGTTTTTATTTCTTTGGCTAAGCGCGACGTTAAATTAGCGCCGTGCTTATCTGCTCATTCGAATTAAGAGTGCTAGCCACTCAGGAAAATAAATTATGAAAGCTATCGTCTATAACGGGCCTTTTGATGTCTCGGTTAAAAATGTTCCTGATGCAAAAATTGTGCGTCCTACCGATGCGCTTATTCGTATTACCACCACCAATATTTGCGGTTCCGATTTACATATGTACGAGGGGCGCACCAGCTTTGAACAGGGGCGCATCTTTGGTCATGAAAACCTTGGCGAAGTGGTGGAAGTGGGAAGTGGCGTCGAGCGACTTAAGGTTGGCGATTACGTTTGTATGCCGTTCAACGTCGGCTGTGGTTTCTGTGAAAATTGTGAGAGAGGGTTAACCGGTTTCTGTCTGACCGCCAATCCCGGCACCGCAGGTGCGGCCTACGGTTTTGCTGAAATGGGTGAGTGGGAAGGCGGTCAGGCCGAGCTGCTGCGCGTGCCGTTTGCCGATTTTAACTGTTTGCTGCTGCCACCGGATGCGGTGGAGAAAGAGGAAGATTATGTGATGCTGTCAGACATTTTCCCCACCGGCTGGCATGCGACCGAACTGGCAGGCCTGCGACCGGGCGATAGCGTCGCCATCTACGGTGCGGGCCCGGTAGGCTTGATGGCCGCGCATTCGGCGATCATCAAAGGCGCGTCGCAGGTGTTTGTGGTGGATACGCACCCCGATCGCCTGGCGCTGGCGGAGCAGATGGGCGCAACGGGCATCAATGCCGTGGGCGACGCAGCGGTGCAGCAAATCCTTGATCTGACGGATGGACGCGGCACGGATTGCGGTTGTGAATGCGTGGGTTATCAATGTTGTAATCAGCATGGACACGAAGATAACAGCGCCACCATGAACAGCCTGGTCGCTTCCACCAAAGCCACCGGCGGCATTGGCGTGGTGGGCGTGTTTATCCCGCAGGATCCCGGCGCGGCCAGCGAGTTAGCCAAAGTGGGTAAAATGCCGTTCGATTTCGGCAGCTTCTGGTTTAAAGGGCAGTCGATCCGTACCGGCCAGGCCAACGTCAAAGCCTATAACCGCCAGCTGGCGCGATTGATTGCCACCGACAAAGCGCATCCGGCGAGCATTATTTCTCATCGACTGTCGCTGGCCGAAGGACCCGAAGCGTACCGCCATTTCGACGATCGTGATGCGGGCTGGACCAAGGTGATTTTGAAACCTTAACGCATTCATAGCGCCTGTTATGCCGCATGATATTTTTGGTCGCCATTAATGGCGACCCTGTGGAGGGTGCGAAAATAATTGAAATAAAGCGCAACGGTATTTATCAGGATTAATCTTATTAATAAACCATTAAAGCTACCTTTCGGTTAAAATATCCTCGCTTTACATTCTCCTCATTAATCTCTTTAAACATCATTTCTAAACCAGACGAAATATAAATGTTTTTATGCTCTACAGTTAATAGGGTCTTAACTGGAGGAGCATGTCACATGTCGAAAGATAAAAAAGAACAGAATTTAACCCATACCGCGCCGCATAAAGGGCCAGAAACCTCTGAGCCAGGATTAGGTGATTTAGCACCGCAAGGCGGTGGACATAAACCTGCCGCTGAACCGACGCCGCCGGGCAAGCAGCCTACCGCGCCCGGCAGCCTGAAAGCGCCCGCCACGCAAAACAGCAAACTTGAGCAGCTCGATGAGTACCGCAAAAATGGCGAAAACGCCGACCTGACCACTAATCAGGGCACCCGCATCGCCAACGATCAGAACTCGCTGCGTGCCGGTTCGCGCGGGCCCACGTTGCTTGAAGACTTCATCATGCGTGAAAAAATCACGCATTTTGACCACGAACGCATTCCTGAGCGTATCGTTCATGCGCGCGGTTCGGCGGCGCACGGCTATTTCCAGCCCTACCGCTCGCTGGAAAAACTGACCAAAGCAGGTTTCCTCAGCGATGCCGAAAAAATCACACCCGTCTTCGTGCGTTTCTCCACCGTGCAGGGTGGCGCAGGATCGGCTGACACCGTGCGCGATATCCGTGGATTCGCCACCAAGTTCTATACCGATGAGGGCGTTTTTGATTTAGTCGGCAACAACACGCCAGTATTTTTCATCCAGGATGCGCACAAATTCCCGGACTTCGTGCATGCGGTGAAACCCGAGCCGCACAACGAAATTCCGCAGGGGCAGAGCGCGCACGACACCTTCTGGGATTATGTGTCGCTGCAACCTGAAACGCTGCATAACGTCATCTGGGCGATGTCGGATCGCGGTATTCCGCGCAGCTACCGCACCATGGAAGGCTTTGGCATCCATACTTTCCGCCTGATTAACGCTGAGGGTAAAGCCACCTTCGTGCGTTTCCACTGGAAGCCGGTGGCGGGCAAAGCCTCGCTGCTGTGGGATGAAGCGCAGAAGCTGACCGGCCGCGATCCCGATTTCCACCGTCGCGATCTGTGGGAAGCGATTGAAGCCGGGGACTTCCCGGAATATGAGCTCGGCCTGCAGCTGATCCTGGAAGAGGACGAGTTCAAATTCGATTTCGACATTCTCGATGCCACCAAACTGATCCCCGAAGAGCTGGTGCCGGTCGAACTGGTCGGCAAAATGGTGCTCAACCGTAATCCGGACAACTTCTTTGCCGAGACCGAACAGGTGGCGTTCCATCCGGGCCACATTGTGCCAGGGCTGGACTTCACCAACGATCCGCTGTTGCAGGGCCGTTTGTTCTCCTACACCGATACGCAAATCAGCCGTTTGGGTGGGCCGAACTTCCATGAGATCCCGATCAACCGTCCGGTTTGCCCGTACCACAATTTCCAGCGTCAGGGCATGCATCGCACGGAAATCGATACCAATCCGGCCAACTACGAACCGAACTCCATCAACAACAACTGGCCACGTGAAGTGCCGCCAGCGGCAAAAGAGGGCGGATTCGAGAGCTATCAGGAGCGGGTGGAAGGCAGCAAGGTGCGCGAGCGTAGCCCATCGTTTGGCGAATATTACTCGCAGCCACGGCTGTTTTGGCTGAGCCAGACCGCGGAAGAGCAGCAGCATATCATCGGCGCTTATTCGTTTGAGCTCAGCAAGGTAGCGCGTCCTTACATCCGCGAACGCGTGGTCGATCATCTGCTGCAGATTGACGTCACGCTGGCGCAGGCTGTGGCCACCAATCTGGGGCTGAAGCTGAGTGATGAGCAGCTCAACACCGTTCCGCCGAAAGATGTCAACGGCCTGAAAAAAGATGACAGCCTGAGTCTGTATGCGCAACCGAGCGGCGACATTAAAGGCCGTCAGGTGGCGTTACTGCTGAGCGACGGTGTGAAAGCCGCCGACGTGCTGGCGATTCTGCAGGCGCTGAAAGCGCAGGGCGTGCATGCCAAAATTCTGGCAGCGCACATGGGACAAGTGCTGGCGGATGATGGATCGGTGCTGCCGGTTGATGCCACCTTTACCGGTCTTCCTTCGCTGACCTTTGATGCGGTGATTGTGCCGGATGGCAATATCGATGCGTTGCTGCTGAGCGGTGATGCGCGCTACTTCCTGCTGGAAGCCTACAAGCATCTCAAAGCCATCGGTCTGAGCGGTGATGCACGCCGGTTTAAGGCGCAGTTTAACGTGCAGGACAATGAGGTCGAGGAAGGGCTGGTGGAAGATGTGAAAGCCGAGAGCACCTTTATGGCGGACTTCCTTTCTGTCATGGCATCCCATCGCGTCTGGTCGCGCAGCAAAAAAGCGCTGACCGTCGCAGCCTAATGCGCGGGGCGGAGTTGATTGCTCCGCCCCGTTTTCCCTGCATCTTAGGCAAAAAAAAGCCCGCTCGTAGCGGGCTGGTCGAGATGCATACCGAAGTGATCGTGTAAACGCGTACTGTGTGTTGCTGCCACTCAATGTGGTGGAACCAGACTACAGTAATATTTCGCAACTGGTCATAGGAGTTATCGATGGCCCGAAAAATAACCGCATTCGTCCACTGATGCGTGGTTTACCTGCTTAACTCTGTTGGTGGGGAAGACAGAGGACAACATGCAGTTTAAAAGAAAAATGGATAAGCCGGTTTCTTCTGACGGCGGTTTACTGAAAAGCATTGTGCTCTCTGGACTGCTGCTATTGATCACCGTAGCCAGTATGAGTATCTGGACCTTGCGTGAAGACTGGCTGGCGACCGTGCGTCAGACCCAGGAATCCGCGATGAATCTGGCGTTATCACAATCGCGTCAGGCGGAAGACACCTTCCTGCAGACCGAGCTGTCGCTACGCCAGGTACAGCGTGATCTGCAGCTACAGCTGGCAACGCGCATTCAGGGCGCTGACCTGAGTAATACCATGCGCGAATTACAGCGCCGCTTACCGCAGTTACACGGCTTGTTCTACTACGATCAAGATGGCAAGTGGATCGCCACCTCCGCCCAACGCGCACCCAACAATATCAATAATTCCGATCGTGAATACTTCACTTTTCAGCGCCATAACCGGCGCAACAGCGTGCATATCGGCCCGGTGATCAACAGCCGCAGCACCGGTGATTTGGTCATCCCCGTTTCCCTGCGCGTCAGTGATGCCAGCGGTGGCTTTAAGGGCGTGCTGCTGGCCACCATCAAGGTCGATTTTTTCCGTCGCTTCTACAGCTATTACGAACTCGGTGCGCGCGATGTGCTGGTGTTGATGCTGGCTGACAGCACGGTGCTGTATGCGCGTCCGATGCCTGACAGTTACATCGGCAAAAATCTCTCAGCCAGCCCGCTGTTTCAGGAGATGCTGGCGAAAATGGATCGCGGCAGCGGGCAGTGGAAATCGGTGCTGGATGGCCAGGCGCGGATCTTTGGTTTTGCGCGTTCCGATCGCTATCCGATTATCGTCGCCGCCGGTTACAACAGTGACGATCTGTTCCATGTGTGGGTTAACCGTCGGGCGCAGGATATTCTGCTCAGCATTATCCTGCTGCTGACCATCTTGCTACTCGGTATTTTCCAGCTGCGTCAGGCGCGTAGCGTGTTGCGCTATCAGCAGGAATTGACTCAGCTGCGCGACGAACTGCACAGCGCCAACCTCGCCCTGAATCAACTCGCGCACGTTGATGGTTTAACCGGTCTGGCGAATCGAAGGGAGTTTGATCGTTTCCTGCATCAAGCGCTGGCCCACGCCGCCGCCAGCGGTAAACCGCTCACGCTGATCATGATGGATATCGATTTCTTCAAGCATTACAACGACACTTACGGCCATATCGCCGGGGATAAGTGCCTGAAAGCGATCGGTGAAGTATTAGCTGCCGTGGTGGCGCGGCGCTCCGATATCGCCGCACGCTATGGCGGCGAGGAGTTTGCGCTGATCCTGCCTGATACCCCATTCGATGAGGGCATGACGATTGCGCATCGGGTGGTTGAGGCGGTGCGGATCAGGCAGCTTGCGCATATTTCTTCGCCCAAAGGCCAGGTGACGATCAGTGCCGGCTGCGCCACCACTGCGACGTCTGCCACCCTCAGTGCGGTAAAACTGCTGGAGTACGCCGATCACGCCTTGTACCGGGCAAAGCGTGAAGGGCGCGATGATGTGAAAGGGATTAATATAGATGAATCGCAAGCGTAATTGGCTTATTCCACGGCGGGCAGCTGGTATTTGATATATTGACGCAGCGCCTCGTGCATCTGGCTATTCCTTTCGTCCTCTAAGCCGCGCTCTTCATATTCTTTCGCCAGTTGAATAATCACCTCATCATATTTCCCTTTGAAGGTGATGTTATTTACCGCCACCTGCTTAATCATTAACTCGCGCAAGGCAGCGACTTCAATCTGCAGCTGGTTTACCGTTGCTTCCAGCTCGTTTACGCGTTCTTCATTCGACATAGGTTCTCCGGATGTTATTAAGCTGTGACCGTATCAGGGGCTGAATATCGCATTCGCATGCGTGTAATTCAAGCGTGAAGCGCTTACTTCGCTACCGGTAGATCCGCTCAGGGCTTGAGTCTGTGACGCGCTGCGAAAAATAAAAAGCCAGACCTGTTTCCTGTTGAGAAACATATGATATGATGTTTCTCAACAGGAAACGCGGAGGCGTGATGTGATTAAAAGCTGGAAGCATAAGGGATTACAAAAGTTGTTTGAGAAAGGTGATATCAGCGGTGTCCAGGCGCAGGACGCAGAACGCATTCGGCTTCGCCTTCTGGTCATTGATGAAGCGCTCTCCACGGATGAATTCAGAAACTATCCGGGGTTTCGTTTTCATCCCCTTAAAGGGGACAGGAAAAACCTGTTTTCATTAACGGTCAGGGCTAACTGGCGTATCACCTTCGAATTCACCAACGGCGATGCCTATATTCTTAACCTGGAGGACTACCACTGATGGCAATGTTCAATCCCCCGCATCCGGGCGGTCTGATCACCGAATACATCGAAGATAACAATATTGGCTTGCGCGTACTGGCGAAAGAGCTTGGTGTTTCTGCTTCAGCGCTGAGTAAAGTCGCCAGCGGTAAAGCATCGGTCAGCCCTGAAATGGCGGTGCGGCTTGAGGCGGGGCTGGGTATTGCGGCGCGCCTGTGGTTATCAATGCAGGCGGCATGTGACCTGCACAAGGCACGAGAAACCACGGACGTTTCCGGTGTCAATCTGCATCCAGGTATGAATGCCGCTTCTGAGGCGCACAGGGCAGCGAAGTAACGCACCCACGCCAGTTACCTGTACAAAACCGCGCTGGCTGGCGCGGTTTTTCTTTGGTCGGTTCAGACACCTTTAGACGAACCCGGTTCTGCGGTCGTGATGACGCTGTGTCAGGGACTGAAGAGTGTATTGACATGCGTGTAATTCAAGCGCGAAGCGCTTACTTCGCTACTGGCAGATCCGCCAGCCGGGTGGTGTAGGCCGGGGACAGCATCTCGCGCTTCATCGACCAGGGTTTCTGAATGCCTTGTCCGGCAAACCATAACGCACCGCGCTGGTAGGCATTCATCTTGTCGATCAGGGCCATTAATTGGTCACTATTGTGACGCGGCTGATATTCCGCAAACAGATCAAACTGCGCCACGCCATCGCTAAAGAAATCGCCCAGCATGACGCCGCCTTTCATATAACGCTTACCGGGCACCCAGATGCGATCTAAACAGTTGAGCGTGGCCTGAATAATATCGCGGCTGTCAGCGGTGGGCGTAATCAAGGTTTGGCTGGCCGCATTGGCATAATAAGGATGATGCGGATCGTGCGGACTGGTACGAATAAACGTCCCGATATGACGGCAATATTGCCGCTCACTGCGTAACTTCTCTGCGGCACGCGCCGCGTAATTGGCGATGGCCTCGCGCATATCCTGATATTCGGTAATGCGATCGCCAAACGAGCGCGAGCAGAGGATATTTTGCCGGTTGGGAATCACCTCTTCAAACGCCAGACAAGACTCGCCACATAATTCACGCACCGTACGCTCCAGCACCACGCCAAAGTGTTTACGGATCAGCGCGGTCGGGGTTTCAGCCAATTGCAGCGCGGTGGTAATGCCCATCAGGTTGAGCTTTTTCGATAAGCGCCGGCCCACGCCCCACACCTCTTCAACCTTGACCAGTTTCATCAACTCGCGCTGACGGTGGGGCAAAGAGAGATCCATCACGTTCTCAGCTTTGGTCCAGCGTTTGGCGGCCCAGTTGGCGAGCTTTGCGAGGGTTTTGGTCGGCGCAATGCCGACACCCACGCGCAAATGGGTGTCCTGATAAATACGGTCGCGAATGTCGCGGCCTAACTGTTCGAATGTCATGCAGGCGTTGATGCCGGTGACGTCAACGAAGGCTTCGTCAATGGAATACTCATCCACGCGCGTGGAGATCAGCGCCAGCGTCTCCATCACGCGGCGCGACATATCGCCATACAACGCATAGTTAGACGAGAACACCACCACTTTGTGGCGCATCAACTCTTCCCGATGTTTGAAGTAGGGCGCGCCCATCTTAATGCCCAGCGCCTTGGCTTCTCTGCTTAGCGAAATAATGCAGCCGTCGTTGTTCGACAGCACCACAATCGGCTTGCCGCGCAGATCCGGGCGAAACACCGTTTCACAGCTGGCGTAAAACGAATTCACATCCACCAAGGCAAACATCAGCGGCCTATGGTTTTAATCACGTGTTTAACGATGCCGAAGACTTCGAACTCATCGGCGTCAGGAATGGCGATCACCGGATGCGCGGTATTCATCGGTTTGAGATGCAGGTAAGGCTGTAACATCAGCTGTTTCACGGTGAACTCGCCGGAAAGCGAAGCCACCACAATGTCACCGTGTTTGGGTTTTAGCGAGCTGTCCACCACCAGCATGTCACCCTCATTGATACCGATGTCGATCATCGAGTCACCGCTGACTCTAATGAAATAGGTTGAACTGGGGTGATCGACTAAAAAGTCGTTGAGGTCGATACGTTGTTCAACGTAGTCCTGCGCCGGGGACGGAAAGCCGCAGGGCACGCGGCTGATGAACAAAGGTAAGGCGAGAATAGCGCGGATTTCCGCGGGCTGATAAAACTGCATGGCTGCGATCTCAAATCGTCACTGTATATGTATACAGTAATGTCGAATAGGCAGTTTGATCAAGCCAGAACCCGTAATGATTTGCAAAACAGTTGGCAACAAAGGAAATTTATTTTGTGCCAAAGGGCTTGCCGCTGCGCTTAAATCATCATCCCCATGATCTGCAGGGTGCTCTGCTGTGAAGCGGTGATAAACGGAATGTCTTTGATGTGCTGCATACCAAAGGCTTCGTAGAACTTACGTGCACGCACGTTATCGCCTAACACTTCCAGCCACAGGTAGCCTTCACGCTTGTCGCGCGCCTCATTGATGATGCTCTCGAACATCCAGCGACCGTAGTTTTTGCCGGTTTCTTCTGGATTGAGGTAGAGCTTGTTGAGCAACGCGCCGCTCATGCCGGAATCCGGCACTGGCGTGTTCCAGGTGACTTTGGCGAAGCCAATCGGCTTGTTGGTCTCGGCGATCAGCCAGCTCTCATTGGGCGCCGCGAGGCTGCTATTCAGCTCTGCCAGACCGTATTCCTTGTCGATAAAGGCATCCAGTTCGTCTGCGGAAACCCACATATGTTTGAAATGCGCACTGTAGGTCATGCGGCCCAGCAGGTGCAGCAGCTCTGCATCCTCTGCCGTGGCTTTGCGTATGGTGAACTCCATGCCAGATTTCCTTGCTTAATGCTTGTTATTAATAACGTCGTCGGTGCGAGCAGAGGCCACCGAAGGGCAGTTACCATAACGTGTTAGTAACAAAAACCCAAGATAACCAGAGCTGTCTGTTAACAAGGCGCCATGCCGATGATCTATAATGAAGAGTGAGAAGCAAGCGTAAGCCCATATTCTCAGGAGGTAGAAGATGTCAGATTCGCAACCTAAAATTATCGGCGAAGCGGCCTATGCATTACTGGTACGCCGTGAGGAAGTCAGCGTTTCCTCACTGCTGGCAGAGCTCGCGCGCATGGCGAGAAAAGAGCAAAACAGTCAACAGCAGCAGCGTATTACCCAGGCGCAGCAATGGTTGCTCACGCACCGTCAACCGGCGGGCAGCGATAATCGCGTCCATTCAGCATTGCGCGGATTGAGTCGCCAGGAAGGCAGTGTCAGAATGCCTTCGGCCGATGCCGACGACAATTGACCATCCCAACCGGCTCACGCGTCGATGACTTTCGGCGCGGAGCGCACAGATTTGGAAATAAAAGCTTTCTAATTGTCCTAATTCACACTTCTTAGCACTTTTTGCAACAAAACCTGCCTGGCATCTTGAGTAAGCTCCTTGTACAGCTTTTTGCTATCTGTACAACTTTACTTAGGTCAAATGATCTAACTTTTTCATTTATTGGGGTCAATTATGCGTCAGAACGGATACACGCCGAGTTCAGTCGAGGCCATTGCCAACTATTTCAGCAAAGCGTCGCTGCCATCGCAGCAGGAAACCTTGGGTCAGATCGTGGTTGAAATCTTACGCGAAGGCCGTAACCTCAACCGCAAATCGCTATGCACCAAGCTGCTGCGCAGACTGGAACTGGCCGCCAATGCTGAAGAAGAACATCACTATCATCAGCTGATTGGCTTGTTATTTGAACGTGAAAGCTGAGAGTCAGTCAGACGTCAAACTTGTACAAGTATTAAAATTTTACTCTGAATACGCTCCCACACTGGTTTCGCCCCGCACCGGGGCGAAGCGGCGGTCAGAGATTCGTTATGAAAATTCTTTATGAATAGAAGTGAACACCAGAAAATAATCGATGAAATTATTGGCGAAGCGGCGCTGGCGCTGTTGCAACGTACGGGCCCGGTCAATACGCAAGCGCTGTTGAATCAGCTGATGCTGATGAAGCAGCAGAGCAACGACGAAGAGCAGCGTGCAGCGATTACTGCCGCCATCACCGATGTACGCAACAGTATTTCGGCGGGAAAAAAGCTGCGCGAAGAGCAGCCGCAAAGCGACAACGTTCTTCAGCTGTTTGGTAACAACCAACAGTCTGGTAACAATCGTAAACATTGACTGATTGGCTCGCGTTTAGGCATTGTAAATTCGAGCGTAGATACAATCACGGGACTGGAATCATGTCGGAAAATCACAACCTCTACGCTGCACTGCCTGACACCGAACTGGCAGAGCATTTTCGCAATGCAGACAGTACGTTAAGAAACGAAGCTGCCGTATTGGATAGGGTTATCCGCCACGTGCTGGCCACCGAAGGGCGCGTCAGTAATAAATCGATTATTCTCTGTTTGATTATGGCGCTGGAAACCGCAGAAGGTGATGCTGAAGCTGATGTGCTGCGCAAAACACTGGAAATTGTGGTGGGTTACACGCCTGACGACGCCTGATATTCCTCTCTGTCCCCCGCGCGGGGACAATGAATTAATCCTTTCTGGCGAGAGCTAATCGGCGCTTCGCTTTGCCAATATTAATTCTGTGCAACCAGGTGCGAAACTGTTTTAACTGGACGTGTGAAGCGACATCAGTTGAAAGCGTGCAAATATACAGCTGGCTTTGGGTATGATTATTAGTGCCGGTCGCGTAAATTTCGCTTTTATTATCACGCTGTTGCAGTTCAATTCCCGTGAAGTGTAAATTCCCCCACAGCTGTAAAGTGTCCTCGAACTTTTTAAAGTCCATCATGATGCCCTTATTATTTTGACTTATTATGGAATGTTGCTGGCTCCGTGCAACATAAAGCAATTGCACGATTAAGCCAGCATCTTTGAATAGTAAATTCAGGGATAGTCGCGTTTGGGCGCGGATTTTCGCATCCACTTGCGTTTATTACCGCTTTGCTTATCCATCGCTAATGCGCTGGCGCTGGCCGGATCAAACAGCGACAAACTCTCTATTTGATGCACCATAATCACTTTACGAAACTCAAGGGCACTTTTAGGTGCGGACGAGAAATCAATGTTGTGATTGTGGTACCACAGACTGTAATTATGCTCGATCGCCAGATTGAGCGTGCGTGAATCACGATAGCCGCTCAGCATCGGGATCAACACAATGTTGGCAGTGTTTGGATATTCAAAGGTCGCCGCGTGAATCATGCCGATATAGATACGGCGCGATTTCAGTGTGACCCACGCCAGCTCGCCTTCTTCCATACATTGCAATAGCAACTGTTCAATGCCGTTGGAGCGGGAAAGGCGTTGATACAACTCCTTGCGTCCACCGGCGTTGAGCCGGGCGCTGACCGCCCAGTTGGAGCGATACATACAGAACAGGATGGCAAAGGCCAGCATCAGCACCACCGGCGCCTGAATGCCTAAAAAGCTCCACGTCATGAAATCGACGTTCCAGTGCACATTCTCCGCCGAGGTCAGCGCAAACGCATTGTTCACGCCCGATGCGGCCAGCAGAATCAGCCAGATAATCGCGGTTGCCAGCACGCCTTGCAGCACAAATATGCAGCCATACAGCGCAATGAGAAAATAGACATCCCAGCCAAAGGAACGCTTAATTTTTAAACGGCTCGACATGTCGCGGCTGGTATACCAATAGCCGCAAACCATCATCACCATAAATATCGCCGTGCCCATTTAAATATCCTTTAATGTGCTGACATGATGGGCAAAATCGCGCTGCACTTCAGGACTCAACGCATTAACCGAAGCGTTACCATCTTCATCAATAATAATTCTGTCGCCTTCCTCAATCGATTCCTGAATGTCCTGGCGCGTCATGACTTGCACTAATGACTCCGGGCTACCGAAAAGGGAAGTTAAAAAACCAAACATCATCAAGCCATCCTTATTATTTATGCCAGCGTCAACTATGGCACATCCCTCAACAACCCAGCCGCGTAACTGAAATGAAAGGGCGTTTTCCGGATTAATCTGCCAGGTCGCCGTTTAGGGCGACCTGTGATAATTACTGATTGGTAAGCGGCGTTTTACTGCCGGGTTCCGCGCCGGTAATCGGATTGGTATCGGGCTGTGAAGCGGTGCGTGTTGCCAGCGTATCCAGATCGCTCAGCTGTTTTGACGGCAGCGTCACGCTGGCGGAGCCATCACCGCCATCCACTGCGGGCTGCGGGTCGGCGACATAGTCGAAGTTCTCATCCGAGTTCCAGCTACCGCGAATATCGTCACCCTGAGACATGTTGTAGTAGGTGTGCGCATACTTCTCGATCGGCGGCAGTTTGCCCGGTGGGAAGTTGTTGTGGATGGAGTAGAGCGCTTTTTCAAACGACAGCTGATGCGCCACTTCGCGCGTCATCAGGAAACCCAGCGCATCTTTCACGCCCACGTCATCGGTGAGGTTGATCAGGCGTTCGTAGAGGATTTTGGCGCGCGCTTCGGCCGCGATGTTAGAGCGCAGATCCGCTGTCACTTCGCCAATGGTATCAATGTAAGCCGCTGTCCAGGGCACGCCCGCGGAGTTGGTTAATGCCGGGCCGCCGCCGTACAGAATCGATGTCAGATGGCTGTCATTGCCCGCGCCGGTGATGGAGCGATAAAGATCGCCTTGCTCTTCGCTGCCTTCCGCCAGTTCGCCTTTGGCACCTTTATTCAGCATGCCAACCAGCGAACCGATAATTTCCAGATGGCTCAACTCTTCAGTCGCGATATCCATCAGCATCTCGCGACGACCCGCATCTTCATCACTTAAGCCCTGCATGAAATAGCGCATCGCAGCGGCTAATTCGCCCTGCGGACCACCAAACTGCTCGAGTAATAAATTGGCCAGACCGGGATTGGGCGCATTAACGCGCACGGTATATTGCAACTGCTTTACGTGTCGAAACATAGCTCACCTCAAAAAATAAAATAAACGGAGAAAGAGAATTAATTCTGATGTTTAAAAATAAATAACGATAAGAAATGGAGGAGGGAAGGAGTGAATTTAGCCTTGTACTCATCAACTGCATGCCGCCTCATTAATACTAAGCGGGCATCCCATTGCTGCAAGCGCACCGGGTTAAATTAATTTTATTTTAAGCCGCGAGATAAATATTATTTTAAAGAGTGAATGTTGGCATGAATTAAATAAGCGCGTCGTTCTGGTGCGCATAAATGCGCACCTACAAAACACGTCGGTCGCCATTAATGGCGACCTGGTTAACGCCTAATCAGAACAACTCACGATACAGCGCAGCGATCATCGTCACGCTGCACTCCCGCGGATTGCCCGGCGTACACACATCGGCGAAAGCTGCGGTGGCAAGCGCATCCACATCCTGCTCCTGCATGCCGATATCACGTAGTCTGAGCGGAATACCGATATCGTGGTTTAGGGTGATCACCGCATCAATGGCCAGCGCACGGGCATCGGCTAATGAACAGCTATAGGCACCTTCCATGCCCAGCGCATGGGCGATATCGCGGTACTTCTCGCCGGTATGCTCGGCATTGAACGCCATGATATGCGGCAGCAGAACCGCATTAGCGATGCCGTGCGGCGTGCCATAAAACGCGCCCAGCGGATGCGCCATACCGTGCACCAGACCCAAGCCAACATTCGAGAAACCCATTCCGGCGATGTACTGACCGAGCGCCATATCCGCCACGCCCGCAGGCACGCCTTTAACCGAATCACGCAGCGAGCGGCCAATAATTTCAATCGCTTTGAGATGGAACATGTCGGTAAGTTCCCACGCGCCGCGCGTGATGTAGCCTTCAATGGCGTGCGTCAGCGCATCGACGCCGGTCGCCGCTTTCAGGCTGGCGGGCATGCTGGCCATCATGTCGGGATCGATAATGGCAATCGCCGGGATATCGTGCGGGTCGTAGCAGACGAACTTGCGCTTCTTCTCTTCATCGGTGATGACGTAATTGTTGGTCACTTCCGCTGCGGTGCCGGAAGTGGTCGGCACCGCAATGATCGGTACGGAGGGATTGCGCGTGGCGGCGCCGCCTTCCAGCATGCGCACGTCACTGAACTCGGGATTGGCAATCATCATGCCGATGGCTTTACAGGTATCCTGCGGCGAGCCGCCGCCCACCGCGATCAGATAATCGGCACCCGAACGACGAAAAGCCTCGACGCCCGCATGCACCACCTCAACGGTAGGATTGGGGATCACCTCATCATAGATGGCGAAACTGAGGTCGTGCTGCGCCAGCAGATCGGTGATGCGGGTGGCGACAGAAAACTTGATCAAATCCTTGTCGGTCACCACCAACGCTTTGTTAAAACCGCGTTTGTGAATCTCATCGACAATAGAATTAATCGCGCCCGCACCGAAATAGGCGGTCTCATTGAGGATCATTCTGTTAATCATATTAATTACCTTCACGTAGATGCCAGATTTAAGATTTTTCGATTAAATTCATCAAGATAAGAAGATTTAACCGTATCCAGATTTACGTGGTAATGACGATACAGATATTGCGTTGCCTCAATAAAATCGCGGTTTCCATTGAGTCGAATAAATGGAAGGAATCATGATCCTAAACGCATCGTCTCGGCACGCTTCGCCGTGTCGTAAACATATTGCAGCATCGGTTCCAGGTCGGTGTCGGGCCCGGAGCTGATGATCTTGGCGCGCAGCCACTCAATCTCGCTGGTGATATCCGGCGGGAAAATGGTGTTGTTCTGCGCATTACGCAGCCATTTCAGCAGGAAGTTATTCTTGCCGCGCACGCCGCCAGACTTCTTCGTTTTGGCGTTGATTTTCAGGGCGACCAGAATGCAGTAATAGAAGTGAACGCGTTGGCTGTAGCTTTGCGGGATCATCTTCGCTCACCTGCCGCGACAAGTGAAAAATGTGATGTCGATCGGTTTTCCATCATCCGGATTCCTGCCTGAATGGGTCTAACAGCCATGATCAATGCCGATCAGGGCGCTATTTCCGCGCTGTAGCCGCACGGTAAACGCACCATATGATAATCCTCGCGGCGGATGCAAGTCGGCATAATCCGGGAATTGAGGCGGGAGAAGGGCGCCATCAACGCTAAAAAAATAAGCGAAGCGGCTGAAAAAGCGCTGAGGCAATTCTTTTGCGGCATAAGGCCTAAAACGGCCACTTATCCTATAGCCAGGCCCGCGCGTATCTGGCAATATCGTGATCTGCGTCTACACTTAATTCTGACGATGTTCGCAGTCAGCCTGGCGAGTGAGTTTAAATGATGTTTGTTTGTGGAGAGTTATCTATCGAAATTCCGTGTTATCTGCAAAACCTCCTCGCACACACTTATGCGGTAGTAACCGCCTCGATCACCCAGCCAGCCTCCGAACATCCTGTAATGACAAATTCCACAAGACAGGAGAAGAGTCGTGACCTCCGCGGTTAATCACAACAGCACCTTGCCGTCATTAAGTGGCGGACTCTACGCCTTCTTTTTTGATGTCGACGGCACGCTGGCAGCGATTCAGTCGCAGCCCGAGTCGGTCTCCATTCCCGCTCCGGTACGCCAGCTGCTGCAACACATTTCCAATCTTAGCCACGGCGCCTTAGCGCTGGTTTCCGGCCGTCCGATTGCGCAACTCGACGCCTTAGTCGCGCCACTCGAAGCCCCCGCCGCGGGCGTGCACGGTGCAGAACGCCGCGATGCGGCGGGCCGCGTGCATCGCCACAGCTTGCCGGGGGATATTGCGCAAACACTGCAAACTGAACTGCAGCAGACGCTGGATCAGTGGCCCGATACGCTATTAGAAGTGAAAGGCATGGCATTTGCGCTTCACTATCGCAATGCGCCGCAGTACGAAAACGCCATTATGCAGCTGGCCGAAGACGCCGTTGCACGCTTTCCCGAGCTGGCGCTTCAGCCAGGTAAATGCGTGGTGGAACTGAAGCCGCAAGGCATCGATAAAGGCGCTGCCGTACGTGAGTTTATGCAGGAAGCACCCTTTGCCGGACGCATTCCGGTATTTGTGGGAGACGACCTGACAGATGAAAAAGGATTCCTCGTGGTAAATGCCATGCAGGGGATCTCTGTCAAAGTCGGTGAAGGGGCCAGCCATGCACGCTATCGCCTCAACAGCGTTGAGGCCGTATGGCACTGGCTTGAACAACTATTATTACAACTAGAACATGACAATGTTGGTAAGGAGTTTAGGTTATGAGTCGTTTAGTCGTCGTATCTAACCGTATCGCGATCCCCGATGGTAGCAAGGCCAGCGCAGGCGGGCTTGCTGTCGGTATTTTAGATGCACTGCGAGATACCGGTGGATTATGGTTTGGCTGGAACGGAGAGATCAGCGAATTCTCGGGTGAAGAAGAGGATGAAGAACTTACGCAGATCGAAAAAGACGGCATCACTTACGCGTCACTGCCGCTGAATCAAAACGATTACGATCAATATTATCTCCAGTTTTCCAATACCGTGATTTGGCCGGCGTTCCACTATCGCCTCGATCTGGTGCAGTATCAGCGCGAAGCCTGGGATGGCTACTGCCGCGTCAATACCTTGCTGGCGCAGCGCCTTAAACCGCTGCTGAAGCCCGACGATATTCTGTGGATTCACGATTATCATCTGCTGCCGTTTGCCGCCGAGCTGCGCAAGCAGGGCATTAATAACCGCATCGGATTCTTCCTGCATATCCCGTTCCCGACGCCAGAGATCTTCAATGCTCTGCCGCCGCATCAGGAGCTGCTGGAGATGCTGTGCGACTACGATCTGCTGGGCTTCCAGACAGAATCTGACCGCGTAGCTTTCCTTGATAGCCTGAGCCAGCTGACGCAGCTGCAGAATAAAGGAGAGAAGAAGCATCGTGCCTTCGGTAACACCTTTATGACTGAGGTCTATCCGATTGGTATTGAGCCGGACACCATTAAAGAGATGGCGGAAGGACCGCTGCCACCGAAAATGGCGGCGATGAAACGCGATTTGGGCGATCTGCAGAATATCATCGCCTGTGAGCGCCTGGATTACTCTAAAGGGTTGCCGGAGCGTTTTCTGGCCTTCGAAGCCCTGCTGGAGAATTTCCCGCAGCACCGCGGCAAAATTCGCTACTCGCAAATTGCGCCCACCTCGCGCGGCGATGTGCAGGCTTATCAGGACATCCGCCACCAGTTGGAAACGGAAGCGGGGCGCATCAACGGTAAATACGGCACGCTGGGCTGGACGCCGCTCTATTACCTCAATCAGCACTTTGATCGTCGTCTGTTAATGAAGATCTTCCGTCTCACCAACGTCGGCTTGATTACGCCGCTGCGTGACGGCATGAATCTGGTGGCGAAAGAGTATGTAGCAGCGCAGGACCCGGATAACCCTGGCGTGTTGGTGTTGTCCCGCTTTGCTGGTGCGGCCAATGAGCTGACTTCCGCGCTGATCGTCAATCCGTACGATCGTGATGACGTGGCGGCGGCGCTCGATCGCGCGTTGACCATGCCGCGTACCGAACGTATCTCGCGTTATAACGACATGATGGCGGTGTTGCGCAAACAGGATATTTCACACTGGCGTGAAAGCTTCCTGAAAGATTTAAATACTTTGCCGGTACGCAGTGATGATCACGGTACGGTAAATAAAGTCGCTACCTTTCCGAAATTAGCGTAACGCTTAATTGCACAATACATTGCGCCGCTACGGTAAATGCTAACATTGGGTGCTTTGCTCACTTATTGCACACTTCCGTAGCGGCGCGATTTATCGCGCCTCTTTGAATTTACGCTCCGCTGCACAGCGTTTTCACGCGCCACTGTAACTTCACGAAATCGATTTCATTTCTTAAAGCGCTAATGCGCTGACTCATCAGCAAAAAGCGCACGATTTGGTTAAAAAGCACACAAACGAAAGGCAAAAAGAGCTTTTTTTCCTCGCAACCCTAAAGATCTCAGGTGGTGCGCCGATAGTTATCGTGGAGCAAACCGAAAAATGCCTATTCATTCATTTCTCTAATGTAACGCCCTGTTACATCCCCTGCCGTGCGCTAAACACTCCCTACAATCCACTAACAGTTCCCTGGCGCTCTGCGCCCAGACTTCACGCTTCGCTAGCGTCTCGCTTTACGGCACATGGGCAATATTCCCTGTAAGTGATTAATTTAGAAGCGAATAGTTTCATGCTAATTTAGAGTATTATGCTGCATATAATCCTTTATATGGCGTGTTATAGCACCCTGATTGCCATAGAGCAGATAACTGATCGCGTTGTAATGACAATCTTCCGCACAGCCTAAAATCCGCATTACTTCAGCAAAATATTAAGGAAATAATCAGAAATCGCGCAAAAAATGGACAACAGAAAAGCGCTGCTGAAGGTTTAGAGAAAAAATTTGCCTTAAAAGTGTGACGTAGATCACACTTTATCTAAAATTTCGCGCCACTCACGTTGTATGTCGAAATCAGACAATATAGATTTGCCTTGTTTTCAGATTAGTCTTAAAAAACTGTAAGCAGACGTCACGGAAGATGGTTACAACTCAAGCAAAGAATGGCCTGGAGTTTTGATTACTACAGATCAGTGTCCTGACGAAAAGTGCAACAGTCAGGAGCACGTTGGCTCAAGCCTGATTATTTTTTGCCATCTTTAGATTTACCAACCAGCAGCCCGAACCATAGAACAATTTAATTCTGTGGCCGTATATGTGTCGCGTCTATCAGGATGGAAAAAAATGGGTACATCAGAATTACTAAAACATATATATGACATCAATCTGTCATATTTGCTTCTTGCTCAGCGTTTAATTAACCAGGAAAAAGCTTCAGCAATGTTTCGTTTAGGCATCGATGAATCGATGGCTGATGCATTGTCGCAATTAACTTTACCTGAGATGGTAAAATTAGCGGAAACCAACCAACTGGTTTGCCAGTTCCGATTTACCGATCACAACCATATTAATCGCCTGACTCAAGAGTCACGTGTGGATGACTTACAGCAAATCCACACCGGTATTTTATTATCCAGCCGTCTCCTGCGAAATGCGTCTAAAGATGACGTCTCTGCGAAGAAGAGGGCCGTTTAATGAGCGAAAAAAGTATTGTTCAGGAAGCGCGTGATATTCAGCTGGCCATGGAGCTGATTACATTGGGCGCACGACTGCAAATGCTGGAGAGTGAAACTCAGCTGAGCCGTGGTCGCCTGATTAAACTCTATAAAGAGTTGCGTGGTGCGCCACCACCGAAAGGTATGCTGCCATTCTCTACCGATTGGTTCATGACCTGGGAACAAAATATCCACTCTTCTATGTTCTGTAACGCCTGGCAGTTCTTGCTGAAAACCGGCTTGAACAGTGGCGTTGAAGCGGTAATCAAAGCTTATCGCTTGTATCTTGAGCAGTGTCCGCAATCGGACGAGGGCCCGCTGTTGGCGCTAACGCGTGCATGGACCCTGGTGCGATTCGTTGAAAGTGGCATGCTGGAACTGTCTGACTGTAAGTGCTGTGGTGGCAGCTTTATTAACCACGCTCATCAGCCCATCGGCAGCTTTGTCTGCAGCCTGTGCCAGCCGCCATCACGTGCCGTAAAAAGACGTAAACTTTCTGCAGATTCTGCCGATACCTTTCCACAACTGCTGGATGAACAGGTTAAACGCGCCGTTTAAGTTTGTTCGCATCGTGGAAAACATCCAGCAGCGGTTAATACCGCTGCTTTTTTTTTGCCTGCGATCAACGAATAACACCTGCGGCTCTCTGGCTTAACTTCCATCAACACGTTACGGACGTAAGGATTTTTTGTGCTGATAATTCTGGGTTATATCGTGGTCGTCGGCTCCGTGTTGGGCGGCTACGCGATGGTCGGCGGACATTTAGGCGCGCTTTATCAACCGGCGGAGCTGATCATTATCGGCGGTGCCGGTATTGGTGCCTTTTTAGTCGGCAATAATGGCAAATCGATTAAGAAAACATTAAAAGCGCTGCCATTGTTAATGCGCGGCTCGAAATATAACAAAGCCGTATACATGGATTTAATGGCGCTGCTTTATCGCCTGATGGCGAAATCCCGTCAGCAAGGCATGTTGTCATTAGAACGTGACATTGAAGATCCCAGCCAGAGTGAAATTTTCGCTAACTATCCGCGTATTTTGTCCGATAAACAGTTAGTCGATTTTATTACCGATTATTTGCGTTTGATGGTCAGCGGAAATATGAACGCCTTCGAAATTGAAGCGTTGATGGATGAAGAGATTGAGACCTACGAGCACGAGTGTGAAGTCCCCGCGCAAAGTATCTCGGCGGTGGGTGATGGCTTACCGGCTTTCGGTATTGTCGCGGCGGTAATGGGCGTGGTGCACGCACTGGCGTCAGCCGATCGTCCGGCGGCCGAACTGGGTGCGTTAGTGGCGCACGCGATGGTCGGTACTTTCCTCGGGATTTTGCTGGCCTACGGTTTTATCTCTCCGCTGGCGTCGGTGCTGCGTCAGAAATGTGCCGAAACCACCAAGATGATGCAGTGCGTGAAGGTGACGTTGCTCTCCAGCCTCAACGGTTACGCACCGCAAATCGCAGTGGAATTTGGTCGTAAAACGCTTTACTCCGCCGAACGTCCGTCGTTCTCGGAGCTGGAAGAGCACGTGCGTAACGCCAAGAACCCGGCGAAACAAACTTCGGATGAGAATTCATGAAAGCAGGCAATCGCCCCATTGTGCTGGTTAAAAAGCGCAAACATAAAGGTCACCATGGGAGCCACGGTTCGTGGAAGATTGCCTATGCCGACTTTATGACGGCGATGATGGCGTTCTTTATGGTGATGTGGTTGCTCTCCATCTCCAGCCCC
Organism: Pantoea sp. SORGH_AS_0659; assembly: GCF_031453915.1. Lineage (NCBI taxonomy): Bacteria > Pseudomonadati > Pseudomonadota > Gammaproteobacteria > Enterobacterales > Erwiniaceae > Pantoea > Pantoea sp. SORGH_AS_0659. The sequence continues at coordinate 2,511,938 of NZ_JAVJAK010000001.1, read as the reverse complement.
AAAGAGTTGGTCCAGATTGCGGAATACTTTAAAACGCCGCTGAAAGTGGCGTTGACCGGCGGTCAGCGCAGCAGCGACAGCGAAAGTCCGATCCCCGGCGGCGGCGATGATCCGACGCAGCAGAAGGGTGAAGTGAAGAAGATTGTCGATATGGATGCGCAGAAGAAGAAGCTGGAGGAGATCCGCCTGAATCGCCTGCGTGAAAAGCTCGACCAGCTGATTGAAGCCGATCCGCGTCTGAAAGCGCTGCGTCCGCACTTGATCATCAACATGGTCGAAGAGGGACTGCGCATTCAGATTATCGATAGCCAGAACCGCCCGATGTTTAAAACCGGCAGCGCGGACGTGGAGCCTTACATGCGCGACATCCTGCGCACTATCGCGCCGGTGCTGAATGATATTCCGAACAAAATCAGCCTCGCGGGTCACACCGATGATTTCCAGTATGCCAACGGCGATCGTGGCTACAGCAACTGGGAACTGTCGGCGGATCGTGCCAATGCCTCACGGCGCGAGCTGGTGATTGGTGGCCTCGACGGCGCCAAAATGCTGCGTGTGGTCGGTATGGCCGACACCATGAAGCTGAAAAACCGTGGTGCTAATGATGCAGTCAACCGCCGCATTAGCCTGCTGGTGTTGAATCACGACACCGAAGCGGCGATTGAAAAAGAGAATGCCGAGAGCGATGCCGTTCAGGTGAGCGACCCGGCGCAAATGATTCCCAACATTACCGCACCCGCTGTACCGGCTGCGTCGACTGCTCCAACAGGTTCCACTGCAACACCGGCTGCGCCGGCTGCTGCAACGGCCCCAGCGGCAGCGGCGACGCCCACGGCGAGCGCGGTGACACCAGACCAACCCTCACAGCCGAGGTGATCCCGTGAGCATGGACATCAGCGATTTTTACCAGACGTTTTTCGATGAAGCCGATGAGCTGTTAGCGGATATGGAGCAACACCTGTTGGGACTTGATCCCCAGGAGCCCGATTCCGAGCAGTTGAATGCCATCTTCCGCGCCGCCCACTCCATCAAGGGCGGAGCCGGTACGTTTGGCTTTACGGTTTTACAGGAAACCACCCACATCCTGGAAAACATTCTGGATGGTGCGCGCCGCGGCGAGATGCAGCTCAGCACCGATATCATCAACCTGTTTTTGGAAACCAAAGATATTATGCAAGAACAGCTCGATGCCTATAAAACGGCGCAGGAGCCGAATGCAGAAAGCTTTAAATATATCTGCGAAGCGCTGCGTCAGCTGGCACTGGAAGCGAAAGGCATTGCGCCTGAAGCGCCCAAAGTCGCCGAAGTGGTTGAGATCGCAGCACCAGTTGCGGCCGCAGGTCTGCGCCTGCAACTGGTTGACCTGAAAGAGAAAGAGCCGGAGCTGATGCTGGAGGAGCTCGGCAATCTCGGTACCGTCAGCAACGTGGTGAAAGGCGCCAATTCGCTAGACGTTACCATTGATGGCGTCGGCAAAGATGACATCGTCGCGGTGCTCTGTTTTGTGCTGGATGAAGCACAGATTCACTTCCCTACAGGCGCGGCGGCCGTTGCCGACGCCCCGGTTGCTGAAGTGGCTGCTGAACCGGTGCAAACCGCCACCGTCACCGATATCACGCCAGCGGTGAAGCGCGAACCTAAACGTGCCGCCGCACCGGCCAAAGGCAGCGAATCCAGCAGCATCCGTGTTGCCGTTGAGAAAGTTGACCAGCTAATTAACCTGGTTGGCGAACTGGTGATCACCCAATCGATGCTGGCACAGCGCTCCGGTGCGCTGGATCCGGTGGCGCACGGCGACCTGCTGAACAGCATGGGTCAGCTGGAGCGTAACGCCCGCGATCTGCAGGAATCGGTGATGTCGATTCGTATGATGCCGATGGAGTACGTCTTCAGCCGCTTCCCGCGTCTGGTACGCGATTTGGCCAGCAAGCTGGGCAAAGAAGTGGAGCTGACGCTGCTCGGCAGCTCAACCGAGCTGGATAAGAGCCTGATTGAACGTATCATCGACCCGTTAACGCACCTGGTGCGTAACAGCCTCGATCACGGTATCGAAACCCCGGAAAAACGTCTGGCCGCGAATAAAACCGCCGTCGGCAACCTGACGCTGTCGGCGGAACATCAGGGCGGCAACATCTGCATCGAAGTGATCGATGACGGTGCCGGTCTGAACCGCGAACGTATTCTGGCTAAAGCGCTGTCGTCTGGCCTGCCGGTCAGCGACAGCATGAGCGATGAAGAAGTCGGCATGCTGATCTTCGCGCCGGGCTTCTCCACCGCTGAGCAGGTCACCGATGTGTCGGGCCGTGGCGTGGGCATGGACGTGGTGAAACGGAATATTCAGGAAATGGGCGGTCACGTCGAAATCTCCTCGAAGCAGGGCAAAGGCACCACCATTCGCATCCTGCTGCCGCTGACGCTGGCGATCCTCGACGGCATGTCGGTACGCGTCGCTAACGAAGTGTTCATTCTGCCGCTCAACGCGGTAATGGAATCGCTGCAGCCAACCGCAGAAGAGCTGAAACCGCTGGCCGGTGGCGAGCGCGTGCTGGAAGTGCGTGGCGAATATCTGCCGCTGGTAGAACTGTGGAATGTGTTTGAGGTGCAGAACGCCAAAACCGACGCCACGCAAGGCATTGTGGTGATTCTGCAAAGCGCAGGCCGTCGCTATGCGCTGCTGGTCGATCAGCTGATTGGTCAGCATCAGGTGGTAGTGAAAAACCTTGAAAGCAACTATCGCAAAGTGCCGGGCATCTCTGCCGCCACCATTTTAGGCGATGGTAGCGTGGCGCTGATTGTGGATGTCTCAGCACTGCAATCGTTGAACCGTGAAAAGCGTGTGGCCGGTGCCGCAGCGTAATAGATAACGAAAGGGTAAAAAAATGACTGACATGGCAACCGTGACCAAAATCGCTGGCGAAACCGTGGGCCAGGAATTCTTAGTTTTCACACTGGGTGACGAAGAGTACGGCATCGACATTCTGAAAGTGCAGGAGATTCGCGGTTACGATCAGGTAACCCGCATCGCTAACACGCCGGAATTCATCAAAGGCGTCACCAACCTGCGCGGCGTGATCGTGCCGATCATCGACCTGCGCGTGAAGTTCTCGCAGCCGGATGTGGTGTACAACGAGAACACCGTGGTGATCGTGCTGAATCTTGAGCATCGCGTGGTGGGCATTGTGGTGGATGGCGTTTCTGATGTCCTGTCGCTGACGCAAGAGCAGATTCGTCCTTCACCAGAGTTCGCGGTCACCATGTCCACCGAGTACCTGACCGGTCTGGGCGCGCTGGGTGAACGTATGCTGATTCTGGTCGACATCGAAAAGCTGCTGAGCAGCGAAGAGATGGCGCTGGTGGATAACCTGCGTACTGCCTAATCTCCGCAACGGGCCGCGCTGCTGCGGCCCGTTATCATTACACACATTAATTAATTCCTTACAAATCAACAATAAATCCGCAAAAAATCGCTGTAATATCCCTCAATCTTCTCCGCCCCTGGTCGATAACCGATCGGTACGATTTTTTCCTTCATTTTCCAGGGCAAACTATGTTTACGAGAATCCGCGTGGTCACCAGCTTATTGCTGGTGTTGTTAGTGTTTGGCTTTTTACAGCTGGCATCCGGCTCACTGTTTTTTAAAGCGCTAAGCGATGACAAAAACAGTTTTAACGTTTCACAACTGGCGAGCAAAAACACCGCCGCCATCAACGACGCCTACATGAGCCTCAATCAGAGCCGTGTGGTGTTAACCCGCATTCAGCTGCGCATGGCAACCAGCAAACTGACCGGTACCGAAGCGGATATCGCCGGTTTGTACGGCGACAGCAAAGCCTTCCAGAAAGAGGCCGCCGATAACTACCAGCTGTTTAAAGCGACGCCGGACACGCCGGGACAGGATGCCGCGCTCAACAAACGTCTCGATCAAACCTATACCGCCTATGCCAGCGCGCTAGGCCAGTTGCAGGACGCGTTGGTCGCAAAAGATCTCGATCTGGCAGCCAAAGCGCCGGTTGCGCCAAGCCAAAACGCCTTCCTGAAAGAGTACCGCCAATGGCGTGCCGATCAGGATCGCCTGACTGCGGCGGGCGTCGAAGCCAACAGCTCAGCCTACGATCACATGATCTGGCTGTTAGGCGCGGTGCTGGCGATTGTGGTGGCGGTGATTGTGCTGTGCTGGTTTGGCATGCGCAAAATCCTCATCAAGCCGCTTAATGAGAATATCCAGCATATTCAGCACATTGCGCAGGGCGATTTGACGCAGCGCATCGCGGTCGAAGGACGCAACGAAATGAGCCAGCTGGCGGAAAGCCTGCATGAGATGCAGCAGTCGCTGGTGCGCACGGTAAGTGATGTGCGTGACGGTTCGGATGCCATCTTTACCGGAGCGAGCGAAATCTCTGCGGGCAACAACGATCTCTCGGCACGTACCGAAGAGCAGGCGGCTTCACTGGAGCAGACCGCCGCCAGCATGGAACAGCTGACCGCCACCGTGAAGCAGAACGCCGAAAACGCGCGTCAGGCGTCGCAGCTGGCGCTGAGTGCTTCCGAAACCGCGCAGAAGGGCGGTGATGTGGTGCAAGGCGTGGTGCGCACCATGAGCGACATCGCCGGCAGTTCGAAGAAGATCGCCGACATCACCAGCGTTATCGATGGCATTGCCTTCCAGACCAATATTCTGGCGTTGAACGCGGCGGTAGAAGCGGCGCGCGCCGGTGAGCAAGGCCGTGGCTTTGCGGTGGTCGCGGGTGAAGTCCGTAATCTGGCCCAGCGCAGCGCGCAGGCGGCGAAAGAGATTAAAGGGTTGATTGAAGACTCCGTCAGCCGCGTGAACAGCGGATCTGAACTGGTGGGCACCGCTGGTGAGACCATGAGCGATATCGTTAATGCGGTAACGCGCGTCACCGACATCATGGGCGAAATTGCCTCGGCATCGGATGAGCAGAGCCGTGGTATCGATCAGGTCGGCCAGGCGGTGACGGAGATGGATCGCGTGACGCAGCAGAACGCCTCGCTGGTGGAAGAGTCTGCGGCGGCGGCGGCCTCGCTGGAAGAGCAGGCCAGTCGCCTGAGCCAGTCGGTGGCGGTGTTCCGCGTACCGCGCGCGGCGCAAACGCAGCCGCAGGCCAGAAGCGGCGTGCGTCATCCGCAGATCGCACCACCCACGATCGGCGCACCGCGTAAAGCGCTGACCGCCGCGGCTGGGGAGAGTAACTGGGAGACGTTTTAAGTTTCTGAGTGGTCGGTCCCTCACCCTAACCCTCTCCCACACGTGGGAGAGGGAACTGTCCGAGCCAGCGTGTGGCAGCGTCTCCCTCTCCCGCAGGCGGGAGAGGGAACTGTCCGAGCCAGCATGTGGCAGCGTCTCCCTCTCCCGCCTGCGGGAGAGGGCCGGGGTGAGGGACAACCCGCACCACCCAATGCGCCTTTATCGCTCACCCGATAAAGGCGCATTTTTTTTACTGTTAATTTCTTTAGTTATAAAACACTGCAATCATGCGCAAACGCAGAGTTTTAATTCGTAAAGTAGCTTAAGCACCCTGAAAAATTCAGATTGCCGGTCGATAACTGGGGGAGCCGAAACGCATCCCTGGAGATCCCATGTTAAAACGAATCAATGTAGTGACCAGTTTAATCGCCGTATTACTGGTGTTTGGCGCTTTACAATTACTGTCGGGTGGCCTGTTCTGGTCCGCCTTACAAAAAGATAAAGAGGCGTTTGCGGTAGCGCAGATCTCCTCCAACAACGTTGGCGCGATGTCAGACGCCTGGATTGAACTGAACCAAACCCGCACCGTACTCAACCGCGCCATGTTGCGTATGCAGGGCACCATGGCCGCGCAGTCGAATGGCGGTCAGCTGAGTGCCTTAATCGCCCAGACGGAAAAACAACTCAATGTGGCTGCCGGCCACTATCAACGCTACTACGACTTGCCGGCCACGCCAGGCTTGCCAGACGCGTTGCGCGATAAGCTGGAAGCGAACTACGCCGCTTTCAACGACGGGTTGAAAGCGATGCTGGATCGCCTGAAAGCCAACGATCTGCAAGGCATGTTTGCGCAGAACATCGAAGCTAAACAGGTCGCGATGAAAGCCACTTACGAAGAGTGGCGGACGGAGCAAAGCACATTGGCGGCAGAAGGCGTGGCGCAGAATCAGCGCGCCTTCCACACCATGATGTGGCTGCTGGCGTCGGTGGCGCTGGTGGTGATTGCGGTGATCGTTGGCTGTTGGTTCGGCCTGCGTAGCGTGCTGATTCAGCCGCTGCACCAGCTGCTGGCGCATATTCGCCATATTGCTGCGGGCGATCTCACGCAAAATATCGTGGTGGAAGGGCGCAACGAAATGAGCCAGCTGGCGGGAAGCCTGCATGAAATGCAGCAGTCGCTGGTCAGCACCGTGGGCAATGTACGTGACGGTTCCGATGCGATTTTCACCGGCGCCAGCGAAATCGCCGCCGGGAATAACGATCTGTCGGCGCGCACTGAAGAGCAGGCCGCCTCGCTGGAGCAGACGGCGGCCAGCATGGAGCAGCTCACCGCGACGGTGAAACAGAATGCCGAGAATGCGCGTCAGGCGTCGCAGCTGGCGCTGAGCGCGTCGGATACCGCGCGCAAAGGCGGCGAGGTGGTCGATGGCGTGGTGCGTACCATGCAGGATATCGCCGGCAGCTCGAAGAAGATCGCCGACATTATTAGCGTGATCGATGGCATCGCCTTCCAGACCAATATCCTGGCGCTGAACGCGGCGGTAGAAGCAGCACGCGCCGGTGAACAGGGCCGTGGTTTTGCTGTAGTGGCTGGTGAAGTGCGCAACCTGGCGCAGCGCAGTGCGCAGGCGGCGAAAGAGATCAAAGGCTTGATCGAAGATTCGGTGAACCGCGTCAACAACGGCTCGCAGCTGGTCGGCACCGCCGGAGAAACCATGAACGATATCGTCGGCGCCGTCACGCGCGTCACCGATATTATGGGCGAAATCGCCTCGGCATCGGATGAGCAGAGCCGTGGTATCGATCAGGTGGGACAAGCGGTGACCGAGATGGACCGCGTCACCCAGCAGAACGCCTCGCTGGTGGAAGAGTCCGCCGCCGCCGCCGCATCACTGGAAGAGCAGGCGAGCCGCCTGAGCCAGTCGGTATCGGTGTTCCGCATTCCGCGCGCCGCACAGGCGCAACCAAAGGCGAGCACGGTGCGCCAGATCGCCAGCGCACCGCGTAAAGCGGCTGCCGCGCCGGTGAGTGAGGGTAACTGGGAGACGTTTTAAGTTCTGAGTTGCTTCCCCTCACCCCGGCCCTCTCCCGTAAACGGGAGAGGGAGACGCTGCCATATGTTAGCTCGATCAATTCCCTCTCCCGCCTGCGGGAGAGGGTTAGGGTGAGGGACAGCGAGCACCCATCAACCCCCCGCTGGTCCAACCCCTGCGAACACACATAAAGATCCCCTCAGAAAAGCCGATAACAGAGGCGATCCGCCAACCAATGAGGTGTTTATGTTTAGTCGTATTCGTGTTGTATCCGGTCTGCTGTGCGTGCTGGCGCTGTTTGCCTTACTGCAGCTGTTCTCCGGTGGAGTGTTCTACTCCACGGTCAAAGCCGATAAAGAAAATTTTGCCTATAACCAGCGACTTAGCACGCTGCAGCGGGCAATGGGCACCTCATGGGTATCGCTGGTTCAGGCGCGTAACACGCTGAACCGTGCGGGGATCCGTTACCTGCTGGACAGTCAGCAGGCTGGCTCAGGCGCAACCGTGAAAGATCTGGTGGCGCTGGCGAGTGAGGAGTTGAAGCACGCTGATGAGGGTTTTGCCGAATTTAACGCCAACCTGTCTGAAAAGGGCAAAAAGGCCGAGAACGTGCTGACGCTACAGGCCAACTACAACGCCTATCGCGGAGCATTGGGTGAGTTGATCGATTTCCTCAGTAGTGGAAATTTCAAAGGATTTGTCGATCAGCCGACGCAGGGATTCCAGGACAAGTTTGCTAAGGATTACAACGAATGGTTGAGCTACAACATTGTGCTCGCCAATCAGGGCATTGCAGCCAATGAGGCGGCTTACAACCAATCCATCATGCTGGTGGTCGGCACGCTGCTGGTGACCTTGCTGGTGATTGCGCTGGTGTGGAGCGGCATGCGTACGGTGCTGATCCGTCCGCTAAAGCACAGCATCGAGCACATTCGTCACATCGCGCGTGGCGATTTGACGCAGCAGGTGGAGATCACGGTGCGCAACGAGATGGGCGAGCTGCTCACCTCGGTGCAAGAGATGCAGCAAGAGCTGGCGCGGACGGTGCGTACCGTGCGTGACGGTTCCGATGCGATCTACACCGGTGCGAGTGAAATCGCCATGGGCAACAACGATCTCTCCTCGCGTACCGAGCAGCAAGCGGCTTCGCTGGAAGAGACCGCTGCCAGCATGGAGCAGTTAACCGCCACGGTGAAGCAGAACGCCGAAAATGCCCGTCAGGCGTCACAGCTGGCGCTCACCGCCTCGGAGACCGCGCAGCAGGGCGGCAAAGTGGTGGATGGCGTGGTGACTACCATGAAAGAGATCACCGGCAGCTCGAAGAAAATCGCTGACATCATCAGCGTGATCGACGGCATTGCCTTCCAGACCAATATCCTCGCACTGAACGCTGCGGTAGAAGCAGCACGCGCCGGTGAGCAGGGACGTGGATTTGCCGTGGTAGCGGGCGAGGTGCGCAGTCTGGCACAGCGCAGCGCGCAGGCGGCGAAAGAGATTAAAGGATTGATCGAGGATTCGGTCAGCCGTGTCAACACCGGTTCCGTGCTGGTGGAGAGCGCCGGGGAAACCATGACCAACATCGTGAATGCGGTCACGCGGGTCACCGACATCATGGGCGAAATTGCCTCGGCGTCGGACGAGCAGAGCCGTGGTATCGATCAGGTCGGTCTGGCGGTGAACGAGATGGATCGCGTGACGCAGCAGAACGCCGCGCTGGTCGAAGAGTCGGCAACGGCGGCGGCCGCGCTGGAAGATCAGGCCAGCCGACTGAAACAGTCGGTTGCGGTGTTCAATATCGGTAAAGAATTTGTCGTTCAGGCCGTTAACGTATCTACAGCGGCAAAAAATTTGCGTTCCGGCACGCCAAAAGCACTGGCACCGGCAGGCGCACGTAGCACTGACGATAACTGGGAAACCTTTTAATCCTTGTGGCCGCCGCAAGGCGGCCCATGAGAATGGCGCGACTGGCAGCACAGTAGCAACCGCAGTATCACAATTTAAACAGTTTGTTGCCGGGTGACCTGAAATGAAGAAATCGACGTTATTGGATCAAAGTGAAGCGACCACGCTGCTCTCGCAAATGGTGCAGCGGTTACCGCTCTCAGATACGCATTTTCGTCGCATTAGCCAGCTGATCTATCAGCGCGCGGGCATTGTGCTGGCCGACCACAAACGCGAGATGGTTTACAACCGTTTAGTGCGTCGTCTGCGCATGCTGAATATTGATGACTTTGGCCGCTATCTGGCGCTGCTGGAGCAAGACCAAAACAGTGCGGAGTGGCAGGCGTTTATTAACGCGCTGACCACCAATCTGACCTCTTTCTTCCGCGAGGCGCATCACTTTCCGATCCTCGCGGATCATGCGCGTAAGCGCACGGGTAACTACAGCGTGTGGAGCACCGCCGCCTCAACCGGCGAAGAGCCGTACTCCATCGCCATGACGCTGGCGGAAACGCTGGGCACCGGTCCGGGTAAATTCCAGGTCCACGCCAGCGATATCGATACCCAGGTGCTCGAGAAAGCCGTGGCCGGCGTGTATCGCCAGGAAGAGCTACGCACGCTATCGCAGTCGCAGCTGCAGCGCTTTTTCCTGCGCGGCACCGGTCCGCATGAAGGCATGGTGCGCGTGCGTTCCGACCTCGCCAACATGGTGAACTATACGCAACTGAATTTACTGGCACACGACTGGGCGTTGCCGGGTCCGTTCGACGCTATTTTCTGTCGCAACGTGATGATCTATTTCGATAAAGAGACGCAGGAACAGATTCTGCGCCGTTTCGTGCCTCTGCTGAAACCCGGCGGTCTGCTGTTTGCCGGGCATTCAGAGAACTTTAGTCAGATCAGCAAAGAGTTCTGGCTGCGTGGACAGACAGTCTATGGACTGAGCAAGGAAAGACGATGAGCAAAATCACCGTGATGTGCGTGGATGACTCTGCGCTGATGCGACAGTTGATGACCGAAATCATCAACAGCCATCCCGATATGGAGATGGTCGCGAGTGCGCCCGATCCGCTGGTGGCGCGGGATTTAATCAAACAGTACAACCCGCAAGTATTGACGCTGGATGTGGAGATGCCGCGCATGGATGGCCTCGATTTCCTCGAGAAGCTGATGCGCCTGCGTCCGATGCCAGTGGTGATGGTCTCCTCGCTGACCGGTAAAGGTTCAGAAGTGACGCTGCGCGCGCTGGAGTTGGGTGCGGTGGATTTTGTCACCAAGCCACAGCTCGGCATCCGCGAAGGCATGCTGGCGTATAGCCAGATGATTGCTGACAAGATCCGCGCCGCCGCGCGCGCCAAGCTGCATGTGCGTGCCTCCACGCCGATGCCCGTCACGTTGAAAGCGGGCCCGTTGCTGAGCAGTGAAAAGCTGATCGCCATTGGCTCTTCCACCGGCGGCACCGAGGCGATTCGCCATGTGCTGCAGCCGCTGCCGGCGACCAGCCCGGCGCTGCTGATTACCCAGCATATGCCGCCAGGCTTTACGCGCTCGTTTGCCGAGCGTCTGAATAAATTGTGCCAAATCACCGTGAAAGAAGCGGAAGACGGCGAGCGTATTCTGCCCGGCCACGCCTATATCGCGCCGGGCGCCATGCACATGGAGCTGGGCCGAAGCGGGGCCAACTATGTGGTGAAACTGAATGACGGTCCGCCAGTGAACCGACACAAGCCATCGGTGGATGTGCTGTTCCGTTCGGTGGCGGTGCACGCAGGACGAAATGCGGTGGGTGTGATTCTGACCGGGATGGGTAACGACGGCGCGGCCGGGATGCTGGAAATGCATCGCGCGGGCGCCTGGACCATCGCGCAGGATGAAGCCAGCTGCGTGGTATTTGGTATGCCGCGCGAAGCGATTGCGATGGGCGGCACCAGTGAAGTGGTCGATTTAGGCCACATCAGTCAGCACATGCTGGCGAAAATTAGCGCCGGACAGGCATTGCGAATTTAACGAGCCCGTCCTGCTGGACGAGACAACACGGGAGTAGATATGGCTGATAAAAATATGCGCTTTTTGGTGGTGGATGACTTCAATACGATGCGTCGTATTGTCCGTAACCTGCTGAAAGAGCTTGGATTCAATAACGTTGAAGAAGCAGAAGATGGCGTCGATGCGCTGACCAAACTGCGTGCCGGTGGCTTTGATTTCGTAGTTTCCGACTGGAACATGCCGAACATGGACGGTCTGGAGCTGCTGCAAACCATCCGTGCTGACGCCACGCTGAACAAACTGCCGGTGCTGATGGTGACCGCGGAAGCGAAGAAAGAGAATATCATCGCGGCCGCGCAGGCGGGCGCCAGCGGCTACGTGGTGAAGCCGTTCACGGCGGCCACGCTGGAAGAGAAGTTAGGCAAAATATTCGAAAAACTGGGTATGTAAGGAGATGTGATGAGCGACCTTCCGAAATCAACCGAAGAAGCCTCGGCACACGACATTATTACCCGCATCGGCTCACTGACGCGCATGTTGCGTGACAGTTTGCGTGAGCTGGGGTTAGACCAGGCAATTGCTGAAGCGGCGGAAGCGATTCCTGATGCGCGCGATCGTCTGGATTATGTTGTGCAAATGACGGCGCAAGCGGCAGAACGTGCGTTGAACTGCGTTGAAGCAGCGCAGCCACACCAGGACCAAATGGAAGCCGGCGCCAACCAGCTGAAAGGCCGTTGGGATGCGTGGTTTGAAAATCCGATTGAACTGACAGATGCGCGCGAGTTGGTTTCGGATACGCGCCAGTTCCTGACTGACGTTCCGGGACACACGTCGTACACCAATAAGCAGTTGCTCGAAATCATGATGGCACAGGATTTCCAGGACCTGACCGGTCAGGTGATCAAGCGCATGATGGATGTGATCCAGGAGATCGAGCGTCAGCTGTTGATGGTGCTACTGGAGAATATGCCAGAAGCCAACGCCGCGGCGCGTAAAGAGGGCAACAGCCTGCTGAACGGTCCGCAGATCCACGCCAATGCACCCGGCGTGGTGGCGAACCAGGATCAGGTTGATGACCTGCTGGATAGCTTAGGGTTTTAAACACGTTTGTCCTCACCCTAACCCTCTCCCACAGGTGGGAGAGGGAACCGTTCGGGCCTGCATATGGCAGCGTCTCCCTCGCCCGCTTGCGGGAGAGGGCCGGGGTGAGGGACAGCGCGCACCGCACCTTACACCGCGCGCTTCTGCGCCAACGCCGACTGCGCCACCAACACCTGCACGCCTAACGCCTCAAACGCCGCGACCTGCGCCGGCGAAATGCCGCTATCGGTAATCAGATAGTGAATATGGCTCCAGTCGCACGGCAGCGCGAACATCGACACCTTATCGATCTTGCTGGAATCCGCCACCACATACACGCTGTTGGCTGACTTGATCATCGCCATTTTCACCTTGATATCGGTCTCGCTGGGAAAGCTCAAACCGAGACGCGGTGAGATACAGGCCGTGGCAAGAAACAGCTTCTCCGCCAGCACGTTTTCGAAAAACGAGGCGGCTTTCTCACCTGAAGTCGAAAGCGTCGGGAACTTAAAAGTGCCGCCGGTCAGCAAAATATTGATACCCGGCTCGCCGCCCAGCTTCAGCGCGATATTCACCGCCGTGGTAATTACCGATAAACGACGGATATGGCTGATCGCCTCGGCAATCGCCGTGGTGGTGGTACCGGAATCGAAAATCACCGTGTCGCCATTTTCCACATGCTGCGCGGCAAGGCGGCCAATCGCCTGTTTTTCTTCAAGATGTGTTTGGCGCTCCAGCAACATCGCGCCGGTATTCTGCTTGCCGGTCATCAGCGTGGCGCCGCCGTGATAACGCTGTACGTGCCCCTCTTGCTGCAACATGCGCAAGTCGGTGCGAATGGTGGCTTCGGTCAGGCCGAAGGTATCGGTCAGCGCTTTAACCGTGACGGTGCCGTCTTCGCGGATCATCTCCAGAATCTTCTCACGGCGCTGCTGCATATCTGCCAGCTGCTCAGTTTTGCTTTTCAATCGAAATGCTCCCTCTTTCCAATCACGGTCTGGTTTCGCCAATAAGGAAACCCGAGCTGATTTTACTCTGCGATTTGGCCATTTGCGAGATAGCTTCCAGAAACATTCGTTTTCGAATGAAAATCATCATTTGCTATGCGATTGATTTCGCAGAAAGCCGTCAGCAGCTCGCTCCATGTCCTGAAGGCGGTGAATTGTGCAAATTCAACAAAATCATCAAGATAATTTTATTGCTGCAATTTGTATGAAATTTGATCTCCTCCACAAACCATTATTAATCGATAGCTTATATTTTTGTTCGAAAATGATGTTTGTAAAAACGATAACCCGGCCAGTAATAACCAGCGCCGCCGTACACCATTATGGAGAGAGACGATGAGTGGGGAATATGACGTTAACCTGCGCTACGGCGTGAACATTGAGCAGGATTTAACCGGCAAAGTGGCGGTAGTCACCGGCGGGCTGGGCGGGATTGCGATGGCCAGTAATGCCATGCTGCTGGAGAAGGGCGCACGGCTGGCGCTGCTTTATCCGCCCTTCGAAAGTGACAAAGTGGCGGGCGTGCAGGATCAATTTGCTGCCGATCGCGTGCTGCTGGTGTGCTGCGACGTGACCGATCCGGCCTCGGTTGAAGCGGCATTTGATCGCGTCGAACAGCATTACGGTCAGATTGATATCCTGGTGAACTGCGCGGGCTACGTGATGTTGCAACCGGTGTTAGAAACCGATTTTGCCGAGTGGCAGAAGCAGATCGACGTCAATCTCACCGGTCCTTTCCTCTGCTCGCAGGAGGCCGGTAAACGCATGGTGCGCGCCGGTAACGGCGGCAAAATCATCAACATTGCGTCGCAGGCCGCCTCCATCGCTATCGACAACCACGTTGCTTACACCTCCGCCAAAGCCGGTCTGCTCGGCATGACCAAAGTGATGGCCAAAGAGTTCGCTCCCTATCGCATTAACGTCAATACCTTATCGCCCACCGTGGTGCTGACGCCGATGGGTGAAAAAGCCTGGCGCGGTGAGAAGGGCGAGCAGATGAAAAAGCTGATCCCGCTGGGACGCTTTGCCTATACCGACGAAATCGCCGCCGCGGTGCTGTTCTTCGCCAGCAACGGCAGCGACATGATCACCGGCGCAGATTTGATGATCGACGGTGGCTTTACCATCTGGTAAGCCGCGCCAACACCAGAACGGCTGACCCTGCGTGACCCACTATAACAATGAGAGAACCTCACCATGAAAAAACGTACCCTGCTGTTAACTGCTATTGCCAGTTGCCTGATCTCCCAAGCCAGTTTCGCTGCCGATAAAGGCACCATCATGATCCTGGTGAACTCGCTGGATAACCCGTATTACGCCTCCGAAGCCAAAGGTGCCAACCTCAAAGCGCAGGAGCTGGGCTATAAAACCAGCGTGCTGTCGCATGGCGAAGATGTGAAAAAGCAAAGTGAACTGATTGATGCCGCCATCGGCAAAAAGGTGCAGGGCATCGTGCTGGATAACGCCGACTCCACCGCCAGCGTCGCCGCGATTAAAAAAGCCAAAGATGCCGGCATTCCGGTGGTGCTGATCAACCGCGAAATCCCGGTGGATGACGTGGCGCTGGCGCAGATCACCCACAACAACTTCCAGGCCGGCTCCGACGTGGCAAACGTGTTTGTGGAGAAGATGGGGGAAAAGGGCAGCTACGCGGAACTCACCTGTAACCTTGCTGACAACAACTGCGTCACACGCTCCAAATCCTTCCATCAGGTGCTCGACCAATATCCCGATATGAAAAGCGTGGCGCGTCAGGATGCCAAAGGCACGCTGATTGACGGCAAACGCATCATGGACAGCATTCTGCAGGCGCATCCGGATGTAAAAGGCGTGATCTGCGGTAACGGCCCCGTGGCGCTGGGTGCGATTGCAGCTCTGAAAGCGGCAGGCCGTAACGACGTCATCGTGGTCGGCATTGACGGCAGCAATGATGAACGTGACGCGGTGGAAAAAGGGGATCTGAAAGCCACGGTGATGCTGCAGGCACAAGCCATCGCCGCACAGGGCGTGACCGACCTCGACAACTTTATTCAGAAAGGCACCAAGCCTGAGAAGCAGCGCGTGATGTTCCGCGGCATTCTCATTACGCCAGACAACGCCAAAGGCGTGCAGGACTTTAACTTCAAGTCGTAATCAATGCGGTGCGCCCGTAGATCGGGCGCCCAGGAGAATGTGATGCACAGACGACTCTGGTTACTGCTTCCTGTCGTGATCCTTAGCGGTTGCCGCATTGTGTCGCAGCAGGAGCTGGCCGACCTGAAAAATCCTCCCAATCCCAAAATGGGCAATATTGCCCAAACGTGGCAACAGAAACTGGTACCGCAAGTTCAACATGATGCGAAGCCGGTGGCTGAGTTGTTGAATGCGCTGAAATCCGCCAAAGATTTTGATAGCGCTTGTAAAACTTATGGCTATCGCAGTCAGGAAGAGAACCCGTGCGTGTTCAGTGTCAACGTGAGCGGTGAAATCACGGCGGTTAACACCACGTCGCGTAACGGTCGGATGACAGTGAAAGATGTGTCCGGTGACACTGTCACGGTGCAGGTTGGCCCGATTTTTCCCGGCACGGTGTTGCGTGATGCCTACAAAGGTGCCAGCTATCAGGACTTTAACGATCAGGTGCTGTTCGGCGATTACAGTCGCGCGATCAATCAGCAAGCGGCGAACATGATGAGTGCTTTCAAGCCCAAAGTGGGTGACAAAGTGCAGCTGGCTGGCGTGTTTAGCAGCTTTGATACGCCGGAACAGGTGCCGAATGTGACGCCTGCGGCGATTACACGTCAGTAAGGAGCGGATATGCAACAGCCTCAACATGACGTGATCATTGAAACCCGCAACGTGTCGCGCATCTATCCCGGCGTCACCGCGCTGGATCAGGTCAATTACCGCGTCTATCGCAATAAAGTTAACGTGCTGATTGGCGAAAACGGTGCCGGCAAATCCACCATGATGAAAATGCTGGCGGGCGTGGAGATCCCGTCATCCGGCGAGATTCTGCTGGACGGCGCAGCAGTGTCGCTGAGCTCCACGCATCAGGCGGAAAAACAGGGCATCAGCATTATTTTTCAGGAGCTGAACCTGTTTCCCAATATGAACGTGATGGACAACATCTTCATGGCCAATGAGTTTTTCCAGCGCGGCGTGATCAACGAGAAGTATCAGTATTCGCTCGCCAAAGCATTGCTGGAACGGCTGGAGCTGGATGTCGATCCCTACGCGCCGCTGGCTGAACTCGGTATCGGCCATCAGCAGCTGGTGGAGATCGCCCGCGCGCTGTCCAAGGACACGCGCGTGCTGATCATGGATGAACCGACCAGCGCGCTCAGCCAGTCAGAAGTGAAAGTGCTGTTCAACGTCATCGACCAGCTTAAACGGCGCGGCGTCACCATTATCTATATCTCACATCGGCTGGAAGAGCTGATGGAGATTGGCGATCACATCACCATCTTCCGCGACGGGCGCTTCATCAGCGAACGCGAAGTCCGCGACGCCTCAATTCCGTGGATCATCGAGCAGATGGTGGGCGACAAGAAGAAACACTTCGATTACCAACCGGCGACGCAGGGTGAAACGGTACTCAGCGTCAACGGGCTGACCGCGCTGCATCAAAACGGCGGTTACAAGCTCAATGATGTCTCTTTCTCGCTGCGAAAAGGCGAAGTGATTGGCATCTACGGTTTGCTGGGCGCCGGGCGCACCGAGTTGTTCAAAGGGTTGATTGGCATGATGCACTGTCAGTCGGGCAGCGTCAGTCTGAACGGCGAAGCGCTGGAGAAGCGCAGTTTCCAGCAGCGACTGAAAAAAGGTATCGCGCTGGTGCCGGAAGATCGTCAAACCGAAGGCGTGGTACAGCTGATGTCGATCACCGCCAACATGACGCTCAGCGATCTCAGCCTGCGGGGTTTCCGCCGCTGCTGGCGCAAGCTCAATCCGCACAACGAGCAGCGCCGTGTGGATGAAATGATTGGCCATCTCGCCATCAAGGTCAGCGATCCCGAGCTGCCGATCACCTCCTTAAGCGGCGGCAATCAGCAAAAAGTGGTGCTGGGCAAAGCCCTGATGACCGGGCCGCAGGTGGTGCTGCTGGATGAGCCCACGCGCGGCATTGATGTGGGGGCAAAAACCGATGTTTATCACCTGATTGGCAACCTGGCGCAGCAGGGATTGGCGGTGATGTTCTCCTCGTCCGAACTGGATGAAGTGATGGCGCTGGCTGACCGTATTCTGGTGATGGCGGATGGTCGCATCACCGCCGATTTACCGCGCGCGGCGGCCACGCGCGAAGCCCTGATTAGCGCCTCAACGCCACATGATTGAGCCCGCTGGAGAGTAAAACGATGAATCAAAAATACCTGATCTATATGTACCTGCTTAAGGCGCGTACCTTTATTGCCTTGCTGATCGTGGTGAGTTTCTTCAGCTTTATGGTGCCTAACTTTCTCACCACCTCCAACCTGCTGATCATGACGCAGCATGTGGCGATTACCGGCTTGCTGGCGATTGGCATGACGCTGGTGATTTTGACTGGCGGCATCGATCTTTCGGTCGGGGCGGTGGCGGGCATATGCGGCATGGTGGCGGGTGCGCTGCTCACCAACGGCGTACCGCTGTGGGGCGGCAACGTGCTGTTCTTCAACGTGCCCGAGGTGATTCTGGTGGTGGCGCTGTTCGGCGTGGCGCTGGGATTAATTAATGGCGCGGTGGTGACGCGACTCGGCGTAGCGCCGTTTATCTGTACGCTCGGCATGATGTACGTGGCACGCGGCGCCGCGCTGCTGTTCAACGATGGCAGCACCTACGCCAACCTTGTCGGCACGCCAGCACTGGGTAATACCGGCTTCGCCCTGCTCGGTTCGGGTTCGATATTGGGCGTGTATATCCCGATATGGATGATGCTCGGCTTCCTGCTGCTGGGGTTGTATCTGACGCGTAAAACACCGCTGGGTCGTTACATCTATGCCACCGGTGGCAACGAATCGGCGGCGCGCCTGGCGGGGGTGCCGATTATCAAGGTCAAAGTGTTTGTCTACGCTTTTTCCGGCTTGTGCGCCGCGCTGGTCGGTTTGATTGTGGCGTCGCAGCTGCAAACCGCGCACCCGATGACCGGCAACATGTTCGAGATGGACGCCATCGGTGCCACGGTGCTGGGCGGCACGGCGCTGGCGGGCGGACGCGGTCGCGTTTCAGGCTCGATTATCGGTGCTTTTGTCATCGTGTTTCTCGCCGATGGCATGGTGATGATGGGCGTCAGCGATTTCTGGCAAATGGTGATTAAAGGCTTAGTGATTGTCACTGCGGTGGTGATCGACCAGTTCCAGCAAAAATTACAAAGTAAGGTGGTGCTGCTGCGCAGACATGAAAAAAAGCAGCAATCGGCCGCCCTGCCTGAAGCGACACATGGATAACAGGAGGCAATATGACACGCGATTTTAGTGGAAAGACGGTGGTGATTACCGGCGCCTGCCGCGGCATTGGCGCGGGCATTGCAGCGCGTTTTGCCCGCGACGGGGCGCGTTTGGTGATGGTGTCGAATTCGGAACGCGTCTTCAGTACCGCGCAAGCCATCGAACAGCAGTTTGGCAGTGAGGTTCTGGCGCTGCAGGTCGATGTCACCGATGAAAATGAGGTACAGCAGCTTTATCAGCAGGCGGCTGAGCGCTTTGGCAGCATTGATGTGTCGATTCAGAATGCGGGGGTGATCACCATCGATCGTTTCGATGCGATGCCCAAAAGTGACTTCGAGAAGATACTCGCGGTGAACACCACGGGCGTGTGGCTGTGCTGCCGGGAAGCGGCGAAATATATGGTGAAACAGGGCAGCGGCAGCCTGATCAACACCTCGTCCGGTCAGGGACGGCAGGGTTTCATTTATACGCCGCACTATGCCGCCAGCAAGATGGGCGTGATCGGTATTACCCAGAGCCTGGCGCTGGAGCTGGCGCCGTGGCATATCACGGTGAATGCTTTCTGTCCGGGCATCATCGAGAGTGAAATGTGGGACTACAACGATCGCGTGTGGGGCGAGATCCTCAGCAGCGATAAAAAGCAGTATGGCAAAGGCGAACTGATGGCCGAATGGGTGGAAAACATCCCGCTTAAACGCGCAGGGCAGCCGGAAGATGTCGCTGGCTTGGTAGCTTTCCTCGCCTCTGACGATGCGCGCTATATCACCGGGCAGACCATCAATGTGGATGGCGGTTTGATTTTCTCCTGATAGACCGCTGTTGGGTCGCCATTGATGGCGTCATGCTAAACACTAAGCCTCATGATCGCACCTTCCAGAGCGGCGTGATTCATCGCGCAATGCATTGCGCCGCTACAATGTGCGCGCTCAATGATTTGAGATGTCATCTCTTGATGGGCAAGCAGGGCACAACACATTGCGTCGCCTGCTTACCTACATTCTGATTTTTTCGCTTTCTGCCTTAATCGAAACCAGACATGTCCGGCACTTGCATCAGAATATGCTAGGGTAGACTTATGCAGTTTTGTGAGCCACCTCTAATTCTGAACCGGGTCGAACCCTATTTTTAGCTATGTTATTTACTTTGTTATCACCCAAAAGCGTGCGTTATCTCTCTGGTTTTTCACTACTTGCCGCATCCGCGCCTGCGCTGGCGTTGATCTCTGACACTAAACTCGCCGATGCGCCGTTTAGCGATCCCACACGTTTCCAGAAAATGGCCGATCAGTTGCCTGCATTGGGTTACCAGGATGAAACGGAAGCGTTCAACAAAAAACTGGCGACCATTGCCAAAAGCATTGGTGAAGCCAGCCAGAACAGTACGGACGACAATGCCCTTGGCCAGCAGGCGGGGCTGTGGGCCTTTAACCATTTCCGCGATGAAGTGGGCAATCGACTGGTTGATGAAGGTCAGTCGCTGTTGTCACCGTATGGCAATGCTCAAATCGATTTCAATGTGGATATGGAGGGCAATTTTGCCGGCAGCGGTGCGTCGCTGCTGACACCCTGGGCGGATAACTATCGCTATCTGACCTTCAGTCAGGTCGGCTTTCATCAAACTGATGATGGGCTGGTCGGCAATGCTGGCCTCGGGCAACGTTGGGTGGCAGGAAAATGGCTGCTGGGCTATAACGGTTTTGTCGATCGGATGTTCAGCAGTGGCCTACAGCGCGCTTCGCTGGGTACCGAAGCATGGGGCGATTATCTGCGCTTCTCCGCCAATTACTATACGCCGCTGTCGGGCTGGCAGGATCGCAATCCCTTCCAGCAGCAGCGCATGGCGCGCGGCTATGATTTCACCACCCAAGGCTATTTGCCTCACTATCGCCAACTCGGTGCGTCAGTAAGCTGGCAGCAATATCTGGGTGATAACGTCGATCTGTTTAGCTCCGGCAATCGTTACCACAACCCATCGGCGTTGACCTTTGGCGTCACCTACACGCCGGTGCCGCTGGTGACCTTATCCGCCAGCCATAAAACCAGCGACAGCGGTGAGAGCCAGGATCAGCTCGGCTTGCGTCTCAACTATCGCTTTGGCGTGGCGCTCAGCCAGCAGCTGAGTCCGGATAACGTAGCGGCTGCGCACTCACTGCGCGGCAGTCGCTACGATAACGTGACGCGCAGCTATACGCCGGTGCTGGAATATCGCCAGCGTAAAACGCTGTCGGTGTTTCTCGCTACGCCGCCGTGGCAGCTAAATGGCGGAGAAAGTTTGCCGCTGAAATTGCAAATCCGCAGCACCAATCCGATCGCTAAAGTGATGTGGCAGGGCGATACCCAGGCGCTGAGCCTGACGCCGGGTGCCAATCCCAACGATCCACAGGGCTGGAGTGTGATCCTGCCCGCGTGGGATAACTCGCCGGGTGCGCATAACAGCTATCGCTTGTCGGTGGTGTTAGAAGACAGTAAACAGAATCGCGTCACCTCGAACGAGATCGTCCTGCAATTGCAGCCGCCGTTCTCACTGGATCAGGGCGATGATGATCGCTTTGATTTGATGGCGCCGTAATCGCCTCGCACCAATAAAAAAGGGCAGCTTTCGCTGCCCTTTGCGCATATTCAGCCGACACTAGCCGAACAGCCATGAGGGTATTGCCACTTAGAACTGGTAAATCAGACCCACAGCGGTGACATCATCAGAAGCGATGCCCAACGCATTATCATCTTTCAACAGGTTGATCTTGTATTCAGCGTACACAGACATGTTTTTGTTGAAGTAGTAGGTTCCACCTACAGCGACGTATTTGGTGAGATCGACATCACCAATATTTTCAATCTCTTTGCCTTTAGATGAAACATAGCCGATTGAAGGACGCAGTCCGTTAATGAACTGATACTGCGCAACGGCTTCAAAGTTAACGGCTTTGTTAGCGAAGCCACCAGTGATTGGGGTTGCGTTGAGCGTTTCGCCGTACATGGTTGCCAGGTAAATCTGGTTAGCATCGTATTTCAGGCCCGTGGTCCAGTGCTGTGCTTTCTCGCCTTCGCCACGTAAGGCCTGGTTCTGCGTATTGGTACGATCCAGGCTCGCGTAAGCGCCAACCAGGCTCAGACCGAAATCGAAATCATAAGAAGTGGAGAGCGCGAAGCCATCACCATTCGAACGGCGTACTGCAACGTTTGCATCGCTACGATCGTTTTTACCTTCGTACTGTGCAGCAACGTTCCAGCCTTTCACCAGACCGAAGAAATCTTTGTTGCGCCAGGTCAACACGCCACCTGAGCGGCTGGACAGGAACCCATCAGAGTAACCTTGATCGCCACCAAAGAAGGGCAGCATATCGGTGTAACCCAGCACGTCATAAATCAAACCGTAGTTACGACCGTAATCGATCGAGCCGAACTGACCAAACTTCAGGCCAGCAAAGCCCAGGCGGGTTCTGTTACCGCTGTTGGCATCGCTGCCTTCAGAGTTGCTCAGGCTGTACTGGTACTGCCATTGACCGTAGCCGGTCAGTTGATCGTTGATCTTGGTTTCGCCTTTAAAACCAATACGGGTATAAGACGAGGTATCACCATTTGACCCTTCGTTATCGGAGAACAGATGCGAGACGTTAATTTTGCCAGTCAGGTCCAGCTTGTTGCCATCTTTGTTATAGATTTCGGCGGCCTGAGCCGAAGAAAGTCCCAGCAGTAAAGGCATCACTGCTGCCAGTAAGGAGCGCTTCATCATTTAATTTTTACCCTGTGATATTTTTTAATTTTGTCCCCATTTGCGGGGTGAAAAGAAAATGACACAAAAGGTTCAAGATCGACAGTGCAATATATGTAACTAAATATTTCTCGTTAACTTTTTGTGTGATTTTTAATCTTAAATTCCATTATGTGGAATTTTGTATTGGTTAAACTTATCCATAAGACAACATGTGTAATGATGATTTTAATATTTATCTGTATGATTTTATTGAATAACTTTAAATTTAAAGATGCGTAAATAAAATCAGTAGGTTGTTCGTGAAATAGCACAAGCCTATGCATTATTGTTCAATAGCAAATATCTGAATCCAGCTAATCATTAGCAGAGTAATTATCGGCTTTATGGTTTTGTGTCCTTTTATTTCTGTTCTGATAATAACCTTGGTCACAAAATGTTATTTAGCTTTACGCTTAACAATGAACTGGCGAAATAATATTCAATTCAGTGAGGGAAATGTTAAAACCCGATTAATTCGCGCCATGCTAAATTTGCACCGCGCTATCACTTTCCTGCACCAATCAGGCACATTGCGCCCCAAAAAAGTGCGTTTATCGCATTAATTTGGCGAAATATTTCCTGCCCGATCACAAAAGCAATATTTCATTTTGCCGATGCATAAATCCGCTAAATAAATTACTGCTATTCAGCCTGCATCAGACTGATATTCACTTTTTATGCAATTAAAGTGAATATCACCACCTGTTAAGTTATTGATATTCCGTAGTGGTAAGACGGTTATGCATTTTTGCGGCTGGCTGGCACGCTATCTGCAATATACAGTAGAGCTGCCACTTAACATTTTTAACAATTTCAAAACAAAAGGCTTCACCGGGTGTGGAGCAGGAGAAAGGGCTATGTCACTGCAGGTTTCACGTCAGAATTTCGATCAATGGATGATGCCAGTTTATGCACCCGCGGCTTTTGTTCCGGTCCGCGCGGAAGGTTCAACGCTGTGGGATCAGCAAGGCAAAGAGTATATCGATTTTGCCGGTGGCATTGCGGTTAACGCATTGGGACATGCGCATCCGGCGTTGCAGCAGGCGCTGATCGAACAGGCCGGCAAACTGTGGCATACCGGAAATGGCTATACCAATGAACCTATCCTGCGTCTCGCCAAACAGTTGATTGATGCCACTTTTGCCGATCGCGTGTTCTTCTGTAACTCCGGCGCTGAAGCGAATGAAGCGGCGCTGAAACTGGCACGTAAAACCGCACACGACCGTTTCGGTGCTGAGAAAAATGGCATCGTTGCTTTTAATAATGCTTTTCACGGTCGCACGCTGTTTACCGTGACAGCAGGCGGACAACCGGCCTATTCCCGTGATTTTGCGCCGCTGCCACCGGCGGTCGAACACGCTAATTTCAACGATCTGGCCTCGGCGGCCGCGCTGATCAATGACCAAACCTGCGCGGTGATCGTCGAGCCGATTCAGGGTGAAGGCGGCGTCCTGCCAGCCGATCCCGCTTTCCTGCGCGGACTGCGTGAACTCTGCGATAAACATCATGCGCTGCTGATTTTTGATGAAGTGCAGAGCGGCGTGGGTCGCACCGGTTCGCTGTATGCCTATATGCATTACGGCGTGACGCCGGATGTCTTAACCACCGCCAAAGCGCTGGGTGGCGGCTTCCCGATTGGCGCAATGCTGACGCGTGAAGATCTGGCGCAGGTGATGGGCGTGGGCACGCATGGAACCACCTACGGCGGCAATCCGCTGGCGGGCGCAGTCGCGGGCAAAGTGATGGAGCTGATTAATCAGCCGGAATTTATGGCCGGCGTGGCCGAGCGTCATCAATGGTTTGTTACGGCGTTGCAGGAACTGAACAAGCGTCTGCCGGTATTTAAAGAAGTGCGCGGGTTGGGTCTGCTGATTGGCGCTGTGCTTAACGATGATTTCGCCGGTAAAGCCAAACAGTTCAACCTCACCGCGGCCGAAGAGGGCGTAATGGTGCTGATAGCAGGTGCTAACGTGGTACGTTTTGCGCCAGCGCTGAACATCAGCGAGCGCGAAGTTAAAGAAGGTTTGGCGCGTTTCGAACGTGCCTGTGAACGCGTGCTCAAAGGAGCCACATCATGATGGTGATTCGCCCCGTCGAACGTGACGATCTCTCGCAGTTGTTGTCGCTGGCGGGCAAAACCGGGGGTGGCTTAACCTCGCTGCCCGCGGATAGCGAAACGCTTAAAGCCCGTATTGAGCGTTCGCTGCTCACCTGGCAAGGTGCCTTGCCGCCTGCTGAGCAAGGCTATGTGTTTGTGCTGGCCGACAGCGAGGATAATCGCGCCGTCGGCATTTGCGCCATCGAAGCGGCGGTGGGTTTGCAGGATCCCTGGTACAACTTCCGCGTTGGCACGCAGGTACACGCCTCGAAAGAGCTGAACGTTTATGCCAGCCTGCCGACGCTGTCGCTGAGCAACGATCACACCGGCAGCAGCGAACTCTGCACGCTGTTCCTCGATCCCGATTACCGCGATGGAAAAAATGGCCATCTGCTGTCGAAATCGCGCTTTCTGTTTATGGCTAACTTCCGCGACCGCTTTATGCAACATGTGGTGGCGGAGATGCGTGGCGTCAGTGATGACAATGGCCACTCGCCATTCTGGGACAGCGTAGGCAGTCGCTTCTTCTCGATGGAGTTCAGCAAAGCCGACTTTCTGAGCGGCACCGGGCAGAAAGCCTTTATCGCCGAACTGATGCCCAAACATCCGCTCTACATTCATTACCTGTCTGAAGCGGCACAAAAAGTGATTGGCGAAGTCCATCCGAAAACCGCGCCCGCGCGTGCGGTGCTGGAGGCGGAAGGTTTCCGCTATCTCAACTATGTCGACATCTTCGACGGCGGCCCGACGCTGGAATGCGAAATTGATCGCATTCGTGCCATTCGCAAGAGTCGCCAGTTAACCGCTGAGAGCGGTGCAGCCGATGAAAGCTGGCCGCTGTGTCTGGTGGCCAACGCGGATTACCAGCATTTCCGCGTGGCGCTGCTGCCGGTGGATATGGCATCCGGCACGGTAAAACTGAATGAAAGCCAGCGCGCGGCGCTGCATTGCAACATTGGCGATCAACTGCGTGTGGTCACGCTGTGTCGCGAGGAGAAAAAAGCATGACGCATTTTATTCAAGGTCAATGGGTGACCGGCGGCGCTGACGCCCTGAGCAAACTCAATCCGGTTAGCGGCGAAACGCTGTGGCAGGGCAAAGCGGCATCGGCAGCACAAGTGGCTGCGGCCTGCGAAGCGGCGCGCGCGGCGTTCCCGCAGTGGGCGAGAAAACCGTTTGCGGAGCGTCAGGCGCTGGTGGAAGGGTTTGCCCGTCTGCTTGAAAGCCACAAAAACGCGCTGGCGGAAACCATCGCCCAGGAAACGGGCAAGCCGCGCTGGGAAACGCTGACCGAAGTGCAGGCGATGATCAACAAAATCGCCATTTCGATTAAGGCCTATCACAGCCGCACCGGCGAACAGGCCGATGGCGAGAGCTCGCTGCGCCATCGTCCGCACGGCGTGTTGGCGGTGTTTGGTCCGTATAATTTTCCTGGCCATCTGCCGAACGGCCATATTGTGCCAGCTTTGCTGGCGGGTAACTGCGTGGTGTTTAAGCCGAGCGAGCTGACGCCGTTGACGGCGGAGAAAACCGTGCAGCTGTGGCAGCAAGCGGGTTTACCGGCGGGCGTGATGGCGCTGCTGCAGGGCGGTCGTGAAACCGGCCAGGCGCTGGCTAATGCGTCGCAAATTGATGGCCTGCTGTTTACCGGCAGCGCCGCCACCGGCTATCACCTGCATCGTCAGTTTGCCGGGCAGCCAGAAAAAATGTTGGCGCTGGAGATGGGCGGCAACAATGCGTTGATTGTTGAAGATCCTTCTGATCTCGATGGTGCGGTACACATCGCCATTCAGTCGGCCTTTATTACCGCCGGACAGCGCTGCACCTGTGCGCGTCGTCTGCTGGTGAAGCGCGGTGCGGCGGGCGATGCCTTCCTGCAGCGTTTGGTTGAGGTTAGCGCGCGCTTGCAGCCTGGCGCGTGGAACGCCGAACCGCAGCCGTTTATGGGCAGCGTGATTTCCCCTGCCGCCGCTGGACATATTTTTGCTGCCTGGCAGCAGCAGGTGGAAAAGGGCGGGAAAGTGTTGCTCGGCATGCACTGGCCGGACCGCGACAGTGCCATCATCACGCCGGGCATCATTGATGTGACCGAAGTGAAAGATTTAGCGGATGAAGAAGTCTTTGGTCCGTTGCTGCAGGTGATTCGTTACGACAGCTTCGAGCAGGCGATTGCTATCGCCAATAATACCCGCTATGGCTTGTCGTGCGGTCTGATTTCGCCGCAGCGCGCGCAGTTTGATCAGCTATTGCTGGAAGCGCGCGCCGGTATCGTTAACTGGAACAAACCGCTGACCGGCGCGGCCAGCACCGCCCCCTTTGGTGGCATTGGCGCATCCGGGAATCATCGTGCCAGCGCGTGGTACGCCGCCGATTACTGTGCATGGCCAATGGCGTCGCTGGAGAGCCCAAGCCTGGCGCTGCCGGGCAGCTTGGCGCCGGGCCTCGATTTCTCCGCGCAGGGAGCGAAATAATGCAAGCGTTTGAAGCGAACTTTGATGGGCTGGTCGGCCTGACACATCACTACGCGGGATTGTCGTTTGGTAACGAAGCCTCGACGCGCAATCAGCTGCAGCCCTCGAATCCGCGTCTGGCGGCGAAGCAGGGTTTGCTGAAGATGAAAGCGCTGGCGGATATGGGCTACGTGCAGGGCGTGATCCCGCCGCACGAACGTCCTAATCTGCCGCTGCTGCGCCAGCTCGGCTTTGGCGGCAGTGATGAGCAGGTGCTGGCGCAGGCGGCTAAGCACGCGCCGCAGCTGCTGTCGGCGGCCAGCTCAGCCTCAGCGATGTGGGTGGCGAATGCCGCCACGGTGTCGCCGTCGGCGGATAGCGCCGATGGTCGCGTGCATTTCACCGTCGCCAATCTGAATAACAAATTCCATCGCGCCATTGAGGCGCCGGAAACTGCCGATCTGCTGCGCGCGATTTTCCGTCATCCGCAGCACTTCTGCGTGCACGATGCGCTGCCGCAGGTGGCGCAGTTTGGTGATGAGGGCGCGGCCAATCACAATCGTTTCGGCAGTGATTACGGTGATGCGGGCGTGCAGCTGTTTATTTATGGCCGTGATGGTCAGCAGCAGGGCGCAACGCCAGCACGTTATCCAGCGCGTCAAACGCGGGAAGCCAGCGAAGCGGTGGCGCGGTTGCATCAGCTCGATGCGCAACGCACGCTGTTTGCTCAGCAAAATCCAGCGGTGATTGATCAGGGCGTGTTTCATAACGATGTGATTGCGGTGAGCAATCAGCAGGTGCTGTTCTGCCATCATGATGCCTTTGTGAACCAGCCGCAGTTGCTGAGTGACATCGCCGCCCGCGTTAGCGGTTTCCAGCCGATTGAAGTGCCGCGCGATAAAGTATCGGTAACCGATGCAGTCAATACCTATCTGTTTAACAGCCAGCTGTTGCAGCGCGCCGACGGCGGTATGCTGCTGGTGCTGCCAGAAGAGTCACGCCAGCATGCGGGCGTGTGGCGTTATCTCACTGAGCTGGTGGAGAGCGGCGGGCCAATCCGTGAACTGAAAGTTTTCGATCTGCGTGAAAGCATGTTTAACGGTGGCGGTCCGGCCTGTTTGCGTCTGCGCGTGGTGTTAACCGAAACCGAGCGTCAGGCGCTGAATCCGGCGGTACTGATGAACGATCGCCTGTTTGCCACGCTCAACAATTGGGTGGATCGCCACTACCGCGATCGCTTAACTCAGGCCGATTTAGCCGACCCGCAACTGCTGCGTGAAGGGCGCACCGCGCTGGATGAGCTGACGAAGCTGCTAGACTTAGGCAGTGTCTACGCGTTTCAGCGTTAACGCCGGGGTGAGAGGTTCGCCCCACGTCGTTAAAAAGGAGTGAACATGCAGGATTTTTTACAGCAGACCTTGTCTGGTGAGCCGCCACAGCAAAGAGAGGGCAGCAACGATCATCTCAGTTGGCAATGGCACAACGAGGGACTGATGTCCCTCACGCCGCATACGCCCACACAGCAGGCGCTGGTGCTCTCTGCGGGCATTCACGGCAATGAAACCGCGCCGGTTGAGATTCTCAATCTGTTGCTGACGCCACTGTTAAAAGGCGAGAAGCCGCTGGCAGTGCGCTTACTGGTGATTTTGGGTAATCCCGCCGCGTTGCGCAGCGGCAAGCGCTACCAGCAACATGATATCAACCGCCTGTTTGGTGGACGCTGGCAGCAGGTGGCCGATGTACCCGAAGCGCAGCGCGTGCTGCAGCTTGAGCAGGAGCTGGAGAGTTTCTGGCGCGCCTGTCTCGATCATGAAGTGCGCTGGCACCTCGATCTGCATACCGCGATTCGCGGCTCGTATCATGCGCGTTTTGGCGTGATGCCGCTGAATCCCAATCCGTGGCCCGAGGCGTTTATGCACTGGCTGGCGGCGGCAGAAATGGAGGCGCTGGTGTTCCATCGTTCACCGGGCGGCACCTTCACCCATTACAGCTGCGAGCACCATAATGCGGCGAGCTGCACGCTGGAGCTGGGCAAGGCTTTGCCGTTTGGTGAGAACGATTTAAGTCAGTTTGCCGGCGTGCAGCGGGCGCTGGCGGCGTTGCTGTATGGCGATGCCTTACCGGAGGTGCGTGAACAGCCACGCCATTATCGCGTGGCGCAACAGCTGACCCGGCACGGCGATAAGTTTGTGTTGCACATGGGGCCGGAGACGCTGAACTTCACCGCTTTCCCGCAGGGCACGCTGCTGGCGGAGGAGGGTGACCGGCGTTACTACGTGCAGCAGGCGCGCGAGTATGTGCTGTTTCCCAATCCGAATGTCGCGCCAGGATTGCGCGCGGGGCTGATGCTGGTGGAGGAGAATGAACAGACGCAGGCGCTGGCGTTGTGATTTTCCCTCACCCTAACCCTCTCCCGCAGGCGGAGAGGGAACCGAACTAGCGAATATTTGGATTGAGTGACATGTGGCAGCGTTTCCCTCTCCCTGTGGGAGAGGGCCAGGATGAGGGCATCAACGCGCCGACATTTCCCTTCCTGAAAACCGACAATACCGTTACACTCCTCCTTGATTCCTGCGTTTTTCCCTTGATTGTCATAAACTTTTTCAATTCCTCACGCATTTCTTCTCTTTCTCTCCATGATTGCCTGATCTCTGTCTTTTATGCTTTCAGGGCTTTACTCAGCCTCTGAGTAGTTGACGTTCAGCGTCGTATGCTTGTTTCCGAAGACGCGACACAGGCTGTCGTCATTAAACTGATAAGTAAGGACAATATTATGCGTAAATTAACTTCTGTGTTCCTGGCTACCGCAATGGCTTTTGGTGCTGCAAATATCGTCCATGCAGCGGCAGACAACCTGACTCCGCCGCCAGCAGGCAGCGAAAAACCGATGCATAAGCCGCCGATGCGCCACCACGGTATGGAGATGATGTTTAAAGGTCTGAACCTGACCGATGCGCAGAAAGCGCAGATCAAAACGATTCTGCGTGATGGACATAAAGAGATGAAACGCCCGTCGCTGGAAGAGCGTCGTGCCGACCATGCCATCATCGCTTCCGATACCTTTGACCGTGCGAAAGCCGAAGCGCAGGCTGAGAAGATGACGGCGAATGCCAAAGATCGTGCGCTGCAGATGATGGAAACCCAGAACAAGATCTACAACGTGCTGACACCAGAGCAGAAGAAACAGTACAACGCGAACTTTGAGAAGCGCTTAACCGAGAAAGGCCCGCACGATGGCAAAACGCCACCACCGCCGGCTGATGCTGAATAAGTTCCTTCACTAACGGAATAGAGACCGCCGGGGTTGTCCATCGCATCTGATGCTTTGGGCAACCTCGGCGGTTTTGTTTTTACAGCTCGATCAGCGGGAACACGCCAGAAAGCAGCGGGCGGCAGAGAATTTTATAGCCGTCATGATCGAAGCCGTGCGAGGCGCGCTGCAGCTGGCGCGCTTCGGCCTCGCTGCTGACCGATCCCAGCCAGAACCAGTGATCGATCACATGGATTTGCGTAATGTTTGTCCCCGTTTCCACCATGCCAACCGGGCCTTGCCACGGCCAGCATTGAATGCGCATCTGCTCTAATGCCGCATGCAGGCGCTGCTGATGCTCAGCAACCGACTCGTTACCACAGCAGGCACCGGCGCAGCGTTTTAGTGCAGCGCGAAAACAGCCGCGTCCCGGACGCAACGACTCCAGCCCAAGCAAGCCGTGGCACAAGCGCTGCTCATCGGCGATGGCTTTTAGCTTCTCCAGCGCGGCAAAGCGACTGCGAAACAGGCCATAAAGATTGGGCGAGCGGGAGAAGTCGAGATCCTTTGCATACACCACCTGCGGCGCACCGTCGCCCAGCTGCAGCGAACAGAGCTGGCGGTTCTTACGCAGGCGCTTATTAAACAGCGGCTGTTGCGTTTTGATCATCTGCGCTTCCAGCAGCTGAGCGCCGACATCGCCAGCGGTGGGGATCCAGGTGACGCGCCGCGCCTGACGCAGCATTTTGGCTTCATCCGGCGCCCGGAAATGCGCCATCACCCGACTGCGCAGGTTGACGCTTTTGCCGATATACAGCGGCAGATTTTCGCTTTCACCGTGAAAGGTATAGACGCCCGGCTGGTTGGGTAAACCTTCCAGCCACTGACGTAGATGTTCGGGATATTGATAGATGGCTGCCGCATCGAAATCGAGGCGGTGGCTGGCTGCACGTCTGACCAAAGCACACTCCAATTACTGGTTGTCCATCCAGTGTATCAAACTGTGCTTTTTCTCGCCAGTCAGCGGCGATGAGAAAGTTTCCCGCCCGGACGGCGGGAAACGCCATGCACTTACTTCTTCCAGAAGTCGTCGAACACGGTGATCGGTGGACGACGTTTGTGCTCAGTTTTCAGATACCAGCCTTCGATGGTTTTTGCTGCGCCGGCATCGATGGTCTTGCCTTCCAGATAGGCATCGATTTGCTGATAAGTCACGCCGAGCGCCACTTCATCCTGCAAGCCAGGACGATCATCTTCCAAATCGGCAGTAGGATGCTTGAGATAGAGGTGTTCCGGGCAGCCCAGCGTTTTCAGCAGCTGTTTGCCCTGGCCTTTATGCAGGCGGAAGATCGGGTTGATGTCGCTGCCGCCGTCACCGTACTTGGTGAAGAATCCGGTGATCGCCTCTGCCGCATGGTCAGTACCGACCACCACGCCTTTGGTCATGCTGGCGATGCTATACTGCGCTTTCATGCGCTCACGCGCTTTTTCATTGCCGCGCACGAAATCCGATACCGTAATACCCGCATCTTTCAACGCACGTTCGCTGGCCAGGATCGCTTCTTTGATGTTCACCACCAGCGTGCGATCGGGTTGGATAAATGCCAGCGCATCCTGACAATCCTGCTCATCGGCCTGCACGCCATACGGCAAACGCACGGCAATAAAGGTGTAATCGTTATCGCCGCTCTCTTCACGCAGTTCGCGAATCGCGGTTTGCGACAAAATGCCGGTCAGTGTCGAATCCTGGCCGCCGCTGATGCCGAGTACCAGCGTTTTCAAAAAGGGATGGGCTTTCAGGTAAGACTTCAGAAAATCAACGCTGACGCGGATCTCCTGCTGCGGGTCGATAACCGGTTTTACACCAAGGGCTTCAATGATTTCCTGTTGCAGTGACATGAACCTCTCCTCAAGTCAGTAGCCTGACGGCACAATGCGAATCATCTGCTAAAGCTAACGCCTCTCCCCACAAACAACAAGCCGCACGGCTGGTTGTTCAGGTTATTTGCTGGCAAATCAGACGTTTTTTGCCTTCTGCACCAGCAGATTGAACGACACAATCGCCAGCATAAAGCAGCCAAAGATGGTGCCGGTCATGCTCGCGACCGAGGTGCCGCCCAGCCCGGTAATGGGTACGCTGATGGCACCAAAGGTGAACATGCCGACGCCAATCACCGCCGAGGCGCTGCCCGCGCGCTGGCCCTGGCTCTGCATCGCCAGCGAAGAAGCGGTGGTGGCGATCACGCCATTACTGGCGATGGTGAAGAACAGCGCGACCAGCAGAACTGGCAGCGCTGCGCCGGTAAGTCCCGCCAGCAGCAAGCAGCTCGACGCAACAAACGCCAGCGTCAGGCCACCCTTCAGTACGCGATATTCTCCCCACAGCGGACAGAGGCGTGCACTGGTTTGTGATGCAATAATCAGGCCGAAGCCGTTGGCAGCGAAGCAGAAGCTAAAGGCTTGCGGCGTCAGGCCATACAGCTGTTGCAGTACAAACGGCGAGGCGCCGATATAGGCAAACATGCCGGACATCATAAAACCTTGCGTCAGGCAGAAGCCCATAAACTGCCGATGCGTGACGACCTGGCCGAGCGCCGCCCAGGCGGAAAAGATCGAGCCCTGACTGCGGCGCGCTGGTGGTAAAGTTTCGTGCAATTTCCAGCGGGCAAGGAAGATCAGCAGGACGGCAATGCAGCCGAGCACCACGAAAATGCCGCGCCAGTTAAGCACCGTCATCAAGGCGCCGCCCAGCACCGGCGCACCAATCGGCGCTAAACCGTTGACCAGCATCAGCAGTGCAAAGAAACGCGTCAGCTCATGGCCGCTGTACATATCTCGGGCAATGGCACGCGACAGCACCGCGCCGCCGGCGCCTGCCAAACCTTGAAACAGACGCGCCACCAGCAGCGAGTGGATGTCTTTTGCCAGCGCACAGCCAATCGAGGCAATAAACAGCAGCACCAGCGATAACAGCAGCGGACGGAGGCGACCAAACTTGTCGCTCATTGGCCCAAACAGCAATTGACCCGCACCTAAACCCAGCAAGCCAGCGGTGAGGCTCAGCTGCGCCGTGGCGGTTTCGGTGTGCAGATCGCGCGCCAGCTCCGGCAGCGCCGGCAGGTAAAGGTCGATACAAAGTGGCCCGAGCGCAGCGAGCAGGCCCAGCGTGATGGCATAAACCAGCCGATGAGAAGATGCAGGTGTCATTAATCCTCTGTCTTTATTCATTGCTATAGGTATTTTTTCGCGGGTGATTATACGAACCGTAGCGCATCAACACAGCATTTTTACCAAATCCTAACGCTTCGGAATTTAGCTAAATTATCCCATAAAGTTGATAAATCTGGATTTATGTTCCAGGCTAATTTCACACGGACAAAAAAACGAGGAACAACAACATGAATAAAGTGATGGGATGTATCGCTGCCGCTATGACGCTGGCAGCCCTGTCTGGTTGTACGACTTATGACAAAGCCGAAAGCTACGTAACCAAGCCGGTAGTGAAGGATGTTAAGAAAGGCATGACGCGCGATCAGGTTCGCCAGATTGCCGGCCCAGCGTCTACTGAAATCACCATGGTTCACGCCCGCGGTACTTGCCAGACTTACGTGATTGGCGAGCGCGACGGCAAACCGCAGACCTACTTCGTGAGCTATAACGATACCGGTCGCGTCATGAACTACGGTTTCCAGAGCTGTAAAGACTACGATACCGATCCGCAAGCGGCTCAGTAATCGCAGCAGAATAAGGTAATCGCAGCAGAATAAGAAACGGCCCGTCATTGACGGGCCGTTTTTCGTTGTGGCGCTCATAAACCGTAAGGACGCGGCACTTCGATATACTCGCCGCCGATCTCGCGCTGGTAGTAATGACCTTCCTGCACGTAATAACGCTTGCCGTTGAAATCCAGCACGCGCATACCACCGCCCGGTGGGGCTTCAGGCGGCTGCACCACCACATAGGTGTCGCCCTGACGCTGATAGTAGTTACCGTTCAACATGTAATAGGTCAGACCGCCCAGCAACACGGCGGTTGCCGCTTCGGGTAGGAAACGCAGCGGGCCGGGACCGGCCCAACGTGGACCTCCACCCCAATGCGGGCCTGGGCCGGGGCCCCAACCGCCGGGATGGGCAAAACTGATGGCTGGTGTTAATAAGGTTAACGCCAGCACCGAGGCGATAACTTTTTTCATCGGTGATTCTCCTGCTGTGATTAACAGCAGAATTGGCTTTACTGAGCGAAAACTCAAGCGAAAAGCGGCTGATTTTTCCTCTGTTTACCATGCTTAACGCTTTCCTGACGCTAGCGCCATGATTGGGTTGAATTGGGGAGGAAAGCGGGGAAGGTCGTCATAAACGGCGACCTTACGGGGCATATCGCAGGCATAAAAAAACGGCAGACCTTGCGATCTGCCATTGTTGCAACTCATCAATTTAGCGGTGTGCCAGTTCGGCGTGTTCGTCGCTCTCCAGCACTTTCTTGTCGGTCAATCCGAGCCAGCGGCTGGTGAGTGAACCGGCGGTCATTGAACCATTAACGTTGAGCGCGGTACGCCCCATATCGATCAGCGGTTCGATGGAGATCAGCAGCGCAACCAGCGTGACCGGCAGGCCCATCGCCGGCAGCACGATCAGCGCGGCGAAGGTGGCGCCGCCGCCGACGCCAGCCACACCGGCAGAACTCAGCGTCACGATACCTACCAGCGTTGCAATCCACATTGGATCAAACGGGTTGATGCCCACGGTTGGCGCAACCATCACCGCCAGCATGGTGGGATAGAGACCGGCACAGCCGTTCTGGCCGATGGTGGCACCGAATGACGCCGAGAAGCTGGCGATCGATTCTGGCACGCCCAGGCGACGCGTTTGAGTCTCCACGTTCAGTGGAATACTGGCGGCGCTGGAACGGCTGGTGAAGGCGAAGGTGATCACCGGCCATACTTTACGGAAGAAGCGCATTGGGTTGATGCCGTTAACCGACAGCAGCAGCGCGTGTACGGCAAACATGATCGCCAGACCGAGATAAGAGGCCACCACGAAGCCACCCAGCTTGATGATGTCCTGCAGGTTGGAACCGGCTACTACTTTGGTCATCAGCGCCAGCACACCGTACGGCGTCAGCTTCATGATCAAACGCACCAGCTTCATGACCCAGGATTGCAGGGTATCGATCGCTACCAGCACGCGCTCGCCTTTTACCTTGTCATCTTTCAGCAGTTGCAGCGCCGCCACACCGAGGAAGGCGGCGAAAATCACTACGCTGATGATCGAGGTGGGATTGGCGCCCGCCAGATCGGCAAACGGGTTTTTCGGAATGAAGGAGAGCAGCAGCTGCGGCGTGCTGAGATCAGCCACTTTGCCCACGTAGTTGCTCTGAATCGCGCTCAGACGCGCGGTTTCCTGCGCACCTTGCACCAGACCTTCAGCGCTCAGGCCAAACAGGCCGGTCACCAGCACGCCGACCAGCGCGGAAATCGCGGTGGTAAACAGCAGTACGCCAATGGTCAGCACGCTGATTTTACCCAGCGATGAGGCATTGTGCAGACGTGCGACCGCGCTCAGGATCGAGGCGAACACCAGCGGCATCACGATCATCTGCAACAATTGCACGTAGCCGTTACCGACGATATTGAACCAGCCAATCGACGCTTTCACGGTTGGACTGTTTTCGCCATAGATGGTTTGCAGCGCCAGGCCAAAGGCCACACCGAAAACCAAACCGGTCAGCACGCGTTTGGACAGGCTCCAGCTTTGGTTGCCAATCCGATTCAGCAGAATCAGGAGTGCGATAAACGCCACGATATTAATAATGAGGGGAAAATCCATGCTCTACTCCAGAGTGTGACGTGCCATCCTGAGATGGCACGAAAAACAGTAAGTCCCCGTTAGGGAATATTTGGAATGTTATCAGTTCAGCGTGGGGCGGGCTTATACCCAAAAAGAATGCTTTATACGATATTGTTATATTGTTTTATATGGAGTTTTCATAAAAATTATGAGGTTAGAGGGATTAGGTTAGCTATGGTTTACTATGAGTTGACACATTGTGCCGCCAATTCGTCGCCATTTTTTACCTCAAGCCCTGCACCAAAAAAGGGATTTTTACTAATTGCATCTTCAAGATGATTGGGTGAAAAGTGAGCATAAATCATAGTCATATTTATGTTTGAATGGCCAAGTATGTCTCTCAGAACGAGTATATTGCCGCCGTTCATCATAAAGTGACTCGCAAACGTGTGCCTTAAAACGTGCGTATTTTGGGATTTTGGCAGATCTATGCCAGCCATCGCTATCACGTTCTTAAAGTCGTTATATACATCGCTGAACAGATCCCCCTGTTTCTTAGGCAAGCTGCCATAAAGGGATTCTGATATTGGTACAGACCTGTTTTTTCCGCTTTTAGTGTTGTTAAATGTTATCTTGTATGGGATTACTTGCGATGACCTAAGCTTTGCAGCTTCATTCCAGCGGCAGCCAGTACTCAAACAAATCCTGACAACAGTGGTGAGGTCGTCTTTTCCGTAACTCTCGCAAGCGTCCATTAAGTTCTTTATTTCTTCGATACGAAGGAAATACAACTCACCTTGTTTAACTTTGAATGATTCAACATCTTCTAAAGGGTTTGGATATTTTAGGTATTTCAACTTTCGTAATTTGCTAAATACACCGTGAAGCCTAATACATTCAATGTTAACGGTCGAGGCTTTTACTGTACGCATAAAGCGCTTTTTACTTTTTAAGTAAAGTGTACCGCTGAGTCTTTTTTTTCGAAATTCGGCAATGTCTCCACTTGTAAGATTTGCTGCTATTGGATCGTCCAATGCTGCGCAAACAAGTTTTAATCTTCTCAAAGTCTGATCAGAATCGGCAAGGGTTACGCCGTGTACTGAATGCCACAATTCAATGATCTCACTAAGTCTGCGATTATCGTCCTTCTCAGCTAGCCAAGGCTTACTTTTGAATTCTTCCATTGTGTGTCTTTCAAAAGCTACAGCTTCGCCTTTAGTTGAGAACTGGCGGCGCACGCGCTTACCTGTGCGTCCACTGGGGTAGCACTCGCATATCCATTTTCCGGTATCCAATTTTCTGATAGCCACAGCTTTACCTAAATATTATTCACTGTCATTGCTACACGGCCAATTGGTTTGATGTCATCAAGCCCACACTCAAAAGAAACCTGATCATCACTAACCTTTAATTTTTTATTAGGAATCTTCGATATTTTTTTCAAGCTACAAGTGCCATCAATTTCAACTAACCAAAGACCATCAGTAATATCGCTGAAAGATGTTTCTAAGATATAACGTCCATTACCATCAATTAATTGAATGGGTTGCTTTAAGTCTCTTTTTAAAAAAGATAAGTCGAACATGTTATATCCGGCTTGATGAATAACACCATCGATGATCTTAATGTTGTTAATACTAATAACATCAGATTCTTTAGCATCAAACATAGGGCCATTACCCGTCATTAGCCAAGCAAGTGAGGCTTTTGTTTCAGCCGCGCAGACAATTACCCAATCATAGGGGAAAGTGTCACGCATCCATCTATTACCAATCCCGCCTTTTGACACGCCCATGTGGTCAGCTAATTGCTGACGAGTGCCGTATCCATATGCGGACATTATACGTTCAATAGCCTCGCGCCCACCTTCAGTAGGTTTAAGCTCTATCCCATGTGCGAATGTTTTAGTTGACATATCCCAGCTGTGATCCTATCTTCTGCGTATCCCAGCTGCGAACTGGGTGATACTAAATGTTAGCTCATGGTAACCCAACAGGAGACTATGCCTTATGGCTGCTTCAATTTCAATTTATATCCCTAAAGCAAAAGTGACACCTAAAGAATTCAGTGAGTTACAGGGTGTTAAGGTACGTACTGTCTATTCATGGTGTGAAAAAGGCATTCTCTCTAAAGATAAGAAAGACCATAAAAACGGACGTACATCAATTCATTACCTGAAGTTCATCGAGCGCCAGACCCGCCAAGCATTAGGTCACAACCGCTTTCAGATTATTGTGGGTCGTGAACCTTTTTGATCCCACTCGCGAACCACACCCGATAAGTTATCAATTAGGACTGCGCGAAACATGTACGATTATAAGGTTTCTGCACGCAACTATCTGGATGATGCCTGCCGTCAGTTTTCATTGGCACATAACATCACCAATCTGGCCAAAACCGTTGGAATGCAACCGGCCACGCTTCGAAACAAGCTTAACCCTGACCAGCCGCATCAACTTACGCTGCTAGAACTGCTGGCTATAGTCGATCACACAGAAGACCCGACCATTCTAGACGGATTTCTACGTCAACTAAGTTGCCAGCCATCTGTTCCGGTCAACAATGCTAAGCCGGAAAACATGCAGTTTTGCGCATTAACCGCAGTGGCAAATGTAGGGGTTATTGCAGGAGAAGCGGTTTCAACGGAGAAGATGACCGTAGCACGCCGCAATCAGATTCTGGATAAGGCAAGTGATGCAATACGCAGCCTGTCTCTTCTCGTCTACTCCGTTGAAAGTCGTTTCCAAACCATGCCGGTATTAGCAGCTGCAGTTGATGTTGTCAGCACTGCAATGCCTGGCATCGTCGCGTGAGGTAAACAATGTTCGTATTCGTAAATTTCCTTAAACGGCAATCCCCAACGCCTCAATTGGCGTCTTATGGACATGGCACGATCGCGCTGCCAGATGGCCGCCGCTGGAATCCGGGCTTAACTCCTAAAAACCAAGGAGGAAAAAGTGAAAGAAAATGATGAGCGCTGGCTGGCTGTGCTTCGCCAGATGGTATCTGGCCATCACTCTCAGGCGCACCAAATCTGGGAACGTCTCAGCGAACATCAGCGCGCAATTATCTTGCACGCTGCTGGCCTTAAAGCGCGCCACTGCCGTTATTCGTGGGAACAGTTTTCAGACCGCGAATTGCATCAGATTAAGCGTGGTTTACCGCACGCCGGAGCAGGCGGCGCTGAATGCAAAGAACGGCAGCGGCATCAGCAACAGCCTGCATACGCAGCGGCTGGCGGTGGATTTTAACCTCTTCGTTAACGGCCAATACAAAACTCGCACCGAGGATTATCAGGCGCTGGGTGAATACTGGGAGTCACTGGGCGGCAGCTGGGGCGGGCGCTTCAAAAAGAACCCGGACGGCAATCACTTCAGCCTGGAGCATAACGGGGTGCGCTGATGGCCAGACAGATTCTGTTTGCGATTGCCGGTCTGGCGCTGGCGTTCTGGGCAGGCTGGACGGGTGCAAACTGGCAGCGCGACAGCGTGGAACTGGTGGCTGAACGCGCCGCCGGGCTGGCCGCCGATAAGGCGCGCAGTCAGTTGCAGGGCGTGGCCAGCGAATCGGCCAGAGCGCTTGAGGTAAAACTGGAGGAGTTAAAAGGTGCGATCCCCGACGGATTACGCACTGAAGTGGTTAAGCCTGTTTTTACTAACGTGTGCGTGTCTGATGACTTTGTCCGCATGTACAACGAAGCCAGCGAAAAAGCAGAGCGTACCCTTTCAGGAAAATCTAAAAACTAAATGCCCGGTTAATCTTCCACGATTACAGGGAAATGACGGCAGAGCAGCAGCGGAATTATTAACGACGTGGGTTGAACTTTATTCAGCCTGTGCGGCTCGCCACAATCTGATTGTTGATGAAATTATATTAAGAGAGAAAAAGAACCATGAGTGAAAAGTTAATTGAAATGAAAATTGCGGGTAAAGACGTTTCTTTTTCCCCGAACGTCACCGCCTATAACAAATATATCAACGAAATCACGATGGGAAATAAAGTTTCCCCGGCGCATAACTTTCTGGTGCGCATCGTAACGCCGGAAACAAAGGAAGCGCTGACAGAGCTGCTGGAGCGTCCCGGCGCGGCATTACAGATTGTGGGTAAGGTTCTGGATGAATATACGCCGGAACTGGAAATCACCGTAAAAAACTAACCGATCGGGTTCGTAATATCGATTCAAACGGACTCGAACAGTATTCAATTTTACGCCGTCGCTGGCTTCCCGGGGAGGAAGACAGTTTAGACAGCCTTTCCGCCGCGTTGTGGCTTGATAACCGTTACTGGGAAAACCAGCGCGTTGCCGTCGCCAACGGCATCGCGCTGGCACTTAAGGGAAGCGAATGAGGCAGCTGGAATTTACGTTAGCGCTGATCGACAAAGTGACGCGCGGCCGCTGCGACAGGCGCAGGCAGGCGTGACGGAGTTTGCGGATAAATCCCGCGCCTCATTTCAGCGCGTTGCAGTAGGTGGCGCGGCGCTGTGGGGCGTCGGGCAGGCAATTAAGGGCGCATTAGGCCCGGCGATTGAAATGTACGACGCGCTTCAGGAGCAGTCAGCGCGCGGCATTGACAGTTCAGCGCTAAAGCAGGTGGAGAAGGACGCGAACACCTTCGCCATGACCTACGGCAAAAGCGCGGTGGAGTTCGTTCAGTCAACGTCCAGCATTAACGCGGCCATTGGCGGACTCACCGGCACCGAGCTGCCCAAAGTCACGCAGGTGGCCAACCTGATGGCGGCGGCGGTGGGCAGTTCGGCGGCGGAGTCGGCGGAGTTTCTGGGCCAGATGTTTGGCAACTTCAGGGAAGAAGCGGACAGGCTGGGCAAGGTGCAGTTTGCCGAACAGCTGGCCGACAAAATGGCGTTTATGCGCCAGCGCTTCGGCGTGGAAATGGGGCTGGTTAAAGACCTGATGGAAGGCGCGCGCGGCGTCGGCACAAACTATGGCGTCGGGCTGAATGAGCAGCTGGCCGTGATGGGTGAGCTACAGCGCACGCTGGGTTCAGAGGCATCCGGCGCGTATGAAGGCTTTCTGACCGGAGCCGAAGACGGTGCCAAAAAGCTGGGGCTGAGCTTTAAAAATTCGGCTGGCCAGATGCTGTCTATGCCGGAGATCCTGACCAAACTCCAGGCCAAATATGGCGACAGTATCGCCGGAAACGTGGAGGCGCAGAAGGCGCTTGATGACGCGTTCGGCGACAGTTCGGCGGTGGTCAAACAGCTGTGGGGCAACGTCGGCACGCTACAGCGCAACATTACCGAGCTGGGCGGGAGCGACGGGCTTAAGCGCACGCAGGAAATGGCCGCGAAGATGGTGAAGCCGTGGGACAGGTTCATTGAAATCCTGACGGCCATCCGGCGCGTGATCGGGATGACGCTTATCCCGGTGCTGTATCCGCTGCTGAACCGCCTGGCGGATATGGGGCAGACGTTTGCCCGCTGGATGCAGATGTTCCCGAACATCGCGCGCGTGGTGGGTTATGTTGCACTGGCGGTGCTGAGTTTTGCCGGAGCCGGTGCGCTGGCCAATATCGTGATGGGCGTGGGCGGCTTCGTGATGGTCGGGCTGACGGCCATCTGGCGCGGTCTGCTGCTGGTGACAAAGCTGTACACCGGGGCGCTGTGGCTGGCGCAAAAAGCCACGCTGGCATATGCCACTGTCATGCGCACGCTGCGCGGCGTCCTGCTGGCGGTACGCATAGCGGCCATGCTGACCGGGACGGCCATTAACTTTATGAGCTGGCCCATCCTGCTGATCGTCGGCGCGATTGCGCTACTGGGTGCTGGTTGCTACCTGCTGATTTCTCACTGGGACGCGGTGAAAGCGGCGGTAATGGATACCGCAGCCTTTCAGGTGGTGACGGCGGCGATTGAATACATGGCTGGGGTGTTTGGCCAGGCGTGGGCGTCCATCAAAGACGGCTGGAATAGTTTTGTCGCGCTGCTGTCCGGTTTTTCCGTTACGGCGACGTTAGGCGGCATGGCGTCCGGGATTATGAAACTGTTTGCAAACCTTTGGGACAGCATTAAATCCACGGCGCTGAGTTCGCTGAACTGGATTATTTCAAAGCTTAATAAAATTCCCGGCATTGATATTGCCGAGCTGGGCGCACCCGTGCCGACGCCCCCGGTAATGGAAAATAACTTATCTACTGGCGGACAGCTTAAAGGTATTGATTCCGGCGGCGTGAGTAAAACCATCAACAGCAACAGCCGCGCCGTTACGGATAACAGCCGCCGGATTGATAAGGTGGAAATTAATATGGCGAACGGAATGACGCCGCAGCAATTAACCGAGTGGCAGGAGCTTGCCGGATGAGTGAATTACTTTATATCGACCTGCTTATTGAGAATGGCGACTTTGTTTTAAATACGGGTAATGAACCCGTGACGTGTAATAACCGCAAAAGTATTCAGCAGGATATTGCGCACGCCATTCTTGAATCCGGCCTGCTGACCGAAATGATCGCAGAGAGAAGCCCGACATTGCGCGCCGATATTCTGACGCGTCTTGAGCTGCTGATTGAGGACGATGAGCGGATTATCCCCGGCACCATTGAGCTGACCGAGGAAACGCTTTCCCGCCTCTGGGTGACGGCCAGCACGTATGAGTTCGGCGCTATTTCTTACGGAGTGGATATATGACGGAAAAGCCGCAGGTTGATTTTACGGAGGTGGTGAAGGCCAGCGGGATGCCGGTGACGGATGCGGAGCTGCGCGCGAAGTTCACCGCGATTGCAACTGAAGAGGGGCTTATCACCAACACATCCCGCATGTCGCCATTCTGGCGGCTGGTCACGGCCATTATTACCGCGCCGGTGCTGTGGCTGGTCGATGTGCTGGTGAACACCGTGCTGGCCAATATGTTTGTGGCCACCGCCAGCGGCAAGCTGCTGCGCCTGCTGGCATGGGCGGTGAACGTGACCGCCAAACCGGCGAGCCGTGCGGAGGGCGTGATCCGGTTCTGGAAAGAAAGCGCCGGTGCTGAGGTGGTGGTGACGGCAGGCACGCGGGTTCTGACCGAGCGCATCAACGGCGTGGTTTACGAGCTGGTCACGACGGGTGATTTTACGATTGAGTCAGGCGTGGGCAGCGCACTGGTGCCGGTCAGGGCAACACAGGCCGGGGCCGCGTACAACCTTGCGCCGGGGTATTTCCGCATCCTGCCGGTGGCCGTGTCCGGTATCACGCACGTTGAAAGCGAAGAAGACTGGCTAACGGTGTCCATGCAGATTCAGGACAAAGACCAGTCCGGACAGACCAGCGCTACGACGAAGGCAGAGCAGGGCGTAAAGGGCAAGGAACTGCGCATTTCAGGCGAAATCAGCTTCAGCAATGCCGCTTTGCTTAAACGAATTTTTGAACTCGCTTCGGCAGCGGATGCCAGCGGAGTGCGCCAGAGATACCGCGTTGCGCATGAGGTCGCGCGTGCCGTGAGCTTTCGTGAAGCGACTTTTACCGGCAACGTCGATGCGCCGCAGCAGGAAGGAAAAATGGCATGGCTGGTGACGTTCACGCTCACCGAGCACGTCAGCGTGCAGGAAAAGCGGGAAGCGCGGGCCAGCGGAAAAACCACGGCCACCAAGCAGACCGGCGGCGCAACGGCTGGCGGTGGAAACGCAGCAGGCGAAAGCGAAGAGAAAATGACGTGGTTTGAGCGCAGAGTGCTTAAGCCGGTCAACGATGCACTGGAATAACGATGAAACCATTAACCCGACTCTATCTCTCAACCGATGAGGTACATCTGGCCGATGCCAGTCTGGTGCTGGAGCTTAACAGCTGTGGCCGGGGCTTTATTACCGCGCAGACCCAGACCGATTACACCGGCAAAATGGTGCGCATCGACGTGGGCTACCCCTCGCTGGTTCTGCGCTGGTTTACCGGCTACGTTGAGCGTTCGCAGCCAGCGGAGAGCGGCTTTCAGCGCCTGTTTGTGCGTGAGGTGTGCGGCGTGTTTGATCGCAACTGGCCGTGCTCTTTTCAGCATCCCACGCTGCGCCAGATTGCCGCCTGGCTGGAAGAAAACAGCGGACTTACTTTCAGCGTGCCGAATGCCGCTTACAGCGATAAGCCGATCCCACACTTTACGCACAGCGGCACCGGCTTCCAGCTGCTGGGCAATCTGGGCAAAGCCTTCGGTATTAACGATTACGTCTGGTATCAGCTGCCGGACGGCGGCGTATACGTCGGCGGGGCGGAAAAATCGCTGTTTGCTGGCAAGCCGGTAGACGTTCCGGCGGAGTTCAGCCAGGGCGCGGCGGGCGGCAATTCGATGATTGTGCCGCTTATCCAGACCGTGCGGCCCGGCGTTGAGCTGAACGGCCAGCGGGTGACGAAAGTGCAGCTGAATAACGACACCATGACGATCACCTGGATGCCGCGCAACCGAGTCACCGGGCAGGCTTTGCAGAAAACGCCCATCCAGCGTCAGATTGAAAGTCAGTATCCGGAGCTGGCCAGCGGGCTGCATCTGCCTAAGTTTGCCCGTGTGGTTGCGCCCAGTGAAGCAGTGAAAAGCGGTAACTTTGCCGACCCGTTCAGGCCGCGCTATGCCGTTGATCTCCAGCTTCTTGATGCAGACGGTAAGCCGGACGGCACTACGCCGGTTTATCCTGCCGTACCGCTGCCCGTCCCGATGGCCGGTAATGACTCCGGCATGTTCCAGTTTCCGCCTGAAGGCACGCTGGTTGAAGTCGGATTTAACGGTGGGCGTCCCGATAAGCCGTTTGTGCGTCAGACCATGCCGGACGGCACCAGCCTGCCGGACGTGAAGCCGGGCGAGCAGCTACAGCAGCAGCGCGAAGAGGTATCACAGCGCGTCACGCAATCGGGTGACTGGGAGCGTAAAACCGATCAAGTTATCCGTGAAACCTCTATGGTGCGCGAGGTGAAGGCCGAC
Organism: Pantoea sp. SORGH_AS_0659; assembly: GCF_031453915.1. Classification (NCBI taxonomy): domain Bacteria; kingdom Pseudomonadati; phylum Pseudomonadota; class Gammaproteobacteria; order Enterobacterales; family Erwiniaceae; genus Pantoea; species Pantoea sp. SORGH_AS_0659. The sequence goes on along the minus strand of NZ_JAVJAK010000001.1, from coordinate 2,467,044 downwards.
AGTGAAACGCGGGAGCTGGTCAGCCGCGAAACGACGGTGAAGGCCGCCGATAAAACTACCGTGATTGGCACTGTCACGCTGCTGGCCGGTGCTATACAGCAGGTTACAACGGGAAGTTACACCACCGGAGTTAAGGGCGATCATCTGATTACAGTGGGCGGTAACGCTGAATCTGACATCACAGGTAAAGCCGCGATCACCGTAGGAAAGGAACTGGTTGAGAAGATTGGCCAGCTAAGGCAAAGCGTTGCCGGTACGCGTCAGGAGATTATCGCGCCGGTGGTCTGGATTGGTTCAGAGCAAATCAACGTGGCGCAGCTGATGCTGGACACCGTTGCACTGGTGCAGCAGCTTGCGACACAACTTGCCAGCCATACGCACCCGTCTACCGGGCAACCAACCAATAGCACCGCAATCGGACAAAGTGCTACGCAGGCCACGGCGCTGGCCGCGAAATACTCACCCGTCATTGGTTAATCACCATCACTTTTTAGCCCGCTAACTAAGCGGGTTTTTTTATGCCTGTCACCAGACCGCACAGAACGCCTTCAGAGCGCCGCAAAGATGCAACCATTCGACGTATTACCTTCAATCAGATCGCATGCACAGCGTTGCGCTGGCGCAGCCACAGCCCGACAAAATAAACGTCTCACCGACAAAAACGGCGCTACACCGCACCCGCCTGCGAGTTTTGCATCATAAAAATTTTTCAGTTTTATTTTTCTGCAAACCGATGCGCCAGAGCGCGTCGCTGCTGGCTTTCTGCCGGAGTTAGGCAACTGAAAACAATGAAAAGAATTTCAGTGCTTTTCAGTTACCCGGATCTCAAATGGATCTTGGTTAAATGTTATGTATTTGAAATTAATATGAATTAAGTGTTTTGTGTCAGTTTGCGGATCACGTGTGGATCTATGGTGGAAACGCTACAAAACGACGAAACCAAGATGCGGCAAGGCTTGAGCGGGTTTTGTCAGCCTGTGGGAAACTGAAAAATATAGTAATGAAAATACTGGTATTATAAACAGCATCTAAGTTTGCATGAGGACTACACAATGCGAAGAATTTCCATCAATGGCGCGCTTTTCATGTTCATGAAACGTGGTGAAAAACTCACCCACGATGCGATCTGGAACGATTCATGGGGGCCGCAAAATAGGTATGTGATCTGGCCACGAGGTGAATTCTGGGATGTGCGTTTCAAACATGTTGAAAATAGGAAAGTAGAATGGCTTCAAGTTGCAGATGAGCCGTTTACCAATGAGAGTGAAGCTTGGCTGGCTGCTTACGCAGATTGGGAAAAGCGGCCAGAATCGCGTTGGACGAGGGGTTAATTTGTAGATTTATAGCTGCTAATCGACGCAGCCACAAATTTGAAAAACCTAATTAATCGTCCTTGGATGCCATATAATTATGATAACTGCATAGCCCACCGTTCCATTGATCGTCTTGTGTAAGGCTTTCTTCACAAATGACGCATTCATTATACTCAAGTTCAGCCTCACACCATCTACAAGCCTGTTCGCTTATTATGAACGTATTGCGATCACATTGAAGGCAGCATTCGTTTTTTGGTTCCTCTCCATCAGGGGGCCAATGAAAAAATTCACGCTCAAACTTAGCCATTATTAACGGTGCTATTAATTCTATATCGCCACAAGCAACGCAGACATATTTGAATTTGTCATCGTCATCTACAACAGTTTCACCTGCATCTAAATTTTCAGAAAAGGCTTTTAAAAGTTTAGAACCACATTTTGGACAACTGCATTCTTTGAAAAATTCTGCCATGCCCGTCGGCACGTAGGCGTCACCCCAAGATTTTTCGCACTCGTCAAGTTTTTGGGTATAAAAATTTTTATGCTGTAGCATTATTTCCCAAGCTGAACCCAATACTGTTTGCGGTATTTTTTCAAGTTCATTAATAATGAAGTCACTTAGTACAGGAAATAAGTCGGCAACAAACTCAGCCAATTCTCCCAAGGTGTTTCTAGGGTGTAAGTGTTCAAGGTGATTTCGACATTCTTGGATTTTTGCAATTGCCGTCCAATCAGCATTAATTTCAAAGCTGTCAAATCTCTCTTTTATTTTACCTACGTCAATAGTTGAGGTTTTGAATTTTCCGCTAGGCTTCCATATCACGCCTCCCTTACCATCTGGGTATGGGAGGGCGCTTGTAGCATGGTCATGAATTAATTCATAAGCCATTTCTTCAGTTTTTACTTTAGAAGCAATTCCATATTTAAACAGTAATAACAAACCGGCATAAAGATTTCGTACTGAAGATAATGCGCGTGATGGATTGCCACCATCTCTTTCTGAAGTTTGAGATAACTTGAAGTCCTCTATGCCTAGCTGAATGGAAACGATGGCGTTGTCATACAATTTTTCCGCATCCAATTTCTTTATAGATTTATTGCTCACGTTTAATCACTCCAGTTCAGCTAAGTAAAAAGGCAGCGGTATTTTTTTTTGCCGCCACTTTGTGGCTATTTGATGTAAATTCAAATTACATAAAGTCAAATGGTTAAGTTTAAAGTGATGTGCTTTGATACTTAATCAAAGCTTCCTCATTAATATTTTATTGGTTTGTTAGTAACGAAGTTCATCAGTGTAAAAATAGGGTGTTGTTAAATGCTTTCCCATAATCTTTACTAATTTTTCATAATGTGTAACTTTACTTAATATTGATAAAGGGAGCGTATTAAGCTTAATGTTTACATTGGTTTCATCCTTTGGGGTGATTTTACCAATGTGATAATTATTATCTGCGTAATCATCACTTTCTCCAATCGTTTGCAGTAAAAATTTTTTAGCAATCACGACCTCTGGAAAAACAAACTGGTTAGTATGCTCAGTGTAGATTTTTAAAAGTGAGTACATATTTTCATTGAATAATGGGATTGCAGCAAATTCTTTTTCTTGACTGGTTAAGCCTAACTTAACTGGAGCTCCCCAGCTATCATACCTTTGAAGAAGTGCATCTCTGTTAAAGTTGATTATGAGACTGACGTTTTGTGAATGGTTTTCATCGTCGAATAATTTACTAATGTTATAAGATAAAGGTGGCATCCCGCAATGAGAGACATAGTTTCTCAACTTATACAAAAACCCGTAAGAGAATTTACTGTCGAATTCAAATGCAGTTGTCTTTTTAAAATCTTTATATTGAACTGATTGTGTTGAGTATTCTCTAACAATTTGAGTGTCGAAATGTTCCAGAAGTATTCTTGCAGAAGAAAGAAAGTTAAGAATTAATATGTTTAATTGCAGGCTCATGTTTGCAAAAGGATAATGAAAAACACTTCCATTTACATCAGATGCTTCTCTAGCTTTAGCAAACAAAGCATCGAAAAGATTGTTGTAATTTATTATTACATATTCAATTAACTCATGATGGTTTTGAAAATTAATAAGAGTGCTGCAGTGTTTTTGAATAACTTCAACTTCTTCATCAGTCAATACACCTATACCTGTTAAGTTATCCATATCCGACTTTAGAAGCTCAAATCCTGACATAATCACATCCTCATTTGCAAAAAAACAACTGACAGAAGGTGGCTTAATTTCATGAGATCATATCATTAAATGGTTGTAGCTGCGAAGTGAGCACCTTCTAACAATTGCATAGGAGTGCGAGGTCAAATAAACATTCTTAAGGTGCCTGCTCTCCTTCTACTATTCATTAATCAGTCACATTGTTGATTAGACAAACCCTCACTGTATATTGATTTCACCACTTGGCGGCAGGCAAAAATGCGTGCCGCCAATTTGTCGCCAATATATAAAAAAATTCATATAACCCATTGAATTAATTGAATTATTTAATAATATAAAAGTATGCTTTATAACTTTAACGCTTGATTCGACTGCTTATTGACCATTTTGACCATTAACCAACCGACCGACGCCATTTTGTAGCGTATTGAACAGTTGCTCCGGCCAGCCGTTGGCACCAAAAGAGGGCATGCCGGGCGGGAACCACAACGCATAACCGACCAGCGCCAGGCAAAGTGCTCGCTCCAGCTGGTTACCTTTTTGACTATTCAGGATGGGCAAACGGAAGCGCCAGCGGCAGGGCCACAGCAGCGGCACGCCGGCGGGCGTGAGCATATCGGCGACAATATGGCTGAGATAGCCGAGCGTCATGCCTTGCAGTACGTCGGTGGGAAGAAACCAGTCGGCGGGTACATTGATCTGGAATAGCCACAAACTCACCGCCACCGCCAGCAAACTGTGGGTAAAACCGCGATGACCAAAGATGCGGGCGATGGGATGCGATAGCCACTTTAAGCGCTGGCCTAACACGGATTTAGGGTGATCGATATCGGGCAGCAGGCAGGTTAACAGCGCAGCAGGCACTAAATGCCACCAGTCGGCGCTGGCCAATACTGGCGTCAGCTCCGCGCGCTTGGCAAAAATGGCGCTGGCAATGGCAAAAATGATATGGCCTTCGGCCGTCATGATGAAACCTGGCTGCATAAAACTGTCGATGCATCCAGTATAGGGATTTATCCAGTAAATGAGAATGGTGACGCTGTAACGAAGCGTTAATATTTTTCACTTTCCCGCGTCACAATGACGCGGGAAAAGAACGGGTTAGCCTAGCGCGCTAACCATCCGCCATCGACGGCCAACGTATAACCTTGCACATAGTCGGAGGCGCCGGAGGCGAGGAACACAATTGGGCCCATCATGTCGTCCGGGATGCCCCAGCGACCTGATGGAATGCGGCCTAAAATCTCCTCGTTGCGTGACTCATCGCTGCGCAGCTGTTCCGTGTTATTGGTGGCCATGTAGCCCGGTGCAATGGCGTTAACGTTGATGCCGTGCTTCGCCCATTCGTTGGCCATCAAACGGGTTAACCCCATCACTGCGCTTTTTGATGCGGTATAAGAAGGCACCCGAATGCCGCCCTGGAACGACAGCATCGAGGCGATATTGATGATCTTGCCGCCATTGCCTTGCGCGATAAACTGCCGGGCGACCTGCTGTGACAGGAAGAACAGACTTTTGCTGTTGATGTTCATCACATCATCCCAATCCTGCTCGCTGAAGTTGAGTGCATCTTCGCGGCGAATGATGCCGGCGTTATTCACCAGGATATCGATGCGACCGGCATGCGCCACCGCCTGTTCAACAATTTGCGGCACGATGGATGGCTTGGTCAGATCGGCCTGAATTGACCAAAAACGGCGGCCTAACGCCTCAACTTTGGCCTGCGTATCATCCGGTCCGGCGCGGTTAACGCCAATAATGTTACATCCCGCCTGCGCCAGACCCAGCGCCATACCTTGTCCTAAACCGGTATTGCAGCCGGTGACCAGTGCGATTTTGCCTGCAAGATTAAATGCGTTGAGTATCATTATTCGCTCCTTGTTAGCGCAGTGCGCTGATGTTGACGTGGTCCATGTCATCAAATACCTGGTTTTCGCCCACCATGCCCCAGATAAAGGTATAGCGCTGCGTTCCCACGCCCGCATGAATCGACCAGCTCGGTGAAATCACCGCTTGCTCGTTATGGACCAATAGATGACGCGTCTCCTGCGGCTGGCCCATCATGTGGAACACGGCGCTGTCGTCGGCCATATCGAAATAGAAGTAGACTTCCATGCGACGTTCGTGGGTGTGACACGGCATGGTGTTCCACAAGTTGCCGTCATCAAGGCGGGTTAATCCCATGGTTAACTGGCAGGTTGGCAACACGTCGGGCACGATGAATTTGTTAATGGTGCGGCGGTTCGAGGTGGCCGCGTCGCCGAGCGTGGCTTTCACTGCTTCGTCTAGGGTGATTTTTTTGTCTGGATAATGGGTGTGTGCCGGCGCGCTGTTGTAGTAAAACTTCGCCGGGCGGCTGGCATCGCTGCTGCGGAAAATCACGCTCTGTGCGCCTTGTCCGACATACAACGCTTCCTGCTGACCAATCTCCCAGGTTTTGCCATCCACTTCAATCACCCCGGGTCCACCGATGTTGATTACGCCGAGTTCGCGGCGTTCGAGAAAGTAACTTACGCCCAGCTGCTTACCCACTTCATGGCCGATAGTCACCGGTTTCTGCACCGGCATCACGCCGCCGATAATGATGCGATCGATATGGCTGTAAGTGAGGGTGTAATTGTCGGCGTCGAAAATCTTGTCGATCAGAAACTCACGGCGTAAGCCGTCCGTGTCCAGGGTTTTGGCATGCTCGCTATGAATGCTTTGACGAATGTCCATCTCAGGCCTCTCAAGAGTTAAAGGAAGTGGTCCCGATGCGGGTCTTTGGGCATCTTAGGCAGGATGAGATGTGAATTCAATAAAAATGAAACGATGTTTTATTTATTTGCGTGCGCGATCAAGTTGCATAAAAAAGCCCGCGTTAAGCGGGCTGCGATTAACCGTGCAGATGTTCGGGTTTGAGCTGGGTTAAATCATCAAGAATCACATTGGCCAGCGCCCAACGCGCATCTTCACGATGCTCGGCCGCCGGCACCACAATTGAACGCATGCGTGCGGCTTTGGTGGCGATCATGCCGTTGAAGGAATCTTCCAGCGTGACGCAGTTAAGCGGATCGATACCCAGTTTGGCTGCGGCGTCGAGATAGACCTGCGGATGCGGCTTGCTGTACGACAGCGCTTCCGCGGACGCCAGCACATCAAAGTATTTGCGTAGGTCAAACATCTCCAGCACGCGCTCCAGCATGTGCAGCGGCGAGGCGGAGGCGAGGCCGATTTTCAAACCTTGCTGCTGGCACAGTTGCAGCGCCTGCTCCACGCCAGGCAGCAGCGGACGCGTCTCTTCCACCAGCGCCAGCGCGCGGGCGATGATGCGTTGCGTCACTTCCTGTTGATCCGGGCCGCTCCACGGCAGCGCTTCAAACCACATGCGCACGGTTTGATCGATGCGCAGACCCAGCGTATCGGGCAACTCGTGGCGGCGGGTGATGTCCACGCCAAGGCTGGCGAATATATCCAGTTCCGCGCGATCCCACAGCGGTTCTGAGTCGATCAACAATCCATCCATATCAAAGATGGCGGCCAATACGGGACGACGATATGACATATAACTGCTCCCTTAGAAATTTGGCTTACCATAGCACGAGAGCCGGCTAAAGCCGACTTGCGGCAGGCCACGCATTTTTCAGGAAAAATTGCAGTAGTGCAGGTAGACTTAGGCAAAACTATTTTTGGTTCAGGGAGACACCATGACTTACCAACAGGCTGGCCGCATCGCCATCCTTAAGCGAGTGGCTGGCTGGGTGATTTTTATACCCGCATTGTTATCCACGATGATTTCGCTGCTGGGCTTTATGTTTAAGCACAGTGAAAAGCAGCCGGGCATTGATGCCGTGATGCTCGATTTTGTGCATGTCATGGTTGACATGGTGAAGTTCAATACGCCGTTTCTCAATGTGTTTTGGCAGAACTCTCCGGTGCCGGAATTTAACGGTGGCGCGAATATCGGGTTTTGGCTGATCTACATCCTGATCTTTATCGGCATTGCGCTGCAGGCTTCAGGTGCGCGCATGTGGCGTCAGTCGCGCCATATTAAAGAGGGAATTGAAGATCAGCTGATCATGGAACAGGCCAAAGGCAGTGAAGGGCGCACGCGAGCGCAGCTGGAAGAGAAAATCCACATCCCGCGTCACACCATTTTCTTGCAGATTTTCCCGCTCTATATCCTGCCGATCATTATCGCAATCGCGGGCTACTTTGTGCTGAAACTGCTCGGCATGCTGTAACACGTCAGGCCGGTCTGGCCTGACGTTCGCCCAACACATCTTCATCTAACAACTGGCCGATGGCGAACTGCGCTTCGCCCGTCCAGTTGCCACCGAAAACATTGGCGCGATTCAGCAGGTAATAGAGCTGATACACCGGCTGACGCTGCGAGAATCCGTCTTCCAGTGGCCAAACCGCCTGGTAGCCATCATAGATCTGGCGCGGCAAATCGGCGTAGTAACTCAGCATCGCTAAATCGCACTCGCGATCACCCCAATAGCAGGCGGGATCAAACAACCACGGACCCTCTGCGCTGCCGGCGCAGTTGGCGGGCCACAAATCGCCGTGTAATAAAGAAGGTTGCGGATGGTGGTTGGCTAACGTGCGCTGCACACAATCAACAATCAGTTCGGTATCGCCATAGTGCACGCCTTTTTCCGCGGCCAGTTGCAGCTGCCAGCCGATGCGCTGCTCAGCGAAGAACACTGACCAGCGGCGTAACCAGCTATTCGGCTGAGGTGAGGTGGTGATGTTGTTGTCGAAATCGAGACCAAATTGCGGTTGCTCGCTCCATTGGTGTAGATGCGCCAACTGCTGGCCGAGCTGGAAAGCGCTCTGTGCGGTAAAGGGTTGAGGCGGAATATATTCCAGCAGCAGGAAGCTGGTATCACGATCATTGCCAACGCCATACACTTTCGGGACGCGAACGGTTTGCGTGCGCGCCAGCAGGTCGAGTTGATCGGCTTCCCAACTGAACAAGGTGAGCATATCGCGGGTGTTACATTTGACGAACACATCCAACTCGCCATAGCGGATGCGCCAGGCGGGATGGACATCGCCACCGGGAAGTTCCTGACGATCGGTGATTTCGGCATCACCGGCGTACTCGCTTAACAGACGACTAATGGCTGACCACATCGGGTAATCCTCTTTGTTCGCTGCGTGAGTTCGATTGTAACGCGCAAAACCTGAGCAAACCTGGCGTCGATGCCGTTTTTTGCACTGCGTCAGGATTGTTGTTTCAGAAATGCCTCTAACGTGATGACGGTGACCTCAGGTTTATGATCGAGCGCGATTTGGGCATATCCCGCGGCTTGCTCTGCTATTTCATGCTCCTCTAACGCGCTGACAATGCCGAAGCTATTGGTGCCCAACTCATGCGGATGACCTTCATCATCGCTGAAGGTGGTGCTGTAACCGCCATTGATCATGGCACTGGTCACTGACTGCACGTCGCCGAGTCCACTTTCCTGATATTTTAACGTGACAATGTAACGTTTGACATCATGGTCACTCATTATTCACCTCATTGTTATCGAACACATTTCAGCGTAGACCAGCGCGCAGTATAGAGCGAATTTTAGCCAATTCATTAGTGAAAATAGCAGGTAAAGCTTTGTCAAAAGAGTTCAGAAAAATCGTGTAGCCTTCAGGCTGCTATTTGAGTAATTGCCCCCTATAATGCGCAGCGAAAATGGGAAAAGTCCCATTAAAAGAGCGGTCCAGCGGCTTTCCTGGTTTTTTATGCGGATACATACTTTTTTACAAAACTTACGGTAAATTGCATTGATTGGCCGGAGAAACGCTTCAGACTCTTCGTTTTTTAAACTGTCGTACGGGTTACTTTTAATGAAAGCCTTTAACAAGCTGTCCGCTGTTTTATTGCTCTCTGCTGGAGCATTTTGTCACCAGGCCTTTGCAGATAACGCCGTTTTCACCTCCATGGATGACCCTGCAACGGCGAAAAAGCCGTTTGAAGGCAGCGCGTCAGCGGGTTACCTGGCTCAAACTGGAAACACCACCAGTTCTTCGCTGAGTGCGTCTACCAATATGACGTGGTATCAAACCAATACCGCATTGAGTCTGTGGGGCAACGCCGCAAACAACTCCTCAAACGATGAGCGTTCATCTGAGACTTACAACATTGGTGGCCGTAGCCGTTATAACCTCAACAGCGCTGACTACCTGTTTGGTCAGGCAAGCTGGCTAAGCGACCGTTTCAACGGTTATGACTCACGCGATGTGCTGACCGCCGGTTACGGTCGTCAGATCCTCAGCGGCCCGGTTCACTCACTGCGTGCTGAATTTGGTCCGGGTGTGCGTTACGACGATTTCCATGATGGCGGCCATGAAACCAAAGCATTGGGTTATGGTGCAGTGAGCTATCAATGGCAGCTGACAGATACCACCAAATTTATCCAGGGTGTTTCTGTGCTGAGCAGCTTCGGTGAAGACACCACGCTGAACTCAGAAACCGCGCTGCAGGTGGCCATCAATGCCCATTTCGCGCTGAAGCTGGGCTACAACGTGACCTGGAACAATAATCCGCCAGAATCTGCGCCGGATCGTACCGATACCAAAACCACGATCCAGCTCTCATACTCAATGTAAGCGAGACGGATGTGAATCACCGCTGCCAGGCCTGTGCCTCGCAGCGGTTTTTTTTATTTCTCTTTAGCTTAGCGAATCTCTGCACGGGTTTTGATCGGCGGCGAAAGCTGCTATTATCATCGCCGCTTTACATTCCTGGCGTCATTCCGACAACGTGGGTCTGACATCACGCCGGGTTACACACTATGAAACTCATTTTTGCATGTAGGCTTTCGTGTGGCTTACCACTGCAATTAAGGATATGAAATGCCAGTAATTACTCTTCCTGATGGCAGCCAGCGCAGCTTTGACCGTCCGGTCAGCGTGATGGATATTGCGTTGGATATTGGACCGGGTTTGGCGAAAGCCTGCATCGCGGGTCGCGTGAATGGCGAATTGGTTGATGCGGTTGATCCGATCACCGAGGACGCTCAGGTCGCGATTATTACCGCTAAAGACGACGCCGGTTTAGAAATCATTCGTCACTCTTGCGCGCACCTGTTAGGGCATGCGATTAAGCAGCTGTGGCCAAACACCAAAATGGCGATCGGCCCGGTGATTGATAACGGTTTCTATTATGACGTTGACCTGGAACATACCTTAACCCAGGAAGATCTTGAGCTGCTGGAAAAGCGTATGCACCAGCTGGCTGAAACCAACTACGATGTGGTGAAGAAAAAGGTGAGCTGGCAGGAAGCACGTGACGTGTTTGCTGAGCGTGGCGAAAGCTACAAAACCACCATTCTTGACGAGAACATCAGCCACGACGATCGTCCTGGCCTGTATCAACATGAAGAATACATCGACATGTGCCGCGGTCCGCACGTGCCGAATATGCGTTTCTGCCATCACTTCAAACTGCAGAAAATCTCCGGGGCTTACTGGCGCGGCAACAGCGACAACAAAATGCTGCAGCGTATTTACGGTACGGCCTGGGCGGATAAAAAGCAGCTGGCTGCCTATCTGCAGCGTCTGGAAGAAGCGGCGAAGCGCGATCACCGTAAAATCGGTAAGCAGCTTGATCTCTACCACATGCAGGAAGAAGCACCGGGCATGGTGTTCTGGCACAATGACGGCTGGACCATCTTCCGCGAGCTGGAAGTGTTTGTGCGTACCAAGCTGAAAGAGTACGACTATCAGGAAGTGAAAGGTCCGTTCATGATGGACCGCGTGCTGTGGGAGAAAACCGGGCACTGGGAGAACTATAAAGAAGCCATGTTCACCACCTCTTCAGAGAACCGTGAATATTGCATCAAGCCGATGAACTGCCCAGGCCACGTTCAGATCTTTAATCAGGGTCTGAAATCCTACCGCGACCTGCCGCTGCGTATGGCGGAGTTTGGTAGCTGCCATCGTAACGAGCCATCAGGTGCCTTGCATGGTCTGATGCGCGTGCGCGGCTTTACCCAGGATGATGCTCACGTCTTCTGTACCGAAGATCAGGTACGTGATGAGGTGAACAGCTGTATCCGCATGGTATACGACATGTACAGCACCTTCGGTTTTGAAAAAATCGTGGTGAAGCTGTCGACCCGTCCGGAAAAACGTATCGGTACCGACGAAATGTGGGATCGTGCGGAAGTGGATTTGGCAGAAGCGCTGAAAGAGAATGATATTCCATTCGAATATCAGCCGGGAGAAGGTGCCTTCTACGGCCCTAAAATTGAGTTTACCCTGTACGATTGTCTCGACCGCGCCTGGCAGTGTGGTACCGTTCAGCTAGACTTCTCCCTGCCGAAGCGTCTGGACGCGACTTTTGTCGGCGAAAACAACGACCGCCAGACACCGGTAATGATCCATCGCGCAATTCTCGGTTCAATGGAGCGCTTTATCGGCATCCTGACCGAAGAATTCGCTGGATTCTTCCCGAGTTGGCTGGCGCCGGTGCAGGCTGTGGTGATGAATATCACCGACAGTCAGTCAGAATACGTCAGTGAATTGACGAAGAAATTGCAGAATGCTGGCATTCGTGTCAAAGCAGACTTGAGAAACGAGAAGATAGGCTTTAAAATCCGCGAGCACACATTACGTCGCGTCCCTTATATGCTGGTTTGCGGTGACAAAGAGGTGGAAGCAGGCAAAGTTGCCGTGCGCACCCGCCGTGGTAAAGACCTTGGGAGCATGGACGTAGATGTGTTTGTTGAGAAGCTGCAACAAGAGATTCGCAGCCGACATCTTCACCAATTAGAGGAAACAGGTTATTAAAGGCGGAAAACGAGTACAACCAACACGTCCGAACCGTATCAACGGCGAAATCCGTGCCACCGAAGTGCGCTTAACTGGCGTAGACGGCGAGCAACTTGGCATTGTCACCCTGCGTGAAGCCATTGAGAAAGCTGAAGAAGCCGGCGTAGATTTAGTTGAAATCAGCCCGAACGCCGAACCGCCGGTTTGCCGTATCATGGATTACGGCAAGTTCCTTTATGAAAAAAGCAAGTCTTCTAAGGAACAGAAGAAGAAGCAGAAAGTTATCCAGGTCAAGGAAATCAAATTCCGTCCTGGTACCGATGATGGCGACTATCAGGTCAAACTACGCAACCTGATTCGCTTTCTGGAAGAGGGTGATAAAGCCAAAATCACGCTGCGTTTCCGCGGTCGTGAGATGGCGCACCAGCAGATCGGTATGGAAGTGCTTAACCGCGTCCGTAAAGATCTGTGTGAAGACATGGATCTGGCGATTGTCGAATCCTTCCCTTCGAAGATCGAAGGTCGTCAGATGATCATGGTGCTCGCTCCTAAGAAGAAACAGTAGGCCTTCAAGTAATAATGCCGCGCAGCGCTTGCGTTGTGCGGATTTTTATTCGCCTGTCTGATTCATTTTATTAACAATGCGAAGTGGATATTTGTAAAAATGCCAAAGATTAAAACTGTACGTGGCGCCGCTAAGCGCTTCAAGAAGACCGCTTCTGGCGGCTTCAAGCGTAAGCACGCGAACCTGCGTCATATTCTGACTAAAAAGTCTACTAAGCGTAAACGTCACCTGCGTCCGAAAGGCATGGTGTCTAAAGGCGATCTGGGTCTGGTTATTGCCTGCCTGCCGTACGCATAAGTAAATTTTTTTTAGTTTAATTCCCCGAAAGATTTCGGGTTGCAGCAAGGCGGCAACTGAATGAATCCCTGAACTTACATCAGTAAGTGACTGGGATGAATGAAGACAGCCAACGCCGCTGCGGCACGAAAGATGAAGGGAAATCACAGAATATGATATAGGAGAGCTCACATGGCTCGCGTTAAACGTGGTGTAATTGCTCGCGCACGTCACAAGAAAATCTTAAAACAAGCTAAAGGCTACTATGGTGCACGTTCACGTGTATACCGCGTTGCTTTCCAGGCTGTTATCAAAGCTGGTCAGTATGCTTACCGTGACCGTCGTCAACGTAAGCGTCAGTTCCGTCAACTGTGGATCGCGCGTATCAACGCTGCGGCTCGTCAGAACGGTATCTCTTACAGCCGTTTCATCAATGGCCTGAAAAAAGCCTCTATTGAAATCGACCGTAAGATTCTGGCTGACATCGCTGTATTCGACAAAGTGACATTTACTGCACTTGTTGAAAAAGCAAAATCAGCTCTGGCGTAAGTCAGTTGAAAAAGGGAGCTTGCTCCCTTTTTTATTACCCGCAACTCACGCAAAAGATTGACATTTTGGCCGCTGCGCATTTCAATAGTGCGGTTTCTAAATATGACAAGGTAACGCAAGCATGAATGCTGCTATTTTCCGTTTCTTTTTTTACTTTAGCGCCTGAACATCAGGGGCTTTTGCGCATAAGAAAAGAAACGAAAAATCGCGCTGAAAGCCTCCCTCGTGGAGGCTTTTTTGTTTCTGGCGACACTTAATCGGATCATCTGATCCCAACGAGAACTGACCAGCCCGGCTGGAAGAAGAGGAAATCATGTCCCAACTCGCAGACCTGGTGGCTCGTGCCACGGCCGCCATCGACGAGGCGGCGGATATCGCTGCTCTGGACGCCGTGCGCGTCGAATTTCTGGGTAAGAAAGGGCATCTGACGCTGCAAATGACCACCCTGCGTGAACTGCCGGCAGAAGAGCGCCCGGCTGCGGGTGCGGTCATCAACGAGGCCAAACAGCAAGTGCAGGACCGCCTTACCGCGCGCAAAGAGACGCTGGAAAGTGCGGAGCTGAATGCGCGTCTGGCTGCGGAAACCATCGACGTGTCGCTGCCTGGCCGCCGCGTTGAGAATGGTGGCTTGCATCCGGTGACCCGCACTATCGATCGTATCGAAACCTTCTTCGGCGAACTGGGTTTCGCGGTGGTAACAGGTCCGGAAATTGAAGACGATTACCACAACTTTGATGCGCTGAACATTCCCGGCCATCACCCGGCGCGTGCCGATCACGACACGTTCTGGTTTGATGCCACGCGTCTGCTGCGCACCCAAACTTCAGGCGTGCAGATCCGTACCATGAAAAACCAGCAGCCGCCAATCCGCATCATCGCGCCAGGCCGTGTTTATCGTAACGATTACGATCAGACGCACACGCCAATGTTCCACCAGATGGAAGGTTTGATTGTCGATAAAGACATCAGCTTTACCAACCTGAAAGGCACACTGCACGATTTCCTCAACAACTTCTTCGAAGAGAATCTGCAAATTCGCTTCCGTCCTTCTTACTTCCCGTTCACCGAACCGTCCGCAGAAGTGGACGTGATGGGTAAAAACGGCAAGTGGTTGGAAGTGCTGGGTTGCGGCATGGTGCACCCGAACGTATTGCGCAATGTTGGCATCGATCCGGAAATTTATTCGGGCTTTGCGTTTGGCATGGGCATGGAGCGTCTCACCATGCTGCGCTACGGTGTGACCGATCTGCGCGCCTTCTTCGAAAATGATTTACGTTTCCTCAAACAATTTAAATAAGGGCAGGTTATCCAATGAAATTCAGTGAACTCTGGTTACGCGAATGGGTAAATCCAGCCCTGGACAGCGCTGCGCTGTCTGAGCAAATCACCATGGCCGGCCTTGAAGTGGACGGCGTGGATCCGGTTGCCGGTGCGTTCCACGGTGTCGTGGTGGGTGAAGTGGTTGAGTGCGGCCAGCATCCGAACGCCGACAAACTGCGCGTCACCAAAATCAACGTCGGTGGCGATCGCCTGTTGGATATCGTCTGCGGCGCGCCAAACTGCCGTCAGGGCCTGAAAGTGGCGGTGGCGACCGTTGGCGCTGTGCTGCCGGGCGATTTCAAAATCAAAGCAGCAAAACTGCGTGGCGAGCCGTCTGAAGGCATGCTGTGCTCCTTCTCTGAGCTGGGTATTTCCGACGATCACAACGGCATCATCGAGCTGCCAGCCGATGCGCCAATTGGCACCGATATCCGCAGCTATCTGCAGCTGGATGACAACACCATTGAAATCAGCGTCACGCCAAACCGCGCCGATTGTCTGGGCATCATCGGGATTGCGCGTGATGTAGCAGTTTTGAACGGTTTGCCGCTGACGGCTCCCGCAATTGAGCCGGTAAAAGCCACCATCAACGATACCTTCCCGATTCGCGTTGATGCCACCGCCGCGTGCCCGCGCTACCTTGGCCGCGTGGTGAAAGGTGTCAACGTCAAAGCCGCTACGCCATTGTGGATGCGTGAGAAGCTGCGTCGTTGCGGTATTCGCTCAATCGATCCGGTGGTCGATATCACCAACTTTGTACTGCTGGAGCTTGGCCAGCCGATGCATGCCTTCGATCTCGACCGCATCGACGGCGGCATCGTGGTGCGTATGGCAGAAGAGGGCGAAGTGCTGACGCTGCTGGATGGTACCGAAGCTAAACTCAGCAGCGACACGCTGGTGATTGCCGATCACCACAAAGCGCTGGCGTTGGGCGGCATCTTTGGTGGCGAGCATTCCGGTGTCAATGAGGAGACGCAAAATGTGCTGTTCGAATGCGCCTACTTTGATCCGCTGGCGATCACCGGCCGCGCTCGCCGTCAGGGCCTGCATACCGACGCGTCACATCGTTACGAGCGTGGCGTCGATCCAGCGCTGCAGCACAAAGCGATTGAACGCGCGACGCAACTGTTGCTCGACATCTGTGGCGGCGAAGCGGGCCCGGTCATTGACCAAACTGACGCGAGCGCGCTGCCGCCACGCGCCACCATCACGCTGCGCCGTGAAAAGCTCGATCGCCTGATTGGCCATGTGATTGCTGACGAACAGGTTACTGACATCCTGACGCGTTTGGGTTGCGAAGTGAAAGTGAGTGCAGGAGAGTGGCAAGCCGTTGCGCCAAGCTGGCGTTTCGATATGGCTATCGAAGAAGATCTGGTCGAAGAAGTGGCGCGCGTTTACGGCTATAACAACATCCCTGATGTGCCGGTGAAAGCCAGCCTGATCATGACGCAGCATCGTGAAGCCGACCTGTCGCTGAAGCGTGCGAAAAATCTGTTGGTAGATAAAGGTTATCAGGAAGCGATTACCTACAGCTTCGTTGATCCCAAACTGCAGCAGTTGCTGCATCCGGGCGAAGAGGCGCTGATCCTGCCCAGCCCAATCTCCAGCGATATGTCGGCAATGCGCCTGTCGCTGTGGACCGGTTTGCTGGGCGCGGTGGTGTATAACCAAAACCGTCAGCAGGGCCGCGTACGCCTGTTTGAAAGCGGTTTACGCTTTGTTCCTGATACACAGGCCGATCTGGGTATCCGCCAGGATCTTATGCTGGCCGGCGTTTTAAGCGGCAATCGCTATGAAGAGCATTGGGATCTGGCGCGTCAGACGGTTGACTTCTATGATTTGAAAGGCGATTTAGAATCGCTGCTGGATTTGACCGGTAAACTTGATGAGATTTCCTTCCGTGCGGAAGCCAATCCGGCGCTGCATCCAGGACAAAGCGCCGCAATTTATTTACGCGGCGAACGAATCGGATTTATCGGGGTGGTTCATCCAGAGCTGGAACGTAAGCTGGATCTGAATGGTCGCACCTTAGTGTTTGAACTGCTTTGGAATAAGGTCGCAGACCGCGTCCTGCCTGATGCGCGCGAGATTTCTCGCTTCCCGGCAAACCGTCGTGATATCGCCGTTGTGGTGGCTGAAAATGTGCCTGCAGCAGATATCATTGCGGAGTGTAAGAAAGTTGGCGTAAATCAGGTAGTTGGCGTAAACTTGTTTGACGTGTACCGTGGTAAGGGCGTAAACGAAGGTGAAAAGAGCCTAGCGATTAGCCTGATTTTGCAGGATACCAGCCGGACACTCGAAGAAGAGGAGATTGCCGCGACCGTTGCCAAATGCGTTGCGGCATTAAAAGAGCGATTCCAGGCAACCTTGAGGGATTGAACCTATGGCGCTTACAAAAGCTGAAATGTCAGAGTACCTGTTTGAAAAACTCGGGTTGAGCAAACGCGATGCCAAAGAGTTGGTAGAACTTTTTTTTGAAGAGGTTCGCCGCGCGTTGGAAAACGGAGAACAGGTAAAACTGTCCGGATTTGGTAATTTTGATCTGCGTGACAAAAACCAGCGTCCGGGCCGTAACCCGAAGACGGGGGAAGATATTCCTATCACCGCGCGCCGAGTGGTGACATTCCGTCCGGGACAGAAGTTGAAAAGTCGCGTCGAGAACGCGACACCCAAGGATGCTGACTAATTTCAGTACGACAAAAAGGCCGCTTAGCGGCCTTTTTTTTTGCCTTAAATCTGGCCGCTCTGCACGATTTATTCATGATGTAAGGATTTAGTAAGTATCCGGAAAATAAGGCGAAAATCGGTCCTCACCGATAGTGACGGCATCAACACTTTTGTTATAACAGCGCCATCACAGAGCAAAGGGTTTGAATAATGAAAAAGACAGCAATTTTATTAAGTGTCTTGTTAGGCATGCCGCTGCTGGCTAGCGCCAATGTTTCCGTCAACATCAACACGCCGGGCGTTTCGGTGCATATCGGCGATCAGGATAAGCGCGGCTACTATTGGGATGGTTACGACTGGCGTGCGCCAACGTGGTGGAAACAGCACCATAACCAGCGCATCGGCACCAAAGGTCCGCACGGTTACTGGAACGGTAACGGCTGGCAGGCGCAGCATCCGGGTAATGGACCGCACCGCGACGACAAACGTCAGCCACAGCGTCAGCCGCAACCGCAGCATCACGACCAGCGTGACAATCAGCAGAAGCGTGATAATCATGGTCAGCCGCTTCCTCCGCATCAGTAAGGCTTCTCCAGCGGCGCCTCCACAGCGCCGCTTTCTTTTTGCTGTAATCCCACTACAATCAAATCTCTGTTTTCTCAGCCAATCTTATCTATGACTCTGCTGGATCAGCTTGCTTCCCAGGCAAATCGCCGCAGCCAGCGCTGGCTCATCGCACTCATTGCGCTGCTATTGCTGCTCATCGGGCTTAGCCTGTGCGCCGGCGACAGCTGGATCTCTCCCACACAATGGTTTTCGGCGGAAGGCGATCTGTTCGTCTGGCAGCTGCGCATGCCGCGCACGCTGGCGGTGCTGCTGGTGGGTGCAGCGCTGGCGGTGTGCGGCGTAGTGATGCAGGCGCTGTTTAACAATCCGCTGGCGGAACCCGGCTTACTTGGCGTGTCTAACGGGGCGGGGATTGGTCTGGTATTAGGTGTGATGCTCGGTAACGGTTCGCTATGGAGCTTAGCGCTGGCGGCCATGGCCGGTGCGCTGCTGATCACGCTGATGCTGCTGCACTTCGCTCACAAACAACTCTCAGTGAGCCGCTTACTGCTGACCGGCGTGGCGCTTGGCATTATCTGTAGCGCCATCATGACTTGGGCAGTGTATTTTAGCACCAGCCTCGATCTGCGTCAGCTGATGTACTGGATGATGGGCGGCTTTAGCGGCATTGACTGGCGCTATGGCTGGATGATGTTGGCGCTGCTGCCGGTAACGCTGCTGCTGATCGCCACCGCACGCACGTTGAATTTGCTGGCGCTGGGCGAAACCTCGGCACGTCAGCTCGGATTACCGCTGCTGCTGTGGCGCAACCTGCTGGTGCTGGCGATGGGCTGGCTGGTGGGCGTGAGCGTAGCGATGGCGGGTGCGATCGGTTTTATTGGTCTGGTTATCCCGCATCTATTGCGTCTCAGCGGTTTTAGCGATCATCGTTATTTGTTGCCTGCGGCGGCGTTAGCCGGTGCCGCAGTGCTGCTTGGCGCGGATATTATTGCGCGGCTGGTGTTAACCTCTGCCGAACTGCCGATTGGCGTGGTAACGGCCACGCTCGGCGCGCCGCTGTTTATCATGTTATTAGTGAAGTCTTCGCGCTAGCTTTGGCTGGCAACGTGTTATCAACAACAGGAATCGACTATGAGCATTTATCAGACAGAACTGGTTACGCTGGACGGTGAAAAAACCACGCTGGCGGCCTATGAGGGCAAGGTGCTACTGGTAGTCAATGTGGCATCTAAATGTGGCCTGACGGCGCAGTATGAGCAGTTAGAATCGCTGCAGAAAGCCTGGCAGGATAAGCCGTTCAGCGTGCTTGGCTTCCCATGCAATCAGTTCCTCGAGCAAGAGCCGGGCAGTAACGAAGAGATCAAAACCTTTTGCAGCACCACTTACGGCGTCACTTTCCCGATGTTCGATAAAACCGATGTCAACGGCGAGCATCGTCACCCTCTCTATGCGCAGCTGACGGCGGCGCAGCCGGTGGCGCAACGCCCGGAAGGCAGCGGTTTCCTCGAGCGCATGGAGAGCAAAGGGCGCGCGCCGAAAGCGCCAGGCGATATCCTGTGGAACTTCGAAAAATTCCTTATTAATAAGCAGGGCAAAGTCATTGCGCGCTTCTCACCGGATATGACGCCAGACGATCCCATCATCCTGAAAAGTGTAGAGCAGGCGCTGGCCGAATAAATGCTATTGCAGTGTCAGGGAGTCAGCGTCACAGGGCGGCTGGCTCCCGTTGAACTTAGCGTTAACGCCGGTGAATTAGTGCATCTGGTGGGGCCGAACGGCGCCGGCAAAAGTACCTTGCTCAACGCGCTGTCCGGTTTGTTGCCGAGTCAGGGCAGCATTCTGCTGGATGGCGCGCCGCTGTCCACGTTAAACGGTGCGGCATTGGCCCAGCTGCGCGGCTGGCTGCCGCAACAGCAGATGGCACCGGGACAAATGCCGGTGTGGCATTACTTACGCATGCATATCAGCGCACAAACGGCGGAAACAGACTGCGTGTTAAAAGAGGTGCTCGCGCAGTTAGCGCTGCAGGACAAACTGACGCGCAGTCTTACGCAGCTTTCTGGTGGCGAATGGCAACGCGTGCGGTTGGCTGCCGTGGTGTTGCAGGTTCATCCGGCGATCAATCCACGCGGCAAACTGCTGCTACTGGATGAGCCGATGAGTGCACTCGACGTGGCGCAACAGCGTTCGGTCGATAAGCTGCTGGCCGAACTGTGTTGCAGCGGCCTGGCGATTGTTGCCAGCGGGCACGACCTCAACCACAGCCTGCGCCATGCCGCTCGCGTGTGGTTAATGCATCAAGGCGCGGTTGTCCGTCAGGGCAGGGCCAGCGAGGTGCTGACCGCTGCGCATTTAGCGCCGCTTTACCAAACCCCGTTTGAACAAATTGATACCGCACAAGGTCCGCTGCTGTTTATTCCCTGACAGAGGATTGCGTGCCGTAGCGCTTTGCCGCTACAGTGTCTGCCGGACAAGGGAGAAAGGGAGAGGCGGATGCGGCTGACAATTTTGATTTTGGCACTGTTGCTGGCGGGCTGTAGCCATCATGCACCGCCGCCGAATGGCCGTTTGTCTGACTCTATCACCGTGATTGCCCAACTCAACGATCAGCTGAGCCGCTGGCGGGGAACGCCGTATCGCTATGGCGGATTAAGCCGCGGTGGCGTGGATTGTTCCGGCTTCGTCTATCTCACCTTCCGCGATAAATTCGATATGCAGCTGCCACGCTCGACCATTGATCAAACCGACATTGGTACGCGCATCGACAAGGGCGATCTGCTGCCTGGCGATCTGGTGTTCTTCAAAACCGGCAGTGGAGAAAACGGTTTGCACGTCGGTATTTACGATACCGACAACACCTTTATTCACGCCTCGACCAGCCAGGGTGTGATCCGCTCGTCGCTGGATAATGTTTACTGGCGTAAAGTATTTTGGCAGGCGCGTCGCATCTAAATAGCGTTGTTATCGCTTAATAAAGACGCGAAAAAAGAAAGGGTATCTCACCCTGAATTAAATCTGAATTCTGCCGATATTTAACTATCATTTAAAATGGCACTTTACCCGCCATCGTTTTAATACTAATAATAAAGCTAAATTTATTTAATTGGTATGGACATTAACCCCGGCTTATTTGGCTTAAGTATTATTTGCGGCTTAAATCAGCGTAATAAGACCTAAAACGGCACCTCTTCAAACGTTTGGTCCTATTGCCTGGTAGAATTCGTTGATATACGATGCGCCAATTGCCATTGCTTCTGGCTTGAAAAATGAAAGTCCATTTGTCTGCCGACTATCAGTCGGAAACCTGGTTTTATCCAGTTTACTCTCTGGCGGGCCAGCTGACTGCGGTCGAGCTGGTGACGCAATTTGTCCACGACAGCGCACCTATTACGCTGCCGCAGGATTTGCTGTTGCCGCAATTGGACGATGCGCAGCAATTACGTTTGCTGCAGAGCCAGCTTTCATTGCTGGAAAAGTACCGCGACTTTTTTGAGATTAATCAAATTACCGCGTTGGTACGTATTGATGACTCTATGGCCAATACACTTTTAGCCAGCGAATTTCTGTTAAGGAAATTCCGACAAATCCCTTTTATTGTTTTAGATATCAGCGAAACGTTTCCGCAATTATCTTTGGGTAAATCCCATCCATTGCTTGCAGCATTACAAAGTGAATTTCGTTTATCGCTTTCACAATTTGGCGCAGGAAAAGCGCCGGCAACCGCGGTGTACGATAATCTGTTTAGCGTGTTAAAACTGGATAAAGCCTTTATTCATAACCTGGCCAAGCGCGCCTCGTTTACGCCTTTTATTCAGACAGTTATCAATAATTTTTCCGATTTTGCGGACCAGATCATTATTTGTGGTATTGACGATAACCAAATGATGGAAAAGATGACCACGTTGAGTGGTGCGCAGCTACAGGGCAGCCTGTTCCCGGTGGTGAAAGCTGAACGTCTTAACGATCTCATCTATTCCGACCTGAATTTACATACGCCTTCGCAGCAGTAACCCTTTCGCCTGTCTTCCGCGCCGCGTCGGCGTTACACTCTCTGTTATCTTATAACTCATTGCGGGTGCCTGATTTAAGCGCACCTTCCGGAGTGTCGATGCAATTTACCAATAGCTGGCAGCAAGAATTACCCGGATTCTACACCGCGCTGGACCCAACGCCATTAGCGGGTGGACGGCTGTTTTATCACAATGCGCCGCTGGCACAAGAGATGGGTTTAGATGATGCGCTGTTCGCCGGCAGCGGGCATGGCGTGTGGTCAGGACGCGAAATGCTGCCCGGCATGTCGCCGCTGGCGCAGGTTTATAGTGGCCATCAGTTTGGCGTCTGGGCCGGACAGTTGGGCGATGGGCGCGGCATTCTGTTGGGTGAACAGCAGCTGGCCAACGGTCGCAAGCTCGACTGGCACTTGAAAGGGGCCGGATTAACGCCCTATTCGCGCATGGGTGACGGTCGCGCGGTGATCCGCTCCAGCGTACGCGAATTCCTCGCGTCTGAAGCGCTGCACCATCTGGGCATTCCCACCACGCGCGCGCTGGCGTTAGCCATTGGCGATGAGCCGGTGCTACGCGAAACCCAGGAACGCGGTGCGATGCTGATGCGCATTGCCGACAGCCATCTGCGTTTCGGTCATTTTGAGCATTTCTATTACGGCGGTGAACAAGACAAAGTGCGCCAGCTGGCGGATTACGCCATTCGCCATCACTGGCCGCAGCTCAAGGATGAAGCGGATCGTTACCTGCTGTGGTTCACCGATATCGTTAAACGCACGGCGAGCCTGATCGCCCATTGGCAGAGCGTTGGCTTTGCGCACGGCGTGATGAACACCGATAACATGTCGATTCTGGGCTTAACGCTGGATTACGGTCCTTACGGTTTCCTCGACGACTATCAGCCGGATTACATTTGCAATCACAGTGACTATCAGGGCCGCTACGCTTTCGAAAATCAGCCGATGATTGGCTTGTGGAACCTTAATCGCCTGGCGCATGCCTTGTCGGGATTGATGACCACCGAGCAGCTTAAGCAGGCGCTGGGTCATTATGAAGGTGAACTGATGCGCGTTTGGGGGGAGAAAATGCGTGCCAAACTCGGCTTGCTGACGGCGGATGCTAATGACAACACGCTTCTGACTGGCTTGCTGTCGATGATGACGGCGGAACACAGTGATTACACGCTGACCTTCCGCATGCTGAGCGACACGCAGCAAGATGAAAGCCGTTCGCCGTTGCGTGATGAGTTTATTGATCGTGAGGCCTTTGATCGCTGGTACAGCGATTATCGCCAGCGTTTGTTGCAAGACCACGGCAGCGATGCGCAGCGTCAGGCGGTGATGAAAGCGGCTAATCCGGCGCTGGTGTTACGCAACTATCTGGCACAGCAGGTGATTGAAAAGGTCGAGAACGGCGAGACCAAGGCGTTAGCGAAGCTGCAT
This sequence comes from Pantoea sp. SORGH_AS_0659, assembly GCF_031453915.1. Lineage (NCBI taxonomy): Bacteria > Pseudomonadati > Pseudomonadota > Gammaproteobacteria > Enterobacterales > Erwiniaceae > Pantoea > Pantoea sp. SORGH_AS_0659. Next base: position 2,443,399 of record NZ_JAVJAK010000001.1, on the reverse strand, counting down.
AGCGCGTTACAGCAACCGTATAGCGATGCGGCCGTCAGCGCAGAGTTGCGCCAACGGCCACCAGAGTGGGGCAAATCGCTGGAAGTGAGTTGTTCCAGCTAGATCAGCATTAAAAACGGCTGTCGACCGCGGCAGCCAGTTTTGCCAGCACCTCGGCGCTGTCTTCCCAGCCGAGGCACGGATCGGTGATTGACTGACCATAGGTCAGCGCCGCACCGCTCACCACTTTCTGATTCCCTTCCTGCAGGAAACTCTCGATCATCACGCCCGCAACCGCGCGCGATCCGGCACGGATTTGCGCCGCCACATCATCGGCAACGTCACGCTGACGACCGTGCTGCTTCAGGCAGTTGCCGTGGCTGAAGTCGATCACCAATTGCTCCGGCAGATTGAAGTCGCGCAGATTGGCCGCTGCCGCCGCCACATCTTCGGCGTGATAGTTCGGCTGTCGACCGCCGCGCAGGATTACGTGACCATGCGGATTACCGCTGGTTTGATAGATGGTCATCTGACCGTTTTTATCCGGTGACAGGAACATGTGGCTGGCACGCGCGGCGCGAATCGCATCGACCGCGATCTGCACGTTACCGTCGGTGCCGTTTTTGAAACCGACCGGACAGGAGAGCGCTGACGCCATTTCACGATGAATCTGGCTTTCGGTGGTACGCGCGCCAATCGCGCCCCAGCTGATCAGGTCGGCAATAAACTGGCCGATCACCATATCGAGGAATTCAGTGGCGGTTGGCATGCCCAGCGCGTTGATATCCAGCAGCAGTTTGCGCGCAATGGCGATGCCGCGGTTTACATCGTAGCTGCCATCCAGATCGGGATCGGAGATCAGGCCTTTCCAGCCAATCACGGTGCGCGGTTTTTCGAAATAGGCACGCATCACGATTTCCAGACGATCTTTATGGCGCTCACGCAGCACGTTCAGACGTTTAGCATACTCAATCGCCGCTTTAGGATCGTGCAGCGAGCAAGGACCAATAATCACCAGCAGACGCGGATCTTCACCGGTCAGAATGCGCGCGATGCGCTGGCGGGAAGCGGTGACGTTGGCGGCAATCTCTGCCGAAATAGGGTGTTCATGCGCGAGCGCAGCCGGAGTCAGCAGGCTACCGATGCGCGCGGTACGCAGTTCATCAGTCTTGTTCATTGAGATTCTCAAAAATTTGTTCTTCGCAGCGGTGAAATACCGGGAAGTGATGGTGATCACAATAAACTAATAGCTTGCGAATTCAACCTGCTAAAAACAAAGGTCTTAAAACCAGACGGAAGCCAGACTTTACGATTGCAATACAGGCCAGGTATGTGGCGGGAGGTCGCCACTTATGGCGACCGGCAGAGAAACCTAATACATGCTGCGGCTCAGACCCATGATATCGAGGATTTTGGTGGCGATCTCTTCCACCGAATAGTTGGTGCTGTTGAGATAACGAATCTGGTTGGTACGGAATAGCGCTTCCACTTCGCCTACTTCGAGACGGCACTGGCGCAACGAAGCGTAGCGGGTATTTTCCGCGCGCTCCTGGCGAATCGCCGCCAGGCGTTCCGGGTCGATGGTTAAACCAAACAACTTATGCTGATGTGCACGCAGCGCCGGCGGCAGTTTCAGGTTATCCATATCATCGGCGATAAACGGATAGTTAGCGGCACGCACGCCAAACTGCATTGCCAGATACAAGCTGGTGGGCGTCTTCCCGCAGCGCGACACGCCGAGCAGAATCACCTGCGCATCTTCGAGGCCGCGCAGGGAAATGCCGTCATCATGCGCAAGGGTGTAATCGATGGCGGCAATGCGCGCGTCATATTTGCCGAGGTTGCTGGCGGTCAAACCGTGCGTGCGGTGCGCCACCGGCATTGACGCCACGCCGAGTTCGCTCTGCAACGGCGCGACCAGCGCCTGCACGATGTCCTGACAAAAGCCTTCGCTTTCGAGAATAATTTCACGGACGTCGGGTGTGACGATGGAGAAGAACACCAGCGGGCGCACGCCGCTCTGCTGGTAAAGCGCGTTGATCTGTGCTTTAACCGCCTGAGCGCGTTGCACATTCTCGACAAATGGCAGCGTCACGCTGTGGGTTATCACCGGGAACTGGGATAACACCGCATGGCCCAGCACTTCGGCGGTAATGGCGGTGCCATCAGAGATGTAGAATACGCTGCGTTCAGTGTTCATAGTGCAAATATCCTCTTGCGTAGCAATGCCCAAATTATCGATGACAACATTTCATTTTAAATAATAATAAAATGAAATATCCATATTGTCCGCTATTGCGCTCACAAAGATGAATCAGTGAATAATCAATATTAGATGAAATGCTGTTTTGAAAAGCATTATTTTCGCGCATTTTCCTTTTCGCGCATGAAATAAAGTGTGAGGGCGTTGCGCAACAAAAATCAATCGCTAACCCTCTGAAAAGGGGAAAAATATCGCTACAGCAATCCATTAGCGTGAAATAGGGCGGTTGCGCAACACAATTAATTCTAAGTACTAATCCGATTTTGTCTTTCTTTTCCTGCTTTAACGATTCAACACTTAGTCTTTATTAATCGGTTGTGCCAGGCTGTTTTGGCGAATAGCAAAATGTTCCATGTGTATTCACATCATTTAAAAGGATAATCTCAATGTCCAATCAAGACCAACAGTCGCTAGTGCTCTGGTACAACCAGCTTGGCATGCATGATGTTGATCGGGTGGGAGGCAAGAATGCTTCCCTTGGAGAAATGATTACGAATTTGTCGTCGCTGGGTGTTTCCGTACCCAACGGTTATGCGACCACATCTTACGCGTTTAATCTGTTCCTCGATCAAAGCGGACTGAACCAGCGGATCTATGATTTGCTGGATAAAACGGATGTTGATGATGTTGCTGAGCTCGCGCAAGCGGGTAAACAGATTCGTCAATGGGTGATCGATACGCCATTCCAGCCTGAACTGGAAGCGGCAATTCGTAGCGCCTACGAACAACTCTCTGCTGATGATGCCGACGCCTCCTTTGCGGTGCGCTCGTCAGCCACCGCCGAGGATATGCCCGACGCCTCGTTTGCCGGCCAGCAGGAGACTTTCCTTAACGTGCAGGGTTATGACGCGGTCATCATCGCAGTGAAGCACGTTTATGCCTCCTTATTTAACGATCGTGCCATCTCCTACCGTGTGCATCAGGGCTACGACCATCGCGGCGTGGCGCTCTCGGCCGGTATTCAGCGCATGGTGCGATCGGACCTCGCCTCGTCGGGCGTAATGTTCACCATTGATACCGAATCGGGCTTTGATCAAGTGGTGTTTATCACCTCCGCCTTTGGTTTGGGCGAAATGGTGGTGCAGGGCGCGGTGAACCCCGACGAGTTCTACGTGCATAAACCAACGCTGGCCGCCAATCGTCCGGCGATTGTGCGCCGCACCATGGGCTCAAAAAAGCTGCGCATGGTGTATGCGGATTCGCAGGAGCATGGCGAGCAGGTGCGGATTGAAGATGTCGAGCAGGAACAGCGCGATCGCTTCAGCTTAACCGATGACGAAGTGCAGGCGCTGGCGCGTCAGGCGGTGCTGATTGAGCAGCACTACAAACGCCCAATGGACATTGAATGGGCGAAAGATGGCCACACCGGCAAACTGTTCATCGTGCAGGCGCGTCCGGAAACGGTGCGCTCCAACGGTCAGGTGATGGAACGTTATACGCTGCAGGGCAAAGGCAACGTGGTGGTCGAAGGCCGCGCCATTGGTCATCGCATCGGTGCTGGTGAAGTCAAAGTCATCCACGACATCAGCGAGATGCATCGCATTGAAAAAGGCGACGTGCTGGTAACCGACATGACCGATCCCGATTGGGAACCGATCATGAAGAAAGCCTCAGCCATCGTCACCAATCGCGGCGGTCGTACTTGCCATGCAGCGATCATCGCGCGTGAGCTGGGCATTCCGGCGGTGGTGGGCTGTGGCGATGCCACCGATCACCTGAAAGATGGCCACAAAGTCACGGTTTCTTGCGCCGAAGGTGATACCGGTTATGTCTATGACGAACTGCTGGACTTCGAGGTTACCAGCTCGCAGGTCGATACCATGCCGGAACTACCGCTGAAGATCATGATGAACATCGGTAATCCGGATCGTGCGTTCGATTTCGCCTGCTTGCCGAACGAAGGTGTTGGCCTGGCGCGTCTGGAGTTCATTATCAACCGTATGATTGGCGTGCATCCCAAAGCGTTGCTGGAGTTTGATCATCAAACGCCGGAATTGCAGCAGCAGATTCGTCAGATGATGAAAGGCTTTGATGACCCGATTGAGTTCTACATCGGCCGTCTGACCGAAGGGATTGCGACGCTGGGTGCCGCATTTGCGCCGAAGCGCGTGATTGTTCGTCTTTCCGATTTCAAAACCAACGAATACGCCAACCTGGTGGGTGGCGAGCGTTATGAGCCGGAAGAAGAGAACCCGATGCTCGGTTTCCGTGGCGCCGGTCGCTACGTTGCTGACAACTTCCGCGACTGCTTCAAGCTGGAGTGCGAAGCGGTGAAGCGCGTGCGTAACGAAATGGGGCTGACCAACGTTGAAATCATGATTCCGTTCGTGCGTACCGTCGATCAAGCCGAAGCGGTGATCGCCGAGCTGGCGAAAAACGGTCTGAAGCGCGGCGAGAATGGCCTGAAAGTGATCATGATGTGTGAGATCCCGTCCAACGCCTTGCTGGCTGAGCAGTTCCTCGAGCACTTCGATGGCTTCTCCATCGGCTCTAACGACATGACGCAGTTGGCGCTGGGCCTCGATCGTGACTCTGGCGTGGTGTCCGCGCTGTTTGATGAACGTAATGATGCCGTGAAAGCGCTGTTATCGATGTCGATCAAAGCGGCGAAAAAACAGGGTAAATACGTCGGTATTTGTGGTCAGGGACCGTCGGATCATCAGGACTTTGCGGCATGGTTAATGGAGCAGGGCATTGATAGCCTGTCGCTTAATCCGGATACCGTGGTTGAAACCTGGTTGAGTTTGGCAGAGCTGAACGCATCCAAACATTAACCGGGCGATAATTTGATGCATCAGATGAGAATTTGACGTGTCATTAATGTAATTATCAAGGTCAGCGCTGCTGGCCTTGTTTTTTTGTCTGAAAAAAAGCCAAAAAAAAGCCCATCACAGGGGATGGGCAAAGACTACACACAGCAATTCTTCACTTTACTCAGGGGAATAAGGTTGTTTAGAAATCAGTAGCTTGATTCAAAACATAGGAAACATGTTATTGATCAGGCTCGCTGGCGTCTTTAAGAATCCTCTTATTAGTTTAAAGCTGATAACCTTTCGTGGCCTTTTTCTTCCCTGCTAAGCGGCAATTCAGCTGTAAAAATAATCATTCCGTAAGAGAATTCCGCCTAAAGCGCCTAAAACTGCGTTTTTTCTTAAAAATCGCTTATGGAAAAAAATTATTATCAGTAAGAAATGCGCGGTGGCGATGTTGGGGCATTAGGCCGGTTAAAGTAAGGCCAGTGTAAAACTGAGAGAACGTGCATCTTCGCTAAGTGGGCGTTAATGTGAATGAGGTCGCCATGAACGGCGACCCGGCGGGGAACGCTTAATGTAGTTCTTCTTCGTGATCGGCCAACGCTTCGATGGCGGTCTGCACATCGTCATCCGGTTCGGGCGCTTCATGCATCCACACTGAAACCAGACGATAAGACACCGCCAGGACCACCGGACCGATAAACAGCCCAATCATACCGAAAGCAATCAATCCGCCAATAACGCCGGAAAGAATCAGGATCATCGGTAAATCGGCACCCATGCGAATCAACACCGGACGCAACACGCTGTCCAGCGTACCGACCACGCAACTCCACACCAGCAGCACCGTGCCCCACGTGGTATCGCCGCTCCAGTACAGCCAGATAATCGCTGGCACTAACACTACCAGCGGCCCGAGCTGCACCAGGCAGGTCAGAATCATCAACACGGTTAACAGCGTGGCGTAAGGAATGCCGGAAATGGCTAAACCAATACCGCCGAGCACGCCCTGAACCAGCGCGGTGACCACCACGCCTAGCGCCACAGCACGAATCGCCTGACCGGCCAGCAGCACTGCGGCATCGCCACGGCGTCCACTCATGCGATAGGCAAAATGACGAATGCCGTGGCCCACCTGCTCGCCGCGCCAGTAGAGCAGCACGCTGAACAACAGCATCACGATGAGGTGCATCATAAAGCGGCCGAAGTGGCCGGCCTGCGCCACAAAGAAGCCGGTGGTGCGACCAATATAAGGCTGCACCTGATTCAGCATCGCCGCGCCGCCGCCATCCACTAATTTGTGGTAGCTCGAGTAGAGTTTCCTGCCGACGTAGGGAATCTGTCGCAACCAATCGAAGTCAGGCATTACCAGATGGCGCTGCGTTGCCCAGGCGATCACCGGCGCACTGTTATCAATCAGGCTGCTGACCAGCAGGGCGATAGGAATAATAAACAGCAGTAATAGCAAAATGGTCATGGCGATCACCGCCAGCGAGCGGCGTCCCCACAACATGTGCTGTAGACGAATCATCAACGGCCAGGTGGCGATCACCACCATGCTGGCCCAGGCGAAGCCTAGAATAAAGGGCTGCACCACCCACAGACTGGCGATGATCATGATTAGAATGAACATCAGTGAAAACAGCATTTGCGGTAAATCCATACCGCGTTGCAGGTCTTTCATCACAACGGTTAACCTCGATTGAATCCTTCAGAGTGGGGCTGAACAGCCCTGATTAATGATGATCTATTTCCTGAAAATTAAACAGGAAAAGCAGCGACGGCGGCGCGCTTTCCTGAAAAAACAGCAGCCAGCAGAAAAGTATGATAAAACCAAGGGCTGAAAAAAATCACGACGCAAACGTTTACAACATCTCGGTCACTCAATAATGATCCCACAGATTTCTCAGGCACCAGGCCTCGTTCAACTGGTGCTGACATTCCTGCAGTCCTTGAAAGAGCAAGGCTTTACCGGCGATACCGCCACCAGCTATGCCGATCGCCTCTCGCTTGCCACCGACAACAGTATTTATCAGCTGCTGCCTGATGCGGCGCTGTTTCCGCGCTCGACGGCGGATGTGGCGTTGATTGCGCGCCTTGCCGGTGAAACCCGTTTTACCAGCCTGGTGTTTACGCCACGCGGTGGCGGCACCGGCACCAACGGACAGTCGCTGAATCAGGGCATCGTGGTGGATATGTCGCGCTACATGAACCGCATCCTGGAAATCAACACCGAGCAAGGTTGGGTGCGGGTTGAAGCGGGCGTGGTGAAAGATCAACTCAATGCGTGGCTCAAGCCGTATGGCTTCTTCTTCTCGCCGGAGCTCTCCACCAGCAATCGCGCCACGCTCGGCGGCATGATCAACACCGATGCTTCGGGCCAGGGTTCGCTGGTGTATGGCAAAACCTCCGATCACGTGGAAGGCCTGCGCGCGGTGCTGCTGGGTGGCGACATCCTTGATACGCGCGCCATGCCGACTGAATTGGCGGAACAGCTGGCCAGCACGCCGACCGCGGAAGGGCGCATTTACCAGCAGGTGTTGAGTCGCTGCCGCGAACAGCGCGATCTGATTCTGGAGAAATTCCCCAAGCTCAATCGCTTCCTGACCGGCTACGATCTGCGTCATGTGTTCAGCGACGATTTGCAGACGTTTGATTTGACGCGTTTGCTGTGCGGCGCGGAAGGTACATTGGCCTTTATTACCGAAGCGCGCCTCGACATCACGCCTATCCCTAAAGTGCGCCGTCTGGTCAACATCAAATACGATTCGTTCGACTCGGCCCTGCGTAACGCCCCTTTAATGGTGGAAGCCAAAGCGCTTTCGGTGGAAACCGTGGACTCAAAAGTCCTGAATCTGGCGCGAGAAGATATCGTCTGGCATTCGGTAAATGAATTAATTACCCATGTGCCAGATAAACAGTTGCTGGGGCTCAACATCGTGGAGTTTGCCGGTGATGATGACGAACTGATTGAGCAGCAGATCAGCACGCTATGTCAGCGCTTAGATGAGCTGATGCAGCAGCAGATGGGCGGCGTCATCGGCTATCAACTGTGTGACGATTTAGGCGGCATTGAGCGCATCTATAATATGCGCAAAAAAGCGGTTGGCCTGTTGGGGAACGCCAAAGGGCGCGCCAAGCCGATTCCGTTTGTGGAAGATACCGCGGTGCCACCAGAACAGCTGGCGGATTACATCGTCGATTTTCGCGCGCTGCTTGACAGCCACGGCCTGAGCTACGGCATGTTTGGGCATGTGGATGCTGGCGTGCTACATGTGCGTCCGGCTCTGGATATGTGCGATCCGCAGCAGGAGCTGCTGATGAAGCAGATCTCTGATGAAGTGGTGGCGCTGACCGCGCGCTACGGCGGTTTATTGTGGGGCGAGCACGGCAAAGGTTTCCGCGCGCAGTACAGCCCTGAATTCTTTGGCGAAACGTTATTCAATGAACTGCGCCGCATCAAAGCCGCGTTCGATCCTGACAACCGCATGAATCCCGGCAAAATCTGTACACCGCTCGGCAGTGATGAGCCGATGATGCAGGTAGATGCGGTGAAACGCGGCACCTACGATCGGCAGATTCCGGTTACGGTGCGCAACGAGTGGCGCGGTGCGATGGAGTGTAATGGCAACGGTTTGTGCTTCAACTTCGATGCACGTAGCCCAATGTGCCCGTCGATGAAAATTACCCGCAACCGCATTCACTCGCCGAAAGGGCGCGCCACACTCACGCGTGAATGGCTGCGTTTGCTCTCCGAGCAGGGCGTGGATCCTATCCAACTTGAGCAGGCGCTGCCGAAACAGGGCGCCAGCTTGCGTACGCTGATTCAGCGCACGCGTAATACCTGGCACGCAAATCAGGGCGAATATGACTTCTCGCACGAAGTGAAAGAGGCGATGTCGGGCTGCCTGGCGTGTAAAGCCTGCTCGACGCAGTGCCCAATCAAGATCGATGTGCCGAACTTCCGTTCACGCTTCCTGCAGCTGTATCACACCCGCTATCTGCGCCCGATGAGCGATCATCTGGTAGCCACCGTGGAGAGTTACGCGCCGCTGATGGCCAAAGCGCCTAAGGTGTTCAACTTTTTCCTCAAGCAGCCGTGGATGCGCGAGCTGAGCAAAAAGCATATCGGCATGGTGGATTTGCCGCTGCTGTCATCGCCGAGCCTCAAGCAGCAGTTAGGCGGCCATCCGGCGATGAACCTGACGCTGGAGCAGTTAGAAGCGCTGGATGCGGCGCAACGCGAAAACTGCGTGCTGGTGGTACAAGATCCCTTTACCAGCTATTACGAGGCACAGCTGGTCACCGATTTCGTCAAGCTGATTGAGAAACTCGGTTATCGTCCGGTGCTGCTGCCGTTCTCACCGAATGGCAAGGCGCAGCATGTGAAAGGCTTCCTGCAGCGCTTTGCGCGCACCGCCAGCAAAACCGCTGATTTTCTCAATCGCGTGGCAAAACTGAGCATGCCGATGGTCGGTGTCGATCCGGCGACCGTGCTCTGTTACCGCGATGAGTACCATCAGGTGCTGGGCGAGCAGCGCGGCGAGTTTAACGTGCAGCTGGTGCATGAGTGGCTGCAAACCGCCTTGTCGGCACGTGCGGAGCAAACCGCCAGCGGCGAAGCCTGGTATCTGTTTGCGCACTGCACCGAAGTGACCGCGCTACCGTCCACGCCGAATCAGTGGCAGAGCATTTTTGCGCGCTTTGGTGCGAAGCTGGAAAACGTCAATGTGGGCTGCTGCGGAATGGCGGGAACCTACGGCCACGAAAGCGTAAACCTGGAAAATTCGCTGGGGATTTATGAGCTGTCCTGGCATCCGCAATTGCAAAAGCTGCCGCGTCAGCGCTGTCTGGCAACCGGTTTTTCGTGTCGTAGTCAGGTAAAACGCGCAGAAGGCAATGGCATGCGTCATCCACTGCAAGCATTACTGGAAATGATGTAAACAAATTGTAGGAGACGTCACAAAGCTGGATTAGAATATCCAGCCTGCGTGGCGAACAAAATCACTCTGCAGGCGGGTGGCTTGATCCCACTCGCCGCTGATCGCCAGTTGATGACACAAGCGTGTTAATGACAGGCGCGCCAGTTGATAGGCCTGAATCCGGAACAAACGGTCACGATCGGCATTGCCCATCTCCTGCACTAGGCGGTGATGGAGCTTGCCCATGGCATGCAGAAAGCTGTGATCGTCGCCGTTGAGTTCGCAGATTTCTGCCATATCAAGACAGGTGTCGTTAAAGCGACGCAGTTGGTCGAGCGTGCAATCAGTGCGGTTGAGCTTTGCCTGAGCCATGTAGAAGTCAACGGTGATATCACGCACCGAAAACTTATATTCGTCGATTTTATGTTGTAACCAGGCTGAGACGGTAAGCGTCATATCGCCACCTTTTTTGGTTAATGATAATCATTATCATATTAAACCGCGTCAGGAATGCAATTCCCGCTGTGAAATTTTATTGATTTCCTCTGCCTGTTACTAAAATCGGTAATAACAATTTCTTTACATAGTGGAAAGGCGTAACCTATCAATCAGGATGGAAACGTAAAATTGATTTTGGAAATTTTACGACAATTTAACGGGTTACGTTGGTCAGGCGCGCACGGGAATGCTGCCGTCAATCTGCTTTGAAGCGACTATGCTTAATAAAGCAGCAGTAAAAAATAGCACGAGATGATTATCCCTGCAAAACAAGAGGTTGAAGTGATATCTGATATCACTACCATAGAGGGATAGCCTGAAAAGGCCCAGACATACGAGGTAGCACAATGTCATCAGTAAATGCCGACTCTTTTTCACCCGAAGATTTCGTCTGGAAAGGGCTCACGCTGACCGAATCGGCAGCGAAACAGATTCTTAACCTGGTAGAACAAGACCCTGAAGTCAAGGGCTTGAAACTGGGTGTGAAAACGTCCGGCTGTGCCGGTTTTGGGTACGTTATGGACCTGGTGAAAGATCCTGCCGATGACGACCTGCAGTTTGAGCAATTCGGCGCAAAACTGTTTGTGCCACTTCAGGCGATGCCGTTTGTTGACGGTACCGAGCTGGATTATGTCCGCGAAGGTCTTAACCAGATTTTTAAATTCAACAACCCTAAAGCTCAACACGCCTGCGGGTGCGGTGAAAGCTTTGGCGTCGAGTAAGTGAAATATGTCACGACACAGCGAAGCATCTGACGATGTACAAATGTGGGAAGGTAAGCTCAACTATAAAGAGGGCTTCTTTACCCAGTTACAAACTGAAGAATTTGCCCACGGCATCAATGAAGATGTGGTGCGCGCCATTTCGGCTAAACGTAACGAACCTGAATGGATGCTTGAATTCCGTCTCAAGGCGTTCCGCGCCTGGGAGCAAATGGAAGAGCCGCACTGGCTGAAAGCGCACTACGAGAAACTGGATTATCAGGATTACAGCTATTATTCCGCGCCGTCCTGCGGCAACTGCGATGACAGCTGTGCTTCTGAACCCGGTGCCACGCAAACCTCCGGCAGCGTCGCGTCCAGCGACTACCTGACGAAGGAAGTGGAAGACGCGTTCAACCAGTTAGGCGTTCCGGTGCGTGAAGGTCGTGAAGTGGCGGTGGATGCGATTTTCGACTCCGTCTCCGTTTCAACCACCTATCGCGGCAAGCTGGCGGAGCAGGGCATCATCTTCTGCTCGTTCGGCGAAGCGATTCACGATCACCCTGAGCTGGTGCAGAAGTATCTCGGCACCGTCGTGCCGCCAAACGATAACTTCTTCGCTGCGCTGAACTCCGCTGTGGCCTCTGACGGTACCTTCGTTTATATCCCGAAAGGCGTACGTTGCCCGATGGAGCTGTCGACCTATTTCCGCATCAACGCGGCAAAAACCGCGTCAGTTCGAGCGCACCATTTTGATCGCCGATGAAGACAGCTACGTCAGCTACATCGAAGGTTGCTCTGCGCCTGTGCGTGACACCTATCAGCTGCACGCCGCAGTGGTAGAAGTGATCATCCATAAAAACGCTGAAGTGAAATATTCCACTGTACAGAACTGGTTCCCAGGCGGCGAAGGCGAGGGCGGTATCCTCAACTTCGTGACCAAACGTGCCCTGTGCGAAGGCGATCACAGCAAGATGTCCTGGACGCAGTCTGAGACCGGTTCGGCGATCACCTGGAAATATCCAAGCTGCATTCTGCGCGGTGATTACTCGATCGGTGAGTTCTACTCGGTCGCACTGACCGCAGGCCGCCAGCAGGCGGATACCGGTACCAAGATGATTCACATTGGTAAAAACACCAAGTCGACCATCATCTCCAAAGGTATCTCTGCCGGTAAGAGTCAGAACACCTATCGTGGCCTGGTGAAAATTATGCCAACCGCGACCAACGCGCGTAACTTCACCCAGTGTGACTCGATGCTGATTGGTGCCGAGTGCGGTGCGCACACCTTCCCGTATGTGGAAACGCGCAACAACACCGCCCATCTGGAGCACGAAGCCACCACCTCGCGCATCGGTGAAGATCAGATGTTCTACTGCCTGCAGCGTGGCATCAGCGAAGAAGATGCGATCTCAATGATCGTCAACGGCTTCTGCAAAGACGTTTTCTCCGAGCTGCCACTGGAATTCGCCGTGGAAGCGCAAAAATTGTTAGCTATCAGCCTTGAGCACAGTGTGGGCTGATGCCCGTTGCCGGAAGCAATGTGAAGGAAAGAGTATGTTAAGCATTAAAGATTTGCAGGTTAGCGTTGAAGACAAAGAGATTTTGCGCGGTCTGAACCTTGAAGTGAAACCGGGCGAAGTCCACGCCATCATGGGACCGAACGGTTCAGGTAAAAGTACCCTGTCTGCAACGCTGGCTGGCCGTGAAGATTACGAAGTCACTGGCGGTTCTGTCACCTTCAAGGGCAAAGACCTGCTGGAGCTTGAGCCAGAAGAGCGTGCCGGTGAAGGCATCTTCATGGCGTTCCAGTATCCGGTAGAAATTCCGGGCGTCAGCAACCAGTTTTTCCTGCAGACCTCGGTCAACGCGGTACGTAAATACCGTGAGCAGGAGCCGCTGGACCGTTTCGACTTCCAGGATTTCATCGAAGATAAAATCCAGCTGCTGAAGATGCCAGAAGATTTGCTGACCCGTTCAGTGAACGTGGGCTTCTCTGGTGGTGAGAAGAAGCGTAACGACATCCTGCAGATGGCGGCACTGGAACCTGAGCTGTGCATCCTTGATGAAACCGACTCCGGTCTGGATATCGATGCGCTGAAAATCGTGGCAGAAGGCGTAAACAGCCTGCGCGACGGTAAGCGTTCATTCATCATCGTGACGCACTACCAGCGTATTCTGGATTACATCAAGCCAGACCACGTACATGTGCTGTATCAGGGCAAGATCGTTAAATCTGGCGACTTCTCGCTGGTGAAACAGTTGGAGGAGCAAGGCTATGGCTGGCTTACCGACCAAGAGTGATAACGCCCTGCAGCAGTGGCATCATCTGTTTGAATCGCGCGGTGACGTACGTTCTTTGCAGGCGCAGCAGCACTGGCAGCAACTGATGCGTGTCGGCCTGCCGACGCGTAAGCATGAAAACTGGAAATACACGCCGCTTGATGGCCTGTTGGCGCAGCAGTTTGTGCTGCCGCAGCCGCAGGAAGTGAGCGCGGAACAAGTTGAAGCGCTGGCGCTGCCGGTTGATGCGGTGCGTTTGGTGTTTGTTGACGGTCGTTTTCAGGCTGAATTGAGCAGCCGTGATACCGGCCTGTTTGAAATTCAGCATGCGCAGGCTTCTGAGCGTCGTCCGCTACCGGCACCGATTCAGCCGGAAGTGTTCCTGCATCTGACTGAAAGTCTGGCAGAAGAAGCCACGACAATTCGTCTGGCGCGTGGTAAATCAGCGGCTAAACCGCTTTATCTGTTGCACATCACCAGCGGTCAGGATGCGGGCACTAACACCGTGCACCATCGCCACCATCTGCAGCTGGAAGCCAGCGCAGAAGCGGAAGTGATTGAGCACTACGTCACGCTGAATGACGTGGCGCACTTTACCGGCGCGCGTTTCACATTCGATGTGGCCGACAATGCCAAACTGCAGCACATTAAACTGTCATTTGAGAGCGAGAAGGCTTACCACTTCGCGCACAATGATGTGGTGATGGGCCGTGATGCGAATGTGGCCACTACCAGCTTCCTGCTGGGTGCGGGCTTATCGCGTCACAACACCAGCGCGCAGCTGAATGGCGAAAATACCAATCTGGCGATCAACAGCTTGTCGTTGCCGGTGAACCAGGAAGTGTGCGATACCCGCAGCTATCTGGAACACAACAAAGGCTACTGCACCAGCCGTCAGATGCACAAAGTCATCGCGCGCGATAAAGGTCGTGCGGTGTTCAACGGCATGATCAAAGTGGCGCAGCACGCGCTGAAAACCGATGGACAGATGACTAACAACAACCTGTTGCTGGGCCGTCTGGCTGAAGTGGACACCAAGCCGCAGCTGGAAATCTATGCGGATGACGTAAAGTGCAGCCACGGTGCGACCATTGGTCGTATTGATGAAGAGCAGATGTTCTACCTGCGCTCGCGCGGCATCGATGAGACTGCCGCACAGCGTATGATCATCCATGCCTTTGCCGCTGAACTCACCGAAACGCTGGAAAATCCGGTATTGCGTCAGGTGGTGCTGCAGCGCATTGCCGCGCGCATCCCGGGAGTTGAGTCATGAGTTTCGATCTCGAACGCATCAGAGCGGAATTTCCGATTCTGAAACGTGAGGTCAACGGACATCCGCTGGCCTACCTTGATAGCGCGGCCAGCGCACAGCGCCCGCTCGCGGTCATCAATGCGGAAAGTTATTTCTACCAGCACGGCTATGCGGCCGTGCACCGTGGTATCCATTCGTTGAGCGCGCAGGCGACCACCGACATGGAGAACGTACGTCATCAGGCAGCGCGTTTTCTTAACGCCGCTTCGCCAGAAGAGATTATTTTCGTCAAAGGCACCACGGAAGCCATCAATCTGGTGGCGAACAGTTGGGGCGGCAGTCAGTTGCAGCCGGGCGACAACATCATCGTCACCGAGATGGAGCATCACGCTAACATCGTGCCGTGGCAAATAGTGGCGCAGCGTACCGGCGCAGAAATTCGCGTTTTGCCGCTGAATGCGCAGGGCGAGCTGGCGCTGGAACAGCTGAGCGGCTTGATTGATAGCCGCACCCGTTTGCTGGCGGTCACCCACGTTTCTAACGTGCTCGGCACCGTCAATCCCGTAAAAACTATCGTGGCACAAGCGAAAGCCGCTGGTGTGATTACGTTGGTGGATGGCGCGCAGGCGGTGATGCATCACACGGTGGATGTGCAGGATATCGACTGCGACTTCTACGCTTTCTCCGGCCATAAAATTTATGGTCCGACCGGCATTGGTGTGTTGTATGCGCGTAAAGCGTTGCAGGAGATCATGCCACCCTGGGAAGGCGGCGGTTCGATGATTTCGGAGGTTGTGCTGCCAACCGGCACCACCTTTAACACTACACCATGGCGTTTCGAAGCGGGCACGCCGAATACCGGCGGCATCATTGGTTTGGGTGCGGCGTTAACGTGGATCAGCGAACTGGGCCTGGACGTGATTCATCAGCGCGAATCGATGCTGATGCGTTATGCGCTGGACAAACTGGCTTCGGTGCCGGATCTAGTGATTTACGGTCCGGAAAGTCGCAGCGGCGTGGTGGCCTTCAACCTCGGCAACCATCACGCCTTTGATGTCGGCAGTTTCCTTGATCAATACGGTATTGCGATCCGCACCGGCCATCACTGTGCGATGCCGCTGATGCGTCATTATGCGGTGCCGGCAATGTGTCGTGCCTCCTTCGCGCTGTACAACACCGAAGAAGAAGCCGATCGTCTGGCCGCAGGTTTGACCCGTATTCATCGTCTGCTGGGCGGTTGAGCAGACTTCAGGAGTGATTCATGGCGAATTTGCCAGATAAAGAGAGATTAGTGCGTAACTTCAATCGTTGCGCAAACTGGGAAGAGAAGTACCTCTACATCATTGAACTCGGTGGGAAATTACCAGAATCCTCCGAAAGCTTACAGCAGCCGGAACACGTGATTTCAGGTTGTCAGAGCCAGGTGTGGATACGCATGACCCCGCAGGCCGATGGCACCATCGCCCTCGAAGGCGACAGCGATGCCGCCATCGTTAAAGGGTTGATTGCAGTGGTATTTAGCCTGTATCAAGGGCTTAAGGCGTCAGAGATTCTCGATCTCGATGTGCGCCACTGGTTCGGCGAATTGGCGCTGACCTCACATCTCACTCCCTCGCGTTCGCAGGGACTGGAAGCGATGATCCGCGCGATCCGGCATAACGCTCAGACCCTCAGCTAAGTTACACTCTCCAGACCCCGGCTTGACCGGGGTCTGTTCTATCCGACAAAGAGAAAATTGCATGAAACCAGCCTTACGTTTAGCCGGTGCATTGCTGTTGTCCTGTTGCGGACTCTCTGCACCTGCATTTGCTACGGAATATCCCCTACCAGCCGATAACAGCCGTTTGATTGGCGAAAACACCCTGACCACCGTGCCGGATGACAAGCGGCCGCTGGAGAGCATTGCCGCACGTTATAAGATAGGCATGCTCGGCATGCTTGAAGCTAATCCAGGCGTTGATCCCTGGCTACCCAAGGCTGGCACACAATTAACTGTGCCACTGCAGATGCTGCTACCCGATGCACCACGGGAAGGTATCGTGATTAACCTCGCGGAACTGCGACTTTACTATTATCCGAAAGGTGAAGATCGTGTGGTCGTCTATCCGATCGGGATCGGTCAATTAGGCGCCATGACGCCAACCATGGTCACCAGCATCAGCCAGAAAATCCCGAATCCTACCTGGACGCCAACCACCAATATCCGCAAGCGCTACGCCAAAGAGGGCATTACTTTGCCGGGCGTGGTGCCAGCCGGGCCTGATAACCCAATGGGGCTGTTTGCGATGCGTCTGGCGCGTGGGACCGGTCAGTATTTGATTCACGGCACCAATGCTGACTTTGGTATTGGCATGCGCGTGAGTTCCGGCTGCATTCGCTTGCGACCGGATGATATTGAAGCGCTGTTCAACAGCGTGCCGAAAGGGACGCGGGTGCAGGTGATCAATCAGCCCATCAAATATGCGATTGAACCCGACGGTAAGCGCTACGTTGAAGTGCATCAGCCGTTATCACGTAATGATAAGGACGATCCGCAAACCATGCCGATTGCGCAGTCAGCGCAGCTGAAAGCCTTCTCGAAGAGCGAGAAGAGTGATGCGGCGTTGATCAAGGAAGCGATAGCCCGACGTTCCGGGATGCCGGTATTAGTGAGCAGCGGTGAGCCGGTTACAGATGAAAGCGCAGTACCAATGGAGCAGCGTGGTGAGGCCGTGGCGCAGCCCTGAATTCGGACCAGAGAATCGCAGAATCAGGACAAAAAAAATGGTGCCACATGGGCACCATTTTTCAAACCAGAACTCTTACTTACGGTAAGAGTGAGCCTGGTTGTCCAGACGCTGGTTAGCACGAGCTGCGTCATCTTTAGCAGCCTGAACGTCAGAACGGATTGCGTTCACGTCGTTGCTCAGCTGATCAACTTTAGCGTTCAGAGTCTGAACGTCTGAAGACAGTTGGTCGATTTTAGCGTTGCTTGAGCAACCAGCCAGCATAGTTGAAGCCAGGATTACAGCGCCCAGTACCAGTTTAGTGCGATTCATTCTTTATACCCTCTAGATTGAGTTAATCTCCATGTAGCGTTACAAGTATTACACAAAGCTTTTTGAGTTGAGAATAAATTTTTGATGAGAACATGCTTAAATTTGATCGTTCGCTCAAAGAAACAGCATTTAACAGAAGATGATGAAAATAATTAGCTAAAACAGAGAGATTTAATCGGACTAACCTTAATCATACGAGATTTTGAATAGTTAATTTCGATTGGAAATTTCTGGCTTTTGTATTACCTCTGCAATAAAAAAAGCGCCTTTAAAGGCGCTTTTAAATAAAAATTCAGTTGCTAATCAGATTACATGTACAGACGCGGTATTTGTCGTTCCGCTTGGTACTAATGCACCTGAAACCATTACCACCACATCGCCTTTCTGCGCATATCCGCTTTCCAGCGCCATTTCCTTACCAATGCGGTAGAAATCATCAGTTGAGGCAATTTCTCTCACCAGATGAGTTTCGATACCTTTGCTCAGAATCAGCTGACGAGCGGTGGTTTCGTTGGTGGTGAGCGCCAGAATGGTGGCATCCGGGAAATACTTACGGATAGCTTTAGCAGATTTACCACCTTCGGTGGCTACAACAATCAGTGGTGCTTCCAGCTTCTCTGCAGTCTCAACGGCACCGCGGCATACCGCTTCGGTGATGCGCAGCTTGCGTGAGTCCTGCAGCGAGTCAATGCGCGATTTCATCACGCGATCGGTACGCTCACAGATGGTCGCCATGATGGTGACCGACTCCAGTGGATAACGACCTTTAGCACTCTCACCAGACAGCATGACCGCATCGGTACCGTCGAGGATGGCGTTCGCCACGTCGCCGGCTTCCGCACGGGTAGGGCGTGGGTTCTTGATCATGGAATCCAGCATCTGCGTCGCGGTGATGACCACTTTGCGTGCTTTATTACATTTCTTAATCATCATCTTCTGCGCGAAGATCACTTCCTCAACCGGGATCTCAACGCCGAGGTCGCCACGAGCAACCATGATGCCGTCTGAGGCTTCGAGGATCTCGTCGAAGTTGTTCAGGCCTTCCTGGTTCTCGATTTTCGAGATGATCTGGATATGCTCGCCGCCATGCGCTTTCAGGTGCTCACGGATTTCCAGCACGTCAGAACGCTTACGAATAAACGAAGCGGCGACGAAATCAACGTTCTGCTCGCAACCAAAGATCAGGTCGCGCTTATCTTTTTCCGCCAGTGCAGGCAGCTGAATGGAGACACCTGGCAGGTTAACACCCTTGTTCTCACCCAGATCGCCATTGTTCAGGACATTACAGATTACTGAATTCTCAGTCACTTCTGTGACCTGCATACCGATCAAACCATCGTCGACCAGAACGGTGTTACCAATTTTCAGGTCTTCAGTGAAGCCGGCGTAGGTCACGGCAACACGTTCGCTGTTACCAATGACTGACTGATCGGTGGTGAAGGTGAAGGTCTGGCCGGCTTTCAACGACACATCGTTGCCGCCTTCCAGTTTCATGGTACGAATTTCCGGACCTTTGGTGTCCAGCAGAATAGCGGCCTGACGACCGGTTTTTTCCATAACGGCACGCATGTTGGTGATGCGTTGGCCATGTTCAGCGTAATCCCCGTGCGAGAAGTTAAGGCGCATCACGTTCATGCCCGCTTCCAGCAGTTGGGTCAGCATTTCTTCGGATTCGGTTTTTGGACCGATAGTACAAACGATTTTGGTCTTTTTCATGTCAGGTTTTCTATAAGTTGTGATGGATGATAAAGGTCGGGATTCGATGCGCACGGCACCGAAGTGAGAATATTTATGGTGTTGGATCGGATTTCACAGAAATAAGAATAGGAGACGAAAGCAAAGCGTGCAGAGAAGTTATGCAGTACGCGAGGGAACTGAGTGATCAGTGTTGCGCAAATCATTGGAGTTGTTTGCATAGGCACGTTAGCGCTGAAACCTTTCAGGTGGAACAACGCGGCATAGTATAGTCGCTAAGTATGCGAAAACCAATATAAAAGCGGCGCGATATAGACGATGCAGATCAAGAAAAAGGTGTTGCGCAAGGAGATAAAACCAGAGTGGTGCGCTCTAATGGACTCGAACCATCGACCCCCACCATGTCAAGGTGGTGCTCTAACCAACTGAGCTAAGAGCGCATTCAGGAAATTCACAAAATTGGTGCGTCCGAGTGGACTCGAACCACCGACCCCCACCATGTCAAGGTGGTGCTCTAACCAACTGAGCTACGGACGCACTTGGTGCGCTCTAATGGACTCGAACCATCGACCCCCACCATGTCAAGGTGGTGCTCTAACCAACTGAGCTAAGAGCGCAACACGCTGTCAGGGCGACAGCGGGGACGAATATTAACGGCAGGCCGTGATGCTGGCAAGGGGAAAAAGTGTTTTTCCCCTACGACTGACCAGCAACTGTGCTATGCGTCGTTTTTTTCGCCGTTACCAGCCACTTAGCGCGCGGCGCGCGCCAGGATGACCTGCGCAGGCAGGCGCTGCAAACGACGGATGCGCCAAATCATCATCACTGCTGCGGAGGTCAGGCCGATAATAAAGCCACACCAGAAGCCGGCGGGACCCAACTTCGGCAAGACCCAATCCGTCATCGCCAGTACATAACCCACCGGCAAACCCAGCACCCAGTAGGCGATAAAGGTGATGAAGAAGATCGAGCGCGTGTCTTTATAACCGCGCAAGATACCGCTGCCAATCACCTGAATCGAATCTGAGAACTGATAAATCGCCGCCAGCAACATCAGCTGTGCCGCAAGGGTAATGACTTCTGGATTTGCCGTGTACAGGCCGGCGATATCGTGACGGAAAATCACGGTAAACAGTGCGGTGATGGCCGCCATGCTGATGCCGACGCCTTGCCCGGTCCACGCAGCAACGCGCGCCTGTTCGGCCGAACCTTGTCCCAGCCGATAGCCAACGCGAATGGTAGTGGCGACGCCGAGCGACAGCGGCAACACGAACATCAGCGAACTGAAGTTGAGTGCAATCTGGTGTCCGGCCACTTTCACGATACCGAGCGGTGATACCAACAGCGCCACCACGGCAAACAGCGTCACCTCAAAGAACAGCGCCAATGCCACCGGCAAACCCAGCGTGAACAGGCGTGACAAAATCGTACGTGACGGTGCAGACCAGCGCGTTTTCATACGGATGTCGCGCATGCTTGCCATGCGTTTCACCCAGAAGCGCATCACCAGGAACATCACCCAATAGACCGATGCCGTCGCCACGCCGCAGCCGACGCCGCCTAAGGCCGGCATACCAAAATGGCCGTAAATGAACACATAGTTGAGCGAAATATTCACCATCAGGCCGAGGAAGCCGAGCAGCATCGCCGGTTTGGTTTTCGACAAACCTTCGCATTGGTTGCGCATCACCTGGAACAGCAGGTAACCCGGTGCGCCCCACAGCAACGCATGCAGGTATCCTTCAGCTTTGGCGGCCAATTCAGGATCGATATCATGCATGGTGTTAATCAGATAACCGGCGTTCCACAGCACCACCATAATCAGGAGTGCAACACCGATTGCCATCCAGTATCCCTGGCGTACTTGTTCCGCGATACGTTCGCGTCGTCCTGAACCGTTGAGTTGCGCAACGGTAGGCGTCAAAGCCAGTAGAAGACCATGACCAAACAGAATGGCGGGAAGCCAGATAGAGGTGCCGACAGCGACGGCGGCCATATCCGTGGCGCTTACCGCACCGGCCATAACAGTATCTACAAATCCCATCGCAGTCTGGGCCACCTGAGCAAGGATGACCGGGATCGCGAGGGCCAGCAATTGACGCGCTTCGGTAAAATACTTCTGCACGTTACACCTGCTTAATTAATGAAGAGAGCGGGGCGAAATCCCCAAAGAATGCGCGCACAGTGTAGCGGCAGCGCTGGCTTCCGCCAAACGTTGATCGCATTTTGTTTAGCAATTTGTGTAAAGTTTGAACTCCGCCAAATTAAGCCGCCGCCGACAAGCTGTGATAAACTGACGCAAACTTTGCAGAGGCTAAGATTATGTTTACTGGAATTGTGCAAGGCACGGCAGAAATTGTCGGCATTGAAGAGAAAGATCTGTTTCGTACCCATATTGTGCGCTTACCGGATGAGCTGTTACCGGGACTGGCGCTGGGGGCATCGGTAGCCCACAACGGCTGCTGCCTGACTGTGACTGAGATTAATGGCGATCGGGTTAGCTTCGATCTGATTAAAGAAACATTGCGCATTACCAACCTGGGTGAATTACAGGTCGGGGATGTGGTGAATATTGAGCGTGCAGCGAAGTTCAGTGATGAAATTGGCGGCCATTTAATGTCTGGCCATATTATGACCACGGCGGAAATCTGCAAAATCATCCAGTCAGAAAACAACCGCGAAATCTGGTTTAAATTACAGGACGCCACGCAGATCAAATATATTCTGCATAAAGGTTTTGTGGGTATCGACGGAATTAGTTTGACCGTTGGCGACGTAACCAAAAGCAAATTCTGTGTGCATCTGATTCCGGAAACCCTCGAGCGCACCACGTTAGGCGCGAAGAAGTTTGGTCAGAAGGTCAATATTGAGATTGATCCTCATACGCAGGCCATTGTGGAAACCGTTGAGCGCGTATTAGCACAGCGTGAAGCCGCTGCACTGGCGCAGATTGCCAGCGCAGAATAATGGCGCTAAAAAAGGCGCCCTGTGGCGCCTTGATTTATTTCTGCAAGCTCATTAACGTGCTACGCGTAATCCGCCATCCTTACCACGACTGAATACCACCTGCCACAGCTGAATATCACGGGCACGAAACGCACCGGCGCAGGCGTTGAGATAATAGTCGAACATTCGTTTAAAACGTTCGCCATATTTCTCAGCTAGCTGCGGCCACGCCGCCTGAAAACGTTCATACCATGCCATTAACGTCGTATCGTAATCTGCGCCAAAATTGTGCCAATCTTCCATGACGAAATGTGGCTCACTGGCATCAGCGATTTGACGGACCGACGGCAGACAACCGTTCGGGAAGATATATTTATCAATCCACGGATCGACATTCATATCCGTTGTGAGGGCACCAATGGTGTGCAGTAAAAATATGCCGTCTGGTTTGAGATTGCGGTCAGCAACATCAAAATAAGTGGCATAGTTTTTCGGCCCGACATGTTCAAACATTCCGACAGAAACAATGCGATCATATTTATTATTCAGGTCGCGATAGTCCTGCAGTAAAATAGTGACATCCAGTCCTTCACAGCGTTGTTGTGCCAGTTTTTGTTGCTCTGCAGAAATAGTGACGCCATGCACCGTGACGCCATAATGGCGTGCGGCATATTCCGCCAGTCCGCCCCAGCCACAACCGATATCCAACAGCGTCATGCCCGGTTCAAGTTGTAACTTGCGGCAAATCATATCCAGTTTGGCCTGCTGCGCGTTTTCCAACGTATCAGCATCTTTCCAGTAGCCGCAGGAATATTGCATATAGGGGTCAAGCATCAGTGAGAATAGATCATTACCCAGGTCGTAATGCTCTTTACCCACAATCCAGGCGCGTTTTTTCGATTGCAAATTAGTAAGACGCGCGGCGGCGATGCGCAACGTATCTTTAAAATGCCGCGGTAATTGTTTATCCAGATGGTGTTTTAAAACGCGATGGAAGAACATATCAAGCTGTTCGCACTCCCACCAACCATCCATGTAACTTTCACCTAATCCGAGCGATCCTTCCTCGAGCACGCGTTTAAAAAAATCTGGATGCTTTACCTGAATATCCCAGGGACGAGTGCCATTAACTGCAATATCAGCACGCTCTAGCAGTTCATTGACGATCCGAAACCAGTGGTTTTCTTCAAGGCTCACTTCTTCTATAACAGATGAACTCATAGCTTCTCCATCACCTTCCGATCTGAACCTGAGAAAAAGGATAGCCAATTTCCCAAGACCTGTGAGAGAACTCACGGAAAATCCGTGCGCCAGAAATCCGACGTTTTACAGAGGCATGAATTTGAATAGAAAAGTTGGACGCCGCACTGGAGTATCGTGCAGACGCCATCCCG
The DNA here is from genome assembly GCF_031453915.1 of Pantoea sp. SORGH_AS_0659. Lineage (NCBI taxonomy): Bacteria > Pseudomonadati > Pseudomonadota > Gammaproteobacteria > Enterobacterales > Erwiniaceae > Pantoea > Pantoea sp. SORGH_AS_0659. The sequence goes on along the minus strand of NZ_JAVJAK010000001.1, from coordinate 2,419,675 downwards.
CGACAGAGTCGCTAAAGGTATTACATTTATATTATTGATTTAATACAGAATTACTGACCCACTGAGTATATGCTCACGTGGGTCAATATTCAACGGGTTATCGTTAGTTTGCTAACGAAAAGCGTTGGCTTAGAGATTATCTTCGCAGGGACGGGAAGTGTGGGCAATATCACTTTGTGCGTTTGCCGATCGCTGGCAGACAAAGCCCGCCCACGCCAGTACCACGGTGGCCACCATCACTAATGTGGTGTTGAACAGCGCCTGCTCAAGGCCGGCGGAGACCAGCAGGCTGGCGACAAAGCACAATCCTAACTGGAATAAATTCTGTAATCCTGCCGCTTTACCGGTGGCGTGCGGGAAGGGCGCTAATGCGCTGGCCACCACAATCGGATAGATCGCGCCATTAGCCAGCGCCATGCCGCAGAAGGGCATCAGCAGCACAAACAGCGGCGCTGAAGGCATCAGGGCGATGACAAACAGACTTAGGATGCTCAGACTATACAGCACCAGCAACCACGGCAGCAGTTGCGCGCCCTGATAACGATTTAACAGCGCGCGGCAGCCAAAGCCGCCAATCAGAAACGCAATGGTCTGCGGAATATAGCTCAGGCCAATATCGCCCGGCGTCAGGCCAGCTGCGGCGAGAATGAAAGGTGAGCCCGTCAGCCACGCGAAAAAGCTCGCCGAACATGCCGAATAGATTAAGACGTTACCGCTGTAGACGCGGGTACCCAGCAAAGTCAACCAGCCGGGTTGTTTGCCTGAGGCAACTTTCTCGCGCTTAGGCGAGGTTAACTGCAGCGTACCGATCAGCAACACCACGGCAACCAGCGTCAGCGTGATAAAGATGCTGCGCCAGTGGAAGTGGCCGATCAGCCAGGCGCCGAGCAGCGGTGCCAGCGCCGGAGACAGCGCAACCAGCGGCATAATCGTTGCAAACACTTTATTGGCTTTCGCTTTTGGGTAGTGATCCACCACCAGCGCCTGCCAGCTTACGGCAGCCGCACACACGCCAATCGCCTGCATAAAACGCAGCGCCAGCATCAGGCGGACATCGGTCACCCACAGCATTCCCAGACAACCGAGGGCGAAGATGGCAAGGCCCGCCAGCAAAATCGGCTTACGTCCATAACGATCTGATAGCGGTCCCCAAAATACCTGGGCACAGGCAAAACCGCCGAGAAACAGACTCAGGCTGGCGCTGATGGTGCCGGGTGCGCTAGCAAAATCACGCTGCATATCGCCAAAGGCGGGCAAATACATATCCGTGGCAAGAAAGCCGAGCATGCTGAGCACGGCGAGATAAGGCATAAATGCTTTAGACGACAACATGTTGATTCTCTTTTGGGCAGGGTGAACGCCGGGGAGTGTAAAAGGATGCGGCGCGCTTTGTGAAACGCTAATATTTGCATGGTGCTGTTAAAATTTTTGAAGGCAAATTTATGTGGTCAGAATATGCGCTTGAAGTGGTGGATGCAGTAGCGCGCACCGGAAGTTTTAGCGCGGCAGCGCAGGAACTGCATCGCGTGCCCTCTGCCGTCAGTTATACTGTGCGCCAGCTGGAAACCTGGCTGGCGGTGCCGCTGTTTGAGCGCCAGCATCGGGAAGTGGTGATGACAGCGGCGGGCGAGCATTTTGTGCGGGAAGGCCGATCTGTTATCAAAAAAATGCTGGCCACTCGCCGACAGTGTCAGCAACTGGCAAATGGCTGGCGCGGCGAGTTGAGCATCGCGGTTGACTGCATTGTAAAACCGCAGCGCACGCGACAGTTAGTGAAGGACTTCTATCGCCATTTTCCCGATATGGAGCTGATTATCAGCTACGAAGTGTTCAACGGCGTGTGGGATGCGTTGGCTGATGGTCGGGTGGATGTGGCGATTGGCGCAACCCAGGCCATTCCGGTGGGCGGACGTTTTGCCTTTCAGGATATGGGCGCGCTGAACTGGCGTTGTGTGGTGAGCCCTGATCATCCGCTGGTTAACAGCAAGGAGCTGGATGATGAAACCTTGCGGGCGTGGCCATCGCTGGTGCTGGAGGATACCTCGCGTGCGTTACCGCGCCGTATGACATGGACGCTGGATAATCAGCGGCGGTTGGTGGTGCCAGAGTGGGAAACCGGGATGGATTGTTTGCTGGCAGGATTGTGCGTCGGCATGGTGCCTGGCCATTTGGCGCGTCCACTGCTGGACAGCCAAAAACTGGTCGAGCTGGCGCTACCGCAGGCGTTTCCGGACAGTCCGTGCTGCGTCAGCTGGTCAGAACAGCGCGCGTCACCGGCGCTGGCGTGGTTACTGGCTTATCTCGGGGATGCGGAAACGCTGAACCACGAATGGCTCAGCGAAGTGTCGGCTTAGCGGCGGTAGTCGCGGAACGGACCGTACGCCACCGAACGGCGTTCAATCAGCGTTGGCTGGACTTCGATAGTTTGCGGATCTTCGCGCTTGCTGGTGATGCGATCCAGCAGCATCTCCAGCGCTTTTTCGCCTAGTTCAGCTTTCGGCTGGTGCACGGTGGTGAGCGCTGGTGTGAAATAGCGCGCGTTGCGCACGTTATCGTAGCCAATCACCGAGATATCCTGCGGTACGCGCAAACCCATCTCATCAGCAGCGCAAATCGCGCCCATCATCGCCATGATATCGCCACCGCAGAACACCGCGGTTGGACGCTGTTTCTGATTTAAGATCTGTTGCATCGCCTGATAGCCCGATTCAGGCTCAAAGTCGCCCTGAACCACCCACTCCGGACGCACTGTAATGCCCGCTTCGTTCATTGCCTGCAGGAAGCCAGCATGACGTCCACCGCCGGTGTTGCGCTCCATTTGGCCAGGAATGGCACCGATATCGCGATGGCCACGTTCAATCAGATAACGCCCGGCGAGATAGCCGCCCTGAAATGCATTGTCCTGCACGGTATCGGTGAAATCACCGCGTGACGCGCCCCAATCCATTACCACCATGGGGATATTGCGGTTCTCTTCCAGCATCTGCAGCAAATCGTCTGGATATTCCGAACACATCACCAGCAGACCATCGACGCGCTTTTGCGCCATCATCGACAGGTAAGCGCGCTGCTTTTGCAAATCGTTGTGCGCATTGCCGAGAATCAGCGTATAGCCGCGTTCGAAGCAGCGGTTCTCCACCGCTTCGATAATTTCAGCGAAGTAGGGCGCTTCGCTGGAGGTCGCCAGCAGACCCAAAGTTTTGGTGTGATTGACTTTAAGACTACGCGCCACGGCACTCGGCGAGTAGTGTAATTCTTTGATCGCTTCCCATACGGCGTTACGCGTCTCTTCCGCAACGAAACGCGTTTTGTTGATGACATGCGAAACCGTGGTGGTTGAGACCCCCGCGCGTTTTGCGACATCTTTAATTGTTGCCATGAAAATGGTGCTCCTGGGCTTATCGCAACTTACTGATAAGTATATTGTTAAACGTTTGCGTCTGCTAATGCTTTTACAGCCCAAAAAAGCGGGCAAAACGGTATGTTCTAGCAGGCGAAATCACTTCATCACGCTGTAAATACAGCCTGCGCAAAATCTGTTGCGCAACGAAAGGCGGCGATTCTAGCAAGCTGGCGCGGATAACACGAGATTTTTGCCTATTGCTATGCGAAAATCGTCTTAACCCTAATAATTGTGTGACTAAGGAGTTGTGATGAATACCGACCTGAAGCTGGCGCTAATGACCACTGTTGGCGCACTGTTGATGATTATCGCCTTCAGCTTTACCGCGATCATGCATTAACAAAAAAGCCGGAGCTGAGAACAGCATCCGGCTTTTTTATGTCTGTTGCGCAACAACTAGCGAATGGTTTTTGGCGTCATCATACGACGCGCGCCCACATAGTGTTTCTGCCAGTAATCCTCACCCAATGCGCTAATCTGAATATCTTTGCCGGTACGCGGCGACTGAATGAATTTACCATTGCCAAGATAAACGCCCACATGGTCGGCGGTACCGCGATTGTTGATGCGGAAGAACACCAGATCGCCTTTCTCCAGCATTTCACGCTTAATCGGTGCCGCATCACGCAGGTGATACATCTCATTGGCGGTGCGTGGCAGTTTGAATTTCACCAGATCTTTATAGGCGTACCATACCAGGCCGCTGCAATCGAAACCAGTGTGTGGCGAAGCGCCGCCCCACTGATAAGGTTTGCCGAGTTGACCCATTAATTTGGTCATCGCCGTTTCACGCGCTTTTTGATAACGCTGGCGGTGCGCTTTACTCATTTTGATGCCGGTCAGCGCTAAGGCTTCATCATTGACGGCGATCTCTGGCGTTTTCTTCGCTAAACGTTGATGACCGTATTTCTTAGCAGAAAGTTTTAACGGGGATTTTTTGCTGGTGGTTTTGTGCAGCGCGGTTTCTGTTTTGCTCTGTTTTTTGAGTTTGAATTTTTGAACAGCAGTCAGGCGCGATTTTTTGGTGGTGGTCTTCACCGGACGTCGTTTGCGGCGCTCGTCTTCACGTGCGCTCTTTTTCTCTGCTTTAAGCGAACTGGCGTTAACGGGCGCATGCGGAGATGCAGCGGCCACATTAAAGAACAGTTGGGCTAAAGCCAGTATGAAAAGCGTAATTAGTAGACGCATAATCCGGTTACAGGTTAAGCAGGCTGAATCAAAGCAGACTGCGGAAAAGTGAGAGAAATCTGATCAAGTGACCAGCGCCGAGGCAATTCTAATCCACTTTTTTTACAAAAGGTAAGGCCTTTTTCTATTAATATGTTACCAGATTGATTCTGTAGCAAAAATGAGCGATTTCAGCTGGTTAACACAGCGAAATTATTGCTAATTATTAATTTATTAATGCCAATTAATGATATGAAAATGTTATTTGTCATGCGTTAACTTAACAAACATGGCGATTAGCCAGTGCAAACGCAAAATCCCGTTTTCAGTCCGGGAGCGAAATCGCTACAATAAACAAACACGAAGTAGAAGATTAAGGAAGGCAATAATGAGTACTGTTGAAAAAATTCAGCGTCAGATCGCAGAAAACCCGATTCTGCTGTACATGAAAGGTTCGCCAAAGCTGCCAAGCTGTGGTTTTTCGGCGCAAGCCGTGCAGGCGCTTTCTGCGTGTGGCGAGCGTTTCGCTTACGTGGATATTCTGCAGAACCCGGATATTCGCGCTGAAATGCCGAAATACGCTAACTGGCCAACCTTCCCGCAGCTGTGGGTCGACGGTGAACTGGTCGGCGGCTGCGACATCATCGTTGAGATGTTCCAGCGCGGTGAACTTCAGCCACTGCTGAAAGAGACCGCTGAGAAGTATAAAGAAGCGGAATAATGCAGAAGGCCGACACATGTCGGCCTTTTCTTTAGTTACTCGGCAGACGCCTCGTCTGCGGATTCTTCACTGAAAGCCAGCGGCCAGCCGCCCAGGCGTTTCCAGCGGTTTACCAACTCACAGAACAGCGTCGCGGTTTGCTCGGTGTCATACAGCGCCGAATGCGCCTGCGTGCTATCAAACTCCATTCCCGCCGCTTTACAGGCTTTCGCCAACACGGTTTGCCCCAGCACTAAACCGCTCAGTGCCGCGGTATCAAAAGTGGCAAACGGGTGGAACGGATTGCGCTTCAGGCTGGCGCGCTCGGCGGCCGCCATCACGAAGTTGAGATCGAAAGTGGCATTGTGCGCCACGATAATGGCGCGATTGCAGCCGCTATCTTTGGTGCCTTTGCGCACCATTTTAAAAATCGCGTGCAGGGCTTCATATTCACTTACCGCACCGCGCAGCGGATTGGTGGGGTCGATGCCGGTAAACGCCAGCGCCGCAGGATTCAGAATGGCGCCTTCAAACGGTTCCACATGGAAGTGCAGCGTTTCATCGCGGTGCAACCAGCCGTCTTCATCCATTTTCAGCGTGGTGGCTGCAATTTCCAGCAGTGCATCGGTTTGTGCATTGAAACCCGCGGTTTCAACGTCGATCACAACAGGATAAAAACCGCGGAAGCGTTGGTGGAGAGCGTTTAAAGCGTTCGATTCAGACATCAGGATCTCATGGCAATAAATAGGGCAGCGCGCATTATGGCAAAAATCGCAGGAGGGTGCAGCAGGAGAGGGAAGTCAGCCTGCAAATAGCAGGCTGACGAGCAACCTTAGTTGCCTAAGCCGTGACCGGCATGTTTGTTTTCAATCAGCTCGATTTTGTAACCGTCTGGATCTTCAACAAACGCAATAATAGTCGAACCGCCTTTTACCGGGCCCGCTTCACGCGTTACGTTGCCGCCCGCGCTGCGAATGCGTTCGCAGGTGTCAGCGACATTGTCCACGCCCAGCGCGATATGGCCGTAAGCGTTGCCGAGATCGTATTTATCCACGCCCCAGTTGTAAGTCAGCTCAATCACCGCGCCCTCGCTCTCTTCGGTGTAGCCAACGAATGCTAGGGTGTACTTATACTCGGTGTTTTCGCTTTGACGCAGTACGCGCATGCCGAGCACGCGGGTGTAGAAATCGATTGAACGTTGTAAATCGCCAACGCGTAACATGGTGTGAAGTAAACGCATAACATCCTCTTTTTTTAAAACGTCATCAGTGCATGACAAGCAACTTAGTATACACACTGATGAAATAACGCTGCCGCCTATCCGCCGCGGCAGCCATTTTCTTACAGGGTTGGATAATCGGTATAACCTTCCGCGCCGCCACCGTAAAAACTCTCAGGACGCTGCGGATTGAGTGGCGCATCCTGCTGCAGACGGGCAACCAGATCCGGGTTGGCGATAAAGTCGCGACCAAAGGCCACGGCGTCAATCAGGCCACGCGCAATCAGATCGTCGGCTTTCTCAACGGTGTAAGCACCGGCACCGATGATTACGCCAGGGAACAGTGCACGCACTTTTTCACGGAATGCATCGCTGTAAGGCTGTCCGCCTGCCCAGTCTGGCTCAGAAAGGTGCAGATAGGCGATGCCGCGTTTGCCCAGCTCGGCGATATACCACAGCGCCGCTTTTTCTTCTTCCGGGCCATTGTCCAGATTCTGGAAAGCACCGATTGGCGAAACGCGGATACCAATACGATCGGCAGACCAGTTGGCGATCGCCGCATCCACCACTTCCAGCGCGAAACGGCCACGCTTTTCAATCGAACCGCCGTACTCATCGCTACGCTGGTTTGAACCTGGTGCGAGGAACTGGTGCATCAGATAGCCGTGCGCGGAGTGCAGCTCCAGCAGGTCGAAATCGGCTTCGCGCGCATTAGCAGCGGCCTGACCAAAATCTTTTACGATTTGCTGAATTTCAGCCACTGACAACTCGCGTGGTACGGAGGTGTCTTCACGATAAACAGAACCATCCGCGGCGCGCAGGGACGTGCGCGTACCTGCCGCTAGTGGGGATGGGGCGACCGGCGCTTTGCCTTCTGGCTGCACGCTGTGATGAGAAATGCGGCCGGTGTGCCACAGTTGTACAGCGCTGTGACCGTTGGCGGCATGAATGCCTTCGTTAATCATTTTCCACGCGGCAATTTGCTGCTGTGTGTGCAGACCTGGCGCACCGGCATAGCCTTTTGCCTGGAAAGAGATCTGGGTGGCTTCGGTGATGATCAAACCGGCACTGGCGCGCTGTTGATAATATTCTGCCATCAGCGGCGTAGGGATATCGCCCGGCTCAATGCTGCGCAGACGCGTCAACGGGGCCATGAAAATGCGGTTCGGTACGGTAATCGCGCCCACTTTAAGTGGGGAGAACAGCTGCTTACTCGCCATATTGATTGCTCCAGGAAGACCGGTCGTCTAGTAAATGGGGTTTTAAAAATCAGTGACTTATCAGCCACTGTTCGATGGTGTCGAGTGCCAGGCTAATCGGGCCCGGCTCTCGGGAAATCTTGCTCTGCAAACTGGCTCCGAGCCACAGCAAGTAGCAGCGCTGCGCCAGCTGCTGCGGCGTTTGCCCAAACGGCAGCGGCTGCTCAGCCGCCACCTCATTCAAACAGCGCGTGTAGGCAGCGATAATGGCGTTGGCACCCTGTTGCAGTGCATCGCGCATCGGCTCGGAGAGATCGCACACTTCGGCTGACAACTTCACGCCAAGACAGCCAACAATATGACCTTGCTCGATAAACAGCCGTTCGCCATAGCGGAAATGCGCTAACAGGCGCTCGGTCGGCGTTAAATCGGGCAGACTCAACTGCTGATCAATCTGCTGCTGGAAATGGCTGAAGTAGCGCTCAATCAGCGCCACGCCAAAGGCCTCTTTCGAACCGAAATAGTGGTAGAACGAGCCTTTCGTGACTTCTGCCAGCGCCAGCATCTCGATCAAACCCATGCCGGTAAAGCCGCGCTGTAAACAAACCTGCTCGCCAATAGCGAGCAGATGTTCACGGGTATCGTTGCGTTGCAGAGTCTTATTCATGGGGCGCAGGTTATTAGACCAGTCAGTCTAACGCAACCCTCAGGCGGCAGTTTGGCACGATCTGATCATGTCCAGCTGCGGCTGATACTGCTGCGTCTGGATATTGAACATGCCTAAAACCGTATGGAAAAGATTATCTTGCGAAACCTTGGCGTCAGCCGCTTGCTGGCGTAAACAGGTATCATTGATGTGGTACGCCGCCGCGTATCCCGGTGACATCCACATCAGCAGAGGAATGTGTGTTTGCTGCGCAGGCGCAAACAGGTAAGGCGCGCCGTGCAGATACATCCCGCTCTCGCCAAGCGATTCGCCATGATCGGAGAGATAAACCAGCGCCACATTGAAGCGATCGCTTAGGCCTTTAAGCTTATCGATGGTGCGGCTCAGCATGTCGTCGGTATACAGCAGCGAATTATCGTAGGTGTTCACCAGCGCCTGATGATCGCAATCCTGAATCTGCTTGCTGTCGCAGGTGGGCGTGAAACGGCGGAACTCAGCCGGATAACGCAGATAATAGGCTGGACCGTGGCTGCCCATCTGATGCAGCACGATAATGCCGTCGTTGTGCAGGCTGGCAACATAGTTATCAAGACGATGCAGCAACACCTCATCCTGGCAAAAACCATCGTGACAATATTGCGGCAGTTTCCACTGCGTCATATCGGTGTGCGGCACGCGGTCACAGGCGCCTTTACAGCCACCATCATTTTCGCGCCACAGTACGCTTACGCCCGCATGGGCGAGGATGTCGAGTACGCCTTCCTGATGGTGCGCCAGATTGGCGTTGTAATGCATGCGAGGCATATTCGAGAACATACAGGGCACCGAAATGGCGGTTTCTGTGCCACAGGAACTGGCGTTGGGATAGTAAATTACCTGCTGTTTTTTCAATTCTGGATTGGTCTCTCGCGCGTAACCACCCAACGAGAAGTTCTCGGCGCGCGCCGTTTCGCCTACCACTAACACCACCAGCGTTTTTTTAGTCGCTGTGGAGATTAACGGACCTTTGTGTGCATCTTCACCGATTTTCACCAGCGCCTGGCTACCTTGCAGATAGCGTTGATCGACATAGTGGCCGGTGCCGCTGACGATATTGGCCGGAGTAATCATCTTGATCAGGTTTTTATTATTGCGAATCAGCGAGGCGTAATCTTTGTAAAACAGCGCCGCCATCAGCAGTATCACCAATATTGCGCCCAGTGCACCCGTCAGGCGTTGCAGCAGATTCCACCACCAGCGCGGTCCACGACGAATACGCACGCCGCAAATCAACGCCACCGGCACCATTCCCATCAATAGCATCCAGAGTAGATAGCGGCTGCTGAACAACGCTGAGGCTTCCTGCGGGTCGGATTCAAAGACGTTTTGCATCATATTGGTGTCGATCACCATGCCAAAACTGTGCATGAAGTAATTGGCGGCGGCGCTGACGAACACCAGCACAATCAGCAACGGCTTGCGCAGATAAGGCCAGGCAGCAAGTGAGAAAATAAAATAGAAAGCCGAGGCCAGCACCAGCGGAATACTGGCGGCGAACAGATAATCGTGGGGATGATCGTAAGGAATCATTTCCCAGGCACGCAGCAAGAACAGGGCATTCAAAACTAATGCGAAGAACAGCGCTGCGATAAGGTTAAATCCGCTGGTGCCGCACTGCAGGGTGGTCGGGAATCTCATGAAAACTCAACGGTAAGAAGTCGTGTGACAATCGTATGAAGACAAGCTGAGGAAAACCTTAACCAAGAGTAAACATAAACCATCCAAATCCGATAAATGCTGGCTATTTGGTAAACAGGCGTAACCAGACGCCGTAATGGCTTGATTATGCGCAATGGGCGTCTACGCTTTGCACAATGTCATTAAGCTGTTATCAATGTGATATGAGATGTTAATTGCGGAGTGGATGTGGCCGAGCAACTCGAGTTCTTCCCCGTTCCCAGCCCGTGTCGTGGTATTTGCCAGAGTGACGCGCGTGGCTATTGTCGTGGCTGTTTACGCAGCCGGGAAGAGCGCTTTAACTGGATGAAATTCAGCGATGCGCAAAAGCGCGATGTGCTTCGCTTGTGCCGGCAACGCTTTTTGCGCCTGCAACGGCAGCAAAAAGTGGATGAAGATCATGATCCACAACAACCGGAACTGTTTTAAGAAAACGATGATTTGCCTTTCCGTTATACTCCCGCTTTCGTCATCTGGAACCGTGTTTAGGGAGTTTAACCATGTTACAAGCGCAGGCTATTGCACCGCAGGGACCCTCATTTTCACCGCTGATCGCCGGTTACTGGCGTTTAATGGAGTGGGGCGTGACGCCGCAGCAGGTGGTGGAGTTTATTGAGCACCATTTAGCGCTGGGCATCACCACCGTCGATCACGCCGACATCTACGGCGATTACCAATGTGAAGCCGCCTTTGGTGCCGCGCTGCGCCTCGCGCCAGGGTTGCGTGAGAAGCTGCAAATCGTCACCAAATGCGGCATTGCGACGCGCGCAAAGCCTGAGCACCGCATTGGACACTACATCACCGAAGCCAGCCACATTCTGCACAGCGCCGAAAATTCGCTGCGCCATTTCCATACCGATTACCTCGATTTGCTATTGATTCATCGCCCGGATCCGTTGATGGACGCGGATGAAATCGCAGAAGCCTTTATGGCGCTGCATCAGAGCGGCAAAGTACGCCATTTTGGCGTCTCTAACTTCACCGCGTCGCAGTTAACGCTGCTGCAATCGCGTTTGCCGTTCAGTCTGGTCACCAATCAACTGGAGATCTCTCCGCTGGAACAAACGTCGCTGCTGGATGGCTCGCTTGACCAGTGCCAGCAAAATCGCATTCGCCCGATGGCGTGGTCATGCCTCGGCGGCGGTCGCCTGTTTAACGATCCGCATTATCAGCCGCTGCGCGATGAGCTGGAGCAGGTGAAGCAGGAGATCGGCGCCAGCAATATCGAGCAGGTGGTGTATGCATGGGTGATGAAGCTGCCAAGCCGTCCGCTGCCGATTATTGGATCAGGTAAAATCGAACGTGTAAAAGAGGCGGTTGGCGCGTGCCAATTGACGCTGGATCGCCAGCAATGGTTCCGCATCCGTAAAGCCGCCATCGGCTACGATGTGCCCTAAAGCGTAAAGCTGCGTCAAATTACGGCAGCCTGGATGAAAGCAGTCCAGGCTTAGAGGGAATCTAACCGTAAGGAGACGTTATGAAGAAAACCCTCATTGTTATGCTGGCTCTGGCCTGCGCCGCGGGTGCGCAGGCGGCGTCAGAAGAAGTCACGCTGCATGAAACCACGGCGCAAGGCATCGGGGCAGCGATTGGCACCGTCACGCTTAGCGAAACGCCATACGGTGTGCAATTTACCCCAGCGTTAAGCGGCCTGAAACCCGGCATTCATGGTTTCCACGTCCATGCTAAAGGCAGCTGTGAACCGGGCGAGTCGGACGGTAAAACGGTGGCGGCCGGTGCGGCGGGCGGACATCTCGATCCGCAAAAAACCGGCAAGCATCTTGGCCCGTATGCTGATGGTCACCTTGGTGACTTACCCGCGCTGTTTGTCACAGAAGATGGCAAGGCGACGTATCCGGTCGTTGCGCCACGCATCAAATCCCTGAGTGAAATCAAAGGTAAAGCCTTGATGGTGCATGTGGGCGGCGATAATCATGCCGACCATCCGCAACCGCTTGGCGGCGGCGGGGCGCGTTTTGCCTGCGGCGTAATTTAATGCTTTGGGCGGCAGCAGCTTGTCGCCCCCCTTTCCTCACGCTGAAAAAAGTTGACCCATTTTCTTGCTACTCTCCGTGGTTTTTCCATCCTATGATATTGATTCAGGAATAAAACCTTCAGGGGCAGGAATGAAAGCGCGTGGGATAATGTTGTTATGTTTATTGCTGGTGGGATGCGATCAACCCAACGACACACAGCTGCGTTTAGATGCCAGTCGACAACTGCAACGCACCATTGATACCAATCCGCTGCGCGTCGGCTGTGAGAAAATTGCGCGTGGCCGTGAATGGCTGACCCAGCACACCCTTCATCGGCTCGAAGCCAATGGCTGCGAAAATGTCTTGCGCAGCGCCACCGAAACCAACTTCACCCACAGCGAAACTTATCGTCATGCGATGACAGTGGTGTGCGGCGGTATTCAGGGCAAAAGTTTCACCGGCACCACCTTGTATCGCCGCTTTATCTACTCTTCAGAAGAGAAGGCGCTGGTAATTGAACCGATGTCCGATCAGGATAAAACCCGCTTTGAAGGACAGAAATCGCTGCAGCAGTTGCAGGATGATTTTAATCGTCAGACCACGCAATATTGCCAGTAATCAATCCGGTACCGCCTGCGCTAACTGGGCCAGTGAGCAGCGCAGGCGCCACAAAATGCCCGCCAGCGTATTGGCTTCGCTCTCCTGTTGCTGCAGTTGCTCAATCAGGGTTTCCAGCTCATCCAGCGTGGCCTGCAGCGCGGTGTGATGCACGCCGCGCAGACTTATAATTCGTTGCAGATCCTGCAGGCTGCTATCACGCATTTGCCTGAGCGTAGCCGACGTCGGCTGCCATTCGCGCAGCTGCCAGACAATGTGGGAACAGTTCAGTAACACCACGCCCCAGCGCAGCAGCCAGACGCGCGCTTGCTCGTCACGACTGTTACTGAGCTGGCTAATATGATGATAAATCTGTGATTCGAAGTGGCTTTCGCTCAGGCGCGGATGGCGGCGAAGCTGATCGAGAAACGCATGGCGCAGGGCACGAATATGCCGACGACTGCGACGCGCATCGGAACTGGGACGCAGCACCTGAAACGCCAGCCACGCCAGCATTACGCCGCACACCTTGGCGATATTGTCATTGAGGAAGCTTTGATAATCCCAGTCCGGCGGATTGGTGACGGCGATAAAGGATCCCATAAAAACAATGAATTGCCCCCACATCCCGGCGCGTTTCTTCTGCTGCAGTTTGAACAACTGCAAGGTGAGCAGCAGCGGGAATAGCACCAGTAAAAACTGCCACAGCGCGCTGATTTGCACCATCAAACCGAACTGCAGCACAAAACTAAACAGCGACAGCCACAGCAAGGTTTTCAGCAACAGCGAGACGCTGCCACTGGGCGAGGGCGCGGAGGAGTAAAGCACGCAGGCGATGGCGGTAAGCGTCAGGGCGGCGGCACCGGAATCCCATTGCGTGGTGATCCAAAAGGCGCAGCCCAGCATGATGACGCTGAAGGTGCGCAGCGCGCTCCAGCCGGCTTCAGCACTGTCGCTTTCGCGCGCCAGCGAGGGCGCATACGGTGGCTGAAAACGGGTATCGGCATCGGCGCGTTCAATCAGGCGAATCCAGCGATTCACATTGAGATACACCCAGCAGAAATAACGCAGTCGCTGGACGAAGGCGCGTTGACGGTAATCACCGGTTGCTGATGGCGTGATGCCACGCAGAATCAGCGCCAAACGGTATTTGTCGCACTGAGGCTGCGCCAGTTCCTGCAACAGTTTGGCCACGGCGTCGTAAAGTTCGGGTGGCGCATCGGGCCAATTCAGCAACATGCGGCGCAGGCTGGAGAGTACGCTGGTGAGACGCAACTGCTGGTGCAGCACATAGTTCAGCACGTTGTTCTGGCGGCGGAAGCGATAGTGGCTCCAGAACGCCTGAATGCGCAGCAGGTTCATGGTGAGAATCTGGCTAATGACATTCTCATGTGCGGTGCGCACGTTATCAGTGCTGCTTTGCTGCAGTAATAACACCGCATGATCCAGCAAACGCGCGTGCATCTGACGCAGTGAACTCATCAGCGCGTTGCCATCTGAGGTGCTGGGCAGAATCATCATCATCAATCCGGCACACAGGATGCCGGAGATCACTTCGCACACGCGCGCTTGGGCGATATCCCACAGCTGAGTGACATCGGTGATGTTGACGCTGCTAAAAGCGATGATGGCGGCGGTATAACCCGCCAGCGAAAACGCGTAGGCCACGTTATTTTGGTAGTGATTGGCGATCCAGGTACAGAACGCCAGCCACCCGGCCATGAAAAAGGCAAACAGCCAGGGTTCGTTCAGCGTGTGTCCGGCGATCAGCAGCGCGGCGCTGGCACCGAGCAAACTGCCAACGATGCGCCCCAGACTTTTACTGATGGCGCCGCCGACGGTGGGAAAACTCACCACCGCCGCCGAGGTCATGGCCCAGTAAGGTTGATCGAGTTGCAGCGCATAGGCGATGGTCAAGGCGAGACACATCGCGATGCCATTACGCAGCGCGTAGCGCCACTCGCCCCAACTTGCTTTTATCCATGGCAGATTTTGCCAGGCCAGCCACTGAAAATTCATCACAACCTCAGTGGGCGATGGAGATGGTGCAGGTGGTGCCCGCCACCAGCGGCACGCCTTCCGGCAACGCGTCTAAGCGAATACGCACCGGCACGCGCTGCGCCAGGCGCACCCACGGCACGTTAGGCTTGATATCCGGCACCAGCCCGCCATCGCTGGCGACGCTTTGGTCATAAATGGCGCGTCCGATACTTTCCACTGTACCCTGCAAGCGTGCGCCGTTGCTGTACAACACAATTTGCGCGGCTGCGCCGGGCTGAATATGGCGCAGCTTAGTCTCTTCGAAATAGCCCATCACGTAGTAAGAGTGGCTGTCGACCAGCGCAAACAGTGGCGTACCGGCGCTGGCATAGTTGCCGGTGCGCAGCGTCAGGTTGCTGATCCAGCCATCGGTGGGCGCGGTAATGGTGGTTTGCTCAAGATTCCAGCGTGCCTGATCGAGGCTAGCCTGCGCCGCTTTTGCCGTCGCTGCGGCAGCATTGGCGGTTAAGCGGGCGGCATCCATATCTTCCGCTGAAATGACGTTGCGCGGCAGGCTGGCGCGGCGATTGGCTTCATGCTGCGCTTTGGCCAGATCGGCCTGCGCTTTAGCCAGTTGGGCTTCGGCATTGGCCTGCGCAATTTGCCACGGCACCGGATCGAGCTTCAGCAGCACGTCGCCTTTATGCACAAACTGATTGTCGCGCACTTCCAGAGCGATGATGCGACCGGACACTTCCGGCGTGATATCCACCAGCTCGGCGCGCACTTTGCCGTCACGCGTCCATGGCGATTGCATGTAGTAATTCCACATCCACCATCCGGCAAGCAGGGCCAGCGCAAAAATCACCAGGGTTGAAAAATACTTAAAAGGGTTGAATTTCATAGTGATTTATCCGAGGCTCAGTAACCACAATGCGCCAGCGACGCACAGTACAAACAGGGAAAGGTCCATCAAGGTGGGGTGCCAGACATCGCCGGAGTAGATCCAGCCGCGTATCAGCGGGTGAATCAACAACCAGAAAAAGAAACCGAGTAACACCGCTTTAAACAGCGGCGGGAAAAACAGCGACGCACCGAACACCAGGTCGGTAAGCGGGGCGCTGGGAGAAAAGGCGGTTAGGGACACGTGTCATCATCCTTTTTGACCGGGAATCATCTAAATAGCGCGTAGACGGCAAGCGTATATGCAGGCCTGGTATTTGTAATTTGCCAGGTAAACTCGCAGAATAGTGTAAAATCTGGCTTAATAGCTAGCAAGCTAATTATAAGGAGATGCAATGGATACGCCCTTGGGAACCGATCTGTCTCGTCTGGTGCGCATTTGGCGCGCGTTAATCGATCAGCGTTTAAAACCGCTTGAGTTGACACAAACACACTGGGTGACGCTACACAATATTCATCAACTCCCGCCAGAGCAGTCTCAAATTCAGCTGGCCAAAGCGATCGGCATTGAGCAGCCTTCACTGGTGCGCACGCTGGATCAGCTGGAAGAGAAAGGATTGATCACCCGCGCGACCTGCGCCAACGATCGTCGCGCCAAGCGCATCAAGTTGACCAAGCAGGCTGAGCCGATTATCGAGCAGGTTGAGAATGTGATTGATGCCACGCGCGATGACATCCTTTCCGGCATTAGCCTGGAGGAGATCAATCAGATGGTGACGCTGATTGCGCGGCTGGAAAAAAACATTCTTGAGTTTCATAACCGCGAGAAATAAAAAAACCGACGCCAGGCGTCGGTTTTTTTTATCTGTCCGCTTAACGAGGCGAAACGGTAACCTGGCTGCCGTTTGACGCCATCACGACGCGCTGGCCTACCGAGTAGCGGGTGGCAGCTTGCTTCTGCACCACCATGATGGTGTTGCCATCATCCTTGCGGATTTCCAGCTCGACACCGTCAGATTTGTTGACCGCACCCTGAACGCCCTGACCGGCTACGCCACCGAGTACCGCACCGCCAGCGGTTGCCAGACTGCGACCGCTGCCGCCGCCAATGGTGTTACCGAGGAAACCGCCCAGTACTGCACCACCAATTGCGCCAATCACGTTGTTTTCATCGCCGCCCTGGATTTTCACCGGACGAACAGAAACCAGCGTGCCATAGGAAACACTTTGTACTTGTTTAGCTTCGCTGGCGCTGTAAACGTCACCGGAAAGGGTGCTGTCGTTGGCACAACCTGCCAGAGTTAAGCCGGTCAACGCCACGGCTACAAAACGCTTAATCATCAGAACGCTCCTTAATGCAAAAAAACGCCATATTTCTCATCCTGTACTGCACAGAGTATAAGACAGAAAACTGGCAAATGACGCTAAGTCCGTATAAAACGCGGCTGGGGCGAAGCATAGACCATCGTCCCTCAACAAAAATTCAATTACCCAACGAAAATATTGCTGAGCTGGAATGCACTGTGCAGTGACGCTGAAAAGCGGAATTTTATCATAGAATTAGACCCGGTAATTTGCCAGGCTTAAGCCAGACGATGTTAAGGGAGTGAACCGCTATGAAATCAGGACGCTATATTGGCGTGATGTCCGGCACCAGCCTTGATGGCGTGGACGTGGTACTGGCGGCCATTGATGGTCAAATGGTGGCGCAGCAGGCCAGCTATTGTCATCCCATCCCGCAGGAATTGCGCCAGCAGGTGCTGGCCATTTGTCAGGGGCAAACCTTGACGCTGTCGCAGCTCGGGCAGCTGGATACGCGGCTGGGCAAGCTGTTCGCCGAGGCGGTTTTAACCTTGATGCACCAGCAGTCGCTGGAGGCCAGCGACATCATGGCGATTGGCTGCCACGGACAAACGGTGTGGCATGAGCCGCAAAGTGATGCGCCAAATACGCTGCAAATTGGCGATAACAACCAGATCGCGGCGGCAACCGGCGTCACGGTGATTGGGGATTTTCGTCGCCGCGACATGGCGCTCGGCGGGCAGGGCGCGCCGCTGGTGCCGGCTTTCCATCAGGCGTTATTAATGGACAGCGCTGAGCGCCGCATGGTGCTGAACATCGGCGGCATCGCTAATCTGTCACTGCTGATCCCCGGCCAGCCGGTACGCGGTTTTGATACCGGGCCGGGCAATATGCTGATCGATGCGTGGATTTGGCGCAATAAAGGTTTGCCGTACGACAAAGATGCCGCCTGGGCGCGCAGCGGACAGGTGGTTCCAGCGCTGCTGGAGTTGATGCTCAGCGATCCGTGGTTTGCCCTGCCGCCGCCAAAAAGCACCGGGCGCGAATATTTCAATCTCAGCTGGATCGAGCAGCAGTTGCAGCGTTTCCCGGCGCTGGCGCCACAGGATGTACAGGCTACGCTGACCGAGCTGACGGCGTTAACCATTGCGCAGCAGGTGCAGCTCAACGACGGTTGCGATCGTCTGTTGGTCTGCGGTGGTGGCAGCCGAAATCCACTGCTGATGGCGCGGCTGGCCACGCATCTGTCGGGAACGGAAGTCGGTACCACCGACGAAGCGGGCATCAGCGGTGATGATATGGAAGCGCTGGCCTTTGCGTGGCTGGCGTTTCGCACATTAAATGGGTTACCGGGCAACCTGCCAGCGGTAACGGGCGCGCGGGACATGAGCGTATTGGGCGCAATTTACCCCGCCAATCCCCGACTTGGTCGTTAAGAGGTAAAAATGAAAAAAATAATGATGATACTGAGCAGCGTGGCGCTATTAAGTGGCTGCGGCATGATGCATAAGCAGGAAGAGGCGCCGCAACAGCTGCGCTATCAGTGCGGGACTTTGCCGCTGACGGTCACTCAGGATAACGCGAAGCAGCAGGTGAGCTTTATTCTGGATGGTAAGCCTCTGACGCTGGCACAAACGGTGTCGGCCTCTGGCGCGCGCTACAGCGACGGCACTTACGTCTTCTGGTCAAAAGGCAATGGCGCTTTTGTTGAACGTAATAACAAAATCGTGATTAATGATTGTGAATTGCAGAACGCGGATACCTCCGTTCAGTAAACGTGAGAAAGAGAAACAGCATGAGCGACAGTGACAGCTTGCAACATATTGCCCATCTGCGTCGTGAATACACCCGCGGCGGGCTGCGACGTAAAGATCTGCCCGATAACCCTTTGGCGCTGTTTGAGCAGTGGCTGCAGCAGGCCTGCACCGCGCAGTTGCCGGATCCGACGGCAATGACGGTCGCCACCGTTGACAGCAGCGGCCAACCTTATCAGCGCATTGTGCTGCTGAAGCATTACGATGAGCAAGGCATGGTGTTCTATACCAATCTCGGCAGCCGCAAGGCGCTGCAGCTGGCAGAGAATCCGCGTATTTCGCTGCACTTTCCATGGCACTTCCTTGAGCGTCAGGTGATGGTGCTGGGCGAAGTGGAAAAACTGTCGCCGCTGGAGGTGCTGAAGTACTTCAGCAGCCGCCCGCGTGATAGCCAGATTGGCGCATGGGTGTCGAAGCAATCAAGCCGCATCTCGGCGCGCGGCGTGCTGGAAGGCAAGTTCCTCGAACTCAAACAGAAATTCCAGCAGGGCGACGTGCCGCTGCCGAGTTTCTGGGGCGGCTACCGTGTCAGATTCCACACCGTGGAGTTCTGGCAGGGCGGCGAACATCGTCTGCACGATCGCTTCCTCTACCAGCGTAATGACAATGGCTGGTCGATTGACCGTTTAGCCCCGTAAAACTGCGTTTTATCCCCTTTCAACGCTGGCGCAGTTGGCGTCAGCGCTTTATGCTATAGCCCTCTTTTTTTTCGTCTCCGCACGTCAGCGGAAAGCTGTGTACCAGCCTAGGTGCAGTCTGATCAATTTGGAGTCAGTGATGACCAGCAGTAACCTGATACAACAATTGCAAGAAAGGGGCTTAGTCGCCCAGGTAACGGATGAAGAAGCGTTAGCAGAGCGACTGGCGCAAGGGCCAATTGCACTCTATTGCGGCTTCGATCCTACCGCTGATAGCTTGCATTTGGGCCATCTGGTGCCGCTGCTCTGCCTGAAACGTTTTCAGGATGCCGGACACAAGCCGGTCGCGCTGGTGGGTGGTGCCACCGGTCTGATTGGCGATCCCAGCTTTAAAGCAGCAGAACGTAAACTTAACACCGCTGAAACCGTTGGCGAGTGGGTGGATAAGATCCGCAACCAGGTCGCGCCTTTCCTCAGCTTCGATTGCGGCGACAACAGCGCGATTGCATCGAACAACTACGACTGGTTTGGCGGCATGAACGTGCTGACCTTCCTGCGCGACATCGGTAAGCACTTCTCTGTGAATCAGATGATCAACCGCGAAGCGGTGAAACAGCGTCTGAACCGCGAAGATCAGGGCATCTCTTACACCGAGTTCTCCTACAACCTGCTGCAGGGTTATGACTTTGCGGAGCTGAACAAGCGTCACGATGTGGTGCTGCAGATTGGCGGTTCCGATCAGTGGGGCAACATCACTTCCGGTATCGATCTGACGCGTCGTTTGCATCAGCAGCAGGCGTGGGGCTTGACCGTACCGCTGATCACCAAGTCTGACGGCACCAAGTTCGGTAAAACCGAAGGTGGCGCAGTGTGGCTGGATGCGAAGAAAACCAGTCCATACAAGTTCTACCAGTTCTGGATCAACACTGCGGATGCCGACGTATATCGTTTCCTGAAGTTTTTCACCTTCATGAGCATTGAAGAGATCAATGCGCTGGAAGAAGAAGACAAAAACAGCGGCACAGCGCCACGCGCGCAATACGTGCTGGCTGAGCAGGTGACGCGTCTGGTGCACGGCGAAAGCGGCTTAACTGCGGCAAAACGCATCACCGAGAGCCTGTTCTCCGGCAGCCTGAGCGCGATGACCGAAGCGGACTTCGAGCAGCTGGCGCAGGACGGCATGCCAACCATCACGCTGACGGCAGAAGACGATTTGCAGCAGGCGCTGGTGGCGGCTGAGCTGGTGCCATCACGCGGCCAGGCTCGCACCATGATCGGTTCTAACGCGGTATCGCTGAATGGCGAAAAACAGTCAGATGCGGAGTACCGTTTCAGCGACAGCGATAAACTGTTTGGACGTTTCACGTTGTTGCGTCGCGGTAAAAAACATTACTGCCTGATTAACTGGCAGTAAGCGTTCAGGGCCGGCTTCCGGCCCTTTTTTATGGCAAGACAGCAGTACAGGGCAAAATGAAAAATATTCTCGCAATTCAATCTCACGTTGTTTACGGACACGCCGGTAACAGCGCTGCCGAATTCCCGATGCGCCGCATGGGCGCAAACGTTTGGCCGCTGAATACCGTGCAATTTTCTAATCACACTCAATATGGACACTGGACCGGCACCGTGATGCCCGCCACGCATTTGACCGACATCGTTAAAGGCATTGCGGCAGTTGACCGCCTGAAAACCTGTGATGCGGTGTTAAGTGGCTATTTGGGATCGGCGGAGCAGGGCGAACAGATTCTGGAGATCGTGCGTCTGGTGAAAGAAGCCAATCCGCATGCGTGGTTCTTCTGCGACCCGGTGATGGGCCATCCGGAGAAAGGCTGCATCGTGGCGCCGGGCGTGGCGGAGTTTCACTGCAAAATGGCGTTGCCTGCCAGTGACATCATCGCCCCGAACCTGCTGGAGCTGGAGATGCTCAGCGGCCATGAAGTGGCCAACGTCGAGCAAGCGGTGGTTGCGGCACGAGAACTGATTAGCAAAGGCCCGAAAGTGGTGCTGGTGAAACATCTGGCGCGTGCCGGACGTCGTAGCGATCGTTTTGAGATGCTGCTGGTGACCGCCGATGAGTGCTGGCACATCAGCCGTCCGCTGGTGGACTTTGGCGTGCGTCAGCCGGTTGGCGTGGGCGATCTCACCAGCGGTCTGCTGCTGGTCGATCTGCTGCAAGGCAAGTCGCTGCAGGATGCGCTCGAGCACATCACCGCGGCGGTTTATGAAGTGATGCTGAAAACCCACGAAATGGGCGAGTACGAATTGCAGTTGGTGGCCGCGCAGGATGCGATTGCCAAGCCGACACAGCATTTCGCCGCTGAAAAGCTGTAAATTCCCCGTGAGGTGCGCAGTCCTGCGCACCTGCCATTCAGCTCACCATGAATGACGATCCAACGATCTGGGGCGTACGCACTGATAGCGACCCGACGAAGAATAGCGCCGGATCAAACCAAACCTTCCGCCTTCAATGCCGCTTGCACCGCTGGGCGCTCTGCAACCCGATTAAACCAGGCTTCCAGCGCATCCAGCCCCGCTAAATCCAGCTTGATGGCTTTAGCCCAGCGCGTCACCACGAACAGATACACATCGGCAACGGTAAAGCGTAATCCCAGCAGCCACTGTTTATCCTGCAACGCCTCATTCACCTGCTGATACTTTTTCTCCAGCTGCGCACGGGCAATGGTTTTGTACTCTTCCGGCGTATCCGGACGGAACAGCGGGCTAAAACTTTTGTGCAGTTCGCTGCTGACAAAACTCAACCACTCCAGCGTGTGATAGCGCGTCAGGCTGCCGGTCGGTGCCAGCAGATGGCGATCCGGCTTGAGATCCGCCAGATATTGCACAATCGCCACGCCTTCGGTCAGGATGCTGCCATCGTCAAACTGCAGCGCCGGCACTTGTCCTTTCGGGTTAATCTGCCAGTAATCTTCTCCCTGCTCGGTCACTTTCTTCTGCAGGTCCACGTTCACCTGGGTGAAGTCGAGCCCGCATTCCAGCGCGACAATATGCGGTGATAGCGAACAGGCACCGGGCTTACAATAGAGTTTCATCATGGCTTCTCCTTGAGTGTTGTGGTGATCAAAGCAGCATAAGTCTGCCAGGGATATTTACCCGTGACTGCGATCAGGAATTACGGTCACCGTTCAGGTTTATTCAGCAAAGCATGGCAGTAACGGCAGCTTTTCGAGCGCAAAATCCCAAAATTGCCGCACTTTAGGCGTCATATTCTTCACACGCTGGGTCACTAACTGCACCGGCAGCGGCGCGGGTTCCCATTCTGGCAGCAAGCGCAGCAGTTTCCCGCTGTGGATATCGTCAAGAACCTGATACGACAGCAGCCGTCCGATGCCGTGTGCGCTGCGTAGCGCTTCCAGCTGGCTCTCCACGTCATTAACCCGCAGACGCGGCGTGATGCGCACGCGCAGGTCGTGAGCGAAGCGCCACTCGCGCGTATGGCGCAAGCTCGTCACTAACGCATGTTGAGTCAGTTCAGTGGGATGAACAGGCGTGCCAGCCTGTTGCAGATAGTCGGGGCTGGCAACCAGCGTTGAACGCACAGTGCCAACCTGACGCGCCACCATCGAAGAATCCTGCAGAGCACCAATGCGCAGCGCGATATCGAGGCCGTTCTCAATCAGGTCCTGATAGCTGTCGCTGAGCACCACTTCAATCTGCATCTCCGCATGCTGTTGCAGAAAGGCATTCACCAGGGGCATGACGTGGCGACGACCAAACTGCACCGGCGCGGTTAAACGCAGCAAGCCATGCAGGCCGCTGTGGTGAGCGCTGTCGATGGCGCGCTGATAATCGCTCAGCACGCGCTGTGCCTGCTCAAACAGCTGCCAGCCAGCTTCGGTGGGTGCCAGCTGGCGCGTGGTGCGTTCAATCAAAGTGGTGGCGAGGCGGGCTTCAAGGGTGTTGAGGGTGCGCGTGATCACCGGTGGCGATCGCTGTAACAAACGTGCGGCGCCAGCCAAACTGCCCTGCTGGATAACCGCGACAAACACCTCAAGCTCATCAAACCTGTCCATGCTTATTCCACTCAGATTAACAGTGAGCCGACATCATGAAGTTAAGCGAGCAAAAAGCGAAGTGTGGGTAGCAGAAATCGTTAAAGGAAATGTGAATGGCGGCGAAATAGTGGGTAGAAAAAAGCCGGGACATGCCCGGCTTTCTGCTTACTGATTGGCGCTGGCGCGTTTCAGGTCAGTTTGACTATCATCCTGCGTCATGCGGTTCAGCAGTGGCGCGGTGATTAACATCAGCAGGGCGATCACGCCGGTGGCGATACCAATCTGCTGGAACACATGGCTGTAGACCGCCAGCGACGTATGTGGATCGGTCACATCATTTGGCACCGCCATCAGGTTCGCGACTTTACCGGCAATCATTGCCGCACCCGCGGTGGTCAGGAACCACGAACCCATGATGAAGCCCATTAAACGTTGTGGTACCAGTTGTGCCACCATTGCCAGGCCCAGACCGGAAATCATTAGCTCACCAATGCTCTGCAGCGCATAGCTAAGGATCAGCCAGTTCACTGAGACGATACCGGCTTCGTTGGCAAATTTGGCACCAAACGGCAGCACCAGGAAGGCCGCTGAACACAGCACCATACCGAAGGCGAATTTGTGTGGCATCGGCATTTTATCGCCAAGCTTGTTGTACACCGCGGCCAGAATCGGGCTTGCCAGCATGATCCAGAACGGGTTCAGCGCCTGGAACTGCTCCGGCTCAAAGGTGATGCCGAGAATCGCGTGCTCAACGTTGCGGATAGCGAAGAAGTTAAGTGAGGTTGGCATCTGCATGTAAAGCACGAAGAACACAATCGCTTCAACCATCAGCAGGAAGGCCACGATCATCTTACGACGTGCTGCCCCCTTCAGCGCGAAGGCTTCTTTAGCGAAGATCACCACGATACCTGCGGCGATGACGCCCAGCGTCATACGTGCGATGCTCTGGTGATGCAGCAGCCAGGCCGCCAGCGCAATCAGTGCTACCACGCCAATCAGCGTCATCAGCAGTTTACCCATCTGCAGCGGGGCAAAATCCGGCTTGGATCCGTAGTTTTTCACGACACGCTGGAAGAACAGGAAGTTCAGCAGCGTGATCACCAGACCGACAACCGACAGCGAGAACGCGGCGCCCCAGCCATATTTCGCGGCCAGCCACGGCGTCAGCATCATCGAGAACAGCGAACCGATGTTGATCGACATGTAGAACATAGTGAAGGCACCGTCGAGGCGCGCGTCATCTTTCTCGTAGCAGGTCGACAGCAGGGAAGACGGGTTAGCTTTAAACAAACCGCTACCTACCGCGATAGTCGCCATGCCGATATACACCATTGAGGTGTCATGGCCGGAGAAGGCAATCAGCGCATAACCCAGCGCCAGCACCATTACGCCGAGCACGATGACGCGTTTGGTACCCAGCACTTTATCGCCGAGCCAGCCGCCGATGGCGACTAAACCATACACCAGCGCGCTAAACGAGGTGAACAGCGTAATGGAGTCCGCTTCGGACATGCCCAGCTGTTTAACCAGGTAAACCGCCATGATGGCTTGCAGGCCGTAGTAACCAAAACGTTCCCACAGTTCGATGGAGAAGATCAGATAAAACGCTTTCGGTTGCTTAAAAGCGTTGAGGCTTGGCGCCCCGTCAGTGTGTTTGTTTGCAGTTGACACGTATACCTCAGTTTTAACATAGCCTGTTTTGCGACAGGAATTAAGTCTGCGTCGGGCTGGGTAATCCCGCGCAACATTGTTATTAGAAAGGAAAAACGGCGACTAATTTGGCTGAATCAGTCCAACAGGGCAAGCATTTTCTGCACGCTGAAATACTTGCAATAGGTAGGGTTAATGCCGTTATACAAAGTTGTAAATCAGTGTTAAATCTCGCCTGAGGGCATTATATCAGGATAAACAGGTGAAATGCAGATCGGGAAGATCATTTTCCTGATATAAACTGCTCAGAGCGGATTTATCAGAACATAACGCTAAAGACCATAATTTATACAGAGATTATTATTGCCGTTGTGCACAATATAAGCACAACAGCTTGATTGGTGAGCGTAATAAGCAGTCAAAAGATTCCAGAACGCTAATTAGTTGATCCTGCGCACAAAACCACGAATTAATTATCAGGGTAAAAGAAGAAACCGTTTGCGTAGCTGACATCTGGCGAAGATTAGCGCGGTCTGACACCTTATTTGGCAGATAAAAAGGCGTCCATAAGCGCAATGCGTGGAAACGAAAGCCGCATAAATCGACGTTTAAAGGCGTTTAGACAGCGGGTTAACTTTGCTGTAACCTCCTTTTTTCCCTGAAAGGACGTAGTCATGATGAAGTCGATTCGTGTCGCCCTGATTGGCGATTACCGTGCTAATGCCGTTGCGCATCAGGCCATTCCTCCCGCTGTACAACTCGCTGCAAAAACCCTTTCACTCAACGTCAGCGCCGACTGGATCGCCACGCCGGAACTCAATCAGCACAATCTCAATGATTACCAGGCGATTTGGCTGGTTCCGGGCAGTCCTTATCTCAATGATAAGGGCGTGTTTGCCACCCTTCGCTGGGCGCGGGAAAGCGGTAAGCCATTTTTGGGTTCGTGCGGCGGATTTCAGTACGCCATCGTTGAGTACGCGCGCAATGTGCTGGGCTGGGAAGATGCTGCGCATGCGGAAACCGATCCCAGCGGTCGCTGGGTGATTGCGCCACTGGCCTGTTCGCTGGTGGAACAGCGTGGCAGCGTGACCTTCCAGCCGGGTTCACGTATTGCTCGGGCTTACGGTGCGTTACAGAGCGATGAGGGTTATCACTGCAACTTTGGCGTCAACGCCGAGTTCAGCGCAGCGCTGGCGACGCAGAATCTGCAGATCACGTCGTGGGATATGGAAGGCGACGTGCGCGGCATTGAATTGACCGATCACCCGTTCTTTGTCGCCACCTTGTTCCAGTCCGAGCGGGCAGCGTTACAAAACCGGCTGTCGCCGCTGGTGGTCGCCTGGTTGCAGGCCGCCGCAGGTTAAATACGCAGCTTGTCTATGGCGTAATGCGTGTCACTTAAGCCAGCAGCGAGTGCGCTGGCCGGGGCCCGCTATGAAGCTTTAGTGCGCGCAGTTGAAAAGGGCACATTTGCCGTGACGCAGCAAATGTGTCAGAGCCCGCGATTCAGAGTTCGGTTTTGGCGTCGAATTCACACAGATCTTCGATCAGACAGGATCCGCAACGCGGTTTGCGCGCCACGCAGGTATAGCGACCGTGCAGAATCAGCCAGTGATGGCAATCGACTTTAAACGCCGCCGGCACCACTTTCAGCAGCTTATCTTCCACTTCTTCCACATTCTTGCCCGGCGCAAAGCGGGTGCGATTGCTGACGCGGAAAATATGGGTATCAACGGCGATGGTCGGCCAGCCGAAAGCGGTATTCAATACCACGTTGGCGGTTTTACGCCCGACGCCCGGCAGCGCTTCCAGCGCCGCACGATCTTCCGGCACTTCGCCACCGTGCTGTTCCAGCAGGATGCGGCAGGTCTTGATGACGTTCTCCGCCTTGCTGTTAAACAGGCCGATGGTTTTGATGTACTCCTTCACGCCATCCACGCCCAGCGCCAGCATCGTTGCCGGGGTATTCGCCACCGGATAGAGCTTCGCGGTAGCTTTGTTGACGCTGACGTCGGTGGCTTGCGCGGAGAGTAACACCGCAATCAACAACTCAAACGGCGTGCTGAAGTTCAGTTCTGTGGTCGGATGCGGATTCTCATCACGCAGGCGCGTCAGGATCTGCGCGCGTTTCTCTTTATTCACACCGCTTTCCCGGTTGCGCCTTGCGGCTCCGCTTCAGGCGCTGCTGCACGGGTGGCCGCACGCTGTTTCATCTTCTGATCGATCAGGTATTTTGCCGCCAGCAGCATGCCAAGGCCGATAAAGGCTCCCGGTGGCAGCATCGCCAGCAGCATCGGCGAATCAAAGTGCACCACTTCAATACGCAGCGCTTTGGCCCACGGCCCCAGCAGTTGATCCGCCCCGTTGAACAGCGTGCCGCTGCCAATCAGTTCACGAATCGATCCCAGCGTCACCATCGCGCAGGTTGCGCCCATGCCGATGGCAAAACCGTCCAGCGCCGAAAGCGGAATGCTGCTCTTTGAGGCGACCGCTTCGGCGCGACCCACCACAATGCAGTTGGTGACGATTAGCGGGATAAAGATGCCGAGCGACTGATACAAACCGTACGCATAGGCGTTGATCAGCATCTGCACGCAGCTCACCACTGAAGCGATGATCATCACGTAAATCGGAATACGGATTTCGGCCGGCACCCAACGACGCGAGGCGGAAATTGCGCTGTTGGTGATGGTCAGCACCAGCGTGGTCGCCAGGCCTAAACCGAGGGCGTTGGTCGCGGTTGAGGTCACCGCCAGCAGCGGACAGAGACCGAGCAGCTGCACCAGCGCGGAGTTATTTTTCCACAGGCCGCCGACCAGTAAATTCTTGGCTTCACTCATTTGCATCTCCACATTCAGGCAGCGAAGCGAGCTTCGCTGGCAGTGTTTCAATCAGCAGCGCGGTGCGCTTGGTGGCGTTGACCACCGCGCGTGGCGTAATGGTTGCGCCGGTAAATTGGTCGAATTCACCGCCGTCTTTTTTCACCGCAAAATTTTTGTCATCCGCGCCGTGGATCACTTTGCCATTGAAGCTGTTAATCCAGTCTGAAATACGCAGTTCGATTTTATCGCCGAGGCCCGGCGTTTCATGGTGCTCAACCACGCGCACGCCCAGCACTTTGCCGTGGAAATCGGCACCGACCAGCATCTGAATCGCCCCAGAATAGCCGTCTGGCGCGGTGGTCTCAAGCGCGGCCGCCACCGGCTGATCGCCTTTACGCGCTAAATAGAGATGGTGCGGGCGATCATTGCCCAGCGCCAGCGCATCGGTCACCAGATAACACTCTTGCTGGATGTGATTGTCGTACAGATCGGTCGGCACCACCTGATCTAACAAATTTTTCTGTTGTAGCGCTGTCTGATGCTCCACCGTCGGCTTGGTGACATAGTTAACCACCGCCGTCACGCCGGTGGTGATCACCGCAAAGGCCGCCAGCGTCACCGCATTTTTACGAATAGCTTCGATCATCTTCAATCCTTGCGATGGCCGTAAACGCGCGGCTGAGTGTAGTAATCAATCAGCGGCACACAAATATTGGCCAGCAATACCGCGAAGGCGACGCCGTCCGGATAGCCGCCAAAGCTGCGAATCAGCCACACCAGCAAACCAATCAGCGCGCCGTAAACCAGGCGGCCGCGATTGGTGGTGGAGGCGGTCACCGGATCGGTAGCAATAAAGAACGCGCCGAGCATGGTGGCACCGGAGAACAGGTGAATCAGCGGTGAGTTAAGCGACTCCGGCGAGAACACCCAGCCCAGCGTGGCGCAGAACGCCAGCGAGACGAGGAAACTGACCGGAATGTGCCAGCGGATAGCATTCTTTGCCAGCAGCAGCGCGCCGCCCAGCAGATAACCGAGGTTAACCCACTGCCAGCCAACACCGGCTAACACGCCACTATAAATCGGCTCCGCAAGCAGCTGTTCGGCGCTGTGCCCAGCACGCAGGCCGGTTTTAAAGGTATCGAGCGGTGTCGCCTGGCTGACGCCATCAACGCCGAGCTGCAGCTGCTGCATGGTTTCACCGGCCAGCGTGTGGTGGGTGAAGATCATACTGAGCGAATCCAGCAGGCCGGGTTTGATCGCCTGCAGGCTATCGGGCGGCAGCCAGCTGGTCATCTGCACCGGGAAGGAGATCAGCAGCACCACGTAACCGACCATTGCCGGGTTAAACGGGTTTTGCCCCAAACCGCCGTACAGCTGTTTGGCAATGACGATGGCGAAAATGGTACCTAACACCACCAACCACCACGGCGCGAGCGGCGGCAGGCTGATGCCCAGCAGCAACGCGGTGAGCAGGGCAGAGTTATCGGATAAGGTCGGCACCACCGGCGTTTTACGCAGGCGCAGAATCGCCCCTTCGGTGGCCCACGCGGTGGCGGTGGCCAGCAAAACCTGAATTAAGAAACCGACGCCAAAGAAATACCATTGTGCGGCCATGCCCGGCAGCGCGGCAAACACCACCAGCAGCATGATATTGCCGGTGCTGCGGCGGTTGTGGGTATAGGGAGAACTTGCAATACGAAAAGCCATTTAATCCTCAGTCGTCGAAGGCTGCTGCTGCGCTTTACGCGCTTTGGCACGGGCGACCGCAGCGGCAATCGCCGCTTTGCGTGGGTCGGCGGAGTCAGGAGAGGCAGCAGCCTCCACTTCAGGAGGTGTGGCTTCAGCCTGCTGCGCGGCAGCCGCGGCTTTCTTCGCTTTGGCGCGCGCAATCGCCGCTTCAACGGCGGCTTTGCGCGGGTCAACTTCAGCAGCAGGTGCATCAGCTGACGGCTCGGCGGGTGCCGGTGCAGCGGGTTGTGCGGAAGCGGCGGCTTTTTTGGCTTTGGCGCGCGCAATCGCCGCTTCAACGGCGGCCTTGCGCGGATCGACTTCAGCAGCAGGCGCGACGGCTGGCGGCTCAGCGGGTGCGGGTTCTGCCGCAGCGGCAGCTTTTTTCGCCTTCGCACGCGCAATCGCGGCTTCCACCGCCGCTTTACGCGGATCGACTTCTGCCGCAGGCGCATCAGCTGGCGGCTCGGCAAGCGCGACGTCAGCCGCTGGTGCGCCCGCTTTCTTCGCTTTCGCCCGGGCAATTGCCGCTTCCACCGCCGCTTTACGCGGATCGCCGGACTGACGACTCAGCGCCTGCGTTTCAGCTTGCTTCTCGGCCTGCTGCGCTAAAGCTTGTGTATGACGCGCTTCGCGTTCCGCAGCATCCTGCTCCGGCGTTTTTTCCTGACGCGCTTTCACGCGTGCCACGGCGGCGTCGAGTTCACCCTGATCGCTACGCGCCACGCGCTGTTTAGCCTGTTCATGACGCGCTTCACGCGCCTGTTTTTCGCGTTCCAGGCGTGCCAGACGCGCTTCGAAACGCGCTTTCGCTTCGGCGGTACGTTTCGCTTCAAGATCGATGGCGCGCAGTTCGGCTTTTTCCTGGCGGTAATATTGCACCAGCGGAATGTTACTCGGGCAGACGTAAGCGCAGGCGCCGCACTCAATGCAGTCATCAATATTGTGCGCGCGTGCTTTTTCGTGATCGCCGCCCTGGCTGTACCAGAACAGCTGCTGCGGCAGCAGTTTCGCTGGGCAGGCATCCGCGCAGGCGCTGCAGCGGATACAGGATTGCTCTTGCTGATCGTTGCCCATTTCGCTGGCCGACGGCGCCAGAATACAGTTGGAGATTTTCACCAGCGGCACGTTCAGCGACGGCAGGGTAAAGCCCATTAGCGGGCCGCCCATGATCACCATCTGGCGCGATCCCGGCGTAAAACCGGCATGCTGCAGCAGGTGGCTGATCGGCGTACCGAGACGTCCCCAGACGTTGCGCGGGCGCGCCAGCGCTGCGCCGGTCAGCGTCACCACGCGTTCGGTGATCGGTTCGCCGTCTACGATGGCGCGTTTTACCGCCCACGCGGTGCCGACGTTTTGCATCAGCACACCGATATCGGTGGAACGTCCGCCGTGTGGCACTTCGAGGCCGGTGAGAATCTGCGTCAGCTGTTTCGCGCCGCCAGACGGATACTTGGTCGGAATCACACGAATCTGCAATTCACGATCGCCGCCCAATGCCTGTTTCAGCGCGGCAATGGCTTCCGGTTTGTTATCTTCTATGCCGATCAGCACGCGTTCCGCCTGCAACACCCACGCCAGAATGCGGCAGCCTTCCAACACTTCGGCGGCACAATCCTGCATTAAACGGTCATCGGCAGTGATGTACGGCTCGCACTCGGCGGCGTTGATGATCAGGGTTTTTACGCCGCGCAGGCCGCCGCGCAGTTTGGTGGCGGTCGGGAAGCCCGCGCCGCCTAATCCGGCGATGCCCGCATTGTGAATGCGTTTTACCGCTTCTTCACGCGACAGGGCGCGGTAATCGGGCTGCGGATCGAGCGTGGTCCAGCGATCTTCGCCGTCGGCACGCAGGAAAATGCATAGCTCGGAGAGGCCAGAAGGGTGCGCCGTCATGTGTGGCGCAATCTCTTCGATGGTGCCGGACGTTGGCGCGTGCACCGGCAGCATGCGTCCGCCGCCAAAGGTCAGCGGCTGGCCGCGCAGCACTTTGTCGCCGGGCGCCACGCAAATTTCGCCTTCATGGCCGATATGCTGTTTTAACGGAATGATAAAGCGCTCAGGCAGGGGTAACTGGCTCAGCGGCGTACCGTTGGACTGTGTTTTCATCTCAGGCGGATGGATGCCGCCCTGAAAATCCCACAACTTCTCTTTGCGGAACAGATTTAACAAATTAAGCATGGGTTTCTACCGGGATCACCCGTACAGGAATGGTGTCGAGATTCCACTTCCAGTTGGCCGTGGTGGTGGCAACCGGGCGCATCTCAATGCAATCGGTCGGGCAAGGCGCAACGCAGAGATCGCAGCCGGTGCAGACATCGCTCAGCACGGTGTGCATGGCGCGCGTGGCACCCACGATGGCGTCCACCGGGCAAGCCTGAATACATTTGGTGCAGCCGATGCAGTTCTCTTCATCGATCCATGCCACGGTACGTATCGGCTCCAGCACGTCTGCGCCGCCGTCGAGCGGTTGCGGTTCAACGTTGAGCAGCGCGGCCAGCTTGAGCATGGTCTGCTCGCCGCCGGGCGCGCACTTATTGATCGCTTCACCGTTGTTACCCACCGCATCGGCATACGGGCGGCAGCCGGGATAGCCGCACTGACCACACTGGCTCTGCGGCAAAATCTCATCGATCTGCTCAACAATCGGATCTTCTTCCACCTCGAAGCGACGTGAGGCGTAACCCAGCAGGGCACCAAACACCAGGCCCAATGCAGCCAGCGCGATAATCGCAATCCAAATCGCGGTCATTAGAATTTCACCAGCCCGGTAAAGCCCATGAAGGCCAGCGCCATCAGACCTGCGGTGATCAGCGCAATCGAGTTACCTTTAAACGGCGCGGGAACATTCGCCAGTACCAGACGCTCGCGCATGCCAGCGAACAGCACCATCACCAGCGAGAAGCCGAGTGACGCACTGAAGCCATACAGCGCCGCCTGCAGGAAGGTGTGATTGAGGTTAACGCTCAATAATGGCACGCCCAGCACCGCACAGTTGGTGGTGATCAGCGGCAGGAAAATACCCAGCAGGCGATAGAGCGACGGACTGGTTTTACGCACCACCATTTCGGTGAACTGCACCACAACAGCAATCACCAGGATATAGGCGAGGGTGCGCAGATAGACCAGATCAAGCGGCACCAGAATCAGGTGATTCACCAGCCAGGCGCAGATCGCCGCCAGCGTGATCACGAAAGTGGTGGCAAGTCCCATGCCAATGGCCGTTTCCAGTTTTTTTGACACGCCCATAAATGGGCAAAGGCCGAGGAATTTGACCAACACAAAGTTGTTCACCAGCACCGTGCCAACAAAGAGAAGTAAGTAATCGGTCATTTTTTAACCTGGGAAGCCGAAAGGCGTCTATTATCCGGAATTGAGAGGTGCATCTCAACCTTCAACGGGTTTGTGTGAGCATTGAGAGCACTCAGAATTAAATTGCTGACGAAACTCACGTCATTATGGCTGGATAAACGTCTGTTTTACGCGCTGAGAGCGTTTGAAATAGGGCACAAACACCGCAGCCGCCAGCAGCGACAGCAGTAAAGTCTGAATCGCTTTGCCATCGGCCACCGGCGTGAAGGCAAAGGTTTTTAACGCCAGCAAGATGGTCATCAGCAGCCACAGAATGTAATGGCGCGGTAAGCGACGCGAACGTTTACAGAAAATCCAGCACACCCAAATGCTATACGCCCATACCACCGCAGCAGTCAGCAGCGAGATCGACCATTGCGTCAGCAAAGTGCCGCCGTGTGAGAACAGCGTCGTGCGTAATTCGGGTTTAAACAGCGGGCTCAGATACATTGCCACCACCAGCGCACTGGTCAGCATGGTCATGATCAGCCACGCCAGCGGCAGCAGTAGCCAGCCAGCAATACGTGGCGGGTTCACCAGTTGGGTCATCGACAAGATCCTGTTTGCAGAGAAGAGGGCGATGCAGAGCGTATCATGTCCAAACGGGGCACGCCCGACCTGGACAACGCAAGAGCGCAGATAGAGAGGGGATAAATCAATTAGATCACGTAACGCCAGACGGTTTTCGGCACGCGGCCCATATCGAACAGACGTCCGCCAGAGACCAGTTCAGCACGTCGATGGTCGGCGGCGCGATACATATTGATGATCTCTTTATCATCAGTCAGCGAATAATTCAGATGGTCGTAGAGTTTTTCCAGACTATCGAGATTATTCACTTTGCGGAATTTCAGCAGGTAATCTAATGCAGTCATGATTGCCATTTAAATATAAAGTACTTGGAAGTGCCCAAGTATAGGGAGCACACGGCGAGAGTCCATACGCTACTCATAAAAAAATACAAAATTCAGACAACATGCGCTAATTCGCTCATGAAACGACACTTTTTTGCCTTTTACGCGTTTTAAACGCGCATATAAAGTACGATTTAAGGCAAATTCAGGCCGGTATTTAGCGGGCTTGTGAGAAAATCTCACGCTATTAACGCATGATTGGAAAGCCGTTATTTCTCCGTCTCTATAATAGGTATTTGCGATCGTGCTGCGAATGAATCCGCTGTTTATTCCGCTCTGGTCAGCAAATTTATGCACACGCCGTGAAACCGGCACTCACATTCTGTGCGAGCAGTCACAAAACCAATAATTGATCGTCGCTGCAGACAATAACCATTCTTTACGCGCCCGCTGTAATCGTTTCCAGAAGTGAGAAGCATAACCGATTCTGTTTATTACATTTATTTAACGCCCTCCGCAATAATTAGCAGGCATTTTGTCCATAATGCCACGATCTATAAAGCATTGCCTGTTCACGTAACTCCTTTAATTCACTCTGATTTGTGAAGTATGTCGCGCTTGTTTACGCGCTTTTCAGCCAGGCTTAATTCGCGTTTTGTACCCCTACAACACACTCCCTTCAGAGGAATGAAATTATGTGGAAACGTTTACTCTTGACCGCCATGGTGAGCTCGGCACTGAGTACGTCGGTGTTGGCTGCTGATATGACGGTGGGCTTCTCACAGGTTGGCTCGGAATCTGGCTGGCGTTCAGCAGAAACCAATGTGGCAAAAAGTGAAGCGCAAAAGCGCGGTATCACGCTGAAAATCGCCGATGGCCAGCAGAAACAAGAGAACCAAATTAAAGCGGTGCGCTCGTTCATTGCGCAGGGCGTTGATGCCATCTTCATTGCGCCGGTGGTGCAAACGGGATGGGAACCCGTGCTGGAAGAAGCCAAAGACGCCAAAATCCCGGTGTTCTTACTCGATCGCGCCATCGTGGTGAAAGACAAATCGCTGTACATGGCGGTGGTCACTGCGGACAACGTGCTGGAAGGCAAGTTGATTGGCGACTGGCTGGTGAAAACGGTCGCGGACAAAAAATGTAACGTCGTCGAGCTGCAAGGCACCGTCGGCGCCAGCGTGGCGATTGACCGTAAGAAAGGCTTCGCCGAAGCCATCGCCGGCCACGACAATATCAAAGTGATTCGCTCGCAGTCCGGTGACTTTACCCGCAGTAAAGGTAAAGAGGTGATGGAGAGCTTTATCAAGGCGGAAAACAACGGCAAGAACATCTGCATGGTTTACGCGCATAACGATGATATGGCGATCGGTGCCATTCAGGCGATTAAAGAAGCTGGCCTCAAGCCAGGCAAAGATATCCTGACCGGTTCGATTGATGGCGTGCCCGATATCTATAAAGCGATGCTGGCCGGTGAAGCCAATGCCAACGTGGAGCTGACCCCTAATATGGCCGGTCCGGCATTCGACGCGCTGGAGAAATTCAAGAAAGACGGCACGATGCCGCCGAAAATCATCAAAACAGAATCGAAACTGTATCTGCCGGACTCCGCACAGGCGCAGCTCGATACCAAAAAAGGCATGGGTTACTGATCCCCGCAACCGCCCTTCGGGGCGGTTTATGATGACGTAAGGCGAGGGAGAACCTGATGAGCACCTCCGATGAAACCGCACTGCTGACCATTAGCGGCGTCAGCAAAGGCTTTCCCGGCGTGAAGGCGCTGGATAATGTCTCGTTCAGCATCCGTAAGGGCGAGATCATGGCGTTGCTGGGCGAAAACGGCGCGGGCAAATCCACGCTGATTAAAGTTCTGACCGGCGTGTATACCCGTGATGCCGGCACGGTAACCCTGAACGGCAAGGCGATTACGCCGCATAACACCGCTGATGCACAGGAGATGGGCATTGGCACGGTTTATCAGGAAGTGAATCTGCTGCCGAATATGTCGGTGGCGGATAATTTGTACATTGGCCGCGAGCCGCGTCGCTTCGGCATGATTGATCGCAAGCGCATGGTGCGCGACGCCGATGCGCTGATGCGCAACTACGGCTTTGTACTCGACGTAACGCGTCCGCTGGGGCATTACTCGGTGGCGATGCAGCAGATCATTGCGATTTGCCGCGCGGTCGATCTCTCCGCGCAGGTGCTGATCCTTGATGAACCGACCGCCAGCCTCGATGCCAATGAAGTCGAAATGCTGTTTACCCTGATGGCGCAGCTAAAAGCCAAAGGGATGAGCCTGATTTTTGTTACCCATTTTCTCGACCAGGTTTACCGCATTACCGATCGCATCACCGTGCTGCGTAACGGCCAGTTTATTGCCACGCGCGATACCGCCACGCTGCCGCAGATTGAACTGATCAAGCTTATGCTGGGACGCGAGCTGCTGGAAACCGCTTTGCAGCGTCAGGGCAGCACGCTGCGCAGCAATCAGCCGGTGGTGTCGTTTGAAAATTACGGCAAGAAGGGCACCATTGAACCGTTCAACCTGCAGGTGCGTCCGGGTGAAGTGGTGGGACTGGCCGGACTGCTCGGTTCAGGCCGTACCGAAACCGCCGAAGTGCTGTTTGGCATTCGCCGGGCGGATCGTGGCACCGCGACCATCAAGGGCAAAGTGCAGAACATCCGCACGCCCGCCAAGGCTTCGCGCCTCGGTATGGGTTTCTGTCCGGAAGATCGTAAAACCGACGGCATCATTGGTGGCGCATCGGTGCGCGAAAATATCATTCTGGCGCTGCAGGCGCAGCGCGGCTGGCTGCGACCGATCAAGCGTCGTGAGCAGCAGGAGATCGCTGAGCGCTTTATCAAGAGCCTCGGCATTCGCACGCCGCATGCCGATCAGCCGGTTGAGCTGTTGTCCGGCGGCAATCAGCAGAAGGTGCTGCTTTCGCGCTGGCTGGTGACCAAACCGCAATTTCTGATCCTCGACGAGCCAACGCGCGGCATCGATGTCGGCGCGCACGCCGAAATTATTCGCTTAATTGAAACCCTGTGCGCCGACGGATTGGCGCTACTGGTTATCTCCTCTGAACTCGAAGAACTGGTGGGCTATGCCGATCGCGTGTTGATCATGCGCGATTTGAAGCAGGTGGCCGAAATCCCGCTTGAGCAGCTGTCGGTGGCCGCGATCGTCAACGCCATCGCCGATGGAGGAGCACAACATGCTTGAATCCCCTATGACACATGACAAACCCGAACGGCGTAAGCCGAAGCTGCCGCCTGGCATGCCGCAGATTGTGGCGCTGATTCTGGTGCTGCTGGTGGATAGCCTGGTGGCGAATAACTTTTTTGCCATTCACATTCAGGATGGCCGTTTGTTCGGCAGCCCGATTGATATCCTCAATCGCGCCGCGCCGGTGGCGCTGCTGGCGATTGGCATGACGCTGGTGATTGCCACCGGCGGCATCGATCTGTCGGTGGGCGCGGTAATGGCGATTGCCGGGGCAACGGCGGCAACCTTGACGGTGGCGGGGCACAGTTTGCCGTTCATCATTCTGGCGACGCTCGGTACCGGCCTGGCCTGCGGTTTATGGAATGGCATTTTGGTGGCGCTACTAAAAATTCAGCCGTTTGTCGCCACTTTGATTTTGATGGTGGCGGGACGCGGCGTGGCGCAGCTGATTACACAGGGCCAAATCGTTACCTTCAACAGCGATAGCCTGGCGTGGTTTGGTAGCGGTTCGCTGTGGCTGCTGCCGGTGCCGGTATGGATTACGCTGCTGGTGGCGCTCGTGGTGTGGCTGCTGACGCGCAAAACCGCGCTCGGACTGTTTATCGAAGCGGTCGGTATCAACCTGCGCGCGGCGCGTAATGCCGGTGTGAATGGCTGGCTGGTGGTGATGTCGACCTACGTGATTAGCGGCATGTGCGCGGCGGTGGCGGGTATGATCGTCGCTGCGGATATTCGCGGTGCCGATGCCAATAACGCCGGTTTGTGGCTGGAGCTGGATGCCATTCTGGCGGTGGTGATTGGCGGAGCCTCGCTGATGGGCGGGCGCTTCAATCTGGTGCTGTCACTGATTGGCGCGTTGATTATTCAATCGATGAATACCGGTATTTTGCTGTCCGGCTTCCAGCCTGAACTCAATCAGGTGGTGAAAGCGGTGGTGGTGATGTGCGTATTGCTGCTGCAGTCGCCACGCTTTATTGCCATGTTGAAACGGAGACGCCCGAAATGATGAAACGTCATCTGCCCTTGATGATCACGCTGCTGGTGTTTGTGGCGGGTTATCTGTTTTGCCTGAGCCAATTTCCCGGCTTCGCTTCAACGCGCGTGATCTGCAATATCCTCACCGATAACGCTTTCCTCGGCATTATCGCCGTGGGGATGACGTTCGTGATTTTGTCCGGCGGGATTGATCTGTCGGTGGGCGCGGTGATTGCCTTTAGCGGCGTGTTCCTGGCACGGGTGATTGGTGATTATCATCTCGATCCGCTTCTGGCGTTTGCGCTGGTGCTGGCGATGGGCGCGCTGTTTGGCGCGATGATGGGCTGGCTGATCGATGCGCTGAAAATCCCGGCGTTTATCATTACGCTGGCGGGGATGTTTTTCCTGCGCGGCTGCAGCTATCTGGTGTCAGAGAATTCGATTCCTATCGATCATCCGCTCTATACCACGCTGTCGAGTCTGGCGTGGAAGATCCCTGGCGGCGGACGCCTGAGTTTGCTGGCGCTGATTATGCTGGTGGTGGTACTCGGCGGGATTATTCTGGCGCACCGTACGCGCTTTGGTAATCAGGTGTATGCGATTGGCGGCAGCCTGACTTCGGCGCAGTTGATGGGCGTGTCTACGCGCGCGACCACCATCAGGATTTATATGTTGTCGACCACGCTGGCGACATTGGCGGGCATTGTGTTCTCCATTTATACCTCGGCGGGCTATGCGCTGGCGGGATTGGGTGTGGAACTGGACGCGATTGCCTCGGTGGTGATTGGCGGCACCTTGTTGTCTGGCGGCGTGGGCACAGTGTTGGGTACGCTGTTCGGCGTGTTGATTCAGGGATTGATTCAGACCTGGATTAACTTCGACGGCACCTTGAGTTCATGGTGGACCAAGATCGCCATCGGCATTCTGCTGTTTGCGTTTATCGCGCTGCAACGCCTGCTCACCGTGATGTGGGATCGCCAGCAGAACGCACCTGTTAAGCGTTTGACCTCTTAACTTCTTCACCCGCCTTTCCCTCACCCCAACCCTCTCCCGCGCGCGGGAGAGGGAGCCGCCGGTGCAGCGATAAGCAGCACTCTTCCCTGAAGCAAAAGCAGACGTTGAGTTCGGAGTGACAGCGTTTATAAAACGGTTCCTTCTCCCGCTTGCGGGAGAGGGAGCCGCCGGTGCAGCGATAAGCAGCACTCTTACCTAAAGCAAAAGCAGGCGTTGAGTTCGGAGTGACAGCGTTTATAAAACGGTTCCTTCTCCCGCTTGCGGGAGAAGGTTAGGATGAGGGGAATATCGCAGAGGACGAAATCAACGTGCCAGGCGGTAATACGCCTCATTCCAGCGCAGCGCATCTTTAAATGCCGGTAAGCGCGTCTCCTCATCAATCACCAGCACTTCAATGCCATTCAGCTCGCCGTACAGATACATATCATCCAGATCCAGCGCCTGGCTGAACACCGTGTGGTGCGCGCCGCCGGCCAGAATCCAGGCTTCTGATGCGGTGGCCAGCGACGGCTGGGCACGCCACAGCGCACGGGCCACCGGCAATTTTGGCAGCGGTTTGGGCTGTTCGATCGCATCCACCACATTCACCAGCAAACGGAAACGATCGCCCAGATCGATGACGCTGGCATTCACCGCGCGTCCGGCCGGCGTGGAGAAGATCATGCGCGCCGGATCGGCTTTGTCGCCAATGCCGAGGAACTGCACATCAATCAGCGGCTTCTCCTCTTTGGCGATGGACGGGCACACTTCCAGCATGTGCGAGCCCAGCACCAAATCATTGCCCGGTGAGAAGTGATAGGTGTAATCCTCCATAAAGGAAGTACCGCCCGCGCGTGTGCCTGCCTGGATCTTGAGAATGTGCAGCAGCGCGGCGGTTTTCCAGTCGCCTTCACCGGCAAATCCATAGCCCTGGCCCATCAAGCGCTGCACCGCCAAACCGGGCAGTTGCGTCATGCCGTGCAAAGTCTGGAAGTTGGTGGTAAAGGCTTTGCAGCCCTCGGCTTCGAGGAAACGTTTCAGACCCAGCTCAATGCGTGCCGCATCCAGTACGTTTTGACGTTTGTCGCCATTGACGGCGGCGGCATCGGTGAAGCGATATTGGCTTTCGTATTCATCGATCAGCGCGTTGACGTCGCCATCGCTGACGCTATTCACCACCTCGACCAAATCGCCCACGCCCCAGCCATTCACGGAGTAACCAAACTGAATCTGCGCCGCGACTTTATCGCCTTCGGTCACCGCCACTTCGCGCATGTTGTCGCCGAAGCGCGCCACTTTCAGCTGCTGGCTGGCCTGTTTTGCCAGCGCGGCATTGATCCAGCGTCCGATGCGCTGCTGGCTGGCTTTATCCTGCCAGTGACCGGTAACCACGCTGTGTTGCAAACCCATGCGCGCGCCGATAAAGCCGAACTCGCGGCCGCCGTGCGCGGTTTGGTTAAGGTTCATAAAGTCCATATCCATGCTGTCCCACGGAATCTCCGCGTTGAACTGGGTATGGAATTGCAGCAGCGGCTTATTCAGAATGCTCAGGCCACCAATCCACATCTTGGCCGGCGAGAAGGTGTGCAGCCAGGTAATGATGCCGACACACTGATTATCGTGGTTAGCGTCGCGGCACAATGCCAGCGCTTCGTCTGGTGATTTAACCAGCGGCTTCAGTACCAGCGACACCGGCAAGGTGCCGGCCTGATTCAATCCGTCCATCACCTGGCGGGCGTGCTGTTCCACCTGACGCAAGGTTTCCGCGCCGTAAAGGTGCTGCGTACCAATAACAAACCACACCTGTTGTGCGTTGTGCTGTTCCATTAAATCTCTCCTTTACTGAGCGGATGCGGTGCGCGCGGCGTACTGCGGTTCAGCAGCCTGGCACCAGTTTTGATAACGTTGATAAAGTTGCTGATAAACCACCACGCGCGCGGCGTTGGGTTGCAGAGTCACATCAATCGGACTGGCCATTACCTGCTGGGCGGCAGGCACATTGGCATACACGCCCGCGGCCACGGCGGCAAAAATGGCCGCGCCGAGCGCACAGCATTCGTCAGAGGCGACAATATCCAGCGGACGGTTCATGACGTCGCAGCACGCCTGCATGATGGCGGGGGATT
Organism: Pantoea sp. SORGH_AS_0659; assembly: GCF_031453915.1. NCBI lineage: Bacteria > Pseudomonadati > Pseudomonadota > Gammaproteobacteria > Enterobacterales > Erwiniaceae > Pantoea > Pantoea sp. SORGH_AS_0659. The sequence continues at coordinate 2,378,653 of NZ_JAVJAK010000001.1, read as the reverse complement.
TGCGGGCGATGCCGCCGAGCGTCAGGATGCTCTGCACCGGAATCTGCTGCTGTTCGAAACACTCCATAATGGCGCGTGCGCCAAACGCGGTGGCGGCGATCAGGCCACCAAACAGCGCGGGCGCATCGGTGCCGAGATTGAGATCGGTGATCACACCTTTTAAGCGCTGATTGGCGTCTGGCGTGCGGCGGCCGTTGAACCAGTCGAGCACCACCGGCAGATGATCGAGTTGCGGATTGGCCGCCCAGGCTTCGGTGAGGTTGCGGATCAGATCTTTTTGCAGCGCGGCTAACTGTGGTTGCAGCTCCGGATGGTGCTGCGCCGCCTGCTGCAGTGGCCAGCCGAGCAGGCGGCTGAACCAGGCATAAATATCGCCAAACGCCGACTGGCCGGCTTCGCAGCCTATCGCGCCCGGCACCACGCTGCCATCCACCTGACCGCAGATGCCTTTGATGGCGCGGTCGCCAACGGTGTCGCTGTCGGCAATCAGAATGTCGCAGGTTGAGGTGCCAATCACTTTCACCAGCGTATAAGGCTGCGCACCGGCACCAACCGCGCCCATGTGGCAGTCAAACGCGCCGCCCGAAAGAATCACCTGTTGCGATAAGCCGAGGCGCTGCGCCCATTCGCTGCTGAGCGTGCCCACCGGCACATCGGCGGTCCAGGTGTCTGCGAACAAGGGGGAATCAAGCTGCTCGACCAGCAGAGGATCGAGCGCGCGGAAGAAGTCAGCCGGCGGCAAGCCATGCCACTCCGGATGCCACAGTGATTTGTGCCCGGCGGCACAGCGTCCACGACGCAGCTGCGCGGGTGCGGTGGTGCCGCTGAGGAGCGCGGGCACCCAATCGCACAGTTCCACCCAAGACACTGCCGCGTCACGTACCGCAGCATCGGCGCGTGACACGTGCAGTATCTTGGCCCAGAACCACTCCGACGAATAGACGCCGCCAATATAGCGGGTGTAATCGTTGAAACGACCGCTACGACACAGCTGATTGATCTCTTCGGCTTCTTCAATCGCGGTGTGATCTTTCCACAGCACGAACATCGCATTGGGGTTGGTGGCGAATTCCGGGCGCAGCGCCAGCACGTTGCCATCACGATCGATGGGCGCAGGCGTCGAGCCGGTGGAATCCACGCCAATCCCCACTACGGCGGCGCGCTGTTCAGGCGTTAAGGCGTTAACCACGGTGACAATCGCCTGTTCTAACGCATCGATATAGTCCTGCGGATGGTGACGAAAGCGGTTGGCGTGCGCATCGCAAAATTCGCCGTTGGCCCAGCGTGCATAGTTGACCACCGCTTTTTCCAGCTCTTTACCACTGTGACAGTCCACGGCCAGCGCACGCACCGAGTCACTGCCAAAATCCAGCCCAATTGTTATGGCGCCAGCACCCATTGGGATTCTCCTGTGTGAGTTATCTGGCTCTATCCTGGAATGGGGCGGCAGAAGCGGTTAGTCATCAGTCGCTGAGAATATGCACTTTTCTGCCATCGGCGAGGATGTGTGATCCACTGCAAAAGTTAACGACCGGTTAAATTTGCTGAATATATGGAGGATTTTGTCATCGTTTTGGGATGTGATACCGCTCTACATTTTTCCCGTCCATTCCCGCTACAACTAGCCCAGCGTTTGCGCAGCCTTTGTACAACCTTTGCGCTAACGCGCTGATTTTTAGCTGTACCCCACAGAATGATTTGATTGGTAGCGTTTACACCGATTGGTTAATAACAGCCTAAAACAACATTATGCCGGAGAGCATCATGCATAAATTCACTAAAACGCTGGCGGCGCTAGGTCTCGCTGCGGTTATGTCACAATCCGCTATCGCCGAGACCATGAAACTCGGTTTCCTCGTTAAACAACCGGAGGAACCCTGGTTCCAGACTGAATGGAAATTCGCGGATAAAGCCGGCAAGGATCTCGGCTTTGAAGTGATCAAAATTGCCGTGCCCGACGGTGAGAAAACCCTTAACGCCATCGACAGCCTGGCCGCCAGCGGCGCGAAAGGCTTCGTCATCTGTACGCCAGATCCGAAACTCGGCTCCGCGATTGTCGCCAAAGCGCGCGGTTACGGTCTGAAAGTGATTGCCGTCGATGATCAGTTCGTGACCGCCAAAGGCAAGCCGATGGATACCGTGCCATTGGTGATGATGGCGGCAACCAAGATCGGCGAGCGTCAGGGGCAGGAACTGTATAAAGAGATGCAGAAACGCGGCTGGGATGTGAAAGAGACCGGCGTGATGGCCATCACCGCCAACGAACTCGACACCGCACGCCGTCGCACCAGCGGTTCGATGGACGCGCTGAAAGCCGCCGGTTTCCCGGAGAAGCAGATCTATCAGGTGCCGACCAAATCCAATGATATCCCAGGCGCCTTTGACGCCGGTAACTCGCTGCTGGTGCAGCATCCGGAAGTGAAACACTGGCTGATTCTCGGCATGAACGATAACACCGTGCTGGGTGGCGTTCGCGCCACCGAAGGTCAGGGCTTTAAAGCGCCCGATGTGATCGGTATCGGCATTAACGGTGTTGATGCGGTGAGTGAGCTGTCGAAAGGTTCCGCCACCGGCTTCTACGGTTCGCTGCTGCCAAGCCCGGATGTACACGGTTATAAGAGCAGCGAGATGCTCTACAACTGGGTGACCAAAGATCAGGAGCCGCCGAAGTTCACCGAGGTCACCGATGTGGTGCTGATTACCCGCGATAACTTCAAAGCCGAGCTGGATAAGAAAGGGCTGAAGTAATCACGTTGTTCGTTGTTTGAGCAGCACCATCTAAATGTTTAGCCAAAATGATTCGTGCTGTAACAAGACGGCAAGTGCACTTATCCCCGGGAGCTTACTTTTGTAAGTGACCGGGGTAAGTTCACGCAACCAACGCAGTTACAGTGCGAAGCATGAAGGCTTAGAGGAGTCACCATGAACATAGATCAAGCCTTTCTGTCGTTTCATGGCATCAGCAAAACCTTTCCCGGCGTGAAAGCGCTGCAGGACATCTCATTCAGCTGCCGTGCCGGCGAAGTGCACGCGCTGATGGGGGAGAACGGTGCCGGTAAATCAACGCTGTTGAAGATCCTCAGCGGTAGCTACCAGCCCAGCGGCGGCGAGATCCGCATTAAAGGCCAGCCGAAGAGTTTCAACACCACCGTGGATGCGCTGGATGCCGGCGTGGCGATCATTTACCAGGAACTGCATCTGGTGCCGGAAATGAGCGTGGCGGAAAATATCTATCTCGGCCAGCTGCCGCACAAGCGCGGTCTGGTGAATCGCAAACTGCTGCGCTATGAAGCCGGTTTGCAGCTGCAAAATCTTGGCATGGATATCGATCCGGACATGCCGCTGAAATATCTGTCGCTCGGCCAATGGCAGATGGTGGAGATCGCCAAAGCGCTGGCGCGTAACGCACGCATCATCGCTTTTGACGAACCGACCAGCTCGCTGTCGGCGCGCGAAATTGATCACTTGTTCCGCGTCATCCGTCAGCTACGCGAGCAGGGCCGCACCGTGTTGTACGTGTCGCATCGCATGGAGGAGATTTTTGCCCTGAGCGATGCCATCACCGTGTTTAAAGATGGCCGCTACGTGCGCACCTTCACCGACATGAAAAACACCCATCACGATGATTTGGTACAGGCGATGGTGGGGCGCAATCTGGGGGATATTTATGGTTACGCGCCGCGTGAACTGGGCCCGGTGCGCCTGCAGCTGGACGCGGTGGAGGCGAAGGGCGTGCGCACGCCGATTTCGTTGACGGTGCGTGCCGGTGAAATCGTTGGCCTGTTTGGTTTAGTGGGCGCGGGACGCAGTGAACTGATGAAAGGGCTGTTCGGTGCCACCAAACTGCGCGGCGGCAGCGTGACGCTGGATGGCAAAAAGCTCAACATTCGCCAGCCGATCGACGCCATCCGCGCCGGCATCATGCTGTGCCCGGAAGATCGCAAATCTGAAGGCATCATTCCGGTGCATTCGGTGCGCGATAACATCAACATCAGCGCGCGTCGCCACAATCTCACCGCTGGTTGCCTGATCAAACCGAGCTGGGAAGCGAAAAACGCCGATATCCACATTCGTTCACTCAACATTAAAACGCCAGGCCCGCAGCAGCTGATCATGAATCTTTCCGGAGGCAACCAGCAGAAGGCGATTCTGGGCCGCTGGCTGTCGGAAGAGATGAACGTAATCCTGCTCGATGAGCCGACGCGCGGCATTGACGTCGGTGCTAAACACGAAATCTACAACCTGATTTATCAACTGGCGAAAAAGGGGATTGCGGTGCTGTTTGCCTCCAGCGATCTGCCGGAAGTGATGGGATTAGCCGACCGCATTCTGGTGATGCGTGAAGGTTCCATTGCCGGTGAACTGTCCCATGACACGGCCACAGAGCAGCTGACGCTGAGCCTGGCGATGCCGAAAACCACTCAAGCGGCCGCCGTGGCCTGATGTAAAGGAGAGCAATAATGGCTTCATCTACCACTTCCAACACGCCACCGGTGCAGCGCAACGGGCTGCAACTGGGGCGGATTTGGGACAACTTCGGCATGCTGGTGGTGTTCGCACTGCTGTTTATCGTTTGTGCCATTTTCGTGCCGAACTTTGGTTCTATCATCAACATGAAAGGGCTCGGGCTGGCGATGTCGATGTCCGGCATGGTGGCGTGCGGGATGCTGTTCTGCCTGGCTTCCGGCGACTTTGACCTGTCCGTGGCGTCGGTGATTGCCTGCGCCGGTGTGGTCACCGCGGTGGTGATCAACATGACCGAAAGCCTGTGGATTGGCGTGGCAGCGGGTTTGCTGCTCGGCATGGCCACCGGTTTTATCAACGGCTTCGTCATTGCGCGGCTGAAAATCAACGCCCTAATCACCACGCTGGCCACCATGCAGATTGTGCGCGGCCTGGCTTACATCTTCTCCGACGGCAAAGCGGTGGGGATTGAAGACGAGCGCTTCTTTACCCTCGGCTACGCCAACTGGCTCGGCGTGCCGGCACCGATTTGGCTCACCATCGCTACCATGGTGCTGTTCGGTTTCCTGCTGAACAAAACCACCTTTGGTCGCAACACGCTGGCGATTGGCGGCAATGAAGAAGCAGCGCGTCTGGCCGGCGTGCCGGTGGTACGCACGCGTATCATCATCTTCATTCTGTCCGGTTTAGTGTCGGCGGCGGCGGGCATCATTCTGGCGTCGCGCATGACCAGCGGCCAGCCCATGACCTCGCTCGGATACGAGCTGATTGTGATTTCGGCTTGTGTACTGGGCGGCGTCTCGCTGAAAGGCGGCATTGGCAAAATTTCATACGTAGTGGCGGGCGTGCTGATTCTGGGCACGGTTGAGAATGCGATGAATTTATTGAATATCTCGCCATTCTCACAGTATGTAGTGCGCGGTTTGATACTGTTAGCGGCGGTGATTTTTGACCGCTACAAACAGAAAAGTAAAGCCGCCTGATAACCCAGGCTGAGCGTGTCGGAAAGTGGGCACGCTCAGCGCCGCGAAACCGAAAAGTGAGGGCATTATGTACCATCGCGAACCCCCAAGTGAGCAGCAGAATCCCTTATTGCCGGGCTATGCGTTCAATGCCTGGCTGGTGGCAGGCTTAACGCCGATTAATGCCAATGACGCACTCGATTTCTTTATCGATCGTCCGCACGGCATGAAAGGCTACATCCTTAATCTGACTATCAAAGGTCAGGGGCGCGTGTTTGATGGCGAATCTGCCTTCGACTGCGAGCCGGGCGATCTGCTGCTGTTTCAACCGAAAACCCCGCACTATTACGGCCGCGCGCCAGACAGCCCGTGCTGGTTCCATCGCTGGGTCTATTTCCGCCCGCGCGCTTACTGGACCGATTGGTTGCAGTGGCAGGATGAGAGCCAGGGCGTGGGGCGCTTGCATCTGTCAGAAGCGCAGCGTGCCGAGTTTGATCGCCTGTTCGCCAGCATCGAGCAAACCCACAACTCCGGTCGTCGCTTCGCCGAAGAGCTGGCGATGAATCTGCTGGAGCGCTTGCTGCTGCGCGCGGTGGAAGAGGATCCGCGTAGCCATCAACAGATCCGCGATCCGCGCGTGATTGAAGCTTGCCAGTACGTCACCAATCATCTGGCGGGCGAAGTGAAGATTGAAGAAGTGGCGCGCCATGTTTGCCTGTCGCCGTCACGGCTGGCGCATCTGTTCCGCGAGCAAATGGGCATTAATCTGCTGCGCTGGCGCGAAGATCAGCGGGTGATCCGCGCCAAACTGCTGCTGCAAACCACTCAGGAACCGATCGCTTCTGTCGGGCGTGAAGTGGGCTACGATGACCAACTTTACTTCTCACGCGTGTTCCGCAAACGCGTTGGCGTCAGCCCCAGCGACTTCCGCCGCCGTAGCCAGGATGCGCAGGATGCGTTGGTGGCGCACGAGAGCTGGCAATCCGCACGGAGTGCTATTTCCTGAGTTTTCAGGTGATTCCGCCTTGTTCTTATAGATCGATTCGTCTTAAATCATTCTGGTAACGAACAAGAGGAATGAGAATGAGCGATAAATTACGTGTCGGCCTAATCGGCTACGGTTTTGCCAGCAAAACCTTTCATGCACCCTTGATCGCCGGTACGCCGGATGTTGAGCTGGCGGCGATCTCAAGCAGCGATGCCAGCAAAGTGCATGCTGACTGGCCGTCAGTGCAGGTGGTTTCCGATCCACAAGCGCTGCTGGACGACCCGACACTGCAACTGATTGTTATTCCGACCCCGAATGACACCCACTTCCCATTAGCCAAAGCGGCACTCAACGCCGGTAAACACGTGGTGGTCGATAAGCCGTTTACCGTGACGTTGTCACAAGCACGTGAGCTGGATGCGCTAGCCAAAGCCAAAGGTCTGCTGCTGTCGGTGTTCCACAACCGCCGCTGGGACAGCGATTTCCTGACGCTGAAATCCCTGCTGAACGACGGTACGCTGGGCGAAGTGCGTTACTTCGAATCCCACTTTGACCGTTTCCGTCCGGAAGTGCGTCAGCGCTGGCGTGAAATGAAAGGCGCGGGCAGCGGCATTTGGTTCGATCTCGGACCGCACGTGCTGGATCAGGCTTTGCAGCTGTTTGGCACGCCGGTCGCGATCAATGTCGATATGGCAGAGCTGCGTCCGGGCGCGCAAACCACCGATTACTTCCATGCGGTGTTGACCTATCCTACGCGTCGCGTGGTGCTGCATGCCAGCATGCTGGTGGCGGCGGAATCCGCGCGCTTTGTGGTGCACGGCACGCGCGGCAGCTACGTAAAATACGGGCTGGATCCGCAGGAAGATCGTCTGAAAGCGGGTGAACGTCCGCCGCAGGAAGATTGGGGCTACGACATGCGCAACGGCACGCTGACGCTGGCGGAAGGCGATGTGATGGTGGAGAAAGAGCTGCTGACCTTGCCAGGTAATTATCCGGCGTACTACGCAGGTATCCGTGATGCGATTGCGGGCACAGGTGCGAATCCGGTGCAGGCAGAAGAGGCGATTCAGGTGATGGAGTTGATCGAGCTGGGCTTGCAGTCCGCCGAGAAGCGTCAGACCCTATCGTTGCGTTAATTCGCTTTACTCGCTCTCCCATGGGAGCGCCAATACTCGCTTTATTCCCTCTCCCAAAGGGAGAGGGAATATTTTATCCCGCTACGCGCGCGCGCAGCGCGGCTTTCTCTGCATCACTCAGGAACGAGATGGTTACACCATTATCCTGTGCCTGACGCATCTCTTCTGCCGTCAATCCCGCTTGCGGTGCCGCCACTTCATACTCATGGGCCAGCTCAACGCCCTGAACCGCCGGGTCGTCGGTGTTAATGGTGGCGAGAATGCCGTGCTGCAGGAAGGTTTTCAGCGGATGGCTGCTCAGCGACGAAACGGTGCTGGTCTGAATATTCGAAGTGAGGCATGACTCAATCCCAATGCGCTGCTCAGCAAGGAAATCCATCAATGCACGGTCTTCAATCGCCTTCACGCCGTGACCAATACGCTCCGCGCCCAGCTCGCGAATCGCTTGCCAGATGCTTTCCGGACCTGCGGCTTCACCGGCGTGAACGGTAATGCGGAAACCGGCGTCACGCGCACGATTAAAGTGGCTTAGGAATTCACTGCCTGGGAAGCCTAGCTCGTCACCGGCCAAATCGACGGCGGTGATGCCCTCGCGATGTGCCATCAAAGCTTCCAGCTCGCGCAGGCAAGCTTCTTCACCAAAGGTGCGGCTCATAATGCCGGTCAGGCGTACATCAACGCCGTATTGCTGAATGCCGGCGCGCACACCATCAATCACCGCTTCAACCACGCCGGCAATCGGCAGTTGATGCGTCATCGCCATGTAGCCCGGTGAGAAGCGCAGTTCCACATAGTGAATGCCAGCGCGCGCCGCATCTTCGACGTTTTCCAGCGCGATACGACGACAGGCATCAAGATCGCCCAGCACTTTCACGCCCCAGTCGAGTTTCTGCAGGAAACTCACCAGATCCGGTTCATTAGCCGTGACCTGCACATGCGGACGCAATGCATCAAGCGTTTCAGCGGGCAGCGCAAGATTATGCTGACGACCTAAGTCGAGAATGGTTTGTGCGCGGATATTGCCATCAAGGTGGCGGTGAATGTCGGTAAGGGGGGAGTTTGGGATCAATCATGGCGCACTCGCTTAAGTTTCATAAAGTGCAGAGGATTATAAAAACATCTTGCGCAACAGCGCCAGCGATTTGCGCAAACAGCAAAACGGATGCTGAATTAATCAGCATCCGTGGCATTTTAGAACGATTTTAGCCCGGCAATCAGGCGATCCAGTCCATCATCCAGTTTGCTGCGCGGGCAACCGGCGTTGAGACGCAGATAACCGCGATTCGCCGCGCCGTAGGTCGAACCCGGCATGATCGCCACTTTGTGTTGATGAATCAGACGCTGTTGCAGCGCCTGTTCATCAATGCCAAGCGGATTGAGATCGATCCACGCCAGGTAAGTCGCGGCGGGCGGTTGCCAGTTAAGCTGTGGAAACGCCGTGTTCAGGCGCTGCGCGATATGCTGCATGTTGCTACGTAGATGGTCGCGCAGCGCATCCAGCCACGGCGCGCCCGCGCGATAAGCGGCGATGGTAGCGGCAAGCGCCATTACCGCTGGCGAGGATAAGCCATCCTGCTGCTTCAGCGCATGGAACCACGCCTGACGATCGCGCTCATCAGGAATGATGCCCCACGCGCCGGTCAGCGCCGGAATGTTGAAGCTCTTGGAGGCCGAGGTGAACAGCGCCCAGGCGGACTGCGCAACCTGGCTCCAGGGCGTATGCTGCGCATCACTCAGCACCATGTCCATATGAATTTCATCGCTGATCACCTTCACGCCATGCTTTTCGCACAGCGCCGCCATCTGGCGCAGCTCATCTTCGCGCCACACTTTGCCGCCAGGATTGTGCGGACTGCACAGCAGCATCACTTTACAGCGCGGACGCGCCAGCAAACTTTCCAGCTGCGTCATGTCACACAGCCATTCGTTAGCGTGGCGCTGCAGCGGCAGCTCTAGCACGCGACGCTGATTGCCATTGATGGTGTTATAAAACGCATCGTAAGCGGGGGTGTGAATCAGCACTTCATCATCCGGCTGCGTCCAGTGGCGCAACAGCTGCGCCACCATGTAAATCACCGACGGGCCATAAACCAGCGATTCTGCCGCCACTTCGGTAGCGAAACGGCTGCGCATCCAATGTTGAATGGCAGAAAGAAAATCATCATGCTGCCAGCGGCTGTAGCCAAACACACCGTGTGCGAGGCGCTGTTGCAGCGCCTCGAGGATGCATGGCGCGGTGGCGAAATCCATATCGGAGATAGTGAAGGGCAGCAAGTCCGCCACGCCGAAACGATCGGCCACGAAATCCCACTGCGTACACCAGCTACCGCGGCGATCCACCACTTGATTGAAAGTGAAATCCTGCATCATTACACCGTCGCGCTCATCAAGTGTGCCATCTCATCTTTGACCGACTGCACCTGCGGGCCCATCACCACTTGCAGATTGGTCGCATTAACATGCACCACGCCAATCGCACCGTTGGCTTTCAGTGTTGCATCATCCACCTTGCTCATATCGACCACGGTAATGCGCAGACGCGTCAGGCAGTTATCCAGTGAGGCGATGTTTTCCACGCCGCCCAGCGCCGACAGAATCGCTGGCGTATTAAAGCCGGATTTACCCACAGCCGCGCGATTAACCTGCTGCGCTACGCTGTTGGTTTCCACTTCGCGGCCTGGCGTTTTGATGTTGAAGTGACTGATAGCAAAGCGGAAGATAGCGTAATAACCCACGAACCACACCGCAGCAATCACCGGCACCCAATACCATTTGGTGGAGAGGCCGTGCAGCACGCCGAAGACGAAGAAGTCGATCACGTTGCCGTCGGTATTACCGATAGTCACGCCCAGCATCGCCATTACGGTGAAGCCCAAGCCGGTCAACAGCGCGTGGATCAAATACAGCACCGGCGCGACGAACAGGAACAGGAACTCCAGCGGTTCAGTGGTACCGCCCACCACGCAAGCCACCACGCCGGAAATCAGCAGACCTTTAATTTTATGACGGTTTTCCGGACGGGCGCAGTGATACATCGCCAATGCCGCACCCGGCAACCCCCCGAGGAAGGCTGGCATTTTACCCTGCGACAGGAAGCGCGTGGCGCTCTCGGCGAAGCCGTGGGTATCCGCACAGGCCAATTGCGCCTGGAAGATAGTTAACGCACCGCTAACACTTTTACCGCACACATCCATGGTGCCGCCCGCATCGGTAAAGCGGATGATTGCCACCAGAATGTGCTGCAAGCCAAAAGGTAAAAGCAGACGTTCGCCAGTACCGAAGATCATCGGACCAAATTCACCGGCGCTGTTAATCACCCAGCCGAGGCCGGTAATCGCGCGTGCAAAGAATGGCCAAATCAGCGGAACCACCAGGCCCAGCACGCCCATCGCCATCGCCGTAACGATCGGCACAAAACGCGTACCACCGAAAAACGCCAGCGCATCTGGCAGGCGAATGTTGTGGAAGCGCTCATGTAACCAGAACACCACGATACCGACGATCACCGCGCCGAGAATACCGGTGTCGATGGACTGAATGCCGAGGATGTTTTGTACGTTATTGGCTTTCAGCACCGCCGCATCGGTGGTTGGCAGAATGCCGTTGATGTTGAGCCAGAAGTTGATACTCAGGTTCAGCACCGCGTAGCCAACAAAACCGGCAAAGGCGGCGACGCCTTTATTCTCGCGCGCCATACCGAGCGGAATGGCAATGGCAAACATCACCGGCAGATAGCTAAAGGCAAAAGAGCCGATCTTCGCCAGCCAGATAAACAGGTATTGCAGGAAAGGCTGATCGAGAAGAGGAATTAGCGTCAGGACGTCATGACTGCTGAGGGAACTGCCAATTCCTAACAGAATGCCGCAGAACGAGAGCAGGGCGACGGGCAACATAAAGGTTTTACCCAGACTTTGGAAAAACTCCCAAAGTGACATTTTGGGGCGGCTGGCGGACATAGATTCTCCTGGCAATAAAAAGTGAAAGGCTTCAATGTGGTCAAGGATGATAAAACGTTTTACCACTTATTTTTGTGGCTATAATCACAAAGAGTGACTAATTGCAGGCTTTATTTTTGGTGCAATCAGTGTAACGTTTTATCTCTTTGAATTTGGACGTCGGTAACGGAACACTATGTCCCAGCAGAAAACCACTATTCATGATGTGGCGTTGGTCGCCGGGGTGTCGGTCTCTACCGTGTCGTTGGTGCTCTCCGGCAAAGGGCGCATCTCGCCCGCTACGGCCACACGCGTTAATCAGGCGATTGAGCAGCTTGGCTACGTGCGTAATCGCTCAGCCTCGATTTTGCGCGGCGGCGAAAGCGGCGTGATCGGCCTGATCGTGCGCGATCTCAGCCAGCCCTTTTATGCCGCGATGACGGCCGGACTCAGTGAAGTGCTGGAGCAGCAGGGCAAAGTGCTGGTGCTGACACAAAGCGGTCAACACGGACAACACCTTAAACGCTGTTTTGACACGCTGGTGGCGCAGGGCGCAGAAGGCATTGTGCTTGGCGGCGCGGCGGCGCAAGCAGAAACGCTGGTGCCGCAGGCGCAGGAGCAAAACATCGCGTTGGTTTGCGCTTCGCGCGCCAGCAGCCTCGACAATGTCGACTCACTGCGGCCCGATAACAGCCAGGCGGCGCGCATGGCAACGGAGTATCTGATTCGGCAGGGACATCAGCGCATCGCCTGGATGGGCGGTTTGGGATCGTCACTGACGCGCGCCGAACGGATTGGCGGCTATTGCGCCACCTTGCTGCAATATGGCCTATCGTTCCGGTCCGACTGGATTATCGAGTGCGACGATCGCCAGCAAAGCGTGTCCGCGTTAACGCTGCAGTTGTTGCGTCAACATCCCGGCATCACCGCGATTCTGGCGCATAACGGCAGCACCGCGCTCGGCTGCTATTTTGGCGCGTTACGCTGTGGGCGAACCTTTGGTGAAGGCGCGGTGGATAGCTACTATACGCAGCAGCTGGCGCTGGTGGGCTTTAATGACGATCCGCAGCGGGAGTTGCACGATCCCACCATGACCTTTGTCAGTAGTGAAGCGCGTGATGTGGGGAGAAGGGCGGCGGAGCGGATGTTGCAGCGGCTGGCGCAGCCGGAAGCGGAGATTCAGAGTTTGATTGTGCCGCCGCAGCTAATGCGCGGCGAAGTGTAAGGGCGGCCAATTGGCCGCCCCATGAATTACTCTGGCATACCTTCGCTGGTTGGTGCGCCCAGCATATAGCGTGACAGGAACTGCTCCAGCGTCATCTTGTCGCCATTCATGGTGACCTGGCCGTTGCCGTACTGCAGGCTGGTGACGATGTTATCATCCTGCTGCTGCGTCAGGCGGAACATCTGGCCCATCGCTGCTAAACCCTTAACCTGCTGATCCGCCAGTTTCTGCGCATCGTCACCCTGATAACCTTCCGCCAAACCGACATGACGCATGGTTTCGGTTGCCATTGGCATATTGATCGCCAGCTTGCCGTCGAGGGTTTTCAGCACGCGATCCACTGCGGCACCCAAACTCTGCGCCTCGCCGCTCACGGTGGCCGGATCGTTAAAGCCCCACGTTCAGGTTAAAGGTGCTTTCACCTTTATCATTTTTCCAGCTCAGCGGCACGATGCTCAGCGTTGGCGAGCCTTTCAACAGCGTTGGCAGGTTATTACGCAGAATGGTTTGCACGCTGGCCTGATAGCGAATCGGATCTTCCGCCACGCCCGGCTGGTTCAGCAGATCCTGCATCTGGGCGTTGTAAGTATCGGAGAAGGCTTTCACCGCCTGCGCATCAAACTGCGCAAACTTCATCGCCAGCTTAGCTTCACCAAACGGCTGCTTCTGCAGGGTAATCTTGTCAACATCGACATCCAACTGCCCACCAATCTTGCCTTCTTTATTGTCAAAGGACGAGGTGGTTTTCAGCTTCTCCAGCGACAAACCTTCCTGGCCGTTGATGCTGGCATCCAGTTTATCCAGAGAGATCGACTGATCGCCGACGCGCACGCCTTCCGGGCTGAGATGGGTATCGCCGCTCAGCTTCAGGCCATTCAGCGTAAACAGCACCGGCAGTTCAACCTGATTTTTGCTGGTGACCGCGATGCTGGAGAAGTCGCCGTCGAGGCTGACTTTGTCACCTTTGCTGTCGGCGCTGATGTTCAGCGTGCCGCCATTGGTGGCCAGACGATCGCCGGTCTGCGGATTGTTATAATCCACCGCCAGCAGGTTGAGATCGGTATTGGTCGCACCGCTGTAGCCGACGCGGGTATCGGCGTTGACCAGCGATTTGCCGTTGGTCAGTTCAAACAGTTTCTTCACCGCATCGGTGTTTTCCAGTTCGGTATGCACAGACGCCATACTTGGGATCAGGCTGCCGCGCTTCAACTGGGCGAACGGGAAAGGACCGTGATCGATCGTCTCGTTCAGCACGATGCTTTGACCAGGCTTCAACAGTGGATTGTCATTGGTTTGTGAGCTGGCCTGCACCACCAATTTGGTTTTGCTGCTAAACACGCCACGCTGATAATCCTGATAGCTCAGCGTCAAACGGCTGTTCGGCGCGTAAGCATTCAGCTGCGCGTTGGCGTTCTGCAACATCTCATCCATATGGCTTTCCAGTTGTTTACCGGTAAACCATGCAGCACCAGTCCAAATCACGCCGAGCGCCACAATCACACCTACGGCAACCTGGGTCTTTTTCATCGCTGTGTCGTCCTTATCCTTGCGTCCGCACGCCGCTGATCGGTGCGCGACGGGTGAAGAAAAACGCCCGCAGGCGTTTTAAATTAATAGTTTAAAAGAATAGCAGTTAATGCTGTCAGCGTCAGCCGGAACTCAGTTGAGCGTATTAAACACGCGCGCCAGCCGTCCGGTGCCTGCCGCGTTGACCGGCGACTCATTGGCAGCGACAAAGCAGGATTCACCCGGCTTCAGCACCAGCTGTTGCCCGGACTTCTCAATTATCGCCTGACCTTCAATGCAGAACAGCAGGGCCGCGCTGTTTTGTGCCAACGTTTGCGGCGCAGCGGAAAGCCCATGAATGGCAAAGGCAAAGTCCTCTACCGGAATCGGGAAGTTCAGGGTTTCGCCGTCGCGCTGCGGCTGCGTTAGCAGCGTCGCGGCCGGTTTTGCCTGAAACTTCAGATTAGCCAGCAATTCCGGGATATCGATGAACTTCGGCGTCAGACCGGCGCGCAGCACGTTATCGGAGTTCGCCATCACTTCCAGCGCCACGCCTTTCAGATAGGCGTGCGGCGTTTCTGCAAACAGGAACATCGCTTCGCCGGGCTGCAGGGTAATAACATTGAGCAGCAGCGGCGAAAACAGACCGCTGTCATCCGGATAATCGATGGCGATAGATTTGATGGTCTGCCACGGTTCGCCTTCACGCGCGTTGAGCGCCGATTTCAGTACGCCGATGGCGCGCGATTTGGCCTCGTCTTGCAGCGACAGCAGCGTAGCGAACAGTTTGGCCAGATTGGCTTCGTCAGCGTTTTCGAGGAAGTGAGCGATCTGCGGATGCGCACCGGCCACCGGCTCCAGCAGCGAGACAATCTCATGCAGCTCACGGAAACCGTTCATCGCCTGGAAGGGTGTCAGCGCATATACCAGCTCGGGCTTGTGATTAGCGTCTTTATAGTTACGTTCGGCAGCGCTCAGCGGAATGCCCGCGGCATTTTCACGCGCAAAACCCTGTTCGGCAGCAGCTTTGCTGGGATGTACCTGAATCGACAGCGGCTGATCGGCGCACAGCACTTTAAACAGGAACGGCAGCTCGCCGAAACGTTCAGCCACCGCTTTGCCGAGCATGGCGACTTTGTCGGCATCAATTACCTCACGCAGCGAACGCACTTCGCCATTGACCTCAACGGTAGACGGGCTTTTCGGGTGCGCGCCCATCCACAGTTCCGCCATCGGCAAACCTTGTGGATTTTCGATGCCATAGAGTTCGGTCAGCGCAGTTTTGCTGCCCCAGGCGTAATTTTGCAGCGAATTGTTCAATTTTTGCATCGTTTACCCTTAATAACCGTAAGTAAATAGGCTTATTAAAGCAGAAAGTGCCATAGAAAATACACGAACAAGTGCAATAAAGGCGATAGGCTCGCATAATGTTAAATTCTTGTATGTGACAATCTTGCTCGCTCAACGGCGTCGCGGGAAGGCGTTTAGAGCGGAAACCTCAAAATCTGAGCTAAGGAGACGTAGTCATGGCAGCCAATCGCATTGAAAAAGACTCAATGGGACCGATCGAAGTACCGGCAGATAAGTTGTGGGGCGCACAAACCCAGCGTTCGCTGGAACATTTCAAAATCTCAACCGAGAAAATGCCCGTGGCATTGGTGCATGCGCTGGCGCTGACCAAGCGCGCGGCGGCGCAGGTCAATCAGGATCTCGGTTTGCTGCCCGCCGACCGCGCACAAGCGATCCTCAAAGCCGCGGATGAAGTGCTGGCCGATAAGCACAGCGAGGAGTTTCCGCTGGCGATCTGGCAAACCGGTTCCGGCACGCAAACCAACATGAACATGAATGAAGTGCTGGCCAACCGCGCCAGTGAAATTCTTGGCGGCGAGCGTGGCATGTCGCGTCTGGTGCACCCAAATGACGACGTAAATAAAAGCCAAAGCTCCAACGATGTGTTCCCCACCGCCATGCACGTGGCCGCGGTCATCGCCGTGCGGGAGCAGCTGATTCCGCAGATTCACGTGTTGAAAAAGACGCTGAGTGAAAAATCCGACGCCTTCAAAGATATCGTCAAGATTGGTCGTACCCACTTGCAGGATGCGACACCGCTAACGCTCGGTCAGGAGATCTCCGGCTGGGTGGCGATGCTTGAGCACAATCTTAAACACATCGAGAACAGTATTCCGCACGTAGCGGAGCTGGCGCTGGGCGGCACCGCGGTCGGGACCGGCCTGAATACCCATCCGGAATACGCGGTTCGCGTGGCTAAAGCGCTGGCCGATTTGACCAAACAGCCGTTTGTCACCGCGCCGAACAAGTTCGAGGCGCTGGCGACCTGCGATGCGCTGGTGCACGCGCACGGTGCGCTGAAAGGCCTGGCAGCTTCGCTAATGAAAATTGCCAACGACGTGCGCTGGCTGGCCTCTGGCCCGCGTTGCGGCATTGGCGAACTGGCGATCCCGGAAAATGAGCCAGGCAGCTCGATCATGCCAGGCAAAGTGAACCCCACGCAGTGCGAAGCGCTAACCATGCTGTGTTGTCAGGTAATGGGCAACGACGTGGCGGTGAACATTGGCGGCGCGTCCGGCAACTTTGAGCTCAACGTGTTCCGTCCGATGGTGATCCACAACTTCCTGCAATCGGTGCGTCTGCTGGCCGACGGCATGGACAGCTTCAATCACCACTGCGCGATTGGCATTGAACCGGTGCGCGAGCGCATCGATCAGCTGCTGAACGAATCGCTGATGCTGGTGACCGCGCTGAATACCCATATCGGTTATGACAAAGCGGCGGAAATTGCCAAGAAAGCCCATAAAGAGGGGCTGACGCTGAAAGGCTCGGCGCTGAAGCTGGGCTATCTGACCGAAGAGCAGTTCGATGAGTGGGTGCGTCCGGAGGAGATGGTTGGCAGCATGAAGCAGTAAACCGCTGTTAAAAACTGGCAGACGTAGCACCCTCGTAGCGGCGCAATTGATTGCGCGATAAATCGCGCCGCTACGGATTGTGCGGTGATTTATAGCCGCCCGCTATACAACACCGGACCGGTTGGCTGGCCGGTTGGCGAGCCGCCGCGCGGTTCAAGGCTGATGGCAATGATGCCTGAGCGGGAAATCGTGCTATTCAACGCCACATCCGTTGCCTTCTGATTATCCAACAAACCCAATGAAATCGGCGCTTTGCCTGGCGGAATCAGCCACAGCTGCAAACTGTTGTTATCGGCGATGGTCACGGGATGTAACGGCGTCAGGCTCAGCTGCGCCAGTTTGCTGTCCGCGCTGACCACCCATTGCTGTTGATGCTGGGCGTCGTTCAGTACCGTCAACGGCGTTAACGTCGGCTGCTGCAGGAACAGTGAGGCGAGCAGGGCGAACGCCGCGACACTGGCAGCCGCCAGCCAGCCCGCATAATGGCGTTTGGGTTGAATGACGCGTTGCTCGGGCAAACTCAATGTAATCTTTTTCCACACCTTTTCCGGTGGCGTGACGGGCGCAAGCTGATTATCCAGGCCCGCCAGCAGGGCTTGCCAGCGCGCAACGTTAGCCGCGAGCGCTGGCTCGTTACGCAACCTGCGTGCAAAGCGCAAACGCGCCAGCCCGCTTAAGGTGCCCAGCGCATACTCAGCTGATAAGGCCTCATCGCGTTGTAATTTATCGTTCATAGGCCCACACACTCCCGCAGATGCTCCAGCGCGCGGCGAATCCAGCTTTTTACCGAGCCAACCGGCTGTTGCAGCCAGGCGGCAATATCACTGTGGGACATCCCCTGATAATAGGCGAGCGTGATGCTTTGCTGCTGTTCGCTGCTCAGATGGCCAATGCAGTGTCGCAGGCGATCGGCTTGTGCCGGATCGTGCCAGTTATTCTGTTCGTCTTCGCTGGTGATTGGTAGCAGGTCGCTAAACTCTTCTGCCTCCAGCGTCAGGCGCGCCTGTCCGCTGCGTAACCCGTCAATGCAGCGATTGCGCACAATGTGCGTCATCCACGTCATCGGCGCGCTCAGGGCGGCATCGTATGAAGCGGCGCGGTTCCAGATGGTGAGGTAGCAATCGTGCAGCACCTCTTCCGCCCAACCTTGCTGACGCAGCATGCGCAGGGCGAGGGCGAAAAGATGCGGCGACGTAAGTCGATACAGTTGCTCAAACGCGCGGCGATCGCCTTTCGCGATCGCCGGCAATAAGTTATCTAACCGTTCTGCAAGCCTGTTATCCATCATCTTCCCGGTTGGCTAAAATGCCCAATCCGAGTATAGGCAATTACTTAGGCATCAAGACGGTATCGATCACATCAATCACACCATTTTTCTGAGTGACGTCATAGGTGCTGATATTCGCCACGTTACCCTGACCATCTTTCAGCTGAATATTGTGCGGGCCATTATTCATAATCCACAGCGGCTGGCCGTTGACGGTTTTCAGCTCGGCATGTCCGCCACCTTGCTTAATTTTTTTCTCCAGCGCTTTCATGTCGTATTTGCCTGCCACCACATGATAAGTCAGGATGCTGGTCAACTTCGCTTTGTTCTCCGGTTTGACCAGGCTATCAACGGTGCCCGCAGGCAACTTGGCGAAGGCCGCATTGGTTGGCGCGAAGACAGTAAACGGACCTTTACCTTCGAGGGTTTCCACCAAACCCGCCGCTTTAACAGCAGCAACCAGCGTGGTGTGATCTTTGGAGTTCAGCGCGTTTTCAACGATGTTCTTTTGCGGATACATCGCTGCGCCGCCGACCATCACGGAGTCATCATTCATGGCGGCAAATGCACCTGCGGTGAACAGTAAAGTGCTGGATACGACTGCAATGCTCATTAGCTTTTTCATCATAAATCCTCGTAGTAGGGAGCGAAGAAGTTGCTCACACTCTGATATACGAGGGCAGCCTGCGAATTGGATGCAGCGATTTAAAAATAAATTTTACGCCAGCCGATCGCTCCACAAATGCAGGCGCGGAATGATCAGATGCAGCGGCTCGGCCAGCGGTTTATGACGCCAGGCAACGTTATCGGCATCGTAGTTCAGCAGTTCTCCCAGAATCGGCACCTGCGTGCGATCGCGGCACAGCACCAGCAGCGGAGAAGGGCAGGCAAGCTGCACCTGTTTCTTCTCGCTGGCGCGCCATACGCGGGCAATCGGCTGCACCTTCACCGGACGCTTGATTTTCAGCTTCGCACCGGCTGGCAACGCGAGGATTGCTTCCAGCTCTTGCTGCACTTTCTCCGCCCACTGTTCCCGCGTCCACGGTGCCTGCGCACGATTGGCCTTCAGGCTGCGCTCCAGCTGTTCTACCACCGCATCACGCGTGACGTTTTTGATGATGTTTTTATTCGCCCAGCCAAAGCGCAAACTGTCCGGCGCGTTGAGCAGCGTGACGCTGCGGTAGGCGTTAAGCGTAATTAACCCGCGCAGATGCTGGTGGACGAACTCAAAGCGCGCCTCGCTCGGCAAGCCCGACTCCACGGTGATCAGCTGTTCCAGCCGCTGCTTCAAAGTATTAATCTCGGCAACCTGCTGCGTAATCTGCGCATGCACATCGCCGTCGGCTTCAATGCAAATCGCGCCCGGCAAGCGCACGGCGGCTTTGGTGCTGAGCTTTTCCGATTGATGCTGCATAAACAGGCGGCAGTAATGCATTAGCGCCATGTCGCGTGCCGTTTTACCAAGATGCTGCGTCACCGCGATGCGTTCAATTTCATCATGTTCGCGGCCTTTCTCGATTTCCGGCAGACTAAACACGCGCGCAATCAACAGCGGTTGCTGCTCAATGTGTTGACGTAACGCGCCCAATCCCGCCTCCAGCGCATTAACGCATTCGTGCAGATCGGCAACCAAATCATAACGAGCCATAAAACGCCTCCATAGTTACAACATCCTTTCAGTGTACCGGCTTAGGCGCCGGTCTGCCAGCATAGCACAGGGATTTTGTTAAACAGGGAAACGTGGGATTTTTCAAGCTGGATGAACGTGTTATAACAATGCTTTGCCTGCTAACGGAATAATGTTGTGAAGCCTCAGCCAAAGCCACCTGCCGCCGCCATAGTTACGCTTGGCGCAGTACAAATCCTGTCGTGGGGCGGATCTTTCTATCTTATGGCGGTGATGGCCAATCCGATCGTGGCGGAAACCGGCTGGTCGCAGCAATGGGTGTATGGCGCGTTATCGCTCGGCATGCTGATTTCCGGTTTGCTGGCGCCGCTGAGTGGGCGACTGATTTCCCGCTCCTATGGCCGCGCATTGCTGGCGGCGAGCGGGGCGGTGATGGCGATCGGTCTGGTGATCATGGGATTGAGCCACAATCTGCCGCTGTTTCTGTTTGCCTGGCTGATTATCGGCGTAGGTATGGCGATGGGCCTGTACGATGCGCTGTTTGCCACGCTCGGCACGCTCTATGGCGGCCAGGCACGCGGCGCGATAACCGGCATTACGCTGATTTCTGGCTTCTGTACCACTATCGTGTGGCCGGGCACCGCGCTGCTGATTCACTGGCTGGATTGGCGTAACGCCTGTTTTGCCATTGCCGGATTGTTATGTGTTTCAGTGTTGCCCGCCTATCTCTACGCGCTACCCGCGCCAGAAGCGAAAATCGCCGCCGCTAAGGTAAAACCGACCGCGCAGGGCGACGAACTGGCACCGACACTGTTTTGGCTGCTGTGCAGCATTTTCACGCTCGCATCGGTGATCATGACGGCGATTTCGGTGCAGCTGATCACCCTGCTGCAGGCCAGCGGCCACACGCTGGCGTCGGCGCTGGCCATCAGTGCGATTCTCGGTCCGTGTCAGGTGGCATCGCGCATCGTAGACATCGCCTTCAAGCGCGGTCACCCGATCTGGACCACCTTTTTCTCGGTGGGATTGGTGGCGCTCGGCTTGTTGCTGCTGGCGTGTTATCCGCAGTTTGCGGTGCTCAGCATGGTGCTGTACGGTGCCGGAAATGGTTTGCGTGCCATTGTGCGGGGAACTTTACCGCTGGTGATGGTCAAACCAGAGGCCTACGCGATTGTGGTAGGGCGCATGGCGCGTCCTGCCTTGATTGGCCAGGCCTTGACGCCGCTGGTTGGTGGCTATGTGTTTCAGCACCTCGGTGCCAGCGCCACGCTGTGGTTGCTATGCGTTCTGGCGTTGATTAACGTGCTGTTGGTCGCGCTTTTGCAGCAGAAATTGCCGCAGGCCAGCCCACAGTCGGAAAGGGGAGTGATAAACTAAGCAGCCTGTGCGCTTCTGCCCGATTAAATGGGGAATACGTGCCTGGATCACGGGCGTTGACTTCTAAAAAGCAACAGTGTTTGTTATATTTATTGCTCATTGATTACTCACTGTCGCGGCATAAAAACAACAAGATAACCGCAACTCAGGATATTGAAATGCTTGATTACCGCTTCCCGACAGCTTTGCAGATGGTTTTGAGCGTAGCGATGGCGGAGCAACTGGGCAAACGCTCGACCAGTGCCATATTGGCGTATGGTCTTGAAGCGAACCCCAGTTTCATTCGGAAACTTATGGTTCCGCTCACGCGTGACGGCATCATCGTCTCAACGCTTGGCCGCACCGGTTCCATTCATCTGGGTCGCCCGGCCGCCGAAATCACACTGCGCGACATTTATACTTCTGTGATTGAAGATAAAAAACTCTGGGCGTCACGTCCCGACGTGGCACCGCGTTGTCTGGTCAGTGCCAACCTGTGTTGGTATTTCAAATCGATTGCTGAAGAGGCTGAAGAAGCGTCGCTGAAAGTGCTGGAAACCCGCACCGTAGCGGACGCGCTGGCCGAACTGAAGCATAACGACACCAGCAACTGCGAAGAGTTGCCCGATCTCGAACTCGCCGACCTGTGTAAAAAAGGCCGCTAAAACCACTCTCATCCGTAAGGGCGTCATTCATGACGCCCTTTTTTATTGCCTCAATCTGCACGCAAAAAAAATCCGGGCACATCGGCCCGGATTGTTCATTTCACCTAAAACCCTTACACAGTTTGCACTTCCGCCTGTGGTTGCTTGCGCGTTACCAGCTTACGCAGCGTCACATAGAACACCGGCGTCAGGAACAGGCCAAACAGCGTCACGCCCAACATGCCGGAGAACACGGTAATCCCGGTTACGCCGCGCACTTCTGCGCCTGCACCTTCACCAAGAATCAGCGGGATAGTACCGGCGATAAAGGCAATCGAGGTCATAACGATCGGACGCAGACGCAGACGACAGGCTTCCAGCGCTGCATCGACAATGCTCTTGCCTTGCATCTCCAGCTCGCGCGCAAACTCGACGATAAGAATCGCGTTCTTACACGCCAGTCCCATCAGCACTACCAGCCCAACCTGCACAAACACGTTGTTATCGCCACCGGTCAGCCACACGCCGACCAGCGCCGAGAGCATGGTTACCGGCACAATCAGGATCACCGCTAGCGGCAGCGTCCAGCTTTCATACAGCGCCGCCAGCACCAGGAATGCGAGTAGGACCGCGACCGGGAAGACGATCAGCGCGGTATTGCCCTGCGTTGATTGCTGATAGCTCAGGTCGGTCCATTCAATGTTCATGCCGTTCGGCAGCACCTGCGTCGACATCTCCTCCAGCTTCTGCATCGCCTGCGCCGAAGAGAGCACGCGCGGATCGGCATCACCAATCAGGTCAGCCGCCGGATAGCCGTTATAGCGAATCACCGGATCCGGGCCGTATGTAGTGGTGATATTCACCATGCTGCCAATCGGCACCATTTCGCCGCGATCGTTGCGGGTACGCAGGTTACCGATATCCTGCACGCTATCGCGGAAATCGCCGTCCGCCTGCGCCATCACGCGCCAGGTGCGACCAAACTTATTGAAATCGTTGACGTACGACGATCCGAGATAGGTTTGCAGCGTGCTGAACAGTTCGGTCAGCGACACGCCTTGCGCTTTGGCTTTATCCCGATCCACCTGCACATCCAGCTGCGGCACGTTGGCCTGGTAGGATGAAATTGGGAACATCATGCCCGGCGTCTGCAACACCGCACCGGTCATGGTGTTGATGGCGGTTTGCAGCGCACCGTAACCGAGCCCCGCGCGATCCTGCACATACAGCGAATAACCCGAACCTTGTCCCAGACCTAAAATCGGCGGTGGCATAATCGAGAAGCCAAAACCTTGCTGAATTTTCGAGATCTTAGCGTTGATCTCAGCATTAATTTCCGCGGCGGTGCGCGTACGTTCACTGAACGGCTTCAAACCAAAGAACACCGTGCCGGTATTCGGCGTGTTGGTGAACTGCAACGCGTTCAAACCGGGGAAGGCGACCGAATAAGCCACGCCTTCGGTGTTCATGCCGATCTCGCTCATCTTGCGAATCACTTCATCGGTACGCGCCAGCGACGAACCTTCCGGCATCTTCACGCCGCCAATCAGGTAGAGCTTGTCCTGCGTCGGAATAAAGCCGCCCGGCACGGTATGGAACATAAAGCCCGCACCGGCCA
Organism: Pantoea sp. SORGH_AS_0659; assembly: GCF_031453915.1. Classification (NCBI taxonomy): domain Bacteria; kingdom Pseudomonadati; phylum Pseudomonadota; class Gammaproteobacteria; order Enterobacterales; family Erwiniaceae; genus Pantoea; species Pantoea sp. SORGH_AS_0659. The sequence continues at coordinate 2,355,001 of NZ_JAVJAK010000001.1, read as the reverse complement.
GCAGCAGCACGTAGACGCCGAACACCGCGCCGCGACGACGCAAGGTTTTACCCACCAGCGATTCATAGCCATCTGAACTGCGCTGGAAGAAGCGGTTAAACGGACGGAACAGCCAGCCGAGCAGGCGATCGATAATACGCGTCGGCATATCCTTTGCGGCATCATGTGGCTTCAGCAGCAGTGCTGCCAGCGCCGGTGACAGCGTCAGCGAATTGATGGCGGAGATCACCGTTGAGATGGCAATCGTCACCGCAAACTGCTTATAGAACTGACCGGTCACGCCGGACAGGAACGCCATCGGCACGAACACCGCACACAGCACCAGCGCGATGGCGATAATCGGCCCGGACACTTCCCGCATCGCCTGATGCGCAGCCGCCGTCGGCGACAAGCCTTGCTCGATATTACGTTCGACGTTCTCCACCACGACAATGGCGTCATCCACCACAATACCGATTGCCAACACCAGCCCAAACAAACTTAAGGTATTGAGCGAGAAGCCGAGCAGATAAAGGATGCTGAAGGTACCGACCACCGAAACCGGCACCGCCAGCAGCGGGATAATCGAGGCGCGCCAGGTTTGCAGGAAGAGAATCACCACCAGCACCACCAGCACAATCGCTTCGAACAGCGTTTGCACCACGGCACGGATCGAGTCACGCACGAACACCGTTGGGTCGTACGGCGCGGCCCACTGCACATCGTCCGGGAAACGGGTGGCCAGTTCGGCCATCTTGTCGCGCACCGCATTCGACAGATCGATGGCGTTGGCGCCCGGCGCCTGGAAGATACCGATACCGACCGCATCTTTGTTGTTCAGCTGTGAACGCAGCGCGTAGCTGCCGGAACCCATCTCGATGCGCGCCACGTCACGCAGGCGCACCAGCGTGCCGTCGTCAGCGGTTTTCAGGATGATGTTGCCGAACTGCTCTTCGCTCTCAAGACGACCCTGGGTGTTGATCGACAGCAGAAAATCGCTCTGTTTCTTCAGCGGCTCCGCGCCAAGCTGGCCGGCAGACACCTGCACGTTCTGCTCCTGCATCGCGCTGACCACATCGGAGGCGGTCAAGCCACGTGCTGCCACCTTATTGGGATCGAGCCAGACGCGCATCGCGTATTCACCGGCACCGAAGATCTGAATCTGACCGACGCCTGGCAGGCGCGCCAGCTCATCCTTCACCTTCAGGGTGGCGTAGTTACGCAGATAGAGGGAATCGTACTTGCCGTGCGGCGAGAACATGTGCACCACCAGCGTCAGCGTCGGCGACATCTTCTGCGTGGTGAGGCCGAGTTGGCGCACCTCTTCCGGCAGACGCGCTTCAGCCTGCGCCACGCGGTTCTGCACCTGAACCTGCGCCTGATCCGGATCGGTGCCCGGACGGAAGGTCACGGTGGTGACCAGCACGCCATCGGAACCCGCCACGGATTTCATGTACATCATGTTTTCTACCCCGTTGATGGCTTCTTCCAGTGGCGTCGCCACAGAATCTGCAATCACTTTGGGGTTGGCACCGGGATATTCCGCGCGCACCTGCACGCTCGGCGGCACCACGTTGGGATATTCACTGATCGGCAGCAGCGGAATGGCGATCAGTCCGGTGGTAAAGATCAAAATCGACAGCACCGCGGCGAAAATCGGTCGGTCGATAAAAAAGCGGGAGAAATCCATAAAAGGCAGTCTCGAAGGTTATTGAGCGGAGCGCATCGCCACCGGTTGGGCGTTCACCGGCATGCCAGGCATAAAGACTTTCTGCAAGCCGTTAACGATCACCTTGTCGCCGGGCTTCAGGCCTTGCTGCACAATACGCAGACCATCGGCTAACTCGCCGGCCTGAATATCGCGGCGCTGGGCTTTACCTTGCGCATCGACCACGTAAACGTACTTACGATCCTGATCGGTGAGCACGGCTTTATCATCAATCAACAGGGCGGTGAAGTCGGCGCGGCCCGGCAAGCGCACGCGCGCAAACAGGCCCGGTGTGAACTGACGCTGCTGATTATCCAGCGAGGCGCGCATGCGGATGGTGCCGGTGCTGGCGGTCAGCTGGTTATCGAGGAAATCCACGGTGCCGCGATGCGGAAAACCCTCTTCCCCGGTCAGCGCTACTTCTACCGGCAGCGACCCGCGATTTTCGCCTTTACGCGCCATCGCCTGATAATGCAGATAGGTGGCTTCATCGACGTCGAAGTAGACGTACATACGATCCTGCGATACCAACGTGGTCAGCACGCTGGCGCTGTCACCGGCGGTCACTAAGTTGCCGGTGGTGATCATCGCGCGGCTGGCGCGACCTTCAATCGGCGCGGTAACGCGGGTGAAATCAAGATTCAGCTGCGCCATATCCACCGCCGCCTGTGCTGACAGCACGCTGGCCTGCGCCTGATTAGCCGCCGAGCGACGCTGTTCCCACTCTTCGCGTGACACGACATTGGTGCCGATCAGTTTATCGGTACGCGCCGATTCACTGCGGGCCAGCGTAGCCTGGCTGCGCGCGTTGGCGAGTTCGGCCTGCGCCTGCTCGAGCGTGGCGCGGTAGGTGCGATCGTCAATGGTGAACAGCACCTGACCTTTTTTCACCTCATCGCCTTCGCGATAATTAACCTGATCGATATAGCCCGAAACGCGCGGCCGCAGCTGCACGCTCTGTACCGCTTCGAAACGGCCATTGAAGCTATCCCATTGGCTGACTTTCTGCTCTACCACCTGCGCGACACTTACTTCGGGCGGTGGCGGCGGGGCGTTTTGCGCCACACCGCGATCGCAACCGGCCAGCAGGCTTCCCAGCAACATCACTCCTGACAGGCTTACCGCCCATTGAACCCTGTACGTTTGCAGATGCATTGTTGTTATTCCGCTTTGGTGAAAATGAAAGGAGACGTACGAAAAATCTGCAACTTTTATGATTGCATTAAAACGCCACGAGTGTAGGCTTGCTCAAACTGCATCTGCAAGAATATCTGATACACTTTATGTGCGGTTTTGATCATTACGTTGCAGAAGGATCAAAGCCCCTACGCGCAGTGCGGCATTTAATGCAATAATAAAACTTGCATTAACTGGCATAGTCGTTCAACCTTAAAGTGTAATTGCAACTGATACTGATACTGTTCGCAACGGCGACCGGAGAAAACGAGATGATGACCACCGCATTTATTCACGATTTGATCGACTGGATTGACAACAATATTGAAACGCGTCTGGATCTGGATACCGTAGCGGGGCGCGCCGGTTATTCGAAATGGCACCTGCAGCGTATGTTCAAAGAGCACACGGGTTTGCCTCTGGGCGAATACATTCGTGAGAAGAAGCTGAAGAAGTCAGCGGATCGCTTGACCACCAGCAATGAACCGATTCTTAACGTGGCGATTTCACTCGGTTTCGACTCGCAGCAGTCGTTTAACCGCAGCTTTAAACGCCAGTATGGCGTAGCGCCGGGAGCATGGCGTCGTCACGCCGCGCCATCCGCCAGCGCGATGCAGTAAACCCCGCCAGGGCCAGCTCTGCTGGCCCGCGTTTTTCCCTGCCCTAAATCTGTTATTATCGTCGTCCTGTTTTTCAGGATGCCACCATGTCAAAAAAACTCTGGATTGCCTTAATTCTGATCCTGGCCGCGTTGTGGCTCGGGCTAAAACCGCGTTTGTCCGATAAATGGGCCACCAGCCACCCCGATATTTCGCAGCTCACCGATGCCAACACCGTGGCGCTTTGGCTGCAGCAGCATCACACATTACCCGATCTCTATCTCACCAAAAATGAAGCGCGTCGTCAGGGCTGGAATCCCAGCAAGGGCAACTTGTGTGAAGTGTTGCCGGGCCGCGCGATTGGTGGCGATCGCTTTAGCAACCGCGAAAGAAGGCTGCCGATGCAGGCGGGCAGGCAATGGTATGAAGCTGACGTGAATTACGATTGCGGTCACCGCGACGCCGATCGTCTGCTTTACTCAAATGATGGATTGATTTTCCTCACCACCGATCACTATCGCAGCTTCAAACAGGTGCCTTAACCATGTTGACGCTCCATTTTGACTTTGAAAACTTGTCAGATCGCCAGGCGTTTTACCGCGCGCTGGTGCAGCAGAGTGCCTGCCCAGTGGATTTCGGTAACAATCTTGATGCGCTATGGGATTGGCTGACCGGCGGCATGGCGCTGCCGGCCACCTTCTATTTAGCGCATGCCGATGACGCCAGCGTGAGTGCAGAATTCGCGCCGGTGCTGGCGTTACTGGAGGAGGCGCAGCAGCAGTTGCAAGGCGAGCTGCGCCTGGTGCGTGGGGAATAAACTACGCGTGCAGCGGTAACAGCAAAATTGCCAGCATCTGGCGGGCATTCGCGGGCAAATCGCCGCCGCCGGTGTAGCCATTGTTCTCAACGATCACCGAATTCAACCCCACCAGCCAGTCATAGATGTAGTAAGCGGTATGATTGGCGGGCGCGGCAGACAAGCGCGTCAAACGCTGTCCCGGCGAGAAGCTGACGCTCGGTGCAGGCGGACGGGCGAAAATCGTCTGACCGCGATTGACGCGGCTTTCAGGACGTTCGCTCTCCGGGCGCTGTAAAAAGCCCAGCCACGCCACAAAATCCCCCAGCACCGTCATGGCGCGTGAAACCTGGCGATCGGTACGCGCTTCATGGGCGCTGGCCTGCGCATCCGGCTCGTTAAGCGCGCTTTGCAGTTTGCTCAGCACCTTGAGACGGAAGCTAGCGGTTATTAACTCTTCCACCAGCATCTCCAGCGTCGGCTTATCGACGTTGAGCAGCGCCAGCAGGCTGCGGCTCTCCGGCAACTGACGCAAGTGCTCCAGCCACAGCGCAAACACCTGCTGCGGGAACTGCTGATCGCGTTGCCCGCCCGAACTGCGCGGCTCAGCGGCAGCTACCGGCTCATCTTTAAACAGATCGAACTCGAAGCCGATGCCGAAATAGCTCTGCTCAGCGGCCGCCGTTTTGGCGCTGTGTTGAATGTGATGGCTGCTGCTCTGGCTCAGCCACAGCTGACGCACCGCTTCACGCGACGGCTGCAAACGCTCCAATAGTTCGCCGTGCAAACCGGTGCGATGTTGCAAGCATTTCAGCAGCGTATCGGAAATCGCCTGCTTGCGAGCTGCCTGTTCTGGCGTGGCGCTGGATTCGGTCCACGGCTGCAAACGTTCCACCAGCTTGTGCTGTAGCGCGCTGAGCTGCAACGCTAAACGCTCACGGCGCGCTTCCGGCTGCATCTCATCCTGCAACCAGCTGCCCATGCGATCGACGCCCGCGCGATCCAGCGCCAGCATCGACCCCCAACTCTGTCCCGGCTGACCAATCTGGCGTTGCACCGCTTCATCAACGTTAATCTGCTGCTGCTGATAGCGCGCATCATGTGGCGTGATCGCCCAAATCAGACGCGGCTTCTCACCGCTGGCAGCGATGGTTTGGTGTATGTGCCACTCGCGCAGCGCGCTGGCGGCGACATCGGTGTCGTGACGCTGGCTGGCAGCGGTACAGATCAGCATCAGATCAATGCCCTGACGCGCGGCGTACAGGCCCGGCAGCAGTGCGCGTTTCTGTTCCAGCAGCGTGGCGCGCAGCGGATCGCGTTTGCGCAGCTGGGCCAGTTCATCCTGTTGCGCGCGATCGGCTGGCGTGCCCGGCGCAGGCAGCTCCAGCATATCCGCATCATCGTACAGCGCCTGACGCGGCGTGGAACTGAGCGGCAAGGTGATCTCCATCGTCAGCAGCGACAGCAATCCCAGCGGAACATGCTGCGCTTTCCCCACGCGATTGGCGACGATCGGACACACTTCGATCATCTCCTGCCAGTCGGCATCATTACCAATCAGTTTTTCTGCTGGCAGCGCGGCATCGTCCACCAGCACGCTGAGCGGCGCTAACACGCGCGGCGCATGGCGCAGCTGGTGGCGCAAATGCATCAGGCTACGCAGGCTTTCGTTCAGCGCGTTCTGTCCCGGCCACAGCAGGGCAAACAGCTGCACGCGGTCGTCCACGTTGAGCCACGGCGCCAGCGCTACCGCCTGCGGCCAGAAGTGACGATCGAGAATCTCGGCATGACGATGGTGACGACGGCTCCACGCCCATAGCGTGATCAGCGCATCGCTATCGAGGCCAGGCTGCGCTTCATCCTGACGGTGGCGCTGCAAACGCTGCAACGCGGCATCGATCTGCGCCGTGTCCGGCTGCAGTTCGGTGTTGGCACAGGCCAGCATCAAACGAATCAGTTCCACTTCGCTCAGCAGCGTCATCTCCAGCGGCCAGGCGTTGGATTGCGTTTCACGCTGGTGGCTGAAGCGGGTGGCGATGGCGAAATCGAGATTGCCGGGATTGATGTTCTGGAAATAATTTAGGGTTTTATCGCCAAGGCGCGCAATTAACTGGCCCTGGGCATCACCGACCATCTCACTCAGCAGCCAGGCTTTGCCCGCCTGCGACTGGCCAAACAGCGCCAGCGTCACCGGACGCGCCAGCTGGCGCGCCAATGCATGGCTCTCCACGCGCGCGCGGCGCAGCTGCAGCGTCAGAGTTTCAGCTTCCATTGCCAGACGCGGCGTGTGCGCCTGATGGGTTTCCACCCAGTTCAGCGCGCCATCCAGCGTTTCCTGCATCAGGCTAAGACGTTTCGCGGGCGTAACCGGCGAGGCTTTTTTGGCAGTTCTCATCGTTTGCAGACGCTCCCGCTGTCGATCCAATATTGCGCATTCGCGTTGCCGGTAGCAGAAAGCGTGTTCAGTTTCAGACTCAGTTGCTCCAGCGGCACACGCGTGCCGTCATCCATGCGCGCATCGCTCAGCACCAAACGCTCCGGGCCGAGATTAGCCGGGCCGGGCTGCACCGCCAGCTTAATGCGCAGTACGCTTTCGCCGGCAACCTGACGCGCCAGCGTCGGGTCCACAATGCTCAGGCTATACAGCGGCGAGGCCGGCCAGCGATCGTTCTCCAGCTGGCGGAAGCCGAGGCAAACGTTGCCGCGAATGCGGAAGCTGCTTTTGCGATCCAGCGCGAAGCTGCTGCTGTCGAGATCGATCTCGCTGTAACACAGATTATCGTCGCTGAGCGCCGAGGTCTCATCCAGCACGCCGAGATAGCGAATGGTGGAGTACGGTTCGAAATCACCGGCGCGGAACCAGAAGCTGCTGAGGCGCAGATCGAGCGCCAGCAGGCACAGCATCGCGCCGACTGCGGCGGTGGATTTCGGGTTATCAATGCGGCCCTGCTTGTTGAACGGATACCAGTCGCTGGTGTGATAGCCTTCCAGCGACAAAATACGGCTGCCCGGCAGCGGTTGCAGATGTCGCACCAGCGCCTGAATGCCAGGGAAGCGTGACGGACGACCGGTGAGCAGCAGCACATCGCACTGATACAGCGACACCACTTCACACATCGCGCGCAGCGCCGGAATGATCGCCATACGGTGTTGCAGGAACTCGCCGTGCAACTGCGCCATGCTGACCACCAGCGGCACTTCGAGCAGATCGAATCGGCTGTCGCCGCCGAGCGTGCGCTGAATTTCGCCATTCACAAACGCCAGCACGCTGCTGGCCGGTTTTTGCGGCACCAGCTCGCCGAACAGCGCGTTGATTTCACTGTGGCTGTCGAGCGGATCCCAATTTTCATACTGCTCCAGCACCGCCTGGGCCAGCGGAATAAACAGCTGTAGCGTCACTTGCTGACGCAGCGTGGCTTGTCCGTCCATACGGCTGTCGTGACCAAATAGCTTGTTCATCAACGGTTCGGCCAGCTGCAAACCGGCTTTCTGCAAGCTCTGCTGCAACGCTGGCAGAATCCACAGCTGAATCACGTCCAGCAGAATATCGTCACCGGCGACTTTGAAGCCTTCGCGGAACAGCAAGCGCGGGGTGATTTTGACGTTGTTGCCCTGGCCGTCATCAAGACGATATTGGGTAATGGCTAAATCGGTGGTGCCGCCGCCGATATCAATCGAGGCGATGCGCAGGCTTTTACCCGGCAGCTCGTCAACTTCACGCGGACGATCCGGGCGCGCCATGCTGCTGAAGAAATCTTCTGCGCGGCCGGCAAAGTTGACCTGGGTTTCGTTGAATAGCCACACCATTTGACCACAGGTGGCTTCGTCCCACTCCATCTGCACATCCGGTACCGGACGCAGGCTGTTTGCCTGGCTGGCGGCGGTAAATTCCTCTTCGGCCGGATGCCAGCCCTCGGCTTTCCATACCAGCGCGATGGCTTCCTGCATGCGGCGACGGAAAATCTCACGCTCCGGCTTCGGCATCGCCGACGGCAGCGTCAGGATCACATGACGCAGCTGGCGCGGCGCCTGGCTTTGCGGCATGCGCTGGCGCTGCGCCACGCTGTTCATCTGCATCATCGCCTGCGCCAGCAGTTCGCACAGCATAAAGGTCATCAGCGAACTGCGGCTGTAGCTGGCGGAGAACACCGGCAGACGGTCGTCTTCCGCCAGTGCGTGCAGCGGCTGGCCTTCGTCGTTAATCAGTAAGGTGAACGGCAGCGCGGTGGCTTGCGGCTCATCGCTGCTGCCGTTGGCGTTGAAGCGCCAGCCTGGCTGATAGCGCGCTTCATCCCACAAATAGCGGCGCGGACTGGACAAACCGGTGCTGCCTTCGGTGCCGGCACGCAGCAACGCCAGACGGCTGGCTTCCCGGCCTACGCGCGTCAGCGACGGCCACATAAAAGCGTTTTCACGGCCGCTCTCCAGCGAGAAGTTGGCCTTGCCGAAACGGGTTTCAGCAAACTCCAGACGGCTGTCGAACAGCTCGTTGTAAACCTGATGCGGCTCGGAGAGATCGCGCAGCTGCAGCTCGTAGGTTTGACGCAGGCCGCTGCTCTCTTCGGCGTGATCTTCCACCAGAATGCCGCAGGTATGCGAGTTGCCGACGTCGAGAATGATATCGACGTTGACCGCCGGGGTTTGCAGCGAAGTTGCCTGAATATAGATTTCCGCCAGATCTAGCTGCTCGCCCAGCAGTTCCAGCAGGTTGAGATAGTGCGCCTGATATTCGAATTCACGCAGCGCCTGGTTCAGCTCCTGCTCACGGCGTGATTCCAGCGCATGCACCTGCTGACTAAAGGTTTCACGCAGCCAGCCATCAACCCATGTATGGTCGAGGAATTCACCCAGCTCGTAGTTGTGCCAGGCGAGGGCGAAACTGACGCCGTTCTGCGCATCGGCTTTGCTTAAACCGTGCTGCTCGCCGCCATCCTGCTCAGACACAATGCGCGTATCAAAGGCGAGGGTGATGCGATGGGTGTTGCCTGCCGCGTCGGGTTGCGCCAGCGGCGCCAGATGCAGACGTGCCCAGTTGTCCGGGCCGCCGATAAAACGACGTCCGCTGGTGCAGCGCAGCACCGGCAGCGGCAGCCATTGATGAGCCAGCAGCTTCAGAGAGTCGGCTAGCGCGATGTCCGTTTCCGGACGCACCACTTCCGCCGCGCCGCCATCTTCCGGATAGAGCAGGAACTTGCCGCTGTTGCCGTCGACGTTGAGACGCAGCAGCGGGCCGTTGGCGGTTTGCCGCACGAACTGACGACGTGCCTGCAACGCAGGTAAACGCAAACCGAAATCAAGAAACTGCACACCGCTATCTTCAATCAGCGTGATTTTCTGTTTGTCATCGATGAGGGGAGCCAACATGTTTACTTACTCTCACGCTTAATCGTCAACGGGAAGACCTGATCTGCGCCGTATTGCGCAGTACAGCTGGCGATGCCATCACCGGCTTTACACACCAGTTCCGGCATGCGGTAACGCGATTTATCGCTGCAGGTCGCAGTATAGCGGCTGCGCACTTCCATGCTGCCGGCGCTGGTCATCGCGGCGGTGACATCGGCTTTACAGCGGATGTTGTCGCCCTGGGTAATGGTGGCGGTGCCTTTGCCGTTGCGGATTTGATAGCGCAGGCTTGGCGGTTTGCCGGTCGGCAGATTGGTTTGACGCAACGTGACGCGCCAGGTGCCGTTAATAAATTTCACCGATCCAACGCGCGCATCTTCGGTGGTCATCACCAAATCATCGGCTTTGGCCGGTTCGGTGTGTTCAGCCACCACCTCAGGCGGCGCGACAGGTGTGGCAACCGGCGCGGCGGCAACGACGGTGGCGGCGGTTTGTGGCAGCGTGGTGGCGAGTTTTTCCGCTTTAACCATCACGGCAGGCGGCTTACTCACCGGCACCGGCACATCCGCAACGCTAATCGCAGCCGTTTGCGGCGCGCTGTGCAGCCAGTAGGCGACGCCCGCAGCCACCAGCGCCGCAACCGGCAACAGCAGCATCAGCGGACGCACGGTAAAGGCGCGACGTGGCGGCGCGACAGGTTCGGGGAGCGATTCAGGCGCGGGCTCAGCAATGTCCTCAACCGCCGGTTCTTCGGCTTCAGGTTCCGGCTCGATCAGCGGTTGAGCAGCAGCAGGCGGCACCTCGATCAGCGGCGCAATTACCGGCGCAACCACCAGCGGAGCAGGTGCTGGCGGTTCTGGCAGCAGCGGCGGCAGCGCATCTTCCAGCGAATCGCGCAGGCAGGCCAGCGCGTCATCACGCGAACGCGCCTGCGGATCAACAAAGCCCCAGAAGGTGATCACCGGTTTGCCATCCACCAGATAAACGTACTGCTGATCCGGGAACTGCAACGTTTTGCTCAGCAACGCACCAAACAAGCGCATCGCCGGATTCTCCGCATCGCGTGCACGCAGGCTCAGCGCCTGCAGATCCTGCTGGTTTAGCGTCAGCAGTTCCAGCGCCTGACGGCGCTCGTGATCGCTGGCACCCAGCCAGGATTTTACTTTGCCAGTAAACGGGGCGTACCAATCGAGGCGGTCACCGCGCTCGTTGACCTGCGGGATCGCGAGGCAATTGGCCAGCGTGGTTTGGCGGCGCAGGCGCAGGGTTTCACGGATTTGCAGCGCGGACGTCCAGACCGGCTGGCCGTTTTCACCCAGTGCCAGTACCGTGTCCAGATTGCCGCTGCGCAGAAAAGTTTTTGCCACTCGTTGGGCCCTTATCGGTGGTTGTCTGAGGCAGAACAGTGTGTGTTTTTGGCGATGATAGTGATCTTAAGCCAAATGCAGCGAAATCAAACGGCTGATAAAGGGGAAAAACAGGGCGTTTTTCCCGCGTGCGGAGAAGATTGCTGAAATTTTAAGCGCGACTGCGCGGGGAAAGGATCACATAGGTCAGCATGCCGCCGAGCAAACCCCAAAAGGCGGAGCCGATGCCGAGCAGCGAAACACCGCTGGCGGTGATCAGAAACGCCACGATGGCGCCGTCGCGCTGATCCGGTTCGGCTAAGGCGCGCTGCAAACTGCCGGACAGCGTAGCCAGCAGCGCGAGGCCCGCCAGCGTGGCAATTAACACTGGCGGCAAGGCGCTCAGCATGATGGCGATCAATCCGCCGGTAAATCCGGTCAGCAGATAGAACACGCCCGCCAATGCCGATGCCATCCAGCGGCGCGCCGGATTCGGATTGACATCGTCGCCCATACAGATAGCAGCGGTAATCGCAGCGATACACACCGAAAACCCGCCAAATGGCGACAGCACTAAAGCGATAAAGCCGGTCCAGCCGGTGAGCGCAGATACCGGCGGCTGATAGCCGTGCGCCTGCAAGGTGGCGATGCCGGGCGCATTTTGCGACGCCATGGTGACGAGGAAATAGGGCAAACCCACGCCAATCAGCGCCGCCAGATTAAACTGCGGCATGATGAATTCCGGCCGACTGATCGCCAGCGCATGCGGCGGAAAGTGGATCGATTGCTGGCCGAGCGCCACCAGCACGCCCGCGATCAACGCCAGAATGATGGCGTAGCGCGGCAGCCAGCGGCGGCTCAACAACCACACCAAACACATGCTGCCGCACAGCGCGAAATTGCTCTGCAAACCGCTAAAGGTGCCGATGCCAAATTTCAGCAGAATCCCGGCCAACATCGCGGCCGCCAGCGATTGCGGAATGTGATTCATCAGGCGAGCGAACAGGCCGGTAACGCCGCATAACACAATCAACAGGTTGGTGGCGACAAACACGCCCACCACTTCATTCAGCGTCAAACCCTGCACGCTGGTGGCGAGCAGCGCCGCGCCAGGCGTCGACCAGGCTGCGAGGATCGGCATGCGTGTCCATAGCGATAAGCCGAGCGAGGCCAACCCCATACCTACGCCGAGCATCGACAGCCAGCCGCCAATCTGCGCCGGCGAAGCGCCCGCCGCCTGCGCCGCCTGGAAGATCAGCGCTGCCGTGCTGCTGTAGCCCACCAGCACGGCGATAAAACCCGAAATCAGCATCGGGAAAGAGAAGGCACTGCGTGTGGTAGCGGTGGTCATCAGGTCACATCCGATTGTGCGTTATAACGCACATTGTGGCATGGAGCGTTATAGCGCACAAGTGCTACACTGCGCGCGAGCTTTTCGGGAGAACACATGGAAAATTTGCATCAACATTTGAGTCTGGCGCTGAAACAGTTGCGTCAGGCCAACGGCTGGAGCCTGACGCTGGCAGCGGATCGCACCGGCGTGAGCAAAGCGATGCTCGGCCAGATCGAGCGCGGCGAATCGAGCCCCACGGTGGCGACGCTGTGGAAAATTGCCACTGGCTTTAACGTGCCGTTTTCCTTCTTTGTGCAGGGCAGCGATCAACCGCCGGGCAGCGTGGCGACCTTCAGCGAGCCCAACGCGCAGATGCAGGTTAAGCCGCTGCTGCCGTACGATGCCAGACTGCGTTTTGATTTGCTGGAAGTGACGCTGGCGGGTGGCGCGCAGAGTGATTCATCAGCGCATGAAAGCGGGGTGATTGAGCAGGTTGTGGTGCTGGAAGGCGAATTGTTGCTGGGCGTGGAAGGCACATGGCGTCGCTTGCTTTCGGGCCAGGCCAGCCAGTTCGCCGCCGACACGCCGCACAGCTACCGCAATCCTCTCAGCACGCCGCTGCGTTTCCACAGTTTGATTCATTATCTGCAGCGCGCCTAGGATCGCCATGCATGGCGACTACCTAACAATCCAGCACAATTACAAATTGATACGAAGGTAAACTACCCAGTTTGCCTTCGTATTTATATACTCGCGGCTCATCAGTAAGGAGAAGGTGCCATGAGCGACCTCAACAGCGCGGCGGCGTTACTGCGCAGCATCAATGGCAAACTGGCGCGTCGCCTGCGTGAATCGGCGCCGCCGGGCGATCTCACCTGGCCGCAGGTGTCGGTACTCGGCTATCTGGTGCGCGATGGCGCGATGACGGTAACAGAATTGGCTACGCTGGAAGGGGTGCGCACTCAGTCGATGGGCGCCACCGTGGCGAGCCTGCAGACGCTGGGTATGGTGCAGGGCGCAGCCGATCCGCTGGATGGCCGCAAAACCCGCTATCAACCCACCGATGCCTGCCTGAAACTGATTGCTGCCAACCGCGCACAACGTGATGACTGGCTGCTCAACAGCATCGCAACGCAACTGAGCCCGCAGGAACAGCACACGCTGCTGGCCGCGCTTCCCTTACTGCAACGACTTGCCGACCAATAATCCTGAGAGGACTCAACATGGCTTTAACTACCCTTGACGACAACACCGCGCTGATTGTGATTGACCTGCAAAACGGCATTGTTGCGCTGCCGGTCGCACCGTTAGAGGCGCATGAAGTGATTGAGCGCTCAGCGCGTCTGGCCGATGCATTCCGTGGGCAAAAGCGCCCGGTGGTGCTGGTCAACGTTGCGGGCGGCGCGCCTGGCCGTAATGAGCAGCCGAAACACGCTGGCGATTTGCCAGCCGATTGGGCGACGTTGGTGCCGGACCTGGCGCAGCAGCGCGGCGACATCATCGTTACCAAAAAAACCTGGGGCGCATTCCACAACACGGATCTGCACGAGCAGCTGCAGCAGCGCGGCATCACACAAGTGGTGATTTGCGGCATCGCCACCAGCATCGGCGTGGAATCCACGGCGCGTCAGGCGTATGAGCTGGGTTACAACGTCACGTTGGCAACCGACGCCATGACCTGCCTGAATGCCGAAACGCATAAAAACAGCGTCGAGCGCATTTTCCCGCGCCTGGGCGAAACCGGCACTACCGAAGATGTGCTGGCGTTGTTGAAGTAAGGATCATCGTAGGGTGCGCATTCATGCGCACCTGGCTTGCAGGACGCCATGAATGGCGAGCCTACCGTTCCTGCCATGGATTCAGCAACATCACGCCAGTGGTATCAAAATCCCGTACGTTACGCGTGACCAGAATCAGCTCGTGATGAATCGCTGTCGCCGCGATCAGCGCATCGGTATGTGGGCGTTCATCAGGAATATGCAGCTGAGCGCAAAGGCGGGCCACGCCGCTATCAATAGAGAGTGTGCGCCAGGCAAATTCTGTCAGAACCTGCTCTTGATACCAGCGCTGTAAATGATGAGCTTGCTGAGGGTCTTTACGGGCGAACTTAAGGATACCTTTTTCAATTTCCATCAGCGTTAATGCTGAAATAAACATCTCTTCAGCATCAATGCTTTTAGCCCAGGCAATCACCTGAGGATTGGCTTTAGGCGTCCCTGCCTTACGTAATTCTGAAATAACATTGGTATCCAGCAAATAGCGCATTAGAACTCCACATCCCTGTTGATTATGGTCGCACGTTCTGGCTCAAAATCGATATCTACGCCGTCCGGCATGGCGAGTGAATCTACGATGCTTCGGTTTGAACCCGTGAGTTTTTTATACGCTTCAAATGTCAGTAAAACATGTGCAGGATTGCCACGGTCAGTAATATAAACCGGGCCTTCCTCGGCGGCTTTCTTGGCCCGGGATACCTCCTGATTAAAAGCTCGACTGCTGATTCTCGTCACTGTCATCACGACCTCCATGATATGTAGAGATGTTGCTACATAACTATAAAGCAATATGCCGTGCTGGACAATATTCAACCAATAAAAAGCCCCGCAAGCGGCTTGCAGGGCTTTAATATCATCTATCCAACGCGTTTATTTACTGAAACGCATAACTCACCGTCAGACCCACGCTGTAATTGCGACCCGGCGCCGGTTCGTAATAGCGACCGTTGCTTTCATTCACGATAACTGAACCGATGTAGTTGCGGTCAAACAGGTTATCGACGCGGCCAAATAGATCCAACGTCCAGTTCTGCACCAGCCACTTATAACCGCTGTTCACGCCGACCACGGTGTATGACGGCGCTTTCACGTCATTCTCATCATCCGCCGCGATATCGCTCAGGTAGCGCACATCGGTTCCGGCATACCAGCCTTGATCGGGCGCGTAAGCCAGTCCGGCGTAAGCCATGTTACGGGCAATGCCGGGAATGCGGTTGCCGTCGCAGCTTTCGGTGCCGCAGGCGTTAGAGCGGTAGCGGGCATCCAGCAAGGTCCATGCGGCTTTGAAGCGCCAGCTCTCGCCGAATTGCTGGTCGAGGCCCAGCTCCAATCCACGACGGCGGGTTTCACCGGCGTTTTTGTAGCTGGTGCGGCCTTCAAAGCTGCTGTCAGAAACGATCTCGTTTTTGGTGTCAGTCTGGAAAATCGCCGCCGTTAACAGTCCGTTGCCGATGCGTTTTTTACTGCCCAGTTCAACCGTTTCGCTGGTGGCAGGTTGCAGGTTGAGATTCAGCCCGGCCTGATCGGCGGCGCGATAGGACAACTCATTCAGCGTCGGCGTTTCGAAGCCGCGACCAGCAGAAACGTAGGCGTTCCAGCTGTTATCAATGGCGTAATTCAGCGCAGCGGCAGGCAACCAGCGGTGATAGCGACGATTGCCGCTGTCATCGGGATCGCTGTCGGTGACGTAATAGTCATTGGAGTCGAAATTCACCGTGCTGAAACGCACGCCGGCATCCAGTGACAGTTTATCGGTTAGCTGCCACGCGGTTTGCAGATAAGGATCGAGGTTCCACATCAGGTTGCGTTCATTACGACGCATCTCGCCCTGTACGCCCAACTCGTCGCCGTTAAAGTTTTGATAACCTTTACGCTTCTCAGTCATGGTTTCATAGTCGAGCCCGCCAGTGAAGGTTACCGGAATGGTGAACAGCGCGTCGCGGTGCGTCCAGCGGGTATCAATGCCCTGATAATGACGCGACAAAGCGATCACGCCGCCGGGATAACCTGCGCGCAGCTGGGTGGCTTTAGGAATGGATTGATACTGCGTGGTTTCACGTTCACCCGCGTACATCATCACGCTCAGGTCATCGTTCTCACTCATCTGGCGCTGATAGTGCAGGCCCGCTTGCGTCTGATCGACGGTTTTACGCGCGTCGTACAAGCTCACGTTGCTGGCGACCTGGCGGGGATTATTTTTCCACTGCTCAGCGGTCAAACCGCCCGGGTCCTGCGCTTCAACGTGCACGCTGTTGAACAACAGCGTCAGGGTGCTGACATCGTCGATGCGCACGCCGAGTTTGGCGTTGCCGAGGTTTTTCTGCGCCGAGCTGTGATCGCGGAAGCCGTGCGTGGTAAAGCGCGAGGCGGAAACCGTGTAGTTGACGTCGCCGGCTTGCGTACCGTCGCCGGTTGCGCCGCTGGCTTTAACGCTGTTGCGCCAGCTGCCGTAACTGCCGTACCAGCTGCTGGCTTCCAGCGTGGTGGGTTGCTGTCCGGTTTCGGTTTCAACGTTAATCACGCCGCCCGATGAGTTGCCGTACAGCGCCGAGAAGGGGCCGCGCAGCACGTCGATGTGATCGATGGAACCGATATCGATGTTGGAAGTTTGTCCCTGGCCGTCGGGCATGGTGGCGGGGATCCCGTCGACGTACATACGAATGCCGCGCAGGCCAAAGGTGGAACGCGAACCAAAACCGCGCACCGAAATCTGCAGGTCCTGCGCATAGTTCTGGCGGTTTTGAATTTGCAAACCGGGCACGCTGCTGAGGTTTTCTGACAAATTGACGCGCGGTGCCGCGTGGCGCATATCGTCGCCGGACACCACACTAACTGCCGCTGGCGTATCCAGTTCAGACAGTCCGGATGCGGACGGCGCCGCGCTCACCACCATGGTGTTGCTGGCCGCGTTTGCCGCCAGCGCCGAGACCGGTAACATCGCAGGCAGCATCAGCAGCGAAGCCTGTCGCAGTAAAGCTATTTTCATTATGAAAGACCGTAAAAAGGGCGTGGAATGTACCGAATGGAACATTAATGGCACGTATGTTAATCGTTTTATCATTTGTTTGAAAAGCGTAAATAGTATGACGGATTATTCATCATTGCGGCGTTGAAAATGTTTTTTCATCGCATCTCTGGCCTGGCTGCGACAGGGAAATTCTGTCAGTCTGGCGGTTTTGTCTTAAGGCACAAAAGAGAGGGAATGATGAGTCAACAACCTGTGGTCGCGGTACTGGGATTGGGCGCGATGGGGCATGCATTTGCCGCTAACCTGTTGAAAAAAGGCTTCACGGTGTGCGGCTGGAACCGCACGCGTGCCAAAGGCGAAGATCTGCTGGATGCAGGTATCACGCTGGCCGACAGCGCTGCGCAAGCGGTGAGTGGCGCGGATGTGGTGATCGCCATGCTGGCCGACGGCGATACCACGCGTCAGGCGCTGAACGACGCCAGCTCCGCGCTCAAGCAGGGCGCGACAATTTGCCAGATGGGCACCATCGGCGTGGCCGCCACCGATCAACTGATTGCGGAATTCAAAAGCACGCGTCCGGACGTGGTGTTTATCGATGCACCGGTTTCCGGCACCAAAGCGCCAGCAGAGAATGCGCAAATCCTGGTGATGGCCAGCGGCGATCAGAGCAACGCGCAGGCCGCCGAGCAGGTGTTCGCCGCGATCGGTAAAGGCACGCAATGGCTGGGCGAGGCGGGCGCCAGTTCGCGCATGAAGCTGGTGGTGAATAGCTGGCTGATTGGTCTGATGCAGAGCCTGGCGGAAAGTACGCGTCTGGCGGAAGAGTTTGGTTTCAGCACTGACGATCTGTGGAAAGTGCTGGATGGCGGTCCGCTGGCGGCACCGTACGCCAAAATGAAACTCGGCATGATTGCCAGCGGCGATTTCACCCCGCAAATGCATCTGGTGTGGGCGCTGAAAGACGCCAAACTGGCGCTGGATGCGGCGGGCGATAGCAAACTGCCGGCGCTGGAAAACATTGTGGATGTCTGGCAGCAAGCGGTAGATGCCGGTTACGGCGAGCAGGATCTGGCGGCGGTTTATCAATATCTGAAACGCTAACATGAGTGCGCGGCTCAACTTCGACTTCGCCTATCGTCCGCTGGTGCCCTATGCGCACGATTATGCGCATGGCGACGCGGAGCCGTGGCATCACCACGCTTGCGCCCAGCTGATCCACACGCTGAGCGGCGTGGTGAAAGTGGAAACGCAGCACGGCAGCTGGATTGTGCCGCCGAGTCGCGGCGTCTGGCTGCCGGCGGGAACGCGTCACGCGCTGCACATTGTTGGCGCGGTGGCCGCGCGCACGCTATTTGTGGATCCGCTGGCGCGCGCCGATCTGCCCGCCAGTTGTCAGGTGGTGCAGATTTCGCCGCTGCTGCGCGAGTTGATTGTCAGCGCGCTGGCGCTGCCGGAGCAGTACGCTTCCGGCAGCCGCGCCGAGCGGATTTACGAGCTGATCCTCGATGAGATCCGCGTGATGGATGTGCTGCCGTTTGGTCTGCCGCTGCCGGAAAGCGAGCGGCTGCTGAGTTTGTGCCAGCAGATCCAGCAAGCGCCCGGGGAAAACTGGACGCTGGCCCGCGCGGCTACGCAACTGTGCGTGGCCGAACGCACACTGGCGCGCCATTTCAGCCGCGAAACCGGGTTACAATTCAGCGACTGGGTGCGCCGCGCGCGACTGAGCGTGGCGTTGACCCGCTTAGCGCAGGGCGATAGCGTGCTGACGGTGGCGCTCGATCTCGGTTATGACAGCCCGAGCGCCTTCAGCGCGATGTTTCGCCGCGTGCTCGGCGTCACGCCAGCGAACTACTTTCCTGCGGCAGAAAAGCGTGCGCTGCGTTGAGCAGCGCCTGCAGTGAAGCGCGCGCCACATCATTATCAATGCCCACGCCCCACGCGCGTTCACCGCGTGCATTAATGCAGCTGATGTAGGTCACCGAACGACTGTCGCTGCGTTTGCCCAGCGTGTGTTCGTGATAATCCTCAATGGTGATGATTACGTCATAGCGCTGACGCAGCGCGGCAACGGCGGCTGAGAGCAAGCCGTTGCCTTTACCTTCCAGCATCAACTGCTTCGCGCCCTGTTGCAGCCGCGCCTTGAGGCGCGTTTCGCCTTTATCGTCGCTGTGACTTTCCGCTTCCAGCAAACAACGCGCGGGCTGGGTTAAGCCGTAATGCTGGCAAAACAGCTGCCACAGCGCGTGATGGGTCATCTCCTGACCGTGCTGGTCAGTTTGCTGCTGCACCAGACGGCTGAAATCCTGCTGCAAGCCGCGCGGCAGTTGCAGACCGTGATTCTGCTCCAATAGCCAGGCGGCGCCGCCCTTACCCGATTGACTGTTAACGCGGATCACCGCTTCGTAGCTGCAGCCGATATCCAGCGGATCGAGCGGCAGATACGGCATCTGCCAGATTGCTTCTTCACGCTCAGCGCGGGCGGCAAAGCCTTTGCGTATTGCATCCTGATGCGAACCGGAGAAGGCGGTAAACACCAGTTCACCGGCATACGGATGACGCGGATGCACTGGCAGCTGGTTGCAGCGCGTCACCACTTCCAGCACCTGCTGGATATCGCTGAAATCGAGCTGCGGCGCGATGCCCTGAGTGTAGAGATTGAGCGCCAGCGTAACGATATCGACGTTGCCGGTGCGCTCGCCGTTGCCAAACAAACAGCCTTCCACGCGATCGGCACCCGCCAGCAGCGCCAGCTCGGCGCAGGCGATGCCGGTACCGCGATCGTTATGCGGATGCACGCTGATCGACACCTGCGATCGCTGGCTGAAGTGGCGACAGAAAACCTCAATCTGATCGGCATAGACGTTCGGCGTGTTCACTTCGACGGTCACGGGTAGGTTGATGATCATTGGACGCGCCGGGCCCGGTTGCCAAATCGCCGCCACCGCTTCGCAAATCTCCAGCGCAAACTCCGGTTCGGTAAAGCAGAAGGTTTCTGGCGAATACTCGAAGGTCCACGCGGTATCCTTTTGCGCTTCGCAACCGGCGCGAATTTGACGCGCACCGGCGCAGGCCAGTTCGATAATCTCGGCTTTGCTCTGGCGGAACACGCGCTCGCGGAACAGCGGCGCGGTGGCGTTGTAGAGATGAATAATGGCGTTCGGCGCGCCACGCAGCGCGTCGAAGGTGCGATCAATCAGATCGCTGCGCGCCTGGGTCAACACCTGAATCGCCACATCGTCTGGAATGTGCTTCTGCTCAATCAGCAAACGGACAAAATCAAAATCGGTCTGCGATGCCGCCGGAAAGGCCACCTCAATCTCCTTAAAGCCACAGCGCAGCAGCAGTTGCCAGAACTCCAGCTTGCGCGCGCTGTCCATTGGTGTCGCCAGCGCCTGATTGCCGTCGCGTAAGTCGGTAGAGAGCCAGCGCGGTGCCTGCGTCAGTTGGCGCGAGGGCCACTGACGATCGGGTAAGTCGATAACCGGAAACGGGCGGTATTTTGTAGCGGGTTGCGTGAGCATAACGATCTCCTTGTAATGTGGCGTTCAGTCTCGCCCAGCATCGCGCGGCGCGGCTCGCGCATTGCTGACAACCACTCGCGCAAAAGTGACAACCGGGTTCAGACTCTTGCGCGCACACTCTGTAGCGGCGCGATTAATCGCGCATTTTTCAGGCGACACCGCGCTCCTCCCGACATTGCGCAATAAATTGCGCGGCTACGATAATTGCGGTGATTGCATGCATAGTCTTTATGCGCCACGCGGCATATCTCATGCGAAATCGGCATCGGTCATTTGGCGCGCGCGGGTTAGGCTGGGGTTTTGCGCGATGGGATAAAATACAATGAAAAGAGCAGCTTTGGCACTATTAATCGTGACAGCCAGCGGTGCGGCGACGGCAGAAACCGTGACGCTGCGCATTGCCGATCAAAAGGGAAATATGCACGCCGAAATGGAAGCGGCTCAGCAGTTGAGCAACCTCAATTATAAAATCGAATGGGCCGAGTTCCCGGCGGCGGCTCCGCTGGCGGAAGCGCTAAATGCCGGTGCGGTGGATGCCGGTATTATCGGCGATGCGCCGCTGCTGTTCTCGCTGGCGGCCGGTTCGCAGGTGAAAGCGGTGGCGGTGAGCAAATCGGTGCCCGAAGGATTGGCGGTGCTGGTCAGCCCGGATTCGCCCATCAAAACCGTTGCTGAGCTAAAGGGCAAAAGCATCGCTACCGGACGCGGATCGATTGGTCACTTTGAGGCGCTCAAAGCGCTGGAGCAGGCGGGCGTCAGCGATAAAGAGGTTAACTGGCGCTTCTTAACGCCGGCGGATGCGCGCATCGCGCTGGCAAACGGTTCGGTGGATGCCTGGTCAACGTGGGATCCTTATACCGCGCTGGCGGAAGTGACCCACACCGGACGCGTGCTGGTGAACGGCGTTGGCCTGTCCAGTGGCAACAGCTTCCTCGCCGCCACCGACGCCGCGCTAAACGATGAAGCCAAACGCGCGGCGCTGCAGGATTACGTCAATCGCTTAGCCGCCGCCGATCGCTGGGCCAACAGCCATGTCGATGAGTACTCCACCACGCTGGCAAAAATCATCGGTTTCCCGAAAGAGGCGGCGGCGAAATCCTTCTCACGTCGCAAATCGCACTGGCAAAGCATTGATGATGCCACCATCGCCCAGCAGCAGGAGACCGCCGATTTCTACCAGAAATACGGTTTGATCCAGCAGCATCTTGATGTGAAACCAACTTTTTATCACGGCTTAAAGGTTGCGCAGAACTAACCCTTTGTGCGCCCGCATTTGGCGAAACAGCAGCGCGCGCGTAGCATGGCGCCATGTTGTTTCGTCAAAGAACCCCTCATGTTGCTAAAAACCTTCGACGGTCATAACGACCTGCTTCTCAATCTGTGGCTGCATCATCGCGAGGATCCGGCGCAGGCCTTTTTTCACGGCATCGAAAAGGGCCATCTGGATTTTCCGCGCATGCAGCAGGGCGGTTTTGCCGGTGGGCTGTTCGCGATGTTCGTGCCGCCAGCGCGCTATGTCAAAGAGGTCGCGCCGCAGCGAGCGGAGGAAAATCTCGATCCACTGACGATTCTCTGGCAGCAACTCGACATCCTGAAAACGCTGGCGGCGCAATCTGACGGGCGGGCGCGGTTATGTCTTAACACCGCCGATATTGCCGCCTGTCGCGCTGACGGCGTGCTGGCGCTGGTGGCGCATATTGAGGGCGCGGACGGGTTTGATGGCGAGGGTGAAGCGCTTGATGCGTTTTACCTGGCGGGCGTGCGCAGCATCGGGCCGTTCTGGAATCTGCCCAATCGCTTTGGCGAAGGTGTCAGCGGATCATTCCCCAACTCACCGGACAGCGGGCCAGGTTTGACCGAACAAGGTGAGCAGCTGATCGCCGCTGCCAATCGCCATCGCATGCTGATCGATATGTCGCACATGAACGAGAAAGCCTTTTGGGACACCGCGCGCCTGTCAACCGCGCCACTGGTGGCGACGCACTCCAATGCGCACGCGCTCTGCGCGCAGCCACGCAATCTGACCGACGATCAGCTGCGCGCCATCCGCGACAGCGGCGGCGTGGTGGGCGTGAATTTTGGCAACGCTTTTCTGCGCAGCGACGGAAAACGCGACAGCGACACCGCATTGATCGAAATTGTTAAACATGTTGAGCACCTGATCGCGATAATGGGCCGCGATCATGTGGCGCTGGGCTCCGATTTTGATGGCATCAGCGTGCCTGAGGCGCTGAAAGACGTGAGCGGATTACCGCATCTTTATGCGTTGTTGCGTTCGTTCGACTACGATCAAACAGCACTTGAGCAGCTCGCATGGGGCAACTGGCAGCGCGTGTTGCAACAAATTTGGCAGGATTAGCACCATTCCCTTACCGAATCAGGGTTGATCTGCTCGCTACATTGGCGCAACATCTGCGCGCGTACGGATTGCGATGTGATCTAAGTCACAGCCGCAATCCTCTTCAGCAGAGATCTCTCTGCGTTTTTGTTTTATGAGGAAGACCATTATGTGGAAAAAACCTGCGTTTATTGACCTGCGTCTGGGCCTGGAAGTGACTCTGTACATCTCCAACCGCTAAGACTTCTGCCCGCCGTTCGTGCGGGCATTTTGTTTTCTCTCTTTGGTCAACGTTCATGTTTATTAAAGTCCTCGGTTCAGCGGCGGGCGGCGGCTTCCCGCAGTGGAACTGTAACTGCGCCAATTGCAGCGGCCTGCGCAACGGCAGCATTCAGGCGCAGGCGCGCACGCAATCTTCGATCATTGTCAGCGACAACGGTGAAGATTGGGTGCTGTGCAACGCTTCGCCGGACATCAGCCAGCAAATCGCCCACACGCCAGAACTGATCAAAAAGGGTGTGCTGCGCGGCACGGCGATTGGTAGCATCATTCTCACCGACAGCCAAATCGATCACACCACCGGCTTGCTGAGCCTGCGCGAAGGCTGTCCGCATCAGGTGTGGTGCACGCCGGAAGTGCATGGCGATCTCACCAGCGGTTTCCCGATTTTCACCATGTTGCAGCACTGGAATGGCGGTCTGCAGCATCATGCATTAACGCCGCTGGAGCCGTTCCGCGTCGATGTCTGCCACCGTTTGCAGTTCACCGCGATTCCGATTCTCAGCAACGCGCCGCCGTATTCGCCGTATCGCGATCGCCCGCTGCCGGGCCACAACGTGGCGCTGTTCATTGAAAACACCGCCAACGGCCAAACGCTGCTCTACGCGCCGGGACTCGGCGAGCCGGATGCGGTGATCATGCCGTGGCTGCAAAAAGCCGATTGCCTGCTGATTGATGGCACGGTGTGGCAGGACGACGAGCTGCTCGCCACCGGCGTTGGCAAAAATACCGGCAAAGCGATGGGCCACTTAGCGCTGGCCGAAGAACAAGGTTTGATGGCGTTGCTGGCTGCGCTGCCGGCCAAACGCAAGATTTTGATTCACATTAACAACACCAATCCGATCCTTAATGAGCAATCGCCGCAGCGCGCCTATTTGACGCAGCAGGGCATTGAAGTGAGTTGGGATGGCATGGCGATTCATCTGCAGGAGTTTGCATCGTGATCATCACTGAAGCATTATCGCCCGCCGCGTTTGAGCAGGCGCTGCGCGATAAAGGCGCGTTCTACCACATTCATCACCCGTATCACATTGCCATGCACAATGGCGAGGCGACGCGCGAGCAGATTCAGGGCTGGGTGGCGAACCGCTTCTACTATCAAACCAATATTCCCCTAAAAGATGCGGCGATCATGGCGAATTGCCCGGACGCGGCGACGCGGCGTAAATGGGTGCAGCGCATCCTCGATCACGACGGCAGCAACGGTCACGAGGGCGGGATTGAAGCCTGGCTGCAGTTGGGTGAGGCGGTGGGGCTGGAACGTGACGTGTTGCTGTCAGAGAAGCTGGTGCTGCCGGGCGTGCGTTTTGCGGTGGACGCCTACGTGAACTTCGCGCGCCGTGCTAACTGGCAGGAAGCGGCCTGTAGCTCGCTCACCGAGCTGTTTGCGCCGCAGATTCATCAGTCGCGTCTCGACAGCTGGCCGCAGCACTATCCGTGGATCAAAGAGGAAGGCTATTTCTACTTCCGCAGCCGTTTGAGCCAGGCGAACCGCGATGTGGAGCATGGGCTGGCGCTGGCGCTTGAGGTGTTTACCCGCGCCGAGCAGCAGAACCGCATGCTGGAGATCCTGCAGTTTAAACTCGATATTCTCTGGACCATGCTCGATGCCATGACCATGGCGTATGCGCTGCAACGTCCGCCTTATCATACGGTCACCGATCAGGTGTCCTGGCACAGCACAAGACTGGTATAACAACATGAAAGATAATGTGATTCCGGCTTTCCGTCGCGGCTACCGCATGCAGTGGGAAGCGGCGCAGGATAGCCATGTGGTGCTCTATCCGGAAGGCATGGCCAAATTGAACGAGACCGCCGTGGCGATCCTCGAACTGGTGGATGGCAAACAGGATGTGGCGGCGATCGTTGCCACGCTGGATGCGCGTTTTCCGGACGCGGGCGGTGTCGGCGACGACGTCAAAGAGTTCCTGCAATCCGCCATCGAACAAAAATGGATACAGTGTCGTGAACCCGAGTAAAAGCGTGACGCCACCGCTGTGGCTGCTGGCAGAACTGACCTATCGCTGCCCGCTGCAGTGTCCGTATTGCTCCAATCCGCTGGATTTTTCCCAGCAGGAGAAAGAGCTGACCACCGAACAGTGGATTGAGGTGTTTCGTCAGGCGCGCGCCATGGGCAGCGTGCAGCTCGGTTTTTCCGGCGGCGAACCGCTAACCCGTAAGGACCTGCCGGAACTGATTCGCGCCGCGCGCGATCTCGGTTTCTACACCAACCTGATCACCTCCGGCATCGGCCTGACGGCGAAAAAACTCGACGCCTTTGCCGACGCCGGACTCGATCATATCCAGATCAGTTTCCAGGCCAGCGATGAAACGCTGAACGCGGCGCTGGCCGGGTCAAAAAAGGCCTTCCAGCAGAAGCTGGAGATGGCGAAAGCGGTGAAAGCGCACGGCTATCCGATGGTGCTGAATTTCGTGCTGCATCGCCATAACATCGACCAGATCGACAAAATCATCGATCTCTGTATCGAACTGGAAGCCGACGATGTCGAGCTGGCGACTTGCCAATTCTATGGCTGGGCGCAGCTCAATCGTGAAGGATTACTGCCGACGCGCGAGCAGATCGCCAACGCCGAAGCGGTGGTGGCCGATTATCGTCAGCGCATGGGCGCCAGCGGCAATCTCACCAATCTGCTGTTCGTGACGCCGGATTACTACGAAGAGCGGCCGAAACCCTGCATGGGCGGATGGGGATCGATCTTCCTCAGCGTCACGCCTGACGGCACCGCGTTGCCGTGCCACAGCGCGCGTCAGCTGCCGGTTGCGTTCCCGTCGGTGCTGGAGCGCACGCTGGACGATATCTGGTACAACTCGTTTGGTTTTAACCGCTATCGCGGCTTTGACTGGATGCCGGAACCCTGTCGCTCCTGCGATGAAAAAGAGAAAGACTTTGGCGGCTGTCGCTGTCAGGCCTTTATGCTGACCGGCGATGCCGATAACACCGATCCGGTGTGCAGCAAATCGCCGCATCACGGCAAGATCCTCGAAGCACGGCGCGAAGCCAACTGCAGCGACATCAAAATCCAGCAGCTGCAATTCCGCAATCGCAGCAACTCCGAACTGATCTTTAAGCAGCGCGTCACCTGATGCACGCGCGCCAGCTCACGCTCGCCAACGGCCTGCGCTGCCATCTTTATCATCAGCCCGACGCGCGTGAGGCGGCGGCGCTGATGCGCGTGCAGGCCGGCAGTCTGGATGAAGCGGATCGCTGGCCGGGTTTGGCACATCTGCTGGAACATCTGCTGTTTTGCGGCAGCGAAGCTTTTCGCGACGACGACCGCCTGATGCCGTGGCTGCAGCAGCAGGGCGGCCAGGTGAACGCCACCACGCAGTTAAGCCGCAGCGCCTATTTCTTTCAGCTCCCGGCTGCAGAGCTCTCAGCGGGCGTGCAGCGGCTGTGTGACATGTTGGCGGCACCGTTGCTGACAGCGCAGGCCATTCAGCAGGAAGCGGCGGTGATTGAGGCTGAGTATCAACTGCTGCAAAACCATGCCGACACGCTGAGTGAAGCTGCCGTGCTGGATAAGTTGCCGGAACGTTTCCAGCGCTTCCGAGTCGGCAGTCGGCAGGCTTTTGGTGACAATGTCACGGCGTTGCAGTTCGCACTACGCGATTTCCATAGCCGCTTGTATTGCGCTGAAAACATGGAACTTTGGCTGCAAGGCCCGCAATCACTGGATGAGCTCGAACAGCTGGCGGCACGCTTCGGCGGCAGTTTGTTGGCGGGTGGTGAACGCGCTGCGGCTGTTGAAGCTACGCTGTTGCAAGGCGATCGTTTACTGCTATCAGGCGGTGAAGAAAATTTCTGGCTGACGATGTTGGTCGCGGGCGATGAGCAGACTGTGCGTGACAATGTCACCTTATTAACAGCATTCTGGCAGGACGAAGCGCCCGGCAGCTTGCTGGCGCAGTTGCGCGTTGAGGCGTTATGCGAAACCTTTGACGCGCATTGGTTATGGCAAGATGAGCAGCAAGCGTTACTGGCGCTGCGCTTTAGCGCCAGGCGCATTTCCCTGGCGCAGGCGCAACAGATTGAGCAACGCGTTTGGCAGCATCTGGCTGCGTTAGCTGAATGTAATGCGATTCAGCTGCAGCACTACGCACAGCTCGCGCAGGAAGATTTCGCGACCTTGTCGCCGCTGGAACAGTTGCGCGGCCGGGCGTTGGGCTTCGCGCCGGGTTGCGCGCTGCCAGACAACTTCACGGATTTTGCCGCAGCGTTGCCAGATTGTCCGCGCACGCGTCTGCTCACGCAGCAACAGATTGACGGCGCACCGCATCACACGCAGGGCTTTACCTTGCAACTGGCCGAGTGGCTGCCGCCGTCGTTGGCTGCGACCAAACCCGCAGCGTTTCACTTCTATCCTGCTTCAGCCGCTGTTCCGCTCCCTCGTCTCTCGCCCGTGGCGCAGCCGTTGCCGCTGATTGCACCGGTAAAACAGGTTGAAACGCTGCTGCTGCGTCCGGCGTTTTATCAGACCTTGAGTGAGGAAGACGCGCAGTCGCGGCAGCGCCAGTTACGCCCGTTGCTGGCGGAATTGCGCCACGCGGGTGGCAACGGCAGCTGGCAACAGACGCATGCCAGCTGGCAGCTGCTGCTCAATTTGCCTGCATCCGCCGATCGCGCGTTGTTTAGCGTGCATCAGGCATTACTGGCGCTGAACACGCCGATGCTGGCGCAACCCGCAGCGAATACCCCTTCGATTGTGATTCGTCAATTGCTCGCCGCGTTGCCCACTCGCTTGATCAAGCCATTACCCGCGCCACAATGGCTGGCGGCATGGTGCGGCACCAATACCGCATTAAGCCAGCGCGTGGCGCATCTGCTCAGCGATTTTACGCCGGATCTGGCGCGCGACACGCCGCCGGCACGACTGCAACACGGCATCGTGCCCATCGCCTGCGACGGGCGCGATCAGGCGCTGCTGCTGTTTATGCCGTTACCGCAGGCCGACGATGCCAGCCTGGCCGCTTTACGCGTGCTGGCGCTGATGCTGGAAACGCGCTTCTTCCAGCGGTTGCGCGTGGATCAGCAAATTGGCTATGTGGTGTCGGCGCGCTATCAGCGGGTGGCGGATGTGGATGGCTTGATGCTGGCGCTGCAATCACCGGATATCTCCTGGCGCGCGCTGCTGGGTCACTGCAAACGCTTTATGCGTGAGATGGTCTCCGAGATCGCGGCAATCTCGCCGCAAAAGCTGGCGGCATGGCAGGCAAGCTTAATGACGCAATGCGCAAGCAAAGACAATGGCGAGGCCGCACTCGAAACCCTGCGCCAGCAGCACGGCCTGGCCACTCTCAATCGCGCGGCTATTCAGGCACTGACGCTGCAGCAGCTTGAGCAACTGCATCAGCGTCTGCTGCGCGAACGGCATCGCTGGTTGATTTTGGTCAATCAAAGCTGAAAGATTCAACCGAAACGTACGTGAAATCATTCGTCATTACGTAGGGTCGCTATTTATGGTGACCGAGTGCGCATGAATGCGCACTCTACGTGCGATGCTACATCTCCCGCCAAAACTTCTTCTTACTGGTTTTACCAATCCCTGGATTACAGCTGTTGGTGGGATCAAGCTGTTTCCAGTGCGCGACATGCTCACACGACGCCTGATAAAGGTGCCCAACATTGTGCTCGGCGGGATACTTCGCGCCGCGCTGTTCCAGATACCGTTTCACCTCTTCCTTAAACACTTTCGCGTCGTAGCCGGATTTCAGCACGTAATCCTGATGATTGACGAAGCAGAAGAAGTGCCCGCAACACGAATCAACCTGTACCTGCGCCGCCAGATGATCGGGCAGCGTCAAACGCCACGCGTCATCATTGCGACGCAGCGCCACGTCGAAGGCCACCAGCCGCTCGTTGGGGTTATAGCCCAGCGCGTCGCAGTAGGAAATGGTGCAGCCGCCCACGCCGAAACGCACTAAAAACGCATCCGCCGCTTCACGCGTATTGCAGCGGAAAAAGCCGCCTTGCTGCTCAGCAAAGAACTGCTGTAACAAGCGCTGTAATTCGGCGGTTTGCGGCGACTCTACTTTGATCATCAGATGATGTTGATACTCGCTGCGGTAATCCATGATGCGCGGCGCGATAAAGCTCGGCGTCAATTGGTTGAAGAATTGCAGCACCCGATCAACAAAATTGCGCGGCAGGAATTTCAGGTGGCTGACGTGCACATCCCATTTGGCTTTATTGGCCATCATCTGCGGAATGGCCTGCGGGCCCAGTTTGCGAATCGCCAGATACATATGCTTGGCGTAGCGCACGGTTAAATCGAAGGCGTTGCGATGAATATATTCCGCCTGCAGCGGCAGTTCGCTCATTTCGGTTAGCAGGAAACGGCGCAGCGCCACCAGCACGTTCTCATCGTTAGTGCCGATGTAGAAGGTGTCGCTGCCGGCGCTGGCTTCGAAGGTGGGCAAACGTACAGCGAAAACCATCACTTTACCGGCGCTGCCCGAGCTGTCGTGCAAGTAGCGCAGATCGCCATTGAAGCGTGCTGGGGAATCCGCGGTCACATCTCGTAAGCGGTCGGCGTAGTCATCGGCCCAGATTTTACCCTGCCAATCGGCTTGCTCGCCGGTGTGATACTGCTGCTGCGCCAGGTTTTCAAGCATCACTTCTGGCGTGTCGCCCAACTCGATGCCGAGATGATTAACCATCTCCAGACGACCATCCTCATGAATACGGGCGAACAGGGATTTTTCGGTAAACGCGGGGCCGCGCCGAATCAGCGAGCCGCCGGAATTATTACAGATCCCGCCGACCACCGACGCGCCGATGCAGGATGATCCAATCACCGAGTGCGGCTCTCGACCGAGCGGCTGTAAGGTGTGCTCCAGTTCAGTCAAGGTGGTGCCGGGGAAGGCGATCACCTGGCGCGCCTGATCGATCACCTGCACGCCTTTGAGCTGGCGGGTGCTGATGATCACGATATCGCGGTCGTAATCATTGCCGTCAGGCGTTGAGCCGCCGGTGACGCCGGTATTTGACGCCTGCATCAACACAATCACATCGTGCGCCACGCACACCTGCAGTGTTTGCCACAGCTGCAACAAGGTTTGCGGTAACGCCACCGCCAGCGCGTCACCGCGCCCGACGCGGAACCCCTTTATGTACCAGGCTTTATCATCCGCATGGGTTAATAACTGTTTGTCACCCACCACCGCGGCCAACTTAAGCAAAATATCCTTCTGCATGCTCATTTTTCTCTTCTTTATTCTTTATCTGCCACGGTATTGGACAAGCGCAGCTGCACTGAGTCAATCATTCACTGGCCCTGACGCGTAAATAACGCACGGAATCATTATCCCTTTTTACTTTACGGAATAACCGGCAGGAACCGATAAAAATGCGCGGGAAATCACAAAATAGATCGAAATAAAAATCGCCAAGGGCGCGTTTATTTGGCTTGCTGATTTTACTGCGCAAAACAAATATAAACCTATGATTTTATTTGTTATTAAGGTTTTAAGGTGAAAAATGCCATGTGATTTATATCACAAAAATAAGCCTTTGTTGGATGCTGTCAATTATCTCACTCGGGAAATTCATCGCAAAAGTGTGACATTCGTTGCAAATAACAATGCGGTTAATCGGAAGAATGAATTCCAGACGCACAGCATAAAGGATGATGACAATGAGAATTGGCATGGTGATCAGCGGTGGCGATGTCACCGGGATTAATAACTTTGTGTATCAAATATCGCGCTTAACACAAGCGGAAATGGTGTTATTTAATGGTGGTATTCCAGGTTTGCTGGAAAACAATCACCAGGAAATATCCCAACGTGATTTAGTGGATTACGCCATCGCCGCTATTCCGGTGATGCAATCGGGACGAACCAGCAAGAAATTAATTCGCCCGGAATATGAGATGATCGCCAAACACCTTAAATCGCTGCGCATCGATGTATTAATTATGGCGGGCGGAGATGGTTCATTACAATTCCTGCATACGCTGAGCGAATTTGGTGTCAACTGTTTTGGCGTCGGCATGACCATCGATAACGATGTCTTTGGCAGTGATTACAGCATCGGTTTCTCCACCGCCTGTGAGCAGGTGTTAAAAGAGGTGGCGAAGTTACGTAATACCGGCCGCGCCTTAACCGGTCGTGTATTTATGGTGGAGCTGCTGGGCGGTTATTGCGGTGAATTAACCTTGCAGTCAGCGATCAAATCCAATGCCGATTTCGCGCTGATCCCGGAATGCCAGATTGCACCGCAGGAGCTGGCGGAGCGCATCACGCAGCGGCTGGCGGCGCAGAACAGCGTGATAATTTTGTGCTCGGAAGGCTATACCCGTGAATATTCGCCGGGCTTTCAGGGTGCTATCGATACCTTAATTAAACAAATTGAACCGTTAATTGGTGTGCGTATTCGTAAAACGATTATCGGTTATGGCCTGCGTAATGGCGATCCTACCTGTGAAGAGATTTATCAGGGCACCATTATGGCCAGTGAAGTCGCGCGTTGTATTCAGTCGGGAATGCGCAATAAAGCGGTGATTATTAATGGCAGTAATCGACCGATTCCGATTGATTTAATAAGCATGAAAAAACGCCTGGTCGATACGGAAGGGCATCATTATAAACTCGCTAAACAACTGCAAATTCTGTGAGGAAATAGCCATGCTGAAAATATTATGTGTCTGTGGATGTGGTTTGGGTTCAAGCTTTGCGATTGAAATGAGCGCCAAGTCAGTATTAAAGAAACTCGAAATTGATGCTGATATTGATCACACCACCATTTCTGAAGCCAACGCCTTTAAATCCGACATGATTTTAACCCAGAAAGCCTTTGCTGATGTGTTAAATGCCGATGCCAGCCCGGAACAGATCAAGCGGGTGATTATTCTCAATAAGCTGACCGACAAAGCAGAAATTGAAGAGAAAATCGTGGCGTTTATGAAAGAACGTAACTTAAAGGTTGCTAATCATGAATAGTGTCATCGACTTCCTGGTAAAAGACTTATTGGGGCAGGCATCGATACTGATCGCCTTTATTGCCCTGATTGGTCTGCTACTGCAAAAAAAATCGGCGGGCAAGGTGGTGGAAGGCACCTTTAAAACTCTGCTCGGTTTCTTAATTATGATGGCCGGTATCAACATTATTGTCGGTACGCTGACCTTCCTGAACACCATTTTCACCCACGGCTTTGGCATGCAGGGTTATATCACCGACGTTGCCGCCATTGCCGGGTTAGCAAACCGCGAGCTGGGTTCAGAAGTGGCGCTGACGCTGTTGGTGATCTTTATCGTCAACATCATCATTGCGCGTCTGACACCGTTCAAATACATCTTCCTTACCGGACAGGCACTGCTGTGGATGGCGACCATCGGTGCGGTGATTGGCTATAAAGCGGGGCTGACAGGTTTACCTCTGATCCTTACCGGCGGCATTTTTGGCGGCATTATGGCGGTGGTGATGCCTGCACTGGCCCAACCGGTGGTGCGCCGCATCACCGATTCTGACGACGTGGCGCTCGGGCACTTCTGCACCATTGGCTATCTGCTGACGGCGGCGGTGGCAAAGGTGGTGGGCAAAGGGTCACGCTCCACCGAAGATCTCAAACTGCCCGATAACTTTAAATTCCTGCAGGACACCTATCTGTCGATGGCGGTGGTGATGGTGCCGATGTACCTGATCCCTGCGGTCGCCGCCGGTCCGGAATTTATCGGCCAGTACAGCAACGGCATGAACTACCTGATGTACGCCTTTATGCAGTCGATTCAGTTCGTGTGCGGTGTGTTCGTGCTGTATAGCGGCGTGCGTCTGTTGCTGAATGAACTGGTGCCGGCTTTCCGTGGTATCGCCATGCGTCTGGTGCCGGATGCAAAACCGGCGCTCGACTGCCCAGTGATGTTCCCGTACGCCCCGAACGCGGTGATCGTCGGCTTCCTCGCCACCACGCTGGGTTCGGTGGTTGGCATGCTGGTGTTCCCGATGTTTGGTCTGGCGATGATTCTGCCAGGATTGCTGACTAACTTCTTTGCCGGTGGCACCGCAGGCGTGTTCGGTAATGCGCTCGGTGGGCGTCGCGGCGCAATGATTGGCGGTTTCGTGCACGGTCTGTTCATTACCTTCCTGCCGGCGATTCTGGTGCCGATGCTGGAAAGCTACGGTTTTACCGGAGTCACCTTCAGTGATTCGGATGTCATCAGTACCGGCCTGGTGCTCGGCCATGCATTCCAGAATAACTGGCTGTTCGTCGCGCTGTTTATCGCCTTTATTACTCTCATCGCCTGGTTTGTTAACGGAAAATCCACCAAGTCTAAATCCCATGAGGAAAAGCTCCATGAAACTTTATAACTTTACCGATCTGTTACAGGTGGCTAAAGAACGTGAATTTAAAGCGCTCGGTTCCTTTAATTTGCACTGTCTGGAAATGTTGCCCGCCTTTTTTAAAGCAGCGGAGAAAACGAATAGCCCATTAATGATTCAGATCTCAACCGGAACCGCCAAATATCTCGGACATAAATTATTGGTGGATGCGATTCGCTCATTGTCTGAAAGCCGTAACGTGCCGACCTGTTTGCACCTCGATCACTGTTCGGATTTGGACGCTATCCAAACCGCGCTGGATGCGGGCTTCAGTTCAATTATGTATGACGGTTCACATTTACCGATTGAAGAGAACATCGCCAATACGCGCCGTGTTATTGATATGGCGCGCCCGCTGGCGGTTTCGGTTGAGGCGGAATTGGGCGCGATTGGCGGGTCGGAAGATGGCAAAGAGGTGGAAATGAACGATGCGGCGTTTACCACCGTCGATGAAGCCAAACGCTTTGTCGATGAAACCGGCGTCGATATGCTGGCGATCTCCATCGGCACGGTGCACGGCTTGTACACCGGTAAAGCCCATATTCAGCATCAGCGCCTGGCGGAAATTACCGATGCCACTAAAACGCCGCTGGTGCTGCACGGCGGTACCGGCGTCAGCGATGAAGATATGCGTCTTGCGGTGCGCAGCGGGATTGAGAAAGTCAACGTTGGCACCGAGATGAATGTGCAGTGGGTTGCGAACTGCAAGCAGACGTTTGAAAAGGGCAAGGTCAACGACAGCGTGCGTAATTTCCTTGTGCCGGCCAACGATGCCGTGACCAATGTGCTGGTAGAAAAGATTCAACTGTTCCGCTAATTCCGACTTACTCATGACGTAATAACCTGAGGTGCCCGGCGCCATTCGGGGCAGGAGATGCTATGTTTGGATTCTTGAAAAAGGGCTCTGATAATAAGAGCCAGGATTCACAGGAAATAGATCTTCAGGCTGAAACCATCAGCGGGAAAATAAGCGAACTGGAAAAACAGTTGGCCAATAATCCGCAGGCGACAGACACGCAAAAACAATTAATGCTGGAATATAATCGTGCATTAAATATCTTTGCCAAAAGTCGACACTATCGTCAGGAAATTGATCCGTTGTTTGTCAAAATTGATGAACTGCGTAACACCATTCGCAAATCGTTTTAAGGAGGCAGTATGAGTATTAAACAGCTGCTGCAGGAGGCAAGTGCGATTCAGGTGGGGATCAGCGCCAGGGATTGGCGCGAAGTGATCGCGCTGGCGGCGCTGCCGCTGGTGAACGGCGGTTACATCAAAGCCAGTTACCCGGAAGCGGTGATCGCTAACACGCTGGAGCATGGTGCCTATTACGTGTTTGAGGAGGGCATCGCCATTCCCCATGCGCGGCCGGAGACCGGCGTGCTGAAAGATTGTTTCAGCATGATTGTGCTGGATGAGCCGATCTCATTCGACGGCAGTGACAAAGCCGACATCGTGATTATGTTCGGTGCGCGTGACAGCAACGCCCACATTGAAGAGGGCATCCGCGCGATTGTTACGCTGCTGGAGGATGAGGAGACGTTGGTGCGCTTGCGCAACGCCAGCAGTGCCGCGGAGGTGATAGAAATCCTATGACAACCGACACTGAAGAGAAAATTGTCGTGCTGGTGAATGGCATTCCGGCTTCCGGCAAAAGCACGCTAACGCGCGCGCTGGCCGAGCAGTTCGGCTTTCCGGTGCTGACGCTGGATAGCCTGAAAGAGCCGTTTATGGCCAGCTTTGCGCCGGTGGATCGCCTGCGCAATCGCCAGTTAGGTTGTGCGGCGTATCAGGCGATCTGGCAAGTGGTGGCGCAAGCACCGACGCGTTGTATCTATGTCATCGATGCCTGGTTTGGCTTCCAGCCGAAAGAGGTGCTGCAGCAGGGATTGCAGCAGGCGGGCGTGACGCGGGTGCTGGAGCTGTGGCTGGCGATCACGCCGGATGAGGCGGTGACACGTTATCAGGCTCGTTTAACCGATCGCATGCCGGGACATCCGGGCGCGGAGTATCTGCCAGAACTGCGCAAGTTAGCAGAAACCGCCCAACCGATGGCGCTGGGTCCGGTGTTGCAGCTTAACGCACGCAATCCGGATCAGGCGGCAGCCTGCGCCTGGTTACAGCGTCAACTGCGGCTGCCGATCAGCGCTCAACCGGCTTTATCGGCCTCGGGCTAAATAATGTCGGCAGCAGGCTGAACGCACATCAGCCCTGTGGCCGACAGCACCATCGCATGATTCGTCAATGCATCTTCTCCTGTCTGAACCAGGCTTTGTGATTACGCTCACAGAGGAAAGCATGATGAATATCGATTTACACGGAAAAACAGCCTTAGTTACCGCATCAACTGGCGGTATCGGTTTTGCCATTGCACAAGGTCTGGCGGCCAGCGGGGCGGAAGTGGTGCTGAACGGGCGCAGTGAAGCCTCGGTGAGTCGTGCGCGCGAGAAGCTCAACGGATTAGTGGCGGGCGCCAAAATTCACACCTTTATCGCCGATCTCGGCAGTGCCCAGGGCGTTAAGCAACTGCTTAACGGCTTGCCGCCAATCGATATTCTGGTGAATAACGCCGGGATTTACGGTCCGCAGGATTTTTATGAAGTGGATGACGACACCTGGGACGCCTATTGGCAAACCAATGTGATGTCCGGCGTGCGCCTGTCGCGGGCTTTATTGCCGGAGATGGTGCAGCGT
This sequence comes from Pantoea sp. SORGH_AS_0659, assembly GCF_031453915.1. Taxonomy (NCBI): domain Bacteria; kingdom Pseudomonadati; phylum Pseudomonadota; class Gammaproteobacteria; order Enterobacterales; family Erwiniaceae; genus Pantoea; species Pantoea sp. SORGH_AS_0659. The sequence goes on along the minus strand of NZ_JAVJAK010000001.1, from coordinate 2,318,807 downwards.
GGTTGGGGCCGCGTGGTGTTTATCTCCTCGGAATCAGCCTTGAACATTCCCGCCGATATGCTGCATTACGGCGTGAGTAAAACGGCGCAGCTATCGCTGGCGCGCGGTCTGGCAAAAGTGGTGGCGGGCAGCGGCGTGACGGTAAACACCGTGTTGCCCGGCCCAACGCTCTCTGATGGCTTTGCCGCGATGATGGAAGATGAGGTGAAGCGCACCGGTAAGCCGCTGGAAGAGCTGGCGAAAGAGTTTGTGATGGCGCAGCGGCCAAGTTCGGTGATTCAACGCGCCGCCACGGTGGAAGAGGTGGCGAATATGGTGGTGTATGTTTGCTCGAAACAGGCGTCGGCGACGTCCGGTGCCGCGCTGCGCGTCGATGGTGGCGTGGTGGATGATATTGTTTAACGCCGTGTAACGATAAAATTTTGATGGCCGCAATCATCGTAGCGGCGCCATATATTGCGTCGTGTTTAGATGGATAATATGCCTTCGTTTAGATGCGCGATAAATCGCGCCGCTACGATGCCGGATCTGCGTTGAGCACCACAAAGACAAAAGTTTACACAGCAAAGCTTGGTGTTTCTGCTGCAGATGCTTAAAATACCCGCACTTTTCTCTGAGGCTGCGGCATGACGATATCGCTATCACGCGCAAAATGGATTCTGGCACTGGTTTGTCTGGTGCTGGCGTTTTGTCTCGTCCAGCGCAGCTTCAATTTGCCTTCCGCACCTTTAGCGCAGGTCAGCGCGTCCGCGCACACCAACAGCAGTGATGATGCCAGCGGCAGCGAAAAACCCTGTGCGCTGAGCGCAAAATCGCTGAGTGCCGCCGCGCCAATCCTTGATACCGCATTGCCTTTCCTGCTGTTGCTGCTGGCACTGATCGCCACCTTCACACAAACCACCACTTGCGTCGGCTATCGCCGCGCACCGCTGTTTCCACCTCTGCGACGGCGGCATCTGACCTTTTGCGTCTTCCGGGAATAACACCTGCGCGTTACATCGCGTAAACCCTGTTATTCACTGGAGAATTCACATGACTGTATTGATCAGGAGCCTGCTGCTCCTGCTGGCGAGCTGCGCAATCACTGCGCAGGCGGCAGACACCGGCTGGCTGCGCAATGCGCAAAACAGCCACGCCGAAGTGCGCTTGCGCAGCGCCAGCCACAACGATAATCAGCAACTGCTGCTGGATATTCGCCTGCAACCCGGCTGGAAAACCTACTGGCGCACGCCTGGCGAAGGCGGCGTTGCGCCGGAAATCCGCTGGCAAACCCCGGAGGTCAAGGCGCAATGGTTCTGGCCCGCGCCCGAGCGTTTTGACGTCAGCGGCTTGACCACGCAAGGCTATAAAGGCGATATCACGCTGCCGATCGAGCTGGCGAAACTGTCGAGCCAGCAACTTGTGGAAACGCTGACGCTCTCAACCTGTAGCGATGTTTGCATCCTCACCGACTTCCTGTTCAGCCTCGATCTGACCCAGCCCGCAGACGCCGATTTTGCCCGCGATTTCGCCGAGGCGATGGGGCGCATCCCGGCGGCTAGCGGCTTAACCGATCAACTCCACGCCAGCTTTGTAAATGGCGAATTGCAGATCCGCGCACAGCGTCAGGGCGGCTGGCAACAACCTGAACTGTTCTTCGATTATCCGCCGGGCAGCATGCTGGCGGCACCGACGATCCGTGTGAATGGCGACACGCTCAGCGCGCGCGTAGCGGTCACCGATGAATGGGGCGAAGCGGCACCGGATCTGCGCGGCAAAACGCTGTCGCTGGTAGTTGCGGATGCTGGCATTGCGCAGCAAAGCGCGATAAATATCGGCGCGGAAACGCTGGTGTCCGGCGATGCGGCGCAAACCTTATGGTCGGTGTTGCTGCTGGCGCTGCTCGGCGGCTTGATCCTCAACCTGATGCCGTGTGTGTTGCCAGTGCTGGCGATCAAGCTCAGCAGCCTGGTGCAGCAGCAAGGGCAAACGCAGCGTCAGACGCGCCAGCAGTTTCTCGCCTCCAGCGCTGGAATCATTTTCTCCTTCCTGCTATTGGCGCTGCTGATGACGGGACTGCGACTCAGCGGTCAGGCGCTGGGCTGGGGCATTCAGTTCCAGAGCAGCGGCTTCCTGCTGGTGATGGTGCTGGTGATGTTCCTGTTTAGCGCCAGCCTGTTTGATCTGCTGCATTTCCGCTTGCCGTCGGGTTTGAATACCAAACTGGCGACGCAGGGCGGCGACGGCTTGCTCGGCCACTTCGGCCAGGGCGCGTTTGCCACCTTGCTGGCCACGCCGTGCAGCGCGCCGTTTCTCGGTACGGCGGTGGCTTATGCGCTGACGGCACCGCTGCCGCAGCTATGGCTGCTGTTTGTCGCGCTCGGCGTCGGCATGAGTTTGCCATGGTTGCTGGTGGCGGCGTTACCGGGCATGGCGCGCTGCCTGCCGCGTCCGGGGCGCTGGATGCTGCATCTGCGCAGCGTGCTCGGCCTGTTGATGCTGCTCGCCACCTTCTGGCTGGTGACGTTGCTGGTGCCGCATTGGGGCAGCACCTTCGCGCTGGTGCTGGCGGGCGTGTTACTCGTGGTGTTGTGTGGCTGGCTGGTGAAACGTCGCGCGCTGCAGCAGGCGGGCGTGGTGTTTATCACCCTGACGCTGGCCGGAGCGCTGTTCCTGATGACGCGTATCTCGCCGGAAGAGGAGGCGCTGCACTGGCAGCCGTTGACCGAAGCGGCGATCCATCAGGCACTTGAGCAGGATAAACGGGTGTTTGTCGATGTCACCGCCGACTGGTGCATCACCTGTAAAGTGAATAAATCTCGCGTCCTGAATCAGCCCGATGTGCGTGCTGCGCTCAAAGCCGATGATGTGGTACTGCTGCGCGGCGACTGGACGCAGCCCGATCCCGCCATTGGTGAATTCCTGCGCCGCCGCGACCGCGTGGCGATCCCTTTTAACCAAATTTATGGCCCTGCACTGCCGCAAGGCCAGATTTTGTCACCGCTGCTGAGTCGTGAAGCGGTGATCTCCACTCTCTCTGAGGCGAAAAAATAATGAAGAAATCCCTGTTACTGCCACTGATGTTCCTTGCCATGCCTGCACTGGCGGCCGCGCCTTTTACGCCTGAGCAGGAAGCGCGCATCAAAGAACTGATCCGTGAAACCCTGGTGCAGAATCCGTCGATTCTGGCGGAAGCCGCTGATGCCTTTGATAAAGAAGCAGCGCAACAGCAGCAAAACGTAGTGGCGCAGATGGTGAAGAAAAACCACGATGCGCTGTTCAACGACGCCGGTTCACCGCGCATTGGCGCTGAAAAACCGGCGCTGACGCTGGTCTACTTCACCGATTACAACTGCGTGTTCTGTAAGAAGTTTGAAGCCGATATCGAAAAACTGATTAAGGCTTATCCGCAGGTGGCGGTGGTGATTAAACCGCTGCCGTACCGTGCTGAAACCTCTCTCACCTCGGCGCGTCTGGCGCTCACCGTGTGGGAGCAACAGCCGAAAAACTTCCTAAAGCTGCATGAGCGTTTGATGGCGAAAAAGGGCAATCACGATAACGCCAGCATCGACGCGGCGCTGGAGAAAACCGGCATCAAGCTGAAAGAGCCAAGCAAAGTGAGCCTCGATACCATCAACAGCAACCTGACGCTGGCGCAGCAGCTCGGCGTTCAGGGCACGCCAGCCACGCTGGTGGGCGACCAGATGATCAGCGGCGCGGTGCCATATGAGCAGCTGGAAGCGGCAGTGAAAGGCGCGCTGCAGGCGAAGCAATGAGTCGATTAAAGCGCTGGCTGCGTGAGGCACTGCTGCTGGTGCTGATTGTCGCGGCTGCGCTGTGGGGCATGGATTGGATGCGGGCACCGCAGCTGCCTGCCGACCTGGCGCAACAACCGCTGACCTCGCTGCAAGGTGAGGTGAATCTGGCGGAACTCAGTCAGGAACGGCCAGTGCTGGTGTACGTCTGGGCAACCTGGTGTGGGGTGTGCAAACTCACCACGCCAACCGTGGCGGCGATGAGTCAGGAAGGTGACAAGGTGGTGAGCGTGGCGCTGCGTTCCGGCAGTGACGCGCGCGTGGCAACCTGGCTGGAGAAGAAAGGGCTGCAAGGCGTGGCGATCAATGATGAGAGCGGGGCAATCGGCCAGCGCTGGGATATCAACGCCACGCCGACCTTTATCGTGCTGCATCAGGGCAAAGTCATCAGCATCAGCACCAGCAGCGGCTGGACCAGCGGTTGGGGGCTGAAACTGCGACTTTGGTGGGCTTCCCGCTAATCGTTCTGGCGGCACGTTAAGGTGCCGCCAGAAAATCCTCGCGTTGCGGCGTAAAGGTATCCAGCAATACGCCCGCTTCCAGACACACACAACCGTGCACAATGTTCGGCGCTTTATACAGCGTATCGCCGGCGCTCACTTCTTTGGTAACGCCATCAATGGTGGAGGCAAAACGTCCGGACAGCACATAGGTGAGCTGCTCATGCGGATGGTGATGCAGCGGACCGACGGCACCCTGCTTAAAGGTGACTTCCACCGCCATCAGGGTGCCGCCGTGCGCCAGTATTCGGCGCGTTACGCCGTTGCCTAAATCGTCCAGTCGGGTTGCGCTTTTAAAGATAAACATGATTTCTCCTTGCAGGTTGCATCGTCAATATGTGACTTAACTCACAGTCAAAAAGGCATTTAAAGGCTGCATTTTAACGTTCTTTGATTAAAATGAAACAGTGTTTCAATTTAATCTGAGGATGGATCATGAAAATCGCTTTGATGATGGAAAACAGCCAGGCTGCGAAGAACGCAACGGTGTTGAAAGAGCTTCAGTCTGTGGCGCAACCGCTCGGGCATCAGGTGTTTAACGTCGGTATGAGCGACGAACAGGATCACCATCTTACCTATATTCACCTCGGCATCATGGCCAACGTACTGCTTAACAGCAAAGCGGTGGACTTCGTGGTGGCCGGTTGCGGTACCGGCCAGGGCGCGTTGATGTCGCTCAACCTGCATCCCGGCGTGGTGTGCGGCTACTGCATCGATCCGGCGGATGCTTACCTTTTTGCGCAAATCAACAACGGCAATGCGCTGTCGCTGCCGTTCGCCAAAGGCTTCGGCTGGGGCGCGGAACTAAACCTGCGCTTTATTTTCGAAAAAGCCTTTACCGGTGAAAAAGGGCACGGCTACCCGCCAGAGCGCAAAGAGCCGCAGGTGCGTAATGCGGGCATTCTGAACGAAGTGAAAGCGGCGCTGCTGAAAGAGAATTACCTTGATTCACTGCGCGCCATCGATCCTGAGCTGGTGAAAACCGCCGTGAGCGGCCCGCGCCTGCAGCATTGCCTGTTTGAACATGGGCAGAATCAGGAGATCGTGGATTTTGTGCGTGAACTGACGCAGTAATTCCCCCATGATGTTCGTAGGGTGCGCATTTATGCGCACCTGGTAAAGTGGTCACCATGAATGGCGACCCTACGCTAAAATCCCGTTATCCTGCCGGCTCGCATCCACCAGCATCTGCGTATACGCCACCTGCGCGCGATTGTGCACCAGCGCATCGACATCCAGCGTCTCCAGCACTTTGCCATGTTGCATCACCGCCACGCGATGGCACAGATGCGTCACCACGCCGAGATCGTGCGTCACCATCAGGTAGGTCAGCTTCTCCTGCTGCTGCAGATCACTAAGCAGATTGAGGATCTCCGCTTGCACCGAGACATCCAGCGCCGAGGTCGGTTCATCCAGTAGCAATACGCGCGGTTCGAGAATCAGCGCGCGGGCGATGGCAACGCGCTGGCGCTGACCGCCAGAAAGTTGGTGCGGATAGCGGGTTTGCCACGCGCGATTGAGGCCAACTTTCTCCAGCATGGCGATAACGCGCTGCTGACGCTGGCCGATGCCGTGAATCTGCAGCGGCTCCTCGAGAATATCGCCGATGGTGTGGCGTGGATGCAGCGATCCGTACGGATCCTGAAACACCATCTGTACGCTGCGGCAGCGCTCGCGCGCGATACGATGTGCCAGCGGCACACCATCAATCGCTAGCTCGCCGTGCCAGTGGGTGAACAGCCCGGCGAGGCACTTCAGCACCGTGGTTTTGCCCGATCCGGATTCGCCAACCAGGCCAAAGATTTCACCCTGATGAATCGACAAATTGACGTCGAACAGCACCTGATTACGTCGCTCCTCCTCACCAAAACTGAGGTTGAGATTACTCACGCGGATCATCTCGTTCATCATTGCTCCTTAGGGTTGCAGCCAGCTGGCCTGACGTTGCAGCACCGGCAGACGCGCGCGACGCTGATCCATATCGGGCAGTGCAGCGAGGAGGCCTTGCGTATAGGGATGCTGCGCCTGATCGAGTTCGCTGGCCGCCAGCGACTCCACCACGCGCCCGGCATACATCACCAGCACGCGGTCACAGAAACGCCGCACCAGATTGATGTCGTGACTGATAAAAATCAGCCCCAGACCGCGCTGTTTCACCAAATCATCCAGCAGCGCCAGCACCTGCAAACGCACCGAAACATCCAGCGCCGAAGTGGGTTCGTCGGCAATCAGCAGCTCGGGATCGGTAATCAGCATCATGGCGATCATCACGCGCTGGCCCTGACCACCGGAAATTTCGTGCGGGTAACATTGATAAATGCGGCCCGGATCGCGCACCTGCACTACTTCGAGCATCTCCATCGCCCGCTGCCGCGCAACCTCGCGCTGGCCGGGATGATGACTGCGCCAGGCTTCAGCAATCTGCTCACCCACGCGCACCACCGGATTCAGCGAGTATTTCGGATCCTGCATAATCATGGAGATGCGCTTGCCGCGAATGGCGCGCATCTGTGCCGGCGTGGCACGCAGCAGGTCCACGTCATCAAACTGCATGCGCTGTGCCGTGACCTGCGCGCTGCGTGGATGCAGCTGTAACAGCGCGCGGCCAACGGTGGATTTGCCGGAACCGGATTCACCCACAATCGCCAGTTTCTCCTTGCCCAACTGGAAGGAGATGCCGCGCACGGCGGGCGTCACCAGCCGGCCATTGACGAAATTGACCTGTAAATCCTGCACGTCGAGCAACGGTGCAGCGCTATTCGCTGCGGGGATCGAGGATGTCACGTAAGCCATCTCCTAAGAAGTTGAACGCTAAGCTGTTGATCAGAATCGCCAGACCTGGCACCGTCACCACCCACCAACACTCCAGCATGTATGTGCGGCCGCTGGCGATCATCGCGCCCCATTCCGGATCCGGCGGCTGCGCGCCCAAACCGAGAAAACCTAGTCCGGCAGCGGTGAGAATGATGCCCGCCATATTCATGGTGATGCGGATAATCACCGAAGGCAGGCACAGCGGCACAATGTGTTTCCACAAAATGCGCAGTGACGAGGCGCCCTGTAAGCGCACCGCGGAGACAAAGTCGGCCTGACGCAGCGACAGTGCTTCAGCGCGCGCCAGGCGGGCAATCGGCGGCCAGGCGGTGAGCGTAATGGCGATCACCACATGCTCCAGCCCCGGACCGAGCGCGGCGACAAACGCCAGCGCCAGCACCAGGCTAGGAAAGGAGATGAAGATGTCGGTGACGCGCATCAACACGCTATCCACTTTGCCGCCGAAGTAACCGGCGGTGACGCCGAGCAGCAAGCCCAGCGGACCCACGGTGATCGACACCAGCAGCACGATATACAGCGTGATGCGCGCGCCCCACACCAGACGGCTGAAGATGTCGCGGCCAAACTCATCGGTGCCAAACCAGTGCTGCGCGTTGGGCGGCGTCAGTGCGTTGTTGAGATCCTGAATCAGCGGATGGTAGGGCGCGATCCAGGGTGCGAACAGCGCCACCACCAGCAGCAGCAAAATGATGCCGCCGCCAATCGCGGTTAGCGGGTTGCGCGCCATTTGCCAGAGAAAATGGCCGATGCGCGCGCCGGTGCGGCGACAGCGCGCCAGCCGTTCGCGCGTCTGGCTGGCTAACGGCGTATCGAGAGAAATCGTCATACTTTGGTCCTCGGATCGAACACCTGATAGAGCAGGTCAGAGAGAAGATTGAGCAGCACGAAAATCAGGCCGACCACCAGCACGCAGCCCATCACCGCATTCATATCGCCGAGCATCAAACTGCCGGTGAGATAGGACCCAAAACCGGGCCATGAGAACACGGTTTCAATCAGCACCGCGCCTTCCAGCAGCGAGCCGTACGCCAGCGCCACCACCGTGAGCAGCTGCACCAGAATATTGCGGAACGCGTGCTGCCAAATCACCTGCCATTCGCTGAGTCCTTTCACCCGCGCCGTTAAAATGAACTCCTGTGACAGTTGCGCCAGCATAAAGCTGCGCGTCATGCGGCTGATGTAGGCCAGCGAGTGAAAGCCGAGCAGGGACGCAGGCAGAATCAGATGATTGAGTGCATTGCTGAACACCGTGAAGTCGCCCACCAGCAAGGCATCGATCAGCAGAAAACCGGTGCTACGCGGCACAATGCCATCGAGACTGAAATCAACACGGCCCGCGCCGCCGACCCAGCCGAGATGGGCATAAAACAGCAGCAGACCCACCATGCCCACCCAGAAGATCGGCGTGGAGTAACCCGCCAGGCTGATGATGCGCACCAGATAGTCAATCACGCTGTTGCGGCGTGCGGCGGCCCACACGCCCAGCGGGACGCCGAGGCCGGTACCAATCACAATCGCCAGCGTCGCCAGTTCTACCGTGGCCGGGAAGACGCGCAGGATATCGTTGATCACCGGCTGCCCGGTCAGTAGCGCCAGCCCAAGGTTGCCGTGCAGCAGGCCTTGCAGATAGATACCAAACTGCACCCACAGCGGTTTATCGAAGCCGAGTTGGTGATAAACCTGCTGATAGGTGTTGTGATCGGCATCCGGCCCGACAATCGCCAGCACCGGATCGAGCGGCATCACGCGACCAATAAAGAAGGTCAGCAACAGCAGGCCAAACAGCGTGATCGCCACCTGAACGGTGCGGCTACGCAGGCGCCGCCAGTGGCTTTTTGTCAGCTTCATTGCGCACCTCCCGCCAGGCTGTCTGGCGTTTTCCATACGTCACGCAGGAAAGTGGTGGCCGATGGATGCGGCACGTAATCCTGCACCCGATTATTCACCACCACCGAATCGGTCATTTGCGAGATCGGCATCAGCGCCGGAATCAGCTGGTCGTAGCGCTGCTGGATAGCGAAGTAATCCTGCTGCTGCTGTTTTACATCGCGCTCCAGCAGCGCTTTATCGATCATGCTGTTCAGCTGCGCGTCATAAAAACCGGTGCGCCAGCCCTGAAAATTGGTGAGGCGCGCGCTGTCGGCGTTATTGGGGTTGTACACCAGCGCGCGCAGGCTGGAGTGCGGATGCGGCTCCACGCCGCTGCCGCCGCGCCCGACCAGTAGATTGAACTGACGATCGCGCATCGCACCGTAAATCTGGTTACCGGTGCCGGTGATGATTTTGGCGCGAATGCCGCCCTGCATCAGCGTGGACTGAATCGCGATGGCGACATTGAGGAACGGCTGATCGGCCAGCACGCGCAGCGTGGTATCAAAACCGTTGGGATAACCGGCGGCGGCCAGCAAGGCTTTGGCGCGCGGCACATCCAGCTTGTAGCCAGGATCGGGCAACGTTGCCGGCATGCCGGCTTGAATTGGCCGCTGATGCAGCGTGCCGTAACCGGCCATCAGCGTTTTGTTAATCCCCTGATAATCCACCAGATAACGCAGCGCTTCGCGTACCTGCGGATGGGAGAAGTGATCGTCCTTCATGCTCATCGCCAGGTAATAAATCGTGCCTTTTTGTACCGCGTCGATGGTGAGATCGGGATCGTGGCGCAGCGCTTTTACATCGGGGATCGCCATGTTGCTGGCAATATCGAGATCGCCTTTCTCCATCATCAGACGCAAGGTTTGCGACTCCTGCAGATGACGGAACACCACACGCGTCAGCTTCGGCGCACCGCGCCAGTAGTGGGCATCGCGGCTGATGCGCAGCACATCTTTGGCCTGCCACACATCCAGGCGGAACGGTCCGGAACCCGCTTCGTGGGTGGTGAGCCAGCGATTGCCCCAATCGTTATTCACCGCCTGCGCCTGCACGGTTTTGCTGTCGAGTACCACCATGCTGCCGAGCGCCGCCAGCGAATAGAGCACCAGCTTGGGATCGTTAGGCTTGGGCAGGCGAATCACTACCGTGCGCGCATCCGGCGCGCTGATCATCTGATCCACGTTCTCTTTGCTGAAGCCGTAAGATTTCCATACCGAGGCCTGCGCCAGATTCAGGTGCAGCACGCGACGCATCGACCAGATTACATCGGCGCTGCTCAACGGATTGCCGGAGTGGAAGGTGACATTTTCACGCAGGTGAAAGGTGAGTTGACGATTGTCGGGGCTGATCTCCCAGCGCTCAGCCAGCGCCGGGCGCACGTTGGTGAGCTGTTGCGGATCTAACTCGACTAAACCGTCATAGAGATTGACGACAATGCCGACCACTTCGTTGCCGGTCATGGCGGCGGGATCGAGCGTGAGCAGGTTATTCATGTTCATGCCCACAATCAGCTGGTCGTCTGGCGTGGCCGCCAGCATCGATGGGCTACAGGTGAGCAGCAGCAGCGCGGCGCACCACGCTCTGCAGGGGTTCATCAGGTTCATAAGCAAAGTCCAGCAGGTCAGAGGTTTATCGTTTTTATGCCGTACTGCTTGTGTTGGGCGCTTACCAGCGATTTAGCGTGTGCGTCTCAATCCACGCGAAATTGATGTCCTCCCCAAGTCCGGGACGCGTTGGCAGATGGACAAAACCCTCTGCGTCCATGGGATCGACCAGCGCGTTGAGATAGGCCGGCGGCTGTTCGTAATCGAGGAACGGATGCAGCAGACCGCGTTCGTACCAGCGGCAGTTGCGGATAGCGCCGACCACCGCGATGCTGGCGGCACCGTTGCCGTGTACTTCGCAATCCATACCAAAGGCTTCGGCCAGGCTGGCGACCTTCATGGTGGCGGAGATGCCGCCGACGCCGTTAGCGCCAGCGCGTAGAATGTCGCAGGCACCAGCGCGCACCCAATCGGCGCGGCTGTGGTGTTTGCCGCCGAGACTTTCCGGGCCGAGCACGTCAATGCTGAGGTTTTCCGCCAGCCACGCGTACGACGCCATGCTTTCCTCTTCCATCGGCTCTTCGAACCAGGCGAAATTGAGTTTTTCCAGCGCTTTGCCGATGGTGAGCGCCTCGCTGCGGCTGTACCAGTGATAGCCGTCGAGCATCAGGGCGATGTCCGGGCCGACCGCTTCGCGCACCGCAGCGCAGGCTTTGATGTCCATTTGGGTGCTGGGCGCGAACGACACCGGCGGCATCCAGGTGTGTAGTTTGATGGCCTGATAACCGCGCGCGACCAGTTTTTCGGCAAACTGCGCGTATTCATCGGGCGTGGATAAACCGCCTTCCAGCTCATCGCCGCACATGGTGCTGCCGTAAGCGGGAATTTTCTCGCGATAACCGCCAAGCAGTTTGTGGACCGGTTGTTTGAGCTTGCGACCAATCAAATCCCACAGCGCCTGTTCCACCGCCGATAACGCGCGTTCGGTGAGCTGATGGGCGCTACCGCGCTGCCAGTGCACCAGATCCTGCCACAGACGCTCGCGATCAAAGGCATTTTGCCCAATCAGCACCTTGCGGAAGAAGGCATTCACCACGTGCGGACGAATCACTTCGGCGGGGGCAAACGCGTAGCCGCAATCGCCATCTTCGCTGGTGATGGTCAGCAGCGCCATTTGCGCATCGGTCTCTGCACCGGGATGCGAATGTCCGGCGCTGTCAGAGACGCGGCGCGTGGGGTAGCTAAACAGGGTGACATCAATGGCACTGATCTTCACGGTAACTCCTTCTTCAACTCAGTGGCTTGCCCAACTGGGTATTAACATAAAAAATAAAACGTCGTTTCATTTTGTAATTTAGCGTTCACATTTTGTTTACGCATTAGCCAAAGCGCGGGATAGCGTGGCGATTAATTGGGCATTTGCCCGGTGCGCTGTGAGGTTTTTCACGAATGACGGGCGTTTTGTGAGCGAATGCACAGCGGGAAAAAGCGCAGGGAATGTAAAAAAATGTGTATCCAGGGCTTTTCATTTCCTGTCTGCCAGGTAATAGTGACGCCGCGAAATTTAAATAATAATCATTATCATTCTAGGTGTATTAAATGAAATCATGGCTGATAGCACTGGGATTACTGGCGGTGGCGGGGCACGCTGCGGCGAAAACCATTACCGATGTGGCTGGACGACAGGTCGAGGTCAAGGAGGAGTCTAAACGAATCATTCTCGGCGAAGGGCGTCAGATGTACTTGCTGGCGGCGTTTGACACCGCTGCGCCGTTCCAGCGCGTGGTGGGCTGGCGTGACGATTTCCATAAAGCCGACTACGACGGCTATATGGCGTATGAAAAGAAATATCCGCAGATCAAAAAGCTGCCGACCTTTGGTGGCGCGAAAGATGGCACCTTTAACGTCGAACAGGCGCTGACGCTGAAGCCCGATTTGGTGCTGATGAACCTCGAATCCAAAGCCGCGACCGACGAAGGCAAGCTGATCGAGAAGTTACAAGCGGTGGGCGTGCCGGTGGTGTTTATCGACTTCCGCGAGAAGCCGATGGAGCATGCTGAGCAAAGCATCCGCATCATGGGCGAGCTGGTTAACAATCCACAGCGCGCCGAAGAGATCGTGGCGTTCCGCCGTGCGCAAATCGAAAAGGTGACCGATCGCCTGAAAAACTTTAACGGCACGCGCCCGAAAGTGATGATTGATCGTGCTGGCGGCTACAGCGACGAGTGCTGCATGTCGTTTGGTAACGAGAACTTTGGCCAGATGGTAGAACTGGCGGGCGGCAGCAACATCGCCAAAGCGTTGATTCCAGGCACGTTCGGCACACTCAATCCCGAGCAGATCATCGCCAGCCGTCCCGATGTGGTGGTGGTGACAGGCGCGAACTGGAAAAACTACAACACCGTGGGTAAATGGGTTGGCGTGGGGCCCGGTGCGGATGTGAAAGAAGCGACGGCGCGTTTACGCCTGCTAATGATGCGTGATGCCTTCAAAACACTGCCGGTGGCGCACAACGGTAACGCGCATGCCATCTGGCATCAGTTCTACGACAGCCCGTATCAGTTTGTCGCGATTCAGACGCTGGCGAAGTGGCTGCATCCTGAACTGTTTGCCGATCTCGATCCGGACGCCACGTTCCGTGAGTTTCACGAAAAGTTCCTGCCCTTGCCGTATCAACCGGGTTATTGGGTAAGCCTGCCGGCAGATAAGTCTTAAGTTAGAGTGTGTTAGATAAGTGTTAAACGTTACTGTTTATCTTTACTAATATTTCACAGGTGGCTGCACGTTGTTTTATAAAAGCGAAACGCGTGCACCATCTGACAATAATACGGTAAGGGAGAGAGTAATGTTTCATACCTCAGAAAGATCGGTGTTCGGTGTGACGTTGTATACGCTGCTGGAACCGTTGCCGCTGGGCTTTTTTGTCGCCGCCTGGTTTTTCGATATCCTCTATTTGCAAACCTTCGTCATCATGTGGACCAAATCCGCCAGTTGGCTGATCGCTATAGGTCTGGTGCTGGCCATCCTGCCACGTTTAATCAGTTTGGTTTATTTATTCCGTGGCGCGCGGCCGAATGAGAAAACCCATTTCTGGCTGTCGCTGCTGGCGATCGTGCTGGCGGTGGTGAATGCCTTTATTCACAGTCGCGATGCTTACGCGGTGGTGCCGTTGGGCATCACGCTGTCGACGCTGGTGGTGGCGCTGCTGCTGATCGCTAACGTGCAGCTGGTGTTGCGCGAACGTCGCACGCAAGGAGGTCGCGTATGAAACACTTACTCAGTGCGGTAGCCATCGCGATGCTGCTCAGCGCCTGTGACGACGGAGCGTTGATCGATCCTCAAAAGCAAATCGGTGCGAATCCTGAACTGCCGCAGGCGCAAAACTTCTTTATGCCGCCGATGCAGGTGCCGGAAGGCACGCCGTGGAAAGCCGGTGAAATGCCGAAAGTGGCGGATGGGTTAAAGATCGAAAAGATCGCCGACAATCTGCAGCATCCGCGTCAGGTGCTGGTGCTGCCGAACAATGATGTGCTGGTGGCGGAATCCAATGGCACACCGAAACCGACCACCGCACCGAAGCAGCTGATTATGGGCATTGTGCAGAAAGCGTCTGGCAAGGGCGGCGAGGGCGGTAATCGCATTACCTTGCTGCGTAATGTTAACGGCAAATGGGAGCAACATCGCTTTATCGACAACCTGACGGCGCCGTTTGGTATGCAGCTGGTGGGCAACACGCTGTATGTGGCGAACGCCGATAGCCTGGTGAAATTCCCGTATGAAACCGGGCAAACCGAGATCCGCACCCCGCCGGTGGAAGTGACCGAGCTGCCGGGCGGGCCAATTAATCATCACTGGACCAAATCGCTGCTCGCCAGCCCCGACGGCAGCAAGCTGTACGTTGGCGTAGGTTCGAACAGTAACGTGACGGAAAACGGCATTGGCGAGGAGTATCGCCGTGCGGCGGTGCTGGAAGTGGATGCGGCCAGCGGTGCCAGCCGGATTTATGCCAGCGGCCTGCGCAATCCCACCGGATTGCAGTGGGAGCCGCAGAGCGGCAAGCTGTGGGCGATTGTGAATGAACGCGACGAGATCGGTTCTGATTTAGTGCCGGATTACATGACGTCGGTGCAGGACAAAGGCTTCTACGGCTGGCCGTACAGCTATTATGGCCAGCACGTGGATGAGCGCGCGCAACCGCAGAGGCCGGATCTGGTGGAGAAGGCGATTAAACCGGATTACGCCCTGAGTTCGCACGTCGCACCACTCGGTCTGCTGTTTTACGGCGCGGATAATATGCCGCAGTATCGCGGCGGGGCATTTATCAGCGAACACGGCAGCTGGAACCGCACGCCGCTCAACGGCTATCAGGTGGTGTGGGTGAAATTCGAGAATGGGAAACCGGTGGGACAACCACAGCCGGTGGTGACTGGTTTCCTCACCGACGATCAGAAGCAGGTGCGCGGTTTGCCGGTCGGTTTAGCCACCGATCGGCAGGGCGGCGTATTAATTGCCGATGATGCGGGAAATACCATTTGGCGTATCAGTTCCGCCAGATAATTAATCGCAGGTAATAAAAAAGGATTTGGCATTAAGCCAAATCCTTTTTTTTATGTCCGCTAAACGGCTGGTAACCGCGCCGCGAACGGGGTGCTCAGCACTCCTCACAACAGCGATAATAAAATGTGCGGCGAGATATTTCAAGTTTTGCCATAATACTGTATGGTTATACAGGTGTTGAGTGACGAGCGAAGCCTCATTGTTTTTCTGATGACTCCAGGGGCGCGGATAGTTAAATCCCGGCAGGTTTCAGGTGGTGCTGGCCTGTGGCTTTTACAATGAGAGCCGCTCAGCACTCCTCACAATTGTGCTTAGGCGGTCGGCGGGTGGAGTCAAAGCCCCGGCAGCTGAAAGGCGCGCTCCTCTCAGAGGAGAAGGAAAGTGATGGAACTTGTTCGATTGCTGCTGGACATCGTCCGCATCATTCTTCAAATCATCGTTGCCCTTTTGCAACTGACCGGTCAGGCACACTGACTGGAACTTGAGACAAGGCGGAGCTCACCCCTCCGCCTTTTTTCGCGTGGATCAAAATCCGCTGCGCTAAAAACGCGACTATCCTCATCTCATTCTGTAATGCGAGGAAGTGCATCATGGCAATCACGTTCGGGCCGATTACCGCGCCGATGACGTTCAGCGACGTTGAACCGGTTTTTCTCACCGATGATACGCTTGTGCAGCGCAAGAACGCGCTGCTGGCGAGCATGCAGCGCGAGGGTTTTGACTGGCTGGTGATCTATGCCGACAAGGAACACGGCGGCAATTTCGAATATCTGACCGGATTTATCCCGCGTTTCGAAGAGGGATTGCTGCTACTGAATCAGTCCGGAGCTTGCACGCTGGTGCTGGGCAACGAAAACCTGAAAATGGCGCGCTTCTCACGCACAGCGGCCGCGCTGCTGCACACGCCGTACTTCTCGCTTCCCAATCAGCCCATGGACGATGAAGTGCCGCTGGAAAGTCTCTTCAAAGATGCGGGCTTAGCGAACGGCCATAAAGTCGGGCTGGTGGGCTGGAAGATGTTTACGCCCGCCGCCGGCAATGGGCGTGCGATGTTTGATCTGCCGTACTTTATTGTCGATGCCATTCAGCGCACGCTCAGCGATGACGCCACGTTAGAAAATGCCATCCATTTGTTTATTGGCGATAACGGCGCGCGCACCACCTGCAATGCCAATGAAATCGCCCATTACGAATATGGCGCAAACCTCGCGTCAAAGTGCATGCTGGACGCGCTGAATGCCATTGAGGTGTGCGTGCGTGAAACAGAATTGGGCGCGTTACTGCACGCCGAAGGGCAATGCAACTCGGTGGTCACCATCGCCGCGACCGGCAGCCGTTTCGACAAAGCGAACCTCTATCCCACCGATAAAAAAGTGCAGCGCGGCGATCCGCTCTCGCTAACCACCGCTTTCAAAGGTGGACTCTCCAGCCGCAGCGGCTTCGTCATTGCCGATCAACGTGAGTTGCCGCAAGGCCAGCAAGATTATCTGGAGCGCATCGCCAAACCCTATTTCTCAGCCGTGGTGGCCTGGCTGGAAAACATTCGCTGCGGCATGAGCGGTGGTGCGCTGTACCAGCTTATCGAGCAGGTTTTGCCGAAAGCCCGTTTTGGCTGGCACCTCAATCCGGGACATCTGGTGGCGGACGAAGAGTGGATGTCGTCGCCGATTTATCATCAGTCCACCGAATTGCTCAAGAGCGGCATGATGCTGCAAATTGATATCATCCCGTCGGTGCCGGGCTACAGCGGTGCCAGCGCCGAAGAGTGCGTGGTACTGGCCGATGCGGCGCTGCAAAGCGACATCCGCAACCATTATCCGGCTTTGTGGCAGCGCATCGAAACCCGCCGCCGTTATCTGCGGGAAACCATCGGCATTCAGCTTAGCGATGAAATTTTGCCGCTGTCGAATAGCGTGGCGTATTTAAGGCCGTTCTTTTTGGCAAAGGATCAGGCGTTAAGCGTGGTGAGTTGATGTTGTAAGGTCGCCCTGAATGGCGTAATGCCGATCAGTCAAGCGCCGTGCCGAATCACCACACCTTTCGTAGCGGCGCGATTTAGCGCGCAATGATTTGCGCCGCTTCAATGTGTGCTCTCGGTAATTAGCCTTACAAGATTAGTCGTTAACGCACATTAGTTTGGCGGATTATGGGTGGCGTACAGCGGCCATGACTCAAACAGATAACCATCGAAATCGATATCATCAACGTCTGAGAACTCCAGCAGCCGCTGTTTCACGTTTTCCAGATGTTGCCACATCGCCAGCTTGGCGGCGCGCGCGTCTTTTTTGATCAGCGTCGCGAGGATTTTTTTGTGATCGTCGAGCCACTGTTTACGGTAATCGTTGTTGACCAGATGGCGATGCAGTTGGCTCCACATCACGTTATCTTCGCGCCACTGCCAGGATTGCTTAAACAGCTCAACCAGCATGCTGTTATGGGTGGCTTCGGCAATCGCCAGATGGAAATTGCGATCGCCGTTTTCACTTTGGTTGACCGCACCGGACGCCAGCTCTTTCTCTTCCAGCTCCAGCGCCTGACGCATCTTCATGATGTCTTCACGCGTCGCCTGCAGCGCGGCGAACTCGGCAATATTGCTCTCCAGCAGCTGACGCGCCTGCAACATCTCGAACGGCCCGGCATCGTTGCTGGCTTTGTGAAGCGAAACAGGTTGCTGCGGCGAATCGTGAATCACATAGATGCCTGCACCACGCCGCACCTCAATTAATCCTTCCAGCTCCAGCATAATCAGCGCTTCACGCACCAGCGTTCGCGTCACATTCAATAGCGCGGCGAGTTCGCGCTCCGGCGGCAGTCGTTCGCCCACCGCATACTGCTTCTGCGTGATCATCTGGCGGAGCATTTCTCCGACTTCCTGATAAGGGCGCTGTGCTGAAGTTTGAGTTTTCATCGTGCTCTTTTCTGTGTGTTAAAGGATTCACAACCTCTGATACAGCCTCACTCAGAGACGCGCACTATAGCATAGCGAATAAGAATCGGCCTGGTCACGGCGTGCAGTGACCAGGCCACCATCACTGGGCTTTCAGCGCGAAATAGCGTTCGGCATTGTTAAAGCAGATGTCGCGCAGCATGTTGCCGAGCATCGGCTCATCGTGCGGCACAATGCCGTCTTTTACCCACTGCGCCAGCAGATTGCACAGAATACGGCGGAAGTATTCGTGGCGCGTGTAGGAGAGGAAGCTGCGTGAATCGGTCAGCATACCGACAAACTGGCTGAGTAAGCCGATTTGCGACAGTTGCTCCAGCTGACGCAGCATGCCGTCGCGCTGATCGTTGAACCACCAGCCTGAACCGAACTGCACCTTGCCGGCAATACCCGCGCCCTGGAAGTTGCCCGCCATAGTAGCCAGCACTTCGTTATCGCGCGGATTGAGACAATAGAGAATGGTTTTCGGCAGCTGATCGTTGAGGTCCATCGCATCCAGCAGGCGCGCCAGCGGCCAGGCAATATTGTTATCGCCAATCGAATCAAACCCGCTGTCTGGCCCGAGTTGGCGGAACATGCGTGTGCTGTTATTACGAATCGCGCCGATGTGCAGCTGCATTACCCAGCCGCGCCGCGCATATTCGCTGCCGAGCCACACCAACACCGCGCTGCTGAACTGGGCGATTTCCAATTCATCCAACGCATCGCCACGGCGACGTTTCGTCAAAATCGTATCGAGCACGCGGTCGTCCGGCACCGGCGCAAAGCGCAGGGTTTCGATACCGTGATCTGAGGCGCGACAACCGTGGGCAGAGAAGTGGTCAAGGCGACGTAACAGCGCGCGGCGTAGCGCATCGAAGCTGTCGATGGCGACATCGGCGGCGGCTTCCAGGCGAGCAAGATAGTCGACAAAACCCTCCAGCTCGATTTTGAAGACCTTGTCCGGACGCCAGCTCGGCGCAACGTCAATATCAAAACTGTGGTCATCGGCGATTTGGCGGTGATAGTGCAGTAAATCAACCGGATCGTCGGTGGTGCCGACCATGCGCACCTTCATCTGGTGCATGATGCCGCGCGCGGAAAATTCCGGCGTCGCCAGCTGTTCCGCGCAGCGCTGCCAGATCGCAGGGGCGGTGTCCGGGCCAAACAGCGTATCGGTGATGCCAAACGGGCGCCGCAGTTCAAGGTGCGTCCAGTGATAGAGCGGGTTACCGAGGGTTTTTGGCACCGTTTGCGCCCAGGCGAGATACTTGTCGTAGTCGCTGGTGCTCTTGCCGGTAATCAACGACTCATCGACGCCCGCGGCACGCAGCGCGCGCCATTTGTAGTGATCGCCTTCCAGCCAGATTTGGCCGAGGTTGTCGAAGCGACGATCTTCAGCAATCTCCTGCGGATTGAGGTGACAGTGATAATCGTAGATTGGCATATCCGCAGCGAAGTCGTGGTACAAGCGCCGCGCGATATCGCTCTGCAGCAGAAAATCTTCATCCATAAAGCGCATTAGTGGGCTTCCTGAGCAAAATAGGCGCGGTGGATCGCCAATTCGACGCCGCGAATTTCCGCCAATCCTTTCAGGCGACCGATCGCCGAGTAGCCGGGATTGGTTTTCTTCTTCAGGTCATCCAGCATCTGGTGGCCGTGGTCGGGACGCATTGGAATCAAATCTTCCTCCCCCGCGGCTTTACGTCGCTGCTCCTCTTCGGCAATCGCCTTGATCACCGCAAACATATCGACATCGCCACCCAAATGCGCGGCTTCGTGGAAGCTGTTGGGGTTCTCTTCCCGCTTGGTGGAGCGCAAATGCGCGAAGTAGATTCGTGGGCCGAAGCGCTTGACCATTTCGGCTAAATCATTCTCTGCCAGCACGCCGTACGAGCCGGTACACATGGTGAAACCGTTGGCGGGGCTGCTGACGGTATCGATCATCCATTGCAGATCGTCGGCGTTGGAAACGATGCGCGGTAAGCCGAGAATTGGGCGTGGCGGATCGTCCGGATGTACCGCCATGCGTACGCCCACTTCTTCCGCAACCGCGACAATGGCGCGCAGGAAGGTGGCAAAATTCTCTCGCAGCTCGGCCTTACCGATACCTTGATAACGCGCCAGCTGGGCACGGAATTGATCCAGCGTGTAGCCTTCCTCCGCACCCGGCAAACCGGCGATGATGTTGCGCATCAGGCGGTTACGGTGCTCTTCACTCATCGTTGCAAAGCGTTCAGCAGCCTCGGCGATCTCTTGCGCACTGTAATCCTGCTCCGCGCCGGGACGCTGCAGAATGTGCAGTTCAAACACCGCGAACTCAATCTGATCAAAACGCAGGGCTTTCGCGCCATCCGGCAGCAGATATTCGAGATCGGTGCGCGTCCAGTCAAGGATCGGCATGAAGTTGTAGCACACGGTTTTAATGCCGCACTGCGCCAGGTTGCGCAGCGACTGCTGATAATTGCTGATCCAGTGCTGGCAGCGGCCGCTGCCGGTTTTAATCTCTTCATGAATCGGCACGCTCTCCACCACCGACCACACCAAACCAGCGGCTTCCACCTGCGCCTTGCGCTGCATGATTTCGTCGACTGACCACACTTCGCCATTAGGGATGTGGTGCAGTGCGGTGACGATGCCGGTTGCGCCCGCCTGGCGCGCATCGTCCAGAGAGACAGGATCGTTGGGGCCGTACCAGCGCCAGGTCTGCTTCATGTTGTTACCTCACTCACTATTGGTTGACCAATGTTCTTTATTAGCGCGCTACATCAGATAATAACTACGCGATTCCGGATTAAAACTCTGCTTTTTACGGGGTTAAGTCAACCTGGTAAGTGATTTTGGTTAACCAGATCACATTTGCGACATCAATCTGGCGACCACTTTTCGCAACTGTGGTTCACTCCTGGCGGATGGTTAGAAATGACTCACTAACGGAGAATCAGATGAACCGCAGTTTAAACCCAGGGATAACCGCCGCAGGCACCAAACGCACCTTGCGCAATCTGCGCTGGTGGGTATTAGTGCTGTTCTTAGCAGGCGTCACGGTCAACTACATCACCCGTAACTCGTTGGGCTTGCTGGCACCGGAGCTCAAAACCAGCCTCAACATCACCACCGAACAATATTCCTGGATCGTCGGCGCATTCCAGCTGGCGTATACCTTCTTTCAACCCATTTGCGGCTGGCTGATCGACGTTATTGGCCTGAAAGTCGGCTTCCTGATCTGCGCCACCATTTGGGCCGTCGCCTGTTTGTTCCACGCTGGCGCGGCCAGTTGGGTGCATCTGGCTATCCTGCGTTTTGTCATGGGCGGTGCAGAAGCAGCAGCCACGCCCGCTAACGCCAAAGTGATTGGCGAATGGTTCCCGAAAAAAGAGCGTCCTATCGCCGCCGGATGGGCGGGGGTGGGCTTTTCGCTTGGCGCGATGCTGGCACCGCCGATTATCTACTTTGCGCACGCTTCCTTTGGCTGGCAGGGCGCGTTCCTGTTCACCGGCTGCCTGGCGTTGGGTTGGGTGGTGCTGTGGTGGTTGTTCTATCGCGATCCGGAGCAGCATCCCAATCTGCAGGCCTGGGAACTGGAATTTATTCGTCAGGATAATGAACCGCCAGCAGTGAAACTGCCGTTCTTTACCGCGCTGAAAACCGTGTCGAAAAACAAACGTTTTTACGGCATCGCCATTCCCGCCTTTATGGCTGAACCTGCCTGGGGCGTACTGAGCTTCTGGGTGCCGCTCTATCTGGCGAAAGAGCTGGGTATGGATCTGAAGCAGATTGCTATGTTCGCCTGGCTGCCGTTCCTCGCCGCCGATTTAGGCAGCGCGGCCAGCGGCTATCTGACGCGGCTCTACACCAAAATCTTTGGTTTTACTCAGGTTAATTCCGTGGTGGCGAGTTCGGTGACGGGCGCTTTCCTGATGCTGTCGCTGGCGCTGGTCGCGGTCACTAAAGATCCTTACGTAGCGATTGCGCTGATCTCGATTGGTGGTTTCGGCCATCAGATCATCTCCTGCATGCTGAGCGCGCTGGTGGTGGAGAAGTTTGATAAAGGCCAGATGGCCACCGTCAACGGCATGCGCGGCTCGTTCGCCTGGATCTCCAGCTTCCTGTTCTCACTGCTGATCGGCGTTACCGCCGACACCATTGGCTTTAATCCGCTGTTTGTCGCCATGGGCTTCTTCGACCTGATTGGCGCCGTATTCCTGATTGCTTTTATTGCTGAACGTCGCGCCCAGCGCGCATGAAAAAGTAGGTAACGATGAAAACGTTAAAAAATTGGTCATTAGCCGGTTCCGATGCACACCACGTGGCGTTAACCGTCGACGGCAAACACACGCTGTGTCTTTATGTGCTAGAAACGGGCATGTTCCGCGTGGCGATTAAACGTCATGGCGCATACAGCCTCGATCGCACCTGGAGCATCGCGCCAGAAAGTGATGTGCCGTGGGAAGGGCGTCAGCGTGACAGCCTGGCCGGATTCACCTTGCCATCGTTCACGCTGGAAGAAGAGGGCGACACGCTGGTGGTGGCCACCGATAAGCTGCGGGTGATCGTCCATCAACCGCTGGCGCTGGAGTGGCAATATTGCGACAGCCACGGCGCATGGCAGCTGCTGACCTGCGACCGTCCAACCAGCGCTTATCAAATCAACACGCACGGGGATGGCGTGGCGCACTATCAGTGCCGCATGAACGACGATCGCTATTATGGTCTGGGCGAGAAAACCGGCGATTTGCAGCGTAATGGCCAGCGCTATGAGATGCGTAACCTTGATGCGATGGGCTACAACGCGGCCTCCACCGATCCGCTGTACAAGCATGTGCCGTTTACCATCACCCGTCGTACCGATGTTAGCTTTGGTCTCTATTACGATAACCTCAGCAGCAGCTGGTTTGATCTGGGTAATGAACTCGATAACTATCACAAACCGTATCGCCGCTGGCAGGCGGAATGCGGTGATATCGACTATTACCTGTTTGTCGGTGACAAGGTGCTGGATGTCACCAAAGCCTTTGTGCGTCTCACAGGTAAAACGCTGTTCGGCCCGAAATGGAGCCTTGGCTACAGTGGTTCAACCATGCATTACACCGATGCGCCGGATGCACAACATCAGCTGATGAACTTCATTCGTCTCTGCGAAGAGCACGATATTCCGTGCGATTCATTCCAGCTCTCGTCCGGCTACACCTCAATTAACAACAAGCGCTACGTGTTCAACTGGAACTACGACAAAGTGCCGCAGCCGGAGGTGATGAGCCAGGCGTTTCACGACGCCGGCTTGCGCCTCGCCGCCAATATCAAACCGTGTCTGTTGCAGGATCATCCGCGTTATAACGAAGTGGCGGAACAAGGGCTGTTTATTCGTGACTCCGAAGAAGATGCGCCTGAACGTTCGGTGTTCTGGGATGACGAAGGTTCACATCTCGATTTTACCCATCCGCAAGCCGTCGCCTGGTGGCAGGAAAACGTCACCAAACAGCTGCTGGAAAAGGGCATCGATTCCACCTGGAACGATAATAACGAATATGAAGTGTGGGACGGCGAAGCGCGTTGCCACGGTTTCGGCACGCCAATTGCCATCAAACACATTCGCCCGGTGATGCCGCTGCTGATGATGCGCGCCTCGATGGAAGCGCAACAGCGCTTCGCGCCGGAAAAACGTCCTTTCCTGATTTCCCGTTCGGGTTGCGCCGGGATGCAGCGCTATGTGCAAACCTGGAGCGGCGATAACCGCACCAACTGGACCACGTTGCGTTACAACATCCGCATGGGATTGGGTATGAGCCTGTCCGGTTTGTACAACGTGGGACACGACGTCGGTGGCTTCTCCGGCGATAAACCAGATGCAGAACTGTTTGTGCGCTGGGTACAAAACGGCGTGATGCATCCGCGTTTCACCATTCACTCGTGGAATGACGATCACACCGTCAATGAACCCTGGATGTATCCGGCGGCTACGCCTGCGATCCGCGCCGCGATTGAACTGCGTTATCGTCTGCTGCCTTACCTCTATACGTTACTGTGGCAGGCGCATGCTGACGATGAACCGATGCTACGTCCGACTTTCCTCGATCATGAACAGGATGCGCAGACGTTCGCCGAGTGCGATGAGTTTATGCTGGGCCGCGATCTGCTGGTGGCCAGCGTGGTCGAACCCGGCCAGCGCGAGCGTCGTCTGTGGCTGCCCGACAACCAAACTGGCTGGTATGACTTCGCTACCCAGCAATGGTTCAGCGGCGGTCAATGGATCACGCTGGCGGCTCCGCTGGAAACCCAGCCGATGCTGGTGCGTGCCGGAGCGGGCTTACCGCTCAGCGAGCGCCTGCGTCATGTTGACACTAAAACTGACGATCGCCGCACCTTGCAGCTGTTCCCGCTGAAAGGCAAAGGGGTTAGCCACGGTATGCTGTTTGAGGATGATGGCGAAAGCTGGGGTTATCAGCAGGGCAATGCGCTGTGGCTCAACTGGAAAATGCGCAGCGATGCTGAGGCGATTCACCTCAACTTCCAGCGTAAAGGCAGCTTCCAGCCAGCCTGGCAGACGCTGAAGATTATGCTGCCGCCGGGTGAACAGCGTCAGCTGTTTATTGATGGCGTAGCGGTGGATAAGGCGCAGGCAGAAGCGGTGTTAGCGGATATTGCTGCGGAGTAATCGGTCGCCCTGAATGGCGGCACTACATCGATGTTGTATTCGTAGGGTGCGCATTCATGCGCACCTGGAATAAAGCAGAGAGATCAGTCGATTAACCCTTTCGCCCGCGCCAACAGAAACGCGGTAACCGTTGTCGCGTCGCTGATCTTTCCTGCCAGAATCAGTTCAAGAAATGCGTCGATTTTAATTTTCTTCGCGGTTAGTCCCACCTCTTCCGCATCCAGATTTTGCCCCTGATTCGCCATTCACATTTTCTGAATTAACGTGCCATCGCCAGTTTTAGGGCGTTTAGAAAAACCGTGACGCGCGTTGGCAGATGCCGTGCGGTGGGAAACAGCGCCCAGACGCCGAGCAGCTGCGGTTGAGCATCTCGCAAGGTAATCTCAGTCAGTTCACCTGCCGCCAACTCTTGCTGCACATCCCACGTAGAGAGCTGGGCGATGCCGCTGCCCGCTACGCATAAGGTACGCACGCCTTCCACATTGCTGCCGCTAAAACGGCCCTCAACGCTGACACTGGAAATATGGTCGTCGACTATAAAACTCCATTGCGGCACGCCGGATAAGCGCAGGCAGTTATGCTGATGCAAATCGGCCAGCAGCTTTGGCGTGCCGAAGCGCGCCAGATAGTCTGGAGAAGCACAGAGCACGCGCGGATTATCCGCCAGCCGCTGCGCGACTAAGCGCGAATCCCGCAGCGGGGCGATGCGAATGGCGACATCGTAGCCGAGCCCAACAATATCGGTGACGTTATCGCTGAGCTGGAAATCGATCTTCAGTTCGGGATTCTCCGCCATCAGCGCGGGCAGCAACGGAATAATGGTGCGGCGGCCAAAACCAGAAGGTGCGGTGATGCGCAGCTGGCCGGTGGCGCCCTGTTTATTCGGCGAGAACAAACTGCGCGCGCTCTGTTCGGTTTCTGTCAGGGTTTTGGCATAGGGCAGAAACTCTTCACCTTCATCAGTTAACGCAATGGCGCGGGTGGTGCGATGCAGCAGGCGCACGCCGAGATCTTATTCCAGCGAGGCGAGTCGGCGTGAGACCGTCATCGGCGTGGTGTTCAGTCGCCGCGCGGCCTGCGTCAGGCTGCGCGTCTGGGTGACCATCAGGAACACCTCAACATCTTTTGAGTTCATTGTAACGATTTCCGTTATACAGACGTATCATCATCGGCCATTTTTGTCCCTGTGGCGACCGAATATACTGCGCTCTGTAGATAATCCGCATCCAGAGAGCAACATGAGTGATAAACATCTTTTTCAGAGCGGCACACTGAACCGGCTGGCGCTGAAGAATCGCATTATGGTGGCACCCATGACGCGCATCTCCGCCAGCGTTGACGGCATACCAGGCGAACGTATGCAGCACTACTATCAGCGCTTCGTGCGCGGCGGCTTTAGCGCCATCATCACCGAAGGCATCTATATCGATGAAGCCTGGTCGCAAACCTATGCGTTTCAGGCGGGGCTGATTAACGCTAAACAGAGCGCCGGCTGGCGTGCGATCACCGATCGGGTGCATCAGTATGGCGGCAAAATCATTGCGCAGTTGATGCATGCCGGGGCGATATCGCAGGGCAACATCTATCGACCGGACACGCTCGCGCCCTCAGCGGTGCAGCCGCGCGGGGAACAACTCGGTTTCTATCACGGTCATGGCGCCTATCCGCTGCCACGCGAAATGAATGAAGAGCAGATCCAGCAGGTGATCGACAGCTTTGCGCACACTGCGGCGCGGGCAGTCGGCGAAGCGGGTTTTGATGGCATCGAAATTCATGGCGCTAACGGCTATCTGCTTGACCAGTTCTTTACCGATTACACCAATCAGCGCAACGATCGCTGGGGCGGCGATATCGTGGCACGTTTGTCTCTGACGCTGGCGGTGATCGCCGCGGTGCGCCAGCGCGTAGGCAAGGATGTTGCGCTGGGAATTCGCCTCTCACAGGGCAAAGTGAATGATTTTCATCACAAATGGCGGGAAGGCGAAGCGGGCGCGCGCCTGGTATTCGCCGCGATTGCTGAGGCCGGCGTGGATTATCTGCATCTGACTGAATATGACGCGCTGCAACCGGCGTTTGCCGATTCGCCGCTGTCATTGGTGCAAATTGCGCGTCAGGCGGCACCGAAATTGCCGATTATCGCCAATGGTGCGTTAAGTGATGCCAGCACGGCGGCGCAGGCGCTGGAGCAGGGCGCGGATTATGTGTCGATAGGCAAAAGCGCGCTAGCCAATCCCGACTGGCCGATGCGTATTCGTGATGGCGTGGAACTGCGCGAATTTGATAAAAATCTGCTGGCGCCATCGGCGGATGTGAAAAACTGCGAATTGGTTTAACGCTGAAAGGGCGCTGATGGGTGAATGGGTCGCCATGAATGGCGACCACGCGATTATTGCGCAAAAGCCCACGTCAGTTTGCCCTTGTCGGAGACCAGCTTCTCCAGCTTCTTCTCATTCACTTTCTTGCGTGCGCCTAACCGATCCGCCGTCAGCGGGCCGCTATCGCTGTGCGCAATCACCGTGTCTTTCGGCACGCTGGTCATCTTCTCAGCGATGGTTTCCAGCGCTTTGGCGTAACCGTTGCGGTTATTGAGGTCAAAGTTCTTCAGCGGCAGCTGTGTTTCCAGCCATTTGCCCCAGTAGAACTCGAGGAACGGCGGCGGATTCTGCTCCTTCTCAAAGCCAATATCGCGCACGAAATAGACCAGCGAGCGATATTCATCATTCTGCATATGCTGGCGGCCCAACTCTTTCGGCAGCGCATCCGGTTTAATTTTGCCTGCAGGCGTATCCAGCCATACCAGATGTGCCGTTTCCATTTTTTGCCAAAAGGCGGACATGGTTTTCAGGCTGCGGAAGTCATCGGTGATGCGCACTTGCACCGGCGTGTTAAGACCGGCGATATCGGCGAAATTGCTGAAAGTATGATGACCATCGGTGAGGTACAACACGTTATCCGGCGCAATCACCGCCGTTTTCATCGGCCCCGGTTCGCTGCCGACCGGCGCTTTACAGCTGAAGCTGCTGGGCTGCGAGAGACGTGATTTACTGTCAAATTTATCAACGCCTTTCTGCCCCATGCTTTCGCAATAATCATCGAACAGCTTTTTCGGTTCGGCTTCATAACGATGCTGTTTGTAATCCAGCTGACGATAGCCAATCGCAGCCTGCGTCGGATGGAGTTGCGCTAACTGCACTTGCACAATATCACCGGCTTTGATGTCGGCGGGCAGCGCGGCGGATGCCTGTCCGGCTGACCATAACAGCGCCAGTATTGACCACGGTGTTCTCATTCCTTTTCCTCGAATCGCCAGAAACAGATACGCACAATAGCATTAGTGTCATTTTGCCGCTGTAGTGTTGTCGCTCGCGGTTGCCCAGTCGCAACCGGTCATCCAGACATCTGACCACACGGAGCTTTGATTATGGCACTTGCTGCTGTGCAACCGACAAAACTGCAACACACTGTTATCGATCCCAGCGTGCGCATGCGCGAAACCCAGATTGGCGCGCAATGTGAAGTGCTGGCCGAAACCTATATCGAATACAGCGAACTGGGCGACTTCTCCTATCTGGGAGAGCATTGCTGCGTCGCCGATGCGCAAATCGGACGCTTTACCGCCATTGCCAATCATGTACGGATTGGCGCACCCAATCATCCGATGGATCGCGCCTCGCAGCACCGTTTCACCTACTGTCCGGAATACTACGATGCGCAGGCGGAACGCGATAATGGCTTCTTTGCTGACCGTCGCGCCGATCGCGTGATTATTGGCAATGATGTGTGGATTGGGCATGGCGTGATCGTACTGCCGGGTGTGGCGGTGGGTGACGGCGCGGTGCTGGCGGCCGGTGCGGTGGTGACGAAAGATGTGCCGCCATACACCATTGTCGGTGGCGTGCCAGCCAAAGTGATCCGTGCACGTTTCGCGGCGGATATTGCCGCGCAGCTGCAGGCGATTGCCTGGTGGAACTGGCCGCTGGAGAAGCTGATGGCGAATCTGGCCGATTTCCAGTCCTCCGATCTCCGCGCATTTTGCCAGCGGCACGGCAGCTAACTCCGCTGCAAGCGCCATTTGTCGTCGCAGCGAATCTCAAGTAAACTCAAAATACCCTGTTTTTGAGATTGCTTGAGATGAAACTGCGCCGCCCGCCCGTTCAACTTATTGATTCACTGAGTATCAGTGAGATTAACTCGCTTCTTGCCAGTCATGCCGAGTGGGATGAGCGCTATCTGCATTTCGATGAGTTATATCGTCGTGTCAGTGATAGTCAGACGCGTGAGAAAGTGTGGAGCGCACTGAAATTCAAGCGCCGCAGCAGCGCGCAGCACTTTGTGATCGCCGATCAAACCGTGACCTGTAATCTCACGGCCAAAATCACGGCAGCGATGTCGACAGTCGATCGTATGACCTTTGCGCGCAATGGCGAACCAACGGATGAGGATGCGGCTTCTTACCTGATGTCACAGCTGATCATGGAAGAGGCGATTTCATCCAGCCAGTTGGAAGGCGCGGCGACCACCTCGCGCGTGGCGATGGAGTTGCTGGCGGTGGGGCGTGCGCCGCGCAACGAAGATGAAAGCATGATCATGGGCAACTGGCGCTTGATGCAGCACATTGCCACGCTGGGTGACGCGCCGCTGACGCGCGCCGATATTCTGGAAATTCATCACATCGCCTGCGCCGGCATTAATGATGACAAATATCGGCCCGGCGCCGTGCGCGACAATAACGATGTGTTTGTTGCCGGGCGCGACGGCGAAATCATTCATCAGCCGCCGGATTATCAGCGGCTCAATAGCCTGCTGGACGCGCTATGCGCCGAAGTTGCGTGGCTGGAGCAGCAGGGCACGCATCCTTTGCTGGTGGCCTGCGTGATGCACTTTGCTATCGGCTACATTCACCCGTTCAATGATGGCAACGGGCGCACCGCACGCGGGCTGTTCTACCATCATCTGATTCGTCACGGTTACAGCGCGTTCCGCTACATCTCCATCAGCAAGCTGTTGAAAGCCGCGGCGGTAAAGTACGGCATTTCCTATCTTTACAGCGAAACTGATGAGATGGATCTGACCTATTTCGTGCAGTTTCAATGCGAAGTGGTGATGCGCGCGGTGACTGCCTTCACCGAGCAAATCGCCACGCTGCATAAAGAGCGGGAACGTTTAGTGACGTGGGTGGAAGAGCATATGACTTTAGCCAAAGGTGAGCTGGATATCATGGCCATCGCGCTGAATGCGCCGGGTTCGTTACTCAGCTCTGCCGGGATTAAATCGCGGCTCGGCATCGCGGATAACACCGCGCGTGCGCGCCTGAAAAACCTCACCGAACAGGGATTGTTGCGTCCACTAAAGGAGGGGAAAGGAACGGTGTACCAGGCGCCTGTTTCACTGCGCAAGCTGCAGGAGTGGCTGAAAAAGCGCGAAGGGTAACAGCGTTATCGCAAGCAATCTCAAAATGCCCTATTTTTGCGATTACTTGCGATGTGGATTAGATCGGCGGATGCATTACCATCGCCGATAGCACCGCTTCCTGCGGCAACCCGACATGCAGCAAAATCTGCTGGCGATAATGATCGTCGGCGTCGCGCGCATCGTCGCTGAGTAACACGCCCACTTCATTGACGTTCTTGCCGGCCACCTGCACCTTGTCACGCGCGGCACTGCGCATCCATTCGTACTCGATATCAATGTGGCCGGTATCAATGCAGCGAATGCCATGCTGGCTGAGATCGTAAGCCAGCACCGTGGCGGTGGGGCCGAGCGACATCAGCACCATATCGTAATCGCGTGCGTGCGCCAGCACCGAGCTGTAGAGCTCGTTGTAGACCGAGAAGGCGTTGCGATTGAGCGTGGTGATGCGTTTAATCTCCCGCGCGCCATCGAGCAGATCGTTACCGATGCCGAGACGCGTGCCGCTGCCTTCCACAATTAATATCTTTTTATCGCTGAACAGCTGCTTGAACTTATTAAACACGCGAACCGCCTGCTGCTTGTCCTTATAATCGTGATAGGGACGCGTAACGGAGGTATTGCCGTAGCGGTAATCTTTCTTTAATAAGCTTTCATAATGGCGAAAATAAAATGCTTTATGAAAAAACCAGAATAGGGCCGAACCAAAACGCATATTCGCGGTGCCGCGAAAGGCATCGGGCATACACAATAAACACGGATTCTTCGGCTGACTTCCGCGCCGTAATATCTCTTTAAGGCGAATAGAGAGTCGTTCATCAAAAGATTGAAAGCCGATATTCTTGAACAAAGTCATTTCCAATTCGCCGTCGCCATAGCGGCTTACGGAGAGCTTGTGGTTGCTGAGCAGCAGGTCAATGGTCTGTTCAGGCGACATCACCTGATATTGCCGGGCTCGCGCATTGGCAACCGGAAACTTAAAAGCAGCGTGTGTGAGTTTAAAAGGAAAACGTAATTTACGATAAAAGAAATCTGCGCTAATCATCATAACCTTCTTTTTATTAGCGGCCTTGCCGCAGAGCAGTTACGTGATTTATATCACGCTTAATCCGGGATAACAGGCTGAGGAAACTCTCAAAAAGTCATTGCGGCGCAATGGCTAATCAATTTAAAAAAGATTAAATGAAGAGGGGATAAATAAAACTGTAATAAAACCGCACTTATTCGCGCTGCTATGATAATTGTTGCCAGGAATAATCGCAGCAGCGCATTAATGATTAATTAAGTTATTTCAATTGATGACGAAAGGTTAAAGCGATTTTCCGGCTTTACTAAGCCTAAACGATCGCGCAGCGTGCCCGGTTGATAGTCGCTGCGGAAGACGCCCGCAGCCTGCAGGCGCGGGACAACCTGTTCGAGGAAGCGATCTTCGTTCTCGTCAATGTAGGCGGGCAGAATGACAAAACCGTCGCAGGCCTGATGCTGATACCAGTCAATCATCTGCTGCGCAATGCTATCCGCTGTGCCGGTCGGTGCCGGGAACGACAAGCTCTCGGCGTAGCGTTTCGCCATCTCGCCCAGCGGCAGGTTCTGCTCAATGGCGCTGGCGATCACATACTGAAAACGGCCTTTGCTGCCGGTGATCTTTTCACGCAGGTCAGGCACCGGCCCGTCAATGGGGTACTGCGACAGATCGATATTCATGCTAGCCGAAACAAAGCTGAGGCCCGATTCCACGGTAATCAATGATTTCAGGTATGCCGCACGCTCTTCGGCATCGCGCTGCGTATTGCCGACAATCGGCACCATGCCGGGCAGAATGCGCAGTTGATCGGGCTGACGCTGATACTGCAGCGCACGCTGTTTCAGGGTTTGATAAAACTGCTGCGCGCGTTCCCGATTGGGTTGCACCACAAACAGCACTTCCGCCTGTTGCGCGGCCAGATCGATAAAGGCTTCCGATACGCCAGCCTGGATCACCACCGGATGACCTTGCGGCGGACGCGGCAGATTAAGCGGTCCCTGCACGTTGAAAGATTCACCCTGATGATCAAGCCTATGGAAGCGTGCCGGGTCGGCAAAGTGCGCCTGCGCTTTATCCAGAATCAGCGCGTCCTCTTCAAAGCTGTCCCACAGCGCTTTCATGACATCAATAAATTCAGCCGCGCGGCGATAGCGAGCTTCATGGCTGAAGTGCTCGCTGCGACCAAAGTTGCGCGCTTCGGCGTGGCTCAACGAGGTAACCACGTTCCACGCTGCGCGCCCGCCGCTAATATGGTCGATGTTTGCCAGCTGACGCGCGGTGGTGTAAGGCACCGAATAGGAGGAGGAAACCGTGCCGCCGAGGCCGATGTGGTCAGTCACCGCCGCCAGCGCGGCTAATAATGTTAAGGGTTCAGACCAGCCAACCTGACGATGCTGCACGGTGTGCGCCAGATGCCCGCCGTAAACATCATCAATCGCCAGCTTGTCCGCGACAAAAATCATGTCCAGCTTCGCGTCTTCGGCGCGCTGGGCGATTTTGCGGTACAGCGGCCAGTTACTGCCGCCGGTCGCGGCCGAATCGGGATGGCGCCAGCCGCCCTGATGAATGCCGGAGTCGAGGTAGAGCGCCAGATTCATCATGGTTTGGCGGCTCCGTTGGCGTTAAAGAAGGAGGCATCCACCAGTTTGTCGGCTTTTAAGCCGGGTTTGATCAGGCCGCCACGGGTGAAGGTATCAATCGCCAACTGCTGGCGTTTCTCTACCAACGCGTAATCTTCTACCGGCGCGTTGTTTTCACGCTGTACTTTACTCAGCGCCACCGCATCTGGCAGACGCAGCAGTTTGGCGATCTCGCTGGCGTAGGCTTGTGGATGCGCCACGCCCCACGCACGTGCGCGAATCAGGCGCTCGCGGAAGTCCGTGAGCTGTTCACGCTTGCTGGCGATGGCGCTATCGGTCGCCACCAGATAGTTTGAAACTGGCGAATTTTTGCCGTCGATGGCGATGCGATCGCCGGACTGCGCCACGGCAAAGGACACATAAGGTTCCCAGGTTGCCACCGCATCCACCGCGCCATTATCCAGCGCCAGCGTCGCTTCCGACGGCGTGGTGAAGACAAAATTGACGCTGTCGTCGGGCAAACCCGCTTCGTGCAGCGCATTCAGCACCATGTTTTGCCCGGCCGATCCTTTTACCGTCGCCACTTTCTTGCCTTTTAGGTCGGCGATGCTGTGCAGGGCGCTGTCCTTTTTCACCAGGATGGCATTGCCGAGATATTGCGATGCCTGAATGGCGCGGATCTGCGCGCCTGCGGCCACGGCAAACGACAGCGGACCATCGCCGACTAAGCCGGCATCCAGATGCTGGGAGTTGAGCGACTCCAGCAGCGGCGCAGCGTTGGGGAACTCATACCATTTGATTTCATACGGCACATTGTTGAGCTCGCCAGCGGCGGACATCACCGCGCGAGCATTGCCTTTTTGATCGCCGACGATCAGTGGGTCAGTTGCAGCGTGAGAAGTCACCGCGAGGAGCAACAATGAGCTGGCTAATAAAGTGATTTTCATAACGTTT
Source organism: Pantoea sp. SORGH_AS_0659 (assembly GCF_031453915.1). NCBI lineage: Bacteria > Pseudomonadati > Pseudomonadota > Gammaproteobacteria > Enterobacterales > Erwiniaceae > Pantoea > Pantoea sp. SORGH_AS_0659. The sequence continues at coordinate 2,285,160 of NZ_JAVJAK010000001.1, read as the reverse complement.
CCCGGGTAAAAAGAAAACAGCGTAAGTTTTCTACTACAGCGGGCGTAGTAACAAATCTGCGCAAGGTTATGTCTCAGGCGCAAATTCCCCCAAAATCGCGCATCCTCGCCATTTTTCGTTATCAAAAAATGCGAATTTTCCTCACTAATGATTAATTCTCTCAACGAAAATGAAACGTGATTTCAGTCACAGATTGAACGAGGCGGTAGCTGGCAGCCATTAGCCAAACTACATTCATTAGCGGAGCTAACGACACACCTCGCAACGGGTTTTTACTAAACGGTAACGTAAGTTAAAATTCTGTTGATTTTATGTGGGGTTATTTTTGAGGTTTTTCGATGAATATGGTTGAGGGATTAGCATGGTTAACAAATTAACCAGTATCGTGCTCGCGATTCTGGCGATTGCCTTGCTGTACATGGGCGGCAAGCTGTTGATGCTGGGCGGCAGCGCCTTCTATGCGCTGATGGCGGTGGGATTACTTATCACCGCAATATTACTGTTCCGCAACCAGCGCAGCGCGCTGGCGCTTTATGCGGTGCTGATGTGGATTACGCTCGCCTGGATTATCTGGGAAGTGGGCTTTGATAAATGGCAGTGGATCCCACGCGGTGACCTGTTCGGCGTGATCGGCCTGTGGCTGGCGATGCCGTGGGTGGTGAAACCGCTGTATCGCGGTGAACGCCGTTTCCACGCCTTCCTCGGCGGCACCGTGATTATCATGATCGTGGTGGTGATTGGTCTGTGCTTCTACGATCCGGTTCCGCAGCAAGGCACCATCAGCAATGCCCGCGAGCAAAACAGCGAGCAGGGCGCCGCTAACGACTGGACCGCGTACGGTGGTTCGTCTGACGGCCTGCGTTTCTCGGCGCTGAATCAGATCAGCAAAGACAACGTCAAAAACCTCGAAGTTGCATGGACCTATCACACCGGTGATTTGCGCCAGGATGCGGATGCCACCGAATACACCTTCGAAGCTACGCCGCTGAAAGCCAACGGTATGCTGTATTTCTGTACGCCGCATAACGAAGTGCATGCGCTTGATCCGGAAACCGGCGCGGTGAAGTGGAAATTTATGCCAAATAAAGACCGCTCTTACCTGCAGCAGCATCAGACCTGTCGCGGCGTAAGCTACTACGAAGAAACTCCGGTTGCCGCACAGGATAGCGCCGCGAATCCGGCCATCTGCCGTAAGCGTATCTTTAACGCCACCACCGATGCGCAGCTGATTGCGCTGGATGCCGATACCGGTAAACCGTGCGCAGATTTCGGTCAGAACGGTGTGGTTGATCTGCACGCCAACATGGGTGAAGTACGTCCACATGCGCTGATGCAAACCGCAGCACCGCTGGTGGCGGGCAAGCTGGTGATCGTTGGCGGTTCCGTGATGGATAACGGCTTCAACAGCGGCAACCCGTCAGGCGTGATCCGTGCCTATGACGTGCAAAGCGGTCGTCTGGTGTGGAACTTTGATCCGGCTAACCCGGATAACACCGCGCCAATTGCTGCCGGTCAAAACTACCCGCAGGACACGCCAGTGGCGTGGGGCACGCTGAGTGCTGACCTGAAAAATGGCGTAGTCTATGTGCCGTTTGGTAACGCTTCACCGGATGAAGTGGGCATTGAACGCGATCCGAACAGCAACACCGAGAAGTTCCGTGATGCGCTGGTGGCGCTGGATCTGCAAACCGGTGCGTTCAAATGGCGCTATCAAAGCTCCAACCACGACCTGTGGGACCGCGATAATCCGTCACAGCCTTCGTTGGTGGACATCGATTATCAAGGCCAGAAGCAGCCTGTGGTGATCCTGCCGACCAAAACCGGCAACCTGTTTGTGCTGAACCGTCTTACCGGCCAGCCGGTGTATCCGGTGAACCAGGTGAAGGTTTCTACTGAAGGTGGCGTAGCGGGTGAGAAATTTGCGTCGACTCAGCCGGTTTCCAGCCTGAACTTCATCCCGCAGCCGTTGACCGAGAAGTCAATGTGGGGCATTACGCCGTTTGACCAGATGTCATGCCGCATGGATTTCCGTAGCCTGCGCTATGATGGCAATCCGTGGACGCCCGCAACGGAAGGCGGTTCACTGATCTTCCCTGGCAACATTGGTGTGTTCAACTGGGGTTCTGTTGCTGTCGATCCGCAGCGTCAAATGCTGATTGCCGCGCCAGTGCGTCTGGCCTACAAGTACAACCTGATCAAACGCACCGAGCAGACCGCCACCGAGCGCCTGTTTACCAAAGATGGCACGCCATACTGGAACGAAAACTTCCACGGTGACTACGCGATCCATATCCAGCAGATGGCGTCAGGCCTCGGCATTCCCTGTGTTGCGCCGCCTTGGGGCCGCATGGTGGGCGTGGATCTGAAGACCGGTAAAACCGAATGGCTGCGCCGCGTGGGCGTCACCAAAAACCTGAAGACCAGCTTCCTGCCGGGCCGCTTCCCCATCGGCTTCCCGATGGGCATGGTGGCGCACGGTGGTCCATTGCTGACCGCAGGGGATTTGGTGTTCCACGGTGCAACTGCGGATAACTTCTTCCGCGCCTACGACAGCACCACCGGCGAACTGCTGTGGCAGACCGAGCTGAGTGCCGGTGCGCAAGCCACGCCGTCTACCTTTATGGGTAAAGACGGTAAGCAGTACGTGGTGATTGCCGCAGGCGGTCACGGTTCGCTTGGCACCCAGGCGGGTGACAGCGTTGTGGCATTCCGTTTGAAGTAATTGCAGTGAAATAGAATAAGGCGCCCGCTGTGGCGCCTTTTTTTGTTTTTGTCAGGTTATATTGAGCATCCCTAAGAGACGCCACTAATCAGGAATTCTATGACTATCGCCTGCCTGCATACCGCCGCCAGTAATATCGCTATTTTCGATGACGCCGCGCACTCATTGGGCATGAGCAACGGCGCACTAAGTCATATCGTGATGCCGCATTTGCTGGCGGAAGCGGAGCTGACCGGTGGCATGACCGCTTCGCAGCAGCAAAAACTGGAACAGCTGTTACGCAGCCTGACGCCGTGGTTCGACGCGATTCTGATTACCTGCTCGACGCTGGGTCCGGTTGCCGATGGTTTTTGTGTTGAAGGGCATGATTGCCCGGTGTATCGCACCGATCGCATGCTGGCCGATGAGGTGTGCCGTTTGCCGGGAAAATCTCTGGTGCTGTGTGCGGCGGAATCCACGCTGGCGGCGACGCGCGCGCTGTTTTGCCCAGCGACGCTGCCGGTTGAACAGCATCCTGTTGTGCAGCTGATTCCTGGCGCATGGGCGGCGTTCAAAGCGGGTCATCAGGATGCGTATCTGCAGATGATTGCGCATGCGGTGGCAGACGGGAAGCAGCAGGGCGCAGATCATGTGGCGCTGGCCCAGGTTTCCATGGCGGCGGCGTCCAGGCTGTTTAGCGCCGATAGTCAGCCGTTAACCAGCCCGCAGCTGGCGTTAAAAGTGGTACATAATTTTTCGTAGGGTGCGCATGCAAGACCGCGCATCGGGTTAACGTTTACTTTCATGTAAATAATAATCATTTGCATTAGTGGTTATAACTCATTATCGTTAGCAACACTTTGTAACCTATCGCGATTTAACCTTTAAAAATCCTCAATCAAAGAGGACGCTATTCTGCTATCGCTTTTCAGGAGCGCTCTTTTCATTTTCCTGACATACGCCCACATCCGCGATTTGGTAGACTCAAGATTGAGAATGAACGTTCACTACAGGATTATTCATGAAGAATTTTCAGCGCACGGCCATCGCCGGGCTGGTGTTATTGCTCGCCGCCTGTGACCAAAATAGCGCCCCGCCAGCGGGCGACATGACCACCGAAGTCAGCGTGAAAACGCTGCAAACTGAGTCGGTGACGCTCGATAGTCAACTCACCGGACGCGTGGTGGGCAGCATGGTGTCGGAAGTGCGTCCGCAGGTGGACGGTATCATCCAGAAGCGCCTGTTTACCGAAGGCGACGAAGTCAAAGCCGGTCAGGTGCTGTATCAAATCGATGCAGCCAGCTATCAGGCCAGCTACGATCAGGCCGTTGCGCAGTTGAAAAATGCGCAGGCGTTAGTGAAAAGCAGCCAGTTAAAATCCGCGCGCTATAGCGCGCTGGTGAAAGAGAATGGCGTATCGCGTCAGGATGCCGACGATGCGCTGGCAACCTATCAACAGAACGTGGCGTCGGTTGATCAATATCGTGCCGCCGTCGAAAGCGCCCGCATCAACCTCAACTACACGCAAATCAAAGCACCGATTTCTGGCCGCATCGGCATCTCGTCAGTGACGCCGGGCGCGCTGGTGACCTCGGCGCAAACCACGGCGCTGGCGACCATTCGCGCGCTCGATCCGATCTATGTCGATCTCACGCAATCCAGCGTGCAACTGCTGAAACTGAAGCGTCAGCAGGCTTCCCTCCAGCAGAGCAGCGATGTGGTGCCAGTAACGGTAAAACTGGAAGACGGCAGCAATTACGATCATCCCGGCAAGCTGGAACTGACTGAAGTGGCGGTTGATGAAGCCACCGGAACCGTTACGCTGCGCGCTATTTTCCCTAATCCGCAGCATGAATTGTTGCCGGGCATGTATGTGCGCGCCAGCGTCACTAACGGCGTTAAAAAGGATGCGATTCTGGCCCCGCAGCAGGGCATCACGCGTGATGCTAAGGGCAACGCCACGGCGCTGGTGGTGGATAACGAGAACAAAGTGCAAAGCCGGGAAGTGGTGACCGATCGGGTTATCGGCAACACCTGGCTGGTGACCAGCGGTTTAAACAGCGGCGACAAGCTGATTGTCGAAGGCACCGCCAAAGTGCAGGCCGGGATGACGGTAAAAGCAGTTGAAGTGACGCCAAACAGCGCCCGCAGCGGAGGCCAGTAATTATGTTGGCTCAGTTCTTTATTCGCCGCCCGGTATTCGCCTGGGTGATTGCCATCTGCATCATGATGTTTGGCGTGCTCAGCATTAAAAGCCTGCCGATTGCGCAATATCCCGACGTCGCACCGCCGCAGATCAGTATTCAGGCCACTTACACCGGCGCGTCGGCGGAAACGCTGGAAAGCAGCGTCACGCAGGTGATCGAGCAGCAGCTCACCGGCCTCGACGGCTTGCTTTATTTCGATTCCACCAGCACCGCCTCAACCGGCCAGGTAAAAATCAGCGTCACTTTCCAGCAGGGCACCGATCCGGATATTGCGCAGGTGCAGGTGCAGAACAAAGTGCAGCAGGCCGAAAGCCGCTTGCCGACGTCCGTTACCACGCAAGGCGTGACGGTGGAGAAGGCGCAAAGCGACTTCCTGCTGATTCTGGCGCTGTACGATAAAACCAACCAAAGCACCTCGGCCGATGTGGCGGACTACATGGTCAGCAACATGGAAGATACGCTGGCGCGCGTGCCGGGCGTCGGTAGCGTGCAGGTGTTTGGTGCCGAATACGCCATGCGCATCTGGCTCGATCCCGCCAAACTCGCCTCCTTTTCGCTGATGCCGTCCGATGTGACCAGCGCGCTGGAGAGCCAGAATACCCAGGTTTCCTCCGGTCAGCTGGGCGCGCAACCGGCCAGCAAAGAGCAGCAGCTGGTGGCGACCGTGCGTTCGCGTTCACGTCTGCAAACGCCGGAACAGTTCCGCAATATCGTGTTGAAAAGCCAAAGCGACGGCTCGGTGGTGCATCTGAGTGATGTGGCACGCGTGGAAATGGGTGACGAGGATTACAGCGCCAACGTGCTGGCGAACGGTCATCCGGCTTCAGGGATTGCGGTGCAACTGGCGTCCGGCGCCAATGCGCTTTCAACCGCCGAACAGGTGAAAGCCACCATCGACGAGTTCCGCAGCAGCATGCCGCCGGGCTATGAAGTGGCGTATCCGCTCGACAGCACCGACTTCGTGAAAATCTCGATTGAAGAGGTGGTGAAAACCCTGATCGAGGCGGTGATTCTGGTGGTGATCGTGATGTTCGTGTTTCTGCAGAACATCCGCACCACGCTGATTCCGGCGATTGCCGTGCCGGTGGTGTTGCTGGGAACCTTTGGCGTGCTGTCACTGTTCGGGTACTCGATCAACACCTTAACCATGTTCGGCATGGTGCTCGCCATCGGGCTGTTAGTGGATGACGCAATCGTGGTGGTGGAGAACGTCGAACGTGTGATGCGCGAAGAGGGTTTGCCGCCGCGTCAGGCCACTGAGAAATCGATGAAAGAGATCACCGGCGCGCTGATTGGTATCGCGCTGGTGCTGTCGGCGGTGTTTCTGCCGATGACCTTCTTTAGCGGCTCAACCGGCGTTATCTATCGTCAGTTCTCCATCACCATTGTGTCATCGATGGTGCTGTCGGTGATCGTGGCGTTAACGTTGACGCCGGCGTTGTGCGCCACGCTGCTCAAACCGCACAACGAAGAAGGCGGCCAAAAGGGCTTTTTCGGCTGGTTCAATCGCAGCTACGAGCGCGTGCAGGCGCGTTATCACAACGGCGTGGGTCATGTGCTGCACAGTTCGGTGCGCTATCTGCTGCTCTACGCGGTGCTGCTGATCGGTTGCGCGGTGCTGTATATGCGTTTGCCGACCGGCTTCCTGCCGACTGAGGATCAGGGCTATATCATGGTGCAATACCAGCTGGCACCGGGCGCGACGGAAAACCGCACCAGCGCGGTTCGTCGTCAGGTGCAGGAATACTTCGCCACCAAAGAAAAAGACAACATCAACGTCAGTATGCTGGTGAATGGCTTCAGTTTTGCCGGCAGCGGCCAGAACGCCGGGATTGGCTTTATCTCGCTGAAGAACTGGAGCGAGCGTAAAGGTGCTGAAAACAGTGCCGATGCCATTGCCGCGCGTGCCATGGCCAATCTTGCCAGCATTCGTGATGCGCAGATCTTCGTGCTGTCGCCGCCGTCGGTGTCCGGTTTAGGGCAGTCAGACGGATTCACCTTTGAGCTGCAGGCGCGTGGTGCCACCGGGCGCGATCAGCTACTGCAAATGCGCAATCAGCTGATTGCTGAAGCCAATCAGGATCCGCTGCTCAGCGCGGTGCGTGCCAACACCTTGCCGGATTTGCCGCAGCTGCAGGTCAATATCGACGATGAAAAAGCGCAGTCGCTGGGTCTCACCATCAGCGACATCAACGACACGCTCAGTGCGGCGATTGGCGGCAGCTACATCAACGACTTCACCGATCGTGGCCGCGTGAAGAAGGTTTACATGCAGGGCGATCAGCAGTTCCGCAGCAAGCCGGAAGATATCGATCGCTGGTACGTGCGCGGCAGCGATAGCAACAGCAATACCACCATGGTGCCGTTTGCGTCGTTTGCCTCCTCAGAGTGGGCGTATGGCCCGGATGTACTGTCTCGCTATAACGGCCTCGCGTCTTACGAAATCGAAGGTTCGGCGGCGGCCGGCAAGAGTTCCGGGGATGCGATCAGCGCGATGGAAAAACTGGCGGCGAAGTTGCCGGCGGGCACCACCTTTGCGTGGAGCGGCTTGTCCTATCAGGAAAAACTCTCCGGCAACCAGGCGATGTCGCTGTATGGCATCTCGCTGATTGTGGTGTTTCTGTGCCTGGCGGCGTTGTATGAAAGCTGGTCGGTGCCGTTCTCGGTGATGATGGTGGTGCCGCTGGGGGTGATCGGCTCGCTGCTGGCGATCAGCCTGCGCGGGCTGGAAAACGACGTCTACTTCCAGGTGGCGCTGTTAACCATCATTGGCTTGTCGGCGAAGAACGCGATTCTGATCGTTGAGTTCGCCGAAGACAATTACCGCAAAGGGGAAAGCCTGGTGAAGGCGGCGACGCACGCGGCATCGATGCGCCTGCGGCCCATCATTATGACTTCGCTGGCATTTACCGCTGGCGTATTGCCGCTTGCGATTTCCACCGGCGCGGGCGCCAACAGCCGTATTGCGATTGGTACTGGTATTATTGGCGGCACGCTGACCGCTACCTTGCTGGCGATCTTCTTTGTACCGCTGTTCTTTGTTCTGGTGCGTCGCGTGTTCCCGGCGATACCGCATGACGATAATCATGCATCTGTGGCCAAGGCGGGGGAATAACATGTCGGCAAAACTCTTAATGGTATTGGTTCCCGCGCTGCTGTCGGGTTGTGTGTCGCTCGATCCGCACTATGAGCGCCCGCAAGGCGCGGTCAGCAGCCAGATGCCGAGCGGTGAAGCCTATCGTTCATTGCAAGGCACACCAGCCAGCAACTACCGCGACCTGAGCTGGCAGGATTATGTGCTCGACGCCAAACTGCGGCAGGTGGTGGCGATGGCGCTGGATAGCAGCCGCGACTTGCGTGAAGCGGTGGCCAGCGTTAAATCCGCGCATGCGCAATACGGTGAAGAGCGCGCCAATCTGTTCCCGGCTATTAGCGCCGGCGTGAGCGGCACGCGTTCGCGCGCGTTAACAGGCGAAGGCAATCAAACCGCCATCAGCAACAGTTATTCAGCAGAAGGCAGCGTCAGTTCGTTTGAACTCGATCTGTTTGGCAAAAACCAGAGCCTGACGCGCGAGCAGTATGAAACCTATCTCGGCACGCTGCAGGGCGCACGCAGCACGCGCCTGACGGTGTTGTACAACACCGTGGATTACTGGCTGCAGCTCGCCGCCGATCGCAGCAATCTGGCGATTGCCAAGGAGACCGCCGAGAGCGCGCGACAATCGTGGCAGGTGACGCGCAAGCAGATGGAAAATGGTATCGCCTCAATGGTGGATGTGTCGTCTGCGGAAACCACCTATCAGTCCGCGCAGGCCGATGTCGCCAGCTACAGCACGCTGGTGGCGCAGGATAAAAACGCGCTGGATTTGGTGGTGGGCCGCAGCGTGCCGGAGAACCTGCTGCCTGACAGCATTGAATCGATCGGTAACGCACTGCGCGAGGTACCAGCGGGCGTCTCATCAGATGCCTTGCTGAATCGTCCTGATGTGTTGCAAGCCGAGCATAATCTCAAGTCAGCCAACGCCAGTATCGGCGCGGCGCGTGCCAACTTCTTCCCGAGCATTACGCTGACGGGCAGCGGCGGCGTCGGCAGTAGCGATCTGTCGACGCTGTTTAAAAACGGGGCGGGTATTTGGTCATTTGCGCCGAGCATTTCGCTGCCGATTTTCCAGGGCGGCTACAACGTCTCTTACCTGAAATACACCAAAGCACAGAAAGAGTATTACGTAGCGGCGTATGAGAAAGCGGTGCAAACCGCCTTCCAGGAAGTGGCGGATGCGCTGGCGCGTCGTGGCACCATCAACGATCAGCTCAGCAGTCAGCAGCGTAATGTAGCGGCATCGCAAACCTATTATCATCTGGCGGATCTGCGCTACCGCAACGGCGTTGATAGCTACCTCAATGCGTTAACCGCGCAGCGCACTCTGTACAGTGCCCGAACCAATCTGGTGAGTACGCAGCAAGCCTATTACCTGAATTTGATCACCTTCTATAAAGTGATGGGTGGCGGCACGGCGTTGAAAGAATCTGAAATAATGAGCGCGCAATAATTGCACTTTTCGTAGCGGCGCGATTTATCGCGCAATAAATTGCGCCGCTACAATGCCTGCGTGCGGGGAAGCAAGAATTGGAAACATTGTCTGGGTTTCTCACCGGAAACGCATCACGTATGATGACGGGAATAAACGATAAATTCTTTTTCGGAGCCAATGTGAGTCACTCTGAACATGACGATTTTCTCTTACAGCGTCAGCAGCAGGTGATTTCTGCGGCGAAAGTCTGTTTTAGTCGCTCCGGATTTCATGGCGCCAGCATGGCGGATATTAGCCGTGAATCTGCGTTAGGGGCAGGGCAAATATATCGTTACTTTAGCAGTAAAGAGCTTATTGTGATGGAAACAATAAAAAGCATCGCGCAGAACTGGCGCCTGTTTTTAATACAACACTTGCCCGCACAACAATCGACTCAGGATATTATCAACGCTGATTCGCCATTCTGGCAGCATTGGCCGAGTCAGGACCGGAAATTATTACTGGAAATGTATTCTGAGGCGTCGCGTAATGAATCGGTGCGTACCATTCTGGCCCAGCAGGAGCAATTATTACTTGCTGAGTTAGCGGCTATTTTTCGCGCGCAACAACCTGATATCGATCCAACACAGCGCGCCAATCGCATTCAATTTTTATTGCTGCTGGTCGATGGCGTCGCCTGTCGCGCCTTCGTCGATAGCGACCTGGACCAACGTGAAATGCAGCGGGTGAACGGCGTTCTCAGCCAGCATCTGTTCGGCTGAATTTACACCGCCCCGTGCGGATAGACATCATTCACCACCGCATTGAAAAACGGCATAAAGCCCGACGCCATATCGCGCTGCTTCATGCAGCGGCGAATAATAATGCCGTCAATAATCAGCGACATCACATATAAGCGGGTGTGAATGGCATTGGCGTCCTGCTCGGGGTGCAGCGTCTGCTCCTGAGCAATAAAATTATTTTTAAGATCATGCCAGGCATCGAGCATGATTTGTTGGATGCGATTATTACGCGTGGCTTCAGATGACACTTCCATCAGCAGAATAATACTGTTTTCCACTGCCGCCGGCACAATATCCTCCGCTTCGTGATAATGTCCTTTCATATGCGCGATACGTTCAAAGTCGGCATTGAGTAGCGTGATCATCCGCTGCACCACATTGGTGACTAATGCCTCAATGATCGCCTCTTTGTTTTTATAGTATTTATAAATTAAACCAATACTGACGTCGGCCTGGCTGGCAATATTCTGAATCGATGTCTGGTGAAAGCCTTTCAGCCGCATGCATTGCTCGGCGGCGGCCAGGATCTGTTCGCTTCGGTTCATGATTATTACACTCACAGAATAAAGCGGCTATTTTACGCAATTGAAGCTGTACTGGCGATGAATAAAAACATTAACCCAACCTGATTATTTCGGCGCTTTATCGTTGTTCAGTTTTTTTGATTTAAGCGAGCAGTTTTGCCTGCTGTTCATGATTTTTCAGACCTCTATGATGGTGGACAGAAAAAATCATCAAGGAATAACATCATGAACATCCTGCGCGCCCAACGCGATCAGCTGTTTGAATATGGTCCTTTCACCATTCGCCGTCAGCGTCCCGGTGAAGCGTTTGGACCGCTGGCGATTGTCGACCAAATGACGCTGCAACTGGATGCCACTATCCCGCTGCATTCTCATCAGGATAGCGAGATTTTCAGCTACGTTTGGCGCGGTTCGCTGCTGCACAGCACCGAGCAGGGTGAAACGCACTCCCTTAACGCCAAACGCGCGCTGCTGCTGAGTGCCGGTAGCGGCATGCGCTTTGCCGAGTCTGCGCCTTTTATCGAAACCGAGATGTTGCAGGCCACCATCATTCCAGCGCAAACCGGCGGTGAGCCGCAGGTCAATACCTTTACCCGTGCGGACGGTGCGGCAGTAAACTCATGGACGTTACTGGCAGGGCCGCACGGCAGCGAGGCGCCGCTGGCGCTGAATCAGGCGGTATACATTTATGACCTGAAACTGGAGCGCGGCAAACAGGTGGATGTGCCACAGCATGCAGGCTTTTCCAGCTGGGTCAGCGTGCTGGACGGCATTGTGCGTATGGATAATGAACGGTTGCACAAAGGCGATTCCGTCAGCGATAACAAGGCTTTGCCAGCGTTGATGGGCGAGCGGGATGCAACGCTGATTGCGTTTCTGGTGCAGAAAAGCCTGTAGAGCCGCCATTCATGGGCACCTAACCCTTCCTCCTTATAACATCGTGTTATCATCTGCGGATAAAACACCGGAGGAGGGTAATCCAATGAAAAAGAAAGAGTTCGTTACCCAGGATTTGCTGAGCAAGATCTATCAGGAAGATACCTCCGCGCCACGCAAATTACCGCCTGAACGCCAACTGGCCGAAGAGTATGGCGTATCGCGTTTCACTATCCGCCAGGCGCTGGAGAAACTGGTGAGTATCGGCGCGGTACGTATCGTGCAGGGATCAGGTATCTGGATTAATGAAACGGTGCGTAATAACCCGCTGGTTTATAATTCGATCACCGAAAAGCGCTTTGATCAGATGCATTACCGCTCACTTAGCCTGCGTAAAAGACGCCCCGATAGTGATGAGCAACAGGTATTTGCCATTAACGACAACGCCTTTATCTGGGAGTTTTCCCGCCTGCGCTATGTCGATAATGTGGCAGTACAAATTGAAATATCGCGTATGCCCGCAACCTTATTTACCGATCTCAACGGTGAGATTATTGAGCGCTCGATACAGCAATATGTGTTGTCCAAAGGCTACGAAATCTCACATTTACTCACCAGCTATCGTGCGATTAGCGTTAACCGCGAACAGGCGACGCTACTGGGTTGTAAAAAAGGCAGTCCGGCGATGCACATTATTAATCGTGGTATTTTGCAGGGCGGGCAGGTGTATGAAATCAGCGACATCGTTGATATTCATTACACCTGCACCTATCTGATTCCGCACAACCCGGATAATCTGCGTTTCCGCCAGCAACAGCGCTAACTTATGGCGTGTGCATGGTGCCGTCTGGCAGGCGACTCTGCGTCCATTCATGCGGACGATAAACTACCGGATATTTTTCCGCTAACGCCTGATCAAAGCCGACGCCAATACCTGATGCTTGCGGCGGATAGAGATAGCCATTTTTAATTTCCGGCGCGCCAGGGAAAATGGCATCCGTCAGCGTTGAGCGTGGAATAAATTCCTGAATCGCAGCATTGTGCAGATGAATATTCAGATGTGTATTAACCGCCACGCCAATCGGCGTCATATCGCCCGGTCCGTGCCATGCCAGTCGCACACCAAATGCCTGACACAGTGCCGCCAGTTTCAATGCCGGCGTAATACCACCAATCTGCGAGACGTGACAGCGAATAAAGTCGATGCGACGATTGACAATTAACTCGTGCCATTCTGCGGGATTATTAAATAATTCGCCTAACGCTAACGGCACCGCGCTTTGCTGACGCAACTGCGCTAGCCAGCCAGTTTGCGCGGGTGGGAGCACATCCTCAAGGAAATAGGGCATATATGGCTCAAGCTGTTTTACCAGCTGAATGGCCTGCTGCGGGAATAAGCGCTCATGCACGTCATGCAATATTTCAAAACAGTGACCGTATTTCTCCCGCAACGCGCGGAACATCTCGACCGTATTTGTCATGTACTCTTGCTGCGAGTAATAAGCGCCGGAGGTGCTATTTTCCGGTGCGTGGAGTTCTTTCGGTGTTCCGCCGTAAAAGCCCAGCTGACAGCGGATATGGCGATAGCCTTTCTCTAAGGCATTATCAACGGAGGTATAAAGTTCCTCCAGCGTTTCACCGCTGGCATGGGTGTAAGCTGCAATCGCATCGCGCGCTTTGCCGCCCCACAGCTGATATAAAGGCATATCGGCTAACTGCGATTTAATATCCCACAGCGCCATATCCACGCCCGAAATGGCATTGTTGGTCACCGGCCCGTTACGCCAATAGGCATTAACGTTCATCATCTGCCACAGGTCTTCAATATTGTTGGCATCGCGTCCAACTAATAGCGGCACCAGATACTCATCCACCATGGTTTTTACCGCCAAAGGGCGCTGTTGAAAGGTGGCGCAGCCGTGACCGGTAATCCCTTTATTGGTGGTAACACGTACGGTAATAAGGTTATGGCGATCGGGGCGGGTAATAAAACACTCAATACTTTCAATAAGGGTTGGGGTCACGTGAAATACTCCTGTGGCGCGGTCACTGCGCTCAATTTCAAGGCCTGTTGATAAGCTATTTTGGCGTATCATTACCGGGTTTTTATTGAGACGCAAACCCTTTTTCAGCCAATAAATATTGGTCAGTAAAAAAGAGTATTTATCGCGATAAAACAGACCAATTTTCCATTTTAAAACTTAATGGCTCTGTTGCAGCGGGTTTTGTGATCGCAGTCATGATTTATTGGTTTGTTTTGTTGAGTGTCATTTATTACCATCCAGTGCAGATTTCATCAGGCTGTTTTTCTTCCCTCAGGAGCACGTATGGGAACGCAGGAAGTAATAAATAATATAATCCACTTAGTGGGTGGGAAGAATAATATCAATAAAGTCTGGCATTGCATGACGCGTCTGCGCTTTGACCTTATTGATGACAATAAAGTTAACCAGAGCGAAATTAAAACCTTGCCCGGCGTATTGGGCGCGCAAATGCAGAGTGAACAATTCCAGATTATTATCGGGCCCAAGGTCAATAGCTGGTATGAGCAAATCGTTCCGGTATTAAATAACGACGGCGTTCAGCCCGCGCAAAACGAGAAAGCGCGCAAAAGCCTGGTATCGCTGTTTATGGATACCGTTTCGGGCGTATTTGGCCCGATTGTTCCCGCCATTGCTGGCGCCGGGATGATCAAAGGTTTGCTAGCCGGATTGGTGGCGTTACAGCTGGTTTCGGCCAAAAGCGATACGGTGATGGTGATTGATTTAATCGCCAGCGGCGTGTTCTATTTCCTGCCGTTCTTTTTAGCGGTCTCTGCCGCCAAAATATTTAAAACCAACGAGTATTTAGCTGCAGCCGTGGCGGCGTGTTTAATGTATCCCTCTTTAATCGATGCGGCAAAATCGCTGGCGGCGCATCAGGAGGGCGCAGTAAGCGCATTTTGGCTGATGGGCGTGCTGCCGGTTTCGGTATTTAATTATGCTTCCAGCGTTATCCCGGTCATCTTCTCTATTCTGGCTCTCAGCTATATCCATCGCGGGGTGGATCGTATTATGCCGGAAGTATTGAAAACCGTATTTACCCCAACCTTAACGCTGTTCCTGGCGGCATTAACCGCGCTGGTGGTAATTGGCCCGATGGGTATTTGGCTTGGCAAAGGTTTGGCGCTGTTTATTGAGGGCTTATTCAGTATCTCAGCGAGCTTTGCTGGCTTAATTGTCGGTGCCATTCGCCCCGTTGCGGTGCTAACCGGCATGCATCACGCGATGACACCGATTGCGCTGCAGAATTTCAGCGATCGCGGTTATGACATGTTGATGCCGATGATGTTTATGGCAAATATGTCGATTGCCGGAGCTACATTTGCTATCTGGAAATTGACTAAAAATCGTCAGGACAAAGTGGTCACACTTTCAGCCGCCATTTCAGCATTATTAGGCATTACAGAACCGGCGTTGTTTGGCGTGCTAACGCGCTACCAAAAAGCCTTTATTGCGGCAACGGTTTCCAGCGCGCTGGCTTCGGCCTTTATCGGTTTCTTTGGCGTGCGTTTATACGGCTATATTCTTTCCAGTATATTCAGTTTGCCGGCCTATATTGGCCCGTACTTTATCTGGGCCATTTCCGGCGTCGCCATTGCGCTTATTATGTCGTTTAGTCTGACATTGATGTTGGTAGGCAAAGAACCGGATTTAGTCGCACAGCCCAAGAATAAGTAATGTTTGGTCGCCATTTATGGCGACCAATTTACGCTTAGCTCACACTCGCCACCAGCCAGCTTTCCAGCTCGCTCAGCTCATTCATCTGCTGAGGATATTCTGCTTTCAACTGCGCTAATTGCGCCAATACGGTTTCAGGTCGATACACCGCGCCCTGCAGACGCAACGCCAGCGTTTCTAATGGCGAAGGGTTCAGGCTGTCGGTGAAAATCTGGCAGCGAGAAATCACGCCGCGTTCGACATCAAAGTGGATCTCAACGCCGCCCCAGACAAAACGCTCATTCAGCAGATGCGAGAAATCCGGTGCGTTACCAAAATTCCATTCCCAGCTGCTTAGCCGCGCAAACTGCTCTTCAAAACCAGGCAAATCAGGCAGTGCGGCCGGGGAAATATGCTCCGGCTCGCACTCTTCCTGGTAGTAATCGAAATAAGCGGCAATCACCTCATGGCAGATCGCCTCAAAGCTGATGCCTGGCACCAAATCGGCAATGTTGGCCACGCGCGATCGCACCGAGGTAATGCCTTTCGCCTGTAATTTTTTAATGTCTGGATTGAGGTAATCGGCGAGACGCGACAAATCAGCATTCATCAAAAAGGTGCCGTGATGAAAACCGCGATCCGGCGTTTCACGGTAAGCAGATCCGGAAATCTTGCGCACTTCGCCATCTACATTCACCACGATATCGTTGCGACCGGAGGCTGTTGCCGGAATGCCGAGCTGTTCCAGCGCGCGCAGGATAATCGCCGTGGAGACTGACTTATCGTATTCCGGTTTACCGGCCATAAAGGTGAAGCAGCAGTTGCCCAAATCGTGAAATACCGCGCCGCCGCCGCTGCTGCGTCGTGCCAGCTTGATGCCGTCTTCCGCCATGCGTCGCGTGTTGCACTCTTTCCACGGATTCTGGGCGCGACCGACAACCACGGTTTCGGCATTCTGCCAGAGAAACAGCACGCGCTGCGTTGTCGGCATCTGGCGGAAAATACACTCTTCTACTGCGAGGTTGAACCAGGGATCGTGTGAGTCAGAAATGAGTAATCGTAGGGTGGACATGATTTTTTCGGTTCCGTGAGAAAGGGCAAACCGGGACAGAGTACGCTGAAGCGGATCGAAAGGTAAGAAACAGCAGCGCATTCCATTTCAATAATAAAATGAATTAACCTCTAGACGACTGGTCTATTAGCTGTTACTTTGAATTCAAGCGCTAGACGACTGGTCTAGTTTAGAAGTTTAAACCCAGCAAGCAGGAGATGGATGATGAAGATTCTGATGGTTCTAACCTCACACGACCAATTGGGTAACACCGGCCGCAAAACCGGTTTCTGGCTGGAAGAGCTGGCCGCGCCTTACTACGCCTTCAAAGATGCTGGCGCAGAAATCACGCTGGCGTCACCGAAAGGGGGCAACCCGCCGTTAGATCCTAAAAGCAATGAGCCCGATTTTCAGACGGAGCACACGCATCGCTTTGAAGCGGATGCAGCAGCAACCGCGCAACTCGCCGCCACCGTGCGTCTGGACAGCGTATCGCCAGCCGATTTCGACGCGGTGTTTTACCCAGGCGGTCACGGTCCGCTCTGGGATCTAGCAGAAGATCAGCACTCAATCGCGCTGATCGAAGGCTTCCTGGCCGCCAACAAGCACGTTGCACTGGTGTGTCATGCGCCGGGCGTGCTGCGCCACGTCAAAACCCCGCAAGGAAACCCGCTGGTAGCAGGCCGTAAAGTCACCGGTTTTACCAACAGCGAAGAGGAAGCGGTCGGCCTGACTCAGGTGGTGCCTTTCCTGGTGGAAGACGAACTGATTGCGAAGGGCGGTCTGTATTCGAAAGGCGCGGACTGGAGTTCCTATGTCGTCAGCGATGGTTTGCTGATTACCGGACAAAACCCAACGTCTTCAGCAGAGACGGCGCAACAGTTGATCAAGCAACTGGCGCAATAAACGCATCGGGAGGCGAACCGCTGTCCGCCTCCCTTATCGCAGCAGTAAACGCATGCTTAGCGCCTAGACGACTGGTCTAGTATTTGGTAATCTAACGCTATGACGACTACATCCCAATTGCATAACAATGAAATCCGCGATCACATCCTTGCCACTGGCCAACGCATTATGGCCGGCAAGGGTTTTTCGGCTGTCGGATTAAATGAAATCCTCACCGATGCCGGTGTGCCAAAAGGCTCGTTCTATCACTACTTCAGCTCGAAAGAGGCTTTTGGCGTGGATATGCTGGCGCGCTATTTCGATGATTATCTGGCTGAGCTAGACGCGACCTTGAGCGAGCCGGGCCTGACGATGGCGCAGCGGCTGATGAACTACTGGCAGCTGTGGCGTGAATCGCAATCGTTCTCCGATTGTCAGGGCAAGTGTCTGGCGGTGAAGCTGGGCGCGGAAGTTGCCGATCTCTCGGATAGCATGCGCGGCACGCTACAGACCGGCACGGCCGGCATTATCGCGCGACTGGCGCATGCGCTAGAAGCGGGTGTTGAGGAAGGTTCGCTGTCTATCGATGATAAACCGAGCCGTGTGGCGGAAAGCCTGTATCAGCTGTGGGTGGGCGCCAGCGTGATGGTGAAAATCGTGCGCAATACCGGCCCATTTGATTCCGCCATGAGCATGACGCAAAAAATTATTCGTATCACCGCGTAGTAAAAAGGGCGACTCAACAGAGCCGCCTTTTCTTTTGTTGGGTCGCTATTTAGCGACCTCAAATCACAAAACCGATCTCGCCGTGTTAACCACGTTCTCAACCGTAAAACCAAACTCTTTGAACAGCTGATCCGCAGGCGCTGACTCACCGAAGGTGGTCATGCCGACGATCGCGCCGTTTAGGCCGGTGTATTTGAACCAGTAATCCGCGATACCCGCTTCAATCGCCACGCGTGCGGCAACGGCTTTTGGCAGCACGGATTCACGGTACGCCGCGTCCTGCTTGTCGAAGGCGTCGGTGGATGGCATAGACACCACGCGCACCTTGCGGCCTTCCGCCGTCAGCTGATCAAACGCAGCCACTGCCAGTTCCACTTCTGAACCGGTGGCGATCAGGATCAGCTCTGGCGTACCTTCGCTGTCCTTCAACACGTAACCGCCGCGCGCCACGTTAGCCAACTGCTCAGCGCTACGATCCTGCTGCGCCAGGTTCTGACGCGAGAAGATCAGCGCCGACGGGCCGTCCACGCGTTCAATCGCGTACTTCCACGCCACCGCTGACTCAACCTGGTCGCACGGGCGCCACAGGCTCATGTTTGGCGTCACGCGCAGGCTGGCCATCTGCTCAACCGGCTGGTGCGTAGGGCCATCTTCGCCCAGACCAATCGAGTCGTGGGTGTAAACCATGATCTGACGGATTTTCATCAGCGCGGCCATACGTGCGGCGTTGCGCGCGTACTCGACGAACATCAGGAAGGTGGCGGTGTAAGGCAGGAAGCCGCCGTGCAGCGCGATACCGTTGGCGATGGCGGTCATACCGAACTCGCGCACGCCGTAATGGATGTAGTTGCCCGCCGCATCTTCGTTGATTGGCTTAGAGCCAGACCACATGGTGAGGTTACTCGGCGCCAAATCAGCGGAGCCGCCCAGATATTCCGGCAGGATTTTACCGAAGGCTTCAATAGCGTTCTGCGAGGCTTTACGGCTGGCGATTTTCGCCGGACTGGCCTGCAGCTGCTCGATGAACTTCTGCGACTCGCTGGCCCAGTTCGCCGGCAGCTCATTGTTCACGCGACGTTTGAACTCGGCAGCCAGTTCCGGATGCGCGGCGGCGTAGGCGGCAAACTTCTGGTCCCATGCGGACTCTTTCGCCTGGCCGGCTTCTTTGGCATCCCACTGCGCGTAGATGTCTGAAGGGATTTCAAACGGACCGTGGTTCCAACCGAGCTGCTTGCGGGTCAGCGCGATTTCGTCGGCACCCAGCGGCGCGCCGTGCGAGTCGTGCGTACCGGCTTTGTTCGGCGAACCAAAACCGATAACGGTTTTGCACATCAGCAGTGAAGGCTTGTCGGAAACCGCTTTGGCTTCTTCCACCGCTTTCTTAATCGCGTCGGCATCGTGACCGTCCACGCCGCGCACCACGTGCCAGCCGTAGGCTTCAAAACGTTTGGCGGTGTCGTCGGTGAACCAGCCGTCAACGTGACCGTCGATGGAGATGCCGTTGTCGTCATAGAAAGCAACCAGTTTGCCCAGCTTCAGGGTACCGGCGATGGAGCAGACTTCGTGTGAGATGCCTTCCATCATGCAGCCGTCGCCCATAAACACGTAGGTGTTATGGTCTACGATGTCATGACCCGGACGGTTGAACTGCGCTGCCAGCGTGCGCTCGGCAATGGCAAAACCCACTGCGTTAGCGATGCCCTGACCCAGCGGGCCGGTGGTGGTTTCAACGCCGGGCGTGTAGCCGTATTCGGGATGCCCCGGCGTTTTGGAGTGCAGCTGACGAAAATTTTTTAATTCACTGAGCGGCAAATCGTAACCGCTCAGGTGCAACAGGCTGTAAATCAGCATCGAACCGTGACCGTTCGATAACACGAAGCGGTCGCGGTTAGCCCAGTGAGGATTGCGTGGATTGTGCTGCAAAAAGTCGAGCCACAACACTTCAGCGATATCCGCCATGCCCAGCGGGGCGCCAGGATGTCCCGAATTGGCTTGTTGTACGCCATCCATACTCAAAGCGCGGATGGCATTGGCTCTTTCCCGGCGTGTCGACATAAGGTTCTCCAGAGGTGCGACGTCGGCGCTTATTTAGCGTGGGATACTTGTTCGTAGTAACCGATCTTGTCTACTTTGGCGGTTGAGCCGCCACCTTCAAACTCCGATGCCAGCCAGGCATTCACGATATTCTTCGCCAGCTCAGGCCCGATGACGCGCGCGCCCATGGTCATGATCTGCGCGTTGTTGCTCTTGCGAGCACGCTCGGCAGAGAAGGTGTCATGACACTGCGCCGCACGCACGCCTTCCACCTTGTTGGCGACAATCGCCACGCCGATGCCGGTGCCGCAAAGCAGAATGCCGCGCTCAAATTCGTTCTTCTGGATAGCGGTGGCGAGCGCAAATGCCACATCCGGGTACATCGGACGGTCGTTTTGCGCGTCATTGGTATAATCCGTCACCACATACTCTTTCTCTTCCAGCAGCTTTTTAATCACATTTTTCAATTCGATAGCCGCATCATCGGCGCCAATTGCGATAGTTTTCATCGTCGTTCTCCAGCAGGGTGTGCAATGACGCCTGCACGTTTGTTCAGCAGGCGAGAAGTTGTTCATAGTTAGCCTGCCACAAAATCAATCATATGTTCAATGGTTGTTCATATGAATCGCCATCAGGATCGCGCCTGAATACCTCATCGAACCCCTTGAAATCGCCCGTGCGCCGGCAAATGGGCGTGGTAATCCGATAAATTGACCAAAATCAAATCTTATGCGGCTGCTCACACTTTCGCGTGTTGCAGTTGAGGGATGCACAATTATCCGTGTAGTGTTCATATGTTCGCATGACTATACCAATGTACAAGAAGACCCATCGAGGACTCGAACATGTGTCATTTACACCGTACCTCTCAGTACTCCTGCAGCCAGCGCCTGTTTGGCGATTGGTCAACACCACATCAAGAAATGATCACTCACGCACGTCGTGGAGGTGCGTTATGAACCAACCATCAATGACAGCGGTGGAACAATCCACCATCAGAAAAATCTCCTGGCGCTTAGTGCCGTTCGTGGCGCTGATGTTCTTTATCAACTTCCTCGATCGCACCGCGATTTCGTTTGCCGGCCCCAACGGCATGACGCAAGACCTCGGCCTCACCGCGCTGCAGTTTGGCCTGGCGTCGGGCATCTTCTTTATTGGCTACATTCTGCTGGAAGTGCCAAGCAACCTGGCGCTGCATAAGTTCGGCGCGCGTCGCTGGCTGGCGCGCATCATGATCAGCTGGGGCATTGTCTCGCTGCTGTTTACCTGGGTGAGCAGTGTAGAAGGCTTGTATACGCTGCGTTTGCTGCTGGGTATCGCCGAAGCTGGCTTCTTCCCAGGCGCGATTCTCTACCTAAGCATGTGGGTGCCGGGACGTCATCGCAGCAAAATCCTGTCGCTGTTCTATCTTGCCCAGCCGCTAACGGTGGTGTTCGGTGCGCCATTAGCCGCGTCCCTGATTCAGCAGCACGGCCTGTTCGGCATGGAAGGCTGGCGCGTGATGTTTATGGGCGTGTCGATTCCCGCGATTCTGATTGGTATCGTCGCGCTGTTCTGGTTGGTGGATTCGCCGCGTCAGGCCAAGTGGCTGACCGCCGAAGAGAAAACCTGGCTGACCACCGAACTGGAAGCCGAGCATCAACAGAAGCAGGGCCATCAAAAACACAGCCTGCGCTCGGTGATGGGCAACGGCCGCGTCTGGATGCTGTGCCTGATTTACTTCGGCTTTATTTATGGCCTGTATGCGCTGGCGTTCTTCCTGCCAACCATTATCGCGGGCTTCCAGCAGCAGTTCGGTACCACTTTTAACGTGATGCAGAAAGGGCTGATTACCGGCGTGCCGTACCTGATTGCGGCGGTGGTGATGTTCTTCTGGTCAAAAGATGCCACGCGTCGCGGTTGCAAAACCTGGCATATCGCCATTCCAGCGCTGGCAGGCGGCATCAGCGTGCCGCTGGCGCTGTATATGGATTCGCCGTTCACCACCATTATGGTGATTGCGATTACCGCCAGCTCCATCTTCGCTGCACTGCCGAATTTCTGGACCTTACCCACGCAGTTCCTGACCGGCGCGTCTGCCGCCGCAGCCATTGCTTTGATCAATACCTTAGGAAACGTAGCGGGCTTCTCCGCGGGCTACATCACCGGCGCGCTGCACGACGCCACCAACAGCTACGCCTTGCCGATGTTTGTGGTGGGTGGATTCATGCTGCTGTCCGCGTTCCTCATGCTGTTACTTAATCGCCGTCGCTCGCCGTCTCAGCCGACCTCTTTAGCTCAGGAGCATTAATATGACGTACCTGTTTAACCAACCTTCAGCCTTTGCCGCTGAGCTTATCGAAGGCTTTGTCGCCGCCAACGCCGATAAAGTCCGTCAGGTCACCGGAGGCGTGGTGCGCAGCACCCGCAGCCAGCCGAATACGGTGGCGGTGATTGTGGGCGGCGGGTCCGGTCACTATCCGGCGTTCGCCGGGTTGGTTGGACAAGGTCTGGCACACGGCGCGGCGATGGGTAACTTATTCGCTTCGCCATCAGCGCAGCAGATCTACAACGTAGCGCGTGCGGCCCATAATGGCGCGGGCGTGTTGCTGATGTTCGGTAACTACGCCGGGGATGTGCTGCACTTCGGCCAGGCGTGCGAGCGTTTGCGGGCGGAAGGTATCGCCTGTGAAGTGCTGGCGGTGACCGACGATATCTCCAGCGCGGGTAAAGATGAGCTGGAGAAGCGTCGCGGTGTGGCTGGCGATCTGTGCGTGTTCAAAGCCGCCTGCGCCGCGGCTGAAGCGGGTCACGATTTATCAAAGGTCCTGCAGCTGGCACAGCACGCGAATAGCCGCACGCGTACATTTGGCGTGGCGTTTTCCGGTTGCAGCCTGCCGGGCGCTTCGCATCCGCTGTTCGAAGTGGAAAAAGGGCGCATGGCGCTGGGACTGGGCATTCACGGCGAGCCGGGGATCAAAGAGACCGACATGCCGAGTGCGGATGAGCTGGCCGAGATCTTCGTGGAGCGCTTGCTCAATGAATTGCCAGCCGACATCCCGCAGGCCGAAGGTCAGCGCGTGGCGGTGATCCTCAACGGTCTGGGCTCGGTGAAATATGAAGAGCTGTTCGTCGTCTATCGTCGCGTCGCGCAACTGCTGGAGGCCGCCAACCTGCAGGTGGTTGAGCCGGACGTCGGTGAGTTTGTCACCAGCTTCAATATGGCCGGTGCGTCACTGACGCTGATGTGGCTGGACGATCAGCTGGAAACCTTGTGGCGCGCGCCGACTAATACGCCAGCGTACCGCAAAGGCAGCGTATTGGTTGCCGAACCGTTAAGCGCCGCTGACCGCATTGAAAGCATGGAAGAAGCCTTGCCAGCAGCCACCGCGGAATCGCAAGAGAGCGCGAAGCGCGTACTCCAGCTGCTCGAATCCGTGGCGGAAATGTTACAGCGTAACGCTGAACGCCTTGGCGATATCGATGCGGTGGCCGGTGACGGCGACCACGGTATCGGCATGGAGCGCGGCGTGCTGGGCGCGGTTGAGAAAGCGCGTGAAGTCGCTGCGCGCGGTGCCGGGGCGGGCAGCTTGCTGTGCCGCGCGGCAGATGCGTGGGCCGATAAAGCGGGTGGCACCTCCGGCGCGTTGTGGGGCGTGGCGCTAACTGCATTGGGTACCGCGCTTGGCGATCGTCAGACACCAGATGCACAGCGTGTGGCCACCGGCGTGCGTGAAGCAAAAGAAGGCATTATGCACTTTGGTAAAGCGCGCGTTGGCGATAAAACCATGGTGGATGTGCTGGTGCCGTTCAGCGACAGCCTGAATGAGGCGGTTGCCGCCGGTGCGTCGTTAACGGACGCCTGGCTGAAGGCGGCGCAGGTGGCTGATAAAGCTGCGCAGGACACCGCGCAGCTGGTGCCAAAAATGGGGCGTGCGCGTCCGCTGGCAGAAAAAAGCGTTGGCACGCCGGATGCCGGAGCCATTTCGCTGGCATTGATCGTCAATACCGTCGGCGATCTGCTAAAAGAACACAGTGCCTCTGAACAAGGAGCTTGAAGCATGTCTCAGCCAAAAATCTGGCTCGGCGTCAGTTTAAAAATGTACTTCGGCTATCAGCAAACCTTGCAATGGTGTCGTGATGTAGCGGCATTAGCCGACCATGCTGCGGTGAAAAACGGCGACGTGGGCTTGTTTGTGTTACCGGCTTATCCAGCGATTCCGGCGGTTGCAGCCATCTTCGCTGACACGCCGGTGCGCTTCGGCGCTCAGGATGTTTGCCAGGCGGAGAACGGAGCCTGGACCGGTGAAGTCAGCGCCAGTATGTTGCAGGAGTTGGGCTGCTCGCTGGCCGAAATTGGTCACGCTGAGCGCCGTCGTCATTTCCACGAAGACAAAGTGCAAATTGCTGCCAAAGTGGCGATGTCGCTGCGTCATGGCATCACGCCGGTGCTGTGTATCGGTGAAGAAGTGCAGGCAGAACCGCAGCAGGCAATCGCGCTGTGCCAGCAGCAGCTGGCCGAAGCGCTGGCCGAGTCGGCGCAGCAGGGCTTAAAGGGCGAAGTGTTCTTTGCCTATGAACCGCAGTGGGCAATTGGTGCGCCGCAACCGGCACCGGACAGCTACATCCGCGCCGTGTGCGCCGGATTGCAGCAGCTCGCCACGCCGCCCGGCATCACCCTGAAAATCATTTACGGCGGCAGTGCCGGTCCGGGACTGATTCAGCGCCTTGGCGCGGACGTAAATGGCCTGTTTCTGGGGCGCTTTGCCCACGATCCCAAAGCGTTGGCACAAATTATTGATGAAGCCAGTGAGCTGGCTCAGGAGCTGCGTTAATGAGCCGTATCGGACTCAGTACCTACGCCTTTTTCTGGCGCATGTCATCGAAAGTCCCTCATCCGCTGACGCTGGAGCAGATGCTGCAACAGACCGCCGAACTGGATGTGTCGGTGTTTCAAATCTGCGACTACCCGGCGATTGAAAGCTGGACTGACGCACAGCTGCTGACGCTGCGTCAGCAGGCTGATGCGCTCGGCATCACGCTGGAACTCGGCACGCGCGGCCTCGGCACTGCGCATCTGCGTCGTTATCTGCACATGGCGGAGATCCTTGATGCGCGCGTCATACGCTCGATGTTCTACACCGCCGATCACCGCCCCACGCTTGACGAAGCCGCCGAGCTGATTGGCGCAGTGTTGCCGGATTTTGCCCGCCAGCAGGTGCGTCTCTGTCTGGAGACATACGAGCAGGTGAACAGCGGCGCGATGATGTCAGTGATCAACAAGTTCCTGTCTCCGTGGCTCGGCGTGTGTCTCGACCCCGCCAACTGTGTCGCCGGACTCGAACTGCCAGAGCAGGTGATTGCCAACACCGCCGCGCGCGTCGGCAATCTGCACATCAAAGACTTTGCCTTCACGCGCCGTGATGGCTGGATCGGCTTTACCTTCGCCGGCTGCCCGATGGGCGAAGGCTTGCTGGATTACGACCGGATGATCGCCAGCGTGCGCCCGGCGGATAAAGGCATTAACCAAATCGTCGAACATTGGTTGCCGTGGCAAGACGATGCCGCTGTAACCTGCGAGCGAGAAGCCGAATGGACTCGCCGCACCGTTGAATTCTTACGTAGTAAACAAGATCAGGAGTAACAACATGAGCGTGCAACTGAAAACCATCACCGTGATTGGCGCGGGCGGCAAAATGGGTATGCGTATTTCTGCCAACTTCCAGAAAAGCGATTACCAGGTGTTTTACTGTGAGAACTCCCCCAAGGCGCAAGAGCAGGTGAGCGCACAGGGGCGCGAACTTTCTGATGCCGCCTCCGTGGTGCCATTGAGCGACGTGGTGATTCTTGCTGTGCCGGATATCGTGCTGGGCAAAGTGTCTGAAGACGTGGTGCCACAGATGAAACCGGGCGCGATTCTGCTGACGCTGGACCCGGCGGCGGCCTACGCCAATCTGATCGCCCATCGTGATGGCATTGAATACGCGGTGGCGCATCCTTGCCATCCGTCGGTATTCCTTGAGCGTTACACCAAAGAAGAACATGCCGATGCCTTCGGTGGTATCGCGGCGATTCAGCACGTGGCGGCTTCCTATGAAACTGGTTCTGATGAGCAGAAAGCCGAGCTGAGCAAGGTGATCAGCGTGATGTACGGCCCGGTGGAGCAGGTGCATTGGGTCACCGTGACGCAGCTGGCGTATCTGGAACCGACGCTGGTGGAAACCGTAGCCTGCATGGTGGGTGCGTTTATGAAAGAGGCGCTGGATGAAACCGTGAAGCACAGCGGCGTGCCGGAAGAAGCGGCTAAAGCGATGTTGTACGGCCATATTCAGATCGCGCTCGCCGTGGCGTTCCGCGCGACCAACCCGTTCTCGGATGCCTGCATGATCGCCATGGAGTACGGTCGTGAGAAGATTGTGAAACCTGACTGGAAACAGATCTTCGATCAGAAAGAGCTGGATATCGTGATTGCCCGTATGCTGAAAATCGACGCCATCAAGCGCTAAGCGTGACGCTCGATCGACTCGCGGCGCTGTGGTCTGGCGAAGCGAGTCGTATCAATGATATAACTCCCTGCCAAAGTCAGATCTCGCCCCATTTTGTAGGGTCGCCATTTATGTTGACCTGGTGCGCATCAATTCGCACCCTACATGGCGCGGTCGCAACATCTTCATATAACGCCCAAAAAGACAGGTTACGGATGGAAAAAAACACGCTTTCTCAGGACTCCGAGCTGCTGACGGAAATAGCTGTCGCCTATTATCAGGACGAAATCACCCAGGAGGAGATTGCGCGTAAGTTTGGTATTTCCCGCATTAAAGTCGGCCGGCTGCTCA
Organism: Pantoea sp. SORGH_AS_0659; assembly: GCF_031453915.1. Classification (NCBI taxonomy): domain Bacteria; kingdom Pseudomonadati; phylum Pseudomonadota; class Gammaproteobacteria; order Enterobacterales; family Erwiniaceae; genus Pantoea; species Pantoea sp. SORGH_AS_0659. Next base: position 2,258,329 of record NZ_JAVJAK010000001.1, on the reverse strand, counting down.
AACGCGCACGCGAAGAGGGCATCGTCGAAATCAACGTGCGCTACCATCCCGTCTTCAGCACCCGCCTCGAACAACAGCTGCAAAATCGCTTCCCACAACTGCAACGTGCGCTGATAGCGCTCGATCAGCCCGATCAGGAAGAGCAGCGACGTCAGGTCGCCGCGCTGGTGTCGTCACATTTAGCGCAGTCGCTGAAAGACGATGCCATTGTTGCCGTTGGGCAAGGACGCAACGTGGCCGCTGTCGCCGATTATCCCGGCCAGGTGCCGACGCGTAATTGTCTGTTTATCAGCGGTATTGGCGGCACGCATCGTCCCGGTGATGCCATTAACGCCGACCATATCAGCCGTCGTCTGGCGAAGAAGTTCGGCGGCATCAGCGAAACGCTTTACGCGCCCGCTTATGTTGAGAACCGCGCGTTGCGCGATGCGTTTATGCAAAACGGCACCATCAAAGAGACGCTGGACCGCGCGCGTAAAGCCGACGTGGCGCTGGTGGGCATCGGCGACATGAACGAAAACAGCTATATGGTGAAACTCGGCTGGTTCACACCGCACGAAATCATCGACGCCAGCGTTAATCAGGGCGTGACGGGCGATGTCGCCGGCTACGACTTCTTTAATTCGCAGGGCCAGCACGTGGATACCGTGATGAACGATCGCGTCATTGGGCTGAGCATTGATGAACTCCGCAAGATTCCCTGCGTGATCGCCATTGCCGCGGAAAATACCAAAGCGATGGCGATCCTTGGGGCATTGCGCACTGGCGCGATTGATATTATCGCCACCACCGCGCAGAACATCCGCACCATTCTGAGTTTATCGCAGGAGAAGGTTTAGTTAAACGGCCAACCATTGCTTCGCGTCGTGTTTGATCTTCTGCTCCAGTTCACTGCCGCGCGTGGCATATACCCGCTGTAACGGAAAGCCGCTCTTTTCCAGCAAATACGCCAGCGTGGCGTATTCACGCGGATATTTCGCCACCACCGCCGGATCTATCTCCACCAGACCCAGCGGGAAGGTAAAGGTCCCCATATCGTAAATACTTTGGCGACGTACCAGTCGCCAGACGCCGTCGCGTTTTTCAGCCATGTCATAAAAGCGGTTGTGGCATTCACAGCCGACATTCAGTTTTACATTCTCGGCGATGATCATCGCATTGGTTTCAAGAATCGGTTTGCTGCCACTTGCGCTGAAGGTAATCGCCGGAGCGGCAATCAAATGTTTGGTGCGCAGATCGGATTTACCCATGCGCATTGAACCTGCGACAAAGTCACTCGCCAGCCCTTCAAATCTGGTAATTTCTATCGTGCCATCGGGGTGGAACAGATCGCGTAATTGCTCCCATTCACCCAGATCGCGGTGCATCCTCCTTTGGCACTGTAATGTTCCACTTATTATCAAGTCGGCCAGCTTTGGCAAGTTCACGTTTTCCGCTGCCAAAATCATATGCCTCCGGATGCAGGTGTTTAAGCCAGGCATGATTATGTCTTTCCGCCAGCCACATAAATAATCGCTTTGCTTTAATACTGGAGCAGGCTCGCAAAAGTGCGCCTATTTTACGCGGTGACAGCGTTGAGAGTCCTTGCATAAGTTGATCGGCATGTTCAAAGCTGATCGTTTTGGGTACGTCGTTTAACACTTCCAGCATGGCTTTTTCAGGTCCGGAATAGTGCAAGGCTGGCAAAGAGTCATGCCACACCTCTTCGCGGAGGAATTTCTTCTCATGCATGAGTGATTCTGGCCAGATTTTACGCGTACTGTGGTAATCAAAATGCGTATTGATGCCGAGTTTGTTTAACCAGGTCGGCATCGGCGCCGCCGAGTAGAGCTGAACACTAGCTAACTTGCCACGCGACTGATAGTGCGCTAAACCGTCTAACTCCAGAGCGGTTAATCCGCCGACATGAACCGGATGTTCCTGCATTCTTTGCAACGAAGTCACCACGCCTTTCCACAGTAGAGGTGCAGGTTCACGCATATAAACACCGGGTTTAAGCGATATCAACGTGCCGCTCTTCACTGCATTATCAATGAAGTGCGGGTTTAAATCGTTCTCCTGCAGCCATGTTTTCGTCGCGATTAAGCCAGCAGGAATCAAGCTTCTCAGCCGCTTTCTACTTTCAGCATTCAGCATAAGCCACCCGTTTGCGAATCATGTAACTGGCGGCGATTATTGCCGTCGATATGAAATAATATAAACCAATGATACAAAAAAGTTTATCATTTTACGATTCAACGGCAATCATCGCCGTTAATACGGCGTATTTTAAACCTGGCGTACAGCCTTATGCCGCCACGCGCAGTGCCATAACTTAACGGTCTTGTTCGTGCTATGTTCAGGATATATCCTGTATTTTTCCTTGTTGAGAATCCCTGCCTGATGACTAACGCGCGCTTGCTCTCGGTTGAAAATCTCTCGCTGCACACTCACGATCAGCGCTTGCTGGTGGATAACATCTCTTTTCATCTCGATCGCAAGGAAATCCTGGCGTTAGTTGGCGAATCGGGATCTGGCAAAACCTTGACCTCGCTGGCGCTGATGAGTTTGTTGCCGGCGGGCGTGCAGCAGAGTGGCGGCCGCGTGGTGTTCAATGGCGAGCCGCTGGATGCGCGCACAACCCAGCAATTGCGTGGTTGCCGCATCGCCACGGTGTTTCAGGAGCCGATGACCAGCATGAATCCCACGCTGCGTATTGGTGAACAGATTGCCGAAGTGCTGGTGCGGCATCGTCAGTTTGGCTGGAAACAGGCGCAGCAGGAAGCGATAGCGCTGCTGGATCGCGTCGGCATCGTCAATCCGGCGCAGCGCGCGCGGCAGTATATCCATCAGCTGTCGGGTGGCATGCGGCAACGGGTGATGATCGCCAGCGCCATCAGCGGTCAACCGGAGTTATTGATTGCCGATGAGCCGACCACCGCGCTGGACGTTACTATTCAGGCGCAGATTCTGGCACTGTTGCAGGAGTTGCAGCAGGAGATGGGCATGGGGATCTTGTTGATCACCCACGATCTCTCGGTAGTGGCGCGCTACGCCGACCGCGTCTGCGTGATGCAGCAAGGGCAGCTGGTTGAACAGGGTGCGGTGCTGAGTACGCTCGGCGCGCCAACGCATCCTTACACGCGCAAATTGATTGCTGCTTCGGCAGCGCAAATCCCCGAGGCGACTGCGCCGGTTGCACAGCCGCCGCTGCTGGTGCTGCGCGACATCAGTAAAAGCTATCCGCTGCCGCGCCGCATGCCGCTGTGGCCGGCCAAACGGCAAACCGTGTTGCATCCGGCGAATCTGTCGATTGCGCAGGGCGATATTGTCGGACTGATTGGCGAATCCGGCTCCGGTAAAACCACATTGGGCAGTGCGGCGATTGGCCTGATTACGGCGGATGGCGGCGAAGTGCATTTTCAGGGGCAGCATTTGCAGGGCCGTCAGCTGCATAGCTTACGTCGCCACACGCAGATTATTTTCCAGGATCCTTATGCCAGCCTGAATCCGAAAATCCCGGTTGGTGAGCAGATCGCCGAACCGCTGCGCGTCTGGCAACTGCGCAAAGGTGCGGCGGTGGATGAGCGAGTCAAAGAGCTGCTGGCGTTGGTGGGATTGAAGGCCGAACATGCCACACGTTTGCCTGGTGCGTTCTCGGGCGGCCAGCGTCAGCGTATTGCCATTGCGCGCGCGCTGGCGATGGAGCCGAAGCTGCTGGTGGCGGATGAAGCGGTAGCGGCGCTGGATTTATCGGTGCGCGGGCAGATTCTGGCGCTGTTTAATACGCTGCGCCACAAGCTGGGATTATCAGTGCTGTTTATCAGCCACGATCTCGGCGCGGTGCGTCAGTTGTGCGACCGCGTGGTGGTGATGTATCACGGCAGGATTGTGGAGTCCGGCGCAACCGCCAGCGTGATTAACCATCCACAGGACAATTACACCCGCCAGCTGCTCGCCGCTGCGCCGGACGTGCAGCAGGCGCTGGCGCTGCGATCAGCTGCCGTGTAACAGCGGCAGTTCGTGATGTTCGGCCCATTCGTGCCAGGAACCGACGTACACCGAAACATGGGGATAGCCCGCCAGTTTTAACGCCGCCAACACCGTGGCGGCGCGGGCACCACGATGGCAATAAACCTGCAACTTCGCGTTTTGACTCAGTCCTGCCGCCGCGGCGCGTGCGGCAATCTGCTGCGCTGATAAGAAATGGCCGTTGGCGATGACATCTTCCCAGAACAGCAGCTGAGAATGTGGAATCCGTCCCGCGCGCTGGCAGCAGGCATGCGCAAAGCTGCCGTCAAACTCGCTGGGGCGACGGGCATCCACGTTGATCACCGCCACGCCATCCGCTGCTAGTACCTGTTCACGGCTGCACACCAGCTCGCGATTCCACGCGGGTGCGTTGGCTGCCGGTGGATGCGCCACGGTGCGGCTTAATCCCAATCCCGGCGCGAGTTCATAGCCTGCCGCAATCCAGGCATCGACGCCGCCATCCAGAATCAGCGCATCATCACGCTTGAGCAGCCATGCGAACCAGGCGCCGCGCGGTGAACGCATGCCAACCTGCTGCTCGAAAAACACCGGCGTGGCGTTGGGATACGCGGTAAACATCGGCTGCAGTGCGGTGGCGGCTTCGGCTGCCATCACCGCTAAACCTGTCTCGCTGCAATCCTCAATAAAATAGTCGTAGACGTTACAGTGCTGCGCGCCAGGCAAGGTGGCGCGTTGCCAGTCGGCAAATTCGCGGACATCGATCAGCAGAAACGCTTCGCCGTGCGCCTGGCGCTGATGCAGTGAAAGCACATCAATGATCATGCAGGACTCCTGAAAACAGCGACTGCAACGAACCGAGCTCGTCGTGCTCAGCGGCCTGTAACACGCGGGCGGCGAGGGCGATATCAAACACGTTGAGGCCAAATGAGGAGAAATAGACGCTGTCATCGGGCTGTGGACGCCAGTGATCCAGCAGCAGCGCGGCGAGATCGGCCGCCACATCCTGTTCAGCAAACTCCCCGGCGCGGAACATCTGGAACAGGCTTTTGGCGCTGCGCTGGGCAAAATCGCCCCACGCATCCACCACCACCTTGCTGCTGGCTTTGATGGCGGCAAAACTCACTTCGTGATAACCGACCTGCAAAATGATCCTGCCGGGACGTACCGCTGCGGCGTCGACAATCGGCTGGTCGGCGCTGGTACAGGTCAGCACGGCGTCATAAGGCTGCGCCAGAGCGAGTGGCAGATCGGTTTCGATTTGCACTTCGCGCAACGCGCTGAGTTTAAAAGGAGAGCGATTCCACACGCCAATCTGTTCCAGCTGCGGAAACAGCTGCTGCAGCATGCGCAGATGCGCCTGCGCATGCAAACCAGCGCCGAGCAGCAGCACGCGCTTTACCGGACGCGGTGCGGCCAGCTGTAACGCCAGTGCGCTCACCGCCGCAGTGCGCGCCGCGGTGAGTGCCCCGCTGGCTAGCAAGCCGCGCGGAATGCCGCTCTGCGCATCGTTAATCAGGGTCAAGGCTAGGGCGGCGGGCAACGCATCCGGTCGCTGGGGACGATGTGCCGTCCACTTCACGCCTGCGGCATTGTAGCTGCCGCCGACGCGCGCCGGTAAGGCATACGCTTTACCGAGCGGCGTACCGAGGTCGATGTGATTTTCGGCGGGCATCTGCGCCTCGCCGAGACGCATCAGCTGAATCACCGCTTTGACGTCTTCCAGCGCTAAAGCGACATCCCCGCCGCCTAATTGCGCGACGGTGGCTTCATCCAGTACACGCAACAAGGCTTCCATTACGCCTCCAGCAGGCGATCGGCGAAGGGATAAAGCGCCGGAGAACCGCCACAATGCACGAAGGTCACGCGCGATCCCTGCGGAATGCGCCCCTGTTCGACCAGCGAGAACAGGCCGTGCATCGCTTTACCGGTGTAGACCGGATCCAGCAGCACGCCTTCCAGTTGGGCGAGTTGATAGATGGCAGCGATGCCGCCGTCCGATGGCACGCCGTACGCCTGACCGACATAACCATCCTCAATCCAGATATCCTCCGGCTGCCACTGCTGCGGCCATTGCAGCAGATCGGCACAATCCTGCGCCATGCCGGCAATGCGTGGCTGAAACCAGTCGGCTTTGGCGCTGACGCTCACGCCAATCACCTTAGTATTGGGCCAATAGCGACGCGTACCCACATGCAATCCCGCCAGTGTGCCGCCGGAACCGGTGGGCGCGACGATGAAATCGGGTGCGGGCGTCTGGCTTGGTGCCAGCTGCGCTGCTATCTCTTCCACTGCGCGTACATAACCCAATGCGCCGAGTGGCGTTGCGCCACCCAGCGGAATAATCATGGGGGTTTCACCTTGCGCGAGAGCCGCATCCGCGTGCGCCTGCATCGCACCTTCAATCTGGCTGAAATAGCCGTCGGGATCGAGGAACTGCACCTCGGCCCCGAACAGCTTATCCAGCAGCAGATTACCCTGCCAGCTTGCGGGCGGATTGCCCCGCAGCACCAGCACCGGACGCATACCAAACTTGCGTGCGGCGGCAGCCACCATGCGGGCGTGGTTCGACTGATGCCCGCCGGTGGTGATCACCACATTCACGCCTGTTTTACAGGCCTCCGCCATCAGATACTCCAGCTTGCGGACTTTGTTGCCGCCGCCGCCGAAGCCACTGTAGTCATCACGTTTGATCGTCAGCGTAATCCCAAGTGCCTCACTGAGCCGCGGCAGCGGCTCGTGAGGAGTGGGGAAGAAGCCGAGCGGAACGCGTTCAAACTCTTCTACTGATTTCATTATTTACTACCTTTATATTTTTGTGTACTGCGGTGTTTCCCTGGTGTGGCGCGACCCGGCCAATGGCCGAATCATTGAATGCGTTGAGCCACAGGCTCATGGATTGCTGGAAGCGTTCGAGTCCCGCCAGCGTGACAAACTCATTAACGGCGTGCGCGTTGCCGCCGTGGCCTAATCCGCCAATCAGAAAGGCGGGCGCAACGGCCGCGAAAGCGTAGGCGGGCGCACAGCCCGGCGCCCACGGCCAGATTTGCGGTGCCGCACCCAGCGTTTGATAGCTGGCGATTAGGGCATCGACGCCGCTGGCGCTGCGGCTAAAGCGCACGCCGGGATAGCGATCAAACAGGTGCAGCTCGCTGCCGGCTAAATCGGCTTGTGCCAGCCGCTGCTGCACGTCGGCAATCATCGCGTCCTGATCGAAACCCGGCGGGATGCGAAACGCCAGTTCCGCGCTGGCACGGAACGGGATGACGCCGCGTCCGCCCGGCGGATCGCTGTGCAGTTCTGCCAGCGTTAACACCGCGCTGCCGAGCAGCGTTTGCAGGCAGCTCAGCGTATCGCCGGCGATCATCAGGCGCTGACTGCGACGGAACTGCAGTTCGTCATTGATGCTGAATTCGGCGGCTAAGGTCGCCAATAACTGATTCGCCTCCTCGTCCGTGGCGTGACACGCCAATACGCCGCTGTGTTCTGCTGGCGCGATGGCATCTAATGCCTGTACTAAACGCCACGCCGGATTGGCGATCCAACCGGCATTGCTGGCATGAATCGCGGAGGACGGTCCGCCCCATGCGCCGCCGGTGACGCTGAGGCGTCCGCTGGCCAGTCCGGTAAAGCCCAGATAGACGCGCGGTGCGCCGCCACCGTATTCGCACAGTGACGGAAACAGCACGGCTTCAGCGGGAGCAATCGGGCAAGGCTGTTGCGCCAGATAACGCCGCAGCGCGCCGCTGCCCACTTCCTCTTCACCTTCAAGCAGGATTTCGATATTAAAATCGAGCTGCTGGCTCTGCTGCAGTTCACGTAGCAGAATCAGCAGGGCGGCGACCGGGCCTTTATTGTTCTCTGCACCGCGTCCGACAAATACCGCGCCGAGATCGTCCCAGTGACACACGCCACCGACAAACGGCGGCACATCCCAGCCGGCATCATCCGCAGGCATTACGTCATACATGTTGTACAGCACCACGGTTTTGCTGCTGCCGTTATCGATGCGTACATGGACCAGCGGCGGGACATCATCGGTTTGAGACGCCACCGGATAGACGATCGCGGCATTCAGCTGCGCCACCATCCACTGTTCCAGCCAGGCGGCCAACCCGCGCTGCGAGGATAACTGACCGGCTACGCTTGGCCAGCGCGTCAGTTCACTCAGCAGTTCAAGCGTGGCGTCAAGGCGACTCATAAACGAATCCTCGGGTTCAGCACCAGATAGAGCAGGTCGATCAGCAAATTGATCGCCACAAACACCACGGCGGCGAGCAACACAATCGCCTGCACCAGCGGGAAATCGCGGTTTTGAATCGCCTGAATCGCCAGACGACCAATGCCCGGCCAGGCAAAAATAATCTCAGTCACCAGTGCGCCGCCGAGCAGCGAGGCGAAATACATGCCCTGTACGGTGATCACCGGAATCAGTGCGTTACGCAAACCGTGGCGTACCACGATGCGCCAGGCGCTGAGCCCTTTGGCGCGCGCGGTGCGGATATAATCCTGTTGCAGCACATCCAGCAGGCTGGCGCGCGTCAGGCGGGCCACGGCGCTCATGTAAAACGCACCCAGACTGAGCGCCGGCATCACCAACGCGGCGAAAGTGCCGTAACCGCTGGAGGGCAGCCACTGTAACTTCAGGCTGAACAGCAGAATCAGCAGCAGCCCGAGCCAGAACACCGGAATCGCCTGGCCGGAGAAGGCCAGCAGGCGACATAACAAATCCCACAGGCTGTGCGGTCTCAGGGCGCTGATAATGCCGAGCAGCAGACCGAGCAGCGAACTCCATGCCAGCGCACTCACCGCCAGCAGCGCCGTCGCCGGCAGACGTTCGGCAATCAACGCCAATACCGGCTGGCTGTAGCGCAGCGATTCACCAAAATCCCCGTGCAGCACGCCGCCAAGATAGTGGCTGTATTGCCACAGCAGCGGACGATCAAAGCCCATGCTATGACGAAAAGTAGCGATCTCCTGCTGGCTGGAGCCGGGCGGCATCATCAGCGCCGCCGGATCGCCCGTCATGTGCAGGCTAAAGAAAATCAGCAGCGACACGCCGAGCAGCACTAATACCGATTGGCCAAGGCGATTGAGCAGAATGTTCAGCATCTTAATCCAGCCTCGTATGCGTGCGACGTAGCAGCGCATCGCCGAGCAGGTTGCAGCCAATCACCAGCGCTGCAATCACCAAACCGGGATAGAGCACCAGCCATTGCGACAGCAGCATGTAAGAGCGACCTTCGCCAATCAGATTGCCCAGCGTTGGCGTGGGTGGCTGAATGCCCATACCGAGAAAACCCACTGAGGCTTCGAGCACGATCAGGCGTGGGATATCCAGCGTTAGCAACACCACCAGCGGCGTCAGCAGATTGGGCAGGATATGCCGTAGCAGTATGCGCAGCGGCGAAAAGCCCATGGCGCGCACCGCCTGAATATATTCCAGTTCCCGAATCTCTAAGGTTTTGGCGCGCGCTACGCGGGCATAAATCGCCCAACTGGTGCAGCCCATAATCACAATGATGTTGGTCAGTGATGCACCCATCAGCGCAATCACTAGCAGAATCAATAGAATAAACGGCACCGCCAGCTGGATGTCGATCAGTCGCATGATCAGCGCATCAACCCAACCGCCGGCGTAACCGGCGATCATACCGAGCGCGACGCCAATCACCGCGCCAATCGCCGCCGCGACCAACACCACCAGCAGCGACAAACGCGTGCCGGAGAGAATGCGCGCCAGCAGATCGCGCCCCAGTTGATCGGTGCCGAGCCAATGTGTGGCTTGCGCACCGGGTGAACCCGGCGGCAGGAACATCTCATTGAGATTGTTACTTAAGGCATCGGGCAACGGCAGCCACGGAGAGAGCAGCGCCGCGGCAATCACCACGATCAGCAAAAGGCTGCCGATTACCGCATCGCCGTAAATCAGGCGGCGTGGACGGCGCTGCAGCACGGTGCCCGGTGAAATCATTTCAGCCTCAGATCAAACAGCGGGATGCGGGCATCGACGCGGCCTTTGAAGTTGAGCGACGTGCTGTGCGCATACAAGGTATCTTCACGGTACAGCGGCAGCAGCGGCTGTTGTTCCGCGACGCGTTGCTGAATCTGCTCTAACACTTTTTTGCGCGCAACGGGATCGACAATCTGACGGCTTTGGTCGAGCAGCTTATCCAGCTCTGCATCATGCACGGTGGAATAGGGCTCGCCGCTGCGCAGGATGGGGAACAGCGCGGCATCAGCATCCAGCGTCTGCGTGGATCCCCACGCCAGCATATACATCGGAGCCTGTTTCTGGGACGCGACCTGCTGGGTGTAAACCGACCACTCCGGCACTTCCAGCTCGGCTTTCACGCCAATCGCCGCTAAATCCTGCACGATGGCTTGTGCGACGTCGGCGCTGGCAATATAACGGCGTGGTGCCTGGAAGCGCAGGGTAAAGCCATTGGCGTAACCGGCTTCCGCCAGCAGCGATTTGGCTTTCGCCACATCCTGCGTGGTGGCTGGAACCGACAGATAACCAAAGTCATTGGCTCCGGCCATGGTACCGGTTGGCGTACCGAAACCGTGCAGCAGCTGTTGGGTATAAGCCTGACGGTTTAACGCCAGCGAAAGCGCCTGACGGACGCGCACATCACTCAGCGGTTTCTCATCATCTTTAAGGCCGAGATAAATCGTCAGTCCGCCGCCTTTCACCTGTTCCAGTTCGACATTGGGGCGATTTTTCAGCGCGGGCACTAAATCAGCAGGCACGCTTTCAATCAGCTGCACTTCGCCGGTCAGCAGCGCGGTGAGGCGTGCGGTGGCTTCGGGAATCGGACGCCAGGTAACGCGATCAATCGCCGGTTTGCCGCGCCAGTAAGTTTCATTGGCGACCATCACCACTTTTTCATCCGGGATAAAGCTATCCAGCTTGTAAGCGCCGCTGCCCACCGGTTTGCGCGCAAACTCGCTGGCGCCGACCTTCTTCACGTAGGCGGGCGGCACAATGTAAGCCGGGTAGCGGCTCATGCGCGTGGGCAGCAGAGGATCCGGGCCGTTGGTGTGGATCTGCACCTGATAGTCGTTGATCACGTCCACCGATTTGATGGTGCGGATATAGGAAATCGTCGGTGCGTGATTGGCGGGGTCTAAAATACGATCGATGGAGAACTTCACCGCTTCGGCGTTCACCGGCTCGCCATCGGTAAATTTCACGCCCTGGCGCAGGGTAAATTGCCAGGTGGTGTCGTTAATCGCTTTCCACTCAGTGGCTAAGCCCGGCTGTAATGACATGTCATCGGCGCGGCGCACTAAGGTATCGAAGAGGTTGTCGACTAAGGTGGCAGATTCTTTGAGAAAGCCGGGATCCATCGCCGTGGCAGACGTGGGTTGGCCAATGGTCAGTTCCGCTGCCTGTACGGCTGGCATCAGAGCAAATAGCAACGCGGTGGTGGCAAACTTCACTGCAGGTAATCTCATAACGTTTCCCAAAATTGCCAACGGCAAGGTAGTGAAAAGAGTGGATACTGCCAGAATCAAGACTGTGCTTATTTGTAATACATGATATATCCTATAATCTGGCAAGTTGGCAATAAAACATTAAAAATAACTTACCATTTGCGAATTTCAGTAGAAGGCCCTCAACGTATGATCGAAATGGATAAAGCGCAGCGCATGAGTTTGACCGCGCAGGTGGAATCGTCACTGCGCAGCGCGCTGATTGTTGGCAAGTTAAAACCTGGTGCACGGCTGGTAACGCGCGATTTGGCGGCTCAATTGGGTACCAGCATCACGCCGGTGCGTGAAGCCTTGTTGCGACTGGTTTCTGCCGGAGCATTAGACGCCACGCCAGCTGCGGCGTTTCTGGTCCCGGAAATGACGCGCCCGCGCTTTGATGAGATTACGCTGATTCGTAAGCAGCTTGAAGGTTTAGCGGTGAGGGCGGCGACGCCATTTTTGGGAAAAAAACAGATTTCCGTACTGAAAAAACTCTGCGCGCGCTTTATGCAAGCCAAACAAAGCGGTGATGCCGAGGCGGCGTTAGAAGCCAATCGCGCGTTCCGTTTTACGCTCTATGGCTATGCGCAAATGCCAACGCTGGAGGCACTGATCGAACAGCTTTGGGTGCAGATCGGTCCGTGCTTTAACTATCTCTATCCGCAGCCGGCCGAGGTGGTGAATGGGCATCATAACTATGATCACCTGCTGGAAGCGTTACAGGCCGGCGATGCGGTCACCAGTGAAAAGATATTGATGAAAGCGATTGATGATGGGGCTGCGATTTTGCATCAACATTATTTTAATCAGTGATTCATGTTTGAAGGTCGTCATTAATGATGACCCTTCGGTGGCCTTTAACCGCGCGGTCACCGCAATGACATAAAACCTTCATTTCCTTCCGCTAGCTTACCGCCATTCTGATTTCTGGATTGCGGATGCATGAGCCACCTTTCGCTTCACCACATCACTAAAGCCTGGGGCGAGAAAACCGCCCTGGACGACATCAGCTTCGACGCGGCAGAAGGCGCGTTTGTCGCGCTGCTCGGTCCATCGGGCTGCGGTAAATCGACGCTGCTGCGTACCATCGCCGGACTGGAAACAGCCGATCGCGGGGCGATCCACTTTAATCATGCCGATATCACCCATCTGCCGCCGTCGCAGCGCAAGCTATCGATGGTGTTTCAATCTTACGCGCTGTTTCCCCACCTCAACGTGCGCGAAAACCTGCTGTTTGGTTTGAAAGCGCGCGGCGAGGAGAAACTGTCGTTTGCTGCACGCCTGGATAATGTCAGCAAGCTGATGGAGCTGGATAAGCTGCTGGATCGTTTGCCGTCGCAGCTCTCCGGCGGACAACAGCAGCGCGTGGCGCTGGGCCGTGCGGTGATCGCCAATAACACGCTGTGTTTAATGGATGAGCCGCTGTCGAACCTCGACGCCAGGCTGCGGCAAAGCATGCGCCGTGAGATCCGCGCGCTGCAGAAAAAACTCGGTTTGACCATGCTGTACGTCACGCACGATCAGACTGAAGCGATGAGCATGGCCGACAGCATTATCCTGCTCAACGATGGCCACATTGAACAGCACGGCACGCCAGACGATCTCTACAACAATCCCGCCAGCGTGTTTGCCGCACAGTTCATTGGCGCACCGCCGATGAACATCCTGCCGCTGCAGCGCAATGGCGCGCATCACTATCTGCTGCATCTCACCGCGCCGGTAGTGGAATACCGCGACGCGCCGCTGAGCCTTGGATTGCGTGCCGAAGATATCCAGCCGATCGCTGCAGAACAGGCGGCGCTGACCGCGCGGGTGATCAGTTCTGAATATATGGGCGCTGATACCTTGCTGGTGTGCCTGCTTGCTGGCATCAACGAACCGCTGACCATCAAAGTGCCGGGCATGCAGCGCTTCACCGATGGCAGTGAAGTGGGATTGCAGTGGTCCGCCGCGCGGCAATATCTGTTTCATCGCGAGAGCGGTAAGCGCTGCGTGCCAGCCGAACAACAGATGTTTGCTTCACAGAAAAAATACGCTGTTTAACCGTTGTCATTTGCCCAAGGGAAAATCATGTCTGCGATTCGTTATTCACGTCTTTCTGCATTAGTCCTCGCCATCACCACCTCAGCTTTTGCGGCTGAACCGGTCAAGCTGCAAATGTATTACCCGATCGCGGTGGGCGGCAAAGTGAGCCACACCGTTGATTCGCTGGTGGCGGATTTCCAGAAAGTGCATCCGGACGTGAGCATTCAGCCGGTGTATACCGGTGACTACGCCACCACCGTGACCAAAGCGCTGACCGCCTTTCGGGGTGGCAACGCACCGCAGCTGGCGGTGATCGGCGATATCGAAGCGTATTCACTGATTGATGCCGGTGCGATTGTGGCGGCCAGCGATTTAGCGCAGGGCGAGGAAGGCAAAAAATGGATCGACGGTTTCTACCCGGCGTTTCTGCGTCACATTGACGGCAAAGTGTGGGGCGTACCGTTCCAGCGTTCAACCGTGGTGATGTACTGGAACAAACGGGCGTTTGAGAAAGCCGGTTTGAACGCCGATACGCCACCGGCCAACTGGCAGCAAGTGGTCGAATTCAGTAAGAAGCTCACGATCAAAGATGCCAACGGCGTCAGCCAATGGGGCATTGAGATTCCGTCCACGCCAAACGGTTACTGGAACTTCCAGGGTTTGTCCGCCACCAACGGCGGTCGTCTTGATAACGGCAAAGGTACAGCGGTGCACTTCAACACGCCGGGCAACGTGGAAACGCTGCAGTGGCTGACCGATCTCGGCCAGAAAGAGGAGGTGTCGCCAAAGGGTGCCATTGCGTGGGGCACCACGCCGCAGGACTTCATCAGCGGCAAAACTGCCATGATGGTGACCACCACCGGCAACCTGACCAACGTGCGTGATAACGCGAAATTTCCGTTCGGTGTGGCGATGCTGCCGGAGAAAACCCAGCGCGGCAGCCCAACCGGCGGCGGCAACCTGTATGTCTTCAAAAATACCTCACCAGAACAGCAGAAAGCGGCGATGGAGTTTATCCGTTGGGTAACCTCACCCGAGCAGGCGGCACGCTGGAGTATCGCCACCGGTTATGTAGCGATCTCTCCGGCGGCATGGGATACCACGGTAATGAAGGATTATGTTAAAGAGGTTCCTCAGGCCCTGGTGGCGCGTGAACAGCTGAAGTATGCGCAGCCAGAACTCTCGACTTACAACAGCGTGCAGATTCAGGATGCGCTCAATCACGCGGTAGAAGCGGCGGTGACGCAGGCGAAAACGCCAGCCGAAGCGCTGGAAGGCGCGCAGAAGCAAGCCGACCGTCTGCTGAAGTCTTATCAATAATGACGAGCACGATTCTCACCGTTGCGCCGGTTCGGCGGCCCCGGTTATGGTCGATGCAGCTGTATGGCTATCTGCTGATTTTACCGGCACTGAGCTTTTTACTGCTGTTTACGCACTATCCGGCGGTTGCGACCGTATGGGAAAGCCTGTTCAGCGCAGCACGTAACGGTCGTCCAGCCCATTTTGTTGGGCTGGATAACTATCTTGCGCTGCTGGATGACGACATCTTCATTCAGTCGCTGTGGAATAACCTACTGTATGCGTTGATCACCATTCCGCTGGCGGTAACGCTGGCGCTGCTGATGGCGCTGGCGGTCAATCGTCACATGCGTGCCAATGCGCTGGTGCGCACTGCGTTCTTTATTCCTTCGCTGCTGCCGATGATCGCCATCGCCAATCTGTGGCTGTTCTTCTACACGCCGCAGCTGGGTTTGCTGAATAAGCTGCTGGCGCTGTTTTCGCTGCCAGCGATGAACTGGCTCGGCGAACCGGGTAGCGCCTTGTACTGTTTGATGGCGGTATCGGTATGGCGCGAAGCGGGCTTCTTTATGATCTTTTATCTCGCCGCTTTGCAGCAGATCGATCCGCGCCTGAGCGAAGCCGCGCAGATAGAAGGGGCGTCACGCCGCTATTTCTTCCGCCGCGTGCAGTGGCCGCTGCTGATGCCCACCACGCTGTTTGTGCTGATCAATGCCTCGATGAATGCGTTTCGCATCGTCGATCAGGTGATCGCGATGACCAACGGCGGGCCGAATAACAGCAGTAGCCTGCTGCTGTTCTACATCTATCGCACTGCCTTCAGCTTCTGGGATATGCCCGCCGCAGCGGCAATGACGGTGGTACTGCTGGTGATCCTCGCCGCGATTGCACTGCTTAAATTCAACCTGCTGGACAAGCGAGCCCATTACCAATGAAGCCAACAATCACGTTTGGTCGCCTGTGTCTGAATATGGGCATTGGGCTTGCCGCGTTGCTGTGGTTTTTACCGATTCTGGTGGCGATCTGGGTGGCGATTCATCCGGCATCCGATCAGGCGGGCTTTTCGCTTTTTTCGCCGCTGACCTTGCAGAACTTCGTTAATGCCTGGCACGCCGCGCCCTTTGGTCGCTACTTCCTCAATACCAGCTTGCTGGTGCTGATGATTGTGGTGGTGCAGCTGATTCTGGCGACCATGGCCGCTTACGCATTAGTGCGCTTCCGCCTGAAATTCTCCGGCGCGATCTTCGCGCTGATCCTGCTGCAGCTGATGATCAGCCCCGACGTGCTGATTCTGAATAACTACAAAACCATCGGCGCGCTGGGTTTCCGCGATACGCTGACCGGCATCGCGCTGCCGTATTTCTCCTCGGCCTTCGCCATCTTTCTGCTACGCCAGACCTTTAAAAGTATTCCGCTGGTATTGGAAGAGGCGGCGATTGTGGAAGGTGCCAGCCGCTTTTACATTCTGCGCAAGATTTATATTCCGCTGGCGAAGCCGATTTATGTGGCGTTTGCGCTGGTGTCGATCAGTTTCCACTGGAATGATTTCCTCTGGCCGCTGGTGATTACCGATTCGGTCAACGTGCGGCCGCTCACCGTGGGCCTGCAACTGTTCTCGGCGCCGGAGCAGGGCGTGCAATGGGCGTTGATTGGCGCTGCTACGTTAATGACGACGTTGCCGCTGTTAGTGCTGTTCCTGATGTTCCAGCGTCAGTTTATTCAATCGTTTATGCGTGCTGGTATTCGCTAAGGAGTGCTTTTCGTGTCTTATCCGCATCCGCTGACTGAACTGCAGCGTGAACTGCTGGGCGATGTCGCCGAGCTCTATGCCTTGCCCGATGTGCGTTCCGCGCCGCTGAGCAGCACGCTGCGTTTTGGTTTGATTGCCGATCCGCAATATGCCGACATCGACGCCGATATGGCGAAAAATCTCTACTATCGCCACGCGCTGCGTAAGCTGCCGCAGGCGATTGAGGTGTTGAATCAGCAGCCGCTGGATTTTGTCGTTACGCTGGGGGATTTAGTCGATCGCGACTGGAACAGCTACGCGGCGATATTGCCGATTTACGATCGCCTCGAACATCCACATGCGGTGGTGCTGGGTAATCACGATGCGCAGACCATCGCGCAGCATCTCAACGAAGCCGCTGCGCTACCCAAAAGCTATTACGCCTTTGGGCTGCAGGGCTGGCGTTTTATTGTTTATGACGGCAACGACATCAGCCTCTATTGCAACACGCAGAACGGTGACGATCGCAAGCAGGCGGAGGCGATGCTGGTGGACCTCACCGCGCGCCAGCAGCCGCAGGCGAAACCCTGGAACGGTGCGGTAGGAACGCAGCAAATGGCGTGGATTGAGCAGCAGTTGCAGCAAGCCCGCCAGCAGGGGGAGAAAGTGGTGGTGTTTGGGCATTATCCGCTGGCGCCGCATAACAGCCACAACTTACTCAACGGCAGCGCGCTGGCAGAGCTGCTTTCTAGTTACAACATACATTGCTGTTTCTCTGGACACGATCATCGCGGCGGCTTTGCGCGCATCGGTCAAACAGGCTTCTATACGCTCAAAGGGATGCTGGATGGGGCAGAAGAGGTGCCGTTTGCGGTGGTTGAAATTGAGGGCAATGAAGTCATTGTGAAAGAATATGGTGTCGAGTCGCCATTTATGGCGACCACTCATGATGATGCCGGCATCTGCCCGCGCTGACGATGTGTCGCAATCTCTTCGGCGCGTTGCAGCAACTGCTGCAAATCATCCTCATCGATATCCAGCACTTCACCGCTTTCCAGCGCCTGATGCAGGTCTTCACGCGTAATCGCTACGTCGATCACCACAGGCGGCGCTTTGGTTTCCGTTGCCGCCAGCGGATGCGGATAACGACGTCCGGCGAGATTGTTAAACAGCAACGCCAGCAGCGCGAGGCAAACCGAGTTCAACAGCACCGGCGTCAGAATAAAGTGGTAACCCAGTTGCTGGACGCCGTTACCGCCCAAAATTGCGGTCAGCGCCACCGCGCCGCTCGGTGGATGCAAACAGCGCAGTTGAAACATCAACGCAATCGTCACACAGGCCGCAATACCACACGCCAGCGCGGGATGGGGAACCCACAGCGCGGTGGTGACGCCAACAACGCCCGCCACCAGATTGCCGCCGACAATTGACCACGGCTGCGCCAGCGGACTGTTCGGCAGACCAAACAGCAATACCGCCGAAGCGCCCATCGGCGCGACAAACCACAGATTTACTTCGCCCAGCAGCCAGTGACTGATCAGGCTGGTCATCATTAAACCCAATCCCGCGCCAATGCTGGCGATGACCATCTGCTTTTTGCCTCCCGGTAACGGATGGGGCCAAAGGCGGGCCAGAAAGGTGCGCACGGAGGTTATCCACGTCACCGATGGCTGATTTGTCATGAGGGAATCACTCTGTCATAAGAAAAAACGATGGGTGCGAATTGTCGCTGATCGATCCGCTGACAACAACCACATTGTTAGTGTGCTGTTATATCGTGGTAAGAGAAATGCTGATGATTGTCGCGAGGCTTAACCAACGCCTAAGGTTGCTGTATAGTCCGTTTTTTTTCGGAGGAACCATGCTGCCTAACTCATCCACACGCCTGAACAAATACATCAGCGAGAGCGGAATCTGCTCACGCCGCGATGCCGATCGTTACATCGAGCAAGGCAACGTGTTCATTAACGGTAAACGCGCTGCCGTCGGTGCGCAGGTGTTTGCAGGGGATGAAGTCAAAGTGAACGGGCAGCTGATTGAGCCGCGTGACGAAGAAGATTTAGTGCTGATTGCGCTGAACAAACCGGTGGGCATCATCACCACCATGGAAGAGGGTGAGCGTGACAACATTGGTGATTTCGTTAATCACAGCAAGCGCGTGTTCCCGATTGGTCGCCTGGATAAAGATTCGCAGGGACTGATTTTCCTCACCAACCACGGCGATCTGGTGAATAAAATCCTGCGTGCCGGTAATAACCACGAAAAAGAGTATGTGGTCACCGTTGATAAACCGATCACCGATGAATTTATTGCCGGAATGGGCGCGGGCGTACCGATGCTCGGCACCGTCACCAAAAAGTGCAAAGTTAAAAAAGAGTCGACCTTTGTCTTCCGCATCATTCTGGTTCAGGGGCTGAATCGTCAGATTCGTCGAATGACCAAACACTTCGGCTTTGAAGTGACCAAGCTTGAACGTACGCGCATCATGAACGTCAGCCTGAAAGGGATTCCGCTCGGCGAGTGGCGCGATTTGACCGATGACGAGCTGATCGATCTGTTCAAACTGATTGAAGACTCATCATCCGAAGATCAAAAAACGCAGAAGACGCAGGCGAAAAAGAAACCCGCCAGCGCGGCGAAAAAGCCCGCGACGGTTGGCGCTAAACCGGGTGAGAAAGCGGGAGCAAAACCGGCTAATCGCCAGCGTTTCGCCCAGCCAGGTCGTAAGAAGAAAGGGCGTTAATTTTCTTTCCCCGCGCACAGCGCGCGGGGAAAAGCCGTCACTTGTCGTTGCCAAACCCTTGCTTCTTCAGCGCGTCCAGCACGTGCGGGAAGTAAATCTTGTGATAATAACCGCTAACGCTTTCACTCCAGCTCTCGCCATCCTCACGTCCGGTATTTTTCCAGTGCTGCACCATCTCCTGATT
This sequence comes from Pantoea sp. SORGH_AS_0659, assembly GCF_031453915.1. NCBI lineage: Bacteria > Pseudomonadati > Pseudomonadota > Gammaproteobacteria > Enterobacterales > Erwiniaceae > Pantoea > Pantoea sp. SORGH_AS_0659. The sequence continues at coordinate 2,238,901 of NZ_JAVJAK010000001.1, read as the reverse complement.
ATAGGCAGCGATGTGTTGCTCCAGTCCATCACGTTGATAGCGCTCTTCATGACGGAAGGTAGCCAGCGGCAGACGCGGCTTCTGATGCGCAGGCTGATCGACATGGCCAATCACCACGCCCGCCACCGGGAAGGTATATTCCGGCAAATCCAGCAAGCGGATTAACGCCTGCGCATCGCGACGAATACCGCCAATCGGCACAATGCCCAAACCTTCCGCACGCGCTGCCGCCATGATAGAACCCAACGCAATACCCACATCGGTTGAGCCCGACACAATGCTTTCGATGCTCTGCTGCGCGATCTGCTCGCGGTCGATAGCGTTCATCGCCAGACGCGATTTATGCATATCCAACACCAGGGTAATAAATACCGGCGCTTTGGCAATCCACGGCTGACCGCCAGCAATCTGGGAGATTTGTGCGCGTCTTTCAGCATCGCGCGTCACCACCAAAGAGACCTGCTGCGAGTTCACCGAGGTTGGCGCGCGATACGCGGCCGAAATGATGCGATCCAGCACCGCATCCGCAACGGGAAGGTCAGTAAAACTGCGATCGCTTTTATGACTGGTGAAAATATCGATTAATGAACTCATGGATCCTCCTGATTGGGAGGCGAGAGCGTAGCAGAAGAGAGAGTGATGTGACTTAACCGTTGTTGCCGTAGCTAACTACTTCTTTTGAATAAGCAAAGTGCGGAATGGGATAAGCGATGAGACCGGTGCATAAAGCACCGGCTAAGCGACTCTGGCTTCAGCGACAGCCGGATGAACGCTGCGATCGGGTCCGCTCAGCATCACCGGTTTACCGGAACGTAATCCGCGCTGGAACTGGGTCATGCGTTCATGGCTGATCCCGGCACCGCACCACAGCAGGTGATGATCGTGGCGGCTTTCTGAACTGTACAGCATCGGTTGTGAGGTTTGATCCACCTCGACGCAGAATCCTTGTCCGGTAAGGCGAATGGCTTCCAGCCACACTTCCGTTTCATCGCCGGTGCTGACCACTTCCAGTAACAGTGGCATCTGCTGCTGACGGGCTGAAGCGCGTTTTACACAGTCGCTGTGATGAACGATCGCTTCATGAAAGCGCGTTAACCTGCGTGATGCCCCGCGACGCGTATCATCACGCAGCCAGCGGTTGAGCGGTTTCATCAGCACATTGACGAAATCGTCGCTGCTGTAATCGCCCGCCAGATTGCGCACAGTACGCGCTAGTTCTCGATCAGAGCCTAACTCCAGCTGCCGTAACAGATCGCCGCGGCGTGCCACCCAACCAGACGAAGAGTAATCGAGCCCGCAGTGACGGCCTTGATAGATTTGCCACAGCGTGGCGCCACCCGAGGTCAATGCCATCATGGCGAGCACTTCATCAACCTGATGTCGGCTCCAATCCTTATTGACGTGATTCTCAGAAATTAATCCACCGCGCAACCAGCGACGTAAATTGGCGCGGTTGGCACCGGTAATGACGCAAACGGTTTCAGTTGAATAAAAGTTCATTACGAGCCCTCAGATAGAGGGTGAATGGCCGTGGGTGCTAATCCAGGATGAGTGACCATCCTGAACCTTATCTGTATGGATTACCAGTATCTTTACGTAACTGTGCATAAAAAACCGACAAAGCGCAGCGGGAAAAAACGCACCGAACTAGTGCGGATTGGCTATTACCAATCGCCAGCTAGCCTAAGGAGAAAATAGCATTATGGATAAAAAATGGCTGTGATAATTTTTATTTCACACGCCAGATAACAGGCGTCACACAACATTATTTTATTGTTTCCAGGGATATTAAGAATGAAAAAGCACCGCCTGGCAGGTCTGTTATTGGCTTCTCTATCACTATTATCAGGAATGGCGCACGCCGAGGATCAACCGATTCCGTCGCTGGCGGGTAAACGCATTGGCATCACCGTCGCGGGTACCGATCACTACTGGGATTTGAAAGCTTATCAGGGACAAATCGATGAGGTGAAGCGCCTTGGCGGAACGCCGATTGCGCTGGATGGCGGGCGTAAAGAGTCGCAGCAAATTGCGCAGATTCAGACGCTTATTGCGCAAAAACCGGATGCCATCATTGAAACCCTCGGCACAGCGTCGGTGCTGGAACCCTGGCTGAAAAAAATCCGCGAAGCGGGCATTCCTTTATTTACCGTTGATACCGCCAGCCCATCCAGTATTAACGTCACCACATCGGATAATTTTTATATTGGCGAACAGTTAGCGTTAAAACTGGTAAATGACCTGCGCGGCGAAGGCAATATTTTGGTATTTAACGGTTTCTATGGCGTGCCGGTAGTCGCAATGCGCTACGACCAGTTAAAAGCCGTGCTGAAGTGGTATCCGAAAATTAAAATTATCCAACCTGAATTGCGCGATGTCATCCCGAATACCGTGCAGGATGCGTATGCGCAAATCAGTCAATTACTGAATAAATATCCGAAAGGTTCAGTGCAGGCGATTTGGGCGGCGTGGGATGTGCCGCAAATCGGCGCCACGCAGGCGGTAGACGCTGCCGGACGCAACGAAATCAAAACGTACGCGGTGGATGGCAGCCCGGATGTGGTGTCACTGGTTAAAGATCCCAAATCCAGCGCGGCAGCGGTGGTGGCGCAGCAGCCGTATGTGATTGGCCAAACTGCGGTGCAGAACGTGGCGAAATACCTCGCTGGCGATCGTTCGCTGCCACCCGCAACCTATGTGCCGTCGATTCTGGTGACCAAAGAGAACGCTGCCGAAGCGCAGAAAACCCTGGGTCAAACGGATGGCAAATAACGCGCCACTACTGCAACTACACGCCATCAGCAAAGCTTTTGATGGCGTGCCTGCGCTGCAATCGGTGTCGCTCAGCGTGCATGCCGGTGAAGTTCACGGCTTGATTGGCCATAACGGTGCGGGCAAATCGACGCTGATCAAAGTGTTAGGCGGTATCCACGCCGCCGATCGCGGCAGCATCGAGCTGGATGGCCAGCCGCTTACGCTCGCTACGCCCGCGCAGGCGCAACGCCAGGGCATCGCCATCGTGCATCAGGAGCGATTGTTGCCTGGCTCGCTGACGGTGGCGGAAGCGCTGTGGCTTGGCAACGAACCGCGCTTAGCCAGTACGCCGTTTATCCTGCGACGTCGTATGCGCCAGCAGGCAGAGCAGCAGCTGCAGCAGCACTTTGGTTTGCAACTCGATCCTGATGCGTTGATCGCCACGCTGAGCGTGGCGGAGCAGCAACTGGTGCAAATCTGTCGCGTGCTGCAAAACGCGCCGCGCGTGGTGGTGCTGGATGAACCGACCGCCGCGCTGGCGCGCCATGAAGTGCATGCGCTGTTCCGGGTAATTGAACGCATGCGCCAGCAGGGCATCGCGCTGCTTTATGTTTCGCACTATCTCGATGAAATTCAGGAGCTGTGCCAACGCGTCACGGTGCTACGTGACGGCAAAGACGTGGCGCAGTTCAACGCAGATCAACTATCACCGGCGGCACTGATCGCGGCGATGGTAGGCGACGCGCGCCATGAACTGGCACCGCGTCAGTCGCGCCGCGCCGGTGCGCAAGTACTGCAGGTTACTGCGCTCAGCGCGCCCGGCCGTTTTCACCCGCTGTCGTTCACCGGCCGACAAGGCGAGATCATCGGCATCACCGGCTTGTTAGGTTCCGGCGGTAAAGCGCTGATTCGCGCGCTGTTCGGGCTGGAAAACGGCGTCAGCGGCAAGGTTACGCTGGGCGAAGTGAGCGGCGTGCCGGCTTCTCCACATGCCGCAGTGAAGCGCGGTATCGCCTTTGTACCAGAAGATCGCCGCGCCAACGGCGTCGCGTTAGATTTGTCATTGCGTGACAATGTCACCTTAACCACGGTGCAGCGCTTGCTGCGCTGGGGCGGCGTTTCGCGTCAGGCGGAGAGCGAACTGGTGGCGAAGAACATTCAGCAACTGGATATTCGCACGCCGGGGCAGCTGGCGGCGCTGCGTCAGCTTTCGGGCGGCAACCAACAGAAAGCGGTGCTGGCCAAATGGTTAAACACCGGTGCGCGCCTGTATTTGCTGGATGAGCCCACGGTGGGTGTTGATATTGCGGCTAAGGCGGCGATTTATCACACATTGCAGCAGTTGGCTGATGACGGCGCCCTGATTCTGGTGTTCTCCACCGATTTACTCGAACTGCAAACGCTGGCCGATCGCATTATGGTGCTGGCGCGCGGCGAACATGTCGCCACGCTGGAGGCACAGCACACCAGCCATCAGGAAATTCTCTCCTGGGCTTCGGGCACCGGCGCGTTAACGGAGCGTGCTTCATGAGTGATGTTACCCAATCTGCACCGGTTGCAGCGCCACGCAGCGTGCGCGGTCAGCAGTGGCTGCAACACGTTTCGCTGCTGATTATTTTGCTGGTTTTAGCCGTCTTTGCCTGGCTGTCGCCGATTTTCCTTACGGTGATGAATCTTGGCAACGTGCTGCAGCAGACCGCGGTGGTTGGCACGCTGGCGCTTGGCTTAACGCTGGTTTTAAGCGGCGGCGGCTTGCAGGGTATTACCGGCGGCATTGATCTGTCGATTGCCGCCAACCTTGGCCTAAGTGCGGCGGTGTTTGCCAGCCAGCTCAACGCCGGTCAGCCCATCGCGATTGCCTTGCTGCTGACGCTGTTAACCGGTGCGGCTGTGGGTTTGTTTAACGCGCTGGCGATTGTCTGGCTGGGGATTTTGCCGCTGCTGGCAACGCTCACCAGCATGAATATCGCTATCGGCCTGGAAATGGTGCTGACCAGCAACGCCTCGGTGTCAGCCAGCAGCGATCTGCAAAATCTGTTGTTAAGCAACGGTCCGCTAGCGGTGTCGTGGCTGGGTTGGTCGTTTCTGCTGCTGGCGTTTGGCGTGATAGCCTTGAGCCGCCTGACGTCCTTTGGCCTGCGCTTGCAGGCGGTGGGCAGCCATCCGCAGGCGGCGAATGCGGCGGGCATCGGCGTTAAACGCTATCAGGGTTTGAGCTACGTGTTGTGTGGCGTCAGCGCGGCTATCGCGGCAATTGCGTCGGTGTCGCTACTAAGCGGCAGTTCGCCTGGCGCCAACGACAATCTGTTGATGGTGATCGCGGCGGCGCTGTTGGGCGTGGTGTTTTCCCGTCGTCTGGTGCCGACACTTGGCGGCGCACTGATTAGCGCGCTATTTCTCAGCCTGATTGCCAACGGCTTTCAGCTGATCAATGTTTCAAGTTACTGGATAAACGGCGTCGAAGGCGTGTTGATCCTGTTAGTGGTGGCGTTAACCGCGCTGTTACGTCGTCGCCAGTCAAGGAGAACGCAAGGTGTCTGATTCTTTGTTATCACCTGTCGCGCCACGCCCGCGCCAGACCGGCTGGCTGCGCGCCATCATCGTGCTGACCTTTGTAGCGCTGCTCGTGTTCTTTAATGTCGCGGCGCCCGCTTTTGCCACTGTCTCCAATATTCGCAGTGTGTTGCTCAATAACGTCGCGCCGCTGGCGATCGTCGCCCTGGCGATGACGTTGGTGACACGCATTGGCGCGATTGATCTCTCGGTGGGCACGGCGATCGATATTGCCTGTCTGGTTTTGGTGACACTGGTGCTGCATCAGGTCAGTTTGCCAGTGGCGCTGTTCGCGGCATTAATTGCCGCGCTGCTGGTTGGCGTGTTTAACGCCTTTTTAGTGACACAGTTAGGCGTGGAGCCGTTTCTCGCCACGCTTGGCACGCTGTTTATCGGACAAAGCGTGCAGCAGCTGTCGTCAAATGGCGGACAACCGGTTTATCTGCTGAGCCAGAAACTGCCCGATGGTTTTTCGGCGATAGGTCACGGCGCGCTGCTCGGCATTCCGCTGCCGTTGTGGCTATTGTTGCTGGTAGCGCTGGCGCTCTATCAGTTGCTGCATCGCAGCGCCACCGGCCGTTCATTGCGGGTAATGGGCGAGCAGTACAGCGTTGCGCAGCATTCGGGCGTGCCAGTGAAACGACTCACTGCGCTGGCGTTTATTCTCGCGGCGTTGATTGCCGGTATCGTCGGTTTGATTCTGGCGGCCAACGTCAAAGCCTGGGTGCCGCTGTCGGGCAATGCCTATCTGCTGAATGCGATTGGTGCCAGTTTTATTGGTGCCACCTTCGCGCCATCACGTCGGCCCAATGTGTTAGGCACGCTGCTTGGCGTGGTGCTGCTGAGCTTTATCGCCAACGGCTTGCTGCTGGTCGGCTGGAATTTTTACTGGCAACAGGTCGCCACCGGCGGATTAATTTTCATTGTGCTGGCCGTCGGGGCTCTGCGCGCGCGTCGTCACAGCTGAGAGAGGTCAAAGATGAGCCGGGCACCGTTTTTACTGTTTGGTTTTATGATGAATGTGCCGGGCCACATCTCTGCAGGATTGTGGCGGCATCCGCAGGATCAGGCTCATCGCTATACCGAACTGCGTTACTGGACCGATATTGCCCTACAGCTGGATCGCGCCGGGTTTGATGCGCTGTTCATCGCCGATGCGTTGGGCCAGCTGGACGTGTGGCAAAACAAGCCGGACGCGGCGCTGCGTCTGGCGACACAAATGCCGGTTAACGATCCACTATTGCTGGTTTCTGCAATGGCAGCGGTGACGCAACATTTGGGCTTTGGTATTACCGTTTCCACCACCTACGAACAGCCGTATCTGCTGGCACGCAAATTCACCACGCTTGATCACCTGAGCAACGGACGCATCGCCTGGAATGTGGTGACGTCAATGCTGGATTCAGCGGCACGTAATCTGGGGCTGACGCAGCAAATTCCGCACGATGAACGCTACGATCGCGCGCAGGAGTTTCTCGATATCACCGGCAAGCTGTGGGAAGGATCGTGGGAAGAGGACGCGGTGCGGCGCGATAAGCAAAACAGCGTTTATAGCGATCCGGCCAAAGTGCATGCTATCAAGCATGCCGGGCGCTGGTATCAGGTACCGGATGCGCACCTAAGCGAGCCCAGTCCGCAGCGCACGCCGGTGCTGTTTCAGGCGGGAACCTCCAGTCGCGGGGCGCAATTCGCTGCACGCAACGCGGAAGTGATATTTCTCGGTGGCGTTACGCCGCAGGCCATTGCTGCGGATATCCAACGCATTCGCCAGTTAGCCGCAGCAGAAGGGCGCCATGCGGCTTCGCTGCGTTTCGTCACAGCGATCACGGTGATCACCGCAGAGAGTGATGAAGCCGCGCAGACTAAACATCGCGATTATCAGCAGTACATCAGCGAAGAGGCCGCGCTGGCGCTGTTCTCTGCGTGGACCGGTATCGACTGGTCACAGGAGGATTTGGATACGCCGCTGGCGTTTCGTGAAACCGATGCCTGTCGCTCAGCCTTAGCCAGCCTGACGCGCATTGACGATCAAAAACGCTGGACGCTGCGTGATGCGGCGCGCTACATCGGCATTGGCGGATTGCATCCGCTGCTGATCGGCGGCCCAGAGAGTATCGCCGATCAGCTGGAACAGTTTGCCGCGGAGTCGGGTGTTGATGGCTTCAATCTGGCGTGGGCGATTAGTCCCGGCAGCTTTGAGGATTTTATCCAGCATGTGATGCCGGTGCTGCGGAGCCGAGGGCTTATCCGCGAAACGCCCGCGCAAGCCGTAACCTTGCGCGAACGGTTGTTTGGTCAGCCGCGACTCACGGCTGACCATCCAGCGGCACGCTTTCGCCGCCGTTAATTCCAGGCATGGCGCGGCGGCGGGGTGCCATTGAGGTAATAATTGCCAACATGGTAATACTTCCAGCGCACCGGATCGTGCAAGGTGTGGGTGCGCGCGTTGCGCCAGTGGCGATCGAGGTTGAACTCCTGCAGCGTTGAGCGCGTACCCGCCAGTTCGAACAGCTTGTTACCTGCCAGAATAGCGATTTCGGTGGTCAACACTTTGGCTTCAGCGGTAGCAACCGTTGCCGCAGCCACCGTGCTTTCATCGGGATGCCGCAGCGCCAGATCAATCGCTTCGCCAGCGCGCCACAGCAAGGCTTCAGCGGCGTGCAGGCGAATTTTCAAATCCCCGACTGCCGCCAGCGTAAAGTGATCGTCAGATGCGCGCTCCTGGCCGCTATCAATCCACGGACGTGACCGCTCGCGCACAAAATGCAGCGTGTCTTCAACAGTGCCGCGAGCAATGCCCACATCCACCGCCGCCTGAATAATCTGCGAAATCGGACCGGCGGCAGTCGGGCGCTCAAACGCCTGATAAGCCGGGATCACGCGGGATAGCGGGGCGCGCACGTTCTCCAGCAGCACGGTGCCCGATGCCGTGGTGCGCTGACCAAAGCTCGACCAATTGTTAATGATGGTCACGCCCGGCGTGTTGCGATCCAGCACAATCAGATGCGCGCGATCCTGATCGTCGAGCGCCACCGCGTGAATTCGATGCGCCAGCAGTGCGCCGGTGGCGTAGAATTTCTCGCCGTTGATCACCACGTCATCACCTTCACGCTGAAAACGCGTCTGGAAATCGGCGACGGTGCGCGAATTCTTCTCGGAGAAAGCGTTGCCCCAGCGCAAGCCAGCCAGCACTTCGCCCAGTAGTTCTTGTTTCTGCGCCTCGCTGCCATCCGCCACCAGATGCGCCACGCCGGCTAAATGGTTCTGCGGTAGCTGACCGAGCGCGGAATCTGCCGCCGAAATGATGGCGATGACTTTCGCCACCGTCACCCAGGATACGCCCGCGCCGCCATAGATTTTAGGGATCGCCATCGCCCACAAGCCACTTTGTGAGAATGCATCCAACTCGTTGAGCGGCAAGATGCCTTCGCGGTCGCGCAGTGCGGCGTCACGCGCAAACTCTGTGGCCAGACGTTGAGCAATCTCAATGGCTTCGGCATCATCACGAATGATATGCGCCGGTTCAGCAGGTAAAGGAACGGGTGCTTCAGGCTGTTGGGAATTGACCTTCAGGATGTGGGTTTGGCTGAGCGACATGAGTACTCCCGATAATGAAGATGTAGGGAAAATATCTTCTCATGCGCTCAGCGCACGCCATATCTCAATTGCGGCTATGCAAAGTGAAAAATAGCGTTAACACAACGGTTTACTGCGCGACTTTCACCACGGTTTTACCGAAGTTTTTGCCTTTTAGCATATCGAAAAACGCCTGCGGGGCATTTTCCAGCCCGTCGATCATGTGCTCGCGGTAGTGGATTTTTTGCTGCTCCACCAGCGGCGTCATCGCTTTGAGGAATTCAGGATAACGATCGCCGTAATCCTGGAAGATGATAAAGCCCTGCATGCGAATACGACGTTTAAGAATGCCGCCCATGATTTGCGGGGTGCGATCCGGGCCCGGCGGTAATTCGCGGCTGCTGTAACCAGAAACCAGGCCACACACCGGCACGCGCGCTGCGGTGTTCAGCAACGGGAATACGGCATCAAACACTTTGCCGCCAACGTTTTCGAAGTAGATATCAATGCCGTCCGGGCAGGCAGCCGCCAGTTGTTCCGCAAAGTCGTCACGATGGTGATCGATACAGGCGGAGAAACCGAGCTTCTCAATCGCATAACGACACTTCTCTTCACCCCCCGCAACACCTACGACATGGCAGCCTTTGAGTTTGCCAAGCTGACCCACCGTTGCACCGACCGGGCCGGTAGCCGCCGCGACCACCAGGGTTTCACCCTGTTTTGGCTGGCCGATATCCATCAAGCCCATATAGGCCGTAAAGCCCGGCATACCGAGAATGCCCAGCGCCCAAGAAGGATGGGGCAGATCGCCCAATTTCGCCACGCCGTTTCCGTCCGAAACCGCATAGCTTTGCCAGCCGCTTTGCGCGAGGACCACATCGCCTTGCTGGAAATCCGCGTGTTTAGATTCCACCACTTCGCTCACCGTGCCGCCAACCATCGGTTGGTCGAGTTCAGCAGGTGCAGCATAAGATTTGCTGTCATCCATGCGCCCGCGCATATAGGGGTCGAGCGACAAATAGAGCGTGCGCAGCAGAATTTGGCCGTCCTTCACGTCAGGAATGGGCTGCTCTACCAGGCGGAAATTCTCTTTTACCGGTTCGCCATGCGGGCGTGAGGCTAATAGCCAAGCTTGATTACGTTGATTAGATTGCGACATTTTTACCTCTATTAGCGTTTCCACGTGAGGCAAGTGTAGACGAGGAAAAGGCATTAAGGCCGCCTTTGCAGAACTTAAGTGTTGCTATATGATAACATTTTGGTAAAAATATAGACATTGTTATCATATACCAACAATAGAGGTTTTATGTTGCCTGGTTTGCAAGCAATAGGCGCTAAATGTCAGGAAAGGCGCAAGGCTAACCGTTGGACTCAAGCCGACGCTGCGACGCGTGCAGGCATTCATCGCACGGTTATTTCACAGATTGAAAATGGCCATTACGCGGGATCGTTGAAAGCATTTACTCTTTATTTGACGTCACTGGGATTGAAACTTTCAGCCATTGATTTCTCATTTCCACAGCTAGAAGACCTGGACACTTTATTTGATGAGGGTTGACCTCATCCTTGCATGAATTTTCAATATGTAACTTTTGAAGTTACTTGCTTTATCGGGAGGATTTGTCCTTCAGGTAAATTAATTATCTACATTATCTTAGTTTTCATAGCTGTAACTACCCGAATGTCTTCAAATAACAACTTCTGAGAAAGCACTTTATGGAACCTGGGCCATTTGTGTACCAGGTCACCATAAATGGTGACCCTACGGGATTTATAGCGATGGTGAGTCAAATTAATGCATTGATGCAGCAGCGCGGGTGTTGAGGCGACATCCCAAACCGCTGAACGAATGAGGGATTCCAGGGCGAGCCGCATGGATGCGGCGAGAGGCGGCGCTGAGCAGGAGCGAATCGGCGCCGGTCCGTCAGGAATCGTGAATGAGTGAAGGTACCGCGCAGCGGCGGATTGGGCTGGCGCAAGGCCCGGGAGTGCAGAGGGCGCGGCCAGGCGCCCTTTGCTCGGTCGCCGCACGGCAAAACTGAAACAATCTGAGCCTATGGCGAACGAAAGTCGCTCAGTTTAATGTGAGGTATGCTCAGGCACGGGGCCTGTAGTGAGCCAGCGCACAAACCAGGCGTAAACTTGTCGACGCGAATTAATATAACACCATGAATTTTAACAATCATAGGGCATTTGCCTAAGCGGTATCGGGCAATGCCACATACACCTGGCCACACTCTGCTGCGTATACCTATAGCGATGCTTTTCTCCCTACAGGTGACGCATGACACAACAACAATACGTATTATCGCCCGATCATGACGCGCATATCGCCTCGGCTATCGGCAAGTTCTTTCGCCGCATCATTCCGATGCTGGCGCTGATGTTAATTGTGAACCAAATTGACCGGGCAAACATCGGCTTCGTAAAAGCCGAACTGCAAACGGATGCGGGCATTAGTGCGGCCGCCTTCGGCTTAGGCGCGGGGCTGTTCTTTATCGGCTATGCGCTGTTTGAAGTGCCGAGCAACATGATGCTGAAGAAACTCGGCGCACGCGTGTGGCTGACGCGCATCATGATTACGTGGGGCATGGTGGTGGTGCTTACCGGTTTTGTGAGTACGCCGCTGCATTTCTATCTGCTGCGTTTCCTGCTCGGCGTGGCGGAAGCCGGCTTCTTCCCTGGCGTGCTGTTCTATTTTCGTCAATGGGTGCCGAATGCGTGGCGAGGGCAAGCTACCGCGATGGTGTTGAGCGCCACCGCCAGCGCTTTTCTGTTCTCCGGTCCGCTCACCGGCGCCATTCTGATGATGCATGATGTTGGCGGCATCGCGGGCTGGAAATGGGTGATGTTTATGGAAGGCGGCGGATCGATGGTGATCGGCTTGCTGGCAGCCTTTGTGCTGGTATCCAAACCGCAAGGCGCGAAATGGTTGAGCGAAGCCGAGAAACAAGCGCTGGCGCAGCAGTTAGCGCTGGAAGATGATGCGCGCGAAGAGCACGCGGTGAAACACGGCCGCTGGGGCTTGATCAGCGATCGCAGCCTTTTGTCTTACTGCCTGATCTTCTTCACCATGACCATGACCGGCTACACGTTAGTGTTCTGGCTGCCGCAAATCATTCAGCGTATTCAGGGCTTCAACAGCTTTGAAACCGGATTGCTGACCGCCGTGCCGTGGCTGTTCGCTATCGTCGCGCTATTTCTGCTCGGCAAAGCCACCGACCGCTATCGCGATAAACTGGACAAAGGACTCGGCATCGCCATGCTGATCGCCGCGTGCGGCACCTTTATGGCTACGCTGGGTACGCCGTGGTTTGGCTTTGTGGCGATGATTGTGGCCTGCATCGGATCCAAAGTGAGCGCGGCGTTCTTCTGGCCGATGCCGCAAAGTGAATTACCCGCCTCGATTGCCGCGCCCGGCATTGCGCTAATCAACTCGATTGGCAACCTCGGCGGCTTCTTTGCGCCCACGGTATTCGGCTACCTCGAAATGCACACCGGCAGCACCACCGGCGGACTTTACGCGCTAACCAGCGTGTCCGTGGTTACCGGACTCTATTTGCTGCTGCGTCGCAAACCTGTTCCACCCGCTTTCGGTCACACGGAGAGAAACCATGTCAGACAGTCCAGTCATTAAATCGATGCGCATCGTGCCGGTTGCCGGTTACGACAGCATGTTATTGAACATTGGCGGTGCCCATAACTGTTACTTCACGCGCATCATCGTGATATTGACCGATTCCGCCGGACATACCGGCGCTGGCGAAACGCCGTGTCATGCATCCACCTTGCAGCTGCTGGAACAGTTTCGCCCGCTGATAGAAGGCAGTTCGCTGCTGCGTCTCAACGCGACACTCAGCCAGCTGTTCAGCAGCGAGGCACGTCAGCAACAAACCTCGCACACCAACGACATTCATATCCCGCAGATGAATCCGGAGAAGTTTTATAACGCCGCCGCTGCCATTGAAGCGGCGCTGCTGGATCTGCAGGGCAAGCTGTTTAACCTGCCGGTGGCGGATCTGCTTGCCAGCGGTAAACAGCGTGACCGCATTCCGGTGCTCGGCTATTTGTTTTATATCGCCGATCGCAAGCGCACCAACATGCACTATCAATCGGGAGAGCATGAACAAGATGGCTGGTTCCGTCTGCGTCATGAGACGGCGATGGACAGCGATGCCGTGGTGCGACTGGCCGAAGCGGCAGTTGAGCAATACGGCTTCCGCGACTTCAAGCTCAAAGGCGGCGTGCAGCCAGGCGAAGTGGAAGTGGCAACGGTGGAAGCGCTACTGGCGCGCTTCCCAGAAGCACGCGTCACCGTCGATCCTAACGCCAGCTGGTCGCTGGATGAGGCGATTCGCTTTGGCAAGCAGCTCGCGGGGAAGGTGCCGTATCTGGAAGATCCTTGTGGCGCTGAACAAGGCTATTCGGGTCGGGAAACGCTGGCCGAGTTTCGCCGCGCCACCGGTGTGCCGGTCGCGACTAATATGATCGCCAACGACTGGCGCCAGCTGCATCATGCGCTGCAACTGAATGCCATTGATATTCCGCTCGCCGATCCGCACTTCTGGACGATGCGTAACGCCAACGTGGTGGCGCAGCTGTGCAACGAATGGGGGCTGACAACCGGCTGCCACTCCAATAACCATTTTGATATTTCGCTGGCGATGGTGGCGCACCTGGGTGCCGCCGCGCCGGGCGATCGTCAAACCGCCTTTGATACGCACTGGATTTGGCAGGACGGTCAGCAGCTTACGCGTCAACCGCCGCAGATCCGCGATGGTTATCTGGAGTTACCGCCGGGGCCGGGATTGGGCATCGAGCTGGATATGGATCGCATCGAACAGGCGCATGCGCTATATAACGCGCTGCCGGATAAAAATCGCAACGATGCGCTGGGGATGCAGTTTTTGATCGATAACTGGCGCTATGACGCCAAACGTCCGTCATTGGTACGCTAAGGAAGCAGCATGAAGAACCTATTACGCGCGGCGACGCTTTTAGCATCGTTGGCCGCCAGCGCGCCGTTGCTGGCGCAGACTTTTGTCTACGTTTCAGAAGCCGATGATGGCACCATCGCGCGCTACGCGCTGAATGAGCAAACCGGTGCATTGCAACTATTGGGACGCACTCAGGCCGGCGGCAAAGTGATGCCGATGGCGTTGAGCGCCGATCATAAACATCTGTACGCCGCGATTCGCAGTAAACCGCTGCAACTGGTGAGCTGGAACATCGACAGCAAAACGGGCGATCTCAGCCCGTTGAATAGCGTATCCGCTGCGGCCAGTTATCCCTACATCAGCACGGATCCGCAGGGTCGTTTTCTGCTGGGCGCTTCCTATGATGGCGATGTGGTGCACGTTTATCGACTCAATAGCGACGGCAAGCTGATTGCGCCGCCGGTCGGGAGTTACAAAACCGGACATGCCGCGCACTCGGTGATTGTCGATGCGAGCGGCGAGCAGGCTTATGTCGGCAATCTCGGCACCGATCGCGTACTGCAATTGAAGTTGAGCGCCGAGGGCGAGCTGACGGGGTTAGGCAAAGGCTATGTTAAAACGGCGACAGAAAACGGACCGCGCCATTCGGTGTTGTCGCCGGATAATCGCTATCTCTACAACATCGGCGAGATGGGCGGCATCATCACGCAGTTTCGTCGTGAAGCCAGCGGTGAGCTGGTGAAAGTGGCGGAGACGCCAAATGCGGTAGCGGAAAAATATCAACTGCAACACGGCAAAGAGCGACCGCCGGGCTACAGCGACACCACGCCGCGCATCTGGGCGGCCGATATTCGTCTGACACCGGATGGCCGTTTTCTCTATGTCAGCGAGCGGACCAGCAGCACCATCAGCGGATACCGAATTAATAAAGCAGACGGCAAACTGACGCTGATTGATAGCTGGCAAGTGGAGAAACAGCCGCGCGGCATCGCGATAACCGCTGACGGATGTTGGTTGATTGCCAGCGGCGAAAAGAGTGCGGTGACCGGTAGCTATGCCATTGACCAAGAAAGCGGTGCGCTGAAGCGCGTTGGCGAAGCACCGGCCGGCGGTGACGCCAATTGGGTGACGGTGGTGAGTTACAAATAATCCCGTAGAATTGCCATTAATGGCGACCAGGTGCGCCTTACAGTTGCTTATATTTCTCGTTGGTTAAAGTGTAGCGATGGGCTGGCTGCATGATAATGCGCTCAAAGTTGCAAGCACTTGTGAGCGCGATTCATTAATACGACATGCGTGACAACGTCACTGATTAGGGTAGATAGAGTGCGACAAGGTCCCTCGACGATCGACCTTTCTTGCGGCTAACCACAACAGTGCGGTGACAATCCAGCCAATAATCCACGACACATCATTACCGGCAAAAATCCAGGTTAACGATCCGTGATGCAGTGGATTATCAATGAACGGCAACTGCACCAGCACGCCGCAGAAGTAGACAATTATGCCCGCCCAGTTCCAGCGACCGTAACGTCCGTTGGGCTGGGAAAGCGCCGGTACATCGACTTTACCTTTGGTGATCAGGTAGAAATCGGTCAGGCTGATTGCGCTCCACGGCACAAAAAAGGCCAGTAAAAACAGCAGGAAATGGGTGAATGATTTCAGGAAAGCGGGTTCGCTAATCAGCGCAATCACACAAGAAATCGTCACCATCAACACCACAAACAGAATGCGGCCGCCACGACTTAATGCGGTTTTCTGACGGAAGCCAGAAACGATGGTGGTGAGTGACATAAAGCTGCCGTAAGCATTCAGCGTGGTGAAAGTGATTTTGCCGAAGCAGATCGCAAAATAGATCACCATCGCCATCGTAGCGCTGCTGCCTAAACTGACAATATAGCCAACCTCGTTGCCAGAGAAAGCCTTACCGGCAATCGCCGCGACAATTACACCCAACGTCATTGAAGCCTGCGTTCCTAAAACCGTGCCGAAGAAAACGCAGCTGAAAAGTTTTTTGGCTGAGACGTTAGCCGGTAAATAGCGCGAATAGTCAGAAACATACGGGCAAAATGCAATCTGCCATGACGACGACAACGAAACCGCAAGCAGGAAGTTAGCGACCGTGAAATGCTGGTTCTGCCACACCGCGGACAGATCATGGGTTGAGAGCAGCGTGATAAACAGGTAAACAAAGGCAAGCACGCCAATCACGCTGGCTACTTTACCGAGCTTGTGAATCACGCGATATCCCAGCACCGCGATGACGACGATAATCGCACTGAACAGGATCATGCCTGACGCATTGCTGGTATTAATCAGTTTGGCGAGCGCCTGTCCGGCCAACACCGTGCCGCTGGCAGAGAATCCGACATACATGATGCACACCAACACCAACGGAATCACCGCACCATATACGCCAAACTGCATGCGGCTGGTGATCATTTGCGGCAATCCGAGACGCGGTCCCTGAATGGCATGCAGTGACATGATCGCCGCGCCCACAACTTGCCCAACCAGCAAGCCGATGATCGACCACACCACATCGCCGCCCAACACCACGGCCAGCGCGCCGGTTACGATGGCGGTGATTTGCAAATTGCCGCCAAACCACAAGGTGAACTGGCTGAAAGGATGTCCGTGGCGTTCGCTCGGAGGAATGTAATCAATGGATCGCGTTTCTGATAGGCGCTTTTTCTCTGCGCCGGCGTAATCTGCTGCAGGTGATTCGGCTGACATAGTTTCCTCGCTAAAACGGCTAAAGATGGGAAATTATTGTTAGTATGATGTGGCTTCTCTTGATGGTACATGTATATACATGTAGCGATATTGTCATGCAGCATGGAAACTTACAATACGATCGGTCATTGGAAAATGTGATGACGCGGGCAAGGTTGGGAAGTTATGAAATGGAGAGAACGGAGGAGTTGATATGACGTCGCTACGTGAATTCTGCAAAAAGAGCAGGGTGGAAGTTGCCGAGAATTCACGTAGCGCTGCCGGTTTTGTCGCCAGAAATTACTGATCCTTGCCCATAGTCCAGGGATTTGGCGCGGAATCATCTGCCTTATCCGCAGCAAAATCATCCAGTGAATCCAGATACAGTGCTTCAACCTCAGCGCGTGCCCAGGGTGTGCGGCGTAAAAACTTCAGGCTCGATTTAACGCTTGGATCGCTTTTGAAGCAGTTGATATTAATGAGCTTACCCAGTTCGGCCCAGCCATAATGGGCGACCAGCGCATTAATTTGCATCTCAAGCGTGACGCCGTGCAAGGGATCTTTGGAGCGATGATCGTTCATAGGAAATCCTTAAAATGTTGACGGCAAAGGTTACAAGAAAGCCACGTAAGCGGCAATGGTGCGATCTTCATTGCCGGTAAATGCTGTACACTTGTTGTCAGAAAATCACTATTGGACGGTACGCTATGAACGACAAGAAAATGATTTCCATCGATCAATTCAATCTCAGTGAACGCGTTGCAGTAGAAGAAGCGTTTAAGGGATTGATGGAGAAGTATCGCCAGCGCACTGGCAAAGACGCCGGATGCAAAGAAAGAGAAAGAGTTCACGGCGGAAGCCCGGCAGCAGATTATGACGACGAAACTGGCCAAAGAGAAAGCGCTGGCTGAAAAGGCAAAGAAAACGCCAACGCGCAGGAAGAAACCTGAATCGTTGAAAGAGAGCGAAGTCAGTGATTTCAACTGGAAGGCGTCGGTGATTAAAGGGCGCAGATAACGGCAACGTGCGTTCAACAATCCGTCGCCGGGATGATCGCGGGTTACGGATTGTTGGTGACGGAGGTGAAAGAAGGCAGGTGATGAGCGGATAATGGTTGAAGTGCGCAATGAGATACTTCATTTAACATAATATACATTATGCGCCCTTTGGTTGTTACTCCAAAGCGCTAATGTCGTACGGAACAATTCACAGATGTCGTCCCTGAACTAACCTTAGATCTCCTCAGGCTTAGCTCAGGATGCAGACTTTATGTTGGTGACTATGACAGATAAAGATCTATACCGGCTCGGCATCATCCAGCGCGTTCACGACCACACTCTGCTGCAGCGTGAAGCTGCTCGCCTTCTTGAACTTACCGTTCGTCAGGTGCAACGTGTTTTACGTCGTTACCGTGAACACGGCGCGGCGTCGGTTGTTTCTACCCGGCGCGGTCGTCCCGGCAATAACCGCATTCCCGAAGATTTACGCTGCGCTGCTTTGCAACTGATCCGGCAACACTATGCGGATTTTGGTCCGACGCTGGCCACAGAGAAGCTTCTTGAACGACACGGCATTCCGGCTTCCGTTGAGACAGTCCGTAACTGGATGATCTCTGACGGACTCTGGCGGCCACATTCACGGCGTCAGGTTCACATCTATCAGCCCCGACACCGGCGCGACTGCCTCGGCGAACTTGTTCAACTGGACGGCTCACATCATGCCTGGTTTGAGGAACGCGCGCCGAAGTGCTGCCTGCTCGTGTACATTGACGATGCCACTGGCCGCCTGATGCACCTTCGCTTTTGTGACTCTGAGTCTGCGTTTGATTATATGACGGCTACGCGTGAATACATTGATTTACATGGAAAACCTGTCGCATTCTACAGCGATAAGCACGCCGTATTTCGGGTCAACGGCACGGACGCGCGCCGCAGCGGAACCACGCAGTTTGGACGTGCGCTGCGCGATCTGAGCATTGAGCTTATCTGTGCCAACAGCAGCCAGGCCAAGGGACGCGTTGAGCGCGCTAACCAGACGTTGCAGGATCGGCTGGTCAAGGAGATGCGGCTGCATAACATCAGCTCCATTAGCGAGGCGAACCGCTGGGTTGCAGGTTTTATCGATGACTTTAACCGGCGTTTTTCGCGGCCGCCAAAGTATCCGAAGGATTTGCACCGTCCGGCTGATTTAGCGCCGGAAGAACTCGATGATATCTTTGCCTGGCAGGACCTGCGCAAGCTCTCAAAAGCGTTGACATTTCAGTATGATAAAATGATATACCTCATTGATCCAACAGATGAAAACACCCGGATCGCCGGCGAAAGAGTCACGGTCTACGAGTATCCGGACGGCAGAATCGCCTTCCGGTATGCACACAGGCTGCTGCGCTATCAGGTCTTTGATCGTCTTGCCTGTGTGGATCAGGGGGCGATCGTTGATAACAAGCGACTGGGCGCGGTTCTGAGGCTGGCACTGGAAAAGCAGGACGAACAGGAGGCCGAAGGTCAGCGTACACGAAGTAAAAAAATGCCGCGCAGGCGGCTCAGGAGCGTGCGCTTGAGGAGTTGCGGGCAATCAACCCCGTGCTGGTCAGCCCCGAAGACTTTGTTCCGAGCCTGAAGCGCTGACGTCTTTCCCCTGCCCGCCTAACCGCAGGCAGCGATAAGAGGTGAATGCATGAATGAATTTAAACCACTCGTCCTGCTGCGTGACCAGATGCGCGCCGACCTCATCGAAGCGTTTCTGGCACGGGATATCTCGCTGGCCGACGCCGCCGAATCGATGGAGCTGAGCCGCCGGCAATGCCGTCGCCCGGTTAAGCGGTATCGCGAAGATGGCCCGGAAGGACTGATTAACAGGCGTCGTGGTAAACCCGGTAACTATCAGCTGAAAGACGACCTGAAAGCTCAGGTGATAAAGCTTATCCGCACCCGCTGCCGCGGTATGAGCCCGACTGGCGCATGGCGATTACTCAATGCCGGTTTTGGTCTGAGCATCTCAAAGGAAACCGTCAGAAAACTGATGATTGCCGAAAATACGTGGGTAGCTCACCCCAGAAACACGCCCAGATAACCAGACTCTGTCCATGTAAAGAATGACACTTTAACTTAGCCAGATAGACGACATCTTAATAATGGATAGACATTGGTTGTAGTGGCTAAATTCAGATGTCCGCCTCGGAGATGCGGATGTTTTGTTGGACTGGTTATGTTGAGATCCTCAGATGCTGCCGGTACTTCACCGGGCTCATTGCACCTAATGAGATTTTAATACGCTCCTCGTTATACCAGCGTATGTACCTGTCCAGGAAGCACATAAAATTTTCCAGCGTTGCGCCCGCCCAGTTTCTACCGTAGTACATTTCATTTTTGACCCGCCCGAAGAAGCCTTCGCACGCTGCGTTATCCGATGAGCAACCTTTGCGCGACATGGACCTTATAAGTCCCGACGCGTTGATACGTCAAGCCAGCCCGGCCATCGATAATGACTGCCTCTGTCGCTGTGTATTACCGGCTTTTCATTTTCTCTGAGCGTATCCCGGACTGCTGGCACTGGCGAACCGCCGCCGTGGATTTTGCGCGGTAATCGGCAGCTTGTTCATGGCCTTGCTGAACTTGCTCTGGGCATCATTCGAAATAATTACGCCGACTTTGGTCCGACGCTCGCCTGAGAGAAGCTGGCCGAACTCCATGACGTTGTGCTGGCTAAAGAGACCGTGCGTCAGCTGATGGTTCGCGCCGGACTCTGGATCCCCCGGAAAATGCGTGCGCCGAGGATCCAGCAGCCGCGCTATCGTCGCGCCTGCGTTGGCGAGCTGATACAGATCGACGGCTGCGATCACCGCTGGTTTGAGGAACGCGGTCCTGCCTGCATGCTGCTGGTCTATAGTGATGATGCAACCAGCCAAATCATGGAGCTTCTGCTCGTCAAGACGCCTACCATTACCCTGACGGGAAAAAAGAACCCCGTCTAAACGGCATTGCTCTTCCCTGCTCCACTTACGATCGGCTTTCAGAGATTGATCAGGGCGCGGTCGTCGACAATAAGCGGCTTAGCAGAGCGCTTGAATTTACCCAACTGGTACAGGAAAACGGGATGATACCCACTCCCGGTCCGTGCCTGCCGGTGATGGTCCTTAACGCAGGAGCGCAAAGACTGCCGGTAATGCCGCACTGGAGCTGGCGGCGGATAAAGAGCGTGCGGCTAAAGTCCAGCTGGTTTTTTGAAGGATAACCGGAGAGAAAGCCTCTCCGGTTATTTCCTGAAACGGACTAAATCCTTCAGGGTGGCGTGTTCGAATTCGGGTAAAGCAGCAAAAATGCCATCACCTTTCATGTCATAAATTTGCTGAAAATAAAATTTTGCGCCATCAATTGCACCCAGAGCATAGAGCGCACGCGCAAGCGTCATTCGGGAAAGTATTTGGTTGAGTTGCGCTTCCCTGTCGAGGGCTTCTTTCGCCGCTTCAATTGCTTCTTGATAGCGCTGACACTGGATTAATATTGCGCCATAGCCGCTCATAATCCAGAAATAGATATCGTCATCTCGCAGATGCGCTTTGGCTAATTCAGCGGCTGCACCCCATGAACAGGCTGCAGCCTGATGCTCACCCAGCGAATCAAGTGAAATACCTCGATTCGCTAAATCGAAGGCTTTCTCATGCCAGTTTTTACGGTGGAACTCCATGTCATCACCTCATTTTGCGATAGGAACAGTATTGATATCCTATGCAGCATAAATGAGAGTGAAATAAAGTTCATAGTTACGCGAGAATATTTCCTTACCTGCTAACTTCGTGTCCGATTAAACCACCGATCGCCGCGCCACCCAATGTACCGAAGGTGCTACCACCGGTAAGTACCGCACCGCCTACCGCACCAACACCAGCACCAATCGCGGTATTTCTGCCACGATGCGACATGCCACACGCGGTAACAGAAAACATGACCAGTACGACAATAGCAATATTACAGCTGCGTTTTAAAAGCATACAAAGCCTCACTGCCATGAATAGATGGCATGCAAAAGTGTTTATTTGATTGTTGTTAAAATACCCAATCTGTTGTGACTGGCACTGCTCGTCGGCGTGAATTTAAGGTGTTTTATGATGAGACGGAAGGTAAAAATTCTTATTTGCGGCTGGCACTAGCGAGGCGGCGAAAAAGTCGCCGCCTTGCACACGTTCCATCATGTCAGGAAGCCGCTCGCTTTACCCGTGCTACCGTTCTCACCATCGCCAATGTGGCAACAATCAGCAGTATGCCGCCGACCATCGACATGGCTTTAAAACCTAGATGTTTAAACATCATCAGGCCTACAATCCCGCCGATCAGGAAGGAAAATATCGTGGTCAGATGCGTCCACAGCTGACGTTTCTGGCCAGAGAGCTGTTTCGACGGATCGCGGCGGAACAGCGCGGCTAATACCGATGCCAGCGAAATTCCGGCATCGGTCAGCGTGCCGGTAATATGGGTTGAACGTACGCGGCCATTGGATAACTGCGTAGAGGTTGAATTATGCACGCCCATCAGGAAGCCCAGAATGACAATAACTTCCCGGTTGTTGGCCGACGAATAAAAGAACATTTCAAACAGCGATAACGCTATTAAGGCCAGCCCTTCAACCCACAATATTTGGCAGAATATAATGCGATTGCCATTGGCTAATCCGCTGATCACCACCATTCTCGCCGTGACCGCACCACAAACAAAGGCAAACAGGATGGTGGCTAAAAAGGTGATATCACGGAAATTAACGTTCGATACTTCACTGGATAATTGAGAGGTATTACCTGACATATGCGAGGGGAAAAAGCCAAACGCCCCCAAGGCGATTGCATTGAGCACACCGGCGGCCGTGGCGAGCCACATTGCCAGATTCCTGTCCTCATCATGCGTTCGTGTGCGTTTAAGTTTAATCAGCATCAGATACCTCATTATTCTGAATCAGGGCCGAATAATAACCATAGAGCACTACGCGGCGTACATAACCAGGAAATCCCCGAATAAGACCCTGAGCAGATTAAAGAAAGTAAAAAAAATCAACGAGGCGGGATATATTTAAATTAATGTAAAGATTGGCACGTCATATAAAGGTCCCCATTTAGGATGCCCGCCTTTTCAGGAATTAACCGAATGATTTATTTTCATCGGGGCGACCACCACATTCACGCCTAAATCCTGCATACGCCGCAAAATAGGCACTGGCGTGCCCTGATTAACAATTACCACATCGAATTCACTCAGATGCGCAAAACGGTGCAGCGCCCGGCGTTCAAACTTGGTGTTATCCATCATCAGAATGCGCTTCTGCGCGGCATCAAACATCGCGCGTTTGGTCTCCACCGTTTCTGCGGATTGGTGGAACACTGCATCATCGATAATCGCTGACATGCTGACGAAAAACACGTCGGCGCGCAGGCTGGCAATTTCATCCCGCGTCATGCGGCCCATAAAAGCATTGCACCAGTGATAGAACTGCCCGCCGAGGCCCATCAAAGTGATATCGCGGCCATTGCGCAGCTCGTTCATGAGGGTCAGGGAATTGGTGATTACCGTTAGCGGCGCGCGCGCCGAGAGCAGCCGCGCCATCTGCAGCACGGTGGTGGAATCATCGAGGAAAATCGCCTGTCCCGGTTCGAGATAGGTAGCGGCGACATCGGCAATCGCCTGTTTCTCCTCCAGCTGACGCGTGGCGCGATAGATATCGCTGGATTCAACCAGGCTGGTTGGCGTCGCAGACACCACGCCGCGCGATTTATGCAGCAGGCCACGCTCAACCATTTCGTCGATATCACGATGGGCGGTCATCAAACTGATGCCGAAGCGATCGGTGATGTCTTCGATGCGAATCGCCCCTTCTGCCATCACCGCTTCGGCGATTAACTGGCGACGGGCCAGTTGACGCGCCTGGCGGCTATCGCTGGGTAAGGTTTCGGCCATAAATACGCCAAGTGAAGAGTCCTGCGGGTTATGCGCCATATTTCATCCGGGAAAGTGAAGCGAGAAGCGTTTTCGGCACTCATTACAGCGTTTAATACGGATTTTGGCAAATTGCGACTAACGTTACACTGCGTGATAAATCGCGCCGCTACGAATACGTGCGTTTCAAAGGTGGTTGTTATAAAAAACGCACATAGCGTAGTGGCGCAATTTATTGCGCCACTTTTACTGCTTCAGAACAAACGGTGAAGCAAAGTTACCGGCGTTCTCTTTAGTGATCAGGATGCAGTCAAACAGCTGCTTCTCGGAGGCCGCACCGGTCTTACCGGTTTTCAGGAAGCTATCCGCCTGCTCTACCGCTTTCTGCGCGAACTGCGCCACCGGCTGCATCACAGTGTAGGCCAGCGTACCGGCTTTCACAGCGTCAACCGCATCCGGTGAACCGTCAAAACCGCCGACTTTGATCTGATTCAGCTTGCCAGCTTCTTTCAACGCAGCGATCGCGCCCAGCGCCATTTCGTCGTTGCCGCTGATCACGCCTTTGATGTTGGGATTGGCTTGCAGCAGTGACTGCATTTTGTTGAAGCCTTGTGTGCGATCCCAGTTAGCCACTTCCTGACCGACTTTCTTCAGCGTGGGATATTGCGACAGCACCGTATCAAAACCGTTGGCGCGGGTAGCGGCGTTATTATCCGACGGCGGGCCGACCAGCTCGACATAGTTCGCACTATCGCCCACCTGCTTCACCCACTCCATTGCGCCAACCGCCGCGCCCTGCGCGTTGTTAGAAACCAACTGCGCTTTGGCGAGCCCGCTCTGGTTCAGTTCGGCATTGATGATAAATACCGGAATATTGGCGGCGATGGCCTTTTTCACCGAGCCGACCGAACCATCGGCGTTCGCCGGATCGAGAATAATCGCCTTCGATTTATTGGTGATCGCCGTATCAATCAGCTGACTTTCGGTATTGGTATCGCCTTTGTGCGCACTGACTTTGGCGCTGTAGCCCAGCTTTTCCGCCGCTTTCTGCGCTACCTGGCCTTCCGTCAGCCAGTAAGGGTTGGAAGGATCGTTAACGATGATGGTCATTAACCCGTTATCTGCCCAGGTGGGTGCAGCAAAAGTGGTGATAGCCATAGCCGCAGCCGCGATGAAGAGACGTTTAGTGAACATAGTTGGTGCTCCGTTATTATTTGGGGTACAGGTTTTACGGATATCCGCGCGCTGCTGAAACAGCGCGCGTGAGTTAGCGAGCGCGTCGTCCGTATTGCAAGGTGTTGAGCAATACCGCCAGCACGATCACGGCACCAGTGAACACCGTCTGCCAGTAAGCAGAGA
Organism: Pantoea sp. SORGH_AS_0659; assembly: GCF_031453915.1. Classification (NCBI taxonomy): domain Bacteria; kingdom Pseudomonadati; phylum Pseudomonadota; class Gammaproteobacteria; order Enterobacterales; family Erwiniaceae; genus Pantoea; species Pantoea sp. SORGH_AS_0659. Next base: position 2,214,087 of record NZ_JAVJAK010000001.1, on the reverse strand, counting down.
CGCCGATAATCACCAGGCCATCAGAGAGAAAACCAATCACGAACGCGCCAAGCAGCGTGCCGCGCACGTTGCCGCGTCCACCGGTCAGGGCCGCGCCACCAATCACCACTGCCGCAATCGCAGTCAGTTCATAAGTGGTACCAGCGGTTGGGCCGGCCGAGGTGAGCTGTGAGGAGAGCACCAGCCCGGCGAGTGCCGCGCAGACGCCAGACAACACATAGACGCTGATTTTGATGCGCTTCACCGGCACACCCGACAGATCGGCCGCACGTTCGTTACCACCCGACGCGTACAGCCAGCGTCCAAACGCTGAGCGGCTAAGCAGGAAACCACACGCCAGCGCCACCACGCCCAGCACCAGCACGCCAACCGGGATATTGAAGAGGCGATTAAAACCGAGCCAGTCGAAACCGGTATTCCCCAGCGCTTCGCTGCCGGAGAGTTTGTTGTAAGTCAGACCATTAGTGATCAGCAGCGCAATGCCGCGCGCCACATACATGGTGCCGAGCGTGGCGACGAAGGCCGGAACGCGGAACCAGGCGATCAGCACGCCGTTGACTAATCCCACCAGCGCGCCCATCACCAGCGTCAAAATCGCCACCGCCCACACCGGTAGATAGAGCACCACGCCGAGCGCTTCGAGGTTGATGCCCTGCATCATAAATCCGGCCATCACTCCAGCGAGACCGAGCGTGGAGCCCACCGATAAATCAATGCCGCCGTTGAGGATCACCAGCAGCATGCCGATCGCCGGCAAACCGAAGATCGCCACGTGCGACGCCATGGTGAGAAAGTTAGCGCCGGTAAAGTAGTTGGGCGACAACATGGAGAAGGTAGCGATAATCACCAGCAGCGCGATAAACGCGCGCCCTTCCAGCAGCAGACGCGCCACATTCAGCTGCTTGTCGCTTTTTTTCTTGTTGACCACCGGCGGCGTGTCCAGCGTTTGGGTTCTGTCAGTCATACCTTTTGCTCCACTTTTCATTTCATGCCACCAAAGACTCGCCTGAAGCGGCCATAATGCGTTCTTTACTGACGCTTGCGTCGAAGATGGCGGAGATGCGCCCTTTGCTCATCACCACAATGCGATGGGCAACACTCAGGCATTCGCCCACTTCCGAGGTGGTATACACCACCGCCAGCCCCTTTTTGGCGTTCTCCGCCAGCAGGCGAAACACTTCCGCCTTAGCGCCTATATCGATGCCGCGGCTCGGCTCATCCAGCAGAATCACTTTGGGACGGGTGGCGAGCATTTTGCCGATCACCACTTTTTGTTGATTGCCGCCGGAGAGCGATCCAATCGCCGCATCGCCACCAGCGGTTTTCACCGTCACGTTACGAATGCTGTCGTTGACCAGCTGTTTTTCCCGGCTTCTGGAGAGCACCAGTCCGCGTACAAAGTCGCCGATGCTGGCCAGCGACAGGTTTTCACCCACCGACATGGTTTGTACCAGGCCATCGCGCTGCCGATCTTCCGGCACCAGCGCCAGCCCAATTTGAATGCGTTGTGAGATGGTTAGCGCGGAGATATCGGTGTCCTGCAATAGAATGTGACCGCTGCTTTGCTGCAGACGTCCGGCGATGCACTCCAGCAGCTCGGTGCGCCCCGCGCCCATCAGCCCGTAAATGCAGACAATTTCCCCGGCTTGCACCGCCAGCGATAAGTTGTCCACCAGCCGAATGCCGGTTTTACTTTTCAGCGTCAGATCTTTTACCGTCAGCGCCGGCAGCCCGAAGTCGTAGCCCTGCGGCGGCGATCCCAGATCAAAGTGATCGCCTACCATGTTGCGCACGATCCATTCGAGATCGATCTCATCGCGTTTGGCATAGGCGGTCATCACGCCATCGCGCAGCACTACCGCCCGATCGGTAATCTCCAGTGCCTCTTCCAGATGATGCGAGATATAGACAATCGCCACGCCCTGGCTGGTTAAATCACGGATCACCTGAAACAGCACCGCCACTTCCGCCGCGCTCAGTGCCGAGGTCGGTTCATCCATGATCAGAATCTGCGAATTCACCGACAGCGCGCGGGCAATCTCCACAATCTGCTGCTGTCCCAGACGCAGGTTTTCCACTGGCGTCAGCGGATCGATCTCCTCCTCCAGCGCCGCCATCAGGTGCGCCGTCACGCGCGCCTCTTCGGCATAATCGACGCCGCCCGGCTTCATGATTTCGCGCCCCATAAAGATGTTGTCGCGCACGTTCATATTCGGCGCGAGATTCAGCTCCTGATGGATAATCGAGATGCCACAGTCACGCGCTTCGGTGGCGGATCGAAAGGTCTTCTCCTCGCCGTGTAACAAGATTTCCCCGGTTGTTGGCGTAATCACACCAGACAAAATTTTCATCAGCGTCGATTTACCCGCGCCGTTTTCACCAAACAGCGTGGTCACTTCGCCACGACGAATTTCGAAATTGACGCCCTTAAGCGCGTGCGTGGAGCCGTACACTTTGCTGACGTTGCGCGCTTGCAGGATCACTTCGCCTTTCAGCAAGGCGGGATTGAGATTGAACGGTTTCATTTCACCTCCATGCTGACCGGCGTCACCATCCAGTTTTTCGCGTTGAGTAAGCGGAACACGCCAATCACCTGCACGGTTTTGCCCGGCAACGCATCACGATCCAGCTTGTCGAGCACTGCGCTTTTCATCGCACGATTGATGGCGGAACCGGCATTTTGATATTCGATTTGGTTCGTGAAATCACCGAACTGGATCTTGCCGTTAGCGTCACGCAGATCGGTGCCGGTAATCGCCGGACCGGTTTGCAGCCGCACCTGCATATCACCTGCTAATCCATCGATTTTCAGCGGGAAGATGCCCATCTGCCCGGCTTGCACCACGCCGGAGAACTTGACGGCAAAGACCGGCAGCGGTGCGCCAACGCCATATTTCTGCACCGCTTCCTGCTGATTAGTTTGCAGCGCATCGGCTAACGTTTTGGCGTCTACTGCGCGTGATGCCACATCCTGCTGGATAGTCGGGAAGGTTTTCTGGCCGTAACTCTCGGGCGAGAAGCCTTGCTCCTGCGCATCTTCGGCGGAGCCAATTTTTACCACCTTGGTGTCGAGCGCCATCGCCGCGATCAGCGCAATCACCACCACGCCGAGGGAGGCGTAACGCTGGACGCGCTTGCGGGAAATTTGCTGGGCCTGGATTGAGACATCGGACATAACGTGACCTCTCACTGACATCAGCTGCGATAATCGCGCCGATAATGTTATATATGTGATAACTTGTGTGATGAGAATTGTGCTGATGTGACTAAATTGTCAACAGGTGACGCGCAATTTTTTCAGGAGAGCGATCTGGATCGCTTAATTGATGTCGACCCCATCACAAAGTGCAATAAACCCTGCCTTATCAGCCTGTTCGCCGTGTTATCTCATTTCTACCTGTAAGGTTTTGACGCCTGATTCGTGATCACAATCGCTATTTCAGGTGAAATTTATTGGTTTTATCGAAAAATAATACAGTTGATATGTTATCTCAGTGAGAAGTGGTGTAAGACATTATTTAGCAAATTCATCACAGCCCGTTAACACCTTTCGGTGTTGGCGGCGATGAATTTAACTCTTCTTCTTTCGGAGGTGTATGTGGACAGTGGCGATATCATTCTGGGTCTGGATTCCGGCACCTCGGTGGTTAAAGCGGTGGCGTTTGATCTGGAAGGCACGCAACTGGCATGCGCATCGGTGCGTAACCGTTATTACCGCAGCGAAGGCGGCGCAGCGCAGCAGTCAATGAGCCAAACCTGGCAGGATGCGGTCACAGCGATACGCAAACTGGGTGAACGCGTCGACAACCTGGCCGCGCGGGTGGTTGCCGTGGCCGTCACCGCACAAGGCGACGGCAGCTGGCTGGTGGGTGCCAACAATCAGCCGGTCGGCGATGCCTGGATCTGGCTGGATGCGCGTGCGGCACCAACGGTTGAAAAACTCAATCAGCACCCGTTAGCCGCCGCGCGCTTTCGCGCTACCGGCACCGGACTCAACACCTGTCAGCAGGGATCGCAGTTGGCGCACATGGATCACCTCTATCCCGAGCTGTTAGCTAACAGCGAAGTGGCGCTGCACTGCAAAGATTGGCTTTACCTCAATCTCACCGGCATCCGCGCCACTGATCCTTCTGAGGCCAGCTTTACCTTTGGCAACTTCCGCCACCAGCGCTATGACGATCAGGTGATTGCCGCGCTGGGGCTGGAACAGCATCGTCATCTGCTGCCGGAGATCATTGAAGGCACAGACGCCACGCATCCGTTAACCGCGGAAGCCGCGCAGGCCACCGGTTTACGGGCTGGCACGCCAATCTGCCTCGGCTATGTCGATATGGCGATGACCGCGCTTGGCGCTGGCGTGCACACCGGCGAAGCCAATACCGCCTGCTCGATTGTTGGCTCGACCGGCGTACATCTGCGCAGCGTCACCATTGGTGAGGTGTGGCTGAATCCGGCACAAACCGGCTACGTGATCCCGCTGCCGTGGCCGGGCTATGTCACGCAGGTGCAAACCAATATGGCATCAACGCTCAATCTTGACTGGCTACTGAATCTCGCCAGCGATCTGCTTAACAGCTTTGGCTGTGAAATCGATCATGCCCGTTTGGTGGGCCATATCGATCGCTGGCTCAACGCGGCGAAGCCCGGCAGCCTGCTTTATCACCCGTATATCTCGATTGCCGGTGAGCGCGGGCCGTTTGTTAATGCCGAGGCGCGCGCCAGCTTTACCGGCCTGAGTTACACCCACAATTTTGGCGATCTGGTGCGGGCGGTCATTGAAGGCATCGGTTTTGCGGCGCGCGATTGCTATCAGGCGATGGGCAGTTTGCCGGGAGAAATTCGTTTAACCGGCGGCGCGGTGCGTTCGAAGCCGTTACGCCAGATTTTATCTGCCTGCATTGGTGCGCCGGTGCGCATCAGCCAGCGCGACGAAGCCGGAGCGGCCGGTGCCGCGATGATGGCGGCGGTGGCGATTGGCGCGTATCCGTCGATGGAGAGCTGCGTCAAAACCTGGGTGATGCCGCTGCTGGATGCGCCCGAAGCGCCCGCGAGCGAACTGATGCAGCGCTATAACCAGCTGTTTCCCACCTATCAGCAGCTGCGTAACGATCTTCCTGCCGCCTGGCACGCGCTAAAACAGTTTTGAGGAGTAAATCATGAGTGAACACATGCTGGATCTGTTTGTGATTGGCGGCGGTATCAACGGTGCTGGTATCGCGCGTGACGCTGCCGGTCGCGGATTGTCGGTAATGATGTGTGAGAAAGATGACCTCGCGCAGGGCACCTCATCGCGCTCCGGCAAGCTGGTGCACGGCGGGCTGCGTTATCTGGAGTATTACGAGTTTCGGCTGGTGCGTGAGGCGCTGATCGAGCGCGAAGTGCTGCTCAACGCCGCGCCGCATATCATCTGGCCGATGCGGTTTGTCTTGCCGCACAGCCCAACCGATCGCCCGGCGTGGCTGGTGCGCCTCGGCCTGTTTCTTTATGACAACCTTGGCGGCCGTCAGAAACTGCCGGGCACGCGTTCGCTGGATTTACGCCGCGATCCTGAAGGTGCGCCGCTGCTGGACAGTTACAGTAAAGGATTCGAGTACTCCGATTGCTGGGTGGATGATGCGCGGCTGGTGACGCTGAATGCGCTGGATGCCGCCGAGCGCGGCGCCACCATTCTGCCGCGTACCCGCTGCGTAGCGGCGACACGTCATAACGGCAAGTGGGAAATCACCCTGCAGGATGCCAGCGGTACCTCACGCACCGTGTTTGCCAAAGTGTTGGTCAACGCCGCCGGACCGTGGGTGCTGGATATCGTTAATCAGGTGACACACACCAAAAGCAGTCGCAACGTGCGGCTGGTCAAAGGCTCGCACATCATCGTGCCGAAATTCTGGGAAGGTCAGCAGGCGTATCTGGTGCAGAACACCGACAAGCGGGTGATCTTTATCAACCCGTATGAAGGCGATAAAGCGCTGATCGGCACCACCGATATTCCGTGGCAAGGCAAAGCGGAAGCGGTCACCGCTGACGACAGCGAACAGCAATACCTGATCGACGTGGTGAATCGCTACTTCAAGGTGAAACTGCGCGCCAGTGATGTGATCACGCGCTTCTCCGGCGTGCGTCCGCTGTTTGATGACGGCAAAGGCAATCCGTCGGCGGTGACGCGTGATTACGTGTTTGACCTCGACGATCAACAAAATGCCCCGCTGCTGCATGTGTTTGGTGGCAAGATCACCACCTTCCGCAAGCTGGCTGAACATGCGATACAAAAACTGGCACCGTTCTTCCCCAACATGGGCGCGGACTGGACGCGGGGCGCCACCTTACCGGGCGGCGATATGCCACACGCCGATTTCGACAGTTTCTTAGAGCAGGTCAAAGCGCGCTGGCCGTGGCTACCGCAGGCGCTGCGTAAACACTATGCGCGGCTGTATGGCACGCGTATCGATAAGCTGATCGGTCATGCCAATGCGCTGGGCGATCTTGGCCGCCATTTTGGTGGGCAGCTGTACGAAGCCGAGGTGCGTTATCTGGTGGAAAACGAGTGGGCGCAGCAGGCCGAGGATGTGTTGTGGCGCCGCACCAAGCATAAGTTGCACCTCGATGACGCGCAGCAACAGGCTTTCACCCAGTGGTTCAACGCCACCTTTGCTGCTCCCGCGCCGCTGCGTGCGCATGCCGGATAAGAGGTGAATCATGCCGTTAACGCTGTCACTGAATACTAATCCGTTGGTGAACCGCTTTGCCGACCCGCAGGATTTGATTACCACCGTGGCGCAGCAGATCCGCATCCGTGATGTGCAGCTCACCCATGAATTTATCAATCCCGGCTGGCCTGCTGCGACCCTCACGCGCATGACGCGCAAGATGCAGCAGGCGCTACGCGCCACCGGCGTGCGCGTGACCTCCGGCATGACCGGACCCTATGGTCGCCTCAACCATTTTGGTCACCCTGATGTCGAAGTGCGCCGCTATTATGTTGACTGGTTTAAAATCTTCGCTGATATCACCGCCGAGCTGGGCGGCGACGCGGTAGGTTCGCAGTTCGCCATCTTTACCCAGCAGGATTTCAACGATGTTGCGCGCCGCGACGCACTGATCGACATTGCCATTGATTGCTGGGCCGACGTTGCCGAACACGCCAAAGCCGCCGGATTGAAATACCTGTTTTGGGAACCCATGAGCGTGGGCCGCGAGTTCGGCGAAACCATTCCGGCCTGTCTGGCGCTGCAGCAGCGTTTGAGTGCTGCCTCAATGGCGCTGCCGATGTGGATGATGGCGGATATCGATCACGGAGATGTCACTTCCGCCGATCCGCGCGATTACGATCCTTATGCGTGGGCCGAAGCGGTGCCGCGTTACTCGCCGATTATCCATATTAAACAGAGCATGCTGGATAAAGGCGGACACAGACCTTTTACATTGCAGTACAATGCCGGCGGTCGCATTCAGCCGCAGCCACTGCTGGACGCGCTGGCGCGCGGCGGGGCGCATGATAATGAGATCTGCCTTGAGCTGAGCTTTAAAGAGCGCGAGCCAACCGATAGCAACGTGGTGACGGAGATCGCCGAAAGCGTCGCCTTCTGGGCCGGGCATATTGATACCGGCGTGCAGGATCTGCATTTGGCGGAGTGAGGGCCGCGGTTTCCCCCTCACCCTAACCCTCTCCCGCAAGCGGGCGAGGGAACTGTGCGCGCGCGCACGCTGCTCGATCGGCCCCTTCTCCCACTTGTGGGAGAAGGTTGGGATGAGGGCTTAAGCGCACCATATAAACCAAAGGACAACCCATGAAACCGGCACCAACCTCGACTGAACGCGACGAATCTCTGGCGCTGCGCGCCGCATGGCTGCACTACGTCGGCGGTTTAACGCAGGCGGAAGTGGCGAAACGACTCGGGCTGCCGTCGGTGAAAACGCACCGCATGATTGCGCGCATGGTGGCGGAAGGCGCGGTGAAGGTGTCGATTGATGGTGATATCGTCGCCTGCGTCGCACTAGAAGATCGTCTGCGCGCGAAATTCGCGCTTAACTTCTGTCATGTCGCCCCCGATCTTGGCGAAGAAGGCTTGCCGGTGCGCGCGCTGGGCATGGCGGGCGCGGATTACCTGCGTAACCTGATCACCGCGTCGCCTTCTACCACCTTAGGTCTGGGGCATGGTCGCACCCTTTCCGCCGCCATCCATCAATTGCCACGTATTGATGCGCCGCATATGCGCTTTGTCTCGCTGCTCGGCTGTTTAACCCGCAACTACGCGCTCAATCCTCACGACGTTATGCACCGCGTCGCCGAGAAAACCGGTGCGCAGGCCTACATGATGCCCGTGCCTTTCTTTGCCAATACCCAGGAAGATCGCCAAGTGTTACTGGCGCAGCGCGGCGTGAGCGAGGTGTTTGCCATGGCGGCGCAAAGTGAAGTCAAACTGGTGGGAATTGGCACCGTGGAACCCGCGGCTCAGCTGGTTGAAGCCGGCATGATTGATGAAGCGGAGATCAACGATATCTCCTCATCCGGCGCGGTCGGCGAGCTGCTGGGCCACTTCTTCGATGCCAACGGACAGATGATTCACACCAACTTAACGGCCCGCACGTTGTCGGTGGATCTCGATCTCTCGCATCGCGCAGAGATTGTCGCCCTGGCGGGCGGCGCCAGTAAGGTCGCCGCGATTCGCGCAGTGCTGGCCAGCGGTCTGGTGACCGGTTTGATCACGGATGAGGTCACCGCGCAGGCATTGGTGGGCTGAATTGCAATGATGAAATGTTCACTGTGTAGTACCAATAAGCGTAATTGGTACTACACAGTGAACATCTCTGACATTATGCGCCGTTGAAAAAATCCTTCACATCAGGCTAAGATGTTCCATATATAGTACAAATTACGTTTATTGGTACCCTGTATGGAACAAGTCATGGCTTCTATCACTTCACCCACCTCACGCTATGCTCAGGAAGCGATTGCACTATTAGCTTCCTTGATTCGTGCTGAACGTATCGAGAAGCAAATTCCAGTATCTGAGTTAGCAGAAAGAGCCGGTATTTCGCGTGGGACTTTACATCGCATTGAGCAAGGCGACGTGAAATGTCAGATTGGCAGTTATTTCGAGATTGCGGCCATATTGGGCATTCCCCTGTTTGATGCAGAGGTGAGTTTGCCATCATTGGTCAGTCATCGAAATCGTGTTGAAGAAAAGCTCAAGCTGTTACCCAAACACACCAGTAAAAAAAAGAGTAGCAGGAAGGTGAAGGATGACTTCTGAAGCGCATTTTAGAGACGCTTACGTATGATATGGCTGCCTGGTGAAACATCACCAGTGGTGGCGGGCAGGCTTGAGACTGAAGGCGATACGCTGCTTTTCAACTATGGTCGTAGTTATCTGCAGCGAGAAAACCGCATTCCGCTCAATCCCAATGAACTTCCTTTGCGGACTGGCGTTATTCCGCCGCTGAATGGGTTAAACATTGCGGGATGTATCCGTGACAGCGCACCTGATGCCTGGGGACGCCGGGTCATTATCAACCGTCGTATGGGACGGAAAGGCGCCAACGTCGATACCGGAATACTCGATGAGCTGACGTATCTCATTGAGTCCGGTTCAGATCGCATTGGTGCCCTGGATTTCCAGCACTCAGCAACGGAATACATTCCGCGCTCAACTGCAAATGTCACCCTTCCTGAATTACTGGAGTCGGCTGATCGGGTTGAAAAAGGCGTGCCGCTAACACCCGAACTGGATCAGGCGCTTTTCCATGGGACGTCGATCGGTGGCGCGCGGCCAAAAGCGCTGATCGAGGCCGAGGGAAAAAAATACATCGCGAAATTTTCTGCCAGTGCGGATATCTGGAACGTGGTGAAAGGCGAATTCCTGGCGATGCGGTTGGCGCAGTTGGCAGGATTGCATGTCGCTCCGGTGACGTTAGTCAAAGCAGCAGGACGCGATGTGATCATGATTGAGCGCTTTGATCGCGAACATAAAGCCGATGGATGGACGCGAAAAGTGATGCTTTCGGCGCTGACCCTGTTTGAACTCGACGATATGCTGGCGCGCTATGCCAGCTACGAAACACTCGCTGAAATTATTCGTCAACGTTTTGCCTCGCCCAAAGAGACTTTGCTAGAGCTGTATAAACGGCTTTGCTTCAATATTCTCTGCGGCAACACCGATGACCATGCCCGCAATCATGCCGCCTTTTGGGATGGTAACAGCTTCAGTCTTACGCCTGCTTATGACATTTGCCCACAAGATCGCGCTGGCAATGAAGCCTCGCAGGCGATGTTGATTAGTGGCAACAATAATCTGAGTTGTATGAGCAGCTGCCTTGATGCCGCTCATCACTTTGCTTTGAGTCGCGCTGACGCGCATGCGCATTTCATGCTGATAAAAACGTCGATTGAAACCTATTGGCATCATGTTTGTGATGAAGCCGATTTGAGCAAGGTGGATCGGGAAAGCTTGTGGCACAGGCAGTTCATCAATCCTTTTTCACTTGAATAGCTGATTGCGTGAGCTAGACCAAACTCACTTCCACGCCCTTCTCACGCAGCGCTTTTTGATAGCTCGCCTCCAGTTCGGCATCGGTGATCAGTTGGTTAAACGGCTGAAGCGGTGCCAGCGCAAACGGATGAATCTGGCCAAACTTTGAGGAATCCGTCAGCGCGATGGTGTGTGTAGGCTTTTCCATGATGGCGTTGACCACGTCACAGCGCAGCATATCGCGGCCGGTAAAGCCGGTGACTGCATCCCAGCCATCAATCCCAATAAACGCCTTGTGGAAATTGAGGTGCTGAATACACAGACGCGTCAGCGGCCCCACCACCGATTCACTGCTTTTCTGGAACAGGCCGCCAAGGATGATCACATCGCCGCCCTTTTCGCGCAGCAATCCGGCGATGTAATGGCTCACGGTAATGATGGTGATATCGTTGCGTTCACTCAGTTCACGCGCCAGCAAGGCGTTAGTACTGCCGCCTTCGATAAACACCGTTTCACCGCTGTTCACCAGCGACGCCGCGTACTCGGCCAGACGCTTTTTCACCGCGAAGCGGGTTTGCATACGCGCGCCAACATCATCACTTTCTGGCGCCACGGCGGAACCGTGCACGCGGCGCAGAAAGCCGCCTTTCTCCAGAAGATTGAGATCCTGACGCACCGTCACTTCTGAGACGCCGGTGGTGTGCGCCAGCTCATTTACGCTGACGCTGCCGCGCTCGCTGACCAATTGGATAATCTGCTGATGACGTGCGTTCATAACACCCGCTGCTGTGAAATTTTTGCCAAGCTTACCAGAAATTTAGCCCAATCCCAGACTGCGGCGACCATTGGCATTCAGCGCATCGAGGGTGAAGCGATCGCGCCACTGCGTTTCATAATCCTCCTGCGGGAAATCGCCTGGCGACGCACCGCTGGCCAGCGCCTGCGCCACTTTTGTCGCGTATGCGGCATTTTTCTCACACAGCGGTGCGGCGGGAATGTACATCACATTGCCCCAGCCTTGCTGATTTTCTACCGGCGCGACCGAGTGGATCACATCACAATGCCACCAAACCGAATCGCCAGCCTGCAGCGCGGGAATCGAACACAAGCCCTCAATCAGTTCCGGATGCCACTGCGCTGAAACCGGCAGCACTTTGCCCGGCGCAACGCCGCAAAGCTCATCTTCCGGTACATCTTTCAACAACGGACGCAGTAACAAATAGGCCATCGCTTCCGGCACCGGCACCACATGCAGCAAGCCCTGACCAATCTGCATATCCGACAGCGCGGTCCAGCCCTGGAAGGTACGGAATACCGAGCACTTGGTGGTAGTCCCCGATTGATACTCATTCACTTCAGTGCGATGCGCCGCATCCCAGGGATCGTATTGATCAAACTGGTTGGTGAAAATTTTGCTGAACACCTGTTGATACGCCGGCAGTAACCAACGCTCCAATGCGCCTGAATCAGTGTGCGCGCCAAGACCTTTGGAGGTGGTGCCCGGCAAGCGGCGACGAATACGATCGGGATAAATGATGCTGACGTCAGGATCAAACCAGCGCGAGCCGCGCGACTCAAACGTCCACAAGCGATTGAGGAAAGATTGCGTCTGGGCCATGGCCTCGCTTTGACGCGCTGACATCTGCGCATCGCTCCAGTAAATCGGATAGATTTCCGGACGTGACGCATCAAGATTGCCGAAGAAGTTATCGCCCGGCCCTTGGTAGACGCTGTCGAAATCGTTGTCATCGAGGTACTTAAGCATTGATTCATCCCAGGCCAGCGCCTGATCGCGCGGGAATGTCTGCTTCACTACCACACAACCGCGCCGACGAATATGATCCTTCACCTCATCGGTGATACGTCCTGCCGCAATATCCTGCTGGCTGACCTGCGGCCACGCGCTGCCGTTTTGCGCCTCTTCCGCGCGAGCGGCTGCAATTTCGCTGACGATTTTGCTTCTGACTTGTTCAAACAGACCTTCAACATCGCCGATCTGCTCTCTTAGCACCCTTTTCATCAGGCATACGTTTTGTTTGAAATCATCAGGGTGTTGCAATGAAGTGAAAGTATTATTCATGACATGCTCCGATTCGTTAACTTGATAGTTTCATTCGAAACTAAAATACGCTTCATTCATAACAAATGCGTAGCAATAAACAATAATGCAACCGCCGAATCCGGAGGTTGATCACATTAACATCGAAGAATTAGTTTCAGGTGAAAGTGGCGGCATATTAAATGCCGCCACTGAAAGATCAGGATTGTGAGGTTTTCGGCAGCGCTTGCAGAATGGCATCCACGCACTGCTGCACCGAAAGCAAGGCGCTATCAAGCTGCAAATGATCGCGCTCCCAGGCTTGATATTCGCGCTGTTCAACTGCCTGCCAATCCGGCAGCTTCAAACCTTTAATATCGGAAGCGCGATTTTCGACGCGAAAGCGATGTTTGTTACGATCGGAACAGATTACTTCGACTTCCAGCAGCGGCGCACCGCTCAACAAGGCGATATCGCGATAAGCGTTGCGGATCAGTTGCAGGTCGTTAACCGAGTCGGTAATAACGGTGGAACCGAGCAGCAAATTGTCGCGTGCCAATCCGTAGATAACGAAATATCCTTCCGGCCCGATCGCTTTCTCGCTCTCTTCACCCGATCGCAACGCCTGTTCGATAGTATCGACGCGTAAATACACCGCGCCGATCTGCTGCGCTAATAAGCGCGCAATGGTGCTTTTGCCGGTGCCGGGTAATCCGCTAAACGTGATGAGCATTAATTAATTCCTATTTTGCATTGATGTTCAATCGTGATTAGCCTGACGGTGAATGCGATTTTTATTATCACTGCAGGCCAGGTTTCCTCTTTCCTGGCTGAACGTCCCAGTTGGCACGTTTGCAGCGCTGGATGCGTAAATAGCTTTCGTCACTAAATGTGTAAAACGGTAAGAGCCCCTTGCGCAATTAGTGAACGCACTCACAAGTCAGAAACAATTCATTAACCAACGTTTGATCTTTTCCCCGCCAGCTTTTATACCTTTTGAAAATTATTTCATGCATAAGAAATAATTTTCAAGGTCAACCCCGGCTCGTTTTTCCGCGTTTTGTCGTCACGGCTGAGCCATACACATTCAGCGTCAGTTCCGGGGAATAAACATGAAAAAAATCACTGTTCTACTCGCCAGTTTGTTCATGGCGGGCAGTTTCACCAGCATCACGCAAGCAGCGGATGCGCCTCAATTTCGCTGTAAACCCGGCGAAACTTACTACATGAACGTGATGGTGACAGGCGTAGAGTATTGGTTCCCGGTTTACGAAATGTTCAAGCAGGCTGCGCATCAGCTGGGCTGTAAGACCGTATACGGTGGCACACCCGCTTATGACGTTAACCAGCAACTCTCAAGCTTTGAACAAATCCTGGCACAAAAACCCGCCGGTATTTTTCTTCATCCGATGAATCCTGACCCCTTTATTGAGCCCATTAATCGTGCTGCTGAAATGGGCATTCCAGTGGTGACGTTTGCCGCCGATTCACCTAACAGTAAACGCGTTGCTTATATCACCTCAGACAATTTCCGTGAGGGTAAAGCTGCAGCCGACGAACTAGGGAAAGCAATGGGTAAAGGTGCCGAATTTGCGGTGCTGGAAAACCCCGGTCAGGATAATCACGATAGGCGTGTCACTGCGTTTATTAATGAGATGAAAACCGCCTTTCCTGACAGCAAATTAGTCGCACGCGCTGCGACGAATCAGGACCCTTCGAAAGCCTATAACGCCGTACTCTCAATGTTGCAGGCGAACCCCAATCTGAAAGGCATCTTTATGCCGGAAGCCAGCTCTGCGATTGGTGCTGCGCAGGCAGTGGCTGAAAACGGCGGCAAAGTGAAAGTGATGACCGTGGATGTCAACGCTAAGGTGCTGGATATGATTAAAAGCGGTCAGGTATTTGGCGCAATCAATCCAAATCAGGGCATCCAAGGCTATATGGGTTTTATGACCTTGTTCCTTGCTGCTCATCCTGAACTGATCGATCCGATGAATGACGCCAAACGCAACGGGACCAATCCTTTTGCCTTCCCAATCCTTGATAACGGTTATGCGGTGGTGACTAAAGACAACGCCGATGATTTCCGCTGGGATGCTTATCTGAAACGCCGCGGCACTAAAGGCATCAATGAGTAAGGCGACGATTATGACAGCACTATTGGAATTACGTGGCATCACTAAAAGTTTTGGCGCGGTACGGGCTTTACAGGGGGTAGATCTCACCCTCCGCGCGGGAGAAATTCATGCGCTGGCCGGAGAGAATGGCGCTGGAAAATCAACGTTGATGAACATTATTGATGGCATTTTGCGTCCAGATGGTGGCGAGATATTGCTGTGTGGCAAGGCCGTGACCATTCGCTCACCACGTGAAGCACAGAGTCTTGGCATTGGTCTGGTACATCAGGAAATTGCTCTTTGTCCTGATATCAGCATTTATGAAAACATTTGGATGGCGCATGCCGCTGGCCAGCGCGGCGTGCTCATGCCGCATAAAATACTACGTGAAAAAGCGCAGCAGGTGATGAATCGACTCGCGCCGATAGCGGTGACTAAAAAAGTGGGTGAACTTTCTCTCTCTCAGCAGCAACTGGTGGAGATCGCCAAAGCGCTGACGCTGGATTGTCGCCTGCTCATTCTGGATGAACCCACCGCCGCGCTAACCGAACCAGAGGCTCAAACGCTGTTTACGATTGTGCGCCAGTTGCAGGCGCAAGGCATTTCAGTCGTCTATATCAGCCATCGCATGGCAGAGATTTTTGCGCTATGCCAGCACATCACCATTCTACGCGATGGCCTTACGGTACACAGTTCAACGCTGCAAAACATGACGCCCGATGAAGTGATTACACGTTTGGTCGGACGCGAACTGTCGCAACTCTATCCTGATAAACGCCCAGTTAGCGCCGCTTCACCATTGCTTGAAGTGCGTGAGCTTGGCGATGGCAAACACTTCAACGATATCAATTTTGATTTGCGTCCCGGCGAAATCCTTGGCATTGGCGGTTTGATGGGGGCAGGACGCAGCGAAATTGCGCAGGGTATCTGCGGTTTACTGCCCATCAAACGTGGCGCAATCCGTATCAAGAGCAAAGCTGTGACATTGAGGGATTACGCCGCGAGTATTGCGCTGCGCATGGTCTATTTGTCGGAGGATCGCAAAGATGCCGGACTTTTTTTAACGATGCCGATCGAATGGAACATTTCGGCTCTGGATGTCAACGCAGTCAGTCATCATCGTTTGTTGATCAGTCCGCAGCTTGAGCGTCAGCAGGCAGAGGCGCTGGCAAAGCAAGTGAAACTCAAGCTTGCCAAATTAAGCGATCCGGTGTCGTCGCTATCAGGTGGGAATCAGCAGAAAGTCGCGCTAGCACGCGTATTATCGGTACAGCCGGAAATTGTATTTTTTGACGAACCAACACGTGGCGTGGATGTCAGCGCCAAGGCTGAGATCTACAGTATCCTCGCCAAACTGGCGGCCAGCGGTGTGGGTTTAATCGTGATTTCATCAGAGTTACCGGAACTCATTGGCCTGTGTGATCGCATCATCGTGATTCATGAAGGGCGCATGAGCGGAGAAGTGACCGGTGAGGCAATGAATGAAGAGAACCTGATGCGGCTAGCGGCTGGCATCATTCCAGAAGCGGAGGCTGTATGACAATGAATACCACCTTGCCTACACTGCAAAAATCGCGTTGGTCTCTTTTTGGCGGCATTCACAAACAGCGCGAAGTGGGACTGATTGCGGTCATTGCACTGATCTTCATGGTGATGAGTTTCACTTCCCCCTACTTTCTCACCTGGGCCAACATGAAGGCGATGCTACTGTCGTTTTCAATTGAAGGCATTGTGGTGATTGGCATGACTATTCTGCTAATAGTTGGCGGTATCGACCTTTCGGTTGGCGCAGTGGTTTGTCTTTCAATGGTGGTCGCTGGGCAGCTATTTCTTAGCGGCGTGGATCCCTGGCTGGCTGGCGTAGGCGGCATTGCGGCGGCGGCGCTGATTGGCTTTTTAATGGGGCTGACGGTAACAAAAATCGGCCTCAGTCACTTTATCGCTTCGCTGGCGGCGATGGTTATCGTGCGCGGCCTGTGTATGATCGTCACTCAGGGAACGCCGCTATCATTATTTACCCTGCCCGTGAGTTTCAAATTTATCGGCCAGGGCGTTCTGTGGGGCGTTCCGTTCGTTATCCTGCTGTTCTTCGTGCTGGTCGCACTGTTCGACTTCTTTCTGCGTAAAGCCACGTTATTTCGCAAAGTGTTCTACACCGGCAGTAATGAACGTGCCGCCGCCTATTCCGGCATCAACATTAATCGCATCAAATTGTGGGTCACAGTACTGACCTCTACGCTGGCAGGACTCGCCGGCATTATTTATATGGCACGTCTTGGCTCTGCAACGCCAACCTTTGGTGTCGGTATGGAACTGAATGTCATTGCAGCGGCGGTCATTGGCGGCGCGAGTCTGAAAGGTGGCACTGGCTCAATTCTTGGCGCGGTGCTTGGTGTTGCATTGCTGTCGATCGTCACCAGCTCGCTAATATTAATCAACGTCTCCGTTTACTGGCAGGAGTTGATTAAAGGTTTGATTTTACTGGCCGCCGTCTCAATCGATCACTTACTGAATAAATACCGTGCTGCATAAGGAATTATCGCCCATGGAATTCGCTAATGAGCACCCTGCGTTTCATAGCGCGCGTCAGATTTACCAGGTTCTGGTGATGTATTACCTCGATGGCAAGAAACAGTCGGAGATTGCGGTTGAAACCGGCTTATCGGTTGCCAGTGTTAATCGTCTGATACGTCAGGGCAAGGAGAGCGGCATGGTGGAAATCACCATCAAATCCCCTTGGCTTTCAGCACATCAACTGGAGAGCGATCTGGCTGCCCTCGGTCAGTTGCAACAGGTGGTGGTGGCGCCGAACGTTGCACGCAGTGAGGATCATAGTCTGCAAATGGTCGGCGCAGCGGCGGCAGAATATTTGTTATCACGCTTAAAGGATGGCGATGTCATTGCTATTACTGGTGGCAAAGGTGTAAGTGCGCTGGTTGAAGCATTACAACCCTCACGTAAATACGATGTTCAAGTGGTACCCGCGCTGGGCTGCGTGCAAGGCAAACATTACACCGACGTCAATCATGTGGCCTCGGAAATGGCGGCGCGTCTTGGCGGACACGCATGGCAGATTCACGCCCCGCTTTTTACTGATTCTGCCGATGAACGCGACATGCTGATGGGCATTAGCGCCGTCGACCAGGTGCTGGATAAAGCGCGTAACGCCACGTTAGCGGTAGTGGGTTTAGGATCAATTCATAGCGACAACTCCAGCTACTACGATCTTAACCTCTCGGCGCGCCATGCTTCCTCCAGCATTGAAACCAGCGGTGCGCGCAGTGAACTGTTAGCCTGGCTGCTGGATGCTAACGGCCAACCGGCTCCGTTCGATGCCAACCGGCGTTTGGTTGGCCTGACGTTGCCTGAACTGCAACGCATTCCCTTCTCAATGGCGGTGGTGGCTGGTCGTGACAAAGTGGACCCGATTGACTGCGTGCTGCACGGTCAGTGGCTGAAAGGCATGGTCACTGATGAATCGACTGCGGCAGGCGTACTGGAATTGGCCCTGAGCCGAGGAGCATCTCATGGATAACATTAAAACCCGCGAACATCGTCTGAGCGCCCTGCGCCTGCGTTCATCGACACCGGTGTTGATTGTCGGCGGCGGCATCAACGGCATCAGTACGTTTCGTGAGCTGGCGTTACAGGGCATTCCGGCGATTCTGGTGGAAAAAGGCGACTGGTGTCAGGCCGCCAGCGGTGCGCTGTCGCGCATGATTCATGGCGGTTTGCGGTATCTGGAAACCGGTGAATTCACGCTGGTCAAAGAGTCGGTCACCGAGCGCGATCGCCTGCTGAAAAATGCGTCGCACTATGTTTTCCCCCTACGCACCACGGTGCCGATCGATAATCTCGCTGGCGGCTTAGTGAATGCTACCCGCCGTTTTCTAAGCCTGAGCGATAAACCGACGCGGCGCGGGGCGTTGCTGATCAAAACCGGGCTTAGCCTGTATGACATTTACACCCGCCAATATGGATCGATGCCGAAGCATCAGGTGCGCAATGAAGCCGCCACGCGTGACCGCTGGCCAGGATTCGCGCCCTGGGTGAAATACAGCGCCAGCTATTACGATGCCTGGATCAGCGCGCCCGAGCGGCTGGGATTTGAGCTGATTGATGATGCCGAAAAAGCCTGTCCAGAGGCGCTGGCGCTCAATTATCTGCAGCTGGTCAGCGCCGAGGGCGAAACGGTTATTTTGCAGGATGCGTTGAGCGGTGAGCGATTTAGCCTGCAACCGCATGTGCTGGTGAATGCCGGTGGCGCATGGATCGACCAGCTTAACCAACGCATCACCTCCAACCGCGATCTGCCAAAGCTGATTGGCGGCACAAAAGGTTCGCATCTGATCCTCGATCATCCTGAATTGCTGCAGATGCTGGACGGCGAAATGGTCTATTTCGAAAACCAGGAAGGCCGCGTCTGCATCATGTTTCCGTGGTTTGGCAAGGTGCTGGTGGGTTCCACCGATATCCGCGTGGACGATCCCGATGCAGTGGTGTGCGAAGAGGAGGAAAAGAGTTATATCCTGGAGTCACTGCGCTTCGTCTTCCCGCATATCGAGGTGGCGGATTCCGCCATCGTTTACACCTTCTGCGGCGTACGTCCGCTGCCCGCCAGCGAGGCTAAACTCAACGGCCAAATCTCGCGCAATCACTCGTTAGTGGTGTTGCCAGCTGACGCCAATCGCGCCTGGAGCACGCTCTGTTTAGTCGGCGGCAAATGGACCACTTTCCGCCAGTTTGGTGAAGAGGCGGCAGATCGCGTGCTGCGGCTGCTCGGCGAAAAACGGCAGGTCTCCAGCGGTGATGTGCCGATTGGCGGCGGACGTGATTTCCCCAAACCTTCAGGACAAACCGCGTGGCTGGCGCAACTGGCGCAGCGTTATGGCGTGCCGCTACCGCGCGTAATGCAACTCGCCAAACGTTACGGCAGCCGCGCCCTGCCGCTGCTGGCGCTGATCCAGCAGCACGGCGAGCAAATGTTGCAGCATCACGCCGCCTACAGCGATGTCGAATTGCGGTATCTGATTGAGCACGAGCAGGTTTGTCAGCTGGAGGATTTGCTGGTGCGCCGCACCTCGCTGGCGATTTGCGGTGAACTTAGCGCGCCGCTGGTGCAGGAGATCGCGCAGATCATGGCCGCGACGCTCGGCTGGAGTGATAGCGAACGCACGCAGCAGCTGCAGCGCGGCTGCGCCAATTTGGCACGGTTGCACGGGCTTACCGGCCTTTACCCCACGGTTTTTCAGGAGGAAACACGACATGTTAGTAACCAATAAAGTGCGCATGCAGCGTCTGTTTCAGCACGGTAAATGTCTGGATGTCGCCATTGATCACGGTATCGCCAACGAGCCTGATTTTCTCATCGGACTGGAGAATATTGAGGGCGTGATGGATAACCTGATCGCCGCGCAGCCGGATGCGATTCAGGTCAACTATGGTCAGGCCGATCTGCTGCAGCGTGTGGCGGGACGCAAACCGGCGCTGGTGATGCGCACCGATGTGGGCAATGCCTACAACGCGGCGCGTCACCGGGAAATGTGGGCGGTGCTGCACAATCCGGATGAACCGATTCTTGCCGCGTTGCAGATGGACGCCGCCGCAGTGGTAGTGAATCTCTATCTGATCCCGGATGAACCGGGCATTTTCCGCATGTGCGTCGAAAATATTGGCCGCTTGCGCCAGGCTTGCGATCGCTACGCCATGCCGCTGATGATTGAGCCGCTGGTGATGGCCCCCGCTGGACAAGGCGCGGCTTACGGCTCACTCGGCGATGTCGAGAAAATTGTGCCGCTGGTGCGGCTGGCGCGTGAGTTAGGTGCCGATATCATCAAAGCCGATCCCACTGAGAACGTGGAAGATTTTCATCGCGTGGTGGAAGCGGCACGCTGTCCCACGCTGGTGCGCGGCGGCGGCAAAGGTGAACTGGCTGGCGTACTGACCAAAAGTGCCGCGCTGATGGCGCAAGGTGCCAGCGGGATGGTGTATGGCCGCAATGTTTATCAACACGATAATCCGTCACGCGTGGTGAAAGCGCTGATGGCGATTATTCATCAGGGCGCCAGCGGCGCGGACGCCCTGGAAATCTATCAGCAGGGTTAAGCCTTACCTGCACCGGCGCTTAAGCGGTGCGCCGTCTTCGCCAGTTGCACGGAGTCGGATATGAAGATAGTCGGTATTGATGCCGGAAACACCATGATCAAAGCGGTGCTGTTTGATCTCAGCGGTCGCGTATTGTCGGTGGCCGAGTGCGCGGGAGAAACCCATCGTCCGCAGGAAGGCTACGCCGAACGGCCGGTGGCGGATATCTGGCATGGCGTCAGCGATGCGGTGAGCCGTTGTCTGGGGCAGGCGGAGACGCCCGCCAGCGATGTAATTGCGGTTGGCGCGGCCGGCCACGGCAACGGTTTGTACGCGCTGGATAAGCATCAGCAGCCACTGTTTGGTATTCAATCTATCGATCATCGAGCTTGTGACAAGGTGCACGCGCTGGAAATGAGCGGCGCGGATAAGCGCATCTACCAGATTTCGCTGCAAAAACCCTGGCCTGCGGCAACGCCGGTATTAATCAGCTGGATTAAGCAACATCAACCCGAGCGCTGGGCGCAAATCGGCCATTTACTCTGCGCGAAAGACGTTATCGCCCATTTTCTCAGCGGTGCGATTAGCGCTGATTTTTCAGATGCCGCCGGCGCCGGCTTAATTGATTATCGTGCGCGCGGCTACAGCCGTGAATTGATGGCGCTGTACGACATCGAAGAGGCGCTCGCCCTGCTGCCCGAACTGCGTGAATCCTGCGAGGTGGTTGGCCATGTCACAGAACGTGCATCCCAACTCACCGGATTACCGGCGGGCATTCCGGTGGTGGCGGGCATATTTGATGTGGTGGCCAGCGCCGTGGGTTCAGGCGTGGTGAACACCGGTCAAGCCTCGATTGTCGCCGGTACGTGGAGCATCAATCAGGTGGTGGTGGATAAACCCGACTATCTGCGCCCGGTATTTATGAACTCCATTATAGAGTTCGACCGTTATATGGCGATTGAGGCCAGCGCCACCTCGGCGGCGAATCTCGACTGGTTCCTGCGCGAATTCGACGATGGTCGCGGCGGTCAGGGCGCGGCGCGCAGCAGCGATAGCGTGGCGCACGTGCAACCCAATGCCCAGCTACCGCTCTATCATCCTTATCTCTATTCCGGACGCAAATCGGAACCGGCCAAGGCCGGGTTTTATGGCTTAGGCGGCTGGCATACGCGCGCCGATATGCTGTTTGCGCTGTTCGAAGGTGTGACCTTTGCCCATCGGGCGCATATTGATCGCTTGCGTGCGGCAGGCATCCCTTTTACGCAGGCCATTTTGTCGGGCGGCGCGGCGCGCAGTTGCATCTGGCCGCAGATGTTTGCTGACGTGTTAGGCATACCGATTCGCGTGGCGGAGTGCAAAGAGACCGGCGCGCTGGGCGCCGCCTTGTGTGCCGGTGTGGGCGTCGGCGCATGGCGCAATCTTGCCGAGGCCGCGCAGCAGGCGGTGCAGATCAATCCCGGCAAATTGTTGCCGCGACCAGAGCGCGTTGCGTTTCACGACGTACGTTATCGGGTGTTTAAAAAGCTGGAGCTGGCGATGCGCGAGATGTGGCAGGAAGCCAGTTGATTATTGTTTATTAACAATGCATTAGTTTTAAGATCGTATAAAAAATGACAACCCCTGCGCAGTAATGTACACTTGAGCTATCAAAATGTTCAAATGAACATTGTTCAGGAGGTTGTTATGACAACTGCATCCCCATTCAATCACGGCAATGCCGCACGCGTCTTCGATCCCACGCTGATCCAGCACGCTCAGCAATCGTTTATGGATCAAATGGGCTTACCGCGTAATCCGCTGAAAGCGCACCAGTTGATCACCGAAGGTCTGGATGTCGGCATCGTTGAACGCGCGGCCACGGTGCTGAAAGCAACGCCGCTGGATGTGGCCCAGATGGTGTCTATCGATCGCAATACCTATCGCCGCCGCGAGAAAGCCGGATCGCAACTTTCGGTGGAGCAAGGTGCGCGCGTGTATCAGGTGTTCGAAATTCTGGATGCCGTATTGCAATTATTTGCCGGTGACGTTGACGCTGCCATGCACTGGATGTATCAACCTGCGTTGGCACTGGATGATGCATTGCCGATGGAGATGCTGAGCACGCCTGCGGGTTGTGATGCGGTGTTAACGCTGATTGGTCGCCTGGAACACGGAGTAATTGTGTAATGACGCAACGGAAGGAACCGGATGCTCCCTATCGGCTGTTTTATCGACTCGTGAAAGAAGAGTACGCCAGCGAGGCATTTAGCGGCGCTGGCGCTGAAAAATGGGGCGGACGCTGGAATCCGCCCGGTATTAAGACGGTTTACCTCAGCAGTTCAAAGGCGCTCGCCACGCTGGAACTGGTGGTGCATGCCGGTAAAGCGATGCTGGAGAAAAGTCGCTTTGTGATTTTTACTCTGCCGATTCCTGAGAGCGAAATCATGGCGCTGGACAGCAATAAACTGCCCGACGATTGGCAAAAGTATCAGCAGCAGGAAGAGACACAGGCGATTGGCGCCGCATTCCTCGATGTGCAAGGCGGCTTTCCTTTGCTATTAACGGTACCCAGCATTTTGACCGGCGAAGACAACGCCATTCTCAATCCCGACCATCCCGCCGCTGCGGCCCTATTTGCACAAGCTACTTCAGCGCCCTTCGCGCTTGATCGCCGGATTAAAGCGTGACGAGGGTATTGCTTCAGTGCGAGTTGTTGAAAAGGACACATTTGCTAAAGGCGCTGGCGCGTCTGCTGCGGCAAAAGGGCTATCCACAGCGCTGAGGATTTTACGTTGGGCCAGGAGCCTCACGCATGGATGCGTGAGGCAGTTCGGGGCCGGCCAGGACGGCCGATCCCCGAACGGTCCGTTGGCACAACGTAGAAGCCGAAGGCACCGCGCTAGCGGCGCGAGGACGGCCCGTGACGCAGCAGATGTGTCTGCGCCCGCACCGAATTTAAAGCAAAATATCAACGCGCCGGTTTCGCTAAAGCATACGCCGCCGTTAAATCCACACGTTGCCAGAATGACTGATCTGCATCATTGCCAGACAGCGGATAGCCGTTTGGCAGCGCGCTTTTCACCATCAGGCTACGAATCTGCGCATCAGACAGCTGCGGCAACGCGGTCTTCAGCAGGATCTCCGCGCCCTGCGGGACTTTGACAGGCGTATTCTGCACATTGGCTTTCGGCAGGTTGTAACTCATGGTGAAACGATAGAACTGCTTCATTGCCGGTGAGCGATATGGATCGTCCTTGCCATTGCTGCGCGCACACTCTGCCAGCGACGTGCCGCACTCTTTTTCCAGCGCAGCACGCAACTGATCGCGCGCTTCGCTAAACAGTGCCTGATAGCGCGCACCATTGAGATAATTCGCCACGTTGCGCTGCGCTACCATGCGCGAACCCATCACATCCAGCGGGTAATGCACGCCCAACACTAAACGCGAATAACCGTAGCGTGCGCCGCGCATCACCAATGCTTCAAAACGTTCCGGCACCATTTCGGCCAGCAACAAGGCATCGGTATAACCGGTGTTGGTATGGCCGCTCGGGAAAGAGCCGCCGTCGGCGGTGTAACGCACGTTGTCTTTGACCACCACATCGTCCGGCACCAGATGAATGCTGTTGCCCTCGCGCAGGAACGGTCGCGGATAGTTAAAGTGCTTTTTCGCCGCGCTGGTGCTGACTTCACTCGCTTTAATCAGCGCGGCGGCCTTACCAATCTCACCTTTGTCGTAAGCGGCGAGGAAGGCTTTGCCGAGACGCGGGCCGAGCGCATCGGAGAGGAAATAGAGATAGCTGATGGCTTCTGCATCGGCCAGAGCCTGATGACGCACATTTTGCGTGGCGTTCAGGTTGATGTGGGTGACGGTGGCTTGGCTGGCATCAAGTACGCTGGCGGGCAACGTGCTAAAGCCCGAAAGCAGCACAATTCCGGCCTGCTGGTTCTCTTTAATTTTGAAATCGTAGCCGCTGTTTTTCAGCCACTGCGTGTCAGCTTGTTTCGCGGTCTGTTTGGCTTTTTCCAGTTGCTCGCGCGTCAACGTGCTGCTGTCACCTTGCAGCGCCTGACGTTCAGCCTGCAGCGATTGCTGTTCGAGATCGCGATAAGCGGAGGTGGAACCGGTGGAGGTTAAGCCTGCCAGCGCGGCCGCACCGGGCAGTGAAACCGCATGTGCCTGCTGTGCCAGCAGAATAACCGATGCAATCAGTGTGAAGCGGGTTTTCATTATTTTCCCCTGTTATCAGAATATTACCTTGCCGGGGAAACACGCTAGCACTCGGTTATGACAGATTTATTTCATTTAACGACACTGACTGGCACAGTTTTGTACGCAAATTTGTGCCAGCGAGCCGCAGCCGCCGTTATTGTCATTTTTACACTGTGATTGCTGCACATAGCAGTTTTGCTGACAGGCTGAAACATCGCACTTCGCGGCAATCGGCGTCAGCTGCACCACCGGTGCTTTTCGCTCCGGCTGCCATTGCGGTTGTGCCAGCACGCTGGCGCTGAACAGCAAGGTAAAAGCCATTATCCATTTCATGATTGAGTCCTCGCAGAACGGGTGTAATGAGTATGGCTGCTGCGGGGCCAATTACCATGCTGAAACAATCGATTCACTCTTTCACAGAAGTTGCTCTGCTACAGTGCATGGGCGTGCGCCACTGTAGTGCAGAGCGTTAAGATCAGATGCTGCTTCGTTGATGTAAAATCAACGAGTTAGCCTCCATTCGGCCAACCCTCCAACCTGGTACAAAAGTTGCAGTCTTTAATGCATAGCAAAGGAGACGGATATGAAAGCGATTGTGATTGGCGCGGGCATTGGCGGTATGAGTGCTGCGATTGCGCTGGAGAAAGCGGGTTTTGACACCGCGGTGTTTGAAGCAGTGAAAGAGATGAAGCCGGTGGGTGCGGCGATCTCTATCTGGCCCAACGGCGTGAAATGTCTCAACGCGTTGGGCATGAAAGAGCCGCTGCGCGCACTGGGCGGCAACATGGCGTTTATGGCCTACAACGATGCGCACAGCGGCAGCACGCTCACCCGCTTCAGCATGAAACCGCTGGTGCAGCAGGTGGGGGAATATCCCTATCCGGTGGCGCGCGCGGAGTTACAGGCGATGCTGATCGATACCTACGGACGTTCGCGCATTAGCTTTGGTAAACGCGTCACGCAGGTTGAGCAAACCGAGCATGGCGTCACCGCCTGGTTTGATGACGGTAGCCAGGCCGAAGGTGATTTTATGATTGCCGCCGATGGTACGCACTCGGTGATCCGCCACTATGTGCTGGGTGAAAGTGTGGAACGTCGTTACGCCGGTTACGTCAACTGGAACGGCCTGGTGACAATTGATGAAGCGATTGCGCCCGCCGATCAATGGACCACTTTTGTCGGCGAAGGCAAACGCGTGTCGCTGATGCCGGTCAGCGATAACCGCTTCTACTTCTTCTTTGATGTTCCGCTGCCAAAAGGCTTGCCGGAAGATCGCGCAACGTTGAAAAACGATCTCAAAGGCTACTTCAGCGGCTGGGCCGAACCGGTGCAGCGTCTGATTGAACGCCTCAATCCGGAAACCACCAACCGTGTGGAAATCCACGACATCGAACCGTTTAGCCGTTTTGTTAAAGGTCGCGTGGCGTTGCTGGGCGATGCCGCACACAGCACCACGCCGGATATCGGGCAAGGCGGTTGTGCGGCGATGGAAGATGCGGTGGTGCTGGCGCAGACGCTGGCGTCACACTCTTTAGGGATTGAGGATGCGTTGTTACGCTATGAAGCCCGACGCGTGGAGCGCACCAAAGATTTGGTGTTGAAAGCCCGTAAGCGCTGCGATGTGACCCACGCTAAAGACGCGGAAGTGACGGCGGCGTGGTATGCAGATTTGAAAAACGAAACCGGCGAGCGCGTGCTGGCCGGCATGTGCGATACCATTGAAGGCGGTCCGCTGGGTTGAACCAGGTCGCCATCAATGGCGTTTCTACGACTCTAATCCACGATTTTTCAGCATAGGGCCGATCTTCGGCTCTTTGCCGCGCCACGCCAGCCACAGATGCTGCAAATCGGTGCTGTTACCGCGTGACAGAATATGTTCGCGGAACTGCTGACCGTTTTCACGTGTTAATCCACCACGTTCGACAAAGGCTTGATAGCCATCATCGGCGAGCATCTGCGTCCAGATATAGGCGTAATAACCGGCTGCATAGCCGCCGCCCCAGATATGGCGGAAATAGCTGGAGCGATAACGGGGCGGAACCGTCGCCAGCGCAATGTTTTCGGCGGCCAGCGCCTGCAGCTCGAAGTGGCTGACGTCCTGCGGATTGTCTTGCGTGGTCAGTGAATGCCACTGCAGATCCAGCAGCGCGGCGGCCAGCAGTTCGGTCATGTCGTAACCTTTGTTGAACTTCGCGGCGCGCACCATCTTGTCACGCAGCTCAGCCGGCATCGCCTCTCCGGTTTTGTAATGGCGCGCATAGTTGGCAAACACCGCTTCGTTGCTGGCCCAATGCTCATTAATCTGCGACGGGAACTCGACAAAGTCGCGCGGCGTGGCGGTACCCGACAAGCTCGGATAGCGTTGCGTGGCGAACAAACCGTGCAGCGCATGACCAAACTCGTGGAACAGCGTGATCACTTCATCCCAGCTCAGCAGCGCCGGCTGGCCTGCCTGCGGCTTGTTGTAATTGCACACGTTGTAGATCACCGGTTTGGTGCCGAGCAGCGTGGTTTGGTCGACGAAATTACTCATCCACGCGCCGCCGCTTTTGTTATCACGCTTAAAGAAATCGGTGTAGAACAGCGCCAGCGGCGTGTCGTCGGCATCGAAAATCTCGTAGACGTTAACGTCCGGATGATAAACCGGCAGATCGTGGCGCTGGCTAAAGCGAATGCCAAACAGCTGGCTGGCCGACCAGAATACACCTTTTTCCAGCACGTTATTCAGCTCAAAGTACGGGCGGATTTGGCTCTCATCCAGCGCGTATTGGGCTTTACGCACCTGCTCGGCATAAAAACTCCAGTCCCAGGCGCGCAGCGGAAAACGGTGATGCGCGGCTTCAATGGCCTGCTGAATGTCGGCGGCTTCGCGTTCCGCGCGGGCCCGCGCGGCAGGGACAATATTGCGCATAAAGGCAAAAGCCGCCTCCGGCGTTTTCGCCATCTGATCCTGCATGCTCCATTCGGCATAGGTTTTGAAACCGAGCAAACTCGCCTGCTGCGCGCGCAGTTGCGCCATGCGTAACACGATGTCGCGCGTGTCGTTATCATCGCCCTGCTCGCTGCGTGTTAGCGCCTGCTGGAACAGCGCTTCACGCGTGGCGCGCACTTCCAGCGCCTGCAGCGCCGGTTGTTGCGTGGTGTTTTGCAGAGCAATCAGCCATTCGCCGTGCAAGCCACGTGCTTCGGCCGCCGCTTTGGCATGCGCCAACTCTTCCTCGCTTAATCCGGCCAGCGCCGCAACATTGCTCACCACATAAGCACCGGCTTTGGTGGCCGCCAGCAACTTATTACCGAAGCGGGTGCTGAGGCTCGCCAGCTCCTGATTGCAGGCGCGCAGCTGGGTTTTATCCGCGTCGCTCAGGCTGGCACCGGCCAGCCGAAAATGCTGCCAGGTGACTTCCACCAGCCGCATCGCTTCGGCATCCGGGCACTGCGAACCGCGATGCTGGTAAACGGTATCGAGGCGAGCAAACAGCTGGCTGTTCAGGTAGATTTCATCATTGAGCGCGGTGAGTTGCGGGGTAATCAGTTCATCGATTTCCTGCAGGCGATCGCTGGTGTTGGCGGAAGTCATGGCACCAAACACCAGATTCACGCGCTTCAGCAACTGGCCGCTACGCTCCAGCGCCTCAAAGGTGTTGGCGAAGGTTGGCGCGTCAGGATTGCTGGCGATCGCCGCCACTTCGCGCCGTTTCTCTTCAATCCCCGCCTCCAGCGCCGGCAGAAAATCCTCTTCCTGAATCTGGTCAAATGGCGGGGTTTGATACGGCAAGGTGCTGGCGGTGAAAAACGGATTAGCTCGTGAATTCATTATCGCTCCTGATAATCAGCAACGCCGCACGGTGGCGGCGGGATGGTTCTATCCTGGCAGTTTCCTCGTCACTCAACAACTTATCGCCTGCTGCTGATAAACGCTGATGATTTCTCCCGCCACCGCGACGGCAATTTCCGCCGGTAACTTGCCCTTCACATCCGCCAAACCAATCGGGCAGCGCAAACGTGCGAGGGAATCTGCCGCAATGCCTTTGCCCTCTAAGCGATAGCGAAAGCGCTGGGCTTTAGTGGCAGAACCAATCACACCGGCATAGCGAAAATCGCCCCGGCGCAAGATCGCTTCGCTGAGCGCCAGATCGAGTGGATGATCGTGCGTCATCACCACAAAATAGCTGTCGGGCGCGGCTTCCTGCACGCAGTCAATCGGATCCTCAACCTGACGCACCGTCACGCCGGGCGGCACGGCGCGAAACTGCGCGGCGCGGCTGTCAATCCACGTGATGCGGCACGGCAAAGTGGCAAGCAGATTTACCAGCGCCTGGCCAACGTGACCTGCACCGTACACCTGGATTTCCGGCTGCTGCTGCATCAGCGGTTCAAACAGCAAAGTGGCGTGACCACCGCAGCATTGGCCGAGACGTGCAGCCAGCGCAAACTCTTCACTGCGCGGTTGAGTGCAGCGCTGCTGCAGCATCTCTCGCGCCTGAGCAATGCATTGATATTCGAGATGGCCGCCGCCAATGGTGAGAAAAGTGTCAGTGGCGCTGACCACCATTTTGCTACCGCGATCGCGCGGCACAGAGCCCCGCTCGCTGAGCACGGTAATCAGTACGCAGCTTTCGCGTTTTTCCCGCAGGCTGTGCAACACGCTGATCCAGTCATGATAAATCATGGTCCGCTCCTGATAAGCGCTGAATCCCCCAGAATACTCGCTCCGGCGTGGCGGGTGCGTCCAGCTGCGGATGGCGACGATAGTTATCAACGCTGGCAACCGCATCCTGCAATGCGCACCACACGGCGATGCCCAACATGAACGGCGGTTCGCCGACGGCTTTGGAGTGGAACACCGTGTCCTGCGGGTTTTTGCGGTTCTCAACCAGCGTGACGCGCAAATCACTGGGCACATCACTGATCGCCGGGATTTTGTAGCTGGCCGGGCCATCGGTGAGCAATTTGCCCTTGTCGTTCCACACCAGTTCTTCGCAGGTGAGCCAGCCCATGCCCTGCACAAAACCGCCCTCAACCTGGCCGATATCAATGGCCGGATTCAGCGACGCGCCCACGTCATGCAAAATGTCGGCGCGCAGCAAGCGGTATTCGCCGGTCAGCGTATCCACCAGCACTTCACAGCAGGCCGCGCCGTAGGAGAAGTAATAGAACGGTTTGCCGCGTCCGGCGGCGCGATCGTAATGGATGCCCGGCACTTTGTAGAAACCGGTGGCAGAAAGCGGCACCTGATTAAGCCACGCTTGCTGTGCAACCTGGGCGAAGGTGAAGTGTTTCTCGCCGACGCGCACGATACCGTTGCTGAAATGCACCGCGTCTGCCGCGCATTGATGTTGCTGACACAGCATCTCGGTAAGGCGATCGCGCAGGATTTGTGCGGCATTTTGCGCCGCTTTGCCGTTGAGATCGGCCCCGCTGGACGCTGCGGTTGGCGAGGTGTTGGGCACTTTGCCGGTATCGGTGGCGGTCACCTGAATCTGGCTGATATCAATCTGCAGCACTTCCGCCACAATCTGCGCCACTTTGGTGTTTAAGCCCTGGCCCATTTCGGTGCCGCCGTGATTGAGCTGCACCGTGCCATCGGTGTAAATCAAAATCAGCGCGCCGGCCTGATTGAGGAAGCTGGAGGTAAATGAGATGCCGAATTTCACTGGCGTCAGCGCCAGTCCGCGTTTCATAAAACGTTTGCTGGCGTTAAATGCGCTGATGTCACGACGCCGCGCGGCGTATTCGCTGCTGGTTTCTAATTGCTCCGTCATCTCATCCAGCAGATTGTCTTCCACCTGCTGGTGGTAATGGGTGATGTTGCGATCGGTTTTGCCGTAATAGTTACGTTTGCGCAGTTCGAGCGGATCTACTCCCACTTCGCGCGCGACGTGATCCATGATCTGCTCAATCGCCACCATGCCTTGCGGCCCGCCGAAGCCACGGTACGCGGTGTTCGAGGCGGTATGTGTGCGGCAGCGATAGCCGGTAATCAGTGCATCGCCGAGGTAATACGCGTTATCGGCGTGGAACATCGCACGATCGACAATCGATCCGCTGAGATCGAGTGAATAACCGCAGTTGCCGGCCAGATCGATCTTCACGCCGCAGAAGCGACCATTGTCATCGACGCCGACATCGTAGCGGACAAAAAACGGATGGCGTTTGCCGGTGATCTGCATATCGTCGCGGCGCGCCAGACGCATTTTTACCGGTTTGCGCAGCTGACGCGCGGCGAT
Source organism: Pantoea sp. SORGH_AS_0659 (assembly GCF_031453915.1). Classification (NCBI taxonomy): domain Bacteria; kingdom Pseudomonadati; phylum Pseudomonadota; class Gammaproteobacteria; order Enterobacterales; family Erwiniaceae; genus Pantoea; species Pantoea sp. SORGH_AS_0659. The sequence goes on along the minus strand of NZ_JAVJAK010000001.1, from coordinate 2,182,963 downwards.
GGCACACAAACACGCCACGCCTGCCGCCTGCGTCTCTTTGCCGCCAAAGCCACCGCCCATGCGCCGCATATCAATGGTGACTTTGTTCATGGTGATGCCCATCACTTCCGCCACCAGCTTCTGCACTTCGGTGGGATTTTGCGTCGAGGAGAACACCTGCAAGCTGTCATCTTCGCCGGGGATCACCAGCGCCGTCTGGGTTTCCAGATAGAAATGTTCCTGACCGCCGATGTGAAATTCGCCCTGAATACGGCGTGACGCCCGCGCCAGCGCAGCGTCAGCATCACCGCGTTGGTGAATGTGCGGCTGCTGTACAAAGAAACGCTGTTCCAGCGCTTCACGCACGTCGAGGACGGCCGGTAGCGCTTCGTACTCAACAATCGCCGCTGCGGCGCCGGCACGCGCCGCTTCCGGTGAATCAGCGGCGACGGCAATGACGATTTGACCGAAATATTCGATTGTGTCCTGCGCCAGCAGCGGATCGCCCGGTTCGAGCGGACCGACATCGTTGAGGCCCGGCACATCGCGCCACGTCAGCACGCTGACTACGCCCGGCACCGCGTAACATGGCTGCACATCCAGTTTGGTGATGCGCGCATGCGCATGCTCGCTCAGACGCGGACAGAGATGCAGCAATCCCGGCAGATCCGGCTTGTCGTCGATATACAGCGCTTCACCGGAGACATGCTTGTCGGCACTTTCATGTTTATTGCTGCGCCCGACGCCCGTTTGCATGTCGGTGGCAAACTGGGCTTTCAGCAGCGTTTCGTTCAGTTCCGGACGGTTATGAGACATAGCGCGATACCTCAGTAATGGTCAGCTCGCCAGACGCTTGTGCGTAGTAGCGGCGCAACAGATTGCGCGCCACCTGCAGGCGATAATCGGCGCTGGCGCGGAAGTCGCTTAGTGGCTGGAAATCCACACTTAGCGCGGCGCAGGCTTTTTCGATGGCGCTGAGATGCAGCGGCTGGCCCAGCAGTTGTGCTTCAGCCGCCAGCGCGCGTTTCGGCGTGGCGGCCATACCACCAAAGGCGAGCCGCGCTTCCACAATTACCCCTTCCGCGATGTGCAGATTGATAGCGGCGAAAACGGCGGAAATATCATCATCCAGCCGTTTAGCCACTTTCCACGCCGCAAAGTTGGGTGACACCGTCACTTTAGCGATGGTGATGCTGCGAATGAATTCACCCGGCAGCAAGACCGTTTGGCGATAGGCGGTAAAGAATTGATCGAGCGGGACTTCTCGCCTCTTTTCACCCTGCTGCAAAACCAGATGCGCATTTAAAGCCAGCAGCATCGGCGCGCAATCACCAATCGGCGATGCGTTACTAATGTTGCCGCCGAGCGTGCCCTGATTACGAATTTGCAATGAGGCAAAACGCTCCAGCATGCTGCTAAACGCCGGAATGTGCTGCGCTAAAAACTGATAGCAATGCTGCAATGAGGCGGCAGCACCGAGATAAAGATGCGTTTCATCTTCGTGGCAGACCTTCAACTCATCAATCTGCTCCAGCGCGATCAGCAGCGGCAAGCGCTGATATTGCTGAGTGATTTGCAGTGTCAGATCGGTACCGCCAGCCACCAGACGGGCTTCAGGATATTGCTGATAGAGCTCGGCGAGTTGCGCTACTGTTTTCGGCAGGTAGCAGCGGCTGCCCGCGGCTTCGATGATCTGTACTTCATTGTTGCTGAGCGCCTGTAAACGCTGCACTAGCGCGGGTGCATTAGCACGGAAGGCATCCGCATCAGGTTGTTCACACGCCTGCTGCGCCGCATCCATGATCGGACGATAGCCGGTGCAACGGCATAAATTACCCGCCAGCGCCTGTTCCGCCTGATGACGATCCCAGCCAGCGCTGTTTTTCTGCAGAGTAAACAGCGACATCACGAAACCCGGCGTGCAGTAGCCGCATTGCGAGCCGTGGCAATCCACCATCGCTTGCTGCACGCTGTGCAGTTCGCGGCCCTGCTTGAGATCTTCCACGGTAATCAATTGCTTGCCTTGCAGGCTGCTGACCAGCGTCAAACAGCTGTTCACCGCCTGATACTGCATCTGCCCATCGACGACTTTACCGAGCGTGACGGTGCAGGCACCGCAATCGCCAGACGCGCAGCCCTCTTTGGTACCGCGACGCTGCTGCTGGCCGCGCAGGTAGTTAAGCACGGTGAGATTGGGATCAAGCTCGCATTCGGTGATTAAACGATCGTTGAGTAAGAACTGGATCATGCGATTTGCTCCTCACTTTCGCGCTGCCAAACCGGTTTGCCGCTCACCCAGGTTTGCGCGATGTTGCGGTCGTCGCCAAGCGTCATCATTACAAACAGCCGCTCCCAGATGTCTTTGCTGTTGGCATTGCGCAGCTTCTGCAGCGGCGACACCGCCGCATCGAGTACCACGAAATCGGCCTCTTTGCCGGGATTGAAGTTGCCGATAACGTCATCCAGATCGAGCGCGTGCGCGCCGCCTAAGGTGGCGTGATAAAACGCTTCGCAAGCGCTGAGTTTGTATTGCTGTAGCTGGCCGACTTTGTAGGCTTCGCCCAGCGTTTGCAGCAGATTAAAGGTGGTGCCTGCGCCAACGTCGGTGCCAATGCCCATGCGCACGCCCTGCTGCCAGCAGCGTTTGATGTTGAATAATCCGCTGCCGAGGAACAGGTTTGAGGTCGGGCAGAAGGCAATTGATGAATCGGTGTCATGCAGGCATTGCCACTCTTGATCTTCCAGATGCAGGCAGTGCGCGAACACGCTGCGTTTGCCGGTAAGTTGGTGGTGGTGATAGACATCGAGATAGCCTGCGCGCTCCGGGAATAGTGCTTTTACCCAGGCGATCTCCTGCTGGTTTTCACTTAGGTGCGTGTGCATCCAGACATCAGGAAACTCCTCGCGCAGCTGGCGCACTTTATCCAGCAATTCCGGCGACGAGGTCGGAGCAAAGCGCGGCGTGAGCGCATAGCTCAGGCGACCGCGCTGATGCCAGCGCTCAATCAGTTCACGCGAGTGCTGATAACTCTCTTCCGGCGTTTCGGTCAGGTATTCCGGCGCGTTGCGATCCATCATCACTTTGCCCGCGATCAGTCGCATATCCAGCTGCTGCGCGGCGCTGAACAGCGAGTCGACCGACTGCTTATGCACGGTGCCGAATACCAACGCGGTGGTGGTGCCGTTCGACAGCAGCTGATGCAGGAAGAACGCCGACATTTTTGCCGCGTGATCGGGACAGTGATATTGGCTCTCCACCGGGAAGGTATATTGGTTGAGCCACTCCAGCAGCTGTTCGCCAAAGGCGCCGATCATCTCGGTTTGCGGGTAATGAATATGGGTATCGATAAAGCCGGGCACGATCAGTTTGCCGCGCAGATCGGTGACGCGCGTGGGATCAACGCGCCCTTCCGCGATTTGCCAGCTTTCAAGGCTGACCACTTTGCCGTCACGCAGCGTTAATAAGCCATCTTCGAGATAGCGTGCATTGGCAGCGATGTCGTCTGGCTGCGCGGCCAGAGCGGTGAAATCAAAGAAGCTGGCGCGCAGCAGCGTTTCGGGTGCGTAAGGCATAATGGTTCCTTGGTGCTTTTTTATGAGTGCAGGTGATTGCCTTAAAGATAGTTTGCAAAGCGCATGCCAATGCAAAGAACAAAAAATACTGTTTACTTTCAATATAATAGGTTGTTTTGATGCGTTTTTGTGTCAAGCTTGACGAGCAAACGTATGCGCAACCGGTTGCCTGCTATCGCAAACGGTTGCGATTTAACATAGCGGCGAGTTTTGTCACGCATGGCGTGATTATCGCCTGTTGAGATGCGTCTTTGTGGTGCGCCAATGCACTCGTAATGTGCAGGAAAAATCCTGCAACACGCTGCTTTGGGTTTTCATGAGCATGGGTTCGAGGTTAATGCTAAGGTGTGGCTGATAACCTGAAATCGTTTAAGGAACAGTGAGATGATTATTTTTGTTACTGGCGCAACTGCTGGTTTTGGTCAAAGTATCACCCGCCGCTTCATTGCTACAGGTCACAAAGTGATCGCCAGCGGACGTCGCGCTGAGCGTTTAAAAGAGCTGAAAGATGAGCTGGGCGACAATCTGTATACCGTTCAGCTGGACGTGCGTAATCGCGCCGCCATCGATGAAGCGATCGCCTCCCTGCCCGCTGAATGGCGCAATATTGATGTGCTGGTTAACAATGCTGGCCTGGCGTTGGGTGTGGAACCGGCGCACAAAGCCAATATCGAAGACTGGGAAAATATGATCGACACCAACAATAAAGGTTTGGTGTACATGACGCGTGCGGTGCTGCCTGCAATGGTTGAGCGCAATGTTGGTCATATCGTGAATATCGGTTCGATTGCCGGTAGCTGGCCTTATTTGGGTGGCAACGTGTATGGCGCAACCAAAGCGTTCGTGCGCCAGTTCAGCCTGAATCTGCGTACCGACCTGCACGGCACCGCGCTGCGCGTGACCGATATCGAGCCAGGTTTGGTGGGCGGCACTGAATTCTCAAACGTGCGCTTCAAAGGCGATGACGATAAAGCGGGCCAGGTTTATGAAGGCACCACCGCGCTGACGGCGGAAGATGTCACCGAAGCGGTGTATTGGGTGACGACGCTGCCGAAGCACGTCAACATCAATACGCTGGAGATTATGCCGGTGACGCAAACCACCGCGGGACTGAAGGTGCATAAAGGTTAATCGCGGTTACACGCTGTTTGATCGAAATACCCGGGGCGATCATCCTATGAGGCGCTCCGGTGGCTTTCGCCGCGACGACCTCATCGGGATGTTTCCCCCCTGATATCGCACGCCGGTGTGGCCGATGATTACGCGCGGCCCCAACCGGTCACGATAATCAACATGCCGCTCAAGGCGACCAGCGCGCCGACCCAATCCCACGTACTCAGTTTTACGCCATCCACCACGCGCAGCCAGATTAGCGCCGTCAGCACGTATACGCCGCCATAGGCCGCATAAACGCGCCCGCTCGCGGCGGGATGCAACGTTAACAACCAGACAAACAGCGCCAGACTTGCCGCGGCCGGCACCAGCAGCCACGCCGTCATGCCCTTCTTCAACCACAGCCACGGCAGGAAACAGCCAACAATTTCCGCTATCGCAGTGATAAAAAACAGCAAGGCGGTTTTGACCAGCATAGAAAATCTCTCGCTAAGCTAAACAAAGCGCTCACCGCTGGTGAGCAAAGAAGCAGCGATGATATACTAGCGCCCATGGTTGTTACAGCCGCGATCCCGGCTGTGCTGGTGTTAACTGAAGGAAATGACGATGAAAAAACTGTTTTCCGCCCTGCTGGCTACCGTGGTGACGTCGAGCCTGTTAATGGCTGCGCCCATCGCTGCGGCCAAAACCGATCGCCTGATTATTGAAGATGGCAGCAGCGCCTCCAGTAATGAAGCCGCGCGCCAGAGCAAAGAGCAGTGGAACGATACCAAAAACCTGCGTAATAAGGTCAATACGCGCGTTGAGAAAGAGTTTGATAAAGCGGACAAAGCCTTTGATACCCGCGACTCCTGCGAGAAGAGCTATAACGTTAACGCCTATTGGGAACCGAATACGCTGCGCTGCCTCGACCGCCGCACCGGACGTCCAATTGCACCTTAATCGTTTATCACTGCTATAGTTTTGACAGGATTTCTGACCAAAGGAGTGAATGATGAAAAAACGTAATGCAGTTCTGCTGATGGCGATCTTGTCGCTGCCGCTATTGGCGCAAGCGTCTTGTGAAAGCGTCAAAGCGGACATCAGCAAAAAAATCATTAACAACGGCGTCGCCGAATCGGATTTCACGCTGGATATCGTGGCCAATGATCAAGCCGATCAGGTCGGCGGCCAGGTTGTGGGTCATTGTGAGAACGACACACAGAAAATCGTCTACAAGAAAAATGGCCGTGATGGTGACAGCACCGTGCCAGACAGCGCGGGCAGCTCTCAGGATACGCCAGCGCAGTAAACTTTCGGGCGGCTCTCTGGCCGCCCTGCTTTTACTCCACTTCCGGCCTTTGCCGCGGCATTATCCACGCCACCCACAACGTTAGCAGCGCAATCAGCAACGACACTACAAACACCCAATGTAAAGAACTGGCGATTTGTCCGGTCCAGTCATGCAATGTCGCCTCCGACAGCGCCTGACGGCTTTCAGGCGACATGATTTTCTGCATCGGATCGTCGGCCTGCGGCAGACGCAGCGACAAATTGAGGTTCAGCACCGCGCCCAATAACGCGGTACCAATCGCCGACCCGATCATGCGGCTGAACATGATTGAGGCGGTGCAAATGCCGCGAATATCGTAATGCGCATGGTTCTGTACCGATACCAGAAACGTGGTGCTGGTCATGCCCATGCCGGTGCCAATCACAAAGGCGGTGAATCCGGCCTGCACGATTGAGCTGTCGCTGCGCAGTAGCAGCAGTAATGCGCTGCCCGCAATCAGCAGCAGCGCGCCCAACTGCGCGGTGAAGCGATAGGAGGTGATAAGCATCAACCTACCGCTCAATGTACTGGCCAGCGGCCAGCCAATCGACATCATCGCCAGTGCGCTGCCGGCCTGCAGCGGCGTGCCGCCGGTGATGCCCTGAATCCAGGTTGGTAGAAAGGCGCTGATGCCCATCATGCTGGCACCGATGATCAGGTTGCCAATGTTGCCAGCGACGATAAGCCGGCTGCGCCAGATTTCCAGCGGGAACAGCGGCGCATCAGCACGCTGTTCATGCTGTTTTAAACGCCAGGCAGCAATGACCGCCAGCAGCAGGAACGGCACCAGCCAGAAACCGAGCACTTCTGCCTGCAGCAGCGCGACCAGCAACGCCGTTACGCAGATCATCAGCCAGCAGCTGCCGGTGAGATTGAGCGTGGTGGCCTGATTTTGTTCGCGCGATGGAAGAAAACGCGCCAGCAGCAGCATGGCGATGGCGCCAATCGGCACGTTGACCCAGAAAATCACCGACCAGCTAAAGTGCTGCACCAGCCACGCGCCGCTCAGCGGACCAATGATTGCCGCCACGCCCCAGACGCTGGAGAGCCAGCCCTGGACGTTGGCGCGTTCGCGCGGCGAATAGACGTCCGCCACAATGGTGGACGTCAGCGGCATAATCGCCCCGGCACCTAACCCCTGAAAAGCGCGAAACAGGATCAGCCACGCCATGCTTTGGGCAAATCCGCACAGAATCGATCCCAGTAAAAAGAGCGAAACACCGATAAACAACAGTCGTTTGCGGCCCCACATATCTGCCAGTCGGCCATACAGCGGCACGCTGACGGCTTGCGTCAGTAGATAGATGGAAAATACCCAGCCAAACTGCGAAAAGCCGCCAAGATCGGCAATAATGGTCGGCATGGCGGTGGCTACGATGGTGACTTCAATCGCCGCCATAAACATAGCGAGCATGCAGCCGATAAGAATCCAGTGGCGATGTTCCGTGTTCAATTCTGCAGTTTCAGTCATACGTCTCCTTAATTTCTAACAAGGCTAGCTGAAAATTCACCAAACCAGTTTCCTCTACGTGCGCCCCATCTGTTACGACGTCACTTATTTCGATGAAAATTTTTTATTGTCGGATGATGCCTTATTCCGCGCGGGTTAGATGGCGTTTTTTATTATTTCTATCTGTCTGATTTTGCCGCAAAAACTAGCGCTTATCGACAAGCATTGCTATAGGTCTAAGCGGTGCTTTCCAGATATTCACTGAAAAAGCATTTGATAACAGTCATTTTAACTGCAATTTAACGGGGTGAAGGATTTTCGTATGTGCGCGTTTTAACACTGCGCCGTCATCCTGGGAATGACATTACCTATCGAACGATTTCTTGAATCAGGAAGACACTGGCTATGCAAAATGCATCGCTCGCCCGCCGCGCTGGGCTGGCTCTGCTCGCGATTGTTGCGGTGATTGCCCTGCTGGTTTGGGGGCTGGGGCTGAATACGCTGCGCGACCGGCGGGAAGATTTGGTTTATCTCGGGCAGCAGCATCTGTTTTTGGTGTTTTGGTCAATGTTCTTTGCGCTGCTGGTAGGCATTCCCAGCGGCATCCTGCTTAGCCGTCCATTTGCTCGTCGCTGGGCAGAGTACGTGATGCAAATCTTCAACGTGGGTAACACGCTGCCACCGCTGGCAGTATTGGCGCTCGCGATGGTGATTGTCGGTATCGGCGATCGTCCCGCGCTGATTGCCCTGTTCCTCGCCTCGCTGCTGCCCATTGTGCGTAATACTTTTGCCGGTTTAAGCGCGGTACCGCCGTCGCTGATTGAAGCCGCCAACGGTATAGGTATGACGAAGTTTCAGCGTTTGCGCCAGGTTGAAATTCCCAATGCGCTGCCGGTGATTCTGGCAGGCGTGCGCATCGCCACGGCGATTAACGTCGGTACCGCGCCATTGGCGTTCCTGATCGGCGCCAGCAGTTTTGGTGAGCTGATTTTCCCCGGCATCTACCTCAACGACTTCCCTACGCTGATCCTCGGCGCTGTGGCCACCGCGCTGGTTGCGCTGGTGCTCGACATGCTGCTCGCAGCATTGGGACGTTATCTCAGCCCGCACTCTGCGGCTTAACACAAGGAGTTTTGTGATGGCCACTGCCAATAAGCTGGCGCGCTGGGTTAAAAGTACTGCGCTGGCACTCACCGCGACGCTGGCAATCAGCCAAAGCGCCGCGGCTGCAACACCGATTACCATGGCAACCAAGAGCTTTACGGAGCAGCACATCCTCTCCGCGATGACAGTAATCTGGCTGCAAAAGAAAGGTTTCCAGGTGATTCCCAAGACCAATATCGCCACCACTATTGGTCGTAACGCGATGATCAATAAACAGATTGATATGACATGGGAATACACCGGTACTTCGCTGATCATCTTTAACCACATCAATAAGCCGATGTCGACCGAAGACGCGTATAAAACGGTAAAACAGCTGGATGCGAAGTTAGGGCTGGTGTGGCTCAATCCTGCACCGATGAACAATACCTATGCGTTTGCCATGCAACGCGATCGTGCGGAGAAAGAAGGCATCAATACCATGTCGCAACTGGTGGCGAAGCTGGAAGAGGTACGCAAGAACGATCCGGATCATAACTGGAAACTGGGTTTGGACCTGGAATTCTCGGGCCGCTCCGATGGTCTTAAGCCACTGCAGAAAGCCTACAACATGCCGCTCGATCGTCCGCAGATTCGCCAGATGGATCCCGGCTTGGTTTACAACGCGATTCGCGATGGCTTTGTTGATGCCGGTTTGATCTACACCACCGATGGCCGTGTGAAAGGGTTTGAACTCAAAGTGTTAGAGGATGATAAGCACTTCTTCCCGAGTTACAACGTCACGCCTGTGGTGCGTCAGGATGTGCTCGAGAGCCATCCGGGCCTGGATACGGCGCTCAATCAGCTCTCCGCCTTGATTAATGACGAAGCGATCACCGAGATGAATAAGCGTGTCGATATTGATCATCAGTCGCCGCAACAGGTGGCGCGTGATTTCCTTCAATCCAAGAACATGCTGTAAGGAGGCGCTGTGGATACCTTGCATTACATCATGAATAACTGGCACACCTTGATGACGCTCACCTGGCAACACACGTGGCTGGTACTGGTGGCGGTCGGTTTCGCCATTATCGTTGGCGTACCGCTGGGCATTTTGATTGTGCGCTTTAAGTGGCTGGCCACGCCGGTGCTCGGCATCGCCACCATTGTGTTAACCATTCCCACCATCGCGTTGTTTGGTTTGATGATTCCATTGTTTTCTATGATCGGTCAGGGCATTGGCGCCCTTCCCGCTATTACCGCCGTGTTTCTCTACTCGCTGCTGCCGATTGTGCGTAACACCCACACCGCGCTGAAGAATTTGTCTCCCGGACTGCGTGAAGCCGGTCGCGGGATTGGCATGACCTTCTGGCAGCGTCTGCGCTGGGTGGAAATTCCGATGGCGCTGCCGGTGATTTTTGGCGGTATTCGTACAGCGGTGGTGATGAATGTCGGCGTGATGGCGATTGCCGCCGTGATTGGTGCGGGCGGTTTGGGCCTGCAACTGCTCGACGGGATCAGCGGCAGCGATGTGCGCATGCTGATTGCCGGTGCCTTGATGATTTGTTTGCTCGCGATTGTGCTTGATTGGCTGCTGCACCGTTTGCAGTCGGCGCTGACTCCTAAGGGGATTCGATAATGATAAAACTTGAAAACCTGACGAAAACCTTTACGCAAAAGAACGGCACATCACTTAATGCCGTGGATAACGTCAGCCTTGAAGTGCCTGCCGGGGAAATGTGCGTGCTGCTCGGCCCATCGGGTTGTGGCAAAACCACCACCCTGAAGATGATTAACCGTTTGATTCCCTCCTCAAGCGGCAGGATTTTGATCAACGGTGAAGACACCAGCGGACAAGATACCGTCACCCTGCGCCGCAATATTGGCTATGTCATCCAGCAGATTGGTCTGTTCCCGAATATGACCATCGAGGAGAACATTACCGTGGTGCCGCGCATGTTGGGTTGGGATAAGAAGCGCTGCCGTGAACGCGCCACGGAATTGATGAGCATGGTGGCGCTCGATCCGACCAAGTTCCTGCATCGCTATCCGCGCGAAATGTCTGGCGGTCAACAGCAGCGTATTGGCGTGATTCGCGCGCTGGCTGCGGATCCACCGGTTTTGCTAATGGATGAACCTTTCGGTGCGGTCGACCCAATCAACCGTGAAGTGATTCAGAACGAATTCCTTGAGATGCAGCGCCAGTTAAAGAAGACCGTGATGCTGGTTAGCCACGATATTGATGAAGCGCTGAAGCTCGGCGACCGCATTGCGGTGTTTGGTCAGGGGAAAATTGTGCAGTGCGCCAGCCCGGATGAGCTGTTAGCCAAACCGGCGAACGACTTTGTTGGCTCCTTTGTCGGTCAGGACCGTACGCTGAAACGTTTGTTGCTGGTGCAGGCCGGCGATGTCACCGATCAGCAGCCCACCATCACCGTGCAGCGTAATACGCCACTGCAGGAGGCCTTCGCCACCATGGACGATAACGATATGCGTTCGGTGACGGTAGTTGATGAAGATGGCAAGCCACTGGGATTTGTGAAGCGGCGTGAAGCGCGCGGCGCTACTGGCCGCTGCGAAGAGATGCTGCATACCTTTAAAGTGACCGGCAAAGCGGAAGAAAACCTACGCGTGGTGCTGTCGAAGCTGTATGAGCACAACACGGTGTGGATGCCGATCGTCGATGAGGAAGGTCGTTATAGCGGCGAGATATCGCAGGATTACATTGCCGATTATCTCAGTTCTGGACGTACGCGCCGTCGGTTGAATCCGTAAAACCCTAAGCAGTCGCCGAGGGGCATATGGCAGATCGTAAAGTCGCCATAAATCATCCCTGAGGCTCAGCCCGCGCCTTCCCTGGCGCGGGATGCTTTACTCCTCTGCCATATGCCCCTCGGCTATTTGACTCCGTGCGCTTTGTTAACGCGACTCCTCAGCCGTTTTTGCCGCCACTGCTTCGCTGCGCTCTGAAGGCAGCACGACATTCAAAATAATCGCCAGCATCCCGCCGGTAGTCACTGCGTGACCAAACAGGTTGCTAATCAGCGTCGGGAACTGTTTCAGCACCTCAGGCACCGCTTCGACACCCAAACCGATACCAAACGACACGGCAACAATCAGCATCTCGCGACGGCCAAGTGGCGTTTGCGTCATCACACGGATACCGGCCGCCACCACGCTACCAAACATCACGATGGTCGCGCCGCCCAGTACCGGCGGTGGAATCTGCTGCAGCATATAGCCAATCGCCGGGAACATACCGAGCAGCACCAGCATCACGCCGATCACCATGCCAACATAACGGCTGGCAACGCCGGTCATTTGGATGACGCCATTATTTTGCGCAAAAGTGGTGTTGGGAAAGGCAGAGAACACGGCGGCAAGCAAACAGCTGATGCCATCGGCGAAAATACCGCCCTGCATGCGGCGCTCAAACGCTTCGCCTTCAATCGGCTGCTGCGACAACATGCAGTTCGCCGTGAGGTCGCCCACCGCTTCAATCACGGCTATCACCGATACCAGCGCGATGGGAATAAAGATGGTCCAGTCAAAGGCAAAACCAAAACGGAATAGCGCCGGCATTACCAGCCACGGCGTATCACCCATTGGCTTGAGGGTGAGATGGCCGGTTAACGCTGCGGCGATACAGCCCGCAGCAATGCCGGCCACCACCGCAACCAGCCGCGTCCAGCGATTTTGCGAACGGTTAAGTACGATAATCACCAGCAGCGTCAAGGCACCGAGCGCCAGATTGCCGGGCGCGCCAAAATCGCTGGCGTTATGGCCGCCAGCCCAATCGGTGATGCTGACTTTAATCAGGCTGATACCAATTAAGGTAATAACGGTGCCGGTAACCACCGGCGTCAACACTTTGCGTAATGGCGCGATGCAGCGGCTGATCAACATCGGAATCATCGCCGCCACCAGGTTGCAACCAAAGATCATCGCCATGATCTCTTCTGGCGATCCGCCGCGCGCTTTGACCATCAATCCGCCCGACAGAATCACCCCGAGAAAGGCAAAGCTGGTGCCCTGCAGGCAGATCATGCCTGCGCCAATGCCCATAAAGCGGCGCGCCTGCAGGAAAGTACCGAGACCGGAAACGAGCAGTGACATACTGATCAGATAAGGGATCCATGCCTGTAATCCCAACACGGAACCAATAATCAGCGGCGGCGTAATGATGCCCACTACGCTGGCCAGCACATGTTGCAGTGCGGCACAAAATGCAGGCAATGGACCGATGCGGTCATTCAGCCCATACAACAAACCTTTCTCATCTGATTGCGACATACAGGTGCTCCGGCAAGATATTCATCAGAGCTGCTGATGCATGAATCACGCCAGAACAAGGGGTTTATTAAAATTTGTAAGTAAGATATTGAATATTATGGCAATTAATTCAGTAAAGAGGAGGGCTGAACCTGAAATCTTAGATTCAGCCATTGATCATTTGCGGCCTTTTGTTTCATCAGGCCGCAGGCTTTGCACTGTTGTCGTGCGTAAAATTGTCATCGAGCAGTGAAATATCCAGATAACCACTCAGTTCCCGCTGTTCTGCGCGCGGCAGATAAGGCAACTCGCCTAATAAAGGTGCACCTAACTTGTTGCTCAAAACATCAATAATTTCAGCGTAATGCGCCAGACCGGGATTAATACGGTTGGCTACCCAACCCACGAGTCGCAATCCATCCTGCGCAATCGCCTCGGCGGTCAGTAAAGCGTGGCTGATGCAACCTTCTTTAATGCCGACTACCAACACAACGGGTAAATGTTCCTGCCGCACCCAGTGGGACAAAGGCTGTAAGTCGTTCATTAAACTGCGCCAGCCGCCGGTGCCTTCTACCACCACGCGCGCGGCGCGCTGCTGCAAATCGTTTAGACTGCGGCTGAGCAACGGATAATCTATACGCTGCGACGCGCTGGTGCTGATTTCATCCTCTTGTAAGGCGATAGGATTGACGGCGGAATAATCGAGAGCGAGACCTGAAGCCTGCTGTAATAACAGGGCATCTTTATTACGTAAGCCTTCAGATGTGAGTTGCGCGCTTTTGGCGACAGGTTTGAAGCCTGCGGCGCACAGATTCGCCTTGGCAAAGCACTGCAATAATGCGCGTGATACCACGGTTTTACCCACCGCGGTGTCGGTACCGGTGACAAAAAGCGTTTTCACCATTCTCCTCCTTCATTAAAGCGATGTGTAACGTGCGAAGGAGGCAGTTTAAGGAAATGTTTTCGCGGGCAGATTGCGTTAGGACAAACTTAAGGTGAGCTGTAATTATCCCTGCAACAGTTTTACCAATAAATGGCCGCTATAGAGCGCGTCTTTTATCAGTGCGGCGCCGCCAAAGGTGCCGGGATCGCTGAAAGCCGTTGGTGTGAGCTGGATTTTACTGCTGTATGCGGGCAAGGCTTGTTGTCGAATGGTACTGCTCACCGCAGGGAACAGCACATCGGCGGCCTGATTCAGCGGCGAACCGATAAGGATTTGTTGAGGATTAAAGATGTTTACCATCATCGCCAGCATGCGGCCAATATGATGTCCGACGCCCGCAATCACATCACGCGCCAGGCGATCGCCCTGCTGCGCGGCTGCGCATAAGCTCTCAATCGTCAACGGCGTCTGATGCAATACACTGTCCGGCTGCGACGGCAAACGCTGGGCGGTGAGAGTAAGCAGGCTTCCGATGCTGGCGACGGTTTCCAGACAGCCATTATTGCCGCAATAACACTGCTGGCCGTAAGGATCGATTTGCGTATGACCAATCTCCACCAGCGTACGACCATTTTTGTGCAGCAGTTGTCCGCCGCTGATCACGCCTGCGCCGACGGTTTCATCAATCACAATCTGAATCACATGTTGCGCGCCACTGGATGCGCCAAACAGCGCTTCGGCTAACGTCCAGGCGGAAATATCATGCTGCACGAACACCGGCAGACCGGTGCGCTGCGCCAGCGTTTCTCCCAGCGGCATATCCTGCACATCATAACCCGGCATACGATGGACCACGCCAGAAGCGGCGTTGATCAATCCTGGCAAGGTAATGGCGATGGCGGTCAAACGCTCCAGCTTGCTTTGGTGGCGAATAAAGAAGTCATTCACTGTCTCGTGCAAGGTTTGCAGCAGTGGTTTGTCGGCGCTGGCGTGCAGCGGCAGGCGATCTTCCTGCAGCGCGCGGCTGCTGAGATCGCGCAGCGTCAGCGTAATAAATCCGGGCTGAATGCGCACGGCGAGATAGTGCCAGGCGAGCGTATCGAGGATCAAACCAATCGCGGGACGACCGCGACTGCCCGGCTCCTGAAATTCAGTTTCCTGAACCAGATGGGCATCGAGCATTTCACGCACGATTTTGGTAATGCTGGCGGGTGCTAACTGGGCACGTTTAGAAAGCTCAATACGCGAAATCGGGCCGTAAAGGTCAATCAGTCGGTAAACCACACCAGCGTTGGTCTGTTTTATCTGATCAATATGACCAGGTTGACTGTACAGATTCACGCCCTGCTCCCATTATTTTCGCGCTTCTAAATAAACAGCAGCTATGGTGATGCAGATTGCCTTGCAGCGTCAAATATTTGATTAGAAATGTGATTTATCGCACATAAAGTTTGGGCCCTCATTCAACTGCGGACTCAATTCTCTGCATTTTGCAGCATCAGCGACATCATATTGGTCATTTGCGCCGTTGGTTCTCGCGTCGCTGACCAGACCAGCCAAACTTCAGAAATCGCGTCGCTCTCCTGCAACGGGATCCACACCACATCAGCCAG
The DNA here is from genome assembly GCF_031453915.1 of Pantoea sp. SORGH_AS_0659. Lineage (NCBI taxonomy): Bacteria > Pseudomonadati > Pseudomonadota > Gammaproteobacteria > Enterobacterales > Erwiniaceae > Pantoea > Pantoea sp. SORGH_AS_0659. Next base: position 2,167,685 of record NZ_JAVJAK010000001.1, on the reverse strand, counting down.
ACGTGCACGGCTGAATGACGCCGGCAGAATCGACACGCCGAGTCCGGTCGCCACCAGACCAAGGATGGTCATCGCCTCGCCCACTTCCTGCGTAATAAAAGGTTTGATTTGATAGCGATGCAGCAGCGCCAGGATTTCACCGTATAACGCAGTGCCGCCTTGCGGATCGAAAAATACAAACGGCTCGTTGGCTAATGCCTGAATGGAAATCGACTCTGCATCGGCCAGCGGATGCGCCCAATGCACTACCGCGCATAGCGGCTCACGCAGTAACACGCGGTGCTGCAGATCGCTGGGCAGCGGCGTATTGCGCATCACACCGAGGTCGAGCCGATCGTCATGAAGTGGCGCAAGCTGCTGCCGCGTGTTGTTCTCCTGCATCTGAATGTGTACTTCTGGCCAACGCTGGCGGAATTGGTACAGCGCGTCAGAAACCAGACCGGTAAACGGCGCTGAGGAGGTAAAGCCGATGCGCAACTCGCCCTCCTGCCCGCTATGCACGCGTGCGGCGCGGCGGGCGGCCTGCTCCACCTGTAACAAAATGGCACGCGCATCCTGCAAAAACAGCGCGCCGGCGGGCGTGATCTGTACGCTGCGATTGGTGCGGGTAAACAGCTGCGCGCCAATTTCCTGCTCCAGCTGCTGAATCTGCTGGCTTAGTGGCGGTTGCGAAATATTCAGGCGCTGCGCGGCGCGGCCAAAATGCAACTCCTCCGCGACGGCAATGAAATAGCGTAAATGACGCAACTCAACATTCATATTTTAAACGTCTCATTTGAGATTATTAATATATTGTACAACCTATTCGCCCTTTCCTACAGTAACGGCATGATTGTTCAAACGAGGATGTTCCGTGAGTCGCTCTTCTCAGGCGGTGATACTCGATGAAGACGAGTTGTCCGTAAAGCCTGCTCCAGCTGCAACCCCTTCAGAATGGATTGAACGCGGATCGCCGCAGTTTATGCGCGTGACGCTGGCACTGTTCTCCGCCGGTCTTGCCACTTTCGCCCTGTTGTATTGCGTGCAGCCCATTCTGCCGGTGTTATCGCAGCAATTTGGCGTTTCTCCAGCGCAAAGCAGTATTTCTCTCTCGCTATCGACCGGCTTAATGGCATTGGGATTACTGTTTACCGGGCCGCTGTCGGATGCGATTGGGCGTAAATCGGTGATGGTTACCGCGCTGTTGCTCGCGGCTATCTGTACCTTGATTTCCGCCACCATGAGCAGCTGGCAGGGGATTTTGCTGATGCGCGCGCTGATTGGTTTGTCACTGAGCGGGGTTGCGGCGGTTGGCATGACCTATCTGAGTGAAGAGATTCATCCACGCGTTATCGCCTTTTCCATGGGGCTGTACATCAGCGGTAACTCGATTGGCGGCATGAGCGGACGCCTGTTGACGGGCGTATTGACCGATTTCTTCTCGTGGCGCGTTGCGGTGGGCGTGATTGGCTGTTTCGCGTTGGCGGGCGCGCTGATGTTTTGGAAAATCCTGCCTGCGTCGCGTCATTTCCGTCCAGCTTCGCTGCGTCCGCGTAGTTTGCTGATCAACTTCCGTTTGCACTGGCGCGATAAAGGATTACCGCTGCTGTTCGCTGAGGGCTTCCTGCTGATGGGCGCGTTCGTCACGCTGTTCAACTACATCGGCTATCGCCTGCTGAGTGCGCCCTGGTCGCTGAGCCAGGCGGTGGTGGGATTGCTGTCGGTGGTCTATCTGACCGGATCCTGGAGTTCACCGAAAGCCGGCGCGATGACCAGCCGCTTTGGACGCGGTCCGGTGATGATTGGCGCAACTGCGATTATGCTGACGGGATTGCTGCTGACGGCGTTTAACTCACTGTGGCTGATTTTACCCGGCATGATGTTGTTCACCGCCGGATTCTTTGCGGCGCATTCTGTTGCCAGCGGCTGGATTGGCCCGCGTGCGCGTCGGGCTAAAGGCCAGGCATCGTCACTCTATCTGTTTAGCTATTACGTTGGATCCAGCGTGGCGGGTACATTGGGCGGCGTGTTCTGGCACAGCTATGGCTGGATGGGCGTTACGGCATTCATTAGCTTGCTATTATTAATGGCTTTGCTGGTCGGCTGGCGATTGCAGTGCCGGAAACTGTAATACCTTTCATCTGTTAAACGGGGCTAATGCGCCCCGTTCTCTCATCAAGTCCACGCCATCCGGTGATCTCACAGTCCCAGATAAAACAAAACGGCCATTCGTCGCTATAATTCATTCCATTCCAACAATAGTTAGACTTTTATTATTTCACAGCAATGAGGACGATAGATGGGACTCTATTATTACGTCGATAAGCATGCCGGCTATAACGACAACCATGTAGTACACGCAACGGGATGCCCGTACCTACCCGCCGATGAGGCACGCCGTTTCCTTGGGACTTTCTACACGCCAAATGCCGCCATTCAGCAAGCGCGTAAATTTTATGCCAGCGCGCTGGGCTGCGAGCACTGCTGTCCGGTGGGGTTAAAAAAAAACATGACGACTCAGAATAGTGTGGCACTAAAACATATGGTGCGACTCTGATAATCATGATGTGAGAGTGGTCAGCAGACCTAACTCTTTTGTTAAGCAGCACTGCGGCGTTTCATAATAATTATAAATTTAAGTGTAATAATAACTGGACCTTCCAAGGCGTTCAAGGTGGCGTCAGGTCCAGTTGCCTCTTTCTCCCCCGTTGTTAATCTTGCTCGCTCTCGTATTGATGACAGAAAGCGTAAAAACCTCAGGCTATTAATTACGCCACTCTTGATAAAAAATATTCAGTAATAAAAGCCCGACAAACGGTTTCCCTCCGCTCATTAATGCTCCACAATAGCGGCAATTTGTGACTCCGGTCACTTTCTGGGGTGCTTTTTGCCCTTTCATTTGCCGTCTGACAGATTTGAACTCCATGCAATCTACTACTGTTTCCCGTAAAACGGCCTGGCTACGCGTTGTACTGCTGGCTATTGCTGCTTTTGTCTTTAACACCACAGAATTCGTGCCTGTCGGTCTGCTGTCGGATATCGCCGCCAGCTATGACATGAAGACTGCCGATGTTGGCATTATGCTGACCATCTACGCGTGGGTTGTCGCGCTATTGTCACTGCCGTTGATGCTGTTAACGCGCAATATTGAGCGTCGCCTGCTGTTGGCGGTGTTGTTCATTGTGTTTGTTGCCAGCCATGTGCTCTCGTCTTTGGCATGGGATTTCACCTCACTGGTTATCTCGCGCATCGGTATTGCCTTAGCGCACGCCGTGTTCTGGTCAATTACCGCTTCGCTGGCCATTCGCGTGGCGCCTGCAGGCAAGAAAACTCAGGCGTTGAGTATGCTGGCAACCGGTACCGCGCTGGCGATGGTGCTGGGCGTGCCGATTGGGCGTATCGTCGGTCAATATCTTGGCTGGCGCACTACTTTTGGCATGATCGGCTTGTCTGCTTTGGTATTGCTGATTTTGCTGATGCGCATACTGCCGCGTCTGCCGAGCGAGCACACGGGTTCACTGAGCAGCGTTCCGATGCTATTCCGCCGTCCGGCGCTGGTGGCAATGTACGTTCTGGTTACCGTGGTGGTGACGGCGCATTACACCGCTTACAGCTACATCGAACCGTTTATGCAGGTGGTGGCTAATGCCGATGATAATTTCACCACGCTACTGTTACTGCTGTTTGGATCAGCGGGCATTCTCGGCAGCGTGCTGTTTAGTACGCTGGGCAATAGATTCCCTTCTGCGATGCTGATCGCTGCAATTGCGATGATCACCCTAAGCATGGGCTTGCTGGTGTTTGCTGCAGTACGTCCCGCTGCAATCACCGTGCTGTGCATCGTTTGGGGCATGGCAATGATGATGATTGGTCTGGCGATGCAGGTGCGCGTTTTGGCGCTGGCACCGGATGCCACCGACGTCGCGATGTCGCTGTTCTCGGGTATCTACAACATCGGTATCGGCGCGGGTGCGCTGCTGGGTAATCAGGTCAGTTTGCATATGCAAATGTCGGATGTCGGTAACGTCGGCGGCATTATTGGCCTTGCCGCACTGTTCTGGTGTATCGCTATCTTCCGCCGCTATCCACAGCTGCGTTCTAACGGATAAGAAAAAAGGCTTCAGAAGGTTATCTTCTGAAGCCTTTTATTCACTTCCTGCGGAATGCTTAATTGCCCTCCGCTCAATTCTCTTAGTTATAAATTACTGCTGTGCCATTTAGCTTGTTGTTGCCAGAGGTCGAAGTGATGCGGAATGACTTTGCTCCGGCAGCACTGGCCTTTTCCGCTAGCTGATTCTCCAGCGATGTCAGGTTAGTGCTACCTGATGCGCTAACCACACCAATTTGTTGTTGATTCAGCGGCGCTTCGTTTACTAAGTCTGCAGCCATGCTACCAAACGCGATTGAAGACAATGCTACAGCGGCCAAAGTCAGTTTGATGCTTTTCATAATTTTGCTCTCTTAAACAGGTGAATTGGGGTCGGTCGCGATTAAGTTAACAACCGTTAATTAAATGCTACTGCCGAATGGGTCCGCGCGTCAATCATTTTATTAACGGTCATTATTTTAATCGGAAGTGGCGTGATTATGGGCTTCCCAGCCCTTTTTGACTTATCCATTTGGGTGCTTTCGCAAGCCAAAAGCACAAACGGGCAAAGACGAATAGACTCATTCCGGGCTGCGCTTGCATATTTATTTAATGATCGGTAATTTAATGGGGTGTTTTTACGCTTTGAGGTGCCCAATGACAGAAGTTATCGATGTGGTGAACAGGAAAACGCGCGGCCGTCCGAAAGTGTTTGATCGCAACGATGCCCTGGACAAGGCATTGATGTTGTTCTGGGCGCATGGCTATGAAGGCACTTCGCTGTCCGATTTGGTTAACGCTACCGGCGCTAAGGCCCCAACCCTTTATGCTGAGTTTGAAAATAAAGAAGGGTTATTCCGTGCGGCGATGCAGCGATACATTGAAACGTTCAGCGCACAACGCAACGCCGTGCTAAATGATGATGCTTTAGACGTGAAAACGGCCATTGAAGCCTATTTTCGCGCAACCGCCGCATGCTTCACCGAATGTGATAAGCCTGCTGGCTGTTTCTTTATTTGTACCTCGAGCGCGCTCTCTTCCGGCTCAGAAGAAGTGGCGCAAATGCTGGCTCAACAGCATCACGCGCAGGAATCAGCGTTAAAAGCATTTCTTGATACCCGGCAGCAGCGCGGCGAGTTACCGCAATGTGCCAATAGTGCAAGGTTAGCCCGCTACCTGGCGTGTTTACTGCAGGGCATGTCGGTGCGTGCGCGTGAAGGCGCTAATCGTGAGGACCTTGACCAGATCGTGGATACGCAGATGGCAATCTGGCCCGCTCTGGCGGGATATTGTGAATTGAGCACCAAATAAAATTCAGGCCGACTTCCGTGTCGGCCTAAAATTATTGCCTCCGTACAAATACTGAGGTGAGCGCGCGTTAAGGCAGGAAAAACATCGGTTTCAACGCTGCACTCACCGGACTATTATCCGGATTCGATGGCATTAAATCCTTCATCGATGCCCACCAGCGCTGACACACTTCCGTTTTTGCCACTGCTTCCCAGCGCGCTTCAGACTCAATTTCCACGCTGGCAAACAGCAGATTGCGTTCAGCATCCAGCCAGATAGCGTAATTGTGCGCGCCATGCGCTTTTAGCGTCTCAGCCAGCTCCGGCCAAATTGGCGTATGACGGCGCAGATACTCATCGTGGCAGTGTGCATGCACCTGCATCACAAAGGCTTTACGCAACATCGCTGCGCTCCGCCTGCAGCGCGGCTTGCCACGGCTTAACGTTGAAGCGTTCACCCAGCGCGATCAGCTGCTCAGTGGTGATGCTTTGACGAATGCCGCCCATTGACAGCGCTTTTACCACCACTTCGGAGGATTTCTCCGCCGTATCGATCAGGCCGAAAGTCTCGTCGAGGTTTGGACCCGCGCCAAAGATGCCATGGAACGGCCACATCACAATGCTGTGATTTGCCATTGCGTCTGCCGTTGCCTGACCAATTCCATCGGTACCGGGCACCATCCATGGCAGAATACCTACGCCATCCGGGAACACCACCAGACATTCGGTGCTGCCTTCCCACAACAGGCGTGTGAATCGTGCGGAATCCAGATTTACCACATAGCTCAGCGCCATAAAGTTGGTGGCGTGGCAATGCATGATGACGCGATCAATGCCGTTTGAGACCTGCTTGCGCACGCTGTGCGACTGGAAGTGAGCTGCCAACTCTGATGTTGGCAGGCCACCGTTACTCAAACCCCAATGGATTTTGTATGACAAGCCTTTGTCATCCACCTGCAGCAGCGCCAGACAGTCGGCCGGGTCGAGCTGAACGTTACGGAAAAACTTACCCGATCCGGTGACCAGGAACCAATCATTGGCCAGCGCTGGAGCAGGTTTGGTCAGCTCAATACAGCGCGGCTCGGCATAGAAATCACCGGCGAAATCTTTAACTTCTTCCGGCAGTAAACGTAAGCTGACGTTGCCGCCATTACGCTCATCCCAGCCTTTCAACCACATGTCGCTGGTCGCTTTAACCATTCCCTGAACAAAAGCGGAAGAGAGGATATTTTGCATGGTGTGTCCCTTAACGTTGACGCAGTGTTTGTTGTTCATAATGACGGACTTCGCTCAGCCAGCTGGCATCAGCAGGGACATCGTGGCGCAGACACCAGGCTTCCCACACCGCTTGCCATGGCAACGATTTTTGTTCTTCCAGCATCGCCAGGCGGCCGGTGTAATCCCCTTCGCTTTCCAGCTTGCGTAACTGGTCGGTAGGTTCCAGCAGAGCACGCAGCAGCGCTTTTTTGGCATTGCGTGTCCCAATTACCCACGCCGCGATGCGGTTGATTGACGCATCGAAGAAGTCGAGACCGATGTGCACCTTGTCGAACAATTTGTGGCGTGCGATTTCGGTAGCGATGGCCTGGGTTTCATCGTCGAGAATCACCACGTGATCGCTGTCCCAGCGCACCGGACGGCTTACGTGCAGCAGCAGGCGCGGCACATAGAGCATGGCCGTGGAAATTTTGTCGGAAATCACTTCGGTTGGATGGAAGTGGCCGGCGTCCAGAGTCAACGCGGTCTGGCGGCTGCTGGCATACCCCAGGCAGAATTCATTGGAACCCACGGTGTAGCTCTCTGCGCCAATGCCAAACAGTTTGCTCTCTACCGCATCAATGTGGTGCGCAGGATTGAGTTTTTCACTGATCACTTCATCAAGCGCACTCGCCAGGCGTTGACGCGGTCCTAAACGATCGACGGTGAGATCTTTCATTCCGTCCGGCACCCAGATATTCATAACGGATGCGGTACCCAGTTGCTCACCAAAGTGTGCAGAGATACGACGGCTGGCCTTGCAGTGATCGATCCAGAACTGACGAATCCCTTTGTCGGCGTGTGACAAGGTAAAGCCATCGGCGCTCAGCGGATGGGAGAAACAGCTTGGATTAAAATCGAGGCCCAGCTTGTGCGTTTTGGCCCATTCCACCCAGTTGCTGAAGTGTTTCGGTTCAATCGCATCACGGTCGACCGGCTTATCGCTCTCCAGATAAATCGCATGCAGGTTGAGGCGTTTAGCACCCGGAATGAGTGACATCGCTTTTTCAACATCAGAGCGCAGCTCATCAGCATTACGGGCGCGTCCCGGATAGTTGCCGGTAGCCTGAATACCGCCGGTCAGTTCACCGTTCGGATTTTCGAAGCCGCGCACGTCATCACCTTGCCAGCAGTGCATCGAGACCGGAATGCCATCCAGCTGCGCCATTACCTGTTCCACATCCACACCGATGGCGGCGTAACGTTGTTTGGCCAGTTCGAAGGCCTGTTCAATCAGCTTAGTCATATGCAAGTTCCTTAGCAGGTTGGCTGAGCGCGGCAAAGCGTGCCTGATGGGCAGCGAAGGCGCTGTTGTTCAACGGTTCAAATTTTTCTAACGGGAAGTTTTGGCTAATGCAGCGGCGTAAATCGCTGACGTCACGCAGTTCGCCCAAAGCAATGAGCTGGCAGCCGACGTTGCCGAGCGTCGAGGCTTCAATCGGCCCCGCCAATACCGGCAGCTGACAGGCATCGGCACACAATTGATTTAACAGCGGGTTCTGACTGCCGCCGCCCACCACATGCAGTTGACGCAGCGGTGCCGCGCGCAGTGTGCCGAGTTCGCCAATAACCTGGCGATAGAGTAAGGCCAGACTGTCGAAGATGGTGCGAGCCAGCGCAGCCGGCGTCTGCGGTACGGGCATGTTCTGTTCGGCGCAGGCGTTTTGAATCTCCTGAACCATGCTGTCTGGATTGATAAAACGGCTGTGATTGGGGTTAACCAGCGCACGACAGGCGGGCTCTTTTGCGGCTTCTTTGATCAGCGAACAGAGATCGGTGATTTGCAGCTCAGTGCAGACACGTTGCAGCAGCCACAAACCCATAATGTTTTTCAGAACGCGGTAGCCTTCTGCTCCACCTTCATTGGTTACGTTGGCATTGAGCGCCGCCGTGCTGACACAAGGCTGCAAGCTCTCAATCCCCATCAGTGACCAGGTTCCCGAGCTGAGATAAGCGGCATCATCCTGCATTAACGGGGTGGCCAAAACCGCGCTCGCCGTATCGTGAGTCGCAACCGCGATCACCGGAGCGTGGTTGCCGCTGGCGCTGGTCCAGTAACCGACAGTGTTACCTGGCGATGTGGGTTTGCCGAACCACTTAGCCGGCACGCCAGCCCACGCAAGCAAATCGCTGTCCCATTCGCCGCTGTGAATATTGAGCAGTTGTGTGGTGGTGGCGTTGGTGTATTCCCAGTTCATCTGGCCGGTAAGGCGATAGTGCAGATAGTCAGGAATCATCAGCGCATACTGCACTTTTTCCTGCCAATCTGGCTGCTGCTGATGCAGTGCGTGCAGTTGATAAAGGGTGTTGAACGGCAAGAATTGAATGCCGGTGCGCTGATAGATTGCTCCTTTGCCGAGATCGTTAATGGCCTGAGCCATGTGCCCTTCTGTACGCTTATCGCGATAACTTACCGCCTCGCCGACGCGTTCACCGTTGGCATCCAGCAACACCAAATCAACGCCCCAGGTATCGATGCCAATGCTGTCCGGCACAATGCCTTCATCATCAAGCTGGGCCAGCCCTAAACGAATCTCTTGCTCCAGTCGATCCAAATCCCAACAATCATAATCTGCACGGCGCACACGCTGATTGGTGAAGCGACGCACTTCGCGCAGGCTGATCTGCTGATTCGCTGAACTCCATTGTGCGAGCATCACGCGCCCGCTGGATGCGCCTAAATCAATGGCAACAATGTTACGCATACTCATGGCGTGTTCTTCCTGTAATGAGATGACTACAGATTAGAAATCTCCGCTTTTTGCCACCTTCCCCTTACTGCCAGTGCGTAATAGTCACTGGCAGGCTGACAAAGAAGTTCGTGAGAAAGCTCACAGAACCACACAAGTGGCGAGATGTGAGCCTTGCCGCATTTCTGTCAATCGCCGGTGAGATCTTGAAAAATTAGCCATTTTCCTGCGTCACTAAGATGAAAATTCAAGGTAAGGTGCGGGGCGCCTGCGTAGACTCGGCAACGGTTGAGTTAATTAAGAGGCGAATCATGACCGTTCTACATAGCGCAGATTTCTTCCCTGAAGGGAATTACGCCATCGCCATCGAGCCGCGTGTGCCGCAGCAGGCATTTCCGGAGCACCATCATGATTTCCATGAAATCGTGTTGGTGGAACACGGTTCTGGCATTCATGTGTTTAACGGTCAGCCACAAGCTTTATCCGCAGGATGCGTATGCTTTGTGCGCGATCACGATCGTCATCTTTATGAGCAAACGGAAAATTTGTGCCTGACCAACGTGCTGTATCGCAGTCCGGCGTCATTTCGTTTTCTCTCGGGTTTGCAGGCGCTCCTGCCGCGCGAAGAAGAGGATCACTACGCGTCGCACTGGCGCATTAATCACAAGGTGATGGCGCAGGCGCTACAAATCGTTACGCAGATGAAGCAGCAAGATGTGTGGTCACTGGAACGTCACGCACGCCAGGAGCAACTTTTTCTGCAACTGCTGGTGTTGTTGCGCGAAGCAGCTCACAACGATCAATTACAGGATCAGGAAGCACGCTTACATCGGTTGCTCGACTGGCTCAATGAGCACTACAGTGAAGAGATTGTGTGGGATGCATTAGCCGATCGTTTTTCATTGTCGCTGCGCACTCTGCACCGCCAGATGAAGCAGCAAACCGGTAATACACCGCAGCGTTACCTGAATCGGCTTCGCCTGTTACAGGCGCGGCATTTACTGCGTCATAGCGATATGCGCATAACAGACATCGCCTACCAGTGTGGATTTGGTGACAGCAATCACTTCTCCACGCTGTTCCGGCGGGAATTTGGCTGTGCGCCCAGAGCGGAGCGCCAGCAGATGCTATAACTGGAGCGTTTCCTCATGTCGCTGATCTTAACGCGCGAAGACTATTTTCCGGCCACCAATCTGCCGATTGCGGTGGCCGAGCGCATGCCGCAGCCCTCCTTCCCTCCGCACCGTCATGAATTCAGTGAAATCGTTATCGTCTGGCGCGGTAACGGCCTGCATGTGTTGAACGATCGTCCATGGTTGATAACCTGCGGCGACGTTTTTTACATTCACGATAACGACTGCCACAGTTATGACAGCGTCAACGATCTGGCGCTGGATAACATTCTTTACTGCCGCGATCGCTTTCGCCTTGGCCTTGACTGGAGCCAGTTGTTGCCGCCGCAAGAAGAGGATTCGCCAGGCTGCTGGCGTTTAACCACGCGCGGGATGGCGTTAGCGCGCGGCGTGATTAGCCAGTTGGAGCGCGAAAGCCGCAAAAGTGATTCGCTATCAATTCAACTCTCTGAAGCGCTGTTTTTGCAACTCGCGCTGATTTTACGCCGTCACGGCTATGCTGCCGATCGACCCTGGGCATTACCTGAGGGTGAACAATTGGATCTGCTGATGTCGGCGCTGCAAGGTGCCATCAGCCGTCCATTCGATTTGGCGGTGTTCTGCCAGCAGAATCAGTTAAGCGAGCGTGCGTTGAAGCAGCTTTTTCGCCAGCAAACCGGTATGACCGTGGGACACTATCTGCGGCAGCTACAGCTGTGTCAGGCGAAGTATCTGCTGCGGACGCAGGATTGCTTAATCAGTGAAGTGGCCGCGCGTTGCGGCTTCGATGACAGTAACTACTTTTCAGTGGTGTTTACGCGAGAAACTGGTTTAACGCCGAGCGCGTGGCGGCAGCGTTTCCTGCCGCATCGCGAACTCTCAGCTGAGAAAGTGAAAGCCTGACGCGCAGTAGCGGCGTCAGGCTTTACATCAGGCTGCCATGCCTAATCCAACAATGTTGGCAGCAATGATAATCACCACACAACCCAGTGACAGTACGCGAACCGGACGTTGACCCGCCGATTTCCACTCTTTCAGTACCAGACCAACCAAACCACCACACAGCACGTAGAGGCTCATATGCAGCATCCAGCTGATGAAGTCATACTGTGCTGGGATTTTGGCGTGTCCCCAGGCGTAGAAGAAGAACTGCAAATACCACATGGTGCCGCCCAGCACAGCAAACGCGATATTGGCCAGCAGCATTGGTTTGGCGACGGAGAAATCACGGCGTACAGAAATATCGGTTTTTACCGCCAGACGGATAAAGCAGTAAGCCAGATTGATTAACGCACCACCGCCCATAATCACCACATAGCTTGGCAACGCAACATAGAGTGGATTGATACCCAGATTGGCTGCAGCTTCATGCATCGGCTTGGCGGCATCCATCGCAAACGACATGCCGGCCGAGAAGATGCCGCACATCACGGCCAGAATCAGCCCTTTTTTCAGGTTGAACTCTTCGGCATTGATGCCCAGCGCCCGCTCTTTTAATAGACCGGCACGCGATACAATCCCCACGCCGATCAGCGCAACTAACACGCCGAGCAGCGTCATGCGTCCGCCGGGTGAGCTGAACAGCTCGACAAAGCGGCCTTGTAGTAGCGGCGTCATCAGGGTTCCCACCACTAACGTGATACCGATGGCAATACCAATGCCCATCGACATCCCGAGGTAGCGCATGGTCAAACCATAGTTGATGTTACCGATGCCCCACATGGCACCAAACAGAAATACCGGCATCAGTTGAGAGAAACTAAAGCTGCCGTAATACGCCCAGAAGTTCGGCAGTAATACCGCACTGACTGCCCAGGGAAGAATCAGCCACGACATAACGCCGCCTACCGACCACATCGTTTCCCAGGACCACTTTTTCACCTGCTTAAATGGAGCATAAAAACAGGCGGCACTGGCGGCACCCACCAGATGCCAGAAAATACCTGCAATGATGGCACTGTTCATTGTTATTCCTTCGTAAGGTTGAGGCCAACAGGAAACCGGCGGTTTCCCGATTACCGGCAGTCTACGGTGGGCAGCTTTTCGTCAGCCTTTGGATGGCTGCCGGAAAGCGGAGGTTGCTGGCAAAATTCGGTGGGTCGTCAACATAAGGATCACAAAATCGCATTCGCAGGCAGGTCACGGGGTGATTTTTATAAGTGGCTTATTCTTCAACATATTTTTCTATTATGCTGTGCCGATCAGCACAGTTTTTGATTCACTGCCACTGCAACAGTTAACATGGCAGTCACACAAAGCCGCGTACCAGACTTTCCCCGCAGGCGTTTAATCCGTATAACGTTGGGAAAATCATCAGGACGAAGGATTGAGATGAATACCAAAAGATTGCGGCTGTTGCTGTCACAATCGGTGAGCCGCGTGATGCTGGATGACATCCGGGCCATCGTGCCGGCGCAGGCGCTGAACGTCTTTATTAATGGATTAGATGAAGCACATTACGCCACACTGGATTGCGTGCAGAGCGAGGAGAATTGCGCCCTGCTGGCTTCGGTGATTGTGGTGTGGCGACAGCTGGGTCACGTTCATGCGATTCATTATCAGAAAGGTGAGCATCTGCGTCAGGTCGACGACGCCACGCAATTCCAGCTGTTCAGTATGATGAAAACCCATCGCGCGATCGTGCAGATCGCTTAACTCTCGGGATGACTATGAAAATCGGACTGCTTTTCCCTATTGCCATCATCATTGCTGGCGTCAGTTTTTTGGCGTGGTTTATTGTCAGCGGCGCGGCGATGCCAGGTTCCTGACATTTTTTAACATACCTTAAATCACTACTAAGCCGCTGAAAGCGCGGCATTTCGCCAGGAATGCTGCGTCTGTCGTGTTGTTCTTCCCTTCTTTGCCATCCCTCAAGTTGCATTGGCAATAGCAAAAAGGTGCTATGCCCTGATCTGTTTCACTCTGCAATTCACAAATCTTTAACGAAACCGATCGCGGAGAACCTGCACATGACAACACACCATCAACATTATATTAATGGCGCGTTTGTTGCCGATCAGAACGACAAGTGGATAGAAGTGATTAACCCGGCAACTGAGGCATTACTTTCGCGCGTGCCGGAAGGCAGTAAACACGACGCCGCGCAGGCCATCGACGCTGCTGAAGTGGCGCAGCCGGATTGGGAAGCGCTCCCCGCCGTTGAACGCGGCAACTGGCTGCGCAAAATTGCCGCTGCTATTCGTCAGCGTGAACCAGAACTGACCGCCACTATCGTCGCCGAAGGCGGAAAAACCCAGGGTCTGGCGCAAACTGAAGTACTGTTTACCGCTGATTATCTTGAGTACATGGCCGAATGGGCACGCCGTTATGATGGCGAGATCGTTAATAGCGATCGTCCCAACGAAAACATCTTTGTGTTCAGGAAAGCGATTGGCGTCACCACCGGCATTCTGCCGTGGAACTTCCCCTTCTTCCTGATTGCACGTAAAGCCGCGCCCGCGCTGGTAACCGGCAATACCATTGTTATCAAGCCAAGTGAGCTGACGCCTAACAATGCGGCGATTTTTGCGCACATCATCCATGAAATTGGTCTGCCAAAAGGCGTGATCAACTTTGTTTACGGCTATGGGCCGGAGATTGGTCAGGAGCTGGCAGGCAACCCGAAAGTCGGCCTGGTCAGTCTGACCGGCAGCGTCAACGCCGGTATCGCCACCATGGAAGCTGCAGCGAAAAATGTCACCAAAGTATCACTGGAGCTGGGCGGAAAAGCGCCGGCCATCGTCATGGATGATGCCGATCTCGATCTGGCGGTTAAAGCGATTGTTAGCTCTCGCGTGATCAACACCGGACAGGTGTGTAACTGTGCTGAGCGCGTTTACGTGCAGGAAGGCATCTACGATCGCTTTATCAGTGCGCTGACTGCCGCCATGCAGCAGGTGAAATTGGGTAATCCGGCCGAGCAAAACGATATCGATATGGGCCCGCTAATTACTGCGGCCGCGCTGGAACGCGTTGAGCAGAAAGTGGCGAACGCGGTCGCGGATGGCGGCAAAGTAGTGCTGGGCGGGAAGCGTGCAGGCAGCAAAGGCTTCTATTTTGAGCCAACCATTATCACGGGCGTGCGTCAGGATATGGAGATCATGCAGCAGGAGATTTTTGGTCCGGTGCTGCCAGTAATGACCTTTAAAACCCTTGATGAAGCCATAGCGCTGGCGAATGACTGTGAATATGGTCTGACCTCATCGATTTACACTCAGAACCTCAACACCGCGATGGTTGCCCTGCGTAAGTTGAAGTTTGGTGAAACCTACATCAACCGCGAGAACTTCGAGGCGATGCAAGGTTTCCATGCGGGCTGGCGTAAATCGGGCATTGGCGGCGCTGATGGCCGTCACGGTTTGGAAGAGTTCTTGCAGACGCACGTGGCGTATTTGCAGTTCTCGTAGGATCGCCATTCATGGCGTAATGCTTGTCAATTAAGCCAACGACGAGGGCGCAGGCCGGTGGCACTTTTGGTCCGGCGGTCCTCGCGCCGCTAGCGCGGTACCTTCACTTCGCTCGTCTGCCTGACGGACCGGTGGAGACGGGACGTCCTTGTCCCGGCTCCACCTTTCGCCCGCGTCCTGCGGGCTCTCCTGGCTTCCTCGCTTCGTTCAGCGCTGCGGAATGCCTGCCCAAAAGTGCCCCCGGCCTGCTTTAAAGCTTCAGTGCGTGTTTCTGAAAAGGGCACATTTGCCAGAGGCTCTGGCGCGTCTGCTGCGGCAAAAGGGCTATCCGCAGCGCTGAGGCTTTTACGTTGGGCCAGGAGCCTCACGCATGGATGCGTGAGGCAGTTCGGGGCGGCCAGGACGGCCGATCCGCGAACGGTCCGTTGGCACGACGTGGAAGCCGAAGGCACCGCGTTAGCGGCGCGAGGACGGCCCATGACGCAGCAGATGTGTCAGAGCCCGCACCAGATTTAAAGCAAAATGGTTTCTTAACGGACAAGCATTACGCCATAAGTGGCGACCTGTAACCCTGAAACCTTTATAAAACCCGCTTCTGGCTGCGCAGCAGCGCCAGGCCGCTTAACACCGACATCGCCATCAGATAATAACCGGGCGCCAGACTGGTGCCGGTCACGCTAATCAACAGTGTACAAATCAGCGGGGCAAAGCCACCAAACACCGTAACCGCCACGTTATAGCTGATCGCCATGCCGCTGGCGCGCGTACCCATCGGGAACAGATCCGCCATCACCGACGGCACCGTTGAGAAGTAGATCGACTTCAGCAGCGCCATCCAGCACACCAGCAAAATCAACGTAGTCGGCGTGGTGTGATCAACCACCAGCTTAAACGCCGGATAGATGGTGACGATCAGCAAAACCAACGATCCCCACATCAGCGGCACGCGCCCCACCCGCTCGGCCCATAACCCCATAATGGGCGTGACCACCGTCAAAATCACACCCGCCAACAAGGTAGCAGTAAACGCCACGCTGCCCGACAGGTGCAGATTTTTGGTGGCGTAAGTCGGCACATAGTTCAGCATGTAGTTCACCGCGGTCGAAATCACCATCAGGCCGATCGCCAACAGCATCAACTCCTTCTGGCGACCAAACAGACTTTTCAGCGGCGCGGCTTCCGGTTTGTGCTCAGCAAAGCTCGCCGGTTCATGGACGTGACGTCGGATATAGATCCCCAGCGGGCCAATCAGCAGGCCGAAGGCGAAGGGAATACGCCATCCCCAATCCTGAATCTGGCTTTCGCTGAGAATCTGCGTCAGTCCGAGTCCAAATGCCGACGCCATCAACGTACTGGCGCCCTGCGTGGCGAACTGCCAGCTGGCGATAAAGGCTTTGCGCTCCGGGAAGTGTTCAACCAGGAACGCCGTCGAGCTGCCAAATTCGCCCCCGGCGGAGAAACCCTGCACCAGACGCGCCAGCAAAATCAGCAGCGGCGCCATCAGGCCAATGCTGCTGTAGCTCGGCATAAAGGTGATGACCGCGCCGCCGAGCATCATCAGGTTGATCGATAACAGCAGCGCTTTTTTTCGACCGTGACGATCGGCATAGTTGCCCAGCACAATCGCGCCCAGCGGACGAATCAGGAATGACACACCAAAACTGCCAAAGGTCAGCAACATTGAAACCGACGGATCGCTGGTAGGAAAGAAAGCATGCGCAATGTAGCTGGCAAAAAAGCCGTACACGGCGATATCAAACCACTCCAGCGCGTTACCGATACAGGTCGCGAACAGCGTTTTGTGCAGATTGGGCTTCGCTGCGTTCAACGGCATCGTGGTATTTAATGTACTCATTGGCCACCTCCAACGTGCGCACGATGCTGCGCCACCAGTTCCGTTCCCTGCTCGCCGAGATCCCACAGCAGACGCGTCATAATCTGCAAACCTTCGCGGGCAATCGATTTCAACATATGCTCATTGACGCCATGCTGGCCGCATGCTGGATACGAGTGCGGCACCCACAAGGTCGGCAAACCGAGAATGTCGGAGAACACGTCATTGGGCAGCGAGCCGCCGAGGTTAGGCAGCAGCGCCGGTTTCTTGCCGCTGATTTCCGCCATGCTGGTCAGCACCCAGTTGACCAGCGGATCGGTGGGATCAAGGCGTGTCGCGGGCGATCCGCGCATAAACTCCACGTCCACATAGTCAAAACCGTGCTGATGCAGATGTGCGCGCACATGCTGGGCGAGATTTTCCCAGTCGGTACCCACCACAAAACGCAGCTGACAAACGGCGGTGGCGCTGCCCGGAATAGCATTCATCGGACGCGCCGGATTGCCGGTGAGAAACGACAACACTTCCAGCGTGTTCCAGCCATACAGGCGTTCAGTTGGCGTCAGTCCCGGCTCGCCCCAGTTCACGTCGATATCGGGATCGCCCGGCATGCCGCCCACCTCGGTATCGCCCAGAATATCGCGCACCTGCGGCGTCAAAGAGTTGGGTTTCAGCGCCTCGACCTGCAACACGCCCTGCGCGTTGACCAGCGAGGCGATGGCGTTGGCCAACTGCGTACCCGGATTGCTCAACAATCCGCCCCAGTTGCCGGAGTGATAAGCGTTGTCACGCGCGTTGACCGTCAAACGGAAATTAACCGCGCCGCGTGAGCCCAGGAACAGCGTTGGACGAACCGCATTGAGACGCGGACCGTCGGAAGCAATAAACAGATCGGCTTGCAGCAGCTCGCCCTGCTGCTGGCACAACTGCGCCAGCCCTGGCGAGCTGATCTCTTCACCCATCTCGAACAGTATTTTGCAGTTAAAGCCCAGGCTACCGCCGCGCAACGCAAACACCTGCTCCAGCGCCGCCAGATTGACGCAGTGCTGGCCCTTATTATCCGCGCTGCCGCGCGCATACCAGCGATCGCCCTCTTCAACCATCTGCCATGGCGATAAGCCGTCGCGCCAGTTTTCATCATCACCAAACACCACATCGCCGTGACCATAGCTGAGCAAGGTTGGCAGCATGGGATCTTCAATGCGTACCGCCACGAGGAACGGTCGATTAGCGGCTTCCGGGTTGTCGATGAAATGCAACGTGAAGCCCAGAGCGATCAGCTGCGGCCCGATCTCATCCTGCAAATAGCGCTGTAATTCGCTGTCACGATCGTCGCGCTGGCTTTCGGTACGTTGCGCCACGCGACGCGCCAAAATTTGTTGAAACTCCCCGCTGTCAAAATATGCGGTGGCTTGTTGAACCGCCTGATGTGCTGTCATGTTTGCCCTGTCTTTTATTGTTTTGTCGTTAAGGCATCTTTGCGGAAACACTGCTTTGCCACAATTATCAATTTATCGAGTAAGATTTGCTTTTATAGCAAAGCTAGCCTGCCCGATTTCGAGGCATGCACCACCATGAGGCATCCGCATGTTAAGCAGTGAAATCCGCTATTTTCTCGCCGTCGCTAACACTGGCTCGCTCAGCGCCGCCAGCGAACAGCTGTTTGTGGCGGTGTCGGCGATCAGCCGGCAAATTCAGCGGCTGGAAAATCAGGTTGGCGTGCCGCTGTTTGCGCGTCACGCGCGCGGCATGGTGTTGAACGAAGCGGGGGAAATCTTTGCACATCACGTACGTAAGAATCTGCTGGATATGGAGTATGCGCTGGCGGAAATTAAGGGACTGAAAGCGGTGCGCCGCACGTTGATTCGCGTGGCCTGCACCGATGGGCTGGCGTTTACGCTGCTACCTCGTTTGATCGCAGATTTTCGCAATGACAATCCGGGCGTGCTGTTTGATGTGAAAGTCGCCAGCACGCAAGGCGTGGCGGAAGCGCTGCGCAACGGCGAGTGTGACGTGGCGCTGCAATTTAGTCTTCACGCTGAGCGCGGTGTGGAAGTGATGGGTTCATGGCCGGCACCGGTATTAATCGTGATGCACCAAACGCATCCGCTGGCCAACGCGCCGCAGGTCACGCTCGCCGATCTCAGTCACTATCCGCTGGCCTTGCCGCAGCAAAACACCACCGTGCGGCAACTGTTTGAGCTCGCCAGCCACATGAACGGCAGCCTGGTTGAGCCGGTGATGACCTGCGATACCTTTTCGATGTTGTTTCAATTCCTGCTGCGCACGCCGCAGTCGGTGACGATTTGCAGCGCCTTTACCGTGCTGCAAGAGGCGGAAACGCACGGTTTGATTTTGCGCTCGGTAGGCATCGATCAGCTGAGCCAGCGCACCTTGCAGCTGCAGACGCAATCAGGGCGACCTCGCAGTGCCGCCCTGAATGTGTTTCTCACCTTTTTGCTGCAACAGCTGGATGCGTTAGAGGAACCGCTGCGCCAGCGCTGGAAGCCGTGACTCAGTTCTTGATATCCACCGGGTAGAAGATGTGTTTACCGAACGGATCGACCTGATAACCAGTCACCGATTTGCGTACCGGCTCGAAGATGGTTGAGTGAGCAATCATCACCGCTGGCATTTGATCATGCATAATCTGCTGCGCTTGCTGATACAGCGCCACGCGTTTGTCGTGATTTTGCTCGGCGCGCGCTTCGGTAATGATCTTCTCAAACGGCTGATAACACCATTTCGACGAGTTGGAGCCGCCATTTGCCGAGGTGCAGCTGTAGAGCGGACCGAAGAAGTTATCCGGATCGCCGGTCGCCGTGGTCCAGCCCATCAGCGCCGCCTGATGCTCACCGCCTTTCACGCGCTTGAGGTATTCGCCCCACTCATAACTGACGATATTGGCTTTGATACCCACGTTGGCCCAGTCCGCCTGAATCATCTCCGCCATTCGTCGCGCGTTTGGATTATACGGTCGCTGTACCGGCATCGCCCACAGGGCGATTTCGGTGCCTGGCTTAATCCCCGCCTCCTGCAGCAGCGCTTTGGCTTTCTGCGGATCGTAGTCGTAATCCTTCAGATCTTTATCCGCACTCCACACGTCCGGCGGCAGGATGTTTTTCGCTACCGTGCCAGTACCTTTAAAGATGGCATCAATGATCGCCTGCTTATTGATCGCCATCGCCAGCGCCTGACGCACCTTGACGTTATCCAGCGGC
Source organism: Pantoea sp. SORGH_AS_0659 (assembly GCF_031453915.1). NCBI lineage: Bacteria > Pseudomonadati > Pseudomonadota > Gammaproteobacteria > Enterobacterales > Erwiniaceae > Pantoea > Pantoea sp. SORGH_AS_0659. The sequence continues at coordinate 2,147,810 of NZ_JAVJAK010000001.1, read as the reverse complement.
GCTTTGGTGGTGTTGAACGACAGGAAACCGGTATTCAGGCCCGATTTCTGTTCCAGCGTTAAATCGGGATTGGTGCGCATCTTCTCCAGATCGGCCGGATTGGGGAACGGCATAATCTGGCATTCATTTTTCTCCAGCTTGGCATAACGCACCGAGGCGTCCGGCGTGATCGAGAAGACAATACGATCGAGCTTCGCCTTGCCCTGCCAGTATTCCGGGAAGGCTTTATAGAGAATGCGCGAATCTTTTTGATACTGCACCAGCTCAAACGGCCCGGTGCCAATCGGCTCCATATCGACCTTCTCCGGCGTGCCGGCTTTCAACATCTGGTCGGCGTATTCAGCCGAATGGATCGAGGCAAAATACCAGGCTAAGTCGGCGAGGAATGGCGCTTCAGCGTGAGCTAAGGTGATGCGCACGGTATTGTCATCGACCTTCTCAATGCTGGTGATCAGCTTCGCCAGCTCGAGGCTTTCGAAGTTGGCATAGTTACCGCCGGAGACATTGTGGTAGGGGTTTTTGGCATCCATCTGGCGCATAAACGAGAAGATTACGTCGTCGGCGTTAAAATCGCGCGACGGCTTAAATAGCTTGTTGCTCTGGAATTTCACCCCTTTGCGCAGATGGAAGGTGTAGACCTTACCATCCGGGCTGATATCCCAGCTCTCGGCGAGGCTCGGCACCAGTTCGGTGGTGCCGGGCGTGAAGTCCACCAGGCGGTTAAAAATCGGTACCGCGCTGGCATCGACGCTGGTTCCCGACGTGTACAATTGCGGGTTAAAGTTCTCTGGCGATCCTTCTGAACAGTACACCAGCGTTTTTGCCGAAACCCCGCCCGCGACCGCCAAGCCGATTGCAGTGAGAGTGAGATTTGCCATCATTTTTTTCATCATGATCCTCGCTTTTTATTGACTTCCATGAGTCTGCTTCGTTATGTAATGTTCATCTGATTAATAAATAACATGATTTAACCAGCACGCGTACTACAGACGCCGCAATGCTAATAAGGAATTGTGATGACAGACCAACTTGCCAGCCAATTGACCCAGCGTTTCTACCGTTATCTGGCGGTTTCCAGCCAGAGCGATGCCAAATCAACCACGCTGCCGAGTACGCCGTCCCAACATGCGATGGCGGAGTTACTGGCAAAGGAGCTGGGCGAACTGGGTTTGCAGGATATCGTGATTGACCAGCACGCCACGGTCACTGCGGTGAAACCCGGCAATCGCCCTGATGCGCCGCGTATCGGTTTTATCACCCATATTGATACCGTGGATGTTGGCCTGTCGCCGGATATCCACCCGCAAACCCTCAGGTTCACCGGGGAAGATCTGTGCCTTAACAGCACGCAGGACATCTGGCTGCGCGTGGCGGAACATCCGGAGATCAAACCTTATCTCGGGCAGGAGATTATCTTCAGCGACGGCACCAGCGTGCTGGGCGCCGATAACAAAGCAGCGGTGACGGTGGTGATGACGTTGCTGGAGAACCTGCGCGGCGATCACGGTGATATCGTGGTGGCGTTTGTGCCCGATGAAGAGATTGGCCTGCGCGGTGCAAAAGCGCTGGATCTGGAGCAGCGCTTTAACGTCGATTTCGCCTGGACTATCGACTGCTGCGAGCTGGGTGAAGTAGTGTATGAAAACTTCAATGCTGCCGCCGCTGAGCTGGTGTTTACCGGCGTGCCGGCGCATCCGATGTCGGGCAAAGGCGTATTGGTCAATCCGCTGCTGATGGCGCATGACTTCATCTCCCGCTTCGATCGCTTAAAAACCCCCGAGCATACCGAAGGCCGCGAAGGTTATATCTGGTTTAACGATATGAATGCCAACGCCAGCCGCGCGGTGTTGAAAGCCTCGATTCGTGATTTCGATTTGCAGGGTTTTGATGCGAAGAAACAGCAACTGGTGGAAGTGGCCGATGAAATCGCCGCGCGTTATCCCACCGGCCATGTAGCGCTGACGATTAACGATACTTACAGCAATATCAGTAATGCGATTGGTGAAGATCGCCGCGCAATTGACCTGATTTTTGCCGCGTTAGAGCAAGTGGGCGTGGAACCGAAGGTGATCCCGATGCGCGGCGGCACCGACGGTGCAGCGCTATCAGCGAAAGGGCTGCTGACGCCGAACTTCTTCACCGGCGCGCACAATTTCCATTCGCGTTTTGAGTTTTTGCCGGTTCCCTCGTTTGTGAAGTCGTATCAGGTGGCCGAAGCGTTGTGTTATTTAGCCGCGAAATAAAAAAAGGTCGCCCTTCATGGCGACCTTTTTTAGGTTATTTGCTCGCTGAAACATCAATCCCAGGGAAGAATTTCGCCGCCAGCTTAGTGACGGTGCCATCGGCTTGCACCTTGGTGATTGCCGCATCCAGCTCTTGTTTCAGTTTGTCATCGCCTTTACGCAGACCAAAACCGATACCGGTGCCGAGAATGGTGTCATCTTCTACCGGCTTGCCGGCAAAGGCGAAACCTTTACCCTGCGGCTTTTCGAGGAAGCCCGATTGACCGGCAGCTGACATCACCAGCGTGCCGTCAAGACGACCGGCAACCATGTCGTTGTAAACCTGGTTCTGATCCTGATAAGAGGTCACTGTAACGCCCTGCGCTTCCCAGTGCTTCTTGGCATAGGTTTCCTGGATCGAACCCTGCAGCACCCCGATGTTTTTCCCTTTCAGTGATTCGGCGGTTGGCAGCAGCTTCTCGCCCTCTTTCACGATTAACATGGTCGGAATGCGGTAGATTGGCTTAGTGAAGTCGATGCTTTTCGCCCGCGCTTCGGTGATGTTCATTGCGGAGTTAATGGCATCAAATTTTTTCGCCTGCAGCGCCGGAATCAACGCATCAAAGCTGCTTTCCACCCACTTACAGTCGAAGTTGCCTACCTGACAAATCGCTTTACCCAGTTCGATGTCGAAACCTTCCAGTTCACCCTGCGCGTTGCGGCTCTCAAAGGGCGGATACTGTGATTCAAGACCATAGCGTAAGGTTTCCTGCGCCAGCGCGTGCGCCGAGGTCAGCATGCCCAAAGCGACAAACAGTGCGTTCAATTTTTTCATTATATTTACCCCTAAGTTACCCTTTGACCTGGCAGAGCGCTTCTGCACCGGCCTGAAGTGTTGCGTCGTCTTTTGCGAATGACAGGCGAATTAATTTATTGTCAGTGCCGTCCATATAAAACGCCGACAGCGGAATGGTGGCCACACCGTGATCGACGATGAGACGTTTTACCATTTCGCTATCACTTTCGTCACTGAAATGTCCGTAGCTGGCCAACATAAAGAACGAACCGGCGCTCGGCAGCAGTTTAAACGGCGAATCCTCCATCAAGGTCAGCAGGCGATCGCGCTTCTCCTGATAGAACGGCGACAGCTGCAGATAGTTCTGCGGATTTTGCAGATAGTGAGCAAAACCGACCTGCATCGGCGTATCGGCGGCGTACATCATGAACTGATGGACTTTGACGATCTCTTCCATCAGCGCTGCCGGTGCCAGCGCATAACCCACGCGCCAGCCGGTGACATGGAAGGTTTTACCGAAGGAGGAAACCACCACGCTGCGCTGCGCCAGTTCCGGATGCGTTGCCATGCCGCAGTGCTTACGGCCATCAAACAGGATGTGTTCGTAGACTTCGTCAGACAGCACCACAATATCGGTGTTGCGCGTCAACGCGGCTAACTGATCCAGATCCGCAGCTGACAGCACCTGCGCGCTGGGATTGTGCGGCGTATTGATAATGATCATGCGGGTGCGCGGCGTAATGGTGGCGCGCAGTTCCTCCCAATTGATGGCGAAATCCGGCACCTGCAACTTCAGGCCAATTGGCGTAGCGCCCTGCAGACGGACCACCGGCGCGTAGCTGTCAAAAGCCGGTTCGAAGAAGATCACTTCATCGCCTGCGTGGACCAGCGCGGAAATCGCCATGTAAATGCCCTGGCTGGCGCTGCCGGTGATCAGCACTTCGCTGCCGGCATCATAGTGCTGGCCATACAGCGTGTGAACTTTCTCCGCCAGCGCTTCACGCAGCGACGGCAGGCCGGTCATTGAAGCGTATTGGTTATGACCGTCACGCATCGCCTGGCTGACCAGCTCAACCAGCTGGGGATCACACGGGAAGTTGGGTGCGCCTTGCGACAGGTTAATGGCTTTATGCTGCGCCGACAGCTGGCCAATGACGCTAAAAATCGTCGTGCCGACATCGGGCTGTTTGGAAGAGATGTTCACACTGCTGTTCAAGGTCATCGGTGCCTCGTAAGGTTGCATAACCACGTATCGAAAGTAGATTTCTATTCAACGGTGTGCGGCTTGAGTCGACAAGCGAATTGTTGTCATAATAGCCATGATTAAAAATCATAGCTTGAGGTTGTTATGTCCCGCTCTGCTCTGCCGCTCAATGCCATCCACGCGTTTCTGGTCACCGCGCGCCATCTCAATTTGACGCGTGCCGCCAGCGAGCTGTGCATCACCCAAGGCGCGGTGAGCCGTAAAATCGCCACGCTGGAGAGTTGGCTGGGCTTCGCGCTGTTTACCCGCCACGCCCGTGGTCTGCATCTCACCGAACAAGGTGCCGCGCTGCTGCCGGAATTGCAGCAAGGTTTCGCCATGCTGGTGAATGCCACAGAAAAAGCCAGCCGCAGCAACGCCTCGATTCGTCTGAAAGCGCCTACCTGCGCCATGCGCTGGCTGGTGCCGCGTCTGGTGGCGCTGGAACAGCAGCGGCCAGATATTCACGTAGCGTTGACCACCACACTCGATCATGGCTCACAGCTCGATAACTTTGACGCGGCGATTGTGTTTGGCCCGTCGCCAGCCGGTTCGATTTGCCTGTTTGAGGAGCGTTTAACGCCGGTGATGGCCAGCAGCGTCACGCCGCCCACGCAGATTGGCGAACTGGCGAAGTTTACTTTTCTGCATCCCACGCCGGATTCACGCGACTGGCAGCTTTGGCTGGCCGGGCTGGATGCCGCGTTGCCAATGGCGCGCAATCAGCATTTCGCCACCATGGATCTCGCGATCAGCGCTGCGATTCAGGGTTTTGGCGTCACGGTGGCGGATGTCACCTTGGTGCAGAACGATGTGGTGAATGGGCGACTGATTGCGCCGTTTGCCACCAGTGTGGCGACCGGCGCAAGCTACAGCCTGTTACAGCGGGCGGAAAAAGATGCGCCACCGTTCCTGCCGGAACTGGTGGCGTGGTTATCTGAGGTTTAGAACGAGACCCATTCGTCAGAGGCTGATTTCGGCTGTGCGAGGCCTGCGCCGGTCAACACCGGCCGACGCAGCGCGGTTGGCGATACCACGACCTTATTCACAGGCGCGCTGTCCGATAGACGGAATTTCGCCACCGAGGCCTGCAGCTCTTGCGTCTGGCGCTCCAGCGCGCTGGCAGCGGCAGAAACTTCCTCAACCAGCGAGGCGTTCTGCTGGGTGACGCTGTCCATCTCGGTGACGGCGGTACCGACCTGCGAAATCCCTTTGCTCTGCTCTTCTGACGCAGCAGCGATGTGCTTCATGATTTCATTCACATCCTGCACCGACTTAAGAATGTCGTGCATGGTGCTGCCCGCGCTGCTCACCAGCGCCGACCCTTTTTCCACGCGCTGCACGGAATCTTCGATCAGTGTGGCGATCTCTTTCGCCGCACCGGCGCTGCGCTGCGCCAGATTGCGCACTTCACTGGCCACCACGGCAAAACCGCGGCCCTGTTCACCGGCGCGTGCGGCTTCTACCGCGGCGTTCAGCGCCAGGATGTTGGTCTGGAAAGCGATACTGTTAATCACGCTCGTGATCTCAGCGATCTTCTTCGAGCTGCCTGAGATGCCTTGCATGGTGGTAACCACTTCGCCCACCAACCGTCCGCCCTGCTGCGCGGTACCGGTAGCGGTTTCGGCCAGCGAACTGGCCTGACGCGCGTTGTCGGCGTTGAACTTCACGGTAGCGGTTAACTGCTCCATGCTGGCCGCGGTTTGCTCCAGCGCGGCCGCCTGCTCTTCGGTGCGCGATGAGAGATCGTTGTTGCCGGAGGAGATCTCCGCTGCGCCGCGATAAATGTTTTCAGTGCCGCTGCGAATCGCGCTTACCGCTTCGCGCAGGCTGTCCTGCATGGCACGCAGCAGCGGCACCAGCTTGCCGACGCAGTTACGGCCAAAATCTTCCACCGGCTGGCTGAGGTCGCCCTGCGCAATAATCGTGAAATGGTTACGGATACGCTCCAGTGGTTTCACCAGCATCGCCACCAGATAGCGATCGGTAAACAGCAAGATAAACAAGCCAATCACCACCGCCACCAGAATAATGACTTTAGTGATGCTGGTGAGCTTATCGACGGTGACGCGCGTCTCATCCAGTTTGCTGCCTGCGGCTTTATTGAAGGCTTCCGCGCTGGCACCAAACGCACGACTAAGTGGCGGCGTGACGTTATTGGCTTGCGCACGATAGGCTTCAAGCGTGCCCTGCTGCGCCAGCGATACCTGCGGTGCGATGCCTTCATCGAGCAGTTTTTGCCAGTTGGCGATGACGCTATTGGCGGTCTCCGCATCCATCGGACCTGGCGCCATGGTTTTAAACTGCGCCAGCAGCGTTTTCATATTGTCGAGCGCTTGTTGCACCGGGGTAAAAGCATCAGCACCGACTGCGCTGCCTGAGGCGCGGCCTTCCATCACGCGAGACAGACGCGTAACGACACGAAAATATTGATCATTTCCTTTGCTTAAAATGGTCATTTGATTGACCAGTTGGCGGTCAATCTCGTTGCCCTCGCCGAGGGCGTTCAGTGAGTGGACGCTAAACAGCCCAACGGCACACCACAGCAGGCAAAACAGCCCAAGAATGGTGAGCAATACGGCGCGGATGGTGAAATTTTTTAAGATACCCATACATAATCCCTTGGTGTGAAACGCGAAGGAGGCCCGATAAAATCGGGCATATTGCGTTTATCGGCATCGGATTGGGAAAATGTAACGGTTTTGTAAGCTAATTAATTGCTTACTGACGCAGGTAAGGAATATGCGCTTTTATGATTTATCAGCAAGATAGGCGATAATTTGCCTTATAAATTGATTTGCCAGATTACACCATTAGCACGCTCATTAAAGCTTAACGTGGCTGCGCATCATCAAACGGAACAAACGCAGCCGTCCACGCATAAAGCGCGCCTTCACCACCGCCTGGGCTTTGCCCTGTTCGCCCAGCGCCAGCGTCAGATCGTCGCCCGGTCGCCAGGCTGGCCAATCTACTTCACCCGCTAAGTGCGAGCTAAACTCGCTGGCTTCACGCGCGAAGGTGACCCAATAAGCGCTGACTGTGGAGGCGAACGCTTTATCCTGCTCGCTGTAGCTGCGTTCCGCTGGCGGCGCTAGCGTATCCAGCGTGTTAAAGACATAGGGAATTTCGTTGCCGTGCCATGTTCCGTGCGGATAGAGGTCGCGCGCATTTTCGGAGACGTAATCGAACCAGTAACGCCATGCGGGCAGGCCGATATTGTGCTGCGCCTGAGCGATGATTAACGGTAACACCGTGAACGCCATATCGCGCGCCACCGCACGTCCCAGCAGTGCATCATCATGGATGTCGTACAGCCACTTCATCAGGCGATAACTGATGCGGTTTTTGCTGCGCATCTGTCGCAATACTGCTGTGGCATCCACGCCAAAATAGTCCAGTACGCTGGCTTCATCGCTGTTGCTGCCGATCATTAACGGAATGCGATGCTGCTTGCCGGACATAAACGTGGTTAACATCGGTTTCGGCAGTACCGCATCGCCGCTGATGGGCACCGGGCCGAGCGCCAGCGGGCGTTCTAACGGCCAGAATTGTTCGGCCGGTAGCTCGCGCAGCTGCTCGGCGCTGGCATCTTCGGGTAACGCAAAATGCGCCGCGACCTGTAAACCGATCTGTTGTGCCTGCTTTTGCGGGATGTCGGGCAAGCTGTAGGCGCTTTGTACGATGCCTTTGTGAAACAGCGCCTCGGAGAGCGGCGAGCAGCACAGCGATAACACACTACGCGCACCGGAGGATTCACCAAACAGCGTCACGTTATGGCGATCGCCGCCAAAGGCAGGAATGTTGCGCTGAATCCATTGCAAAGCGGCAATTTGATCGAGTAAGGCAAAGTTGTTGATTACGCGCCCGTCGGGGTATTGCGCATCCAGCGCCGGATGAGAGAAAAAACCGAAGTGACCGAGTCGGTAGTTAAGCGTTACCACCACCACACCTTGCGCCGCCAGCGCTTTACCGCGATAAGGATCAAGATTACCGGCGCCGATGGAAAATCCCCCGCCATGCAACCAGACCATTACCGGCAACGGCCGCGAAGGCTCAACATCCGGCGTCCAGATATTCAGGTAGAGACAATCCTCACTAAAGCGACCGGGATCGCCACCGCCGGCGGCCACGCAATAGTCACGATTTTGCCAACTTGCTGCGCCCCATTCGGTCGCATCACGCACCTCTTGCCACGGCTGGACCGGCTGCGGCGGTCGCCAGCGTAAAGCGCCAGTAGGTGCAGCTGCGTACGGTATTCCTTTGAAGACAAAAAGATCTTCGTCCATCAGGCCTCTGAGTTCCCCTTCTGCGGTCATGATCCTCAGACGTCGTTCATTTTTCATCTCGGCTTCCCTAATAATGCATCGTTCCATTATTTGCAGGCCTTAGACGAATGTCCATGTTCTGAAAGCATTTGCAGATTAAGCCGAAACGCGGCGCGATTATTTGAACAACTCCATCAAATATTTTGGCTAACCCCATTGAGGCCATTTGTTTTAAGGTTGCAAGTTAACCTGGCGCGACGGAGAAACACCATGTTTGGTGGCATTAATCAAATGTTCAACCGGATGTGCGATCACCCGGACCTTGGCAAACTGCTTTTGCGCCTGACGTTGGGCGGATTGCTGCTGTTTCATGGGGCGTTCAAAGTGGTGCATGGCGTGGGTTGGATTGCGCACATGCTCGCCGTCAAAGGAATGCCAGGTTTCATCGCTTACGGTGCTTACATCGGGGAAATAGCGGCACCTGTAATGGTGATCATCGGATTTTTGACGCGCCCTGCGGCGTTCATTATTGCGGTGAACATGATTGTTGCGACACTGCTGGTAAAAATGGGCGCTGTCTGGCATCGCACCGACGTCGGTGCGTGGGCGCTGGAGACAGAAGCGCTTTACCTGCTGGGTGCGCTCGCCATTATGTTTTTGGGTGCCGGGAAGTACACGCTGGTGCGTGACGCGCGCTTGCAATAACCACAAGAAAAGCAGCCGGTCTGCTTAATTTCAGACCGGCTGTAACATTTCTCCTCAGGCTACACCACACCGTTCCAGACTGCGCTGCTGCATCTGCTGGTACAACGCCATTTCATCCTGCACCGCGCAACCTAACGCGCTTTCAAAATCCGCTCGGCTGGCATTCCCCGCGCTGCGTGTTTGCGCCACGTCCCCCAGATTCGACTGGAAAATCCCCGCGGCACTGACCGGCAGGAAATCCTCGTAAACGATCGGTTCGGCACTCAAACGCTCTTCTGCCAGCAACTGCGTCACGCTTTCGCCCGCGCGTGGTGGCAGATGCTCGCCTTTTTCGGTCAGGCGATAGCGGAACCACGCCAGCTGCTGCTCGCGCAAAGACTCTTCGTCATCGGGGAAATCACTAAATACCGCGCTAAGATGTTGCTGGTGATGCTGGTTATCGCTGCCGGTACCGGCTTCAGCCAGCAGACGATCGTAAAGTTCGCGTCCTTTCGGGGTGAGCGCCGCGCCGCGCTGTTCGATCTCACCAAAGCGCGCGGTATGCGTGCCCGGCGTGCCATCGTTAAAGTGCACCGCTTCTTCCAGCGCTTTGAAGCTGGTCTGGCGCAGCAGAATCGGTACTTTACGCTGCGGCGGGCCTTCAATCAGGGTTTTTGGATCGATGCCGCGCGAAGGCATCAGCGCTTGCACCCGATCAATATCCAGCGTGCGCGGCGTCAAATGGTTGATGTGGCAACCACGGAAACACACCACATCGGCAATCAGACGATGCTGCTGGCTCAGTGCGCGATAAGTGGCGCTGTCTACGGTGGTATGCGCATGCCAGCGGAAGGTTTCCAGCGCTTCCTGCACGAAAGTGGCGGCATCCGCGGCGTTCAAACCGCCCTGCTGCTGATGCTTAGCGATCAACGCGCGGCAACCTGGCGTAAAGATATCGCGCGCGGCGAGAATTGCAGCGGCCTTCTCGCGCAGCGCCGCATCATCAATCAGTTCCAGACGCAGCAACGAAGTGAAAACGCGGAATGGATTATGGCGCAACGCGCGATCGCTGACCGGACGAAACGCCGTGGAGTGCACCGGCACTCCGGCTTGCGACAGGTCGTAATACCCCACCGCTTCCATGCCCATCACGGCAAACATCTGGCGCAACGTGCTGAGTTCATCAGCCTTGCCGACGCGAATCGCACCGTGACGTTCGACGCTCAGGCGACTCAGTTCATCGGCGGCCGACAAGCGGTTTTTTAACTCGGGATTGGCTTCCAGCGTACGTTCATTAACAGCGGTGACCAGCTGCGTCAGCGTGCCGTATTGCGGCACTTCCTGCTGATACAGGGTCGACATTGCCTGCGAGAACAGCGTGCGGATGGCATCGCTGCTGAGAAAGTTTGGCATCATCATCACCTTGGGCTAACGGGTTGTTGCTACTGTAGATCAACCCTTTAGCGGCGGGTAACAATTTCGTGGAACTGTGATCGCCTTGTCACTCGGTGAGGTTTGACTGGTCACCAAAGCGACATTTCAGCACCAGCATGATGGTGGTTAACACGGCGGGAATCGCCAGCAGCAGGAAGATCTGACTGAACGTCCAGCCAAGCGTTAACAACTCGGCACCGACAAAGGCGCTAATGATGGCGCCGATGCGCCCTATGCCGTGCATCCAGCTGGAGCCGGTGGCACGCGCGTGAGTTGGGTAATAACTGGCGGAGAGCGCATTCATGCCGGTGTTGGCGCCGTTAAAACAGAAGCCGCTGCAGAAAGCGATGGCGCTCATTAAGCCGACCTGCGCGGGTGAAAAACCCAGCGCCACAATGGCAATGCCACCGCAGAAATAGATCACCGCCAGCGCCAGATTGGCGTTGATGCGGTCCATCAACCAACCCGCAAACAGCGAGCCAAGGGTTCCGCCGGCCTGATACATCGCCGTGACAATCGCAGCTTCCGTCACCGACATGCCGAGCGTGCTGATCAATGAAGGCATCCAGCTGCCAATCAGGTAAACGAGGAACAGCCCCATAAAGTAGCCGCCCCACAACATCAAACTGCCGAACAGATAGCGGCGCGACACCACGGTCGCCACCGAGCCTTTACGCGCGGTCGGCAGCTCAGTGCTTTGATAATGGCTATCCGGCTGCACGCTGCCGGGCAGCATACGTTCGAGGATGGCGTGAATACGTGCGGCAGGCGCGCGACGGCTAATCAGAAAACGTACCGATTCCGGTAAGCCGCGCACTAAAAAAGGCAGCACCAGCAGCGGCAGCACGCCGCCCATCAGCATAACGGAGTGCCAGTCATAGCGCGGCAGCAGCCACGAAGCGGCAAAGCCTCCCGTCGCGGCACCAAAGGTAAAGCCACAGAACACCACGGTAATAATAAATGAGCGGCGACGTTCGGGCGCGTATTCGGCCACCAGCGTGCCCACGTTGGGCATCGCGGCCCCAAGCCCTAAGCCGGTGAGAAAGCGGAACAGCATCATCTGTTCGATGTTCTGCGCCATCGCCGTGGCCAGCGTCCACAGACCGAAAAACAGCACGCTGATGAGGATCATCACGCGGCGACCATAGCGGTCGGCCAGCGGTCCGGCGACCATCGCCCCCAATGCCAGACCAATCAGCGCCGCGCTGATCACCATGCCGAGTTGATGGTTCGTGACGCCCCAACTGGCTTTCAACGTGGGCGCAATAAAGCCCATCAGCGCAATGTCCATGCCGTCCAGCGCCACTACCACGAAGCACAGCGCGATTAAGCGCTTCTGCCAGCTGCTAAGCGCACTCTTATTGATAAGCTGGCGAACGTCTACTGCTTCAACGCTGGTCACGTAACGACTCCTGCACTTTTAACCGTTTAGGGCATCAGTTTTAGTAAAAAAAACGGCGCTTATCATAGCTCATCGTTAACAATAACAGGCACTCCTTTTGGATGTAATTGAGAACTATTCAACTTTTTACGCTGTATGTTATTGATTTTTATAGCGCGCGAATATGCTGCAAAAAGTGTCTTTTTCAGCTTTACTCATAAATACATCAGGTTAGCGGCGAAGCTTGCATAGCGGTGTTTTTGTTAATATAAATTTGCAGGCAAGTTAACATAATTAACGTTTCCTCATTGCTGCTCCTCGGCATAACTCATTATGTTGGGCGTATGGACAAAAATATCCTTTTCAATCAGCGCATTCGCTTGCGTCATTTACATACCTTTGTGGCGGTGGCGCAGCAAGGCACGCTCGGTCGTGCCGCTGAAACGCTCAATCTGAGCCAGCCCGCTTTATCGAAAACACTGAATGAGCTGGAAGAGTTGGCGGGCGCGCGACTGTTTGAGCGCGGACGACTCGGCGCGCAGCTCACCACGCTGGGCGAACAGTTTCTGGTTCATGCGGTGAAAGTGCTGGATGCGCTTAATCATGCTGGTCAGAGCTTCAACGCGCCCCAGCCGGGCCGACCGGTGGTGATTCGACTCGGCGCGCTGACGACTGCGGCGATGGGCATGCTGCCGCAAATTCTCGATCGCTTCCATGAACAGCAACCTAACACCACGGTGCAGGTTGCGACATTGCATAACAACGTGTTGTTGGCCGGTTTACGTGCGGGTGAGTTTGATGTCGGGATAGGTCGTATGGCGGACAGCGATATGATGGCCGGACTCACTTATGAATTGCTGTTCCTGGAATCACTCAAACTGGTGGTGCGCCCCGATCATCCGCTATTAAGCGAGAACGTTATGCTGTCGCGCGCGATGCAGTGGCCAGTAGTGATTTCGCCGGAAGGCACCGCACCGCGCCGTATCGCGCAGCATATGCTGAATGAGCAAGGTTGTACCTTGCCAGCAAACTGCGTCGAAACTTCATCGACATCGCTGGCGCGACAGCTGGCATTGCGTTACGACTATGTGTGGTTTGTGCCTTCTGGCGCCATCAAAGAAGATTTGAATCACGATGCGTTGTGCGCGCTACCGATTGCCTCGCCGGGGCCGGGCGAACCGGTGGGCATTATTACGCGCAGCGGCAGTCCATTAAGCCTGAGCGCCGAAGTGCTGATGGCGACCATCCGCAAATTCCACAGCTAGCGACTGTGTTTTGCATGACGCTCACGGTTCTCCAGGCGCGCCTGTTCGGTTTTTCGTAAACCGACATAGAGCGCGCCCGCCCCACCATCTTTCGGCTGCGCCGTACAAAAGGTCTGCACTTCTGCAAACTCCGGCAACCATCGCGCCACATAGCTGCGCACGATATTGGCGTGCGACTCATCGTCACGCCCTTTGCCATGAATAATCAATAGATTGCGCAACCCATGTTTATTGGCCTGCTGCATAAAGCTGAACAGCGCCTGACGACAGGTTTCTACTGGCTGACGCAACAGATTAAGGCTGGCTTGAGGCGGATATTTGCCCAGTCGCAGCTTATCCAGCACGCCTTGCTGTACGCCTTCAACTTTAAATTCCAGCGGTGTTGTCAACGGAACGATGTCGAGATAGCCACGCGTGAGGAAATTTTCCTGCTCGTCACTTTCCTGCGGCGCACGCGGCGCTTTAGGCGAAGGTGCGCGTAGCCATTGGGTATTAGCGCAATTTTTTAATGGTGTCACATCACCCATGGCATCACGGAAAAGGTCTTCATCATCAAGGTTCATGGTGTCTCCTCTCGCCTGGTGTTTGCCTGCGCGTCCAATTCGACGCTAAAGCAAAAGAGTAGCAAAGGATTATGGGCAAAACATCTGTCACTTTTTGCGCTGTAATAAGCGCGCTCTAGCTGTAAACCTGGCAACAAAACGTTCCAGATCAATAAATGCGCTTCAGTCAGACCAGCGCAAACCGCGTAATACCTGACATTTGTGGGGTTTTAAGGACATTTACTGCTCGGATGAGTTCCCTTCGCTTAGAAAAATGTTAAAATTGACCGCAGTCAATAATCATCGAGCGTAACTATATGATCCAGGAAAAACGCAGCATTCGACGTATTCAGTCTGGCGGTTGTGCCATCCATTGTCAGGATTGCAGTATCAGCCAATTGTGTATTCCCTTCACGCTGAACGAGCACGAACTGGATCAGCTGGATAACATCATTGAGCGCAAAAAGCCGATTCAGAAAGGCCAGACGCTGTTCAAAGCCGGTGATGAACTGAAATCTCTCTACGCTATCCGCTCCGGCACTATCAAAAGCTACACCATCACTGAACAAGGCGACGAGCAAATTACTGGCTTCCATTTGGCAGGCGATTTGGTGGGTTTTGACGCCATTGTTGGTGCCAAACATCCAAGCTTTGCGCAGGCGCTGGAAACCGCGATGGTGTGCGAAATCCCGTTTGAAACGCTTGACGACCTCTCCGGTAAAATGCCGGCGCTGCGTCAGCAGATGATGCGTTTGATGAGCGGTGAAATCAAAGGCGATCAGGATATGATTCTGCTGCTGTCGAAGAAAAATGCCGAAGAGCGTTTGGCGGCATTTGTCTGGAATCTGTCGCGTCGTTTCGGTCAGCGCGGCTTCTCACAGCGTGAATTCCGTTTGACCATGACGCGTGGCGACATTGGTAACTATCTGGGACTAACCGTAGAAACCATCAGTCGTCTGCTGGGTCGCTTCCAGAAAAGTGGCATGCTGGCCGTAAAAGGCAAATATATCACCATTGAGAACCACGCTCTGCTGGCAGAATTAGCTGGCCAGACCGAACAGGCCGCGTGATTCTGTGCCGGGTTAATAAAAGTTATTTTATTGATCCGGCAACAACTTTTCCGCTTCTGCCCTGTCCAAACTTAGGCTATCTTTAACCCAACTTGCTTTGGTTTTAGGAGATCGGCTTATGTCCCGGTACCAAAATATTCTGGTGGCTATTGATGCCCAGCAGGACGATCAGCCCGCGCTGCGTCGTGCGGTTTATCTCAATCAACGTATTGGCGGAAAAATCAAAGCTTTCCTGCCTATTTACGACTTCTCATATGAAATGACCACGCTGCTGTCGCCCGACGAGCGCTCCAATATGCGCAAAGGGGTGATCAGCCAACGTACCGAATGGATCCGCCAACAGGCCCAGGCATATATTGAGGCCGGCGTTGAAATTGAAATCAAAGTGGTTTGGCATAACCGTCCCTATGAAGCCATCATCCAGGAAATTCTGGCACATCAGCATGATTTAGTGTTGAAAATGGCGCACCAGCACGATCGCCTCGAAGCGGTCATCTTCACCCCGACGGATTGGCATCTGCTGCGTAAATGTCCATGTCCGGTATGGATGGTGAAAGATCAGGCGTGGCCCGAAGGCGGCAAAGCGGTGGTAGCGGTCAACTTAGCCAGCGAAGAGCCGCATCATGATGAGCTGAATCAGAAGCTGATTCGTGAAACCACGCTGCTTGCCGAGATGGTGAATCACACCGAAGTGCATTTGGTCGGCGCTTACCCCATCACCCCGATCAATATTGCTATCGAACTGCCCGACTTTGATCCCAGCGTTTACAACGACGCGATTCGCGGCCAGCATTTAGTGGCGATGAAAGCGCTGCGTCAAAAATTCTCCATCAGTGAAGAGTTCACCCACGTGGCGAAAGGTTTGCCCGAGGAAGTGATTCCGGATATTGCCTCGCATCTGGACGCCGGCATTGTGGTGCTCGGCACCATCGGCCGTACCGGTTTGTCAGCCGCGTTCCTGGGTAACACTGCGGAACAGGTGATTGATCATCTGCGTTGTGATTTGCTGGCGATCAAGCCAGACGATTTCAAATCGCCGATTGATCACGATGACGAAGAAGATGAAGACGATTGATTAAAAAAAGGGCGGCTCGCCATGGCCGCCCTACTTATTTCTACTCAGGGCGGTGAATCACATCACCGCCCTGCTTTTTTACAGCGCGCGCAGAATGCCTTCCACGCTCGCTTTTGCATCGCCAAACAGCATCTGCGTATTGTCTTTAAAGAACAGCGGATTCTGGACACCCGCATATCCGGTGCTCATCGAGCGTTTAAACACAATCACGTTCTGCGCTTTCCACACTTCCAGCACCGGCATGCCAGCGATTGGACTGCGCGGATCTTCCAGTGCGGCTGGGTTAACGGTGTCATTCGCGCCAATCACCAAAACGGTATCGGTATCGCTGAAGTCATCGTTAATCTCGTCCATTTCCAGCACCACATCGTAAGGCACTTTCGCTTCCGCCAGCAGTACGTTCATGTGACCCGGCAAACGACCGGCAACCGGGTGAATACCAAAGCGAACTTTGATACCGCGCGCGCGCAGCTTTTCGGTAATCTCCGCTACCGGATACTGCGCCTGCGCCACCGCCATGCCATAACCCGGCGTGATCACTACAGAAGAAGAGGCTTTCAGCATTTCTGCCGTCTCTTCCGCCGTAATTTCACGGTGCTCGCCCACTTCATCGCTTTCGCCGCCCACGCTTACATCGGTACCAAAACCACCGGCGATCACGCTAATAAAGGAGCGGTTCATCGCTTTACACATGATGTAAGAGAGGATGGCACCCGAGGAACCGACCAGCGCACCGGTAACGATCAGCAAATCATTGCTCAGCATGAAGCCTGCCGCCGCCGCCGCCCAACCGGAGTAAGAGTTCAGCATCGAGACCACAACCGGCATATCCGCGCCGCCAATTGACGCCACCAGATGCCAGCCAAACACCAGCGCAATGACGGTCATCAGCAGCAGCGCAAACACCTGCGCACCGGTGCTATCAGTTTGTACGAACCACAGCATCAGCAGGAAGGAAATCACCAGCGCCGCGAGGTTCATTTTATGACGATGTGGCAGCATCAGCGCTGATGAGGAGATCTTGCCGCGCAGTTTGCCAAACGCCACCAGTGAACCAGTAAAGGTCACCGCACCGATGAAAATGCCGAGGAACACTTCGGTCAGATGGATATTTTCCATCACCGGCGCGAGGCCTGGCGCGTGATCGATATAGCTGTTGAAGCCCACCAACACCGCCGCCAAACCCACGAAGCTGTGCAGAATGGCAACCAGTTCCGGCATTTCGGTCATTTCGACTTTCTTCGCCAGACGCAAACCAATCGCACCGCCGATCACCATCGCCAGCAGAATCCAGGCAACGTTCCCGGTGTTCGGGCCAAAAATGGTGGCGAGCAGCGCAATCGCCATGCCGCTCATACCAAAAATATTACCCTGCTTTGAGGTCTCGTGTTTCGAGAGACCGGCAAGGCTGCAAATAAACAGAATCGCGGCAACAATATATGCTGCAGTAACTAATCCGCCAGACATGTTGCTACCCCTTAATTCTTACGAAACATTTTCAGCATGCGCTGGGTGACGGTGAAACCACCGAAGATATTGATGCTGGCGATCAGTACGGCGATAAACGACAGAATCGTGACCCAACCGCCGTGGCCCATCTGCAGCACCGCACCCACCACAATAATGCCGGAAATGGCGTTGGTGACGGCCATCAAAGGCGTGTGCAATGCGTGACTCACGTTCCACACTACGTAATAGCCGACCACGCAAGAGAGCGCGAACACGGTGAAGTGTGACAGGAAGTCCGGCGGCGCGACGTTGGCCAGGCAGGCAAACAGCACCACCGCCAGCGCCAGCAGCAGATACTTGCGCCATGGTGAAACCGGTTTGGCTTCGGCCTTCGGCAGCGGCTTTGCGGCGGGTTGCGCTTTCGGCGCGGCGGAAACCTGAATCGGCGGCGCTGGCCATGTCACTTCGCCATCACGAATCACCGTCACCCCGCGCACCACCACGTCGTCGAAATCCACGGTAATTTCGCCGTTTTTCTCTTTGCACAGCAATTTCAGCAGGTTGACAAGGTTGGTGCCGTAAAGCTGTGAGGATTGCGTTGGCAGGCGACTTGGCAAATCGGTGTAACCGATAATCTTCACGCCGTTAGGGGTTAAGGTCACCTGATCGGCCACCGTCAATTCGCAGTTACCGCCGGTTTGCGCAGCCAGATCGACGATTACGCTGCCTGGTTTCATGCTGGCAACCATCTCGGCAGTAATCAGCTTCGGGGCCGGACGGCCAGGAATCAACGCGGTGGTGACGATAATGTCCACTTCTTTCGCCTGCGCGGCAAACAGCTCCATCTCTGCCTTGATAAAGGCTTCAGACATCACTTTGGCATAACCATCGCCGCTGCCCGCTTCCTCTTCAAAGTCCAGCTCAAGGAACTCGGCGCCCATACTCTGCACCTGCTCTTTCACTTCCGGACGCGTATCGAACGCACGCACGATGGCGCCTAAACTGCCTGCCGCACCGATGGCCGCTAATCCCGCGACGCCCGCACCGATCACCATCACTTTGGCTGGCGGCACTTTACCGGCAGCGGTGATTTGACCGGTGAAGAAGCGGCCGAATTCATGAGCGGCTTCAACGATGGCGCGATAACCCGCGATGTTCGCCATTGAGCTCAACGCATCCAGCGCCTGCGCACGAGAAATACGCGGCACCGAATCCATCGCCATCACGGTGACGTTGCGTGCTGCCAGCTTTTCTAATAGCGCGGGATTCTGCGCAGGCCAGATAAAGCTCACCAGCGTGCTACCGGCGCGCGTCAGTTCAATCTCCTGATCGTCCGGCGCATTCACTTTCAAAACGATGTCCGATTGCCACACATCGTGAGTGTTAGTAATAGTGGCGCCGACGGCGATAAAGCTTTCATCATCAAAGCTGGCGCGAAGTCCTGCGCTCTGTTCAACGGTGACGCTAAATCCCAGCTTGATCAGTTGTTCAACGGTCTTTGGCGTGGCGGCCACGCGCGACTCGTTGGCTAACCGTTCTTTGGGTATCCCAATTAACATACTGTTTCCTTTCAACAATTAAAGGATGAGGTTCTGTAAGTGGCAAAAAGCTCAAAAGCCGAAACAGTGTTTCAGCTTCTTATGAGCAAAATGCGCAATGTAACAAAGTCTTTATAACCTACTGAAAATATGAAGAGTGATCCACAGCGATAACGCCCACTTATGACATTCACACAAATATTCAGACACAAAGATTGAATGCCATGTTTTGCCACTGCATTTGGTGTTTATTAAAAAATATTCTGCTGCGCAAAATCGTGTCATGTCGAATTAAGTGTTTTTAAAAACCTTTAATTAACAATGCGTTAACTATTATGGCACTAAGTGTTACCAGAATAAGTGGTTATCTGTGCAAAAAAGAGCCGTAACAGAAGTCAATGACAGGTCGATGAATAAACGGCAGAGATTGTCAATGTTATGCGCTTAAATTGGCTGAGACAGGCCGATTATTACATGCAATAATCAGCGGCTAATCTGTTATACATCAAGAGTCCAGCACGTTTTCGTACTCATTTTGCGTAAGGCGAAGGATCATTTTTATGAAGCTGAAGAACACCATTCTGGCGTCAACCTTGTTATCACTGCTGGCAGCGAATGCGTTTGCTGCTAAAGAGTTAACGCCAGAGCAAGCGGCCGCGTTGAAACCATTCGAACGTATTAATATCAGCGGCCGTTTCAATGCGATTGGCGATGCAACTGATGCCATCTCCAAACAAGCCGATGCCAAAGGCGCTGACTCTTTCTATGTTCAGGGTATTAATGATAGCAACGGCAACGGCGGTAACTGGCGCGTAACGGCTGATTTGTATAAAGCTAACGCACCGAAAGCGGATGACTCCACTAAATATCGCACCTTCTCAGGCGTGAAAGAGCTGCCGAAAGCAGAAGCCTATCGCCTTGAGCCGTATGACACCGTATCGGTAAATGGCTTCTTCTCCAGCCAGCCAGATGTTAATGAAGCGATTGCCAAGGCAGCCAAAAATAAAGGTGCGGCATCGTTCTTTATCGTGCGTCAGGTTGATGCGAACAACGGCGGCAACCAGTACGTGACCGCGTATGTTTACAAGGCTGATGCGCCAGAACGTAAAGTACAGAACTCCTCTGATTCAATCCCAGCAGATTCTGAAGCCGGTAAAGCAGCACTGGCCGCTGGTGGCACCGCCGCCACTAAAGTGGCCATTCCTGGCGTGGCCTCTTCGGATACCCCAAGCCGCAACGTTGGTCGTTTCTTCGAAACGCAAAGCTCAACCGGCCAACGTTACACGGTGAAAACTGCCGATGGCCGTAGCGTGCAGGAAGTGAATGCGATTACTGCTGCGCAGATGCAGCCGTTTGACACCATCACCTTCTCCGATCACTTTGGTACCCCAACCGAAATCTCGGAAGCGGTTGGCAAACGCGCAGTGGAAAAAGGCGCTAAGTACTACCACATCACGCGTCAATGGCAGAACCAGAGCGGCGGCAACCTGACCGTCACCGCCGATCTGTTCAAGTAATAGCGATTAAGGGCGGCGTCCGCCGCCCTTTTCAAAATCTCCTTCATACTAACTGCATAATCTGTGCGCAGATTTGCATAGCCTTGCATTGCCTTCCCCGTTTGCACTCCGTAAAATCTGCCGCCTGTTTTTAGGGGATTCCGTTTCAAAGTTGGCTCATTGCCACGCGACACTCCAGCGGAATCGTCACCACCCAGCATACTCTGCTGTTTAGGATGGGCGTTTTGGATAAAAAATTAGGTCTTAGTGCGCTCACCGCGTTGGTACTCAGCTCTATGCTGGGCGCTGGCGTGTTCAGCCTGCCGCAAAATATGGCAGCGGTTGCCGGCCCGGCGGCGCTGCTGATCGGCTGGCTCATCACCGGCGTTGGCATCATCTTCCTGTCGCTCGCCATGCTGTTGCTGACGCGGCTGAAACCAGAGTTGGATGGCGGCATCTTTACCTATGCGCGCGCCGGCTTTGGCGAGCTGATGGGCTTCTGCTCGGCGTGGGGATATTGGCTGTGTGCGGTCATTGCCAACGTCTCTTATCTGGTGATTGTCTTCTCGGCGCTGAGTTTCTTTACCGACACGCCGGATCGCGTGGTGTTTGGTGATGGCAATACGTGGCAGGCGATGCTCGGCGCGTCAGTGCTGCTGTGGCTGGTGCATTGTCTGGTGCTGCGCGGCGTGCAAACTGCGGCCAGCATTAATGTGCTGGCGACCCTGGGAAAACTGGTGCCGCTGTTGCTGTTTGTGGTGCTGGCGCTGCTGGCATTCAACTACGATCGCTTCCGCTTTGATTTCAGCGGCGTGGAACTCGGTCAGCCGCTGTGGCAGCAGGTGAAGCAAACCATGCTGATCACCTTGTGGGTATTTATTGGAGTGGAAGGCGCGGTGGTGGTTTCTGCGCGTGCGCATAATAAACAGGATGTCGGACGCGCCACGCTGATGGCGGTGCTGGCCGCGCTGCTGGTCTACTTGCTGGTTACGCTGCTGTCGTTAGGCGTGATTCCGCGTGCCGAGCTGGCGCAGATGCGCAACCCTTCTATGGCGGGTTTGATGAAGCATTTGCTCGGTCATTGGGGCGATGCGGTGATTGCGGTCGGATTGATTATTTCGGTGTGCGGCGCTTATCTGAGCTGGACGATTATGGCCGCTGAAGTGCCGTTCCTCGCCGCACAACAAGGTGCCTTCCCGCGCAGCATCGCGCGTCAGAACCGCCACAACTCCCCTTCGGCGTCATTATGGCTGACCAACGGCAGCGTACAGGTTTGCCTGATTTTGATCGCCTTAACCGGTGCGGATTACAACACGCTGCTGACCATCGCTTCAGAAATGATTTTGGTGCCCTATCTGCTGGTGGGTCTGTATCTGATTAAGGTCGTGCGCGGGCAGAACAAACCCTGGGCGATGTTTACCGGCGTCGGTGCCAGCGCGTATGGCATTTGGCTGCTGTATGCGTCGGGTCCTTTGCATCTGCTGCTCTCTGTTGTGCTCTATGCGCCCGGATTGCTGCTGTTTCTGTACGCACGACGCGGCGGCCGTGGCGACAAGGTGTTGTCACAGCTGGAGCGTATCGCGATTGTGTTGTTGATTGCGGCGTCACTGCCCGCGTTGTGGCAGCTAACGAATTAGTGCGGCTGAACCGGAATGGAAACGCACAGCAGGTCATCCTGCTGTGACAGATTGAGCGGCTTACGGTATTCCTGATGAATAGCGTCAAGCTGCTCGGTTGACAGCGGATACGGCAGCTGAATATCAAAGCGGCTGATATGTTGTTGTTCGGCCAGGGTGATCAAACGCGCGATATTAATCTCGTCGCTCACCTGCGTTGAAATGATTTGTAATGCTAATTCTTTCAGATGATCGTCGCTGGCCTGAAGATTGTGCGCCGATTTACGCGTCACCATGCCAAAAATAGGCATCACGCCATAAATGGCATCAACAAAACTCCAGCGTTTTTTGCAGGAAGCGGAGAGATAATCACTGTAATTGAAGCAGATGCGATCACTGTATCCGGCTGAAGCCAGCTCTTTATCAGACACTCTCGCACTCCTCCTGTTTTTCGTTGCGGTTCCGAACCTTGCGCGACAACGCGCCGCTAATGATGGCACATTTCACGGTATACATACCAGTCACGCAGGGATATTTCGTGCGATAGCGTAGAGCTCAGGACCAGGAAAAGCTATGCTGCTGAGATTCTCATCCGTCACAGTGAATTATGAACAAAATCGTCTATGTGGAAGATGAGCCAGAAGTAGGCGAACTGATCGCCGCTTATCTTGGCCGCCACGATATTGAAGTTATTGTTGAAACGCGCGGTGACCGCGCCGAAGCCACCATCGCCCTGCACGATCCCGATTTAGTGATGCTGGATATCATGTTACCCGGCAAAGATGGCATGACACTGTGCCGCGATCTACGTGCCAGCTGGCAAGGTCCGATTGTGCTGCTCACCTCGCTCGATAGCGACATGAACCACATTCTGTCGCTGGAGATGGGCGCTAACGATTACATCCTCAAAACCACGCCGCCGGCTGTGTTGCTGGCGCGCCTGCGTTTGCATCTGCGTCAGGCGCATGCCGGTCAGCCGGAAGTGACGCCCGCCCTACAAAGCTCACAACGCGTGCTGCGTTTTGGTTCCCTGACCATCGACTCGCTCAATCGCCAGGTGACGCTGCTTGAGGAGAATATTGTGCTATCCACCGCCGATTTCGATCTGCTGTGGGAACTGGCGAATCACGCCGGACAGATCCTCAATCGCGATGCGCTGCTGAAAACCCTGCGCGGCGTGACCTACGATGGCATGGATCGCAGCATCGACGTGGCAATTTCTCGCTTACGCAAAAAACTCTACGATAGCGCCACCGAGCCATTCCGCATCAAAACCATCCGTAACAAAGGCTATCTGTTCGCGCCGCAGGCCTGGGATACCCGTTCCGCATGAGAAAGCTCTTTATTCAGTTCTATTTGCTGCTGTTCGTCTGTTTTCTGGTGATGACGCTGCTGGTTGGGCTGGTATACAAATTCACCGCCGAACGCGCCGGACGCCAGTCGATGAACGACTTGATGGCCAGCTCGCTTTTTTTGATGCGCAGCGAACTGCGCGAGATCCCACCGCGCGACTGGAGCAAAACCATTCGCAGCCTCGATCTCGACCTGTCGTTTGATCTGAATATTGAGCCGATGAGCAAATATCAGCTGGGTGATGCAGACATGAAGCGCCTGCGCGCCGGGGAAATCGTGGCGATTGACGATCAGTACACCTTCTTACAGCATATTCCGCGCAGCCACTATGTGCTTTCCGTTGGCCCGATTCCGTATCTTTTCTATCTGCATCAGATGCGCATTCTGGATATCGCGCTGCTGGCATTTATCGGGATGTCGCTGGCGCTGCCGGTGTTTATCTGGCTGCGTCCGCACTGGCAAGAGATGCAGCGGCTGGAGAAAGCCGCGCAGCGTTTTGGCCGTGGCGAACTCGACGTGCGCACCCATTTTGAAAGCACCTCCAGCCTGCACAGTCTTGGCGTGGCGTTTAATCAGATGGCGGAGAACATCAACACGCTGGTTGCCAGTAAGAAACAGCTGATTGACGGCATCGCACACGAGTTGCGCACGCCGCTGGTACGACTGCGCTACCGGCTGGAGATGAGCGATAACCTCACCGCCACGGAATCCGCCGCGCTGAACCGCGATGTGGGCCAGCTGGAGAGTTTGATTGAGGAGTTGCTGACGTATGCGCGCCTCGATCGTCCGCGCGTTGATCTTCATCTGCAATCCTTCGATCTGGCGCAATGGCTACGTGTACATATTGAAGACGTGCAAACCATGAATCCGCAGACGCAGATTGCGCTGGATATCCCGCAGCTGGAGAACGTCGGCAGCGCTGATACGCGCCTGATGGAGCGTGTGCTGGATAATCTGGTGAATAACGCCCTGCGTTATGCGCAACAGCGCCTGCGCGTCAGCTTATGGTTTGATGGCGCGCTGGGCTGTTTGCAGGTGGAAGACGACGGTCCGGGCATTCCGCAGGAAGAGCGCGCCCGCGTGTTCGAACCTTTTGTACGCCTCGATCCAAGCCGCGATCGCGCCACCGGCGGTTGTGGTTTGGGTCTGGCGATCGTGCACTCCATTGCGCTGGCCATGCAGGGAAATGTCTCGATTGAGAGCAGCCCGCTTGGCGGCGCCAGCGTTCGCTTTTGCTGGCCGGTTGATCTACCCTTGCGGGACATTGCGCCACGCTTACCGTCATAAGGAGCTTTTTACGTGACTTCAGCTTATCAAGAACTTAGCCGCACTTTTCAGCGTCTCTCCCGCTTTGGCCATTTAGGCGCCATTGCCGGTGTCGATATGCAAACCACTATGCCGCCGGGCGGCAGCCAGGCACGCGGTGAAGCGATGGCCGAACTGAGCGTGTTCATGCACGAAGTGCTGACCGATAAACGCCTCCGCGGGCTGTTTGATGCCGCGCAGCAGGAATCATTGAATGATGTCGAACAGGTTAACCTGAGCGAGATGCAGCGCGCCTGGCAGCAAGCGACGCTGCTGCCCGCCTCACTGGTGGAAGCCAAGTCGCTGGCCGGTTCACGCTGTGAGCACGCCTGGCGTCAGCAGCGCCCGGCGAATGACTGGCAAGGTTTCTCAGCCAATCTGAAAGAAGTGGTCAAGCTGAGTCGTCAAGAGGCGCAGCTGCGTGCCGATGCACTCGGCGTATCGCGCTACGACGCGCTGCTGGATGTGTTTGAGCCTGGCATGACCAGCGCGCAGCTGGATCAAACCTTTGGCGATCTGAAAAGCTGGTTGCCCGACCTGCTACAAAGAGCAGTGGCGAAGCAGCAGCAAACCCCGATCGCGCAGCCGGTGGGTCCGTTCGCTATCGAATCGCAGAAACAGCTCGGCCTGAGCGTGATGAAAACGCTGGGCTTCGATTTCAATCACGGTCGTCTAGATGTGAGTGCGCACCCGTTCTGCGGCGGCGTGCCGGAAGATGTGCGCATTACCACGCGTTACAACGAGAACGACTTCCTTAGCGCCATGATGGGCGTGATCCATGAAACCGGCCATGCGCGTTACGAGCAGAATTTGCCAAAACAGTGGCGCGGTCAGCCGGTGGCGCAGGCGCGTTCTACCGCGATTCATGAGTCGCAAAGCCTATTTATGGAGATGCAGCTGGGGCGCAGTGAAGCCTTCCTGCAACATATCCATCCGCAGGTGGTGGCGCTGATGGGCGATCAGCCTGCGCTGGCGCTAAACAACTTTATCCGTCAGGCGCAGCGCGTGAAGCCGGGCTTTATTCGTGTCGACGCTGACGAACTGAGTTATCCGGCGCACGTGATTTTACGTTACGAGATCGAGCGCGCGCTGATTGAAGGCGAGATTGAAGTTGAAGATATCCCGGCGCTGTGGGACGAGAAGATGCAGCAATCGTTGGGCATTGATACGCGCGGTAATTATCGCGATGGCTGCATGCAGGATATTCACTGGACCGACGGTGCGTTTGGCTATTTCCCCACCTACACCTTGGGTGCGATGTATGCAGCCCAGCTGTTCCAGGCGGTGAAGCGTGCCATTCCGCAGGTTGAGACGCTGATCCAGCAAGGTGAGTTGCAGCCAGTGTTTGACTGGTTACAGCAGAACATCTGGCAGCACGGCAGCCGTTTCCCAACGCAGCAGCTGCTGATCAATGCCACCGGCGAAGCGCTGAATCCGCACTATTTCCGTCAGCACCTTGAACAACGTTATCTCTCTGAGTAAACTGCGCGGCGGCCGATGCGGCCGCCCTTTTCTCTTCCTTTACGCCGCTTTGTACAATCCGTTACACGCCGATACCAATGCCTCACGGAAAGCCTGAATTGTTTTTCATATAGTGTTTTCACCGGCCCCGCAGTGGGCTACACATGAAAAAATAGTTCGAGGATTTTGCAATGAAAAAATTATTTGCACTGGTGATCGCCGCTGCTATGGGTATGTCTTCTGTTGCTTTCGCTGCTGAGACCACAGCTGCTCCAGCAACGCCAGCAACCACTGCAGCGCCAGCGAAACACAAAGCAGTACACCATAAGAAACCTGCTGCTCAGAAAGCGCAGGCGGCTAAGAAGCACAAAAAAGTAGAGAAGAAAGCGCCAGCTGCACAGAAAGCTCAGGCCGCTAAAAAGCATCATAAAAAAGCAACCAAGCCAGCGGCTCAGAAAGCTCAGGCTGCTAAAAAGCACCACAAAAAAGCAACCAAGCCAGCGGCACAGAAAGCTCAGGCTGCTAAAAAGCACCACAAAGCAACCAAACCAGCTGCACAGAAAGCTCAGGCTGCTAAAAAGCACCACAAAGTAACCAAGCCAGCTGCGCAGAAAGCTCAGGCTGCTAAAAAGCACCACAAAGTGAAAAAAGCAGCTAAATAAGATCGCCTTTAGCGCCAACAACGTATTGATGATTGAAAACACCCGGTTATGCCGGGTGTTTATTTACTGGAGTAGCGAAAAATGGTGCGTCGCTATCGCTTCGAAATTATTCTGATTGTGATGATCCTCTGTGGCCTAGTTGCAGCCAGCTTTTTTATCTAGTCGTTGTAGCGTGCTGATTACTCCAATATTTCTCCCTTTTTCACCGCTCACCGACTATAGTTATCGCTCAAGCGTGATGACAACAACTTCTACTTATTCTCGCCATTGAGAGAACTATGCGCCTGGCTATCCTGTTACTCGTTGGTCTTTTCAGTTTTAACCACACAGCACATGCCGATGATGAAGATGGGCCAAGCCCGGAAGACATCAAAACGTTGTTTTTTGGCAAAGATCATCGCCAGGCGATCAGCGACGTGAGCGCCGCGCCCTGGGATGCCATCGGTCAGTTAGAGACCGAAAGCGGTAACCTCTGCACTGCCACCTTGATTTCTGCCCATCTGGCGTTGACCGCCGGACACTGTTTATTGGCTCCGCCCGGCAAGTTTGATAAGCCGGTGGCGCTGCGTTTTATGGCCAGCGCGAAAGGTTGGCGCTACGAGATTCATGATATTGATGCGCGCGTTGAACCCTCTTTAGCGCGCCGGTTGCAGGCAGACGGCGAAGGCTGGATCGTGCCGCCGGGAGCCGCACCCTACGATTATGGGCTGGTTATTTTGCATAATCCGCCCTCCGGCATTGTGCCGATTCCATTGTTTGAGGGTTCGCGTGGCGATTTAACCGCCGCATTGAAAACCACGCAACGTAAAGTGACGCAAGCCGGATATCCGGCCGATCATCTGGATACGCTCTATTCGCACAGCGATTGTTTAGTGACCGGTTGGGCACAGCGTGCAGTGTTGTCGCATCAGTGCGATACCTTGCCGGGCGACAGCGGTTCGCCGCTGCTGTTGAAGAACGGTGATGAGTGGCAGTTGATTGCGGTACAGAGTTCAGCACCCGCGCCGGCCGATCGTTACCGTGCCGATAACCGCGCGATTGCGGTGCCGTCCTTTAAAGATAAGCTGGAAGAGTTAGCCCAGTAATTCTGCGCTCTCAGGCAAAAAGGCGGGGCCGCTACGTAAAGTCGCCGTGGACCCATCCCTGGGGCCTCTGCACCGTCTTGCCGTTTTCTTCGCGAATTTTGCGATGTTAAAACCGCGCTGTTTCGTAGCGGCGCGATTTATCGCGCCATCTAACAATTAACTCAACTGCTCCATCGCCTGCAGAATACGCTTATCCGAAATTGGATAAGGTGTGCCCAACTGCTGGGCGAAATAGCTAATTCGCAGCTCTTCCAGCATCCAGCGAATCGCCTGCACGTCGGCATCATCCTGACGCTGGGGCGGCAATTTATTCCGCCACGTCTGCCATGCTTGCTCCACCGCCTGCACTTTCAGCATACGCGCACGATCGCTGTGAGGATCGACCGGCAGCTTCTCGAGACGACGCTCAATACCTTGCAGATAGCGCAGCGTATCACCGAGACGCGACCAGCCATTGCCGGTGACGAAACCGCGATACACCAGGCCATTCATTTGCGCTTTGATATCGCCTAACGCCAGCGCCAGCGACATATCCACGCGTCCTTTAAGGAACTTGTTGATATTGAACACGCAGGTCAGGATCTGTTCGACCTGTTTGGCGATGGTGACCACGGTTTCATTCAAATCAGCACGCACTTTGTCGCGCAGCTGTTCGAAGTTTTCCTGTTGCCACGCCGGGCCGCCCGCCTCCGCCATCAGCTTATCCACGCCGCAGGCGATGCAGTCATCGATCAGTTCCAGCACTTTGCCGTAGGGATTGAAGTACAAACCGAGTTTGGCTTTGTTCGGTAGCTTCTCGTGCAGATACTTGGTTGGCGACGGAATGTTGAGCAGCAGCAGGCGACGCTGACCGCGCCACATCATTTTCTGCTGTTCCACTTCGCTATCGAACAGGCGAATCGCCACGCTGTCCTTTTCATCCACCAGCGCCGGCCAGGCTTTGACCTGATAGCTGCCGCGCTTCTGCTCGTAGCTTTGCGGCAAATCGCCAAAGCTCCAGATGTGCAGACCGCTCTGTTCCAGGCCATCATCCGCCACTTTCGACAGCGTTTCCTGCACTTTGCCTTTCAGCAGCAGCCGCAGCTGATGCAGATTTTTGCCTTCCTGCAGCTTACGGTTGTGTTCGTCAACTACACGGAAAGTCATTTTCAGGTGATCGGGCACCTGATCCCACTGCCAGGCTTCCCGGTCAATGGTGACGCCGGTCATGCGGCGGAATTCGCGTTCCAGCGCATCCAGCAACGGCAGTTCCATCGCCGTAACGCGACCGAGAAACGCTTCGGCGTAGTTGGGCGCGGGTACCAGATTGCGGCGCACCGGCTTGGGCAGCGATTTGATCAGCGCGATAACCAGTTCGCGGCGCACGCCCGGAATTTGCCACTCAAAACCGGTCTCTTCGATTTGGTTCAGCAGCGGCAGCGGAATGTGCACCGTCACGCCATCGGCATCCGCGCCCGGTTCAAACTGATAGCTCAGTTTGAGTTTCAGGTTGCCTTGATGCCAGAAGTTGGGGTAATCGAGCTGGCTGACTTTGTCCGCGCCGTCTTTGATCAGCATTTGCTTATCAAAGCTCAGCAGATCCGGATTCTCTTTGCTGGCTTGCTTCCACCAGCTATCGAAATGGCGTGCAGACACCACGTCGCTGCCGATGCGGCGATCGTAGAAAGCGAACAGCGTTTCATCATCGACCAGAATGTCGCGACGACGCGATTTGTGCTCCAGATCTTCAATTTCGTTGCGCAGTTTCAGGTTATTGCGGAAGAACGCGTGACGCGTCTGCCAATCGCCCTCCACCAGCGCATGACGGATAAACAGCTCGCGGCTCAGTTGCGGATCGATGCGGCTGTAATTAACCTTACGCGCCTGCACAATTGCCAGGCCGTAAAGCGTCACTTTTTCCGTCGCCATCACCGCGCCCTGTGCTTTTTCCCAGTGCGGTTCGCTGTAACTACGTTTAATCAGATGCTGCGCCAGCGGTTCGATCCATTCCGGATCGATACGGGCGGCAACGCGGCCCCATAAACGGCTGGTTTCCACCAGTTCCGCCACCATGGTCCACTTCGGCGGCTTCTTAAACAGCCCGGAACCGGGGAAGATGGCGAAGCGCGCGTTGCGAGCGCCGGTAAACTCCTGCTTGTCGTTATCTTTCTGACCAATATGCGACAACAAACCGGTAAGCAAAGCGCAGTGCACTTCACGATACGGCGCAGGTTCGCTGTTGACCGGCATCCCCTGTTCCCGCACCACCTGACGCAGTTGCGTGTAGATATCCTGCCATTCACGCACGCGCAGATAGTTAAGGAACTCGGTTTTACACAAGCGACGGAAGTGATTGCTGGAGAGCGCTTTTTGCTGCTCCTGCAGGTAATTCCACAGATTGACGAAGGCGAGGAAATCAGACTCTTTATCCTCAAAACGACGATGTTTTTCGTCAGATGCCTGCTTTTTATCCGAAGGACGCTCGCGCGGGTCCTGAATCGATAGCGCCGCGGTGATGATCATCGCTTCGCGTACGCAGCCAAATTTTTGCGCTTCCAGCACCATGCGCGCCATACGCGGATCGACTGGCAACTGCGCGAGCTGGCGGCCCGAAGGCGTCAACTTGTAGGTTTCGTCTTCACTCAGCGTGATGGCACCCAGCTCTTCCAGCAGGCGCACGCCATCCTGAATATTGCGCTTGTCCGGTGCTTCGACAAATGGGAAGGCAGCAATATCGCCCAGTCCCAGCGCGGTCATCTGCAGAATCACCGAGGCGAGGTTAGTACGCAGAATTTCAGGATCGGTAAATTCCGGACGGCTGAGGAAATCATCCTCGGAATAGAGGCGAATACAGATACCTTCCGAAACGCGGCCGCAGCGCCCTTTTCGCTGATTAGCGGAAGCCTGCGAAATCGGCTCAATCGGCAAGCGCTGCACTTTAGTGCGGAAACTGTAGCGGCTGATACGTGCGGTGCCAGGATCGATAACATATTTGATGCCAGGCACGGTCAGCGAGGTTTCCGCCACGTTGGTCGCCAGCACGATGCGGCGTCCGCTGTGCGACTGGAACACGCGGTTTTGCTCGGCGTTCGACAGGCGCGCATACAGCGGCAGAATCTCGGTGTGCGCAATATCGCGCTTCATCAGCGCATCGGCGGTATCGCGGATTTCGCGCTCGCCGCTCATAAAGATCAGGATATCGCCGCGGCTCTCTTGGCCCAGCTCATCGACCGCATCGAAAATCGCCTGCAGCTGATCGCGATCGGTGTCGTCAGCCTCTTCCACCATTGGGCGATAACGCACTTCGACCGGATACGTCCGGCCGGACACTTCAATCACCGGCGCATTGTGGAAATGGCGTGAGAAGCGCTGCGGATCGATGGTCGCTGACGTGATAATGACTTTTAAGTCGGGACGACGCGGCAAAAGTTCGCGCAGATAGCCGAGCAGGAAATCGATGTTGAGACTGCGTTCGTGTGCTTCATCGATAATGATGGTGTCGTACTGCAGCAACAGGCGATCCTGCTGGATTTCCGCCAGCAGGATACCGTCGGTCATCAGCTTAACCTGGGTGGTTTCGCTCACCTGATCGTTAAAGCGCACCTTGTAACCGATGGTGCCGCCGAGCGAGGTTTCCAGCTCATCGGCAATGCGGTTGGCCACGGTGCGCGCCGCCAGACGACGCGGCTGAGTATGACCAATCAGCCCTTTAACCCCGCGCCCCAGCGCCAGGCAGATTTTCGGCAGCTGCGTGGTTTTACCCGATCCGGTTTCACCCGCGACGATCACCACCTGATGCTGACCGATCGCATCAGCAATATCCTGCTGCTTCTGACTTACCGGCAGGTTGTCAGGGAAAGTGATGCGCGGTGTCGCCGCCGTGCGCTGCGCCAGGCGCTGCTCCGCCGCGACAAATTCCGGCTCCAGTTCAGCCATAATGCCCTGCTGCGCCGCAGGATTTTTCACCTTTGCAGCGCCCAGCAGTCGACGTCGCAGACGTTGACTGTCGCGCAGCGTCAGATTATCGAGCCGCGGCCAGAGGGAGGCTAAAGGTGAAGAGTCGGATGATGACATAGCGATGCGTACCTGTTGTTGCAGCGGGCAGATGATTTCCCGGCGGATTCAAGCAATTAATGGTCGGCATCATAGCACAATTTGGAACACCTGCCTGAACGGGACGTGCGAGGTTATTCAATTATTTCGAACATTGATCTCGAAATATTGCGCTTTTACCCCGCGGGCTAACTCCGTACAGTGTAAAGCATTGAGCGGTAAGCCAACCGCGTAACGTACAGGAAAATACCATGAGCAAAGTTTTAGTTCTGAAATCAAGCATCCTCGCTGGTTACTCTCAGTCAAATCAACTGGCTGACTTCTACGCTGACGAAGCACGCGCTAAAGGTGACTCGGTTACCGTACGTGATTTAGCCGCGCAGCCGATTCCGGTGCTGGATGGTGAGCTGGTTGGCGCGCTGCGCCCATCCGATGCCCCACTGTCACCACGTCAGCAGGAAGCGCTGTCTCTCTCCGATGAGCTGATTGCTGAACTGCAAGCCCATGACACCGTGGTTATTGCCGCACCCATGTACAACTTCAATATTCCAACTCAGTTGAAAAATTACTTCGATCTGATTGCCCGCGCTGGCGTGACCTTCCGTTACACCGAAGCAGGCCCGGAAGGTCTGGTGACCGGCAAACGTGCGGTGATCCTCTCCAGCCGTGGTGGCATCCATAAAGATACGGCCAGCGATCTGCTGACGCCATACGTGAAGCTGTTCCTCGGCTTCATCGGTATCACTAACGTGGACTTCGTGTTCGCGGAAGGCATCGCTTATGGTCCAGAAGTGGCGACCAAAGCGGCTAACGATGCAAAAGACGCCATCAAACAAATTGTTGCTGCGTAATCATTTTTTTCGCATGATCAATGCCCGCCAGGCTTAACTGGCGGGCATTTTTTTTGCTGTTATTTTTCAGCACAGCGAAAGGAGATGAAGTGACACAACACAATCAATATGGTCAGCCTATCGGTTTTGCGCTACACGACTGGCAACCCGCAATCTTCCCGCCCGCTGCTATTCTCACTGGCCGCTTTTGCCATCTCACACCGCTTCAACTCAATCACGCGCCCGCCCTGTTTGCCGCCTTTTTGCTGGCACCCGACGATCGCGACTGGACCTGGCTTGGCGCATCGCAGCCGCAATCGTTAGCCGAGATGAACGATTGGATTGCTAACAAAATAGGTGACCGTGGATTGGTCAGTTATGCGGTGATCGATCAGGCTAATCAGCAAGCGGTTGGCGCGGTCTGTTTCGCCAATATCGACGTGCAGAACGGCGCGATTGAGATTGGCCATGTGACCTGGTCGCCGCTGATGCAGCGCAACGTATTGGGCTCTGAAGCGTTATATCTGCTGTTGCAGCAGGCCTTCGCGCTCGGTTATCGCCGCGTGGCTTGGCGTTGTGATTCCCTAAATCTGGCTTCCCGACGCGCCGCTGAACGTATCGGCTTTACCTTTGAAGGTCGTTTTCGTCAGGCCATGACGCGCAAACAGCGCAATCGCGATACCGATTGGTTATCGATCATTGATGGTGAATGGCCGCCGATTCAGCAGGCTTTAAGCCAATGGCTGGCGGTGGAGAATATGGATCAGCACGGACGCGAAAGGCAAAAGCTGCGCTGCTTTTTCTCCGCAGATTGACGTTGGCTATACTGACTCGCTGTTATCCACGCAATTTAAGAGGTACTCATGTCCAAGGTATTTATCATTGGCGGCGCAGGCAACATTGGCCGTCGTCTGGCATCACTGCTGGCCGCAAACGGGCACGTTGCGCGCCCGCTGTTTCGCAAAGCGGAACAGGAGCAGCCTTTGCGTGAACGGGGTGCGGAGCCGGTTAACGGCGATTTAACCGCGCTGGACGCAACATCGCTGGCCGCGCTGATGAAGGGCAGCGATGTGGTGGTCTTCACCGCCGGTGCCGGTGGCAAAGGCGGTGAAGAGATGACGAACGCCATTGATGGCAAAGGATTAACTACCGCAGTTGCTGCCGCGCAGCAGGCCGGCATCTCACGCTTTCTGCTGGTTTCGGCTTTCCCTGAAGCCGGCAGAAACAAAAACCTCTCCGCCAGCTTCGAAAACTACATGCGCGTGAAGAAAGCAGCAGATGTCGAGCTGGCGCAAAGCGATCTGGATTGGGTGATTTTACGCCCCGGCACGCTAACGGATGAGCAAGGCCAAGGCCGGGTGCGTGCTGGTTTGGCCATCCCGTATGGCGATATTCCTCGCGATGACGTGGCGGCGACGCTGGCTGAAATCATCGATCAACCGGCGGTCAGCCGGGTGATCATTGAGTTAACCGGCGGTGAAGTGCCGGTGCATGAAGCAGTTAAGCAACTGGCAACACGCTAGCGTCTTCAACCATCTGCTTCATCCAGCGAACGCAGATGGTCTTTTTTGTTTAGCGTCATCAGCGCCGGAATACTGATTGCAGCCGTGACCATGATGTACCAGGCGGGGATATCCAGATTCCCCGTTTGCTTAATCAGGGAGGTGATAATCAGTCCGGCACACCCCGAGAAAACTGCGTTAGAGAGTGAATAGGCCAGTCCCAGCCCGGTATAGCGGACGCGCGTGGGGAACATTTCAGCTAACATTGCCGGGCCCGGTCCTGCCAGCAATCCCACAATTCCACCCGCCACAAACACCACCAGCGCCTTGATCAACAGCGTTGAGGAATCGGCCTGCAACACTTTCAATAACGGTAATGCCAGCACCAGCAACAAACATGCCGCGATAACCATCACGCTGCGGCGTCCGATTTTATCGCTAAGCATGCCCGCTGGAATGATGGTGGCGGCAAAGCCAAGATTGGAGATCACCGCAATCAATAGCGCCTGGTTAAAGCCGGTGTGCAGCGAAGATTGCAGATAGGTTGGCATGATCACCAGATAGGTATAGCCCGCCGCTGACCACACCATCACGCGGCTGATTGCCAGCAAGATAATCCTGAGCGTCTCGCCAAAACTGGCGCTGACCGCCATTGGCTGATGCGCTTTTTGCGTTTGCTGCTGACGCACGAAGCTGGGCGTTTCTTCCATGCTATAGCGCAGCCACAGCGCCACCATCCCCATCGGCAAGGCGAGGAAGAAGGGAATGCGCCAGCCCCAACTGTGCATCTGATCCACACTCAACACCGCCGACAGCAACGCGACAATGCCAGCGCCCGCCAGCAGGCCCAACGCCACGGTGAATGATTGCCAGGCACCGTAACGTCCTCGCTGCCCTTTGGGGGCAAACTCTGTCATCAGTGACACCGCACCGCCGTATTCCCCCCCAGCAAACAAGCCCTGCAGAATACGCAGACCGGTAATGATCAGCGGCGCCGCCACACCAATGCTGGCATAGGTGGGAATAATGCCGATCGCGGTCGTCACCAGCGTCATCATGATCAAGACAAAAATCAGCGTCGGCTTGCGCCCAATACGATCGCCCATGCGGCCAAAAAATATTGCGCCCAGCGGACGGAAGAAAAAGGCGATGGCGAAGGAAGCGTAGGTCAAAATAATGCCGGTCAGCTCGGCTTCGCCTTGCAGGCGAAAGAAGTTCTGCGCGATCACCGTCGCGAGAAAGCCATAAACCGCAAACTCGTACCATTCAATGAAATTGCCCACTGAACCGGCGATTAAGGCGCGCTTCTGTGCATCCGTTGTCGTTTGCGGCATTGGCATTTTAAGCTCCCAAAAAGATTATCTGCGGATAAACCTTACTTACGCAGCCACTGCCCATTGATGCCGCGCACATACTCGCCGCTCCCTGCGCGGTTCACCAGCTTTTCGCCGGCGATGCGCGCCACTTCGCTGGCAGTCAGGTTATTTTGCTGCGCCACGCGCTGATATTGCTGCAGGCGGCCATCGTTAATGCGCTTGACCAGCGCCAGCGTTTCTTCGTCCTGCTGACGCGCCGCCACATAGCCGCTGAGCGTTTCGCCCACGCGCCCCTGTTGACGCGCCTCATCCAGCGTGAGCGCCCAGGCAGACGGCATCAGCAGCAGCGCCGCAAGCAGCGCGATCCCCTTGCGTTTCATCATGCTTCTCCTCAAAACAGTCCGCTCTGATTCTTCAGCAGCGCTTCCACATCTTTATCCACCTTGATGTGAATCTCATGCTCAATTTTGACGTTCATATTGATGGTGATGGGCTCTTTCGGCGCCGCAACTTCAATGCGCGGCACGCAGCCAATCAGCGGCAGCCAGGCTGCCAGCACCAGTAATGCCCTGAGGCTCATGGTTGGGGATCCTTCTTCGAGGGTAAGGTGGCATTTTGCTCCACCCAGGATTGCAAATTATCGCCAAAGCGCAGGCTGCGCCACAGCTGGAACAAATTTTCCTGATGCCGGTAGTTCAGATTAACGGTCTGTCGGCGGTTACTGAACTGGCTAACGCCTTTCACTTCAGATTGCATGATTAGATTGCCGAAGTTATCCAGATCGATAGTGGCCCATGAACGCGAGATTTCCATGTAGCGCAGCCAATCCAGCGCCGCTCCGGCCGCAAAGTTATTGCTGACAATCGCGTCCGCCATATCTTTATCCAGCCGGAAGGTGAGCGGACCGCTGTTGGCGATCCAGCCCTTTTCAACCAGCCATTGCGGATTATTCACCCATAGCGGCAATTCGCCATTGACCTTGCCAGACATGGCAAACTGCTTGGGTTTGATCGCGCTGACCAGCTTGCTGAGATTGATCTCCTTCAGCGAGACGCGCGCCGCTTGATGCTGTGGCATGCGCAGTTCGGGCATGCTGACGTGTCCGCCTAACAGATCGAGATTGACGTTGCTGAGCGTTAACGGCTGGCGCTCCTGCCATGGATAGTGACCTTGCAAATCGGCGGTGATGTTTTGCAGCGAGAACTGATTTTTTACTTCGGCGATACGCAGTGAAACCGGGCCGCGCCGTCCAAGCTGCCATTGATGATCCTTCAGCCGGAACGGCAGCGAGAAATCGATGCCGTTGATTTCACTGTCCGGCATCCACAGGCTGCCGTTTTTCACCGTCCAGTGACCGCCCGCTTCAAAGCCCTGCTCGCTGGCCGCCGAGAATGCCACCTGCGCGCGCAGTTCACCCGACTGGATACGCATTTTTAAATCGCTGCTGAGCAGCGGCTGGAACACCGTCAAAGATTGCGCCGGCCACCAGGCTTCGCCGCGCAGACGTTCGCCGTCCCAGCGGCCATGCACGCGTACCGGGCCAATATCCTCCGCCGTCAGCTGACCGCGCCAGATAAACTGGCTGGGATCGCTGCCTTTGGCTTCAAAATTAAGTTCTGATGGCGGCAGCCAGCCGCCGTAGCTGAACTGGGTTTGACCGGATTTGAGCGTGAAGCCACCGTTAAACGCCGGATGCGAGGGATCGCGCTGCCAGCGCACCGGCGCATTGAGCGTCAGGCGCGGTTTAGCCACTTGCACCATGCCGTACGCCAGCTGATCGAAACCGGTATTCAGCGTGTCGAGGCTGATCAAAGTGTCCTGCCAGCTGCCGGTGCCCTTCACGTCCCATTTGGCGGTGAGCGGCTCGATCAGGCCGTCCCCCCAATAACGCCAGTTCCACACGCCGCTGTCGGGCCAGAAATCGCTGGCGCGGCCATCGAGATGCAATCTGAAACGACCAAAGCTGGGATCGTGTGCCTTAAGTATTGCCTGCAGGCGACCATTAATTCCGCTCGACGCCACCGTCACGCCCGCCAGCGGCCAGCGCGCTTCATCCACTTCCAGCGTTGAGAGCAAGCGACCGCGCAAACGCAGCAGCGCGCCTTGTTTCAGGGTCAATTGCGGATCGGTCAGCATGCCGTGCAGTAAGCCCGGCATGCTGCCAAACAGCTGCAGATCGGCGAATTTGCTCTCGCCGGTCAACTGGAACGGCAAGGCGCTATCGACCATGCTCAGTTTGCCAGGGCCAACGCTTAATACCAGATTGCCTTTACCGCCGCGCCCTTGCGTCAGCAAATTAAATCGCCCGCTGACTAGCGTGTTTTCCAGTCCTTGCTGCCAGTTTTCCAGCGTTACTGCCACGCCACCCGATAGCGGCTGATCGGCCTGCGGCCAGCGCCATTGACCTTGCGTAATACGAATCTGCCGCTCATCGACCTGCCACGGCAGCTGCAGCAGCGGCTGATCGTCATCCTGCTGTGTCACCGTCAGGGTGCCTTGCTGTTGCTGCCAGTTGAGCGCCAGCGCCAGCGGCTGTGGCCACTGCACAATATTGAGGTCAGCGCTGAGTTCGCCCGCTACCGGCAAACCATCGGCAAAGGTTGGCAAGGTGACATCGCCATGCAGGTTGAGCGGTTTGGGCAGTAAAGGATGACTGAGCTGCAGCTGGGCAATCTGCAGCAGCTGGCCTTGCAACCGCGCATCCACACTCAGGTTGTCGCCCTGATAATGCAGCTGCTGCACATCGTTATTTAAGGTGAGATCGAAACGTCCGGCATATTGTTGCCACGGCAGAATGGTGATTTTTTGCAGGTGGACATCGGCGCCAGGCAACATCTTCTGCCAGTCGGCCAGGCTGCGCGGCGCATCGCTCGCTTCGCTATGCGGCAGCGATTGCAGGCAGTCGCTATTGAGTTGGACTTCTCCCGCGCTAAGTTGCCAGCGCTTTTGCTGCCAGCCGAGCGCCGCATCGCTGACGTTTGCCAGTACACAATCGCCCGCCAAATAGCGCACCGACGGGAAATGCAGCGCGCCTTGCTGCCAGCGCGGCGTGCCGTTAAGTTCCACTCGGGTGTTTTCAGGCAGCCAGATACCGGCCAGACGCGGCAACCATTGCGTGAGCGTCAGCAGCAATCCCAATAGCAGCAGTATTAGCGCCAGCAGCGCAGCAAGTGTTCGGCGAAGGCCACGCGTCATGGCAGTTAACGTTCCTGTTCTTTACACAATCCTGACGAGGAGCCAAATGATGGCATGTTACGTCCGGCAAATGAAGGTGTTAGCGACATAGTCTGGCTGAAGCACAGCAAAATGACGCGGAAAACGTTATCCTGTTGTGATACCGACGTTGCATTTTTCAGGAGCGAAACAATGAAAGTTGCGGTTTACAGCACCAAGCATTACGACCAAAAATACCTTGAACACGTCAACGACAGCTACGGATTTGAGCTGCAGTTTTTTGACTTCCTGCTGACACCGGCGACGGCGAAAAACGCTGCGGGCTGTGATGCGGTGTGTATTTTCGTCAACGATGATGCCAGCAAAGCCGTGCTGGAAGAGTTGGCGGCGCTGGGCGTGAAGCACATTGCGCTGCGCTGTGCCGGTTTCAATAACGTCGATCTGGCGGCGGCAAAAGCGCTGGGCTTAAACGTGGTGCGCGTCCCGGCATATTCGCCAGAAGCGGTGGCGGAACATGCGGTTGGCCTGATGATGACGCTAAATCGTCGCATTCACCGCGCCTATCAACGCACGCGCGACGCCAACTTCTCGCTCGATGGCTTAACCGGCTTCAACATGCATAACAAAACCGCGGGCGTGGTCGGAACCGGCAAGATTGGTATCGCGGCGATGCGTATCCTCAAGGGATTTGGCATGCGCCTGTTAGCGTTCGATCCCTATCCAAGCCAGGCGGCGCTGGAGCTGGGCGCGGAATATGTCGATCTCAAAACGCTGTTCGCTGAAGCCGATGTGATTACGCTGCACTGTCCGCTTACGCCGGAAAACCACCATCTGCTTAACGCGCAGGCGTTCAGCCAAATGAAAGATGGCGTGATGATCATCAACACCAGCCGTGGCGGTTTGATTGATTCACAAGCGGCAATTGATGCGCTTAAACAGCAGAAGATTGGTTCGCTGGGGATGGATGTGTATGAAAACGAGCGCGATCTGTTCTTTGAAGACAAATCGAATGACGTAATTCAGGATGATGTGTTCCGTCGTCTGTCGGCCTGTCACAACGTGCTGTTCACCGGCCATCAGGCTTTCCTCACCGCCGAAGCCTTGACGGCAATTTCAGAAACCACGCTCAGCAACTTACAACAGCTGGAACGCGGCGAAATCAGCCCGAATCAGGTCACCGCTTAACCCTTTTGCGCCTGCCTTAGCGGGCGCAGCTTCCACCCATCAGCGCCTGTTCGTCACAGCGACGACCATTCGCCAACTGGCACATACCGATGCGTGAACCGTCTAACTGACGCGAAAACGCCAGCGATCCCCCGGCATTACTGCAATTCACTTCAGCCATTGATGACATCACAACGCGCGGTTGTACGTGGGCGGCAGTAGCTTGTTGCGGCGGTTCGTTGTCACTGTTGCTGCTGCAGGCAGAAAGTAACAAGGTAGCGCCAGCCAGCAGGAAGAGAGCGGCTTTCATCGATGGGGCTCCGGGGATTGAGCGAAAAAGTCGCACCAGCATATGTCAGGTGCGCTGAGGGATCGATAGGCGACACAGCTTTTTACAAAATTTAATTTCATTGTTTGCAAGCAGAATTATCCTGTTTGAGATGTTTCCGCCCTTTTCACCCGGCGGATGATTTGTTTATCAATAACTAAGGAGAGAACGATGTTGACGGATATGCTTATCCGCATCGCGCTGGCTGGAATCCTCGGCGGACTGATTGGGCTAGAGCGGCAGCTGCGCGCCAAAGAGGCCGGTTTGCGCACCCATATCCTGGTCGGTATCGGCAGCGCGATGTTTATGCTGGTATCGAAATATGGCTTTGCCGATATGTTAGTCAGCGACCATGTAGCGCTCGATCCCAGCCGTATTGCGGCGCAGGTGGTGAGCGGCATGGGCTTCCTCGGCGCCGGTACCATCATTATTCAGAAGCAAGTGGTGAAAGGTCTTACTACCGCCGCCGGTTTATGGGTCACTGCGGCGATTGGTCTGGTGATCGGTAGCGGCATGTATGAAATCGGTATCTACGGCACCGTGCTGGCGCTGGTAGTGCTGGAGACGTTCCGTCGCATCAGTCACTGGCTGATTGGCCGTCACCATACGCTGCTGGTGCACCTCAAACCCAAAAGCGTGCCGCTGGTGCTGCTGGTGCTGCAACGCGAAAATGTGCGCTACGGTCACATCGCCGTAGTGAACCGTGATGAAGAGGTTGGTCTGTGCGAACTGAGCGTTGAGGTGACATTGTCACGACGTACACCAATGCATAACATCTATGACAAGGTGATGGAAATCAAAGGCGTTCAATCGCTGGAGATGATGTAAAAATCATCAATGTTAGATTGTGGTGCGCTGCCACCTCGCTAGCACACAGATGAAAAAGTCGCGTCATAGCCCTTTGCTAAACTGAACTGATAACCCCCGTAAAGTTTGCGGGTTTCTCAGCTTAGCAAAGGACGATTTATGATTACCGTCGACGGTAACGGTGCAGTGGCTTCAGTCGCTTTCCGCACCAGCGAAGTGATTGCCATTTATCCCATCACGCCCAGCTCAACCATGGCCGAGCTGGCGGATAGCTGGTCCGGCGAAGGCCGCCGTAATATCTGGGGCGATGTGCCGCGCGTGGTCGAGATGCAATCTGAAGGCGGCGCGATTGCCACGGTGCACGGCGCGCTGCAAACTGGCGCACTCTCAACCACGTTTACCTCTTCGCAGGGATTGCTGTTGATGATCCCGGCGCTCTACAAACTG
Organism: Pantoea sp. SORGH_AS_0659; assembly: GCF_031453915.1. NCBI lineage: Bacteria > Pseudomonadati > Pseudomonadota > Gammaproteobacteria > Enterobacterales > Erwiniaceae > Pantoea > Pantoea sp. SORGH_AS_0659. The sequence goes on along the minus strand of NZ_JAVJAK010000001.1, from coordinate 2,106,268 downwards.
GCGGGCCAGCTGACGCCGTTTGTGCTGCACGTCGCGGCGCGGACCGTGGCGACGCACGCGCTGTCGATATTTGGCGATCACTCCGATGTCATGGCAGTACGACAAACCGGCTGCGCGCAGCTCTGCGCCTCCAGCGTGCAGGAAGCGCAGGATTTTGCCGTGATTGCACAAATCGCCTCACTGAATAGCCGCATCCCATTTATCCACTTCTTCGATGGCTTCCGCACCTCGCACGAGATCAACAAGATCGTGCCGATCAGCGATGAAACCTTGCAGGCGCTGATGCCCGCCGAGGCAATTAACGTCCATCGCGCTCGTGCATTAACGCCGGATCGCCCAACGATTCGTGGCACATCCGCCAATCCTGATACCTATTTTCAGTCACGCGAAGCCACCAACCGCTGGTATGACGATTGCACCCAGCACGTTGAGGCTGCAATGACCGCGTTTGGCGAAAATACCGGCCGCCATTATCAGCCGTTTGAGTTTTATGGCCATCCGCAGGCCGAGCGTGTAATGGTGATGATGGGCTCCGGCTGCGGCACGGCTGAAGAGGCGATTGATGAGATGCTGCAGCGCGGCGAGAAAGTCGGGCTGGTGAAAGTGCGCCTCTATCGCCCGTTTTCGGCGGCGCATTTGCTGCAAAAGATCCCCGCTTCCGCCCAGCGGATTGCGGTGCTCGATCGCACCAAGGAGCCCGGCGCGCTCGGCGAACCGCTATTCCTGGATGTGATGACCGCGCTGGCTGAAGCTTACAGCCGTGGCGAGCGGGCGTCGCTGCCGAAGGTGATCGGCGGTCGCTATGGTTTGTCATCGAAAGAGTTCGCACCCGATGCGGTGCTGGCGGTTTTTAGTGCCTTGCTGCGCGAAACACCGCCAGCGCGTTTTACCGTCGGCATTTACGACGACGTCACCCATCTTTCGCTGCCGCTGGAAGCCAATATCGTGCCGAATCGCGCACGGCTTGAAGCGCTGTTTTATGGTTTAGGCAGCGACGGCAGCGTCAGCGCCAGTAAAAACAACCTGAAAATAATCGGTAACGCCACACCGTGGCAGGTGCAGGGCTATTTCGTCTACGACTCGAAGAAAGCCGGCGGCCTGACGGTTTCCCATCTGCGCGTCAGTGAATATCCGATTCAATCCGCCTATTTGATTCAGCAAGCCGACTTCATTGGCTGCCATCAGCTGCAGTTTATCGATAAGTATTCGATGCTCGATCAGCTTAAGCCGGGTGGGATTTTTCTGCTCAATACGCCCTACAGCGCTGAGGAGGTGTGGCCGCACCTGCCGCAGGAAGTGCAGAGCCAGCTCAACGATAAACAGGCGCGATTTTATGTGATCAACGCTGTGCGTATCGCGCGCGAATGCCAGTTGGGCGCACGCATCAACACCGTGATGCAGATGGCTTTTTTCCAGCTGACCCAGATTTTGCCAGGCGATAGCGCATTAACTGAACTGCAAAACGCCATTGCGCGCAGCTACAGCAGCAAAGGCGAAGAGCTGGTGCAGCGCAACTGGCAAGCGCTAGCGATGGCACAACAAGCGCTACAGAGGGTGCCGCTGCAACCGGTAGACGATCGCAGTCCGCATCGCCCGCCGGTGGTAGCCGATAGCGCACCCGATTTCGTCAAAACCGTCACCGCAGCGATGCTGGCCGGCCTTGGCGATAAACTGCCGGTTTCGGCGCTGCCGCCTGATGGAACCTGGCCAGTTGGCACCACGCAATGGGAAAAGCGCAATATCGCCGAAGCCGTGCCGATCTGGCAGCCCGATCTCTGTACGCAGTGCAACCATTGCGTCGCCGCCTGCCCGCACTCGGCGATTCGCGCCAAAGTGGTTGATCCTGCAGCACTGGACGATGCGCCACCTTCGCTCGCTTCACTCGATGTGAAATCGCGCGATATGCGCGGACAGAAATACGTGCTGCAGGTAGCGCCGGAAGATTGCACCGGCTGCAATCTTTGCGTGGAAGTGTGCCCGGCCAGCGATCGCCAGCATCCGGAAATCAAAGCCATCAACATGAAATCACGCCTGGAGCATGTTGAGACGGAAAAGGTCAATTACGCTGCCTTCCTTGCGCTGCCGGAGATCACCGCCGAGCAGCTGGAACGTATTGATATCCGCACCTCGCAGCTGATTACGCCGCTGTTTGAATATTCCGGTGCCTGCTCGGGCTGCGGGGAAACGCCCTATATCAAACTACTGACGCAGCTGTATGGCGATCGCTTGCTGATTGCCAATGCCACCGGCTGCTCCTCCATTTATGGCGGTAATCTGCCTTCCACGCCTTACACCACCAATGCTGAAGGTCGCGGTCCGGCGTGGGCGAATTCGCTGTTTGAAGATAATGCCGAATTTGGTCTGGGCTTCCGCTTGAGCGTCGACCAGCAGAAACAGCGCGCGCTCAGATTACTGGATCAATGCGCTGCGCAGCTACCGGCGGCATTGGTTGACGCATTAAAAGGTGACAGCGTCACCATTTCCCAACGACGCGAGCAGATTATACAGCTGCGCGCCCTGCTCGCGGCTTCACCGCAGCCTGAAGCCAAAGCCCTAAACGACACAGCGGATGCGCTAGTGGCGAAATCGGTCTGGCTGATTGGTGGCGATGGTTGGGCGTACGACATTGGCTACGGCGGCCTCGATCACGTGATGAGCCTGAGCGAAAACGTCAACGTGCTGGTGCTGGATACGCACTGTTACTCCAATACCGGCGGCCAGGCATCAAAAGCGACGCCGCTCGGCGCAGTGACCAAGTTTGGCGAACAGGGGAAACGCAAGGCGCGTAAGGATCTCGGCATGTCGACGCTGCTGTATGGGCATGTGTATGTGGCGCAGATTTCGCTGGGCGCCCAGCTCAATCAAACCGTGAAAGCGATTCAGGAAGCGGAAGCCTGGCCGGGACCCTCGCTGATCATCGCTTACAGCCCGTGTGAAGAGCATGGCTACGATCTGGCTCATAGCCACGAACAGATGCGCCTGCTGACCACCAGCGGTTTCTGGCCGCTTTATCGTTTTGATCCTCGACGCGCCGAGCAAGGTAAAGCCGCGCTGGCGCTGGATTCGCGTCCGCCGACCTCGGAACTCGAACAGGCATTGATGAACGAGCAGCGTTTCCGCCAGTTGCAAACTCAGCGGCCAGATGAAGCGTCGCAGCTGTGGCGTGATGCAACGGAAGCCGCCAGTCAGCGTTATCAGCGGCTGGCCGAGTTAGCCGGGAAAACCGAGAAAAGCGAGTAGATGAAAAAGCCCGGCGCGATGGCCGGGCGTTGCTTTGCTGGGTTAATGTTAATGGATTAACAAGGCTTGAGCTGAACGATGGCCATCTCTACCGCCCGATTCGGTGAGCCGGTAAGTTCACGATAGCGCAACTGTAGATTGCGCAACTCGCTGGCTAGCACCTCTTTTTCGGTTGCTGCGCCTCGCTGTGCCAGCTCCAGATAACATTGCCCCACCAGCCGACACGCCTCTTCAAAAACCATATCGTACGTTTGCATTTGCCGCTCCTCACCTAAAGAAAGTAAAAAAAGCACTTCGGCCATCCTGTCAGGCCCAGATGAGGTAAATATTTGCCCAGATCAATAAATAGCCAGATTGTTCTGACAAAGTGTGCGCCTTTGTCTCAAGCGCATTGAGTTATCATCAGAAAAGAGATCACTTCAGGCTAGCATTCGCGCCCGCAATCCGTACCATACGCAGTCATGTTTACAGGGTTTATTGCCGTTGAAGATTGCTTCAGCCGCTAACGGCCCTCGCCTTCACTATCAAGCGTGAAAATAATGTCAGAAAATCAAGAAGTAACAAAAAAAGAGCAGTACAACCTCAACAAACTGCAGAAGCGTTTGCGTCGCAACGTTGGCGAAGCCATTGCTGACTTCAACATGATTGAAGAAGGCGATCGCATCATGGTTTGTCTGTCTGGTGGTAAAGACAGCTACACCATGCTGGAGATCCTGCGTAATTTGCAGCAGAGCGCGCCGGTGAATTTCTCGCTGGTAGCAGTGAATCTCGACCAGAAACAGCCCGGTTTCCCGGAGCATATTCTGCCAGCCTATCTGGAACAACAGGGCGTTGAGTATCACATCGTTAACGAAGACACTTATTCCATCGTTAAAGATAAGATTCCTGAAGGCAAAACTACCTGCTCACTCTGTTCGCGTTTGCGCCGGGGGATTCTGTATCGCACCGCCACCGAGTTGGGTTGTAGCAAAATCGCCTTAGGTCATCATCGCGACGATATTCTGCAGACCATGTTCCTCAACATGTTCTACGGCGGCAAGATGAAAGGCATGCCACCAAAACTGATGAGCGATGACGGTAAACATATCGTGATTCGTCCGCTGGCATACTGCCGCGAGAAAGACATCATTCGTTTTGCGGAAGCGCGCCAGTTCCCGATCATTCCGTGCAACCTGTGCGGTTCGCAGCCGAATCTGCAACGTCAGGTGGTTGCCGACATGCTGCGTGACTGGGATAAACGTTATCCGGGCCGTATCGAAACCATGTTTACCGCGATGCAGAATGTGGTGCCATCACACATGGCCGACATTAATCTGTTCGATTTCAAGGGCATCAAACACGGTGATGCCGTGGTGGATGGCGGTGATTTGGCGTTTGATCGCGAAAGCTTGCCGGTGCAGCCCGCGGGCTGGCAGCCAGAAGAGGATGATGCGCCGAATCTCAGCGTACGTCTTGATGTGCTGGAAATTAAGTAATAGGTTTTGCTGTAAAAAAAGGCGCGTCGCTTCGGCTACGCGCCTTTTTTATTAACGGTGCGGCGGTGGATCCTGGATCGGTGGGAATTCGGGATCGTGCGGTGGCTGTGCGGGTGGTATCGGCTGCGGTTGTGGAATCGGTTCGGGAATCGGTGGTGGATCGGTAGGAATCGGTTCGCTGGCAATGATATCTTGCATGCCCTTCTCCTTGTCGCTGAATGTCCTTTAAGCATAGGAAAGGTTGGCCGAGCAAGCCAGGCGGGCAAAAAAAAGCCGGCGGATAAGCCGGCGTCGTACGAATCAAATGTGCTATGCAGTAATTCAAAAAAGGAAGTAAGACAATATGGAGCGCAACGCCCATCGCTTGACGTTGCATTCACCTGCGGGAAAGAGTTTGCCCCGATTGCGCTGGCGGGATATTGATATCGATCAGGTTTAATCCGCTTTTCTGCCTTACAACCATTTCCGCCGTTTCAGCCATATTGCCACGCCGCCAACCATTACCAATAGCAGCACGCAGAACGCGGTAAAGCCCAGCGCCCAATTGCCACCCGGAATGCCGCCGAGGTTGACGCCGAATAAGCCGGTAAGAAACGTTGCCGGTAAAAAAATCATCGCCATCAACGACATGGTGTAAGTGCGGCGGTTCATCGATTCCGCAAGGATTGACGCCACTTCATCCGCCAGAATCGAAGTACGCGCCACGCCGGCATTGAGATCGTCCAATCCGCGACCTAAGCGATCGGCAACTTCTTGCATACGGCGACGATCATCGTCGTTCATCCACGCCATCTTCTCGATAGCCAGCCGCGCATAGACATCGCGCTGCGGTGCCATATAACGACGCATCACAATCAGCTGCTTACGCAGCAGCGCCAAATCGCCGCGCGCTGGTACTTCCTGATTCATCAGCGCATCTTCCAGCTCGATAATTTTATCGTGCATCTCTTCGATAAATTCGCTGGCGTGATCGGTTAACGCATCGCACACATCCACCAGCCAGCTGCCGCCGTCAACAGGACCGTTACCTTGTTGTAGATCGGTCAGCACGGCATCAATGGCGTACACTTTGCGCCGGCGCGTCGAGACAATCAGCTTATCGTTGATAAATACGCGCATCGCCACCAGCTGATCGGGACGTGAATCGGCGTTATGGTTCACGCTGCGCAGCACAATCATGAAGCCGTCACCGAGCCGCGTCACGCGCGGACGCATGCTGTCACCCGCCAGCGCATCACGCACCGAATCGGGGATCAGCGGCGTGTTTTGCAGCCATTCCGCACTTTGTCGTTGGGTGTAATTGAGGTGCAACCAGCAGGGACGTTCGCAGTTGATGACGTCTTTATCTTCGATGGGGATCATGCCGCCTGCGCCATCCAGCTGACAGGACACAATGGCATCGGATACTTGTAACGCTTTTCCTTCAATGACGTTCACGAACTCGCCTCACTATCAAAATCAATACGATACAGTCTAGCGTGGCGCAGACCAGTTGCAATCATCAGGCTGTGAGCAAAGATGACAGGCGGTGACAATCACCGCCTGCGGATGTGCGGAGTTAATGCTTCTCAATCCAAAGCTCGCGGCTGTACGCCACGTCTTCAGGATTGGTGATCGGATAACCTTTCACCCACGGCTTGATTAAGCGGCCATTGGTGTATTGGTAGATCGGCGCGATCGGCGCCTGATCGGCGATGATCTGCTCGGCTTTGTTGTAATCGGTGTTACGCGCCGCCACGCTGGTTTCAGTGCTGGCTTTGGTGATCACCGCATCGTAATCGGCACTGCGGAAGCGCGCGATATTGCCGGTGTGGGTCGAGGTCAGCAGACTGAGGAAGGTTGAAGGCTCATTATAATCGCCGATCCATGAAGCGCGGATCACATCGAAACTGCCGCTATTACGGCTGTCGATATAGGTTTTCCACTCCTGATTTTGCAAGGTGACATCCACGCCAAGATTCTTCTTCCACATTGACGCCACCGCGATAGCAATTTTCTGATGGCTTTCCGAGGTGTTATAGAGCAGCGTCAAATGCAGCGGTTTGCCCGGTCCATAACCTGCCGCTGTCAGCAATGCTTTGGCCTGCGCGTTCAGCTCCTGCTGGCTATGTTGCTGCAGATAGCTCTTCATCGGTGTGAAACCGGCGGTAACGTCCGGCGTGAAGTGCCAGGCCGGTTTCTCGCCGGTGCCCAATACTTTCTCCGCAATGATGCGACGATCGATGCTCCACGACAGCGCCTTGCGCACGCGTACATCAGCGGTTGGCCCTTTCTCAGTATTGAACGCGTAGTAATAGGTGCCAAGCTGATCCGGCGTATACACCTGACCAGGCAACTCTTTTTTCAGCAGCGCGTACATGTTTTTCGGGAAGGATTCGGTGATATCGATATCGTTGGCACGATAGCGTTTGGTAGCACTGGACTCTTCATTAATCGGAATAAACGTGACTTTCGTCAGCACCGATTTTTGGTCATCCCAATAGTTAGCGTTGCGCACCAATACAATTTTTTCGTTCACCACGCGATCCTGCAGCTGATAAGCGCCATTGCCCACTAGCTTGCCCGGTGACGTCCAGCTATCACCCTCTTTTTCAATCACTTGCTTCGATACCGGATACATCGCGGCGTTGGCGACCATGCTCGGGAACCACGGCACAGGACGTGACAATGTCACCTTAAGGTGAGTCGCATCGGTTGCCGTCACGCCCAGCTTATCGGCGCTCATCTGTCCTTTGGTGATTGCTTCGGCGTTTTCAATGCCGCTCAAGGCGGCGAACCAGGCAAACGGCGAACTATTCTTCGGCTCAACTAAACGTTGCCAGCTGTAGACAAAATCCTGCGCGGTAACCGGCTCACCATTTGACCAGCGCGCATCTTTGCGCAGGGTAAACATCCAGGTTTTGTTGTCGTTGCTGCTCCAGCTTAGCGCCACGCCCGGCACGATTTTTCCGTGGGCGTCCTGATTGGTCAGCCCTTCAAACAGATCGCGCATCACCTGAATTTCTGGCAAGCCAACCGCCTTCATCGGATCGAGTGAAGCGGGTTCATCTTTAATATGGCGAACAATTTCCTGGGTGCTGGCCAGCTGTGCGCCCGACGGCACGTTGGCGGCGAATGCGGGTGAGACAGCACTGGCTACAATTAAGGCAGTCAGCGTTTTGCGGAACGTTAGTTTCATCACCACTCCTTTACGCGAAAAAAATGGCGACCGCGAAGAGATTGTGTCGCCAGCAACTTTTGGCACTTTATCGCAAATTGCTGATTGATATATAGCTATTTCCCCGCAGGCTATTTACCGTTATGTTGAGGCTGGATTCCCGGTCACATTTTTACCTTGAGCGCCAGAAGGCTTTTGGCGGTGTTGGAAGCATTTCATAGAGGAACGTCATGTCGTCATACCATCCACGTCCGCTGCGCGGCAAGCTGGACGCTGTCTGGCAACAATACGGGCAATCGGTGCTGGGTGCACCGCTGCTGTGGTTTCCGGCACCCGCCGCCGATGCCGAAAGCGGGCTGATTATTGCTGGCACGCACGGCGACGAGAATGCCGCGATTGCCACCTTATCGGGCGCGATGCGCACCTTGCCGGGCGCGCTGCGGCGTCATCACGTTGTTCTGGCGGTCAATCCCGATGGTTGTCAGTTGGGGCTGCGCGCCAACGCCAACGGCGTCGATCTTAACCGTAATTTCCCCGCCGCTAACTGGCAGCATGGCGACACGGTGTATCGCTGGAACAGCGAAGCGGATGAGCGCGATGTGGTGCTCTCAACCGGATCAGCGCCCTCTTCCGAACCAGAAACCCGCGCGCTGTGCCAACTGATTCATCAGATCAAACCGCGTTGGGTGGTTTCGTGGCATGAACCGCTGGCCTGCATTGACGATCCGCACCACAGCGAATTAGCGCAGTGGCTGGCGCAGCAGACCGCGCTGCCGGTGGTGAGCAGCGTGGGTTATGCTACGCCGGGTTCGTTTGGCAGCTGGTGCGACGATCTCGGCCTGTTATGCATTACCGCCGAGATGCCGCCGATTTCGGTGGACGAAGCCACCGAAGTCTATCTGGAAGCGATGATCAATCTGCTGCGCTGGCAGCCAGCGGCTTGAGTACGCCGTGAGAGAAATGCAGCGACGGTTCAACATCGGCCGCAAGCCAGGTTGGACCGTCGAGATCCGCGAAGGTCGCGCGCGCCGTCAGCGGTAATGCCGCACGAATCGCCCGCGACGTGCAGAGCATGCAGCCGAGCATAATCGCGAATCCCTGCTGCTGCGCCGCCTCTGCCAGCGCCAGCGCTTCCGTTAATCCGCCGGTTTTATCCAGCTTGATATTCACCATCTCATAGCGCCCTTTCAGCTGCGGCAGGCTTTCACGCGTATGGCAGCTTTCATCGGCGCAGATTGGCAGCGGATGGATAAAGTTGCCCAGCGCGCTGTCTTCTGCGGCCGGTAGCGGCTGTTCCAGCATCGCGACATTGAGGTCGGCCAGCAGCTGACAGCGTGCCGCCAGGCCTTCGGCATGCCAGGATTCGTTGGCATCGACAATCAAAGTCGCGTCAGGTACCGCGCTGCGTATCGCCACCAAACGTTCGCTGATCAGGTGATCGTCCATTTTAATCTTCAATAAACGCGCGCCATGTTGCCACAGCGCCTGCGCGCTGCTGGCCATCGCATCTGGCGTATCGATGCTGATGGTATGTGCGGTGACAATCTCTTCAGCCAGTGGCACCGCGCACAATTGCACCAGACTTTCGCCTTGCTGCTGTCGTGCCAGATCCCACAGTGCGCAGTCAATCGCGTTGCGTGCCGCGCCCGCCGGTAACGCCTGTTGCAGCGCTTCTCGCGTCATGCCGCTTTGCAACGCGCTTAGCTGCGAGGCGATCTGCTTGAGCACCGACTCCTCACTTTCACCGTAGCGCGCGTAAGGCGTCGCTTCGCCAACACCTTTAACGCCATCCTGCTCGATTTCCACTACCACAACATGCGCCTCGGTGCGGCTGCCGCGCGAAATAACAAACGGCGAATGTAACGGCCAGGCTTCCGGATAACTCTTCACTGTTCTCATTATTTCTCCTTAAATCCGTCGCTTTAATGCGAGCCGGCTCGATTATCGCCAGGAAATGCGCTCGTAAACCCTTAAAAATTATGTCATAAACAAGCGCTATACCTGTTCTGACGTTCCAAAAGTCAGATATTTCATCGTTCAAAAAGGAAATCGCATGTCTCAGACTGTTCACTTTCAGGGCAATCCGGTGCCGGTTGCAGGCCAGTTCCCACAAGTTGGCGAGCAAGCTAAACCTTTCAACCTGGTCGCAAAAGATCTTACTGACGTATCCCTGGCTAATTATGCAGGCAAACGCAAAGTTCTGAACATTTTCCCAAGCATTGATACTGGCGTGTGTGCGGCATCGGTGCGTAAGTTTAACGAGCGTTCAGGTGAAGCGAACAACACGGTTGTGCTGTGCATCTCTTCCGACCTGCCTTTCGCCCAGTCACGCTTCTGTGGCGCAGAGAACGTCAGCAACGTGATCACGCTCTCTTCCCTGCGCGGCGCTGAGTTCAAAGAAAACTATGGCGTGGCGATTGCTGATGGCCCGCTGAAAGGCCTGACCGCACGTGCGGTGGTGGTGCTGGATGAAAACGATAAAGTGATTTACAGCGAGCTGGTGAATGAAATCACCGAAGAGCCAAACTACGATGCCGCGCTGGCTGCGCTGAAGTAAATCTCTCGCCTGCCAGGCGAAACAAAAAGCACCGAATGATTAACGCGTCGGTGCTTTTTTTATGCTCACCTTCAGGATGGCTCAATTTTCAACCTGTTGATTTATCGCGATACGTAGCACTTCTTCCCGCCATGTTGCATTTTTACTGTGATTCTTGTTACCCGTATCACATTAATTAAAAAACATAAAACCCGTAACAAATCCCGCAATTGTTCCCATCAGCATCGCTACCTATAACTAACCGTCAATTGCACTTAAGCGATTCAAAGACAGGCGGGAATCTTTATGCAAGCAAGCTTATCCATTAAAGAAAAGTTCAGTTATGGCCTCGGTGATATGGCCAGCCATATCGCCATCGATAACGTCATTATTTTTCTCACCTTTTACTACACCGATGTGGTGGGTTTGCCCGCAATCTTTGTTGGCACGCTGTTTTTACTGGCGCGCGTCGCCGATGCGGTGATCGACCCGGCGATGGGGATGGTGGCTGACCGAACCCGTTCACGCTGGGGCAAATTCCGTCCCTGGCTATTGATGCTCGCGGTACCGTTCGGCGTCAGCTGTATGTTGATTTATGCGGTGCCGGAAAGCCTGTCGCTGACTGGCAAGATGATTTACGCCGCCGTGACCTACAGCCTGATGATGCTGATGTACACCGCCATCAATATTCCTTACTGCTCGATGGGAGCGATTATCACCGCCGATGATAATCAGCGCATCTCCCTGCAATCATGGCGTTTCTTCCTCGCCACGCTGGGCGGCGCGATGTCCACTTTCCTGATGATCCCGCTCGCCACCTGGCTGGGCGGCGGTAACAAACTGGACGGTTATTTCGCAGCAATGTCGATAATGGCGACGCTGGCAACCCTGCTGTTTTTTATCTGTTTTCTCAATACACGCGAACGCATCAATGCTCCCGCTAACCACGGCAACTTTCTTGCCGATCTGCGCGATTTGCTGCGTAACGATCAGTGGCGCGTGGTCGCGTTGCTGGTGTTCTGCAATATCTCATTCGGCGTGGTGCGGCTCGGCGCGATGATGTACTACGTCACCTATTTTCTGGGTGATGCCAGCCTCTTCATGTGGCTGCTGGCCGCGCATATTGTCGGCAAAAGCGTCGGTAGCGTGCTGGCGAAACTGCTGACGCGCCGCCTGAACAAAATCACCGCCTTTACGCTCAGCGCCATTACTGCTGGCGTGCTAAGCATCAGCATCGTGTTCCTGCCCGGCTCGCTGGCGCTGTTGGTTGGCATGACATTCATCGTCTCCAGCTTCTATCAGGTCACCACCACGCTGATGTGGGTGATGATGGCCGACGTGGTGGATTACGGTGAATATCGTCAGGGAAAACGCCTCGATGGCACCGTCTTCTCGACTCTGCTCGCCGTACTGAAAATGGGCATGGCCATTAGCGGCGCGATTGTCGGCTGGACGCTTGGCCTGAGCGGTTACGTCGCTCAGGCACCTCATCAGCAACCCGCCGCCATGATGGCCATCGTGGCGCTGTTTTCGGTGGTTCCCGGCCTGCTGTCGCTGTTAAGCGCGCTGGCGATGCGCGGCTACAAACTAAACGATGCCACCATGCGTACCATCAATCAGCACAAAGTGTCAGCCCAACCGGCTGCCACTGCTTCCCCCCTTTTACAACCACAGGAGTTGTCATGAGTGAATTACGCGCCGAATCCCAGCGTATTATCTGGACATTTGACCGTCAGACGCTGGTTATCGAACCCTGGGGCGCGCATAGCCTGCGAGTACGAGCCACCTGTCAGCCCGAACTGATCGACCATGACTGGGCGTTGTTATCGCCTGCGGCTTGCGAGGTGGAGATCCAGCGCGAGCATGAATCTCTCAGCCTGCGTAACGGCAATATCACCGCCACGCTGAATATTCGCGGCCAGCTGGCTTTCTATAATCAGCACGGCGAATTGCTGCTCGAGGAGTTCTGGCGTCAGCGCAGCACCGTGGGCATCGGTGCCAGCGAAAAGAGCCAGGACAAATACATCAGCGCCCTGAAGCTGGATGCGCGCGCCTTTCGACCGATTCCGGGAGGGAAATATCAGCTGAGCGTGCGCTTTGAAGCGCGTGCCGAAGAGAAAATCTATGGCATGGGCCAGTATCAGCAGGATTGTCTCGATCTGAAAGGCTGCACGCTTGAGCTGGCACAGCGCAATTCGCAGGCCAGCGTGCCGTTTATGGTATCCAATCTCGGCTACGGCTTGCTGTGGCATAACCCGGCCATCGGCGAGGTGACCTTTGGTAAAAACGGCACGCGCTGGCAAGCCGAAGTAACCGATCAGATGGATTACTGGATCACCGCAGGCGACACACCCGCTGAGATCGTGCGTCAGTATGGCCGCGCCACCGGCACAGCTCCGATGATGCCCAGCTTCGCGACCGGTTTCTGGCAATGCAAACTGCGCTATCGCACTCAGCAGGAAGTGCTGGAGGTCGCGCGCGAATATCGCCGCCTGCAGCTACCGCTCTCGGTGATCGTCATCGACTTTTTCCACTGGCCAAATCAGGGAACCTGGTGTTTCGATGCGCGCGACTGGCCGGATCCGCGTGCCATGGTGCAGGAGCTGAAAGAGATGGGCATCGAAACCATGGTGTCTGTGTGGCCCACGGTGGATAGCCGCAGTGATAACTATCGTCTGATGAAATCCAAAGGCTTGCTGGTTAACAGCGAGCGCGGCGTATCGGTGAACCTTGATTTTATGGGCAACACCACTTTTTTTGACGCCACGCATCCCGCCGCACGCGAGTTCGTCTGGCAGGAAGTTAAGCGCAACTATTATGACCACGGCATCCGCACTTTCTGGCTCGACGAAGCAGAGCCAGAATACCGCGCCTACGATTTTGATAATTACCGCTATCATCTCGGTCCGGTACAGGAAGTGGGCAATATCTATCCGCAGCTGTTTGCCCGCGGATTTTATGAAGGTCTGCAACAACAGGGCGAGAGCGAGATCGTCAATCTGGTGCGCTGCGCTTGGGCGGGCAGCCAGCGTTACGGCGTGCTTGCCTGGTCGGGCGACGTTCACTCCTCGTTCCATGCCTTACGTAATCAGTTTACTGCCGGGCTGAATATGGCGATGGCAGGTATTCCATGGTGGACCACCGACATCGGCGGTTTTCAGGGCGGGAATATTCATGATCCGGCGTTTCATGAACTGTTGATCCGTTGGTTCCAATGGGCGGTATTCTGTCCGGTGATGCGTTTGCATGGTTACCGCGAGCCACAAATTGCACCTGAAGAAGCCTGGCGCGATGGCATTGCGCAGTGTAACAGCGGCTCACCCAATGAGGTATGGAGTTACGGTGAGGAGAATTACGCGCTGATGAAAAGCTGCCTGCTGCAACGTGAGCAGATTCGCCCCTATATTGATGGCCTGATGCGCGAAGCGCATGAGCTAGGTGATCCGGTGATGCGGCCGCTGTTCTATCACTACCCGCAGCAGCCAGAGAGCTGGCAAGTGGAAGATCAGTATCTGCTGGGCTGCGACCTTCTGGTGGCGCCGGTGCTAAACGCCGGGCAGCGTGAACGTGAAGTGTGGTTACCTGCTGGTGAACAATGGATTACCCGCAATGGTGAGTGCTATCAAGGCGGCCAACGCATCAGCGTCGCCGCACCACTGAGTGAAATTCCAGTGTTTACGAGAGCAGGAAGTCAGGTAGACATCCGCGTGCCAGAGTAGATGCACATTTACGATAGGTCGCCATGAATGGCGTAATGCTTGTCAGTTAAGCCCACGATGAATCTTCAGTGAGTGCTGCTGAAAAGGGCTCATTTGCCAGAGGCGCTGGCGCGTCTGCTGCGGCAAAAGGGCCATTCGCAGCGCTGAGGCTTTTACGTTGGGCCAGGAGCCTCGCGCATGGATGCGCGAGGCAGTTCGGGGCCGGCCAGGACGGCCGATCCGCGAACGGTCCGTTTGGCACAACGTGAAAGCCGAAGGTACCGCGCTAGCGGCGCGAGGACGGCCCGTGACGCAGCAGATGTGTCAGAGCCCGCACCGAATTTAAAGCAAAATGCTTCCTTAACTGACAGGCAACGCCATAGATGGCGACCGCATGCAGAACGGCGTTGCGGGATGCACGCGCTCTATTACTCACTCTCGTTGCGCTTCTGCCCTAACCCATATTCACGCAGCTTATTGGCAATCGCGGTATGCGACACGCCGAGGCGTTTCGCCAGTTTGCGCGTGCTGGGATAAGAGAGATAGAGACGCGTTAGCACCGAACGTTCGAAACGGCTGGTGATATCGTCCAGCGAACCTTCCATCGCCTCTTCGCCCAATGACACATCGAGCGCCTGCTCTGGAAACACAATATCTTGTGGTCCCAGCTCGTAACCTTCAAGCTGCGTCAGCGCGCGGTACAGCGCATTCTTTAACTGGCGTACGTTACCGGGCCAATTATAGCGCGTCAGGAATGGCGTCAACTGCGATGAGAGTCGCGGACGCGGCAAGCCTTGTTCATCGGCGAAACGCGCGACAAACATTTCGGTGAGCGGCAGAATATCCAGCGGACGTTCACGCAGCGGCGGCAGATTGAGCGTCAGCACATTCAAGCGATAAAACAGATCTTCGCGGAACTCACCACGCTGCACCAGCTCAATCAGATTCTTCTGCGTGGCGCAAATCACGCGCACATCAACGTGCACTTCATGCTCTTCGCCCACGCGGCGGAACGTGCCGTCGTTAAGGAAACGCAGCAGTTTGGTCTGCATGCGTGGCGACATTTCGCCAATCTCATCCAGCAATACCGAACCGCCGTTAGCCTGCTCGAAGAAGCCTTTCTTGCCTTCCAGCGCATTGGGATAAGCACCGGCAGCGTGACCAAATAGCTCACTCTCCGCCACATCATCCGGCAATGAGGCGCAGTTCAGCGCCAGGAACGGTTTTTTGCCACGCGCGCTACGCAAATGACAGGCGCGAGCCAGCATATCTTTGCCGGTGCCGGTATCACCGACGATCAACAGCGGCGCATCGTGCATCGCCAGTTTGCGCGCCTGATCAATCACCTGACGCATTTTTGGCGTAACCGCCACGATATGATCGAACTCCGATTCATCGGTAACGGTAAGATTCTGCAACTGTCGGCCCATACGCGCCGTCGATTTCAGGGTGATCATCGCGCCGACCGGCAGATCGCTCTGGCCCTCTTCTTCTGCCAGATAAATCGGTCGCGCTTCCATCAGGAAATCGCGCCCCTGAATCACCACATGCTGCGCCTGTGCGTCAACGCGATCATTCTCCAGCCAGCGCTGGAAATTGAAGCCGGTGATTAAAGTGCCAACGTTTTGATTGCGCAGCTTCTGTTCATCAAGGGTAAACAGATTTTGCGCTGCCGGATTGGCCAGCTCGACTTTGCATTTCAGATCGATGGATAACACCGGTTCTGGCATCGCCACCAGCAGCGCGCTCAATGCGCGATGCTCGCGTTCAGAGGGCATAAACGAAACGGTACGCACATCTGTCACGCCAGGTGTACGGCGGATTTCCGCCATCAGATTGCTGAAGGGTTCAAACTCCAGCGCGGTAAAATTGAGATAAATGCGACCGAGTGGCGCAATTTCGATGCCGCGCAGGTCGATATTGCGGGCAACCAGCAGGTCGAGCAACTCGCGCGCCAGACCGATTCGGTCCTGGCAGAAAACTTCCAAACGCATTGCGATGAGCCTTAGTCAGGTTTTAATTTTAGTGATAATACGCTAACTTGCAGCGCCTCAGAAGAGGCCTGTCAGGAAAAGTTGACAGCCAGAGGCTGGTGATAAAGGGAAGTGTAACGGAGCGACCAACAAAAATCCCGCCGAATATGCGTGGTAACACAGATAATTTTACCTTTCACGCCAGTTGCAGCGTGAAAGGTACGCAAGTGCTGATTATTTAGCAGCCTGTCCTGCTTTATCCCCACTTTTTACCAGGGATCCTTTCAGCTGACCGATTAACTCGCGACGGAAATCGCCCAGACGCGGCTTATCATCTTCCAGCCACGGTAACGGGCGACACAGCTCCATCGCTTTAATGCCTAGGCGTGCGGTGAGCAAACCAGCACCGATCCCTTGCGCAGCGCGGGTTGACAGGCGCGCGGCAAGATCCTGTGACATCCAATCCATCCCGACTTCGCGCACCAGTTCGGAAGCCCCGGCAAACGCCATATTGAGCAGCACTAAGCGGAACAGGCGGATGCGGCTAAAGTAACCCAGCTCAATGCCATAGATCGCCGCGATGCGATTGACCAGCCGCAGATTGCGCCAGGCGATAAACGCCATGTCTACCAAAGCCAGCGGGCTAACGGCGATCATTAACGTCGATTCGGCGGCGTGACGGCTTATTTCCCGGCGCGCCTGACGATCCAGCACCGGCTGCACCAGTTGGGCATATAAGGTGACGATTTCACGATCGTTGTGGGTTTCATGCAGCGCCGCATGCCAGCGCTGCAGTGCAGGATGCGCCTGATCAAGCTGCGCCTGTTGCGCCAGCTTTTCACAGAACGCACGACCTTTGCCGACGCCGTGACTGTGCAGCAATTCGCGGCCAATATCGCGCTCTTCGGCCCGCTGACGCAGACGATATAAACGCCGCCATTCGCCAATCAGCGCACCCGCCCCCGCGGCGACAATCAATGTGCCCGCCACGCCGGTGCCGAGGGTAAACCAGTCGCGCAGCAGCCACGCATCGTGCAGCGTTTGCGCGCCCTGCGCCACCACGCTGACGCCGAAAATAGCGAGGCCAACGCCCACCATTTTACGCCACAGGCTGCGCTTCGGCCGCAGCGCGGCTTCCACCACTTTTTCGCCTTCGCCCTCTTCCAACGGCTCGGCTTCCGCCGTGGCGAGAAAGGCTTTCTCGCTGTCCGCGCTAAAGGTTTGTGCGGCGCGCAGCGGTTTTTCCGCTTCCACCGTCAGCGGACGGGCAAAATCAATGCGTCCTTTCAAAGGTGTTTCGTCGCTCATCGCAATTTATCTCCCAATAAAAACTCCAGCGCGGCATCCATGCGAATGTGCGGCAGCGGGCGATCGACATCCAGCTGCTGCGGCCGGAACTGTTCAAACTGAAATCCCTGCTGCTGCCAGAAATTGTGGCCCGGCAAGCGCGGCGGCACTTCGCCGGGATAGAACGTCAGCGCTTCATTATCGGCTAAACGATGACCGCGCAACGCCGGTAATTTCTCGCCACGATGATCAACCAGCCCACTTTCTGTGGCCTGCACCGAGGCTAAACCGAGGCAATCCATATTGATGCCTTCGAACGCCGCATTCTGCCACGCGTCCTGCACCAGTTGCTGCAGCAGCGACACCATATTGGCGTGCTGATCCGAAGTCACATGATCGGCTTTGGTGGCGGCAAACAGCAGCTTATCGATCACCGGAGAGAACAGACGGCGGAACAGCGTGCGCTGACCGTAGTGGAAACTCTGCATCAGTTGCGTCAAGGCAAGACGCATATCGTTGAACGCTTGCGGCCCGCTGTTAAGCGGTTGCAGACAATCGACCAGCACGATTTGGCGATCGAAACGCAGGAAATGATTTTTATAGAATCCTTTCACCACGTGCTGGCAGTAATAGTTGAAACGCTGCTGCAGCATGGCGAAGTTGCTGCCTGCTGGCGCTTGCGCCAGCTTGCTAACCTGCATCTCGTCGACCTGCGGCCACGGGAAGAACTGCAGCGCGGGCGCGCCGGCCATATCGCCCGGCAATACAAAGCGGCCCGGCTGGATAAAGTGCAAGCCTTCGCTTTTGCATTGGTGCAGATAGTCGGTCCAGGCAGCGGCAATCGCTGCCAGACGATTTTCATCGGCGGGCGCAAAAGGATCGAGATCGGCGCACAAGCTGCGCCAGTGCGCTGACCAGCCTGCGCGATCGCCCTGCAGCAAGCCCACCATCTGGCGTGACCAGCTGAGATAATCCTGCGCTAGCATCGGCAGATCCAGCAGCCATTCGCCGGGGTAATCGACAATTTCAAGGTAGAGCGTGGCGGTATCTTTGAAATGGCGCAGCAGCGATTCATCCGGACGATAGCGCAGCGCCAGACGCATTTCGCTCACACCACGCGTCGGCGTCGGCCACATCGGCGGAGTGCCGTACAGTTGCGCCAGACCTTCGTCGTAGGTGAAACGCGGCGTGCCGAGTTCACGCTGCGGCACGCGCTTGACGCCCAGCAGGCGATCTTCGCGCACCACGGAAAACAGCGGCAAACGTGCGCCGCTGTGAACATTGAGAAGCTGGTTAACCAGCGAAGTGATAAACGCGGTTTTGCCGCTACGGCTTAAACCGGTTACAGCCAGGCGCAGATGGCGGTCAACACCGCGGTTCATCAACGCCACAAATTCATTTTGCAGTCTTTTCATCGTTCTCCCTGATGAATCGTGCCGATAAGCGTTTAAACGCTTTGCTCAGCAACGGTTCCAGGGCGGCCGCCAGCAACAGGCGCAGCGGACGGCGCGCCACCGATTTCACCGCCCAGCCAGCGATACCGCCGGGCCCGTAAGTTACTGCACTAATGATGATAAATTTCCCCGCCGACATCAACGCAGGTGTCGCGCGACGGCGCAGAGCAGTAAAACGTTGAGTTTGCATAGAGCCTCTTATCACAATAGAAGAAGTGGGCCCGAAAGCCCGGGAATTTAGATCTGGCGAAAGCGGCTGCGCACGCTAAACGTCTCTGAAGTGACGTAGCGTTCAACTTCACGCACCTTTCGCTCATCGCTTTGCAGCGTTATTTCCAGCTCGTCGAGCAGTTCACGTGCGCTGGGTGCCCGTTCAGATGTCGCATCAACGGGTTTCTCGTCCAGCACAAAGCCCAGAATAAAATAGGCGACGATGGTGAACATAAACAGCCCAAGGAACAGCGACAACACCACAATCACACGCAGCAAGCGTACCGGAATGTCGAGATATTCGGCGATACCCGCGCAGACGCCGCGTACTTTGCCCTGCTGCGGAATGCGCCACAGTTTACGGCCATTCATCATGGTTGCCTCCAGTTTGGATGTTCGGCATCCAAAATGGCTTCCAGTGCTTCAACACGTTCACGCATGCGGCGCGCATCCTGGGTAATTTGTTGCAAACGCTGCAGGTCACTGGACGATAGATCGGCGCCGCCGTTGCGTTTGTTGCTGTAATGCAGCCATAACCAAATTGGTGCGACAAACAGCACGAAAATCGTTAAAGGTATGGCTAAAAAAAGTGCGCTCATTGACTCTCCTTAATCACTAACACCATTTTTAACTCGGGCCCGCAATCAGGCCCGTGGCGATCACTCAGGGCGGTTCATTTTAGCTTTCAGCGCGGCCAGCTGCTGGCTGATTTCATCATCGGCTTTCAGCTCGGCGAACTCCTGATCCAAACCTTTTGGTTTACCAAAACGCTGGCTTTCTGCTTCTGCTTCCATGTGATCGATGCGACGTTCAAAGGATTCGAAGCGTGCCATCGCATCATCAATCTTGCCGCTGTCGAGCTGACGACGCACATCACGTGATGACGATGCTGCCTGATGGCGCAGCGTTAACGCCTGCTGACGCGCACGGGTTTCAGTGAGTTTTTTCTCCAGCTCACCGATCTCGCCTTTCATGCGGTCCAGCGTCTCTTCAACCTGAGTCGATTCCTGCTGCAGCGCAGCAATCAAATCGGTCAGCTTCTGCTTCTCAATTAAAGCAGCACGCGCCAGATCTTCTTTACCTTTATTAATCGCCAGCTCCGCTTTTTCCTGCCATTCGGCCTGCTGAATTTCAGCCTGCTCGCTGCGGCGCAGCAGCTGTTTCTTTTCGGCCAGCGCACGGGCTGAGGTTGAACGGACTTCTACCAGCGTATCTTCCATTTCCTGAATCATCAGGCGTACCAGTTTCTGCGGATCTTCGGCGCGCTCCAGCAGAGAGTTGATGTTAGCGTTCACGATGTCGGCGAAACGAGAAAAAATACCCATAATGATGTTCCTCAAATTTTATGTGTAGGTGCGCGAGGCGCTCTTCACTAATACAATTCGCGTGCCAACTTTTAATTTATTGATTTTACGCTATTTGTTTATTTTACATCCGCCAGAACATCGCTTAAGGTAGTGAAATTGATTAATCAGTGGCGAATTTCATCATGGCGAACAGTTCAGACAACCTGTTAGGCGAATCGAATAACTTTCTGGAGGTACTGGAACAGGTTTCGCGCTTAGCGCCGCTGGAAAAACCGGTGCTGGTGATTGGCGAGCGCGGCACCGGCAAAGAGCTGATTGCCAGCCGCCTGCATTATTTGTCAAACCGCTGGGAAGGTCCGTTTGTTTCGCTGAACTGCGCCGCGCTAAATGAAAACCTGCTCGACTCCGAACTCTTCGGTCATGAAGCTGGCGCGTTTACCGGGGCGCAAAAACGTCATCTGGGACGCTTCGAACGCGCCGATGGCGGCACGCTGTTTCTGGATGAACTCGCCACCGCGCCGATGCTGGTGCAGGAGAAATTGCTGCGCGTGATTGAATACGGACAGCTGGAACGCGTTGGCGGTAATCAATCTTTGCAGGTGAATGTGCGTTTGGTGTGCGCCACCAATGAAGATCTGCCGGCGCTTGCCGCCGCCGGTAAATTCCGCGCCGACCTGCTCGATCGCCTCGCCTTTGATGTGGTGCAGCTGCCGCCGCTGCGTGAACGCCGCAGCGACATACTGGTGATGGCCAACCATTTCGCCATTCAGATGTGCCGCGAACTGGGCTTGCCGCTGTTCCCTGGCTTCAGCGATCGCGCCCAGCTGACGTTGCTCAATCACAGCTGGCCCGGCAACGTGCGTGAACTGAAGAACGTGGTCGAGCGTTCGGTTTATCGCCATCACAGCGCCGACGATGAGCTGGATAACATTATCATTAACCCGTTCGCCCCCCGCACGCCGCCCGCCGACGTCATTGCCCAGGCGGACGTATCTGCCTTGCCTTCCCTGCCGCTGGATTTGCGTCAGTGGCAAAATCAACAGGAACGCGAGCTGGTTGAAGCGAGTTTGCAGCAAGCCAAATACAACCAGCGCCGCGCCGCCGAGTTATTGCGTGTGACGTACCATCAGTTGCGCGCCATGATGAAAAAGCACGGTATTCAGGCACGCGACGAGGATTAGCCAAATCGCCATAAACGTCGCCTATACGTATTCATTTGATTTTTTTTTTTAAAGCAAATCGCACGGTGTTTTTTTCTAACTGTTTCGAGTGGATGCAAGGCGGCAAGCGAGGACATCCCTGGGAGCATACATAAGTATGTGACCAGGGTGGACGAGCGCAGCCAACGCGGCAGCCGCTCGAAACAGGACGAAAAAAGGCCCGCGGGTTAACGCGGGCAACTAATACTGGAAGCAATGTGAGCAATGTCGTGCTCTTCTTCGGTAGAGCCACCGTCGAAGCGCAGAGGAATAATAATCATTCTTATTATCATCTGTAAACCCCTAATTGAGAATTTTTCTCATCTCCACACAGAGATTGTGATTACCCCATCGCCAGTTTGGCGAAAAACACAGCAGAAGCGTCGCGAATTTGGGGAGTACGTGGCGTTTAAGATACACTCACGCTATTGCCTCAGAATCGTTGAGTTCTATGCCAAAATTATTCCCCTCTCTGCTGCTGGGTCTCAGCATGATGAGCGCGTCAGCGTGGGCCGCGCCAACGGACAACATCCGCAACAGCGGTTTTGTCTATTGCGTTAACGGCACGGTTAATACCTTCAATCCACAAATGGTTAGCAGCGGCTTAGTCGTTGATACGCTGGCGGCGCAGCTGTATGACCGGCTGCTGGACGTGGATCCTTATACTTATCGGCTGATTCCCGACCTCGCCCAGAGCTGGGAAGTGCGTGATAACGGCGCAACCTACCGTTTTCACCTGCGTAAAGATGTCGCCTTCCAGCACACCAACTGGTTTAAACCGACGCGGAAAATGAACGCCGATGATGTGGTGTTCAGCTTTGCACGCATGTTTGATCGCAAGCATCCGTGGCACAACGTCAACGGCGGCAGCTATCCCTATTTTGATAGCCTGCAGTTTGCCGATTCAGTGCAGAGTGTGAAAAAGCTGGATAGCGATACCGTTGAAATCCGCCTCAACAGCCCGGACGCCTCATTCTTGTGGCATATCGCGACGCATTACGCGCCGATTTTGTCGCAGGAGTACGCCAATAAACTCAGCGCTAAAGGCCAGCAGGAACAGCTGGACCGCGAACCGGTCGGCACCGGCCCGTTCCAGCTGAGCGAATATCGTACCGGGCAATATCTCCGCCTGGCGCGTAATCCGCAGTACTGGAAAGGCGTGCCGCGTCTGCAGCAGGTGGTGATTGATTTGGGCGTCGGCGGCACCGGAAGGTTATCCAAACTGCTGACCGGCGAATGCGATGTGCTGGCCTATCCCGCCGCCAGCCAGCTGAGCATTTTGCGTGACGATCCGCGCCTGCGCATGACGCTGCGTCCTGGCATGAACATCGCCTATCTGGCGTTCAACACGCGCAAACCGCCACTGGATCGCCCGGAAGTGCGTCACGCGCTGGCGCTGGCGATCAATAACGAACGCCTGATGGAGTCGATCTATTACGGCACCGCCGAAACTGCCGCCTCCATTTTACCGCGTGCGTCCTGGGCGTATGACAACGATGCGCGCGTCACCGAATACAATCCGGCTAAGGCGCGTGAAGAGTTGAAAGCGCTGGGGCTGGAAGATTTGCATTTACGTTTAGTGGTGCCCTCTTCCTCGCAGTCGTGGAATCCCAGCCCGTTAAAAACCGCTGAATTGTTGCAAGCGGATTTGGCTCAGGTTGGCGTGCGCGTCACTATCGCGCCGGTGGAAGGCCGCTTCCAGGAAGCGCAGTTGATGGAGATGAACCATGACCTCACGCTCACCGGCTGGGCAACCGACAGTAACGATCCCGACAGTTTCTTCCGTCCGCTGTTAAGCTGCGCGGCGATCCGTTCGCAAACCAACTACGCACACTGGTGCTCGCCCGCCTTTGATGAGGCTTTGCAGCATGCACTGTTGTCCCAGCAGCTATCGGCGCGCATTGACAGCTATGACAAGGCGCAGCAGATTTTGGCGCAGGAGTTGCCGGTGTTGCCGCTGGCGTCATCGCTGCGTTTGCAAGCCTATCGGCATGATATCAAAGGCCTGGTGCTGAGCCCGTTTGGTAACGCTTCGTTCGCCGGCGTTTACCGCGATGAGAGCAGCGAGGAGTAAGCATGATTATCTATATTCTGCGTCGCGTGGTGCTGCTGCTCATCACCCTGTTTTTGCTGTCGCTGGTGAGCTTCAGTCTGAGCTACTTCACACCAAACGCCCCGCTCGAAGGCGCATCGCTGTTTGATGCGTGGTGGTTCTGGTTCAAGGGCTTGCTGCAGTTCGATTTTGGCGTCTCCAGCACCAACGGCCAGCCGATTGATCTTCAGCTGCGCGAAGTGTTTCCCGCCACGCTGGAGCTGTGCGTAATGGCATTTATTCTGGCGCTACTGGTGGGGATTCCGCTGGGAATTTGCGCCGGCGTGATGCGCAAAAAATGGCAGGATAAAGCCATTAGCGCGCTGGCGCTGCTTGGCTTCTCGATGCCGGTATTCTGGCTAGCGCTGCTGTTTACGCTGTTCTTCTCGTTAACGCTCGGCTGGTTGCCGGTGTCCGGACGTTTCGACCTGCTCTATCCGGTGCAAAACGTTACCGGCTTTGCGCTGATTGATGCCTGGCTGAGCCCGTCGCCGTGGCGTCATGAAATGCTGGTCAGCGCCTTAACGCACATGATTTTGCCGGTGGTCGTTCTCGCCGTTGCGCCTGCTACCGAGATGATCCGCTTACTGCGCAGCAGCACCAGCGATGTGATGGACAAAAACTACGTCAAAGCCGCCGCCACGCGCGGCCTGTCGCGCTTCACGGTGATCCGCCGCCACGTGCTGCACAATGCGCTGCCGCCGGTGATTCCGCGCCTTGGGCTGCAATTTTCCACCATGCTGACGCTGGCGATGATCACCGAAGTGGTGTTCAACTGGCCGGGCCTCGGCCGCTGGCTGATTAACGCCATTCGCCAGCAGGATTACGCGGCGATTTCCGCTGGCGTGATGGTGGTGGGCGGTCTGGTGATTCTGGTCAGCGTGTTATCCGATATTCTGGGTGCGGCGCTTAACCCGCTGAAACATAAGGAATGGTATGCCCTTAGATAATGTCTACGATGAGAAGCGGCTGCCCAGCACGCTGCGTCGCAGCTGGCAGCGCTTGTATCGCGATACCAGCGGTATGGTCGGCTTGTACGGCTTTGGCCTGCTGCTGTTCCTGTGCCTGTTTGGCGGCCTGCTGGCGCCGTATGGCATCGATCAGCAATTCCTGGGTTATCAGTTGCTGCCGCCATCGTGGTCGCGCTACGGCGATGTCTCCTTCTTCCTCGGTACCGACGATTTAGGCCGTGATGTGCTGAGCCGCCTGCTGAGCGGCGTAGCGCCGACCGTCGGCTCGGCGATTCTGGTGACGGTGCTGGCGGCAATTTGTGCGCTGGTGCTTGGCGTGTTTGCCGGTATCACGCACGGCATGCGCTCGGCGGTGATGAATCACGTGCTGGATACCTTACTGTCGATTCCCTCGCTGCTGCTGGCGATTATCGTGGTGGCATTTCTCGGCCCGCGCCTGGAACACGCGATGCTGGCGGTGTTTCTCGCGCTGATCCCACGTCTGGTGCGCGAGATCTATACTGCTGTGCATGATGAGATGGAAAAAGAGTATGTGGTGGCGCTGCGTCTCGATGGCGCGCGCAACCTGAATATCTTGTGGAATGCGGTGCTGCCTAACGTGCTGCCGCTGCTGGTGAGCGAATTTACCCGCTCGCTGTCGATGGCGATTCTGGACATCGCCGCACTCGGTTTCCTCGATCTTGGCGCGCAGCTGCCCTCGCCCGAATGGGGTGCGATGCTGGGTGACGCGCTGGAGCTGATCTACGTTGCGCCGTGGACGGTCATGCTGCCGGGCGTGGCGTTGATGGTCAGCGTGTTGATCGTTAACCTGCTGGGCGATGGCATTCGTCGCGCTGTAGAAGCGGGAGTTGAATAATGCCGCTACTGGATATCCGTAACCTGACCATCGAATTTATGACCGCTGACGGTCCGGTCAAAGCGGTTGATCGCATCAACCTGACGCTAAGCGAAGGCGAAATCCGCGGTTTAGTGGGTGAATCGGGTTCAGGCAAAAGTCTGATCGCCAAAGCCATTTGCGGCGTCACCAAAGATAACTGGCGCGTCACCGCCGATCGCATGGTGTTTGATGATATTGATCTGCTGCGCCTGTCACCGCGCGAACGCCGTCGGATCGTCGGCCATAACGTGTCGATGATTTTTCAGGAGCCGCAATCCTGTCTTGATCCGTCAGAAAGTATTGGTCGCCAGCTGATGCAGGCGATTCCGCGTTGGACGCACAAAGGCCGCTGGTATAAACGGCTGTGGTTCTGGCGCAAAGTGCGCGCCATTGAGCTGCTGCATCGCGTCGGCATCAAAGATCATAAAGACATCATGCGCAGTTTCCCGTATGAACTCACCGACGGCGAATGCCAAAAGGTGATGATCGCCATCGCGCTGGCCAATCAGCCGCGTTTGCTGATCGCCGATGAACCAACCAATGCGATGGAGCCGACCACGCAGGCGCAAATTTTCCGCCTGCTGAGCCGCCTCAATCAGAATAACAACACCACCATTTTGCTGATCAGCCACGATCTGCGCACCATGAGCCATTGGGCCGACCGCATTAATGTGATGTATTGCGGCCAGACGGTGGAGATCGCGCAAAGCGAAGAGTTAATGGAGTCACCGCATCATCCTTACACGCAGGCGCTGATCCGGGCGATGCCCGATTTCGGTAGCGCGCTGCCGCACAAAAGCCGCCTGAACACGCTTTCTGGCGCGATTCCTTCACTGGAACATCTGCCGATTGGCTGTCGTCTGGGGCCGCGCTGCCCATATGCGCAGCGTAAGTGCATCGAAACACCGCGCCTGACCGGCAATAAAGCGCATCTGTTTGCTTGTCACTTCCCGCTGAATATGGAGAGCCAGTAAACATGGAAACGCTGCTGGAAGTGCGCAACCTGAGTAAAACCTACCGCTATCGCACCGGTTTGTTCCGTCGTCAGCACGTTGAGGCGGTGAAAGGCGTCAGTTTTACCCTGCGTGAAAAACAGACGCTGGCGGTGATTGGTGAAAACGGTTCGGGAAAATCGACGCTGGCAAAAATGCTCAGCGGCATGGTCGAGCCGAGCGAGGGCGAGATGCTGATTGACGATCATCCGCTGGAGTACGGTGATTATGGTTATCGCAGCCAGCGCATTCGCATGATTTTTCAGGATCCCTCAACCTCGCTGAATCCGCGCCAGCGCATCAGCCAGATACTCGATTTCCCGCTGCGCCTGAATACCGAGCTGGATGATGACGCGCGTGAAAAACGCATTATCGCCACGCTGCGTCAGGTCGGTTTGCTGCGCGACCACGCCGGATACTATCCGCACATGCTGGCGCCGGGCCAGAAGCAGCGTCTGGCGCTGGCGCGAGCGCTGATTCTGCAGCCAAAAGTGATCGTCGCCGATGAAGCCCTCGCCTCGCTGGATATGACCATGCGTTCACAGCTGGTAAACCTGATGCTGGAACTGCAGGAGAAGCACGGCATCGCCTATATTTATGTCACGCAGCATCTCGGCATGATGAAGCACATCAGCGATCAGGTGCTGGTGATGCATCAGGGCGAAGTGGTCGAGCGCGGCGGCACCGCCGATGTATTGGCCTCGCCGCTGCACGATCTCACCAAGCGCCTGATCACCAGCCACTTTGGTGAAGCCTTAACCGCTGAAGCCTGGCGCCGCGAGCGTTAAGGCGCCGAAAACGCGGTGCGATTTACCGCATTTATAGAGACGTGCTAGACTTCGCACGAGATTAACGTCGGTCGCCTGTTTTTCAACCACCGCGACCGCCAACAACAATGACCAAAAGGATTACAGCTATGGGTTTTCTTTCCGGTAAGCGCATTCTGATTACTGGCGTTGCCAGTAAACTCTCAATCGCCTACGGTATTGCGCAGGCGATGCACAAACAGGGCGCAGAACTGGCTTTCACATACCAGAACGACAAACTGAAAAGTCGTGTGGAAGAGTTTGCTAAAGATCTGGGTTCAGACATTGTTCTGCCATGCGATGTGGCTGAAGACGAGAGCATCACTGCGCTGTTCACCGAACTGGCAAAAACCTGGCCGAAATTTGACGGTTTCGTTCACTCCATCGGTTTCGCACCTGGCGATCAGCTGGATGGCGACTACGTGAATGCTGTTACCCGTGAAGGCTTCAAGATCGCTCACGACATTAGCGCGTACAGCTTTGTGGCGATGGCGAAAGAGTGCCGTGCAATGCTGAACCCGAATTCTGCCCTGCTGACCCTGTCTTACCTGGGTGCAGAGCGCGCTATCCCGAACTACAACGTGATGGGTCTGGCGAAAGCGTCACTGGAAGCTAACGTGCGCTACATGGCGAACGCGATGGGTCCAGAAGGCACGCGTGTTAACGCCGTTTCTGCGGGTCCAATCCGTACGCTGGCCGCGTCAGGCATCAAAGATTTCCGTAAAATGCTGGCGCACTGCGAAGCGGTTACCCCGATTCGTCGTACCGTTACCATCGAAGACGTGGGTAACTCAGCTGCATTCCTGTGCTCTGATCTGGCGGGTGGTATCACCGGTGAAGTGGTACACGTTGATGGCGGCTTCAGCATTGCCGCAATGAACGAGCTGGAACTGAAATAAGATTTACCTAAGGTCGCCTTTCATGGCGACCTCCTCTTCAAATAACGCCCTCCTTATACTCGTAAGCTATTAATTATTCCCCAACATTCTTTTGCCGTGGACAGCCGTTCAGCGACGATAAGCTAGCCCTTTGTTGCATGCCTGCTTTTCAGATTCGCACGCTGTGCAGCAAGTCCGTTTTTAGCGCAAGGAATGACCATGGAACAACGCCGTTCTCCCGGCCATGACCACTGGTTTTATGAAAGCCAGACTCGCCCGAATAGCACCGCCACTGCGCCGCTGGTGCCCGAAGCCGCCTATATCGACGATCGTTTCTTACTCGGTTTGCAACAGGAAGCGACCGCGTTAAAGCCGCTGCTGTCGCGTTTTCAGCCTGCGTTATTGGCCGCGCGCGATCTCAGCCAGATTCTGTTTCCCGATACGCTTGCCACCAGTTTGACCCACACCTTAACGCTGTACGATCGTCTCAGCACCGCGCTAACGGTGGCGCAGGTCGCCGGCGTGCAGCGCCTGTGCAATCACTACTCAGCCCGGCTCAATCCGTTGCCGGGTCCGGACTCGTCACGTGAAAGTAATAATCGCCTGACGCAAATCACCCAATATGCGCGTCAGCTGGCGATGCAGCCGGAACTGATCACCACCAGCAGCATCAGCGCGCTGGACGCGGTGGGCTTAACCGAGCCCGATATCGTCACGCTGAATCAACTGGTGGGGTATGTCAGCTATCAGTCACGCGTGGTGGCATCGCTGCAGGCGATGATGGGCTTGCCGGTGCGCTGGATTCCGGGGGTAACACCGCCGCCGGACGCCAGCGCAGCGCTGTTTACCGGCAACGACGGCTGGCAGCACGCGTTGAAACCGGTTGAACTGCGCTATGCCAGCGCCGATCAACTGGCGGCGGTTACTTTCTGTCAGGGTATTGAGGGATTGGATGATGCCATTTGGCTGCTGGTGCACGATGCGCAAGTGCTGTATGGCTTCGCCACGCTAAAACAGCGGCTGAGTGAACATTTTGCCGGGGATGAAGCGCTGGCGCAGGCGGTTAGCGCACGCGTGCTGGGTTGTCGACGTCAGTTTGATTTTGTTACCGATGAATGGCGTGACGCACTGCTGCAGGATGTCGAAAGCGCTGGCGCAGCATCGCCGGTGATTTCACTCAGCGCCCAGCTCACGCGCCTGCCCGACCGCTTCAGCGCTGCACATTTGCAGCCGCTGCTGAACGCGGGCTGGGGCAGCGAACGTATCTTCACGCTGTTGCAAGCGGTGGCTTTCGCCAGCTGGCAGGATCGCCTGCTGATGGCGCTCGGCGAAACCCGTTAATCGGGCAGATGTCGCCGCGCTTCATCAAAGAAATGCTGAGCCAGCGGCGATGCTCTGCCCGGCTCGGCAATCACTAATGCCGCCTGCCGGCCCATCGGCGCCATCTCAATCGGCCGCCGCGCCAGATTCTGCATCAGCTCCGGCAACAGATGTCCGCATGGCGACACCATCACGCCTAAACCAACCTGCGCACTTTGCAGCAGTTGCATGATCGACGCGCTCTCAACGATCACGCGTGGAATCAAGCCGGTTTCCCTCAGTTGCCCATCAAGATAGCGTCGAAAATAGCGCGTGGGCTCTGCCAGACACAGCGGCTGGCAGGCAAGCGTGGCGAGCGAGATGTTCTCTTGTTCCAGCAGCGCCGGAAAGTGCGCCGGATTGAACAGCGCCTCGACGCCAGGATCTTTCAACAGCGCAGTTTGAAAATGCAGTTCGCGCAGTGACGTCAGTTCAAAAAAGCCGATACCGCCATCCACGGTGTGGCTGTTGAGCGCTTCCAGCAGTTGATCGGCGCTCATCGCGGCCACGCGATAATCCAGCTGTGGATAACGCGCTTCAACCGCTTTCAACAACGCAGGCAGCGCCACGCTGCACTGCGGCATAACGCCAAGCCGCAAGGTGCCGTTGACGCCATGCTTGAGCGACTCCACTTCCAGCTTCAATCCCTGATACACCGAAACAATTTCTCGCGCCCAGGTCAGTACGCGCTCGCCTTCTGGCGTAAAGCCATCGAAATTATTACTGCGGTTGATCAGCGACAGCCCTAATTCGCGTTCGAGGTTTTTAAGGCGCATCGATAGCGTCGGCTGGCTGACAAAGCTGACCTCTGCCGCGCGGCCAAAGTGGCGTTCGCGTTCAAGATTTGTCAGATAGATTAATTGTTTGATGTCCATGGAAAGCAGAATTGGCTGGAAAACAGCAGTGTATCATGGCGGTTGCCGCTGCGCTGCGTCCACGCGCAGCGGCCATTGTGTTACGCCACACCCAAGGCACTTTTTACGTCGTTGGCGATCTTCTCGACCTGCGGGCCGTAAATCACCTGGATATCATGTTCGCTGACGCGATTGATGCCGTTCGCGCCGGTGGTCAGTAACGTTTGATCGACCACCTCATTCATCTGTTTGACCCGCACGCGCAGCCGGGTGAAGCAGCAATCGACGTCCTCTTTATTGGCTTCGCCGCCCAGCCCACTGATGATCACTTTGGTGCGCTCATCAGCCGCCACCTGTTCGGGTTTGTGCTCCTCATCGGATTCCCGTCCCGGCGTTTCAACCCGCATCCGCGTGATGACAAAACGGAAGCCGTAGTAGTAAATCGGCACGTAAATCACGCCGAGCACAATCGTCCACCACCAATGCGTTTTGCTGCCACCGAGAATGCCAAACACCACCAGATCGATGGCGCCGCCCTGCACGTTGCCAATCATCAAATGCAGCATCGACATCAACATAAATGACAGGCCGGTTAATAGCGCATGCAGGATATAGAGCACCGGCGACACGAAGATGAAACAGAACTCCAGCGGCTCGGTGATGCCGGTGGTAAAGGAAGTCAGTGCACCGGCCAGCACCAGCGCTTTAACGCGCTGCTTATGCTCAGGGCGCGCAGTGTGGTAGATCGCCAGCGCGGCGGCTGGTAAGCCAAACATCATTACCGGAATTTTGCCCTGCGCGAGGAACTGCGTCGCGCCGCGCACCGTATCGTCCGGGATGGCGCCGGGATGCGTTAGCGAGGTGTTGAAGATGTTCAGCGCGCCGACGATGCTTTGTCCATCAACCGTTGCCATGCCGCCAATCGGTGTGAAGCGCACGGTTTCGTTGAGGATATGGTGCAAACCGGTGGGAATCAGTAAGCGTTCGCTGGTGCCAAGCAGGAAGGCACCGTATTGCCCGCTTTTACCAATCATCAAACCCACCCACGCGATGCCTTCACCGATGGTCGGCCAAATCAACGCCAGCAGCACGCCCACCAGCGGCAGCACCACCACGGTCACGATCGGCACAAAGCGACGTCCACCAAAGAAGCTGATCGCCGTCGGCAGTTGCTGAGTGTAAAAACGGTTATGCAGCAGCACGGTAATCAATCCAGCAATCACGCCGCCCAGCACGCTCATGTTGTAAGTAAAGATGCCGAGCATGTCGATGTATTCGGCCGACGTCATCATCGCCGCAGTTTGATCCATACCCGCTTTCTGCAGCGCTTCTGGCGTGGTGGTAGCGGCCGTCAAACCTTTCGACGCCAGCGTGGAGCTGATACCGACGTTCATAGCAATATAGCCAATTACGGCGGCAAAGGCGGCGGTCGGTTTCTCCGCTTTCGCCAGCCCGATGGCGCTGGCCACCGCAAAGAACAGCGGCAAATTGGCGAACAGCGCGCCCGCCACCTTGCGGATAAACCCGATAATCAGCTGTGGCACCTGCAGATTGGCGAAGGCATCGCCGGTGATGGCCGGATTTTGCATTGCGGCGGCCAGGCCAAGAAAGATCCCTGCGGCAGCAATCACCGAGATGGGCATCATTAAGGCTTTACCGAAGGCGTGAATTTGGCTTGCCAGATTCTTCATGCTGCGTGCCCTTTTCAGAATGGAAAGAGCAATTATTAGTCAGTTATCTCAGCAGCACGTAACTGCCGCCCCTTAACAGCCGGGAAAGTTTGATTTATGTCACGCTTTACGTGCGTTTCACGATAAACGCCGCCTATCGCACCATTAAACCAATCAATTAGACAACTTTTAAGGAGAGTCGCACACTCCCCGCTAACAGAAGACATATTCTGATAACAACTCATAAACAAATAAGCCTGCAACTATGAAATTTAAACGTAAGATTCAGCCCTATCGCGCTGCTGCGGGCGGCTGGGGTTCATTGGAAGCCACCACCCGTTTCGTCCTTGATAGTAAAGCTGCCCTGAAGAACATGCGAAACCTGATGCGCATGAACAAAGCGCGCGGTTTCGACTGCCCAGGTTGCGCATGGGGCGATGACAACAAAAGCACCTTCAGCTTCTGTGAAAACGGGGCAAAAGCGGTGACGTGGGAAGCCACGCGTCGTGTGGTTGCGCCGGATTTTTTTGCCCAGCACAGCGTCAGCACCCTTTACCAGCAGAGCGATTACTTCCTTGAGTACCAGGGACGCTTAACCCATCCGATGCGCTACAACAGCGCGACCGACTACTACGAACCCATCAGTTGGGACGATGCGTTAGCCTTGATTGCTCGCCATTTGAAGGCGATGGATCATCCAAATCAAATGGAGCTTTACACCTCCGGCCGCGCCAGCAACGAAGCGTCCTGGCTCTATCAGCTGTTTGGCCGTGTGATGGGCACCAACAACTTCCCCGACTGCTCCAACATGTGCCACGAAGCTAGCGGCACCGGCCTGAAACGCAGCATCGGCGTGGGTAAAGGCACCATTCGTCTGGACGATTTTGATCATGCCGACGCGATTTTCGTGTTGGGTCAGAATCCGGGCACCAACCATCCGCGCATGCTGCACAGCCTGCGTCACGCGGCCGATCACGGCGCGAAAATTGTCACCTTTAACACGCTGCGCGAGCGCGGCCTCGAGCGTTTTGCCGATCCGCAAAAGCCGCTGGAGATTGTCACGTCGCTGGCGGGCACCATCAGTTCCGCCTATTACCAACCTAATCTGGGCGGCGATATGGCAGCGGTGCGCGGCATGGTGAAAGCCCTGCTTGAGCTACAGCGTGCACGTTTAGCTGCCGGTGAAGAAGGTATTTTCGATCAAGCGTTTATCGATGCCAACACCCACGGTATTGACGCGTATCTTGCCGCCGTTGATAACACCCGCTGGGATGATATCGTGCGCCAATCCGGTCTCAGCGAAGTGCAGATTCGTGAAGCGGCGGCGATTTATCAAAGTGCTGAACGCGTGATTGTCACCTGGGCGATGGGCATTACTCAGCATAAACACTCGGTGGATACCGTTCGCGAGATCACCAACCTGCAGCTGCTGTTTGGTCAGTTGGGCAAGAAAGGCGCAGGCCTGTGTCCGGTGCGCGGCCACAGTAATGTGCAGGGCAACCGCACCATGGGCATCGATGAGAAGCCGGGCAAGCCGTTCCTCGATGCACTGGGCGCGCACTTTGATTTCGAACCCCCGCGCGAGCATGGTCACAACACCGTTGAAGCGCTGAACGCGATGCTGCGTGACGAAGTGAAAGTGCTGATTGCGCTGGGCGGCAACCTCGCGGCGGCCGCACCGGATTCACCGGTCACCGAAGAAGCGTTGCAGCATTGCGGTTTGACCGTGCACATCAGCACCAAACTCAATCGCAGCCATTTGGTGCCGGGCCACGAAGGGCTGATTCTGCCAACGCTGGGCCGTACCGAACGCGATCGTCAGGCAAGCGGTAATCAGTACATTACCGTGGAAGACTCGTTCAGCATGGTGCACGCCTCAGAAGGCGTCGGCATTCCATTGGCGGAGACGCAGCGTTCGGAAACCGCGATTGTGGCTGGCATCGCCCATGCGACATTAGGCAGCGATAAAATCGACTGGCTGGCGATGGCAGGCAATTACGATCTGATTCGCGATCATATCGCCGCCACGATTCCCGGCTTTGCTGATTTCAATAATAAGTGCGACATTCCGGGCGGTTTCTACCTGGGTAGCGCTGCCGCCGAGCTGCGCTTCAATACGCCAAGCAAACGTGCTGAGTTCAGCGCCGCCGCCCTGCCAACGTCGCTGTTCCCGCAGTTGGGCGATGTCGCGGTGCCGTTCACGCTGCAAACCCTGCGTTCACACGATCAGTACAACACCACGATTTACGGCCTCGATGACCGTTATCGTGGCGTGTACGGTCAGCGCGAAGTGGTGTTTATCCATCCGGATGATATGACGTCGCTGGGCTTCACTGAAGGCCAGTTGGTGGATATCGAGACGCTGTGGAATGACGGTTTAACCCGTCGCGTCAGCGGTTTCAAGCTGGTGCCGTATAACATTCCGCGCGGTAACCTCGCGGCGTATTATCCGGAAACCAACCCGCTGGTGCCGCTCTCGAGTTTTGGCGACGGCAGCGGTACGCCGACCTCAAAATCGGTGCCGGTGAAGCTGGCATTAAGCGCCGCCACACCGTCACAACGTATCGCCTGACCAAAGCGTTATCAGAAGGTAAAAAGCCGCGTAAAGCGGCTTTTTAGCCTGTTTTGGCCTTGCCGCGCGGACCCGATTCGCGTAAAACTGTCAGCCGCTCTTAGGCCACGAAACTATATAAATTATGTTCCAGGATAATCCGCTGCTCGCGCAGCTTAAAGAGAAGCTTCACGCGCAGACTCCGCGCGTCGAAGGTGTTGTTAAAGGTACGGAAAAAGGCTTTGGCTTCCTCGAAGTTGATGCCCAGAAAAGCTACTTCATTCCGCCACCGCAGATGAAGAAAGTGATGCACGGCGACCGTATTTCGGCCGTGATCCACACCGATAAAGACCGCGAGAGTGCCGAGCCGGAAACCCTGGTTGAGCCGTTCCTGACCCGCTTTGTCGGCCGCGTGCAGAAGAAAGACGATCGCCTGTCAATTGTGCCGGATCATCCGCTGCTGAAAGAGGCGATTCAGTGCCGCGCCGAACGTGGCGTGACCCACGATTTCCAGAACGGCGATTGGGCGGTAGCAGAGATGCGTCGTCACCCGCTGAAAGGCGATCGCGGTTTCTATGCTGAACTGACCGAATTCATTGTCACTGCGGACGATCACCTCGCGCCGTGGTGGGTAACGTTGTCGCGCCATAACCTCGAACGTCAGGCTCCGGACGTCGGTTTTGGTGAGATGCTCGACGAAAATCTGCAGCGTGAAGATTTGACCGCACTGAACTTCGTCACCATCGACAGCGCCAGCACCCAGGATATGGATGATGCGCTGTACGTGGAAGAGGCTGCCGACGGCAATCTGATCCTGACCATCGCTATCGCTGATCCAACCGCTTACGTGGCAGAAGGCAGCGAGCTGGATAAGCTGGCGTCGAAACGCGCGTTCACCAACTATCTGCCGGGCTTCAACATACCGATGCTGCCGCGCGAACTCTCTGACGACGTCTGTTCCCTGCGTCCGAACGAGCGTCGTCCCGCGCTGGCATGCCGCGTTACCGTGCTGAAAGATGGCAGCCTGGCTGATGACGTGCATTTCTTTGCTGCGTGGATCGAGTCGAAAGCCAAGCTGGTTTATGACGAAGTTTCTGATTGGCTGGAAAACAGCGGCAGCTGGCAGCCTGAAAACGACGCCATTGCTCAGCAGATTCGCCTGCTGCATCAGGTTTGCCTGGCGCGCAGCGAATGGCGTCAAACCCACGCGCTGGTGTTTAAAGATCGTCCGGACTACCGCTTTGTGTTGGGCGAGAAAGGTGAAGTACTGGATATCATCTCTGAGCCACGTCGCATCGCGAACCGCATCGTTGAAGAGTCGATGATTCTGGCTAACGTCTGTGCCGCGAAAGTGCTGCAGGAGAAGCTGGGCTTCGGTATCTATAACCTGCACACCGGTTTCGATCTAGCCAATGCTGAGCAGGCCGCTGGCGTGCTGGCGGGGCATGGCATCACCGTGGATCCGCAGGCGATTACCACGCTGGAAGGCTTCCGCCAGCTGCGTCGTCAACTCGATGCGCAGCCAACCCAGTATCTGGATAGCCGCATTCGTCGCTTCCAGTCGTTTGCAGAAGTCGGCACCGAGCCGGGCCCGCACTTTGGTCTTGGCCTCGAAGCCTACGCGACCTGGACTTCGCCGATTCGTAAGTTTGGCGACATGATCAACCATCGCTTGCTGAAGGCAATTGTGCGCGGTGAAAGCACTGGCCGTCCGCAGGATGAGCTGACCACCATCATGAGCGAACGTCGTCGCCTGAACCGCATGGCCGAGCGCGATGTTGGGGACTGGTTGTATGCACGTTTCCTCGCACCGTTTGCCGCTACCGATCGCAAGTTCAGCGCCGAGATCATCGACGTGTCTCGCGGCGGCATGCGCGTTCGTCTGCTGGAGAATGGCGCGGTAGCCTTCATTCCTGCGCCGTTCATCCACGCGGTGCGTGATGAGCTGGTGTGCTCGCAGGAAAGCGGCACCGTGCAGATAAAAGGTGAAGTCGCTTACCGTGTCACTGACATCATCGACGTGACCATCGCCGAAGTGCGTATGGAAACCCGCAGCGTGGTCGCGCGTCCGGCCGCCTGAGCATGAAAACTCGCGGGATAACAGCCGTTATCCCGCATTTCTCTCCGCCCGCTTCAGCAAATGTTAAATTTGCTTTCCGCTTCACATTTCTAATGCCTTTGTCTGTCGTTAACAATTCATTACATTACTTTTAACTTGTTGTATTCGATCGCCTCTTTTCCCGGTCCCTACAAGGAGTTAACTCATGAACAACGTCAAAACCAGTCTCATCTGGTTAGCGGTGGCGTTAATTGGCGCGGGCGCATTTGCCATGCTGGCCCTCAGCCGCGGCGAACACGTCAACGCGGTGTGGCTGGTGATTGCCTCCGTCGCCTGCTACAGCATTGCCTATCGCTTTTACAGCCTGTTTATCGCCAAGCGTATTTTCGAACTGGACGATCGCCGTCGCACGCCGGCGGAGCGCTTAAGTGACGGCCTCGATTATGTGCCGACCAATAAATGGGTGCTGTTCGGCCATCATTTTGCGGCGATTGCCGGTGCGGGCCCGCTGGTTGGTCCGATCCTCGCGGCGCAGATGGGCTTCCTGCCAGGCACCATCTGGATTCTGGTTGGCGTAATGTTTGCCGGTGCGGTGCAGGATTTCCTGATCCTGTTTATCTCAACGCGTCGTGATGGCCGCTCATTGGGTGAGATGGCGCGTCAGGAGCTCGGCTCATTCGCTGGCGTGGTCACCATGCTCGGCGCGCTGGGTGTGATGATCATCATCCTCTCCGCGCTGGCGCTGGTGGTGGTGAAGGCGCTGGCCAACAGTCCGTGGGGCTTGTTCACCATTGCCGCAACCATTCCGATTGCGCTGTTTATGGGCGTGTATATGCGCTTCCTGCGTCCGGGAAAAATCGCGGAAGTGTCGATCATTGGCTTCGTGCTGATGATGGCGGCGATTATTTACGGCGGCAATGTAGCAGCCGATCCCTATTGGGGCCCGCTGTTCACGCTGAAAGGCACGGAGCTGACGTGGGTGCTGGTGATCTACGGTTTTGTCGCCTCTTCGCTGCCGGTGTGGCTGCTGCTGGCACCGCGCGATTATCTCTCCACCTTCCTGAAAATTGGCGTGATCATCGGTTTGGCCATCGGCATCGTGTTTGCCATGCCCGAGATGAAGATGCCCGCAGTGACCAAATTTATTGATGGCACCGGGCCGGTCTTCTCCGGTGCGTTGTTCCCGTTCCTGTTTATCACCATCGCCTGTGGCGCCATTTCAGGTTTCCATGCGCTGGTTTCGAGCGGTACCACGCCGAAATTGGTGGAGCGCGAAAGTCATATCCGCTTTATCGGCTACGGCGCGATGCTGATGGAATCCTTTGTGGCAATCATGGCGCTGATTTGCGCCTCGGTGCTTGACCCGGGCGTCTACTTTGCCATGAACTCCCCTGCCGCGCTGATTGGCACCACGGTGGAAAATGCGTCGCAGGTGATTAACGGCTGGGGCTTCGTGGTGACGCCAGAGATGCTAAGCGGCATTGCGCGCGACGTCGGCGAAAGCACCATTCTTTCGCGTGCCGGTGGTGCACCAACCTTTGCGGTCGGCATGGCGCATATCATTACCGAAGTGTTTAACAGCCGCGCCATGATGGCGTTCTGGTATCACTTCGCCATCTTGTTTGAAGCGCTGTTTATCCTGACCGCTGTGGATGCCGGCACCCGCGCCTGTCGCTTTATGGTGCAGGATCTGGTGGGCACCGTGGTGCCGTCGATGGCGAATAACCGTTCATGGTTGGGCAACATGGCGGGAACCACCGTCGCGGTAGCGGGCTGGGGCTTCTTTGTGTATCAGGGCGTGGTCGATCCGCTCGGCGGCATCAATACGCTGTGGCCGCTGTTTGGTATCGGCAACCAGATGCTGGCGTCAATGGCGCTGATTCTCGGCACCGTGGTGCTGTTCAAAATGAAGAAGCAGCGTTATGCGTGGGTGACGATTGTTCCAACCGCCTGGCTGTTCATTACCTCGATGACCGCGGGCTGGCAGAAGATTTTCCACGAAAAACCTTCGATTGGTTTCCTGGCGCAGGCCAACAAGTTCCGCAAAGGCATTGATGACGGCATCGTCATCGCCCCGGCGAAGAGTGTTGCTGACATGCAAACCATCGTCTTCAGCAATCAAATTAACGCGGCCCTGTGCGCCTTCTTCATGCTGGTGGCGGTGACCATGCTGGTGGCGGCCTTCTTCGTGATTCGTCGGGCGCTCAACAGCACGGTGCCAACCACCCATGAATCTGAGATCTCACTGCGCAAAGAGGTGCGAAATGTCTGAGTCCATTTATCACTGGAGAAAACCCAACGGGCCGTGGCACATTCAGCAGTGCTTACCAATCGCCCCCGCCACGGCTGGGCAAAATCTTACGCGCTGGCAGCGCATCTGGCGGGGATTGCAGCAAAGTTTTCGTTTAATGGTCGGCGTTCATGACTATCAAACTTATCTGAAGCATATGCGCGAACATCATCCAACGATCGCCCCCATGGATGAGCGTGCTTTTCACCGTCACTGCCTCGATGCCCGCTTTCCCAGCCAGGCCGGAAAACTCGGTAAGTGCCCTTGCTAACAGAGATTAGCCCCGCTTGTCGGGGCTTTTTCGTGCCATTCTTTAATAAAAACAAAAATATATTTGGATTGCATCTTGTGCTGACGCAGGAGGTTGAATACTGTTGCTAAAATAATGAGATACCGCCCGCTGAGCATTCCCCCGGAGGAAGTTTCCATGACCGATGAACAAGGGCAAACATTGCTATATACCTTGTTTGGCACCACCAGCCCTCATTGGCGTTTAACTTCAGATAGTGATGCTCTGCATTTTGCCGAAGATGAGAACGCAAACACCAATATGGCGGTGCCGCTGACTCCCGCACAGGCCAGTTTACTACGTGCGATGACGGTCATTACCTCAAGTATTAACCTCACGCTGTCGCTGCATGGCGAACCTGTTCCGATGCATTTTGTCGGCCGTAAAGTCAATCAATCTACCTGGGCAGGCACCTCGTCAGCCTGGGGCGATACGTCGTCTGTCGCGCGCGATTTGACGCTGGG
This sequence comes from Pantoea sp. SORGH_AS_0659, assembly GCF_031453915.1. Taxonomy (NCBI): domain Bacteria; kingdom Pseudomonadati; phylum Pseudomonadota; class Gammaproteobacteria; order Enterobacterales; family Erwiniaceae; genus Pantoea; species Pantoea sp. SORGH_AS_0659. Next base: position 2,066,580 of record NZ_JAVJAK010000001.1, on the reverse strand, counting down.
TTTATCCTTCGCCGAGCAAGTGGTTTCTGAGGCGAATTCCGTCATTGTGATCCTCGATCAACGCGGCAATATCCAGCGTTTCAACCGTTTGAGTGAAGAGTACACCGGGCTGAAAGAGCAGGAAGTGATTGGCCGCAACGTATTCCAGCTGTTTATGACCAAGCAGGAAGCGCAGGCATCACGCCGTAATATCGCCGGTTTCTTCCGTGAAGGCAGTTCTTACGAAGTTGAACGCTGGATAAAAACCCGTAAAGGTCAGCGACTGTTTCTGTTTCGTAATAAGTTCGTTCACAGCGGTAGCGGAAAAAATGAAATTTTCCTCATCTGTTCCGGAACCGACATAACCGAAGAGCGCCGCGCTCAGGAACGTCTGCGCGTGCTGGCCAATACCGATACCGTCACCGGCTTGCCCAATCGCAACGCGATCCATCAGCAGATTAGTCTGGCACTGGAGCTGGCGAATGGCAGTCAAACCGGTGTGGTGTACCTCGATTTAGACAATTTTAAGAAGGTGAACGACGCTTACGGCCATATGTTTGGCGATCAGCTGCTGCAAGCCGTGTCGCTGGCCATCCTCAGCTGTCTTGGCAAAGACCAGACGCTGGCGCGCCTTGGCGGCGATGAGTTCGTGGTGCTGGCGGAACACACCAGCCAGGCAGCGCTGGAAGCGATGGCGTCGCGTATTCTTGAGCGGCTGCGTCAGCCATTCCGCATTGGCCTGATTGAGGTTTACAGCGGCTGCTCGCTGGGTATCGCCCTCGCCCCGCTGCATGGTGAAGATCGTGAAAGCCTGATTCGTAACGCCGATACCGCGATGTATCACGCCAAAGAAAACGGCCGCGGCAAATTTTGCGTGTTCGCTAATGAGATGAATCAGCGCGTGTTTGAATATCTGTGGCTCGATACCAACCTGCGCAAAGCGCTCGAGCTGGATCATCTGGTGGTGCACTACCAGCCAAAACTCAATGCCGAAGGCGAAGTGCTGAGCGCCGAAGCGCTGGTGCGCTGGAATTCTCCAGAGCGTGGTCTGGTGCCGCCGGGCGATTTTATCTCCTACGCCGAAGAGTCTGGTTTGATTGTGCCCTTGGGCCGCTGGGTGATGCTCAACGTGCTGCAGCAGATCATTAAGTGGCGCAGCGAAGGCATCTTTCTGCGCGTCGCGGTTAACGTCTCGGCTAAGCAGCTGATCGACCAGAGCATTTACACCGATCTGAAACAGGCATTGAATGAAGCCGGTTTGACCGATTGTCCGATTGATATCGAACTGACGGAAAGCTGTTTGATTGAGAACGAAGCCGGTGCGCTGATGCTGATGAAACAGTTTCAGGAGCTGGGTGCGCAGGTGCATCTCGATGACTTTGGTACCGGTTACTCCTCACTTTCTCAGCTGGCGCGCGTCCCGATTGATGCCATTAAGCTGGATCAGAGCTTTGTACGTAATATCAACAAACAACCCGTGGCGCAGTCGCTGGTGCGTGCGATTGTCGCGGTGGCCAAAGCCCTGAAGCTGCAGGTGATTGCCGAGGGCATTGAAACCAAAGCCGAAGAGAAGTTTGTTATGGCCAACGGTGTTGATGGGCGTCAAGGTTATTATTATGCAAAACCAATGCCCGCAGAACAGCTCGGGCATTGGCTGGCTAAGCATCCTGCCCGCGTTTAACGCTGGTCTGCGAGATTAACCGGCTTTGCGCAAGGATGCGCTATGACGGTTCTGCAGTTGTACCAGTCGTTCCATGTAAGCAATGTCTTTAGGTTCCAGTGTGAAGGCATAATCGACCCAGTCCTCCGTGATATCCATCAGCTCAGCGCGTGATAACTGCAATACGCGTTGACGCGCTTTCAACATTGCCCGCACGCCGTTCAGTTTTGGACGTAACGTATCGATGAAGGTGCGTGTGGTGCGATAACCATCGCCCGGCTGGAACACCTTGTCGACCAGACCACGCGTTTCATACCATTCCGCGCTGTGTGACTCACCTTCCATAATCAGCTCTTCGGCCAGCTTCATGCCAGACCGACGCGCCACTAACGAGTAGCCGCCCATACCGGGGAACAGGTTGAATGCGATCTCCGGGAAACCCATGCGCGCGCTGTTCTGCGCCAGAATGAAGTGATGTGCCAGCGCCGCTTCAAAGCCACCGCCGAGCGCACTGCCCTCAATCATTGCCAGCGTAACCGCACCGGTATCGAAACCCCGCGCTGCGGAGTGGATGCAGTCGACACAGGCACGCGCATAAGCGCGCAGTGCTTCACGACGGTTGTTGCGAATGCATTCCACAAAGAAACGCAAATCGCCTCCGGCGTTAAACATCTGTGGCACTAACGAACCCGTCACCCAGAAATCAATCGGCAAACCGGAACGTTGAGCGGAATAGCTCAGGTTCATGATCTCCTCAATTAATTCGTGGTTAAAACTCGGACGGGGTTGCGCACGCAGCATCATCCACATGGTGCGGCGACCCTCTTCATAGTAGGCCGCGAGCTGTGTGGTTTGTCCAACTTCGGTGAACAGTCTGCATGTTGGTTGGTTAATTACTGTCATTGTCTCATCCTCTGTTTATGTTTATGTAGTGCGTTAAACGCCACATCAGCGTAATCCAGAGTGAGGCCAGACCAAATGAGAGATTGATTTATAAAGCAAAATCCAGAGATATCCCCGACCAGCGGCCGGGGAAGCATTAGCGGGCTTACTTGATGGCAGCGCGTTGCCCCACAGCAACATGAGAACGCTTAACGCGTCGTGAATAAACCGCGGTGATGATGGGGACAATGACGGAGGTGACAATGACCGAAGTGGCGACTAACGCCGTTGCGGCGGGTGCGACCGGTTTAAACTGTGGCAGCATCTCGGCGATCAACACTGGCGTGGCCACCGCTGCGCCTGCAGTGCTGGATGCCGCAATCCCCGCTGTCCCATCGCCACCGCCGATCAGGCGATCGGCAATAATCAGCGGAATGCCGGTGACAATGATCACTGCGACACCCAGCATAATGCCCAGCAGGCCAGTTTGCGCGATGACGGTCAAATCAATAGTATTACCCAACGCGAAAGCAAAGAACGGAATCAGCGTGTGAACCGCTTTGCCAAAGAACTCGCGCAGTTCGGGATCGAGATTACCCAACGCGAACCCGACGATAAACGGCAGTACCGCGCCAACGAAGACATGTGGCTCAAACGACGCAATGCCTGCGGTGCCGAGAATCACCATCGTCATCAGCGGCCCGGACTCCAGCGACATCAAGACAAACGCACCGGCCTCTTCTTTCGAACCATATTGCTGCATGATCGATGCGTATAAACCGCCATTGGTCATATCCATCGCCGCCACTAACGCCAGCGTCGAGAGACCGGCAAACATACCCACTTCCACGCCATTTTCCGGCATCACACGTGAAGCGATCGCCGCGACCACCCACGCCACCGCAATCTTGGTGAGCACGAGCGTGCCCGATTTACGCAGTACTGTGCCGGTGGCGCTGAGTTTGATGGATGCGCCCATGCAGAAGAACCACACCGCAAGAATCGGCACGGTGCCGGTCATCAACCCATTGGTGAACGAACCAAAGTATTTACCTGCGCCCGGAGAGAACGTATGGCACAGCGCGCCCAAAAACAGCGGAATCAGCATCATGCCGCCAGGAATTTTATCGATTGCACGTTTGATATGCATAAAGGTGTCACCTTAACTGAGCCAGAGGGAGGTGTTTTTATGAATTGCCAGATGGCATGGCGAGCAAGATAACGATTGGCAGAAAGGAAAAAAGTGATCGCAAATGCATTTATGAAACGCTGTTTTATTTTTATTGATTGATCATTTTGTATTTATGACGTGAATCGCCATACCAGATGATTGGAAGTTAAAAGAGAAGCCGGGAGGCGTTTTTGCTCAAAGGATGGATTATCTTTGCGGGCGCTGACACATCTGCCCTTTTCAACAACTCGCACTGAAGCTTATGAGCAGGCCGGGGGCGCTTTTGTGCCGGCAATCCGCAGCGCTGAACGAAGCGAGGAGGCCAGGAGAGCCCGCAGGACGCGGGGCGAAAGGCGGAGCCGGGACAAGGACGTCCCGTCTCCGCCGGTCCGTCAGGCAGACGAACGAAGTGAAGGTACCGCGCTAGCGGCGCGAGGACCGCCGGACCAAAAGTGCCCCCGGCCTGCGCGCTCACCATTAGCTTAATTAACTGGCATTACGCCAGCAGGCGTATATGTTTCAGAATTGACTTTAATTCTGCCCATACCAGGCATTTTTACCGTGCTTACGCAGATAGTGCAGATCAAGCAGTGTTTGCGATATCGGCGGTAACTCAGTGCGCAGCTGCTCGGTATGCAATGCCATATAGGCCACCTCTTCTAATACCACCGCACTGTGTACCGCAGCATGCGCATCTTTACCCCAGGCAAACGGGCCGTGGGAATTCACCAGCACGGCGGAGATTGCCGTTGGTTCAATTCCGCGCTGCGCAAAAGTTTCAATGATCACCTGGCCGGTATTCCACTCGTATTCCTGCTCAATCTCTTCGCGCTTCATCTGCCGCGTGCAGGGAATGGTGCCGTAAAAATCATCGGCGTGCGTGGTGCCTAACGCGATGATTTCACGTCCAGCCTGAGCCCAAATGGTGGCATGGCGAGAGTGCGTATGCACGATGCCGCCGATCTCTGGCCAGGCGAGATAGAGCGCGCGGTGGGTGGCCGTATCCGAGGATGGGCGCATTTTCCCTTCTATTACCTCGCCGCTGGCGAGATCGACGACCACCATATCGTCGCGCTGCATCTGCTCGTACTTCACGCCCGACGGCTTGATCACCAGTAAACCCCGATCGCGGTCCACCGCACTGACGTTGCCCCAGGTAAAGGTGACCAGGTTGTAACGGGGTAAATCGAGATTGGCTTCCAGCACCTGCTGCTTTAACGCTTCCAGCATCTTTTTTCTCCTGCGAACTGTGATAGCTGAATTGTGCGGAGCAGGAAGAAAAAGCGTTATGGATGGAACGGCTGTAAAAGCTGCGGAAAGTGGCTAAGGCGTTAAATGTGTGGCGCGGGTTGGTTTTGATGATTAAACAAGAAGTGGCTTGCAAACTCGCATTTTAGGACCGTTTTACCCTGCCGAGTGCGGTGTAACATCTATACTTATATGGTTACCACGGTGTTAACAATCAAGGAGAAGTTAATGACTACAACAATGAAACGTCTTACTGCTGCCGTATTGGCAACAACACTAGTTGTCGCGCTGAGCGGCTGTTCGAATTGGTCTAAACGCGACCGTAATACCGCAATCGGTGCGGGTGCGGGTGCCATTGGTGGTTCAGTGCTGACCAACGGTAGCGGACTTGGTACCGTTGGTGGCGCAGCTGTCGGCGGCATCATCGGCCACCAGATCAGCAAATAAATTATAATTATCAGGCTACGCAGCGCATCTACTTAACAACGGGCCACCTAAAAGTGGCCCGAACTGCTTCAACCGCCCGCCAGTTTGACTTTCATGCCTTTGGCTTCCAGCAGCGTTTTTATCAAATCGCGTTTATCGCCCTGAATCTCAATTACGCCCTCTTTTACTGCTCCACCGCAACCACACTTTTTCTTCAGTTCAGCAGCCAGTTTTTCGAGAGCGCTATCATCCAGATCGATACCGGTAATCAGACACACGCCCTTACCTTTACGTCCGCTGGTTTGACGTTGAATACGCACGATGCCATCGCCTTTCGGTCGTGGCGCTTTCTCTTCTTCATGGGTGATACGACCGCTATCGGTCGAATACACCAATCGATTGTCCTGAGCCATTAAGCCTCCTGTAAACTCTGCAGGATTTGCTGCAGCGTGGCGGCCGGATCGGCGGATTGGGTGATCGGACGCCCGATGACCATATAGTCCACGCCGGCGTGTTTTGCCTGCTGCGGCGTCATGATGCGGCGCTGATCGCCCGCATCGCTGCCGGCCGGACGAATGCCTGGCGTAACCAGCGCGAAATCCTGACCAATCACCTGCTTAAAATGCGCGGCTTCCTGCGCCGAACAAACCACGCCGTGCAGGCCGCAATCACGGGTCAAACGTGCCAGCCGCTCAGCCTGCTCGGCTGGAGATAAGGTAATGCCTAAGCCTTTGAGATCGTCTTCATCCATGCTGGTCAATACGGTGACAGCAATCAGCAGCGGCGCATCGTTGCCGAATGGTACCAGCGCTTCACGAGCCGCGTTCATCATGCGAGCACCACCACTGGCGTGCACGTTCACCATCCACACGCCAAGATCGGCTGCGGCCGCGACTGCATGTGCGGTGGTGTTTGGGATGTCATGAAACTTGAGATCGAGGAACACTTCAAAACCCCGTTCCTGCAGCGTTTTCACCAGCGATGGACCAAACAGTGTGAACATCTCTTTGCCCACTTTCAGGCGACACTGGCCTGGATCGATGCGGTCTACAAACTGCAGCGCGCTGTTGAGATCATGATAGTCGAGTGCCACCAGAATAGGTGAAGTGGTTACAGGCATAACGTTTCCTCAGTAACTGGCACCCGCAGGCGCGATGGACAAACGGCAAGCATTCTACCTGCGCAGGCCGGTGCCGACAATCACGCTACCGCCAGAACTTGCCTGTTTGACTGCTAGCTGCACGATGCCAAGGCAGTTTCTTAATTAAACTTACAAGTATGTTGTAACTAAAAAGGTGTAACCAGAAGAGTTATGCGGCCATTTATTGGCCGTCGAGTCCACGGATGGGTTTAACTGAAGACCAGGCGCGACAAGATGGGCAATGCCAGTACAGAGCATGGGCAGTGAAGCCACATTTCTGGCAGCGATATCGCGGCTTAGTGCGGATCTGCTCGCCGACCATATCGCGCAGCACCATCAAGCTCTCTTTCGCACGTCCGTCTTCCGCTTCGTGTAAGTGGAAATCCATCAAACGATGAAACACACGCATCGTCGGATGACGCTGAAGCTGACGATTAATATACAGCTGTGCCGCTTCCGGTCCCTGCTGTTGCTCAAGAATATCGGAGAGATAAAGCTCTGCTGCGGCGCCGGTATTCTCATCGACACAACGCTGTAAAAATTGCGCCCAGTTTTCGGGTTGGTTCAGGCGCTGGTAGCAGGTTTCGAGCATGGGTAACGTTTCACTCACCAGCTCTTTGTCCTGCTCCAGCACGCGCTGCAGTCGGCTGGCGGCTTTGGCGTACTCGCCCTGCTCCATCAAAATGCGGCCCATCATGATTGAGACGCGCGCACTTTGATGATCGGCTGACTCGCCCTTCTTCAGCAAGCTCATCGCCCGATCAAGGTCGTCACTGCTTAATGCCTGCAACGCCAGCTCACAGTAGAAATGGGCAATTTCCCCTTTCTGCTTGTCTTTGCCGAGCTTAACCAGCTTTTCCGCCACGTCGATGGCTTTTTGCCAGTCGCTGGTTGCCTGATGAATCAACAACAATTGCTGCAGCGCGCCAATACGGAAATCGGTCTCTTCCACCAGCTGCCCAAACATATCTTCGGCACGATCGTACAACCCGGCTGCCATGTAATCGCGGCCGAGTTGCTGAATCGCCAGCAAGCGCTGCTCATAGCTGAGCGACGCACTTTCCATTAGGGATTGGTGAATGCGAATGGCGCGATCAACTTCACCACGCGAACGGAACAGATTGCCAAGCGTCAGATGCGCCTCAACCGTGCCGCTGTCCTCTTTCAACATGTCGAGAAAGAGATCAACCGCTTTATCCTGTTGATTGGAGAGCAGGAAGTTTACACCGGTCACATAATCGCGCGACAGGCGGTTCGCTTCCTGTTGCTTATCCTGGTGGGCACTGCGGCGGCCCATATACCAGCCATACGCCGCAGCAACAGGAAGAAGCAGAAACAGCAATTCAAGCATCGAAAATTAATCCCGACGACTGGCAGTTGGTGATGGGATCACTGCAGTTGATTGTTCATTCTGTGCCTGCATACGTTTAAGTTTACGCTGCGCATTTGCCAGAGAAACACGTAAGCGTAACCAGAACAGGCCGCAAATCGCCCATCCCAGCAGGAATCCAGCGCCAAACAAGCTGGCGAGCAGTGTTGAAATGCGGAATTCGCCCTGCGCTAGCAGATAGTTAAAGGTGATGATTTGGTCGTTATGCGCTCCGAGCGTGACGGAGATGATGAAAATGACCAATACCACGAGAAAAATAAGCAAATATTTCACAATGCGTCCTGTCGAGAGGTTATCCAATAGAAGTATGCCAAAAAACCGCCGTCGATGCTGCTTATCCCCACATCAGTTAGCGCTTTTTTCTGCAAGCACAATCAATCATATGGGGATGAATAGGCTGATTACAATCCATCATCACGTTGCGCGATCTCACGATGTTCCTCTGGTGGAATGGTGAGCGGGCCGCAGAAACGCTGGGCCAGCAGCGTAGCTACGGTCACCAATAACCAGGATATCAGCGTTGCCATCACTAAATCACGCGGCCAGTGCATACCCAGCACTAAACGGCTGCCCATCACCGCGGTCGCCCAAACGAATAATACGGCAACGGTGGCAAAATGACGGCGCGGCCATAACAGGCCGATGGCTAAAAGCGCCCAACTGGCGGCAAACATGGTATGCCCGGAAGGAAACGCATAACCGGTTTCAAATGCCCAATGATTCTTCAGCCATTGCGGCAGCTGAGTGTCATTGGCCAGCAAAGTTGAGACCATTTCGCCGCGCTGCTGGCGATGAAGCTGATAAAACTCATCACCGTTAATGCCATGACTTTTTTCCAGCCAGATGACGTAGGGGCGCGGTTCCTGCACATGCTCTTTGATTGAGGATTTGGTGTACTGACCAGCAAGAATCGCACCATTCATGATGAGAATGAGCAGAATCGCGGGTTTGAGCCGAAAGCGTAAACACCACAACACCCAGGCGCTGAGGATGATACTGGTGAGGATACCCCACGGACTGGTAACGGTTTCCGTCATCCAAAACAGCACGCGAAGTAGATTGCCGCTTTCCCCGGGTTGCCATTGCCAGTTTGATATCCACACGCCCAACGGCATCAACAACAATAAAAACGCCCCTAAGGTGGTGCGCTGAATGATTTTTAACATTCGCTTCCTTTTAGATCCGGATTAACAGGTGCGTTAAGCATAACTTTAGCTGAAAAAAGAATAACATACCTATTGCGGCTTGGATAATTGTGCTTTATCACTACAATCACTCTGACCGATTAACGGCAGCCGTTCGGGTTGTGGCACAATAGCGTAAGTTTCATCGGGCCACATGGCCCGTGCGTTATCATGATGATAGCGCATCCTCTGAAGGTTCTGGAGAGTCACATGCAGCTTAAACGGGTAGCAGAAGCCAAACTGCCCACGCCATGGGGAGATTTCCTGATGGTTGGTTTTGAAGAACTGGCAACCGGCCACGACCATGTCGCGCTGGTTTATGGTGATATTAGCGATCACAATCCGGTGCTGGCGCGCGTCCATTCCGAATGTCTCACCGGCGATGCCCTGTTCAGCTTGCGCTGTGACTGCGGCTTCCAGCTGGAAGCGGCGTTAACGGCGATTGCGGAAGAAGGTCGTGGCATTCTGATGTATCACCGTCAGGAAGGTCGTAACATCGGTTTGCTGAATAAAATTCGTGCTTATGCATTGCAGGATAAAGGCTACGACACGGTCGAAGCCAACCATCAGCTCGGTTTCGCCGCTGATGAGCGTGACTTCACGCTATGTGCAGATATGTTCAAACTGTTGGGCGTCAATGAAGTGCGCTTGCTGACAAACAATCCGCGCAAGGTTGAAATCCTGAGTGAAGCAGGTATCAATATCGTCGAACGCGTGCCGTTGGTTGTCGGGCGTAACCCGAAAAACGCGCACTATCTCGATACGAAAGCCGAAAAAATGGGTCATCTGTTGCCAAAGTCGTAAGCGGTCTTTGTAGCAGATAAAAAAAGCCGGGAAATCCCGGCTTTTTCTTTTAGTTCAGCATGTTGCGGATAACGTAATGCAAAATGCCGTCGTTCTGGTAATAGGTTAGCTCGTTGCCCGTATCGATACGGCAGCGCGTTTCCAGCGTCTCCTGGCTGCCATCCGCGCGCGTCAGAATTACGGTTACCGTGCCACCCGGCTTAAGCTGCGACAGATTTGCCACATCTATAAACTCTTCACCCGTAAGCTGCAGCGTTTTACGCGTCACGCCAGCCGGAAACTCGAGCGGCAGAATCCCCATACCAATCAGGTTAGAGCGGTGAATTCGCTCGAAGGATTCGGAGATAACCACGCGCACGCCCTGTAAGCGCGGCCCTTTTGCTGCCCAGTCACGACTTGAGCCGGAACCGTACTCTTTACCAGCAATCACCGCTAACGGCACACCTTCCTGCTGATACTTCATCGCCGCATCGTAAATCGCCAGCTGCTCGTTAGTCGGGAAGTGTTTGGTATAACCGCCCTCAACTCCCGGCACCATTTCGTTACGAATACGGATATTAGCGAAGGTGCCGCGCATCATCACTTCGTGGTTACCACGACGCGAACCGTAAGAGTTGAAATCGGTGCGCTCAACGCCATGCGACAGCAAATAGCGTCCGGCTGGACTTTCGGCTTTGATGCTTCCCGCAGGAGAAATGTGGTCGGTGGTGACGGAGTCACCCAGCATCGCCAGAATGCGCGCGCCTTTGATATCCTGCACCGGCTTCGGCGTTTTCTCCATGTCGTCAAAGAATGGCGATAAACGAATGTAGGTGGAATCGCCATCCCAATCGTAGGTTGCCGCTTCGCTGACTTTGATCTGCTGCCACTCAGGCGTGCCGTTAAACACCTCGGCATACTCTTTGTGGAACATATCGCTGGTGACTTTTTGCACCGCTTCCGCAATCTCTTCCGGCGAAGGCCAGATATCCTTGAGGAAAACATCGTTGCCCTGGCGATCCTGGCCGAGCGGATCGGATTGCAGATTGAGCTTCATATTACCCGCTAAGGCATAAGCAACCACCAGCGGCGGCGAAGCCAGCCAGTTGGTTTTAATTAACGGATGAATTCGGCCTTCGAAGTTACGGTTACCCGAAAGCACCGCGGCAACCGTGAGATCACCCTCTTTAATCGCGCTTTCTATCGCGTCCGGTAACGGGCCGGAATTACCGATACAAGTAGTACAACCGTAACCGACCAGATTGAATCCTAATTCGTCCAGATATGGCGTAAGCTGGGCCACAGCAAGGTAGTCAGAAACCACTTTGGAACCGGGTGCCAGTGAGGCCTTAACCCAGGGCTTGCGCATCAGACCGCGTTCAACGGCTTTCTTCGCCAGTAAACCGGCAGCCATCAGCACGCTAGGGTTTGAGGTATTAGTACAAGAGGTAATCGCCGAGATCACGACCGCACCGTCATCCAGCTGATAGCTTTCTCCAGTTTCGCTATCGCGGTAGCTCACGGTTTTATGCGGTTTTTGCGCCTGATTCACTTCCAGTTCGTTGCTGGCATCAAAGGCAGTAGGAACATCACCGAGTGATACACGATCCTGCGGACGTTTTGGACCGGCCAGGCTGGACTCGACGTCGCCCATATCCAGCGCTAGAGAGCTGGTGAACACCGGCTCATCACCCGCGTTACGCCACATACCTTGTTGCTTAGCATAAGCCTCAACCAGTTCAACCTGCTCCGCATCGCGGCCAGTGAGCGTCATATAACTCAGGGTGACATCATCGACAGGGAAAAAGCCGCAGGTCGCACCATACTCAGGCGCCATGTTAGCGATGGTGGCGCGATCGGCAAGCGGCAGGTCGGCTAAGCCGTCGCCGTAAAATTCTACGAATTTACCCACAACACCATGTTTGCGCAGCATTTGCGTAACGGTTAACACCAGATCCGTTGCGGTGATGCCCGGACGCAATTTACCAGTGAGTTTGAAACCGACTACGTCAGGAATCAGCATTGAGACCGGCTGACCAAGCATCGCCGCTTCGGCCTCAATCCCGCCAACGCCCCAACCCAATACGCCGAGCGCATTGATCATGGTGGTGTGCGAATCGGTGCCCACCAGCGTATCGGGATAGGCGATCTCTTGCCCATTCAGCGTCTCATGCCAGACAGATTTACCGAGGTATTCCAGATTGACCTGATGACAAATCCCGGTGCCCGGGGGTACTACGCGGAATCGATTGAAGGCTTTTTGCCCCCAGCGCAGGAAAACGTAGCGCTCATGGTTGCGCTCCATTTCCAGGTGCACATTTTCATCAAAGGCTTTGTCATCACCGAAATGGTCCACGGTGACAGAGTGGTCGATAACCAAATCTACCGGGGATAAGGGATTGACTTTGGCGACGTCGCCGCCAAGGCGTTTCACCGCTTCGCGCATGGCAGCCAAATCTACCACCGCCGGTACGCCGGTAAAATCTTGCATTAATACACGCGCGGGACGATAGGCAATCTCACGATCGGCGTGAGCATCTTTTTGCCAGGCGACCAGCGCTTCAATATCTTCAAGCGTGACAGAATCACCATCCTGCCAGCGTAAAAGGTTTTCCAGCAGGACTTTCATCGACTTGGGCAAGCGATCGATATTGCCCAGTTGCTGAGCTGCTTTGGGCAAGCTGTAGTAATGATATTTTTTTGCCCGAACATCCAGCGTGTCCTGACTCTGCTCGCGTAACGTTAACGACATAGCGCCTCCATGTAAGTGAATCTTTTTTAAACCTCAGTGACTGCAAGGTTTAACTTAAAGATAGACTACATTGCCGTTAACGTTTTGATAACAACACGAATAGACACATTAAGACACAATGAAAAATGCCCCGACGTTTGTCAGGGCATTTATAAAATTCAGTGTAATTTGAGTTAGGGCTTAAATCATCGCCCAGAAGGCGGCGGCCCAAAAAGCCAGGGAAAAGGTATAAACGCTCATCCAGGATAATGTCGTTGTATTGATGCTCATAATTCACTCCCTCCCGGATTCCGGGCAAAAAAAGTCCACCGTCTTCAGCGTTGTACTGATGACACCGTTTTTTTAATGCTGAGTGTTAAAGGACGGGCTTTTAACTTGCCCACCGGATAATCCGGCAAAAAGAGGGACTAAACGACTAAATATAGTACGGAACGCATGCTGCGTTATTTCGACTTCATATCCATGAAGGATTCAATAAAATTGCGCTGATTCTCGCTGAGTTCCCACGAAGTCGGAATGGTGACCTGAGGTTCAGTGGATACAACGTCTTTAACTTTGCACGCAGGCGTTTGCGGCTGACGTGCAGAAACCGGATGCTTACGACTGAGTGTATTTGCCCACATGGCTTAACCCCACATACGCCAAATCATTAACGCCACCACTACCCAGAACAGTGCTGAAGCAGCGAAGACAGTCATCCAAGCTTTGCGACGGGTATTACCAGTACGCTCAACTTTGGTGCTTTTAGTCCGGAAGCCCGGCTGTACAGTTATTCTCGTATTCATAGTTTTTGATAATCACTCTCAATAAAACGATTGATGACAACGATTAAGATTTAGGACGAATCCTAAACTTGTTAAGACCGAAAATCCAGTTATTTTTATTGAGCACAACGATTAACGCTATTTATCAAAACGCCAAAAATTGATGAGATAAATTTAATTACCAACACAACTATTAATTAAATCGTTACATTGTAAATTTGGGTTAACAGCAAATTAGATCCAATCTAAATTTGAGTTTAATTTACCATGCCAGTTAAAAAGCCCTTCTTCATCAACTCTTAACTAGAGTATGGGAATATTCCTGGCGAGCTGCAAAGCAGCATCGTAAAAATTGTGTACTAATTCGCATTTAATAGATAACAATGAAAAAACATGTGACCCATGTTTCATTTACAAAAAAATAATGATTTTTTTTGAAGTACTCGTGGCGCTAAGCGCTAGGGGATTCCGAAGGTGCCCACTGGACACCTTGGCAAAAGAATGAGTTAGGAATTTACTTGAAGGGTAACTTGATGTCGCGGAACATAGCTTCGATGTCTTCATTGGAGCGCAATGCGACCGCCGCATCCACCACATCACGCGTCAGGTGTGGCGCGAAACGTTGAATAAAATCATACATATAGCTGCGGAGGAAGGTGCTACGTCTAAAGCCAATTTTGGTCGTACTATTCGTAAAGATTTCTGAAGCTTCAATACGCACCAAATCGGGGTCTGCAACCGGATCAACCGCCATACTGGCAATTACGCCAACGCCCAGGCCTAAACGCACGTACGTCTTAATGACGTCAGCATCCGTCGCAGTGAAGACGATGCGTGGCGTTAATCCGGCGCGATTAAACGCGGTGTCCAACTCTGAACGGCCTGTAAAGCCAAATGTGTAAGTCACTAACGGGAAATCCGCCAGCTCTTCAATCGTCACATTTGATTTACCCGCCAACGGATGATCTGGCGTTACCACAATGGCGCGGTTCCAGTGATAGCACGGCAGCATAATCAAATCGTCATACAGATGCAGGGCTTCTGTGGCAATGGCAAAGTCTGCATTGCCCTTTGAAACCGCCTCAGCTATTTGCGTCGGCGATCCCTGATGCATGTGCAAAGAAACGCGAGGATAGCGCTCAATAAAGCCTTTAATCACGCCTGGCAGCGCATAACGTGCCTGCGTATGGGTAGTTGCTACATACAGCGAGCCTTTATCTGGCCAGGTGTGTTCACCAGCAACAGATTTAATCGCGTCAACTTTGGACAGCACTTCGCGCGCAATCCGAATAATCTCTTCACCTGCAGGCGTTACTTGCGTCAGATGCTTACCACTGCGTGCAAATATCTGCACGCCCAGCTCATCTTCTAACATACGGACTTGCTTACTGATGCCCGGCTGCGAGGTATATAAGCCTTCGGCGGTCGATGAGACATTAAGGTTGTGATTAACCACTTCGACGATGTAACGCAACTGCTGCAATTTCATAGTTATATCTTCCTGGTAGCGACAGAGGTGCATTCCCGGCAGGCGTGTTTCCGCTTTAATTGCGGTGAGGGAGGGAAAGCGAATCAGCGAAACGAAAAGAGTTCTATAACTACTATATCAGTTAAAGGAAGAATGTAGAACGATTAGCTATAAGGATAAGAGAAAGGCCAGCGAATGCTGGCCTTGCGGGGAATTACTTTTTCGCTTCCTGCCATTTGCCATCAATATAGAACATTGACCAGCCGGTGGCTTTGCCATCCTTTTCGGAAGAGACGTATTGCTGTTTGGTCTTACGACTGAAACGCACCATCGTCTTATTCCCTTCTGGATCGGCGGCTGGCGCTTCTGACAGATATTTCAGCTTTTCTGGCAGGCGGTCGGCAAAGCGTTGCAGCTCTTCCACCAGCGGCGCGCGCGTTTCACGTGATTTCGGGAAGGTATTCGCAGCAAGGAACACGCCCGCTGCACCATCACGCAACACAAAGTAAGCATCCGACTTTTCACACTGCAATTCTGGCAGCGGCACCGGATCTTCTTTTGGCGGCGCGACATCACCGTTACGCAGAATCTTACGGGTGTTTTTGCACTCGTCGTTGGTACACGCCATGTACTTACCGAAACGACCCATTTTCAGATGCATTTCAGAACCACACTTCTCGCACTCAACAATCGGACCGTCGTAGCCCTTGATGCGGAATTCGCCCTGCTCAATCTCGTAGCCGTCGCACTCTGGGTTATTACCGCAGACGTGTAACTTGCGCTGGTTATCGATCAGATAGCTGTCCATCGCGGTGCCACACTTCTGGCAACGACGACGAGCGCGCAGCGCATTGGTTTCAGCATCATCGCCTTCCAGCACGTTGAGCACTTCATTTTCCGGGATCAAGTTGATGGTCTGCTTGCAGCGCTCTTTCGGCGGCAAAGCATAACCCGAGCAACCCAGGAACACGCCGGTACTGGCGGTGCGAATCCCCATCGGGCGGCTACAGGTTGGACAATCAATTGACGTCAACACCATCTGGTTGGGCTGCATGCCGCCCTCTTCCGGATCTTTCTCAGCATCATCTAACTGTTGGCTGAAATCACTGAAGAAGGAGTCGAGTACCGCTTTCCATTCGGCTTCATTATTCGCCACCTGATCGAGGCTATTTTCCATGCGCGCGGTAAAGTCATAGTTCATTAGCTCGCGGAAATTAGACTCCAGACGGTCGGTAACAATTTCACCCATTTTTTCAGCGTAGAAACGGCGGTTCTCAACACGCACGTAACCACGATCCTGAATGGTGGAGATAATCGAGGCATACGTTGATGGACGACCAATGCCACGTTTTTCCAGCTCACGCACCAGCGATGCTTCACTGAAGCGCGCCGGCGGTTTGGTGAAGTGCTGGCTTGGCATCAGCTCTTTAAGATCCAGCATGTCGCCAACATCTACCGGCGGCAGCGTCAGATCTTCATCATTTTTACGCAGCGCAGGCATCACGCGCGTCCAGCCATCGAAACGCAGCGTGCGGCCTTTGGCTTTCAATTTAAATTCAGCCGCGCCCACGGTCAGCGTGGTGGAGTCGTACTGAGCCGGAACCATCTGGCAGGCAACAAACTGGCGCCAAATCAGCTGATAGAGTTTCTGCGCATCAGCTTCCATATCTTTCAGCTGCTCAGCCACGATATTCACGTCAGAAGGACGAATCGCTTCGTGCGCTTCCTGTGAGTTCTCTTTGCTGGCATAGGTATTCGGCGCTTCTGGCAGATACTTTTTACCAAAGCTGCTCTCAACATAACCGCGCGCCATCGCCACGGCATCCTGGCTCAGGTTGGTGGAGTCGGTACGCATATAGGTGATGTGGCCCGCTTCATACAAACGCTGCGCCATCATCATGGTCTTCTTCACGCCGAAGCCCAAACGCGTACTCGCCGCCTGTTGCAGCGTTGAGGTAATAAAAGGTGCAGAAGGCTTGCTGCTGGTCGGCTTGTCTTCACGATCCAGCACTTCGTAACGCGCTTTCTGCAAAATCGCTACCGCCGCGTGAGTTTGCTCACGATTGACCGGACGGAACGCTTTGTCATTCTGATGCGTCACCTGCATGGCCAGATCGGCGCCTTTCGGCGTGGCGAAATCAGCATCGATTTCCCAATACTCTTCTGGCACGAAGGCTTTGATTTCGTGCTCGCGCTCAACGACCAGACGCACCGCAACCGACTGAACGCGGCCGGCTGACAGGCCGCGGGCAATTTTCTTCCACAGCAGTGGCGACACCATGTAACCCACCACGCGATCCATAAAGCGGCGCGCTTGCTGTGCGTTGACACGTTCAATATTAAGCTCGCCAGGCTTGTCAAACGCCTGACGAATCGCATTCTTGGTAATTTCGTTGAATACTACGCGGCTAAAGCGCTTATCGTCCCCACCGATCACTTCACGCAGGTGCCAGGCAATGGCTTCCCCTTCGCGGTCAAGGTCGGTTGCGAGATAGATGTGGTCTGCGTCGGCAGCCAGGTTTTTCAGCTCAGCGACAACTTTTTCTTTGCCCGGCAGAATTTGATAATCCGCTTCCCAACCATGCCAGGGATCCACACCCATGCGGTTTACGAGTGCGGCTTTCTCATCCTTTTTAACCTTTTTTCCAGGTTTCGCTTTTTCCCCGTCGGCACTTTTACGGGCAGTTGAACCGCTGGTCGGCAAATCACGGATATGACCGACACTGGATTTCACCACGTAGTCATTACCGAGGTATTTATTGATTGTTTTGGCCTTTGCCGGGGACTCAACGATTACGAGTGATTTACCCATATGTACCTTTACCTAAATGAAACGTCCTGATAAACGGGAGAGAATTGGAGGTCCCAAAACCCAATGGGTTCAATATTGCTGCCGGCATTTCGCATTTCAAGGCAGCAGGGATAATCTCAGGTCAGATTGCGTCGACTTCTGCAACTTTATGATTAGGAGCGAGTTTTCCATCTGACAGAACCACACATCCGGGTGTGATCTCCCTGAAAGCTGAATCGCCCACACTCTACCTGATAAAATCCGTTACGCAACTTAATTAGCATTCTGCCTAATTTTGCGCCAGTTTTACGACGCCATGCTGATTTGCTGAACGCGATAGCTCGCAAGTAATATAGAAGGAGAAAAATGGCTGTCAAAAAAGAGGTGAAAAATGTCAGTGCCAACGGAATCTATTTCACGCCACGCGTTACTGGAAATAGCCAATCAGATAATCACGCAGCACGAAAATTATTTTGTCGGATTAGAAGCCAATGATGTGATTCAGCAAGGTGATGTTTTGGTGTTTCGCGGTCCCTATTTTCTCGATGATGAAGGCTTGCCCACCGCCAAAACCACCACGGTATTTAACGTGTTTAAACACCTCGCGGTGGAACTCTCCTCTCAATATCATCTGGCATAAAAAAGCCCGGCAGTTGCCGGGCTCGGTTACAACAGCGGCTTCTCGCCGCGCTGCCATATTTTCAGAATCAACCGTTCAGCCGCCAGACTGGCGCTGTTGGTAAAGCGATCCATCATTTTACGCTTACGTGCGTAATGGACGCCCAGCACGGTGAAGCGATCCATATGCTTAATAATCAACGCATCGCTGGTGCCGATTTCATCAATTAAACCCAAGTCCAGCGCCTGACGGCCATACCAATGCTCGCCGGTCGCCACTTTGTTCAGATCAAGCGATGGACGCATCTGCTGTACAAAATCTTTAAACAGCTGATGGGTTTCATTAAGATCTTCCTGGAATTTCTCGCGCCCTTCTTCGGTGTTTTCACCAAACAGCGTCAAAGTCCGTTTGTACTGACCGGCGGTATGCAGCTCGACGTCAATATCGTTACGCTTTAACAGGCGGTTGAAGTTGGGAATCTGCGCGACCACGCCAATTGAACCAATAATAGAAAACGGTGCGGCCACAATGCGATCCGCCACGCAAGCCATCATGTAACCGCCGCTGGCAGCGACTTTATCCACCACCGCCGTCAATTGCAGACCGGCATCGCGCAGGCGTTGCAGCTGCGAAGCCGCCAAACCGTAGCCGTGTACTACGCCGCCGGGGCTTTCCAGGCGCAGTAGCACTTCATCGCCCGGCACCGCAACTGCCAGCACCGCGGAGATCTCTTCACGCAATGAGGTGACCTCACTCGCGTCCATGCTGCCTTTGAACTCCAGCACATACAGCGTGGGCTTCAGCGTCTCGCTCACGCCGGCTTTAGCATTGCGTTTATCAGCTTTCGCCTTTTGCTTCTCTTCTTTCTTATGCTGCTTGAGCCACACTTTTTGCGCCTGTGGCTTCATTTTGGCGAGCTGCAGATCTTCCTTCATCTCACGATAATCATCATCGAGATGCGTCAAACGCAGCTGACCGCTGCTGTGACGTTTACGCAGCGCGGCATTTAGCACAATCAGAACAATAGCTGCGATCGCCACCACCACGGTAACGGCCTTAGCCAGAAATAATCCATAACTGGAGAAAAAATCCATTCTGCCGCCTTATTAAACAGTAAATTACAACAGCTGTAAGTTTACCCGCTTTACGCGCTGTCGTCGCCTGAAATGCCCGCAGGCGGCACAGAATGCGAGGCTCAAGCGTTGCACCGCGCGGCAAATTCAGGCATAAAGCCAAAAACCTTCTGACCCGAGCAAAGGACATCGCTGTGCATTATCAACCGAAAAGCGATCTGCTGGAAAATCGCATCATCCTCGTCACCGGCGCTTCCGATGGCATTGGCCGTGAAGCGGCGCTGACCTATGCGCGCTACGGCGCGCGCGTCATCCTGTTGGGCCGCAACGCCGACACCCTGCAGAAAACGGAGCAGGCCATCAACCAGTTAAACAAGCAGCCAGCCGCTTCTTTATTACTGGATCTGGCTGAAGCCACGCCAGAAAGCTGCCAGCAGTTAGCCGACCAGGTTACTGCGCTGGTGCCGCGTCTGGATGGCGTGCTGCACAACGCTGGCATTCTGGGCGAAATCGTACCGTTGGAGGAGCTCGATCCGCAGATCTGGCGTGACGTGATGCAGATTAACCTTGATGCCACCTTCTATTTAACTCAAGCATTACTGCCGCTGCTGCTGAAATCAGATGCCGGATCGCTGGTGTTTACCACGTCCAGCGTGGGCCGCACCGGCCGTGCAGGCTGGGGCGCGTATGCGGTTTCGAAGTTTGCCACTGAAGGTATGATGCAGGTGCTGGCCGACGAGTATAAAAACCGTCACTTGCGGGTGAACTGCATCAATCCTGGCGGTACGCGCACCAAAATGCGCGCCAGCGCTTTCCCGGATGAGGATGCCAATTTACTCAAAACCCCCGCGGATTTGATGCCGCTCTACCTCTATTTGATGGGTGATGACAGCCGACGTAAAACCGGCACCAGCTTTGATGCGCAGCCGGGACGCAAAGCGGGGCCGGCAACCGCATGAATGATCGCCATCAGCAACGCCAGCAGCGACTAAAAGAGCAGGTTGATGCCCGAATCGCCGCCGCCACCGAGACGCGCGGCATTTTGATGGTGTTCACCGGTAACGGCAAAGGGAAAACCACCGCGGCTTTTGGCACCGCGTTGCGCGCCTGCGGACACGGTAAAAAAGTGGCGGCGGTACAGTTCATTAAAGGCGAATGGCCCAACGGTGAACGTAACTTGCTGGAACAGCACGGCGTCGAATTTCAGGTGATGTCCACCGGTTTTACCTGGGATACGCAGAACCGCGAGACCGACACTGCCGCCTGTCAGTTGGTGTGGCAGCAGGCGCGTCGTATGTTGGCCGATAGCCGCGTCGATCTGGTGATCCTGGATGAAATCACGTACATGGTGAGCATGGATTATCTGGATTTAGCGGAGCTGGTCGATGTGCTGCAACAGCGCCCTGCTCAGCAAAGCGTAATCATTACCGGTCGCGGCTGTCATCGCACGTTGCTGGATTTGGCTGATACCGTAACGGAAATGCGTCCGGTGAAACATGCGTTTGATGCGGGAATTCAGGCACAGCAAGGAATAGATTGGTAACACGCTGACGCCGCAGAGCGCGGCGTCAGGCTTAGGATCAGGAACCGCGTTTAGTGTTATTCCGACGCGGATTGTTGCTCACCACACCGTGACGTTTTACCGCACGACGAATTTGGTTAGCCTTGGTGCGACGACGATCCTTTTCAACGGCCACTTTCGTTACCGTCTCTTCCGGCATACTGACTAACGTACGCAGATAGTTGACCGCCGGTAATTCCATCTCGATCCAGCCGCCGCGTGGCAAGCCTTTTGGCAACTGGATATCACCGTAACGCACACGCATCAGTCGGCTAACCTGCACGCCAACCGCTTCCCACAGACGGCGCACTTCGCGGTTACGCCCTTCGGTCAGCGTCACGTTGTACCATTGGTTAATGCCTTCGCCGCCGGCAAACTTAATGGTTTTGAACGATGCCGGGCCATCTTCCAGCTGCACGCCTTTGCTCAGCTGACGGATTTTATCGTCATCCACTTCGCCAAACACCCGAACCGCATATTCACGCTCCACTTCACGGCTTGGGTGCATCAAACGGTTAGCCAGTTCACCATCGGTGGTGAACAGCATCAAACCGCAGGTATTCACATCCAGACGACCGACGGCAATCCAGCGTGAACCACGCAGACGCGGCAGACGATCAAATACGGTTGGACGCCCTTCCGGATCGTTACGCGTGCAGAGTTCACCTTCTGGTTTATAGTACGCCAATACGCGACACACTTCGGTCGCCGACTCAGCGATGGAAACCAGATGGCCATCGATACGAATTTTCAGGGATTTATCACTTTCGATGCGATCGCCAAGCGTCGCCAGTTTGCCGTCAACGCTGACGCGTCCGGCTGAAATCATGGTTTCGATTTCGCGACGCGAACCGTGACCGGCGCGCGCTAATACTTTCTGTAATTTTTCGCTCATGGAGCCTCGTTGTCGCCTTCCCAGGCGTCGTGGTAAGAAGAGGTGCGATACAGGGATTACCAATTCCCATATCAGAATCTGTTACCGCTCTGCATCGCTGCTGCAATCTCAGACGGCCCGCGATTTTACACTAACGCAAGTTTTGTTAACACCTTTTCCTTTGCTGCCGATAACAGAGGGTCTGGTAAAAACGTAGCCATTAAGACCATGACGATAAACATTCAGCTGGCTGATAGATCGTTCTTATTTGCATCCGCAGCATCCACGCCAAGTGACTGAATTATTATCACTTGCCCCTAACCTTTCCCGCCTGAGCCTATTATCAACTTAAGACAACTGATACATTAGCGCTTTGCAAGACTGCTTAACCGCTATTGCTCGCCACGCTTAAGGATAATCACAAACTTTAAATCTAAGTAAAAACAATAAAACAGCATAAAAAACTATTTAACAGCATTAAATAAGGTCCATTACCGTAATAAATGCAAACTGATAGTTTATTGGCACTACAGGTTGGATTAAGTCTGTATTTTTGTATTATTTGATTAATATTAAATTTGATGAATTGTTCTGCAGAAAAAACTGTGTAAAATTTAAGCCTGAAATCCAGTGCGTCGTCATAATAACATAGCTTTCATTTACTATTTATATTCGTTCAACTTACAAATCATTAACGAACCACTGTGTAATTTCACTGATATTACAAACCGGCGCGCGCGGGGTTAGACGCGTTTATTCATTTACGGAATGAATTTAATTTGCATGTCGAAAGTCTTCACCAGGGATTTTACGGACATGCTTTAAAGAAGATCACAGCCATGAAAACCTCTCTGCTTTGGCCTGCGCTCGCTGCGCTGGCTCTGAGCGGTTGTTCCGTGGGCCACACTGAGTACAGTCGTACTGCGATGCAACACGTTGATATGAGCGTGACAGGCATCCCGACCGTGCTAGGTTTGGGCATTCTCGGTACAACCATTCCTTTGACGCCAGAATACAGCCTGACGGCGGCGCACGTGGCAAAAACGGCCGTGCAGCGTGTCAAGGCCTATCATCCTTATTGCGACGTCGCGATTATTTATCATAAAAACAGTCCAGAAACGCTGGTGAAATTCCGCAACGGTGCTGTTGGCGAACCGATTAAAATGTACGGTTACAGCTTTATTTCCGCTATGCCGGTGGAATCGAGCGGCGTTAATTTAGCGCGTACCGCCATTACCAATAAATGGAATAAAAAGCCCTGCATGGCAATGGCATCAAATGCTGGCGTGGTGCAAGGGATGTCCGGTGGCGCGGTATATAATGCGGACCAAACCATTGGCGGGGTGATTGTCGGTTACAGCCATGAAATATCTAACGTTCGCAGCAAGAAAGTCATCTTAAAAGATGTCTCGCTGTATATTCCGTACGGGGATTTCAAAACCTGGCTGGAATCCAATATTGGTCAGACGCAGAAAGCCACGCCTGACCATGCATGATTACTGGAACGGGCGCGTGTCACCGACACCTTCGCGCACCACCACCGGCGCATCGCTGGTGAGATCGATCACCGTGGTCGGCTGCTGTCCCAGCGTGCCGCCATCGATGATCAGATCCACCAGCTTGCCAATGCTGTACTGAATCTCTTCCGGATCGGACTCGGTGAAATCATTGCCGGGCAGCATCAGCGAAGTCGACATCATCGGCTCGTTAAGGCGCTCCAATAGCGCCAGCGCCACCGGGTTGGACGGCACGCGTAGCCCGATGGTTTTACGTTTGTCATTCATCAGACGACGCGGCACTTCTTTCGTCGCCTTCAAAATGAAGGTGTAGTTGCCCGGCGTGTTGTTTTTCAGGAGGCGAAACGCGGAGTTATCCACCTGCGCGTAAGTCGACAGCTCCGACAGATCGCGGCACATCAGCGTAAAGTTGTGATTGCCATCCAACTGGCGAATGCGACAAATGCGTTCCATGGCATTTTTCTCTTCCAGACGACACCCCAGCGCATAGCCAGAGTCGGTTGGATAAACAATCACGCTGCCTTTATTGAGATAATCAACGGCCTGATTTACCAGGCGCGGCTGCGGATTGTCGGGATGAATGTGAAAATATTGACTCATAAAAACCTCATATCACCTGTCTGTAACAGCACTGCTGGGCGCCAATGCGGGGAAGCGTTCCCAAACCGGCTCCACGCCGCCCGGTAGCCATAACTTGCGTCCCAGTTCTATCCACGGACAAGGTTGGTGGAAATCTGATCCCTGCGACCCGGCTAACTGATGGTCACGCGCATAGGTTGCCAGCTGCGTGCGCTCGTTGGGCGCTTGCTGGCACTGCGCGACTTCCATGGCATCGCCGCCCACGTCGGCAAAATGCGCAATCAGCCGCTTTAACCATTTAGCCGACAAACCATAACGACCGGGATGCGCCAAAACGGCATAGCCGCCAGAATGATGAATAGCATCAATGGCTTGTTTAATTGTACACCATTGCGGCGGCACGTAGCCGGTTTTCCCGCGCGCCAGATAATTCTTGAATACCTGCGCCATATTGTCGGCTTTGCCAATCTCCACCAGATAACGCGCAAAGTGGCCACGCGTGATCAAGCCGCCCTGCGCCAGTCGCTGCGCACCGGCTAGCGCATCAGGAATGCGAGCGCGCTCGAGGCGTTCGGCAATCTGCTGCGCACGATCAAGGCGTGTCTGATACTGAAGCGCAAGGAATTCAGTCAGCGCGGGATGCTGGCAATCGACATTCAGCCCCACAATGTGGATTTCGTGATTTTCCCATAAGGTTGATGCTTCTAAACCGGCTAGCACGCGGATCGGTAGATCCTGTTGCATCACTGCCGCCTGCGCTTCTGGCACGCCCGCCACCGTGTCGTGATCGGTAATCGCCAGCACACCGACTTTCATCTCAACCGCGCGCTGCACCAGCGCGGTCGGCGTCAATAAGCCGTCAGAAGCCAGCGTATGGCTGTGTAAATCGTAAAGGGGAAAACGAGCGATGTCCGACAAGATAACTCCAGCAACTACATAAACCGGCAGGCATGATAACGATTTTGCCCCTGGCTGAAAAAGGGTATTGACATTTTTCGCCCGAACCAGTTAACTAGTACACAAGTTCACACGTAACGGGTATTTAATCATGACTATTTTTGGTACGCATTTAAATGGTTGGTGGCACGATGATCCCTTTATCGGGCGACGTCGTCGTGCACAATTTGCGTAACCGCAGTGCAGATTGATACCTAAGCCCGCCACCGAGCGGGCTTTTTTTTGAGCGAAATTCAGAGAATCCATTATGGCTATTGCGAAACCTACATTGAAGTTGATAACCGGTACCGCGCCCTACCGCGAAGATCCGGCCGCAGTGTTTCATCAGTTATGCGGCGCACGTCCAGCAACTCTGCTGCTTGAATCCGCAGATATCGACAGCAAACAAAACCTGAAAAGCCTGTTAATCGTGGATAGCGCGCTGCGCGTCAGTGCGCTGGGTAACATCGTCACCATCAAAGCGCTGTCGGAAAATGGTCGCGCCATCTTGCCGCTGCTGGACGAGGCGCTGCCCTCTGAGGTGCGTATTGAGGTGCGCCCTGATGGCCGCGAGCTGCATTTCACCCAGCAGCAAGGCATGCAGGACGAAGATTCCCGCCTGAAGGCCTTTTCCGTATTTGATGCGCTGCGCCTGATCCCGCAGCTGGTGAACAGCCCGGAAGAGGAGCGTGAAGCGATGCTACTTGGCGGCTTGTTCGCTTATGACTTAGTGGCCGGTTTCGAAGATCTGCCGCAACTGCGCAACGAACAGCGTTGCCCGGATTACTGCTTCTATCTGGCCGAAACCTTACTGGTGATCGACCATCAGCAGCGCACTGCTCGCCTGCAGGCCAGCTTATTCAGCCCATCGACCAGCGAGTTCCAGCGTCTGCAAGGCCGCATCGAACAACTGCGCGGCCAGATGACGCAAGCAGCGCCCGCATTGCCGGTACAGCGCGTCGAGCACATGACGCTGAGCACCAGTCAGAGCGATGAAGAGTACTGCAACGTGGTGCGTGAGATGCAGGAAGCGATTCGCATTGGCGAAATCTTCCAGGTTGTCCCTTCACGTCGCTTCTCGCTGCCGTGCCCTTCTCCACTGGCCGCTTACGACACGTTGAAAAACAGCAATCCAAGTCCTTACATGTTCTTTATGCAGGATCAGGATTTCGCGCTGTTTGGTGCCTCGCCAGAAAGCTCACTGAAATATGACGCGACGTCGCGTCAGATTGAGATCTACCCGATTGCGGGTACGCGTCCACGCGGCCGCCATGCCGATGGCTCACTGGATCGCGATCTCGACAGCCGCATCGAACTGGAAATGCGCACCGACCATAAAGAGATGGCTGAGCACCTGATGCTGGTGGATTTAGCGCGTAACGATTTGGCGCGTATCTGCGTGCCGGGCAGCCGTTACGTGGCAGACCTGACTAAAGTTGACCGCTACTCGTTCGTGATGCATCTGGTATCACGCGTGGTCGGCACGCTGCGCGAAGATCTCGACGTGCTGCACGCCTACCGCGCCTGCATGAACATGGGCACGCTGAGCGGCGCACCGAAAGTGCGTGCGATGCAACTGATTGCCGGGAAAGAAGGCACACGTCGCGGCAGCTACGGCGGCGCAGTCGGCTATTTCACCGCTAACGGCGACCTTGATACCTGCATCGTTATTCGTTCCGCGTGGGTTGAAGACGGCGTTGCCACCGTACAAGCTGGCGCCGGTGTGGTTCTTGATTCCCAGCCACAGGCAGAAGCGGACGAGAGCCGCAACAAAGCGCGCGCGGTATTGCGTGCCATCGCAACAGCCCATCACTGCAAGGAGATTTTCTGATGGCCGATATCCTGCTGCTCGATAACATCGACTCCTTTACTTACAACCTCGTTGATCAGCTGCGTACCTTTGGCCATAACGTGGTGATTTACCGCAACAACGTGCCCGCTGAGGTGCTGATTGAACGCCTGCAGCAGATGGAAAATCCGATTCTGATGCTGTCGCCGGGTCCGGGCGCGCCGAAAGATGCCGGATGCATGCCAGATTTGCTGCAAGCGCTGCGCGGTCGTCTGCCAATTATCGGCATCTGTCTCGGTCATCAGGCGATTGTTGAAGCTTACGGCGGCCATGTCGGCCAGGCCGGCGAGATCCTGCACGGCAAAGCCTCTTCTATTACCCACGATGGCGAAGGCATGTTCGCTGGCCTGAGCAATCCGCTGCCGGTGGCGCGCTATCACTCGCTGGTCGGCAGCAATACGCCAGCCGAATTGACCGTTAACGCCAGCTACAACGGCATGGTGATGGCTGTGCGCCACGATGCCGACCGCGTGTGTGGCTTCCAGTTCCACCCCGAATCCATTCTCACCACTCAGGGCGCGCGCTTATTAGAACAAACGTTGGCCTGGGCGCTGGCGAAGTAATAGGGAGATTATGATGCAAACTATTCTGGAAAAACTTTATCAGTCTGAGACGCTGAGCCAGGGCGAAAGCCACCAGCTATTTAGCGCTATTATTACCGGTCAGCTGGAGCCGACGCAGTTAGCCGCCGCGCTGATCGCCATGAAAGTCCGTGGCGAGCGTCCGGAAGAGATCGCCGGTGCCGCTTCCGCGCTGCTGGCCGATGCAAAACCGTTCCCGCGCCCGGATTACACCTTTGCCGATATCGTCGGTACCGGTGGTGACGGCAGCAACAGCATCAATATCTCGACCGCCAGCGCCTTTGTTGCGGCAACCTGCGGCCTGAAAGTGGCAAAGCACGGTAATCGCAGCGTCTCCAGCAAGTCGGGTTCTTCCGATCTGCTGGCGGCATTTGGCATCAATCTGGATATGCCTGCGGAACAAGCACGCCAGGCGCTGGACGATCTCAACGTCTGCTTCCTGTTTGCTCCGCAGTATCACAGCGGTTTTCGTCACGCGATGCCGGTACGTCAGCAGTTGAAAACCCGTACCATCTTTAACGTGCTGGGTCCGCTGATTAACCCTGCGCGTCCACCGCTGGCGGTGATTGGCGTGTACAGCCCGGAGCTGGTACTGCCAATCGCCCAAACGCTAAAAGTGCTCGGCTATCAACGTGCGGCTGTGGTTCACGGCGGTGGCATGGATGAAGTGGCGCTGCACAGCCCAACGCAGGTCGCCGAGCTGCGTGATGGCGAAATCACTGGCTATCAGCTGACACCAGAAGACTTCGGTTTTGGCTTCCATGATAAAGACGCGTTGGCAGGCGGCACGCCGGAAGAAAACCGTGACATTCTGACCCGTTTACTCCAGGGTAAAGGCCAGCCCGCCCATGAGCAGGCGGTGGCGGTGAACGTCGCAATGTTACTGAAAGTGTTCGGAAATGAAGATTTGCGCGACAACGCACAGCGCGCCATCGCTGCCATTCGCAGCGGACAGGCCTACGAGCGCGTTGTCGCTCTGGCAGCGAGAGGATGAGATGAGTATTAAGGGCACTGTTTTAGAGAAAATCGTACAAGATAAAGCCGTCTGGGTTGAAGCGCGCAAAGCACAGCAGCCGCTGGCCACCTTCCAGAACGATTTGCAGCCTGCGGAACGTCATTTTTACGATGCACTACGTGGATCGCGCACGGTATTCATCCTGGAATGCAAAAAAGCTTCGCCCTCCAAAGGGCTGATTCGCGAGGATTTCAATCCCGCCACCATCGCTGGCGTATATCGTCATTACGCTTCTGCGGTGTCGGTGTTAACCGATGAGAAATACTTCCAGGGCGATTTTGCGTTCCTGCCGATTGTTAGCGCCGCCATCACGCAACCGGTGTTGTGCAAAGACTTCATCATCGATCCCTACCAGATCTATCTGGCACGACATTATCAGGCCGACGCCATTCTGCTGATGTTGTCAGTGCTGGATGATGAGCAATATCGTCAGCTCGCCGCCGTGGCGCACAGCCTGAAAATGGGCGTGCTGACCGAAGTCAGTAATGAAGAAGAGATGGAACGCGCGATTGCGCTGGAAGCCAAAGTTGTCGGCATTAATAACCGCGACCTGCGCGACCTGTCCATCGACCTGAATCGCACGCGTCAGTTAGCCCCGCGCCTCGGACATGGCGTCACCGTCATTAGCGAATCTGGCATTCACAATTATGCCCAGGTTCGTGAGCTAAGCCACTTCGCTAACGGCTTCCTGATTGGCTCCGCGCTGATGGAAGAAGCCGATCTCACCGCTGGCGTGCGTCGCGTATTGCTCGGTGATAACAAAGTCTGCGGCCTGACCCGCGCCGAAGATGCACGCGCAGCGCTGGAAGCTGGCGCAATCTATGGTGGATTGATCTTCGCTGAAGGCTCGCCGCGTAAAATCAGCCGCGACCAAGCGCAGGTTGTGCAGGCTGCTGCCCCGCTGAAGTATGTTGGCGTGTTCTGCAACAATGCGGCAAGTGACATTGTCACGCTAGCGGAAAGTTTAAAACTTTATGCGGTGCAGTTGCACGGCGATGAAGATCAGGCGTTCGTCGCAGAATTGCGTCAGGCGCTGCCAGCAGACACCAAAATCTGGAAAGCGCTGAGCATTAAAGAGCAGTTACCTGCGCGCGACTGGCCGCACGTCGATCGTTACGTGTTTGATAATGGCCAGGGCGGCACCGGCCAGCGTTTCGATTGGTCACTGCTGCAAGGCCAGGATCTCAGCAATGTGCTGCTGGCCGGTGGCCTAAGCGCTGACAACTGCGTTGAGGCCGCGCAGCTGGGCTGTGCCGGCCTCGATTTCAACTCCGGCATAGAATCTGCGCCAGGCATTAAAGATGCCAGCAAAGTCGCGGCGGTATTCCGCACGCTGCGCGCCTATTAATTTCGCTTGCCCGCCATGGCGCGGGCCGAATAAGGAAGATGAAAAAATGACCACGTTATTGAATCCCTATTTTGGCGAGTTTGGCGGCCAGTACGTACCACAAATCCTGATGCCAGCCTTGCGCCAGTTGGAAAATGCGTTTGTTGAAGCGCAGCGCGATCCCGAGTTTCAGGCCGAGTTTACTGACCTGCTGAAAAACTACGCTGGACGCCCAACGGCTTTAACGCTGTGCAGCAACCTGACTAAAGGCAGCAAAACCCGCCTTTATCTAAAGCGTGAAGATTTGCTGCACGGTGGTGCGCATAAAACCAACCAGGTGCTGGGTCAGGCGCTGTTGGCTAAGCGCATGGGCAAAAACGAGATCATCGCGGAAACCGGCGCCGGTCAGCACGGTGTCGCGTCAGCGTTAGCCTGTGCCCTGCTGGGTATGAAGTGCCGCATCTACATGGGCGCCAAGGACGTTGAGCGTCAGTCGCCAAACGTATTCCGTATGCGTCTGATGGGCGCGGAAGTGATTCCGGTGCATAGCGGCTCAGCCACGCTGAAAGATGCCTGTAACGAGGCGCTGCGCGACTGGTCTGGCAGCTATGAAACCGCGCACTACATGCTCGGCACCGCCGCGGGCCCGCACCCGTTCCCGACTATCGTGCGTGAATTCCAGCGCATGATTGGTGAAGAGACCAAAGCCCAGATTCTGGAGCGCGAAGGTCGCCTGCCGGATGCGGTGTTAGCCTGCGTGGGCGGTGGTTCGAACGCTATCGGCATGTTCGCTGATTTTATCGAAGAAGAAAGCGTTGGTCTGATCGGCGTGGAGCCGGCGGGGCACGGTATCGAAACCGGAGAACACGGTGCGCCGCTCAAGCACGGTCGCGTGGGGATCTATTTCGGTATGAAAGCGCCGATGATGCAGACCGAAGAGGGGCAGATTGAAGAATCCTACTCAATCTCTGCAGGTCTGGACTTCCCGTCAGTGGGTCCTCAGCATGCGCATCTGAACAGTATCGGCCGCGCGGAATATGTTTCGATTACCGATGACGAAGCGCTCAGCGCCTTTAAAGAGCTGTGCCGTGCTGAAGGGATTATTCCTGCGCTCGAATCCTCACACGCGCTGGCACATGCACTGAAAATGATCCGCGAAAATCCGGAAAAAGAGCAGCTGCTGGTGGTTAACCTTTCTGGTCGCGGCGATAAAGACATCTTCACCGTTCACGATATTTTGAAAGCCAAGGGAGAGATCTGATGGAACGTTACAATCATCTGTTTCAACGTCTGTCGGCGCAGCAAGAAGGCGCGTTTGTCCCCTTCGTTACCCTCGGCGATCCGTCACCTGAACTTTCGCTGAAAATTATCGATACCCTGGTGGAAGGCGGTGCGGACGCGTTAGAACTCGGTATTCCGTTCTCGGATCCGCTGGCCGACGGCCCAACCATTCAGGGCGCGACGCTGCGTGCCTTTGCTTCCGGCACCACCGTGGCGCAGTGCTTTGAAATTCTGGCGACCGTGCGCCAGAAATATCCCGAGCTGCCGATTGGCTTGCTGATGTACGCCAATCTGGTGTTCAGCAAAGGTATCGATAACTTTTATGCACAGTGTGAAGCGGTGGGCGTCGATTCCGTGCTGGTTGCGGATGTGCCGCTGGAAGAGTCTGCGCCTTTCCGTCAGGCTGCGCTGCGCCACAATGTGGCGCCGATCTTTATCTGTCCACCAAATGCTGACGATGAACTGCTGCGTGAGATCGCTGCGCACGGTCGCGGTTATACCTATTTGCTGTCACGCGCAGGCGTCACCGGTTCGGAAAATCGTGCCAGCCTGCCGCTGCATCACCTGATCGAAAAGCTGCGTGAGTTTAACGCTGCGCCGCCGCTGCAGGGCTTTGGTATCTCTGAACCCGGCCAAGTGAAAGAAGCCATCGCCGCTGGTGCGGCGGGTGCCATTTCCGGGTCGGCAATTGTGAAAATCATTGAGCGTAACCAGAACGATCCGGCCACGCTGCTCAGCGAGCTGAAAGCCTTTGTGAGTAGTCTGAAAGCAGCCACCCGCTAAAATCCTTCAGGGCCTTATTCGCTGGTGCGGATAAGGCCTTTTTATTGCCAAAAATATCCCCAAACTCAAATTCCCGGCTACTCTCAGATTTTCATGCCCAGCGAAAACTGCGATTGGATCAATAAGTGGTAAAAACGCCCTATTTCTGACTTTTTCACGCGCGCCGATTTGCTGATTTCGCATCTCCAGACCACAATTAATTGCGCCGCCCCATTGCGGCGAAACATCATCTAAGACAGGGAGATAACCAATGAAATTTTTCAAAGTCGTTGCAGGATTTATGATGGCTGCGGTAATGGCGCTGGCACTTAGCGCGTGTGCACCCACAGCAACCAAAGAAGGCACTGGCGGTTACATCGACGATACCGTGGTAACCACCAAAGTTAAGGCTCAGCTGTTGAATGACGAGTCGCTGAAATCGACCGAAATCAATGTTGAAACCTTCAAGGGTAAAGTTCAGCTGAGCGGTTTTGTCAGCTCACCGCAGATGGCAAATCGCGCGGTGGCCATAACGCGTAGCGTGGCGGGCGTGAAATCTGTGGTTAACAATATGCAGATCAAATAACACAACGGGCGACCTTCTGGTCGCCCGCTTCATTTCTGGTTGCCGATTAGAATCGATATCCCGCACCAAAGAAGAACACCCACGGATCGATACGCGTGTTGATGTTTTGCTGCTCACCGCCAGCTTTAAATTTCACTTCGGTATCAATATCCATGTACCACAGCGAGGCATTCAGCATCCAGTCGCGGTTGATTTGATAATCCAGACCGACCTGGCCCGCCATGCCCCACGAGTCTTTCACGCTCAGGTCGCTTAATCCGGCATCCTCACCCGTTTGGTTGAATTTGGCATCGTAGAAGGTGGTGTAGTTGATACCGACGCCAACGTACGGGCGGACTTTACTTTTGCTATCAAAGAAATAGTACTGCGCCATTAAGGTCGGCGGCAGCTGACGCACGGTGGCCAGATTACCGGTGGCGCCCATTCCAACCTTATGACGGAACGGGGTTGCAGCCAGCAGCTCAACGCCGATGTTATCCGTTGCCATATAGGTGAAGGTCAAGCCCAGCTGCGTATCGTTGCTAACGTTAAAGCCGCCCATACCCAGCACATTGTCAGAGCCTTCAGTCGGACGAACGGTGGCGCTACCTGCACGCATAAAGAAATCACCGGCTTCATGAGCCAGAGCCAGTTGCGGAATTGCCAGCGCCATCAGCAGTGCGCATTTTGCCAGTTTCATAATCACTCCTTTGCCAAATAAAGATGGGTCTCAATGTTGAATGCGGCACAACATTTACCCCTTTTTTGGTAAAAGATCATCTGCATCAATCTAAATTAATCACTTAAAAAACAATGAATTGATTCAGATCAATTTTGGCTTTACAGCGCGTAATAAAAGTCCGCTTGCGAAAATTTTTCGCCGTGACTATTTTAACTTTCCCCTGTGTGATTTTGGTTCGATACCTTAAAGGTGGCGGGCGATCAGATGAGCGATTCACTAAATCCTTGCGTGACCTGTGGCGCATGCTGCGCGCACTTCCGTGTCTCTTTTTACTGGGCCGAAGCCGATGATGGCGCCGGTGCTGTTCCCGTTGAATTAACAGAACCGTTAACCCCATTTATGCGCAATATGCGCGGCACCAACCAACGCCAGCCGCGCTGTATTGCGCTGCAGGGCGACGTCGGCGGCTGCGTCTCCTGCGGTATTTATCAGCAGCGCCCTTCGCCCTGTCGGGAGTTTTCGATGTCCGGCGAGAACGGTGAACAGAACGAAGCTTGCGATCGCGCCCGTGCTCGCTACGGTCTTCCTGCGCTTTTTCACCCTTCTTTACCTGTTATGACAGAAAGTTATCCCAATGCGGGTGCCAGCACGCCAGTAGAACATGTACAATCGCCGGGTTAATTAATCCGGTTCTTTCAAGGAGTTTACATGTCTATCACGGCAAGCTCGTTATACCGTGACACAGGAAATTTTTTGCGCCATCAGCTGGTTACTATTTTACTGCTGGCGCTGCTGACCTCGTTCATTACTGTGATCGTCGGCCACGCGTTAACGCCAGGTGAAGACCAGCTCTCGTTGTTGAGCCAGTCCGATGACAGCGCATCGTCGCTGTTTGAGCTGGTACAAAATATGTCTCCGGATCAGCAGCGTATTTTGCTGCGCGCTTCCGCTGCAGGCACGTTCGCTGCGTTGATTGGCAACACGCTGCTGCTGGGTGGCATGCTGCTTCTAATCCCAATGGTATCGGGCGGACAACGCGTCAGCGCGCTGCGCGCTATTGGCGCATCTGCGCCCATCCTGCCAAAGCTGCTGCTGCAGACCTTCCTGATCACCCTGCTGGTTCAATTGGGCTTTATGGTGCTGATGGTACCGGGCGTGATTCTGGCGATCCTGTTTTCACTGGCACCGGTGATTCTCGCCAATGAGAAGCTCGGCGTGATTGGCGCGATGCGTGCCAGCATGCGTCTCGCCTGGAAGAATATTAAGGTTATCGCACCAGCTATTGTGCTGTGGCTGCTGGCCAAAATTGTGCTGATGTTCTTCTTTTCATCGCTGACCGTGCTGCCCGCCAATATCGCCTCCGTGGTGTTGAACGCGCTGGGTAACCTGGTCTCCGCAGTGCTGATTATCTATCTGTACCGGCTGTATATGCTGTTACGTTAATCGTTATGGCGCTCACCCGGGCGCCATAACTGTACGCTCCTGCCTATTTGGAAACGCTATGAAGCAGTTACTCGATTTTCTTCCCCTGGTGGTTTTCTTCATCTTCTACAAGCTGTACGACATCTTTGTCGCCTCCGGCGCACTGATCGTTGCCACCGGTCTGGCGCTGGTCGTCAGTTGGGTGCTCTACCGCAAGCTGGAAAAAATGACCATTTTTACCTTTGTGCTGGTCGCGGTATTCGGCACGCTGACGCTGGTGTTCCATAACGATGAATTCATCAAATGGAAAGTCACGGTGATCTATTCGCTGTTTGCCGTCGCGCTGCTCTACAGCCAGTGGTTTATGAAGCAACCGCTGATTCAAACCATGCTGGGCAAAGAGTTACAACTGCCTTCAGGCGTGTGGCGCAATCTCAACATTGCCTGGGCAATCTTCTTTCTCGCCTGCGGCTTAGCGAATATTTATGTTGCGTTTTGGTTATCGCAGGAATTTTGGGTTAACTTTAAGGTGTTCGGTCTGACCGGCCTGACCCTACTCTTTACCCTGTTAAGCGGCGTGTATATCTGGCGACAGATGCCGCAACAAGAACAAAAATAATGCCACTCCGCCCGACAGCGTCGGGCTTCTCTTCACCTGCAGAAGAACTGAGCAATGGACGAAAAACATAAGTCGCCGCAAGGCGAGATGGTGTTGCGTACCCTGGCCATGCCAGCGGATACCAATGCCAACGGAGATATCTTTGGTGGCTGGTTGATGTCGCAGATGGACATGGGCGGCGCAATTAAGGCGAAAGAGATTGCCGAAGGACGTGTCGTCACCGTGCGCGTGGACGGAATGACGTTCCTTAAACCGGTGGCGGTTGGCGATGTGGTGAGCTGCTACGCACGCTGCATCCGCACCGGCAACAGTTCCATGACCATAAACGTCGAAGTGTGGATCAAGAAAGTGTCGTCCGAACCGATTGGACAGACCTACTGCGCAACCGAAGCGGTGTTTGTCTACGTCGCCGTCGACAATACCGGGCAATCTCGCCCGCTGCCGCCCGGCAGAAGCAATTTAAGCGATCTGTAACATTAAAAAAGCGGTCATCTGACCGCTTTCTTTTTACCTCTCAGCCACGAGTGCTCATTCGATATTGGCGCCACCATTGATGCGGAATACGATGTTCATGGTGAGATTCTTGCCTGGACGACCTGGCTGATAACGCCACTTCTTCATCGCCTGCTTCACTTCGCGCTCGAACATGTTGCGCGGTTCTGCCGACAAAATCTGGACGTTATCCACACGACCGTCGCTATCAACGTCAAACTGCACCCGCACACGTCCCTCAACACGCAGCGCGAACGCACGTGCCGGATAGGCAGGCTTGCTGACGCTCATCGCTTTCGGACCATCTGAGATGCTCGGCGTTGCGGTCGGATTGGCTTTCGGCGCGGTTGTTGGACGCGTCTGCGTGGTTGCCGCTTCCTGCTTAAACGGATTTTCCTGCGGCTTCACTTGCTGACGCGGTTTCGGCTCAACCTTCTTTTCAACCTTTGGCTTCGGTTTAGGTTTTGGCTTCGGCTTAGGCTCCGGCTTAGGAATCGGTACCGGCTCAACCTTCGGCGGCTCTGGCGCCACTTCAGGCTCCGGCTCAGGTTCAGGTGGCGGCGGCGTGACCTGAGCAGGCGCAGGTTCGGGTTGCACTTCCGGAGCCACCAGCGAAACGCTGATAGGCTGGGACGCTTTTGGAACTTCAATCACCTGATGAAAAGATGCATAGAGAATGCCAGCGATCAACGAACCGTGAAGTACCACGGATAAAATTACAGCAATGGGGGTACGTGAAGGTAAAGGCGTAGTCAACGTGGTCATATCATTCATGTTCATTGAGTGAAGCGCAGATTTTAAATGCAAATAGCAATCAGTTTCAATAAGCGATGTGCAAGCGCCCCGCAGAAAGGTCTTTTTTAACCCTGATTGCGCTGAATGACAGCGTATTTATCTTTCGTTTGCACTCTGATTAACGATCACTTAACGTGTCACGCAATTTCGGCAAGTCTAACGGGAGTATCCCATCGTGCTTTACGTCATTTATGCGGAAGATACCGCTGATTCACTGGAAAAACGCAACTCGGTACGTCCCGCGCATCTTGCTCGTTTGAAGCTGTTGCAAGATGAAGGTCGACTGATTGCTGCGGGTCCGCTGCCAGCAGTTGACAGCAACGATCCAGGCCCGGCCGGTTTCAGCGGTTCCGTGATCATCGCCGAATTCTCTTCGCTGGAAGTCGCGGAATCATGGGCCAAGGATGATCCCTACATTGCCGCAGGCGTGTATGAGAAAGTCGCGGTCAAACCGTTCAAACGCGTTTTCTAATCTATGTGGTTGTCAGTTTTACTGCTGGTGATAGCATTCGCTTTCATCGGCAGAGCACTTTGGCTATGGCGTCAGCAAGGCTGGCGCAACGCTCGTCAGCACGTTGTGATGTTAATTGTGCTGGCAGCGGCAGTAGAGATGGTCAATGTCATCCGGGTGCTACGCGGCGCATGATGGCCGCGTAAACCCATCAGTCCATTTGCGAGATAAACAGGATGGAGCGGCGATGTTGCTGCGCCACCTGATGACGAATGGTATGGATGCGCTTATAACGACGCGACTGCCCTTCCAGCCAGCGAGAACGACGACGGTGTACCTGCCGTAACATTCTCCAGCGCGCCACTTCATTTTTGCTGCGTCTCATCACATCCTCTCAGACAGGCTAAACTCGGCAGGCATTATAAAGATCTGCCAGGAAATGCCAAATCGAAAGCTTCATCGAAACGTCATTCACGATTAAAGGTTTCACTCCCTGTGATCAGCACGTAAACTTTGCACAACAAAGCGCGAACAGGACGTCCACTTAATGACCACATTTTATACCCTAATCAGTTGGTTGCTGCTGTTTGGTTACTGGCTGCTGATTGCGGGTGTCACGCTACGTATTCTGATGAAACGCCGCGCAGTCACCTCAGCAATGGCCTGGCTGCTGATCATCTACATTCTACCGCTGGTGGGTATAATCGCTTATCTCTCTTTTGGTGAGCTGCATTTAGGTAAAAGGCGTGCCGAACGCGCGCGCACCATGTGGCCCTCCACCGCCAAATGGCTTAACGATCTCAAACAGTGCCGTCATATCTTCGCCACTGAACACAGCGACGTGGCGCGGTCCCTGTTTGATTTGTGCCGCCATCGTCAGGGCATCGCCGGCGTGAAAGGTAATCAGCTGCAGTTGCTGACCAACTCCGATGACGTGATGCACGCACTGATCCGTGATATCCAGCTGGCACGGCATAATATCGAGATGGTGTTCTATATCTGGCATCCCGGCGGGCTGGCCGATGAAGTGGCGGAATCGCTGATGGCCGCATCGCGTCGCGGTGTACATTGCCGTTTGATGCTGGATTCAGCGGGCAGCGTCACCTTCTTCCGCAGTCCGTGGGTCAACATGATGCGCAATGCCGGCATCGACGTGGTTGAAGCATTGCAGGTAAGCCTGCTGCGTGTTTTCCTGCGCCGCATGGACTTGCGACAGCATCGTAAAGTGGTGCTGATCGATAACTACATCGCTTATACCGGCAGCATGAATCTGGTTGATCCACGCTTCTTTAAGCAGGAAGCCGGCGTGGGCCAATGGATTGACCTGATGGCGCGCATGGAAGGCCCGGTGGCAACCACCATGGGCATTGTGTATGCCTGCGACTGGGAGATTGAAACCGGTAAACGCATTCTGCCGCCCGCGCCGGATGGCAACGTGATGCCCTTCGAACAGGAGAGCGGGCATACCATTCAGGTGATCGCTTCTGGGCCCGGCTTTCCGGAAGATATGATCCATCAGGCGTTACTCACAGCGGTCTACTCCGCGCGTCAGCAGCTGATTATGACCACGCCCTACTTTGTGCCGAGCGATGACCTGCTGCACGCCATCTGTACCGCAGCGTTACGCGGTGTGGAAGTGAGCATCATTGTGCCGCGCCATAATGATTCGCTGCTGGTAGGCTGGGCGAGTCGTGCCTTCTTCACCGAACTGCTGGAAGCCGGCGTGAAGATTTACCAGTTTGAAGATGGCCTATTGCATACCAAAAGTGTGCTGGTTGACGGGCAGCTGAGTTTGGTCGGCACGGTTAATCTGGATATGCGCAGCCTGTGGCTCAACTTTGAGATCACCTTGGTGGTTGATGATGACGGCTTTGGCAGCGATCTCGCTACCGTGCAGGATGATTACATCGCCCGCTCACGCTTACTGGATGGTGCTCGCTGGGCTAAACGTGCCTGGTGGCAACGTATCGTTGAACGACTGTTTTACTTCTTTAGTCCTTTACTGTAAAACGAGCGAAAATATTACCGCCTCAGGGCAAGCAGGAATGACCATGGATTTAAATAATCGCCTTACTGAAGATGAAACGCTGGAGCAGGCTTACGATATTTTTCTTGAGCTGGCTGGCGACAATCTCGATCCCGCTGACATTATTCTGTTCAATCTGCAGTTTGAAGAGCGCGGTGGCGCGGAACTGTTCGATCCTGCGGAAGACTGGCAGGAACATGTTGATTTCGATCTCAACCCAGACTTCTTCGCAGAAGTGGTGATTGGATTAGGTGAAGCCGACGGCGAGCCGATCACTGATGTGTTTGCACGCGTCCTGCTTTGCCGCGAGAAAAATCACAAACTCTGCCACATCCTGTGGCGCGAGTAAGCGACAGACAAAAAAACGCCGGGCGATTGCCCGGCGTTTTCATTTACAGCGGATCGACTTTTAAACAAGAGACCGCATGACGGAAGCTGCCTTCCAGCAGCGGCCGGGTTTTCGCGCACTCTGGTCCGGCAATCGGGCAACGGGTGCGGAACACGCATCCCGATGGCGGATTGATCGGCGATGGCAGCTCTCCTTCCAGCAGCTGGATTTGCTTGTTCTTCTCCAGGTCCGGATCGGGAATCGGCACCGCTGACATCAGCGCGCGGGTGTACGGATGCTGCGGATTGTTATACACCGCATCGTAAGTACCCAGCTCAACCGCATGCCCGAGATACATCACCAGCACGCGATCCGAGATGTGTTTTACCACCGCCAAATCGTGTGCGATAAAGATCAGTGACAGCCCCATTTCTCGCTGCAATTGCTGCAACAGGTTAACGACCTGCGCCTGAATCGACACGTCCAGCGCCGATACCGGCTCATCGCAGATGATCAGCTTCGGCTCGAGAATCAGCGCCCGCGCGATGCCAATACGCTGACACTGGCCGCCCGAGAACTCGTGCGGATAGCGGTTGATGAGGTTAGGTAACAACCCAACCTTCATCATCATGGTTTTCACCTTATCCTTCACTTGCTGGCCCGGCATCTTCGGGTAATAGGTGCGCAGCGGTTCCGCAATGATATCGCCAATGGTCATACGCGGATTGAGCGATGCCAGCGGATCCTGGAAAATCATCTGGATATCGCTGCGCGCCTGACGCCATTGCTCCTGGCTTTGCCCGAGCAGATCGCGTCCTAACCAGGCAACGCGCCCTTCTGTGGCTTTTACCAGGCCAATGATGGCGCGGGCCAGCGTTGATTTACCGCAGCCTGATTCGCCTACTACGCCCAACGTTTCACCTTCGTACAAACGCAGGCTGACGCCGTCGACTGCTTTTAGGGTATGCGGTGGCTGCCAGAACCACTGTTTGCCATCCTTAATCTCAAAGTGCACCTTAAGGTCGGCGATCTCCAGCAGGACTTTTTTCTCTTCGACTACGGTGCTCATACTAACTCCTCCACCGGCTTGAAGCAGGCACGTAAGCGACCTTCAGCGAAAGGCTCCAGCGGCGGTGCCTTGGCACAAATGTCCATGGCGTAGGCGCAGCGAGGCTGGAACGGACAGCCTTGCGGCAGGCGCAGCAGGTTTGGCGGGTTGCCTGGAATGGTGGTCAGCGACTCGCCCTCCTCAGCATCCAGACGCGGCACCGCACTCAGCAAGCCAATCGAGTATGGATGGGCAGGATGATAGAACACATCACGTGCACGGCCATATTCCATGGTACGACCGGCGTACATCACCAGCACTTTGTCACAGATACCCGCTACCACGCCGAGATCGTGGGTAATCATCACAATCGCAGTATTGAATTCGCGCTTCAGCTCATTCAGCAGCGTCATGATCTGCGCCTGTACGGTCACGTCGAGCGCCGTAGTCGGCTCATCGGCAATCAGCAGCTTCGGCCGACACAGCAGCGCCATCGCAATCATCACACGCTGACGCATACCGCCCGAGAACTCATGCGGAAACATCTTCATACGCTTACGCGCTTCCGGCATTTTCACCGCATCCAGCATGCGCACCGACTCTTCGAACGCCTGAGCGCTGTTCATGCCTTTATGCAGCTTCAGCACTTCCATTAACTGCTCGCCGACGCGCATGTAAGGGTTAAGCGACGTCATTGGATCCTGGAAGATCATCGCAATCTGCTCTGCGCGCAGTTTGTTGAGCTTGCTTTCCGGCAGATTGAGGATCTCTGCGCCGTTAAATTTCGCTGAACCGCCAATGCGCCCATTTTTTGCCAGCAGCCCCATCAAGGCAAACGCGGTTTGCGATTTCCCCGAGCCGGATTCGCCAACAATGCCCAGAGTTTCACCCGCATGTAGTGAAAAGTTGAGGTCGTTCACAGCGGTGACATCGCCATCGTGGGTGCTAAAGGTGACGCGCAGGTCTTTTACATCAAGCAGCAGGTTATTGTTTCCCGCACGTGCAGCCAGGGCTGGCTGAAAT
Organism: Pantoea sp. SORGH_AS_0659; assembly: GCF_031453915.1. NCBI lineage: Bacteria > Pseudomonadati > Pseudomonadota > Gammaproteobacteria > Enterobacterales > Erwiniaceae > Pantoea > Pantoea sp. SORGH_AS_0659. The sequence continues at coordinate 2,025,516 of NZ_JAVJAK010000001.1, read as the reverse complement.
TCATGAATGGTCATCGGGAAACTCCTTAACGATCTTTCGGGTCGAGGGCATCACGCAAGCCATCGCCGATAAAGTTAAAACAGAACAGCGTGACCACGAGGAAACCTGCCGGGAACATCAGTAACCACGGCGACACTTCCATCGAGTTGGCGCCATCGCTCAGCAATGCGCCCCAACTGCTCAGCGGTTCCTGAGTGCCGAGGCCAAGGAAGCTGAGGAAAGATTCGAATAGGATCATGCTCGGCACCAGCAGCGAGGCATACACCACTACTACGCCTAATACGTTTGGCACAATGTGACGCAGCACGATTTTGAAGGTGCTCACACCGCCGACCTGCGCCGCTTCGATGAACTCTTTGCGCTTCAGGCCCAGCGTCTGCCCACGTACGATACGCGCCATATCCAGCCACGACACCATGCCGATCGCCACAAAGATCAGCAGAATGTTGCGACCAAAGAAGGTTACCAGCAGGATAACGAAGAACATGAACGGGAAGGAGTTGAGGATCTCCAGAATACGCATCATCACCGAGTCGATTTTACCGCCCAGATAACCCGCCAGTGAGCCATACAGCGTGCCCACCAGCACCGCGATCAGCGCGGAGGCAATGCCCACCATCAGCGAGATACGGCCACCAATCGCAACACGCACCAGCAGGTCGCGACCCGATGAATCGGTGCCAAACCAGTGGCCGGAGACGGTATCCGGCGCGGCAGACATCATCGCCCAGTCGGTGTCGTCATATTTGAACTGCGACAACATCGGGGCGAACACCACGAACAAAGTGATCACCAGCAGCACCAGCAGGCTGATGAAGGCTGCACGGTTGTGAATAAAGCGGCGACGCGCATCCTGCCAGAGGCTGCGCCCTTCGACTTCCAGTTTTTCACTGAAGGCATCCAGAGCTTCGCTGTTTTTTTTACTTAACATCATGGGCGAGCTCCACAATCAGTAACGGATTTTCGGATCGATCACGGCGTACAGCACATCAACGATCGCGTTAAACAGAATGGTCAGCACGCCAACCAGAATGGTCAGACTCATCACCAGCGAGTAGTCACGGTTCAATGCCCCGTTAACGAACAGCTGGCCGATGCCCGGCAAACCATAGATGGATTCAATCACCATGGAACCGGTGATGATGCCGACAAACGCCGGTCCCATATAGGAAAGCACCGGCAACATGGCAGGCTTCAGCGCGTGACGCAGCACGATACGACGCAATGGCAGTCCTTTAGCGCGCGCGGTACGGATGAAGTTTGAATGCATCACTTCAATCATCGAACCACGGGTAATACGCGCGATGCTGGCGATGTAGGCCAGCGACAGCGCCACCATCGGCAGCAACATGTAATTCCATTGGCCGCCGTTCCAGCCGCCGCCTGGTAGCCAGCGTAAGGTAATCGCAAACACCAGCACCAGTAACGGTGCCACGACAAAGCTGGGGATCACCACGCCGGTCATCGCGACCCCCATCACGGCATAATCCCACAAACTGTTTTGCTTCAGGGCGGCGATCACGCCAGCCGTTACGCCCAGCACCACGGCGAGGAAGAAGGCAGCCAGACCAAGTTTGGCTGACACCGGGAAGGCGTGGCCGACCAGATAATTGACCGAGTAATCTTTGTATTTAAACGAAGGGCCAAAGTCGCCATGTGCCAACTGCACCAGGTAGCTCAGGTACTGTTTGCCAATGGGATCGTTGAGATGGTACTTCGCTTCGATATTCGCCATCACTTCCGGCGAGAGGACACGTTCGCCGGTAAATGGACTGCCGGGTGCCAGTCGCATCATAAAGAAAGAGATGGTGATGAGGATAAACAGCGTCGGGATGGCTTCAAGGAGCCGACGCAGGATGAATTTTAACATTGCCGTACCTACCAGGCTGTTGCTTCACAAAGTAAAAAGGCGGTGCCGCAGCACCGCCACTGTCGATAGCCTGAGTGCTATTAATGTTTAATGATATACAGGTTTTTATCGACGGTTTTATCCAGCGGATCGTTGCCGGTGTAACCGCCCACGTAAGGTTTCACCAAACGCGCATTGACGTAGTAGTAAACCGGTACAATGGTGCTGTCTTTATCCAGAATCTGCTCAGCTTTCTGATAATCCGCTACGCGCGCTTTATCGTCTGTGGCTTTAACCGCATCGTGAATAACTTTATCGAAGTCAGCGCTTTTGTAGTGCGAGGTGTTACTGCTGCTGTCAGACAGCATGATGTTCAGGAATGAAGTCGGTTCGTTGTAATCCGCACACCATGCCGCACGAGAGACATCAAAGTTGCCCTGATGACGCGTGTCGAGGAAGGTTTTCCACTCCTGGTTTTCCAGCTTGATGTTCACGCCGATGTTTTTCTTCCAGATAGATGAGGCGGCGATCGCCAGTTTTTTGTGCAGATCGGAGGTGTTGTACAGCAGGTTGAAGGTCAGCGGTTTATCCGCGGTGTAACCCGCTTCAGCCAGCAGCTTTTTCGCTTCTTCGTTACGCTTGTTCTGATCCCACGTGAACCAATCCGGCGGCAGCAGCTCCATGCCATCGGTGGCTGGCGGGGTGAAGCTGTAAGCCGGTTGCTGACCTTGCGCCAGAACCTTGTTTACCATGATGTCGCGATCCAGACCGAGTTTCAGCGCGGTACGCACGCGTGGATCGGTGAATGGCGCTTTCTGGTTATTGATTTCGTAGTAATAGGTGCACAGGTATGGCTTGACCATCAACTCTTTGCCGTTGTCACGCTGCAGTTTTTTGAACAGCTCGATAGGCATGTTGTTGTAAGTGATATCGCTGCCGTTCTCAGAGAAGTAACGGTTAACATCGCTGACTTCGGAGTTAATTGGCAGGAAGGTGACTTTGTTCAGCACGGTGTGCTCGTTATCCCAATATTGCGGGTTACGCACCAGCGTTACGCGTTCGTTGATCACGTGGGATTCAAGTTTAAAGGCGCCGTTACCGACCCAGTTTTGCGGTTGAGTCCACTGATCGCCAAATTTGTCGATCGCCGGCTTATACACCGGAGACATCACGGAGTTGATCAGCAGCTTATAGAAGTAGGGTACGGGCTCGCTCAGGGTCACTTCCAGTGTGTGATCGTCGATGGCTTTTACACCCAGCTCGGAAGTTGGCTTTTTACCGGCGATGATGTCGTCAACATTGACGATGTGGCCGTATTGCGGATAGCTGGCGTAAGGCGATGCGGTTTTCGGATCGACCAGACGCTGCCAGCTATATACGAAATCTTGTGCAGTAACCGGCTCACCGTTGGACCATTTAGCGTTCTTGCGCAGGTGGAAAGTCCAGACTTTGAAATCTTTGTTTTCCCAGCTTTCCGCCACGCCCGGTACCGGTTTGCCATCACTGTCGCTGGTGATTAAACCTTCATACAGATCACGTGCGATGTTGTCTTCGGGTACACCTTCAATCTTGTGGGGATCCAGCGACTGTACTTCATCGCCGTTACCGCGAACCAGTTCCTGTTTTGCTGCCAATTCAACGCCTGCTGGCACTGTTGCTGCCAGCGCGGCATTCCCTGCCAGCGCGCCGATTGCGGCTAATACGCCCGCGGCAATCAGGCTTTTTTTTGTGATGTTGTTCATTATTACGCTCCAGTTTTATTATCTTTACCGGGTCGATTTAACGCCCGGCGTACCCCGTTTCCAGGTGATCTTCGCGTGTCTGAACGAAGACCCTAATCACCCTTCAGGGTTTACCACGGTAAAGTGCCGCCCGACTGTAGCGCCGGATCGGCCCATTACTCAATGTTTCTTTATGTAATAGTATTTCAACGCCAGCATGTCCTGCGGATCTTTGCCGGTAAAACCACCCACCCAGGGTTTTACCAACCGCACGCTAACGCGGTAATAGACAGGTACGATTGGCGAGTCTTTATCGAGTTGCGCTTCCGCCTGCTGATAAAGCGAGGCGCGCTTTGCTTCGTCTGCGCTGGTTAATGTTTGCTGCATCAACTGGTCAAACGCCGGGCTGTGGTAAAACGCGGTGTTATTGGATGAACCGCTCAACAGCATATTCAGGAAGGTAGAAGGTTCGTTGTAATCTGCGCACCATGTGGCGCGTACCACGTCATACTGCGCCTGATGGCGCGTCTCCAGCAGCGTTTTCCACTCCTGGTTCTGCAATGTCACCACCGCCCCCAAATTTTTCTGCCACATCGAGGCCGCAGCAATCGCCTGTCGCTTGTTTTGTTCGGAGGTGTTGTACAGCAGCGTAAAACGCAGCGGGTTTTGCTGATTAAAGCCGGCATCGGCTAATAACTGTTTGGCGCTGGCATTACGCTCGGACTGCGTTTGTTGCGCCCAGGCCGGTGGGGAAAGCGTGATACCGTGGGTAAACGGCGGCGTCAATCCGTAGGCAGGAATCTGGCCCTGGCCCATGATCTTCTGCGCAATGATGTCGCGATTGAGGGTTAACTTTAGCGCGGCGCGTACGCGCGCGTCATCGAATGGCGCTTTTTTGTTATTAATTTCGTAATAGAAGGTGCACAGCAGTGGGCTAATTTTGACCTCATCGCCGAGATCCTGCTGTAACTTTTTGAACATTTCCGGCGGCACCACGCTGTTGGTCATATCGGTGCCACCGCTGCGATAGCGGTTGATATCGCTGTTCTCTGAGGAGAGCGGTAAAAATACGCCCTCTTCTATCACCGTGTGGGTATTATCCCAATACTGTGGATTGCGTTTCACCACGATTTTTTCATTTACCAACCACTCCGCGAGTGTAAAAGCGCCATTGCCAACATAGTGTTGCGGCTGTGTCCACTGCTCGCCCCACTGCTCTATCGCCGGACGATAGACCGGTTTCATCGCGCTGTGAGCCAGCATGGCAACAAAGTAGGGAACGGGTTCAGAAAGGGTGACTTGCAGATGACGATCGTCGAGGGCTTTAATGCCGAGTTCAGACGGTGCGGCTTTGCCAGACAGAATGGCGTCAACGTTCGCCACATGCGCAGCCTGTAAGTAGCTGGCGTAAGGCGAAGCAGTTTTAGGATCGGCCAGGCGCTGCCAGCTGTAGACGAAATCCTGAGCAGTAACAGCCTGGCCGTTACTCCAGCGCGCATCGTCACGCAGCGTGAAAATCCAGATGCGCCCTTCTTCGCTTTGCCATTGCTTAGCGACACCGGGGACGAGTTGACCGTTATTATCGGTTTCAACCAAGCCTTCCAGTAAATTACGCATGACATTGGATTCCGGCACGCCTTCTGCTTTCTGCGGATCAAGCGTTGCCACCTCACTGCCATTATTAATCACGATACGCTGTAATTCAGATAATTGCGTGCCCGCGGGAATTTGGGCTGCCTGGCTTGCTGCCAGTGCGCCTGTAAGGCAGAGGGCAAGCACTGAACGTACTGCCGTTTTCGCTACCATGCATTTCATCAACAAATATCAACCTTAATCATAAGCCTGATAGCCTGCAAGCAAGAAGCGTACACATTTGTCACTATCATATAAAAAATTTGTGATGTGCCGAAAATTATCAGAACAGATGCCCGCACGCCAAAGCTAAACTGCAAAAATGTTAGCAGATTCTCTTTTATCACGTTCGGGTGAGTAGGAAAAGTGTTAATTCTTTTATTGAATAATCGATTAACCAAATGATTTTAAAGTTATTTGTAGGATAACTGCATGTAATTTACTCGTTATTGTTCTTTCAATATGATTTTTACGAATTCGACTATAAAATTAGCCATTATCCGCATAAAGAGTCATCGATTAACTTATCAACTTTTCTCAAATGCTAATTTCAAAGATATGTGCAGAACAATTATCTGTGACGATTATCACAGTTTAGTGTGAGGTTTTACTCGGATGGGATGAGGATAGTAGTAAAAGTGATGCTGGACGTTTGCAGTTAAGGCTAATGAATAAATTAACCAAAATGGTGCAATAAAATGAAGATATGCACCATTTTGGATCGTGAAATCTCTTAAAAGAAAAAAATAACTTCGTTTAATTCAGCAAACCAGGAAAAATAGATTTCATACCTGTAACAATAAACTCGATGCCCAACGCCATTAACAACAAGCCCATAATACGGGTAATCACGTTAATCCCGGTTTGTCCAAGCACCCGCACCATCAACGGTGCTGCGCGGAACAGCAGCCAACAGCAAAAGGCGAAAATGGCAATCGCGATACTAAAACCAATTAAGTTCTGCCAGCTGTGATAACGCGTACTCCAGACAATGGTTGAACTAATTGCACCGGGACCAGCCATTAACGGTAACGCTAGCGGTACCACGCCAATGCTTTCGCGAATAGCGCTCTCTGACTTCTCCTGCTTGTTCTGCTTATCCTCACCCAGTTTTCCGCTGATCATCGACATCGCGATAGTGACCACCAGAATACCGCCAGCAATACGGAATGAATCTATCGAAATGCCAAACAGATGCAGGATGCCATCGCCAAGAAACAGTGACGTCCAGAGGATGATGGCCACAGCCAGGTTGGCGGTAAGATTGGTTTTATTTCGTTCAACCACCGCCTGATAGCTGGTCATGCTGATAAAGACCGGGATGATACCTACCGGATTTACCAGGGCAAACAAACCGACAAAAAACTTAATGTAGCCGGAAAGATCGAGTAGCACGGGATTCAAAGTGGGCTCCGGTAAAGTCTGAGTAGAAAAGCGCGCTTAATGTAGTGCATAAGCCGGGCGAAAAACCAGAGGTGGCGGCAGAAATTTATGCTATCCGTCTGGCTTTGAGCCAGTTTATTTAGCTGCTGTTAACCGTTGGTTATTGCGATGCAGCCGATGCGTGCAGAATATGTGGCACATCGCGCTAACTTTACTTGCGAAAGTTAGTGCTGAAAGGTGTCAGCTTAGATCCGGATTGATCTGCATCAAAATTTACCTACCTCATCAGGGGTAATCTTACCCCGTCGAAACAACTTCCTGACGCTTAAGTATCTTGACCAGGAAACCCTTTTAGTAAGCAACGGCAATACAGACGCCAACCTGACCAATATATAAGCATAGCGTGACTATACTTCTGGATTCAGGCTTGTTTACTAAAAGAGTTTAACTTCCTTCAGGAGAGCACTATGGCCGTTACTAATGTTGCCGAACTTAATGCACTGATTGAACGTGTAAAAAAGGCACAGCGTGAGTACGCTAATTTTAGTCAGGAACAAGTTGATGCAATCTTCCGCGCTGCCGCCCTCGCCGCTGCAGACGCACGCATTCCACTGGCCAAGCTGGCCGTTGCCGAATCAGGTATGGGTATTGTTGAAGATAAAGTCATCAAGAACCACTTTGCTTCTGAATACATCTATAACGCCTATAAAGATGAAAAAACCTGCGGTATTCTCGCCACTGATGACACCTTCGGCACGATTACTATTGCTGAACCGATTGGCCTGATCTGCGGCATCGTTCCTACCACCAACCCTACTTCTACGGCAATTTTCAAAGCGCTGATTAGCCTGAAAACCCGCAACGGCATTATCTTCTCTCCGCATCCACGTGCGAAAGATGCCACTAACAAAGCCGCCGACATTGTGCTGCAGGCAGCGATTGCGGCGGGCGCACCAAAAGATATCATCGGCTGGATCGACACCCCATCTGTCGAACTTTCTAATCAGTTAATGCATCACCCTGATATCAACCTGATCCTTGCAACCGGCGGTCCGGGCATGGTCAAAGCCGCTTACAGTTCCGGTAAGCCCGCAATTGGTGTTGGTGCCGGTAACACGCCAGTGGTAATTGATGAAACAGCGGATATCAAACGCGCTGTCGCATCCATCCTGATGTCGAAGACCTTCGATAACGGTGTGATTTGTGCGTCTGAGCAATCCGTAATTGTGGTTGATTCGGCTTATGATGCGGTACGTGAGCGTTTTGCCAGCCACGGCGGCTATCTGCTGCAAGGTAAAGAGCTTAAAGCGATTCAGGATATCATTCTGAAGAATGGCGCGTTGAATGCGGCGATTGTCGGCCAGCCAGCGACGAAGATTGCCGAATTGGCGGGAATTAGCGTGCCGGCAACCACCAAGATTCTGATTGGTGAAGTGAAACTGGTTGATGAATCAGAGCCTTTCGCGCATGAAAAACTCTCTCCAACCTTAGCGATGTACCGGGCGAAGGATTACCACGACGCGGTCGATAAAGCTGAAAAACTGGTAACCATGGGCGGTATTGGCCACACCTCATGTCTGTATACCGATCAGGATAATCAGATCGAGCGTGTGCATTACTTCGGCGACAAAATGAAGACCGCGCGTATTCTGATTAACACGCCGGCGTCACAAGGTGGGATCGGTGACCTGTACAACTTCAAATTGGCTCCATCACTGACGTTGGGCTGTGGTTCATGGGGCGGTAACTCCATTTCTGAGAACGTGGGACCAAAACATCTCATCAACAAGAAAACCGTGGCCAAGCGAGCTGAGAATATGTTGTGGCATAAACTTCCGAAGTCTATTTACTTCCGTCGCGGCTCACTGCCGATTGCTCTGGAAGAAGTGGCAACTGATGGTGCCAAACGCGCCTTTATCGTTACCGACCGCTTCCTGTTCAATAATGGCTATGCCGATCAGGTGACTCGCGTACTGAAATCTCACGGTATTGAAACCGAAGTCTTCTTCGAAGTAGAAGCTGACCCAACGCTGAGCATCGTCCGTAAAGGTGCAGAGCAGATGAACAGCTTTAAACCTGATGTGATTATCGCACTCGGCGGTGGTTCACCGATGGATGCAGCAAAAATCATGTGGGTGATGTACGAACATCCTGAGACGCATTTCGAAGAGCTGGCACTGCGCTTTATGGACATCCGTAAACGCATCTATAAGTTCCCGAAAATGGGTGTTAAAGCGCGTATGGTGGCCATCACTACCACTTCCGGTACGGGTTCTGAAGTAACGCCGTTTGCCGTGGTAACGGACGATGCGACCGGCCAGAAATATCCATTAGCGGATTATGCGCTGACGCCAGATATGGCTATAGTTGATGCCAACCTGGTGATGGATATGCCGCGTTCACTTTGCGCCTTCGGTGGCCTCGATGCGGTAACGCACTCACTTGAAGCATACGTCTCCGTATTAGCGAATGAGTATTCTGATGGTCAGGCCTTGCAAGCACTGAAACTGTTGAAAGAGAATCTGCCAGCCAGTTATCGCGATGGCGCAAAAAATCCGGTAGCACGTGAACGCGTTCACAATGCGGCAACTATCGCGGGGATTGCGTTCGCAAACGCCTTCCTGGGTGTGTGTCACTCAATGGCGCATAAACTGGGCTCTGAGTTCCACATTCCACACGGTCTGGCAAACGCCCTGCTGATTTCAAACGTCATTCGCTATAACGCCAATGACAACCCGACTAAGCAAACGGCTTTCAGCCAGTACGACCGCCCACAAGCACGTCGTCGTTATGCTGAGATTGCTGACCATCTGGGACTCTCCGCCGCTGGCGACCGCACCGCGCAGAAAATTGAAAAACTGCTCGCCTGGCTTGAAGAGATGAAAACGCAGTTGGGCATCCCAACCTCAATCCGCGAAGCGGGCGTGCAGGAAGCTGATTTCCTCGCGAAAGTGGACAAACTGGCTGAGGATGCATTCGATGACCAATGTACCGGTGCGAACCCACGCTATCCGCTGATTGCTGAGTTAAAACAAATCATGCTGGATACCTTCTACGGTCGTGAATTCTCTGAGTCATTGAGTGAGAATGCTCAAGAAGTTAAAGCCGAAGTGAAAATTGACAAGAAAACCAAAAAAGCCTAAACCGCTTTAAACAAAAAACCCGCTACGGCGGGTTTTTTTATGGCTTGCTGATGAGTTAAACCTGCGGCGATTGTGAGCCATATATCGCCTGAAGTGAACCCTCATCGATTGCCTGCTTATAGTGTTTACGGCAGACCGATATATAACGCTCATTGCCACCAATCACCACCTGCTCGCCTTCGCTGAAAGGTTTACCCTTTGCATCAAGACGAAGCACCATGCTGGCTTTTCTGCCACAGTGGCAGATGGTTTTAAGCTCAACCAGCTTATCCGCCCATGCCAGTAAATATTGGCTGCCAACAAACAGCTCTCCACGGAAATCTGTGCGCAGGCCATAGCAAAGCACCGGAATATCCAGATTGTCGACAACATCAGATAATGCTTTGACCTGTTCGCGCGTAAGGAACTGGCTTTCATCGACCAACACGCAATGCACGGGTTGCTTCGCATGTTCTGCAGCTATTTCCTCATCGAGCTTTGTCTCATCGTTATATAAAAATGCAGGAGACGAAAGCCCGATACGTGAACTGACTTTGCCTGCACCAAAGCGGTTGTCGATCTCGGCGGTATAAACCAACGATCGCATACCACGTTCATGATAATTATAAGAAGACTGTAGCAAAGCCGTTGATTTACCCGCATTCATCGCAGAGTAATAAAAATAAAGTTGAGCCATTAGAAAATCTCATCGCAGCCTATATCTGTTGCGGCGCAGTTTACCATAAACCTGTATAGCTGTAGCGATGCATTATTTTTATCATCTGCTCAAAATAACATCACCATTAAGATGGATATCACAGTCACTATAGAAAGAAAGCACGTTTTGACAAAATAGCGATTACGCCGATATTTTATTCATTTAAATTAAAGCCGAAGCGTCAGGATTAGCGTTCAGCCTGGTCAGCAAGTTAGAAAAGATTACCAAATAAGTAAATATATTCTGAAGAGCGTTATCAATCTGCCCTTCTTTTTTATTTTTACGTTTTGCTTTTAAATCTGGCTATTGCAGTTATTTTTTTGCACCATTATTATGAGTCGGCAGAACAACTCCCATTTATTATATTTTGAGATTAGGACAATGAGCGAAGCACTTAAAATTCTTAATAATATCCGTACATTGCGCGCACAAGCTCGGGAATGCTCTCTGGAAACATTGGAAGAGATGCTAGAAAAACTCGAAGTTGTGGTCAATGAGCGTCGTGAAGATGATACTCATGCACAAGCGGAAAATGCAGAACGCACACGCAAACTTGAACAATACCGCGAGATGCTAATTGCCGATGGTATTGACCCAAATGATCTGTTACAGGCATTATCTGAAACGAAAGTTCCGGGCAAAGCTAAGCGCGCTGCGCGTCCAGCTAAATATTCTTACGTTGATGAAAACGGTGAAAACCGTACCTGGACTGGCCAGGGCCGCACTCCTGCTGTGATTAAAAAAGCAATTGAAGAACAAGGTAAACAACTGGACGATTTCCTACTGTAATCATTCCAGCGCTCAGCATTGTAATTAGTTCATCGCTAATTCACTTTGACCAGGTAAGAAAAAGGAAGCCAATGGCTTCCTTTTTTCATGCTTAATTATTGTTGATAGAAGCGGCGATACCAATCAACAAAATGCTGCACACCTTGCTCTACGCTAGTTTGAGGACGGAAATTGATCGCGTCGTACAAAGGTTGCGTGTCAGCGCTGGTGCCCAGTACGTCGCCAGGTTGCATGGGCAGCATATTTTTTTTCGCTTCAATGCCCAATGCTTTTTCCAGCGACTCAATATACGTCATTAAGCTGGTCGGCTGGCTATTACCAATGTTGTAAACGCGGTAAGGAGCCGAGCTGCTGGCGGGAGAACCTGCTTCCACCGTCCACTTTTCATCCGGTTGAGGAATCACATCCTGCAAGCGCACGATTGCTTCAGCAATATCATCGATATACGTAAAGTCACGCGTCATTTGTCCGTTGTTATAGACGTCAATTTGCTCACCCGCTAACATCGCGCGTGTAAATTTGAACAATGCCATATCCGGACGGCCCCATGGGCCATACACGGTGAAGAAACGTAATCCCGTAGTGGGCAATTGATAAAGGTGTGAATAGGTATGCGACATTAATTCGTTGGCTTTTTTTGTGGCCGCATAAAGTGAAACCGGATGGTCAACGGAATCGTCCGTTGAAAAAGGCATTTTGCGATTCAGGCCATAAACTGAACTGGATGAGGCATACAAAAGGTGGCCGATTTTATGATGACGGCAACCTTCAAGAATATTGAGGTGGCCGATTAGATTTGCTTCGGCATAAGCATGGGGATTTTCGATTGAATAACGCACGCCGGCTTGAGCGCCCAAATGAATAACGCGTTCAAACGCGTGCTCAGCGAATAAAGAGGAAATGGCCTGGCGATCCGCCAGGTCCATTTTTACGAAAATAAAATCAGGATGTTTGGTGTTCTGGTCTAAACGAGCCTGTTTTAGGCTGACATCATAATAGTCATTCAGATTATCGATACCGACAACCTGGTGACCAGCGGCCAGCAAACGCTGACTGACGTGAAATCCAATAAAACCTGCCGCGCCGGTGACCAGAAACTTCATACATCCCTCATTATTCTACGATTTTAATTGACGCTCCGCGGCCGATTGCATAGTACGTGAAACCGCGCTTGCTGATACGCTCAGGATCATACAGGTTACGACCATCAAAAATCACGGGTTCTTTTAACGCACTTTTGATGACGTCAAAGTCTGGCGCACGGAAGTTTTGCCACTCAGTACAGATCACTAAGCCATCCGCACCCTGCAGCGCTGCTTCCTTGGTACCCATCAACTTCAGATCGTTACGATGGCCGTAAATGCGTTGCGCTTCGTCCATCGCTTCTGGGTCGAACGCCTGAACCGTTGCCCCTGCTTCCCACAGCGTCTCCATCAGCACGCGGCTGGAGGCTTCACGCATATCGTCAGTGTTCGGTTTGAACGCCAGTCCCCACAGAGCAAAGGTTTTGCCGCGCAGATCGTCGCCAAAATGGCGTTTAATAAAGGTTGGCAGCTTGTTCTTCTGCGAATCGTTGACGTCTTCAACCGCCTGCAGTAGACGCGGAGTGTAACCAATTGACTCAGCAGTGCGAATCAGCGCCTGCACGTCTTTCGGGAAACAAGAACCGCCATAGCCGCAGCCTGGATAGATGAAGTGATAACCAATACGTGAATCTGAACCAATACCCTGGCGAACTTTCTCGACGTCGGCTCCCAGACGTTCTGCCAGGTTAGAGATCTCGTTCATGAAGCTAATTTTGGTTGCCAGCATGCAGTTAGCCGCATATTTGGTCAGCTCTGCACTACGAATGTCCATCAAAATCATACGATCATGATTACGGTTGAACGGCTCGTACAGCTCGCGTAACAACTCAACCACTTCATCATTATCGGTACCGACAACGATACGTTCAGGACGCATGCAGTCATTGACTGCCGCACCTTCTTTGAGGAATTCCGGGTTTGAAACCACGTCAAAGGCGATGTTTGCATCACGCTTTTGCAGGGTTTCCGTCATTACCGCTCGCACGCGATCTGCGGTACCCACTGGTACAGTAGATTTGTCGATAACAACTTTGTGATCGTTCATGTGCTGCGCAATCGTGCGCGCAACGGCAGTCACATACTTCAGATCGGCAGAACCGTCTTCATCCGGTGGCGTACCCACGGCGATAAACTGCATCACGCCATGATTAACGCCTTCTTCCGCATTCGTACTGAACTTCAGGCGACCCGACTCGTAATTAGACATAACAAGCGGCGTCAGGCCTGGTTCAAAGATCGGAATATTGCCTTTCTTTAAGTTCTCGACTTTCTTTTCGTCGACATCAATGCAGAGAACGTCATGTCCGACTTCGGCCAACACCGCAGCCTGAACCAGACCGACATAGCCGATACCAAATACAGTGACTTTCATTGAATTATCCTGTGTTTATTGAGTTACTTTTTGTTGCCTACCGCGCCTTCAAGCCACTGGGTGAAATCTTTACCCAGCACTGGATGGCGAACGCCGTACTCAACAAACGCTTGCATGTAACCCAGTTTGTTACCGCAGTCATGGCTGACACCGTTCAGGTGATAAGCTTCAACGGTCTCTTTTTCCATCAGCATCGCAATGGAATCAGTCAGCTGAACTTCGCCACCTGCACCTGGAGGCGTTTTCGCCAGCAGCGGCCAGATTTCAGCAGACAACACGTAACGTCCCACAACGGCCAGGTTTGATGGAGCTTCTGAAGCTTTAGGCTTCTCAACCACGCCAACCATTGGCGCGCTCTGACCTGCAGAGAGTTCAGCACCCTGGCAATCAACTACACCGTAAGCGGTTACATCAGCAACCGGCTCGACCATGATCTGGCTGCGGCCGCTCTCTTCGTAACGAGCCAGCATCTCTGCCAGGTTGTCTTTGGTTGGATCAGATTCGTATTCGTCGATGATTACGTCTGGCAGGATTACGGCGAACGGCTCATCACCAATCAGTGGATGTGCGCACATTACTGCGTGGCCCAGACCTTTCGCGATACCCTGACGAACCTGCATGATGGTGACGTGTGGAGGGCAGATTGACTGGATTTCGTCCAGCAGCTGACGCTTAACACGTTTTTCCAGCATAGATTCCAGCTCAAAACTGGTATCAAAGTGGTTTTCGATGGCGTTTTTAGAAGAGTGCGTAACCAGCACAATCTCGTTAATGCCTGCTGCAATGCACTCATTCACGACATACTGGATCAACGGCTTATCGACCAACGGTAACATCTCTTTTGGAATAGCTTTGGTCGCAGGCAGCATACGCGTGCCGAGGCCTGCAACTGGGATTACCGCTTTTTTAACTTTAGTCTTATAGGCAGACATCAAAAATACCTCTCTTAATAGGCCGTTCAAGTTAATACTTGATATGTCGGTTTAAAAACGAAATGAGTATATCAGTTACTATCAGGTGGAATTATCCTGGAAGAAGTTAATCCACGGAATTTAGGACTATTACCCAAGTGTAAAGCTTGCTCCTGGTCCTGTCTTTAACCCACGGAAAAATTAAATCTAACCGGTTATTCTTCGGCTGATAGCATCAAACGTAACCTGCCTCCGGCGCCCCAAATATGACACTGCCAGGCGTCGGCACGTTGGCTGATTTGATTAAGATGAGTGCTGCCCATAGTACCAAGCGGCACACCATTACTGAGTTGGATTTGATGAGTATTGACATGCAACGTCGCGTTGAGCCCTGCTGAAACCAGGATTAGGTTTTTTAACTGGCGATGATAATAGCCCACCAGCAATGGGAACTGCCCGCTCAGATTCGCCTGCCTTAACAGCATGTTGACCTGACGCAGCAGCCCATTCAACTCAGGCAGTCGCTGCTTCTGGCCGGAGAGCTGCTCCTGCAGCAAACCATTGAACAGTGCGCGCAGTAACAGCGCGGCTAACACGCCATTATCGCCAGCGCGCGTTACATCAAGGCAATAGAATGCCAAATCGTTATCTGACAGCGCCGCGATATCCAGTACTAAGCCCGGCTGTTCCGCCATGGTGAGCTGACGGTAATTGATACGGCAATTGGCAATGGTTTGCTGCACCGGCGGCTGGAGCTGTTTAAGTAATTTAGATGCCGCCAGCGGATCGCTGACCAGCGCATCCCAATCCTGAAACAGTTGTTCATCCTCCTCGACTTTGGAGGTAAACATTGATGGATAGAGACACTCAAACACCGCTTCACGGAAACGTTCCATATTTTTGAGCGGTTTTAGCAATACGTCCTGCACGCCCAAACGCAACACATGCGCAATGTCCGCCATATTTTGTGTGGCGGAGATAATCAGAATGGGCACATTGTTGCCGCGCGTGCGAAGACGCTCAACGAACGGGATACCGCCCATACGCGGCATTTCAAGATCGCAAATAACCAGATCCACTGACTGCGCCGACAACAAGGTTAAGCCATCAACACCATCACCTGCCTCAAGCGTTGTTGCACCTAAGCTGGTTAATAAGTTGTCTATCAATGAACGGAAAACGACCTCATCTTCGACAATGAGTATCTTTTTGCCGATTAGCGGTTTTTCCATTCTCTCCCCCTGCGTACCAGATAATTCAATAGTGGTTCATAAAATGCCGTTGCGCCTTTCAGAATTGGCTGAAGTCGCAACACCTGTGAATGAACAACCTGACTATCTGCCACGGACCAGCGGTAATAGTTCATCCATTTTTTTCTCAACGGCGGCCTTGCCAGCCGCAATGGCTTCTTCTGCACGATGGAAGTCCAGTGTGGAAATTTGTGGACAAAACGGCTGAATCAGCACATCCGGCGGATCGCCCGCCATGCGGTTACGTTTCAGGCGATTTTCCAGAACCTGGATTGATGTCGACATAATCTCCATCGCACCCGGCGTTTGATTAGCACGGCGATGCGTCAGGCCAATCAGGCGTTGACGCAGTTTCTTTCCCCAGCTCAGCGCTTCTACTGCCGCCGCTTCTTCACCGCTCTGCGGCGTAACTGACAATAAATCCTGTTGCATCAGATGTGCGTCATGCTGTAAATCCACGGCGATAACGATGTCAGCACCCAATGCGCGGGTTAATGAGATCGGCACGGGATTCACCACCGCGCCATCCACCAACCAGTATCCATTGTAAGCAATGGGTGGCAATAAGCCTGGCATACTACAGGACGCACGCACAGCTTGATGCAAATCGCCTTCGGTCAACCACACTTCTCGTCCGGTACTGAGATTGGTCGCGACGACGCCAAATGGCTTATCGCACTCATCGATGAGGTCGTTGGGAATCAGCTGGCGGATGTGGCTAAACACCCGGTCGCCGCGCAATAAACCACCGCGCTGCCACGACAGGTCCATTAATCGAATGACATCCCAATAACGGAATGCACTCACCCACTTCTCCATCACGCCCAGCCGTCCATTCACGTAAGCCGAACCGACCAACGCGCCAACAGAACATCCGGCCACCACATCGATTTCAATCCCTGCGCGTTCCAGCGCATTGATCACGCCGATGTGGGACCAACCTTTGGCAGCACCTGAACCCAGTGCCAGCCCAATCCTGACCTTTCTCATCTCACCTCATGATTGGCATGGTACGTAGCATCACGCCTGACAGTCGGCTACCATAGCGCACGCTTAAATTTACTTTAATCACTTCCAGGAGATGACGTGTCTGAAAAGTGCCCTTGCTGCAGCGGAAAGGAGTATAGCGTATGTTGCCAACCCTTTCTGAATGGCCAAGCGAACCCGTCCAGCGCGGAACAATTAATGCGCTCACGCTACACCGCCTACGTCGTGAAAGATGCCGCGTGGCTGGCGAAAACCTGGCACTCCAGTAAACGCGTGGCCGACCTTGAGACGTTATTATCCGAAAGTTTTGCCGGTACTGAATGGCTGGGCTTGAATGTAACTCGTTGTAATCATGGAAGCCATGAGAATGAAGCCTTCGTGACGTTTTTTGCGCGTTACCTCGAAAAAGGCCGCACTTCAGCCATCTATGAATGTTCGCGCTTTCTTCGCGAGGATCAACGCTGGTACTATGTCGACGGAACAACGCCTGAGTTGGGACGTAACGATCGCTGTCCTTGTGGCGCCGATAAAAAATACAAAAAATGTTGTGGGTAATCTGGACAGATACACAACGGCTTTACCATTCATCGCTTTGACAGGACTCTGATCGAGATGCAAGCGCAAACCATCCAACGAAAAGTTTTACGAACCATTTGCCCTGATGCGAAAGGTTTGATCGCCAAGATCACCAACATTTGCTACAAGCACGAACTCAACATTGTGCAGAACAATGAGTTTGTCGATCACCGCACCGGACGCTTTTTCATGCGCACCGAGCTGGAAGGCATTTTCAACGACAATACCTTGCTGGCCGATCTCGATAGCGCGCTACCCGTCGGTTCAGTGCGTGAACTGCAAAGTGCCGGTCGTCGCCGTGTCGTGATTCTGGTGACCAAAGAGGCGCATTGCCTGGGCGATCTGCTAATGAAAAGCGCGTTTGGCGGTCTGGATATGGAGATTGCTGCAGTCATCGGTAACCACGAAACGCTGCGTTCACTGGTTGAACGTTTCGATATTCCGTTTGTGATGGTGAGCCACGAAGGCCACACGCGTGAAGAGCACGACAACCGCATGGCGGATGAAATTGACCGTTATCAGCCTGATTATGTGGTGCTGGCAAAATATATGCGCGTGTTGACGCCCGCCTTTGTGCAACGTTATCCAAACCAGATCATCAATATTCACCACTCCTTCTTGCCGGCGTTCATTGGCGCGCGTCCGTATCATCAGGCTTATGAGCGCGGCGTGAAAATCATCGGCGCCACCGCGCACTACGTGAACGATAACCTCGATGAAGGTCCAATTATCATGCAGGACGTGATCAACGTCGATCATAGCTACACCGCAGAAGAGATGATGCGTGCAGGACGAGACGTTGAGAAGAATGTGTTGAGCCGCGCACTGTATAAAGTGTTAGGCCAGCGCGTGTTCGTTTACGGCAACCGCACGATCATTCTTTAACCACTTCGGCGCTGAACTGCACAACTCTTCAGCGCCACGCATAAAAAGTGGGCAAACAGTTTTTATTTTCAGTGACGGCGCTTTACAGACCGAGCGCATTTGTTATGATGCGCCCCGCTTTAAGACGCAATGATTCAGGCCAGTGGTGGGATTCCCGAGCGGCCAAAGGGAGCAGACTGTAAATCTGCCGTCACAGACTTCGAAGGTTCGAATCCTTCTCCCACCACCATCTGAATCGTCTCTGCCTGAAGCCACAATATGAAATATCCCCGGTGGGATTCCCGAGCGGCCAAAGGGAGCAGACTGTAAATCTGCCGTCACAGACTTCGAAGGTTCGAATCCTTCTCCCACCACCATCACATGTTCTCCTTCGTATTCTTCTTTCGTTTTAATCGCTGTTTTCTCCCGCTTATCATCATGACTTTTGCCCAAAAACTCGTTACCATCGCGCCATACTTTTGCGGATAAAAATGGCAGCGAAATGAAATTTGTCTCTTTCAACATCAACGGCTTGCGTGCGCGTCCTCATCAATTAGCCGCGCTGGTTGAACAGCATCAACCCGATGTCATCGGCTTGCAGGAAACCAAAGTGCATGACGATATGTTCCCGCTCGAAGACGTCAGCAAACTGGGTTATCACGTGTTTTATCACGGACAGAAAGGTCATTACGGCGTCGCGCTGCTGACCAAAGCTGAGCCTGTCAACGTCTACCGTGGTTTCCCTGGCGATGAGGAAGATGCACAGCGTCGTTTGATCATGGCGGAAATCCCGAGTCCGATTGGCGATATCACGGTGATCAACGGTTATTTTCCGCAGGGTGAAAGCCGCGACCATCCCACCAAGTTCCCGGCGAAAGAGAAGTTTTATCGCGATCTGCAAAGTTATCTTGAGCAACAGCTAGCCGTGGATAAACCGGTATTGATCATGGGCGACATGAACATCAGCAGCACCGATTTTGACATCGGCATTGGTGAAGATAATCGTAAGCGCTGGCTGCGTACCGGAAAATGCTCGTTCCTGCCTGAAGAGCGCGAGTGGATGGATCGCTTGCTTAAGTGGGGTTTGGTTGATACCTGGCGCGATAAGTTCCCGGAAACCAACGATCGTTTCTCATGGTTTGATTACCGCTCGAAAGGCTTTGACGACAATCGTGGTCTGCGCATCGATCTGCTGCTGGCGAGCCAGCCGCTCGCCTCGCGCTGTATTGAGAGTGGCATCGATTACGATATCCGCAGCATGGAGAAACCGTCGGATCACGCCCCGGTTTGGTCGACATTTAAGCTGTGATGAAGCAGCGTGGCGTCTAGCGCCACGCGCTTTTATTTGATGATCTTCCAGATAAGCGGATTGGTTCCCAATACCTTCTCATCCCTGCCGCACTGCAATAACACGCCTTCCGCTTTGACTACCGCACCTTCAGAATAACTGCGGTTCTCATAGGTACAGCACTGCATGCAACTGCTCTGACGATTGTTTTGCCCTTGTGTCCACACTTCTGGCGGCAGATCCACCACCACATCGGTATTGCCCATACGATTGTTTTCCGGCTGGCGGTTGGCCAGCGCCGAGGTGCTGCATAACAACAATCCGCCCAGCAACATCATTGCATAACGCATCACTCTGTCTCCTTGGTTTTGCGACGAGCCGTTTTCGGTTTGGCTTTCTTTTTGGCCCCAGGCGCTGTCAATCCGCGAAAGGCCTGTAACGACGGTCGCTGGCGTGCTTCACCAATCAGCCCAATCAAGGTGCTGACCAGCGGCTGCATAAACTCATCATAGCGACAAGACTTCTCGCTAATCCGGGTAAGCGTCGATTCCCATTGCGCCGTCATATCGGGCCGGGCGGCCATTTCTGGCAGTGCATGGATCAACGCCCTGCCCGCATCCGTCGAATGAATATAACGGCCTTTTTTCACCAGGAAAGTGCGGCGGAACAGCAATTCGATAATGCCCGCACGCGTCGCTTCCGTACCTAAACCATCGGTTGCACGCAGCACTTTCTTTAATTCTTTATCCTGCACAAAGCGGGCGATGCCGGTCATCGCAGACAATAGCGTCGCATCGGTAAACGGACGCGGCGGTTGCGTCTGCTTCGCCAGCACTTCGCCGCGCTCGCACAGCAGCTCATCACCTTTAGCGACGACCGGCAGCGGCGTGCCATCGTTCTCCTCGTCACGCTCTTTGCTGCCAAGCAGCGCACGCCAGCCGGCTTCGGCCAGAAAACGCGCTTTGGCGATAAATTTTCCGCCGCCGATATCAAGATCAATAACGCATTTGCGGAACACCGCATCCGGGCAAAACTGCATTAGATACTGGCGGGCGATCAATCCGTAAATATTGGCCTCATTTTCGGTCAGACTAACCTTACTGGCACGCGCAGTGGGAATGATGGCATGGTGCGCATCGACCTTTTTGTCGTCCCAGCAGCGGTTCTTCTGATCGGGATTGAAATCCGCTGGCGGTGTCAGATTGGGCTGATGCGCCTGAATGGCGTTCAGCACCGCATGGCGTCCGGCAAAGTGCTCATCGGGCAGATAGCGGCTATCGGAACGCGGGTAGGTGATCAGCTTATGGGTTTCATACAGCCGCTGACAGCAATCCAGTACGTTCTGCGCGCTGAGGCCAAAGCGCTTACCGGCTTCGATCTGCAGGCCAGAAAGCGAAAATAGCAGCGGTGCGGTATCGGATTCACGTTTGTCGTTATATCCGGTGACCAGCGCCGGCTTACCATTAATGCGCTCAAGCACGTGATCCGCCAGCGGACGATGCAGCAAACGCCCCTCTTCATCCTGCCACGGCTCGCAAGCATCGCTTGGCACCCATGTCGCGACAAAACGCTCGTCTTTTGGCGTGACGATGTGCGCTTTAACTTCGAAATAGTCCTTAGGGATAAAGTTTTCGATCTCTTCATCGCGGCGCACCACTAAACCCAGCACCGGCGTCTGCACGCGGCCAACCGACAGCACGCCGTCGTAACCGGCGTTACGGCCCAGCAAGGTAAAGGCGCGCGTCATGTTGATGCCGTACAGCCAGTCGGCGCGCGCACGCGCTAACGCAGACACACACAGCGGAATGAATTCGCGGTTCTCACGTAGGCGCCCAACCGCACGTTCAACCGCCGAGGCATTAAGATCGTTAATCAGGCAGCGCTGCACCGCTTTGCGTTTCTCTGGTGCGAGCTGCAGATAATCCAGCACTTCATCCACCAGCAGTTGGCCTTCACGATCGGGGTCACCCGCATGCACCACCATGCTGGCTTGTTGCAGCAGGCCTTCAATCACTTTTAACTGCTTAGCCACGGATGGACGTGGCTGCAAGCGCCATTTTTCCGGAATAATCGGTAAATCAGCCAGATTCCAGCGCGCATAGCGGCTGTCATAACTGTCGGGCTGCGCCTGCTCCAGCAGGTGCCCAACACACCAGGTCACAACCTGGTCATTCCCGCAGGCAATATAGCCGTCTCCGCGTCGATGCGGTTTTGGCAACACGTCGGCAATCGCACGCGCTAAGCTGGGTTTTTCGGCAATAAACAAACGCATGGATGGCGTCGTTCCTTAACGTCAGGTAACTACGGTAATCAGTGGACGATCGGCTCTAGCGGCAAACAGTTCGCCAATCGACGTTGCTTGCACGCCTGCTGCAGAGGCGCAGCGCTGGAATGCCTCAATGGCGCTGGGTTGAACCGCCACTAGCAGACCACCGGAGGTTTGTGGATCGCACAGCAACGCGCGGGTGGCATCATCTAAGGGTGAAACCTGCTCGCCATAGCTGGCGAAGTTGCGGCTGGTGCCACCGGGCACCGCTCCCGCAGCGATATAGTCATCGACGCCCGCCAGGCGCGGTACCTGCGCTGCAATCACTTCGGCACGCAATCCTGAACCCTGGCAGATTTCACTTAAATGGCCGAGCAAGCCAAAACCGGTGACATCGGTCATCGCGCTGATGCCCGCCAGTTTGGCGAACTCCGCTCCGGCTTTATTCAGCTGGCACATCACATCGGCAGCCAGCGAACGGTGTTCAGGCCGCAGCAGGCCTTTTTTCTCCGCGGTAGTGAGAATGCCAATGCCTAATGGTTTGGTGAGGAAAAGCTGACAACCGGCCTGCGCCGCGCTGTTCTTTTTCACCCGCGCCACATCGACGATACCGGTTACGGCCAGGCCGAAGATCGGCTCTGGCGCATCAATCGAATGGCCGCCCGCCAGGGCGATTCCCGCCGCCTGACAAGCGGCACGCCCGCCCTCGACCACCTGCTGCGCCACTTCCGGACTCAGTAGATTCACCGGCCAGCCTAATATAGCGATCGCCATGATGGGTTTCCCGCCCATGGCGTAGATATCACTGATGGCGTTAGTGGCGGCGATACGACCAAAGGTAAAAGGATCGTCGACGATCGGCATAAAGAAGTCGGTGGTGCTTACCACCGCAGTACCGTTGCCGAGATCGTAGACTGCAGCATCATCACGCGTTTCATTGCCAACCAGCAGTTGCGGATCGTGAAACGGACTGAGCTCACTGCGCAGAATGGTTTCCAACACCTGCGGCGAAATTTTGCACCCACAACCCGCACCGTGGCTGTATTGCGTTAAACGAACAGGTTCACTCATGGCGACTTCCTTATGCGATGAACAGAAGGCGCTATGTTAGCCTGGCTGTTAGTTGGGAGTAAGTGTTGCACGACCTAACCTCGATCTTTCGCACAGGCTCTGTGCAATCTTTGCAACGGCGCCTAACCTGCCGCAAAAGTCCAGCATTGTCTGTCAGAAATAACTGACAAACTGCGCGGTGTCCGGCGCAACCACGGTGGTGTTGGCTTTCAACTGCGGCGTGCCGAGATAGAGGAAACCAACAATCGCATCTTGCTCGCGGCAGCCAAAGGCTTCGCGCACGGACGGATGATCGGTCCACGGACCGCTGCGCCAGATGCCATTAAAACCTTGCGCCACGGCGGCCATCTGCATCGCCATCACTGCACAGCTGGCAGACGCCAGTTGCTCCCACTGCGGCACTTTGGCGTTCTCTTCACAATGCGCCACCACGGTGATGATCATCGGCGCGCGATAAGGCGCGGAGGCTGCTTTGTCAATCGCCTTCTGCTCAAGATTGCTGTCACGCGCGGCCTGTTCCAGCAAGTTAGCAAAGCGCTCGCGCCCCTCATTTTCGACAATAATGAAACGCCATGGCTGCAGCGTACCGTGATCGGGGGCGCGCATCGCGGCGTGCAGAATATTTTGCAACGCTTCACCTGCCGGAGCCGGTTCTGCCAGACGAGACGCCGAGCGGCGATTAACTAATAAATCCAATGCATCCATTATTCTTCTCCCGTGAATAAAAAGCGTGGGCTAATCCTGGCACAGCACGATCTTTTGTAACAGTCTGGCGCGATTTCCTGCTGACTTTTCGCACGCCGCTCTTTAGGATGAACCCGACATCGGGGCAGACCGCGTGCTGGCTGCCCTGCTACGTGAATATGGAGAGTTTATGCGCACTTTGTGGCGAATTATTTCCGGTCTGTTCCGCTGGACCTGGCGGGTACTGAATTTTATTCGGGAATTTATTCTTAATTTATTTCTTATTGTTTTGATCCTGGCGGGCGTCGGGATTTGGCTGCAGGTTTCCAGTTCCAATAGCAGTGAGCCTGTACAGCAAGGCGCATTGAAAATCGATCTGAGCGGAGTGCTGGTCGATAAACCTTCTGTCAGCAATCGTCTGAGTCGTATTAGCCGTCAACTGTTAGGCGCCAATAGCGATCGTCTGCAGGAGAATTCCTTGTTCGATGTCGTCGATGCGATCCGCCAGGCAAAAACCGATAAAAACATCACTGGCATCGTGCTGGAGCTGCGTGACTTTGCCGGTGGCGATCAACCTTCGCTGCAATATGTGGGTAAAGCACTGCGCGAATTCCGTGACGCCGGCAAACCTATTTATGCGGTCGGCGACAGCTACAGCCAGGCGCAATACTACATCGCCAGCTACGCCAACAAGGTGTATCTCTCACCTCAGGGCACGGTCGATCTGCACGGTTTCGCCACCAACGGCCTGTACTACAAGACTTTGCTGGAAAAGCTGAAAGTTAATTCGCATGTATTCCGCGTAGGCACTTATAAATCTGCGGTTGAGCCGTTCCTGCGTGACGATATGTCACCGGAAGCGCGCGACGCTGATGGGCGCTGGATTGGCCAGCTGTGGCAGAATTATCTGAATACTGTGGCAGCCAATCGTCAAATTACACCAGAACAGCTGTTCCCAGGTGCAGCTGGCATCATTAGCGGCTT
Source organism: Pantoea sp. SORGH_AS_0659 (assembly GCF_031453915.1). Classification (NCBI taxonomy): domain Bacteria; kingdom Pseudomonadati; phylum Pseudomonadota; class Gammaproteobacteria; order Enterobacterales; family Erwiniaceae; genus Pantoea; species Pantoea sp. SORGH_AS_0659. The sequence continues at coordinate 2,000,964 of NZ_JAVJAK010000001.1, read as the reverse complement.
GCAAGCGGTGCAAGGTGATACCGCGAAATATGCGCTGAATAATAAATTGGTGGATGTACTGGATACGCGTGCAGCCGCCGATCAGGAACTGGTGAAAACCTTCGGCTGGGATAAGGCGAATAACGATTACCGTAGCGTGAGTATCTACGATTACACCGTTAAACAGCCGCTGCAGAGCCAGGATGGCAATATCGCCGTGATCCTCGCCAGCGGTGCGATTATGGACGGTGAAGAGAGTGCCGGAAACGTCGGCGGTGATACCACGGCGTCGCAAATCCGCGATGCGCGCCTGGATGCTAAAATCAAAGCCATTGTGTTGCGTGTCAACAGCCCTGGCGGCAGCGTCACGGCATCGGAAGCGATTCGTGAAGAGCTGGCGGCAGCCCACGATGCGGGTAAACCGGTGGTGGTCTCAATGGGCGGCATGGCGGCTTCCGGCGGTTACTGGATTTCAACGCCTGCCGATTACATCGTGGCGGCACCCAGCACGCTGACCGGTTCCATCGGTATCTTTGGCGTGATTAACACCGTTGAAAACAGCCTGAGTTCGGTGGGTGTGCATACTGACGGCGTCGCCACATCGCCGCTGGCGGATGTCGCCACCACCAAAGCGCTGCCAACCGAAGTGCAGCAGCTGATGCAGCTGACCATTGAGAACGGCTATCGTAACTTCGTGGGCCTGGTAGCGGCCTCGCGTCACAAAACGCCTGAGGAGATCAATGCGATTGCACAGGGTCACGTCTGGACCGGTAGCGATGCCAAAGCCAATGGTTTGGTCGATGCGTTGGGTGACTTTGACGATGCCGTGGCGAAAGCTGCTGAGCTGGCGAAAGTCGCTAAGCCGGAGTTGAGCTGGTATCAGGACGATCCGGGCATGATCGATCTGCTGCTGAATCAGATGAACGCGTCGGTTCAGGCGGTGTTGCCGGCTGCGCTGAAAGTCTGGCTGCCTGCGCCAATGCTGGACGTAATGAGCGCAATGAAACAGCAACCTGGCTTACTGAATAACCTCAACGATCCGCAAAATCGCTACGCTTTCTGCCTGAACTGCGGCAACGTACGCTAATCTTTACAGCCCGGCCGCTGGTCGGGCTGCTTTTCGTTCGTAATCCCCTTATACTGCGCGTTTTACGGCAAGTCTGAGTTCCTTCATGCAAAAGAAAAATATCTACGTAGCCTACACCGGCGGCACCATCGGGATGCAGCGCTCTGCGCAGGGCTACATTCCGGTATCGGGTCATCTGCAACAGCAGCTGGCAAACATGCCCGAATTCCATCGGCCTGAAATGCCGGATTTCACCATCCATGAATATCAGCCGCTGATGGACTCCTCGGACATGACGCCGCAGGATTGGCAATCGATTGCGAACGATATTAAGCAAAACTACGATCGCTACGATGGCTTTGTGATTTTGCATGGTACCGACACCATGGCTTTCACCGCTTCGGCGCTCTCCTTTATGCTGGAGAACCTCGCTAAGCCGGTGATTGTCACCGGCTCGCAAATTCCCCTGGCAGAATTGCGTTCTGATGGGCAGCAAAACCTGCTGAACTCGCTGTATGTGGCGGCCAATTATCCGATCAGTGAAGTTGCCCTGTTTTTCAACAACACGCTATTCCGCGGCAACCGTACCACTAAGGCACATGCTGACGGCTTTAATGCCTTTGCATCGCCAAACCTGGCGCCTTTGCTGGAAGCGGGTATTCATATCCGCCGGTTAAACACCCCGCCCGCACCGCAAGGTCACGGCGAGCTGATTGTGCATCCGATTACACCACAGCCGATTGGCGTGGTGACGATTTATCCGGGTATCTCTGCCGACGTGGTGGGTAATTTCCTGCGTCAGCCGGTGAAAGCCTTGATCCTGCGCTCTTACGGCGTTGGCAACGCGCCGCAAAATGCAGAGTTTCTTTCGGAACTGCAACAGGCCAGCGATCGCGGCATTGTGGTGGTGAATCTGACGCAGTGTATGTCCGGCAAAGTGAATATGGGCGGCTATGCCACCGGCAATGCGCTTGAGCATGCGGGCGTGATCAGCGGTTTTGATCTCACCGTTGAGGCCACTTTGACCAAACTGCATTTTTTATTGAGTCAGAACCTCACCAGCGCGGAAATTCGTGCCAAAATGCAGCAGAATTTACGCGGCGAACTGACCGAAGATTGATACGGAGCGAAACCAATGAAGCGGGCATTGATAATCATCGATATTCAGAACGATTTTTGCCCCGGCGGCCCAATGGCGGTGCGTGAGGGTGACCAAACGGTTGCCGTCGCCAATCGATTTGCGCGTGAGTTTCACGATCGGGGTGAATGTGTGGTGGCATTGCAAGACTGGCATCCAGCCAATCACGGCAGTTTCGCCTCGATCTCCGGCGAGCCGGTCTACACGCTGGGCGAATTAAACGGTCTAGCGCAGATCTGGTGGCCCGATCACGGTATTGAGAATTCTGTCGGGGCGGATTTTCATCCCGATCTCGATCGCTCTCTGATAGATGCCGTGTTCCATAAAGGGGGCGATGTTGAGGTGGATAGCTACAGCGCCTTCTTTGATAACGGCCATCGACGCAAGACAGAACTCGACAGTTGGCTGCGCGAGCGCGGCATTAGCGATTTAGTGATGTTGGGTATTGCGACCGATTACTGCGTCAAATACAGCGTGCTGGATGCGCTGGAGTTGGGTTACAACGTGGAGGTGGTTAAAGAGGGCTGCCGCGGTGTGAACCTGAATCCGGATGACAGTGAAATTGCTTTCGCTCAGATGGAAGCACAAGGTGCGGTATTAATCTGAAAATAAGGGGCTGGTGAGAACCGGCCCTTTTGATTTTTAGTGCAGGTTGATGCGCGTCACGTCGGGCTCAATGCCGAACTCTTCTTTCAGCTGTTTCTTCGATTTCATCACCATATCCCCACCTTTGCTGATGGTCATATGTTGCGGATCGTCATTGTGGCGAGCCTGCCACAACATCACCAGCTGCAGACAATTCTCTTTCTGCTCTGGCGTCAGCGCGACGCCATCTGGCCATTTGCCGATTTCAACCGCCGTGGAGAGCCGCTCGTACACTTCCGGCGTCATCGCCTCCAGCATCGCTTCCAGTTCCTGTTTCATGCTTAACCCTCTTGCTGATTGCCCTGCTCATCAGTGAAGTTTAGCGAGGCGGAGTTCACGCAGTAGCGCTCGCCGCTCGGTTGTGGGCCATCCGGGAACACATGTCCCAAATGTGCATCACAGTTGCCACAGCGAATCTCAACCCGTTGCATGCCGTGAGAATCATCTTCCAGATAGCGGATGGCGTCGTCACTGAAAGGCTGATAGAAACTTGGCCAGCCACAGCCTGAATCGTATTTGGTTTCGGAGAGAAACAGCGGCGAATTACAAACTAAGCAGTGGTAAATCCCTTCCTGCTTGTTGTGCAGCAAGGCGCCCGAGAAAGGGGGCTCCGTTCCACGATGCTGAGTGACATAGCGCTGCATTTCGGAAAGCTGCGCAATTTTTGCGTCGGGTGCGGTGTCTTTAGCCATTTTGAGTTCCGGAGTGTCATTCTGAAAAAATCGACTAGTATTCTAACAAACGTACAACATCTATCGGGTCTTTTTTCGTGCTAACGCCTCCGACATCTGTTCCACAGCACGATTTTGTGATGGCGATCACCCTTTATAAAAGTCATCCCTTTTCAGCCCGCATTCGGCGTAACATAGGCGCGCAATAAGGGTGCTGCGTAAGCGATTGCGCAACGAATTATTCCTGGTGTTGGAATTGACCTGTCGCAACAATTGACACGATTCCGCTTGACGCCTGGTAAGGTTTTTGTAATTTTACAGCCAACCTTTTATTCACTAACAAATAGCTGGTGGAATATATGACTATCAAAGTAGGTATTAACGGTTTTGGCCGTATCGGTCGCATCGTTTTCCGTGCTGCGCAGCAGCGTTCTGACATCGAAATCGTCGCGATCAACGATCTGCTCGACGCCGATTACATGGCATACATGCTGAAGTATGACTCTACTCACGGTCGTTTTGACGGCACTGTAGAAGTGAAAGACGGTGCACTGATTGTTAACGGTAAGAAAATCCGTGTTACCGCTGAGAAAGACCCGGCTAACCTGAAGTGGGACGAAGTGGGTGTTGACGTTGTTGCTGAAGCGACCGGTATCTTCCTGACCGACGAAACTGCACGTAAACACATCACTGCTGGCGCGAAGAAAGTGGTTCTGACTGGTCCATCTAAAGACAGCACCCCGATGTTCGTACGTGGCGCTAACTTTGACAAATATGCTGGCCAGGACATCGTTTCTAACGCGTCTTGCACCACTAACTGCCTGGCTCCACTGGCTAAAGTTATCAACGACAACTTCGGTATCGTTGAAGGTCTGATGACCACCGTTCACGCAACCACCGCGACGCAGAAAACCGTTGATGGCCCGTCTCACAAAGACTGGCGCGGCGGCCGTGGCGCAGCGCAGAACATCATCCCATCTTCTACCGGTGCAGCTAAAGCAGTTGGCGTTGTTCTGCCAGAGCTGAACGGCAAACTGACCGGTATGGCGTTCCGCGTTCCTACTCCAAACGTGTCTGTTGTTGACCTGACTGTTCGCCTGGAAAAACCAGCGACTTACAAAGAAATTTGTGCAGTGATCAAAGCTGAGTCAGAAGGCAAAATGAAAGGCGTTCTGGGCTACATCGAAGACGACGTGGTTTCTACCGACTTCAACGGCGAAACCCTGACTTCAGTATTTGACGCTAAAGCAGGCATCGCTCTGAACGACAACTTCGTGAAACTGGTTTCCTGGTACGATAACGAAACTGGCTACTCACACAAAGTTCTCGATCTGATTGCACTGGTTGCTTCTAAGTAAGCTAACCGGCTAAACGGACAAGGGGTGACTTCGGTCGCCCCTTTTTTTCGACTGGATAAAAGAGAAGGTCTGACCATGCAAGATACGCTTTATACCCTTCCGGTAGTGAATCAAATCACCCCTTATCTGTCACAGCGTCAGCAGGGTGATTTGCCAATTGTAGTGATCAGCCATCCTAAAGTGCGAGCGGCGATTGCCCTGCAAGGTGCGCATCTGCTTTCGTGGCAGCCTAGCGGCCAAAAACCGGTGATTTGGCTCAGTGAAAAGACCCCATTTACTACAGGTAAAGCAATCCGCGGCGGCGTGCCTATTTGCTGGCCGTGGTTCGGTCCGGCAGGTGAACCGGCGCACGGTTTTGCACGCAATATGCCGTGGACGCTGACCGCCCATGACGAAAACGAAGATGCGGTAATGCTGACTTTTACGCTGGAAAGCAACGCACAAACCAAAAAGCTCTGGCCACACGATTTCACCCTGCTCGCTCGCTTCCGGATTGCTGAGCATTGTGAAATTGAGCTGGAAGCTTACGGCGACTATGAAGCCACCGCAGCGCTGCACAGCTACTTCCAGATTGCGGATATCACACAGGTCGAAGTGAGCGGATTAGGTAACAGTTTTATCGATAAGGTTAACGATAATGCGATTGGCGCATCCGACGGCAAGCAGACCTATCCCAACCGCGTGGATCGTATTCACACCGCAGCGGATGACTGCAGCGTGATTCACGATAAAGCGGGCAAACGCCAGATTGAAGTCTATCACCACTATCAGAGTGACGTTGTCACGTGGAATCCAGGTCCGGAGTTATCATGCAGCATGGGGGACATGCCAAATGAAGGCTATAAAACCATGGTGTGCGTGGAAACGGCGCGCATTAGCAAGCCGTTAAAAAGCGCGGGTGAATCCCCTGCGCGTTTGGGCACCACAATTCGTATCGTTAATAAGTAATAAGATGCGGCGCCGTTGCGCCGCTAAACCACATCTAATGCAGTTTTAGATTGAGGCGCAGGAAACGCCCGATCAATGATGCTCAGCTCTTCATCAGTCAAATTGATGCTAAGCGCGGCCGCGTTTTGCTGCACATGTGCAACGCTGCTGGCTTTAGGAATGGCCAAAACGCCTTGCTGACGGATCACCCAAGCCAATAGCACTTGCGCCACGCTGATGCCCTTCTGTTGTGCAATCTGTTTAAGATGCGCATCGTCAAACAGCGCCTGTCGCAGTCGTCCAGCCTGCGCTAACGGGCAATAGGCCATAATCGGCATCTCGCGCTGCTGACACTGCGGCAACAGATCGTACTCGATCCCGCGTGACGCTAAGTGGTAAAGCACCTGATTGGTTAAACAGGATTTGCCGCCGGGCTCTTGCCACAGTTCCAGCATATCGTCATGGTCAAAGTTCGAGACGCCCCAATGGCGGATTTTGCCCTGCTGCTGCAAGGATTCCATCGCGCGAATGGTTTCTTCTAAGGGCACATTGCCGCGCCAGTGCAGCAAGTAGAGATCGAGGTAACCGGTTTGCAGACGGCGCAGACTGCGCTCGCAGGCCTCGATAGCATCGACTTCACCGGCATTCCAGGGATACACCTTCGATACCAGCCAGGCTTGATCGCGACGGCCGCGTAACGCTTCGCCGACCACCTCTTCGGCAGCGCCTTCCGCATACATTTCCGCCGTGTCGATAACCTTAAGTCCAAGATCTAAACCCGCCTGCAGTGCGCCCACTTCCTGGCTGCGCAGCGCTGCATTCTCACCCATATACCAGGTTCCCTGGCCAATAGCGGGTAAAGCTGATTCACCGTGAAATTGGATAGTCTTCATCACTCCTCCTGTTGCGCTGATATGGGGCTCTGAATTGGTGCAATGCAAGAGAAACGCCTCATTACGAGGCGTTTATTTAATCGTCAGAAGCTGTAACTGATGCCGGTCCAGAGTGTGAACTGGCCACTTTTATCGACCATCGGGCTGTCTTTGATTTCGCTGTCGAAGCGCGTGTAACGACCAGACAAGCTGGCGTTCCAGCTTTGGCTGATTTGGTAGCTGGCATTCATCTCGACATACGGCGACCAGCTGTCGTCTGGATGATACTCAGCGATGCCGGTTCGCGCGCTTTCATGGGATGAAACACCGTAGTAATAACGGTTCTGATTGGCGCTGTTCCACATGGCACCAATGCCCGGCGTCAGGCTGAATGTGCCGAAATCAAAGCGATATAGATAGGTGAGATCCCAGATCAACCCATTGCTGTTATTGAGCACATCACCCAGCAGAGCGGTGCGCACGATACCCCAATCGGCAACGTGGCGATAGTTGGCGCCGGCCATCAGCGTCATACGGCGCTTATCCAGCGCTTTCATGTCACCCAAATCGTTGTCTTTCGGATCGTACTGCTGCGGCGATCCCAGCACCGTCAGCGACAGCTGATTCTGCGGGTCTTTCCACAGGTAATAGCCGCCTTGCAGGCTACGGAACCAGAAGTTTTCACCTTCATAATTAATCACCGGAATCGGCAGATAGCGGTCTTGTCCGCCCCGATAAGGTGACTGCGCATAAATCACCGAAGCGCCAAGAGATAAGGGTTCTGCATGAGTGCCGAACGCCGCAAAATAACAAGGAATAGCCAGAGTAAGCGCTTTAAGTTTGAATTGGTTCACAATTTATTCAGTCCATTAATATAACAATCACACGCAGAGTCTAACCAAATTTTTGCTATCGGTTAACGTTTAATGATGCTCTCTAACCAGCATAGCGAAATATTCTCAGTGGCTTCATCGCTCACACGGCTTAGGTTGATTGCCTCAGTGCTTATGAGACTTTGTTATTGATATATCGCTGAATAAGGAGAAAAGTGGCTGCAGGTTTTCTGAATGCCTTCTACAGTTAAATGTAAGACGAGACTTTTTTGTACGAGCAGAGTAACCATAAGAATTGTGTATCCCGATAAAAAAACGTCAGGTTGGCATAAGGGTTGCTGTACTCAATAAAGAATATCTTCCGGGAGCTGCTACAAACTTTTATTACGCTCCTTTACCTGTGCTAAAAACGAAAGGACGGGCATCGCTATGAATATATTCGATCACTATCGTCAGCGTTATGAAGCTGCCAAGGACGAAGAGTTCTCATTGCAGGAATTCCTCGCCATCTGTAAACAGGATCGCAGTGCATACGCCAACGCTGCCGAGCGACTATTAATGGCCATCGGTGAGCCGGTGATGGTTGACACTGCGCAAGAGCCTCGCCTTTCCCGAATCTTTTCCAACCGAGTCATGGGACGCTACCCGGCCTTCGAAGAGTTTTACGGTATGGAGGAAGCGATTGAGCAAATCGTCTCCTACCTGAAACACGCCGCGCAGGGTTTGGAAGAGAAGAAACAGATCCTTTACTTACTGGGCCCGGTGGGTGGCGGTAAATCCTCATTGGCCGAGCGCCTGAAAGCGCTGATGCAGCGTGTGCCGATCTATGTGCTGAGCGCCGACGGCGAGCGCAGCCCGGTAAACGATCATCCGCTCTGCCTGTTTAACCCGCAGGAAGACGCCAATATTCTGGAAAAAGAGTATGGCGTGCCACGGCGTTATCTGGGCACCATCATGTCGCCCTGGGCGGCGAAACGCCTGCATGAGTTTGGCGGCGATATCACCCGCTTCAAAGTGGTGAAAGTGTGGCCGTCGATTCTGGAGCAGGTAGCGATTGCCAAAACAGAACCAGGCGATGAGAACAACCAGGATATCTCTGCGTTGGTTGGTAAAGTGGATATCCGCAAACTGGAAAATCACGCGCAAAACGATCCTGACGCATACGGCTATTCAGGTGCCCTTTGCCGCGCAAACCAAGGCGTGATGGAATTCGTTGAGATGTTTAAAGCACCGATTAAAGTGTTGCATCCGCTGCTGACCGCCACGCAGGAAGGTAACTACAACGGTACCGAAGGGATCTCTGCCCTGCCGTTCAACGGCATCATTCTGGCGCACTCTAACGAATCAGAATGGGTCACCTTCCGTAATAACAAAAACAATGAGGCCTTCCTCGACCGTGTTTACATCGTCAAAGTGCCTTATTGCCTACGCGTTTCTGAAGAGATTAAGATTTACAACAAACTGTTGGATCACAGTGAGTTGACCACGGCGCCATGCGCGCCGGGCACGCTGGAAACCCTGGCCCGCTTCTCGATTCTGTCGCGTTTGAAAGAGCCGGAAAACTCCAGCATCTACTCGAAAATGCGCGTTTATGATGGCGAAAGCTTGAAAGATACCGATCCAAAAGCCAAATCCTGGCAGGAGTATCACGATTACGCGGGCGTTGATGAGGGCATGAACGGCCTTTCTACTCGCTTCGCGTTTAAAATCCTGTCGCGCGTGTTCAACTTCGACCATGCCGAAGTAGCGGCCAACCCGGTGCATCTGTTCTACGTGCTGGAGCAGCAAATTGAGCGCGAGCAGTTCCCTCAGGATCAAGCCGAGAAGTATCTGGAGCACCTGAAAGGCTATTTGATTCCAAAATACGCCGAGTTTATCGGTAAAGAGATTCAGACCGCGTATCTGGAGTCCTACTCTGAATACGGTCAAAACATCTTTGATCGCTACGTCACCTACGCTGATTTCTGGATTCAGGATCAAGAGTACCGCGATCCCGACACCGGACAGCTGTTTGACCGCGAATCGCTGAACGCCGAGCTGGAAAAGATCGAGAAACCTGCCGGGATCAGTAACCCGAAAGATTTCCGTAACGAGATTGTCAACTTTGTGCTGCGTGCCCGTGCGCAGAATAGCGGACGCAATCCGAACTGGACCAGCTACGAAAAACTGCGCACGGTCATCGAGAAGAAAATGTTCTCGAACACCGAAGAGTTGCTGCCGGTGATTTCGTTCAATACCAAAACCTCAACGGACGAGCAGAAAAAACACGATGATTTTGTCGATCGCATGATGGAAAAAGGCTATACCCGCAAGCAAGTACGCCTGCTGTGCGAATGGTATCTGCGCGTGCGTAAATCTTCATAATCGTTATCTGTAAGCGTCGCGGCGCTTCGGTGCTGCAACAGGAGGCCGGGTTTTCCCGGCCTAAGCTTGCAATGCAGTTTGGGGGATTTTTATGGCCTATTTTATCGATCGGCGTCTCAACGGTAAGAACAAAAGCGCCGTCAATCGGCAGCGCTTTCTGCGCCGTTATAAGTCGCAAATCAAGCAATCGATCTCCGAGGCCATCAACAAGCGTTCGGTGACCGATGTCGAGAGCGGCGAATCGGTCTCGATTCCAATTGACGATATCAATGAACCGAGCTTCCATCAGGGCCGCGGCGGCAGTCGCCATCGCGTGCATCCTGGGAATGACCATTTCGTGCAAAACGATCGCATTGAACGTCCGCAAGGTGGCGGCGGCAGCGGCGGTAGCGGCCAGGGCAACGCCAGTCAGGATGGTGAAGGCCAGGACGAATTCAGCTTCCAGATATCTAAAGATGAATATCTCGATCTTCTGTTCGAAGATTTGGCGTTGCCGAACCTGCGCAAGAATCAGCATCGGCAGTTAAACGAGTATAAAACCCATCGCGCGGGCTACACCTCAAACGGTACGCCGGCTAATATCAGCGTGGTGCGCTCACTGCAGAACTCGCTGGCTCGTCGTACGGCGATGACGGCGGGTAAACGCCGCATGTTAAACGAACTGGAAGCTACGCTAGCCGAAGTGGAAACCAGCGAACCGGCGCAGTTACTGGAAGAGGAGCGTTTACGTAAAGAGATCGCTGAGTTGCGCGCGCGCATCGACCGCGTGCCGTTTATCGATACCTTTGACCTGCGCTACAAAAACTTCGAGAAGCGACCAGAACCTTCCAGCCAGGCCGTGATGTTCTGCCTGATGGACGTGTCTGGTTCGATGGATCAAGCCACCAAAGATATGGCGAAGCGTTTTTACATTCTGCTGTATCTGTTCCTGAGCCGTACCTATAAGAACGTCGACGTGGTGTACATTCGCCATCACACTCAGGCGAAAGAGGTCGACGAACAGGAATTCTTCTACTCGCAGGAAACGGGAGGCACCATTGTTTCCAGTGCACTAAAGTTGATGGATGAGGTGGTTAAAGAGCGTTATGACCCGTCACAGTGGAATATCTATGCGGCGCAAGCGTCGGATGGTGATAACTGGGCCGATGATTCACCGCTCTGCCACGAGATCTTAGCCAAACATATTCTGCCGGTTGTGCGTTATTACAGCTATATCGAGATCACGCGTCGCGCGCACCAGACCTTATGGCGCGAGTATGAACATCTGCAGGCAATGTTTGATAACTTCGCAATCCAACATATTCGCGAGCCAGAAGACATCTATCCGGTATTTAGAGAACTTTTCCACAAACAGGCTGCAGAAGCCTGATTTTATAAGCCGGTCACTGACCGGCTTTTTCTTTGCAGCAGCCCCACTCACTTCGCGCCATTTCCTGTTGTTTTTTCATACAAATTTAGCTGTGTATGGGATGCGGCCCCACAGAATGAAAAAATGTGCAATTAAGCGCTGACAAGCTATTGATAAGGCATTATCTTTCCACCTTGTCTGTGTGAATCGCCCGCAGTTTGTCTTTTTTGCCCCGCCGCAGGAGAACGCCGTTGAATACCAGCATGATTTACAGTTTGTTCATTATTGGGTCCGTGCTGGTAGCAGCAAGTATTTTGCTCAGTTCCTTTTCCTCACGCCTTGGCATTCCGATTCTGGTGATCTTCCTCGCTCTCGGCATGTTGGCCGGGATTGATGGTATCGGTGGCATCGCGTTTGATAACTATCCCGTCGCCTATCTGGTCTCCAACCTCGCTTTAGCCATCATTTTGCTTGATGGCGGGATGCGCACCAAAGCGTCTTCGCTAAAGGTGGCGCTCGGCCCGGCATTATCGCTGGCGACGGTTGGCGTGATGATCACCGCAGGGTTAACCGGCGTTGCCGCTGCCTGGCTGTTTAAGCTCGATCTGATGCAGGGCTTTCTGATTGGCGCGATTATCGGTTCTACCGATGCCGCCGCCGTATTTTCGCTGCTGGGTGATAAAGGCCTCAATGAACGTGTCAGCTCCACGCTGGAGATTGAATCCGGCAGCAACGATCCGATGGCGGTGTTTCTCACCATCACGCTGATCGACATGATTCAGCAAGGCCAGTCCGGCCTGAGCTGGATGTTTGTGGTGCATCTGGTGCAGCAGTTTGGTCTTGGCATCGTATTAGGCCTTGGCGGCGGCTGGGCGCTGCAGCAGCTGATCAACCGTATCAATCTGGCGCAGGGTTTATATCCGCTGCTGGCGGTGAGTGGCGGCATCATCGTGTTTGCGCTCACCACCGTGATGGAAGGCAGCGGCATTCTGGCGGTTTATCTTTGCGGCTTCCTGCTGGGCAACAGCCCGATTCGCAACCGCCACGGTATTTTGCAAACCTTTGACGGCATGGCATGGCTGAGCCAAATCGGCATGTTCATTGTGCTGGGCTTGCTGGTGACACCCTCCGATTTGTGGCACATCGCGGTGCCGGCGATGATTCTGTCGCTGTGGTTGATTCTGGTAGCGCGCCCGCTGTCGATTCTGGTTGGTCTGTTACCGTTCAAAGGCTTCACCGGACGCGAACGTATCTTCATCAGTTGGGTGGGCTTACGTGGCGCAGTGCCAATCATCCTCGCCGTATTTCCGATGATGGCCGGGCTGGAGAACGCCAAGCTCTACTTCAACATCGCTTTCTTTGTAGTATTGGTGTCGTTGATGCTGCAAGGCACTTCGCTGGGCTATGCCGCCAAACGCGCCAAAGTGGTGGTGCCACCAACCGCCTCGCCGATTAGCCGGGTTGGGCTGGATATCCATCCGGAGAATCCGTGGGAACAATTTATTTATCAGCTGAGCGCCGACAAATGGTGCGTCGGCGCAGCGCTGCGTGATTTGCAGATGCCGCGCGAAACCCGCATCGCCGCCCTGTTCCGCGATAACGCGTTAATGCATCCCAACGGCAATACGCGCCTGAAAGAAGGCGATGTGCTGTGTGTGATTGGCCGTGAACGTGATCTCCCCGCCTTGGGTAAAATGTTCAGCCAATCGCCGCCGGTATCGCTGGATCAGCGCTTCTTCGGCGACTTTATTCTGGATGCTGAAGCGCGCCTGCGCGACGTGGCGCAAATCTATGGGCTGGAGTTAGATGAACAGACCAACGATCAGCAGTCGCTTGGACAGCTGGTAATGAGTTTGCTCGGCAGCACGCCGGTGGTGGGCGATCAGGTCGAATGGAAGCAGTTAACCTGGACGGTAGCAGAGAAAGAAGATAACCAGATTGTGAAAGTTGGCGTGCGCGTCAGTGAAGACAAAGATTAATCCGAGGCTTTATCGCTCGTAAACTGCGTGTGAACGACTATGCTCACTATTCAACCCAGCAAATACGGGAGAATGTAATGGGACGCGTGGTGAAGATTGGTCAATATGAAATTGTTGATGCAGAGTTCAATAGTGACAATGGCGACACTGTCAGTATTCCCTGCCATACCAATCCCGGCCTGAGTGACCAACTCGACGGCTGGGATGTGGATACCAGTGTACCGGCATGGATTGATGAAGAGGCTGTCGATCTGCAAATCGGACACTATGACAAGCAGCAGGACCTGTGGGTATTAAAAAAACCCGCCTGATTGGCTGGCGCCGCCATTGATGTGAATGGCGGTCATTCCGAAAAGCTGTCTTAAAATGAAGCGTAATATTCGCGATTAATTAACTTTTAACCATACATTTCAATTAAATAGCCAATTATTTCTTTAGTCATTTATTTCCTTTTCAGACTATTTCCATATTAACTCTGTCAAATAACTCCTGCATACTCTTAAACGTTGCTGCAGCTTTTCGTGACGTGCATCACGTCTCAAACGGTCCTTTCCTTGCAGCGCTTATGGCAGCACTGACTTATATCTCGCTGAAAGAATTATTCTTTCCATTTTTCAGCGGACTACTCCTGAGCGCGTACTTGATTCTGGTCAGGCCATCTTTTACTTAAGAAAAGAGAGCAGGTTTTATGGCAAGTACTTTGATAATGAATGATGCAACCCGCTCGTGGAGCGGACTGCGCAAAAACCTCATCGCAAAAGTCGCACTTAGTTTCTCGGATTTAATTGCATTAAATCTGGCATTGTTTTTATCTGCCGCCACCGTTCAAGGTATTTGGGGCGAACTGGATACCTTTATTCCGCCCCAGCAGATTGAATACCGGTTTATTGCCCAATTTAGCCTTTCTATTCTTTGCACCGCCTGGTTCTGGGTGCGTATGCGTCACTACACTTATCGCAAGCCGTTTTGGTTTGAACTGAAAGAAGTGATTAAAACCCTGTTCGTCTTCTCTCTGCTTGATCTGGCGTTGATTGCCTTTTCAAAATGGGACTTCTCGCGCATGGTTTGGGTATTTAGCTGGACTTACGCTCTGCTGCTGCTGCCGCTGATGCGTGCCGTGGTAAAACGCGCCATCAACCGCGCAGGTCAGTGGCAGAAGGAAACCATCATCATTGGTTCCGGTAAAAATGCCATGGAAGCTTATGCGGCGCTGCAGAGCGAGGAGATCCTCGGTTATAACGTGCAGGCGTTTATCTCGCTGGATGATGACCAACAGCATGAGAAGGTTAATGGCGTTCCGGTGATCACCTGGAAAGACATCAACTGGCAAACCATGGACCGTGACAACACGCAATTTATCGTCGCCACCGAATTTGAGCAGCAAGTGGTGCGCGATAAATGGCTGAAGTTCCTGTCCAAAATGAAGTGCCGTTCAATCTCCGTGATCCCAACGCTGCGCGGCGTGCCGCTGTATGGCACCGATATGTCATTCATCTTCAGCCATGAAGTGATGATTTTGCGCGTCAGCAACAACCTGGCGAAACGCTCTTCGCGCTTCCTGAAACGCACCTTCGATATCGTGGTGGCATCCATGCTGCTGCTGTTCCTCGGACCGGTATTTGGACTGCTGTGTGCGATGGTGAAACGTGACGGCGGCAATGCGATTTATGGTCATGAACGCGTTGGGCAAGATGGCGTGAAGTTTAAGTGCCTGAAGTTCCGCTCAATGGTGACCAACTCGCAGGAAGTGCTGCAAAACCTGCTGGCGACCAGCGAGGAAGCGCGTGCCGAATGGGACCGTGATTTCAAACTGAAAAACGATCCGCGTGTGACCAAAATTGGTAACTTCCTGCGCAAAACCAGCCTTGATGAGCTGCCACAGTTGTGGAACGTGATTCGTGGCGAAATGAGTCTGGTCGGTCCGCGTCCGGTGATTGAAGCAGAACTGGAGCGTTATGCCGGTGATGTGGATTACTACCTGATGGCGAAACCGGGCATGACCGGCTTGTGGCAGGTCAGCGGACGTAACGACATTGACTACGATACGCGCGTCTATTTCGATTCCTGGTACGTGAAAAACTGGGCGTTATGGACTGACATTGCGATTCTGTTCAAAACCGCTGGCGTAGTGGTTCGTCGCGACGGCGCTTACTAATACCCTCGAGGCGATGCTTGTGCACTTCGGCAGGCATCGCTTTTATTATCCCTTTCTTTTTCCCCTAAGAGTCATTACCCTTCCGGATTGTTTAACAGGTCGTCCGGTTCGTAATGCAAAAATTCACCTTAATACTTCTTAGCCTGGTGCTGCTGGCGCCGCTTGGCATTGATCTTTACCTCCCGACATTGCCGCAAATCGCCGAAGGTCTTAACAGCCCGGTGAGCCTCATCCAAATCACGATTCCTCTGTTTTTATTGGTGATGGGCATTGGCCAATTGATTACCGGTCCGCTGGTGGATAATTTTGGTCGTAAGCCGCTCGCGTTAATTGGTCTTGCGCTTTACATCACTGGCAGCGCGATTGCCGCCACGAGCACGCTGTGGCCGGTGTTCTTTCTCGCCCGCATCATTCAGGGTTGCGCGGTGTGCTGCACGGCGGTGGTGGCCTTCAGCGGCGTGCGTGACCGTCTCAGTGGCGAGGATGCCGCACGCGCTTACGGCTTTCTCAATGGTGCGCTGAATATCGTTCCCGCGCTGGCGCCACTGCTGGGTGGGATCCTCGCCGAAGCCTACGGCTGGCGGATGCCGTTCTGGTTCCTGTGCGGCTATGCGGTGGTGATCGGCTTGATCGTCCTGCTGTGGCTGCCGGAAACGCGCCCGGCGGACACCTTACGCGTTAAAGGTTTACCGCTGGCGCAGTATGCTGCCATCGCCCGTGAACCGCGCTTTCTCGCCTTTGCCTTTGCCAATGCCGGCGCGCTGGGCATGGTGCTGACCTATGTGTCTCTGGCGCCACACGTGCTGATGACCGAAGGCGGCCTGACGCCGTTGCAATTCTCTTTCGCCTTTGGCGCCAACGGGTTTTGGATCATGCTGGTTAGCGCGTTCGTAAACAAAACCATTCGCAAAGCGGGACGCCCGTTCTGCCTGGCGATGGGTTTCGCCACCATGTTGATCGGCGCAATTCTTCTGATGATGGGCACCACGCTGTTACCGGCGGCGTGGCAAAACCATTGGGCGCTGTACATGATTCCCGTGGCGGTTTCCGTTGCTGGCCTGGCGTTCACGGTCGGTCCCGCCACCAGCTACGCGCTGGAGCCGTATCAGCAGCAAGCGGGCGTGGCCTCAGCACTGCAGGGATTTATTCAGATGGCGTGTGGTGCGGGCGGCAGCATGGCAATCGTAGCATTGCCCGTTGCGGAGAAGTCGTCACTGGCATTGATGATGCTGCTGGGTGCAGCGCTGGCACTGACCGCCTGGCGCTGCAGTAAGAAAATGCACGGTCGCGTGACCGCGCTTAAATAACTTCAACCGGAACGCGTGGCGCGAGCGCACACATCAGCTCGTAGCCCACCGTTCCGGCGGCTTTTGCCACCTCATCGATCTTCACCTGATTGCCCCACAGCTCCACCTTTGAACCGATGCCGGCCTGCGGGCAAGGTTCTAAATCGATCATCATCATGTCCATGGAGATGGCGCCCAGCGTTTGCGTGCGTATGCCATCCACGCTGACTGGCGTGCCGGTGGGCGCATGACGTGGATAGCCATCGGCGTAACCACAGGCGACGATGCCGATACGCTGGGTGCCGCTGGCGTGATAGCGATAACCGTAACCCACGCCGTCACCGGCTTTCAGCTGCTGCACACCAATGATTTCGCTGGTGAGCGTCATCACCGGCTGCAATCCGGTGCTGGCGATATCCTGCCAGTCGCCGCTCGGTGACGCGCCATAGAGAATAATGCCGGGACGCACCCAGTCAAAATGCGCTTCAGGATGCCACAGCGTAGCCGCAGAGTTAGACAGGGAACGCGGACAATCGAGCCCTTCCGCCGCCAGTTCGACGCGCTTCATCGGCTCAACAACTCCTTGCGGATTTTCTGCATCAGCGAAGTGCGCCATCAGCGTCATTGCACCGACGTTCGGCAGAGCGCGCAGTTTTTGCCACGCCGCATGAGCCTGCTCAGGACGGAAACCAAGCCGGTTCATGCCGCTGTTGATTTTGAGGTACACATCGACCGGTGCCGACAGCTGCGCTTTTGCCAGCGCCTGAATCTGCCAGTTGCTGTGCACGCTGGTGGTGAGGCGGTAACGATCGATTAGCGCTAAATCCTCGGCATGAAAGAAACCTTCCAGCAGCAGGATCGGTTTTTTCCAGCCCTGCTCACGCAGCAGGATCGCCTCTTCCATATTCAGCAGCGCGAAACCATCGGTTTCTGCCAGGCTTTGCCACACGCGAGCCACACCGTGACCATACGCATTGGCTTTTACCACCGACCAGACGCGTGATTGCGGGGCCGCCCGGCGAACAACGGCCAGATTATGACGCAGTGCCTGTTGATTGATGGTGGCACCGGTTGGACGTGACATGCTTTTACTCTCCCTGAGGTCTCAGCGCGCCGCGCTGGCGTTACGCAGTGGCGAAGAATGTGGCTCAAAACCTGGCAGGTAGCGCAGCACTGACAAATCATCTGCGGCAATCGCCGGTTTCTGACCGGAAATTAAATCAGCCAGAAGCTGACCGGAACCACAAGCCATCGTCCATCCCAGCGTACCGTGACCGGTATTGAGATAGAGATTGGAGAGCGGCGTGCGCCCGACAATCGGCGTACCGTCTGGCGTCATTGGACGCAGTCCGGTCCAGAACGTGGCCTGTTCGACAAATCCGCCTTCAGGATAGAGATCGCGGACCACCATCTCCAGCGTTTCACGTCGTGCTGGCAACAGTTTGGTGTTAAAACCAACAATTTCTGCCATACCGCCCACGCGAATGCGATCGTCAAAGCGCGTCACCGCCACTTTGTAAGTTTCATCGAGGATGGTGGAAACCGGTGCGGCGTCGGCATTCTTGATTGGAATCGTCAGCGAATAGCCTTTCAACGGGTAAACCGGGATGGCGAGAATGTCTTTCAGCAGCGCGGTTGAATAGGAACCGAATGCCACCACGTAAGCATCGGCTTTGATCACTTCATCGCCACACTTCACGCCATAAATGCGATTGCCCTCACGCAACAACTGATCAACCGAGGTGTTGTAGCGGAAGGTTACGCCCGCCGCCGCTGCCATCGCAGCCAGACGTTGGGTGAACAGTTGGCAGTCGCCGGTTTCGTCGTTAGGGAGACGCAAACCGCCGGTGAGTTTATGCGCCGTGGCCGCCAGCGCAGGTTCGACATTTTTGAGCTGATGCGCTTCCAGCAACTCATAGGGCACGCCCGCATCGCGCAGCACGGCGATATCTTTGCTGGCACTTTCGAACTGTTGCTGAGTGCGGAACAGCTGCAGCGTGCCGCCCTGCCGACCTTCATAGGCAATGCCGGTGCTGGCGCGCAGCGTTTTCAGGCAGTCGCGGCTGTACTCCGCAATGCGCACCATGCGGCTCTTATTCTCTTGATAGTGCTGCATGTCGCAGTTTCGCAGCATATTCCACATCCATTCCAGCTGGAATTTGCTGCCATCAAGACGTACCGCCAGCGGCGCGTGACGCTGGAACATCCATTTGACCGCTTTCAGCGGAACGCCCGGCGCCGCCCAGGGCGCAGCATAGCCCGGTGAAATCTGTCCCGCATTACCGGCGCTGGTTTCCAGCGCGGCGGCAGGTTGACGATCGATAACCGTGACCTCATGTCCGGCCTGCGCCAGATACCATGCGCTCGCTACCCCCACCACACCACTACCAAGAATCACTACGCGCATAAGCCCCTCGTCGCAGCAAAAGAATAATTAACTATTAACCCAGCCCAACACAGCATAACCCGACCGCTATTGAAATCTTACATTCGACCGACTTATTTCACATGTTTTTTACCTGACTGCACACTGAAATCATGCAACAGCGGCAAAATCAGGATTTTTTATGCCTTAAATCCCTTAATCAGCAATTTATTATGCGGAGGGCAGCGGTTTTGACTTTTTTCAGGAGAAAGCGCCGCAGTCATACAATCCACTTATAAACAGAGCATTATTCTGCTAAATGAATAATAGCCAACATTTGCCATCAGTATTGGCTTAACTAACGCTTTTTGAATGATTTTCTGCCAAAAGAATTCGATTGAGATTCAGTTTCGGATAGGCGACAGTGGACTATCATTGAAGTGTTCGCTCAGTTTTTTGGGCCATCTTTACTCAGGATGAGGCCTTAAACGATCGTGACAGGTAACTCCTGCCGCTTGCAAAAAAGAGGTGCGCTATGACGACAATCTTTGACGAGCCAACCCGCAACAGTAAACGACTCAGTGATGGTCCCGACTGGACCTTCGAACTGCTGGATGATTATCTGGCGGAAATTGACCGCGTAGCCAAAAGTTACGGACTGGAAACTTATCCGCACCAAATTGAAGTGATCACCTCCGAGCAGATGATGGATGCCTACTCCAGCGTGGGTATGCCGATCAACTATGCGCACTGGTCGTTCGGCAAGAAATTCATCGAAACGGAACAGCGCTACAAGCATGGTCAGCAAGGCCTGGCGTATGAGATCGTCATCAACTCCAATCCGTGTATCGCCTATTTGATGGAAGAGAACACCATGACCATGCAGGCGCTGGTAATGGCGCACGCCTGTTACGGTCACAACTCTTTCTTTAAAAATAACTATCTGTTCCGCAGCTGGACCGATGCCAGTTCGATTGTGGATTACCTGCTGTTTGCGCGAAATTACATTACCGACTGCGAAGAGCGCTATGGCGTGGAGGAAGTTGAGCGGCTGCTCGATTCCTGCCATGCGTTGATGAACTACGGTGTGGATCGCTATAAGCGTCCGCAGAAAATTTCGCTGCAGGAAGAGAAGGCGCGCCAGCAGAGCCGCGAAGAGTATTTGCAGAGTCAGGTGAATACGCTGTGGCGCACCCTGCCGCGTAAAGAGAAAGAGTCGGTGCACGTTGAGGCATCGCGCTACCCTTCTGAACCGCAGGAAAACCTGCTCTATTTTATGGAAAAAAATGCGCCGCTGCTGGAATCCTGGCAACGTGAAGTGCTGCGCATTGTTCGCAAAGTTAGCCAGTATTTTTATCCGCAGAAACAGACGCAGGTGATGAACGAAGGCTGGGCCACTTTCTGGCACTACACCATCCTTAATCATCTGTATGACGAAGGCAAAGTGTCGGAACGCTTTATGATGGAGTTCCTGCACAGCCATACCAACGTGGTGTATCAGCCACCGTATAACAGCCAGTGGTATAACGGCATCAACCCGTATGCGCTGGGCTTCGCGATGTTCCAGGACATTAAACGCATCTGTCAGACACCGACCGAAGAAGATCGCTACTGGTTCCCGGACATTGCCGGTTCCGACTGGCTGAAAACCCTGCATTTCGCCATGCGTGAATTCAAGGACGAAAGCTTTATCAGCCAGTTCTTGTCACCAAAAGTGATGCGTGATTTCCGCTTGTTCACGGTGATGGATGATGACCGCAACAATTTCCTCGAAATTGCGGCGATCCATGATGAAGCGGGTTACCGCGCCATTCGTCAGCAGCTGTCGGCGCAGTACAATCTGAGCAATCTGGAACCTAACATTCAGGTCTACAACGTGGATTTGCGTGGCGATCGCTCACTGACGCTGCGTTATGTGCCGCAACAGCGTGCGCCGCTCGATAAGAGCCGCAAAGAAGTGTTGAAGCATGTCCACCGTTTATGGGGCTTTGATGTGATTCTGGAACAGCAGAATGAAGACGGCAGCGTCGAGTTGCTGGATCGTTCGCCCACGCGCGGCCCAACGTTATAAGGCAAAAAAAACCGGACTGTCGAAGTCCGGTTTTTCTTTTATCGCTTGCTGGCTAAATCGTCCGGCATGCTTTTCTGCATCTTGTGCCAAATCTCACCGCTGCGGCGTCCGTATTCACGCACGCTATCGACAATCTGCTCCTGCGAAGGATTAGCCACGCACAGGTCAGCCAGCTGGCGATAGAAGTTTCGCGCCAGTTCACGCGCTTCCAGACTGGAGAAGTAGTGACGACCCACGCGGGTATACAACCCTTTCAGGCCATTCAAAATCAGACCATAAATCGGGTTACCTGATGCAAACGCCAGGCCGCGGAACACGCGATAATCCAGCTCGGTATAGGCTTCGGCTTTGTCTTCCTCGATCAGTGCATTTTCCAGCACTTCGCGCGCTTTATCAGGATGATGACGCAGCGCACGGCTGATAAAAATCGAAGAGATGTTAGTCCGCACCGACAGCAGATTATCAATCAACTGGGGGACGCTATCGTGATCGAGTCGGGCCAGGGTTTCGAGGATGTTTAAACCGGAGGTTTCCCAAAAATCGTTAACGCGCGTCGGTTTACCATGTTGAATGGTCAACCAGCCATCGCGCGCCAGACGCTGCAAGACTTCACGCAACGTGGTGCGGGTCACACCAATCAGTTCAGAAAGCTCACGTTCGGCAGGTAGAATGGATCCCGGCGGAAAACGACTGTTCCAGATGCTTTCAATAATATACTCTTCCGCAAATCCCGCGGGGCTCTGCGCCTTAATCACCATAGCATTTATTTCTCGTTGCTTTCTTTATCGTAATGCGACTCATCATACCAGAGCGGCTATAGCGGAAATAGCCTGCCAACCGATTAAAAGCGCGCGCTGGCGCAAAATTCAGCCGTGAATTCAGATGAAAAAACGCTGGCAAGCACACGTTTGCGCTGCTCCTGTGGCTTGCACTTATCGGATGAAGCGCATGGCCGGATCTTTTTTGGCCTCAACGCGACTTAAGTCATTTTTGTACATGATTTTTTCCCTTTACCTGGCTGGCACGGTTGCGCTTTTGGTTTACACTGCGAAACATTAACGGTTACAGGAAAAGCAATATGTTGCGATATTTGAATCAATGCTCGCGTGGACGCGGTGCCTGGCTTCTGCTGGCCCTGACGGCGCTAGCGTTTGAATTGACGGCGTTGTATTTTCAGCACGTCATGGGGCTGCAACCCTGCGTAATGTGTATTTATGAGCGTTGCGCGCTGTTTGGCGTGATGGGCGCGGGCATCGTGGGTGCGATTGCACCGAAAACCCCGCTGCGCTGGGCGGCGATCCTCATCTGGATTTATAGCGCGATTGAAGGCACTCGCCTCTCTTACGATCACACCATGATTCAGCTGCATCCCAATCCGTTTGTCACCTGCGACTTTGCCGCACGTTTCCCAACCTGGTTGCCACTGGATAAATGGTTGCCTTCGGTGTTTGTGGCCAGCGGTGACTGCGCCGAGCGCGGCTGGACTTTCCTGACCTGGAGCATGCCGCAGTGGATGATCGTGATATTCGGCGCTTATCTGCTGGTGGCGCTGCTGGTGTTGATTGCACAACCGTTCAAACCGAAACGCCGCGATCTGTTCGGACGTTAAACACAAAAAAACAGGCAGCCCTGGCTGCCTGTTTTATGTTTAACCGTTGCGATCCGGTCGATCGATTATATGCTCTTCCCAATCCCGCACTTCACTCTCACGCACCGCAATAAAACGCACTGAAATGCGCTGCGCATGCATCGCCTTTTTAGAACCGGCGATCAGCGGATGCCAGGCCGGCAAGGTTTTCCCTTCCCCTAACACGCGATAGGCGCAGGTACGCGGCAGCCATTCAAAACTGGTGAGGTTTTCACGCGTCAACTTGATGCAATTCTCTTCTAACTCAAAACGATGCTCGTAGTTACGGCATTGGCAGGTTTTGATATTCAGCTGATTGCAGGCCACGTTGGTGAAGTAGATTTCGTCGGTATCCGCATCCTGCAACTTATTCAAGCAACATTGGCCGCAGCCGTCGCACAGGGATTCCCACTCTGCGTCGTTCATTTGGTCAAGGCGTTTAGTCTGCCAGAAAGGTTGTTCAGTCATGATGGCGGTCCGGGTTAGCAAAGAGACCGCACCTTATAAAGGTTCAGGTGCGGTGATGCAAGTTTTACAGAACGCGCGTCGAAATACCGTGACCCGCCAGCGATACTTCCAGCTTATCGCCAGAACGCATCGGGCCAACGCCTTCAGGCGTACCGGTCAGCACCACATCGCCCGCGCGCAGGGTGAAATACTGGCTCATATAGGCAATCAGCGGCAGAATTTTGTGGATCATATCGGCGGTCGTCCCGTGCTGACGCACTTCGCCGTTAACCATCAGCTTCAGTTCGGTGTTCTGGGGATCGCCGCTGAACTCGGCAAGCGGAATAAAACCTGACAGCGGACACGAGTTATCGAAACCTTTGGATTTTTCCCACGGTTGGCCCGCTTTCTTCAACCCGGCCTGCACGTCACGTAAGGTCAAATCCAGCGCGACGCCATAACCGGCAATCGCCTTCGCCACATGCTCTTCGCTCGCCTGCTTCAGCGTCGAGCCAATCAGCACAGCCAGCTCCACCTCATGATGCACTTCACCAAAATTTGCCGGGATCGACAGCGGCTGGCGCAGATCGCATACCGCGGTTTCCGGTTTGATAAACACTACCGGTTCGGTTGGCGTGGCACTTCCCATTTCCTTTATGTGCTTCGCATAGTTGCTGCCGACGCAAACCACTTTGCTGACCGGATAATCCAACAGAGCGCCCTGCCAGTTACGATGCTGATACATGCTATTCCCCTGCTTTGGTTGTGTTTGCCGCCAGTGCATCTGGCGATGAAGTCTGGCTCAGAGCCGGAACGCGGCACGCTGAGGTGGAATATATTAGCGGGTTTATGGCGGCAGGCGTGGCGGAAATTGTCAAAAGTCATTAATCGTGTACAACAAAATCAGCTAAACGCCCGGATAATTGCCCGCAATAAAAGGTTAAAGCGGGCAGTTAATTAACGCAAATATCACTGATTATTTCTACAGGATATATTTACAGAGGAATCTGAATTAATCTTTTTTACCCTGATCGAGATGAATGTTGAGCAGACTTTCAACCGGCGGTGGGATTTGCAAATAAAAGCCGTGGTCGCTTAAACCTTGCTTAACTTTATTGATATCCGCGTTAGCCAGCTTGTCACGCTTATCCAGTGACAGCACCATGGCCAGCTGGGGTTTGCCGAAGCCACGCAGCAGTTCTTCCGGCACCCGTGAGAAATCGTCTTTTTTTTCAACATACAGATAAGTCTGTTCACGTTGCGGGCTTCTGTAGATCACACAAAACATATTTTTTACTCGAATTAACCGATGGCGTCACTTGCCTGAATATAGCAGTAACTATAACATGCTTGCAGAACTTCGAATATTGACCGTTTGATGTTATTGCCGATTTTATCGGCGTACATTTAAAGGTCGTAAAACAGGACTGAGTCAGCACAGATGTCGCAAACGCCAATCGAATTCAAGGGAAGCAGTTTTACCCTGTCAGTCGTTCATCTGCATCATTCGCAACCCGAGGTGATTCGTCAGGCGCTACAGGACAAAATCGATCAGGCACCGGCCTTTTTGCTGAATGCGCCGGTGGTGCTGAATGTATCAGCGTTAACCGGCGACATTAACTGGAAACAGATGCAACAAGCGGTGATGGCGACCGGTCTGCGTATCGTGGGTGTCAGCGGATGCAAAGATGAAGCCCTGAAAAAAATGATCGCCCGCGCGGGCTTGCCGGTCCTTTCTGAAGGTAAAGAGAGCCGCAAACAAGCCGCGGCGCCGGTCGCTGAAGCCGCACCGGTTGTTGCGGCAGTGGTGGCGGATGCCGCCAGTAAAACCCGCATCATTAATACGCCGGTGCGTTCGGGCCAGCAAATTTATGCGCGCAATGCCGATCTCATCGTCACCAGTAGCGTCAGCGCCGGTGCCGAACTGGTCGCCGACGGTAACATCCATATTTACGGCATGATGCGCGGACGCGCGTTAGCCGGCGTCGGCGGACAACGCGACAGCCAGATTTTTTGCACCAACCTCGCCGCAGAGTTGGTCTCTATTGCCGGAGAATATTGGATGATCGATCAAATCCCGGCGGAATTCTTTGGTAAAGCGGCGCGCCTCAGCCTGATAGAGGGCGCGCTTACCATTCAGACACTTAATTAAGCCCCTTTTCTTTCGTTAAGGAAATCAACATTTATGGCACGCATTATTGTAGTTACATCGGGTAAAGGGGGCGTTGGCAAGACCACGTCAAGCGCGGCCATCGCTACCGGGTTAGCGCAGAAAGGCAAAAAAACCGTCGTCATCGATTTCGATATCGGTCTGCGTAACCTGGATTTGATCATGGGCTGTGAACGCCGCGTGGTGTATGACTTTGTAAACGTCATTCAGGGCGATGCAACGCTGAATCAAGCGCTGATTCGCGACAAGCGCACAGAGCAACTCTACATTCTGCCGGCTTCACAGACGCGCGATAAAGATGCACTGACGCGTGAAGGCGTTGAAAAAGTGCTGAACGATCTGGCGGCGATGGAGTTCGACTTTATCGTCTGTGACTCACCAGCAGGTATCGAAACCGGCGCGCTGATGGCATTGTACTTCGCCGATGAAGCCATCATCACCACCAACCCGGAAGTCTCTTCAGTACGTGACTCCGACCGTATTCTCGGCATCATCTCTTCGAAATCCCGTCGTGCAGAGAACAGCCAGGATCCGGTGAAAGAGCATCTGCTGCTGACCCGTTACAATCCTGGCCGCGTAACCCGTGGCGATATGCTGAGCATGGAAGATGTGCTGGAAATTCTGCGCATTCCTCTGGTTGGCGTCATCCCGGAAGATCAATCTGTCCTGCGCGCCTCTAACCAGGGTGAGCCGGTGATCCTCGACGCAAACGCTGACGCCGGTAAAGCCTATGCTGATACCGTAGATCGCCTGCTTGGCGAAGAACGCCCCTTCCGCTTTATCGAAGAAGAGAAGAAGGGTTTCCTTAAACGCCTGTTCGGGGGATAACCAATGGCATTACTTGATTTCTTTTTATCCCGTAAGAAGAACACAGCCAATATAGCCAAGGAAAGGCTGCAGATTATCGTAGCCGAACGCAGAAGGGGCGACAGTGAGCCCCACTATCTGCCGCAGCTGAAGCGCGATATTTTGGAAGTGATCTGTAAATACGTAAAAATTGACCCGGATATGGTGACCGTTCAGCTGGATCAGAAAGGGGATGATATCTCGATCCTCGAGCTCAACGTGACACTGCCGGAGCCGGAAGACGTTCCTAAATGATTAAAGCGGTTTCCTGATTTTCCCCTGCGGTGTTGCGCAGGGGAAAATGCTCGCATTAAAGTGCCTGCAGAATCTCGCTGATACCCGCTTTCAGCAAGTCGCCCCGCCAGCCTGTCTGTAACTCAGGTGTGCGCGACGCGTTTTTCAATCCCCAATGCACGCTCAGCACCTGATTAATCTGCCGACGTGATGCCAGCAGTTCCTGGCTGAAACCACTCTCTTCACTCACCTGTTGCACCAGCGCTTTAATGGCTTTGAACGCCTGTTTGTAGTGCGGATGATCGATCAGATTGGGCAGCGGCTGTGGCAAAGTCGCTTCATCCTGCGCCTGCGCTTCAGCCACCAGCGCCACCATCGCTTTACCGTGGAAGCGGATTTCGTGGCCGTTCAGCCCTAAATGATCCAGCTCGCCAAGGCTGCCCGGCATAAAGCGCGCCACTTTCCACAGATTCTCTTCGCGCACCACGAAGTTCACCGCCATATCTTTCTGACGCGCGAGGTTTAAACGCCACGCGGCCAGGTGCTGCAACGCCGCCAGCTGACGCGGACGTAGCTGCCACGCATTGGTGATGTCGCGCCAGGCTTCTTCCGGTTGCAGCACATCCAGGCGGCGCTGACACAGCATATTGCATTCGCTTAACGCCGCCGCCATGTTGCCGGCTTCTTCAGTTTGCGCCACCAGCTGATGGGCAATCGGCAGCAGATAGGCGACATCGGCAGCGGCATATTCACATTGACGTTCGGTTAACGGACGCGCCAGCCAATCGGTACGCGATTCACTTTTATCCAGCTCGATCTGGTTGAAATGCATCACCATTGAGGCAAAGCCCCACGACAGCGCCTGGCCGGTAAACGCCGCCAGAATTTGCGTATCAATCATTGGGTCGGGCAGGCATTTAAAGCGATGCAGGAACACTTCCAGATCTTCGCCACCGGCGTGCAGGAATTTGGTGACCTGCTTGTCCTGCAACAGCGCCACAAACGGCGTCCAGTCACTGATATTAAGCGGATCGATCAGGATCAGCTGGTCGCCATCAAACAGCTGAATCAGGCCGAGCTGCGGATAGTAGGTGCGGGTGCGCACGAATTCAGTATCCAGCGCCACGGCGGCGTGCTGGCGTGCTTTCTCGCACACGGCGGCCAGTTGGTCATTTTGGTCGATCAGGGTGTAATTCACGTTGTCTTTCTCGCTGCGGCAAACTACGCGCAGCGCTCCATGTTAAAAGCAATAAAAACGCCGGACTGTGCCGGCGTTAACCTGAGGAGAATGGCGCGTTACTGCCCTTCTCGCTTCGCCTCATCACGCAATTCGCGGCGCAAAATTTTGCCGACGTTGGTCTTCGGCAACTCGTCACGAAACTCGATAATCTTCGGCACTTTGTAGCCGGTGAGCTGGCGACGGCAATGATCCAGCACTTCTTCTTTCGTCAGTGAAGGATCTTTCTTCACGATGCACACTTTTACCGCTTCGCCCGACAGATCGCTGGGAACGCCAATCGCCGCGGCTTCACGCACTTTCTCATGCTGCATCAGCACATCTTCGATCTCGTTAGGATACACGTTAAAGCCTGACACCAGAATCATGTCTTTCTTACGATCGACGATGCGAATAAAGCCTTCGCTATCAACGGTAACAATATCACCAGTATGCAGCCAGCCATTTTTCAGCACTTCATCGGTAGCGTCGGCGCGCTGCCAGTAGCCGGTCATCACCTGCGGACCGCGAATACACAGCTCGCCCGCTTCACCTGGCGCCACATCCTTGTCTTCATCATCGACGATGCGCACATCGGTGGACGGCACTGGCAAACCGATGCTGCCGGTATGACAGGTAATGTCATACGGATTCACTGACACCAGCGGCGAACACTCGGTCAGGCCGTAACCTTCCAGCAGATAGTGTCCGGTGAGTTTTTCCCAGCGCTCGGCAACCGCTTTTTGCACCGCCATGCCGCCGCCGGCTGACAGGCGCAGCGTAGAGAAATCGAGCTTATTGAAATTGGCATCATTCAGCAGCGCATTGAACAAGGTGTTCACGCCGGTAATGGCGGTAAACGGGAACTTGCTGAGCTCTTTAACAAAGCCGGGAATATCGCGCGGATTAGTGATCAGCAGGTTGGTGCCGCCAAGGTCAAGGAACAACAGCCCGTTCACCGTCAGCGCGAAGATGTGATAGAGCGGCAGCGCGGTCACCACTTGCTCTTTGCCCGGACGCAGCAGCTTGCCGTAAGTAGCTTTAGTCTGTTCCAGATTAGCCTGCATATTGCGGTGCGTCAGCATCGCGCCTTTGGCCACGCCGGTGGTACCGCCGGTGTATTGCAGGAAAGCGAGATCGTCATTGGTCACGGTTGGGCGTTGATAGGTCATCTGTTCGCCCTGCGACAAGGCGCTGCGGAACGGGACCGCGCCCGGCAGATGGTATTTTGGCACCAGCTTTTTCACGTATTTAACGACGAAGTTCACCAGCGTGGCTTTCACCGGCGCCAGCTGATCGCCCATACGCGTTAACATCACATGTTTGATCGGCGTTTCGGCCACCACTTTTTCCAGCGTGTGGGCAAAGTTCGAGACGATCACTATGGCGCTGGCGCCGCTATCAACGAGCTGATGCTTGAGTTCACGCGGCGTATAGAGCGGATTGACGTTGACCACCACCATGCCAGCGCGCAGTACGCCAAACAGCGCGACGGGATATTGCAGCAGATTGGGCATCATTAGCGCCACGCGATCGCCCTGCTTTAAGCCCAAACCTTGCTGCAGCCAGGCGGCAAAGGCGCGGCTTTGCTTTTCCAGCTGCCGATAGGTCATCGGCTGGCCCATATTGATGAAAGCCACCTGATCGGCGTATTGCTCTGTTGCGTGCTCGAAAAGATCGACCAGAGAAGCGTAACGATCCGCATTAATTTCCGCAGGGACATCTGCCGGATAGCGTTTGAGCCAAACCTTATTCAAAGAATCACCCCGATAATCCTGTTGCGTAGCCATCTCCGCCTCGACAATCAATGTTGTTAACAATATTTTAACTGATTGTACCAGTTTGCCTGTTTCGGCATTTTCAGGTTGCGAAGCGCATCACTAAATTTCGCGCATCGGTTGCGCGCCCAATAAAAAGGCCCGTTCGCACGCACCGCGACCGGGCCGTAAATAACACCATTAATAGCTTATTCGGTGAGGATAGTTTGTACCTGCGCCGGTTGGCCAAGGTTCATACCCCAATACGGATTGGGTCCCCAATATCCCGGACGATGGCGCGTTGGGCCATACCAGATGTAGGGATCAATCGGCTGCGGCGGCGTCATCACCTGTTGCGTCAGATGCCAGCGCTGATAGCCGCGCACATCGATCACCACAAAGTTGTAGCTGGCCTTACCGATATCGCCTTTCTCGGTGCCTTTGATGTTGCCCAGCACCGTGATGTATTGGTTATTCAAATCGACCGGATCGACAAAGCCGCGGATGTCAGCAAAGATGCGGCCAACCGAAGCTGAGCCTAAACGCGGACGCGCGCTCTCATCCAGCGGCTGGGTCGCAATTTCCACGCGCGTTAAGCCGTTAAGATTGGTGACCTTCACCACTTTCCCGCCGAAGCGTGATTCCTGACCGACAAACAGTTGCGGCGCGTTCATCACGCGCAGTAAATCTTGCTGTGGAAGCTCAGAACTTCCTTTAATTGAATCTGGCACCGAAACACAGCCGCTGAGCAGCATTGCGCAGGCTAACAGAGCGCCAGACATCCCTTTACGACTTATTGGCATAGCACTTCTCCTGTTATTTCTCTGATTAGACTGAGCACGCGAAGATAAGTTGCGCGCGGCCTAGCGTCCCGGCAACTTTTTCCATGCCACTTCATTGCGCAGATAAACCGGCTCGGCATTCTCCACCGCAACTGCTTCATCACGCTGCCAGGCGCTGAGCGCCAGCGGCAGCATATCTTCTGCTGCGGGTAACAATACCTCTGAGGCGATAAGCTGCGCGCCTGGCGAGGTGAGCAGATGCGGATAGGCTTGCCAGCCGGTGCCAACAGCCGTCCATTCGCCACCTAATGCGGCAATACGTTGCTGCGCCACGTCGGGTTTGATCACCGCTTCGGTTTCCGCGCCCTGCCATTCACCGTTTTCGTCGCGCTGATATTCAGCCCAATAGAGTTCGCCCATGCGCGCGTCGATTGCGGCCAGCACGCGCGTCGCGCCGGTCAAACGCCACGCGCCCTGCGCCATGGTCGCTAACGAGGAGACGCCAATCATCGGCAGATTCGCGCCAAGCGCCAGCCCTTGAGCAATGCCAATGCCGATACGCACACCGGTAAAACTGCCCGGTCCACGGCCAAACGCCAGCACGTCAAGCGCGGTCAGCTCCAGCTGCTGCGCCTGCAACAGCTCCTGAACCAGCGGCAGAATACGTTGGGTGTGATCGCGCGGGGCGATTTCAAAGCGGGCATCAATCTGCTGCAGATTTTGCAGCGCGGCAGAACAGGCTTCTGTCGCCGTGTCCAGGGCTAAAATTCGGGCGGACATAACAACCTCAGAGAGTCAAAATGGCGCGCATCTTATCACAGCCTGGCACAATTAGTGATCCACTGGCTGACGGACAAATTCGATGGCACGCGCAATATCGCGGGTGCGCGGCGTGGGTGGCAAACTGTTCAGGAACAGGCCGCCGTAGGGGCGAGAAACCAGGCGCTGATCGCAAATCACCAGTACGCCGCGATCTTCGGTATCACGAATTAAACGCCCCACGCCCTGTTTCAGGGTGATTACCGCATCAGGCAGTTGCACATCATTGAAGGGATCGCCGCCGCGCAGGCGACAATCTTCCATGCGGGCTTTGAGCAGCGGATCTTCCGGCGAGGTAAATGGCAGCTTGTCGATGATTACCAGCGACAGCGCATCGCCGCGTACGTCAACACCTTCCCAGAAGCTGCTGGTGGCGACCAACAGTGCGTTACCGGCTTCCAGGAACTGCTTTAGCAGCTGTCCTTTACTGGTTTCACCTTGCAGCAATACCGGCAACGTCATGGAAGCACGAAACTCAATGGCTAACTCGCGCATCATCTTGTGCGAGGTGCAGAGGAAGAAGCAGCGGCCTTTGTTGGCATCAATCAGCGGCTTCATCATGCGCGCCAGCTGGCGCGCGCCGCCGGGATGATTGGGTTCCGGCATGTTGCGCGGCACGCACAGCAGTGCTTGCTGGGTGTAATCGAACGGGCTGTCGAGGATCATCGTAGTAGCGTTATCCACGCCAAGGCGGCTGGAGAAATGGCTCATCTGCTCATTCACCGCCAGCGTGGCTGACGTGAAAATCCACGCAGCTTTGCGGTTATCCATCACTTCACGGAAGCGTTCCGCCACCGACAGCGGCGTCAGCGCCAGCGTGAAATGGCGGCTGTTGCACTCATACCAATAGCTGAAGCCGGGCTCATCAATGGCGCGCAGCCGTTTCAGGCGGGTGCGATACAGCGCCGCGCGCTCAAAAGCGGCGTCCAGCAGCGCGGAACGGCCGAGCGACAGTTTGATCACGTCGTAACAGAGTTCGAGCGCATCATCTAGCAAGGTAAACATGCGCATGATGTTGTTGTCGCTCAGCAGATCGCGCAGGTTGCCGCGAAAACCCGGTTCGCCGAGTGTCAAACGAAAATCCTGTGCGCACTGCGCCAGACGATCGGCAGATTTCTGTAGCTGCTGCACATCCCGCACTTCGGTGCGATAGGCAATGATGATGTCTTTGGCGAGGTCCTGCAGTTGACGGCTCGACAGCTGCTGACCGAAATACTGGCTGGCGATATCGGGGAGCTGATGCGCTTCATCGAAGATCATCACATCGGCCTCCGGAATCAGTTCGCCAAAGCCGCCCTCTTTCACCACCAGATCGGCAAGAAACAGATGATGGTTCACCACCACCACATCGGCGTCCATGGCTTTTTTGCGCGCTTTGACCACGAAGCAATCTTTATACAGCGGGCAATCGCTGCCGAGGCAGTTATCGTTGGTGCTGGTGACAAACGGCCAGATCGGGCTGTCTTCGGCCACGCCGTTGCAGTTGCTGACGTCGCCATCGGTGGTTTCTGACGACCAGCCGCGCACGCTGATCAAATCGCCCAGCGCCTGAACGCTGAGATCGCCGCCGGTTTGATTCTGCTGCTCAAGACGTTCGAGGCATAAATAGTTGGAGCGTCCTTTAAGCAGCGCAGTTTTGCCGCTGAACTTAAGGGCACGCGCGATGGTAGGCAGATCGCGATTATAGAGCTGATCCTGCAACGCTTTGGATCCGGTGGAAACAATGACTTTTTTCTTTGCCCGCAATGCCGGCGCCAGATAGGCATAGGTTTTACCGGTTCCGGTGCCCGCTTCTACTACCAGCTCGCCGCCTGTTTTCACCGCCTCGGTTACCGCTTTGGCCATTTGGCGCTGTGCTTCACGCGGTTTAAAGCCCGGAATTGCCTGCGCCAGTGCGCCATCAGCTGCAAAATCGTCTGCCACACTTCCTCACATCAAAAATTAAAACCACTGTAATTATGTCAGGATTCCCGGCGGGCAACCACAACAGATGACATGCGCCCCTGGGATATGGCAGGCTAGCGCAGCAAAATTAAAGGAGAACAGCATGACCATTACGCGTATTGATCCAGAGCACCGTATGTCCGAAGCCGTGGTGCATAACCAAACCGTCTATTACACCAGCGTACCGGAAAACCTGGATGAAGATGCGGAAGCGCAAACCGCCAATGCGTTGGCGGTGATTGACGCCATTCTGACGCGCGTGGGATCGGATAAGAGCAAGATCCTCGACGCCACCATTTTTCTGGTGGAGAAAAGCGATTTTCCGGCGATGAATCGCGCCTGGGATGCGTGGGTTTCGCCAGGCAATGCGCCGGTGCGTTGCACCGTGCAGGCCGGTTTGATGAACCCGAAGTATAAAGTCGAAATTAAAATCATCGCCGCGCTGTAAAATCCGTTCGGGCGTTATTCGTTGTCGTCTTCTTCATCCTCGTCGTCTTCGAACATCGCCCGAATGGCTTCACCTTTATAGGTTTGACGAATCTCCTGCGCCACCTGCGCAATCGCCTGTCCGCTCGACATACCGCCCGCCATCAATTCCTGGATGCGTTCAACCGCTTGCTGCTGTTGCTCATGGGATAACGCTGGAAGACCTGTAAACATAATTCACTCCTGGTGCATGGGGGACGCATTATTACCACGTGGAACAAACGGGTGCCAGCAACAAAAAAATATGTCAGGCTAGCGACCTGCTTGCTGAAGTGATTTGTCCCATGATGGTAAAAAGCCTCGTTCTGAAGTATACGCCCGAAACGCTGTTAGACCTTTTTGCTCCGCTAGCCCACCAACGCTGGGCGATGTTGCTGACCTCCGGCCAGGCCGATCATGCGGATAATCGCTTTGATATCCTCACCGCCGATCCGCGCGCGACGCTGACTACACGCGGTGCCAGCACTGAAATTATCTGCGGTGATGACGTCATTCACTCCGCCGCCGACCCGCTGTTGCTGGTGCAACAACAATGTGCCGCGCTGGGTGTCACGCCGGCTTTTGATGCCGGGTTACCGTTTCAGGGCGGCGCCCTCGGCCTGTTCGGTTACGATTTAGGACGACGCTTTGAAGACCTGCCGCAGCGCGCGCAGCAGGATCTCACCACGCCGGATATGGCGGTGGGCATTTATGACTGGGCGCTGATCGCCGATCACCATCTGCAAAAACTGACGCTGGTTTCGCTCACCGATGCCGGGCAGCGCTGGCACTGGCTGCAAGCACAAACCGCGCCGCCCGCCGAGCCTTTCGCCTTGACCAGCGAGTGGCAATCCAACCTCAGTTATGACCAGTATGCGCAGCGGTTCCACGCGGTGCAGGCCTATATTCAAGCCGGTGATTGTTATCAGGTGAATCTGGCACAGCGTTTTCAGGCGGGCTATCGCGGTGATGAGTGGCAGGCCTTTTTGCGTCTGACGCAGGCGAATCGCGCGCCGTTCAGCGCCTTCCTGCGTTTGCCGGATAGCGTGCTGCTGAGTTTATCGCCAGAGCGCTTCCTCGCTTTACAGCAGCAGGAGATTGAAACACGTCCGATTAAAGGCACTTTGCCGCGTCTTGCTGATGCCGAGGCCGACCGTTTGCAGGCAGAGAAGCTCGCCAACTCGCAGAAAGATCGCGCTGAGAACCTGATGATTGTCGATCTGCTGCGCAATGATATTGGCCGCGTGGCCGTGCCCGGCAGCGTCAGCGTACCGGAACTGTTCGTGGTTGAACCTTTCCCGGCGGTGCATCATCTGGTCAGCACCGTGCGTGCACGTTTGCCTGAGGCGCTGAGCGCAACCGATCTGCTGCGTGCTTGCTTCCCCGGCGGTTCTATCACCGGCGCACCGAAGATCCGCGCGATGGAGATCATCGAAGAGTTAGAGCCGCATCGCCGCAATGCGTGGTGTGGCAGCATCGGCTACATCAGCCTGTGTGGCCGTATGGATACCAGCATCACCATTCGCACGCTGATTGCGGAAAACCACCAGCTTTACTGCGCCGCCGGTGGCGGATTGGTGGCGGACAGCGACCTTGATGCCGAATATCAGGAAACCTTCCATAAGGTGAACCGTATTTTGCCCAGCCTGCGTGATGGGACCTGAAATGAATTTAACCCTTGAGCAGTTCCTCAGCCGCTTTGTCCTGCAACCGCCGCTGCATGCGCCGAAAAGTGCCATCAGCGGACGCCGTGCGGCGGTACTGGTGCCGGTGATCGACGGCGCAGAACCTGGCTTGCTGCTCACGCGTCGCTCATCACACCTGCGTAAACACGCCGGGCAAGTCGCCTTTCCCGGCGGCATGCAGGATGCCACTGATACCTCGCTGATCCACACCGCACTGCGTGAAGCGCAGGAAGAAGTGGGAATCCAGCCGGAACAGGTGCAGATCATCGGCGTTCTGCCGCCGGTGACCAGCAGCACCGGTTTCGCTGTGACGCCGGTAGTGGGCATTATTCCGGCTGATTTTGCTTTGCAGCTCAATCCGGACGAAGTGGAAAGCGCCTTTGCCATGCCGCTGGCGGAAGCATTGCGTTTGAGCCGCTACAGCGATCTCACCTTGCGCCGTGGTCATCGCCAACATCAGGTTTGGTTATCCTGGTATGAGGATTATTTTATCTGGGGCATGACCGCCGGGATTATTCGTGCGCTCGGTCAACAAATCGCCCTGCCGTAAATCACCTAATGCTTGCCAGTTAAACTGTCTTTTTGCTTCAGATCTGGTGCGGGCTCTGACACATCTGCTGCGTCACGGGCCGTCCTCGCGCCGCTAGCGCGTTGCCTTCGGCTTCCACGTCGTGCCGACGGACCGTTCGCGGATCGGCCATCCTGGCCGGCCCCGAACTGCCTCACGCATCCATGCGTGAGGCTCCTGGCCCAACGTAAAAGCCTCAGCGCTGCGAATGGCCCTTTTGCCACAGCAGACGCGCCAGCGCCTTTAGCAAATGAGCCCCTTTCATCAACATACACTGAAGCTTCAGAGCAGGCCGGGGCCGCTTTTGGGCAGGCATTCCGCAGCGCTGAACGAAGCGAGGAAGCCAGGAGAGCCCGCAGGACGCGGGCGAAAGGCGGAGCCGGGACAAGGAAGTCTCGTCTCCGCCGGTCCGTCAGGCAGACGAGCGAAGTGAAGGTACCGCGTTAGCGGCGCGAGGACCGCCGGACCAAAAGTGGCCCCGGCCAGCTCACTCTTCGTTTGCTGACCAAACAAACAATGTGCCGTAAAACCCCGTTTCGTTAGCCTTTCGCCGGGAAAACAGATCCGCTTCACAACTGTACAAACGGATAACTATTTCTGTGGTTTATAATTAGTTTATTTCATGCGAAAAGCTGCTCGTTATACGGCATGGGCGATTACTATTAGCCGCATAAACGGCTTATGCCGTGCAGAATAAGATTTGTGAGGAGTGTCACCGGTGATTAGTGTTTTTGACATGTTTAAAGTGGGCATCGGCCCATCCAGTTCACATACCGTCGGCCCGATGAAAGCGGGCAAGCAGTTTGTTGATCTGCTGGCCGAACAAGGCAAACTGCAGGACGTGACGCGCGTGGCGGTTGACGTCTATGGTTCGCTGTCGCTCACGGGCAAAGGTCACCACACTGATATCGCGATTATCATGGGCCTGGCGGGCTTCGAACCGGCCACCGTCGATATCGATGGCATTCCCGCGTTCATCAAAGATGTGGAGCAGCGCGAACGCTTGCTGTTAGCCAACGGCGCGCGCGAAGTGGATTTCCCGCGTGAAGGCGGCATGGTGTTCCGCAGCGAAAACCTGTCGCTGCATGAAAACGGCATGACGGTATTTGCCTTCGCGGGCGATCTGCTGATTCTGAGTAAAACCTACTACTCCATCGGCGGCGGTTTCATCGTCGATGAAGAGCATTTCGGCCAACCGGTGTTGAACGAAGTTTCCGTGCCGTGGCCTTTCCACTCTGCTAAAGAGCTGCTCAGCCACTGTCGGGAGAGTGGGCTGTCGCTGTCCGGTTTGGTAATGAAAAACGAACTGGCGCTGCATACTCGCGACGAGATTTACGCCTATTTTGGCAACGTGTGGCAAACCATGCAGGCCTGTATCGATCGAGGTCTGAATACCGAAGGCGTGCTGCCGGGTCCGTTGCGCGTACCTCGTCGTGCGGCTTCACTGCGCCGTTTACTGGTGTCATCCTCAAAGCACTCGAAAGATCCGATGGATGTGATCGACTGGGTGAATATGTTTGCGCTGGCAGTGAATGAAGAGAACGCGGCCGGCGGTCGTGTGGTGACGGCGCCTACTAACGGTGCCTGCGGCATCGTGCCAGCGGTGCTGGCCTATTACGATCACTTTATCGAACCCGTTACGCCCGATATCTTCATCCGGTACTTCCTCTCTTCTGGTGCGATTGGCGTGCTGTATAAAATGAACGCCTCTATTTCGGGTGCCGAAGTGGGTTGTCAGGGCGAGGTAGGCGTGGCGTGTTCCATGGCAGCCGCCGGTCTGGCGGAACTGCTGGGCGGCAGCCCGGAACAGGTGTGCGTGGCGGCGGAAATCGGCATGGAACACAATCTGGGATTAACCTGCGATCCGGTCGCCGGCCAGGTTCAGGTGCCGTGCATTGAGCGTAACGCCATCGCTTCCGTAAAGGCCATTAACTCCGCGCGCATGGCGCTGCGCCGTACCAGTGAACCACGTGTGTCGCTGGATAAAGTGATTGAGACCATGTACGAAACCGGTAAGGACATGAACGCTAAATACCGTGAAACCTCTCGCGGCGGATTAGCGATTAAGGTCCAGTGCGATTAACGCTTCGCTGGTGATTTAAACAACAGTTGGCTATTTTTATTCATCTGTAGCTACCTCCAACTGAGTAAAACAGATACATTGATTTTGAGCGCGGCCCTTTGTGGCCGCGCTTTTTTTAGTGCCGTATTTTTTATTCAGCCGCGCTAAACCTGGCCGCCTCAATGCCGATAACCTACACGTTAATTTGGCTTCAATCTTTGTTTTGCAAGGTGGTTACTGATGCTCATTCCCCAGCAATTTGTGGGTCAATTTCGCCGTAAGCGACTGCTTATTGCGTTAGTGATCGCCTCGCTGGTTCTGGTCCTGACGCTAACTTTTCGTTATATCGAAGAGAAATCGCGCATTGAGCAGCAGTCGCTGAATTTCGCCACCCGCGCGATTGAACGCTTTGATCGTATGTTCTCGCCGCTGGATGTTTCCGCCAACAACACGCTCGGTCTGGTTGGCGTACCTTGTGCGCAAGTGCGTTATCCGCTGATTGAGAAAATTGCCGCGCTGCAAACCGTGCGCACCGTGCTGCTGGTTAAGGACGACGCGCTCTACTGCTCCAGCATTTTCGGCCCGCAAAACCTCTCCTTCAGCCAAACCTATCCTGAATTAGCTATCAATAATCAGCGCATGATGTTGGCCACGGACAGTGATCTGTTGAAAGGATCGCCGGTGCTGCTGCTGTGGACGCCAAAATCGCTGGATAATCGCGAAGGTCTGCTGCAGGTCATTAATATTGAATTGATGACCAATTATCTGCTGGAGCCGCAGTTGCCGTGGGTTGAGCGCGCCATTTTCAACGTGGGTGGTCAGAGCCTTGAATACGGTAATCCGCTGATTGAACAAACTGAACCGTCTGAAGATGAAGTGGCGTACGATCAGGCATCACTGCGCTATCCGTTTAGCATCACCTTGTACGGCCCTTCTCCCGCCCGGCTGGCGCTTAACACGCTGCCTTCACAGCTGCCGCTGGCGCTAATGCTCAGCCTGCTAATGGGGTACATCGTCTGGCTGGCGACCGCCAATCGCATGAGCCTCAGTTGGCAGATCAGTTATGGCATCACCGCTAACGAATTTATGGTTTATTGCCAGCCGCTGATTAACGCCAAAAGCGGCGAGTGTGACGGCATGGAGCTGCTGCTGCGCTGGCATAACCAGCGTCAGGGCTGGATTGCGCCGGACGTGTTTATTCCGCTGGCCGAGCGGCAAAACCTGATCGCGCCGTTGACCCGCTTCGTGCTGGCGAAAGTGGTGGATGAGCTTCCCAATCTGCCGCAATGTCCGTCGTTCCACATTGCGATTAACGTTGCAGCCAGCCATTTTCGCGATCGCGCCATTGTGGAAGATCTGCAAAATATCTGGTGGCCGGCCAATCCCATGCCAAAACTGGTGGTTGAGCTGACGGAGCGTGACGCTTTGCCCATCATCGATCAATCGGTGGTGTCGCAACTGCATGAAATTGGTGTACGTCTGGCGATTGATGATTTCGGTACCGGCCACAGTTCGCTGGCTTATCTGAAAGACCTCAAACCGGATGTGCTTAAAATCGACAAGATTTTCACCGCCGCCATTGGCACCGATGCGATTAACGCGACCGTTACCGATATGGTGATCTCGCTGGCGCAGCGCCTGAATATTTCACTGGTGGCGGAAGGTGTGGAAACTGCCGAGCAGGCACACTATCTGCGTGAGCGCGGCGTCGACCATCTGCAAGGCTATTTCTACGCGCGACCTATGCCGATTGAGGATTTCCCGCAATGGCTGGAGCAGCATCAGGCGCAGCTAAGCGCATAAAAAAACGGCCACTCCTTTTGGCGTGGCCGTTATTGTTTCCTTCAGTCCGATGACTTACCCGGCGTGTTCTTCGTGGTCGAATGGCTTATCTTTGGTGACGCGCACCAGATCGATACGGTAATCGGTCGCCTCAATCACCTGGAAGTGCAGCGGCGGCAAATCAATCACTTCGCCGGGCAGCGGCAACTGGCCTTTCTGTGCAATCAACAAACCGGCTAGCGAGGCGTGATCTTCATCGGCTTTCACCAACTCGTGATGATCCAGCAGCTGTTGCAGCGAGTGTAAATCGGTCCCGCCCTTCACTAACCAACCGTCGCCATCGGCAATGATGTCTGGCGTTTCGTCTTCATCCGGGAACTCACCGGCAATCGCTTCCAGCACGTCCAGCGGCGTGATTAAGCCCTGCACCA
Organism: Pantoea sp. SORGH_AS_0659; assembly: GCF_031453915.1. NCBI lineage: Bacteria > Pseudomonadati > Pseudomonadota > Gammaproteobacteria > Enterobacterales > Erwiniaceae > Pantoea > Pantoea sp. SORGH_AS_0659. Next base: position 1,961,072 of record NZ_JAVJAK010000001.1, on the reverse strand, counting down.
CACCAAATTCGTTGGTGACAATTACAAAGCTACCTTTAGCACGGCGCAGCACGCCCAGCAGATTGATTGGGTCCAGGGTTTCCGGAACCACTATCGCCGGCGTGTTAGCCGCAAAGGTCGCCACATCCATGCCGTGTTCCAGCGCCACCAGCAGCTCTTTGGCACGCACCACGCCGATGATTTCATCCAGCTCACCGCGACATACCGGGAACAAACTGTGTGGCGTATCCAGCAGCTGAATACGAATTTCATCCAGCGGACGCGAAACATCCACCCACGAAATGTTACCGCGCGGCGTCATGATGCTACGGATTGAACGCTGCGATAACGTCAATACGCCGTTGATCATGTAGCGCTCTTCGTCCTTAAACGCTTCCTGCGGCATCGCTTCGGTCAATGAGGTTTCTTCAGTTGTCGTCGCTTGCTTACGCTGGCGTCCGCCCATCAAACGCAGAATCGCTTCGGCGGTGCGTTCACGCATCGGGCGATGTTCCTGATGCTTGATAAAGTTACGGCGCGCAATCTGGTTAAACAGCTCGATGATGATCGAGAAGCCGATCGCGGCGTACAGGTAACCTTTGGGAATGTGGAAACCAAAGCCTTCGGCCACCAGCGACAAACCAATCATCAGCAGGAAGCTCAGACACAGCACCACCACCGTTGGGTGTTCATTCACAAAACGCGTCAGCGGTTTCGAGGCCAGCAGCATGACGCCCATGGCGATCACCACGGCGGTCATCATCACCGGCAGATGGTTTACCATACCAACCGCAGTAATCACCGCGTCGAGTGAGAACACCGCATCCAGCACCACAATCTGAATCACCACCGCCCAGAAACTGGCGTAGCTCTTATTGCCCTGATGTTCGAGCCCGCGGTTCTCGAGCCGCTCATGCAGTTCCATGGTTCCCTTGAATAACAGGAATAAACCACCGAACAACAGAATTAAATCTCGTCCGGAAAAGCTGAAATCGCCTACGCTGAATAAGGGCCGCGTCAGCGTCACGATCCAGGAGATCAGCGACAGCAAGCCAAGACGCATCACCAGGGCGAGCGACAATCCGATTAGACGGGCTTTATCGCGCTGCTTCGGCGGCAATTTGTCCGCGAGGATGGCGATAAAAACCAGGTTATCAATGCCGAGAACAATTTCCAGCACAATCAGCGTGAGCAAACCCGCCCAAATTGAGGGGTCGAAGAGAAATTCCATCAATGACTCCTTACCGGACGTGAAGGCGCACGAAATTGAGTCTGCACCAGAGGGCGAGACGAGAGATCGTTACAGGCGGTGATAACGCTGAAGAGCGTGGAAGCGGGCGCGGAAAAGCGCTGAGAACATGTTGAGCGACGTCGGTGACGGTCCATAAAGGTGAGCTGAAGCCCGGTACTCCTGAATAAAAAACAGAACGCTAATGTATCAGTTACATCAACGACGTCAAAAAAATTTATTACATTTACAAATATCTACGTTAACGCAGGAATATCGAACAAAAGTGCACATTAGCACCGTTACGCGCGAAATAGCTGACAAACATCACATAATTTATTTTTTCGATCACTAAAATAAATCGCGACCTTATCGCTGTGCAGCGGATTGTTGCGTTTTATTTATTGATGCTTTTTCTCTATCACATCATCAACGATCCACCTGAAACACTAACGGTAATATTCAATGATTCCCGGCAATGCCAGAGAATCTCTCACGCGAACGGAGGTAGCAAGTGACCATTGCTATTGTAATTGGTACACATGGCTGGGCGGCAGAACAGTTGCTTAAAACAGCAGAGATGCTGTTGGGTGAGCAGGAAAATGTCGGATGGATTGATTTCGTTCCCGGCGAAAATGCAGAAACGCTAATCGAAAAGTATCAGGCACGGCTGGCCGATCTCGATACGTCAAAGGGCGTGTTGTTCCTGGTCGATACCTGGGGTGGCAGTCCATTTAATGCGGCCAGCCGCATTGTAGTGGATAAGGATGACTATGATGTCATCGCTGGCGTCAACATTCCGATGCTGGTTGAAACCTTGATGGGACGTGATGACAACCCATCGCTGGAAGAACTGATTCACATCGCGGTAGAGGCCGGTCGTGAAGGCGTTAAAGCCCTCAAAACTGAAACGCCAGCGCAAGCCGCAGCTGCGCCTGCTACGGTTGCAGCGAAAGCGCCTGCTCAGCCGCAAAAACCAATGGCTGCAGGCGATCACATGAAAATCGGCCTGGCGCGTATTGATGATCGTTTGATTCACGGGCAAGTGGCCACGCGCTGGACCAAAGAGACCAACGTTACCCGCATCATCGTGGTATCTGATGAAGTGGCGAACGACCATGTGCGCAAAACGCTGCTGACGCAGGTGGCCCCGCCAGGCGTTACCGCGCACGTGGTGGATATCGATAAGATGGTTCGCGTGTGGAACAACCCGAAATATGGCAATGACAAGGTGATGCTGCTGTTCACCAATCCCACCGATGTGGTGAGGATTGTCGAGCAAGGCGTGGACATTAAGTCGGTCAACATTGGCGGCATGGCGTTCCGTCAGGGCAAAACGCAGGTGAACAACGCGGTATCGGTGGATGAAAAAGATATCACGGCGTTCCGCAAACTTAATGAGCGCGGTATTGAACTGGAAGTACGTAAAGTGTCCAGCGATCAGCGACTGAAAATGATGGACCTGATCGCCAAGGTCAATCCGTAGTTCGCCCTTTGCCTGCATACGTGGGCGAATTTTAGAGACCTTGCAGAGGAGAAATGCAATGGAGATAACCACGCTACAAATCATTTTGATATTTATTGTGGCCTGTATTGCCGGGATGGGATCGATTCTTGATGAGTTCCAGTTCCACCGTCCGCTGGTGGCTTGTACCTTAATTGGTGCGGTCCTCGGTGATATGAAAACCGGTATCATCATCGGCGGTACGCTGGAGATGATTGCACTGGGCTGGATGAACATCGGTGCGGCCGTTGCACCGGATGCGGCGCTGGCTTCGATTATCTCAACCATTCTGGTTATTGCCGGTGGTCAAAGCGTGGGCGCCGGTATCGCACTGGCGATTCCGCTGGCTGCGGCCGGTCAGGTTCTGACCATCATCGTGCGTACCATCACCGTAGCCTTCCAGCACGCCGCCGATAAGGCAGCCGAGAAAGGTAACCTGACGGCCATCAGCTGGATCCACGTATCCGCGCTGGTGCTGCAGGCGATGCGTATTGCCATCCCAGCACTGATCGTGGCGATTTCTGTCGGTACTCACGTGGTTCAGGAACTGCTGAACTCAATTCCAGACGTGGTCACCAACGGCCTGAACATCGCCGGCGGCATGATCGTGGTGGTGGGTTACGCGATGGTCATCAACATGATGCGCGCGGGCTACCTGATGCCGTTCTTCTACCTTGGCTTCGTTACTGCAGCCTTCACCAACTTCAACCTGGTTGCGCTTGGCGTGATTGGCGTGGTGATGGCGGTGCTGTATATCCAGCTGGCACCGAAATATAACCGCGTTGCAGGTGCTGCAACCAGCGGTCCTGCAAACAATGACCTCGATAACGAACTCGACTAGGAACAGGTGAAATCATGGTTGATACAACTAACACTCCAAAGAAACTCACCCCCGGCGATGTCCGCGGTGTGTTCCTGCGCTCTAACCTGTTTCAGGGTTCGTGGAACTTTGAACGTATGCAGGCGCTGGGTTTTTGCTACTCAATGGTGCCGGTGATTCGTCGCCTCTATCCAGAAAACAACGACGAACGTAAACAGGCGATTAAACGTCACCTCGAGTTCTTCAACACCCATCCTTACGTAGCGGCGCCGGTGCTGGGCGTCACCATGGCGATGGAAGAGCAGCGTGCCAACGGCGCGCCGATTGATGATGCAGCGATTAACGGCATCAAAGTGGGTCTGATGGGTCCGCTGGCTGGTGTGGGCGACCCGATTTTCTGGGGTACCGTGCGTCCGGTGTTTGCTGCGCTGGGTGCCGGTATCGCGATGAGCGGTAGCCTGCTGGGTCCATTGCTGTTCTTCATCCTGTTTAACGCCGTGCGTCTGTTGACGCGTTATTACGGTGTGGCGTATGGCTACCGTAAAGGCGTGGATATTGTCAGCGATATGGGCGGCGGTTTCCTGCAGAAACTGACGGAGGGCGCGTCGATTCTCGGCCTCTTTGTCATGGGGGCCTTGGTTAACAAGTGGACGCATGTGAATGTGCCGCTGGTGGTGTCACGCATCACCGACCAGACCGGTAAAACCACGGTTACTACGGTGCAATCTATCCTCGATCAGCTGATGCCAGGCCTGATTCCACTGCTGCTAACCTTTGGCTGTATGTGGCTGCTGCGTCGTAAGGTGAATGCGTTGTGGATTATCGTCGGCTTCTTCGCCCTCGGTATCTTCGGTTACTGGATCGGCCTGCTCGGTCTGTAATCACCCCGCCGGGAGCCCTGCTCCCGGCTATTATTGAGCGGCATTATCTGAGCGCCCACGTTGAGATAATTTCGCTTGAGGAAGAACACCTAATGTCACTGACTGACGCCCTGATCGCCCTGCTGATTGCAGGCTTCATTCTGTTCGCCATCTATGATGAAGCGATCCTGCCGCGCCGCAATGGCCCTACAAAACTGCGCGTCGCACTGCGCCGTCGCCATAAAATCGATAGCGCCATTTTCGTGGTGCTGCTGCTGATTCTGCTGTGGAACAACATAGATAAACATGGCACACAACTCACCACCAATTTGCTGATGGTGCTGTGCTTTATGGCGATTTGGCTATTCTGGGTGCGCAGCCCGAAGCTGTTGATGAAGGAAAATGGACTGTTTTTTGGCAGCGTGTGGATCGACTACGGTCGCATTCAGAGTATGAATCTGTCAGAGGATGGCATTCTGGTGATGCAGCTGGAGCAGCGCCGCCTGCTGATTGCTGTCAAACAGCTTGATGACCTGGAACGGATCTACAATACGCTGGTGGAAGCGCGTTAATCGCGCTGCCATAACGTCAGCATAAAGTCGGCATCACAGTTAAACTCGCTGGATGCCGCCAGGTTCTGCCACACTTCTTCGCGCGCACGCCAGGCAAATGGCGTCATCTGCAATAAGCTCACCGCCTCACTTCCGCTCAACGTCATGCTGTAATGCAGGTTTTGTTGATCGACCTGCCTGAAGCCGGCATACACTTTCTCTTCCGCCGCGTGCAGCTGCACTTCGCGATAAATCAGTGCCTTGAACTGCTGCAAGTGATGCGGTCCCGGCGTCACCGTTAGTAGGTAACCCCCCGCTTTGATCGCGCGGCTCAGCTCATCTTCATTGCAGGGCGCATAGATGCGCACCACGCCATCCAGAGAAGCATCAGCAAAAGGTAAACGCTGGCTGGACGCCACGCAGAATTTCACCGCACGATAGCGTTTAGCTGCCATGCGAATCGCTGCTTTCGCCACATCCAGACCAAAGAGTTGCGCCTGCGGTAACGCATCGGCCATCGCCGCAGTGTAATAACCTTCCCCGCATCCGAGATCTAACAGCTGTGTATCTTGCTCACCCAGATGCTGCGCGAGGATCCCGGCGACAGCCGCGCGCAACGGCTGATAGTGTCCGGCATCGAGGAAGGCGCGTCGTGCCTGCAGCATCTCGGCGCTATCGCCCGGTTCACGCGAACCTTTGTGCTGCACCGGCAGTAAATTGACGTACCCTTCTTTCGCCTGATCAAACTGATGACCTGCATCACAGCGGAAGCTATTCGCCTGCTGCAATAAAGGCTGATGACAAAGTGGGCAAATCAAAGACATAGACAACTCCGGGTTAGCAATTCGCGGCGCAGTTTACCCTGATCATCTGGCTACAGAAAGGATAAAAGAAAAAGCCCCGTTCAGTGAACGGGGCTTTAGGATTCGTTTCAGTGGTGCATGGCACCGAGCCTGAGGGCGAAATCAGATTGGGGTAACGTTGACCGCAGCAGGACCTTTCTGGCCATCCTGGATTTCGAACTCAACGCTTTGGCCTTCGGCCAGAGTTTTAAAACCATTGCCCTGGATTGCAGAGAAGTGTACGAATACATCTTTGCTACCATCAGCAGGAGTAATAAAACCAAAACCTTTAGACTCGTTGAACCACTTAACCTGACCTTTAATCTTTGCCATTTCGCAAATTTCCTTTCAATGATTATATTGCCCGCAGGCAGACTTACAGATAAACCAGAGACATTACTGAATGAGGCACTAATTTAAGGTTCGGCAAGGAAGCGGTATTCAACGTCAACGTCTTTACTCGTAACTTCTTTACTGAAGATGCCATACATAAACAGAACTGTACCTCGTTTGACCTACGATTTGTTATCACATATCCGTAAATTAATGGCAAGCCATTTTTAAACGGTGATCGACGTGACGCACATAATTAGTTAATTGGCGCGGCACTTCATCAATCAACATATTGACACCCAGCGCGGAAGGTGCGCAAAAAAGGGTTATCAGTCAGTATAGTTAGCGTCAAATTGCCGCTTAGTCAAGCGCAGCGGTAATGTCTATATTGGTACAATTTTAGGGGTTAACTGTACGACAAAAATATTGCACTAATATGGCATCAATAAGATATTCCACTGAAAACTTCGCTCGCCACACAACAACTGCGCGCCGTTCAAATCTTGTACAAATAGTTATCCCAAGTATAAGTTATTAATTGCTTTGCACCAAAATCAGGAGAAACCAATAATATACGCCCCATATAAACGCATTAACAGTAGGTGGCATTTATCTCAATTTTAACTATCTACCCAACAATTAAATGTTAAAAAGAACATTGAAGAGCTTGATTTAACAAAAACTCCTTAGGATAAATCTTAGTTGATATTCTTTCTGGCAGGGATGGTTGCTATTCATACCTGGCTTAGAAGGGAATTTACTAAAAGTCATTATCCCGCCACGCACCATTTCAGTGCGCAGCGGTCGCCATAATGGCGATTATTTCACCCCTTTTAACGGCTTAACGTTCCGGGATCATCCGAATAAAATCGCGTTTTTCATCCGCGTCTTCATCCGCTGGTGGTTTTGCTGTGGATGACTGTGCGTCAACCAGACGGCGCAGGAGCGCATTCTGTTTCTTTTGCTCTTCGATGACGGCTTCCAGCAAACGGATCTGCTCACTGGCGCGCACGCTAGCCCGGTTGACAAAGAACCAGACAATAAAGGCCACAAGAATGATGATGGCCAGAACGCCATAGTTAAACAGCGGGCTGGTGTTTGCGGCTAATTCGTTCATAACTGCCTCTATAGTCAAAAATCAAACATCTACTCCGCCGCTGATTCTACTCGCTGCCGACGCAAAAGATAATGGGTAGCGACGGAAAGCAGATTATCCCGCCTGCCCTCTCTTTCAGTTATCTCTGATCGATTCGATGGCTAAAGCGCGGCATGCTGCTACAGTAGATTCGCAGCAACGTTGGACGCGCTGCGTTGTGTACCACAAGGAGATAAGATGAAACTACTTATTCGGACGATTATGCTGGTGGCATTAATTTGGTTAGCGATGCTGCTGACCGGCTATGGCGTACTCACCGGCAGCAATAAGAATGCGGCGGGACTTGGGCTGCAATGCAGCTATCTGACCGCACGCGGAATGATCACGGCACAGTATCTGCATACAGACAGCGGTATCGTCGGCGTAACGGATTGTCCACTGCTGAAGAAAAGTGGCGAAGTGGTCGACAATTAAGCGTTGAAACGGGCTGGCAACAGCCCGTTTTTCATTTCAGAAAGGATAGTCGTGGTAGCCCATTTGTTCAGACAGATTGCGCGCCGCACGATGCAGCATCGCCACATACTCATTTTTGGCTTCTTCAGAAAAACGAATGGTGGGGAACGAGATGCTTAGCCCCGCAATCACCACGCCAAAACGGTCAAATACCGGCACCGCGATGCAACGTAAGCCCTCTTCCTGCTCTTCATTATCTTCGCCAAATCCCTGTACTTTTACCTGATCCAACACCGCTAGCAACGCTTCTGCAGTGACAATGGTTTTCGCGGTACTGCGGCGGAATTCCACTTCGCTCAGAATCTCCTGCACTTCAGCGCGATCGCGCCATGCCAGCAGCACTTTACCAATCGCGGTGGTGTGCAGTGGATTGCGGCGGCCGATGCGCGAATACATACGCAGGTTATAAAGAGAATCGATTTTATGGATGTAGACGATGCTGTCTTCTTCCAGTGCGCCGAGGTGAATGGTTTCTTTAGTCAGACGCGACAGCTCACGCATCTCAATATCGGCGCTACGAATCAGATCGACGTTCTGTAACGCTTTGGCACCGAGTTCGAATAGCTTGAGCGTCAGCGAGTATTTCTCACTTTCTCCTTCCTGCGCCACATAGCCAAGCGATTTCATGGTCTGTAAAAAGCGATAAACGGTACTTTTTGACATCATCACGCGTTGGGACAGTTCGGTGATGCCGTGATCGCGCTCTTCGCCCAGCGCCTGCAGAATGCCAAACACTTTCATCACTGATGAAACCGAGTCTGGCTGTTTATCATTATCACTGCTCGCCATGGCGCGTATCCTTTTTGACAGTGTTTCAAAAAAAACGGAACAGAAGCGCCAGTATATGCGTTTCAGCCTGATGGCGGCAACGACTGACGCTAAGTGACACATCCACACGTAATTTTATGTCAATGAATGCGGTGCTTTTCGGCAGCGAATTGATTAGCATGATGATATTCACTCTCTTTACTTACTTTACTTATGCCTTCTACTGTTGCCCAGGATGGATTACCCCTTCCACAGCGCTATGGCGCGATCATCACCATTGCGCTCGGTATTATGATGGCGGTGCTGGATGGAGCTATCGCCAACGTGGCCTTGCCAACCATTGCGCGTGAATTAAATGCCAGCCCAGCCGAATCGATCTGGATTGTTAACGCCTACCAAATCGCCATCGTTATTTCGCTGCTGTCGCTGTCGTTTCTCGGCGATATGCTCGGCTACCGCCGCGTCTATCAGGTTGGACTCGCGCTGTTTATCGCTACCTCACTGTTTTGCGCCCTCTCCTCAACGTTGAATACGCTGACCTTGGCGCGTGTGCTGCAAGGCTTCGGTGGTGCTGCATTGATGAGCGTGAACACGGCGCTGATCCGCATCATCTATCCGCAGCGCTTCCTCGGGCGCGGTATGGCGATCAATTCGCTGATTGTTGCGGTCTCCAGCGCGGCCGGTCCAACCGTAGCGGCGGCGATCCTGTCTGTTGCCAGCTGGAAATGGCTGTTTCTGATCAACATTCCACTCGGCATCGTTGCGCTGTGGCTGGCGTTGCGTTTCCTGCCAGATAACACCCAGAAAGCCAAACAACAGAAATTCGACGTGCCAAGCGCGGTGATGAATGCGCTGTTCTTTGGCCTGCTCATATCTGCACTGAGCGGTTTCTCGCAGGGACAAAACGGCTGGCTGATTGTGGCCGAATTGGTGGCATTGGTGTTGGTGGGCATTGTTTTCGTTCGTCGCCAGTTAGCGATGCCGGTGCCATTGCTGCCGGTGGACTTGCTGCGCATTCCGATCTTTTCGCTGTCGATAGGCACCTCAATTTGCTCGTTCTGCGCGCAGATGCTGGCGATGGTGGCGTTGCCGTTCTTCCTGCAAAACGTGCTGGGCCGGGATGAAGTGGCAACCGGCTTGCTGCTCACGCCGTGGCCGCTGGCAACCATGGTGATGGCACCCATTGCAGGTCGCCTGATCGAGAAGTTCCATGCCGGATTATTAGGCGGATTGGGATTAGCGATGTTCGCTGCCGGTCTGTTCCTGCTGGCGCTTTTACCGACGCAGCCAACTGACGTGGATATCATCTGGCGCATGATGCTGTGCGGTGCCGGTTTCGGCCTGTTCCAGTCGCCTAACAATCACACCATCATCACCGCAGCACCGCGTAACCGCAGCGGTGGTGCCAGCGGAATGCTGGGTACCGCGCGTCTGGTGGGACAAAGCAGCGGCGCGGCGCTAGTGGCGCTAATGTTTAATCTGTTCAACGACAGCGGCACACACGCCTCACTGCTGTTAGCGGGTAGCTTTGCCAGCGTCGCTGCCTTGGTGAGCCTGGCGCGCATGACGCAGTCGCGGCAGGCTGCTGAGTCATAGAAACAGCAAGGGCGCCATCTGGCGCCCTTTTTTCTTCTATTACCGACTACTTCAGGTATTCGCCGCTACGCAGCGCTTCGATACGTTTATCGAGCGGCGGATGCGACATGAACAGCTCGCTCAACGATTTGTTTTTACCGTTGATGCAGAATGCCATCATGCTGCTTGGCTCCTGCGGCTCGTAACTGGTTTTCAGACGCTGCAGTGCGGCAATCATCTTCTCGCGTCCAACCAGTTTGGCAGAACCCGCATCGGCGTGGAATTCACGGTGACGTGAGAACCACATGGTGATGATGCTGGCGAGGAAGCCGAACAGCAGTTCTAACACCATCGAGACCGCGAAATACACCATCGGATTTCCGTTGCTGCTCTCTTCACCGTCGCGGTTACCCGACAGGAAGCCGGAAGCGATCTGCGCCAAAATTCGCGAGATGAAGATCACAAAGGTGTTCACCACACCCTGAATCAGCGTCATGGTGATCATGTCACCATTGGCGATATGGGCGATTTCGTGCGCCAGCACCGCTTCAGCTTCATCACGGCTCATGTTTTGCAACAGGCCGGTGGAAACAGCGACCAGCGACGCGTCTCGGCGTGCGCCTGTCGCAAAGGCGTTAATGTCGGGCGCGTGATAAATCGCCACCTGCGGCATCGCAATGCCAGCCTGTTGTGCCTGGCGGCCGACGGTATCCATCAGCCAGCGTTCCGTCTCATTACGCGGTTGTTCAATGACTTCACCGCCAACGGAACGTAGCGCCATCCATTTAGACATCAGCAGTGAAACAAACGCACCGCCGAAGCCAAACAGACCTGCCATAATCATCAGACCCATAACACTGCTTGACTGGATTCCTGTCAGACTCAAAATCAGTCCGAATACCAACATCACCGCCAGGTTGGTGAGCAGGAAAAGAGCAATACGCATCATAAACGTTAATCTTCCTCTGTTGTGCACGCGCATATGCGCGGATATCTATCCTATGGTCATCGCCGCGCATTTCAAGCAACCTTAATCTTTAAGTGCCTAAAAAGACATAACTTTACATTAGGCAGTGAAGTGCGCAAATCGCTGCATCAGCGGCGCTTAACAACGATTTTAGCGTAAAAAAAAGCACCGCCGAAGCGGTGCTATTTCACAAGCCAGACGGTTACTTCGCGCTTGCGGCAGCAGGCTGAGATTTCTCCAGCTGCGCCATATCGTTAGCGATTTTCACCGTTTCATCCAGATACGGATCCGGCTCTTTATAGTCTTTCGGCAGATCTTCGATGCTCTTCAGCGGCGCTTTACCTTCCGCCTGATAGCGCGCGTTGATGCGCTCCAGACGCAGTGCATCATCTTCACGGTTCTCTTTCTCACGCTGGGCAAGATTGAGCGACACGATATTACGCTTGTCTTTCATCGCATCGAAACGCGCAATATCTTTCATGATGTACTGGAACTCGCGATCTTTAGCGATGCGATCACCGTGCTCTTTGGTCAGCTGCGGTACCAGCGGCGCGATATCGCCGGTTTTGGTGTAGCTTGCCGCATTCACACTGTCCCAAGGCAGCGCGTTGTCCTCGAACTTCTCGCCGGTTTCTGCCGCTTCAACGCCGGTTGGCATCAGCAGATCTGGCGTTACGCCTTTACGCTGGGTGCTGCCACCGTTAATGCGGTAGAACTTCTGAATGGTGTACTGTACAGAACCCAGCGCTGGCCACTCTGGACGCAGCATCTGATCGTAGATACGGTTCAGCGAACGATACTGTTGCACGGTGCCTTTACCGAAGGTCGGCTCACCGACAATCAGCGCACGGCCGTAATCCTGCATCGCCGCAGCGAAGATCTCAGAAGCCGAAGCACTGAAGCGATCGACCAGCACCACCAACGGACCTTTGTAATAGACGATGCCGTCGTTATCGCTGTCTTCACGCACGCGGCCATTGTTATCACGCACCTGCACCACCGGACCGCTTGGAATAAACAGGCCCGAGAGTGAAACGGCTTCGGTCAAGGCACCACCGCCGTTGGTACGCAGATCGATCACCACGCTGTCGACGTTTTGCTTCTGCAGCTTCTGCAGCTGCACCTTCACATCGTCAGTCAGACCAACGTAGAAGCCAGGAATGTCGAGCACGCCAACTTTCTGTTTGCCGACGTTATGCACGGAGCCTTTTACCGCGCGATCTTCCAGACGGATTTTTTCACGCGTCAGCGTCACGGTGCGGGTTTTGGTGCCCTTGCCAGCAGGCAGGATTTCCAGGCGTACTTTGCTGCCTTTCGGTCCTTTGATTTTTGAAACCACATCATCCAGACGCCAGCCAATCACATCTTCCATGGGTTTGCCCGGCTGAGCGACACCGACAATGCGGTCGCCCACGCTGATCGCTTTACTCTTCGCCGCCGGACCGCCTGCGACCATCGAGTTGATCACCGTGTAATCGTCATCCATCTGCAGCACTGCGCCGATACCTTCCAGCGACAGGCTCATTTCAGTGTTGAATTGCTCGGTGTTGCGCGGCGAAAGATAGTTAGTGTGCGGGTCGATTTCATGCGCGAACGCGGTCATCGCCAGCTGGAACACATCTTCACTGTTGCTTTGCGCCAGACGACGGATGGCAAAGTTGTAACGCTTGGTCAGCGTTTCGCGGATCTCTTTCTCATCTTTACCGGCCAGTTTCAGGCTCAGTTCGTCATATTTAACTTTGGCATCCCACAGCGCGTTGAGCTCATCGACGCTCTTTGGCCATGGCGATTTTGCCCGGTCAATGTCAATGGTGTCATTGCCGGTGAAATTCATTGGGCGATTCAGCACGCTCAGCGCATATTGATAGCGCTCAAAGCGGCGTTTCTGCGCCAGATTGTAGAGATCGTAAAACACATCCAGCTTACCGCTGCGGAACTCATCACCCACGGTAGTTTTCTTATCGGCGAACTGCGCGATATCCGATGCCAGCAATACGTTATGGCTGTAGTCGAGCAGATTCAGGTAGCGATCAAAAATTTTCGCGGAGAAGTCCTGATTCAAATCGAACTGACGATAGTGAGAGCGGGTGAAACGCGAGGTAACGCGTTCGCTGACGGTGGGATGCTGTGGCTCTTCGTGTAGCTGGGGAATCTGGTCGGCGCGGGTAATATTATCTGCACCAAAGGTGGGGCCTGCTAAAAGCAGGCCCGCGATCATACCGATCTTTAAAATGTTGTTCATGCCAGGGTCAGCCTCCGTTTCAGAACTGCAAATGTTCTGCGCGCACAATCATAGCCATGCCGGAAGCGAGCTGAACCCGAACGCCATCTTTAGTAATTTCAAGAATGGTAGCGTCCATTGCACCTTTGCCTGCAGTCACTTTGATGTTCTGGCCGGGCTGCAACGTTGAGGTATCAGTGACAGGTTTGGCCCGCGGTGGCTGCGGTGCGGCTGCACGCTCAGTCGCGGCCGCACGCGGCGCCTGAGGACGTGGCTTACGCGCGGCATCACCTTCGGCAGCTTTACGCGGAGCAGGCTTGCGCGGACGACGTTCAGCGGTCTCTTCACCGGCTTCACGCTTCTTCGCTTTCTGCTGATCGCGCTGCGCCTGAACGCGGGCTTTCGCTTCTTCCAGTTGCTTGCGCGCATGTTCTACGTGTTGCTCATCCAGCACGCCACAGGCGTTGCCATCGAGATCGACACGAATGGCACCCGCTTTGATGCCATAAAGATAACGCCAGCTAGAGGTATAAAGACGTAAGGCAGAACGCAGTTGCGTCTTGCTCAGGCTCAGTTCGCCTTGAACACGCTCGACCAGATCTTGAAAAATGCCGATTTTGAGCGGACGCGCCTCGCCTTCGGCGCTAAAGCATTGCGGAAAACGTTCCGCCAAAAAGGCGATGACTTCTTTACTGCTATTCAACTTAGGTTGATTTTCCATGAAATTTCCTGATTACAACGGATTTGCCGACCAGAGCAGGCATGAACAGGCGACATTATAATGACAACATCGCCAAATGCTATGTGATCCAGTCGATTAGCTGTGCGTCAGCTGAATAAATTTTACGATGTCGCTGCCCGCCAGCACTTCACAAAGCCCGTCGGTAAGGGCCATCAGCCCCTCTTCGTCCTCGCTATCGAAGCGAGAATAAACCGTACTATCAATGTCTAAAACACCCACGAGGGTGCCATTTACTTTCAGAGGAATCACGATTTCGGCATTACTGGCGGCGTCACACGCGATATGGCCAGGGAACGCGTGCACGTCTTCCACCAATTGCACTTTGTCCTCGGCTACCGCGGTTCCACACACGCCTTTGCCAACCGGAATACGTACGCAGGCGATTTTGCCCTGGAACGGGCCCAGCACCAGCGTGTTCGGTTCCGTCAGTAAATAGAATCCAGCCCAGTTCACGCCTTCCAGGCGTTCGAAAAGCAGTGCACTGCAATTGCCGAGCGCGACCAGGAACGAGGTTTCACCCGCCAACAGGGCGCGGACATCGCGATTCAAATCCTCGTAAAAAGCTTTTTTGTTCATTGTTCAACCATAACTCGTCACTGGGGTGACCTTGTTGTCACTCAGTTGTTAAAATAAGCACTAATAATCCAGGCGCAGAAGGTGAATCATTCTGTTAGTTACTATACCCTTAGCAGTCGGTGGATAAGCGTATTCTGGTACCACCGAATATTGCAGGCAACTTTGCGCTACTCAGCATGCCGGTAACCGTAACGAACGATGGGCACTTGCGTCACCTATGAAAATTCACGCTATCAGCCAGACGTTGCCCCACGCACGTTATCAGCGTTGTCCGCAATGCGATACCCTTTTTTCCTTACCGGATGTGAAATCGCATCAGACAGCCTATTGCCCGCGCTGCCATGCACAAATTCAGAGCGGTCGTGACTGGTCGATGACGCGACTCACCGCCATGGCGGTGGTCATGATCGTGCTGATGCCATTCGCCTTTAGCTTGCCGTTGGTTGATATTCGCCTACTGGGCATGCGTATTAACGCCAGCCTGCTGGAGGGCGTAATCCAAATGACACAGCAAGGCAACATCCTCACCGCTTCAATGGTGGCGTTTTGCACCATTGGCGCGCCGGTTACGCTGGTCATCGGCATTCTCTATTTGTGGGTGGGCAACGCGCTCGGAATGAACCTGCGCCCGGTCCTGCTGATGATGGACAAGCTCAAAGAGTGGGTGATGCTGGATATCTATCTGGTCGGCGTGGCGGTGGCATCGATCAAAGTGCAGGATTACGCCTCACTGGAAGTGGGCTACGGTTTAGTGGCCTATATTGCGCTGACGGTGCTGAGCCTGCTGACGCTGATCCACCTGAACGTCGAGCAACTGTGGGAACACTATTATCCGCAAGCGATGCCCACCTCCCCGCCTGAAGAGTGGCAAGTGTGCCTGAATTGCCATCAAACCGGTGTAGCCGATGAGCGTGGGCGCTGCACGCGTTGCCACACGCCGCTTGACTACCGCCGACGCCACAGTTTGCAGAAATCCTGGGCAGCGCTCATCGCCTCGATTGTGCTGCTGATCCCCGCCAATTTGCTGCCGATTTCGGTGGTCTACGTTAATGGCGCACGCCGTGAAGACACCATCTTCTCCGGCATTCTGGGACTGGCATCGGGCAATATACCGGTAGCCGCGGTGGTGTTTATCGCCAGCATTCTGGTGCCCTTTACCAAAGTGTTAGTGATGTTGACTCTGTTACTCAGCATTCACTTTAAATGCGAACAGGGCTTAAAAACCCGCATTCGCCTGCTGCGCGCCGTCACCTGGGTGGGCCGCTGGTCGATGCTGGATCTGTTCGTCATTGCTGTAACCATGTCGCTGGTCAATCGTGATCAGCTGCTGGCTTTCACCATGGGACCGGCCGCCTTCTATTTTGGTGCCGCCGTTGTCCTGACCATTATGGCTGTAGAGTGGCTTGATAGCCGCCTGATCTGGGATGCACATGCAACAGGAAACGCCGACTACACCGACTAGCGCCAATCTGCGCAACAAGCGCAAGATTTCGCCATTCTGGTTATTGCCCATCATCGCCCTGCTGATTGCTGGCTGGCTGCTATGGACCAACTATCAGGAACGCGGTACGACGATCACCATTAACTTCCAGACTGCCGACGGGATTGTGCCAGGCCGTACGCCGATTCGTTATCAGGGCGTGGAAGTGGGCACGGTGCAAGGCATTGTGCTGAGTGATGACTATCGCAGCATCCAGATTAAAGCCAGCATCAAAAGCGACATGCGCGATGCACTGCGTGAAGACACTCAGTTCTGGCTGGTGACGCCGAAAGCGTCATTGGCGGGCGTCTCCGGGCTTGATGCGCTGGTCGGCGGTAACTACATCGGCATGATGCCGGGTAAAGGTAAAGAGAGCGATCACTTCACCGCACTCGATACCCAACCTAAGTATCGCGTTAATACCGGCGAACTGCTTATCCACCTGCGCGCGCCCGACCTCGGCTCGCTCAACACCGGTTCGCTGGTTTATTACCGCAAAATTCCGGTGGGTCGCGTTTACGATTACAGCCTCAACAACAGCACCGACGGCGTCACCATTGATGTGCTGATTGAGCGCCGCTTTATCAATCTGGTGAAAAAGCAGAGCCGCTTCTGGAATGTTTCCGGCGTTGATGCAGATGTCAGCCTGAGCGGTGCCAAAGTGAAGCTGGAAAGCCTGGCCGCGTTAGTGAATGGCGCAATTGCCTTCGATTCACCTAATGACGGCGAGCAAGCTCAGGTGGATGCCAACTACCAGCTCTATCCGGATTTGGCGCGCAGTCAGCGCGGCGTGCAAGTGAAACTGAACCTGCCGAGCGGCGATAACCTGAAAGCCGATAGCACACCGCTGATGTATCAGGGACTGGAAGTCGGCACCTTAACCAAACTCAACCTGCTGGATGGCGGCAAAGTCACCGGCGAGCTGACGGTTGATCCTTCAGTAACCGGTTTGATGCGCAGCGGGACGCGCATTGAAATGCGCACGCCGAAGATCAGCCTGACCGACACCAATCTCAGCAGCCTGTTAACCGGTAATACTTTTGAACTGGTGCCAGGCGAAGGCGAACCGCAGGATCACTTTACCGTGTTGCCAGCCAGCGAAACATTGCTGCAGAAACCTGACGTGCTGACGGTAAAACTCAGCGCGCCGGAAACCTACGGTATCGATGCCGGCCAGCCGGTGATGTTGTATGGCATGAAAATCGGTCAGGTGATTTCACGCACGCTGGATGAAAATGGCATCAGCTTTGTGGCGGCCATCAATCCGGAGCACCGTAATCTGGTGCACGCTGACAGCAAGTTTGTGGTGAGTAGCCGCCTTGATGTGAAGTTTGGACTCGACGGGATGAAAGTGCTGGGTGCCAGCGCGCGCGAGTGGGTAGATGGCGGCATTCGCCTGATTCCTGGCGCGAAAGGTAATCCTTCCAGTCGTTATCCTTTATATGCGGATGCGGAACGTGCCGCAGAAGGCATCGTGGGTGAACAGCCGCCAACCACGCTGAAACTTACCGCCAAAAGCTTGCCGGATGTACAGGCCGGTTCAGTGCTGCTGTACCGCAAATTCCAGGTCGGTGAAGTGGTGGATGTAGTGCCGCGCGCGGATGCGTTTGAAATCTCGATTCATATTCAGCCGCAGTATCGCAAGCTGCTGACCAGCGAGAGCGTGTTCTGGGCCGAAGGTGGCGCGAAAGTGCAGCTCAACGGCAGCGGTTTGACGGTGCAAGCGTCCCCGCTCAACCGCGCGCTCAAAGGCGCGATCAGTTTCGATAATCTCACCGGCGCGCAGGCAGCGAAAGGCGTGAAACGCGTGCTCTACTCGTCTGAAACCGCGGCGCGTGCAGTTGGCAGCCAGATTACGCTGCACACCTTCGATGCCAGCAAACTGGCGGCGGGCATGCCGATTCGCTATCTCGGCATCAACATTGGTCAGGTTGAATCACTGGCGCTGAGTTCTGATAACAATCAGGTTGTCGCCAAAGCGGTGCTTTATCCGGAATACGTGCAGGACTTCGCGCGCATCGGCAGCCGCTTCTCGGTGGTGTCGCCGGAGATTTCTGCGGCGGGGGTTAACCATATCGAAACGCTGCTGCAGCCTTATCTCAACGTCGATCCGGGCAAAGGTTCGCCGGCGCGCACCTTTGAACTACAGGAAAGCACCATCACCGATTCACGCTACCTGAACGGCTTGACAATATATGTCGATGCCGCTGACGCGGGATCGCTGTCGGTGGGCACGCCAGTGCTGTTCCGGGGCGTTGAAGTGGGCACCGTCACCGGAACGTCGCTGGGCAATATGGCGGATCGCGTGCAGATCGCGCTGCGTATCAGCAAAAAGTACCAGCATCTGGTGCGCAACAATTCGGTGTTCTGGCTGGCTTCCGGCTATAACTTCGATTTCGGTCTGATAGGCGGCGTGTTGAAAACCGGCACCTTCCAGCAGTTCATTCGCGGCGGCGTACAGTTTGCCACGCCGCCGACGGTGCCATTAGCACCGCAGGCCGGCGCCAACAAACACTTCCTGCTACAGGATGAAGCGCCGAAAGCGTGGCGCGACTGGGGCACGGCGATTCCGGACCCTCATCAACCTTAAGCAAATCGGGCAGCCTGGCTGCCCGATTCTTTTTCGCGTGTTACACTTCGCGCTCATTTCGTTTCCCGGTAGATGCCCGTGTCCGATCGCTTTCCCGAAGATTTCCTCGCGCTGATGCGCGCCAGCCTTGCTGACGACGCCGAACTGCAGCGCTTTCTCGCCATTAGCCAGCAACCGCTGCGTCGCAGCTTACGCGTCAACACCTTAAAAATTAGCGTGGATGATTTCCTCGCCCGCACCGCCGACTATGGCTGGCGCTTATCGCCCATTCCGTGGTGCGCCGAAGGGTTTTGGATCGAGCGTGACGACGAATCGCTGCCGCTGGGTAGCGTGGCGGAGCATCTGAGCGGACTGTTTTACATTCAGGAAGCCAGCTCGATGCTGCCGGTTACCGCGCTGTTTGACGCCGCACCTGATGCGCGTCAGGTGATGGATGTGGCTGCTGCGCCCGGTTCTAAAACCACCCAGATGGCCGCGCTGATGCGCAATGAAGGCGCCATTCTGGCGAATGAATATTCGGCCAGCCGCGTCAAAGTACTGCACGCTAACATCAGCCGCTGTGGCGTCAGCAATGTTGCGCTGACCCATTTTGATGGCCGTGTATTTGGCGCCGCACTGCCGGAGCGTTTCGATGCCATTCTGCTCGATGCGCCCTGCTCTGGCGAGGGCGTGGTGCGCAAAGATGCTGATGCGTTGCGTAACTGGACGCTGGCCAGCACTGAAGCGATTGCGGAAACCCAACGCGATCTGCTCGACAGCGCTTTCCATGCCTTACAGCCAGGCGGCACGCTGATTTACTCTACCTGCACACTGAATCAAATCGAGAATCAGCAGGTGATTCATTGGTTGCAGCAGCGTTATCCCGACGCGGTTGAAATCGTGCCGCTGAACGGTTTATTCGACGGAGCCGATCAGGCGTTAACCGCCGAAGGTTTCCTGCACGTATTCCCGCAGATTTTCGATAGTGAAGGTTTCTTCGTTGCGCGTCTGCGTAAAACCGCCAGCATTCCCGCGCTGCCAACGCCAACCTACAAAGTCGGCAAACTGCCCTTCTCTCCGGCCAGCCGCAAGCTGAGCGCCGAAGTGCAACAGGCCGCGGCCAAAGTCGGCTTGCAGTGGGATGACAACCACACGCTGTGGCAGCGCGATAAAGAGCTGTGGCTGTTCCCGGCGGCGCTGGAGGGTTGGCTGGGTAAAGTGCGCTTCTCGCGCATCGGCTTCAAGTTGGCCGAAACCTTCCCGAAAGGCTATCGCTGGCAGCATGAAGCGGTCGTGGCGTTGACGCAGCCAGGCAGCGCGCTGGATTTCGAACTCACCGATGCAGAAGCGGAAACCTGGTATCGCGGTCAGGATATTCATCCGGACACGTTGCCCAGCCGGGATGAGGTGATCGTCACCTATCAGCAGCAGCCGCTGGGATTGGCGAAGAAAGTGGGTAATCGGATTAAAAACAGCTATCCGCGTGAACTGGTGCGCGACGGACGTCTGTTCCGCTAAGCGTTACTGCAACTTCACCAGGGTAAGACGATTGCCGAAGACCGCGCCGGTATCGATGTAATGCTGATTCGCCACATTAAGCGGTTGTTCTAACGGCGTGTGGCCGAAGTAGAAATCACTGGCGCCATCGATGCGGGCTGAACTGCCGCGTTGATGGCGTCCCAGTCGATCGCGACTCCACACCACTTGCTGCCAGTCAACATCTTGCCCTAAAGCATAATGACTGGCGGGATAATCGGCGTGGGCAATCACCACCACGCGATCGCCGAAATCCAGATGCAGGATCAACGGTAACTCAGCACAGCGCTTCAACGCATGGCGCGCAGCGATCAACGCTGCGCCTTTGAGTTGCCAGAACCACTCGCCGCCGTTCATCATCCACAAGGTTTGGTCGCGCCCATCCAGCGCAGCGAGCGCCATCTGCTCATGATTGCCGCGCACGCAGCGAAACCAGGGCTCCTGCATCAGCGCTAAACAGCCGGGGCTGTCCGGGCCACGATCGATTAAATCGCCCACCGACAGCAGTAGATCCTGCTGCTTATCGAAATCCTGCTTGAGCAGTTGCGCATCGAGTTGGGCGCGGCAACCGTGAAGATCGCCAACCACCCAAATATTTCGCCACATTTGCGCGTTCACCTTTTGGTAAAGCATGTAATCTTCCCCGGTTGACTGGAAGTTTAGTGAGCCCGGCTTAAAGTATAGTCCGGCAAGGTTAGCCAGCGGAGGGAACAGCATGAGCGGACGGAAGCAATTCATTGGTGTATTAATCGTTATTTTCATCGGTAGCTTGCTGCTGCTGGAATCACTCGCTCGTCTGGTACATCTGTTATTTGTGGGATAATTACGCGACTTTACATTCCGCGCTAAACGCCTAAACTCCTTTGCGCATCATATAAAGGAGCCTGTATGAGCCAGAATATTTACGACAACCCCACTTTTTTTGCCGGTTACGCCACCTTGCCACGTTCCGTTAAGGGATTAGACGGCGCGCCAGAATGGCCTGCACTGCGTGCGCTACTACCCGACCTGCATGATAAACGCATTCTCGATCTCGGCTGCGGTTACGGCTGGTTTTGCCGCTACGCGCAGCAGCAAGGCGCGCGCGAGGTGCTAGGTCTGGACGTTTCCGAGAAGATGTTAGCGCAAGCCGCGACCATGACGCAGGGAACCGGGATTCGCTATCAGCGCGCCGATTTAGAATCGCTGCAACTGAACGAATCCTATGATCTCGCCTACAGCTCGCTGGCGCTGCACTACCTCAGCAATATTGACGCACTCTTCGCAACCGTGTTTGAGGCGCTAACGCCGGGCGGCGCGCTGGTGTTTTCCTGTGAGCATCCGATTTACACTGCACCTACTCAACAGCAGTGGATTGTGGATGAACAGCAGCAGCGCAGCTGGCCAGTTAATCATTACCAGCAGGAAGGGGAACGCATCAGCAACTGGTTTGCCGATGGCGTGAAGAAGCAACATCGCAAGCTGGCAACCTGGATCAATGCGTTAATTGGCGCAGGATTTGAGATCGTGCATCTTGATGAATGGGGCCCGAGCGAAGAGATGGTTGCACTCAATCCCGCGCTGGCGGAAGAACGCGATCGCCCGATGATGTTCTTGCTGGCCGCGCGTAAACCGCTGTGACGTTGAATTGAGGCTGCGCACTGCAGCCTTATACAAATCTCTGCAGCGCTATTTACGGCATTGAGCGCGCATTGCGTACTAGCGTGTGATTAAAAAGATCGCTATCAAGAAGAAGGCTAATAAACCGGCGAATGTCAGCGTTCCAATGCGCGGAGTTTTGGCGCGGCCAACCACCACACCAATAAAGATACAAAGCAGCGTGAGTGTGCCAATCATTACCCAAAGTAGATATTGTGTATTTGCCATGAAGGATCCTTATCCGGCCATTAATCAGATGCGCCAACGTTATACCATTTTTCGCACAGGCTGACTGCTGCTATATGACCGCATCTTTTTTGCAGGTTATTTGCCACCCGTTAACGATCAAGTCACGTTATGCGCACAACGCACTATTTTGAGATTTTCCAGCTGTTGCAAACGCGCCGCAGCTTTATTGTTAGCGCTGGCCTTTGCAACGCCGTTACCGATACCAAAATCCCCGACGAATCCCAATACCGTTAGCGCATCAAACTCGCCGGTTTCATCAATCTGCTGCTTAACGCTTTGGCTTTTAGCGATCTCCTGATTCAGTGCTGCACAGTCATAGGTTTGCGCTTCGGCATCGCTCACTTTGGCGGACTGCGGATACTGTTTCAATGCGCAACCACTCAGCAGCAAGGCGATCAGGATAACGGGCTTGTGCATCTCGCAATATTCTCTCTATGACGGTAATTTATTTCGGAATAAGAGAAAAAGTAGCATGTGGGTAAGATTTTCAACGTGGGAATAAGTGAAGATATGCGGGAATATTTAAAATAAAAAAGCACTGCCTGAGCAGTGCTAATGATTCTGATATCAGGCAATTGCCTGATAAGCCCTGATAATTATCAGGGCAGAACATCCGCTATCAAGCAGTTTTCAACACAATCATTGATGATTTGCAGAAAATACATTTAGCGCCATGTGGGTTCATTTTCGTAATATCGAACGCGGAGGTACGATATTGTGAACTCTGGCAATGCGGACATCTTAAACGATTATAAATGCGAATAATTACAGACCTAATACATTTGTTGCAGACGGACCTTTTGGACCATCTTCAACTGAAAACTCAACACGCTGACCTTCATCAAGTGAGCGATAATCAGTGCCCTGAATGGCTGAGAAGTGGACGAAAACGTCCTTGCTGCCATTTTCAGGAGAAATAAAGCCGAAGCCTTTTTCTGAGTTGAACCATTTTACCGTTCCAAGAATTTTATTAGACATAATTTTTACCTTTTAAATGAGCCTATTGGCGTAAGGGCCGAGTTGCAGATACGAATCAGAACTTAGGATAAGACTCAAAGAGAAAGGGCTTGAAGCGGCACTAACCGGGATGAGAAATACAATGGGAACTAACCTTCTAACTGTCTGCTATTCAGACCGACGACGCATTAACGCATTTATCTTACCAGGTAGCAAGGTAAAACTTTTTTATTTCATATAAAAAAGAAAAGCAGAAAATAAAAAAACCCACCGAAGTGGGTTTAATCATCAATCAGGCTGCTTGTCGCCCGACTCCGGTGCCAGACTCTCATCGTCTTTTTCATGCTCATCCGGCTTCACCTTAGTATCTTCTTCAAGCTCATCCGCTTCAATCGGTCTATCAGACATAAATCCTCCTGAGTTGCTAAGAGAATTAAGTGTAGATGCCAGCATAAAGGTAAGCCTAACGCGTGCAGACAATTCATTATTATGCAGATAAAAAAAGACCGAATACGATTCCTATATTCGGTCCAGGGAAATGGCTCTTTGGGAGCCGTGCGCTAAAAGTTGGCATTTTTGCAGGCGAGGACGCCTTGCCATTTAAAGGTAGACCAGGATTGCTGGTTTTCCAGCCAATCATGCGGTTTGGTTGCGAAAGGTGACAACTCTGTGATCGTGGTGACAGAACGAGGAAGCAAGCGTAGCGGCAGAATTGTGCGCTACGCCTGAGAATATAGGGATTACTTACCGCACAGTTGCTGCGCGCGGTCGATGATCGGTTGCAGACTCATTTTCTGGCCTGGATGGGCTTTATCAACGGCGACAATGGTGTCGATCGATTGCAGCGTGCC
The DNA here is from genome assembly GCF_031453915.1 of Pantoea sp. SORGH_AS_0659. Lineage (NCBI taxonomy): Bacteria > Pseudomonadati > Pseudomonadota > Gammaproteobacteria > Enterobacterales > Erwiniaceae > Pantoea > Pantoea sp. SORGH_AS_0659. Next base: position 1,937,217 of record NZ_JAVJAK010000001.1, on the reverse strand, counting down.
CTGCCCGGCCGTTTTGCGCGCAAAGGCTTTATCGTTGAGCGGATACTGCAACAAAGTGCCTGGATTAATCGCGAACAGCGCGCCGTCTTTCTCGCAGGTCAACATCACCTCTTCGCGGGTGAAGGGCCATTTGTCTTTTCCAATCTCAAAACGGCTGACGGTAATAATCTGTGCCGCCATCGCCTGGCTGCACAGCGCCATCAATACGCAAGCTGGAATCAGTTTCTTCAGCAAAATATCGACCTCATTTCATCTTCTTGAATGTTACATTCAGGCCGGTGACAGCGTGGCAAACACGCTCACCAACCCAATTACAATAATGGCCAGCAGCAGCTCAAGCTGCGTCAGGCGAATAAACAGATGCGCTGCGTTACTGGCCGCCAGGCGAAAGCGCGGCACCAGCAGATAGCGATTGGTCAGCGCAATAGCGATCATCAGCATGACCAGCAGCACTTTCACCACCAGCAGTTCGCTCCACAACGTGGCTTGCCAATGCAACGGCGAACCGGCAATCAGCACGCTATTAATGATGCCCGTCAGCAGCGCGAGCGCCACCGCCAGGTGACCGTAACGCGAGAAGCGCATCATGCAGCGAATCGCATCGGTGCGAAAAGCGATCTGCCGCGCTTCACGCATCAGTAATAACAACGGCAGTAATCCGCCCGCCCAGAATGCAGCCGCAATCAAATGCAGCGCGTGATTGCCTTGTTGCAGCAATCCGGGCCAGCCATCACGCATCGCGGCATGCCCAACACCGGCTAACGCCACCAACTGTAACAGGCCGCTGCACAGCAGCAGATTTTGCCGCAGTGTGCCACGCAGCAGCAGCGCTAACGTGCTCAGCAGTGCGAACGCGATTTCCCAACGCCAAACCAGGCCGAAGCGCGTGCTGAGCACCGCCTGCCAGGTTGCGCTGTCACTGACATTACGCCAGTCGCCGCTCATCAAGCCGGTTTGCGTTGCCAGCATCAACAGGGCGCTAAACAAACTCAGCAGCGCGCTGGTACGGAGAAGTAAAGCTAAACGCTGTGATAGCAGCGGACGATAGCGGCGCGGCGCCAGTAGCGCGGTATAAAAGGCGCTACCGGCGAGCAGCAGCACCGACATAAAATGCAGCGCTCGCAGGCCAATCCACAGCGTACTCAAACTCATCAATCACTTCACGCTGAAGGTGTAGCTGCCTTTGGTTTTATGTCCATCAACGGACAGCACATGCCAGTTCACCTGGTAGTTGCCCGACGGCAGCGGCTGGCTGACCGGTACAATCAGCTGATCGTGTTGTTTATCGTTGAGTCTGGCTTTCCCGACCGTAATGGGTTGATGTTGTGCATCGAGCACATCCACGCCACTGAATGCCACTTCAACATCCTCGGTAAAGGTCAACGTTAAATTCTGCGGGGAGGTTTCCACCACCGCTTTGTCGGCTGGGACCGGGGTTTTCAGGTGAGCGTGTGCCAGAGCAACCTGGCTGAAGGCCAGCGTTGATGACGCCAGAAGTAGCGCGACGACAGCGTTGAACGCAGTTTTCTTCATGACTTCTTCCCTATTAAATGCGGCAAACCACCGCAAACGTGGCAGCAGGATACGCCGCCGATCCGCAGGTGTCGAGACTTGCGGTGCGATCCAATCCGCTTGATCCCTGGGTCCGAAACCATTACTTTTGCCCCTGTTTATCAGGAGAAAAGCATGAGCCAAAACCTTGCCCTGCTCTCGCAGGAAGAGAAAGACAAAGTCAATGTCGATCTGGCCGCCGCGGGCGTTGCATTCAAAGAGCGCTACAATATGCCGGTGATTGCCGAAATGGTGGAGCGCGAGCAGCCTGAAGCGCTGCGTGACTGGTTTCGTCAGCGCTTAATGAACTATCGCCAGGCTTCGCTTAGCCTGTCGCGCCTGCCCTACGAACCGAAGCAGAAGTAATTTATGTTACGTGTAATTGATACCGAAACCTGCGGCCTGCAGGGTGGCGTGGTGGAAGTGGCGTCGGTGGATGTCATTGATGGTCAGATCGTCAATCCGATGAGCGACTTAATCTGCCCGGATCGCCCCATCAGTCGTCAGGCGATGGCGGTACATCGCATTACGGAAGCGATGGTGATGGGAAAACCCACTATCGAAGAAGCGATTGGCCGCTATCACGGCAGTCCGCATTACGTAGCGCACAACGCCAGTTTTGATCGCCGCATGTTGCCCACTATGCCGGGCGAATGGATCTGCACCATGACGCTGGCGCGTCAGCTGTGGCCAGGCATCAAATATGGCAATCAGGCGCTGCGCCACAGCCTGAAGCTGGATGTCACGCCACCGGCCGAACTGCATGCGCACCGCGCATTGTATGACTGCTACGTCACCGCTGCGCTGCTGATCCGCATTATGGAAACCTCCGGCTGGAACGCCGAGCAGATGGCGAATTTGTGCCAGCCCGCGCCCGTGAGCGGCGATGTGTTCCCGTTCGGTAAATATCGCGGTCAGAGTATTGGCAGCATTGCGCGTAAAGATCCCGGCTATCTGCGTTGGGTGCTGGAAAATGTGCGTGATTTGCGCCCACCGTTACGGCAGGCGCTGCGCAAGTATGTGAAGAGCGATCAGTAATCGACGCGGTCTGGCAAGCTGCCCTGCGCCAGGCCAATCAGGAAAGTGAACTCCTGCGCCACCCCTTCATACGCTTTGAAGCGGCCCGATTTACCGCCGTGGCCAGAATCCATCTCGGTGCAGAGCAACAGCAGTGAATCGTTGGTTTTCAGCTCACGCAGTTTCGCCACCCACTTAGCCGGTTCCCAATACTGCACCTGCGAATCGTGCAAACCGGTGGTAACCAGCAAATGCGGATAGGCTTTGGCCTCGATGTTGTCATACGGACTGTATTGGCGAATGGTGTGATAGAACTCCGCCTGTTCGGGATTGCCCCACTCATCGTATTCGCCGGTGGTCAGCGGAATTGTCGGATCGAGCATCGTCGTTACCACATCGACAAATGGCACCTGCGCCACCACGCCGTGGAACAGCTCCGGCGCCATGTTCACCACGCCGCCCATCAGTAATCCTCCGGCGCTGCCGCCCATCGCGTAGAGCTGCTGGCGATGACCATAACCCTTCGCCACCAGCGCTTCGGTGACATCAATAAAGTCCGTGAAGCTGTTGATTTTATTCTTCAGGCGGCCACCGTCATACCATTGCTGGCCGAGCTCGCCGCCGCCACGCACATGAATGATGGCGTAGACGAAGCCGCGCTCCAGCAAGCTGATGCGGCTGGTGGCAAAGCTGGCATCCATGCTGCTGCCGTAAGCACCGTAACCGTATACCAGCAGCGGATTGTTGCCGCGCTGGAAATGCTTGCGATGATAGACCAGCGAAACCGGAACCTCTGTGCCATCACGCACCGTGATCCACAGATGCTCACTTTTGTAATCCTCCGATTTGAAGCCCGGCACCGGCGAGCGCTTCAGCACGCGACGATCGCCGGTTTCCATGTTCAGTTCAAACAAGGTGGTCGGCGTGGTCATGGAAGAGTAGCCGTAGCGCAAGGTGTCGCTTTCTGGCGAAGGATTGTAGGCAAGCCAGGTGACATAGGCGGGATCGTCGAAGGCGATACCAAAGCTTTCGCCGCTCTCCCAGTTTATCTGCCGCAAGGTGTTTACGCCGTGCTGACGCTCTTCGACTACCAGCCAATGACGAAACAGCTGAAAATCTTCCAGCACCACGTTGTCACGCGCCGGGATCAGCGATTGCCAGCGTGCTTCCGCCAGCCACGCGCTGCGATAGAGCCCGAAATTTTTGCCATCACGATTCGAGCGGATATAGAACTGATGATTGTAGTGATCGATGCTGTATTCGTGGTCGCGGCGACGTGGACAAAAGGTTTGCGGCTGCGCATCCGGATATTCGGCGTCGATCAGCAGAATCTCGCTGGTGTTGGTGCTGTACAACGCAATCAAAATGAAGTGCTCGGAGGTGGTTTTATGCACGCTGAGGTGGAAAGAGTCATCCTTCTCTTCATACACCAGCTGATCGTCAGATTGCGGATGGCCCAGCTCATGGCGCCACACCTGATACGCCAGCAGCGTTTTCGGATGCTTACGCACGTAATAGAGCGTGCGGGAATCGTTGGCCCAGGCAACGCTGGATGACGCGTTGGTCAGCACTTCCGGATACCAGCTACCGCCCTGCAAATTACGGAAGCGAATGCCGTATTGGCGGCGCGACAGGAAGTCTTCCGCTAAGGCCATCACCTGATTGTCCGGTGTAATCGCCAGCGCGCCCATGGTGTAAAAATCACTGTGCGCAGCCCGCTGGTTTCCATCCAGCAACAGCTGCCAGGGCTCATCAGCTGGCGCGTCAACGGGCTGCCGGAAATAAGCCGGATACTCGTTGCCCACTTCATAGCGGCTTTGATAGCGATAACCGTTTTTCACATAGGGCACCGAGTGATCCTGCGGTGGAATGCGGTCAACGATCTCTTTCAGCACCCGTTCCTGCAGCGGATTCTGCGACGCCATCATCGCACGGCCGTAATCATTTTCGGCGTGCAGATGGGCCAACACCTCTGGATTCTCGCGGTCGTCATCACGTAACCAGTGATAATTATCAATGCGCGTTTCACCGTGCAGCTTCATGACATGGGGAATTTTTTTCGCGTGTGGCTGATTCATTAGGCTCTTCTCCCTGAAGGACAACATTCAGCAAGCGTGGCACTAATCACGCACGATGCCAAGCTACACGCAGCATCACTTTACGCAGGGTAAGCAAAAGATGAAAAGCGAAGGCTGCGGATGCAACCTTCGCACGGAATTAAGCAGCTTTTTCCGCGTCGATATCGCGCTGGATACCGTCGCGCACATCCTGGGGGATTTTCAGCGCATCGCCGAGCGCGGAGAGATAGCTACGCTCCATAAAGTGGTCGACATCAATGGCTGCACAGCTGAGGAAATAGAGTTCCAGCGCCTCTTCTTCGTTTTTAACGTCAGCGGCCAGCCAGTTAGGATCGAGCGGGCGATTCATCGCCTGCTGAATCAGCGCTTCGGCTTGTGCGCCGTAGCCGGCCTGCTGGATATTTTGCTCAATGGCGGCACGCTCTTGATCGTCAATGTGACCATCACTTTTCGCCGCGAACACCAGCGCCGTGACTAAACGCTCTGCGCGTTGATCCATCGGCGTTTGCAGCTGGCCGAAGCCCGCATCGTCCTGATGGGTTTCACGTATGCGCTGTTTGTATTTGTTCCATAACAGCGCGCCCGCCGCCGCGCCGCCGCCCAACAGCAAGGCTTTGCCGCCATATTTGGTCAGCAGCTTACGCGTGGATTTGCTGCCTACCAGCAATCCCGCCAGCCCGCCCAATGCGCCGGGGGCCAGCATGTCACTTAAACCGCCCGATTTTCCGTCTCCACCCTTTTTCGCCAGCACCGATTGAATTTGCTGCAGCCAATTGCTCATCGTTTAACTCCTGTTTACTTTTCCGTTCTCCATGCTGCCGCAGGCTGTGTCAGTTAACGTCAGAGCGGGAAAAGTATGGCAAACCTGATCGCGGCGAAAGCGTGAGTACGCAAACGTTTTCGTTTATACTGCGCGCGCATTTTGACTGCTAAGGTGAAATTATGACGACTCTCGGAACCGCGCTGCGCCCTGCCGCTACGCGTGTCATGCTGTTAGGTTCAGGCGAATTAGGCAAAGAAGTGGCACTTGAGTGCCAGCGTCTTGGTGTGGAAGTGATCGCGGTGGATCGTTACGCCGATGCTCCGGCGATGCACGTTGCGCATCGCAGCTATGTGATCAACATGCTGGACGGCGACGCGCTGGCCGCGCTGATTGCCGAGGAAAAGCCGCACTTCGTGGTACCAGAAATTGAAGCCATTGCCACCGAAAAACTGCTGGAGCTGGAAGCGCAAGGTCAGAAAGTGGTGCCGACCGCACGCGCCGCACGTCTGACCATGAACCGCGAAGGCATTCGCCGTCTGGCGGCGGAAGAGTTGTCCTTACCAACCTCGACTTACCAGTTTGCTGACAGCAAAGAGAATTTTGTGGCTGCGGCTGAGGCGATTGGATTCCCGTGCATCGTTAAGCCGGTGATGAGCTCATCCGGTAAAGGCCAGAGCTTTATTCGCGAAGCCAGCCAGCTGGAAAAAGCCTGGGATTATGCGCAGCAAGGCGGACGTGCCGGTGCGGGCCGCGTGATCGTTGAAGGCGTGGTGAAGTTTGATTTTGAAATCACCCTGCTGACCATCAGCGCAGTAGATGGCATTCACTTCTGCGCGCCGATTGGTCATCGTCAGGAAGATGGCGATTATCGTGAATCATGGCAGCCGCAGCAGATGAGTGAACTGGCGTTGCAACGCGCACAGGATATCGCCGCTAACGTGGTAAAAGCGCTCGGTGGATACGGCCTGTTTGGCGTGGAGCTGTTCGTGTGCGGTGATGAAGTGGTGTTCAGCGAAGTGTCACCGCGTCCGCATGATACCGGCATGGTCACGCTGATTTCGCAGGATCTGTCCGAGTTCGCGCTGCATGTGCGCGCTTTCCTCGGCCTGCCGATTGGCGGCATTCGTCAATACGGTCCCGCTGCGTCGGCAGTGATTTTGCCTGAGCTGAACAGCCAGAACGTCGTGTTCGGGAATATCGAAGCCGCGCTGGGCGCCGGATTGCAGCTGCGCCTGTTTGGTAAGCCGGAAATCGCCGGTCAGCGCCGTTTAGGCGTGGCTTTGGCAACCGGTGAAAACACCGATGACGCTATCGCGCGCGCCGTGGCGAGTGCGGCCGCGGTACAAGTCGAAGGTTAAGTAAGATGAAGTGGTCGCCATCAATGACGACCACTTCATGAACTTATGCGCGTGCCCCTTCAACCGCTTCACGCGCCAAACGCGTAATACGATCCCAGTCACCGCTTTCCAACGCATCATTCGGTACCAGCCACGAACCGCCAATGCACAGCACGCTTTTCAGCGCCAGATAATCCCGATAGTTGGCTGGCGAGATGCCGCCAGTTGGACAGAAACGCACCTGCGGGAACGGACCGCCAATCGCGGATAATGCTTTCACGCCACCATTGGCTTCCGCCGGGAAGAATTTGAACTCCCGCAGGCCGTAATCCATGCCAGTCATCAGTTCTGAAACCGTGCTGATACCTGGAATCAATGGCACCGGACCTTCAACCGCGGCTTTCAGCAGCGATTCCGTCAATCCTGGGCTGATGACAAACTGCGCACCGGCGTCAGTGACTTCTTTCAGTTGCTGGGTGTTGATCACCGTGCCCGCACCGACAATCGCTTCCGGTACTTCTTTAATCATGGCACGCAGCGCGTCCATCGCCACCGGGGTACGCAGCGTGACTTCCAGCACGCGCACACCGCCAGCCACCAGCGCTTTCGCCATCGGCACCGCGTGTTCCAGCTTGTTCACCACGATGACCGGCACGACCGGGCCAGTTTTCAGGATCTGTTCAGCACTTGTTTTCCAGTTCTTCATCACGTTTCCTTGGTTGCATCAGCCCGGCGTTTGGCCACGCTGTCAATAATTGGGCTCTACCATACAAGATCGACTGGAGCGGCGTCCATTGGATATCAGAATTTTTTGAAACTCTGGTTCACTTTTCAGAAAAATGAATTCTGGACGTAAAAAAGCCCGCACATTTGGCGGGCTCAATATTAGGTTTCTATTCGAACTCGTTCCAGGAACGGCCATCGCGAGTAATCATCGCGACAGAGGCAACCGGTCCCCATGTTCCCGCCTGATACGGCTTCGGCGCTTCGGCATCGGCGCTCCAGGCATCAATGATCGAATCCACCCAGCCCCACGCTGCTTCAACTTCATCACGACGCACAAACAGCGCCTGAATACCGCGCATGGTTTCCAGCAGCAGACGCTCGTAAGCATCGGCCAGATGCGACTGGTTGAAGGTTTCGGAGTAGCTCAAATCCAGCTTGGTGGTCTGCAGTTTATGCTTGTGGTCAAGTCCCGGCACTTTGTTCAGTATTTCGATATCCACGCCTTCGTCCGGCTGCAGACGAATGGTCAGCTTGTTCTGCGGCAGTTCAGCGTACGAATCCTTAAACAGGTTCATCTCAGGATTCTTGAAATACACCACCACTTCAGAGCATTTGGTTGGCAAGCGCTTGCCGGTACGCAGATAGAACGGCACACCAGCCCAACGCCAGTTATCGATATCCACGCGAATAGCAACAAAGCTTTCCGTGGCGCTCTGCTTGTTAGCGCCCTCTTCTTCCAGATAACCTGGCACTTTCTTGCCCTGCACAAAGCCGGCGGTGTACTGACCGCGTACGGTTTTCTCGCGCACGTTGGTTTGATCGATACGACGCAGTGAGCGCAGCACTTTCACTTTCTCATCACGAATCGCATCCGCGCTCAGATCGGACGGCGGCGACATGGCAATCATGGTGAGGATCTGCAACAGGTGGTTCTGAATCATGTCACGCATCTGGCCGGCTTTGTCGAAGTAACCCCAACGGCCTTCGATGCCCACCTCTTCTGCCACGGTGATCTGCACGTGATCGATGGTGCGATTGTCCCAGTTGTTGACGAAGATGGAGTTGGCAAAACGCAGCGCCAGCAGGTTGAGCACCGTCTCTTTACCGAGATAGTGATCAATACGGAAAACCTGGCCTTCTTCGAAGTATTTGCCGACGCTGTCATTGATCTCTTGTGAGGTTTCCAATGAGGTGCCGAGCGGCTTTTCCATTACTACGCGTGCCGGTTTGGCGTTCAGCTTGGCGGCGCCCAGACCGTCGCAAATCGCGCCAAAGGTGCTTGGCGGCATGGCGAAGTAGTTAATGGTGACGCGGTTTTTCTGGTCAAGCATTTTGCCCAGTTTGGTGAAATGCGAGGTGTCATTTACGTCGAGGTTACAGAAGTCGAGACGGCTGCTGAGGGTGTCCCACAGCGCTTCATCGATCTTCTCTTTCATGAAGGTTTCCAGCGCTTCACGTACCACTTTGGTATACGCGGCTTTATCCCAATCCGCGCGACCCACGCCAATAATGCGAGTGGTTTCATGAATCTGACCGGCTTTTTCCAGCTGATACAGTGATGGCAACAGTTTACGGCGCGCGAGATCGCCTTTGGCACCGAAAATCACCAGATCGCATGCCTGGGCTGTTTGTGTAACCGCCATTTTCCTCTCCTCGTTGCAGGATATACCCGGCTTGAGCGTTCTCATCACGCCAGGTCCTTATTGTAATTTTCTTACAGCACAATGTACGTTTTTAGCGGGTTTAGGACAACCCGAACGCAGTGTTTTGCTGGCGTTAACTGTGAACGTAATAAAGGTGTTAAGTGTGTTGTAGCGTGCCATTTGAGCACATTTTCTGTTTCGATATTTGTCGTGGCAAAACACGTCAGCGATCAAAGTATCGCAAAAAAATCGCGTTTACATTTGTCCTCCGCTGCGTGCGAGGGGCTATTACACGGTATATTCTTGTGAATTGGCAGCGATTTCATTGATTGATGAACGCGAAAAAGTGATTGACGCTCATTAGGTTAAACCATGCTGGAACAGATTCAGGCGCAACTCGATGCGTTAAGCAAATCAGAACGTAAAGTCGCAGAGCAGATTCTTGCCGCGCCGCAACAGGCGATGCACTCCAGCATCGCCACGCTGGCACGCGCCGCTGACGTCAGCGAACCGACGGTGAATCGCTTCTGCCATCGTATGGGCACGCGCGGCTTTCCTGACTTCAAATTGCAACTCGCGCAGAGCCTGGTCAAAAGCCCGAACTGGGTGAGCCGCGATGTGGAAGAAAATGACAGTGTGGAAAGCTATAGCCACAAAATTTTTGATTCCGCGTTAGCCGGCCTCAGCCGCGTCCGCCAGCAACTCGACTCTCAGGTGATTCGTCAGGCGGTTCAGGCGCTGTCAAAGGCGCATAAAATTGCCTTTTTTGGCCTTGGTGCCTCCGCCGTGGTGGCACATGACGCCACCAATAAATTTTTGCGATTTAATCTGCCGGTCATCTGGTCAGAGGATATTGTGATCCAGCGCATGAGTTGCATAAATAGTGGTCCAAACGATGTGTTTGTTCTCATCTCACATACTGGTCGCACCAAAAATATGGTAGAACTGGCTCGCCTGGCGCGTGTAAACGCTTCCACTGTGCTGGCTATCACTTCTCCGGGTTCCCCGCTGGCGGCGGAAGCCACGCTGGCTTTGACGCTCGACGTACCCGAAGATACCGATATCTACCTGCCAATGGTTTCCCGCCTCGCACAATTAACCGTGATTGATGTTCTGGCGACAGGGTTTACCCTTGAGCGCGGCGCTGCTTTCCGTGAAAATTTAAAACGGGTGAAAGAAGCGCTGAAAGATTCACGCCTGGAGAAACAGGCGCAGGAAAATAATTAACATCACATTCACAATGTGAGTCGAATCACAGCCCATCGATCATATAGAATAGATGAACACTACGTGTCACTTGAGAGCGACACGATACTTTGCTAACGGAGTCCTTCATGTCCAGACGTCTCAGAAGAACCAAGATCGTTACAACCCTCGGTCCAGCCACCGATCGCGACAACAACCTCGAAAAAATCATCGCGGCGGGTGCTAACGTTGTACGACTCAACTTCTCCCACGGCACACCGGAAGATCATCAGCAGCGCGCCAATAAAGTCCGTGAAATCGCGGCGAAACTGGGTCGTCACGTAGCGATCCTTGGCGACCTGCAAGGCCCAAAAATTCGCGTATCGACCTTCAAAGAAGGCAAAGTGTTCCTCAACGTCGGCGATCGTTTCCTGCTGGATGCTGATTTAACCAAAGGCGAAGGCGATAAAGAAAAAGTCGGTATCGACTATAAAGGCCTGCCAGAAGATGTAGTGCCCGGCGATATCCTGCTGCTGGACGACGGTCGCGTGCAGCTGAAAGTGTTGGAAGTTCAGGGCGTAAAAGTGTTCACCGAAGTCACCGTCGGCGGCCCGCTCTCTAACAATAAAGGCATCAACAAACTCGGCGGCGGTCTCTCTGCCGATGCGCTGACCGAAAAAGACAAAGTTGATATCGTTACCGCCGCGAAAATCGGCGTGGATTATCTGGCGGTCTCCTTCCCGCGTAACGGCGAAGATATGAATTATGCCCGCCGTCTGGCGCGCGACGCCGGCTGCGACGCCAAATTGGTGGCGAAAGTGGAACGTGCTGAAGCCGTTGCCTCACAGGAAGCGATGGATGACATCATCCTCGCTTCTGACGTGGTGATGGTTGCACGTGGCGATTTGGGTGTGGAGATTGGCGATCCTGAGCTGGTGGGTATTCAGAAAGCGTTGATCCGTCGCGCTCGTCAGCTGAACCGCACCATCATCACCGCCACGCAGATGATGGAGTCGATGATTACCAATCCAATGCCAACGCGTGCCGAAGTCATGGACGTGGCGAACGCCGTGCTGGATGGTACCGATGCGGTGATGCTGTCGGCGGAAACCGCTGCTGGCCAGTATCCGGCTGAAACCGTCTCAGCGATGGCGAAAGTGTGCCTCGGCGCAGAGAAAATCCCGAGCGTTAACGTTTCTAAGCACCGCCTGGAAGTACAGTTCGATAACGTCGAAGAAGCGATTGCCATGTCGGCGATGTATGCTGCCAACCATCTGCAAGGGGTTTCAGCGATCATCACCATGACCGAATCGGGCCGTACCGCGCTGATGACCTCACGTATCACGTCCGGCTTGCCGATCTTCGCCATGTCACGTCACGAACGTACGCTGAATCTGACGGCGCTGTACCGTGGTGTTACGCCAGTGTTCTTCGACAGCAACAACGATGGTGTTGCTGCCGCGCACGATGCAGTGAATTTGCTGCGCGAAAAAGGTTTCCTGGTTTCAGGCGACCTGGTGATTGTCACCCAGGGCGACGTGATGTCGACCACCGGTACCACCAATACCAGCCGTGTACTGCGCGTAGATTAATACGCACCACCCACAGCGGCTGTAACAACATGGACAAACGCGACTGCCTGGCAGTCGCGTTTTTATTTTTTTGACAAGGAGGCCAGATGGCCCGCTATCAACCTATCACTCAACTCACCGGGCGCGTGCTGCTGTTCCCGCTCGCGCTGGTACTCTTCGAGTTCGCCACCTATATCGCGCATGACATGATTCAGCCCGGCATGCTGCTGGTGACGTCTGAATTCAGCGTCGGCCCGGAATGGGTTTCGACCTCGCTGACCGCGTATCTGATGGGCGGTGTGGCGCTGCAATGGCTGCTCGGTCCGCTCTCTGACAAATATGGCCGCCGGCCGGTGCTGCTGTTTGGCATCCTGTTCTTTGCCGCCGCCTGTATTCTGACAACGTGGGTGAGCAGCATTGAGGAGTTTGTCGCGCTGCGCTTTGTGCAGGGTATTAGCCTGTGCTTTATTGGCGCCGTCAGCTACGCAGCGGTGCAGGAAGCCTTTGACGAGGCGCTGGCAGTACGCATGATGGCGCTGATGGCCAACGTCGCGCTGCTGGCACCGCTCGCTGGTCCGCTGGCCGGAGCCGCGTGGCTCACCGTTGGCGAGTGGCGCAGCATGTTCTGGCTGTTTGCCATCTGCAGCGTGATTGCGTTTGCCCTGCTGTGGCGCGTCATGCCGGAAACCGCTGGCGATCGCAGTCACTCTATCGCCCTGCCAACGCTGGCGCGCGGCTATGCGCGTTTGGCGCGCGATCGTCAGGTGATGTACGGCTCCTTTGCCATTGGTTTGGTGTTTATTCCGATCCTGACGTGGGTAGCGCTGTCGCCAGTGATTCTGATGCACGATGAAGGATTGTCACGCATGCAGTATGCGCTGCTGCAGCTACCGGTGTTTCTGGCGATGATTGCCGGCAACATCACGCTCGGCAAACTGGCTGGACGCGTGCCGATTGAGCAGCCGGTGAAGTTTGCCGCCTGGCCGATTCTGATTGGTTTGAGTATTTCGCTGCTGGCTAATTTGCTCGATAGTCACACCTATCTGCTGCTGACAGCCGGGTTAAGCTTGTACGCTTTCGGCGCAGGCATGGTGAATGCCGGTCTGTACCGTTTGACGCTTTACTCCAGCAACGAAGGCAAAGGCAGCGTGGCGGCGATGCTCGGGATGATCAGTATTCTGACCTTAGCGGTAGGCATTGAACTGGCGAAAAGTGGCTACTTCAGCGGCGGCACACCGTGGTTTAGCGGGATTAACTTCGCCGCTGGCGTGCTGTGGTTTGGTCTGGTGACCCTGTTCCTGCGCGAACGTAAACGTCGCAGTCACGTGGCGGCAATAGAATGATAAAGGGGCCAGACGGCCCCATGTTTATTTCCTACGAGGATAAAGATCTTTGCGCGCATAAGGTTCGATATCCCCTTCCTTACGCGTTTTCAGCAGCTTCAGAATCCAGGTGTACTGTTCCGGATGCGGGCGCACGAACACTTCAACTTCTTCATTCATGCGACGCGCAAGCGTATTGTCATCGGCATCCAGCAAGTCATCCATTGGCGGACGCACATAGATTTCCAGACGATGGGTTTCACTGTTATACACCGGGAACAGCGGCACAACGCGTGCGCGGCATACTTTCATCAGGCGGCCCACTGCGGGCAATGTGGCTTTGTAAGTGGCAAAGAAATCCACAAATTCGCTGTGTTCCGGGCCGTGATCCTGGTCCGGCAGATAATAGCCGTAATAACCCTGACGCACCGACGCGATAAACGGCTTAATGCCGTCATTTCGCGCATGCATACGGCCACCAAAACGGCGTCGCACGGTATTCCACAGATAATCCATTAACGGATCGCTTTGATTGTGGAACATCGCCGCCATCATCTGGCCTTCAGACGCCAGTAGCATCGCTGGAATATCCACGCCCCAGCCATGCGGCACCAGGAAAATGACGTTTTCTTTGTTGGCCTGCAGTTGCTCAATGATTTCCCGGCCGTGCCAGTCAACACGCTTGCGCACATGCTCGGGATTACGCATGCCCAATTCGGCCATCATCGCCATCGCCTGCGGTGCGGTGGCAAACATACGATCAGCAATCTCTTCGCGCTGCGCTTCACTCAATTCCGGCAGGCAATAATAGAGATTGATCAGCGCACGGCGGCGCGCACTTTTCGCCAGCTTACCGGCGAACTTGCCCAATCCGCCCAGTATCGGATCGCGCACTTTAGCGGGAAGTAAAGCCATGCCGGCCAGCGCGCCAACCGCCAACCAACTTCCCCAGTATTTCGGCTTTAAAAAAGAACGTTGAAAAACGGGAATAAACTCGCTGTTATTTTTCTTTCGGGTTTCCATGCACTCGCCTCTGACAATGACCGGTCAATAATAGTGACGGTGGTTAATTTTGCAATCTTCATGCGCCAGATAGCAAAAAACCGACGAAGAATGCGTCGGTTTTTAAGTGTTACGCGCAATTATGCGCTATTTCAGCGTCAACTGCGGCAACCAGGTTTTGACTTGCGCCATGTAAGTGCTGCGATCTTTACCCGTCAGACCCTCCATGCGCGGCAGTTTTGCCGTCAATGGATTCACCGCCTGATTGTTGATCCATACTTCATAATGCAAATGCGGACCGGTTGAACGTCCGGTGTTACCCGACAACGCAATACGATCGCCGCGTTTCACTTTTTGCCCCGGTTTCACCAACGCTTTACTCAGGTGCATATAACGCGTCATGTACTGACGACCGTGACGAATTGCCACGTAATTCCCGGCAGCACCGCCGTTTTTCGCCATCACCACTTCACCATCGCCCACGGCTAACACAGGCGTACCAATAGGCAGCGCGAAATCGACACCTTTATGCGGTGCAATGCGGCCGGTTACCGGATTAAGGCGACGCGGATTGAAGTTGGAAGAGACACGATACTGCTTAACCGTAGGGAAACGCATAAAGCCACGCGCTAAACCAGACGCGTTGCGATCGTAGAACTTGCCGTCTTCCGCACGGAACGCGTAATAGTCTTTACCGCCGGTGCGCAAACGCACGCCAAGCAATTGGCTTTGGGCACTTTTGCCATCGAGCATTTCACGTGACATTAGCACACTGAAGTCATCACCGGCGCGTAGTTTGCGGAAATCCATCTGCCACTGCATCGCTTTGATGACGTTGCTGGTTTCTGCGCTGGTTAAGCCCGCACGCTGGGCACTGGCAGCAAAACTGCCGCGCACTTCACCTTTCAGTACGTTGTTTTGCCACTCACCCTTTTGCAGCTCCTGCTGCATCTTAAAGCTGCCGTTGTCGGCGCGCTGATAAGTACGGGTTTCACGACGATCAATTTCCCAGCTGAAGGTTTGCAGTTGTCCATCGGCATCCAGCGTCCAGCTCAGTTGCTGACCAACGCGCATGTTACGCAGATCTTTATCGCTACTGACTAATGCGTTGATATCGCCCATCTCAATACCGTACTGATTTAACGCGCTGCTCAGCGTATCACCTGAAGAGACGGTGTACTCATGTACGTTGGGATTGTCCGGAACGTCATTATCAATGTCGTCAGCAGGAATATCGTCGGACGGTTCTTCCGTTGTCTGGTCAATCGGCTCGCTGGCTTCGGGCAACAGCGTGCGCAGTTCGTCTTTATCCAACGTAATGGTTTTCACGATGGGGGCAACGTCACGCGGATGGTAAACGTAAGGCCGCCATACTGCGACGGCCAACGTGACAACGGTTAATGAACCCAGCATAACGCGGTGGGGGCGCGGCAAATTGTTAAATGCGAGGGCGACAGAGCGGGCTATCTGCTGCACTTTTACCTATTCCTCATGCTCCATTCAGGCAGCTCGCATACTGGCTCGACAGCTGTGAAAGAAATTTCACGTAGCTGTCTTTGGATAAGCTGATGTCCATACCCAACGGATCTAACGTGCCTTTACGTACGGAAGTTCCACGGGACACGGCATCGATGACGGCCGGTCTGAATTGTGGTTCAGCGAAAACGCAAACGGCTTTCTGCTCAACCAACTGTGTTCGTATTTGATGTAAACGCTGGGCGCCCGGCTGGATTTCAGGATTGACGGTAAAATGACCTAAAGGTGACAAACCGTAATGTTTTTCAAAGTAGCTGTAAGCATCGTGAAAAACGAAATAACCCTTGTTCCGCACAGGCGCGAGTTGCGCGCCGATGTGTTTGTCTGCATCGGCTAATTCTGCCTTAAATTCCTGCAGATTAGCGTCAAGTTTGGCTTTGCTTTGCGGCATAAGTTCCAATAATTTTCCATGGATTGCAACCGCAGATTGTAAGGCCATGTCAGGGGACATCCACAGGTGCATATTAAACTGTCCGTGGTGGTGATGCGCATGAGACCCGTCCTGGTCTTCGGAATTTTCTGAGTCGTGATCGTGATCGTGACCATGCTCATGTTCCTCATCTTCATCATCGCCGCTAATCAATAGCGGTTTTATGCCCGGCAATGCGGCAATTTCGAGGTTTTTACTGGCAGGTAATTCGGCCGCTGACTTAGTAAGAAAGGCTTCCATCTCTGGGCCTGTCCACACCACTAAGTCTGCGTTTTTAATACGTTTTACATCAGAGGGACGCAAGGCATAATCATGCTCTGAGGCGCCATCAGGCAGCAATACTTCAACCGGCGTAATACCCTCTGCGATAGCCGCTGCGATAAATCCGATAGGTTTGATTGAAGCGACAACTGCGGAGTGCGCGGGTAATGCGCTTGCCGCGCCAATTGCCGCAGCAGTAAGGGTGAAAATCAGGCGCTTTTTATTGTGTAACATAATACGTCATTCCATCGTGACCCGTTGATGGAATGTGATATTATAACATTCGAAATTCAATGCAACCCGTAAATAACATGTCGCCACTTGTTACCCTTGAAAACATTTCTGTGAAGTTCTCCCAGCGTCCGGTGCTTGCAGGTATTAGCCTCGCACTTGAGCCGGGGAAAATTCTCACCCTGCTCGGCCCGAACGGCGCCGGTAAATCCACGCTGGTTCGCGCGGTGTTGGGGCTACTCAAACCCACCAGCGGCAGCGTCACGCGCGCCGCTGATTTGCGTATCGGCTACGTGCCGCAAAAACTGCACATCGACCCAACGTTGCCGATCACCGTGGAACGCTTTATGCGCCTGTCGCGCGGCACCAAACGCGATGCCATTTTGCCGGCGCTCAAGCGCGTGCAGGCCGGGCATCTGCTGCATGCAACGCTGCAAAAACTTTCCGGCGGTGAGACACAACGTGTTTTGCTGGCGCGTGCATTACTCAATGAACCGCAGCTTTTGGTACTGGATGAGCCGACACAAGGCGTTGATGTCAACGGCCAGGTCGCGCTATACGATTTGATCGATCAGCTGCGCCGCGAACTGAACTGCGGTGTGCTGATGGTTTCACACGACCTGCATCTGGTGATGGCGAAAACCGACGAAGTGCTGTGTCTCAACCATCACATCTGCTGTTCCGGCACGCCGGAAGCGGTGTCACAACATCCCGAGTTTATTGCGATGTTTGGCCCACGCGGCGCGCAGCAGCTGGCGATTTATCGTCATCATCATAATCACCGTCACGATTTACAGGGACGCATTGTTCTGCGCAAAGGAAATGGCCCGTCATGATTGAACTGTTATTACCTGGCTGGCTGGGCGGCGTGTTGCTGGCGCTGGCGGCCGGTCCACTTGGCTCGTTTGTGGTTTGGCGCCGCATGTCTTACTTCGGCGATACGCTCGCGCATGCGTCCTTACTGGGCGTGGCGTTTGGTTTGCTGCTCAACGTGAATCCTTACTATGCGGTGATTTTGGTGACCGTGTGTCTGGCGTTGGGATTGGTGTGGCTGGAGCGACGCCCGCATCTGGCTATTGATACGCTGCTCGGCATTATGGCGCACAGTGCGCTGTCGCTGGGTTTAGTGGTCGTCAGTCTGATGCAAGGCGTGCGTGTCGATCTGATGGCTTACCTGTTTGGCGATCTGCTGGCGGTGACGCCCGATGATTTGTGGATGATGGGCGGCGGCGTGGCGATTGTACTGGCGGTGATGGCGTGGCAGTGGAATTCGCTGTTGTCGATGACCATTAGTCCGGAGCTGGCGCAGGTGGATGGCGTTAACATTCAGCGCACGCGTTTGATGTTGATGCTGGTCACCGCATTAACCATCGGCGTAGCGATGAAGTTTGTCGGTGCTTTGATTATTACGTCGTTACTGATTATCCCGGCGGCGACGGCACGTCGCTTTTCGCGCTCGCCAGAACAGATGGCCGGTTTTGCGGTGATTGCCGGTATTATCGCAGTGACCGGCGGACCCTGACCTTCTCCGCTAGCTACGATACGCCAGCCGGTCCTTCAGTGGTGTTATGCGCGGCAGTATTGTTCATCATTAGCATGGCAAAAAAACCGGCGGCATAACGCCGGTTTACTCTTCGCGACTAATACCAAAGTGTTTGTAAGCATGCTGCGTGGCCATCCGGCCACGCGGCGTGCGTTGAATGAATCCTTGCTGGATCAGGAAGGGTTCAATCACATCCTCAATAGTTTCCCGCTCTTCGCCAATCGCCGCTGCCAGGTTATCTAAGCCAACCGGACCACCCGAGAACTTATCGATAATCGCCAGCAGCAGTTTGCGATCCATATAATCAAAACCCTGACTGTCGACGTTAAGCATATCCAGCGCGCTGGCTGATACTTCGCCGCTCAGATTGCCGTTGGCGCGCACTTCCGCAAAGTCACGCACGCGGCGCAGCAGGCGGTTAGCGATACGCGGCGTTCCGCGTGCACGACGCGCTATCTCCAGCGCGCCCTCTTCGCTCAGCGCCAGGCCAAGACAGGCCGCGCTACGACCCACGATATGCTGCAGATCGGGCACGTTATAGAACTCAAGGCGCTGCACGATGCCGAAACGGTCGCGCAGCGGCGAAGTTAAAGAACCGGCACGCGTCGTGGCACCAATCAGGGTAAACGGCGGCAGATCGAGCTTAATCGAACGCGCTGCCGGACCTTCACCAATCATGATATCCAGCTGATAATCTTCCATCGCCGGATACAGCACTTCTTCCACCACCGGCGACAGCCGATGGATCTCATCAATAAACAGCACGTCATGCGGTTCGAGGTTAGTGAGCATCGCCGCCAGATCGCCGGCTTTTTCCAGCACCGGGCCGGACGTGGTGCGCAGGTTGACGCCCATTTCGTTAGCGACGATGTTAGCCAGCGTAGTTTTACCCAGTCCCGGCGGGCCGAAAATCAGCAGATGATCGAGTGCATCGCCACGCAGTTTCGCAGCCTGGATGAAAATCTCCATTTGCTCGCGCACCTGCGGCTGGCCAACATATTCCGTGAGCAGCTTAGGGCGAATGGCACGATCGAGCGTTTCTTCTTCATTAAAGGAACTGCCCGAGACCAGACGATCGGCTTCAATCATGCTTTACCTCAAATAGCTGCGCGCAGGGCTTCACGAATCAGGGTTTCGCAATCCACATCCGGTTTACCGACTTTACTGATCATACGGCTGGCTTCCTGCGGTTTATAGCCCAGAGCCACCAGCGCTGAAACCGCTTCGGCTTCAGCATCGTTATTGTCTTGTGCAGTAGATGGCGTGGTCAACGTAAAGGTTGAATCACCACCAAACAGATCGCCGTGCATGCCGATAAAGCGGTCTTTCATCTCCACAATCAAACGCTCGGCGGTTTTTTTACCCACGCCCGGCAGTTTGATCAGCGAGGCAATCTCTTGTCGCTCAACGGCGGTCACGAACTGCTGGGCCGACATGCCAGACAGAATTGCCAGCGCCAGTTTTGGCCCAACGCCATTCACCTTCACCAGCTCGCGGAACAGCGTGCGTTCCTGCTTGTTATTGAAACCGAACAGCAGCTGCGCATCTTCGCGTACCACAAACTGCGTAAAGATAATCGCTTCCTGATTGATCTCCGGCAGCTCGTAAAAGCAGGTCATTGGCATGTGCACTTCATAACCGACACCGTGCGCCTCAATCAACACCAGCGGCGGCTGTTTTTCCAGAATGTTGCCTCGTAAACGACCAATCACCTGAGCAATTCCTTAATCTGATAAGTAAGCCTGTTTATATACCATAAAAAAGGCTGGATGAATATCCAGCCTCATACCGCGTTTCGTTTCCGCTAACCCGATCGCATACGTCCGCGCGTCATCACCAGTTTCGTATCGCTGATACGCGCCGCGTTTTGGCTCATATGGCAATGCGTAATGGCGATGGCCAGCGCATCGGCGGCATCCGCCTGCGGGTTGGCTGGCAGTTTCAGCAAGGTTCGTACCATATGCTGCACCTGACTTTTCTCTGCGCCGCCGGTGCCGGTAACGGTTTGCTTCACCTGGCGCGCCGCATATTCAAACACCGGTAAATCATGATTCACCGCCGCGACAATCGCCGCACCGCGCGCCTGGCCCAGTTTCAGCGCTGAGTCCGCATTCTTGGCCATAAACACCTGCTCGATGGCGAAATAGTCGGGTGAGAACTGGGTGATAATTTCGCTGACGCCCGCGTAGATCAGTTTGAGGCGCGTCGGCAGATCGGTGACGCTGGTGCGGATACAGCCGCTGCCCAAATAGGTAAGCTGGCGGCCGGTTTGGCGAATAACACCGTAACCGGTGACGCGCGAGCCGGGATCGATCCCGAGAATTATCGCCACGGCGCGTCTCCGGTGAGTGGGGTTTTAAGCAACGCCATTACAGCGTTTCTGCGATCTCATCAGAGATTTCACCGTTATGGTAAACTTCCTGCACGTCGTCACAGTCTTCCAGCATGTCGATCAGGCGCAGCAGTTTCGGCGCGGTTTCGGCATCCATTTCGGCTTTAGTGGAAGGGATCATCGAGACTTCAGCCGAGTCGGCTTTCAGACCGCCCGCTTCCAGCGCATCACGCACCGCACCCATCTCTTCCCACGCGGTAAAGACATCAATCGCGCCGTCGTCATAGGCCACAACGTCTTCTGCACCTGCTTCCAGCGCCGCTTCCATCACCGCATCTTCGTCCTGACCTGGCGCGAAGGAGATTACGCCCTTCTTGCTGAACAGGTAAGAAACCGAACCGTCGGTACCGAGGTTGCCGCCGGTTTTGGTGAAGGCATGACGCACTTCGCCCACGGTACGGTTGCGGTTGTCGCTCAGGCACTCAATCATCACTGCTGAGCCGCCCGGGCCGTAACCTTCATAAATGATGGTTTCCATGTTGGAATCATCTTCACCGCCCACGCCGCGTGCGATGGCACGGTTCATGGTGTCGCGCGTCATGTTGTTAGACAGCGCTTTGTCCATAGCTGCGCGCAGACGTGGATTAGAACCCGCATCGCCACCGCCCAGTTTCGCGGCGGTGACCAGCTCACGAATGATTTTGGTGAAGATTTTACCGCGCTTAGCGTCCTGAGCAGCTTTACGATGCTTGGTGTTCGCCCATTTACTGTGTCCAGCCATCTTACTTTATCTCCGATCTTTTACTGGGTGCAGGCTATCTTACTTGCGATCTTGTCCCCCGGCAGTGCTCGCAATCCTCACGTACATAAGTACGCTCCGGTTGCTGTGCGCTGGCGGTGAACAACCTCGCGGCGCCGATTACGCCTGACTGTTCGATATTGTTCGGTGCGTTCATTGAAAACTCACCAGATTCATAAAACTTAATGCATTCGCCACCGGAAAAACGCGCGGCGGCAAGCATTCAGATAAATTCTTCAATCGCCTGGCGGTTACTCCAGGACTTGGTGAGGGCTGCGGCAGCGGCGGGTTCGAGCCAGCGCGCGGCGAGATGCTCGGTGAGCAGCAGGTCGCGCTCTGCGGGGTATAGCCAACCTGAACCAGTGTTCGCGATTGTGCGTGGTGCCCGGTGCGTAACGATGACGATAGTGCGGGAAGATCTCAAACTCGATTTGCTTGTGGCAATCGTCCAGCACTAACTTTTCGTGCGCAATATCGATGGCGAGTTCTTCTAACACTTCGCGCTGAGCTGCCTGGCGCGGGGTTTCGCCCGCTTCCAGGCTGCCAGTGACCGATTGCCAGAAGCTGTCGTCATCACGTCGCTGCAGCATTAACACCCGGCCGGTATCGCGGGCAAAAATCACCACCAGCACCGAAACCGGATGTTTAAAGCCCATTATTTGTTCTCTGTTTTTTCTTTCTTCGGTGCCACCAAAATGCCGAGGTCCAGCAACGCAGCGGGATTCGCTTTGCTTGGGGCTTCGGTCATCATGCACGCGGCGGCGGTCGTTTTCGGGAACGCGATCACATCACGGATGTTATCGGTGCCGGTCAACAGCATGGTCAGACGATCCAGGCCGAACGCCAGGCCCGCGTGCGGCGGCGTACCGTATTTCAGCGCGTCGAGCAGGAAGCCAAACTTCTCACGCTGCTCTTCTTCAGTAATACCGAGGATGCTGAATACCGTCTGCTGCATTTTACCATTATGAATACGTACGGAACCGCCACCCACTTCGTAGCCGTTAATCACCATATCGTAAGCATTGGCTACCGCTTGTACCGGATCGGTTGCCAGCTGTTCTGCGCTCAGGTCTTTCGGCGACGTGAACGGATGGTGCATCGCTGCCAGGCCGCCCTCATCATCTTCCTCAAACATTGGGAAGTCGATCACCCACAGCGGCGCCCAGGCTTTGTCATCAGTAATCTGCAGATCGCGGCCCACTTTCAGACGCAGCGCGCCCAGCGCATCCGCCACCACTTTGGCGCGGTCCGCACCGAAGAAGATCAGGTCGCCATCTTGGGCGCCAGTACGGTTGAGAATGTCTTCAACGATTTCTGCGCTGAGGAACTTGGCAACCGGGCTCTTGTACGCCTTCGAAGCCTTTCGCGCGTTCGTTGATCTTCATCCACGCCAAACCTTTGGCGCCATAGATTTTGACAAATTCGCCATACTCATCAATTTGCTTACGCGTCAGCGCTGCACCGCCCGGTACGCGCAGGGCAGCCACGCGGCCTTTGGCATCGTTGGCTGGACCGGCAAACACCTGGAATTCAACGTTTTTCAGCAGTTCGGCAACGTCGACCAGCTCCATTGGGTTACGCAGGTCTGGCTTATCTGAGCCGTAACGGTTCATCGCTTCCGCAAAAGTCATCTGCGGGAAGTCACCGAGATCCACGCCTTTGATGTCGATCCACAGTTCGCGAATCAGACGTTCCATCTTTTCACGCACCTGCTCTGCGGTCATGAAAGAGGTCTCCACGTCGATCTGGGTGAATTCTGGCTGACGATCGGCACGCAGATCTTCGTCACGGAAACACTTAACGATCTGATAGTAGCGGTCAAAACCCGACATCATCAGCAGCTGTTTGAACAGCTGTGGCGACTGCGGCAGCGCGTAGAACTTGCCTTTATGCACGCGGCTTGGCACCAGATAGTCACGCGCGCCTTCAGGCGTGGCTTTGGTCAGCATCGGCGTTTCGATATCGAGGAAACCCTGGTCGTCCATAAAGCGACGCACGAAGCTGGTAATTTTAGCGCGGGTTTTCAAACGCTGCGCCATTTCCGGACGACGCAGGTCCAGGTAACGATAGGTCAGGCGCGCTTCTTCGCTGTTGACCTGGTTAGAGTCCAGCGGCAGCGGTTCAGCGCGGTTGATGATATTCAGCTCGTGGGCAAACACTTCCACTTCGCCGGTCGCCATATCGCTGTTTTTGTTCTTTTCGTCACGTGCACGCACGGTGCCGGTGATCTGGATACAGAATTCGTTACGCAGCTCAGATGCCAGCTGGAAAGCGTCCTGACGATCGGCATCAAAGAACACCTGCGCGATACCTTCACGGTCACGCATATCGATAAAAATCAGGCTACCCAGATCGCGACGGCGATTTACCCAGCCGCAGAGAGTGACTTGCTGACCCACGTGAGACAGATTGAGCTGTCCGCAATATTCTGTACGCATAACGTATCCTTTTAACTTCGCCGCTGCTGCCAGACAGCATCAGGCCGCGTAACCTTCTGAGATGCTGTCGCAAAAAAGGCGGCTATTATAATGGAAAAACCCAGGCAGGATAAGTGGAGCCCGATCAAAGCGGACAAAACATTATGCTTTATCGCGCTGTTTTTCCTGCCGACATCAAAACAGGTTACATTAAGCCGCCCTTTCCCGCCCTAAAGGATTCAGGAGTTCGCGTTGACACTTCGTATTGGATTACCGCAATGGCAGCACGCGCAATGGAAACAGTTCGGTATTGAGACCTTAGCCGATTACGCGCAGCTGTTTGGTTGTGTGGAGGGCAATACCACGTTGTATGCGCTGCCAAAGCCGGAAGTGGTGCTGCGCTGGCGCGACATGACGCACGACGATTTCCGTTTCTGCTTCAAGTTTCCCGAAAGCATCAGCCATAAAGCGGCGCTGCGCGACTGTGATGAGTTGCTGAATGAGTTTTTCCGTCTGCTCGATCCGCTCAGCACGCGCATCGGTCAATACTGGCTGCAGCTGCCGGCAGCGTTTTCACCGGCTCAGCTCGGCGATTTGTGGTCTTTTCTCGATAGTTTGCCGCGCAATTTCCGTTATGGCGTCGAGGTGCGGCATCAGGCATTTTTCGCCAAAGGTGATGCTGAACGCGCGCTGAATCGCGGTTTGCTGGAGCGTCAAATTAATCGGGTGATGCTGGATAGTCGCCCGGTGCATGCCTCCACCTCACAGTCGGCCGCAGCGGTGCACGCCCGATCGCAAAAGCCGCGTGTACCGCTGCATGTGGTGCGTACCGGTTCGCAACCGATGGTGCGTTTCATTGGCAGTGATAGCGTGGCAGAGAGCGTGCCGCTGTTTCAGCCATGGCACAGCAAGCTGCAAGCGTGGCAGCATGATAGCGATCCGCTGCTGTTTATCCATACGCCGGATATGGGCGAGGTGTTTCCGCTGCTTCAGGCGTTGTGGCCACAGTTACAGCAACTGGAACCAACCTTACGCGATCTGCCCGACTGGCCGCAGCAATCGAGCCTGTTCTAGACGCAACGCAAAGGGTGCAGCCTGCCCGCGTTTCTGCCAAAATAGCGCCCTTTCCGTTTTCTCTCCGGACCTTTTCATTATGTCTGATCGCGATACGCTATTTTCCGCGCCCATCGATAAGCTGGGCGACTGGACCTTTGACGAGCGCGTAGCTGAAGTTTTTCCCGATATGATTCAGCGCTCGGTGCCGGGTTATTCCAACATCATTTCGATGATTGGCATGCTGGCGGAACGCTTCGTTCAGCCGAATAGCCAGGTTTACGATCTCGGCTGTTCACTGGGTGCCGCCACGCTGTCGGTGCGCCGCAATATTCATGTGCCGGGCTGCCAGATTATTGCCGTGGATAATTCACCGGCGATGGTGGAGCGCTGCCGTCGCCATATCGACGCCTTCCGCGCGGATACGCCGGTGCAGGTGATCGAAGCAGATATTCAGGACATCCATATTGAGAACGCCTCATTGGTGGTGCTGAACTTTACCCTGCAATTCCTTGAGCCACCGGCACGCCTCGAGCTGCTGAAGAAGATTGTTGACGGATTAAATCCGGGCGGCGCGCTGGTGTTGTCGGAGAAGTTCAGTTTTGAAGATGCCGATGTCGGCGAGTTGCTGTTTAACATGCATCACGATTTCAAACGCGCTAACGGTTACAGCGAGCTGGAGATCAGCCAGAAACGCAGCATGCTGGAGAATGTGATGCTGACCGATAGCGTTGAAGCGCACAAAGCGCGCCTGAAAACCGCCGGTTTCAAACATGCGGAGTTGTGGTTCCAGTGCTTTAACTTTGGTTCGTTGGTGGCGTTGAAATGATTGAGTTTGGCCGTTTTTATCAGCAGATTGCCACCGGCCCGCTCGCCAGTTGGCTGGAAGTGTTACCGGCGCAAGTCGCCGCATGGCAGCGTGAAAATTTGCACGGTAAATTCCGCGACTGGGAGAAGTCAGTTGATTATCTGCCGCTGCTGACGCCGCAGAAGCTGGATTTGTTGCATAGCGTGAGCGCCGATGTTGAGGATCTGACCGATCGTCAGCGTCTTGGCATTGAGAATCTGCTGCGCAATTTAATGCCGTGGCGCAAAGGTCCTTATTCGCTGTACGGTACCGAGATCGATACCGAATGGCGTTCCGACTGGAAATGGGATCGCGTGTTGCCGCACATTTCGCCGTTGCAGCATCGCACGGTGCTGGATGTCGGCTGCGGTAGCGGCTATCACATGTGGCGCATGATTGGCGCGGGCGCGAAGCTGGTGGTCGGCATCGATCCAATGCAGCTGTTTTTGTGTCAGTTCGAAGCGGTGCGTAAGCTGTTGGGTGACGATCGTCGGGCGCATTTGCTGCCGCTGGGCATTGAGCAACTGCCGGCGTTACAAGCGTTTGATACCGTGTTTTCCATGGGCGTGCTTTATCACCGCCGTTCGCCGCTCGACCACTTGATGCAGCTGAAAAATCAGTTAGTCAGTGACGGCGAGCTGGTGCTGGAGACGCTGGTGATTGAAGGTGATGAAAACGCGGTGTTGGTGCCGGGTGAGCGTTACGCGCAGATGCGTAACGTCTACTTTATCCCTTCTGCCGCAGCGCTCAAGAGCTGGCTGGAGAAGTGCGGATTTGTCGATGTGCGCATCGCGGATTACGCGGTGACGTCCGTGGAAGAGCAGCGTCGCACCAGCTGGATGACCAGCGAGTCGCTGGCCGAGTTTCTTGATACTAACGACAGCAGCAAAACCGTGGAAGGTTATCCCGCCCCGCTGCGCGCCGTGCTAGTCGCGCGCAAGCCGTAATGTTTAACGCCGCGATAGCGCCAGCTTCGCGGCGAAGCCAATAAACACGCAGCCCGTCAGGCGATCCATCACTTTCAGCACCGCTGGGCGACGCAGATGCGCCGCAAAGTATTGGCTGCTGCCAATTAGCACCGCATTCCACACCAAACCAATCACCATGTGCGTGAGCGCCATCAGCGTACACCACAGCGGCACCGACGCGCCCGCCGGAATAAACTGCGGCAGAAAGGTAACGTAGAATACGCCGACTTTAGGATTTAACAGGTTACCAAAGAGTCCGCGCGTGAAGCAGGCAACATAACTTTGCTCTTTACTCTGCGCGTGCTGCCCTTCTTCCGCTTGGGTGCGTGGGTTGATGAGTAATTTGACGCCGAGATACAGCAAATAGGCTGCACCGATCCATTTCAGCAGGTTATACGCCATTTCCGAGGCCAGCAGCAGCGCGCCCAAGCCTAAACCCACCGCAACGCCCCACACCAGACAACCCAGCGTAACGCCAAATGCCGTAGCCCAGGCACGTTTCCAGCCTTGCGCGGCGGCGGAACGCAACACTAATGCAGTATCAAAACCGGGCGTGAGTGTGAGGATGGTGATGGCGAAGAGGAAAGATAAAATTAGTGTCATGCGATGTTCTCAATTGCTCCGGTGCGTTTCAGGCTGAAAACAAGGGCCGCTGCGTAAAGGCGTCGTGGACACTTCCCTGTGGACTCTGCCGCCGCATCCATGCGGCGGAAGCTTTACTTCGCGGCCCTTGTTTCCAGCCTTTATGTGGGTTTTGTGGGTTTTGTTCGTTTTGCTTTAATCTTGTGCGGCGGTTTCGTTGGGTGCGTTCCAGTATTGGTATTTATAAGCGGAGCTGAGATGGCGTTCAATGGTGCCTTTGGCGAACACTTCGGTTTCATGCAGATAACTGAGCGTGCAGTTGCCCACTTCATCCCACAGCTGACACTCATCCACCGAGCGCAGCGTGCTGACTGGCGTGGTCGCGGTGCTGTTCAAACGCAGTTCCCGCCACTGGTTATCATAGCTATAAGTATCTTTGCTGCGCGCGCTGGTGGATAAGGTTACCAATCCTTGTGGATTCCAGCGCCAGCTGCTTTCGCCGTTGGTCATATTATCGCTGCCGCGCGCCACGCTTTTTTCCACTCTGAACTGTTTGTCATAGCGATAAGTGGTATCGGTAAAGCCATCTTTGCCCATGCTGGTGAATTTATCGGATGAGCTGATGATGTTGCCATGCTGGCCGATTTGCCAGCTGATGGTGCCCTGGCGGTTGTCGACCACTTCCTCTTGCCCAGCTTTGATCACTTTAACCATGTAGGCATATTCCGCCACCCAGCCGCGTTGAACGCGGGCGATATGCTGTTCCATCGTCAATAGAACATTGCCTTCATTTTTGTCGTAGGAGATATCGGCCACCATCAAATCGCCGCACTGATCAAACTGGCCGAGTAAGCGCTTTTGCGAGTTCACATCTTTGCCAAATTCGCCTGCCACCACCTGACGCACCGCGCCTTTGGCATCGCCACCCAGCATGATCCAGTTGTTGCTGCTGGTGATGTTTTTGCTCATCGGCGGACACGCGGTGCTGACCGCCAGCGCGACGCCGCAGTACGGGAGTAGCAGCATTAAAACGGTATAAGGGATGGATTTCATGAAGGTTATCCGTACGAAGCCATAGAGTAATCAAAGCATTATTTACGCGATCACGCTATCTCCGCGGGAATTGCAGATAAAAAGAACCCCAGTTAGAAGAACTGGGGTTGGTACTTGCAAACATCACGTCATTTGAGCTGGCGTGCTGCGCGGCAAAATCGGGGGGAATTCAGGCTACCCGGGCGGCGCTCAACTGCGTCATGCTTTTCATGGCTTCAACCACATCACCATCAACGCAATAGCGACTGAATTCATCGGTTTCCGCTTCGGAGCACATGGAAACACCGGCTTTACGGTAGCGCATCGGCGAAGCGACTAAACGGCTGGCGGAGCTGTGGACTTCCTGCAATCCACTGTCGATGAACTTCTGGATGTTGCTCAAACGTACGCCCGCACCGGCCATAATAATCGGACCTGTGCTGTGTTCATTTAGTTCCCTTAATAATGCAATTCCTGCTTCGGCACTCTGCTGCTGACCAGACGTCAGGATCCGCGCGATGCCTAAATCAGCCAGCACCTCAAGTGAGCGTTTCGGGCTGTGGCATAAATCAAAGGCGCGATGGAAGGTGACGTCCATGCCGTCACACAGCTTCATAATCTGCTCCATACGAGCAATATCGACATGCGCATCTTCATCCAGCATGCCAATCACTAAGCCGGGAAAACCGAGTTCACGCATTAGCGCAACGTCCGATTTCATCGACTCAAACTCAAAGTGGGTGTAGCAAAAATCGCCGCCGCGCGGACGGACGATAGGATGTACCGGGATCGAAATTTCACGTCGTGCCGCTTCCAGCACGCCAGCTGAAGGCGTCAACCCACCTTCGCGCGGTGCACTGCACAGCTCCACGCGATCGGCACCGGACAGCTGCGCAGTCATTGCGCAGTCAATGCCGTAGCAACAAATTTCCAGTTTCGTCATACCATGCTCCTTCTCATGACTTCTGGCTCGGGATGAATGCTTCAGTTAGTCTACTTAATTGGACAGTTTACGTGGAACTCGCACTATGGCATTCGATTTTAATCAATGGATAGACCGTCGTCACAGCGATAGTTTGAAATGGCACAAATATGGTGATCGCGATGTGCTGCCGCTCTGGGTCGCAGACAGCGATTTTCGTTCGCCGCCGAGTGTGATTGAGGCCATTAAACAGCGCGCTGAGCACGGTGTATTTGGCTATGGCGCAGCGCCAACCGGATTGATTGATATCACCCTTTCGCGTTTAGCGCAGCGCTACAACTGGCAGATTGAGCCGGACTGGATTGTGTTATTGCCCGGCGTGGTGTGCGGTTTGAATCTTTCGGTCCGCGCATTCACGGAGTTTGGCGAATCCACCGTTTCCCCGACGCCGATCTATCCGCCGTTTCGCGGTGCAGCAAAGCTGGCCAACCGCGCACAGGTAAATTTACCGCTGCGTTTACAAGACGATCGCTGGGTGATGAATCTGGATAATAGCGCGATGCAGGGCAATGAACGCCTGCTGATGCTGTGTAATCCGCAGAATCCGGGCGGCACGGTTTATCGTCGTGACGAGCTGGAAGCGCAGCTGGCGTTTGCGCAGCAGCATGATTTGATCGTCTGCTCCGATGAAATCCACTGCGATTTATTGCTGTCACCCGGCGCACAGCACATTCCCTTTGCGGCGTTAAGTGAAGATGCCGCACAGCGCAGCATCACGCTGCTGTCGCCGTCGAAAACCTTCAATATTGCCGGATTGGGCGCGTCGCTGGCGATCATTCCCAATCCGGAGTTGCGTGCGCGGTTCAAACGCGTGCGTGAAGGTATCGTGCCTGGCGTGGATATTCTGGCGCTGGTGGCAGCCGAAGCGGCGTGGCGCGATGGCGATGCATGGCTGGCAGCGCAGCTGGATTATCTGCGCACCAATCGCGACTGGCTGGTCGCGCAGGTGAACGCTCTGCCAGAACTGCAGATGGCTGCGCCGGAAGCGACCTACCTCGGTTGGATTGACGCCAGCAAGCTGGATGTCGCCAGCCCAATGGATTACTTCGAGCAGCACGGTCTCGGTTTTTCACCGGGCCACGATTTTGGCGATGATAATTTCGTGCGCTTCAACTTTGGCTGTACGCGCGCCACGCTGGAACAGGCGGTCACGCGTTTGCAAAAAGCGGTCGAGGCGCGGCGTTAAGCCTGCTCACTGGCGACAATCTCTTCCAGTCGCCATGGATGAAACTTAATCGTGGTTTGCCCGTCCGTCACCGCCAGCGTCGGATTGGGCAACCGCTCGTTCTCGCCTTTGGGCGCGCTGGTTTTAAACGAGATGCCCGGCTGTGTCAGCGCATGATCAGAAAGCAGCGCCATCGCCCGTATGCCCAGCGTTTCCGGTTCTCCACGCAGTACAATCTCTACATGTTCCCACCCTTCATGGCGATACAGCTTTTCGCCTGGCCACGGCAGTTCAATCACATCAATTTGCCAGCCCGCCAGGTTCAGTGGCTGATGCAGTTTGAACAGACAAATCGGGCGACCATTGATCATTGCCTCGGAAAACTGTGTGCCGATCTGCAATAAGCCAGATTTCCAGCGTTCTGCCGTTGCAAACTGGTGGCAGCGCACCGCGACGTGATCGGCTTCATGTTCAGCCAGGTTAATGCCTAAACGTTCAGAAAAATTCATCAGCGACTGTTCAAAACGCGCCATGTCTTGTTTTAAATCATCCAATTCCACAGGAAAGTGGGTCTGCATCTTGCCTTACCTCTAATTCAGTTCAGGTTTACTAATCAATATGAAATTTGCTAACCGTTGATTCCGCTTGACAAAATTGTCGGATTCATCCGATTTAGGCGCCAAAAAGGCGTAAAACCGCATAAATAGACCATTCATTTCGGATTTATCGCTAAATCAGGTCCAGCAGTAACTTTATGAAAGTGACCTAACTATCTGTTATTAATAACAATAGTTAATACAATGAGATAACTCTTATTTAGGCTGCAAACAATTGCAGCTTGATACCCTTTCTTATAAATTTGGGTTTCACAACTACAAGGAACGGCCTTATGTCTATGCTCATTGTTGTCGCGGTCCTGATTGCATTAATGGGATTTGCAATTTCCCGCCATTGGAAGGTGCGTGAAGACAAAAGCGTTAAAAATCCTCGTCGTCACCCGCGGCGCCGTTAATCGGCGCTGAGGGCCCGATGTTGCCTGTCATCAGATACCGAATAGCTGACTCACTTTAACATTTCACGTATACTTCCCCTCTTATTTTTCCGTCCCGCCGCGCAGTTGCGGGATGACGACATCGGCTCGCCGCCTACAGGCGGGCCTTTTCAGCATATGAAGGTAACGCGGTGAATATTCAGGCTCTTCTTTCCGACAAAGTCAGTCAGGCAATGATTGCGGCGGGTGCGCCTGCCGATTGCGAACCTCAGGTTCGCCAGTCTGCGAAGGTACAGTTCGGTGATTACCAGGCAAACGGTATGATGGCCGTAGCGAAAAAGCTCGGTCAGGCACCGCGACAACTGGCTGAGCAGGTGATTCAGCATCTGGATCTTAACGGCATCGCCAGCAAAGTCGAAATCGCCGGTCCCGGTTTTATCAATATCTTCCTCGATCGTGCATGGCTGGCGGCGCAAACCGCGCAGGCGCTGCAGCTGCCGCGTCTTGGCGTGAGTGCGGTTGCGCCACAAACTGTCGTGGTGGATTACTCCGCGCCTAACGTGGCGAAGCAGATGCATGTCGGTCACGTCCGCTCCACCATCATTGGTGATGCCGCAGTGCGTACGCTGGAGTTCCTTGGCCATAACGTGATCCGCGCCAACCACGTCGGCGACTGGGGCACGCAGTTCGGTATGCTGATTGCCTATCTGGAAAAGCAGCAGAACGAACATCACGAAGAGATCGCACTGGCTGACCTGGAAGCTTTCTACCGCGAAGCCAAAGTGACCTACGATGCCGACGAAGCCTTCGCCGAGCGCGCGCGTAATTACGTGGTGAAGCTGCAGGGTGGCGACGAATATTGCCGCAGCATGTGGAAGAAGCTGGTTGATATCACCATGAGCCAGAACCAGCAGGTGTATGACCGCCTTAACGTGACGCTGACGCGCAAAGATGTGATGGGTGAAAGCCTGTACAACGACATGCTGCCGGGCATCGTCGCCGATCTGCGCGAAAAAGGCCTGGCGGTGACCAGCGAAGGCGCCACGGTAGTTTTCCTTGATGAGTTCAAAAACAAGGAAGGCGAACCGATGGGCGTGATCATTCAGAAGAAAGATGGCGGCTATCTCTACACCACCACCGACATCGCCTGCGCCAAATACCGTTTCGAAACCCTGCATGCCGATCGCGTGCTCTATTACATCGATTCCCGTCAGCACCAGCATCTGCAGCAGGCGTGGACCATCGTGCGTAAAGCCGGTTACGTGCCGGAATCGGTACCGCTTGAGCATCACGCCTTCGGCATGATGCTGGGTAAAGATGGTCGTCCATTTAAAACCCGCAGCGGCGGCACTATTCGCCTCGCCGATTTGCTGGATGAAGCGGTTGAACGCGCGCATGCGTTGGTCAGCGAAAAGAATCCAGAGATGTCAGCGCAAGAGTTGAAGGATCTGTCGGAAGTGGTCGGCATCGGCGCAGTGAAATATGCTGACCTGTCAAAAAGCCGCACCACCGATTACATCTTCGACTGGGACAACATGCTGGCCTTCGAAGGCAACACGGCGCCTTACATGCAATACGCCTACACGCGCGTGCTGTCGGTATTCCGTAAAGCCGGCATTGATGCCGATAGCCTGAGCGGTGACATCGTGCTGACTGAAGAGCGTGAAGCGCAGTTGGCTACGCGTCTGCTGCAGTTCGAAGAAGTGATAACGCAGGTCGCGCGCGAAGGTACGCCACATGTGATGTGTGCTTATCTGTACGATCTGGCCGGCCAGTTCTCTGGCTTCTACGAACACTGCCCTATTCTCTCCGCCGAGGACGAGAACATCCGTCAGAGCCGCCTGCAGCTGGCCGCGTTAACCGCGAAAACGCTGAAGCAAGGTCTGGATACGCTGGGCATTAAAACCGTCGAACGCATGTAATATCTCTGGCGGAGAGCGCCACAAATGGCTCTCCGCTTGCTTTCCCCCTTTTTTCCCCTCTGACAAAATTCTGCTCTTCAGCCCGCTCTGAATAGCGCTGCTGCCGTGCCTAATACCCGCCATTCCTCAGCCTCGATACGCCTTCTCATTTTTCCGACACAGCTCACCAAATAAACAAAACTCATACCTTCATAACCATTTTATGGCAGACAAACTCGCACGCCATCCCTAATTTGGTTATGGAAGCAAGAACACAAAAACATGCAACAAGCTGTTTTAACAGCTAAAAACTATAAAACTCACCCCCTGCAATCGGGTTAAAGTGATGCCCCCGGCCAATGTCAGGGCAGAAAAAATCTCAACCCGATAACGTTATTAATAAAAAAATCAGAGCGTATCCTATGAGCAATCACGACATTATCGATGTAAAAGGCTGGATCGACGCCCGCCCGATCACCGGATACCAGTGGCTGACCCTCAGCCTGTGCTTCATCATCATCATGTTTGATGGCTACGACGCGGCAGCGATGGGTTTCATTGCGCCCGCGCTGATTGAAGACTGGGGCATCAGCCATGCGGAAATGGGGCCGATTCTCGGTGCCGCGATGTTTGGCGTGGCGATTGGCGCGCTGATTGCCGGTCCATGGTCCGACAAATTTGGCCGCAAACGCGTGCTGCTGCTGTCGATTGCCGTCTTCGCCTGCTTCAGCCTGATGAGCGCCTTCGCGCGCACGCCGCTGGAAATGGGTGTGTTACGTTTTCTCACCGGTCTCGGTCTCGGTGCGGTGATGCCCAATTGCGTCACGCTGGTGTCGGAATATATGCCGGAACGCCGTCGCAGCCTGATGATCACCGTGATGTACAGCGGATTTAATATCGGTTCCGGATTGGGCGGATTCATTGCCGCTGGCATGCTGCCACACTTTGGCTGGCAAGCGGTGCTGGGTTTAGGGGGCTTGCTGCCGCTGCTGATGTTGCCGCTGCTGCTGTGGCTGCTGCCGGAATCGGCGATGTATATGGTGGTGCGCAAAGTCAGTCGCGACAAGATTGCCGCCGTGCTCAAACGTCTGGGCGGCGAATTCTCCGCTGGCACCGCCTTTGTACTCAATGCGCCAATCATCCCGAAAAAAGCGCAGGTGCTGCAGCTGTTCAGCCGCGGCTATGCAGGCGGCACGGTGGTGTTATGGCTCACCTACTTCATGGGGCTATTCGTCATCTACCTGCTTAACGGCTGGCTGCCAACCATCCTGCGTTCAGGCGGCGTGACGCTGGAGCGTGCGGCGATTGTGGCGGGCTTATTCCAGCTGGGCGGCACCTTTGGCGGCTTAATGGTTGGTGGGCTGATGGACCGTTTCAAAGCGAAATATGTTATCGCCCTGTTCTATCTGCTGGGCAGCTTCTGCCTGGTGTCGCAGGGCATCTGGAGCTTTGGCCCGAATGTACTGGCGCTGCTGGTGTTCTTCGCTGGCGTCTGCATCAACGGTGCGCAAACCGGATTGCAGGCCTTCTCCCCGGCCTTTTATCCCACCGAAATGCGCGCCACCGGCGTGTGCTGGATGCACGGCATTGGTCGTAGCGGCGCCATTATCAGCTCGTCGCTGGGCGGCGTGCTGCTCGGCGTGTTCCCTGGGCAAACAGCCATTTTTATCGTTTTGTCGCTCCCGGCAGTTTTGGCGGCACTTTCCATCACCCGACATCACCCTGCACAGGTGGCCCGTCAGGTTAAAGGCATCGACCTTAACGACCTGCCGTCCCTGTCGCGTACCCTCAATAATCGATGAAGTAGAGGTCAAAAAATTATGGCTAAAATCATAGGCGGTTTAGCGGTTTCCCATACTCCCACCATTGGTTTTGCGGTTGATCACAACAAGCAGCAGGAAGGCGCATGGGCCCCGATTTTCGATGGCTTTGCGCCGATGCAGCGCTGGCTGGAGGAGAAAAAACCGGATGTGCTGATGTATGTGTTTAACGATCACGTCACCTCCTTCTTTTTTGATCACTACTCGGCGTTTGTGCTGGGCATTGATGACGAATATGCCGTTGCGGATGAAGGCGGCGGCCCGCGCGATCTGCCGCCGGTAAAAGGCCATGCGGCGCTGTCACAACATATTGGTGCCAGCCTGATGGCGGATGAGTTCGATATGTCATTCTTCCAGGACAAAGCGCTGGATCACGGCCTGTTTTCGCCGCTGTCGGCGCTGGCACCCTGGCAAGGCGGCTGGCCGATGCAGGTGGTTCCGCTGGCGGTCGGCGTGTTGCAGTTCCCGATCCCGACGGCGCGTCGCTGCTATAAACTCGGCCAGGCGCTGAAGCGTGCGGTAGAGAGTTTCCCGGAGGATCTGAAAGTCGCGGTGGTCGCGACCGGCGGCGTTTCACATCAGGTACACGGCGAGCGCTGCGGCTTCAACAATCCCGAATGGGATGCGCAGTTTATCGATCTGTTGATCAACGATCCTGAGCGCCTGACCGAAATAACGCTGGCTGAATACGCCACGCTCGGCGGCCTGGAAGGTGCGGAAGTGATTATGTGGCTGATTATGCGCGGTGCGCTGTCGGCCAACGTCGAGAAATTGCATCAGGATTACTATCTGCCTTCGATGACCGGGATCGCCACGCTGATCCTCGAAAATCAGTCACGCGAAGCGCCGGTCGATGTGCACCAGCGTCAGCGCGATAAGATCAACCTGCAGCTCAGCGGCGTGGAAAAACTGCCCGGCACCTATCCGTTCACCCAGGCGCGTAGCCTGAAAGCGCTGCGCATCAACCGCTTCCTGCACCGCATGATTCAGCCAGAGTGGCGTAAGCGTTTCCGCGAAGCCCCGCAGGCGCTGTATCAGGAAGCCGGACTGAGCGCTGAAGAGCAAACGCTGATTACCCAGCTCGACTGGCGCGGCATGATCCATTACGGCGTCAGCTTCTTCCTGCTGGAAAAACTGGGTGCGGTGGTGGGCGTCTCTAACCTGCATATCTACTCAGCGATGCGCGGTGAAACGCTGGAACAGTTCCAGCAGACGCGCAATCAGCAGGTGCTCTATTCGGTGGCGGGGAAAGCAGACTGATGTTTACGCAACCGATCATCGACTGCCATCACCACGTTTTTGATCCAGTACACTTTCCCTGGGCGCCCGAGAGCGCCTACAACCCGGACGGACACGAGCTGGCGACGCCGGATTACTATCGTGCTGTGATGCAGGCGTACAACATCCGCCACTCGCTGATTGTCGGCCCGACGTCGGGCTATAACACCGATAACCGCTGCCTGCTGGATACCATCAAGCGCGGTGAGGGCCGTTTCAAGGGCATTGCCGTCACGCCGCGTGACGTGGAGAGCGACACGCTCGCCAGCCTGAAAGATCAAGGCATCGTCGGCATTGCGCTTAACGTGGCGATGCTGGGCACCGAGCCGTTTCTCCAGCTTGATGCCCTGATGGGCAGGCTGGCGGAGTTGGATCTCTTTGCCCAGATTCAGGTGCAAAACGATCAGCTACTGGCGCTGATGCCGCTGCTGTCACGCACCCGCACGCGTTTGCTGATCGATCACTCCGGTCGGCCTGACGTCAGCGCGGGCGTAGCACAACCAGCCTTTCAGGCGCTGCTGTCGCTGGCCGGCCAGCAGCGCACCAACGTCAAGCTCTCCGGGCTGGCGAAATTCTCCCGGCAGCCCTATCCCTTCAGCGATGGACATCCCTATTTGCTGGCCTTGCTGGACGCTTTCGGCGCGGAAAACTGCATGTGGGGATCGGACTGGCCTTTCCTGCGCGCCACTGAACGCATGGATATGGGCACGCAGCTGCTGCTGATCGAACAGCTGATCCCCGATGAAAAGAGCCGCCGTCAGGTGCTTTGGCACACGCCACAGCGGCTGTTTGGTTTTACTGAATTACAGGAGTCACGATGAGAACCATCTATGTACTGAACGGCCCGAACCTCAATCTACTGGGCACCCGCGAGCCAGAAACCTACGGTTCCGACACGCTGCAAAGCGTCGAAGCGCTATGCCACGCAACGGCGGAAGAGCTGGGTGTGGCGATTGAGTTTCGCCAGACCAACCACGAAGGGGAAATGATTGAGTGGATTCAGCAGGCGCGTCTCGAAGCGCAGGCGCTGGTGATCAACCCGGCGGCGTGGACGCACACCTCGGTGGCGATCCGCGATGCGGTCACCGGCGTGGGGTTGCCGCTGTGGGAAGTGCACATCACCAACGTGCACAAGCGTGAGCCGTTCCGTCATCACTCCTATCTTTCCGACGTCGCACAAGGCGTTATCTGCGGCTACGGCATTCGCGGTTACCGCTATGCGTTGATGGAAGCGGCGCGCGTCGGCTGATTACTCATCCTGCCCGCACACTTCACGCAGGCAGCGGATCAGCGCATCCGCTGCCGGTGAGTGCAGACAGCCCGCACGCACCGTCAGCCCAATAGCGCGATCGGTATCCGGCAAAGGCACCGGCAACGCCACCAGCGCGCCGGACGCCAGTTCCACTTCCAGCTGGTGCGCGGAGACCGCCGCCAGCATATCCGACTGCATCAGCAAGCCGCGCACCAACGCCAGATCGCCGGTCTCCACCACCGGATCGGGTGCCGGAATGCCCATCGCCTGAAAACTGTTATTCAGTAGATAACGCGCTGGCGTGGCCGAACGCGGCAGCACCCAACGCGCCGCGCGCAGATCATCGGTAGAGAGCTCACGTCCTACCAGCGGATGATCGTGACGCGCCAGCAGCACCATGCGTTCGGAGAACAGCGTCTCGCGCGTGACGTCCAGCGCATCTTCATCGCGGCGCAGCGCGCCAAAAATAAAATCGATATCGCCCGAGCGCATTTCCGAGGCCAGCACGCCAAAGGCGCTTTCACTGGTGACCACGCGTACGCCCGGATAGCGCGCCGTCAGCATCACGATCGCCTGCGGCAGGATACGCGTGCGTCCCAGCGGCAATGCGCCTACGCGCACCGTTCCCTCGAGTATCCCGCTGCGGGCAGCGATGTCGGCCGGAATGTGGCGCAGTTCATTGAGCGCACGCCGCACGTTGGCTTCGATTTCACGTCCGGCCAGCGAAGGCATCATGCCGTGCGGCGTGCGCTCCAGCAGCGCGATGCCCGCGCCGTTTTCCAGCACGCGCAGCGCGGCGCTCACCGCCGGCTGGCTCAGTCCGAGACGTGCCGCCACCGTCTGCATATGCC
Source organism: Pantoea sp. SORGH_AS_0659 (assembly GCF_031453915.1). Classification (NCBI taxonomy): domain Bacteria; kingdom Pseudomonadati; phylum Pseudomonadota; class Gammaproteobacteria; order Enterobacterales; family Erwiniaceae; genus Pantoea; species Pantoea sp. SORGH_AS_0659. The sequence continues at coordinate 1,898,751 of NZ_JAVJAK010000001.1, read as the reverse complement.
GCGTCTGACACAGGGTGATAAAAATTTGCAGCCGACGGACGTTAAACAGCCACAGCGGTTCCGCATCGCTACGCTGCGCACCGCGTCCCTGCAATTTAGCCAGCCGCTGCGGCACCTGATGCAGTTCCTCAATCGCCCGCAGCGCACGCGGCAGCACACATTTACCGAAGTCAGTCAGCATCATGCCGCCGGCGTGACGTTCAAATAGCGTGACGTCTAACGTGAGTTCCAGGTCGCGAATAGCGCGGGTAATGGCCGACTGGGTGCGAAATAATTCATCCGCTGCCCGTGAGACACTGCCTTGTGCTACCACCTGACTAAATGCCCTGATTTGCATCAGATTTGTCAGCTCCTGCGTGCCCTTTTCCGCCATCTTTCCCTGCCTGTTTTCACCACCGTTCGATGTCGCAATATAAATAAAACGCATACCCGCTGCAATGAAATGAATTATCGCCGCCAGGTGGGCAGTGACAGCATGGAAAAAAACAGCGGAGGAGTATGCCATGACTAACAACACCCCAAAAAAAACCGCGCTGGTGGTCAGCGCTCACTCAGCGGATTTCGTCTGGCGCGCCGGCGGTGCCATTGCGCTGCACCATGCGCAGGGCTATGACGTCCACGTTGTCTGCCTCTCGTTTGGCGAGCGCGGCGAGTCGGCCAAGCTGTGGCGCAAGGGGGAGATGAGCGAGGCGAAAGTCAAAGCCGCCCGCCGCAGCGAGGCGCAGGCCGCCGCCGAGATCCTCGGTGCTAGCATTGAATTTTTTGATCTCGGTGATTATCCGCTGCGTGCCGATAAAGAAACCCTGTTCCGCCTCGCGGACGTTTATCGCCGGGTGCAGCCGCACTTTGTTCTGACCCATTCCTTGCAGGATCCCTACAACTACGATCACCCGACGGCCACGCATCTGGCGCAGGAGGCGCGCATTATTGCCCAGGCCGAAGGCTACCGTCCGGGCGAAAAAATCGTCGGTGCGCCGCCGGTGTACTGCTTCGAACCGCACCAGCCTGAGCAGTGCAACTGGAAGCCGGATGTGCTGCTGGATATCACCTCAGTGTGGGACAAAAAATATCAGGCGATTCAGTGCATGGCCGGGCAGGAACATCTGTGGGAATACTACACGCGCGTGGCGCAGCAGCGCGGCGTGCAGGCCAAGCGTAACGTCGGCATTACCACCAGCCGCGAGATCATTTATGGCGAAGGTTATCAGAGCATCTTCCCGCGCGTAACGGAGGATCTGGCATGAGCATCATCGCGAAAAAAGGCGTCGCGGTGCGCCACATCCCGCGCGCGGTAGCTGCGGATATCGACGCACTGGCGCGCTTTGGCGTCGCCACCGTGCATGAAGCGCAGGGGCGTAAAGGTTTGCTCGATCCCGCCCTTCGCCCGATTCAGCAGGATTGTGCCATCGCGGGCAGCGCGGTCACCGTGCTGGTCGCACCCGGCGATAACTGGATGTTTCACGTCGCGGTGGAGCTCTGCCAGCCGGGCGATGTGCTGGTGGTCGCGCCAACCTCGCCGTGCAGCGACGGCTTCTTCGGCGATCTGCTGGCGACCTCGCTGCAGGCGCGCGGCGTGCGCGGGCTGGTGGCGGATGTCGGTGTGCGCGATAGCCGCACGTTACGCGAAATGGGTTTTGCCGTCTGGTCGCGTGCGGTGTATGCGCAGGGCACGGTGAAAGAGACGCTCGGCTCGGTGAATGTGCCGCTGGTATGTGCCGGGCAGCTGATCTGGCCGGGTGACGTTATCGTGGCTGATGATGACGGCGTGGTGGTGGTGGCACGCGATGAAGCTGCCAGCGTAGCAGCCAAAGCGCGTCAGCGTGAAGAGCTGGAAGAGAGCAAACGCCTGCGTTTAGCGGCCGGTGAGCTGGGCCTGGATATCTATCAGATGCGCCCGCGCCTGGCGGAAAAAGGACTGCGCTATCTCGACACGCTCGATCAACTGGAGGAATAAACCATGCGCCAGCGTCGCATTCCCTGCTTACTGATGCGCGGCGGCACCTCCAAAGCCGCCTGCTTTCTGGCACAGGATCTGCCAGCCGAACCGGCGGCCCGCGATCGGGTACTGCTGGCGGTGATGGGTTCGCCCGATATCCGTCAAATTGACGGCCTCGGCGGGGCCGATCCGCTCACCAGCAAAGTGGCGATCGTCAGCGCTTCACACCGTGACGATGCCGATGTCGATTACCTGTTTGCCCAGGTCAACGTCGATCAAGCCCGCGTCGATTACGGGCAAAACTGCGGCAATATCCTCGCCGCCGTCGGCCCTTTCGCCGTCGAACGCGGGCTGGTCAAGGCAGGCAGCGAACGCACCCGTGTGCGCATTTTCATGCAGAACACCGGGCAGATTGCCGAGGCGGCGTTCGCCACGCCCGACGGTGAAGTCGACTATGACGGCGACTTACGCATTGATGGCGTACCGGGCAGCGCAGGCGAAATCGCCCTCACCTTCAAAGACATTGCCGGATCGAGCTGTGGCGCGCTGCTGCCAACCGGTCAGCCGCGCGATCGTTTTGATGGCATCGACGTCACCTGCATCGACAACGGCATGCCGGTGATCCTGGTGCGTGCAGCGGATGTCAATCGCAGCGGCTATGAAAGCCGCGACGCGTTAGATAACGACAGCGAGCTCAAGCAGCGGCTGGAATCAATCCGCCTGCAGGCCGGGCCGCGGATGAATTTAGGGGATGTCAGCCAGCGTACGGTGCCCAAAGTCACGCTGCTGGCCGAAGCGCGTCACGGTGGCGCCATCAGCTCACGCACCTTTATTCCGCACCGCTGCCATGCCTCGATTGGCGTGCTTGGTGCGGTCAGCGTTGCCAGCGCCTGCCTGATCCCCGGCAGCGTCGCGGACGGACTGGCACGCACCAGCCAGCAACCTCAACAGCGCCTGAGCGTGGAACATCCCAGCGGTGAATTTAGCGTGCTGCTGCAGCGCGAAGGCGATAACCCGCTGGCGGGCTGCGGTCTGTTGCGCACTGCGCGTGCCATTTTCGTCGGTGAAGTCATGATCCCGGCGGCGGTCTGGCCATTCAGCAAGGAGTAATTGATGAACATCACCTTTATCGGTTTTGGCGAAGCGGGCGGCATTCTCGCCCATGATTTACAGGCGCAGGGCAATGCGGTGACGGTATGGGATCGCAAAGCCCTCGCGGCAGAAACCTTGCCCGCGCTGCAGCAAAAAGCGCAGCAGAGCGGCGTGCGGCTGGCCGCTTCGCTGGCGGATGCATTGCAGGACGCCGCGCTGGTGTTCTCCACCGTTACCGCGTCGCAGGCATTCAACGTGGCGCAGCAGGCGGCAGCGCGGTTACAGGCTGGGCAGCATTTTCTCGATCTCAACTCGGTGGCACCGCACACCAAACGCGCCGCGGCTGAAATGATTCACGCTGCGGGTGCCAGCTATATCGACGTGGCGGTGATGGCGCCGGTGCCGCCCAAGCGGCTGGCGACGCCGCTGCTGATTGGCGGCGCTCAGGCTGCACAGGTGCAGCCGCTGCTGCAACAGCTGGGCCTCAACAGCCGCCTGCTGGGTAGCGCAGTGGGTGAAGCTTCAGCGATTAAGATGTGCCGCAGCGTGATGATCAAAGGCCTCGAGGCGCTGACCACCGAATGTTTGAGCGCGGCGCGCCAGTATGGCGTAGAGCAAGCGGTGCTCGACTCGCTGCACGCCAGTTTCCCGTCGCTGGGCTGGGACGATCAGCTGCCGCACTACCTGATTAGCCGCGTGGCGGAGCACGGCCAGCGACGCGCCGAAGAGATGCAGGAAGTGGTGAAAACGCTGCAGGACGTCAAGGTACCAGCCGCCATGAGCGCAGCGATTGTTGCCACGCAGCAAGGGCTGATTGATGCGTTAAACGCCCGTTCCCTGCGCTATCAACAACTGACGCCGTTCGTCTGGCAACAGACGCTGGATAAGATCTATCCACCTCAATGAGTTATACGCATAGAGGTATGCGTTTTGTTTATCGGCAATTGTTTACATTTTTGTAACAGCGTAGCGTAAGCGAGACGAGAAGCAGGTTTTAAAACAATAACTATCGGAAGCAAAACATGAAGATTAGAGCATCTGTCGCCCTTTCCCTGCTGCTGGCAGCGGGTATTGGCCAGGCCAGCGCCGCCGCGCTGGACGCCAGCCACACCAACCAGGTAATGACCAGCGTCAAAAATAGCATCAGCGCGCAGCACAGCACCGGCTGTGTAGCGGTGGTTGATACCAGCGGTACGCTGCTGGCCTTCCAGCGCCTTGACGGCGCATCGCCGGGCTGCGTCGATGCCGCCATTGGTAAAGCGCGCACCTCGGCGCTGTATCACGCCCCTTCCCTGAAATTTATGCAGCGTCTGCAGAGCGGCGAAAACACGGTTCTCGCCATCCCGCACGCGGTGGCGCTCGGCGGCGGTTTCCCGCTCACGCTGCAGAATGAAGTGGTCGGCGCCGTCGGCGTCAGTACCCCCAAACAGGATCTGGATAACCAGGCTTCAGAGGTTGCCGCTCAGGCGCTGAAATAACTTTCGGGAATTTCCATGATGACTCTTTCACGCCGCCGGTTGCTGACCGGCACGGCGGGCCTGATGGTGGCTGGCGTCCTGACGCAGGCGCTCCCCGGCAGTTTGGCTTTCGCCTCGCCACCGCTGGCCGCCGCAGTGGCACCGTCCGCCAGTTTTACTGCGATTTCCGCCCGATTAACCGGACTGGACCAGCCGGATGCCCTGCTGGCACAGCGCCTCTACAGCTGGCTGCACGCACGTTTTCCGCAGCTGGACAGCCAGCTCGATACGCTTAGCGCGCTTCTGCAGCAGCAACCCACCGCCAACGGTAGCAGCCTGCTGGCGCTGCTGAGTACCCAACCCAAAGCCCTCGACGATCTTTATCAGGCGCTGGTTTCCGGCTGGTATCTCGGTGTTGTCGGCCCGCTGCCGCGTCCGCAATGTATCGCTTTTGAGAATATCGTCAGCTATCAGCTGGTGCGTGATTCCCTGTTACCACCGAGCTACGCGCCGGGGCAACCTAACTTCTGGACGCAGCCGCCTGCAAGGAGAGCACATGTCTGATTCATTAAGCGCCGATGTGGTGGTGATTGGCGCCGGCATTGCCGGTTCACTGGCGGCGCTGAAGATGGCCAAAGCAGGCGCTTCGGTATTGATGCTGGAGTCCGGCCCGGAGATTAAGCGCGATCAGGCGGTGGAGTATTTCCGCAACTCGCCGTTTAAGGGCGACTTCACCGAACCGTATCCGCCGCAGCCGTGGGCACCGCAGCCTAAATTCATTCCCAGCGATAACAATTACCTGATTCAAAAAGGCCCGGATCCCTATCGCGCCCAATATCTGCGCGGCACCGGCGGCACCACATGGCACTGGGCTGGACAAGCGTTCCGCCTGTTGCCGAACGATATGCGCATTCAGTCGCTGTACGGTATTGGCCGCGACTGGCCGATCAGCTATGACGAGCTGGAACCCTATTACTGCGACGCCGAATACCAGATGGGCGTGTCCGGTGACAGCGATCTGGCTTCGCCGCGTTCGCGCCCTTATCCGCTGCCGGGCATTCCGCTGCCGTATGGCTTCGATCGTCTGAAGCAGCGACTCGGTCCGCTGGGTTATGAGGTGGGCATTGGTCCGCAGGCGCGTAACAGTATCGCCTATGACGGTCGCCCGGCCTGCTGCGGCAACAACAACTGCATGCCGGTTTGCCCGATCGATGCGCAGTACCACGGCGGCATCGCCGCGCGTAAGGCGCTGGATGCCGGTGTCAAAATCGTCACTAATGCGGTGGTGTTCCGCATTGAGGCTGACGACAAAGGCACCATTCAGGCGGTGCACTATCTCGATCAGAACAAAGCGCGCCATCGCGTCACTGGCAAACAGTTTGTCCTGACCGCCAACGGCATCGAAAGCCCGAAAATCCTGCTGCTCTCCACCAGCGATCGCTACCCGAACGGCATCGCCAACAGTTCCGGCATGGTGGGCCGTAACCTGATGGACCATCCCGGATCGTCGGTAGAGTTCTACGCCGATGAGCCGGTGTGGTTTGGCCGTGGGCCGATGCGTCCCGGCAGCATCAACAATATGCGCGACGGCGATTTCCGTGGTGAGCGCTCGGCGCTGCGTATCGACCTCGCCAACACCTCGCCGGTGCGTTATCTCACCGAACGACTGGTGCGTCAGGGCTATTACGGCAAGGCGCTTAACGACAAACTGGCCTTCCAGGCCGAGCGTTTTGTTCAGCTCAAGTGTCTGCTGGAGATGCTGCCGGAGCCGCAGAACCGCGTCACGCTGAGCAAAACCGAGAAGGATGCCTGGGGCATTCCCCGCCTCGAGGTTTACTACCGCTTCCCGGAATATGTGCATCGCGGCTATGACCAGTCGATGATCGACTTCCAGCGCATGGTGAAAGAGATGGGCGGCACCGAGGCGGTCTACAGCAAACGCGGCGTCTACGACAATAACCAGCACATCACCGGCACCATGATCATGGGCAGCAATCCACAGGATTCGGTGGTGGATGGTCACTGTCGCACCCACGATCACCCAAACCTGTTTATCGCCGGCACCGGCATTATGCCGTCGGCCTCGACGGTCAACTCAACGCTAACCGGAACCGCGCTGGCGCTGCGTATGGCCGATAGCGTTCTGGCAAGCTTGTAAGGAGCACCCGATGAAACCTGTATTGATTCAGGCCGCTATCGCGGTGGTCCTGATGCAGTGCGCCGTGGCGCAGGCGGCAGACAATGCCGCTCAGATTAAGCGCGGCGAATATCTGGCGCGCGCCGGTGACTGTACCGCCTGTCATACCGCCACCAACGGCCCGCTGTTTGGCGGCGGCTTTGCGGTCAGTACGCCTTTCGGCCAGATCTGGGGCAGCAATATCTCCTCTGATAAGCAGTACGGTATCGGCAGCTGGAGTGACGATCAGTTCGTTGCTGCGGTGCGCGACGGCATTGGCAAAAATGGCGAGCAGCTCTATCCGGCGATGCCGTATGACTCCTTTACCAAAATGAAGCGCGATGATGTGCTGGCAATCAAAGCCTATCTCATGTCGATGCCGCCGGTGCATCAGGCTTCACCGCAAACCGACCTGCCGTTCCCATTCAACCAACGCTGGGGCATGCGCTTCTGGAAGTGGTTTAACTTCGATAAAGGCGAATTGCAGAATGATACGCAGCAGAGCGCGCAGTGGAATAACGGCCGCTATCTGGTTGAAGCGCTGGCGCACTGCGGCACCTGCCATACGCCGCGTAATCTGACCATGGGCATGGACAACGATAAAGCATTGGCTGGCGGCGATCTCGGCGGCTGGATGGCGTACAACATCACACCCGATAAGCAGGCAGGCATCGGTGACTGGAGCCAGCAGCAGCTGGTGACCTACCTGAAAACCGGCTTTGTCGCCAACAAAGCCAGCGCCTCCGGACCGATGGCCGAAGCGATTGAGCACAGCCTGCAATATCTGCCCGAGAGTGATCTGCAGGACATCGCCACCTATCTGCGCAGCGTTAAGCCGCAGCCGGACGCGCAGCAAACCCGTGCGCGCGACAGCTGGGGACAACCTTCCACCGCGCTGATTGCACTGCGCGGTGCCGATGAGGCGACCCGCCATGCTCAGCCCGGTGCGGTGCTGTTTGCCGGTAACTGTGCCAGCTGTCACGGCGCGGAAGGTGCTGGATCGGGCAGCGGTTTCCATGCCTATCCATCGCTGTTCCACCACACCAGCACCGGCGCGGCAGATGCGCTGAACGTGGTATCGGTGGTCCTCAACGGTGTGCATCGCCATATGCGCGAAGGCGAAGTCTTTATGCCGCCTTTTGCGCCTGAGCTGAGTGACCAGCAGGTGGCGGATGTCAGTAACTTTGTTACCCAGCAGTTTGGTAATCCGGCGGCGGCCAAAGTGGATGCGAAGCAGGTAAAAGGGTTAAGAGAGGATGCAAAACTGGCTTCACCCCCGATTTACGGTCAGGGAGATAAGCCTTAATTACTGCACTCGGCGGCGCAGGGCGCGTCGCCGAGGTAGCACGCGTTACTGATAATTCACCGTCACTTCACTGCTCACCACGCGTAAGCCGGGCGGCAAAGCGCCCTTCCCCTGGAAGCCAAATGCCAGATGCAGCGTCTCTTCCGCCGCCACGTTGGCTAAGCCGCGCGTACTGCCGCTGGCGCCTTCAATCTCGACACAACGATCGCCCGCACACAAGCGCACCACCAAACCCGAGGGCGCAGGACGGCTGAGCTGATAACGCCAGTACACCAGCGAAATATTGCCCGGCGCGCTGGAAGGAGCACGCAGCGCAGGCGTCATCAGCCAGTTACCGCGCACGCCAAGGCTTGGGCCGCTGGCGTTGGCTGTCCAGGCACCGCTGGACGCATCAACAGCCAGCGGCAGCGCCATCAACGGCATCAGCATTACTGCCCAGCACCAGCGACGCATTACTTGCCTCCAATGGTGGCGGTCATGCGGATTTGACGGTTGTCGGTCAGCTCCATATTCGACAGCACAATCAGCTGCGGCAGATTGCGCCGCAGGAAGCGTGCCAGCAACGCACGCAGCGGATGATTGACCAGCAGCACCGGCGGCGCGCCTGCCATCTCTTGCTGCTGCAGTGCGCCTTGCGCCTGCACCAGTAAGCGATCTGCCAGACCTGGCTCGAGTCCACCGCCACCTTGCAGCGCCTGCAGCAGCAGGCGTTCCAGCGTGGCATCGAGGCCGATCACCTGCACTTCGCCGTTGCCCGGGAACCACTGTTGGGTAATTGCCCGTCCCAGCGCCACACGCACAACGCTGGTGAGCTCTTGCGGATCGTTCTGCACCGGCGCATGTTCCGCCAATGTTTCAATAATGGTGCGCATATCGCGAATCGAGACGCGCTCGGTCAGCAGGTTTTGCAGCACTTTGTGCAGCGTCGTCAGCGTGATGACGCCCGGCACCAGATCTTCGGTCAGCTTCGGCATCTCTTGCGTGACGCGATCCAACAGCTGCTGCGCTTCCTGACGGCCAAACAGCTCGCTGGCGTATTGGCCAATCAGGTGATTGAGGTGCGTCGCCACCACGGTGCTGGCTTCCACCACGGTAAAGCCCTGAATCTGCGCCTGCTCTTTCAGGGCGCTGTCGATCCAGATCGCCGCCAGTCCAAAGGCCGGATCGACGGTTGGCTCGCCCGGCAGCGAACCAGCGGCGGTGCCGGGGTTGATCGCCATCCAGCGGCCCGGGTAAGCATCGCCACTGCCAATTTCTACGCCTTTCATCAGGATGCGGTAACGCGCGGGTGGCAGTTCCATGTTGTCACGAATATGCACCACCGGCGGCAGGAAGCCCACCTCTTGTGCCACCTTCTTACGAATACTGCGGATACGCCCCAAAAGTTCGCCGTTTTGCAGGTGATCGACCATCGGAATCAGGCGATAACCCACTTCCATACCGAGCGAATCTTCCAGCTGCACATCGGTCCACGACGCTTCCACCGTGGCCGGCGTTTCCTGGGTTTTCACCAGGCTTGAGGCTTCGGTTGGTTTCTTCGGCTGCATTTCGCGACCGCGTAACCACCAGGCAAGTCCTAATAGCGCAGCGGTAAACAGCAGGAACACCAGGTTTGGCATGCCCGGCACCAGGCCGAGCAAACCAATCACGCCGCCGCTCAGCATCAGCACGCGCGGGTTCTTGAATAGCTGCGTTACCATCTGCTCGCCGACGTCCTGATCGGTGCCCACGCGCGTTACGATGACACCTGCGGCGGTGGAGATCACCAGCGCTGGAATCTGTGCTACCAGGCCGTCACCGATGGTCAACAGCGTGTAGGTTTCACCGGCGTGACCGAGATCCATGCCGTGCTGCACCACGCCGACCAACAGGCCGCCGATGATGTTGATCACCATGATCAGGATGCCGGCGATGGCGTCACCACGAACGAACTTACTCGCACCGTCCATTGAGCCGTAGAAATCGGCTTCCTGCGTCACTTCGGTACGGCGTTGCTTGGCTTCCTGTTCGCCAATCAAGCCGGCGTTGAGGTCAGCATCAATCGCCATCTGCTTACCGGGCATCCCATCCAGCACAAAACGCGCGCCGACTTCGGCAATACGTCCCGCACCCTTGGTGATAACCATGAAGTTGATGATAACGAGGATGATGAACACCACGATACCGATGGCGAAGTTACCGCCAACGAGGAAGTGACCGAAGGCTTCCACCACGCGTCCGGCCGCATCGGCGCCGGTGTGGCCCTCCAGCAGAATGATACGGGTTGACGCAACGTTCAGCGCCAGACGCAGCAGCGTCGAGAACAGCAGAATGGTCGGGAAGGCGGCGAACTCCAGCGTGCGCTGGGTGAACATCGCCACCAGCAGCACCATGATCGACAGCGCAATGTTAAAGGTGAACAGCAGGTCAAGAATGAATGCGGGTAACGGCAGCACCATCATCGACAAGATCAACATGATCAGTACCGGGCCCGCCAGCACCTGCCATTGCGTGTCTTTAAAGTTGCCCGGTAAACGCAGCTTCTCGGCTAAATTAGCCATCGTTAGTGTTCTCTCCTGCAAAGTCCATGTCTGCCGGAACCGGCAGGTTTTTTGGTTTGTTTGGAATCAGGCCGCCTTCGCGCTTCCAGCGTCGCAGCTGCCAAACCCAGGCCAGCACTTCCGCTACCGCGCCATACAGCGCGCCGGGGATGAACTGACCAATTTCGGTGTGTCGATACAACGCACGCGCCAGCGGCGGTGCTTCAAGAATCGGGATGCGGTGCTCTTTGGCGAGCTCACGAATCTTCAGGGCGATATCGCCCGCGCCTTTTGCCACCACTTTGGGCGCGCTCATCTTGCCTTCCTGATACTTCAGCGCCACCGAGTAGTGCGTCGGGTTAGTGACGATAACGTCGGCTTTCGGTACATCGGCCATCATGCGACGGCGTGCCGCCGCGCGCATCGCCTGGCGAATACGCCCTTTAACGTGCGGGTCGCCTTCGTTCTGTTTGTGTTCGTCGCGGATCTCCTGGCGCGTCATCTTCAGCTTTTTGAAGTAGCTGTAGAGCTGCCAGAACACATCAAAACCCACCATCGGGAACAGGCCCAGCATGATCAGCCCACAGCAGGCGGCGATCATCGACAAACCATGATGTAGCGCGTTGATCGGCGATTCGCTCATCAAACGCAGCATCTCTTCCCAATGGCTCCAGATGTACCAGCCAGCCACCAGCCCAACCAGCACCGCTTTCATGATCGATTTCACCAGCTCTGCAGCGGTTTGGCCGGAGAACATGCGGCCAATACCGGTGAGCGGGTTGAGCTTTTTGAGATCGAACTTAATGGATTTGCCGCTGAAGTTAAGGCCGCCCAGCGCCATCGGCCCGGCAATCGCCACCACCACTAAGCCGCCCATCAGCGGCAGCAGCGCGATCACCGCCTGCTTAATCAGGCTGCCGATATGACCAATGATCACTTTGTCATCGTTTACCATGCCGTGATCAAAACGAAATCCGGTGGCGACCATGCTGGCCAGACGCTCCGCCATGCTGTTGCCGCCGACCCACAGGATCAGCAATCCAATCAACAGCATCATCACTGAAGTCAGCTCGCGCGAACGCGGAATCTGCCCCTCCTCACGCGCTTTTTCAAGTCGGTGGGGCGTGGGCGATTCTGTTTTGTCCTCGTTACTCTCTTCAGCCACGACTTACCTCAGCTGGCAGGAATTCTGAGCATAGAATGCCAAAACCCTGACAGGCTAAAGCGCGGATTAAAGGGGGGAAATGTGAGCTTATTTAGCCATAAGTGAAATTGCGGGCTGATTGGTCGCCATAAATGGCGCCGCTACATTGCTCGAATGTGCATTAATCCTGACCGGTTGGCGATAAAAGTGCACCACGTCACCCACCAACAATAACGCCGGCGATTGGGCTTGTTGCACCTCAACAGTGTGTGCCAGCTCAGCCAGCGTAGTGATCATCACCCGCTGATCGGCACGCGTGCCATTCTCAATGATTGCCACCGGCGTCTGCGCGTTGCGGCCCTGCGCCTGCAGCTGTGCGCTGATGCTGGCGCTCCACTTCAGCCCCATATAAAACACCAGCGTCTGGTTATTGGCGGCGAGGCTGGCATCATCCAGCTGCGGTTCACCGCTTTTGCCGTGACCGGTAATTAACCGCAGCGACTGTGCGCAATCACGGTGCGTTAGCGGAATGCCGCTGGCTGCCGCGCATCCGGCGGCGGCGGTAATACCCGGCACGATCTGGCAGGCTATTCCCGCCTGTTGCAGATAGAGCATCTCTTCACCGCCGCGCCCGAAAATAAAGGGATCGCCGCCTTTGAGCCGCACCACTTGCCGCCCGCTGCGGGCTAAATCCACCAGCAGCTGATTAGTTTGCGCCTGCTTTAACCCGTGGCTGCCGGGCTTCTTGCCGACATCAATCGCCAGCGTCTCCGGCGGCACTTCCGCCATGATCGCCTCGCTCACCAACCGGTCATACACCACAACGTCGGCGCTGTTGATCAGCCTCCATGCTTTTAAGGTGAGCAGTTCTACGTCTCCCGGCCCAGCCCCAACCAGCCAGACGCCACCTTGCGCGTGTTCGCCGTCACGCGGATTAAACAGCTTGTCGAGGGATTCACTGGCTTGCGTCATGATGTTTTCCGTTACTGCGCCACGCGCAGAGATGAGAGCAGTTGTTTGAGCTCCGGGATACAGGAGCCACAGTTGGTGCCGCATTTCAACACCGCGCCGAGCGCTGCCGGGGAATCACAGCCCTCAGCGATGGCCCGGCGAATCGCCACTTCACCGACGCCAAAGCAGCTGCAAAGGGTACGTCCGTGGCTGCCGCCCTGCGCCGGTCGCCCGCCCAACAGCGCATGTCGCTGCTGCGGCAAATCGGGCGGCTGGCTGAAGGCCCGCGCGATAAATGGGTGATCGATGTCTGGTAGCCAGGGCGCGGCATAAAAGGCGCATGCCAACTTGCCCTCGCGCCAGCCAAGCCAGTGCAATTGCTGTCCCGCCTGCGCCTGCTGCCATTGCAATGCGGACATGCCCGGCAGTTGCATCAGCCATTCGCCAGCATGAGCGCTGCCCGCCAGCACATAGCGCTGCACGCCGGGCTGTGGGGCTCGCGACCAGTAGAGTAGTGCAGGCGGCGTGATGATGTCCGGCAGCCACAGCCAGCCTTGCCACGCTGGACGCAGTAGTTGCAAGCGCACCGCCGTTTGTTTTAACGCTGGCTGAGCGGAATCGGGACAACAGCTGGCCGCGACTAATCCATCGACGTTGGCCTGCCCGCTGAACTGTCTTGTCCAGTGCATCGGCACAAAGATTTGCCCACGCTGCAGGCCGCTGTCGAGGGTGACGCGTCCACTGCACCAGCCCAGCGCCGACTGCACGCGCGTCACATCGCCGTGGCTCAAGCCGTACGCCGCCGCATCCAGCGGATTTAGCGCGACAAAGGGTTCATCGTAATGCTGCATCAGTCGCGGCACGTTGCCGGTGCGCGTCATGGTGTGCCACTGATCTCGGATGCGGCCGGTATTCATCAGCAGCGGATAATCAGTGGTCATGAGGGTTTTAACCGGTATCGCGGGCGGCAGCAGACGCGCTTTTCCATCGGCATGGTAAAAGCGGCGATCGGCAAACAGCCGCGCGGTGCCGTTGGGTGACGCGGCAGTGATCGGCCACTGCACCGGGGCTAACTGGTCATATTGCTCACGCGTGATGGTTGCCAGCGCGCTGATATCAAAGGCGCGCGTGCCGCGATTCTCAAAACCAGACAGCGCGGCATGCTCGGCGAAAATCTCGCCTGGATGCTGCCAGGCAAAGGCCGCGCCAAAACCGAGTCGCTGCGCCACCTGCGCCAGCAGCCACCAATCCGCTTTGGCCTCACCGGCTGGCGCAATAAAACTGCGCTGGCGTGAGATACGCCGCTCCGAATTGGTCACGGTGCCGTTTTTCTCGCCCCATGCCTGCGCCGGCAGTAGCACATCAGCAAATTGTGCCGTGTCGCTGTGGGCGCTGACTTCCGACACCACCACCAGCTCGCATTTCGCCAGCGCGTGTGCCACGCGGTTACCTTCCGGCATCGAAACGGCAGGATTGGTACCCATGATCCACACTGCCTTGACGTCGCCGCGTTCGATGGCATTGAACAGATAAACTGCCGTCAGTCCCGGCTGCTGCGCAACACGATCGCTCCCCCAAAAGCGCGCAACACGATCAACCTCTGCTGCGCTAAAGCCCATGTGCGCCGCCAGCTGATTGGCTAAGCCGCCCACTTCACGGCCGCCCATGGCGTTGGGCTGTCCGGTCAGCGAAAACGGTCCGCAGCCCGCACGGCCGATTTTGCCGCTGAGCAGATGCGCATTGAGGATGGCGTTGTTGTTATCGCTGCCGGTTTGTGACTGATTGATGCCCATGCACCACAGCGTCAGCACGCGCGGCTGCGCTGCGAACAGCTGCCAAAATGCCACAATGTCATGCTCACTCAGCTGGCAGGCAGCGGCGACCGTCGCCACATCCCACGCCTCACAGGCGGCTAAGGTCGCTTCCACATTGGCCAGATGCGGCAACATACTGGCATCGATACCCGCATGGTGCGCCAGCCAGTTCAGCAGCCCGGCAAACAGCGCGCTATCAGATCCCGGTTGCAGCGCCAGATGAACATCAGCAAGGTCACAGCTGGCAGTACGACGCGGATCGATCACCACCAGCTGCATCTCAGGGCGTTCGGCTTTGGCCTGCACCAGCCGCTGCCACGCCACTGGATGCGCCCATGCCGCGTTGGAGCCGACTAACACCACAACATCGGCTTGTTCAAGATCGTCATAGCAGCACGGCACCGCATCGGCACCGAAAGCGCGTTTGTAACCCACCACCGCCGAAGCCATACACAGCCGTGAATTGGTATCGATGTTGGCAGAGCCAATAAAGCCCTTCATCAGCTTATTGGCGGTGTAATAATCCTCCGTTAGCAGTTGACCGGAGCCGTAAAAGGCCACCGCCTGCGGGCCATGTTGATCGATGATGCGCCGGAAACCCGCCGCCACATGGTCCAGTGCGGCATCGATACTGACGCGCTGACCATCAATCTGCGGCCAGAGCAAACGACCGTCATGCATCAGGGTCTCGCCCAGCGCTGAACCTTTGACGCACAGCCGACCGAAATTAGCCGGATGCTGGCGGTCGCCGCTCACCGGCGCATCGAGGGCTTTCACCTCCACGCCACAGCCCACGCCGCAGTACGGACAGGTGGTTTTCATGAGGCCGCCGCCAGCGCAATAATCGGCTGATGCCCGAGCCACACTTTGCCGCCCTCCACGCGCACCGGCCAGCAGCGCAGCTGATGCTCGGCGTTATCGAGACTTTGTCCGTCGCGCAGCCGCACGCGCTGCTTGTAGAGCGGTGATATCACCACCGGCTCGCCCGCTACGTCGCCGAGAATGCCACGCGACAGCACGCTGGCTTGCGTGCCGGGCTCAATATCTTCCAGCGCATAAATCGCCTCGCCCAAGCGGAACAAGGCCACACGCTGACCGCCTAACCGCGCACCCATGCCCGCAGACGGCGGGATAGCGTCGACAAGGCAAATGGCACTCCAGGGTTCTGCCGGCAACGTGGTAACGGGAATGCTGTCCGCCGTCGCGGGCTGACGCTGACCGCGCACCTGCACATAGTTGAGCGTCTCGTCAGGCTGCTCGCTGTTGACGGTGGCGGTAAACAAGGCGCGACGCGAAGGATCCTGCAGCGTGCTGTGCCATTCGCACTGATAGCGCTCCACCACGCGCTGCATCTCCTGCTCCAGTTGCACGGCTATACCGAGTGAATCTTCGATCACCACCTGACGCAGGTAGTCGAGTCCGCCTTCCATGTTATCCATCCACACGCTGGTGCGCTGCAGACGATCGGCGGTGCGCACATAGAACATCAAGATGCGGTCAACGTAGCGCAGCAGCGTTTCATCATCGAGATCGCTGGCGAACAAATCGGCATGACGCGGTTTCATCCCGCCGTTGCCGCAGACATACAGGTTCCAGCCTTTTTCCGTGGCGATTACGCCAATGTCCTTGCTCTGCGCTTCAGCGCATTCACGCGTGCAGCCGGAAACCGCCATTTTAATTTTGTGCGGGGCGCGCAGCCCTTTGTAGCGATTCTCTAATGCGATGGCGAAGGCGGTAGAATCCTGCACGCCGTAACGGCACCAAGTTGACCCCACGCAGGATTTTACCGTGCGCAGCGATTTGCCATAAGCGTGACCGGTTTCAAAACCCGCCGCGATTAAGTGTTCCCAGATATCCGGTAACTGATCGAGCCGCGCACCGAACAGATCGATGCGCTGACCGCCGGTGATTTTGGTGTAGAGATCGTAACGAGCGGCTACTTCACCAATCGCAATTAGCCCTTGCGGCGTAATTTCACCGGCTGGCACACGCGGTACCACCGAATAGGTGCCATCTTTCTGGATGTTGGCGAAGTAGCGATCGTTGGTATCCTGCAGCGGCAGATGTTCGGGCTTCAGTAAGTAGTCATTCCAGCATGATGCCAGCAATGATCCCACCAGCGGCTTGCACACTTCACAGCCCTGTCCGCGTCCGTTGAGCTGCAATAGCTGCTCAAAGGTGGTGATGTTGCCGACGCGGATCAGGTGATACAGCTCTTGACGCGAGTAGGCAAAGTGTTCACAGATATCCTTCTTCACTTCCACGCCCTGACTGGCGAGCTGGAACTCCATCACCTGTTTGACTAATGCGCTACACCCACCGCAGCCGGTTGCCGCTTTGGTGCAGCTTTTGATCGCCGCCATGTCACCGCAGCCGCCCTGCACTGCCCCGCAAATGTCCGCCTTGCTGACGTTATGGCACGAGCAGATTTGCGCGCTGTCTGGCAACGCCGCGACACCCAGCGCTTTAGCCGGCGCACCCGCTAACTGGGGCAAAATCAGGCTTTCCGGCTCTTCTGGTAACGGTAACTGATTCAGCATCATCTGCAGCAGGCTGGCGTAATCTGCGCTGTCGCCCACCAGCACGCCGCCAAGCAGCGTTTTGCGATCTTTGCACACCACCAGTTTTTTGTAGATGCCCTTTGGATTATCGATCCACTGATAACTTTGGCTGTCAGCGGTGCGCCCGTGCGCATCGCCAAATGACGCCACTTCCACGCCGAGCAGTTTCAGTTTCGTGCTCATGTCGGCACCGCTGAACGCCAGTTCTTCCTGCGCCAGCTGCGCCGCCAGTACGCGCGCCATTTGATATCCCGGCGCAACCAAACCGAAAATTTGCCCTTGCCACAGCGCGCATTCACCAATCGCATAGACATCTGCGGCGCTGGTGGCGCAAGCGTCGTTGATCAGAATGCCGCCGCGTTCACCCAGTTGCAGACCGGCGGCGCGCGCCAGTGCATCACGCGGACGAATACCCGCTGAAAATACCAGCAGGTCCGTTGCCAGCAGGCTGCCATCGGCAAAACGCAGCTGCAGGCTGCCATCCGGCAGACTCTCAATCGCTTCAGTTTGCTTGCTGGTATGAACTTGAACGCCCAGCGCGCTGATTTTGCCGCGCAGCATCTGCGCGCCGCCGTCATCCAATTGCACCGCCATCAGACGCGGCGCGAACTCCACCACATGGGTTTCCAGACCGAGCTGTTTCAATGCGTTGGCGGCTTCCAGTCCGAGCAGCCCGCCTCCAATCACCACCCCGCGCGTCGCATTACGGGCACAGTCAGCAATCGCATCCAGATCGGCCAGTGTGCGGTATACAAAACAACGCGCGTGATCGTGGCCGGGAACCGGCGGTACAAACGGCACCGAGCCGGTCGCCAGCACCAGTTTATCCCAGGTCAATTCCGCGCCGCTGGCATCACGCAGGCTGCGTTTTGCACTGTCAATTGCCACCACTTCACAACCGCTGCGCAGTTCGATGCCGTGTTGCTGAAAGAAGTTATCGCAGACCAGTGACAAATCGTCCGCGCTTTTACCGTTGAAGTATTCGGTAAGATGCACGCGATCGTAGGCCATCTGCGGCTCATCGCCGTATACCACGATGTGATAGTGCTGATGCAGTTCACGACTCACCAGCTGTTCGAGAAAATGGTGGCTGACCATGCCATGTCCAACCACGGCGAGAAGAGGTTTGCTCATCATCTGGCTTCCTGCAGCGCTTGGCTGCGTTGTGTTGTCGTCAAGACCGAACAGTGCGTTAATGCCCACCTGCGCGGCCTGTTGAAGTTGTGGTAGCAGCGTGCCTGCCGCCTGGCTGTCGCCAAACAGCAGCACGCCGCGCAGTGCGCCATTGCGCAAAAACAGTCGGCGATAGTGCTGGTGCAGCGGGTCAAAGCTGCTGATGGCGTCGCCTTCGCTGATATCGCCCGCACTGAACATCTCAATGCCGCTGACTTTCAGCCGCGTACCGTTTTCCTGATAGTGAAAGTCGGCCACGGGTTCACCCGCCAGTTGTGCTGCCAGCACGGCGGCCTGCGTCAGACAAGGCGCAATCAAGCCAAAGGTTTCGCCGCTGATTTCGCAGCACTCACCCAGCGCATACACATGCGGAAGCGCGGTTTGCAGTTGACGGTTAACCAGAATGCCGCGCTGGCAAGGCACGCCCGCCGCCTGCGCCAGCGCGATCTCCGGCAGCACGCCGATGGCGATCACCACCTGTTCCGCTGCGATAACCGCCCCATCGCCGAGCGTGACGCTTTCGGCGTCAATGGCCTGCAAAGTGACGCCGAGCCGACAGCGAATACCGCGCTGTGCCAGATGCTGCTGCAACAGCGCACCCGCTTTGGCATCCAGCTGGCGATCAAGCAGCCACGGACGATGATGCAGCAGCGTGACGTCACGTCCACGCTGACGCAGCGCCGCTGCGGCTTCCACGCCAATCAATCCGCCGCCCAGCACCACCACCGGACCTTGCTGCGCGAGCATGGCCTCCACGTCTCGCACCGTGCGGAAACCCTGCACCTGTGGGCGATGGATGCCGGGCAGATCCGGCATGCGCGGCCTCGAACCGCAGGCGAACACCAGCTTGTCCCAGTGCAGGGTGCGCTGGTCGGTTAGTACTGTGCGCGTAGGGATATCCACCTGCAGCGCCTCTTCCCCCATCAGCAACTGCACCTGATGTGCCGCATACCATGCGGGTTCGTGGATCACCGTGTCAGCGAAGGCTTTTTCGCCCGCCAGCACCGGCGACAGCAGCACCCGGTTGTAATTGCCGTGCGGCTCACGGCCAATCACCGTGATGGCGTAGCGACCCGGTGCACGTTGCAGCAAGATTTCCACCATGCGCATCGCCGCCATGCCGTTCCCGATCACTACCAGTCGCTGCAACATGGTTGTCCCCTTACGCCACAGCCGTTTGCTTTTCATACAGGAAATGCAGAATCCGCTGACGCAGCTGGTGATAGCGCGGCTCGTCGGCTAACGCTACCCGTGAACGTGGACGCGGCAGGTCGATGTTGAGAATGTCACCGACCTGCGCGGCGGGGCCGTTGGTCATCATCAACACGCGATCTGACAGCAACACCGCCTCATCGACATCGTGCGTAATCAGCACAATGGTGGTATTGAGCTCCTGCTGGATGCGCATCACGCTGTCTTGCAGATGAGCGCGCGTTAGCGCATCCAGCGCACCGAACGGTTCATCCAGCAGCAGCACACGCGGCTGCATGGCCAGCGCACGCGCAATCCCGACACGCTGCTTCATGCCGCCGGAGATCTCCGACGGACGCTTATGCAGCGCGTGACTCATCTGCACGCGATTGAGGTTGTGTTCGATCCACTCGCTCATCTCTCTTTTGCTCATTTTTCCTTTGAACACTTGCTGCACCGCCAGCTCCACGTTTTGGTAGGCGGTCAGCCACGGCAGCAACGAATGGTTCTGGAACACCACCGCACGCTCCGGACCGGGACCGCTGATTTCGCGGTTGTCACACAGCAACACGCCGCTACTCGGCTGCGTCAGCCCGGCTATCAAATTGAGAAGCGTGGACTTTCCGCAGCCGGAGTGACCAATCAGGCTGAGGGTTTCACCTTCGTGGATATCAAAACTGACGTTATCGAGGGCGAGGAACTCACCGCCTGCGGTATTGAAGCGCTGGCTGACCTGCTGTACGCGAATAATTGGATTCATCATCGGCTCCTTATTTTTCCCAGCTAAAGCGGCGTGCCAGTAACATCAGCGCCTGTTCGAGCAGTAAACCGACCACGCCAATCACCACGATGGCAATCAGGATGTTTTCCACATTGAGGTTGTTCCACTCGTTCCAAATCCAGAAACCGATACCGAGCCCACCGGTTAGCATTTCCGCAGCGACAATCACCAGCCATGCGATGCCCATCGATAAACGCATACCGGTTAACACTGCAGGCAGCACCGCCGGGAACAGAATGCGGCGCATCACTGTCCACTCATTGAGCCGCAGCACGCGCGCCACATTGAGATAATCCTGCGGAATTCGCTGTACGCCTTCGGCGGTGTTGATCACCATCGGCCAGATGGAGCAGATGAAAATGGTCCAGCTTGATGCCGGTTCAGCGCGCTGGAACAGCAGCAGGCCAATCGGCAACCAGGCAAGTGGACTGACCGGACGCAGCAACGCGATGATCGGGTTGAGCATGTGCGCGATAAAGGTAAAACGGCCAATCAGGAATCCGGCGGGAACGCCCACCAGCGCCGCCAGACCAAAGCCGATTGCCACCCGCTGCAGCGAGGCGACCACGTTCCAGCCGATGCCCTGATCGTTGGGCCCGTTGTTGTAAAACGGATCGGCAAACAGCGTGACGGCGGCTTGCCAGGTGGCATATGGCGTGGGGAAGCCTTTACTGGACATTGAAGCCAGTTGCCAGACAAACAGCAGCAGAATCAGGCCGCAACTGGCGGGGATTAGCCGCTGCAGCAGGGGACGGAGCCAGCGTTGACCCCGACGCGGTGCGGGCGTTACCTTGAGTGCAATCACCTGCGCCGGTGGCGCGGCGATCGGCGCGGTATTGAGCGAGCGTGCTTCAGATTTCATCATGACCTCACTTAACGGCGTTTAAGGCAAAACTGTCGGCATAAGCGGCGGGATTGCTGCCGTCCCATACTTTGCCGTCGAACAGTGTGCTGCTGCGCATCTCGCCGGCTGGGACGCTAATGCCGCCCACCGCGCTGGCGGCCTGTTTGTAGATATCAATACGGTTGATCTGACGCGCCACTGCTGCATAATCAGGCGCGGTTTGCACCATGCCCCAGCGCTTCATCTGCGTCAGGAACCACATGCCGTCGGAAATCCACGGGAAGCTCACTTCACCGTCGCGGAAGAAGCGCATACCGTGCGCGTCCTGCCAGCGCTGACCGAGGCCATTTTCGTACTGACCGAGCATGCGCCCTTCCAGCGTTTCCACTTTGGTGTTGATCCACGCGCGTCCGGCCAGCACCTGCGCGGTCTCTTTGCGGTTAGCGTCGGAGGCATCGATCCAGCGCGCGGCTTCCAGCACTGCGGCGGTCAGCGCACGGGCGGTATTGGGGTTCTCTTGCACCCAGGCGGCGCGCGTGGCGAGAATTTTTTCCGGATGATCCGGCCAAATTTGCTGTGTGGTGGTGGCGGTAAAACCGATGTTGTCGCTGATAGCACGCTGGTTCCACGGCTCGCCAACGCAGAAGCCACTCATGTTGCCCATCTTCATGTTCATCACCATTTGCGGTGGCGGGACCACCACGGTGCGCACATCCTCAAACGGGTCGATACCGGCGTTGGCCAGCCAGTAATAGAGCCACATGGCGTGTGTACTGGTTGGGAAGGTATGCGCGAAGGTAAAGCTGCCTTTGGCTTGGCTGGCGATTAATTTTTGCAGGCTGGCCGCATCAGTAACTTTCTGATCTTTAAGCTGATTCGCCAGGGTGATGGCCTGCCCGTTGTTGTTGAGCGTCATCAGGTTAGCCATCTCATGCTGAGGCCCGGCAATGCCCAACTGCAGACCATAAATCATGCCGTACAACGCGTGCGCGGCATCCAATTCGCCAGCGGTGAGCTTGTCGCGCACCGCCGCCCAGCTGGCTTCTTTACTCGGTTGCAGCGTCAGACCGTATTTTTTATCGAAGCCTTTTACTGACGCCATCACCACCGGCGCGCAGTCGGTGAGCGGAATAAAGCCGACGCGAATGTTGCTCTTTTCGGGCGCATCGGAACCGGCAGCCCATACCGCATTGCGTAATCCCGGCAGTAGATAGCTGCCACCGACCGCCGCGCTACCCAGGAGAAATTGACGTCGTGACAATGTGAACCGCGTTTTGCTCATCATGCGCATCCTGAAAAAAAGAATAAAAAAAGGCGTCCTCCCGCATGTCGCAAAAACATGGGGCCGGACGCCTTTATCCAAAGCACTCGCTTCACCGCCGTTGGCGAAACAAATGCGCAATGTCTGTAAGGTATTGCAAAGCCTGTGCCAAAAATATCAGGCCGTTTTATCAAGGCTGGCGCTATAAATGCGCTGATGATGCGTCGTTTTTGCACTGCGCTGACGCACTCTACGCACAGGGTTTGTGCAGCTACCTCCTTCGAGTTATGCCTTGAGCGTGGCGGCAACCGCCAGCACCGCCAGGGCTATTTCCAGCACCCGTTTGTTCTGGTTCATGGCGCTCTTACGCAGCGCCTGCCACGCATCCTGCTCGCTGAAACCGTGCTGCTGCATCAACCAGCTTTTCGCCTGATCGATAATTTTGCGTTCATCCAGTGACGCGCGCATCGAGGCGAGTTCATCGGCCTGCGTCTGCAGACGCTGCGACTGCTCACGGATCAACGCCAGCACCGAACGCCCGAGCTGGGGCGCGAGGCCATTGCTGTCCAGCGTGGTTTCAACGCCTGACAGCCAGCTGGCACCCGCGATATAAAGCGAGAAACTGGCCTCTTCTCCGATGGCTATCGGCGGAGATTCACTGTGCTGGGCAGCCGCAATCGCACACTGACAGCGATTCATCAGCGTGGCGCACAGCGTATCTTCAATCTGTTTCATCTGATCGAGACGCGAACTGAGCAGACTAAACCACTGCAACACGCCATTTTCACCGCACTGTGCGCCGGTGCAGGCGATGCGTCTTAGCCGCTCAATTTGGCTGCCGGCATCGGCTATCGCCTGCCAGCGTTGTAGATTTTCCGCATCAGAAAATTGGCTGAAAGTCGCAAAGCTTTGCTCCTGCGCAGCGATCAACACCTGAATGCGCTGCCGTTGCGTCTCGGTAAATTCACCGGCAGCGAATCCCGCCGAACCGGTGGCGCGCTCCTGTCCGGCCAGCTCTTTGCCTTGCATAAAGCTAAATAGCGCGATTAACGCACGCGAGATGTCCGGCTCACTGGCGGTATCCGCCGCTTCAAATACCAGATTGAGTAAGGTGCAGATGATGTGATTAAACGCATCCATCGCCTGCGCCTGCGTCACGGTGCGGCTGTGTACTTGCTGACGCAGCGCCGGCAGACTGTCCAGCGCCTGAAGCGCAGTCGCGATCAGCATGCAAAATCGGCTATAGCCGGGCTGCGCCTCTGCTTCCGGCAGCACCGCCATTGCACGCTGTTCGCGCAGTTCTACCTCCGCAGCGCGCTGTGCTAGCTCTTCACCAAACAGTCGACCAGCCGAGCACAGCCAGATATTGCTGGCTCCACGTTCACGCTGCAGCACATGGATCAATTCACTGATGGCGGTAATCTGTTCGCCGGTCCGCAGCAACCGTTGCAGGCTCGCAATCTCGCTGGCGCGGCTAGCACGTAGATAGTTCAAAGCCCGATTCATTGCTTTCTCCAGCGGTTTAGCGGTGTAAACAGAGGGTCAAGCAAAAGCCATGCCGTGCTGCGTTCAAACGTGGCAGAATTGGGCCCGGAAATTCCGAAATTGAGAAAATTGTTTCGCAAGGCAATCTTTTTTGCTTCATACAAATAGATTAATCTTATTTACCATTTTCGTTTGGTACTAACAGCGACCAAA
Source organism: Pantoea sp. SORGH_AS_0659 (assembly GCF_031453915.1). Lineage (NCBI taxonomy): Bacteria > Pseudomonadati > Pseudomonadota > Gammaproteobacteria > Enterobacterales > Erwiniaceae > Pantoea > Pantoea sp. SORGH_AS_0659. Next base: position 1,874,847 of record NZ_JAVJAK010000001.1, on the reverse strand, counting down.
TGCCGTTGCGCTGCCTCGCATCGTTAACTGCAGCGAATAAATTAACTCAGCTTATCTATCACCGTGACTATGTGTTTTATATCATCGGCCTGCGCTGCTTTTTCGCCCGCTAGCACGGGATTTCTCATGGTGCAATGGTTTGAATTCTCAAAAGTCTTAGGTAGACTTAGTTCAGCACTATCTTTCTGTAATCTGTCTGTTTTTTTGATGGCTTTCTCGCTGCTTAATCTGCCTGCCTTAACGGCCCGTGCCGCAGATTACTCTGCAGCTAATCTGATGGAATTTGAGGATCATGGTGAATAAGAGTCTCGTGCTTGTGTTGCTGGCGGTATTAAGTCTGGCTGCTTGCAAAGCGCCACCGCCACCCGTTACAGATGACACGCTGGTAACCAGTGAAGTGAATGGCGTCCAACTGGTCCATCGTCATGCGGTGGCAGCACCTGGCGAATTCACGCCGGTCAATGAGAGTTATCGCGCGTTGTATGCTGCCTCGGTAATGACCACGCCTGATTATGGTGGCAAAGTAGTGCGCTATCTTGATAACGCCAAACCGTTTGAAGTGCTCGGCCGTGTTGAACACAGCTGGCTGGCAGTGGCTGATGAGCCTAACGGCCAGTTAATTGGCTATATTCCGCCGAAAGCGGGCGTGGAGAGCAGCCGTTACGACGCGACCATTCGAAGCGATCGTCCGCGCCCCCGCCGCAACAGCAAACAGGTTTGTGTGGCCGTTGGCGGCGCCAGCAAGGCTTGTCGCACTAACGATACCGCGACCTGGATTTTAGACTGATAATGCAATCCGGCGCACAATGCCCGCAGAAGCGTTTGCTCTGCGGGCTGTGATTTTCGCCCTTGCCTGGATAACCAAGATTTAATGACTCAGGATTCCCTTGCTCGCGATGGCATTGTCGCGGGCAATGATAACCTTTTGCTTAATGCCGCAGCACCCATCCTGAATGCCGTGGTACGTATACGGCAGGCCGCGACACATGACGATCCTGCCGGATTGCGCCAGTTACTGATCGAAGAGATCCGCCAATTCGAACAACGCTGTAAACAAGCGGGCTTACCTTTTGAGATGATTATCGGCGCGCGCTACTGCCTGTGTAGCGTACTGGATGAAGCCGCAGCGCAAACGCCGTGGGGCACGCGCGGCGTGTGGTCCGGCAACGGCATGCTGGTCACCTTTCACAATGAAAGCTGGGGCGGAGAGAAAGTTTTCCAGCTGTTGTCGCGCGTATCGCAAAGCCCGCAGCAGCATCTGTGGCTGCTGGAACTGATCCACTATTGCCTGCTGCTTGGTTATGAAGGCCGTTATCGCGGCAGTGACAGCGGCCGCGCGCAGTGTGAAGCCATCCGCAAACGCCTGGCACAACTCATTACGGAACATCGCCCGGCGAGCGCCAATCCGGCGGTGCCGCTGGTGGAAGTGCATCCGCTGGTCAGCACCCTGACGCGTCCGATGGTGCCGCTTTGGGCCTGCGTTACCTTGGCCACGCTGGTGGCGAGCCTGATTTACAGCGGACTGAACTGGCGACTCGGCAATGCCGCCGAACCGCTGCTGCGCACCATCTATCAAACCCCGCTGCCACAAATCACGCCAGGACGTCGCCCTACTTCCCCTCAAGCGCTGCTTGATCTCCATCAACGTCTGAATGATGTGATTGCCGCCGGACAGCTGGAAGTGAGCGACGGCGCGTTCGGCAGCAAAGTGATCATCCCCGCTGACAAACTGTTCTCCAGCGACGGCACGGTGGTGAATCAGGTGGGACGGGCGCTGCTGGCGCATGTCGCCAGTGCAATGAAAACCGTTAAAGGCACGGTTTTGGTGTCGGTGTATACCGATAACAGCCCGGTCGATGGCCGTTTCGCCTCCAGCTACGAATTCTCCTCTGCGCGCGCACGCGCCATCATGCAGCTGCTTAATCCGCAGCTCGCGGAGGGTCACAGCGTGAAAGCGGAAGGTCGCGGCGACAGCAATCCGCTGCTGCCGAACGACAGTAATGAAAACCGCGCCCGCAATCGTCGGGTGGAAATCACCCTGTTTGTGACACCGGAAACCCTCGGCAATCATCAGGGAGGCCAATGATGCGCGCATCACTGCAACATCTGTTAACCCATCGCCTGCTGTGGAGCCTGATTGGCGTCACGGCATTGAGCTGCGTGCTGTGGATGCTCGGACCGCTGTGGAGCTGGGGCGATACGCGCCCGCTCGAGCCAGTATTGCCGCGCCAGTTAGCGGTGGGTCTGCTCTATCTGCTCTGGCTGCTGTTCCAGTTTATTCCTGCACTGTGGCGCGGCTGGTTTAATAGCAAGTTGCTCAACCGTCTGCAGCAGATGAGCCAGGAAGAGTTATCCGATCGTCAGGCCACCGAAACCCTGCTGGCGCAGCGCTTCAGTGAAGCAGCGCTGCGTTTAAAGCGCACCCAGTTTGGTCGTCGTCATCAGCAGAGCTGGCTGGCACGTTTTCAAAGTCACTACCTTTATCAGCTGCCGTGGTACGTAATGATTGGCGCGCCGGGCGCCGGTAAAACTACCGCGCTACTCAACGCAGGCCTGCAATTCCCGCTCACTGACAGCCTCGGCAAAGCGGCTATTCGCGGCGTGGGCGGCACGCGCCACTGCGATTGGTGGTTCACTGACAGCGCGGTGCTGATCGATACCGCCGGACGTTACGCGTTGCAGGAGAGCCAACGCGCGCGCGATGGCGCGGAGTGGCACAGTTTCATCAATCTGCTAAAGCGCTATCGCACCCGTCAGCCGATCAACGGCGTGATCATGACCATCAGCGTCTCCGATCTGCTGACCGATTCTGCCGAAGCGCGCCATGCGCAGGCCAGCGCGCTACGTGAACGCATGGCGGAGCTGCATCAGCACACCGGCATTCACTTCCCGGTGTATGTGATGGTGACCAAAACCGACCTGCTGAAAGGGTTTATGAGTTTTTACGGCACGCTCAGCAAGCCGCAGCGCGATGCGATTTGGGGCTTCACTTTCCCGTGGGAACCGGGCAAACCGCATAAAGACGACTGGCACCGCAGCTTCAGCCAGCAATATCAGCACTTAGAGCAGCGTTTACAGCAGCAGTTGGCCGACGTCATGGCTGGCGAGCGCGATCTCACCCAGCGCGCCGACAGCTTCCTGTTCCCGCAAGAGTTCAGTTCGTTGCGTCCGCTGCTGAATGAGTATCTCGATGTGGTGTTTTCCAGCCATCAGGAGCCGATCGCCTGGTCGGCGCGCGGCCTGTTCTTCACCAGCGGCACGCAGGAAGGTTTACCGTTTGACCGCATCATGGGCGAGCTGAACCGCAAGCTGCAGCTGCCGCATACCGGCGAAAGCAGCCTCGCGGCGTGGAATAGCGTCGATCGCAGCAGTCCGATCCCCGGCAACAAAGGACAGAGTTTCTTTATCCGCGATTTGCTGAGCGATTTAGTGTTCCGCGAAAGCGGCCTGGCGGGCAGCAATCGCCATTGGGAATACCGCAACCGCCTGTTCCACTGGATCGGTTATGGCGTGCTGACCGGCGCGCTGCTGCTGCTCTCCTGTTTGTGGCTCACCAGCTATATTCAGAATCAGCGTTATCTGGACCAGGTTGCCGAACGCCTCGCGCCGATCACCACCCAGAGTCAGCAGGTGATCCATCAGCCCGCCGATAATATTTTTGATCTGCTACCCTTCTTAAATAACCTGGTGAAACTGCCGCTCTCCGAGCGTTTTTCCCTCGACAATCCACCGCTTACCATGCGCGTTGGTCTGTATCGCGGCAACCAGGTCAGCGATGCGGCGTGGGCGCTTTATCAAAATGCGCTTAAGTCTTTACTGCTGCCGCGCGTGGCGCAGCAGATCACCAATTTGCTGCGTGACGATCCCGGCACCGATAACGAGTACAGTCGCAATGCGCTGCGGGCCTATCAGATGCTCTATCAGCCGCGCAATTATGACGGCGAGTTTCTGCGTGGCTGGCTGATGCAAAACCTGCAGCGCACGCTGCCGGATGATGTCAGCGCGCGCGATTTGCAGCAGCTCGACTGGCATCTGAGCCAGCTGCTGGATCAGCAAATTCAGTCTTCGCCGTATGCGCGTGACAATGCGTTGATGATGCGCAAGCTTGCGGAGAATCTGAAAAATGCCGGTGACAGCAGCAACACGCTGGCGATTGCACCGCACGTTGTTTCGCAGCGATTGACCAGACACAGTGAGTAATGGTGAGGTAATCATGCCGACACACACTGCGCCGGGCTGGTACGGCAAGTTACCGGCCACCGGCGATTTTTTGCGCCAGCGTCTGAGCGAAAATACCGTGACGCCGTGGAGCCACTGGTTTCAGCAAGGATTACTGCACTGGCATCAGCAAGCCGATGCCAGCACCGCACAGTTTTTACGTGCGCCGGTGTGGAATTTTGTGTTACCGCTTTCGCCGCTGCGTCAGCAGGTGCAGATGGGCTGCCTGCTGCCGTCTTGCGATCGCGTGGGCCGCAGCTGGCCGCTCCTGGCGCTGCGCAGCTTCCCGCTGAGCCACTGGCACAGCGCGCAGCTGGCGATGTCCGGTGACTGGTTCCAGGAACTGGGCGCGCTGCTGCTGCACGCGGTGCGCGATCGACTCAATCCCGATGCGCTGGAGCAGCAGATGCAGCGCCTGTCACCGCTGCTGGTGCCGGATACGCAGCGCAGCGACATCATGGATGTGATTGGTTTTGATGATTTACCCTGCACGCTGAGCTGGCGTGAAGTGGCTGACAGATTCGATCCGCAGCAGCACATGAGCTACTGGTGGAGTAATCGCAGTGACGGTTTTAGCCATGCCACCCATAAACACAGTGGCCCGCTGACTGCGCAACTTTTTTCATTATTGTTTAACCCGGCGTCTGGTGCACAGCCGGGCCGCAACGGCCTCTATCCACCGATGTTTGAATAGGCCGTGGCGTTTGCCTTGTTAACGGGATGACTCATGCAATTTACCATTGTGCAGTGCAATACGGATGTGCCCGCCAAGACGGTAGCCTTTAAACCGCCCGGCGGCACCATCGGCCGCAGTCAGGATAACGATCTGGTGCTGCCTGACGAATCGCGCGCCATATCGCGTCTGCAGGCGCTGGTGCATCTTTCGCCGGAGGGCGAGTGCCGCCTGACCAATCAGGGCAGCGTCACGTCGGTGGTATTGAACGGCGTCGCGTTGCAACGCGGCTCGCAAGTGGCGTTGCAGGATGGCGACACGCTGCAAATCGGTGAGTATGGGCTCGAAGTACGCGATCCTAACAACCTGAAAGCCCGCCAGGACGATCCGCTGGCGTTCTTTGCCGACAGCAGCGACGACCCGCTCGGTATGATGCAGGAGTCGGAGGTGATTCCCGAGCCGGTTGCGCGTCAGGAGCGCCGCAACGATCCGCGTCTGGCGATTGATCCGCAAAGCGATGCGCCGACGCTGCCCGCCACGTTGCCGGGCGCCTCTCAGGACAAACTGATTGCCGCGCTGCTGGAAGGGATGGGGCTGAACAACGGCCATCAGACCACCATCACCGAAGAGCAGATGCGCGTAACCGGTCGCATGCTGAGCCTGTTTTCGCAAGGTACCGTCGCCCTGCTCTCCTCGCGCTCGATCCTCAAGCGCGGCGTGAAAGCCGACATGACGATGATCCTCAATGAGGCGAATAACCCGTTCAAGATTCTGCCGTCCGGTAAAACCGTATTGATGCAGATGTATCAAAGCCAGATGCCGGGCTTTATGCCGCCGGAACCGGCGGTGCGCGATGCGCTGGTGGATTTGCAGGCGCATCAGCTCGGCATGATTGCCGGTATCCGCGCCATTATTGCCGCCATGCTGCAATCATTTAACCCGCAGCGCTTAGAAGAAGAAGCACGCAAAGATGGCGTGCTGCCCAAAATGGCGTTCAGCACCGGACGCAAAGCGGCGCTGTGGGATTACTTCTCACGCCACTATCAACGTACCGCTGGCGAAATTGAGGATGACTTCCATACGCTGTTCGGCGAAGCCTTCCTGCATGCCTATGATATGGAAGTGAATCAATACAAAGATTCTCAAACGCGGACCGAAGACGCATGAAGATGATGTTTGCCAGCCGCTGCCAGCAAGGCATGCGCGACGAAAATCAGGATCGTACCGGCGCCGAGCTGGACGATCATAAAGCCTGTTTTCTGGTGTGTGACGGCGTCGCCGGTTTGCCTGGCGGTGATATCGCCGCGCAGCTGGTGCGCGATACGCTGCTAACGCAGCTGCAGCACAGCGCGACGTTCACCCCTGAAAGCACGCGCGCCGCCATTGAACACTGCCAGCAGGTGCTGATTGAGGCACAGGGAAACAATCCGAATTTTTCACGTATGAGCACCACGCTCGCCGCGCTGTTTATCGACCGCGAAAAACAGCGCGCATGGTGGGCGCACGCTGGCGACAGCCGGGTTTATCACTTCCGTCATGGGGTGCTAAATCAGGTGACGCGTGACCACAGTCTGGCCCAGCAGTTACGCGAGGCGGGCTATGAAAATACCGGCATTAACAGTAATTTACTCTATAATGCGCTCGGTGTTGAGCCTGCCCGTCCGGCCACTTTTAGCGAGGTGATTACGCTGGCCGATGGCGATGCGTTTCTGGTTTGCAGCGATGGATTCTGGCTCAATCTCACCACCCACGAAATGGAACTGGCCCTGCGCATGGTGAATGCCTGCGAAGAGTGGCTGACTTTGATGGAACAAGCCGTTAACCGCAGTGTTAAAAGCGACAATCTCAGCGCTCTGGCCGTCTGGATTGGCGAACCGCAGGAAGCGACGCTGCTTTATTCCCAGGCTGATGCGGCACGTTTTCTGCCGTCACGTTATTGATCCAAGGATGCTTATGAAAGTGTGGTTGACGGGCTTCGCAACCCTGTTGCTGGCCGTGAATGCGCAGGCAGAAGATTATCGCGTGGTGTATTCCCCGAGCCTGTCATTAGAAGTCTACATTGATGACGTGGCGAGCAAAGCGCCCAACGACTGGTGCAAAGAGACGCTGCCGCTGCGCATCGTCTCGGGCAAAAGCACCGACTCCAGCATCCTGACCAGCTTCCTGCCGCGCGTCGGTACACTGCTGGCGAATCAGTGCGGCCTGCTGGATGAACTGCCATGGCAGATGACCAATAAAGAGGGCAGCGTGCTGGCTAACGGCAGCGCAGCCAAATTACAGAACTGGCGCCCGATCGTGCTGAACGATGCCACCGCCAGCGCCACCACCAGCAACGCCGCGCCGCTCGATTTGTCACGCCCGGCGGATAGCACGCCGCTGCAGCACTTTGCCTTGCCGGGCGGCTGCCATTTCCGTACCTGGTGGGATGACAAAGGCGAATCGCTGTTTATCCCGGATAACCCGAATCAGCACTGCTCCACCGAAGGCTGGCTGGAAGGCCCGAGCGAAATGACGCTGATGAGCGCTGGCAAAACCCATAATCTGGCGCTGAACTTCTATCAGGGCTACCCGATTGCAGATTTGAAAATGAGCGGTCCGCCGCTGGAAGTGGTCTCGGTGAATAACCAGCGCATGATTGTTACGCGTCCGGATGCCGATGATAGCTGGTTAGTGCTGCCGTTTGATGCACAACAGCATGTGTGGCGTTTTAGCGGCACACTTCTGGTCAAGATGGACAAAACCGCCGATCAGGGCAGCGATGTGCTGAAAAAGCGGGTTGAGACGTTACGCGGCGTTTGGTCGCCGCAATTTATGCCACAGCAAAAAGTGACTGTGTTACTGATTGACACCCTGCATGCGGATCTCGCCGATCCGGCGATTGGTGCCTGGCGTAACATTAATTAATTAGCGGTCGTTGCCTGCCGTCATCGTGATGACGGGGCGCTACAGGACGTGTTCAGAGAGTTCACTATGTCGGCAAACGAAAACCATACACCTAACGCCCTCCCTGCGGGCTACCGGTTTAATGAATTTGAAATCAAGGAAGTGATTGGCGGCGGCGGCTTCGGCATTGTTTATCGTGCCTGGGATCATCAGCTGGAACGCACCATCGCGATCAAAGAGTACATGCCCGTCTCGTTGGCGGTGCGTGCGGCAGATATGTCGCTGGAACTGCGCGGAGAGCGTTTCCATAAGCTGTTTACCGCCGGTCGTAATAGCTTTATTCAGGAGGCGCGCCTGCTGGCACGCTTCAATCATCCCGGCTTGCTGCACGTGCTGCGCTTCTGGGAAGAGAACGGCACCGCCTACATGGGCACGCTCTATTACAGCGGCATGACGCTGAAAGAGTGGCAGATCACCAGTCCGGAGAGCATTGACGAGAGCTGGATCCGTCGTCTGCTACCGCCGCTGTTTGGCGCCATTGATACTATCCACGCCGCCGGTTATCTGCATCGCGATATCTCGCTGGATAACATCCAGATTCAGGAAAACCAGCTGCCGGTGCTGCTTGATTTTGGCTCGGCGCGCAAAGAGATCGGCAACCTCTCGGATGAAACCGAGATCATGCTGAAGCCCGGCTTTGCGCCGATTGAGCAGTACAGCGAAGAAGGCGAAATAGAGCAAGGTCCGTGGACCGATATCTATGCGCTAGGCGCAGTGCTGCACAACCTGATCACCGGCCATGCACCGCCGGTGAGCGTGGTGCGCTGCATTGAGGATAACTATCAGCCGCTGGTGGAGCGCAAGCCGGAAGGCTATTCGCTGCCGCTGCTGCACGCTATTGACTGCGCGTTAGCCATGAAGCCAGCAGATCGTCCGCAAAGCATTGATGCCTTTGCCAGCTTGATCGATCTGCCGGTCAGCGATGTCGAAGCGCTCTCCACCACTATTCCGCTCGTGGCTGAGCCGGTTGTGCCGGTGGAGCCGAGTGTTGCAACGCCGGAACCGCAAGTGTTGGCCGTCAATCATGCCGCTGCCGCCGTTGAACCTTTGACGCCGCGCAACGTGCGTCGTTTGTCGCCAGGTTTAGTGGTGGCCGCTGCGATTGCGGTGCTGGCGGTTGTGGTGGTGGTTTGGAAAGCGAATCATCACAGCGAAGCACCGCCGGTTGCCGCCAGCACCGCGCCCGCTGCGCCTGCTGCTGCCGCAGGCAACAGTGTAGCGAGCAGCGCACCGACGGTGGCGACGGTTTATCTGCGTTTGCAGGCGGGTGAGAATGTGATGCTGAATGGCGAAGCCCGCGATGTGAAGCCCTCCTCCAGCGGATTCGCTTCACTCAATCTGGCGGCGGGGAACTATCGCATTGAGGTGCGTAACGGCAACCAGGTGCATAGCCAATCGCTGACCATCGATAAGCCGGGAACCTGGCTGATTAATCCAGCGCAGTAATCCGTATCAGCGCGCTGCCGAATGACTCTGCAGCGCTCTGACATCTGCAGCCAGGCGCGTCAACGCCGCTTCCTGCATGCCACGTTTGCCTAGCTCCTGCTCCAGCGCGTAGAGATACTGGGCGTTGGTGCCAAGCGGACCGCTGGCCTGGGCAATCAACGGCGCGATGGTGCTGCGGCAGGAATCGGTTTCATACAGCGGATGACGCGGATCCATGATAAACACCAGCGCGGTAACGTTGCGTCCATCCTCCAGCTCCAGTTCACACCAGGTTGGCAGATAGCAGCCAGTAATCATTTCACGCTTCCACAGCAGCTCCAGCTCATCATACAAACGCGATTCCGGTAAACGGAACGCCAGTCCGCTGGTGGAACCGCCCTCTTTCAGCGCCAGCATACGGCCAGGCGCGGTTACGGTGCCGCGACCGGCAATCAGACGCAGGCAAAACGCACGGTGCCAGCCCTCTAAACGACCCGGCGCCACTTCGGCCGCTTCAAAAATGGGATTCCACATCAGCGAGCCGTAGCCAAAAATCCACACCGGGCTTTGGTCAGGACGACAGGCCAGCGTCGCGGACAGCGATGCCGCACGCTTTTCACAGCTCCAGAACAACGCTTCATCAATATCGCCAAACGATGTTTTACAATCTGCTTTTAACAAAAATTCCCGCGTTAACACTGTGGTCTCCTCTACTACGCTGACATCTTGCCGGTGTGGTTCCTCAAAACTGATGTCTACAGGCGACGCTCATTGCATCGTCTTAAGAGAAGACATTAATTCATTTTTAACAAAACATTCAAGATTGACCCCGATCACAAAAGGGAAATTCTGTGTAAATAGCATCGGCTGCCTGGTGAGGAACTTGAATGGCGAAGGGAAAAGTGCGAGGCGGGCCGCACCGGCCCGCAAGACAAACTAGTTTTTAGGGTGCCACTTGTCATCGTCACCTTTTGAGTACTCATGCTTGACTGCTGCCCAGGCGACTTTGTGTGCCACCTCTTCGCGCGACTCATCGCCACGCGCGGTCGTCGGGATCTTTGTATTGGTCCCAGGCGCTGTTAAAGGCCTTTTGATAGATGGTTTGCGCGTGAGCCGGCAGGACATGACGCACGCTGTCTGGCAGCTCTTTGTTTGATGAATAAGGCATATTTCCTCCTGTTTCATACCCAAGGTTTAAGTCTGGATCATCTGGGTCAAAACGCAAACCGGTACTTTCACTGGCAGATGGCGTAAAACAGGTTTAAACCCTCATAAACTTCACCCTATACGACGATTAACCAGACCAATCTCATCTTTAATTGGTTGAGTGACTCATGCAACATAATGAATACAGGCGTTAATCCAGCTATAACACACTCTTTTGCCGTGTTATGCATAATAAACGCTTTTGGTAAAATCGCGTAAAGTCACAGCAGCACAGCTGATGAAAAGTTACACTGCGTTACGTCAGAAAACTCATTATATTTATCAGGCAATGATTGCCTGCTTTGTACTTTTTCCGGAGAGGATGGTAAATGCCTGGACATGAGAAAACCCGCCATACCGAGTACTCACTGATTTTCCCCGTTGCTGCGCTGGCGGTGCTGAGCTTCTTCGGCAACCAGACAGCGCTTCTGCCGGTTATCGGCATCAACCTGTTGGCATTAGTTGCCATTCTGTTTAGCGCCTTCAGCGTCGTGCGTCACGCCGACGTGCTGGCACACCGTTTAGGCGAACCTTATGGCTCGCTGATTCTCAGTCTTTCCGTCGTCATACTTGAAGTGAGTCTGATCTCCGCGCTGATGGCCACCGGTGATGCCGCGCCCGCGCTAATGCGCGACACGCTCTACTCGATCATCATGATTGTGACCGCCGGTTTAGTCGGCTTTGCCCTGCTGCTGGGCGGACGCAAGTTTGCCACGCAGTACGTTAATCTGGCGGGCGTAAAACAGTACATGATCGCCATTTTCCCGCTGGCGATTCTGGTGCTGGTGTTCCCCAATGCGTTACCTGGCGGTAACTTCACGACCACGCAGGCGCTGATCATCGCGGCGATTTCTGCGGCCATGTACGGCGTGTTCCTGCTGATTCAAACCAAAACCCACCAAAGCCTGTTCGTTTATGAGCATGAAGATGATGGCGACGATCCGCACCACGGTAAGCCTTCTGCGCACAGCTCGTTGTGGCACACCGCATGGCTGATCGTGCATCTGATTGCGGTGATTAGCGTGACCAAGATGAACGCCAATCCCCTGGAGAGTCTGCTGACAGAACTGAACGCCCCGGCGCAGTTCACCGGCTTCCTGGTGGCGCTGTTGATCCTGTCGCCGGAAGGTTTAGGTGCAATCAAAGCGGTACTGATGAATCAGGTGCAGCGCGCAATGAATCTGTTCTTCGGTTCGGTGCTGGCGACCATTTCGTTGACGGTGCCTGCAGTGACCATCATCGCTACCCTGACCGACCAGCAATTGGTGTTCGGCCTTGAGCCACCGCAGATGGTGATCATGAGCGCCGTGCTGATCCTGTGTCACATCTCGTTCTCAACGGGCCGCACCAACGTGTTGAACGGTGCCGCGCATCTGGCGCTGTTTGCCGGGTATTTGTTGACGATTATGCTGTGAGACTAGCGGTCGGCATAAATGCCAACCATACGGAAATCGTGCATGTTGTAGGATCGCCATTAATGGCGACCAGCCAATAAAAAAGGCGCCATCGGCGCCTTTTTCACATTTGAAAACAATCAGTTGCTGGTATCCAGCTCTGGGAAGCTCTTCACCAGATCGTCGATGGCTTTCATCTGCACCAGGAAGGGTTCCAGCTTATCCAGCGGCAGCGCGGATGGACCGTCGCATTTGGCGCTGTTTGGCTCTGGGTGCGCTTCGATGAACAGGCCAGCAATGCCAACCGCCATGCCGGCACGCGCCAGCTCGGCGACCTGCGCACGACGACCGCCTGACGCAGCGCCGAACGGATCGCGCGTTTGCAGCGCGTGGGTAACGTCGAAGATCACTGGGCTATTTTGGGTGACGTTCTTCATCACGTTGAAGCCGAGCATATCGACAACCAGGTTGTCATAGCCGAAGTTGCTGCCGCGATCGCACAGGATAACCTGATCGTTGCCGCCTTCGACGAATTTGTCGTAGATGTTACCCATCTGGCCTGGGCTAACAAACTGGGGCTTCTTGACGTTGATTACCGCGCCGGTTTTCGCCATCGCTTCCACCAAATCGGTCTGACGCGCGAGGAAGGCCGGCAGCTGAATCACATCAACCACGTCAGCCACAGGCTGCGCCTGCGATGCTTCATGCACATCGGTGATGATTTTCACGCCGAAAGCCTGCTTCAGCTCCTGGAAAATCTTCATGCCCTCTTCCAGGCCAGGACCACGATAAGATTTGATTGAAGAGCGGTTCGCTTTATCAAAAGAGGCTTTGAATACGTAAGGGATCCCGAGTTTGTCGGTGACCTCAACGTAGTGTTCGCAGATGCGCATGGCGAGATCGCGCGATTCCAGCACGTTCATGCCGCCGAAGAGAACGAATGGCAGATCGTTTGCGACCTTGATATCGCCGATATTCACTACTTTCTGTGTCATGCCCTTTCCTTTCCTTTTATCGGGTAACGCTTAGTGCAGCGTTACCTGTTTCTGTTCAATTGCGTGAATCTGCACTTTAATCATCTCGCTGACCGGATCTTCAGGACACTGTTCAACGAAATAGGTCAAATCATTCAGCGCGATGTGTTCACACTCTAATTGCGCGTAGATCAAACCACGGTCGCGAATCTCGTAAGGATCGTCAGGATCGATCTGCAGCAGCACTTTGCTGACGTTCAGCGCCAGCTCCATCTGCTTCTCTTCCATCAGCGCGGATTTCAAGGTGTCGAGCATCTTGCGCATCACGTTGATGGTCTTGGCTTCGTCGAGATCGTCGTTATACAGCTTGGCGGTTGGGCTGATGTTGCCTTTCAGCCACACTTCCAGCGTATGCGTATCCAGCGTTTCGCCGTTGAACGGGTTGATCAGCCACATTTCGCCATCTAACCAGTCGGCACGCAGAATCAGCTGTGTCGGGAAAATCACCGGCATCAGCGGCAATTCCAGCTCATCGGCGATGTGCAGCAGGATCACGCCCAGCGACACCGCCGTGCCCTGACGGCTCTTCAAGACTTTGTCGATCCACAGCGCGTCGGAGAGATTATAGACGCCGCTGGCGCCGCCAAATCCCCACTGACGATAGAACAGCTCCAGCAGCTTACCCAGCTGCAAATCGGCGTCCTGTTCGCTGCTGACGTACTCACGGGCTTCATCTACCAGCGCCGCCAACTGTTGTTGCACAGAAGGCGCGGAAAAATCATTGCGTATGGCGCATGTGGCGCCAATCACCGCTTCACTCAACGGTGTTTTACTGTAATCGAGTTGCTCTGGCGAGGTCATACAATCCCCAATAACGGCATTTTGGTCATCGCCAGCTTAATCACAAACAGCAACGCTACGATTGCAATCAGGAAGGCGATCCAACGTGTCCCCATTTTACGTGGGCGACGGCTCAATGCCACGGAACCTAAGGCGATGTAGATAATAACCGCTAACAGCTTCTCCGTCAGCCAGCTTCCTTGCGGTGTGAACGGATAAAAATGCGTAATCATCACCAGCAGCGCACCGCTTAACAGCAAAAAGGTGTCGTTAACGTGCGGCGCAATGCGCACCCAGCGGCGTTGCAGCATCGCTGAGCCGGTGGTTTGCCAGTAGAAGCGCAGCAAAAACAGACAAATCGTCAGCGCAACGGTCAGCAAGTGAAAATGTTTAATCAGGGGATACCAGCTCGCCATCGTTATTCCTTATTAAAAAATTGTCCTAGTGTGACGCGCGGATTACCGCCGTAATCGTCAACGGTGCTCACCGCCTGATAACCGTGCTGCGTCATGATGGCGCGCACGGCTGCACCTTGCTGCCAGCCATGTTCCAGCAGCAGCCAGCCGCCAGCGTGCAGCCAGTGCGGTGCGGTGTGAATGATAAAACGTAAATCGGCCAAACCCTGATCGTCCGCCACCAACGCGCTGCGCGGTTCAAAGCGCACGTCGCCCTGCTGCAGATGTTCATCGGCGGCATCAATATAGGGCGGATTGCTGACAATCAGATCAAAACGTTGGGCGGGAAGATCGTTAAACCAGTTGCTGAGGATGAAGCGGGCGTTATCAATGTGCAGACGCTGCGCATTGTCCTGCGCCAGTTCCACCGCCGCCGCGATGCGATCGCAGCCGATAACCTGGCAGCCTGGCCGTTCGCTGGCCAGCGCCAGCGCAATCGCGCCGGTGCCAGTGCCTAAATCCAACAGAGACGTCGCGGCGGCCGGCAGATGTGCCAGCGCTTGCTCCACCAGCACTTCGGTGTCCGGACGCGGGATCAGCGTGGCATCACTGACGCGCAACGGCAGCGACCAGAATTCACGCTCGCCGACCAGATGCGCAATCGGCTCGCCGTTGACGCGGCGCGCCAGCAGCGCATTCAGTTGTTCCAACTGCTGCGCGTCCAGTTCCGCATCGTCAAAGGCAATCAGCCAACTGCGCGCTTTGCCCGTCACAAAACCCAGCAATATTTCCGCATCGCGCTTCGGGCTGTCGCCGCCACAGAGCGCTACCACAGCCTGCTGTAGCCAGCGACGGATGATCATTAGTCCTGTCCAGCCAGCGCGGCCAGCTGATCGGCTTGATACTCCTGCACAATCGGCTCAATCAGCGCATCCAGCTTGCCTTCCATCACCTCATCGAGACGGTAAACCGTGAGGTTGATGCGGTGATCGGTGACGCGGCCCTGCGGGAAGTTGTAGGTGCGGTTACGATCCGAACGGTCGCCGCTGCCGAGCAGGTTACGACGCGTCGAAGCTTCAGCGGCATTACGCTTTGCCGTTTCCGCCGCGTGAATACGCGCACCCAACACCGCCAAGGCTTTGGCTTTGTTTTTGTGCTGTGAACGTTCGTCCTGACACTCCACCACAATGCCAGTTGGCAAGTGGGTGATACGAATCGCGGAATCGGTGGTGTTAACGTGCTGACCACCGGCACCGGAAGAACGGAAGGTGTCGATTTTCAAATCGCCGGCGTTGATTTCCGGCATTTCCGCTTCGGGCAGTTCCGGCATGACCGCAACGGTACAAGCCGAGGTGTGAATACGGCCCTGCGATTCGGTTTCTGGCACGCGCTGTACGCGATGGCCGCCCGATTCAAACTTAAAGCGGCCATACGCGCCATCGCCGATGATGCGGGCGATCACTTCTTTATAGCCGCCGTGCTCACCTTCGTTGGCGCTGATGATCTCAACCTGCCAGCGACGCGCTTCGGCGTAACGGCTGTACATACGGAACAGATCGCCGGCAAAAATCGCCGCTTCATCACCGCCGGTACCGGCGCGCACTTCGACAAAGCACGAACGTTCATCGTCGGGATCTTTCGGCAGCAGCAGCACTTGCAGCTGTTGTTCCAGCGCTTCACGCTTCTCGCGTGACAGCTTTAATTCTTCCTGCGCCATCTCGCGCATTTCCGGGTCTTCCAGCATCATTTCGGCAGTTTCAACGTCTTCCTGCACCTGCTGCCATTCGCGGAAACAACGGGTGACGTCGCTAAGCTGGGCATATTCGCGTGATAACGCACGGAAACGATCCTGATCGGCAATCACGCCGGCATCGCCCAGCAACGCTTCCACTTCCTCGTGGCGTTCCTGCAGCGCTTCCAGCTTGGCAACAATAGAGCTCTTCATGTAATAGCGGGTATCCCAGTGATAGGTCGTGACTGACCAGATTACTCTAAACCGAGGCTGTCACGTAAGATCTGCAGGCGTTCGCTGTCGCCGTCGCGCGCGGCCTGCTGCAGTGATTTGGTTGGTGCATGAATTAATCGGTTGGTCAGCTTGTGTGCCAGTTCCTGCAGCACTTTTTCGGCATCAGCGCCCTGCTGCAGCGCGGCCAGCGCGCGTTCCTGTAACTCGGCGCGCACCTGATCGGCCTGCGAACGGTATTCACGGATGGTCTCAACCGCGCTTTGCGCGCGCAGCCAGGCCATAAATTCGCCGCTCTCCTGCACCACAATGCTTTCAGCCTGCACGGCGGCGGCTTTGCGCTGCGCCATGTTCTGCTCGATGATCGCTTGCAGATCATCAACGCTGTAGAGATAGGCGTTCGCCAGCTTGCCCACTTCCGGCTCGACATCGCGCGGTACGGCGATATCCACCAGCAGCATCGGCTGATTGCGACGCGCTTTCAGCGCGCGCTCCACCATCCCTTTACCGATAATCGGCAGCGGGCTGGCGGTGGAAGAGATAATGATGTCGGCATCGGCCAGACGGGTTTCGATATCGCCGAGGCCAATCACTTCTGCCCCCACTTCATCGGCCAGCAGCTGAGCGCGTTCGCGGGTGCGGTTGGCGATCATCAGCTTCTTGACGGAGTGTTCGCGCAGATGACGCGCCACTAACTCGATGGTTTCACCGGCGCCGACCAGCAGCACGTTAACGGTGCTGAGCGATTCAAAAATTTGACGCGCCAGTGAACAGGCAGCGAAGGCGACCGATACGGCGCTGGCGCCAATCTCGGTTTCGGTGCGCACACGCTTGGCCACCGAGAAGGTTTTCTGGAACATGCGCTCCAGTTCACTGCTCAGCGCGTGGTCGCGTGACGAATCAACAAAAGCTTTTTTAACCTGACCTAAAATCTGTGGTTCACCCAACACCAGTGAATCCAGCCCACTGGCCACGCGCATCAGATGGCTGACCGCCGCGTTGTCCTGATGCCAGTAGAGGCTGTTGCGCACATCCTCTTCACGCAGATCGTGATAGTCACACAGCCAACGCACCAGCTTCTCCTGCAGGTCGGCTTGCTGCTCTACACTGAGGTAGAGTTCTGTACGGTTGCAGGTCGAAAGGACCACACCGCTCTGCACCATCGGCTGGGACAGCAGGCTATTCAGCGCCAGTTCCAGCGTGTCTGGTGTAAACGCAACGCGTTCGCGTAGCGCAACAGGTGCAGTTTTGTGGTTGATTCCGAGTGCAAGCAGCGTCATGTGATTCGGGTTGGGATATCCCAAGTGTTGTCAGGGTTTTGTGCAGCGCATTCTACAAGATGCCACAGGTCAAGAAAAGCCATACAAAGCCTATGACAGTAATAAGATTAAACTGATCGTGCGCAATTATTGCCATAACAGCATTGACGGCTTACATGCGGATGGTTAGCGTTACCGGTTACGAAGTAAAAACGTGTCTGAGGAGATGACCACGTGATGCATTTGCCCCCGCGCAAGTTACTGCGCCTTTTACCCCTTGCCAGCGTGTTACTGGCTGCATGTACCATTAACAAACCACAAGGTCCGGGCCCAAGCACCACATCACCGCAATGGCAGCAGCATCAGCAAGCCGTGGCGAAAATCAGCCAGTATCAGACGCGCGGTGCGTTCGCTTACCTGTCGGATAAGCAAAAAGTGTATGCACGCTTTAACTGGCAGCAAACCGCTGCGGATCGCTATCGCCTGCTGCTGACCAATCCGCTTGGCAGCACCGAATTGCAGTTGGATGCGCAAGGTTCCGTGGTGCAGATCGTGGATAACAAAGGCAAGCGCTACGTGAGTAACGATGCCGAGAAGATGATTTCACAGCTTACCGGCATGGATATCCCGCTCGCCAATCTGCGTCAGTGGATGATGGGCTTGCCGGGCGATGCCAGCGATTATCAGCTGAATAACCATTACCAGCTGCAAAGCCTTAACTACAGCCGCAACGGTCAGCAGTGGAAAGTGAACATTTCTGATTACGACAGCAAAGTGAATCCGCCGCTGCCAGCGAATCTGGAGCTGTCTGAAGGCGGTCAGCGCATCAAATTACGCATGGATAGCTGGACCACCCAATGATCACCACGTGGCCCGCGCCGGCAAAACTGAATCTGTTCCTGTATATCACTGGCCGTCGTGCTGACGGCTACCACAATCTGCAAACGCTGTTTCAGTTCCTCGATTACGGTGACACGCTGGAAATCACACCGGACAGCAGCGGCAAGATAACGCTGCTGACGCCGCTGACTGGCGTGCCGGATGACGAGAACCTGATTGTGCGTGCTGCGCAGGCGTTAAAAACCGTTGCCGCTGCGCGTGGCACCTTGCCCGCGCAGGCCGGTGCCAGCATCGCGCTGGAGAAGGTTTTGCCGATGGGCGGCGGGCTTGGCGGCGGCTCTTCAGATGCGGCAACGGTGTTAGTGGCGCTGAATCATCTGTGGCAAACCGGATTAAGCGTTACCGAGCTGTCGACGATTGGCATCAAACTGGGCGCGGATGTGCCAGTGTTTATTGGAGGTCACGCGGCCTTTGCAGAAGGCGTGGGCGAACTATTGCAGCCGGCTGAACCGGCAGAAAAATGGTATCTGGTGGCGCATCCAGGCGTGAGCATCGCGACGCCTGATCTGTTCCGCGATCCCGAACTGACGCGCGATTCACCAATCCGCACATTAGATGAACTGTTACAGCGTCCTTTTCACAATGATTGTGAGGCTGTGGCAAGAAAACGTTTTCGTAAGGTTGATGAGCTGCTTTCCTGGCTGCTAGAATACGCGCCGTCGCGCCTGACTGGGACCGGAGCTTGTGTGTTTGCTGAATTTGACACCGAATCCGACGCACGTCAGGTGCTGGAGCTTGCCCCGAAATGGATTTGCGGATTTGTGGCGCGCGGGCTTAACCTCTCGCCGTTGCAGCGCACACTTTCTGGGCTAAAAGCGTCTACGTGACAGTGTCACCCGTTCCAGACACTGCATGTTGCGCATTAACACACCCGTATGAACATGCTCTTTGGTATTCGCCGGTTACTCTAGAGCCGTTCATTCTCTGGACGCCAAGCCTGAGGTTCTTCTCGTGCCTGATATGAAGCTATTTGCTGGTAACGCCACCCCGGAACTAGCACAACGTATTGCCAACCGCCTTTACACTAGCCTCGGAGACGCCGCTGTTGGCCGTTTCAGTGATGGTGAAGTAAGTGTACAGATTAACGAAAATGTACGCGGTGGTGATATTTTTCATCATCCAGTCCACCTGTGCCCCCACCAACGATAATCTGATGGAGCTGGTTGTGATGGTCGACGCCTTGCGTCGGGCTTCTGCTGGTCGTATTACTGCTGTCATTCCTTACTTTGGCTATGCGCGTCAGGACCGCCGTGTGCGTTCTGCTCGTGTACCGATCACTGCCAAAGTGGTTGCCGATTTCCTTTCTAGCGTGGGCGTTGACCGTGTTCTAACCGTTGACCTGCATGCTGAACAGATTCAGGGCTTCTTTGATGTCCCGGTGGATAACGTCTTCGGCAGCCCAATCCTGCTGGAAGATATGCTGCAAATTGGCCTGGAAAATCCTATTGTAGTTTCCCCAGACATCGGTGGCGTAGTGCGTGCGCGCGCCATCGCCAAACTGCTCAACGATACCGATATGGCTATCATCGACAAACGCCGCCCGCGCGCGAACGTTTCGCAGGTGATGCACATTATTGGTGACGTTGCGGGTCGTGACTGTGTACTGGTCGACGATATGATCGACACCGGCGGTACGCTGTGCAAAGCGGCTGAAGCGTTGAAAGAGCGCGGCGCGAAACGTGTTTTCGCTTACGCTACTCACCCAATCTTCTCCGGCAATGCGGTGGAAAACCTGCGTAAGTCGGTGATTGACCAGGTGATTGTCTGCGATACCATTCCGCTGTCTGAAGAGATGAAATCTCTGCCAAACGTGCGTACTCTGACGCTGTCTGGCATGTTGGCCGAAGCGATTCGTCGTATCAGCAACGAAGAATCAATCTCCGCGATGTTTGAGCATTAATTCATCGCGTGAAACCGGGCCTCGTGCCCGGTTTTTCTTTGCACCCTGCCCTCAATCTGACTCACCGATTAAGCCACTTTCGCCATTGATATTTGCGCGATAAATTTCGTTAAATCTCGCTATTCTCGCTGCCATCCACTCTTTTCTGGTGACTCGCATTGCCGCCCTTTAGCGGTCCAATGTTTAATGCTATTTTCTTCCCACTTTTTCCCCGAGCTCCGACCACTATGACTCTCGACCTCTACACGCTGTTTGTTTGCGAGCTCTTTGTGCTGGGGTTTTTGAGTATCATTTTGATTTTTGCCTGGGTCGGTGCGCAGTACGATCGCGTATTGGGCTGCACCACGCTGGCGCTGGTTTTAACCCTGGCGGCGGTGTTCCTTAGCAGCTTACGCAGTGCGGGATTCCATTTTTTACCGGTCGCGGTCGGCAACGTCATGCTGTTGCTGGCTTATGGCAATCTGCTCAATGCCTTCCGCATCTTCTGCGGAAAAGCAATTGGCCTCAGCTGGTTAGGCGGCGGTTTGTTGTGGGCGATTTTGTGCCTGTTCCCCGCGTTTTATCACAGCCAGCCGAAGCGCGTGCTGGTGGTTTGCCTGCTGTGCATCATCTATACCGGCGCGCTAATCCGCTTGCTGTGGCGCGTGCGCGCGTCGTTGACCGTCACCTTTTGGCCGGCGCAAATCCTGCTATGGATCCATTTGCTGTTTCACGTGGCGCGTATCTTTCTGGACGATGCGGTGGCGACGCCGGTGCGCGGTGCGATTGGCGGTTCCAGCTTCTCGGTGTATGTGATTCTTGAATCGATCCTGTTTGTTATTGGCCTGAGTTTCACCATTCTGGCGATGGTCAACGAACGCACGCAAATCGCCCACAAGCTAGCATCAATGCACGATCCGCTCACCAGCGTGTGGAATCGCCGCGCGCTGTTCGAGCAGGCCGATAAAATGATATTGCGCAGCGCGCGACAGTCACAACACTTTGTCTATAGCGCGGTGCTGTTCGATCTGGACCATTTTAAAAGCATCAATGACCGTTTCGGCCATCAACAAGGCGATCAAGTATTAATCGATTTTTGTCAGGTGGTGCAGGCGTTGATGCCGGAGAGTGGACATTTTGCCCGTTTGGGTGGCGAGGAGTTTGCTGCGATCATTCCCGGCGATGCCGAGCAGGCGCAGCGGGTATGTGAACGTATCCGTTTGGCGACACAGCTGTCGCAACCTAACGACGTGCGTTATACCGTCAGCATCGGTTATGCCACCGCGCTGCAGCCTGGCGAACCCTTCCCGCTGTTGCTGGCGCTGGCCGATGAAGCGTTGTACCGCGCAAAAGCCAGCGGCCGTAACCGCATCGAACGTTATCTCGCGCAGTTACAGCCGCTGCAGCAAACCGTACTCACTTAATGTGATGAGTGATTGCGACGGCAACGCTTATCGCCGTAATGACGTAACCAGTAATAACGATCTTCCACGCGCTCACGTCCGCTGACGCGCGCGCCCACCAGCCACAGTAAAGCGCCAACGAAGATGCTGAACATCGCACCGTGCGCAAGGAATTGCGGCAGGTTGAGTGAAGGAAGCTGGTTGATAATGGAATAGCCGACGCCTAATACCATCGTCAGTAAACCCAAACACATCAAACCGTTACCTACAAAGCGGCAATTTTGACGTTTCATGATCCACCTCCATCCTTTTAAAAGCAAAACAGCACGTATGGTTAACTAGCCATAAGCTTAGGCAATACCTGCCGCTTAAGTTGCGTACAGGATCACATATCCTTCACAACCTTTGACAAATCTTTACCGCCAGCGCCTTGATTTCGATAGAAAATGATTAGTCACGTAGAGACATTATCTGTGGCGCGTGGCCTTTGTCATCCGTGCCACCAGGCAGTAAACTATCGCCCTTTCCGCAGCAAGACAGGATAAACATTGTGAGCAGCATTAAACTGATTGTGGGGCTGGCCAATCCCGGCGCTGAATACGCCGCAACCCGCCATAACGCTGGCGCCTGGTATGTCGATTTACTGGCGAGCCGCAACAATCAGTCCTTAAAAGACGAGCCAAAGTTTTATGGCTATACCGCGCGCCTGTCGCTGGCGGGAGAAGATGTGCGCCTGCTGGTGCCCACCACTTTTATGAATCTCAGCGGCAAAGCGGTGGCGGCGATGGCGACTTTTTATCGCATTGCGCCAGAAGAGATTTTGGTAGCGCACGATGAGCTGGATTTACCGCCGGGCGTGGCGAAATTCAAGCAAGGTGGCGGCCACGGCGGCCATAACGGCCTGAAAGACATCATCAGCAAGCTGGGCAACAACAATAATTTTCACCGTTTACGCGTGGGTATTGGTCATCCTGGCGACCGCAATAAAGTGACCGGTTTCGTGCTGGGTAAGCCGCCAGCCAGCGAACAAAAGCTGATTGATGATGCCGTAGACGAAGCGGTGCGCTGCACCGAACTGTGGCTGAAAGAAGACAAGATTAAGGCGATGAACCGCCTGCACGCGTTCAAGGCGGGCTAAGGCCAATTCCCGCGCCGCAGAAGGCAATTCTGTGTATAATGCGCGAAATTTTTTGAATCTGTCGGCGCTATTGAACAGCGCTGCGCACTCAGTGAGAAAGGTAATCAGACCATGGGATTTAAATGCGGTATTGTGGGCCTGCCGAACGTCGGTAAATCCACCCTGTTCAACGCGCTGACTAAAGCGGGTATCGAAGCAGCCAACTTTCCGTTCTGCACCATCGAGCCAAACACCGGTGTGGTGCCAATGCCCGATCTGCGCCTCGATCAGCTGAGCGAGATTGTTAAGCCGCAGCGCGTCGTGCCCACCACCATGGAGTTCGTCGATATCGCCGGTCTGGTGAAAGGCGCGTCCAAGGGTGAAGGCTTGGGCAACCAGTTCCTGACTAACATCCGTGAAACCGAAGCCATCGGTCACGTGGTGCGCTGCTTTGAAAACGACAACATCATCCACGTTGCCGGTAAAGTTAACCCGGCAGAAGATATTGACGTGATCAACACCGAGCTGGCGCTGTCGGATCTCGACACCTGCGAACGTGCGATTCAGCGTTGCCAGAAGAAAGCCAAAGGCGGCGACAAAGATGCCAAAGCCGAGCTGGCTGCGCTGGAGAAGTGCCTGCCGCATCTGTCAGAAGCGGGCATGCTGCGCGCACTGAATCTGGATGCTGACGAGAAAGCGGCCATCCGCTACCTCAGCTTCCTGACGCTGAAGCCAACCATGTACATCGCTAACGTCAACGAAGACGGTTTCGAAAACAATCCGTACCTCGATCAGGTGCGTGCGATTGCCGAAGCCGAAGGTTCGGTGGTGGTGCCAGTGTGTGCTGCCGTTGAATCTGATATCGCTGAGCTGGAAGATGACGAACGCGACGAGTTCATGGCTGAACTGGGTCTGGAAGAGCCGGGCCTGAACCGCGTGATCCGCGCCGGTTATGCGCTGCTCAACCTGCAAACCTACTTCACCGCAGGCGTGAAAGAAGTGCGTGCATGGACCATTCCTGTTGGCGCCACCGCGCCACAGGCGGCGGGTAAAATCCACACTGACTTCGAGAAAGGCTTTATCCGCGCTCAGACCATCGCGTTTGAAGATTTCGTTGCCTTCAAAGGCGAACAAGGTGCGAAAGAAGCCGGTAAAATGCGCTCAGAAGGTAAAGAGTACATTGTAAAAGATGGCGATGTGATGAACTTCTTGTTCAACGTCTAATCTCTTAATCGCAATAAAAAGCCCAGTTAATTAACTGGGCTTTTTTTTATAACCAAAATCTCACGTCTTTCAGGCCGCTTTGTCCGTCATCGCCACCCGCGCATCCAGCTCTTCAGGCGTTTTCAGGAATGGCGTCAATACGCCGCTCAGAACATAAAGCCCGGCATAAATACCCAACACCCCGCCCGCACCCAGCGATGAGTAGAACAGCGCGGTGATGGCAGGTGCGATAAATGCGCCCAAACCTGCGCCCAGATTCAGCACCGACATGGCCGCGCCTTTGCTGTCCGGGGCCAGCAACGGGAACAGCGCCGACAGCGGCACATAACCGGCCATGGTAATACCGCACAGGCACAGCACGAATGCCATCACATAGAAGTTATGGCCCAGCAGCTGCGGCACGGCCCAGACCAAAATCAGCACCGCGGCATAACCAAAGCCACCGACCCACATGATGGTGGTTCGCCAGCCAAACTTATCGCCGAAAAAGCCAAAGAACAGGTTGGCGAAAATCGCCACCAGGAACACCGCCGACCACATATGCAGCCATTCGGTTTTGCTGTAGCCGAAACTGATCAGATAGAGCGGCAGGAAGGTCGCCAGACCATATTGGGCGATGCCGTTGACCGATTTCACCACCAATCCCATCGCAATCACCGGACGCTGCAAAATGGTGATGCCTTTAATTAACTCCGCCGCGCTGAAGGGATGAATTTCAGATGCCGGAACCACGTCGCGGTTCACCCAAATGCCTAACACGGAGCCGACGACCACAAATACCATGCCGACCCACAGCACATGAATTTCGCCCATCACCGGCAATGCCAGCGAGGAGAAGAACGGACCGATGACGCTCAAACCCAGCGAGAAGGTAAACCAGAACCAACCCACTGCGGTAGAACGGCGCTCCACCGGCGTGCTGTAGTTAATCCAGATGAGAAACGAATAGGCAAACAGCGGATAACCGATGCCGCGAATGGCATAAAACGGCAGCATCCAGGCCATGTGCATGGTCTTGAGGCCAACGCCGATAAACCCGATACTGCCGATAACAAAGGTGATCAACCCATACAGCATCACTTTGCGCGGGCCGAGGGTTTGCACCAGTACGCCGGTCACCCAGGCCGCCAGCGTCACGGTGACACCGTATGCGGTGATCAGATAAGAGGCTTGCGCGACAGACAGCCCTTTATCCACCAGCCAGATGGCAATCCACGCTTGTTCTACACCATCGCCGATCATGAATATCGCGAGGCCGATATAGCCCCAAAGCAAGTTTTTAGGCAAACCTATTTTGTCGAACATAGTTTCCCCCGTGTCAGACACTGACTGGTGGTAGTTAATAGAGGTAAGTTTTGATTTTGTTTTTATTCAGCGATGATTTTCATCAGCATGCCCTGCACTTTCAGCGCATCCTGGCTTTTAATCAGCTGATCGATTTCATCAATGCTCAGGCGATCAATAAAGCTGGAGAGCGCTTTATACATGCGAATGTTTTGCGCGCATTCGGCAACCGGATCTTCACGGCTTGGGAAGGTATCGAAATAGATCAGGCCGCTGAAGTTAACGCGTTTTGCGTAATAGATGTATTCCAGCGTCTGCATCAGGTGCACGGAACCCAGCATCAATCCATCATCAAAATGGCCATAACCATCATTCAGGTGGAAGCCCACCAGACGGTTTTTGCGTGCCGACTGGAACAGTGAGAAAGCGGGATTCTCTTTCTTCATGATCATGTGACAGAAATCGAGGGTAATACCGAGATTGTCGGAGCCTACATCATCAATCAGCATCAGCGTTGAAGAGACATCACCAATAAAGGAGAAGGTGCGCGGTTCATACGGCTTATATTCAAAACTGAATTGCATATCCGCGTGTGCCTGGGTCACGGTCTGTAGTGCGCTGACCAGCCACTCATAGGCGCGGAAGTAATCCTGCTGGAATGGATAATCGTAACCATCATAGCCAAACCACAGCGTGACGGTATTGCCGCCGAGGTATTTGCACATCTCTGCGGCTTCGAGGGTAATTTCGATCGCTTTTTTACGCAGTGCGGCATCAGGATTGGTGAATTCACCCTCGATGAACTCTTTGTTATAACGCAGAGCGATGCCGCCCACCTGCAAATTGTTATCAGCGATGGTCTGTTTAATCAGCGCTTTATCCTGACCAATAAAGTGCTCCGGATAATTCAGCTCAATATGCGTCAAGCCCGCAACGCTACCCATACGCGTAATAAGATCGCAAGTATCCATGTTGTTCTTCGCCGCAAACAGATCGGCTCTGGAGCGAAATGAATTTATACGTGATGAGAATTTCATTTTTTACATTACCTTTAATGTGATTTCCATGTTCTTATAAATGAGAATATTCATCAGGTAAATGCGATCAGCTAAATACTACCGCTAATAAAATAAACGGTAGATTTATAATAGTAAAAGTTTTACTTCGAGTAAAATCATTGAAATACAATAGCTTAAACAGATATTTTACTGTTAATAAAATAACATTCGCAATAAGGATAGTTTTATTTTACTAACAGTAAAATGCACCAGTAAAACGTTTTACAGCATGTGATCCAGTTAACACTTTTCCCCTAACTGGCATGCTAGCTTAGCGACAACGTTTTTTATTGAGCGCTCAACATGCATAACCGACTTAAAGGCAATGAAATATTCCTGCTGGCTCGCACCCTTGCGCCTGAGCTGGGAAAAAAGGAACGTTCAATTGCACGTTTTATTGACGACAATCCGCAGTCTTTATCTAAAATGTGCATCACTGATATTGCGAATTATCTGAATGTTAGCGTCTCGAGCATTACTAAAGTATCGAAGAAACTCGGTTTTACCGGTTTTCACGATCTGAAAATCAATATCGCCCGGCAAGTCAGCACGCAGGAAGATATCATCGATATTCCGGTAATCCCGGATTCAGAAAAATATGTCGAGCAGGTGATTGAAAGCACCTTTTTAAATTCGGTGCTGGCACTGCAGGATTCCCTGAGCGTGATTAACAGTGCCGTGATAAAAGCAGTGGCGTATCTGTTTATTAATAAACCAGAAAGCGCACGCATAGTTATTGCCGGGTGCGGTGGTTCAGGTTCTATCTGTGATGACTTCAATCATAAGCTGCTGAAGATCGGCATCTTCTCGTCGGTGTTTAGTGACAGCCACAAGCAGCTGATGACCGCCTCATTGATGCAACCCGGCGATATCCTGCTGGCGATTTCTCACTCCGGCCAAACCACGGACATTATTCAGATGGTAAAAGCGGCGAATGAGAACGGCGCAGAAACCATCTGCCTGACCAATTATCCCAACAGCCCACTGAGTTTAATTGCCCGGCACTCGATTATCTCGTCGGTTAAAAACAATCCAATTACCGGAGAGAACGCCACCACGCGCATTGTGCATCTGAATATTCTGGATGCCATCTTTACCCTTATCGCCAGCAAGACCAGCGAAAAAAGTCAGACCAGTTTACACAACACCAGAAATGCGGTTGCGTCCAAGCGCACCGCCAATTAAGGGCCGAAATGATGAAACATAATATTGTTGTTATTGGCAGTCTTAACTACGACATTCTTGTCCAGCAGGATCGCCTGCCGGAAATTGGGGAGACGTTTACCGGCAACGAATTAATGTTGATGCCGGGCGGTAAAGGGGCAAACCAGGCGGTTCAGTGCGCCAAGCTGGGGCTGAACGTCAATATGGTGGGCTGTGTGGGCAATGATATTTATGGCAGCGAACTCATAAAATCGCTGAATGAAAACGGGGTATCGGTAGATAACATTAGCCAGCGCGGAAAAACCTCCGGCATTGGCATCGTGCAGATTCTGGAATCCGGCGATTATTGCAGCACCATTATTAAGGGCGCAAACTACCTGATTAGCGAACCCGATATTCACGATGGATTATTTAGCGATCGGCCTCTGTTAATCCTGCAGTCGGAAATTCCCGATCGTGTGGTTGAACGAGCCATCAGCGTGGCACGCCGTCATGATTGCCAGATTTTGCTCAACAACGCGCCGGCGCGCGAAATCTCTCCGCAGGCGCTGAGTCAGGTCGATTTACTGGTGGTGAATGAGACCGAAGCCAGCTTTATGAGTAAAACCGCTGTCACTTCGGTTAAAGAGGCGATGGCCTGTGCGGCAGCGCTACAGCAGAAGGTGAATGGCCGGGTGATTATCACGCTGGGCGAGAAAGGCGCGGTGTTATCCGGTGATGCCGGTGCCAGACATTATCCTGCCGTGTTCTGTCCGGATGTGGTGGATACCACCGGCGCAGGGGATTCCTTTATTGGCGGCATCGCCTATTGCCTGGTGAACAACATCGATTTGGAAGAAGCGATTCCTTTCGCGGCTGAAATCAGTTCCTGCTCAATCCAGAAATATGGTGGTCAGAGTTCTTTCCCGATGCTGCCTGATGTGGCGCACGCGCTGACGCAAAATCGCCAGCACCTGTTTGGCCGAAAAATACGGACCTGAAGCTCTGAACGGCACCTTTACAACATCAGACCATATACTTCGCAGCCTTCGTAAACGCCGATTAAGTACTGGCGCGCACCACAAAGTGCCAGTCCATCATAATGCGTTGAGCCGGCGAATCAGGTTGATCGATCTTATTCAGCAGCAAGGTAAACGCCTTGCGCCCCATAGCGCGCGACGGCTGCGCCAGCGTGCTCAGCGGCGGCGTGACCATTTCGGCGAGGTCGGATCCATCAAATCCCGTCACCGCTATATCCTGCGGCACGCGCAGCCCGGCGGCATGAATGGCTGACAGCGCGCCCGCCGCTAAGGTATCCGACACGGCAAACACGGCATCTGGACGCTCGGGCGCTGCCAGCAAGGCCTCCATCGCCTGTTTACCGGCATTAAAACTCAGCTCGGTGGCGTACGTGATGGCCTGCCAGCTGCGCGCTTCATGGATAAGTTGCTGCTGATAACCCGCTTGCCGCAGCTGCGCATATTTATAGCTGAGATCGTGGTTGATTAAGGCAATACGCTGTCGTCCCCTGCCCGCCAGAAACGCCACGACGTGCTTTGATGCCTGCACATCATCAATGCCCACGCAGGAGACATCACCGGCATCGGCGTATTCCGCGCATTGCACCCACGGCGTTTCGCCAATCAGCTGCGCCAGTTCTGGCAACTTACTGAACGCATCCATAGTGATAATGCCATCCACCATTTTCCCGGCCAGCAATTGCAAACTGGAGCGGGAGCGCTCGATATCTGAGCCAGAATTGCACAACAGAATGCGATAACTGTTTTTCTCCGCCTGCTCCTCAATGCCTTTTACCAACTCGGCACAAAAGGGATTGGAGATATCCGACACCATCACGAGAATCATTGAGCTACGTGCAGTTCGCAACTGACGCGCTAATAAATTTGGCTGGTAATTACTCGCTTTAATAGCGTGCAGGACTTTCTCACGATTCAGCGCTTTTACCGTATCGCTGTTATTCAGTACTCGTGAAACTGTCGCCACAGAAACGCCCGCTAAGCGGGCGATTTTTTGGATGGACATGCTTGCAACTCTTGCTCAGTCAGATACTACGGAGGCTAGCATAATTTCGCGCCCGCCTTAATCATGCGACTTTGCCGCATTTAACCCCAACTGGGCGCGGATGCTGGCCGCCTGCTGCGGTTGTGCGGCAAAGTCATCAAATGCCCGTTCGGCCACCGGAATGATGTGGCGACGAATGAAGTCGGCGCCCTCGCGCGCGCCGGTTTCCGCCTCTTTCAGGCAACACTCCCACTCCAGCACCGCCCACCCGGCATAATCGTACTGCGCCAGCTTGCTGAAAATGGCCGGGAAATCGATCTGTCCGTCGCCGGGTGAGCGGAAGCGACCAGCACGATCTATCCAGCGCTGATAACCGCCATACACGCCGCTGCGTCCGTTCGGCAGATATTCGGCATCTTTAACGTGAAAGGCCTTAATGCGCTGATGGTAGATATCGATGAACTGCAGATAATCGATATGCTGCAAGTGCAAGTGGCTGGGATCGAACAAGATGTTGCAGCGCGGGTGATTGTTCACCAACGCCAGGAAGCGTTCAAACGTCACGCCATCATGCAAATCCTCACCGGGATGGATCTCGTAGCAGACATCAATGCCGTAGCGATCAAACTCGTCCAGCACCGGCAGCCAGCGCCGCGCCAGTTCTGAGAAAGCTTCACTCAATAGCTGAGGATTGTGTGGCGGCCACGGATAGAGATATGGCCAAGCCAGCGAACCGGAGAACGTCGCGTGGGCCTGCAATCCCAGGTTGGCTGACGCGGCCGCTGCCAGCTTCACCGTCTGAATCGCCCACGCGGTGCGCTTTTCTTTGTCGCCGTGCAAGGCGGCGGGGGCAAAGCCGTTGAAGGCGCGATCGTGCGCCGGATGGACGGCAATCAGCTGGCCTTCCAGGTGCGTCGATAATTCACTGATCTGCAAGCCGTAGTTGGCCAGCAAACCCGTCACTTCATCGCAATAGGTTTGACTGGTTGCGGCGCGCGGCAGATCAAAAATTAGCGGGTGATTACAAGGCATCTGCAGCGCCTTGTAACCGAGCGCAGAGGCCCATTGCGCCAACCCTGCCAGCGAATTAAATGGTGGCTGTTGCCCAATAAACTGCGCGAGAAAAATTCCCGGTCCTTTTAACGTTTTCACCTACACCTCCCGTCAATCAAACCGCTTCATCCCGGTATTTAAAGGTGAAGAGGAAAAGAACGGCGATCGCCGCCGCGGCAATCGCGGGGATCCACCAGAATGTTGCCCAGTTTTGCGCCGTGCCCTGTCCGGCAATCAGGCGGTTATACAGCGCGCCCGAGATCTGCGAACCCAGCAGCATGCCAATACCGTAGGTGAACATCACCACCATGCTCTGCGCCTGCCCTTTCACTTTCTCGCCGGCGATGCGGTCGGTGTAGATAAAGCCCACCACAAAGAAGAAGTCATAACAGACACCGTGCAGCAGAATGCCCATGTAGATCAGTGCGCGGCTTTCATCGTTCATGCCCATGGCAAACAGCGCGTAGCGCACAAACCACGCCACCATGCCGACCAGCAACATGTATTTGACGCCAAGGCGGCGGAACAGCAGCGGGATCACCAGCATGAAGACGATTTCCGACATCTGACCAAATGACATCGCGGTACTGACGTTACTCACGCCCGCATCCGCCAGCCAGGACGCGGTGTAGGCGTAATAGGTGCCGAGCGGGATGGAGATCAAGGTGGCGCAGAGAGCAAAGACGAAGAAGTGACGGATTTTCAGCAGCGCAAAGGCATCCGCGCAGAACAGATCGCGCACTTTTAGCGGCATGCCTTTCGCCGGTGCAGGCGTATGCGGCAGCGTGAGACTGTAAATTGCCAACGCCACCGAGCAGATTGCGGCCAGGGTGAAAATCGCGGTACTGGAGGCGATGCCGGTAACACCAATAAAGATGCCCGCCACAATCCAGCCAATGGTGCCGAACACCCGCACCACCGGAAAACTTTTGTCACTGCTGGCCAGGCTGTGAAAGGCAATGTTGTTAGAGAGCGCCAGCGTCGGCATAAAACACAGCGTATAGCCAAACAGCAAGCCAATCAGCAGCGCGCCGTTTTCGGCCACCAGCGCGCCCGGGACAAACCATAAAATCACCGCGCCCGCCAGGTTCATCACCGCCATGACTTTCTGTGAAGGGAAGAAGCGGTCAACCAACATGCCCAGCACAAACGGCGACAGTATTGAGGCGATCGGCCCTGCTGAGAAAGCATCACCAATCAGCAATGACATGTTGTGCTGCGTCATCACCAGCCCGAGCGTTACGGACCAGCTTCCCCAAATGAAAAACTGCATGAACATCATCAATGACAAGCGGGGAATCAGCAGACGCTGCTGCCTCACCGCAATCTCAGAACCTGTAGTTGTCGAAACCATGCTGACCTCGCGCCAAAAAGAAATCGATTACATTCCACAGAGAGAAACAAAGTAATCGATTACTTTGAGCAGTTCCTGGTGACCGATCACAATTCTTTTACAAGTGACCCGAGCATCACCGAGCGGCTTAGGCTGACAGTGATTGCACGCGCAGCCTTGCTGATTTGCACTATCCTGTGCGGGAGAGATTTTAATGACGATTCAGAGGAATGGGATGAGCGCCGATAACGAACATGAAAACAGTGCAGAAACGCTACTGCAAAGCGGGCAAGCCTGGAATGGCCAGCATATTGAACACTATCCAGCCGGTAAGCCCGAGATCACGGTGATGAAGATGACCATTCCTGCACATTCCGAGCTGCCGTGGCATACGCATCCTATGCCGAATACCGCGTATATTTTATCGGGATCGCTGACTATCGAAGACAAAGCCAGCGGCGAGACTAAAACGTTTAACGCTGGCGAAGCCTTTAATGAATCCATCGACATTGCCCATCGTGGTTTCACCACGGATCAGCGTGCCGAGCTGATTATTTTCTACGCCGGGGTTGAGGGCATGGAACTCTCTATTCCGCTGCCGGGTGAAGAAGCCGAATATTAATTATTCAGCAGCGCCTGTTTAAACGAATAGATATGCACCCGCGCCGCCTCTTCCGCTAGCTCGGCATTTCCCTGCTCCAGCGCCGCAATGATCGCTTCGTGTTCGGCGATGACTTCGTTCATGTGCGCAGCGCTGGAAAGCGTGGTGGCCCAGAAGCGCTGCGCCTGCGCGTGGATAATGCTGAGAATATCGGCCAGCCGACCGTTGGCGGCGATGTCCGCCAGTACCTGATGAAATTCGCGGTCCAGCAGCATCATCTGTTCGCGATCGCGTGAGGCGCTGGCATTGGCAATGCGCTGATTCATCTCCCGCAGATAGACGATCTGCGCCGCATTGACCCGCTGCGAAGCCAGCCGCAAGCACAGCGCCTCATTCACCAGACGCACCTCAATTAACTCCAGCGCATCATCAATTGACAGCGGCGACACCATCACGCCCTTGCGCGGGATAATCTGCAACAGCCCTTCCGTCTCCAGCCGATGCACCGCCTGATTCACCGGCGTTCTGCCCATCTCAAGATCATCCATCACCTGCGCGATATTGAGATAGTCGCCCGGTTTGTAGCGCAGCGTGATCAGCCGGTGCTTGAACGCCAGATAGGCGCGCTCGTTAAGCGAAATGCTTTTCGGGGTCGTCGGCGAGCTCACATTTTCAGCCATCACATTACTCATCACGCAAATCCTTATTAGGTAACTGAGACATATTACACAAAAACCTGGCATGAAAATGGCTAGATTGAAATGACAGTGAAATTTCACACGCATTTCTCACCTGGAGATCGATCCCATGCAATTACGGTTTACAACAGATTACGCCGATGCGGCAGTACTGGATGTTGAGATTAATCAACTTGTTATCGCGGGCTGGGTAGGACGCGATCAGGAAGCGGTGCTGCACCATATCAGGGAGCTGGAAGCGCTGGGCGTGCCCGCTCCTGGTGCAGTGCCGCTGTTTTATCGTGTCGCAACCAATCAATTAACTCAGGAAACGCAGCTGGAAGTGGTCGGCGATCAGACGTCCGGTGAAGCTGAACCCTTCGTGTTTTTCCATCGCGGCGAATATTGGGTTTCGCTGATTTCTGATCATACCGATCGTCATCTGGAAACGTTCAGCGTGGCGCTATCGAAACAGGCGTGCATCAAACCGGTGGCCGGTCACGCGTGGCGCATGACGGACGTCAAAGCGCACTGGGATCAGCTGGAGCTGCGCGCCTGGATCAACGTCAACGGTGATTGGGTGACTTATCAGCAAGGCGCCCTCTCCTCGCTGCTGACGCCACTTGATCTGCTAAGCCGCTATTTTGCCGCGGGCCAGGTTGAGGAAGGTTTCGCCATGTCGTGCGGCACGCTCAGCGCCATCGGCGGGATCCGTCCTTCCAGTGAATTCCGTATGGCGCTGCACGATCCGGTGCTGAACCGCACGCTGGAACACACTTACATCACGGGCTCGCTGCCGGTTATCGCCTGAGGTTCTCTATGACAACGTTATGGCAAGCGAGCCAGCAGCTGCTCGCCGGGCAAATCAGCCCTGAAACCCCGACCCAGCATGCACTGAGTGCAATTGCAGCGGAAAGCGGAGAAGGCAAACGCGTCTTCACCAAGGTGTATACCGCTGCTGCGCGCCAGCAGGCCGAACAAGCCGGCGCGCGCTGGCAGCAGCAACAGCCACGCAGCGCGATTGATGGTCTGCCCATCAGCATTAAAGATCTGTTTGATGTCGCCGGAGAAGTCACTACCGCCGGTTCCCGCTTGCTCAGCAACACCAGCCCAGCCACGGCGAACGCCAGCATGGTGGATCGGCTGCAGCAGGCTGGTGCCGTCATCGTTGGCAAAACCAATATGAGCGAGTTCGCCTTCACCGGCCTCGGCGTCAATCCGCATTACGGCACACCCGCCAATCCGTGGCAGCGCGCGCAGCAGCGCATTCCGGGCGGTTCCTCTTCCGGTGCAGCGGTGGCGGTGAGCGACGGCATGTGCCTGGCGGCGGTTGGCACCGATACCGGCGGTTCGGTGCGCATTCCGGCGGCGCTATGCGGCTTAACCGGCTTCAAACCGAGCGCCAGCCGCATAGATCAACGCGGAACGCTGCCGCTGGCGGCATCGCTCGACAGCATCGGTGTGATCGCTCACGACGTGCGCAGCTGCTGGTTGCTCGATAGCGTGATCGCCGATCGGCCCCTCACAATCGATGAGCGGAATCTGTCAGAAGCGCATTTCGTTATCCCGCAGACGCGCGTGCTGGCTGGCCTTGACGAACACGTCAGCGCCGCCTGGCTGCATGCGCTTGATGTGCTGTGCGCGCAGGGCGTGAAAATCACCGAGCTGCCGCTGCCAGAGCTGGCAGAACTGGACTCCATTAACGCGCGTGGCGGCATTACCGCGTGGGAAGCCTGGCAATGGCATCAGCATTACGCCCAATCCCAGCCAGAAGCCTACGATCCGCAGGTTCTGACGCGCATTAATCGCGGCAGCTTACTGAACGAAGAGGATGCCGCCGAACTTTACCAACTGCGCGCCGACTGGAAACAGCGCGTCGAGCAGGCGGTTGCGCCCTTCGACGGCATCCTGATGCCGACGGTGCCGTTGATCGCGCCGACGCTGACTGAGCTCGACGATCCCGCGCGCTACATGCAAGTCAACCTGCTGATGCTGCGCAACACCAGCGTGATCAACATGCTGGATGGCTGTTCGATTTCTCTGCCTTGTCATCAGCCCGGCGCTGCGCCGGTTGGCCTGATGCTCTCTTCCACCCATGGCAACGATGCTGCATTACTCAGCTGGGCTGCCGCGATTGAAACCACCCTGAAACGGAGTAGCTGATCATGACTCAACCCCACGGCATGCTGTTTGTCGCCACCCATATCGATGCTGCAGATGAAGCGGATTTCAACCAATGGTACGACCACGAACACGTTGAAGAGCGCGTGGCCATTAGCGGCTTTCTTAGCGGCACGCGTTATCAGGCGGTGGATGCCGAACGCAAATACCTCGGCCTGTATGAAACCGCATCGCTGGAAGCCTTTACCAGCGCCGATTATCACGCCGCCTTCACGCGCCAGACCGAATGGTCGGTGAAGAACCTTAACAAAATGGTCAATCCGATGCGCCGCGTCTGCGCCATCTCGCATCAGCATGGACAAGGCACCGGTAGCCATCTGGCGGTGCTGACCTTAAAAGCGGGTACAGATGTTGCATCTCTGGGCAGCTGGCAAAGCAGCGTGCAGCAAACGCCAGGCTATATCGCCTCACGTTTGCTGACGCCTGACACCACGCTGAGCTCGCCGCTGCCACGGGAAACCAGCGCAACGCGACCAATGCATCCGATGCTGCTGCTGACCTGCCGCGACGCCCAGGTGTGTAAAACCCTCGCCGCCGATGCCGCGCAGGCACTCAACGCGGACGTAGAGCTCTACTCCCTCAGCTGGCAGTTAACCCAACAGGAGATGGCTCATGGCTAATACCGATTCAACGTTGCCGCACGCGTCAGGCGCGCGCGCCAGCCACAGCAAAACCGGTCGCCTCGCGGCGGCCAGCTCCATCGGTACCGCGCTGGAGTGGTATGACTTCACGGTCTACAACATCATGGCGGCGCTGGTGTTTAACCACGTGTTTTTCCCCAGCTTTGATCCGCTGGTCGGAACCATTCTGGCGTTTTCCACCTATGCGGTCGGCTACATTTCCCGTCCGGTTGGCGGCTTTATCTTTGGTCATCTCGGCGATGTCGCCGGGCGTAAAGCGGTATTGATCACCACCCTGGTGATTATGGGCGTTACCACCGCACTGATGGGCCTGCTGCCGGGCTATGCGGTGTGGGGCATCTGGAGTCCGGTGCTGTTGGTGGCCTTACGCTTTATTCAGGGTATTGCATTAGGCGGCGAATGGGCCGGTGCAGTGTTGCTGTCGATGGAGCATGGCGATGCCGACAAACGTGGCCGTAACGCCTCGTTTGCGCAGGTAGGTCCCTCGTGCGGTACCTTGATTGGCACCGGATTTATCACGCTGGTAACGGTAGCGTTGAGCGGCGAGCAGTTTCAGGAGTGGGGATGGCGCATTCCATTCCTGCTGAGTCTGCTGCTGGTGATGTTTGGCTTATGGCTGCGTCGCGGCGTAGAAGAGACGCCAACCTTTGTCGCGATGCAGCAGGCGGAGAAAACCACGCATACGCCGCTGAAAGAGGTGTTTGTTCGCTATCCACGTGAGCTACTGATCGCTGGCGGTTCACGTATCGGCTCCGACGTGTTGTATGCGTTGGTGGTGGTGTTCACCCTTACCTACGTCACCACCGTGCTGCAACTGCCGCGTCCGCTGGCGCTAATGGCCACCATGCTCGGCGCGATTGGCAATGCGATTACGGTGCCGATGTTTGGTGCGCTCTCCGACAAGCTCGGCCGTCGTCCGGTCTACATTGCCGGTGCGCTGCTGGCAATCGTTTGGTCGTTTGTGTTCTTTGTGCTGCTGGATAGCTCACAGCCGGTGCTGATTGTGCTGGCGGTCATTGGCGGCTTGCTGATTCATGCGGTGATGTACGGACCGCAGGCGGCGTTTGTCACCGAACAGTTCCCCAGCCACGTGCGCTACGCCGGATCGTCACTGGCTTACACGCTGGCGGGTATCATTGGCGGTGGC
This sequence comes from Pantoea sp. SORGH_AS_0659, assembly GCF_031453915.1. Classification (NCBI taxonomy): domain Bacteria; kingdom Pseudomonadati; phylum Pseudomonadota; class Gammaproteobacteria; order Enterobacterales; family Erwiniaceae; genus Pantoea; species Pantoea sp. SORGH_AS_0659. Next base: position 1,837,894 of record NZ_JAVJAK010000001.1, on the reverse strand, counting down.
TTTGCGCCCCTGATCATTACGACCTTGTATAAAGAGATGGGCAGCACGCTGTGGGTATCGCTGTATGTCAGCCTGGCGTTGCTGATCACGCTGTTTGCGCTGTGGAAGGCGAAAGAGACCGCGCATCGCCCGCTTTAATCAGAGAGGTGTTTGGCGAGGGATTGCCAGACTTCAGCAGAGGAGAACAACAAGGCGCGGCACGCGCGACCCTATTAATGCAGTTTTTTCGCCAGGATACGAATGGCTTTCTCGCAGGCGACTTTAGTTTTGCTGTCGGTGGAGCGCAAACTTAGGCGATACAACGCGCCTATGAGTTCCTGAACGGTAAGCGCTTCATCAGGACGCAGGATACGTGTCACTACCCTGCCCACCAATGCGCGAATCTCTTCCGTAATATCTGAATCTTCGTCTTTCACTTGCCCTCCGTCTTTACGCTTCGCTTATTTAGGAAGTATCCGACTCCTAATTAGACAAATTTTAGTCCAGCAGCTTCATAACTAACTTGATGGTCTCTGGTTCATCTTTTACATCGGTGATCTTGCCCACAACGCGCATGCCAAAGGCGATGCAGAGGATCAATCCCGCGGCGGTGTCCACATCCAGATTGGGCGTCACTGAGCCATCTTCCTGGCCCAGTTTGAGCAGCGAGGCGAGGAAGTTTTTATTACGAATGACCGCTTCACTCACCAGTTGCGAAAGATCGTCATCCAGCACCTGCAGCTCCACCGCGCTGCCCACCACTAAACAGCCGGTGCGACCTTCCACCGCCCGCGCGGAATCGAGGTAAAACTGCAGCAGCTCGCCGAGCTTCTCACGGCCGCTGGTGAACTGTGCCAGACGCTGGCGCAGATCGGCATTGCGCACCGAAAGATAGCGTTCAAACACCAGCAGAAACAAGCTGCGCTTATCTTTAAAAGCCTTGTAGATGCTGCCCGCTGTCAACCCCATCGCTTCGCCCAGATCGTTAAGTGAAGCCGCATGAAACCCCTTCTGACGAAAAACAATCATGGCTTTGTCCAGAGCCTGTTCGATGTCGAACTCTCTTGGGCGGCCACGTTCTCTGCTTTTCATGTCGGTGGGTTGCGTTTTACTCATACGGATGGCATCAGGGAATGCGGGTTTCCAAAAGTTGACGGAAATGTCTTATCGACGATTACTATATCGCAACCCACCCTTGCCTGTATAGCCGGGAAAAAATAATGCCTTACAGAGCAAAGAGTTAGTGAATCACTTTGGCTATTAACGGTTTTTTTTCTCCACGCTGGCTCACACAATCGCAAATTTATGAGTCAGCTCACAGCTCAGGCAAGCAAAGCGCAAATCCTGTGCCAGGATTAATTCACCCGCTGGCATCAGGCCAGCGAACGGCAGCACACAGTCACCACGAAATAGGGAGATCAACATGAACGAAGATCGTATTAGCGGCAACTGGAAGCAGTTCAAAGGGAAAGTGAAGGAAAAATGGGGCGACCTGACCGATGATGACATGACCGTGGTTGAAGGAAAACGCGATCAGCTGGTCGGCAAAATCCAGGAACGCTACGGTTATGAAAAAGACCGTGCGGAAAAAGAAGTTAAAGAGTGGGAAGATTCGAATAAGTACCGCTGGTAACGCCGCGCCGTTATGCCGGACAACTTTGTCCGGCATACAGCGATCAGTGCTGCGTTGAGTCATCCGCCGAAACGTTTTTCGCTCTAAAGCTCATCACGTTCTCTTCCGATTGTTCAACCTTGTCGGCTGTGCTGCTGTTCGTCACCAGCTCTAAAGCCAGTCTGGCGATCCGTACCTCTTCCGCCGTCACACCCGCATGTATCATCTTCTCTAATTGCGCGAGCAGCGTGGTACGCGAAACCGGCGCATCCTGGTTAAATAATTCCATCACCGCATCACCAATCGCGATGTCGCATAACTGTTTGTCATTACTGTTTTTCATGGGCTCTCTGTAATCGTCTCAACCAACCCTGGCCGGGGGATCCTGACGTGGCTGAGCATACCCACTGAGAAAAAAACGTCAAATACAAAAAAATGTCGATGCAATCGAAAATGCTTCGACATACAACGCTTGCGGCAGCTGAACGTCACGCCGCAAACGTTAGTCTGGCTTAGCCGCTAACCCGCTCCTGCAGAGCAGCAGGATAACGTTCAACAATCACTCTGTAAGTTCCGCATCGCCGTGCAGCTCGCGCGCCATGATCGGCATGGCGGGCAGATAGATATCCGTGGAAAACGAAGTGATCACCATTAACCCACTCAGAATGAGGATAAACGGCAAACCACTCGACTTGACGGTAAAGGATTACGTACGCATTGAGGCGTGATCCATGTTGAATTCCAGCGAGATCGAATTCATCCATGTTAGCGGATGTGATTGTGAAGATAATGGCGTGAAATGACGTTGCGCCAGGGAGGAAAATCATTAATCAAAGTTGCCGCATATCGTGATCTGCTATGCCTGGAAATAATCCAGATGCCATGAGACACTCTGGCTTATCCTGTCAAAATATCTATTTCACGCCATGAAAACCTTTCTGATTATTGTGCCCGACGGCGGCATGCTGTTTGAAGCGGCGGGTATCGCCGATATCCTGATGCGCGCCAATCAGCATCTGCCGGTTGGCGCCGATCAGCAGCGCTATCGCGTTAGCCTCGCCACCACCCAATCGCATCAGGTGATCCACGGCCAATCCGGCCTCAATCTATTAGCCGATCTCAAGCTGGCCGATCTCGATCCGCGCACTGCGTGGGACACCATCATGATCACCGGGCGCGGCGACAGCGCGGAAGAAGGCAATATGGTGGTCGATTTCATCAAGCTGGCGGCTCCGCAGGCGCGGCGCGTGGTTTCGGTATGTGGCGGAGCGATGCTGCTGGCGGAATCCGGCTTGCTGGCAGGTCGCCGCGCCACCACGCACTGGCGCTTGCTCGATACCTTGCAATCGCGCTATCCAGAGATTCAGGTGGAAGGCGGCCCGCTGTTTATTCAGGACGGACCGATCTGGACCTCCGGCGGCGTCAGCTCGGGCTTTGACCTGACATTAGCGCTGGTGGAAGAGGATTTCGGCTATAGCGTGGCGCGTGATATCGCGCAGGATATGGTGATGTATCTGCGCCGTCCCGGCGGACAGATGCAGTTCAGCCGTTTTCATCTGCAAACGCCGAGCGGCATTGGCCCGATCGGTGAATTGCAGCGCTGGATCCGCGCCAACCTCGCCGAAGATCTCTCAGTCGAGAAACTGGCGGAGCGCGTCGCCATGAGCCCGCGCAACTTTACCCGCGTGTTCACCCGTGAAACCGGCGCGCCGCCCGCGCGCTATGTGGCCGAAGCGCGTCTCGCCGCCGCGCGTGAACAACTGGAACAAAGCAACGACACGCTGGATCGCATCGCGCAACAGACCGGTTTTGGCAGCAGCATCAATTTACGCCGCAGCTTTGAGCGTCAACTGCATCTCACGCCGGGCGAATATCGCCAGCGCTTCCACTGCCGGAAATTGGCGTAAAGTGATCCTTTTTTGGCGTTTACGCCATCTCGCCATCGGCTTAGAGTGACTCCAGTATCTTCGGAAAAGGAGTCAATCATGACTAAGATCGGCATTAACGGCTTTGGCCGTATCGGACGTAACGTTTTTCGTGCAGCGCTGGGCAGCGATGATATTGAAATCGTCGCCATCAACGATCTCACCGACAGTAAAACCCTCGCGCATCTGTTGAAACACGACTCCCTGCTCGGCAGGCTACCGGCGGAAGTGGAAGCCGGTGAAGGCGAATTGCGCATTGATGGCAAAGCGGTGCGCGTGTTCAGCGAGCGCGATCCGGCGAATATTCGCTGGCGCGATGTCGGCGTGGATATCGTGATTGAAGCCACCGGCTTCTTCACCGAACGCGACAAAGCCGCAGTGCACATCACCAGCGGTGGCGCTAAGCGCGTGATTATCTCCGCGCCGGGCAAGAACGATGACCTGACAATTGTGCTGGGCGTGAACGATCAACGTTACGATCCGCAGCAGCACTTTGTGGTGAGTAACGGCAGCTGCACCACCAACGGCCTAGCGCCAGCGGCGGCGGTGCTGCACCAGGCGTTTGGTATTGAGCACGGTTTAATGAACACCACGCATGCTTATACCAACAGCCAGGTGCTGCACGATCAGCCGGAGAAAGATCTGCGCGGTGCGCGGGCGGCGGCGTTGTCGATTGTGCCTTACTCAAGCGGGGCGGCGAAGGCGCTCGGTCGGGTGATTCCGGAGCTGGAGGGTCGATTGACCGGCTATTCCCTGCGCGTGCCGGTGCCGGTGGTGTCGATTGTGGATTTGACCGTAACGCTGAAACGCGACGTGACCGCAGAAGAGGTGAATGACGCGTTTAAAGCCGCGGCGGCAGAAGGTCCGCTGCAGGGTATTCTCGGATACAGCGACGAGCCGCTGGTATCAAGCGATTATCAGGGCGATGCCCGTTCATCGATTATTGATGGGCTTTCGACGCTGGTGATTGGCGGCAATCTGGTGAAGATCCTTGCCTGGTACGATAACGAATGGGGCTTCTCCAATCGTCTGGTGGATTTAGCGCGGTTGATGGCAAAACGCGGGTTGTAAGGTATAACGGTCGCCGTTAATGGCGACCGTTATCCTGGCTACTTCAACCCCATCGCATCCTTCAGGGTAAAGAACAGATCGGTCTGATCGGTCAAGCCCACCACGTTAGCCGCATGCGGGCCGTACGCCGCAATGCGCACCTGCGTGCCGGTGTGTTCCTGCGAATCCTCTTCTGAATTGCCGTAGCTGATGGTCATCACCGCGCCATCTTTGGTATTCACCGCCTGCGTCAGACCCGGCGCTTTGGTGCCGTTTTCTACGATCTGGCTGCTGTGCGCGTGGTCGGCGGTCACCACCACCAGCGTGTCGCCATGTTCGCGCGCAAAGATCAACGCCTGCTGCACTGCCTCATCCAGATCAACGGTTTCACCAATTTGACCGCATGGATTGGCCGCATGATCCTGCTTATCAATTGACGCGCCTTCCACCTGCAGGAAGAAGCCTTTCTCATTAGTGCTTAGCAGATCGATGGCTTTTTTGGTCATCTGCGCCAGCGTCGGTACCGAAGCGGGACGCTCTTTATTCACTTCACAGGTCACCACCGGCTTATCAATGTTGCCATGATAGCTGGCTTTCGGTCCCTGCCAGCGCACCGGCATATTGCCGTCGGCAAACAGGCCAAGCACCGGTTTACTCTGGTCGGCCTGCTGAATGGCGTTCATGCCATCGAGATTATCAACCCACTGATAACCCAGCGCCTGTGCCTGTTCGCGCAGGGTTTTACCCTGATACTCGCCAGCTTTGGCGGTTTCACTAAAGGATTTCGCGCCGCCGCCCAGCGTGACGTCCGCGCGGGTTTTCAGCATCTGCTCGGTAATCGATCCTTTACCGCCCTGCTCCAGCGCGTTAGTGGGGCACAATTCGCTGGTTTTCTCCGGGCCGTAGCATTTGCGCGAAGTGACGTGCGCGATCAACGCTGCTGGCGTGGCATCCTGCAGTTCAGCAGTGGAAACGTTGCCGGTGGCTTTACCGGCGGCTTTCGCCAGCTCAAGAATCGTTACCTGATCTTTGCCGTTCACGTCGACGCCAATCGCACCGTTATAGGATTTGGTGCCGGTGGCCCACGCGGTGGCCGACGCGGCGGAATCCGTCACGTAATTCGGCTTGTGGGTTTTCTTATCCAGGGAATAGTGCGTGTATTGACCGGTGAGCGGCAACGCATCAAGGCCGGGGAAGAAACCGCCGGCGCCCCGCGCCTGATTACGCGCGGCGGTGATTTCCGAATCTCCCATGCCGTCACCAATCAGCAGAATCACGTTTTTCGCGGTGCTATTACTTAATGACGCTTTCAGCGATTCGGTCTGGTCGCCAGTGAGACGACGCGCGCCGCCGTGCTCGGTGACATCGCCGGTGGCGGCGCGGGAATAGTGTGCATCGTCTGCCACTGCTGATGTCGCGATCAGAGAAGCCAGCAGCGTAACCGTAAAGAGAGGTATCTGTTTCATTTATAATCATCCTTTTCCATAGATATAACCAAATGTTTCCGCGGACAAGTCTGCGACAGTGCGGTGACATTTTTGTGACAGAGAGGGAATGATTTGATGACAGAATCGCCATGATGAGCAGGCTAACGGCAATACGCTCAGAGCTTAAGCGAATAGAACAAAAGGAGAAAATAGCGCTTGACCCTTTTCAGCGATCTCCCTATAGTAGCGCCCCGTTGACCCAGCGCGGTTGACAAAAAAATGTGGTGAGGTGTCCGAGTGGCTGAAGGAGCACGCCTGGAAAGTGTGTATACGGCAACGTATCGGGGGTTCGAATCCCCCTCTCACCGCCATATTCTAAAGAAGAGCCTGAACGAAAGTTCAGGCTTTTTTTTTGCCTGTTTTCTGCAAGGGGGATTCAAACCCCCGCAGAGTTTGATAGCTGCGAATACCGGTTGGCTGCGGATTTTGCTAGTCCTGCTCTTTTGACGATGTAGCTATCGTTTGGTAACTGGCGATAAGCTGCTTCAGGTGCATTTCCGCTTGTGTTAACTGATTCTGTGTAGCGCCATCGTCCGATTGCTGCAACACGCGCAGTTCCTCTTCCAGTGGCACCGTTACGTTGAACGCCTGCGTCATATTGTAGACCGCTGTTTTCAGTTCGCTCACCGTCAGATATTTGCCGCGCTTCTCGTCAAGTCCATTCAGGCGCTGCGACAACGCGTTGAGCTGCTCCATGCCCTGTTGCCATCCCTGCATTTTATCTGCTGGCATTGCTGCCGCGTTAAGCTGCTTGTTCCAGCGTGCGCTCATCGTTTTAACCGCATCCGAATCAGGCCACACCAGGCTGGCCTGCATTACCAGCGCATTACCGAGCTGCAGATTCCAGTCCGGCGATACGTTTTGTAGCCGGTTCAATTGCTGCTGCGTTTGCTCCAGCCATGCCGCTTCGTTTAGCCATTCGGCGGGATTCGCTTGCAGCTCAGCCATCATTTCCGATGTGAGAGGCGCAGGAAGTGGTGATATTGAAGCCAGTAATGCTTGCTGTAACGGAGATTCCTGCTCAGTTTTTTGCACAACCAAATAGCCTATAGCGGCGATAAGTGACACGCTCAGCAGCGTCGCGCCCACGCCACTGATAAATGCCCGACGCCGCAGCCGCCGCAAATCGGGTGCCGGCGCACCCGGAGATGGAGCGTACACCCAGCCGCTGACTTCTGCACCTGCTAACGTCAGTGCGGGCTTCTCAATCGGAACGACTTCAGGCAGCTTGGCCACAGCATCAGATGTTGAAACATCGTAGTGTTCCAGCATCACCACCGCACTGCGAATGCGGTCCAGCAGCGGATCAATCTGACTAAGCTGACGCAGTTCAAGGCGTTGCAGATGATCGCCAACCTCGCTGAGCAAGCGCGCCGCCTGGCTCAGTGCCGTTAAGTCTGCTTCGGTTATTGTTTGAGTACGCAGGAATTGCTGTAACCGACGACTCAGTCCCGCCAGCAGTTCGATACGTGAATGTGCCGGCTGCGGCCATAACGTCGGCCATTCGCGGGTAATCAATGCCACCAGCACCGCCAGGCCTTCCGTCATACCGGCCGATCCTGCTGTGTTCGCGCGCGATAGCGTGTACCAGACCGCGCTTTGCAGCTCGACACCGTTTTTTTCGAACAGCGTTAAACAGAGCGTGGAGACGTGCGGCCAATCGACATCCGGACGCGCCGGATGTGTGAGTTTCTGCATTTCCTGGCGCAGCGCGGCATATTCCGCCAACGCACGCGGATCGCCGCCGGTTTTGACATAGCGAGATTGAGATGAAGTCATTGCTGTGTTCCGAAAAGCCCTAATCAGGCAAAAAAATTAAACAGATGCCCTGGCATCCAGATATTGCTGCTGTTTCATGTGACGGATCATCACGCGCCCTTCCGGCATAAATTCGGTGCCGAAGCGCACCAGTCCTACTTCCTTTAACTCGGCATCAATCGCGTAGCGCAATTCGCCGGGCTGCGTTTGCTCCAACATCACAATGTCAACCCGCTTCAGACGCGGCTCATATTTCAGTAGCACGCCGGAAAGTGTGTGCATCAACTGGTGCGCGGTGCCGGGCATGCCCTGCAGGATGCGCGTCATATCCGGCAGGCCGTAATCCGGCAGGTGCGCCAGCGAACCGGCGCGGCTGTTGAGAATGCGCTGCATGTTATCCAGCACCGACAAAATCACTTGGTTCTCTTCGCCAACACGTTCCAGCTCCAGATCACCTTCAAAATTGCCGTACAGAATGTCGTAAAGTGAAGGTGTCATGATTACTCCTTCTTCACGGCCAGCAACGTCAACGTACCGTCGCCCAGTTCAATAATGCGCGCCTTGTCGGGATCGAGGTCGTCACGCGTTAGCACCAGCCGCCATTTCTCATTCTGCTGGTCCGGTGACAAAAACATGCCCGCTACTGCGACAAACTTTGCATTCTCTTCCATCGGCACATCAATACTCACTGACTCGCCGGGACGCACGCTCACCGATTTCTCCGCCACTAAATCGGTCTTCAGCGCCTGGCTGTCGGCGGCCAGCAGCGATGGATAGTCCGAGCTGTCGAACGCTTTACGATCCTTCAACTGCCAGACGCGCACCACGGTTGTCAGCGCTGCGCCCTGAGCATTGCGGTTAACACCTTCGCGCGCGACAAAGTCGAGGTGCAGCGTTTTAATCTGTTTGTAGAAAATGGCTCTGGTCATCGAAACAGTGCCGTCCGACACTTTCTGCGTCAGTCCGCATCCGCTGACGGCCAGCGCGAATATTATAGGGAGCAGGGTTTTACCAGCGGTAATCGCCTTCTTCATCGGTCTCAATCCTTGATGTGTTGACCCGGACGCGCTCATAGCGGCCGAGCTGAATAGTAATAACGTCATCTCTTTTAGAATGTGATGCGCTCAACTGGGGCAGCACGGCAGTGCGTCCCAGCAGCACTGCATCAGCTTCACGGCAGCTTAGCTGTGCATCGGGTAGCAGGCTGCGCTCCACGCATAGCTCCAGTCGCGCATCGAGCTTTGCTCCGAGGTAAACGTGCAGCATCGCCATAAAATCACCGTGCAGTTGTCCACCCGGCAGCCAGCCGCTGACTTCGTCGCGATTGCGCGTGAACAGCCGAATCAGCACCTGGCCGTTGACGTCGGTGGCGTGCGTGCCCATCACCGGGCGATTCTTCATGCTCACCGGCTTACGTACACTCATCGCCAGGACGTTTCGCTGCTCAATGCGGCGCGGCTCCCAAGGCTTTATCTCCGCTCGCGTATCCGGCGCCAGCAGGGTGACCAGCGAACTCACACCCTCACCGGTGCGCCCCGGCAGCAACATCACTGGCAGAAGCGCCAGGAAACGCGATACCGGCGTGGCGACGTTTTCTGCACAGCCTTTAATGCCGAGTCCGGCCAGTCCCAGCAAATACTGCGAGGTATTATCGCGACCGCCTTCTGCGAAGGTTGCCGGATAGGAATACTTGCGCCAGATACGATAGAACTGGGTGGTCAGGCGATGATTAAAGATATCGAGAAAATCCTGCATCGCCTCATGGCCATCGCGGCGCAGAGCGATGTCATCGATATAGCGCGTTGGCAACGGCGATTCGGTGCCGTACAGCCCCATAAAGTTGACGCGCACAGTCGGCGGCAAACCGGGACGGGCAGGATTTTCATAGCCGCGGATTTCGCCCGCCGGAAAGCCCATGCCCGGATGCGGACGGAAGCGTACCGGTTCATGGCGCACCTGCCAGCCGCTGCCGGGCACTGGCGCGTCGGGATCGCTTTGCTCAAGCAGCTGGCAGAAGCGGTAAAAGTTCATGTACGGCAGCCGGTCACCCAGCTGCGCAATTAGCCGGGCAGGCGCTGGCTGTGATTCTCTTTCCACCGGATGCATTTTCCTTCTGGCCGGATGATGAGGGAGAGCTGAATGAACTGATTCATGTCGGCGTAAAGTGACAGGAAGCGGTTGAGCATCTCGCCGAACAGGTTGATGTCACCGTCACCGGTGAAGCCATTGCTGTCCAACGTGATTTCCACTTCGAGACCACGCAGCAGATAACCGTTTTCAAAGCGCTGCAGACGGTGATGCTGCACGTCAAGAATGGCGTCGAGCTTGCGGTTACACAGCTCGTCATCCTGCCAGTTGTAGAGCGCAAGCGTGCCGCGTAGCACTTCTGCACTGCTCATCATATTGATGAAGCCAGAGCCGAGATGGCTCAGCACGCGCCAGTGAAAGCGATCTTCTGCCGGTGGATAAGCGGGCAGCGTTGGACGACACAGGTTGCGCACCGTTACCGGCGTCTGTAATACCTGTTCGCAGCGATCCAGCAGCGTGCTCTGCAGCGCCCGGCGCGGTAGCTGACCGTTAGTGCCGGTGATGCGCAGCGACAGCGTATCTTTGGCCAGCTCCTGCCCCGCTTCCCATTGCTGGCCGCCGAGAATGAGCCAGGTATCGTGTAGCCCGCTCACGCCTTTACGCACGCGGGTATGGAAGTAGCGCTCAGGTGCCTGTCGACGCATCATGCCGCCCTTGTGGCGGAAACTCGAGAACGGCACGTAATCTGCGCTGCCGCCAATGCCCGAACCGTTAACCGCATCCACCGCGTAGATTTCGGTATGGCCGTCCTGCAGTCGCTTCGGACGAAGCAGGTATTCGCTCTCCAGTCCGCTCACCGTCAGCGGATCGGCCTCCAGCGTGAACAGGTTGATCACCGGCACACAGTGCAGCCGCAGAGACTCATCCGTCACCGGCAGATCGCTCTGCCACTGCGCGCTAAACACCACCTCAATATCGAAATATGCAAGGCCCGGCGGCAGCGTGATTTTCTCCAGCCCGTTGAGATGAACAAAGCGGAATTTCTCCGGGAAGGTGAAGTATTCGAGCAGCAGCTGATAGCCACTGAAGGCGCTGTCGCCCTTAGGCCACAGCCGGTCATCGTCGCCAAATCCGCCGGGGCTGAACCAGCCGTCGAGCCGCGCACGCTCTTCCTGACCCGCAAGGCGGATATACAACGCCGCCTGGCGACGCGTCAGCATCTGGTGCAGCGCGTTACTGAACGGTACGTCTTCACCCAGCCAGAAGCGTAGGCGGCTCAGGTCGGTCTGATTCCAGTCAGCCTGACCGCTGCTGTTGATGCGGATGCGCAGCAGCGAACGCCCATCCGGCTCGGTTGCCATTGTCACGCCAGCGACTTCCAGCGGATTCAGCGTTAGCGCCTGCGTGGTGCGGTAGCGGCATACGGTATTTTTCGGGCCAACCGGACGCGAATAGACCTCCAGTCCGGCTGGCGCCACCTCCGCCATTTTCATTTTTGGCAGGTCTGGTGTCAGCGCCACCACCGACAGCGACGGAATGGTGCGCAAGTAGTGCGGCCACAGCATGCTGACCAGCCCTTCAGTCAGTTCCGGCAGATCGTCATCAATTTTCTGACGCAGGCGACCGACGGAAAAGGCAAAGCCCTCCAGCAGACGTTCAACAAACGGGTCCGGCGCGCCAGCGCGATCAAGGTTAAGCATCGCAGCGCGATCGGGATGCGTGGCGGCAAATTCTTTCGCGGCATCACGCAGGTAGCGCATTTCGGTATCGTAATAGCGCAGGGTGAGATCTTTCATTATTGAGCCATGAGTTGTTGCGTTAAGTATTAGAGTTTTGGTCTTTAGCTGGCACGATCAGCGTGGCCCACAATTGCTCGGTTTCTAATCCCGTTCCACTCAGCATAATCTGTGGGCCTTCATTTAAGGAGGAACTGGCACAAGCGATAGTAAGCCAGCATGCAGCAGGCCCCGGATAACCCAACGTGCTGTTAATGTCGTGCAGATCCTGTCCAATATTGAGCGGTAACGATAGCGCTTTAAGAGCCATTGCCACCCTCTGCTGCCATGAAGAATGTATGCCAACCAACCATCCGCTTTTGATTTGTTCAGTCGTGGCATCTCCCCACAGCGCAGCATGTTGCACCGCATAGTTCAGATCCTCCTCAGTCACACTGTAAGCCTGTTCAGGTCGATGCAATTGCGCTAGCGGTTTGGGCGAATCTGGCAAACCCGGATTTGCCAGCAGTAAATAAACTAGCGATTCAGCCGATCCTTCCAGCTGTATAGGGGAAAAATTGACGGCTAATACTAAAAGCAATGAGGATTTATTGCTGCGATGATCAAGCCACTCATCGATAGCTTGAAGTCCAGAACCATGCAGCCATTCAATCGCTTGCTGGATGTGAGCATCGTTAAAATGTTGCTGCCACATTTTTTGAAAATTGATATCCGGCATGCCGATGTGATTTTCCAGTAGTAGATGCAGCGGTAAATCAGATGGAAACGATGCTAACGTCTTACTCAATTGATTAATTGTTGCGCTCATTGTTTGGTTAAGTATTTGCTCCGGCGATTGATCAGCCGTGGCATTTAACCGGCTATGTCTAATACCACGTTCGCTTTGCCATGAAGGCTGGGTTTTCAGTGCCTGCTGTTTTTGTTGGATCGCCTGCCATTGTTTTTTACCATCCTGATCATCAGGAAAACGCAATGCAGTATGAAGGCTGACGTCTAAGATGTTGAGGTAGCGCTGACCCAATTGCACTTGTTGCTGAATAGCCTTTTCTCTTTTAGCATTCAGTTTATCCACTGTTGCAATATCACAGGAATAATAAACCATTCGCAAGACTAACAGAGTCAACCAAATAGCGGCTGGAATCACTAATGCTTTTTCCCAAAAGGCTTCAGCATCGATGGCTTTATTTTCCAGGTTTACTGACATTTGATATGCGGTGCCTGATACCAAAAACAGAGCGAGTAATAATAGCCAGATCCACCATCTTGGTAATTCAGGTTGTTTGAGCGCAGTAGGTACCTGCCTGAGGTTGATTGCCATAATTACTCTGCCACAGCTTGTGTCAGGCTGGAGATTAATTCACAACCACACGCACACCGATGCCCCTGAAATGCCACTGGCACACCATTATCTTTAAACGTAGCATGGCCCTCAGCAATAAAATTCTTACCGTGACCAATAATAGGACAAATAACCGCATCCCCCTTACGTGCTGCGCCGATACCAGAAAATTTCATTGTGGTTGAACCTTCCAACACCGTGCCGCCACCATTATGGCTATCGCCTAAACGGATAATTCCTTTCATTAAATCACTCCTTTAAACTGAGAAAACGCCAACATTTTTTTGCGGCAATACATTTAAATAAAACAAACCATAATATTTAAATCTCAGCAATTAAACGCCATGCCATCATTTTTTCTTCAATCACAATTTTGTCCTCAAATGGCCAGGGACGAGTGACAACGCGCCGTACTCTGTCAGCTGGCAGAATATCTCCCTGATTAAAGCGCACTATCCTCTGAGTATTTAGGCTGTTGTAATCCCACCATTCCATTTCCCAATATCCACTCACGGGACACACCTCACCATTACGGCATGATAGCTTGATGGAATCATCACGAACAAAATGTGGTGACTCTGGTAATGGTTTGCCGGTAGCAGGATCGAGCTGTTTATCCCGCGCCATTTGGTTAATGAGTGCTTCACTGGGCTTTTCAGGTGGAATATTGGCTTCTCTTTCTTCCAGCCATTTCAACTTTCCATCCCAGGCGGGTAACGGTGCGGGTGGAAGTGGCACAATTTCATCTATTTCTGGGACTGTAGGATTGGTATAGGAGTATCTCTCAAGAACATCCCATATTATTTCGTAGCGCCTTACTCGCTCCTTATCCATCTCCTGCCCCATATAGTAAAGTTCATTATTTAACTCTGGCCCATCAAAACCACTTGATAGAAAGCTAGCTGCACTCGAGTTTCCTGCTTTAACTCCAAGTTGAAAAAATTTCAGTGCAGAATTAAAATCTGCACGATTCTGGTAATAAATACCTAAATTACGAGCAGTCTTACCTTCACCTTGCTCAGCTGCGCAACGGCGAAATTGAATACTAATATCAGGTGCCACATTACTTGGTGCTAATTTCTCTCCGACATATGCTTGAGCCTGAGGGCTACCTTCATCTGCAGCTTTACGCATGTAACGTAATGCCATCTCTTGATCCCGCTGCAACCCAGCTATGCCATGTTGAAGATAGATTGCAATAAAGTAATACCCAGCTCCTACACCTGCGTCTATCAACTGCTGGCTCAAACGCAGTCGTTCTTCGTCATTAATAATAAATCGGCCTTGTAATGCACCATTTTGAAGATTTATATTTGCTTTTAAATTTCCGTTTTCAGATGCTATACGATAAAGGCGAGATACTTCAGCCTCAATTGAAACATTCTGATTAAGTTGATTATTTTTCTGTAACCAACGAGCATATGCAAACAATTTTTCTGATTCATTTTTTGAATCAGAAATCATCTGATGCTTACATGTGAATTCTAATTTCATCTTAACTGAACTTAATGCATTCATTTTCTTAGTCTCATTGAAAGCTGAGTTAATATTTATTTCATCACATGCCGTAAGAAAAAAAACAACACAAAGAATTAGTCTCATCATCAATCTAGATCGCTTAATGTATTTTCATTGTATTGAAATTCAATAATTGAGCATAATGGATTCATCAAGCCTTCGCCATGCTGACTTGATTTAATTCGATCAGAATTTTGCGCCATTAAATCCTCCCATTGCTTAAAGGCTACCTTAACATCATCCTGCCCACCCAAATTATTCGTATGCAGATTCCATAATCGCTTCCTCATCTTCTTGGTTACTGGCGCATTACAATGCGCAATATTCATTTCACTATCGACCTGCATACTTCGTGTGTTGATATTGGCTGAACCATGGGTGGTAAAAACATCATTGATAATCATCAGTTTTGAATGAATATATACTGGCATCCAGTTATTTCCCTCTGAATCAGGTGCCACCAGCGAACAGACGTGGATTTTTAATCCCGGATGCTCTACGGGGACAACGGCACTATTGTCTATTTCCTGCATTTTCGCTTTGACTTCCGCCTCTTTACCCTTCCTTTCCTTAATATATTTTATTTTTTCATCAAGTGAGGCATCAATCGATGGCGGACTTGGCATTTCATTCCACAGCGCCTCTTTACGTCTTAATTTGGTAATACCTGGAATGGTATCTGCCCGGCCTAAACTCTCCAGCATACGTTGCGTGTTTACTGTACCTGCTCCAATACCGCCATCAGTCACATTTGTCGTAACAAAGAGGTAAAGTGATCCGTGTTTTCCTGGATCGCGTCCCTCACGGGTCTGATCCGCAGCGACTTTCTTGATCAATTCTGCCAGTGGTGGCCAGCGGAAATACTGGTTTTCAATATAGATAAACTGTGTGGCGTTATTTGTTGCCTGTAAATAGAGTTTCTCAATATCGCGCTTACCTGCCTGCGCCTGGGTGCGCAGCAATTGCGCCATAATCGGCGTGCCAAGTGATTTTTGCGGCCGCATGTTTTTAGCCGCCTCACTGGCATTACGCTGCCACAAGAGATTCTGCCCGGTTTCTTTCTGCCAGGCGGTCGCGAAATTATGATGTAAATGCTCAAGAATTGGTCCGGTTACCCGACTGGAAATATCCTGGCGTGGCAGAGCACCGGTCGCGCCTTTATTCGGTTCGGGTGCATGAGCACCCCGATTTCTGGCTGAGTGTGCATTAGTATCCCAGTACTCATCCAGCATGTTATGGCCCATCACAAAACCCACGGCTCTCTCCGGCAGTTCATAATCCACTATTACGGTTTTTTGATGATGTGTGACAGTTCCTGCCATAGTAGCAATCGTTGAGTTACTCAGATTTTTATCAAGAGCCTTAAATTTTGCCTGGTATGCAATTTCAGCACGATCCCTCGCATTAAAACCACGGCTAACAAAATGAGGAAAAGGATAAAGTTTCTCAAGCGTGCTTTCTTTTCCCCGGACCATCTCCCTCATGGTATTAAAGCGCGCGGAGGTTTTAAACCACCAGCAGTCATAATCAAATTGTGTATCGGTAGAAGTCTGACCTGCACGGTTTCTTACAATCGGCAAAAACTTTCCAGGTAAATTTGCTTCATCACCAAATCCGGCAGTATTAAATGGCATTTCCCAGGCCAGTATTCTTACTTCAACGCCACGCTTTTCAGCAATATCAATCAATAATTGCCCAATACAGGGTGCTTTGCCATCACGCACAAAATACATCGAAGGCTGGAAACCCCAGCAAATAATATCCACTGATTTGCGCGCATTTTCGATGGCATGATGCACCGCACCAAATGCTTCCTCACCATTAATCAGCGGAAAATAGGTCGCCGGTAAAGGTTGATATTCGCTGCCCTGTACAAACCACGGCGGTGTAATCACACATTGCTGGGTTATATCAGTTGCAATAGGTGAAACGATATCTGACTGACTCATGCGTCTTTTTCCCTGTCATTAATACCATCAAGTAATGCGGCATAGAGCGAACGGTGCCCGGTGTGCGAATCCGGAGCATTAATTTCTTCTGCAGGTTGCGAGTGATGATGATGAATGCCGCGATTCGCTAGAACACCTTGCTCTGGATTGCGATAAGTGGCGGCGACGGGAATCTGGTAGCTAACACCGTTTGCCATTACCAAGCGATAAGATTTCGTCACGGTTTGATGTTCAACCGGTAAATTGCCGGTGTTATCCAGCACGCCCTGTTTTATCGCTGCTCCATCGGCGTACAACGTATACGGCATGCCAGCCCAGCTTCCGGCTTCTGCATCAGGTGACATTGGTACTTTGAGATTCAATAATTGCTTAGCGGTGGATTGGATTTCGGGATATTCAGGATGTTCCGCCGTCATACTTGCCGGTCCGCTATAGGCGAAATCTGCTGATTTCACCGCAAAGTCACCATCGGTGCCCAACTCAATTTTGCACGGATCCAGCGTAATGTAGCTTCCCCCGGCATTCAGCACGATTTTCTTTTTAGCAATGATATGAATTTCTTCTTCGGTGCTGGTAATTTCCAGTCCTTGCCTTGCAAGCAATTGCAATTGATCGTTCTGCGCCTGAATCGAAACCGGCCCCTGATTTGCTAATAGCTTGATACCCATCCTGCGCACAAATACATTCAGTCCCTCGCCCACACCGATAAACATGCGTTTGACGATGCCAACATCAGCGTCTGCCTCTGCGGTGGCGATTAAGTTCTTTGCCGCTGCAAGCTGTAAATGTTTACCGCTGGTTAACGCGATTCCCTGCGGCGCACTAAGCAGTGCGACTGCTTGCTTGAGCTGTTCTAACTCTTCGCGCATGAAATTAAGTTGAGTTTCCACTTGCGCAGGTTCTGCGCCTGCGGCTTTTCCATCATCAGCTAACTGCTGCATTTGATTGCCTGCATTGTGCAAGCGGTTAAGTGCATCCTGCATCTCAAGCACTTCTGCACCAGCGCCAGGTTGCTTATCTGCACTTATAAAAATACCGCTTCCAGCACGAATCCCGCCCCACTTGTCCGTGCGCAGTTCAAAACCTTCACCGCGTTTGGCTCTCGAGGAATCCACCAGGTGCCCCAGGCTTAGCTGTGATTTACCACCATACTCGGTGCTGAGTTTGACGTGCTCTTCACCGCGCTTATCTTCCATGCGCAGTTTGTTTAAACCTGCGGTGCGGATAACGTTGCGTGTGCTGTTCTTTTCGGTGACGTGGTCGACATGGCGCGAATCATGAAGCGCGTGAGCAATATAAGGCTGGTCAGGATCACCTTCGCGGAAGGCTATCGCTACTTCCGTTCCCTGAATCAGTGGGAAGTGGAAGCCATACATATCGCCGCCATAAGGTTTGGCGAGTCGCACTGGCATGCTCTCCTGCCCGCGATCTTTGCTCTCTTCATCCGCATCAAACACCACACGATAAAGACCTGAAGCGTCCTGCCAGGCGTAGATATCATTATCTTTTGCGCTAGTGACTCGCGCTGTCATGGTGCCGCTGACTTTAGGGCGTACAAGCATTGCTGGACGCCAGCAAATAGTTTCACTGTATGGCACGGCGCCAATCGTCACTCGCATGGCTGATTCCCGACTGGCAACGAACTTCAACTTTATAATTACCAGTGGGTTATGCAGCAACTCTGGCAAGGTTGAAGGAACACTATTGTCGGTCATTATCAGCGTTTGCCCAGCAGCCAGAGAGGGATCGGTGCTTATTCCTGTAATGGATGTTCGGCTAGCGAGGAAGCGTTCATGATCCAAACGTGCATAGAAGTTTGCGGTTTCTGCAGCTGGTGTGTACTTGTCACCAGATTGGGGATGGCGAGGTCGATAATGATAAACCTTGCCATAATTAGTTGCATCGCCATCGCCCCGTGTCATATCCGCTTCCGCAGACCGTAAAATATATTGCGCCTCACGATGGTTATAATCTTTAGCGGATACGCTAGCTTCCACAACCTGATGATTAAGATTTAGTTCCCAGATCGAATCTTTTCCGCCATCATCCATACCTGAAGGGCTGTTAAGCGGCAGCGATTTGACAGTATTAAACGACACCTGACTGTCACCAAAATGGATTACTTCAGTGCGCGCATCCTCCTGTAAGCGAAAGTAGAAAAAAATTCCTACTTCAGCCAGTAAACGTTGAATAAATTTTAGATCACTTTCCTGGTACTGATTAATTTGTTCGCGCTTTGGATAGCTTTGCTTCAGGCTAAATTGGTATTGCCAGGCTTCCAGACCATGTTCAGTAAGTATTTTCGTTACCACTTCAGGCACTGATTTATTGACGAAAAATCGATGACTGTGGAATTGTTTACCTAGCAGTGAAACAAATGGCTCAATAATAATTTCATAGCTTACTTGATCGCGTGAACCTTGCAATCGCCGAAAGTGAGTTATCACTCCGTGTATGACTTTAACGATTTTTTCAGGAAATACCGATTTCAGCTCATCTGAGGAAGCTTGCATATTTAACCAGACTTTTTTCCGCAGCATCTGCTGAGGCTGTATGTCGCCAGCATCGCTGGTGAAACGAACTGTGTAACAATACAGTTCGCTCATCTCCTCCTTTCCCTCAATCTCTTCAACATCAGTACTAAAGGTGCTGCCCGGTAAATCGAGATAATAGCGATTTAATGAGACCGACAAAACTTTCTGTAGAATACCGGATGTATTCATCATATCCTCCATGACGTAAAGATACTGATAATTAAGTTACATAGTGAATCTTAAACATCCTACACAGAGCTCTAATTATTTATTCAGAGATAAACCGGATGCTGATGGAGCGAAGGCTTACTGCATAGGTATAATAAAAACAGACTTACAGGAAAGAAAAAAACACTTCCTATATACAGGAAGCCAAACCACCAACCTGAGCGGCCAATATCGTGCATGCGTCGAATTCCCAGCGACATAAAAGAAAAATAATGATTACGCTGAAAAATGACATAACAGTCGCAAGACCAATCCCACAAAATTTAATCACCCATAAATCAACCCAAATAAGAGCAATAAGAAGCACGGCGCCTGAGCATAAAGATGGGAGCGTGCTGACCAGAATAAATGACCAGAATTCCTTGCGCGTGGCGCAGTTTTTATAATCGAATGTTTTACGCCAGGCTCCGGCGTAACATTCCGCTAAGCGGTCGTTCATCATTTAATCCCTAACAGTTAACCCACCTATCGGATCCGGCGCGCCAGCCCGGTCTATTTTGTCCTTCTTAGTGCTATCAGGTTGCGTGGCGGAAAATTCCTTAGCGGCATTATGCAGCTAGCGCATTTCGGTGTCGTAATAGCGCAGGGTGAGATCTTTCATTACGGCACTCTGATTGTTTTTTTATTGCGTTAATGTGGAAGCGGTGATGGCTCTACTGAAGGTTTGCAGCACAGATATGTCAGGGAAAAAATAACGCTCAAATTCAATACCAGGTTTGCCCAAATCGATATAGAGAGTTCGATATCCCATGGAAAGCGATTTGCAATACTGTTGACCAGAACACCAAGTAATACAGGAATAATAAAAATATTGCTAAGTAGCAGGCTACTAAACCACCAGCCACTCCGACCAATATCATGCATTCTTCTTACGCCCTAAGACATAACAGGGATGATCAGGATGCATATAAATAACAGTTGAAGAGAAAAACACATTGAAAGAAACAACAAGACATCAACTATGCCACTGCCGGTCAGAGTCAGCATTCCAGTTATTGCTGAATATAAATTCAAAGCTAATAAATTTATCAGAATGAAAACCCAAAACTCTTTCCGACTTGCGCATCCATTATAATTAAATATGTTTCGCCCCCCACCGATGTAACATCTGATGATGCATCTAATCATCTCACCCTCTTATTAGATTGATGAATATCCCTATCCTATTACTACTTTGCAGTGAGTAGATATAGCGGAATAAAAACAACATCCCCAATTAACGTGACAGGTGTCAATGCAAGTTTTAAGGCTAACGAGCCACTGTCGAACTTATCGTAACGATATGATGAATAAAATCGCACCTGATAGCTTTCATCGAGTGATGTTGTCTGAGGGAAAGATGAACCTAACCTCATTCTATTGATAATGATGCCCTCAACGGTCACTGAACGCTGTAAATAACCGTCCACTGATGAAAACCGCTTATCCTCAAGCGCTTTCTTTTGTGATTGAGTTAATGCAGTTACAGGTTTTCGAGTTCTAACGCTCATTGTTTGTTGGAATTCTGCATTAGTGTTCTTACTGTAGTGGCCTTTGAGATTCATATCGATAAATTTATCATCATTGTTCATTCTTAATGGCACTTTCTTCATCAAATCGTTCAATGCCAATAATTCATTACCGTTAACCGTCACAAAATAGATATTATCGTCCCCAACGAATCCTACGCCTTCATCTGGAAGTCTGATAATGTCTTTTCCAGTGCCATTATCTTCTTCAGTCAGATTTACATTTTTATACTCAAACATCCCGCTAATTCGATCAGAGAAATTCATTTCTCGCACAGTTGTTAATCGGGTGTCACTTAAGCTCCATAAGTAATAAGTACAGCCTGTTAATGAAAAAACCATCATTACAATAATCGCGCGTAAAATCAGCATAATAAATCCCTTTTGTTTTAACCCAGTAACACCACAGCGCGTGCCGCATCGATATGAACCAGCCCAGCTAACAGTTGTTCCATTTCCGGCTGCACTCGCGCTTTATCCGCTTCACTGCGCCCAGCGCGGGCGCGCATTAATTTCAGCCTTCTTGATTTCACTTCAAACAGCAGTGACGGTTCCCACTGACCGAGCGTCATGTCATCTGCGCTGTTATCCAGCCCGCTAAGCAGGTGTAGCGCCATTTCCTGACGGCCAAACTGCTCGGCGACGCGCGCCATCAGCAGACGCAGCAGCCACTGCTGTCGCGGTAAAGCAGTTCCCGGCCGATGCTGCAGCCATGTCAGCGCCGTTTCGATACCTTCGCGATCGGCTAGCTCTACGGCTTCGCTTTCCAGTTGCAGAATGTCATCCTCATTGCTGGCACCGGGAGAAGCTGACGCCCCTTCGCCCCAACCGGGTTCGGTGTTCATGACCTGCTGCTGTATCCAGCCGAGCGTCACCTCATCGGCAAACGGCGTACCGTCGCTGAACGCCAGCGTTTCCAGCCCGGTCAGGCGCGACAACAGTCCTTTAAGATCGTCCTGCACGATGGCGGCAAGCGTGGTGTTGCCGGCGCGCGTCAGCGCCTGATGGATGTACCACTGCAGGTCAAGCCAGAAGTGGTTGCCGCCGCGCGAGAACAGGCTGTCAGCCTGCTCGGTCAGTTCCTGCCAGCTCTGCTGCAGCCAAAGACGTTTAAGCTGAGCGCGCTGGTCTGCCTTAGGCGGTTCGATACGACTTTTGCCGTCGCCGGAAAGCGGCGGCAGTTGCAGCAGCGTATCGTGGCGCAGGGATTTCATCAGACGGTGCGCAGCAAGCCAGCCGCCGGGTTGATCACGCAGGTATTTCGACAGCGTGCGCGCCTGATCCAGCAGCTCGCGTCCGGAGGCTATCGCCCCCATCTGTGGCGCAGCCGGACCGCTGGTTTGATGCTTATCACCCTCACCCGCCGCCTGTGGCACCACCGCATCCGGGCCACCCGCTTTAAGCAGGCGATTTTCCAGCGCCGCATACAGACTGCCCAGCCCGGCACCGCCGTGCTCCAGGCTCGCGTCCTCAATCAACAACAGTGCGCCAGCGATACGCAACGCATCCTGTTTGGTGACTTCTGGATAAAGTGAAAGTGTGTCGAGCATGCGCGAACCGGCGGGCCAGCGCAGCGCGGCTTCACGGCTGCGCGCGCGTTGTGGATGCAGGCTGCTGCCAAACTGCGTCAGTAGTCCGGCCATTAATGACAAGCCATCAGCCAGCCCGGCTTCGCCATCAAGTTGCAGGCGTGCCCAGCTGTACCAGGCCGCCACGCGGATGTCTTTCGTAACAGAGGTGAGTAGGTTTTCCGCCAGCTCGCAGATAAGCGCGGTGTCCGCCCCGGAAAGGCGGTTCACCTCCTCCTGCATCTGCTGAAAACCGTCGTGATAGGTCGGGTCCTCACCAGCGGGATTGTCCGCCGATACCGGCTGCAGCCAGTTATTCCACAGTGCGATTTGCTGTTTTGCCTGAGCGCGCAGCGTCTCAGCGTCTTCACCACAGGCGCTGATAAGAGATTTAAGCGGCATTATTCGTCCTCCGTGACGTTAAGGTCTTCCGGCGCGATAGTTGTGGCGCTCTGGAGAAAAATATCGGATGGCAGCGTGAAGTTGCGCAGCCGCAATAGCGCCAGCGGGCCATCACCGGCTTCGGTGCGCAGAATGTAATTCAGCGTGCGGCCATCGGGCGCGGCCCAGCTCAGTTGCCAGCTGCTGCTGATGCCTGGATTAGCGGTGACCTGCGCCTTATCCAGCAGGCGGATTAAGCCCCAGCCACCCGGCATGTCGCCATATAATCGTGTACCCGCCTCGGTGCTGACCCAGCTCAGCGTTGCGCCCGGCGCTTCGGTATCCGCCGGCCAGGTGAAACGTTTCCAGGCCGGCATCTGGTTCACGTACTCCAGCTTCTGGCTGTCGATGGTCAGCGTCGTCTGCGATACGCCTGCCGCCGTGCCGGGACGCAGCTCAAAGTGCAGTCCCGCTTCACCGGTGGTGAAAACCACGTCGGAAATCTGACTCAGTTGGTTAATCGCTTTCAGGAATGCCGGGTTGAAGGTCAGCCCCTGCGCGTTGATGCTGTCCGGCACCCAGCGTGTGCCTTCGCGGTGCAGCACGCCGTTAAGTCGCGTTTGCAGGAAGCGGGTGATGCGGCCGGTATCGCTGTTGAGATACTTCGCCAGCAGCGGCAGAGAAACTTCGCTGCTAACGTTTTTGAACGGATAGCGACCGCCAAAGGCGCTGTTCCACTCGCTCACTACCGCCTGTTGCCACTGGACGTTGAGGCTTTCCGCCGCCGGACTTAATACCTGCTGCCAGGCCTGCTCCATCGGGCGCACAAACACTGTCTGCCCGAAGCCGCTCCACTCCTGTCCCAGACCAGCAGCAATCAGGCTGCCGTAGTCGCGGGTTTCAGTCAGATCGACGGTTTTGCCCTGGAACACCGTCTGCGCCAGCGTCTGCGTCATCGCCTGCGGGTCGGCGGCGTTGGTGACCTGCTGCAGACGCAGGCGCACCTGCGTGACGCGGGTGAGGAAAGTGCGCAGATTCATTGACGACGAGCTGCCCTGCGCGTCGGTCAGCGACAGCAGCGGACCGAAGGTCGCATCCAGCGGACCACTCGGCCCGGCATCCTGGTCAATCGCCGGACGCTTCTCTTTGCTGAACAGATTCTGCGCCGACTTCACCAGCGAGTCGGCCAGCGCCCCGCCGGTCTGGCCGGTGCGTCCCTGCACGTTCAGCGTGTTCATCAACGCCACCAGCGGCGACTGACGCACGTCGGCCATCAGCGTCAGCTGGTCAATGGCATCCGACAGCGTCGGCGCGGGCTGCAGGCGCAGACTATTAAGAAAGTTCAGCCAGGCTGCGCTGTAGTCGGCAAAGTAGCGACTGGTAAGCTGTGCTTCCAGTGCATCAGGCGAGGAGGATTTCCCGGTCGTCGGCGGATTGTCGCCCAGCACCCAGTCCATCTCCTCGCGGCGGGCATTGGCCACTTTATCAATCGCGGGTTTCACGCCGTCGTCCCATGCCTGACGGGTGAACATACCCGGTACCACTTCATCAGTGCTGAACAGCAGCGCCGCATCGGTATCGCCAGTCATGTCAGTAAGGCGCATATCGGCATAGTTGCGCGACACCTGCGCCAGCACCTGCTGATACAGACGTGATTCGCTGTTGCTGACGCCAAGCTGACGCACCAGTAGCGCGCGCACCTGGCCGGTCAGTTCCGGGTCCGCCTTTAGTTTCCATTCAGGATGCGTAACCAGACCTGCGCCGTAAAACGCCAGTAAGCCGGGCGCTCTGCCCTGCCAGTAACCTGTAGCCACATCTGCGCGCTGCGCCCAGTCCTGCATCAGCGCCTGGCTGAACCATGCTGAATCCATACGCTCCGGGCGCACCAGCATCAGCCACAGCTTGAGCTGGGCGTAAGCCGGTTTGGCGAGCGTGTCGCGCAGCGGGCTGTCGGGTGGCAGGTCGGCGACCAACTGCAGCTCCTTACGCAGATGCGTGGCTGCCGCATCGCGCAGTAACGGCAGCGCCGCCTGCGCGTAACGCGGCCACAGTGCCGCCAGCAGCGCGCCGTTTTGATTCAGCCCAAGACAGCTGTACCAGGGCGCACCGTGCTCCGCACGATGTTGCAGGCGCTGCATGGTTTTCTGCAGATCAGAAAGCGCCATCAGACGCTGCTGCAGCGGTTGTCCAGTATCGGCCGCCTGCATCGCCTGCGTATGAGCGTTGCTGATAACGCTGCTGTTGGTGGTGAACGACACCAGCAGGCCCGCGCCCCAGGCAATCACCGCCAGGCACGCCACGGATGCCAGCAGGCGCGACCAGGAAAAGCCGCGACGCTGCGGACGCAGGTGCGCGGGCAACGAAGTGAATGTAGACGGCAGCGCATCCCAGCGATTATCGCGGCCCCAGTGATTGGGTACTGCGCGCTCTGCACCTTCAGACGGTGGACTAAATACCAGCCCCGCCAGCGGAAGCGGTCGATACGGATTCTGCAGTGGTGCAATCAGCGCGTTGAGTGTTTCAGGTTCACGCGTCAGTTGGTCTGCCAGGCTAAGCAGGAAACGATGCTGCGGCGAACCTGCCGCCTGCTGAATGCCCTGGGTGGTGAGCTGCGCTGCCAACTCCACCAGTAACTTGTCTATTTTGCCTGTGGTAAGAGTCTGAACGCCCACCGCCTGAGTCATGCGGCCCGGCTGCTTGTCGGCGCGCGGATGCAGCGACCAGACATAAAGCGGCAACCGCCAGCCCAGCTTCTCGTAGCGTGCCGATAACGCGTGGGAGGTGGCATCCATCGCGGCGGCAGAAGGTAATGCTGTGGCAGGTACGACTGAAGTATCGGCAAGATGATCAACGGCGGAGGTAACCCAGATCATCGCATCAGCCGGACGACGACGCAGACGTTTGAGGGCCGTCAGCCAACTTTCATCTGGTGAGGATGCAGGATCGCCGCCCCACAGTAATAATGTGCCGCGATCTTCCTGCCAGAGCTGGTTAGTCAGGCCTGGCGTCAGGCGTTCAACATCAGCCATGCTTCCGGTGACAATGAGGATGCGGGCTTTGCGTTTCCAGAAGTGGCCATAATGCTGGCGCAGTGCGTGGCGGATTTCATCGATAGTGATGTTGCGTGGAGACGTTTTTTCCAGCCTGGATTCTTCGTCAGGAAGAGCATGAGTTTCTTTAGAAAAACGACGATGATAAGACTGTTTAACTCCCTTCGCCATTGCAGGGAGATAGCAGAGGAAAGCGATGCCCAAGCAGATTGCTAAAAGAGCCAGTAATTTGTCTTTTGTAGTATCAATGCCTGCATAAGTGCCATATTGGTTAATCAGTAGCCATATCAAGACAATTCCAGCAATGATTAATCCAACTATCCCGAGGCGGCCAAAAATAAGATTATCCGGTTTGTTCATATTCACGTCCTGTGGTGTGGGTACTGATGTACTGCTCGGTTCCGCTAGAGAAAAGTGTCAGTAATGATTCTTTACGTAGGCTGACCAGATCCGCAGTCAATGCGATAAGAAGCCAGGGAGAACCCTTTCCTGGTATGCCAGTGATTTTTTCAAGATTCAGTCTTTCTGCTGGTTGCCACTTAGCATCGAACTGCCCCCCTGTGGACATTAACGATGCAGATACTTTCTCCCAATCCAAAACATCTGCAACTACGCGTGATGTGAGACAAGCCGTAGTTTGTGTTTCAAGAAAAAGAATAAAATCCTGTTCAAACATCGCCATCACTAGCGGCATGGGACGCAGCAAGCGAGTGGCATGAGATAATTGATATTTCTCCGCAACGTCGTCGCTGGTAAGCAGCAAAGTCGCCAGGCCATCGGAATAGAATTTTTCACCATGAAGCTGCATCACAATAATCAGATCGACAGTCATGGTGGGCTGTTTGAGGCGTTCTTCAAGGTGCGCCATCGAAAGTGTTTCCGAGATGACAACATCGACTGGTGCTATAAGTTCGGGAAAAACAGACGCCCATACATCGGGGAATTCTTCGTTAAGCTGGACGGGATCGCTATCAGTTAAAACACTAATTCGCAGCGGTAGCGTGGGTGGCAATGATTTCAGTTCGGATTGCACCCCTAACAAACAGGATTTTAACGGAGATTGAACGCCTTCAATCCGCCTTGCCAATGATCCTCTTGATGGGAACGCATCAGGCGAAGATTCAAGAACCGCAGCCGCTGTGATGCCATCAGGCAGTTGGATACTGCTGCCTAACACAGCAATATAGCGCTGTGCCCATTGCTCCCATTGCTGTTGTCCGCGCTCTGCCTCGTGCTGCAGGAACAGATGCTTGTCTATTTCTCGCTGTCTCAACCAGTAACGCGCGCAGAAGGCGATAAACCAGCACAACGGCAAGGTTAGAGAGACCAGCCAGATATTTAATACAGTGAGAGGTTTAAACGAACCTGATGCATGAAGAATAAATATTAAAACTGCGACGACAATTATTAATGCCCCGACTATTAGCCATCCAATTAAATTTGGCGCAGGGGATAACTCTGTTATTATTGCTTTTGTTCTTACCCAAGCCATTGTTTATCAACTCACTGTGCTGTTGGTTACGCTAGATATCACCTGGCAGCCGCATTGGCTTTTACAGCCATCAACAACCACGGCAAGACCACCGCACGTCCTGCTTGGCGATCCTTCTACGATTTGATTGGTTCCATGGCCCGGAATTGGACAACTGACCTTATCGCCGACCAAGGCCGCGGGTTTACCATTGATTGTGTATTTTGAGGATGCAGAAATAACTTCTCCGCCATGAGTGGTTTTATCTCCAATAACAACAACACCTTTTTTCACGGACTTACCTCACAGTAAAATGCATCAAATAACATCACGAAAAATAGAACATAGATATTAAACTCTATAACTCCGGCACATAAATCCAGAGAATAAAGACAAAACCAACGCCTAGCATAAACATTGATATCACAATAGGAAAAACAATGATTTTATGCTGACGCAACTTGAGATGCTTATACAGAAAATACAACATAACTGAAATCAATGACAAAGAGCATAGCAAAATGCACGTCAGTGTAAATAAAAACAAAAATACTTTCATACTGACTCACTATTAAGAATCACATTGCGAATGTTACTTCGTGATTAACATTTCCATTCAAATTCCCCAATCATTATCCTGGTCAAATTCATCCAGATAATTACAACTTCATCTTGTCAACCTTATTGAAGTCTGGAAAAAGAGTTTTTTCAGGAGCAACAATTCCATCAGGATAAATTATTTTTGAGTAAACCCCATCAACCTTTTTTTCAGGCTCAATCCAACGCACAACTTTAGTTTCATCTAAACCTGGAGAGTAGTGTATTGTATTAAGATTAAACACTCGATAGGACATGAAATCCTCTTTACCTAAAAGCGTTAATTTTTTTCTTTCGCATTATATTCCACTCCAAAATATATGGATAATATTTTGGTGATAGTGTTAAATCCCCCTGAATCGATGTATATTGCCCATTACGAGAAGCATCATTATCAAATGCAATTGATGCGCCTACCGCAGTTCCAGGCACTAAATCCTTACCAAGATGGTTTGCATCGATATATTCAATGCCAAGATTAATTGCACTCAACGACCACTTACATGAATCACCACCGTTTACTGCAACCTTACTTATCCAAGTGTCGTTATTTATTTTCTGCAATGGAAGTTGAATAACATTATAACCAGGTTCAGTAATAACTGAACCATTAAAGCCACTAACCCTCTTCTTTTGGCACTGATATGAAATATATCTAATCTCTAGTAAGAATGGCATTGTATATTCAGAGGGTTTTTTTATCTCTACAATTATCAATTTTTAATGATGCGGGGGCAAAAAATCCACATTTACATCACGATTACGACCTGAAAAAAAATAACAATATAATTACAAACCCATTCTATACATATCAGAAGCCCTTAATTTAAATATAAAACAGACAAGACTATAACTTCATTTTGTCAACTTTATCAAAGTCTGGGAAGAGAGTTTTCGGTGGTGCAATTGTTCCATCTGGATAAATTATCTTTGGATATACGCCTTTCTCTTTCTTCTCTATACCTTCAAATATAACGATTTTATTCTCATCCAACTTTGGTGAAAAAACAATATTCCATGATTCGATAGCTCGTAGTGTGATAAAGCTTTCCTTGCCTAGCAAGGATAGAGTATTTTCAATTTTATCTATTTTTTTCTCCCTAATGTAAGGGTAATATTTAGGAGATACATTTATGTCACCTTTGATTGTCGAATATTGTCCATTTCTAGAAGCATCATTATCAAAAGCTATAATCATCCCTACCGCACTTCCAAGAGTAAGATCTTTTCTTAAGTGAATTGCATCACTATATTCTATGCCAAGAGTAATAGCACTTAACATCCAACGACATTTCCCTCCACCAATAGTAGCGATCTGAGCAATCCATATATCATTATCTTTCTGCTTTAAAGTAGCCTGGATAACATTATAACTTGGCTCAATAATAACCGAACCGTCAAAACCACTAATTCTTCTTTTTTTACACTCTTGAGAAATATATCTAACTGCAAGTGGAAATGGTTTTGTATAAATAGATGGATTTTTTATTTTTACGCTTACCAACTTGGAGTTTTCTGGAGGTGAGATAGTTTTATCGATAGTATTGCTGCATCCTACTACAGAACATAAAAAAATAAAATTTAAAATATTAATTTTTTTAAACATATTCAATAACCTCTCCACCATAGTTAGCATAACGAACTAATGAATTAATTCCGCTTGATAGAGATAACATAGGAGAGAGCGATACATCTAGCAACCCTTCAATATTCAGTAGGATTTCATTTCTGACATATTCTTTCACTGGAATCTCTTTAACATTTTCTTTCATTTGTTTTTTAAAAAGATCAACATTATATGAATGCTCAACAAACGTTCTCCTTTCAGTAATTCCACTTTTATCAATTAACTCTAGTAGCTTATTGTTGATGAAAGGCATGTAAGAAGTCATAAAATGTTCGTAAACCTTTATATTTGCCCCACGCTCAGGATTGCCTCCTTTGGGAAAATACTCTCTTAAATCAACTTTCGTCAGGGACTCAATAAATTCCTTTTGGTTCTTACCTGCATCCTGCATTTCTTGCTCTGCCAATGAAGGAACTAGATAAATTTTAGTTTTTAAAGGTAGTAAACGTCTAATAGATATACATCCAGCCGGATTAGGTAGGTTTATTTTACACTCCCCCCATTCCCTGCTTTGTTCAGTAGTAAGAAAAACAACTGGATTTCCATGATGCCAGAAGCAGTCCCCCCAGGAAATCATCTGATAAGTAATTAGTTCACCTAACGACCAAAAAAAACCAAGAGTTCCGCCTAATGGTCCCCATATTCTATACAGTTCGTTATCTAAATTAGCTTCAGGTGGAACTGCAGGCACAGGATCACTATCATTTACATGCCTGAAATGAGTAATATCAGACAATTGTGAAATGGCTTCCTTTGTAAACGTTCTTGGCATCCCATAAGTATATAAAAGAGGTGACCTACTTTTTAAAACTACAGAATGTATAAGTGCTAAAGCACCTCCTAAACTATGCCCACAGATAAACAAATCCAAAGTTTCAGTCAAATCACTCAAAATTTCTATTTCTTTTTTGAATTTACTCTCGACCCTGTTATAACCACTCCAAAATCCTGTATGAACTTTTCCTGAAGTAAGTAGAGAGCTACATTGGGTTTTATTTTCATCACAGAACTCCGTTTTCACTGGTCTAAACGCTAGATCTGTTCCCGCATCGAAACGACTTGCTGTTCCACGCCACGAAACTATAATTTCATCTGTGTTGTAGACATAAAAAAGTTGAGTATCCCCATCTGGTTTTATAACTTTTGTCTGATTTTTATCCGAAAGAGGCTCGTCTTTATTTTTTTTCACTTCTACTAATGTTTCACGAGACGTATCCATAAATACCGGCGGATAATAACGTTCGTTAAAGGGAACATCTTGCGCCAGGACATTCCAGGAAGAACCATCTTTATGAAGTTGCGGTAACCGTGAGAGATCTTGGCACTGATTTATAAAAAATTGTGTAATTGATACCGTGTCTAAAGCATTATCATCGGCATATGCAAGGGTTGCTGCCACACCTAAGTTTAAGGCATTGGCTATCGAATAGTCCTTTTGATGATGTAATACTAGTTCCCAAGCTCTGAATGGACATATTTCAAGGACATGGCGCACTTCAAGCTCATTTGTCCTGATAGTAAAACCTTTAAATCTGGTATTCAGCGGGAAATGGAATATCGGCCACACCTCGCCTTTTCTTAAATCATACGCAGAGGGAACAGCCCTACATAACTCACCAATAGTTGCATAATGCCATTTATAACCCTTTCCTAATGCAACGAGTCGAACAGTTGAGTCAGCTTCTGCATCTCTACCTACACGAAGTGAGCGTTTTTCCATCTCCTTTGCCAAAGGATCAGCTTCTAAAAACAACCGCATTTCCAATCCATGCGGCATATCAATTCTTATTAGCCCCTCGGCATCACTCACTCCTGAGTAAGTGAGTTGCTTTATTCGTCCTTCATTTGGATGGTGACTTTCCGCTTTCCAGGGAATATTTGCGACAGCATTCCCCAGCTCATCAACCAGTTGTACTTCAACCCAATAAGGCTTTTGCTTCCCGACCAATACGTCCGCATTACTATGAGTAACGGAAGTCACTAATGAGTTATTTGCCATAAAAACCTCTTCAGTCCTTTAAATTGGTTAATGCTTATCCATAGCCGTCTTTTTGAACAGATAAATTGAACCGACTTTCAATATTTCTGAAATCATTGTCGCGAGTAAAAATACCACTCCATTAGTTATCGATGCATTTTTCAAAATCCATGGCAAAACGGAAAGTGAGGGCACTATAAACATGATTCGTAATAACGTCTGTGTATAGACAACTTTTTGCACATGCCGCCATCCTGCTAAAAGCAGTACAGCAGATAAAACAATCGATATATTCAATAACAAGGAAAGTGAGAAAAGGATTAATGTATAAAACCCCTGCGTAACAAACAACTCACTAAAAGAGATAATGTCATCAATAAGTGGCATTCGACCTTGTGAAAGGTTCAGCCATATGAAACGAATAATGTATATAAAATCGAATGCTGCCCAAAAAAATAAAACATGCCTGAATTTAAATGTCAGTTTCATTTTTTCTCCTCGTATACATCATCGGCAGTTACCGGCTGCCAGTGCCACGATTTTCCGCCTACGGCCCAGACATCATCACCTTCAAGGAAGGTTTGCGTAATTTTGCGTTTTTCGCCGTAACGATGAATAGCTGACTTATTGATTACTTCTTCCGTTGCATCTGAAGGTAAAGGGCTCCATTCCTGAATTTTATCCTTTTTGGTATTCATATAATCCTTGCCATCGGAGCCAAATAAACGACCTTCATCCCCCATGGAAGTTAATCGATTGATTGCAAATATTGCCGAATTCTTTAATCCATGAAAATCATGGTCAACAGTGATCCAATGTCCCGGCCCCTCTTCCTTTCGATTATCCGGAAACTCAATCTTCATTTCGCCGGGCATTGACGAGTACAGATGGCTGGTTTTTCCTGATGAATCCGAAATACCGGTTAATACTTCACCTTCTGCGGTGGTAACTCGATAGTTGGTGAAAGGTTTTATTTCTCCAGACTCTGGATCTTTGAGAGTGAAAGAACCGGAATAGCCTTTCGGAAAAACAATCGGTTCACTATCCAGCGAACCCGGCCCGGTCTGATCCACATTGGCTGCTTTAAGCGATATATTACCTGGGCAGCCAATCTCGATATTTCCATCACTCAGTTTGATATAGGCTCCACCGCAGAGCAGTACAAGTTCACTGTTTGCACTAACAGTAATACTGCCTTCACCACTACTGATGCTGATGTTTTCCTTAGCAGTAGTGTTCAGCTCACCGCCCAACGCCTGGATATCCAGTTTCCCTGCGCCTGCGAAGAGTTGCATGCCTGCATCTGCTGCAAAAAGGCTTACCGATTCTGAAGCTGTAACCGTAAATGACTCTCCGGCACTAATGTCGGTATTTTTGCCCGACATCAATCCAATACTTTTCTCACCAGAAGCGAGTCGAATGGCTTCAGGGCTCAATATCCCTACACCAGCGGGTGCATGTGCCACCAGCCCGGGCATTTTTAAATATCTCAATGATTCGTTTAGTGCTCGATGCCCATTGATATCAGCAGGAATGATTTTAGAGCCTTTAGCGGCTGTTTGCAGGCTTCTGGCCAAGGTAAGTGCTTGCTCAAGCTGTTCAATTGCTCCATCCATCTCCAGCATGGTGCTGCTGGCATCGGGCTGAAAATCAGCTGATAAAAGAATCCCTTTGCCACCGCGGACGCTGACCCATTCATCAGTTCTTAGCTCCGCACCTTTCCCTCGTAACACTCTTTTTGAATCAACGTTATGCCCCAGATTCAGCTGAGTTTTGCCGCCATATTCGGTACTGAGTTTGATGTGCTCTTCACCGCGCTTATCTTCCATGCGAAGCTTATTCAGCCCAGCGGTGCGGATGACGTTGCGGGTGCTGTTTTTCTCTGTTACATGATCCACATGTCTCGAGTCATGCAGCGCATGAGCAATGTAGGGCTGGTCAGGATCCCCTTCACGGAAGGCAATCGCTACCTCCGTGCCCTGTATCAGCGGGAAGTGGAAACCATACATATCACCGCCATAAGGTTTGGCGAGGCGCACCGGCATGCTTTCTTGGCCGCGATCTTTGCTCTCTTCATCTGCATCAAATACCACGCGGTACAGACCGGAGGCATCCTGCCAGGCATAGATATCATTGTCTTTTGCGCTAGTAACACGCGCTGTCATGGTGCCGCTGACTTTTGGGCGTGGTAACAACCTTGGGCGCCAGCACAGCGTTTCGCTGTAAGGCACACCATTAAGGTTGATTTGTAACCCCGACTTGCGGCTGGCACTGAGGTTGATGCGGGTGACGACGACCGGACTCTGAAGCTGTTCCGGCAGCGTTGGCAAAACACCATCAATAATGGTCAGCACCTTGCCTGGAGCCAGTGATGCGTCATTGCTAATGCCAGTGATCAATGTCTGGCCACACAGAAAACGTTCGTGATCGAGGCGCGCGTAATAGTTCGCAGTCTCCGGCGCGGGCACATATTTATCACCGCCGTCAGGATGACGCGGACGATAGTGATAAACCTGCCCGTAGTTGATCTCATCACCATCGCCGCGCGACATATCCGCCTGAACCGAACGTAAAATACGTTGCGCTTCGCGATGGTTGTAATCTTTCGCGACTACCCCCGCTTCAACCACTTTGTGGGTGATATTCAGTCCCCAGATAGATTCCTGTCCGTTATCTTCCAGGCCGGAAGGACTGTTAAGTGGCAACGGCTTACCCTGAATAAGCGCAGACTGAGCATCACCAAACCGGACGACTTCAGTTTGGGTATCTGGCTGGAGCGTGAACATGTAAAAGATGCCAACTTCCGACAGCAAGCGGCGAATAAACTGAAGATCACTTTCCTGGTACTGGTTTATCTGCTCACGCTTGGGATATTCATGCTTCAGGCTGAATTCATATTCCCAGCCCTGAAAACCGTGTTCATCCAGTATCTGGCTCACCACCTCTGGAACTGATTTATTCACAAAGAAACGGTGCGAGCGATATTGCTTATCCAGCAATGCAAGGCGTGGCTCAATAACCACCAGATAAGTCACCTGATCGGCAGAACCCGTCAGACGGTGAAAATCAGTGATGTAACCATGCACCATCTTCTGTCCCGACAGCACCATCAACTCACCCGTGCCCATGGTCAGCGTTGCTGGTTTACGCAACATCTGTGCGGCCGTGATGTCTTTATCCGGGCTGGTGAACAGCACATCGTAGTGATAGTTCTCACTCAATGCTTCTGTGCCGTTAAAGTTCTCGACGTCAATACTGGACGAGCATGAGGGGATAGAAAGCTTGTAACGGTTCAACGTCCCGTTTATTAACGAGGGTGCACCTTGCAGTAAATCAGTTATGTTCATGTCATTCACTCCTTGATGACAGCCGGCCACAACGTCTCTATCACTGGTGGGGACGTTGACGACTTTCTCTGGGCTTTATTAATGTTCTCTGACAGCGGCTGGATAAATTGTTTTGATGCTATTACGAGACCGCATTACCACGAATAGTTACCATTAATTTAGAAATTGTTACCGAGGTAATGCGTAATTTCATTCTCCTGCAGTGGGATGTTTTTAACCTGAAGCCCATCAATTTGTATGACATTTGAAAACACCCTTGTATTTTGACGCTTTTTAATTGGCTTCAAACTAAATCTAACCACATACTCTCCATCGCCAAACTCGTCAATTACTGATTCGGAAAGACAGATAAATCGCCCATCCTTTAAATTGGTATTGTTGGGCATTAAAGATTGTCTATCATCTTCATGCCCCCTTCTGAATATACTCATGGATTTTAGCGTGTAGTCGCTGGCTCCTTGCACTTCAAAGCATGCTGCATTTTCTCTTTGAGTAATATTCGCCGTTTCTGAAAACGTCACCTTATCGCCAAGGCAGCCAGTGAGAAAGACGGAACTCATTATTAGAGTGGAGTAAACACCTGCTTTATAAAACTGATAGCATCTCATTATGGTTTCTTTCAAATGAATACTTAAGAATAAAATAGATTTCAATCTGTAATTATAACACTAAAAATCATTTGGAATAAGGCTGGGAAGATAGTCTGCGTTATTCAATGGCAAAAATATTATCTGGCCTTTACTTATCTTAATGGATGCGACCTTTCTAAAAGATGGACGTATCTTTAAAGTAGACAGCAGAGTGTAATGAATAGTATAGGCATGATTTTCTGCAAGAAACCACTGTGATGGTGAAAGGCAACGTTTGCCGTTAACGTCTAACAATTCACTTCCCGCATATGTTTCTCTAAATCCTGAATCATCCTTATTTTTTATCGAGATGACGCTCAGATAATACGTTTTCTCTGGGGGCATGCTGATACAAAGCATGTCGTCAACCAGACTTACATTAGTATCACGCTCAAATCCAACCTGCTCTTTCCCTAACATACACCCGGTCAAAAGCAAGCATATTAATATGCTGATCATCATGCTTCGCATTTGCTTCACCATTAAAACCATTTATCTCTGTGGCCATTGTAGGCGCTGGCTACAAACACAAAATTATTGATAGCCTCGCGATATTTCAGAATCTTGTAACTGAAAGCTACCCACGTTTCCATTAACCACTTTGACAGCAATGACAAAGCTTCTTATTGATTCAAAGCGACCGCCGTTTTTAAGAATAAATTTAACTACATACTCTTTGCCTTCAACAGGCGTGAACTCATCCGGGGGAAGACATAGCATGCCATTTGAGATTACAACGTCACCAACAATCCTGTTTTTTTGCTCTGTTCGCGGGGTATCTCTTTGATTAATTGCCAGGTAAGTCGGGATATACCCTTGTGATTGTTTTATGGGAAAGCAAATCTCTTGCCCTTCTCGCACTGCTTCCGTTGTTTCATCATGCCACCCTCTGTCACCAACGCCCGGACAACCAGTGAGAAATGTCGAGCTTGCGAGTAAAGTGGAAATAGCTACAGTTTTTTTGAGGATAAAAAACTTCACCATGGAAATCCTCTGAGTGCATTTTTATAGCGTTGTTCTATGACAGGAAGACTTAATTCGCCATCAAGCGTCACGGATTCTCTACCATGCAACCATAAAAATGATTCATAACCCCATTCATGCAAAATAAAATTATCAGCGACGATTTGAGCTTGCTGCTCCATCGAATATTCACTCAGCAATCGCCCGTCCAGTATATAGCGATAAGATGCTATCCAGCTGACAAGACCTCGGCAGATAACACACATTCCCCTGTCTCGTTGCCAGACATGACAGAGTTCGTGAATGAATGTATGTTGTTCACCTGAAGAGGTTTTAGAATAATCATCTCTATAGAGATATGTGCGGTAATAGATTTCGCCCTGTGGTGTCATAACCACACGCTCATGCTGGAGGCCAAATGGCAAATAACTGTCGTGATGAATCCAGACCTTACCGTAATTGATCTTTTCACCATAGACAGATTTTGCCAGCGCAATCTCACCTGAGGTTAATAAGCGCAGGCTCCCCTCTTTAATAGCCGCTTTTTTAGCTTTATCTGTCATGCTTACTCACCAAAAACCATTACAACGCCGTCATGGCGTCAACGTTCTCTCGCCACCGCGACGGCAGCGGGAGAGTTCGGGAATATCAGGCCTGAGGTTCGTGCGGGGTTTCATCAGCGCTGTCAGACACACTGTGCATGCTGTCGCGGGTGTTTTTCTGCACTGCCACCGCACCAAACAGCGCCATAAAGAACGACACGCCGTAAAAGCCTTTCTCGCTCGGCATTAATGTTGCGTTCCACAAACCGGCAAGCAACAGCACTACGGCAATGGTTAAGGCCAGCAGGCAAACCATGTGATACAGATGCGTGGTTGGGATGCCTTCAAGCCGGTCGCGTACGGTTTTCTGCAGCGAAACCGCCGCGAACAGTCCTAGGATCAGCACCGCGAAGTAGTAGCCTTTTTCATTCAGCTCCATATCTGCGCGCCACAGGCCCGCCAGATAAACCAATGTGCCACCGAGCATAGCAATCCATGAAATCGCGATAAACGCGGGTGAAACGGGGGTATTTTGGGTTTTCATACACACTCCTTGTCATTAAAAAGAACGTCACGTGTTCAGAATATAAAACTCACTTCGCCTTCTTCATTGGTGTCCAGCGTCAGGATGTTGCTTAAGGTGCCGCTGGCGCGGTGCTGCAAAATCACCTGGCTCAGCACCGGCAGGATCTGCTGATTGAGCAGGCTGTCGACGTTGCGCGCGCCGGTGTCGGGAAGCAGACAGGCGTCGGTGAGCATTTCATACAAACCATCGCCGATAGTGGTGCGGATGCCGTAATGCCGTTGCAGCCGCTGGCTGACCTGGCTGAGCTTCATCTCCACGATGATCCGCATCGCCTCGCGCGCCAGCGGGCGGTAAATCACCGTCTGGAAGCGCGCCAGCAGCGCCGGCTGGAAGTGGTCGCGCAGGATCGGGCGCAGGCACTCCTGCAGGTCTGACTCGGTGGCCTCGGGCGTTTCTTCCAGCAGCTGCATCAGCGCGTCGCTGCCGAGGTTGGAGGTCATCAAAATCACCGTATTGCGAAAGTCGATTTCGCGCCCTTCGCCGTCGCGCATGAAGCCGCGATCAAACACCTGATAGAACAGGTTAATCACGTCGCGGTGCGCTTTTTCTACCTCGTCGAGCAGCACCACGCTGTACGGGCGCTTGCGCACCGCTTCGGTGAGGATGCCGCCCTGGCCGTAGCCGACGTAGCCCGGCGGCGAGCCTTTGAGCTGGGAAACGGTGTGTGCTTCCTGATATTCGCTGAGGTTGATGGTGATTAACGATTTCTCGCCGCCGTACAGCAAGTCGGCCAGCGCCAGCGCGGTTTCGGTTTTGCCGGTGCCGCTGGTGCCGACCAGCAGAAACACGCCCTGCGGGCCGTTTTCCGAGGTGAGTCCGGTTTTCGAGGCGCGCAGGCGCTGCGCGATGGCGTTCAGCGCCGCGTCCTGACCGACCACGCGGGTGGCGAGCTGGCTTTCCAGCGCCAGCAGTTCGGCCTGCTCGTTCTTCATTAATGAGGAGAGCGGCACGCCGGTCCAGTCGGCAATCACGCCCGCCACGATGCGCGCGTCAACGTCGGCGGTAAGCAGCGGCTCGCCAGGCTGTAGCGCGTCGAGGTCGGTCTGGAGCTGTGCGATGGCGCTGTGCTGGCTGGCGTCTTTGCGGCCTTCCAGCAGCTCTTGCATCAGCGACTGCACGATGCCGTAGCGCTGCTCCAGCGCCTCCAGCTCTTCATCGGTTACCGCAATCAGGCCGGCGATTTCTGCCAGCCGCTCCTGCGGGATGGCGCCGCCGAGCGCTTCATCGTCAAGGATGGCGCGCTGCTCAATGTTCAGCGCATCAAGCTTCGCTCTTAAGCGGGTTATCGCCTCCGGCGTGGTGTCCTGGCTCATACGCACGCGCGCGGCGGCGGTGTCGAGCAGGTCAACCGCCTTGTCAGGCAGCTGGCGGCCTGTAAGGTAGCGGCGCGACAGCGTGACGGCGGCGCGCACCGCCGCGTCGGTGATGTGTACGCCGTGATGGTCGGCGTAGCGCGACTTGAGGCCGCGCAGCATCAGGCAGGCGGTGTCGTCGTCCGGCTCGTCCACCTTCACCATCTGGAAGCGGCGCTCCAGCGCGGCGTCCTTCTCAAAGTACTGTTTGTATTCGCTCCACGTTGTCGCCGCGATGGTGCGCAGCTCGCCGCGCGCAAGCGCCGGTTTCAGCAGGTTAGCCGCGTCCGCGCCGCCCGCTGCGTTGCCCGCGCCGATGATGGTGTGCGCCTCGTCGATAAACAGCAACACCGGATTCGGCGCGGCCTGCACCTCGGTGATGATGTTCTTCAGGCGCTGCTCGAATTCACCCTTCACGCCCGCCCCCGCCTGCAGCATGCCGAGGTCCAGCGTATGCACGCTCACCGGCTTCAGGCTGTCCGGCACGTTGCCTTCGGCAATGCGCAGCGCCAGCCCTTCAACCAGCGCGGTTTTGCCCACGCCCGGCTCGCCTACCAGAATCGGGTTGTTCTTACGGCGGCGCGACAGGATATCCAGCATCTGGCGGATTTCGTTATCGCGGCCAAATACCGGGTCAATTTTGCCACTACGCGCGTCAGCGGTGACGTCGCGGGTGAAGCGGGCAAGCGCTTCGGTGGAGGGGGTTTTGGCTTCGCCTGCGGGAGATTGCTCGATAGTGCTGACCGGCATCTCCGGCTGTTCCGCTTCCGCACGCTCGTCGGACTGTGCTTCCAGCATCTGCTGCAGGCGCTCAAGCTGGCTCATGCGCAGGCTCAGCAACGGCCACAGACCTTCGCAGCGTACCAGCGACGGCTGCTCAGACAGTGCCATCAGCAGGTGAATACTGCGGATTTGCGGGTTGTTATCAGATGCTGACGCCATCAGCCACGCCTGTTTTAACAGCGCTTCTAATGAAGAGGAAAGCTGCGGACGTCCTCGCACCGCGCGCGGCTGGCGGTCGAGAAATGCCAGCAAATCCTGCCAGATGGCGTCCATATCCCACTCGTAGCGGCGCGCGATGACGGTGATGTCGCCCTCGCCCTGCTCCAGCAGCTTGAGCAGCCAGTGCTCCGGCTGGATTTCAGCGTGCGCGCGGGTCTGGCACAGCGACGCGGCGGATTCCAGCGCCTGCACGCAGAACGGGTTGAGGCGACGCAGTAAAGCGGCTGACTGACTGTCCATAGCAAAATTCTCCTGATTGGGGGCACGCTACCGCCCTTCGCCGTAAACCAAAGCGCATAAGGCAGCAGGAAAGATGGAAAATGACTTGTGATTTCACCCGCTTCGGATGGAATCACCAGGCATCTGGCCTGGTCGCATAGCGTCAGTTATTTTTGAAGGTCAACACCGCGCAATGAATTGCGCCGCTACAGAATGTGCGCCCTGTAATCCCTGTTGCCAGCATCCACCGGGCTGCAAAAAAACAGCCCGGTGGAGGGATTACGCTAAATAGTTCGTGTCGCAGGAAGGCGGCAAGCGAGTGCAGCCCCGGGAGCTTACATAAGTAAGTGACCGGGGTGCGCGAGCGCAGCCAACGCACCTGCGGCGCGAAATATGACGCGTAATCAGGCTGTGGCGCGTTCGTTCCACGAATCCGAGTGGATGATGTTGCCGTCTTTGTAAGTCCAGGTGATTTTTTCGTAGCGCAGCTCAATCTGCTCCAGATGGTTGTGCTTCTCTTTCGACGGGTCCTTAACGTCGTGCATCACCGGATTGACCTTCACCACCTTCACGTTCTCCAGTTTGGTGTTGAAGTACTCCACTTCCTGGCCGGCGTCGCTAATGCGGTACCATTTGAACTCGGCAGACTTCAGCGTCTGGCCGGTAGTGACCGCTTTGTAGAGGTACGGGCTGGACGAGTCGATTTCCTTGGTGAACAGGAACGGCGTGTGAATGCGCGTGCCGGTCAGCTTGCCGGTGTTGTTGTCGGTCGGGATGTACAGGTTGTGTTGCTGTGCCACCACTTCGATGCTGCCTTCACGGTCCTGCACGTCCACCGAGCCCTTGATGTCCGCACCGCCGTCGTCCTTCAGCCACAGATAAACCGGAATTGCCATATTGTTACTCCTTTTCTTCATGATTGCCGTCACCATCCTGTGATGACGGAGGGATTGCGTCCGCTGCCTGGCAGGCGTCGGCCTGCGGCACCAGACTGATTTCAACGCGCCGGTTGGCCGCGCGGCCTTCGGCGGTGTCGTTGCTCGCCATCGGACGGCTCTGGCCGAAGCCCTGCACCGCAAAGCAGCTCTCATCCACGTCGCCGGTGTCGCGCATCCAGTCGCGCACGGCTTCGGCGCGCTTCAGCGACAGGCGCTGGTTCAGCGCCGGATTGCCGGTATCGTCTGTATAACCCGCCACCACAATCAGCCAGCCCGGCTTCGCCTTGATGCCGACCAGCGCGTTGACCAGCACTTTGGTTGAGCCGGTTTTCAGCTCGGATTTACCAGAGTCGAACAGCGACAGGCTGTCGAGGCGCACGGTCTTCGGCCCTTCAACAATCTGCTGGATAACCGGCGGCGGTGGCGGAGGAGGCGCCCAGCTGTTGATGGCGGCGTCGACCGGCGCGAACAGACGCATGCCCTGATACAGTCCGAGGCCGAGGCGCAGCGGTTCACCGCCGTGCTGCCAGTCATCAAGCAGTGTGCGATCGGCGATTAACTGCGCGCGCGCGTGAACCTTCGGCTCGGCCGGTTCCCCAGACAGCTGTGCCCACAGCGTCAGGTGGTCACCAATAGTGCGGATCAGCCGCTGGTTGTTGAGGAACGACGCCAGCAGCGCCAGCGCCAGAAATACCACCACAATCATGCCCGCCGCGCGCGCCAGCCTCAGGCATCGGCTGACGCCCTGCCTGCGCGGCAAGCCAGCCAGCAGCGCATCCGGCAATGGCAGCGCGACATCGGTGCCTGCGGGTGCATAAGGCAGCGTGGTCAGCCCAGTAAGATGCTGCGCCCACAGGTTGTCCGCAAGCGCCGTTACCGGCGTCAGGCAAATCCCGGCGCGGCATGGCTTCATCTGCGTCAGTGGCGTGATGTGCTTTTCCTGCCACATCAGCAGGCTGTCTAGCCACTGCATTTGCACCAGGCGTGGCGGCTGCTCCCGGAACCATTCAGCCAGCGGCATCATGTCGTTGCCGGCGATGCACGCCTGCAGCGCACTCTGGTCCGGTATGATGCTGAACCATTCAGCTTCGTGGTTCGGGTGTGATACCCAGCATGCAGTCCACAGCGGTGGCGCGCACTTCAGCACGCGGCGGCACTGCAGCAGCGCACGCTGCCAGCTGTGAAATTGGGAAGTGAAGTCTTCAGCAGACGTGTGCTGCTCCGGCACCACTGCCAGCAGCAGCGAGACCTGTGGCAGCAGTGCCGGACGCTGAGTGGTGATGTAGTCAGCCATCGCAGCGAGTTGCCCGGGTGCATCAACCGGCAGATACCAGCCCTGCGCGGTTTCACGCGGCTGGTTGCCTGAGAACAGCGATGCACTGTCGCCACACACCAGCACTACCGCGCCGCGAAAATCTTCCGGCGGCAGACGATCATCGGCCACCGCGATTTCCACATCACGCTGGCGTGACTGCCGCCACAGCATCAGTCCGGCGACCAGCAGCGCCAGCAGGCACAGTGCTGCTGCCGTGATGCCAGACAGCGGCCAGAAGCCGAGGATCAGCCACAATGTAAGCACCAGGGCCAGCACGATCAGCGCATAATTACCGATGCCGCGTCTCACTTGCCCATCCCCGATATGCCGGACACCATCTGCGCCAGCCAGCCGTCGAGGACGAACCACAGGCCGCCAAGCAGCACGGCGGCGGCCACCCAGCTCATCCAGTAAAAACGGCGTCCGGTGCGCATGCCTGCCGGACGCACTACCAGCGGCGCATCCTGCGCCAGGGCAAACGGTGGCACGCGTGCGGCCAGTTCGCGCACCACGTCCTCGCGACGCTCGTCATCCTGCGCGCGGTAATGGCCAACAAAACCCAGTTGCAACGTGCGGTACAGGCAGGTCAGCACGGTCTCGTCCGCTGCGGGTTCGCGCAGCAGTTCGCGAATGCGCTCCCACAGTGCTTCGCCGCCGTTAAGCGAGTTAAAGAAACGCACCTGCAGCGGGTCTCGGCTCCAGCGCAGCCAGCCGTCGTCCTGCTGGCCACGGTTCAGTACCGCTTCGTCCAGCAGCACGCAAAAGGCGTAAAGCATGTGGTCGCGATTGGCTTCGCTAAAACCCGCCTCCGTCAGCGCCTGCCGGGCGTCGTTTACCCAGTCGGTAGCGCGGCGGTAGAGCGCATCGCCGTTGTCAATCTGCTGACCGCAGCGTAGCTGGCTGACCATCAGCCAGCCAGCGAAGAAAAGGCGTTCGGTCAGCGCATTATTGCTGTTCATGAGCGCAGTACCGCATAGAGTTCAAGTTTCAGTTCGCCCAGTGATTCCGGGGTGTAGAAGGTGCAGCCGCCGGAGTCGAGCATCGCGCGCGCAGCCCCCGTTGACAGGTCGAGCGCGAAATACTGGTTCTCCAGGCGCAGCGGGATGGCGGCAGGCACGTGCGGCAGCGGGCGGATGGTCATGCCACTAAGCGCGATGTTGACCACCTCCGACACGTCGTCGTGGCTGCCTGCCTTACACAGCAGCGGGAAGCGGCTCTGCAGCTCGTGATTCGGCAGCGAGGAGCGCACCGACAGATAGAAGTCTGCCCCTTCGCGCAGCCGCGCATCGTGGAATCGGCCCTTCCACAGCACGCCTTCACGACTGAGGTCGATGGCAACCACGCGTGACGGCAGGCTGGCTTCCAGCAGTGAATCCAGCAGCGCAAACAGCGGCGGGAACACCTGCTCCGGTGCGTCGTGGCGATAGGCCGGAATATCTCCGGCATCGTGTTCGAGTGAGAAGGTCAACAGACCGCCAGCAAGACGTGCCAGCTCGCGGTACAGCAGTTCAGGATGGCGGGTTGGCGACTGGAACAACTCCAGCAACACCGGCTCGGCGCTGTTCAGCGCGTTGAGCAGCCAGAACAGCGAGACGTCGGCGACAGCAAAATCGGCCATGCGCTCGTTGCTTTCGCGTCGCAGCGCCATTAGCCGCTGACGGCGCGCGCTAAGGCGATGCAGCAGATCGCCGAGTGCAGTCAGCACCGCCGGACTGGCCGACAGCGACAGCATCGGCGGAATGAATGACGCGTCGCGTGTCCACTGTCCCTGCGCGTTACGCACCAGGCGCGCCACCGGACAGGTGAGATACGCACCGTTTTCCTGATTAGAGAGACGCAGACGCAGAGCAAAACGCTGCACGGCAATGCCGGTGCGCTCCTGCCCCGCCAGCTCCTGCACC
Source organism: Pantoea sp. SORGH_AS_0659 (assembly GCF_031453915.1). NCBI lineage: Bacteria > Pseudomonadati > Pseudomonadota > Gammaproteobacteria > Enterobacterales > Erwiniaceae > Pantoea > Pantoea sp. SORGH_AS_0659. The sequence goes on along the minus strand of NZ_JAVJAK010000001.1, from coordinate 1,793,777 downwards.
TCTTCACGACCGGCCACCCAGCGGCGCGGACGTTCGCTGTCGCTGCCGTCGTCGAGATTACCGCCATTGGCGCTCAGCAACGGCAAAGCCAGCACCACTTCAACCAGTTCCTGACCGGCTGCAACAGACAGGTCGCAGGCCGGTGGCAGGTTGTCGGAGAGCGCGGTGTCCGTCAGCGTCCCGTCGGGAAAGCGCACCGTCAAGCGGGTGGCGTTAAGACGAGACAGCGCCAGCGCGCCGTCGTCGAACTCCGCGTGTAATACGCCCCACGGATACGCCAGGCCCATGCGCGCCACGGTGTCGGCGACGTGGGCGTCCCACAGTGACTGCTGCTGAAACTGCTGCGGAGTCAGAAACGCCCCGTCTTCCCATAACGGTCGGTAGATTTTCATCGCGCCTCCTGCGCCTTACGCTTTAGCTTTCGGCATCTGAGAAACCAGCGACAGGTTCACGTCCATGCCTTCCACCTGGAAGTGCGGGATGGCGAACAGCTTAACGCGGAAGAAGCCCGGGTTGTCCTCGATATCTTCCACCAGCACTTTCGCATCGCGCAGCGGATGTGAAGACTGCAGCTCGTCGCCCGGATCGGTCATCTCGGTCACCAGCGTGCGCACCCAGGTGTTGAGCTCCAGCTCCAGCAGGCGGCGGTCTTTGGTGGTGCCGATGTTTTCGCGCTGAATAAGCTTCAGGTAGTGAGCGATGCGCGACAGCAGGAAGATGTAAGGCAGACGCGCGTTGATGCGGCTGTTGGCGGTGGCATCGGCGGTGTCATACAGCGCCGGTTTTTGCGTTGAGTTTGCCGAGAAGAAGCAGGCGTAATCGCGGTTCTTATAATAAGAGAGCGGGATAAAGCCGAGGTTAGCAAACTCGAATTCGCGGGTTTCCGGGATCATCACTTCGGACGGGATTTTCACCTGGTTGCCGGTGCCCAAATCGTACAGATGGATCGGCAGATCCTGCACCGCACCACCGGCCTGCGGGCCGCGAATTTGCACACACCAGCCGTTGCTTATAAAGCTCTGCACCATGTTGGCGGCGAAGGCGAACGAGGCATTGGTCCACAGGTATTTGTCGTGATCCGGACCTTTCACTTCTTCGATGTAGTTGAAGCTGCGCACCGGCACGGTGTCCGGGCCGTACGGCAGACGACCGAGTACGCGCGGCATGGTCAGGCCGATGTAGCGTGAGTCATCGGTGTCGCGGAATGACTTCCACTTGATGTACTCAGCGCGGTCAAAGTAGTTGCCGATGTCTTTGATCGCCGCCACTTCTTCCATCGACTCTTTGAGGAAAAACTGCGGGCCGACCGAACCGATAAACGGCATGTGTGCTGACGCCGCGACTTTCGACAGGTTGCGCAGCAGCGCCACATCCTGCGCCGAGGCATCAAACTCATAAGCAGAAATCACCGCGCCAATCGGCTCGCCGCCCGGCGTGTCGTATTCGGCGACGTAGGTTTGCAGATAGAGGCCGCTCTGGATGATTTCCGGCGCGTCTTCAAAGTCCTGACGCAGGTCGTCTTTCGACACGTCCAGCACTTCAATTTTCACGTTCTGGCGGAAGTCAGTTTTATCCACCAGCGACTTCAGGCCGCGCCACGCCGACTCCACTTTCTGGAATTCATCATGGTGCATCACCGCATCGAGCTGGCGGCTGATCTGGCGGTCCAGCTCGGCGATGTGGTGATCCAGCAGATTTTTATCCAGCTTCTCTACTTTCGCACCGCTGATTTTCAGACGCGTCAGGAACACCTGCATCGCGGCGGTGACGCGCTCGTCGGCGGTGGCATCAGACATCGCCTGATTGTCCTGCCAGACGTTGAGATCACTCAGCTCTGACACCGGGTTGAGGTTGATTTTTTCAAACAGCGACGCGTAGACGCCGCCCGCAGCGGGGCGATCCAGCACGGTGGTTGCACCATTGGCATGGGTTTCATTCTGAACTGACATCAGCATTCTCTCTCTATAGTCCGTTACGGGGATGATCAGGCTTGATCGGTGGCTAACGCAGACAGTTCGCTACGCAATTCGTCGCTGAGTGCCGGGTCTTTCAGGATAGCTTCCAGCTCTTTGCGGAAAGTGACGTTATCCAGCAGGTTGGATTTAAGGTCGCGCAGCAGGTTGCGCATCGCCAGCATGGCGCGCAGCTGAGGGATTTGGCGGGCAACCTGCTCCGGCTCGAAGTCCTTCATGTCGCGGAAGTTAAGCTGAACGTTCTCTTCGCTGCCGTCACCGGCCAGGGTGTTCGGCACGGCAAATGACACCGCTGGCGCGATATCGGCCAGCACGCTGTTGAAGTTGTTTTTGTTGACGTTGATTTTTTCGCGTTCAGACAGCGGGCGGTCTTCCGCGCCGTTACTGAAATCGCCGGTCACCAGCAATTTGAGAGGGAGCTCGGTTTTCTTCGCCGCTCCACCGGTGTGCAGGTCTAGCTTGAGGTTGATACGGGCTTTAGGGATTTCATTCTGGTAAGAGTTGCTCACGTTTACTCCTTGTAAAAATGGCGCGGAAAGCACGCGTAGGCACACTTTCCCTGTGTGTTACCGCGCGAATATATAGCTGGAATTTTAGGAAGGCAATAAAGCGAGATGATCTTTTCGGTCTGATTTATATAGGAAATTTCTTATGATTTGAGTTAAATCCCTGATGAACCCTGATAAAGTGACTAGGATTGTTCTTAAAATTATTTTTGACCTGGAGTGCCATTTATCACCAGAAATACTTTTACAGGTATCAATAATACAATGGCGCTAATTGTTACCGCAGGGGGATGGTGTCGAGCCGAGGGGGGACACAATAAAAAAACCCGGCGCGCGCCGGGTTTTACTTAAGCTACATTCTCAATCAAACGGTTAACTGTAAGCGTGCAGCGTGCGTTGGCACAGCGCTGAACGGACGCAATCCTCTTTGCCGAAACGCACCACGCCGATCATCTCATCCTCTTCGAAGCGCGCTAACGCATCGGCAAGGCCAGACCTGGCGTGGGATGGCAGGTCGCACTGGGTAATATCGCCGTTGACGATAACCGTCACGTTTTCCCCCAGGCGAGTCAGGAACATCTTCATCTGTGCGGCGGTGACGTTTTGTGCCTCATCAAGGATCACCACCGCATTTTCAAAGGTACGTCCACGCATGTAGGCGAAGGGCGCGATCTCTACCTTGGCAATTTCGGGCCGCAGGCAGTATTGCATAAAGGAAGCGCCGAGACGTTTAACCAGAACGTCATAGACCGGTCGGAAATAAGGCGCGAATTTCTCGGAAATATCTCCGGGGAGGAAACCGAGATCTTCATCCGCCTGCAGAACCGGGCGCGTTACGATAATCCTTTCGATATCCTTATTGATCAGGGCCTCAGCCGCTTTGGCTGCGCTAATCCAGGTTTTTCCGCAGCCGGCTTCACCGGTAGCGAAAATAAGCTGTTTCGTTTCTATGGCATGGAGATAGTGTGCCTGAGCTTCATTTCTGGCTTCAATCGGCCCGCGGTCACGTGCATCACGTGCCATACCAATCGAATCCAACCCACCCATTTGCACCAGCGAAGTGACCGATTCTTCTTCACGCTGACGGTGACTGCGAGAGTCGCTACGAATAACGCGTCTTGCTTCACGACGTGCTTTGATCACTGCTTTCTGTCTTCCCATAGTGGCACCTTACAGTTGGTTTCATTTATCGCGGCGGATCACCCGCGGCGATGACTTGAACGCTTTAGAGGTTTAGTTGGCTTCCTTGTAAGCCGTGTCGAGCCAGTGAGAATGGTGTGCATCAGCGCCGAGACGCAGGCGCGCACCGGTAAAGAAAATGAGATTGAACAAGAACGATGTTTGAAAAATAGCGAGGTTACGTTGGAGGGAAGAAATCCCCCGCAGTGGACTGCGTGTGGTGAAACTATTTAACTGTCCCAAAGAGAGACGAATCATGCGCGAACTCCAGTGGCTTAGCCACACAACTGACAACGCTTATGAATAAAGTGCATCATATTTGCGGTGGTTTGCAACATTATTTTTACGTAGCAGTAAAGAAAAAAAGATAAGCGAAGCCTAAGGTGTTTTACCTTAAATTAAATTTCTCATATTTATCATATAGATGATTTATTAACGGGTAACATAACTTTTTAAGAACATTCGGAAGTGATTACTTCCAGCGAAAAGTTTAAGGAATACTTAACAAATGCGCCTGCGAAGAGGTGACCATCGCAGGCGCTGCACATTTATTAATCAGGCCTGCAATAAAGGTTGCCCGAGATAATGGTTTTTATCCGCCACGCCCGGCAGCGCGAAAAAGTATCCGCCGCCAATCGGGCGAATATATTCTTCCAGCGCTTCGCCATTGAGACGCTGCTGTACGGTAATAAAGCCCTTGGTTAAATCATGCTGGTAGCAAACAAACAATAAACCCATATCCAGCTGACCCGAGCCGGTAATACCGCTGGAATAGCTGTAACCGCGCCGCAGCATCAAGCTGCTGTCGGTTTCTGGCGTACGCGGATTAGCAAGACGAATATGCGCATCCAGCGCAATCAAATCGCCATCGGGATCTTTGCTGTAATCCGGTACGTCATGCTCGTTTTTCATACCCAGCGGCGCGCCTGATAACTTCTCACGACCAAAGATGGTTTGCTGCTCGCCGAGCGGCGTACGGTCCCACATTTCTACGTGAAAACGTATGATACGCACCGCCTGATAACTGCCGCCGTGCGTCCACGCCGGTTCCTGCTGTTCGTGCGTGACCCACAAGAGTTGATCCATCAATGCCGGATTATGCGTATCGGGATTGGCGGTACCATCTTTGAAGCCCAGCAGGTTGATCGGCGTTTCTTTGCCGTTGCTGCGCGCCGCGTGGTCGGCAATAAAACCGTCGCGACGCCAGCGCACCGCCAGCAGATCGGGTGTGCGTTTAATGATGTCGCGCAGCGCGTGAATCACCGTATCCTGGGTGTTAGCGCAAATCTGGAGCAGCAGGTCGCCATGGCACTGTTCCGCATCCAGCGAATCGTTGGGAAAACGCGTCATGGTTTGCAGCTGCGCAGGCTTGTGTTTGCTTAAGCCGAAGCGCTCATCAAACAGCGAGGTGCCAACCGATAACGTCATGGTGAGATTGTCGGGCGCGATATCGGCACCGAGAATTCCCGAATCCATCGGCGGCAGCTGCGGATTGGTGACCGCCGGCGCCGGTCCACCTTGCGTGAGAAAAGCGAAGCGATCGGTTAGCAAGCGGAACAGACGTTCAAGCTCGGCTTTGTCGCTCGCCAGCACATCAAACGCCACCAGCATCATGGATGCCTGCTGCGGCGTGACGATACCGGCCTGATGGGCGCCGTAAAAAGGTTGCGCCTGTTGGCGCAAGTTGGGTGCAACCGTGCCGGGAGAGAAGCTATCGGCGGCTGCGGTATGAAACGGACAACCGCCGCCGAGGGCGGCTGCGCCACCCAACATGCCTAATCCCTGCAATAATCGACGACGCGACGGCTGCGCCGCGTCATTTTTATCACTCATGATCAGTCGAGACCCAAGGTTCCACGCAGCAGTGAGAGATCTTCCGCCAGCGTGGTAATCGGGCCTTTCAGCGCGTTACGGTCAGCGGTAGTCAGTTTTTCGTACGATTCAAAGCCATCTTTGGTGCGATATTTGCTGAGAATGCCGTCGACTTTCCTGAAGTTAGCATCCACTTTCGCCAGCAGCTGCGGGTTGTTTCTCTGCAGCAGCGGACGCAGCAGATCAACGATTTTCTGCGCGCCATCAATGTTGGCCTGGAAGTCGGAGAGATCGGTACGGCTGTAACGATCCTCTTCACCAGAGATCTTGCTGGAGGCCACTTCTTCAATCAGACCGGCTGCGCCGCCAACCACCTTCGCCGGTGGGAACGCCAGTTCGCTGATGCGGGTTTGCAGATCGAGCACATCCTGATTTAGCTTGCTGGCGAACTCTTCGGCACCTTTGGTGGTGTTATCGGCGAACAGGATTTTTTCCAGGCGGTGGAAACCGGTGAATTTCGGATCTTCATTTTTCTTCTCGAAGTCATCTTCACGCGCATCAATGCTGCCATCCAGATCGGAGAACAGCTCAGCAATAGGTTCAATACGCTCGTAATGCACGCGCGTAGGTGCGAATAGCGCTTTGGCTTTCTCAATGTCGCCGGCTTTCACCGCATCGGTAAACGCTTTGGTGCCCGCTACCAGCTCTTTCACTTCATTCATCACGTAGACTTTGTAGTCGGCGATCGGGCCAACCAGCTCCAGCACATCCGGTTTACCGTTTGCCGCTTTCTTCGCATCGCCGCTCACCACCAGCTTGCCTTTCGGGTTGCTGAGCAGGCCGCAGGTCATGTCATATTCGCCCGCTTCCAGATTGGCGGTGAGTTTCTGGCTGAAGCCAGGCGCGATGTTTTCACGCTCTTCCACCACCATCACCCCTTTCAGGATTTCCCACTCCAGCGCTTTCTGGCTGTTGTTTTTGATGATGAACTGGGTTTTACCGGCCTGCACGTTGAGCGACATCGGCTCACATTGTTTGTCCGTCACGGTGACCGTGACTTGCGGGACGGCAGCAGTAGCCGCACCGGAAAGCGCCAGCATAGCAACCAACAGCGCCTTGCGGCGGAAGCGAATCGTCATAGTGATATCCCTGTTACATGGAAGAACAGGCGCGCAATTGCGCCTGATTAAATTTCAGCGTGTGGTACGTGCCGCGTTGACTGCAGGCCGGGCCGGGAAGAAAAACAGCAGCAGCGCCGGGATGAGATAGGCAAGCCACACCGCCACTTCGCTGACGCTTGGCGTTTCCTGGTAACCTAAAATCCCTTCCAAAAGCGTGCCGAACACCGAGTGCGTTGAAAGCGTGTTGCTCATATCAAACGCTTCATCCTGGAAGTGATTCCACAAACCGGCCTCATGGAAGGCGCGAATGGCGCCGGCGGACAACCCCGCTGCGACAAACAGAATGAACAAACTGGTCCAGCGGAAAAAGTGCGCCAGGTTCAGGCGAATGCCGCCGTAATAGAGCAAAAAGCCCAGCGCCACGGCGGTTGCAAGGCCGAGCACCGCGCCGAGCGGCGGCGCATAACCCACATCTTGCGTGAACGCGGCCAGCAGGAAGAACACCGATTCCAGCCCTTCACGCGCCACCGCCAGAAACACCATCAGCACCAGCGGGAAGCCGCTGCTGCCCTGCTTCTGCAACGCCTGATCGACCGATTTTTCCAGCGTGGCTTTGATATTGCGCGAAACTTTGCGCATCCAGAACACCATCGACGTCAGGATCACCACGGCAATCACCGCGACAATGCCTTCGAACAGCTCCTGCTGTTTCTGAGGAAACTCACCGGTAGTTTCATTAATAAAGATGCCCAACGCTAAGCAGAGCGCGGCAGCGATAAATACGCCGGCCCACATGGCGGGAAACCATTGGGTGCGCTGGGTGCGTTTGAGATAGCTGGCAATCAGGCTGACGATGAGCGCTGCTTCCAGACCTTCGCGCAGCATAATGAGAAAGGGAACGAACATCACCAACCTCTTGAATTTTAAGAAGGGTAAACCTTAGGTAAAAAAACGTAAAGTGCGAACGATAGTGATTATCATTACTGAAGAGAGAAATACAAGTCACTGCAGGAAATTAATTTTGTTTTGCGGAAGGGGGAGCGGGTTTGAGAGGGTGCGCACTCCTGCGCACCTGGGGGTTCATCAAACACGTCGCCATCAATGGCGATAGAGGTTACTTGCTCTGGTATTGGGCTTCGGCGGCAGCAAAGCGCTGCTGTGCCGCTTCTGATGGGCCACGACCCAGCAAGCTAAATACCACAATCGCGATACTGGCGAACGCGAAGCCTGGGATGATTTCATACAGCTCGGCGTAGCCATAATCTTTCCACAGCAATACGGTCAGCGCGCCAATCACCATACCGGCCAACGCGCCGTTGCGCGTCATGCGTTTCCAGCACACGCCGAACAGCACCACCGGACCAAAGGCGGCACCGAAACCTGCCCACGCATAGCTCACCAGACCCAACACGCGGTTTTCCGGGTTGGCTGCCAACGCGATAGCAATCAAGGCAATCACCAGCACCATTAAGCGCCCTACCCACACCAGCTCTTTCTGGCTGGCGTTTTTACGCAGGAAGCCTTTATAAAGATCCTCGGTCAGGGCGCTGGAGCACACTAGCAGCTGGCAGCTTAAGGTCGACATCACCGCGGCGAGAATCGCTGAGAGCAAGATACCGGCAATCCACGGATTGAACAGAATACGCGCCAGTTCGATAAAGATACGCTCGCCGTTCTGGCTTACGCCCGCCGCCTGATCAGGATGGTTCTCGAAGTAGGCGATACCAAAGAAGCCCACCGCCACCGCGCCACCCAGGCACAGGATCATCCAAATCATACCGATACGACGCGCGCTGCGGATGGTGTGATGCGAATCGGCCGCCATAAAGCGCGCCAGAATATGCGGCTGCCCAAAGTAGCCAAGTCCCCAACCGAGCAGCGAAATCACCGCGACAAAGTTCAGCCCTTTCAGCATATCGAGGTTTTCGAGGCTCTTCGCCCTGATCACCGCCAGTGAATCATCCAAGCCGCCGACGGCGACAATCACGATAACTGGCGTGAGAATCAGCGCAAAAATCATCAGGCTGGCCTGCACGGTATCGGTCCAGCTCACCGCGAGGAAACCGCCAACCAGCGTATACAGAATGGTGGCAGCAGCACCGGCCCACAGCGCGGTTTGGTAATCCATGCCAAAGGTACTTTCAAACAGACGCGCACCGGCAACCACGCCAGACGCACAATAGATAGTGAAGAAGATCAGAATCACCACCGCCGAAATAACGCGCAGCAGTTTGCTGTTATCTTCGAAACGGCTGGAGAAGAAGTCTGGCAGGGTTAAGGCATTATCGTGATGCTCGGTCTGCACACGCAGACGGCCCGCCACAATGCGCCAGTTCAGCCAGGCGCCGATAATCAGGCCGATGGCGATCCAACTTTCGGAGATCCCGGACAGGAAAATGGCGCCCGGCAGGCCCATCAATAACCAGCCGCTCATATCGGAAGCACCCGCAGAGAGCGCGGTCACGACGCTCCCTAAACTGCGCCCGCCGAGAATATAGTCATCGAAGCTTTTGGTTGATCGCCAGGCGATGAAACCTATCAGCACCATCCCAAGGATATACACTACAAAGGTCACCAACATCGGTGTACTTACACTCATGAGTCTCTCCACTTATTATTTGATCCATCAAGAGAAATCTTTTTGATCAGCTGTCGGAACGGGACAGCAGCCTGGTTTCACCGCATCCAGAGAAAGCGATTTCTCTTAAGGCGCGGTATCCTGCCGCAAAGGGTCGGCGCGCACAATGCATTTAACACAGCTGTTACACCGGTTTCACCTTCCTTCGCTTTTTTAATGCCAGCAGGTTGCGCCTGCTCACAGTTTGAGTTGCACCTTATCGGGTTCAGGAACCGTCTTGTTGCTGGCGGTTGCAACATTGGCGAGTTTCTTGCAGCAATTTTCATGCCGCATTTATCGATTTAACACTTTCGGCGGTTCAAAGCGTGCAACCGAGGTCACATTTAACCTGGTTGCACAAAGTTGCAACATAGGTGATATTGCTGCCACGCAAGCGTTGAATCACTACTTTTCGAGGACGAGGACATCATGGGAACGACTACCATGGGGGTGAAGCTGGATGAAGCCACCCGCGATCGCATTAAACTGGCGGCGCAGAAGCTTGACCGCACATCACACTGGCTGATCAAGCAAGCCATTTTTAACTATCTGGAGCAGCTGGAAGCCGGTGAATCCGTGCCTGAAATCCCGCAGTTGCTGATTGATGCCGCCGGTGATGAAAGCGTGCCCGACGAGGCGCTGCAGCCTTTCCTCGACTTCGCCGAACATATTTTACCGCAGTCAGTCAGCCGCTCAGCGATCACCGCTGCATGGCGTCGTCCGGAAACGGATGCGGTGCCAATGCTGCTGGAACAAGCGCGTCTCCCTGCCCCGCTGGCCGAGAAAACCCATCAGCTGGCTTACAGCCTTGCCGATAAGTTGCGGCACCAGAAAGGTGCAACCGGCCGCGCCGGCATGGTGCAAAGCTTGCTGCAGGAGTTCTCGCTCTCCTCGCAGGAAGGCGTGGCGCTGATGTGTCTGGCGGAAGCACTGCTGCGTATTCCGGATAAGCCGACGCGTGATGCGTTAATCCGCGACAAAATCAGCAATGGCAACTGGCAATCGCATCTTGGCCGCAGCCCGTCGATGTTTGTTAACGCCGCCACCTGGGGCTTGCTGTTTACCGGCCGTCTGGTCTCTACCCATAACGAGGCTAATCTGTCGCGCTCGCTCAATCGCATCATCGGTAAAAGCGGCGAACCGCTGATCCGTAAAGGCGTGGACATGGCGATGCGCCTGATGGGCGAGCAGTTTGTTACGGGTGAAACCATCGCCGAAGCGCTGGCCAATGCGCGCAAACTGGAAGAGAAAGGGTTCCGTTACTCATACGACATGCTGGGCGAAGCGGCGCTGACCGCCAGCGATGCCAAAGCCTATTTGGTTTCCTATCAGCAGGCGATTCACGCCATCGGCAAGGCGTCGAACGGTCGCGGTATTTATGAAGGTCCGGGCATCTCCATCAAACTGTCAGCGCTGCATCCGCGCTACAGCCGCGCGCAGTATGAGCGTGTGATGGACGAACTCTACCCGATCCTCAAATCCCTGACGCTGCTGGCGCGCTCGTATGACATTGGTATTAACATCGATGCGGAAGAAGCCGATCGCCTTGAGCTGTCGCTCGATCTGCTGGAAAAACTTTGCTTTGAACCGGAGCTGGAAGGCTGGAACGGCATCGGCTTTGTGATTCAGGCGTATCAGAAGCGCTGTCCGTTCGTGATTGATTCGCTGATTGATTTGGCGCAGCGCAGCCGTCGCCGTCTGATGATTCGCCTGGTGAAAGGCGCGTATTGGGACAGCGAAATCAAACGCGCGCAGATTGAAGGTCTGGAAGGCTATCCGGTCTATACCCGTAAGGTGTACACCGACATCTCTTATCTGGCGTGCGCGCGCAAACTGCTGGCGGTGCCGAACCTGATCTATCCGCAGTTTGCTACCCACAACGCGCACACGCTGGCGGCGATCTACCAGCTGGCGGGCAATAACTATTATCCAGGCCAGTACGAATTCCAGTGTCTGCACGGCATGGGTGAACCGCTGTATGAGCAGGTTGTCGGTAAAGTGGCCGATGGCAAACTGAACCGACCGTGTCGTATTTATGCGCCGGTCGGTACCCACGAAACGCTGCTGGCGTATCTGGTGCGTCGTCTGCTGGAGAACGGTGCCAATACCTCCTTCGTTAACCGCATCGCTGATAACACCTTGCCGCTGGATGAGCTGGTCGCCGATCCGGTGGCCGCCGTGGAAAAAATGGGCGTCGCGGAAGGCGCGATTGGTTTACCGCATCCTAAAATCCCGCTGCCGCGCGATCTGTATGGCGCCAAGCGCGCTAACTCTGCCGGTCTGGATATGGCCAACGAACATCGTCTGGCGTCGCTCTCCAGTGCCCTGCTCAACAGCGCCAGCCAGCCGTGGATTGCCCAGCCGCTGGTAGAAGGTGAATTAGGCGAAGGCGTCAGCCGCCCGGTGCTTAACCCTTCTGCACCAACAGATGTGGTGGGCAGCGTGCGTGAAGCCACTGAAGCCGAAGTCTCGGCTGCCCTGGATGCGGCAGTCAATGCCGGTCCAATATGGTTCGCGACGCCACCGCAGGAGCGTGCCGCGATTCTGGAGCGTGCCGCCGAAGCAATGGAAGGCCAGATGCAGCAGCTGATTGGCCTGCTGGTGCGTGAAGCCGGTAAAACCTACAACAACGCCATCGCCGAAGTGCGTGAAGCGGTTGATTTCCTCTACTACTACGCGGGCATGGTGCGCGACGATTTCGATAACGAAACCCATCGTCCGCTTGGTCCGGTGGTGTGCATTAGCCCGTGGAACTTCCCGCTGGCGATCTTTACCGGACAAGTTGCCGCAGCGCTGGCGGCGGGTAACAGCGTGCTGGCCAAACCGGCGGAGCAAACGCCGCTGATTGCCGCGCAGGCGGTGCACATCCTGCTGGATGCCGGCGTACCGGCTGGCGTGTTGCAACTGCTGCCGGGCCAGGGCGAAACCGTGGGTGCGCAACTGACCGGCGACGAGCGCGTGCGCGGTGTGATGTTCACCGGTTCAACCGCGGTGGCGACATTGCTGCAGCGTAATCTGGCCGGTCGTCTCGATCCTCAGGGTCGTCCGACGCCGCTGATTGCCGAAACCGGCGGCATGAACGCCATGATCGTGGATTCCTCAGCGCTGACCGAACAGGTGGTGGTGGATATCGTGGCTTCGGCCTTTGATAGCGCAGGTCAACGCTGCTCGGCGCTGCGTCTGCTGTGCGTACAGGACGATGTGGCCGATCACACGCTGAAAATGCTGCGCGGTGCGATGGCCGAGTGCCGCATGGGCAACCCGGAACGTCTCTCGACCGACATTGGTCCAGTGATCGATGCCGAAGCGAAAGCCAATATCGAACGTCACATTCAGGCGCTGCGCAATAAGGGCTTCACCGTCTATCAGGCGGCGCAGGAGAATCCGCAGGACAGCAAAGAGTGGAACAGCGGCACCTTTATCAAGCCGACGCTGATCGAGCTGGATCAGGTGAGCGATCTGGATAAAGAGGTGTTTGGACCAGTGCTGCACGTGGTGCGTTTCTCGCGCAATAACTTGCCGCAGCTGGTGGAGCAGATTAACGCGTCGGGTTACGGCCTGACGCTCGGCGTGCATACGCGCATCGATGAAACCATCGCGCAGGTTACGGCGAGCGCTAAAGTCGGCAACCTGTATGTAAACCGCAATATGGTGGGTGCGGTCGTTGGCGTGCAGCCGTTCGGCGGCGAAGGCTTGTCGGGCACCGGTCCAAAAGCCGGCGGTCCGCTCTATCTCTATCGCCTGCTGGCCAACCGTCCAGATGGCGCGCTGCGTATCACCTTTGATCGTCAGGATGCCGAGCGCCCGGTGGATAGCACGGTACGTGCCGAGCTGATGCGTGCGCATCAGGCATTGCAGCAGTGGGCGCAGGATAAGCCTGAGCTGCTGGCGCTGTGTCAGCGTTACGACGAGCTGGCGCAGGCCGGTACGGTGCGTCTGCTTCCGGGCCCAACCGGCGAGCGCAATACCTTCACCCTGCTGCCGCGCGAACATGTGCTGTGCATCGCCGATAACGCGGAAGACGCGCTGACGCAACTGGCGGCGGTGACCAGCGTCGGCAGTCAGGCCATCTGGCAGGATGATGAGCTGCATCGTGCGCTGCGTACGTCTTTGCCTGCTGCAGTGCAAGCGCACGTCAAGCTGGTGAAGGATGCGCTGGCGGCGGAGTTTGATGCGGTGATTTATCACGGTGATGCCGATCAGCTGCGCAGCCTGTGTGAGCAGGTCGCGGCACGCGATGGCGCGATTGTCTCGGTGCAGGGCTTCGCGCGCGGCGAAACCAATCTGCTGCTGGAGCGTTTGCTCATTGAGCGTTCACTCAGCGTCAATACCGCCGCTGCGGGCGGTAATGCGAGTTTGATGACCATCGGTTAAGACGCGCAATAAAGTGCGCCGCTACAGTCAGTGCATGACTTCGTAGCGGCGCGATTCATCGCGTGAATTTTCAGGCCGCAGACTTATTCCGCTTCAACCCGATCAGCGTTGGAAACACAAACAGCGACTGCCCCAATCCACGATTAGTCACCTGCCACACCGCCACCGAACACAGCGAACAGATGCCAACAATCGCCAGCGGATAGAAACAGGCCCACAGAATGGAGAACCATGCTTGCTCAAACAGGTGATGGCGCTGGGCGAACAGAATCGCCGACATACCGAAGAACTCAATGAAGATGCGGTGAATCACGTAAATTTGCAGCGTGTTGCGCCCAACCCAATTCAAATAACTCATCTTGAAACGCGCGTTCAGCCAGCGACACGCCGCCACGCTACCCAGCACCGCAAGGATGCACAGGAACAGGCTCTTATCCAGACCAAAGATGATATGCAGGCCCGAGACCGCCGCCAATATCGCCCACGGCACAATGTTGTCACGACGCCATTCACTGAGACGCAGCATCATCGGGCTCCAGAACGCCCCCAGCAGGAAGAACAGGAAATACTGCGCTACGCTTTGTGGTCCCCAGTAGGGAATAATCTTCTCCACCGCCAGATAGTTGAGCGCAATCGCCACCACCAGCAACGCCACTTTCTGCTGTTTAAAGATCTTGGCGCACAGGAAATAGAGCGCCAGGCCGTAGAGATACCACGAAGTGCTCATGGCGAGGAATGTCAGCTTTAAGAACTCCAGCAGCGAACCGGCATACGCCGCGTTGAGGTTCTGTGAAATACGCTGCCCGGTGATCTCGGTTGAGATGCCAACAATCGACCACCACTGAATAAAGCCCCACAAAATATAGAGATAAAACAGGTTGGTGATGCGACTGGTAAACACCTGTTTCCACGGCCGATTTAAAATACCGTTAGTGGCTAATAAGCCCGAAACAAAGAAAAACGCCGGCATACGCAGCGGCGATAATACGGTATTAAACTGCACCCATATTTCTGCCGGGATCCAACCTGCCGTCAATAATTTCACCGTGCCTTCGAATCCAGGTAATACGGTGTGATACAACACCACCAGTAATATGCAGGCTCCCTTAAGGGTATTTATCCATGCGATATCTTCTTTCCTGGCGTTATTCATATGATGACTCCCGCTGCTGTTGCTGTGTAGGTCTTAAAGAAGAAGGATGAGGAAATAAGCGTTGTAGCATTTATGATTATTAAACGATTATTCAACAGGCAGGGCGGGCATGATGTAGCGAAAGTCCTAAATGTTTTTTTGTGGTCCTGATATAACAATACTTTACACATCCAGACAAAAATAGAACCCTGAGCAGGCTAAGGAAATTTGTCTTAATTTGAGTCACTAAAAGAGGATTAAGTAAAATAAGTGTGATCGGTGTCGCGCAGGTAAATTAAGAACAATCCCCCCTTTCTTATGCCAGATTAAATTCAAATTCTAAATGTAGATTTATTTAATGTGGCAAATGGATAAGCAGCGATATTAGCGTTGTGCTAAGCGATTTATTACCGCGCATTCCGTAGCGGCGTGATTTATCGCGCAATGAATTGCGCCGCTACGGAATGTGCGGCGCGTGATCAACAAAGTTATTGCAGCGGTGCGCTTTTGCTTTCGAGCGCAGGTTTGCTCAGCAGGCGCGGATAGAGAAACAGCATGCGGCCCGGACCACGGTTGAGCAGCGTCCACACCAACAACGAAATACTGGTACACAACGCAACGCCGATAATTGGCATCAGTAGCGCCCATGCCCAGCTAAAGACGGTATGGTCAAACCAACCATAATGCACCGCCAGCACAATCGCACTCAGCCCCAGCAGCTCAATAAAGATACGGTGCAGCACGTAGATTTGCAGCGTGTTACGGCCAATCCAGTTAAGCCACGCCATATTGAAATGTTCATTGAGCAAGCGGCACAGCACAATGCCAAACACGATGGTCAGCAAGCTGTAGAACGGATTCTTATAGATGCCGCCGACATGGTGCAGCAGGCCAATCAGCGCAATGCCGCCCAGCATCAACCAGTGCTGACGCTTCAGTTCGCTCAACTCGATCAACGCCTGGCTGAAGAACACGCCGAGCAGGAAATAGAGATAGTTCTGCGCCACGCTGGCGGGTCCCCCAGCCGGGAATCAGGCTAAACTGCGCGGCGTAAGTCGCGACGATCGCCAGCGCCATCAAGGCCATCTTCTGTTTGTGGAACAGCTTGGTGAACAGGAAGAATCCGGCCAGCGCGTAGAGATACCAGAGGCTCGTCATTGAGGTCATCAGCAGCTTAACGAACTCAAACGGCGTGTCCGCATAGGCGGCGTTTTTAGTGCTGGAGAGCCGTTCCCCGAGATGGGTGGAGATGTAGTGAATGCTCAGCCACTGAATGACGCCCCACAGCAGGTAGAGATAGACGATGTTGCTGAACTTCTTGGTGAACACCTCTTTCCAGCTCTTTTTGGTGATTGAACTGGCAGCCAGCAAACCGGAGACAAAAAAGAAGGCCGGCATGCGCAGCGGCGACAGATAGGTGTTAAACGCCACCCACCAGTGCGCTGGCAGCAGCCCAACAGTGAGATGATGCAGCGAAGGCGCGAACGTGGTGATGATGGAATGGTGTAATACCACCATCAAAATGCAGCCCCCTTTGAGCGTGTTGATCCACAGGACCTCTTTCCTGGCAGTTGTCATTGCTATGTCCTAATTGCGCCATGAATTTGTAAAGAATTATTTATATTTACAAAGATGTCTCAATCGGGACTTTCCTAATAAGAAACCACCCTAATTCGCGTAGGATACTGGTGAAATTTAATCGTTAAAATTCAGTAATTTATTAAAGTCAGGCGAATTGACTTTAGGAAAATACTGAGAAGAAAAATACCGGGAGAGAGAAGAAAAGCGTCGCCCTTATCAGGCGACGCTGGGGATTATTGGTTAAGAAACTTGTCGAGAAATTGCCGGGTACGCGCCTGCTGCGGATTACTGAACAGCGCTTTTGCAGCGCCCTGCTCCACGATGCGTCCCTGATCCATAAAGATGGCGCGATCCGCGACGTCGCGCGCAAAGCTCATCTCATGGGTGACGATCACCATGGTGCGTTTCTCCTGCGCCAGCGCGCGAATGGTGTTGAGCACCTCGCCCACCAGCTCAGGATCAAGCGCCGAGGTCGGCTCATCAAACAGAATCACTTCCGGACGCATCGCCAGCGCGCGAGCAATCGCCACACGCTGTTGCTGTCCGCCGGAGAGACGACGTGGAAAACTCTCTTCCTTGCCGTGCAATCCCACTTTCTCCAGCAAACTGCGCGCACGTGCGATGGCTTCCGCCTTCGGCTCGCCCTTCACGATCACCGGCCCTTCAATGATGTTCTCCAGCACCGAGCGGTGCGGGAACAGATTGAAGTTCTGGAACACAAAGCCAACCTGCTGACGCAACTGGCGCACCAGCTGCTTCTGCTTATTGAGGCCGAGCGCCGCATCAATGGCAATATCGCCAACTTTAATACGTCCGCTTTCCGGCACTTCCAGCAAATTGATACTGCGCAGCAGCGTAGTTTTACCGGAGCCGCTTGGCCCGATAATGGCCACCACTTCGCCTGGTGCCACGTCGAGATCGATGCCGTGCAGCACCGTCTGGCCGTGAAACTGCTTCACCAGCTGACGGACTTCAATTGCACTCATTTGCCCTCCCGATCCTGTCGATTCACATGCGCTTCCAGGCGATTTTGCAACGCCGACAGCACGGTCGCCATCACCCAGTAAATCAGCGAGGCCGCCAGATACATGGTGAACACTTCCAGCGTACGTGAGGTGATCAGCTGCGCCTGACGGAACAGCTCCGGCACCTGAATGGTGGCGGCCAGCGAGGTATCTTTCACCAGGCTGATAAAGCTGTTGCCCAGCGGCGGCAGCGCGGTGCGCGCGGCCTGCGGCAGGATCACGCGACGCAGCGTCTGCCACGGCGTCATGCCGATGCTGGCAGCGGCTTCCCACTGCCCGCGCTCAATCGCGGCAATCGCACCACGCAGCGATTCAGAGGCGTAAGCGGCGGTATTCAGCGACAGACCTATCATCGCCGAGGGAATCGGATCCAGCTCGATACCAAACTGCGGCAGACCGTAATAGATCATAAAGTGGGAACAGTTGGGCGATGAGCGGCGTGCCACGGAAAATCGACACGTAGATGCGTGCCAGCCAGTTGATCGGCCAGAAGTGTGACAGGCGCATCAGCGCCAGCACGAAGCCGAGTATCAGGCCGAAGAACATCCCGCCGATACTCAGCTGCAGCGTGAACAGCGCGCCTTTTAGTAAAAATGGTGCTGAATCCAGCACCAGTTGTAAGCTTTCCTGCATTATTTAGTGACGTCCGCGCCGAACCATTTTTCAGACAGTTTGCTCAGCGAGCCATCTTTCTGCATGTCCGCAATGGCGGAGTCGATCGCTTTCAGCAGATCGTCGTTGCCTTTACGCAGCGCCACGCCCGATTCCAGACGGGAGAAGGCCGGGCCTGCTACCGCCATGGTGTCGCCGGTTTTCTTCACCAGATCCAGCGCCGCTAAACGGTCAACCAGAATGGCGTCTAAACGGCCTGAACGCAGATCCTGATACTTGGTTGGGTCATCATCATAGGTACGCACATCGGCTTTCGGCACATTATCCTTCAGCCACTGCTCGTAGTTGGAACCGAGACCGACGCCGACTTTCTTGCCGGCCAGATCGTCTGGCTTGGTGACGGTCGCTGCGTTTTTCTTCAGCGTCAGCGCCTGCACGCCAGAAATGGTGTACGGCGTAGAGAAGTCATACTTTTTCTTGCGCTCAGGGGAAATGGTGACCTGATTGATCACCACGTCGATGCGTTTGGAATCCAGCGACGCCAGCATGCCGTCCCATTTGGTCGGACGCAGATCGGCTTTCACGCCAAGGTGTTGAGCCAGCGCCTGAGCGAACTCTACTTCGAAGCCGGTCAGCTTACCTTTTTCGTCCTGGAAGCTGAACGGCGGATAAGTGCCTTCCAGACCGACGCGCAACTCGCCTTTACTCTTTACTTTTGCCAGCAAATCTTCTGCGGCGAAGGATTTAACGTTAACGCCCGCGACCAGCGCGACCGCCATCATGCCCATCACCATTTGGCGACGAATTGGAGAGAAAGTCATGTTTACCCCATTTATTGTGATGTGTTGTTGTGTGCTTTGTCAGGCCGCCATCGACGGCGACCGTTTGAATAACCGCTGGATTATAAACCGTTTTTACGTTCTGTCTCAGACCGAAGGGTGATAAGCAAATAACGCCGGCGATCCCCCGGTATGCACGAACAGCAACGGACCTTCACGACGGAAGCGATTTTGCGCAATGCCATCAATTAATCCCGCCATCGCTTTGCCGGTGTAGACCGGATCGAGCATGATGCCTTCCAGGCGCGCCAGCAGTTTCACCGCCGCCATGCCCTCATCGTTTGGCTCGCCGTAACGCGGCGCGAAGTAATCATCCCACAAGGTGATCGGCGCTTTGGCCTGCACTTCGAGCTGCTCAGCCAGCGCGCTGCGAATGCGCTCCACCACCGGCAACTGCGCCTCAACTTTGCGCGACACGGTAACGCCGACCAATTCGGTTTCGGGCAGCAGCTGTTCCAGACCCACCGCCAGGCCCGCGTGCGTGCCGGCGCTGCCGGAAGCGACCACCACCCCGGCAAAATCCACCACGCCTTCGCTTTGATGCGCAATCTCCTGCGCGCACTCAACGTAGCCGAGCGCACCGAGCGCATTGGAACCGCCGACCGGCACAATATACGGGCGGAATCCCTGCGCTTCGAGGTGTTCGGCCTGAGCGGCCAGCTGTTCAGTGGGATTGTGCAGCGCATCAACCATGACGATTTCCACATCCATCAAATCAAGCATCAGGCGATTGCCGTTGCTGAGGTAGTTTTCTGACGTGGTGCCAATCGGGTTTTCCAGCAGCGCCACGCACTTCAGGCCGAGCTTCGCCGCCACGGCGGCGGTTTGACGCACATGGTTAGATTGAATAGCGCCCGCCGTCAGCAGCACATCCGCGCCCTCGCGCAGCGCATCCGCAGCCAGGAATTCGAGTTTACGCAGTTTGTTACCGCCGAGGGCCACCGGCGTGAAGTCATCGCGCTTAATAAAGATATCGCGACCAAGATAGTCAGAAAGCCGGGGCAAATGCTCAAGCGGCGTTGGTGCACCGAGTAATTCAAGACGGGGAAACTGGTGCAGAAGATGTAAGGACAATGCAGCCTCCATTCGGGCAATGTGCAGTTATCCATACAGTGTTGCAGAAGATGAGAAAAGTCGCACCCGGAATTCACCGCGTGCTGCCCTTGTTGCTGTCATGCTCGACAACAACAAGGGTGGGATCACCCTCAGCCCTGCTGCCAGCCTAAAAACTGGTCATATTTGCGCAGTGCGATGCGGTAATTGTTATTGCCCGCATCAGGCAGATCGTTCTCCAGACATTCATGCCAGCTATTGCCCCGTAAACGATCGGCCGGGAAATTTTTCGCCTTCAGCATGTCATCAAGCCGACGCAAACGTACCACATACTCACGTATGGTACTGTGGCTCATCTCGGTCTGCTCAAACAGGTATTGCTTAAACGCCATAATGTCGAAGTAATTCGGATGGGTATTACAAAATATATCGCTGCAGAAACGACACAAGGCGGTCAATTCTGGCTGGAGTTTCATCCACACCTGATCGTCAATCATTTGGTCCATGCGTGCGATGGCCTCTTTATTGATGATCTGGCCGCGAAAGACTAACGCCATACGATCTAAAACTTTGCCACAGTGTGAACAATTGCTTTGGCTGTGCTTATAGTCTTTAAGATAGCGACTTAACGGTCTGGCTTTAACTTTGGCTCCCATTGCTGAGTCCCCGGTTTTATTGTTTTTTTCGATCGCCAGGAACTGAGTCTGTTAGCGCGCCCCCGATAATCGGGCACGCAGGCGTTTGATTGCCTGACTGTGCAGTTGACTGACGCGGGATTCCCCCACTTCCAGCACCGCGCCAATCTCCTTCAGGTTCAGTTCTTCCTGGTAGTACAGTGTGAGCACGAGTTTTTCACGTTCAGGCAAGGCCTCAATCGCTTCAATCACGCGGTCACGTAGGTTTCCTTCCAACAACTGATGAAGCGGGTTGGCTTCCTCATGCCCCTCCGTCACCAGCTCCGCACTGTCGCCGTGTTCTTCCCGATACTCGTCGTAGGAGAAGAGTTGGCTGTTGTTGGTATCGAGCAGAATCTGCCGATACTCCTCCAGCGAAACATTCAGTCGCTCAGCCACTTCCTGTTCAGTAGCCGAGCGCCCCAACGCTTGTTCTACCTGATGCATGGCACCTGCTACTTCGCGCGCATTTCTGCGTACGCTGCGTGGTGCCCAGTCGCGACTGCGCAGCTCATCCAGCATTGCTCCCCGGATACGCTGCACGGCGTAGGTAGTAAAGGCGGTGCCCTGTAGCGCATCGTAGCGCTCCACGGCATTTAATAAGCCAATGCCACCGGCCTGCAGCAGATCGTCAAGCTCAACGCTGGCTGGCAAACGAACCTGCAGGCGCAGCGCTTCATGCCGCACCAGAGGAACGTAGCGCTGCCAGAGCGAATGTTTATCCATCACGCCATCGGCGGTATAGAGATCGTTCACGTTGACTACCCTGCGTTAGTAAAGTTATCGGCATGATTATCCAATTCTGTAGGGGTTTTGATTGGCAGAATAGGCGGGCAAAAGCGAGGTTATTTCAAATTTGTTATGGATGGCGGTGGATCGCACCGCCATCCGCGCGGGCGTTAGCGTAAATTACGCAGTCTTTCCCGCGTGCCAGGCGGCACCGCGTCCCATAATGCGCAAACTTTGCCCTCAAGTGCCTGATAAAAAGGGGTAATCAACGCTTCAGTTTCCAGCGCAGGATTAAACAGCACCTGACCGGTTTCCGCGTTGATGCTTATCATTTTGTTGATAAACAACCGCTGCAGGTCGCTACGCAGGAATAAGCCGTTATCGGCGCTGTTATCCGCCAGAAAGCCCTCTTCGTTCTCTTGCGTGTCGATGTAGCAGGCTTCCACCCACGGCCAGCTGTGACGTTCGGTCAGCTGCGTGCCGGTGATAATGCAGGCGCCGTAGCGCGCTTTTACCGCCGAGGTGAACTCCGCCTGGCTGGAGCGCTGCAGCACTTTAGCTTTTACGCGGCGTCCGACTTCGGTGCCGGGCATCACGCCACTCGGCACTTTGTATTGCGGCGTGCTCAACACCACCAGAAACTGGATTTTGCGCGACAGCGGGAAGCACGGATGCGCCTGCGCATCGAACAGCTGCCAATACTCATCCTCTTCGGTCTGCCGCATCAGCACCAGCTTAAAGCCGCGGCTGTTGAGCAGATTTTGTGCCGCTGCCGAATTGGGATCGAGCATGGCAAACACCTGGGTTTCGCCGACCACTTTCCAGCGCCCTTCTTTGCGCGCTTCGTCGTTGCGCCGGAAGTAGAGAAACGCCTGCTGGTTTTTCAGGTAGTGCTCAAAGCGACGCAGATAGTTTTTGCGCTCGTTGTCGTCCGAGACAAACAGCAGATCCTCGATCGGGCTGTTGATCTCCTCCTGCGCGAACAGCGCGCGGATCACCAAATTGCGAAAGCTGGTCGACGGGCTCAGCAACCCGCGTGCGGTAAGCTCTTTCTCGTCGGGATGCTGCTGCGTGTAGCGCAGGGCAATCTCTTCGAAGGTCAGTAGCTCACCCGGTAACAAGTCATAATTGAAGCGCATAGACACCCCAGAAACGGAAAAATGTGGTTCAAAAATTGGAATGATTCTGAGGGGAGTTATCGGCAATCTGGGCGAGGACTGTAACAAGGTGGTTACTTTTCTGAGGAAGTAGTGCAGCAGCTAAAATCGTCCATTCCCCTGCGTATGAATTTGTTTTAGGTCAGCAGGATTTATCGTCCGAAAAAGCCCCGGTGAAAACCGGGGCTAAACATCATGCTGCTTTCAACCGTTGCAGACGCTTTTCACGGCGAATCTTACGCTCTTCAAACACCGCCACCATCGCCATTAGGGCGATACAGCCAATCGCGGCGGCATCCAGCGCCGCAAAGGTCCCGGCCCAACCGGTTAGGCCAAAGATGGGCGTGCCATCGGCGATCATTCCCAAGCCTAACTTGGCGAAGCTGTCACCAATCAGGTAAGCAAAGGTGCCTTTGATGCCATCGGCGGCGCCAATGGCTTTTTTCGGCACAAAGCCGACAGCGGCAACGCCAATTAACAGTTGCGGACCAAACACCAGGAAGCCCAAGGCAAACAGCGACGCCAGATAAACATACTGATTGCTGGCATGTTGATAGATACCAAGCGTGGCGATAATCAACGCCAGCGCCACGCATGCCACCAGCGCACGACGACCATTCGCCAGATCCGACAACCAGCCCCACAGCAGCGTGCCGACTAACGCACCGACTTCAAACAGCGTGAAGCCCTGAATCGCCACCTCTTTTGACAGTTTTAACTCCTGGAAGGCATACACCGTCGACCACTGATCGATACCAATGCGCACCACGTACAGGAAGATGTTGGCGAAGCACAGCAGCCAAATCACTTTGTTTTTCAGCACGTACTCGACAAAGATCTGCCATTTGGTCATCGCCTGATCTTCGGTCTCTTTGTCCTCTTCACTGATCTCTTCGCCAAACAGTTCCTCGGCTTTACCCAGACCGTAAGATTCGGGTGAATCGCTGCCGTAGCGCAGACCGATAAAACCGACCACCAGCGCGATCAGTGACGGGAACACAAACATGCCGACCACGTGCCCATCGAACAGGTAATTGGCACCAAACAGCGCCACACCTGCCGCACCTGCGCCGCCCAGGTTGTGCGAAATATTCCACATCCCCAGATAGCTGCCGCGTTTACGCCGCGGCGTCCATTTGGTGATGGTGGAGTAGCTACAGGATCCGCCGGTACTTTGGAAGAAGCCGCTCAGCGCATAAAACGCGATCATCAGGAACAAACTCACCGAGCCCGCGCCCATGCTGGCGCTGAAGCCCAGCATGCAGATGGCCGAGAGGATCAGCATAAACGGCAGGAACTGCTTGGTATTTTTCCCATCGGCGTAATAGGAGACCAGCGTTTTACCGACGCCGTACGTAATGGAGAAGCCGAGCCCAATCATCCCCAGCTGCGTCATGCTGAGTCCGTAGGTGGTGATCATGTCGTTCTGCGCAATGTTGAAATTTTTGCGGATCAGATACATGGTCAGGTAGCCGATAAAGACCACCAGATAGGACTGCATAAAGGGTTTGAACCACATCTTGCGCCGCTCTTCGAGCGACAGATTCAGGGTCGGCTTGCGCACCTGATTTAAGAAAGCCAGCATGGAGTGCTCCTGATTAATAACCTGCGTGATGGCAGGCATTGTAAAAATCAGCAGCGGTTTCGGCCTGAGACAACCGCCCGGCGCAACCGGGAAAATTTCTTAGTTTTGTCGATGTAAGGGTAAAAAGCGGGGATGCATCACACTTCCTCGCGCTGGCGCGGCGTTTGAGCATGCAGGAACGGCAGCAGCAGCAAGGCCGATATGCCCGCCGCGCAGGCGATGACCGCGAAGAAACCGTTCCAGTGCCAGACATCGATCACCCGTGCCAGCGGCCAGCCGGAGAGCGATGCGCCCAGATAGGCAAACAGGCCAACAAAGCCGGTCGCCGCGCCCGCCGCGTCTTTATGCGAACACTCCGCCGCCGCCATGCCAATCAACATCTGCGGCCCGAAGACAAAAAAGCCGATGGTAAAGAAACACGCAGCCTGCATCACGTAGCTGGCAAACGGCATCAGCCACAGCGATCCCACTGACAGCAAAATGCCGGCGGCAAAGATCAGGTTCATCGGGCCACGATTGCCGTTGAACAATTTATCCGATCCCCATCCCGCCACTAACGCACCGCCGAAGCCACCGAGTTCAAACATGGTCACCGCCGAGTTGGCCGTCACCAGATTGACGCCCAGCGTCTCAGACATATAGAGATTGCCCCAGTCGTTAATCGCGGCACGCACCACGTAAACCAGCACGTAACACAGCGACAGCAGCCAGATGTAAGGGTTGAGCAGCACATATTTGGCAAGGATCTGTTTGTGAGTCAGCCCTGCGCCCTCTTGCTGCTGGGCGATCTCCAGCGCATCGTGGCGCCAGTCACCGACCGGCGGTAAACCCACGGTTTGCGGGCGATCGCGCAGGCGCCAGCAGAGAAAAATACCGGCGACGATCGCCAGTCCGCCCGCGATCATCATGCCAGCGCGCCAGCCATAGTGCAGCGCGGCGGCACCGACGATCATCGGGATCAGCGCACCGCCAACGTTTTGTGCAGTATTCCACAGCGCCCACCAGCCGCCGCGTTCGGTGCGGGAAAACCAGCTGGTGAGAAGACGCGCACAGACCGGCGATCCCCATCCCTGGAAAAAGGCATTTAACACCCACAACAATGCAAAAGCCCACAGCGACGTGGAGAAGCCAAACAGAATATTCACCACGCCTGTCGCTATCAGCCCGATGCCCATGAAGTAGCGCGCGTTAGAGCGGTCGCTGACGATGCCAGAGAAAAACTTCGACAGGCCGTAAGTGATGTAAAACAGCGTCGCCAGCAGGCCGATATCCGTGCGCGTCATCACGCCCGCCGCCAGAATTTCCGGCGATGCGGCGTTGAAGCTTTTACGGGTGAAATAGAACAGCGCATAGCCGAGCCAGATGGTGATCATCATATGGCGACGCCAGTAGCGATAGCGCGCATCAATGGCTGCTTTATCGCTGATCGGCTGCGCGCTGGCGGGCGCTTTGAGAAATCTGAATATCATCTCTTGCTTATTCCTTGCGCAGCGGTAACGTGACGCTAACGCACGTGCCGTGGGTGCAGGAGATCCTCAGCGAGCCGCCGAGTGCCGTCACGCGTTCGCGCATGCCGGCAAGGCCAAAACCGTGCTGCGGAGAAGCCAGCGGTAAGCCGCAGCCGTCGTCTTCGATTACCAGCTGCAACCGCTCGTCCTGCAATGTGCCTTGCAGCGTCACCGCACGGGCGCTGGCGTGTTTCACCACGTTATTGAGTCCTTCCTGACAAACGCGAAACAGCGTGACGCGCTGCGCTTCACTCAGTCGCGCTTCGTCGATGTGCCAGTCGAGATGACTGATGATGCCGTGCCCTTCCAGCTCCATTTCCCGCATCAGCGAACGGATTGCTTGCTCGAGCGAAAGATCGTCCAACTGGCGCGGACGCAAGCGCCCCAGCAAACGGCGCACCGAATCGTAAATGCCCAGCGACAGCTGCTCAATCAACATGCCGCTCTGCTTGACGCCACTTTCCGGGCTAATGCGCTGCATGATCCCGGCCTGGGTGCGAATCGCGGTGATGGTCTGGCCGATATCATCGTGCAGCTCGCGCGCCACTTCACGTCTAACGCTCTCTTCGGTCTCCAGCAGGCGCTCCGTCAGGCGACGATTGCGTACCAACTCGGTTTGCAGCGACTGATTGAGTTCACGTAAACGCTGAATACCCGCGCCGAGCAGCAGCCCGGTCAGACTTTGCGCCAGCAGTGAGAGCAGCAGATCAACCGCGTGATCGTGCCAGGTTTGGCTGGCGATTAGCGCGATAGCGTTCATCAGTGTGGCGATCAGCGCGCCCTGCCAGCCGTAATGCCATGCCAGCGCAATGATCGGCAACGCCAGACAAAACGGTGTGAAGCGCGACAGCTCTGCGGGCAGACCCAGCTGCAACCACAAACTGACCATAAACAGCAGCACATAACCAAACAGATGGCGCACGCGCCAGTTAACCGGCTGACCGACCAGCGACGGGCCAAGCGGCTGCCAGCGCGTGCTGGTGAGGTAATGCCAGATCACCAAACAGGTTGGTGCCACGGTCAGTGCGCCGGTGAGCGTGAGCAGCACCGCATTCAGCGCGGCGGGTTCTGCGATCCACGGCAACGCCTGCAGCAGCGCCGCGCACACCATCGCACCGCCCTGCCACAGCAAGGTGTGCCAGTCGCGTTGATGACGATAACGGGAGATCAGCGCCACCGGCAGCAGCGTCAGCACGCTGCCCAGCATCAGCAGCGGTAGATGCGCCAGCGCCACTTCGCGCGACAGCCAATAAAGTAGCAACCCCTCGGCACCGAGCAGCACCGGCCAGTAGGCGCGCGGGCATTGCAACATCAGGCCAAGGCGCAGGCCAAAGGGAAACAGCAACACCGCCAGCTCAGGACGATCCGCCAGATGCAGGCTAATGCTCCACAGGCAAAACCACGCGGCAGAAAAGATACAAAAACTGGCGATGACGGCAATCAGCCGCGAAAAGAGTGGCTGCATTACCAGCCATCAAACATGCGGCGCGCCAGTTCAACGTCGTTACTGACGTTGAGCTTTTCCAGCAAATTGGCGCGATGAACGTGAACGGTTTTTGGCGACAGGCCCAGTTCGGCCGCGATCTCTTTTACCGCTAAACCTTGCGCCAGTTTTTCCGCCACCTGCCGTTCGCGTTTGGTGAGCGGGTCCTGACGTCCGGAGGCGAGCTTCATAGCAATATCGGGCGTCAGATAGCAGCCGCCTTTGGCCACGGTATGCACCGCGGCGATCAGTTCATCGGGGCTGCAACGTTTAGAGAGGAATCCGCGCGCGCCCGCATTCAGCGCCTGCTCCACCAGCGCCGGACTGTCGTGCACCGATAGCATGATGGTCGCCATGCCTTTCGGCAATTGGCTCAATAACTCGAGCCCGGAAATATCCGGCATCGAGATATCGCAGATGCACACCTGCACGCCGCGACCTGGTAACTGGTTGAGCGCTTCCCGCCCGGAACCACATTCGGCAACAACCTGGAAATCCGGTTCCAGCCCCAGCAATTGGGCAAAACCCGAACGGACGATCATATGGTCGTCGATGAGCGCAATGGTGGTCATGAGGTTTCCTGGCGGCGAAAAAACGCGCTTACCTTAGCGATAAGCGGGGGAAGCTTCAAGCGGATTGGGTGGCGGGGTTAGTTTGTGCAATGACGTATCGGTCGCCATAAATGGAGTGACCCCGTTCCCGTAGACATTCACTGTCCTCACGACGAGGCCTTTTCGAAGGCCTCTGGACTGACGCCTCCCAGGTGGCTGTGGCGTCGTGTCCGGTTGTAGAACACTTCGATATAATCAAAGATATCAGCCCGGGCCATGTCCCGGGTTTTATAGATCCGCTTTCTGATACGCTCTTTTTTTAGCGAACTGAAGAAGGATTCTGCCACTGCATTATCCCAGCAGTTGCCGCGTCGGCTCATGCTGGGTGACAGGTTATTAGCTTGGCAGAAACGTCGCCAGTCATCGCTGCCATACTGGCTTCCCTGGTCGCTGTGTACGATAACGGTTTCCTCAGGCCTTCGTCGCCAGACGGCCATCAGGAGAGCATCTAGCGCCAGTTCGCGCGACAGTGAGGGTTTCATTGACCAACCCACCACATTGCGGGCAAACAGGTCTATCACCACGGCCAGATACAGCCAGCCCTGCCAGGTCCGTATGTAGGTAATATCCGTTACCCAGACCTGGTTCGGTTTAACGACTGTGAACTCCCGCTGTACCCGGTTAGGAGCAATGACTGACGGACGTCCCCGTGCTCCTCGCGGGATTTTATAGCCATGTACGGCCTTGATTCTGTTCTGCCGCATAATTTTCGCTACCCTGTTTTTACTGCATACCTCTCCGATTTCTCGCAGGTCACTGTGGACCCGTCGGTATCCATAAACGCCGCCACTCAGGGTATAAGAGTCGCGGATAAGCGTCAGCAGCCGCTGATTATCCTCCTCTCCGGCTGATACCGGGCAGTGGAGCCAGACGTAAAAACCGGAACGGGCAACCTTCAGAACCCAACACATTAGTGTGATCGACCAGACCTGACGGTGATCGTTAATGAAGCGGTACTTTAGTCGGGCTCCCTTGCAAAGTACCGCGCCGCCTTTTTCAGGATATCCCGCTCCTCCTCAGTTCGCTTGAGCTGCGCTTTCAACCGGAGGATCTCCGTCCGGGCATCCAGCAGATCCTGCGCCTGGTGCCCGCTAGCATCAGGTTTTATAGAGCGGATCCATTTATAAAGGCTGTGTTGCGAGACGCCCAAGCGTTCAGAAACGTCGGCGACGGAATAGCCCCGCTCCGTGATCTGGCGGACGGCTTCTTCTTTAAACTCAGGGGTAAATCGTGGTGTGCCCATAGACTCCTCCTATGCTCAAAATATAGGGCAGATTTGTCTATGGGCTCGGGGTCACTCCATCAATGTCAGATTATGGTCCAACATTTGGGGTGCAGTTCATAAATGGCGCCCCTACGCGGTTTTGTAGGGTCGCCATTTATGGTGACCGACTTGTATCACTTGCAGAATTTACCCGCGAATTATGAGCAATTACCTGCATATTATGAATATGCAGGTATAAAAAAACCCCGCCGAAGCGGGGTTTGATAAGCAAGGAGCTTAGAGCGATTAGCCCTGCAGCAGAGACAGAACCTGCTGTGGAACCTGGTTAGCTTTCGCCAACACTGAGTTACCCGCCTGCTGCACGATTTGTGCTTTAGACATGTTTGAAACTTCAGTGGCGTAGTCAGCATCCTGAATACGAGACTGTGCTTCAGACAGGTTAGTAGTGGTGTCGTTCAGGTTAGTTACCGCTGAATCCAGACGGTTCTGAATCGCACCCAGTGAAGAACGGAACTTGTCGATGTCGCTGATTGCGGCATCCAGTGCTTTCAGTGGGTCAGCAGTGGTTGCTGCTTTGGTTGTTGCATCAGTAGTCAGTTTACCAGCTGCATCTTTATAAACCAGGTCGCCGCTGCCTTTGGTTACATTACCATTAGCCTGCAGGTACACAGTGTCAGTAGTTGTAGCGGCATTCGTCAGTGAGCCATCTTCAGCAACGTAAGCTGCTGCTGGAGTACCGGTAGTCACGGTGTAAGACTGACCACCAGCAACTGCAGTGTAGGTACCTGACTGAACGATGTTGTTCAGTGAAGACTGGCTGATTGATGCGCCAGAAACACTAAATGTCGCTGCGGCGCCACCAGTAGTTGACAGAGTACCCTTGTCAGTTTTGATCGTAGTTGCGATTGCATTTGGAGTAGCTGCTGAGTCAGCGTTGGTCATCAAGCGACCAATTGTTGCTTGAGTCAATGAACCAGCATTATTTTTGGTCAGGTTACCAGTTGTGTCAAGGTAAAGGACCGCGCCATCATCTGCTGCAGTAATATTTCCCGCTTTATCAATTACTACATCTTGATCTTTGGTTCCAATAGTAACTGTAGCCGCTGTGGTAGAACCGTTAGTTGGGTTCAGGTAGTTCAACGCATCAGCAGAAGCTACGCCAGTTGCAGCGAAAGTGAAGGCTTTACTGGTTGAGTTGTAGTTATAAGTACCACCAGTAGCTGCAACACCCAAGCCAGTATCAGTACCGGTATAAGTGATTGAATCACCGGCTGAAGAACCTACCTTAGCAAGAATCTGAGCTGAAGTAGCAGCAGTGTTGTTTGAAGTCTTGGTGTAGGTAGTGATACCGCCAGTGGTTGTACCTTTGGTATAGCTTGCCAAGTCATCAGCAGTTGCTTGAGTGTTAGCTACTGAACCCGCGCCATTCACGTTGAAACCAGTCAGGCCCAGAGTTTTGCTGTCGATTTGCTTCAGGTCGATTGAGATAGTCTGGCCATCGTTCGCGCCAACCTGGATTTTCATAGTGCCGTCTTTTGCCAGCACGTTCACGCCGTTGAACTGAGTCTGACCGGATACGCGGTCAATTTCGTCCAGACGGGATTTGATTTCGTCCTGGATTGAGTCCAAGTCAGACTGGCTGTTAGTGCCGTTCTGAGACTGTACAGTCAGTTCACGAACACGCTGCAAGTTGTTGTTGATTTCTGACAGTGCGCCTTCAGTGGTCTGCGCTGCAGAGATACCGTCGTTGGCGTTACGTGCCGCCTGAGTCAAACCGTTGATGTTAGACTGGAAGCGGTTAGCAATTGCCTGACCTGCTGCGTCATCTTTAGCGCTGTTGATACGCAGACCTGAAGACAGGCGCTCAATAGCGGTAGACATTGCAGACTGGTTTTTGTTGATGTTGTTCTGTGTGATCAGCGAGAGGCTGTTGGTATTAATGACTTGGGCCATGATAATTATTCCTGTTAATCAAGTCTTTCGGTTAAGGTGTGGGCTTCAACCCGCCGGCTTCAGCGCCGTCAAAGTTGTTATCGTCTGCCCTTAAACAACCTTTAGATTTTTTTTAGGACCAGGTGAAAATTTTTCCCTTCAACCTGTCACGCTTATCTTTATCGCCCTCTCTGCAGACATCTTTAGTCAGACTTGATCTTTTTTTCTAGCGCCAGAAATACCCTTCTCTATATGTCTTATTCGCTTTATTAGCAGCGATTAAATAATTCTAAACTTTGAGCCTATAAAGCCGATAACCGCGGTATCACTTTCCGTGTCGACATGAAAAGGAAACAACATGGCTAGTATCTCTACCCTCGGTGTCGGTTCAGGCCTCGACTTAAGCACGATTCTGGATAATTTAACCACGGCAGAAAAAGCGTCACTCAAACCCATTACCACTCAGCAGAGTGCCTATACTGCCAAACTGAGCGCTTACGGTACGTTATCCAGCGCACTTACCGCCTTTCAAACCGCTAATACCGCGTTGAATAGTGCAGATCTGTTTAGCGCCACTACAGCAACAAGCACCAGCTCTACCGCTTTTAGCGCGACGACCTCAGCCGGCGCCATCCCGGGTAAGTACAACATTAGCGTTACGCAACTGGCGCAGGCACAAACCCTAACCTCCGGTATTCAAACCAGCAATACCACGGCGCTGGGTAGTTCTGATGCCAGCCGCACCTTGTCGATCAAATTGGCGGACGGTACTAGCAAAGACATCACGCTGACCAGCGATCAAACCTCTCTGACCGGAATGCGTGATGCAATTAACGGCGCCGGTGCGGGCGTAAGCGCCAGCATCATTAAAGTCGCTGATGGTGAATACCGTCTTTCACTCACCGCGTCGAAAACCGGTGAAGCGAATGCGGTCTCCTCGGTCACCGTGACTGGCGATGACACTTTGCAAGGCATTGTCGGTTTTGATGCCACGAAAAGTGATGCCGACAACCCACTCGACCTCAGCATCAAAGCTCAAGATGCTGAATTAACCGTGAATAACGTGGCCATCACCAGCAGCACCAACACCATCAGTGATGCGCTGGAAGGAATCACGTTGAATCTGAGTGATGTCACCAGTGGTAATCAATCGCTGACCATCACGCAGGATAGCTCTAAGGCCTCTACCGCGATTTCCAACTTTGTTGATGCCTATAACAACCTGCTTGATCAGTTCAACGCGCTGACCAAATACACTGCGGTGGATACCGGTTCAGATGCGCAAGATTCCAGCAATGGTGCTCTGCTCGGTGATAGTACTCTGCGCAGCATTCAGACTCAGATTAAAAGTCTGCTGACCAACAATACGAGTTCATCAACGTATAAAACGCTGGCACAGATTGGCGTGACGTCGGATCCCACCACCGGCGAATTAACGTTGGATGCCGATAAGTTAAAAACGGAGCTCACCAAAGATCCTACGGGCATTAAAGAGATGATTGTGGGTGACGGTAAAACCACCGGCATTACCACTAAGCTGGCGACAAACCTGACCAGCTGGCTGTCATCAACCGGCAGCATTCAGTCGGCGAAAGATGGTGTTAGTAAAACGCTGAATACCCTGACTGAGCAGTACAACAGCACCAATACGCGCATCAATAACCTGATTGCGCGTTACAAAGCACAGTTTACGCAACTCGACGTCACCATGAATTCGCTGAACAGCACCAGCGATTACCTGACACAGCAGTTCGAGAATATGACGTCAAGCAGTTCAAAATAATTAGGAGTGACCATGTACAGCGCTAATGGCACACAAGCCTACGCAAAAATCGGGGTGGAGAGCTCAGTGATGAGCGCCAATCAACATCAGCTGGTTACGCTGCTGTTTGACGGTGCGATCAGCGCACTGGTCCGCGCCCGCCTGTTTATGCAGGACAACAATATCCAGGGAAAAGGTAACTCGATTTCCAAGGCCATTAACATCATCGAGGGCGGACTCAAGCAGGGCCTCGATGAGCAATCAGGCGATGACCTTACAGACAACCTATTAGGGCTCTATTCCTATATGGTTCGCCGTCTGGTTCAGGCTAATCTGCGTAATGATGTCGAAGCCCTCGAAGAAGTTGAAGGTCTTCTGCGCAATATCGCTGATGCCTGGAAAGAAGTCGTACAACCTCAACACCTTCAGGACGCCGTTTAATGAATATTGCACCGCCACTGATTACCGTTTACCAACAGTTACTCGACCTCAGCCACGGAATGCTGCGTTTGGCAGCAGACGGCGAATGGGATGATTTGATTACCAAGGAAGTGGACTATGTCAGTGCGGTGCAAAGACTGGCGCAAACAACCGAAGCCGCCGCACCGTCGCGCCAGCTGCAAGAGCAGCTGCGTCCGGTGTTACGCCATATTCTCGATAATGAGAGCGAAGTGAAACGTCTGTTGCAGTTGCGTATGGACGAATTGACGCAGCTGGTGGGCCAGTCATCGATGCAGAAATCGGTGATGAGCGCGTATGGTAAGCAAGGTAGCGTGTATTTGCCGCAGGGTTAGATTTAGGACTCTGCGCGCTGATGCCCTCACCCCGGCCCTCTCCCACAGGGAGAGGGAGATGCTGCAATATGCCAGATGGGCTCGATCGGTTCCCTCTCCCACTGGGAGAGGGTTAGGGTGAGGGAAAGCTACTTCTGCGTCGCCGTTGAAACCGGGCGCATAATCTCTGGCTCGATATTCTGAATCACCGCCTCATTCGGACGCTTCGCCACTTCTTCCAGCGCCTGCTGGCACTCAACGGTTGGGCGATCCACTTTACGCAGTCTCAATCCATCGTAACGCAGCTCACCGTTCTCCAGCACCAGCGGCATCACGCGCACCTGACGCGTCACATTAACCCAGTCATCGCCCAGACGCGTTAATTTGCCCGGTTTGGCAATCACGCGCTGCCACTGACGGCAATCCAGCGTGTCGCCTTCGGCACCAATAATCAGGCTGCCCATCGCTTGCTTACTGATCAGCTTGCTTTGCGGCCCCACGGTTTGCCAGTTGCCCTGCAGCTCCAGCGGTGCCGGGGTTTTCACCGCCTGGTCATAATTGCTGATCTGCGCACAGCCACTCAGCGCCAGCGCGGCCACTATCATCCACTTTTTCATTCTCGGTCCCTACACTCGCATCAATGGCGGCTACGTTATAATTTTTCCCGCAGGTTGCGCAAGGTATCTGCTGCGCGCCACATGATTTTCCTCAAGCTGCTCACTTCTGCGCCGATAACTCTTCTGGAGTTAAAAGTGCCTGTAAAAACAATAATGACCGATTACACACTCACCTTCGTTACGGAGAATCCCGTTATGCGATTGACCCTTCGCGCGCGTCTGACATCGATTGTTGGCCTGCTGTGCATTTTACTGATTGTTGCCGCCATCTGGGGAATCATCGGCCTGCGCGCCGCCGACCAACGGGCGCAAAACGCCTATCAGAATGAGCTGTTACCGCTGCAATATTCATCCCCGCCTGTACCGCATGGTGCAGGAACAATCCGCGACCCTGTTCGATGCCCTGCGCTACTGGACCGACAGCAGCGAAGTGGAAAAACGTCTGGCGCGCATCGCGCAGTACGGCGAGCAGATAGCCAAAGACCGCCAAACCTGGCAGCAGCTGTCGTTTGATGCGCAAACCAAACCGCTTAGCCAGAAATTCATCAGCCATCTCGATGGCTGGCAAACCGCGCTGAAAGATGCCGGTGAACTGCTAAAGGGCGGCAACCCGTCCGGCGCGCTGGTGGTGATTGAAACCCGCCTACGCAGCGGCAGTCAGCTGCTGCAACAGGACATCGATCAGCTTGATGCGTTAATGCGCCAGCATGCGGAACTCACCTATCAGCAGAGCAATAGCGATTACCAGCTGGCGCGTAACAGCCTGATTATCATTTTGCTGGTCGGGCTGAGCGTGGCGCTGGTGTTCGGCTGGCTGCTGATCCGCTCGATCAACCGCTCGATTGCTCAGGCGCGCGAGCTGGCCGAATCGATTGCGGCCGGTGAACTGAACCACGATATTGGCAGCGTTTCACGCGATGAGATGGGCGAACTGATGCAGTCGCTGCTGCGCATGGATGTACGTCTGGCGGAGATCGTGCGCGACGTGGGCGAAAGCGCCACTGCGCTGAGTGATGCGGCGCGTCAGATGGCCGATGGCAATGACGATCTCTCTGAACGCACCCATTCGCAGGCCAGCTCGCTGGAACAGACCGCCGCCAGCATGGAGCAGATGACCGCCACGGTGAAACACAACGCCGATAACGCTGCACAGGCCAACGAACTGGCCACCGACGTGCGTCATCAGGCCGAACGTGGCAGCAGCGTGCTGCGTGATGCGGTCAGCGCGATGGAGGAGATCGAATCTTCCAGCAAGCGCATCGCGGATATCAACCGGGTGATCGATGAGATCGCCTTCCAGACCAACCTGCTGGCGCTCAACGCAGCGGTTGAAGCGGCACGCGCCGGTGAACAGGGACGCGGCTTTGCCGTGGTGGCGTCCGAAGTGCGTCAGCTGGCGCAGCGGTCCGCCGGGGCCGCCCACGAGATCAAAGCGTTAATCGATGCCAGCGTGGGTAAAGTGGAAGCCGGCAGTGCGCTGGTGCAGCGTTCCGGCGCAATGCTCAATGACATCAATCAGGGCGTGGCGCGCGTGGTGGACATTGTCGGTGAAATTGCCGTGGCCAGCCGCCAGCAATCCAGCGGCATTGAGCAGGTCAACACCGCAGTGATTCAGATGGATGGCGCGACGCAGCAGAACGCCTCGCTGGTGCAGGAAGCCAGCGCCGCCAGCCAGACCGTTAGCGAACATGCCGGATTGCTGGTGGAGAAGATGGCCTTCTTCCGCCTGCAACAGCGCTAAGGAGCGAGATGATGCGTAAACTTCTCGCTATGTTGCTAGCCACGCCGCTGCTGAGCCACGCCGCGACCACGCTGAATATTGCCACCATCGCTAACGGCGATATGACCATCATGCAGCAGCTCGCCACGCGCTACGAACAGGAGCATCCTGACGTCAAACTGCAATGGCATGTGATGGACGATGGCGCGCTGCGTCAGGCTGTGTTGTCGGCGATGAATAGCGGCCAGGCGCAGTTCGATGTCATCACCGTCGGCACCTATGAAGCGCCGCTGTGGGGTGAAAAAGGCTGGCTGGCGCCGCTCAATAAGCTGCCCGCCGATTACGACAGCCAGGATCTCATCGCGCCAGTGCGCAAAGCGCTGTCGTTTCAGCAAACGCTTTACGCCCTGCCGTTCTACGGTGAAAGTAGCATGACCTACTACCGCAAAGATCTGTTTGCGCAAAAAGGGTTAACCATGCCCGATAATCCCGACTGGACCGATATCAAAAACTTCGCCGCCAAACTCACCGACCCGCAGAAAGGCATTTACGGTCTGTGCCTGCGTGGCCAGCCAGGCTGGGGCGATAACGTGGCGTTCATGACCACCATGGCGAATGCCTATGGCGCGCAGTGGTTCGATGAAACCTGGCAGCCGACGCTCAACTCGCCGGAGTGGCGCGAAGCGCTGGGTGATTATTTGCAGGTAGTGAAGCAGGATGGACCGCCGGATACGGTGAAAAACAGTTTCGGCCAGATTCTGCGCCTGACCGCGCAAGGTAAATGCGCGATGTGGATCGACAGTACGGTGGCAGCCGGTTTGCTAGTGAATCCGCAGATCTCATTAGTCGCCGATAAGCTGGCCTTTGCGCCTGCACCGGGCGGCATAACGCGTAACGGCTCCAATTGGTTATGGTCGTGGGCGCTGGCGGTACCGGCGAATACGCCGAATCGCGAGGCGGCGATTGCCTTTATTAGCTGGGCGACGTCAAAACAGTATATCCAGCAAGTGGCCGATACCGTCGGCTGGGGGGCGGTACCGCCGGGCAGCCGCAATTCGACGTATCAGCAGGCGAGCTATCAGCGCCTGGCGCCGTATGCCGCGCAGGTGCGTGCGGCGATTGATTCGGCCACCGTCGAGCAGCCGACGCTCAATCCGGTGCCTTATCAGGGCGTGCAGTACGTGAGTATTCCCGGGTTTGATCAGATGGGTAACGCCGTCGGGCAGAATCTGGCGGATATGCTGAGCGGTAAACTGACGCTGGATGAAACGCTGGCAAAGAACCAACAAGATGTGACGCGGATTTATCAGCAGATGCATTGATAGGCTGTGATCACAAGTTGCACATACCGTAGCGGCGCGCTTTATCGCGCAGTAAATTGCGCCGCTACGATGCCCATGTTCTGTAAGATCGGAAACTGACAAGGCCACATGCGCGCGTTACACTAGCGCGCAAGTTGATACGCAGGAACACCGAATGAAAACCCCAGAAGAGTATTACGCTCAGGCGCGCACGATGTTTTTCGCCGCTCACCCCGATTTCCAGTCTGCACTGGATGAACTCACCGAAAGCGATGCCCGCCAGGCGAACCTGTCATTAGCGCAGTTACGCGACTGGCATGCAGAACGTATTTATGCCGCTTTTTTGCGTCAGAAGAAGCTGGATGGCATGCTGTTTTCCATTCAACTCGCGGAACCCGATAAAGCCGTTGCCGCGGATGCCATTGAAAAGTATCTGAAATCTCACGCGGAAGCCTTAGGCATGACGTGGGAAGAGTTCTGCATCAAAAACGAGTTGTAATCGGCCACGCACTGTAACGGCATCAAAGATACATCGCCAACCACACAAAATGTTCAGGAAAAAGTTGTACAAGTTGAGAAAACTTGTATAACTTACTCATCACGACGTCAGTCGTAGATTGTCCTTGAACGAATGGTGCTGTTGCACCGCCTCTGGAAGTGTTGCTGGATTTCCACTTCCAGAGGTAATATTTTTTCTTACCCTTCCCGCTCAATCCCTTTTACTTCGATATAACTTGCCACCGCCAGCAGACGATTGACGTGGGTCAGCAGCAGATCAACATCGGACTGTAAAAATTCCTGCGATGCGCGCGAAGCGGTAACAATCGCCTCCTGCACCGTATCGGAAATAGTCAACGAGTTATTTTCTTTCGCCTGAATCAGCAGCGCGGCAATCAATAACGACTGCGCCTCTACCTGCGCCACCAGCTCTTTTGCTTCCACATCCATTTTTGCCATTTTCAATAAGATATCGATAACCAGTTGGCGCATATTTACCCCTGTTTTTATTTACAGTACTATATCGCACCCGATCCAATGAATGGAACGACCCTGATGTTTGTGGAGTTGATTTACGATAAGCGTAACGTGGCCGGATTACCGGGTGCACGCGAGATGATTTTGCAGGAGTTGGAAAAGCGTGTACAGCGCGTCTTTCCCGATATTGAGGTGCGCGTCAAACCGATGGAGCGTAACGCGATAGATACTGATATGAGTAAGAACGATAAAGCGACAGTTGCGCGGATTGTTGAAGAGATGTTCGATGAGGCAGAAATGTGGCTGGTGGCCGATTAGGCCACCAGTACGATAAACGCTTAGCTTTCCTGCTCAGCATGGTTGATGGCGATTTCGAGATCCTGAATCGCCTCATCAATGTCATCCAGCAGCTTACCCTGTTTGTTCAGCAAGGTGTCGAAGCGTCCCGCGTATTCGGTGTCTTTGTACTCACCCGCATCAAACGCCAGCCAGTGGGCAGACAGCGTCTCAGTGTTGGTCTGCGCGTAGTGGCGCATCTCTTTAAGCTGGGAGGTGACATCACGCAAGTATTCAGTTTTGGTTTTTACAGTTTCTGTATCACTCATGCTATCTTCCTTTTCGCTTAATAAGACGATTTAAATAACGCTTGAATGATTAAAGGTAGTGCAAAATATCGAAGCTGCCTTAGGAATAATCGGAAGTGACTAAAACCTGTTAGTAAACAGGGGACATCCCGGTCCCCGATGCTGAGTCGTCAGGCATTACAGATACTTCCTCGCCAGATCAATCAACTCACCCTTCGCGGCATCGCCCAGTTTGATTACGCCCTGCTCGACAAAGCTAAACGCTCTGACGAAATCCTTCACGCCTTCTGAGAACGCCTGAGTTCCGTCGTGGCTCTGCGCCGTTGCGGCGGCTGGCGGCGCATCGGCTGCAGCGGGAGCAGCGACTTCCGGTTCGCTGGGCGGCGCAACCTCGGCTGGCGCAGGCGTTACCGCCTCAGGCGCGGCAGTGGCCGCCACCTGCGCGGGTGCAGCGATTATCGCCTCGGGTGCCGCAACCGGTGGAACTTCAGCCGGTGCCGCTGCCGCTGCCGCTGCCGCTACCACTGTGGGCGCAACTTCAGGTGCTGCTTCTGCTATTACAGCAGGCGTCGCTTCAGGTGCTACGGTCGCCGTCGGTGCAGCAACGGGCGTGGCGACTTCGTTGGCGAAATCTTCCGCTGGTGACGATGCGATGGTGCTGGCTGGATTGATGACAGTTTGATCGCTCATAATGCTCTCCTTCATACTGAATAAAGATCGCAGTCGGGCAAGACGGGCTGCAATCCACGGGGTAATTCGCATGATGCCCTCCTTAACGCTTGGGTTGAGGTGGCGACTTATCTCCTTCTGCCGGTTTCCCTTTGTCAGCCGGATTGCTGACCGGGTGCTTCACTGTTCCATCAAGCTTGTTCTGTAGCGCCACCAGCTGGCTGGTGAGTTCCGCCACGCGTGCTTCACGCCGTTCCGATATGGTTCGATATTGCTGTCGAATCTCTTCAACACGCTGATTGGCGCTGTTACTGACGAAAAGGAATAGCACCGTCATCGCCACGCACATCAACGACAACATCAGCAAAAAGCCGCCGAAGAACAGTTGGCGCCGATGGTTTTTCACTACGTACTCACTGTTTATCTGCATCATCACGACTCTCCTCCAGAGTGGTAATCAGTTGGTTAACCTGGCTGCGAAACTTATCGCTGTGCTCGGCTTCCGTGGTGGCCAGCAAAATGCTCAGGGCGTTTTTTATCAGCCGCAGATCGGTTTCCAGCGAAGAGATACGCCGCAGGTTTTTGTCATGTCGGATGCGCAATTCATCGTTTTCCTGGCGCATCAAGGCGTGACCTTCTTTGAGCAGCATCACCTGTTCTTTGTAACTGGTGATGATCTCCCCACCGGCACGATTGCTGGTGACGATAGCGGCGATACCCGCCATTAACGGTTTCCAGAACACAGCTGCTGCGCCGCCGCCGAGAAGCAACGCACCTACGCTGGTGACTAAACTACTTTCCATGCTTCACCTCTCACCCCTG
The DNA here is from genome assembly GCF_031453915.1 of Pantoea sp. SORGH_AS_0659. Taxonomy (NCBI): domain Bacteria; kingdom Pseudomonadati; phylum Pseudomonadota; class Gammaproteobacteria; order Enterobacterales; family Erwiniaceae; genus Pantoea; species Pantoea sp. SORGH_AS_0659. Next base: position 1,753,826 of record NZ_JAVJAK010000001.1, on the reverse strand, counting down.
GCAAGGGATGTGCCCCATAAGCACGCTGACCACCCTTGCCAGCTTCGCGGTCAACGCCTGAATTTAAGTTTACTTTAAATTATGAATTTAAGTATACTTAAGTCGTTCCTTCAGGAGATGTCAAGATGATGAAAAAAGAATCTTCCGGTGAGCGCATCCGGGCACGACGTAAAGCTCTACAGTTGACGCAGCAGGCGCTGGCCAAAAGTATTGGGGTGTCGCATGTGGCTGTATCGCAGTGGGAAAAAGAGGAAACCGTACCGCGTGGCGAGAATTTGCTGCGGCTCGCGCAGTGGCTGCAATGCACGGCGGCATGGATTATCGACGGGGATGGCGAAGTGTTTGCCACCCACGCCAAAGCCGCACCGGTTGCGGCGGTGCCATTGATTAGCCTGGCGCAAGCGTCAGCGTGGTTGAGCGAAGAACGGTTGTTGCTCAAACAGCAGGCTGCGCACTTTCTCTACAGCGAGAGTCAGTTGGGCGATGGCGCGCTGGCGGTCACGATAGACGATCAGGCGATGCAGCCCGATTACCAGCCCGGTGACAAAGTGATCTTTGATCCTGACGTTCAGCCGCAGCCGGGCGATGTGGTGCTGGCGCTGGTGGATGGCGTGGCACGAGTGCGGATTTATCGCCTGCAAACGCAACAGCAGGATGAGCAGATCTTCACATTGCGCGCGTTGAATGATGATTTTCCGCAGCTGCATTCGGCGGAATCGGCGCTAGAAATTATCGGCACGCTGATGGAGTTGCGACGTTACCGAAGCGGCTAGCCGCTTCGCTTAAGCTGTTATAATAAAAAAAGTTTAGCCTGATCGCGGTAAGCTATGGACAGACCCCGCGGTAAGGCTGCTAATCTAGCCGCAAAATAATAAATTATCCGGACAATCTCGATGCTCACCACAATTATTTACCGCAGCCATCTGCACGATCACGTGCCAATCAAAACGCTCGAAGATATGGTTGCTAAAGCCAATAGCAAAAACAAAAACTTCGACGTTACTGGCATCCTGCTGTTCGACGGCCTGCACTTCTTCCAGTTGCTGGAAGGACCGCGTGAGTCCGTTCAGGGCATATACAAGCGTATTTGTCAGGACGCACGCCACCATAATCTGGTGGAGTTAATGCACGACTTCGCGCCTGAACGCCGTTTTGGCAAAGTCGGCATGGAGCTGTTCGATCTGCGCGAGCATGACAAGGACAATGTGCTGCAAGCTGTGCTGGATAAAGGCACCTCGCGTTATCAGCTCACCTACAACGATCGCGCGCTGCAGTTTTTGCGTACCTTCGTGGTGGCGCGCGACAAAGAGAACTACTTCGAGATCCCGCCAGCCAATACCTGGGAATTTGTTCCGGATATTGAATGGCAGAACGATCTGGAGGGTATCGATCAGAGCCTGCAGGATTGCCGCTTTGCTTTTCAACCCATCATCGATCCCTTCGCGCGCCGCGTCACTTCGTTTGAAGCGCTGATCCGCACGCCAAACGGTGGCTCACCCGATGAGTATTTCTCCGCGTTTGGCGGCGAAGCGATTTATCACGCGGATATCAAATCGAAACGTCTGGCCTTTCGCGTGGCGAACAAACTGGGCATTGGCGAGCATCGTCTGTCGATCAACCTGCTGCCGATGTCACTGGTGACGGTGCCAAACGCGGTGGAATTCCTGCTTACTGAGATCAACGCCAGCGGGCTGGTGCCGCAACAGGTGATTGTCGAAGTGACCGAAAATGAGATCATTTCGCGCTCAGATGAATTTGCTGCCGAAGTGAGAAAGTTGAAAGCGGCGGGTATCAGCCTTGCGCTGGACGATTTTGGTGCCGGTTTTGCTGGCTTGTCGCTGTTATCAAAATTCCAGCCGGACAAAATCAAAATCGATCGCGAGCTGATCCGCGATGTGCATAAAAGCGGACCGAAGCAGGCGATCATGCACGCCATTATTAAGTGCTGCGCATCGCTGGAGATTGCGGTGATCGCCGAAGGTGTCGAGCAAGCTGAAGAGTGGATGTGGCTGGAAGCCGCAGGCATTAGCCAGTTCCAGGGTTTCCTGTTTGCTTATCCGCTGCTGAATGGATTCCCGGCTGTGGCGTGGCCGGAGATTAAATAGTGTTGGTCGCCATGCATGGCGACCCCACCAATCAGTAATACGTTACCTCAATATTGCCATACTGCTTATCAATCACGTTGCCTGCCGCGTCAACGCTAATAATGTCGCAATAATAGGGAACATCGTGTTTGTATTTGCAGACATTGCTGACGGTTTTAATTTGGTCATTTCGCTTCACCGTGGTGACCACGTCAGAGATCTTTTTCTTATCTTCTGCTCGCACCGCGGTAGCACGCGACACTTCCGTTCCGGCCTGGGTAATACTCAATACCGCCATTTCACCGGCGCTGTTATAAGCGAGATGAAACGCGGCATCGGAGGCGGGCGATGAGATCTGCTCTACCAAACCCTGTTTGTTATAGGCAATATCCACGGTCATGGTCGGCGTGACTTTCTTCACCATGGCGCAGTTCTTATCCAGCGTCACCACCACGTCCTGACCGTTTTCACTGCCTTTTAATTGGTCGCCATCGCGCGTGACATCAATCACTTCGGCCTGTTTGCGCACCGATTTCACGTGCGTCGGACAGCCGTTGCGGTCAAAATCTACATTCACTTCGAAGATCTGCTGGCCGTCGGCGGTAAACAGCGTTTGATGGGTCGTTTTGACGTTGCCGGGCAGCGCTTCGAATTGATACAGATAGGCAAAGTTTTTCATTTGCGGGTAGTAAGTCGCGTCATCCTTGTCACATCCCGTGAGCAGGACAATAGCGATTAAAAACAGCAGGGTTTTCTTCACGTGAGAATCCTCTTCTCAAAATAAGGCAGCGCGTTTGGCGGTGTACTCACTGTGATGCAGCAACCTTCCCGCCTGATATAACACCATTACCGCGCTGGACTATACCCGAAAGAAATACCCGAAAGAAACTAAACCTGCATACTCATAATATCGGTATACGCCGACACCAGTTTGTTACGCACCTGCACGCCCATCTGCATGGAAATAGAGGATTTTTGCAGATCGACCATCACATCATTTAACTGGATGCCCGGTTTACCCATTTCGAAATCCTGCGCCTGAGCGCGGGCCGTTGTCTGGGTTTCGCTGATCTTGTCGAGTGCTGCTTTCATGGTAGCACTGAAATCGACCTGATTAGTGGACTCCGCTTGCTTACCGCTGGCCTGCAGAGACGTCATCTGTAGCTGCTGCAGCACACCCTCAATCGCCTGAATTGACATTGCCTGACCCCTAATGAAGAAGTGATTAAATTTTCACGATGAGAAAGTTAACACACTGTCAATAGGACAAAGGCGCTAAATGACCGCAAAAAACCCGGCTTATCCACCCATCGATGTCGCGGCTTTCAACAAATAATGCCTGCCATTAAGTGGAATTTAATTTTTCTCCTCTCCCGATTTTAGGGGAGAAGTCTTCAGGGAGTACGTTTTGTCACCACAACACCACACCCGATCAATAATGTCAGGCAGGAATCGGTCATGAATGCGAGTGCAGCCGCTACACAGGATACAGCTAAGAAAGGCTTCAATGACCTTCTCGCCCGCCTGCGCGCCAACCCGCGTATTCCCTTAATTATCGCTGCTGCTGCGGTTATCGCGGTGGTGTTTGCGTTGGTGCTGTGGGCAAAAGCGCCAGACTATCGCGTGCTTTATAACAACCTCTCCGATGAGGATGGTGGCGCGATCGTCACGCAGCTGACGCAAATGAACATCCCTTACCAGTTCGCCGATAACGGTGGAGCACTGATGGTGCCCGCCGATAAAGTGCATGAGCTGCGTCTGCGTCTGGCACAACAAGGCTTGCCGAAAGGCGGCAACGTTGGCTTCGAACTGATGGACAAAGAGAAGTTCGGGATCAGCCAGTTCAGCGAGCAGATCAACTATCAGCGTGCGCTGGAAGGTGAACTGTCGCGCACCATCGAAACGCTCGGTCCGGTGAAGAGCGTACGCGTGCATCTGGCAATGCCGAAACCGACCTTGTTCGTGCGTGAGCAGAAAGCCCCTTCCGCCTCGGTGACGCTTAACCTGCAGCCAGGCCGCGCCTTAGATGAAGGCCAGATTCAGGCCATTCAGCATATGGTCTCCAGCAGCGTGGCCGGTTTACCGCCGGGCAACGTTACCGTTGTCGATCAGGCCGGTCGTCTGTTGACCCGCTCTGACAGCGAAGGTCGCGACCTGAATGACGCGCAACTGAAATATGCGTCTGAAGTGGAAGCGCGCTTCCAGCAGCGTATCGAAGCGATCCTCAATCCGATTGTCGGTCAGGGCAATGTGCATGCGCAGGTGACGGCGCAGATCAACTTCGACCGCAGCGAGCAGACCGACGAGAAATACCAGCCGAACGCCAATCCTAACAACAGCGCGGTGCGTTCACGCCAGACCAGCAACTCCGAACAGAATGGCAGCCCGTATCCAGGCGGCGTGCCGGGTGCATTGTCGAATCAGCCTGCGCCAGCCAATACCGCGCCGGTGACCAATCCGCCAACGAATAACAACAATAATGCCAACGGCCAAAACGCCAACGCGCAAACCGCCAATGCGCAGAATAACGGCAGCACCACCAGCACCGCACAGCCTTCTGGCCCGAGCAGCTCAACGCGCAACGACACGGTGAACTACGAGCTGGACCGCACCATTCGTCATACCAAGCTGAACGTCGGCGATGTGCAGCGCCTGTCGGTTGCCGTGGTGGTGAACTACCGCGACGACGGTAAAGGCAAAGCGGTGGCGCTCAACGAGCAGCAGATCAAGCAGATTGAAGATTTAACCCGTGAAGCGATGGGCTATTCACAAACCCGTGGCGACAGCGTCAACGTGGTGAACTCTCAGTTCAACATGACCGAGCCAAGCGGTGGCGACCTGCCATTCTGGCAGCAGCAATCGTTCTTCGATCAGCTGATGACTGCCGGTCGCTGGCTGCTGGTGGCGTTGGTTGGCTTCATCCTCTATCGCAAGCTGGTTCGTCCACAGCTGATGCGTAAGAAAGAGCAGGAGAAGGCAGCGGCTGAAGCGCTGGCGGCACGCTCTGCGGCCATGGAAGAAGAAGAAGCCTTTAACGTTCAGCTCAGCAAAGACGAGCTGGATCAGGAGCGTAAATCTACTAACCGCATGAGCGCCGAGGTGATGAGCCAGCGTATCCGCGACATGTCTGAAAACGATCCGCGCGTCGTCGCGCTGGTTATCCGCGAATGGATGAGTAAAGAACTATGAGTCTGACCGGTACAGAAAAAAGCGCCATTCTGATGATGACTATCGGCGAAGAGCGCGCGGCGGAGGTGTTCAAACACCTTAACCAGCGTGAAGTTCAGCACCTGAGTGGTGCCATGGCCAACATGCGCCAGGTTTCACATAAACAGCTGACCGAAGTGCTGCGCGAGTTCGAAGCCGATGCCGAACAGTTTGCGGCGCTGAGCCTCAACTCCAACGATTATCTGCGTTCGGTGCTGATCAAAGCGTTGGGCGAGGAGCGAGCTTCAAGCCTGCTGGAAGATATTCTCGAGAAAAACGAGACCACCAGCGGCATGGAAACGCTCAACTTCATGGAGCCACAGGCGGCCGCCGACCTTATTCGCGACGAGCATCCGCAGATTATCGCCACCATCCTTGTCCACCTCAAACGTGGTCAGGCGGCGGATATTCTGGCGCTGTTCGACGAGCGTCTGCGTCACGATGTGATGCTGCGTATCGCCACCTTCGGCGGTGTCCAGCCGGCGGCGCTGGCGGAGTTGACCGAAGTACTGAATGGCCTGCTCGACGGCACCAACCTCAAGCGCGCGAAGATGGGCGGCGTGAGAACCGCGGCAGAAATTATCAACCTGATGAAAACCCAGCAGGAAGAAGCGGTTATCGAAGCAGTACGCGACTTCGATGGCGAGCTGGCACAGAAGATCATCGACGAGATGTTCCTGTTCGAAAACCTGGTGGAAGTGGACGACCGCAGCATCCAGCGTCTGTTGCAGGAAGTGGAATCCGAGCAGTTGCTGGTGGCATTGAAGGGTGCCGAACAGCCGCTGCGCGAGAAGTTCCTCAAGAACATGTCCGCCCGTGCGGCCGATATCCTGCGCGACGATCTGGCCAACCGTGGTCCGGTACGTATGTCGGCGGTGGAGAACGAGCAGAAGGCCATTCTTCTGGTGGTGCGCCGCTTAGCAGAATCCGGCGAGATGGTGATTGGTGGTGGCGAGGAAACCTATGTCTGATGCCTTTTCCGCCCGCGCGTGGCAGCGCTGGCAGCCTGATGATTTAGGCAGCCCGTTCGGTGCCGAACCGGAACTTCAGTTAGAGGAGCCGGAGATCGATGTCGAACTGAGCGCCGAAGCGGAACAGCAGCAACAGCTGGAACGCATGCAGCAGCAGATGCGCAAAGATGCGCAGACGCAAGGCTACAGCGAAGGCTATCAGAAAGGTTTCGCCGAAGCGCAACAGAACGGGTATGACGCCGGTTTCCAGCAAGGCTTAGCCGATGCGCAGCAGCAGCAAGCGCCGCTACAGGCACGTATGCAGCAGCTGGTGACCGAGTTCCATCACACGCTCGAAGCACTCGACAGCGTAATCGCTTCACGTCTGATGCAGCTGGCGCTGGAAGCCGCGCGCACGGTGATTGGCCAGGCCACGCAGGTGGACGGCACCGCCCTGCTGCGTCAAATCCAGCAGCTGATTCAGCAGGAACCGATGTTCAGCGGCAAACCGCAGCTGCGCGTCCATCCGGACGATCTGCAGCGCATCGAGCAGACGCTGGGTCCAACGCTCGATCTGCACGGCTGGCGCTTGCTGGCCGACAGCACGCTGCATCCTGGCGGCTGTAAGCTTAGCGCCGAAGATGGCGACCTTGATGCGAGCGTGGCAACACGCTGGCAGGAGCTGTGCCGCCTGGCCGCTCCGGGGACACTGTAATGACCTCCTCACGCCTTTCACGCTGGCTCGGCGCGCTCGACGCCTTCGAAGAACGCATTTCGCAGGTACAAACCGTGCGTCGTTATGGTCGCCTGACGCGCGCCACCGGCTTAGTGCTGGAAGCCACCGGCCTGCAGCTGCCGCTCGGTGCTACCTGCATTATTGAACGTACCGATGGCAGCAAGATCACTGAAGTTGAAAGTGAAGTGGTCGGCTTCAACGGCCAGAAACTGCTGATGATGCCGCTGGAAGAAGTCGACGGTATTTTGCCGGGCGCACGCGTTTATGCGCGCGTCAGTGGCGACAGCGGCCACAGCGGTAAACAGATGCTGCTGGGCCCGGAGTTATTGGGTCGCGTACTGGACGGCAGCGGCAAACCCCTCGACGGTTTACCTGCGCCAGAAACCGGCTATCGCGCCCCGCTGATCACCGCGCCATTCAACCCGCTGCAACGTACGCCGATTGAAGATGTGCTGGATACCGGCGTGCGCGCCATCAATGCTCTGCTCACCGTGGGTCGCGGTCAACGTATGGGCCTGTTCGCCGGTTCCGGCGTCGGTAAAAGCGTGCTGCTCGGCATGATGGCGCGCTACACCAAAGCCGACGTGATCGTGGTGGGGTTGATTGGTGAACGTGGTCGTGAAGTTAAAGAGTTCATTGAAAATATTCTCGGAGCCGAAGGCCGTGCGCGTTCGGTGGTGATCGCCGCGCCGGCGGATGTCTCGCCGCTGCTGCGTATGCAGGGTGCCGCCTACGCCACGCGTATTGCTGAAGATTTCCGCGATCGCGGCCAGCATGTGCTGCTGATTATGGATTCCCTCACCCGCTACGCCATGGCGCAACGTGAAATCGCACTGGCCATCGGTGAGCCGCCGGCGACCAAAGGTTATCCGCCTTCGGTGTTCGCCAAACTGCCCGCGCTGGTGGAACGCGCCGGTAACGGTACGCACGGCGGCGGTTCAATCACCGCCTTTTATACCGTGCTGACCGAAGGCGACGATCAGCAAGACCCGATTGCCGACTCGGCGCGTGCCATTCTCGACGGCCACATCGTGCTGTCGCGCCGTCTGGCGGAAGCCGGTCACTATCCGGCGATTGATATCGAAGCGTCAATCAGCCGCGCCATGACCTCATTAATTGATGAGACGCACTACGCGCGCGTGCGTCAGTTTAAACAGTTGCTCTCCAGCTTCCAGCGTAACCGCGATCTGGTGAGTGTGGGGGCGTATGCCGCAGGCAGCGATCCGATGCTGGACCGCGCCATCAAGCTCTATCCCGAGATGGAAGCCTTCCTGCATCAGGGCATTTTCGAACGCAGCGATTACGACGATGCCTGTTTGCATCTGCAGGCGATGTTCGGTTAACGCCAAACGAGGTTAAGTGATGAAAACGGCCAGTGCGATCAACAAGCTGCGCGATATGGCGGAGCAGGAACTGGAGAGTGCGGTGATTCACCTTGGCGATATGCGCCGGGGTGTGCAGCAGGCCGACGAACAACTCAGCATGCTGCTGGATTATCAGGATGAGTATCGCAACAAGCTCAATCAGGATATGTCCGGCGGCATCGCCAGCACGCGCTGGACCAATTATCACCAGTTTATTCAGACGCTGGAAAAAGCCATCGAACAGCATCGCCAACAGCTTTCCCAGTGGAATCAGCGCCTCGACAGCGCGCTGAGCAACTGGCGTGAAAAGCATAAGCGGCTCAATGCTTATCAAACGCTGATTACGCGCGCTGAGGAAAACGCATTACGACAAGAAAACCGTCTCGATCAGAAACGGATGGATGAATTTGCCCAACGGGCCGCATTGAGGAAAGGCGAATGATTACGCTGCCAACAGTTGCTACGCAAACCTCGGTTTTGGGAGACGCTGACACTTCAGTTTCATCAGATGTTTTGCAGGGCGCGGAGTCGCTGCCGCAGGGATTTATTACTGAACTCGGCAACCGCTTGCTGACGCTGGTAAAGCAACAAGCTGTTAACACGCAATCGACTGATCTGACAGCAGAAGTTGATGAAAAAGACGTCAGTAAGGCTTCGCTAAGCGCGTTATTACAGGCGCTGGAGAAACCCGATGCGTTAAACGCACTTTTACAGCCGGAAAACACTAAAGCCACGCTGAAATCAGCCGATGATAAAGACAAGAGTGAGGCAAGTTCGTTAACTGCCAGCGACTTACAGAATGTGCAGGCGTTATTCGCCATGTTGCCGGTGGTGGTAGAGAACCGCACCAGCCCAACCAGCGTAAGTAGCAGCGGAGGCGAAGGGAAAACCGACACTCGCGCTTCGCTTAATACCGCACTGTTAAGGGGTTCGCTGGACGGTGCAGTAAAAGAAGAGCACGCGCAGCCGGATGGCGCACAGAAGAAATCCAGCGATGCTGTAACGCTCTTAACGCAAACGGCCAGCAGCACGCAGAGCAGCAGCGTCAGCACCACCGCCAGTAACAGCAGCGGGTTGACGCTGGATGAGAGTTTTAAGCAGGTGCTGAATGCGCTGAGTAAGCCGGAAGCGCGCGCCGCCGCGCAGAGCAGTGATGACCCGGTGACGCCATTCACCAGCGCACCGCTCAGCGCCACCAGCTCGCTGGTAAGCAGCACCGCTTCGACCAGCACCACGCCGTCGACGCCCATGCTGAATGCGCAGCTCGGCAGCAGCGAGTGGCAGCAGGCGCTGAGTCAGCAGATTGTGATGTTTAGCCGCAACGGGCAGCAGAACGCCGAGTTGCGTCTACATCCGCAGGATCTGGGCGCTATCCAGATCAGCCTGACCCTTGATAAGGATCAGGCACAGTTAAATATGGTTTCCAGCCACAGCCAAGTGAGGGCCGCGCTGGAAGCGGCTCTTCCTCAGCTGCGTAGCGCGCTGGCGGAGAGCGGAATAAACCTGGGACAGAGTAACGTCAGCAGCGACGCCTTCGCACAGGGCCAGAGTTATCAGGGCCAGCAGGAAGGACGTCGTGACGGACAGCACGGCAGCTTTACCCTCTCCCAGGACAGTGACAACGAGATAACGCCTATTGCCGTCCCGGCAGCCCTTCAAGCGCGCGCGGCCGGTAACGGCGCTGTCGATATCTTTGCCTGATAGCCGCTAAACGCTGAAGGTAAGCGTAAAACCCGCGTCTTTTCTTCCCATTGTTTGACTTAAGACGCGGGATAATCTGTCCAGGTAAGCCGAGAGGCTTGCCCATAATTCACAGGAAGTAACTGCAAGATGTCTGATAACGCGAAAGCTAAAGGCCGCAAACGTTCACTACTACTACCGGTGTTACTGATTGTAACGCTGGCCGCTTGCAGCGTGGCAGGCTATGCAGTCTGGCGAATGATGAATAAACACGAAGGCAGCCAACCGGACGCGGCGAAAGTCGAGCCACCGGCTGCTCCCGTATTTTTTGCAATGGATACGTTTACAGTAAACCTGGTCAATCCTGACAACGATCCCGACCGTGTGCTGTACGTGGGGTTCACCCTGCGTCTGCCCGATGAGGATACCCGTCGTCGGTTGAACGATTACCTGCCGGAAGTGCGCAGCCGTCTGCTGTTACTGCTTTCGCGTCAAAGCGCGACGGCTCTGGCTACAGAGCAAGGCAAACAGGCCCTGGTTGAGCAGATCAAACAGGTGCTGGCGCCGCCGCTGGTAAAAGGCCAACCGGCTCAGGTTGTCAATGACGTGCTGTTTACCGCCTTCATTTTGAGGTGATTTAATGGGCGATAGCATTCTCTCCCAGGCTGAGATTGACGCGCTGCTTAATGGCGACAGTGACAGTGCGGAAGTAGAGAACAGTTCCAAAGGGACCGATGGCGATATCCGTCCCTATGATCCCAATACTCAGCGCCGCGTCGTACGTGAGCGTCTGCAGGCGCTGGAGATCATCAACGAGCGCTTTGCCCGTCATTTCCGTATGGCGCTGTTTAACCTGCTGCGCCGTAGCCCCGATATTAGTGTGGGTGCGATCAAGATTCAGCCGTACCACGAGTTCGCCCGCAACCTGCCGGTGCCAACCAACCTGAACCTGATTCACCTGAAGCCGCTGCGCGGCACGGCGCTGGTGGTGTTTTCACCGAGCCTGGTTTTTATTGCTGTCGATAACCTGTTTGGCGGCGACGGTCGTTTCCCGACCAAAGTTGAAGGACGTGAATTTACCCATACCGAACAGCGCGTGATTCGCCGCATGTTGAAATTGGCGCTGGATGGCTACAGCGACGCGTGGAAAGCGATTTATCCGCTGGAAGTGGAGTATGTGCGTTCCGAGATGCAGGTGAAGTTCACCAACATCACCACTTCACCGAATGACATCGTGGTGAACACGCCGTTCCAGGTGGAGATTGGAAACCTGGTCGGTGAATTCAATATCTGTATTCCGTTTTCGATGATTGAGCCGCTGCGCGAGCTGCTGGTCAATCCCCCACTGGAAAACTCACGCCGGGAAGATAATCACTGGCGCGACAATCTGGTGAAGCAGGTGCAGCACTCGGAGCTGGAGCTGATTGCCCATTTCGCCGAAACATCGCTGCGCCTGTCACGTATTTTGCAGCTGAAACCCGGTGACGTCCTGCCCATTGAGAAGCCGGACCGCATCATCGCTCACGTCGATAGCGTGCCGGTGCTGACCAGCCAATACGGCACCATCAATGGCCAGTACGCGCTGCGTGTAGAACATTTGATTAACCCGATTTTGAATTCGCTGAACGAGGAACAGCCCGATGAGTGACAGCAAGAAACCGTCCGACGACGACATCTCCGCGGACGATCTGTGGGCTGCAGCTATGAACGAACAAACCACCACCAGCGCGCCAGATCCAACTGAAAATGTGTTCAAGTCGCTGGAAAATCCTGGCATCAGCGGCTCGCTGCAGGATATCGATCTGATCATGGATATCCCGGTCAAGCTGACCGTGGAACTGGGTCGCACCAAAATGACCATTAAAGAGCTGCTGCGCTTGACGCAGGGTTCGGTGGTGGCGCTGGATGGCCTGGCCGGGGAACCGCTGGATATTCTGATCAACGGTTATCTGATCGCGCAGGGTGAAGTGGTGGTGGTGAACGACAAATATGGCGTGCGCATCACCGACATCATTACCCCGTCTGAACGTATGCGTCGTCTGAGCCGTTAAGCATGTTAAAACACACGCAAGCCGAACAACCGGTACCCAGCCAGCCGGTGGTCTCAACCGGTTCGGTGATTGGCCAGGTCAGCAGCGTGCTGGCAGTAATTGTTCTGCTGATTCTCGGCTGCGGCTGGCTGGCCAAACGCCTTGGCTTTGCACCGAAAACGGTGACCGGCCAGGCGCTGAAAGTCAGCGCGACGGTGCAGGTTGGCCAGCGTGAGCGTGTGGTCATTGTCGATACCGCCGATGCGCGTCTGGTGTTGGGCGTGACCGCCCAGCAGATCACCCATCTGCATTCGTTACCGCCGCTGCCGCCGGAAGAACGGGCAAATCAAAGCGCTGCGCCACAGGATTTTCGTCAGCTGTTCCAGAACCTGGTTAAACGTCCCGGAAAACCACAATGATGCGTCGATTACTTCCTCTTCTGCCGCTGCTGTTGCTGGCACCGGTTGCCCATGCGCAGCTGCCAGGTTTAATCAGCCAGCCGCTGGCGAACGGTGGCCAGAGCTGGTCGCTGCCGGTACAGACGCTGGTGTTCATCACCTCGCTGACCTTTATTCCGGCGGTGCTGCTGATGATGACCAGCTTCACGCGCATCATTATTGTGTTTGGTTTGCTGCGTAACGCCCTCGGCACGCCGTCGGCGCCGCCAAACCAGGTGCTGCTCGGCCTGGCGCTGTTTCTGACCTTCTTTATCATGGCGCCGACCTTCGACAAGATTTACTCCGACGCCTATCTGCCGTTCAGCCAGGACAAAATCAGTATGGCGGACGCGATTGATAAAGGTGCTCAGCCGCTGCGTGAATTTATGCTGCGTCAAACGCGCGAAGCCGATTTAGCGCTGTTTGCCCGTCTGGCCAACACCGCACCGATTCAGGGTCCGGAAGCGGTTCCGATGCGTATTCTGCTGCCAGCGTATGTCACCAGTGAACTGAAAACCGCCTTCCAGATTGGTTTCACCGTGTTCATTCCGTTCCTGATCATCGATCTGGTGGTCGCCAGCGTACTGATGGCGCTGGGGATGATGATGGTGCCGCCGGCAACCATTTCCCTGCCGTTCAAGCTGATGCTGTTCGTGCTGGTGGATGGCTGGCAGCTGCTGGTGGGTTCACTGGCGCAAAGTTTCTACTCTTGAGTGGCGTTCGCCCTCACCTTTCTTTCTCGAGGAGTGCAGCATGACACCTGAATCAGTGATGGTTATGGGCCAGGAAGCAATGCGTGTAGCCCTGCTGATGGCCGCGCCGATGTTGCTGGTGGCGTTGATCAGCGGGTTGATCATCAGCGTGCTGCAAGCCGCGACCCAGATTAACGAACAAACGCTCTCCTTTATCCCCAAGATTCTGGCCGTCGCCGCTACGGCGGTAATCGCTGGTCCGTGGATGCTTAATCTGATGCTGGATTACATTCGCACGCTGTTTAGCAATCTGCCGTACATTATTGGCTAATGATTAACCTCGACAGCAGCCAGCTGATCCATTGGGTCGCACAATTCTTCTGGCCGATGGTGCGTTTGCTGGCGCTGTTTGCCAGCGCGCCGGTGCTGAGCGAAAAATCGATTCCCAAACGCGTCAAGATTGGCCTCGCGGTATTGACCACCTGGATCATCCTGCCGGTGCTACCGCCGGTGGAGGCGACCCTGTTTACACCCGCGGGATTTTGGTTGCTACTGCAACAGCTGCTGATTGGCGTGAGCATCGGCCTGACCATGCAGTTCGCATTTGCGGCGGTGCGCATGGCGGGGGAAGTGATTGGTTTGCAGATGGGATTGTCCTTCGCCACCTTCTTCGATCCGGGCAGCCGCCTGAACATGCCGGTGCTGGCTCGTTTTCTCGATATGCTGGCCATGCTGCTGTTTCTTACCTTCAACGGACATCTGTGGCTGATTTCACTGCTGGTGGACAGTTTTCATACGTTGCCAATCAGCGATCAGCCGCTCAACGCCAATGCTTTTATGGCGTTGGTGAAATCCGCGGGATTAATTTTCCTTAATGGCATGATGTTAGCGCTGCCCTTAATAGTTCTGCTCCTCACGCTAAACATGGCACTAGGTTTGTTAAACCGTGTTTCACCACAACTCTCTATTTTCGCGGTTGGCTTCCCGATTACCTTAACGGTGGGCATCCTCAGCGTAGGGTTGATGATGCCGCTGCTCGCTCCCTTCTGCGAACATCTGTTTAGCGAAGTCTTTGATTTACTCGCCCAGTTTGTGTCAGAACTTTCCCGCGCCCGTTGATTAACTATTCTGTAGACGCCCTTAAGTAATAGTTAAGCATTCAAAATCTGTTAGTGCATTTTCTGAACCATATTTCTCAGAAATCAACTGAGGAAATTCTGATAAGTGCGCATTTTTGGTGAAAATTATTCTTATTAAACCGCGCTTCGCGTATTTTAGTCAGACGATTCCTAAGGGGCTAAACCTGCTGAATCGGTTGATTAAATGCTCAAAGGGCTGTTTTTAAACAAAAAAAATTTCACAGCGATTTTTCTTGTCTAAATCCCTTTTTTCCGGCATTGTCAACGCTCGCTGAAGCGTCATACTTTCGCCACACAAATGTTTTTAAGATTTGTCCTATCAGATTTGTCTGTGATCTGCGCGATAGTGACAGGGCTCTCAAAACAGAGCGAATAAAACACTTAATGCAAATCCTTAGCCATTCCCACTATGGCTGAGATGAGAGTGACGTGGATGTACTATAAAAAAAACTTCGCAGCACGGTTCAGGGAAGAGTCATGATGGCGCATGGACAACTATCGCCAATCTGCTGAGCAGAATAAAAAAGTGTCTTTGGAAATTTCTCTCGTACCGCAAACGCGTATTCATCGTTGATTTAAACGGATAACAAATTGGTGAGGGTCGCTATAATGCCAACGATTATTATGGATTCATGTAATTACACACGCCTGGGTTTGTCTGACTATATGTCTGCGAAAGGAGTTAAAAAGAAAAATATTACTCCTGTCTCGGATATCGACCAATTGCAACAAAGATGTGAGCAAATTAAGCCGGGCGTTGTGTTTATCAACGAAGAGTGCTTTATTCACGAATCTGATTCCAGCGATCGTATTCGTGCTATTATCATGCAGCATCCTGATACCTTATTCTTTATTTTCATGGCGATCTCGAATATCCATTTTGAGGAATACCTCTACGTTCGTAAGAACCTGATTATTACATCAAAATCGATAAAAACTTCGACGTTGGATTCCTTATTAGGCACCTATTTGCAAAAGAAACTCAACGCTTCGCCGCGTATTTCTGCCGGGCTCGACGTGCATCCACTGACATTAAGTCAGACTGAATCAAATATGCTAAAAATGTGGATGTCAGGTCATGACACCATTCAGATATCTGAGAACATGCAAATTAAAGCCAAAACCGTATCGTCACATAAAGGTAATATTAAACGTAAAATTAAAACCCATAATAAGCAGGTTATTTATCATGTCGTCCGTTTGACTGATAATGTCACCTCAGGGATTTATGTTAACGTGCGATAATTACCTTCAGTGAATAAAAGGGCTGATCATCTGATTGGCCCCTTTTCACGTTTTGAGAGTTTGATCCCACTTTCCTGCCTAATCCTTTCCCCCTGCCTGCCGATGCTTATTCTCATAACACCTACCTATATGAGAGCAAGGATATGAAAACAGCATCGATTGATGAGCAATATAAGCTCAGCATCTGGCAGAACCTGCGCCTGATGCCTTTGTTCAGTATGATCTTTGGTGGCATTCTGCTGCTTTTTGCCCTGTGCATTGGACTCGCCAGCTACTTTTTGATTCAGAGTAATAATTCCCTAAACGATGCCACCGAAGAAATTCAAATTCGTATGGGCATCTCTAACAGTTCTAACCATCTGCGTACTGCGCGACTCAATGTGCTGCAATCCGGTGCCGCCGCGCGTATTGGTGAAATGGATGGTTATCGTGCCGATTTAGCGCGCACCGAGACGCGTATTAAACAAGCGCGCGAAGGTTTTAAACTCTATATGGATCGCAAGGCGAAAACGCCGGCGGATATTGCCCTCGATGAACCGCTGACCGCCAGCTTCAATGCTTATATTGATAAAGGTCTCAAGCCGATGATTGAATCGGCTAAACAGGGCAGCTTCGAAGGCATTGTGGCGCAGGAAACTGACGTCACGCGCAAACTGGATGATGCCTACAACGCCGTGCTGCTGAAGGCGATTAAAATCCGTACTGACCGCGCCGAAGCGATTAATGCCGAAGCCGCGCATCAATCACGCATTGGCTTTATTGCTATGGCGGTGGCGTTTGCTGCCGCCTTGCTGCTGGTGCTGCTGACCTTCGTGTTCCTGCGTCGCGTGGTGATCACCCCGCTACGTCAGTCCGTTGATCGCATCGAGCGTATCGCGCAAGGCGATCTCACCGCGCCGGAACAAGCCTATGGCCGCAGCGAGATTGGTAGCTTGCTGCATAACCTGCAGCTGATGCAGGCCTCGCTGGTGCGTACCGTTGGTACGGTGCGAGAAGGCGCGGTAGCGATTTATCAGGGTTCCAGCGAGATTTCCGCCGGTAACACCGATCTCTCATCGCGTACTGAAGAGCAGGCCTCCGCGCTGGAGCAAACCGCCGCCAGCATGGAGCAGCTCACCGCCACGGTGAAACAGAACGCCGAGAACGCCCATCACGCCAGCCAGCTGGCCGCCGATGCCTCAGGCAAAGCGCGCAGCGGTGGCGATCTGGTGAGCGGCGTGGTGCAAACCATGAACAATATTTCTGGCAGCTCGAAAAATATTGCCGAGATCACCAACGTCATCAACAGCATCGCCTTCCAGACCAATATTCTGGCGCTGAATGCTGCGGTGGAAGCGGCGCGTGCCGGTGAGCAAGGCCGTGGTTTTGCCGTGGTGGCCAGCGAAGTACGTAACCTGGCGCAACGCAGTGCGCAGGCGGCGAAAGAGATTGAAACGCTGATTGCTGAATCGGTGGGGTTGATCACCAACGGTTCACGCCAGGTCGGCGAAGCCGGTAATACCATGGGCGAGATTGTTGAAGCGGTGCGGCGCGTGACGGACATTATGGCGGAGATTGCCGCCGCGTCGGATGAGCAGAGCCGTGGCATTCAGCAGGTGAGCCTGGCGGTGACCGAGATGGATAACGTGACGCAGCAGAACGCCTCGCTGGTTGAGGAAGCCTCTTCGGCAGCGGCTTCGCTGGAAGATCAGGCCGGCAGATTGACGCAGGCGGTGGCGGTGTTCCGTTTGAATGACGCACCGGTGGCGCACGTGGCTAAAGCGGCGCAGTCTGCGTTGCGTACGCCAAATCTGGCGCCGCGTCCTGCATTGGCGACGTCAGGGAATGATAACTGGGAGACGTTTTGATTTGAGGTAGTGCGCGGTATTCCTCACCCCGGCCCTCTCCCACACATGGGCGAAGAAGTGGATGTTGCGCCGATCTTTCCCCTCTCCCGCTTGCGGGAGAGGGTTAAGGTGAGGGGAAAATTAATCAAGCCTCTTCATACGGCTCCACAAAAACCCCTTCAGCATGATCGCTTTCATTAAAGAACCAAATCCCCAGCGGGTAATCTTCTAACGCCACCAGATACATGATGCCTTCATTGAATGCTTCCACTGCCAGCACCGTACCCACACGGCGCGGGCCGCCGTCGGTTTTAACCGTAACGCGATCGTTCACCTTCATTGATTACTCTCCACAAATTGTCCTGCGACACAGTTTAACGGAAGATAATCAACACTGCCTGATCGCGATCAGCGTCGGGCGATAACCCACACCGCATGCACGATGCCTGGAATGTAGCCGCACAACGTCAGCAGAATGTTGAGCCAGAAAGCCCCACCAAAACCGACTTGCAAGAATACGCCCAGTGGTGGAACCAAAATGGCGATGACAATACGTAAAAAGTCCATATTCACTCCCTGATATCACTTAACAATCAATCGCTAAGCATAGTCGCTGTTACGCACTGTGCACTTAAAGGCAGGTAAAACTCTGTCAAGATGCGCTTTTTCGCTTTCTTAACGTTTCGCAGAGAGACTTTTGACGCAGGCTGCTCGTACACTTCTCAGTACTGCACCAACCCCAAAGGCGCAGTCAACCTAAAAGTAACAAGGATTTTTGCCCGCGCAGCGCGGGCTTTTTTTTGCCTGCCATTTGCCCTCCGCGCCCTCTTTTCACCAACGACTATACTGGTGTAGATCCGATTGCCTCCGGGAGGCCGCCATGACCACTGCAAAAGAGTACAGCGAGACAGTTCAGCGCGAAGTGAATGTCGATGTTGATGCGTTGCTGGAAGCCATTCAGAAGAGAACGTCGGGCGAGGTAAAAGAGTTTATGGAAGCCGAAGACGCGCATCGCGTTACGGTAAATGGCGCAGCCTATGGCTCTTACTCCGAGCTAGCGGAAGCTTTCGAACTCGACATTCGCGACTTCGCCAGCAGCGAAGTGAACCGCTGAAATCGATTTCAAAAAAATACCCGGCGGGATGGCCGGGTAAAGTAAATCAGTAAGTTCGTTACACCAGGGAATTCTTAACACCCTGTCAGATTACGCCTTAGTCTGATTAAGACAAGACTCATCCCTGCATGTAAATCGAACAATTTTGTATAAGCATTCATGTGAATCGTCCTACGCGCCGCGTCACTGCTGGTTTCAGCTGTGCACGAAATGTGCATCGCGCCTTCCGTCACGTTTGCCATTTAAGAATTATCCTGGATGTCGCTGGCCGGGTCGCGGGAAAAAGTGTGATCGCGATTCCGCTATTATACTGATTACTCTTCGCTTTACGGATGCCACTGGCGTAAGGAGTGTGATGATGCTGAGTCTTAACTCTTCCCTGATGATCATTACCGATCTTGATGGCTCATTGCTGGATCATCATGACTATAACTGGGATGCGGCCAGTGAATGGCTGGCGCGTCTGCAACAACATCAGATTCCGCTGGTGATTTGTTCCAGCAAAACGGCGGCCGAGATTATTCCGCTACAAAAGAAGTTAGGCATTGTCGGTGCGCCCTTTATTGCTGAAAACGGTGCGCGCGTGGTGTTGGGTGGTGAACACACGCCGCCGATCGAAACCAGCGCCAGCTATCATGCGCTGTGCCAGACGCTGCAGGCGTTGCAGGCACGATTTCGCTTCAACGGCTTTCATGAATTTAGTGATGCCGAAGTCGCACGTTTTACCGGTTTAACCCTTACCGAAGCCAGCCAAAGCCGCCTGCGCGAAGCGTCGGAAGTGGTGTTGTGGCGCGATGACGAACAGCGTTTACCGGAATTCCGCGCGGCGCTGGCAGAACACAATCTGGCGTTAACCCAGGGCGGGCGTTTCTGGCATGTGATGCCCGCCGGCACCGGCAAAGGTATCGCGCTGGCGGACATTCAGCAGCATCTCGCCGCGCAGGAAGGAGAAGCGCGCACCACAATCGGCTTGGGCGATGGTCCTAACGATGTGCCGATGCTGGAGCGCGTTGATTATGCCGTGGTGATAAAAGGCTTCAGTAAAACGCCGGTGGAGTTGCAACGCACCGATACTGAGAACGTTTACCACACCGCGCACGTCGGTCCGCAGGGCTGGCGTGAAGGTCTGGACTATTTTCTTGCGCCGAATGAGTAACGGCCTTTAACCAAAAGGATGAGACGATGAGTGATTTTTACCAGAATGGTGTCATTACTAATTTCCATAATCTCACCCACCGCAGCGTCGAATCGCTGGAAAAAGAGATGGTGCGCTTCTCACGCAAACGCAAAATGGGGCTGATATTGCCGTCGCTGTTCTCGGAACTGGAAGGCCCGGCGCTGGATAATATCGTTAACGAACTGGCGAAGGTACCTTACCTGGAGGAGATTGTGATTGGCCTCGACCGCGCCGATCGCGACCAGTTTCTGTTTGCGCGTGAGTTCTTCTCCCGCCTGCCGCAGCGCCATCGCATTTTATGGAATGACGGGCCGCGCCTGAAAGCGCTGGATGCCGAACTGGATAAAGAGGGTTTATCGCCGAGCCAACCCGGCAAAGGGCGCAATGTGTGGTTCTGTACTGGCTACACGCTGGCTTCCGACCGCACTCAGTGCGTGGCGCTGCACGACTGCGATATCGTCACCTATGAACGCGGCATGCTGGCGCGTTTGCTCTATCCGCTGGCCAATCCGTCGTTTCAGTATGAGTTCTGCAAAGGTTTCTACGCGCGCGTCGCCGACGGCAAGCTGAATGGCCGCGTCGGGCGTTTGCTGGTCGGTCCGCTGCTGCGCTCCTTGCAGAAGGTCTACGGTCACTCGGAATATCTCGATTACCTCACCAGCTTCCGCTATCCGCTCTCTGGCGAGTTTGCCATGCGCACGCATGTGCTCAACGGCATCAAGATTCCTGGCGATTGGGGATTAGAGATTGGCGTGCTGTCGGAGATTTATCGTAACTACACCACGCGTCAGACCTGCCAGGTTGAGATCGCCGATAACTACGACCACAAGCATCAGCCGCTGGCCGAAGATGATGGTACCGGCGGATTGAAACGCATGAGCAATGACATCGTGCAGTCGCTGCTGCGTAAGCTGGCCACCATGGGCGTGCCGCTCACCAGCGATTCGTTCCGGGTGTTGAAAGCCACTTACTACCGTAATGCGCTGGACATGATGGAGATCTACAACCACGAAGCCACCATGAACGGCCTCAAGTTTGATCAGCACATTGAGGAAGCGGCGGTAGAGATGTTCACTCAGGCGATTCTCGATGCCGGACAAGCCTTTATTGAGCGTCCGAATGAGAAACCCTTTATTCCCAGCTGGAGTCGCGTGCAATCGGCTTTCCCGGATATTCTGCAGCGGATTTATCAGGCGGTGGAAGAGGATAACGACGGTAAGGTGTAATGCAGGGTTGAACCACATTCGGGACGACAGGCATCGTCCCGAATGTGTTTAACTGGCCAGCTGTTGCGCGCTCGATACGTGACTGAGTTCATCACTGCGAAACGCCTCACGTCGCACGCTGTAACCATCATACCAACGACACTCTACCATTCCGCTGGCATAGCCGGTGACCACCATGGTGGGTCCGCCCTGTTTGTGCTGAACTTCGTCACTGATTGCAAAGATCATACCGCACCTCCCTCTTTCATCGTTAAATGACCGAATTTAGGTATAGCAGCTGTGACCGATTTTTTCCTATACGATTAATCTATTACTGCTACTAAA
Organism: Pantoea sp. SORGH_AS_0659; assembly: GCF_031453915.1. NCBI lineage: Bacteria > Pseudomonadati > Pseudomonadota > Gammaproteobacteria > Enterobacterales > Erwiniaceae > Pantoea > Pantoea sp. SORGH_AS_0659. The sequence goes on along the minus strand of NZ_JAVJAK010000001.1, from coordinate 1,732,595 downwards.
TCAGAATAAGCAGTTAAAAACTCTGTAAATAAAAAAAGCCGACAAAATTTATTGTCGGCTTTGATAGCACGTCCTGGACAGGAAAATTAGATTTTGCAGCCTTCGCAATCCGCTTCGTCGCTGATATCCGCAGGCACTTCGTTGGCTTTTTCTGCCGCTTTGGCTTCAGCCTGTTCCAGCTGTGCATCGATATCAAATTCAAACATATCGTCGTTCATCATCGTTCTCCTGACCGTGATTAAAAATTTACAGCGCTTTATAACTGCTAGCCGCGCAGCTTAGCAATCAGATTTACGCCCAACAGCACGATCGACCCAATGATAAAGCCGATCACCAAATTGGCGCCGTTGCTCAGCAGTGCCGAGACCAAACCGTTGAATCCGGCGCTGTATTCCGTAATAGCGTGATGTAGCGGCGTGATGCCGTGCACCACAATGCCGCCACCAACCAAAAACATCGCCAGCGTGCCGACTAACGTTAAGGCTTTCATCAACCAGGGGGCAAAGGCCAGCAATACGCCGCCAATGGCCTGCGCGACCGTGGAAGATTTCTCTTTTAACCAAAAGCCCAAATCGTCAATTTTAACAATCATCGCCACGATGCCGTACACGCCAATGGTCACCAGAATGGCGACACCGGCGAGAATCAGCACCTGATTCAGCAGCGGCGCCTCTGAGACGATGCCCAGCGTGATGGCGACAATCTCCGCCGAGAGGATAAAGTCAGTGCGCACTGCGCCTTTTACTTTGTCCTTTTCAAACGCCCGCGGATCCTGCTGCGCCAGTTTGTCGAGACGCTGCTGACGCGCCTCCGGACTCTGCTCGGCCTTATCGTGATTGAGGCTATGCAGCACTTTCTCCACGCCTTCGTAGCAGAGATAGGCACCGCCAATCATCAGCAGCGGCGTAATCAACCAGGGCGCAAACGCCGAGATCAATAACGCCAGCGGCACCAGAATGAATTTATTAAGAAAGGAGCCTTTTGCAACGCTCCATACAACGGGCAATTCACGGTTGGCTTTGACACCGCTAACCTGCTGCGCATTCAGCGACAGATCGTCACCCAATACGCCTGCGGTCTTCTTTGCCGCAACTTTGCCCATGACCGAGATATCGTCGAGCAGTGTTGCAATATCATCCAGAAGGGTGAGTAAACTGGTTCCTGCCAAAGTGGTATTCCTTATTATTCCGGTTCGTGATCCTGACAACAGGGGCAACGCTCAATCGCCGTCACTGACATATCGGCAATGCCCGCACAGTCCCATTCGACGCGTAACGGCCCCGTCAGATCCCCGGCGTGCAAATACTTGCTCACCGGACTTTCCGTCATGCCGCTGATCTCTTCGGTGGCTACCAGCCGGTCGCCAAGATAAATGCGCGCCGTGGCTTGGGTTGTCACCATCCGCTCATCGCGGAGTTGATACAGGCGCTTAACGGTAAGTTTGATGCTGCTCATGGCTCAATTCCGCGTCCCAGAGAAAAGGGAGATCTAAACTGTTATAGCGGCTAAAAGCAACAATCTCGCACTATTCAACGCGATAGTGATGCAAGCCCTGATGGTCGATTTCGCTGCTGTCGGTTGCGGCCAGCAGCCACTCTTCTAAACGTTCAATCAGCGCGCTGTCCTGCAGCTGCAGTTTGCCGCGCAGCGCGCACTCCCAAACAATCAGTACTTTCCAACCTCCTTCGCGCAGTTGTTCGACGTAACGCCGGTCGCGCTCAACGTTACTGTTAATTTTGCCACTCCAGAATTCGGTACGCGTGGCCGGCATTTTGAATAAGTAGCAGTGATGACGATGCCAGAAGCAGCCATGAACAAAGATGATCGCTTTCTCGGCGGGCAGGACAAAATCCGGGCGGCCCGGTAGCGCTTTATCCTGTACGCGATAGGTGAAGCCGCGATCTTTGAGAATCAACGCAATACGCTGTTCAATCGCGGTATCCTGATTGCGAATCGCGCGCATGTTTTTGCTGCGAATGGCTTGCGAGTGAACGTCTGCCATGGCGTCTCCTTGTATTAGCGCTTCTACAACTTTAGCGGTTTAAGCCAAAAGCGAAAGCACACCGCACGCCAATTTCCTCGTTGCGTGATGAGTGTTAGCATAGCCGCTTCACTGTTAAGGAAAAACGCATGCTCGCTATCGACCCCGTCTCGCCCTCCCCGTTAACCGCCGATCAGGATGACGCGACGTCGCTGTTACTGCAGGTGCTCGATATCTATGCCGCACGCGATGTGGTTATCACCTTAACTGAAGCCGGTGGCCGCGACTGGAGCGTGCCGCGTTTGAATCGCATCCGCGCCGGTAAAAGTGCCGCGCCGGCGCTCTCCAGCCGCGAAGTGGCCAGCCTGCAGGCTTTGCTGCCGCAGCGTCCGGCGCATTATGACGACGCCAAATTCCAGTTTGTCGATCTGTTTGCCGGTATCGGCGGCATTCGCCGTGGCTTCGAGCAGATTGGCGGTCAGTGCGTGTTCACCAGCGAATGGAATAAAGAAGCGGTGCGCACCTATAAAGCCAATCTGTATAGCGATCCACAGTTGCACCACTTCAACAGTGATATTCGTCTGGTAACGCAGCCCGCGGGCATCAGCGATGAGCAGGCAATTTATCAGCATATCGATCGCACCATTCCCGATCATCAGGTGCTGCTGGCCGGTTTTCCTTGTCAGCCCTTCTCGCTGGCGGGCGTGAGCAAGAAGAATGCGTTGGGTCGCGCGCACGGTTTTGAGTGCGAAGCGCAAGGCACGCTGTTCTTCGATGTGGCGCGCATTCTCGCCGCCAAGAAACCGCCGTTCTTCGTGCTGGAGAACGTGAAAAACCTCAAGAGCCACGATAAAGGCCGCACCTTCGCCATCATCATGGCCACGCTGGATGAACTCGGTTATGACGTGGCCGATGCCAATGACGACGGTTTGCCGGATGCGAAAATTATCGATGCGCGCCATTTCCTGCCGCAGCATCGTGAGCGCATCGTGCTGGTGGGCATTCGCCGTGATAGCGGGCTCAGCAACGGCTTTTCGTTGCGCGCCCTGCCCGCGCTCTATCCGCAAAAGGTGCCGTCGTTACACAGCCTGCTGGAACCCGAGCCGGAAGCAAAATACACGCTATCGCCAACGCTGTGGAACTATCTGTATCAATACGCGAAAAAGCATAAAGCCAAAGGTAACGGCTTCGGCTTTGGCCTTAACGATCCGCGTAATCTGAACATTTGCGTGCGTACTTTATCGGCGCGCTACTACAAAGATGGTTCGGAAATCCTCATCGATCGCGGCTGGGATCACGCGCAAGGCGAAGCAGATTTCCAGCAGGCGGAGAATATGGCGCGCCGTCCGCGTCGTTTAACCCCGCGAGAATGTGCCCGCCTGATGGGGTTTGAAGCGCCGGGCGAGGCCAAACTGCGCATTCCGGTTTCCGATACGCAGGCCTACAAGCAGTTCGGCAACTCGGTGGTGGTGCCGGTATTTGCTGCGGTGGCGCAACTGTTATTGCCGCTGATTGAACAGTACGCCGTGCAAAAGGCGTAGCGATTCAGGACCACAATTTTATTTAGGGCCGCGCTTTATGCTGTTTTCCGCCTAATCGCGCCCGCTGTCACCAAACTGTCACGCGTGCTGCCAATACTCCTGTTTTATTTTTTGGAGGCGTGTGATGTCACTTCTATCTGTTATCACTCTGCCGTTGCGGTTACGCGCGCGGTTTTCCCCGCGTATTCCGCTGTGGCTCACCAGTTTACGTAGCCAGTTTTTGCTGTTCATTGCGCTGTTCTGCTTGCTGCAGTTTGCCGGCGTGCTGCTACTGAATACCCACGTTAACCAGACGCAAACCTCGTTGCAGCAGGCGAATCAACTGCGCGAACGTCTGGCCCTGCTGGATAAAGCGCGCATCGAACTGCTTACCGCCAGTGATAACAGCCATCGCGCCGGTATTTATCTGATGCAGGATCAACAAAGTGGCTCGGTGGATAGCTGGAAAAGTCTGGCGGCGGCAGCCGATGACTCGTTAAAGCATGCGCAACAACAGTTCGCCGCCTACCACGCCCATGCGGATAGCCCGCTGGCGCAAGGCTTCGCCATGCTGGCGGCAGGATTGCAGGAGCAGCTGAAAGGATTAGCGGCCAACGACATCAACGCCTTTTTTATGGTGCCGATGCAGGCGTTTCAGCAGCAGTTTAATGATGCCTGGTTCAGTGAAATCGAGCAGGCCAATCAGCAGCTCAGCAGCGTGAATCAAAACACCCTCAGCACCTTGAAGCAGAGCCGCAATCTGTCGCTGATGGTCAGCGCGGTACTGATGACGCTGTTAGTGCTGGCGTCCAGCCTGCTGATGCGCGGCGTATTGTTGCCGCTACGTCGCGCGAATGCGCAGCTGGAACAGATCGCCACCGGTGATCTGGTCGATGCACAAAACCTTCCGCGTCGTCAGTCGCTGGAAACGCGCCAGCTGTTCCAGTCAATTGAGACCATGCGACGCGGCTTGCAGCAGATTGTGCGCGACATCAACACGGTGGCGGTCAGCGTGGCCGCCGGCGCAGAAGATATGCAGCAGCACAATGAGAAAGTGATGCAGCAACACCAGCAGCAAAATGCCAGCTTCCATCATCTGTCGCAGCGCTTAGATCGCGTTTCTGAAGAGGTGGAGATTGGTGCCCAGTTCTCGCAGCAGGCGACGCAGGAAGCGCAATCTGCCGATGCGTTGATGCGTAACTGCGCACTGGAAGTCGATAAGATGGAAACCCAGATGCAGCAAATTGTCACCGCGTCGGATGATATCGCCGGGATTGTTGGCATGCTGGATGACTTGTCGATGCAGACGCGTTTGTTATCGCTGAATGCCGCAATTGAGTCGGCACATGCCGGCGCTTACGGCCGCAGCTTCTCGGTGGTCGCCAAAGAGATGGGTTTGCTCTCGCAGCAAAGCGGTGCCTCGACGCGCCAGATTGACGGATTGATTCAGCATACGCAGCAACATGTGCATGCTGGCTTCGATAAGGTGAAAGCGCTGGAGGTGCTGTTCGCGCAGATCAGCAGCGCGGTGTCTGGCGTGGTGACGCAGCTGAACGAGCTGCAGCACAACAGTGCTGCGCAGAGTCATCGGGTGAAAAAGATTGCGCTGGAAGTGGTGGAGATGAGCGGACAGCTGCAGCAGAACGAAGCGCTTAACGCCCATCAGGTGCAATCGGCAGTGCAATTGCGCGCCTTATCGGACCGCCTGGCGCAGCGCGCGCAGCAGTTCCGTACTTAATCTGCAGGCATAAAAAAACCCGTCAGTGACGGGTTTTCTGCTTATTTCTTCTTCTTACTTTTCTTCAGCAGTGCACGAATCTGCTTCAGTTCCGCAGCGGAGAGCTGATCTTCCACCGCTTCCTGAGTATCCAGACTATCAATGGCCGGTTGCGCACCCGCATCTAAACTGGCCTGCAGGCGATTAACGATCTCCTGACTCATGGAGATTTGGTTATCGGCGGCTAACTGTTTGATGTGCTCTTTCAGTGCCGGGTCAATTTTGATGGTTAAGTTAACGGTCTCGGTCATTTTCATACTCCCTTTTGATTTACAACAACGTAGCGGAAGCAGATGAAACTTAACAGACTGTCATAAAAATTTAATATTACGAGTGTATAGGGCTGAAATCTCTTAACACCGATTCATCGATGGAGGTCAAATTGCCCTGCAGCTCGGCGCAAAGTTTGCCCATGTAGTGGACGAGAAAATCGGCGTTATGTTCCGCCAGCAGGCGTCCAGCTTCGGTTTGCATGGTTTGCGGTAAACCCAATAGCTTTTTCTGGAAGTGATCCAAGGTCCACTTCACATCATCCAGTTCCCGATCTTTTCCTAACGGATCTTCGCTATCAAACAGCGGACGACCTAACGCGCCCGCCGTATAGAAAACGCGTGCCAGGCCGATAGCACCTAATGATTCGAGACGATCGGCATCCTGCACGATTTTCGCTTCCAGCGTTTGCGGCGTGATACGCGCACTAAAGCTATGAGCCTGCACCGCGTGCGCAACGGCATCCAGCCGTTCGAACGGGAAGTCAGGGAAATCTTGCTGCAGTATGCGGCGCGTCTCTTCCGCGGCATAAGTTGACGCTAAATGACGTTCGGGATGGTTTTTCGGCAGGTTGACCACATCGTGAAAATAGCAGGCGGTCATCACGACCATAGGATCGGCGTCGCTGTGCTGCATGATGCGCTTAGCACTCATCCAGACGCGGCGCAGGTGCGCGATATCGTGGGCTTTGTCGTCATGCAGCCAGTTGAGCTGCAGCCAATTCTCGTAGCGTTGTTGCCAGTGAGTAAGTGACATCGTGCTTCTCCTGTTATTGCTGTTATCTACGTTCCTGCGGACATCATAGCGGCCTGGTCATGACACTTTTTTTACATCCGTCCAGGCGGTGCCAGGCGTAAAAAATGAGATCCCGATCTTGTTATAACGCTGTTAACGCCGCTTGCACAGCAGCCATTGCGATTTCGGTATTTCCTTAGTGCGTTTTAGTTAAATAACTCTGTTCAATAGGTTTAATATATTCGCGTCATCAACAAATTTCGCTTTAGGGATAAATTCCAGTTATCTGTGCTGATAAATGGGGCTTCTTAGAGGCAGATCAACACGGCATAATCTGAAAAGGTTCCCATAATGGCCTTTATAACGTACTGTATCTGGAAAATTTATGGCTTCTGATCCCTTGCAAAGTCCTTTTCAGCACACATTTTGCTTATGAACCATTTTTTACATCTAAAATTGCCAGAATAGCCTGATACTAAGTCGACAAATTATTAAGCAAACTGATTCAAACCCATTATGCTAGCTCTCACATCTACGGATGTTAGGGGATTCTTCGCAGTTTCCGGGTTTGTGACACATTAAGAGGTATGCAATGAAAGAACGGCCGATTCTTTTTTCCGAACAGCGGGTACGCGCCCTGCTGGTTGGCCAGCAAACGCAGACCCGGCGCATTATGAAAACTCAAGCCTTTGGTCCGGGTCAGGATCATCATGAAGGCGTACACGCATTTGATGTCAGTGCCAATCATCTGCACGGCTATAAATTGATGTCGATGACCGATGTCAGTTCGCACTGCCCATTTGGTCAGGCGGGCGATGGTTTGTGGGTACGTGAAACCTGGCGCGGCCCGATCGTGCCGGAGGCGATGCTGGCGGATTACGAACGCGATCCTCTGCCGTTCCGCAATGCGGCTTACTGCCAATATCGCGCTGACAGTAATGAATTAGGACAGCTGGATGAGAATATGCAGAATGCCGAGCAGTTTGGCTGGCAAACCGCGATTCATATGCCGCGCTGGGCCAGCCGCATCGACCTGCAAATCACCTCGGTGCGAGCCGAGAAGATTCAGGACATTAGTGAAGATGACATCATGGCGGAAGGCGTGCAGACCGATTCGCACTTCCTGAATAACTTCTTCACCATGAATATGAATTCAGAATCGCCAAAAGAAGCGTACCGCAAAGCGTGGCAGAAACAGTACGGCGCCACCAGCTGGGAAGTGAACCCGTGGGTTTGGGTGATCGCGTTCCAGCGGGTTGAACGATAAGACGTCCCCTCCCCCTAACCCTCTTCCGCAGGCGGGCGAGGGTTGGGGTGAGGGCAAACTTACTTTCCCGCTTTGCCACGCCAATCACAGACAAATCCCCCATTAACTGGTTGAATCTTCGGCTTTGATTACGCGCTGGTAATTTCCCCTTTGCCGCGCCAGGATACTGTTTTCGTCTGAAGAGTGAGTGACGCAATGTTCAAATGGCCGTGGCATGCGCAAATAGAGACTTCAGTACTGGCGCTGCCCTGGCAACAGGCGCTGGCGCAGCCGATCTTTTCACTGCTCGATCCTGATGAAAAAACCGCGCTGGTTACGCTGGCGCAACGCTTCCTGCAGCAGAAAAAAATCTCGCCGCTGCAAGGCCTGCAACTCGATGAACTGTTACTGACGCGTCTGGCGCTGCTGTTCTGTTTGCCAGTGTTGAAGCTCGGTCTCGAATGGCTTGATGGCTTTCATGAAGTGCTGATCTATCCTGAACCTTTCAATGTCGACGATCGCTGGGAAGATGATAACGGCCTGGTACATCACGCGCCGGCGGTGCACGCTGGACAAAGCTGGACGCAAGGTCCGGTGGTGTTAAATGCGCTGGATATTCAGGATTCGCTCGATCTCTCCGGTTTTAACCTGGTGATCCACGAAGTGGCGCATAAACTCGATGCGCGCGGCAGCGGCTATACCAGCGGCATTCCGGTGATGGCGCTGCGCGATGTCGCCAGCTGGGAGAAAGATCTGCTGCAGGCAATGGCGGAGATTGAAGCGGAAGTTGAATTAGTCGGTGAACAAGCGGCGACCATCGATCCTTACGCCGCCAGCGATGCGGCTGAATGTTTTGCGGTGCTATCGGAGTATTTCTTCAGCGCACCGGATTTACTGGCTAACCGTTTCCCGGCGATGTATCGCCATCTGCAGCAGTTCTATCGTCAGGATCCCCTGGCGCGACTGGCGATGCTGACAGCAGAACCTGCTTAAATCGCGATCGCTTTGTACTAATGCTAGCCAGTTGAATACAAATGTGTTTTAAGCTGTTGACACCTGCAAGGGGCGCCATTAATATTCGCCTCGTTCACACGATTCCTCTGTAGTTCAGTCGGTAGAACGGCGGACTGTTAATCCGTATGTCACTGGTTCGAGTCCAGTCAGAGGAGCCAAACTCTTGTTTTCATGCCGCTCTGCGAATCCTTATGTAATTTAGATTCAATAAGTTAGCGTGAAAAGTCTTCCCGATGTATTTTTAGTTTTCCCTCCGCATCGGGAGAATTTGGTGGTCAGATTTGGGGTCAAGTTGGTTCGATGACGGAGTGACCCCCAAATGTCTCTTAACGACTCAAAAATCCGCAACTTAAAACCATCCGCAAAACCCTTTAAAGTCTCCGATTCCCATGGTCTGTATCTGCTGGTTAATCCAGGCGGTTCACGTCTCTGGTATCTCAAATATCGTATCAATAGAAAAGAATCTCGCCTTGGCTTAGGCGCATACCCTGATGTGTCTTTGGCTGATGCTCGTCAACAGCGTGATGGTATCCGTAAATTGCTGGCGCATAATATCAATCCTGCACAACAGCGCTCTGCGGAAAGATCCACTTCCTCGCCAGACAAAACTTTCAAGTATGTGGCACTGGACTGGCATAAAAGCAACCGAACATGGTCAGAGAACCACGCCTCCCGTCTGCTTGCCAGCATGAACAATCATATATTCCCTGTGATTGGACACTTGCCCGTAGCAGAACTAAAACCTCGTCACTTTATTGACCTGCTAAAAGGCATTGAGCAAAAAGGTCTGCTGGAAGTCGCAGCACGCACCCGGCAGCATATGTGCAACATCATGCGTCATGCCATACATCAGGAGTTGATAGAGAACAATCCGGCAGCAAATCTGGAGGGTATCATCTCCCCGCCCGTTAAACGTCACTACCCCGCCCTTCAGTTGGAGCGGCTACCGGAACTGTTGGCTCGCATTGAGGACTACAAGCAAGGACGAGAGTTAACCCGCCTGGCCGTATTACTCACCCTTCACCTATTCATCCGTTCCAGCGAGCTTCGTTTCGCCCGTTGGTCTGAGATCGATTTCAAAAATAGAATCTGGACCATTCCTGCCACTCGCGAGGCCATCTCCGGTGTCCGCTACTCTGGGCGTGGTGCAAAAATGCGCACTCCACATATCGTTCCACTCTCCCGTCAGTCCATCGCTATTCTGAAACAGATACGGGAAATATCCGGGCATCGCGTGCTGATATTCCCCGGTGACCATAATCCGTATAAGCCAATGTGTGAAAACACCGTCAACAAGGCGTTGCGCCTGATGAGATATGACACAAAAAATGAAATCTGCGGCCACGGATTACGGGCAATGGCCTGTAGTGCCCTGATGGAGTCTGGCCTGTGGGCACAGGATGCGGTTGAACGGCAGATGAGTCATCAGGAGCGTAACAGCGTTCGAGCGGCTTACATCCATAAAGCAGAATATCTCGATTCCCGTAAAGCGATGATGCAATGGTGGTCGGATTATCTGGATATGTGCAGGAAAGCGTATGCCCCACCTTATATTTGTGGGAAGGAAATCAGTTACACAATGGGATAACCCCTCTGACAGAATAAGCCACAAAAAAAAGCCGTATCAGTCTGTACTGGTAGGGCATTTTTCTGGCTTCAACTCGGAGAAATTGTTAAGCCGTTTATGAGCATCTTTAACCGAATTGACCTGCGTGAATCGAAAGTGTGAGGTCCGCTTATCATTTAGATCTATCCACGGAAACGGATTGGGTCAGTTATGAGCGAACTATAGTCATTCTAACCCTGAGAATTACACTTTTGAGTGATTCAGGGTATGCGCTTACTGGTTACGAATATTGAGCGAGAATCATGTGATGATCGCCGCTTCTCTTTCGAACCAGTAGGTGCTCCGCGTTCGCTAACGAATACTCAGGGCATGCAGATACACTGCTGACTATATTTCTTTCGAAGAGCGTGGAATGCATACCAATCCCCGATGAAAGGAGTTGGTGATGACTGCGACTAATCAATTTGCTGCACATGTTGGTCTGGACTGGGCAGATAAAAAACACGATGTCTGTGTTCAGTTCAAAAACGGTGAACGCGTATTCCATGTGATTGAACATACGGCAGAAGCGCTTGATATCTGGCTTACTGAGTTACACCAGAAGGTAAAAGGCAGAATCGCAATAGCTCTCGAGCTGAAGAAGGGCCCCGTGGTATATGCTCTTCAAAAATATCCCTTTATCACCGTTTTCTCCGTCCACGCTTTGTCCCTGGCTCGTTACCGGCAAGCCTTCTCACCCAGCGGCGCTAAAAATGACCCGCAGGATGCCGAGCTAGCATTAGAGTTAATGCTACGCTATCCCCAAAAGATAAAAGCCATTGAACCCGACAACGCAGATATCCGGTTACTCCAGCAATTAGTTGAGCAGCGCCGACTGCTGGTCGAAGACAAGCGTCGCTTTGTAAATCGGCTCATCAACACGCTTAAGCAGTATTACCCCCTGCCCCTGGAATGGTTCTCCCATCGGGACAATTCACTGTTCTGCGAGCTAATCATTCGCTGGCCCAGCCTGCAACAACTCAAACGGGCTCGCAGCGATACTGTTCGTCATTTTATGAACGCTAAAGGTGGTCCTGCTGTTGCATATACCGAACAGCGGGTTGCAAGTATTGCCAATGCTATTCCACTGACCACAGATAAAAGTGTAATAGAGGCAAATGCATTGATGGCAACAGCACTCGCATCTCAAATCAAACTGGCAGGCGACCTAATCAGAACCTACGACGAACGTATTGAATCCTTATTCGGTACGCTTCCGGATGCAGAACTGTTCAAATCACTTCCTGGAATGGGACCGTGCATGGGTCCAAGGATGCTTGCCGCACTGGGTGATAACCGCGACCGCTTCAACAGCGCTGAAGAAATTCAAAACTACGCAGGTATTGCACCGGTGACAGAACGAAGTGGCCAGAAATCCTGGGTTCACTGGCGATGGCAGTGTGCTAAGTTCGTCAGGCAGACTTTTGTTGAATGGGCTGCCAAGACGGTTAACTCATCATACTGGGCCAGACTTTATTATCAGGGACTGCGAGAAAAAGAGAAATCGCACCAATCTGCAATCCGGGCTCTTGCTTTCAAATGGATAACGATCATTTACCGCTGCTGGAAGACCAAACTCGGTACGATGAAGCGAAGTATTTGCTGGCTCTCGAAGCGCGACACTCGCCCTTACTGAAGCCATAAAAAGCTTGTTGAATGTCTCAGGGCGTGAAGCGGACGCTGGTGTTCTTTGAATAAATCCGGCTTCTGTGCTTGTGCACTAATCCAGGGAAGAAAAATATTGCGTCGGTGATTTACCCAGCGCTTTTCTGAACATCGTAATAAACGCACTGACCGAATCATATCCCAGCGTTCCGGCTACGCGCTGCACGGGCTGACCTTCAGACAGATGGCTCAGGGCAATCATCAAATGCAGCTGCTGACGCCAGCGACCAAAGCTCATTCCTGTCGCCTCTTTTATCAGCCTGGCCAGAGATCGTTCGCTGATGGCCAGATGAGCAGCCCAATGCTTTAACGTTCGCCGGTCATCTGGCTCATTAAAAAGTGCCTCAGCCATAATCCGGATTTTAGGATGATCTGATACAGGAAGATGGAGTGCTTCAACCGGCACATCCGGAATATGCTCCAGCAGCACCGCTGCAAGCCTGGCGGTTTTACTGTCAGGAGAATAAGCATGTTCCTGCTCTGCAAGATACAGAACAAGCTCGCGAACCAGAGGTGTAATCGCTATGGTACAGCAGATTTTCGGCATCGCTGCCGTGCCGGGCTCGATGAATAAAAGGCACGTGTCTGCATTCTTCGTGATCCGGCAACGGTGGGGGATTTCTCCCGGAACCCAGACGGCATGTCCTGGTGGAACAAGCCACAGCGCATCCTCAACCTCACAGCGCACTGCACCGCGCAAAGAGAGAATAAGTTGCCCCTTGCGATGAGCGTGCGGACTTTGCCCGGCATACTCACCTGACGATGATACATGCAGGGCGATAGCGGCCTGACTGAAATCATCGGCATTAAACTCTTCCGGCGAGGTCACAGATTTTTTATTAACTGGCATGATTTAGCTATATGTTGTCAGGTTATCTATATTCTGTAACTCATGCGTCCTTTAAAGTCTTTCTTTTTTCAGAGAAAGCAAAACTTATGTCCCACACTACGAACAAGTGGTCTTCAATCATACTTGTGACCGGCATCCTTTTTATCGCCATTAACCTGCGTGTTCCTTTTACCGCTATAGCACCCGTTTTAGAGTCCATTCGCCATGATTTTGGGCTAAGTATCACAGCCGTTGGGTTGCTTAACTCGCTTCCTTTACTGGCCTTTGCCGCCTTTTCTCCACTGAGCGCATCGATTTCCCGCAAGTACGGCCTGGAACGCACCCTTTTTGGTGCCCTGGTCGTGATTTCAGCGGGGATTCTGCTTCGCTCAACAGACAGCGTCTGGGCGCTTTATGGCGGAACAGTGTTAATTGGTATCGGGATTGCCCTGGGCAATGTCCTGCTGCCTGGCCTGATCAAACGTGACTTTTCCGGCAACGTGGCTTCCGTGACGGGAGCATATTCCATCACCATGGGCGCCGCTGGCGCCATTGGATCTGCCATTGTCATTCCTCTGACGCAGAGCTGGGGCTGGAACATCGCGTTAGCCATGTTGGTTATTGCACCGCTCCTTGCGTTGCTTTTATGGTTGCCGCAGTTGAAGAAAAAGCATCAACTGCCAGTAGCAGGTGAGAAAAAAGCAGCGACCGTTGCGGTCTGGCGCTCGTCTCTGGCGTGGCAGGTCACCTTGTTTATGGGCCTGAATGCGATGCCGTTTTATGTTGCGGTCGGCTGGCTGCCAGCCATTCTGACAGACAGTGGGCTCTCCTCAGCTCAGGCTGGTGAGGTACATGGCATCCTTCAGCTCACCACCGCCATTCCCGGCCTGATTCTGGCAGCCACGCTGCGTCGTCTTAACGATCAGAAATTAGCCGCTGCTGGCGTCAGCCTGTTAACCGCAGTGTCCTTTATTGGCATCCTTTATTTGCCAAATCTGGCGATGCTGTGGGCTGCACTCCTCGGCTTCGGCTCGGGTGCCAGCATGATGCTGGGTCTGACCTTCATCGGGTTGCGCACTACAAACGCTGGTGATGCTGCCGCGCTGTCAGGTATGGCGCAGAGTATCGGTTATCTGATGGCGGCGATGGGACCGCTGTTGCTGGGTAAAGTACAGGAGTTGTCCGGAGGTTGGACGGTGCCATTACTGATGACCACAGCAATCTCAGTTGCAGGAGCCTGCACCGGAATGGCTGCCGGACGAGATGCGCACCTGGAACCTGTACAGCAGCCGGGCTGAATGGGTTTACACAGCAAGGTACCAGCTGATCCTCTGCGGCGGATGCTTTCCATCGAGGTTCTGAAGCGTCTTAATGGTACCGGAGCCATCTGTACTATCCCGATGAGCGGACTTTTCGGTGAAAAGGCCGCTCAGGGCGAGCGTAACATTCAGCGGCCGCCCTGAAGCTCAGGGCGATCGCGGTCAGTAATAATATAATAAACAAGCCTTATGACTGTTTGGCAACGATGAATCGCTTTTCATCACTCATAAAGGCTTTTTCACTGGCGGGTGAAAGGATGGCACCGAAATTCATATGCGCGCGGAGTTTCCATGATGGAGGAACATTCCACTCAGTGCGAATATCTTCATCGATCAGAGGATTATAATGCTGCAGGTTGGCACCAATTCCTTTTTCAGCCAGCGCCAGCCAGACAGCATACTGTGCAATACCTGTGCTGTGCTCAGACCATACCGGGAAATTGTCCGCATAGGCCGCAAACTGCTCCTGTAGTGACTTGACAACATCCTGATCCTCGAAAAAAAGTATTGAGCCGGCAGCCGCTGCAAACCCGTCTATTTTATCTGAGGTGCCGGAGAAACTTTCTGCAGGCACGATTTTGCGTAACTGTTCACGCGTGAGTTCCCATAAGCGAGCGTGCTGCTCACCCAGTAAAATCAGAAGCCTTGAGCTTTGCGAGTTAAAAGCAGAAGGAGCCTGCTTCACTGCCTCAATGACAGTGCCGATCAGCTCGTTCTCCGGGACAGGAATATCTTTTCCAAGTACATAAATGGTGCGTCGTTTTCTGGCAAGCTCTAAAAAGTTACCTGTCATGAATTAGCCCTCAGATGAATTGTTTGACATCGTAATTTGCCCCGTCTTGCCCTCTGACTGGACTGATAGGGTCAGCATGCAATAATACACGCTGACTCATTAGTGCATGCTTTCCGAAGGATTACGGACAGGATGCGACATTGTTAAAAGTTTGGACTGGAAGTAAAGATGCTTCATCAGCCCACGCTTCTGAAGCATTAACGGCTCCGCATCTTATTAATCTGAATACGCCTCCGAAGACACGGTCAGTGTGATATTATCGCTTACATAAGGAACGTATTTATCAATTTTAAAGTCTGATCTCTTAATCACACCGGTGGCGTTAAAACCTACCGCATTTTTCTTCTCCATAGCCTGAAAACCTGCTTTGTTCAGGGTTGCATGAAGAATAACCGGCCGGGTTATGGATTTAATGGTTAAATTTCCCCGTACGTCATACTTATCACCATTCATTTCAATGCTGGTGCTTTTAAAATTTGCGACCGGATATTTCTCCGCATCAAAATAATCTGGCTGACCAAACTCTTTATTCAGTGCTGGAACGCCGGTATCAATACTGGCTACAGGAATGTTGATATCAACCAGTGATAAAATTTTTGTTGCCGGATCGAACTTAACTGTGCCATCTACATGATGAAGGGATGCCGTCGGGTTCGAAAAACCTAGGTGGTTCCAGCTAATAACCACAGACGTATGCGATTCATCAAGTTTATAACTCGCTGTTTTCGCCTGTGCAGCAGTAGTAAAGAGAAGTGAAAATAACAGTGAAGCAGAAAGTACATGATATTTCATTGATATAACCCGATTCATAAGGATTGATTGTTATTAGCGCAGGCGCTTATATAGCAAGCCGGCTTATTTGATAAAATTTTCGTTATTACACAAAAAAATTATTTGTTCGTGCTGGCGGCTAATGGCTATCAGTGTTCGTAACGTATGACATTATCGTGTCACAAACTCAGCATTACCAACTCATTATCTGGTTATTTCAATAATTACGATGGTTAAGCCGCAGCAGCATGGCACATGCAAATCTCTTGATTTCAGCGCTATAGTAGATTTAGACTAACTTATCTTCAAGTACCCACCTCAAGGTAAGTATGGAAAAATTCAACGACTGTTTTACACTGGACAACAAAGAACCCGGTAATGTTTTGCGGGAGGCATGTCCTGCCCGTGAAGTTCTCGAGGTTCTGGTGAGCAAATGGACATTGCTCATTATTCATGCCCTTTCTGACGGTGCATCAAGGCCGGGTGATTTGCGAAGAAAAATTCAGGGTATATCAGAAAAGGTGCTGTCACAGAATCTTAAGGAACTTGAAAGCAGGAATCTTGTTACGCGCACTGTCTTTCGTGAAGTACCGCCCAAAGTCGAATATGCACTCACGGAACTGGGAACGTCCCTCTGGCAGGCAGCGAATGAACTCAACCGGTGGGTAGAACAAAACTGTCACTTTCTGATTAAAGACACTGATCCTTCCATGTGACATGCCATTGTTCATTTATGAGTGCTGCGGGCTAACAGGAGCATATAAGAAGGCAGGCTGCAGGCGCCGAAAAGCGACTTCCCTTGCTGGCTCAGAGGCGGTATCGCCTGCTGGCCATGAGGGAACAGCAAGGCATTTTAACAACAAGTCCCTGCAGTTTGTTGTATCAGTACAAAAAGCACTCGCGTCTCAGTCTTTGCCCGGCCCATGGTCAAACCGGGTTCCTTTGCCGATGGCATAAAACTGCCCCCCGGCGACATAATGTATGGTTCGTAATTCGTCAGGTGCTTCATCAAATATCCAGTGTCCATTGCGAAAAACCCGATCGTCACTCCACGCGCCGGCAATTTCTCCCATAAACAGATTATGTTCCAGCTCATATGCCGCGTTGGGTATTACCTTACATACAAGCCAGCCAGCACAACCCTCTACCAGCGGAACATCGAACTCTTTCAGGTAGAACGTCGGTATTTTATGATTCTTGTCAGGCCTGTCACGGTAGCTGTGCTCACCTGCGTACAAAACGGTTTCCATCTGGCTGACTACGGGGATCTGTACGGCAAACAGACCACTTTCTTCCACCAATCCACGGGTATAAGCCTGCGGACCGATATACGCCATGACTTTATTGATCCCCACCAGACTCACCCAGGCAGCGGCCATCACATTGGCATTACCATTATGCTTAGCGGAAATCATTGTAGTTGGGCCGACCTGCAATAATCGATATGCTTTGTTCAGTTCGACTGGCTGTAAAGACACACGATTTCTCCTTCCCATAAATGAAAAATGTGCCGTTATCAGCAACGGCACATTTGAAGGCGTTTTAATACACTGATGATCGCCTGAAGATAATCAGGCTAATACCGTTTTGTATCGTCCGGCCTGAGCTGCGATTTCTTCGTCAGTTATCGTCGCGCTTCCGCCTGTAATGAACGGCTTGATGTAGTTCATACCCAGATACCCGGAGATGGTTTCAAAAGACAGCAGGTACTCTCCTACCGTATGTCCGGCAGCGCCATCAGGCTGATAGGCAGACTCAGCACCTCCAAGCGAAACTGCCAGCATGAGTTGCTTGTCGTGCAGCGCCTGTGTTTCTCCACCATGTGACCAGCCGTACGTCAGTACATCGTCAAGCCACTGTTTCAGAAGTGGCGGCGTGCTGTACCACTGCATAGGGAACTGCAGCACGACACGATCCGTCTTCTCCAGGGCAGCCTGTTCAGCGGCCACGTCGATTTTGCCATCCGGATACAGGTCATAGAGATAACGCACTTCAACGCCTGTCAGTGATGCTGCACCTTTTGCCAGGGCTGAGTTTACCCGGGACTGATTAATGTTGGGATGGGTAACAAATACTGTTGTTTTCATAGCGATCTCTTATTTTTTCAGAAGAATGTTTCGTCAATTTCAAGCCGGGATAAGGCTTCGTTGATATCATTTAATTCGGCGTCACTGAGCTGAACATTTGCGGCGTGAAAATTCTCTTCCAGCCGGTGTAGTTTTGTTGTTCCCGGGATCGGCACAATGTAAGGCTTCTGAGCCAGCTCCCAGGCAAGAACAATCTGTGCTGAAGTTGCGTTGTTTCTTTCTGCAATTTCAGCGATTAGCTTAAGAAGCGTCTGGTTATTTTCCATCACCTCTGGTTTGAAGCGCCCCATCATGCCCCGGTAATCGCCTTCCCCGTAGGTTGTATTAGCTGTGACCTGACCACTCAGGAATCCATTACCCAGCGGGCTGTAGGCCATAAAACCAATATCAAGTTCATCGCAGACCTTAAACAGATCCTGTTCAGGTTTACGCCACATCATTGAATACTGGTCTTCAACCGCAGTGACCGGGCAGATGGCATGAGCCCGGCGTATGTAAGATACGGGCGCATTGGATAAGCCCCAGTACTTTATTTTGCCCTCCGCGATCAGCTCTTTCATTAATCCTGCCACCACTTCCGGCTCAACTTTTGGGTCGACACGATGCTGATAAAACAGGTCGATATGGTCGGTCTTCAGGCGCCTGAGGGAACCTTCCAGTTGCTCTCTGACAGATGCCGGACGGCTGTCTAATACCGGCACCAGCTGTCCATCACTATTTTCCATTCCTGTCACGCCGAATTTGGTCGCGATGACAACGTTGTCCCTGTGTTTGCTGAGCGCTACCCCCAGCAGTTTTTCGTTTTCAAATCCGTAAATGGGGGCAGTGTCGAAAAGGTTGCAGCCCAGCTCTACAGCCTTGTCTATCAGCTTTGTCCTTTCCCGGATCTCAACTGAATAGCCATAGCCATGGTCCATGCCCATGCACCCCAGCCCCATTTCCGAGACATGAAGCCCCTGGCTACCTAACCTTCTAATTTTCACGATTATTTCACCCTTCTTTAAGGTATTAACTATTCTTAGATGCTAAGTATACGGTTGGATTTATTGCTGAAAAATTGTTAATTTAGAAAATCAGAATTGCTAAAATCACAATTATTATGAATAAACTCGATGCCCTGAGATTTTTTGTTACTGCTGCAGAAACAATGAATTTTCGCGAAGCGGCAGTCAGGCTGGCCATTTCTCCATCCGTGGTGACACGCACGATTGCTGATCTGGAACATCAGCTTGGCGAACCGCTTTTTAAGCGCAATACCCGATCCATTGTGCTGACCAGCTTTGGTGAGTTTTTCTTGCCCCGTGCCATGCGGCTGCTTGAAGACTCAGAGGCCCTTTTCCAGACGGCCAGAGATGACAATGAGATGAAGGGTGTTGTGAGGATCACGCTATTCCGGTTTCCCGGCCACGAGCAGGTGTTATATGAGCTTCTGACCGCTCTCGATCCCTATCCTGAGCTGTTTATTGACTGGCGGTTAGACATGATGAAGCTGGATACTGTCCAGAACCGTATTGATATGGGGATCCGTATAGAGCGGGAGCCAAACCCGAATTTTATCGTCAGGCCCATTACGCTGGTTCATCATGCCCTGATGACTTCTCCCCGGCTCATTGACAGGCTGGGCGCACCGAAAAATTTTGAAGACCTGCGTCAGCGTTACCCTTTCAGCGGTCTGCTTAACCCTGAAACCGGCAAGGTGTTTGAATTTATGCTCGACGGCGTCAATACCTTTATTCCCCGGCACCTGGAGTTTTTTACCACCGACTCCCAGTCTGAGATTCAGGCTGCGTTAACCGGTAAAGCCGTGATTCAGTCGAGTAATCTGGCCTGCAGGGAATACCTTGAAGACGGCAGGCTGGTGAATGTCCTGCCGGAACTGAAACTGGAAACCTGGCAGCTTTATCTTTACCGGCCCTATCAGACCCTGGTACCACAGCGCATCAGGACCGTTTTTCACATCCTTGAAAATATTTTACTCAGACACTTTAGTTAAAAGAGGGCCCGGATGTGGCTGGCGCTCTTAGCCGGCGTCCCCCCGTAAACCGGAGATGTGAATTTCTGGGTACAGCCTTTCTCCGGGAAGTCGCTGCTCCGGGATGCTCATATCCGCGAAATAAAGTCTGCCGTTCTTTCAGGTCCCCTGAATACTGCTGACTTTTAGTATGCAACGGGGAGCTGTGACAGACGTATCAACTGAATATTTCATCTATCCAGTCTGCAAATGCACGTACGGCGGGTGAAAGAAAACGCTGATGGGGATAAAGCAATGCGACAGGAACAGACGACGGCTGCCAGTCGGCCAGGACTTCAACCAGCGTTCCTTTCTGAAGGTGTTCTGCTACAACGTTCTCAGCAAGCTGCGCCAGCCCGAATCCTTCGAGGCACATTTTTATATAGAGTCCCGTCTCGTTGACGGCTGCCTGCCCCCTGACGGGTACGGACAGCGTTTCTGTTCCCTTTACAAAACGCAATTCGTCTGTACGCCGGCTTTGTCCGGAAAAATAATGAATAGCCCGGTGATGAGATAAATCTTCAGGTGACTGCGGAATACCGTACTCCCTGAGATAATCGGGAGAGGCGCAGGTGATCCAGCGAAATTCTCCGAGCGGACGGGCTACAAGCGTGGAGTTAAGTAACTCTCCGGTTCTGATCACGCAGTCCACGCCCTCCTGAACCAGGTCAACCTGCCGGTCGCTGACGCCGATCATCAGGTAAATATCAGGATAACGGCTGTAGAACTCTTTCAGGTTTGGCATCACGAGGAAGTGCGCTATACCGCCGGGCATATCAACGCGTAAACGACCACGGGGGCGCCTGTTCGAATCGGCCAGACTGGCTTCCGTATGTTCAATTAAGGCCAGAATTTCCCGGCACTGCGCCAGATACTGCATACCTTCCGGAGTCAGGCTGACACGTCTTGTGGTCCGGTTCAGCAGACGCACCTGCAGATATTTCTCCAGGTTTTTGATGGTGCTGGTAACAGTAGAAGAAGGCAGGGACAGTGTTTCCGCTGCCCGGACAAAGCTTCCGGCCTCAGCCACCCTTATAAAAACCTGCATAGCCTGAATACGATCCACCTGATTGCGCTCCTGAATAGCATGTGACGGTGATAACCATCATTATTCGCAAATTCTGAATGATGAAAACACGTTAGTCATCTTTTTCAGCTTAAACAGGAGGCGTATTGTTTTCCTTCTGAACCTGAAAGAGACAATTCAAATGACCGATTACTGCAGAAATATTGTTAACAATCAGACGGCAAATGCTCCGGTAACGCTGATCAGCGGTGCAACCATACTGAGTATGGATGAGAATGTTGGTAACCATGAACGTGGCGATATTCTTGTCACAGGGTCAACCATCACCGCCATCGGTAAGGACCTGAACGCCGAGGGTGCTCACGTCATTGATGCCACAAATATGATTGCCATGCCGGGGATGGTCGATTCTCATCGTCACGCCTGGGAAGGCCAGCTGCGCCGCATCAACCCAAACGCCACCTGTCTGGACGACTATAGCAATGCCACGCACTTCTCGTTTGCGAAATACTATCGGCCCGCAGATATCTATGTCGGTAATCTCCTGACGGCGCTGGGCGCGATTGATGCGGGTATCACTACCATGATTGATAACTCGCACAACAGCCGTACCGCAGCACATGCAGACGCCGCCGTTGAAGCCCTGCTTGATGCCGGAATTCGCGCTATTCATGCTTCCGGCGCGCCGGTAGCAGGCGAATGGGACAGAGCGCACTGGCCGGGTAACTGGCAGCGTCTGCAGGAAAAATATTTCAAAGACAATCCTGAGGGACTGGTTTCTCTGGGCGTCATGGCCCAGCTGGAGCCGGAATTGTGGGCCGAGGCCCGCCGGCTCGGGCTGCCAATCGTGACCGAATTCTTTGGCGCTGAAATGGCTTCAGAGCTTAAATCACTGCATCAGCAGGGCCTGCTGGGCCCGGACAATATCTTCAATCACTGCACAGCACTGCCTGATGAGGGCTGGGAAATCCTGCGTGAAGCCGGCGTACGAGTGAACGTCTGTCCGCGCTCAGATTCGCACTATGGCATTGAAAGCGGGATGTTTGCCATTGAGGCCGCGCAGCGCCATGGCATCAATCCTGGCCTGAGCGTGGATAACGAAACGTCTTACAGCACAGATATGTTTATGGAAATGCGCGTGGCGTTCTATCTGCAGCGAGTAATGGGTATGCATAAGCAGCACTGCTGTGATTCAGGGCATTCTCTGACAACGCTCCCGGCAGCGCAGCTGCTGAAGTCGGCAACCGTCGATGGTGCGACCTGTGCCGGACTACAGGATAAAGTGGGTAGCCTGACGCCAGGCAAACAGGCCGACCTGACCCTGATTAACGCTGCTGATCTCAATCTCTATCCGAACGGGAATGCCTTCGGGACGGTGGTGCATGCAACTGAACGCAGCAACATCGATACTGTCATGATTGGCGGGCGCATCGTCAAGCAGAACGGCAAAGTTCTGGGCGTGGACAGCGAGCGTCTTCGTGCTGCCATCGATGAATCACGCGAACACCTTTTCGCCGCCGCCGGGTATGAGCCGGACATCTTTGCGGAGAAATTCCTGCCGCTGGTACAGGCAAACTGACAGGGAATAACAGCATGAGCGCGATTTATTACGTAATAGCTTTTGCAGCGGGTCTTGGTATTACCTTGCAGACAACCCTGAACAGTCAGCTCGCAAAAGGACTCGGGGGCGATCCGGTCACCGCCGCGTTCTTTTCCTTTACGGCCGGGGCGTTGAGCCTCGGGATTTACTCGCTGCTACGTGGCGGGTTATTTAGCTCTCTCGCTGCTATTCCTTCGCAGCCAGCATGGAGTCTGGCGGGCGGCCTGATCGGTGCCTGTGCGTTGTTCAGCTACGTGGTGCTGGCACCGAAAATCGGTTTTTCAGCCCTGCTCGGGCTGGCAATCGTTGGGCAGTTACTCTCGTCGCAGATGATTGACCATTTCGGTCTGCTGGGTGCTGTACGGCGACCGGTTTCGCTACTCAAACTGGGGGGCATGCTGGTCATGCTGGCAGGACTCGCCATCATGCTTTTTGGTGACAAACTTTCAGCGCGTTTTTTGCCCTGACAGGGTGGGAATAGCTTGTTACTGCCGTCTGCCATAATGCAGATGGCCTTACGCTTTTGGTCAGGCGCGATGCGAAACTTTTATATGCGGGAGAAATAACATGTTTTCAGTGTCTGCTGATGCCAGAAATTTGCTGGGAGAGTGCCCAATCTGGTGCGAGAGGACACGCAGGATTTACTGGACTGACATTGAAGGCAGCGAGCTGCTTGCCCTTGAAGAAGACACCAGTGTTGTGATGCGCTGGTCCCTGCCTGAACGCCTCGGATCGTTTGCTCTTACTGAACATTCTGACGTTTTATTGATGGGACTGGCGTCCCGATTCGCCTTCTGCGATCTGAATACGGGTATCTTTACGCCGGTTGTGGCGTCACCGGGAGGACCGGGAACACGGACAGGGGATGGTCGGTGCGACCGCGAGGGTAATTTCGTCTTCGGGACCATGGATGACGGATACCCCGCGAAAATCATAGGAAGATTTCACAGGCTAAATGCAGCGACACTCAGCATTGAGACGCTACCCCTGCCTGAGGTGGCCATCCCGAACAGCATCTGTTTCAGTCCGGACGGCAGCACGATGTATTACTGTGACTCGATGCAGGGCCGTATAATGTGCTGTGATTACCCCTCCATGAATAACCAGCGCGTGTTCACTGCAACAGAAGGAAAGGGAGCGCCTGACGGCTCCTGCGTGGACGCAATGGGCTATGTCTGGAATGCCGAATGGGGAGGAAGCCGTGTTGTACGTTATCGTCCGGACGGAACGACGGAGAGTATCCTGCCCTCTCCAGGAGTTCAGAGCACTTGCCCGACACTCGCGGGAGAAGCATTCACAACGCTGTATTGTACCAGTGCCAGCGTGGGTCTTTCTGTGCCGTCAAGGCATGATGGAGCATTGCTAAGAGCGAAATCAGCCGTATTCCCCGGTTTACCGGAGAGCCGGTTTTCAGCGCACACAGCGTAACCGCTTTGCTATCAGTGCCAACAGGGGGAACAGAGTCTTTCTCTTCACCATATTCGGTTAGGCAGGAGAAAGACTCTGGTATTTATTACAGCAGCTTAAATACGATTATAATGAGCTGCCCGGGGTCAGATTTGCATTTATCCAGGCTGCCACGTCGGTAACCGGAATGTTATGGCGTTCATTGAATGTCTGCTTTTTATCCCATGCAACACCCCGCCCCTGTGCAAAAACGGCACGATACTTAGACATCATGTCTTGCGGGTTGAGCGCGAGTTTATCCATCAGATATTGTTCGCTCCATTCCGTGCAGCTGAAAGGACGGCCAAGCGCTGATTGCAGCTTATCTGCTACCTCTGCGTAGGTCAGTGTATCACCGGCGATATACACAATTTCGTTCCGGATGCGAGGAGTTTTAAATACGATCGCTGCCGTCAGCATCCCGATATCATCGGGAGTTGTCAGCGTCATGGTGTTGTCAATACTGCCGAGTGCGTGAACAGTATCGTTCTGCAGATCGACCACACCGAAGTCTGGTTCGAACAAATAGCTCATGAAGATGCCGGTCGAAATGATGACCCACTCAGTTTCATGCTGGCTGCGTAGTAAATCACGCACGTCAATCTGCGCGTCGAAGATGTCTTGTGGACTGCCGCGTCCGATGGCATCAAAATCGGCACCAAACTGCCATGGAAAATAGCGTGGAATCCGCGCCTGCAGGGCCGCCTGCGCCAGTTTCATCGGTGTATTTATGCCGGCCGCGTACCCCGCGCAGCCAACGACTGTGTCAAATTGCGCAAAGAGGCTGGCCAAATCGTCGACAGAACTCATGACGAGATCGCCCGTGACTATATTAATACCGAGGTTTCTGATTTCCGTGATAACGAATTGTTTTCCAGGTTCATCTGACGTTACGGTACTTTCGCGCAGCAGCACGCTGATTTTCGTTCCCTCCACATCTTTTGCCCGAAGGGCAAGATTTCGCAGAACGGGGAGGCCCAGCTCACCGGCACCGAGCACGAGGATATTTTCAGACGTAGTGTTAAGATCTGTTTTGTTCATAATCTGGCCTTACATGAATTGTTGCACCACTCTAGCAATTCATAACAGGCTAAAAAAGAAGGTACATGTATGATACCGGGAGTCAATGAAATGGATCGGGAAGATATTCTTCAGTATTCGCAGGCTGTTTGTAAGGGGCTGAGAGACGATGATGATGGCTTGCGGCGGGAGGTGCTGGCTCATGCCGGAAGTCGCTGGTCGCTGGGTATCGTCAACACGCTTGGCGTTTATGGCAGACTGCGTCATGCCGAAATTGGCAGGCGTATGCACGGAGTGACTCAGCGCATGCTGACGCGTACATTACGACAGCTTGAGCGTGACGGACTGGTTATCCGCCATGATTTCAGTGAAATCCCGCCACGAGTCGAATACGAACTGTCCGATACAGGTATGGAGTTACTTGTACGGATGATCCCGCTGTGGACCTGGATTGTCGATAATGCTGATCGCTTTCGTGAAGACCGGTTGAGATATGAAAAAAATAACAGTAACCCGGGGACGTAACTGGCCATGAATATAAAACATCACTTTTCATGGTTTGTAACGAATACAAGTATCTGAATAGATAAGCCTTCGGATATGTATGTATACAGTAGTCATCCGGAGACAGAACCGATTTCACCGGGCTCGGCCGGGATGGTGTAATTAAAGAGGATTAGATTTTACGTATCTCTATCATCAATATCAGTCGGTGCATATTTCAAATGGGTGTTATAGCGAATTTGATTTTCGCCACCATTAATTCGGCCTTAAAAATTATCTGACAGGATGACCTATCCTTTCAGAATAATAGGTTGACTGGCGAAACAATATTTTAAAAACTGGTGATTTTTTATGATTCCTAAAATAAATAGTGAAGTCTCTTCTGATTATCATGATCTGCCTGGTTATATTCATGGGGCGAAAATTATCCAAGTCGCTTTGACTAAACACCCTATAGACAATATCAGTGATGTGGTTTATGAGACAGTGAAAAACACTCGTTCTGTCAGGCAATTGCATATGTCTTTTCTGGTTCCTCGTACCAAAATTTTGAAACCAGCCATCATCTATTTTCCTGGGGGAGGATTTATGACAGCTGAGCACAATAAATTTGTGGAAATGCGCATGGCTTTAGCGGAGGCTGGCTTTGTTGTTGCAGCGGCAGAATACAGGACAATTCCGGATACTTTCCCTGCGCCAGTGATAGATGCTAAAGCAGCAGTAAGATACCTTCGTCAACATGCCCACGATTATGGAATTGACCCCTCACGAATTGGTGTATTTGGCGATTCTGCAGGAGGATGGCTGGCGCAGATGCTTGGTACCACTAATGGCGATAAATCATTCGATCACGGCGATTTTCTCAGCCAGTCCGCTGATGTGCAGGCTGTGGCTACGCTTTACGGAATATCAGATCTGCGTAACATAGGTGACGGTTTTCCGGATCACCGACAAAAAGTGCATCAGTCTCCTGCAGTCGCGGAGTCACTGCTAATTAATGGTGTGGCTTTCAAGAATTTTGCAGGTGCCTCCATCAGTTCTGTACCTGAAAAAGCGATAAATGCAAGCCCCATAGGACGTCTCAAAGGATGTAAACCTCCGTTCCTAATAATGCATGGAAGTAAGGATACATTAGTATCGCCTAAGCAGAGCGCAACGCTTTACAAAGCCCTTTTGGAATCGGGGAACAAAACGGACTACGTACTTATCGAAGGTGCAGAACACGGTGATGATCACTGGTATCAACCCGTTGTCATAAATAGGGTTGTTGACTGGTTCAGCGGGCATCTTTGTCCTGATAATACATGATGACTGACGCTCTGTTGAATCACTCAAACTGTTGTCAGCAACGTCCGCTTCACGCCCTGAGACATTTGACAAGCTTTTTACGGCATCAGTAAGAGCGATTTTCGCTCTTCCAATGCCAGCAAAATAGTTAGCGAACGTGGAGCACTTACTGGCTCGAAAGCAAAGCGGCAATCATCAAACCGCATGATTCTGGCACAATATTCGTAACCAGTAAGCGCATACCCTGAATCACTTAAAAGTGTAACTCTCTGGGTTCGAATGACTATATCACGCCCTGAGACATTCGACAAGTTTTTTACGGCATCAGTAAGGGCGATTTTCGCTCTTCCAGTGCCAGCAAATATTTCGCTTCGTCATAGCGGGTTCTGGTCTTCCAGCAGCGGTAAATGATCCTTAGCCATTTGAATGCCAGAGCCCGGATCGCGGATTGATGAGATTTTCCCTTTTCTCGCTGCCCCTGATAATACAATTTGGCCCAGTATGATGAGTTAACCGTCTTGGCAGCCCATTCAACAAAGGTCTGCCTGACGAACTTCGCACATTGCCATCGCCAGTGAACCCAGGATTTCTGGCCACTTCGTTCTGTCACCGGTGCAATACCTGCGTAGTTTTGAATTTCTTCAGCGCTGTTAAACCGGTCTCGGTTATCACCAAGTGCAGCAAGCATACGTGGGCCCATACACGGCCCCATGCCCGGAAGTGATTTGAACAGCCCCGCATCTGGCAATGTGTCAAACAGCGTTTCGATTCGTTCGTCATAGGTTTTGATGATTTCACTCACGACTTTAATTTGTGTCGCCAGTGCTGTTGCCATCAAAGCATTAGCCTCTATAACACTCGGGTCTGTCGTCAATGGGATCGCGTTATCAATACTCGCAACACGTTGCTCGGTAAGGGCTATTGCGCGGCCACCTTTGGCATTCAGAAAGTTGCGGATCGTGTCGCGCCTGGCGCGTTTCAGTTGTTGCAGACTGGGCCACCGCATAATCAGTTCACACAACAGTAAGCTACCCCTATGTGAGAACCACTCCAGGGGCTGAGGGTAATACTGTTTAAGCGTGTTGATTATCCGGTTCACAAAGCGGCGTTTATCTTCAACCAACTGACGACGCTGCTCAACCAGTTGCTGGAGTAACCGGATATCCGCATTGTCGGGTTCAATGGCTTTTATCTTTTGGGGATAACGCAGCATTAACTCTAATGCCAGCTCGGCATCCTGCGGGTCATCTTTAGCGCCGCTGGGCGAGAAGGCTTGCCGGTAACGAGCCAGGGACAAAGCGTGGACAGGGAAAACAGTGATAAACGGATATTTCTGAAGAGCATACACCACGGGGCCCTTCTTCAGCTCAAGGGCGATAGCTATTTTGCCTTTCACCTGTTTGTGCAACGCGTTGAGCCAGGCATCAAGCGCTTCTGCTGTATGTTCAATCACATGGAATGTGCGTTCGCCGTTTTTAAACTGAACGCAAACATCATGCTTTTTATCCGCCCAGTCCAGACCAACATGAGCAGCAAACTGATCTATCGCAGTCATAACCAACTCCTTTTAACCGGGGATTGGTATGCATTCCACGCTCTTCGAAAGAAATATAGTCAGCAGTTTGTCTGCATGCCCTGAGTATTCGTTAGCGAACGTGGAGCACTTACTGGCTCGAAAGCAAAGCGGCAATCATCAAACCACATGATTCTGGCACAATATTCGTAACCAGTAAGCGCATACCCTGAATCACTTAAAAGTGTAACTCTCAGGGTTCGAATGACTATATCTGGCACAGAGCTGTCCACGGCTAGGATCAAGGACAGCTTTGAGCGAACAGCGGAAGTTCGGAACGTATACTTACATCGAGGCGTCTTGAGCAATGGGGTGCAGGTCACTGGCATAAAAGGCGCGTCAGGTTTTCCGTATCCGCTCTGGTACCTTCATTGTCCAATGCACTTATCCGCGACTTCGTTTTCTCGATCTCATGAGAGACTCAGGCGACATCTTCAGCTTTTGCGCATAGGACAATCACCATTCCGCTGGTATCGACCTCCACAATGTCCCCAGGTTCGGCATGCATGCTACTGATGGAGACAGGCTGGTTTACTGACCTGTCCCCTGTCCCTACCGGATCACATAAAGCGACCTCTGGTAAACATCGAATACATATATCATGAGCTGTATCGTGCTGACGTCCGAGTTCGGCATCTTGCTAAGCATCTTAATCGCTTGTGAGCTATGACCTCCTGACGGCATAGAATCTATGCATCTTTAAGAGTACCCAAGTATAGAAGCATAGCTTTCAGTAATTATTGAGTATGAAGGACTGATCAAAAGAAACAATATAGGTAATCATCATAAAAGTTATTTCTCTCGTACTAAATAACCGTTATAGACTGAAATCACGGAACGATTGACCGAAGTGAAATCAACATTCAGCAATTCAATTAACGGGGGAGCGACCATATGGAAATCCACAACCGGACTCCAAATGTATATGACCTGCTTGAAATAAACAAAATCCTACTTTCAACTTCAAATAATGGTGAGTCATTTGAGAAAGACTTACATCTCAATGGATTCATAGAAAAACCATGGGGATATGAGTATAGAGTTTATTGTGATTCTATTTTTGATGTATGGCGCCTTCATATATCAAAGAATCTATCCACTTCAATGCATTGTCATATACTGAAAGTCACCGTCCTTATATGCCTAAATGGTGATGGCGAGACCAGATTTCTTGATGGTACACATCAGGCGTTAAAATCTGGCGACAGCATATATATTGCAAAAGGTGTGTTCCATCAGACTATTTCTGGAAAATCAGGCATCGAATTAATTGAAGTTGAAAACCCAAGAAACAAATTCGACTTACTCAGACTTAAAGATAATTATGGCCGGCAAAATATGGCATATGAAAAGAAATCACAGGAACATGATCTTTTACCTCCTTTGCAACAGATATCTGCAGGCACATTGATCAGAGAACATGACCTACACAAATTAGCATACTTCTCCGTCAAAAATCTTGATAGAAAAATGTTGAATGACGAGGATGATTTTATTTTTATTTCATTAGATGTAAAAAGCCATCTAATGGGAAAAATTCATATCCTACGAGCTAAAGATGCCATCTCAGAAATGTACTGTGGTCAGAATGTATTTTTAATTAACGTCCCGTAACGCAATAAGAAGGAAAATGACATGTCTAATCCGACACGAGTAGTGATAATCACTGGTCCAGGTTTTCAGGATCACGATGTAGTTTATACTTACTATCGTTCTAAAGAGGAAGGATACGATATATCTATTGCAACAAAGGATGGAAGTGCAGTGATAGGGAAATATGGCATCACTGTTCCTATGGATAAAAGATCCAAAGACAATATTAATTTTGATCAACTCAACGCCACTGATTTTGATGCTGTTATTCTCACTGGCGGTCATGAAGCGCCTGATAGAGTTCGCCAAGATCAGAGAGTTAAAGATTTTCTAAAACAGATGGTAACACAGGGGAAAGTTGTGGCTGGGCTCTGCCATGGTCCCTGGATTATGATTTCTGCCGGTATTCTAAGAGACAAACTCGCCTGCGCTTATGTTGGTCTGAAAGACGATAGGGTTAATTCCGGCGCTAACGTAATTGAAGCAGATGTAGTTGTCGACGGGAATATCATAACTTGCTCCTATTATGCCGAATGTGGAAAATTTATGCGTCAGACATTCGATGCAATAGATAGATGGAAGCGCGGAGAAACTCTTAAAGAACCGCTGGTGGTATAATTCGATGTTAATAGCAATGGATTTCGACGGGGTCGTGGTTGATGGAGTAGACGAATGCATGCTAATTACATGGAATGTATTACATGACAGACCTCTCAGTGATTTTAACAAAAATGTACTTCAAAAAAAATACCAAGTCTGATGGCTAAACGGTTCAGGAAATTAAGGAATTTTGTACGTCACGACGGTCACTTTATTTCCTCATTCACCGAATTTGGTAATGAGGCTATAGATAATGACAGATTCACTGCCATATATGAATCGATTCCAACTGAAGAAAAGGAAATATTTAGGGATAAGTTCATCCAGTATAGGAACCTGGCAAGAAGTATTTACCCTAGTTTTTGGGCTGAACTACACCGTCCGCTATTGGATGTTTCAAATTTATTTGAAACAGCTAATGATATCTATATTGTGTTGGGAAAGGATGAGGAGTCAATATCATTCATTCTAAGTAAATATGGTTTAAACATACCCGCGAATAAAATTTATGGGAGGATGACCGATAAAAACAAGACTCTCACCTTGCTAAAATCGATAGCCTTCGATAAAAACGAGGAGATTATATTTATTGATGACAATATCCAAAATGTTATTGATGCATTAGATCATGGCATTCAATCATTTTGGGCTAATTGGGGATACAACATCCCTGAGCATAAATTAATGGCCCTTCAAAAAGGAATTAATGAATTTAATACCGAGGATCTCTTGAAATTAGTCAAGAAACCCTCTTAACGCGATATTATTTCAATTTTTCTGTATGAGGAGTAATAACCCATGGCGAAAGAAATACTATGTGGTTTTGGAGTGGGTGTAGATGCCGTTGCAGGCTGGCTATCTTCTTATGGGGGAGAGGATTCTCCAAGCGATATATCTCGCGGTATGTTCGCTGGCGAAGTAGGTACTCCACGTCTTCTGAATCTCTTTGACCAGTTTAATATTCCAACAACCTGGTTTATGCCTGGTCATTCCATTGAAACCTTTCCTCGGCAAATGGAAGCAGTTGTTAATGCTGGACATGAGATAGGGGTTCATAATTACAGTCATGAAAACCCAATATCTATGTCGCCTGACCAAGAAAGAGAAGTCCTTCAAAAGGGCATTGATATGGTCACAAAATTAACAGGGAAGAGACCTACTGGGTATGTCGCTCCATGGTGGGAATTTTCTCCTGTAACCACAGATCTTCTATTAGAAAATGGCATCAAATATGACCATTCACTAATGCATCATGATCATCAGCCTTATTATGTCAGGAAAGGTGATTCCTGGACCAAGATAGATTATTCCAAGACACCGACCGAATGGATGAAACCGCTGGTACGCGGAGAAGAGACGGACCTTATTGAATTACCCGCCAGTTGGACAATCGACGATATTCCTCCTTTCATGTTCATGAAAACAAAACCCAACAGCCAAGGTTTCATGAATCCCAGGGACATCGAACAGTTGTGGAGGGATCAATTCGATTGGGTCTACCGTGAGCATGAATATGCGATCTTTACTTTCACGATTCACCCGGACGTATCTGGACGCCCGCACGTATTAATGATGCTCGAACGCCTCTTAACGCATATGCTTGGTCATCCAGGGGTGAAATTCCTAAAATTGAATGACATTGCAGATGACTTTGCCAAGCGATTGCCACGGATAAAATAATGACACGGCAGCCGATAAGGCTGCCTGTTTTATGTATCTCAAACCATAAATCCGCTATTTTTTGATAGTTCGAGAATTCTGTCTCTGATTCCTGATACGAGTGGGTTACGTAATGAGCTATCAATCCATACCAAATAGATAGAATTTATGGGGAGTCTCTCATGAACATTGACTTCAACGATCTGACCTCCTGCTATGCTTTGGGCGCATAAATACTCAGGCATCACAGTCCAACCAATATTTTCTCGGATCATTCTTTCTAAAATTCGCAAATCCGGTACAGTAATAGACGGACGAAGCAGTGCAAAAAATCGCGAAGAATCCTGGAAAACCTCCCTTATCAATGGTAACTGTTCATCATAAGCTATTAGAGGAAGCTTCGACAGCGTATCAATCACGTCCTCGTTTTCTTTGAAGTTGTCTGCTATAAGTGACGCTACCACAACTATTAACTTTTCCATTCCAATTTCAGCATATCCAAATTTTTGTTTATCCGGCATAGAAGTTGTGAAACCTAGTTGACAACTTCCGTCCAGAAGACAGGTGTATATGCGCTTCCTATTTCCTGTCAAAACTTTAAATTTAATACCTTCATTGAATAGTTTTTTCACCAAGTACGGTAATTTTGACCACATTAATTCTGCTGGCCCGATGAAAGATACTGTCCCCGAGGACTTTCTTGTACGTGATCTAAGCATCGACAACTTCAGTTCAATTGTTTCTAAATCTGAAGCCACCAATCTCGCCAATTCCTCCCCATCCACTGTAGCCACCACACCATGTGAACGACGAGTAAAGAGAACACACCCGGTAAAAGCCTCAAGTGAATGAATGTGGGCAGACATTGCAGGCTGGCTTATGGAGTGACCCCATTCCCGTAGACATTCGCTGTCCTCACGACGAGGCCTTTTCGAAGGCCTCTGGACTGACGCCTCCCAGGTGACTGTGGCGTCGGGTCCGGTTGTAGAACACTTCGATATAATCAAATATATCAGCCCGGGCCATGTCCCGGGTTTTATATATCCGCTTTCTGATGCGCTCTTTTTTTAGCGAACTGAAGAAGGATTCTGCCACGGCATTATCCCAGCAGTTGCCGCGCCGGCTCATGCTGGGTGACAGGTTATTAGCCTGGCAGAACCGTCGCCAGTCATCGCTGCCGTACTGGCTGCCCTGATCGCTGTGCACTATCACGCTTTCGGCAGGTTTACGCCGCCAGACGGCCATCAGCAGCGCATCCAGTGCAAGTTCACGCGACAGCGTCGGTTTCATTGACCAGCCCACCACATTACGGGCAAACAGGTCGATGACCACGGCCAGATAGAGCCAGCCCTGCCAGGTCCGTATATAGGTAATATCCGTTACCCAGACCTGATTGGGTTTCACAACCGTGAACTCCCGCAGCAGGCGGTTAGGTGCTATCAGTGACGGACGCCCTCTGGTCCCACGGGGTATCTTGTAGCCATGTACGGCCCGTATCCTGTTTTGCTTCATGATCTTGGCTACCCGGTTTCTGCTGCATGCTTCACCGACTTCACGTAAGTCGCAGTGAACCCTGCGATAGCCGTAAACACCGCCGCTCAGTGCATAAGAGTCGCGGATTAATTTCAACAATCGCTGGTTATCCTTTTCTCCTGCAGAGACAGGACAATGAAGCCAGACGTAAAATCCGGCACGGGCAACTTTCAAAACCCGACACATCGCGGCGATCGACCATATATCACGGTGATCGTTGATGAAGCGGTACTTTAGTCGGGCTCTCTGGCAAAGTACCGCGCTGCCTTTTTAAGAATATCCCGTTCTTCCTCAGTACGCTTAAGCTGCGCTTTCAGCCTGAGAATTTCCGTTCTGGCATCCAGTAAGTCCTGAGCCTGATGCCCGTTATTATCAGGTTTTACTGAACGGACCCATTTGTAAAGACTGTGCGCCGACACGCCGAGGCGTTCTGAAACGTCAGCAACGGAATAGCCCCGCTCAGTGATCTGGCGGACCGCTTCTTCTTTAAATTCAGGGGTAAAACGTGGTGTGCCCATAGACTCCTCCTATGCTCAAAATATAGGTCAGTTTTGTCTATGGGCTCGGGGTCACTCCATTATGAGGCAAAAAAGTGTCTACGAAACCCGGGTCTATTCATACTTCGATGCCACGTCTTTGATCGAGTTGCGTATCTGATGAATAACGCACAGTTGCACTTCAGTCTGTGGATAAATGCTGTTAATCGCCTCAGGGAAGCCGGTCAGTCCGTCCACGCAATCGATCAGGATATCTTCAACGCCACGGTTTTGCATGCCACTCAGTATGGATAACCAGAAGTTAGCGCCTTCACTTTCCGACAGATACAGGTCCAATACTTCTTTTTTGCCTTCCAGATTCAGTGCCAGAACGGTATATACAGCCTAGCTCTGGTAATGGCTTTCTTCGCGGATTTTGTAGTGACTGGCATCCAACCAGACAAAAGGATAGACCTTCACAAGGGGTCGCTGCTGCCACTGTTTAAATTCGGGGATATCTTTATCGGTGACCGCACTGATGGTGGCGCTGGACACGCTTAACGCTTATAAATCCTCAATTTCCCGGCCGATATCCTGATAGCTCATCCCCAGAGCGAACAGGCGGATGATCTTACGTTCTATCCCGTTGGAGAGTTTGGTCCGGTGCTTTTTTACCAGTTGCGGTTCAAACGTGCCGTTGCGATCACGCGGTGGTGCCAGTTCAAAACTACCGGTCGGTGTTTTGAGGTCTTTTTTACCAGAGCCGTTTTTACGGTTAGCTTCATTAGGTTTAACTAACTATTGACTGTTTCATTTTAAAGGAACTGTACGCATCCATTTACATAAATTTACCAGCATACTCATGCAGTGTTCTACTTGTTCAATAGCAATAAACTCATCCGGCTTATGCCCCTGCGCCATGCTGCCTGGCCCGCAAATCAGGGTGGCAATCCCCGCTTCATCAAACAATCCCCCTTCGGTGCCAAACGCCACGGTTGAGAAATCATTGCTGCCACTCCATTGCGCCAGCCACTGCGCGAATTGCGATTGCGGATCGGTGAGCAGGCTAGGATAGTAGCTCAGCGGCTGAAAACGGATCGCGCTCTCGGCTGCCACCGCCTGCATTTGCGGTAACAATTGCTGTTGCGAGAACAGCTCGACCTCGGTCATCACACCCTGAACATTAGCGCCCGGCAGATAGCGGATTTCAAAATCAAACTGACAATCCTGCGGCACGATGTTCAGCGCGCTGCCGCCCTGAATCATACCGGTCTGGAGCGTGCTATAGGGGGGATCAAAACGCGCATCCTCGATCTGCTTCAGTTGCTGCGCCGCTGCGCCCAGCTGGTTGATAAGCCTGGCCGCGTATTCGATGGCATTGACGCCAGAGGGTGCATAGGCCGAGTGACAGGCGCGGCCATGCACCTGACAACGCATCGCCACCTTGCCTTTGTGTCCATACACCGGGCGCATTTCTGTCGGCTCGCCGATGATACACATGGCGGGTTTTTCCGCAGACGCGCGCAGATAGTCCACCATGCTGCGCACCCCGAGGCAGCCCACTTCCTCATCATAGGAAAAAGCCAGATGCAGCGGCAGGCGCAACGGCTGGGTCAGAAAGTTATCCAGCGATGCCAGCACGCAGGCCAGAAAGCCCTTCATGTCGGCACTGCCACGGCCATAGTAGCGCCCTTCCTGTTGTGTCAGGGCAAACGGCGGCAGCGTCCATTGCTGACCATCGACCGGCACCACATCGGTATGACCGGACAACATCACCCCGCCGTCACCGCCCGGTCCCAGCCGGGCATACAGATTGGCTTTGCGCCCGCTGTCATCCATGATGCGTTGCGACGCGATACCCCGTTGCGCCAGAAAATCTTCAATCCAGGCAATCAACGCCAGATTGGATTCGCGGCTGGTGGTATCAAACGCCAGCAGTGCCGCGAGGATGTCGCGTACCGCGTTACTCATCGCCGGGTACGCCATAGCTCGGGGCATCGCGTGGATCCAGTGCCCGGGTGACGTAAGCCTGCATCTGCGGTTCATACGCCAGCCACAACTTGTGCAGCTCTGCCAATGGGTTTTCTTCTGCCCAATCGACGCGCAGGTCCACCAGCGGCCAGGTGTAATCATCGACTACTTTCACGGCAGCAGAATGCACCGGCCCCGCCTCACCACCAGCGTCGATCCCCGCCTGCAACGCCGTAATCAGACGACTGGTGAGTTCACCGGTGGTGGCTTCAAAAGCCGTCACCATTGCGGCGATCACCGCTTGCTCCGCCAGCATATTGCCTGCGGCCACGCATTCTTTGCCCTGCACCACATGATAAATACCCAGCGTCTTGTCACCGCTAAAGGCGGCGCTGCGACCGCTGGCGTCAATGACAGTCACCTGGCGATACTCGCTAAAGCGATCTTCTGCCAGCGCGCTTTTCAGTGCCTGTTCCGGCGCTAACCCCGCCTCCAGCCGCGCCAGAATCTGCTGCCCCAGTGCCGGTAATGTAATGTTCTGGCTGGATACCGCCCCCACTCCGGCCACCAGCCACGGGCAACGCGCGCCGACGGCAATGCTCGACGAGCTAATGGCGATACCGAGTTGGCCGGACTCCGCACAGCGTGCGGCAATCGAAAGCGTCATTTCGCCTCCCAGTCATCCGGGATCACCGCAATCACATCAATTTCCATCAGCCACTGCGGCTGTGCCAGCGCCGAAACCACCAGACCAGTTGAAATCGGAAACACCCCTTTCAGCCATTTGCCCACTTCCTGGTAAACCGGCTCGCGATAGCGTGGATCGGTAAGATAGGTGGTGGTTTTCACGATATGGCTCAGGTCGCTACCGGCTTCTTCCAGCAGCTGTTTGAGGTTTTTCATCGCCTGTTCGGTTTGAGCGCGGGGATCGCCCAGCCCGACCAGATTGCCTGCAAAATCGGTACCGACCTGGCCGCGCACGTAGACGGTATTACCAGCGCGTACCGCCTGGCAGAGATCGTTGTCCAGCGTCTGATTCGGATAGGTTTCTTTGGTGTTGAACATACGAATACGTTGATGAGTAGGCATAACAGTTCCTTAAAGCGAGTCAGAGGGAGCGCGGTAATGCTGGTACTGGCGCTGGATAGCGATCTGGTCAGCAATAAATTTGGCATCGTGCCAGACGCCCCAGATAAAGGTGGAACCACGACGTGACAACCACGGCAAGCCGAGAAAATAGACGCCAGGCTCGCTGGAAACACCACGATGATGCTGCGGTCTGCCCTGGTCATTAAAGGCATTAACCTTCAGCCAGCTGTAATCGGCCACGTAGCCCGTCGCCCAGATAATGCTGGTGATGCCAGCTTCGGCCAGATTAAGTGACAGCTGCGGATGGGTTACGCAGGCGGGGTCTGGCAGGAACTCACGTGCTTGCGGTTCAGGCGGTAAATCAAGACCGTTACGGTCGATATACGCGTCAGCAGCATCCAGCAATGCGAGATAATTAGCATCGCCGCGCGCAATATTCACCGCCAGGTCATCCTGAAAACGTACGGTGTTAGCGGTGAAACTTTCAGTCAGGCCAACGAGGTTAACGCCCTGCGCCGCCAGACGACGGAAATCGACGGTATGCCCACCGCGTGCGCCACTGACGGCGATGGTGACATGCTCTTTGCCCGGCTGGCTGGCTGCGGCATCCCACAGACCGAGTACCCCAAGCCACCAGCAGAAGTCCCGGCCACGGTAGGAACGTGGTGGACGATCGTGCGGTCCCACCGACAGCCATACGGGCTTACCGGCACGTTGCAGCTCATCAGCAATCTGCACGCCGGAAGAACCGGCACCAACCACCAGCACGCCCCCCTGCGGCAGCTGCTGCGGATTTTTATAGTCTGCCGAGTGCAGCTGTTGTACCTGGCTATGCTGAGGAGCAATCGCCGGGATGACCGGACGCTGGAAAGGACCGGTAGCGGCCACGATACGCTGCACATTGATCACGCCTGCGGAGGTGGTGACGGTGAAACCACTGCGCCCCTGATTGCGTTCAGCGCTTAACACTTCGACGCCAGTATGAATCGGTGACTGGTTCATGGCGGCGTAGCTGACAAAATAATCGGCAACCTGTTCTTTCGCCACGAAGCTGTCAGGTGAGCAGCCGGGAAACTCCATCCCCGGAAAGCGGTCATGCCAGGCCGGACCGTTGGCAACCAGCGAATCCCAGCGACGACTACGCCAGGATTCGGCAATCCGATTTTTCTCCACTACCAGATGCGGAATGCCCAGACGCGTCAGGTGTTCGCTCATGGCAACCCCCGCCTGACCCGCGCCAATAATCAGCGTATCTGTTTCAGTTTTTAATGATGTCATTTCAACGTCCTTCATCCCGCATCACGCAGGGGATTAACCACTTAAGAAGGACCCAAGACTATTGGAGCACGTGCAGGCGGTAAAATATTATAAAGTGAGCGTCTGGATAGAAAATATTTAACCTGCTGGCAACCTTGTCCGCCGAAATAAAATACAAAGCCCTGTTAAAGCCGCATCCGCTCTGCACAGGCAAGATAAAAAGGTGCTGAGATAAATCAAATTAACGCGATTCACAGACAACATTTTTACTTATTAATTTTGCAAAATTGACGATATTTAATATTGCCAACGATGCTTCAGTGACGAGCAGACGCGCACCAAAATAAGGCATTCAGCCAGAACGTGGCATTTTAGATGTTAATAATCAAATAGTTAATTAGATTCAAAAATATCTCACCTGTCATTCTTTAACGTTCCAATTTGGGGCAGCCAATCCATAAGCGAGATTGCATCTTTTTTTTATATTAGTTGGCTATATTTTTCTTCATTTCTCTCTATAGCCAACTGTTGCAACATCCCATCAACGTTATTTTCACCCCTCCCAATTTTTTGGGTGGTTATAACCGCAGCCATGCGGCAAGCCTGCAAATGACTTTGTTGAGATAACTATGATGACAAACAACCCAAAAGATAATGCTGTTGCAACCACAATAGAGTTGAGCACCATCCAGCCCATTCCCGCGCATGAACGTCATGGCAAGCCACGGGATCTTTTTACCATCTGGTTTGGTTCAAACATCATGTTGCTTACCGTGATTACCGGTGCGCTGGCGGTGAGTATTTTCCACTTATCTTTTATGTGGGCCACCCTCGCCGTATTGATTGGTAACCTTGCCGGTGGGCTGTTTATGGCATTGCATTCCGCGCAGGGGCCACAATTAGGTGTGCCGCAGATGGTGCAAACCCGCGGCCAGTTTGGTTCTTATGGTTCCGTGCTGGTGGTGGCGTTAGTCGTCATCATGTATATCGGCTTTCTGGCATCGAACCTGGTGCTGGGCGGTCAGTCACTGCACGCCATCTACGCACCGGTTTCTACCGATACCGGCATCCTGGTTTCTGCGGTACTCAGCCTGGTCGCCTGTGCCTTCGGTTATAACCTGATTCATGCCTACACCAAGGTGATGTCGTGGGTATCCGGTATTATTTTGCTCGCGGCCTTTGCGTGGATTGTTTTCGTGCATGGTCTGCCGACTGATTTTCTCGCACGTAATGGCTTTAATCTCAGCGGATTCCTCGGTGCCATTTCCATCGCCGCGTTATGGCAGCTGGCCTATGCGCCTTATGTATCCGATTATTCCCGCTACATGCCAAAAGATATCAGCGAAAAAAGTGTCTTCTGGTGTAGCTACCTGGGATGCGTACTGGGTTCATTGTTCCCGATGATTCTTGGCATTCTGGTTTCTATTTGCATCGTGGATGGTGATTTAATCACCGGCATTGTGAATATGACCGGCGGATTATCCTCCACCGTAATTATTGTGTTTGCCTTAGGCATTGCCGCGACCAATGCAATGAACCTCTATTGCGGCGTGCTCTGCACCCTGACGCTCGGCCAGACATTCCTGCCTAAATGGTCGCCACTTTCTGGCGCCCGCATTGTGGTTTCGATTGTCACCATCCTTATCGAAGTGCTGATTGCGATTTATGGTCAGGAAAACTTTCTGGTCAATTACACCAACTTTATTCTGATGCTGCTGTATGTGCTGGTGCCGTGGACGGCAATTAACCTGGTTGATTACTATCTGGTGGCCCACGGTAATTATGATGTCGCTTCATTCTTCCGTCGCGACGGTGGCATATACGGTTACTTCAATTCAAAAGCCATTTTCTGTTATCTGCTGGGCATCATCGTCGAGATTCCCTTTATGTCTACCGCCATCTATACCGGCCCGGCAGCAAATATGTTAGGTGGTGCCGACATCTCCTGGATTATTGGTTTAGCCATCGTCTCACCTGTTTATTATTTCCTCTGCCGTACTCAGGCAGTGGCGCAAACCTCTGTTGCTAAATAATCACCGGAATGACTATGAACAATAGCAAGACCTATGACTACATCATTATTGGTGGTGGTTCCGCAGGTTCAGTACTGGCCGCCCGGCTTGCAGAGCAGGCAGATCTCAAGATCTGCCTTATCGAGGCCGGTAGCCGTGATGAAACCCCGCGTATCCAGACGCCTGCGGGCACCATCACCCTGTATAAAAGCAAAAAGTTCAGCTGGAACTTTTATTCAACGCCACAAAAAAGCCTGGGGGGACGGCAAATCCACGTCCCGCGCGGCAAGGCGCTGGGTGGTTCCTCATCCATGAACAGCATGATTTATATTCGCGGATTACCTTCTGATTATGACCGCTGGGAACAGCAAGGTTGTGAGGGCTGGGGCTGGAATAATGTCCTGCCCTGGTTCAAACGATCGGAAAAGAATCTGCTGTCTCAGGACCCGGCATATCATGGTTTTAACGGCGAATTACTGGTCGATAAACCGCGCGATCCCAATCCGGTATCAGCGCTGTTTGTCGCGGCGGGCAAGCGGGTCGGATTAGCGGAGAACACCGACTTTAACGGTAAATCGCTGGCGGGGGTCGGCATTTACAACGTCACGCAAAAGGATGGCAAACGGTTATCATGCTATCGTGCATTTTTGCATCCCCATATTGGGCGCAGCAATTTGACCGTGATGACTGACTGCACCGTGCAAACGTTGATCATTGAAGACAAAGCGGTCAAAGGCGTGCGAATAACTGAGCATGGCCGCGATCAACCCACGTCAATTCTCTGCCGCCATGAAGTCATCCTTTCGGCCGGCTCGATCGGCTCACCGCATATTCTGCTGAAATCAGGTATCGGGCCTGCTGCCGAACTTGAGGCCGCAGGTATTCCGCTGGTGCACCCTCTTCCCGGGGTGGGCAAAAATCTTCAGGACCATCTGGATGGTCTGGTCACCGTGCGTTCCAGAAACCCTCTGACGCTTGGTTTTTCCCTCGCCGCCTGGAAACCGATCCTGACATCCCCCTTCCAGTATCTCTTTCGTCGCAAAGGTTGGCTAACCACCAATTATGTTGAAGCCGGTGGCTTTGCCGCGACAAAACTCAGTAGCGATGAACCCGATATTCAGTTCCATTTTGTGCCGGGTTATCGCAGCCATCGTGGCCGTTTATTTGAATGGGGCCACGGCTATGCGATTCACACCTGCGTTTTACGTCCGCGGTCGATCGGCGCGTTGCAGTTAAAGCGTGATGGGCAGATCGCTATTGATTTTAATTTCCTCGCCGATCCTTATGACGCCAGCGTGCTGGTGGAAGGGATAAAAGTGGCAAGGAATATTCTGGCTCAGCCGGAATTCAATGCATTGCATGGCGAAGAGATGCTGCCGGGCAAACATATCCAGACTGACGAACAGCTGCATCAATACGTCAAAGAATATTGCGCCACGGTTTTCCATCCGGTTGGCACCTGCAAGATGGGGCGGGATGAAATGAGTGTTGTCGCACCGGACACTCTCAAGGTATATGGCGTGGAAAATTTGCGCGTGGCAGATGCATCAATTATGCCGACGCTTATCAGCGGCAACACCAATGCGCCTTCAATTATGATTGGCGAACGTGCGGCAAGCATGATCCTGCAAGGAACGCCGGTAGCTGAGACCGAGACGAATAAGGAGAACGCTTATGCATAATCGTGATTACTGGCAAGGTCTGCTGAACCAACAACGCTTTAGCACGCATGCCCTTATCGGGGGTAAACCTTACTTCGCCAAAGCGGAGAAAACCTGGGCGGTGGTGAATCCCGCCACCAATGCAGTGTTAGCGGACGTCACCGCTTGCCAGGCTGAGGATATTGACGCTGCGGTGCGTTCAGCACGCCAGGCATTTACCTCTGGTATCTGGTCTGAATGTCCTTTAGCGCAACGCAAAGCCGTGCTGCGCAGGCTGGCGGAGCTGATGCTGGAGCACCGGGAAGAACTGGCGCTGCTGGAAAGCGCAAGCATGGGGAAACCGGTGCTCGATGCCTATAACGTTGATGTGCCTGGTGCTGCTCATGTGATGGCCTGGTACGCAGAAAGTATCGATAAGATTTATGACGAGGTTGCCCCCACCCGTCCGGGTACCCTGGCAACCATCACCCGTGAACCTGTCGGCGTGGTTGCCGCCATTGTGCCGTGGAATTTTCCCCTCGATATTGCCGCCTGGAAAATTGGCCCAGCGCTGGCAGCCGGAAATAGTGTGATCCTGAAACCCTCGGAGAATTCGCCTTTCACCGCACTGAAACTGGCAGAACTAGCGCTGGAGGCCGGGTTGCCCGCCGGGGTGTTAAACGTTGTTACCGGGCTGGGGATCGAAGCCGGTGCTGCGCTGGGCCAGCATAACGATGTTGATGTGCTGACCTTTACCGGTTCAACCGCGGTGGGCAAAGCCTTTATGGCCTATTCCGGCCAATCCAATTTGAAGCAGGTGTGGCTGGAATGTGGTGGCAAAAGCGCCAACATTATTTTTGCCAATTGCCAGGATCTCGATTTAGCCGCCGAAAAATCCGCCTTCGGTATCTGTTTCAACCAGGGTGAAGTTTGTTCAGCTAACTCCAGATTATTAGTTGAGCGTAAGATCTATCCCGACTTTATGGCGAAGTTGATCACGAAGTTGCACGGCTGGCAACCTGACCACCCGCTTAACCCCAATGCGAGGATGGGCGCGATGGTTTCGACTGCGCATAAAGATAAGGTGATGGATTTTATTCAGACCGCAGTGACTCAGGGCGGTATTGTGCGCGCGGGTGGCGAGCAACGCGAAATCGAGACAGTCGCTAACTACATCCTGCCGACGGTGATTGAGATTGAAAGCGAAAACGTTAACTTATGGCGTGATGAAGTATTCGGTCCGGTGCTCGCGGTAAAAGTCTTTGATGATGAGTCGGAAGCCATCGAACTGGCGAATAATCATATTTACGCCCTTGCTGCGTCTGTATGGTCGGACGACCTGAATCAGGCACATCGTGTGGCGCGCAAACTGAACGCCGGAACGGTGTCGGTCAACACCGTTGATGCGCTGGATGTGACCGTTCCTTTTGGTGGCAATCAGCAATCGGGTTTTGGCCGCGACCTGTCTTTACATGCCTTTGATAAATTCACCAAATTAAAAACCACCTGGCTTGAATTACGTTAAATACAACTGACGTTTGCTCTACCCGCAACGGGTAGAGTAACAATTTAATGGCTGCTGACGGCCGGAGTTAATTCAACACTGCGGCAATAATCCATAAATAACCGCGTGGGCCGCGTGGGTTCATTATTTTGCAGATAAGCCATAATCAGCGTCGATGCCGCCATTTCATCGATAATATCCAGTTGCACCAAGCGCTGCCCATCGTATGTCATATCCGAACAGGGCCGGGTCACCAGCACCGAAAAGCCCAGCCCCTGCCCGACCATGCACCGCACCATTTCAATTGACGGAGAGCTATAGGCCACTTCAGGGTAATAACCATTCTCTTTGAAAATGCTGATAAAGTAATTTTTGCTGGGTACCGCATCCAACAGGATCATCGGTTCGCTTGCCAGTTCCTGTAATGTCACCGCACTTTTTTTCGCCAGCGGATGCGCCGCCGGTAGCAGCGCATAGGGTTTATGCGGCGCATTCAGCGGTTCTTTCTGAATCGCGTTGTCCAGGTCAAGATCGTAGAGAAATGCCATGTCAAAACGGCCACGATGTAAACCGTGCATCAGCTCATGCTGTTCACCGTCGTACAGCTGAATATTGATTTCCGGATAGAGTTTTTTGAAACCTGCAATCAGCTTGGGCATATACAGCGGAGCCGCCGATTCAAAACAACCCACGGCGATGGTGCCGCAAACCAGCTCATTTTCTGCG
Organism: Pantoea sp. SORGH_AS_0659; assembly: GCF_031453915.1. NCBI lineage: Bacteria > Pseudomonadati > Pseudomonadota > Gammaproteobacteria > Enterobacterales > Erwiniaceae > Pantoea > Pantoea sp. SORGH_AS_0659. The sequence goes on along the minus strand of NZ_JAVJAK010000001.1, from coordinate 1,688,454 downwards.
CGTGAACTTTGCTCAAACTCATAGGACAACCGCAGCAACTCCTTTGCTTTTTCGTAGAACCGTCTCCCACTGGAGGTGAGCGATACGCCCTGTGCATGATGGCGAATGAACAGCTGCTGTTCAAAAGCGTCCTCAAGGTTTTTGATGGCGACCGAAATCGAAGGCTGGGCGATATGCAGCTGGCGTGACGCTTCGGCGATGCTTTCGGTCTCAACCACAGTGACGAAATATTTAAGTTGCTTGAGTGTGAAATGTGTCATGAAAAAACCTTTATAAAATATCTTCGCGTTAACATTCTAAATAGTCTCATTCTATCTAATTTTAATATGCAATATTTGCGCCATAGTTAAGAGCTACATTGTTATTCTAAAATTTAAGCTTCAGTTCGCCCTTCTGTAGATAGACATAACCATGGGTGTAACGCGACTACCGTTATGCGTTGAAGCCTGGGGGGGTAGAAAACGTCACAAGTAGCGTAGCTACTCATTGTGGTATTTATCGGTGGCAATGACTCAGCCAGAAGCCAATGTTTCTTAAATGCTTCAGTTTAAGATGTAGAACCTCTGCTCCCAACACCGCTGCCGACGTGGAGGCTAAAATGTCAATTTATGAATCTATATGGATTGCTGCCGAAACAGCATGACATTTCGTCTTCCGCCCGAGAACTAAGGATTACTGCTAGTTAGTCATATTGGTTTTTGTAATAGCCCCATGCTCGCAAATGCGACCCAGTCAGAGGAGCCAATTTCCTGTTTGCATGCATCTTTGCGAATCCTTATCTGATATTGATTCAAGAGGTTAGCGTGAAAACTCTTCCCGGTGCATTTTGATTTTACCCTCCGCATCGGGAAAAATTGGTGGTCAAATCTGGGGTCAGGTTAGTTCGATGACGGAGTGACCCCCAAATGTCCCTTAACGACTCAAAAATCCGCACTTTAAAACCATCCGCAAAACCCTTCAAAGTTTCTGATTCTAACGGTCTGTACCTTCTTATCAAACCAGGCGGCTCACGTCACTGGTATCTTAAATATCGTATAAACGGCAAAGAATCCCGCATTGCACTGGGTGCCTATCCTGCCGTCTCCCTGTCTGATGCCCGCCAGCAGCGCGAAGGTATCCGTAAGATGCTGGCGCTGAACATCAACCCGGCACAGCAGAGGGCTGCTGAACGCAGAGCCTGCACACCAGAGAAGGTGTTTAAAACAGTGGCGCTGGCATGGCATAAAAACAATAAAAAGTGGTCGCAGAACACCGCTGACCGTCTGCTTGCCAGCATGAACAACCATATCTTTCCTGTAATTGGTCATCTGTCCGTCACGGAGCTTAAACCCCATCATTTCATTGACCTGCTGAAAGGTATTGAGGAAAAGGGCCTGCTGGAAGTCGCGTCCCGCACGCGGCAGCACCTCAGTAACATCATGCGCCATGCGGTCCATCAGGGATTTATCGACACCAACCCGGCAGCAAATCTTGATGGCGTGACGGCTCCCCCCATGAGACACCACTATCCCGCCCTGCCGCTGGAGCGGCTGCCTGAATTGATTGAACACATTGAAGCATATCATCAGGGCCGTGAACTGACCCGGCTTGCTGTCCTGCTGACGCTGCATCTGTTCATTCGCTCCAGTGAGCTGCGCTTTGCACGCTGGTCAGAAATTGATTTCATAAACAGAATTTGGACGATACCCGCCACACGCGAAGCCATTGTGGGTGTGCGTTATTCAGGGCGCGGTGCAAAAATGCGCACTGCTCATATCGTGCCCCTCTCACAGCAGGCTATAGCTATTCTGAAACGGATTAAGGAAATATCCGGGGCTTACGAACTGGTCTTCCCCGGCGACCATAACCCGTACAGGCCGATGTGCGAAAACGCGGTTAATAAAGCACTGCGCCTTATGGGATTCGACACGAAACAGGACATCTGCGGACATGGCTTTCGGGCAATGGCATGCAGTGCCCTGATGGAGTCTGGCTTATGGTCGCAGGATGCAGTGGAACGCCAGATGAGTCACCAGGAGCGCAACACCGTGCGTCTGGCTTACATTCATAAGGCTGAGCATCTGGAAGCCCGCAAGGCGATGATGCAGTGGTGGTCAGATTATATCGATACATGCCGGGTCGCATACGTACCACCTTTTAACACAGGGCGGGATAAAAACAACGAAGCTGCATGACCAATAACAAAAAGCTGTATCAGCATACCCTGGTACGGCTTTATTCATTTCTGATGGCTTGCCAACCCCTCCACCCCGACCCGTCGCTGCCTGTAGAAAGCTGTTACACAACAACAACACGCTTGCGCCGTCAGCCCTGGCGTGCCATTTCATTTGAGAGCAAGGATCATCCCTACTGCCCCAGCGACGAGAACGGCATCAATGAGAAGCTCGAACGTATGCGTCTGGAGTTTCTGGACGAGACGTTTCGCAATCATCGAACCGACGAACAATGCGATGCCGATGGCAAGTCCATGTGTGAGGACAGGCTGGGCGAGTGCGCCCGATATACCGAACGTAGCTAGCTTGCCAGCGTAGAGCAGGATTGCGCTTGCCGCCTCTGATCCCAAAAATACGCCTCCACTCATTCCGTACCCGGTAAATACCGGCACGCTGAGCGGCCCGGTGGACAGCACGAATCCGGTCAGAAACCCGACAATCGCCCCGGCAAAACTCATGTGCCAGAGATTCAAGTGGAGGTTCGATCGTCTGATGAGACGGCGCAGCGGGATCATCGCAAGGAAGAAAGCTGCCAGGAATACCTCCACTGTGCCAGGAGAAATCGTAAGTAACGTGTGCGCCCCGAGAACAGCCGCAGGAACTCCCGCCAACGAATAGGCAAACACCGGTCGCCAACGAATCTCATGCCACCAGACAATCACCCGTCCGATGTTGCCGAAAAGGGAGGCGATCGCCATAACAGGCACAGCAATCCGTGGCCCGTACGTGGCGACGAGGACGGGCAGCATGATTAACGACGAGCCAGTGCCGACGACACCGCTGAGTACTCCGGCACCGAGAGCGACGAAGAAGAGAAGTAAGAGTGCAATCATCGGCTTTAAGATCAACCAGGGCCATCGCTCGCAGCCGCAAGAAGCGGTACCAGGATGTCGCTGATCGGCGTTGGAATGCTGTGAACCCGGCCGCGACGCGCAATGACGCCGTTGCGGATATCCCATTCAAGCGGTCGGCCAGCTTCTCGATCCGTGAGGATGGAGGTGCTCATGTCTGCAGGAGCCGCCCGGAACTTATCGAGGATCTCCTGCGGCACTTCGTCTCCGAGTTCAGCGCCCTCTGCACGTGCCACGGCCAGGCATTCCTGCAGATAAGCCAGCGTAAGCCTGGCGATATCAGCACGGCCAAACATGCCTGAGCGGCGGTGCGTGAGTGCCATGAGTCCAGCCACCGCATTCTGCATCAGCTTGCGCCAGGCCAGGGAGCTGAAATTCGCGGCCAGATCTACGGAGCACCACGTGCCTTGCAGCGCTGCGGCCACTACACGGGAAGCTGGTGCGTCTGGCACGCTGAGGCGCGCCTCACCACGCAAGCGTACCGAGCCATCGGACTGCGCTTGAGCAGGGAACCACACGACAGCGGGAACGATCTGTCCGGGCAGAGAGTACGTAGCGAGCCTGTCCAACTGTTCGACCCCATTCTGGAGCACGCATATAACCGTCTCCGGGCCAGTCAACGCCCTGAGCCATTCTGCTGCCGCGTCGATTTGTGTGGACTTGACTGCCAGAAAGATAAGATCAACCGTGCGAGTGATTTGTGCCGGATTCGTCTGTACCGGACCGGGTACGGTGATAAAGCGGTTGCCATCTTGCAAGGTCAGGCGATCGCGGGGAGTACGTCCACACAGCAATGGTGTGCGGCCGACTTCGTGTAACGCCGCCGCGACTGTTGTGCCGATGGCACCTGGACCTAAAACAGCAACAACTGTATTGATTTCAGTGTTCATGAATGTGGACTCCTTGCAACAGAATCTAATTACGTGGTGGTTGTGCCCTTCCCAAAGGACATGTAATATATTACATATGAATAAAGAAAATGGTAATAGAATTTCAGAAGGTGAGCAGCGGTTACAGCAATGGCTTGGCAGCATTCACGCCCGAAGCGGCGACCTCGCTGCAAGTGAGGCTAAAGTTGTCGATCTCCTGCTTGTCGATCCTTTATTTGTCGGTACAAGCACGGCAGCACAGGTTGCCACCCGTGCTGGTGTATCACCGCCGACAGTAATACGCGCTGCACGAGCGATCGGGTTCACCGGGTTCACTGAACTTAAGATAGAGATTGCCCGGGCTCGTGGCACTGCCCAATTCTTTGCCCCGCCTGAAGTTCTTACAGCGGATGCGACGCTGGCATCAGTGCTGGAAACATCAATTCGTGCTGGTGTAGACGCACTGACTGCGCTCAGCGGTGCTATCGAAATCTCCGCACTTGATGAGGCGGTCGATTTAATCCAGAGCGCACGCCAGGTATTTGCATTTGGTGCTGGTCCCTCTGCGACGGTTGCCGCTGATGCGGTCTTTCGTTTGCGGACGGCGGGTGTGATAACCGTCAGTATCCAGGATTATTTATCAGCGATGATTGCTGCTCGTCTACTCGGTCCAGGCGATGTCATCATCGTCGTCAGTTCAACAGGGCGCACATCATCCACACTCTCCATCGCTGATGCAGCATCCTCGGCAGGAGCATCGCTTATTGCAATAACTAACCAGTACGATACCCCACTGGCGACACTCGCCAACGTTTCGCTCGTTGTTGGCGGAATGCCACTCCCGGCACAGATGGCCGCTGCCGGGAGTCGACTGGCCCAGCTCGTCGTTATTGATACGCTGGTCGCTGCTCTCACTCTGCGGGATAAAGAACAAAGTCGCCGGGCTGAACGGGCGGGTATTGATTTGCCCGATATGTCCTGATGCAGTTCAGCACGGTAGCAATGATTCTTACTGCTGCGGTAGCTCATGCAGTATGGAATATAGCCTCAAAATACAAGAGGGAAGACACTCTTGTGTTCGTCTGGGCGTACAGCTGTGCCTCATCATTGCTGTGGGTCCCGTTCAGCCTCATTCTGATAGTTGAGGGACAACAGGAACTCGACTGGAGACTCGCTGTCGGCGCAGTTATCTCGTCTGCACTTCATATCGCTTATTCTCTAATCTTGCAGGCTGGCTACGAGCGCGCCGAACTGGGTGTTGTTTATCCGATTGCCCGAGGAAGTGGACCAGTTCTGACGATACTGTTTGCAACCCTTCTCATGGGAGAACGGATTTCACCAGGCGCTTTACTCGGCGCTTTTATCGTTATCGCTGGTATTTTCGTTGTCACCGGCAATCCGTTCAGGAGCGGAAGCCGACCACTACAGGGAATGCTTTGGGGGGCAGCGACAGGCACCGCCATCGCTGGCTATACACTCTGGGACGGTTATTCGGTAATCTCTCTGCACCTGGATCCAGTGCGCTACTACGCCAGCACACTCCTGCTACAGAGTCTGATTCTTACCCCTGGTGCGATGCGGCGACGAAATCGCATTCCAACTGCTGTACGTGTGGATATCATCCCAATCCTTATCATTGCTGTATGCTCTCCCCTTGCCTATATCCTTGTACTGACAGCCATGCAGAGCATGCCACTGGCACTCGTCGCTCCTCTCAGGGAAACATCCATTATTGTCGGCTCCCTTCTTTCGTACTGGCTTTTTCGTGAAAATCATCTGGCACGCCGGATTGCCGGTGCAGTGGTGGTGCTGACCGGCATCGCAATAATTAGCCTTTGATCGCTTCGTTGGATGCCAATCGTCGTCTTATTGTCAGCGTGGATCGTTCGTCGAAATTCAGTTTTCATCACCAGCTTGATCGCAAAGCTATGCCACATAGCACTATTGGCTTTATAATCATTAACGGTAAAAGTGGTATTGAATAGTTATACGCCGATGCAGCACATTCAACATGTAGCCTGATTCTGATGACCACTTTCGTTAGAAATGGCTTACTCCATACCGAGAGTTCGTGATGCTCAAAACAGAAGATCTCAACACCATGATATCAATTGATGAGATTCACTTTGCTGACTGGCAAATCTGGCCACAGCTAAGGATTCTGTTACATCGGGGTAAGCCAGTAAGAATTTCTGCCAGAGCTTTTGATGTTCTGGTTGTTCTGGTGAGTGCTGGAGGTAAAGCGGTAAGTAAAGAATCTTTACTTACTCAAGTGTGGGGAAATGAAATCGTCGAAGAAAATAATCTTCAGGCACAAATTTCTGCTATACGCCGCATACTGGGACATGACCGCCATCTACTGATTACTGAATTTGGTTGTGGTTATCGCTTTAATATCAACAAATTGCCAACTAAACCGCTCTCTAAATCAGAAATACCTGAGCCCGCTGTTACCCCTTTTCTCGCATCGATTCTGGGGCGTGATAAAGCTGTGCAGGAATTATGCACCTTATTGGATCAATACCGTCTGGTGACGGTTACAGGCTCAGGGGGCGTGGGTAAGACTCGTTTGGCATGGGAAGTCGTCAGCCTTACACACTCGCATTTTCCTGATGGAATATGTGTGGCTGAACTGGCGCATATCACCGAAGCATCCAGCTTGCTATCTGTTATTTCACAAGCGCTCCATCTTCCATTAGCTGCCATTCATAATGATGCCGATTTACGGCAACAGCTTGCACGGCGTCGATGTTTACTGCTGATTGATAACTGTGAACATGTAATTAGTGAACTGGAACCAGTGATTACGTTGCTCCTGCGCCTGGCTCCCCATATAAAACTGTTGTTGACCAGCCAGGTAGCGTTACAGGTTGCCGGCGAGCAACAATATCTACTACCGCCATTACAAGTTCCTGAGAGCGAAGAGGCTGATACCCACGAGTTACTGACTTTTGACAGTGTCCGCCTCTTTATCGAACGTGGGCAGGCCAACCGACATAATTTCCATCCATCAGCCAGCGAACTGTCGTTGATTGGCGAGTTATGCCGTCATCTTGACGGTCTGCCGTTGGCGATTGAACTTGCGGCCTCCCGTCTGCCAGTCATGAGTGTCAAAGAGATCTATAGCCGACTGGAAGACCGTTTCCAGCTATTGAGCAATACGCACAGCTCTCTGGTGCCCAGACATCAGAAAATACTGACCACGCTGGAGTGGACTTATCAGTTACTCAACACTCGTGAACAAAGATTATTTTGCTCTCTGGGGATCTATACCGATATGTTCAGTGTGAAATCAGTAAGTGACCTTCTGCTGATTAAAGACAAGCATCGCTGGCAGGTTGTTGACGATCTGCAAAGATTGCTGTCTTTATCCCTGATTCAGGTCAGTACTCAGGTACCAGAGACCCGTTTCCGCCTGCTGGAAACCATGCGCCAGTTCGCATGCGATAAACTCAGGCAACAGGGTGAATATACTGTTCTTGAAGCCCGTTTTACCGGTTATTATAAAGTTCTGGTAGAAGAGGCCCAAGGTGATTGGTTTATGCTGCCAACGGGACAGTGGCGTGAACGTTATAGCCATATGCTTAATGATTTGCGGAGCATATTACAGCAAACGTTGGCTGAAGGGGCCGCTCCCTCTAAGGGGCTTGAGATCTTACAAGCGATGACCCCTTTTTGGATTGAATATTCACTCTACGATGAATGTCAGCGCCATATCTATCCTTTGCTTTATGAAAATACTTCTCGGGTAGTATTAACGCTACGCCAGAGAATGAATCTCAGCGCTGTAGCAGGTAAGGCGTCAACCTGGGCAAAAGGCCCTACGCCTGAAACACATTCAGCCTGGAAAACCGCGCTTGCACTTGCAGAAAAGCTCGACGACAAAGAAATACGTTTACAGGCTCATTACGGATTATGGTTGTATTATCTGCGTACTGGCGAGTTGGATAAAGCGCTTGAGCATGCGCAATCTATGTGCGAGCTGGCACGGTCCATTAGTGACGAGGAGGCGATGGCAACCGGGCTGCGTATTCTCGGTGTATCCCTGCATTTTTTGGGGCGTCATTATGTCGGGCGTGATTATCTCCAGCAATCTCTTGACTGGTATGAACATGGCGAATTAAGTCACTCTTTCCGTTTTGGTCTTGATCAAGAGAGCGCCGGTCAGGCCTTTCTGTCTCGTTTACTCTGGTTACAGGGTGAGTATAAGGCCGCGAAACAGATGGCATGGCGCGGTGTTAAAAAAGCCGCTCGTTTGCAGCATGTCTGTTCTCTTTGCTGTGCACTGGCTGAAGGCGCTTGTATGACAGCAGCACTGGATCGTAATCCGCGTTGGGTTATAAAGGCCGCAAACTGGCTTATTCATCTGGCAAAAAGGCATGATTTATATTTCTGGAAGACATACGGCGAGCTGTTTCTTGTTTGGGCCAAACAGTTCAGTCATACCGATGTTAGTCAAACCACACTGTTTAGCTCGTTGCGGGCGATGGGATTAGATTGGCAATATTCCCCCTTGTTGTCAGAAATTGATACCGGGTTATCGCTGAGAGCCACCCGCCAGGATCATGAAAACTGGTGCACGCCTGAGCTGATGCGTCTTTCTGCCACTCAATTACCTCCTCAGAAGCAACGCCTGCTGTTGGAGAAGGCCCTGGACAAAGCGCGTCAGCAACAGGCTCATGGCTGGGCCCTCCGTATTGCTTATTCATTGGCGACATTGCAGGCTGAAGCCGGGGAAAAATGGGCTGCTAAACAATTGATACAGGACGCTTTACATGATGTTGATGACTCAGACAATGCGACGGATGTAAGAAGTGCTATTGCGCTATGTGCCCGAATAGGGGCCTGAATATTTACGTTTTACGGCTATCAACATCCCCATGATCACGAGTCCGCCCCCTGCTGAAGAAATCAGTGCCCAGCTATGAGTTGTCTCCCATAACCAGGTGGCAGTCAGTGAGCCACATGCTCCGCCAATAAACATAACGCACATAAATAATGTATTAAGACGGTTTCTGGCATCCGGACGCAAAGAATAAATCGTGTGCTGATTAGCTATCAGTACACATTGCTCACCCGCATCCAGTAGTAGAATGCCCACCACCATACCCACAATACTGTTCCATCTCCAAAAAACAGTCCAGGCTAGCAGCATGAGTATCACACCAAAAACAACCATTCGGAATGGTCCCTAACGATCGCTGAAACTTCCCGCCAGAGGCGCACACAGAATACCGATTAACCCCAAAGCAGCTAGGGCGCCGGTTATCCCTGCACCGTAATCGTAGCGATGAGCTAACCAGAAAGGGAGCACGGTCCACAGCACGCTGAAGGAGGCAAACAGCATTGCTTGTGTAAGAGTTGCACCACGCACCTGCGGCTCGTTTTTCCACAGCAGTCCTAATGAACGTAATACCGCCAGATAGTTAAACTTTGGCGTTGACAACGACTGAGTAGGCAAAATGCGTAAGATGAAAAATATAGCCAGCAATGTCATGATCGCGCCGGATAAAAAGACGCCACGCCAGCCGAAATACTGACCAATAAGGCCTCCGATAGCCCGGCCAGCAAGGATACCTGCCAGGACACCGCTCATCACCGTACCAACGGTTTTACCTCGTGCAGAAGTTCTTGAGAGCGAGGCGGCAAGCGGCACTATCTGTTGAGCTACTGTTGCAGCCATCCCGGTAAGGAAGGAGAAGAACACCAACACTGTCGCCGTTGGGGATAACATCATGCCGATCATTGCCAGGAAAAGCACCTGCGCTTGACGCAGGATAAGCCACTGACGTTCAATATAATCGCCAAGGGGGATCAGAAAGAATAAGCCCACCGCATAGCCTACCTGGGTGACCATGGGGATCAAAGAAACAGCTCCCCATTCATTGGGAAAGGATCCGGCAATTAAATTCAGGACAGATTGATTAAAATAAATATTAGCCACAACAATACAACAAATAATCCCCAGCATAAGAATCCTGGTAGAAGAAAGCTCGTGATTGTCCGAACGCATTGACCACTCCTGGCACTAAACTCAATATTGTCTGGAGTATAAGCAAAGGCGACACCCAACTCTTTGACCGCTTTTTTCAGACATCTGAATTCTGATGCACAAGCTCCTGAAAAAGAGATTTGTTACTAATACTGCTCATGTTATTGACTGTGCTTAACTTGAGGAGCAACAAATGGATTTAAAACTGACTGGAAAAGTGGCTCTGGTAACTGGAGCCCATACCGGAATTGGTTTCAGCATTTGTGAAGAATTGGCCGTGAATGGTGTGCATTTAGTCATGGTGGCCAGACGAGAACCTGAGCTGATTCTTGCTGCGAAAAAAATTTCAGAGAAATACGGTGTTTCGGTGCTGCCTATTGCCGGGGATGTGACTGATCCCAAACTACCTTCTTTAGTGGTTGAACAAGCGGAAAAAGTTTTTCAGCGTATTGATTTACTGGTGAACAATGCCGGAAGAGCCCATGCGGGCACGCTGTTAACCACTTCGGAAGAAGACTGGCAGATAATGACTGAGACCAAATTCTCCGCCATGCGACGTTTTTGTAAGGTAATCATCCCCGGGATGCAGAGACGAAACTGGGGGCGTATTGTCAATATCTCATCCATTGGCGGTATCTACCCTAATCCGCAACTTACCGTCTCACACGCACTGAGCGCCGCTATCAACAACCTGACCCGTAGTTTAGCACTTAGCGTGGCTCCGGATGGCATTCTGGTCAATGCGATCGGAGTGGGTGCTGTCGCGACGGATAACTGGGCGCAGAACATGCTACCGAATGTTCGCAATCGTCGTCCTGAACTGGCTGACAGAACAGACGAAGAGGTAATGGCATTACTGGGTAAAGAGAAAACGCCTGTGGGCCGCTTTGGACTTCCTGAAGATATTGCTGCAATTGCTACGTTCCTACTTTCTGGGAGGAATCAGTTTGTTACTGGACAGACAATTGAAGCATCAGGCGGAGCAGACAGATTTATGTAATGTCTTCCATTCAACTTAAATAATGTTTGAGAATTGAATTAGTTTAACCTGATATTTTTTCTTCTTTTCAATCACTGCGAAATATGAGGCCGGATATGGGGGACTGAAACGCTAAGAAGCCCCCGTATCAATATAATCCAAATATTATAACGTAATAGATCCCGCACCATGAAATTAATTTCACTGGAAAATTCATGGTATTTTTTTTTAAAAAACAGAAATAGAGGAAAACCACTATGTCAAAAAAACAAACACTATCAAATACAAACTATAGTTCGCCTGACTGGCTGACTATCCGTGAAGCAGTCGAAGTGATAAATAAAAAAGGACTGAAAATTAAAAAAAAGTGACATTTACAGGCATGCATTACATGGCAGCATTCATCTCTCTATTTACTTTCAGTCGCCAATTACATTACGAAAAATACAGAGATCGAGCTACAAAGTAAGGCTCAGACCATGTGATATGTCATCAATAAATCGTTTATGCCTTCTTGACAAAAAAGCGTTTATTGAAGGACATAATTTTATTGTTAGCACTACTGGCAAATATATCATTCCCACAGAGAGAGTGATTGACACTCTATTGATTGGATATGAATATGTTCTAGTGCAAAAATTACTTTCCCGATCTCTTAAAATACCATTACCTGTAACAGGAGCTATTGATTTTAATCATGGCATAACAGTTAGCTTACAAGGAGAACCATTTCAACTATTCGATAAAATGACATGGGAAGAAAGAATAACACAAAAAATTATGCAACTCCCTAAAAACATTTCACCATATGTACATAAAGAGATATTCTCAAAGAGGATAAATAATTACCTGGGGAAAGAGTATTTCCCGGCTCATATTTTACCTCGGGATGCCTGGTTTGTTATTCGACATGCTGAACTTGATAAAGTCATTGACATCATAACCAATAGCAGAGTGCCCTCATTATCTGCAACGCGAATATCAACACCACTATCTCGTTTTTTCTGGCTGGCCTGTAAAAACAATGAAGTCATCCGTCCATTAATTAGTAAACCGTACAAACTACTATCTATTTTCGAACAATGGGCATCTGACGAAGGCATTACCGACAGGCTCAGTGGTGATACGTTAAAAACTGCACTCGTACGCGGTTCCCCCACATCAATGTCGGATTGACGCAAGTGAATTTTACCAAACCCAAATGTCCGTATTAAGGACTCTAAAATCAGTAATACGGACATAATTAGTTTTTTTGACTCTTTTTTCCTTGTCACCTCAAGGGACATTGTATTTCTGTACTACTGGTATCAATACATATCATCAATTATCAAGCATTAGAAAAGTAAAAGCAAAACAGTACTTAAATGCTCGCAACCACGCATATACATTAAAGCCACTCCTTATTAAAGGAGGGTTTAGTCGAATTGCATAGGTTCGATCGAATCCAAAATGCACGAAATAGATTAACCTTAATTTATCCAATCATTAAATACATACATGGGCTCGTAATTATATTCCAATTAATGAATACGAATTTACTTACCAATACATTACACATGCAAAAACACGAAAGCATACATTGCACAGGAAGACTTAGATTCTTTTCAATGAAATAAATGAGTGATTTCATTTCGTTCAATAAATCTATAACTGAGGTACTAAGACCATGATTACCAGATGAACCCCGTCCATAATCCAGATAGTTACTAAAGATTTAAAAGCTCACCTTATGATACGAGTAATTACCTTACTCCAAAGAAGACTTGCTTTTAATATTTACGGCATTTTTTCTATACCGGTGTGGTGGGACATTATATCTTTTTCGAAATGCCCTGGTTAATGATTGCTGAGAGTCAAAGCCAAATCGCATCGCGATGTTTATCAAAGATTCATTTGTTGTGATAACAGCTTCTAAAATAAGATATAATTCTTTCTCTCTGATAAAACCTCCTAGACTCTGCCCTGTTTCAGAAAAAAACAATCTCTGCAAATGCCATTTTGAATATCCGGACTTGATAGCCACATCATCAATTTTTAGTGGCATCTCTATATTTTTGTTTATCCAAACAATTAAGTCATTTACAATATCTTTCCTGTTTTTCATAACCGAAACCTCAGAATTACTCTAACAGAAACACATTCTCATCAGGCATATAGATCAAGAGCTGACAATCCCTAAGTTCTGCATAAATCCTCAATAGAGACCATACTTTTTATTATGGTGTGATGGATATACTCGCAGACAGTCCAGCCACCAATTCAATTCCCTCCGGCAATCTGTCAATATGAATCCGAACCGGGATACGCTGCGCGAGCCGCACCCAGCTAAAGGTTGGCTCGACATTAGGCAGGCCAAGCCCCCCGGTCTCGTCATTGTTATCATCTATTCCGCGTCCGATGCTCTCAACATGACCCGTGATCACCGGCTTAAATCCCATCAGCGTAATGTGTGCAGTATTTCCCGTGCGGATATGTTGCAACTTAGTCTCTTCAAAATAGCCAACCACCCAAAAACTATGGGCATCAATGATGGAAACTTTAGTTTCTCCCGCTGTGGCATAGTCACCAGGGCGAAGCCGCAAATGTGTGACATAGCCCGTAACCGGAGACCGAACAATAGCATGCGATAAGTTAAGCTCTGCAAGGTCCAGCGCAGCCAGTGCACCGTGGTAATTAGCCGCAGCGACGCTGGCTGCGCTGGCTGTTTGTTGTAAATCCTCGCTGGAAATTACCCCTTTAATCTGAGAGCGTCGTCTCGCCGCATCCTGGCGCATCAGCATTTCATGACGTTTCGCCTCAACATCAGCCTGTGCGCTGACCACGGCCAACCTCAACCAGTGCGGGTCAATGGAATAGAGCACATCGCCCCGATTAACCCACTGATTATCGCGGACGGCCACATTCAGCACCGGTCCGGAGACATCCGGCGCAATCTGTACCACATCCGCACGAACTCGACCATCGCGGGTCCAGGGGGTTTGCGCATAATGTTTCCAGAGAATAAAAGCCAAAAGCGTAGCCACCGCCACAGCGCTGAGCGTCAGCACGTAGCGGCCCAGTAGAGAAAGTAACGATTTCATTTAAAAAACCCCAGTTCGGTCAGCCCCTGCAGCAGCAGGTAAAAAGTAATAATGAAGACGGAAAAATCGATCATCGGTCTAAAGGGCAAGCGGCGGTAACCCTTGCTGAATGACAAGATATGTACGATAAATAGCGTACATGTCAGTGCAATGAGGGCAATTACCAACAGACCGGGTACAAAAACGCCCTCAATATTGAAATCATTGATCATTAGCAGGCTCCATTTTCTGAACGCTTAATGCGCAGTAAAGATCAACCAGTTGATCGACATAATGTCGCGATAGTTCATCTGTTACGCTCAAGCTGCGCTCAGTCAGAATGGCGATCCGTTGAAGTAAGGTGTCAATATCTGTCGAGTGTGTAAGAAGGGTGAGTACTTCTTTTATTTCTTTGTTCGCATGCGCATCACATCGGCGTAATCGCATTACACACAGCCCTATGCGCAGGGCGTACAACAAATGATGTGCCCGTTCCGGTGACTGTCCGCTGCGCTGCAAACGCGGCAGTATCAACGCAGCCCGATCGATCATCAGGTTGATCCAGAGAGTTTCATCAGTATTCAGCACACCTTTCACGCTGCGGTTAATATCGCGCTGACATAATTGAAGCAGGCGATTTATTGCCGCATCTGCCTGTACAGTTTGCAGAAAGCCCATGCTGAATACCGCAAAGCCAGTTGCAGAAAATAGTGCGATTGCGGTATTCACCGCCACGGCAAAATCCCCGCTGTAGTGGGCACCCAGCTCGCACAAAATAGGCAGCGTCAGTGTGATCCCCATCGCCATAAACGTGGTAGGCGGTCTGGCCTGGAGCGATCCAGCCAGCAGATAGATCGGAGCTAAAACCGTTACCAGCACGATAAAATCACTGACTTGTGGTAGTAGAACGAAACTGTAGATCAGGCTTATCACAACGCCCCAGAAGGAGCCGATAATGTATTTCACAATATGCGGGGCAGGCGTATCGAAGCCGCCAAACAGTGTGCAACAAACGCCAAGGATAGAAACCGCCGTACCGCCATCAGGCCATGCCGAGAAAATCCACACCATGCAGCCGCTCAGAATGATGGTGAAAGCGCCCAGAGCGGTGCGGGCAGCAGTGAGAGAATCGCGGTGGAATACATACCCTCTCACGGTATTCTTTTCCGATTGCGCAGGCGTCTGCTTCGCGTGATGAATGGCGTCCGAAAGACGATAGCACTGCTGCACAAGGACAATGGCCTCTAACAGGTAGCGCATAAAACTTACACGCAGCGCTTCTTCAAGCGTCAGCTCATACACTGAATAGCGCTGCAGTAATTTTTCACTGCTTTTTTTGAGCGCTTCACCCTCGCTTTTGAATTTTCCTTCATCTTTGCAGGCCAACCAGACCTCAACATCACCCAGCAGAATTTGCACATCGACAGGTATCGTCGCTATCAGCGCTAAACGGTCGCGTAACTCACAGTTAACAATGACTAATCGCGCAAGCCTGTCATGAAGCCTTTTTCTCGCTTGCCGGACCGGTACAGAGAACGCAAAATCATAAGGGACATGATGGCTGATACCCTGCAGGAACTGTAATGCCAGTGCCATATGCAGCGGCCCGGAAGCAGCGTCGGGTTTGCCTGCTAAAGTCTCTGCGATACGCT
The DNA here is from genome assembly GCF_031453915.1 of Pantoea sp. SORGH_AS_0659. Classification (NCBI taxonomy): domain Bacteria; kingdom Pseudomonadati; phylum Pseudomonadota; class Gammaproteobacteria; order Enterobacterales; family Erwiniaceae; genus Pantoea; species Pantoea sp. SORGH_AS_0659. The sequence goes on along the minus strand of NZ_JAVJAK010000001.1, from coordinate 1,672,839 downwards.
GTCGCGCCGCGAGTAGCGTCTGCGACAATTTACTGTTGAACTGGCCTGAGATGCGCGCGGGCAATACATAGCGATGAATAAGTGCCGCGCAGAAGATACCGATCATGATTTCCTGTATCCGAGTGATAGCGATGTCAAAAATCGCGCCAGGATCGGATACCGCAGGGAAGCCAATCAGACTCGCAGTGTAACCAGCCAGGACAAAACCATAGGCCCGGGGCGTGCGTTCCAGCAAGGATAAATAGAGGCAGAAGGTAATCCAGCCTGTCAATATCACGCTGCAAAATACGGAGGAATTCGCGAACGTGGGTACAATTAATACCGTTATGCCCGCGCCGACTACCGTTCCCACCAGACGATACAGACTTCTGCTCAGCGATGCTCCGACGGAGGTTTGGGAAACAATATACACGGTGATAATTGCCCAGGAAGGCCGCTCCAGGCCAATTGACAGTGCAATGTAGTATGCGAGCATCGCTGCGGCAAAACTCTTCGCGGAATAGAGCAGAGCGTTCGCATCATTCAGTAGTGAAGGAGAAGCCATACCGCGAAGACGTTGGCATATCGTGTGTAAAAAATGAAAGTAACTCGCGTTAATTTTTTTCATGCCGGAAATTATTACCGGCTTGCATATCCACTTAAATACTCTATTCTGTCAAAAAATACCTAAATGTTGCCAATCTATGTTACCCCCACTCGCCAATACGCTGTTTGATCCGGATGCCACCCCCTGTCCCGCAGTCGCGCGTCATCTGGATTTTGTCGATTACGCGGCCGAAGTGCCTGTGCATACGCACCGCAAAGGGCAATTGATTATTGCCCTCTATGGGGCGGTCATTTGTCGCGCCGAAAATGATATCTGGATCGTGCCGCCTGATTGTGCCGTCTGGATCCCTGGGGGAGTGCCGCACAGCGCCAAAGCTACCTGGAATGCGCATCTCAACTATCTGTTTATCGAACCCGGAGCCGCCGCGTTGCCGGAGCGATGCTGTACTCTGGCAATTTCCAGTCTGATTAAAGAACTTGTTGCCCGTTTAACCCGCGAGGGCGTCGGATACCCACCAGAAAGCCATCTCGCCAGACTGACCAGAGTAACACTTGATGAATTAGCCACCATGCCTCAGCAGAAACTGAGCCTCCCTGTGTCGTCGCATCCTAAAATCCGCGCCATGGCCGATGCTCTGGTCAGTCAACCTGATGACCGAAGCACATTCAAAACATGGGCAAAAAGACTGGCGCTTAGCGAGCGTTCTCTCGCGCGTTTAATGCTGCGCGAAACCGGGTTGACGTTCGGACGCTGGCGTCAGCAACTGCAACTGATAATTGCTCTCCGGGAACTGGCTAGCGGCGTTTCGGTTCAGAATGTTGCAGCTAATCTGGGGTATGAATCGGTTAATGCGTTTATCACCATGTTCAAAAAAACAATGGGAAGTACACCCGCGCACTATTTTGCCGAACGGAAAACAAGCGCACACTTAACCGATATTTAGCGACATCAGGTTATCCAAAAAACCATAGGTGAGTCATAGAGCTGCCATATCCGTCTCCCTGTGCGGGGGATCACACTACAGAATCTTTACGGCATGGAACCTCCAGCCAAGACTATATTGCCTCAGCCGCCTTAACGATAACAAGAATCAAAGGACTTTATTATATCTGTTGGATCGGTCTATACATGATCGGGAAGCACAATCAATTCAGCATTGTGTTAAGGAAGTAGTTGAGCATATATGTTTCGACCACACAGAACACTTCTATGGCGATGCTTCATAGCGCATTACCGCCAGAGTGGTAACGCCCCCCCTGACTGAAATTCACAATGAATGTATTTAACCGCATCTTTTTATTGTCCTCATTATCACGCTAAGTCATGACACCATTGCACCAGCGAAACGCTGAAAACTACACAGCAGCACAACTATCCTTCTCCACATCCTTATACAACTGATAACTTATTATTTATTCACTACAAAACCGTACTAAGGATCTTCCCATCAGTAATAAGGTGCTATCGGCTTTTCCTAAGCTTACTGCTGTGTTCTTTTATTTTCTCTGGACATGCACCAGTCATTCCACAATAGGAGAATACAATGACATCACATCAGTTATTACGTTTAAAACAGGTCGAAGAAAAAACCGGTTTGAAACGCTCTCAAATTTACCTGTATATGAAAAATGGAACCTTTCCACGTTCAATAAAAATTGGCCCGGCCAGTGTGGCCTGGCTCGAATCGGAAATTGATGAATGGATCAGCCTTAAATTGGCCGGACGTTCAAACAGTTAAAAATGTCCGTTTATTTGCTCAACTTTTCCATATAGATTGAGGAGATAACAGAATGATTCCATTAATTAATTACACCATCTTAACTGATGCGTTGCACGCTCTGAAAGTTGGGGATATTCGTCACTGCGAGTCCCTCGGATTCACTTTCGACGAAATGAATGCTCTTAATCAGTTATCACTCGATGAACTGTTTGCTGTCAGCCGGGCGACGGCTCCCTTTGTTTCGGTCAGTGTCCGCCATGATGTCCTGCATCATTTACTGGCGCAGGCCCGACAGGAATACCGACAACAGCAGCAGATTAACCGGGCTATCCGGCTGGGCGGTTCTATCGCGTTGCTCAACCACTACTTTGGCTTGACGTCTAATGATGTCTGCCTTCGCCGACGGCTGCTTGGTGTCAGCGTGCCATATGGACGTACACCTGAGCCGGATGAAGAGACAGATGCCGAGATCTGGCGGCAATGGCAGAAGTGCCGGGTGGAAAGCCTTGAATCCCCCGACGCGCTGATGGCCATGATGCAGGTTACTGAACTCCTGCTACCAAGTTCCCTGGGACTATCACTCACCATGGTATGGAGACGTATCACGCTTTGTGAAAAGGAAGTTGCCGCTAACAGGAGGGCACCACATGCCGGATGAGATCGATCGCGATCAGGAATTTAATGAGCAGCGCCTGGAGGAGATGATTGAACAGAGTCGTTTTAAGCCGGGGTCGACACCATCATTATTTCACTGTCGTGTATGTGGTAAACCCATTCCAGAAAAGCGACGGCAAGCACTGCCGGGTGTAACCACCTGTACGGAATGTCAGGAAAAACTTGAACGTAGTAGCCGCTGACAGGATAAAAAGGACGTGTAGAGATGTTATATCTCTGCATGTCTTTATTATTCACGGTGAATGTTAATACCACTCTCTCGTGTTTTTTAAATCCTCATTATTCTCACTGCATCTTAAATACTCCACTATTTTTCTCTCTTCTTTTTGTTTTGAGTTTCTCATTTATATCCCTCACCAGATATTCGAATCTGAGAACGCCATTACAGCATTAGTCGCCCCTATGGACATTAATTCGTCCTGACAGGGTATTGCTCTTTAACAAAATGGATCGGGCTGTCACGTAACCACAATTCAGGGTGCCGCTGAATGTTCTCGCTGACCCGTTAAAACCGGAATGCAGAACCGGGATGTGACTGGTTTATTTCATTTACTGTTTTTGATCAAAGGAAATTCCATGAGAAAACCCGCTTATCACGTCTTTGTTACCCAGGAAAGCCAGCCCGATGTGCAGGGCGAAACAAACACGTACTGGACAAAAGTTGGCGTGGCCTTCGCGCATAACGGCAAGCCCGGTCTGAATATCGTGCTGATACCCGGTATTGCGGTTTCCGGCAGGCTGGTACTGCTCGAACCGAGAGAAGAAAGCGACATTTCACAGGATGCCGCTGCCACTTAATCCATTTTCTCTTCTTCTCACCCGGCGGCGTACTTTTCTGTAAGCCGCCGGTCTCTCTGTTGCGAGGCCAGCATGCTTTCCACCACTGCCTTTCTGGCACTGGCGGTGCAGTGCGCCGCCAGTATTCACCCGTCCACGTCACTTGATGTCGCACGGGTCGAATCCGGCTTCCACCCCTACGCCATTGCTGAAATCCTGCCAGACAGCCGGGGCGTGATTTCACATTTCCCCTCGAGCCTGCCGGAGGCGATCCTCCTTACCAGACAGCTGGCTGCACAGGGCCGACGCTATTCGGTCGGCCTGATGCAAATCACCAGCATCAATTTCCGCCATTACGGCGTCACGGCCAGCGACCTGCTTAACCCTTGCATCAATCTGTCGGTATTTGAGCGCATTCTCGCCGACTGTTACCGGCGCGGCGGAACACTGAAACGGGCGCTCAGTTGTTACTACTCCGGCAACTTTGAAACCGGCCAGCGGCCGGAATCCGCCTTTAACCAGACCAGCTACGTGCAGCGCATTGGCTATGTCGTCCCGTCCACGCGGAAAGACCGGCAGCGTGCCCCTGACCGGAACGCACAGCCGTCTGTCCGTTATCCCGCCGTTGTGCTGCGCGGCGAGCCTGCCGGTGCCACTGCGCCGATCCTGACTTCCCTGCATTATCCCGGTTCCGTCATTCGCGGCGCTATCCCTGTTAATCGTTTTTACTTGAATGTGTTTCGGCAGACCCGGCGGCTATCAGTCAGGTCATCAGTAAATATGGCCGCGTTCGTGGTTAATACTGGCGAGACGGGCGGAGAGCGTGACGGTTTTCAGGTTTTTATGGCTTCTGTTTTTCGCGGATTAAGGAGCGAAGAAACAGGGGCCGTAAAAATGAGGCAGCGGACAGAAATATTTTCGCGGGTTAAGGAGCGAAAATAATTCAGGCACCGCGCCTCACCTGCAAACAGCCGCGCCCACGCGGATTTTGCAGGCCGGGGGAGCCGGATAAATTTCGCCGCCCCAGCGAGCGAAAAGCTGTCGCCCACGACAGCGGTTTATTTGGGGGGCATCGCCCCGCACACCGTCGCAGATAAGTCTCCGGCCAAAAGCCGGTAGCGTGGCGCGACCACCCTCTTTAAAGGTCAGCTTCCCTTTTATTCCCGCTACGAGGAACGAGTAAAGGGAAGAAAAAGGCGAAAGCGACCGTCTTAAAGGGGGTGGTCGCGCGTAGCGGGCGACGGTGTGCCGCCGTTGACGTTTGGGGGTTTTGGCGCAGCGTCCAGCCGCGTCATTACCCCCATGTGACAGGCAATAAGGGCGTCCAGCCCGCATGTACTGGCGCACGCCGTTTAGTGCAGGAAAGCATGCTTTCCTGCACATGGCCGCAACGCGGCCACCTTCTTTACCCATACGCTCGCCCCGCCTTTTCGCCCGACACCGTGGGGCGAATTGATGGGGCGATGTCATGGGGCGAACTGCTGACAAAGGAGGCATCGTGATTTTGAATAAGCTGGCCGTTTCACTGTCGCCGATAGTGAATGGCGCGCTGAGCTTCATTGCTTTTATGCAACAGCATCAGCTGATGCTGGCGCTGTTATCGGGGCTGACGATGCCGTTTTTCGCGTCGATGAAAAGCGATGAAAGGCAAAAAGCCCCGTTGTGGCAAAAGCTGATTATTGCTTTATCCATGCTGTGCTTTTTGTTTGGTACGATGGCACCGGTGATTATCTGGATCCTTCAGTGGCTATATAGAGGGAGGATAGCCAGCGGCACGCCGGTTTATAGTTGGCTGATATTAGTTATCTTCACACTGTCAGGATCTATCCTGCATATTTTCCTGCGTAGGGTATTAACACCCAAGCTGGACAAGATAAAGAAAAACCTGGTCAAAAAAACCACGTTAGAACGGGAGCTTCGTACCGATGTCCGTACGGTAAAATCACTGCTACCGGAAACACTGCATTATGATCCCTTGGACTATATCGACCTGCACAAGGGTATTTTTATCGGCATAGACTGCGATAAACAACCGATGTACCTACCGTTAAAAGACTGGCAAAGACAACATGCCGATATTATCGGCACCACCGGAGCCGGTAAAGGCGTTGTCACCGGTATATTGCTTTATCAAAGTATTCTGGCCAGTGAAGGCGTATTTATTATGGATCCCAAGGATGATGAATGGGCACCGCATCTTTACCGCAAAGCCTGCGAGGATGCAGGCAAACCTTTTGCCTTAATTGACCTAAGGAAACAGGAATACCAGTTAAACCTGATTGAAGAGATCTCCGCCGATGAGCTGGAAGAGCTTTTTGTTGCGGGTTTCAGCTTGGCGGAAAAAGGTCAGGAGTCTGACTTCTATCGCATTGACGACCGGAAAGCCGCCCGAATAGCCGCACAATTTGTCGCCTGTAATACCAACGCAACCATTAGAGATGTTTATAACGGCGATTACGTACAGGGTATTGCAGATAAGATAAAAGCCTTTTTCGGGAAAATTGAAGAGTTAGCACTACTCAATGCCATCAATGCGCCGACAGGGTTTTCACTCAATACAATATTTAAGGAAGGCGGCTGCTGTTACGTCATAGGCTCAATGCGCAACAGCAAAATTATTACTGCTCAGAGAATGCTGCTGGTTCGCTTGTACCAGCTCGCGGAAAGGCGCGACCGTATAAAAGGAGCGCCACGCCCTATTGCCATATTTCTTGATGAACTTAAATATCATCTCTCCAAGCCTGCGCTGGAAGGACTAGGGGCTGCACGAGATAAAGGTGTGCATATTATTATGGCTCACCAATCTATCGCCGATTTAAAGGACTGCCCGGCAGATTTGAAAGGCGACGCCGTTGTCGGCGCGGTCGTTGAAAATGCCAAATTCAAACTGGTTTACCGCGTTATGGATCCAGACACCGCCGAATGGGTGGCAAGAATGTCTGGCACCATATTAGTCGATGATGAGGTGCGCAAAGCGAAAACCGACGCCGTGCTGACAGAGACTATCGACAGTGAGCGCACTATCAGACAGGCCGAGCGTTTCTTTATCGACAGCAATATGATCCTGAACTTACCCGATTTTGTCAGCTTCATCTTCACGACCAAAGCACTCCCGTCTGCTTCGCTGATTTCACCCATCAGGGTGATAAAACGCGAACTGGAGATCTGCGCCGTGTCGCCCGCGATCGCTGCCACCGCCGCAACACTAAATATCACTCTGGATTTTAGTGAGGAGGAAACATCATCCGAACCCGCATCAACACCTGATATAACCACAACGCGGCCCGATCTTTTTTTTGATGGGCCGAGCGAAGAAGACACGACAACACCGAATACCAATAAAGAGGAAAACCCGTCATTGCTGGATTTTTAAAGGGGGGAATGATGCTTATCACCGCATACAGCGAACGCCAGACGCGGCACCACGAAAAAATACAACGACTACTGAATTTCCTGAAAGAAGAAACATACAGTGACTTTAAAACATTGATGCTGCTGTTTGGCTTCAGGGATCATAAATCGCTGTATTCCCTGCTTTCAAAAGTCGAGGACATGGGCTTAATACAAAAGCACGTCCTGGTATCGCGCACCATGAAAATTTCATTGTGGGGCATAACCAGTGACGGACTGGCCGTTGTGTTAACTCCCGACGATGTGCTTTTCCCGGCGCGGTTTGAGCCTTCAAAAATTACCGGCTGGACGCTGGAGCATCACCTTGATAATCAGGCAGCCCGCATCACCCTTGAGAAAAAAGGCGCGTCAGGGTGGATCAATGGCGATCGCACAACCTTCCTCAGCCGGTATCAGGTCGGTCATCGCCCGGACGGGTTGATCACCCTGCCCGGCGGCACCGTGATCGCCATTGAGACCGAGCGCCGCCTGAAAACCAGAGCCCGTTATCAGTCGATCATCGCCAGCCATTTACTGGCCCGGACCCGTAAAGACTGGATTTACGTTTTTTATATCGTGCCCGACCCGCAGAAAAAGCGCGGTCTTGAACGGCTGTTTGACAGTATCCGGCACGTCATCGTTAACCATCAGCACATCCCGCTTGAAACCCGCCACCGAAATGTCTTCCGCATCTACACGCTCGACGAGTTGCAACGGCTGGATTTAGGCAACTGCATATAGTTGTTCTGTATCACCAACTGCCCCAATCAGCCCACCAGCAGCGCAACGACCGGAAGTAATAATACTCCCCAACATCAGAACAGACAGGAGTCCAGAATGAACAGAAAAACTGACCGACTTTCGGACGTACTAACCGAGATGAGCGCAAAAGCGCTAGTGACATGGATGACGCATTCCGCATTGCAGGACATACCGCGCGAAGCATTACTGGTTCGCGGCCACGATTTTGTGTACGCCCTGCACGCAAATTTTGTGCTGCTACGTGATGTTTTGTCAGAAACACTGGAAGATATTGAGCAGCAGAGCCATGAACTCGAAGAAAGACTGGATAGCCTGGAACAGCGGCTGCAGACGCTTCAGAAAGATACTGATAATTTGTATTAACTCAGACTTGACCTGACACAACTACGACACAGGGCCAAGCCTAATTTGACAGGCAGCTCTGTGCCAGGAGCGGACGACATTATTAACATCGGCGTGTGCTAATCAACGGAGATAAGGTCAATTTGCCCCACAACATGGATAAATCGCTGTATAGAACCGGAAAATTTTGTTGTATCTTATAACTAAAATTTAATGTTGAATCAATAAATCAGAGTGAAGATTTCAAATGGAAGAGATAAGTTTAAAGCCAGAGGGATTTACTGAAACGTTAACAATGGCTATAAAAGATGAAGATGCCGATTATCGTCTTGAAGAAATTGATGACTATCTCATAGGTTTAATTGAAGAGGTACCCTCATTAGACAAAATTTCTGAGATTGAAGCATGCGCCATAATAGCAGTGGAGGTAATTAACCCAGTTACTTTAGGATTCTCATATGGTTGGGCGTTGCATACCTTGATTGCCTGTGAATGTATTCTGGGGAAAGTAGAACGCGTAATTATTAATCTTAAAAAATTGATTAGTCATTGTGAAGCTGTCGGTTATATGCAGCCCTGTGTTAGTGCGATTAGTAATATTAAGAAGGGCGCACTTGGTGATATAGCTGCTGACAAGTACCCTGCATTAATGAGAGTTATTATTGAATATAATAAAAAATATTGTAGTGAAAAAGAAGTAGCTAAATGTTATATGGCAGTCGCATACTTTTTCTCAGACCAAGAGGCACATGATGCCGCGATCGATACTCTGAATGATGCTTTGGAATATCTGGAGGAATGCTCAAATAAACAGTGCATGATTGAGGTGCTGGCGGTCAAACATAGCACATATATATTAAGTGAGCACCATGAAGACGCATTGGGAGCATGGGATGATTTGTCTAGAGTTTGTATTGAACTTGATGTCGAACCATCTCTTCATTCTATACTTAATCATGCAACCTTTCTTATGAGACTTGAAAAGCATGATGAAGCTATAGATATATATATTGAAGCAATAATGAGTACGGAATGTACCTTAATTGTAAAAGCAATGACTTTTGGTAACCTCTCTGCTTGTTACAGAGAAAAAGGTGATATTGAAAACACAACAAAAAACATGGATAATGCTCGTGAAATTATTGAAAAATTAGGTGATGATGAATTTGATAGTGATTTCTTATTAGAGATAGAATTAATTAATGCTAAAAACAATGTATTTTTAGGTGATTCAGATGGACTGAGAAAATGTTTGCATTCATTCGTAGTGAAAATGGAATTGACATTATCCCATACTTTCAAACTTCACTACAGACGTGGGGTTAGAAGCAGATATATTGCCCGTTTTGAAAACTTGGTGACTTGCCTTCCGCGAAATGGTTTTGTGAAGGATATCATTCAACTACTTTCATTTTCACGCATTAATCAGGCTGCTGATTGGTTGAGTATCCTCAAATGGAAAGAGGAGATCTCAACAAAGATCACAATTAGTGAGAAAGAACAATTATCAATCTTAATTGATAATTTATCAGTCTATGGAGCACCACATCTTTATGGTTTTAGTGAAAAATATGATAATCCGCTGTATGAGATAAATTATGATCCTTGGGATAAATTCATAACTTTAATAGAAATTCTTAATGAAAATTATGATATACCATCGCTTTACTTATATTCATCTGAGGGCTTCGTAACAAATATATTGAATGAGAGACTTAACCAACGCAATGTTCTTATGTTTGATTTCTCAGCGTCAGACTCTAAAATAATAACTCTTTACGATGATAAATACATTATTGAGGATCTACCAGAGATAGAAGTAAGAAACTTTTTCTTTGAGCTTAACAGGTTTAGATTTGGTGGTGAAAATAAAAAAGAGTTTAATCAGAGCCTGATCAATTATCAGTCGGCCATGAATAAGTGTTTGGTTAACACGATTTTCATTCTGGAAGGTAACAATAAAGGCATTATTTTCTTCCCTTCAAAAATGGATTCTCTCCCCATTAATCTTTTGCTAGTATCTAATGAAAAAATAAGAGATAAAATGATGAAAGGGAAATTTTCAATTAGCTCCTGCCTATGTTTGCATCCTAGTAGTGATATCAATAAAATAGAGTCCTGTCTAGGTGTAGTGGAGTCTATCACTAACCTTAAATATGACAGAGCTGAAATCCTAAATTTCATGAAAGTTACTGGCATTACCGGTGAGATTTTGCTTTCACCAACTCAGAATGAGTTTTTTGATAAGTCATCAGATATCGACGCCATTATCATTTCTCAGCATGGCATGTCTGTTGGAGTCTTCACCGATCCAGTTTTTGCTAATTTATCTGGTCCACATGCAACCATGAAAACACTTAGTTATGAGCTTTTACAGTCTAATTCATATAAAATGAAACATAAGTTAGTGTTGTTAAATGCTTGTTATAGCGGAGCATTGACTAACCGTAATTATTACAAGCTATTCAGAACACACGAACTTCTTGGATATCCTCAAGCCTTTCTTTTAAATAGGCAAAGCATGGTAATAGCGGCTTCATGGACGATAGTAGACAGATATAATGCTCTTTTAATGTATAATTTCTCTCATTTAATTAGTGAGCATGGTGCCAGTATGGCATATAGCATGTCTTTAGCCAGAACATATGAAATGGCTACTGATGAAATGGTTAGTGCTTTGAATGAAATAACTGACCACAAGCAACTTTTACCAAACAACCAAGTTCTTGATGCTTTAAAAATCCAACCATTTTGCTTTTCAACATATCATAATTACACATTACTTTAGATTAATAATGTCACTTTATCTGAAGATGTAAAATCATTAAAGATCACTAATATAGTTCTCTAGGTGACAAAAGGAGAGCAATCGATATATGATTATCTATTGCTCTTCTGAAAACTCACATTTTTCTATAAATGCCATATGCATTACTTAGGTTTTATCGAATATCACAGCCTATTGGGGTAAGTATCCTGCGGAATCTAACCACTACTTCTGATGATATTATTCCTTGTCCATCATCAATGCTGTCTTACGTCCGCTCTTCGCTCATTGTAGACCTTCCTTGTTCTTAAACCTAGCCGCTCCGTGCCATTAGCGGATGTTACCAAGTCCGCACTGCATTAATTAGGGGGGAGCACGTCACCAGATCAAGTCTGAGGCAATACATATAAAGGGCTGAGCGGGCTCTTTGCCGCCCGCCCTGCAGCCTGAGAATTTTCCTGGCATCAAGTACCAGGAAAATTCTCAGGGGGAATTATACCCCCTGAAACAAGCTTTACTCTTCCCACTTACCTACAAGATTAAAGCCACATTCTTTTGTTGCTTCTTTCCCCCTTCCCTCAGGCTTTATCCATCAAATAACGATGCGCTTTGGATGCCGCGCTGGCGGCCTTGAAAATATAGCGTTTGTCGTTCTTCAGTGCTTTCAGCCAGGAAGCGATATAGCTTTCATGCTGAACCTCTCCGACAATCCCCAAGTCTGCCATCAGGAACGTGCTTCCCAGTTCGGCGATCAACTCCTCAAAAGCATAATCTTCACTGCCAAACTTCCCTTTCATTTCTCGGTTCAGCCGACTTTTCGCCCCGCTCCAGTGAACCAGCTCATGCAGGCCCGTAGCGTAGAAATTGGCCGCGTCTGCAAAAAGATACCGTTCCGGTAAGCGGATTTCGTCAGTTGATGGTGCAAAAAAGGCATTCTGTCCCTTCTCGATGATTGTTGCACCACTGGTACGGAAAAGCGCTTCCGCACGCGGTAAGGGCTCAAAGGTCTCTGCCGGGAAAACTACTTCGTTACTCAGAGGCAAACCATCAATTTGCTCAACATTAAACACGGTGAACGTCTTCAGCATCGGGATATAGTCAGTTTCTCCGTCGTCATTTTCCTTTTCCAGCGTGGTATAGAAAAAGGCGGTAGTGCCGTGATCCCCTTTACGCACCTGCCCGCCTTCCGCTTGCGCCTGTTTGTAGGTCATCCAACGTGAATCACTGAATCCCTGCTCGGACGCACTGCTCCACAACAACATGATATTCATCCCACTGTAAGCAGCACCAGTAGCGTAATTTGAGGGTAATCCTGACATGCCCGTTACACGCTGCCACGGGCAGGACCACGGTTTAACGCCTGCTTCTAGCGCAGAAATAATGCTGTCAGTGACGGTCTGATAAATATCAGTTTTGGTTTTGGAAAATTTCGTTTTTGAGGAGCCTGACGGGTCCAGCGGGGATACGCTGGTCGCCGCTGCGGTGTTAGGGGCGCTAACCTGGGTATGCAGGTAAATAGTCATGATTTTTTCTCCGTCTGTGGTGTGATTTTCGTCTTCGTATCGCCTGACGGTTCGCTTTCCCGGCGTCGTTCCAGCCTGCAAGGACGCAGAATGCGTGCTATTTATCCTTGCGGGATGGGTTGTGTTGGGAAACGATTAGCCGGAAGCTGACGCGGGAACGGAAACCACACGAGAGAAAAAACTTATCCTGCATAGACGGGGTATAGCGCCCCTTGCTTCGCAGTGGTGAAATGGGTTTGAGTTTTGTAGTGATGTGATAGATGCCCTTCCCAACATAGCCAGTGCCATACTTTCACTGACTGCGTTAACTCCAGAGTGACATCACATGAACAAGATCAGAGTTGTAGGTATCGATATTGCCAAAGCTATTTTTTCAGGTATGTGTCTAGATGATTGATGGTTCGGTTGTCTGGAACAGAAAATATCGCGTCAGAAATTGCTGGATTCGCTTCGCCAGCTTGAGCCGGGTAACGCGTCATAAGTGTCCAGATTAATGAGAACTTTTCAGGAGTCTGACATCAAGAGCTCGATAGCTTTTTTCATTTATTATTTCAAAAACTTGTAACTTTTTCTTCAGCTGGCGTATTCCAGTTTATTCCGAGGTCATAGGAGGTTTTTTTGCGTTTTGCCCTGTAGATCCTTCCGAAACTGTTTTACCCATCGCGCCATTATGAAAAGGCCCCCCATAGCTCTGCTGCATCTGCAACGGTAGAGTTTGGGTCAAGAACCAGTTGAGCAAATTCGCGTTTGAACTCTGCGCTGAAATTTCTGCTTTCCAATGGGTACCTGTAATGTACTGAGGTGAGCATATCACTTCTATTCAGGTGGCCAAACAGTGTGCCACTACACATCTAACAGCGCTAGGGAGACAGGCCACGGCCTACCGGATGCGATGTCCGGATGGCGCGGCTCATCTTCTGGAGTTCCGTATTCATCCCTGCTGCAGTCTATCTTACGCATCCAGTAGGCAGCTACGTCATCGGGGCCTCCGTCCGTCATCAATTCAAACAATTTCATCCGTAAACTGCCTGCCGGAACGGGTACAATTTCAAACGTACCTTGCCACGTTTCTGACGGAATATCTTGGGTGATCATTTTATTTATTGTTCGCCAATCCATAAATCTACGATTCAAGCTCCTCTCAAAATTGAGCAGTAATAGTACTCCCTCTTCGTCTGGGCTCTGCGCAATAATACGGGTGAGCGCCTCAAGGCCCGGTGAGATTGGTCCATCTATCAACAAACCGTATATGTACGCACGCAAACCAGAATGAATCTCAAGCAGGTTCCCAAGTATTTTCTCAAAATGCCAGTTATCACTGGATCGGCTTTCAAATACACCCTGAGCAGTTAAGTCGATGATACGGCGCACCGAAGATAGTGTTTCAAGACGTAAAGCGGTGGTTCTCCAGTGGTAGTTCGCATAGAGGCTTGTGTTTTCTTCGGCTAACTTGAAAAGGGCATCTTCTGCATATGGAGAAGGTGAATGGCAAAATCCTCTGACCATCTCTTCCAAAAAATAGGGATCCCGATATGAGGCAGGCAGACTACGAATGACGCTCAAGGCTTCTTCAGGCTCCTTCATAAACGGTAAAAGCCGTAACCACGCTTTTAATTGATACCCTTGCCCCTCGCTTAATATCCACGGTTCAGCGATTGCTGCCTCTATAAGCTCAACGGTACTTTCAACAACGACCTTTGTATCTATACCATCTCCCGATAGCACGATGCTGGTAAGCAAATCTGCTCGTATTTGCCTCGGTGCAACTGCAATGAGAGTTTTGATAACATCATCACGCCGCCCATGGGGCAACTGCGATGCAATAATACCCAGTTCGACAGCAAGCTGTTTTTGTTCGCTCGTCGCGTCTTGCGTAATCAGTTGGTCAATTGCGTTAAATATAGCTTCTGCTTCAAGAGATGTTTCATCAGGGGAGTGGGTTAGAGCCATATGTTTCGCCTTCACATTTGAGAAATCAACACCACTTAAAAATCGTTTTCCACTTGATGGAGCGTTTAACGTTCGCCATTGTTCGGCAAGGACTCGTGCCGCTAGCGCACCAAAATATTTGTCACACAGATACGTCTGCATAATTGCAGTTGTTTCTGGAGATTGAATTGCCTGAAAGGCGCTCTGATATTCGTTGAGCATCGGGGTTCTAGCCTCATTAACCGCTTCGCATGGTCTCCACCCGGCTGTCTCCGCTTCTTTTCGAAACTCTCTGTAACGCTGGAGGTTATCGTCCAGCAGTTGTTTCAAAAGAGGTAACTGTTTCACTGATGGGGCAAGACTCGCAAGCATTGCAACTCTTGCTTTTACCCTACGCTTTGCTTTTTTCGAAGCAAGCATACGATTAGCCCACTCTTCAAATAACCGTTGTATCACCAGAATAGTGTCTGCATCGAAAGATCTGCTATAAGATTCCTCACCGTTGGGATGGGATAAAAGCAGGTCAGTAAACAATTCAATTAGCCTGTCTTCGGCCGGTACAGCTCGCTTGAGAATAGCGTCAACAAGGCTTGAACCTTGGGCAGAGCCAATACGAGTTCTCAGCCCTTGATAGCGTTTCCATTTGGCCTCTTCGTATTTACCTTCCGCCTGATTACATAACTCAAGATCGGCCAATACATCAATAAGATGACCAACAGCCCCTGGCCCAAGTACTGAGGCCGCGGCGTTAGCACGAGCGTCATAGTCTTCAGGGTTAACCAGCACCAGATTCACCAGCATTTCATCTTCTAAAGTAAATCTGGCTGATGCCAGAATAGCGCCCACACTAGTACAAAGTGATCGTCCAGCCCTTACACGCTCTAATAATCCCTCTGCAACAGTTTGAGGATAACTGCGGTGTAGCTTATCGATCAGCTGTTCTTCATTTGATTCAATCTCCATTGTGCTGATGATGCCAACTAATTCAGCGTAATCGTCCTCAGTATTCTCTGTAGCGATCAGCGCGCGAAGCCGATTAGAGGGTGATACGGCCTGCATTTCTTGCCGCTTATGTGCTGTCGCGAGTATTTCTCTAACGTTTTCATCCTGTATCTCATCGGCAACGCCTTTGCTCACAATCAGATCTAAGATTGTGCTATTCACCTCTCGCAACATTTCAGCCACATGGAGATCTGCTCGCCGAAATACCAAAGCATCAATGACAGAGACTTGGACCTGCGAATCAGGGTCATTCTTCGCAATGGAGACAGCAAGATCGAGGCCATCGATACCACTGCGAGATGCTATCTCGGATAAAAGTAATGAACGCATTCTGGGAGACAGGGTATTGATTATTTCTCCTGCCACCTCCCCGAAAATCGAAGTCCTGAATATTCTGCAATTGCGTAAAGCATGAAGGCTGATCTGCTCATCTTCATCAGAGATCAACGGCCAGACATAATCAAGGAATTCAGGACGGCCAGATGTAATCATGAAACGGACAGCGCGATCCACTGTTCCTGGCACATGCCAATGAGCCACGAGATTCTGAATAACAGTCGATATTTGCGACCATACATCGTCTGTTGATCGAAAAATCATCTCTGCAGCGAGAATTGGGTCGACCTCAAATGCAGCAATTATCGCCTTGCTACAAATAACCTGCTGTTTCGCATCACTGTATGCCATACGCTCTATGGCAAAAAGTATGGCTTCTTCCCATCTGGGATAGTTAAATACCTCTGCTTTAAGTGCTTCTCGTGTTTCCCGGGCATTGATGTCCGCAATCAACCGGCGTTCAACCAAGTGAGAGGCATACCATTCCTGAAATTGCTGATGCTGAAACGAATAACCAGGAGTATTCCCTGTACGCATCAGTACATGATTGCTGACGAGCACATCTAGTACAATTTCTGGTTGGGGTTTGATTGCTATCTGCCCGCTGTCCACCAGCAAAGTTGCCGTGTCGGATATCGATTTCCGTGCACTAAAGTCAACAATAGTTGAGTTAACTAACCGCGTGGCGACTTCAGCTAGCCCTTTCATGTAGTCTTGCTGAAATCCATAAGTACCGGAATACAACGCTTCGGCATGACTTGCTTCCTTTTCATGCGCCTCAACAAAATGCCGAAGTATTTGTTCTTTTGTTGTCGGAACCGGGGCGTTTTCTGGAAGTGAGGTCAACGCCATCAGATAGAGAGGTATTGTTACAAGTTCACGTAGGCCAGCGGTACGCCAGGCTTGATCCAAGATCCTTTTGCCATAATTCCCGCGTAAGGCAACTGCGATCTGGATTTGCTGATCCTGATTAAGCGGTAAAAGTGTTACATGTGTTCCTTCAAAAGGAATGTCCCGAGATTGCTTACGCGTCGAGATGATAAAGCTAAGTTCAGGCAGCTCTGCTTTGAGTCTGGTGATTTGAGTTCGAGCACGGGTACGTGCGCTAGCATCCAATTCGTTCCAACCATCGAGTAGTAACACAACACCAGGGTGATTAGCGACCTTACGCAAGTCATCCTCTGAAACATCTCGGAAAGCGGGTCGTTTAAGAATAGAGTCGAGGATCGTCGTATTTTCGGTAGCCCAATCCCCCAGCGACACGACAAGAGGCGTACCAAGGTTTGTAGCCAACATACTTTCCGCTATCTGGAAAAGCGTTGTGGTTTTACCCATTCCTGGCCCGGCGACAAGAA
The DNA here is from genome assembly GCF_031453915.1 of Pantoea sp. SORGH_AS_0659. Taxonomy (NCBI): domain Bacteria; kingdom Pseudomonadati; phylum Pseudomonadota; class Gammaproteobacteria; order Enterobacterales; family Erwiniaceae; genus Pantoea; species Pantoea sp. SORGH_AS_0659. The sequence goes on along the minus strand of NZ_JAVJAK010000001.1, from coordinate 1,655,714 downwards.
TTAAATCATCCAGCCTTATAGCCATCCCTGCGATCGCACTGGTTATTACTGGCTCATCTAAACCTTGAATATCTAACATGAGAGCCACAGACGAACCAGGCCATTTATGGGTTCGACGGAATACCTCGAGATCATTTACGGCAGCAACCCGAGCCCGCATCACTACCTCTGTATCTGCACACCCTCCAGTACCACGAACCACATCGCTATGCAGTACCCTCTTCCAAGCTTCTATTTCTGCCTCTCGTTTCCACTTGAGCAGTTTCTCTACGGTAAACTCTGGATCGCTTGAATCTATTGCTTTACCGTGATCGCGGCACATCCACATACCGTTCTTGGCAGAAGATCGCTCCTCCGGTGACATATTCCCGTCATAGCGAGGCCCACCCGGAGCAGCAGCACATATATGTGCTGCTGTACCGATGTTGATTTCACTTTCCCCATCTGACGTTGCGCCTACTGTCCACTTACGGCACATAGGGAATGAGCATAACCATCCAACACGCTTCGCGATCTGGAGTTTGGTTCTCTCAGAGAAATCATCTCGATTATTCTTGGCCATGCACCCTCAGCAAACACTATGAATATTTACCAAGAAATATATCTGAATCCAAAGCTCATTGGGAAATTATTCAGTGCATTGATGTGATAAATAACCAATTAATTTTAATTAATTTCAATTATATAGCTGACGAGAGGTATGATTTCCAAGGAAGCAATCAGAAGCTGGTAGCGATTCGTTCAAGGAGTTAATGTCAGACATTGGCAATACACACATTCATCTCCTCATATCATTGATAATTTTGGGTTGAACGGTATGTTCGACATCAATAACCACATCTAATCAATGGCTATATAATTAGCATCATCTATAGCGGAGATACTCAATGAACGTAATCAGGTTTCTGGAACAGCGTACTAAATTTATCCACTAACTGTACCCTGTTTCAGTAGTTCCCTTCATTGAGCGTATAGGGCTGATCGAGGCTGAAGAGACACCGTTTGAACCTCCCTATAGCGAAAATAGCGAGCCTGCGTTCCTGGAGGATTGGCAGGAGGCATAAAAATTTCCTTCTGTTTCTCGGTCAAACGTGTGTGTCAAGGTTAGCTGGTGCTTCGCACCTCTATAGTTACGTGGAAGCAGAAGGTTTAGATCAAACGCGAGCCAAGTGAAAAGAAAAAGATGTTTAAAAATCGGGGGTGGCTCCTGGGTTATCAGACAGTGTTTGCGGAAAACTTGGGGTACGTTTTGTAGACAGTGGTGTGAACATCGCTATGCTGAACAACTCGTTTTGGCGCAAAATCAGATGCAGCACTCTAAGACTTTATTGCGTATCACACCAATATACGCACCGAGTGCTCTGGTTAAACATCTAAATCCTTTTTTCCTTAGCGACCATGAACGCGTACTACTCATTGATATTGAGATCAAAGGCAGTAATGTAGATAACATGTGGTTGCTGAGAAACACGCTGTATGTTAATAGCCAGAAGCTCGAAACAGTATTTTCAAAGGTCAGAAAATTCTCCACCTGGTTCGATAGAGCGTACCCTTTGCGGTTGTCCCCCCGCAAAGGGCAAAAATAACAACCTGCTATAAATGCTTAAGATTAACAAAATCCCCCTGTCAATTATCACCAATGGTGAGAATTTGATCCGTAAGCAAAACATTTTCAATGTGTCGATCCCGATAAATCACATAAAAATCCATGCATTAGGCATGGATAGGCTGCACTGCTTTGCTACATATCAGAGCCACGGCCATTGAGTTTGCTTCATGGTTTTAGTCCAAAAAAGTGAATCTTTTAGCTTTGTTCGTCGCTTCTTGCTCGCTGAGTTAAGCAGATCCATATTCAGATCCCAGTATTTGCGTAAAGATAATTTAAGTACTTTCAAGCGGCATCGCTTTAGCCACAATCTCGCTCTTTTATCCATAGTTGCCCCCAATAGCAAGTGTGCAGCGATTGCCTCACTATCGATAGTCGCCTGGATATAACAGTTGAACCAGTGTCGGGCCCAGCGATTTCGCTCGAAATTTTGGCGGCTGGTTATGTATACGTCTTCCAGCCAACCACCACATGGTATTCGCTTTTCGACCTCCCCCCAAGCAAGCTCCACTCTTTGACTTTCGTTGGCAAAACCCAGTAGTGTAGCGGACATTGCCAGTGACTCTGTATCTCCAGAACTCACAAGCTCAAGTACCTTGTCTACCAACCATGCCGTTTGCCCATGATCTTCAATCTGATTCAAAAGATCGGCAATATCCTGATCGTTAACAACATCCATAAGGGCTTTATTGCGAGCCACATCAGCTATATCGTTCAAAGCTATAAACGGCAGGCAAGCCATGCCCGTTATTTTGAAAGAGTCATCTTTCATTGCCTTTTTGAAGTTGTCCCAAAGTATCAATCCCAATTCGGGGCGTCGGCTCATCAATGCTTCCGCCATCACAAGCAATGGAAACGCAGCCATTAAGTCGACGCTGGATACTCTAATCTCATTCTTAATCTTCTGCTCCAACCAACACCAGAAGTCCTCATCTACACGGTCAAGCAACGTGGCAACTGCAGGCTTATGATTAATCAGAGGGTCAATATTTATACTTCTTCCGGGTGAGTGAAGCCCGTCAATTGCACCTCGGATATAATTCTCATAGCTTCGAATAGCATCTGGATTATCTGGCTCACGTTGCAACCAAAACGCCATAATTTCCTTATCGGCCCGCTCCAACAGCTCAGGGCGCTTAAGAGCCATGCTTGCATTCAACAAGGAAACAGATCGATTGTAGCGTTGCTTTCTGTCGGTAACGTTGTTAGCCGTCCAATTGCTGTTTGCAATAATATTGTAGACAACGGGATTAGTGGAGTAAGCGGAAAGCCCAATAGCCAACTCTGCAATTTCCTCATCTACATGACAAAGCAATGCAGGGAGCTCCGACCACCCATCGATCGAGCTACTATCGGCAAACTCTTCGAACAACATGAGCCAACTCAGTACCGTCTCGCGGTTACTTTCAATCTCAAATCGCCCAAGGATCGACCTAATGTCATCTTGAGTAAAATTTAACAGATCAATATTGATGCTACCCATTAGCCTCCGATCGCACGCTTCCTTTAGTAAAAACTCCAGTTGCGCCAATCCATTACGGCTAGCAAGTTGCAGATCCAGACGTCTGGCGTGCCACCAGTTGAGCTCCTTATGTATTTCAGGAGAATTTTCCTTTAGGACAAAATCGATCCCTGCTTCAAGTACATTGCGTTCATCATCGTTCAATATTGTCAGGAAACCGCGCATTTGCCTCAAAAGCTGTCGAAGAGGTACAGCTGTCATTCTTTCAGCGCCAGTAACCCTCTCACCAACAACCTCGCGTAGCCGGTTCGGATTGGTTCTCGCCAGAATCAGCAATTTGCGACTTGAGGTAACATCAACATCAAAATCAGCAGGACGAATGTGCTCGGTGTCTTTGATCTTATCGGGATCAACATCAACCCTAGGGTTAAGAATGTCATCTTCTGGCATTATAGGGCGTCGACCCGACGTATTGCTAATGGGCCCTACTGATGTATTTAGTTGCCGGCGCTTGTTTTCAGATTGTGGATCGGCGAGAGCTTCAAGAAGCCAGCGCGCAGCGTCAAGCGCTAGCTGATGCCCGGTCTCGTGCAGTCTGTCGACAAGGTCTAACATCTTATTACGTGTTTCCACCGAATCCATACGATTAAGCCGCAACATCCAGGCCAGCTCATCAAAATGACTGTTACTGCCCATCACCGCCCGCGAAATACCCCAGGCAGCGATTGCTTCGATGAAGCGAGCCCGCGGCAATAATGAGATGATGCCGAAGACACGATGACTGAGCCAACTCGGGTTACCGGGACCGCAAAGTTCTATCGCCGGAAAAGCTTCGCGCCCCTCAAATTGCTGCCACGCATCTAGGTTTGCGGCTGTCTTTTCTTGCCGTCGCAGCGAATTTGGCGACGTCTGATCAATACGTCCCAAGACGGTACCTTGTAGCGGGTCACTCCAGAGCAAACCAAGCCAATATGTGATTTTAGCCTCGATCAACGGTGCGACAGCCTCGAACTGATAAGCGTTAGCCAGTCCCTTGATCATAATTTCATCTTTTACGATTGAACCAGAGCTCTCCCCGAGCCAAATCTCCTCTACGATTTGCAGGACTAGTTCAACATCAAGCCCGATGATTCGCCAAAAAGCTTCAAAATCGAGACTCGAGAAATTCTGCTCGGATATCCATCGGCTAAGCAGTGCCCGTCGAACCTGACGTGAGACAGTATTGTCGAGCAAGGCTGTAGTGACAGCTGCTCTGAGTATTTTCACGCCAAGGCTCTGCCCACTAAAGGGGTCGATATGTTCAGCGATAATATCGTTGGCTGTGGCATTCCCATCAGTTGGTTTCAGATGGTGGACCAAAGCCATCCCCAACGCGAATGGTATCAGTGTGGGATTGACTTGGAACCGGTTGGCTTGTCCAGTGGGAACAAGCCATTGTCCAGAAATCAGTTCAGCAACCGTTGATAGCAGATCTGCTCGATCTTTACCGCTGTCTCGCCCCAACTGTTCAATAACACTATGCCGGGTAAGGCTTGTATTATCGATTGAGCTACGCAACTGCATGCCGAGTTCCGTAATAAACATTTGAAACTCGGCATCGCTTATCGCCAACTGTGCGCCACGCAACTCAATACGATGTTTCCAGTCTTCGAATGCAAGCCGTTCCGGCGTGATGTCACCACTCGCAATCAATTCCTGCTGTAGCTCAATCGCCAAAGCTGACAAGCGCGGAACCTTCATCAACGAAAGCATGGCGGTGCTAAAGTTCTCTCTGCTTAAATCATGTTCCTTGAGCAACGCATCAAGTTCACTGTCGTCAAAACGGTCTACCCGAATTTCGCTTGGTCTTGGGATCAAGGACCCGAGTTTTTGCAAATCATTCCAGTGGTCGGGCCAACAACTCATCAGAATAGAGATGCGATGGTTCCACTTGTCATCGAAAGCAGGCTGAATGAGGTCTGCCCAATCTTTTTTTTGCCAGTACTGATTTAATCCATCAATCATCAGCAAGATCTGTGGCCCGTCCGTTCTAAGCTTTACCCATTGCGCTATTCGACGTTGCCAGAACTGAACGCTGCCATGGCTAAGACGCTTTTCAAGAAACTGTGCAATTAATTCACTGAGCGAACCCTGCCCAACCTCCTTTGCAGGTACAAAAAGAGTCAAGGGAAGATCAGCCGCGGCGTTGATCCGTGCGTGCCACCATGACAAAAATAGCCAAGTCTTGCCCAGCCCTTCATCCCCAAGCAGCACTGAGGGCCTACCTGATGTAACCCATTGATCAAGTTGCATTTCATATCTAGGACGAGGAATTCTAGCGCGACCTGGATCGAGTACATCATTGAACTTCCCCCCGAGTCTGCTGGCGGCATTACGGTCATTGCTCAGACCAGTAAGCATCCATTGCTTCATTGCCTCAGTCGCAGCTGCATAGCCGATATCAGGAGCAGTTAGCCGGCACTGGAGGCGATCTGCTGCAGCAAGAAATTCTGGGTGGGATCGGATAGCCGCGGTTATTTCATTGATGTTATCAATACCGTTAAGGTGTCGGTTGAGCGCAGTTTTGGCCTGGATACACAGGACAGCAAGGTCGGGAAGTTGCCCCGGTTCGGCGGGCCAGTCGAGTATCAGTACGGTGATACCAAGCCCCTTCCCTACTAGCGTTAGCTCTTCGTTATCGGTAGCACTGATTGCTCTTGTTGCTGCAAGTATCCAAAGATCCGTTCCATTCTCGCTACGACTTGTTTCAAAAAGCTTGGCCTTTAGAGCATCCACTTTTAGGGTTGTGTTTTCTCCGTAACGTTTTGCTTCAAGAGCAACTTCGAAGAGGTTTAAACCAAGCGAGCGAACATCCGATCCGCCTTGCGGCCCAGACTTAGCAAGTCCAAAATTAAGTTTAGTCACTTCGACCAATATGTCGCGAAGCAATCCTTCAAAACCAAGCGAACCAGCAGGGTCTAATGAACGCAAGGCCTTAGCCAATTGTGACTTGGCATCATTAAATTCCATTCTTTGCCTCATGAAACGTTTTGAGTATCGCAGAACAATCAAGAATACAGCTATAGAGATGAACGCCCGGCGTTGATAGCATCGATTTCCCATCATGAATGATGTTGCAGCACCAATCAGGATCCGTTCTCGATGTTCGCTTTAGCTTTGAGTTCAAATGATCAATGCAACACACTGGTTAAATCGCTATACGGGTGATTCATATTCTAGCGTTTTTCTCGGTCTCTCGGTGAGCTATGGGTCAACACTATAGAATCTTTGTTGGCAATGAATTGATAAGTCAGTTCCTTTTGGAAAATACTGTCTTAGTAACCTGTTCGTGTTTTCATTTGATCCACGTTGCTAAGGAGATTGAGATCACAAAAATGGACCTGAATGTCTGTGGTTACAGTAAATAGGGTGTAGTTGGTCATTTAAGAGCCCCGGTCCTAGGTTAATATTTTATACGATTCAGCAGGTAATTCTTGGAATTGTTTGATGAGCGCAGATAGACGGTCGCAGTCTTGTAATCAATGATTTTGGCCAGCATAAAAAAGAGACAATGGCATTCTATTAGATTGATAAGTATTAGTTTTTATAACCCTATATCAGGTCGACTTCCAGTGACCGGGTATGGCTATGCTTGCAACATAGAGTGGTCTTTCGCAGATGGATATCGGATCCGGGATTGGCTCTAATCCTTTCCCTTTAAGCGATGTTGCTCAGGGAGCAAATCTGATGCACTTTTCTGCAATGATTTTCACAATGCGGGCGTTCCAACACTTGCAGGGCTAAAACCTAAGGGTATTATCCCATAGTGAGTTGTCAGAATTTGCTACACGATATAACTTTCAACCTCCGTGCCAGTGAGTCTCGCGGCTGATTGTCGAAGGGCTCTTGAGAATTTATTAGCGATCTACCTAATGCTGAGTTTTGCCACCAGCCCTCCGGATATATCTTCTCTTTCGTCAAGGTTAAGAGATAACTGGTGCAGTTTTCGAGTGGGAGGACGATACCCACCATTTTGCTGGATAACTTGACGCGTGAGAATGTGAGCCTTGTACTCAAGGAAAAAATTGTGGAAGGATTTGAAGAAGTCCCCCCGTTAGACGGAATGTTTGCACCGTTAGATGTTCGCAGCGAGCTTAAACAGGCGTTCGTACGATGGCTGCCCAGACCCTACTACACCCGCGTCGCTCTTGGATCAGGAGAAAAGGTGAATGAGCTGGATCTGCTTAGCCTGTGCGAACATTGGCGCCTGGAGTATCCCGGAGAAGCGAAAGACCTGGCAAAAAGCTGGGACGAATCAGAAGAACGGAAGGCTGATGATGGTCCGTTTTTCAACGAACTCGTCCGCTTGGGCTGGGTTTTCTTTGATGGTGGCCGCTGGATCATGCAGGGAACCCCGCTGGGAACACTTTCTCTCATCAACTATCCGAGCCCGAGTACAAAAATCTTTCTTGAGGGTCTCAGCAAGCCCCGACTTATTGCAAAGACTGACCAGCAACCGACGGCAGTTCTTGCTCTCGCAAAGAAAATTCTGGCTGAGTTTTGGCTTGAGCAGTACGTTCCGATTGAAAATCCGGAGTGGTTCCTGAGTCGATTATGGGAGCGACTTTGCCCTGCCGAGCCTATTAATACTGAAAATAATGTGACTTCATTGCAGGCGCCCGTGTCTGAAAATAGGGCTTCATTTAAAGCTGCCAATACTGACGCTGTAGACTGTGCTTTCCTCGAGTGGGCAGCTTGGTGCCATGTCATTAGAGGTTATGGTAAATGGGAACGTCAATGGTCGCTCTCACAGCAGCGATTCTGTCGTGAGGCGGCGCACCGCGCCCTGGCTCGTCAAACGCTGTGGAACGGGTGGGACTGTGATCTTGCTCGTTATGTAAAGGTACTGCAGGAAACATATGCGATCCCTCTGAACCAACTGCGATTCGCAAGCAGTGCGGGAAAGGCGCTACCGCGTACCATAGTTGCAAGGGCCGGCTGGCTTGCAAGTCGCGAAGTCGAACACCTCATGATGGAGCGGCTCATGATGCAACGGCACGGTCCGAATACGGTCAACTTTGCGTTTGGTCTGCTATGTTCCGAACTTGAAAAGACCGATATTGGGCCAGGCATCATGGCTGCAGCTGAGGCAATTCTGTCTTACGCGGTGAATCATCCTATGGCTTTGTTGCAGCTCCGATTCCGTGTCGATTCCAATCCTGGGCTGCTGGTCGATATGCTTTTATACCGGCCAACTGCATGCCTAGCGGCCAAATGGACTATTGAGTGGCAGCCAAAATCGGGTCGCAACAATGATCTTAACAGAGGCCGTGAAGCTCAAACCAAAACATTTGCGGTGCAGGATTCCCTGTCGGTCATTGCTTACCATTTAAACGCAAGTTCGATAAGTCTTGAGGAGTGCGCGTCTTTGATTACCTGGTGCTATACCAGTAGCACTGGCATGGGACGGGCCATTGCAGATCCCCGTCGGCCCGTTGGGCGCCAGCTTCTGGGGATATTCGCCAAGCAAAATGAACAAGTTCAATCTGAAGTGTTACGACACCTCGTGGACCAAGCTGCCTATGAGAACAATATACCCCGCGCGTGTTTTTCCGGTGTACTGGATGGGATGAATAGCCTCCCACTGGTGACGGAGGCTGCAATAAGGCCAGTTATTGCACTCTACTCAGTGTTTGCGCGCAAGCAGCGCCTAGATTGGACAGACGTTGCAGGGTTATCGTCAGACATGGCCGGGCGCCTCGTTGCAGCCGCGTTTGCGCAAGCCACTTCTGACCGTGATACATTTCTGATTCCATTTGACGGCATGGAGCTTATTCATGAGGCTTCGCGCGATGAGGAACCCACTGTCCGCTCCTCTGTTGCCCGGACGATGAGAATACACATACGACTGCTCGCACGTGCTGTATCGGGCTGGCCTTACGAAACCTTACCTTCGGTGCTCTGCGAAGTCCTTAAAAAGCTTATTTCACGCAGTGTTATTGAGCATGATGAAAAAGGGAGAATTGGCGCCCTTACGGACAGGTATAGCCCCACACACTCTCAGAGTCGGGAAACGGGGTCACCTGCACAGGATCTTGCATCCGCGTGGAGTAAACTGGACAAAAGCAATCAGGGAGACTTGTTGCAGGTATTCGGACAATCTGACGATCCCGTTTTTCTCGCCGAGCTTTGTCAGTTCCTGCCCACTACAGCAAAGCCCGGTATCAAAGCAAGATTGCGGCAACTCAAACCAGCTGAAGCATCGGTATTCTGGACCTGGCCCGAGCTACACCATCGTATTGAAACCTTATTGATTGCTGGGGAATATGAGCTTGCCCGGGAACATCTGGAGGATGTCAGGCAGGACGTAGGTAAGGCACCCCAGCAGTACTGGCTTGCACTTTTTGCTCTGGAGTTACAACTGTTTTTAAAAGAGGAGAAATGGACTGCACTGGATAGCACGACGATCCCCTCGAAGCTGGATGCGGCGACAGCACGGCAAGCCAATGATCAGCTTGACTTCTACAGAGCGACCTCGCAGCTTTTGCGCCCTGGTGGCGATCTTGCAAGTGCCCGGACTGAGCTGCAGCGTCTTTCATCACAACCGGGTGCAAGTTCGACATATAGAGATAACTATTTTGCTGTCGCTATTCAACAGATTATTGGACCCACTTCTCACCCGCTGAGTGGGGCGGACAAGTTGACCGGAGAACGTCTGCTTGGAGAAATTAACAACGCTGTTGCTGCTGATAACAAGCTTGCAAGTAATTCATTACTTGCCAATCGTGCATATCTCTTATTCGCCCTACAAAGGCCTGCAGCAGCCCTAGAAAGCGTAGCTAAACGTCGCAGTGAAGTGCGAAGCTCAGAGTTAGAAATGGTCGTCGTACTTGCAAAATACGAGATGGGGCATCAGGACGAGGCGATGGCAATTCTTGATACGGCCATTAAAGAATTCGAGACGGACAAGCGTCTTGTCTTGTTGAAGGAGGACCTACAGGCGGGTACTCCTGCATCCAGTGTCACTTCTGCAACGGTTGCTGTCGACTCTGTTTCATCTATACGTGCCGCCTTGCAGCAGTTGTCTCAGCTCCCAATTTCCCTGGTCGGAGACGTTCTCGGTCCACCTGGGCTTGGTTTCCGTGGATATCTTATACGAGAAGTCTCCAAAGCCGTGGCATCACTTCAACGTATAGCAGGGATGCTCCGCGACAGGAAAAACTCAGCGGATGAAGCAAGGATCGAGAATGACCTTAACAGTGCAGTGCGAGAGATTCTAAGTGCCTCCCTCGCATTAGCTAAATGGGATGTTGCTGACCAGTCTCTCGGTGGAATAACGGCAAACGGAAATCCCGGCGAGAGAGACGCGGTCATTCGGGTGTCGGGACAAGAAATATCTGTTTATGAAGCACTCGTTTGTAAAGGGTTAGACAGGACAAACATCAAGAAGCATTTCGACAAGCTGCTGGCATACGGAACTTGCGATATCTATTTTCACGTTATTTACTCGTATGCACAGGATGTAAAACCCCTCCTTGATTATGTCAGGAGAATGCTTGAGCATGAAATTTTACCATCGCTCTCATACCGTGGTTGCGAGGCATTGACGCCTCCTGATTTTGAGACAAGCGGCTATTTAGCGACCTATAACGTCGACCATCGGGAAATAGCTGTAGTGTTCCTGATTGCTGACCTTAAAACCCGAACCGCCTGAGCTGGTGCTGAGGATTCAGACGGTCACTTAAACGCCCTATTGATATGCGACTGATGGAGGAGTGGAATGGTAAGTGTGGTGAAATTATTGATCATAGATATACCTCTAAAGGCGGTAGCATTAAAATACTCACTGCTTCAACCTAACCGTCAGCCAAGTAATATTTCGCGCAGAATAACACCCCTCATTTTTGTGCTGGGTAAACCGCTGAATAATAGGTTCATTCTTTGTTTAAGCGCTCTTGCGGCGTTTTCCACTTCAGCAACCTTTCAATCGCCGAATCCTCTGACAAGAACTGGCGAGCCAGTTGCAGCCGTTCCATAACCTGCAACTTCTGCTGTACATCAAGCGTTGCCGTATCTGATTCTGCTTCGTGAAAAAACTGCTCCAGCCGTTTGTCTTCAGCCCACTGAACCATAATAGATTTCAGCTCGGTACGGCTGGCACGGTAAGCTTCCTCTTCCCGACCTATCCGCTCCTTTTCAAGATATATGGCGAATTCCCGATCACGCTGGACACACCACTCCTCAGCCTTGATTCTGGCCTCTTCTAGCAGCTTTGAAATTAGCGGAACAGCCTTCTGCATCGCAGAAATCATATTAGGGATCTGGCTAATCAACCCACACTGTTTTGTCTGCCGGAACTGAACCAGCCATTTTGCGGAAGAATAAGGCGAATAAAGTTGCAACAAAAATCGCCCGGTAGGTAGGGTATGTTTCGATACGTGTATCAAATACTCAATATTTTTCCCCCGTATCCACCGTCCCATCTGTTCGTCACGAACATAGCGATTTTTGACTTTTTTCGCCGGAACATACTCCGTCATTTCAGCAAGATTAAACCCAAAGTACATATCACCGACACAAATAATACTTGGCGTATAAGGCCGCCATAAATTGTCCCAGCGATATCCTCCCACTTTTAGATCTTCCTTAATATCAATATCCGTACGATGTAGCCTTTCTCCCGGAGCACCCAGCGTTACCCGATAACCCTTTTTTCCCAGAGCTTCAATGAACCGACTCAGGAACTCAATTGCTTTATCAAATCCCGAATCAGAGACGTTGAGATCCAGTAATTTCTTTTTCGCAGGTTTATAATAGCCATCTTCAGTAACCGAGGAGACTGGCAGATACATTTTAAGATCATTTATCAATCCATAGCCATTACTCGTAACAGAAGCTTGGTTTTGGACTACTGAAGATGCTGCTTTTGATGCCGTAATGGCAGAAGATTGCATTGATGGATTGTCATTCTCACCTACCTTTACCACCTTACCCTTTTTCAGAGCGGGAATTGCAGGCGCAGTCCCTTTCGCCAGCGCTTTCCAATAACCAGCAAGCGGCCTGGGTATGCGCATTTCGCTGCATCGTTTTGCCAGTAACTCAGCACTGATGCCATACAGCACAGTTATACGTTCCGCGGGCTCGCTCCAGACCAAGTGGTACAGCGTTTCCCGATCCTGGGGTAAAGTCGGTGCGGCATCGTGTGGATTAATCTCTGACATTGCGTCTCCCCTCCTTTGGCCTACATTATCAGAAATCTTTGCCTGTGTTGGTGATTGAAAGAAATCTGACCTGCTTTCCCTTGATTGGCGCACCATGGTGTTAGAAATGTCCATTTCATGCTGACAGTAGGAAATCCCTTTGAAGCAGCTTTGAGCGATCAGCGGACGTTTACGCTTAGTTCTGTGCTGATAAAAACATCATTAAATAGTATAATTAATCAAAGGGTCATGTGATATCTTTCATAAAGATTAATTCTTAACTTGTAGGATTATTATGTCAGATTTAGAAAAATTCCTGCCAACCTTGAAACGTTTATCTAAATTAGATAAGCTCTCTGAGAATGAAATTTCAAATCAATTCATGAGGAATCATGGCGTAGAACCAGTGATTTCAAAAAGTGAACTTTGTTATGCTTCTTTCGCAGTTAAAATTGATGATTTAAACTTCTTGCTTACCGAAAGGCCAATATCGTACTTAAATAGACATTGGGGACGATGTTCGAATATTCAGTCGCATGCAAATTCACTTGGTATAGCATTACCCCTATATATTGGAGAAGGTACTCTTTCTTCTGCAATCCATGAAATTAAAAGATGTGAAAATCCACTTGATAATTCAAATAAATGGTTGTTCGAAAACTTCTCATTAGAAATTGCAATTGCTTATTTCAACAAATATTTTATAAAGAGCGAATCACTAAAAAACTATAAAACAATTATTTTTGAAGCTATAGAGGCTTTTTATTTGGGATATGATCATATATCTATAATGTCGCTCTTCCCTGTCTTTGAAGGTGGGTTGAGGAACTTACTTGTAAAATTTTGTGATGGTGATAACACAAATACAAGTGCAGACAGATTTGAAAAGGAAATAAGAAAACTCATTATTACATGGGGAAGACGGCAGCTCCCAAATTTTGACTGGCATCCCGGCAAAGGTTATGACATTGAAACTGAGGTGGATTTTTTCACACATTTAAACCCCCAGTGTGATGTGATTAATTCAACCAGATCTTTTTTTAAAAACGTCATATATAAACCAACTGGAGGTGTTAATGAAGGTAGTTTCAATAGACATTTGACACTACATTTGCTGAATCAGGATTTCAATGAGCCATCTAATTTCGTTAGGATTTTCTTGGCGTTAACACATTTAACCTTTGCAGAAAGTCTGATGAACAATAATGTCCCTTTCTTCTGGGAAGGTGTAGATGACAATGACCGACGCATTGCTTCATTCATTTCTAGAAGTGGTGATGTTATTTTTGGAATGCGTAGAAAAGAAATTAGTAAGCTTGGGTTAAATTTATACTGATGTAAGCGTAATCTAAAATACAAATCAAGTATAGGTCGTATCCCTCTTTTTTCGATTGCCCTAAAGGAAATTTATAACATCCGCTTTTGGCACGACGCGGATGCATTAACTGAGCGAAGGGGCCACTGTGAGTTAGAAGCGGATGTTAGGAATGGGTATCTGTCCTATAAGCGTAAGAAGTGGTGGGAGACTGTATTGAAATCCTCCCTCTTATGCATTCAAAAAAATGGATCTAGTATTATAAAATCGTTACCCCGCTTCATTACATTTTTGGGGCAAACCAAATCAATATGTAGATTGTTATTCCTGGCATATACAAACAGTATGTCTATGTCATTAACCAAACCAAAAGGATCAGTTGCAGGTTTTTTCCCTTGTCTTATTTCATTTAAAGCTGTTAAAGCCCATGTTTGATAATTTTCACTTTCTTGCTGAGACATTGCAGTTAGTAGTTCGGTTTCTGTGATTGAATACTCTCCGTTAAAGTTTAAATCATTAACAATTCCTAATGGCTCACTATGAAGAAATATTTTAACTACATTTTTTAGGCCAGAGCTAGCAGATAGAATAAGCCTGGCGAAGTGCGGATAACCAGGATCATCTCCAATACGAACAACGGTCGAACCTTTAACTAAAACATCTGTGTATATTCCCGATAAATTATTAGAAATTGCTGTATAACCTTTAGCTTTGTAAGAGTTAATAGATTGTTGTTTTGTCATTTACTTTACCTTACGCCAGAAAGATATCTGCTCAGCACTCTATATTATCCGATATTTGGCTGAGTGGCTTTGACTTTATCAGTAGGTTATCCTGTAAGTATCCCTGCAAAACGAACCATCAATTTTTAGAGAGTCTTTGGCCCCCCAGCTTCCGCTCCTGGCACGAAACGGACAGGCAGGAAAGCCGTCAGGTCTGAATCGGACGATATGCCTAAAGCCAAGTGGACTGACACCCCTAAAGCTAGATTGTTCCTGATATGTAAATGAGATTTATGCATATACACTTCTGGTACAAAGTCGCCACCAAGAAAGAATCTAGGTTTGCTGCGTACCCGCTGTTGGTCCTGCTCCGGGTATGGTTTTTCTGAGGAGAGCAGTGAACCTAACTATAGGCTGTTTCGAAAAGTATTTTGAGTGCGGTTACTCTTTCCAGGGAACCCGCCAGGTACTGCCATCTTTCTTGCCTCTGTACGGCTCACCGCCATTCTCACGTTCATCTGTCCGGAAACATTTTTTACCTTCCTCGCAGAAGACCCATTTTAGACGGGAATTATGGATCTGCTCATTCAGAGATGACAGTTCCGCCCGACGTTGCTGAACCTCGTCCAGTGAAGGGATCAGATATAAAATGGATGCGATAAAAACCAGCATCAATATAAACTGTGTGCCGAGAATATAACACCAGCTCCTAAAATTGAGGTTTTTTGCCGCTTTCTGATACTGCTCTGTTGCTGTTTTGGCTGCATCATTTGCCTGTTGAAATTTGACACTCAGCAGCTCCGCCGCCCTGTTGGCGGTTGTTTCCGCTGAACTATTTATGTTGTGGCGAACACCATCTTCCAGCTTCTGTAGATTGACATTCATCTTGTTAACAAAAGAAGCCAAAGCCACTGTTGCTTCTCTAGCTTTCTCACCATCATGCTCTGCTGCCTCGCGCAGTTTTTCGGCTGCGTCAAAGAACAACTGAACATCACGGTCAGTTAGGCTTTTGTCCACGTTATCTCCCATAGTTCCATCCTCGCTCCATTCGCAGCTCCTTTTTCTCAAGCTCCAGCTCCAGTGCTCTTTCCATTTTCAATTCCCTTTCTTGTCTGTACGTCATCCATTTTTGATGGGACATGTTCAGCGCCATCAGATCCTCCAGCGCAACAAATTCCATGCCGCCCCCAGAATCCACAACCACGATCAGTGCGCCAGAACCTGTTTCTCCCGTACCCTGGCACCAGCGCACAAGCTTCAGATAATCCTTCTCCTGTGTATCCCGTTCATCGTTTCTCGACGAAATAACGTCATCCGCCACGGATTCAATGAACCTCTCCAAAGCAAATGGCTTTTTCGCAGGTTTTTGTGTGTCGAATGCATCAAGATAAGGAGAAAAGAATGCTTCAACCCCTTTCAAAGGAAATGGCGCCGTTTCCACGTACCAGTGGACTCTGCGAGAAATACTCAGCATTTCCTGCTGCTCTTGTATAGTCGGTAATAGTTTTCTGTACCGAGTGAGTTCCTTTTTAGAACGGTTCGCCTGTGCCTTGAACTCGATAAGACGCAATGTACCTGGAAAATCGAGCAGGACATCACCTAGCGCCTTATCTTCCGGAGTCTGCTGCAACAAACTGACAGCCCCCGGAAGATATCCGGATTTGAGCCGTCCTCCTATGGAAACGCCCAATCCATAAAGGAAATTACCAATCACCACGTTTTCATACAGTTTCACGATCGTCCTTCCGCTGCTCAATAACTACGTGATATTTTTTCTTTCACACATCTTTTCTGAGAACACCTTCAAGTATGAAGTTCTCTGCCTCATGGTGCCATACATTATTTATTCTTATAAAAACATTATCGTATAGCTACATACTGGTCTGGTACCACCGGGCCAAGCCGGCACTGATGCCTGCGCTGAGTCATCTAATCTGTCGCTAGCGTTCTCGGCGTACTGCTGCCTAATCCAGTGTTGCGGGGTATGACAGTGAATCCGACTGTGGGGAGTTCTAAAAAAATATTTGTAAGCTATGCTGAATCCATACTTAATCTGACACATTCATTATGACCTGTTCCTCATCTTTGAACGTATTGTTAAGTCTGAAACTTCCGCTTCGGAATAAACAGACTGTCAGCTGTTGCACTACAGGGAAAGCCCCTCGTTACTCGCTCCGACTGCGCTTCCTACAAGGAACCCCATTATAATGATCACCCCATGCAGTGGAACTTCTCATACCAGATTTATGTAACCCAAAACTATTGGTGGTCATTCTGGTGGTCTTGACAACAAGTGAATTCAGGTTTAGCTTACTTATTAGCCACTTGCTGGCAAAGGCGATCCCAGTCAGAGGAGCCATATTTAGAGAAGCCCGCTTAGGAAACTAAGCGGGCTTTTTGCTTTTACACTTCCGTCCAGCCGCGCAGCAGGTTGTGATACATGTTCAGCAGCGACAACAGCTCTGGGCTATCACCGTGACGCGCTTTGAGGCTTTGAATATTGCGATCCAGCTCGAACAGCATGGCGCGCTGTTTATCGTCGCGCACCATCGACTGAATCCACAGGAATGAAGCGACGCGCGCACCCTGGGTAACCGGCGTGACGCAATGCAGGCTGCTCGACGGATACAGCACCAGATGGCCCGCTGGCAGTTTCACCTTGTGCTGACCATACGTGTCTTCAATCACCAACTCGCCACCTTGGTAGCTTTCAGGTTCGCTGAGGAACAGCGTGGCGGAGAGATCGGTTCGCATCCAGCCCGCCGCGCCGTTATGGCGTACCGCGCCATCGACATGAAAACCGTAGGTTTCGCCCTGCTCATAACGGTTAAACAGCGGTGTGGAAATCGATCGTGGTAATGCAGCGGAAAAGAACAGCGGGTTGTTGTTCAGCGCCTGCATCACCGCGGTTTGCAGCTGATCGTACAGTGGCGTGCGGGTATCGATCTGCTGATTGTTTTTCACCGTCGCGCCCTGGCTGCCGACCGTCGCCCTTCCGTCGATCCATTCGGCCTGTTGCAGCAGCGTGCTAAAACTCGCTACCTCTTCCGGCGTCAGTACAGCAGGAATGTGATACATCATCGCGTTGTTCTCTCAAAAATTGTGGGGCGCGCACGCCCCACGACGTTAACTTAGAAATGCACGTTTGCCGTCAGCAGGAAAGTCCGTGGCTCGCCTGGATGGTAGCGATAACCGCTCTTATTGATTGACGCAACATAGTTGGTATCAAACAGGTTGTACACGTTGAGCTGCAGATCGAGGTTGTTGTTCACCTTGTAGCCCAATTTGGCATCGGCGACCCAATAACCTTCGGTGTGATCCGGCGTACCGACTGCACCATCGCTGCCGCGACGCAGGCTGCCCACATAACGCGCACCGGCACCGACTGAAATCGCATCGGTTGCCTGATAGTTGGTCCACAGCGTAAAGGCGTGCTTCGGCGTGTAAGCCAGCGCAGAAGATCCATCCTGCGATACGCTATCCCCTTCGGTCACGGACGCATGTTGCAGGGTATAGCCGGCGATCACTTCCCAATCTGGCGTGATGTTGCCGGTGGCTGAGAGCTCATAACCTTCCACACGTTTTTTACCGGCTTGCGAATAGGTGCCGTCGTCATTAGCGGTGACTTCATTTTCAATATCGGTACGGAACAGCGCTGCATTCAGCAACAGACGTTTATCCAGCACCTGCCATTTGGTGCCCACTTCGCTGGACTTGGCTTTCTGCGGTTTAAAGTCGGTGCGGTTGGCACTGTTGCCGGTGCCGCCCGCGGCCAGTGCAAAGCTGCTGCCACCTGGCGGTTGCTGAGAAATGGCATAGTTAACATAGACGTTGCCCTGCTCGGTCAGACGATAAAGCGCACCGGCTTTCCAGTTCACCAGATTGCCCGATTTTGCGGTATCCACGGTGGTAACCGGCGTATTGCGCGGCACGCCAGCTGGGCACGTCAACGCACCGCGTCCGGTGCCGCCACAGGCGGTCGCGCTGTCATACTCGGTGTGATAGTTATCGAGACGAATGCCGCCGTTCAGCTCAAAACTTTTGGTTATCGCGAGCGTATCAAAGGCGTAAATGCCTGCGGTATCGGTTTGCCCGTTAGCATTGGCACCATTCCTGTCCAATCCACCCACCGAAATGCTGCTGATAGGATGGTAGATATTGACCGAAGGCGGCGTGATCGCATTGACGCCGTAGTTGGTTTGATTTTCACGCGTAAACTCCACGCCCGCGCTGACATCGTGCCCAACCGAACCGGTGTAAAACTTCGAGGTGATGTTGGTTTGGTTGGAGAGAATGCGGTTGCTGATGTCTTTGGTGTTCGCCAGGCGCGACCAGCTCCAGCTATTCACATCGTTCCGGTTTGGCGCAGTGATATTGGTGGCGCCGCCCATCACCGCCGTCAGCAGATATTCCTGCTTCACGCGTGACCAACGCGTGGTGTTGCGGATGGTGGTGCTGTCGTTAATATCGTGCTCGAAGCGTATGGTGGCGCTGTCGGTGGTCGATTTATCAAAGTCAGAATCGGTGCCGTAATAGTTACTGGTCGCGACTTTGCCAGAATTGTTCAGTGCCGATGTCGCCGCATTCGGCGCCGAATAGCCCGGCAGGCCAATGGTTGGAATGCCGCCATCGGGCGTATTGTTTTGATGCACATGCAGATAGTTGAGGTACAAGCGCGTTGCAGTATCCAGACCCAACGCCAGCGATGGCGCCACGCCATAACGCTCGTTCTGCACGTTATCACGCGCCGCATCGTGAGTTTTCTCACCCATCAGATTGAGGCGGAACGCGGCGTTGTCATTGATCGCCTGGTTGTAATCCAGCGTGCCGCGACGCATCCACGCGCTGCCAACGCTGACTGAGGCGTCGAGCCCGGTATCGAGGCGCGGCTGTTTGCTGATCATATTAATCGAACCTGACGGCGCGCTGCGTCCGTAATCGGTGCCCGATGGCCCTTTAATCACTTCAACCTGCTGAGTGTTGAAGGTATCGCGCGTCACGCTACCAATATCGCGAATACCATCAACGTAAATGCTGTTGGAGGTATCAATGCCGCGCATATACACCGCATCACCGGTAGTAGAACTGCCGTTTTCCCCCGCATAGAACGCGCCCACGCCCGGCACGTTTTTCAGCGCGTCGGTAAGATTGGTTACGCCCTGATCTTTAATCACCTGATCCGGAATCACCGTCATGGTGCGGGTGGTATCCACCAGCGGACGATTGAATTTCGGATCGGCAGATGCGTTGGGGGCATACAGCGATGGCGTATGCGCTTCAACCACTAAGGTATCGTCAGATTTTTTGTTGGCATTTTCTGCCGCTAATGCGGCAGCAGGAGAAATACCAATGCAAAGCCCGGTGAACAAGGTCAGGGAATTGAAGCTGCCAAACGGCAGGTTGCGATTTTTATCCATTTTTAAGGGAGTGAGTTTCTTGTAATGATTGACGCGCACATCACATCAGCGGAGGGCCTGGCGCAGAAGCATTCCGGCGGCAAGGCGTTGAGCTGGCGTGACACCTAAATGATAACGCCAATGGTTATCATTTACTTTTCTATCTTACACGCAAGCCGCGAGTTAGGAATACATTTCTTTACGAAAAAATTACGGTATCAAGACAATTGATAGAGAGTGTAAAAATCTGATGAATTTTTTTGAACGAAGGGTCAAATTTCAGGCATAAAAAACCCGCTGGCTAGAGCGGGTTCTTTATTCAACAGCGCACAGCTCATTCCAGTAGCTGTAGCGGATGACATGGTGCAGGCGCTCATCTCTCATAGTAACGATACACCGAAGGATGGAACTCAACACCGTACAGCTGGCTGATGGGAATCAGCAGGTCGATATGATTACTGAGATCGAATTCGCGCTCTTCTGCGGGTCCAGTCTCGCCATTGATCAGTTGGTTAAACCACTGCTGCAAGAGGTGTTTCATTGTCAGCTTCTCCACAAATGTTTGACGCTGACAGTAAACCGTATTCTCTCCTATAACCAAACCGATTAGTTGTGCGCTTCATTGCCAATTAATGCATATACGTAGAGCCCACAATGGGCACCAGCCAATGCCCTATCCCCTGCTCTTCGCCATCATCTTGCGGTAATTGTTCAGCCATTTGCCGCTGTTGAGTCGCCACCAGAAAAATACGCCGCGCACCGTCCAGTCGAGGAACATGCCGAGCCACACGCCTATCACGCCCATTCCCAATACAATCCCAAGGAAATAACCTGCTACGACGCGGGCGCCCCACATGCTAAACATTGACACATACATGGTGTAACGCGCATCGCGCGCGCCTTTCAGGCTGGCGGGCAGCACCCATGAAGCGGTCCAGATCGGCATAAAGGCGGCATTCAGCCAAATCAAATGCTTGGTAACTGAAATGACTTCCGGATCGCGGCTGTAAAACTGCGCGAGTGTTCCGGCAAGCGGCACGGTGATCAACGCCAGCGAACACAATCCAATCATCGCCAGCCAGAACACGTGTTTGATTTGGCGTTCAGCCTGCATCACCTGATTCAGTCCCAACCTGCGGCCGGTAATAATGGTCGACGCCGATCCCAGCGCGTTACCTGGCAGGTTAATCAGCGAAGCAATCGAGAAGGCGATAAAGTTACCGGCGATCTCATTGGTACCCATGCCAGCGACAAAAATCTGCGTGAGCAGCTTACCGCCGTTAAACAGTACCGATTCAATACTGGCGGGCACGCCAATGCCCAACACTTCCATCAGAATATTGCGATCCCAGCGCCGGAAATAGCTGGCGATGGAGATTTTCAGGGCTGGCGTAATGCCGCGATACAGCACGTAAATCGCCGCCGCCGCACCAATATAGCGCGAAATGGTTAAGCCCAATCCGGCACCAACAAAACCCATACCTTCCCAACCGAGGCAGCCGTAAATCAGCACGCTACTGATCACGATGTTGAGAATGTTCATGCCGCCGTTGATCAGCATCGGGATTTTAGTATTGCCCGCGCCACGCAGCGCGCCGCTGCCAATCAGCGCAATTGCCGCTGCAGGATAGCTCCACGCCGAGGTTTGCAGATAGCTCAGCGCCAGCTCTTTCACTTTGGGATCGGCGCTGCCGGCAATCACATCAATGATCAGATGCCCCCAAAACTCGATGGCGATCACCAGCACAAACGCCAGCGCGGTCATCAATCCCAGCGACTGTCTGGTGGCGGCTCGCGCACGTTTGCCGTTGCGTTTCGCCAGGCTGAACGCCACCACCACCGTGGTGCCGAGATCGATGGCGGCAAAGAAGGAGATGATCACCATGTTGAAGCTGTCGGCCAAACCGACGCCCGCCATCGCTTCTTTACCCAGCCAGCTCACCAAAAAGGTACTGAGGACGCCCATCAGCATCACGCAGAGGTTTTCGATAAAGATGGGCACGGCTAATGGGGTGATTTCTCGCCAGAACAACGTACGGTAAGCGCGGCGCTTGGGATACCACGCCGTGTTTCTGACCGCCCGCATCACTGCTACGCCAGGATTTTGCAAGGGATTACCAAATCACTTTGGAGAGGAAGAAGAGTAATAATGATGATAGGCCACTGAGAATTATGCAAAGTGTTTCCCCTCACCATTTAATCATTATTACAAACTTTTTGTCGCCACCACCGCAGGATCGGCTGCGCCGCCCAAATAGGCGCTGCGCACGTCGTCATTATTGAGCAGCTCTGCGCCGCTGCCGCTCAGGCGAATCTCACCGTTCACCATCACATAGCCGCGATCGGCTAGCTGCAATGCATGGCGGGCATTCTGCTCCACCAGAAACAGCGTCATGCCTTGCTGGGTCAATTCGCGCAGAATGCCAAAGATCTGCTTCACCACAATCGGCGCGAGGCCAAGACTGGGTTCGTCGAGCAGCAACAGCTTAGGTCGACTCATCAGCGCACGCGCAATCGCCAACATCTGCTGCTCGCCGCCGGAGAGCGTCATGGCGCGCTGCTTACGCCGCTCCAGCAGGCGCGGAAACAGCTGATACATGCGCTCTTTGTCCTCTTTAACAAAACGTTCGCCGATAGCGATGGTGCCCATCAGCAGGTTCTCTTCCACCGTCATATCAGGAAAGATGCGTCGTCCTTCCGGGGCCTGCGCAATGCCGCTGGCGGCGATGAAGTGCGTCGAACGCTGGCTGATCGCTTCGCCGCGCAAGCGAATCTCGCCGCTGGCAATGCGCGGCTGACCAAAGATCGACATCAGCAGCGTGGATTTTCCCGCGCCGTTAGCGCCAATCAGCGCCACGGTTTCGCCCTGATTCACCGTCAACGACACCTGTTTCAACGCCTGCAAAGGACCGTAAAACACATCGACCTGCTCAAAAGCCAGCATCGGTTCAGCCATGATCGCTCTCCTCTTCTGCGCCGAGATAGGCGGCAATTACTTTGGGATCGTGACGAATTTGCTGTGGCGTGCCCTGGGCAATCACATCGCCATGATCGAGCACCACGATGTGATCGGAAATGCGCATCACCATTGGCATGTCGTGTTCAATCAGCAACACGCTGATGCGATGGTCGGCGCGCAGACGATGCAAAATCGCGCTCAACGCCTCGGTTTCCACCGGATTCAACCCAGCCGCCGGTTCATCCAGACAAATCAGTTCCGGTCGCGTACACATGGCGCGCGCGATCTCCAGCCGCCGTTGCTGACCGTAAGAGAGCGTGCCCGCCAGGCGGTTAGCGCTGGCGACCAAATCGACGTTTTCCAGCCAGTAAAAAGCGCGATCCAGCGCGCGATTTTCTGCTTCGCGGTAGCCGCGCGTGTTCAGCACGCCCGCCAGCAGCTGACGATTGACCTGCATATGCTGTGCCACCAGCAGATTCTCAATCACCGACATTTCGCGGAACAGCCGGATATTTTGAAAGGTACGCGCCAGCCCGGCGCGGTTCACCAGATGCGCGCCGCCAAACATCTTGTACCAGAGCCGCGAGCCGAGCCGTGTAGGATTGATCCAGTCACCTGCGTGAATTTTTTGCCCCAACACCTGAATCACATCGGTGCTGCGCTGATTGGCGTTAAGCACAATGCGTCCGCCGCTGGCGCGATAAAAACCGGTCAGGCAGTTGAACACCGTGGTTTTACCGGCACCGTTAGGACCAATTAATGAGGTCACCGAACCGCGTTCCACCGCCAGGCTGACGTCATTCAGCGCCTTGATGCCGCCAAAGCGCATCATCAGGTTGTCCACTTGCAGGATGGCATCACTCATGGCGCACTCCTTTTCGCAGCGGCACGCCAACGCGTGCGGTGCGCACCAGCCCACGTGGCCGCCAGATCATCATCAGCACCATTAGCATGCCGAACAGCAGCACGCGGTATTCGGCAAAGCTGCGCAGCAGTTCCGGTGCCACCGTCAGCACAAACGCCGCCAGCACCACGCCGAGCGTCGATCCCATCCCACCGAGCACCACAATGGCGAGAATCAGCGCCGACTCAAAAAAGGTAAACGAGGTGGGATTAACGAAGCCCTGATAGCTGGCAAAAAACACCCCGGCGATGCCCGCGGTTGACGCGCCCAACATAAAGGCTGAAAGCTTCACCAACACATGATTAAGGCCCATCGCGCGGCAGGCAATCTCATCTTCACGCAGCGCTTCCCAGGCGCGGCCAATCGGCATACGCGTCAGGCGATGCTTGATCCACAGCACCAGCAACACCACCAGAACCAGCACAACATAGATAAAGATAAATTTCATATTCGGGTTGTAAGTGACGTGCAGAAACTCGTGATACGGCACGCCGCCATCGCGCGCGCGGCGGGCAAACTCGAGGCCAAAGAAGGTAGGCGACGGCACGGAAACCCCGTTCGGGCCGCCGGTAAAGGCGACCCAATTGGTCAGCACCAGACGAATGATTTCACCAAAGCCGAGCGTAACGATCGCCAGATAATCGCCGTGCATGCGCAGCACCGGGAACCCGAGCAGCGCGCCAGCAAAAGCGGCCAGCAGCGCCGCCAGCGGCAGCATGCTCCAGAAACCCAATCCGAGATATTGATAGCCAAGCGCCAGGCCGTACGCTCCGATGGCATAAAAAGCCACGTAGCCGAGATCGAGTAATCCGGCGAGCCCAACCACAATATTCAAGCCCAACCCGAGCAGCACATAAATCAGGCCGAGAATCGCCACCGTCAGCAGATATTTACTGGAGAGAAACGGAAAGGCCAGCGCCACGATCAGCAGCAGCGGCAATATCCAGCGCAAACGCGAACGATAGCCGGGCTCGCGCACGTAAACCCCGTCATCGCTGCTGGCAAACTTGCGCATGATGCGCTGACCAACAGGCGCGTGCAGAAACAAACTGAACAGCAAACGCCCCGCCATCACCACCGCCACCAGCAGCGCCACGCGCTGTGGCGACAGTTTGAAGCTGTAACCGTCGAGCACCACGCCAACAATCGGACCAAATACCACCAGCGCCACTAACCCCGCCAGCAGCGTATCGAGCAGCGCCTGGCGCACAGGATTTTGCGTCATTGCATTCATCGGGGCTTCCTCACACTTTAGCGACCAGCGGACGTCCCAGCAGTCCTTGCGGGCGGAAGATCAAAATCACCACCAGCAGCGAAAACGAGAACACATCTTTGTAGTCAGAATTCACCATCCCGGCGAACTGCGCTTCCGCGACGCCCAGCAATAATCCGCCAAGCATCGCGCCCGGCAGTGAACCGATGCCGCCGAGCACTGCGGCGGTGAACGCTTTGATGCCAATGATAAATCCGGCGTAAAAATCAAAGGTGCCGTAATTCATGGTCACCAGCACGCCAGCTAATCCCGCCATCGCCGCACCAATCACAAACACCAGCGAGATAACGCGATCGGTATTGATGCCGAGAATGGAAGCCATGCGCCGATCCTGCTGCACTGCACGGCAAATACGCCCGAGTTTGGTGTACTGGATAATCCAGGTCAGCAGCGCCATGCCGCAAAACGCCGCGATCAGGATGAAGATTTTGGTCCAGGTGATTTGCACCACGCCACCATCAAATTCCATGCGCAACACGCCGGTCAGCAACGTCGGAATGCCCTGCTGATTTGGCCCCTGACTGAGTTGCACATAGTTCTGCAAAATCAGTGACATGCCAATTGCTGAAATCAGCGGCGCAAGGCGCGTCGAGTTGCGCAGCGGTCGATAGGCGATGCGCTCAATCGCCCAGCCGTAAGCCGAGGTGACGATAATGGTGAAGATTAAGGTGCCGAATATCAGTAGCGGGAAAGAGTGAATGCCAAAAAAGCTGAGTAGTGATAAGCCAATGGCACATAGATAGGCGGAGATCATATACACCTCGCCGTGGGCGAAGTTGATCATGCCGATAATGCCGTAAACCATGGTGTAGCCGATGGCGATCAGGCCATACACGGCACCGAGCGTTAAACCGTTGATCAGCTGCTGTAAGAAAAAGGCGTCCATAATGTCGTCTCGTACTCAATGGGAGCGCACACCTCGCGCGCAATCGCGAATGGCCCCGCACTGTACGGGGCCGCGTGGCACATTACAGCTGGTGATACTTGCCTTTGTCGTCCCATTGATACACGACGTAATCCGACACCTTGAGATCGCCTTTACTGTCCCAGGCTTTTTTGCCCATGACGGTATCGACGCTGTTGGCTTTCAGCCAGTCGCTGGCCTTGGCGTTGTCTTTACCGGCTGCTTTGTAAGCGGCGGCCAGCGTCTGCACGGAGGCGTAGGCATACAGGGTGTAACCTTCTGGCTCAAATCCGCCGGCGCGGAATTTGTCGATAACCGCTTTGCCATCGGCGATGGTGCGCGGATCGTTGCCGAAGGTCATGTAGACGCCTTTGGTATATTGCGGGCCGCCTGCTGCCGTCACCATCTCTTCCGTCACGATGCAGTCACCCGAGAAGAAGGCGGCATTAACGCCCTGCTCACGCATCTGGCGCACCAGCGGACCGGCTTCCGGATGACAGCCGCCGAAATAGACCACGTCCGGTTTCAGCGCGCCGATCTTGGTTACCAGCGCATTGAAATCTTTCTCACCGCGCGACAAGCCTTCATACAGCACTTCTTTCACGCCACGCTTCTCAAGTGAGGCTTTGGTGGCATCCGCTAAACCCTGGCCGTAAGTGTCTTTGTCATGAATGATGACCACTTTCTTCGCTTTGAGCTTGTCGATGATGTAATCCGCGGCGATGGCGCCCTGCTGGTCATCACGACCACACATGCGGAATAGGGTTTTCATGCCGCGTTCGGTAATTTTCGGGTTGGTTGATCCGGGCGTGATCGCCAAAACGCCAGCCTCATCATAGACTTCCGAGGCGGGCATGGTGGAAGAGGAGCAGAAGTGGCCGACCACCGCCATTACTTTGTCCTGATCGACCAATCGGTTAGCGACGGATACCGCCTGCTTCGGTTCACACGCGTCGTCGCCCTGCACCAGCACGATTTTCTCGCCGTTGATGCCGCCTGCCGCATTGATATCCTCCGCGGCCTGGCTTGCGCCTTTCCAGTATTGCGCGCCGTACGTCGCATTAGGCCCAGAGAACGGACCCGCCACACCAATTTTAATATCTGCCTGAGCGTAAAAGGCCACGCTTAAACAACCTGCAATCGCCACCTTCATTGGGTGTTTTATGAATTTCAAAGACATGCTTTCAATCCTCAACGGGTCAGGAACGGAGCCATACCACGGCCTGGGAGAAATCAATTTCTGAAACTTCGGCAGAACAGAGTGCGGCCTCCAACACCCGAAGAGTCGCCATTTATGGCAACCTGCTTTGAGAACCGGATAGATTCATTAAGGCCACGGTTGAAAACTAAGCAATAAGCTCGCCAATACCGTGAAGGTGGACGATTTATTACTCGGGCATCGCTCCAGAACAGGAGACACGCGATGTAACATCCCTGCTGATCATAAACATAGCCGCGGTTACGCCACGCACCAGCACCGTGATGGTGCAGAATGCGATCGATCACAGATTCTTCATCGTAGCGCAGGGTTTATCCGCTATGCTCTGGTGAAAACGGTCCATGTTTCTGAAGGAGAACCCATGAATACACAACGGAACGGATTGAGCAGCCAGCAAGCGCTGGACGAACTAGAACGCCTGTACGACGCAGCCGTTGACGCGCTGCGCAACGCCATTCGCGATTTTACCGCCACCGGACAGTTGCCGGATGAGGCCGCGCGTCAGCAAGGGCTGTTTGTTTATCCGCAGCTGCGCATCACCTGGCTGGGTGAAGGTCCGCAGCAAAATCGCACCCGCGCGTGGGGACGTTTTACCCATACCGGCAGCTACAGCACCACCATCACGCGCCCGGCGCTGCTGCGCCACTATCTCAGCGAGCAGCTGCAGATGCTGGAGAAGGAGTACGACGTACTGATTGAGGTCGCGCCTTCGCAGCAGGAAATTCCTTATCCTTATGTGATTGACGGCTTGTCACTGGACCGCTCAATGAGCGCCAGCATCGCACGCCATTTCCCCACCACCGAACTGTCGCAAATCGGTGATGAAACCGCCGACGGCCTGTTCCACGCCAATGCGATTTTCCCGCTGTCGCACTTTGACGCCCTGCGCACCGATTTCTCACTGGCACGCCTGCGCCACTACACCGGCACGAGCGTAGAACACTTTCAGCCGTTCGTGCTGTTCACCAACTACACGCGCTACGTCGATGAGTTCGTGCGCTGGGCGATTGAGCAGGTGCAGGATCCCACCACGCCTTACGACAGCCTGGCCTGCGCCGGTGAAGTGGTGATCACCGCCGATACGCAAGACCCGACGGCGATGATGTCCGATCTGGCGTGGAAGAAGCACCAAATGCCGGCATGGCACCTGACATCACCGAATCGTCGCGGCATTACGCTGGTGAACATCGGCGTGGGGCCATCCAATGCCAAAACCATCTGTGACCACCTGGCGGTGATTCGTCCGCACGCCTGGCTGATGATTGGCCACTGCGGTGGACTGCGCGAAAGCCAGACCATCGGCGACTATGTGCTGGCGCATGCCTACCTGCGCGACGACCACGTACTGGATAGCGTACTGCCGCCAGATATCCCAATCCCGAGCATCGCCGAAGTGCAGCGCGCACTGTATGACGCCACCAAAGCGGTCAGCGGCATGCCCGGCGAAGAAGTTAAACAGCGCCTGCGCACCGGCACCGTGGTCACCACCGATGACCGTAACTGGGAGCTGCGCTACTCCGCTTCGGCGCTGCGCTTCAACCTGAGCCGCGCCGTAGCGGTTGATATGGAGAGCGCCACCATCGCCGCGCAGGGTTATCGCTTCCGCGTGCCTTACGGCACCTTGCTGTGCGTATCCGATAAACCGCTGCATGGCGAGATCAAGCTACCGGGCCAGGCAAACCGCTTCTATGAAGGCGCAATCTCAGAGCACCTGCAGATTGGCATCTGCGCGGTAGAACTGCTACGAGCTGAAGGCGACAAGCTGCATTCGAGGAAGCTGAGAACCTTTAACGAGCCGCCGTTTAGGTAATCATGATGAGTTCCGGCCCATGAAGGGCCGGAACCGTGCAGTAAAGCGCGTCATGACATTTTCAAAACGATATTCTGCACAAACCACGCCAGCACCAGAAGGCCGGTCGGTATCATGATTTTCCAGGTGATGCTGTTGTTGAAGGCAGATATTTTATCTTCCAGCTGATTGAATCTCTGATCAACTCTGTCGAACTTCTCATCAATCCTTTCAAACTTCTCATCAATCCTTTCGAACTTCTCATCTATCTTTCCAAACTTCTCATCTATCTTTTCGAACTTTTTATCGAATTTGTCTTCCATCCGCTCAAACTTTTTATCGAGACGTTGTTCAAGCGCCCCCAGCTCGCCCATAATCTCCACACGCATCACGCCCTGCTCGGCTCTGACCTTTTCGATATCCGCTTTAGTCGCAAAATGCTCTGAACGCGCAGTTAGCACAGCAACATCCATCTGAATCTGCTGCGTGGTTTTTTCCAGCTCTTCAACGCGTTTGGTGAGTTGTTCCATTTGATGATCTCCTTTGTTACCAACGTCAAAAATAAGCGGTGGGAACACACGAGTTGTATTGCTAATGGGGTAATCCATCACCGAATCCTCTTCCATCGCGCAGCTCAATCTTTCCACCACACTGTTAGTGAAACAGATTTGCGCAGCGTTAACATTCCACGATCCCGCCATTCACAGCACATTTTTTGCGGGCAGGCTCAAATAACACGCACAGCCTGGGCTGTTTTGAGAGGTAAGGAAAGTGAGCATCAAAAAGGATTGCGAAGTGTCACGCAGAAAATAAACGAAGGGATGCAACAGTAGACACGGAAGCCCGAGCGGGCTTCCGTTAAGCAACATTTACGCGCTCAGCCAGCCCAGTTTGATAACAAACAGAATCGACAAAATGATCAGCGCCGGGTTGACCTCTTTGGTGCGGCCGCTTAGCAGTTTCACCACCGTCCAGGTGATGAAGCCGAACGCAATACCGTTGGCGATCGAGTAAGTCAGCGGCATGGTCAGCGCGGTCACGGTTACCGGCGCGGCGGTGGTGATATCTTTCCAGTCAATATCCGCCAGCCCAGACGCCATCAGCACCGCCACAAACAGCAGCGCTGGCGCAGTGGCATAAACCGGTACGCTGCCCGCCAGCGGCGAGAAGAACAGGCTGAGCAGAAACAGAATCGCCACCACAATCGCCGTCAGGCCGGTGCGGCCACCGGCGCTGACGCCGGCAGCAGATTCCACATAGCTGGTGGTGGTTGAAGTACCAAGCAGCGAGCCGAACAGCGCGGCGGCGCTATCTGCGATCAACGCACGGCCCATTTTCGGCACGTTGCCCTGCTCATCCGCCAGACCGGCGCGCTTGGTCACACCCAGCAAGGTGCCGGTGTTATCGAACACGTCCACGAACAGGAAGGCGAAGATTACGCTCACCAAACCGACGTTAAAGGCACCGGCGATATCCAGCTGCATAAAGGTTGGCGCGATAGAGGGCGGAGCGGAGAACACGCCACCAAACGGCGTCAGGCCAATGCCCATAGAAATGAAGGTCACCACCAGAATGCCGATCAGCACCGCACCGGTAACGCGACGCGCTTCCAGCACCACAATGATGAAGAAGCCGAGCAGCGCCAGCAGCGGACCCGGTTTGGTCAGATCGCCCAGGCCAACCAGCGTTGCTGGGTTATCCACCACGATACCCGCGCCTTCCAGCGCGATAATCGCCAGGAACAGACCGATACCGGCACCAATACCGGCACGCAGCGGCAGCGGAATGCTGTTAATAATCCACTCACGAATTTTGAAAAGCGACATGGCAAAGAAGATCACCGCCGACAAGAACACCGCGCCCAGCGCGACTTGCCAGGTGTAACCCATATGCAGCACCACGGTGTAGGTGAAGAAGGCGTTGAGGCCCATGCCCGGTGCGAGTGCAATCGGATAGTTAGCGATCAGGCCCATTAACACACAGCCAATCGCCGCCGCCAGACAGGTCGCCACGAAGACCGCACCTTTATCCATGCCGGTTGCGCCGAGAATGCTCGGGTTAACAAACAGGATGTACGCCATTGCCAGGAAGGTGGTGATACCCGCAATGATTTCGGTGCGAACCGTGGTGTTGTGCGCTTTTAGTTTGAAGAGTTTTTCTAACATCATCATCTCTCATGAGCGGAGTCGGCACGAATGCGCGCGCTCCTTGCCAATGTGGTTTACATGCTTATTGTTGTTTTGAAAGCGAAGCAAACTGGACAACAGGTTGTGAAACCTTGCGCTTTCCCCTGTCCATATAGCAATAGCTATGCCACTCCCCTACGCAATCGATTACGTTTTCATTTGCGGCTGCGGCTAAGATTATTCTGAACCAGAATGAGGCGCGATTATGGTGCATTGCACCAGCGCCGCGCAATCGTTTTCCTACCTGACAATGGTTTGGCAAAAAGAGTGCGGCACTGCACGCTTCCGCACTCTGCCAGGCGATGGCGCTCACGTTTCTGTTGCCTTAATCAGCAGGTAAAAAACATCGGGTTACACTGCTTTTAACCCTTTCGTAACAAAAGAGGCGCATCCATGAAGCCCGCGATTCTGGTGGTCGATGATGATCGTGCAGTGTGCGAATTGCTGCACGATGTGTTGAATGAACATGTATTTACCGTTTATTGCTGCCATCAGGGGAAAGATGCGCTGGCTCTGCTGGCGCTGCACCCGGAAATTTCACTGGTGATGCTGGATATGATGCTGCCAGACACCAACGGCTTGCTGGTGCTGCAACAGATGCAGCGGCAGCGTCCCGATCTGCTGGTGATCATGTTGACCGGCATGGGTTCGGAAGCGGATATGGTGGTGGGGCTGGAGATGGGCGCGGATGATTACATCGCCAAGCCGTTCAACCCGCGCGTGGTAGTGGCTCGGGCACGCGCGGCGCTGCGACGCTGCGGACGGCTGGCGCAGCCGGAAGCGTTAGCAGATGAAGGTTGGCAATTTAACGGCTGGCGCCTCGACGATGCGCGCTGCCAACTGTTCAATCCGCAGCGTGAAAGCGTGCCGCTAACGCAAGGTGAATACACGCTGCTGCGCGCGCTGGTGGCGCATGCGCGCAAAGTATTAACCCGCGATCAACTGCTCGAACTGACGCACAGCGAAAGCCTTGAGGTGTTTGATCGCACTATTGATGTACTGATTATGCGGCTGCGACGCAAGATAGAAATCAATCCGCATCAACCGAGCCTGATCCGCACCATTCGCGGTCTCGGCTATGTTTTCTCCGCCGACGTGATGCGTCCGGCTTCTTCGGCACGTGAAACGCAAATCGCCTGATCCATCCAGCGCTGCATCTCGGCTAATGGCCGCGTGCCGTCCAGCGCGTTGGCGGCATGCAGATTAAAACAGGCGCAGGTGTGCGCCAGCTTCAGCGTTTCCGTCAGCGACCAGCCTTCATGGCTGGCATAGAGCACACCGGCGCAAAACGCATCGCCCGCCCCCACGCTGCCAACGATCTCTTCTGGCGCTAAGCACCACGCCGGTTGCCAGCGCTCTTCGCCGTCCGCTTGCTGGCCCCACGCGCCTTCGGGTGCGTGGATCACCACCCGCTGACGTACGCCTTGCTGCATTAGCCAGGTAGCCGCCTCGGCAAAAGCTTCGGGGGCGGCAAGCCCGTGCGGCGTGCGCAAACTGATGCCGGTGAGTGATTGCGCCTCCAGTTCGTTGATCACCAGATAATCGAGCCAGCGCAGCGCAGGCATCACCAGCGGTCGATATTCGCCCACGCGCGACACCAAATCGAGGGAGGTGAGATAGCCGCGCTGCTGCATCTGCGCCAGCAGCCGTGCGCTGCGCGTGCCGTATTGATCGTCCGGCACATCAAGGCTATCCAGCAGCAGCAAATACCCGAGATGGAAGATGCGGTGTGCAGTGAAGACGTCGGCGAAGTGCGCCAGATCGAGCTTGCCATTGGCGCCGCGCGCATGGAAGAAGGTGCGCTGGCCATCCGGCGTGGTCATCACCTGCGTCATTGCCGTATTGATGCTTGCGATGCGCTGCACAAACTGGCGGTCGATGTGATGATCGTCCAGCAGTTGCAGAATGTAATCGCCGTCGCTGTCCTCGCCCACCATGCCGACGCCCGCCAGCGGCAGATTCAGCTGCATGCGCGCCAGCGTAAACAGCACGTTGAGCGCCGCGCCGCCGCTGCACTTCTCGCTGTGCTGAATCTCGGTTAGCCAGCCTTGTTCCGGCCAATGGCTGATGCGCTGCACGTGATCCACCAGCATGCTGCCGGCACCGATGATTCCGTTACGCACCATGCGGTTATGCCCTCCCGGCGCTGCCGAATACCTGCATCTGCTGCGCCACCACGTTGGCGATGTCGCGCTCTACCGCCATCAACAACTCAGCAAAGGCGTCGTAGCGCGCATCGCGTTGGGCGATCTGCGCTTCAATCGCCCCGAGCGCCGCCTGCGACATGCCGGTATAGAAATTGATTTTGTTGATGCCAAGGCTGACGGCGCGGCGGAAATCCGCGTCGCTAATGCCGGAACCGCCATGCAACACCAGCGGAATGCCAGCCGTCGCGCGAATCGCTGCCAGCCGGTCGAAGTCGAGTTTGGGTTCGCCTTTGTATTTGCCGTGCGCATTGCCAATCGCCACCGCCAGGCAATCAATGCCGGTGGAGTGCACAAAATCAGCGGCCTGTGCCGGATCGGTAAATTTATCGCTGTCGGCCTCGCCAAACAGCGCACCGCCCTCATCGCCGCCCACCGCACCGAGTTCGGCCTCCACCGACACGCCGAGCGCGTGACACATCTTCACTACCTCGCGCGTCTGGCGCACGTTCTCCTCGTAGCTGAGCGTCGATCCATCGAACATGACCGAGGTAAAGCCAAGGCGAATCGCCTGCATCACCGCCTCAAAATGCAGGCCATGATCGAGATGCAGCACCACCGGAATAGCGTGCAGCGCCGCTTCGGTGCGCACGGCGGCGACCAAATGCTCGAGGCTGACATACTTAAAATGCACTTCAGCGATGCTGATAATAAACGGTGAGCGCTGCCGCTCAGCAGCCTGATAGAGCGCGCGCAGGAAATGGGTGTCGAGGACGTTAAACGCGCCAAGCGCGTAGCCGTTCTGTTGCGCATGGGCCAAACCCTGCGCCAGTGAAATCAGTGCCATATCAGGCTCCTTTAGGCCAGCCAGCGGTGATATTCGTTACACAGCAGCCAGCGCGGTGCTTCATCTTCATCAAGCGGATTGAAGCGCGCCAGCGGCGTGAGAAACACGTTGTCGTGTTCGTCGTCGTTGGGCATCGACACTTCACCCACCAACACATCGCCGTAGCCCTCTTCGCCCCAAAAGCTGTGCCAGATGCCCGGCAGCAAGGTGACGCTTTCGCCGGGCGATAAACGCAGCTGCGAACCGGCGGCGTGGGTTTGGCGGATGCCATCGAGCGTGACGTTCACCGCCGTATCAGCCAGCTGATTGCCCGCACGGTTATGCAGCGTGACGATCAGATTACCGCCGCCGCGATTGATAATGTCTTCCATCTTTTGCGGGTGATAATGCATCGGCGTGACCTGCCCTTCGCGCACATGCATGATTTTTTCGGCGTAAGGTTTAACCCACGGCTGACCACCCCGCGAACCGTTGCGCAGTGTGAACAGGGTTAAACCGGTTTGATTGAAATCGTCAGCGCCGAAGCTGGTGACATCCCAGCCAAGATGCAGCGCCAGCAGTTCATCGGCATCATGTTTATCGAGCGCGCGCCACTGGCTGAGGCCGTAATCGGCCCACGGTGGCAGATGCACATCCTGACGCATAAAGAATTCGCGGGTGCGTTGTAGGATCGCATTCACTTCTGAGCGTTGCATCTTCTCCTCCTTTCCACGCTGGCCCTCACCCCAGCCCTCTCCCGCAAGCGGGAGAGGGCGCTATTTGTCCCCTCTCCCATTTATGGGAGAGGGTTAGGGTGAGGGACAGCGGCTGCTTACTTCACCGTCCAGCCCTTGTAGCTGCTGACGCTGTTACGATCGATCATCGTCACCGGAATCAGCACCGGCTTATCTGGCGCGGGCTTGCCCTGCAGGATGTCATAGCCGATCTCCACCGCTTTCGCCGCCATCACCTGCGGGTCCTGCGCTGGCGTGGCCACGAACAGCGAGCCTTTGCGTTTCAGCGCCTCTTCACCGTCTGGCGATCCATCGACGCCGACAATAAAGAACTCATTGCGCTGAGCCTGTTTCGCCGCCAGATCGGCACCAATTGCCGTTGGGTCGTTAATCGCGAACACTGCATCGATCTTCGGATTGGCCGACAGCAGGCCGGTCATCACTTCGAGACCACCTTCGCGGCTGCCTTTGGCGTTCTGGTTGTAGGAGAGCAGCTTGATGTCCGGATGGGTTTTCAGCTCGGTCATGCAGCCTTCGACACGGTTCTGCACCGCAGAAACCGGTGGTCCATTGATGATCACCACGTTGCCTTTGGCCTTCAGGCGGTCGGAGATGTATTTACACGCCATCGCGCCGGCGGCGGTGTTATCGGAGGTGATAGTGGCGTTAGCGCCGTCTGCTGCCACGTCGACCGCCACCACCACAATCCCGGCATCACGCGCACGTTTTACCGCGGGCGCGATACCTTTGGAATCGGCGGCGTTAAGGATGATCATGTCCACTTTAGCGGCGATGAAGTTGTCAATCTGCCCCACCTGCTGGCCGAGATCGTAGCCGCTGGAGACCAGCGTTACGTTGACCTTGTCGCCCGCCAGTTCACGCGCCTTCAGCTCCGCACCTTTGGTGATCTGCACGAAGAACGGGTTGGCGAGATCGCCGACGGTCACACCAATGGATTTCAGCTCTTTGGCCTGCACCAATGGCGCGCTCAGAAGCGTAGCCGCCAGCAGTCCGGTTAGAATCGGATTAAAACGCATAGTCGATGTTCTCCTGCTTTTTGGTTTTTATGGTGGGGTGTGCTCGGTGTCCCCCTCCTCGGTCCTCCCCCACAAGTGGGGGAGGAAGATGCTGCAAAATGTGTGTGTGGAAGCTG
This sequence comes from Pantoea sp. SORGH_AS_0659, assembly GCF_031453915.1. NCBI lineage: Bacteria > Pseudomonadati > Pseudomonadota > Gammaproteobacteria > Enterobacterales > Erwiniaceae > Pantoea > Pantoea sp. SORGH_AS_0659. The sequence continues at coordinate 1,619,943 of NZ_JAVJAK010000001.1, read as the reverse complement.
CATGTGGCAGCATCTCCTTCCCCCATTTATGGGGGAAGGCCGGGATGGGGGACAGCAAGCACGATATAACTCAACCCACGTGATGCCGCGTCCGGTACTTATCGATCAACACCGCGATAATGATCACCGCGCCCTTGATCACTAACTGCCAGAAATAGGAGACGCCCATCAGCGTCATCCCGTTATTCAGCGTGGCGATAATCAACGCACCAATCAGCGTGCCGGTGATGGTGCCGATGCCGCCGACAAAGCTGGTGCCACCGAGGATCACCGCCGCTATCGCATCCAGCTCGTAACCGACGCCAAGGTTGCCGTTGGCGCTGTAGAGCCGCGAGGCGCTCATCAATCCGGCCAGCCCCGACAGCAAGCCGCTCATGGCGTAGACAAACAGCAGCACCACGCTGACTTTGATGCCGGTCAGGCGCGCCGCCTGCACGTTGCCGCCAACGGCATAAATGTGTACGCCTAAGGTAGTGCGGCGCAGAATGAACCAGCACAGCGCGATCACCGCAAAGGCGATGATGATCAGCCACGGCACCGGCCCGAGATAGCCGTTGCCTATCCATTCAAAGTTGATGTCGGAGTTGATCACCGTGGTGCCGTTGGCCAGCAGATAAGCCGCGCCGCGCATCGCGGTGTAGGTACCAAGCGTGACAATAAAGGGCGGCAGCCCCGCCCACGCCACCAGAACGCCGTTGAACAACCCCATAATCAGCCCGGCACCTAACGCCGCCGGGATCGTCAGTGACGCAAATGCCGGATCGAGCGACACCGCCATCGCTACCACCGCCGTGGTGCCGAGCATCGATCCCACCGACAAATCAATGCCGCCAGTGAGAATGACAAAGGTCATGCCCGCCGCCAGCACGATGTTGATCGAGGCCTGACGCGTAATGTTGAGCAGATTGCCCTCGGTGAAGAAGTTCGGCGTGACAAAGCCAAATACCGCCACGATCAGGATCAGAATCGGCAGGATGCCGACGGTTTGCAGCAGGTCACTAATTAACGCGCGCTTGAGGGTGGGACTTTTTACGCGTGCGGATTCACTGGTCATTGCGCTCTCCTCAGGCCTGAACCGGCTGCGCGCCGGTGGCCAGTGTCATAATGTTTTCCTGGCTAATCTCTGCCCCACTCAACTCACCGGCGATGGCGCCTTCACGCATCACATAAACGCGGTCGCTCATGCCCACCACTTCCGGTAACTCGCTGGAGATCATTAAAATCGCCACGCCCTGCTGCGCCATCTGCTGCATCATGCGGTAGATTTCGCTCTTGGCGCCGACATCAACGCCGCGCGTCGGCTCATCGAGAATCAGGATGCGCGGCGCAATCGCCACCCAGCGCGAAATCAGCAGCTTCTGCTGATTACCGCCGGACAAGCCGCCCGCGCGTACCTGCGCATGCGGCACGCGGATGTTCAGCGCATCAATCGCCTCGCTGGCAATCTTCTGCCCTTTGCGCCGATTGAGCAGGCCGTAGCTGGCATCGCGCTCCAGCGTCGCCATCACAATGTTGTCCTGCGCCGCCAGTTCGAGGAACAAACCCTGCTCTTTGCGGTTTTCGGTGAGAAAACCGATGCCGCGTGCGATGGCGTCGCGCGGCGAGTGAATCTGCACTTTCACGCCGTCGATCCAGATCTCACCGCCGCTCGGTTGATGCACGCCAAAAATCAGCTGCGCCAGTTCGCTGCGCCCGGCACCGACCAGCCCCGCCAGCCCGACAATCTCGCCGGCACGTACCGACAGGCTGCTGGGACGCACTTTGTGTTTGTCGCACAGGTGATTGACGGCGAGACGGATGTCGCCGAGCGGAATATCGCGGTCTTTGTTGAACAGATCGCTGAGCGGCCGCCCGACCATCATGCGCACCAGCTCGCTGGCGTTAAGCTGCTCGCGCGTCAGGCTACCGACGTACTGCCCGTCACGCAGCACGCTCACGCGATCGGATAGCTCATACACTTCCGCCATGCGATGGCTGATGTAGATGATCGCCATACCTTCACTGCGCAGCCGTTTAATCAGCGCAAACAGCTGCTCGGTTTCACGGTTGGAGAGTGCGGCAGTCGGCTCATCCATCACCAGAATGCGGCTGTTGCGGTGCAGCGCGCGGGCGATTTCCACCTGCTGCTGCTCGGCAATACTCAGGCGGCTCACCAGATCGGTGGCGCTGAACTGCGCACCCAGGCGATCAATCACCCGCTGCGCCTCTTCCGCCATCTGGCGACGCTTCACCAGGCCTCCACGCGTGATTTCACTGCCGAGAAAGATGTTCTCCGCCACCGTCAAATTGGGTGCCAGATTGATCTCCTGATAAATCAGGGTGATGCCCGCCGCCAATGCCTCTTTTGGGCCTTTTATGACATACGGCTGGCCGTCGATAAGAATTTCCCCGCTGCTGGCGGTATAGGCGCCGGCCAGAATTTTCATCAAAGTACTTTTGCCCGCGCCGTTTTCGCCCATCAGCGCATGCACTTCACCGGGCCAGACCGTGAGATCCACGCCCTTGAGCGCATAGAAGTTGCCGAAGCGTCGGGTGATTCCCCGCATGGAGAGTATCGGTGTGGCATCCATTTACAGACTCCTGCTGGCAAAGGTTGCAGCGAGTAAAACCTGCTTAGATAAATGGAAAATGTCAGCGGCCATTCATATTTGTCATATTTCGCCCCGATCGCGCTTCTATACTCGCCAGCAGTTGAGCGGTAAGGAGTGGCAGCTATGAGTCACAGTCTGCACTGGCACGCGGGCGCGCGCAGTCGCCTGCTGCTGTTTAATCTGCTGGTGATGTCAGTGACGCTGGCGGTGAGCCTGGTCGCGATTTTTGGATTTCGCCACGCAGGTCACATTCAGGAACAGGCGCAGGCACAAACGCTGGCCGATATGAATGGCAGCCTGGCGCTGGCGCGCGACACCGCCAATGTGGCCATTGCGGCGGTGCGGTTATCGCAGGTGGTCGGCGCGCTGGAGTATCAGAGCGAATCGGCGCGCCTGCAGCAAACGCAGCGGGAACTGCAACAGTCGCTGAGCTTGCTGGCAAGTGCGCCGCTGGCGGCACAGCAGCCGCAGCTGCTAGCGCGTATTCGTGAGCGCAGCCAGACGCTGGAACAAACCATTAATCAATTGCTGCGCGCCGGGCATCAGCGCCATCTGCAGCGCAACGTGATGCTGAGCGGCTTGTGGCAATCGCAGCTGTTACTCAATCGCATTGACCTGCTAACGCGCACCGATTCCCCTTCTGCCGCGCTGCGCCAGCAAACCCACAGCTTATTCAGCGTGGCGATTCAATCCAGCGCGCCGCAGGCCGCAGTGCAGCAATTACCTTCGGTGCTGCGCCAGTGGCAAGCGTTAAGGCTTAACGGCGCGCTGAATACTCAGGTGCAGCGGCTGATCGCCACCAGCACGGATTTGCAGCCGGTGGCGCAGCAGCTGGAGCAGAGTGATATCGCCATCGCCTACGCGACTTATCGCATCAAAGCGCTGGTGGCGATGCTCAACGATGACATCACCCATTACGTGCAGCTGGTGGCGCAACAGAGTGACGCACGCAGCGCGGTGACGCATGAAGAGCTGGATTCGATCATCGGCTTTATCGGCCTGTTTATGTTGCTGGCGCTGCTGATCACCGGTTACGCCGGTTACTACATTTACCGCAATCTCGGTTCGAGTCTGACCGCCATCGCCCACGCCATGACGCGGCTGGCGCAGGGTGAAAAGAGCGTCAACGTGCCGGGCCTGGCGCGGCGCGATGAGCTGGGCGATCTGGCGCGCGCCTTTAACGTGTTTGCCCGCAATACGGCGTCGCTGGCGCACACTTCGCGCCTGCTAAAAGAGAAAAGCAACCAGCTGGAATCGACCTTTCTCGCCATGCGCGACGGCTTTGCGCTGTTCGATAATAGCGGTCAGCTGGTGGTGTGGAATGCGCAATATGCCGAGCTGCTCGGCATCGCGCCGCGCGAACTGCACCGCGGTTTGCACTATCAGCAGCTATTAAAACGCGTTGATGTCGAGCTCAACGGATTAGCCGATGCGCAGGAAGTGCGGCTGGCGGATGGACGCACGCTGGAGTTGCGCTTCAGTCCGGTGCCACGGCGCGGCATGGTGAATACCGTGCTGGAACGCACCACGCGCAAGGCGCTGGAGGAAGCGCTGCTGCACAGCCAGAAGATGAAAGCGGTGGGACAGCTGACCGGCGGACTGGCGCACGACTTCAATAATCTGCTGGCGGTGATCATTGGCAGCCTGGCGTTAACCGTCGATCAGCTGCCGCCCGGCACGCTCGCCAGCCGCATCGAACGCGCGCGTCAGGCCGCCGACCGTGCGGCGCAGCTGACGCAGCGCTTGCTGGCCTTCTCACGTAAGCAGGCGCTCTATCCGCGCGCGGTGTCGGTGGTGGAGCTGGTGGATAATCTGCATTCGCTGCTGCAGCACGCGCTGCTGCCCGGCCAGCAACTGGTGATCGATGCGCAGCGACCCGGCTGGCCAGCGTGGATCGATGCCGGACAGCTGGAGAACGCGCTGATCAATCTGGTGGTCAACGCGCGCGATGCCATGGCTCAGCAGAGCGGCGAAATCCGCCTGCGTATCTGGAATCAGCGTAAACAGGAAGCCGACGGCAAGCGCGATCGCGTCACCATTGAAGTGATCGATCACGGCTGCGGCATGTCGGCCGAGGTGCGTGAACAGGTGTTTGAGCCGTTCTTCACCACCAAAGCCATCGGCAGCGGCAGCGGTTTGGGCTTATCAATGGTATATGGCTTTGTGCGGCAATCCGGCGGCCAGATTGAGCTGGAAACCGCGCCGGGACAAGGCACCACCGTGCGGCTGTTATTACCGCGCGCGCCCGAAGCGGCGCAACCGCTCAGCGTGCCGCCGCCGCTGGTGCCGCAGGCCAGCAACGATCGGCTGGTGTTGGTGCTGGATGATGAACCGACGGTGCGGCAAACGCTGTGCGAACATCTGCATCAACTGGGTTATCTGACGCTGGAGTGTGGCGACGGCGAAAGCGCGCTGAGGCTGCTGCGCCAGACGCCGGATATCGATCTGTTAATCAGTGATTTGATGCTGCCGGGCGGCATTAACGGCGCGGATGTGATTCGCCAGGCGCAGGCGCAGTGGCCGCATCTGGCAACGGTGTTGATCAGCGGCCAGGATCTGCGCCAGACGCAGGTGACGCTGCCGCTGTGTGAGCGGCTGGCGAAACCCTGGCATCAGGCGCAGCTGGTGCAGGCGCTGGAACGCGCCTGGCAGCGCAGTGAACGGCTCAGTCGCGCGCGGCAGGCTGCCACAACGGCACCCCTTTCCCCGTGATGTAACGTTTACGCAGCTTGCTGGAGACCACATCCATGATCATCACCACCGCCACCAGAATCAGGGTCAGGAACATCACCACATCCCAGTTCCATAAACGCATGTTCTCGGCATACACCAGGCCGACGCCGCCCGCGCCAACAAAGCCCAGCACCGCTGCGGAGCGGGTGTTGGACTCAATCTGATACAGGCTGAGCGCGAGGAAGGTCGGGAACGATTGGGTGAAAATGCCGTAGCGATGTTTTTGCAGGCTGTTCGCGCCCACTGCGCTAAGGCCGCGACTCGGCGAACGCTCCACCGCTTCGTGCCCTTCGGCGTAGAGTTTGCCGAGCAGGCCGACATCCTGCATCACGATCGCCAGCACGCCGGCCAGCGGTCCCATGCCGACGGCGCGCACGAAGATCAGCCCCCAAATCGCCATGTCGATGCCGCGCAGCACATCCAGTACGCGACGCACCACCAGCGCAATCGGACGCGTCAGCGGATCGTGCATCACGTTACGTGCCGCCAGGAACGAGACCGGCAAGGCGATCAGTGACGCGGTCAGCGTGCCGGAAAACACAATCGCCAGCGTAATCCCGACCTGCGTGAAGTAGTAAGCAAACGGCCAGTTGAGGAAGTCCTGCCAGACAAACATACGCAGGAAATAGCGGCTGAGCTGCTGGCAGCCGATGAGAAAACGGCTCCACTCAATGCCAAAGAACTCGAAAAAAAGCAGGTAATAGAGCGCGATGGCCAGCGCCACCAGCGCAACGCGGCGCAGATAGCGGTTTTGCGCAGCGAACAGGGCGGCATGCTCCTGCTTGAGTTTGGCGACATCCGGCGCTAAGGCGATCATGATACGTCTCCTTCCACTACGCGGCGACGCAGCCAGCCGGACAGCGTATCCAGCAGCGACACCACCACAATGATCAGCAACAGCGTGATGCTGACCTGATCGTAACGATCGAGTTTGATGTTGGTCATCAGCTCTTGCCCGATACCGCCCGCACCGACCAACCCGAGGATGGTGGAGGAACGGAAGTTGATCTCCAGACGCATAAAGCTGTAGGAGAGAAACGTTGGTTTGACCTGCGGCCAGAAGGCAAAGCGCATGCGCTGCAGTTTGCTGGCGCCGCACGCCGCGAGGCCGCGCACCGGTTTATCCGAGGCGCTCTCAATCGCTTCGTAGAACAGTTTGGTCAGGCTGCCGACGGTGTGCAGCGCCAGCGCGAGGAAGCCAGGAATGGCCCCAATGCCAAACGCCATCACGAACATCACCGCCCACGCCAGTTCCGGCATGGTGCGCAGGAAGGCGACAAACGCGCGGATCGCCATGCGCAGGCTGCGCGGCGTTTGGGTGTTGTCGGCGGCGAAGAACGCCAGCACGCCAGCAACCGCCACCGCCACGATGGTGGACGACAGCGCCAGTTGTAAGGTTTCCCAGATCAGCGGCAGCTGGTAGTGCAGGCGATAGCCCCAGTAAGCCAGCGATCCCTCGGTTTTGCCGTCAGCGAACAGCAGCGGGAGATGCAGCACCGGCAGGGTTTCGCCAATGTAATCGAAAAAGTGTGGCAGCGACTGCCAGACGGTGAGCAGATTAAATTCCGCCATCTTGCCCGCGGCCAGATAGAGCGCCAGTAACAGCAGCGACCACAGCAGCGAGTCGCGCTTTTGCTGGCGGCGGATGCGTTGGTAGTAGTGTTCGAAATCGGTCAAGGGGGGATTCCTGTTGGTTGGGAGGATTCGTTCTGGATGGTGCTCGCGGGATGGTGCTCGCTGTCCCCCTCCTCGGTCCTCCCCCACAAGTGGGGGAGGAAGATGGTGCAAAATGCAGCTCCGAAGTCGCATGTGGCAGCATCTCCTTCCCCCACTTGTGGGGGAAGGCCGGGATGGGGGACAGCGAGCACGGACCGAGGAGGGGGACAGCCAGCACCAACTAAATTAACCGCGCGTACCCTTCATCAAATCACGCTTCATATCGATGATATTCTGGTAATCCGCCACGGTAGCCGGGCCGATGTGCTGGGCACCGCCAACCGCTTTAACAAAACAGCCGTGATCTTCTTTATCCAGTTTCTTGATGGTGGCCACCACTTTCGCTTTGAAGTCAGCGGGCAGATTGTTGCTCACCAGAATCGGACCGTTCGGGATCAGCGGCGATTGCCAGATAATGCGGATCTGCTTCATCAGATCCGGATGATCCATACGAATTAAACGACCAAAGGCACCCGAGGTATAACCGGTTTCGCGGTCACCAATCAGCGACGTCCAGGTTACTGCGCCTTCGAACTGGCCGTTCAGTACGCCGAGGATGTCCTGCTCGTGACCGCCGGAGAAGGTGACGCTGGAGAAGGTGTTGTTGTACTTATCGTCCACCGTGCCGCCAAACTCTTTCTTGAACGCCTGGTTCGGCATCAGGAAGCCTGAAGTGGAATCCGGATCGGCCATGCCGAACGATTTGCCTTTCAGGTCTTCCAGCTTTTGGTACGAGCTGTCGGCTTTCACGATCACCACTGAGTGATAACCCTGCGAACCGTCTTTGTCATCCACCACGATGCCCACCACATCCACCGCTTTCGGGTTCTGCAGGTAAACCGAGGCAAACGAGGCGGGCGACATGCTCAGCACCAGGTCAATTTTGTTGCCCAGCAAGCCCTGAATCACGCCTGAATAGTCAGACGAGTTGCGCAGTTTGGTCTCCACCTGCAGCTCTTTATCGAAGAAATCTTTCACGCATTGGTTATCACCAATCTGCTGCGTGGCGTTCTGGCCGCCAAGAATCCCGAGGTTCAACTCTTTTGGTGCATCCGCTGCGTTTGCGCCAAATGCCATCGCAATAGTCAGTAAAGCTAAAGAAGTCAGTTTCATTCTTAGGTTTTCTCTTGCCGTGGGAGTTAGTGGAGCTGGTTAATTTCGTCGCCGTACAGCTCATGCATCAGGCCGTCGGTCAACCGGGAAGGATGTCCATCAAATAGCACTTTGCCGCGCTGAATACCGATGACGCGGGTGCAGTAGCTTTTTACCAATTCAATTGAGTGCAGGTTCACCATTACGCTGATGCCCTGCTCGCTCACCTGACGCAGCACGTCCATGATGCGCTTGGTGTTTTTCGGATCGAGTGATGCCACCGGTTCGTCCGCCAGCAGGATGCGCGGGTTCTGCATCAGCGCCCGGCAAATCGCCACGCGCTGCATCTGGCCGCCAGAGAGATTTTCCGCACGCTGCAGCGCCTGCGGCAGCATGTTCATCCACTGCAGCAGTTCGATAGCGCGGGCGCGGTCGGTATCGGAGAAGACTTTGAAGAACGATTTCAGCGTCGAGGTTTGGCTTAAACGACCGAGCAGCACGTTGGTCAGTACGTCGAGGCGCGGCACCAGACAGAAGTCCTGGAAGATCATGCCGCATTCGCTGCGCCATTCGCGCATCTGGCGGCTGTTCAGCGTCACCACATCGCGATCCACTTCGCCGTGGCGATTGCTGAGGATCGCACCCTGCGAAGCGCTGATGGTGCCGTTGAGCATGTGTAACAGTGTCGATTTGCCTGCGCCCGAGCGGCCAATCACCGCCACCAGCTCGCCCGCATGCAGATCGAAGCTGACGTTATCCAGCACCTTGTTGGCACCGTACGCTTTGCACAATCCCTGCACCGACAGCACCTTGTTGCCCTGCCCGCTAACGTGCGGGAAAGGATTGTCGACGACGGTTTTCAGTAATGCCTGTGCCATGTTGCACTCCATCTCTTCTGAGCTGTTGATTGCACGCTATTACGGGCAAAACGGATGAAAGCTTGATGACAGTAAAATGATTAAACGGTGACAGCGGCTGGATCGGTCAGCAACTGGCGCAGCGTTAGCAGTGTTTCGCTCAACGCTCCATCATTATTCAACGCATAACAGTGCGCGGGCAGCGGTTCGGCGGCGCGAGCCAGCCGCTGCGCGATCTCCGCTTCTGACTCGCGCCCACGCTGCCGCAAACGCGCTTCCAGCACCGCTGGCGAAACCTGCAATACCAGCGGCAGCAGCTGCGTGCCGTAATGCTGCTGCACCATCGGCAGATGCAGGCGCGAACCGTTCACCAGCACGTTCATTCCGCGCGCCAGCCACAGATCGATCTCCTCGCCCAGCCCGTAATACATGCCGTGCGCCTGCCAGCTGACGGCGAACAACCCCAGCGCCTCACGCCGTCGAAACTCGGCTTCGCTTAGCGCCACATGGTTCTCGCCGCCCGCATCGGCGGCGCGCGTAATGTAGCGATGGGCGATCAGCAAATTCTCCGGCGGCGCTTCACGCAGCGCGTTCAACAGGCTGTCTTTTCCCGCGCCCGAAGGCCCGGTAAGCCAGATCAGGCGCGCCATCAGAACACCCGCTTGCCTTGCGACCAGACGTGACGAATGTGCGAATGACCATGATCGGTATGCACCAGCACTAAATCGGCACGCAGTCCTTCGGCGATGCGCCCGCGATCGTGCAGGCCAATTGCCCGCGCCGGGTTGCGGGTAACCAGCGCGGCCGCCTGCGGCAGCGTCAGCGTGTTGCGCTCATCGGCCACCAGCCGGAACACCGCATCGAGCAAGCTGGCGGGATAGTAGTCGGAGGAGAGAATATCCAGCAGGCCGTGACTCGCCAGTTCCGCTGCCGCCACGTTGCCGGAGTGCGAACCGCCGCGCACGATGTTGGGCGCGCCCATCAGCACCTGCATGCCGCAGTTGCGTGATGCGCGTGCCGCCTCCAGCGTGGTGGGAAATTCGGCGATGGCGCTGCCGACCGCATGCGATTCGGCAACGTGCGCCGCCGTGGCATCATCGTGGCTGGCCAGCGGAATGCCGCGTGAACGGCACAAGCTGGCGATGGCGTTGCGGTTAGGCGTGGAGAACTCGGCGGCCAGCGCCAGCTGCTCACGCTCAAACTGATCCATCTGCTCGTCGTTGAGCTGATATTTGCCCTGATAATAGGTGCGATACATCTCCAGCGAGGCGTACTGGCGCTGGCCCGGCGAGTGATCCATCAGCGACACCAGCGACAGCTCCGGCGTGTTGATCAGCGCTTCGAACAGCGGCAGCGTGGTGTTGTGCGGCAGCTCGCAGCGCAGATGCAAATGGTGATCGGCGCGGTTAATGCCTTTGCGATTGCTGTCCTGAATCGCGTCGATCATTTTGGTGAGATTATCCAGACGATGGCCGCCATCGCGTACGTCGCCGACGCCAATCGCATCCAGCACCGTGGTGATGCCGCTGGCGGCCATCAGCGCATCGTGGCTGCTCATCGCCGAGTAGGCGGGCCAATCCACCTTCGGACGTGGCGTAAAGAACTTGTCGAGGTTATCGGTGTGCAGCTCCACCAAACCCGGCAGCAGAAAGGCGTTTTCACCATCCAGCGCGCCCGGCTGTTGGCTGACGCTGTCGCTAAAGCTGGCGATGCGCCCGTCACGGATTTCCAGCGATCCCGTTACCACTTCGTTTTCCAGCACCAGCTGGACGTTGTTGACGATCATGCTTCTGCTCCTGCTTGCATTGGCTGCATGACGTGCAGGCGATCGGCCACGCGTGCGCGCACTGCTTCGTCATGGAAAATACCGACAATGGCGGCACCGCGGGCGCGCGCCTGTTCAATCAGTTCCACCACCGCAGCACTGTTGGCGCTGTCGAGCGAGGCGGTTGGCTCATCCAGCAGCAGCACCGGATAGTCGGCGATAAAGCCGCGTGCGATGTTGACGCGCTGCTGCTCGCCGCCGGAGAAGGTGGACGGCGCCAGTGACCATAAACGCTCCGGCACATTGAGGCGCGTCAGCAGCTCTTTGGCGCGCTTTTCGCAGAAAGCGCGCTCGGTGCCGCGCTCCAGCAGCGGCTGCATGACGATCTCCAGCGTGGGCACGCGTGGGATGACGCGCAAAAACTGGCTGACCCAGCCGACGGTGTGGCGGCGAATCGCCAGAATCTGGCGGGCGGGCGCGTTGGCCATGTCGATCCATTCGCCCTGATGTTGCAGCCAGATGTGACCGCTGTTGGCCTGATAGTTGCCGTACAGCGCGCGCAGCAGCGTGGATTTGCCGCTGCCGGAGCGGCCATGCAGCACCACGCATTCGCCGCCGCTGACGTCAAGATTGGCGTCCTGCAATACCGGCAGCGCGGCGCCGCTTTGGTTGTGCAGCACAAAGGTTTTGCTCAGATGCTCTACGCGCAATAAAGATTGCATAGTGATGTCCGCCATTAGTTAAGCACCGATGAAACCAGCAGCTGCGTATACGGATGATGCGGATCGTCCAGCACCCGGTCGGTCAATCCGCTCTCCACCACGCGCCCCTGCTTCATCACCAGCAGGCGATGCGCCAGCAAACGCGCCACGCCGAGATCGTGCGTTACAATTACCACCGCCAGATTCAGCTCACGTACCAGCGTGCGCAGCAGATCCAGCAGGCGCGCCTGCACCGACACATCCAGCCCGCCGGTGGGCTCATCCATAAACACCAGCGTCGGCTGCGTCACCAGGTTGCGCGCAATCTGTAAACGCTGCTGCATGCCGCCCGAAAAGGTGGTGGGCAGATCGTCGATGCGATTGGCGGGGATCTCCACATCCTGCAGCCAGCGCATCGCCTCTTGACGAATATCACCGTAATGCCGCTGGCCTACCGCCATCAGCCGCTCGCCGATGTTGCCGCCCGCCGTGACTTGCGGACGCAAACCATCCAGCGGATGCTGATGCACCACGCCCCATTCGGTGCGCAGCAAGCGGCGGCGATCGCTCTCGCTCAGCTGATAGAGATCCTGCGCGCGATAAAGAATGTTGCCCTGCTGCGGCGCTAAGCGTGCTGACAGGCTGCGCAGCAAGGTGGTTTTGCCCGATCCGGATTCCCCAACAATGCCTAACACTTCGCCAGGATAGAGTTCAAAACTCACCTCTTCAAACCCTTTGCCGGGCGCGTAAAGGTGGGTGAGATGGTTGACCGCAAGCAGCGGCTGTTCACTGTGCATGCTGTTGTTCCTGCTGCTGGTGGCAAAAATCGGTATCGGAGCAGACAAACATGCGCGTACCGGCGTCATCCATCACCACCTCGTCGAGGTAGCTGTGGCGCGAACCGCACAGCGCGCAGGGTTCTTCCCACTGCTGCACGCTGAACGGGTGATCGTCGAAGTCGAGGCTTTCCACTTTGGTGTACGGCGGCAGCGCATAGATGCGTTTCTCACGTCCGGCACCAAACAGCTGCAGCGCCGGCATCATGTGCATTTTGGGGTTGTCGAATTTGGGGATCGGCGACGGATCCATCACGTAGCGATCGTTGACCTTCACCGGATAGGCATAGGTGGTGGCGATATGGCCGTAGCGGGCGATATCTTCATACAGTTTCACCTGCATGATGCCGTACTCCTCCAGCGCGTGCATGGTGCGGGTTTCGGTCTCGCGCGGCTCGATAAAGCGCAGCGGCTCAGGGATCGGCACCTGGAAAATCAGGATTTGATCTTCTTCCAGCGGCGTTTCCGGAATGCGATGACGCGTCTGGATCAGCGTGGCGTCGATAGTACGTTCAGTGGTGGCCGCGCCGCTGACGCGCTGGAAGAAGCGACGAATGGATACCGCGTTGGTGGTGTCATCCGCGCCCTGATCGATCACCTTCAGCACATCGGCATCGCCAATAATACTGGCGGTGATCTGAATGCCGCCGGTGCCCCAACCGTAGGGCATCGGCATTTCGCGTCCGGCGAACGGCACCTGATAACCGGGAATCGCCACCGCCTTCAGAATGGCGCGGCGGATGGTGCGTTTGGTCTGCTCATCCAGATAACCGTTGTTGTAGCCGGTTAACTCACTCATGGTTCTGCTCCTGATGCGGTTGGCGCAGTTGTTTCAGCAGCTCAAGCTCCGCCTGGAAATCGACGTAGTGCGGCAGTTTCAGATGCGAGACAAAGCCCGCCGCTTCGACGTTGTCGGCATGCGACAGCACAAACTCTTCGTCCTGCGCCGGGCCGGCAATGCGTTCGTGGTACTCCGGCGCCTGCAGCGCGCGATCCACCAGCGCCATCGCCATCGCTTTGCGCTCGGAACGGCCAAACACCAAACCGTAACCGCGCGTAAAGTGCGGCGCGCTGTCAGTTTCGGTGGTGAAGCCGTTCACCATCTCGCATTCGGTCAGCAGGATTTCGCCAATCTCAATCTCAAAGCCCAACTCTTCCGGGCAGATTGACACGCTGAGATAACCGGTACGAATTTCACCGGCGAACGGATGGTTGCGGCCGTAGCCGCGCTGCGTCGAGTAGCCGAGCGCCAGCAGAAAACCTTCGTCGCCGCGCACCAGCTGTTGCAGCCGTGCGGCGCGCGTAGCCGGATAGCCTGGCGGTTCGCGGGTGATGTCGCACGGCTCGCTGCCGTCATCCTCTTCGCGTGCCGCCAATCCTTCCGCCGTCATCATGCTGAACACGTGCGGACAGCGTTGTGGCAGCGCCTGATCGTCACGCGGCGCGGCAGGCGTTTCGCCATTCGCCAGCAGGGTGAAATCGAGCAGACGATGGCTGTAATCGTAGGTTGGGCCGAGCACCTGGCCGCCCGGCAAATCCTTGTAAACTGCTGAGATACGGCGTTCGAGGCGCATCTCATCGGTTGCCAGCGCCAGGCTATCGGCGAGACGTGGCAGCGTGGTGCGATAGGCGCGTAGCAGGAAAATCGCTTCCACCAGATCGCCGCTCGCCTGTTTAATTGCTAAAGCCGCCAGCTGCGGATCGTAGATGCCGCCTTCGGTCATCACGCGATCGACCGCTAAACCCAACTGTTGCGCCACCTGATCGCAGCCCAATTCGGCGACCTCGCGATCGCCACGACGCAGATCGGCCTGCAGCTGATGGGCGCTGGCTATCGCCTTTTCGCCCCCTTTGACCGCAACGTACATCAGCACACCTCCACGTCGGTGGTGCGTGGCAGCGCCATCATCGCTTCACCGCAGGTGAAAATCAGATCCACACCTTGTGGGAACGGATGTGGGCGCTCACGCAGATAGTGCAGAATCGCCTCCGGCAGCTGCGGCGCAACGGCGCGCGGCTCACGTAAGCCGGGACCGGAAAGACGCAGCGTTAAGCCACCGCTCAGTGACGGCACTTCCACAATCAGCGTGGTGCTTTTTTCCGGGGACATGTTGTCGCCAGAAGCAAACAGCGCCGGATCCGGATTGGCCGCCGCGTGCGTCAGCGCAAAAGGGGCATCGCGCTCATCGACAATCGGCACGCCGGTGTGGAAACGCAGGTTGCTGCGTACCACGTCACTATCGATGCGGCCATCCAGCCACAGCGCACTCTCCTGATCGACCAGCGTCAGCAGCACCGCCGTGGCCGCCGGCGAGAGATCGCCCCAGCCCTGTTGCAGCGGCAGCGATACCATCACACCCGGCTCGCTCATCGCTTTGAGGATGCGGCGGAACGCACGTTGGGCATCGGCCACCGGATGGGTAAAACTTGCCAGTAAAGTCATCAGTTATCTCCGCGAACCAGCGTAAAGAAATCCACTTTGGAGCTGGCGATCTCACGCGCACGCAGCTGTCGCTGCTCTTCACGCAGAGCCGCCAGCGGGGCAATCAATTTTTCCTGCAACAGCGCCTGGGTTTCCGGCTGTTGCAGCAGCGCATCAATTAGCGCGCAGCGTTCGGCGTGCGCTTTGTCGCGCCCCAGCACGTAGCTAAAGCCGAGCGTACCGTCGTGCAGCTTCACCACCGCACGCGTCACCGTGGCATCGCCCATCACAAAGCGCTTGCCGCTGCCGCCCATGCGCGCCTGCAGGCGGGTTAAGCCGGTTTCTGCCGGACGGATGCGTTCAAAATCAGTATTGATACGTAACGGCTGCCAGTGCGCCTCAAGCTGGCGGGCTTCACTGTGCGCCAGCACCGAGAGCCAATGCTGGCGGGCGGTTTGCTGTGTCATTCGTGCTCCAGAGTCAGTTCAATCATGTCGCCACGCGTCAGGCTGACGGAGTATTCCGCTACCTGACCGTCGCTGTGTTTATTCAGGGTGCGCACACACAGCAGCGGCGACTGCAGCGCAATCTCCAGCTGCTTGCACTCTTTGGCTTGTGCACGACGCGTGCTGATGCGGGTTTGGCTGCGCGTCAGGCTCAGGCCAAGCTGCTGCTGCATAAAGTCGTGCAGTGAACCGCTGTGGAACTGTTGCAGCGCCGGCCACCAGCTGAGTTGCGCCAGGAAGTGGTTAATGACGCACACCGCCACGCCATTGACGCGGCGCAGCGTGCGCAAGTGGATAACGTTGTCACCTTCGTTGACGCCCAGCGCGCTCGCCACATCACTGCTCGCCGGACGCAGCACCGCCAGCAGACGCTCGCTGGTGGGATGGCTGCCCTGCTCCATCAGGTTCTGGCTGAAGCGCGCCTGCGCATGCAGCGGATAATCGTACGGCCGCATCAGTACCAAAATGCCCACGCCGTGACGCCGTTGCAGCAGGCCTTTATTGACCAGCTCATCCACCGCGCGCCGCAAGGTGTGACGATTCACTGCGTAGTGATCGGCCAGCTGCTGTTCAGAAGGCAGATAATCGCCGCAGCGATAGCGCTCCTGCAGCGCCTGCTCAAGCTGGGCGGCAACGGCCTGATAAACAGTGGTCGGATGTCTGGATATCTCCATCACGCTCAATACCTCATTCGCATTGGTTGAGGAACGCAGCGGTCTTGCTGCGGGATGGCGATTACATTGCGCATGTCAGATGACAGCGCCGTGACGGCTCAATGACGGGCGGATGAATTTGTTTTAGGGCAGCAGAATCACCGCGAAACGGACGGCGTTTTTAATAAATTATTTTTAACTGTTCTGTTTGTGACAGCATTCAAAAAATTAACGCTAATTTACATCACGCTTTCATCTCCCCTACAGAATACAGCCTGCGGATGTTCTGCTAGGTTAAAGGATGAACCCTTCTTGTCAGGCCAACTTTTAAAATGATTAACGCAATAAAACTATCGGATGGTTTTCGCCGCAACTTTGTGCGTGAAGTTATTTTGCCGCTGCTGGCAATTTTGCTTCTGACCTTCGTCGGCGCGGGCGTGGGTCTGTTCTGGGGCACAGCGTTAAGCAATAACGAAGCGCGCGATCAGCAACAGCGCATGATACAGGCTTCGTTTACCCAGAGCCTGACGGAACATCTGCGCCAGCTGCGCAGCCTGACGCGCTGGTCACCGCTGGCCGATCAGCTGGCGTCGTCGCATCCCGACCAACGCTGGCTGACGCAAAATGTCGGCGGCTGGCTCTATGACATGTTTGATCACCAGTTGGTGGTGCTGCTGGACCGCGACAACCAGCTGATTAACGTGTGGCGCAATGGCCAGCCGGTGCCGGACAAGCGCATCGGCCCTTATCTGCAGGACATGCTGAACAGTCCGCTGGTGCAAAACAGCGATGTGGTAGCGGGCCCCACCGATCACGCCGATTTCGTGCGCATCGGTCAACGCGCCGCCGCGCTGGCGGTGGGCGATATCAGCAGTACCAAACAGGCCGGGCGCTATCGTCTGGTGAGCATTAAGTTTCTCGATGATGGCTATCTGCGCAACCTCGCCGATCGCAGCCAGCTGCGTCAGTTGCATTTCAGCGACAGCGAGCCAGCGGGGAAAACCAAAGCGCGCTATCTGCTGAATTCACAACAGGGCGAACCGGTCGGTTACCTCAGCTGGAATCCCGATAAGCCCGGCGCGCAGATGTTACGCACCCTCGGCCCGTCTACCTTGCTGTCGGTGATCCTGATTACCGTGCTGTGTTTGGTGATGGTGCGCCGCATCTGGACCTCGTCACTCAAGCTGTCGCAGTCGCTGCTGAAACTCGGTGCCAGTGAAGCGCAGGCGCAACATCTGGCCTTTCATGATGTGTTAACCGGTTTGCCCAATCGTTCTCTGGTGGAAGATCGCTTAACCCAGGCGCTGGCGCTGGCCGGACGCCACGATCAGCGCGTGGCGCTGCTGCTGCTGGATCTTGATCGCTTCAAAAATATCAATGATACCCACGGCCATCACGCCGGCGATGAGTTGATCATTGAGGTGGCGCGCCGCCTCAATGAGATTGTGCGCACCAGCGACACCGTGGGCCGCATTGGCGGCGATGAGTTCATCATCGTGATGCCGGAGGTGGAGAATATTGGTCAGGTGCAATCGCTGGCGAAACGCATCATCAGCCGCCTGAGCGAGCCGTATCAGCTGGTGGGCAGCGAGCTGTGGGTGGGCGTCAGCATCGGTCTGGCGCTGGCGCCAAAAGACGGCACTGATCGGCTGGAGCTGATGCGCAAAGCGGATATCGCGCTTTATGATGCCAAAAACCACGGACGCGGCCAGTATCGCCAGTTCGAAAAAGTGATGGATGAATCGCTGCGCACCCGTCAGCAGATGGCGGCGGATTTGCGTCAGGCGCTGGTGAAGTTTGACGGGTTAGCGGTATGGTATCAGCCGCTAATGGATATTAGCGGCCAGCAGGTGGTGGGTCTGGAAGCGCTGTTGCGCTGGCATCACGCCATGCGCGGCGACGTTTCACCGGGTGATTTCATCGCCATCGCCGAAGAGACCGGCATGATCATCCCGCTCGGCGAATGGGTGCTGCGCGAAGCCTGTAAAACGTCGCTCAAGCTGCCGGATATTGTGGTGGCGGTGAACGTCTCGCCGGTGCAGTTCCGCGCGGTGAATTTTGTTGAGCGCATCATCCATATCGTGCAGGAAGAAGGTGCCGATCCGCAGCGCATGGAGCTGGAGATCACCGAAGGCGTGCTGATCGAAGATGAACACGAGGCGCGCAACAGCATCATTGCGCTGCGCGAAGCCGGCTTCCGGATTGCGCTGGATGATTTCGGTACCGGCTATTCAAGCCTTAATTACCTCAGCAGCTTCCCGGTGGACAAAATCAAGATTGACCGTTCGTTTACTCAGTCGCTGGGCGTGGCGCAGAACTCTACCGCGATTGTGGAATCGGTGGTGCGGTTGGGTCACGCGATGGGCTTAACGGTGACTGCCGAAGGCGTGGAAACCGAAGGCCAGAAAAACGCGCTGGCCGATGCAGGCTGCAATCAGCTGCAAGGCTATTTGTTTAGCCACGCGGTGCCGCTGGATGACATTTTAACCATGTTGCCGTCCGCTTCCCGCCCTTAACGCCCCCGCGCGGCGGCCGCCGACTGCCGCGCTTTTCTCGCTAACGCATTGAAAAGCTGCGTGCGCATCGGGACCATTCTCGTACCCTGATTAACGCGTTTAACCCACTCTCTCGTCTGTGCGCCTGCTAAGCAGGCGTCGATCCCTTCTTTTACTCTGTTAAGGAACCACAGATGAAACCACGCTATCCGGATTACACCCTCGACACCGACCGCGCGTCGCGTGAAAACGGCTCAACCGCCTATATCGCGCTCGATAATTCAACTTATGTGATTGAGCAAACCGCCACCAAATCCCTGAGCAGTTTCCCTGAAAGCCTCGTCAGTGACACACCGGTAAGCTACGCGCACCAGCCTTCGTCCTACGCTTACGGCGTAAAAGCGGTCACCCCGGTTATTCGCTATGCCTGGGATGACGTTGGACAAGAGCAAGGCATGCGCGCCAGCGGCAACCGCACCGACGATGCCGCCCCGACTCTGCGCGGCACCGGCCCGGCGAACACTTACATGGACATTATGTTCACCAACGGCAGCGTAACCCGCTACAACGGCATCACAACCGACGCTGACGGTAACTGGAGCTGGACGCCACGCGCCGATTTGGCCGACGGCACCTGGACGTTTACCGTCCAGGCCGACGGCCAGGAGACGTGGAGCAATGCATTCACGTTGATCATCGACACTCCGGCGGCACCGGAAGCGCTGATTACCCACATCTACGATAACGTGGGCAGCGAGCAAGGCGAGCGTTTCAGCGGCAGCATCACCGATGACTCGACGCCAACCCTGCACGGCACCGGCCCGGCTAACACGCTGATCGATATCCTGTATAGCGATGGCGGCAGGGTGCGCACCAACAGTACCTTCACCGACGATGAGGGCAACTGGAGCTGGACGCCCTGGCAGAATCTGAATGACGGCTACTGGACGTTCCAGGTGCAGGTTGAAGGCGCACCGAGCTGGAGCCAGAGCTTCGCGATCACCATTGATACGCCGGAAGGCCGTATCGCGCTGCGCGATGCCGAGATCACCCATATCACCGATAACGTCGGCAGCGATCAGGGCGACCGCTTCAACGGCAGCATCACCGACGACGCGCTGCCAACCCTGCACGGCACCGGTCCGGCGAATACGCTGATCGATATTCTGTATACCGATGGCGGCAAAGTGCGCACCAACAGCACCTTCACCGACAACGAGGGCAACTGGAGCTGGACGCCCTGGCAGAATCTGAAAGACGGCTACTGGACATTCCAGGTGCAGGTGGAGGACGCACCGAGCTGGAGCCAGAGCTTCGCGATCACCATTGATACCTCGGCTGATACGGCAAGCAGTGATGACGCGTTCAGCAACGGGTTTACGTCACTGAGTTTTGGCGACCTGTTATCGGTTGTTGATAGTGACATTTTGATTGATAACGGTAAAACGCAGTACATGCTGGACAACGACGCCAGTAACGTGGTGAAGCTGGAGGATATTTTATCCGGCAACGATATTGACGGCTGGCAACAGCAGCAAGGCACCCTCACCGTGGCGGGTGTTCAATATGATGTTTACCACTACACAGATGAGACAGAATTACTGGTGCAACATGCCGTTTAATCGGCATTAAGTGAGAGCCGTATTAACCAAGCCATGCCGCCTTTGCAGCATGGCTTTTTTGTTTTTGGGCGGCGTTAAATGAAGTGCGCGTGAGTAGGGTTTAATGCCGATCAGTTAAGCGCCGTAGCAAATCACCGTACCTTCCGTTGCGGCGCGATTCATCGCGCATGCTGACGGCCGCACCCCGCCCCGCCCGGCACTGCGCCGCTCCAGGAATTTTCCTCCTTTGCAGACGGTTCTTGATACGGGCCCGTTACGCGCTGCTCTACCATTCCCGCCGCCGTGCGATGTCGCGTTGACCGCGCCGCACCACCTTTGACAACACAATTATGGACGATACCTATGAATGACTTATTAGCCCGCAGCCCGGTGTTCTATCGCGAAAGCGCCGACGGCAGACTGGTGTTCGGTAACAAAACCGCGCTCGAGCCCGGCGGCTTTATCGAGCTGGTGATTGGCACCGACACCTTCCGCGTCCCGGTGGACGACAAGGGCTTTTATCGCTGGGAGGCGCCGACGCCCTACGCCGACGGCGAGTACAGCTTCTCCATCCGCCACTTTGACGCCGCCGGCAACCGCAGCACGCCAACGCTCGGCACCGTGATTGTCGACACCACCCCGCCATCCGCGCCCGACCTGATTAACCTCTACGACGACCAGGGCGCCGTGACCGGCAGTTTCGACGCCGGCAAAGCCACCGACGACAAACGCCCGACGCTGACCGGCATCGCGCAGAAAGGCAGCACCGTTTACCTGCTCAACGACAAAAATGAAAAAATCGGCAGCGCGGTGGCGGACAAGGTCACCGGCAAGTGGGTGATGGAGCCGTCTCAGGACCTTAACGACGGCGTTAACAGCCTGCGCCTGATGGCCGAAGAGACCTTCGGCGGCAAGCTGCGCGCCGGCGCGCCTTCCGAGGCGTTTGACATCGTGATTGCCGGCGAGGACGTCAAAGTCACCATCACCGACGCGCTTGACGACGCGGGCAGCTTCACCGGCTCGCTCGGTCACGGCGCGCTCACCGACGACGCCACCCCGACCCTGCGCGGCGAGGTCTCCGCCGGCAGCACCGTTATCGTCTATTACCGCCTTGCCGGCAGCCCGACCTGGGCCGGCAGCGCCACCGCCACCGTCAGCGGCGACAGCTGGAGCTGGACGCCGGGCAGCAACCTGCCCGACGGCCGCTATGAGTTCCAGGCCAGCACCGGCGAGGTCGCCTCGGTGCTGTTCGAGCTGGAAATCGCCGGCACCGCCGGCATCGCCCAGCGCACCCGCATTGAGTCCGTGACGGACGACTTCGGCCCCGTCACCGGCCCGCTGGCAAACGGCGCGATGACCGATGACGCCACGCCGACCTTCCAGGGCCGCGCGGAGGCCAACAGCCAGGTGGTGATCCGCTACACGCTGGCGGGCGGCGCGGCCGCTTCCGTCACGGTTAACGCCGACAGCACCGGCCACTGGAACTGGACGCCGGGCGTCAGCCTGGCCACCGGTCAGTGGACGTTTGACGTGAAGTCGCAGGGCCAGTCCGGCTGGAACGACAGCTTCACGCTGACCATCAACCCGGACGCCGACCGCAACGCCACCATCGACGGCGCGCTGGACGACTTCGGCCCGGTGACCGGCAGCCTGAGCAGCGGCAGCAGCACCGACGACACCACGCCGACCCTGCGCGGCAGCGGCCCGGCGAACGGCAGCATCACGCTGCGCTATAAGCTGGGTTCGGGCGAGTACGCCTCTACCACGGTGAACGTGGACAGTGCAGGCAAGTGGACGTGGACGCCGTCCGCGCTGGCGAAAGGCAGCTGGACCTTCGAGGTGCAGAAGGCCGGCCAGAGCGGCTGGAGCAGCTTCCAGCTCACCGTTGATCCGGCGCTGGACCTGAAGCCGACCATTGACAGCGCCTGGGACGATGTTGGTGCGGTGACCGGCAGCCTGAACAGCGGTGACGCCACCGACGACAGCACGCCGACCCTGCGCGGCAAGGGCGTGGCCGGCAGCGTGATTTACTTTCAGAGCGGCACGTCCGGCGGTGCCTGGTACGACGCGGGCAGCACCGTGGTAAAAGCCGACGGCAGCTGGGAGTGGACCTCGCCGGCGCTGAGCAGAAACGGCACCTGGGAGTTCCGCGCCAAAGCCAGCCACGGCGGCGTCGACAGCACCTGGACCGGCAAGTTCATCCTTAAATACACCGCCGCGGAGGCGCCGGCCATCACCGACGCGCTGGACAACGCCGGCCCGGTGACCGGCAGCCTGAGCAGCGGCAGCAGCACCGACGACAGCACGCCAACCCTGCGCGGCAACGGCCCGGCGAACAGCACCATCACGCTGCGCTACAAAACGGACGGCGGCAGCTACGCCTCCACCACCGTGAACGTGGACAGCACCGGCCACTGGACGTGGACGCCGTCCGCGCTGGCGAAAGGCAGCTGGACCTTTGAGGTGCAGAACGCCGGCCAGAGCGGCTGGAACAGCTTCACGCTGACCATCGACCCGGACCTGGATCGCTATCCGACCATCGACAGCGCCTGGGACGATTTCGGCGCGGTGACCGGCAGCCTGAGCAGCGGCAGCAGCACCGACGACACCACCCCAACCCTGCGCGGCAGCGGCCCGGCGAACAGCGTGATTACGCTGCGCTATAAGCTCGGCAACGGCGGCTACACCTCCATCACGGTGAACGTGGACAGCAGCGGGCACTGGACGTGGACCCCGTCCGCGCTGGCGAAAGGCAGCTGGACCTTCGAGGTACAGAAGGCCGGCCAGAGCGACTGGAGCAGCTTTACGCTCACCGTCGATCCCACGCTGGACCGCAACGCGACCATTAACGGCGCCTACGATGATTTTGGAACCGTTAAGGGCATTATCGCTAACGGCGGCATCACCGACGACGCCACCCCAACCCTGAACGGCAGCGGCCCGGCGAACAGCGTGATTTCGCTGCGCTATAAGCTCGGCAGCGGCGGCTACGCCTCCACCACCGTAAACGTGGATGCGGCCGGCAACTGGACCTGGACGCCGTCCGCGCTGGCCAGCGGCAAATGGACCTTTGAGGTGCAGAAGCCCGGCCAGAGCGGCTGGAGCAGCTTCACGCTGACCGTTGACCCGACCGTGGACCGTAAACCGACCATCGACAGCGCCTGGGATGACGTCGGCCCCACCACCGGCCTCATCAGCAACGGCGGCACCACCGACGACAGTACGCCAACCCTGCGCGGCACCGGCCCGGCGAACAGCACCATACTGCTGCGCTACTTCCGCCTGGCCACCCTGGTTGAAGGCACCATCAAAGTGGACGCCAGCGGCAACTGGACGTGGACCGCGCCGGAGCTTACCGACGGCAACTGGACCTTTGAGGTGAAAAAAGAGGGGCAGCACGAGTGGAGCAGCTATGAGCTGAACATTGACTCCAGCGCCGACCGCTACCCGACCATCGACGGCGCCTGGGATGACGCGGGCCCCAACACCGGCAGCCTGAGCAGCGGCAGCGGCACCGACGACGCCACGCCGA
Organism: Pantoea sp. SORGH_AS_0659; assembly: GCF_031453915.1. Lineage (NCBI taxonomy): Bacteria > Pseudomonadati > Pseudomonadota > Gammaproteobacteria > Enterobacterales > Erwiniaceae > Pantoea > Pantoea sp. SORGH_AS_0659. The sequence goes on along the minus strand of NZ_JAVJAK010000001.1, from coordinate 1,596,443 downwards.
CCCTGCGCGGCAGCGGCCCGGCCAACGGCAGCATTACGCTGCGCTATAAGCTGGACGGCGGCAGCTACGCCTCCACCACGGTGAACGTGGACAGCGCAGGCAAGTGGACGTGGACCCCGTCCGCGCTGGCGAAAGGCAGCTGGACCTTTGAAGTACAGAAGGCCGGCCAGAGCGGCTGGAGCAGCTTCACGCTGACCATCGATCCGGCGCTGGACCTGAAGCCGAGCATCGACGGCGCCTGGGACGACGTCGGCGCGGTAACCGGCAGCCTGAAGAGCGGTGACACCACCGACGACAGCACGCCGACCCTGCGCGGGCGCGGCGTGGCCGGCAGCGTAATTTACTTCCAGAGCGGCACGTGGGACGGCGCCTGGGAAAACGCCGGCAGCACCGTGGTGAAAGCCGACGGCAGCTGGGAGTGGACCTCGCCGGCGCTGAGCCATAACACCACCTGGGAGTTCCGGGCGTTGGCCAGACTCGATGGCGCTCAGAGTGACTGGAGCGGCAAGTTTGTGCTGGAGTACAACAACCCGGGGCCGACCATTACCGATGCGTTTGATGATTTTGGTCCACAAACCGGCAGCCTCGCCAGCGGCGCCAGCACCGATGACAGCACGCCAACCCTGCGCGGCACCGCGCCGGCGGACAGCGTGGTGATGATCCGTGCGCAGCATGCGTCGGGTGAGACAACTTACAGCGTGCAGGCGGATGCGGATGGAAAGTGGAGCTGGACGCCGGATACGGCGCTGGCGAAGGGGGAATGGGATTTCCAGGTCAAAAACACTGAAACTGGCAGTTGGGGCAAGGTTTTTGAATTAAATATAATCAAAGAAATTCCTGATGGAGCAGAAAAAGCAGATCTAGACGACCTGGAATTGGGAAGATTCAATTGGGATATGCATATTTATTTCTTTAATAAAAAAATAAGCACAGCATTTCATGACACACCGGATGTAGTTTTGACCCCTGACAACGCTCCAGATAATTTCGGCGGTCATTCATTTAAATTCACCAGAGGTCAATATATTGATGTCTATCGTACAGTGAGTACTAGCTTAGTGGGTAGGGTTCAAATGGATCTTTGGAACAGTAGCAGTAAAGATATGACTTTAGTTTTGAATTCTGGTTATCGTTGGAGCATACAAATAGTGCTTAAAGCAGGTGAGGCCTTCACTTTGGACACGAAAGATTACGTAGACAATAAAGATGTCGGCATCTATTACAAGAATTTTCAGCACCTTACAATTACTTGCCCCGAGTCTTTAGCATACCTGTATATGGATAACTTGGTTGTGACTCATTTTCCTGACAAAGGATTATATGACGCTCAAGATGAACCCGAAAATATCGTCCACTTCCTCGACGGCGTCGACGAATTAACCGATCACCCCATCACCGGCAGTGAAACCCAGGTCGATACCCTGCAATTAACCGGTAAAGATCAGCTGCTCGATTTACCTCAGCATCAGGCAGAGATTCAATCGGTGGAGATTTTTGATATTCGCGGCAGCGGGGATAATACGCTGAAGATCGATCTGGATGCGCTGCTGCATTACGGCGAAAAAGATCTGTTTATCGAAGACGGCAAAACCCAGCTGATGGTGAATGGCGATGCCGGCGATGTGGTGCAGCTGAAAGATATTCTGCCGGCAGGCAGCGATATCAGCGAATGGCAGCATCAGCAGGGCACGGTGACGGTCGCGGGCGTGGAGTATGAGGTTTACAGCCACGGCGATGACGCGGAACTGCTGGTGCAGCAGGGGGTGAAAACCGAGCTGATTTAACGGTTAGATCCTCTATTATCTGTCTGGAAAGCCACCGAAATTCGGTGGCTTTTTTTGTTGTTTACCCACTCAGAAACTTCGGGCATTGCGCAACGGCTGGCATTGCGCGATAAATCGCGCCGCTACGTTGCGCGGCGGTCACGTCACACAAATTTCGCACGTTACCGTGGCGGCATCGCACCCCTTGCCACTCGGCATCATCCCATCGCCTGCGTCATCAACCCATAAGCCTGCATCGCGCCGGGCTGTGGCGCCCATGGCGTGCCGCGCACCATGATGGTGGGCGCATCCACCTGCTCCAGACCCAGGGTTTTCAACCATGCCGCCAGCGTTAACGCGGCGTCGGTATCGATACGCACAAACTCGCCGCGCAGCGTCTGCATCAGGGCGGCAATCAAGGTTTGCGCGCTCGCCAGATTCAGCGCAATCACCGGGCCAATCGACCAGCCGTGACCAAACCGCCGCAGGCTGGCGAAGCCCTGCACGCGCTGCTGCGCATCCAGCAATATCCGGGTTTGTGCAGCGGCAATCAGGTGGGTGATTAACGCGGGGCGCCACAGGCCGTGTGCCTGGTGATCGAAGGCGGTCAACGGTTGTGCCTCTGCGGGCAACGCGTGACGCAGCGTGAAACCGGCTGGCACCGTCAACGCTGGCACCGCCGCCAGCGCGCGCGTTTGATGCTGCAGGATCTGGCCCGTTACCGCAAAACCGAGTTTTTGATACAGCGGTTTGCCGCTCTCGGTGGCGTGCAGCCGCAGCCGGTAATCAGGGAATTGTTCCAGCAGCGCCAGCATCAACTGTTTACCGATGCCCTGCCCTTGCCAGCGTGGGCTGACGATGACGAGTCCGATGGTGGCTGCCTGCTCGCCCCAGCGAAACCCCAGCGCGCTGCCGGCATAGTCGCCCTGATGTTCAGCCACCGTGCCTGCGCCGAACGTCAGCGCCTGCTGCCAGTCTTCGCGGCGATGCGGCCATTGCAGTTGCTGCGTGAGGGCAACGCCGGAATCGATGTCGCGTGGCGTCATAGCGCGTAGCCTGATCATGTTTGCTCCTGATGTGCGGGAAATGCCCTTGTCTTTAGCACATTTCAGGGCGGGGATGAAAGCGGGAACGCGGTTGCGTGGCGGTGCGGCTGGGTTGCGCCGCACCGTGCTGGCTTAGATCTGGAAGTCGATGGCCGGTTCGTTTTCGGTTTCGTAGGATAGCGCCTGACGCTTGATCTCCTCCAGCGACAGGTTGGCATTACAGAGTTCGAGGAACTGCCAAACGTAATTGCGTTGCAGCTGGCCGCGCTTCAGGCCGAGCCACACGGTATTGGCATCGAACAGATGATGGGTGTCAATTTTTACCAGATCTTCGCCTTCGTAAATATCGCACGCCTGATCGGCGAGAATCCCCACGCCAAGACCGAGTTCCACGTAGGTTTTCACCACGTCAGAATCCTGCGCGCTGAGCACGATATCCGGGCGCAGACCGGCGGCCTGGAATGCCCGATCCACCCGCGAACGGCCGGTAATGCCCTGACGATAGGTGATTAACGGATAGCGGCTCAGGCTGGCGAGCGTAATGGGCTGCTGCTGTAACAGTTCATGATCGTGCGGCACCAGTAGCGAGTGATGCCAGCTGAACCACGGGAACGCCGCAAGACTGCTGTTGTTCACTAGCTGCTCGGAGGCGATACCGATATCGGCTTCACCGGCCAGCAGCATGGCGACAATCTCCTGCGGCGATCCCTGATTCAGCTCAAGGCGCACGTTGGGGTAGAGCTGGCGAAACGCTTTGATCACGCGCGGCAGGCTGTAACGCGCTTGGGTGTGCGTAGTGGCGATGGTCAGCACGCCGCTGGTTTCATTGGTAAACACATCCGCTAAGCGGCGCACTTTGCCCGCTTCATCAAGGATGCGCTCAGCAATGGTCAACAGCGCCTTGCCCGGTTCGGTCATGCCTAACAGTCGCTTACCACGACGAATAAAGATTTCCACGCCCAGTTCATCTTCCAGATCGCGAATATGGCGGCTGACTCCGGATTGGGAGGTAAACAGCGTATTCGCCACTTCGGTGAGGTTGAACTCGCAACGGGCCGCTTCACGTATAATTTTAAGTTGCTGGAAATTCACACCCTTTTCTCCTGATTCCTGCCCCTGTTTCGTCCATGTTATGAAGTTGGTGTCATCGCAACAAATAATAAAAAACGGTGTGTTATGCGGAATAGTAATAAGGGGTAGTTTGAAGGACGCCCTCACCCCCGCCCTCTCCCGCAAGCGGGCGAGGGAGCTGATCGAGCGGTTGGTTGGTGAGGTGATTTATTTGGCTAATATAGGCTGGATCGGTCCCCTCTCCCATTGATGGGAGAGGGTTAGGGTGAGGGAAAAAGTGCGCTTAACTCATCCCACCAGCATCAATTCACGGTCCTCTACCGCTGGCTTATTCAGCAGCGACAGCAAAATATTCTTCACGGCCTGCGCCGATGGCGACAGCGGCAGACGCGCCGAGATGTTCAGCGACAGCGGCAGATTGAGTGACGGACTGTTAATGCGCGCCATCCACGCATGGGTTGAACTCACCAGCGCCCGCGCCGCAGATTCTGGCAGCACCGTCACGCCCATACCGCTGGACACCGCCGCCGTCAGCGTCGAAATGGATTCGATTTCGCCAATGATGCGCGCGCTCAGACGGCGCAGCGAGAACGCTTCATCGACACGTTTACGCACCGCGCTGTAATCGCGTGGCAGGAACAGGCTCATCTGCGCCACATCGGCCAGATCGACCGTGGCACCCGGGCACGCTGTTGCGCCCACCAGATAGAGCTCTTCTTTCATTAAAGGAATGCTGTTGATGCCCGCCGTTGGCGCACGGTCGTACAGCACTGCCATATCCAGCTGGCCGTTCATCACTTTTTCATTGAGCGAGGTGCCGCTGTTTTCATGCAGATACACCAGCACATCCGGGAACTGCTCACGCACCGTGTGCAGCAGCGGCATGGTGAGCGAAGATGCAGCGGTGCCCGGCGCTAAACCAATCGAAACCTGGCCGTTCAGTGCCTGGCCGGCGTTAATCACCGCCGTTTGCGCCTGTTCACACTGGCGCAGAATGGTGCGAGCGTGGGCATACAGAATTTTTCCAGCTTCAGTGGGCGTTACGCCGCGCTTGGTGCGGATCAGCAATTGCTGATCGAGTTCATTTTCCAGCGTCGCCACCTGCTGGCTAAGCGCAGGCTGCGCGATGTGCAGCACTTCTGCTGCCTGAGTCAGGCTGCCGATATCGACGATTTTTACAAAATACTTGAGTCGTCTTAAATTCATGTTGCCTCCGTCAATCCCCGAATACCCAGTTGGGTGTTTCAGCCTGCTGGCTTGTGGGAATGAGGTTGCAATATGCAGGCCAGGTTTGTTCGCGATGCAAAATTGCGTTGCCAGATTTTTCCTAACGGCACGGAAAATAAGCGTTTGTGATTACCTCGAAGGAGTTAATAAGCGTGGGCGATGACGTGATTCGCGTGAGCTTTAAACAGCATGCACCGCCGTGGGGCAGAAAATGCGAGTCAGGCGTGCAAAAAAGTGATGACCGGATGAGCTGGTTTGGTGCAGAAAACACAGAAAGTGAACAGAAACGGCGGGAATGGAACAAAACGAGCGGGAAAGAATGGGTTTAGCCAGCTGGAAAACTTATGTGGGCGGCGGTGCGCGTTGTCCCTCACCCTAACCCTCTCCCGCGCGCGAAAGAGGTAACCGACCGTGCACAATGTCACTACGCAAAATAATTCGCGCTGTAGCAAGGCGGCAAGAAAATTCAGCCCCGGGAGCATAGTTAACTATGTGACCGGGGGGAATTTTCGCAGCTAACGCCGCTACAGCGTGAAGTATGAAGCGTATTAGCGTTTTTTACGGTTGCGATGCATATCTATTGAAACCGCTGCGACGATGATGATGCCTTTGATGATGTCCTGCACGTAGGCATCGACACCGACAAAGGTGAAGCCGCTCTTGATCAGGCCAAGAATCACCGCACCAATCAGCGTACCGGTAATGCGGCCCACGCCGCCCATCAGGCTGCTGCCGCCGATAACCGCAGCGGCGATGGCATCCAGTTCGTACGCCATCCCCATACTGGACTGGCCACTACTGACGCGCGCCGCCAGCACCACACCCGCCAGGCCAGAGAGCGCACCGGCGATGGTGTAGACGATGATCAGGTACTTATTAACGTTGATACCGGACACTTTGGCGGAGGTCATGTTGCCGCCAATCGCGTAGACATATTTGCCGTAGCGAGTGTGTTTTAGTGCGATGTGGAACAGGAACGCCACCACCAGGAAGATAATGACTGGCATCGCGCCCTGGCCGATGGAGGTGAAGCCATCTGACAGGAAGCTAATCGGGTTACCCTGCGTGTAGTACTGCGCCAGACCGCGTGCCGACACCATCATGCCGAGCGTGGCGATAAACGGCGGAATACCGGTTTTGGTGATCAGCACGCCATTCATTACACCGCACAGCAGCCCTACGCCAATCCCGGCGACGATGGGAATCACCGCAGGCAGGTTCACCAGCGAGGGATACATCGGCGACAGGCTGTCTGAGGTTTGCGCCAGACTGGCCGCCACCACCGCGGTTAAGGCAATAACCGAACCGGATGACAGGTCAATACCGGTGGTGATGATGACCTGGGTCACGCCCACCGCGATGATGCCGATGATCGCCACCTGCAGAATAATCAGCACTAAGCGGTTGGTGTTCATCAGGAAAGATTGGTCACGTACGTACCAACCGGCAATTTCAAAAATCAGGGCAATGCCCACCATCACGACAAAAATCCCGGTGTCTTTTGGCAACTTGTGACGCAAATTGCCAAAGAAAGAACTCTGTTCTGCGGCCTGCGGGGCCGTAATTTTTACGTTACTCATAGGTGTCTCACGCCTCACTCGGATGCCAACGACAAAATGGATTCCTGATTGGCCTCTTCTTTATCGAGGATGCCGGTTATACGTCCGCCGTGCATAACCATCACGCGGTCGCTCATGCCGAGAATTTCTGGCAGTTCGGACGACACCATGATGATGGCCACGCCGCGATTCGCCAGTTCACTGATTAAGCGATAAATCTCTGCTTTTGCCCCCACGTCGATACCGCGCGTGGGTTCGTCAAGAATCAGGATCTTCGGTTGCGCCAGCAGCCAGCGGGCAATCAGCACCTTCTGCTGGTTACCGCCGCTGAGGTTATTGATGATCTGATCCATGGTGGGGGTTTTAATGTTCAGCTTGCGAATTTGATCCATGCAGTCCTGCGCCATTTTGATGTGGCTGACAAAACCGCTTTTATGGGTGTAATCGGGCATGTTGACGATGCTCATGTTCTCCATCACCGACAACACCAGGAACAGCCCCGACTTTTTACGGTCTTCGGTCAGGAACGCCATGCCCTTCTCTATCGCCGTTGACGGCGAATCGATCTTGACCGGCACGCCATCAATCAGGATTTCACCGCTGTCGAAACTCTCCATGCCGAACAGGCTTTCCATCACTTCGCTGCGTCCGGCACCCACCAATCCCGCTACGCCGAGGATTTCGCCCTTGCGCACCGTGAAGTTGATGTCGGTGAAGCGATCTTTGCAGGTGAGATTGCGCACCGTCAGCACATCCCCACCGATTTCACCGTTGAATTTCGGGAACAGCTGGGTTAATTCACGGCCCACCATTTGCGTAATCAGTGACTGACGCGTGTATTCGCTGGTGCTGTTGCTGCCGACCCACGATCCGTCACGGAAAATACTGATCTCATCGGTAATGGTGAAAATCTCATCCATCTTATGGCTGATATAGATGATGGCTTTGCCCTGCTCACGCAGGTCGCGGATGATCGTGAACAGGTGCGCCACTTCGGTTTCCGTCAGTGCGGAGGTCGGTTCATCCATAATCACGATGTCCGAATTCCATGACACCGCTTTCGCGATTTCCACCATCTGCTGCGACGCAATACTCAACTCGCCGACCAGACGATCGGCTTTCAAACGGATATTGAGTTTGTTCAGCAGTTCCTGCGTCTGTTTGTTCAGCTTGCCGTGGTCAACAAAGCCGTACTTCATCGGTTCGCGGCCGAGCCAGATGTTCTCGGCCACGGTCATGTAAGGCACCAGATTGAGTTCCTGGTGAATCATGGAGATGCCGGAACGCAGCGCATCCATGGTGTCCTGAAACTGCACCGGCTCCCCTTTAATGCGAATGGTGCCCTTATCGGGACGATACATCCCGATAAGGCATTTCATTAAAGTGGATTTGCCCGCGCCATTTTCACCCATCAGGGCATGTACCGACCCCGGTTTAATACGCAGTGAGACATTGTCGAGTGCCTTCACTCCGGGGAAGAACTTGCTGATGCCTTCGGCTTCAAGCGCAAAAGCGGTCATACATCACCTCCGTACGGCTAAGTCGGTTACGGTTTATTTCTGATTCTGACTGGCGAATTTTTCGTAGTTATCTTTGGTAATCAGCTGGAACGGGATATCGACGACTTTCTGCACTTTCTCGCCGTTAATCAGCTTGACCGCCGTTTGTACCGCGCCTTCGCCCTGACCTTTCGCATCCTGGAAGACCGTGGCGACCATTTTGTCGTTCTTAATCATCTGCAGTGCGTCCGGTGTCCCATCCACACCCGCTACCAGGATGTGATTCGGGTTTTTACCCAGCGCCTGCAGCGCACCGATTGCCATTTCATCGTTGTTAGAGGCAATCGCCTGAATGTCATCGCCCGCGGTCAGCCAGTTACTCACCACGTCCACCGCATCATTACGGGTGAATTTGGCGGTCTGTTTCTGCACAACTTTAATGCCCGGATATTTGGCGACCACCGCTTCCACACCTTTGGTGCGTTCACGGGTAGATTCGTTAGCCAGGTCACCCAGCAGAATCGCCACGTTGCCTTTGCCATTCATCTTTTTAGCCAGCGCTTCCATCTGCAGACGGCCCGCCAGTTCAGAATCCGAACCGACAAACGCCATTTTGTCTTTCAACTCGCCTGCCGGTTTACGGTTGACGAACACCAGCGGCACGCCGGCTTTCGCTGCGGCATCCACCAGCGGTTTCACCGCGTTGGTATCCACTGGGTTAACAATGATGGCGTCAACGCCCTGACCAATGAAGTTCTGCACCTGCTGCAGCTGCTGTGCCACGTCGCCTTTGGCGTCTTCAACCTGGCCTTTGATGTTGTCTTTTTGCATCTCTTTCTGCATTGCGTTGCGCAGAATAGTGAGGAAGTTGTCGTCGAACAGCGCCATAGAAACGCCTACCTGAAGGTCTTTTGCCATCACGGCGGCAGGTAACATGCAAACTAACAGGGAAGTTAATAACGCTTTTTTGAATTTCATAGGTAACCCTTCTTATTCGTTAACATGCTCAGGTTGGCTGAGACCGCGAATGAAAAATATCTTTTACATTCACCCAACGTCGCTGGCGTTTTTTTTGTGGTTGTAGAGGTAAGGCTTCTGGTCTAACGCTATCGGTTTACTGCATCTTTTCTGTGTAACCCGCTACTAATCAGCCAGTTATTTTCGAAATGCCGTTTCAGATGAAGCAACTCATTTCGCCGGTGATGATTAGCAGTTCATTTATTTCATCTAACTTGCATTTGAAACTTTCATCATAAAAGCACTGAAATGATTGTTTTAAAATCGGCAAATAACAAAACTTTGACATGCATCTAACATCTCAAAGGAATTGCGTTTAAAGTGAGATCTTGCTGGCAGTTTAGAATCTGATCATTCAAGGCAGAAAAGCAGCATTCCGCTGCTTTTACGCGCACTTAAACCAAAAGTGTGCAGTCGGGCTTTGACAACGGGGATCGGCATCGCTAATATGCGCCTCGTTCACACGATTCCTCTGTAGTTCAGTCGGTAGAACGGCGGACTGTTAATCCGTATGTCACTGGTTCGAGTCCAGTCAGAGGAGCCAAATTTAGAGAAGCCCGCTTAGGAAACTAAGCGGGCTTTTTGCTTTTTATGCGCCGGGGCGGTCGCTGTTGAGGTGTGGTGGGGCTTCGGTTGTGCTCTCTGAGCAGCGGCCCGCCTTAGCGGGTCATCCCCCGGATCGTCCTGATTCCCCTCTGGTATCGGTTCATGTTCTCCTTTTTGGTTAAATGGCCTGAAAAGGCGGTGTCAGGATCCAGCCGTGAGCTGGCGCAGTTGAGTTTTCTGGTGCAGGTCGAAAAGGCTGCGTGCGTCACTTCCCGCTCTGCGCGGTTAAAGTGGCGCACTGGACTGGTGCAGTGTCTGAAAATTTATTGTTGGTGCAGTTTTACGACCACGCAGCAGGAAAGCCTTGCGGCAATGCAGGCCGCAGTCCGTAAGGTAAAAGGCGCTGAGGGTACAGGTTAGCCAGGAGAATTCCGGCACGGTGCAAATTCAGACTAGCAGGCTGGCGCAGTAAAGGACGTATCGTGTTAAAACTCGGGCCTTCGTCGCGATGTTCTGCGACCCGGTGTTTGCAGAGGTCTGCACCGGTAAACGGATCAAGCGTCCTGATAACAGGCGGTTCTTTCAGGTTGTGAAGCGTTGGGCGCTGTCTACGACAGCATAGAGCAAGGGGGAGACTACGCCAGTGCCGCTGGCGGGGAAAGGAGAAACTGTTTTTACCAGCAAAAGATTTTTTAATCACTTGTTGTTATAAAAAATGAGGGCGCTGTATGTGACAGCGCCCTCGTTCAGGTTACATAAAAAATATCAGCTCAGAATGGCTTCCAGTCGAGCCAGCACCTCATTCACGACAGCGTCGGGTATGCGCTCCAGTCGCTTACCATTTCGGGCTCCCATATCAATGGTTCTGGGCTGGTCGCAGCGGATCACGCCCGTTGTTTTTGTTCCCGCCCCGTCCAGTGAAACGGTGAAACCGGCTTCGCGAGCAAAGTTTCCGCCGCTGGTCACAGGGACAACAACGGGCAACCGGGTGAGCGTGTTAAATGATGCCTTCGATACGATAAGCACCGGACGTTTTCCGCTTTGCTCGTGGCCGGCAATCGGATCCAGTGAAACAAGCCAGATTTCCCCTCTGTCCATTTACAGGATCTCCTTGCCCACCGCAGGCGCATCAATCCATTCACGATCCTCTTCACTCATTTCGGCGTGCGGATCGCACTGCGCCAGCAGTTCCTCAAGCGAATAACGGGGCCGTTTCTGGGGTTCAATAATCAGGCAGCCATTATCAATAGTCATACCCACTTCGCTGCCCATCGACAGCTCCAGCGTTTTCAGCACGGCGGGGGGAACCGCCAGCATGATGGATCCGCCGACCTTTTTAAGGCGAGTTGTATACATAGAGCACCTCCTGATATTATATTTTAATATAACATCTACAGCAGGCGATGCACAATTATTCATCTGATTCATTGTGATTTCCTTAGCGTAATAAAGCGTGAAGAAAGCCTTAATCCATCGAAGGACAGATTCAGCCGTTTTCAAAGGCGGCGTTGCCGATAAAACGGCGACCATCCTGATACATAAGGCGCTTCTTTCAGGTCATGAAGCATTTTGTACAGGCGGGAGCTTAGTGCGTAACAAAGAAGGCCGATAATAGAAAACTGTTTTTGCAGTTCAAAGGATTATGACGGATCGGATAAACAAAATGCGGCGCAGCTTCCGTAACCTTGCTTGCAGTGACTGAGCTTTAACTTGAATAAGCGCTTCGTATGGTGACCGCCAACCATGTGCGCATAAGCGCGCACCTGGTTTAGGTTAATCGATAGCGTTTGGCAGCGGAGCCAGCTCCAGACTGCTGCGGAAATCGTTGCCGACATAATCGTTATCTATCAGCTGGCGGCGACGCAGTTCTGGCAGCAGGCCGTTGAGCAGCAAATCCTGCTGATCGGGCTGGCCGAGTCCATGCAGTGAAATCACATCCAGCACGCCGGCGCGGTAGCGCTGTTCGATGGCATCGGCCAGGGTTTCTGGCGTACCGGCTACAAACCAGTGGCCGGTCTCTTCGGCTTTGATGATCAGCTCGCGCAGGGTTAATCCTTCCAGCGCATAGCCACGGAAAATGGCGGCGCGCCCCTGACGACGATGCACCTGCGCCAGTTCGGGAATTAACGCGGCGGGCAGCGGTTGGTCGAGCGGCACATCGCGCAGATCCACCTCGCCGCCCAGCATGTCGGCCACGCGTAATCTGCCCTGTTCATAGTTGATGCGTTCATGCTTATCGCGCAGACGGCGCGCCACATCGGCGTCGCTGTCGCCAATGATGGCGTGGAACGAGTTCATGATCAGCGGCGGATTATGTTCGCGGCCAAAACGTCGCGCCCGCTGCTGCACATCAGCCACGAAGGTTTGCGCGGCATCAAACGTGGGCTGCGAGGTGTAAATCACCTCGGCATAACGTGCGCCGAGCGTGACGCCCGCGTCGGATTGGCCCGCCTGGAACTGCACCGGACGGCGCTGTGGCGGCGGCGGTACGTTAAGCGGTCCCGCCACCTGGAAATAGTCGCCGCGATAGTGAATCGGATGCAGTTTGCTGTGGTCGAGACGAATGCCGCCGCTGGCGGTGCGCTGCACTGCCGCGCGTTCGTTGGCGTCATACAGCGCGTTCATCACTTCAATAAATTCAGTGGCGCGCGCGTAGCGCTCCTGCGGTGGCGGCAGCTGGCTTTCACCGAAGTTCTCCTCACCTACCGATGACGTTACCGCGTTCCAGCCCGCGCGACCGCCGCTGATGTGATCGAGCGTGCCGACCTGACGCGCCAGATTATACGGATGCAGCCAGCTGGTGCTGACGGTAGCGATTAAACCGATGTGCGAAGTGACCTGGCTCAATGCCGCCAGCGCAATCAGCGGATCTTGCGTGCCGGTGGTGCCCGCTAATCCGGCCGCATCGGCCTGCAGCAAATCGGCGGTGAACAGGCCGGTGATTTTTTCGCGCTCGGCAATTTTCGCCAGTTCGATGGCGCGCGTGATGCCCACGCCGGGCTGGCTGTCATTGGCGGCGGAAATCACACTGCTGGCGCCGACCAGCGTTTTCAGTTTTCTGCGATAGGTTTGCGACACAACACTCTCCTTTATGGTTGTCGCGCGAAATCCGCTTTGACGTTGTTTAAGGCGTCCGCATCGGTCAGCAGACGTAAGCCGGTGCGTGCCAGCACGCGCGCGCCAATCAGCAGCGCCTGATAGCCGCGCGCTGAGTTGGCCGCTTCACGGAACGGCACGGTGTGGAAAATCAGATCGTCGGGGCCGATTTTCAGCCACGGATGCGCCGTAGGCACCGCGTGGCTGATGTCGCCAGCATCGGTGGAGACTTTGTTTTTCTGCGGCGAGAGATCAACCTGTTCGCCTGCCGCGGTGAACTCTTCCAGCAGCAAGGCATCCAGCGCTGAGTTGAGTTTGAAATCGCGCGGGCCAATCTGATGGTCAATCTCGACGCGCGCGCCGGTCGCAAGCGCCACGCCTTCAGCAATGGCACGCAGACGCGGCTCAAGGGATTCCACCACTTCGCGGCTGTCCGCGCGGATGTAGTAATGCGCGGAGGCGTATTCCGGGATCACGTTCGGGGCCTGGCCGCCGTTGGTGATAATGCCGTGCACGCGCACGCCATCCGGCAGTTGCTGACGCAACACGCTGATGCCGTTGTAGAGCAGCACCAGCGCATCCAGCGCGTTGATCCCTTCATGGGGCGCGCTGGCGGCGTGCGACGGCTTGCCGTAGAAGTGGAAATAGAGATGATTATTGGCGAGCGTCGATTCAGTCAGGCGGGTTTTGCCCGAAGGATGCACCATCAGCGCCACGTCGACATCTTTGAGGTAGCCGGCTTCGACAAAGCGCTTTTTCACGTTGCCTTTGGGTCCGCCCGGTCCGCCCAATCCGCCCTCTTCCGCTGGCGTGCCTAATACCACTACGCGCCCGCCGGTTTGATCCAGCACCTGCGCGAGCGTGATGGCCGCCGCCACGCTGGTGGTGCCAATCAGGTTATGACCGCAGGCGTGACCGATGCCGATCAGCGCGTCATATTCCGCGAGAAAAGCGATGGTGGGGCCCGGTTTGTCGCTGGCCTTCACCGCGTAGAACGCGGTTTCATGTCCGGCGACGTTGCGCGTGACCGCAAAGCCCTCAGCGCTAAGTAGTTGCGTGAGTCGCTCACTGGCAAAATATTCGTTGTTGCCGGTTTCGGGATTTTGGAATATCGCCTGCGATACCTTGAGATAAGCGGCGCTGTGTTGTTCGAGGCTGTTTTCGAGCGTGAGCTGAAGTGGATTCAGCGACATGAGCATTCTCCTTTGGCAAAACAATGCGCAATAGATTGCGCCGCTACCTTAGATGCAGGTATTCGTAGCGGCGCGATTTATCGCGCATCAGTGATAATCAATGGCGCTTATCAATACGCTGCACTAACCGGTCGCCGAGCCACTGAATGCTGCACACCAGCACAATCAGCACCGCGATCACCGCGATCATCACTGAGGTTTCAAAGCGCTGATAGCCATAACGGATCGCCAAATCGCCCAGTCCGCCTGCGCCAATCGCGCCGGCCATCGCCGAAGCACCAATTAGCGCCACCAGCGTAACCACAAATCCCGACAAGATGCCGGGCAGCGCTTCCGGGATCAGCACGTCCCAGACAATGCGCAGCTTGCTGGCGCCCATGGCGCGCACCGCATCAATCAGGCCGCGATCGACATCACGCAGCGACACTTCCGCCACGCGCGCGAAGTAAGGCGTGGCGGTGATCGACAGCGGCACAATTGCTGCCCAGGTGCCGAGCGAGGTGCCGACCAGAAAACGGGTAAAGGGAATTAACGCCACCAGCAGAATAATGAACGGCAGCGAGCGGAAGCTGTTGATGATCAGGCCCAGCACGCGATTCACGCCGCGATGTTCGGCGATGCCGCCGGGGCTGGTCATCACCAGAATCAGGCCGAGCGGCAAGCCCGCCACCAGCGAAAACAGGCCGGAAATCACCGTCATTAAAACCGTTTCGCCTAACGCATTGAGTAAAAGATCAATCATGACTGGCGACATAACCCACCAACTCCACTTGAGCCTGCTGCGCGTGCAGCCAGCTGAGAATCTGTTGCTCGTCGGCCGCGTTGGCTGCCGGGAGCGCAATAAAGAAACGCACCACCGCGTAGTGCTGGATGTGATCGATGCCGCCCTGCAGCAGACGGAATTTGCCCGGCAGCGCACCGGCAAAGCGGGTGAGCAGATCGCCCTGCGCATCGTCACCGGCAAAGTGCACGCTGTAGATGGCGTCGCCCTGCTTGTCATCGCTGAGGCGCGCAGCAATATTTTCCGGCAGCTGCGGCAGTAAACCGCGCAGCAGCGTGCGCGTCAGGGCCGATTGCGGATGCGCAAACACCTGCCAAACCGGACCTTGCTCAATGATTTCACCGGCATCAATCACCGCCACGCGATGCGCCACGGATTTGATCACTTCCATCTCATGAGTAATCAGCAAAATGGTGATGCCGAGTTTTTGATTCAGGGATTTGAGCAGCGCCAGAATCGAGCGCGTGGTTTCCGGATCGAGCGCCGAGGTGGCTTCGTCGCACAGCAGCAGCGCCGGGCTGGCCGCCAGCGCGCGGGCAATGCCAACCCGCTGTTTTTGGCCGCCGGATAACGCCGCCGGATAGCTTTGCGCTTTGTCCGCCAATCCCACCAGCGCCAGCAGTTCCGCCACGCGCTGCTGGCGTTGCGCTTTTTCCATGCCGGCGATTTTCAGCGGCAGCGCGACGTTCTGCGCCACCGTTTTTGCTGATAACAGATTGAAGTGCTGGAACACCATGCCAACGCGGCTGCGCACCGTTTGCAGCTGTTTTTCTGACAGGCCGGTGATGTTACGGCCTTCGATTTCAATGACGCCTTCATCAGGTTGTTCCAGCCCGTTGAGACAGCGGATCAGCGTGGATTTCCCCGCGCCGCTGCGTCCGATCAGGCCAAGGATTTCGCCTTTCTGCACCGTCAACGAGATGTCGCGCAGCGCCTGGGTTTGTCCAAAACGACGTGACACACCTTGCAGGCGCACCACGCTGCCGCTGTCGCGAAACTTCACCTGCGCCTCGTCATGGGCACTTTCCGCCACGCCGCGTTTCACGGCGGTAAAGGGCGTTTCGGCTGCTGAGAATAACGTCATCTTTATCGTTCCTTACCAGGCCGTTTCGCCCGTGCCTTTGTAGACCTTGTCAAACACGGTCTTCACGGCATCGTTCTGATAAGAAGCCACCAGCGTTTTCACCCACGGCGCGCTGACGTTCTCTTTCTTCACCGCAATAAAGTTGTTGTACGGGTTATCTTTTACCGGCTCCTGCGCAATGCGATCTTCGGCGGTCAGGCCACTTTTCAGCGCCCAATCGGTGTTGACGACGGCGGCATCCAGATCAGGAACGGAGCGGCCGATGATGCCGGAATCCAGCTCTTTGATTTTCAGATGATGCGGATTGGCGGTGATATCGGCGGTGGTGGCCGCGATGCCGACGCCCGGCTTCAGTTTGATCAGGCCTTGTTGCTCAAGCAGCACCAGACCGCGCGCTTCGTTAGAGGGATCGTTTGGCACGCCAATCAATGCGCCCTCTTTCAGCGCTTTGGCGCTTTTCACTTTCTTCGAGTAGAGACCAATCGGCCACACGGCGGTATCGCCGACGCGTACGATGTCGTAGTGATTGACCTTGATTTGGTTATTGAGGAACGGCTGATGCTGGAAGGCGTTGGCATCCACTTCGCCGTTTTGCAGCGCTTCGTTCGGCTGGTTGTAATCGTTGAAAATGACGGTTTTCACCGTTAAGCCTTTCGCCGCCGCTTGTTTGATCACTTCGCGCCAGACGTCTTCATCTTCGCCGCTCATAATGCCGACTTTTACCGAGGTTTTGTCCGCCGCGTGCGCGATGGACAGCGGCGACAGCGCCGCGCTGGCCAGCAGCAAGGCGCCAGCCGTTAACAGGAATTTATTTTTTACTGCTGACAGACGTGTGTGCATAAAGTGCTTCCTAATCGTTATAATTGCGCGAGTCAAAATTAGCTGTCGTAACGACAGTTGACCGCAGTATACGCAGATGCTTATTCCTGCATTATGATTTATTCAGGAATGCTATTCCTGAAAAGCATAAAGCCGCCGCGCCGCTCGCATCGCCACACGCGAGAAAGGGCTGTGCTATCCTCCCCCTTTTGATGGACTTGTTACTATAAGCGCTATGTCGAACACCACACCTAAACGAAAAAATGACCCTGAAGGGCTTAAGAAGCGCATTCTTGCTGGTGCGCTGAAAATGTTCGCCGAGTTCGGTATGCAGGGCGCGCGGCTGGAGCAGATCGCTGAGCACGCGCATACCACTAAACGCATGGTGGTGTATCACTTCGGCAATAAAGAGCAGCTCTATATTGAGGTGCTGGAGCAGGTGTATCAGGCGATTCGGCAGCATGAAACCGGCCTTAATCTCGCCGAGATGGCACCGGAACTGGCGATGACCAAACTGGTGGAAGCCAGCTTTGATTACCACGTTTCGCATCCGGATTTTATGCGGCTGGTGTGTACCGAAAACCTGCTGCGCGGGCGCTACATCATGCAATCCGAACGCATCAAGGCGCTGAACAAAAGTGCACTCGATGTGCTGGATGACATTCTGACGCGCGGCCAGCAGCAAGGGCTGTTTATTGCTGGGTTGGATACCGTAGATGTGCACCGCTTGCTGAGCAGCATTTGTGTGCATCACGTCTCCAATCGCTACACCTTTCACACGCTGTTCACGCCGAACGATAGCGAGGAAGACAGCATCCGTCGCAACCGCCAGTTAGCCGTCACCGCCACGCTGCGTTATGTGCGCAAAGCCCCGTAGGCTGCGGCTGCGCGCTGATGGTCTACGCTTTTAAATTTGGGACCGTCACAGACCACAGACTAAGGAACGCCGTAGTGAACAAAGATCCCCACCTTTATCCCTTACGCCATACGCAGAATACCGACCAGGACAGCGCACTGTGGAACTGGGCGCAAAACTCGGTGGTTGGTCAGCGCAGTCAGTTACATCAGCCGCAAACTGAAGCGGAGTTGCAACAACTGCTGCGCACCGCCAGCGGCAAAGTGCGCGTGCTGGGCAACCGCTTGTCGCCGGGCCGCATGCTGGGCGTTGATGAGCAGGATTTGCTGCTGGATCTCAGCGCGTTCAACGGCGTGATCGCCCAAGACGAAGAGAGCATCACCTTTGCCGCCGGTACGCCGCTGGAGCAGGTTTACAGCACCTTAACCGAGATGGATCGCATGCTGGCCTCGTCGCCGGGCGTGATTGCGGTGCAGACGCTGGCGGGCGCAATGGCCACCGGCACGCACGGCCAGGGTTTAGCACAAAGCTCCATCGCCGATGAAGCGCTGCGCATCCGCATGGTGTTGGCTGACGGCAGCGTGCGTGAATTTGTGCGCGGTGAGTCCGATTTCGCTGCCGCACAGGTTTCGCTCGGCAGCCTGGGCATTGTGACGGCCGTGACGCTGCGCACCCGCCCTTTCCGCCTGTTTACCTGCCACAAATTCGCCGTCTCCGCCGATACGCTGGAGAACGATCTGATCGAATGGAACCAGCAGTATGAGATGAGCAAAGCCTGGTGGTTTGTCGATGACAATCTGATGCACGTGTGGAACGCGCACGAAGCCAGCGCTGAAGATTCGCAGGCATGGCACGCCAATCAGCGCGAGGTGATTGAGCATGGCGATGACACCGACAGCAGCCTGAATGACACCATCGACCAGACGCTGGCGCAGATGCATCGCGATACGCAGATTCACGGCAAAGGCGGCAAACAGTTCCGCACCGTGACGCGCTTCCGCGATTTCACCGACATCAGCGGCGATATCTATCAGCTATTTTGTCGCGGCATTGCCGTGCCGCAGATCAACGTCGAGATCGGCGTGCCGCTGGAGAAAACGCCGCAGATTATCAGCAAGATCAAAGCGTGGTATGCCGAGAATCATCCGCACATGCACTATCCGATCATTCTGCGCTGTACCGGCGCGTCTGAAGGCTGGCTCAGCCCGGCGTATCAGCACGCCACCTGCTTCTTTGGCTTTGTGGTTTATTACGCTGATGACGGTTCGCTGTCGCAGGATGGCCTGCATTTTCTCACTGAAGTCGAGAAGCTGCTGGCGGCCGAAGGCGGACGTCCGCACTGGGGCAAATATTACGATCCGCAGCGCTATCAGTGGCGCGATATCTATCCGCAGTGGGACGCTTTCCGCGCGGTGCGCGACCAGCTCGATCCACAACGCCGTTTTAGCAATGACTATGTCACTGCTTTGTTTGATTAAGTTTGAAGGGGAGAAACCATGTTTGCATGGGTAACGCTGTTAACGCAGCCGGACTATTTCATTGGCGTGAAGGCGCTGCACCGCTCGCTTAAGCGCAGCGAAACCCGCTGGCCGCTGATTGTCATGGTCACCGACGCCATCGATCTGGAGACGCGTGAAGCGTTGCAGGCGCTGGGCTGCGTGATCCATCCGGTGGATCCGCTGATGCCAAACGCCGAACTGGAGCAGCATTACGCCTCGGCGCAGTTCGGAGAAGTGTGGAGCAAGCTGCGCGCGTGGGAGCTGGTTGATTGTGAGCGCGTAGTATTTCTCGATGCCGACATGCTGGTGCTGCGCAACATGGATGAGCTGTTTACGCTCGATCTGGGCAAGCATGCGCTGGCAGCGTGCCACGCCTGTCGCTGCAATCCCAACAAGATCGCCAGTTATCCCGCCAGCTGGCAGCCAGAGAATTGTCACTATACCTGGCAGGATCGCGGCGAACCGGCACCGTCCACGCTCGATCGCTACCTGAACGGCGGTTTTTTGGTGCTGAAGCCGGATCTGGCGGTGTTTGCGTGGCTGCAGGAGAAAGTGGCGGGCATTACCGATCTGCGCCGCTACCCGTTCTCGGAGCAGGATTTGCTTAATGAAGTGTTCGAGGATCGCTGGCTGCCGCTTTCGTACAAATACAATGCGCTGAAAACCTTGCCGTTCCAGCACAGTAAGACGTGGCGCGAAGATGAAGTGAAGAACCTGCACTTTATTCTGGCGAAGCCGTGGAAACGCGACTTGAATCAGCCTGAATCGGAACGCGACCGCTACTACGCGCTGGATAAGCTATGGTGGGAGTTAGCGGCGGAATAAAAAAAAACAGCGCGATTCGTCGCGCTGTTTCATATGAATTGCCCGTTACTGCGGGCCAGTTCGCCGCGAATGGGTTTCCTACGAAGCTTATGAACGGGTCTTCGCAATGCGCTCAAGCGCGACCTGCGCCAAAAAACCTGAACGGGTTTTGAATTCGGGATGCGTTGCTACGCAGCGGTCAATGCGATCAATCAGCAGTTTTGGCAAGGTTACATTGATTTTCTCGGACCCGCCCAAAATGCGAGTGACATCCACATCAATAAGTACCCAAACATAACCTGCATATTGCGGATCTTTCATCAACGATTTCAATTCAGAAACCGCCGGGATGTCCTGCTCTAATTCTACCAGCAGCTCCAGATGGCCGATAATCGCCTCTTTGGCATTTGTTACCGCCGCTTCCAGCGTATCTCCAGCAGAAAAACAGCCCGGCAAATCCGGCACCGTGACGCCAAATGCCGTGCTTTGGTCGCCCGCCTCAATCGCGATGGGATAGAACATACGTCACCTCTTTCGAATTAATGGACAGTCAGTCCGGCTTGTTTCCTGATACTTTTCACCGTTTTGATCGGCAAATCCTTTTTGGGGTGCGGTATCGTCACCAGCCCTTTTTTTACCGGATGGACAAAATGGTGATGGCTACCGTTTACTCGTATCAGTTCCCAGCCATCGGCCTTGATCTCGGCCATTAATGATCTGCTATCCATGCCATTGCCTTACCGCGTCCTGAAAGCATAAAAAATAACCCCAATAACTCTAAATCGCAAGAAGAGTTATTGGGGTTATCTTTTTCCCAAATAAAAAGGTCGTCATAAATGACGACCTCAAGATGAGTGGTGAATGGAAATTTATTGCGCTTTTGGCTCGCCCATCGCTTTCAACTTCTTCGACAGCTCGCGACGCTCTTTGGAGAGGTCAGCGTTTTTGATGATGTACTCATCAACGCGGTCTTCATAGTCCACACGCATGCTGGCGATAATTTCCTGCACCGCCTCGATGCTCATGCCGGGTTTGATGTATTCACTCAGGTTGTCCAGCAGCAGCACACGTTTCTGGTTATCACGGACTTTCTTCTCGTTATCCACGATTTCGCGCTGCAGTTTGTTTTTACGACGGAACATACGCACAAACTCCAGTACGTCCTGAAATGATTGCTTGGCATTTTCCATGTTGGCACCTTTCTTGAGGCCTGCGTCGGCAGGCGGAATAGTCATAACGTTTAGCTTAGCGGCTTGGCCGCCAGGGTTGCAATTCTCACCGCTAAATTCGGACTGGCGCTTATCTTAGCGCAAAGAAAGGGTGATTCACATTAAGTCCTTGCCTGAGAAAACTATTTACGCAGCGCCAGACGCACTAAATCAGTCATACGCTCCAGCTGACGCGCCTGTTCAAGGCTCAGCCAAACGTAGCCGTAAATCGCCGTGGTTTCGGAACGTCCGCTGCGATTAGCAATCAGCTGCTCCAGTTCCTGGGTGATCTCCTCCAGCGCGTGGCTGTTGGCGGTGATCTGCTCGGTTTCGCCTTTCACCATCAGCGTGGCCAGCGCATTTAGCGTGTCTTCTGTCATCTGCTGGGTGCGGCGCAGCGTAGGCGCGTTGAGCATAATCAAGTGGCTTTCACGCGACGACCACCATGCATCAATTTGCATCTGCATGGTGTTGACCAGATTGCGATTGATGGTTTGGATCGCCTCAAACACCGATTTCGGAATGCGCGTCTCTTTACTCGCCGGCTCCAGCAGCGCGCGCATTTTGATCACGCTGCTCAGCAATTTCTGAAAAGGTTTATTCAGCCGCGGCTTCTCCAGCAAATTGGCGGAGAAGCCGGTGTGATGCAGTTTGGCCATGGCGATAAACGCATCCGATAACTGGATGCGCCAATGCGTATAGGCGCGCTGCGCCCAGATGGCGCTGAACAGCAGCGCCATCAGTGAACCGAGAATCACATCGCCTCCGCGCCACATGGCGATGGTGAAATCCCCGGCCGGTGCGCCAACCACCACGCCGAGCGTGATGCCGATCAGCAGCGCCATGTAGGGATGTTTTCCCAGCGTCAGATAGCCACAGACCACCATCACAACGGCGCACCACACCAGCATCACCGGCAGTGAAAACAGCTCAAGCTTGAGCGCGATCAGGCCAGAAATCAGACCGGCAAAAGTGCCGCTAATGCGCTGCACCACGCGCGGCAGCACGTTGCCCCAGGTGGAAATCGGCCCCATCACGACCACCAGCGTAATCAGAGGCCAGGTGCCTTCGGGAATGTCGGTGAGCCGCACAAACAGGAAACACAGCACAAAGGCGATAGCGATACGCACGCCGTGTACGGTGCGATAGTGGCGGTAGAACCAGAACTCAATCTGCGAGATGGGCTTGTCAGCGCGTAACATGGTTGTCCGGGAACGCTAAAAATTTGCGCGCTATGTTACCCTGGGCACGGCTGCATCATCAGGGTCGAACGCAATTATTTTTCAGGTTTTGCTGAAATACAACATGGATATTACATCAGGTTTTCTCAATAGAAACATTGATGTAACGCAGCGTGTTTGGTGCGTGCATTAAAACGGTTGCCATGAATGGCGATCGGAAAATCATGTCATCGTACACCAGCACACCTTTCTGGTCTGCAACGCCAACAGCGATTGTGTCATCATCGCCGCATCACGGCGACGATGATGACGCGGAAAGACGCGACAGATTACAGTTTCTGTTTCACGTAATCGCTGATGCGCGTAATGATGCCTGCCTCTTCCACCGCTTGCAGCGCGTAGAGCGGATAGCTGGCCAACTGCTTATCTTTGTCCATCACCTGAATTTCGCCAATCTGCTCGCCCGCTTTCAGCGGCGCTTCCAGATCTTTGCGATCAATAACGTATTTCGCCATCACGTTGGCCACTTCGGTGCGCGGCAGCGACAGGTAGATATCCTGCGTGGTGCCGACATCGACCTTATGCGGATTGCCGTACCAGACGTTTTCGCTACCGATTTTTTTGCCTGCGTGGAACAGTTGCACGGTATCAAAGCTGTTTTGGCCCCACACCAGCAGCTTGCGCGCCTGATCTTCACGCCCTTTCGGGCTCTTGCCGCCCATGATCACCGCAATCAGGCGATGACGTCCGACGACGTTGGAAGCGATGATGTTAAAACCGGCGCTTTCGGTGTGGCCGGTTTTCAGCCCATCGACGTGCAGATTTTGATCCCACAGCAAGCCGTTGCGGTTGTTTTGGGTGATGCCGTTCCACGTCAGGGTTTTCTCCCCGTACATGGCGTAGAAATCGGGCTCGCCGCTGATGATGGCGCGCGACAGCACCGCCAGATCGCGTGCGGTGGTGTGCTGGCCCGGCGCATCGAGGCCGTGCACGGTTTCAAAATGGGTGTGCGACAGGCCGAGTTTCTGCACGTAGCTGTTCATCATGGTGACGAAGCTGCTTTCGCTGCCGGCCACGTGGTCCGCCAGCGCTACGCAGGCATCGTTACCAGAATCGATGATCACGCCGCGCATCAGGTCGCGCACCGTGACCTGATCGCCCGGCTTGAGGAACATCAGCGAGGAGCCTTTGAACACCGGATTGCCTGCGCCCCACGCATCTTTGCCGATAGTGACTTTGTCATCGCGGCTGATTTTATTCTGATCGATAGCGCGATCCACGACATAGCCGGTCATCAGTTTGGTCAGGCTGGCCGGGTTACGCTCTTCATCCGGATTGCCAGCGGTGAGAATTTGTCCGGTGGTGGCGTCCATCAACACCCATGAAGCCGCATCAATCGGCGGGGGTGTCAGGGGAAATGGCATGCTGTCGTCAGCCTGCGCCCACGATGCCCAAATAATTATTCCAGATACAGTTACCAGCAGACGCCTTTTCAACACTTCTTCCTCAAAATCAAAAAATGAATTTACCGCCGCACGTTTTACGGCAAATAGCGCTTACAGATCTGAATAAATTGAAAAAAAGTATGAACTGCGCATAAATGCTGCGCGCCTGCTCGCAGCGAGGATGATCGAGGTTGTACTGCTACCCATGGACGACTATCCTGTGCGTTGATTCTCCATTGCCAGGATAACGCCGTGCCCGCCTCTGAGTTCACCTTCTTATTCCACGATTATGAAACCTTCGGTAAAAGCCCGTCGCTGGACCGTCCGGCGCAGTTCGCGGGCCTGCGTACCGATAAAGAATTCAATGCAGTAGGTGAACCGCAGGTGTTTTATTGCCAGCCAGCCGACGATTATCTGCCGCAGCCGGAAGCGGTGATGATCACCGGCATTACGCCGCAAACCGCCAAAGCGCGCGGCGTGACCGAGGCGGCGTTTGCCGAACGCATTCATGGCCTGTTTAGCGAGCCGCAAACCTGTGTGATTGGTTACAACAATGTGCGTTTTGATGATGAAGTGACGCGCAATATCTTCTATCGCAACTTCTTTGATCCTTATGGCTGGAGCTGGCAGAACGGCAATTCGCGCTGGGATTTACTCGATGTGATGCGCGCCTGCTACGCGCTGCGTCCGGAAGGCATTGAGTGGCCGGAGAATGACGATGGCTTCCCCAGCTTCAAGCTGGAGCATCTCACTAAGGCCAACGGCGTAGCGCACGAACAGGCGCACGATGCGATGTCCGACGTTTATGCCACGCTGGCGATGGCAAAACTGGTAAAAGAGAAGCAGCCGAAGCTGTTTGAGTTTCTGTTTACCCATCGCAACAAACAGAAACTGATGACGCTGATTGATATCCCGCAGATGAAACCGCTGGTGCACGTCTCCGGCATGTTCGGTGCGGCGCGCGGTAACACCAGCTGGATTGTGCCGCTGGCGTGGCATCCGGATAACCGTAACGCGCTGATTGTCGCCGATTTGGCCGGTGATATGTCGCCGCTGCTGACGCTGGAATCTGACGAACTGCGCGAGCGTTTATATACCCGCCACAGCGATTTGGGCGATCTGCCTGCGGTGCCGATCAAGCTGGTGCACATTAATAAGTGTCCGGTGCTGGCGCCTGCCAGCACGCTGCGTCCGGAAGATGCCGCGCGCCTCAACATCGATCGTCAGCAGTGCCTTGCAAACCTCAAGCTGCTGCGTGACCACGCGGAAGTGCGTGAGAAAGTGGTGGCGCTGTTTGCCGACGCCGAGCCGTTTACCCCGTCAGATGATGTTGACGCGCAGTTGTATGACGGTTTCTTTAGCGATGCCGATCGCGCTGGCATGAATATCATCCGCCAGACGCCGCCGCAGAACTTACCGGCGCTGGATTTGACCTTCGACGACAAGCGCATTGCTAAATTGTTGTTCCGTTACCGTGCGCGCAACTTCCCCGGCACCCTGGATGACGCCGAACAGCAGCGCTGGTTGCAGCATCGCCGCGAAGCGCTGAATGCCGAGCGCGTGCAGGCGTTCTTGCTGGAGCTGGAGTCGCTGGCGAGTTTGCATGAGGGGAATACGGAGAAGATGGCGCAGCTGAAGGCGCTGTATTTGTATGCGCAGGAGCTGGTGTCTTAGTTCTCTGCGATTTGATGCCCTCACCCCGGCCCTCTCCCACAGGGAGAGGGAGACGCTGCCAAATGCTGGCGTGAGCGCTCGATCGGTTCCCTCTCCCTGTGGGAGAGGGTTAGGGTGAGGGAAAACCCTTAAATCATCCCCCACACCAGCCACGTCAATGCGAAACCGCTCAGCCCCATCACCGTCGTCAATACCGTCCAGGTCTTCAGACCATCGGCCACTGACAAGCCCAGATAGCGCGTCACCACCCAAAAACCCGCATCATTGACGTGCGACAAACCTAACCCACCGAAACAGGCCGCCAGCGTCACCAACACGCGCTGCATATCCGTTACATCGCCCACCGCCTGGCTTAACAAGCCGCTGGTGGTCAGAATCGCCACCGTTGCCGACCCCTGCGAAGCACGCAGCGCCAGCGACAGAATAAAGGCCGCCGGAACTAATGGCAGATGCAAGGTTTCCAGCGTCAACGCCAGCGCTTTGCCCACGCCCGATTCCACCAGCACCTTACCAAACGCACCGCCCGCGCCCGCCACCAGAATCACGCTGGCGGAGCTGGGAATCGCACGTCCGGTGAGATCTTCCAGTTTCTCTTTGCTCCAGCCGCGACGCACACCAAGCAGCCATGCCGCCAGTCCCAGCGCAATCAGCAACGCAATGGCTGGCGTACCGATCACCGTCATCACCGCACGCAGCTTGCTGCCTTCAGCCAGCGTGGTATGCGCGACGGTGCCCATGACGATCAACAGAATCGGCACAACAATCAGACCGGTAATGGTCAGTGCACCCGGCGCTGGCGCGTCGTTCTTCGGCTTGCCTTCCGGCTTCGCCAGCTGCAGCTGTTCTAATACATCAACGGAAAGATGATATTGGCGCAGGTTCATCGCTTTCGCGACGTAATAACCGACGATACCCACCGGAATCGAGATCAGGATACCGAGCATCATCAGCCAGCCCATATCAGTGTGCAGAATGCCCGCCGCCGCCGCCGCGCCGGGATGGGTTGGCAGCGCCACATGCACCGTCAGCATCACGCCCGCCATCGGCAAGCCAAACTTCAGCGGTGACACGCGCGCCACTTTGGTGAAGCCATAAATCAGCGGTATCACGATGATAAAGCCGACTTCGAAGAACACCGGAATGCCGAGGATAAACGCCGCCATGGTCAGCGCCGCCACGGTCCGCTTGATACCCAGCGATTTACTGAAGCGTTGTGCCAGCGACTCGGCACCGCCCGAGGCTTCAATCACTGCGCCGAGCATCGCCCCCAGCACGATGATAATGGTGATATGCCCCAGCAAGTTACCCATCCCGCTAAAGATGGTTTCCATAATTTTGTCGGCTGGAATGCCGGTCGCAATCGCCACCAGCAAGCTGACAATCAGCAGCGCCACGAAGGGGTGAACTTTGGTTTTAATCACCAGCAGCAGCAAGATCACAATGCTGGCGGTAGCAATGGCTAACAACAACGCGGTAGACATGATAATCCTCTGATTTAATTAGTATAGTTTGGGTACAGCTCTATCTGGTATTGACGAATTCAGGTATGACTTACCCAGCACAGTGCTGAAAATCCCTGTGCTGGGTGGTTAAAAAAATTTATTTAGCGTAAGGCGCGAACCAGTCGAGGCCGGCTTCAGTGCGGCCGCGCGGGATGTATTCACATCCCACCCAACCGTCGTAACCCACTTCATCCAGCAGGTCGAACAGATAGGAATAGTTGATCTCGCCCTCATCCGGCTCGTGGCGATGCGGCGCAGAGGCGATCTGGATATGGCGATAACGACCAGCGTATTCACGAATCAGATGCGTCAGATTGCCGTCCACCAGCTGTGCATGGAACAGATCGAGCTGAGTAAAGACGTTGGCACGATCGATACGCGCCATCATCGCCAGCGTCTGATACTGGCTGGCGTAGAGATAATTCGGTTTAGTGACTGGATTAAGTGCTTCCAGCAGCAGGCGAATGCCGTGCGGCGCAAAACGCTCGGCGGCATAATGCATATTACGCACGAAAGTCTCTTCATAGGCTGCACGATCGGCACCGTTTGGCACCGTTGCCGCCATCACATGCACCTGCCGGCAGTTGAGTGCCAGCGCATACTCCAGCGCCCGATCGATATCGGCACGCGCTTCCTGTTCACGGCCCGGAATGGCGGAAACGCCCCACTCGCCCGCCTGCACGTTGCCTGCAGCGGTGTTAAACAGCACCAGTTCCAGCTGATGTTTTTCCAGCTCGGCTTTAATCACCTTGGCCGGAAAGTCATACGGGAACAGGAATTCAACGGCGCGAAAACCGGCGTTGGCCGCGGCGGCAAAGCGTTCGATAAACGGCAACTCACCGAACTGCGTAGATAGATTGGCTGCAAACTTAGGCATTAAACATTCCTCAATTCCGCGACTTCGCTATCGGTCAGATAACGAATCGAGCGGTCACCGAGCGTAAACATCAGGCGCGCGGTCTCTTCCAGTTCTTCAGTGTTATTGGCAGCTTCGCGCAGGGATTTGCCCACCACCACCGGACCATGATTGGCCAGCAGGAAGGCGTTATAACGCGAGGCCAGATTGGCCAGATCGTCTGCCAGGCGCTGATCGCCCGGCTTGTAATACGGCACCACCGGCACATCGCCGACGCGCATCACCACATACGGCGTGAACGGACGAATACAGTTTTCGCTGTCGAGATTGTTCAGGCAGGAGAGCGCCGTCAAATAGTGGCTGTGCAGATGCACCACCGCTTTGCACGCGGGATTGTTCAGATAGAGCGCGCGGTGAAAAGCCACCTCTTTCGAGGGCTTGTCGCCGGAGATCCATTCGCCCTGAATCGTCACTTTCGACAGGCGATCGGCCTGCAGTTCGCCGAGGCAGGAGCCGGTTGGCGTCGCCAGCAAGTTGCCATCCTCCAGCAGCAGCGACAAATTGCCCGCTGAACCGGTGGCGTAACCGCGCTGAAAGAAGGACGCGCCGAGCTGTACCATTTCTTCGCGTGCTTGTTGTTCCGTCATGCTGAATACTCCTGTTGTGCGCGGGCAAAGAACTGTTCGTCGCCAAAGTTGCCTGATTTCAGCGCCAGCGACAGCGGCTGATGGATATCGCGTACCCACGGCACGCCCGGTGAAATCATCGGGCCAATGTGGAATGCGGTAACGCCAAGGCTTTGTGCCACCACGCCCGAGGTTTCACCGCCAGCAACGATGAAGCGCTGCCAGCCACGGGTTTTCAGTTCACGGGTTACCGCAGCAAACAGCTTTTCAACCGCTTCACTGCTGCGCGCCGCGCCGTATTGCTGCTGAATGGCTTGCAGCTGCTGCGCATCGGCGGTAGCAAACAGCAAGGGCGCCAGATCGGGCTGATGATGCGCTGCAACCCAGTCACAGAGTTCCTGCGCATAGCTTTCGGCGTTATCGAGGCAGCGCTCCACCAGCACTTCATGCGAGGGCGCTTGCTGACGATACGCCTGCACCTGACGGTTGGTCATTTGCGAGCAGGAGCCTGAGATCACCACCGCGCGATCGCCTTGTGGGCGCCCGGCGTGTTCAGCATCGCTGTTCTGCTGCTGCGTTGCCCAGGCGCGGGCGATACCGATCGCCAGGCCTGAACCGCCGGTCACCAGGCGCGTCTGTTTTAGCGCTTCGCCCTGCGTCAGCAGATGCTGCTCGTGCAGCGCATCCATCACCACATAGTTGATGCCCTGCGCTTTCAGGGTATCCAGCTGCGCACGCACCGCATCAGCACCTTGATCCAATTGCGCGGCGTTGATCACTGCGGCCTGGCCTTTGGCCTGGCGCGTCATCAAACGCACCAGATTGCTATCGGTCATTGGCGTTACCGGATGATGGCGCATGCCCGATTCAGACAGCAGCTGATCGGCGACAAAAAGATAGCCTTGATACACCGTACGACCGTTAACCGGCAGCGACGGCGAGATCACCGTTTGCGTTTCGCCCAACGCCGCCAACAGCGCATCAGTCACCGGGCCGATATTGCCCTGCTCGGTGCTGTCAAAGGTGGAGCAATATTTGAAATAGAAACGATCGCAGCCCTGCTGTTGCAGCCACTGCAGCGCCGCCAGAGACTGATCGATCGCCTGCTGTGCCGGGCATGAGCGTGATTTCAGGCTGATAACAATCGCCTGCGCGCTCAGCGCGTCATGACTTTCCGGCACGCCGTTGAACTGGATGGTCGGCAGACCGTTCTGCACCAGAAAACTGGCGATGTCGGTTGCGCCGGTAAAATCGTCTGCAATAACGCCTAAACGCATGATTATTGCTCCTTCGCCTGCGGCAGCGTGATGCCGCTGAAGATCTTGATCACTGCGCTGTCATCTTCACGACCGTGGCCGGCGTTGCTGGCTTCGGTAAACATATTGAGCGCAGTAGAAGCCAGCGGCAGCGGGAAGTGCAGCGACTTGGCGGTATCCGCCACCAGATTGAGATCTTTAACGAAGATATCGACCGCTGATTTCGGCGAGTAATCGCCATCCACCACGTGACGCATGCGGTTCTCGAACATCCATGAGTTACCGGCGGCGTTGGTCACCACGTCATACATGGTGTCGAGCGGGATTCCAGCGCGCGCGGCGAGCGCCATCGCTTCAGCGCCCACAGCAATGTGCACGCCCGCCAGCAACTGGTGAATGATTTTTACGGTTGAGCCGAGACCGATTTCGCTGCCCACGCGATAGACTTTCGCCGCCACCGCATCCAGCACAGGCTTGAGCAGGGCAAAAGCTTCATCGCTGCCGGACGCCATTACCGTCATTTCGCCAACTGCAGCTTTGGCTGCGCCGCCGGAAACCGGTGCATCCAGCATCAGCAACTGATGCTGCGCCAGCTGTTGTTCAATCGCCTGCGCATCCTGTGAAGAGATGGTAGAAGAGACCATGACCACGGTGCCGGGCTTGAGCTGCGCCGCCACGCCGTTTTCACCGAACAGGATTGCTTTAACCTGCGCGGCATTCACCACAAGCAGCAGCACCGCATCGAGTTCAGCGGCAAAGCGGGCAGCGGAGGTTTGCGCATCACGTGCACCGGCCTGACGCAGGGTTTCCAGCGCCTGCGGATTGAGATCAACACCCCAGGTATTTAATCCTGCACGGATGCAAGACTGCGCTGCACCCATGCCCATGGAACCTAAACCAATCACGCCGATGTTATTCACGGTTGCTGACATAGCAAACCTCCATTGTTAATTTAAGTGATAATTTGTTCATTGGTGTTAAGTCTGCCGCAGTCAGTGGCGAATAAACGTGCGTGATATCACAAAAATTAACTTATGCGCGCAAGGATTAACATGGATTCACAGCCGGAGGTCAGCGCTTCGAAGTCAGTCCAGATGGGATTTCTGCTTAGATTACGGCGAGATAAATTGTGCTGCGGGCTGTGAATCGATGATCTACAATGTGAAAAAATGATAATTCAGGGAGAGCAAGGTGATTCCGGTTGAACGTCATCAACAAATTTTAGCGCTGGTGGGCGAACGCGGCGTGGTTAGCATTGCCGAGCTCACTGAGCGCTTGGGTGTGTCGCATATGACGATACGTCGCGATGTGCAGAAGCTGGAAGAGCAAGGTGCGGTATTGTCTGTTTCGGGCGGCGTGCGCTCGGCGGATCGTCTGGCGGCGGAGCCGTCGCATCTGGCGAAAACCAATATGTATAGCGGCGAGAAGATGGCGATTGGGCAGTATGCCGCGCGTCATATTCCGCGTAATAGCTGCATCTATCTCGATGCCGGCACTACCACACTGGCGCTGGCGCGCGAGTTGCTTGAGCGTGATGACTTGCTGGTGGTGACCAACGATTTCGTGATTGCGCGCCTGCTGATGGAGAGCAGCGGCTGCAAGCTGATTCACACCGGCGGTACGGTGTGTCGTGAGAACCGATCCAGCGTCGGTGAAGCGGCGGCCAGAAGTTTGCGCCAGCTGGCGATTGATATCGCGTTTATCTCCGCGTCCTGCTGGGGCCCGCGCGGGCTGTTTACGCCGGATGAGGATAAGGTGCCGGTGAAGCTGGCGGCGAGCGATGTGAGTAGTAAACGCGTGTTGTTAAGCGACAGTTCGAAGTACAACAAGATTGCGACGCATCTGGCGTTGCCGCTGGAGCGGTTTGATACCTTGATTACCGATGCGGGGTTGAGTAAAGCGGGACGCGAGGCGTTGAGTGCGGGGCGTTGGGAGTTGGTGTTGGCGGGATAGTGCGTGCTGTTCCCGGTCGGTGCTCGCTGTCCCCCATCCCGGCCTTCCCCCGCTAGCGGGGGAAGGAGACGCTGCCACATGCAGCTTCAGAACTCACATATGGCAGCATCTTCCTCCCCCATTTATGGGGGAGGACCGAGGAGGGGGACAGCGACGTCGATCAAATCACACTTCTTCGCTGAACTGCGGAACCGGGTTGCGGAAGGTGCGGGTCACAAAGGCGAGGTAAATAATACCAATCGCAGCCCACACCAGGCCGAGCACCATGGAGGTCTCTTCCAGGTTAATCCACAACGCACCCACCGTCAGGGCACCCATTACCGGCAGCACCAGATAGTTGATGTGATCTTTCAGCGTCTTGTTACGCTTCTCACGGATCCAGAACTGCGCAATCACCGACAGGTTTACAAAGGTGAACGCCACCAGCGCACCGAAGTTAATCAGCGCAGTTGCGGTTACCAGGTCGAAGTTGATCGCCATCAGCGCGACCGCGCCCACCAGCAGCACGTTCAGTGACGGCGTGCGGTATTTCGGGTGCACGAAGCCAAAGAAACGCTGCGGGAACACGCCATCGCGGCCCATCACGTACATCAGACGTGAAACGCCTGCGTGCGCGGCCATACCGGATGCCAGCACCGTCACCACCGAGAAGATCAGGATGCCAATTTGCAGCGCTTTACCCGCCACGAACAGCATGATCTCTGGCTGTGAAGAGTCCGGATTCTGGAAACGCGAGATGTCCGGGAAGTACAGCTGCAGGAAGTAAGAAACACCGATAAAGATCACACCACCAATCAGCGCGGTGAGGAAAATTGCGCGCGGGATCGTGCGTTCAGCATCTTTGGTCTCTTCTGACAGCGAACTGATACCGTCAAAACCAAGAAACGAGAAGCAGAGAATGGTCGCACCGGTAATCATCGGGACTACGTGCGCATTCTCAGACCAGAACGGTCTGCTGCTGGTCAATGTCCCCTCGCCAACACCGTGTGCCACACCGTAAACCACCATACCGGTAATCACTACCATCACTACCACCTGCAGCACCACGATCACGCTGTTGAAGTTGGCAACGGTTTTGATTCCACGCAGGTTGGAGATGGTCATAAAGGCCACCAGCAGCACCACGAAAATCCACGACGGAATGCCCGGCACCAGCGTCTCAAAGTAGCTTTTCGCCAGCAGGATGTTGATCATCGGCATGAACAAGTAGTCCAGCAGTGATGACCAGCCAACCATAAAGCCGACGTGCGGACTGATTGCCTTCTGAGCATAGGTGTAAGCGGAGCCCGCAGATGGGAAGCGGCGTACCAGCTTGCCGTAGCTCACGGCAGTAAACAGAATCGCGATCAGGGCGAAAGCATAAGCGGTGGCGACGTGGCCGTCGGTCAATCCAGACACGATTCCGAAGGTATCAAACAGGGTCATTGGCTGCATATACGCCAGGCCCATCATGACAACCGGGATCAGGGTCAGAGATTTTTTCAGGTGTGCACGCTGAGGTGCGGCAGAGGTGTTAAGCGACATTGTTCAGGCCCCCGCAGACGACAACCGCGATCGGTTGGGCTACAGGGCTACTGCGCAATTTGCTGCAGTGAGAAGTGATATTAGTGTTTACGATTGTCGCGGCGCCGTAGTCATCACGGAAGCGAGAACCAGCCTGCGCTGGTGCAATGTTAAACAGTCCCATCTTTGTTTTCCTCAAATCTCACGCACAAGCGTGTTTGTCAGTATCTATCTATCCGGATGCGTGTCCGGCCTCGTGTGAATGTCAGTGAGTACATCATGCAAAAAAATAACCGACGCGGTTAACGTCGGTTAGTTCTCATTTTGCAGGGCGCGTATTTTGCCCCAACTTATGCCATCGGCACAAGACGTTAGATCAATTCTTCCGGCACTCAGGCATTCTTGAGCATCCAGTCGATTTCCGTCGAGGTGATTAAGCGCTCAAACTGCATCAGTTCGTACTGTTTGCAGCTGTGCCACACCCCGCTAAAACGCTCGCCCAGCAGCTTTTGCAGCGGATAGCTATTCTCGAATTCATACAGCGCATCACTCTGCCGAATCGGTAATGCCAGCCCTTCGGCTTCATGTCCATTGCCCTGCACCGCATGCGGTAAAGGTAGCTGATTATCCAGACCGTGCAAGATACCGGCAAGAATTGTTGACACCACCAGATAGGGATTTGCATCCGCACCGGCCACGCGATACTCGATGCGATGGTTATCCGCATCGCCACAAGGCACACGCAGCGCAACCGTGCGGTTGTTATGTCCCCATGACGCCTGCAGCGGTACATAGGCTTCCGGCAGGAAGCGGCGATAGGCGTTCACGTTCGGCGCCAGCAGCGCCATCGAAGCCGGCATTAAATCGATCATGCCCGCCAGCGCGCGTTTCATCAGCGGTGAATCGCTGCCGTCATCAAGCGCGAAAGCGTTGTGGTCGGCGGCATCCAGCATGCTGATGTGCACATGCATGCCGCTGCCTGCGTACTCTTCATAAGGCTTGGCCATGAAAGTGGCGGTCATGCCGTGATTTTCCGCCACCTGACGCACTAGCCGTTTCAGCTGAATAGCGTGATCGCAGGCTTTCAGCACGTCGCGCGTGTGATGCAGGTTGATTTCGAACTGGCCGGGCGACGCTTCCGCCAGCGCGCCATCGGCGGGAATGCCTTGCAGCCTGGCCAGATGGTCGATGTCCCGCAGTACGTCGGCGAAGTGATCGAGATTATCCACCGAATACACCTGGCTCTGCATATTGCGTTCGTCACTGCCCGGCGAGCACGGCGGCTGAATGAAGCCCTCCGCATCACGCTTTTTATCCACCAGATAGAACTCCAGCTCTACCGCTACCACCGGGAACAATCCTCGATTACGCAGCTGTTGCCACAGTCGATTGAGGACATTACGGGGTTCAACGTCAAAGGGAGTGCCATCTTGGTTACACATGGTCAGCAACAGCTGAGCGATGTGCGTGGGATCGGCGGCAGAAGGAATCAAGGTGCCGGGCACCGGCATGCAGAGGTGGTCGGGTTCGCCCAGTGACTGACCCAGTCCGGCGTCTTCGACGGTGTTACCGAGAATATCCATAGCGAAAACCGAGGCCGGGAAGTAACACCCTTTTTCCAGTTTTGCCAATGCGGAGATGGGAATGCGTTTACCGCGAAATACCCCATTTAAATCATTAAGAAGAATATCGACATACTGCGTTTCAGGATGGCGTTCCAGCCAGGTTTTGACCTCCAGCTGGAACGCGCTTGTTCGCTTCTCTTCACTGTGTCGCGTGAAGTCTTCTACTTCTACGAGGTTCGTCATGATCCCACCCGCCCTTTACCGTTTAATATTGGTGCGCGCAATGCTCAAAATAACAGCCACTCCACTAACATAGCGCTAACGCAAAAAGTGTGCAAATGTAACAATTCTGTTTGAGGAATGAACGATCGGTTGCTAGATTGACAAAATATTGCACACTTTTAAGGCCAGCCGCGCATTTCCGGCGAAAATATTGAACAGCAACGCGGAGACGTTATGGGCATTATTTTTGACAAGCCCTTGATTGGCGTAGTGATGTGCCAGAACTTTATTGGCAGCCACGTAGGGCAAACGGTTCACAACAAATATCTCGACGCTATCGTGCTTGCCGGTGGCGTGCCGCTGCCATTACCGCATCAACTGATGCAGGCACCTCATCTATTAGAAAACAGTATGACCGTGCTGGATGGCATTTTGCTGACCGGCAGCCCCAGCAACATCGAACCCTGGCATTACGGCGCAGACGGTAAAGAGGCGCATGCCGATCCGGCGCGCGATCGCCTCGCCTTTGGGCTCATCACCCATGCGATGGGTAAAAAGATGCCGATGTTCGGTATCTGTCGCGGTTTGCAGGAGCTGGTGGTCGCTAATGGCGGTGCGCTGCATCGCCAGCTGCATATGACACATCTGTTTCAGGAGCATCGCGAAAACGACGCGCTGCCGCTGGATGAGCAATACGCGCCGGTACATACCGTGCAGCCAGAAGTGGATGGCATGCTGAGCCAACTGCTCGGCAGCGCCGAACCATTTGCTGTCAACTCGCTGCACGGGCAAGGCATCCGTGAAACCGGTCCGCAGCTGCGTGTCGAAGCGCGCGCGCCCGATGGGCTGGTTGAAGCCGTAAGCCTGCCAAAGCACCCTTTTGCCCTTGCGGTGCAATGGCATCCGGAATGGCACTCCGATCGCGATCCGGTCTCGCGCCGTTTGTTTGAGGCTTTTATCCACGCCGCTGTCTGTTATCACAAGGAAAAACAGCCATGAATGATGCCACTCTGGCACCCGGACGTCGCTTATCGCAGATCCGGCAGGAGTTGGGATTGTCTCAGCGTCGCGTCGCTGAGTTATCAGGTTTAACGCACAGCGCCATTAGCACCATTGAACAGGACAAAGTGAGCCCGGCCGTCAGCACCTTACAGAAGCTGCTGAAAGTTTACGGGCTTTCGCTCTCAGAGTTTTTCTCCGAACCCAAAATCAATGCCACGCCGCGGGTGATTGTGCGCCCGGAAGAGTGCGTGGAGATCGGCAGCCTTGGCGTATCGCTGATGCTGATCGATAACGGTGCCGCACGACGCGCGCTGGCGATGCTACTGGAGCGTTATGAACCCGGCGCCAGCACCGGCGAGAAGTTACGCCATCCCGGCGAGGAAACCGGCACCGTGCTGGAAGGGGAAATCATGCTGGTGGTCAACGGCCAGAGTTACCATCTCTATCGCGGTGAAAGCTATGTGATTGATACCGGCTTGCCGCACAGTTTTACCAATACCTCAGATCAGCCGTGTCGCATTGTTAGCGCGCATACGCCCGCCAATTTCTAAGGTTTCGCGCTTAAGGAGGATGTCATGCAACATGTGGGAAGTTATTACGCCGCTACCGCCAACGCCCACCAGCCGTGGCCGGAGCTGCAAGAGTCAGTGCAGTGCGATGTCTGCATCATTGGCGGCGGCTTTACCGGGCTCTCGTCCGCGCTGTTTCTCACCGAAGCCGGTTACGACGTGGTGCTGCTTGAAGCGGCGAAAATCGGCTTTGGCGCCAGCGGCCGCAATGGCGGCCAGGTCGTCAACTCCTACAGCCGCGACGTGGATGTGATTGAGCAGCGCTACGGCAAACAGACCGCACAAATGCTTGGCAGCATGATGTTTGAAGGCGCGGAGATCATTCGCGACCGCATCGACCGTTACGCTATCGCCTGCGACTATCGTCCCGGCGGCATTTTCGCCGCACTGAATCAGCGGCAAATGGGCCATCTGCGCAGCCAAAAAGCCCTTTGGGCACACTACGGCAATCACGATTTGGAGCTGCTCGACGAACGCGGCATTCGGCGCGAAGTAGCGACCGATCGCTACGTCGGTGGCTTACTCGATAAGCGCGGCGGGCATCTTCATCCGCTTAATCTGGCGCTGGGCGAAGCCGAAGCGATTCGCCGTCACGGCGGGCGCATTTATGAGCAGTCAGCGGCGATTGAAGTGAAATACGGCGCACCGCATCGAATAAAAACCGCTAAGGGCGCAGTCAGCGCCACCTTCGTGATTTTTGCAGGTAACGCTTATTTGCCGTCACAGCTTGAACCGCGCCTGACAGGCAAAAGCATGCCGTGCGGTTCGCAGATCGTCACCACCGAACCTTTAACGCGCGATCAGGCGCTGGGTTTGCTGCCGAACAATTACTGCGTTGAAGATTGTAACTATCTGCTCGACTACTTCCGCCTCACCGCCGATAACCGCCTGCTCTACGGCGGCGGCGTAGTGTATGGCGCACGCGAGCCGGATGACATCGAAGCGCTGATTCGCCCTAAGCTGCTGCGCACCTTTCCGCAGCTGCGTGACATCAAAATCAGCCACCGCTGGAGCGGCAATTTCCTGCTCACGCTATCGCGCATGCCGCAGTTTGGGCAGGTGGAGAAGAATGCGTTCTTTATGCAGGGTGACAGCGGGCACGGCGTGACCTGTACGCATCTTTCGGGGAAGCTGATTGCTGAAGTGCTGCGTGGGCATGCGGAGAGATTTGATGCCTTCGCAAAATTGCCGCATCTGCCGTTTCCAGGTGGGAGACGGTTTAAGGTGCCGCTTACCGCGATGGGAGCGGCGTGGTATGCGTTAAGGGATCGGTTTGGGGTGTGAACCACTGATTACAATTTCTCGACATTCCTTTACCAAAACTTGCTATAAAACAGCAGTAATGTCAGGATCGGGCTCTTTAATTTTTGGGCTGCAAAATGTTGAGGTTGTTCGCTAGATACACTTCTGTAGGTGTAATTAATACGCTCATTCATTGGGGCGTATTTGCCGCACTTTATGCCATCTTTGGTAGCCAATCCCTGTCTAACCTCGTGGCGTTTTGTGTTGCGGTAACCTTTTCATTCTTTGCCAACGCAAAATGGACGTTTAACGCAGAAGCGACCACCACTCGATATCTTCTCTATATCTGCTTTATGGGCGCAATGGCAACAGCCGTGGGCTGGACAGCTGACTATCTGCACATTAATCCAATTATTACATTGGTTTTCTTCTCTGCACTCAGCTTGGTTTGCGGCTTCGCCTACTCTAAGTTTTTCGTGTTTAGGACAAGTAAATGAAATTATCTCTTATTGTTCCAGTACTGAATGAAGAGGAGGCCATTCCCCTCTTCTATAAAGCAGTACGCGAATTTGAACCCTTTCAAAAATATGATATTGAATTGGTTTTTGTAAATGATGGCAGCACAGACAAGACAGAAGCGGTACTAACTGAAATTGAGACGGACGATTCTTTAGTTAAACATATTTCGTTTACACGCAATTTCGGTAAAGAGCCAGCCCTTTTTGCTGGCCTTGAAGCAGCAACTGGCGATGCTATTATCCCTATTGATGTCGATTTACAAGATCCTATTGATGTCATTCCTTTGATGGTCGATAAATGGCATTTGGGCGCGGATATTGTTCTGGCGAAACGTGTTGATCGCAGCACAGACTCTCATCTAAAGCGTAAGACTGCTGAGTGGTTTTACAAACTGCATAACAAGATCAGCTCGCCAAAAATTGAAGAAAACGTGGGTGATTTCCGCTTAATGTCACGCGACGTAGTGGAAAATATCAAACTGCTGCAAGAACGTAACCTGTTTATGAAAGGTGTTCTCAGCTGGGTCGGCGGCAAAACTGAAGTCGTTGAATATATTCGCGCTGAACGTGTTGCTGGTACAACAAAATTCAATGGCTGGAAACTGTGGAACCTTGCACTTGAAGGGATAACCTCGTTTTCAACCTTCCCGCTTCGTATCTGGACTTATCTCGGGCTTGTCGTCGCTGCCCTTTCATTCATCTATGGCGCATGGATGGTAATTGATACTATTTTCTGGGGCAACCCTGTTAAAGGCTATCCTTCCATTATGGTTTCCATGTTGTTTTTAGGTGGTATTCAACTCATTGGGATTGGCGTACTTGGTGAATATATTGGCAGAATTTATTTAGAGACAAAAAGAAGACCAAGATTTATTCTTAAAAAATCAAAAGAGAAGATTTCACATGACTAAAGTTTTCAATGAGAAAAACGATAATAAAGTATTTATCTCCCTTGCAATATTACTTGTAATGTATTGTTTTCCTATAATATTTACTGGTAGATTATATATTGATGATTTGGGAAGAACATTATATGGTTATACCGGATGGGGGCTAAATGGCCGACCACTTAGTGATATGCTGATGTCTGCATTAAACTACGGCACTCCATTACTCGACATCTCTCCGCTAAACCAAATACTGAGCGTTATTTTGTTAGCAGGAACCTTATATTTCTACGCAAAAACTAATTTCCCTACACTCTCTT
The DNA here is from genome assembly GCF_031453915.1 of Pantoea sp. SORGH_AS_0659. Lineage (NCBI taxonomy): Bacteria > Pseudomonadati > Pseudomonadota > Gammaproteobacteria > Enterobacterales > Erwiniaceae > Pantoea > Pantoea sp. SORGH_AS_0659. The sequence continues at coordinate 1,557,054 of NZ_JAVJAK010000001.1, read as the reverse complement.
ACATATCTACTACAGCTATTATATTTTTCTTTATAGCTAATCCATTTTATATTGAAAACTTGTCCTATAAGTATGATTCACTGACTATGTCACTTAGTCTAATAACATTGATTATTCCCTTTATTATAAGATTTAATAACGCTTATGATGTAATATTATCAATTACAATGATAATATGCTCATTGTCACTATATCAAGCATCGCTTGGTTTATTTGCTATTCTTACAGTAATCGAGTTAACAACAAAGTTTAGCAAACTTGGTAATAAACACATTTTACTAAGAACCTTATCGCGATTATTACAAATTACCATCGGCTATGTAATATATAGGATATTCATTGCGTCTAAATTTGTCGAGGGTGAATATAATTTAACGCACTCAAAAACGCTTCCTTTGAATATCGATTCATTAGTTCCATTTGAGAAAAACCTAAGTAACGTTTTGTGGTATTTCAATGAATGGATTGCAAGCATACCATTATTCGCCACAATTACATACGCTCTAATATTTTTAATATCTATAATTTTTATCGCTCGAGACTTATATGACGATGGATTGAGGAAAAATGCACTCTCCTTCGCCATATTACTATCTTCGCCTTTGTTAATTTTTATTTTTTCTTTTGCACCACTTCTGACTTTAGAATTTCCAGTATTTGCACCGCGAGTATTAATTTGCTTTGGTGGCGTCCTTTTGTATTTTTCACTAATAATTTTGCGTGTAATAAAAAACAACCATTTAAAAACATTAGTTTGTTTACCAATGCTTTGGGTGGCGTTATATTATTCTTACTCTTTCTCTAACGCATCCTCCAGCCAAAGGGATATTGACAGTTTGATTTCATCATCAATTTATAATGACGCAAGCCATTACGGTAATGAATTTAAATATGTCAATATTATAGGGAAAATGCCTGAATCTAAACAATTTTCATTGGCTCAGTCAAAACTTCCGATTATGTCTCGGCTCATACCAGTCTATATGAATGGCGATTGGTTATGGGGTGCAGAGTTACTCAATCATTATGGCATGACACTACAATATAAAGTAATAGATGAAGACACAAAAAAAAACCTCTGCCAAATTAAACCCTTTGTAGTAAGTAAATATTACAACCTTTATTCAATTAGTGATGTATTAATCATCTCATTTACGAAATCTTCATGCTAACATTTGGCCTCGAATCAGATTCGAGGCCAAATTTCATGAACTTTAGAAGTTTACAATTGTTATAAATTATCACGTTACCAAATCGAAAATTTGTTATTCCAAGGGCATTTTCATCGGGTCATCATACGTATACTCAAACCCCAGCTCACTCGCGATCTTCGAGCCATCAATCACCTTGCCGTTAGAACGCTCGGGCTCAGCGACAAACGTCGGTGGCTCAAGCCCCAACTGCTTCGAAACGCTAGGATAAAAACTGTCGCGCGACGGATGTTTCGAGGCACACAAATTGTAAACATGCCCGCCTTTCGGGGTTTGCAGCAACAGCACAATCGCATCGACCACATCATCGAGATGCACCAGATTGACCGCATGCCCGCCGTTTTCCAGCCCGGTTTTACCGGCAAGGAAACGCCCCGGATGACGATTCGGCCCCACTAATCCCGCGAGACGCACAATGTCTACACTGGTGCCGGGCAAATCGTGCAGCCAGTTCTCCAGCTCCACCAGCGTTTTGCCGGCGACGGTTTCCGGCTGCAGCGGACTGCTCTCTTTCATTACACCCTCACCGCTGCCGTACACTGACGTTGAGCTGGTGAAAATAATGCGCGGCACTTTCTTCGCCAGCGCGGTATCCACAACGTTCTGCACCGCCTGCATGTAATCTTCACCGCCTTTCACCGTGCGGCTGGCAGGTAATGTCACCACCAGCGCATCGACTGCCATCAGCGTATCTAACTCTTCAGCTTCACACTCCAGTTCGGGGGTTAGCACCAGCTGGAAGGCTTCAATGCCACAGCGGCGTGCGGCGTCCACGCCATCCGGCGAGGTTTTACTGCCGGTGACCTGCCAGCCGCGTGCCGTTAGCGCCATCGCCAGCGGCATACCCAGCCATCCCAGACCTACAATCGCGACCTTTTTCATATCGACTCCTGCTATGGGCTCACACTTCATCTTAGTGCGGGTAGATGTGCCAAACCAGCGCAAACTGTTTCGGGAGATTCCGGAAATTGACGGTTAAAAAAGGGTTGCCAATTGTCACCATCTTCGTTAGGTTATTCAGCAGGCAAATGAATACTCATTCAGCAACGGAATTTACTATGACACGCGTTCAGTTCAACCACCATCATCACCATCACCCTGACTAGTCTTTCAGGCGATGTGTGCTGGGAGACGATTAGGATCTTCCAGTGGTGCGAACGCAAAGAGAGCCCCCGGAAGATCATCTTCCGGGGGTTTTTTTATGGGCGAACGCCAACCAACACGTTCAGACAGGATTGAATAAGAGGACAGGAACCATGTTAGATAACACCCGTATTCGCATAGCTATGCAGAAATCTGGCCGTTTAAGTGATGAATCACGCGAACTGCTGGCACGCTGCGGTATCAAAATTAACCTTCAGCAGCAGCGTCTGATTGCGTTTGCGGAGAACATGCCGATCGACATCCTGCGTGTGCGCGATGACGATATCCCTGGCCTGGTAATGGATGGCGTGGTCGATCTCGGTATCGTCGGTGAAAACGTGCTGGAAGAGGAGCTGCTGAACCGTCGTGCTCAGGGCGAAGATCCGCGTTACTTCACGCTGCGTCGTCTGGATTTCGGCGGTTGTCGCCTGTCGCTGGCGATGCCGGTTGATGAAGAGTACACCGGCCCGCAATGCCTGAATAACGCACGCATCGCCACCTCTTATCCACACCTGCTGAAGAAATACCTCGATAAACAAGGCGTCGCCTTTAAATCCTGCCTGCTGAACGGATCGGTTGAAGTCGCACCACGCGCGGGTTTGGCCGATGCGATTTGTGACCTGGTTTCAACCGGTGCCACGCTGGAAGCGAACGGCCTGCGCGAAGTCGAAGTGATCTACCGCTCTAAAGCGGTGCTGATCCAGCGCGATGGCGAACTGCCGCCTGCTAAGCAAGAGCTGGTCGACAAAATGATGACGCGTATTCAGGGCGTAATTAAAGCGCGTGAATCCAAGTACATCATGCTGCACGCGCCAAGCGAGCGCCTGGATGAAGTGATTGCGCTGCTGCCGGGCGCTGAGCGTCCAACCGTGCTGCCGCTGGCCGGAGATGTGAGCCGCGTGGCGATGCACATGGTGAGCAGCGAAACGCTGTTCTGGGAAACCATGGAAAAGCTGAAGTCGCTGGGTGCCAGCTCGATCCTCGTGCTGCCAATTGAAAAAATGTTGGAGTAATACCATGAGCACGCTGATGACACCCATTGATTGGCAGCAGTGCAGCGCAGAGCAGCAGCAAGCGCTGCTGATGCGTCCGGCGATTTCGGCTTCAGAAACTATCAGCCAGATCGTGCGCGACGTGTTAGTGCAAGTGAAAGAGAGCGGCGATGCGGCGCTGCGTGAATTTAGCGCGCGCTTCGATAAAGCGCAGGTGGATAACCTCCGCGTCAGCGCCGAAGAGATGCAAGCGGCCAGCGATCGTCTGAACGACGCGCTGAAGCAGGCGATGGCCGTAGCCGTGAGTAATATCGAGACTTTCCACAACGCGCAGATTCTGGCGGAAGTGGATGTGGAAACTCAGCCTGGCGTGCGCTGCCAGCAGATTACCCGTCCGGTCAAATCGGTGGGTTTGTACATTCCTGGCGGTTCCGCCCCGCTGTTCTCAACCGTATTGATGCTGGCGACACCGGCACGCATCGCCGGTTGCGGTCGCGTGGTGCTGTGCTCGCCGCCGCCGATTGCCGATGAAATTCTTTACGCGGCACAGCTGTGTGGCGTGAAAGAGGTGTTTCAGGTGGGCGGCTCACAAGCCATCGCCGCCCTCGCCTTCGGCACCGAAACCGTGCCGAAAGTGGACAAGATTTTTGGCCCAGGCAACGCGTATGTGACCGAAGCCAAACGTCAGGTTAGCCAGCGTTTAGATGGCGCGGCAATTGATATGCCAGCCGGTCCATCGGAAGTGCTGGTGATTGCCGATGAAGGCGCCACGCCCGCGTTCGTGGCATCCGATTTGCTGTCGCAGGCGGAACACGGCCCGGATTCGCAGGTGATTCTGCTGACGCCATCGCTGCAACTGGCCGAAGGCGTGGCGCAAGCGGTTGAAGAGCAACTGGCGCAGCTGCCGCGTGCGGCTACCGCGCGTCAGGCGTTAGCGAGCAGCCGCCTGATTGTGCTGCGCGATTTAGAGCAGTGCATCGAGATCTCCAACCTGTACGGCCCGGAGCACCTGATCATTCAGACGCGTCAGCCGCGCGATCTGGTCGAAAGCATCACCAGCGCCGGTTCGGTATTCCTTGGCGACTGGTCCCCGGAATCGGCGGGCGATTACGCGTCCGGCACTAACCATGTGCTACCGACCTACGGCTACACCGCGACCTGTTCCAGCCTTGGCCTGGCCGATTTCCAGAAACGTATGACGGTGCAAGAGCTGACGCCGCAAGGCTTCCTCAATCTTGCCGCGACGATTGAAACGCTGGCCGCCGCCGAGCAGCTGGAAGCCCACAAAAATGCCGTTACCCTGCGTGTTGCCGCGCTAAAGGAGCAAGCATGAGCCTGAATATTGAAGAGTTAGCGCGCGCCAACGTGCGAGCGTTGACGCCGTATCAATCGGCGCGTCGTCTGGGTGGTAACGGTGATGTGTGGCTGAATGCCAACGAATTCCCGCTGCCGGTGCCGTTTGAGCTGTCGCAGCAGACGCTGAACCGCTATCCGGAATGCCAGCCAAAGATTGTCATTGAGCGCTATGCCGCTTACGCCGGTTTGACGCCGGAGCAGGTTCTGGTCAGCCGCGGTGCGGATGAAGGTATCGAACTGCTGATGCGCGCGTTTTGCGAGCCGGGCAAAGATGCGATTCTGTTCTGCCCGCCAACCTACGGCATGTACAGCGTCAGCGCCGAAACCATCGGCATCGAATACCGCACCGTGGCGGCACTCGATGACTGGCAGCTGAACTTGCCGGCAATTGCTGACCAGCTCGACGGCGTGAAAGTCGTCTATATGTGCAGCCCGAACAATCCGACCGGCAACCTGATCAATCAGGATGACATCCGCGCGCTGCTGGCGATGACCGCCGGTAAAGCGCTGGTAGTGGCCGATGAAGCCTATATCGAGTTCTGCCCGGACGCGACGCTGGCGGGCTGGCTGCAGGAATATCCGCACTTAGTGATTCTGCGCACGCTGTCTAAAGCCTTTGCGCTGGCCGGTTTGCGCTGCGGCTTCACCCTCGCGAACAAGCCGGTGATCGATCTGCTGATGAAGGTGATTGCGCCCTATCCGCTGGCGACGCCGGTAGCGGATGTGGCTGGACAAGCGCTGAGCGAGCAAGGCATTACGCTGATGCGTCAACACGTTGCCGAGCTGAACGCCAATCGTGCCTGGCTGTTTGAGCAGTTGCCGCAGATTAGCGTAGTGCAGCAGGTGTTCCCGAGTGAAACCAACTATATTCTGGCGCGCTTCACTGATTCGCCAAAAGTGTTTAAAACGCTGTGGGATCAAGGCATTATTCTGCGCGACCAAAATAAAAACCCCGGCCTTGCGGGATGCCTGCGCATCTCCATCGGCACCCGTGAAGAGTGCGAGCGCCTGATCGCCGCGCTGCAAGCCTTATCAGTGGAGCAAGCATGAGTCAGAAGATCCTTTTTATCGACCGCGACGGCACCATCATTTCTGAGCCACCCACTGATTATCAGGTGGATCGCATGGAGAAACTGGCGTTTGAGAAGAACGCCATTCCGGCGCTGCTGGCGTTGCAGGCAGCGGGCTATCAGCTGGTGATGATCACCAATCAGGATGGCCTCGGCACCGACAGCTTCCCGCAGGCCGATTTTGACGGCCCGCACAACCTGATGATGCAGATTCTCCGCTCACAAGGCGTGAATTTCAGCGACATCCTGATCTGCCCGCATATGCCGGAAGATAACTGCGATTGCCGCAAGCCGAAGACCAAAATGGTGGAAGCCTGGCTGGCCGCCGGTGCGCTCGATACCGCCAACAGCTACGTGATTGGCGATCGTCTGACCGATATTCAGCTGGCGCAGAACATGGGCATTCAGGGCCTGCGTTACGGCGCGGAAGGCGAAGATTGGGATGCGATTCAGGCGCGCCTGACCAAACGCGATCGTTACGCGCTGGTGCAACGCAACACTAAAGAGACGCAGATCAAAGTCGAAGTGTGGCTGGATCGTGAAGGCGGCAGCAAAATTAACACCGGCGTCGGCTTCTTCGATCACATGCTGGACCAGATTGCGGTGCACGGCGGCTTCCGCATGAACATTGATGTGAAAGGCGATCTCTACATCGACGATCACCACACCGTGGAAGATACCGGTCTGGCACTCGGCGAAGCGCTGCTGAAAGCGCTGGGCGACAAACGTGGCATCGGCCGTTTCGGCTTTGTGCTGCCAATGGATGAGTGCCTGGCGCGCTGCGCGCTGGATATCTCCGGCCGTCCGCACATCGAATTCAAAGCCGAGTTCAGCTACCAGCGCGTCGGCGATCTCAGCACCGAGATGGTCGAGCACTTCTTCAGCTCGCTATCCTACGCGATGATGAGCACGCTGCACCTGAAAACCAAAGGCCGCAACGATCACCATCGTGTGGAAAGCCTGTTCAAAGCCTTTGGCCGAACGCTGCGCCAGGCGATTCGCGTGGAAGGCAACACCTTGCCGAGCTCGAAAGGAGTGCTGTGATGAACGTGGTGATCCTCGATACCGGCTGCGCCAACCTGTCTTCGGTGAAGTGGGCCATTGAGCGCCTCGGCTACACGCCGCAGGTGAGCCGCGACCCGGATGTGGTGCTGCATGCCGACAAGCTGCTGCTGCCCGGCGTGGGCACCGCGCAGGCGGCGATGAATCAGCTGCAGGAGCGCGATCTCATCGACTTAATCAAAGCCTGTACTCAGCCGGTGCTCGGTATTTGCCTCGGCATGCAGCTGCTCGGTCGCGGTAGCGATGAGAATGGCGGCGTCACCACGCTCGGCCTGGTTGATGAGCCCGTCACGCTGATGGATACGCAGGATTTACCGCTGCCGCACATGGGCTGGAACCAGATCACCGCTAAAGCCGGCCATCATCTGTTCCGCGACATTCCCGATGGCAGCTACTTCTACTTCGTGCACAGCTACGCCATGCCGGTGAATGCCGCCACTATCGCCCAGTGCGATTACGGCTATCCGTTCACCGCTGCCCTGCAGAAAGATAACTTCTTCGGCGTGCAGTTCCACCCGGAGCGTTCGGGCAAAGCCGGCGCGCAGCTGCTGAAAAATTTCCTGGAGATGTGATGATTATCCCCGCATTAGATTTAATCGACGGCAAAGTGGTGCGCCTGCATCAGGGCGATTACGGCCAGCAGCGCGATTACGGTAGTGATCCGCTGCCGCGCTTACAGGATTACCAACGCCAGGGTGCTGAAGTACTGCATCTGGTGGATTTGACCGGCGCGAAAGATCCGGCCAAACGTCAGATTCCTCTGCTCACCACCTTACTGCGCGGCGTGACCGTGCCGGTGCAGGTTGGTGGTGGCATCCGCCATCGCGATGACGTGGCGGCGCTGCTGGCAGCGGGTGCCACGCGCGTGGTGGTCGGTTCCACCGCGGTGAAGCAACCGGAAGAAGTCAAAAGCTGGTTTAACGAGTTTGGCGCCGACGCCATTGTGCTGGCATTAGATGTGCGCATTGATGCCAACAACCGCAAAGAGGTGGCAATCAGCGGCTGGCAGGAAGCGGCGGGCGTTACGCTGGAAGAGGTGATTGGCTGGTATCAGCCGGTTGGCCTCAAGCATGTGTTGTGCACTGACATTTCGCGCGACGGTACGCTGAGCGGATCCAACGTCGCGCTGTATAAAGAAGTGTCTGCGGCCTTCCCGGACATCGCTTTTCAGTCTTCAGGCGGCATCGGTTCGCTGGATGACATCGCGGCGTTACGCGGCAGCGGCGCACAGGGCGTGATCGTTGGTCGCGCGTTACTGGAAGATAAATTCACGGTGGCGGAGGCAATCGCATGCTGGCAAAACGGATAATTCCTTGTCTCGATGTGCGTGACGGGCAAGTGGTGAAAGGCGTTCAGTTCCGCAACCACGAAATCATCGGTGACATTGTGCCGCTGGCGCAGCGTTATGCGCAGGAAGGTGCGGACGAGCTGGTATTCTACGATATCACCGCCTCATCAGATGGCCGCGTCGTGGACAAAAGCTGGGTGTCGCGCGTGGCGGAAGTGATCGATATTCCTTTCTGCGTGGCGGGCGGCATTAAGAGCGAAGAAGACGCGGCGCGCATTCTGCAGTTTGGTGCCGACAAGATTTCCATCAACTCGCCAGCATTAGCCGATCCGACGCTGATTACGCGCCTGGCCGATCGCTTTGGCGTGCAGTGCATCGTAGTGGGCATCGATACCTGGTTTGACGAAGTGAGCGGCAAATATCACGTCAATCAGTACACCGGCGACGAAGCGCGCACCAAAGTGACCACGTGGGAAACTCTGGATTGGGTACAGGAAGTGCAGAAGCTGGGCGCGGGTGAAATCGTACTCAACATGATGAACCAAGATGGCGTGCGTAACGGCTACGATCTGGTGCAGCTGAAGAAAGTGCGCGATGTGTGCAAAGTGCCGCTGATCGCCTCCGGCGGCGCAGGCACCATGCCGCACTTCCTTGACGCCTTTGTGCAGGCGAACGTCGATGGCGCGCTGGCGGCTTCGGTGTTTCACAAACAAATTATCAATATCGGCGAGTTGAAAAACTTCCTGATCGACAACGGTGTGGAGATTCGCGCGTGTTAACTGCAGAACAACTGGCCAGGCTGGATTGGGTCAAAACCGCGGGCATGATGCCCGTTATCGTCCAGCACAACGTTTCCGGCGAAGTGCTGATGCACGGTTATATGAATGAAGAAGCGCTGCAAAAAACCCTCAGCGAGGGCAACGTCACCTTCTTCTCTCGCACCAAAAACCGTTTATGGACCAAAGGCGAAACCTCGGGCCACTTCCTGCAAGTGGCGAGCATTACTCCGGATTGCGACAACGATACCTTGCTGGTGCTGGCCAATCCGATTGGCCCAACCTGCCATCTCGGCACTTCCAGCTGCTTCTCACCGGCTGCGCCAGACTGGACGTTCCTCTATCAGCTCGAGCAGCTGCTGGCTTCGCGCAAAAGCGCCGACCCGGAGAGTTCGTACACTGCGAAGCTTTATGCCAGCGGCACCAAGCGCATCGCGCAGAAAGTGGGGGAAGAAGGCGTGGAAACGGCTTTGGCGGCAACGGTTAACGATCGTCACGAGCTGACCAATGAAGCTTCGGATCTGCTTTATCACCTGATGGTGCTGCTGCAGGATCAGGAGCTGGATTTGAGCACCATCATCAATAATCTGCGCGCGCGTCATAAATAACGTTTCGTAGGGTCGCCATTCATGGCGACCAATGTCCCAAGCGCGCATAAATGCGCACCCTACGCTATTCATCAGCATGGAAAACACCATGACCACACATGAAAAATTGCTCGCCCTGCTCGACCAACATCAGGCGCGCTATCGCGTGATGGAGCATGAAGCGACCGGCAAGTGCGAAGCGGTGGCAGCGATTCGTGGTACGCAAGTGGGTCAAGGTGCGAAGGCGCTGGTGTGTCATGTGAAAGGCAACGGTATCAAACAGCATGTGCTGGCGGTGCTGCCTGCCGATCAGCAAGCGGATCTCAGCAAGGTTGCTGCAGCGGTTGGCGGTCGCCGTGCTTCGCTGGCCTCACCGGCGGAAGTGGATACGCTGACCGGCTGCGTGTTCGGGGCTATTCCGCCGTTTAGCTTCCATCCTGATTTACAGCTGGTGGTCGATCCGCTGCTGTTTGAACGCTATGACGAAATCGCCTTCAATGCCGGATTGCTGGAGCAATCGGTAGTGCTCAACATTGCAGATTACCAGGCGCTGCATAATGGTAACGTGATGAAAATAATCCTCTAATTGCCTTGCCAGGCCCTGAGCGGTACTCTTTCTGACTCAACATCACATCAAAAGAAGACCGATATTATGGCAAGTTCTCGTTTAACCGCCCGCCTGCGTCACACGCTGGCGCTGGCTGTGCTGGCAGGTTGCGCGTTTGGTGCGCAGGCAAAAATTGATCAGGTGCGTTTCGCGGTTGATCCCACCTATCCTCCTTTCGAATCCAAAACGCCGCAGGGCAAACTGGTCGGTTTTGATATCGACCTCGGTAATGCGCTGTGCGAGCAGATGCAGGCCAAATGCGTGTGGGTGGAGAGCCAGTTCGATGGCATGATCCCTGCGCTGAAAGCGCGTAAGTTCGACGCCATCTTGTCGGATATGGGTATCACCGAAGAACGTCTGAAGCAGATTGATTTCACCGTGCCGCTCTACGACACCCATACCCAGCTGATTGCGCGTAAAGGTTCTGGCCTGCTGCCAACTGCTGAATCGCTGAAAGGCAAAACCGTGGGCGTTGAGCAAGGCACCGTGCAGGAGCGTTATGCGTTGGCCAAATGGCAGCCGCATGGCGTGCAGGTTGTACCTTATGGCGATCAGGCACAAGTTGAGAGCGATTTGATTTCGGGTCGTCTTGATGTGGTGTTTACCGATGCTGCTCAAGCCGCCAATGGTTTCCTGAAACATCCGCAGGGCAAAGATTTCGAACTGGCCGGCCCGATTGTACAGGATCCGATTATCGGTCCGGGCACCGCGATTGGTCTGCGTAAAGGCGACACCGAACTGAAAACCGCACTGGATAACGCGTTTGCCGAACTGAAGAAGAACGGCACTTTCGATAAAATTCAGAAACAGTACTTCGCGACGGACATCTCCATCCAGCAGTAATCTTTTGGGCGGCTTTTTTGCCGCCCTTTTTGCACTCAGCACTATAATTCCATCAGAAAATGCATCTGGCGTCGCTGAAAGCGTGCCACGAATAAAGGACATCGATAGCGTTATGCAACAACAACATCATCCTCTATTAAGCGCCTCGCTGGGCACGCAACGCGAAATTGTTAGCTTCCACTTCGGTACGGATTCACAGCAACGCGTCTACATTCAGGCTGCATTGCACGGCGATGAGCTGCCGGGCATGGCGGTGGCATGGTACTTGAAACAGAAACTGCTGGCGCTGGAATCTGCCGGACAACTCAAATCCAAAATCACGCTGGTTCCGGTGGCGAATCCTTTAGCCATGGGACAGCATTGGCATGGTAGCCATTTGGGGCGTTTCCACACGTTATCAGGACAAGACTTTAACCGCCGCTTCCCGGCATTGGGTGAAGCGCTGGTTGAAGAGCTCGCTGGCTCACTGACGCAAAGTGAATATGAAAACAAGCGCCTGATCAGGGAAGCGATTGATCGCCATTATCGTGACCGCATTGCCCGCACCGAACTGGATGCCCAGCGCTTTACGCTGATGCGTATGGCGAGCCAGGCCGATTTGATGATTGATCTGCATTGTGACTGGGATGCGCTGCCGCACCTCTACACCACGCCGCACGCGTGGCCGGACATTGAACCTTTGGCGCGTTGGTTAGGCAGTGAAGTGCAGTTGTTGGCGCAGATATCTGGCGGTGAACCGTTTGATGAGGCTTGCTGTGAGCCGTGGCTGACGCTGGCAGAACGCTTTGGTGATGAGTATCCAATGCCGCGCGGCTTGCTGCCGGTGACGCTGGAACTGCGTGGTGTGGCGGATGTATCGCCTGAGATGGCGGAGAAAGATGCCGACGCGATTATCAATGCGCTGATTGAGGGCGGATATATTGCCGGTGAAGTGGGTGAATCCCCTGCCCTGATTCATCTAGCGACGGCGCTGGCGGGATGTGAGTATATTCATGCGGCGCAATCTGGATTGGTGTTTTACCGACGTAATTTGGGCGAGTGGATTAAGGCTGGGGAAGTGGTGGCTGAGGTTGTTGATCCGATCACTGACCAGGTGATGCCGCTGGTGGCAGAGTTTGGTGGCGTGTTGTATGCGAGGAATTTGACCAAGTTTGTGACGGCGGGGATGTTGGTGGTGAGGCTGGCTGGGGGGAATGCTGGGAGACGGGGGGAGTTGTTGGTGGGTTGAAGCTAACGCGTATGAATTAACAAGTGAGAACTAATCGTTAAAAAACTGCTGCAAAATAGCCATAACACTTGCTTAATTTACAAAAGTATCTTACAGAACCTTTTCAATTTATTGACGATTACTGGTTATAAATTTTTGGGGTTTGACGAAACAAAGATTACTTGAGCTTGATGGTTGTAGCTGGACACTGATTAGGGAGTAGATTTGGATGGGGGGACGTTAACTTTTCACATCCATATATATCCGTGGATGCTTTCTTTGTATAATTAGGAATTGTTCTAAGTTATATAGTGAAAAAATAAAAAAATCATCTTCACCTTTCAAGGCGTATATTCTTCATGGAATAGCTAGATTATATCCTTTACATGTATTAACAATGTTTTTAACTTTCTTAATCTATTTCTTTCTTTTCCCAACAGTCCCTTTTGAAAACCCGTAGGAAACTGCTTTTTATAACATATTTTTTATACACGGTCTTGGATTTGCGAATTCCTAGAACTGGAACGACCCAGGCTGGCCGATTTCAGTTGAATTTTACACTTGTTTATTATTTTTCCCAATATTGATTCAAATGAAGAACGTGCAATTATTTATATTATCTATTATGGGTTATGGCTTAGTTTATTTTAAGCACAATTCTTTACAAGCAGCAACGGATTTAAATCTACTTATTTTTTTCTTTAGATTTTTTCAAAATGCATAGCAGGCATGTCTTTGGGGGTAATAATATACAACTTTAGCAACATAAAGAATGAACTTAAGAATACACATGTAATATTTTCCTTTCAGCTATTATCCCAGCGATAATAAGTTATTTCATATATACATCAAAAAAAAACAAACATCCATACATCATCATTATTGCGGCATTTCTTTCCTGTTTTATTCTTTAATTAGATATACCCCCCCCTTGAGCGACTTTTTTAACAATGTATTCCTTACTTATTTTGGCGCTATAAGTTTCTCTATGTATCTCATACACACTCCACTTATGCTTTCATTAGATCATATTAGTGCATTAAGAGCGCAAAGTGTTCTTACACAAACAATGATATTTTCTTTAAAATTAATTGTATTATCGCCATTTTCATATGAAATCTTTGAGAAGCAAGTTTATAAGAAATTAAATAATTAGCGGACAATAAGCACCTTGTTCCTGCAAATAAAAAATAAAAAAATCTTTTGCATTTATATATATAAAAGAGACTCATAATTGTATGCGTCTCTATTCATTGATAAAAGTAAAAGACTATTTCCTTTATTACTTTAACAATCTATTTTTGCTAGCATATGCATTGAGAGACTTTAAAGTAAGCATAATTTCTTTCTCCAAAAAAATTAGTGTGCGATCTAAACTGTCAAATCGCTCATAGTCAGTACTTTCTAAAGAAATTTGACCCTCACACTCTTTTTCAGGTTTTTTGAAAAAATCTGATTTTTTTGATACAGTCAATTCTTCGAATGTCTGAATATCTTCTTGAACAATTGATTTTTTACATTGATATAAAAAAGTGCTCATTTCAGAGAGTTTTGCAGATAAAAACTCAAATTTCAAATCATAATTATTTAGCCTGCTGGCAAAATCTTCATTGACTATCGAAAGATTATCCAACAAAATCAACCTCTCATTTTTGTTGGAAAGTTCTGCCTGTAACCTTTTTTTCAGATCAAATAAATAATCTTCAGAATCAAAATGTGATATACGTTCAAAAGCTTCTTTTAGGAAATGGTCATTGAAACAAGAATCATCAACTTCAAATGATAATAGAAAAGCCTTCACATCATCATACAAGTTGTGAAAAACTTTATTGTTTAAACTGTTGATGTTCCATTCCAAGAAAAAAATGTCGTTTCTGCAATAGTTAAAAAAATCCTTACGGTACTTATCGAATAAATCTTTTTCGATCAAAAAAGAGAGAAGTTTTTTTATTGCTAGCAACGCACATTCGTATGAAAATTGTCTGGAGTTTTCTAAAGAACTCCCTCTCATTACGGTATGGTGAATTAAAACATCATTTACTACTGATATTCTATTTGCAAGAAGTAACTGGGCACAAATAAAAAACAAATCATTGCTAGTGCGTATTTCTTGAAAAAGAACATGATTAGACAATACATATTCACGCTTAAAAAGCTTATCCCACGGCCACCAAGTAAAAGCCCTAAAATAGTCTCTATTTATTTCATTGCCAGAAAAAACATCAGTATTTGGCAATAAATCATCTCTAATAGTCCATGGGGTCTCAGTGATATTTTTTGTGCTAAAATTTATAAAATCAGAACGACATACGACAACTTCCGCGTCTAGTTTTTCGGCGTGATGATAAAGTTTAAAAATCATATCTTTTTCAATATGATCATCATCATCTAAAAAAATAACGTATTTACCTGTTGCTAAAGAAAGACCTATGTTTCTGGATGCTCCTGCTCCTAGATTTTGATCATTAGATATAAGCTTTATTCTACTATCGAAAATAATATTATTTTTGATAATTTCTTTTGAATTATCTGTGGAATTATCATTGATAATAATTAATTCAATTTCACGTAAAGATTGCTGAGTTATTTGATTAATGGTCTCTAATAAATAGCCCTCCGCATTAAAGACAGGCATTACAATTGAAACTAAAATACTTGAATTAATCTCTGACATTATAACTCACCTAAGTTAAATCATTAAAGCTCAGACTTTTCAAAACAGTCAACCTTTGTTTCAAATTAAAACATAAAAAACAATATGCTTATTTTAATCCAACTTATTAATTTTCTCACTAAGTTTCATAAAGCTAAAATTAATATCTGAATAAATATTATAATTTTCTATATTAGAATTTAAAATTCTGACGTCCAACTCATTTAACTTACTTTTTATTTCAACCAATTGTTCATTCATAGTATTAATTTGGGAGGATAATTCATTGGCTTTATCTAAGAGAAGATCGCTTCTCTTTTCTGTTCTTTTAAAAGAAAACAACTTCACTTTGATCTTATAATAAATAATCCTAACAACCATTTTTATAAGACCATTCATTCCCAACTTGTAATAATTGAAAATGATCTTTTCAAAAAAAGATGATGACTGTCTGCCATGCAAGACATCAACAAATAAATCAGGTTTTTCACGAACTATTGCGATAATTAATTCTAGGTTTTTTCTATCATGATATCTTGTTGCAATATTTTTTCGTATATCATGCCGTGAATATTTTTTAAAATGAGGTAGTATAACCTCATAAAAATCTCGTTCAAATTCATGAGAAATACTATGCTGTATCCAGGCAACATGCGAACATAACCAAATAAGTGAATAGTCTTTATAATCATTACATAAATTATTTTTTTCTAAATAGTTATAAATAACTTCATGTTGATGGAAGGCTCCAAGAAGACTCGCCCCTCCGGATGATGTTGTCTGGCCTGCCCGTTTTTTTCTGTGCCAGCAAAGGATCTCATTGACGAATGCAACTTTTTTAGCATTCATAGTTATAAACCAATGAAAACCATTATCTTCGAAGAAATATGGACCTACTGGAAATCTGATTCCATTTTCTTTA
Source organism: Pantoea sp. SORGH_AS_0659 (assembly GCF_031453915.1). Lineage (NCBI taxonomy): Bacteria > Pseudomonadati > Pseudomonadota > Gammaproteobacteria > Enterobacterales > Erwiniaceae > Pantoea > Pantoea sp. SORGH_AS_0659. The sequence continues at coordinate 1,541,337 of NZ_JAVJAK010000001.1, read as the reverse complement.
AAAAGATTATTTTTATATAATTTTCTCCAAGGTACAGGCAGTAAATCTAGAATTTTTTTCTTGTTACCTGGTGTTTCTATTTTAAATGAAGTTATCCCCTCAAAATCACTCCATGATGGTTCATAGGGAAGCTTATTGTTTTTAATAGTATCTTCAAACTCTTTGTAAGCACACAGTGTAATATCTGCAGAGTTTTCCACTGCCGCGTTATATAGTTTTTCAAACATTGTTTCTTCATAGAGATCATCACCGTCTGCAAATCCAATAAAGTCTCCAGTTGCTCTTTCTATACCAATATTTGCTGCAGTTGCTACTCCACCGATACTATTATGCTGATTCAGTATTGTAATAATTCTTTCATCGTTTGAGGCGAAATTTTTTATTATTTGTTGTGTATTATCTGTTGAACCATCATCTACAATAATAATTTCGATTTCTTTTAAAGACTGATTTATTATGCCATTCAAACACGCTTCAATATAATCCTCAATATTATACGATGTTACAATTACAGAAACTTTAGGGTTCATCTCAATACCTTATAAAATCTTAGAATTTTAAAAATTTAATTGACATTTCATTTAAATTTATTCGCAATTATATTAGCAATCTTAATTGAAGGTAAGTCAACAAATCTTTCAAAGATTGCTGCCACTACCAAGCATGTAATAATAGTTAAAAAAGTAACTGCAACGAATATAGTAAAGCTGACTTCTGGGTTAAATCTATGCAATACATAAGCAAATACATTAATAAATATTGAATGTGTTATATAAAGGGGGAATGATATTTTCCCTAAAAATCGGAAATATTTATAGTCTGCAAAACTTTCAAATAAACCAGAGCCGAGTATTGCGGAAAAAATGAATATACTACCAGTAAGCATTAAATATCGATATACATCTTTATATTCTAAAAAACTAAATATTTGTATGTACTCATATAGCCCACCATAGACTTCAACCCCACTGCGTGGGTAAGGTGAAGTGGCTAGTATTAATCCTACGATAAATAATATTAATCTTTTTGTCTTAGATATATGATATTTACCGCGTGAAAATATATCGCTAAAAATCATTCCAGCAATAAAAAGGCAATAATATGAACCTTGTAAGTATAAAAAAATTAAAACAATAGAATATATCCACAATTTTGTTTCCTTAACACTTACTGAAGCTAACAAACCAAAAACAAGAAAAGAACCATATACTTCAAATGAGATTGTCCACATAGCATAATTAGTAAGAACAACATGTTCGAATGGCACAAAGTATAGTGATTCTTTAATTACATTTGCTATAGTAAGATTACTTCTATAATCAGTGAACAAATTAAAGAGACTGAAAACAGCGTACATCAATATCATTGATGCTAAGACAGGAAGAACGAGCCGTGGGTACCTTTTTATAATACCCTTAAATATGACATCATGCTCATTTACACTGTTAAATTTCAAGCTCAAAACAAAACCGCTCAATATAAAAAAAATGCATACAGGAGCAATTCCGCTATAAATTAAATTTAAAGGACCCCAACCTATTATCCTTCTTATTTCCCCACCGAAACTCGTTAAACTTGTGAATCTTAGATCTGGTTTGAAAGAATTTACGCAATGATCGATTAAAACTATAAAGCAACACATGCCTCTCAATCCTTCGAGGTAATCTATTTTTTTCATTAAGGTCATTACCAGCTAAATATACAAGAGAAAGCAATAGTGCTTCACATGATTAGATTGCCATGCCCGCATTACGCATAAATAAAGCCTCCAAAAGGAGGCTTATCATTATTAAATCAAAGATAATTTATTTTTCAATCCACTCTGTGTGGAAAATACCGTCTTTATCAATTCGCTTATAAGTATGTGCACCGAAGTAGTCACGCTGAGCCTGAATCAGGTTAGCAGGAAGAACTTCCGAGCGATAACTATCGTAATAAGCAATCGCCGCAGAGAAGGTCGGAGTCGGGATACCGTTCTGAATAGCGTAAGACACTACATCACGCAGCGCCTGCTGATACTTATCAGCGATATTCTTGAAGTAAGGATCCAGAAGCAGGTTTGCGATGTTTGCATCGGTAGCATACGCATCAGTGATTTTCTGCAAGAACTGAGCACGAATAATGCAACCAGCACGGAAGATCTTAGCAATCTCACCGTAGTGCAAATCCCAGTCGTTTTCTTCAGACGCCGCACGCAACTGAGAAAAGCCCTGTGCATATGAAACGATTTTTCCTAAGTACAACGCACGGCGCACTTTTTCTACGAACTCAGCTTTATCACCAGTGAAGGCCTTCGCCTGTGGACCTCTTAATACTTTGGAAGCTGCAACACGCTGAGTTTTCAGTGAAGATAAATAGCGGGCAAACACAGATTCGGTGATAAGTGACAGTGGTTCGCCCAGATCTAATGAGCTCTGGCTGGTCCATTTACCAGTGCCTTTGTTAGCTGCTTCATCCAGAATCACATCAACTAGATATTTACCGCCTTCATCTTTCTTATTGAAGATATCTTTGGTGATGTCGATCAGATAGCTACTTAACTCACCGTTGTTCCAATCTGTGAAGGTTTTAGCCAGCTCTTCGTTGTTCAGAGCCAGTGCGCCTTTCAGCAGCGCATAGGCCTCTGCGATCAGCTGCATGTCGCCATATTCGATGCCGTTGTGCACCATCTTCACATAGTGGCCGGCACCATTAGGACCGATGTAAGCAACGCAAGCTTCGCCATCTTCAGCGCGCGCAGCGATCTTATCAAGGATTGGAGCAACCAGTTCGTACGCTTCTTTCTGGCCGCCAGGCATGATTGATGGGCCTTTCAGTGCGCCCTCTTCACCACCGGAAACGCCGGTACCGATGAAGTTGAAGCCTTGATCGGACAGCTCTTTGTTACGACGGATGGTGTCTTTATAGAAGGTGTTACCACCATCGATCAGAATATCACCTTTATCCAGATGAGGAGTAAGGGAAGCTATAGTTTTATCAGTTGCCTCACCTGCTTGTACCATCAGAAGGATTCGACGTGGTTTTTCCAGCGATTGAACAAACTCTTCAACAGTATAGAAAGGCGCAAGTTTTTTACCCTGGTTCTCAGCGATGACTTCATCAGTCTTTTCACGTGAACGGTTGAAGATAGAAACAGTGTAACCGCGGCTCTCAATGTTAAGAGCCAAATTGCGCCCCATAACTGCCATACCTACAACACCGATTTGCTGCTTTGACATTTATCTACTCCTGTCTGTTTGTAAACCGTATATAAACTGTTCATTAAATGTAAACTGAAATATCTTACATCATGATACGGGTAACTTTAAACAATTAAAAATCGCAAGCACTCAAAGCTAAACTATAGTTTAGCTGGAGGAAGGTGCAATAGAAGCAAATGAATTGGTAAATCATTATTAAATCATCATCATAATCACTTACAAAAAAACATCAAACACTAATATAAATTATATTTTCAGCCAATTATGAACTTAATAATTAGCTATTAAATTCTTATAAATCCCCAGCGTAGTTTCAATTACTTTCTTTGAAGAGAAACCATCTACAGCTTTTATACTTGCTCTTTTTCCAAATTCTTTTCTCAGCTCAATATCAACTAGCAAAACTTGTAATTTATCAAGTAATTCTGGAAAGTTACTTTTCTCAATTAAGTACCCAGTTTCATTATTTTTAATTATGCTGCCACAGCCTCCGGTATCGTAAGCTATTGTAGCTCTACCTATAGCTGCTGCCTCAATTAAAATTCTTGGAACGCCCTCCGCATAAACAGAAGGTAAAGCTATAATATTTGATTTTTTTATTAATTCACTCACATTATTTGATTTACCCAACCATCTAATAATGCCTTTACACGACCAATCTTCAATTAAACTTTGCGGGATTGAATCTGGGTCATTTTTAACTATAAAACCAGCCACATCTAATACAAAATCCACGCCCTGCTCGCGGAGAGCAATCTTTGCATCAATAAGATCTTTTAAACCTTTACTCCATATGAGACGACCTGCAAACAGCACGACTGGAATTTCTCTATCATCTTCCTCAACATAATTAAAATCTGATAGATTGACACCCGCACCATTTATTACAAAAGTCTTATTGATATCAATACCAGTTCTATTTACTATTTCACATCTGTCATTTTCATGTTCAAATATGAAGAAAACATTTTTTTTCTTAGAAATCCATGCGTAAAGCTTAGTTACTATTTTCTTTAGAAGCTTGTAAACAATAACTTCTGAAGAAAAGACTCTACCTAACCCAACAAAACTTAGAACTAAATTTTTGTTATATATTTTTGAATATAAGCCGCCAATGATGCATGCTTTGATTGTGATACAGTGAATAATATCAGGGCTAATTTCTTTAAGTATTTTACAAGAGCGATAGACATCCTTCATTAAAAAAAAAGGATTTAATGATTGCTCAGACATATTGGAATTATGTGTGATTAGTCCTAATAGTTCTAATGAGCGTCTTTCATCATCACTTGAAAAATTGCATATTACGTGAACTTGATAGCCACTATCGATAGCAGCTACCGCTCGTTCCTTCCAGTGCAAACTAAAATACCAATCAGAATTTATATAGAAACATAATTTTTTCATTTAATGACACCATCTTTAGATATTTTACTTTTATTCAAAACCCCATCCCATACCCCCATTATAATTGCTTTGAAATATTTCAACTTACTTTCTGAATGAATTGTTTGCAATAAATAACTAAATATCCTAATTAGAATGGAAGTATATCCAAATGGCTTCTTCTTTCCAAAGATGTGCACAGACCAAATAAGATTCCTGACAAGATAATATATTTTCCACGGACTCATCACTGTTTGCCTGTCAGCTATGTCATGTATGAAACTAAGCGTGGGTTCGTATTTTATTTTATATCCCTGCCTGACTAAAAACCATGAATAGTATACATCATCAAAGTAGATAAATAGGCGTTTATCTATATTTTGGTAAGTATTCCTGAGAACGTTTGAGTTAATAAAAACCCCTACAAATGAAAATGAAATTATGCTACAACATTCTTCGCCAACTGCAGTAAATAAATTAGGTTCGGCACGATATTTATTAACATCTCTTATCGTATTCGGAAACTTAATCCACGGTATATTCATCTTGCAACGAATACCTTGTTTATCTACGACTTTTGTTGCTATAGCATCTACGTCAGTCTTATTGGTCAACGCAAAATTGTTAAGCAATTCTATATCTGGATATGCGTCATCATCAAAGAAAAGAACCCAATCTGTAATACAATTTTCAGAAATCCATTTAGCTCCTTTATAGAATCCCCCAGCGCCACCATCATTGGTATCACTATTCAATATATTTATATTAGGTTCGTCAATGGACTCTAGCCAACACTGCGTATCATCAGTTGATGCATTGTTTACTATAACAATCTGGTGAAAAGATAGCAGCCTCGCGGCCGCTACACATTTTTTTAACTTTTCAAGTCGATTGTAAGTGACAATCAACGCAGTAATCTTCATCTCGGATTAACCACAAATGATGGCATTTTTTGATTATCTAATAGTGCCTGACGATATGAACGTACTACTGACAGTGCCTCGGCTATTGTCACATCCATATCGAGGTAACGATAAGTTCCAAGACGACCAATAAATGTAATGTTACTTTCTGATTCTGCTTGATCTAGATACTTTTGAAGCAATGACATTTCACCCATTTGTCTAATTGGGTAATAAGGAATGTCATTCTCATTACAAGAGCGACTATATTCTCTATAGCATACAGTTGAGTCATGCTTTTCCCATGGCGCAAAATACTTGTGTTCAGTAATCCTGGTATAGGGCACATTTACCTCACAATAATTCATTACTGCACAACCTTGATAATCTCCATTGGCAGTAAATTTATCAAAGTCTAGAGTTCTGTATCCTAAGCGCCCTAAACTATAACCGAAGTATCCATCCAACTGACCACTATAAAACACATGGTCATAATTTTCTTTTTCTTGTGGGTTATAATCAGTGTTTAATTCAACAGTAATATTTTCGTGATTTAGAATCGATTCAACAATTGGGGTATAACCCTCTTTTGGCATGCCTTGATACTTATGATTGAAATAGTTGTCATCATAATTAAAACGTATCGGGAGCCTTTTTAAGATAGAAGCTGGCAACTCTTTTGGCTCCATCCCCCATTGTTTAATGGTATAGCCCTTAAAGAATGACTCATATAATTCTTTACCAACAAATCTCAACGCTTGATCTTCAAATGTTTTAGGATCAAGGATTGTTGCATCACCTTTTGATTCAATGAGCTTTTTAGCTTCTTCAGGATTACATGTAGTTTTAAAAAACTGATTGATCGTGTGTAAGTTGATCGGTAAAGAGAAAACCTGTCCATTTACAGTTGCTTTAACTCTATTTACGTATGGCATCATCTCGCAATGCGAACTGATATAATTCCAGACTTCTTCATTATCGGTATGAAATATATGAGGCCCATATGTATGAATCATTACATGAGTTTTTTCGTCTCGCTCGCTATAGCAATTTCCAGCGATATGGGCACGAGAATCAATGATTCTTACATTGTGCCCGTCCTCAGCCAGTTCACGCCCAATCACTGCACCCGAAAAACCAGCACCTACAATTAAAATATTTTTTCTCATTGATATTAACCTAAAATCATCCGACGAATTTTATAATACGTTTTTGCTATATGCTGCCGACGCTTACTACCAACTGGAGCATAGCGATTTAAATATGGCATAAATTTACGCTTTACTTTTGTCTGGAATAACATTTGGTTACTACCTTTATTATTCGCAATTACATTAGCCTTGCCGTATAAGCGGTTAATAACTTCTTGTTGCCAAGGTGTTCCATCAATATATGACATGAAGTTATCAAAGAAATCAACGTGGGGAGCATCCCAGGGCTTGTTTTCACCTGCAAAATGAATCATTTTTGGTTTTTTTCTGGAAGCCAAAAACTGCATGTATGAGGCAAATTTTAGATTTGGGAAGAAATCATCTGTATTGCCATTACCATGATATACATTCCACTCAAATGGCAGATAATGCACCCGGTCGTAAAAAACCTTGTTCATAATGTCTTGGTCTAAAAACCAAAACGATCTGGATTTCATAGTAGCCATTAGCTGAGTGTATGTATTCTCAGCATTCATCTGCGCAACATTGAACAGAATTAAGCCAGCCTGAAAATAACGCTCTGTATCCTTCATTGCCAGAACATTATTTAAGTATTCTTTTGCTGTTTCGTTTTGGCCTTCCTCAGAATGAGCAATAGCGCCGAACTTTACAAAACCTTCCATGACAATATCTTTCACAGCTGCCACAAGGTTATTCTTCATATCAATATGAACTAATTCTGCTACATCACTTTCAACTATAGTATCAGCATCGATAAACAGGACTTTTTCGAAATTTGAAAACAAAGAAGGAATAAATAATCTAGCATAAGTCGCAGCGCTAAAATGCGCACGCGTATAAACACTTTTCATTTCACTGAATGCGTTAACATCAAAAAAGCGTATTGAAAAGTTATTTTTGTTTTTTATTAGCGAAATTAAACGCGACTTATTTCTAGCCGAAACACCATTTTCTAATACAACAATATCGTAGTTATCTTTTTCAGTGCTATTTTTAACTATGGAGTTTATTAATGCTCCACCACTTAATGAGTAATTATCATCAAAACAAATGACAATAGGGATATTTTTTGATTCAAAATTCTGTTTTAACTTCCCGTTAAATGTTTCATTTTTAACAAAAGTTCTTTGAATTTCTTTTTTATTTAACCCGCTAGTTTTTTCTTTATGAATCAGATATATATTGAACAGCCTTTCTGAGATATGGCCTACAACTCTTTTTTCTTGTGCATCATAATTACGGAGCGCGAAATTATTTTCAAGATCTTCAAGTATTGAAAATAACCATTCTGAATAATCTGAAAATAATTCAGATTTCATAACGAACATATTCGTATAATATCCATCGTGCGCAGTATTAAATTCTTTTACTGCTGCAGCATATTCAGGATATAGATACAATAAGCTGTCTATTGCTGACTGGTAATCTTCAATATGTAAATGCTGAGATACTTTATAATGTTCATAATTATTCTTGCTCCCCGCCTGCTTTACACTCCATTTTTTAGGCAACAAGATATCATAATCGGCAATTGCACTAATGATGCTGCTTTCATCTAACCCAAACTTTTTTTCATATTCAGGAGATATAACGTCTTCATTAATTACGCCCCAAATATCTTCATCATAGCTTTGATCTGATGAAAAATTTAAATGCCTCCTATAATGCATAAAGCCGACATAATCTGATGAGAGATCATTCTTCCACACCCAATATTGAGCTGTAAGTTCGCAATAAAATGGATTCTTAAAAGAAATATTTTCTCCAGTATTATCACCTATACAGCAAATATCATTATAGCTATTGGCTTTTCCTACATGTATTGGTTTTATTACATTTGATGATAAAAAGGCGCTGGGCTTATGGTGGCTGGTATATATTTTTACTTTTTCATTGCTAATATTCATTCATTGTTTCCTTACATTGAAGATCGATATTGTTCTAAAATTACAGCCGCATTGCCACTCGCCTTTAATCGGTGGTTCTCAATCCATATAACTCTGTCACAAATCTTTTCAATATCGGTTAAATTATGGCTAACAAAAAGTATCGTTACGCCTTTCTCTTTAAATTTATTAATGGTCTCAATGCACTTTTTTTGAAACGCATAATCACCTACAGCTAAAACCTCATCAATAATCAAAATATCCGGATCGACTTGAGTAATAACCGAGAAACCCAGTTTTGCTAACATGCCACTTGAATAAACACGAATCGGTTCATCAATGAATTCACCAAGCTCAGAAAATTCAATGATCTTATCAATTCGTTCATTTAATTGCTTACGTCTCAAGCCGAGTAGAGTGGCATTTAATCTAATATTTTCTCTACCAGTGAGTTCAGGATGAAAGCCGCCTCCCAATTCTAGCATCGAAGCTACTCGGCCTTTGGTGGTCACACTTCCTGCCGTAGGCTTAATTACACCAGCAACTAAACCTAAAGAAGTGCTTTTACCAGCACCATTTCTGCCTATCAAAGCAACAGATTCCCCTTTATTAACTGTGAAGTTGATATCCTCAATAGCCAGATAGCTTCTACCTGATAAAAGGGTTAATGCTCTTTTCGGGTTAAAAATCAGCTCTTTAATTCCTGAGCCAATATGATGATATAAGGGATAACTTTTAGTTACCGCTTTAAATTCAATTGCGACTTCCATTATAAAATCTCTGCGAAACGGTATTTTAATTTGTTGAAAACCCATGCACCAATGGTAAGCGTCACGATTCCCATACCATAAAGTGAAAGAATTTTTTCATAATCAACATGACCATTCATGAATAATTCTCTCCAGCTTAAAACCATATCTGCGAGAGGATTATAGGTTATTAACCATTGATATTTTTCAGGTATCATATCACTGGCATAAAGTATTGGCGTGCAATAGAACAGCAGCATAATACCCAATGTAATAAACCTTTCTAAATCACGGAAGAAGAGATTCAATGTTGAAAGGAAAAGAGCAATACCATAGGAGAAAATTAATTGTGCAATGCCAATCAATGGGATGCCATAGATCCAATTCCAATGAGGCGTCATGTCATATATCAAAAGGAACACAATGATAACAGGAATGGTACATAGGAAATGCAAGCACTCCATCATGACATTACTGAAAGGAATCACTGATCTTGGAAAAACTGTTTTCTTTATTATTTGTGCATTAGCTATGAACGAAAACAGCGAGTTAGAGGTTGTGCTTGCAAACCACTGCCAGGGAAACAATCCTGTGATAATAAAGATTGTGTAATTCGGGATTTGGACTCGCATGATTAACTTAAAGATAAAGTAGTAAATCATGGCAAAGAGAAGTGGATTAGCTATTGACCATAAATAACCTAGAAAACTGCTTTTATAGCGAACTTTAAGTTCCTTCTCAGTGATTACTGTTATTAAATCAATGAGATATCCCAAACTAAACTTCATACTTTACGCTCTAATTTTAAGCTTACGCTAATGATTATTTAATGTTCGATGATTAGTTCTGCAGACGCTACCGCCCCTGGCTCTATAGCTACCAGTACACTACTAATCAATCCATGTTTCGAAAGTTCGTGCTGCTATTTCCGATAACAAGCTAAACACATAACTTAAATTTTATAATGACCATCCGCACTTTTTGATAAGCGCAGAATGTTATCATTTCCGATAACTACTTAAAAGCCTGTAAAACTCCATGATTTATAAAGCAAAAAAGCCTGTCCGTAGACAGGCTTTGAGCTATAAACAGTATAACTAGCGGAATCCATTCGGATTCTTCGACTGCCAGTTCCACGTATCACGCATCATGGCATCGATCCCGCGCGTCACACGCCAGTCCAACTCAGTATTTGCGAGACTTGCATCTGCCCAGAACGCTGGCAAATCGCCGTCACGGCGTGGCTTAAACTCAAACGGAATCGGCTTACCGGACGCTTTCTCAAACGCCTTGATCATCTCCAGCACGGAGAAGCCCACGCCGCCGCCGAGATTGTAGGCTTTGTAGCCTTCAACTTTGGCTAAGTGGTCCAGCGCTTTTAGGTGCCCTTCTGCCAGGTCGACAACGTGAATGTAGTCGCGCTGTGCGGTGCCATCCGGCGTGTCGTAATCATCGCCAAACACGCCCAGCTTCTCCAGACGGCCAATCGCCACCTGCGCGATGTACGGCAGCAGGTTATTAGGAATGCCGGTTGGATCTTCACCGATTTCACCAGACTCATGCGCCCCAACCGGGTTGAAGTAGCGCAGTGCGATGGCTTTGAAATTCGGATCGGCTTTCGCGAAATCGCGCATCACGAATTCGATCATCAGCTTTGAAGTACCGTACGGGCTAGTGGTACCGCCAATTGGCGTGGTTTCCACGTAAGGAACCGGCGCATCGGCGCCATAAACCGTCGCAGATGAGCTGAAGATGAAGTTCCACACGCCAGCAGCGCGCATCTCTTCCAGCAGCACCACGGTGCCAGCCACGTTGTTTTCGTAGTATTCCAGTGGCATGCGCGTGGACTCACCAACGGCTTTCAGTGCGGCGAAGTGAATCACAGCGCTGATATCGTTAGTGGCAAACAGGTCACGCAGGCAGGCGCGATCGCGGATATCGCCTTCGACGAACACCGCTTTTTTGCCTGAGAGCTTTTCCACGCGGTTGATGGCTTCGCGGGAAGCATTGCAAAGGTTATCCAGGACCACAACGTCGTCGCCGCGCTCTAACAGCGCCAGCACCGTATGGGAGCCGATGTAACCCGCTCCGCCCGTTACCAAAATAGCCATGTGTACTCCTTTAAACCGCGCTAAAGGCGCGGTAGAGAATGAGAAAGCTTATTTCGCCAGTATTTTCTGAATAGATTCGCGGAAATCGCGGCCCTGATCGTTGTTACGCAAGCCGTAAGAGACGAATGCCTGCATATAACCGAGTTTACGACCGCAGTCGTAGCTGGTACCGGTCAGCAGCTGCACATCAACTGGCTTCTTCTTGCTCAGAGAGGCGATAGCATCGGTCAGCTGAATGCGGCCCCATGCGCCCGGCTCAGTGCGCTCCAGCTCTTCCCAGATATCCGCAGAGAGCACATAACGGCCAACTGCAGTCAGGTCAGAGTCGGTAGAACCCGCTTCTGGCTTCTCAACAAAGCTGGTGATGGTGCTGATATCGCCTGGGTTATCAATCGGCTCTTCGGTAGTCAGCACGCCATATTCAGTAAGATCTTCGCCCGGCATGTGTTTCGCCAGCACCTGGCTGTGGCCGGTGTCTTCGAAACGCGCAACCATTGAGGCAAGGTTATAACGCAGGTGGTCAGCGGTGGAGTCATCCAGCAGCACGTCTGGCAGCACCACCACAAATGGGTTGTCGCCAATCATTGGACGCGCGCACAGCACAGAGTGGCCCAAGCCTAACGGGTTGGCCTGACGCACGTTCATGATGGTCACGCCCGGCGGACAGATTGACTGCACTTCGCTCAGCAGCTGACGTTTAACGCGCGCTTCTAGCAGCGCTTCCAGCTCGTAAGTGGTATCGAAGTGGTTTTCCACTGCATTTTTGGAAGCATGGGTGACCAGCACAATCTCCTTGATGCCAGCCGCGACGCATTCGTCAACAATGTATTGAATCATTGGTTTGTCGACAATTGGCAGCATCTCTTTCGGAATGGCTTTCGTCGCAGGAAGCATATGCATACCGAGACCCGCAACGGGGATTACTGCTTTAAGCTTGGTCATATTTATTCCATTTCATGAAGTGAATACGTGGGGTCGATTATGCAGGATCGGCCGGTCGAGCAAGTATAATCTTTATCTGAAAAACCGGCACTAACTCTCTGTCACACCATCAAAAATCGCCAATTTGGCCGGTAAAAACGCCGAAATGCCGATGAGGAACCGATGCGCTAAACCGCTGAAAAATCGTGAAAGGATTTGAGATGACGAGACCAGAGATTGACTGAAAGCTGAGTTGATAATGCGCCATAAATGGCGCCGCTACGGACCGTGTAAACATTGAGTCATCTGTAGCGGCGCGATTCATCACGCGGGTTGGATGTTGATGTCTACAGCCAGCCCTCAAACCATTCCGGCATCACGAACAGGTTGAAGTGGTTTACCAGCATCATCAGCGCAACAAACACCACCGACACCGAAACCCACTGACGTGCATACGGCATAAAGCGGATGCCAATCACCGGCTTGATGAAGAACGGATGGGCAAAGGCCGAAATCAGCACCTGCGAGATCGAGAGCGTCAGCGCCACATACAGCACGTTCGGCCAGATGTAGGTCGTCGCCAGCACCGCAACCACCACCAGGCTCGCCACAATGTTCCAGTAGAACTCAACATTGGTGCGGCCGTTGGCCTGCGAAATCGCGCCGGTTAAGCCGCCCATCGGACGCAGCATGCCAAACAGCAGCATCAGCGGAATCAGATGGTAAACCTGCTCATGTGAAGCGCCGTACAGCACGCGCACAATGACCGGGGAAAGAATGCCAATCGCCAGATACATCGCGCTACTGAACAGCATGATGACGAAAGTGCCTTTCAGGAACAGCTTTTTCAGCTGCTCTGGATCGTGCTGCTTCTCAGCGAAGCGCGGCAATGCCAGGCGGTTAATCACCGGCGAAACCAGCTTCAGCGGTTGCAGAATGAGCTCTTTTGCCAGCGAGTAAATCCCCAGCATCTCCGCACCCATCACTTTACCGACGATCAGCGCATCGGCCTGGGTACGCAGCTGATTGATGGTCTGCGAACCAAGCTGATATACGCCATAACGCACGGCGCTGACGAAGGTTTTGCCGTCGAACTCCCAGGTCGGACGCCAGGATTTCTCGCCGAAGTAGATCATGCAAAGAATGCGCGTGAAGGCGTTGATGAACAGACCAAGAATCGCCGCGGCCACGGTAAGCGAGGTGTAATACAGCATCGCCACGGTACACAGGAACGCAAACAGCTTGGTGGCCATCTCAATCTTCGCCAGCGTTACCATGCGTTTGGTTTTCACATAGTGCGCCTGATACTGCGACAGATGTCCCAGCACCAGGAAGTTGAGGCTGGTGAGCATGATCAGGCCCACCAGCTCCGGCAAGTGATAGAACCACGCCACCGGATAGGCAATCGCCAGCATAATTAAGCCGGTGCAGAAACTGAGCGACACGTTCACCCAGTAAATGGTGCTCTGCTCACGGCGATTAATATCCTGGCGATGCACGATATAGCTGCTCATGCCCATATCCTGCAGCACGGTCGCCACCGCCAGAATCGCATTGATGATCGCCAGTAAACCCAGCTCGTGCGTTTCCAGTTTGCGCGCCAGCACGGCGAGCTGTAACACCTGGAGCAATGCGGCAAAACAGGTACTACCAAACAGCCAAACGGCCTGTTTTTTTAATCCGCTCACACCATGCGCTCCAGAATTTTCGCCAGCTCACCGTAAGCGATGTGCTGATTGAACTCAGTTTCGACTTTCTGCCGCGCAGCGGCGACCACCGGTGCCACATCCACGTCGCCACGCGACAGGCGCAGCAACGTCGCTGCCAGCTCGTCAGGATCGTTTTCGGCCACCAGCCATCCGCTGACGTCATTCTCAATCAGTTCAGGAATGCCGCTGTGATAGGTCGACACCACCGGCAAGCCAACTGCCATCGCTTCCATCAGCGCCACCGGAATGCCTTCCATATCGCCATCTGCGGCGGTTTTAGACGGCAGCAGGAAGATGTCCGCCTCGTTCAGCGCCTGACGAATCTCATCCTGCGGCTTGAAGCCCGGCATGGTGACGTAATCCTGCAATCCAGCGCGCGCGATGTGCTCGCGCATCATGCCATCCTGCTCGCCGTTACCGATGATGGTGAACTGGAACTGGCCGCCATTATTGCGCAGGATTTCGCTGGCTTTCACCGCCACATCCAACCCTTTCTTCTCGGTCAGACGCGCCACTGAGACGATGCGCAGCGGTTGATGGAACGCCTCGCGCGGACGGAAGTTAAACTTCTCCGGCTCGATGCCCATACGCGTGACATGCACCTTGGCACGCGGACAACCCATCTCAATCAGCTTGTTCTCCCACAAGTGGCTGATAGGCAGCATCAGTTCGCTCTGTTTGAACAGGTTGACGTAGTCGAGCTTATGCTCTTCGAGGATGTGACGACGCGAAATATCCGCGCCGTGGAACACCGTCGCCTGCTTGCCTTTCAGCACGCCGAGTTCGCGCAGCTTGTTAGCCAGTGCGCCGGCATAGCCAAAGTGCACAAGAAACACATCGGCGGTGTAAGGCTGTTTAGTGTTGGCGACAATCGCCGGCAGCAGCAGTTTGCTGGCCTGTGCGCCGTAGCGACGCACATTCAGCGACTTGAGCAGCGCGCCTTTGGTGATTTTCGGCAGTATCAACCCGATACGCTGCGTCAGCTTATCAAGGTTGGATACTTTCTCTTCCGGCAGTAAATAGTGGGTTTTCGCTGCCAAATTGTAGTCATCGAACGCGGCGTGGCGATTAATCATATCGCCCGGAAACACGGAGATAATCTCCACGTCGTAGCCTGCATCGATGAAATGCGTCACCTGATTGAGCACAAAGGTCTCAGAGGCAACAGGAAAACGCATGGTGAAAAAGGTCAGCTTCATCACTTCACCCCAGGACGTTGAGAATTTCTGCTGTAATGCGGTTACCAATCTCACGCTCCTGCGCCACCGCGGTATCAACTTTGTGTTTCACGTTGTCGTAGTCGGCCAGCACCGTCTGCACTTTATCAATGAGCGAACCGTCCATCAGGCTCTGCACATCGGTGGCCATCTGCGGCAGGCCAAGCTGTTTCATCACGCCGAGCGACTTGTGCTCGTAGTTGATGGCCACGGCTGGCGTACCAAAGTTCATGGAGATGATGGCGGAGTGCAGGCGGGTACCAATGGTCAGATGACAATGGCTGAGGAGGATGCCGAGTTCGAGGTCGTTGAACTCGTCCATGATGACATGGTAATGCTCGGGATGCTCGACATGATCGCGCAACGTCAGCGCCACCATGCGGTCGTCTTTGGCGTAGCTATCAATACCGGTACAGGTAGAGAAGGCAACCACCTGATAACCTTCGGCAATCATCGCGTTAATCACGCGGCCAAAGGCAGCTTCATACTCTTTCTGTGTTACGCCAAGACGTTTGTCGAACGGCGCCAGTTCACGCACGGTAATCGCAATGGTTTTGCGTGCGCTAATAATCGCCTGCCAGTGCAGCAGGTTATGGCTTGGATTAGCCACTTCACGCGCTTCAACCAGGAACGCGGTATCAACGCCCTTCTTCACTTTGCTGGTGGTCACGCCATCTTGCTTCAGGCGGTCGTAGCTCACCTCTTCGCGCAGCACCAGGCTGTCAACGCGATCAAAGACAAAGTTCGCCAGCGCATTAACGCGCGGGTTCTCGAACGGACCGACCGAGTGACCGACCATATGCAGCGGCTTTTTCGCCATCAGCGCACAGAGCGCGTGATCGAATTGGGTCACGCCGTAGAGATCGACGAAGAACGAGCCGCCAACCTGAATAATCGCGTCATATTGTGCAAGGCTTTGGGTGAACGCCGCCAGATGCGGTGGCACCGAGAAGGATTTGTACACGCCGCCTTTGCCAAGGTGCGCCATCATGATGTCCGGCATCAGGCGGTTCGCCACCTTGCGTTTCAGGCTGCCCACTAACCCTTTGCCCGACTTGCTGTTGTGCAGGAACAGGGAATCCTGCTGGATATCCTGCTGCAGTAAATAGCCAGAGCTTGTTGGATAACGGCTGATCACATCGATATCCAAATCCGCGCGCGCGGATTTCAGTGAATCAATCAGCCCACGTAAAATCGCGCCATCCCCACGATTTCCACAGGTATGGTTTCCTACCAATAAAATCTTCATAAAAAAACTCCGGAAAAATTTTTGTAATTTTTACAAGCCGCCAATAGCTGCACTGGCAAAGTGAACTCTGATTCAAAGGACTGCAATGGGAGTAAACCCCAAAAAAGTGGTGCTAATTGCATTTCTATTCAGTACTGCTTAAAAACTATGCACATTCCGTAGCGGCGCGATGCATCGCGCGTACCTGACATTGGCATTGCGCAATACATTGCGCCGCTACGATCGGTGTGCGTTATGACTTCACGGCGAAATACGGCATAGCCACCTGCTCGCCATTGATCACTACCGAGATGAAACCTTTGGGTTCGCGTGTATCCACCTGTTCCGGCTTCAGCGCGCGCGAGGCCAGTAGCAGATCGCCCTGCTCGTTACCGCCGATGCCAGCTTTGCCGTTGTGCAGGCTAAAACGCTGCGGGGCCTGTTGCGCTGCGCTGCCCGGCGCGCCTTTGTCCATCACGGCGTCAACGCGCGCACAGCGACCGGTCAGGAAGCGATCCTTGGCGGTGCTTTTGATCAGCACAGCGGTGGTCGGCGTCCAGCCCGCTAACTTCACGAACACTTTGGTGTCGGTATCGGTGCGCGGTTCGAAACGTACCTCCACCACCGGCGAGCTACCTTCCGCTGACCAGCTGGCTTCCGCTTTGTTTTTCTTGCGCTGCAGATGAATCACCGCGCGACCGCCGGTGCCTTTACCGTCGATGACATCCATCAGCGGCTGATTGGCGGTGCCGTTATTAAACTGCGACTGACCAAATACCTCGATCTCCCAGCTATCGCCCACCGTTGGCGAGTAGAAGTTGCCGAGTTCAAACCAGGTTTGCTGATCGCTGTTGTTGGTCAGGCGGAAGCGCGAGGTGATGTAGTTGTATTTCAGACTGCCATCAATGGCGACGCCGTAGGATTCAACGCGCGTTGAGCCCATTTCCCAGATGTTCAGCCAGCGCTCGCCTTCCAGCGAGTTATCAATCCAGCTGCCCGACTGCAGATTGGTCTGGCGCATATTAAGGCGCGAGTTACGCGCGTTAAGCGGGTTCTTACAATCCTCAATGCTTAGCGCATCGACAATCCACTGGCCGTTCGAGATGTCGCCAGGGAAATCGCTGTGCTCAATCCAGCCGTTGTGGATGATGGATTGGCTGCAGCGCGGCAGATTCAACACCATGCCGCCTTTACAGTGCTGGGCGTTGAAGTTGGAGAGCTCAATCGCGGTACTGTGATCCCAGGCGCCGGCCTTTTGCCCCGACCAGCTGGCCTTAATCACATCGCCGGTACAGGCGTTGGCGTACCACTGGTCGATTTTGCAATCCAGCGTATCCAGCAGGCTGAGCGAAACGCCGCCCACCTGATTGAAGCGCAAGCAGGCGCCACGGAAGAACTGGCCGCCCGGACAGGTATTGCGGAACAAACCCTGTTTATTCGGACGCTTGTCGGTGTTGCCGTTGAAATTCAGGTTGGAGATTTCCGTCCAGCGCGCATTCACCTGGAACAGGAATTCGGAGCGACCGTCGGAAACCAGCGTGGTCGCCGGGAAATAACCGAAGTTGACCATCGCGCCGGAAATGCGGAAGAAGCGACGTCCTTCGTCACCGAAATCACATTCAGAGACAAAGAAGGTGCCGGCCGGGAATTGCACGCAAATCTGCTGGCTGGCATCAATCGACCATTGATACATGGCTTTGATCGCCGGTGCCGTGTCGGTTTTGCCGTCGGCAATAGCACCGAAATCAAACAGCGTCAGGCGATTAAAATCTTCCACCACGCGACGCCAGGTGAAACCGTTGCCGCTGAAGTTCACGCCGCCATCATCTTTGCCATCGCCGAAGGTGCCGACGAACTCGCCGCCGCCCACTTCCAGCCCTTCGTGCCAGCTTTTCAGCTTGATTTTGGCACCGGCAAACAGCGGACGGGTTTTGCGCAGCTCTTCAACCGATGGGATTTCACCAATCAGCTGGTAGCCGTTCGGCTGCGCCAGACGCTGGCTGAAGTTGCTTTGATTAGGGCGCGAGACATCGCTGATAGAAAACAGCGTATGGCCCTGATCGTCCTCCACCACCATTGAGTGCGCGGGATTGGCGATCAACGCCGCATTGTCGTGAATGAACTGGGCGAAGTTGCCTTTGTTCAGCGCAATCGGCTGGCTGATTTGTGACACTTTGCCATTGGCATCGCGCAGAAACACCGGGATCTGATTGCCGGCCTGGCTGGCATCGCTGCCCGCTTTACCGATCCACAGTTTGCCCTCGAAGTTCTGCCAGAACTGCGGCGGCATGGTATAGACGTTTTCTGGCGTCAGAATCGGCACATCGCCTGCCGGTACGCTGGCAGGATCGACGGATTTTAACGTTGGCTGACCACTTTTTGCGGCGTAGCTGGAAAACGCACTCACTGAGAGCGCAGTAACAATCGAGGAGGCTGCGGCCTGCAAGACTTCTCTTCTTTTCATGCTTCAATTCCCGTGGTTGTGCGGCCAAAAAGGATTCCCGAGGCACGATAATTGTCGCTAAACAAGGGCGAGCCAGCTCTGCTTGATCTGATTACCGTCAAACTTGAGCGCGGTTTCTTTGGTTTTTTCACTCATGGCATAGAACAGGCCATCATCACTGGCGAGCTGCTCCATCCGCTTGATAAAGGTGGTTTTGTCATTCATCGGCACCAGGAAGCCATCTTCACCGTGGTTGATGATCTCCTGCGGCCCGGTTGGGCAATCGTACGCCACCACCGGCAGCGACCAGGATTTGGCTTCCAGCAGCACCAGCGGCAAGCCTTCATAGCGTGAAGTCATCAGCGCCATATCGCTTTCGCGGTAGTAATCATTGATGTTGCTGACTTTGCCGACGAAGTTAACGCTATTAGTGATACCTAACGCCGCAGCCTGATCGTGCAGCTGCTGACGCAGTTCGCCGTCACCGGCAATCACCAGTTTCCATTCGGGATGTTTCTTGCTGAAGTCGGCCCAGATATCCAGCAGCAGGTCGAAGCCTTTCTGGTTATCAAGACGTCCCACCGCCAGCGCCTGACGGCTGCGCGTTTGACGTTGAAACGCTTTGTACACCACCGGATTGGGGATTTGCTGGCTGGCAATATTCCAGCGGTTAAACACCTGATGATCTTTGTCGGTCAGGACGATCACCTGGTCGTAATAGCGCAGCATCAGCCACTTCAGCAGCTTAATCGGCTTGCTGAACGAGTTAATCGCGATGTGTTCGCAGGCATACGCCTTGAAGCGCTTCTTCTTCAGCGCCATCAGGTTCCAGAAGGCGAACATCACGCTCAGGCGGCCCATGCTGATCAGGAATACGCTGTCGAAGCCTTCCTGATGAATGCTGCTAACGGCGCTTTTAATTGGGTTGCTGTGGCCTTCAAAGCTGACAATTTTTTTCACCCGTTCGAACGGATAAAAGGTTTTGCCATGGCCTTCCAGCGAGTAAATGGTGACTTCATGCTGCTCGCCGAGGCACTCAGACATAAAGTTGCAGATGTTTTCCGTGCCCGCATACGAGTAGGCATCTTTAATCACCAAAACGATCTTTTTCATACAATCCTTTCCACCTCAAAAATATAAAAGCAGCTAAATCACCGTTGCGCTTAGCGGTGTTTTAAGGCAAAAAGAACCCCATTCACCATATACCAGACATAATAGTAATATACTTTTAACGGATTGTTTTTATAGATAATTCTTAATAATTCGAGGTGCCACTTCGCCGCTTTATTTTTGTTGCGCGACAGTGAATCGCCCAACTCGTAATAGTTGACCAGGGTTTTCTGGATCACGCGGGCTTGTTTGTAGCGGAGGAACAACTCATAGAGGAACAGGAAATCTTCGTGGCCTTTACGCTGGAAGAAGATGCCCTGTGGAGGACGGCGGAAACACACCGAGGAGAAGCAAACACGATATTGCTTCTTCACGAAGTTTTCCTGCTGCAGGTAGGGTTTGCTGTAGTTGATATCGTGGTCAGCGGTTTTGGTTTTGTAGTGATAATGCGTGATCACGAAATCGTCGCCGGCGGCGATCGCGGCCGTCTGTTCGGCCAGTTTTTCGCGGTGCCATTCGTCATCGCTGTCGAGAAACGCGATGATCGCTTCTTTCGCTGCGCGCAGCCCCACGTTACGGGTTTCGGCTGCGCCCTGATTGACCTCGTTGTCGAGAATGGTGATACGCGCGTCCTGACAATGTTCACGCACCAAGGCGAGTGAATCATCGGTGGATTTGTCGTTGATCAGGTAAAGATGCCAGTCGCTGTAGGTCTGGTTGATGATCGACTCAACCGCGCGCAGAACGGTATTTCGCGCGTTATACATCGGCATCACAATACCGACGGTGCCAACATGATTTGTCATTTGTCTACCCGGAGTTTCAGGAACCAAAAAATTGCCCCCGTGTAGGGAGCAAGTGAAAGTGTTTAAAAGTGAATCAGGAGACGGCTCTTCTGCCCGAGAAGCGCGACTTCACCTTATCGAGCAGGCGATTCATGAAGTAGGCGCGATTGTCACGGTTGGTGAGGAAGAAGTAGCGTGCAAAGCTGAGGCTGGCCTGCAGCGATTTACCATCCATCTTGTAGCGCAGCGGCAGCTTGAACGCCTTGTAAGTATGGATGTCACGCGTGGTCAGATGCGGCTTCATGGTATCGAGCCAGAAGAAGGAGTATTTGACCGATTCGCCTTTGTGCTTGGAACCAAATTTGGTCACCAGATGGTAGGTTGCCAGCGGTTTGTCGATCATCACGAAGGCGTAACCCATGCGGTCAGCGCGGATGCAGAAGTCATAATCCTGATGGCGAATATAGCGCGCGTCAAACTGGATTTGCGCCGCATCTTCGCGCTTCAGCACGATGGTGCTGGTTTGAATAAAGCCGTAACAGCCAAACAGATACTCGGCCACGGTTTCGTTTTTGCCGGGCGGTTGCATCGGCATCACCTTGAGGAAGCTGCCATCCTGATGGATGTTCACCTGACTAAAGATGACGTAGCGCGATTTGCCCTGCGCTTCCAGTTTGGCGATGGTTTCACTCGCCACCAATAACTTGTCCGGATGCCACTCATCGTCGGCATCGAGGAAGCTGATAAAGTCGCCGGTTGCCAGCTCAATACCTTTGTTACGGGCGCCAGCGCCGTTGAGTTTGACCTCAGACAGCTCCAGTTTGATAGCCAAATCCTGATAACGTTCGCTGCGTACCACCTGCGCCAGTTCAGCCGCATCGGCCGATTTGTCATCAACAATAATGACTTCAAAATTGCGATAGGTTTGCGCTTTGACGCAATCTAGCGTCGTGACAATCGATTTCGACGCGTTATACGCGGGAATAACAATTGAGAAGCGAATCTCCTGCATTGCCAGCACCTCATTAAAAAAGTTACAAAATCAATGATATAACTTGTGGGCTCAAAAGAATAATGGGTGATGTCCTAATTTGTCGGCGAGGTCTTCATCGCCACTTTCTTCTTGTTGCTACTGCCGATAAACGGTTTCTCGACAAACAGATACGTCAATTTCGCCACATAGAAGGAGGCGACAAAGAACAACGTTGAAAGCAAGGTGTAGAACAGGAACGAATGCGGATAGAGCGTTTCCGGGATCTGCTTGATGAAATAGAGCACCACACCGTGAATCAGATACAGGCTGTAACTCACCTCACCAATCGACATCAGGGTTTTGTTTTCCAGAATGCCAAACACGGCGTTGCCGCTGCTGACAATAAAGAAGATTACCGTCAGGCAGCAGAGGAAAATCAGATACCAGAAGGTGTTGCTGGTGAACGACAGCGAGAACAGCGACAGCACAATCACCGCAAAGCCGGCCAGGCTGGAGGTTCTGTAGTGCGCAAACATGTCGCGATACTTATACGCCAGATAACCCATGGCGAAGCCCAGCACCGGACGCGGATCGGTATAGGTTTTGCCCCACAGACGCAGGCCAACCGCCACGCAGAAAATCACGCCGATCGAGCCGAGAATCAGCAGCGTTTTGTATTTACCTTTGGTGGCGCGGTTGAGCACGTAAATCAGCGGAATCGACAGGTACAGCAACCATTCGAGGCGCAGCGTCCATTCCACACCGGCGTTGACATCCGCCGTCAGGAAATCACCCATGCGGTAGCTGCCAATAAACAGCAACCACAGCACAGCATCTTTTACTGCCGTGAGGCTATAAGTGAGATCGCCCTGCACCACGCCTACCGCGATGATGACAAAACCGGAGAACCAGAACATCGGGACGATACGGCGGATACGCGACTTCAGCAGCTTGTGCGTCAGCTGCCCTGGCGTCAGGGTTTCATTATCCAGCCAGCGATAGAACAGGAAGGCGGAGATCATGAAGAACAGCAGTACACCGAATTTACCGGAGTTAACGAAGAAGTTGCCTTCGGAGAACCAGGCAAAATAGTCTTTATCGAACACCCACTGACCATCCAGCGAATAGATGTAGTGCGCGAAATGTGAGAACGCCACGATGCTGGCCAGCAGCGCGCGCATGCCAGAGATACTTTTAATACCGCTACTGTTGTACACGCCTTTGTGGAAGGAGAATACTCGCAGAATGATTAGCGCCAGACAAAATGACAGCACCATGATTAATACATACATGTCAGCTCCTGAATCTGAGTTGGGTTAGCTGCTGTGCCGCGACAAAACGCTATCGAAAGTGCTGCTTAAGACGTTGAAGGTTCTTTCTGCTTTCTGCTTATAAAGCATCTCGTTCGGGTGAATGCAATCAGGCGACATCTCAGATTGCCAGTCACGGTTCTGCTTGATGGCGCTGTACTGCTTCACAATCGGCACCTGCTGCTCTTTAGCCACTTCATTTAACTGATAAACATACGGCCAGACGTTCCAGCGCTCGGCTTTGCCACAAATGGGATTCGGTTCCTGTAACACCACCAGCTTGTTATTCGCCTTCGCGCCTTTGACCAGCTCGGTGATGATGCGCTTATACTCTTGCGGCGTTTCAATGCGCTCGCCTTTGTCTTTGAAGAAGTTGATGCGCGCATCGTTGATCGCATAGTTAATCAGAATCATGTTGGCATCGGATTTCGCCATGCGTTCTGACCAATCCATCGGCGTATTGTCTTTGTCGTAAACCAGCACCGAAACCTGTGCGCCCGGCATGCCGTGGTTCTTCACCTCAATGTTGTTGCCGTATTTCTCACGCAACATCTGCTGCAAAAAACTCACTTCATTATTTTTACTGAGGATATTGCGATTGCCCGACGCGGTAACGCCAGCGGTGGTGGAGTCACCGTAGGCGGCGATGATGAAGGTGCCGGGATGATCCTCTGCCTGCGCCAGTAGCGGCGCAGAGGTGATCAGAATTGCCAGTAAAGTCTTCCGCATATTTCCTCTCATCGGTTAATGAAACAATTTGAATTCACGAGCAACTTCATAGCCCACAACGGCCTGCTTCAGTGAGATCGTGTTGTAGTAGAGGTAATAAACAAGGAAGAAAGCGAACATCGCAAACATCGCGGGTTTCAGTACGCGTTTTGACTGGAAGATTAGCGATGTCAAAATAATCGGTTCGACCTGCAGCAGGTAGTTCGACAGGCGCGCACCCGATGAGTAGTTGTAGAAGAAGATCCTGATACCGCCGCCGATGGCAAAAGTGAGAATCAACAGATAGTTCAGCTTCCACACGTCGTACTGTTCACGCTTGAGCTGGTTGCTCAGCATGAAGTAGACAAAGATAAACACCAGCATGATGTTTTTCAGGTTGGACACTGACACCACGCTGCCGTCACCGGCATTCGAGGCTTCGTTACTGTAGCCTGCGGCCCTCTCGCCCATCGATCCCAGATGTCCGGCGATCAAGGCAATAAAGCCGGTCCCGCCCACCACCGAAAGTGGCACACTGAATATAATGATGGCCACCGGCCACCAGCGCGATTCCCGAATAAACAGGAACGGAATGATGGTCACCACCATTACTGCGGTGTTGTGGCTGAGGAAGGACAGAATAAAGAAGGCAAACGCCCACCAGTATTGCTTGAGGTAAATAGTCCAGATCACGCCAAGGAACAGCGCCGAGCTCAGGCCAAAACGAATCTGGTTTACGTCTTTGTTGATAAAGATATGCGCCGAGTAAAGCGCCAATGCCAACACCGGATACGGTGACATCTTTTTGAAAAAGATGGCGTTGGTTGAAACTGCCAGAATACTGAACACAAACAGGAACACGCTGGCATTGTGTGAAAACAGGCTGGTGATCCACGCGATAGCAAAAATCAGCGGTTCATAACGGAAGAAGGCGACGGTGTTGGCAAAACCGTTGACCTCAATACGGCGGACGAAGTCGGCAAAGAAGCTGCGATATTGATAGTCGTCCATCCCGGTACCGAGACCGCGAATACCGGCGAAAATAATCAGCGTGACCGTGGCGATGCACAGCAGGTAAGTCAGAATATGGGTGGTGCGTTCGTCTTTCTTCAACAGGATTTCGACCAGCGCAAGCAACAGCAAAAACCCTGATAAATACCAATATGGAGCCATGGTGTGATTCCTTAATTCCACAAGTTCTCGTGCCAGCGGTGGCTTTTAATGGCGTTATAGAGAGAATCACCTGTGTAAATCGTTGCGTGTCGTCATTCAAACGGTGCGATCAAAAGGGGCGGTCAACCCGCCCCTTTCTTCACCGGATTACCCTCATCATTAACTGTGAATGACGGGCAAATTAACTTTTGGTCGGTTTGCCATACTCGTAGTCGTAATAGTCGTAACCGTAACCATAAGAGTTGGCGGCTTTACGCACCACGGCGTTAAGGATCACACCTTTAATCTCAATACCGTTCTGGGCAAAGCGCTTGAAGCTGACATCCAGTTCTTTCGGCGTGTTAGTTTCGAAACGCGCCACCATCAGCGACGTACCGGCCAGCTTACCGATGATAGACGCATCGGTGACCGCCAGAATCGGAGGCGTATCAATCAACACCAGGTCGTAGTTCTTGCTCGCCCAATCCAGCAGCTCACCCATGCGACGATGCATCAGCAGTTCAGATGGGTTTGGTGGCACCTGACCGCGTGGCAGGAAGTCAAAACCGTACGGGCCTTTCTGAATCAGCGCCGGGCTGAACTCGGTTTTGCCTGACAACACGTTAGACAGACCGGATTTGTTATCGGCTGACAGCAGTTCGTGGGTGTAACCGCGACGCATATCACCATCGATGAACAGCACACGTTGGCCCGCTTTGGCGACCAGCGTTGCCAGGTTGGCACAGATAAAGGTTTTACCAATACCTGGGCTGGCGCCGGTGATCATCAGGATGTTGTTTTTCGCTTCCATCATCGCGAAGTGCAGGCTGGTACGCAGGCTACGAATCGCTTCGATTGACAGATCAGTTGGATTGCCCAGCGCCAGCAGCGTTTCGTGGGGATCGGTTTTCACCTTGTTGCCACGACGCGCCAGTGCTTCGGTATCTTTCTTACGTTGCCATTCTGACAGCGGTACGCTGGCATAGACGTTCATGCCCAGCTCTTCCAGCTGCTCTGGATTTTCGATGCCGTGATGCAGCAGCGCTTTCAGCAGCACCAGACCAACAGAAACCATCAGACCCAGAATCACGCTCGCCGCGATGATCAGCAGTTTCTTCGGTGCCACCGGGCTGTTGCCGGTTGCTGCGCCATCGATGATGCGTACATCACCCACGGTGCTGGCTTTACTGATACCCAGCTCTTGCTGACGGTTCAGCAACTGCATGTAGATTTCCTGACCAGACTGCACATCACGCGTCAGACGCAAGATCTCTTGCTGCGTCTGTGGCATCTGAGAAATCTTTTTATTCAGCTGCGCCTGCTCACCTTCCAGCGTTTTGGCGTTTTTCCAGCAAGGCGCGGTAGGTTGGGTGATCTTTAGTAAACAGCTGAGACACTTCGGCTTCACGGAAGGTCAGTTCGTTCAACTGGCTCTGCACGCTGACAGAAGAATCCAGCGCCGATTTGGCTTCCAGCGACAGGTCAACCGACTCGTTCTGGCGACGGAAGGTATTCAGCTTGTCTTCGGCATCATCCAGTTTGCCACGCACTTGCGGCAGCTGGTTGCGCAGGAATTCCAGGCTCTTTTCCGCTTGCTCAGATTTACGTTCAACGTTCTGCAGCAGGTAGTTATTGACGATTTGGTTCAGCACTTTACTGATCTGCTCTGGATCTTCACCCAGATACTCCAGACCCAGCACGCCCGTGTCTTTACCTTTATCCGCAACGGTCAGGTTGGCCAGCACGGAGTTAATCGCCTGCAGCTCGTTCAGTTTGGTAACGCTGAAGCTGGTGCCTTCATCGGCATTGATGCCGCTTACCAGCATGGTCACATCACCGTGCGTTTCCAGCTGACCAACTTTACCTTTGAACAGCTCATCACCGTCCGCTGACACGGTATACGAGTCAGGACCGGTCACTTCCAGTTCAACGGTACGCTTATCGATGGTGCGTGGAATTTCCAGGCGGGAGATGGCGACGGTTGATGGCTTGTTACCCATCAAACGCGACAGACCTTTACCAATCACCGGGAAATAGTTCTGGGTGACAACGGTGTCCAGACCCAGATCGTCAACGGTTTTACCGATAACCATGCGCGATTCCAGAATCTGAATCTCGGTATCGGACGCCGGCGTTGGCGGCAGAATGCTGTCTAACTCATTCAGTACTGAGCTGGCATTCTTCTGTTCAACCTGGACTAACGCATCCGCGCTGTAGATTGGTGTAGCAAACAGTGTGTAGAGCGTGGCTACCAGCATGAAGAAGGCGGTAACGGCAACAATGATCCAGCGATGATCAATCAGCTGTCCCACAAGATGCGCCAGATCCCATCCATTCGAATCTTCCTTTGGCGCGGTCATAACCTTGTTTTTGATATTCATGGATATTCCCAACTATCGGCTTAATACGTTGACCCATTTCTGGGTAGCGTTTTCCAGTAACCCGTAGACCTCTTCAAAGGCCTCGCGACTTTTTTTGTACGGATCCGCAATTTCCTGCTGATTGAGCCAGTGGCCAAGCAGCATGGTCTTTCCGCGTGCGGCTGGATCGATGCGATTCACCTGTTCAATATGGCGCTTTTCCATTACCAGAATCAGGTCATAGTCACGGCACATGCTGGCCGTTAATTGCTGAGCCTGATGCCCTTCCAGCGACACGCCGTGTTCGGCGGCCACAGCCAGGGCTTTCTGGTCCGCCGGATAGCCTTGCAGCGCGCTGAGCCCTGCGGAGGCAATCCGGATGTTTGGTAGCGCGCGTTTGAACAGACGCTCCCCGGTGGGGGAGCGGCAGATATTGCCGACGCAGACGACTAACACGGACTTAATCATGGCGAACCCTTAGTTCGACCAGTTGCGGAAACGAAGGGCCGAGGAGCTGGCATCGTCAATACCTACGATGGTCGGCAGCAGGCCCGAAATCACACGGTTCCAACGGGTGATTGGTGTCGCGGTGACATAGACGATGTCGTACGGCTCCAGTTGGAATTCGGTGCCCATCACCATCGATGCCGCATCTTTGGTATTCAATTGATAGATGTTGGCGATCTTGGTGCGGTTGGCGCCGCGAATCGGACGAATCACGAACACGCCGGTGGCATCAGAGGTGGTCTGATCCATACCCTGCGAGTTGCCCAGTGCTTCGGCCAGCGTCATGCCGCTGCGGTCCATCTTCAGCGTTGACTGCTGCTTCACTTCACCCATCACGAAGACTTTGAGATCGTCGTTACGTGGCACGTAAAGGATGTCGCCCGGATAGAGCAGATGGTTTTGGCTCAGGTCGCCGTTTTGCATTAGCGCCTGCAACGAAAGGCGTTGTTCTTTGCCGTTGTGCGTCAGCACCACGTTGCGCCAGTCAGCGTCAGCCGCTAAACCGCCGGCGGCGTTGACGGCATCCAGCACGGTCAGCGGCACGTTAGTGATCGCCTGTTGTCCGGAGGTGGTGACCGAACCGGTCACGTACGCTTTCTGCGAACGGAACGAGGCGACGTTAACGTCAACCTGCGGACTTTCGATGTATTGCGCCAGACGACGCGCCACTTCGCTGCGGATCTCGGTAACCGTTCGGCCTGCTACGCGCACTTTACCGATGTACGGGTAGAAAATGGTGCCATCTGCCTGTACCCAGTTACCAGTGTCGCTGGCGCTACGGTACTGACCGGCAGGTGTGGTCAACTCTGGGTGATCCCAGACGGTGACGTTAAGCACGTCGCCGACACCGATACGGTATTCGTAGCTCTGAATTTCATTTTGCAGCATCGGGTTAGCCTGCGCGACTAACGGCTTCGGACGCATCTGTTCAACCAGACGCGGCGTCAGCGGGAAGACGTTGACATATTTGTCGATGTCATAGTTGCTATCCTGTTGCTCTATGACATCTTTTCCACTGGTGGAAAGGTGAGAACCCGGCTCAATGGTGCATCCGGAGAGAAAAGTCGCGGATACCAGTAAAGGTATCAATTTAATTTTCATTATCATCTGATTCTTCGCTATCAGTTATTGATTGATAGAGGCGAAATCGCCCGCTGTGTAGCGTCTTACAAAAATGGAATGTGACGGGTTAAACACTGAAACTGTGGGTCATTATTATGCGCTCCCTTGGTTTTATGTTGTCACCGAGTCTAAAGACGACATCAATTAAAATGGTTATACAGACTCAATCAGTGCAGCTGTCTAATAACGACACACCCAGCACCCGCAGTTTTCAACCGGGGAGCTTGCTGCCCTCCCCGGCTTCGCTGTCTATCAATAGGCGCCATCGCGTTTCAGCACTACGCCAACCGTCTTAAACAGAATCGCGATGTCATTCCACAGCGACCAGTTCTTGACATACCACGAGTCGAAATAGACGCGTGTTTCATAGTCAACGTCGTTACGACCGCTAACCTGCCACAATCCCGTCATGCCTGGTTTCGCCATCAGGTAATAATCGACATCACCGGCATAACGGCAGAGCTCATCTTCAATCACCGGGCGCGGCCCCACCAGGCTCATATCGCCACGTACCACGTTCCACAGCTGCGGCAGCTCATCCAGACTGGTTTTACGGATGAAATGGCCGACTTTGGTGATGCGCGGATCGTTCTTCAGTTTGAAATCTTTATCCCACTCGGCGCGGGCTACAGGATCGGTACGCAGTACCTCTTCCAGCACCTCTTTCGAGTTAATCACCATTGAGCGGAATTTTAGGCATTTGAACTTACGGCCGCCTAAGCCCACACGTTCATGACCGTAAATCGGTGGTCCGCCATCGCGGCCAACCATAAATCCAAGGACCAGCAACGCCGGGGACAGCGCGAGGATAATGCTCAGCGCGCCGACGATATCGAATGCACGCTTAAGGAAACGTGACGTGCGCTTCGCCAGATTGTTATTCACA
Source organism: Pantoea sp. SORGH_AS_0659 (assembly GCF_031453915.1). Lineage (NCBI taxonomy): Bacteria > Pseudomonadati > Pseudomonadota > Gammaproteobacteria > Enterobacterales > Erwiniaceae > Pantoea > Pantoea sp. SORGH_AS_0659. The sequence continues at coordinate 1,511,500 of NZ_JAVJAK010000001.1, read as the reverse complement.
CGCAGAATCATCACTTCATGGCTAAAGATGTAAGCCATGTCGGTGCCGTACAGCGGTACACCGCGCAGTGTTGGAATAACAGAAACCGAGCGGCAATTGTGCATCGCCAGAGTTTTCAGCCAGTGGTCGCGGTGCTGGCTCTGTTCGAACTCAACCGCCACGATGAATTGGGTTTCGCTGTTGGTCAGCTGCCACAACTCTTGTTCATTATGCAGCACAGGCACGCCTGAGATGCTGGCCTGTGGGCTGCTCTTATCGACATCGAAGAAGGCGATAACATCGAAGCCCATCACCTCTTCGCTCTGCAGCGCCTGCCAGGCTTCCTGGGCATTGCGGCTGCTGCCGATGATGATGGTTTGCTTCTTCCACATGCCATAATGATTCAGCACACGCTTAGAGATGGCGCGCGCTAAAGGAATCATAATCAACGCCAGAACCCAGGTCGCTACCCAGACAAAGCGCGACATTTGCCACTGTGAAAGGGCTGAAATTGACAAATCGATGACAGAGAAAATAAGAATGGTACGAAAGATCTCTTTGAGCTCGAACCAGAATGGCTTGCGATAGGTATAATGACGCAGGCGAACCCAGAACCAGCCCACGCAAATAACGGAAAGCGCAATGTGCGTAGCAATTTTTAAATGCAGGTATTTTTCAGATATATCTGCCAGTGGAGAATGGGTAAACGAATTAATCAATGCCATCGCAATAAATAATGCTGCGTTGAAACAAATTAAATCCGAGCACGCCAGTAAAATTTTTGTCAGAAGACTTTTATATGTAATTTCGTTATCGCGCATAGTTAACTCTTTTATATTATTTCTTTAATCCCTAATGCCTCAACGCTGTTTGATAAATGAGCGAAATATTCACTGCATTTGTTGAGGCAATCTGCGGTAAATTCTCTGAGGCCAAATCAATTCTCACAATAGTAAGCAAGAGAATTGTGATTAATACCAACAGATTAGTCCGACTTCCCTTACCACAGTGGCAGACCATTAAACCAAGAGAAAGGCGCTTCAGGCACGCTACCGCCCTTGGCTGTCGCTGCCAATACCGCTTTCATCCTAATTACAACTTGTTTTATGCGGCATTTTTGCGCTAATTACTGGCCGTGGTCCGCGTGCGATCACAGTTCGCAACATTAAGAGGCTAAGGAGCACGCTATAAACAACTTTGGCGCAGACATTTACTAACACGTTGCTATACTAGTTATTACTGGCTTGTTTACAAGTAGGCCCCGTGTTCCCTGCACTATTTTAGGAAAAAGACTACCAGCGATAAGTATTGATGCCAGCCCTTTCAGGCCATTCCCCTGCAAAATTCAGATTAATTCGATACTCAACCACGCAATAGACTGCATTAAAAATGCACGTGGTTATCTGCTGAAAAAAAATAATTGTCTCTTTCATTCAGGTGCAATCTTTATCCATACTTTCATCTTATCGGTGCAAATCGGCAATCAGCGATATTCTTCTCTCGTGGCTGACCCGCCAATTGACCGAGTCAGCGGCTATTTACAGTCTTAACGCCGTTTCACTATCATCAGATTAAGCGCATAACACAGACATTAAGGTGATTAACACATGTTGGAGTGGATCATTGATCCGTCGCTGTGGGCAGGATTAGTAACGCTAATCGTTCTGGAGCTGGTGTTGGGCATTGATAACCTGGTTTTCATTGCCATCCTCGTCGAAAAGCTGCCGCCGAAGGAACGCGACCGTGCGCGCATTATCGGCCTGCTTCTCGCGCTGGTGTCGCGTTTAGCGCTGCTCGCCTCACTTTCCTGGCTGGTAACCCTGACACAACCGCTGTTTACTCTGTTGCACCACGACTTCAGCGCCCGCGATCTGCTGCTGCTGTGCGGCGGCTTCTTTCTTCTTTATAAAGCCACCACCGAGTTAAACAGTCGCCTGGAAGGCGCTGACGAGGAAACCGGTCAAAATAAAAACGGTGCTAAATTCTGGCCGGTGGTGGCGCAAATAGTGGTGCTGGACGCCATCTTCTCGCTGGACTCGGTGATTACCGCCGTTGGCATGGTCAACGATCTGCCGGTGATGATGGCGGCAGTAACGATAGCGATTCTGCTGATGCTGCTGGCGAGTAAGCCGCTGACGCGTTTCGTTAACGGCCATCCGACCATCGTGATTCTCTGTCTGAGCTTCCTGCTCATGATCGGCTTCAGCCTGGTGGCCGAGGGGTTAGGCTTCATTATTCCGAAAGGGTATCTTTACGCGGCGATTGGTTTCTCTATCGTCATTGAGATACTCAATCAGTTGGCGATGTTCAATCGCCGCCGCTTTCTCACTGCCGGCCGTCCACTGCGTCAGCGCACGTCAGAAGCCGTTTTGCGCATTCTGCGCGGCGAGGCGCAGCGTGCGGAACTGGACGCCGATACCGCGTCACTGGTCAGCGACAGCGAAGAGGGCGCGCTATTTAACCGTCAGGAACGGCGCATGATTGCGCGCGTGCTGGGGCTGGGTCAGCGCCAGATTAATAGCATCATGACGTCGCGCCACGACGTCGAGCATATCGACCTCACCGAAGATCCGGCGGAGATCATGGCGAAGCTCGATCGCAATCAACACACGCGTATTCTGGTGACCGAACAGGGCCGCGACCCGCTCGGTGTGGTGCATGTGATTGATCTCCTGCATCAATCGTTGCACAGCAAATCACTGGATTTACGCTCGCTGATTCGCCAGCCATTAATCTTTCCTGAGCGCGTCACCTTATTACAGGCGCTGGAACAGTTCCGCAACGCGCGCACCCACTTCGCCTTTGTGGTGGATGAGTTTGGTTCGGTGGAAGGCGTGGTCACGCTGAGCGACCTGATGGAAACCATCGCCGGCAATCTGCCGAATGAAGGGGAAAAAATCGATGCGCGCTATGATATTCAAGTGCTGCCCGACGGCGGTTGGGTGGCGAATGGTCATATGCCGTTAGAGGATTTAGCCGTCTACGTGCAGCTGCCACTTGATGAAAAGCGCAATTACCACACGCTGGCAGGATTACTGATGGACAGCCTGCAACATGTGCCGCAGGAAGGCGAAGAGTTACAGATCGGTGATTATCTGCTGCGAACGTTGCAGGTAGAAAATCACCGCGTGCAGAAAGTGGAAATAGTGCCGATAGCACCGTAATTAACCAGGTCGCCATAAATGGCGACCTGGTTTCAGTTACGGCTGCTTCGCCGGTTGTTGGCGATCCAGCCACTGATTGAGCCGCGACTTCGCTTCGCTTTGCAATTGCTGACGCACCACGTCATCCACCGGCAACGAGTACTGCAGATTATTCCAGCTGCCGTACATGCGCAGCGGAATAGTTTGCTGATTCAGCAGCGCAGCTAATTTATCGTCGCCCTGCCAGCCGCGCAGCATCATATTAATGGTGACGTCGAGCTGCTGTTTAACCATATCGACATTGCCTTTGGTTTGCACCGCCAGACGACTATTGCCGCCCTGCAGATCCGGCAGGCTGAAGATGCCTTGCTTGAGACTCACGCGCCCACTCAACTGCTGAATGCCCTGGTCGTCGGGTTGATCGTTGGTGACACGATTACTGACGCGCGCCACCGCACGGCGCACCATCTGCTGCAGATTCAGCTGCGAAAGCTGCAAATTAGTGGCTTCCAGATCCGCACTGCCCTGCCAGTTACGTTTTGCCTCTTCAATGCTCAATCCAGCGCCGCTCACATCGCCTTGCAGTGAAACCGTGCCTTGCAGCGTTTCTGGCAGTTCTAATGCTTTCAGCAGCGGCGCAATGGCAATGTTATCCAGCTCAGGCTGGAATGCCACTTGCGTCACCGGTTTGCGGATATCCACCGAACCAGGAACGGAGAAATGGCCTTCGCCAAATTTGCCTTGCAGCTTACTTAGCGTCATCAAACCTTGCTGATTGCTGGCATCGATCTGCAGGTTGGTCAGCGTCAGGCCGCGCCACACGCTGCTATCGGCGGTGAGATTGAGCGTCAAATCCAGCTGATTCAGCGGCGAGTTGCTGTTATCACGCATTCGCGGTTCAGCAATCACTGGCGTGCTCACCACATTGGCTCGCTGCGGCGCGCTGCTATCCGTCACCGGTGCATTCGCCATCAACGCGTCGATGTCTAAACGGGTGGCGTGTAGCGCCAGATTAAGCTGCTGCGGCAGCGCCAGACGCCCCTCGGCGCTGCCATCCAGTGCGCTGTCATTGGCGGTGAGCTGCATCTTCTGTAGGGAGAAACGCTGATTGTCACCGTTCCATTCGCCCTGACCGCTCAAGGTGCCTTTGATGCCCTGCGTCGGCAGATTGGCGCCGTCGATGGCGTAATTCAACTCATCCAGCTGTCCGACCAGACGATGTGGGTATTGCGCCACATTCATTTGCCCTTTGAGATTGACGCTAACATTGCGCTGATTACGCGAAATTCGGGTAGCCAGGTTGATGCTAGCCTGTTTGCTGACATCCTGATCGAGGTTGAGATTGAGGTCGCGGAAATTATACTCGTCGCCGTCGGGCTGCTGCCAAATCAGCAGGCTGTCGGCGAGACGCAGTTTGCCAATGGTGAATGACCAGCCGTTATCGCTGCTGCTCACTGGCTCGGCATCACCCGGGCCTACTGGCGCGCCGCTCGGCTTTTGTGCGGCGCTGTCTGGCGTGACGCGGATGATGGCGTTTTTCAGCATCACCTGGCTGACGCTCAGCTGATGCGACAACAGCGGCCAGAGATGGACATCCAGGCGCATGTTATCGGCGGTGACCATCGGCTGCGTCGCGCCAGGCGCGGTCAGACTCATGCGTCCGGCGAGAATGCTAAGCTGCGGCCAGACGTGCCAGCGCAGATCGCCGCCTACCTGAAGCTGATAACCACTGCGCTGTTCTACCTGCTTTACCATGTAGGTGCGAAAGTCGTTGGGATTGACCAGCAACACCAATGCCGTCATGCCCGCTACCACCACCACTAACAGGATGGCCAGCGTTGTTATCACTCTTCTCATCACATCCTCATTGCCTTCATACTTCACGTTGCAGCAGCGTTGGCTGCGCTCGCTCACCCCGGTCACTTACTGATAGTCAGTCTTTGTCGATGCGGCTGGCATCCGCGCCCTGCTGACCACGATATTTGGCATCTTCGCGACGGTTATACGGTCGCGCAGCCGGGCCCGACAGCGGCTCAAAGCTCAATGCACCAATTAACATACCTGGACGCAGCGCCAGCGGCAGTTTGCCTGAATTATAGAACTCCAGCACGATGCGGCCTTGCCAGCCCGGATCGATACGGTGCGCCGTGACGTGCACCATTAAACCCAGGCGTGCCAGCGAAGAGCGGCCATCCAGCCAGCCGACCAGATCGTCAGGAATGGTGACCGATTCCAGCGTCACCGCCAGCGCCAGCTCGCCAGGATGCAGGAAAAAGGCTTCGCCTTCCGGCAGCACAATCTCGTCGCTCATCACACGGTCCAGCGCGGCACTGACTTCATGCTTTGGACCACTCAAATCAATAAACGCCGCCGTATGACCGCTAAAAGTGCGGAACTGATTGCCGAGGCGCACATCCACCGTGGCGCCGTTGATGCGTTCCACTGGCGGGCGCGGCTCAATCGCCAACTTTCCGTTGTCCAGCCAGGCTTCAATATCGCGATCGCATAATCTCATCGCAGGTACTCCATGAATTAAGTGTAGCGAATGGCTACGACAGCGCGTCACGCCGGGGCGGACGCCATGTCGTCAAAGATACTGATTAATCTTGGCCTTGAGGATATCAATGGCGATACGGTTTTTTCCGCCGCGCGGCACAATGATGTCAGCGTACTGCTTGGAAGGTTCGATAAATTGCAGGAACATCGGACGCACGGTCTTCTGATACTGGCTCATCACCGAATCCATGGAGCGACCGCGCTCATTCACATCGCGCTTCATGCGGCGCATCAAACAGATATCCAGCGGCGTATCGACGAAGATAGAGAAATTCATCTCCTGACGCAGGCGGGCATCGGTTAACAGCAAGATGCCTTCGAGAATGATGACTTTCTTCGATTTGAGATGAATACAGTCGCTGGTGCGGGTGTGCTCAACATAGCTGTAAACCGGCAACTCAATTTCCTGACCAGCTTTAAGCGCGCGCAGATGCTGCAACAACAGATCATGATCCATCGCACTCGGATGGTCATAGTTGGTTTTCACCCTCTCTTCCATAGTGAGGTGGCTCTGATCTTTATAGTAGGCATCTTCGGGGATCACACCGATATGCTCGTCACCGACCTGGTCACGGATTTCACGATAGAGCGTGCTGGCGATAAGACTTTTTCCGGATGCGGATGCACCTGCGATGCCAACGATCACGCACTGATGAGACTTGTCAGTCATACTTTTTTAAGACCTGATAACTGGAGCCTGCCTAAGCCGAAGCTGCAACGGGCCGAATGAGAGGGTTAGTTGGCGGCAATTATAGGTATTTCACCGGGTTGATGCCAGAGAAATGGGCCAACGGCTTTTCAGAATATCCCCTTTTGCAGCCAGACGCTTAATCGATACACTGTTCATCTGCCAACACTGCAGCTGGCGTTGGCACTCCGAATATAGCCGCAAGGAAAAGTATGAGCTGGAAAACCCTGACCTATTTTGGCGACAGCATGTTGCTGATCCCGACCGCGGTGATCATCGCGCTGGTCTTGCCATGGAAAAGCGACAACCGCCAAACCGTCTGGTATTGGGTGCTGGCGTTTGGTCTGGCTGGCCTGGTGGTGAGCGTCTCGAAAATCCTGTTTCTCGGCTTTGGCATTGGTAGCGCCCGATTCAACTTTACCGGCTTCAGCGGCCACAGCGCGATGTCGGCCACGCTCTGGCCGGTGATGATGTGGCTGATCTCCGGCCGCTGGTCGCCGCGCTGGCGCCTGTTTACCATTGGCATCGGCTATCTGATCCCGTTGATGGTTGGCCTGTCGCGCCTGGTCATCCACGCGCACTCCAAAAGCGAAGTGCTGGCGGGCCTGATGCTTGGCTTTACGCTTAGCACCGCATTCCTGCTGACGCAGCGCCGCACTTCACTAAAGGGCTTTAGCCTGCCGCAGATTGGCGTCGCGCTGCTGGTGCCGCTGTTGCTGCTGAGCCACGGCCGCGTCGCCACCACGCAACAGTTCCTCGAACGCTTCTCTGCCAATCTTGCCGGCTTAGAAAAGCCGTTTACCCGCGCCGATCTTTTTCGCTAATCCCGTTTGGCCCTTTGCGCGCAAAGGGCCAATCAATTCAGTGAATAACGACTAAAGTCGAATTCCCCGCAGACATCTCAAACAGATGTGCTAGCATGCAAAATAGTGATTGATTGGCGCATTTTCCATCGTGAATCAGGTGCGCGCTGCTGGATTCTTGCATGACCCTCGAGATACTAACTTCACAGGAAAGGCCACAGCGAACCTGGCTCAATGCCTTGCTCATTGGCGGGCTCACTTTTCTACTGACGCTATTTTGCCTGGAACTGATTGTTGTCAGTGGCCGTATTTCGCCGCTTTGGTACTCCACCGCGCTGATGACGGTGATCGTGTTTCGTGCCCACTCCAAACACGTTCCCTTACTGCTGCTTGCCTGCGTACTGGGTACCGCGTTGGCCAATCTGATCATTATTGGTCCCGCACTCAGTAACATTAAGTTCGCCATCTTAAATATGGTACAGGCGATTCTGGGCGGCGTGATGCTGCGCGCGCTGCTCGATCGCCGCGCCCCGCTCAATTCGTTACTCGACTGGGTGCGCTTTGCCCTGTGCGCCGGCCTGATTGCGCCGCTGTTAGGTGGCGTCGTGGCATTGTGGATGCTGCATGTGGGCAGCAATGCGTCACTGCCCTTCTTCTCGACGTGGGTGATTTCTGAGGTGATCGGCGTGCTGGCGTTTGGCCCGGTGTTATTGCTGTGGCCAAATAAACCGCTGCGCCAGATTTTGACGCCAGGCCGTCAGTTGGAAACCGGCCTGACGCTGCTTGTCACGCTGCTCGCCAGCTATTTGTCGCTGCGTTTTCTGCCGTGGCCCTTCACTTTTATTGTGGTGATTCTTTTTTGGTGCTCGGTGCGGCTACCCAAGTTCGAAGCGTTTCTGCTGTTCTTCCTCAACGCCAGTTTCATCTCGATTCTGCTGGCCTTTAACTGGGTCAACCTGGCGCAAAACGGCATGCTGCTCGGCCAGGTCAGCACATGGCTGCCATTTCTGTTGGTGCTGCTGCCGAGCCACGTGATGGCGCTGGTGATGGATGCCTTCCAGCGCGAGAAGCATCATATCAGCGAGAGTGAAACCCGCTTCCGTAACGCTATGGAATACTCCGCGATTGGCATGGCGCTGGTTTCGCCGAATGGCGGTTGGCAGCAGGTCAATCATTCGCTGTGCCAGACGCTGGGTTTCCCGGCCGATGAGCTGAAAAAGCTCACCTTCCAGCAAATCACCCATCCCGACGATCTCAACAACGATTTACAGCAGCTGGAGCGATTGGTGGCGGGTGAAATCATGACCTACACCATGGAGAAGCGCTATTTCCGCAAGGATGGCGAAATCGTCTGGGCGCGCCTGACGGTATCGATGGTGCGCGACGCCGCGCAACAGCCGCACTACTTCATCGCGCAGATTATCGATATCTCCGAATTGAAGCAGAGTGAGCAGATTAATCGACGCTTGATGGAGCGCATCACGCTGGCCAATGAAGCTGGCGGCATTGGCGTCTGGGAGTGGAATCTGCTGACCGGCGAGATGTTGTGGGACAAGCGCATGTATGAGCTATTTGGCTTAAGTCCGCACCAGACGCCCACCTACGATCTGTGGGTGCATCTGCTTGATCCGGCCGAGCGGGAAACCGCCACGCTTGCGGTGCAGCAGGCCATCGAACGCCGCAGCGCTTTCCAGCTGGAATACCGGATTAATTTACCGGAAGGCCCGCGCTACGTGCGCTCTGAGGCCAACCGCATTCTGAGTCAGGATGGTCAGATTGAACGTATGCTCGGCATCTGTCAGGACATCACGCCGCTGCGCGCGCTGAATGAAGCGCTGTTCCAGGAAAAAGAGCGCATGGCGATCACCCTCGATTCCATCGGTGAAGCGGTGATCAGTACCGATGATGAAATGCGCGTCACCTTTATGAATCCGGTGGCCGAAACGCTGAGCGGCTGGCCACAGGAAAAAGCCGCAGGCGTACCCATTACCGAACTGCTTAACATCACGCGCGGCGCGAGCGGCCCGCGCGTCGATAATTTGCTGTTGTGCCAGCTGCCGGACGAAAAAATCTCTCCCGAACTCGATGAAGAGCTGGTGCTGCATACACCAGACGGCACGCGCGTGGAGATCCACTACAGCATCACGCCGCTGAAAACCCTGACCGGCGCCAGCATCGGCGCGGTGATGGTTATTCAGGACGTCAGTGAATCGCGCAAGGTGATGAAGCGCCTGAGCTACAGCGCTTCACACGATATGCTGACGCGCCTGCCAAATCGCCACAGCTTCGAGCAGCGTTTGAAGCAGTTGGTGAACGATGCGGCGGCCAACCACACCCATCACGTCTTGGTATTTATCGATCTGGATAAATTCAAGGCGGTGAACGATACCGCCGGGCATGCCGCCGGTGATGCGCTGCTGCGCGAACTGGCAGAGCTGATGCCGCATCATCTGCGCAGCAGCGATATGCTGGCGCGTTTGGGCGGCGACGAATTTGGCGTGCTAATGCCGAATTGCGAAGTGGATCAGGTGCGCGACGTGGTGCAGCGTATCGTCACCGCCGTGAGCGAATATCGCTTTATGTGGCAGGAGCAGACTTATCACGTCGGCGCGAGTGCCGGCATCACGCAAATTGATCAACGTAACTGCATCAGCAATGTGGTGATGTCACAGGCCGATGTCGCCTGTTACAGCGCAAAACACGCGGGCCGTGGTCAGTATCACGTTTATCAGGAAGTGCAGATGTAATCTGCCACGTCTGCCCATTGCCAGCCCGTGCTGGCTGCGCTAAAGTCGCCCCCTTTTTTCCGGCATGGGGGATAAATATGTTTATCGGATTCGATTACGGCACAGCAAACTGCTCAATTGCGGTCAGCGATAATGGCACGCCGCGCCTGCTGACACTGGAGAATGGTCAGCGCTTGCTTCCCTCCATGATTTGCGCGCCAACGCGTGAAGCGATCAGCGAATGGCTGCATCGCCATCATCAGGTGCCAACGCCCGACAGCGAAGGCACCGCCTTATTGCAGCGTGCGCTGCGCTATAACCGCGAAGAAGATATCGACGTCACGCCAGGCAGCGTGCAGTTCGGTTTGACCGCGCTGCAGCAATATATGGTCGATCCCGAAGAAGTGTGGTTCGTGAAGTCACCGAAATCCTTCCTCGGCGCTAACGGCCTGAAGCCACAGCAGATCGCCTTCTTTGAAGATTTGGTGTGCGCGATGATGCTGCACATTCGTCAGCAAGGCGAAACCCAGCTCGATCGCCCGATTGAGCAAGCGGTGATTGGCCGCCCGATTAACTTCCAGGGTTTAGGCGGCGAAGAGGCTAACCAGCAGGCGCAAGGCATTCTGCTGCGTGCGGCACAGCGCGCCGGTTTTCGTGATGTGGAGTTCCAGTTTGAGCCGGTGGCGGCGGGCCTCGATTTCGAAGCCACGCTGCAGAAAGAGACGCGCGTATTAGTCGTCGATATCGGCGGCGGCACCACCGACTGCTCGATGCTGCTGATGGGGCCGGAATGGCGTCATAAAACCGATCGCCGTGAAAGTTTACTTGGCCACAGCGGATGCCGCGTGGGCGGAAACGATCTCGACATTATGCTGGCGTTTAAAACCCTGATGCCGCTGCTGGGGCTCGGTGGCAATACGCAGAAAGGCACCGCGCTGCCCGCGCTGCCGTGGTGGAATGCGGTGGCGATCAACGACGTTCCGGCACAAAGCGACTTCTATTCCGCGGCCAGCGGCAAACTGCTGCGCGATTTGATTCGCGATGCTGAACACAGCGACAAAGTGGCGCACCTGCTGAAAGTGTGGCAGCAGAAGCTGAGCTATCGTCTGGTGCGTGCAGCGGAAGAGAGCAAGATTGCGCTGTCGGAGGTGAAAGAGACCGATACCTCGCTGGCGTTTATCGCCGCGCAATTGCAGGCGCAAATTAGCGCTGCGCAGCTGGAAGAAGCGATTAATCAACCGCTGGAGCGCATTCTGGAGCAAGTGCATCTGGCGCTCGCCACCTGCGAAACCAAGCCGGAAGTGATTTATCTCACCGGCGGTAGCGCACGTTCTCCGGTGTTGCGTGCGGCGTTACAGCAGGCGCTGCCCGATACGCCTATCGCCAGCGGCGATGACTTCGCCTCGGTGACCGCCGGCCTCGCCCGCTGGGCTGAAGTGATGTTCAGATAATTCCCTCACCCTGCCCTCTCCCAAAGGGAGAGGGCAAAGTCACACATTCTGCCAGATTAGAAATTCACGTTCGCACTGATCCCACCCACAAACGCATCTTTCACTTCACTTACCGCCCCCGGCGCCACCACATATTGCAGGTTCGGACGCAGCTGCAGCCATTTGGTCAGCTGCGCGTTGTAGTAGATCTCATAGTTGTACTCTGAGCCATCCTGAATCGGCAGGTAGGTTGGGCTATTGAAGTCGGTCTCGCCGTTCGCGTTGTTCTGCTCACGCTGCGAACGCGTGTAAGCGCTGTTAACGTGAATACGTGCCGCACCCACACCAATCTCATCCTGCGGACGCGCATCAAACGGCCCTTTCCAGGTGAAGCTCACCGACTGATAATTATCCGTTTTCGAGGTTTTGTGGTCGTTCATCACCGCTTGAACGGTGACGCCCAAACCACGGCTGGCATCGCCGCCCTGCGCGGTCAGTTGCTGTTGCAGCAGCACGTAGCCGCCGTAAGCGTGATTCTGGCTCTGATAAGCCCCATCGCGCCAGCTGCCGTAGTTATCGCCGTTAGCCGAAGAGTAGTAATAGCCGATACGGTAATTACCCGGCAGCTTGTCGGCGCCTAACGTCGGTTTCCAGCCCAACTCTACCGGCACCAGATTGCCTTCGGAGTTGCTGGTATCAAGACGGAATCCGTCGCCGCGATCGTAGTTGGCGCGGTTCTGGTTATAGAAGCCCACCTGGAAGAACACTTCAGGTGTGATATTCACCTTCACGCGGCCGCCCCATTGGGACACCGGCCAGTTGAACCAGCGATCGCCACGCCAGTTACCGGCCTGGCCGCTACCGAACGCCAGGTTCTGGAACTTACTGTCAAAGTTATCGAAATCTTCACCGACGGTAACGCGACCGGCTTTCAGGTTCACGGTGTTATCGAACAGACCTTTGCTTAACCAGAACTGGGTTAAACGCCAGGTTTGGCCGCGTCCGTACACTTCCTGAGTGGAGGACAACATGCCGGTGCGACGATCGGCGACCTGGTCGGAAATGTTCTGACCATTACGATCGGTAATCGTCATCTGGAATTGCGCATCCTGCCAGTTGAGCAGTTTTTCCAGGTCGAAGTTAGCGCCAAACGCCCACTGATCGCTGTAGCGCATTGAGGTGTTGGTATCGGCGCCGCCCGCCAGATTGGAGCCGCTTTCCATGGTGTAGTTAACGTCGAATTTTATGCCGTCATTTTCCAGCTGCGTTCGGTAACCGCCCCAATCACCAAACATATAGGGAGAGTCGTAACTGAAAGCATCAGCGGCCAGCGCAGATGCACTCAGCATCGCAAACATCAGAGTTCCCGCTGCCAGGCGGGGTAAATGCTGCACTGCTTCTTTTCTGTTCATGATGGTTATTCTTATATGAAGTTACTGGAATGGATCGAACAGAGGATAGTGCTGAGGATTTGTCAGTTTTTGCAAATATGTGCGCAGTTTACCGCAGGATGATAGTGCGTTAGCGCAATTGTGACGTCTGTCGATGATTGAAAATCTTTTGCGGGAAATGGCATTTTTTGTGAGGCAGAACGGGAAAATAGCGGGACGCCGCAGCGTCCCTGAAAACCTTACAGTTTGCTGGCGCTCGCCAGCTCTTCGATCTCTTGCTTGCTGAGCTCGAGCTGGGTGGCTTTCACCAACTCATCCAACTGCTCCAGCGACGTGGCGCTGACAATCGGGGCGGTAATGCTCGGACGGGCAATCTGCCACGCCAGCGCCACCTGCGTTGCCGACACATCGTGCGAGGCGGCGACATCTTCCAGCGCTTCAACAATGCGCTTACCGCGTTCATTCAAGTACTTGTCGACGATGCCCTGCCCGCGCTGACTTTTGCTGGCATCCTCTGGCTTTTTGTACTTACCGCTGAGGAAGCCGCTGGCCAGCGAATAGTAGTTAATCACGCCGAGGCCATTTTTCACCGCAACCTGCTCCAGACCGCTTTCATACTCCTGGCGATCGTAGAGATTGTATTCCGGCTGCAGGGTTTCATAGCGCGCCAGGCCATGTTGCTTGCTCACGTCCAGCGCTTCCTGCAGACGTTTAGCGTCGTAGTTAGACGCGCCAATGGCACGCACTTTGCCCTCCTTGATCAGCGAATCAAAGGCTTTCAGCGTCTCCAGCAGCGGCGTCGCGTCATCATCGCGGTGCGCCTGATAAAGATCGATGACGTCGGTTTGCAGGCGGCGCAGCGAATCTTCTACCGCCTGACGAATGTAAGCCGGCTTGAGGCCGGTTTTCTCCGGCGACAGCTCCATGCCGACTTTGGTGGCCAGCACGATGCTGTCGCGCTTGCCGCTTTTCTTCAGCCATTTACCGATGATGGTTTCCGATTCGCCACCTTCGTTACCCGGCGCCCAGCGCGAATAAACGTCGGCGGTATCGATGAAGAACAAGCCCTTCTCCACCAGCGCATCAAGCAGGGAAAATGAGGTTTTCTCATCCACCGTCCAGCCAAACACATTGCCGCCAAAGGTGAGACGGGGAACTTCAATACCGCTGTCGCCGAGCTGGCGGAGTTTCTGTTGACTCATTTTGTTCTCCTTATTCAAACGAGACAGGTCTGTATTGAGCTTAGCAAAGGAAATTGCCGCGCTTATGCCTATTGCTGGCAGAATATTTACAGAATATGAATACTTACCTTCAATGGGGCGATATTCTTATTTCCTTCAATTTTTGCCCGGTCCGGGCGACTACAATCATTCGTTTGCGAAATGGCTATTTTTATATTTCGCATTGGGGAAAACGAAAAATGCTGGAGAGCACACGCCTTGATGAACCGTCGAATTAAAACAAGCTTACTGGCCGTAGCCGTGATTGCCGTACTGGCGGGCGGCTATTATTGGTGGCAGCATCCAGCGGAACCGAATAAACAGCCGCAGGCCGAAGGTCAGCAGCAGCGTGGTCGCGGCGCAGGTGGCAAACGCCCCTTAGCGCCAGTGCAAGCCGCCGCTGCCACCACCCAAAGCGTGCCGTATTTCCTCAGTGGCCTTGGCACCGTGACCGCCGCCAACACCGTTACGGTGCGCAGCCGCGTTGACGGCCAATTGATGGCGCTGCACTTCCAGGAAGGAGAGCAAGTGACCGCTGGCGCGCTGCTGGCGGAAATCGATCCGCGCCCTTATCAGGTGGCATTAACTCAGGCGCAGGGCCAACTGGCAAAAGACCAGGCTACGCTCGCCAACGCGCGCCGCGATCTCAGTCGCTATGAAAAACTGGCGAAAACCTCGCTGGTGTCGCAGCAGGAACTCGATACGCAACGTTCGCTGGTAAGCGAAACGCTCGGCACCCTTAAAGCTGATGAAGGCAACGTCGCCAGCGCCCAGCTCAATCTCACCTACAGCCGCATTACTGCGCCGATTGGTGGACGGGTCGGCTTGAAGCAGGTGGATGTCGGCAACTACATCACCTCCGGCGATACCACCGGATTGGTGGTGATCACCGAAACGCACCCCATTGACGTGGTGTTCAGCGTCGCCGAGAACAACATCAGCCAAATCCTCAAAGCGCAGAAAAGCGGACAGCCGCTGATCGTCGAAGCCTGGGATCGCAGCAACAAAACGCTGCTGACCAGCGGCACGCTGTTGAGCCTCGATAACCAGATTGATGCCACCACCGGCACCATCAAACTCAAAGCACGCTTCAGCAACGAAGATGACACGCTGTTCCCGAATCAGTTTGTCAATGCGCGTCTGAAAGTGGACACCTTGCAGGATGCGGTGGTGATCCCCACCGCCGCGTTGCAGATGAGCAACGACGGTCACTTTGTCTGGGTGGTCAACAGTGATAACAAAGTGAGCAAAAAACGCGTCACCGCTGGGTTACAGGATAGCCAGAAAGTGGTGATCAGCGCGGGCCTCGAAGCAGGCGAACGCGTGGTGACCGACGGGCTCGATCGCCTGACGGAAGGTGCCACCGTTGAAGTGGTGGCACCGCAAAGCGCCGCGACCCACAGCACGCGCGCTGCGCAGCCCGCACGCGGAGAGCGTCAATAATGCAGGTGATGCCTCCTGACAGCAGCGGTGGACCTTCGCGCCTGTTTATTCTGCGCCCGGTCGCCACCACGCTACTGATGATCGCCATTCTGTTAGCCGGCGTGCTCGGCTACCGTTTTCTGCCGGTCTCCGCGTTACCTGAAGTCGATTATCCGACCATTCAGGTGGTTACGCTCTATCCCGGCGCTTCTCCCGATGTGGTGACCTCTTCCATTACCGCGCCGCTGGAACGCCAGTTTGGCCAGATGTCCGGCCTGAAGCAGATGGCGTCGCAGAGTTCGGGCGGCGCGTCGGTAGTGACATTGCAGTTTCAGCTGACGCTGCCACTGGATGTTGCCGAGCAGGAAGTGCAGGCAGCGATCAACTCCGCCACCAATCTGCTGCCGAGCGATCTGCCAAATCCACCGGTCTACAGCAAAGTAAATCCGGCCGACCCGCCGATCATGACGCTCGCCGTCACCACCACCAGCATGCCGCTCACGCAGGTGCAGGATATGGTGGAAACGCGCGTGGCGCAGAAGATTTCTCAGGTTTCGGGCGTGGGTTTAGTCACGCTGTCGGGCGGGCAACGTCCTGCGGTGCGCGTGAAGATGAACACCCAGGCGCTGGCCGCGCTCGGCCTGACCAGCGAATCGGTGCGCACCGCCATTACTAACGCTAACGTCAATTCGGCGAAAGGCAGCCTCGACGGCCCAACGCGCTCAATTACGCTGTCGGCTAACGATCAGATGACCTCGGCGGAAGACTATCGCAAGCTGATCATCAGCTATAACAACGGCGCGCCGGTGCGACTGGGCGATGTGGCGACAATCGAACAAGGTGCCGAAAACAGCTGGCTGGGCGCCTGGGCGAACCGTCAGCAGGCGATTGTGCTGAACGTGCAGCGCCAGCCCGGCGCTAACATCATCGCCACCGCCGATAATATTCGCGCCATGCTGCCCGGATTAACCGCCACGCTGCCGAAATCGGTGGAGGTGAAACTGCTTACCGACCGCACCACCAACATCCGCGCGTCGGTCAGCGATACCCAGCACGAACTGATGCTGGCGATGGGTTTGGTGGTGATGATCATCTACCTGTTCCTGCGTAACGTTCCGGCGACCCTCATTCCCGCCGTCGCCGTGCCGTTGTCGCTGGTCGGCACCTTTGCCGCGATGTATTTCCTGGGCTTCTCGATCAACAACCTGACGCTGATGGCGCTGACCATTGCCACCGGTTTTGTGGTTGATGACGCCATCGTGGTGATCGAGAACATCTCGCGCTATATCGAAAAAGGCGAAAAGCCGCTGACGGCGGCGCTGAAAGGCGCGGGCGAGATTGGCTTTACCATTATCTCCCTCACCTTCTCGCTGATTGCGGTGCTCATTCCGCTGCTGTTTATGGGCGATGTGATTGGCCGCCTGTTCCGCGAATTCGCCGTGACGCTGGCGGTGGCGATTTTGATCTCCGCCGTGGTGTCGCTGACGCTGACGCCGATGATGTGCGCCCGCATGTTAAGCGCTGAATCGCTGCGCAAGCAGAACCGCTTCTCGCGGGCCAGCGAAGCGATGTTTGACCGCATTATTGCCCGTTACGGACGCGGCTTAAACGCGCGTGCTGCTGCATCCGTGGATCACCTTATCGGTAGCGCTCGGCACCTTGCTGATCACCGTGTTGCTGTGGATCGTGATCCCCAAAGGCTTCTTCCCGCAGCAGGATAACAGCATTATTCAGGGCACCTTGCAGGCGCCGCAGTCGGTCTCTTACGCCAACATGGCAGAGCGCACGCGCGATGTCGCCTCGATCATCATGAAAGATCCGGCGGTGCAGAGCATGACCTCGTTTGTCGGCGTCGATGGCACCAACGCCGCGCTCAACAGCGCGCGCCTGCAAATCAACCTGAAGCCGCTGGATGAGCGTGACGATCGCATTCCGGCCGTGCAGCAGCGTCTGCAACAGGCGTTAGCCAAAGTGCCCGGCATTTCCCTATGGCTGCAGCCGGTGCAGGATTTGACCATTGATACCCAGGCGAGTCGCACGCCGTACCAGTTCACGCTGCAATCTGGTTCGCTGGAGTCGCTGAGTTTGTGGGTGCCGAAATTGCTGGAGCAACTTAACACGCTGCCACAACTGAGCGACGTCAGCAGCGACTGGCAGGATCAAGGTCTGGAAGCCTTTGTAAGAGTCGATCGTGACAGCGCCAGCCGCCTCGGCATCAGCATGGCCGACGTGGATAACGCGCTGTATAACGCCTTTGGCCAGCGCCTGATCTCCACCATCTACACCCAGGCTAATCAGTATCGCGTGGTGCTGGAGCAGAACAGCGACGCCACGCCAGGACTGGCGAGCCTCGACGGCATTCGCCTGACCAGCAGCGACGGCGGCAGCGTGCCGCTTAACGCCATCGCGCAGATTGAGCAGCGCCACGCCGCGCTCAGCATCAACCATCTCGACCAGTTCCCGTCGGCGACCTTCTCATTTGATGTCGCGGAAGGGTATTCGTTGGGCGATGCGGTGAAAGCGGTGAGCGCAGCGGAAGATCAGGTAGGCATGCCCGCCGAAATGATGACGCAGTTCCAGGGCAGCACGCTGGCCTTTGAAGCGGCGCTGTCCAGCACCGTGTGGCTGATCGTGGCGGCGGTGGTGGCGATGTATATCGTGCTCGGCGTGCTGTATGAGAGCTTTATCCATCCCATCACTATTCTCTCGACGCTGCCCACCGCCGGTGTCGGCGCGCTGCTGGCGCTGATGCTGAGCGGTAATGAGCTGGATATCATCGCCATTATCGGCATTATTTTGCTGATCGGTATCGTGAAGAAAAACGCCATCATGATGATCGACTTCGCGCTGGCAGCGGAACGTGAGCAAGGCATGCCGCCGCGCGAGGCGATTTATCAGGCGTGCTTGCTGCGTTTCCGCCCGATTCTGATGACCACATTGGCGGCGCTGCTCGGTGCACTGCCGCTGATGCTGAGCACCGGCGTTGGCGCGGAGTTGCGTCATCCGCTGGGCATCGCCATGGTGGGCGGTTTGGTGGTGAGCCAGGTGCTGACGCTGTTCACCACGCCGGTGATCTATCTGCTGTTTGATCGCCTGTCGCACGCCACGCGCCGTCGCTTTAAGCGCCCGGAGGCGCAGTCGTGAAGTTTTTCGCGCTGTTTATCCATCGTCCGGTCGCCACCACTTTGCTGACGCTGGCGATTGCGCTGGCCGGTATTCTCGGCTTCCGTCTGCAGCCGGTGGCGCCGCTGCCACAGCTGGATTTCCCGGTGATTTTGATTTCGGCTTCGCTGCCCGGTGCGTCGCCGGAAACCATGGCGGCATCGGTGGCAACGCCGCTGGAACGCTCGCTGGGACGCATCGCGGGCGTCAGCGAAATGACCTCCACCAGCTCGCTGGGCAGCACGCGCATCATTCTGGTGTTCGATTTTGATCGCGACATCAACGGTGCGGCGCGCGATGTGCAGGCGGCGATCAACGCCGCACAAAGTCTGCTGCCAACCGGCATGCCGAGTCGTCCCAGCTATCGCAAAGCCAACCCTTCCGATGCGCCGATCATGATCCTGACGCTGACCTCGGACATTTATAATCCCGGTCAGCTGTATGATTACGCCTCAACGCAACTGGCGCAGAAACTGTCGCAGATTGAGGGCGTGGGCGATGTGACGGTCGGCGGCAGTTCGCTGCTGGCGGTGCGCGTTGAACTCAATCCGCAGGCGCTGTTCAACCAGGGCGTATCACTGGATGCGGTGCGCACCGCCATCAGCAACGCCAACCAGCGCCGTCCGCAGGGCGCGATTGACGATGTACAGCAGCGCTGGCAGTTACGTACCAACGGAGAATTGCAAACCGCCAGCGAATATCAGCCGCTGGTGGTGCACTACAACAACGGTGCGGCGGTGCGCCTCAGCGATGTCGCTAACGTGCAGGATTCGGTGCAGGATGTGCGCAACGCCGGGATGACCAACGGTAAAGCGGCGGTGCTGCTGGTGGTGCGTAAATCGCCGGAAGCCAACATCATCGATACCGTCGATCGCATTCGTGGCGAATTGCCGGAACTGCACGACGTGATCCCCGCCGCCATCGATCTGCAAATTGCGCAGGACCGTTCGCCAACGATTCGCGCCTCGCTGCATGAAGTGGAGCAGTCGCTGATCATCGCCGTCGCGCTGGTGATTCTGGTGGTGTTTGCCTTCCTGCGTGACTGGCGCGCCACGCTGATCCCCGCCGCTGCGGTGCCAGTTTCATTGATTGGCACCTTCGCCGCCATGTATCTGTGTGGCTTCAGCCTGAATAACCTGTCGCTGATGGCGTTGACCATCGCCACCGGTTTTGTTGTCGATGACGCCATTGTGGTGCTGGAGAACATTGCGCGCCACGTCGAAGCGGGCATGAAACCGCTGCAGGCGGCGCTGACCGGCGTGCGCGAGGTCGGTTTTACCGTGCTGTCGATGAGCCTGTCGCTGATTGCCGTGTTCCTGCCGCTGCTGATGATTGGCGGTATTATTGGCCGCTTCTTCTCGGAGTTCGCTATTACGCTGTCGGTGGCGATTCTGATCTCGCTGTTTATCTCGGTCACGCTGACGCCGATGATGTGCGCTTATCTGCTGAAACCGCAGGTCAAACGTAACCAGCCACGCATCCGCGGTTTCGGCAAGCTGCTGATGAAGGTGCAAAACGGCTACGCGCGCTCATTGGGCTGGGTGCTGAATCACGCCATTTGGGTGCTGATGTTGCTGCTCGGCACCGTGGCGCTCACCGTTTGGCTGTTCATCTCGATCCCGAAAACCTTTATGCCGGAACAGGATACCGGCCGCTTACAAGGTTTTATCTCGGCGGATCAGAGCATTTCGTTCCAGGCGATGCGCGGCAAGCTGCAGGATTTCATGAACATCATCAAAGCCGATCCGGCGGTGGATAACGTCACCGGCTTTACCGGCGGTTCACGCACCAACAGCGGCTCGATGTTCGTCTCGCTCAAGCCGCTCTCCGAGCGCAGCGAAAGCGCGCAGGAAGTGATCGCCCGGCTGCGTATCAAGCTGGCGAAAGAGCCCGGCGCCAATCTCTATCTCAACGCGGTGCAGGACATTCGCATTGGCGGACGTGAGTCCAACGCCAGCTATCAGTACAGTTTGCTGTCGGATAACCTGAATGATTTGCGCGAATGGGAGCCGAAAATCCGTCAGGCGTTCGCCGCCCTGCCCGAGCTGGCGGACGTCAACTCGGATCAGCAGGACAACGGCAGTGAAATGAACCTGACTTATGACCGTGAAAGCATGGCGCGGCTCGGCATTGATGTCTCTGCCGCTAATGCCCTGCTGAATAACGCCTTTGGTCAGCGCCAGATCTCCACCATTTATCAACCGCTCAACCAGTACAAAGTGGTGATGGAAGTTGATCCGCGCTACACCCAGGACATCAGTTCACTCGATCAGATGTTTGTGATTAACAGCGACGGCAAAGCGATTCCGCTGAGCTGGTTTGCCAAGTGGCAACCGGCCAACGCGCCGCTATCGGTGAACCACGAAGGCTTGTCGGCGGCGTCCACCGTTTCCTTCAACCTGCCGGAAGGCGTATCGCTGTCGCAGGCGTCTGAAGCTATTGACCGCACCATCACCGCGCTTGGCGTGCCTTCCAGCGTGCGCGGCAGCTTTGCCGGCACCGCGCAGGTGTTCCAGCAGTCGCAATCCAATCAGCTCTACCTGATGCTGGCGGCGATTGCGGCGGTGTATATCGTGCTGGGCATTCTGTATGAGAGCTACGTGCATCCGCTGACCATTCTCTCCACGCTGCCGTCGGCGGGCGTCGGCGCGCTGCTGGCGCTGGAGCTATTCAACACGCCGTTCAGCCTGATTGCGCTGATCGGCATTTTGCTGCTGATCGGTATCGTGAAGAAGAACGCCATCATGATGGTCGACTTTGCGCTGGATGCCGAGCGTAACGGCAATCTGTCGCCGCGCGACGCGATTTTCCAGGCGTGCCAGCTGCGTTTCCGCCCGATACTGATGACCACGCTCGCCGCGCTGTTTGGCGCACTGCCGCTGGTGCTAACCAGCGGTGACGGCGCGGAGCTGCGTCAGCCGCTCGGCATCACCATCGCCGGGGGGTTGGTGATGAGCCAGCTGCTGACGCTCTACACCACGCCGGTAGTCTATTTGATGATGGATAAGCTGCGGCGGCGTAAGAAAAAGGTTCAACTGATAGCTGAATGACTTGCTACACACGCTTGCTATGTAGCACCAAGAGCGTAAACTTTGACCAGTTCAATACTGAGGAGGTTTATATGTCACAAGGTACCGTGTTTACCAGCAACAGGACGCAAAACGTTCGCATTCCAGCAGACGTTCGTTTTCCTGATGATGTGAAAAACGTCACTGTGAGAGCAATCGGCAAGGAGCGCATCCTCACGCCCATAGAGAACGCCTGGGACAGTTTTTTCCTCGACGGTCCGACGGTGAGCGATGATTTTATGGATGAGCATGCTTCGCAGGAACAATCTGAGCGGGAAGCGTTTTAATGCATCGCTACATGCTGGATACCCATATTGTTATCTACGTCATCAAGCGGCGGCCGATTGAAGTGCTCGAACGTTTCAACGCCAATGTCGGCCGGATGGTTATCTCGACGATCACCCTGGCGGAGCTGTTTCATGGCTCAGAAAAGAGCGCCTTTCCAGAGCGGAACTTACGTACCGTTGAAGATTTTGTCTCACGCCTTGATGTGCTGAATTACGATGCCAAAGCCGCTTTCCATTATGGCGCTATCCGCGCAGAACTGGAGAAAAATGGCACGCCTATCGGTCTGAACGATCTTCACATCGCCGCTCATGCCCGCAGTGCCGCCCTGACGTTGGTATCGAACAATTTGCGTGAGTTTTCACGCGTGAATGGGCTGATCTGCGAAAACTGGATCTGACATAACGGGTACCTGCATGTCACCTCAAAACGCCACCG
Source organism: Pantoea sp. SORGH_AS_0659 (assembly GCF_031453915.1). Taxonomy (NCBI): domain Bacteria; kingdom Pseudomonadati; phylum Pseudomonadota; class Gammaproteobacteria; order Enterobacterales; family Erwiniaceae; genus Pantoea; species Pantoea sp. SORGH_AS_0659. The sequence continues at coordinate 1,489,189 of NZ_JAVJAK010000001.1, read as the reverse complement.
TGCGCTGGCAGCTGTGGATCGTCGCGTTTGGCTTCTTTATGCAGGCGCTGGATACCACCATCGTCAATACCGCGATCCCGTCGATGGCGCGCGATCTCAACGTCAGCCCGCTGAATATGCACTCGGTGATCGTCTCTTATGTGCTGACCGTGGCGATTACGTTGCCGATCAGCGGCTGGCTGGCGGACCGTTTTGGCGTGCGCAATATCTTCTTCTGCGCGATTGTGCTGTTCAGCATCGGCTCGCTGCTGTGCGCCTTCTCCGCCACGCTCGATGAGCTGATTATGGCGCGCGTGGTGCAAGGCATTGGTGGCGCGATGATGGTGCCGGTTGGCCGCTTAACGGTGATGAAAATTGTGCCGCGCGAGCAATATATGTCGGCGATGACCTTCGTCACCACGCCGGGACAAATTGGTCCGCTGCTTGGCCCGGCGCTGGGCGGGGTTCTGGTGCAGTACGCCAGCTGGCACTGGATTTTCCTGATCAACATTCCGGTTGGCATCATTGGTGCGATTGCCACGCTGACGCTGATGCCGAATTACACCATGCAGACGCGGCGCTTCGATTTCCTCGGTTTTGTGCTGCTGGCCGTCGGCATGGCGACCTTAACGCTGGCGCTGGATGGTCAGCGCAGCGCCGGCGGATCGCCGCTGTTGCTCGGCTTACTGATTCTGGTTGGGGTGTTTTCACTGTTGTTCTACCTGATGCACGGCCGCAACAACGATAACGCGCTGTTCAGCCTGAAACTGTTTGATAACCGCATCTATTCAATTGGCCTGATCGGCAGTTTTACCGGCCGCATCGGTAGCGGCATGCTGCCGTTTATGACGCCCATTTTCCTGCAGGTCGGCCTCGGCTATAGCCCATTCCACGCCGGATTGATGATGATTCCAATGGTGCTCGGCAATATGGGGACTAAGCGCGTGGTGGTGCGCATCGTCAACCTGTTCGGCTATCGCAATGCGCTGGTCGGCGCGACCCTGGCGCTGGCGCTGGTGGTGCTGCTGTTCCCGCTGGTGGCGCTGCTGGGATGGATTTGGCTGCTGCCGGTGGTGTTACTGCTGCAGGGCATGGTCAACGCCATCCGCTTCTCTTCGATGAATACCTTGACGCTAAAGGAACTGCCGGACGATCTGGCTTCCAGCGGCAACTCGTTGTTATCGATGATCATGCAGCTGTCGATGAGTATTGGCGTCACCGTGGCCGGTTTGCTGCTGGGCGCATTTGGCCACGGCGTGGTAACCGACAGCGCGGCGGCGCATCAAACCTTCATTTACACCTATCTGTGCATGGCGCTGGTGATTGCGCTGCCGGCGCTGGTGTTCTGGCACGTACCGAAGGATGTCAGTAAAAACGTTGACCTTAGAGGCAGGAGCAAAGGATGAAGCGGCCGGTAAAATGGGGCATTGGTGCCAAGCTGTTTGCGGCGATTTTTTCCACCTGCATGCTGGTGATCATCACCATGCATTGGGGCGTGCGGCTCAGCTTTGAGCACGGCTTTGTGGATTACATCAAAAAGGGCAACGAGCAGCGCTTAACCCTGCTGAGCGATGCGCTGGCCGATCAGTATGAACAGCACGGTAGCTGGGATTTTCTGCGCAGCAATGACAAGCTGATTTTTTCAATTTTGCGCTCGCTGGAGCAGAATCCGGGCAGCGTGAATCAGTTACCGCCGCACGGCTGGCGCACGCAGTTCTGGATTATCGATCAGCAATACAAAGTGCTGTCAGGGCCGCGCCAGCCGGTGCCGCCGGAAGGTACCCGGCGCAATATCACCACCAGCAACGGCAAAATTGTTGGCTGGGTGATTGCCTCACCGGCAGAACGTCTGACGCGCAGCACCGACATCAACTTTGATCAGCAGCAGCGACGCACCAGCTGGATGATTGTGGCGCTGACCGGGTTACTCGCCGCGCTGGTCACCTGGCTGCTGGCGCGCGGTTTACTGGCACCGGTAAAACGGCTGGTGGATGGCACGCACCATTTGGCGGCGGGCAATTTCGCTACCCGCGTGGAAGTCGGCAGCAGCGATGAACTCGGCCAACTGGGCCGCGACTTCAACCAGCTTGCCAGCTCGCTGGAAAAGAACGAAAGCAACCGCCGCGCCTTTATGGCCGACATCTCCCATGAACTGCGCACGCCGCTGGCGATTCTGCGCGGTGAGCTGGAAGCGATGCAGGATGGCGTGCGCAAGCTGACGCCGGAAGCCATCAGTTCATTGCAAAGTGAAGTGGTGGTGCTGACGAAACTGGTGGAGGATCTGCATCAGCTGTCATTATCTGACGCAGGCGCCCTCGCCTATCGCAAGCAGCCGGTTGATCTGGTCACTCTGCTGGAAGTGGTGGCCGGCAGCTTCGGCGAACGCTATCGCAGCCGCGGCTTAGCTCTTAATCTGGCGTTACCCGCGCAGGCGGAGAGCTTTGGCGATCCCGATCGCCTGATGCAGCTGTTCACCAATTTGCTGGAAAACAGCCTGCGTTACACCGACAGCGGTGGCGCGGTGCAGCTCTCGATGCAGCTGGCGGGCGAAAACTGGCAACTGCGGTTTGCGGATAGCGCGCCGGGCGTTGATCCGGCCCATCAGGCACAATTATTTGAACGATTTTTCCGCGCGGAAAGTTCACGCAATCGCGCCAGCGGCGGCTCTGGGCTTGGCCTGGCGATCTGTAAAAACATCGTGGAAGCGCATGACGGCAGCATCAGTGCGGATCACTCTGATTTAGGTGGACTGCAAATCACGCTAAACTTGCCGTATGTTCCTCACTAGACGCCACTTATGAGCCCGGAAAATAGCGATCCTCTGATCCTTGTTGTAGAAGATGAACCCAAACTGGCGCAGCTGATGATTGATTATCTGCAGGCGTCCAACTATCGCACGCACCACATTGCCGACGGTAACGCGGTGTTGAGCTATGTTCAGCACACGCCGCCGGACCTGATGCTGCTGGATTTGATGCTGCCCGGCCGCGACGGCTTAACGCTGTGCCGCGAAATTCGACGTTTCTCGGAACTGCCGATCATCATGGTGACCGCGCGCACCGAGGAGATTGATCGCCTGCTGGGGCTGGAAATCGGCGCGGATGACTACATCTGCAAGCCGTTCAGCCCGCGTGAAGTGGTGGCGCGCGTCAAAACCATTTTGCGCCGCGTCAAACGTTCGCCGGAAGAGGCGCAGCAGGAATCGCCTCTGCATATTGATGAGAGCCGCTTTCAGGCCAGCTGGCGTGAACAACAGCTGGAGCTGACGCCCGCCGAATTTCGTCTGCTGAAAACGCTGGCGCTGGAGCCGGGAAAAGTGTTCTCGCGCGAGCAGTTGCTCAATCATCTCTACGACGATTACCGCGTAGTCACCGATCGCACTATCGACAGTCACATCAAAAACCTGCGCCGCAAGCTGGAAAGCCTCGATGCGGAACAGCCGTTTATCCGCGCGGTGTACGGCATGGGTTATCGCTGGGAAGCCGACGTCTGCCGCTTGCTGTAGCCTGCAACGGCTTACATTGATCCAGGTCAATTTACATCGGGTGCGGGCCTGCCTACAATTCCCCACCTTTTGCAGGGCCGTATAATGCGGCCGCTGCACCTGCCATCCACGATGGCATGCTGACCTGACATCAGTGAGAAAATCCATGTTTAAACCTGAACTGCTTTCTCCAGCGGGATCGCTGAAGAATATGCGCTATGCCTTTGCCTATGGCGCTGATGCCGTCTACGCTGGCCAACCGCGCTACAGCCTGCGCGTGCGCAACAACGAATTCACCCACGAGATTCTGGCGCAGGGCATCAAAGAAGCCCATGCGCTCGGTAAGAAATTCTACGTGGTGGTCAACATCGCCCCGCACAACGCCAAACTGAAAACCTTTATCCGCGATCTGACGCCGGTCATTGCCATGCAGCCGGACGCGCTGATCATGTCCGATCCCGGCCTGATTATGCTGGTGCGTGAAGCCTTTCCGCAGATGCCGATTCATCTGTCGGTGCAGGCCAACGCGGTCAACTGGGCCACGGTGAAATTCTGGCAGCAGATGGGGCTGACGCGCGTGATTCTTTCACGCGAGCTATCGCTGGATGAGATTGCAGAAATCCGTCAGCAGGTGCCGGAAATGGAGATTGAGATCTTCGTGCACGGCGCGCTGTGCATGGCTTACTCCGGCCGCTGCCTGCTCTCGGGCTACCTCAACAAACGCGATCCTAATCAAGGGACCTGCACCAATGCCTGCCGCTGGGAATACAAAGTGGAAGAAGGCAAGCAGGATGAGATGGGCAATATCGTCGGTTTCCATGAGCCGGTTAAGGTGCAGGAGCCGACTTTGGGCGTCGGCGCCACCACTGACCGGGTGTTCCTGCTGGAAGAGAAGATGAAGCCGGGTGAGGTGATGAGCGCCTTCGAAGATGAACACGGCACCTACATCATGAACTCAAAAGATTTGCGTGCGGTGGCGCACGTTGAACGTCTTAGCCAAATGGGTGTGCACTCGCTGAAAATCGAAGGCCGCACCAAATCCTTCTACTACTGCGCGCGCACCGCGCAGGTTTATCGCCGTGCCATTGATGATGCCGCTGCAGGTAAGCCCTTCGATCCGACTCTGCTGGAGACGCTGGAAGGTTTGGCGCATCGCGGTTACACCGAAGGTTTCCTGCGTCGCCATACCCATGACAGCTATCAGAACTACCAGCAAGGTTTCTCCATCTCCGAGCGCCAGCAGTTTGTCGGAGAATTCACCGGCGAACGTCGCGGTGACTGGGCGCAGATTGCGGTGAAGAATAAGTTTATGCTCGGGGATTCTGTCGAGATCATGACGCCCGAAGGCAACCTCAATTGCACGCTGGAAACCATGCAGAACGATAAAGGATCGGCAGTGGACGTGGCGCCAGGCGATGGACACCGCGTGTGGATCCCGGTCCCGGAATCGGTCAACCTCGCCTTTGCCCTGCTGTTGCGTAATTTCACCGATGGCAACAGCACCTACGATCCACATGGGAAAAATCGCACATAAAGAAAAGAAAATGGCGAAGTTAGAGTAGGATCACAGACCCTTTCTTCGCCTCGCTTTAGAATCTCGCCTGCTGCTAACGAGTAAGAATAAAAGCAGGTAGTACCAGGAACCACCTCATTCACCCGCCCGGCTCCCCCGTGCGGGTTTTCTTTTTTGATCGCCCACCGATTTTTTCGTCGCCCGCCGATAAAGTTCTCTCCCCAGCTATGCTATAACCAGTGCTCTGTCTCTCGCATCAAGGAACTGATAATGCAAAACAAACCGCTGACGCTGCTGATCCTCAACGGGAAAGGCGCAGGTAATGAAGATTTGCGCGCTGCGGTGAATACGCTGCGTGATGAAGGCTTTAATCTGGCGGTGCGCGTCACCTGGGAAAAAGGTGATGGCGATCGTTATGTACAAGAAGCGGTCGCTTTGCAGGCAGAAACCGTGGTGGCTGGCGGCGGTGATGGCACCATTAATGAGATCGCCACCGCGCTGGCGGGATTACCCGAGCAGCAGCGTCCGGCGCTGGGCATTTTACCGCTCGGCACCGCCAATGATTTCGCCACCAGCGTCGGTATTCCCGAAGGGATGGAACCGGCTTTACGTCTCGCGCTGGTGGGAAAAGCCACGGCTATCGATTTGGCGCGCGTGAACGGCGATCGCTACTTTATCAATATGGCGACCGGCGGATTTGGTACACGCATCACCACCGAAACGCCTGAAAAGCTGAAATCGGCGCTCGGCGGCGTGTCGTACTTTATTCATGGTTTGATGCGCGTCGATGCGCTGAAACCGGATCGCTGCGAAATCAGCGGCCCCGGCTTTAACTGGCAAGGCGATGCGCTGGTGATTGGCATTGGCAATGGACGTCAGGCTGGTGGCGGACAAAAGCTCTGCCCGGATGCCTTAATCAATGACGGACAGCTCAACCTCAGCATCGTCACCTCGCAAGAGCTGCTGCCAACGTTGCTGCATTCGCTGACGCGTGATGATGAAAATCCGAATATCGTCACGGCGCAGCTGCAGTCGCTCACCATCCGTTCACCGCATGAGATGACGTTTAATCTGGATGGCGAACCGCTGACGGGAAGTGAGTTTGAGATTGAAGTGATGGCGGGCGCACTTAGCTGCCGTTTACCGCCTCAATGCCCGTTACTTGCTTAACGCACATTACCGTAGCGGCGCGCTTTCAACGGCGCGCAATACATTGCGCCGCTACGATGTTGTTCAGTTAAGTGTGATTACACTTTCATCCAGCGGCGTTCCAGTGAGGAAACCGCGACAGCTTCCAGCACCTTCTGCACCTGCAATCCTTCGGCGAAATCTGGCCACATGCGATCGCCAGCGGCAATGCCATTGATTAAATCGCGAATCTCGACGGTTTTCTGATCGTTGAAACCGATGCCGTGCCCGGCAGAGACGCAGAAGTTGGCGTAATCCGGATGCGCCGGACCGGTCAAAATGGTTTTGAAACCCTGGCGGCCTGCCGGTTCATCGTGAATATACAGCTCCAGCTCGGCCATACGTTCCTGGGTATAACGCAGCGTGCCTTTGGTACCGGTGACCACATACGTCAGGCCCATTTTGCTGCCGCAGGCGATTCGCGAGGTTTCAAACACGCCGTGCGCACCGTTTTTAAAGCGCAGCAAGGCGCTGGCCTGATCTTCGTTTTCCACCGGCAGCAGGCGTGAAGCATCCTTCGGATCCGGACGCTCTTTAATCACCGTCATCATATCGCCGCTGACTTCTTCAATATCACCGACCAAATAGTGCGCCATATTCACAATATGCGCAGCGAGGTCGCCAAGCGCGCCTAATCCGGCCAACGCTTTCTGGCAGTGCCAATCGAGCGGCGTTTCCGGCCGTGCCAGATAATCTTCATTGTGCGTGCCGTAGAAGTGCACCACATCGCCGATTTCACCACGCGCGATAATTTCGCGCGCCAGTTGGCTGGTGGGGTTTTTCATGTAGTTAAAGCCGACCAGCGTTTTAACGCCCGCCTGCTGCGCCGCTTGTACCATCTCTTCCGCATCGGCCACTGATAGCGATAGCGGTTTCTCAGAGTAAACGTGCTTGCCGTTGCGAATCGCTTCCAGCGCCATCTCTTTATGCAGGAAGTTCGGCGCGCAGATATCAACCACATCGATGTTCGGATCGCGCACCAGCTCGTGCCAGTCGCCGGTAGAACGGGCAAAGCCAAAAGTTGCCGCCTGTTTTGCTGCCAGCTCTGGGTTCACTTCCGCCAGCATTTCACGCACGATCTCGCCTTTCAGGGCAAAAACCGTAGGTGCCTGAGCGTAAGCAATCGCGTGACAACGACCGATGTAACCACTGCCAATCATTCCAATTCTGACTTTGTTCATGACTATTCCCGCATTCGCTTAAGAGTTGATCTGGAATATATGTTTCGCTTTTGGCCCCGACAACGGCGAAATGAAATATCTGTGATCATGCATGCGAGGTATCTGACAAAATCGACAAATCAGAATGTAATTTTGCATAGAGATGGTGATCATCGTCACAAAAGATGTTGTATCAGTTGTGATTTTGCCGCGCTGAGTCCGCTCATGGCGCGCAATTGACGCTTTATTCAGCAGTCAGAACGAATTGTGAAAAAGAGTTTTGACAAGGCGAGGGCCGCTCGATAATATGCGCCCCGTTCAAACGATTCCTCTGTAGTTCAGTCGGTAGAACGGCGGACTGTTAATCCGTATGTCACTGGTTCGAGTCCAGTCAGAGGAGCCAAATTCAAAAAACCCGCTCAGGGAAACCTGAGCGGGTTTTTGTCATTTCAGCGTCGCCATTTAAGGTGGCCGTGATTTCCTGGTCGCCATGAATGGCGCCCCTACGTAACTGTTCCTCTGTGATTCTCTTCACAACTCTTTAACGCCGACTTGTATGGTAGTATTAGTGCGCGTATTTTTTCATCATTGCATTCCCGTTGGAGTAGATGATGAAAAGTGTAGTGATTGAGCAACCGGGTGAACTGGTATTAGCAGAGCGTCCGCTGCCGCAACCCGCTGCCGGTGAAGTACGCGTGAAGGTGCAATTTGCCAGCATCTGCGGTTCGGACGTGCATATCTGGCACGGTCACAATCCTTTCGCTAAATATCCGCGCGTGATTGGTCACGAATTCTTCGGCCTGATTGATGCGGTCGGCGATGACGTTGCCGCCAGCCGCATTGGCGAACGTGTGGCGGTCGATCCGGTGGTCAGCTGCGGTCACTGCTATCCCTGCTCGATTGGTCGCCCGAACGTCTGCACAGCGTTGCAGGTGATTGGCGTGCACCGCGACGGTGGCTTTAGCGAATATGCCGTGGCACCAGCAAAAAACGCCTTCCGCCTGCCGGATAGCGTTCCCGACAAACTCGCAAGCATGGTCGAACCTTTCACCATCGCGGCCAATATCACCGCCTTCCTCAAACCACAGCCAAACGATGTGGCGCTGATTTACGGTGCCGGGCCAATGGGCCTCACCGCCATTCAGGTGCTGAAAGGCGTGTATGGCGTTGAACAGGTATTGGTGGTTGATCGTCTGCCAGAACGGCTGTCGCTGGCGCAGGAAAACGGTGCCGATCAGGTGTTCAACAACAGCGAAATTCCACTCGCCGCGCAGCTGGAAGGCGTGCAGCCAACGCTGATTATCGACGCCGCCTGTCACCCTTCGATCCTGGCAGAAGCCGCCGCCCTCGCCTCACCGGCGGCGCGTATCGGCCTGCTGGGTTTTTCTGGCGAGCCGTGCAGCATCACGCAGCAAAGTCTCACCAGCAAAGAGCTGTCGCTGTTCACCTCGCGTCTCAACAGCAATCGCTTCCCGCAGGTGATTGAGTGGATTGAGCAAGGCCAGATCCAGCCGGAGAAACTGGTGACGCACTATTTCCCGCTGGCAGACGTTGAGCAAGCCATGACGCTGTTCGAAAAAGATCCCCGCACCTGCTGCAAAGTGATCCTACAAATGGGTTAAGTTAACCCGCACACCAGGTGTCCCCATGCCGGTCCCTTACCCGCCGGCATTATTACTATAAAAAATGACGATGACGGAGTTTCTATGTTTAAGAACCTGCGCTGGACCCTCGTACTGCTGTTGTTCCTGGTGTTTATGATCAACTACCTTGATCGTATCGCCCTCTCTCTGACGGTACCGCTGGTGGAAAAAGACCTGATGATCAACGCCGAGCAGTTCGGCATGATTTTCGGCAGCTTCTTCTTCGGTTATGCCCTGTTTAACTTCATCGGTGGCCTGGCGACGGATAAATTTGGCCCGACCATCGTGCTCGGCACCGGCGTTGGCATGTGGTCGCTGTTCTGCGGCCTGACCGCGATGGCGACTGGCTTCTGGTCGATGATGATTCTGCGCGTGCTGTTTGGCATGGCGGAAGGCCCCATCTCTGCCTCAGCGAACAAAGCCATTAACGGCTGGTTCCCGAAAAAACAGGCCGCCACCGCAATGGGCTTACTCAGCTCGGGTTCACCGCTGGGTGGCGCAGTTGCCGGTCCGATTGTCGGTTATCTGGCGCTGTCGTTCGGCTGGCGTCCGGCGTTTGTGGTAATCGCCGCGATTGGCTTCGTCTGGCTGGCGCTGTGGTTCTTCTTCGCGTCAGATACTCCGGCGAAAAGTAAGCGCGTATCGGCAGAAGAGCGTGCCTTAGTAGAAAAACTGAAAGCCGAAGAACCGGCCGACGTGATCGACTCAAGCGGTGCCGCGCACGGTTTAGGCTTTTATCTGCGCCAGCCGATCATTCTGGTCACCGCCTTTGCCTTCTTCTGCTACAACTACATTCTGTTCTTCTTCCTGAGCTGGTTCCCGGCGTATCTGGTGCAGGCGCACGGCCTCGATATCAAAGCGATGAGCATCACCACCATGATCCCGTGGATTGTTGGCTTCGTGGGCCTGGCGCTGGGTGGCTGGATCTCCGATAAGATTTTCAACATCACCGGCAAGCTGCTGCTTTCACGAAAAATTGTGCTGGTGGTTTCACTTACCGCCGCGGCGATTTGCGTGGCGCTGGCAGGTACGATAAAAGAGGTCAACTCGGCGGTGATCATGATGTCGATCTCCATCTTCTTCCTCTACATCACCGGCGCAATTTACTGGGCGATTGTGCAGGACGTGGTGCACAAAAGCCGTGTCGGCAGCATCAGTGGCTTTATCCATCTGATTGGTAGCTTGTCCGGTGTGATCGGCCCGGTGGTGACTGGCTTCATCGTGCAGCACTCCGGTAAGTTTGACAGCGCCTTTATCCTCGCAGGTGCGGTGGCTGGCGTCGGCGCGCTGCTGGTACTGCTGGTGATTCGTGAACCTAAAGCCACCAATAAACCGGTTTCAGTGTAAATCTCATGGGGCGCTGAGCGCCCCATTTGCTAAAAGGAATGACTATGTTAGAGCTTGAACGCCTCACCGCTGATGTCCAACGCCCCGCTTACGATCGTAGCCAACTCAAGACCCGCATGGTGCACATCGGCTTTGGCGCCTTCCACCGCGCGCATCAGGCGCTGGCGACCGATAAGCTGGCCGCTCAGGGCAGCGACTGGGGCTATTGCGAAGTGAATCTCAACAGCGGCACGCTGATTCAGGCGCTGCGTCAGCAGGATCTGCTCTACACGCTAACCGAAATGGCGGATGAGAGTTTACACACGCGGGTGATTGGCGTGGTGACGCAAGCGCTGCATGGCAAAGGCGACGGCATTGAGGCGGTGATCGAGGCGATGAGCCAGCCGGACGTGGCGATTGTCTCGATGACCGTAACCGAGAAAGGTTATTGCTACATGCCGTCGAGCGGCAAGCTCAATCCCGATCATCCCGATATTGTGCACGACCTCGCTCATCCTGGTGAGCCACGTTCGCTGCCCGGCTTGATTCTGGCGGCCATTATCCGCCGCCGCGAACGCAATTTGCCGCCGTTTAGCGTGATGTCCTGCGACAATATGCCAGAGAACGGTCATGTCACGCGCAACGTGATCACCCAGTTGGCCGAGCGCCACAACCCTGCGCTGGCTGAATATATCCAGGCGCACATCACCTTCCCTTCGACCATGGTTGATCGCATCGTCCCGGCCATGACCGATGCCGCGTTCGACACGCTGGCGGAACGTTTGGGCAGCCGCGATCCGGTGGCGGTTGAAGCCGAACCGTTTTTCCAGTGGGTCATCGAAGACAACTTCGTTAACGGACGTCCGGCGTGGGAAAACGCGGGCGCTGAGCTGGTCAGCGATGTGCTGCCGTTCGAAGAGATGAAGCTGCGGATGCTCAACGGCAGCCACTCGTTCCTCGCGTATCTCGGTTTTCTCGCCGGTTATGAACACATCAGCGATTGCATGGCCGATGCCAGCTATCGTGCGGCGGCGCGCGCGTTGATGTTGCAGGATCAGGCGCCGACGCTGCGCACGCAAGGCGTCGATCTCGACGCCTACGCTGATTCCCTGATTGCGCGTTACGAGAATCGCGCCATCAAACATCGTACCTATCAAATCGCCACCGATGGCACGCAAAAACTGCCGCAGCGCCTGCTGGATAGCGCGCGCTGGCATCTGCGCAATGGCACCTCGTGCGATTTCGTGTTGCTGGGTGTGGTGGGCTGGATGCGCTATGTCAGCGGTGTGGATGAGCAAGGTCAGGCCATTGAGATTCGCGATCCGCTGAAAGATCAGCTGGCGGACATTGTGGCCAACAGTGAGGACGGTGCGCCACGCGTTAGGGCGTTGCTCGGCCTCAACGCCGTGTTCGGTGACGATCTGCAGCAGCAGCCCGCCTTTGTCTCACGCGTGACTGAACTCTATCAGCAACTGGTTAAACAGGGCGCGCGCGCCACCGTTCAAAGCCTCGTCACACAAGGCTAAGCGCCTGCACAAATGTGTAGCGCAGACGCAGCGTGCTGATTAGACTGAACCTTTCTTAACGGGCTGGCAGATGCCAGCCGTAATACGGATATTGCTGCATGTCGACTGCCTATACCATAACCACCAGCGAACCGGTAAATCAGCAGATCTATCGTTATCTGCGCAAAGATATTGTGACCTGCGTTATTCATCCGGGCTCGCTGCTGTCGGAGAAGGAAGTGTCGGCGCGTTTTAACGTGTCACGTCAGCCGGTACGTGAAGCCTTTATCAAGCTGGCGGAAGCCGGACTGGTGCAGGTGCTACCGCAGCGCGGCACCTTCGTGCGCAAAATCTCCGCTCAGCGCGTGGCCGACGGTCGCTTTATCCGTGAAGCGGTAGAGATCGCCGTGGTTCGCCGCGCCGCGCAGGAGATGGGTGCGACCGGATTGATGGCGCTGGAGCATAACCTGCAGCTGCAGCGTCTCGCCGCTGAACGTCATGACAGCCAGGCTTTCCTGGGGCTGGACGATGAGTTTCACCGCTTGATTGCTGAAGGGATTAATTGCCTGCTAGCGTGGGAAACGGTGGAGAACATTAAAGCTACCATGGACCGCGTGCGCTTTCTGACCCTGAGCGAAGTGTCACCGCCGGAGCGTTTGATTCAGCAGCATGAAGATATCTATAACGCCTTGAAAGCGCATGATGTTGACGCAGCTGAAAGCGCAATGCGCCGTCATCTGCAGGAGATGATTTTGACCATTACGCCGATTGCCGAGCGTAATAGTGAGTGGTTTGAGGCGCCTTGATTTAGTGCTCGCTGTCCCCCTCCTCGGTCCTCCCCCATTAATGGGGGAGGAAGATGCTGCAAAATGTAAGTGTTGAAGCAGCATGTGGCAGCATCTCCTTCCCCCGCTTGCGGGGGAAGGCCGGGATGGGGGACAGCGAGCACAGCCCCCACTCAATCAAGCAATCGTCACATCCTTCGACAAATACACATCCTGCACCGCATTAATCAACTGCACGCCCTCTTTCAACGTCTTCTTAAACGCCTTGCGCCCCAGAATCAGCCCCATGCCGCCGGCACGCTTATTGATCACCGCCGTACGCACTGACTCCGCGATATCCGTTTCGCCCGCAGAAGCGCCGCCGGAGTTGATCAAACCTGCGCGTCCCATATAGCAGTTCGCCAGCTGGTAACGCACCAAATCTATCGGGTTTTCCGAAGTCAACTTGCTATAGACGCGCTCATCGGTGTGACCAAACTTCACCGCGTTATAGCCGCCGTTATTCTCCGCCATCTTCTGCTTGACGATATCCGCACCGATGGTCGCCGCCAGATGGTTGGCCTGGCCAGTTAAATCGGCGCTGGCGTGATAATCGACGCCCTCTTTCTTGAACGCATCATTACGCAGATAGGCCCACAGCACCGTCACCATGCCCAGCTCGTGCGCACGTTCAAAGGCCGCCGAGATCTCTTCAATCTGGCGACGTGATTGTTCAGAACCAAAGTAGATGGTGGCGCCAACCGCCACCGCGCCCAGATTGAAGGCCTGTTCCACGCTGGCGTACAACGTCTGATCGTATTGCGTCGGATAGCTCAGCGTTTCGTTGTGGTTCAGCTTCACCATAAACGGAATGCGGTGCGCGTAACGACGAGAAACCGAAGCCAGCACGCCGTAGGTAGAGGCGACGCAGTTACAGCCGGCTTCAATCGCCAGCTCAACAATGTTTTTTGGATCAAAATAAGCTGGATTGGCCGCAAAGGATGCGCCCGCCGAGTGCTCAACGCCCTGATCGACCGGCAAAATCGACAAATAGCCGGTGCCGGCTAAACGTCCGGTGTTGTACAGCGTTTGCATGTTGCGCAGTACGGCAGGAGAACGATTGTTGTCGATCATTACGCGATCAACATAATCCGCGCCGGGTAAATAGAGGCTATCCGCTGGAATGGTCATGCAGCGATGTTGAAGAAGGCTATCCGCCTCTTTGCCCAATAACTGTACGATGTCCGTCATGTTCGCTCCTGATAAATGGCTGGATTGGAACCGGCCGTTGCCGATTCGCCCCCAACAGCCTGGACCGGAAAGCGCCAGGCTGGCAAATTGCTGACTCCATTTTTCAGACGGATGCGCAGTGAAAAAGCGGCAATCTGGCGTTACGCCCTACCACCATTGATGGAAATGGTGCACCGGCCCAATGCCTTTGCCGACCTCCAGCGAATCGGCGTGCAGCAGCGCCTGTTGCAGCCACGCCTTGGCTTCAGCGACCGTTGCCGCCCAGCAATCATGGCGCGGACGCAACGCCGCCAGCGCGGCTGAAAGCGAGCATCCGGTGCCGTGCGTGTGGCGCGTATTGACGCGCGGCGCGGTAAAGCGCTGACGTCCGTCGCGGGTAATCAGCCAGTCCGGGCTTTCGGCATCGCTAAGGTGTCCGCCCTTCATCAGCACCGCTTCGCAGCCAAGATCGAGCAGCGCATCGCCCTGCTGCAACATGGTTTTCTCATCCTGCGCCATCGCGCGTCCCAGCAGCGCGGCGGCTTCCGGCAGGTTTGGTGTGATCAGCGATACCTGCGGCAGCAGCAATTCGCGCACGCTCGCCACCGCATCCGGCGACAGCAGCGCATCGCCGCTTTTGGCAATCATCACCGTATCCAGCACCACAAACGGCAGGCTGGCCCGTTTCAGCCGCTCGGCGACCACCTCGACAATAGCGGTTTCGGACAGCATGCCTATCTTCGCAGCATCAATGCGCACATCATTCAGCACCGAATCGAGCTGTGCGCCAACAAAATCAGGTTCGATGCGATACACCGACTGCACGCCGCAGGTGTTCTGCGCCACCAGCGCGGTGATGACGCTGGTGCCATACGCGCCCAGCGCGGAGAAAGCTTTGAGGTCGGCCTGAATACCTGCGCCGCCGCTCGGATCGGTGCCAGCAATGGTCAATGCATTGATGCGTTTCATGCCTCGACCTCCAGCGTCCACAGCGTATCGAGGAAAGCAGCGGCAAAGCTGCCTGGCCCGGCGACCTGGCGCGCTGTCTGCTCACCCGCCAGCGACATCACGCGGCAGGCCGCAGCGACATGCTGCAGGCGATCGCCCGGCAAGCTGGTGCAGGCGGCAACCACCGCCGTCAACGCGCAGCCGGTGCCAACCACGCGCGTCATCAGCGGGCTGCCGCCGGGGATGGCGAATGTCTGCACGCCGTCAGTGACATAATCCACTTCACCGGTCACCGCCACAACGGTGTGGTAATCACGCGCCAGCTGCTGGGCAGCGCTTAACGCGATATCGGCCTGATGCAGACTGTCGACACCGCGTCCGCCGCTAGCCTGTTGCGCCAGTGCGAGAATTTCTGAAGCGTTACCGCGAATCGCCGCCGGTTGCAGGCTCAGTAACTGTTGACAGAATGCGGTGCGCAGCGTTAGTGCGCCGACCGCCACCGGATCCAGCGTCCACGGCGTGCCTGCGGTTTGCGCCGCTTGCACCGCCGCCCACATCGCATCACGACGTTCGCGCGTCAGCGTACCTACGTTTATCAACAACGCATCGGCAAAACCGGCAAACTGCGCCGCTTCTTCAGGATCGATCACCATCGCGGGCGAAGCTTGCAGTGCCAGCAGCACGTTGGCAGTAAAGGTTTGCACCACGTCATTGGTCATGCAGTGCACCAGCGGCGCTTGCTGACGCAGCAATTGCAGAGAGTGCGCGAGTTGCGCGGGGGAAAGAAGGTCAGGCTGTTTCATAAGGCTCCCAACCGGCGATCAAGAAGGCGAATGCGGTCAGGCATCTGACTTCCCTACGCTGGCATTATCCAGATCAGGTCGGCGGGTGTATCTCAGCCCTGTATTAAAGGGGCACCCCGAGTCAAAACTACGTTGGCGAGCATAGGGAACAAGTTGGGGTAAAGCAAGTAAACGCCGCTTTCCTGGAATCTGGCTCACAAAGCAACAAATTACACATTCATGTAACTTATTGATAAAACGCCTTAAAACGACGCTTTTTTGCGTGCTGCGTCATACTTTGTAATAAATTCCATTGATAATTCGCGTCGCGAAAAATAGCATCGCCGGCAACTTGTTTCATGACGAAACAATACGGATTTGTTAATTATTCATGGAAGCATCACGGAGGATTTGCTATGCGTCGGATTCCACGCGCGCCGCTCTCTGCGGCCATTGTCTCTGCCCTGTTTGCCGGCACTTTTGTGCCGGTTCCCTCCGCCCACGCCGTGGGTTTTGTCGAAGACGCCACTCTCTCTGGCAATCTGTTTTACTGGCAACGCCAGCGCGATCGCAAAGAGATGGATCCGCAAAAAGGCTCGTACGGTCAGTATGATGCCAATCTGCATCACGCCTCTGCGAATGCCAATCTCGACTTCTCATCCGGTTACGCCGGTGAGGTGATCGGCCTCGATCTGGCAGCGTTTGGCGCGCTGGAGTTAAGCAACGGCGGCCCGGCGGCACCGAATGAAATTGGTTTCAGCAATGCCCGTACGCGCTGGGATGAGGACTGGAGCGGAGATAAGAGCGGCTTAAGTCTCTATAAAGCCGCCATCAAGGCAAAATGGCAGGATAACTGGCTGCGCGCAGGCTATCTGCAGCCCACCGGGCAGACGCTGCTGGCACCGCACTGGAGCTTCCTGCCCGGCACCTATCGCGGCGTTGAGGCCGGCACCACCTTTGATTTTAGCGACGCCGGCGCCCTTTCCGTCTCCTGGATGTGGACTGACGAATACAAAGCGCCGTGGTATCGCGACATGTACAACTTCCGTAAAGCCGATGGCGTGACGGAGATTCCGTGGCTGCAATCCTTTGGTGCCAAATACGATTTTAAAAACGCGCTGGTGCTGGAAGGCGCCTACGGCCAGGCGGCAAATTACATGGATCAGTATTTTGCCAAAGCCTCTTATCAGCTGCCGCTGGCCGATGCACCGTTGCGCACCAGTTATCAGTTTTATGGCGCGAAGGATCGTGACAACAGCGGCATTGGCCAGGTGAACGATGTTTACGATGGCCTCGCGTGGCTGCAGGCGCTGACGTTCGGCTACACGCTCGGCGCGTTCGATTTCCGCCTCGAAGGCACATGGGTAAAAGCCGAGGGTAATCAGGGCTTCTTCCTGCAACGTATGACGCCGTCTTACGCCAGCTCGAATGGCCGCATGGACGTGTGGTGGGATTCTCGCTCAGACTGGAACGCCAACGGTGAGAAAGCGCTCTTCGCCGGTGTGATGGTGGATCTGGGACACTGGCAATTACCTGGCTGGCAAGTCGGTACATCGTACGCCTACGGTTGGGACGCGAAGCCTTCCACCAATCCCCTCTACGACCAAAATCAGCGCCTGAAAGAATCAGCGTGGAGCCTCGACCTGGTTTACACCATCCAGCAAGGCCGCGCCAAAGACACCCAATTCAAACTGCACTACACCCGCTACGACAATCACAGCGATCTTCCCAGCTATAGCGGCGGCTACGGCATCATCTTCCAGGACGAGAAAGACATCAAATTTATGGTCGTCGCGCCATTCACCCTGTTTTGACCCCGATCTGGCAGGAGCCAGAGACTTACCTCCGTGGAGAAGGATAACAACATGAAAAAGTTAAAAATCAGTTTACTGGCGCTGAGCGTGATGAGCCTTGCCGCCTGCAGTTCATCCCCGCGCAGTAATCAGCAGGTCGTCGATCAAATCAGTCAGTTCGGCGTGCAGTATCAGGTCACTGACAACCAGGCGGCCGATCACGGCGTGAACTGCGCGAAACTCGGTGCCGATTGGGCATCCTGCAACACCGCTACCATCACGCTGACCAACAACGGTCCGGCGCTCACCAGTAAAAACTGGGCAATCTACATGAGCAACGTGCACGAAACACTGCGGGTGGATAACGATCAGTTCAAAATGACCCATATCGTCGGCGATTTAACCCGTCTGGAACCGACGGAGAAATTCAAAGGTATCGCGGCGGGTGAGTCGATTGAGATCCCTATCGTCAATGAATACTGGCAGCTGTTTATCACCGACGTAATGCCGCGCTGGTATGTCACCGCCGCCAATGCTACGCCAAAAATTATCACCAGCACCGATACCGAAAACCTCAGCGACTTTGTTAAGCCGTTTGGCGGCCAATGGAAGCGCATTGCCGACGATAAAAACGTGCTAATGCTGCCGCAAAGTCGTTTCACAAAGAATGCCGATGTGGTGCAACTGCCTGCCAGCGCGCTGCGCGGACAAATCACCCCAACGCCGCGTTCGGTAAAAGTTCATGCGGCGGATGTCGATCTGAGCCGTGGCGTTGCCTTGCATCTTGAGGTATTGGCGGACAACCAGGCCGATGCGGTTAAACAGCGTTTCGATTTGATGGGGCTCAAACCGCAGTCAGCGGGTTATGACATTCATACCCGTATCGCCGTCAATCATTTCCACGGCGCAGAGGCGGTTTCCGGTGCGTATGAACTGCGCATCACACCGCGCGGCACCGATATCATTGGTTACGATCATGCTGGCGTTTACTACGGCTTGATGTCGTTGCTGTCGCTGGTGCCGGCTGAAGGTAAACCGATTATCGCCACGCTCGAAGCGAAAGATTCACCGCGCTTTGCCTATCGCGGTGCCTTCCTCGATGTGGCGCGTAATTTCCACAGCAAGCAAGCGGTGCTGCGCATGCTCGATCAAATGGCGGCGTGGAAGATGAATAAATTCCACTTCCACCTGACCGATGACGAAGCCTGGCGTATCGAAATCCCCGGTCTGCCAGAGTTGACCGACGTAGGCAGTAAGCGTTGTCACGATCTGACTGAGCAGCAATGCCTGCTGCCGCAATTGGGCTCCGGTCCGTTCACGAATAACAACGGAACCGGACATTTCAGCCGCGCCGATTATATCGAGATCGTCAAATATGCGCAGGCGCGCAACATCGAAGTGATCCCGGAAATCGATATGCCCGCGCATGCACGCGCGGCGGTGATCTCTATGGAGGCGCGATATCAGCAACTGATGAAAGCAGGTAAACCGCAGCAGGCCAGTGAATATCGATTGGTGGATCCCACGGATACCTCGAATACCCGTTCCGTGCAACTGTACGACCGCACCAGCTATCTCAATCCTTGCCTCGATTCCTCGAAGCGATTTGTCGATAAAGTGATGGGTGAAGTGCAGGCGATGCACCGCGAAGCCGGCCAACCGTTGACCACCTGGCACTTTGGCGGTGATGAAGCGAAAAACATTCGCCTCGGTAGCGGCTACAGCGATGTTAAGAACCCGAAAGCGGGAACGGGCATTTTAGACCAAAGCAAAGAGGACAAACCCTGGGCAAAATCTCAGCTCTGCCAGGCGGTGGTGAAATCCGGCAAGGTGGAAGATCTGGAGCACTTGCCAAGTCACTTCGCGCTGGAAGTGAGCAAGATGGTGAAAGCGCATGGCATTCCGGTGATGCAGGCCTGGCAGGATGGACTGAAAGATGCCGCTGACGCGCACGCCTTCGCCACTTCGCGCGTACGCGTTAACTTCTGGGACACGCTCTATTGGGGCGGCTTTGACACCGCCAACGACTGGACGCTGAAAGATTACGAAGTAGTAATTTCCAATCCGGATTACGTCTACATGGACTTCCCGTATGAAGTGAATCCTAACGAGCGCGGCTATTACTGGGGCACACGCTTCAGCGATGAGCGCAAGATGTTTGGCTTCGCGCCGGACAACCTGCCGCAGAACGCTGAAACCTCGGTGGATCGCGACGGGAAGACCTTTGATGCCACCTCGAATAAGCCGTGGTCAGGCGCATACGGCATTTCAGTACAGCTGTGGAGTGAAACCACGCGTACCGATCAGCAGATGGATTACATGGTATTCCCGCGCCTGCTGTCGGTGGCCGAACGCGGTTGGCATCGCGCGGAGTGGGAGCTGGATTATCAGCAAGGCCGCAGCTTTAAAGGCGGTGAAACCCACTTCGTTAACCAGCAGCAGCGCAATCAGGACTGGCAGCGTTTCGCCAATCTGTTAGGCCAGCGTGAGTTGGGCAAGATGGATAAAGCCGGTATTCACTACCGTTTACCGGTGCCGGGGGCGCGCGTCGAGAATGGCACACTGACCATGAACATTGCGCTGCCGGGTCTGCCGCTGGAGTACAGCCTGGATAAGGGTAAGCGCTGGCAGCGTTATCAACCACATGCTAAACCGGCGATTACGGCTAGCGATAAAGTCTGGGTGCGTAGCGTGAGTCCGGATGGCAAACGCTTCAGCCGCGCTGAAGCACTTTAAAAACTTTCTGCCCCTCGCTGGAGTGCCTGGGGCGAACACTGACAAGGATGTCGATGAAACACTCAACCTTCTCTTTTTATGTTGTTGCGCTGGGTGCCGGTTTAAGCGGCGCCCTGTTCATTCCGACGCTCAGCTTATTTCTAGCCAGTGAACTTAACGTGGCAGCCTGGAAAATCGGCGCCTTCTACAGCGTTAATGCGCTCAGCAGTATTGCGATGAGCTTACTGATTGCCCGTTATTCAGATCGTGTCACGCAGCGTCGCCCGCTACTGCTCTTGTGCTTATTCGCACAGGCGCTCAATGCGCTGCTGTTTATCTTCTGCCGCGATTATCTGCTGTTAATTTCGCTCGGTTCGCTGCTCAATGCTTGCGGCAGTGCGGCGATACCGCAACTGTTCGCGCTGGCACGGCAAACCCGCAGTGACAATGCTTTCAGCGCCATTTTACGCGCGCAATTTTCGCTGGCGTGGGTATTCGGCCCACCGCTGGCATTCTGGATTGTTCAGTTGGCCGGCTTCACCTGGCTGTATGCCGTCATGTTCTTGCTGTTACTGAGCGTGACGCTGCGGGCTATCAGCTTGCCGCCTGGCGAGCGGCTGGCAAGCGCTACTCCTGCAAAGCAACCGGACCGGCAGCCGCTGGGGCACAACCTTTGCTTCCTGATGTTTGCCACCTTACTGGTATGGAGCTGCAGCGCACTCTATCTGATTGCGTTTCCTTTGCATCTGGCAGAGCAGCCAAGCTTGTCTGCCGACTGGAGTGGCGTGCTTTTTGGCCTCGCCGCGGCGCTGGAAATACCGATCATGCTGCTCAGCGCCAGCATGCTCAAACGCTGGGGTAAGAAAACGCAAATGCAGGCAGCCATGCTGTGCGGCGTGATTTTTTATGCGGGGATTTTCTTCAGTCAAAGTTTTATCCCGCTGATGTTACTGCAAATTTTCAATGCCATTTTCATCGCTATCATCGCTACCGTTGGCATGTTCTGGTTTCAGGATTTACTGCAACATCGCCAGGGAATGGCGGCCACGCTGTATACCAATTCGATGTCCATCGGCGTGCTGCTGGCTGGCGTTTTACAGGGAATTATCACCACCGTCTCACCGCTGGCCATCTGGCCGGCAGCCTGTGTGCTGTTGGTGATGTCATTACTACTGATAACAAAGGTCGACAATGTTTAAACACCCTCATTCGTCGCGCACCGCTGCGCGCAACAAAACACATGGAGTGTACGTAAATGAATGTCTTAATTACTGGCGGTGCGGGCTATATTGGCTCACACATTGCCCTTAGCCTGCTGCAGAAAAACCATCGTGTGATCGTGCTGGATAATTTGTGTAATAGCTCACCGCTGGCCTTAACGCGTGTCGAAGCGTTAAGCGGAAAGAAAATGACGTTTCATCAGGGCGATATTCGCCGCCGCGCCGATCTAAATCTGGTATTTAGCCATCAGCCGATTGATGCGGTTATTCATATGGCTGGGCTGAAATCGGTAAATGAATCGCTGCAGAAACCGGTGAAGTATTATCAAAACAATATTGCCGGAACGCTAATGCTGCTGGAAACCATGAAGCAGCATCAGGTGAAAAAACTTATTTTCAGCTCATCCGCCACGGTTTATGGCATTCCGGTAAAGATTCCGCTGTGTGAGAACTGTGATACCGGCAATACCACCAACCCTTATGGCGCCTCCAAATATATGGTGGAGAAGATCATGGGTGAAGTGGTTGATGCACAACCTGAGTTAGCCATTACCGCACTGCGCTATTTCAATCCTGCCGGCGCACATCCCTCCGGCCAGCTTGGTGAGCATCCTGAAGGGATTCCCAACAATTTGCTGCCCTATCTGTTTCAGGTTGCCAATGGACTAAGAAGCCATCTGCCGGTATTTGGTGATGACTATGCAACGCCCGACGGCACCGGCGTGCGCGACTACATCCACGTGATGGATTTAGCCGAAGGTCATATTCAGGCGCTAAATCATCTCAAACCGGGCTATCGCCATTACAACCTGGGTACCGGACAAGGCTACTCGGTGCTGGAAATCGTGCAGATGTTTGAACAGGTGAGCGGCCGAAGCGTGCCGCTCGATATGCGCCCGCGTCGTCCCGGCGATGTCGCCATCTGCTTATCCGATCCCGGTCAGGCGAAAAAAGAACTGGGCTGGCAAGCAACTCGCGGCCTCGAAGACATGCTGCGCGACGCATGGCGCTGGCATACGCAGAATCCGCAAGGCTATGTTGCTCAACCAGCCGGGAGCGAAATCTGATGATGACGCGCGAAACGTTTTTACCTCACTACGAACGCCAACTCGCCGCGCTTAAAAAGCGCTTTACCTATCCCGCGACAGCAGACTGGCAACAAGCATTACGGCAGTTTAAACAGTGGCAAGTGGAACATCAGCCGCACGAGGTGTGCGTTGCGGAACTCTCTTCGATGTTCGCGGTGCCCACCAGCCGACTGACAGGTAATGAATGCACGCTCCATCGCATCTGGCTCGGCGGTCCATCACCACTCAACGTCAACCGCACCATTGCCCAATGGCAACGCGCGATAGAAGCCAGTCGCAGTGATTTCCGGCAAACGCTATGGGTGTGGAATGCACAGCAGCTGGCGGCAGAGGATCGCTTCGTCGCTCAGCAGGGAAACAGCCCCTTTCATGCTGGCACGCTGTTTCTGCCTGATGCGCTGGTGCAGGTCAACAGCTTGAGCGCACTGATCCAGTCATTTGATGGCGCGCTGATCGATGTGCTGCAGCAACTGCATGATAAGCGCTATTACGCTACGCTTTCTGACTTCTTCCGCCTGGCGATTCTCAATCGGTGCGGCGGCGTTTATATGGATGCCGATACACTTCCCGCTCAGCCTGCGACGCTGTTTCTCTGTCATCCTGAACTGCCTGATTTTAAGGCAGAACAGCAGCAAATAAACTGGCTGAATCTCTTCACCGATGAAACCGGCATGATCATCAGTCATCAAAACAATCCGGTGTTGCAGAACTTACAACGGCGGCTCAGTGCGGTGTATCGCGGCTGGCCTCAGCCAATTCCAGCTAAAACACCGGAAAGCGAACGCGCCATCTTCGAACCTTTTTACCAGTTATGGTGCGAGCAATTGCAGGTCACGCAGCTCAGCCATCAGGATTTCAGCCGGTTTGCCGTATGGGGTTTTGATGTTCAGCAGCATCGCGTGAGCGGGATTAAAGGCATGCGCCTGACTGAGGATATTCTCAGCGGTGAACGTCGCCCGCTGAGTGGTGAAGAGCAGCAGCATTATCAGCATACGATTACTCAGCTAGCACAACGCGACTGGCAATTAAGCGATCCTCTGCAGTTAGGTGAACTGGTACCTTTGCTTTCTGAATGCGATATCCTGCAAATTGCTTATGCGCCGCAGCTGCGTGCTGAAATTCCCTATTATCACTATTACGGCGTGCTCTCTCAGGATCCGCAACTGGATAAAGTGAATGCATTATTCAGCGATTTTTTAATTGCGCTTACCGCAAAGAATATTAAAGCAGGTGATTTCTGGCAGCCGATTGATGGTCAGAAAGTGTCGCCACTGATCTTCAAACCGGGAAGTATTACAGACAAGCAAGAACAGCTCGCGATGGCGAAATTAATTTTCACCACCAGCTATCTGGAATACTGCTCGGTCGAGAATATTTATGCCACTGATATAACCACCCTACAGCAGCGGCAAAATATCCAGCCTTTCCTGCAACAGATTGCCGTGATTTATAATCCGCAGGGAAAAATGGTGGGTTTCGTTAACGCTGCGCCGATTCAGGATTACGATCGCATCAAGGTGCAATATGGCTATCGTCAGGAGGTTTTTCCACTGGATGTGGCTTACGACAGTTTCGTGAATCAGCATCGCCAGCCGGACGATTTCTTCATTTGCAGCGTGGCGCTGCAGCCCGAGGAACAGGGAAAAGGCTATTTCAATCAAATTTTGTCAAAGCTTAAGGATCAAGCCAAACAGCAAAAAATGCGCCGCATCACCTTATGCGTCTGGCAATCGAACCCGGCAGCTATGATCTATCGCAAGAAAGGTTTTAAGGTGGTGAGCAGAATGAAACAGGAGGTTGCACGGTTTAGTGATGAAATCGTGTTTATGGCGCTAATGCTGTAATCCTTCCGCGATCAAATAATCCGGTGCGAATCTATTTTTATTCGCACCGGAAGCAACAGAAGCGCGGTGAAATAAGCAAAGTTTTAATCACCTTGATACTTATCAAATTTATTACGCCAGAAAACGGGCCTAATTGCGCTCCGGATTTGAAGATAAACACCGCCCACTCCATTCCGGTAGCGATAATGAAATTAAAATTCTTCAGCTTTATTCCGCATGCACACAAATGGCACAACATCCGTATTTCCCGCAAAGGCGCTATTTCTCCCACCGGGCGAGCCTACTTCTCAACTCATGTTGAAGCACAATGTAAAGGCTGTGGCGAACGGCTGCATAAAATCTATTACCGCGATATTAGCGATGCGCAAGCCATACGCTGGTTAGGCTAATCATTGTTTTTTCAAATAAAAAAAAGCCCCGCAACATGCGTTGCAGGGCTATTGCGTGGCTATCGCAAAACTTATTCAGCCGGTTTGGTGCGAATCAGATAATCAAAGGCGCTGAGTGAGGCTTTCGCGCCTTCACCGCTGGCGATGATGATCTGCTTGTACGGCACCGTGGTGCAGTCGCCTGCGGCAAACACGCCTTTCAGGCTGGTTTCGCACTTGGCATCAATGATGATTTCGCCCATCTTGTTGCGCTCAACCGCACCTTCCAGGAAGGTGGTGTTCGGCAGCAAACCAATCTGCACGAAGATGCCGCTCAGCGCGATTTCGTGGCTGCTCTGGTTGTTACGGTCAATGTAGGTCAGGCTGGTGACTTTGCTGCCGTCGCCTTTCACTTCGGTGGTCTGTGCGTTCAGAATCACATCGACGTTTTTCAGGCTGCGCAGTTTGTCCTGCAGCACTTTGTCGGCGCGCATTTCGCTGGCAAATTCCAGCAGCGTCACGTGCTCAACAATACCGGCCAAATCGATTGCCGCTTCCACGCCTGAGTTACCGCCGCCGATCACCGCAGTGCGTTTGCCTTTAAACAGCGGGCCGTCGCAGTGCGGGCAATAAGTTACGCCCTTGGTGCGATACTGCTCTTCGCCCGGTACGCCCATGTTGCGCCAGCGTGCGCCGGTAGCAATGATGATGCTGCGGGATTTCAGTACTGCGCCAGATGCGGTTTCAATTGCGTGCAGACCGCCCTCTTTCGCCGCCGGAATCAGCTTGATGGCGCTCTGGGTATCAATCACATCAACATCGTAATCATCAACGTGGGCACGCAGAGAACCGGCCAGCTTCGCGCCTTCGGTTTTTGGTACGGAGATGTAGTTTTCAATGTCTACGGTGTCCAGCACCTGACCACCGAAACGCTCGCCCATCAGGCCAGTACGGATGCCTTTACGTGCCGAGTAGATGGCCGCTGCTGCGCCCGCCGGGCCGCTGCCGACGATCAGCACTTCGTAGGCTTCACGTTTGTTCAGCTCTTCCGCCGCGCGCTTGTCGGCGTTGGTGTCCACTTTACCGACGATTTCCGCCAGGCTCAGACGGCCCTGACCGAACTCTTTACCGTTGAGGAATACCGCCGGCACGCCCATCACGTTGCGCTCGGTGATTTCGTTCTGGAACATACCGCCGTCAATCGCGGTATGGCTGATACGCGGGTTCAGCACCGCCATCAGGTTCAGCGCCTGTACCACGTCAGGACAGTTGTGGCACGACAGGGAATAATACGTTTCGAAGTGGAAGTCGCCTTCCAAAGCCACAACCTGATCCAGCAGGCTCTGCGATTCTTTCGAAGGGTGTCCACCGGTTTGCAGCAGGGCTAAAACCAGTGAAGTAAATTCGTGACCCATTGGCGAACCGGCAAAGCGCGGACCGCTCTGGCTGCCTGGGTTAGTGATCAGGAAAGAGGGTTTACGCACCGGACGATCGTTCTCTTCGCGGAAGCTGACTTTGTCTGACAAGCCCGCGATATCGGCCAACAGAGAGCGAATCTCTGCCGATTTGGCGCCATCATCCAATGTGGCAATCAACTCAACCGGTTTCGTTAGTTTCTCAAGGTAAGCCTTGAGTTGGGATTTTAAATTGGTGTCGAGCATAGTGAGTTCCTGTCATGAAAATCGGGTGCCGTAGCACCCGATAGAGAAAGATCGAATGGCAGCTAACTTAGATTTTGCCAACCAGGTCCAGTGATGGAGCCAGAGTTGCTTCGCCTTCTTTCCATTTTGCCGGGCAAACTTCACCTGGGTGAGAAGCAACGTACTGAGCGGCTTTCACTTTGCGGATCAGGTCAGATGCGTCACGGCCAATGCCTTCTGCAGTGATTTCGATCGCCTGGATGATGCCTTGCGGGTCAACGATGAAGGTACCGCGGTCTGCCAGACCTTCGTCTTCGCGCATGATTTCGAAGTTACGGGTCAGCGCGCCAGTTGGGTCACCGATCATTGCGTATTTGATTTTCGCGATGGTGTCAGAAGAACCGTGCCAGGCTTTGTGGGTAAAGTGCGTGTCAGTAGAAACAGAGTAGATATCTACACCCAGTTTCTGGAACTCTTCGTGATGGTCTGCAACGTCACCCAGTTCGGTTGGGCATACGAAGGTGAAGTCAGCCGGGTAGAAGAAGAAAACACTCCATTTACCTTCAACGTCTTTCTCGGTGACTTCGATGAATTCGCCGTTTTTGAACGCTGCGTTTTTAAATGGTTTGATCTTGGTATTAATGATGGACATGGTGACCTCCGTTAAAAGATGTGATGCAGGCTACAGAATTTTCGGGCCAACTTCTAATATGCAGACGTTATCAATCAGATAACCAAAAGCTATCAAAGCGCCGACACCAGATTTCATGCGGCTCGCGGAGGCATTCTACACAAAAAGGGCGCGGTTCTGTCAGGCTTTATCTTTTTGCGGTGAAACTGCTACTTTTATTCAAATACCTTACTGACGGAGCAAATAGGTGCACATACGTTTTTTTGACGAAGCCGATCGGCCTTTTCTGCGCACGCTGTATCTTGCCGCTCGACGCCATAACTGGACGTGGCTGGATGGCGATGATTGGCAGTTAGAAGATTTCGATGCGGTGATTTTGGGCGAAACCGTGCTGGTCGCTGAACTGAATGGGCATCGCGTGGGGTTTGCGGCGGTGCTGGATAATGACAACTTCCTGCATAGCCTGTATGTCGACCCCGATGCGCAGGGACAAGGCGTGGGCAGCGCGCTGTTAGAAAAAGTGCAATCGCGATTTAGCTCGACGGGCGCCTTGAAATGCCTGCAACAGAATCAGGCGGCGATGGATTTTTATCTCAAACACGGCTGGCGGCGCGAAGCGGTTGGCGAGAGCGAGCAGGGAAAATATGTGCTGATGCATTTTCCGCTGGCGACGCGCACCAGCGGAACTGGAAGGCGTTAAACGGCGCGGAACGCGATATCGCCAGGGATAATTTCTCCCTGCCAATAGAGCTGCGCCGCAACGCGACCCGCCAGTTGGCGGTAGAGCGCGGTGAAATCACTTTCCGGACGGCGCACCACGGTCGGTTCGCCATCATCCAGATCTTCACGCAGCGTAATGTGCAGCGGCAACTGGGCCAGCAAACGGGTGCTGTAATCTTCCACTAGCTTCTGCGCACCGCCGGTGCCGAAAATCGGCTCGTGATGTCCGCATTGGCTACAAATGTGCATGCTCATATTCTCGATCACGCCCAGCACCGGCACGCTGACTTTCTCGAACATCACCATCCCTTTACGCGCGTCAATCAAGGCGATGTCCTGCGGCGTGGTGACCACCAGCGCGCCGGTCACCGGCACGTTTTGCGCCAGCGTCAGCTGAATATCGCCGGTACCTGGCGGCATATCGAGGATCAGATAATCGAGATCCGGCCACAGGGTTTCTTTGAGCAACTGCATCAGGGCTTTGCTGGCCATTGGACCGCGCCACACCATGGCGTTGTCGTCGGTGACCAGATAACCAATCGAATTGGTTGCCAGGCCGTGCGCCATAATCGGTGCCATGTGCGTGCCATCCGGCGAGGTGGGACGCTGATTTTCGGTGCCGAGCATATTAGGGATCGACGGACCGTAAATATCCGCATCGAGAATCCCCACGCGCGCGCCTTCAGCGATCAGCGCCAGCGCCATGTTCACAGCGGTGCTGGATTTGCCCACGCCACCTTTGCCAGAACTCACGGCGATGATGTTCTTCACACCGGTCGCGCCCGGATGGTTTTTCACCCGCTTCAGCGTGGCGATGTCGTGGCGCAGTCGCCAGTCAATGGCGCTGGCATCCGTCAGGCGCAACAGTTCGGCGCTGGTTTGCGCTTTCAGCTCTTCAAAAGCGCTGGCCCACGCGAACGGCATCACCAGCTCGATATGCAGCTTGTCATCCAGCAGCGCGACATGGCGCAGGGCTTTCAGCGTGGTCAGGTTATGTTGCAGCGTCGGATGTTCAAAGTCACTCAACACGCCGATAACCAATGCTCGCAGCGCCTCAGGTGAATGATGTTGCTGGGATTGTGAAGTCATCCCCTCTCCTTGTTTATTCATCACGCCAGATTGCGGCGGTGTCTGTTCAATAATATCAGATAGGCGCTAAAAGTGACGTGGATGTCCAGCTGTGTTTACGCCAGAGGGTGCTTCGGTTAACATCTAACACCGATTTTTCTTCAACGGAACGCTACGCAAACATGACTCAAGTCGCTAAAAAAATTCTGGTAACGTGCGCACTGCCGTACGCAAACGGTTCAATCCATCTCGGTCACATGCTTGAACACATTCAGGCTGACATTTGGGTCCGTTACCAGCGAATGCGTGGCAACCAGGTTCACTTTATCTGTGCAGACGACGCTCACGGCACGCCTATCATGCTGAAAGCTCAGCAGCTTGGCATCGCGCCGGAGCAGATGATCGCGGAGATGAAGCAGGAGCACGAAACGGATTTTGCTGGCTTCAATATCAGCTACGACAACTATCACTCGACGCACGGTGACGAAAACCGTCAGCTGTCCGAGCTGATTTATGGTCGCCTGAAAGAGAACGGCTTCATTAAAAACCGCACTATTTCGCAGTTGTACGATCCTGAGAAAGGCATGTTCCTGCCGGACCGTTTCGTCAAAGGCACCTGCCCGAAATGTAAGTCACCGGATCAATATGGCGATAACTGCGAAGTGTGCAGCGCGACCTACAGCCCAACCGAGCTGATCGACCCGAAATCAGTGGTCTCAGGCGCGACGCCGGTGCTGCGCGATTCCGAGCACTTCTTCTTTGATCTGCCCTCTTTCAGCGCGATGCTGCAAGCGTGGACGCGTTCAGGCGCACTGCAAGAGCAGGTGGCTAACAAGATGCAAGAGTGGTTCGAGTCTGGCTTGCAGCAGTGGGATATCTCCCGCGATGCGCCTTACTTCGGCTTCGAAATCCCTGGCGCGCCGGGCAAATACTTCTACGTCTGGCTGGATGCGCCAATCGGTTACATGGGTTCATTCAAAAACCTGTGCGACAAACGCGGCGATATCGATTTCGACGAGTTCTGGAAGAAAGATTCCACTACTGAGCTGTATCACTTCATCGGTAAAGACATCGTCTATTTCCACAGCCTGTTCTGGCCAGCGATGCTGGAAGGCAGCAACTTCCGCAAGCCAACCAATCTGTTCGTACACGGTTATGTGACGGTGAACGGCGCGAAGATGTCTAAATCGCGCGGCACCTTTATTAAAGCCAGCACCTGGTTGCAGCATCTGGATGCCGATAGCCTGCGTTATTACTACGCAGCTAAGCTCTCTTCACGCATCGACGACATCGACCTGAATCTGGAAGATTTCGTGCAGCGCGTGAATGCAGACGTGGTGAACAAAGTGGTGAACCTGGCGTCACGTAATGCCGGCTTCCTGACCAAACGCTTTGGCGGCAAGCTGGCGAGTGAACTGGCCGATCCCGCGCTGTATCAAACCTTTGTGGCGTCCTCAGAGAAGATTGGCGAAGCCTGGGCCAGCCGCGAATATAACCGCGCGATCCGTGAAATCATGGCGCTGGCCGATCTGGCCAACCGCTATGTCGATGAGCAGGCACCTTGGGTGGTAGCAAAGCAAGAAGGCCGCGATGCCGACCTGCAGGCGATTTGCTCCATGGGCATTAACCTGTTCCGCGTCTTGATGACCTGGCTGAAGCCAGTGCTGCCATCTTTGAGCGAGCGTGCCGAAGCCTTCCTGCAGAGCGAACTGAGCTGGGATGCAATTGCCCAACCGCTGCTGGATCATGAAGTGGCGCCGTTCAAAGCGCTGTATGGCCGTATCGAAATGACCAAAGTTGATGCACTGATTGAGGCCTCGAAAGAAGATGCGGCGGCGGCGAATAAGCCTGCAGCAACTGGTCCGCTGGCTGATGCGCCAATTGGCGACACCATCACCATTGATGATTTTGCCAAGGTCGATATGCGCGTGGCGCTGATCGAGAAAGCGGAGCTGGTTGAGGGTTCTGACAAGCTGCTGCGTCTGGAGCTGGATTTGGGTGGCGAGAAGCGTCAGATTTTCTCTGGCATTCGCGCTGCGTATCCGGATCCGTCGGTGCTGGTTGGCAAGATGACCATCATCGTCGCCAACCTCGCGCCGCGTAAAATGCGCTTCGGTATTTCCGAAGGTATGGTGCTGTCAGCGGGTCCAGGCGGCAAAGACCTGTTTGTGCTGTCCGTTGATAGCGGCGCAGTACCGGGCATGCCGGTTAAGTAAGCTAACAAGCCGCCTCAGGGCGGCTTTTTTGTACCTGTTGATCCTGCGCATTGTGGGGTCACCATTAATGGCGACCAGGTCAGACAGTATTGTGATCGCTAGCACGCTAATCGCTTAATGCGTATGATAAAGCGCTACGAATACAGGAGTCTGACATGCCTGCCGTTCTCTCTGCTTGTTGGCGCTATGTGCGCGCCTTCGTCATCATCTATGCGGCGCTTTACGCCGGAATGGGGATTTCTGCCCTGCTCCCAATAACCATTCCCGGCAGCATCATTGGCATGCTGCTGCTATTCCTGCTGCTGGGTCTGCAAATCATGCCGGTTGAGTGGGTGAAACCCGGATGCCATTTACTGATTCGCTATATGGCACTGCTGTTTGTGCCGATTAGCGTTGGTGTAATGGGCTATACCGATATCCTCACCGCGCAGTTTGGGCCGATTGTGGTGTCATGCATTGTCAGTACTTTTATAGTGCTGCTGATTGTCGGGCTCAGCGCAGAGCGCCTGCAGCGCCCGCAGGAGAAGCCGAATGAGTGATGCATGGTGGTCGCTGCCGCTGACGATGATCGCCTATTTTCTGGCGCGTAAACTGGCGGCGAAAATCAATATCTCCATCGTTAATCCATTGTTAGTGGCGATGGCGATTGTCATTCCGATTCTGCTGCTGACTCACCTGCCTTACACGCGCTACTTTGCCGGCAGCAGCCTGCTCAATCAGTTGCTGCAACCGGCAGTCGTAGCGCTGGCGTTGCCGCTGTATGAGCAGATGCATCAGATTCGCGCGCGCTGGAAAACCATCATCAGCGTCTGCTTCATCGGCAGCATCACGGCAATGGTATCGGGCACCGCGATTGCGCTGTGGATGGGCGCAACGCCGGAAATCGCCGCCACCATCATGCCGAAATCTGTCACCACTCCAATTGCGATGGCGGTCTCCGCATCGCTGCACGGTATTCCTGCCATAAGCGCCATCTGCGTGCTTATCGCCGGCGTGCTGGGTGCGGTGTTTGGCCATATGCTGCTCAATCTGTTTAAGGTGAAAAACAAATCCTCGCGCGGGTTAGCAATTGGTAACGCATCGCACGCGTTAGGTACCGCGCGCGCAGCCGAGATCGATTATCAGGAAGGCGCGTTCAGCTCCCTTGCGCTGGTGATTTGCGGCATCATCACCTCGTTACTGGCGCCGCTGCTTTTTCCGCTATTAATGCATTGGTGGGGCTAAAACTTGCGAGAGATCTCGCAAAGTTGAAACAACCCAATCAGCTTGCATTGTCAGAGCGACTTGGATCACATATAAAACGTCAGGCGGCGCATCGCCGCTAACGCGTAACTGAGGTCATCCCATCATGCATTCACGATTCCTAACTGCTTTTTCTGCCCTGCCCGCTGCGCTGCAAGCTGCGATTCAGCCGCTGCTGGATGCGCCGGATTTCCATGGCGTATTGCGTCCGCAGGATGTCGCGCAACTGAAACAGCTTACCGGACTGGATGAAGATGCGCTGGCACTGGAACTGCTGCCGCTGGCGGCGAGCTGCGCCGTGGCAACGGTGTCTCACTTCAATGTCGGCGCGATTTCGCGCGGCGTCAGCGGCCACTGGTACTTCGGTGCTAACATGGAGTTTCTGCATACCCCGCTGCAGCAGACGGTGCACGCCGAGCAAAGCGCGATTACGCACGCCTGGCTGCGCGGTGAAGAGAAGCTGGCGGCGATTACCGTCAACTACACGCCGTGCGGACATTGCCGTCAGTTTATGAACGAGCTGAACAGCGGCACATCGATTCGCATCAGCCTGCCGGGACGTGCGGTTAGCACGCTGGGCGACTACCTGCCGGATGCGTTTGGCCCTGCCGATCTGAACATCACCGAACGTCTGCTGTCGCCGGTCGATCATGGTTTTGTGGTTGCGGGCGATGCATTGCAACAGGCCGCCATTGCCGCCGCCAATCACAGTCACGCGCCTTACAGCCAGAGTTACAGCGGCGTGGCGCTGCGCAGCCAGAGCGGCAAGGTCTTCACCGGTCGCTATGCGGAAAACGCCGCCTTTAACCCCAGCTTGCCGCCGCTGCAGGCTGCACTGATTTTGATGAACATGAGCAACGAAGCGCTGGAGACAATTCAGCAAGCGGTTTTGGCGGAATGTCAGGACAGCACGCTGAGTCAGCTTGACGCGACCCGCGCGACGCTTAAGGCGTTAGGATGTGAGGATTTCTCACTTACTTTAGTTTCGAAAACATCAGTTTAGTGATCCTTTTACCGCTTTTGTGACCTCCTGTTAACAAAAGCTGTACATCTGCAGGAATTTTCATAGGATCGGGCGCCAGAACCTCTTCACTTCAAGATGGACTGGCGTTACCTTTTCCCGGCGATACGTCAGAAAACACTGCAACCGGAGCAAGCACTGCATGGAACTCGACTACGAAAGTAAACGCCCGCTGTATATTCCTTATGCGGGTCCGATCCTGCTGGAATTTCCGCTGTTGAATAAAGGCAGCGCCTTCACCCTCGAAGAACGTAACGAATTTAACCTCAACGGCCTGCTACCGGAAGCGGTAGAAACCATCGAAGAGCAGGCAGAACGTGCCTGGCGCCAGTTCCTGGATTTTAAAAACAACAATGACAAGCATGTCTATCTGCGCAATATCCAGGATACCAATGAAACCCTGTTCTACCGCCTGCTCGACAATCATCTGGAAGAGATGATGCCGATCATCTACACCCCAACGGTCGGCGCGGCCTGTGAACACTTCTCTGAAATCTACCGTCGCGCGCGCGGCGTGTTCATCTCTTATAACAATCGCGACCGCATTGAAGACATGCTGCAGAACGCCACCAAGCAGAATGTCAAAGTTATCGTGGTGACCGATGGCGAACGTATTCTCGGCCTCGGCGATTTGGGTATCGGCGGCATGGGCATCCCAATCGGTAAACTGTCGCTGTATACCGCGTGTGGCGGCATCAGCCCGGCTTACACCCTGCCGGTGGTGCTGGATGTTGGTACCAACAACCAGCAGTTGCTGAACGATCCGCTCTATATGGGCTGGCGTCATCCACGCATTACCGGCGAAGAGTACGAAGAGTTCGTCAATGAGTTCATTCAGGCAGTGAATCGTCGCTGGCCGAACGTGCTGTTGCAGTTCGAAGACTTCGCGCAGAAAAACGCCATGCCGCTGCTGGAGCGCTATCGCGATGAGATCTGCTGCTTCAACGACGATATTCAGGGCACCGCCGCAGTGACCGTCGGTACCCTGATCGCTGCCAGCCGCGCTGCGGGCAGCCGCCTGTGCGAGCAAAAAGTGGTGTTCCTCGGTGCCGGTTCTGCCGGTTGCGGTATCGCCGAACAGATCATCGCGCAGATGAAGTCGGAAGGGTTGAGCGATGATGAAGCACGTGCCCGCGTGATGATGGTCGATCGCTTCGGTTTGCTCACCGACAAGCTGCCGAACCTGCTCAATTTCCAGAGCAAGCTGGTGCAGAAGAGTGACAGCCTGAAAGAT
This sequence comes from Pantoea sp. SORGH_AS_0659, assembly GCF_031453915.1. Taxonomy (NCBI): domain Bacteria; kingdom Pseudomonadati; phylum Pseudomonadota; class Gammaproteobacteria; order Enterobacterales; family Erwiniaceae; genus Pantoea; species Pantoea sp. SORGH_AS_0659. The sequence goes on along the minus strand of NZ_JAVJAK010000001.1, from coordinate 1,454,867 downwards.
TGGGACACCAGCAGCGACTCCATTTCTCTGCTCGACGTGGTACGCAACGCCAAGCCGGATATTCTGATCGGCGTGTCTGGCCAACCTGGCCTGTTCACCGAAGAGATCATTCGCGAGATGCACAAGCACACCAAGCGTCCGATTGTTATGCCGCTGTCGAACCCGACTTCACGCGTTGAAGCGACGCCAGCCGACATCATCGCCTGGACTGACGGCGCCGCGCTGGTTGCCACCGGCAGCCCGTTCTCGCCGGTCACCTGGAAAGGGAAAACCTATCCCATCGCCCAGTGCAATAACTCCTATATCTTCCCTGGCATCGGTTTGGGTGTTATCGCTGCGGGAGCCAGTCGCGTGACGGATTCGATGCTGATGACCGCCAGCCGCGCATTGGCCGACTGCTCGCCGCTGGTTAACGATGGCGAAGGCCCGGTTCTGCCGGAGATCAAAGACATTCAGGGCGTTTCCAAGCTGATTGCCATTGAAGTGGGTAAAGCCGCGCAGCTGGCGGGCGTGGCGGTGGTGACGTCGGAAGATGTGTTGTCGAAAGCCGTCAGCAACAACTTCTGGCTGCCGCAGTATCGTAATTATCGGCGTACTTCGATCTGATAAATCCGTTGCCGGATCATTTAGATCCGGCAACGTTTAAAAAAACGTCAGCCAACGGGCGTTTACTTGCTTCCCCCGCCCGCCTCAAGTAGCCTTTATCCATTCTGAATTCTGCCAACCGAGTGCCCGCGCGCATGATTAAACGCGTTTTCTTTGGTCTGTTTTTCATCATCTTACTGATGGTGGCGACCGCGCTCGGCCTGGATCGCTGGATCAGCTGGAAAACCGCGCCCTTTATATACGAAGATGTCACCTCGTTGCCACATCGTCAGGTCGGCGTGGTCTTGGGCACGGCGAAGTACTACCGCACGGGCGTGATCAATCAGTATTACCTCTATCGCATCCAGGGCGCGTTGAACGCCTATAACAGCGGCAAGGTCAATTACCTGCTGCTGAGCGGTGATAATGCGCAGCAAAGCTATAACGAACCGATGACTATGCGCCGCGATTTGATCAAAGCGGGCGTCGCGCCGTCGGACATCGTGCTGGATTACGCTGGCTTCCGCACGCTGGATTCGATTGTGCGCACGCGTAAAGTGTTCGATACCAACGATTTCATCATCATTACTCAGCGCTTCCACTGCGAGCGAGCGCTGTATATCGCGCAGCATTTGGGCATTCAGGCGCAGTGCTATGCGGTGCCGTCGCCGAAGAATATGTTGTCGGTGCGTTTCCGCGAAGTGGGTGCGCGTTTGGGTGCGCTGGCGGATTTGTATTTGATGAAGCGCGAGCCGCGCTTCCTTGGCCCGTTAGTGCCGATTCCTGCGGTGCATGAAGTGCCGGAAGATGCGCAGAGTTATCCGGCGGTGACGCCGGAGCAGCTTTTGGAGTTGGAAGAGAAACTACAGAAGTGATGTTTGTTCCCTCACGGTTCCCTCTCCCGCCTGCGGGAGAGGGTTGGGGTGAGGGGAAATCCACTACTTCTTACGTGCGTACTTCAATGAATCCAGCGCCACGGCGAAGATGATAATGCCGCCCTTGATGATGTACTGCCAGTAAGGGTTAACGCCGATGTAGGTCAAACCGTAGTTGATCACGGTGAAGATGATGACACCGGTCACCACGCCCGCCACCGAACCCACGCCCCCGGCAAACGACACGCCGCCGACCACACAAGCCGCAATCGCATCCAGCTCATACATAAAGCCGAGGTTATTGGTGGCGCTGCCGATACGGCCTGCTTCCAGCATCCCGCCGAACGCGTAGAACACGCCAGACAAGGCATACACCAGAATCAGGTTGAACGGCACGTTCACACCAGACACTTTCGCCGCTTCCGGGTTACCACCGATAGCGAAGATATTGCGACCAAAGCGAGTTTTATTCCACAGCACCCAAACAAAGACGATGGCAATCACAGCGTAGAAGGTGATAAACGACAGTTTGAAATCACCAAAACGCAGGAAGCCTTGGGCAAATTTGGAGAAGCCAGGATCGAAACCGGCAATTGGCGATGCACCCACAAAGTCGTAATAGAGCGAGTTGATACCGTAAACGATAATCATGGTGCCCAACGTGGTTATAAATGGCGTTACCTTGAGGTAAGCGATGATCACCCCGTTCACCAGACCAATCACACCGCCGATGATGCACACGGTCAGAATAACCACTGGAATTGGCACGGTATCCAGATGCGGGAACACCTTGTTCGCGTTATCCATTGCCTGCAGCAGCGTAGCTGCCACCACCGCCGCTAAGCCAACCTGACGACCCGCTGAAAGGTCGGTACCCTGCGTGACAATCAAACCGGCCACGCCCAGTGCGATAATAATACGCACCGAAGATTGGGTCAGAATGTTACTCAGGTTCATTAAACTTAAGAAGGTTGGATCCTGGAAAATAATAATTGCCAGCAGTACAAACAGGACAACGTAAATGCCGCCCTCTTTTAACCAGGTTAGCGCATTCTTTTTAGTAGTCGCTTTCATGTTAAAGCCCTTGCTTCATTAAAGGTGTAATGACGCTAAACGCAGGATTTCATTCTGCGAGGTCGTTTTGGTATCAACAATGCCTGCTACCTGGCCATTACTCATCACTAAAATACGATCGGTAATACCCAACAGCTCTGGCATTTCAGAAGAGATAATAATGATGCCCTTCTCTTTCTTCGCCAACTCGGCAATAAGTTGGTAGATTTCGAATTTCGCGCCCACATCAATCCCGCGCGTCGGTTCATCAAGCATCAATATTTCCGGCTGCGTTAATAACCAGCGACCAATAATCACTTTTTGTTGGTTACCACCGGAGAGCGAACCAATTTGCGTATGATGACCCGGCGTTTTCACGCGCATCGAATCAATGACCCATTGGGTATCGCTTTTCATGCGTTTATTATCGAGCAGCCCCATGCTGGATTTATACTTTTTAATATTGGAGATAAGCGAGTTAAAGCCTATATCCAGATACGCATAAATACCGGTGGAGCGACGCTCTTCCGTCACCAGCGCAAAGCCGTGGTTAATGGCTTCGTTGGCGCTGTGGTTATTAATACTCTTGCCGTGCAGCTTAATCGTACCGCCTGACTTCTCGCGAATGCCAAACAGGGTTTCGACGATGTCGGTACGCTTAGCGCCCACCAAACCGGCAATACCAAGAATTTCACCTTTACGCAGATCGAACGAGATATCACGAATCGACGGCTGACGCAGTGAGGTTAAATGGCGCACCTCAAGAATGGTTTCCCCCGGCACGTTGGTTTTGTCCGGGAAGCGCTGGTTCAATGAACGGCCAACCATCATCGAGATGATTTTGTCCATGTCCAGACCTTCCAGCGGCTGGGTGGCGATCCACTGTCCGTCACGCAAAATGGTGATCTCATCACACAGCTGGAATATCTCTTCCATCTTGTGCGAGATATACACAATGCCGCAGCCACGATCTTTCAGCTTACGAATAATCGTGAACAAGTGGTTCACTTCTTTTTCGGTCAGCGATGATGTCGGCTCATCCATAATGACGATTTTGGCATCATAGGAGAAGGCTTTGGCGATTTCGATCATCTGCATCTGCGACACCGATAAGGTGGCAACTTTATCGCGCGGATCGATATCAATATCTAATTCATCAAAGATCGCTTTGGTATCGCGATACATTTTATCCTGATCGACAAACACGCCTTTACGTGGATAACGGCCAAGCCACATGTTATCCATGACGTTGCGTTGCAGAACCAGGTTTAATTCCTGATGCACCATGGAAACGCCATTTTCCAGCGCTTCTTTGGAGCTCTTATAATCAATTTCCTCACCCTGAAACAGGATGCTCCCCGTATCCTTTTTATAAATCCCAAACAGACATTTTAATAATGTAGATTTCCCGGCGCCGTTTTCGCCCATTAATGCATGAACAGAGTGCGGCCGCACTTTTAAATTCACATTATCTAAGGCTTTAACTCCTGGAAATGATTTCGAGACATTCGTCATCTCCAGCAGATATTCACGCTGTGTGGTCGGATTCTCACTGGCCATAATTTACCTGGCTAAATAAAGCGTTGGTCAGATGCAATAAGGCGCGGCGAAATACCGCGCCCAGGATGAATTACTTCACAAACTGCGACAGATTTTCTTTATCTACTGGTACGTAAGGAACACGTACGATTTTGTTGTCCATTTTGAAGTTAGTGCCTGCAGTTGGCTCTTTGCCATTGGCCAGATTGTTAGCAATGTCCAGCGTCGCTTTCGCCTGGTTTTCCGCATCGTTCAACACGGTACCGGCCAGCGCGCCTGATTTCACCAGCGCCAGCGCTTCTGGCAGTGCATCGACACCAAACACCGGAATGCTGGTTTTGTTGTGCGCTTTCAGCGCTTCAACCGCACCCATCGCCATCGCATCGTTATTAGCGATGATCACTTCAATCTTGTTGGCGTTCGGGCCAGAGAGCCAGGCGTCAACTTTGTCTTTTGCCTGTGCGGTATCCCACATCGCGGTATCCATCGCCAGCTGCTGCGTTTTCAGGCCGTCTTTGTTCAGGGTATCGATCACGTATTTAGTACGCGCTTCGGCATCCGGATGGCCCGGCTCGCCTTTCAGCAGTACGAACTGGATGGTACCGTCTTTGTTTAGATCCCAGGCTGGCGTGGCTTTCCAGTGCTTCTCAATCAGCTGACCCTGGATGATGCCTGACTCTTTAGAGTCGGTACCGACGTAATACGCTTTCGGGTAGCTGGCCAGCACTTTGGCGTTAGGTTCTTTGTTGAAGAACACCACCGGCACATCGTTGCCACGCGCTTTATCAATCACCACTGCCGCAGCAGCCGGATCCACCAGGTTGATGGCCAGCGCTTTCACGCCTTTCGCCATCAGCACGTCAATCTGGTCGTTCTGTTTAGACTGGTCGTTCTGGGAGTCATTCATCAACAGCTGAATGCCGCCCAATGATTTTGCTTCTTTCTCAATGTCCTTACGCACCATCGACATGAAGTTGTCGTCGTATTTGTAGATGGTCACGCCAATGCGGGTATCGGCGGCGTGCGCAGTTGCACCAAACATCATGCTGGCAACCAGTGCTGTGAGCGTGAAAACCTTCTTATTCATGGTATCTCCGGTTTTTTATGTAGGGCATTTCATTGCGCTATTTGCCTGCGGGCAAACAGCGCCGTCGGTTGTAAACCTGATAATGGGCGGACGCGTAACGCAAAGCCGGGCCACCATCGCAATCCTGACTTCCCTGTAGGTAAACGCTTCCTGAAAAGTGTTGTGAACTATTTCAATCGGCTACTGAAACCGGCTGGGAAGAGGATTTCCCAGCGTTACATGATGTTTCAGTCCGGTAAGACGCTGCCATCATAGTGAGCGGCATGTTAATTAACTGTGAATGCAATCACAGATTGGAAACGGTTACACTGCGCTATCGCCTGAATTAGTGACCGACTCCACAATTTGCCGCTGGGCGACAGAATGGCGACGCACCAGCGTTGGCATAAAGCAGTGTACAGCCAGCTGATCCAGCTCACCTGCGGCACCTTTGAGCGCTAATTCCGTGGCGAGTTTCGCCATAGAAACAATAGGATAACGGACCGTGGTTAACTGCGGATCGGTATAGCGGGAGATGGGAATATCATCAAAGCCAATGACAGAGAAATGCTGCGGAACCTGGATGCCGTTGTCCTTTAAAGCGGTCAATGCACCCGCCGCCATGCCGTCATTGTAGGAAAACACCGCGGTTAAATGTAAGTTACGACCCAGCAACTCCACCATCGCTGCTTCGCCGCCTTGCATATCAGGTTCAGCATGCGCAATCCATGACTCCTGCGGGCGAATTCCCTGTTCTGACAAGGCCTGCAGCCAGCCTTCACGTCGTTGCGTTACATCCTCAATCGGGTGGCTGGAGCTAAGAAAGCCGATGCGTTGATGTCCCTGTTGTAACAACATGCGCGTGGCTACCTGAGCGCCGGTAACGTTATCCAGGCAGACGCAGCGGTGTTCGTAACCGGGAATTGTACGGTTAATCAATACCATACCGGGAACCTGATCCATAAACTGCATCAGTTCGGCGTCTGAAAGCGTTTTCGCGTGCACCACCAATGCGTTACATCGTTGACGTATCAGCACCTCAATTGCGTGACGTTCTTTCTCTTCCTGATGCCAGGAGTTGCTGATTAACACGTGTTTATGCACGCGCTGCGCCACGGTATCAACCGCTTTCACCAGCGCGCCAAAGAAGGGATCGGAAACATCCATCACCACCACGCCGATGGTGTCACTGATTTGCGTAGCCAGCGCCTGCGCGTTGGCGTTCGGGCGATAGCCTAACGCATCAACGGCAGCCAGCACGGCTTCCCGGGTATCGGCGGTGACTGCACTGCTGTTGTTGAGCACACGCGACACGGTGGCTACTGACACACCGGCCTGACGGGCGACATCACGAATCGTTATCATGCAGCTGTTCCACAGAGGCTGAAAATGCGCGACAAGCGCGTAACGGCGCTATTCTGTCAGGGCATGTGGAACGACTACGTGAATCACGTCACAGCAATGAAAACGGTTACATACAATTCTGCAACCTTTGTGATGAACATCATTATCTGAGCGAGGAGGAAGGGTCAGGTTTTCCCGCGGCAAGACGCGTCAGTTTGCGCCAAATCCACTCCATTGGGCCTTGCGGGAAGACGCGCAGCCACAGCACGGAAAACAGGATATTTACCAGCCAGATAGCCGGTACAAAGGCCAGCAGCTGCAGGCGATCGAACCTGAGGAACAGATCAAAGCGGTAGAACAGCGTGGTGCAAATCAGCGTCTGTAACAGGTAATTGCTCAATGCCATGCGGCCAACGCATTGAATGGCGTAGCTGATGCGCGTTGACGCAATTTGCGGCCAGAATCCCAGGCAAAGCGCGGCATAACCGAGGCTGATAAACGGGCTGGCAAGATCGCGCGGCACCTGCAGGAAAAAGCCGGTCCAGCGGAATTCCCAGCCAATCATCCACTGCGCGGCGATGCCGGGAATGGCGATCAGCCAGCCGATAGTCAGCAGCAGCGCCGCCGAACGGCGATAGTGCTGCACGCTAAATTGCCCGCTGAGCCAGCCGCTGCGCATCAATGCCGCACCAATCAGCATCAAACCCGCCAGTTGCCATCCATATTGTGACGCCAGTGCCATCAGGCCTGATGACAGATGATCCAGCCGGTTCTGCACCGCTTCCCAGCCGCCGAGCAGTTTCCAGTAGCTTTCATACTGCAGGTCCGCCGCACCCGGCAGCCAGGATCGCGTGGGATTGGGGCTGGAGACCGCGCCGAAAATCAGCAGCACGCCGCAGCCGACCAGATAGAGTAATGCGCCGGTTTGTAACAACGCGCGGTCGGAAGGCACATCACGCAGCATGCGCCAGATAATCAGCCCAATCAGGCCATAATCCAGCAGGATGTCGCCTTCCCAGAAAAAGATGCCGTGAATAAATCCGAGCAGCACCAGCAGCGTCAGACGCGCCGACATCCAGCGGCTGCCGCGCGGCGCCTGCATATAAAGACCGGCACCAAACAGCAAGGCAAACAGCGTGAGGAATTTCAGCTGCGCCAGGCCATCCATGATCGCCCACGTCCAGGCATCAGGCGTAGCAGCCTCGCCGCGCCACGCCGGATTGAGATAGGCGGCCGATGGCAACGCAAAGCCGACAATGTTCAGCAGCAAGATGCCGAGAATGGCGCAACCACGAATGAAATCCAGCGCGAGATAGCGTTGCATCGAGTGCCCTGACGGAGAGAGGAAATCGGGCAACAGGCTGTTGCCCAAACAGATTAGCTGTGACGAACCGCGCGCAAAAACTCCTGACGCGTGTTCTGGCTGGATTTGAACAAGCCACCCAGTGAAGTGGTGGTGGTGGCGCTGGTAGCATCTTTTACGCCACGTGCTTTCACGCAGTAATGCACCGCATCAATCGACACCGCAACGTTATTGGTGCCGAGCAGCGTTTGCAGCGCCACCAGCACTTGCTGCGTCAGGCGCTCTTGCACCTGCGGACGCTGGGCAAAGAACTGCACGATACGGTTGATTTTCGACAAGCCAATCACTTTCTCTTTCGGGATATAGGCCACGGTGGCTTTGCCATCGATAATCACAAAGTGGTGTTCGCAGGTGCTGGTCAACGTGATATCACGCACCGTTACCATCTCATCCACTTTCATCTTGTTTTCGATGACGGTGATTTTCGGGAAGTTGGCGTAATCCAGACCTGAGAAAATCTCATCCACATACATCTTAGCGATGCGGTGCGGCGTTTCCATCAGGCTGTCATCTTCCAGATCCAGGTTCAGCAGCTGCATGATTTGCGTCATGTGGCCGGCAATTTCGCGTTTGCGCGCGGCGTCATCCATTTCACGCACCGGGGCACGTAACGGTGTTTCCAGACCACGCGCCAACAGCGCTTCGTGAACCAAGGCGGCTTCCTGACTTAAGGTGCTCATTTACTCTTCTCCGACAGGTGATGCGCCCGCGGGTTTTCGCCCACGGGGGAAATTCTGAGCGCGTATTGTGAAATACTCCGCGCCCTTAATCCAGTAATCATTCTGATAAGCTTTTCATCACGTACGGCGACGTAAAACCAGCATTCCCGCAAGGATTAAGCTGGCGCCCGCTACCCATAGCGCGGGTTCCAGCTGATGCCATAGCATGCTGGAAATCCACGACAGCAGCGGACCGCCCAACTGCCCGACCGCATAACCGGTGGTGAGCAAACCGGCAAGATAGCGCGCATGCTGCGGTGCCAGCTCGCGCCCATATTGCAGCGTCAGCTGCACCACACACAGGAAGCCGCCGCCGATCAGCGCTGCGCCCAGCATCAGGCCATTCAAGCCGGGCAGCACAATCGCGGCGATGACGCCCAACGCCTGCGCCCACAACACTATGGCCAGCCGCAGATGGCTGCTGCCCCAGTGACGCGTCAGAATACCTAACACGATGCCGATCACCGCCGCGCCACCAAACACCGGCCAGACAAACTGGGCAAACGCGCTGTCGGGAAAACGCGCCGCCGCCATTTGCGACAGAAAAGTGGCGGGCAGAATGTAGCCAAAGCCAGCGAGGCTGTAACTCAGCATCAGGCGCTTGAGATTGCCATTCAGCACCAGCGGCGATGCAGCGTGATCGGGGCGATGTAACTGGCCGGTGCGCGGCAGGAATCGCGCAATCGCGGCAATCAACAACAGCGCCAGCAAACCGTAAGCCGCCCACGCAAAGGCCGCGCTGACCCCGCTGGCGTGCAGCGCCACCGCCAGCATGCCGCTGATAAAGATGCCGGTGCCGGGCCCGGCAAACACCGCCGCCAGCAAGCCGGGACGTCCGTGATGATGTAGCTGGTCGCTGGCCCATGCCGCCAGCAACACCATCGCCCAGCCGCTGGCCCAGCCAATCAGGAAACGAATCAGGCCATGTAACCACGGACCGCTGACGCAGGCCGAGAGCAGCGTTAAAATCACTGCGCCCCACACGCCCGCCTGTAAACGCCACTCGACGCGGTTGCGCGCACGCATCGCATCAAACGAGCCAAACAGATAACCGAGATAGTTGAGTGCCGCCACCAGACTGGCGCTGGTGAGCGTCAGTTGATGGTCCTGAATCATCAGCGGAACCTGCGGCGTGAAAGCAAATCGCCCAATCCCCATCGCAACCACTAAACTTAAGAACGCGCTAAGCGCGACACGAAACGCCATACCGACCTCAGAATGTTTTATCACTTGTCACTAGCATGCATGACGTTTAAACTCACGAAAAGTGAATAATACTAACCAAGTTGCTTACGAGAAGAGAATATGGATTTAGTACAGCTCCGCATGTTTTGCTCCGTCGCCGAATCCGGTTCGCTGGCGCGTGCCGCCGAGCAACTCCATCGCGTACCTTCTAATCTCACCACGCGTCTGCGCCAGCTGGAAGATGAAATTGGCGTTGATCTGTTTATTCGTGAGAAGCAACGCATTCGCCTGTCGCCGATGGGCCACAATTTTCTTAACTATGCGCAGCGCATCCTGGCATTGAGCGATGAAGCGCTGAACATGGCGCGCGCCGGTGAGCCGGGCGGTAACTTCGCGCTCGGTTCGATGGAGAGCACCGCCGCGACGCGCCTCCCTGCCCTCCTTGCGGCCTATCACCAGCGTTTTCCCGCCGTGGAACTGTCACTGATCACCAATACTTCCGGTGAAATCATCGACAAAGTGCGGGAAGGCACGCTGGCCGCTGCGCTGGTGGATGGCCCTGTGGCGCACGACGATCTCAACGGCTGCATTGCCTTTAATGAGCAGATGGTGCTGATCACCAGCCCGGAACATGCGCCGATTGCCAGCGCGCGCGATGTGCAAGGCGACACGCTGTTTGCTTTCCGCAACAGCTGTTCCTATCGCACCAAGCTGGAAGCCTGGTATCGCGAAAGCCAGACCGCGCCGAGCAGCGTAATGGAGATACAGTCTTACCACGCGATGGTGGCGTGTGTGGCCGGCGGCGCGGGCGTGGCGATGATTCCCGCCTCGGTGCTGGCGCAAATGCCAGCCCGCGCCCGCGTGCAGGAGCATGCGTTACCGCCAGCTTACCGCGATACCGCCACCTGGCTGATGTGGCGGCGCGATGCGTTTACACCCAATGTGGAAGCACTGAAATATTTGATTATTGAACTGTTTGACGATCGCCCGGTTAACGACGAGTTACGGCATCCGCTGCACGTTGCCGAGTGAATTTCTGTTTTATCGACATCACGACCATCGGGGCCACTTACCCCGCATCTACAGGAAGAGGGATTGCATGAAACATGATTAAAACCCGCGCCGCCGTTGCCTGGGCAGCTGGCGAACCGCTGAAAATCGAAGAAGTGGATCTGATGCCACCGCAAAAAGGTGAAGTGCTGGTGCGCATCGTGGCCACCGGCGTGTGCCACACCGATGCTTACACCTTGTCGGGACAAGATCCGGAAGGCGTATTCCCGGCGATCCTCGGCCACGAAGGCGGCGGCGTGGTGGAAGCGGTGGGCGAAGGCGTGACCAGCGTGGCCGTCGGCGACCACGTGATCCCGCTTTACACCCCAGAGTGCGGCAAGTGTAAGTTCTGTCTCTCGGGCAAAACCAACCTGTGTCAGGCGATTCGCGCCACCCAGGGCAAAGGTTTGATGCCAGACGGCACCACCCGCTTCTTCAAAGACGGCAAGCCGATTTTCCACTACATGGGCACCTCAACCTTCTCTGAATACACCGTGGTACCGGAAATCTCGCTGGCGGTGATCAGCAAAGAAGCGCCTCTGGAAGAAGTGTGCCTGCTGGGCTGCGGCGTCACCACCGGCATGGGCGCGGTGATGAACACGGCCAAAGTAAAAGAAGGCGACACCGTGGCGATCTTCGGCCTCGGCGGCATTGGTTTGTCGGCGATTATCGGCGCGAAGATGGCGAAAGCCGGTCGCATCATCGGTATCGATCTCAACACCAGTAAATTCGATCTGGCGCGCAAACTGGGTGCCACCGATCTGATCAACCCAAAAGATCACGATAAGCCGATTCAGGATGTGATCGTTGAACTGACCGACGGCGGCGTCGATTTCTCCTTCGAGTGCATCGGTAACGTTAACGTGATGCGTTCGGCGCTGGAGTGCTGCCACAAAGGTTGGGGCGAATCAGTGATTATCGGCGTGGCTGGCGCGGGCCAGGAGATTTCTACCCGTCCATTCCAGCTGGTGACCGGTCGCGTATGGCGTGGTTCCGCTTTTGGTGGCGTTAAAGGCCGTTCACAGTTGCCGGGCATCGTGCAGGATTACCTCGACGGTAAATTCGCCCTGAACGATTTCATCACCCACAACCTGCCGCTGGAAGAGATTAACGACGCCTTTGATCTGATGCATGAAGGGAAATCCATCCGTACGGTGGTGCATTTTACTAAGTAATCAGGAGACGTTATGGCTTCCACTTTGGAGCTGTTAGAAGAGCATCGCATTTTTGGTGGCTGGCAGCAGCGCTGGCGTCATCAGTCGGCCGTGCTGAACTGTCCGATGACCTTCAGCATTTTTCTGCCGCCGCCGCAGAGTGACGCACCGCCGCCGGTGGTGTGGTTTCTCGCCGGATTGACCTGCAGCGATGAGAACTTCACCACCAAAGCCGGCGCCCAGCGCGTGGCTGCGCAGCTGGGTTTGGTGCTGATTATGCCAGACACCAGCCCGCGCGGTGACGAGGTGGCTAACGACAGCGGTTACGATCTCGGCCAGGGGGCAGGTTTCTACCTCAACGCCACGCAGCAGCCTTGGGCGGCGAACTTCCGCATGTTCGATTACCTCAGCGCGGAGCTGCCGGAGTTGGTGGCGGATAACTTTAAGCTGAGCGATCGTCAGTCGGTGATGGGTCATTCAATGGGCGGTCACGGTGCGCTGGTGTTGGCATTGCGTCTCGGCGGACGTTTTGCATCTGCTTCTGCCTTCGCGCCAATCGTCAATCCTACCGAAGTGCCGTGGGGCCAGAAGGCCTTTGCCGCATACCTGGGTGAAGATCGTCAGACGTGGCGTGAATGGGATAGTTGCCTGTTGATGCGTGACGTGGAACAGCGCTTGCCGATTCTGATTGATCAAGGGGATAGCGATCAGTTCCTCGCCGATCAGCTGCGTCCAGAGCGACTGGAAGCGGTGGCGCGTGAGCAAGGTTTCCCGCTGGAGCTACGCATTCAGCCAGGTTATGACCATAGCTACTTCTTTATCGCCAGCTTCGTGGAAGATCATCTGCGTTTCCACGCGAAGCATTTGTTGGTGTGATGGTGCTGGCTGGCCTCTGGGTATGTGCTGGCTGTCCCCCTCCTCGGTCCTCCCCCATAAATGGGGGAGGAAGATGCTGCCACATGTCAGTGATGAAGCTGCATGTGGCAGCGTCTCCTTCCCCCGCTAGCGGGGGAAGGCCGGGATGGGGGACAGCGTGCACCTAACTACACCAACGTCTCCGCCAGCCCGTCGATCATCACCTGCGGCATGCCGCGAGAGCAGTGCTCGATACGGCCGCGCACGCCATACACCTGCGCCAGCGTCTCCGGCGTAATCACCTGCGACGGCTCGCCGTCCGCCAGCAGATTGCCATCCTTCAGCATCAGCGCGTGATCCGCATGACGCAGCGCGATGTTGATATCGTGCACCACCACCACCGTCACAATATTGCGCAACCGGGTTTCACGACGCACCAGATCCATCACGTGGAACTGGTAGTTAAGATCCAGCGCGCTAAGCGGTTCATCCAGCAGCAGAAGTTCCGGACGGCGAATCAGCGATTGCGCCAGACCCACCAACTGCTTCTGCCCGCCCGAAAGCTGATCGAGATAACGCATGGCTAAATGCGCGATGCCGAGCTGCTCGAGTAGATGCATGATCTCCGCTTCGCTCGAGGCGCTGTGCAAGCCACCCGACGCACGCTGCGCCACGATAATCGACTCCAGCACGTGCAGATGCACGCCCGCCGGCAAACTTTGCGGCAGATAAACCACACGCTGCGCCCGGCGCGCAAACGGCTGGCTCATCAGCTCTTCACCGTTCAGCCACAGCTCGCCCTGCCCTTTGCCCAAACCAGCCAGCGCGCGCAACAGCGTCGATTTGCCGCAGCCGTTGGGGCCAAGCAACACGGTGATTTTGCCCTGCGGCAGCTCCGGCACGTTGAGATCGTCAATCACCTTGCGCTTCGGATAACCGGCGGAGAAATGCTTGAGACGTAATCCCTGCTCCATTACACCGTCCCCCGATGACGCAGAATAATGCTGAGGAAGAACGGCACGCCGACCAGCGACGTCACAATTCCCACCGGAATGATCACGCCGGGAATCAGGTTTTTCGACGCCACCGAAGCCAGCGACAGCACCAGCGCACCGACCAGCGCGCTGGCTGGCAGGTAATAGCGGTGATCTTCACCAAACATCATGCGCGCAATGTGCGGCGCGACCAGACCGATGAAACCAATTGGGCCGACAAACGCCACCGCCAGCGCAGAGAGAATACTGATGCGCAGCAGCGTTGCCAGGCGCAGACGGCGCACGTCGATACCAAAACTCACCGCGCGATCTTCGCCGAGGCGCAGCGCGGTCAGCTTCCAGCTGCTGAGCATCGAGAACGGAATCAGGATGGCAAAGGCGGCGGTTAATACGCCGAGCTTTTCCCACGAGGCGCGCGCGAGGCTGCCCATGGTCCAGAACACCAGGCCCTGCAAAGTATCTTCGCTGGCGATGAACTGCATCATTGAGACTAATGCGTTGAAGGTGAACACCAGCGCGATACCAAACAGCACCACGCCAGAGGTCGAAACTTTGGTCCAGCGCGTCACGCCATCCAGCATCAAGGCGGCAAATAGCGCAAACACAAACGCGTTGGCAGAGATAAACCACTGATCCGGAACGCCAGGAATGCCGATACCGAGAACGATGGCCAGCGCCGCACCAAAGGCCGCCGCCGACGAAACGCCGAGCGTAAACGGGCTGGCAAGCGGGTTATTCAGGATGGTTTGCATCTCTGCACCGGCGAGGCCGAGCGAGAAGCCCACCACCACCGCCATCAAGGCGTACGGTAAACGAATATCCCAGACAATCACGCGCGTGCCCGCATCGACCGCATCGGGATGCGTCAGCGTTTGCCATAAGGTGTCGAGGGAGAGCCCAGCCGGGCCGAGGGTGAAATCAAGAATCACTGACGCTAATATCGCCAGCGCCAGCACGCCAATTAACATCAGTCGCTGGCGCAGTACCTGACGATAACGCGTCATGGTGTCGGTTTCGAGGCCGTTTTCCGCCAGCAGCGTGGCGTCGGTGGTACGCATTGTTCTACCCGTTTCTTGTCGAAATCATAACGGCAGCCACAATAGTGCAGGTGATAATAATTATCAATTCAATCTGAGTAACAAAATCCAAAACAATGCGCAATAAATTGCGCCGCTACTACACGTGCACCTTATTCGTAGCGGCGCGATTTATCGCGCAAGGGTATGACTACTCTTTAAACGTCGGGAACTCCATCTCGCTGTATTTCACGAAGCGCGAACCGCGTGTCAGCTTGTAGCCCAACCAAATAATCAGGAACAGCGGCAGACCAATATAGGTTGCGGCCACGCCATACCAATCAATGCGGTCAGCAAGGAACGCCTGATAGTTCTGACCCAGTGTGATGATCAAACACAGAATAAAGGCGAAAATCGGTCCCAGCGGGAAGAAGCCCGAACGGTACGGCAAATCGGCCAGGTTGTGACCCTGAGCGATATAACCGCGACGGAAACGGTAATGGCTAATGGCGATACCCAACCAGGCAATAAAACCGGTCATGCCTGAGGTGTTCAGTAGCCACAGGTAAACTTCCTGGTTACCAAATTTCGAGCTCAGGAAGCACAATCCCGCCACCACAGTGGTAGCAATCAGCGCGTTACGCGGCACGCCACCTTTCGACAGCTTGCCGAAAATGCGTGGCGCTTTACCTTCGCGTGCCAGGTTGAACAGCATACGCGTTGAGGCGTACATGCCGGAGTTACCCGCCGACAGTACCGCCGTCAGAATCACTGCGTTCATTACCGCTGCCGCCGAAAGCAGACCGGCATTCTGGAACACCAGCGTGAACGGGCTGATGGCGATATCGGTGACATCGTTATGCAGCAGCTTCGGATCGGTGTACGGCAGAATCAGGCTAATGATCAGAATAGCGAAGATATAGAACAGCAGAATTCGCCAGAATACCTGACGCACCGCGCGCGGAATGTTCTTCGCCGGATCCTCAGATTCACCGGCTGCGATACCGATCAGCTCGGTGCCCTGGAAGGAGAAGCCAACGATCATCGCCACGCCTATCATCGCGGCAAAACCACCGGCGAACGGCGCTTCACCCACGGTCCAGTTATGCCAGCCGGCGTTTTCTGCACCGCGCATGATGCCGGTGATCATCAACACGCCAACCACAATAAAGATGATGACGGTGGTCACTTTGATCAGCGAGAACCAATATTCCGCTTCACCGAAGCCTTTGACTGAGATGTAGTTGAGCAGGAACATCAGGCCAAGGAACAGTGCGCTCCAGATCCAGCCGGGCGTGTCCGGGAACCAGTAGTTCATGACGAGCTGCGAGGCGACGAGGTCAACGGCGATGGTCACCGCCCAGTTGTACCAATAGTTCCAGCCCAGCGCGAAGCCGAAGCCTTCTTCAACATATTTTGAACCGTAGGTGGAGAAGGAGCCAGAAACCGGCATAAAGGCCGCGAGTTCGCCGAGGCTGGTCATCAGGAAGTAAACCATCAGGCCGATGAGCGCATAGGAGAGCAGCGCGCCGCCGGGTCCGGCCTGAGAAATGGTGGCACCCGAGGCGACAAACAGGCCGGTACCGATGGAACCACCAATGGCGATCATGGTGAGATGACGCGCTTTTAATTCACGGCGCAATCCAGGTTGTTGTGTTGTTTTTGAGTCATTATGCATGTGTAAACGCTATGCTGGATAAAAATGAGGCGAGATTGTAGCAGCTAGCCCCAAGCTGTATAGCATTCACGTCGGGTTATTAGTTACCTTCATGATCGGCCGGGAATTATTAGCCGCAGCGTGATCAGCGCTGTGATTATTCACGGCAATACGACAGGAAACGGCTCAACGCTTTGGACACATGCTTCTGTCGATGATGGATGCGATACAGCGTGCGCGTCAGGCGCGGCAATGGGATCGCGACTTCCACCAGCGTGCCGGCTTCCAGCAGATCCTCAATCACCCGCCGCGACAAACAGCTGATGCCCATGCCGTGACGCACCGCGTGTTTAATCGCCTCTGAATTGCCTAGCTCCATGCCGAGCTGAAACTGTGGCAGATGCGACAGCAGCAGATAATCAACGATCTCGCGCGTGCCTGAACCGCGCTCGCGTAGAATCCACGGCGCGGCGGCGAGCGCTTCCAGCGTAATCGGCTGCTGCAGGATGGCGGCATCCGGCGCGGCAAACACCACCAGCTCATCTTCCAGCCACGGCTCGCTGATAATATCCAGCTCGTGGCACGGACCTTCGATCAAACCGATATCGACGCGGAAATCCGCCACCGCATTAATCGCATCCTGACTGTTGCCGACGCTTAGCTCCAGCGGCAACGCGGGGAAATCGCGGCGATAGGCGGCGATCATGCCCGGCAGCAGGTAATTACCAATGGTGCTGCTGGCGAACAGGCGAATCGCCCCGTTATCTTCCTTAAACAGCTGTTCGATTTCGCCCGCCTGCTCCATCAAACCCACGGCACGCGGATAGAGTAAACGGCCATGCTCATTCACCACCAGTCGCTTACCGACGCGGTCAAACAGCTGCACACCGAGTTGGTTTTCCAAATCCGCTAACGCGGCGCTCACCGCCGACTGCGACAGCGCCAGCACCTGCGAGGCCTGCGTCGTCGAGCCGCTCTTCAGCACTTCGGTAAACACTTCAATCTGGCGCAACGTGATGTGCATGCGGTTTCCTTTATATTACTTATTCTGGTTAATTATAAATATATTATCAATTTTACTTTTATACCAGCGCAGCGCAGGCTTAGAAAAGAACAGCATGAGATAAGCACACGGCATAAATCATCGCACATTCCGTAGCGGCGCGATTTATCGCGCAATAAATTGCGCCGCTACGGAATGTGCGCTCTTTAATTGTGGTTTTCGTCCGAACCACCGCCGTCCAGCGAGGAGAAAAGTATGGCTGAGTTAAGCGTGAATAAAACCCCGTTTCATCTACATCACTGGCTGCCGGGTTTGCTGTTGACCGTGGCGATTGCCGGTACCGCGGCGTGGTTAAGCAATCAGTCGTGGTTGGCCGGGGCCGGATTCGGTGCGCTGACATTAGCGATTATTTTGGGCATCGTGCTCGGTAACACCCTTTATCCGCAGATGGCCGGCGCCTGTGACAGCGGCGTAATGCTGGCGAAACAGCGTTTGCTGCGCCTCGGCATCATCCTGTATGGCTTTCGTATTACTGTGCAGCAGATTGCTGATGTCGGTCTTAGCGGCGTATTGATTGATGTGATGGTTCTCAGCTCCACTTTCCTGCTGACCTGTTTTATCGGCATTCGTCTGCTGAAGATGGATCGCGAAACCGTGTGGCTGATTGGAGCGGGCAGCAGTATTTGCGGCGCGGCGGCGGTGCTGGCGAGTGAACCTATCGTTAAGGCTGCGCCGTCAAAAGTGGCGGTGGCTGTTGCGACTGTGGTGCTGTTTGGTACCGTTGGCATCGTGCTGTATCCGATGTTGTGGTCGCTGCTGCCAACGGTCAGCGCGGAACATTTCGGTATCTTCACGGGTTCGACGTTGCATGAAGTAGCGCAGGTCGTTGCGGCAGGACACGCGATGGGTGCCGAGGCCGAAAACACCGCCGTGATTGCCAAAATGCTGCGCGTGATGATGTTAGCGCCCTTCTTGCTGATGCTGGGAAGCTGGCTGAAACGTCAGCCTAGCCACAACGCACAGCAACAAGCGATTCGTTTTCCCTGGTTCGCGCTGCTGTTTATTGTGGTGGCGCTGTTTAATTCGCTGCATCTGCTGCCTGCCAATATTGTTGGCACGTTGAATCAGCTGGCCAATCTGCTGCTGGCGATGGCGATGGCTGCGCTGGGTTTGACTACGCGCTTCAGCGCCCTGAAACAGGCCGGTTGTAAACCGTTGCTGCTGGGATTGGTGATGTTTGGCTGGTTAATTCTCGGCGGCGGAGCACTCAATGTGCTGGTGCAACATTTCATGGCGTAACCGCATCCGCTATGATGGGCAGCTTTGCAGCAGCAATCGCCCAATCAGGAGAGCGGCATGAAATATATCGGCGCACATGTCAGTGCATCAGGCGGCGTGGACCAGGCAGTTATCCGTGCCCACGAACTCGAAGCCACAGCCTTTGCGCTGTTCACCAAAAATCAGCGCCAGTGGAAAGCCGCACCGCTGTCAGGAGAAGTGATCGATGCGTTCAAAACCGCCTGCGATCGTTACAACTTCACCTCCGCGCAGATTCTGCCGCACGATAGCTATTTAATTAACCTCGGCCATCCGGTGATGGAAGCGCTGGAGAAATCGCGCGAGGCTTTCCTCGATGAGATGCAGCGTGCCGAGCAGTTGGGTTTGACCTTGCTGAACTTCCATCCGGGCAGCCATCTGAAGCAGATTGAAGAAGAAGCCTGCCTGAAGCGTATCGCCGAATCGATCAACATCGCGCTGGATAAAACCAGCAGCGTGGTGGCGGTGATTGAAAACACCGCCGGTCAGGGCAGCAATCTCGGTTTCCGCTTCGAGCACCTCGCCACCATTATTGAGCACGTGGAAGATAAGTCGCGCGTTGGCGTGTGCATTGATACCTGCCACGCCTTTGCGGGCGGTTACGACCTGCGTACCGAAGAAGCCTGCGCCGAGACCTTCAGCGACTTTGAGCGCATCGTTGGTTTCCAGTATTTGCGCGGCATGCACCTGAATGATGCCAAGAGTACGCTGGGCAGTCGCGTCGACCGCCATCACAGTCTGGGTGAAGGCAATATCGGTAAAACCGCGTTTAGCTGGCTGATGAAAGATAAACGTTTTGACGGCATTCCCATGATTCTGGAAACCATTAATCCGGATATCTGGAAGGATGAGATTGCGTGGTTGAAGTCGGAGCAGCAGGGTTAATTATCTGATTAAACAAAAGGGAGCCGCAGCTCCCTTTTTTTATGTCTGACGAAGATTACGCGGCTTTAACCAGCTCTTCTTCCGGACGTTTCAGGATGGCGTAACCAAGTCCCGCTACCGCAGTACCAATCACAATCGCCAGCAGATAACCCAATACTGGACTAATCGCGCCTGGAATCAGCAGGACGAACAGACCACCGTGCGGTGCCATCAGTTTCGCGCCAATCGCCATGGAAATCGCACCGGTTACCGCGCCGCCAATGATACAGCACGGCAGCACACGCATTGGATCACGCGCCGCAAACGGAATCGCACCTTCAGAGATGAAGCACAGACCGAGCACCAGCGCCGCTTTACCACCTTCCTGCTGACCTTTGTTGAACTTACGACGCGCAACCAGCGTCGCCAGGCCCATCGCCAGCGGTGGCACCATTCCGGCTGCCATAATGGCCGCCATCGGTGCGTAGGTTTGTGAACTCAGCAGACCAACACCAAACGCATAGGCCACTTTGTTCACCGGACCGCCCATGTCGGTACACATCATGCCACCGAGAATCGCGCCCAGCAGCACTGCGTTCGCGGTACCCATATTGGCCAGCCAGGTTGTCAGGCCAGTCATGATGCCCGCCACCGGCTTACCTACCACGTAAATCATCAGCAAACCGGTAATTAAACTCGCCACCAGCGGAATGATTAGAATCGGCTTCAGCGCTTCCATACTCTGCGGCAGTTTCACTTTGCTGCTGAGCATCTTCGCGGCGTAACCGGCAATGAAACCGGCGATGATACCGCCCAGGAAACCGGCGTTAATGCTGGTGGCGATCATACCGCCAATCAAACCAGGCGTCAGACCCGGACGATCCGCAATCGAGAAGGCAATGAAACCGGCTAACACCGGCACCATCAGCGCGAAGGCGCTGCCGCCACCGATCTGCATCAGTGCAGCCGCTAAGGTGCCCGGCTCTTTAAATGCGGTGATACCAAAGGCAAATGACAGCGCGATGCTTAAACCACCGGCAACCACCATCGGCAGCATGTAGGACACGCCAGTCAGCAGGTGACGATAGGCACCGGCTTTCTCTTTACTGTCGCCTTGTGCGCTGGCAGCCTGATTGCCGCTCGGCTGATAGGTTTTCGCTTCGGCCTGCGCTTTATCCAGCTCCTGCGCAGTTTTCTTCAGCGCCAGACTGGTTGAGGTGCGGTACATCGGCTTACCGGCAAATTTCGCCAGATCCACATCGATATCAGCCGCGACGATCACCAGATCGGCCGCCGCCACTTCTTCTGGGGTAATCGCGTTGCCTGCGCCCACAGAACCACGGGTTTCAACTTTCACCCACCAGCCACGCTTGGTCGCTTCGGCCTGAATAGCTTCAGCAGCCATAAAGGTATGCGCCACGCCGGTTGGGCAGGCGGTCACCGCCACGATGCGTTTCTGAGCAGCGCTCTGCGCAGCTACTGGCGCGGCAGCGGTTGCAGCCGCAGGCTGCCAGGTTTTGGCACTTGCTTTGGCTTGATTGATTGCCGCCAGCGGATCGCGCAGCGCTTGCTGCACATCAACCAGCGCCAGCGATTTACCGGCCAGCTCTACGTCGTGCGGCACATTGTGGCCAGCAACCAGCACCAGTTCAGCTTCGGCGGCATTATCGGTCAGCGTCAGGCCAGCTTGTGCCGCCGTCGCGCGTAAACGTTCCAGCGCCAGATGTCCTGACGCCAGTCCCAGTGAAGAATCTTTTATCAGCAGCGTTTTCATTATCGCTCTCCTGCTGTTAGTTAACGGGTTGTAAGTCGACGCGCGCCATCATCGCGGCCAACTGGGTACGATCTTTCACGCCAACGTTGCTTTGGCTAACGGCCATCGCCGCCACTGCCGTCGCCAGACGCAGCGTGTGCTCGCTGGATTCACGCATCAGCAAGCCGTAAATCAGGCCGCCGACCATCGAATCGCCGGCACCGACGGTGCTGACCACTTCGCAGGCAGGCGGTTTGGCGATCCATTCACCGGAGGCATTCACCCACAGCGCACCTTCCGCACCAAGAGAAATCACCACGTGCGCAATACCTTGCTCACGCAGTTCATGTGCAGCACCGATCACGTCCTGCAGCGCAGGCAGTTTGCGACCAGCCCAAATCTCCAGCTCGCGGCGGTTCGGTTTCACCAGCCACGGCGCGGCTTTCAGACCGGCGACCAGCGCTTCGCGGCTGCTGTCGAAGATGATGCAAGGGCACAGCGTGCGTAGATCGCTCATCCATTTAGTGAACGCTTCTGGTGCCACGCCGGCTGGCAGGCTGCCGCTGACGCACACCATATCGAACTGTCCGAGCCAGGTCAGAGAATCGGCGGTGAAGCGCTCCCAATCCTGCGCGGTGACCTCAAAGCCAGAGAAATTCAGGTCGGTCACATCGCCGTCTTTTTCGGTCAGCTTAACGTTGATACGCGTACGGCCCTGCACCACCTGAAAACGGTTGGCGATGCCGAGTTCGCTGAACAGCTGCTGAAAGCCGTCCTGATTCTCTTTGCCGAGGAAACCGCCGACGGTGACATCAATACCGAGATCCTTCAGCACTTTGGCAACGTTGATGCCTTTACCCGCCGCGTGCAGGCCGGTGGTTTTCACCAGGTTAACTTCGCCGCGCTCAATTTCTGGCGTGTATCCGACCAGATCGTAAGCCGGGTTTAAGGTAATTGTTGCGACACGACGGCTCATGCAACCCCCTCGCCTAAACCAGAATTGATCGCTTCTTCAATTGCGTTCAGCGCCTGCTGTGCATCTTCGCCGCTGGCGGTAAAGCGCAGGCGATGGCCTTTTTTCACACCGAGCGCAACGACTTTCATCAGGCTGCGGCCGTTAGCAGGCTTACCGCTGCCATCGAGATTAGTTACGGTGATGTCGCTGTTGAACTGTTTGATGACGGTCACCAGCGCCGTGCCCGGACGCGCGTGCAGACCGTGTTCGTTGCGGATGGTGAATTCAGCGGTCAGCAGCTCGGCAGCTTCATCGACTTCGCTGGTCAGCAGCGCCAGAATACCGGCGGCATCGGCCTTCAGCAGACGTTCAGCTTTGTTGCTCAGCAGCAGGTTGCTGAGATAGCCCAGCACTTCCAGCGGACGCTGATCGTTAGCCGCCACGGTCAGCAGCAGCGCGACGTTTTCGCCCTGATGCTGGAATGGCGCTGCCGCGCGGCTTACGGCCACTGCGCTGCCGAGATTGCCGTTGGCGCTGTCGCTCAGCCAGATGCCCTGACCGAGGCTCAGCGGGGCGCGGGAAATCACGTCAGCAATAAATGACGCGTCCACCGCGCCTGCAGCCTGCAGACGTCCGGCGTTCAGTGCCTGTAACGTGATTAAATCGCTGGCCGCCACATCAACGGCAATCAGCGAGGTATCGAATTTGAATTCTGCCGCCTGGTTTTCGCCCATCAGCAGCGCACGCAGATCTTCCGCCGAGGCGGTTTTTAGCTGTTCAGCAATGCTGTCATCACTTAATACGTGAGTGAGCTGGCGCAGCAACGCGAGGTGTTCATCCGATTTAGCGGCAATACCGATCGCCACATACGCCGTTTGCCCTTCGCCCCAATCCACGCCCTGCGGGAACTGATAAACCTGGACACCGGTTTTCAGCACCAGGTCGCGGGTGTCGGTGGTGCCGTGCGGAATGGCAATGCCGTTACCCAGGAAAGTGGTGGTTTGCTGTTCGCGCGCCAGCATGCCGTTAACGTAGCCTTCGGCCACATTGCCTGCAGCGGTTAACGCAGCGGCAACCTGACGAATGGCCTCTTCTTTATTCTGTGCGCTAGCACCGGTATGAATGGCCTGAACTTCGAGCTGGAACATATCTCTCCTCGCTTGCTGTATTGAATCGTTTCAGCTAGAGGGTGAAAAAATCTGCTGTGCATCGCGGACTTAGCCGGAGTGACAACGCTGAAACGTTTCAGGGAATATGGTACAGCCACGTACAGCAGGCAAGAAAATGCGCGATCTGAGTAGCAGATTTTTGACGTTCCGCACACTTCATGTTGGATTTAAGATTTTTACCGGCAGGCAGGCTGATGCTTTTGCTGTACAGACCAACGGCATTAAGCCCAATTCTTCAGCTAAGCGTCAGCAGTGCTTCAGGGCGCCGTCTCGGCTTCCAGTTTAAGCAGAAATGTCATGGCGCTATCACGGCTACTGCCGCACATTTCGGCGCTGGGCTGTAAGCCAGCACAGACCGCCGGACGCAGCGGTGAACCAAAGATTTTGCAACGCTGTTGCTCATCAAGCTGCACGCAACGCGTGTTGGCCGGCTTGCCGTGCGGCATGCCAGGAATCGGGGACGAGATTGAGGGGGCTGTGCAACAGGCACCGCACTGGTCACGACAAAACATCATGCGCTCCTGCAAGGAATTCGCCGCGACAATAACAGTCCCAGACCGCGAATGCCATGCACCGGCAACAATTTTACATTGGCTGACTTGCCAGTTTTTCGCCGCGCGAGTAACGTGACGCGCATTAACCTCCTGTCAGCGAGAAAACCACCATGCCAAAGGCAAATGAGATCAAAAAAGGGATGGCTGTCACCTGGAACGGCAAACTGTTACTGGTGAAAGACATTGATGTACAGAGCCCAAGTGCTCGCGGTGCCGCGACGCTCTATAAGATGCGCTTTACCGATGTCCGCACCGGCCTGAAAGTGGAAGAACGCTTCAAAGGCGACGATATTATTGACGCCATTTCGCTCAGTCGCCGCGCCGTCACCTTCTCTTATATAGATGGCGATGAGTATGTGTTTATGGATGACGAAGACTACACGCCGTACAACTTCAAAAAAGAGCAAATTGAAGAAGAGCTGCTGTTTATTCCTGAAGGTGGCATTCCCGGCATTCAGGTGCTGACGATGGATGGCCAGGTCTTGGCGCTTGAACTGCCACAAACCGTCGATATGGAAATTGTTGATACCTCGCCGGGCATTAAAGGCGCCTCCGCCAGCGCTCGCTCCAAACCCGCAGGCATGAGCACCGGCTTATCCATTCAGGTGCCGGAATACCTGAGCAATGGCGATCGCATCCGCATTCATATTGCGGAACGTCGTTATATGGGACGCGCTGATTCATAACGTGCTTCCGTCCGGCGCCCGGTGATTGTTATAGTATAACAAGGCCTTGCGCGCCGGATGCCTCTCATCCGCGTGCGATTTATTCTCTTTTTTTGGGAGACCTTTTGTGACGCGCGTAAACCTCATCACCGGATTTCTCGGCAGCGGAAAAACCACCACTCTGCTGCATCTGTTAGCCAATAAACCCGCGGATGAAAACTGGGCGATTCTGGTCAACGAATTTGGCGAAATTGGCATCGACGGCGCACTGCTCGCCGATCGCGGTGCCACGCTGAAAGAGATTCCCGGCGGCTGCATGTGCTGCGTTAACGGCTTGCCGCTGCAGGTTGGGCTGAACATGCTGCTGAAACAGGCTAAACCCGATCGTCTGATTATCGAACCCACCGGCCTTGGCCATCCCAAACAGCTGCTGAATATGCTGCGTGCTGCCGTCTATCAACCCTGGATTCAGGTGGATGCCACCTTAACGCTGCTCGATCCGCGCCAGCTTGCCGACGCACGCGTAGTGGAGAATGAGAATTTCCGCGATCAGCTGGTGGCGGCCGATATCATCGTGGCGAACAAAAGCGATCGCTGGAGCGATAATGATCGTCAGCGTTTGCAGGATTGGCAGCAGCAATTTTTGGGCGAACGTCAGATGGTGGAAGCGGCGTGGGGACACATCGATCCCGCGCTGTTGACTCAACCCGCCTTGGCGGATCGTGCGGTTCCCGATGCAGCACATCACCACCATAATTCACGTCCACAAGGCTTGGCCGCACTGAAACTGGATGGCCAGGCGCGCTGGCGTCGTGCGCTAAATGAAGGCCAGGGCTATGCTTCCTGTGGCTGGATTTTCGATGGTGAAACCGTGTTTGATACGATCAAAGCGCTAGAGTGGGCAAGGCATGCGCCAGTTGATCGCGTTAAAGGTGTGTTGCGCACTGCCGATGGTTTAGTGAATATCAATCGCCAGGGCGACGATCTGTTTATAGAAACCCGCCCTACCACACCGCCGGATAGCCGCATCGAATTGATTCATCATCAGCCTGCTGACTGGAACCTTTTGCAGACCGCTTTGTTGAAGATTCGTTTAAATTAGATGCGTTAGGTTGCCCCGTTGTTTTCACTTTGAGTCTATTTTCTATGCGCGCTTCTCGATTAGTCACCATCCTGCTGCTGAATGCGCTGGGTGTGATGCTTTTCCTTTCATGGTACCTGCCGCCGGATCACGGGTTCTGGTTTGGTATCGATAAAGCCATCTTTTATGGCTTCAATGACCAGATGGTTGATCATCACGGTTTCGCACTGTTAGTGGCCATCACTAACTTCCGCGGTTTCGATGTGGTTTCGCTGCTGGCCATGGGTTTGCTCTATTTAAGCTACTGGCGTCGCGAGACACCGCAAGGTCGCCGCCGTTTGCTGGCCATTGGCATCACGATGCTGCTGAGCGCGGTAGTACTGAACCAACTCGGTCATCTGCTGCCGGTACAGCACTCCAGCCCAACGCTGTTCTTTGAGAATGTGCATCGCGTAAGCGAACTGACCGGCATCCCGGCCAAAGATGCCTCGAAAGATAGCTTCCCTGGCGACCACGGCATGATGCTGATGATCTTCACCTGCTTTATGTGGCGCTATTTCGGCTTCCGCGCGTTTCTGGTGGGGTTGATGATTACCGTGGTGTTTGCTCTGCCACGTGTGATGGCGGGTGCGCACTGGTTTACTGATATCGCTGTGGGTTCGTTGTCAGTGGTGCTGGTTGGCATGAGCTGGTGCCTGTTAACGCCCTTCAGCGACAAGCTGGTGAATTGGCTGAACCGTTCGTTGCCGGGCAAATATAAGCCGCGCACGTAATTGTTAAGCGCGAGTGATCATAGAACAAAAAGTCAGTCGCTCGCGCTTATTTAAAACCTGAATAAACTATTAGCAAACTAACATTATTCAGGTAAAAGAAAAGATTATGATGAAAAACGCGGAACAATAGCCTTAATCCTAAGTTGTCCAGCCCGAACCCTCTTAAAATCGGCCTTAGCGCCAGAATTACCCCCTTATTGCACCGCTGTTTGGCTATTAAATCGCTGCCAATTGCTGATAAAGTCGCCATTGTGTTACAGATTGATTTCACATCGAAAAAACCTTTGAATATTTATATAAAAGCACTCGCCACGCGGTCTGTAATCGGTTAACCTCGAATCCGATTAGTAAGCAACAGCATAAAATGCGGTGCTGAAAGCGACAAAAATGTGTGCATTAACACATTTTAGTAATTAAGGATTTGTCTTAGACGGTCGTACTTATTAATCTCAACCCGTTTTGTCATCTGGCTGACGACATTCTGTCGTAAGGAAATCGAAGGAAAACACGTACAATGGTCAAGTCTCAACCAATTCTGAGATACCTCAGGCGGATCATTCCCGCGGTAGCACTCGCAACACTTTTATCAGCATGCAGCAGTACCCATAACGGTCAGAACGCGAATAACGAGAATCATGAAGTTAACAACCAGAATGGTTTTTTACTTCAAGCGTCTCAGGACGAATTTGAACAGATGGTGCAGAACGTGGACGTTAAGTCCCGCATCATGGAACAGTACAGTGACTGGAAAGGTGTACGTTATCGCTTAGGCGGCGACACCAAACGCGGCATTGATTGTTCTGCTTTTGTTCAGCGCACCTTTCGCGAGCAGTTCGGTTTAGATTTGCCACGCTCAACGTCAGAACAGCAAGACACCGGCAAAGAAATTTCACGCAATAAATTGCGCGCAGGTGACTTAGTGCTGTTCCGCGCCGGTTCTACCGGTCGCCACGTGGGCATCTATCTTGGCAACGATAACTTTGTTCACGCGTCCACCAGCAGTGGCGTAATGATTTCCAACCTGAATGACAGTTATTGGAAAAATCGTTACCGCGAAGCGCGTCGGGTTCTTGCTAAAAACCCAAGCTAACGTATTTCTTTGATGATCCTCTCAGCCAGAGAATCAGAAACGCTGCCCCGGCAGCGTTTTTTTTCGCCCGTAGTTTTTAACTCAAATCCAACCGATAAAAAGTAATTGAGAATCAAAAATATAACGAGACATTCTTCGCGCTCTCGTTATATTCTCGTTGACTTCCTGATACCCAGATATTGCGCTGCAGACACCGTTATCACCGTGGCTGCGGTCTGAAGTGGGTAGTGACCAAACGATAAACATAATAAAAAATGGCAAGACAAGGGGAATGCACTCCATGCCACTGTCAGGGACATTAAAACACCACAGCAGTTATTCACGCCGTATCGCCTGGCATAGTGCGATTATCGGCGCGGCATTCTTTCTGCTTTTTGTCACCGTGCTATTAACACTCACCTGGCAAAAACGCGTACAACAACACGAACAGCTT
This sequence comes from Pantoea sp. SORGH_AS_0659, assembly GCF_031453915.1. Taxonomy (NCBI): domain Bacteria; kingdom Pseudomonadati; phylum Pseudomonadota; class Gammaproteobacteria; order Enterobacterales; family Erwiniaceae; genus Pantoea; species Pantoea sp. SORGH_AS_0659. The sequence goes on along the minus strand of NZ_JAVJAK010000001.1, from coordinate 1,426,754 downwards.
CTGGCACACAGCCGCGACGATTTACAACAGGTGATAGCAAGCCTGGTCGATACACTTTATCCCTTACAGCAATACACCCAGTTAGCCTGCAACAACGTCAGTCGTGAGCTCACTTCTCGCGCCGCCTTTGCCGGTAATATCCGCGCCATCCTGCTGGTGCGTGATGGCAACGCTTACTGCTCTTCTGCCACCGGCGCTTTTCTGATGCCGGCCAACGATATTTCTCCTGAGTCTGAACTGGAACGCGATCGCGATATGCGCTTGCTGGAAGGCACGCCATTGCTACCGAAGAAACCGGCGCTGGTGCTATGGGTGAAAAATCCAGGTTCAGCCGAGACCGGCCTTTTCGCCACCATGAACATCAGCCTGACGCCTTATCAGCTGCTGGCCTCTTATCATCCCGAAATCACTGGCATGGCGCTGGTGGTCGGCAACAAAGCGCTGTTGAGCGGCAGCAACAACGTGGTACGCGCGAGTGATTTACCGCCATCGCTGCATGAAATAGCCTTTAATAACAGCGATCTGCACTTCGTGCTATTTGGCACCACCTTAGCGCCACGCGATTACTCACTGACGTTGCTGACCGGCATACTCTTCTCACTGCTGATTTCCGCGCTAAGCGGGTTGTTGCTGACGCGACATCAGCGGCCGGGCAAAGAGATCATGCAGGGCATTAAACGCGGCCAGTTTCATGTTGAATACCAGCCGCTGGTCACCGCGCACGATGGACAACCCTACGGCGTGGAAGCGCTGCTGCGCTGGACGCATCCCACTGAAGGCATGATTCCGCCGGATGCCTTTATCAGCTACGCCGAAGCGCAAAACCTGATTATTCCGCTCACTCAGCATCTGTTCACGCTGGTGGCGCGCGATGCCCAGTTTCTCTGTAAACAGCTGCCGCGCGGCACGCGCCTGAGCCTCAATCTCTCGCCGCTGCATCTCGCTTCAGAGAGCTTCCGGCGCGATGTCCAGGCATGGATTAACATCATGCCCACCGATCACTTCAACTATGTGTTTGAAATTACCGAGCGCAGCATGGTCGGTGAAAAAAGCGCGGGAGAAATCTTCGCCTGGCTACATGAGAACAATTTTAAAATAGCGATTGATGATTTCGGCACCGGGCATAGCGCGCTGATCTATCTGGAAAAATATCCGTTCGATTACCTGAAAATCGATCGCGGCTTTGTGCAAAGTATTGGTACAGAAACCGTCACCTCACCAGTGCTTGATGCAGTGCTGCTGCTGGCGAAAAAACTCAATCTCAAAACCGTGGCTGAAGGGGTCGAAACGGGCGATCAGGCGGCGTGGCTGGTGAATCGCGGCGTGACGCATTTACAAGGCTATCTGTTTAGTCGTCCGTTACGCCCCGAAAACCTCGTCAGCTATTATCAACGCCAGCGCGCGCTGAGTTAACATCACGCGAACCCCATGAAACTGCTACCATAAAGTGCGGAACACCACAGGAGATCGCCCCACTTATGCTGCTGCGTCTTGTCACAGCGTTGTTCATTTGTAGCGCCACTGCGCCGCTGCATGCCGCCACCATCAATGAAAGCTATGCCTTCGCTAAGCTGGGCGAGCCGAAATATGCGGTGAATTTCACTCACTACGATTACGCCAATCCCGCCGCGCCCAAAGGCGGCAAGATCACGCTGGCGGTGGTGGGCACCTACGACAACTTCAATCGTTTCGCCTCGCGCGGCAATCCCGGCATCGGTACCGATACGCTGTATGACGGCTTGTTTACCACCTCCGATGATGAACCTGGCAGCTACTATCCGCTGATCGCGGAATCAGCGCGCTATCCCGACGACTATCGCTGGATGGAAGTGTCGATCAATCCTCATGCACAGTTTCAGGACGGAACACCGATTACCGCGCAGGATGTGGCTTTCACCTTCCAGAAATTCATGACGGAAGGTGTGCCGCAGTTCCGCGTGGCGTTTCGTGACGTGCAAGTGAAAGCGCTAAACCGTCTCACCGTGCGTATCGACATGCCGAAACCGGACAAAGATCGGATTCTCAGCTGGCTAACGCTGCCGGTCATCCCGGAAAAATTCTGGCAAAACAAAAAGTTTAACGAGCCGATTGGTTATCCGCCGCTGGCCAGCGGGCCTTATCGCGTCACCTCCTATAAATCGGGTCAGTTTATCCAGTACAGCCGGGTGAAAGATTACTGGGCCGCCAATCTGCCGGTGAATCGCGGGCGTTTTAACTTCGATACTTTGCGTTATGACTATTATCTTGATGACAACGTGGCGTTTGAGGCCTTTAAAGCCGGCGCTTACGATTTGCGCGAAGAGAGTTCAGCGAAGAAATGGGCGACACAATATCGCGGTCGCAACTTTGACAGTCACGCCATCGTCAAATCGACCATTCCCAACACCGTTTCCACCGACACGCAATGGCTGGCATTTAACAACGAAAAACCGCTGTTCGCCGATCGTCGCGTGCGTGAAGCCATCACGCTGGCGTTCGATTTCGAGTGGATGAACAAAGCCTTGTTCTATGGCGCTTATAAACGCACGCGCAGCTATTTCCAGAACACTGAATATGCAGCGCTTGGCTATCCCAAAGCCGAGCAGTTGATTCTGCTGGCGCCCTATAAAGCGCAGCTGCCGCCCGAAGTGTTCAACAATGAGTATGCCCCGCCACGTTCTGACGGCAGCGGTTTCGACCGCGGCAACCTGTTGCAAGCCATGAACTTGCTGAAAGCGGCGGGTTGGGAAATCAGAAATCAGCAATTGGTGAATGTGAAATCCGGCCAGCCGTTCCGTTTCGAATTACTGATGCGCAGCGGTACGCAAAACGACTGGGCGTTGCCGTTCCAGCACAGCTTGCAACGGCTTGGCATCCAGGTCTCGCTGCGCCAGATTGACAGCTCGCAATATCTCCGCCGTATGCGCGAAGGCGACTACGACATGATCCCATCGCTCTATTACGCCATGCCATGGCCCTCGACCAGCTTGCAAACGATTTGGCAATCTCAATTTATTGACTCTTCCTGGAACAGGCCGCGCGTGAAAGATCCCATAGTCGACCATTTTGTGCAGCAGATCGTTGAGCATCAGGGCGATGAGAAAGCGCTGCTGCCGCTCGGCCAGGCGCTGGATCGCATCCTGCTGTGGAATGCCTACATGATTCCGATGTGGTACAGCGCGGAAGATCGCATGGCGTATTGGGACAAGTTTTCCCATCCCGAGATTAAACCCGCGTTTGCTACCGGTCTGGAAAACTGGTGGTACGATGTGAACAAAGCCGGGCGATTGCCGGCCAATCGACGCTGAGGAGCACGGTTTGGCAGCCTATTTTCTTCGCAGGTTACTGCTGATCATCCCGACACTTTGGGCGATCATCACCCTGAACTTCTTTATTGTGCAGATTGCGCCGGGCGGCCCGGTGGATCAGGCGTTAGCCAACGTGCAGTTTGGTCACAGTACCGGCATTCCCGGCTCAGTCGGCGGCGACAGCGGCGCGCGCGGTGCGCTGATGCGTGACAATCCCGGCGACAGCCAATATCGAGGCGCACGCGGACTCGATCCGGAAGTGATCGCGGAAATTAAGCATCGCTATGGCTTCGATAAACCGCTGCTGCAGCGTTACGGTGAAATGCTGTGGAACTACATTCGTTTTGATTTCGGCGACAGCCTGTTCCGCAGCGCATCGGTGCTGCAACTGATCAAAGAGAGTTTGCCGGTCTCCATCAGCCTGGGATTGTGGAGCACCTTGATCATTTACCTGGTATCAATTCCGCTGGGCATCAAAAAAGCGGTGCGTAACGGCAGCGCTTTCGACATCTGGAGCAGCACTTTTATCATCATTGGCTATTCGATTCCGGCCTTCCTGTTCGGCATCATGCTGATTGTGCTGTTCGCCGGCGGCAGCTATTTCGACTGGTTCCCGCTGCGCGGCCTGACGTCACCGCAGTTTGATGCGCTGCCGTGGTACAGCAAAATCAGCGATTACCTGTGGCACATCACGCTGCCGGTGCTGGCTACGGTGATTGGCGGTTTCGCCACGCTGACCATGCTGACTAAAAACTCGTTCCTTGATGAGATCCGCAAACAATATGTGGTCACCGCGCGCGCCAAAGGGCTGGATGAGAAGCGCGTGCTGTACGGCCACGTGTTCCGCAACGCCATGCTGCTGGTGATCGCCGGTTTCCCCGCCACTTTTATCAGCATGTTTTTCACCAGCTCGGTGTTGATAGAGGTGATGTTCTCACTCAATGGTTTGGGCCTGCTCGGCTATGACGCCACTATTCAGCGCGACTATCCGGTGATGTTCGGCACGCTCTATATCTTCACCTTGATTGGCCTGCTGATGAACATTCTTAGCGATCTGACCTACACGCTGGTCGATCCGCGCATTGATTTTGAGGGACGCTGATGCGCTTATCTCCGGTTAACCAGCAGCGCTGGCAGCGTTTTCGCCATAACCGACGCGGTTACTGGTCGCTGTGGATTTTCCTGATCATTTTTGTTCTGTCACTGGGCGCTGAGCTGCTGGCTAACGACAAACCGCTGCTGGTGCATTATCAGCAGCGCTGGTATGTGCCGCTGCTGTTCAACTACAGCGAAAGTGATTACGGCGGTGATTTCTCTACGCCTGCCGATTATCAGGATCCCTGGCTGAAGCAGCGCATCGATCAACAAGGTTGGGCGATCTGGGCACCGATTCGCTTCAGCGACAGCACCATCAACTTCGCCACCGATGTGCCCTTCCCTTCGCCACCTTCGGCGCAAAACTGGCTCGGTACCGATGCTAACGGTGGTGATGTGCTGGCACGCTTGCTGTATGGCACGCGCATCTCATTGCTGTTCGGCATCATGCTGACGCTGTTCTCCAGCGTGATTGGCATCGTAGTCGGCGCGGTGCAAGGCTACTTCGGTGGCCGCATTGATCTGGTGGGTCAGCGTCTGATTGAAGTGTGGTCCGGCATGCCATCGCTGTTCCTGCTGATTCTGCTCTCCAGCGTGATTCAGCCCGGCTTCTGGTGGCTGTTGCTGGTGACAGTGGTGTTTGGCTGGATGAGCCTGGTAAGCGTGGTGCGCGCCGAATTCCTGCGCGCACGTAACTACGATTATATCCGTGCGGCGCGCGCGCTCGGCGTCAGCGATAGCCGCATTATGCTGCGCCACATGCTGCCCAACGCCATGGTCGCCACGCTGACGTTTTTGCCGTTTATCCTGTGCGGCTCAATCACCACGCTAACTTCGCTGGACTTCCTGGGTTTTGGTTTGCCAGTGGGATCGCCCTCGCTTGGCGAGCTGCTGTTACAGGGCAAAAACAATTTACAGGCGCCGTGGCTGGGACTGGCGGGCTTCTTTGCCCTCGCCCTGCTGCTGTCGTTACTGATCTTTATCGGCGAAGCGGTACGCGATGCCTTTGACCCGAGCCGAGGACGCTAAATGAGCCTGTTAACGGTGAATCATCTGGCGGTGGCCTTTCAGGATCGCCGCGTGGTAGAAGACATTTCGCTGCAGATTGACGCCGGCGAAACGCTGGCGCTGGTGGGCGAATCCGGTTCCGGTAAAAGCGTGACTGCGCTGTCGATCATGCGCTTATTGCCGCAGCCGCCGGTCAACTATCCGCAAGGCGAAATTCTGTTTAACGGCCAGGATATTTTGCAAGCCAGCGAACGCACCCTGCGCGGGCTGCGTGGTAACCAGATGGCGATGATTTTTCAGGAGCCGATGGTGTCGCTCAATCCACTGCATAACGTGGAGAAGCAGCTGTATGAAGTGCTGTCGGTGCATCGCGGCATGCGGCGCGAAGCCGCGCGTGGCGAAATGCTGAGCTGCCTGGATCGCGTCGGCATTCGCCATGCGGCATCGCGCTTGCAGGATTTTCCGCACCAGCTTTCTGGTGGTGAGCGACAGCGCGTGATGATCGCCATGGCGCTGCTAACCCAGCCGAAGCTGCTGATCGCCGATGAACCGACCACAGCACTGGATGTGACGGTGCAGGCGCAAATTCTGCAACTGCTGCGCGAACTGCAGCGTGAACTCAACATGGGCATGCTGTTCATCACCCATAACCTCAATATCGTGCGTCAGCTGGCGCACAGCGTCACGGTGATGCGCAATGGCCGCGCTGTGGAACACAATCGCTGCGATATGCTGTTCAGCCAGCCGCAGCAGCCCTATACGCGCGAACTGATCGCCGCCGAGCCGGATGGCGAACCGGTGCCGCTGCTGGATGCGCAACCGCTGTTACAGGTGAAAAACCTGCAGGTTGGTTTCCCGATCCGGCGGGGATTGCTGCGTCGCACCGTGGCAGAGAAGATGGCGCTTAAGGATCTTAGCTTTACCCTGCGGCGTGGCGAAAGCCTCGGACTGGTGGGCGAATCGGGTTCGGGCAAGAGTACAACGGGCCTGGCGCTGCTGCGTTTAATTAGCGCGCGCGGTGAGATCTGGTTTGACGATCAGCCGCTGCATCAGCTGTCGCCAAAGCAGTTATTGCCGCTGCGCCAGCGCATTCAGGTGGTGTTTCAGGATCCCAATTCGTCGCTCAATCCGCGCATGACGGTGCAACAGGTGATTGCGGAAGGTTTAGCGGTGCATCGCCCGGAACTGAGCAGTGCGGAGCAGGAAGCCAAAGTGATTGCGGTAATGCAGGAAGTGGGACTCGATGCCGACAGCCGCTCACGCTATCCGGCGGAGTTTTCAGGCGGTCAGCGCCAGCGCATCGCGATCGCCCGCGCGTTGATCCTGGAGCCGCAGCTGATTGTGCTGGATGAACCCACCTCGTCGCTGGACCGCTCGGTGCAGAAGCAAATTCTCACCTTACTGCGCCGTTTGCAGCAGCAGCATCAGCTCGCCTATCTGTTTATCAGCCATGATTTGCAGGTGGTGCGCGCGCTCTGTCATCAGCTGATTGTGCTGCGTCAGGGTGAAGTGGTGGAGCAAGGTGATTGCGAAACGCTGTTTAACGCACCAGCAGCCGATTACACGCGGCAGCTACTGGCGTCTGCGCAGGGAAAAGATCTAAGTCAGTGACCATCAAAGGTTTCGGCGATAGCGACACCCTGATTTTTCAGGCAGCAGTTGGTCGCGCTTTCGTCATCACGTTGAATCAGCAGGCAAGGCTGCCCTTCACACTCGGCGATTTTGCACTCGACCTGAATTTGCGCCAGCGTCTCCTTCAGCTGGTGCAGAATTTCCAGCGCCGGATGACCATCATGACTCAGCAGGCGCAGCACCACTAAATCTTCGGCATGCACGCCATTCGCTGCTTCCTGACGCACAATTTCACCCGCATGTTCCAGCGACCAGCGATAATGTTGTGGCAAGCGATGCACAACGGAAAGTTGCAGCATAGTTATACGGCCCCCAGAGACGTTAACTTTATTCACGACGACGGCACAACGTGGTGAATCCCAACCTGATTAGCTCTGAATACCAATTCAGTCTGCCTTCTCGTTTTAAACACAAAGCGTGTAGCCAATTTATAATTTGCGAGGCTTCTCACATTTATGCCTATGTTTACCGTGTTCGGCTGCGGTTAACAATCATTTTAGACGCATTATCGTTACTTTTTTATCTCTAAATTTTCACATAATGGAAACATTAAGCATAACGAATGAATGGGGATTAGCGAGTGAGGGAGAAGAATTAAGAGAGGCCAGGTCGCCATTTATGACGACCCTGGGGATGTCACGCCGGCTGTTGAGGCCGCGAAGCATAGGTGAACAGCACAATCGAAATTGTGGCGCACAGCGCAATGGTGGCAACCATCGGCCAGGCGCTGTTAATGCTGACTAATGAGAGCAGCGCGCCGACTAAAGCACCGACGCCAAAACGCAGCGTTCCCGCCAGCGAAGAAGCGGTGCCCGCCATATGCGGAAACTCATCCAGAATCACCGCCATCGCGTTCGACGACACCGTCGAGACGCAGCCAATAAACATCGCCACGCCAAACACCAGCGACAAGAAGCCCAAATCCAGCGCGCTGGAAATCAACAGCCAAACGCCCATCGCGAACTGAATCAACAATCCCATGCGGAACATTTTCACCGGACCAAAACGGCGCACGGCGCGGCTGTTGATCAACGTCATCACGAACAGGAACACCACGTTCAGGCCAAAGTAATAGCCAAAGTTCTGCGGGGAAACGTGGTTTACTTCGATGTAGACAAACGGACCGGCGTTGAGGAAGGTGAATAATCCGGCAAAGGAGAAACCGCTCGCCAGCATGTAACTGAAGGCGCGCTTGTGGCGCACCAGCGCCACAAAGTTGCCCAGCGTGGTCCGCAGATGAAAGCGCTGGCGCTGTTCGGGCTTGAGCGTTTCACGAATTTGCGTCACGACCAGCATGGTGGTGAACAGCGCGGCACCTGCCAGCGTCCAGAAAATAGCGTGCCAGTTCCACAGCAACAGCAGCCAGCCACCGATAATCGGTGCCAGCAGCGGCGCGATGGTGGTCACCAGCATCACGAATGACATCATGCGCGAGAAGTCCTCTTTCGAGTAGGTGTCGCGCATCAAGGCGTTGATCACCACGCTAGCAGCGGCGGCCGATAAGCCGTGCAGGAAGCGCATAAAGATCAGCTGATCGATGGTTTGTGACAGCGCGCAAGCCGCGGCGGCGCAGGCAAAAATTAGCGTTCCCAGCACAATCACCGGTTTACGTCCGTAGCTGTCTGCCAGTGGACCATAAACTAACTGGCCAATGGCGAAACCGAGGATGTAAAGGTTGAGCGTCATCTGCACGCTGCCCGCCGAAACCGCAAACTCATGGGCGATTTGCGGCATGGCCGGCAGATACATATCGATAGAGAGCGGCATCAGCATTGCCAGCAATCCGAGGATGACCACTAAACCGACCGGTGAATTCTTTTCCTTGCGCACCGCGTTCTCCCGCTATTTACGTTGTTTGAGTTCTTCTGGCAGGCCGATGCTGTCGACCTCTTGCTGGGTCAGTTCACGATATTCACCTTCGCCGAGATCTTCATCCAGCTCGATGTCACCAATACGTTCGCGATGCAGCGCTGAGACATGGTTACCCATCGCCGCAAACATGCGTTTGACCTGATGGTAACGCCCTTCGCTGATAGTCAAACGGGCGGCTTTCTCATCGAGAATCTCTAGCACGGCCGGCTTGGTGAGCTCTTTTTCATTGTGCAGTTGTACACCCGCAGCGAACTTCTCAACCAGGACAGGATCGATTGGCTCCTCCACTTCCACCAGATAGGTTTTTTCCAGGTGATGCTTCGGTGAGGTAATGCGGTGTGACCATTGGCCATCGTCGGTCAGCAGCACCAAACCAGTGGTGTCGATATCCAGACGGCCCGCCGCATGCAGCTTGAACGCTGCGGGTTCTTCGATAAAGAACAGCACGGTGGGATGGTCGGGATCGTCGGTTGAGCAGACGTAACCCTGCGGCTTGTTCAGCATGAAATAGCGCGGTCCTTGCTGCACCACCAGCGGATTGCCGTCGTATTCGACTTCATCGTCTGGCTGTACTTTGTATGCCGCATCGCGCACAACTTCGCCGTTGATGGTGACTTTTTTGGCGCGGATTTCGCGTCCGGCGATAGCACGACTAACTTCCAGTTGCTGAGATATGAATTTTTCGAGTCGCATGAATTCGTTTTGCCTGTTACTGCGGGGGAAACTGAAACGGTGTTTTTGTCCGTTAAGAAAGTGTGGGCAGTATAGCTTGATCCTTAGAGTGCTAACAGTAGTGAACCTGCGTTTAACTGGCTTTCATGGCATAATGCGCGTCCGTTCCAGAAAAAAGTTTGCCCCAATGTCATTCTCCCTGCGCCCATACCAACAAGAGGCGGTTGACGCCACCCTCAACCACTTTCGTCGCCATACCACGCCTGCGGTGATTGTGCTGCCGACCGGTGCGGGTAAGAGTCTGGTGATTGCTGAACTGGCGCGGCTAGCGCGTGGACGGGTATTGGTGCTGGCTCACGTCAAAGAGCTGGTGGAGCAGAATCACAGCAAATATCAGGCTTATGGACTTGAAGCAGACATCTTCGCCGCGGGTTTGCAGCGCAAGCAGAGCGAAAGCAAAGTGGTGTTTGGCAGCGTGCAGTCGGTGGCGCGCAATCTCAACCGCTTCGATAGCGCCTTTTCACTGGTGATCGTTGATGAGTGTCACCGCATCAGTGATAACGAAGAGAGCCAGTATCAGCTGCTGTTCGCCCACCTGCGGCAGCACAATCCGCAGTTGCGCCTGTTGGGTTTGACCGCCACGCCCTTCCGTCTCGGCAAAGGCTGGATCTACCAATACCACTATCACGGCATGGTGCGCGGCGATGAGAAAGCACTGTTCCGCGATTGCATTTATGAGCTGCCGCTGCGCTATATGATCAAACATGGCTTTCTGGTGCCGCCGGAGCGCTTAGATATGCCGGTGGTACAGTACGATTTCAGCCGCCTGATCCCGCAAAATAATGGCCTGTTTAGCGAAGCCGATCTCAACCGCGAGCTGAAACAACAGCATCGCGTAACGCCGCATATTATTCGCCAGATTATTGAGTTTGCTGAAGATCGCCGTGGCGTGATGGTGTTTGCCTCAACCGTGGAACATGCCCGTGAAATCCTCACGCTGCTGCCTGAAAACAGCGCGCTGGTCTCGGCGGAAACGGCAGTGAAGGATCGTGACCGCTTAATTGGTGCATTTAAAGCGCAGCAGCTGAAGTTCCTGGTCAACGTTGCCGTTCTGACCACTGGCTTTGACGCGCCCCACGTGGATTTGATCGCCATTTTGCGCCCTACCGAATCCGTTAGCCTCTACCAGCAGATCGTCGGTCGCGGTTTACGCTTGTCACCCGGCAAAACCGATTGTCTGGTGCTGGATTACGCCGGTAATCCACACGATCTTTTCACCCCCGAAGTCGGCGCGCCGAAAGGGGCCAGCGACAATCAGCCGGTGCAGGTTTTTTGTCCCGCCTGCGGTTTCGCCAATACCTTCTGGGGCAAAACTACCGAAGATGGACACATCGTCGAGCATTTTGGCCGCCGCTGTCAGGGCGTGCTGGAAGATGATGAAGGCGAGCGCGAACAGTGTGATTATCGCTTTCGCTTCAAAAGCTGCCCGGATTGCGGCGCCGAGAATGACATCGCCGCGCGGCGCTGCCATCAATGCGACAAAATTCTGGTCGACCCGGATGACATGCTGAAAGCGGCGCTGAAACTGAAAGATGCGCGCGTGTTGCGCTGCGCCGGCATGACACTGGAGCAAGGACGCGATGATAAAGGCGAATGGCTGAAAGCCACCTATTTCGATGAAGATGGCACCAGCGTCAGCGAGCGTTTTCGCCTGCAAACGCCAGGACAACGCAAAGCCTTTGAGCAGCTGTTTATGCGCCCGCATCAGCGCGCGCCGGGCGTGGAACTTGGCTGGCAAACCGCAGCGGATGTCATCGCCTTACAGCCTTTATTGCGTCATCCGGACTTTGTGGTGGCACGCGCAAAAGGCCATTTCTGGCAGATTCGCGAAAAAATGTTTGATTATCAGGGCCGTTATCGCCGTGCCAATGAGCTGCGTTAAGCGGCGGAATCATTTGCCCCTGCAGCATCATTGGGGCTATAATGCCGCCCGCTTTTGCATCCGTAAAAGCAGTTTGAATAACCGTCCTGTTGCTGGGTCGCCTGTAGCAGGAACTATTGAAGAGACATCAAATGTTCACTATTAACGCTGAAGTACGTAAAGACCAGGGTAAGGGTGCGAGCCGCCGCCTGCGTGTAGCAAACAAATTCCCAGCCATCATCTATGGCGGAAATGAAGCACCAATTGCTATCGAACTCGACCACGATGCAGTGATGAACGTACAGGTTAAACCTGAGTTCTACAGCGAAGTGCTGACCATCGCGGTTGATGGCAAAGAAGTTAAAGTTAAAGCTCAGGCGGTACAGCGTCATCCGTTCAAGCCAAAACTGTTCCACATCGACTTCGTTCGCGCTTAATCGCTGAATGAGTTGAAGGTAGAAGGGCCGGTTGCGAAACCGGCCCTTTTATTTTAGGTATAAAAAATAACCCGACATCTTCCCTTCCGAAAAACCCCTGTCTTTCATTTCTCTCTGCCTTCGTTTATTTGAGACTGTTCTTTACCATGAAGCTTGCACAAACCATGGAGAATGCCGTTTTAACATTTCTCCAGAATTTGTCTGCAAGGACTTTAAGTGAAAAAAATACCTGCCTTGGGCTATGGCATCATACTCATCTCATTTTCTGGCTATGCGGGCGTAATGCGTCATGACATTAACGTGCAAGAATACCGTGATTTTGCCGAGAATATGGGTAAATATCGTGTCGGCTTAAGCAACATTCCCATTTTTAAGAAAGATGGCGAGCTGAGTGGTTATCTTGATTTTGCCATGCCCGACCTTAGCAGTGTATCTCGTCGCGGGTTTGCCACATTGATTAATCCATCCTATGTCACCACCACACGGCACGTAACCGCTTTGGGTAGCGTTTCTTTTGGCGGTCCGTCTGCTTATTCCACCCGTTATCTTTTTATTAACCGCAATCAATCCGCCGTCCAGGATAATATCCTGCCACGGTTAAACAAAGTTGTAACCGAAGTCGCGCCAATAGATTATGTGGAACGTAATGAGCTTCAGAAAGGACATGGCTCTCGGTATATTGCTTATGTGCGCGCGGGTGCTGGTGAAATGACACAGATCTCGAATGATCTCACTGAGAAAGAGTTCCTGGCCAGTGCCTATAAATGGTTAGCGGGTGGAACAATTAATATTGACACCATTACCTTCAACAAAGAAAAAAATGACGATTTCTATTGGATTCAATATGAACCTGGCCATCAATATTCATCCGCTTTATCAATATCAACCGGCGGCGGTGACAGTGGCAGCCCTATTTATGTCTACGACAATGTTGATAAAAAATGGAAACTTGCTGGTGTACATTATGGTGGTTATGGTAGCGCAACGCCTTATGGTCGCAAAGTTATCTCAACACGTTTTAATGAAGAATATTTTAATGGGATTATTGCCAACAATATCTCTCCCGATGTCACTGATTTTGCAAATAACGGCCCGATTTACTGGAATGCAGATAAACTGGTTCAGGGTAGTAAAAACTGGGGATGGCAAGGTTTAGACAGCACATATCGTCATTTGGCGCCAGGCAAAGCCAGCCTTATTGAACTTGATGCAACCAAAGATATTCGCTTTAACGGCGCGGGCGGAGACATTATTCTTAATGAGGCCGTCAATCTGGGAGCAGGCAAACTACAGTTTTCTAATAACTACACCCTGAAATCTGCAGAGAATGTGGGCGCAACCTGGGTGGGCGGCGGCGTTGAAATCGATGAAGGGAAAAAAGTCATCTGGCAAGTGAATGGACTAAAAGATGATGATTTACACAAAATTGGCGGTGGCGTCTTACATATTACTGCTACGGGTGTCAATGAAGGCGGACTGAATATCGGCGATGGCACCGTTATTCTGGATCAACAAAAAGATGCGCAAGGAAATCGCCAGGCATTTTCTCGACTGTATTTAGCGAGCGGTCGGCCTACCGTTATTTTAGCGAGCGAAGACCAGGTTAATCCTGATAACATTTATTTTGGTTATCGTGGGGGGACATTGGATCTTAATGGTAATAATCTCATAATGCGAAAGATTAATCACACGGATAGCGGTGCGGCAGTGATCAATCAGAGTGAGTTAACCTCGGCCAGTCTAACGCTTACAGGGTACTCACGTAGCGATATCAACATTAACACCTGGAGCAGTGTCGACATTGGTAATATTGGTGATATTTATGAATATTATAATTCGAGAACGCAACGTAAAGAGTATTTTCAATTAAAAAAAGAGAAGTATTGGTACTTCCCCACAAATCAGCAGGACAATGAAGACTGGAAGTATCTGGGATATGATCTGGTTCAAGCCGTCGATTATCGACTATCGCAGTTAAATGATTTAGTTTTCCGCGGAGACATTGGCACGCGCTCGTCGGATAAAACTAACGGTGCATTGGATGTGAATTTATCTCCGGAGAGTGGAAATACACATTTCGCACTGAGCGGTAATATCCATTTAAATGGAAATATCAACGTCAATAAGGGGACTCTTCTGCTGTCCGGGCAACCCGTTCCTCATGCCGGCGGCCTGATCATTGACAACGATTGGTACACTTCCTCTTTCACCGCCAATAACATTGTAGTCAATGACAATGCACGTTTACAGGTCGGTGAATACGCGCAGGTTAAAGCCGATATCCAGGCGGGCGACAACAGCCAGGTTATCCTTGGCTACCATCCCGACGCTGCTGATGAGCAGCAAATTTTACGCTGCACCTCGCCGGTGCAAAGCACTAAGGGCAGTTGCAAAGTTGCACAGCGAAACGCGGAAGAGTTGCGTTTCCTTCCCGCCAGCTCGGTTGAGGGCAATATCACGCTGGGCGATAACGCATTGCTTCATCTTGGCAAAGTCGATTACCACGGCCACATCAACGACAGTCACTCAGCGATAGTCACCCTGAGCAGTGAAACATTCTGGAATATGAATGGTAACAGCCGCGTGCATCGGATGGATGCAGGTAAAGGCGGTATCATCTCGCTTCTTTCTGCAGATGAAATGGCCTGGACGCCGAAGCTGCTCTCTGTGGAACATCTGACGGCAAATCATCTGCAGCTTGGTTTCGGCATCGCGCCACAGTCCGCCATCAGCGACAGTTTATACATTGGGTCCAGCGTGCAGGGCGGCAGCAACATCCTCGATCTTGGTTTTATGCTGGGTGAAACCTTCCCCAACCGCATCGCGAAAGAGATCGTGCTGGTGAACGCGCCCGCCGGAACCGCGCACGACTATTTCACGCTACCTCCGGTCAAACGCGGGTTCTCGCTCTATACCGCTGATTATCAGGTTGTGGAAGAGAATGGTCGCGTGAAATGGATTATTGCCAAAACGCCTGATCCGGTGTTACCACCCGATCCGGTAATCGACCCCGATCCGGAGACTCATCCCGAACCCGGCATTACGCCTGAACCGGAAGTTAAGCCTGAGCCTGAAGTGAAACCTGAGCCCGAGATCACGCCAAATCCGGGTACTGCAGAAGACTGGTTTGAGATCATTGATAATCAGCCGCTGGTGCAGAGTACTCGCGCCCTGCTCGCTTCGCGCCACTACCTGTTCAGTGAAATCAGCAATATGCTGACCGATCGCGCTCAGCTACTGCGCGGTAACCATGAAAATAGCGGCGCATGGGCCAGCCTCAGCCAAAATCGCGGCAGAATGGATAGCGTAACGTTAAAAGACAGCAGGCTAGAGATCGGTGCCGATGCGCAAGCGGATGCCTGGCTTTATGGCGTGACCGCCAGTTACAGCCTGGGAAATGCCGGGGAAGAAGCCAGCATTAGCCATAAACTGAGCACTCTGGGCCTGTATGCGAGCGGAATGAGCGATGAAGGATGGTTTATGGATCTTGCTGCCAGCTACCTGCATCTGCGTCAGGACATTCACCTTGACCCGGTATTGGGAGTAAAAAGCACCTCAAAAACCAGCCATATGCTGGCAGGCAGTGCAAAATGGGGTAAATCCTACCCTCTGCTGGATGCGTCTTTCACGCTATCGCCTTACCTGAAAGCCAGCGCAGGCTATTTACCGGGATACACGCTGGAAAGCAGAGAGGCCAGCATTGCCCTGAGTTCAGCCATGCCGTGGGGACTCGCGCCGGGTATTGAAGTCAGCAAGCAGGGGCTCGGTACGCTGCTGCCACGCGTGCGATTCAGCGCCACCGTTGAAAAACAATTTTCATCGGGCCGTTCTGGCTCTTCACTAACCCTTGAGGATCGCCACAGCCGGCGCATTTATGGCGCGCTGGACGACGATCGTTATCGGGTTCATCTGGGTTTAGAGGGGAAAATCAGCGACAACTGGTCAGCGAATATTGGCGCGAAGCATAGCTTTGGTGGCAAGTTCCGTACCGATTCTCTCATCAGCAGTGGCATAAACTATTCGTTCTAATAGAAAAGCCGGGCACTTTGGTGACCCGGCTTTTTTCATTTACTGCTGGTGCGGCGTTGCAGCTGATCGCGCAAATTCGGTGGCGTGCCTTTAATGGTCAGCGTGTCGGTGGTGGGATCCCAGAAGATGCGCTCGCCGAGCAGCATGGCATCAAAGTTCAGGGTTAATCCGCCGCCGCTGCCCGCAAACTTGGTCAACTGGCGCAAGGTGCTACGATCCGCTGGGAAGGTCTCTTCCAGCTCGTAACCTTGCTCCTGGGTGAAGGCCTGAAACGTTTTTTCTCCCAGCGGCGGTAATTCACTGGAGAGATCGTGCAGCGCAATCTCTTCGCCGGCCTGCAGCTGATCGTTACAGTAGCTGTAAACCTGCTGACGATAGTTCTGACGCTCGTTTTTATCGAGATCCGATTCGGCGCAGTAATCATCAACCGCTTGCAGCAGCCCACGGTTTTGCGCTTTGGTGTCCAGACCGACGCTAGCGCCAAGGAAATCCATGAAGAAATCCGCTACTTTACGCCCCACGCGACCGCGCAGGAAGGTCAGATAACGGGTGGATTCCGGGTTAGTTTCCCACTCGGTGAGATCGATACGCGCCACAATATCCGCATGATTGATATCGAGATAATGGGTGCTGCTGATATCCAGCTGCTCGTTAACGCGCATGCTCGACTGGCTGTTGAGAACCGCAATCAGCAAATATTCCACGGCCAGATAGCGATAGTGTAAAAACAGCACCACGCCGCCTTCCGCAAACGGATATTTGCTCAGTTCATCACGCAGACGTCCGGTTGCCGCACGGCTAAACGCCAGAAAGTCATCTTCCCCTTTGCGGCAATTACGCAACGCATCGGCCAGTTCGCTATCTTCGTTAAACAGGCCGTAAGCTTTGCTTTTGGCGCTATATACCCGGTGCAGCTCTTCTGCCATCTCTTCAACCGCGCGGGTAGCAGGCAGCAAGGTGTCGCGCAGTACCAGTTCAAGCTGGTTTTCATCACGTTTAACTAACTGATGCAGGGCAATCTGGTCGATATCCAGACTCATGGTAGACTCTCCTTTTAGCTCAGGCGCGTATTCAAACACCGCCCGCAGCCGCTTTCAACTGCCAGCACAAACTGATCGCTCTGCTTGCGATAAAATTGCGGAAAAAAATGCGTTGTTACGGTAATATACCGCCTTTTCACCCTTGATTAGACGACGATATGCCACAATCATCCCGTTACAGTGACGAACGCGTGGAAAAGCTCCTCGCAGAGATGGCGCAGATTCTTGAAAAAGACAAAGCGCCAACCGACCTTTCCCTGATGGTATTGGGTAACATGGTAACTAACTTGATCAATACCAGCGTTTCACCGGCTCAACGCCGCACCCTGGCTCGATCTTTCGCGGATGCGTTGCAGTCATCCGTACGCGATGATAACGCTCATTAATATGCAGATTTGACCTCATAATATGGTAACCAACCGGCAGCGCTACCGTGAAAAAGTCTCCCAGATGATCAGCTGGGGGCATTGGTTTGCCCTGTTTAATATTATCTTCGCGTTAATTTTAGGCAGCCGCTACCTGTTGGTCGCCGACTGGCCCGCGTCACTCGCGGGACGTATCTATGCCTATACCAGCTGGATCGGTCATTTCAGTTTCATCGTCTTCGCCGGTTATCTGCTGATCATCTTCCCGCTCACTTTCGTGGTGATGTCACAGCGATTGCTTAGGGTGTTGTCGGCGATTGTCGCCACCGCCGGGCTGACGTTGATTATGGTCGACAGCGCGGTGTTCAGCCGCTTCCACTTGCACCTCAATCCGGTGGTGTGGGAGCTGGTGATAAACCCTGATCAAAGCGAGATGGCGCGCGACTGGCAGCTGATGTTTATCAGCGTGCCGCTGATTTTCCTCGTCGAAATGCTGTTCGCGACCTGGAGCTGGCAAAAGCTGCGCAGCCTTAATCGGCGCTCGTTCGGTAAGCCGCTGGCTGCGCTGTTTATCAGCGCCTTCTTCGCCAGTCATCTGCTCTATATTTGGGCCGATGCCAATTTCTATCGCCCAATTACCATGCAGCGCGCCAACCTGCCGCTCTCCTATCCAATGACCGCGCGTCGCTTCCTTGAGCGTCACGGTTTGCTGGATGCGCAAGAGTATCAGCGCCGTCTGGTGCAACAGGGTGATCCGGAAGCGTTGTCAGTGCAGTATCCACTGAGTGACATTACCTTCCGCGATGGCGGTACGCGCCACAATCTGCTGGTGCTAACCGTTGATGGTCTGAACAACGCCACGGTGGAAAAAGCGCTGCCGTCGCTTCATCAATTCGCCAGTGAGAACGTGCGCTTCACCCAGCACTTCAGCGCGGGGCTACAGCCGGAAAAAGGGTTATTTGGCCTGTTCTACGGCATCTCTTCCAGCTATATGGATGGCGTGTTAGCGTCGCGTACGCCTTCCGTGCTGCTGAATGCGCTGAACGCGCAAGGCTATCAGTTTGGCTTGTTCTCATCGGACGGCTTCAGCCAACCGCTGTATCGTCAGGCTTTGTTAGCCGATTACTCGCTGCCGCAGGCCGATACCCAACCGAATAGCACCACGGTGACGCAGTGGCAGAACTGGCTCAATGGCCACAAATCAAACAATGCGCCGTGGTTCTCGTGGATTGCCCTTAACGGTGTGACGGTCAATGGCGACAACCTAAAAGCGCGCCAGCGTAGCTATACGCGTCAGGCAAGCGGTGTCGACGAGCAGATTAAGGCGGTGCTGCAAACCTTGCAGGATCGCGATTTGCTGAAAAATACCGTGGTGGTGATCACGGCGCAGCGTGCGGTCAATCTGGATAGCAACGATGACAATCCAGGTAACCGTGCGACGTTACAGGTGCCGCTGGTGGTGCATTGGCCGAATACGCCAGCGCAAACCATCGATCGTCTGACCGATCAGCAGGATGTGATGACCACGCTGATGCAGCGCCTGCTGCACGTGCGCACCAATCCCGCTAACTTCTCGCAGGGTGAAGATCTGTTTGCCGCGCAACGTAGCCACGATTGGGTGGCGAGCAGCGAAGATGGCAAGCTGGTAGTGACCACGCCAACCGTGACGCTGGTGCTGAATAACAATGGCAGCTACAGCGCTTACGATGCACAGGGTAACAAACTGAAAGATCATAAACCGCAGCTGGCGTTGTTACTGCAGGTGCTGACGGAAGAGAAGCGTTTCGTCGCAAACTGATTAATTATGAGGCAGTTAAATGCTGCTCATATTGCAATCGTGCGTAGAAACAGTAATATTCTTCCACGTTCGGCACGTAGCGC
Organism: Pantoea sp. SORGH_AS_0659; assembly: GCF_031453915.1. Taxonomy (NCBI): domain Bacteria; kingdom Pseudomonadati; phylum Pseudomonadota; class Gammaproteobacteria; order Enterobacterales; family Erwiniaceae; genus Pantoea; species Pantoea sp. SORGH_AS_0659. Next base: position 1,407,515 of record NZ_JAVJAK010000001.1, on the reverse strand, counting down.
AGCCTGGTAGCGCACGGTCATGGGGTGTCCGGGGTCGGAGGTTCAAATCCTCTCGTGCCGACCAAAATCCATAAAAAGCAGCCTTAACGGCTGCTTTTTTATTGTTTCTAATTCGGTCTAAACAAATCGATTTCCGTGCTTATCTATCACCTTCTCACCATCCTCCTTTCTGAATTCGCTCTGCTGCGCATCGGGAAGAATATCGAGCACGGCTTCTGAAGGCCGGCACAAACGCGTTCCCAGCGGGGAGACAACAATCGGGCGGTTAATCAGGATGGGATAATTCAACATCGCCTCGATGAGTTGCTCATCACTTAAACGCTCTTCAGCCAAACCCAATTGTTCGTAGGGTTCGACGTTTTTGCGTAATAAAGCGCGCGCACCGATCCCCATCGCGCTAATCAACGCCTTAAGTTGCTCACGATTTGGCGGAGTCTCAAGATAAAGAATAACGGTAGGTTCAACGCCGCTATTGCGTATTAACGCCAGCGTGTTGCGCGATGTGCCGCAAGCGGGATTGTGATAAATGGTGATGTCAGTCATGGTGCTCTCTTCTTAATGGGACAACGTCAGGCGCAGGGCCAGCGCGCTAAGGGTGACGAGCAGCACGGGCAATGTCATCACGACACCCACGCGGAAGTAATAACCCCAGCTAATGTTGATGTTCTTCTGGTCGAGTACGTGCAGCCATAGCAACGTGGCGAGACTGCCAATCGGCGTAATTTTTGGCCCCAGGTCGCAACCAATAACATTGGCATAAATCATCGCTTCCTTTATCACGCCCTGCGCGCTGCTGGCATCAATCGACAGCGCACCAATCAGCACCGTTGGCATATTATTCATTACTGAAGAAAGCAGCGCCGTCACCAAACCGGTACCCAAGGTGGCGGCCCATAAGCCGTGGCTGGCAATGAGGTTGAGTAAGTCAGAGAGATGTTGCGTCAGCCCGGCATTTTTAAGGCCATAAACTACCAGGTACATGCCGAGCGAAAAAATCACGATCTGCCAGGGCGCGCCGCGTAACACTTTACCGGTGTTAATCGCCTGACCTCTTTTGGCAACGATAAACAGAATTAACGCGCCCAGTGCGGCGATAGCACTGACTGGAATGCCCAGCGGTTCCAGCAGGAAAAATCCCACCAATAGCAACAACAGCACCAGCCAACCGGCTTGAAAGGTAGCGGGATCTTTTATGGCTTCAGCTGGTAGTTTGAGGCGTGAAACCTCATAGCTGGCGGGAATGTCTTTGCGAAAGAAAAGGTGCAGCACTATCAGCGTGGTGATAATAGCGGCAATATCAACCGGAACCATCACCGCCGCGTAAGCGTTGAATCCCAATTTGAAGAAATCTGCGGAAACGATGTTAACCAGATTGGATACGATCAGCGGCAAACTCGCGGTATCGGCGATAAATCCTGCTGCCATGACGAAAGCCAGCGTTGCACCTTTACTAAAGCCCAGTGCCAGCAGCATTGCGATGACGATCGGCGTCAATATCAGAGCCGCACCATCATTGGCGAAAAGCGCGGCAACGCATGCACCGAGCAACACGATATAGGTGAAAAGCAGCCGCCCTCGCCCACTTCCCCAGCGCGCTACGTGCAAAGCGCACCACTCAAAAAAACCGGATTCGTCCAGCAACAGGCTGATGATAATGACGGCGATAAAAGCCGCTGTCGCATTCCAGACGATATGCCACACAGCCGGAATATCGTTTAACTGGATAACGCCGGTCACCAGTGCCAGTAAAGCCCCTATCGTTGCCGTCCAGCCAATGCTCAGGCCGCGCGGCTGCCAGATGACAAACACGATGGTCAAAACAAATATTGCGCCTGCCAGAAACATCACGCCTCCAATGCATTCGAATAATCGAATGTGTTTAATGATTATTCACAACCCGTAGCAGCGGCGTTCTTCAGCGACTCACGCACTTCCTCACGCTGGCTATTCCAGGCCGTATCGATAATCGATGCAGCCCAGGCCGGCATATGCGGAGAAAGGCGATAGTGTATCCACTTGCCTTCACGTCGATCCAGAATCAGCTCAGCATCGCGCAGCAAGGCAATGTGGCGTGAAATCTTTGGCTGTGATTGTTGGGTAACTATGCAGAGATCGCAGACACACAGCTCTCCGGCCTCTCGTAATAATAAAACGATGGTCGTACGCGTTTCGTCGGCAAGCAGTTTGAAAAGTTGAACAGGAAGCATTGGGCCAGGTTCCGGTAAAAAATCTAACACATATGCTAATTCATATATATTAGAAGTAAAGGCAGAATTTAAAGTCTGGTGATTTCATATGTCTTTCATGCAGTAAAGCATTCTCAGATTATCGCCAAAGAAATGCTGTTTATTGGCTTTTAATCAGTAACTTACCGAAAGCAACTCAACCCGAGCCAGATCACATTTCTGGATAAATGTTACAGCGCTTCATCAATTTGAAACAAAACTGTCACAGACTTCTCTTACTCTTAGGGCTCTTGTTTTTTCGATGGAAACCATTATGGTCATCAAAGCAAAAAACCTGCAGGATGCGGAAGAACTCCTGCACTCGGGTATCAATAAAGTTGAACTGGCTTACGATATCGGCAGCGACGATTTCTTCCGTCTCGCCTCGCGCTGGTGCGATCGCGGTGCGCGCATCACCAAAGACCATCAGCACTTCGTGGTGCAGATTAAAGGCATGGCTATTCCGCCAAATAACTAAAAGTAGGCGAGCCCCTTTGGCTTGCTCTCCATCCGGCTGGCTGGTAAAACTACGTTTTCCGTCAGCCGTGATTTTTTATGTTCGCCTCTGAAACGCCGCTTGCCCTGCCCTCTTCCCCGTTTATCCGCGCTGCTGGCATGTCGCTGGATACATTGCCGATCGCCTGGTGCGAATTCGATCAACATCAGTGGCATGCTGAATTGCACCAGGCGTGGCAACTGCCGCTGCCCGCGTCGCTACAGAGCGCGGTGACGAAACGCAAAGCCGAGCATCTGGCGAGTCGCTGGCTGGTGCAGCAAAACTTTGCGCACTTCGGTTTACCGCACTTTGTGTTGTGTAATGCGCCCGATCGTTCACCGTTGTGGCCCGCCGGCATTCAGGCGTCGCTGTCGCATACGCACAGCGTTGCGGTGATGGCTGCGACGCGCGAGCCACTGTGCGTGGGTGTGGATGTTGAGCAGATTATGGCGGAGGAAACCGCCGATGAAACCGCTGGGATGTTGATGAGCCCGGCGGAAAAACAGCGCCTGCTGGCGCGGCCTATGCCCTTTGCCCAGGCCGCTACACTGCTGTTTTCATTGAAAGAGAGTGTGTACAAAGCGCTGTGGCCGCAATTGCATCAGCCAATGGATTTTCTTCAGGCGGAAGTGCTGGAACTGGACGTGCAGCAAGGCCGCGCAACGCTGCGGTTGTGTCAGGATTTTGATGCGTATTTCACCACCAAAGCGCTGCTGCAGGCGCGTTTCTGGCTGGCTGGAGATCGCGTGATTACGCTGCTGACGCATCCGCTCCCGACAAAATAAAAAACCGGCTCAGAAATAAACCTGAGCCGGTGACAACACAAGACGACAGAAAAGTGTTCCAGGGACGCAGAAACGAGGATTTCTGCTGGGAGTGACTTTACTCACTCCGCAACTTCTTGCCCAATAAGGGTTTTTGCTAAGCTTTCCCGGCTGGCGTTAATGGCCGGTATCGGTACGTTGCACCGCATCCAGCGTTGCCATCTCGCGTTCGTTACCAGTTAACTCACTTAGTTGACCTTCGCGCATCTCCAGCAAGCGATCGGCGTGAATAAAGTAGTGATCGTCATGACTAATAGCGAACACCGTTTTACCCGATTCCTGTAACCACGGCAGCAGCTCACGATAGAAGATGCGACGGAAATGCGGATCCTGATCCGCCGCCCATTCGTCGAGCAACAGAATATCGCGCTCTTCGGCGGCTGCCAGCAGCAGCGCCAGACGTTTGCTCTGCCCTTTCGACAGTTGCAGATTAAGCACTCTGTTGCCTTCCAGCTTGAGCTTGTCCTGCATCTTCAGACGCTCCAGCCACTGCTGCACCAGCGCAGGATTGGCTGGCTGCCCTTGATCGCCGATGAGGCGATCAAACAGATGCACGTCGGTAAACACCGCCGAGAAATGTTTGCGATACGCATCGAGGTTTTGCCAATCCACCACCTTGCCATCCAGCAGCAAACTGCCCGATTGCGGCTGATAGAGGCCGGTGAGCAGCATCGCCAGCGTCGATTTTCCGCTGCCGTTGCCACCAATCAGGAACACCAGCTCGCCGCGGCGCAGCGTCAAATTGATCGGCCCAACCTGGAATCCGTGCTCGCCGTAGTGGAAGCAGACGTCGCGCAGCTCCAGCGTTTGCCAGTCGCTGACTTTTGGCAGCGCCTTGAACGTTTCTTCATAGGGCGCCAGTTCAAACCTGTTGAGCTTGCGAAACGCCACCTGCGCGCTGAGCAGCGTTGGCAAGGCGCCGACCGCCGCCAGCAGCGGTGTGCGCAGGAACAGCAGCGTCAGCGAATAAGTTGCCGCCACCGCCGTATTTGCCCAGCCCAGCCCGTTCGCCATAAAGAACACGATGCCAATCGCGCCGAGCATCATGATATTCGACCAGTTCACCGCGCTGAGGTGGAAGGTATCGGCGCGCACGATGTGGTGGCGATAGCTTTTGGCATTCTCCTGATAAACGCTGTCGTAAATAAGCTGCGCACGTTCGCGGTTAAGCTGCAGCTCTTTACGCCCTTCGATAATGGTCTGGAAATCGCGATACAGGTCATCTTCGATTTCACGCAGCTTAGCCATGTGCTGATAAACGCGTGATACCAGCAACCAGCCGCCAACCAGCGTCACCAGCAGCCACAGGCAGGTGATCAACAGCATTTTTGGCGAAAGCCAGGCGAGATAAAGCGCCGAACCGAGCGTAATAATGATGCCCTGAATCAGCTCGGGTAAACGCACGAAGGCGATGGTGATGGCGCGCACATCGCTGGTGAGACCGGCCAGCAGTTGGGCATTGCCAATCTGTTCGATGCGCTCCACGCGCGTATCAAGAATCCGTTTGATGAATTCGCCGCGCAGCCGCCAGACAAAGTGATGGCCGAGCATAGTCAGCGCCAGCTGGGAGCCGAGCGTCACCGCCATTAGCAGGAACAGCTGGCCAAGGAAACTCGGCAGCACCGAAATCGAAGTATTCACCGCGACGATCAGCTCATTATTGATATAGGCAATCAAACCAATACCAAGCACGGCGCTTAACAATGTAAGAAGAATGACGCCAATAAAAGGCCAGCGGTACTGGCGAAAAACGACTTGCAGCAATGCCATCAAAGGGTTCCAGCGGTCAATAAAGCAGCCTGCAGTTTAATGTCGCCTTGGCTGATAGCAAGAATAATTCTCATCTCAAATTTGCCTGAGTAAAATGTTTCTCGCCGCTCGTTTGGTAGCGGCGCGATTTATTGCGAAATGCTTGTCAGATAAGAAGGTATTTTGTTTTGAAAATGCATTATCTGTGCGGGCTCTGACACGTCTGCGCCTCTGGCAAATGAGCCCTTTTCAATAATAAGCACTGAAGTTGATGAGCAGGCCGGGGCCGCTTTTGGGCTGGCAATCCGCAGCGCTGAACGAAGCGAGGAAGCCAGGAGAGCCCGCAGGATGCGGGCGAAAGGCGGAGCCGGGACATGGAAGTCCCGTCTCCGCCGGTCCGTCAGGCAGACGAACGAAGTGAAGGAACCGCGCTAGCGGCGCGAGGACCGCCGGCCCAAAAGTGGCACCGGCCAGCGCCCTCATCACTGGCTTAACTAACATGTATTACGCAATAAATTGCGCCGCCACAAAAATGCCTAAAATGCGCGGCGGAAAGTCAGGTTGAAACGGAAAGCGCCTGCCTGCGGATGAATGCCAGGTTTGAGCGGCAGAATGCCGTGATAACGCAGGCGCGATGGCCCGCCCCACACCACGATATCGCCATGTTCCAGCAGCACGCGCTGGGTGGCGTCGCCGCGTTCGAAACCGCCGAACTGGAATACCGCAGGCAATCCCAGTGAAACCGACACAATCGGCTGGCGCAGATCCTTCTCATCTTTATCCTGATGCAGCGTCAGTTTTGCGCCGGGTTCATAGCGGTTAATCAGGCAGGCATCCGGATTGAAACCGCCAAAGCCCGCTTCGCGCGCGGTTTGCTGCGCCAGCTCGCGGAACAGCGCGGGCATCGGCGGCCAATGGTGTCCGCTGTTGCTGTCTTGCTCGGTATATTGATAGCCGCGCGAATCGGTGGACCAGCCAAAATCACCACAGTTGGTCATCGCCACCGACATGCGATGGCCGCCGGGCGTGATGCGATGGGCAAAGGGATTTTTCGCGGCGATATCGTGAATCGCCGCCAGCAGCGCGTCGGCCTGTTCGCGGGCACGACGTCGCAGAATCACCGCGCCATCCGCCAGCGGTTCCTGCCACGGCGCTTCGTCACTAAATAAATCCAGCATGTGCGCCTCCTTTATTGAGATGCCTGATCGATGAGGAAGGTTTTAAACTGCGGCGACATCCAGTGAGTAAAACCGTCGCCCTGCTTGCTGATCAAATAGACCGCCAGATGCTCTTTTAACGCCAACGCTTTAGCACGTTCGCTGCCGAGCACCATCAAACCGGTATCCCAGCCATCCGCTTCCAGCGCGGTGGTGGCTATCACCGTTGCCGACACCAGCTTGTGCTCAATCGGTCTTCCGGTAGTCGGATCGATGACGTGCGAAATGCGTTTGCCATCCAGTTCATAATAGTTGCGATAGCTGCCGGAGGTGCTAATGCCGTGTCCTTGCAGATCGACGCGCGCTTCCACCGCGTTTTCGCGATCGGTGGGTTTCTGGATCGCCACGCGCCACGGCTGCTGATTAGCATTGACGCCACGGCTCAATACCGCGCCGCCCACTGAAACCAGATAATCGGTGATGCCTTGCTGCTCCATCAGACGCGCCAGATGATCGGTGGCATAGCCTTCTCCCATGGTGGAGAGATCGACATACAAGCCGGGCAGATCTTTCTGCAGCCATTGACCGTTAACGCCCTGAATCACGCGCAGATGCTGCAAACCGGTCCGCGCTTTAGCAGCGGCGATTTCTGCCTCGCTGGGGGTATGCGCCGGTTGCTTCGTCGGGCCAAAACCCCACAGATTGACCAGCGGGCCCACGGTGATATCCATCGCACCCGACGTTTTATGCCCGATTCGCAGCGCTTCAGTGACGATGTCCGCCATGTCAGCGCTTACCGGCTGCGGTGCGTTGCCTTGATACTGATTAAAGTGCGACAGCACCGAATCGCTTTTCCACGTCGAGAGTTCGCCGTCATCGCGATCCAGCTGTTGCTGGATCAGCTGTTGCAACGCCGCTTTACGCTGCGGATCAACGCCGGCGACGCTGACGCGCCACACGGTGCCCATGGTTTTGCCTTCAAGCACCATCGCGGGTTGGCTGCTGTTTTTTTCGCAACCGCTGAGTCCTAATGCCAGCAGGCTAATTAGCAGAATGTTCTGAAAACGCATCAATTCCTCATCTGTAACCCATTACTACAGCCAATTACAAAGCATAACTCGCTTGTAAAGCAGTCTAAAGCTGCTTGATGTTCGATAAACGCTGACACAGGATAACCGGTTCCTGCAACGTTATGCCTACAGGAGCATCAGATGATTTATATAATTATTGCCGTAACCGCCGGGCTGTTTTTTTATGGCAGTTTCAAATGTTGGCAGACGTACCGCCATCGCCTGATTCAGCACTATCCTGCACGCCGACGTTAAATTATTGCACCAGAAAATCACCCTTCTGCACCGCTTCAGCGCTGGCGCAGTGTAGCAAAGTCGCTGCAAGCCGCGTGGCGCTGAGAGCGGTGCGCTGGCATGAATGCTGCATTGTTGAAGATGAGTTGAACTTCAGCGAGGTGCAGAATGGAAAATAGCAAAACACAAAACAGTAAATGGCAGCACTGGCTGAGCTTCTCGGCCTTTACGCTGGCGGGCGTCGCGATGGAAGGTAGCCTGAGCGCCATCGCCAACCCGCCGCCGCAACCGGCGCCCAAAGCCAAAAAATGGCGTGGTATCCAGTAACCTTTACAGTCCCAACTCACTCAGGCCCGGATGATCGTCCGGGCGCGTGCCGGCTGGCCAGTGGAAAAGACGCTGATCTGCGCTGATCGGTAGATCGTTGATGCAGGCGAATCGCTGAATCATCAAACCATCGGCACCAAAGTGCCAGTTCTCATTGCCATAGCTGCGAAACCAGTTACCGCTGTCATCATGCCATTCATAGGCAAAGCGCACCGCCAGCTTATCTTCATGCCACGCCCATAACTCCTTGATCAGTCGATAATCCAACTCTTTGATCCACTTACGCTGCAGGAAGGTCACGACTTCTGCGCGTCCATTGACGAATTCACTGCGATTGCGCCAGCGCGTATCTTCGCTGTACACCCGCGAAACACGCTGCGCATCGCAGCTGTTCCAGGCATCTTCCGCCATGCGGACTTTCTGTAATGCGGTTTGTTGATTGAACGGTGGCACCAGCATGTTATTTCTCCCTATTATGTAGACAGGTCTGTCTACTTGATTCATCCTGCCGTATGTAGACAATTCTGTCTACATGCAAACACAGGAATTTTTATGCTTGAGCCTCTGATCTTTGATGCCACAGCCTCCGCGCGCGATCGTATCTTGCTATGCGCGCAACAGCTGTTTTACCAACAAGGCATTCGCGCCACCGGTGTGGATAAGGTGATTGCGCAAGCGGGGGTGACCAAAGTGACTTTCTATCGTCACTTTCCGGCGAAGAATGCGCTGGTGCTGGCGTTTTTACAGCAGCGCCATCAGCGCTGGATGCTGGCGTTTCGCCATGCGCTGAATCAACATGCGGCATTGATCGATGCGCTGCCCGCGGCGTTACTGAGCTGGTTCAGGGATGACGATTATCGCGGCTGCGCGTTTATCAATACCGCTGCGGAGCTGGGCGACACGTTAGCGGAAGCCAGCGAACTGATTTGTCAACATAAGCGTGAGATGGCGCAGGCGATCAGCGACAAGTTGATGCCCGATCAGCAGGTCAAAACGGCGCAGATTGTGTTGCTGGTTGAGGGCGCGATTGTGCAGGTACAGATTGGCGAGGAGGCGGAACGGGTGGTCGACGTGCTGCGTGCCGCGCTGGATGCGCTGCTGAAAACGGGAGCGTGACCGGCAAGTCACGCTCCATCACCCTTAGAACTGGTAAACCAAGCCCAGTGCTACGACGTCATCGGTATTGATACCGGCTGCGTCGGTGAAGTTGTTGTCGTCCAGCAGGTTGATCTGGTAATCAACGTAGGTCGACATGTTTTTGTTGAAGTAGTAAGTTGCGCCTACATCAATGTATTTCTTCAGGTTCTGGCTGCCGTAACCTTCGATGTCAGAGCCGCGAGAAGAGACAAACGCCAGAGATGGACGCAGGCCGAAGTCGAACTGGTACTGTGCCACCAATTCCCAGTTATCCGCTTTGTTGGCGTAACCGTAAACGGTGCCGCTATCGCTGGCGCCGAAACGCGTCGCGTTGTATGAACGGCTGTACATTGCGGCCAGGTAAACGTTGTTAGCGTCATACTTCAGCGCACCGCTGTAAGCTTCGGCTTTATCACCGCGACCCAGGATGTTGGCGGTACGTGGATTGTTACCGTTCTGGTTATTGGTACGGTCAGACTGGAACATCGCTGCACCAATACCGAAACCTGAACCCAGATCGTAAGTGGTGCTCAGGCCGTAGCCGTCACCGTTCTCGCCCAACACATCACGACCAGAGCCAGTAGATTCGGTTGGGTTATCGTTTTTGCCTTGATACTGAACCGCGAAGTTCCAGCCATCGACTAAACCGAAGAAGTTGGTATTACGATAGGTAGCGAGGCCGTTGCTGCGCTGGAACAGGAAGTTGTCCGCGCCGTAGGTATCGCCACCGAACTCTGGCAGAACGTCAGTCCATGCGCCGAGATCGTACATCACGCCGTAGTTACGGCCGTAATCGAATGAACCCGCATCACCAAATTTCAGACCGGCAAAACCAACACGCGTATAGCTGTTCGCGGTGCCTTCGCTTTCTGCGGTGTTCAGTGCAGCCTGGTATTCCCACTGGCCGTAACCGGTCAGCTGATCGGTCACCTGAGTTTCACCTTTGAAGCCAAAACGCAGGTAAGACTGGTCACCGTCTGAGCCAGAGTTGTCAGAGAAATAATGCAGACCGTCCACTTTGCCGTAGAGGTCTAATTTGTTGCCATCTTTATTGTAAATTTCAGCTGCGCTTGCTGATCCTGCCACCAGCAATGCAGGAATCATCAGGGAGAGAACGCGACGTTTCATTTTTATTACCCTCTTTAATGTGCCTTTATTTTTGCCACTGCGAACTGAATGATTAAAAATTCAGCCGGCAAGCCATTGTTATTTTATGTTGGGCAATAATCTATCACGAAAATGCTACTAAATTTCCAAAACTGTTTCAGTGTATTAAATAGTTATTTCAGGATGTAAATTCAGGGGAACTAATAACCAGCACAGATAGGTAAAAAATATAGCACTTTTTGACAACATATATTTTAATTGTTTAAAAACATCAAATTACATGAGTTACATTTCCGCACTGAATGACAAAACTCTAAGCCATCCAGAGCATACAATTATCCCCGCTATCATCATTTATTTCATTATTACCTTCATTCACCCCGAATGTTTTGATTTACCCTAATTTCCCGCCGGACCAGATGGTCCGGCATTTTTTTTGCCCGCAATTCAGACATCGCCTTATATTGCGTAAAGTTAATTACGCAGGTTAAATTAACCACAATAACTGCCGCGCATTATATGTCTCTTTTCGCACATTTCGTTAAATTCATAGTCTTAAATCGGCAATGTTAATTTCGGGGCGTAACAAAGATCGCTGCAATATTTGCCGGCGCATATTGTTAACGCTCACGCAGTGATTCCCTGGCTTTATTCAGCGGTTTAAGCAAATAATCCATCACGGTTTTCTGACCGGTTTTAATCTCAACATTCGCCACCATGCCGGGCATGATGGCGAACCTGCGGCCGCTTTTATTGGTCAGCTCGGCTTTTTGCGTGCGTACATAGACGCGATAGTAAAACTCGTCGTGCCGCACTTCGTCCTGCAGCGTATCAGGCGAGACGGTTTCGACTTCCCCGTGCAGATCGCCATAAATCGACGCGTCGTAGGCGGTGATCTTCACCACCGCGGGTAAACCCGGCCGGATATAGCCGATATCGCGTGGATTGATGCGCGTCTCAATCAGCAATTGATCCTCCAGCGGCACAATCTCCATCAGCTTGCCACCCGGCTCCAGCACGCCGCCCACGGTGGTGACGCGCACATCCTTCACAATGCCGCGCACCGGCGAAATCAGCGTAGTGCGCGTCAGCAGATCCTGTTTCCCTGCCGCCACCTGCAACTGCGCATCCAGCTCACCGTTGTTCTTCACCTGCTCTTCATGGGCTCGCACGTAATAATCGTTGCGCGCTTCGTCGATTTTGCCGCGCAGATCGCTAACCTGGCGACGCAGGCGAATCACATCCACCTTACCCGCCGCGCCGCGCTGCATCAGCGGCTCCGTCACGTTGAGTTCTGCCTGCACCAGCGCAAGGGATTGCTGCAAATTGCCGATGGTCTCGACAAAATTCTGCCGCCGCGCCTGATAGAGCTGCGTTTCGCGCGCCACCAGTTCGGGATGTTGCAGGATATCGGCGCTGAACCTCAGCGGCGTGTCGCTGAGCTCGGCCTGTAAACGTTCAGAGGAGGCACGCAGCGTACGCACCCGCGCAATCGCCTCACCAAAGTTGGTTTGAAAGCGCGTAGGATCGAGTGTTGCCAGCACCTCGCCGCGCTGCACGATATTGCCTTCGCGCACATTGAGCTGTTTGACGATGCCGCCATCAAGGCTATCAATGATCTGCGCGCGGCTGGAAGGCGTGACTTTGCCGATGCCGACCGTGACTTCGTCCAGCACCGCAAAGTACGCCCACAGCAGAAACAGCAGCAGCGCCACCACGCACAGCCAGATGATCGCCGAGGTGCGACGCTCACGCCGCGTCAGATCTTTATCCAACAGCACCACGCTCATGCCGCATCTCCTTTTTTACTGGCGGCGTGGCGCAGAATCTCGTCGCGCGCGCCATCGGCCACGATGCGGCCGTTATCCATCACAATGATGCGATCAACCATGCGCAGCAGCGCGGGACGATGCGTGACCAGTACCAGCGTGCGCCCGGTGACCCATTGCGCCAGCTGACGAATCACCTGCGCTTCCAGCTGTTCATCCATCGCCGCGGTCGGTTCGTCCAGCAAAACCACCTGCGGCTGGCGCAGAATCAACCGGCTGAGCAGCACCATTTGCCGCTGGCCGCCGGACAAGCCGCGTCCGCCTTCATGAATAATGCGATCAAGGCTGGCGGCGTCCTGCTGCACCAAAGCTAACGCGCCGCTAATGCGCAGCGCCTGCAGCATCTCCTGCTCGCTGGCGTGCGGATTCCCGAGCAGCAGGTTCTGGCGCAGCGTGCCGAAAAACAGCCGCGCATCCTGCGACAGCCAGCCAAGCTGACGCCGCAGATCGACCGGATCGATGCAGGTGAGATCGACGCCGTCCACCAGCACTTTGCCCTGGCTGGCGCGCGCCTGACCGGCCAGCATCTTCAGCAGCGTCGATTTGCCCGCGCCGACTTTACCGAGAATCGCCACGCGTTCGCCGGGCGTGATCTGCAACTGCGGAATGTTGAGCACGCTATTACCGCTCTCCTCTTCGTAGCGGTAATGCACATTTTGCAGCAGATAGTGGCCGCTGAGCACCGGACAGTGCGCCAGCGTGGCGTGATCGGGTTGGTCGAGCGGCTTCTTTAACAGTTCATCCAGCCCTTTCATCGCCGATTTCGCATGCTGCCAGCGCGAAAACACCATGGTGAGCTGCATCAGCGGCGCGATGGTGCGTGATGAGAGCAAGCTGCACGCCACCAGCGTGCCGGTGGTGATCTGATTGTCGAGCACCAGATAGACGCCGAACACCAACATGCCGGCATAGGTGAGCTGCTGCACGCTAGCCGACCAACCGGTGAGGCGCGCGCCCCACAAACGTTGCTGATTGCTGATGGATGCGCTGACTTCGTGTGTTTGCTCCCACTGGCGCTGAAAATAGGGTTCCGCTTGCAGCGCTTTGATATCCTCTACACCTTCTAAGGTTTCCACCAGCACCGCCTGACGCAGCGCGCTTTCGCGTAGCCCTTCCTGCGCCAGCCGCGCCATCGGGATCTGCACCAGCAAGCCAGGAATGACGATCAGCGGGATTGCCAGTAACGGAATCAGCACCAGCCAGCCGCCAATTGACGCCATGATCAGCAGAAACAGCAGCACAAACGGCAAGTCGGCGGCGGCATTCACCGTGGTGGACGTCAGCAGCTCGCGGACCTGATCAATTTCACGCAGTTGGGCAATAAAGGAGCCGGTGGAACGCGGACGCGCTTCGTTGCGGATGTTCATCGCCCGCGCAAACAGCATGGCGGATATTTTCAGGTCGATGCGTTTGCCCATCAGATCAGAAACCTGGGTGCGCATGAGGCGAATCAGATACTCAATGGCGGCCGCCAGCACCACGCCGGCGAACAACACCCACAACGTTGGCAGCGACTGCGCCGGAATCACCCGATCGTACACCTGCATAGAAAACAGAATGCCCGCCAGCGCCAGCACGTTGCCGACCAGCGAGGCCAGGCTGATCTCCGCGATGCGCCGCTTCATGCCACGAAAGTGATGCCAGAACCAGTGCGGCTGATACGGCTGTACAAACTCGTCGATGCGCGCATCACGCGCCCGCGCCGCCACACCAACGACGCCAACCTGTATGTCGGCCTGCATGAGCAAATCCTGCAGCTGACCTGCGCGCACCACATCACCACTTTCACTCAGCCAGTAACGCACGCCACCGTTGCTATCCACCTCTTCTATCAACGCCACGCTGCCGTTTTCCAGCAGCAGCAATACCGGCACAATTTCCTGCCGCCAGCGCAGTTTGCTGTGCGGCACCAGCATCAAATGCAGGCCTAACAGCCGGGCTAAACGTTCTAACTGTTGCGTCGGGGCCAGATGTTGAAACCAGCGCATCTGCTGGCGCAGCGTGCTGCCGTCCGCCGGTTTACCGAAGCGTGCCGCCACGCGCAGCATCGCCGCGATGCCGTTGTCGCTGTTAAAGGGTTGTGCTGTCATCCCTGTTGTCCCGTGAGCAATGAGAGTGGGCTGGCAACCGCTAGCCGATGTTGCTAGCGGTTGATGGCGGATTACGCCAGGTTCTGAACCTGATGTTGCTGCAGATGGTCGCCGAGGGTGTAACTGCTATCGCTGGCGTTGTAGTGACTCTCCGTGGCGCGCGCATCGCTGGGTTGAGCGGCGGCGCTGTCGCCTGCGTCGACCAGCAGCGTATTCAGCGGCTCGCTGCTGACGCTGGCGGCCACCTCATGGCTATCGATGGTCACCGGCTGCGTCGCCGTCGCCACATTGCCTGCTTTGTCCTGCGCGCTGACCTTCATTTGGTAGCTGCCATCATCCAGCGGTGCCAGCTGACCCGCCAAAATGGTCAGCGCCCAGTTGCCGTCGGCTTTAACCGTGGCGGTGTAACTCTGATCGCCCAGCGTCAACGTCACAAGGCTGCCCTGATCGAGATGGCTACTGCTGCCCTGAATCAGATGCCAGCTATTCAGCTCCGCCGCATCCAGCACCCCGTCGCCAAACGGTTGATTCAGCGTAATGGTCGGCACCTGATGCGTGGCAACGTTGAACAGGTTCTCAATAATCTGCGTGTCGTGGTTGCCGTACTCATCCCAGCGCGTGGCCAGCGCCGACACTTCGCCATCCGGCAGCGCCTGCAGGTCTTCGGCGCTGATGGTGACCATGCCGTTGACCGGCGTGTAGTTTTTGCCGTTGAGCGTCAGCTCCTTCACGCCTTCGAGATAGAAACTGAGATCGTGCTGCGCTTCCTGCTGATTCAGCGTGGTATCGCCGCCAATATTGATTTCGTAATAGATGTCTGGCAGTTGGGTAACCACGTTCAGTTCCAGCATTGCGTCGGTGCTGTTGCCAGCGCCATCCTGCGCATACACCCGGATTTCGCCCAATGAAATAAAGCTCGCCACTTCACTGGCCGGAATCGTTACCTGCCAGTGACCGTCGCTGCCAATCTGCGCGTGATAGACCGCATCTCCACTGCACAGCAACAGCTGCTGGCCCGGTACCACCACCGAGAGATCGCCGCTAAAGGTGAGATCGTTTTGGCTCTCTTCTTTATTGATCACGTTGTCTACTGTGACCTTATCGAAGCTGATGTGCGGCAGGCTGCTAACGTGGGTAATTAAGGTGACATCCTGCAGATAAGCGGTGGTTTTGCCGTTAGGATCGGTAGCGCTGACTTTCAGGCTGTAGACGCCATCCTGTAACGCCTGAAGATCCTGTGAAGGAATAGCGGCGGTCCATTCGCCTTTATCGTTAACGCCGCCAGAGTATTTTTTCCCGGCTAAAATCACCGTGATATGGCTGTTCGCCGGCATGTGCGTAACACTGCCGTGCACCTCCACGCCGTAAATGCCTTCTGCCACGCTGACCGCGTTATCACCGCTGATCGGATCCAACGTCAGCGTAGGCTTGATGGTTTTATCTACGTAAACCCCAAAGCCCACCTGCGTATCGGTGCTATTACCGGCTTTGTCGGTGAGGGTTAGCGTCAGCGAATAAGCACCGTCGGACAATCCGTTGAGCACCGACGGCGGCATCGAAGCATTCCAGTAACCCCATTTATTTACCGTGCTGTGCCAGACTTCGCCGTTAAAGGTCAGCGTTACGGTGGCGCCTGGCTCAGATTCGGCGCGACCTCGCAGGTGAATATTCCTGCCGGATTCCCATGCGGCAATCACGCCATCTTGTGCAATAGGTTCATAAGGACGTAACGGCGCGGGCGGCGTAGTATCCACGCTGCGCGTTTGCAAAGATGATGTGTCGTCTGCCAGCGGATAAAGAGTGACCGCAGAGTGCAGAATCGCCGCTAATTGTTGTTCGGATTGACGTGAAGACATAGGTAACCTCGTTACAGGGAAGGTATTGCAACGGTCATTAAGCTTATTAATGTTTTAAGCGTACCGGTGCGCCATACAGGCCATTAATCAATGGCCCGCTTCGCCTGATGAAAACGGGTTACCCGCAGGTAACAAGGACTAAAATAAGGCACAGCAAAATTCTCCCAAAGGGGGAGAAATAATCTCGATCTCGCTATATTCCGCATCGGGAGCTGATGGGATGACTAACATATCGGTTTTATGTGGTCGCTGCCTATTGGCGAAAATCCGGAAATGCATGCTTTGCGACAGCGCCAAAAAATTGACGTCCAGGCCGCATGTGGCGCGGAATCTTTCATCAGTATACTGCATCATTCGGCAGAAAAAATTTTACTTAAGTCACTCCAGTAATGATTGGCACATGCCAGGAAAGTTCTGGAAAAGCGCAGCGATGCGTAAAAAATCGGTAATATGCCTGTTTCTGGCGTTTAATCGCTGCCATCTGATAGGGTCTGATGCGCGGTGTGACATGCGCTTTGATGCTAAACTTCGTCGCTTCACCCGCTAATGAAAACTACTCCTTATGACAGCACTGGACGCCGCGCCGCAAAATAAATTGCATCACCGTGTCAACCTCGGGACACGTATCGTTTTCCTCATCGCTGGATTGGGCATGTCCGCATGGGCACCGCTGGTGCCGTTCGCCAGCCAGCGTCTGGCATTGAGCGGCGCATCATTGGGCGGTTTGCTGCTGTGTTTGGGAATTGGCTCGCTGGCGGCGATGCCGATTACCGGCGGTTTGATTGCGCGCTTCGGTGGTCGTCGGGTGATGTTGTGCTCCACGCTGGTGGTGCTGGCGATGTTACCGCTGCTGGCGACGCTTAATGTGATGTGGCTGATGGCCGCCACTTTAATGGTATTTGGTGCCGGACTCGGCATGCTGGATGTCGCAATGAACGTGCAGGCGGTCGAAGTGGAAAAAGCCGCACGCAAGCCGATGATGTCCGGTTTCCACGGTTTCTTTAGTCTCGGCGGAATTATTGGCGCCGGCTCCGTCAGCCTGTTACTCGGCAGCGGCCTGACGCCGTTGCAAGCGGTTGGCGCGGTGATGGTGCTGATTGTGCTGCTGCTGGTGTGGAGCCTGCCGACGCTGATGACCGAACGCCTGCATCAGCCCGATCAGCCGTGGCTGGTTATTCCGCGCGGTTGGGTGGCATTCCTTGGTTTACTCTGCTTTATCCTGTTTCTTGCCGAAGGTGCAGTGCTGGATTGGGGCGCGCTGTTGCTGCTGCAAAGCCCGGAGATGAGCCCGGCGCACGCCGGTTTAGGTTATGCGGTGTTCTCGGTGGCAATGACCATTGGTCGTCTGACCGGCGATAAAGTGATTCAGCGCTTCGGCCGTTATCCGGTGATGTTGACCGGTGCGTTAGCCGCTGCCGCAGGCATGACGTTGGCGGTGTTGCTGCCGTGGCCGCAAATTGCGCTGCTGGCTTTCCTGCTGGTAGGTTTTGGCCTGGCCAATACGGTGCCGATGTTGTTCAATGCTGCCGGGAATCAACACGATATGCCGTCGAATCTGGCGATTTCGGCCATGACAACGTTAGGCTATGCAGGTATTCTTTCAGGTCCGGCTTTAATCGGATTAATTTCCCAGTGGATCAGCCTGAGTGGTGCATTTTTGCTTATCGCTCTGCTGCTGCTGGCCGTCGCTGCCAGTGCCCGACGGGTTGCGCGCTAATTCCATGATCCTGAGACACTATGCTGCCTTATAAATTTCCACTGACATCCGGCAATGTAACGCGCTTTTTCGTGGTGTTTAACCTGGTGCTTTTTCTGGCGCTGGGCGCGATGGTGCACAACAGCGTGAATGCCTGGATGACAGAGAAGCGCTATGCGATGACCGATTTGGCGCGTGCGATGCAGAAACGCATCGATGCGTCGCGCTTCGCTACGTGGCAGATCTATGAGAACCTGGCCACCAGCGCCGCCGGTTCGTCGCCGAACAGTAATCTTCAGGAAACCCGCCTGCGCCCGGATGTCTATTATCTGGAAAAAACCCGCCGCAAAACCGAAGCACTGATTTTCGGTTCGCACGATAGCAGCACGCTGGATATGACCATGCGCATGTCCAACTATCTCGATACGCTGTGGGGCGCGGAAAATCCGACCTGGTCGATGTACTTCCTCAATGGTCAGGATAACAGCCTGATTATGATCTCCACGCTGCCGCTGAAAGACATGGCGACACGTTATAAAGAGAGTGCGATCAATTCGCTGGTTGATAGCCGCCGCGCCGAGATGCTGCAGCAGGCCAATGCGCTGGATGAGCGCGAAAGCTTCTCGCCGCTGCGTCACTTCGCCTGGCAGAACGATCACTACTTTACCCTGCGCACCACTTTCAATCAGCCGGGCCATTTAGCCACCGTGGTGGCATTTGATTTGCCGGTTAACGATCTGATTCCGCGTAATATGCCGCTGGAGAACTTCCAACTGCGTCAGGACGCGACGCAAACGTCGACCACCAACACCACCACCAGCGACGACACCAGCAGCGAAAGCACGCACGTGGCGCTGGTAAACCCGAATCTGGAGATCGCCGCCTCGCTGCCTAGCACTTCGCTGCAGCTGGTATATCGCGTGCCGCTCACCAGCCTGGCGCTGGATACGCTGCATAATCTGATGTGGCCGCTGCTGATCAACCTTGTGCTGTTTTTACTGTCGATTGCGGGCATTACGCTGCTGCGTCAGCAATCGCTGCGCCCGAACGAGAATCAGAGCGCCGAGCTGGATTCGCTGCGCATGCTTAACGAAGAGATCGTCGCCAGTTTGCCGGTCGGTTTGCTGGTGTACGACTTCGCCACTAACCGCACGCTGCTCAGCAATAAAATCGCTGAACATCTGTTGCCGCACCTGAATCTGCAGAAAATCATCAATATGTCCGATCAACATCAGGGCGTATTGCAGGCGACCATCAATAACGAAGTGTATGAAATTCGCCACGCGCGCAGCGTGCTGTCGCCGCATACTCAGCTATTTATGATGCGCGATCAGGACCGCGAATTACTGGTGAATAAGAAGTTGCAGAAGGCGCAACAGGTGCTGGATCGTAATCACCAGATGCGTCAGCAGTTAATGCATAACCTCGGTCACGCCCTTAATGGTCCACTGCAAAGCATGGTTAAGCAACTAGTACAACTTAGCCAGCGTGACGATGACGAAAGCGTGCTCGATCTGCTCGACGAGAGCCAGGGTTTGGCGCGCCTGGTGGATGACATCGTGCTGCTTAATCGCCTGGAAGCGCATGACTGGTCGCCTGATGCCAGCGTGTTCAACCTGCAGGATATGCTGGACGAAATCGCGCTGGAAAGCCTGCCGCTGCTGCGTCGCAAAGGTTTAGCGCTGGTGGTGAATAACCATTTAGCCAATGACGAGATGCGTTTTGGCGATCGTCGTGCGCTGCGTAAAGTGCTGACCACGCTGATGCACTATTCGCTGACCACCACGCGCTGGGGCAAGATTTCGCTGGAGATCAAAACCAGTGAAGACAAGCCCAATCAGGTCTTGCTGCAGCTGGTGGATACCGGCTCCGGCTTGAGCGTCGATGAACTGGCGAATGTCGATTTCCCCTATCTCGGCGACACCACGCAAGATCGTTTTGGCCAGGCGTCCGGCATGGCATTTTTCCTCTGTAAGCAGTTGTGCAAACAGATGGGCGGCCAGCTGGAGATCATCGCTAAACCCGATATCGGCACACGCTACAATATTCAGCTGCCGCTGGCGTTAGAGCAGCAAGGCGAGCAGGAAGAGAAACTGCTGGAAGGGGTGACCGCGTTGGTGGATATCGCCGTAGAAGACGTACACAAGATCGTTTGTCGCCACCTCGAAAACTGGGGAGCGAAATGCCTGACCTCGGATGAGCGTTTAACTGGTCAGGATCATGATGTGCTGGTGACCGACGATCCGGCGCGCCTGAACGGCTGGGCGCTGCTTCTGGCCGGTGACGAAATGGGTCATCACGCGTTGAACGATCAGCAATTCCGGGTCAACTTCAATCTCAGTAATGCACTGCTTGATGCGCTGCTGGCCCTGATTGAAAAGCAACTTTCTCATGATTTGTTAGAGGAGAGTCGCGAAGATGAAGAAGCCACGCCGCTAATGAGCGGAGGCTATTTCCAGCTGTTTACCGAGACAGTACCGCCAGATGTGAAGAGACTGTATACTGAAGCGGCGGAAAAGGATTATCCCTCGCTTGCTCAGACAGCACATCGCCTGAAAGGCGTGTTTGCCATGCTCAATCTGGGTTCAGGTAAACAGCTTTGTGAAGCGTTAGAACAACACATTAAAGTATGTGACGATTTAACCATTAAAAATACCACCAGTGAAATTGACGCTTACGTCAGCCAACTGCTGCAGCAAGGTAACCAATAAGATGAATAACTTGAACGTAATTATTGCCGATGACCATCCGATCGTTCTGTTCGGTATCCGTAAGTCACTGGAACAGATTGAATGGGTTAACGTTGTAGGTGAGTTTGAAGACTCAACAGCACTGGTAAACAGCTTGCCCAAACTGGACGCTAATGTCCTGATTACCGACCTCTCCATGCCAGGCGAGAAGTACGGTGACGGTATCACCCTGATTAAATACATCAAACGTCACTATCCGGACCTCTCGATTATCGTTCTGACCATGAACAATAACCCAGCGATCCTGAGCGCGGTGTTGGATCTGGATATCGAAGGGATCGTACTGAAGCAAGGCGCACCAACCGATCTGCCAAAAGCACTCGCGGCTCTGCAGAAAGGCAAAAAATACACGCCGGAAAGCGTGGCAAAACTGCTGGAGCGCATCAGCGCCGGTGGTTACGGTGACAAACGTCTGTCGCCGAAAGAGAGTGAAGTACTGCGTCTGTTCGCAGAAGGTTTCCTGGTGACTGAGATTGCTAAGAAACTTAACCGCAGTATCAAAACCATCAGTAGCCAGAAGAAATCAGCCATGATGAAACTGGGCGTGGAAAACGATATCGCGCTGCTGAACTATCTCTCTTCTGTCAGCGCCACTCAGGTCGACAAAGAGTAATACGAATGGGCGGCGTCTTCTGACACCGCCCATTTTTTAGTATCCGCTTTACGCCTCTACCCTGCCCTTTCTGACGCGTTCCGCATACACCGCCAGCGTACTTTTCAGCACATCCAGCGTGACCGGCTTCGACAAACAGTTATCCATGCCCGCATCCATACAGCGCTGCTTCTCTTCCGCTAACGCATTTGCCGTGACGCCAATCACCGGGAAAGTATGTCCCAGCTGACGCAGACGTTGCGTCAGGCGATAACCATCCATATTTGGCATGTTCACGTCGCTCAGCACAATATCGATATGGTTGCGACTCAGCACGTTCAGCGCATCAACGCCATCCTGCGCGGTTTTGGTTTGATAGCCGACGGTGCCGAGCTGTTCTGATAGCAGCATGCGGTTGATCGGATGGTCATCAACAATCAGCACGATAATATCTTCGAAGGTCGCGGCGGCTTTTGGCGCGGTTAACGGCAGCGGCGTGGCGGTTTGGCTATTAATGTTGATGCGGTAGATGCGGCCCAGCAGCTGCGGCAGATCGTGGAGCATCGCGCTGCTCTGAATCCATTGCCCCGGCGAGGTTTCGTGCGGCATATCGATGTGTTCACCACAGATACGAATATGTGCGCGTCCAGTTTGCGCGGCAGGTTCATCGTGATCGCTGATGATCACATCATCAGCCGCCGCCTGGCCGTGGTAATACGCTGCCTGAATGCCCTGCTGTTGCAGCAGACGCAGCAGGAAGCTGGCGAGATACTCATTACGCATATCCAGCCAGATGGCTTTTTCCTGCAAGCCGTCGAGCAGCGGTGGCGCCGCCAGCTGACGCGGAATAGATCGGAATACGCACGATAAACTGGCTGCCCATGCCCGGTTCGGAATCGACTTCGATATCGCCGTCCATCATGTTGATCAGCTTTTCGCAGATCGCCAACCCTAAGCCGGTTCCCTGGAAATTACGCTGCACGCCAGAACCCACCTGGAAGAACGGATCGAACAGGCGCGTTACCTCTTTGGCCGGAATACCGACGCCGGTATCGCGTACGCGGAATGCCAGATAACCCTCTTTAACGTAAGCATGCAGGATGATGCAGCCGGTATGCGTGAATTTAATGGCGTTGTTCAGCAGGTTGGATATCACCTGCTGCAGACGCATGGCGTCGCCATCCATAATCAGCGGCACATCGTTTTCGATAAACACATACAGCGCCAGGCGCTTACGCACCACCAGCGAGAGATAGTTGCTGGCAATATGATTGACCACTTCACGCGGCGAGAACGGATGCGGTTCAATTTTCAGCTGTTCGGATTCGATCTTCGAGAAGTCGAGAATGTCGCTGATGATCTTCAGCAACAGGCTCGACGAGTTGTTCATCGCCGTCACCAGTGAATCGACGCCTTTCGGCAGCACTTTGGTTTGCAGCAGATCGAGGTTACCGATAATGCCGTACAGCGGCGTGCGCAGTTCATGGCTGACGGTGGCGAGGAACATCGATTTCGACTGGCTGGCTTGCTCGGCCGAGTGCGCCATCTCCTGCAGCGACTGCTCCATACGCACGCGCGCCGAAACATCCACCAGCACGCAAATCGCCACGTTTTCATTACGGTAACGCGAATGCACAAAGCTGATTTGCAGGTTGGTGTTGCTGCCGGTCAGTACATCGACAAAGTTGACCTGCTGACCGCCAATGATTTCATTCAGACGCTGGCGATCTTCCTGCGTCAGCAGCGTCAGATAGTTATGCGCCAGTTCGTTACTCAGAATGTTGGTGCCGTCGCTGGTGCGCAGGATACAGATGCCGACCGGCGCCGAGGCGACAATCTTGCGGTTGAACTGCTCGTGCTCCTCCAGCCGATGCGCATTCTCCTCGGCCGGCAGGAACATGCGGCGCTCAAAAATCCACGCCAGCGTGAACAAAATCACCGCGGTTAAGATATTGAGTAGCAGCGCGTTGATCAGCATCAGCTTGAGCTGATCGGTTAACACGTCGGTGGAAAGCGACCACACCACATTGAGATTCGACGGCGGCAGCGGCTTTTTCAGCACCAGCTGGCGATAGCTGTCGAGATAGCCGAACCAGGTGCTGTTATCCGGCAGATCGTCGAGCGAGTAGCCCGGCCCGCCGCGACGCGAACTGATCAGCGGACGGTAGTTTTCATCGGTGATGGTGGCCACCAGCGGCAAACCGCCCGGCTGAATAAACTCATCAAGGCGAATATTCTGCTCCACGCCCAGCAGCGCCTGCAGCTTGTTCGCCACATATACCGGCATCACCATATAGAAGTTGCCGACGCCCGGCTGCGCGCTGCTGGTGATCCAATACATCGGCTGACGGCGCTCTTCTTCATTGCCGTTGCGATAGTGCAGCACGCGTTCGCGCAGCGCTTTCAGGCTACGTTCACGATCGACCGAATTGTTGCTGCCGATGGTGAAATCCGCCAGACACTGATTCTCTCCGCCAATGAAGAACACGCGGTTCAATTCATACGCCGAGGCAAAATTGCTTTTCCAGTAATTGATGTAGTAGCTGAGCGAGTCCAGCGAGTTACGCCAGGTATTGCTCATTGACGTGCAGTCGCCATCGGAAAATAGCGGCGTGAACTGCGGCAGCGCACCTTTGCCCGGCGGCAAACCGTTGAGCACATCCAGACCATTAGCGCTGCTGCTCAGGCGATTTTCGGTGATGTATTTCAGCTCGCGCATCACGTCCGCCGAATGGCGCACGTACCACTCAGCCTGACCATAATTGGCGGCAAACTCCTGACGCACCGCGTTCTCTTTCTCATGCAGCACGTTGATGATGTAGAAAGTGGTCAGCAGCGCACCCAGCGCCCAGAGCAGCAACGCCAGCGCACGAAACAGATAGCGCGAAATTCGAAGCGTAGTGCGAAAGGAGACAAGATATTTCAAAAGAGGCTCACTGGCGGTAAGAGGTTATCAGGATGTTGAAAAGCTTCCATACACTAGCTTTATCGGCCCTAAAAAGCCAGCTAGCCCGCGCCTTTAGGGGAAAACTCAGATAAAAAAACGGCAGGCCAGTTTCCTGACCTGCCGCTTATTAAAGCCGTTACGAATTACTCTTCGTCGTCAGCTTCTGGTGCATCGTCGTCGCTGTCCACTTCCGGCGCGGTATCCTCCTCGCCTTCCGCTACGCTGCCGTCGATGGCGTCGAGTTCTTCCTCTTCCACCGGCTCCGCGACGCGTTGCAGACCCACCACGTTTTCATCTTCCGCTGTACGGATCAGAATCACGCCCTGAGTATTACGGCCTACCACGCTGACTTCCGATACGCGAGTACGCACCAGCGTACCGGCATCGGTGATCATCATGATCTGATCGCCATCCACCACCTGTACCGCGCCGATAACCGGTCCGTTACGTTCGGTGACTTTAATCGAGATCACGCCCTGCGTCGCACGCGACTTGGTTGGATACTCGCTGTTGGCAGTACGTTTACCGTAACCGTTCTGCGTCACGGTGAGGATCGCGCCCTCTTCGCGTGGCACAATCAGCGACACCACTTTGTCGCTTTCAGCCAGCTTGATACCGCGAACGCCCGAAGCCGAACGGCCCATCGCACGTACCGCCGTTTCAGCAAAGCGCACCACTTTACCGGCGGCAGAGAACAGCATCGCTTCGTCGCTACCGTTGGTCAGCGCCACGCCAATCAGCTCGTCATCCTCACGCAGGTTGATGGCGATGATGCCCGCGCTACGCGGACGGCTGAACTCCTGCAGCGCGGTTTTCTTCACGGTACCGCTCGCAGTAGCCATGAAGATGTTGAAGCCTTCGGTGTATTCACGCACCGGCAGAATGGCGGTGATACGTTCGTTGGCTTCCAGCGGCAACAGGTTAACGATTGGACGACCGCGCGCACCACGGCTGGCTTCCGGCAGCTGATAGACCTTCATCCAGTAGAGACGGCCGCGGCTGGAGAAGCACAGAATGGTGTCGTGGGTGTTGGCCACCAGCAGACGATCGATAAAGTCTTCTTCTTTAATACGTGCGGCGGATTTGCCTTTACCACCGCGGCGCTGGGCTTCATAGTCGGTCAGCGGTTGGTATTTGACATAACCCTGATGCGACAGCGTCACCACAACGTCTTCCTGATTGATCAGGTCTTCGATGTTGATGTCTGCACTGTTCGCGGTAATTTCAGTACGACGTGCGTCGCCGAACTGATCGCGCATCAGCTCCAGCTCTTCACGGATTACTTCCATCAGGCGCTCAGCGCTTTGCAGGATGTGCAGCAGCTCAGCAATCTGATCCAGCAGCTCTTTGTATTCGTCGAGCAGCTTTTCGTGCTCGAGGCCGGTCAGTTTCTGCAGACGCAGATCCAGAATCGCCTGCGCTTGCTGTTCAGTCAGATAATATTGACCATCGCGAATACCGAACTCGGCTTCCAGCCATTCCGGACGTGCAGCGTCATTACCGGCACGTTCCAGCATCGCGGCAACGTTACCCAGATCCCACGACTGCGCCAGCAGGCCCAGTTTCGCTTCGGCTGGCGTTGGTGCACGACGAATCAGTTCGATGATCGGATCGATGTTAGCCAGCGCAATCGCCAGGCCTTCAAGGATGTGAGCACGATCGCGCGCTTTACGCAGTTCGAAAATGGTACGACGCGTAACCACTTCACGACGGTGACGCACGAAGGCTTCGATGATGCCTTTCAGCGTCATGATCTTCGGCTGGCCCTGATGCAGCGCCACCATGTTGATGCCGAAAGAGACCTGCAGCTGTGTCAGCGAGTAGAGGTTGTTGAGAACCACTTCACCCACCGCATCGCGTTTGATCTCAATGACAACACGCATGCCGTCTTTATCAGATTCGTCACGTAGTGCGCTGATGCCTTCCACGCGCTTCTCTTTCACCAGCTCGGCGATCTTCTCGATCAGACGCGCTTTGTTCACCTGATACGGCAGTTCGTGCACGATGATGGTTTCACGGCCGGTCTTGGCATCGGTTTCCACTTCGCCACGTGCGCGAATGTAAATCTTACCGCGCCCGGTGCGATAGGCTTCTTCAATACCACGACGACCATTGATGAAGGCCGCCGTCGGGAAGTCTGGCCCGGTGATGTGTTCCATCAGGCCTTCAACGGTGATGTCTTCATCTTCGATAAACGCCAGACAGCCGTTGATCACTTCCGTCAGGTTGTGCGGTGGAATGTTGGTTGCCATACCAACGGCGATACCGGAAGAACCGTTTACCAGCAGGTTAGGAATTTTAGTTGGCAGGACTTCAGGGATCTGCTCGGTGCCGTCATAGTTCGGCACGAAATCGACGGTTTCCTTTTCCAGGTCAGCCAGCAGCTCCGAAGAGATCTTTGCCATGCGGACTTCGGTATAACGCATCGCTGCGGCGGAGTCGCCGTCGACCGAACCAAAGTTACCCTGACCGTCAACCAGCATGTAGCGCAGGGAGAATGGCTGGGCCATACGCACGATACTTTCGTATACCGCGGAATCGCCGTGCGGGTGATATTTACCGATGACGTCACCGACCACACGGGCGGATTTTTTATAGGGTTTATTCCAGTCGTTGCCCAGTTCGCTCATGGCAAAAAGCACACGGCGGTGTACCGGCTTCAGACCATCACGCACATCGGGTAAGGCTCGGCCAACAATGACCGACATGGCGTAATCGAGGTAGGAGTTTTTCAACTCTTCTTCGATATTGACCGGTGTAATTTCTCTCGCAAGGTCGCTCATGGAGCCGCTATCCCTCTACATAATCCCGGATTTAAAGGTGCGAAAGTATATCACATTGCTTCCCTTCGGTGAACGTTAACCAGGCCTTAATCCCGCTTTTCCTTGAGCGTGAGAGATGCGTTCGCGTGAGTTAAGCGTTTATACTGAGGGAATATTTTGTCTGGAGTGATGATTCAATGAGTGAACAACCGCAGGAAAGCCGCCAGAACGTCGACCACGCCGAGATCGCCAAGTTTGAGGCCGTGGCATCCCGCTGGTGGGATTTAGAGGGTGAATTTAAGCCGTTGCACCGTATTAACCCCCTGCGACTTGGCTGGATAGCGCAGCACAGTAATGGCCTGTTCGGCAAGAAAGTGCTCGATGTCGGCTGCGGCGGCGGCATTCTGGCGGAGAGCATGGCGCGTGAAGGCGCTGAGGTTACCGGCCTGGATATGGGCGCTGAGCCGCTGGAAGTGGCGCGTCTGCATGCGCTTGAGAGCGGCGTTAGCGTTAACTACGTGCAGCAAACCGTGGAAGATCACGCCGCAAGTCACGCCGGGCAGTATGATGTGGTGACCTGCATGGAGATGCTGGAGCATGTGCCGGATCCGCGCTCGGTAGTCTTAGCCTGCGCGCAGCTGGTGAAGCCCGGCGGCGAAGTATTTTTCTCCACCATCAACCGCAATCCAAAAGCCTGGCTGCTGGCGGTATTTGGTGCCGAGTATGTGCTGCGCATGGTGCCGCGCGGGACGCACGACGTGAAGAAATTCATCCGTCCCGCCGAGTTGCTGAACTGGGTGGATGAAACCCCGCTGCGTGAAAGAAATATGATTGGCCTGCACTACAATCCGCTGACCAACCAGTTCCGTCTGGGTCGCGGTGTCGATGTGAACTACATGATTCATACGCATCGCCAGGAGTGATGTCATCCTTTGCCAGAGGCGCTGGCGCGTCTGCTGCGGCAAAAGGGCCATTCGCAGCGCTAAGGCTTTTACGTTGGGTCAGGAGCCTCACGCAGGGATGCGTGAGGCAGTTCGGGGCCGGCCAGGATGGCCGATCCGCGAACGGTCCGTTGGCACGACGTGGAAGCCGAAGGCACCGCGCTAGCGGCGCGAGGACGGCCCGTGACGCAGCAGATGTGTCAGAGCCCGCACCAGATTTCAAGCAAAATGCTTTCTTAACTAACAAACATTACGTCATTCATGGCGACCTCTTATCCCCTAATTTTGGCCCTATCCAGATCAATTTCCTTTTAGACGCGTACCAGCCTTTTTTATAGGCTAAGCAAGTCACAAAAAATTCATAAGCACTTTTAGATAAGTTCGCTGCTGGCGGCCTTGTCGGAGCTTTTTTTGTCTAAGAAAATTCCTGAAGCGCGGTGGTTGAGCAAGAAACACGCGTCCGATCATAAAGTGAAAAAAAAGTGCTGAGCGGTTGACACTAAGTGCAGGCCTTGCGGCATGCGGATCCAGGATTTTAGCCAGCCGGTAATGACGATTTTTTAGTGAAAATCAACTCTTGTTAAGAAGAGATTGCTGACTAGAATACTCACCATATTGTTGTTCAAACTTCCCGCACCCCCTATATATAGTGTTTATCCACAGGCTTACTCACAACGAGCGGCTTGTGCATAAACCTTGTGCATACATGGGGGATAAATACGTCATTCATGCATGGACAGGTAAAAACGCGACATGAACCAAAGTCTGCTCGTTACTAAACGCGATGGCCGCCAGGAGCGCATTGATCTCGACAAAATTCATCGTGTACTGGATTGGGCAGCCGAAGGGCTGAACAATGTTTCAGTTTCACAGGTTGAACTGCGCTCACACATTCAGTTCTACGATGGCATCAGAACTTCTGACATTCATGAGACCATCATCAAGGCTGCCGCAGACCTGATCTCGCGTGATGCGCCGGATTACCAATACCTGGCTGCGCGTCTGGCTATCTTCCACCTGCGTAAAAAAGCCTACGGCCAGTTTGAGCCGCCGAAGCTGTACGATCAGGTGGTGAAAATGGTTGAGATGGGCAAATACGACCGCCATCTGCTGGAAGATTACAGCACCGAAGAGTTCGAGCAGATGGACGCGTTTATCGACCATTGGCGCGACATGAATTTCTCCTACGCAGCGGTTAAGCAGCTGGAAGGGAAATATCTGGTGCAGAACCGCGTCAGCGGCGAAATCTACGAAAGCGCCCAGTTCCTCTACATTCTGGTGGCGGCATGCCTGTTCTCTGGCTATCCGCGCGAAACCCGTATGGATTACGTGAAGCGCTTCTACGATGCGATCTCAACCTTCAAAATCTCGCTGCCAACGCCAATCATGTCCGGCGTGCGTACGCCAACGCGTCAGTTCAGCTCTTGCGTACTGATTGAGTGCGGCGACAGCCTCGACTCTATCAATGCCACCTCTAGCGCCATTGTGAAATACGTTTCGCAGCGCGCCGGTATCGGCATCAACGCCGGCCGCATTCGTGCGCTGGGTAGCCCGATTCGCGGTGGCGAAGCGTTCCACACCGGTTGTATTCCGTTCTACAAACATTTCCAGACTGCCGTGAAGTCTTGCTCACAAGGCGGCGTACGTGGCGGCGCAGCGACGCTGTTCTACCCAATGTGGCATCTGGAAGTTGAAAGCCTGCTAGTGCTGAAAAACAACCGCGGTGTTGAAGGCAACCGCGTGCGTCACATGGATTACGGCGTACAGATCAACAAACTGATGTACACCCGCCTGCTGAAAGGTGAAGACATCACGCTGTTCAGCCCGTCTGACGTGCCTGGCCTGTACGATGCGTTCTTCGCCGATCAGGACGAGTTCGAGCGTCTGTACACCAAATACGAGAAAGACGACAGCATCCGCAAGCAGCGCGTGAAAGCCGTTGAGCTGTTCTCACTGATGATGCAGGAGCGTGCGTCAACTGGCCGTATCTACATTCAGAACGTCGATCACTGCAACACGCACAGCCCGTTCGATCCAAGTATCGCGCCAGTTCGTCAGTCGAATCTGTGCCTCGAGATCGCACTGCCGACCAAACCGCTGAACGACGTCAATGACGAAAGCGGCGAAATCGCCCTGTGTACGCTGTCTGCCTTTAACCTGGGCGCGATTAACAGCCTTGACGATCTGGAAGAGCTGGCCACCCTTGCGGTGCGTGCGCTTGATGCACTGCTGGATTATCAGGATTACCCCATTCCGGCAGCACAACGCGGCGCCATGGGCCGCCGTACGCTGGGTATTGGCGTGATCAACTACGCGTATTACCTGGCGAAAAACGGCGTGCGTTACTCTGATGGCAGCGCCAATAATCTGACGCACAAAACTTTCGAAGCCATTCAGTACTACTTGCTGAAAGCCTCGAACGAATTGGCGAAAGAGCAAGGTGCGTGCCCGTGGTTTAAAGAGACCACTTACTCGCAGGGCATTCTGCCGATCGATACCTATAAAAAGGATCTCGACGCGGTGTGCAACGAGCCGCTGCATCTGGATTGGGAAGGCCTGCGTAAGTCAATCACCACGCACGGTCTGCGCAACTCAACGCTCTCTGCGCTGATGCCGTCTGAAACCTCTTCGCAGATTTCGAACGCCACCAACGGCATTGAGCCGCCGCGCGGACACATCAGCATCAAAGCATCGAAAGACGGCATTCTGCGTCAGGTGGTGCCAGAGTATGAGCGTCTGAAAGACCAGTACGAACTGCTGTGGGAAATGCCGTCCAACGACGGTTATCTGCAGCTGGTTGGCGTGATGCAGAAGTTCATCGATCAGGCGATTTCGTCGAACACCAACTACGATCCGAGCCGCTTTGCGAATGGCAAAGTGCCGATGAAACAGCTGCTGAAAGACCTGCTGACCGCGTACAAGTTCGGCGTGAAAACCCTGTACTATCAAAACACCCGCGACGGTGCAGAAGATGCACAGGACGATCTGGCACCTTCCATTCAGGATGATGGCTGCGAAAGCGGCGCATGTAAGATCTAATCTCATCTTGTCAGGGCCGACATTGGTCGGCCCTCTTCACATTTGGACTCAAAATGGCTTACACCACATTCTCGCAGAACAAAAATGACCAGCTAAAAGAGCCGATGTTCTTTGGCCAGTCCGTCAACGTTGCCCGTTTCGATCAGCAGAAATATGACATCTTTGAAAAGCTGATTGAGAAGCAGCTCTCCTTCTTCTGGCGTCCGGAAGAAGTGGACGTCTCGCGCGATCGCATCGATTACCAGGCGCTGCCGGAGCATGAAAAGCACATCTTCATCAGCAACCTGAAGTATCAAACGCTGCTGGACTCGATTCAGGGTCGTAGCCCGAACGTGGCGCTGCTGCCGCTGATTTCCATCCCTGAGCTGGAAACCTGGATTGAAACCTGGGCGTTCTCCGAGACCATTCACTCGCGCTCCTACACGCACATCATCCGTAACATCGTTAACGATCCGGCGGTGGTGTTTGACGATATCGTCACCAACGAGCAGATTCTGGCGCGCGCCGAAGATATCTCGAAGTACTACGATGACCTGATCGAGATGACCAGTTACTGGCATCTGCTGGGTGAAGGTACGCATCAGGTCAACGGTAAAACCGTTACCGTTAACCTGCGCGATCTGAAAAAGCAGCTCTATATCTGCCTGATGAGCGTCAACGCGCTGGAAGCGATTCGCTTCTACGTCAGCTTCGCCTGTTCATTTGCTTTCGCCGAGCGCGAGCTGATGGAAGGCAACGCCAAAATCATCAAGCTGATTGCACGCGATGAAGCGCTGCATCTGACCGGCACCCAGCATATGCTGAACCTGCTGCGCACCGGTGAAGACGATCCAGAGATGAAAGCCATCGCCGCGGAGTGTCGTGATGAATGCTTCGATCTGTTCAAGAAGGCAGCCGAGCAGGAAAAAGAGTGGGCAGACTACCTGTTCAGCGGCGGCTCGATGATTGGCCTGAACAAAGACATTCTGTGCCAGTACATCGAGTACATCACCAACATCCGTATGCAGGCGGTGGGTCTTGATCTGCCGTTCCAGACGCGTTCCAACCCCATTCCATGGATCAACTCGTGGCTGGTGTCGGACAACGTACAGGTTGCACCGCAGGAAGTTGAAGTGAGCTCGTATTTGGTCGGTCAGATTGATTCTGAAGTGGGCGAAGACGATTTCGACGGCTTCCAGCTGTAAGCATGAGCCGCTCTGTTGTTATTCTGCGTAGCTCCGGCTCCAGGCTGGAGTGCGCAGAAGATCACCCTAATCTGCTGGCGACGTTGGAAGCCAATAATCTGTGCGTTGAGTTTCAGTGTCGCGAAGGCTACTGCGGCTCTTGCCGCATGCGTTTGCTGAAAGGCGAAGTGGATTATGCCGAAACCCCGTTGGCGTTTGTGCAGCAAGGCGAGATTTTGCCGTGCTGCTGTCGCGCCAAAGGGGAGATTGAGATCGAGCTGTGATTGACCAGGCCGCCATTGATGGCGACCTGGTGACCAATCAGCGTTTCACCGTTTCCAGCACATCAATCCAACCGTGACCGGTGCTGACTTCACTGCCGTGCAGCCAGCGACGCAACATGTTCATCGCCATCATCGCCACCACTTTCTGCCGCGTTTCCACGTTATGACGTCCATGAGTGAACTTTACGCGTTGGCCCCAGCTGGCTTCCGGCGTATGCAGCGCAATCGATACTTCGCCTTCCACTAAATTTCCCACCGACAACGCCAGCGCCGCGCCCTGCTGTTTCGCCCAGTCACGCGTGCGCGCAACCTGCGCTTCCAGATCTTCATGCTGCGGCGGCAGAATCTCTGCTTTGCTGAGCGCCACGTCCGCAGCGGCCAGCTGCCAGTTAAGTAAGCCGGCGGTGAACTGCTCGCTCA
The DNA here is from genome assembly GCF_031453915.1 of Pantoea sp. SORGH_AS_0659. NCBI lineage: Bacteria > Pseudomonadati > Pseudomonadota > Gammaproteobacteria > Enterobacterales > Erwiniaceae > Pantoea > Pantoea sp. SORGH_AS_0659. Next base: position 1,374,820 of record NZ_JAVJAK010000001.1, on the reverse strand, counting down.
GCGCCAAATGGAAGCCACGCTGCTGCAACTCGCGCGCCAGCAGCGCCGGTAAACCTTCGGTGCCTTCAAAAATGGTGCATTCAGCCAGCAACAGTTTTACCTGCTGCCACACTTGCTCCATCGCCACGCGCTGGCTGGCGGGTCCGGTGAGTTTAATTTCAATAATCGGCATCGATGAGCGATAGCCCATCACCACGCCTTCCGGCAGCAGGAGCGGCTCCAACTCGGCGGCAATGTCACTTTCCCCACGCCCAAAGGTGGTGAGGCGCAAACACAATGGTGGCTCAGGCAGTTCAAAGCGTGCTTTGAGGCGCGGAATAATCTCCTGCTCAACCATCACTTTAAATTCCGACGGCACGCCAGGGGTGAAGAAAATCCAGCAGCGATTGAGCTGCAGCGCGAAGCCGCATGCGGTGCCGACCGGATTATCGAGCATCTCAGCAATGGCGGGGATTTCTGCCTGCTTGCGGTTGCTCGGCGCCATCACACGTCCGCGGCTGGCGAACCAGTCTTCCATTTTTTCCAGCCAGGCTTGCTGGATAACTAACTCGCTGCCGCTGGCAATGGCTGCGGCCTGCGCGCTGAGATCGTCACTGGTCGGTCCTAAACCGCCATTCACGATCAGCACGTCAGCAATCTGGCTGCGGCTCTGCAGCGCCTCCACCAGCGAGGTCATTGCATCACCGACGGTACTACGGCTGGTCATCGGCAAACCGTGCTGGAACAGCACATCGGCCAGCCACGCGGCGTTGGTATCGACAATCTGCCCATGTAACACTTCATCGCCCGTTGAGAGCATTTCTACACGTATCACGTTGCGTTCTCCTTTTCCCTGTCGCTTTACTGTAGGAAGCGCGCAGGCGAAACACAATTGCGGATGATGCGAAACAGGGATTTAGCGGGAAAAGCGGCGAGGCAATCAGGAAGCGGGCGCGAAGCGTGTCGCGCCCGTTGGAACTTAACGTCGAGCCAGCAGTAAACCGACAAACAGGCCAGCGGCAGCACCGATGCCAATCCCCTGCCACGGTTTTTCATGCACATAATCATCGGCGCGATAGGCCGCATTCTTGGCACGATAGTAATAGCTGTCTGACGCCTGGCTAACGCGCGATTTCACGTCTTCCAGCGCTTGTTCAGCTTTGAGTTTCAGCTCGATATATTTCTGATCGGCCGGATCGCCTGATGCGCGTAACACTTCTTCCAGCGTTTCCGTTAGCAGCGCCAGGTCGTCGTCAAGGTGCGTTTCAAATTGATCTGAAGATGACACTATGTAGTTCCTCCATGTTCCTTGCTCGTTGTGGTTTAACTATAGTCATAAATTGCAGATTTGCTGGGAGGCGATTGCAAGGTTTTCACCGAGTTTCATCCACCGCAGTGCAAAGTTGTGTCATGTACGCTGCCGCTACGCGAATTCTGCTTCGCTTATTTGATTAATCTGATAAATTTTCCGCAGACTGAATTATTTATTTTCACGACTGTCGTAACCCCCTGTAGTCAGACGCTTCTCGTCTTACGAGAGTCAAAATACACCCGAGCAGCTAAGGATTAGATTTCCGGCATGAATCGTAGAAAATTTATGAAAGCGTCCATGGCCCTCTCCGCTGTTAGCGGCATGACGGGTCTCTCCACGCTGTTTGCACAATCCGCCTGGGCCGATGATGGTATCGCCGACGGTACCGCGGTTCGCTTCGATTTCGACTCACTGAAAAAGAAAGCCTCCGCGCTGGCAAAACAGCCCTGGGGCGGCGCCCCCGGCCCCTTGCCCGACACCCTGGCCAATCTCACTCCGCAGGCCTATAACGAAATTCAGTACGACGCCAATCACTCGCTGTGGAATAACATCCCCGATCGTCAGCTGGACGTGCAATTCTTCCACGTCGGTATGGGCTTCAAGCGCCGCATCCGCATGTTCTCGGTCGATGCCCAGAGCCGTGAAGCGCGTGAGATCCACTTCCGTCCGGAGCTGTTCAATTATCACAACGCCAACGTTGATACCAGGCAGCTGGTCGGTAAAACCGATCTCGGCTTTGCCGGTTTCCGTGCGTTTAAGAAGCCTGAACTGGCGCGCCGCGATATCGTCTCTTTCCTTGGCGCCAGCTATTTCCGTGCGGTTGATGAAACCTTCCAGTACGGCCTCTCCGCGCGCGGCGTGGCGGTCAACACCTTCAGCAACGGCAAAGAAGAGTTCCCGGACTTCACCGCGTTCTGGTTCGAAACACCAAAAGCGGATGACACTACTTTCGTGGTCTACGCCCTGCTGGATGGCGCGAGCGTCACCGGTGCCTACAAGTTCACCATTCACTGCGAGGAGAAACGCGTAGTGATGGAGGTGGAAAACCATCTGTTTGCACGTAACGACATCCGCCAGCTTGGCATTGCGCCAATGACCAGCATGTTCAGTTGTGGCACCAACGAGCGCCGCATGTGCAACACTTACCATCCACAAATCCACGACTCCGATCGTCTGGCGATGTGGACCGGTGAAGGCGAATGGATTGCACGTCCGCTGAACAACCCGCAGCGTTTGCAGTTCAACGCCTATCAGGACGAAAACCCGCGTGGTTTCGGCCTGTTGCAGCTCGATCATGACTTCAAAAATTATCAGGATGTGATTGGCTGGTACGACAAACGTCCAAGCTTGTGGGTGGAACCGATTGGTAAATGGGGCAAAGGCGCCATTAACGTGATGGAGATTCCAACCACTGGTGAAACGCTCGATAATGTGGTGTGCTTCTGGCAGCCTTCAGAACCGGTGAAAGCCGGTAGCGAGTTCAGCTTCCAGTACAAACTCTACTGGAGCCAGTTGCCACCAGTGCGCAGTGGTTTGGCGCGTGTCGATGCCACGCGCACCGGTATCGGCGGCTTCCCGGAAGGTTGGGCGCCAGGCGAACACTTCCCGGATACCTGGTCACGTCGTTTTGCCATTGATTTTGTTGGTGGCGATCTGAAAGCCGCAGCGCCGAAAGGTATTGAGCCGGTGATTACCGTTTCAGAAGGCACATTCAAGCAGGTTGAGATTCTTTACGTCGAGCCACTCAACGGTTACCGCATTCTGTTTGACTGGTATCCAAACAGCGACTCGACCAAACCGGTTGATATGCGCCTGTTCCTGCGTACCAAAGATGAGACGCTGAGTGAAACCTGGCTTTATCAGTACTTCCCGCCGCCGCCAGATCAACGTAAATACGTTGATGACCGGCAGATGACGCCAGGCTGATGATTGACGGCGAGGAGCAATCCTCGCCGTTATGCTTTCTGCATGCCGATGTGGGGAATCTCATCTTCCATATACACTTCGGTCACCGCTTCAAAGCCCAGACGACCGTAGAAACCTTCCAGATGTGCCTGCGCAGAGAGATAAATAGCGCGCTGCGACCAATACTTTTCACAGCTCTCCAGCGCCTTCTCCATCAAGCGATAGCCCAGCTTCAAACCGCGTGCTTCTTCAGAAACAATCACACGACCAATCATTACCGGCGCAGAGTCTAGCGCTGGCGTTAACACGCGCGCATAGGCCAGCAGCTTACCGTCGAGAAATCCGAGAATGTGGCGATTTTCGGCAGCTAGATCCTGGCCATCAATATCCTGATAAGGACAGTTTTGTTCCACGATGAAGACATGATTGCGCAGTGCCAGCAAAGTGTAGAGTTGTTGCGCTGTCAGTTCACTGTGGTGGCAATCAAGCCAAAGCATTTCCATGGTGCTTCCTTGTCTGAGCGAAAAAAGGGATCCGATGAGAATATCACACCGGCTATGCCAAACGCAGTGAACAGCATCGGCAGCTGAAAACCTCGTGGTGACTCTGTGCTCAACCTCTCACTACGCTGTGAACTGCAGGCAAAAAAAATCAGGCCCGCAGGCCTGATTCAGTGATGACGCGTAACTGTCTTACATTAGCGGCTGAGCCATCTGCACCAGTGTAATCAGCGGCTGCGGATAAACACCGAGCAGCAGCACCAGAATCGCAGAGATCAGCACCACAACGCCGCCGGCCGTAAATGCCCAATTGGCTTGCGTATCGCGGTTGTGCAGTTCCGGCGGACTGAGATACAGACTCACCGTCACACGCAGATAGTAATAAAGCCCAATCGCACTACCCGCTACCACCGCACCACTCAACCACCACAGATGTGCGTTCACACTCGAGGCGATAACGTAGAACTTACCGATGAAGCCGAGCGTCATTGGGATACCCGCCAGTGACAACATCATCACCGTCATTACCGCAGACAGAATCGGACGATGCCAGAACAGACCACGATAGGAATAGAGCGTATCGGCATCCGGACCGCGATATGGGCTCGACATCAGGCTCACTACGCCGAACGCGCCAAGGCTGCTGAACAGGTAACCGGCCAGATAAACGCCTGCGGTTTCCAGCGACAGCTGATGGGTTTTCACCGCAATCAGCGCCACCAACAGATAACCAAGGTGCGCGATAGAGGAGTAACCGAGCAGACGCTTGATGTTGCTCTGGGAAATCGCCATCAGGTTGCCGAACAGAATCGACGCAAAGGCAATGATACCCAGCACGGTACGCACCGCTTCACTGTCAGTGACGGGCGCGTACATGAACAGGCGCATAATCACACCAAAGATGGCGATCTTGCTGGCGGTAGCGAGGAAGGTTGAAACCGGCGCTGGCGCCCCCTGATAAACGTCTGGCGTCCACAGGTGGAAAGGAACCAGCGACAGTTTAAAGCCCAGTCCGATAATCATCATGCCCAGACCGAGCAGCAACAGCGGCTCCTGAATCATGCTATCGCTCAGACTTTTACCCAGCTGCACAAAGCTCAGGCTGCCGGAATCAGCATAAATCAGCGCGATACCGAACAGCAGGAACGATGAGGCCGCCGCCGACAGAATGGTGTATTTCAGCGACGCTTCCAGCGAACGTTTCTGGCGGAAAGCATAACCAATCAAACCAAACAGCGGCAGTGACAGCAGTTCGATACCGATGAACAGCGCTGCCAGATGATTGGCGCTCGCCAGCACGATCCCGCCGAGTGCTGCAATCAGCACCAGCAGATAGAACTCATCTTTGTTGTCCGGGAAACCGGCCAGCCACGGATAAGCGAAGGTGCAGGTGGCTAAACTCGCCAGCACCACCAGCGCGGTGTAGAACATCGAATAGCCATCAACGCGCAGCAGCGGCGTGACGTCCATCGCTCCCGCCTGGCCTACAAACCACAGAGAAAACAGCGCAATGTTAAGTCCGATCACCGTCAGCGTGGCATTAACAAAGTGATTGCGTCGCCACGCAATGGACAGCATCACCACCACCACCGTCAATCCGACGATCAACAGCGGCAGTAACGCGATCAGATGTTGAGGAGTTATTGTCATGGCGAATTACGGCCTTGTAGTTGAAATTGAAGCGGTAAACCACTGCTGAATATTGCTCATCGCAGCATGGGATGTGTCGAGGATCGGCTGAGGATAAATCCCCAGCAGCACCAGCAACACCACCAATACGCCGATAGTCATGAACTCACGCGGTGACATGCCTGGCAGCGGATCTTTCGACTTTGCTTCGCCGAAGTAAGCGCGCTGCATCATGATCAGGGAGTAAACCGAAGCAAACACCAGACCAAAGGTTGCAATGACGATAATCACCGGCACCACCTGGAAGCTGCCGGTCAGAATCATAAATTCGCCAACAAAGTTACCGGTGCCCGGCATACCGAGGTTTGCAACCGCGAAGAACAGTGACAGACCCGGAATCCATTTGATACGTGACCACAAGCCGCCCATCTGACGCAGGTCGCGGGTATGCAGACGCTCATACAGCTGACCACACAAGATGAACAGTGCCGCAGCAGAGAGACCGTGCGCAATCATCTGAATCACCGCGCCCTGGAAGGCCAGCTGGCTGCCAGTGTAGATGGCGATGAGCACGAAGCCCATGTGCGAAATAGAGGTGTAAGCGATCAGTCGCTTGATATCAGTTTGTGAGAATGCCATCCACGCACCGTAGAAGATGCCGATGATACCCAGCCACATGGCAATCGGTGCGAACTCTGCTGACGCATTCGGGAACAGCGGCAGGCTAAAGCGCAGCAAACCGTAAGCCGCAGTTTTTAGCAAGATACCTGCGAGGTCAACTGAACCAGCGGTTGGTGCCTGGCTATGCGCATCGGGTAACCAACCGTGTAATGGCACCACCGGCATTTTCACCGCAAAGGCAATAAAGAAGCCAAGCATCAGCAGATATTCAACGGTGTGCGACATCGGAGTTTTCAGCAGCTCTTCGTAGCTGAAAGTCCATACGCCGGTGGCGTTGTAATGGACAAAGACCAGCGCCAGAATCGCCACCAACATGATCAGACCCGATGCCTGGGTGTAGATGAAGAACTTGGTCGCCGCGCTGATACGCGTTTTACCGTCGGATGCTTTATGGCCCCACAGTGCGATGAGGAAATACATCGGCACCAGCATCATTTCCCAGAAGAAGAAGAACAGGAACATATCGATGGAGAGGAACACGCCAATCACACCACCGAGAATCCACATCAGGTTGAGGTGGAAAAAGCCCTGATATTTCTCAATTTCGTTCCAGGAACACAGCACCGCCATCAAACCGAGCAGTCCGGTCAGCACCACCATCAGCAGCGACAGACCATCAATTGCCAGATGGAAGTTGATGCCAAAGCGCGGAATCCACGGTACGGAGAAAGTCGATTGCCATTGCGGAATGCCCGCAGCCTGCGTCAGTGAATAGCCTCCCTGCAACCACAGCTGCAGACCAAGCGCTAGCGTCAGGCCCATGGTGATCATGGCAATCCAGCGCGGAACTTTTGCGCCAAGACGCTCCGCAAGCCAGCAGAGCAAGCCACCGACAAAAGGTATGATAATTAGCCAAGGTAATAACACGGCAAACTTCCCTTTTTATTGCCTTACTTCAGGCAATTTTTGACATTCTAATTGGGCGAGCGAACCCGCCCCGCTCATCAATCTTTAAATCACCAGCAGCAGCGCCAGCACCACAACGGCACCCACACTCATCGAGGCCACGTACCAGCGCAGATAACCGTTTTCGCTCACCACCAAACCTTTGTTACCAACACGCGACAGCAGCGCAGGCAGGTTCATCAGTGAGTTAAGCGGATCGCGCTTCAGCAACCAGGCAATGCCGAGATAAGGTTTTACAAACACCTTGTCATACAGCCAATCGAAGCCCCAGGCCGCGAACCACCAGGTGCCGAAGAAACGACCCGGCGCGCTGTTAGCAATACTGGTCACCAGTTGACGTTTACCCAGCCACAGAGCTGCTGCGATCAGGATACCGACAATGGCCACCACGCCTGAGGTGATTTCCAGCATCACTTTGCCGCCTTCACCAAACTCGTTCTGCGGCAGAACACCCGCCAGAGGAGGCGTGATCAGCGCACCAATAAAGGTGGAGAGCACCATCAGAACAATCAGCGGCAGGTGATGCGTAATGCCTTTACCGGCGTGAGCATGAATTTTCTCTTCACCGTGGAACACGATAAAGATCATGCGGAAGGTGTAGATCGAAGTGAGGAATGCACCCACCAGACCCGCCACCATCAGATTGATGTGACCATTCGCCATCGCACCAAACAGGATTTCATCTTTACTGTAGAAACCTGCGGTGATCAGCGGCAGCGCAGCCAACGCGGCACCGCCCACCAGGAAGCAGACATACACCAGCGGGATGCTCTTACGCAGGCCACCCATTTTGAAAATATTCTGCTCGTGATGGCAGGCCAGAATGACCGAGCCTGAAGAGAGGAACAGCAAGGCTTTGAAGAATGCATGCGTCATCAGGTGGAAAATCGCCGCGTCCCATGCCTGTACGCCAAGCGCGAGGAACATGTAGCCGATCTGACTCATGGTGGAGTAAGCCAGCACGCGTTTGATGTCGGTTTGCACCAGCGCAGCAAAACCTGCCAACACCAGGGTAATCGCACCAATGATACCCACCAGATGCAGCACTTCCGGCGTCAACAGGAACAGACCGTGGGTACGTGCAATCAGGTAAACACCGGCGGTTACCATGGTCGCGGCGTGAATCAGAGCCGAAACCGGGGTTGGACCGGCCATCGCATCCGCCAGCCAGGTTTGTAATGGCAGCTGTGCAGATTTACCGACCGCGCCACCCAACAGCATCAGGGTTGCCCACTGCAGCATGTGGTTGTCTGCAGCGAAGTGCGCGGGTGCCAGTTCCACCAGTTCGCGGAAGTTTAGCGTGCCCAGCTCGTTGTAGAGGATGAACAAGGCGAAAGCGAGGAACACATCACCGACACGGGTGATGATAAAGGCTTTCATCGCCGCTTTGCCGTTCTCTGGATTGCTGTAATAGAAGCCAATCAGCAGATAGGAGCACAGGCCCACGCCTTCCCAGCCGAGATACATCAGCATCAGGTTATCGGCCAGCACCAACACCACCATGCTCGCGATGAACAGGTTGGTGTAAGCGAAGAAGCGCGAATAACCCTCTTCACCACGCATGTACCATGAAGCGAACATGTGGATGAAGAAGCCAACGCCGGTGACGACGGACAGCATGGTCAGAGAAAGACCATCCAGCACCAGATTCACTTTAATGTCAAAGTTGCCGACGTGAATCCAGGTCCACAGCGCCTGAGTGAACGGCTGCTGACCCTGATTGAAGAAGTCGAAACCGGCATAAATAGTGGTTAATGCGGCAAGACCAACAGAACCCATACCGATTGCTGCCGACAGGTTCTCCGACCAGCGACCGCGTGAAAACGCCAATAGCAGGAAGCCAATCAGCGGAAATAATACGGTTAAATAGAGAAGATTCATCCGCGCATCTCGCTCACTGTGTCAATGTTCAGCGTCTGACGACGACGATAGAGCTGGAGCAACAGCGCCAGACCAATACTCGCTTCCGCCGCCGCAAGGCTGATCGCCAGGATGTACATCACCTGACCATCAGCTTGTCCCCAATAGCTGCCTGCTACCACCAGCGCTAACGCGGAGGCATTGATCATGATTTCCAGACCAATCAGCATAAACAGGATGTTACGACGCAGCACCACGGAGGTCAGGCCGAGAACAAACAGCACAGCGGCCAGCATCAGGCCGTGTTGTAACGGGATCATGCGTGATCCTCCTTATTTGCTTGCGCATCAGCTTGACGATTGCTCAACACTTCGCCGTGACGCTCTTCACGTCCAATATGGAAGGCCACGACCAGACCCGCGAGCAGTAGCATCGATGCCAATTCAACCGCCAGAACATAGGGACCAAACAAGCTGATACCGACTGCTTTCGCGTCGATGACGGTGCCATCAATGCCCTGATCGGTTGCCGTGCTAATCGCGTAAATCATCACTGCCAGCAGCAGTAAAGAGACGATGCCCGGACCAATCCACAGCGAAGGTTTGAGCCACTCGCGCTCTTGATCCTGCTGAGTTTTGCCGAGGTTCAGCATCATCACCACAAAGACGAACAGCACCATGATGGCACCCGCGTAAACGATGATTTCCAGTGCACCGGCAAAGTAGGCGCCCATTGAGAAGAACACGCCGGCAATCGACAGCAGCGAAACAATCAGGTACAGCAGCGCATGTACCGGATTGGTGTGGGTGATGACGCGCAGCGTCGTCAGCACCGCCACCAGTCCGCAAAGATAAAACGCAAATTCCATACCTGGCTCCTTAAGGTAACAACCCTTTGACGTCGATCGGCTTGGCTTCGTTTTCCGCTTCGCCCTTCTCTTTTCCGTCGATCGCCATACCAGCCATACGATAGAAGTTGTACTCCGGATATTTACCCGGACCGGAAATCAGCAAGTCTTCTTTCTCATACACCAGATCCTGACGCTTAAACTCACCCAGTTCGAAATCGGGTGTCAGCTGAATCGCGGTGGTTGGGCAAGCCTCTTCACACAGGCCGCAGAAGATGCAGCGTGAGAAGTTGATGCGGAAGAACTCCGGATACCAACGTCCATCCTGCGTCTCGGCTTTCTGCAGTGAGATACAGCCGACAGGACAAGCTACCGCGCATAAGTTACAGGCAACGCAACGCTCTGCGCCGTCCGGATCGCGCGTCAGCACGATACGGCCACGGTAACGCGGCGGCAGATAAACCGGTTCTTCCGGATACATTTGGGTTTCGCGCTTGGCGAAGGCATGCATGCCTATCATCCAGATACTGCGCACTGTCGTGCCGAAGCCAACGACAATATCTTTTAAAGTCATCTCAATGTCCCTTACTGCGCGGTGTACAGAATCACTGCGGCGGTCGCCAGCAGGTTCAACAGCGTCAACGGCAGACACACTTTCCAGCCGAACGACAGCACCTGGTCATAGCGTGGACGCGGCAGCGCAGCACGAATCAGGATAAACATCACCATAAAGAACGCTGTTTTCAGAGCGAACCAGATGAATGGCGGCAGGAACGGGCCGTGCCAGCCACCGAAGAACAGCGTCACGATCAGCGCTGAAACGGTGGTGATCGCCACGTATTCACCGACGAAGAACAGGCCGAACTTCATACCGGCGTATTCGATGTGGTAACCGTCCGCCAGTTCCTGCTCCGCTTCTGGTTGGTCAAACGGATGACGGTGACATACCGCTACGCCCGCGATGCAGAAGGTAAGGAAGCCGAAGAACTGAGGAATGATGTTCCACAGATGCGCCTGGCTTTCGACAATGGCATTCATATTGAACGAGCCGGCTTGCGCCACCACGCCCATCAGTGAAAGACCAAGGAACACTTCGTAGCTCAGCGTCTGCGCCGATGCACGCATCGCACCCAACAGTGAGTATTTGTTGTTACTCGACCAGCCAGCGAACAGCACCGCATACACCGCCAGGCCCGCCATCATCAGGAAGAACAGCAGACCGATGTTCAGATCGGTGACCATCCAGGTCGGCGAAACTGGCACAATGGCGAAAGCCAGCAGCAGCGATACGAAGGCGATAACCGGTGCCAGCGTAAAGATGAAGCGGTCGGTAAACGGCGGAACCCAGTCCTCTTTAAAGAACATTTTGATCATGTCAGCAGCCAGCTGCAGCGAGCCGCCCCAGCCAACACGGTTTGGTCCATAACGGTTCTGCCACAAGCCGAGCAGACGACGCTCGGCGAAACTCATGAAAGCACCACAACCGACAACCACCAACAAGATGACCAGCGCTTTGCCGATGTTGATCAGGATTTCAATAACGTCCGGTGTCAGCCAACTCATTGCGCGGCCTCCTGCAGTTTGTCAATGTGCGCACCTGAGAGGAACGGCGGCACGCCCGGCATACCGAGCGGTAAACCAACCTGCCCTGCTTGCAGCGACGCAGAGAAACGTACCGGCAAGCGCAGTGTTTCGCCTGCACACACCAGCTCAACGGAAGCACCGCTATTAACGCCCAGTTTCTCAGCATCAGCCGGGTTGATCACCAGCGTGGCCGGTGACATGCGTTTCTGGAAGGTGGTTGAGCGCTGGGTCATCTCCTCGCTACCAAACAGCTGGTAGTAAGGTGCGACGCGCCACTGGCTGCCTTCAACGAAGCTTTCCGGAATGGCGGTAAACCACGGCAATGAACGATCGCTGGCTTCAAACAGACGCACACCCGGATCGCCATGACGCAGTTTGCCGCCCACTTCAGCCTGGAACTTGTTCCATGCCTGCGGTGAGTTCCAGCCCGGCGCCCAGGCAAATGGAATCTGCGAACGCGGTGCGCTGGGCTGGTTGTTCCCTTCCATCGAGAAGGCAAACATGGTGTCTTTATCTTGCGGCTGACGCGGTTCATGCACGCTGATGTTGGCGCGCATCGCTGTACGGCCACTGTTGCGGTGCGGTGAACGTGCCAGTTTTTGACCGCGGATACGGAAGCTGGCGTCTGGCGCAGCATCCTTAATGCCTTTCAGCTGTGGCAGCGCCGCAACGGTGGCATCAATCACGTGATCCAGCTGAGTCCAGTCGATGTGACGGCTCTCAACCGCGCTGTGCAGCGAACGCAACCAGCGCCAGCTCTCTAGCATCACTACGCTGTCATCGTAATAAGCGGGATCGTAAACCTGGAAGAAGCGCTGCGCGCGGCCTTCGTGGTTGATTGAGGTGCCATCGCTCTCCGCAAAGCTGGCGGTTGAAAGTACCAAACCGGCTTTTTCCAGCGTTGCGGTACGCTGATGATCGACCACAATCACGTTAGCGGTAGTATCGAGCGCCGCATCCACGTTGGCTTTCGGTGCATGACGATAGAGATCGTTTTCCAGCACCACCAGCGCATCGGCTTCGCCTTTGCTCAGCTGTTCCAGCGCGCTGTCCAGCGATTGACCGCCCATCAGGCCGAGGCCAAAGCTGTTCGCCGCACCCGCGAGGAAGGTAATACCGACATCGGCACCGCGCGCTTTCAGGGCTTTTGCCACGTTAGCAGCAGCTTCAATCATCGCGATGCTACCGGAATGGGTACCGGAGATAATCAGCGGTTTTTTTGCACCTGCCAGCGCCTGAACCACCACATCAACTTTGCCGTTGAGTTTGCTGTCGAAGCCGCTGACTGCCGGCGCGCTTTCATCCAGTGCATTGGCAATCGCGAAGCCGAGACGAGCTTGATCTTCCACCGGTGCGCGATAGCTCCACGCAGCGATATCATCCAGTCGGGTTTCGTCGACGTTGGTTACGAACAGCGGATGTTTGGCATGCTGACCGATGTTAAGGATTGCCGCGATCTGCCAGTCAGCCACTTTCTGTGCCGCAGCCATCTCACGCGCTTTACCTTTTACTGCCTGACGTACAGACAACGCCACGCGCGCGCCAACCTGAGTCAAATCTTCGCCCAGCACCAGCACCGCATCGTAGCTCTCAATTTCGCGCAGTGATGGCGTGTAGATGCCGCCGTCCTGCAGGACTTTTAGCATCAGCTCAACGCGAGCTTGCTCACCGGCTGGCATTCCGGTTGAGAAGTTTTCTGCGCCAACCAGCTCACGCAACGCGAAGTTGCTTTCAATGCTGGCGCGCGGAGAACCGATACCGATCACTTTTTTCGCCCGACGCAACACATCCGCCGCCGCATTCACCGCTTGTTCAGCATTCAGGCTGACCCAATCGTTGCCGCGTTGCTGTACCGGATGACGTGGGCGATCTTTGCGGTTGACGTAGCCGTAACCGAAACGACCGCGATCGCAGAGGAAATAGTGGTTTACGGTGCCGTTATAGCGGTTTTCGATACGACGCAATTCGCCATAGCGTTCGCCCGGGCTGGTGTTACAACCCACGCTGCACTGCTGACAGATGCTTGGTGCGAACTGCATATCCCATTTACGGTTATAGCGTTCGGAGTGCGTTTTATCGGTGAAAACGCCGGTCGGACAGATTTCCACCAGGTTACCGGAGAATTCGCTTTCCAGCGTGCCATCTTCCGGACGACCAAAATAGACGTTGTCGTGAGCGCCATAGACGCCAAGATCTTTGCCATCGGCATAATCTTTGTAGTAACGCACGCAGCGATAGCAGGCGATACAGCGGTTCATTTCATGAGAAATGAACGGGCCGAGGTCCTGATTCTGGTGGGTACGTTTAGTGAAGCGATAACGACGGAAACTGTGTCCGGTCATTACCGTCATATCCTGCAGATGGCAGTTACCGCCCTCTTCGCACACCGGGCAGTCGTGCGGATGGTTGGTCATCAGCCATTCCACCACGCTTTCACGAAACTCTTTCGCTTCGCCATCGTCGATGGAGATAAAGGTGCCGTCCGACGCTGGTGTCATGCAGGACATGACAAGGCGACCGCGGGTATCTTCGGCATTCTGGAATTGCTTCACCGCGCACTGGCGGCAGGCCCCTACGCTTCCCAGCGCCGGATGCCAGCAAAAATAAGGAATATCAAGGCCCAGAGAGAGACACGCCTGTAGCAGGTTGTCCGCTCCGTTCACATCATATTCTTTACCGTCTACATGGATTGTAGCCATAGTGAACATGCTTCCGTAAGGCTCGCCCTAAGACGAGCGTTAAACATCTAATTCTTTCCCCACGCCATGTCGGCATGAGGTGAATTCCGTGTACGGCGGCTGATTACCAGCGCGCTTTCAGCAGGTTGGGCTGAATACCGCCGATAGCTCGGGTATTGCCAAACACCTGCGGCGCAATGCCAGCTTCAAACTCTTCACGGAAATATTTAATCGCGCTCTGCAATGGTTCGACGGCGCCCGGTGCGTGGGCACAGAAGGTTTTGCCTGGGCCAAGCTGGCGGCAGAGTTGCTGCAGGGTTTCAATATCACCCGGCTGACCTTTCTTCTGCTCCAGCGCTCGCAGGATCTTCACGCTCCATGGCAATCCATCACGGCACGGCGTACACCAGCCACAGGATTCGCGCGCAAAGAACTCTTCCAGATTACGCACCAGCGAAACCATGTTGATTTCGTGATCAACCGCCATCGCCAGCGCAGTACCTAAACGGCTGCCAGCTTTGCCAATACTGGCAAATTCCATCGGCAGATCGAGATGCTGATCGGTGAGGAAGTCAGTTCCTGCGCCGCCTGGCTGCCAGGCTTTGAATTTCAGGCCATCGCGCATGCCACCGGCGTAATCCTCAAGGATTTCACGTGCGGTGGTGCCGAACGGCAATTCCCAGACGCCAGGATTTTTTACGCGGCCAGAAAAGCCCATCATTTTGGTGCCGGTGTCTTCGCTGGTAGAGATGTTTTTGTACCAGTCAACGCCGTTAAGGAAGATGGCAGGCACGTTCGACAGCGTTTCCACGTTGTTCACGCAGGTCGGCTTGCCCCACACGCCGGCACTGGCCGGGAATGGCGGCTTAGAGCGCGGGTTCGCACGACGTCCTTCCAGCGAGTTAATCAGTGCTGTCTCTTCACCGCAGATATAACGACCTGCGCCGGTGTGGACGATCAGCTCGAAATCAAAACCGGTACCAAGAATATTTTTGCCGAGGTAGCCCGCTTCGGTAGCTTCAGCAATCGCGCGACGCAGATTAACGGCCGCTTCGATGTACTCACCACGTAAGAAGATATAGCCACGGTAGGCTTTCAACGCGAACGCACTGATCAGCATGCCTTCCACCAGCTGGTGCGGCAGTTGCTCCATCAGCAAGCGGTCTTTGTAAGTGCCCGGCTCCATTTCATCGGCATTACACAGCAGGTAACGGATGTTCATGGATTCGTCTTTCGGCATCAAGCTCCACTTCAGGCCGGTGTTAAAGCCTGCACCACCGCGGCCTTTCAGGCCGGAGTCTTTTACCGCCGCGACGATTTCGTCCTGGCTGAAATCTTTCAACGCTTTTTCTGCGCCGACATAACCGTTTTTACTGCGATATTCATCGATCCAGATCGGCTGCTTGTCGTCACGGAGACGCCAGGTCAGTGGATGCGTTTCCGCAGTACGAATGATCTGTTTAATGGTCATTGATACTGCTCCAGCAAGTTGGCGATGCCTTCAGGCGTCAGATGAACGTGGGTATCTTCATCCACCATCATGGTTGGCCCTTTATCGCAGTTACCCAGGCAGCAAGTTGGCAGCAGCGTAAAGCGTCCATCCGCCGTAGTCTGGCCCGGCTTGATGTTCAGATTTTGCTCCAGCGCATCCTGAATCCCCTGATAACCCGTGATGTGGCACACCACGCTGTCACAGTAGCGAATAACGTGACGGCCAACCGGCGTACGGTAGATTTGGCTATAGAAAGTCGCTACGCCTTCAACATCACTGGCTGGAATCCCCAGAACATCTGCGATGGCGTTAATCGCGCCGTCCGGCACCCAGCCACGCTGTTTCTGCACGATCTTCAACGCTTCGATCGAAGCGGCGCGTGCATCTTCGTAATGGTGTTTCTCGTGCTCGATAGCGTGGTGCTCGGCCTCGCTCAGCACGAAGACCTCAGTAGGGTCGATGGTGTGAATAGCAATTTTTTGATCGTGCATAATTAGCGGTCCACGTCTGACATAACAAAATCGATACTACCGAGGTAAACGATCAAGTCGGATACCAGGCTGCCGCGGATCACCGATGGGATCTGCTGCAGATGCGGGAAGCTCGGCGTACGCACGCGGGTGCGATAGCTCATGGTGCTGCCATCGCTGGTCAGGTAGTAACTGTTGATCCCTTTGGTCGCCTCAATCATCTGGAAGGATTCGTTGGCCGGCATGATTGGGCCCCACGAAACCTGCAGGAAGTGAGTGATCAGGGTTTCAATGTGCTGCAGCGTGCGCTCTTTCGGCGGCGGCGTTGTCAGCGGATGGTCCGCTTTGAACGGGCCTTCAGGCATGTTGTTCAGGCACTGTTCCAGAATGCGCAGTGACTGCCACATCTCTTCCATTTTCAGCTGCACGCGGGTGTACGCATCACTGATGCCAGCGCCAACCGGAATTTCGAAATCGAAGTTTTCGTAACCTGAATATGGACGCCATTTGCGCACGTCAAAATCTAAACCAGTGGCGCGCAGACCTGCGCCGGTGGTGCCCCACGCCAGTGCTTCATCCATGTTGTACGCCGCAACGCCTTGCGAACGGCCCATCAACACGGTATTGCGCAGTGCGGCTTTGTCGTACTCTTTCAGACGCTTCGGCATCCAGTCGAGGAAGTCGCGCAGCAGACGTTCCCAACCTTTCGGCAGGTCATGCGCGACGCCGCCGATGCGGAACCACGCCGGGTGCATACGGAAACCGGTAATCGCTTCCACCACATCATAAATTTTCTGACGATCGGTAAAGGCGAAGAACACCGGCGTCATCGCGCCGACGTCCTGAATAAAGGTGGAGATATAGAGCAGATGGCTGTTGATGCGGAACAGTTCAGACAGCATCACGCGGATCACATTGACGCGATCCGGCACGGTAATGCCCGCCAGTTTTTCCACCGCCAGCACGTACGGCATTTCGTTCACGCAGCCGCCGAGGTACTCGATACGGTCGGTGTACGGAATGTAGCTGTGCCAGGATTGGCGCTCGCCCATCTTCTCCGCGCCACGATGGTGGTAGCCGACATCGGGAACGCAATCGACGATTTCTTCACCATCTAACTGCAGAATGATGCGGAAAGCACCGTGCGCAGAGGGGTGGTTCGGACCGAGGTTGAGGAACATGAAGTCCTCATTAGTGGTGCTGCGCTTCATGCCCCAATCTTCAGGCTTGAAGGTCAGCGCCTCCATCTCCAGATCTTCTTTCTGCTTGGTCAGCTCGAAGGGATCGAACTCGGTAGCGCGCGCCGGATAATCTTTACGCAGTGGATGGCCTTCCCACGTCTGCGGCATCATGATGCGCGTCAGGTGCGGGTGACCATTGAAAGTGATGCCAAACATCTCCCAGGTTTCGCGCTCATACCAGTTGGCGTTAGCGAAAATTTTGGTGATGGTTGGCACATTCAGATCGTTTTCAGATAAAGCGACCTTGAGCATGATGTCGCGGTTGCGTTCAATTGAAAGCAGGTGATAGAAAACGGAAAAATCCGCGGCGGGCAAACCGGCGCGGTTAGTGCGTAAACGCTCATCAAAACCGTGTAAGTCATACAGCATGACATAGGGCTTTGGCAGCTTGCGCAGGAATTCAACGATTTCTAATAGCTGTTCACGCTTCACCCAGACAACTGGAATCCCGGTGCGGGTAGCCTGAACGGTAAAGGCATCCGGCCCAAAACGGTTACGCAGCTCGCCGACCACTGGGTCATCCAGGTGATCGCGGGTTTGCCATGAAGGCTGAGCGAGATCTTGCGTGGTTAAATCAGTCATACGTTACTCACCATTCCGGCCTGTAATCAGGCGCTCAAAAGAAGGCGTCAGGATGGCGGCGCACATTAAATTGTGGTGTTTTGCTGTGGCCGTGGCTCCATCCGTGTACGGGAAGCTTAAACTTCGTCTGGCGATCTCAGGTTGGTGACGGCAATACGCTCGCCACGCTTTCTTTCACGCTCTGGCTGCATATTGGCGCGATAAACACCCTGATCACCGACCACCCAAGACAGTGGACGACGCTCTTTGCCAATAGACTCGCGCAGCAGCAGCAATGCCTGCATATACGCTTCTGGACGCGGCGGGCAGCCAGGAATGTACACGTCAACCGGCAGGAATTTATCCACCCCCTGCACCACCGAGTAGATGTCATACATGCCACCCGAGTTAGCGCATGCGCCCATGGAAATCACCCATTTCGGCTCTAGCATTTGGTCATATAAACGCTGAATAACCGGCGCCATTTTGGTAAATGGCGTACCGGCGATCACCATGAAGTCAGCCTGACGTGGCGAGGCGCGCATAACTTCGGCGCCAAAACGTGCCACGTCATGCACTGCGGTGAAGGATGTGGTCATTTCCACGTAGCAACAGGAAAGGCCGAAGTTATACGGCCAGAGTGAGTTTTTACGACCCCAGTTCACCATGTCATGCAGGGCGTGCTCGAGCTTGCCCATGTAGACGCTACGGTGAACGTGTTGCTCCAGCGGATCGGTAACCGTTTCCTGTTTCTGTAGAGGATAACGATCGTTATCGCCGCCCCCGTTCGGGTCTACGCGTGTCAGCGTGTAGTCCATCTTATTGCCTCGCTTTTACTGCTTATGAGGGTTGGTGTGGCTGTGACTGACCGGGACAGATTTGACCACTACGCGACGACGCGCAGGAGCCCAATCCAGCGCACCGATGCGCACCAGATAAACCAGGCCTGCCAAGAGCACCAAAATGAAAATTGCGGCTTCGACAAAGCCGACCCAACCGCTTTCGCGGATGGAAGTCGACCATGCGTATAAATAGAGGGCTTCGACGTCGAATATGACGAAGAACATCGCAACCAGATAGAATTTTGCAGAGAGGCGAATATGAGTGTCACCGACCGACTCAATACCCGATTCGAACGGGGTGTCCTTGTGTCGCGCACGCGCACGACCACCTAACAACCAGCCCCCGGTCAACATAAAGGCACACAGGCCGAATGCGATAACGATAAAAACAATAAATGCCCAGTGATGAGCGATCACTTCTGTAGTTGTCGACATACTCTTTGCTTACTCATCAAAAGTGGTGATGGCATCCTGCGCTGTTGCAGCAAACACACCACATCGATTCAAGGGAAGGATAAAAAACCTTATAAATTTTGCTGTCATTAGCAATAAAGCAGCAATTTTATAGGGGTTTTTACTCCTTTCTATAACCTTTTGTCAACTTTGACAAAAGTATCCAAACATTATTTTACAGCTGCATCATATTATTAACATTCAACCCTCTGAGCGCCAGCTAAATCGCTTCAGTTTGTGAGGTTAATTTTAGTGTAGCGGGTATTCACATGCGTGGATCGTGCATTTAACAATCATATTTTGACAGGTCTCGCCCGAGATTCCCCCCCCTTATCAGGGGTATTTTTTTGATCTAAAGCACATAACTGGGTTTTATGCTGCAAAAAACAGCGGAGTGGACGGGCAATTGCCCTGGGAAAGTTGGCACGAATTGATAAAATCATTCCATGTGGAGCAAAAATGGAACACATTTCATTTTTAAGATGTTGAGTGAAATCTTTTTCTGGAAATCGCTCTAAAAAGGATGTGTTAAAAGGCATAAAAAAAGCCTTAGCGGATAATTATCCAGCTAAGGCTTTTTTTTATCAGTTTTAACAATTAACCGGTATTCCAATTGAGAGGAATTACCAGTAACTGCAACCCTTACTCTTCATCATCCAGTAACAAGGTACCGTCTGGATTAGCACTCAGATTATAAGGATCGTTGGTGGACTGCATGGCATTGAAGATCGCCAGCGCCAGTTCGTTATCGCTGTCTGGATTACGGCACAGCAGATACTGGGTGTCAGGCAATACTGGCAAACCTTCTGCCGCGCCCATCACGCGCAGTTCTGGACTCATCATCTCAACAGGACGCGCTGTCACACCCAAACCGGCTTTAACCGCTGCACGGACGGCAGCCAGCGTTGAAGCAACATAGGAGATGCGCCACGGAATGCCAGCCTCGTTGAGGTGATCAATGGCCATATCACGATACGGGCTTGGCTCATCCAACAGAACCAAAGGAATGGCCTCTCCACGCTGGAAGATATAATCTGCCGCGCAGTACCACAATGTTGGTGAAGTACGCAGTACCTGATGAGTAAAGTTTCCTGGGCTGGACGTGGTCACAACCAGATCTACTTCACCTTGATTAAGCATTTCCATCATGAACGGGTTGCGCTTAACACGCACATCAATGGCCAGCTTCGGATAGACCGACGTTACGCGGTTAAGCAGGAACGGCAGAATGGTATCTGAGGTATCATCTGAAGCGCCAATGGTCAGAACGCCCTGGATGTTGCTGTACATTAAAGAGGTGCAAGCTTCGTCATTAAAACGAAGGATTTTCCTGGCGTAACCCAGCAGTTGAATGCCATGCTCCGTCAGCAATTTATTACGTCCATGTCTGGCAAACAGCTCTTTACCTACCAATTGTTCCAGACGTTGCATCTGCTGGCTCACTGCTGACTGCGTTCTGCACACGGCGGCAGCGGCTGCTGCAAAAGTGTTCAGATCGGCAACGGCAACAAATGTACGCAGCAGATCGAGGTCGAGATTCAGTATCGGACGATTTGCATTAGTCATGTTTTTTCTTCACTTATAAGATTTTTTAAAACTACTACCCTGGTGTATTACCCGACTTATCAAAGAGATAAGAGGCAATGGTGCTTAATGACAGCCCTGTGTGGAGCTGCCATGAAAAAAATTTTGTCAGGCGGATGCCGACGATCGCACCACTCTGAGATCAGAGCAGCGTCGTCATTATAGACAGCAGAACTTCTGGGCCGAAAACGTAAGTCGTACAGGTGCTGGAAGCTGCGTAGTTGTCTATGTATCCCGCGTAAAGTCCCTGCGGGTTAAAAAGAAATAACATCATGTTATGTAGATGCGAAGCGATAAAGTGCATCAAATAATAAATTATACTTAATCATTTTTACGCTATAAATGGAAATGTTTTTGTTCAAAACATCGCAATTTTTGACCAAAAGCCTTTTCGTACACATCCTGCCATAACGCTGCTCTTTTTTTAACCCCCCCAGGTTCTGAATCTCAAACACTTGCGTTAAAGATACAGCACAAATGCTATTTTACGCGTGTTTTACACTGCGTTGGAGCTAATGATGGTGCTTAATCCTGCTGATAAAAAGTGTATGAGAATGAACTCTATTTTATGACACCAGATAGCGCTTAATCATTACCAGACAATTTTTCGCCATCCAACAAGATTCATTTAACTATTTCGTCTGGTCGCTAATGTTTTTTTAAGCCAGTTTTGACTGAAAAATTTCTGAATAGTCTCGGATGTCGATGGAAGAAGGCATTTACACGTCAGGCACACCTTACCAGCGTTTAATATTAACATTCTTCACATTTGTGGACTAATGAACCAGATTAATCGATTTCCAATGACTTTTACGCCACGTGAAAGGGGAAAAAATGGCAAACACGCCAAAACCAAGCGCTGCCCTTCTTTTGTTAAGGTGAGAAGAGTAAATTGGGCGAGTTTGATTTTTGGTGGCAGGTTAAAGGACTCTGCCCATAAAGGCGGTAACAATGAATTTTCAAATTGATAAATCCGGCAAGCTGGAAAATGTCTGTTATGACATCCGTGGCCCGGTACTGAAAGAAGCTAAACGTCTCGAAGAAGAAGGCAACAAAGTTCTCAAGCTGAACATCGGCAACCCTGCCCCGTTTGGTTTCGAAGCACCTGATGAAATTCTGGTCGATGTCATTCGCAATCTGCCGAGCTCGCAGGGTTATTGCGATTCAAAGGGGCTGTATTCGGCGCGTAAAGCGATCATGCAGCATTACCAGGCGCGTGACATGCGCGATGTCACTGTCGAAGACATCTATATAGGTAACGGCGTATCCGAACTGATTGTGCAAGCGATGCAGGCATTGCTCAACAGCGGTGATGAAATGCTGGTGCCTGCGCCGGATTATCCGCTGTGGACCGCTGCCGTTTCATTGTCGAGCGGTAAAGCGGTGCATTATTTGTGTGATGAATCAGCAGGTTGGTTCCCTGACCTGGATGATATTCGCAGCAAGATCACCCCGCGCACGCGTGGCATTGTCATCATTAACCCGAATAACCCGACCGGCGCGGTTTACAGCAAAGAGTTGTTGCTTGAAATTGTTGAAATTGCGCGCCAGCACAATCTGATTATTTTCGCCGATGAAATCTACGACAAGATTCTCTACGACGAAGCACAACATCATTCGATTGCTGCGCTGGCCCCCGATCTGCTGACGGTGACCTTTAACGGCTTGTCCAAAACCTATCGCGTGGCGGGTTTCCGTCAGGGCTGGATGGTTTTGAATGGTCCGAAGAAACACGCCAAAGGATACATTGAAGGGCTGGAGATGCTGGCGTCGATGCGCCTGTGTGCCAACGTTCCTGCACAACACGCGATTCAGACCGCATTGGGTGGATATCAAAGCATTAGTGAATTTATCGCGCCCGGCGGACGTTTGTATGAACAGCGCCAGCGTGCGTGGGAATTGATTAATGATATTCCCGGCGTCAGCTGTGTGAAGCCGCAAGGTGCGCTCTATATGTTCCCGCGTATTGACGCGAAGAAATTCAACATCTTCGACGATCAGAAGATGGTGCTGGATTTCCTGTTGCAGGAAAAAGTGCTGCTGGTTCAGGGCACCGCGTTCAACTGGCCGTGGCCGGATCACGTACGCATCGTTACGCTGCCGCGCGTGGACGATTTGGAAATGGCCGTCAGCAAGTTTGGTCGTTTCTTACAAGGGTATCGCCAGTAAATTGTGACGCGTATACTGTTCGCATTTCGGGGAAAAGATATCTTCCCCGCCGTGCGAACAGGAACCTTCCATGACTCGTAGCCATTTTTTCGCCCACCTCTCCCGTCTCAAACTGATTAACCGCTGGCCATTAATGCGCAATGTGCGCACTGAAAACGTTTCCGAGCATAGTCTGCAGGTGGCGATGGTTGCTCACGCGCTCGCCATCATCAAAAACAAAAAGTTTAACGGCAACCTCAACGCCGAGCGCATTGCCATGCTAGCGCTGTATCACGATGCCAGCGAAGTACTGACCGGGGATTTACCGACGCCGGTGAAGTACTACAACGCGCAAATTGCGCACGAATATAAAAAGATCGAGAAAATTGCCCAGCAGAAACTCATCGATATGCTGCCGCCCGAACTGCAGGACGCTTATCGGCCGCTGATAGATGAACACATGCATAGCGAAAGTGAACAATCCGTGGTTAAGCAAGCGGATGCACTTTGCGCCTATGTGAAGTGTCTGGAAGAGTTGTCGGCGGGTAATAACGAGTTTTTGCTGGCCAAAGCGCGCCTGGAGAAAACCCTGACGCAGCGGCGCTCGCCGGAAATGGATTATTTTGTTGAGGTGTTTATTCCCAGCTTTAGCCTATCGCTGGATGAAATCTCACAGGATACGCCGCTGTAAAAAAACGGGCCGCAGCGGCCCGTTTTTTTATGCGGTGATAGAAAGGGTAAATTCACCGCTATCTTCTTTAGTGACATTTAACGGTTCAAGCGAAGCGACGCGGAAGGTGACTTCATCAATGCGCGGCGCATCGGCTGGCGCATTTATAGCGATCACCGCACTGCCCGCATCCAATCCTGAAATGATGCCCGCTGGCGCATCCTCAACCACCACGCATTGCGTCGCTGAAAGCCCCAAACGCTCGGCGCCCAGCAAATAAGGCTCGGGATTCGGCTTACCGTGCTTGATGTTCTCCGCAGTGATGAACACCTCTGGCATGGGTAGATTGGCGGCTTTATGGCGCGCATAGGCAACAGGGATCGACCCCGATGTGACAATCGCCCATGGGATCTGCAACTCGTTCAACGTTGACAGTAACGCTAATGCGCCCGGAATCGCCTGTACGCCATGCGTGTCTTCCGCTTCGAGGCGTTCAAGCCAGAGAAATTCCGCCTGAATCGCCTCTTCAGATTGTCCCGCCATGAAATGGCGCAGCGAGTTGATCGCAGGCTTCCCATGGATATAGCTCAGGACCTCTTCCGCAGACAAACCATGGCGCTCACCCCACAATGACCATGCGCGAATCACAGCAGGCAGTGAATCCACCAGCGTACCGTCTAAATCAAACAGAAAACCCCTGTACTTCACGCGTCGCTCCTTATTCAGGCATTGATAATCTGCGCGATCTCATTCGCGCTGAGATGATATTGACGCGGACAAGTGTGCCACACCGTAAGCATGCGTTGGTATTTTTCCCACATCGGCGTTTGGGCATTGAAGCCGTGTGTGCCGGAATCAAAATGGGTATAGCGCCCTTCAACGTTCACCATAAAACGCACGTAGCCGAGATAACGCGCTTCGGTGGCCGCATCAAAGCCGAGAAACGCCAGGCGACGCTCATCAATCGCGCTGCCATCTTTGAGGTTCGACCACGAAACATGCAGCGCATGATGCATTTCCATAATATCGATCAGTAAGCGACAGGTCGCTTCGGTTAGCTCGCCGAATTCCTTATCGAGCTCGCGTAACTGCAAGCCATAGCCGCGTTCAATAATGGTTTGATAACGACGATAGCGCTCGGCGTTATCGGGTTCCAGCATGGCCATCATTTTGTATTGATTGGAGAGGATCAATCGTTGTGCGTGGGTCATTTCCATGGTTTGCTCCCGGGCCAGGCGGCCGCTTAAGATTTAAACAATGAAGAAATGATTACACAAGGAGAGTGATGCGTGTATGTCCGCACCACTTTTCTTTGATTTGAACCGGGATTTGGCTCAAATTCTCTGGCAGGTAAAAGCGTCCGCGGATCAAAGATCGTCGAGGAAAGTGCGATCAAGCTGTTTAAACGCGCGCTTCAACACATCGGCGAGCGACTGATATGTCGGCTTACCGTCAACGGGTGCAATCGCCTGCCCCGCTTCTTGCAGTTTGGTACGCACTTCATGGAACCACTGCAGCAGCGTCGGCGGCAACGGCGTTACCGAACGTTTACCTAACCACCATAATCCTTGCATCGGCAGGCTGCAGGCAAACAGCGCGGTGGCAATTGCTGGACCAAGTTGTCCCCCCATCGCGATTTGCCATGTCAAGGTGAAAATCGCCAGCGGCGGCATAAAGCGAATGGCAAAACGCGTTGCATTCACCACGCGATTTTCAGGAAATACCGGCGCCAGGCGCTTGTCTGCAGGCCAGGTCTTCATGTATCGCTGTCCGCGCTGGAACAAGCCGAACCAGCCGGGTTTGTCTGTCTCATTCGCCATGATAGACCTCAACTAAATCTGCAATATTTAAAATAAACCGATAACTACACAACTTTACGTGACATCCTTCAAAAGTTTTTGTCTTTGCGGGTGACAGTGAGTATTCTGACGCCGTTTGAGTAACATTACCGGAAGCTTTAGCTCAATAAAAGAGCGGCCAGAGCCATGTTTCGCTAAGTGCTTATCAAAAATAAGCGTAAAATCACCAAAATTTTTTGCATGTCACTGAATTTTTGACTAGCACATGATGTTTATCATTAACCTACCAGCTTTCATGGGCTACGCTGTTAGTCTGATTGCGTTTTTTTTAGCCACTATTTAACAAAAATAGGTACTTCCATGTCGACGAAGTTAGTTCTGGTTCTGAACTGCGGCAGTTCTTCACTTAAGTTTGCCATCCTTAACCCTGTTACCGGCGACGAATACCTCTCCGGTTTGGCTGAATGTTTCCATTTACCGGAAGCACGTATTAAGTGGAAACTGGACGGCAGCAAACAAGAAGCTCAGCTTGGCGCGGGTGCGGCACACAGCGAAGCACTGAATTTCATGGTCAAAACTATTCTGGCACAAAAACCAGAGCTTTCGGCACAAATCGCTGCAATCGGCCATCGTATTGTTCACGGCGGCGAGCAGCTGACCAAATCAGTCATCATCGACGAATCTGTTATTCAGGGCATCAAAGACGCCTCTTCTTTTGCGCCGCTGCACAATCCTGCGCATCTGATCGGTATAGATGAAGCGCTGAAAAACTTCCCACATCTTTCTGATAAAAATGTCGCGGTTTTTGACACCGCATTCCATCAGACAATGCCGGAAGAGTCCTATCTCTATGCTCTGCCGTACAAATTGTATAAAGAGCACGGCGTTCGTCGCTACGGCGCACACGGCACCAGCCACTACTATGTGACGCAGGAAGCCGCGAAAATGCTGAACAAACCCGTTAGCGAACTGAACGTCATCACCTGCCACTTGGGTAATGGCGGTTCCGTTTCTGCTATTCGCAATGGTCAGTGTGTTGATACTTCCATGGGCCTGACGCCATTGGAAGGTTTGGTGATGGGCACGCGCAGTGGCGACATCGATCCTGCGATTATCTTCTTCCTGCATGATGCCCTGGGCATGAGCGTTGATGCCATCAATAAGTTGCTGACCAAAGAGTCTGGCCTGTTAGGTCTGACCGAAGTCACCAGCGACTGCCGCTATGTGGAAGACAACTACAGCACCAAAGAAGATGCTAAGCGTGCGATGGATGTGTTCTGCCACCGCCTGGCGAAATACATCGGCAGCTACACTGCGCTGATGGAAGGCCGTCTGGACGCCGTGGTCTTCACCGGTGGTATCGGTGAAAACGCGGCGATGGTGCGCGAGCTGGCGCTGCAGAAACTGGGTCTGCTCGGCTTCGAAGTCGATCACGAGCGCAACCTGGCAGCACGCTTCGGCAAATCGGGTTTCATCAACAAAGAAGGCACGCGCCCAGCCGTGGTGATCCCAACCAACGAAGAGTTGGTGATTGCTCAAGACGCCGCGCGTCTCACCGCTTAAAAACACTTCTCTCCGTCAGCTTAGGCTGACGGAGTTGTTTTAGACAGTCTGCAACACCTGAGAGGTTTCTATCGTGTCACGTACAATTATGCTCATTCCTACCGGCACCAGCGTCGGTCTGACCAGCGTCAGCCTCGGCGTGATCCGTGCCATGGAGCGCAAAGGCGTGCGCCTGAGCGTATTCAAGCCAATTGCCCAGCCACGTGCGGGTGGCGATGCGCCAGACCAAACCACCAGCATTATCCGTAAAAGCTCCGCAATTCCTGCCGCAGAACCGCTGCAGATGTCACGCGTTGAGTCGCTGCTTGGATCTAACCAGCAAGACGTGTTGATGGAAGAGATCATTGCCAACTATCACGCAAACGCTAAAGACGCGGAAGTGGTGCTGGTTGAAGGTTTGGTCCCCACGCGTAAACATCAGTTCGCATCTGCTCTGAACTATGAGATCGCTAAAACCCTGAACGCCGAAATCGTCTTCGTGATGGCGCTTGGCAACGATTCTCCGGCGCAGCTTAAAGAGCGTATCGAACTGACGCAAAGCAGCTTTGGCGGCAGCAAAAACAAAAACATCACTGGCGTGATCATCAACAAACTGAATGCGCCGGTGGATGAGCAAGGTCGTACGCGCCCGGATCTGTCAGAAATTTTTGATGACTCCTCTAAAGCCAGCATCGCCAACATCGATCCAAAGCAGCTGTTTGCCAACAGTCCGCTGCCGGTGCTGGGTTGTGTACCGTGGAGCTTTGATCTGATCGCCACTCGCGCCATCGATATGTGCCGTCACCTGAACGCCGATATCATCAACGAAGGTGAAATCCAGACGCGCCGTGTGAAATCTGTCACCTTCTGTGCGCGTAGCATTCCACACATGCTGGAGCACTTCCGTCCGGGTTCACTGCTGGTAACCTCCGCCGATCGTCCTGATGTGCTGGTTGCCGCCTGTTTGGCCGCGATGAACGGCGTAGAAATCGGTGCAGTGCTGTTGACCGGTGGCTATCAGATTGAAGCGCCCATCGCACGCCTGTGCGAACGCGCGTTCCAGACCGGCCTGCCGGTGTTTATGGTGAAAACCAACACCTGGCAGACGTCGCTTAGCCTGCAAAGCTTTAACCTCGAAGTCCCGACTGACGATACGCAGCGCATCGAGAAAGTGCAGGAGTACGTAGCTAGCTTCATCAATGAAGATTGGGTGGAATCGCTGACCGCCACGTCCGAGCGCAGCCGTCGCCTGTCTCCACCGGCATTCCGCTACCAGCTCACCGAGCTGGCGCGCAAAGCCGGCAAACGCATCGTGCTGCCAGAAGGCGACGAGCCGCGTACCGTCAAAGCGGCAGCAATTTGCGCCGAACGCGGCATCGCTACCTGTGTGCTGCTCGGCAATCCGGAAGAGATTCAGCGTGTTGCGGCGGCGCAGGGTGTTGAACTCGGCACAGGCATCGTGATCGTGGATCCAGAAGTAGTACGTGAAAACTACGTGCCACGTTTGGTTGAGCTGCGTAAGAGCAAAGGCATGACCGAAGTGGTGGCGCAGGAGCAGCTGGAAGACAACGTGGTGCTCGGCACCATGATGCTGGAGAGCGGCGAAGTTGACGGTCTGGTCTCCGGCGCGGTTCACACCACTGCGAATACCATTCGTCCACCGCTGCAGCTGATCAAAACCGCGCCAAACAGCTCGCTGGTGTCGTCAGTGTTCTTCATGCTGCTGCCGGAGCAGGTTCTGGTGTATGGCGACTGCGCCATCAACCCGGATCCCAATCCAGAACAGCTGGCAGAGATCGCGATTCAGTCTGCCGATTCAGCCAAAGCCTTTGGTATCGATCCACGCGTCGCGATGATCTCCTACTCAACCGGTAACTCCGGTGCCGGTAGCGACGTAGAGAAAGTGCGTGAAGCCACGCGCATCGCGCAGGAAAAACGCCCGGATCTGGTGATCGATGGTCCGCTGCAGTACGACGCCGCGATTATGGAAGACGTCGCCAAATCCAAAGCGCCAAACTCTGCGGTTGCCGGCCGCGCTACCGTGTTCATCTTCCCGGATCTGAACACCGGTAACACCACTTACAAAGCGGTACAGCGTTCTGCCGATCTGATCTCCATCGGACCGATGCTGCAAGGCATGCGTAAGCCGGTGAACGACCTGTCGCGCGGCGCACTGGTGGATGATATCGTCTACACCATCGCATTGACGGCGATTCAATCGCAGCAGGCCGAAGGCTAATCCCCTTTCCCGCCCACCAAAAAAGCATGCACTTCGGTGCGTGCTTTTTTTTTGCCCCGTACTTCACTGGCATAAACCTCACGCTGCGCTAACACTGATTGAAGTCTGCCGCTAATTGCGAGGTGAATAATGAGCAACAGTGATGTGCACCGCCGTCGTTTACAAGCCACGCCGCGCGGCGTAGGTGTGATGTGTGATTTCTATGCGGTGAAAGCCGAGAATGCCACGGTTTGGGATCAGCATGGCCGCGAATACACCGATTTTTCCGCAGGCATCGCAGTGCTTAACACCGGGCATCGTCACCCGAAAGTGATGGCTGCGGTGCAACAGCAGCTAGAATGCTTTACCCACACCGCATTTCAAATCATCCCTTATGAGAACTACATTCATCTCGCTGAGCGACTAAATGCGCTGGTGCCGATTAGCGGGCCGGTGAAAACCACCTTTTTCTCAACCGGTGCTGAAGCGGTCGAAAACGCGGTCAAAATCGCGCGTGCGGCCACCGGTCGGCCCGGCATCATCGCCTTCACCGGCGCGTTTCATGGCCGCACCAATATGACAATGTCGCTGACCGGGAAAGTGGTGCCGTATAAAACCGGCTTCGGCCCCTTCGCCAGCCCGGTGTTTCACGCGCGCTATCCCAACGCGCTGCACAAGGTCAGCGTGAGCGATGCGCTCGACAGCCTGGAAGCGATTTTCCGCAGCGATATCAGCCCGCAGCAGGTGGCAGCCATTATCTTTGAACCGGTTCAGGGCGAAGGCGGTTTCTACGATGCGCCGCCAGAGTTTGTCGTTGCGCTGCGGGAGTTGTGCGATCGCCACGGCATATTGCTGATCGCCGATGAGATCCAGAGCGGTTTTGCGCGCACCGGCAAGCTGTTCGCCAGCGACTATTACGCCGTGCAGCCCGATATCATCACCATGGCGAAAAGTCTGGCCGGCGGTTTCCCGCTCTCGGCGGTATCGGGACGCGCAGAAGTCATGGATGCGCCAGAACCCGGCGGCCTGGGCGGAACCTATGCTGGCAGTCCACCGGCGATTGCGGCGGCGCTGGCGGTGTTAGACATTATCGAAGAAGAGGCGCTGTGCAGCCGCGCCAACCAGCTTGGCAGCCGATTAAAACAGACGTTGCAGCAAGCAGATTGTAAAGCGCTGGCGGAGATTCGTGGTTATGGCTCAATGATGGCGGCGGAATTCAATGATGCGGCGGGCAAGCCGTCGGCGGAGATTGCCAAAGCTATTCAGCAGCAGGCGCTGGAAAAAGGTTTGATTCTGCTAACCTGTGGCGTGTACGGCAACGTGATCCGCTTCCTCTATCCGCTGACTATTCCCGATGCGCAGTTCGAGGATGCGTTAGCACTGTTGGCGGGGATTCTGCGGGAGCATTAACAATGGTGTGTATAAGGTCGCCAAAAATGGCGACCTTACGGCAGGATTACGCTTCGCTGCTCTGTTTACGACGTGCAGCATCACTGTTTCGGCTCAGCCACAGCGACAGCGCCTTAAGCGAATCATCGGTGAACTCGTCACAGCGCGCGGTGATCTCTTCCGGCGTCATCCAGAAGATCTCATCCACTTCCTCTTCCTGCATGGCAAACGGGCCATGGGAAACGCAGCTGAACAGCCCGCCCCATACGCGGCAATGCTGATCTTCAAAATAGAACTGGCCGTGTTCGGCGAATGGAACGGCCGCGATACCCAATTCCTCTTCCGCTTCACGACGCGCCGATTCCAGCAGGTCTTCCCCACTCTGCACCACGCCACCGGCAGTGGCGTCCAGCATACCCGGCATGAAGTCTTTGATTTCAGTACGACGCTGCACCAGAATTTTGCCCATGCCATCGTGCACCACAATATAAGTAGCGCGATGACGCAGACACTGCGCACGCATCTGCGCACGGCTGGCCTGCGCAATGACTTCGTTCTCTTCGTTAACGATATCAACCCACTCGATACCGTCACCTGCCGTTTGATCCACCATCCGTAACCCTTTTCTGTTTTCGGCGTGCCCAGCACGCGCCTGTTTGCCATGCTTTATTAGAATGAGCGGTAAGGTAAAGCGTTCTTTTCGCCATCGCAAGGCGCATCGTGCTCAGCGTGTTTTACCCGATTCCGCTAACCAGAGTTGCACCGAAGCACGCTGCCACTGGAACTCAGCATAGTGTTGTAGCTTCACCGGCAGCGCATCGCCGTGCAGCGCCAGGCGATTAATCATCACGGCTAAATCGGTATCCGCAATCGACCATTCGCCAAACAGATTTTGCTGTCCATCAGGCAAAAGGCGCTGCACCGCAGCAATGAGTTTGTTGGCAGCTTGCTCACCCGCCGGCGTAAGCGGCGCAAAGCGTTCGCCGGCGAACAGCACTTCGGTTGGACGCTCCGAGCGTAGCGCCATTAAGTCGCTGCGCAGCCATGCCTGCACTTCGCGCGCATGCGCCCGTTTCTCACGATCGCGCGGATAGAGCCGCTCGAACTCTGGCGCCGGAAAACGCTCTTCCAGATACTCAGCAATCGCTGAAGATTCCGTCAGCAGCACATCATCGATTTGCAGCGTCGGCACGCGGCAGGTCAGCGACAGCGCGCGGTATTCCTCATCCCACTGCGCATTCCGCGATAAATCGACGCGCTTGAGGGTGAAGGGAATGCCCTTCTCGGTGAGCGCAACATAAACCGACATGGCGTAAGGGCTGAAAAAGCAAGAATCTGACCACAAAGTAATGGTTGGATAATTCATTGGCTGCCTCAGAAAAGCGTCAGGTGTGCATCATGTTTACCGATTTTTATTTATTAAGGCAATGGTGCGCTGGTCGGATCTTTAGCGGCTAAGACCAGCGCTGACTTTTCCTTTTTCTTCATAAGCGTAAGCCGAGTCACGCCACGCGCACGCTTCTCTTCTATGCTCAATCTGAGCAGATAAAAAATGACAAGGAGGCTCAACATGCATTTACTGATCACCGGCGGCACCGGCCTGATTGGCCGCCATCTGATTCCGCGTCTGTTGCAGCTTGGCCATCAGGTGAGCGTCGTCACGCGCGATGTCGCCGCCGCACGCGAGAAACTCGACGCCAGCGTAGCGCTGTGGTCCGGCATCAATCAGCAAACCGATTTAAACGGTATTGATGGTGTGATTAATCTTGCGGGCGAACCGATCGCCGATAAACGCTGGACCGAACAGCAGAAGCAGCGGCTGTGCGAAAGTCGCTGGCAGATCACCGAGCAGCTGGTCTCGCTGATTCACGCCAGCAGCAATCCTCCGCAATTTTTGATTTCCGGCTCGGCTACCGGCTTTTATGGCGATACCGGCGACCTGGTGCTGACCGAAGAGGATCCGGGCCAGGATGAATTTACCCATACGCTGTGCGCACGTTGGGAACAATTGGCGTTAACTGCACAGAGCGATCGCACGCGCGTCTGTTTGCTGCGCACCGGCGTGGTGCTGGCGAAAGAAGGCGGCGCGTTATCGAAGATGAAACTGCCGTTTAAGCTTGGCGTAGGCGGTCCGATTGGTAGCGGCAAACAGTATTTACCGTGGATTCACATCGACGATTTGGTTAACGCGCTGCTGTGGTTAATCGATCACTCTGAACTGCGCGGCCCGTTCAACATGGTTGCGCCCTATGCGGTGCGCAATGAGCAGTTCGCCGCCACGCTCGGCCATGTGATGCATCGCCCAGCCTTTATGCGCACGCCCGCCAGCGCCATCAAGCTGATGATGGGGGAATCAGCGGTACTGGTGCTCGGCGGCCAACATGTGTTACCGAAGCGTCTGGAAGAGTCAGGCTTTGGTTTTCGCTGGTACGATTTGGAGGAAGCGTTGCGGGATGTCGTGTAGGGGCGCCATTAATGGCGCCCGCCTATCACAGATTAACTCCTTTGCTGCGCCACGCGTGATTTCACTGCCGCCGGTTCATGCGTATGTCCCGGCTGCGGCACGCGGATGATAAAGGTCAGCACGCCAGCAAACACGTACAGCGCGGTATACGCCCACACCACGCCGACGATATCGAAAAACGGCAGCAACACCGACGCAATCGCGGGCGCGACAAAATTACTCAGTCCGGCCGACAGGTTATAAATCGACACGGCGGCGCCTTTGTGATGCGGCTCCAGTGTCGGAAACACTGCGGTCATCGGCACGAAGGCGGCGACAAAAATTCCTAACATCACCGCCGGAATCAGCGCCACCCAGAAGTTATGTCCGGCATACAGCGGCAGGTAGTAAAACGCCAGACTGGAGATGGCCATACCGAGACAGCCAAACCAGCGCACCTGACGGATCCAACCCAGCTTCTCGCCGGTAATGCCCCAGAAGATGTTGGTAAAAATGGTAACGAAAAAGAACACCGCCCAGATTTGCAGCCATTCGGAAATGGTAAAACCAAGACGATCAACGAACAGCAGCGGCATGATAATGGCGAAACCAAACAGTGACAGCGTATTAATGATGCGAATCAGGCAGGCATAAAACACGTGCTGGTTGGTAAACAGAATAGTTACCGCCCGCGACATTTCGGTCATTTTATCGCGCATCGGCAAATTGACGCGCGAACGATCAACCGGCACATGGCGCAAGCTGAAATAGGCCAGCACGCCACCACAGGCAACCCAAATAATCGCCAGCCACAGCGTACCGGTTTCGCCGAGCATCGGGATGGTCAGACTCGGTAAATAGCTGCCGACCACACCGATACCGACGGAATACATTGCCCAGAACCAACCGGTGGCGGCCGCCAGTTTTTCACGCGGCAGCACCTGCACCAGCATCATCATGAATGAGTAAATGAATAGCGGATACGCCAGGCCGCGAATGCCGTAGAACAGCACCATCAGCGGATAGTTGCGCATGCCAAGACCCAACGACATAAACAGCGTGTGCATGACAATCCACAGCACGAAGCCAATCATCATGGCACGCTGGGGCGTAATCAGTTCCGCTACCACGCCCGATGCCCACGCCGCTAGCGCTGCCGCCAGTCCGTAGAAAGTAAATACTACCGCCGACTGCGCTGGCGTGAAGCCCATATCGGTGATGTGACGCGACAGAAATGCCATTTCAAAGCCGTCACCCGCCATAAAAATAGCGATGGCGAGGAAGCCCCAGAACATCTTTTTCGGTAAGCCAAACCAGTAATCATTCGATTGCATCTCATTCATCCTCTGTCTGGAATTATTCAGGCAACAACACTCGCGCCTGCTGCTGTTGTGCATAGAGCGTGCGGAACAGCTGCAATCGCTGCTGCAGCACCTTGCCGCGCGCAGCATCTGGTTGATATCGCGCCTGTACTGGCAGTTTGAGGCAAACTTCGCTCTCCACACCACCCGCAGCCAGCCACGCCAGACGCGCTGCCCCCAAAGCGCCGGACGCGCTGGCGGGATGCGTGACGATCGGCAGTTGCAGCACATCGGCGATCAACTGCGCCCACAACGTGCTGCGCGCCCCACCGCCGGTCAGGCTGCACTGCTGAATCTGGCGCTGCGCATCACCAAGCACCGCGAACCCGTCGGCCAGACCAAACGCTACGCCTTCAATTACTGCGTAGCCGAGCAGCGCACGCGGTGTTTCGTGGCGCAGATTGAAGAAAGAACCGGAGGCGTCAGGATCGTTGTGTGGCGTGCGTTCACCGGAAAGATAGGGCAGAAAAACCGGGGCATGACGCCGCTGCTCTTCACTGAGCTGTGCCATCTCTTCCATCAGTTGGCTTTCGGTAACGGAAAGCAGATTACACAGCCAGCGCAGGCAGCTGGCGGCACTGAGCATCACACTCATCTGGTGCCAGCGTCCGGGCAAGGCGTGACAAAAGGCGTGCACGCCCGATTGCGGATCGGCCAGCAAACGATCGTTGACGACAAAAATCACGCCGGAGGTACCCAGCGAGATAAAAGCATCACCCGGATTAACCGCGCCGACACCAACCGCCGATGCGGCATTGTCGCCACCGCCGCCCGCCACGCAGACCGCGGCCGACAAGCCCCATTCACTTGCCAGATCGGCTTTCAATGGGGCGCTCACCGCGCTGCCTTCCACCAGCGCCGGCATATTGGCGCGCGTAAGACCGGTGATGGCTAACAGTTCGTCGGACCAGTCGCGCTGAGCCACATCGAGCCACAACGTGCCTGCCGCGTCTGAAGGTTCACTGATAAATTGTCCGGTTAAACGCCAGCGTAGGTAGTCTTTCGGCAATAGCACTTTATCGATGCGACGGAAAATCTCAGGCTCATGTTCTGCCACCCAACGCAGTTTAGGTGCGGTGAAGCCCGGCATAATCATATTGCCGCTGAGCTGCATCATTTCCGGATGTTGGGCACTGAGCGCGGCACATTGCGGCGCGCTGCGCGTGTCATTCCACAGAATGCACGGGCGCAGCACCTTGCCCTGCGCATCCAGCAGCACCGCGCCGTGCATCTGCCCGGACAAACCCATCGCGCGAATCTCGCTCCAGGCCAGCGCGTCCTGCTGGCGCAATCCAGCAAGGACATCACTGCACGCTTGCCACCAGCGCTCGGGATCCTGTTCTGCCCAGTGCGCATGCGGGCGCTGCACGTTGAGCGTGGCGTGATTCGAGGCAATGATCTCACCCTGCGCATTGATGATCAGCGCTTTGAGCTCGGAGGTGCCAATATCAATCCCAAGATACATAACGCGCTCCTTACACCGCAGCCAGCATGCGTTCTGGCTGTTTCAGCCACAGTTGCAGATCCGCCACGCTGCGCGTCACCAGCGCATGAAACGCCTTGTCCTGTGCCAGTTCGCCAAATAGCGCGCTATCGCTGAGGAAAGCGTTCAGTGCATCGGAGCGGCTAAACTGCTGGCGCAGCGCATCGGCTTGCAGCACGCCATCCTGATAGGTGTAAGGCAAATCATCACTGGCCCAGCGTTGCAGGAACAGGAAGAACAGTGCAGGCAGCACGGCCGTGGCCGCCGGTTCTGCGCCACGCTGATAGCATTCGCGCAGTGTTGGCGTCACCATGCCGGGGATTTTCGACAAACCGTCCGCGCCAACACGTTGATTGGTGTCTTTAATGTAGGGATTGCTAAAACGCGCCAGAACCACATCGCGATAATCGGCTAAATCCAGCGGGCTCGGCGACAGCGATGGCATCACATCCTGGGTCACGTAGTCATAGGCCAGTTGGTAAATCGCCGGCTGACGCGTGCTGTCATCAATGTAATTGAGGCCAATCAGCGTGCCTGCCCAGGCAATCGCCGCATGCGTGGCGTTAAGGATGCGGATTTTCGCCTCTTCCCACGGCAATACCGATTCCACTAGCTCAACGCCAACCTTCTCCAGCGCCGGCCGACCGGCAATGAAGTCATCTTCAATCACCCATTGAATAAAGGATTCGGCCATCACCGATGCACCATCCTCTTTACCCGTAGCGGCTTTAACGCGCTCTGCCACATCCGGCGTTGGACGCGGCGTAATGCGATCCACCATGGTGTTGGGCGAGGTGGTATTTTCGCGCACCCAATTCGCTAAGGCGTTGTCACCTTTGGCGGTAAGAAACGCGAGGAAGCCGTGACGGAAACGTTCGCCGTTGTGGCGCAGGTTATCGCAGTTGAGCAGCGTAACGGGCGCGCCACCGTTGGCCACGCGCTGCGTGAGGATGCGTGCCAGCGCGCCATAAATCGTGCGGATGTCGCCTTTCACATCGGCCTGCACATCCGGTTGCGTCAGGTCCAGTTCGAATTCCGGTGTCAAATAGTAACCGGCTTCGGTGACGGTAAAACCTATCACGCGGGTTTCACTTTTCGCTCCCTGCTCCACCAGCGCGCTGATGTCGCTATCCCACGGCAGGATTTTGCGCAATGACGTGATGGTTTCATAGGCGCGTTCGCCATCGGGTGTAACGGTTTCCAGCACATATTCGCCCTCTTGCGCAGCGAGTTGCTTTAGCAACGGCGCGGCATCATTGCGGATATTGCCGAGGGCAATGCTCCAGCTGTCATCGCCCTGCTCGCGTAGTTTATGCAGATACCACGCCTGATGCGCGCGGTGAAAAGATCCTGCGCCGATATGCATCCACACTGATTGATTGGTCATAGTCGCCTCAAAATAAACATTTGCCACGATTAAGGGCATTTGCCCGATGAGGCGTAGCATAGTGCGAGCGAGCAGCCTTGTTCTGCGAGCTCAGTCACAATTAATACTTTTGCTCTTTTTTAGGGCTTTTGCTCAGTTAACACTTCATCGGCATCTCGCGTTAACATGGCGCACCGGTTTTGACGGAACAGCGCGATGAGCAGAGAAGAGAAAAAACAAGAACTGGCAGCACGTGCGGCCTGGATGTATTACGTGGCGGGCGTGACGCAGCAAGAGATTGCACGCGCGTTAGGATTGTCACGTCAGGTGGCGCAGCGATTGGTCTCCAGCGCGCGTGAAATGGGCATGGTGAGCGTAAAGATTGATCATCCGGTTACCCATTGCTTGCATCTGGCGCGCGACGTTCAGGATAAATTTGGCCTGCAACTGTGCCGTGTGGTGCCATCCGCTAATCTGGATGATGACGCTATTCAGCAGATGCTGGCAGTGGAAGGCGCGGCGGTGATGGCGCAATACATCAGCGAGGAGCAGCCGCAGGTATTTGGCATTGGTTCCGGTAAGACGCTGCGCTCGATGATTGATGCGCTGCCCTGGGTTGAGCGACCGCAGCATCAGTGCGTTTCGATGATTGGCGCGATTGCGCGGGACGACTCGGGTACGCGCTATGACGTGCCGCTGAAGATGGCGGAGAAGATGCAGGGCAAGTATTTCTTCATTCCTGCGCCGCTGTATGCGGATACGCCTGAAGATAAAGAGATGTGGATTCAGCATCAGGTTTATCAGCGCGTGACGTTACGCGCCTTGCAGGCGAATGTGGCCTTCGTTGGCATCGGCGAAGTGCAGCCCGGCTGCCCGCTGCATGCCGAAGGCTTTATCACCGATGCGCAAGTTGCTGCGCTCAACGCGCGCGGCGTGGTGGGCGAAATGCTCGGGCACTTTTTCAATCAGCAAGGTGAACGCGTGTGGGGTGAAACCGATGAACTGCTCACCAGCGTGTTGCTGGAGAGCCAGACGCAACGCCAGATTATTGGCTTTGCCGGCAGCGAGCGTAAATATCCGGCGATTCGCGCGGCGTTGCAGGGCGGCTGGGTGTCAGGTCTGGTGACCGATGAGGATACCGCGCTGAAGTTGTTGCGGGGGTAGAGGGTGCTCGCTGTCCCCCACCTCGGTCCTCCCCCATAAATGGGGGAGGAAGATGCTGCCATATGTTCGTTCTGGTGCTGCATATGGCAGCGTCTCCTTCCCCCGCAG
Source organism: Pantoea sp. SORGH_AS_0659 (assembly GCF_031453915.1). Taxonomy (NCBI): domain Bacteria; kingdom Pseudomonadati; phylum Pseudomonadota; class Gammaproteobacteria; order Enterobacterales; family Erwiniaceae; genus Pantoea; species Pantoea sp. SORGH_AS_0659. Next base: position 1,336,605 of record NZ_JAVJAK010000001.1, on the reverse strand, counting down.
GCGGGGGAAGGCCGGGATGGGGGACAGCGGGCACAAAACTACTTCAACGATCCCTTCAAAAACTGCTGCAAACGTGGGCTTTTTGGATTGCCGAACAGCTCATCCGGCGTGCCCTGCTCTTCAATTTTGCCCTGATGCAGAAAGATCACATGATTAGAGACGTGACGAGCAAACTCCATCTCGTGCGTTACCACCACCATGGTTTTGCCCTCTTCCGCCAGTTTCTGCATAATGCGCAGCACTTCGCCGACCAGTTCCGGATCGAGCGCAGAAGTGGGTTCGTCAAACAGCAAGACTTCGGGCTCCATCGCCAACGCCCGCGCAATCGACACGCGCTGCTGCTGACCACCGGAAAGGTGCACCGGATATTTGGCACGCGCACGCGCATCAATGCCGACTTTATCCAGATACTTGATCGCACGCTCACGCGCTTCCGCCTTGCTCAGCCCCAGCACCTGAATCGGCGCTTCGGTAACGTTGTCCAGCACCGTCATGTGGCTCCACAGGTTGAAGTGCTGAAACACCATGGTCAGGCGCGTGCGCAGCATACGCAGCTGCTCTTTGTTCGCGACTTTCAGTTGACCATCGGTGTCGCGCACCAGATTGATCTGCTGGTTGTTGACCGCAATGGTGCCTTCGCTCGGTTTCTCGAGGAAGTTAATGCAGCGTAAAAAGGTACTTTTCCCGGAACCGGACGAGCCAATAATGCTGATCACATCGCCGGCATTTGCCTGCAGCGATACGCCTTTCAGAACTTCATGTTCACCGTAACGTTTGTGCAGTTCGGTAACGCTTAATTTATTGTCAGCCATAGTGATACTCAATGCGATGAAGAAGGTTTTACGTGCGCCAGGAAGCGTTGTTCAGCTTTGCGGAACAAGCTAATCAGCCCGTAAGAGATAATCAGATACAGCACCGCAGCGATGCCAAACGCGGTAAACGGCTGATAGGTGGCCGAGTTGATATCGCGCGCGATTTTTAACAGATCCGGCACCGTCGCGGTAAACGCCAGCGCGGTGGAGTGCAGCATCAGGATCACTTCATTGCTGTACGCCGGCAGCGCGGTGCGCAGTGCCGAAGGCAGAATGATGCAGCGATACAATTTAAACGGCGAGAAGCCATAGGCGCGCGCCGCTTCGATTTCACCGTGCGGCACCGAACGAATCGCACCGGCAAAGATTTCGGTGGTATAGGCGCAGGTGTTCAGCGTGAACGCCAGCAGCGTACAGTTCAATCCACTGCGGAAGAAGGCGTTCAGCAGCTCGGTGCCCTTCACTACTTCCAGCGTGTACATGCCGGAGTAGAACACCAGCAGTTGCACATACAGTGGCGTGCCGCGAAACACATAGGTGAACAGCCAAACCGGCGTGGAGATAAAGCGGTTAGAGGAGACGCGCGCAATCGCCAGCAGCACCGCGAGCGAACCGCCAATCACCACCGAGATGATCAATAACCACAGCGTAATCGCGATGCCGGTAAAACGGTAACCATCGGTCCAGAGCAGCTGTTTCCAATACTCCTGAATAATCTCAATCATAGCTCTGCCCTTTTCACACCCACCGTGTAGCGACGTTCAAGCCACCACAGCACGCCATTCGACAGCGTGGTAAACACCAGATAAATCACACCTGCCACAATGGCGAAGTAGAACGGCTGCCAGGTACTTTTACCTGCCAGCTGCGTGGCTTTCACCACATCTTCCAGCCCCAGCAGCGAAACCAGCGCCGTGGCTTTGAGAATAACCTGCCAGTTGTTGCCGATGCCCGGCAGCGCAAAGCGCATCATGGCCGGGAACAGAATGCGACGGAAGGTTTGCGAGCCGGTGAAACCGAAGGCGGTTGCCGCTTCGATCTGCCCTTTTGGCACCGCGAGGAACGCACCACGGAAGGTTTCAGTGAAGTAGGCGCCGTAGATAAAGCCGAGCGTGATGATACCGGCGACCATCGGGTCGATATCAAATTGCGCCAGTCCCAGCGCATCAGTGAGAGTATTCAAGGCGATCTGCAGACCGTAGAAGATCAGCAGCATCAACACCAAATCGGGCACACCGCGGATTAAGGTGGTGTAGCCTTCAAACAGCATCGCCAGCGGGCGACTGCGGGAAAGTTTGGCGCCAGCGCCTATCAAGCCGAGCACCACCGCCAGCAACACGGAACTGAGCGCCAGCTCCAGCGTCACAAGGGTGCCCTTGAGGATTACTTCGGAATAGCCATACAACATGGGTTCAATCCTGTCGTGAGGGTAAGTTACAAACGCTGCCCAACTGACGGACAGTCCTAACCGGGGAATTTGAATCGCAGGATGGATGGCGGCAAGCGTATGAAGCCGGGCAGTTTACATAGGTAAGCGCCCGGAGTGAATACTTATGTGCAACCTTCCTGCCTTTCACAGACCAGGATTAGGAAACAGGATAATTAATCGCCGTACACGTTGAAATCAAAGTACTTCTTAGCAATCTTGTCGTAAGTGCCGTCTTTACGCATCTCAACAAAAGCTTTATCGATCGCGGCCTTAAGATCGGCATCATCTTTACGCAAGCCCATACCGGTACCGACGCCAAAGATCTTGTCGTCTTTCACTGCCGGGCCGGCAAACGCATATTTAGCGCCAACAGGCTGCTTCAGGAAACCTTCGCTCGCCTGCACTTCGTCCTGGAACGCGGCATCAATACGACCGGCATTCAGATCCTGATACACCAGATCCTGGTTAGCGTAAGGCGTAACGGTGACACCTTTTGGCTGCCAGTACTCTTTTGCATAGGTTTCCTGGGTGGTGCCCTGCAGCAGACCGATGTTTTTCCCTTTCAGGGATTCAATGGTCGGTTGCAGCGTAGAACCTTTCGGAGCCACTAAGCGCGCGTTTGCCGCGTACAGTTTTTCAGAGAAGTTAATCTCTTCCTGACGCTTTTCGGTAATTGACAGAGAAGAGATGATGGCGTCGATCTTTTTCGCTTTCAGCGACGGGATCAGCGCATCGAAATCACTTTCCACATAAGTACATTTAGTCTTGATACGTTTACAAATTTCGTTCGCCAGATCGATATCAAAGCCCACCAGCTGACCTTGCGCGTTCTTGGATTCGAATGGCGGATAAGTCGGGTCAGTTCCGATGCGCAGCGACTGCGGCACAGCGGCGAAGACGCTCGCGCTACTTACCATTGTCAGCATCAGAGAAAGAGCCAGAACTCGCTTTTTCATAGTTAACCCTCAAGTGAAGTGCTTATTGTTATGTGGTGCGTGATGTGTTGGTTTGCGCTGTAAGCTGTGCACGTTTCATGCCAGTTGTGCGAATTGGCTAAACGCTGCGCAAGCGCGCTAAATACTGCGCCGGTTAGCGGCGCAAGCACTTAGTTTGTGAGGGAAATATAACAGTGGTGTGAGGAAGAAAAAGCGACATTGTTAACTTTTGGTGCACAAGATGCACGAAGAGTGATCGCACACGCGAATTTGCACACGAGCAGTGCATTAATGCACCATTATGCGCCACTCCAGCGAGTGAAAAGATCTTCTGGCAGCTCAATATCGAACTGATCGAGCACACGATTCACCGTTTGATCGACTAAATCGCCGATCGATTGCGGACGATGATAGAACGCTGGCACCGGTGGCATGATCAGCGCGCCCAGCTCTGCGGCGGTGGTCATCATGCGCAGATGTCCTAAATGCAGCGGCGTTTCACGTACACACAGCACCAGCTTACGCTGCTCTTTAAGCACCACATCGGCGGCGCGGGTCAGCAAGCTATCACTGTAGCTGTGCACGATCCCTGACAGCGTTTTCATCGAGCACGGCGCGATCGCCATGCCGAGAGTCTTGTAAGATCCGGATGAGATGCTGGCGGCGATGTCGCGCACGTCATGCACCACATCGGCCATCGCTTGCACCTCGCGCAGGCTGAAATCGGTCTCCAGCGCCAGCGTTTGCCGCGCGGCGGGGCTGATCACCAAATGGGTTTCCACCTCCGCCAGCGGTTGCAGCACTTGCAACATGCGTACGCCGTAGATCGCGCCGCTGGCGCCGGAAATACCAATGATCAGTCGTTTCATAATTCAGCCTTGCAGGTTCAGATTGCGGCAATGATAGCGGCTCACTGAACAAAAATACAAAAACAAACAGGGCGGGATTGCGCCCGCCCTGCTTTTACTCTGCCATAACCTCTGGCTTAGCCTTCGTTGTGCAGCTCCAGACCTTCCACTTCTGTCTGACGCGCGATGGCTTTGGAATCGTCATTACGCAGCGACTGCAGATACTCAAGGTACTGTTGATCGACATCTTTGGTGACGTAGATGCCGTTGAATACCGAGCACTCAAAGTTGGCGATATCCGGGTTCTCTTCACGCACCGCTTCAATCAGGTCGTTCAGGTCCTGGAAAATCAACGCATCCGCTTTAATCAGCTGGCAAATCTCATTCACTTCACGGCCATGCGCAATCAGTTCGGTAGCGCTTGGCATATCAATGCCATAGACGTTCGGGAAACGGATCTCTGGTGCCGCCGAGGCGAGATAGACTTTTTTCGCGCCCGCTTCACGTGCCATCTCAATGATCTGCTCGGATGTGGTGCCGCGAACGATGGAGTCATCCACCAGCAACACATTCTTATCACGGAACTCAGCACGGTTGGCGTTCAGCTTACGGCGAACGGCGCTGCGGCGCTGCTGCTGGCCGGGCATGATAAAGGTACGGCCAACGTAGCGGTTCTTCACGAAGCCCTGACGATATGGCTTGTCGAGGATGCGTGCGATTTCCAGCGCGATATCGGTTGAGGTTTCCGGAATCGGGATCACCACATCGATATCCAGATCTTCCCACTCGCGGGCAATTTTGTTACCCAACTTGGTGCCCATACGCACGCGTGCACTGTACACCGAGATTTTGTCGAGGAACGAGTCCGGACGCGCAAAGTAGACGTATTCGAACAGGCACGGATTGGTTTTCGGGTTCTCGGCGCATTGACGCGTAGAGAGCTGGCCCTGCTCGGTGATGTACACGGCTTCGCCAGGCGCTACGTCACGAATGAACTCGAAGCCCAGCGTATCCAACGCGACGCTCTCTGACGCCACCATGTATTCGGTGCGGCCATCGGCGATAACGCGCTTGCCCAGCACCAGCGGACGAATACCGTTGGGATCGCGGAAGGCGACCATTCCGTGTCCAATAATCATTGAAACCACTGCGTAAGCGCCGCGCACCTGCTGATGCACAGCCGCCACCGCAGCAAAAATGTTGTCAGCTTCCAGCGGATAGTGCTGAAAACGGTCCAGCTCCTGCGCGAAGATATTCAGCAGGATTTCGGAATCTGAGGTGGTATTAACGTGACGGCGACCCGTTTCGAACAGCTGTTTACGCAGTTCGTGGGCGTTAGTCAGGTTGCCGTTATGCGCCAACGTGATGCCGTAAGGAGAGTTCACGTAGAAAGGTTGCGCTTCAGAGGCGCTGGAGCTGCCTGCCGTTGGGTAGCGCACATGACCAATCCCGATGTTGCCCTGCAGACGCTGCATATGGCGCGCTTCGAACACATCGCTGACCAGGCCGTTGGCTTTACGCAAACGGAAGCAGTTAATAGCATCGATGGTACAAATGCCGGCGGCATCCTGCCCGCGGTGCTGAAGCACCGTTAACGCGTCATAGATTGACTGGTTTACTGGCATGAAACCGGTGATACCAACAATACCGCACATATTGTCATTTCCTCATTAGCCGCACTCCCGATGGTGTCACCGGGGTAAAAAACTCGACGTGCTTTTCAGGTAATCGAAAAACCACCTGATGATGTAACTGAACTGGGGAATGAGTTGCGACTGTTGCCAGTCCGGGCTTTTAGAAAAGCCGGTGAATGTATCGAGAAAGAACAGCATAGCAGACACGATCAGCACACCGCGCAACGCCCCGAAACAGACACCCAACACCCTGTCGGTTCCCGACAAGCCGGTTTTTTCAACCAGCGAGCCGATCACATAGTTCACGATGGCACCCACAATCAGGGTGGCAACAAACAACACCGCGATAGCGATGCCGTTGCGAACCAGTTCGTCGTCAAAACCTGTAAACCAGACTGCAAGGTAGGCGTAATAATGACTGGCGACAAAAAACGCGCATCCCCAGGTAACGAGAGATAAGGCTTCCCGGACAAACCCGCGAATCAGGCTGACCAGAGCCGAAAAACCAACTACCGCAATAATGACGTAATCAATCCAGATCATGAACTCTTCCAGCCCAGTGCTATCGCACCCCTGCATCCAGTTCGGGGCGCATTCTAACAGAAAAAGAAAACGTTTGCGTAGGGTTTTCCGGTTCTGTTTCCGCAAAAAGGGCGATGAAAAAAACTTTCCTCGCCCTGTGTATTATCAGTGATTTAATCCACTGATATTCAATGATTTTCCTGTCGCGCTTCGCTACAAAAATTTTGTAAAGCCGCGCCTTTTTCTGCTATTGGCGCGGCTTATCAGCGCGTTATCGCGCGCTATACGGTTTCACCACGCCACCGAGGCCGGAGATGCTTTGCAACTCACTCAGCGAGCCTTGCAGCTTCGCTTTATTGGCATCCGGACCGACGTAAATGCGGGTGATTTGTCCCTGCACCGGCGTAGACGGCACGGTAAAGGCGCGATAACCGGAAAGACGCAGCTGCGCCACAATCTCGCTCACTTTCGCCGCATTCTTCAGCGCTCCGAGCTGCACCACGAATGCCTGACCAGCTGGCGCTGCCGGTTCACTCTGCTTCGGCGTTTCCACCGGTTTCGACTGCTCTACCGGTTTCGGCTGCTCGACGGGCTTCGGCTTAGCTTGCTCCACCGGTTTTGGCTTCGGCTGTTCAACCGGCTTCGGTTTCGGCTGCTCGACCGCTTTTGGCTTCGACTGTTCCACCGGTTTCGGCTGCACTTGCTGATGCACCGGCGGCGGCGTGACCACGCTGGGCTCGCTATTCTGCGTGGGCTGTGCGCTGCCGTTGGTGGCGGTTTTACCACCGTTCTGATTCTGGGCCGCGCCCGCCCCTTCCGGCGGCTGCGCCGGCAAGGGTTGCGTCACCGGCGGCACCATTTCGCTATCCTGCTGATCGTCCGGTTTTGGGCACCAGCGGAATGGCGGCGAACTCTTCTTTATAATGTTTCTTCTTACCGTCTAGCAGGCCGGGCAAGACGATGACACCAATCGCCACCAGAATGACCGTACCGACTAAGCGATTTTGGAACTTACTTGCCACTGCCGTTCTCCGCTGCCATCGATTCCATAACCTGCGCTACGGTGTGGAAAGAGCCACACACCAGAATCACATCTTCGGGACGCGCCTGCTGACGCGCCGCTTGCCAGGCTGCATCAACGTTGCTGTAAGCCACACCGCCGTCCAGATGAGCCAGCAGCTCATCGGCGGAGGCACCGCGCGGACCGTCGAGCGGCGCGCAGTACCAACGATCAACCTGTGGTGCCAGCGCCGCCAGCGTGCCCGCGATATCTTTGTCGTGCAGCATGCCGACCACCGCATGCACTTCACCGCTGTGCGGCTCTTCAGCCAGACGCGAAGCCAGATAATAAGCGGCATGCGGATTGTGCGCCACATCGAGAATGACGCGCGGCGCTTCGCTGACGGTCTGGAAGCGCCCCGGCAAAATCGCCAGCGGCAGATGCTGACGAATAATCGCTTCGCTTACCGTTAAACCCGACGCACGCAGCGCGGTCAGCGCGGTGGCGGCATTGGGTAACGGCACCTGCGGCAGCGGTAAATCGCGCAGCTCGCCGTGCGCATCCTGCAACGTCCAGCTGGTACCCGTTTGCTGCCACTGCCAGTCGCGATTGCGCTGCAGCAACACCGCGCCCTTCTCCGCTGCAACGTCGGCGATGGTGCCCGGCATATCGGCTTCACCGACAATTGCTGGTTTACCTGCGCGGAACACGCCGGCTTTTTCCCGGCCGATACTTTCACGATCCGGACCCAGCCAATCGGTGTGGTCGAGCGCGATGCTGGTGATCACTGCCACGTCGGCATCGACAATATTGGTGGCATCAAGACGTCCGCCCAGGCCGACTTCAAGGATCACCACGTCGAGATTCGCCGCGCGGAACAGATTGAAGGCCGACAAGGTGCCGAACTCAAAATAGGTGAGCGAAATATCACCGCGCCCGGCTTCAATCGCGGCAAAACTGGCGCTGTGCTGCGCTTCATCCAGTTCAGCGCCCTGCACCCGTACACGTTCGGTGTAACGCACCAGATGTGGCGAGCTGTAAACGCCCACGCGATAGCCCGCGGCCATCAATAGCGTTTCCAGCGTGCGGCAGGTGGTGCCTTTGCCGTTGGTGCCGGCGACGGTGAAGACAAAAGGAGCGGGTTTGAGCAGGTCGAGGCGTGCGGCGACGCGTTGAATACGATCCAGACCCAGTTCAATGGCCTGCGAATGCAGATGCTCAAGATAATGAAGCCACGTGGCCAAAGGCGACGTGGCTTGAGGAAGGAGAAGATTATCCATGTGTCCCGTTTACTGATTTACGGTGCATTGGTAAAAAGGCGCATCGCTGCGCCTTTCCGTTGCCTGTCAGGCTTCGTTGCTCTCCGGCTCAGCCACATTTGGCTGATCACCATCCAGCTGCGGCGCTGGCAGGTTCATCATTTTCGCCAGCAGGCTTGCCAGCTTAAAGCGCATTTCCGGACGACGGATGATCATGTCGATTGCGCCTTTCTCGATCAGGAACTCACTGCGCTGGAAGCCCGGCGGCAGTTTTTCACGCACGGTCTGCTCGATAACGCGTGGACCGGCAAAGCCAATCAGCGCTTTCGGTTCCGCCACGTTGAGATCGCCCAACATCGCGAAGCTGGCTGAAACGCCGCCCATGGTTGGGTCAGTCAGCACGGAGATATACGGCAAGCCGCGCTCCTGCATTTTCGCCAGTGCCGCACTGGTTTTCGCCATCTGCATCAGCGACTGCAGCGCTTCCTGCATACGTGCACCGCCTGACGCGGAGAAGCAGATCAGTGGGCAGTTGTCTTCCAACGCCTGCTCAACGCCACGCACAAAGCGCGCGCCAACCACTGAACCCATTGAGCCGCCCATAAAGGAGAACTCAAAGGCCACAGCAACAATTGGCATGCCGTGCAGCGTGCCTTTCATCGCCACCAGCGCGTCTTTCTCACCGGTGTCTTTCTGTGCGGCGACCAAACGGTCTTTATACTTCTTCGAGTCGCGGAACTTCAGTAGATCTTTCGGTTCCAGCTCGCTGCCCAGCTCAACCAGCGAACCTTCATCCAGCATGCTATGCAGACGCTCACGGGCGTGCATGCGCATGTGATGGTCGCACTTCGGGCAGACCTCGAGGTTACGCTCCAGCTCGGCGCGGTACAGCACCTGCCCACAACTATCGCACTTGGTCCACACCCCTTCCGGGATGCTGGCTTTGCGCGTTGGCGTGGCAGTGCTTTTATTCAGTATGCGTTCAATCCAGCTCATTGATGACCTTTCTATTTAATGCTGACCTGGTCCAGTCTTCTCATTGCTGCTGAAATCACCTTCAGCAGGCCGTAAATGTCGCTCATTAAACCACAACCCGTTCACGCTGTGGATAAAAATCTGGTAACGAGCTTACTGCGACTTCTGCTGGCGGCGATGACGCCACACTTCAATTACGCCTGGCAGTATAGAAACCACGATGATGCCGACGATCAGCAGCTTCAGGTTCTCCTGCACAACCGGCAGGTCGCCAAACAGGTAACCAGCGTAAGAGAACAGCAGCACCCACAGCAGTGCGCCCGTCACATTGTAGAGCGCGAAGTGGCGATAAGACATGTGTCCCATCCCCGCCACAAAGGGGGCAAAGGTTCGCACGATTGGTACAAAGCGCGCAAGTATAATGGTTTTGCCGCCGTGGCGATCGTAGAACGCGTGGGTTTTATCCAGGTAACTGCGACGGAAAATTTTCGAATTCGGGTTGCTGAACAGCTTCTCACCGAACAGACGACCAATCGTGTAGTTCACCGCATCACCGAGGATGGCGGCGATCACCAACAGCGTTACCATCAGGTGAACGTTGAGATCGTTACCCGGCAAGGCCGCCAGCGCACCGGCAACAAACAGCAGGGAATCGCCTGGCAGGAACGGCGTGACCACCAAACCCGTTTCACAGAACAGAATCAGGAACAGAATGGCGTAAATCCAGATGCCGTACTGCGCCACCAGCTCGGCCAAATGCACATCAATATGCAGAATAAAATCGACTAAAAAGTGGATGAAATCCATATAACCACAACTCCCCTAACACCCAACAATTAACGGTTAATCCGCGAGGAACAACGGTCCCAACGCAGGCTGAGGTAATGCAAAGTGGGATGGATAATCCACCGCTACCAGATAAAGGCCTTCGGCTTTGGCGGTCGCCGCCGCCAGCTTACGATCTTTGGCCGCGAGCAGCGTCGCCATCCACTCTTCCGGCTGGTTGCCGGTGCCGATTTCCATCAGGCTGCCGACAATATTACGCACCATGTGATGCACAAATGCATTGGCTTTGATATCCACCACCACATACGGCCCATGACGCGTGACGTTGAGATGCATCACGTTGCGCCAAGGCGTGCGTGACTGACACTGCACCGCGCGGAACGAAGTGAAGTCATTCTCACCAATCAGCGCCTGACCAGCGCGCTGCATCTTCTCTGCATCCAGCGGATGGTAATAATGGGTAATGCCATTGCCCAGAATCGCTGGACGCAGCCGATGGTTGTAAATCACGTAGCGATAGCGGCGTGCCGTGGCGCTAAAACGCGCATGAAACTCGTCCGGCACCGCTTTCACCCAGCGCACCGCGATGTCATCGGGCAGATTGGCATTCACACCCAACGTCCACGCTGCGTCAGCACGCGGTGAGGTGGTTTCAAAATGCACCACTTGTCCGGTGCCATGCACACCAGCATCGGTCCGGCCCGCGCAGAACACCACCACCGGATGATCGGCCACTTTCGACAGCGCCTTTTCCAGCTTTTCCTGCACGCTGCGCACTTCATTTTGCCGCTGCCAGCCGTAATAACGGCTGCCATCGTATTCAATACCCAACGCCAGCTTAAACGTTTTCCCTTCAGGCAACATTAATAGAAATACTCCTGCACCAGTTTCTCAGCCGTTTTCACCGCCATCAGTGCACCGCCGAAGCGGATATTGTCTGCCACAGACCAGAACTGCAGCAGCTCTGGAATGCCGTAATCGTTGCGCACGCAGCCAATGCTCAGCACGTCGCTGCCGGAGGCATCGCCCACCTGCGTGGGGTAATCGCTCTCTTCACTCAGGTTGATATCACCGGAGCGGCCCAGTTCATCGCGCGCTTCTTCAGCGGAAAGCGGACGCAGATTCTCCACGTGTACGATCTGCGCATTGCCGTAGAACACCGGCGCCTGCACGCTGCTTACCGCGATCGGCAAACCTTCGTCCTGCAGCACTTTACGTACCTGCTCAACCACGCGACGTTCGCTCTCGACGCTGCCATTGCTGTCCGCCAGCAGCGGCAAAATGTTGAACGCCAGCTGGCGGCCAAAATAGTGCGTTTCCGCCGGCACGCCGTTCAGCAAACGCGCACTTTCACCGGCCAAACCTTCAACCGCCGCTTTACCATGGCTGGAGGCCGCAATCAGGTTGGTAACCTGCAAACGGCTCAGACCAGCCAGATCCACCAGCGGTTTGATTGCGCACAGCAGCTGGCTTACCAGGCTGTCGGCAACGGTAATGATGTTGCGATTGCGGTAATCCGCCAGCACCTGTGGATTCACATCCGGCACCACCAGCGGCACATCCGGTTCGAGCGCAAACAGATCGCTGCTATCGATCACCAGACAACCCTGGCTGGCGGCTTCTTCGGCATAGCGCGCCGAGGCTTCACGACCCGCAGTGAAGAACGCCAGCTGCACTTGCGTCCAGTCAAATTCGGCCACGTCCTGCACCAGCACGGTACGTCCCTCAAAACGTTTGTTCTCACCGGCACCGTTTTCACTCGCCAGCAAATACAACTCACCAACCGGGAACTGGCGTTCAGCCAGCAGTTCCAGTACAGCGTTCCCTACTGCGCCTGTTGCGCCCAAAAGCGCGATATTCCAGCCGTCAGACATGTTGGTTACTCCAGAGATTGACACAAAAACAGAAGGCGATGAAAACATCGCCCGAGATTTAGGAATTATCCCCCGCAATAGTGCAGGTGATTGAAATTTCTTTACAAACTGGCGCGGAAGCCAAGCTGATTGAGCATCGCCGCCGTCTCCGCATCATCGCAATGCACCTGCAGCGATGACCACTCACGACGCTCTTGATATTGCTTGCGCAGGCGATCAAACTCGCCTGGCTTTGCCGCCACTTTACGCAGTGGCGCATCGTCGCGGCGCACATCATACACCAGATGCACTAAGCGTTTTAGCGTTGGCTGATCGAGCTTGCCGCGCAGGGTGACAGAACCGAATTCAGGTGCCGGCAGCAGGCTTTCCAGCGCCACCTGCTGCGGCTGGCCGATAAAGTCGCACCAGGCTTCAAACACTTGCGTGGTGCCGCGCGCTTTACCTTCCAGCGTGTAGCCAGCGATATGCGCGGTGGCGATATCCACTTTATCCAGCAGATCGAGCGACAGATCCGGCTCCGGCTCCCACACATCCAATACCACGCTAAGATCGTGGCGCATCTTCAGCACTGCCAGCAGCGCCGCGTTATCTACCACCGCACCGCGGCAGGCGTTGATCAGAATAGTGTTGGGTTTGAGCGCCATCAGCAGCGCCGCATCGGCCAAATGCCAGCTTTTATACGGGCCATCTTTAAACAGCGGCGTGTGGAAGGTCAGGATGTCGGCCTGCGCCACCAGATCATCCAGCGAATGGAAGGTTTCCTGATCGCCACGATCGGCGCGCGGTGGATCGCACAGCAGCGTTTTCACGCCCCAGGCTTGCAGACGCTTCTGCAGGCGGCCGCCAACATTCCCCACGCCAACAATGCCCACGGTGCGATCGCGCAGTGCAAAACCATCGCGCTCCGCCAGCAGCAGCAGCGAGGAGAACACATACTCCACCACCGCAATGGCATTACAGCCAGGCGCCGCAGAGAAGCTGATGCCTGCCGCCGCCAGTGATGCTTCATCAATATGATCGGTGCCGGCGGTCGCGGTGCCGACAAACTTCACCGGCGTACCGGCCAGCAGTGCCGCATTCACTTTGGTGACGGAACGCACCATCAATCCGCTGGCGTCCTGCAGCTCAGCTTCTGGCAACGGACGGCCGGGCACCGTGAGCACATCGCCGGTGCGGCTGAAGAGTTCACGGGCATAAGGCATATTTTCATCGACGAGAATTTTCACTGCGGCGGTCCTGTCTGCAAAAATTTAAGGCGCGTATTTTGCCATAAAGCCGGGGATTAACCTAACCGACTACGATAGCGATCGGGCGTGGTACCGGCCTGCTGCTGGAACATCACAATGAGCGCCGACGCCGAGCTGTAACCCAGCTCGTGAGCGATGCCCTGCACGCTGCAACCCTGCTCCAGCAGCGCGATAGCACGCAGAAAGCGTAAACGCTGCCGCCATTCGCTGAATGACATATTCAACTGCTGCTGACAGCGTCGCGCTAGCGTACGCTCGGTGGTGAACACGCGCTTCGCCCATTGTGCCAGCGTGGTGTTATCGCCGGGATGCGCTTCAAGCGCGCGCAGAATCGGCGCGAGGAATTTGTCATCCGACATCGGCAAATAGCTGTTATGCACCGGCGCCAGACGCAGGCGATCGATCAACACTTCACACATGCGCCAGTCGGCTTGCGTTTGCGGCTGCTCCAGTTCACGGCGGGCAAAATCATTCATGATGGCGTGCCCAATGGCATCGACATGCAATAAACAGGCTTTATCCGGCAGGCCCGCGCAGAGATCGGCGGCAAGATTAAAGGTGCGAAAACGCGCTTCGTTGTGGTTGTAACTGCTGTGACGATGGCCGGCCGGAATCCAGATTGGGATATCTGCGGGCGTCAGCAGACGTTCGCCCTCCACTTCCATCTCCAGCACGTGGCTGGTGACGAAAATCACCTGGCCCCAATCATGCGCATGCGTGAGGTATTCGGTTTTGGCGTTGACCTCGTCATAGCGCATGAAGAAGCGCAGCAAAGGCGCATCAATCGGCGGCTGGTATTCGACTTGTAGATTCATTCTGTCCGGTCACTAACAAATGTTGTCCGATTTTAACTATCTGCGTTAAACCGGTCAAACGTAAACTATTCGCGATTATTTGAGGAGCTGTATCATGAATTTACTGTTTCCGCTGATCGCAGTGCTGATCTGGTCGATCAACACTATCGTCAGCAAACTCTCGGCGGGAAGTATCGATCCTGCGGCGATCTCCTTCTATCGCTGGCTGCTGGCGCTGGTAGTACTAACACCGTTTTGCCTGCCGGGCGTGTGGCGCCATCGCCACACCATTAAAGCCAACGGCTGGCGATTGCTGTTCCTGGGTCTGCTTGGCATGGTGCTGTATCAAAGTCTCGCCTATTACGCGGCGCACAGCGTTTCTGCGGTGATGATGGGGATTCTCGGCGCGACCATTCCGCTGCTGACCATTCTGCTCAGTCTGGTTGTGCTGCGCCTCGCGCCAACGCGCGGCATTCTGATTGGCGGCGTGCTGTCGTTCGCCGGTTTGGTATGGCTGGTGAGCGAAGGCAATCCGGCGCAGCTGCTGAATCAACGGCTCGGTAATGGCGAATTGATGATGCTGGCGGCATCGACCTCGTACGCCTTGTATGGCGTGCTGACCAAGCGCTGGGCGATTCCGCTGCCGACCTGGCAAAGCCTGTATGTGCAGATTTTCTTTGGCGTGCTGCTATTGCTGCCTGGCTTCCTGCGCGCGCCGGATGTCACGCTCAACGAGCACAATCTGCCGCTGGTGCTGTATGCCGGGCTGTTTGCGTCGATCATCGCGCCGTTCCTGTGGATCCTTGGCGTGCAGCGTCTGGGCGCCAGCACCACCAGCATTTTTATGAACTTCGTACCGGTGTTTACGGCCATTATTGCCGTGATGTTCCTGCATGAGCAGCTGCATGGCTATCACTGGATTGGCGGCGGCATGACGTTAGTCGGCGTTATTCTGGCGCAACGGCTGAAAACCCCGCTGCGTAAGCCGCGTAGCGCGACCCTTCCCGATTCCGCCGCCTGACTTTATTATCCGGAAAGGCCGCAGCCCCCGTGGATTTCCTGGGGGCTTTTGCTATGATGTGGCCTCTTTTTTCCGGCGCACCCGGATCTGACCCGTTTTCAAGGATTCCGCCATGCAACCTCTCAGCGGTCCCGGTGTGCCCGCGGGCGATCGTTCCCCTTTATCTCAGGCCACTGGCCCAACGCGACCCGGCGGTCCAGCCGGTGAGCAGCCGCTCTCTCCTGCCCAGCGCACCACGCTGGAACGTCTGATTGTTCGCATTATGTCTTTGAGTACGCTGAAAGCGCCGGAACTCTGGGCTGGCGTGCGGCATGAAGTCGGGGTAAAGAGTGAGGCGGAGCTGCAATCGCGCCACTTTCCGGCGGCGGAGCAGCATCTCAACGGTCGCTTAACCCAGGTGCAAAATAGTCTTGCTACGCGCCAGCTGCTGCAACAGCTGCTGGAAAAATTGCCGCAGGGCAATAATCGCCAGGCGGTGAGCGATTTTATTCGTCAGCAGTTTAACCAAACGGTGTTGAGCGCGTTGTCGCAGGATCAGCTGCGTCAGGTGCTGACGATGTTGCAAAACGGTCAGATGGCGATCCCGCAGCCGCAGCAAACGCGCGTGTCCGATCGCAGCTTGTTGCCGGCAGAACAGCAGTCGCTGAATCAGCAGGTGACGCGCCTTGCAGCGAAAACCGGTGAATCGCCGGTGAAACTGCTGGCCGATACGCTGAAGCTGGTGAATCTGAAAAGTGGCGATCCGATTCCCTCACGCCACTTCCCGCTGCTGACGCAATATTTGCAGGTGCGCCAGACGCTGGCTCAGCACAGTGCGCCAACCTTGCAGATGCTGGAAACCTCACTGCGTCAGCCGTTAACCCATGATGAGCAGCGACTGCTGGAAGATTACAGCCAGCAACGTTTCCAGGTGCTGCCGACCACCGTGCTGACGCCAGCGCAGACGCAGGATCTGCTGAATCTGCTGTTTAGCCGCCGCGCCGAGAAACTGCACGAACAGCCGCTGGCCGATAGCGAAATTCGGCCGCAGCCAATCTGGTCGCCGTTTATTCAGATGTTGCCGCAACCGCTGGCGCAGCGCCCGGCACTCACGCTGATTGCCGGTATCTTCCTGTTTATCTTCCTGCTGTGGCTGTTTATCTAGCAGCCGCAGTTGGCAGCGGGCGTGGCGAGTGGCCACTCACCCGCTGCCGCGCCCCACGCCATCGGATGGCCATCGCGTTTCCAGAAATCCAGCCCGCCAATTAACTCTTTAACCTGAAAACCCAGCGACGCCAGCTTGAGCGCGGCTTTGGTTGAGCCGTTACAGCCGATGCCGTCGCAATAGGTGATGTAAACTTTGCTGCGATCGAGATGCGCCGTGGATTCCGCATTCATGGTGCGATGCGGAAACGAAAGTGCACCGCAAATGTGTCCGGCCTGATAAACCTCGTCAGAGCGCGCATCAATCACCACGATCGCCGTGATGCCCTGCGCCAAATCCTCTGCTAAATCCCACGCATCGGTGTAGTACGCCAGTTTATGTTGCAGATACGCCACGCTCTCGCTGGCGCTAACGGGGGCAATTTTTAAGACCGCTGACATCGCATTCTCCTGTTGTGATTTCCCCGCAGTTTACGGCAAAGTGGTCTGCCTGTTGATACCACTTCCACCATAGTGATAAGACCACCGTGACCACATCATTTCTCGCGCTGTTTAGCCATCAAACTCAGGGCGGTTTACGTGAGCGACTGTGCAATACCTTGCGCCAGGCCATCGCCAATGGGCATCTACGGCATGAGCAGAAACTGCCGTCCAGCCGCCAGTTAGCCACCGACCTATCGCTGTCGCGCGTTACGGTGGAGGCGGCGTATGCGCAGCTTGAAAGTGAAGGTTATCTGCAGCGTCACGGCGGACGCGGGACGTTTGTTTCGATTCGCATGGCGTCGCCCACCAGCAAAACCTGCACCGAACGCTCACCACACTTTTCTCAGCGTGGCCTGCAGGTTTTGGCAACGGGCGGCTGTCAGGATCCGCCCTTTCCACACGCCTTTGCCGCCGGTTCACCCGAGTTACGCGCCTTCCCACATACGCAGTGGCGTCGCATCAGCAATCAGGTGCAGCGCTCGCTGGGCAGCAAAGTGATGGGTTACGGCGATCCGCTTGGATTGCCATCACTGCGGCAGGCGGTGGCGGATTATCTGGCGCTGTCACGCGGCGTGCACTGCACGGCGGAGCAAGTGGTGATCCTCACCAGCTCACAGCAGGCGCTGTAGTTGCTGGCATTAATGTTCCTTGATACGGGTGACGAAGTGTGGCTGGAAGAGCCGGGTTATCCCGGCGCGCGCAACGCGTTTCTTGCCGCCGGTGCGCGCTGTCGCGCCATGCCGCTGGATGCAGAAGGCGCAGTGCCGCTCAGCGGCAGCGCGAAACTGGTCTATCTGACGCCGGCGCATCACTATCCCACCGGCACAGCAATGAGTCTGGCGCGGCGCTTGCAGTGGCTGGCGTGGGCACGGCAGCAGGATAGCTGGCTGATTGAGGACGATTACGACAGCGAATTTCACTACGAGGATCGCCCGGCTCCGGCGCTACAAGGATTAGCCGCGGATGGTCGGGTGATTTGCCTCGGCACTTTCTCCAAAACGCTGTTCCCGTCGCTGCGGCTGGCGTGGATGGTGGTGCCGCCACAACTGGTGGAACCATTGGGCCGCGCACGCAGCGTGATGGATGGTCACAGCGCGTTGCTGCCGCAGGCGATTTGCGCAGAGTTTCTGCAACAAGGCCATTTCGCCAGCCATTTGCGCCTGATGCGCCAACTCTATCGCAGCCGACGTGACTGCTTGCTGCAGCAGATCGAAACGCGCTTAACACCCTGGCTTGAGCCGCTGCCGGCGGCTGGCGGCTTACAGTTAGCGGTGCGGCTGATGCAAGGGGATGAAGCGCGCTTAACCGCCGAGGCGAAAAAGAGCGGATTATTGCTGCCGCGCCTGTCGCCACTTTATGCCGGTGACGTGCAGCAAGCGGGCTGGCTACTGGGCTTTGCGGCGCTGACACCCGGGGAGATTGTCAGCGCCTGCGATAAGCTGGTTACGCTGTTGTCGCAGCCCGCGCAAACCTCCAGGTAACCAGAATGCCCAGCGCCGCACAACAGGCTCCCGCGACATAGACCGAGCCGTAACCCAGCGCCGTCGCCAGTAAGCCGGTCAACGGGCCGCTGGCACCGTACGCGATATCCTGAAATGCAGAAAAACCGCCAAGCGCGGTGCCGCGAATCTGTGGCGATACGCGCTTGATCACTTCAACGCCCAGCGCCGGGAAGATCAGCGAGCAGCCGCAGCCGGTTAAAGCCGCGCCAATCAGCGCCATCCAGCCGGAAGTGGCGAACGCCAGCAGCAGCAGACCGGCGGTTTCCACCAGCAAAGAGATCATCGCCACTTTTACGCCGCCGTGACGATCCGGCAAGCCGCCAAAGAACACGCGCACCAGCACAAACGCACAGCCGAAGGCGGTCAGCGCGAAACCGGCATTGCCCCAGTTTTCCGCAGCAAAATAGAGTGACGTAAAGGTGCCGATCACCGCAAAACCGGTGCCCTGCAGCGCCAGCGCCAGTCCCGGCTGAAAGATGGTTTTCACTACGCTAAGCAGCGATGGCCGCTCGCCGCCCACCACCGGCACTTTGCGGATCCAGCCATTTATCGCCAACGACAGCAGCGGCAACAGCAGCGCAACCGCGCCGAGAGCAGCAAAGCCGCCGTGCTGATTGATCAGCAAGCCGAGCGGTGCGCCAGCCGCCAGCGATCCATAAATCGCCATGCCGTTCCATGACATCACTAATCCGGAACGTTTGCTGCCCACCAATCCCATGCCCCAGGTCAAATTGCCGGTCAGCAGCAGGCTTTCGCCGAATCCTAACAGCAAGCGCCCTACCGCCAGCAAACCAAACTTCATCCACGGAGAAGCTGGTAACAACGCGGCCGCCAGATACGCCACGCCCACCAGCGCGATGGCCAGCATGCCGTGCTGGGTGGTGAGTTTCGCACCGTGTTGATCGGCTCGACGCCCGGCAAAGCTGCGCGTCAACAGCGTGGCGAAGAACTGTATTCCCACTGCCACGCCAACCATCAGGTTGCTCATACCGAGTTCATGATGGACATACAGCGGGATGACCGGCAGCGCGAGGCCAGCGGTCAGATAGGTGAGGAATACCGCAAAGGAGGTGCAGGCCAGCGGCATAACGGATTGCGTTTGCGCGTCAGCAGTCGTGGTCATGGTGGGTCGAACTCCTTGTAATAACCAGACACGCGCTTGCTGCCAAAACAGAAACGGGATATTTGGTTCACACTAAGCTAAAAGTGATAATTTTGTTTCGTATGGAGTGGGAGTGTAGGCAAGCTGAAGGTGGAATGTCAAAACAACAAGGGCCGGATAACCGGCCCTTGTGATATTGCTAGCATAATCAGGTCTCCATGAATGGCGATCCTACGGGATTATGCTGGCAACTTACGCATGATACTTACGCATGGTCAGAGTGGCGTTAGTCCCGCCGAAGCCAAAGCTGTTCGACATCACGGTGGTCAGCGCTTTATCAGTCGGTTTGGTCACGATGTTCAGACCTTTGCCCGCTTCATCCAGCTCTTCCACGTTGATGCTTGGCGCGATGAAACCGTGCTCCAGCATCAGCAAAGTGTAGATCGCTTCCTGCACGCCCGCCGCACCCAGTGAATGACCGGTCATGGCTTTAGTGGCAGACAGTGATGGGCAGTTATCGCCGAACACTTCGCGAATCGCACCCAGCTCTTTCACATCACCAACCGGCGTAGAAGTGCCGTGGGTATTGAGGTAATCGATTGGGGTATCCAGACCTTGCATCGCCATCTTCATGCAGCGCACTGCGCCTTCGCCTGAAGGAGCTACCATGTCTGCGCCATCTGAGGTTGCGCCGTAGCCCACGATCTCAGCATAAATGTGTGCACCACGTGCCAGAGCGTGCTCCAGCTCTTCAACCACCACCATACCGCCGCCGCCAGCGATAACGAAGCCGTCACGGTTGGCATCGTAAGTACGTGAGGCTTTTTCTGGCGTTTCGTTGTATTTGGTCGACAGTGCGCCCATCGCATCGAACTCACAGGCCATTTCCCAGCTCAGCTCTTCACCGCCGCCAGCAAACACAATGTCCTGTTTACCCAGCTGAATCTGCTCAACCGCGTTACCGATGCAGTGTGCAGAAGTAGCACAGGCTGAACTGATGGAGTAGTTCACGCCGTGAATTTTGAACGGGGTTGCCAGGCAAGCAGAAACGCCTGAACCCATCGCCTTGGTCACCACATAAGGACCGACCGCTTTCAGGCCGCGTGGGCTACGCATGGCGTCAGCACCAAATACCTGATAACGCGGAGAACCGCCGCCAGAACCGGCAATCAAACCCACACGTGGGTTTTGCTGATACTGTTCTTCAGTCAGGCCAGAGTCTTTGATCGCTTCGGCCATTGAAAGGTAGGCATAAATAGAGGCATCACTCATAAAACGCACGATTTTGCGATCGATGAGCCCGTTGGTATCCAGTTTGACGTTGCCCCATACGTGGCTGCGCATACCGGCATCTCTCATCTCTTCAGAGAAAGTAATACCGGAACGGCCTTCACGCAGAGAAGCCAGCACTTCTTGCTGGTTATTACCAATGCTGGAAACAATACCCAGGCCAGTAATCACTGCACGTTTCATTCAATAATCCTCGTTCCACATATTTGGATGTGGTGCACTCTAGCGTACAGTTGTAAGCCGAACAAGTCCGATCAGCCATTTCCCTTTGTAAATTTGCGTCATGTGACGTCTATCGCTAAACTCGCGCCACTGCCTGAAATATGAGCCTTTCCCGTGAAATTAACCCCGGTTGAACACGCCCAAATAAACTGGAATGAACAGGGTACACCTGTGTCCCGAGCGTTCGGCGACGTCTATTTCTCCAACGATAATGGACTGGAGGAAACGCGCTATG
Organism: Pantoea sp. SORGH_AS_0659; assembly: GCF_031453915.1. NCBI lineage: Bacteria > Pseudomonadati > Pseudomonadota > Gammaproteobacteria > Enterobacterales > Erwiniaceae > Pantoea > Pantoea sp. SORGH_AS_0659. The sequence continues at coordinate 1,315,492 of NZ_JAVJAK010000001.1, read as the reverse complement.
TGTTCCTTGATGGCAACCATATTCCGCACCGTTTTGCTGAACATTCACGCGATTTATTTATTGTCGCCGAAAGCGGTTTTGGGACTGGTCTGAACTTTCTTACCCTGTGGCAAGCCTTCGATCGCTTCCGCAATGAGCAACCCAACGCCACTTTGCAGCGTCTGCACTTCATCAGCTGCGAGAAATTCCCGCTGACGCACGCCGATCTGGTGGCTGCGCATGCCCATTGGCCGGAGCTAAAGCCGTGGGCCGAACAGCTGCAACAGCAGTGGCCGCAGGCGTTGCCGGGTTGTCAGCGCCTGCTGTTTAACGGCGGCGAAGTCACGCTGGACCTCTGGCTTGGTGATATTAACGCGCTAATTCACACCTTTGATGACAGCCTCAATCGTCAGGTGGATGCGTGGTTCCTTGATGGCTTCGCGCCGGCAAAAAATCCGGAGATGTGGACGCCAGATCTGTTCGCCGCGATGGCGCGCCTCGCCCGGCCGGGCGGCACGCTGGCGACTTTTACCGCGTCGGGGTTTGTGCGACGTGGGTTGCAGGACGCCGGTTTCAGTATGCAGAAGCGCAAAGGCTTTGGTCACAAGCGTGAAATGCTGGTCGGCGTGCTGGAGCAAGCCGCTGCATTGCCGCACAGCCAGCCGTGGTATGCGCGCCCGCCGGCAGGCAGCAATGAAGTGGCGCTGATTGGCGGCGGCGTCGCCAGCGCAGTATTGGCGCTGGCGCTGCTGCGACGCGGTTGGCGCGTAACGCTCTACTGCGCCGATGACGCGCCCGCGCTGGGCGCATCCGGCAATCGTCAGGGCGCGCTCTATCCGCTGCTGAATCAGCACGATCCCGCGCTGGCCACCTTCTTCCCGGCCGCTTTTGGTTTTGCCCGACGTCTGTATGATCGGCTGCCAGTGGAGTTTGAGCATGACTGGAGCGGCGTGTTGCAACTGGGCTGGGATGATAAAAGCGCGGAGAAAATTGCGCAGATGCTCAACATGGCATTGCCGCATGACATCGCGTACGGCGTTAATAAAGAAGAAGCGCAACAGCTGGCGGGCGTTGAACTTGATGTTGGCGGGATTTTTTATCCGCAAGGTGGCTGGCTGTCACCTGCACAGCTGACCAGCAATCTGCTGGAGTACGCGCAATCGCGGGGATTACGCCTGCACTGGCTGCATCGCGTCACGCAATTAACGCGCGATGAAGATCGCTGGACGCTGCACTTTAGCGAGCAGCCGCCGGTGCAGCATTCCCAAGTGGTGCTGGCGAATGGTCACGCGTTGCTGGAACTTGAGCACAGCAAAACGCTGCCGGTGTACGCGGTGGCGGGACAAGTGAGCCACGCGCCGACTAATACGTCGTTGGGCGCGCTGCGCACCGTGCTGTGTTACGACGGCTATCTCACGCCGGTCAGCCCGAACTTCGCCACCCATTGCATCGGCGCCAGCTATCATCGCGGCGATACCGCCACAGATTTCCGCACCGACGATCAGCAGGAGAATCGCCAACGGCTGATTAACTGTCTGCCGCAGAGCCAATGGCCGCATCAGGTTGATGTGTCCGATAACCAGGCGCGCAACGGCGTGCGCTGTGCCACGCGCGATCATCTGCCGATGAGCGGCAGCGCGCCAGATTATGGAGCGACACTCACGCAATACGCCGATCTGCCAGAACAGCGTGCGCGCGGTGCAAGCGTAGCCGATGCGCCGGTGCATAACGGTTTGTTTGTGTTGGGCGTATTAGGTTCGCGTGGTTTGTGCAGCGCACCGCTGGCGGCCGAAGTGCTGGCGGCGCAGATGAGCGGCGAACCGCAGCCGCTGGATGCAGCCACGCTGGCGGCGATGAATCCAAATCGCTATTGGGTGCGAAAACTGCTGAAGGGTAAAAAAGCGGGTCGATAATCTGCGGGGCGAGCGATCGCCCCGAGACGTTAAGCGGTTTGACGTGCCTGCAGGAACAGATTGTCCCACATGCCGGTGACCAGCGCCTGATCGCGTGGTGACAGTTCGCCAGCAGCAATGGCTTTTTGCAGGCTGTTGGTGACGTGAGTTTGCAGCGCTTCCGGCGTGTGTTCACCGCTCAGCTCAATCTCCGCCACTGCCAGGGTCAGATGACCACGCAGATAGCCGCCTGCAAACAGCTCGTCATCGCTGGCGTGATCGACCATGTCATCAATCAGGGCCAGAATGCGGGTTTCAAATTCTACGATCATCTCTTCCTCTCTTCTTATAACCTTCGCGGATTACAGATCTTCCGGCCAGGGGAATTGTGCCGCCGTCAGTGGCGGCGTGCCGTAATAATTCGTCAGTGCATCGATGAAGCGAGCTGGTCGTGCCGGAATGCCCTGCTGCAGATACGTCATCACCTGTGCATGCACTTTGCGCTGAAACGCTATGCGATCTGGCTCACAATCGCCTTCGAGATTGTCACAACTTACGTTGAAGGGAAAGCCCGCCGCCACGCAGAATAACCACTCCAGCGCCTGCGGTTTTACCTCAACCGATTCGAACTGGCTCTGCGTTTGCGCATCGCGTCCGTCCGGACAATACCAATAACCAAAATCCACCAGCTTGCGGCGCGCTTCACCGGCAATGCACCAGTGGGAAATTTCATGCAGTCCGCTGGCGTAGTAGCCGTGCGCGAACACCACGCGATTCCACGGTGAGGTTTCATCCGCTGGAAGATAAATAGGTTCGTCGTCGCCTTTAATTAGACGGGTCTGAAAATCGTCAACGAAGCAGCCATCAAAGATGGCAATCAGCTGATCGTAATGGTGTGTTGTACTCATAATTTTTAATCTTTAAAAAAACCGGCGCCATTGTCGCATTGGCAGCCGGTCTTGACGAGTGTTGGATTACAGCGTGGCCAGCCAGGCCATCAGTTCTGCGCCATGACTGTCCCATAACAATTTAGCGCTCATTACCGCAGAAACGATCACTACCATGGGGCGAATCAGTTTCTGACCACGGCTCAATACCAGCCTGGCGCCGAGGCGAGCGCCGATAAAGGCGCCGAGCAACATAATCGCGCCGGTGCCCCACACCACTTTTCCGCCGAACATAAAGAACAGCAAACTGCCAAAATTCGAGGTGAAATTTAGGATTTTGGCGTGGGCGGTGGCTTTCGCCAGATTGAAGCCACACAGCGTAACAAAGGCCAGCGCATAGAACGAGCCGGCGCCGGGACCAAAGAAGCCGTCGTAAAAGCCGACGCAGCCGCCGCCTACCAGCGCATAGGGCAAACCGTGCAGACGACGTTCGCGATCGGCTTCGCCCAAACGCGGCATCAGCAGGAACCACAAACCGATGCAGATCAGCAGCAGCGGTAAGATTTGGCGCAGCACATCCGCTTGTAAGTGCTGAATCAGAATAGTGCCAGCAATCGCGCCGAGGAAGGTCATGGCGATATTCAGCCACTGCTCGCTCAGATTCACCGCACCACGTCGGATGAAATAGAGGCTGGCGGAGAACGATCCGCCGACCGATTGCAGCTTATTGGTGGCTAACGCCTGTGCAGGCGACAACCCGGCAGCCAGCAAAGACGGCACGGTAAGCAGGCCGCCGCCGCCAGCGATCGAATCGATAAACGCCGCCAGCACTGCCACAAAAAACAGCACGCCGATAATCAGCGGGCTGACAACGAACCAATCCATTGAAATACCTACAGAAGATGCTTATCAAGTAAAGCCTGGCAAGACGGCGGCAATGGCGGCGGCGTTTTCTTCACCGGCGGCGTGCTGCCTGGTTTTTTCGGCAGGAACCAGCTGTCCAGCTCAGCGCCACAGCCATCGCCCGCTGGTTGAGGTGCCTGGTCTTCACATTCAAGGCTCCCCGCCGGACAACGCAGACGCACGTGCATGTGCGCGCGATGGGCGAACCACGGACGCACTTTATTCAACCACGCGCGATCGCTGCCAGCATCGGCGCAAAGCTGCCTTTTGATTGCCGGATTGACGAAGATACGCGTCACTTCATCATCTTTCGCCGCCAGTTTAATCAGGCTATCGATTTGCGGCTGCCAGTGACGCGCAATCACCTGTTTATCATCGGCAGAAACCAGATCGAGCGGCTGCGGCTTGAGCAATTGCTGCGCCGTCCAGCGGGTTTTCGGCAGCTGCAGCCAGATATCGACGTCTAAACCCGTTTGATGGCTGGCGTGGCCGCTGCTAAAACGTCCACCCGCCGCCATGCCCATATCGCCAATCAGCACTTGTCCCAGCTGAAGCTGATGAACCTGGGTGCTGAGACGCTGAATAAAGGCGATCAGATCGGGATGGCCGAAATAGCGGCGCTGATCCTGGCGCATCACCTGATAATTGGGTGAGTTAAGCGGCAACTGCTGCGCACCCACAATACAGCCGTTGGCGAAACCGCCAATCGACTGCGGGCTGCCGGCAATCGGCTGATGAATTTGCTGCCACGGCGTGGCAGCAACGGCGGCCGCACTGCATAGCAGCGCGGCACAGATAATGAGCAGACGGCGCATCATCGGGTTTACCAGCGCGGAACGCTGCTGTTGACGTCACCGTTTTGCGCACGCTGGCGCAGCAGGTGATCCATCAACACAATCGCCATCATCGCTTCGGCAATCGGCACGGCGCGAATGCCGACGCACGGATCGTGACGACCTTTGGTGATCATCTCGACTTCTTCACCCTCGCGGGTGATGGTGTTGCCCGGCACGGTGATGCTGGAGGTCGGTTTCATCGCCAGATTGGCGCTAATGGTTTGGCCGCTGCTGATGCCGCCCAAAATGCCACCGGCGTGGTTGCTCTGGAAACCGTTGGCACGGATCTCATCGCGATGCTGACTGCCGCGCTGGTTGATCACCGCGAAACCGTCGCCGATCTCCACGCCTTTCACCGCGTTAATGCTCATCAGCGCATGCGCTAAATCCGCATCCAGACGATCAAATACCGGCTCGCCCAGGCCCGGCGGCACGTTCTCTGCCAGCACGGTAACTTTGGCGCCGATGGAATCGCCCTCTTTTTTCAGGCCGCGCATCAGCTCATCCAGCGCTTCCAGTTTGGAGGCATCCGGGCAGAAGAACGGGTTCTCTTCCACGATGCTCCAGTCTTTCAGCTCGCAGGCCACATCGCCAATCTGCGCCAGATAGCCGCGCACCACGATGCCGTGCTTCATCTGCAGATACTTCTTGGCAATCGCCCCTGCCGCCACGCGCATCGCGGTTTCACGCGCCGAAGAGCGGCCGCCGCCACGATAGTCGCGCAGGCCGTATTTCTGCTCGTAGGTATAATCGGCATGGCCAGGACGGAACAGATCTTTGATGGTGCCGTAATCCTGTGAACGCTGGTCGGTGTTCTCAATCAGCAAACCGATTGAGGTTCCCGTCGTCACGCCCTCAAACACGCCAGACAAAATTTTCACCTGATCCGGCTCGCGGCGCTGCGTGGTATAGCGCGAAGTGCCAGGACGACGACGATCGAGATCGTGCTGGATGTCGGCTTCCGTCAGCGGAATGCCGGGTGGCACACCGTCAACGATGCAGCCCAGCGCAATACCATGCGACTCGCCAAAAGTGGTTACGCGAAAAACTTGTCCGATGCTGTTTCCGGCCATGCTGGTTCCTTGTTGCGATGTTGCGGGCGAGCGCTCGCCCTCTTATTTAGTCTTTGTAAAATGAGAAGTGATGCTGTGCCGCCACGATTTGCTCGCGCGTCAGCATAAACACGCCGTCACCGCCGTTATCAAACTCCAGCCAGGTAAACGGCACGTCTGGATACTGATCGATCATGTGCACCATGCTGTTACCCACTTCGCAAATCAGCACGCCTTGTTCGGTGAGGTAATCCGGCGCACAGGCCAGAATGCGACGCACCAGTTTCAGGCCGTCGCTGCCCGCCGCCAGACCGAGTTCCGGCTCGTGGCGATATTCGTTCGGCAGATCGTCCATATCTTCCGCATCCACGTACGGCGGATTGGTGACGATCAGATCGTATTTCACCTGCGGCAAGTTGCGGAACAGATCGGCGCGGATTGGCGTGACGTGGTTCAGCAGGCCGTGCTCTTCAATGTTCTGCTCGGCGACAGCCAGTGCATCGGTGGAGATATCGACTGCATCCACTTCCGCTTCCGGGAAGGCGTAAGCGCAGGCAATGGCGATGCAGCCGCTGCCGGTACACATATCCAGAATGTGATGAGGCGAATCGCTGATCAAACCGGCAAAGCGGTTCTCAATCAGTTCACCAATCGGTGAACGCGGCACTAATACGCGCTCATCAACGTAAAATTCGTGGCCGCAGAACCAAGCTTTGTTGGTGAGATACGCCACCGGAATGCGCTCGTTGACGCGGCGAATCACGCGCTCAACAATGCGATGACGCTCGCTGGCAGTCAGGCGCGCATTGCGCATATCTTCTGGAATATCCAGCGGCAGCCACAGCGTTGGCAGAACCAGTTGGACTGCTTCGTCCCAGGGATTATCCGTGCCGTGGCCGTACCAAATGCCTGCCGCCGAAAAACGGCTGACAGCCCAGCGCAGCATGTCCTGAATGGTGTGCAGTTCATTCACTGCCTCATCGACGAATATCTTGTCCACGTAGCCCTCCGCAGGCCATAAAATCAATCGGCCGATAGTGTGCCACGAAGCCGGGCAGAATTCAGCGCAGCGAGGCGAAAAAGCTGACATTTGTTAACAGTAACGGTTAAGGTATGCCACCGGCTGTTTAACCAGCCTTTTCTGACCCAATCACAGAGCCATGAGTAAGAAAACGCCGCTAAGCCAGGACGATCAGGAGATGTTCCGCCAGTTAATGAGTGGAACCCGCAAGCTGAAACAGGACACTATCGTGCATAAACCGGTAGTGAAAACGCGCGAAGTACCGCTTAAACGCCTGCTTTCAGAACAGGTCGATAACAGCCATTATTTTTCAGACGAGTTTCAGCCGTTGCTGTCGAGCGAAGGTCCGGTGCGCTATGTGCGGGCGGATGTCAGCCATTACGAGCAGAAGAAATTGCGTCGTGGCGATTACACGCCGGAAATTTTTCTCGATCTGCATGGCTTAACACAGATGCAGGCCAAGCAGGAGCTCGGCGCGTTGATTGCCGCCTGTCGCCGCGAACATCTGTTCTGCGCCAGCGTGATGACCGGGCACGGCAAACACATCCTCAAGCAGCAAACACCGCTGTGGCTGGCACAACATCCGCATGTGATGGCGTTTCATCAGGCACCGAAAATGTTTGGCGGCGATGCCGCACTGCTGGTGCTGATAGAGGTAGAGGAGTGGCAGCCGCCTGAATTGCCGTGACGTGCCGCGCTACAAAAGGATAGGGCCGCGTTTGCGGCCCACAGAGAAATGTATAACTTTAGGGAATTAAATCGCTTTAGCCAATTTTGACGGGCTGACCTGCCACTCCAGCTTGCCTTCGCAGGCCTCTGCATCAAAGTTTACGCAGGCTATTGCCGAGGTCGCGAACATCGGCGGCGCTTCCTGCGGGCAGAGTTCAGACACCAGATAACCCACCAGCGGCAGATGCGAAATCACCAGCGCCGATTTAACCCCTTTTTGTGCCAGCGCCTGCAGATAGCAGGCCACCATGCCCGGATCGCCGCCCGGCGTCAGTTCCGGCAAAATATCCTGCCCTTCTGGCAATTTCAGGGTTTCGCGCACCGTGGCGAGCGTTTGCTCGGCACGCAGGTAAGGACTGACTAATACCCGATCAATTTCTGGTGTTTTGCCGTTGAGCCAGCTCGCCATCGCTCTCGATTCATCACAGCCACAGAGTGTGAGAGGTCGAACGGAATCACTCGCTGCTTCCAGAGCTGCATCGCCATGACGCATGATAAAAACTTGCATAAAGCACCGCTGTTGTTTGTCGATATCGGCCGGTACCACAGCACCAGACGCTTCATTCTGCGAATGAACGGTGTGTTTTACCCCAATGGCTTCAGTATAGTCAACCGGTTGTTTATTAAATAAGCATATCTCAGAATGGTGCCGCGCTTACCGCTGCACTGCCCGCTGACTAACCCGCTGAATCTGTGCGCCTATTCACGATTGTGCAGAAGTGTAAAAATTCGTTTGCTGTTCTGACATTGCGATCAGCGCCTCACTCGGCGCAAAACGCTCGCCATGTTGCTGCATTAATGACCTTAATGCTTTGACGATATCGCCAATGCCGCGCTGATCCATATAGCGGAACGGACCGCCAAGGAACGGCGGAAAACCGATGCCAAATACCGCCGCAATATCGCCATCACGCGCGTTGCGGATCACCGCTTCATCCAGACAGCGTGCCGCTTCGTTCAGCATCATCAATACGCAGCGATCTGCGATCTGCGCTTCGCTCTGCCTCGCCTGCGGTTTAATATTCAGCAGTGAATAAAGGGAAGCATCGACTTTGCGTTTTCCCGGCCAGCGCGAACGTTGATAGAGGTAAAACCCTTTGTGATTTTTGCGCCCTTTTCTGCCGTCGGCCAGAATGGCGTTCGCGGCGTTGGGGGCGCTGAAACGTAAACCGTAAGCCTGCTCAAGAATCGGGCTGATTTTGCTGCCAACATCAATGCCCACTTCATCCAGCAGCTGCAGCGGCCCAACCGGGAAACCAAACTTCACTAGAGCGCGATCGATATGCTCAATCGGCTCACCTTCCTGCAAGCAGTGCATCGCTTCATTTATATAGGGCGCGAGAATGCGGTTAACGTAAAAGCCGGGACGATCCGCCACCACCACCGCCGTTTTGCCCTGCTGACGCGCCAGCTGCACCGTGTTCGCCAGCGTTTGCGCCGAGGTATTGGCGTGAGGAATTACCTCCACCAGCGGCATTTTGTCCACAGGACTGAAGAAATGCAGACCGATTACGTTTTCAGGCCGCTGGGCTTTGGCTGCGATATCAGCAATTGGCAGCGACGAAGTATTGGAGGCGAAAATGGTGTGCGGCTGGCAATGGCTTTCGATTTCGCTGACCATCTGCTGCTTGAGCGCCAGATCCTCAAATACCGCTTCAATCACCAGATCGCGCTGGCTGAACCCTTGGTAATCGGTGCCACCGCTGATGCGCGCCATCTGCTGCTGGCGTTCGGCGGCTTTTAGCTGACGCCGCTTCACCTTGTTGCTCAGCAGATCCCAGCTGTATTGCAGCGCATGATTCACGCCGACCAGATTGATGTCTTTAATGCGCACCGGCAAACCGGCTTTCAGCGCCGTAACGCTGGCGATGCCGCCGCCCATCAAACCGCCGCCGAGCACGCCAATCTGCTTCAGCACTTGCGGCTCGACACTGGCCATCGACTCTTTCTTTAAGGCCGTTGAGGCGAAGAACAAACTGCGCAGCGCGGCCGATTCTGGCGTCATCGCCAATTGGCCAAAGGCGCGTGCTTCCGCTTCATGCCCGGCGCTGCTGCCCTGCTCCAGACCGATGCGCACCACGTCGAGAATACGGTCAGCCGCAGGATAGTTGCCCTGGGTTTTGCTGTGAGTCTGCCGCTGCGCCAGCGAGAACAGCACCTGACGCGCGATCGGTCCCTGCAGCAAACGATCGCGGCGCGAAAGCTCCCGGCGCGCGCCTTTTCCTTTATGTACGCGCGCAAGCGCCGTTTCCAGCAGAATTGATTGCGGCACCGCGTCATCGACAATCCCCAGCTTGAGCGCCTGTTTAGCGCGCAGCTGTTTGCCGGTAAGGATCAGCGGCAGCGCCTGCTGCGCGCCAATCAGGCGCGGCAAACGTTGTGTACCGCCTGAACCCGGCAGCAGACCGAGCTGTACTTCCGGCAAACCGAGGCGCGTTTTGTCATCCAGCGAACAGATGCGCGCATCGCAGGCCAGCGCCAGTTCCAGACCGCCGCCGAGGCAGGCACCGTGAATCGCCGCCACCACTGGAAACGGCAGCGCGGCAATCATCGCCATCACATCTTGTCCCTGCTTTGCCAGCGCCTCAGCTTCCTGCGCCGTTTTGCAGTTGGCGATCATGCTGATATCCGCACCAGCAACAAAGTTGTCTGGCTTGCCGGAGATCAACACTAATCCAGCCAACTGCTGATGGCTGCGCGCTTCGTCCAGCACCGCTTTGATCTGCGGCACAAACTCGGCCTTCAGCGTGTTCATCTTCTCGCCCGGCACATCGATGGTGATCACACCGACGTGGTCGAGGCGCATGTGTAAATGAAAGGCGGATTCACTCATTATTCGGCCTCCAAAACCATTGCCGTGCCCAGGCCGCCCGCCGCGCAGGCGGTGACCAATCCCAATCCGCCACCGCGCCGCCGCAGTTCCTGCAGCGTTTGCGTGATCATGCGTGCGCCAGTGGCGGCAAACGGATGACCATAAGCAATCGATCCGCCAAGCACGTTAAAGCGCTCTTCATTGACTTCACCTAACGCATGCGGACGATTCAGCACCTCGCGCGCAAAGCGTTCGTCACGGAACATTTTCAGGTTGGCTAAGGTTTGTGCGGCAAAGGCTTCGTGCATATCAATCAGCGTCAGATCGTTGAGCGTGATGCCGGCGCGCTCCAGCGCCAGCGGCGAGGCGTAGGCCGGTCCAAGCAGCATATCCTGCCAGACATCAATCGCCGTAAAAGCATAGCTGCGCAGATAGCCGAGCGGCTGAATGCCGAGTTCGCGCGCGCGCCCTTCACGCATCAGGATCACCGCTGCGGCACCATCGGTCAGCGGCGTGCTGTTGGCGGCGGTCACCGAACCGTGGCGACGATCAAACGCCGGGCGCAGTTTGGCGTAATCGGCGGCGCTGGCGTTGAAGCGAATATTGTTGTCCTGCTCGATGGGCGCTTTCCACGGCGGCACAAATGCGGGCATCACTTCCTGGCTTAACACGCCCGATTGCCAGGCGCGCGCCGCATGCTGGTGCGAACGCAGCGCTAACGCGTCCTGCTGTTCACGCGTGATGCCGTGACTTTTCGCCATCTGCTCGGCGGTATCACCCATGCGTAATCCGGTGGAATACTCCGTTACCGCCGGTGGCACCGGCAACAGATCGCGCGGACGCAAACGACGCAGGATGCTGAGTTTTTGACTAAAGCTGCGCGCTTTGTTGAGATCCACCAGCGCACGAGCCAGAGTTTTACTGACGCCAATCGGCAGCACCGAGGATGAATCCGCGCCACCGGCAATGCCGGCATCGATGGTGCCCGCCATTAAACTTTCCGCCACGTTTGCCACCGCCTGAAAACTGGTGGCGCAGGCGCGGCTAACGCTATAGGCATCGGTATGCACGCCTAATCCGCTGCTCAGAACAATTTCACGCGCAATGTTGGGAGCTTCCGGCATCTGCACCACCTGGCCAAACACCAGTTGATCGATAAACTCGACCGGTAATTCGCTGCGCGCCATCAGTTCGCTGATCACCATGCGCCCCAGCTCCAGCGCGGGAATGCCGTGGAAATCTGTAGCCTGGCGGGCAAAAGGGGTGCGTAATCCGTGGGTTATGGCGATACGTTCGCCCTGACGCGTCAGCAGCGGCTGCGCTTTGCTCATTGCAATCACCTGTATTTTTCGACCGGGGCATCATTGCCAAACAGGTCTGACCTGATCATCAGTGTTAACTAAGTGTTGCTAAGTAGCCAATAAGCAGAGGAAAAAAGTGCGAGGGAATACACGAAAATGAGTTAAGGCTGCCGAAGGGGTTTCGGCAGCGGCATGATTAGCGTAGGCCGAGCTGGAAAATCAGGGTTTCGGCCTGGCAGGCAAAGGTGAAGTCGATAGACAGGCGCACCGCGTCGCCTTCATTGGCAAAATCCGCGCGAATATCGCAAGGATCGGATTCCACCTGACGCGCGCGCTCAGTCAAATGCGCCAGCATCGCTTCCGCCGCATGACGGTCGGCAAATACGCCAGACCAGCTTGCGGTGCAATCGGTGTTATCCATCACGGTTCCCACATCGACACAGCAGCAGGCCGCCGTTTCGTTGGCATTACACTTTTTAATGGCATCAGTCATGATTCTCTCCTGACGATATTTTCAACATAATCGGATTATTTTCTGCCGCAAAGTGTACGCCTGCTGCGTTTTCACATCCACGATCAAGCCGCTAAGTGACGAATATCACACTAAAAATTGATCCACAGCAAAATTGAACGTTATGTTTAAGTCGAACCGCTAAGATTTTGTTAAGCAGATCTGATTTTATCGATCAAATCAGAAATATTTAAAAAACAATATTGCAACAAATACACAGGTCGGACCTATACTCGTCGCACTGGTCTGATATGTGGTTTTGCCATCAGTCCCTACAATTCGCCGCTCTTTGTTACGCGACGTAACAACGTTAAATAATAAATCTAGATGAGGTTGTGGTCATGAACCATAAAAACCTGTTTGCAAAGTCAGCTGTGGCAGCTGCAGTAACGCTCGTCTGTTCTCATGTTTACGCCGCGGGCTTTCAACTGAATGAATTCTCAGCAATTGGTTTAGGTCGTGCATATTCCGGCGAAGGTGCGATGGGTGATACCGCCGCCTCTGCCAGCCGTAACCCGGCAACCATGGCATTAATGGATCGCCCTTCTTTCTCTATCGGCGCGGTTTATATTGATCCCGAAGTGGATATTAGCGGTCAGAGCCCGACAGGTCGCAGCCTCGATGCCAAAAATATCGCCCCAAATCAGTGGATCCCTAATCTTCACTATGTGCACCCAATTAACGATCAGTGGTGGATTGGTGCATCTGCGACCTCAAACTATGGTTTAGCAACCGAATTTAATGACGGCTATACCGCAGGTGGTTATGGCGGCAAAACCGACCTGATGACCGGTAATTTTAATATCAGCACCGCTTATCGACTGAATGAGAATTTCAGCTTCGGTATCGGCTTTGATGCGGTCTACGCAAAAGCGAAAATTGAGCGTTATGCCGGTGAAGCAGGTGCCGTGGCAGGATTGCCAGCCGATACCCAGATTGCGCATTTAAAAGGTGATGAATGGGGTTACGGCTGGAACGCCGGCATCCTGTACGAAGTGGATAAAAATAACCGCTTTGGCTTTACCTACCGCTCAGAAGTAAAAGTCGACTTTGACGGTGACTACAAGAGCAACATCCCCACCGCCTTTAACGGTACACCGCAGGCCCTGGCTTTAGGCCTGCCTTACGGCACCAGCGGCACCACAATTCCGGGTTCTCTGACTTTGAATCTGCCAGAGATGTGGGAAGTGTCAGGCTGGCATAAAGTGGCGCCGCAATGGGCGGTTCACTATAGCCTGACTTATACCAGCTGGAGTCAATTCCAGGAGTTGAAAGCCACCGGCAGCAATGGCCAGACGCTGTTCTATAAGGATGAAAGTTTCCACGATGCCTACCGTATCGCGTTGGGTACCACTTACTTCTACGATGATAACTGGACCTTCCGTACCGGCATCGCCTTTGATGACAGCCCGGTTCCGGCCGATAAGCGTTCTATCTCTATCCCGGATCAGGATCGTCTGTGGCTGAGTGCCGGTGCGTCTTACGCCTTCAATGAAGATGCTTCTGTCGACCTGGGTATTTCTTACATGCACGGTCAGAAAGTCACCGTGAAAGAAGGCCCGTATACCTTTAACTCTGAAGGTAAAGCCTGGCTGTACGGCGCGAACTTTAACTACAAGTTCTGATACGTAGCTTGATAAAAAAAGGCGACTCATTGAGTCGCCTTTTTGTTTTATTCAGAATCGATATCTTTCAGATCGTCCTGAATCGCACTGGCGTTCGGATTATCTTCCGGCTTCAGCTTACCGCCGTTGGCAATAAAGTCATGTCGCTGGAAGTAGGCATTACGAATAAAGGCGTACGGATCTTGCTGCTGACGCAAAATGGCGTCCGAATCCAGCAACTGCGCACGGGTTTCAATCCCTTCCAGCGTCCATTTACCTACCGAGATCGGCCAGCTCAACCAGCTTAAGACCGGATAGAGCGTATCAACGAAGTCACCGCCATCTTCACGGATGGTGAAGCTACCGTAGGCCGGCAATTCAACATACGGGCCGTAACCGACGCCATAACGTCCCAGCGTGCTACCAAAGCGATGCGGCACTTCACGCGCCAGTGCCGGATTGGCTTTGCCCGCCACGTCGATAAAGCCACCCAGCCCTAACACGGTGTTCAGGAAGAAGCGGGTAAAGTGGATGCCTGCCTGGCGCGGTTCACCCACCAGAATGGCGTTGACCATGCTGGCGGGCTCTTCAACGTTGGATAACACATTACTGATGCCGCTACGTGCCGGCACCGGCACGTAATCGCGCCAGGCGACTGCCACCGGACGCAGAACATACGGATCCAGCACGTTGTAGTTGAAGTTAAACATCGTGCGGTTAAAGCCTTCCAGCGGATCGCTGCGCTGCGCAGGTTCCGTATTTTCAGCCGGTTTTGAGCTGGCACAACCCACCAGCAGTAAGCTGGCTAGCGCCAAACCGGTCAGGCGGTTATTCATTCTTCTCTCCCTGTGCGGATCAGTAAGGTATCGCTTCAGGGCTGCTGTTGATTAATTTCCACAGCCAGTTGCTGATGACCATCCCAGGGTGTGACCGCGCTTAAACCCAACCAGTCGCCAGACTGTGGATTGGCACTGCCATCGCGCGAAATGCGCACCCTGACTTGTACCTGATGCTGTGCCGAAAGCAGGCGATCGGGCATCATGGCATTGCTGTCATCGAGCGTGAGCGATAACGGAAAGTGGCTCAGCGGTAAACGCTTCACAGCCACAGGCACCGGTGAAACACCGTCAGACACAGAAATATACAACACTCCGCCTTGCGGTAACATTTTTTCTGCCGGCGGCGTCAAACTCACCGTCAATGCCAGGCTGCTATTTTGCTGTCCCGCGTCGGTTTTCGCTTGTTCAATGCTGCGCTCGATCATGGTGATGCGACGATCGCCTGCCGGTAACAGTTTCAGCATCACCTGCCATGCACCAATCGCCTCGTTGTACTGCTGCTGTTCAAAGGCGTTAAACGCCAGCAGACTCAGCGTGCGCACATCGCTGTGATCGCGTTTAAGCAGCGCTTTCAGCAACACGTTGGCCTGACGGTTATCCTGCGGATCGCTGGAGCGCGTCAGCACTTCGGCATAATCCTGCTGCAGTTCGATATTGTCTGGCGCCAGCTGTAGCGCATGTTCAAATGCCTGGCTGGCATCGGTAGCATTATTCAGCACCATCCCTAAGCGGCCCAGCATCGCCCAATCGTTGAGGTTCGTTGCGTCGTGCTGCAGCGAACTGCGCAGACCCAGTTGCAGACGCGCCAGCTCTTCCATGGTTAGCGGCTGAGCTTTAGGATCCATCACGCGCGCGCGTAACGCAGGATACTCCTGTTGTACGCTGACGAACGCGGTTTGTTGCGTGAGACCGCCGGTTTTCAGATACATGCCAACCGACACCACCAGCAGCACAATCACGCCCGGCAGCAACACCCAGCGACTGCTGCGATGAATGGTCGCGGCATCCTGCTGCGGCACATCGGTTAACAGCGTTTGTTGCAGTTCGCGCACCATTTCCGGGCGCTCAGCCACCACGCCCTCTTCTTCATCACGCTCCAGCTCGCGCAGGCGTTGCTGATAGAAATCGGTGTTGAGACGATCGCGATCGCCACTGCTGGCCTCGCGCTGACGCCAGCCAGCACGCAGAAACAGCGCGATAGCCGCCAGCAGTAAAATAATCAGGGTAATCCAGAATCCAGTCATTACGGCTTCCCGTCACGCTTGAGTAACGCCGCAAGGCGCTGTTGTTCACTGTCGTCGAGTTCGCTACGCGCTTTGCCGCGACGATTACGCAGAATAATGATCAGCGCGCCCAGCACCACAAACAGCGCTGGCCCCACCCACAAAATCAGCGTGGAAGGCGTTACCGGCGGCTCATACGTCACGAAATTACCGTAACGCGCCACCATGTAATCAATGATCTGCTGGCGGCTTTCGCCCTGCTTCATCAACTCGTAGACTTTGAGACGCATATCCGACGCGATCATCGCATTGGAATCGGCAATGCTGTTGTTCTGGCATTTCGGGCAACGCAGCGATGCGGTGAGATCGCGGTATTGTTCTTCCTGCTGCACCGAATCGAACTGATAAGTATCAATCGCCGCCCACAGGCTGGTGCTGAGCAGAATGCCCGCTAACAGTAGAAGCAGCCGTTTCATACGCCCGCCTCCTTGTTGTATTTGTCCCACAGCGGTTTCACTTCTTCGAGCCAGACGCGATCGTTCATGTCGCCTGCGTGGCGATAACGAATGATCCCTTTGCCGTCGATCAGGAAGGTTTCCGGTGCGCCGTAAACGCCGAGATCGAGACCGAGCATCCCGTTGCCGTCATACAGGCTGAGCGCATAAGGATTGCCCAGCGTATTCAGCCAGGTCACCGCTTTGGTGCGATCGTCTTTATAGTTGAGGCCAACCACGCGAATGCCTTTTTCCGCCAGCGTGTTGAGGTATTGATGCTCCGCGCGGCAGGTTGGGCACCAGGTTGCCCAGACGTTGAGCAGAATCGGTTTGCCGTCGGTCAGCACCTGCTGATCGTAGATTTTGCCCGGCTGATCCAGCGCTTCCAGTTTGAATACGGGTACCGGCTTGCCGATCAACGCTGATTCGAGACGCGTTGGATCATCGCCGTTGGCGTTGCGCGACAGCTGCCACAGCAGCGCCGCAGCCAGCAGCAAAAATAGAACTAACGGGATAAACAGGATTTTTTTGTTCATGCCAGCTCCTCGCGCTGCTCTTTTTTGCGTGAGCGATAGCGCGGATCGAACAGGCAGAACAAGCCGCCCACCGCCATAAACACGCCGCCGTACCAGATCCAGCGCACAAACGGTTTGTAGTAAATCCGCACCGCCCACGAACCGTCATCCAGCTCTTCGCCCAGCGCCGCATACAGATCGCGGGTGAAACCGCCGCTGATCGCCGCTTCGGTCATCATGGTGCGCGCGGCTGCATAGAAGCGTTTTTCCGCCTGCATCACCGCCTCCAGCTTGCCGTTGCGCGTCACTTCAATCACCGCCACGCCGCCGCTGTAGTTCGGCCCTTGCAGGTTGCGCACGCCGTGGAAGGTAAAGTGATAATTGTGGATATCAACGGTATCACCCGCCTTCATGCGCACATCACGCTCAACGCTGTATTGGGTGCTAAAGGCGATACCGACCACGGTCACCGCCACGCCTAAATGCCCCAGCACCATGCCCCAATGGCTGCGCGATAGATGGCGTAAACCTTTGAAGAAAGAGTGGCGATGGGTGGCGCGCTCGTGCAGTTCCATCAACGTCAGCATGATCACCCAGATCGACATCAGCAGGCCGATAACCGTCATCGCCTCAATGCGATCCTGCAGCAGCCACGGCAGGGCGATCGACAGAATCAGCGTCACCAACAGGCCCACGCCAAGGCGTTTCCACAGTTTCTGTGGTTGGTCACGACGCCAGCGCACCAGCGGACCGATACCGAGCATCAGCGCGAACGGTGCCATCAGCCAGGTAAACATGGTGTTGAAGAACGGCTCGCCCACCGAGATGCTGCCGAGACCGAGCTGTTTATGCACCAGCGGGCAGCAGCGTACCGAGTAACACCACCAGCATCGCGGCGATCAGCAGCACGTTATTACCCAGCAGGAAGGATTCGCGTGACCAGGCTTCGCTCTGTACGCGGCTGCGCACCTGACCACCTTTCAGCGCGTACAGCAGCAGCGAGCTGCCAATCACAATCACCAGGAAGGCGAGAATAAACATGCCGCGCGCCGGATCGGAGGCGAACGAGTGCACGGAAACCAGCACGCCGGAGCGCACGAGGAAAGTGCCAAGCAGGCTTAACGAGAACGCGGTGATCGCCAGTAACACCGTCCACGACTTGAAGCTGCCGCGCTTTTCCGTCACCGCCAGCGAGTGCATCAGCGCTGTTCCGGCCAGCCACGGCATAAAAGAGGCGTTTTCGACCGGGTCCCAGAACCACCAGCCGCCCCAGCCGAGTTCGTAATAAGCCCACGCCGAACCGAGCACGATACCGATGGTCAGGAAGACCCACGCGGCGGTGGTCCACGGACGTGACCAGCGCGCCCATGCGGTATCCAGACGTCCGGCCATCAGCGAGGCAATGGCAAACGCAAAGGCCACCGAGAAGCCGACGTAACCCATGTACAGCAGCGGCGGATGGAAGATCAGCCCGATATCCTGCAGCATTGGGTTGAGATCGCGCCCGTCAATCGGGAAGTTTGGTAAGGTGCGGGTAAATGGATTCGAGGTGAGAATGATAAACAGCAGGAAGCCGAGATTAATCATGCCCATCACCGCCAGCACGCGTGCTAGCGCATCCTGCGGCATCCCGCGACTGAAGATCGCCACCGCCAGCGTCCAGGTGCTGAGCAGCAGCACCCACAACAGCAGTGAACCTTCGTGCGCACCCCAGGTTGCCGCGATGCGATAATAGACCGGCAGCAAGGTGTTGGAGTTGGTGGCGACATAGCCAACGGTAAAGTCATTCACCACAAAGGCGTGCACCAACACCACAAAAGAGGCGGCGACACAGATAAACATGCCCCAGGTTAACGGGCGCGCCATGGCCATCAAACGCGCATCCTGCCGCGCAGCGCCCCACAACGGATAGACGCTCAACAGGAGCGCTAAAGCCAGCGCCAGACACAGCAGAAAGCTACCAATTTCTGGCATCATGATTGCGCACCCGACTGCTGATAGGCTGCTGCAGGTCCTGTGTGATTCTTCTTCATGGCATCTTCAATTTCGGGAGGCGTATATTTTTCATCGTGTTTCGCCAGCACTTCTTTGGCGTTCACCAGATTGCCCTCTTCCAGCACGCCTTGCGCTACCACGCCTTGCCCTTCACGGAACAGGTCCGGCAGAATGCCTTCATAGGTCACACTGACCACGCCGTTGGCGTCATACAGTTTGAAAGAGACGGCGAGCGTTTTCGGATCGCGCTTTACGCTGCCCGGCATCACCATGCCGCCAATGCGCAAGCGCTGGCCCGGCTCAGGCTTCTGATGATCTTCACCTTTGCCGTTGATAATTTCACTCGGGGTATAAAACAGGTCGATGTTGGAACGCAGCGCGTACATCACCAGCGCAGTCGCCAGGCCAAGCCCGATCAACACCGCGATCGCCACATAGAGGCGATTACGACGACGGATATTCACACGGATTCTCCCGCTGCTCCACTGGCAGCTTTTTTCGATTTAGCCGCGCGAATGCGGCGCTCCCTGGACTGACGCTGGCGAATTTCCGCCAGCAAACGGCGGCGGAACAGTATGGTGTGCAGCACCAGACCGAATAACGGGATCAACGTAAGGATAACGGCGAGCCAGACGTAAAAGGCATAGCCGCCCATGGCGAAGAAATCGCTCCACGATGCAAAGGCTGGCGTCATGATTTGCTTCCTCCCTGCGCCACATCAATCGCCCACGGACGATGACGCTCGGTGAATAGAATTAAATTGCGCAGGCGCATTAAGGTCAGCGCACCAAACACCAGCAGGTAACCGAGAATGGACCAGCGCAGCGGTGTGCGCATGCTTGGATCGATAGCCTGCTGCAGAATGCCTGATGAGCCCTGATGCAGCGTGTTCCACCATTGCACCGAGAAGTGAATGATCGGCAGATTAACCACGCCAACCAGAAT
The DNA here is from genome assembly GCF_031453915.1 of Pantoea sp. SORGH_AS_0659. Classification (NCBI taxonomy): domain Bacteria; kingdom Pseudomonadati; phylum Pseudomonadota; class Gammaproteobacteria; order Enterobacterales; family Erwiniaceae; genus Pantoea; species Pantoea sp. SORGH_AS_0659. Next base: position 1,295,954 of record NZ_JAVJAK010000001.1, on the reverse strand, counting down.
CAAAATGCCGGCGGCGCGCCCGGCGATGCGGCGGTCTTCAAAGGAGTGATACAGCGCGATAACGCCCATATAGAGGAACAGCAGCACCAGCTCAGATGTCAGGCGTGCATCCCAGATCCACCAGGTTCCCCACATCGGTTTACCCCAGGCGGAACCGGTAATCAGCGCGATAAAGGTGAACACCGCGCCAATCGGTGCCATCGCCGCTGAGACCAGATCGGCCATCTTCATCTGCCACACCAGGCCGATAAATGCCGCAATAGCCATTGACGCGTACACGCCCATTGACCACATCGCTGCAGGCACGTGAATGTACATAATCCGGAAGCTGTTGCCCTGCTGATAATCCGCCGGTGCAAAGCCGAAGCCCCAGACCCAGCCGAGTAACAGCGTGCCAACACCCAGCACCGCGAACCACGGAATCAAGCGACCGCATAGCTGGTAAAGCCGCTCAGGCTTTGCCCACTGGTGTAACCATTTCCACATTTTGCATAGCTCACAATAAAGAGAATTCAGATTTCGACCGCTCTGGGGCGGCACGAATTAATGCAGACTGATACGCAAGGCCGCTGCCGTCGCGAACGGCGACAGCGTTGCGCTTACCGCCAGCATCGCGCCAAGAATCGCCAGATAACCCCCGATCGGCAATCCCATTGCGGCGGCATCAATCGCCGCGCTGGCAAATATCAAAACCGGTATCGACAACGGCAATACCAGCAAACTCAGTAATACGCCGCCGCGCCGCAACCCAACGGTTAATCCGGTACCAATCGCGCCGAGAAAACTCAGCGTTGGCGTGCCAAGTAATAACGTCAATGCCATCGCGCGCCAGCCGGCAAAATCCAGCGACAGCAACAATGCCGCCAGCGGCGACAATAAAATCAGCGGTAGCCCGGTAATCAGCCAGTGCGCAATCACTTTGCCCAGCACCGTGATCGGCAGCGGCGTCGGCAACAGAAGTAGTTGCTCAAGCGAACCATCAAGAAAATCGTCACGAAACAGCCGTTCCAGCGCCAGCAATGAGGCGAGTAACGCGGCAACCCACGCCACGCCCGGCGCAATCCGCGCCAGCTGCTGTGGCTCCGGTCCGATACCTAACGGAAACAGCGTGATAACAATCAGGAAAAACCACAGCGGATTGATCACTTCCCCGCCGCTACGAAAGGCGATTTTTAATTCACGCTGAATGACCCGGCCTAACATCAAGCCCACTCCGAAGTAAGACGAATTTTACGCACGCGCGCGCTGTGATCGGGCAGATCCTGATGCGTGGTCAGAATCACCGCTCCGCCGTTATCGGCATGGCTGACGAATCGCGCCATTAATTTTTCCACACCGCCTTTATCGATGGCGGTTAAGGGTTCATCGAGGATCCATATCGACGCTGGGCTAAGCCATAAGCGTGCTAATGCCACGCGCCGCTGCTGTCCGGCGGAGAGTTGTGCCACCGGCACCTCTTCAAAACCCAGCAGATCGACCTGCTCGAGCGCAGCAAAAATCGCGTCTTCTTTGCTGCTACCGTGCCAGAAATGCAGGTTCTCCAGCGGTGAGAGTACCGATTTCACGCCGGGGTGATGGCCAAGATAGAGCAGATTTTGTTGCCATACTTCGCGCTGTTGACGAAGGGGCTGTGACTGCCACGTTACGTCGCCCTCTTCCGCCCGGCTTAATCCGGCCAGCAGGCGCAACAGCGAAGTTTTCCCGGCTCCGTTTGGCCCTTCAATTTGCACAATGTCACCCGGTTGCACGCGGAAGCTCAACCCATGAAACAAGGTTCGCTCATCACGAACGCATGAGAGATTAATGACTTCGAGCATAGAAGGGAGAATCGCGGCAATGAATGAGGCGGGGATAATACCACATTGAATCTGTGGGCCGAAGTCTGTGAGCTGGCTCCCACTTACCCCAAATGGGGTATTCGTGCGCCCCAGATCAACAAATTGCTCAAAAATCCAACTCAGTTAAAATTTCGTTACTCTTAATTTGAATCTTCGTAACAAATCGACCTTGCAAAAACCAGCTACGCTTATGACGCAATGGCATTATCACCTGAGGAAAACATGAAACAATCACCATCGATTTCAAACAGTGACAACGATGTAGAGAGTGATGAGAAGGAGCAAGGCAAGGAGATAGAAGTCGATGAAGATGCCCTGCCCTCGCAGGCTGCGGCGATTCATGAAGAGATACGCCAGGATGGGGAAAAAGAACTCGAGCGTGACGGCATGGCGCTGCTCTGGTCCGCGGTTGCGGCGGGACTGTCAATGAGCGCTTCGCTGATGGCGAAAGGCATTTTTCAGGTCCATCTTAAAGGCGTGCCGGGCGCATTTTTACTGGAAAATTTGGGTTATACCTTTGGCTTTGTCATCGTGATTATGGCGCGCCAGCAACTGTTTACCGAGAATACCGTTACCGCCGTTTTGCCGGTGATGCACAAACCGACCGGCAGCAACTTTGCGCTGCTGTTACGGCTCTGGTGCGTGGTGCTGCTCGGCAATCTGATTGGCACTGCATTGGGGGCGCTGGCCTTTAATCATATGCCAATATTCGACGATGCGACGCGTCAGGCCTTTACCGCCATCAGTGAAAAAGTGATGGTGAACTCCCCAAGCGAAATGTTCGCTAATGCGGTGATATCAGGCTGGATTATCGCCACCATGGTATGGATGTTCCCGTATGCGGGTGGCGCAAAGATTGTAGTGATTGTGATGATGACCTGGCTGGTGGCGTTAGGTGATTTAGCGCATATCGTGGTCGGTTCAGTCGAGGTGCTGTATCTGGTGTTTGCGGGCACGCTGCCGTGGTACGAATTCTTTTGGCCATTTGCCTTGCCTACGCTGCTTGGCAACATCACGGGCGGTACGCTGATATTTGCGTTGATCAGCCATGCGCAGATTCGTAACGATATGAGTGAAGCGGCGAAAGCCAAAGCGCGTGCGGAACAGAAGCGGAAAGAGAAGCAAAAACAGGCGTAAGCCTGGTCTTAAATTGCTGATAGATTGAGCAAACAACCGCTGCATAGTTAAAATCAGGTTCGCGGTGCGCTATACTGCGCGCCCGGCGTCTCCTTAGTTAAATGGATATAACGAGCCCCTCCTAAGGGCTAGTTGCAGGTTCGATTCCTGCAGGGGACACCAGATTTTCATCGTTCTCCCGCCTAAAACAGCCATCTCGCCAGAGCAAGTGTCAGTCCAGCGGTGCTCATTATTCCCGCCACAATCCATTTCGTTTGTTGATTTATCGCCTGATGAAGATCGCTTTTAGTGGCGTAGTTCGATTTAATCTCCGCAATATCCGTTTTCATCAGCGCCATATCGGTTTTGATATCGTCGATATCCGCTTCAAGCTTTGAAACGCGCTTTTCCATGTTCACTCCTTGATCATCAATTCACTCAAAACAACCAGCGAGCCAGTGCCAGCGTCATACCTGCGGTACTCAGCATCCCCGCGACTATCCATTTTGTCTGTTTGCTCAACTCCTGATGAATTCTCCCAATATCCTGATGCACTTTGCCGATCTCCTGATAAAGATCGCTTTTGGTGACGTAATTCGATTTGATCACCGCGATATCCATTTTCATTTCATGAATATCCGCTTCCAGCTTTGACACGCGCTTTTCCATAATTATGGCTTCTCGTAACTTGTTATTTTAATCAATGGGATAGATTGAATTTCCTGCAAAGCATCCTACTCCGAAATCCATCGAAAAAATGCCTCACTGAGTGTGAGAATGCCTAATTGAGAGGTGTGTTCAGAAAAAAACAGGGGTTCTTGCAGCCGATTACAACGTTTTAAAAGTGAGATCGTAATTAGACGTGATCTTGGCGCCATGCCGATGGCGTCACGCCATGCAGCTGACGGAAGCGGTTACTGAAGTGACTCGAGGAGTGAAAACCGCAGCGCAATGCGATTTCTGTTAGCGGTAAACGGCTGAATTTCAGCAACTGCAGCGCCGCATCCATGCGGCGGCGCATCACATATTGATGCGGGGCCTCGCCAACGCTGCTGCGGAACATGCGGGCAAAATGGTATTCGCTCAGCGCCGCTTCAGCTGCCAGTTGCGCCAGCGTTAATGGCTGATCGAGCTGCGCATCAATATACGCCATGACTCGCCGCAACACGGCGGGCGCCAGTCCGCCACGCACCTGCGGCGCTTGCCATTGCACATCGCTGTAGCGTTGCAGCAGATGCGTCATCAGCAACGTTGATGCACTGCTGAGCATCAATTGGTTCGCTGGCTGTTGCCAGTCGGTGCTCAGCAAGAAGTGGCGATAAAGTTGGGTGATGCGATCGTCCGCCGCGAAGATCTTTTCATGCAGATTGAGCCGCGACGGACTGCGATCCCAAATCTGCTCGCCCAAATGCCGCAGATGTTCGTCGGTGCAATAGAGATGCACAAACGACAAATCGGCGCGAATATCCCACACCGATTCTACCCCGCTGGGCATCAGGCAAAAGCGATCCGGGCCGCCGCCGTTGCGCCAGCCGTTTTGGGTTTTATGCCAGGTTTCATAGCCGTCGGCGGTATACAGGCTCAGCGTATGATGATCGCTAAGATTGGTGACGCGATCGCCGCTGTTAAACCAGGCCGCCAGCTTAATGCCGCTCGACAACTGCACACTGTCGCGCAGCTGCGCTTTGTGGCGCTGCAGCATGTTGAAGGTCTGGTAATCGGCCATGGTTCATATCACTCGAAGTTCATGAGCGCCCAGTGTACGGATCTCCGCAGACAGAAAACAGGTCACAGCCGGACACAGAAGTAAAAAGCGCAAGATTTTGCAATTGCCGCGCAAAAACGTGCAAGCCGCAGGTTGCTTTTCACGCCACACTGCGGGCCAGATTATGTCGGAGAGTGCGCTATGAATGTGATGTTATACCTTGCCGTGGTGATGATTTGGGGAACCACCTGGATTGCCATTTTCCTGCAGCAGGAAGCGGGCGATACGCCCGTTTTAGTGGCGGTATTTTGGCGTTTCTTACTGGCGTCGCTGGTGATGCTGGTGATCCTTAAACTGTTGCGTCGCCTGCGAATACTGGATAAACGCGATCATCTGTTTTGTCTGCTGCAGGGCTGCTGCGTGTTTGGCTTCAACTTTGTCTGCTTCTATCATGCTGCCGCGTGGATCAGCAGCGGACTCGAGTCGGTGATTTTCTCGATGGCCGTGCTGTATAACGCGCTTAACAGCTGGATCTTCTTCCGTCAGCGCCCATCGTTTCGCCTGTTGCCAGCGGCGGTGCTTGGCCTGGGCGGTATTGTCGCACTGTTCTGGAATGATATTCAGGCGGCGCATCCGGCTCCACAGTTGCTGTGGGGCGTGGGCCTCAGCGCGCTTGGCACGCTGGGCTTCTCCTTCGGCAATATGATTTCGCTGCGCCATCAACGCCGTCAGCGTGATGTGTTGACCACCAATAGCTACGCGATGCTGTATGGCGCTTTGGTGATGGCCGCACTGGCATTAATCAACGGCGATTCGCTGGCGCCAGCGCTGAATATGCAGTGGTTAGGCGCGATGAGCTACCTGGCGATATTTGGTTCGGTCGTGGGATTTGGGGCCTACTTCACGCTGGTGGGCCGTATTGGTGCCAGTCAGGCCGCTTACAGTACTTTGCTGTTCCCGCTGGTGGCGCTAACGCTCTCCACGCTTTATGAAGGTTATCACTGGCATAGTAATGCGATTATCGGATTGGTGATGATTCTGGCGGGGAACATGGTGATGTTTGTACGCTGGCCGACGATGGGCCGATTACGGACTGCATAAATAACGAGAGCGGGCATTGCGCCCGCTCTTTTGTTCCTCTAGCGCCAGCCCTGAACGCCGATATTGAGCTGGTGAGGTTTAGTTATGGCTTTTCTGGCAATCCAGTAAAGCAGGACGCGTTCATCATCTTTGTCGCGGTCGGCCATTGCCAGTAATTTCAACGACAACGTGGATTTATTCACTGGTTGATGCTCATCGCTTAACTCGATCACCGCCTGACCGATAATGCAGCAAACCTCATCCTCATTTGACGCGGATTCATATGTTCGGTCTTTCATATTTCCTCCTTTTGAATGAATTTTAAGCCTGGCAAACATCCACAACTTTGCAGGCGATATGGCGTGATCGATACAAACACTTACAGATGGTTACCCGTAGCAACCGCTACGGCTTAAATGACATCACTTACTGTCATCACAATGTCATTCATACCCGCTTTACTGCATTTCGTTCCACCATCCGGTTCATTCACGCCTCTGCATCCCCCGCACGCGCGAGAGCAATTTATTATCTCCACAGATTCCGCTTTCTCGAGTGAGAGATAAAAATGACAACAGCAACCCCCGCGAATGACCAACGTACCCGCATGCTCACCCTTATCGGCACTATTATCACCCAGTTCGCTTTGGGCTCGGTTTATACATGGAGCCTGTTTAACGGCCCGCTGGCAAATAAGCTGAATGCGCCGATCAGTGAAGTGGCTTTCTCGTTCGGTTTACTCAGTCTTGGCCTGGCGATTGCGTCATCGCTTGCCGGGAAATTGCAGGAGCGCTTTGGCGTGCGCAACGTCACCATCGGTGCGGGCATGCTGATGGCGGTAGGTTTCTGGCTGACCGCGCATGCCGATAATCTGATGATGCTCTACCTCAGCGCGGGGATTCTGGTGGGATTGGCCGATGGCGCCGGTTATCTGATGACGCTCTCTAACTGCGTGAAGTGGTTCCCGGAGCGCAAAGGGCTCATTTCCGCCTGCTCGATTGGTGCGTACGGTTTGGGTAGCCTCGGCTTTAAATTCATCTGCGGCGCACTGCTGAGCGCACAAGGTCTGGAGAATACCTTCATGATCTGGGGCGTGCTGGCGATGAGCATGATCATTGTCGGCGCGTTGCTGATGCGTGACGCACCGATGCAGAAGAACAGAAGTAATACGCAGCTGGAAGCCAAAGATTACACGCTGGCGCAATCGGTGCGTTTACCGCAGTACTGGATGCTGGCGCTGATGTTCCTCACTGCCTGCATGAGCGGCCTGTACGTGATTGGCGTGGCGAAAGATATCGGTGAAGGCATGGTGCATCTGAGCGCGCAAACCGCCGCCAATGCGGTCACGGTGATTGCAATTGCCAACCTCAGCGGCCGTCTGATTCTTGGCGTGCTCTCGGATAAAATGGCGCGCATCCGCGTGATTACGCTGGCGCAAATCGTCTCGCTGCTGGGCATGAGCATTTTGCTGTTCACCCATATGAGTGAATCGACCTTCTTCCTCTCCTTAGCTTGCGTGGCCTTCAGCTTCGGCGGCACCATTACCGTGTTCCCATCGCTGGTCAGCGATTTCTTTGGCCTGAACAACCTGACCAAAAACTATGGTCTGATTTACCTGGGCTTCGGTATCGGCAGCGTGCTGGGTTCGCTGGTTGCTTCCGCCTTTGGCGGCTTCACCGTCACCTTCAGCCTGATTATGACCTTGCTGGTGATTTCGCTGGTGTTGTCGCTGAGCATCCGTCTGCCAAATCGCCAAAACGTGGCAGAACCTTTACTGCATAATTAAGTTCGCTGGGATGCCGCACGAATATGCGGTATCCCATTTCTCCACAATTGATCCACAATAAAACGTTAATTGAGAACCACTATTATTAAGCCTTGCCTTTCGGAGTAATCTCGTTATTATTATCAGGCATTCAGCTTATTCCGATTGGTTTATTTTACACCGCGACTTTTTTAGCATTTAATTGACACACTCCGTAATACATTCCGTAATAACTCTACATTTCCTGCATCTTCACTCCACTATTCCCCTGTAATCTGGCGTCATTGGAACAGAGGAGGACTCTCCATGAAGAAAGTGATTAAGCTTGCATCGGTTGTAGCCATTATGACGATGTTGAGTGGCTGTATTATCGATCATCATCGTGGAGGCGGCGGCCCAGGCTGGGGCCATCATGGTGGTGGCGGCGGCTGGCATCATGGGCACGGCGGTCATGGACACCGCAGATAGTTGGGCAAAGCACACACAGCAAATAATAAGAAAATAAAAAGGGCGGGAAATTATCCCGCCCTATTTTTTTAGCTTTTTACCGCGTAATTACATTGATACCAGGCTTTCTTAAGTCCGGGCAAATGGCTATTTTGCGACGGCAGTGATTCCACCTTATCAAATCCACGCTGGCTGCAATAATTCGCAAGGTCGATCTCCATTGCGTCTTTATTCAGCGTGTGCGGATCGTAACGATACTGCACGGTATTTGAGCTGGTATCTTCATCAACACGCTCAAATCCTCCTGGTTTGCTGACGCTACAACCCGCCAACATAAAAAGCGCCAATGCGCTAATAAGCATTTTTTTCATTAGGGTTTCCTCTTGAGCGTTGCAGTCTAAAAGGCAACGCCGCGCTTATCTATAGGAATAAAGCGCGAAATGTCCGGGATTAGTGAAGCTTTCGCCAATCAAATCGATAAAACCAAACGGTTTCACTTATCAAGGTAAGGGTGCGATTATCTGTTCAGACAAAACGAAGTCTGCACCACACCAGGTGAATTAATAATAAACATACTGATAATGACCTTCATGCCCGCGCTGAGCGGGCTTTTTTTTGCCTGCTAACCGGTAAGGCTGACCATCTTACGTAAAAGATTGGCCGCTTGTTTGTCAGGCAATGCGAGAATGCCGCTATAGAGATCAATCGACATCGCGCACATTGCGCCGCGATCAACCGCGGTATCCGCCGGCATATTCAGCTGTTGCAGCCGATCGCCCCACTTGCCATACAGTTTTTCCACCACGCTTTGTAAATCGCGCTGCGCCGCAGCCTGATCCAGCGGCTGTTCATTGCCGGTACTTTGCTGCAACAGCGTTTCGAGTGCTTGCGCATCGCGCTGATTCAGTTCCGGTGACAACACCTGTTGCAAATTGACGCCGCCATTCACCTGCGGATAGAGGAAACGGAAGCAGCGCTGCGGTTCCTGCTGCTGCAACGCCCGCATCTCCTCGACCGAGACGCGGATGTAATCAATGATCGCCGCATCGCTGGCGCGCGTCAGACGCTGATTAACCAGATCCATCAACCAGCCGCGCATATCCCCCAGCGCCTGATTGGCGGGCACACCTTCCAGCCGTTTATGCAGCAGCTCGCGATTAAGCAACTGCCACAATGCAGGTTCCTGAATTTTTAGCAGACGATAACCGGGCGCAAGGCTGAGTTGGGTTGCGACCTCTTCCATCAGCGCCTGCCGCTCCTGACGTGGATGAAGCCAGCTGAACCACAGTAAATTCGCCAGTATTAGCGGCAAGATAAACAACAGAACGCCTTGCCACAGTCGCAGCGAGGTGGTGCGCACCAGCAGAATAATAATGATCGCCAGCAGCGCGAACGCCGCTAGCGTAATCGGAAAAAGCGAGAGCATCGAGCGGGGTTAATCCTTACGTACATCAATTAAAACGGGGCAATTGGCGCGTTCAATCACCGCAGCGCTGACCGAACCTTTCAGCAGACGATTAAACGGCGACAGATGACGGCGTCCCATGATGATCATGCTGGCATGCAAAAGTGTGGATTGCGCCACAATGGTTTCCGCCGCTTCCCCCGCCAGAATCAAACCCTTTGCCGCCACGCCCGCACGCAAAAGCGGCGCCAGCGCGTAGCGCACCACCATTTCGGCGGTGTTCTGTTCATCTTTCGCCGCCACAAAATCATCCGGATCTTCACCGGCATCAATCTCTATCGGTTGATTACAGGAGGAGTATGCGGGATCAACGCAGCACAGCACCGTGACCTGTGCCTGATGCGCCAGCGCTTGTTCAATGGTCAACGCAATCACTTTTTCCGCCACCGGAGAGTTATCGATGGCCATCAGCAAAGTTTTCATCAGTTGGTTATCCTTCCACAGCGGTCATTTTGCCAATTTCACGAATCAAGGCGTCTTTGCACTTGATGATTTGCTCACGATAATGCGCTTCCTGCTTATGAAAACGCGCGGTCGGCACCAGTAATGAGATGGAGAAGCGGCCAAACAGCGTATCAATGGCGACCGCCATGGTCGAAATGCCCTCCAGCGTCTCACCGCGATCGATCGCCAATCCGCTGGCGCGTACCTCGGCAATCAGCTCCAGCAATTGCGGCAGCGTTTTCACCGTCATCTCGGTTAACTCTTTATAGGCTTCGCCCACCATCACGCGCACATCTTCATCGCTCTCCAGCGCCAGCAACGCGCGGCCGCCCGATGTGCTGTAAAGCGGCAAATTCAGCCCGATGCGCGGCACCACGCGCAGTTCGCGCGAGGCCACCACATAATGCACGATCGCCAGCTGCGTGCCGCTGGCCCGCGCCAGCGATACCGTTTCATTAATATCGGCAGAGAGTTGTTCGAGGAATGGACGCACGATTTCCACCACGTCGCTGTGCACGCTGGAGATCAGCTTGAGCAGCGCCGGACCGAGACGTAACCCGCCAGCACCGCTGCTGCGCACCAGCTGTGCACTGTCCAGCGCACCAATAATGCGCTGCACCGTCGAGCGTGGCAGATCAACCACCTGCGCAATTTCACCCAAACTCATGCCGCCGGGATGTTCACCCAGCGCATTCAGAATTTTTGCCGCACGCGCGATGACCTGAATGCCACCCGCTTTTTCATCCTCACGGCTTGAGGGAAGTTCAACCATGATGCGTTCCTTTTTGGCCTGCCCTACTTTAACGCGAATGATCGCACTTTTACACCCTGTATCACATTGCAATACAGCATATCGATATGTAAGATGCCACCTGTATCACATCGCAATACACTGCACCAACATTATAACGAGAAGCCTGCTATGAACGCCCAGCCCATTGCGGCTCCGGCCCCCCATCCGTTTACTCTGCGCCTGGCGCTGGGATTGGTTGGCGTGCTGATTGCCGCGCTCACATCGGGATTAAACGATCGCGTCACCGATATCGCGTTAGCCGATATCCGCGCTGCCATCGGCATCAGTTACGATCAAGGCAGCTGGATCATCTCCGCGTATCAGGCCGCTGAAGTGGCGGCAATGATGATTGCGCCCTGGTTCGCCGTCACCTTTTCGCTGCGCCGCTTTGCGCTCACCGTCTCCGCTGGTTTTATGCTGAGCGGTCTGCTGCTGCCGCTGATGCCTAACGCCACGCTGTTTATCGCCTTGCGCGTGGTGCAGGGGTTATTTGGCGGCGCGCTGCCGCCAATGCTGATGACCGTTGCGCTGCGCTTTCTTCCGCCGCCGATCAAATTATACGGTTTAGCCGGATATGCGCTGACCGCCACCTTCGGTCCGAATATGGCCGCTTCGCTGGCGGCGTTCTGGACCGATGACGTCAGCTGGCTGTTTGTCTTCTGGCAAGTGGTGCCCGCCATGCTGATTGCCATGCTGCTGATTAGCTGGGGTTTGCCGCAGGATCCGCTGCGCCTTGAGCGTTTTAAACAGATCGACCTGTTCGGCATGCTGACCGGCTGCTCCGGTATGGCGCTGTTGATTCTGACGCTGACGCAGGGCGAACGACTCGACTGGCTCGAATCGCCGTTATTTTGCGGCCTATTATTCAGCGCGCTGGCGTTGCTGACTGTGTTCTTTATTAATGAATGGTTTCACCCGCTGCCGCTGTTCAAATTGCAGATGCTGGGGCGGCGCAATCTCGCGCACGGCTTGCTGGTGCTGGCGGGCGTGCTGATTCTGTCGCTGTCAGGTTCGGCGTTGCCGTCGGCCTATCTGGCGCAGGTACAAGGCTTCCGCACACTGCAGTTCGCCCCGCTGGCGTTGACCATCGGATTGCCGCAGTTGCTGATCGCGCCTTTTGTTGCCGCGCTGCTGAATATTCGCTGGGTGGATTGCCGCTGGATGTTGACGGCGGGCGTAGCGCTGTTGGTGACGTCCTGCCTGATGGGCATGCACATCACCACCGATTGGGCGCGGCAGAATTTCTGGCTGATTCAGATTTTGCAGGCGTTCGGCCAGCCCATGGTGATTTTGCCGGTGCTGATGAGTGCCACCAGCGTGGTTGCACCACCAGAAGGCCCCTTTGCCTCGGCGATGTTCAACACGGTGCGCGGTTTCTCCAGCATCGCCGCCAGCACGCTGGTGGAATGGTTTATCAGCCACCGTGAAAAATTCCACTCCAACGTGCTGGTCGATAGCGCCGCCAGCCGTTCATGGCTGATGACGGCGCCGAACAGCGCACAATCCAGCAGCAGCATGCCATTGCTGCCGGACGGCAGCGCCAGCAGCGCGGAGAACCTCAGCGGCTTCGCCACCTTGCTAAAACAGCAGGCGATGGTGCTGAGCCTGAGTGATTGCTACCAGATGCTGATTGCCTTCGCCGCCCTGCTTGTACTGTTAACCGCCTGGCTGCCAAAACGCGTCTGGCCACCACAAACACTGATTCAACCTGTTACGACGACGTCGAGATAATTGATATGCAAGCTTTTGCTTTGAAGAGAACGGTGCTGTTGAGCGCCTTATTACTGGTGTTATTAGCGATGGCTTTTTTTGTCTGGTCATCAATGACCGGCAACGATCACCGCACCACCGATGCCTACGTGAATGCCGATTACACGCTGGTTGCGCCGAAAGTTTCCGGCTACATCGCCAGCGTCAACGTGCAAGACAACCAGCGCGTAAAGGCCGGCGAACTGCTGGCGACACTCGACGATCGCGATTACCGCGTGGCGTTAGAGACCGCGCAGGCCAATTTGCAGGTCAGCGAGGCGAAGCGTTTGAGTAGCCAGGCGCAGCTGGAACAGCAGCAATCCACTATCGACCAGGCGAAGGCCACGTTAGCGGCGAGCCAGGCTTCCGCGCAGTACGCCGGACAAAGCGCTGCGCGTTACAACCAGCTGTATAAAAGTGGCACCATCGCCGCAGACGATCAGCAAAAAGCCAACTCAACGCAGCGCTCCGCCTCGGCTACCGTCCGCCAGAGCGAAGCGGCGCTAGCTTCCGCCGTCAAGCAAGTTGGCGTGCTACAAGCTGCGGTGCGTCAGGCCGCTGCCGATGTCGCTGCCGCGCAGGCCAGCGTCGATCAGGCGCAGCTCAATCTTTCCTACACGCGGATTGTGGCGCCGGTGGATGGCATGGTCGGTCAGCGTTCGGTGCGCCTCGGCGCCTACGTTAGCGCAGGCACGCGTTTGCTGGCGGTGGTGCCGCTGCAGCAAACCTATATCACCGCTAATTATCTGGAAACCCAGCTGGCGGATGTGCAGCAAGGGCAGAAAGTGAGCGTGAAGGTGGATGCCTTGCCAGGCAAGGTATTTAGCGGCCGCGTCGACAGCATTGCTCCGGCGACGGGCGCGACCTTTTCCGCCATTTCGCCGGACAACGCCACCGGCAATTACACCAAAGTGGTACAGCGTTTACCGGTGAAAATTGTGCTCGATGAGAACCAGCCGGATCTGGCAAAACTGCGCGTGGGAATGTCGGCGATACCGGAGATTGAGACCCGCTGAAAATGTGAGCAATATCTCAGAAGTGGCCTATTTATTTTTGGGACAAATCCGCGTAAATTAGCCCTCGATCCTGTTTCGGGCTTGCCTGGAGCGACCTGAGAAGAAAGCGTGTAGCGATGATGAACTCCACCTTTCTCTTATTCTGTTCGGGTTACGCGGGTTTGGGATCGCCCGCCGGGTAGCCGCTCAGAGGAGTTGTTTTGTGAGATACGCTTTGATGGGAATATCTTTCTTCCTGTTGCTTTGGGTCGGTACTTTTGTACTGATGCTGTAGAGCCGCCAGGCGGGGCGACGCTGAGTCGCCCCACTTAATGGTTATTCCTCTTCTTCTTCCAGCGCTTTCACCGTTCCCGGCAAAATGCCATCGGCACGGAACATCGATTTAATCCCCCGCACCGCCTGACGAATACGATCGCTGTTTTCAATCAGCGCGAAACGCACGTGGGTATCACCGTAATCACCGAAACCGATGCCCGGCGAGACGCACACTTTGGCTTCCTGCATCAGTAATTTGGCGAACTCCAGTGAGCCAAGATGCGCGTAGTGATCGGGAATTTTCGCCCAGACGTACATCGACGCCTTCGGCAGATCGACCATCCAGCCCGCTTCGTGCAGGCCTTTCACCAGCACATCGCGGCGGCGTTTGTATTGTTCAGCGATATCGCGCACGCACTGTTGATCGCCTTCCAGCGCCGCAATCGCCGCGACCTGCAGTGGCGTGAAGGTGCCGTAATCGTGATAACTTTTGATGCGTGCCAGCGCGGAGACCAGCTCTTTGTTACCGACCATAAAGCCGATGCGCCAGCCCGCCATGTTGTAGCTTTTCGAGAGGGTAAAGAATTCTACCGCCACATCACGCGCGCCTGGCACCTGCATAATCGACGGCGCTTTCCAGCCATCGTAGGTGATATCAGCGTAGGCGAGATCGTGGATGACCAGCACGTTGTACTGCTTCGCCAGCGCGATGACGCGCTCGAAGAAGTCGAGCTCAACGCATTGCGCTGTAGGGTTCGACGGGAAGCCGAGAATCATCATTTTCGGTTTGGGATAGCTTTCGCGAATCGCCCGCTCCAGCTCGTTGAAGAAATCAACGCCCGCTACCAGCGGAACAGAACGCACCTGCGCGCCGGCAATGACCGCGCCGTAAATGTGAATCGGATAGCTGGGGTTCGGCACCAGCACGGTGTCGCCGTGGTCGAGCGTGGCCAGCATCAAGTGCGCCAAACCCTCTTTGGAGCCGATGGTGACAATCGCTTCCGATTCCGGATCGATCTCCACCTGATAACGGTCTGCGTACCAGCGCGAAATCGCGCGACGCAAACGGGGAATACCTTTCGAGGTTGAGTAACCGTGCGTGTCTTCGCGCTGCGCCACCTGGCAGAGTTTTTCGACGATGTGCGGCGGCGTTGGGCCATCCGGATTGCCCATCGAAAAATCGATGATGTCTTCGCCGCGCCGACGCGCAGCCATCTTCAATTCAGCGGTAATGTTAAAAACATACGGGGGAAGGCGTTCAATACGCGAGAAACGACGGGGTGTGCTGTTATCAGCCATGATGTCCTCTGGTTTACGTAAGCGCCCGGACCGTCCGAGCGACGTGGGTCACTGTGGTGACCGCACCAAGAACATAACGCGCTGATAACAAGATTGTCGAGAGCAGACGGAAATTTTTTTAATGTTGCGGATTCAGGCGGCCAAACACCCAATCGCTTACCCATTGGCCGTTTAGCAGATAATTATCCCGCAGCGTACCCTCAAGGACGAAACCATTCTTCTCAAGAATGCGGCGCGACGGCCAATTCCCCTCAATCACCATCGCTTTCAGCTTATGAAATTCTGCCTGTAGCAAAAACTGGCACAGCGCGTCGAGCGCTTCACTGCCATAACCCATTCCGGTAAACGCCGCGCGCAGCATGTAACCCACTTCGGCCTGACGATAAGGATGCCACTCGGCGCTACAGCCAAACAGGCCAATCGGCTCGCCGGTTTCCCGGATGCGCGCCACCAGACACAGCATATGAAAACTGCTCGCCTGCCATGGCGCCAGACGCTCAGTAAAGCGTTGACGAATATCGTTTTCATCCGGGATTTCACTGACCCACGTCATGGTCGCGCGGTCCTGATGTACCGCTTTGAAAATCCGCCAGTCTTCAGGTTGAAGCCGACTGAGGGACAAACGTGGCGTGAGTAATTGCATGGCTGAGCTCCCCTTTTTTATCCGGCAACATAGCAAACCGGCGTATTGACAACCAGCGGTCGGCGCACGCTTTCGCTAATCCTCTTTTTGTTACTCAAGTTTTCCTCTTTTGGCGGATGTCGCTATTTATGGCGACCAGGCATGCTCAAAATTGATCCCGGCTACGAGAAAGGTCTGCAGATTGCCGTGGCGCTGGCGGATCGTGACCACATTTTTTATCATAGCCTCCCGTTTCTTGCCTGAGAGATGCCCTTGCCTTCCCACTTCGACATGCTGCTGGCGGTTTTTGACCGCGCGGCGCTGATGCTGATCTGTCTGTTCTTCCTCACGCGCACGCGGGTGTTTCGTCAGCTGTTGCAAAAAGATGAGCATTCGGTGCGCGAAAAACTGGTGGTGACGGCAATATTCTCGCTGTTTGCGCTGTTCAGCACCTGGTCAGGCATTAACGTCGACGGCTCGCTGCTCAATGTGCGCGTGATTGCGGTGATGTCCGGCGGCATTCTGTTTGGTCCGTGGGTAGGCATCGCCACCGGCGTGATTGCCGGTTTGCATCGCTATCTAATTGATATGGATGGCGTCACGGCGGTGCCTTGCCTGATCACCAGCATCATTGCTGGCATCGCTTCGGGCGTGATTAATCGCCGGGTGAATAAAGAGCAGCGCTGGCGCGCCGGTATTCTTGGCGGCATGTTGTGCGAAAGCCTGACCATGCTGCTGATTGTGCTGTGGGCCAAGCCAATGACGCTGGGACTGGCGATTGTGTCCGAGATTGCGCTGCCGATGATTTTGGGCGCATCGAGCATCGGTTTAATCGTGCTGCTGGTGCAGAGCGTCGAAGGTGAAAAAGAGGCGATTGCGGCGCGTCAGGCCAAGCTGGCACTGGAGATCGCCAACAAAACATTGCCGCTGTTTCGCCAGGTTGATAGCCAGTCGCTGCATAAAGTGTGCGATATCATCCGCACCGACATTCACGCCGATGCAGTCGCCATCACCAATAACAAACAGATTCTCGCTTACGTCGGCTACGGCGAGCAGAACTATCACAACGGCGATGATGCCATCAGCCCGACCACCGCGCAGGCAATCGCTAGCGGTAAAATCATTATTAAAAACAACGACGAGGCGCATCGCACCAAAGATATTCACTCGATGCTGGTTATTCCCCTTTGGGAAAAAGGGGAAGTCACCGGCACGCTAAAAATCTATTATCGCCGTGCGCATCGCATCACCGGGTCGCTGAAAGAGATGGCGATTGGACTGTCGCAAATCATCTCCACCCAGCTGGAAGTCTCGCGGGCTGAACAGCTGCGCGAGATGGCGAACAAGGCAGAATTGCGCGCACTGCAGAGCAAAATTAACCCGCATTTCCTGTTTAACGCCCTGAATGCTATTTCCTCTTCGATTCGCCTTAATCCGGACACCGCGCGCCAGTTGGTGATCAATCTTTCGCGTTATCTGCGTTACAACCTCGAACTCAACGATGACGAGCTTATCGATATCAAGAAAGAGTTGTGGCAGGTGAAGGATTACATCGCGATTGAGCAGGCGCGTTTCGGCGATAAGCTGTCGATGATTTATGACGTGGATGAAGATCTGCACTTCACGCTGCCCAGCCTGCTGATTCAGCCGCTGGTAGAGAACGCGATTGTGCACGGCATTCAGCCTTGCCGCGGCAAAGGCGTAGTGACGCTGAGCGTGAAGGATTTAGGCGATCGGGTGCGCGTTGCGGTGCGCGATACCGGTGATGGCATCAGCGATGATGTGATGAGCCGCGTGGCGCGAAACGAGATGCCCGGCAACAAAATTGGTCTGCTGAATGTGCATCATCGCGTTAAGCTGCTCTCCGGCCAGGGTTTGGTCATCACCCGCCATCATCCCGGCACGGAAATCGCCTTTACGCTTAGCAAGAATGGCCAGCGGCTGCCTGCCCCGCTGCGCCCCACCACGGAAACCGCCACGTGAAAGCCATCATCGTTGAAGACGAGTTTCTCGCCCAGCAAGAGTTAAGCTGGATGATTCAGCAACACAGCCAAATCAGCGTTGAGGCCTGCTTTGATGATGGGCTGGAAGTGCTGAAATATCTGCAGAACCATCGGGTAGATGTGATTTTCCTCGATATCAACATTCCTTCGCTCGATGGCATGCTGCTGGCGCAAAACATCAATCAGTTTGCCCACAAACCGCTGATTGTGTTTATCACCGCGTGGAAAGAGCATGCGGTTGAAGCGTTTGAGCTGGACGCGTTTGACTACATTCTCAAGCCGTATCATGAGTCGCGCATCATGACCATGTTGCAAAAACTGGAAGCCAGCGCGCAACAGCAGTTGCAACCACAAAACGCAGCGGTCAACTCGCAACAAACCGTCAATCTGGTGAAAGATGAACGCATTATCGTCACCGATGTCAACGAGATCTATTACGTTGAGGCGCACGAGAAGTTGACGTTTGTGTATACGCGGCGCGAAGCCTATGTGATGTCGATGGTGATCAGTGAGTTTTGCAGCCGTTTACCGGAACAGCAGTTCTTCCGCTGCCATCGCTCTTACTGCGTCAACCTGAGCAAGATTCGTGAAATCGAGCCATGGTTTAACAATACCTATTTGGTGAAGTTGCGTGATTTGGATGCGCAGGTGCCGGTGAGTCGCAGCAAGGTGAAAGCCTTTCGGCAGTTGATGAGATTATAAGGCGAACGGCGGATGCCGCTCGCCTGCGTGTTTACAGCTCGCGGCCCAACACCTGACGCAGGTGCGCACCGGCGCCGAGTAAGCCCGGCTGATCGTGAGTGATCATATATACCGGAATATCGACCAGGTAATCGCGGAAGCGACCTTTATCTTCAAATGCCGCGCGGAAACCGGAGGCTTTAAAGAAATCGAGGAAGCGCGGCACAATACCGCCCGCGATATAAACGCCGCCGAAGGTGCCCAGATTCAGCGCCAGGTTGCCGCCAAAACGGCCCATAATCACGCAGAACAGCGACAGCGCGCGACGGCAATCAATGCAGGTATCTTTTAATGCGCGTTCGGTAACATCTTTAGGCTTGAGGTTTTCTGGCTCACGCTCATCAGACTTCACGATGGCGCGATACAGATTGACCAAACCGGCACCGGACAGCACGCGTTCCGCTGAAACGTGGCCAATCTCCGCGCGCAGCACTTCGAGAATTTCACCCTCTTCTTCGCTATTTGGCGCGAAGTCGACGTGACCGCCCTCGCCCGGCAAGCTGATCCAGCGCTTATCCACGTGCACCAAATGGCTGACGCCAAGGCCGGTGCCCGCACCATAAATCGCGATAGGCTTGCCTTCAACCGGCGCTCTACCGCCGAACTGAATCACTTCCTGTTCGCTCAGCATCGGAATCGCCATGGAAACGGCGGTGAAATCATTAATGATTTCCAGGCTTTCCAGCGCCAGATGCTCTTTCATCACTTTGGTCGAGAACGCCCAATCGTGGTTGGTCATCTCCACCCAATCGCCGGTAATCGGACAGGCAATGGCGATACAGGCGTGCTTAATGTCCTGTTTTTGCTCGTCCAGATAGTGGCGAATCACCGCTTCGAGATTGTCGTAGTCTGATGTTGAGAAAGTTTGGGCTTGCGAGATAGCGCCGTTTTCTACCTCACACAATGCGAGACGGGCATTGGTACCGCCCACATCGCCGACCAGGGCGTATGTTGTCATTCTTCTGCTGCTCCGCTTGGGTCATAAACAATTGCAGGACACTATAAAAGCCTGCCAATAAAACAACAACGCCCACCTGCACGATGGGCGTAATCCATTCAAAGATGCTGCACAGCCTACCGATCACCTGCCCGACTTCCCAGCGGCAACTTTCCGAAATTTAGCCACTATTACGCTGATGCAATGCGGCGGTGACCTTACGCAGCAGCGGCGGCAAGTCCTGTTTGTCCATCACCACTTCCACCAGCGACAGACGTCGATTCCGCATTAATTGTTCCATCACCGCGTCGAGTTGCACCGTTTCGCTGACGCGCCAGCTTTGCGCCGCACACTGCTGGCTCAGCGCCTGCGGTAGCGCGGTCCAGTTCCATTGCGCGATATCATTGTAACGTTGCTCAGCACCGTGAATCGCGCGCTCAACGGTATAACCCTCATTATTAATCAAGAAGATAATCGGCTGCTGGCCGTCGCGCAGCATCGAACCTAACTCCTGTATCGTCAGCTGCGCAGAGCCATCGCCAATGATCAGGATGACCCGCCGATCTGGCTGCGCGGTTTGCGCACCAAAAGTGGCGGGTAAAGTATAGCCAATCGATCCCCACAGCGGTTGCACCAACAGTTGTGCATCCTGCGGTAAACGCAGCGCCGCCGCGCCAAAGGCCGCAGTGCCTTGATCGGCAAGGATAATATCACCGGGTTGCAGGAAGCGCTGCATCGCCTGCCAGAATGCCTGCTGACTGATTACCGCCGCAGCAATTTGCTCACCTTCCTCGCACTCAGGCGCATCTGCCAGCCGCCAGTGCGCGCAGTGACGCTGATAAATCGGCGTCAGCGCCGCCAGCGCCTGCTGCATGCTCAACGGCGCAAACACCTCGCCAGCGACCGTGGCCTGAAACGGCTGCAGATCGATCACGCGCTCGGCGGGCAGATTTTGTGTGAAGCCAGCGGTTAAGGTGTCGGTAAACCGCACGCCGACGCAAATCGTAACGTCGGTATCTTCGATGGCCTGACGCACCGCATCGCTGCTGCCTTGCGCGGCATACGTACCGACGAAGCCCGGCTGCTGCTCGTTCAGCACGCCCTTGCCCATCAACAAGGTGGCGGCAGGAATCGCACGCAGCTGGCGCAACGCCTCAAGCTGCGGCTGCAACTGCCAGCGTGAGGCCAGGAAATCGGCCAACAGCGCCACGCGCTGCGCCGGTGCCAGCAAGCGTTCTGCCGCATCGGCAAAGGCCACGGCAACCTGCTGATGGTTATCTGCGGCTGTGGCTTTTTCCTCTGATAGCGAAATCTCAGCCGCCGCCACATCCACCGCCAGCAATAAATAGCCGGGACGATGTTGCGTTAGCGCCTCGCTGATAACGCGATCAATCTCAGTCACTGCGTTTTCCGCCGTCAGCACCGCCGATGCCACACTCACTTCCTGCGCCATACGCAGGAAGTGACCAAAATCGCCGTCGCCCAGCGAATGGTGCACACAATCGCCCTGCTGTTGCGCCTGACTGGCGGGCGCGCCAACGATATGAATCACCGGCACATATTCGGCATAGCTGCCGGCAATGCCGTTGATAGCGCTGAGCTCGCCGACGCCAAAGGTGGTCAGCAGTGCCGCCGCACCGTTGCAGCGCCCGTAACCATCCGCCGCATACGCCGCATTCAGTTCATTGGCACAGCCAACCCAGGCAATGTCGGGATGCGCAATCACGCTGTCGAGAAATTGCAGGTTGTAATCGCCGGGCACGCCGAACAGATGACGGATGCCAGCTTGCTGTAATCGGTGCAGTAAATAATCGCCAACGTTCGGGTTTTTCATCGACAGCTCCTTGTTAAGGGGATAATCACGAGTATTAGCGATGTGGCTGAATTGGCGAGATATTCATCATCGTGGCGTGGTGATTTGTGGCAAGCATTCGTTACGACGACAGATAATTCTGTAAGTTGCGATCTTCGGCGCGTTTCGCCTTAGTGTAAACGCATACACTGATATGCTGATGTCACTTTCTCCCCTATGAGACAGGAACGCTGCATGAGTGCTTTTCCCCATCCCGAACGTTATCAACAGATGCAATACCGCCGCAGTGGCCGTAGCGGCCTGAAGTTACCGGCGATTTCACTGGGTTTGTGGCATAACTTTGGCGACAGTACGCGCGTCGATAACAGCCGTGAACTGCTGCGCCATGCCTTTGATCGCGGCATTACCCATTTCGATCTCGCCAATAATTACGGCCCGCCGCCGGGATCGGCGGAATCCAACTTTGGTCGCATTCTGCGCGAGGATTTTCAGGGACTGCGCGACGAGCTGGTGATTTCAACTAAAGCCGGTTACACCATGTGGGACGGCCCATACGGCGATTGGGGTTCGCGCAAGTATCTGATTTCCAGTCTCGATCAAAGCCTGAAGCGCATGGGATTGGAGTACGTTGATATCTTCTATCATCACCGCCCCGATCCCGAAACGCCGCTGGAAGAGACCATGCGTGCGCTGGATCAGGTGGTGCGTCAGGGCAAAGCGCTGTATGCCGCCATCTCCAACTATCCGGCAGACAAAGCCGCCGAAGCGATTGCGATTCTGCGCGACCTCGGCACGCCTTGCCTGATCCACCAGCCGCGTTATTCGATGTTTGAACGTACGCCTGAGCAGGGTTTACTGGATGTGCTGGGCGACAACGGCGTTGGTTGCATCGCCTTCTCGCCGCTGGCGGGTGGCGTGTTAACCGACCGCTATTTGCAGGGTATTCCACAAGACTCGCGCATCGCCAGCGGCAGTAAGTTCCTGAATGAAAACCAGCTGACGCAAGAGAAGATGGAAAAAGTGCGTCAGCTGCAGGCGATTGCCCAACAGCGCGGCCAGAAGCTGGCGCAGATGGCGCTGAGCTGGGTGCTGCGCGATGCGCGTGTTACCTCGGTGCTGATTGGCGCCAGTAAAACCACGCAAATTGATGATGCGGTTGAGATGTTGAGCCAGCCGAAACTAAGCCAGGATGAGATCGACGCCATCCACAATATCTTAGTGTAAACGTTTACCCGCCCGGCATTGGTCGGGCGTTTTCCGCAGCAGAAAATTCTCATTTCAGATTTCCCTCAGCGTTTTCAGACGGATTCTCAAGGCTTCCCTGGTCCGATGTGGCAAACTAGCGCAACGGTGGCAGTTATAAGCTACTGAAAAGGAGAAGTTATGAAACGTGCCATTTTGTTTGCCGCCTTGCTGGCAACCTTATCCCCATTGGCTATCAGCACAGCACAAGCCGACAGCGCCACCATCAATTTGGGTCCGGGCGTTACGCTGCATCTCGGCGATCGCGATCGTCACGGTAATTACTGGGACGGGGGGCGCTGGCGCGAGCCGCGCTGGTGGAACGATCGTTATCAGTACAACGATCATCGCTGGTGGCGTCACGAAGAGTGGAAACGTCATCGCGCCTATGAACGTGAGCGCGAACGCCGCTGGCATGAGCGTGAACGTCGTGAACATCACCGCCACGATCATCGCCATGATGATCGTCGAGGTCACCACGATCACCATCATCACTAAACAAAAAATCCCGCACAATGGCGGGATTTTTCTTTTCTCTGGCAGTTACCAACCGAGCGCTTCGCCGACCAGCAAATAGAGATTGAGGGCGATCACCAGCACCACAATCAGCCGCCCGGCATTTTGCATCAGGCGTGAGTTCACCATCTCATCGCCCATCAATTCGCGGTTGCCGGTAAAGGAGAGCAGCGGAATCAGCGCCAGCGCGATACCGAAACTCAACAGCACCTGACTCATTACCAGAATGCGCGTGGGATCCCAGCCCGCCCAAATTACTATAAAAGAGGGCAACATGGTGATAGTGCGGCGGAACCACAGCGGAATGTGGAAACGGATAAAGCCCTGCATCACCACTTGTCCCGCCAGCGTGCCAACCACGGTTGAGGAGAGACCAGCAGCCACCAGACTCAAACCGAACACAATCGCTGCCGCTTCACCCAACAGCGGTTGCAGCGTTAGGTATGCCTGATCGAGATCGACGATGCTGGAGTGACCGCTAAAGTGAAATGCCGCAGCGGCGGTGGCCATCATCGCCAGATTCACAAAGCCAGCGATGGTCATGGCGATAGCCACATCCAGCTTGGTTGAACTGTAACGTTGCGCCTTGCTGCCTTTATTGCCGTGCTGCGTCAGCGCCGAGTGCAGATAAATCACGTGCGGCATAATGGTGGCGCCTAACACACCAGCAGCGAGGAATACCGCATCCGATGTTGGCAGCGATGGCAGCGCCATGCCAACCACCAGCTCACTCACTTTAGGCTGGGAGAAAAACAGCTCCACAATATAAGCCGCCGCTACAAACAACAGCAGACCGCCAATCACCAGTTCCAGCGGCTTCTGCCCGCGACTTTGCAGCATCAGAATCAGGTAGGTCGCGATACCGGTTAACACCGCACCCTGCAGCAGGGAAATGCCAAGTAATAGCTTGAAGCCGAGCGCCGCGCCGATAAATTCAGCGAGATCGGTGGCCATGGCGATGATTTCCGCCTGCACCCAATAGAACCACACCGCCGGACGCGGGAAGCGATCGCGGATGTGTTCTGCAAGATTTTTGCCAGTAGCAATGCCCAGCTTGGCGGACATCAGCTGGATCAGCATCGCCATGACGTTGGCCCACACCACCACCCATAACAGCTTGTAGCCGTAGGCGGCGCCGGCCTGAATGTTGGTCGCGAAGTTGCCGGGATCGATGTAGCCAATCGCCGCAATAAAGGCGGGGCCCAGCAGCGCGAGTTTGATCTTTCTGGCTCCGCGAGCGGCGCGCTCGGCGGTGCGGCTTTCTAGCATAGTTTTACCCTGTCCTAATGCTTGTTGACCTGTCCAGATTAAGGGTCATTCAAGGCAGATGAAATTTGGTTATAGTTATTGTAGTAATAGATGGTGCTATAAAGTATAGCCATTGCTATACATTGCGGTAAAGTCAGTTCTTGCTAAAAACAAGTGCAACGCAAAAGACTCTACTCTTGGGTTATTTTATAGACAATGTTTTTGTGGATATTTCTTGTGATGAATTTGTAATAGGGTTGTGAGCGGTCAGACTTATCTGAGAAAAAACGCGATAGCGAATACTTATAATGTGGTTTTGATCTCGTTTTTAAGTAACGCGTTACATAGAATACGCAACAAAATACAACCCTCCTCAAATTTGGAGCCGACATGTCCCATGTTTTGCATTTTCTTTTAGCACTAGTGGTGGTAGCGGTGCTGGCCTTGCTGGTCAGCCACGATCGCAAAAGCATCCGTCTTCGTTATATCGTTCAACTTCTGGTAATCGAAATTCTGCTGGCCTGGTTCTTCCTGAACTCCTCCGTCGGTCTCGGCTTTGTGCAGGGCTTCGCAGGATTCTTTGATCATCTGCTCAAATATGCCGCCGAAGGCACCAACTTCGTGTTTGGCAATATGAGCGAAAAAGGTCTCGCTTTCTTCTTCCTCAACGTGCTTTGCCCCATCATTTTCATCTCTGCGTTAATCGGTATTTTGCAGCATTTCCGCATCTTGCCGTGGGTGATTCGCGGCATTGGTACCGTGCTGTCCAAAGTAAACGGTATGGGCAAACTGGAATCCTTTAACGCCGTGAGCTCTCTGATTTTGGGACAGTCAGAAAACTTCATCGCCTATAAAGATATCCTTGGCAAAATGTCACAGCGCCGTATGTACACCATGGCAGCGACTGCCATGTCGACGGTTTCGATGTCAATTGTCGGCGCCTACATGACCATGCTGCAGCCAAAATATGTGGTGGCCGCGCTGGTATTGAACATGTTCAGCACCTTTATTGTGCTGTCGCTGATAAACCCTTACCGCGTGGATAGCGAAGAAGATCTGCAACTGCAGGACCTGCATAAAGGCCAGAGCTTCTTCGAAATGCTGGGCGAATACATCCTCGCCGGTTTTAAAGTTGCGATGATTGTTGCCGCAATGCTGATTGGTTTTATCGCCTTGATTACCGGTCTGAACGCGCTGTTCGACCTGATTTTCGGCATCAGCTTCCAGGGCGTGCTGGGTTATGTGTTCTATCCATTTGCATGGGTGATGGGTGTTCCTTCACACGAAGCGCTGCAGGTGGGCAGCATCATGGCCACCAAACTGGTTTCCAACGAATTCGTGGCAATGATGGATCTGCAGAAAATCGCCGGTCAGCTGTCGCCACACTCGGAAGGTATTCTCTCGGTGTTCCTGGTCTCCTTTGCTAACTTCTCCTCAATCGGGATTGTGGCGGGCGCGATTAAAGGTCTGCACGAAGAGCAAGGTAACGTGGTTTCACGCTTCGGCCTGAAACTGCTGTACGGCTCAACGCTGGTGAGCGTGCTGTCAGCCGCTATCGCTGGTCTGGTATTGGCCTTCTGATATATGGGGCGAGCTGCGGCTCGCCCTTCTCTTCTTAATTATTTCAATCGGTTCTAATCCGCGTCGCTTCCGCTTTTCCCCCGCTATTACCCGCTTCACTGTTAAACGCAAAACCTTTGCACAATATTGAATTTCCGTTCACACCGCCTGCGCCCGTAGTTTTTCTCCATGACGTCACTTCAGGAGAACCGCATGAGCATTCAATTCCTTGGCATGATTGGCCACCGCCTCGCTTCCGAAATCATTCCGGCTAGCGGCCCGCTGTTCGATAAAGAGTACATTGCGCGTTTTGCGCGGGCGCATGAAGACGCCGGTTTTGATCGCATTCTGGTGGGCTATTGGTCGGATCAGCCGGATGGTTTTCTGGTCACCGCGCACGCGGCGGCGCACACCTCGACGCTGAAATTTTTGCTGGCGCATCGTCCCGGCTTTGTCTCGCCGACGCTAGCGGCGCGCAAACTGGCTTCGCTTGATCACCTCACCGACGGTCGCTTAGCGGTGCACATCATCAGCGGCGGCAGCGATGCCGAGCAGCGCCGCGACGGTGACTTCCTCAATAAAGCCGAGCGCTATGCGCGTAGCGATGAGTTCCTCACCGTATTGAAGCAGAGTCTCGAATCCGCGCAGCCGTACGATCATCAAGGCCGGTTTTATCAGGCCGAGCAGGCGTTCTCAGCCATCAAACCGCTGCAGAATAAACTGCCCATCTATTTTGGCGGCTCGTCGCAGGAGGCGATTGATGTTGCAGCACGCCATGCCGATGTGTTTGCGCTGTGGGGCGAGCCGCTGAAAGGCGCGGAAGAGACGGTACGCAACTTGCGTGCCGCTGCCGCCAGACAGGGCCGGGAAATTAACTTCAACATTTCGTTCCGGCCGATTCTTGGCACTACTGAAAAAGAAGCCTGGGAACGTGCGGAGCACATCCGCGCCACGGCCGAAAAACAGCTTAACGAAAGTGGCTTTGCCTTTGGTAAGGCGAAGCCGCAGAGCGTTGGCGCGCAGCGTTTACTCGCCGCCGCCAATGAAGGCGATCGTCTGGATAAAGTGCTGTGGACCGGCGTCGCAAAACTGGTTCAGGGCGGCTACAACTCCACTGCGCTGGTGGGAACGCCGGAGCAAGTTTCCGATGCACTGCTGGAATATTATCGCCTTGGCATTCATAGCGTGCTGATTCGCGGCTTCGATCCGCTTAACGATGCGGTGGAATATGGTCGCGAGCTGATTCCGCTGACGCGCGAGAAAGTCGATGCGCTCTCAGCCGCCGATAAAAGGAGCGTCTGAAGCTTATGAGCCAGTATCAGCACCAGCGCCTGCGTGATTTTGTCACCAATCTTGCCAACTTGCTGGATGCACAGCCGGAGGAGGCCACGGTGTTGCAGCGTGGCAGCACGTGGCTTGGCGAGTTGATTCGCCACGACGACTGGCTGGACGACGCCTTTACCCAACCTCATCCCGAACACTATCAACAATATTTGTTGTATGCCGATGCGCAGCAACGCTTTTCGGTGGTGAGTTTCGTCTGGGGGCCAGGCCAGCAAACGCCGATTCACGACCATCGCGTATGGGGACTGATTGGCATGCTGCGCGGCGCAGAGATTTCACAATCCTGGCAGCCGGGGCCAAACGGATTGCAGCCGGAAGGCGCGCCAGTCCGACTCGATCCCGGCCGCGTTGAAGCGGTGTCGCCGACGGTAGGCGATATTCATCGCGTCAGCAACGCCTATGACGACCGCGTCTCCATCAGCATTCACGTTTATGGCGCCAACATTGGCGCGGTCAAACGCGCGGTCTACCGCGAAGACGGCAGTGAAAAAACGTTTATCTCCGGTTACAGCAACCGTTACTTACCGAACATTTGGGACCTTTCACATGACTAAACCGGTTTTCCCTTTACGCCAGGCGGCGGAAATTATTGAGGCCCTGCGTCAGCAGCAGGAAGTGGCGATTGTCGATGTGCGCGATGAAGCGCTGTTTGCCACCGCGCATCCGTTGTTTGCGGTGAATATTCCACTGTCAAAACTGGAGCTTGAGCTGCTGGACCGCATTCCGCAGCGCACCACCGCGATCACGCTGTATGACGGTAACGAAGGCCTGGCGCAAACCGCTGCCGAACGGATTGCCGCGCTGGGTTACAGCAATGTCGCGCTGCTGGCAGATGATTTGGCCGGCTGGCAAGCGGCGGGCGGCGAACTGTTTATCGACGTGAATTCACCCAGCAAAGCGTTTGGCGAACTGGTTGAGCATCACAATCACACACCTTCTTTATCTGCGGACGAGGTGCATCAGCTGATTAACAGCGATGCTAACGTGGTAGTGCTCGATGCGCGTCGTTTCGATGAATATCAAACCATGAGTATTCCAGGCGCCACCAGCGTGCCGGGCGGTGAACTGGTGCTGCGCGTGCGTGACATCGCGCCATCGCCGGAGACCACGGTGATAGTGAACTGCGCCGGCCGCACGCGCAGTATCATTGGTACGCAATCGCTGGTGAACGCCGGGATTCGCAATCCGGTGTTCGCACTGCGTAATGGTACCATCGGCTGGACGCTGGCCGGGCATGCACTGGATATAGGTCAGTCGCGCCGCTATGGTGAGGCCAGCGAAACCGCACAGCGTCAGGCGGCGAACAATGCGCGCATCATCGCCGATCGCGCCGGTGTGGAACGTATCCCACTCGCCACGCTGAAACGCTGGCAGCAGGAGACGCGCACCACTTATCTGTTTGATGTGCGTGGTGCCGACGAATACGCCGCCGGGCATCTGCCTGGCAGCCGCCATGTGCCGGGAGGTCAACTGGTGCAGGAGACCGATCATTACGCCAGCGTGCGCGGTGCGCGCATTGTGCTGATTGATGATGACGGCGTGCGCGCCAATATGACCGCATCCTGGCTGGCGCAGCTTGGCTGGCAGGTTTCGGTGCTGGAGGAGCTGCAGGCCAGTGATTTCAGTGAACGCGGTAACTGGAAAGCGCAGGTGCCGCCCGTCGCTCAACCCGAATTCATCTCACCGCAGCAGTTAGCGGAATGGCTGCAGGAAGGACAAACGCAGGTACTGGATTTCACCACGCGCGCGAACCATCTCAACAGCCATATTCCGGGCGCGGCCTGGTTGCTGCGCTCTACCCTGCAGCAGCAAGGCAAAGCGTTGTTGCCGGAGGCACGTCGCTATGTTCTGACCTGCGGCAGCAGCCTGCTAGCGGGTTATGCGGTGCAACAAGTGGCTGAGATGACCGACAAGCCGGTGTTTGTGCTGGAGGGCGGTAACGCTGCCTGGCGCGAAGCGGGTTTGCCGACGGAGCAAGGAGAGCAGCAACTGCTGTCCCCGGCCATTGATCGCTATCGCCGCCCGTATGAAGGCACCGATATTGAAGCGGGCGTGATGCAGGCGTATCTGGACTGGGAATACGGTTTGGTGGCGCAGCTGGATCGCGATGGCACGCACGGTTTCCGGGTGCTGCAATGGCAGCCGCAGGCGGTTTCGGCCTGAGGATAATTTGCGTGGTGAGTGATGAGGTCGCCAAAATGGCGGCCTTTCAAACGACAAAATCGCAATTTACTGCGTTGCGTTTAAGAAGGTGATTTTTTGAATGTGTTCAGAAAGAACAGAGATTTGGTGGAGATAAGCGGGATCGAACCGCTGACCTCTTGCATGCCATGCAAGCGCTCTCCCAGCTGAGCTATACCCCCACATCTGGAAATCATTTTTCGGTCAAACCGTTGGGAGCGGTTTGGTGGAGATAAGCGGGATCGAACCGCTGACCTCTTGCATGCCATGCAAGCGCTCTCCCAGCTGAGCTATACCCCCGAACCGAAAAACTGCCGAGTAAACTCGACGGACGGGATAATATGAAACCGCCCCTTGAGTGTCAACGTCAAATTCTCGTTCTGTGTTTGATCGCTGAAAAAGGCGTCAACCCCGCGTCAGCATGGCTTTTTTTTCAACACGCCATCCCGCTTCGCGACTATTTATATGCACCATCCGGCAATGCTTCCCCACTCCAACCTCAACCCTGCGTTAACTTTAGGTTAAAGATGTTAGAAGCAGTCTTGTTTTCGTTAAAAGTGCGTGTAAAACTTAGCGCGCTAATTAACCGGTCATCCTACCAGGGTGTTCTCTCAATGACCGGCCAGCAACGTCCCCATTAATCCATAAAAGAAAAGTGAACTATGTCGCTGCATACACCTAAAGAGATCGCCCAACTGGCGATTCAAGCTGGCGTGGCTAAAAGCCGCCTGCCTATCTCCACCTTGTTGATTCTTGGCTTTATGGCCGGTGCGTTTATCGCCACTGGCTTCCTGCTCGATCTGCATGTCATTAACCAACTGCCTGCTGAATGGGGTTCATTCGGCGTGCTGCTCGGCGCTGCGGTGTTCCCGGTCGGGTTGATCATGACGGTACTGGCGGGCGGCGAGCTGCTGACCGGCAATATGATGACGATGCCCATCGCCTGGTTCGCTCGTCGCATCAGTGGCTTCAGCGTTCTGCGTAACTGGTTTTGGGTTACCCTCGCCAATTTCATTGGCAGCGTTGCGGTTGCATGGTTCTTTGGTCACATGCTGGGCATGACCGAAGGCGATTACCTGAAAAAAACCGTGGCGATTGCGCACGCAAAAGTGAATGCCGATTTCCTGCACGCCTTTATTTCCGGCGTGGGCTGCAACTGGCTGGTGTGTCTGGCGGTGTGGCTCGCCTTCGCCAGTAAAGATGTGGTAGGTAAAATTTTCGGTATGTGGTTCCCGGTGATGGCGTTCGTGGCGATTGGCTTCCAGCACGTCGTCGCAAACATGTTTATTGTTCCGGCAGCAATTTTTGCCGGGCAGATGAGCTGGGCGGAATTTGCGCCAAACGTGATCGCGGTGTTCCTCGGTAACGGCGTGGGCGGTGCAATTTTTGTTGGCCTCACCTATTTCATCGCTTTCCGTCCGGAACAAGCCGCAGTGAGCCAGGCGCAATAACCTAATTTTGCCTTTTGTTGGAGAGCAGAAGGCATTTTCTGTTCAGGTTACTTTTCCCCGTTACGTTTTGTTGTAATATGTAGAACTAATGTATTTAACAGGGACAGCATCGTGAAAAAGGAATGGCTTACCCCCGAGGAGCTCGCGCAGGAAACGGGCTACAGTCGGCAAACGGTGAATAAATGGATCAAGCGTGAAAACTGGACAACCACGCCAAAGCCCGGTGTTCAGGGCGGTAAAGCGCGATTGATCCATATAGATGAGCGCGTAAAGAGCTTTGTTCAATCCACCCGCCACGCGAACGAACCGGCGGCTAATTACGGTGCACAACAAAATACGTTACCTGCGTTATTAATAAATTCTGTCCAGCAAATGACGGCAGCGGAGCAAGAGCAATTTGCGGCGTTGTTGTTGCGGGAGGGAATTCGAGGCGTACTGGAACGTCTGGGGATTCAGGAAGAATAAATAAGCCGGAAGCAGATGCTTCCGGCTTTTTCATATTATGCGTTTGCTTCGCGCTCCGCGATGAATGCCAGCGCTTTTTCGATTCGCGCAACGCTGCGGCTGCGACCAATCGCTTCCACTGTCACATCCAGCGCCGGTGACTGACCAGAACCGGTCACCGCTACACGCAGTGGCATACCGACTTTGCCCATCCCCAGCTCCAGCTCATCTGCCGCAGACTGAATTGCATGATGCACATTCTCTGCTTTCCAGTTGCTGTCGCTGATTGCAGCCAGTTTGTCGCGCACCACTTCCAGCGGCTGACGCGCGACCGGACGCAGATGCTTCTTCGCCGCGTCAGCATCAAAGGCTTCAAACTCTTCATAGAAGTAACGACAAGATGCCGCGATCTCTACCAGGGTTTTGCAACGCTCGCCCAGCAAGGTAACCAGCTTTGCCAGCTCAGGACCGGTGCGGGTATCAATCTTCTGCTGTTCAATATGCCATTGCAGCTGCGTAGCAACGTACTCCGGCGGCAGCGTATTAATGTAGTGATGATTCAGCCACTGCAGTTTTTCAGTATTGAAAGCACTGGCCGACTTACTCACGGCATCCAGAGTGAACAGCTCTGCCATTTCCGGCACGCTGAAAATTTCCTGATCGCCATGTGACCAGCCAAGACGTACCAGATAGTTGAGCAGCGCTTCCGGCAAATAACCGTCATCACGATACTGCATCACGCCAACAGCGCCATGACGTTTGGACAACTTCTTACTGTCATCGCCGAGGATCATTGATACGTGCGCGTAGGTTGGCACTTCTGCACCGATCGCTTTCAGAATATTGATCTGGCGTGGCGTGTTGTTGATATGGTCTTCACCACGAATCACGTGAGTGATGCCCATATCCCAGTCATCCACCACCACACAGAAGTTATAGGTGGGTGAACCGTCGGTACGGCGAATGATCAGGTCATCCAGTTCCTGATTGCTGAATTCAATCGGACCACGAATCTGATCGTCAAAGATGACAGAACCGTCCTGCGGGTTGCGGAAGCGCACCACGCACGGCTCATCAGCGGCGTGATGTTCATGGCTGTCGCGGCAGCGACCGTCATAACGCGGTTTTTCGCCTTTTTCCATCTGCTCTTCACGCAGCGCATCGAGACGTTCTTTGCTGCAGTAGCATTTATAGGCCGTGCCCGCTTCCAGCATGTCGTCGATCACCGCGTTGTAGCGATCAAAACGCTTGGTCTGATAATACGGACCTTCATCCCAGTTAAGGCTCAGCCAGTTCATACCATCCATGATGGCTTCAATGGCTTCCGGTGTGGAACGCTCCAGATCGGTATCTTCGATACGCAGAACGAATTCGCCTTTGTTATGGCGAGCATAAAGCCAGGAGTAAAGAGCAGTACGAGCACCGCCTACGTGCAGATAGCCCGTTGGGCTGGGTGCGAAGCGAGTTTTGATTTTCATTCAGCATTGCCTTAAATGCGCAGGTTTGATTGTCTGGATGACAAAAAAACGGGTTAACGCGAAAAAACAGTGCGCACATTCTAGCAGGTGAGGCTGATTCCTCAATGATTGTCGCGGTGGCATCCCGGTTTGCTGTGCGCTTTTCTGCTAATAAAACCAGCACATTGGCGAAAAGCGCCCCACGATGATTATTTTTAAAGCGAACGCACATTTAAGTTTTAAAAACCGTTGACTCACTTTGAAGGATCCCTATAATGCGACTCCACACAGCGGGGGTGATTAGCTCAGTTGGTAGAGCATCTCCCTTACAAGGAGGGGGTCGGCGGTTCGAGCCCGTCATCACCCACCACTCTTTAGAAGGTTTAAAGATGGCCCGCAGTGAACAAGAGATAAGATATGGGTGATTAGCTCAGTTGGTAGAGCATCTCCCTTACAAGGAGGGGGTCGGCGGTTCGAGCCCGTCATCACCCACCATATCTTAGTCAGATGACACTCTTGTTAAGCAGTACCGAAGTGGGTGATTAGCTCAGTTGGTAGAGCATCTCCCTTACAAGGAGGGGGTCGGCGGTTCGAGCCCGTCATCACCCACCACTTCGGGTCGTTAGCTCAGTTGGTAGAGCAGTTGACTTTTAATCAATTGGTCGCAGGTTCGAATCCTGCACGACCCACCAATGTAAAAAGGCGCCCTAAAGGCGCCTTTTTGCTATGCGTTAAATCTGTGGTTAATGCGTTAAATCCCAACGAACCCTTTTCGCAAGTTTAACACTCCCTGCCCTCAAGCCTCCTTATACTCTGACCGATAACGATAATGGTCTATTGCAAGGAGAAAACCATGTCTATATCCAGCGTAGGTAGTGTCAGCACCGCAAGTAGCGGCGGCGGTTCTACCTCAGAAATCGCCAGCCTCTATAAACAAATTCAATCCATCACTAAGCAGCTGAAAGATCTTTCCAGCGACGATACGCTCACCGATGAGCAAAAGTCTGAACAGGAGCAGATGCTGCAATCACAGATTCAAATGATTGAAGCGCAAATCGCGCAAATTGAGCAGCAGCAAGCTGAGAAAGCGCAACAGAAACAGGAAGCACAGCAACCTGCGGCCACCAAAGCTGATGGTATTAACCGCCCAACTGATACCAATCAAATCAACGTGTACGTTTAAAACGCCGGCTTTAGCATGCGTTGTTGCGTCAGCAGGGCTGCCTGCTGGCGCACTTCCTGCCAGATCGCTTCTGCGGCGGGTGTCAGCGAGCGGTTTTTGCGCTTTATCAGCATCAGGCTGCGATTAATTTCCGGATAAAGACGCCGCACCGTGAGTTTGCGTCCTGACGGCAACGGCAAGGCCAGCGCAGGCAGAATGCTGATGCCAATTCCCGCTTCCACCATCGGATAAAGCGTAGCGGGATGACCGATTTCCTGCACCACATGCACACTCAACGCCAGCTGTTGCAGCGCGGCATCAACTAACACGCGACTGCCGGAAGCATAATCCTGTAGCACCATATTGCGTCCCGCCAGCATCGACCATTGCGCCTGTTCAATTTGCGCCAGCTCGTCATCTTCATGACACAGCAGTAAAAAAGGCTCCTGCAAAATCTCTTCGCTGTCGAAATCAGTGTCGTTGAGCGGGCCAATTACAATGCCAAAATCAACCTCCGCATTGCGTACGCTTTGCAGCACCCATTGCTGTACGCGGTCATGCAGGATGACGCGGATATCCGGATAGCGCTGCTGGCTGCTGGCCAGGCACTGCGGCATCAGATGGGCAGAAGGCGTTTGGCTGGCGGCAACACGCACCGTGCCGCTGCGCTGTTCGCCATAGCTGCGCACATCCAACACGGTGGTATTGAGGTCGTCCAGCAGACGATTAAGCCGTGTGGCCAGCTGCTGCCCCGCCTCGGTCAGCATTACTTCCCGCGTAGTGCGATCGAGTAAGCGCACGCCCATTTCCGCTTCCAGCTCTTTAATGCTATGGCTGACCGCCGACTGACTTAAACCAATCGCTTGGCCGGCCAGACTGAAGCTGCCGTGATGCGCCACCGCGACAAAGGTACGCAACTGACGTAAGGTGTAATTCATCGATATCGCTCATAGATTGATGCAATAAATCAATTTTATTTCTAAACCCAGCAGGCGCACAATCAGCACCATCATTTTTTTAAATTTAACCGGATTTTAACAATGGGATTTTTACGCCTCGATCCGATGATGATTAAACTCATCATTACCGTGCTGCTGGCCAGCTTTATTCCTGCCAAAGGCGTCTTTGTCGATATCTTCGAATATCTGACCACCGCCGCCATCGCCCTGCTGTTCTTTATGCATGGCGCCAAACTGTCGCGCGAGAAGATCATTGCCGGCAGCAGCCACTGGCGTTTGCACTTGTGGATTATGTGCAGCACCTTTGTAATTTTCCCGATTATTGGTTTGCTGATTGTCTGGTGGCATCCGGTTAACGTCAGCCCGGAGATTTACACCGGCTTTATCTATCTGTGTATTCTGCCAGCGACCGTGCAATCCTCAATCGCCTTCACCTCAATGGCGGGCGGCAACGTCGCCGCTGCGGTCTGTGCAGCTTCAGCCTCCAGCCTGCTCGGCGTATTTGTCTCGCCGCTGCTGGTGAATCTGGTGATGAATGTGCATAGCGAAATGCCGGGCAACGGTCTGGAGCAGATTGGCAAAATTATGCTGCAACTGCTGGTGCCGTTTGTTTTAGGACATCTGTCGCGTCGCTGGATTGGCGCGTGGGTCGAGAAGCATCGCAGCCTGATTGGTAAAACCGACCAAACCTCGATTCTGCTGGTGGTTTACTCCGCCTTCAGTGAAGCGGTGGTGAACGGCATTTGGCATCGCGTGGGCGTGGATACCTTGCTATGGATTCTGGTTGGCAGCGTGCTGGTGCTGTTTATCGCACTGGCGATTAACCTGGCGGCATCGCGCCTGTTTGGCTTCAGCCGTGCGGACGAGATTGTGGTGCTGTTCTGTGGCTCGAAAAAGAGTCTGGCGAACGGTGTCCCGATGGCCAACATCCTGTTCCCGGCCAGTTCCGTGGGGATAATCGTGCTGCCGCTGATGATTTTCCATCAGGTGCAGTTAATGGTGTGTTCTTTCATTGCCCAGCGCTACAAAGCCGGCAATGAAAAACGGCTGGCGCAGCAGCAAGTAGAAGCGCAGAAGTCCTAAATATTACGGCCCGCAAAAGCGGGCCGTTTTGTTATTCATTGCGCTTGAGCGGTTTGATTAAACCTTCCAGCCCTTCGATCTTGATGGTCAGCGTCAGCTGCATCAATTCGCCTAACTTACCGGCCGGGAATTCATCTTTGCGAGCGAACCACAGCAAATACTCCTCCGGCACATCAATCAGCGCTCTGCCCTTGTACTTGCCGAACGGCATCACGGTATTGGCGATTTCAACCAGTTGCTGTTTATCCACATTACGCTCCGAGCAGGCGAATCATTTCCGCTTCGTCGATCACCGGAATGCCGAGCTCCTGCGCTTTCGCCAGCTTGGAACCGGCCGCTTCCCCCGCAATCAGCAAATCGGTTTTCTTCGACACGCTACCGCTCACTTTAGCGCCCAACGCTACCAGACGCTCTTTGGCATCATCGCGATTCATCTGCGACAGAGAGCCGGTCAGTACCACGGTTTTACCGGCAAATGGACTATCAATTTCTTCGACATTGACCACTTCAACCTGCGGCCAGTGCACGCCAATCTCTTCAGTAAGATCGCGAATAACGGCGCGGTTGCTCTCTTCATCCATAAAGTTACGCACATGCGTCGCTACCACTTTGCCGACATCCTGCACTTCAATCAGCGCATCGAGATCGGCGTTCATCACCTTTTCCAGCTCGCCAAAGTGATTGGCAAGGTTGGCGGCTGTGGCTTCGCCCACTTCGCGAATACCCAGTGCATAGAGGAAACGTGCTAGCGTGGTGGATTTGGCCTTTTCCAGCGCATCAACCACGTTCTGAGCCGATTTAGGGCCCATGCGATCGAGTCCGGTTAGCTTACCGGCAGTAAGGCGGAACAGATCGGCTGGCGTTAAGACGTACTCTTTCTCCACCAACTGATCGATGATCTTATCGCCCATGCCATCGACATCCATCGCACGACGCGAAACGAAATGTTTAAGCGCTTCTTTACGCTGCGCGCCACAAATCAGGCCGCCGGTGCAGCGCGTCACGACTTCACCTTCCACGCGTTCAACGTCTGAACCGCACACCGGGCAATGACCTGGGAAGACGATTTCACGCGTCTCTGCCGGGCGCTCCGATTCCACCACGTTGACCACTTGCGGAATCACGTCACCGGCGCGGCGAATCACCACCTTGTCGCCAATGCGCAAACCCAGTCGGGCAATTTCATCGGCGTTGTGCAGCGTGGCATTACTTACCACAACGCCCGCAACCTGAACCGGCTCCAGACGCGCGACGGGCGTAATCGCGCCGGTGCGGCCCACCTGGAATTCGACATCGCGCACGAACGTCATCTGTTCCTGCGCCGGGAATTTAAAGGCCACAGCCCAGCGCGGCGCACGCGCCACAAAGCCGAGCTGCTCCTGCAGCGCCTGCGAATCGACCTTGATAACCACGCCATCGATATCGAAGCCGAGCGACGGGCGCTCCTGCTCAACCTGACGATAAAACGCCAGCACCTCATCGGCGCTGTGTGCCAGGCGAATACGATCGGTGACTGGCAATCCCCACGCCTTAAACTGTTGCAGACGTTGCCAATGGCTGGCAGGCATTTCACCGCCTTCCAGCAGACCAAAACCGTAGCAGAAGAAGGTCAGTGGACGTTTAGCGGTGATGCGTGGATCGAGCTGGCGCAGTGAACCGGCTGCGGCGTTGCGTGGGTTAGCAAAGACTTTCGCGCCGGTGCGACGCGCTTCTTCATTCAGCTTTTCAAAACCGCTTTCGGTGATAAACACTTCGCCACGCACTTCAACGCGTGCGGGGATGTTATCGCCATGCAGACGCAGCGGAATGGCGTGAATTGTGCGCACGTTCGCCGTGATGTTCTCGCCGGTGGTACCATCTCCGCGCGTCGCCGCACGCACCAGCAGGCCATCTTCATACAGCAAGCTCACGGCTAGACCATCCAGCTTGAGCTCGCAGCAGTAAGTCAATTCGTCAGTGCTTTTAAGGCGATCCTGCACGCGTTTATTAAAGGCAAGGAAGCCCGCTTCATCAAAGGTGTTGTCCAGCGACAACATCGGCACTTCATGACGCACTTGCTCAAAAGTGGCTAGCGGTGCCGCGCCCACGCGTTGGGTGGGTGAATCAGGGGTAATCAAATCAGGATGTGCGCTTTCCAGCTCACGCAGCTGAACCATCAATCGGTCATACTCTGCATCCGGAATTTCCGGCGTATCCATCACGTGGTAGAGATATTCGTGGTGACGTAACGTGGTGCGCAGCGCGGTGATCTGCTCCTGAACCGATTTCATAGTCTCTTATCCGATAAAAAACCCCCGACAGGCGGGGGTTATATTTGTTTTGACTCAGCTAACGGCGATTAACCGATAACTTCGCGAATACGCGTTTTGTAGGTTTCCAGCTTCTGCGGCGTCATCATGCGACGCTCATCATCCAGCACCACGCCGCCTACATCATCAGCGATACGCTGCGCGGATTGCAGCATCAGCTTGAAGTTCTGATTCGCATCGCCGTACGACGGCACCATCATGAAGATCGAGACGCCAGGCGTAGAGAAATTCCCCATTTGATCCGGATCGAATGAACCCGGCTTCACCATGTTCGCCAGGCTAAACAGCACCGGACCGCTGCCGGCTGGGCTAAGATGGCGATGGAAAATGTTCATCTCACCAAACTGGAATCCGGCCTGCAGGATGCCCTGCAACAGCGCTTCACCGTTCAGTTCGCCGCCCGCATGTGCAGCGACGTGCAGCACTAATACGGCCTCTTTTTTACTGCCAGGCGCAGCAGCCGCTGGCTGTGGCGCTTCTGGTTGATGTGCAACTGGCGCTTCAGGTTCGAATTCTGGCTCTTCTGCGGCGAGGAATTCAGGTGCAGGTTGAGTCGCGAAAAGCGGTTCGTTATCCAGCAATGGATCGGCCTGAATTGGTTGTGGTGCAGGCGCTGGCGCTGGCTTCGCCACTGGCGCTTGCGGCGCAGCCGGCTTACGCACGTCTGGCTCGTTATCCAGCAGCGGATCGCCTAATAATGGGTCAGCCTGACGTGATGCCGGTTGACGTACAGGTTCAGGCGCACGCGGCGCGCTCGCTGGACGTGCAGTGAATTCAGGTTCTTCATCCGCATCACGAGGACGACGTACACGGACTTCGCCGACGCCATCATCTTCTTCGCTCAGCAGATCTTCATCGGCTTCTTCGCGCTGTTTCAGACGTTTGTGCGGGCGATCACGAAACACGGAGGAGCGCTCTTTACGGCTGGTCCACAGTCCATGAAGTAGCAGCGCTATTATGGCGATCGCGCCAACAACGATTAATATCAGACGCAAATCCTGCATCATTGTATTCTCTGTTGTTCCAATACCTTGCCACCACGGCAAACTTTATCCTCTAACTGTATTTGCCCAGCTAAACAAGTGCAAGTCTGTGCAGTATTTTCTGACAAATTAGATAGCTGCCCCACGCTTTTTTGCTGTTTTTTCGCGCAAACACTGCCTGAAGCCGATAAAAAGCCAGGTTATGATGGTCGCGCCGCTATATTTAGGAGAAAGGCTCGCTATGCCCGCAGGAAATTCGGTCTCAACATTTAATGGTGTTCACTACTTCGCTGAAGGATGGAAACTGGTGCGCCTGCCCGGCATTCGTCGCTATGTCATCATGCCGCTACTGATCAACATCGTGCTACTTGGCGGTGCCTTTATCTGGTTGTTTCAGCGCTTGGGGCAGTGGATCCCGGCTTTAATGTCACATATCCCTGACTGGCTGCAGTGGCTGAGTTATCTGCTATGGCCGCTCTCAGTGATTTCGATTGTGTTGGTATTCAGTTACTTCTTTTCGACTCTGGCAAATCTGATTGCCGCGCCCTTCTGTGGCTTGCTCGCCGAGCAACTTGAAGGGCGATTGACCGGAACGCCATTACCAGATAGCGGTTGGGTGGGCCTGATAAAAGACATACCGCGCATCATGAAGCGAGAGTTTCAGAAGCTCGGCTACTATTTGCCGCGTGCGCTTGGTTTGCTGTTGCTGCACTTTATCCCCGGCTTTGGACAAACGGTGGCGCCAGTTCTATGGTTTTTATTCAGTGCGTGGATGTTGTCCGTGCAGTATTGCGACTACCCATTTGATAACCACAAAGTGAGTTTCCAGCAGATGCGCCAGGCGTTGCGCCAGCACAAAAGCGCAAATATGCAATTTGGTGCGCTGGTTAGCCTGTTCACCATGATCCCGATTATCAATCTGGCGATTCTGCCGGTTGCGGTATGCGGTGCAACGGCCATGTGGGTGGATCGTTATCATGCACAACATGCACGCCGCTAAAGCTTTAAATCGTCTTATGCATTTTTGCGTAAGGCTTATGGTTGTGCGCTATATAGATATGCGATTTCTTTCCTTCCGCACATCATTAGAAAAGGTATGCTCTGAGGGTTCCCAATATTTCATACAGTTAAGGACGAGCTATGAGTAAGATCTATGAAGACAACTCTCTGACAATTGGTCATACGCCGCTGGTTCGACTGAACCGCATCGGTAACGGCCGCATTCTGGCTAAGGTCGAGTCGCGCAACCCGAGCTTCAGCATCAAATGCCGTATCGGTGCCAATATGATTTGGGACGCGGAAAAACGCGGTATTTTGAAGCCGGGCGTTGAGCTGGTTGAACCAACCAGCGGTAACACCGGTATTGCGCTGGCTTACGTCGCCGCAGCGCGCGGTTACAAGCTGACGCTAACCATGCCAGAAACCATGTCAATTGAGCGCCGCAAGCTGCTGAAAGCGCTGGGAGCTAACCTGGTGCTGACCGAGGGTCCCAAAGGCATGAAAGGTGCCATCGCGAAGGCGGAAGAGATTGTCGCCAGCGATCCGGACAAATATGTGCTGTTGCAGCAGTTCAGCAACCCAGCCAACCCGGAAATCCACGAAAAAACCACCGGTCCAGAAATTTGGGAAGACACCGACGGCGAAGTGGACGTGTTTATTGCGGGCGTGGGCACCGGCGGTACGCTGACAGGCGTGAGCCGCTACATCAAGAATACCAAAGGCAAGACCGAGTTGATTACCGTTGCCGTTGAGCCAACCGATTCACCGGTTATTGCTCAGGCACTGGCGGGCGAAGAGATCAAACCAGGCCCACATAAAATTCAGGGCATCGGTGCCGGCTTCATTCCTGGCAACCTTGATCTGGAATTGATCGACCGCGTAGTGGCGATCACCAATGAAGAAGCCATTAGCACCGCCCGTAAGCTGATGGAAGAAGAAGGTATTTTAGCAGGTATCTCTTCAGGTGCTGCCGTTGCTGCCGCGCTGAAGCTGCAAGAAGATGAAGCCTTCGCCAACAAGAACATCGTGGTGATTCTGCCCTCCTCTGGCGAACGTTATTTAAGTACCGCACTGTTTGCCGATCTCTTCACTGAGAAAGAACTCCAGCAGTGATGCTTAAAGTCTGAAACTGACGAAAAAAGCACCCGAATGGGTGCTTTTTTGTGGTGCAGATCTCACTTTTATCACCAGACAGATTGCTTTCAGTGATGCGGCTCTGGTATTTAAGCTTCCAATTATTTCGGTGCCTGAAATTAATCTGCCTTTGAAGTGGATCAAGCTGAATCGATTTACTGATTTGGCGAAACGGCGAATCACGGCATAATGAGAAGAGTGACGCATTCGTGCAGTTTTTGATCTGTCACTGTTAATGACGTACTCATTCGAGCGCATTTTATGGTGAGCTTAAAGCCATACCAGCGCACCTACACAGGCTAAAGTTACGGCTCCAGGCTAGACTTTAGATCCATAACACCAAACCTGATAAAGTTGGGGAAATAGAATGTTCCAGCAAGAAGTTACCATTACCGCACCTAACGGCCTTCATACTCGTCCTGCAGCCCAGTTCGTTAAAGAAGCAAAGGCTTTTAATTCAGAAATCAATGTGACCTCTAATGGCAAATCTGCCAGCGCGAAAAGCCTGTTCAAACTGCAGACTTTGGGTCTGACTCAAGGTACGGTTGTTACGCTGTCTGCTGAAGGTGAAGACGAGCAGCAAGCGGTTGAGCACCTGGTCAAGCTGATGGCTGAGCTGGAGTAACCGGCTCAGTTCGCAACTAAACCGACCCCTTTGCCCCATTGAGTGCAAATATCTTGATCGCGGACAATCTGTCCGCGTTATTGCATCTTTAGAGTACTGCTCCGCGACAGTGGCGACGCATCGGGTCAATGAGCCATCGTGATTAAAAGGTAGGGTTATGATTTCAGGCATTTTAGCATCACCGGGTATCGCTTTCGGCAACGCACTTTTGCTGAAGGAAGATGAGATCGTCATCAGCCGTAAAAAAATTACTGACGATCAGGTTGAGCAGGAAGTTCAGCGCTTCCTCGATGGACGCAGCAAAGCTGCTTCACAGCTCGAAGCCATTCGCATTAAAGCCGGTGAAACCTTCGGTGAAGAGAAAGCGGCGATCTTTGAAGGTCACATCATGCTGCTCGAAGACGAAGAGCTTGAGCAGGAAATCATCGACCTCATCAAGAAAGACCACGCTACCGCGGACGCCGCTGCTCACACCGTGATTGAAGGCCAGGCCGTTGCACTGGAAGAGCTGGATGACGAATACCTGAAAGAGCGTGCGGCTGACGTACGTGATATTGGTAAGCGTCTACTGCAGAACATTCTCGGTCTGCACATTGTCGACCTGAGCGCGATTGCTGACGAATCTATTCTGGTGGCGAAAGATTTAACGCCGTCAGAAACCGCACAGCTGAACCTGAAGAAGGTGCTGGGCTTTATTACCGATCTGGGTGGGCGTACTTCTCACACCTCGATCATGGCGCGTTCGCTTGAGCTGCCTGCGATTGTCGGCACCGGCAACGTGACTGCCACCGTGAAAAACGGTGATTTCCTGATCATTGATGGCGTGAACAACAAAATTTACGTCAATCCAACTGATGACGTGCAGGAAGAACTGAAAGCAATTCAGACTCAATATCTGTCTGAAAAGCATGAACTGGCGAAACTGAAAGATCTGCCAGCCATTACGCTGGACGGCCATCAGGTTGAAGTCTGCGCTAACATCGGTACCGTGCGCGATGTCGCCGGTGCAGAGCGCAACGGCGCGGAAGGTGTTGGCCTGTATCGTACCGAGTTCCTGTTTATGGACCGTGATTCACTGCCAACCGAAGAAGAACAATTCCAGGCGTATAAAGCCGTGGCTGAAGCCGTGGGTTCGCAGGCGGTTATCGTGCGTACCATGGACATCGGCGGCGACAAAGATCTGCCTTACATGAACCTGCCGAAAGAAGACAACCCGTTCCTCGGCTGGCGCGCGATTCGTATCGCCATGGACCGTAAAGAGATTCTGCATGCGCAGCTGCGCGCGATTCTGCGTGCATCCTCATTCGGTAAACTGCGCATCATGTTCCCAATGATCATTTCAGTAGAAGAAGTTCGCATTCTGAAAGGCGAACTGGAGCTGTTGAAAGCGCAACTGCGTGAAGAAGGCAAATCCTTTGATGAGACCATCGAAGTCGGCATCATGGTTGAAACGCCAGCATCCGCAGTGATTGCTCGCCATCTGGCGAAAGAAGTCGACTTCTTTAGTATTGGGACAAATGACCTGACGCAGTATACTCTGGCGGTCGATCGTGGTAATGATTTGATTTCACACCTCTATAACCCAATGACGCCGTCTGTTCTTGGCCTCATTAAGCAAGTGATCGACGCATCACATGCCGAAGGGAAATGGACCGGCATGTGTGGTGAGCTGGCTGGTGATGAACGTGCTACACTACTGTTACTGGGAATGGGGCTGGACGAATTCAGCATGAGCGCCATTTCAATCCCAAGCATCAAGAAAATCATTCGTAATACTAATTTCGAAGATGCGAAGGCATTGGCGGAGCAGGCTCTGGATCAACCAACAGCGGATGATTTGATGAATTTGGTCAACAAGTTCATTAAAGAAAAAACGCTCTGCTGATCCACGGACGCTAGCCTCAAATTACTGCTTAGGAGAAGATCATGGGTTTGTTTTCTAAACTTTTTGGCGAAAAATCAGAGAGCGCGTCAGGCACTATTGATATCGTTGCGCCTCTGTCAGGCGAAATCGTAAATATCGAAGACGTACCTGATGTGGTATTCGCTGAGAAAATCGTGGGTGACGGTATCGCAATCAAACCAACCGGCAACAAAATGGTTGCACCGGTTGATGGTACTATCGGCAAGATTTTCGAAACTAACCACGCATTTTCAATCGAGTCTGATAACGGTATCGAACTGTTTGTTCACTTCGGTATCGACACGGTTGAGCTCAAAGGTGAAGGTTTCAAACGCATCGCTGAAGAAGGCCAGAAGGTTAAGAAAGGCGACGT
Organism: Pantoea sp. SORGH_AS_0659; assembly: GCF_031453915.1. NCBI lineage: Bacteria > Pseudomonadati > Pseudomonadota > Gammaproteobacteria > Enterobacterales > Erwiniaceae > Pantoea > Pantoea sp. SORGH_AS_0659. The sequence goes on along the minus strand of NZ_JAVJAK010000001.1, from coordinate 1,251,893 downwards.
GGTGATCGAGTTTGATCTGGCACTGCTGGAAGAGAAAGCGAAATCCACGCTGACGCCGGTTGTAATCTCGAACATGGACGAGATTAAAGACCTGATCAAACTCTCCGGTCAGGTAACTGTGGGCGAGACTCCGGTTATCCGCATTAAAAAGTAAGCTTCGGCTGATTCGTGAGAATTGCAAAACGGCACCCAATGGGTGCCGTTTTTTGTTTACTTAACTCTGTATGTGCGAGGAGCGGTCAGGACGACGGGTCAGATCGTAAAGACGGCATAAACCGTCCCTGGGCCTCGGCCCGCGCCGTCCATGGCGCGGGACGCTTTACTCCTCTGCCCCGTCGTCCTGCCCGGTGTAGCAAATGTGCGCGTTATCAGGAAAAATCATTCCTGTTTCCAGCGCGGTAACCTTAACGTTAACTCCAGACCACCTTCCGGGCGATTTACCGCCTGAACTTCGCCGTGATGCGCCAGAATGACCTTACGCACAATCGATAACCCCAAACCGTAGCCTTTGCCCATCAGCGGAGAATTAACCCGTACAAAAGGATCGAAGATGCTCGAAAGCTTCTCATCGTCCACGCCCGGCCCTTGATCGCGCACGCTAATTGCCAGCCACTGATTTTCCGCCTGCAGCCGCACGTTGATGTGCTGCCCTTTGTGCGAGAATCGCAGCGCATTACGCAGCACATTCTCCACACCACGACGAATCAGTTCCGCATTGCCGTGAACAGTGTAATCCGCATTTTCATCCACCTGGAAATCGACAATCACGCCGGGAATCTGCGCTTCGTAGCGCACATCGGTCACCACCGCATGCAGCAGGCCGGTAAGGTCGAAATATTCTTCTCCCGGCATACTTTCGTGCTCAGCGCGCGAAAGCGTCAGCAGCTCGCCAATCATCTTGTCGAGGCGTCGGGCTTCCTCATCAATGCGATTGAGCGAGGATTCGACGGATTCCGGCGTCTGCCGCGCCAGGCCGGTCGCCAGCTGCAAGCGCGCCAGCGGTGAACGCAGCTCGTGGGAGATATCATGCAGCAGCTCCTCACGCGCTTTCACCAGCGTATCGAGGCGCTCCACCATCGCATCAAAATCCTGCGCAACGTTCGAGAGCTCATCATGGCGTTTGCGCATCACCGGATAGAGCCGTACCGACAAATCACCGCTGGAGACGCGCGCAAAGCCCTCACGCAGCTGCCGCATGGGTCGCGTCAGGTTCCACGCCAGCAGCAGGCTAAACAGCAGCCCCAATGCGCCAGCGAAGGTAAACATCGGTTCGGGGATATTCAGGATGCGGCGCGGGCGGCCGCCGCCCATTGAGCTGTCTTCGCGCAGACCTTTAACGTCGTAACGCAGCTCGTACTGTTTGCTATCCTGCCCTTTTACCCAACGCACAATTACATCAGGAAACGGTCCCTGAAAGGGTTCGTTGATGCTTTCTGGCGGCGCATTGTTGGGCGTCGCAGCGGGTTTTTCGTGCTGGATCACCGAGAAGAATTGCCGATCGTTCGGTTCCCAGTCGGCCATCATGTCATCAAGCGAGCTGGGACCACCGCGCTCCAGCACTGAAACCGCTGACGCCATTTGCAGATTAACGATACGCCGAATCGCCACTAGCTCTGGCGGCTCATGTCGATTACCGGAGAGCGTAAAGCCAAGCCACAACAGTTGGCTGATGATGACAAACACAATCCAGAAGCCCAGCAAAATTTTCCAGAACATGCGGCCGCGATAGCTGTGTTTCATCGAATGCGATAACCAATACTGCGCACAGTTTCAATGTTGACGCTGTCGGCGGTTAAGGCAGCCAGCTTTTGACGGATGTTGCTGATATGCACATCAACGCTGCGATCGTAAGCTTCGCGCGGACGGCCAAGGCCTTTTTCCGACAGCTCATCTTTCGACACCACGCGATCCGGCGCACGCAGCAGCAAATCCAGCAAGTTAAACTCTGAAGCCGTCAGATCGAACGCTTTGCCCTGCCATTCGGTAATACGCGTGGCGGGATTGAGGCTGAGATCGCCCCAGCGCAGCAGCTCTTTCTTATCCGGCAGCGGAGTCTGATCTTCAAAGCGACGCAGCACGGCGCGCAGACGGGCCACCAGTTCACGCGGATAGCACGGTTTCGGCATGTAATCATCCGCACCCATTTCCAGGCCGATCACCCGATCAATATTGTCGCCTTTCGCCGTCAGCATAATTACCGGTAATCGGCTGTTCTGCCGCACCTGGCGCAGCACATCGATGCCGCTCATATCAGGCAGCATGATGTCGAGAATCATTGCGGTATAGTTGCCCGATAACGCGCCTTCCACCCCGGCGCTACCGGTTAAAACCAGTTGTGTTTCAAAACCTTCAGCAATCAGGTATTGGCTCAACATGGTGCCAAGTTCTACATCATCATCAACCAGCAGAATTTTCATCGTTATCTCTCGTGTAAATTGCCGCTATTTTGTCCTGAGTCCACAACGAACGCAGCCGGTTTTACGCGATCCTTACGTTGCTTACGTCAGACGATTATTACGAAGACTATAGACAAAAATGGCCTGGACGTACCATCACAGTACGCGCAGGCCAAATCATCGGTGGGAAAGTGGGATCAGTGGAAAACGCCGGTTGAGAGATAGCGGTCGCCGCGATCGCACACAATCGCCACCACCACGCTGCCAGGCTGGGCCGTGGCGATACGCAATGCGCCGGCCACCGCGCCGCCAGAGCTGACGCCACAGAAAATCCCTTCACGCTGCGCCAGCGCGCGCATGGTCTCTTCCGCCTCGCGCTGCGCCATATCTATTACCTCATCCACTAACTCCGGACGGAAAATACCGGGCAGATAGGCTTCAGGCCAGCGACGTATGCCGGGAATGCTGCTGCCCTCTTGTGGCTGCAGGCCGATTATCTGCACCGCTGGCGCGAACTCTTTCAGGTAACGCCCAACGCCGGTAATGGTGCCGGTGGTGCCCATGCTGGAGACAAAATGCGTCATGCGGCCAGCGCTTTGCTGCCAGATTTCCGGGCCCGTGGTGAGATAGTGGCCCAGCGGATTATCGGGATTGTTGAACTGATCCAGCACGCGTCCTTCGCCGCGATCGGCCATCGCCTGCGCCAAATCGCGTGCCCCTTCCATACCCTGCTCGCGCGATACCAGCAGCAATTCAGCGCCATAGGCGCGCATCGCATCCTGGCGCTCCTGACTCATGTTATTGGGCATCAGCAGGCGCAGCTTGTAGCCTTTCATCGCGGCGATCATCGCCAGTGCAATGCCGGTATTGCCGCTGGTGGCTTCAATTAAGGTATCGCCCGGTTTAATGTCACCGCGCAACTCCGCCTGATGAATCATCGACCAGGCCGCACGATCTTTGACGGAACCGGCTGGATTGTTGCCTTCCAGCTTTAGCCAGATCTCGCTGCCGTTATCAGGCGTCAGGCGCTGCAACTTTATCAACGGCGTATTGCCGATGGTATTTTCCAGTGTGGTCACGGTTTAATTCCAGACGAAAGAGGGGCAAATAAAACGGGCGGGAAAGTCCCGCCCGAAGGAGTGTCAAAAATATCAGGCGCTCTCGGCAAAGGCAACCGGGCGCAGCGGCGTAGTGCCATGGTAAATTCGCGCCTGTTGCAGGCCAACGAACAGGCGTTCACCACGCACCGGCGCATGGTGATCGCCGTCGAACACCACGGAGAACACCTCGCCCTGCCAGCCGCTCGGCTGAACGACTAACTGCCAGAAGTGGCCGCGCGGGCTGATCTCCAGCACCTGCACCGGCAAAGGCGTTTCCAGGCTGCTCTGGCGTGAAATATCGATCTCCCACGGACGCAGGAACAGTTCAACTTCGCCCTGATGCGCAGGCGTGTAGCCCAGCGACCAGCGATGCGCGGCCACATGGAACTGCGAGCCGTGTACTTCGCCTGTAAAGCGATTCACTTCGCCAAGGAATTCCAGCACAAAGCGCGTCGATGGATCGCGCCATACGTCATCTGGCGTGCCAACCTGTTCGATGTTGCCCTGGCTCATCACCACCACGGTGTCCGCCACTTCCATCGCTTCTTCCTGGTCGTGGGTCACGAACACGCTGGTGAATTTCAACTCTTCATGCAACTGACGCAGCCAGCGACGCAACTCTTTACGCACCTGCGCATCCAACGCGCCAAACGGCTCATCCAGCAGCAGAATTTGCGGTTCTACCGCCAATGCACGCGCCAGCGCTACACGCTGCTTCTGTCCACCGGACAACTGTGCCGGGAAGCGGTTGCCCAGATGGGAAAGTTGTACCATCTCAAGCAGACGCGTAACGCGCTGTTTGATCTCAGCAGCACCTGGACGTTCGCGACGTGGCAGAACGGTAAGGCCAAAGGCGATATTGTCGAACACCGTCATGTGGCGGAACAGCGCGTAGTGCTGGAACACAAAGCCCACCTGACGATCGCGCGCATGGATGCGGCTGACGTCTTTGCCATTGAAATGGATCTGTCCGCTGTTCTGATGTTCCAGCCCAGCGATAATGCGCAGCAGCGTGGTTTTACCAGAACCGGATGGCCCCAGCAGCCCCACCATCTTGCCGGAAGGAATATCCAGAGAGATGTCGTTAAGAACCGATGTGCGGTCAAACGATTTATTGATTTGTTTAATCTCAATGCTCATGATTTTCCTCCTGTAGGCGCTTCTGCTGATGCTCTAATCGCCACTGCACCACGCTTTTCAGAAACAGCGTTACGATTGCCATCAGGGTCAGCAGCGCGGCGGCAGTAAAGGCGCCCACGGTGTTGTAATCCTGATGCAGTAATTCAACCTGAAGCGGCAAGGTATAGGTTTCGCCGCGAATCGATCCCGAAACCACCGAGACCGCACCAAATTCGCCAATCGCACGTGCGTTGGTTAGCACCACGCCATACATCAGCGCCCAGCGGATATTCGGCAACGTCACGCGGCGGAACATCTGCCAGCCGGATGCGCCAAGCAGCACCGCCGCTTCATCTTCGTGACTGCCCTGGCTCAGCATCACCGGCACCAACTCACGCACCACAAACGGACAGGTAACGAAGATGGTGGCCAGCACCATGCCCGGCCAGGAGAACATAATCTGAATATTATGCGCATCCAGCCAGCCACCGGCAGGACCGTTGACGCCCCAGAACAGCAGATACATCAAACCGGCAACCACCGGCGACACGGCAAACGGGATATCAAACAGCGTCAACAGCAGCTGGCGGCCGGGAAAGGTGAAGCGCGTCACCAGCCACGCCAGCAGCGTACCGAACACCATGTTGACCGGTACGGTAATCAGCGCCACCAAAAGGGTCAGCCAGATGGCGTGCAGCATGTCGCCATCTTTCAGGTTACTCAGCGAGGCAACCCAACCCTGGTTGAGCGCTTCCCAGAAGATGGAAACCATCGGCACCACCAGCAGCAGGATGGAAACCAGCGCACCGATGCCAATCAGCAGCCACTTGCCCCAGTTGATTGGCTGGCGGTCGGCGTGGTTGATGTGTGAAATCTCCGCCATCAGTGGCCTCCTAAGCGACGGCCGAAGCGGCTCTGCAAGGTGTTAATCGCGAACAGCAGCAGCAAAGAAGCCGCCATGATCACCGAGGCGATGGCGCTCGCCGCCGGATAATCAAACTCCTGCAGACGCACGAAAATCATCAGCGAGGTCACTTCCGTTTTCCAGGCGATGTTGCCGGCGATAAAGATCACCGCGCCGAACTCACCGATGCTGCGGGTAAACGACAGCGCAGTGCCGGCCAGCAATGCCGGCGCCACTTCTGGCAGCACCACGCGACGGAAGCTCTGCCAGCGCGTTGCGCCCAGCGTTTCCGCGGCTTCTTCATATTCCGGACCTAACTCTTCAAGCACCGGCTGCACGGTACGCACCACAAACGGAATGCTGGTAAAGGCCATCGCCACAGCGATGCCGAGCCAGGTGTAAGAGACTTTTATATCAAAATGCGCCAGCCACTGACCGTACCAGCCGTTGACCGAAAACAGGCCCGCCAGCGTTAAACCTGCCACCGCAGTCGGCAGCGCGAACGGCAGATCCATCAAACCATCCAGCAGCGTGCGGCCGGGGAAGCGATAACGCGTCAGAATCCACGCCATCAGCATGCCGAAGACGGCGTTGAACAGCGAGGCCACGCCCGCCGCCAGAATCGTCACTTTATAGGCGGCGATCAGCTGTGGATGGCTAATCACCGCCCAGTATTGCGCCAGCGTCATTTGCGACAGCTGCATCAGCAGCGCGCTGATCGGCAGCAGCAGAATCAGACAGGTGAAGAGTAAGCTGGTGCCGAGGCTCAGTCCAAAGCCCGGCAAAACACGTTTTTGAGCGAGCGCGAACATTAACCGCGCCCCGCTGCCAGTAATTTGTCCAGCTCACCGTCATTGGCAAAATGGACTTTCATCACGTTATCCCAGCCGCCAAAGGCGTCTTTGACGTTGAACAGTTCTGTCTGCGGGAAGCGATCTTTCTGCTCCGCCATCAGCTGCGGGTTATTCACGCGATAATAATAATTGGTGATGATTTTCTGCGCTTCAGGCGTGTAGAGATAATTCAGATAGGCTTTGGCCGCGTCGGTGGTGCCGTTGTGCTCGACATTTTTGTCGACCCACGCCACCGGGAACTCCGCCAGAATATTGGTTTTTGGCACGATCACTTCGTAGTCGTCTTTGCCGTACTGATTACGGATGTTATTCACTTCCGATTCAAAGCTGATCAGCACATCGCCCAGACCGCGCTCGGCAAAGGTGGTGGTCGCACCGCGACCGCCGGTATCAAACACTTCAACGTTCTTGAGGAACTTCGCCATAAAGGCTCTGGTTTTGGCTTTATCTTTGCCATCCGCCTGATCGGCAGCGCCCCACGCGGCGAGATAAGTGTAGCGGCCGTTACCCGAGGTTTTTGGGTTAGGGAAAATCAGCTTCACGTTATCGCGCGCCAGATCGGCCCAGCTGTGAATCTGCTTCGGGTTACCTTTACGCACCAGAAACGCCATGGTGGAGTAAAACGGTGAACTGCTGTTTGGCAGACGTTGTTGCCAGTCAGCGGGAATCAGTTGGCCTTTGTCGTGCAGCACCTGCACATCGGTCACCTGATTGTAGGTCACCACATCGGCGCGCAGCCCTTGCAGAATCGCCAGCGCCTGCTTAGAGGAACCGGCGTGCGACTGCTTGATGGTCAGCTTGTCATTAGGATGGGCAGCGTCCCACTGTTTTTCAAAGGGTGCATTCAGGGCAACGAACAGTTCGCGCGAAACGTCGTAAGAGCTATTCAGCAACTCGGTCGCTTGCGCCGCACCGGCTAAAGCACACGACAGCGCGATACCGCCAAGCCATTTTTTCGAAATCGGAAGTGTCATGCTGCACCCTGAAAGACGGCAGTTAAGCCAATGCCATTAGATGCTGTCAGTGTATTTATAACTCAGGGGAAAGCTGTAACGGTTTTATATATCGTTTAGGGATTTCAAAGTCTAAAAAGGCATAAGACGGCGGGAGAGTTTATGCGGCGAATGGAAATGTAAATCGGCATTAAGCGATTCATTGCGCAATAAATTGCGCCGCGACAAATAAGGGCTGATATCCGTAGCGGCGCGATGAATCGCGCCAGGTTGACCTTAATACAAAGAGGTTACAGCGTTTGCAAAGCATCCAGCGACGGCGCAAAAAAGTAGCTGCCGCTAACCGGTTTGGTGAAGCGCAGCATGGCGTCCATTTTGCCGTCGCGCTCGCCGAACATGCTCAGCAATTGCTGCTCAATATTGTAGAGACGATGACAGTAAGAGATGAAGTACAGCCCATGCGTGCCACTGGCGCTGCCGTATGGCAGGCTTTGGCGCAGAATTTTCAGCCCTTTCCCCTCTTCTTTCAGATCGACACGGCTGAGATGCGATGTCGCAGGACGCTGATCGCCCGGCAACTCTTCATCCGTCTCTTTAGTACGGCCAATAATCGCTTCCTGTTTCTCCACCGCCATGCGGTTCCACAGCTTAAGGTTGTGCTCCCAGCGCTGGGTAAACACATAGCTGCCGCCCGCATCCGCGCCTGCGCTGATAATCGCGACCTCCTTGCGCGCTTCGCCCTGCGGATTTTCCGTGCCATCGACGAAGCCCGACAGATCGCGATTTTCAATCCAGCGGAAACCGTGCGTCTCTTCTTCGATATTGACCGCAGCGGCAAAGGCGCTAAGTGCCGCCTGAGCCAGCGCGAAGTTCACGTCATGTCGTTGGGATTGAATATGGATCAGCAAATCGCGCTGCGTGGCAGGCGCAATGCCTTTACCAAGCGCGGCGAAAGCTTTGAGTTCAGGTGCAGAAGCGTTGCCTTGCAGATCGCGCCACAGCGCATCACCAAAGGCGATCACCGCGCCCAATCCGGCATCACTGAATTGCGTCTGCAGCGCTTCAAGCTGCTGTAAGAAGAATTTGCTGCCCTGGCGCAGCGCGTCAAGATCGCCCGTGACGCGGGCTTCGAGCCAAATGGCGAAACGGCGGTGCTCCAACAGGATCCCGCTCTGAAACTGAGACATTGCAATGCTCTCCGGCATGAAGGTTAGACGATGTTTTTTTCGCCCGCATCATACCGGAAAGCCTCACTCTTTGAGCGGGTTTTTAAGCAAGTTTTATCTGGTTTAACGCTGCCAAACGATCTTGCTGATTTTCCAGCTTTTCAGGGTATCGTCCGAAGGCATCAAACCTTCCGGGCCATGCCATTCACCGCTGTAAATGTAGGAGATGTGCTGGCTGCCCGGCGCACGGCACTCAACATCGCGAGCATCAAGACCGGTGACCATTTTGCAGTTATTAAAGGCTTTGCTGAACTTGTCGCTGAACAGATCGCCGATCTTGCTGCCGTCCGCCGCTTTGGCATCGGCATCCTGCACTTCAATGCGCTCAACGCTGCTGCTGCCGTTAATCACCAATTTAACCTTGTCGCCATCCAGCGCCTGCCAGAAATCCACCACCTGACCATTCTGCGTGCGCATGCCCTGACGCAATTTGTAATCGCCGTTCAGCGCTTTATGGATGGCGTCTTCCGACATTGAGGTGGTGCTCGTCAGGCCCGCAACGCCTTGCTCGGTGACCTCCAGCGATCCACCAAACCAGCCGAGTGGATTGAGCGCCGACCAGTGATAGCTAAGCGGATTGTACCAATGGCTTTCGCTATCGCTCGCGCTGCCAGAGGAACCCGAACTGGCGCAGCCGGCCAGAACCATGCTGCTAACCAGCAGTGCGTGACGAACAACTTTCATGAAAACTCCTTGATCTGCTAAGCCGATTGGCGTGCCTGTTGGAGTCACAAACCGGCAAAAAGTTTATTCGACCTGCTGATGTTCCGGCAGAAAGCAGTCGCGCAGGCGAGGTTGCGTTTGCAGCCAGAACAACGCCAGCAGGTCAAACAGCGTCAATAACAGCGGCAGCGGCGAGTCGGGAAAGGCGCCTTGCAGCAGGCTGGAACCCTGCCACAGCAGGCTGACAAGTAGCGATACGCTTAATACATGACGCCAGCTTTGCCACAGGCGCGGCCAGCGCTGGCGATAGCCGGTCAGCAATAAGCCGATAGCCGCCGGAATGCCTAACGCCAGCCCCAGCCAGAAGCTTTGGCGGTCGGGATAGAACAGCGCCAGCAAATCATTGCCCTGCTGGCGTGATGCGCCCGCCATCACCAGCAGCAGCCAGGTGCGCGCCTGCAATAATAGGATCAGCCAGAAAAGAAACGGCAGCCGCAGCTGCCCTTTCGCATCGTACTCTTCGGGAAGGTATTTCAAACCGACCCTCAATACTCGCGATCTTCAATCAAACGCTTGCCCAGCAGCAGCGAGTCCACCGGCTCGTATTCGAGCTTTTCGTAAAACGCCACCACCTGATCGTTCTCTTCGCGCACCATCAAATTGATTTTTGGGCAACCGCGCGCAATCAGCTTCTTCTCAAGACGATTCATCAACGCATTGGCAAAGCCACGGCCCTGATAATCAGGATGCACCGCCAGATAGTAGACGGAGCCGCGATGGCCGTCGTAGCCGCCCATCACCGTGCCGACCACTTCGCCACCGACTTCCGCGACCAGAAACAGTTCCGCGTCGTGGTTCATTTTGCGTTCAATGTCCAGCTCCGGATCGTTCCATGGGCGTAACAAATCGCAACGCTCCCAGAGCGTGATCACTTCTTCAAAATCTTCCTGGCGGAAAGAACGGATTTCCATCGACGTTACCCTGCTGTTAGGCACAATTCGCTGATTATCACGCATTCTTTGCCAGGCGCAACCCTCACGCGTGACAACGGAGCAAAAAAAGCGCGACATTGCTGTTAGTCTGTTGCAATAGAAAGTAAACACTTGAAATAGTTGCGAGGTCGCCGACTGGCAATTGTTACGCTATAACACGGGGCAGGATTTACCTGCCATGGCCCCGTAAATGAAGAAGATTTCACTGCTTAAGCGCCTTACCAATCGTCGCCAACTGATACTTTCCGGTTTAGCGCTGGCGGTGTTATCACCGCGTGCGGTGCAGGCCAAAGAACAGAACAGCGATTTGCGCGTCAGTCCGCGTCATACGCCACCGAAACCTGCCAGCAACGGCAAACGTATCGTGATGATTGATCCCGGCCACGGCGGCATCGATTCCGGCGCCGTCGGCGAAGAGGGTTCGGAAGAGAAACACATTGTGCTGGCGATCGCCAATACCGTGAAGACGCTGCTGCAATCGCATCCACGCATCGAAGTGCGCCTGACGCGCGACAGCGACCACTTTATTCCGCTCTATCAGCGCGTCGAAATCGCCCACCAGCACGGCGCTAACCTGTTTATGTCGATTCACGCCGATGGCTACACCAGCCCGGATGCTAACGGCGCATCGGTTTTTGCCCTTTCCAATCGCGGTGCCAGCAGCGCGATGGCGCGTTACCTTTCGCAGCGTGAAAACGATGCCGACAAAGTGGGCGGTGCTGAGGTGCAGGATAAAGATCATTACCTCAACCAGATTCTGTTCGATCTGGTGCAGACCGATACCATTCGCAACAGCCTGACGCTGGGTAAACACGTCCTCGATCAGATTCGCCCGGTGCATCATCTGCACAGCCAGCACACCGAACAGGCCGCGTTTGCGGTGCTGAAATCGCCGTCGATTCCTTCGGTGCTGGTGGAAACCTCCTTTATTACCAATCCGCGTGAAGAGCAGCTGCTTGGCACGCAGGCGTTCCGCCAGAAAATTGCCAGCGCCATTGCCGACGGCATCACCCGCTACTTCGATGAGGTCGATCGTCGCGAAGCATAGTCTTTATCCTGTGGTAGAATCGCGGCAAATTTCCGGAACGAGTGACTGATGAGCAATCCCGATATTTCCCGCGTCAAAGCCTTTTTGCTGGCGCTGCAAGATGATATTTGCGCCCAATTAGCGGCGGAAGATGGCAAGGCGAGCTTTGCCGAAGATGAGTGGCAACGTCCCGGCGGCGGCGGCGGACGCAGTCGCGTATTGCGTGATGGTGCGGTGTTTGAACAAGCCGGCGTTAACTTCTCGCACGTGCACGGCGATCAAATGCCCGCATCCGCCACCGCGCATCGTCCCGAACTGGCTGGCCGCAGCTTTGAAGCGATGGGCGTGTCGCTGGTGGTGCATCCATCCAATCCTTACGTGCCAACCAGCCACGCCAACGTGCGCTTCTTTATCGCGGAAAAACCGGGCGCCGATCCGGTGTGGTGGTTTGGCGGTGGTTTCGATCTCACGCCATATTACGGCTTCGAACAGGATGCGCTGCACTGGCATCAAACCGCGCACGATCTGTGCCAGCCGTTTGGTGAGGAGGTTTATCCGCGCTACAAAAAGTGGTGCGACGATTACTTCTACCTCAAGCATCGCGACGAGCAGCGCGGTATCGGCGGCCTGTTTTATGACGACCTGAACACGCCCGATTTCGATTACTGCTTCGATTTCATGCAGGCAGTCGGCAACGGTTTTGCCAACGCCTACCTGCCGATTGTGGCCAGGCGCAAAGCGCTGCCGTGGGGCGACCGCGAGCGCCAGTTCCAGCTCTATCGTCGTGGTCGCTACGTCGAGTTCAATCTGGTGTGGGATCGCGGCACGCTGTTTGGCCTGCAAACCGGCGGCCGCACCGAATCCATTTTGATGTCGATGCCGCCGCTGGTGCGCTGGGAATACGATTATCAGCCAGAAGCCGATTCCCCCGAAGCCGCCTTGTACCGCGATTTCCTGCCAGTCAAAGATTGGTTGAAGCTACATAATTAACAAACCGCACACCCCGTAGCGGCGCGATTTATCGCGCAATGAATTGCGCCGCGAAAAGGTTTGCAGAATTTCATTGCGGCGCAACACATTCGCCAATCAAGTCGTTACAACGGCTCGGTCTGCGCCTCCACCACCGCTAACGCCACCATATTCACGATGCGCCGCACCGAGGCGATACGCGTCAACACATGTACCGGCTTGCTGATCCCCATCAACACCGGTCCCACCGTGACACCTTCGGAGCAGGAGACGCGCAGCAGGTTATAGCTGATACGCGCCGCTTCGACGTTCGGCATAATCAGCAAATTCGCGGTGCCTTTCAGCGGGCTGTCCGGCATCAGTTCACGGCGAATGCTCTCGACCAGCGCCGCATCACCGTGCATTTCGCCGTCAATCTCCAGATCCGGGGCGCGTTGCTGAATCAACGCGAGTACGTCGCGCATTTTGCGCGCGCCCGGCGCATTTGAGGTGCCAAAGCTGGAGTGCGACAGCAGCGCCACGCGCGGTTCAATGCCGAAGCGTCGCACCGTTTCCGCCGCCAGCAGCGTGATATCCGCCAGTTGTTCTGCGCTGGGATCTTCATTAACGTAGGTGTCAGCTATAAAGGTATTGCCGCTCGGCAATAGCAGCGCATTCATCGCGCCCGCCACCTTCACGTCCTCTCGCAGCCCAAACACTTTCTCCACCACATCATAATGTTCCTGATAATCGCCGATGGTGCCGCAGATCAGCGCATCGGCCTCACCGCGATGCACCATGATCGCGCCAATCAGCGTAGGATTGCCGATCACCGCGCGCTGGGCAGTTTCCGGCGTCACGCCGCGCCGTTTCATGATCTGGTAATACTCATTCCAGTACTCTTTGAAACGTGGATCGGACTCGTTATTGACGATCTCAAAATCTTTGCCCGCCTCGATCTTTAAACCCTGCTTTTGCAGACGCATAGCGATGACATTCGGCCGGCCAATCAGAATCGGCTTCGCCAGCCCTAACGTCACCAGCTCCTGCGTGGCATGCAGCACGCGCACCTCTTCGCCTTCTGCCAGCACCACGCGATTGGGATCTCTACGCGCCTGCGAAAAGATCGGCTTCATAAACAGGTTGGTTTTATAGACGAACTCGGTGAGCTGCTCACGATAAGCATCAAAATCCTCAATCGGTCGCGTGGCGACGCCCGATTCCATCGCCGCTTTCGCCACCGCGGGCGCAATCTGCACGATTAAACGCGGATCAAACGGTTTGGGGATCAAGTATTCCGGGCCGAAACTCAGATCCTGATCGTCATACGCCGACGCCACCACATCGCTCTGTTCCGCCTGTGCCAGCGCCGCAATCGCGTGCACCGCCGCCAGCTTCATCTCCTCATTAATCGCCGTGGCACCCACATCCAGCGCGCCACGGAAGATAAACGGGAAGCACAACACGTTGTTCACCTGATTGGGGAAATCAGAGCGCCCGGTGCAGATAATCGCGTCGGGCCGCACCTGTTTGGCCAGCGGCGGCATGATTTCCGGCTCGGGATTGGCCAGCGCCAGAATCAGCGGATCCTGCGCCATCTTCTGCACCATCTCCGGCGTCAGCGCTTTGGGGCCGGAACAGCCAAGGAAAATATCCGCGCCGCCAATCACCTCGTCCAGCGTGCGTGCGCCGCTGTCGGCCACCGCATAGGCCGCTTTGGTCGGCGTCATATTCGGCTCGCGATCGCGATAGATCACGCCTTTGGAATCGCACACCACAATGTTGTGCTGCTGCATGCCGAGCGCCACCAGCAGATTCAGGCAGGCAATCGCCGAGGCACCTGCGCCGGAAACCACCAGCCGCACCTCGCTGATGGCTTTTTTAACGATGGTTAAGCCGTTGAGCACCGCCGCGGTACAGATGATCGCCGTGCCGTGCTGATCGTCGTGAAATACCGGGATCTGCATGCGCTCACGCAGCTGTTGCTCAATATAGAAACACTCGGGCGCTTTGATATCTTCCAGATTGATGCCACCAAAAGTGGGTTCCAGCGCGGCAATCACCTCAATCAACTTATCGGGATCGCGCTCATCGATTTCGATATCAAACACGTCAATGCCGGCGAACTTTTTGAACAGCACGCCCTTGCCTTCCATCACCGGCTTACTCGCCAGCGCGCCAATGTTACCCAGCCCCAGCACCGCGGTGCCGTTGGAGATCACCGCCACCAGATTGCCACGCGCGGTGTATTTGCGCGCCGCCAGCGGATCGGCGGCAATTTCCAGACAAGGCGCAGCGACGCCGGGCGAATAGGCCAGCGCCAGATCGCGCTGCGTGGCTAACGGTTTGGTGGGTGAAACCTGAATTTTTCCGGGCGTAGGGAATTGATGAAAATCGAGCGCGCTTTGCTTGAGTTGATCGTCCATTGGGCATCCTTTGGCATCGCTAAATAGGCATTCAGTATAGGAATGTGCGGCACAAAAGAGGGTGAAGGCGCTCAAAGAACGCACAGACTGAAAGGCACGGATTGCCACCGCTTCGCCTGCGGGATCGGCACAGCCTGCTATCCTTATTGATGGCAAAAAGCGTAGCTGAACCGTTTAGGCCAGTCCTCCTTTCACTATCGCACCTCTTAAGCGCCACGACGCCACAATCAGAGAAAACGCATTTTCTTCGTGTAACGTCTGTAGCACTGTGTTGGACCAATACTTAACAGGAATGGGTGCAACACCTTTGCCCACATTATTGCTAATCAAGGAGTTAAGTGATGAACCAGCTAGATGCATTGAAACAATACACCACCGTGGTGGCGGACAGCGGCGATATCGAATCCATTCGCCATTACAATCCAGAAGACGCGACCACCAACCCCTCATTGATTCTGAAAGCCGCCGGTCTTGAGGGTTATAAACATCTGATTGATGACGCCATCGACTACGCGAAAAAACAGGGCGGCAGCAAAGAGACGCAAATCATCAACGCCAGCGACAAAGTGGCGATCAACCTCGGTATGGAAATTCTGAAAAGCATACCGGGCCGTGTTTCGACCGAAGTGGATGCGCGCCTCTCCTTCGATCGTGGCATGTGTGTCACAAAAGCCGAGAAGCTGGTGCGTCTGTACGAAGAGCACGGCATCGACCGCTCACGCATTCTGATCAAACTGGCGTCAACCTGGGAAGGCATCAAAGCCGCTGAGGAGCTGGAGAAAAACGGCATTCAGTGCAACCTGACGCTGCTGTTCTCCTTCGCTCAGGCGCGAGCCTGTGCCGAAGCCGGTGTGTTCCTGATTTCGCCATTTGTTGGCCGTATTTACGACTGGTACAACACCCGCAAAACGATGGATCCGTATGTGGTCGATGAGGATCCGGGCGTGAAATCTGTGCGCCGTATCTACGATTACTACAAGAAGCACCGTTACAGCACCGTCATCATGGGCGCCAGCTTCCGCAAAGTGGAACAGATTCAGGCGCTGGCCGGCTGCGACCGTTTGACCATTTCCCCTAACCTGCTGGAAGAGCTGGCCAACAGCGACGCGCCGCTGGAGCGTAAGCTGGAGCCATCAACCGAAGGTTTCCATCAGCCGGCTTCACTTTCAGAAGCGGAATTCCGCTGGGAACACAATCAGGATCCGATGGCGGTAGAAAAACTGTCAGACGGCATCCGTCAGTTCGCCGTCGACCAGCAGAAGCTGGAAGACGTGCTCTCTTCTCGTCTGTAATCCGCACTCACTCTTATGGCGGATGGGCATTGGCTCATCCGCTATCGCCAAATCACAAGGGAGAACCTTATGTCTTCACGCAGAGAGTTGGCTAACGCAATTCGTGCACTCAGCATGGATGCGGTACAAAAAGCAAATTCCGGGCACCCAGGTATGCCGATGGGCATGGCAGATATCGCCGAAGTGTTATGGCGCGATGTGTTGAAACACAATCCCAACAATCCGGCGTGGGCCGATCGTGACCGCTTTATTCTTTCCAACGGTCACGGCTCGATGCTGCTCTACAGCCTGCTGCATCTCACCGGCTACGACTTGCCGATGGAAGAGTTGAAAAAATTCCGTCAGCTGCACTCTAAAACGCCGGGGCATCCCGAACTCGGTTACACACCAGGCGTGGAAACCACCACCGGTCCGCTCGGCCAGGGCCTGGCCAACGCGGTGGGTTTAGCGATTGCCGAACGCACGCTGGCGGCGCAGTTTAACCGTCCCGGCCACGACATCGTCGATCACCACACCTACGTGTTTATGGGCGATGGCTGTTTGATGGAAGGCATCTCGCACGAAGTGAGCTCGCTGGCCGGTACGCTCGGTCTCGGCAAACTGATTGGCTTCTACGATCACAACGGCATCTCCATCGATGGTGAAACCGAAGGCTGGTTCACCGACGACACGCACAAACGCTTCGAAGCCTACAACTGGCACGTCATCGGTAGCGCAGAAGGTATCGACGGCCATGATTCGGCAGCGATCGCTGCGGCGATTAAAGAGGCGCAAAGCGTTACCGACAAGCCGTCACTGATTATCTGTCGCACCACTATCGGTTTCGGCTCGCCGAACAAAGCCGGTAAAGAGGAGTCGCACGGCGCGGCGCTGGGCGAACAAGAAGTGGCGTTGACGCGGCAGAAACTGGGCTGGCACTATCCGCCGTTTGAGATCCCGAAAGAGATTTATCAGCAGTGGGATGCCAAAGAAGCGGGCGCGCAGCGCGAGAAATCCTGGGATGATAAGTTTGCCGCTTATAAAGAGGCACACCCCGAGTTGGCGCAGGAATTTACCCGTCGTCTGAGCGGTGAAATGCCGGCTAACTGGAGTAGCGAAGTGCAGAAGTTTGTTGAAGAGCTGCAGGCTAATCCACAGAAAATCGCCAGCCGTAAAGCCTCACAAAATACGCTGGAAGTGTTTGGCAAGCTGCTGCCAGAATTCCTCGGCGGCTCAGCGGATCTGGCACCCAGTAACCTCACCATCTGGTCGGGCTCAAAATCGATCAAAGAGGATACTGCCGGTAACTACATTCACTACGGCGTACGTGAATTTGGTATGACGGCGATCGGCAACGGCATCGCGCATCACGGCGGCTTCGTGCCATACACCGCTACCTTCCTGATGTTCGTCGAGTACGCGCGTAATGCGGTGCGCATGGCGGCGCTGATGAAGGCGCGTCAGGTGCTGGTCTATACGCATGACTCCATCGGCCTCGGCGAAGATGGTCCGACACACCAGCCGGTTGAGCAGATTGCCAGCCTGCGCGTTACGCCAAACATGAGTGTGTGGCGTCCGTGCGATCAGGTGGAAACCGCCGTGGCGTGGCAAGCCGCCGTTGAGCGCCATCATGGGCCAACCGCGCTGATCCTGTCGCGTCAGAACCTGCTGCAGCCAGAGCGTAGCAAAGAGCAGGTGGCGAATATTGCGCGCGGTGGCTATGTGCTGCAGGACAGCAACGGCACGCCGGATGCGATCATCATCGCCACCGGTTCGGAGATTGAAATCGCGCTGGGCGCGGCAGATAAACTCACCGCTGCTGGCCACAAGATTCGCGTGGTTTCGCTGCCGAGCACCGACGTGTTTGATAAGCAGGACGTTGCGTATCGCGAATCGGTGCTGCCATCCGGCGTGAAAGCGCGCGTGGCGGTCGAAGCCGGTATTGCTGATTACTGGTACAAGTATGTTGGTCTGGATGGCGCGATTGTCGGTATGACCACCTTTGGTGAGTCAGCCCCCGCCGGCAAACTGTTCCCGGAATTCGGTTTCACCGTCGAGAACATCGTCAGCCATACTGAAGCTTTACTCAAGCCGCACTAATCGATCTGGCCCTGCGTCTTTTTGGCGTAAGGGCCATTTTTTGATCACAGCCTGAAACTGAAAAAAATCCGCCCTGCCCCCTTCACGCCTCGCGCAAACTGATTACTATAAGCTTTCCTCCGATTCTTATAGCGGACGCTTTCCCGTTGAAAAAACGTACTCCTTTTTTACTGGCCTTAATGGTTACAGTGCTTCCATTAAAAAGCATGGCGCAGTCGTCGCCCGATCCGCTGTTGGCATCGCAAATTGTTGATCGCTACGCCGAGCACATTTTCTATGGCAGCGGCGCAACCGGCATGGCGCTGGTGGCGATTGATGGCAATCAGCGGGTTTTCGCCAGCTTTGGTGATACGCGCCCCGGCAACAACGTGCGTCCGCAGCCCGATTCGGTGATTCGTATTGCCTCGCTCAGCAAGCTGATGACCAGCGAAGTGATGGTGAAGATGGCCGAACGCGGTCAACTGCGTCTTGACGATCCGCTGAGCAAATACGCGCCGCCTGGCGCGCGCGTGCCAAGCTATAACGGCCAGCCGATTCGCCTGATTAACCTCTCCACCCACACCAGCGGCCTGCCGCGCGAGCAGCCCGGCGGTAAACCGCATCGTCCGGTGTTTGTCTGGCCGACCAAGTCCGATCGCTGGCAGTGGCTGAGCGGAGCGGCATTAAAGGCCGCGCCAGGCACCAATGCCGCCTATTCAAACCTGGGCTTTGATCTGCTGAGCGATGCGCTCGCCAAAGCGGCGGGCATGCCCTATCCAGCACTGTTCCAGCAGTTGATAACGCGTCCGCTGGGCATGAAAGACACCACCTTTACGCCGTCACCGGATCAGTGTCAGCGTCTGATGATTGCCGAGAAAGGTGCCAGTCCGTGTAACAACACGCTGGCGGCCATCGGCAGCGGCGGCGTTTACTCAACGCCAGACGATATGGGCCGCTGGATGCAGCAGTTCCTTAACTCGGCGGTGAATCACCGCACGCCGCAAATTGATCGCCTGCAAACGCTGATTTATCGTCGTGACCAGCTAACCAAAGTGGAAGGCATGGATGTGCCGGGCCGCGCCGATGCGCTGGGCATGGGTTGGGTCTATATGGGGCCGAAGGAAGGTCGTCCGGGGATTATTCAGAAAACCGGTGGCGGCGGCGGCTTCATTACCTATATGGCGATGGTGCCGCAGCACAACGTCGGCGTGTTTGTGGTGGTGACTCGCTCGCCGTTAACGCGTTTCACCCCGATGAGTGATGGCGTGAATAATATGCTGACCGAGCTGGTGGGTAATCAGTCGGGTTCACCGATGACGGTGCAAGCCATCCGCTAACTGGGTTGTGGTGCAGGCTGTAGCGGCGCAATTCATTGCGCGATAAATCGCGCCGCTACGGAATGTGCAATGATTTAATGCTGCACGTGGTATTAACGCGACTGCACCGGATTTTGCGATTCAGTAACCCATAATGTTGGCCAATCCTCACTACTGTGCCACGCATCGCAGGTCTTCTCTTCCGCATACTCCGCCAGCACAAACTCGTTGCCGTCATACTGCCAGCGCGTTGCCACGCCGCAATCCCCCAAACCACGTCCTTTACTGAAGGTGTAGAGCAATCCATGGCTGGCATCAAATTCCGCGTTCACCAACTCCAGCTGATTATCCCCGCGTGACGGCGGCGTAAACGGCAGCGTTAAGCTCAGACCGCGCGATACATAAGGCTGCGTGCGCGTCACTTCAAAGGCCAGATCGATCACGTTATACGCACCGGTTTCGCAGCTGATCAGCAGCAGCGCTTTGCTGTCGGTCAGCGGCGACACGCTCACTTCACGCCGCAGTGGATCGAGCGAGCAGTTATCGGTATTCACCCGCCAGGTACCAAAATCAATTAAACCGCTGGTCTCTTCCTGCGTCAGCGGTGGCGGCGGCGGTAATGGCGAAGGTAACGCCGGCAACGCTGGCTGCGGCGGCACATCCCACTGCACGCGGTCGCCACGCTTCACCCAGGCGCTGGCACCGTTGACGCGGCCCTGCACGTCATCCATCAACAGTAATGCCGCCTTCATACCGCTGAGCGGAATGGTGGCGTTGGCTTTATAGGTCAGCTGCAGATTTTGCGCATCCAGCGTCTGCGCCAGAAACTCGTCGATGGCGATAGCATTACTGGTCGCCAGATGATGCGGTTCCACCGTCCAGTGTTTAAGGTCTGGTGTGAGACGGCGTTGATCGAGTAGCAGGTTATCCTTGAGCGGGCCGCCCGGCAGCTCACCGCTGTAGGCGCTGCCGTAATCAATACGCAGCAAGGGACGATCGTTGACGCCAGCATGACGTGAGAGCGTCATTACTAAGCCGTTGTCACCGGGAAAACTGCGTGCCACGCAAAAAGCCGCGTTGTTACAAGTCAGTTGCCAGTCAGAAAATGACTTTTGCAGTGGCTGAGCCTGAACGCACGCGACAAAAAGAAAGGGCAATAAAAGCAGTAACTTCATCCAATACGACATCAAAAAATCGGTCCCCAAATTCCTGGAAAGAAAATAATAGCGCAACGGGAACGCTGTCAGCAGGCCTAAACTGTGAGCCGGCCCTAAAAGCGAGGTTAACCGCTGAAAAAGCCGTCACCTGTGGCGAACGGGTACTGGATGGGGCAAGCGCTCATCATCCGTTTTGACCGATTACTGCTCAATCGGATTCGTCGGACTCTTGTTAACTCATCACAAAACGGTCAAATACACACAAACGGTCACAAGCGGTCATGTTAGGTTAAATCCATGTTTTGGATATGCAACGCGCGTAGAACGCGGATTTCGCGCCATTAGGCTTATTTATGTGAGTCATATCACTTAATTTTGATAACCAGACATCTCATTTACATATAAGACAGATCCAGATCACTCTAATCAGCTAAGGCGTTTTGGTGACTGTGGACTCGTGCGCAGCCCACACTTTCTAAATGCGCTATCCAGTAATTTATAGCCATCGGAGGTTAGTTATGTTGCCGATTGAAAGACAGCAGCGAATTATTGACGAATTAAATTTAAATGGTCGGGTCATTGTCGCTGAATTAGTCACGTTATGTCAGGTTTCACAAGAAACTATTCGGCGTGATTTAACGCAGCTGGAGAAACGTGGTCTGTTACAACGCAGTCACGGTGGCGCGGTACCAGCAAAACGACAGGCCGCCAACATTCAGGGAAATACGCGAGGTGTTAACGAGTATGAATTATCTTTCCGCCAGAGAGTCAATGAACATGTTGATGCAAAAATGGCCATTGCCAAACGCGCACTCGATTTCATTAGCCCCGGCGATTGTATATTACTCGATAGCAGCACCACTTGCTGGTATTTAGCGCGACAGCTGCCGGATATTGAATTAACGGTATTAACCAATTCCATCAGGATTGTGCAAACCCTTGCGGCGCGCGGCAGCATCCGCACCATCTGTCTTGGGGGAGAATATTCTGACCGTTATGAAGATTTCCACGGCGTCGTCGCCGAGCAACCGCTCAGGGAATTTCAGATTAATAAGATCTTTTTCTCCTGTAGCAGTTTAGGCAATGATGGTTATTTACGTGAAGGTAACGAAAACAACGCACATTTAAAACAGCAAATGTTATTAGCAGCGGAAAGAAAACATCTGCTGCTGGACGGAAGTAAATTCCTGCGGCCCTCATTCGCGCGTATTTGTCATTATCGCGATGTGGACTTTCTCATTACTGACCAATTAAAAGACAAAGAGCTGGAACAAGAATTAGCGTGGAACGGCGTCAATATTATTGATTGCTCCCAGCGCAGCCATTCTATGCAGCTAATAAAAAATTAAATCGGAGTCTTTATGAAAAAACATCTTATCGCCTGTTCTCTGCTCGCCCTGTTTGCCGCCTCCGGCGCGCAGGCTGCTGACAAATTACGCATGGGCATCGTGGTGAAAATTGGCGGTATTCCGTGGTTCAACGCCATGGAAGCGGGCATCAAGAGTGAAGCGGCGAAACGCGGCATTGACGCGTGGATGGTGGGACCAACGGCGGCCGATCCGGCTCTGCAGGTGCGCGCTATCGAAGATTTGATTGCCCAGAAGGTCGACATCATTGGCGTGGTGCCAAATGACCCGAAAGTACTGGAACCGGTGCTGAAGCGCGCCCGTGATGCCGGCATTGAAGTGATCACCCACGAATCGCCGGATCAGAAAGGCGCTAACTGGGACTTCGAACTGGTGGATGCGCCGACGCACGGCATCAACCATATGAAAGCGCTGGCGAAATGCATGCATGAAGAGGGCAAATACGCCATGTACGTCGGCAGCCTGACCGTGCCGTTGCACCAGCAGTGGACCGACGCCGCGCTGAATTATCAGAAAGAACACTATCCGAAGATGCAGATGGTCACCGACAAGTTTGGCGTCGGCGAATCGCTGGATGACTCGATTCGCACCACTAACGAACTGATGTCCAAGTATCCGGATTTGAAAGGAATTATGGCCTTTGGTTCACAAGGTCCGATTGGCGCCGGTCGCGCGGTGATGAACCGTAACAAGATCGATCAGGTCTGCGTAATTGGCGCCTTTAGTCCTGGCCAGGGCGCATCGCTGGTGCAGCGTGGCGCGATCAAAGGCGGCTACATCTGGAATCCACAAACCGCAGGCGAAGTGTTCGTACGTATCGCCGACATGATGCAGAAGAAAGAGCCAATCACCGACGGAATGACCATCGAGGGTTTGGGCAAAGTGAAAGTTGACGAGGCGACCCACACCATCCTCGGCAACAACACCGAAAGCCTGGACAAAGAGAACCTGCCAAAACTGGTGAAAATGGGGCTGTAATGATGAATGAGGTGATCCCACAGACGCTGATTGCGCTCGACAACCTGTCGAAAACATTTGGTGGCAACCGCGCACTGAGCGATATCTCGCTGACCTTACTGGCTGGCGAAGTGCACTGTCTCGCTGGCACCAACGGCTGTGGCAAGAGCACCTTAATCAAAGTCATTTCCGGGGTGCACGCCCCGGATAGCGGCAGCCGCATCACGCTGGGCGACGGCCCGAGCTTTCCGCGTCTGACCACTCGCCAGGCGCGTGACTTTGGCATCCAGGTGATTTATCAGGATCTGTCGCTGTTCCCCAACCTCAGCGTGGCGGAAAACATCGCCTTCGAGCACAACCTGAATAGCCTGCTCGGCTGGCATCGCAAAGCCAAACTGCGTGAAACCGCGCAGCGCATCATTGATGAACTGAAGTTTGAACTCGATCTCGATGAGAAAGTGGCGTCGCTGTCAATTGCGCAGCGTCAGCAAGTGGCGATCTGCCGCGCGCTGGTCGCCGATGCGCGGCTGGTGATCATGGATGAGCCGACGGCGTCGCTGACGCGCACCGAAGTGAATCAGCTGCTGCGCACCGTGCGTTACCTGAAAGACAAAAACATCTGCGTGGTGTTTGTCAGCCATCGACTGGATGAAGTGCTGGAGATCTCAGATCGCGTGACGGTGATCCGCGACGGCCGCAAAATGGGCTGCTGGCCCGCCAAAGCGATGACGCCGCACCATCTGACCGAACTGATGACCGGCCTGAAGCTCGACTATCAGCTGAAAACGCCGACGCGCCATGACGATCGCCTGATCCTCGAAGTCGAAAAACTGACGCGCGCCGGACAATACCATGACGTTAATTTCAAACTCTATCAGGGCGAAGTGCTGGGCCTGTGCGGCCTTTTAGGCTCGGGACGCACCGAACTGGCGCTGTCGCTGTTTGGCATGACCAAACCGGATAGCGGCAAGATCTGGCTCGACAGCAAACCGGTGCGCTTCCGTGGGCACGAAGATGCGATCAAAGCCGGCATCGGCTACGTCTCCGAAGATCGCTTAACCCTGGGTTTGGTGCAGCAACAATCGGTGGCCGACAACATGGTGCTGCCGATCCTCGACAAGCTGCAAAACCGTTTCCACCTGATTGATGAATACCGCAAGAACAAGCTGATCCTGCAGTGGATTCAGCAGCTTGGTGTACGCGTCGCCGATCCCAATCTGGCTATCTCCACGCTCTCCGGCGGCAACCAGCAGAAAATCGTGCTGGCGAAATGGGTGCTGACCCAGCCGCGCATCCTGATCCTTGATTCGCCCACCGTTGGCGTGGATGTCGGCGCTAAAGCCAGCATCTATCAGCTAATTCATCTGCTGGCGAAAGAGGGTTTGTCGATCATCCTGATTTCCGACGAAGTGCCGGAGGTTTGGTACAACTGCGACCGCATCCTGCACTTCCGTGATGGCACCGTTCATGCCGAATACCAACCCGATACCGTTGAGCAACAGCAGCTGGCGGAGGTGATCAATGCCTGATTTTTCTCGTTTACGTCCGAGCTCCAGCCAGGGCTGGCTGGCCTGGGTTTTGCTGGCGTTCATTGTGTTTTTCTCTGCCGCCAGCGATCAGTTCCTGACGGTGCAAAACCTGCTGGATCTGGCAGAAAGCTACGCCGTGACCGGCATCTTTGCCCTCGGCCTGTTTGTGGTGCTGGTGACCGGCGGCATCGATATCTCCTTTGCTGCGGTGGCGTCGGTGGTGCAATACCTGATCGCCTCGCTGTTTGTGCAGTTCCAGTTTGATAACGCCCTGCTCAGCATCCTGCTGGCGGTGGTGTGCGGCACGCTGTTTGGCGTGATCAACGCCCTGCTGATCACCACGCTGCGCGTCGTCTCGATCATCATCACCATCAGCATGCAGTCGCTGCTGTTTGGCCTGTTGATGTGGGTAACCGGCGGCAAAAGCCTCTATTCGCTGCCGGACTGGTGGATCACGCTGCGCAGCGTGCTGCCATTCACCTGGCAAGGCAACAGCTTCCAGATTGGCTTGCCGCTGGTGACCATGCTGGTGATTGCCGGACTCACCGCGCTGCTGCTGAACAAAACCAATCTCGGTCGCCAACTGTATGCGGTGGGCGGCGATGCGGAATCGGCGCGCCGCATCGGTATTCGCGTCGGTCTGATTCATGTCTTCGCCTATGGCTGGCTGGGTGCCATGGCGGCGATTGGCGGCTTGGTGCAGGTCTATCGCATGGGCGAAGTGGTGCCAAATGCGCTGGTCGGCGGCGAGCTGGATGTGCTGGCCGCCACCGTTCTTGGCGGTGCCAGCCTGATGGGCGGCAAAGGCACGGTGAGCGGCACGCTGATGGGTGTCTTTCTTATCGCCATCCTGAAGAACGGCCTCAACCTGATTGGCGTCTCCAACTACTTCATGAACATCGTGGTGGGCGGCGTCATCATGGTGGCTATTGCCGTGACTCACTACAAAAAACGTAAAGAAACTGATGTCAGTTTCGTCTAACGGGAGCCGCATCAACATGAAATCACTCTCTGCTCTGCGTCCGGACGGCACCAATATCGGCCTGATGCTGTTAATCGCGCTGGCGCTGGCGATCTTTACCGTCATGTTGCCGGGTCGCTTTCTCACTGATTCTACCTTTATGAGCATGGCATTTCAGCTGCCCGAGCTGGGCTTGCTGACGCTGGCGATGTTTATCGCCATTCTCAGCGGCGGACTGAATCTGGCGATCATCGCCACCGCCAACCTGACGGCGCTGTTTATCGCCTGGACGCTGATGCGCGCCCTGCCCGCCGATGCCGGCACTGGCATGCAACTGCTGTGGCTGTTTATTGCGATTATCGGCGCGATGCTGATTGCGGCGGTGATCGGCGTGATTACCGGCGTGATGGTGACGCGCATCGGTGCGCACCCGATTCTGGTGACGCTCGCGACCATGATGACGCTGAACGGTATCGGCATCTGGCTGACCAAAGGCGCGGCCGTCAGCGGCATGCCGTCGGTGGTGCAGGCGCTCGGTTCCAACACGCTGCTTGGCGTTCCGCTGCCGCTGTGGGTGTTCCTGTTTGCCGCCGCGCTGCTGGCGCTGTTCCTCGGCAAAACCCGCGCCGGTAAATGCATCTATATGGGCGGCAGCAACATCAACGCCACCTGGTTTAGCGGCATCAATACGCATCGCATGGTGATTCTGGTGTACGTCATCTCCAGCCTGCTGTGCGTGTTGGCCGGTTTGATCATGATGGCGCGCTTCAACTCGGCGCGTATGGGTTACGGCGATGCGTATCTGCTGCTGACGGTGCTGGCCATTATCCTTGGCGGCACCGACCCGAATGGCGGCTTTGGTCGCGTGACCGGCGTAGTGCTGGCGCTGATCGCCCTGCAAGTGCTCTCCACCGGCTTCAACCTGATGAACATCAGCCAGCACGTTAGCCTGGCAATGTGGGGCGCGGTGCTGATTGTGGTGTTGGCCTTCAAACAATTCAAAACTCGCTTTAACGAACATCGTGCCGTCAAGCTCAGCAAACTGGCGGCGGCGCTTAACCCTTTGACCGAAAAAAAGGAAGTATGATGCGTATTCAAGTCTCCCCGTCGTTGATGTGTATGAATCTGATGGAGATCAAGCACCAGCTCGCCGTGCTGGACTCCCGCGCCGACTTCCTGCATATCGACATTATGGATGGTCATTACGTGAAAAATATCACGCTGTCACCGTTCTTTATTGAGCAGATTCGCCCGTTCACCAAAGTGGCGCTGGATGTCCATTTGATGGTCGAGCAGCCTACCGATTTCATAGAAGTGATTGCTAAAGCGGGTGCCGATTACATCTGCCCGCACGCCGAAACCATCAACCGCGATGCGTTCCGGGTAATCAATATGATCCGCAGCTTCGGCAAGAAAGTGGGTGTGGTGCTCAATCCCGCTACGCCGGTCTCCTTTATCCACCACTACATTCATCTGGTGGATAAGATCACCGTGATGACGGTGGATCCCGGCTACGCTGGACAACCGTTTATTCCGGAAATGGTGCAGAAGGTACAGGAGCTGAAAGCGCTGAAGCAGGCCAACGGCTATCAATATCTGATTGAGATCGACGGTTCCTGCAATACCCGCACTTATAACACGCTGGTCGGTGCGGGCGCAGAAGTGCTGATTGTCGGCACCTCCGGTCTGTTCAATATTCACGACGATCTGGAAACCGCCTGGAATATGATGCGCGAAAGCATTGATGAGGCTCAGGGATTGGCGCAGGTATCCGCATGAAAAAATGCTGGCTCGGTATCGACATTGGCGGCACCGGCACACGTCTGCAGCTGATGGAAGAGGAGCGCGTTTGGTCGAGCTTCCGTAAAGTGCCGACGGCCAGCTGGGCGCAGCAGCCTGATGCACTTAACGCGTTGGGCCAGTTAATCAGCGAAACGCTGGAGCAGCAGCCGGTTAGCGGCGTGATGCTCGGATTACCCGGCATTCTCAGCCGTGACCGCCAGCAGGTGATTTCGCTGCCGTTTATTCAGGCGCTGGACCAGCAACCGGTTGCCGCGCGGCTCACCGAACGCCTTGGCGTACCGGTGGCGATGGACAAAGATGTTAATCATCTGATGCTGTGGGATTTACTGCAGCTGGAGCAGCTGCCAGACAGCGCGGTGGGTTTGTATCCCGGCACCGGCATGGGCAACAGCCTGTGGCTTAACGGCCAGTTTTATCATGGTCAACACGGTGGCGCGGGTGAGCTTGGTCATGTGCCTGTTGCCGGCAACGATCTGCCCTGCCCGTGCGGCAATCGTGGCTGTGCGGAAACCGTGACGTCGGGCCATTGGCTGAGTCGCTGGGCGAGCACCCATGTGCCGGAAACCAACATGTCGGCGCTGTTTACCCAGCATCGTGAGCATCCGGAGCTGCAGGCTTTTGTACAGCGGCTGGCGCAACTGATTGCCACCGAGATGAACATACTCGATCCGG
Organism: Pantoea sp. SORGH_AS_0659; assembly: GCF_031453915.1. Classification (NCBI taxonomy): domain Bacteria; kingdom Pseudomonadati; phylum Pseudomonadota; class Gammaproteobacteria; order Enterobacterales; family Erwiniaceae; genus Pantoea; species Pantoea sp. SORGH_AS_0659. Next base: position 1,224,173 of record NZ_JAVJAK010000001.1, on the reverse strand, counting down.
AATACCTGATTCTGGGCGGCGGCGTGCTGGCGATGGCGGACTTCCCGCTGGCACAGCTGCGCAGCCAGATTCAGCAGCATCTTCGTCCACCCGCCACGCGTGAGGGTTTGAAGATCGTGTTTAGCCAATCCACCGACCACACCGGTTGTCGCGGTGCCTGTTTAGCCGCCGAACGTCTGTTCAGGAGTGCATGATGAAAGGAAAAGTGTGTGTGTTTGGCTCGTTCAACCTCGACGTAGTCGCGGTAATGAACCGCTTTCCGATGCCGGGCGAATCGCTCACCGCCCATACCAGCATGATGGGACCGGGCGGCAAAGGCGCGAATCAGGCGACGGCCGCGCTGCGCGCCGGCGCGCGCGTGCACTATATCGGTAAGATTGGTAATGATGACTTCGGCATGTTTGCGCGTCGCCATCTGGAAAAGACCGGTTTCGATGCCATTACCTTGTTTACCTGCAAGGAGAAACCGACCGGCAATGCGCTGATTTATGTCGCCGGTGACGATGCCGAGAACATGATTTCGGTCTATCCCGGCGCGAACACCACCGTAACTGCCGCCGAGGTGACGCGCTGCCAACCCACCGTTGCGGCAGCCGATATTCTGCTGGTGCAGCTGGAGAATAATCTCAGCGCCATTCAGCGCATGATCGACAACGCGCGCGCCGGTGGCACCTTTGTGATTATGAATCCTGCGCCGTGGCAGAAGGTCACCGATGCGCTGCTGGCAAAAGTGGATTTGCTGACGCCTAACAGCACCGAAGCGATGCAGCTGACCGGCGTGAAGGTCACCGACTTCGCCAGCGCGCATCAAGCCGCAGAGAAGCTGCATCGCAAAGGGGCGCGTCAGGTGATTATTACGTTGGGGGTTTGCGGTGCGTTGCTGTCAGTAGCAGACCAGCCGCCGCTGCGTATTCCGCTGTTCCCGGCTCAGCCGCTGGATACCACCGGCGCGGGCGATGCGTTTAATGGCGCACTGGCGGCGCGGCTGGCTTCCGGCGATGAACTGCCACAGGCGGCGCTGTTTGCTTCAGCTTATGCTTCGCTGTGTGTGGAACGCTCCGGTGCAGCGCACTCGATGCCTTCGTATGCCGAAGCGCTGGCAAGATTGCAGGCGTATCCGCAATGTGTCCCGGAAACGTTGGGAGAGTGTGTGTAAGGCAAGATGGCCACACATTGCTGTAGCGGCGCAATTTATTGCGCATTTTCACCTCGATGAAAAGGTCAAAAGAGCGCAATAAATTGCGCCGCTACGGTCAAAACTACGCCTGCAACCAACCGGCGATCTGCGCATGCTGCAGCAGCATAATGGCTTTACCGTCACGAATGCGGCCATCTTTCACCATCGCCAGCGCCTCCGGGAAACTCAGCTCCAGCACGGTAATCTCTTCATCCTCAACGCCACCGCCCTTGTTGGCGCGCTGTGCATCGCTGTATTCCGCGGCGAAGAAGTGGATCAGTTCAGTCACGCCGCCCGGCGACATGTAGGCTTCAAAAACTTTATCGACCTTACCCACCTGATAGCCGGTCTCTTCTATCGCTTCTTTGCGGATGCAATCTTCCGGCGAGTCGTCATCCAGCAGCCCGGCGCAGGTCTCAATCAGTTCGCCACTTTCATTGCCATTGACATAAGTGGCAATGCGGAACTGACGCACCAGCAGCACGCTATTTTTTTCAGTGTTGTACAGCAGGATGGTGGCACCGTTTCCGCGATCGTACACTTCTCGCTTATGGCGCACGACTTCGCCGTTGTTGCGGGTGAGTTCGTAGGTGAAGTTGCGCAGCACAAACCAGTTTTCTGACAGCAACTTGTCTTTGATGATGTTGATCTTTAACGACATAACCGCTCCACTGCTAAATTGAGGGAGCCTGAGATGATAGGCCGAAGCGGTGGGGAAAACTATCTGAATTGTGAGGCCGGTCGCCGTGATGGGCGCTCCTGACTCAGTGCACAGATTGTAGCGGCGCAATGGGTTGCGCGTTAAATCGCGCCGCTACGGATTGTGCAGTGGTTTGATGCGCTGCGGTAGTGATCGGCATTACGCCAATTTATGCCGCGTTGTTAGGCCTCAAAAACCGTTGGGTTGGTCTTTCATATCGGGCAGATGGTGCGCGATACCTTTGTGGCAATCGATACAGGTTTTCCCTTCCTCAACTGCTTTGCTGTGCATCTTCGCGGCGACGGTTTTCTGCGCGGTGAAATCCATATAATCGAAGTTGTGGCAGTTACGACACTCCTGCGAATTATTGTTTTTCATCCTGCGCCACTCGTTTTGCGCCAGCTTGATGCGATGATCCTCGAACTTTTGCGGCGTATCAATGATGCCGAAAATCTTGGCATACACCTCTTTGCTCGCCTGGATCTTACGCAGCATTTTCGGGCCCCACTCGTGCGGCACGTGACAATCCGGACAGGTGGCGCGCACGCCGCTGCGGTTGTTGTAGTGCACCGTCTGCATATATTCCTGATAGACGTTATTACGCATCTCATGGCAGCCGATACAGAACTGCTCGCGGTTGGTCATCTCCATTGCGGTGTTGAAGCCGCCCCAGAAAATGATGCCGCCAGCAAAGCCCAGAATCAGTAGCGTACCGAGCGCCAGACGGCTCGGACGCCGCCACCAGCGCCAGATGCGCAGAAGTTTCTCTTTCATCATGTCCTCACTTACCGAAGCCGTCAGCCGGTTTGAAGGTGTTTTCCACCACCGGTTTGGCATCGGTTTGCGGTACGTGACACTGCAGGCAGAAGTAGCGACGCGGCGACACGGTGCTGCTCACCAGTCCATCGCGATCGGTGAAGTGCGTTGGGCTAACGCGTGGCGCGCCGGTGGTGAGATAGCTCTGCGTGCCGTGACACTGCAGACAACGGTTCACGTTTTTCGTCACCTGATAGCCATCGACGCTATGCGGGATCACCGGCGGCTGATTCACGTAGTTCAACGGCTTGCGGCTCTGCTCTTTGGGCTGATGAATGGTGCCCTGCTGCGTGGCCGTCACTTCCGGTGACTGATTGAGATCGACGCCGTTGTGGGCGTAAACCGTGCCGCCCAGTATCAGGGCGGCCAAAGTAACAAGTGTGATTAAGGGTTTCATTGCATCCTGCCTTAAATTTTAACCAGCTTGACGGCGCATTTTTTGTAATCGGTCTGCTTCGACAGCGGATCGGTGGCGTCCAGCGTGACGTTGTTGGCCAGCACGCCCGCATCAAAGAACGGCATAAATACCAGACCTTTGGGCGGCTGATTGCGACCGCGCGTTTCCACGGTGGCAAGGGTTTCACCACGACGCGACACTACGCGGACTTTCTCGCCGCGACGGAAATTGCGCTCTTTGGCATCCAGCGGATGTATATAGAGTAGCGCCTGCGGCACTGCGCGGTGCAGCTCCGGCACGCGACGCGTCATGGTGCCGGTGTGCCAGTGTTCCAGCACGCGACCGGTACAGAACCACAGGTCGAACTCTTCATCCGGCGATTCGGCTGGCGCTTCGAAAGGCAGCGCAAAAATGGTGGCTTTACCATCCGGCTTGCCGTAGAAACGCACGCCTTCACCGGCTTTGACGTAGCTGTCGTAACCTTCGCGATAGCGCCAGCGCGTCTCTTTGCCATCCACCACCGGCCAGCGCAGGCCGCGCGCCTGATGGTAAGCATCGAACGGCGCAAGATCGTGGCCGTGACCGCGACCAAAGCTGGCGTACTCCTCGAACAAGCCTTTCTGGATGTAGAAGCCAAACTCGCGCGCTTCATCATTCAACTGATCATCTGCCACTTCACTCAGTGGGAATTGGTTGACCTGGCCGTTGGCGTACAGCACATCAAACAGCGTTTTGTCGCGCAGCTCCGGATTCTGCGCCAGCAGCGCTTCCGGCCACACCTCCGCTACCTTGAAACGTTTGGAGAAATTCACCAGCTGCCACAGATCGGATTTTGCGTCGCCCGGCGCTTTCACCTGCTGATGCCAGAACTGAGTGCGACGCTCGGCGTTGCCATACGCGCCCTCTTTCTCCACCCACATCGCAGTGGGCAGAATCAGGTCAGCCGACAAGGCGCTGACGGTGGGATAGGGATCGGAAACCACGATGAAGTTGCGCTCATCGCGCCAGCCCGGCATACGCTCCTGCGTCAGGTTCGGACCGGCCTGCATGTTGTTGTTACACATCACCCAGTAGGCGTTGAGCTTGCCATCTTTCAGCGCGCGATCCTGCGCCACGGCGTGCAAACCAATTTTGGCCGGCACCGTGCCCTGCGGCAGCTTCCACAGCTTCTCGGCGGTGGCGCGGTGTTTGTCATTATTGACCACCATGTCCGCCGGTAAACGGTGCGAGAAGGTGCCGACTTCACGCGCCGTGCCGCACGCCGATGGCTGGCCGGTGAGCGAGAACGGACCGGTGCCCGGACGTGAAATTTTGCCGGTCAATAAGTGCAGGTTGTAGCACAGGTTATTGGCCCACACGCCGCGCGTATGCTGGTTGAAGCCCATGGTCCAGTACGACACCACGTTGACTTTCGGATCGGCATACAGCTCGGCGAGGGCGATGAGTTGATCTTTCTCCACACCGCTCATTGCGCTGGCTTTTTCCACCGTGTACTCAGAGACAAACTTCGCAAACTCGTCAAAGCTCATCGGCGTGGATTCGCCGCTGTCCGGGTTCTTCGCCGAAGCCTGACGCGGATCGGTGGGGCGCAAACCGTAACCGATGTCGGTCACGCCTTTGCGTAGCGTAACGTGGTTCTGCAGGAAGGTTTTATCGACCTTGTTGTTCTGAATAATGTAGTTGGCGATGAAGTTGAGGATCGCCAGATCGCTCTGCGGTGTGAACACCATCGCGTTGTCGGCCAGCTCAAAACTGCGATGACGATAGGTGGAAAGCACCGCCACTTTGACATTCTCACTGCTGAGACGACGCGCGGTAATACGTGACCACAGAATCGGATGCATCTCCGCCATGTTCGAGCCCCACAACACAAAGGCGTCGGCCTGCTCGATGTCGTCGTAGCAGCCCATCGGTTCGTCCATGCCGAAGGTGCGCATAAAGCCAACCACCGCTGAAGCCATGCAGTGACGCGCATTGGGATCGAGATTGTTGGTGCGGAAACCGGCTTTCATCAGCTTGGAGGCCGCGTAACCTTCCCACACCGTCCACTGACCGGAACCGAACATGCCGACCGAATCCGGGCCGTTGGCTTTCAGCGCCGCTTTGAACTTCTCTTCCATGATGTCGAAGGCTTGATCCCAGCTGACCGGGGTGAACTCGCCCTCTTTGGCATATTTACCGTCGGTCATGCGCAGCAGCGGCTGGGTCAGACGATCTTTCCCGTACATGATCTTCGGCAGGAAATAGCCTTTGATACAGTTCAGACCGCGGTTCACTTCTGCCTGCGGATCGCCCTGCGACGCCACTACGCGGCCATCCTGGGTGCCAACCAGCACGCCACAGCCGGTGCCGCAGAATCGGCACGGCGCTTTTTCCCAGCGAATTGGCGCAGCCAGCGAGGTCGCGGCTTTGGTGACGGTGGGAATGGTGAGTCCTGCAGCCGTTGCAGCAGCAGCCGCCGCATTGGCCTTCATAAAATCACGACGACTTATGCTCATGATGCTTCCTTACAAGGTTCTTCAATTTCGTCTTGCTGGTGATAGACCAGCGATACCGCCAACACGCCAGCGATGTTGCGGCTCTCTTCAATATTGCGCAGCAGCGCGGCGCTATCCGCGGCACCCAGCGTTACCGCCAGCGTGCCGCGCGCGGCGTCTTCCGCGGCGATGTCGCAATCGGCAAAGGCCAGCAGCGCACTTTTCACGGCGGGAATCGACGCCGGTCGCGCCTGAATCACCAGGCCGCAGACGTGCCAACTGTTTTCATGGTTCATGATGTAATCCTGTGGCTGAGACCGGGCAAGGCGCGATGCAGGCGCCGCAACCGGTGCAATGCTGCGGAAGGGTTTCAGGCTGTGCGATGCCGTTCGGCATCAGGTGAAAACGGATGGCTTGCTGTTCACAACTCTCCTGACAGCTGCGGCAATTCACGCCAAGGAAGGTGATGCAGCGGTTGTCGATGCGAATGCGCTGTGGAAACGGCTCGGTTTCACGCGCGTGGAACAGCGGCTGCGGGCAAGCGTCCACGCACGCGGCGCAAAACGTGCATTCATCCTGCAGAAAATCGAGGTGCGGCACTTCACCGACAGCCAGACGGATGATGTGGGTTTCGCAGGCCGAGACGCATGTGCCGCAGCCATCACAACCCTTCTCTCCCCGCCACCATGGCAAAGCGATGCCGTCAGCAGACGCTACGCGCTGCCCGGTAAAGAGTTCACGTCGCGACAGCGCCATCGGTTCACCTTAAACGGGGGAAAGAGAGATGGTGCGTAAAATAACCTGACGCTAAAGAGGGCTATATCACCCCAAAGGGGTAAATCCCGACGTGGGATCAAGTGAAGGGGAATTGAAATAAAAACGGGGGCCAAAAGGCCCCCGTAGATGAGAATCGCTACGATTAACGCGCGTTATCGTCCGCCAGTTTCGGCGATACATCATCCTGGTCGTCAGCATGATGTTCGTGCTCTTTCATCGCTTCGGCATTAACGCGTTTGCGCACGCCAAACCAACCCAGCACGAGCACCACGGCAATCAGGGGAATCGAGGCGATGGTGTAAGTGCCGTTCGGATAGTCGAACGCCATCAGCACCAGCACGCTCACCAGGAACAGCAGCGTCAACCAGGAGGTGAACGGCGCCCACGGTAGCTTAAAGCTGACATCTTCGGCTTTGCCCTCTTTGATCGCTTTGCGCAGACGCATCTGGCACACCACGATAAAGGCCCACGACGAGATGATGCCGAGTGACGCCACGTTCAGAACGATTTCAAACACCTGCGACGGCACATAGTAGTTCAGCACCACGCCGATGATGTAAACGGCAACGGTGACCAGAATGCCGGCATACGGCACCTGCTGCTTGCTCATCTTCGACATAAACTGTGGCGCAGAACCGCCCATCGACATGGAGCGCAGAATACGGCCGGTGGAATAGAGACCTGAGTTGAGGCTCGACAGCGCGGCGCTCAGCACCACGATGTTCATTACGCTACCGATATAAGGCACGCCCAGTTTGGAGAAGAAGGTCACGAACGGACTTTGCCCCGCCTGATAGGCATTCCACGGCAGCAGCAGTACCAGCAGCACCACGGAACCGACGTAGAACAGGCCGATACGCCAGATCACGCTGTTGATGGCTTTTGGCAGCATGGTCTTGGGATCTTTACATTCGCCTGCTGCGGTACCCACCAGCTCAATCGAGGCGAAGGCGAACACGACGCCCTGCACCAACACCAGCGCTGGCAGCAAGCCGTGCGGGAAGAAGCCGCCGTTATCGGTGATCAGATGGAAGCCGGTGGTATTGCCGTCCAGCGGTTTACCGCTGCCGAGGAACACCACGCCGACAATCAGGAACACCACGATAGCCAGCACCTTCACCAGCGCGAACCAGAACTCCATCTCGGCGAACCACTTCACGCCGATCATGTTCATGGTGCCGACAATCGCCAGCGCGCCTAGCGCAAACACCCACTGCGGCACATCGCCAAACGCGCCCCAATAGTGCATATAAAGCGCGACTGCGGTGATATCGACGATACCGGTCATCGCCCAGTTAACGAAATACATCCAGCCCGCAACGTAAGACGCTTTTTCCCCAAGGAATTCACGCGCATAAGAAACAAAGCTGCCGCTGGAAGGACGATGTAACACCAGTTCGCCCAACGCTCGGAGGATAAAGAAGGAGAAGATACCGCACACCAGATAAACCAGCGCCAGTGCAGGACCGGCCATTTGCAGGCGCGCGCCAGCACCGAGGAACAGACCGGTACCGATAGCACCGCCGATGGCGATCATTTGTACCTGGCGGTTACCCATTGCTTTGTGGTAACCGCTGTCGTGCGAGTTGAGCCAGCGTCTTTTCGCAGCGCGTTGTTCGGCTGCGGTTTTTTTAGTTGATTTCATAGCTATCCTGTTTGTCCTGACCATCAATCACCGCGTAACCAAACGATTGCGTATGGCGGTGCGAAATGGGGTAAAAACCCGGTGTCACAGCGGCGGAACGATGTCGCGTGGCGGGGTGGGAATTTACGGCGATGAATCCTACCCGTTCTGCAAGAACGAAGCAAAAAATACCGCCAGGCTGCACAAGATGAATTGTAATAATCCGTCGCGGTGCACAAAAAAACCGGCCAGAGGGTTGACCGGTAAAGGGATGGCTACAGGGATAACTACTGGAGGGAATTAACGATAAATCTCTGCGGTGCCGCTCCACAGGCTGGAATCACCTGGGGTTTGTACACCAATAACGCGATAGCCGCTGGCACCTTCCTCTTGCGCTTTTTGCGACAGATGGCGCGTTGCGTCATCCAGCGAGCCGCGTACGCCGCTGATGGAAACGGTGCCCGCGCTTTGCAGGTTTTGCGCTTGCGTAGCGCTTACAGGCTGGGCCGCCAGCGTCGAGAAACTTGCGGTGGCAAGCAGTGCAGCAGTCAGAACGGCATAACGTCTCTTCATGTGATGCTCCTGTTGTCTTCCGTTAAGGGTTAAGCGTTACAGGACTTATTATCACGCAGGGAATGAAAACCAGGTTGAGCAAGCCGTAAAGCCGTTTAATAATTCGCCAGCTTAGCGCGGGTTATTTAGAGAAAGGTAAAGAGAAAGAGTTTTCTCTGTTAAAAGTAACCTGATGTGACGAGATGTCACTCGCCGTCACCGCACGGCTGCCCTATAATCCCCCGCTCTTACAAGGGTTATTACTGTGATTGTGAAACGTCCCGTTACTCGTACCATTGCGCGCGCACTCAGCGTGATTGTGCTGCTGTCGCTGTTGACCACCGGGCTGGCGCTGATGACGCTCTCCAGCAGCCTGCGCGATGCCGAAGCGGTGAATGTCGCCGGATCGCTGCGCATGCAGATATACCGTCTGGCGTGGGACAGCACGCGCGATCCGCAGCAGTTGGATCATCACATCCAACTCTACCGACAAACGCTGGAATCCCCGGCGCTGCAGCATCTGGAGCGCGCGTGGGTACCGCTTGAAGTGAGTAGCCGCTATCGCTATCTGCGTCACAGTTGGCCGATGCTGCAGGAGACGTTGCAGCCCAGGCGAGCACAAATCTACCAGCAGCGTGTCGCGGGCTACGTCAGCGAGATCGACCGCTTCGTGCTGGCATTGCAGCATTATGCTGAACTGAAGATGCATCTGGTTGCCGCCAGCAGCCTGTTCGGTTTTCTGGCGATTGTGGCGCTGGCGTTGTGGACGATTCGCTTTATCCGCCGCAACGTGGTGCGACCGCTCAACGCGCTGGTGACCGCCAGCCAATATGTTGAGCAGGCGAATTTCGCTTTTCCGCCGCTGCCAGTGCAACAGCCGAATGAACTGGGTGTGCTGGCGCAGGCTTTTACTACCATGGCCGAACGGCTGCATTCGCACTATCGCCTGCTGGAGTGCGCGGTGCGTGATAAAACCGAAGATCTCACTCAGGCCAATCGCACACTTTCTCTACTGTATGAAAGCTCACAAATTCTCACCAGCAGCCCACCCAATCCCGAACTGTTTCAGGGATTGCTGCGTCTGGTACAGCGCCGTGAAGCGTTGACGGTGCTGAAAATTGATAGCGAAGGGATTGAGTTTCAGGCCGGTGTGGCGGCGGATGAGGTGAGCTGGCAGCGTTTGCCGTTGATGCAGGAAGAACAGCGGCTGGGCGAACTGTGCTGGCAAACCCACCGCGCACCGCCCGCCGACGAACTGATGCAGAGCCTGGCGAACATGCTGGCGCGCGCACTGTGGATTTGGCAGACGCAAAAGCAGTATCAGCAGATGCTATTAATAGAAGAGCGCGCCACCATTGCGCGCGAACTGCACGATTCGCTGGCGCAGTCGCTCTCTTTCCTGCGCATCCAGCTGGCGCTGCTGCGACGCAATGTCGATGGGTCGCAACCGCAGGCGCTGGCGATTATCGCTGATTTCGATCGCGCGCTGGCCGAAGCCTATCAGCAGTTGCGCGAACTGCTGACCACCTTCCGTCTGACCATCGAACAGGCTGATTTGGTGCAGGCGATGCAGGCGATGATTGCGCCGCTGCAGGAGCAATCGCAGGCGGCAATCGACTTCGATTATCAGCCCGGCTTGCAGATGCTGGATGCGCAGCAGCAAGTGCATGTGCTGCAGATTGCGCGCGAAGCGCTGCTCAACGCGATTCGCCATGCGCAGGCGCACAATATTCAGATTCACTATCAGCGTGTCGCTGATGAGGACCACTTACTGACCATCGAAGACGATGGCTGCGGCATCAGCAGCCTCGAAGAGCCGCCAGGACATTATGGTCTCACCATCATGGCGGAGCGCGCCGCGCGATTATCCGGCACGCTGATGATCACCCCGCAGGCGCAAGGCACGCGCGTCACGCTGCGTTTTCCACCGCGCCCGACGTACCGGTTGAGCTGACAGATTATAGAGCGCACCTGCTGTAGCGGCGCGATTCATCGCGCAATAAACTGCGCCGCTACGGCAGATGCGTTAATGAAAGAAAGTTGCCTTTGATACTGGAGATATTATGGCTAACCCTTCCCTGACTATTATGATCGTTGACGATCATCCACTGATGCGCCGTGGTATTCGCCAGTTGCTGGCGCTGGAGCCCCGGCTGGACGTGGTAGCGGAAGCCAATAATGGCACTGAAGCGCTGGCCGAAGCACGCCGTTTGTCGCCGGATGTCATTCTGCTGGATCTCAACATGAAAGGCATGTCCGGACTGGACACGCTGAAAGCGCTGCGTAATGAAGGCATCGCCGCACGCATTTTGGTGCTGACGGTTTCCGATGCGCGCAGTGATATTTATGCGATGGTGGATGCCGGTGCCGATGGCTATCTGCTCAAGGACAGCGAACCCGAACTACTGCTGGCGCAAGTGATGCGCGGCGCTAAAGGTGAAAACGTGTTTAGCGAGGTGGTGGCCGATTATCTGGCGACGCGCCAGCCGACGTCAAACCCGTTCAAACAGCTCACCGAACGCGAACTGGATGTACTGCAGGAAGTGGCGCGTGGCTTATCGAATAAGGAAATTGCTGCCACCTTGCATATCTCCGAAGAGACGGTAAAAGTGCACATTCGCAACCTGCTGCGCAAGCTGGATGTCCGTTCGCGCGTTGCCGCTACGGTACTGTGGCTCGAAAGCCGACATCTGTAGTCGCGCACAAAAAACCGTCACTATATTTACACTTTCTCCATAATTTACTCACGATTCTCTAATTTGTGCCGCGTAGAGTGTCTGCAGCAGGAGTCTTTCGAGAGAGCAGTTTGCACTCCGCCAGCGTGACGCCGTCCGCGCATCGCGCTCATCATAATAAAAGTAAAAAATACGCAGTTGAGGAGTGTCGGTTTCATGTCGAATTTCTTTATCGACCGGCCCATTTTTGCCTGGGTTCTGTCTATTCTGCTCTGCCTGTGCGGTACGCTGGCGATCATCTCGCTACCGGTTGAGCAATATCCCGACCTCGCGCCGCCTAACGTGCGTATCACCGCCAACTATCCCGGCGCATCCGCGGAAACGCTGGAAAACACCGTTACGCAAGTTATCGAACAGAACATGACCGGCATCGATAATTTGATGTACATGTCCTCCAACAGCAGCAACACCGGCCAAGCCCAGATCACCCTCACCTTTACCGCTGGCACTAACCCCGACGAAGCGCGCCAGCAGGTGCAAAACCAATTGCAAAGTGCGCTGCGTAAGTTGCCTGCGGCGGTACAGTCACAAGGTGTGACGGTGAATAAAACCGGTGACAGCAATATCCTGATGATTGCCTTCGTCTCTACCGACGGAAGCATGGACAAACAGGATATTTCAGATTACGTCGCCAGTAACATTCAGGATCCGCTCAGCCGTGTTGATGGCGTCGGCCAGGTGGATGCTTACGGCTCGCAATATGCGATGCGGATCTGGCTCGATCCCAACAAGCTGATTGCCTACGCGCTGACCACCGAAGACGTGGTGAGCGCGATTGAATCGCAAAATGCGCAGGTAGCGGTGGGTCAGGTAGGCGGATTGCCGTCGGTGGACAAGCAAGCGCTCAACGCCACGGTGAATGCGCAGTCGATGCTGCAAACCCCGGCGCAGTTCAAAGCGGTGACGCTGAAAACCAACAGCGACGGCTCGGTGGTGACGCTCGGCGATGTGGCGGATGTGGCGATGGGCGCGGAAAAATATGACTTCCTCAGCCGCTACAATGGTCAGGCGGCATCGGGGCTCGGCATTAAGCTGGCTTCCGGCGCCAATGAGATGAACACAGACAAACTGGTGCGTGAGCGTATTGCTGAGCTGTCGCACTACTTCCCGCACGGGCTGGAAGCCAAAGTCGCTTACGAAACCACGCCGTTCGTTAAGGCCTCGATTAAAGACGTGGTGAAGACCCTGCTGGAAGCGATCCTGCTGGTGTTCCTTGTGATGTATCTGTTCCTGCAAAACTTTCGTGCCACGCTAATTCCAACTATCGCCGTGCCGGTGGTGCTCCTCGGCACCTTTGCGGTGCTTTACGCCTTCGGCTACAGCATCAACACCCTGACGATGTTCGCCATGGTGCTCGCCATCGGCTTGCTGGTGGATGACGCTATCGTGGTGGTGGAAAACGTCGAGCGCATCATGAGTGAGGAAGGTCTGTCGCCGCGCGCAGCCACGCGTAAGTCGATGGGACAGATTCAGGGCGCGCTGGTTGGCATTGCGCTGGTGCTGTCGGCGGTGTTTGTACCGATGGCGTTCTTTGGCGGCACCGTCGGCGCCATCTATCGCCAGTTCTCGATCACTATCGTTTCGGCAATGGTGCTGTCGGTATTGGTGGCGATGATTCTGACGCCCGCGCTCTGTTCCACGCTGCTGAAACCGCTGGAGCAAGGCCATCATCACGGTCGTCGTGGCTTCTTCGGCTGGTTTAACCGCACCTTCAACGCCAGCGCGGAACGTTACGAGCGCGGCGTCGCCAAAATTCTGCGTAAAGGCGGCCGCTGGCTACTGCTCTATCTGGCGATTATCGGCGTGATGGCGTTCCTGTTTATTCGTCTGCCCACCTCGTTCCTGCCGCTGGAAGATCGCGGCGTGTTCCTGACGCAGGTGCAATTGCCGGCCGGTTCGACGCTGCAACAAACCTCGAACGTGGTGGCGAAGGTCGAGAATTATTATATGACTCAGGAGAAAGACAATGTGGTTTCGGTGTTCTCCACCATCGGAGCGGGTCCTGGCGGTAACGGTCAAAACGTCGCGCGCCTGTTCGTTCGCTTGAAAGATTGGGAGGAGCGTCCGGGCAGCAATCGCACCTCTTTCGCCATCATCGAGCGTGCGACAAAAGCCTTCCACAAGATCAACGAAGCGCGCGTTATCGCCAGCAGCCCGCCCGCGATTACCGGCATGGGCAGTTCGTCAGGCTTCGATATGGAGCTGCAGGATCACGGTGGCATCGGCCACACGCGACTAATGGCAATGCGCGATAAGTTACTGGAGATGGCTGACAGCAATCCGGCGCTGTCGCGGGTACGTCACAACGGCCTCGACGACAGTCCGCAGTTGCAGATTGATGTCGACCAGCGCAAAGCGCAGGCGCTTGGCGTGTCGCTGGATACCATCAATGACACCTTAACCACCGCCTGGGGTTCAACCTACGTTAATGACTTCCTCGATCGCGGCCGCGTGAAAAAAGTCTACGTGCAGGCAGCGGCTGAGTTCCGCATGCTGCCGGAAGACGTGAATAAGTGGTATGTGCGTAACAACAGCGGCAGCATGGTGCCCTTCTCTGCCTTCGCCACCAGCCATTGGCAAACCGGTTCACCGCGTCTGGAGCGCTACAACGGTTACTCTGCGCTAGAGATTGTTGGTGAAGCGGCGAACGGCGTCAGCAGCGGTACCGCGATGGACGAGATGGAGAAACTGGTTGGGCAGCTACCGCTGGGCGTAGGCTTCCAGTGGACCGGCGCCTCCTATCAGGAGCGCTTATCCGGTTCGCAGGCGCCGGCGCTGTATGCGATTTCGCTGCTGGTGGTATTCCTGTGTCTGGCGGCGTTGTATGAGAGCTGGTCAATTCCATTCTCAGTGATGCTGGTGGTGCCGCTCGGCGTGGTGGGCGCGCTGGTGGCAACCTGGATGCGCGGGCTGGAGAACGATGTCTATTTCCAGGTGGGCTTGCTCACGGTGATTGGCTTGTCGGCGAAGAATGCCATTTTGATTGTCGAGTTCACCAATGAGATCAACAGTAAAGGCCGCGAGCTGATGGAGTCGACGCTGGAAGCCTCGCGTCAGCGTCTGCGCCCGATCCTGATGACTTCGCTGGCGTTTATCTTCGGGGTGCTGCCGATGGCCATCAGCAGCGGTGCCGGTTCCGGCAGCCAGCACGCGGTGGGTACCGGCGTGATGGGCGGGATGATTTCCGCTACCGTGCTGGCGATTTTCTTTGTGCCGCTGTTCTTTGTGGTGGTACGCCGTCGCTTCCCGCTGAAAGAGAAGCCGCACGATTAAGCAGACCATTGCGCCGCTACGGTTTGTGCGGATATCAGGTTCCGCGCATATCAAGTGCACACACTTGTCGCGACGTGATTCATCGCGCGCGGTTAAATGAATAAAAAAGCCGCCATGAACATTCATAGCGGCTTTATTGTTGTGTGTGGTAAGAATTACAGCAAGTTGGGAAGTGCCCTGCTTTTCTCTTCACGCGTTACTTACGTAACATCGCTTCGATGAATTCTTTCCAGTTTCCCATTTCGGTGTCGACCATAAAACCCTCTCTTATTGTAGCGGCAATTCTACGCCGTTTTTTTCTGGTGGTGAATACGTTTCCACCTGTTATCACTATCGGCAAAAGCGTAGAAAAGCTTCAATCTTTTGAAATTGCGTACTGACGCACATTTCAGCAACTCTATAATGCGGCAGGAAAAATGGCTGACTTAAATCGGCTAGCAGAAATCTGCGCTTAAGATAATCCTTAGTGGCTTAATGATGTCGCAGGCAATTATTAAGTGTGTAAGTGAAAGCGCTTCCTGGCCCTAAGTAATAAAATTTATAACGGCTTAAGGGTCATGAAAAATGGGTGAATAAGGCCGGCTTTCACTGTCAGCGCTCACAGCCCTTAGAGCGCTGTGGTAAACTCGCGCTTTATTTTTTACTCAACGGGAATAAGCGATGACAGCGCAGTGGGTGATGTACGGAATTAAAAATTGCGACACGATTAAAAAAGCACGCAACTATTTAGCGTCTTCCGGTATCGACTACTGTTTTCACGACTATCGCGTGGAGGGCATTGACGACGCGCTGCTGCAATCGTTTATCGATCAACTCGGTTATGAGGCGCTGCTGAATACGCGCGGTACCACGTGGCGCAAGCTGCCGGAAGCCGAACGCGACGCGGTAAACGATGCCGCCAGCGCCAAAGCGGTGATGCTGGCGCAGCCTGCCATCATCAAGCGTCCGGTGTTAGCCGCGCCGAATGGCGATCTGCTGGTCGGCTTCAAAGATTCCCTTTATTCCGCCTTTATCCAGGAGAAGTCATAACATGTTCTGTCCGGTTATTGAGCTGGCTCAGCAGCTTATCCGTCGCCCGTCACTCAGCCCGGATGATGCCGGTTGTCAGGCGCTGCTGATTGCGCGTCTGGAAGCCATCGGCTTCACGGTTGAGCCAATGCACATTGGCGATACGCTGAACTTTTGGGCGACGCGCGGCCAGGGCGAAACGCTGGCGTTTGCCGGTCATACCGATGTGGTGCCGCCGGGCGACGCCAACCGCTGGATCAGCCCGCCGTTTGAACCCAGCATCCGCGACGGCATGCTTTTTGGCCGCGGTGCCGCCGATATGAAAGGTTCGCTGGCGGCGATGGTGGTGGCAGCGGAACGCTTTGTGGCCGCTAATCCGCAGCATAAAGGTCGTCTGGCGTTTCTGATTACCTCCGATGAAGAAGCCAGCGCGGTTAACGGAACGGTGAAAGTGGTTGAGCGCTTGATGGCGCGCAACGAACGCATGGATTATTGCCTGGTCGGCGAACCATCGAGCACCGAGATTGTGGGTGACGTGGTGAAGAATGGCCGTCGCGGCTCGATGACCGCGAATCTCACTATTCATGGCGTGCAGGGCCACGTAGCCTATCCGCATCTGGCGGATAATCCGGTGCATCGCGCCATGCCGGCGCTGAATGAGCTGGTAGAAACCGTGTGGGATGAAGGCAACGAATTCTTCCCACCGACCAGCATGCAGATCGCCAACGTGCAGGCCGGAACCGGCAGCAACAACGTAATTCCTGGCGAATTCTTTGTGCAGTTCAACTTCCGTTTCAGCACGCAGTTGACCGATCAGATGATTAAAGATCGCGTGGCGGAGCTGCTCGATCGTCATCAGCTGCGCTATACGCTGGAGTGGAATGTTTCCGGCCAGCCATTCCTGACATCACGCGGTAAGCTGGTGGATGCCGTGGTGAACGCTGTGGCGCACTATAATGAAATTAAGCCGCAGTTGCTAACTACCGGCGGCACCTCCGATGGGCGCTTCATTGCGCGCATGGGTGCGCAGGTGGTGGAACTGGGCCCGGTGAACGCCACCATTCATAAGATCAATGAGTGCGTGAAAGCGTCAGATTTGCAGATGCTGAGCCGTATGTATCAGCGCATCATGGAACAGCTGATCGCCTAAGCGCGAAAGGAGAAAGGGGATGGAATTCTTTAAAGAGTACTGGTGGATCCTGGTGATCCTGCTGATGGTTGGTATTTTGATGAACGTTTACAAAGACCTAAAACGTATCGACCATAAAAAATTCATGGACAACAAACCGACGTTACCGCCGCATCGTGATTTCAACGATAAATGGGATGACGAGGACGACTGGCCGAAAAAGAAATAATCGTCATATCGCAAACGGCGCGATAACTCGCGCCGTTATGCATCCTGCTACATCATCATCACCACATCATCATCGCCCGGCTTCGCACCGCTCAGCGCCTCATCGAAGTAACGACGCGGCACGGTATAACGCAGATGATTCAGCGCCAGCTCCATGCTGCGATCGTTAATCGCGTGCGGTAAATCTTCCACCACATCCAGCGTGACATCGCCGCCCAACGAAATCAGACGTTGCTTCGCCTCTTCGGCGTGCTGAAGCGGGATCTGTTCGTCGTAATCGCCATGAATCAGATGAATGGTGTTACGCGTGCTGGCCCGCAACGGCAACGTGGCATAGCGGCCGCTGAACACAATCGCGCGTCCCGCCAAATCCGGCTGCGCTTTCATGCCTTCCAGCACCATGATGCCGCCCTGGGAAAAGCCCACCAGCGCCGTGGCTTCGGCACGCACGCCGCTCTCTTGCTGCCAGTGACGGACCGATGCCACGAACTCAGGCATGATCGTATCCACGCCCTGCTGTTCCGAACGATCGTGCGGCGGAATATCGGCAAACCACTGACGTCCTTGCGGCACGCTGCCCGCGTAAGGTGCGCCGACCGACACCACCAGCGCTTGCGGGAACGCTTTCGCGAACCAGCTACCAATCTGCGCCATCGAATCCGGGTTGTCGTTGATGCCGTGATACAGCAGAAACAGCTGTGCTGCACTGCTGGGTTGCTGAACAATTACATATCGTAGTGCCATAAGATCCTCCTCAAATCACTATACGCCGCTGCTGGCACAGAGATATCGGGAAAATTTGAACGAGATAATGGATTTATTGCAATGAACGCAGCCGCTGCGCCGCGTCGGGATTGAGGCGAATCAATGCTGCGCCAGCTTCCGATCGCAGCTGGTTTATCAAGGCTTTACGCCCGCTGAGACCGGCATGTTGCGCGGCATCGGTTAGCGTCTGTTTTTGCAGCAGGATGGCATTCAACAACGGTGAAGGAGACTGGCGCACCAGCCGCTGTAGCGCCGCGTAGCTGGCTTCGAACGGGCGCTGCGCCCAGGCAAAACCGGCCAGCAGCGCCCAGTCATCCTCGTTTAGCTGCTGGCTGGCATCGCTTGCCAGCGTTAACGGCAGCTCAATAATCGCTTGCAGCCACGGCCAATCACGCGCCAGGCGCTGCGCTGCCTGCTGTTGTAGCACTTCACCTGCCGCCGAGATTGCCAGCATCGCCATCGCGGCATAGCAGCCGCTGCTGGCTTCGCGCTGCGAGCCAATCCGCACCAGCGTAAAACCGCAGGCGCGCCAGAAGCGCCACAAGGACTCGGTGTAGCCGAAACTCACCGAGAGATAATCACAATTCTGCGCCTGCTGACGCGCGGTGGCCACTAGCGCTTTGCCGATCCCACGCTGACGCTGTGACGCCTGCACCGCAATCCGGCTAATGCGCAGTGAGCGCAGCGTTGCCGCCTGCGCGAAACCGGCATGGGCCGCCAGCGATTGCGCCACCAGATTGCCACGCGGCCGACGATGACCGGCCCACACCGCGTCAGCCAATGGCTGATCCAATCCGCCCTCTTCCACCAGCCACAACGCGCCGGTTACCTGTTCGGCTGCACCCGCCAACCAAAAACGCATGCCGGGCGCATCCAGCATGCGCCGCAAATCCAGTGGCGAGGTGCGATAGTGCGCGCTGGCAAGCAGGCGATAGCCCGCTTCCAGCGCCGTTATGTTGTGTTCCGGCGTTGCCGGATAAATCGCGATCTCACCGCTTGCGCGGCTCTCCTGCGCATCTTCAAATAGCAATGCCTGGCTGAGCCATTGCTCCAGCGGATCGTTCGGCGACCAGCGCAAAGGCTCGTCGAGCTGGAAGAGGCGCACATCCGGCAAGGTGGCGCAGAAGCGCAGCATAAAGCCGCGTCCGGTGCCTTCGTAACCTTGCACGGTGGTGATAAGCAGCACGCGCGGGAAACGTTGCACCAGCTGTTGCAGGATGGGCGCGGGAATGGCGGCCGCTTCATCGACAATCAACCACTGCGCCTGAGGCGTCGCTTCCTGCGCGAGAACGGCATCGGGCGCCATGAAACTGAAATGCTCACCTGCAAACGCTGCCAGCACCGCCGTGGAGACTTTGGCCGGCGCCGTGACTAAACAGTGTTGATTGCGCTGCGCTAGCATGCCGGCCAACGCCGATTTGCCGCGACCGCGCGCGGCGGTGATCACTGCCACGCCCGGCGGCATCGCTTCAAGCTGTTCAAGGATTTGCATCTGCTGCTGCGGCGCCTGACAGCGCCAGTTGGGCAGATGCGTTTCCACAGGATAACGCACCGCTTGATGCTGACGTTGCAACATCACCTGCGCGTCTTGCCGCATCAGGGATTGCAGATGGTGGATAAAGTGCGGCGTGGCGATCGGTTCAGCGACATCCGCCCAGCGCAAGCTGTCGGCATCGGTTTGCCTGGGCCAGCTTTCCCAATCAGGCGTTAACAGCAATAACCAGCTGCCCGCGCGTAAGGTTCCGGCCAGTGCTGCAAAAGCTTCGGCGTGAAAACCGCGGCGGGCATCAAATATCGCATGCTGGAATTCACGCCCCAGCAAGGTGCGTAAAGCAGCGGGCGCAACGGCGTGCGGGAAATCGGCGCTGTCGCTCACCGTCAGCCAGTCGCCGGGCAGCGCGGTGTGCCAACCTGTGGCCTGCTGCTGCGCCCACTCCGCATCACCCGCTATCACGCAAAGGCGCCGAATGCCTGCACGCTGCATCGCCGCCGTTTGTTCAACCACGGAGATCACTTGCTAGCGAAGGTGTTGCACTGGCCGGGATCGCCGCTATCGAAACCGCGTTTCAGCCAGGTGTAACGCTGCTGAGAGGTGCCATGGGTGAAGCTATCCGGCACTACGCGGCCCTGACCTTTCTGCTGCAGACGATCGTCGCCAATCGCTTCAGCCGCGTTGAGTGCTTCCTGCAGATCGCCCACTTCCAGAACGTTTTGCTGCTCCATGTAATGGCCCCAAACGCCGGCGAAGCAATCCGCCTGCAGCTCCATTTTCACCGACAGCTGATTCACCTGCGCCTGGCTCGCGCCCTGCTGCATCTGGCGCACTTTTGGCTCAATGCCCAGCAGCTTTTGTACGTGATGACCCACTTCATGCGCAATCACGTAACCTTGCGCAAAGTCGCCACCGGCGCCGAGTTTGGTTTTCATGTCATCGTAGAATGACAAATCGATATACACGGTTTGATCGGCAGGACAGTAAAACGGCCCCATCGCCGATTGGCCGGTACCGCAGTTGGTACGCGTTGCCCCGCGATACATCACCAGCTTCGGCGGCACATACTGTTTGTTCATCTGCTGGAACAGCTTGCTCCAGGTATCTTCGGTGGTCGCCAGAATCACCGAGGTGAATTTGGCATCTTCGTTGCTCTGTGCGGTGTTTACCTGACGCTGCTGCGACGTTGGCGCGACACTGCCGCCGCCTTCCAATAACGCGGTGAGGTCGTAGCCGTAATAGCCGGCAACAGCGACCACCACCAGCAAGATAAGGCCGCCTTTGCCGCGTGGAATGCGGATTTGCCGTCCCCCGCCGCCGCCAAGGCCAGGTGAATCATTGCGTCGATCTTCTACATTGTCGCTTTCACGACGCCCTTGCCAGCGCATGGTCTAACTCCTTTAAACATGTTTGGCATGATTTTAGTTGGCGGCAGCGGTAAGCACCAGTGTTGTAGTGACAGCACGGTAAGAATGAGAGAAACGGTGTCGTGATAAAGGAGGAAAGAATTTGTAGGGGCGCGATTTATCGCGCAATGTCTGGAAGGTGCACCGACCGTAAAAGAGCGCGATAAATCGCGCCGCTACGGGCCGGTGCAAACAGGACTTAATCCAGCTTCACACCCAAACGCTGTGCAACTTCTTCGTACGCTTCAACCAGGCCGCCAAGGCTCTGACGGAAACGGTCTTTGTCCATTTTATCCATGGTGTTTTTGTCCCACAGACGCGCGCCATCTGGCGAGAACTCATCGCCCAGCACCACTTCGCCGTTGAACAGACCAAACTCCAGCTTGAAGTCGACCAGAATCAAACCTGCGTCATCAAACAGTTTGCTCAGCACATCATTGGCTTTAAAGGTCAGCTCTTGCATGCGTGCCAGATTCGCTTTGCTCACCCAGCCGAAGGTTTCGCAATAGGATTCGTTGACCATCGGGTCGTGTTTGGCGTCATCTTTCAGGAAGAGATCAAACAGCGGTGGATTGAGCACAATGCCCTCTTCCACACCCAGACGTTTTACCAGCGATCCTGCCGCTCGGTTGCGCACCACGCACTCCACCGGCACCATCTCCAGCTTTTTCACCAGCGCTTCGTTATCTGACAGCAGCGCTTCCATCTGGGTCGGAATGCCCGCTTCCTGCAATTTGGTCATGATGAAATGGTTAAACTTGTTGTTTACCATTCCTTTGCGATCAAACTGCTCGATTCGTGCACCGTCTCCTGCTGACGTATCGTTGCGGAATTCAAGTACCAGCAGATCCGGATTATCGGTGCTGTATACGGTTTTCGCTTTACCGCGATACAACTCAGCTCGCTTTTGCATCTTGTTAACTCCAAACATGAAAGAACCCGTGTTCAGCGGTGTTTCACCGCGCGCCGATTGCGTGACGCAATCGTTTACTTCGCCGGGCGCTATTATGCCAAATCCAAAACAAAAAGGCCGGAGAATCTCCGGCCCTTTGGCAATTTATTTCAGCGCACCTTGAATCACCTGCACCAGCGCGTCGTTCTGCGCCTGGGTTAGCACGTGACCTTTCGGATCGATGAACTGCAGACTGCTGCGGTTATCCAGATCGCCAACCTGCAACTTGTAATCGCCGTTTGGCAGTTCTGGATCTTTGGCGCCAATCTGATCCCACACGCCGCTGCCCGGCTGTTTGTAGGTCACTTTCAGGCTGCCCTGCGAACGGTTGTCATCTGTGATTTCCATGCCCACGCGTTTCAGCGCCGCAGGCAAACGCTGCCAGGTGACGTTAAACGGTGCGCGCAGAATCAACAGCGGTAAACCGGTGTCATCCGCGCCGCTCTGCACATCAATCTGTCCGGTGGCACGGTTGGCCGCCGCATCCTGGCTGGCAGAATCAACTTTATCCAGACCGGTGCTGATGTCGTTCAACATCTGGCCGGTATAGCGTTGAATCTGTGCCGGAGAAGTAACGGCTTGACCAGACTGCTGCAGTTCCAGCAAACGTACGGTCAGCACTTGCTGATAGCTCTGATTCTGCACGCTGATCTGATAGCGACCGCGATACTGGTTATCTTCGTCAGCACGGTTCCACTGCACCCAATCGGTGGTCAGCTGTTGCGAAGCGTCATCACGCTGGGCAATCGGGAACTTGTAAGACTGAATCACACCCACAACCTGCGACCAGATAGAACCGCGGCTGCTTTCCACGGCCAGCACGCCCGTGTTACCGGTGAACTGCGCACGCGTGCCGTTCAGCAGCGCCAGCGGCTGGGCTGGCGGACGAATATCCAGCTCTTTGCCAACCGCGCCTTTCGCCACGCTGTGCGGAACATCGTAATCGCCATTCTGCAACGGCAGAATCATGCCCGCGGGTGCTTTTAAATCATGCAGCTCAGGCGCCTGCAGGTAAGATTCATCCCCGCTGACCTGGCGCTTATAACGCTGATCGTTGGAACACGCTGTGAGCAGCATCAGGGTGGAAAGGCCCACTACCGTTGCCAGCGTCGAGCGCTTAACTGAATAACTCATTGATTCTCCCTAAATTATCGCAGACCTGCTTTAATCAGCGCTTGCGCCGTTTTCGTCTGACCGGCTTCGGTCAGTGGCGTCATTGGCAAGCGCAGCGTGTCATCCGCGATTAATCCTAGCTGTTTTGCTGCCCATTTCACCGGGATTGGATTGGGTTCACAGAAAAGCGTCTGGTGCAGGTGCATCAGACGCTGATTCAGGCGACGCGCTTCGGCGAATTTGCCCTGTTGCGCTAAGGCACAGAGTTCAACCATTTCACGCGCTGCAATGTTAGCCGTGACCGAAATTACGCCTTTGCCGCCCAGTTGCATGGAGTCCAGCGCCGTAGCGTCATCGCCGCTGACGATGATGAACTCATCATTAACCAGCTCTTGGATCTGTGAGACACGCGATAAGTTCCCGGTGGCCTCTTTGATTCCGATAATATTTTTAATTTCGGCCAAGCGCGCGACGGTTTCCGGCAGCATGTCGCAACCGGTACGCGAAGGAACGTTATACAGCATCTGCGGCAGATCGGTACTTTCCGCAATAGCTTTAAAGTGCTGGAACAGACCTTCCTGCGTCGGACGGTTGTAATAAGGCGTGACCGTTAAACAGCCCACCACACCGCTGCCGGTAAAGCGTTTGGTCAGAGAGATGCCTTCAGCCGTGGCATTTGCGCCGGTGCCGGCTATAACCGGAATACGGCCATCCGCCAGTTCCAGGGTTTGCATAACCACATCACCGTGCTCGTCATGGCTGAGCGTGGCTGATTCGCCGGTGGTGCCAACAGAAACAATCGCCGCGGTGCCGCTGGCAACATGATAATCAATCAGTTTTTTCAAACTTTCGCGGCAGACATTACCTTTTTCATTCATTGGCGTAATGAGCGCAACAATACTTCCGGTGAACATGGGCTATCCCCTCGACAAACAAGTGCCTCATGTTACGTTTTACATTGAAAGAAAAGCAAGCGAGCCACGCCATTCCCGCGCTTGTCAGCAGTTTTTTTTATGTTTACCTTATAGTTATTAGCGAACGTACAGGAAATGCCATTTTGTCGCAGTCACAGCCTCACCATCTGGTGATCACCGCACTGGGCGTTGATCGTCCGGGTATCGTCAATACCATCACCCGTCACGTCAGCAGCTGCGGCTGCAATATCGAGGACAGCCGTTTAGCAATGCTGGGCGATGAGTTCACTTTTATCATGCTGCTGTCCGGTAGCTGGAACGCGATCACCCTGATTGAATCAACGCTGCCGATGAAAGGTGCCGAGCTGGAGTTGCTGATTGTAATGAAGCGCACCAATGCGCGCGCCACGCCACCGATGCCCGCCACCGTATGGGTGCAAATCGAAGTGCCGGATTCACCGCATATCATTGAGCGCTTCACCGATCTGTTCGATAAACATCAGATGAACATTGCCGAACTGGTGTCCAGAATTAAACCGGCGCAGGATGGCGTGGCACCGACGCTCTATATTCAAATAACGGCGCACAGCCCGGCCAATCAGTTCAGTGCGCCCATCGAGCAGGCTTTCAATCAGCTGTGCGAAGAACTGCATGCACAAGGCTCAATTCGTCTTTATAGTGTCACCGACGATGCTAACAGCACCGTTTAATCAGGCTCCGGGTTATTTCGCCACACACTCTGCCGCTGCGGCAAACCGTGTGGTGAAATAACCCTGACGGTAAACACCACCTGGCACTTTTGCTCTTGATGGTGTATTACCCACAGCATGTAAAAAAATGGAGAGTTGTGATGAATCCACTGAAAGCCGGTGATACCGCACCGAAATTTAGTTTGCCCGATCAAGACGGCGAACAAGTAAATTTGGCCGACTTCCAGGGACAGCGCGTTCTGGTCTATTTCTATCCGAAAGCCATGACGCCGGGTTGCACCGTGCAGGCTTGCGGTCTGCGCGACAACATGGATGAGTTGAAAACTGAGGGCGTTGTTGTGCTGGGTATCAGCACCGACAAAGCGGAGAAGCTGTCACGCTTTGCCGATAAAGAGCTGCTGAACTTCACGCTGTTATCGGATGAAGATCATCAGGTGTGCGAGCAGTTTGGCGTCTGGGGCGAGAAAACCTTTATGGGCAAAACCTATGACGGCATTCACCGCATCAGCTTCCTGATTGATGCCAACGGCAAAGTTGAGAAAGTGTTCGACGATTTCAAAACCTCCAATCACCACGACATCGTGCTGGATTATCTGAAGTCAGCCTGAGGTAAACGGGTGCGCAGGCCGCACCCGGAGCGTTAATGCGTAATGCTGCTGACCAACGCATCCTGACCGGAGATCATCACGCAGTTGCGTCCGGCATTTTTCGCCTGATAAAGCGCGGCATCGGCCTGCTTGAGGCTCTGCTCCTGCGAACCACTTTCCGGCTGCCAGTCGGCAATGCCCACCGACAGCGTGACATTGCCAACCTGATCAATCCAGTTTTCTGCAATGCTGATGCGCACGCGCTCGGCCAGAATGCGTGCGTCTTCCACCGACGTCGCAGGCAGCAACATCAGGAACTCTTCCCCGCCGTTACGGCACACCACATCGGTTTGACGGGCGCTGCTGCGTAAGGTTCGCGCCACATGTTTAATCACCTCATCGCCGACGTCATGACCGAAGGTATCGTTGACCCGTTTGAAGTGATCGATATCCAGCGCCAGCACCGAGAACGGTTGGCGCATGGTGGCGAAGTAGTCGAGCACCGCGCTCAGGCCTCGACGGTTAAGCAGATTGGTCATGGGATCGCTCTGCACTTCCGATTTCAGGCGACCAATCTTATCCTGCACTAAACCAATACCTGTGAGCAGCGCGCGTTTGACCTGCGCCGCTTCGAAATACCAGGCGCGAATGCCGCCAATCTCGTTCGACACGCCCTGGGAATCCATCTGGCTGGCTTTGCGCGCCAGTTGCCACAGCGGCAGCGCAATCAGACGCGCCAGAATCACCGCCACCAGCAAGGTCAGCAGCGCAAATGGCACCGAGTTTTTCAACACTTTGAGCAGCAAGCCGGTGAGCGGCGCCAGCGTCACATCGGTGGGTTTCAACGCCACCACCATCCAGCCGGTGGTGGGCACGATGGCGTAACCGGCCAGCTTAGGCACGTTCTCTTCCGTCAGTTGCACTTCACCGTTGGTTTTCTCCTCGCGCTGGCGATCGCTAACGATGCCCGGCACGCTTTTACCAATCAGCTGGGTATTCTGGTGGTACAGCACCTGATTATTGCGATCCAGCACGTAAACATGCGTGCCATCGCGATAGAACTGCTCGCCGAGCAGCGCATTAAGGATGCTTTTCTTCTTCAGATAGATGGTGCCGCCGACGTAGCCAAGGTAACGTCCGTCTTTGCTCCAGATCGGCCAGGAGACAAACACAATCAAATTATTGGCGGCGGAGATGCTGGGTTTGCTGACCATCGGCTGACGCTGCGCCAGCGCTTCACGCGAAGCCTGGCTGGTGAGCTGCATGCCTTTCAGCATCAGCGATTCGGGTGAAATGGCTTTCACGATGCCGTTGCTGTCCACCACCGCCACCGAGTTAAAGCTATTAGTTTGCTCACGCAGGCGATTGACTTCCTGCTGCGCCAAATCGGCATCATCAAAATCATTGCCCAGCTGCGTCGCGCTGTAGTGCAGCTGCGACTGAGCCAGCTGAAAGAAGACCTCCGTCGTCGCCGCCAGTTTGGTGGCGTAAGCGCGATTGGCTTCGAGGGTGCTTTCGATCAGGACCATACGTTGTACGCGCCAGGTGGCGTACAGCGTGTTGGCAAGTGTGATGACGATGCTGGTGATCGCCAACAGCGCGATCAGCGTGCGCAGGTCAGTTTTTGGCCGCAGGCGCGTTAGCATAGCGCACCGACCTTAGTGAATAGATTCATCGATATGTGTGCCTGACAGTCTTGTTATAGTTGGATGCACTTGCCCTGGTGAGCTAACGGGCGATTGTACACCCACAACGCAAATTGAGCACGAAGCATCCTGTCAGCCACACACAATTCTTTCTCTACGCTGGCGCTAATCGATCAAACCGTTGGCATCGTAAAACGGCCACGGACCGGGATAATCGCCGATAGCACACAAATGCGTGCTCATGCCCTGCTGCGCATGCCAGCGATGCAGCAGAAAACCGGGCGGCTCCAGCACAAAATTCGCCGGTGCATTTTCCGCGAGATCAAACGCCACCTGATGCGATACACCCGGCGCCACGCACGCCAGCGTACCGGCAAAACGCGCCTGCACCGAGCGGTGCAGATGACCGCTCAGCACGCGTTCCACCTGTGGATGGCGCTGGATAATCGCCGCCAGCGCCGCCGGATTGCGCAGCGGCTGGTTATCCATATGTTCGATGCCGCAAAGAAACGGCGGATGATGCAGCATCACCAGCGTCGGCAACTGCGGCTGGCGCTGCAACTGCTCATCAAGCCAGCGCAGCTGCGCTTCATCCACATAGCCCCATGGCTGCTGCGGCACGCTGGAATCGAGCGCCAGCAGCTGCACGCCTTTCACCTGCATCTGCCAGTTCAGGGTTGCTCCGTGCTGCAGATAGTGATGATCCGGAAACGCCGCACGCAGCGCCTGGCGATCGTCGTGGTTGCCCGGCATCAGCAGAAACGGCAGCTGCAGTTGGCGCAGCGCCTGCTTTAACGTTTGATACTCTGCCGCGGTGCCGAAATCGACCAGATCGCCGGTAATCACCACCATGTCGGGGCGCGGCGCAAGGCGGTTTAGCGTCTCAATCACCCGCAGTAGCGCGGCTTGAGTGTCGACTTTTTTGTAGGATAAACGGCCGTTGGCCTTGATGTGTAAATCGCTGATTTGCGCGATGAGCGTCATTGCTTCAGACACGAATTTTTTCCTTTGGATGTTTAAGCGCGGCGGTCGCCATTTATGGCAACCGGGCCAATTAAGAAAACTGCAGCGCGGCGTCCTGCGCCAGCGTCCAGCTCACCGCTTGTCCGGCATGCCAGGTTTCACGCGCGTGGCGATCCACCTGAATGGGCGTCGCCAGCCCGATGTCGATCATCAACCGCTGCGACGCGCCCAGAAAAGTGCTGGCAACAATAAAACCCTGGCGCGGATAACGCTCATCGCTGGCCAGCAGTACATCTTCCGGGCGGCAAAAGCGCTGCGGATGGCCGCGCGTATCCACATCTACGCAGTTAATCGCACCCACAAAATCGGCGACAAATTTTGACGCCGGATGCTGATAAATTTTCTGCGGCGTATCGATCTGCACCAAACGTCCCTGCTCCATCACCGCAATACGGTCGCCGAGCGCCATCGCTTCCTGCTGATCGTGCGTCACGTAAACGGCGGTGATCGCCAGCTTCTTCAGTAGCGCGCCGATCTCCAGACGCAGACGATCGCGCAGGCGCGCATCCAGCGCCGCCAGCGGCTCATCAAACAGCAGCACTTTGGGCCGCGCGGCTAACGCGCGCGCCAGCGCCACACGCTGCTTCTGGCCGCCGGAGAGTTTGTCGATGCTACGCTGCGCCAGCGCGGTGAGATCCACCAGCGCCAGCATCTCCTGTACGCGCGCTTCCCGTTCGGCACGCGCCACGCCCTGCACTTTCAGGCCGTACGCTACGTTTCCCGCCACATTGAGATTCGGAAACAGCGCGTAGTTCTGGAACACCATGCCGACGTTGCGTTTTTCAATCGGTAAGGCGGTAACGTTGCGATCGTCAAACCACACTTCGCCGCCGACATCGCAGCTCTCCAGCCCGCTGATAATGCGCAGCGTGGTGGTTTTGCCGCAGCCGGACGGCCCCAGCAGCACCAGCGTTTCGCCGGCATGGACAGTAAGATCGAGCGGTTGCAGCGCCTGATGATGATTAAAATGACGTGCGCAGCCGCGCAGCGTCACGGTAACGGCCGCAGGGTTCATGCTGCCTCCTTGTGTTGGCGCGAAACCGCGCGGTTAAGCCAGTGATTCACGGCATTGAGCATCAGCAGCAGCGGCAGAATCATCAGAATGAAAATCAGCGTGTAGGCGGAACCCACTTCCAGCCGCATTGAGGCATAGCTGTCGGCAAGGCCAACCGGCAAGGTTTTGGTCAGCGGCGTGTGCAGCATCCATGTAATGTTAAATTCACCCACCGACAGCGTGATCACCATAAACGCGCCAGCAAGAATGCCGTTGCGGCAGTTCGGCACCACCACGGTAAAGAAGCGCTGCCACCAGCTGGCGCCGAGGCTGGCCGATGCTTCTTCCAGGCGCGGCATATCCACCGCCTGCATCACCGCCAGCACCGGCCGCATCATAAACGGCAAGGTAAACAGCACGTGACCAATCAGGATGAACAGCCAGCTGTCACGCAGGCCGGAAAACTGGCCGTAGAGCAGAATGATGCCAAGCGCGGTTGCCAGACCGGGCAGCGCCACCGGCAGCATCAAGCACTCTTCAATACGCGCCGCCCAGCGGCCCGGCGCTTTCAGCAATCCCCACGCAGCGGGAACGCCAATCACCAAGGTAACCAGCAGGCAGAACAGCGCGATCAGCAGCGACAGCCAGAAAGTATCGGCGTACATCAGCCACACTTGCTCCACCCACTTCAGCGTGAAGCCGCTGCGCAGGCCGATGAAATAGTTATTGGTGACGCCCGCCAGCATCGACAGCACCACCGGCACGATCATAAACAGCGCGGTGATGGCGGTGATCAGCAGTTGCAGGCTAAACAGTCCACGACGTTTCATGATTGCGCCTCCTTAGCCTGCGCCAGACGGCGCGCCAGCATCAGCGCCAGCCAGGCGAATCCGCCCATCAACACTGACAGCGCGGCGGCGGTGGCGAAGTTGGCGTAGTTGGTGAACTCGCCGTAAATGGTCAGCGGTAGCACCGCCAAATCGGTGCCGAGCGTAAAGGCGGTGCCAAAAGCGCCCATGCTGGTAGCGAAGCACAGCGCGCCGGTGGAGAGCAGCGCCGGTTGCAGGCCGGGCACAATCACATCCCAGGTGATGCGCCACTGGCTGGCGCCGAGCGAACGCGCCGCTTCTTCCAGCGAGCGATCGAGTTTTTCACTGGCTGCTACCAGCGTGACGATGGCGCGCGGCAGCGAGAAATAGAGGTAACCGATAAACAGACCCGCCAGCGAATAGGCCAGCGTCCAGCGCTCATGCAGCAAACTCATACTGATTTGCGCCAGCAATCCCTGACGTCCAGCCAGCATCACCACCAGAAAACCCACCACCACGCCGGGAAACGCCAGCGGAAAGGTCAGCAACGCCAGCAAGGTGCCGCGCCCGGCAAAGCGCTGGCGTGCCAGAAAGCAGCCGACGATAGCGGCGATGAGTAACGTCACCAGCGTCACCGCCAGCGACAGCAGCACGGTGTTCAGCAGGCTCAGCAGATAGTGCGGCTGCGTGATCACCGTCCAGTAACCGCTGTGCTGGGTGCTGCGATCGTCCTGCATGCCGATTTGCAGCAGGCGGGCAAACGGCAGCAGCCAGAAAGCACAGAAGAACAGCAGCGCGGGCAGCGTCAGCCACAACCAGCGGCTGCCCGGTTGCGTAGGTATCTGGCGGCGCGAGGCCGCCAGCGTGTCAGCCATCGACATTAACGCATCTCGCTCAGGTATTTCGCAGAGAAGGCCTTCTGCGCATCGGCCATCTGCTGATAGTTCACGGTGTGCGCACGCGCATAATCGCTGTCTGGCAGGAAGAATTTCTTCGCGTCAGCGGACATCGCCGAGGTGCGTACCGGACGCAGGAAGGCATTGGCCCAAATCGCCTGACCTTTATCCGACAACACGTAGTCGATCACTTTCTTGCCGTTGTCTGCGTGCGGCGCGTTCTTCACCAGGCTGATGACGTACGGCACCGTAACCGTGCCCTCTTTCGGGATCACAAAGGCGACATTGGCGTGATCTTTATATTTCGCACGGTAGGCGTTGAAGTCGTAGTCGAGCAGGATCGGAATCTCACCGGAGATCAGGCGCGCGTAGGCGGTCTGCTTCGGTACGATCGGCTGGTTAGCCTGGAGTTTTTTGAACCATGTCAGCGCGGGTGTAAAGTCCTGCATGTTGCCGCCCTTCGCCTGGTTGACCGCCACGGCCGCCACGTAACCGACAAAGGCGCTAGCCGGATCGAGGTAGCCAATCATGCCTTTGTATTCAGGCTTCAGCAGATCGTCCCAGGATTGCGGCACCGGTGCGCCGCCCAGCGCATCAAGGTTTACCATAAAGCCCATGGTGCCGGAGTGCAGCGCCACCCATTTGCCGTCGGGATCTTTCATTCCGGCTGGGATCTCGTCCCAATGCGCGGGCTTATAGGCGCTGATGACACCGGCGCTATCCGCCTGGATGCCAAAACTGACACCGTAATACACCACATCTGCCACCGGATTGCCCTGCTCCGCCACCAGCTGCGCCAGCGCCTGGCCGGAGTTTTTATTGTCCTGCGGCACCTGAATGCCAGTGTCTTTAGCAATAGCGTTAAGCTGGGTTCCCCAGTCCGCCCATTCGGGAGGACAGTTGTAGCAAATCGCCGTATCGGCGGCCTGCGCCAGCGAACTGAACAGCGAACCGGCGGTGAGTGCGAGCGCCCCGGCAATCATTGTGACTTTTTTCATGATGGTTCCCTGATAGTGGCAATGGAAGAAAAAGAGGTTGCTGGCGCGGCGATACTGGCGCCGAGCCTTAATCGATGTGGCAGCACGCGCGTGCCGCGGCTGGCTTGTTGTAACAGCATGTCGATCGCACCGGCGCCGAGCATGTCAGCTGGCTGGCTTACGCTCGCCAGCGACGGCGCGATGTGCTCGCCGATATCGATGCCATCAAAACCCATCACCGACAGCTGCTGCGGAATGCGCACTCCGGCGCGCGCCGCCGCACCAATCAGGCTGATGGCGAGCAGATCGTTGGTGCAGATCACCGCGCTGAGCGGCGTGTCGCCACTCAGCTGCGGCTGCAGCAGCGCGAAATCAGATTGGGTATGGCTGGGCATTTCGAGTACCGGCAGCGCGCGCAATCCGGCCTGCTGCATGGCATCGCAATAGCCCTGATAGCGCAGACGGGCGCGATCCGATTGCAGCATGGGACCGGCCACCATACCGATGTGGCGATGGCCGAGCTGCAGCAGGTGTTCGGTGGCTTGCTGCATCGCCTGGCGGTTATCGACGCAAATTGCGGGCCAGTGCGTGACCTGCGGCACGTTATGCGTCAGAACAAACGGCATGCTGGCTTGATGCAGCGTATGCAGGATGGCGCTGTTGTCGGCGTCGGCGACGGTAAGAACCAAACCGGCAACGCGCTGGTTCAGCATGTGCTCCACCATCGCCGCTTCCCGCTCGGGCTGATAATCGCTGGTTGCCACCAGCAGACCGTAACCGGCGGCACGCGCCTGACGCTCCATCGCTTGCAGTTGACGGGCGAAAATCGGATTCAGCAGCGACGGCAGCAGCACGCCGAAGGTGGTTGAACTTTGGGTACGCAGTTGGCGAGCAATGTGATTGGGGCGAAAGCCGAGCTGCTCAGAGGCGCTCAACACCTTTTCCAGCGTGTCAGCTCGCAGCAGATGCGGATCAGAGAATGCGCGGGCGGCGGTAGCGCGAGAAACGCCAGCCAGTTTGGCCACGCTGATTAAATCGGACATGTTCGCCTCGTAAAGTGCCAATGAGATCGATCTCATTGGCGCTTAAAGTAGCGGCGAACTGTGACAGCAACATCGCGGATAAATGACAGCGGGATGACAGCAGCGCGAACTGCTGTCAGGCAGAAATCAGAGCATCAGGAAGGCGTAACCTTCGTTCTGCAGCGACGCCACGGTGGTGCCGCTCGACAGCGTGTGGGTGACGCGCGTATCGATCCAGTTGCGCTCCAGCTGATGGAAAGCCACCGACTGATCGCAAATGGTCACCTTCACGCCAGCTTTTTTCAACTCATCAATCAGCTTGAGATTGGGGTTATCGGTGCCGTAGGTTTTGCGGAATTGCTCATTATTCAACGCCGCAGGAACCGCATCGCTGTTAATCGAGACCACAAATTTCAGCTGATCGAGCGGTACGCCCGCCGCGTAATAGAGGTTGGTGACGCGTGCCACGCGCTCCAGCCCAAGGTTCGGCTGACGCACATCGCCTTCATTACGGTTGATCTGGAAGACGATTTTATTGCTCAACCCTGGCGTGGTGGCCGGATTGTAGTCCGGCACATTCACAAAGTGGATTTTGCCGTAACCTTCGATCGCCGGCGTGCTCCAGAAATCAGCCGGTTCACTTTTCTTGTCAGCAAATTTGTCGCTAACCTTGTCGACCAAATCGGGGAGCTGTAATACATTGCCGCCGACAAACCCTGCCAGAGCCGCAATAACGATATAGGATGCTGGATGCATTTCACTTCTCCTGTGCCTGAAATTTACATCTGTAAGAGTGCATAACCTTGATTTTCCAGCGTCGACACGGTGGTCGGGCTGGAGAGTGCATGAATCACCGATGGGTCAATCCACGCTCTCGGGAAGTGATGGAACGCCACCGACTGATCGCATACGGAAACCTTCACGCCCAACTTATTCAGTGCGCCGATCAGCGCCAGATTGGGGTTGTCCGCCTGGTAGAACTGCTGGAAATGCGCGTTATCCAGCATCGCTGGCGTGGCATCACCGGTGACCGATACCACAAAGTGCAGGTCGTCAGCGGGCACGCCCGAAGCGATATAGAGATTGACCACGCGCGCTACGCGCTCCAGTCCAAGATTTGGGCGCGTCATCTCCCCTTCACTGCGGGTAATTTGAAACACCACTTTGTTGCTTAAACCGACCACCGGTTTGAAAGCCGCATCCGGTTCGTAATGGATTTTGCCGTAGCCGTCGACGGCGGGCGTGCTCCAGAAGCCGTCGGGATCGGTGGGTGCAGAGGAAAAATGGCTGACAACACGCTGATACAGGTCATCACCTTTACTCACGGTGGCGCCAACAAAGCCACCGACAATTGCGATAAGGGCGTATGAAACTACAGAACGCATAAAAACTCTCCGGCTTACACTGCGCGTCAATTCACAGTCCGTTTGAATAAAGTGCCTTATCTATACCACAGCGTGAGCAAGGCAAAAGTCCTGTAGTGACGGGCTGTCCGGCGTTTTCATTGCGTGAAAAATAATTAGCAAGGTTAATTGAAAAAGGGTTTCGATTGTCGCTTTGGCAGGAGTTGAGAAATGCGTGGCCGTGAAATTGTGATCCTAATACAGAGGGAATAAGTTTACGTGCGTTTAAAATCCGTCCGATGATAACTGTGTAGAATGCTCTGTGCGTCGTCTTCACGATTAAAAACACTGATGGATAAAGCGGGCCAACACCGCTGATTTGCCGCCGCTTTTCAGAGTAAACCTGGAAAAGTTCATGCCAAATTCAATAATTTTGAGCAACTTTACGTAACTTTAACTTCTGCGGATAAAGAAGCCTGTTTAAATCGCGGCGTGCTATTCAATTTTTTGCTGCAATTTCGTCATGCTGTAACCCTTTTTTCATTTAAAGCTCATGAATCTTCATCGTTTGCTTGTCGCCGCAGTCTGGTTAAGATAGAGCGCGTTCCGCAAAGGGAAAAATAGTGCAGAACATTTGAACCACTTACCTGTCCAATTTTGGGTGACATTTACAGGATCAAGGCATGTTTAATCGGTTGAAAAAATCAGTGCTGGCGGCCCTTATTCCTACGCTGCTGCTGACGCCTGCGCTGAGTGCGCGCGCTGACGTTAGTGATACGCTGCCCGACATGGGCACCACAGCAGGTTCAACGCTTTCGATTAATCAGGAACTGCAGATGGGCGACTTCTACGTGCGCCAGCTGCGCGCCAGTGCGCCTCTGATCAACGACCCGCTGTTGAATCAATACATTAACGAGCTTGGTCAGCGACTGGTGGCGCATGCCAACTCGGTGCGCACGCCGTTCCACTTCTTTTTGATCCAGAACGACGAACTCAACGCCTTCGCCTTCTTTGGCGGCAACGTGGTGCTGCATTCATCGCTGTTCCGCTATACCGATAACGAAAGCCAGCTGGCGTCGGTGATGGCGCACGAAATCTCGCACGTCACGCAGCGCCATCTGGCGCGCGCCATGGAAGAGCAGCGACGCACTGCGCCGCTGACCTGGGTCGGCGCATTGGGATCGATTCTGCTGGCAATGGCCAGCCCGCAAGCCGGCATGGCGGCGTTGACCGGTACGCTGGCGGGTGCGCAGCAAGGCATTATCAGCTTTACCCAGGGCAACGAGCAGGAAGCCGACCGCATCGGTATTCAGGTGCTGCAACGCGCCGGATTCGATCCGCAAGCGATGCCGACTTTCTTGCAGAAGCTGGCGGATCAGAGCCGCTTCTCCTCCAAGCCGCCGGAAATTTTGCTGACGCACCCGTTACCCGACAGTCGCCTTGCCGATGCGCGTAACCGCGCCAACCAGATGCGTCCGGTGGTGGTGCAATCGTCGCAGGATTTCTACATGGCGAAAGTGCGCTCGCTCGGCATGTACGCCACTGGCCGCAATCAGCTAACTGATGACCTGCTGAACGAATACGCCAAAGGCAACGTGCGCGAGCAGCAGGCGGCGCAGTACGGCAAAGCGATACAGTTCCTGCAGGCCAAAAGCTTTGATAGCGCCAAACGGGTGATCGCCCCGCTGCTGGCGAAGCAGCCGGATAACGTCTGGTTCCTTGATATCATGACCGATATCGACATCGGCCTGAATCAGCCGCAGCAGGCGATCGCCATGCTGAGCAGCGCCAAAGGCAGCAGCAGCAATCCGGTGTTGCAGTTGAATCTGGCTAATGCCTATGTCGAAGCGAAGCAGCCCGCCAACGCCAGCCGCATCCTCAATCGCTACACCTTTGCCCATCCAGACGATGTTAACGCCTTTGATCTGCTGGCGCAGGCCTCTGCGGCACAGGGTTTGCGCGATGAAGAACTTTCGGCGCGCGCGGAAGGTTTGGCGCTCAACGGTCAGCTCGATCAGGCGATCTCCACCTTGAGCAGCGCCAGCGCGCAGGTGCCGCTCGGCAGCCTGAAACAAGCGCGCTATGACGCACGTATCGACCAGTTCCGTGAACTGCAGAAGCGTTTTAAGGTTTATCAAAAAGGATAAGAAGATGGTCAGCATTTATCACAACCCGCGCTGCAGCAAGAGCCGCGAAACGCTGGCGCTGTTGCAGGAGCGAGGTATCGAGCCCGATGTGGTGCTTTATCTTGAGACGCCGCCCGATGTCCCCACGCTAAAACGTCTGTTGAAACAGCTCGGCATGCACAGCGCGCGCGAACTGATGCGGCGTAAAGAGGATTTGTATCAAGAGTTGGCTTTAGCGGATAGCGCGTTAAGCGAGGTTCAGCTGCTGCAGGCGATGGTGGATCATCCGAAACTGATTGAACGCCCGATTGTGATCAAGGGCGAACAGGCGCGTATTGGTCGTCCACCCGAAGCGGTGCTGGAGATTATCTAAAGCTCCAGCGCTTCTTTAACAAAAGGAATGGTGAGTTTGCGCTGGGCGCTGATGGAGGCGCGATCGAGACGATCCAGCGTATCAAACAGCGTGCGCATCTCACGGTCGAGGCGTTTCAACAGGAAGCGCCCGACATCTTCCGGCAACTCAAAACCACGCAATCCGGCACGCAGCTGCATCGCCTGTAATTTGTCGTCATCAGAAAGCGGCTGCAAACGGTAAATCTGTCCCCAGTCGAGACGTGAAGCCAGATCCGGTAAGCCGAGATTGAGCTGGCGCGGCGGTCGATCGCCGGTAATCAGCAAACGCGTTTTACCGATTTCCAGAATACGATTGTAGAGATCAAAGATCGCCATTTCCCACTCCGGATCGCCCGCGATGCACTCGATATTATCGATGCACACCAGCGCCAGATTCTCCATGCCTTCCAGGACTTCCGGCACAAACCAGGTGCGCTTATCCAGCGGCACATAGCCCACCGCTTCGCCGAGCGCCGAGAGTTCCGCACAGGCGGCATGCAGCAGATGACTGCGGCCACCGCCTTCGCGCGACCAGAAATAGAGATAGCTACCGTGTTGCTGAGAGAGTGCGCCTTGCAGCGCCGCCAGCAGAGACGTGTTTTCCCCCGGCCAGAAACTGGCGAAGGTTTCATCATCGGGTAAATAGAGTGGCAATGAGAGCTGTGCCGGCGTGTTCAGAAGTACCTCAACGGATGAGCGGGCAGAAAACCGCGCAAGTTTATCACGATCTTTGCCGGAGATGAACCGGGCTTCCCTGCCCGGCTTGCAGCCTTAACTTTCGCGCTTCTCTTCAGCGTCCAGCACCACCTCTTCCGGGCGCAATACGCTGATTAAACGGAAGATCAGCGCCAGACCCACGCCTACAATAGTCGCCAACGCCATGCCTTTCAGCTCGGCCGCGCCGATATGCACTTTGGCACCGCTCACGCCGATGATCAGGATCACCGAGGTCAGGATCAGGTTCTGCGCTTTGTTGTAATCCACTTTAGACTCGATCAGCACACGAATACCGGACGCGCCAATCACACCGTATAGCAACAGCGATACGCCGCCCATCACCGGCACAGGAACCGCCTGAATCGCCGCCGCCAGCTTGCCGACGCACGAGAGCAGAATGGCAAAGATCGCCGCGCCGCCAATTACCCAGGTGCTGTACACGCGGGTAATCGCCATTACACCGATGTTCTCGCCGTAAGTGGTGTTCGGCGTGGAGCCGAAGAAACCGGAGATCATGGTGGATAAACCGTTAGCGAACATCGAGCGGTGCAGACCCGGATCGCGGATCAGATCTTTCTTCACGATATTCGCGGTGACCACCAAGTGACCCACGTGCTCGGCAATCACCACCAGTGCGGCTGGCAGAATGGTCAGCATCGCCACCCATTCAAAACGCGGCGTGTAGAAGGTTGGCAGCGCAAACCACGGCGCATTTTCCACCGCGGTCCAGTCCACAATGCCCATCGCGTAAGAGAGCGCATAGCCGACCAACACGCCGACTAAAATCGGGATGATGGCGAGGAAACCACGGAACAGCACCGAACCAAACACGGTGACCGCCAGCGTCACCATCGAGATGATTACGGTTTTGCTGTCTGGCGATGTGCCGTCAGCAGGCAGTAAGCCGGCCATATTCGCCGCCACGCCCGCCAGTTCCAGACCGATAACCGCGACAATCGCGCCCATCGCTGCCGGTGGGAACATCACGTCCAGCCAGCCGGTACCGGCTTTCTTGACGATTAGCGCCACAATACAGAACAGCAAACCGCAGAGAATAAAGCCGCCCAGCGCCACTTCATAACCCAGCGGCAACAGCAGCAGCACCGGCGAAATAAAGGCAAAGCTCGAACCGAGATAAGCCGGGATTTTGCCCTTACAGATAAACAGATAGAGCAATGTTCCAACGCCGTTAAACAGCAACACCGTGGCCGGGTTGATGTGGAACAGAATCGGCACCAGCACGGTTGCGCCGAACATGGCGAACAGATGCTGTAAGCTGAGTGGGATGGTTTGTAACAGCGGTGGGCGTTCGCTAACGCCGATTGCACGACGAGTCATTATTATCCCCTATCCTCTTCGTTCTTCGAGCCATGGCTGCGTTGGCTGCTCTCGTTCACCCGAATCACTTACTTAAGTAAGCTCATCGGGATGAACTCGTTTGCCGCCTTGCCCTGGCTCGAATAACTCGAGGATGACAATGTTGTGTTTTTGCCAAAAAAAAGCCGACTCTCTGGCCGGCTGGTTTCTTTTATTTGGTTCCGAAAATCTTGTCCCCGGCATCGCCGAGTCCAGGAATGATGTAGCCCTTCTCGTTCAATCCCTGATCGATAGATGCGGTGTAAAGCTCCACATCCGGATGCGCTTTCTCCAGCGCGGCAATACCTTCAGGTGCGGCCACCAGCACCAGCACTTTAATGCTGGTACAACCGGCTTTTTTCAGCAGATCGATGGTGGCGATCATCGAACCGCCGGTTGCCAGCATCGGGTCGACCACCAGCGCCAGGCGCTCTTCGATGTTCGAAACCAGCTTCTGGAAATAAGGAACCGGCTCCAGCGTCTCTTCATCACGATACACGCCCACCACGCTGATGCGCGCGCTGGGAACGTGCTCAAGCACGCCTTCCATCATGCCAAGACCCGCACGCAGAATCGGAACCACGGTGATTTTTTTACCTTTGATCTGATCGATTTCAACCGGACCATTCCAGCCTTCGATGGTGACACGCTCGGTTTCCAGATCGGCGGTGGCTTCATAGGTCAGCAAGCTGCCCACTTCCGAGGCTAGCTCGCGGAAACGCTTGGTGCTGATATCATGCTCACGCATCAGGCCCAGTTTATGTTTGACCAGCGGGTGTTTGACTTCCACGATCTTCATGATTGTTCTCCCGGAATTGAGTTGAGCTAAAAAAAAATCGCCGGATTATACCGCCTTTTCGCTGCTGCGCCACTTGTCATCGGTCAATAGCCTGCCTCATCTAAGGATTGGCGAAAATCTGAGGCGATGCAAAGGCAGCATGAGATGGGACTCGCAAACGTTTGCCTGCGCTGTTAGAATTGCCGCGCTTAATTTTTGCCACCAACCGCAACTCGCGTGGGGATTCCGCAGTGACCGACAAAACCTCTCTCAGCTACAAAGACGCCGGTGTTGATATCGATGCTGGTAACGATCTGGTTGACCGTATCAAAGGCGTAGTGAAAAAAACCCGCCGCCCGGAAGTCATGGGTGGATTGGGCGGATTCGGCGCGCTCTGTGCGCTGCCGCAGAAGTACCGCGAGCCGGTGCTGGTCTCCGGAACCGATGGCGTCGGCACCAAGCTGCGTCTGGCGATGGATCTCAAACGCCACGACAGCATCGGCATTGATCTGGTCGCGATGTGTGTGAACGACCTAATTGTTCAGGGTGCTGAGCCGCTGTTCTTCCTCGATTATTACGCGACCGGCAAGCTGGATGTGGATACCGCGTCATCGGTGATCACCGGCATCGCCGAAGGTTGCTTGCAGTCGGGTTGTGCGCTGGTCGGCGGTGAAACCGCTGAAATGCCGGGCATGTACCACGGCGAAGATTACGACGTGGCGGGTTTCTGCGTCGGCGTGGTGGAAAAATCAGAGATCATTGACGGTTCGAAAGTGCAGGACGGCGACGTGCTGATCGCGCTGGGTTCCAGCGGCCCACACTCGAACGGTTATTCACTGGTGCGCAAGATTCTTGAAGTCAGCCAGACCGATCCGGCCACCAAACAGCTGGATGGCAAATCACTGGCCGATCACCTGCTGGCGCCAACCCGCATCTATGTGAAAAACATCCTTAGCCTGATCGAACAGGTTGATGTGCATGCGATTTCGCATCTGACCGGCGGCGGCTTCTGGGAAAACATCCCGCGCGTGTTGCCAGATAACACCCAGGCGGTGCTGGAAGAGAGCAGCTGGCAGTGGCCGTCAGTGTTCAGCTGGTTGCAGCAGGCAGGCAACGTTAGCCGTCACGAAATGTACCGCACCTTTAACTGCGGCGTGGGCATGGTGATTGCGCTGAGCCCGGCAGAAGCCGATAAAGCGGTACAGCTGATGACCGACGCGGGCGAAAAAGCGTGGAAAATCGGTGTGATTAAAGCGTCTGATTCAGAAGAGCGTGTGGTTATCAATCCATGAAAAAACTGGTTGTACTGATCTCCGGCAACGGAAGCAATCTTCAGTCCATCCTCGACGCCTGCGCAAGCGGGCGTATCAACGGCAGCGTCGCTGCCGTTTTCAGTAATAAAGCCAGCGCCTATGGTTTAACGCGCGCGCGGGAAGCCAATGTCCCGTCACATGCGTTAGCCGCCAGTGATTTTGCCGACCGCGAAGCCTTTGATCGCCAGCTGATGCAGGAGATTGATGCTTACGCGCCAGATCTGGTGGTGCTGGCCGGTTATATGCGCATCCTCAGCAGCGCTTTTGTCGCGCACTATCATGATCGTCTGGTGAATATTCATCCGTCGCTGTTGCCGAAATATCCGGGCTTACACACGCATCGTCAGGCGCTGGAAAACGGCGACGAGGAGCATGGCACCTCAGTGCATTTTGTCACTGACGAGCTGGATGGCGGACCCATTATTTTGCAAGCGCGTGTGCCGGTGTTTGCTGGCGACAGCGAAGACGAGATCAGCGCGCGCGTGCAGCATCAGGAACACGCGATCTATCCGCTGGTGATCAGCTGGTTTGTTGATGGGCGTTTGCAGATGCGTGAAGGTAAAGCATGGCTGGATGGTCAGTTATTACCGACGCAAGGCTATGCTCACGATTGAATGTTATGCATATTCCGAAGCGGCGCGATTTATCGCGCATTTCGATGGCAACATCGTGCCCATCCGGGCATTGCGCAATAAATTGCGCCGCTACAAATCGCAGACTTTTTTAACCAAATCTTCCCGTAATATAATCTTCGGTGCGCCGCGCTTTCGGTGAGGTGAAGATTCTGTCGGTTTCGTCAAACTCTACCAACTGACCGTTGTGCATAAACGCGGTGTAATCCGACACGCGTGCCGCCTGCTGCATATTGTGCGTCACCAGCACCAGTGTGAAATGCTGCTTCAGCGTGGTCATCAACTCCTCGATCACCAGCGTTGAGATCGGATCAAGTGCCGAAGTGGGCTCATCCAGCAGTAACACTTCCGGCTCGATGGCAATGGCGCGCGCAATCACCAAACGCTGCTGCTGGCCGTTAGAGAGCGTTAACGCGTTCTGCCCCAGCTGATCTTTCACTTCGCCCCACAACGCCGCCGCGCGCAGCGCACGCTCACAGGCTTCATTCAGCACGCGACGATCGCGCACGCCCTGCAAGCGCAGGCCGTAAACCACGTTTTCATAGATCGATTTAGGAAACGGATTCGGCCGCTGGAACACCATGCCAATGCGGCGACGCAGCGCGGGAAGATCCTGATTCGCCTGCATCACCGCGTAATCACCGAGCAGAATCTCGCCTTCAATGCGGCAGCGATCGATCACATCATTCATGCGATTGAAACAGCGCAGCAGCGTCGATTTGCCACAGCCGGAAGGACCAATCAACGCCGTGATGCGGTTCTTCGGAATCTGCAGATCAATGTTATTCAGCGCCTGGCGTTCGCCATACCACAGCGACAGCTGATTAACGCTAAGGGCAATGTCGTAATCGGGCGTCATCAGAAACCTTTTTAGTGCGTCATAATCCGGTAACGCTCACGCAGCCGATGGCGCAACGCCATCGCCAGCAGATTGAGCGACAGGATGATCACCACCAGCAGCAAAGCGGTGGCGTAAACCAGCGGTCGATCAGCATCGATGTTGGGGCTCTGGAACGCCAAATCGTAGATCTGAAAACCGAGGTGCATGAATTTGCGATCGAGGTGCAGATAAGGGAACACCGCATCAACCGGCAGCTCCGGAACCATCTTCACCACGCCCACCAGCATCAGCGGCGCGGTTTCTCCGGCCGCACGCGCCACCGCCAGAATCAAGCCGGTGAGCATGGCCGGTACCGCCAGCGGCAGCACCACGCGCCACAGCGTTTCTGCCTGCGTTGCGCCCAGCGCCAGCGATCCCTGACGCAGATTATCCGGAATGCGCGACAATCCCTCTTCGGTGGCAACGATCACCACCGGCAGCGTCAGCAGCGCCAGCGTCAGCGCGGCCCACAGCAATCCCGGCGTACCAAAAGTCGGATTGGGTAAGGCGCTGGAGAAAAACAGCTGGTCGAGGGTGCCGCCAATCAGCCAGACAAAGAAACCGAGGCCAAACACGCCGTAGACAATTGACGGCACGCCCGCAAGATTCACCACCGCGATGCGCACCAGCCGCGTCAACGCATTGCGTCCGGCGTATTCGTGCAGCCATACCGCCGCGATGACGCCGAGCGGCATGACGATGATCGACATCAACAGCACCATCAGCACGGTGCCAAAAATTGCCGGAAACGCCCCGCTCTCGCCGCCACCGGAAGTCGGTGAATCGCTGACGAATTGCCAAATCTGACCGAAGAAGTGCAGCGTTTTGTTGGTTAAGGTCATGGCATTCGGATACCACGCATCCACCACCTGCGCCAATGGGATGGTGTGATCCACGCCGTTCACATCGCGCAGCACCAGCGTATCGCGCTGACTTTCGTGCTGCAGATGAGTTAACTGCTGCGCCAGCGCGTTAAAGCGGCGCTGTAACGCCGTGCGATTGGCATCAAACTCAGACTGCACTTCCAGGCTGAAGCGGCCGTTACGCTGCTGCTCATCGGCCTGCTGCTGCAAGCTTTCCAGCTGTGCATTAAGGCGCGCCATCTCAATGCGGCGGATGTTACTCGCCTGGCGCAGCTGCTCATGTACCTGCTGCAAACGCTGATGCAGCAAGGCATCGCGGCTTTGAGCGGTCATGACTTCGTTATCCTGGCGCAGCTCCACCAGCCAACCATAGGCGTTGCCGCCGTTGCGGCGCTGCAGCACCAACACATCAGCAGGACGACGGGTTTTCGCCTCGCCCTGACTGTAGAGCACGCGGAAATCCGGCGCGGCAAAATCACGGTTGCCGGTTTTCACCACATAGCGCCACTGTTCGCCCTGCTGCTGCTTTTGCAAGGTTTCACCCAGTACCATCACCGGGCTGCCTTGCGGCGGCTGGAACTGATATTGATCGACCGGCTGCGGCCAGAAGGCACGCACGCCCTGCCAGCCGAGCAAACCAATCAGCAAGGTAAACGCCAGCAGGCAAACCGCGACGGCGCCGGCGGTGAGCCAGCGCCAGCGATCGTTTTGTTTCATTGCCGTCATCCGTGGCCCTCATGCTGGCTGTAGCGTTGGCGCAAGCGCTGACGAATCAACTCGGCGATGGTGTTGATCACCAAGGTGAAGATCAACAGCAACAACGCACTGAGGAACAGAATGCGATAATGCGCGCTGCCCGCTGCGGCTTCGGGCATCTCAATGGCAATGTTGGCGGAGAGCGCACGCAGGCCAGCAAATAAGCCGCCTTCACTAACCGGCGTGTTGCCAGTGGCCATCAGCACAATCATCGTCTCGCCGACGGCGCGGCCAAAGCCAATCATCAAGGCGGCGAAGATGCCCGCCGAGGCACCCGGCAGCACCACACGCGTCAGGGTTTGCCACGGCGTGGCGCCCAGCGCCAGCGAGCCCTGCCCGAGCGCGCCCGGCACGCTGAACAGCGCATCTTCCGATAAGGTGAAAATCAGCGGCACCAGTGCAAAACCCATCGCCAGCGCAGCAACTAATAAGTTGCGCTGTTCGTAATGCGCTAAACGCTCGCCAATCTCCGGCCAGAACAGCGTTGGCAGCCACAGCGTCAGCAACGTCACCACTAACAGTAGCGGCAGCAGCAGAATCACTTCAAAACCGGGACGTCGCCAGCTGGCCGGCAAACGCGGACTCAGCACGCCGCACAATAATAAGGTCGCGGCCAACACCGGCGGCAGTAGCAGCACGCCAACCAGCGCGGTGCTGATGTGCGGTGCCAGCCACACGCCAGCGATTAAACCAATTACCACGCTGGGCAGCGCGCCCATCATTTCGATCGCCGGTTTCACCCAGCGACGTAAACCCGGCGACATAAACCAGGCGGTATACATCGCGGCAGCCAGCGCCAGCGGCGTGGCAAACAGCAGCGCCAGACAGGCGGCTTTCAGCGTGCCCAGTACCAGCGGCATCAGGCTGAACTTGGCTTGATAGCTGTCGCCCGCCGCGGTGGATTGCCATACCCAATCGGCCTGCGGATAGTTTTCGTACCAGATTTTTTGCCACAGGTTGCGCCAGGTGAAGTCCGGCCACGGGTTATCCAGCGCAAACTGTTGCCATTCCCCGGCGCGTTCAATGATCAAGGCATCACCGTGCGGCGCGAAGGCCAGTGCCTGAATGCCCGGTGCCAGCTGACGCGTTAAAATCGCGCCCTGCTGCTTGCTGGCGAACAGCTGAACCGTGCCCTGCGCATCGTAAGTGGCAAACACGCGGCGCTGCGGCTCCGGCGTTATTCCGCGCGCCTGCTGGCTGCCGTTGAAGGTGTGAATCTGTTGTAAGCGCGGCCCATTATTACTGGCGATAGCGAACCATTGCTGCACGCCCTGCGCATCCTGAATCAGCAAGGTGCGTCCACCGGCCAGCATATGCAGGCTTT
The DNA here is from genome assembly GCF_031453915.1 of Pantoea sp. SORGH_AS_0659. Lineage (NCBI taxonomy): Bacteria > Pseudomonadati > Pseudomonadota > Gammaproteobacteria > Enterobacterales > Erwiniaceae > Pantoea > Pantoea sp. SORGH_AS_0659. Next base: position 1,179,493 of record NZ_JAVJAK010000001.1, on the reverse strand, counting down.
GCGGCGGCAGATTGAGGGTTTGCGTTTCACGTAACTGTGCGCCATCAGATGTGATTTGCCACACGCGCAGTAAGCGCCCGCTGCTGGCGTAGAGCAAGGTGCCATCCGGCGACAGCAGCAGATGATCGGCCTGCTGCTGGGGCAACAGGATCTGATTCACTTTTTGCTGATTTTCCAGCGTCAGCAGGCTGATGCCGGCTGCGGTTTGCGCCGCGATCAACCATTGATGGTCGTTGAGAGCGGTCAGCGCCATGTTACTGACCGGGCCTTGCGGTAAGCGCAGTGGACGATCGCCGAGCGGGAAGCCCCATTCGCCGCTGCCGTTGCGGATAACCGGTTGCATTAACAGCAGTTCGCCCTGCATATTGAGCAGCACGCTGCGGTTATCAAAGCTTGCGATCGCCGCATCGGGTTTGCCATTCAGCGCCAGTGCGGGAGCGGCAGGTTGACCATCAAGCGGAATAAAGCGCGCTTCGTTGCGGCTGATGCGCCAGCCTAAATGGCCGTCGCTGCCCATCGCCAGCATTGGGGCTTTGTCCCACAGCTGAATATTGGTGGTGGCATGCATTCCCGGCGCGCTAAACAGCGGCAACACCACCCAGATCAACCAGAAGAACAGCAGTAACATCAGCAGCAAAATTCCCACGCCGCAAGCTGTGACGACGCGGCGCACTAAATTATCAGTGGCGCGTCGACGACGGTCGCTAAAGTGGACGGGAATACGATTTATGCTCATGCAGGCCAGGTTACCGGTGGAAACAAGTCGCTATGTTGCCCGTAGCTGATTGATAAGACAACCTTTGACGTTGGACAAGCCTGCCATACTCTCGCCATAATGGTGACGGACACTGAGCGGTAACGCATTTTTGCGTCTTTTCCGCCGGACATTCCGTCCAGCATCAGCATCTCGGAGTCAGAATGGGTCAGGATAAGCTGTATATAGAAAAAGAATTAAGCTGGTTAAGCTTCAATGAACGTGTGTTACAGGAAGCCTCGGATAAAAGTAATCCGCTGATTGAACGCATGCGCTTCCTCGGGATTTACTCCAATAACCTCGAAGAGTTCTATAAAGTGCGCTTTGCCGATCTCAAGCGGCGAATTCTGATCAGCGAAGAGCAAGGCAAACCGACCTCTTTGCGGCATCTGTTAAAGAAAATTCAGCTGCGGGTGCAGAAATCGGATCAGGAGTTTGATGCGCTCTACAACGATCTGCTGCTGGAAATGGCGCGTAATCAGATCTTCCTGATTAACGAACGTCAACTGTCACCGAATCAGCAAGAGTGGCTGCGCTACTACTTCAAACATCAATTACGCCAGCACGTTACGCCGATTCTGATTAACCATGACACCGATCTGATCGAATTCCTGAAAGACGATTACACCTATCTGGCGGTGGAGATCATTCGCGGCGACGATATTCGTTATGCGCTGCTGGAGATCCCGTCAGATAAAGTGCCGCGCTTTATTAACTTGCCGGCTGAGTCGCCACGTCGGCGCAAGCCAATGATTTTGCTGGATAACATCCTGCGCTATTGCCTTGATGAAATTTTCAAAGGCTTCTTCGATTACGATACGCTAAATGCCTATTCAATGAAGATGACGCGCGACGCCGAATACGATCTGGTTACAGAGATGGAATCGAGCCTGCTGGAGCTGATGTCGTCGAGCCTGAAGCAGCGTCTCAATGCCGAGCCGGTCCGTTTTGTTTATCAGCGCGATATGCCGGATGCAATGGTGGAAATGCTGCGCCATAAGCTGTCGATTTCGAACTACGATTCGATTGTGCCCGGCGGCCGCTACCATAACTTTAAAGATTTCATCGGCTTCCCGAACGTTGGTAAAAGCAATCTGGAAAACCGTCCGCTGCCGCAGATTCGCCACATCGGCTTTGACGGCTTCCGCAACGGTTTCGACGCCATCCGCAATCGCGATGTGCTGCTCTACTATCCGTATCACACTTTTGAGCATGTGCTGGAGCTGCTGCGTCAGGCCTCGTTCGACCCGAACGTGCTGGCGATTAAGATCAATATTTATCGCGTAGCGAAAAACTCGCGCATCATGGATGCGATGATTCACGCCGCCTATAACGGTAAGAAAGTCACGGTGGTGGTGGAACTGCAGGCGCGCTTCGATGAAGAGGCCAATATCCGCTGGGCGAAACGCCTGACCGAAGCGGGCGTGCATGTGATCTTCTCCGCGCCGGGTCTGAAAATTCACGCCAAGCTGTTCCTGATTTCGCGCCGTGAAGGCGAAGAAGTGGTGCGTTATGCGCATATCGGTACCGGGAACTTCAACGAAAAAACCGCGCGCATTTATACTGACTATTCATTGCTGACCGCCGATGCGCGCATCACCAATGAAGTGCGTCGCGTGTTCAACTTCATTGAGAATCCGTATCGTCCGGTCACCTTCGAGCATTTGCTGGTGTCACCGCAGAACTCGCGCGACGTACTGTATAAGTTCATTGATGCCGAGATCGCCAACGCGCAGCAAGGCAATCCTGCTGGCATTACGTTGAAGATCAACAACCTGGTGGATAATGGTTTAGTTGATCGACTTTACGCCGCCTCGTCGGCAGGCGTGAAAGTGAATCTGCTGGTGCGCGGCATGTGTTCGCTGATTCCTGATTTACCGGGCATCAGTGAAAATATTCGCATTACCAGCATCGTTGACCGCTATCTCGAACACGACCGCGTCTATATTTTTGAGAACGGCGGCGAGAAAAAGGTGTTCCTCTCTTCCGCGGACTGGATGACGCGTAACATAGACCACCGCATTGAAGTAGCCGTGGCGATTCTTGATCCCCGCGTGAAGCAGCGCATATTGGACATCATCGCCATTCTGTTTAGTGATACGGTGAAAGCCCGCATCGTCGATAAAGAGCTGAGTAATCGTTATGTGCCGCGCGGCAACCGTAAAAAGGTGCGTTCGCAGCTGGCCATTTATGACTACATCAAGAAACTGGAACAACCCGAATAACGCCTATGCCAATCTCACATAAAAGTACGCCGAAACCTCAGGAATTCGCGGCAATCGACCTCGGATCGAACAGCTTCCATATGGTCATTGCCCGCGTGGTGGATGGCGCTTTGCAAGTGCTGGGACGCCTGAAACAGCGCGTGCATCTCGCCGATGGGCTGGATGCGCACAATCGCCTGAGCGAAGAAGCGATTGAGCGCGGGCTGAGCTGTCTGGCGTTGTTCGCCGAACGTTTGCAGGGCTTCAGTTCCGCCAACGTGACGATCGTCGGCACGCACACGCTGCGTATCGCCAGCAATGCGGAAGAGTTTCTGCAGCGCGCGGCCGAGGTGATTCCCTATCCGATCGAAGTGATCTCCGGCAACGAAGAAGCGCGTCTGATTTTTATGGGCGTGGAGCACACGCAGCCGGAAAAAGGCCGCAAGCTGGTGATCGATATCGGCGGCGGCTCCACCGAACTGGTGATTGGGGAAGACTTTGAGCCGCAGCTGGTAGAGAGCCGCCGCATGGGCTGCGTCAGCTTCGCCAATCTCTTCTTCCCCAAAGGCGAAATTACGCCAGAAAACTTCCGCCGTGCGCGCCTCTCCGCTGCGCAAAAGCTGGAAACCATGGCGTGGCAATATCGTTTGCACGGCTGGCAATATGCGCTGGGCGCGTCGGGCTCCATTAAAGCGGCCTGCGAAGTGCTGCTGGCGATGGGCGAAAAAGAGAAGCTGATTACGCCAGAAACGCTGGAATTGCTGACCAGCGAAGTGCTGAAGCATAAGTCGTTTAATGCGCTGAGCCTGCCGGGCTTGTCGGAAGAGCGTAAGGCGGTATTTGTACCGGGCTTAGCAATTTTGTGTGGCGTGTTTGATGCGTTAGCGATTCGCGAGCTGCGTCTCTCTGACGGCGCACTGCGTGAAGGCGTGTTGTATGAGATGGAGGGCCGTTTCCGTCATCAGGACATTCGCAGCCGCACCGCGCAAAGTCTGGCAAATCACTATGCGATTGATAGCGATCAGGCGCGTCGCGTGCTGGAAACCACCGAGAAGCTCTATTTGCAGTGGCAGGAGCAGAATCCCAAGCAAGCCAATCCACAACTGTCGGCGCTGCTGAAATGGGCTGCGCTGCTGCATGAAGTGGGATTGACCATCAATCACAGCGGTATGCAGCGCCATTCGGCTTACATCCTGCAGAACTCCAACATGCCGGGCTTTAATCAGGATCAACAGATGCTGTTGGCCACGCTGGTACGTTATCACCGCAAAGCGGTGAAGCAGGATGAGATGCCGCGTTTCACCTTGTTTAAAAAGAAACAGTTTCTGCCGATGGTATTCCTGCTGCGTCTTGGCACGCTGCTGAATAATCAGCGCCAGGCGACCACCAAACCGGATTCGCTCAAGCTCAGCACCGACGACGGCCACTGGACGCTGACCTTCCCTGCCGGCTTCCTGAGCCAGAATACGTTGGTGCAGCTGGATCTGGAGCGCGAGCAAGCTTACTGGAATGATGTCACCGGCTGGAAACTAATGCTGGAAGAAGAGGAGTAATGCGGGCAGCTGGCCCGCAATTTGGTTATGACGACACGCCCCGATAACTATTACGCTGAAAAATACGGCCTCACGCCGACCCATTCTGAAGTGCTGGCGGCCCTGCCTCATCTTGAAGTAGGGAAAGCACTGGATTTGGGCTGCGGCCAGGGCCGCAATAGTCTGTTTCTCAATCAGCATGGCTTTGACGTGACGGCCTGGGACAGCAATCCCGCCAGTCTGGAGCGCCTGAACAGCATCATTGCGGAAGAGAATCTACAGAACATTCACACCGAGCTGTGCGATCTCAATAGCGTGCGCTTCAACGGCGACTATCAGTTTGTGCTGTCGACCGTGGTGATGATGTTCCTGCAGCCGGCAACCATTCCGCAGCTGATTGCCGATATGCAGGCCAGCACGCGTAAATATGGCTACAACCTGATTGTGGCGGCGATGGATACCGATGATTATCCCAATACGCAAAACTTCCCGTTTGCGTTTAAATCCGGTGAACTCAGCCACTATTACCGCAACTGGCATATTGTGAAGTACAACGAAGAGGTCGGTGAACTGCATCGTCGTGATGAAAACGGTAACCGCATTAAAACCCGTTTCGCCACGCTGCTGGCGCAGAAAGCCAGTTACTGAATTAACGGCCGCTTTGTGCGGCCATTCGATTGTCTGATGTCGATCAGTGCGCTGAACCTTTTTCGCTCATTTTTCACACAGCGATTGCTTTAGCGATCTAAGTGTGACTAAATATTGCCTCCGCCCATCGGGCATTTACAGGAACCACCCCGCGTGAACAGCGCTATCTCTGCACGAAGACGTCCCAAAACTGGCACCATGACCCGCATTGTTTTACTGGTCAGCTTCTTAATTTTGTTCGGCCGCCTGCTTTTCATCATTCCCGGTGCCATCGAGCATCATCAGCAAAAGAAAGCCATCCCTGAACCGGTCACGCTGAGCACCAGTGATTCGCGCTAAATAATTTGCGGGTCGGCTGTCGCTGCTAAACATTGTCCTTTGAGACAATGCTGCTTTTTACGTCTTGTTACCCGCAACGCGCTACACTGTGAGCTGACTTTACAGACACAAGGAACGCGTTATGTCTGCTTCGCATTCACAAAAATTAGCTGAAACCCGTCATCACATTCTCAACCTGCTGCTCAACGAGCACGATCTGGTTGATGTTCTGCTGGATAAATCCGTCGATCTGAATGCCGCCGAACTGCGTGATATCACCGACTGGCGTCATGAATTAGAGCGTGAGCTGCAGCAATTGCACGCCGCGGATTTAGCCGACATCCTCGAAGCCTTGCCGGAAGAAGAGCGTCAGGCGCTGTGGCGTTTAGTGCCGACGGCGCAGCGCGGTCACGTTCTGGTTGAGGCTTCAGAAACCGTTTGGGCCAGCCTGACGGAAGAAATGTCTGATCGCGATATTCTGCACGCCATCGAGCCGCTGGATATCGACGATCAGGTATATCTGGCGCGCTACCTGCCGCGCGATTTAACCGGACGTCTGCTCACCACCCTTGAACCTAGCCTGCGCGCGCGACTGATGAGCGTGATCGAGCTGGATCGCGATCGCGTCGGGCAGATCATGGATTTCAATATCCTGACGGTGCGCTCTGACGTGACCTTAGCCACGGTGCAGCGCTATCTGCGTAAAGGCAAAAAAATGCCTGACGGCACCGATAAGATCTTTATCACCGACGAACAAAATCAACTGGTAGGTGAGTTAACGCTTACTGATATTCTGCTCAACAAACCGAAGATGCTGGTCGCAGAAGTGATGAATTCGCATCCCACCACGTTTCAGCTCAACGATAAAGCGGAAGACGCCGCCAGCGCTTTTGAACGTTATAACCTGATCTCCGCTGCGGTCACCGATGCTCAAGGCAAACTGATTGGCCGTATCACCATTGAAGACGTGGTCGATTTGGTGAACGAAGAGAACGAAAGCAACATCCGTAAAATGGGGGGTATCAGCCAGGGCGAAGACGTGTTTGCGCCGGTGCGCAAAGCGGTGGGCAAACGCTGGGCCTGGCTGGCGGTTAACCTGTGTACCGCATTTGTCGCTTCGCGCGTGATTGGCCTGTTCGAAGCCACCATATCGCAGCTGGTTGCGCTGGCGGCGCTGATGCCAATTGTCGCCGGCATCGGCGGCAACACCGGCAATCAAACCATTACCATGATTGTGCGTGCGCTGGCGCTGCATCAGGTTGAACCGGGTAATTTCTCGTTCCTGATCATGCGTGAACTCGGCGTGGCATTGATTAACGGCCTGTTCTGGGGCGGCATTATGGGCGGTGTCACCTGGCTGATGTACGACAACCTGCAACTCGGCGGCGTGATGATGCTGGCGATGGTGCTGAACCTGCTGCTGGCCGCGCTGATGGGCGTGCTGATTCCGTTAATCATGACCAAAATGAAACGCGATCCCGCCGTTGGCTCTAGCGTGCTGATCACCGCGATCACCGATACCGGCGGATTCTTTATCTTCCTTGGTCTGGCGACGATATTTTTGCTGCATCATTAAGGCTTTAAACAGTGTGCGTAACGTTGCAGCATCTGCTGTAAATTGAGTTGCAACGTTGCGCGCGCCAGTTCACTCAGTGCTGGATTGACCCGCGTTGAACCACGCTGATTTAACCACTCCAGCACATCGATTAAATGCCATATGGCTGTTTTTCCATCATGAATCGGACGCGGAAACTGCGGGCTATGGCTGAGCATCAGCTTGCGCATGTTCTGCCGCGAAACTCCTATCAACTCTGCGATATCCGTCAGCCCGACTAAATCTGGCGCGGCTTCAATCAGTTCCGCATCTGGCAATGCCTGAAAAACATCCTCCAACGCGCTGCGCACCGCGTCCTGTGCAGTGCTGGCTTCGCGGCAGAACGTCATGCTTAATTTTCCCGCCACACCCGCGCCAATTAACGCATCAGTGCAGCCTTGCGAACCGAGCCGTTCGATCACTTCATCGATGTCGCTCTCATCGTTGAGCTGAAAACGCAGCGTAAACTCAAATTCCATGTTTCACTCCTCGTCACTTAACCCGCTGAGGGTTTTCACTGCAGTTATCCACCACGCGCCGTAACAGTTTGGCATGGGTTTCAGGATTTTTTGGCGTACTCCAGATGCAGGTAATGCAGTAATCCCCACATCGACACTCTGTCGAATTATCTGGGCAGTACATCTTGCCCCACGCATGGTGACCGCCAACGGCAATCTTCCAACCTCTCGCTTCTGCATATCGCAAAGCCTCTTCGACCGCTTTATGCGGATGCCGCTTCCTCTCTGACATCGCTGGCTACCTTATGCTCACCGCAATAAGTTGTCAACTGACAACCGCGAAGTGTTTCGGTACTATTTCAGCGGCGAATGCTGCAGAAAATAACCAGAACGGTCTCAACGCGCTTTGATTCAGTTTTGTGCTGGAAGACAGCGCACAAAATCAAGCGCACAGCGCCTGAAGTGCATATAGACTCTGTTGTTATCACTGACCTGAAGGAGAAGAAGCATGTTTAACGTGGATGATTTTGTGCAGTCTAAGACCGGTGGCCCAAAGATGCAGGTGCTGCGCGTGGAAGGCGATATGCTGTGGTGCGCTCGCGTTGACGATCACATCAAGCGTGAAATTGAAGTCAGAGCCGATAGCGTGAATCTGTATCACGAAGACGGCGATTTCGGCGTCTGTTAAAAAAATGGCCCCAAATCGGGGCCATTTTTAGGGATTGTCTCGCTGCACATTATTCTGACCGATGCCGCCGATAAACGGCAGACGCAGCCTAAATGGTGTGAAATCCAGCCCCATGTTTAATCCCAGCAAGTTCACTTCCAGCCCCTCTTCCGCGCCAACCGTCACACCCAACACGCCCAGCAGGGAAAGCTGCACGCCGCGACCTGAAGGTGGTAAACCTACCGGATTAAGCAGCGAGCGATAATCTTTGCCGAGCGCGTTAGCCGGTAGATCCAACTTCAACGCCGGAACCTCGCGGCCGATATGCGCCATAAAAGTATTGCTGTTGGGTCCCGGCCAGGCGTGATACGTGGTCGGCCAGGGATAGGATTTAATGGCCGCTTCGATCTGCGGAATCATCGCTTCTGCGCTACTGCCGCGATGCTCAACCAGCAGACGCGGCTTCGCACCGTACCAGTAACCATCGGGAAGATTGCTGTTACGACGCACTTTATCGCCGCTGCCCCAGCTAATCACTTCGTAACGGTTATAGCGGGTTTCACCGGCGCGCTTGAAGATAATCCACGGATGCACCGCCACCGCGCCCTTCCAGCCATAAGTCGGCGCAGCATAAACCTGCACGATAGCTTCTGCCGCATAACGCTGCGGATCCGGTGCGATACCGGCCGAATCGCGCCTTGCGGATGCCCAGCCACCGCGTTCAGAGGTGAGCTCACCGCTTCGCGTTGCCTGCGCCAAGCTCGCGCCTAAGGAAAGCAAGATGATGCAAAGAAAAGAGATCAGTACGGCTTTAAAAGGCAACATCGACGGCATCCTGATGAGTAAAAATCAACCGCTATCTTGCATCGAAACGGTGGGATTTGTATTCACGAACTATGCGATACATTTAGCCGCATGATTTGCCATCAGAAGGTTTGAAAAAAAAGCCCGCAATTAAGCGGGCTTCGTTTTTACGCAGTGATCAAAGCAGGATTTATTCCCACTCAATCGTCGCAGGTGGTTTACCTGAAATATCATAAACCACGCGGGAAATGCCGTTAACTTCGTTGATGATGCGGTTAGAGACGCGGCCGAGGAAATCGTACGGCAGGTGCGCCCAGTGCGCTGTCATGAAGTCGATGGTTTCCACCGCACGCAGTGAAACTACCCAATCATATTTACGACCATCGCCCATCACGCCAACAGAACGTACTGGCAGGAACACGGTGAACGCCTGGCTGACTTTGTTGTACAGGTCAGCTTTATGCAGCTCTTCGATGAAGATGGCGTCTGCACGGCGCAGCAGGTCGCAGTACTCTTTCTTCACTTCGCCCAGCACGCGCACGCCCAAACCTGGACCTGGGAACGGATGACGATACAGCATGTCGTACGGCAGGCCGAGTTCCAGACCGATTTTACGCACTTCGTCTTTGAACAGCTCTTTCAGCGGCTCAACCAGGCCCATCTTCATCTCTTTCGGCAAACCGCCCACGTTGTGGTGCGATTTGATCACGTGCGCTTTACCGGTGGCAGAAGCCGCCGATTCGATCACGTCAGGATAGATGGTGCCTTGTGCCAGCCACTTCACGTCTTCCAGACGCAGCGCCTGCTCGTCAAACACCTCTACGAATACGCGGCCGATGATTTTACGTTTGGCTTCGGGATCGTTCTCGCCCGCCAGCGCATCAAGGAAGCGCGCTTCTGCCGCAACGTGCACGATGTTCAGACCGAAGTGGTCACCGAACATTTCCAGCACCTGCTCAGCTTCATTCAGACGCAGCAGGCCGTTATCCACGAACACGCAGGTCAGACGCTCGCCGATGGCGCGATGCAGCAGCATCGCGGTCACAGAAGAGTCCACGCCGCCAGACAGACCGAGAATCACTTTGTCATCGCCAACCTGCTGACGAATACGCTCAACCGCATCTTCGATGATTTTGGCTGGTGTCCACAGCGCTTCACAGCCGCAGATGTCACGAATGAAACGCTCAAGCATGCGCAGGCCCTGACGCGTGTGCGTCACTTCCGGGTGGAACTGCACGCCGTAGAATTTCTTCTCTTCGTTAGCCATGATGGCAAACGGACAGGTTTCGGTGCTGGCAACGGTTTCGAAACCGGCTGGGATGGCGGTGACTTTGTCGCCGTGGCTCATCCAAACGTCCAGCAGCGGTTTACCTGCTGCGCTAATCGCATCTTCGATGTCACGCACCAGCGCGCTCTGAGTCAGCACTTCAACCTGCGCATAACCAAATTCGCGCTCGTTAGAGCCCTCAACCTTGCCGCCCAACTGCATCGCCATGGTCTGCATGCCGTAGCAGACGCCCAACACTGGCACACCCGCGTTAAACACGTATTCCGGCGCACGCGGGCTGTTCAGCTCGGTGGTGCTCTCCGGACCGCCAGAGAGAATGATGCCGTTCGGGTTAAACTGGCGAATTTGCTCTTCGGTGACATCCCACGCCCAGAGTTCGCAGTAGACACCCAGCTCGCGCACGCGGCGCGCAACCAGCTGCGTATACTGAGAACCAAAATCGAGGATCAAAATGCGATGTTTATGAATATTTTCAGTCGTCATTGAGGCGTTTCCATTGGGATGGACTTAATAATAAAAGCGCCCGGCGGGTGCCGGGCGCTAAATTTTACGGGATTATGAACCCATGCGGTAGTTTGGTGACTCTTTGGTGATGGTCACGTCATGCACGTGGCTTTCATTGATGCCCGCGCCGCTGATACGCACAAACTCCGCTTTGGTGCGCAGATCGTCAATGGTCTGGCAACCCGTCAGGCCCATGCAAGAGCGCAAGCCGCCCATTTGCTGGTGCACGATCTCTTTCAGGCGGCCTTTGTAGGCAACGCGGCCTTCGATACCTTCCGGTACCAGTTTGTCAGCGGCGTTATCGCTCTGGAAGTAACGATCTGAAGAGCCTTTGGACATCGCGCCCAGTGAACCCATACCGCGATAAGACTTGAACGAACGGCCTTGATACAGCTCGATTTCGCCCGGAGACTCTTCGGTACCAGCCAGCATAGAACCGACCATGACGGCCGCTGCGCCTGCTGCAATCGCTTTAGCGATGTCGCCAGAGAAGCGGATGCCGCCATCAGCGATAACCGGAATGCCGGTGCCTTCCAGCGCGGCAACCGCATCAGAAACCGCGGTGATCTGTGGCACGCCAACACCAGTGACGATACGCGTGGTACAGATTGAGCCAGGACCGATCCCCACTTTCACCGCGCTCACGCCGGCCTGCGCCAACGCCAATGCGCCTGCGCCGGTGGCAACGTTGCCGCCGATGATTTCCAGGTTCGGATATTTTGCACGGGTTTCACGAATACGCTGCAGCACGCCTTCAGAGTGACCGTGTGATGAGTCAATTAGCAGCACGTCAACACCGGCAGCAACCAGCGCATCAACGCGCTCTTCATTGCCCGCACCGGCACCAACCGCAGCGCCTACGCGCAGACGGCCTTCCGCATCTTTACACGCGTTAGGTTTACGTTCGGCTTTTTGGAAGTCTTTAACGGTGATCATGCCCAGCAGGTGGAAGCTGTCATCAACAACCAGCGCTTTCTCAACACGTTTTTCATGCATTTTGTGCAGCACAACTTCGCGTGCTTCACCCTCTTTCACCGTTACCAGGCGCTCTTTAGGGGTCATCACTGCGGAAACTGGTAAGGTCAGGTCGGTAACAAAACGCACGTCACGGCCCGTGATGATGCCCACCAGCTCGTTGTCGGTGTTCACGACCGGGTAGCCGGCGAAGCCGTTACGTTCGGTCAGCTCTTTCACCGCCGCCAGCGCGGTAGTTGGCAGCACGGTTTGTGGATCGGTAACGACGCCGCTTTCGTGTTTTTTCACCTTACGAACTTCATCCGCCTGGCGCTCAATTGACATGTTTTTGTGAATAAAGCCCAAACCACCTTCCTGCGCCAGCGCAATTGCCAGACCGGCTTCGGTCACGGTGTCCATTGCAGCGGAGAGCATGGGGATGTTCAGACGGATGTTTTTCGTCAGCTGAGTGCTGAGATCAGCGGTGTTCGGTAAGACAGTGGAGTGAGCGGGAACGAGCAGAACGTCGTCAAATGTGAGGGCTTCTTTAGCGATTCTTAACATTGCAATATCTCCACCTGGGGGCGATTAAAACAGATAAAATATTGCCGCGGCATTATACAGGCCGAAACCGATTGCCTCCAGTGTTTTTTCAGAAAATGTCTTGATCCTCAGGGCAAGCAATGTAGTATCAGTTGATTAACCCTCTGATTTAAAATTTGATCTACATCACATGTCGCTACCGCCAACCGCCAATATTTTTACCGTCAGCCGCCTGAACACCACGGTGCGCCAACTGCTGGAAAATGAGATGGGCCTGGTGTGGCTCAGCGCTGAAATTTCAAATTTCACTCAGCCCTCTTCCGGTCATTGGTACTTCACGTTGAAGGATGATGGCGCACAAGTGCGCTGCGCGATGTTCCGCAACAGCAATCGTCGCGTCACCTTCCGTCCGCAACATGGCCAGCAAGTGTTAGTGCGCGCCAGCATCACGCTGTATGAGCCGCGCGGCGATTATCAGCTGATTATCGAAAGCATGCATCCGGCCGGTGAAGGCTTGCTGCAGCAGCAATTCGAGCAGCTGAAAGCGCGTTTAGCCGCGGAAGGCTTATTCGATCAACAGTTCAAACAGCCGCTGCCGGATCCGGCGCGTCAGGTGGGCGTGATTACCTCCGCCACCGGCGCGGCGCTGCACGACGTGCTGCGCGTGCTGCATCGACGCGATCCTTCACTGCCGGTGATTATCTATCCCACCGCGGTGCAAGGTGTGGATGCGCCGGCTGGCATTGTGCGTGCCATTGAGCTGGCTAACCAGCGCGATGAGTGTGATGTGCTGATTGTCGGTCGTGGCGGCGGTTCGCTGGAAGATTTGTGGAGCTTCAATGACGAGCGCGTGGCGCGGGCGATTTTTGCCAGCCGCCTGCCGATTGTCAGCGCCGTTGGGCATGAAACCGATGTCACTATCGCTGACTTCGTAGCGGATTTACGTGCGCCGACGCCGTCTGCTGCGGCAGAACTGGTGAGCCGTAATCAGCTTGAACTGTTGCGTCGTTTGCAGTCGCAGCAGCAGCGCATGGAGATGGCGATGGATTTCTATCTGGCTCAGCAGCAGCGTCGCTTCACGCGCATTCAGCACCGCTTGCAGCAGCAGCATCCACAGCTGCGTCTGGCACGCCAGCAAACCGCGCTCTTACAGCTGCAGCGCCGTCTCGGTGAAGCAATGGACCAGCGCATGCGTGTGGCCAATCGTCAGCAGGATCGCCTGCTGCAACGCCTTAACGCCCAGCAGCCGCAGGGACGTATTCTGCGCGCTCAGCAGCAGCTCCAGCAATGGCACTATCGCTTACAGCAGGGCATGGAGAAGCAGCTCAATCACAATCGTCAGCGCTTTGGCACGCTGGCGGCACAGCTGGAAGGCGTGAGCCCGCTGGCGACGCTGGCGCGTGGCTTCAGCGTAACCACCGACACCCAAGGTCAGGTGGTGAAGAAAACCCAACAGCTGAGCAAAGGCGACTTGCTGCGCACCCGGCTGGACGATGGCTGGGTGGAAAGCCAGGTTACCGCACTCGAACCGCAGAAATCCCGGAGCCGCAAAGCGCGTTCATAGCGGGAAAACTATACTTCTGGCATGTACCTAAACGGCCAGGAGTTTTTTTATGTCTTACAGCGTTATTCCTCCCTACATTCTGCGCAATATCATTGATAACTGCTCCGGCGCGCAACAAGACTACGCGCGCCCGCACCCTCACCCACGTCCAGCACTTGATGGGCGAACATAACGCTAAACCAGCAAGCACCGCCACCGCTCAGCCAGGCACGGTGCTGCGTGCTATCTATGACGCCGAAGGAACGCAAAATCTGCCCGGCACGTTGGTGCGCGAAGAAGGCCAGCCGGGAAATGGTGATGTTGCAGCCGAAGAAGCCTGGAACTATCTCGGCATTACCTACGATTTCTTCTGGCAAATCTACCAACGCAACTCGCTGGACAATAAAGGCCTCAAGCTCGATGGCACCGTGCATTACGGCAAGGAGTATCAGAACGCCTTCTGGAACGGGCAGCAGATGGTGTTTGGTGACGGTGACGGCGAGATTTTCAATCGCTTCACTATCGCGCTGGATGTGGTGGCGCACGAGCTGACGCACGGCGTGACAGAAACCGAAGCGGGATTGATCTATTTCCAGCAGGCAGGCGCGCTGAATGAATCGATGTCTGACGTGTTTGGTTCGCTGGTGAAGCAATTTCACCTCAAGCAGAGCGCCGATCAGGCCGACTGGATTATCGGCGAAGGTTTACTGGCGCAGGGCATCAACGGGCGCGGATTGCGCTCGATGTCGTCACCGGGAACGGCTTACGATGATCCGGTGCTGGGTAAAGATCCGCAACCGGCCGATATGGCGCACTACATCGAAACGCGTGACGACAACGGCGGCGTGCACCTCAATTCCGGCATTCCCAATCGCGCCTTTTACCTCGCCGCTAAAGCGCTGGGCGGCTTTGCGTGGGAACAGGCCGGTCAAGCCTGGTACGACACGCTGTGCGACAAAACGCTGCCGCAGGATGCCGATTTCAGCACCTTTGCGCGCTTTACCGTGCAGCACGCCAATCAACGATTCAACAGCTCAGTGGCGGAAAAGATTCAATCCGCCTGGCAGCAGGTAGGCGTAACATGGACATCCAACTGACCGATGACGCAATCATCGAGCTGGCGCGGGAAGGCGGAATCGCTTTTATCCCTAAACTGCGCGGCGAACGGCGCTTTGCGCTGGGGGAACTGCCGGAACCGCAAAAGCAGCGCGTCTGCGAAGTACTGGAACAGGCAATGCCGTTGGGGGAAACGGAAGATCAGGCGGCAAATGTCGGTCGTGGCGATCAGCGCTACTACCGCATTCAAATCACCTATGCTACCCATCGCGAAGCGGGAAGTTTCGTGATTTTAATTCCCGAACAACTGGCGCCCCCCGAGCTGCAATCGCTGTGGCGAGACGGTGAATAGGTTATCGGAGATCTCTCAAGGCAGAGCGTAACTGATTGACTATACTCATTATGTGGCTAGCTAGTCCACGTCGAAGAAAACACCCTTAGATGAGGTCTCTGCTATGACACAAAAAAAGCAACGAGGTGGTGCCGGGAACTTTGCAGAGGACCCGGAGCGCGCCAGGGAAGCCGGTAGCGCTGGCGGCAAAGTCAGTGGGGGTAATTTCAGAAACGATCCTGAAAGAGCCAGGGAAGCTGGAAGAAAAGGAGGTCAAAAAAGCCGTCGCCCTTCTAAGCAGCAGTAATTAAGGTGCCTTAAAGGAAGAGATGTGCCACGGAGGGTTATAAAAAAAGGCCGACATCATGATGTCGGCCTTTCTCTTTTTTTAACTTACTTGCTGTCTGGCAGCGCGTAAGCAATCACGTAATCACCACGGTCTGGCGACTGACGTGCACCGCCTGCGGAGATCAGGATGTACTGTTTGCCGGTTTTCGGCGAAACGTAGCTGATTGGACCGCCCTGGCTGCCGACCGGCAGACGTGCTTTCCACACTTCTTTACCGGTTGAGCTATCGAAAGCGCGCAGATAGTAATCCTGCGTACCCGCGATGAACACCAGGCCACCCTGCGTTGCCAGCGTGCCGCCTAAGGTCGGCATACCAATTGGCATTTTCGCGCGCATTTTGATACCAAACGGACCGGTATCTTCTACCGTACCCACTGGCACCTGCCACACGATCTGACGGGTTTTCATGTCAATCGCTGACAGCGTACCGAACGGCGGAGCCTGGCACGGAATGCCCAGCGGCGACATGAAGCGGTTTTTGTTCACCGCGTACGGTGTGCCTTTCAGCGGAACCGCACCCATACCGGTGTTGATAGCTTCACCACCGTTGCTGGCCGCCGTTTTGCTGGTGTCTTGTGGGATCATCTGTACCCACAGGCCCAGACGCATGTCGTTAACGAACATGTACTGGTTGTTCGGGTCAAACGAGATACCGCCCCAGTTCATACCGCCCAGTGAACCTGGGAAGCTGAGGGATTTATCGGTATCCGGCACGGTGAACAGACCATCGTAACGCATGCCTTTAAAGGCAATACGGCACGCCAGCTGATCAAACGGTGTTGCACCCCACATATCCGACTCCGTCATTTTCTGGTTGCCGATATTTGGCATTTCCACAGAGTGCGGCTGAGTTTTGGTGTACTGCTCGTTCGGGATGTGACCCTGCGGCATCGGCAGCTCTTCAACTTTGGTCAAAGGCTTGCCGGTCAGGCGATCCAGCACCCAGATCATGCCGGTTTTCGCGCCGATAACGACGGCTGGCTTGTTGGTGCCATCCTTCATCGGGAAGTCGACCAGGCTCGGCTGCATTGGCAGGTCGAAGTCCCACAGATCGTTATGCACGGTCTGATAAACCCACTTCTGCTTACCGGTGGTGGCATCCAACGCCAGGATTGATGCGCCGTAAGTGTGATCCAGTTTGGTACGGTTCGCACCCCACAGATCCACTGACGAGCTACCCATCGGCAGGAACACGGTGTTCATTGCCGGATCGTAAGACATTGGCGCCCACGAGTTTGGCGTACTGCGGGTGTAATTTTTACCCGGCATCAGCACCGCATTGGGGTCGTCGTTGCCTGGGTCAAACGCCCAACGCATCTGACCGGTGATGACGTCAAAACCACGCAGCACGCCGCCAGGCATGTCGGTCTGTACGTTATCGGCGACACGACCACCCACAACAACAGTGGTGCCGGCCATCGCTGGCGGTGACGTCAGCTGATATTGCGGATCTGGCGCACTGCCCAGACCGGTTTTCAGGTCAACCACACCGTGCGTACCGAAGGTGTCGCACAGCTCACCGTTGTCGGCGTTGATAGCAATCAGACGCGCATCAATGGTGTTCATCAGAATACGACGCTGACAGGTGTCGCCAGCAGGCAGCACAGCGGCAGTAACCGGCGTTGAACCCGGCTCGGTTGGCTGCTGCAGCGGTTTAGTCGCATCGAAATAGGCTAAGCCACGGCAGCGGTTCCACACTTCTGCCTGCGCGTTGATTTCGCGTTTCCAGATTTCCTTACCGCTGTCTGCGGCAACCGCAATCACATTGTTATGCGGGGTGCAAAGGAACAGCGTGTTGCCCACCTGCAGCGGGGTTTGCTGATCTTCCGCACCGTTACCGGTTGGGCTGATTGGCGTATCGCCAGTTTGGAAAGTCCAGGCGACCTGCAGGTCTTTCACGTTGTCGCGGGTAATCTGATCGATGGCAGCGAAGCGGTCGCCACCCGGCGTACGGCCGTAGCTGCTCCAGTCTTGCTGAGGTTTTGATTTATCGACCGGAATCAGCGGCAGCTGTTTACCGTCAAATGCCACGGTAGGATGCGGCTGGAACATCTGCACGAAAGTCGCCACCATGCCCACCACGATCACCGCAGACAGCACATAAGAGACTTTCGCCAGGGAGCTTTTGCCTTCGCTTTTACGCAGGGCTGGCCAGGTGAGGAATGCAAACAGCATCAAGCCGGCCGGCACCATCAAGCGCGAGACCAGCGGCCAGAAATGCAGGCCTGCATCAAACAGTGACCAAATCAGCGTGCCAGCAAACACCAGAATAAACAGGGTGACGGCGGATGATTTGCGACGGAAGAACTGAATGGCCGACAGCAACATAACGATACCGGCGATGAGGAAGTACCAGCTGCCGCCCAGCGCGACCAGCTTGCCGCCGCCGATTGCGAAGAACAAGCCGATTGCCAGCAAGACCAGGCCAAACAGTACGGACCAGATGCTCAGCCCTTTGCCGGGACGAGCGGAATTTTCTGCCATAACAAAAACTCTCCTGAAAAAATAAAGCGCTGGCGCCGATAAATCTGTGGCAGCCGATGACAAGGCCCCAGCCGCAGCGGGAGACAGGAACTATTCCGTTACGCTTTATTTTATATCTATTGATACGGGTGCAATGCCCGTGATTCGGCGCTTGTGAGCGAGGACACAACGTAGGTGAGAGTGATTCTCGCGACAAGGCGGCAGGATTGTACCACCTGGTACAATAAAAAGTGAATATCCATAACGCGGCAGTCACTGGTTAATAGCATTTTTGCTACAAATCCAGGCGTAACTTGTTAATAACTCTAGGCGTGGAATCCGGAGTTTTTAATCTGCGATGAAGTCAGGCGTAAATTCGACGCGCTTTTTCGAGATGAGACCGTCGCCGTGCTGACAAAAGTAGTCGACAGCGCCACAGGCTTTCAGCACTTGTAACGGCTGATGGCAATCCGGGCATAAGGCGATACGATCGAAATGACGTTCACAATTGGGGCAGTCAAAACCGGTTTCACTGAGAGTGAGTGGTTGCTGACAGGTTGGGCAGGAAAAGTTCATCCATTATCCTCTGCGCTTTGGATGGCGGTCGCCATAAATGGCGCCACTACAAGTTACAGGTGAAAAAAAAGGGCCCTGCTGGGCCCTTCTCATCTTAACGCTTGTTCTTCTTCAGATGCGACATCAGACGCTGACGTTTACGCTGCTGCGTTGGCGTCAACAGGTTGCGTTTGCCCGCGTACGGGTTATCGCCTTCTTTGAACTGAATGCGAATCGGCGTACCCATAACGTTGAGTGAACGACGGAAGTAGTTCATCAGGTAACGCTTATAGGAATCAGCCAGATCTTTCACCTGGTTGCCGTGAATCACCACGATTGGCGGGTTATAACCACCGGCGTGCGCATACTTCAGCTTCACGCGGCGACCCCGCACCAACGGCGGTTGGTGATCGTCGGCGGCCATGGTCATAATGCGCGTCAGCATTGCGGTGCCCACACGTTTGGTAGAGCAGTCGTACGCTTCGGTCACCGATTCGAACAGGTTGCCGACGCCGCTGCCGTGCAGGGCGGAAATAAAGTGGATGCGCGCAAAATCGATAAAGCCCAGGCGGAAGTCCAACATCTCTTTGACTTCATCTCTGGCTTCCTGCGTCATGCCATCCCACTTGTTGACCACGATCACCAGTGAGCGCCCACTGTTCAGGATAAAGCCGAGCAGCGAGAGATCCTGATCGGAGATTCCGGCACGGGCATCAATCACCAGCATTACCACGTTAGCATCTTCGATCGCTTGCAACGTTTTGATAACTGAGAATTTTTCGACGGTTTCGGTGATTTTACCGCGCTTACGTACGCCAGCGGTATCAATCAGGACATACTCACGTCCGTCACGTTCCATCGGAATATAGATGCTGTCGCGCGTGGTGCCCGGCATGTCGAAGACCACGACACGGTCTTCGCCAAGAATGCGGTTAGTTAGCGTTGACTTACCCACGTTCGGGCGGCCAACGATAGCGAGTTTGATTGGCAGTGTGGTTGGGTCGAAATCTTCTTCTTCCTCTTCCTCCAGCGCCTTCTCACTCTCTTCTTCTAAATCGGCCCAATAAGCAGCGTTCTCTTCTTCTTCAGTGAGCTCGACTTCTGGAACGATTTCTTCCATCCACGGCAACAGTGCGGTTTCCAGCAGGCTGTTAACGCCGCGGCCATGCGAAGCTGCAATGGCGTGAATCTCGCCTAAGCCCAGCGCATAGAAATCCAGCACCGCCGCTTCCGGGTCGATACCGTCAGTTTTGTTGGCGACAACAAAGGTGGCTTTCTCACGGGCACGCAGATGATTAGCGATTTGCTGATCCGCCGGCATTACGCCCGCGCGCGCATCCACCATAAACAGCACCACATCGGCTTCTTCAATCGCCAGCAGCGACTGCTCCGCCATGCGGTTTTCTACGCCCTCTTCGGTGCCATCAATACCGCCGGTATCAATAACAATGAATTCGCGCCCTTCCACTTCGGCGCGACCATATTTGCGATCGCGAGTCAGTCCAGGAAAATCCGCCACCAGCGCATCACGTGTGCGTGTTAAACGGTTAAATAGCGTAGATTTTCCCACATTGGGACGCCCAACCAGCGCGACCACAGGTACCATAACACTTGCCTCAGTTTTTAAAATAATTCGCCCGAATGGCGTGATTATAACGACATTTGACGCCAGGCGTCAGGCTGAAGGCGCAAAGAATACCATGCCTGACTAAAAACGAAACGGCCCCTGACGAATCAGGAGCCGTGTAAGCGAGCGGGAAACGCGTTCCCGCAGAGCCAAATCCTTAACGGGTGATGGCGTAAACTTCTCCGCCTTTCGCCTGGATCAGCAGCTTGTCACCGGCAACAACCGGTTCAGTCTGGAAGCCATCGCTGTCCAGTTTCTGCTGCGCCACGAAGCGGCCGTCAAGGGTGTTAATCCAGTGCAGATAACCTTCGCTATCACCGACAACCAGATAACCGTTGAACAGCACCGGCGAGGTCAGATTACGATGCAGCAGATCGCTTTGACGCCAGATGGCTACGCCACCATCAGCATTCAGGGCAATCACGCGGTCATCCTGATCGACCAGATAGATACGACCCGCATCCACCACCATGTCTTTCACGCCGCCAATCTCACGTTTCCACAGCACCTGACCAGAACGCAGTTCCAGCGCGGTGAGGTTACCGTTATACGCCAGCGCATAAACCACACCGTTTACCACGACTGGCGTAGTATCGACGTCGCTCAGGCGATCGATTTCCGTGGCGCCGCTTGGCTGCGAAATACGCTGCTGCCAAATCAGCTGACCTTGATTGACGATGACTGCGCTCACGCGGCCATTATCGCCACCCACAATTGCGCCACCAAAGGCCACGGTCGGGGCTGATTCACCGCGCAGTGACAGCGCAGGCATATCAAGATTAACGGTCCATTTGATCACGCCAGTGCTCTGATCAAGGCCTTGCAACATACCGTTGCTGGTGTGAACCAGCACTAAACCGTCGCTCACCACCGGACGCGACAGCGCTTCACCGGCGACCTTGGTCTGCCAGGCGATGCCACCATCGCTGGTATTCAACGCAAATACCTGACCACGTTCGCTACCGATGTAGATGCGGTCGCCGCTGGCGGTGACGCCGCCAGAGAGCAGTGCCGAGATGTTTTTCGAGAAGAAGCCGGTTTTCTCAGAGAGATCGACTTTCCATTTCTCTTTACCATTGCTGGCATCAAGCGCTTTAACCACACCAAAACGATCCGCAGCATACACGGTACCGTCCAGCCAGGCTGGATGCAGATTGGAATAGAAATCACCAACGCCATCGCCAACCGAGGTGCTCCACGCGGTCTGCGGCGTAAACTGGTTTTCCACTTTAGGCAGCGGGGCCATTTTCACTACATCTTCTTCGCCGCTGAACAGCGAGCAACCGCTGAGCAGAGTGACTGAAATCAGCCCTGGCAGCAGGTATTTACGTAATTCCATGTGCGCTCTCTTGACTGGCTTAACTTAAGTTATTCATCTTCATCTGCAGCATTTGCTTCAGCGCGGGAGAGGCCTGCGATTCAGCACCTTTGCTCCAGGCATCACGCGCGCCCTGCTTATCGCCTTTGCTCAGCAGTGCTTCGCCACGAATGTCCGCCACAATGGCTGTCCAGCCATCACCTTTAACATTGTTAAGGGTAGAAAGTGCGGCATCGGCCTGACTTTGCTGCAACTGAATGCGAGCCAGACGCAGGTTAATCACCGCCTGCAGGTTGGCATCTTTGGTATCTTTCAGCCCACTCTGTAACAGAGTGATAGCTTTATCGAGCTGATTAGTTTCAACATACTGCTTAGCCAGATCCAACGAAGCCAACGCACCATAGGTGTTGTTGTTTTCGCTGGCGAAAGTGGCGACCGCTTCCAGCGAATCAGGCTTGTCCGCCTGCATCGCACTGGTCAGCTGTTGATATTCGGCTGATGCCGCTTTATCGGTGCCTTCCTGATGACTGGACCAGAAACGCCAGCCACCCAGCGCAGCGATACCGATGATTACGCCAACGGCCAGAAATTTGCCATTGTTGGCAAAGAACTGACGCAGCGCGTCAACTTGTTCGTTTTCGTTGCTGTAAACTTCCACGCAATCCCTCTCTTTAAAATGGCTATTGCAGTGCTGCGCTTACTGCAGCAGCGTGCGCAACGTTGCTGCGGCGTCGCTCTGAGCCAGCGTCTGTTGATCGCCGGTACGCAGGTCTTTCACCACAACCTGGCCCGCTTTCACTTCATCTTCGCCCAGCACCAGCGCAATGCGTGCGCCCCACTTGTCTGCACGGGCAAACTGCTTCTTGAAGTTACCGCCACCAAAGTTGGTCATCATCTTCAGTGCCGGATCAGCATCACGCAGTTTTTCCGCCAGTTGCATCGCGGCGGACTGAACGCCCTGCCCCGAAGCGATAACATAGACATCAACAATGCGCGTCGGTTCAAATTCTGGATTAACTGCTTGCACCAGCAACACCAGACGCTCCATACCCATGGCAAAACCAACCGCTGGCGTGGCACGTCCACCCAGCTGTTCAACTAAACCATCGTAACGTCCGCCGCCGCACACGGTGCCCTGCGAACCGAGGCTGCTGGTCACCCATTCAAACACGGTACGGTTATAGTAATCGAGGCCGCGCACCAGGCGCTGGTTAATGCGATAGCTAATGCCCGCGTCGTCCAGCAAGGCACACAGGCCGCTGAAGTGCTCGCGCGACTCCTCATCAAGGAATTCGCCCAGCGTTGGCGCATCGTTTAACAGTTTCTGGATGTCAGGATTTTTGCTGTCGAGCACGCGCAGTGGATTGGTGTACATGCGGCGTTTGCAATCTTCGTCGAGTACGTCCTGATGTTGCTCAAGGAATGCCACCAGCGCGCTGCGATAGTTGGCACGCGCGTCCAGCGAACCGATAGAGTTCAGCTCCAGCTCAACATGCTCGGCAATACCCAACGCTTTCCACCAGCGCGCGGTCATCATGATCAGCTCAGCATCTACGTCCGGGCCTTGCAGGCCGAAGACTTCGACACCCATCTGATGGAACTGGCGATAACGACCTTTCTGCGGGCGCTCGTAGCGGAACATCGGGCCGGTGTACCACAGACGCTGTTCCTGATTGTACAGCAGACCGTGCTCGATACCGGCGCGCACGCAACCTGCTGTGCCTTCCGGACGCAGCGTCAGGCTTTCGCCGTTGCGGTCTTCAAAGGTGTACATCTCTTTCTCAACCACGTCGGTGACTTCACCGATTGCGCGGCTGAACAACGGGGTGTGCTCAACGATTGGCAGACGGATTTCACTGTAACCATAGCTGGCCAGCACCTGCTTAAGGGTGCCTTCAATACGCTGCCAAATCGCGGTATCCGCCGGCAGGTAATCGTTCATCCCGCGAATCGCTTGAATATTCTTCGCCACGTTAGAATCTCTTAAGACAAAAAAACCTGAGCGGCATCATACCTTATGAGGATGAAACCGCACAGGTTCAATCACAAACTGGCACGCGACAGGCGCGCACCACGATTATTTTTCCAGCTGCTGCACGTTGATACGGCGGCTTTCATCCAGCATGCTGGCTTTAGCGCGAATACGCGCTTCCAGCTGGTCGATCATGTCGTTGTTATCGAGACGATCGCGCTGGCGCACACCATCTTCGTAGAAGCCGCTTTTCTTGGCTCCGCCGGTCACGCCGAGGGTAGAAACTGTCGCTTCACCCGGACCGTTCACCACGCAACCGATAATGGAAATATCCATCGGTGTGATGATGTCTTCCAGCCGCTCTTCCAGCGCATTGACCGTACCGATGACATCAAACTCCTGACGCGAACAGGTCGGGCAGGCAATAAAGTTGATGCCGCGGGAGCGGATGCGCAGAGATTTGAGGATATCGTAGCCGACTTTCACTTCTTCAACCGGATCGGCCGCCAGCGAAATACGCAGCGTATCGCCGATGCCTTCGGCCAGCAGTAAACCTAAACCGATCGCCGATTTCACGGAACCCGCACGCGCGCCGCCCGCTTCGGTGATACCGAGGTGCAGCGGCTGATCGATGGCTTTCGCCAGTAAACGATAAGATTCAACGGCAAGGAAGACGTCAGAGGCTTTGACGCTCACTTTGAACTGATCAAAGTTGAGGCGATCAAGATGATCCACATGGCGCATCGCGGATTCGAGCAGCGCCTGCGGCGTTGGCTCGCCATATTTTTCCTGCAGATCTTTTTCCAGCGAACCGGCATTAACGCCGATACGGATCGGAATGTTGTAATGACGCGCACAATCCACCACCTGGCGAATACGCTCATTGTTGCCGATGTTGCCTGGATTGATACGCAGACAATCCACGCCATATTCAGCGACTTTCAGTGCGATGCGATAGTCAAAGTGAATGTCCGCGACCAGCGGCACGTTGACTTGTTGCTTAATCAGTTTGAAGGCTTCAGCCGCATCCATAGTGGGAACGGAGACGCGCACGATATCAACCCCGACGCGCTCAAGCTGGCGAATCTGGTTAACGGTGGCGTCCACGTCAGTGGTGCGGGTGTTGGTCATTGACTGAACGGCGATGGGCGCACCATCGCCAACTGGCACCTTGCCGACGTAAATCCGTGTTGATTTGCGACGGATGATGGGTGCTTCGTTATGCATATTCTCTCTCCACAATTACCCGGAAAGCGCGCTGCGCGTTATTGCGCACCCAGCGTCAGACGGGCAACCTGGTTATTACGGATAAAACGACTTAAATCAACGGGCTGATTCTGATATTGCACGTCAACCGCACCCGGTGCGCCAATTTTCAGACGATACGGAGCCGTTCCGGACAAACTCAGCTTACCGCCGCTACGTTGCAAACCGCTGAACAACTTCTTGCCGGTCGCATCGCTGACTTCCAGCCAGCAGTCGGCTTTGAAGTTCATTACGATGGCATTCGGATCGCCTGCCGGTTGGCTGACTGCCGCATTCGCGGTAGGCATTTGACCAGCAGGAACACTGTTTGCTGGCGCCGGAGAGGTCGCCGCTGGCGGCGCCGTATCAATCGGAGCCTGGCTTGGCGAAACCACGGCGTTGTCGCTGCCGGTGGTTTGCGCATTGTTGCTCATGCTCGACGCAGGTGCGCCGGCGTTGCTTTCAGGCGTGGCCACTGCGCCAGCACCGTTATCGACTGGCGTACCGGCAGCGTTAGTATCCGCATCGGTATTGCTGTCGGTGCTGTTGTCGCCCAATGGAATGGACTGGCTATTGTCGCCGCTGCCGTTTTGATCGGCCATCGACACCAAATCAGCCTGTGACGCTTTATGGTTCTGCCACCACCACGCACCGGTCAAACCGACTACGACGAAAATCACCAACCAGGTGAAGATCATCAGCCAGCCATCGCGCTTTTTACGACGCTTACCCAATGAGAAGCTCTGCATCGGCTCGATCCTGGCAGCGCGCACCGGAGCCTGTTTTGCCATCATCGGCAGCAGGTCATCTTCCGGCACATGCACCAGACGGGCATAGGAGCGAATGTAACCGCGCAGGAATGTCGAAGCCAAATCAGCAGGTGACTTATCCTCTTCAATATCACGCACGGTAGTAAGTTTCAGGCACAGGCGTTCAGCGACGTTTTGCTGGGTCAGCCCCATCTGCTCACGGGCCAGACGCAGGCGTTCACCTGTGGAATGTACTGCAGAATTCTCTTGAGTGGCTTCAGTATTCATTAGCTAAATAACGCTGGTACTGTATCGATTGTGGAAAACTTCGCGCCAACCGGTCGCCATAACGTGTAACGTCAGCAGCGTTTCCCTGTTGCGCGGCGAAACGTATCTGTAACCACAGGCTCTCTGCCGTTGCGGGCAAACGCTGGTGGTACACTTCTAAAAGCAGCGGAACCGACTGCTGTTCCTGCTGTTCAAGCCGCCTTTCCACTTCCCTCAGCAGTTGACTGCCCTGCTCCGGTGCGGCATCCAGCGCGTAACCTAACTGCTCGCGCGCTGAGGCACTCTCATCAGCCTGCAGGTAACAATAGCCCGAAAACAGGAATGCATCCTGACGAGCATCGATTTCCTGCGCCTCAATTGCCAGCTTAAACTGTTGATGCGCTTCGTCATACTGCCTTAAACCGCAGAGAAACGCACCGTAATTGTTAGCCACATAACCATTCAGCGGCGCTAACTGCTGCGCCTGCTGATAGTGCCAGCGGGTTTGTGCGCTGTTCAGCTGCGCCTGCGCCACACGGGCCAGGGCCAACGGCACGCGATAATCTTTCGGCGCTGCCTGCTGAGCACGCAATAAATTGCGCTGTGCAGCGGCATAATCCTTCACCGCCAGATAATGCAATCCGAGCTGCAGACGGATATCCGCTGCACTCTGCTTTGCAGGATGATTGACACAACCGGTTACAACAAAGCCAGCCAGAATCGCGGCGGGTAATCCTTTATGCATTTCAGTCTCTCCATGAAAAATATGCGGAGAGACTGACATGAGTTACGCCCGCTGAATATCAGCAGGCGCTGGCTTTCAGAGCGCCTTCACAGAGATGGCTTCGCCCGCCATTTTCTTACGCAGCGTACGCTTGGTACGGTCAATCACATCGCCCGCCAGCTGACCACAAGCGGCGTCGATATCATCACCACGGGTCTTACGCACGATGGTGGTGAAACCGTAATCCATCAGCACTTTGGAGAAGCGGTCAATACGGCTATTGGAGCTACGACCATACGGCGCGCCCGGGAAGGGATTCCACGGAATCAGGTTAATTTTGCACGGCGTCTCTTTCAGCAGTGCCGCCAGTTCATGCGCATTGTCGGTGCTGTCATTGACGTGATCCAACATCACATACTCGATGGTCACACGGCCCTGATTGGCGTTAGACTTGCCGATGTAGCGTTTGACCGCCGCAAGGAAAGTCTCGATGTTGTATTTTTTGTTGATCGGCACGATCTCATCACGAATCGCATCGTTCGGCGCGTGCAGTGAAATCGCCAGCGCTACGTCGATCATATCGCCCAGCTTATCCAGCGCCGGCACCACGCCTGAGGTTGACAGCGTAACGCGACGTTTTGACAGGCCGAAACCGAAGTCGTCCAGCATGATATCCATCGCCGGCACCACGTTGTTCAGATTCAGCAGCGGTTCGCCCATGCCCATCATCACCACGTTGGTGATCGGGCGCTGACCGGTAATTTTCGCAGCACCGATGATTTTCGCGGCGCGCCATACCTGGCCGATAATTTCTGATACGCGCAGGTTGCGGTTAAAGCCCTGCTGCGCCGTCGAACAGAATTTGCACTCCAGCGCGCAGCCTACCTGCGAGGAGACACACAGGGTTGCGCGATCCGCTTCCGGGATGTAGACGGTTTCAACCAGCTGGTCGCCCACGCGAATCGCCCATTTAATGGTGCCATCGGTGGAACGCATCTCTTCCGCCACTTCCGGCGCACGGATTTCAGCGCGCTGCATCAGCTTACCGCGCAGCACTTTGTTGATGTCGGTCATCTGCTCGAAATCATCGCAGCAGTAGTGGTACATCCACTTCATGACCTGATCGGCACGGAACGGCTTTTCGCCCATCTCAAGAAAGAATTCGCGCATCTGCTGACGGTTAAGATCCAGCAGGTTAATTTTTTCGTTTTTTGGGGAAACAACCACGGGGGAAGCGGACGACGGCGTCACAATCTGTTCGGACATAATGTTCTCTGGCCTCGTTGTTACACGTTACGGCTCTGGTTAATAGTAGGAAAAAAACAGCGCCCTCGCTGAGGCTGGCTCAACAAGGGCGCATAATTGTACTACATCTGCTGCATGATGCCAGGGGAACCGTTTAACAGAGGTTGAACAGCTGTAAAGACGGGTGTCCGCTCAGGCCATCAACGCACTTAGCGAGTGCGTGGGCAGACTTCGTTTTCTGCGAAGAAGTAGGCGATTTCGCGTGCTGCAGATTCAGCAGAGTCAGAACCGTGGGTCGCGTTCTCGGTGAAGCTGTCCGCGTAATCCGCACGCAGAGTCCCTGCCAGCGCGTTGTCTGGGTTAGTTGCACCCATCAGATCGCGGTGACGCTGAACGGCGTTTTCGCCTTCCAGTACAGAAACCACAACCGGACCAGAAGTCATGAATTCAACCAGACCATCAAAGAATGGACGGCCTTTGTGCTCAGCGTAGAAGCCTTCAGCCTGCTCTTTAGTCAGGTGCAGCATTTTTGCGCCAACGATTTTGAAGCCCGCGCTTTCAAAACGGTTATAAATTGCACCAATCACGTTCTTAGCGACGGCGTTTGGTTTCACGATTGAGAAAGTACGTTCGATTGCCATGTTGACCTCTAGTTAGCATCCTGAAGAATCCGGGAGCTCCTCCCGGTAAGAAAACGCGCCGATTATAGGGACATCATGGCGCGTTGCCTATTAGCGATTTGCGGAATTATTGAAAATAATTGATTTTTGTCGGGGCACGCAGGCAAAAAGTATGCCATATCCATGCACTCAACCGCGGATAAATGACACCGATGAGAGCTGCCCCGCTTCATCCATCACCACCAATTGATAACTGCCCGGCTCATCCAGCACCAGCGCGGCACTCTTGTTACTCACGTCACGCTCCAGCGGCTGCCCGTTTAAAAACCACCAGCGCTGCTCACCTTGCCCGCCCTGCACCGCGACCGGCATCACCAGCACCACCTTACCCGGCAGCGGCTGTAGGCGCTGTCCGTTAATCACACCGGTAATCACCATCGGCGGCGCATTGCCCTGATTGAGCGGCGGACAAGCAGGATCGATCGGCGGTAAGCGCTGCGCACGGCGTTCAGTAACCGGCAGCCAGGGTTCAAGCGGCAGCGGCCACATCAGGCGCTCCCGACTTTGTGCATCCGGGCAATCTGCCGCCACACGCCATCCCCGGCTGTTCTGCCAGTAGCGCTGACGCAAGCCATTGACGCCTTCCTGCCCCGGCGCCAGCAGCGTCGGTGGCACGGTTTGATTCAACACCCAACTCTGACGACGCTGGCGACAGTTTTCGTCGCCGGGAGGCAATGGCTGACCGCCAGGCCAGCAAATGCTCATGGCGCTGACCGAAAGCGGACGCGGATCGCGCGGCGCACCGCTCACCGGCATATGTCCCGCCAGCACATTATTGACCTGATTCATCACCGGCACCGCCGAGGCAAAACCAAATTGCCCGGCGACCGGCGTGGCATCCGGCCGCCCAACCCACACGCCAATCAGATAGCGCGGCGTGATGCCAATCGTCCATGCATCACGGTAGCCGTAACTGGTACCGGTTTTCCACGCCAAAGGCGCAATCTCCGCCACCGCGCCGCTGGCCGGAGGTTGCGCCGCGCCAGCCAGAATGCGCCGCACAATCCATGCCGCGCCCGGCGACAACAGCGGCCTCTCCTGCAGCGGCTGTGTTGTCAGCCAGCGCAACTGCGCCGCATTGCCGTGACGGGCAAAGGCGCTGTAGGCCGCCACAATCTCATCCATGCGTGCGCCGGTGCCGCCCAGCACCAGCGACAGATTGGGCTCTGCGCCAGCGGGAAAGCGCAGATTCAATTCCACGTTACGCAAGCGCGCGGCGACACTTTTTGGCCCCAGCGCATCCAGCAACTGCACCGCCGGGAGATTGAGCGACCGCTCCAGCGCAGCGCTGGCGCTCACCGGCCCGTGAAAGCCCGAGTCAAAGTTGCCGGGACGATAGTCACCGAAGCGGCGCGGCACATCCTGCAGCAGTGATTCGCCATGAATCAGCCCATCATCCAGCGCCATGCCATAGACAAAAGGCTTCAGCACCGATCCCGGCGATCGCACGCTGGAGATCATATCGACATGACCAAAACGGCTGTCGTCATTGAAATCCACCGATCCGACATAGCCGCGCACTTTCATGTTTTGGTGATCCACCACCAGCAGCGCCAGCGAGGTGCGCGGCGGTAAGTTGTTTTTCAGCGACGTCGCCAGATTCTCCAGTTCGCGCTGCAGCGACACATCAATGGTTGAGGTGATTTTGTTGTCGGGTGACAGCGACAATAGGCGGCGGGCCAGCAGCGGCGCACGTTGCGGCATCTGGCGCGGCGGCAGCCACACTGCTTCTTGTTTGATATCGGCGACATCCTGCGCTGACCAGACGTGATATTGCGCGAGGCGATCCAGCACTTTATTGCGTGCGGCTTCGGCGCGCTGTGGCCAGCGGTCCGGACGCAGGCGGCTCGGCGCCTGTG
The DNA here is from genome assembly GCF_031453915.1 of Pantoea sp. SORGH_AS_0659. Lineage (NCBI taxonomy): Bacteria > Pseudomonadati > Pseudomonadota > Gammaproteobacteria > Enterobacterales > Erwiniaceae > Pantoea > Pantoea sp. SORGH_AS_0659. The sequence continues at coordinate 1,149,243 of NZ_JAVJAK010000001.1, read as the reverse complement.
GCAACACCGCCAGCAGCGCCGCTTCACCTTGGGTGAGCTGGGACGGCGGTTTCCCCAGCCACATCCAGCTCGCCGCGCCAACGCCCTCAACCGTGCCGCCAAAAGGGGCGCGATTGAGATAGAGCGTGAGGATGTCGCGTTTAGAGAGATGATATTCGAGCTGCAGCGCGCGCCACGCCTGCACCACTTTTCCGCGCAAGGTGCGCGGTTGCGGATCGATAAGCCGCGCCACCTGCATAGTCAGCGTGCTACCGCCGGAAACCACGCCGTGATGCAGCACGTTCTGCCCGACTGCACGCATAATCGCCATCGGATTGATGCCGGGATGATGCCAGAACCAGCGATCTTCGTAGGTCAGCAGCGCCTCAATATAGGAAGGCGAGACATCCTCCAGCGTCACCGGATAGCGCCAAATGCCTTGCGGGTCAGCAAAGCGCCACAGCGGCGTACCGTCTTCGGCCACCACCACGCGCGCCGGCTGTAACTCATGCAGCGGTAGCGGTGTAAGGCGATCCAGCAGCCACAGCGCGGCCAGCAGCAGTAAAAAAAGCGGCAGCCAGCGCCACCGCTTTAGTCGCTTACTTCCAGACATCAATGCTTAGCGCACATTGAGTTTTTCCGGCGTGCTGCCAATCGCGCGCCATTCCGGCACATACATCGATTCCACCTGCGGCGGCGGCAGGCGATAGCTGCCCGGCGTCACCGCACGCGCCAGATACAGCAGCGTGCCCGGCGTGTAGCCATCGAGCGCCAGCGCGGCGACAAAGCGGTCGTCACGGAATTCGATGTGCTTGATGTTGGCTTGTTGCATATCCATCATGCTCTCTTTCAGCGCATCGGCACTGTCGCCTAAACTGGCGCTGCTGTCGCTCAGGTTCTGGTTTTCCAGCTCCAGTCCGGCAGGCAGCAGATCCACCACCAGCGCATCACTGACGCGCTCGCTGGCCGCGACTTTAAGCCGCACCACCAGCAGCTCGCCACTTTTCAGGTTGGTGAGATCCGCCGGCTTACCCTCCAGCGTGAAGTACTCACGACTGATCTGCAGCACGTTGCTCATCGGCGACGGTGCGGTGCGCGGATACCCCACCACATTCAGCGTGCCGTAAAGCGGCGATGCGTTGTCGCTTTTCACCGACACGCCCTGACGCAGCTGATCTTCCGTCATGCCAATATTGAGCGGCTGATCACTGCTGAGCGGTTCCGCTTTACCCTGCAGTGTCGCCTGCCAGCTTTCGCCTTTATGCTGCTGCAAGGTGCGGGCGGCGAGGAACAAGGCGTTGTTTTCCTGAGTCGAGAACCAGCGCTGTCCGTGTACGGCTTTCGCCAGATCGATCAGCAACGGACCTTGCATCTCCGGCAGCAGCTGGTTTTCTGTCAGCAGCGACAGAATCAGCGCGCGATCGCGCACCGGGCTGCCGTAATCGCCGAGCCAGCTGTTGGGTTTACGTTCCAGGCCAATGCCCTGCGCCAGCGCCAGTTGTGCGCGCTGTTGATCGCCCATCAGCTTCAATGCCACGCCAAGCTGCACCATCGCCAGGCCCGATTTAGCCCGATCGCGTTTTTCATACAGCGCACGCAACGCACCGAGCGGCGCCTGCTGCTGACGCGCCAGCACCAATCCGGCATAAGCCTGCACGCTGAAACGCAAGCCATCGGCATCGCTGCTCCAGCTGGTTTCGATCTGCGCGGGATCCTGCAGGTAGCGCAGCAGACGTTCGTCGGCACGGGTAATCACGCCATCCGGCACGCTGTACCCGGCTTCGCTGGCGCGCAGCAGGAAATCGGTGACGTAAGCCGTCAGCCAGAACTCTTCCTGACTCTCCTTGCTCCACAAACCAAAGCTGCCGTTGCCGCGCTGCATGCCGGCAAGACGCGCGATGCCGGTATCAATTGAGGCGCGACGCGCTTCATCGTTACTGGTTTTGATGCCCATCGCCGTCAGCTGCGCATGATTGGTGAACACCGACGGCCAAATACCGCTGGCGGTCTGTTCAAGGCAACCATAAGGATAGGCATACAGCGAACGGATATAGCTGGCGATATTCAGCGGTGGACGGTTACTGAGCGACAGCTGTCCGCTCAAGGTATCCTGCTGCAAGCCATTGAAGGCGCTGGCCATCACCTGCCAGTTCTGGCCGGTTTGCATCACGTTATCGAAACTCAGCGTTTGTGCCGGATACGCCGGTCGCACACCAATTTTCCATTTACGCTCGCTCGCTGCCAGCGTTTCACCCGGCAAACTCATGCCGGAAACCCTGACCTGTACCTCGCCTTCACCGAAGCCGCCCAGCGCTTTGACTGGAATTTGCAAGGTGGTGCGCGCGCCTTGCGCCAGCTGCACGCTGGCAGGGATTTTGCCGTTCAGGGCGATCTGGCCGCTGGCGCTGACGTTGATTTTCAGCGCTTGCGGTTGATCGGTGAGGTTAGTGAGATCCAGCGCCAGCGTGGATTGATCGCCGCTGGCCAGGAAGCGCGGCGTCGCCAGTTCACTGATCAATGGCGCGGCAACCACCAGCTTACGATCGGCCGACCCGAAGCTGTCGTCGCTCCACACCTGCGCCATCAAACGCAGTTCGCCGTTAAACGCCGGAATCGGCAGTTCCAGCGTGCCTTCGCCATTGGCATCCAGCGTTACGGGCTGCAACTGCTGCGCCACGATCTGCACATCAGTGACCGGTTTTTTGCCGCCGCGCGACAGCGCATCCGCATCGTCGCCGTCACCACCAAAGCGCAGCGCGGCCAGTTTGCCACCGCCTTCAATCAGTTGACCAAACACATCGTATTGATCGGCGTTATAACGCTTGCGGCCAAAGAACGCTTCCCACGGATTCGGGGTTTTGTAGTCAGTGATGTTAAGCACGCCGCTGTCCACCGCCGAGAGTAATACCTGAACCTGCTTCGGCAATGCGCCACCTTCACGGCTGGCTTTGACCTGCACTTTTAGCGTCTGCTCAGGACGGATCTTATCCGGCGCGTCGAGCGCTAAGCTGAGGCGGCGCGCTTCGGTCGCCATCGGCAGATGCAGCAAGCCCACCGCGCGTTTCGGCGTGACGCCGCTGGCCTTGTCGCCGTCGCGCACCACGATGGCGCTGAGATAGAGATCGTGTCGCTTCCAGCTGTCGCTAATCGGTACATCAATGGTTACGCCGCCCGCCGGAACCTCCAGCGGTTGCCACCACAGCGTGCCGCTGCTGGATTCCACCATCAGATAGCCTTTGCCGGCAGCAGGCGATTCCACCTGCACATGCGCGGTGTCGCCCGCCTGATAGGCGGTTTCATCAATTTTCAGTTTGACCTGATCCGGACGCAGCGCGCCGGTGCCGTTGGTATTGTCCTGCCACCCATATCCGGCCTGGAAGCGTACGCTGCTAATAATGTTGTCGCCGGCATGCACTTCCAGGCGATAGGTGCCCCACTCCACCGGGAAACTCACTTTTTGGTTGCCGCCCGCCGCAATAGAGATGCGCTGCTGATCCTCCTGCAGATCCTTTTGATCGAAGCGCGATTGCCAGCCTTCGCTATCAGAGAAGCTCCAGTAATAGTCGCGGCGTTCGTGGATCAGGCGCACATCAAGATCTGACGCCGCCAGTTTTTCGCCCTGCGGATTGGCGTAGACCACGTCGAATTCCGCGAGGCTGTTTTCTGCCACGGTCGGCTCATCGTGATAACGATCGCTGCGATAGTCATATACCGATTCACTGCTAAACAGCGGACGGATGCCGGGCAGCGCCGCTGCCGGCCAAATCGCCTGAGTCGCGCGGCGCGTCACCGGACGGCCGCCGGTTTCCAGCAGGCTGGCTTGCAGAATCAGATTGAGCGGCGAATGGCTCTCTTTCCAGCTGCTCTCAACGTTAAGCTGCAGCTTGCCGCTCTCATCCAGCTTCTCATCCACATCATCGAGCGAACGTTTCAGCTCTTCAGTGATGTCGCCAAATTGATAGCCGGGCAGCGCGGCCACCGCTTCACGCGCAGGACGCAGCAGCAGCTGCCCTTGCAGCTCGTTACCCGCAGCCGGCGCGCCGTACAGATAGCGGCCTTCAACAGCAAAGGTGACGTCGTCATCCGGCGCCAACGGCTGCGCGCTGTTGGTCAAATCCAGCGCCATGCGCTCCGGCAGGAAGTCTTCGACGTGGAACGGCCAGCTGCGCGGCTGGTTGTCGCCACTGTTCATACGCAGCGTCCATTCGCCGGTCATCGCCGCAGCCGGTATCGCGAAGCGATGTTGATAGACGCCGTTCTCCGGCTGCCAGACAAAGGTCTGCGACACTTCGCCATTCGGCTGCACCACGTCGGCTTTCACCGGCTGCGGCGGCAACGGTTTGCCATCTGCATCACGCAGCAGCGCGTTGACGATCACCGTTTCACCCGGACGATAGAGATCGCGCGGACCAAATACGAACAACTGTTTGTCGTAGCCTTGCGGTCCATCAATCGGGAACTCCGCCAGATCCAGCGCCGGACGATTAAGATCGATCAGCGAGGTTTGGTCCTTTTGTGTCGCCAGCAGCAGCTTGCCTTTAGCATTCGCCGGTAAGCGCAAATGACCGTTGCTGTCGCTGGTGCCACTGGCGAGTTGTTTGCCTTTTTCATCCAGCAGCTGCACGCTAACGTCACCAAGCGGCGCGCCATTGGTCAGGCTTTGGGCAAACAGTTCCAGCTGTTCAGGGAATTGGTGCAGCGACAAACCGATGTCGCTCAACGTAAACAGTGTCGCCGGTTGCGTGTAGTTGTAGGTTCCGGCCTGTTTCATCACCGCCAGATAAACGCCCGGCTGCTTCAGCGCATCGACATCGCCCAGCGGCAGCTGCATTTTCTCGCGCGTGTTGCGTGCCGGATTAAGATCGAAGCGGGCGCCGTAAACCAGATCGGCATTTTTCAGCAGCTCGCGTGATTCCCAGTACGACATATTGTTGCCGTAATTCCACTGCGCTAGAAAATCGGCCAGCGAGGCGTTTTTCACGCGGAAGAAATCGACGTCGACGTTATTCACATTCAGCGCCAGCACCGGCAATCCCTGCGTCAGACGCAGCGGCAGCAGCGATCCGCGACTGGCAAAACCCACCATCGGCTGGATATCGCGCGTGGTGAGCGATTGGCTAAACGATTTCGATAAGGTGCTGCCATCGGCCGCTTTGAGAGCGGCATCGACGTTAACCGTCAACTTGCGCGACGGTTCAGGATGACGAAAACGCAACGCTTTACCGTTTGGCGCCAGCTCCCAGCCGCCATCAACCTTGCCGCTTTTCTCATCGATAATCTGCACGCGCGCAGCGAAATCCTGCTTCGCTTCAAGCGGCGTGTTGAAGGTCAACACCAGCGCGGCGGCGCCGTCGAGTTGCAGCTCGGAGAGATCGATAACTGACAGCGATTTCTGCGTTGCTGTTGCGGTTGCCGCTTCCTCCGCGTGTATCGTCAAGGTCCCGCCGCCCAGTAATCCAGCACCGAACAGCGCGCTGAGCAGCAGCCGGTTAAAACGTTTTGCCATGGTAATTCCCTCACCAGTCCCAGAAGTTAAGAAAACGTCATTCCGCGCAATTTCACATCAACCCGCCAACTTTAGCAATCACACCCTTGAGATAGCGTTCACATTCCCGGAGACTGGTCGTTTCCCGTTTGCTGAGAAGAGGTTGCTATGACAGCCATGTTTGTGTCCGCTGATTGGTTGAAAGAACATTACATCGAGGAAACATTGCAGGTGCTTGATGCCCGCATGTTACCGCCTGGCCAGGAAGCCGTACGTGATGTGCAGGCTGAATATCTGGCTGGTCATCTGCCGAATGCGCCGTTCTTCAATATTGAAGCCTTGTCCGATCACACCAGTGCTTATCCACACATGATGCCCCGCGCCGAATCCTTTGCGGTGGCAATGCGCGAATTGGGCGTCAGCCAGGACAAACATCTGGTGGTGTATGACGAAGGCAACCTGTTTTCGGCTCCGCGTGCGTGGTGGATGCTGCGCGCCTTTGGCTGCGAAAACGTGTCGATTCTGGCCGGAGGATTACAGGGCTGGAAGGCAGCCGGTTTCGATGTCGCCACCGGACCGGTTAGTTTGCCGGAGGGTGAATTCGAAGCGACTTATGATAGCGCACAGGTGAAACGTCTGACCGATGTGCTGCTGATCAGCCACGAAGGCGGTGCGCAGATTGTCGATGCCCGTGCGGCGAACCGTTTTAACGCCGAAGTGGATGAACCGCGTCCGGGCTTGCTGCGCGGGCATATTCCCAACAGCCTGAACGTGCCGTGGAACAGTTTAGTGGTAAATGGTGAATTGAAACCGGCAGCGGAACTGCGCGATCTGTTTGCTCAGGCGGGGGTAAAACTGGATCAGCCGGTGATTGCCAGCTGCGGTTCGGGTGTCACGGCGGTGGTGGTGATTCTGGCGCTCACCTCGCTGGGTGTGCGGGATGTGACGCTGTACGACGGTTCGTGGGGCGAATGGGGCAGCCGCGACGATTTACCGATCGAGAAGTGATAGCAGGTCGCCATCAATGGCGACCGCGCATTATATAATCCGCTGACTGCCCTTAAAATCGCGCAGGAAACTGCCCCAGCGACGTTCATAGAACGGCGTGATGTGGGCAGTAAAGAAGTGGCTCACGCCGCGATCTTCATTAACCACTTCACAGATATCAATGGGCGCATCATCCGCAAGCGTATCCGTCGCTACACCGCCCGCCGCCTGAATAATCTCATCGATATCGCTATCAGCTTCGATACCAATCAGCAGGTTCGGTGCTGCGCTAGCGCTTTCACGAATGCTGGCGATGTAAGCACGGCGTACCTGTTTGTACTTGGCAAACAGTTGCGTTAACGAATCAATCATCTGCGCTGGCGGCTCGGCCACTTCGGACAACAGCAACGCATGACCGCCTTCCAGCACGGTTTGCTGGCTCAGCGCACTGCCCTCTTCGCCAATCAAATGGGCGATTTCACCCGGCGAAAACTCTTTACCCGCAGGCAGTTTCGGATTGAGGAACAGCGTTTCGCCTTGCGTGATTTCAAACAGCGTGCGCACCGGCATGCGCAGGTAAGGCTGTTCATCTTTGATGGCCTCGCCCATCGCCTCTTCCGAGGTGAAGAACGGGATCACGCTGCCGCCACCCTCTTTTTCCCAATGCTGTAATTCGACCGGCGAAGTCGCATCAAACTGTTCGGCGGGACTTTCGCCTGGCACCCACACATCGGCTTCCAGCAGCAGCTGGAAAAATTCCGGACGGTGCGCAGGCTCAGTAGCCGCCAGCTTCAGCACCTCTTCAAGACGGTTACTCATTTGTCGTATTCCAAAAAAGACGGCAAGCTTGCACCTGCCGTGATGAGGATTATTTCAGTAACAGATTGGCGACGGTGCGTACACCCAAACCGGTCGCACCCGCGGACCACTGATCCACCGCGCTTTTGCGGTACGTCGCGGAGCAGTCAATGTGCAGCCAGCCTTGCTGATATTTGCTGACGAAATGCGACAGGAACGCCGCCGCACTGCTGGCACCCGCCGCATGTGACGGGCTGGCGATGTTATTCAGATCGGCAAAGTTCGAAGGCAGATGGCTGCGATGGAACTCGGCCAGCGGCAGACGCCAAAATGCTTCGTTTTCGCCGGTCGCGCTGCCAAGCAGCGATTCCGCCAGCACATCGTCAAAGGTAAACAGCGCGTGATAATCGTTACCCAGCGCGGTTTTCGCCGCGCCGGTCAGCGTTGCCGCATCGATCAGCAGTTCAGGATTTTGCTCGCTGGCATCGATCAGGCCATCGGCCAATACCAGACGACCTTCCGCATCGGTGTTCATCACTTCCACGGTTTTACCGTTGCGATAGCGAATGATGTCGCCCAGACGGAAGGCGTTGCCGCTGACCATGTTGTCTGCGCAGCATAGATACAGCTTCACGCGCTTATTCAGACCGCGTGAAATCGCCAGCGCCAGTGCGCCAGTCAGCGTTGCCGCGCCGCCCATATCAGACTTCATTGAGTCCATGAAAGCGCTCTGCTTCAGGCTGTAACCGCCGGTATCAAAGGTGATGCCTTTACCGACCAGACAGGCGTAAACCGGCGCATCTTCATCGCCAGTTGGATTGAAATCCAGCGCCAGCAACACCGGTGCGCGCGTGGAGCCGCGGCCCACGGTGTGGATACCGGCGTAACCCTGAACACGCAAATCGTCACCTTTGGTGATGCGATAGCTGACTGCTTTGCCGCCCACTTCGTTGATCAGATCAACCGCGTTGTGCGCCAGCTGTTCCGGGCTAAGATCTTCCGCCGGCAGGTTGATGGTGTCGCGCACCCAGTCAACAATCTTCAGACGACGTGCAAATTCAGCCTGATCGTCCTCATTGAATTCCGGCCACTCGACCTGACGTTTGCCTTTCGGGCTGCGGTAGCCTTGCCAGAACGCCCAGCACTTTTCCACATCCCAGCCTTCGCCCTGCAGCGAGACGTGACGAATGCCCTGGCCGTCCAGCTTGCGCCCCGCGCGCTGGATGCTCATCAGCGCGTCTGCGCCAGTCAGGTGAACGGTCATGCCACTTTCGTTGCTGCTCAGCAGCGCTTTGTCACCCCAGCGCGCATCGGCGGCCTGGGAGCTGAGCGTAATTATCATCGGTTGTGTTGTCATCGCGTGGCTCCGTTTGCGTTAGGTGTCACCTTGCGCCAGAACCGGCGCAAGGGGTGCATGAATTAGCGGGCGTTTGCCGCAGGCGAAAGTGCCCGCAGACGTGTTACCGCTTTGTTGACCAGCTCGATAGCGTACTCAATTTCCTCTGCGCTGGTGAAGCGTCCGAGCGAAAAACGCAGCGAGCTGTGTGCCAGCTCCTGCTCAACGCCCATCGCGCGCAGCACATAGGAAGGTTCGAGACTGGCCGAGGTACAGGCGGAACCGGATGACAGCGCCAAATCTTTCAGCGCCATAATCAGCGATTCGCCATCGACGTGGGCAAAACTAATATTGAGGATGTTCGGAGCGCCCTGCTCCAGCGAACCGTTGAGGTTCACGTTACCCAATTGACTAATACCGCGCCACAGACGCTGGCGCAGCTCGGCCAGACGCGCCATTTCGCTGCTCATCTCTTCACGCGCAATCCGGTAGGCTTCGCCCATGCCGACAATCTGATGCACCGGCAACGTGCCCGAACGCATGCCGCGCTCGTGACCGCCACCGTGCATCTGTGCATCAATTTGCAGACGCGGTTTACGACGCACCCACAGCGCGCCGATGCCTTTCGGTCCATACAGCTTGTGCGCTGAGAACGACATCAAATCCACCGGCAGTTCAGTGACGTCAATCGGCAATTTGCCGACGCTTTGCGTGGCATCAACGTGAAACAGGATGTCACGCGCACGGCACAGCGCGCCGAGTACGGCGATGTCCTGAATCACACCGGTTTCATTATTGACGTGCATCAGCGACACCAGCACCGTGTCGTCGCGCAGTGCAGATTCGAGCATCTGCGGCGTAACGATACCGTCGCTGCCCGGCTGTAAGAAGGTGACATCAAAGCCTTCGTGCGCCAGTTGCTGGCAACTGTCGAGCACCGCTTTGTGTTCGGTTTGGCTGGTAATAATGTGTTTGCCGCGCGCCTGATGGAATTGCGCGGCACCTTTGATCGCAAGGTTGTCCGCTTCGGTCGCGCCGGAGGTAAAAACGATTTCACGGGGATCGGCATTGACCAGCTCAGCAACTTGATTGCGAGCCACATCAACAGCTTCTTCAGCCTGCCAGCCAAAACGGTGGGAACGGGACGCGGGGTTACCGAAAGTGCCATCCATTGTGAGGAACTGCATCATTTTGGTGGCAACACGCGGATCCGCAGGCGTAGTGGCTGCGTAATCCAGGTAAATCGGTAATTTCATTGCGCTAAAACTCCGTATAAAAAATCATACGTCTTTATAGCACATTCGGCCTCGCCCGTATGAACAGGAAAGGCCGAAGGAGAACGGATTAAGCGCGCAGATTAACGTTGATGGTTTCTTGCACACGATGCTGCTGGAAACGACGATTGTCGACGGTATTCTGACGATCGGCCACTTCGAGGATTTCCTGATTATTCACCAGTTCCGCCAGCGTGATGTTGTTGAGGAAGTCGCTGATGCGCTCACTCAGATCACGCCACAAAACGTGGGTCAGGCAACGCTCGCCGCCCTGGCAGCCCTCTTTGCCCTGGCATTTAGTGGCATCGACAGATTCGTCAACTGCGGTAATAACCGCGCCCACAGCAATCGCGCTTGAATCTTTGCCTAACAGATAACCGCCACCTGGACCACGAACGCTGGCCACTAATCCATGCTTACGCAGACGTGAGAATAACTGCTCCAGATAGGACAATGAGATGCCCTGACGCTCAGAAATGTCAGCTAGCGGCACCGGGCCCTCATTGGAGTGCAGTGCAACGTCCAGCATAGCGGTTACGGCATAACGTCCTTTGGATGTCAGTCTCATAGCATACAACCTCGTAAGCGTCCGTCCGGTTATCGGCGGGTTATCTGAAGAATTGACGCCAGTCTGACATTCCTGAGTAAAACGGTCAACTATTTAACCAAGTAAATTGCTCAACTATTTAACCAACTGTTTTACTCAACTATTATCCACATTACCTTTGCGCTTTTCGAACGATGCCATCATGCCGCGCAGGATGTTCAGTTCGTCGCGTTCGGGGCGCGCACGTGTATATAAACGACGCAGCTTGCTCATCACCTGACTTGGCGTGCCTTCACGGATAAAGCCGCTGTTCAGCATCATCTGTTCGATGTGCTGATAGAAGCGCTCCAGATCGTCAACCAGCGGATACGGTGATTCGACCGGCTCTTCCGTCGGCGCGGCTTTTTCCTGCGCGTCCAGCCAGGCCATGCGCACTTCGTAAGCGATAATCTGCACCGCCATCGCCAGATTCAGTGAGCTGTATTCGGGGTTAGCCTGAATCGCGACGTGATAGTGACATTTCTGCAACTCTTCATTGGTCAGGCCCACACGCTCGCGGCCAAACACCAACGCCACCGGCGCCTGCTGGCCCTCTTCCACGCTTTTAATGCCGCACTCGCGTGAATCCAACATGGGCCACGGCAGTGAACGTGAACGTGCGCTGGTGCCAACCACCAAACTACAACCGGCAATGGCTTCATCCATGGTATCGACAATGCGCGCATTACCAATGACATCGCTGGCACCGGCGGCGAGGGAAATGGCCTGTGAATCTGGTTTCACCAGCGGATTGACCAGATAAAGGTTGGTTAAGCCCATGGTTTTCATCGCGCGTGCGACGGAGCCCATGTTGCCGGTGTGCGACGTTTCTACCAGTACGATTCGGATATTCTGCAGCATAATTAGAGGCGGTCAGGGAAATGATGGCGCGCATCCTAACATAAAAAGAGGACATTTGCTGAACACGCTGATATACTCCGCGCCGTTTTCCCCGTTCTTTAACATCCAGCGAGAGATACCGATGCATCCGATGCTCAACATAGCCGTGCGCGCCGCGCGCAAGGCCGGAAATTTAATTGCCAAGAATTATGAAACCCCGGACGCTGTCGAAGCCAGCCAGAAAGGCAGCAACGACTTCGTTACCAATGTTGACCGTGACGCAGAACGTCTGATTATCGAAGTAATTCGTAAATCGTACCCGAAACACACCATCATCACCGAAGAAAGCGGTGAGCTGGCGGGCGAAGATCAAGACATTCAATGGGTAATCGATCCGCTGGATGGCACCACCAACTTCATCAAACGTTTACCACACTTCTCCGTTTCTATCGCTGTGCGCATCAAAGGCCGCACCGAAGTGGCTGTGGTTTACGATCCAATGCGCAACGAACTCTTTACCGCCGTACGCGGTCAGGGCGCTCAGCTGAATGGCTATCGCCTGCGCGGCAGCACGGCGCGCGATCTGGATGGCACCATCCTGGCGACCGGCTTCCCGTTCAAGTTAAAGCAGCACGCAACCCCTTACATCAACATTGTTGGCAAACTGTTCACCCAGTGCGCTGATTTCCGTCGCACCGGTTCGGCGGCGCTGGATCTGGCTTACACCGCTGCAGGTCGCGTTGATGGTTTCTTTGAGATTGGCCTGAAGCCGTGGGATTTTGCGGCGGGCGAACTGCTGGTGCGTGAAGCGGGCGGCCTGGTGACTGACTTTACCGGCAACCACGGTTACGTGATGTCAGGTAACATCGTTGCGGGTAACCCACGCGTAGTGAAAGCGATGCTGGCATCGATGCGTGAAGAGTTGAGTGAGGCGCTGAAGCGCTAGAAGCGAGAAGGCGGCTGAATCAGCCGCCTTTTTTTGTTACCGACGTTCGTGGCTTAATACCTGACGCGGTTGCGTCCTGCGACCCACGCGCCCCAGCAATGCTGCCAGTACTGCTTCAATCACCAGCATAAAGAAGGTGAACCAGCTCGCTTTCGCCGTTGCGGCCGCCGCTTGCTCAGCCACTTCACGGGCTTTTTGCTCCGCCTGCTGTTTCAACTCCTGATACTGTTGCACGGCTTTTTTATAGCTCTCCTCGGTTTGAGTTACTATCTGCTCAACCTCTTGATCGCTTTTACCGGTGCGCGCTTTGATAATATTTTTCAGCGCATCACGATCGGCAGCTTGCAATGTATCTGAGTGACGATTCATAACGCCTTTCAACCAATTAGCCAGATCATTATCAGCATTCTGTGGATTTTGTGCCGTTTGCTCTGCTTGATTTTGCGCGTTATTGGCTTCGTTATTTACATCCTTTTGCAGATTCTCAGGTTGTAATTCTGTCTTGCCGGTTTGACGCAGTGTAGTTTGTAATTCGTTTTTTAAATCATCTAAATTGATATTACTTTCCTGCAGCTTCTCTTTTGCCATATTGGTCAGTGATGGCGCCGCTGCGGAAATTCCATTACCCACGGCATTTACGCCGGCGCCTAAAATATTAAACGCACCGCCAATAACGCCAGTCGCCAGGGTAATCGCGAGCCATAATGTCAAAATGGTGCTAACACCAAACATCAACAAACCATGCATCGCCCCTTCGCGCTGCGCCAGACGCCCCGCAACGTAGCTACCTACGCCCATGGCAATCAGCATACTCACGCCGGTCCAGATTAACGCGCCGGTTCCCAGATGCTGCAGCGGATTTTGTTCCTGTTGTGGATCGATGGTTGTTGCACCAATCGCTGTACCCAATATCCCCAATAAAATATGAATGATTAGCGCAGCGATAACGCCGGCAAATACTGCGCTCCATGAAATACGTTTTAATGGTAGGCCGCCATGCACGTCGTGCACCGTATCTACGCTGCCATTATTAATCCGAGTTTCAGGCATCGTTTTCTCCTCGCAGAATATTTCGCTGAAATTTTATAATTGCTAATCCACCAGGATATTGACTGGTGTAATTGAGCTTAGACAGAGAAATCTATTTTCACCAGCGCGCTAAGCGGAGATATTTAATTAACTGTTGAGGGTGAGAATACTTGCAACAGTGGAATATTTACACTACCCAAATATCCTTAATGTCAGAAAGGACGAACTCCACCGCCGATGCCCGGCGAGGCACTTTGCCATAATGCAACGCCCGCAACGATTAACAGCACGCTACCTAACATGGCGAGCAGCGGCACCAGCAGCCTGGTCGCAGGATGAGTACCGCCGGCCTGCCCTAAGCGCTGAGCCAGCAGACGGGAGCGCTGCACTAACAAGCCGAGCGCCGAAACCGTCACAGCAGTGCCCAACGCCATCGCCACGGCAGAGGCGACGCCCCACGCATACACACCAATCACTTTGGCAAACAGCAGCATCATGATGGCGCCGGAACAGGGCCGCAGCCCCATGGAAAACACCACCAGCGCCTGCGTTTTAGCGCTAACTGCCTGATCCATCTGCGCAGCGCTGGGCAGATGCGCATGTCCGCAGCCGCAGTGTTCATCGTGCTGATGCGCTGGGCGAATAGCGTGGATCTGCAACTTTGGCTGAGGACGCCATTGCTGGCGCAGCGACCGCAATGCACGCCAACCGACCCAAATACCCAGCGCGACGACTAACAGATAACTGCCCTTTTCCAGCCAGTAACTGCCGAGATGCATCTGACGCGACGAGGTTTGCAGTACCACCAGCATCAGCGTTACCAAACCAATCGCCACGCCGCCCTGCAGCAAAGCAGCCAGCAACGTTAGCTTCATGCTGGTTTTCAACTTTGCCGGATGGGTGGCAAGAAAGGTAGTGATCACCACTTTGCCGTGTCCCGGCCCCAGCGCGTGCAGCACGCCGTAAGCGAGGCTGAACAGCATTAGCGCCACGCCCGCCTGCTGCGGTTGTTCAGCCACCTGCTGCAAAAGCTGCGTCATTTCGCGATTGAGGATTTTTTGCCACAGCACGCTTTGCAGCAAAATCTGCGACCAGTGCTGCCACAGCAGCACGCCCGCTAGCAGCAATAACGCCGCCATCAGCCACAGCGGCCATAAACGACGTGAACGGGAGGGAAGCGAAATCAGTGACATGTCAGTGTCACCGTTTGTGCGAATTGCTGGCCAAGATCCATATCCTCTGGCGGCGCATCGGCTTTATCCAGCGACAGCGCATATTGCTTCAGCGAGTCATCCGGTTTCGGCGTATGCAGATCGATCTGGCAATGCGATTTAACGGTGTCGTCCATGGTTAATGCCTGTGGATTATCGTAATACATATCAACAAAGTAGCTGGGATCAAAAGTCTGAATGCGATACTGCTTCGCGCTCAATAATTGCGGCTCGCCAAACGGCACGATAAACTCCAGCACCGCTTTGTTGCCGTTGCGCGATAAGTTGTACTCTTTCGGCAGATTGAGAAACTTGACCCGATTTCTGTCCTGCCACACTTCGGTGAAATAGTGCTGACCGAGCACATTTGCCATCACCTGCGCCGCCAGCTTTTTCCACACCACATCACCGGGCTTGGCTTTACCTGCGTCGTATAACAGATCGGCGGAGGTTATCTCATCCATGGTCCACACCATTTTCATGCCGCTAAGATGTTGGTTGTCACTGATGAACTCGGTTTTCATGTCAATGAAGCTATGCGGATGTGACCAGGCTGCGGTGCTGAACAACAGCGTAAACGTAATGAGTGCAATTTTCATGTGTTATAAAGTAACAATTTTAAAGTGAAGTGTAGAGTGGCCCAGAAAAATTGTGACCCGCCCTAAAGCTCTGAACAAAAGTCACGACAAAGTGCAAGGTTACCGCGTGGAGTTAGCTATTCTTAGCTCAAAAGTGACCTGCGGATAAACCATTGATGAGTTCTGCACCCTCCTCTGCACCACTCTTCAGCCGTTCCCAGCGTCGTTGTCATCTGTTACTGCTGCTATTTCTGCCCGCTCCCGCGTTGACGCTTGAAAAGCTCTGCCAGTTAAATGGCGTGGCGCCTGTTGTCGCCCGACAGGATATCGCGGATGTGGGAGAGGAGATACAGCGTTACCATCAACTGGAGCTACACCAGATGGTCGATGGCAGCTTTCGCATACACGGGACGGAACTGGACAGGCGGCTGTGCCTGATCCACTGGCTGCGACGCGCGCTGCGTTTGTCGCAGGATTTTGTCTGCGAGCATTTTGCCCCGGTGCTGCGTCAGCGCCTGAAAGTCCTGAAAATCGAGAAAGCGTTGTGGGATGAAACCAACCTGCAGGCGCTGATTCAGCACTGCAGCCTGCGTCTGGCGCGCGACTTCAGCCCGCGCGACCGCCTGTTTCTGCAAATATTCATGAAGTATGCGCTGTGCCAGCGCCAAAACGCCTTGTTCAATGACGGACAGCGCGCGTGGCTGGCGGAAAAAGTCGAACGTGCTGCCGCCGACGACGTCATCCATCACTGGCAGAAGCGCTGCCACTTAGCGCCGGATGTAAGCGAGACCGACTTCTGGACGCTGCTATTTAGCCTGATTCACGCGCCAACCGCTACGCAGCTGGAGCATCCGCAGGCAGTAAAGCTGATGCAGTCAGTGGAAGCGCTGATTGCGCGCTTTGAGCAGTTGGCACAAACCACCTTCAGAAATCGCGCCGAACTCACTCAGCAACTCTTTACGCATCTGGCGCAGGCGCTGGATCGCAGTCATTTTGCCATCGGCATCGATAACAGCGTGGCGCTGGATGTCGCACGGCTCTACCCGCGTCTGCTGCGTACCACGGAACGCGCACTTGAGCATTTCAGCCGTAACTTTGCCACGCGCTTTAGTGCTGAAGAGATAAGTCTGGTGGCGGTGTTATTTGGTGCCTGGCTGATGCAGGAGAGTGCATTGCAGGAAAAGCAAGTGCTGCTGCTGACGGGCGCGGATGCGGCGCTGGAGCAGTTGCTGGAGCAGCAGCTGCGGGAAATGACGCTGCTACCGATCAACATCAGCTATCAGGACGTCGTGCTTTTTCAGCGTGAAGGCGCGCCGCGCGATATCGCGCTGGTGATTACGCCGTATGCCATTTCATTGCCGCTGTTCTCACCGCCGCTAATTCAGGCGGAGCTGCCGCTGAGTCGTCATCAGCAGCAGCGTATTCTCCAGTTGCTGGAGAATTAAGCGGCGCGCGGACGCAGGAACAGCGCCGGCAGCGCCACTAACGCCATCACCCAGAACAGATGTCCTTGCAGATGCGTAAACAGCACGCCGCAAATCATGGTCATCACCGCAATACCGCCGCCCATGGCCAGCGCCGAATAGAGCGATTGCAGACGAATCACTTCCGCGCCTTTGCGCGCGGCAATAAACCGCATCGCCGCTAAATGGCAGACGGTAAAGCTGCCGCAGTGCAGAATTTGCGCCACGATCAGCAACGGCAACGCGGTGCTGGATCCCAGCATTGTCCAGCGGATAATGGCGCACACACCTGATAACAGCAGGAGATCGCGCGCACTCCAGCGGCGGAACAGTCGGCTGCTGAGAGCAAAAATGATGATTTCAGCCACCACGCCCAGCGACCACAAGTAGCCAATAATCGACGCGGAATAACCGCTCTCCTGCCACCAGATCGCGCTGAAGCTGTAGTAAGCCGCATGCGCGCCCTGCAACAATGTCACGCATAACATGAAACGCCACACCGCATTTTCGCGCAGCAAATCACGCCATGCCTGCCAGCCACCATCGGTTGACGTCTGACGTTCACTACCCTGCGGCTTCGTCGCTGGCGTTAACATCATCCCACCTAACATGCCGATCGCGCCCAGTGACAGCAGCACCAGAATCGCCTGCGATGAGAACGCCGTGACAAGCATGCCGGTTAAGGCAGAGCTGATGACAAACGCCAGCGAGCCCCACAAACGAACCGGGCCATATGTCAGACCAATTTGCTGCGTCCAGGTGGCGGCCAGCGCATCACTCAGCGGCACCAGCGGTGAGAAAAACAGGTTGAAGCCGATCATCACGAACAGCAGCCACATCCACTGTTGTCCCAGCCAATAACCGATAGCGAACAGGCACGTCATCAGCGCCAGCAAGCGCAGCGCAGTGATCAGCTGTGAGGGATTTTTTACCTGCGAGGCAATCAGCAAACTGCCGACAAAGCGCGCCACCATGCCGCACCCCAGCAGCAGACCGATTTTTTCTGCATCGAGTCCGGTGCCTTTGAGCCACACGCTCCAGAAAGGAAGGTAAATGCCGTAACAGAAGAAGTAAGTGAAGTAGCCCAAACCGAGCCATTTGGCGGAGCCGATTGCCATATTCCCTCCAGCAAAAATGCTGCTGAGCAGCACGAGTGGGCGCTACTTTGTCAGAGCACTGCTGCGACGGCAATAAAAAAGGATGGCTTGCACCATCCTTTTTTGCACTGCATCGAGAAGCGTAAAGCTTACGCGTACACCGGCAGACGGCTGCAGATTTCCAGCACTTTCTGTTTGGTACGTTCGATGGTCGCTTCGTCGTTGATGTTGTCCAGCACGTCAGCGATCCAGCCAGCCAGCTCGCGAACGTCAGCTTCTTTGAAGCCACGACGCGTCACCGCTGGGGTACCGATACGCACGCCAGAGGTCACGAACGGGCTCTTCGGATCGTTAGGTACGCTGTTTTTGTTCACGGTAATGTTGGCGCGGCCCAGAGCGGCATCGGCTTCTTTACCGGTCAGGTTTTTGCTGACCAGATCGATCAGGAACAAGTGGTTGTGTGTACCACCGGAAACGATGTTGTAACCGCGCTCCAGCAGAACTTCCACCATCGCTTTCGCGTTCTTAGCCACCTGCTGCTGATAAGTCTTGAACTCTGGCTCCATCGCTTCTTTGAACGCCACCGCTTTACCGGCGATCACGTGCATCAGAGGACCGCCCTGACCACCCGGGAACACCGCGGAGTTCAGTTTTTTATACAGCTCTTCGTCACCGTTTTTCGCCAGGATCAGGCCGCCGCGCGGACCCGCCAGGGTTTTATGGGTGGTTGAAGTCACGATGTGGGCATGAGGAACTGGGTTCGGATAGACGTCTGCGGCGATCAGGCCCGCAACGTGTGCCATATCGACGAACAGGTAGGCGCCAACGCTGTCTGCGATTTCACGCATTTTGGCCCAGTCGCACACGCCAGAGTAAGCAGAGAAGCCGCCGACGATCATTTTTGGCTTGTGGGTTTGTGCCAGCTCAGCCAGCTCTTCGTAGTTGATTTTGCCGGTTTCATCGATGCCGTAAGGGATAACGTTGTACAGCTTACCCGACAGGTTTACCGGGGAACCGTGCGTCAGGTGACCACCGTGCGCCAGGTTCATACCCAGAATGGTGTCGCCTGGCTGCAGCAGCGCGGTGTAAACCGCGAAGTTGGCCTGAGAACCGGAGTGCGGCTGTACATTAGCGAAATCTGCGCCGAACAGCTCTTTAGCGCGATCGATCGCCAGTTGCTCAACGATATCGACGTATTCACATCCGCCGTAATAGCGTTTGCCCGGATAGCCTTCGGCATATTTGTTGGTGAGCTGTGAACCTTGGGCCTGCATTACGCGTGGGCTGGTGTAGTTTTCAGAAGCAATCAGTTCAATGTGCTCTTCCTGACGCACTTTCTCTTGCTCCATAGCCTGCCACAACGCGGCATCATAATCGGCAATGTTCATATCACGCTTTAACATCCGGACTCTCCTGACTCAGCTAACTTTTTAACGGCAGTTTAGGCCCCGGCTAGGGGGCGAAGGCGAACAGTGTAAACGGTTTTGACAGGTGACGGTAGCGTCAATCCCCTCTTTTTGCGCAAACGATTGGCATGGCGCTGGAACGGGTTTTTTACGCTTTTTTGCAAGCCAGAAAATCACGAAATTTGCTCACTTTCATGGCGAAAGAATTTCAGCTTTGCGCGCCAGCCCGCACCTTTCTTGCTTAATCCTTAATCACAACAAGGGATTTACAGGCGCTTCGATTACTCATAAGATGTATTTAAAATACATGTTTAAATTCACTCTGAGGATTTCACCATGCTCGACGCGCAAACCATCGCTACCATCAAATCGACCTTGCCCGCCATTGCCCAGGTTGGACCGCAGCTGACCGGCCATTTCTACCAACGTTTACTGACGCAACATCCTGAACTGAAAAACGTGTTCAACATGAACAATCAGCGCAGCGGCAATCAGCAGGAAGCGTTGTTCAACGCCATTGTGGCTTACGGCAGCAACCTGGAAAATTTGGCCGTGCTGTTGCCGGCGGTGGAGAAAATCGCGCAGAAGCATGCCAGCCTGAACATTCAGCCCGAGCAGTATGCGATTGTGGGTGAAAATCTGCTGGCGACAATTGATGAGCTACTGCATCCGGGTGAAGAAGTGCTGACCGCATGGGGCAAAGCGTACGGCGTGCTGGCTGATGTGTTTATCCAGCGTGAAGAAGCCATCTATTCGGCCTCCGAAGAGAAAACCGGCGGCTGGCGCGGTGCGCGTGATTTTCGTGTTCGCGCTATCAATCAGGAGAGTTCGGTGATCAAGAGTTTTGAACTGGTGCCAAACGACGGTAAGCCGGTGGCAACCTTTCTGCCAGGGCAGTATCTGGCCATCAGCCTACAACCGGCAGGCTGTGAAAATATTCAGCATCGCCAGTATTCGCTGACGCACCAGCCAAATGGGCAATTTTATCGCATCGCGGTTAAACGCGAAGCGCTGGGCAGCGTGTCGGGCTGGCTGCATGATCGTGCGCAGGTGGGCGATATCGTGCAATGCGCGGCACCAGCCGGTGATTTCTTCCTGCAGGCTGAAGCCGCTACGCCGATTACGCTGATCTCTGCTGGCGTCGGCCAAACTCCAATGCTGGCGATGCTGGCTACTCTGGCGCAGCAGCAACATCCGGCGGCGGTTAACTGGCTGCACGCCGCGGAAGCTGGTTCGCAGCATGCGTTTGCTGAAGAGGTGAAATCCCTCGGCGCACGCCTGCCAAACTTCACCAGCCACGTTTGGTATCGGCAACCAGAAAGTGCCGATGTCGGACGTTACGACGCTCAGGGCTTGATGGATTTGGCGAGCGTGTCCTCCGCGCTGAACCAGGCCGATCGTCAATTCTGGATCTGTGGCCCGCTACCGTTTATGCAGTTTGTCGCACGTCAACTGGTCGATGCCGGCATCAATGCCGATCGCATCCACTACGAAGTATTTGGCCCGCACAAGGTGCTGTAAAACAAAAAAGCCTGCGCAAGGCAGGCTTTTACAGGCAATGCGCGAAGGGGCTTAAATCGCCTCTTCGTCCTCTTCACCGGTACGGATACGCACTACGCGCGCCACGTCAAAGACGAAGATTTTGCCGTCGCCGATTTTGCCGGTCTGCGCGGTTTTCATAATGGTTTCTACGCAGGTATCGACGATATCGTCACCTACCACCATTTCGATTTTCACTTTTGGCAGAAAATCGACCATGTACTCAGCGCCGCGATACAGCTCAGTGTGACCTTTCTGGCGACCAAAGCCTTTCACTTCACTGACGGTCATCCCGGTGATGCCTACTTCAGCTAAGGCTTCACGTACATCATCGAGTTTGAATGGTTTGATAATTGCATCGATCTTTTTCATGACAGATCCTTTTTTACTCCCTCCATGATGGACGGATACCGTTAGTATAATTGTTCCTGACGCTGCCGCAGCAAGCTACTCTTTAAATTCGCTGGCGTCCAATTCATGGCGCGACAGCAGCTTATAGAATTCAGTGCGGTTACGTCCAGCCAGACGCGCAGCGTTGGTGACATTTCCTTTGGTCATCTGCAGCAGTTTACGCAGATAGTTCAGCTCAAACTGATTTCGTGCTTCGACGAAAGTCGGCAGCGCGGTATTTTCCCCCGCCAGCGCCTGTTCAACCAGGGCATCACCGATGACCGGCGCGGTACTCAAGGCGACGCACTGTTCAATCACGTTGACCAGCTGACGTACATTGCCCGGCCAGACGGCGCTGACCAGCCGCTTCATCGCATCAACCGAAAAGCTACGCACGAAAGGTTTATGGCGATCGGCGGACTGACGCAGCAGATGATTCGCCAGCAGTGGAATATCTTCAGCGCGCTCGTGCAGCGCAGGAATTTTCAGGTTCACCACGTTAAGACGATAGTAGAGATCTTCGCGGAAACTCTTCTTCTCCATCGCTTTGGGCAAATCGCGGTGCGTCGCGGAAATAATCCGCACGTTGATATCCAGATCGCGGTTGCTGCCTAACGGCCGCACTTTGCGCTCCTGCAGCACACGCAGCAGTTTCACCTGCAGCGCCTGTGGCATGTCGCCAATCTCATCAAGAAACAGCGTGCCGCCTTCCGCTGCCTGGAACAGACCTTCACGTGCGCTGACCGCGCCGGTAAAGGCGCCTTTAGCGTGGCCAAACAGTTCGGACTCTAAAAGTTGTTCCGGCAGCGCACCACAGTTGATGGCGATGAACGGCTTGGTGGCGCGCGGGCTGGCGGCGTGAATCGCCTGCGCCAGCACCTCTTTACCGGTGCCACTTTGGCCGTTAATCAATACGCTGACGTCAGATTGCGCTACCATGTGCGACTGCTCCAGCAACCGCAGCATCTGCGGATTGCGCGTCACAATCGCTTCGCGCCAACCGTCATCGCTGATCGGTGCGCGCTGGGCCAGCGCTTCATCTATTGCTTTATACAAAGCGTCACGATCGACCGGTTTGGTCAGAAAACTGAACACGCCTTGTTGCGTGGCGGATACCGCTTCCGGGATGGAACCGTGCGCGGTGAGAATGATCACCGGCAAGCCAGCATGACGTTTCTGCACTTCGCCGAACAGCGCCAGACCATCCATTTCGTCCATGCGCAGGTCGCTGATCACCAAATCGACCTTCTCTTTCTGCAGATGGCGCAGGGCTTCCGGCCCGCTGGCGGCCGTCGCCACCTGATAGCCTTCGCTGCTCAGACGCATGCCGAGCAGTTTCAATAAGCCCGGATCATCATCCACCAGCAATAAACGCGCGGCTTGTTTCATGGTTACTGATCCTCACTTTGCACATCGCTGCCGCCGTGCGATGTGTCGCTGCTATCAGGCGCTTTACGCGACGACAGCTGGCGTTCAATGTCGGTTAAACGCTCTAACTTGCGTTGGGTATCGGCCAGCGACTGACGCATTTTGGTTTGCTGCTGGCGCAGGTTATCCATCTCCGCGTCATTGCTCTGCTGCAAAGCGGCGTAGCGTCCACGCGCTTCGCTCAGCTCCAGTTGGGCCGCCTGATTGCTGCGCCACAGCTGTAGCAACGGACGCACCGATGCCGGATAAGCCGCGCTGTAACCGTCTAAGGTAGTGACGAAATCACGGCGCTCAACTGGCGTGACGTTACCGTTCGCGAGCAAGATGCCCTGCTTGAAGGCGCGCGCCCAGCCTTGTACCGGCCAACGACGCGCTTCTGCACGCGCTTCGGCCGGCGATAAGCGCTCGGCGCAATCCATGGCGCGCTGCCAATAGAGCGGATTGCCTGCAGCGGCTGGCGTTTCGATTTGCCACACGTTTTGGCAATCGGTCGCCAGATAATCCGGCAGGCGTACCTCCGGTTCAGGCACGCTAACGCCATTATGCTGCGTACGATCTTGTGACGGTGCCTGGCAGGCGCTGAGGCCGAAAACCAGCACTGCACTGGCCACAAGTTTGAATAGGGTTAGTTTCATTAATCAGGCATTCCCGGCGCTGGTCGTCAGAATGATACGAAAACAGACATCCGCATCCTTGCGCGTTACCAACTGCAGATCGCCGTGCATCCTGCGCAGACAATCTTTGGCGATGCTTAAGCCCAGCCCGCTGCCTTTGACCGGCCCTTTGCGCTGTTGGCTGCCCTGATAAAAGGGCTCAAAAATCATCGCCTGCTCTTCAGCCGGAATCGGTGTGCCGGTGTTTGCCACCTCAATCCACACCTGGTTGCCCTTCTGCTGGCTCTGCAGCCAGATGTTACCGGATTCACTGCCGTAGTTCACGGCGTTCGAATAGAGGTTGTCGATCACCCGCTGCAGCAGCGTCGCTTCCGCCAGACAATGATGCACTTGCAGATCAACGTGGGTGGTCATCTCACGCGCATTGGCTGGCAACGAGTGCACTTTTACCACCGAATCAATGATCTCATTTAGCGCCACGGGCTTCAGCGCCATCGGTCCATCGGCCAGCTTGCGGTTGTAATCGAGCAACTGCTCAATTAGCCGCTGTAAATGACGGCTGCTGGTATCGAGAATCGCCACCACTTCCTGCTGCTCGGCATTCAGTGGTCCAGCGACCTGATCGGCCAGCAGTTCTGTGCCTTCACGCAGACTGGCAAGCGGCGTTTTCAGCTCATGCGACAGGTGGCGCAAAAATTCGTGGCGCTGCTCTTCCAGCCAGCTTAACCGCTCACTCAGCCAGACGATGCGCTGCCCCAACGAACGGATCTCACGCGGACCACGGAAACTGCCGCTATCGCCCAGCGCCTTACCTTCGCCCAATCGATTAATCATGCGTTCAACCCGCTTCACCGGACCGATGATCATCCCCGTGAACAGCAAAACCAGCACCAGGCTAATCAGGAACAGAATCAGCGCCTGCCAGCCAAAAAACTGACCGCGATCGGCGATTTCACGCTGCAGCTGTAAGCCGCGCGAAAATACCACTTCACGCGTTGCCTGCACCATTTGCGTGTTGGTATCGGAAAAACGCTCCAGCGCGCTGGCGGCTTGCGCCTCAGGATTGCCGTTATCGCACTGCAGTTGCTGCAGCGAAGGCAAGGTGGTTTGCAGCACTTTGAAGGAAGGCAGATCGGGCAAACTGGCAGCGTGACTGCTGAGCATTTGGCCGTAGCGCGTCCACTGCGTTTGATACAGCTTCGCCAGCGACGCATCGCCGAGCACGCAATATTGGCGGTAGCTGCGCTCCAGCTCCAGCGCGGTACGCGCCATCGCTTCGCTGCGACGCACATCGGTAAAGGTATTGCGGTTGGTATCCGCCGCCTGGTTGCTTAACGCCGAAAGACTTTCCCACGCTTGCCACGCCAGCACCAGTAACGGTAGCAGTACCAGCAGGAAAGCCATTAACACTAACTGCCGCAGGGATCGGGGAAACAGACGCCATTTCATCACAACCGCGCTTCCTTAAATGTGAGCTGCAGGCATGCTAGCGAAGTATCAAAACGGAAGAAAGGCCAGATATGAAAACGGCAGGCCTTTTGGCCTGCCGTGAGAGCGACGCCGCAGCATCGCTTGCAAAATAGGTGGAGCCTAACTCAACGTTGCGTCCGATGTTTGATAACGTTGCAAAGCAAACGATTATCGGTGAGGTGGACGACAGGCTCCGTTTGGTGCGTCATTCGGTTTTTATGAGCTCAGCCGCTGAAGCGGGGCAATCATAAACAGGTGAATGAGCCACTTAGGGATTATAGCAAGTATCGTGCCAATAAATAAATAGCGCTTATTATCAGAGAAATGCCTGAGATGAAGCGCTCTCCCAGAGAAAAGCGGACCGGACGGTCTGTGAAAAGTGTCGCTTATTAGCAACGTGTTTGTCGTGGCAATTTACTGGCCATATAAATCAATGAGTTAAATGTCACCTTTTGACGACAACGTATTGGCGGGATTGTCGTTATTTTCCGACAGTTTAGAGATTATGCGGATTTCAGTAAGGTCGCCATGAATGGTGGACCTGCAAAACGCGCAGAATAAAAAAGGCCGCTATTTAGCGGCCTTTGTTTTGCTTATCCCAACTGCTTACGCGCGTTGCGGAAGATACGCATCCACGGGCTGTCTTCGCCCCACTCTGCCGGATGCCAGGAGTTGCTCACGGTACGGAACACACGCTCTGGGTGCGGCATCATAATGGTGACGCGTCCGCTCTCGTTGGTTACCGCAGTGATGCCGTTAGGCGATCCGTTCGGGTTAGCCGGATAGCTTTCTGTCACTTTGCCGAAGTTATCGACGAAGCGCAGCGCCACCAAACCTTTGCTCTCCAGCTGTGCCAGATGCGCGCCGTCACGCACTTCGACAAAACCTTCACCGTGTGATACGGCGATTGGCATATGCGATCCGACCATGCCATCCAGCAGCAGCGATGGGCTCGCCGCTACTTCAACCAGGCTGAAACGCGCTTCGAAACGCTCGGACTGGTTGCGCACAAAGCGTGGCCACAGCTCGCTTCCCGGAATCAGCTCGCGCAGGTTCGACATCATCTGACAACCGTTACACACGCCAAGTGCCAGCGTTTGTGGACGATGGAAGAAGTTTTCGAACTCATCACGCACGCGACCGTTGAACAGGATGGATTTCGCCCAGCCTTCACCCGCGCCCAGCACGTCACCGTACGAGAAGCCACCGCAGGCGACCAGCGCCTGGAACTCTTCCAGACCGCGACGGCCCGCCAGCAGATCGCTCATATGCACGTCAACTGCAGTAAAGCCCGCACGATGGAAGGCGGCGGCCATCTCTACGTGTGAGTTAACGCCCTGCTCACGCAGCACTGCCACACGCGGACGTGCGCCCGTCGCAATCATCGGTGCCGCAACATCTTCTTCTGGCTTGAAGGTCAGATGGACGTTCAGACCTGGGTCGTTATCGTCTTTCTTAGCTTCATGCTCCTGGTCGGCACAGGCTGGGTTATCACGCAGACGCTGCATCTGCCAGGTGGTTTCTGCCCACCAGGTACGCAGCGTGCTACGGCTTTCGCTGTACACCGCGCTGTCGCCAGAGCGGATCACGAAGCGATCGCCTGGCAGGGCTTTACCAATCACGTGCAGGTTAGCGCTCAGACCGTGGTCAGCGAACACCTTCTCGACGGCTGCACGATCCGCTGCGTTGATCTGCAGCACCGCGCCCAGCTCTTCGGTGAACAATGCGGCTAACGCATCGCTGCCCAACGCGGCAATATCGGCTTCGATACCGCAGTGACCGGTGAAGGCCATCTCCGCCAGCGTGACCAGCAGGCCGCCGTCAGAACGGTCGTGGTAAGCCAGCAGTTTCTGCTCGGCCACCAGCGCCTGAATGGCGTTGAAGAAGCCCGCCAGCTGCGTAGCATCACGCACGTCGGCAGGCTTGTCGCCCAGCTGACGATAAACCTGCGACAGCGCAGTCGCGCCAAGGGTGTTCGCGCCGTTGCCGAGATCCACCAGCAGCAGCAGGTTGTCTTGATCCGCCTGCAGCTGCGGCGTCACGGTGCGACGCACATCTTCCACGCGCGCAAAGGCGGTGATCACCAGCGACAGCGGCGAGGTCATTTCGCGCTGCTCAGTACCTTGCTGCCAGCGGGTTTTCATCGACATCGAGTCTTTGCCCACCGGAATGGTGATACCCAGCGCGGGACACAACTCTTCGCCGACCGCTTTAACCGCCGCGTACAAGCCCGCGTCTTCGCCTGGATGACCGGCGGCGGCCATCCAGTTCGCAGAGAGCTTAACGCGTTGCAGCGAACCAATGGAGGTTGCGGCGATGTTGGTCAGCGCTTCACCGACGGCGAGGCGACCTGAAGCCGCGAAGTCGAGCAATGCGACGGGTGCACGTTCACCAAGCGAGAAGGCTTCACCGTGATAGCTATCGAGGCTGGCGGTGGTGACGGCGCAGTTCGCGACCGGAATCTGCCACGGTCCTACCATCTGATCGCGCGCCACCATGCCGGTTACGCTGCGGTCACCAATGGTGATCAGGAAGGTTTTTTCCGCCACGGTCGGCAGGTGTAGCACGCGATTCACCGCATCCGCTACGCTAATCCCGTCACGCTGCAGCGCTTCGCCGTTGGCCTGCTGGCTGGCAACATCACGCGTCATCTTCGGTGTTTTGCCCAGCAGTACGTCGAGCGGCATGTCGATTGGCTTGTTGTCGAAATGGCTGTCGGCGAGGTTCAGATGCAGCTCTTCGGTGGCTTCACCGATGACCGCATAAGGCGCGCGTTCACGCTGACACAGCTCGTCAAACAGCGCCAGTTTCTCCGGCGCGACCGCCAGCACATAACGTTCCTGCGACTCGTTACACCATACTTCCAGCGGACTCATGCCTGGCTCATCGCTTAGGATGTCGCGCAGGTTGAAGTTACCGCCACGATTACCGTCGCTCACCAGCTCTGGCATGGCGTTCGAAAGGCCGCCCGCGCCGACGTCGTGGATGAACAGAATCGGGTTGGCTTCGCCCAGCTGCCAGCAGCGGTCGATCACTTCCTGGCAACGACGTTCCATCTCTGGGTTGTCGCGCTGTACTGACGCAAAGTCGAGATCGGCATCCGATTGGCCTGATGCCATTGACGATGCCGCGCCACCACCCAGACCGATGTTCATAGCCGGGCCACCCAGCACGATCAGCCTGGCGCCGACCACGATCTCGCCTTTCTGCACGTGATCGGCACGGATGTTACCGATGCCGCCCGCTAGCATGATGGGCTTGTGATAGCCGCGCAGCTCCACGCCATTGTGGCTGTTAACGCGCTCTTCGTAGGTACGGAAGTAGCCGTTGAGGGCTGGACGACCAAATTCGTTGTTGAACGCCGCGCCGCCCAATGGACCTTCGGTCATGATATCCAGCGCAGTGACGATGCGATCCGGCTTACCGAAATCCTCTTCCCACGGCTGTTCAAAGCCTGGAATACGCAGGTTCGATACCGAAAAACCGACCAGACCGGCTTTTGGCTTCGCGCCACGTCCGGTTGCGCCTTCATCACGGATTTCGCCACCAGAACCGGTCGCGGCACCCGGCCACGGTGAAATGGCGGTTGGGTGGTTATGGGTTTCGACCTTCATCAGGATATGTGCGGCTTCCTGATGGAACTCATATTCGCCCTTCTGCGCATCGGCGTAGAAGCGGCCAACCTCAGAACCTTCCATTACCGCAGCGTTGTCTTTATAGGCAGACAGCACGTGCTCAGGATTGTGTTCAAAGGTGTTCTTGATCATTTTAAACAGCGACTTCGGCTGCTTTTCGCCGTCGATAATCCAGTCGGCATTGAAGATCTTGTGACGACAGTGCTCGGAGTTTGCCTGCGCAAACATGTAGAGCTCGATGTCGTTTGGATTGCGGCCCAGCTTAGTAAAGGCATCAAGCAGGTAGTCGATCTCATCATCGGCCAGCGCCAGACCCAGCGTGGTGTTGGCCTGCTCCAGCGCGCTGCGGCCTGCGCCCAGCACGTCAACGCTTTTCAGCGGCTGCGGCTGATGGTGAGCAAACAGCTGCTGCGCATCGTTGAGATCAGCGAACACCGTTTCCATCATGCGGTCATGCAGCAGGCTCGCCAGCTGCTGCCACTGTGCTTCCGTCAGCTCAGGTGCCTGCACATAGAAGGCCATACCGCGCTCAAGACGCAAGACCTGTGGCAGATCGCAGTTATGGGCGATGTCGGTGGCTTTCGATGACCACGGTGAAATGGTGCCGGGACGCGGCGTTACCAGCAACAGACGCCCTTGTGGCGCGTGTTCGGCGAGAGAAGGACCGTATTTCAGCAGGCGTTGCAGGCGGGCTTGCTCATCCGCGCTGAGCGGTGCACTAACATCGGCAAAATGGACGTACTCGGCGTAAATATCACTCACCGGAAGGTGAGCGTCCTGAAAGCGGGTCAGCAGTTTGTTTACACGAAATGCCGACAGAGCGGGCGAACCACGCAGAATTTCCATCATTAAAGATCTCTCGTCTTTGAAGTGCCGGGCGACGCTTCATTGGGCGCAACAGGGGAAAACGGGCGGTATTATAGAGAAACAGCTCGGGTTACGAAACCGTTTGCGCATAAATTCTGGCACCTGGCGTTTGGCTGAATTTTGCACAATTCTTGCTATAAAAGTTGCCCTGCCCCTTTTTGTTGCGCAAAATGCCCCTCGCTCTGGGAGTTAAAACAACATAAATACTGCCTTTAAAAGACAGAGGCCTGTGAGCCATTACGAGACAACTATTTGAAACGCCTAAAAATAAACTATCTGTTTATCGGTCTGATCACCGTGCTACTTGCGCTAGCATTGTGGCCTTCAATCCCGTGGTACGGGGGCGGAACAGACGCGCTATCACAGATCAAATCACGCGGAGTGCTGCGCATCAGTACCGTTAACTCTCCGCTGACTTACTACACCATTAACAATGCACCAGCCGGTATGGATTACGAGCTGGCGAAGCGCTTCGCCGATTACCTTGGCGTGAAACTGGAAGTTGAGGTGCGTCCTAATCTCGGCGATCTGTTTGACGACCTCGATGACGGTAAAGCGGATTTGCTGGCCGCCGGCTTGATCTACAACAGCGAGCGCCTCGCGCACTACCAAAGTGGCCCGAGCTACTATTCGGTGTCGCAGCAGTTGGTGTACCGCATTGATAAGCCTCGCCCGAAGAATCTTGGCGATCTCAAAGGCCGCCTGATTGTGCAGTCCGGTTCGGCATATCTGTCAACTTTACGTTCCGCCAAAGCTGACAGCTATCCCGATCTCGACTGGGCGATCTCCACCGATCAGGGCCAGAAAGCGCTGCTTGAAGCGGTTGCTGACGGCAAACTCGATTACACGGTGGGCGATTCGGTTACCATCGGCCTGCTGCAGCGCATTCATCCGCAGCTGGCGGTGGCGTTTGATGTGACCGACGAAGAGCCGGTCACCTGGTACTTACCGCGTAACGAAGACGACAGCCTGAGCGCGGCGATGCTCGACTTCTACAGCCAGATGGGCGAGGAAGGCACGATGGCGCGGCTGGAAGAGAAGTATCTCGGCCACGTTGGCACCTTCGATTACGTTGATACCCGCACCTTCCTGCGCGCCATTGATAACACGCTGCCGGATATCAAACCGCTGTTTGAGAAATATTCCGCCAGCATGGATTGGCGTTTACTGGCGGCGATTTCTTATCAGGAGTCGCACTGGAATCCACAGGCCACATCGCCAACCGGCGTGCGCGGCATGATGATGTTGACGCGTAATACCGCCGACAGCCTTGACGTCAACGATCGCCTCGATCCCGAACAGAGCATTCGCGGCGGCAGCGAATATCTCAAGCGCATGATGGAGAAAGTCCCGGAAACGATTCCTGAAGATGAACGTATCTGGTTCGCGCTGGCGGCATATAACATGGGCTACGCGCACATGCTGGACGTACGCAAGCTGACGGCGAAACAGGGCGGCAATCCGGACAGCTGGGCCGACGTGAAGCTGCGTTTGCCGATGTTGAGCCAGAAGCGCTATTACACGCAAACCACCTACGGCTACGCGCGCGGCCACGAAGCTTATAACTACGTGGAGAATATCCGTAAATATCAGATCAGTTTGGTGGGATATTTGCAGGAACAGGAGAAGCGTTTAGCGCAGCAGTCGGCACTGGAAGCGGAGTTAGGCGCCGGTTATCCGGCGGTCGAACCGAAAATTGCGATGAATTAACCGGTGCGCTGCGCCTGACGCAGCGCCTTCTTCTGCTCGCGACGCATGCGGAAAAAGTCACTCAGCATCCCGGCACACTCTTCCGCCAGCACACCGCAATCAATCTGAATTTGATGATTCATGCCGGGATGACCAATCACATCCAGCAGTGAACCGGCCGCGCCGGTTTTCTCATCTTTAGCGCCGTACACCAGCCGCGTGATGCGGCCGTGCACCATCGCACCGGCGCACATCACGCAGGGTTCCAGCGTGACATACAGCGTGGTATCCAGCAGACGATAGTTTTCCAGTACTTTGCCGCCCTGACGCAGCGCCATGATCTCGGCATGTGCGGTAGGATCGTGCTGGCCAATCGGCCGGTTCCAGCCCTCGCCAATCACCTTGTCGCCCTGCACCAGCACCGCACCAACCGGCACTTCGCCCTGCTCCCACGCGCGCTTCGCCAGTTCCAGCGCATAACGCATCCAATATTCATCAGTTTGTGGGTTCACCGGGCAACTCCTGCGGGCAATAAAGGCGGCGCATTATAGCGATGCTGCGGCTGGAATCGAAGCGTTATTCCAGCTGTTGCAGCTCACCGCGCGGCGTGACGCGCCAGCGGTGCTGACAGAAGAACAGCAGCGGGTTGTCCTGTTTGCTGTCGCTGTAGCCGCTATACAGTTGCAGCGGCGTGCCGATTTTCTCCTCCAGCTGTGCCACCTTTTCATGGCCGAGGCAGCGCATCGACAGCAAACGTCCGCCGCGGCCCGGTTTCATCTGGCTGGCAATCAGCTGTACGCGCGGTAAGAAGGCCGAGTCGAAATAGACTTGCTCTACCAGCGACTGCGGCGAACCGGTAATTAGCCAGACATCGGCATCGCTGCTGCTGAGATAGTCGGTGAGTCGCTGCTGCACCACCGGAAACGCAGTAACACGCTGGCGGAACCACTCAGCGAATTCAGCCTCGCGTTGGCGCAGACGTTTTTCGCTGTGGCCAAAGGTAATCGCCCACAGTAATAAACTCATTGGCCAGCGTGCGGCGCGGCCTTTGATCAGCATGCCAAGACCAATCACCGGTAACAGCGGCACCACCAGCAGCAGATTGATCGGCTGACGTCGCAGCAGATAGCGCATAAAGGTGCCAAACATGTCTTGCTGATGCAGCGTGCCATCGAGATCGAAAAACACCACGCGTCGTTGTGTACCCTTTGTCAAACAGCACTCCTTCTCTATCCTTCGTGGTTTCTGCACTACAGTGTAGCCAGCTTCGGCGTTCAGGGCGAAAGCTGCTATTTTTAATTCCAGTGACTACAATGCCATTTGAATAGTTTATTCTTCGCGTTTACGCGCTGTTTGCGGATAAAGGAATTAAGGATCGAACCATGAGTTCATTGCTGCGCATTCGTCAGCTCTACCCTCGACTGGCGCTAAATGAGCGCCGGCTGGCGGATTTTTTGCTGTCGCAGCCGGATCGTGCACGGCATCTCAGTTCACAAAAACTCGCTGAGGAATCGGGCGTTAGCCAGTCCAGCGTGGTGAAGTTTGCCCAGAAGCTGGGCTACAAAAAGGGTTTCCAGCGCTGAAGCTGGCGCTGAGCGAATCGATGGCCGATCGCGATGCGATTACCGTGCATAACCATATTCTCAGCGACGATCCGCTGAAAGTGGTCGGCGAAAAGCTGCTGACCGAAAAGATCTCGGCGATCCGCGCCACGCTGGACATCAATAGCGAAGAGAAGCTGCTGCAAACCTTGCAGCTGCTGAAAAATGCCAATCGTATTTTGCTGGTTGGCATCGGCGCGTCCGGTTTAGTGGCGAAAGATTTTTCGTGGAAGCTGATGAAGATCGGCATCAATGCGGTGGCGGAGCAGGATATGCACGCTTTGCTCGCCAGCGTGCAAGCGATGGCGCCGGGCGATGTGCTGCTGGCGATTTCCTATACTGGCGAACGTCGCGAAATCAATCTGGCGGCGCAGGAAGCGGCGCAGGTCGGTGCCGATGTGCTGGCCTTTACCGGCTTTACGCCGAATGCTCTGCAGCAGTGCGCCACGGTTTGCCTCTACACCGTGGCGGAAGAGCAGAGCACGCGCAGTGCGGCGATCTCGTCGACCAGCGCGCAGCTGGCGTTGACCGATCTGCTGTTTATGGCGCTGGTACAAAACGATCCTGAACGCGCCTCCAGCCACATTCGCCACAGCGAAGCGTTGGTGAAAAAGCTGGTCTGATGAGATCAGGCGCGTATAATACCCGCGCCTTTTCTGCTGTTATTGGACTTCTGCCATGGCCTTGCTCATCACCACCAAATGCATCAATTGCGATATGTGCGAACCTGAATGCCCAAACCAGGCAATCAGCTTAGGCGACGCGATCTATGAAATTGATGTCGACCGCTGCACCGAGTGCGTGGGCCATTATGATGTGCCGACCTGCCAAAGCGTCTGTCCGATTGATAACACCATCATTACCGATCCACAGCACCCGGAAAGCCGCGAGGCGCTGTGGGAGAAGTTCGTGGTGTTGCACCCTTAGTTCTCGATAATCACCGTTGCGCAGGCGTAATGGCGTTCATCCGCTAACGTCACATGCACATGCTTCACGCCGAGCTGGCTGGCAATCACCCTGGCCTGCTCAAAGAAACGTAATCCCGGTTTGCCCAGCGCATCGTTGTACACTTCGAACTGATTGAAGGCCAGGCCACCGCGAATGCCGGTGCCAAACGCTTTCGCTGCCGCCTCTTTCACCGCAAAACGCTTAGCCAGAAAGCGCACCGGTTGCTGGTGCGCCTGATATTGCTGCCACTCGGCTTCGCTTAATACGCGACGCGCCAGACGGTCGCCGGAGCGCTCAATGACGCCAGCAATGCGCTCGATCTCTACGATATCGCTGCCGAGCCCGAGAATCGCCATTAGCGACGCGCTTCCCGCATCAGCTGCTTCATTTCGCTGACCGCATCGGCCAAACCGCTGAACAGCGCGCGACCAATAATCGCATGGCCAATATTCAGCTCGTGCATTTCCGGCAATTCAGCAATCGGCTGCACATTGTGGTAAGTCAAACCGTGGCCGGCATTGACTTTCAGGCCCAGACTGGCGGCGAAAGTCGCGGCTTTGCGGATGCGCGACAGCTCAGCCTGGCGCGCGAGACCTTCGGGCGCTTCGGCATAGGCACCGGTGTGAATTTCGATATAAGGCGCGCCGCTGGCAACCGCCGCTTCAATCTGGCGGTGATCGGCATCGATAAACAGTGACACCAGAATGCCGGCGTCGCTTAACAGGCGCACCGCAGCATTGATTTTATCCTGCTGACCCGCCACATCCAGCCCGCCTTCGGTGGTCACTTCCTGACGCTTTTCCGGCACCAGACAAACGAAGTGCGGCTTGATTTCGCAGGCAATGTCGATCATCTCGTCCGTTACCGCCATCTCCAGATTCATGCGCGTCTGGATGGTGTCACGCAAAATGCGTACATCGCGATCGGTGATGTGACGGCGATCTTCACGCAGATGCACGGTAATGCCGTCAGCGCCGGCCTGCTCAGCAACAAACGCGGCCTGCACCGGATCGGGATAGTTTGTACCACGTGCGTTACGTACGGTGGCAATGTGGTCAATGTTGACGCCTAACAGCAACTCAGCCATGACAATCCTTAAATGTGTTCAGTGTGTTTGCAGTGTACTGCGCTGAATATATCAGGCGGTACGACCAGCGCTAGTCGTTTGCCACATCGGGTTTCTTTTTTGGCACAAACTGGCGAAACAGTTCCTGACTCTTCAGCGGTTTGCCACCAAGATAGGGCTTCAGCGCCATGCGCGTAAAGCGTTTAGCGGCGCGCAGAGTATCGGCATCGGGGAATTCGCGCTCCCACAACGCACGCAGCTGGCGGCCGGTAAAGCTGCGTTGATTGACCACCAAACTGGCGATAAAACCCTTCTCTTCCCGGTAGCTGTAGGTCATGCCATCAGCCACCTCTTCGCCGCTGCCGGCACAGTGCAGAAAATCCACGCCGTAACCGAGATGCCCGAGCAGCGCCAGCTCAAAGCGGCGCAGCGCCGGTTCAGGCGAGCCGTTGCCTGCCGCCAGCGTTTGGATGCAATTCAGGTAATCAAAGAACATATCAGAGAAGGGAATTTGCTGCTCCAGCACGCGCGACAGCAGCTCGTTGACGTAGAGCCCGCAATAGAGCGTAATGCCGCTGAGCGGCAATGCCAGCGAAACGGCTTCGGCATTGCGCAGCGTTTTGACATCACCGCGTCCACCCCAGCGCACCAGCAGTGGCGTAAAGGGTTGCAGTGCACCTTTTAGTTGTGAGCGGCGCGAGCGGGCGCCTTTGGCAAGGACGCGGACGCGCCCTTCGCTTTCGCTAAACAGATCGAGGAGTAGGCTGGTTTCGCTGTAAGGGCGACTATGCAGCACAAAGGCGCGTTGCCAGCCTTCCATTACTTAACCTTCGTCAGAGTAACCTAAGCTGCGCAGCGCACGTTCATCGTCCGCCCAGCCCGATTTCACTTTAACCCACAGTTCGAGATGCACTTTCGCTTCAAACATCTCTTCCATATCTTTACGCGATTCAATGCCGATGGTTTTGATCTTGGCGCCTTTATTGCCGATGACCATTTTCTTCTGGCCTTCACGCTCAACAAGGATCAGGCCATTGATGTCGTAGCCGCCGCGATCGTTCGAAACAAATTGCTCAATTTCGACGGTAACGGAGTAAGGCAGTTCAGCACCCAGGAAGCGCATTAACTTTTCACGGATGATCTCAGACGCCATAAAGCGCTGCGAGCGGTCGGTGACATAATCTTCCGGGAAATGATGCTCAGATTTTGGCAGGCATTTGCGCGCAATCGCCGCAATCGCGTCGACATTTTTGCCGCTTTCCGCTGAGATAGGGACGATTTCAAGGAAGTTCATCTGCTGGCTAAGGAACTGCAGATGCGGTAACAGAATGCTCTTATCCTGGATGTTGTCGACTTTATTGATCGCCAATACCACCGGAACTTTGTTATCACGCAGCTTGTTGAGCACCATCTCGTCGTCTGGTGTCCAGCGCGTGCCTTCAACCACAAAGATCACCAGCTCAACGTCACCAATGGAGCTGCTGGCGGCACGGTTCATCAGGCGGTTGATCGCCCGTTTCTCTTCCATGTGCAGCCCTGGCGTATCCACGTAGATCGCCTGATAAGCGCCTTCGGTGTGGATGCCCATAATACGGTGACGCGTGGTTTGCGGCTTGCGTGACGTGATCGACACTTTCTGCCCCAGCAACTGGTTCAGCAAAGTGGATTTACCGACGTTTGGTCGGCCTACAATCGCGACAAAGCCGCTATATGTTTCGAGTTCGCTCATTCGAGTCCTGACTTGGGCAGCGCCGCTTTCGACGCTGCAATGTGACTATTTATTCGAGGCCAAGCTTAATTAACGCCTGTTCGGCGGCTGCTTGCTCGGCTTTACGGCGGCTGGAGCCAATGCCCACCACCGGTTCTGCCATGCCACTCACCTGACAGTGAATGGTGAATTCCTGATCGTGGGCTTCGCCACGCACCTGTACCACCAAATACGACGGCAGCGGCAGATGACGTCCCTGCAAATACTCCTGCAGGCGCGTTTTCGGATCTTTTTGTTTATCGCCCGGACTGATCTGTTCCAGTCGTGAGTGATACCAGTCGAGAATTAACTTTTCGACGGTTTGAATGCTGCTATCGAGGAAGATGCCGCCAATTAAGGCTTCAACGGTATCCGCGAGGATCGATTCACGACGGAAACCGCCGCTTTTCAGCTCGCCCGGACCGAGGCGTAAACATTCGCCAAGGTCGAACTCTCGCGCCATCTCTGCCAGCGTATTGCCGCGCACCAGCGTGGCACGCATACGGCTCATGTCGCCTTCATCCACACGCGGGAAGCGGTGATAGAGCGCATTGGCAATCACGTAGCTGAGAATAGAATCGCCAAGAAATTCAAGACGTTCATTGTGTTTGCTACTGGCGCTACGATGCGTCAGTGCCTGCTGCAATAAATCCGGATGAGTAAAAGTGTAGCCCAGTTTGCGCTGCAGCTTGTTAATGACGATGGGGTTCATGCTATTCCAGTTGTTCTGTGCGCCTATCACTGCATACGAAACAGGGCTGAGGTTCCAACCTGTTCTGTTTCGTGTGCACTGGCCTCCCGAAAGAGAGGCCAACCTTTTTTGAAGCTAATTAGTGAATCCCACCAATGCGGCTAAAGCGCACGCCGGTCGGCCACTGTCCTTCTTGTTTCTCGAAGCTCATCCAGATGGCCACCGCTTTGCCGACCAGATTCTTCTCGGGCACAAAGCCCCAGTAGCGGCTGTCGGCGCTGTTATCGCGGTTATCACCCATCATGAAATATTGCCCTTGCGGCACAATCCAGGTCGATTGCGGCTGGCCCGGCTGCTGATAATACATGCTTGCCTGACTTTGCGCTTCGTTTACCAGCAAGATATCGTGCGTTACGTTGCCCAATGTCTCTTTGCGGGTGCCGAGACGCAGGCCGCCCTTCATGGTTTCGCCCTGTGGCGCCTGGAAGAAGCCGTTGCCGGTTTCATTGCCATCAAAGCCGCTGAAGGTTTGAATGAAGTTGCTTGGCTCAACGTTAGTGTAAGTCACTGGCAGCGCCGTGTCGCAACTGCCGCTGCTGCAACCCGGATTGATGGTCAGGGTTTTGCTGTAAGGATCAAACACCACTTTATCACCCGGCAAGCCAATCACGCGCTTGATGTAGTCCACGCTGGGATCTTTCGGGTATTTGAATACCGCGACATCACCGCGCTGCGGATGGCCAGTTGGAATCAGCGTGGTTTGGGTAATCGGATCTTTAATACCGTAAGCAAACTTCTCCACGAGGATGAAGTCGCCAATCAGCAGCGTTGGCATCATTGAGCCCGATGGAATCTGGAACGGCTCAAAAATAAACGAACGCACGATCAACACCACCGCCAGCACCGGGAACACCGATGCGGTGGTTTCAACCCAACCCGGCTGCGCGGCTACTTTCGCCAGCGTTTTACTGTCGAGTGCGTTGCCGGCCTGCGCTTGCGCGGCAGCCTGCTTCGCACGACGCGCCGGTGCCCATTTAAAGCGATCGATACACCAGATAACGCCAGTGATCAGCGTTGCGATCACTAAAACCAGGGCGAACATGTTAGCCATTAAAAATCCTTATTTGCTGTCTTTACCGACATGCAGAATGGCAAGGAATGCTTCCTGCGGCAGCTCAACGTTGCCGACCTGCTTCATTCGCTTCTTACCGTCTTTCTGCTTCTGCAACAGTTTCTTCTTACGGCTCACGTCACCGCCATAGCATTTCGCCAGGACGTTTTTACGCAGCTGTTTTACCGTTGAGCGAGCGATAATGTGGTTGCCGATTGCCGCCTGAATCGCAATATCGAACTGCTGACGTGGGATCAGATCTTTCATCTTCTCCACCAGGTCGCGGCCACGATATTGTGAGTTATCACGGTGAGTAATCAGCGCCAGCGCATCAACACGTTCTGAGTTAATCATCACGTCGACACGCACCATGTCAGAGGTCTGGAAACGTTTGAAGTTGTAATCCAGCGAAGCATAACCGCGCGAGGTTGATTTCAGACGGTCGAAGAAGTCAAGAACCACTTCCGCCATCGGAATCTCATACGTCAGCGCAACCTGCTTGCCGTGGTAAACCATGTTGGTTTGCACGCCACGTTTTTCAATACACAGCGTAATGACGTTGCCGAGGAACTCCTGCGGCAGAAGCATGTGACACTCAGCAATCGGCTCACGCAGCTCGGCAATATTATTCAGCGGTGGCAGCTTCGACGGGCTATCAACATAGATAGTTTCACCGTCGGTGGTTTCCACTTCATACACTACGGTTGGTGCAGTGGTGATCAGATCCAGATCGTATTCACGCTCCAGACGTTCCTGAATGATCTCCATGTGCAGCAGACCAAGGAAGCCGATGCGGAAACCGAAGCCCAGCGCCGTTGAGCTCTCTGGCTCGTAGAACAGTGACGCATCGTTCAGGCTCAATTTGCCCAGCGCATCACGGAACGCTTCATAGTCGTCAGAGCTGATCGGGAACAGACCGGCGTAAACCTGTGGCTTCACTTTCTTGAAGCCAGGCAATACTTTCTCCGCCGGATTGCGTTGTAAGGTCAGCGTATCACCCACGGGTGCGCCGAGAATGTCTTTAATCGCACACACCAGCCAGCCTACTTCACCGCAGTTCAGCTCGTTGCGATCAACACGCTTCGGCGTGAAGATGCCGAGACGGTCAGCGTTGTAGCTTTGACCGGAGCTCATGACTTTAACTTTGTCACCTTTACGCAGCGTGCCGTTCTTAATACGAATCAGCGATACCACGCCAAGGTAGTTATCGAACCAGGAATCGATGATCAGCGCCTGCAGCGGACCTTCCGGATCGCCTTCTGGCGGCGGGATGTCACGCACCAGACGTTCCAGCACGTCGGGCACGCCGACGCCGGTTTTCGCCGAGCAACGCACCGCATCGGTGGCGTCAATGCCGACGATATCTTCAATCTCTTCCGCTACACGTTCTGGATCGGCGGCAGGCAGGTCGATTTTGTTCAGTACCGGTACCACTTCCAGATCCATTTCCATTGCGGTGTAGCAGTTTGCCAGCGTCTGAGCTTCAACGCCCTGCCCTGCATCGACCACCAGCAATGCTCCTTCACACGCCGCCAGCGAGCGGGAAACTTCATAGGAGAAGTCAACGTGACCGGGAGTATCGATAAAATTGAGCTGGTAAGTTTCACCGTCCTGCGCTTTGTAATCGAGCGTCACGCTCTGCGCTTTAATGGTAATGCCGCGCTCGCGTTCCAGATCCATGGAATCCAGAACCTGCGCCGCCATCTCACGATCGCTCAGGCCACCACAAATTTGAATCAAACGGTCAGAGAGCGTTGATTTGCCGTGGTCAATGTGAGCGATGATGGAGAAATTTCGTATGTGCTTCATTTATATGAATATCTTCACGTAGAAAATCAGTGGGAAACTTGAGCACGAACACATTCAGGAAAGTGAGCTTAACCCGGAACCCTGTCGGCCTCATTAATGACGACGCATATTACACTGTTAACGCCGCGCGTTAAAGAATGGAACTGTGGGGAATCGCAACAGATTTCAGCGGTTAAGCTGATTGGGAAAGGCCGCATCAAACGCGGCCTGGACGGGGATCAAGCTTCGCTTTCCACGCGCAACGCATCAGGCGGTAACGCAACGCTGAGAATCACCGGCTGGAAAGCCTCGCGATCGCCGAAGAGTTTGGATACCCCTTTCGCCACGATAAAGCCGCCAATGCCGCCCAACAGCGCGCCACAGGCCGCAGCCAGATCGCTGGCGAACAGCATCTGGAAGATGCCAGCCACTAAAAACAGGCCAAACAGCGGCGTCATGTAAACCAGCAAGGCAGAGCCCAGCAGGCTGCTTTCGCGGATGCCTAACTCAATGCGCTGGCCGGGTTGCAACGGCTCCGCGCTGGCGATAGTCATCACGTGGGCATTTTTCGGCCCCAGCTGATTAAGCGCATGGCTGCCGCAGCCTTTACGCGCCGAGCAGCTGTTACAAGACGTTTTCGCTTCCGTGTGCAGAGTGGCAATGCCTTCTTTCCACGCCACCACGGTGGCCCATTCTTTCATCATTTTGGTGAACCCGAATCTATGCTGTCCGCAATACGTTTGGCAGTGGCTGGCGGTAACTCGCCCACCACCGTGATTTCGTTATTATTGCGCACTTCTGTCTGCACCGTGCGACGTCCAGTGCGCAATGCCTGCACGCTGCTGCTTTTATCTGCTGGCGTAACATTAATGGCAAAGCTAAACAGGCCATCGCTGTACAGGCGCGATTCGACAGTTTTGTTCATCGACGGAATATCGCGGCGACTTTGTGAGATCAGTTTCATGCCCGCCGGAAGCCAGTTTGGCTGCCAGCTGAGTTCCACTTTGTCACCGGCCGGTAACGACAGCGATGGCGGCAAGTTGGCCTTCTCCAGCCCTTGCATCAGATTGCGTACGCCTTCGTCGACGGCAAAGCTGATGACGCGGAATTGTTCCAGCGTTTCACCGTCCCGATCAAGCAGATCGATACGCAGCGGCAATTTAGTGTCCACATCCAGCCACACGACATAGCTGTAGCGCGTGCCATCGCGTGACACGATGCGCACCACTTCGCACATCTGATCGGCCATGCGCGAACGGCCCACCGGAATGAAATCGTAGGCCTCACCCAAACGGGAGAAGTCGGCGAACATCAAACCAGGTAAAGCATCGATAATGTGATTGCCCGGCAGCGAGAAGGGATCTAATCCCGGCTCGAAATAGCTGATGTCGTTTCCGCGCTGAATCACTTCACGGCGCGGCCCGT
The DNA here is from genome assembly GCF_031453915.1 of Pantoea sp. SORGH_AS_0659. Lineage (NCBI taxonomy): Bacteria > Pseudomonadati > Pseudomonadota > Gammaproteobacteria > Enterobacterales > Erwiniaceae > Pantoea > Pantoea sp. SORGH_AS_0659. Next base: position 1,108,219 of record NZ_JAVJAK010000001.1, on the reverse strand, counting down.
CCATCTGCAATAGTTGGGCGAAGATACGATTGTCGATAACCGCGTGGCGATAACGCAGAGATTCAATGCCGAGACGCGAGACATTGATGTAGGCAAATTCGTAGTTGAGGTTCTGGCTTGCCTGCTCCATCTGTTGCAACAACGCCCCGGACGCAGAGGTCTGCGCCGAGGCGATAGATGAGCAAAACAGGCTGCCTGCCAGCAGGCTAACGGCACACCAAAGCTGCTTCATTACTGCTGCTGAGTTCCTAACGACTGATTTCCGGGAACATTAGCCTGAGCCTGTTGCGGATCGTTTTTCTCAAACTGAACCTGATCGGCATGCAGACGACGTTGCAGTTCATAATCCTGCAGCATGGCATTCACGCGGCGACGCTGTTCCTGCACCTGCTGATTAGAGCTGTTGGTGTCGAAGGCTTCAGAAGGCACGCCTAAGCTGACCGGCGACGCTTTACCCATCATCGGCAAGGTATTGAATGCCGGTGAATCAGACGCTTCAGTCGCGCTGCCGGTTGGTGAACTGTTGTAGTGCTGAACACCGACAATCACCGCCAGTGAGACGCACGCAGCAACACCAACTTGCGTCAGCTGTGCCGCCCAGCTGCCACCACGACGCCAGAACGGCATCTTCTCGTAGCGTGACGGTTCAGGCTGCGCTTCAGGGATCAGCGAAGTGACTTTGCGTGCCGGCTCGTTTTCGATGGCCGCCGCCACACGTGCGGAGATATCAAAATGCAGCACTTCTCCGATATCACCGCGTAAGGTGTCGCGAATGAGATGGTAGCTTTCCCAGCTGTGCTGAAGATCCGCATCCTTCGACAACGATGCCAACAGCTCGTTATCTAAAGTTTCACCATCCATTAAAGCGGAAAGTTTTTCTTTCTGCATGCCTTGGTACCCTTCCAGTAGCCGTTATCACTGACGTTGGATAAGCGGTTGAACTTTATTATCAATAGCCTCTCGTGCACGGAAGATACGCGAACGTACGGTACCGACCGGACAATCCATGATGACGGCAATCTCTTCGTAACTCAGACCATCCAATTCCCTGAGGGTAATGGCCATACGAAGATCTTCGGGAAGCGCCTCAATGGTACGAAAGACGATTTGTTTCAGTTCTTCAGACAACATTAAGTTCTCAGGGTTCGAAATTTCTTTCAGTGCACCCGCACTTTCGAAATTTTCCGCATCGATAGCATCCACATCACTGGATGGCGGACGTCGCCCCTGAGCAACCAGATAATTTTTCGCTGTGTTTACCGCGATGCGGTACAGCCATGTATAAAAGGCGCTGTCGCCACGGAACGATTCCAGTGCGCGATACGCTTTAATAAAAGATTCCTGAACCACATCAGGCACATCGCCTGACGGAACATAGCGTGAAACCAGGCTCGCCACTTTATGCTGGTATCGAATCACCAGTAAATTAAAGGACTTTTGATCTCCCTTCTGAACCCGCTCAACGAGAACCTGATCCGTTAACTGCTCGCTCATCCGAGGTAATATCTCCCCAAAACTTTTTTATGCGTAAGTGAACTGCCAGCACATCTCATTGTTCTGAGCAAGCATGCGCTTAGAGTGGCCCTTTGGCCCGAAGTTCACTACGACCAGAATTTTCCGTATCGGAACCACGACATCATTGTTGTTGATTGTCTTTCAGTGTAGCGACTTGCCACGCTGGTGGTGTCTTTTGCGGCACCGATAATCGCTGGCAGAGTACCTTATGACGCCGTCATTTTCACCTTTATTCCCTGAATTTTCAGAGTGTTTGATATAAAAAACACATTGTGCTCAATTTCAGAGTTAACTCACTGAATACACGCTACTATCTCTACCCGCTGAATAATTTTTCCGCGCAGTTGGTTCAAAATACTTCACAGCACCCCCATCACGGCTTATGCTCAAGCCACCTTTTGTTTAGTAAATTAAACATCATGACTTCTCTCCCGGAATATCAGTGTGATGTCCTCATCGTCGGCAGCGGTGCGGCAGGTTTATCGTTAGCGCTGCGCTTAGCGCCGCATTATCAGGTTACCGTGCTGAGTAAAGCGCAGGTGAATGAGGGCTCAACGCTGTATGCGCAGGGCGGGATTGCGGCGGTGTTTGATGAAACGGACAGCATCGAATCACACGTTGAAGACACGCTGGTTGCGGGTGCCGGCTTGTGCGACCGCGATACGGTGAGCTTTATCGCCAGCAACGCGCGTCACTGCGTGCAGTGGCTGATTGATAACGGCGTTGCCTTCGATAAAGAGCCGCAGGCTGAGGGTGAAGCGCGTTACCACCTCACGCGCGAAGGTGGGCACAGCCATCGCCGCATTCTGCATAGCGCCGATGCCACTGGCCGCGCGGTGGAAACCACGCTGGTAAGCCAGGCGCTGAGCCATCCTAACATCCGAATTATTGAACGCACCAATGCGGTGGATTTGATCCTTTCCGATAAGCTTGGCCTGCCCGGCAAGCGCCGCGTAGTTGGCGCGTGGATCTGGAACCGTAAACGTGAACAGGTGGAAACCTGCCGCGCGCGCGCCGTGGTGTTAGCCACCGGCGGCGCAGCAAAAGTCTATCAGTACACCACCAATCCGGACGTGGCCTCTGGCGATGGCATTGCCATGGCGTGGCGCGCCGGTTGCCGCGTAGCGAACCTCGAATTTAATCAATTCCATCCCACCTGTTTATTCCATCCACAAGCGCAAAACTTCCTGCTGACTGAAGCGCTGCGCGGTGAAGGTGCCTGGCTGTTGCGTCCTGACGGCACTCGCTTTATGCCTGACTTTGATGAGCGTGCCGAGCTGGCACCGCGCGATATTGTGGCGCGCGCCATTGACCATGAGATGAAACGGCTGGGCGTCGATTGCATGTATCTCGACATTAGCCACCAGCCGGAAAGCTTTGTGCGCGCGCACTTCCCGATGATTTACGAAAAATTGCTGACCTTTGGCCTCGATCTCACTAAACAGCCGATTCCGATTGTGCCAGCCGCGCATTACACTTGCGGCGGCGTGATGGTCGATCAGCAAGGCCGTACAGATGTTGACGGACTGTATGCGATTGGCGAAGTGAGTTACACCGGCTTACATGGCGCAAACCGCATGGCGTCCAACTCCCTGCTCGAGTGCCTGGTTTACGGTTGGTCTGCTGCTGAAGATATGATCGCCCGCTTGCCGGACATCGCGGCGGTAGAACATCTGCCCGCGTGGGATGAAAGCCGCGTTGATGATGCCGATGAGCGCGTAGTAATCCAGCATAACTGGCATGAACTGCGATTATTCATGTGGGATTACATGGGAATTGTGCGTACTACCAAGCGTCTGGAGCGCGCACTGCGGCGCATTAATTTGCTGCAACAGGAGATTGACGAGTACTACGCGCACTTCCGCCTCTCTAACAATCTTCTTGAGCTGCGCAATCTGGTGCAGGTCGCCGAACTGATGGTGCGCTGTGCGCTGGAGCGCAAGGAGAGCCGAGGGTTACACTTTACCCTCGACAATCCCGATCTGCTGGATGAAGCGTTACCGACCATTCTGCAGCCCGAAGCTAGCGGAACAGGTAAAAGTCTTTCACCAGGCTGAGCCAGTCTGCTGAATAGCTTTTATCTTCATCACGAATGGCGAGACGTTCCAGCAAGGTTTCGCCGGCGGAGGGAGAAAAGCCTAACACCACGCGATTCGGCGGGCGCTGCGCATAGGCGGCGACATCGTAGCGATAACGCAAATGCCAGCCATCCGCCAGCGCCAGTGAAATCAATGCTTCGCCAGCTTCAGCCGGCAGCACCACGCAAAATAGCCCTTCTTCTTCAATCAACTGGGCGGCACAACGCAGCAGCGTCAGATGGTCGAGCGTGGCGGTGCTGCGTGCGGTATCGCGCGCGACACTGCCGGTTGCCATACCGGGCGCAAAAAAAGGCGGATTACTGACGATGAGCGAAAAGCGTTTTTCACACTGTTCGCTCCAGCTGACAATATCCTGATGGTGGACGTGGATGCGATCCGCCCACGGCGAAGCCTGCATATTTTCCTGCGCCTGCTGCGCTGCGCTGGCTTCCAGTTCGACGGCATCAATCTCTACCGAATTGGGCGTACGTTGCGCCAGCATCAGCGCAATCAAGCCACTGCCGCAGCCAATATCGAGGATGCGACGCGCGCCAGCTACTGGCGCCCAGGCCCCGATTAACACGCCATCGGTGCCGACTTTCATCGCACAGCGATCGTGCGCCACGAAAAATTGCTTAAAGGTAAAACCGTCTTTTCTTAACGTCGGCCGCGCATGCGGCTGGTCCTGAGACATACTTCACTACCATTGAATTTTTTACTGCCGGAAGTGTAACGTGGTGGCGATGGGAATTCACCTGCGCCGGTAATACCTACACAAACAGATGAAGATTATATTCGTTCTGTCTATAATCAGCGCCCCAAACTGAGGTAGACCATGACCGTAACCACATTCTCCGAACTCGAACTCGACGAAAGCCTGCTACAAGCTTTGCAGGAAAAAGGCTTCACTCGCCCTACTGTTATTCAGGCCGAGACCATTCCTGCCGCGCTGGAAGGCCGTGACGTTCTGGGTTCGGCTCCAACCGGGACGGGGAAAACTGCAGCGTTTTTGCTGCCCGCTTTACAGCATTTGCTCGATTTCCCGCGCAAGAAATCAGGCCCACCACGCATTCTGATCATCACCCCAACGCGCGAACTGGCGATGCAGGTTGCCGATCACGCGCGCGAGCTGGCTAAACACACGCATCTGGATATCGCCACCATCACCGGGGGCGTGGCGTATATGAACCATGCCGAAGTGTTCAGTGAAAACCAGGACATTGTCGTCGCGACCACCGGCCGTTTGCTGCAGTACATCAAAGAAGAGAACTTTGACTGCCGCGCCGTAGAAACGCTGATTCTCGATGAAGCTGACCGCATGCTCGATATGGGCTTTGCGCAGGACATCGAAACCATCGCCGCAGAAACCCGCTGGCGCAAACAGACGCTGCTGTTCTCAGCGACGCTGGAAGGTGAGCACATCAAAGACTTCGCCGAGCGTTTGCTTAACGAGCCTGTGTTTATTGAGGCCGACCCAAGCAAAAGCGAACGCAAAAAAATCCAGCAATGGTATTACCGCGCCGATAATTTAGAGCATAAGAACAAGCTGCTGATTCACCTGTTGAAACAGCCAGATGCCACGCGCGTCATTGTGTTTGTGCGCAAACGTGAGCGCCTGCATGAGCTGGTTACCTGGCTTCATGAAGCGGGCATCCGCACCAGCTATCTCGAAGGCGAAATGGTGCAGGTCAACCGTAACGAAGCCATCAAGCGTATGAATGATGGCCGCGTGAAGGTGATGATTGCCACCGACGTTGCTGCGCGCGGTATCGACATCGACGATATCTCGCACGTGATTAACTACGATTTGCCGCGCACCGCTGATACCTATCTGCACCGTATCGGTCGTACCGCGCGTGCGGGCCGTAAAGGTACCGCGATCTCGCTGGTTGAAGCGCACGATCACGTGCTGCTGGGCAAAATCACCCGTTACATCAACGAGCCGTTAAAAGCGCGTGTGATTGATGAGCTGCGTCCAGAAAGCCGTGCGCCAAGTGCTAAAGTGACGGGAAAACCGTCGAAAAAAGCACTTGCGAAGCGTCAAGAGCGTAAAGAGAAAGAACAAGAGAAACCGCGCGTCAAACAACGTCATCGCGATACCAAAAATGTGGGTAAACGCCGCAAGCCAAGCGGTAGCGATGCACCAAAGTCTGGTGCGGAATAAAACAGCACTCGTTGTAATTAATCGCCTCTTTTGAGGCGATTTTTTTGTTTTAAGCGTAGCGAAAACGCGCTTTCGCTATCATCCGCCCTGAAGAACCGTTCTTTTAAACTCGCCAGATAAAAAAAGCCGCGCCAATCAACATTGGCGCGGCTTGTATTGCTGTGTGTCTTTTCGTCAGCGCTGCAATTACAGGCTTTCGGTGAATGTACGTGTAATCACGTCACGCTGCTGCTCTGGCGTCAGCGCGTTAAAGCGCACGGCATAGCCGGATACGCGAATGGTCAACTGCGGATATTTTTCCGGATGATTGACGGCATCTTCCAGCGTTTCGCGGCGCAGCACGTTAACGTTCAGGTGCTGACCACCTTCGATGCGCACCTGCGGTTTCTGCTCAAGTGGAATTTCACGGTAAGCGATTTCGCCGAGATCGCTGATAGCAACAACCTGATCTTCTGCGAAATCCCCTTTGGCGCACAGGCAGCGCGCTTCGGCTTTATCATCGTCCAGCAGCCAGAATGAGTTCAACAGCTGTGGATTATTTGCCTGAGTAATTTGAATACCGGTAATCATAGTAGGTCTCCAGGGCTTTACGCTGTCGCAACTGGGCAGCGAGGTTCATAAGGTTTTGGAATGCTGTGGTATATCACTGCAGGAAAAGCGCCGTTTTGACCTGTATCAATTTCGTCCGGTCAGGATTACAAACTGAAAACCTAACAAATTGATTCATAAAAACTTCGCTAATTAAAATTTTACGTAAATATTCAAATTATTTTTACCCTTCTGCTGTTGAGTCCGACACGTTAAGCTAGGCGCACTATTTTGCAGGGAGTCAACGATGGCTGAGAAGCTGACCTGGCACGACGTGCTGGCTGAAGAGAAAGAGAAACCTTACTTCGTGGAAACGCTGAAAGCGGTGGCCAATGAACGCGCTGCCGGCGTAACGGTGTATCCGCCGCAGAAGGATGTGTTTAATGCCTTTCGGCTGACCGAACTGGGCGATATCAAAGTGGTGATTTTGGGGCAGGATCCCTATCACGGCCCGAATCAGGCGCATGGTCTGGCTTTTTCCGTTCTGCCCGGCGTGGCGATCCCGCCATCATTACTGAATATGTACAAAGAGCTGGAGCAAGATATGCCTGGCTTTGTGCGTCCTACGCACGGTTTTCTCGAAAGCTGGGCAACACAAGGCGTGATGCTGTTAAACACCGTGTTAACGGTGGAAGCCAGTAAGGCGCATTCGCACGCGCGCTTTGGCTGGGAAACCTTTACCGATAACGTCATCAGCGCCATCAATCAGCATCGCGAAGGGGTAATTTTCTTGCTGTGGGGTTCGCATGCGCAGAAGAAAGGCAGCATCATTGATACGCAACGTCATCATGTATTGAAAGCGCCACACCCTTCTCCGCTCTCCGCGCATCGTGGCTTTTTTGGCAGTAAACACTTCTCGCAGGCGAATGCGCTGCTCAGTCAATCGGGCCAGTCACCGATTGACTGGATGCCGGTGTTGCCTTAATAAACAAACGGCCGCATTAAGCGGCCGTTGTTATTACAGCGACAGATTAGCCTTTGGCTTTGGTCACTGCCACCATCGCCGGACGCAGCAGGCGACCATTGAGGGTGTAACCGCGCTGCATCACCATCAGCACGTGATTTGGCGCCATATCTTCTGATTCCATCATCGACATCGCCTGATGGATCTCTGGATTGAATGGCACATTGGTTTCGCCCACCACTTCCACGCCAAACTTACGCACCGCGCCCAGCAGCGACTTCAGCGTCAGCTCGATACCTTCGATCATCGAAGCCAGTTCAGCGTTCTCTTTGTCTGCCACTTCCAGCGCGCGCTCCAGGCTATCGATCACGGGCAGCAGCTCGTTGGCAAATTTCTCCAGCGCAAATTTATGCGCTTTTTCCACGTCCATTTCAGTACGGCGACGAATATTTTCGATCTCCGCCTGCGCACGCAGCTGTGCATCGCGCACGCCGGTTTGCGACACGGCTAACTCGGCTTCCAGTTGCGCGATACGCTCATCACGCGGATCCACCTCAGCGGTTGTCTCTGCGTCCACGTGCTGCTGATCCTGTTGAATTTCGTCTGAGACTTGCTCGTTTGGGGTGTTCTGTTCTTTACTACTCATGAATTTCTCCGCGTTTTGCACATTCATCTCGCTGGTTGGCTTATTATGGGGATCAGTTTGACGGTTTCAAGTAAACCCATCACATTGCCTGGCCGTTTTGGCTTATAAGGAACTCGCGCTAAATGAACAAACACTTTAACTGCATCGGGATTGTCGGCCATCCGCGCCATCCTACTGCGTTAACCACCCATGAAATGCTCTGGCGCTGGCTAACGGCAAAGGGTTATGAGGTGATTGTCGAGCAGCAGATTGCGCGCGAACTGGATTTGAAAAATGCCCAAACCGGCAGCCTTGCGGATATTGGTCAACGCGCTGATTTAGCTGTGGTGGTTGGTGGCGATGGCAACATGCTTGGTGCTGCCCGTGTGCTGGCGCGCTATGACATCAAAGTGATTGGCATCAACCGTGGCAACCTCGGTTTTCTCACCGATCTCGATCCGGACAATGCGCAACAGCAGCTGGACGATGTGCTGCAGGGCGATTACTTCGTCGAGAGCCGCTTCTTGCTGGAGGCGCAGGTATGCAAAGAAGCGTGCTCGCCGCGCATTGGTAGCGCCATTAATGAAGTGGTGCTGCATCCCGGTAAAGTTGCGCATATGATTGAATTCGAAGTCTATATTGATGAGGTGTTTGCCTTTTCACAGCGTTCCGATGGTTTGATTATCTCCACACCGACCGGCTCCACCGCCTATTCGCTTTCGGCGGGCGGCCCTATTCTGACGCCGTCGCTGGATGCGATTACGCTGGTGCCCATGTTCCCACATACGCTTTCTGCGCGTCCGCTGGTCATCAACAGCAGCAGCACCATCCGCCTGCGTTTTTCTTCCCTGCGCAGCGATCTCGAGATCAGTTGCGACAGCCAGATTGCCTTGCCAATTCAGGAAGGTGAAGATGTCCTGATCCGCCGTAGCGCCAATCATCTCAATCTTATCCATCCTAAAAATTACAACTATTTTAATACCTTAAGTTCAAAGTTGGGCTGGTCTAAAAAATTGTTCTGAAAATCAGCGCTGACTACTTTACTGTATAAAAAACCAGGATATACTGTACGTAAAACCATATCTGTTTTTACATACAGGTGATTCTATGCTGGCACAACTGACCATCAGTAACTTTGCTATCGTTCGTGAACTGGAGATCGATTTTCATCGTGGTATGACGGCGATCACGGGTGAAACCGGCGCAGGTAAATCTATCGCCATCGATGCGTTGGGCCTGTGTCTGGGCGGCCGCGCTGAAGCAGATATGGTGCGTCAGGGTGCCAGCCGCGCTGATATCTGCGCCCGCTTCCAGCTCAAAGCTTCGCCTTCCGCACAACGCTGGCTGGTGGAGAATCAGCTGGATGAGGGCAATGAGTGTCTGCTGCGGCGTGTGATTAGCGCGGATGGTCGTTCGCGTGGCTTTATCAACGGCACATCGGTGCCGCTGTCGCAGTTGCGTGAACTGGGCCAGTTGCTGATTCAGATTCACGGCCAGCATGCTCACCAGTTGCTGCTCAAATCCGATCACCAAAAACATCTGCTGGATGCGTATGCAGCCCACGATGATTTGCTGTCTGAAATGCGCCAGCACTATCAGCGCTGGCATCAGAGTTGCCGCGCGCTGGCACAGCATCAGCAGCTTTCGCAAGAGCGTGAATCTCGTCGCGAGCTACTGCAGTATCAGTTGAAAGAACTCAATGAATTTGCCCCGCAGCTGGGCGAATTTGAACAGATTGATGAAGAGTACAAACGCCTGGCGAACAGTGGCCAGTTGCTGTCCACCAGCCAGCAAGCGCTGCAAATTCTCGCCGATGGGGATGACACCAACCTGCAGAGCCTTCTTTATAGCGCTCGTCACATGCTGGGCGAACTGGTGACGCTGGATAATAAAGTCAGCGGCGTGTTCAATCTGCTGGAGGAAGCCGCGATTCAACTCAGTGAAGCCAGCGATGAACTGCGCCACTACTGCGAACGTCTGGATCTCGATCCCAATCGTCTGCATGAGCTGGAGCAACGTCTGTCACGGCAGATTGCATTGGCGCGTAAGCACCATGTCTCACCTGAAACTTTGCCGGTGCTTTATCAGCAGCTGCTGGATGAAGCGGAATTGCTTTCGCAACAAGAGAGCGATCAGGAAACTTTGCAGTCTGAAGTTGTCGCCCACCACAAAGCCGCGTTAGTCAGCGCTGAAAATCTGCATCAACTGCGCGAGCATTCCGCTCAAGAATTGAGCCAGCTGATCACGCAAAGCATGCGCACGCTGGCAATGCCGCACGGCCAGTTTGCGATTGTGCTGGAGTTCAATGCCGATCAACTCACCGCAGATGGTGCAACGCGCATTGATTTCCGCGTTACGACGAACCCAGGCCAGCCGCTCCAGCCGCTGGGCAAAGTGGCATCCGGCGGTGAGTTGTCGCGTATTGCTCTGGCGATTCAGGTGATTACCGCACAGAAAATGGAAACACCGGCAATGATCTTCGATGAAGTAGATGTTGGCATCAGCGGCCCAACCGCCGCTGTTGTCGGCCAAATGCTGCGTCAGCTGGGCGAGTCAACGCAGGTGATGTGTGTCACGCACCTGCCGCAGGTTGCCGGCTGCGGTCATCAGCACTTTTACGTCAGCAAAGAGACCGATGGTGCGGTGACAGAAACGCATATGCAACCGCTGGATAAACGCGCGCGTCTGCAAGAGTTAGCGCGTTTGCTGGGCGGCAGCGAGGTGACGCGCAACACGCTGGCCAACGCTAAAGAACTTTTAGCCGCCTGATACCGCACTTTTTTCCCGGCTGGTGGTCATATGCTTGCTCTGTAGAGGTTTCAAATAGCGAAAAGGTTTATTATCATCGGCAGTTATGTCGTCTGAGTAATAAAGCCTGCCGCAGGCAGAGTTCAGAATTTGATGGCAAAAAAATAGCCTGCTGAAAGGCGTTTGGCCCCAGAAAAGGAATGTATAGATGCGCTGTAAAACGCTGACTGCCGCGGCAGTAGTAATGTTGATGATGACCGCTGGATGTTCCACCCTTGAGCGCGTTGTGTATCGTCCGGATATCAATCAGGGGAATTACCTGGTCGCCAACGATGTGTCGAAAATTCACAACGGCATGACGCAGCAGCAGGTTGCCTATACGCTCGGTACGCCGATGATGCGCGATCCGTTTGGCAGCAACGTTTGGTATTACGTGTTCCGTCAGGAACCTGGCCATGAAGGTGTGAAACAGCAAACGCTGACGCTGACCTTTGACAGCAACGGAACGCTGACTAACATCGACAATAAGCCGAAGCTCTCTGGCAAAGAAGGCTAAGTGAACGGCAATAAAAAAGGCGCTTAAGCGCCTTTTTCGTTTTTACTTTCCGACTATTTCTTCTCAGCTGACCGCTCTGCGCGTTGACGCCGTAACTCTTTCGGGTCGGCAATCAGCGGACGATAGATCTCAATGCGATCACCATCCTGGACGGCATCACCCAATTTTACCGGGCGGCTATAAATCCCAACCTTATTCGAGTTCAGGTCAATATCTTTACGCAGTGACAGCAACCCCGAAGCCTTAATCGCTTGCTCCACAGTTGCGCCTTCTTCAAGCGTTACAGCACGCAAATACTGCTTATCTGGCAGTGCGTAAACCACTTCCACGCTGATATCAGGCACGATAAACCTCTTTTGCGCGCTGACTGAACGCCTGCACCATGCTATTTGCCAGCTCTTTAAAGATGCGGCCGAACGCCATTTCTACCAGCATATTGGTGAACTCAAAATCGAGGTTCAACTCAACCTTACAGGCATCATCACCTAATGAAGTGAAATGCCAGCCGCCGGTCAATTTACGAAACGGGCCATCAACCAACTGCATCAATATGCTTTGGTTGCTGATCAGCGTGTTGCGCGTGGTGAAAGTTTTACTGATGCCCGCTTTCGAGACATCAACGGCCGCGGTCATTTGATCTCCGCTGTTATCCAGCACGCGACTGCCGGTGCAGCCCGGCAGAAACTGAGGATAAGCATCCACGTCATTCACAAGACGGTACATCTGTTCAGCGCTATAAGGGACCAGCGCTGAACGGCTAATCTGGGCCATAATGGTTCCTGTTCATCACAAAACCATTGAATAATACCATTTTCAGTCACCAAACAAAAATTCACGGCTTTGCTTGCTGTGCTAAAATGGAGTGTTTTTTACCGCCCTGCAGGACAGGGGATGCGCCCATAAACTGAGTGATGTAGACTACGCCGCACTATGACAAAGAAAAAAGTTAACAAACCCGGTTCAGCCACTATTGCCCTCAATAAACGCGCACGTCATGAATACTTCATTGAAGAAGAGTTCGAGGCGGGTATGTCGTTGCAAGGATGGGAAGTCAAATCACTCCGTGCCGGTAAGGCTAACATCAGCGATAGCTACATTCTGTTGCGCGATGGTGAAGCTTACCTGTTCGGCTCTACTTTCCAGCCGCTGGCGGTTGCTTCAACGCATGTGGTGTGTGATCCCACGCGAAGCCGCAAGCTGCTGCTGAAACAACGCGAACTCGATTCGCTGTACGGTCGCGTCAACCGCGAAGGTTTTACCGTGGTTGCGCTGTCGATGTACTGGAAGAATGCCTGGGCCAAACTGAAGATCGGTGTGGCACGCGGTAAGAAAGAGCACGACAAGCGTGACGACGTGAAAGAGCGCGAATGGAAGATGGACAAAGCGCGTATTATGAAGAATTCAAAGCGTTAAGCGCTGGATTTTGGCGTCGCTTGTCTGTAGTATTGAAATTTCTTGGGGCTGATTCTGGACTCGACGGGATTGTGAAGCCTTAGGAGCATGCCGAGGGGCGGTTTGCCTCGTAAAAAGCCGCAAAAAAATAGTCGCAAACGACGAAAACTACGCTTTAGCAGCTTAATAACCTGCTTTGAAGCCCTCTCTCCCTAGCTTCCGCTCTTAAGACGGGGATCAAGAGAGGTCAAACCCAAAAGAGATCGTGTGGATGCCTTGCCTGGGGTTGAAGCACTAAATCTAATCAGGCTAGTTTGTCAGTGGCGTGTCTGTCCGCAGCTGGCCGGCGAATGTAAAGACTGACTAAGCATGTAGTGCCGACGGTGTAGTAATTTCGGACGCGGGTTCAACTCCCGCCAGCTCCACCAAAATCCTTCGAAGATGATTCCAGAGTCATCCGTAGAAGTCCTGAAAGCCCGCACGGCATAAGCCCTGCGGGCTTTTTTGTGTCTGTAACCTTCCGAGACGATCTGCCTGAATCCAGAGATAATTGGTACACGAATTGGTACACGCTATAATGTGTACCAAAAACGTGTACCAATTATGGACGGAAACCAGTCATGGCGCGGATGACACGCCCACTCACCAATAACGAAATCCTCAAAGCTAAGCCTCAAGAGAAAGACTTCACACTGCATGATGGCGACGGCCTTTTCCTACTCGTCAAAACATCAGGTAAGAAGCTGTGGCGTTTTCGCTATCAGCGACCAAATAGCAGCAGTCGCACAAATCTCAGCCTTGGCTCTTACCCTGCCCTAACGCTCGCTGTCGCACGCCAAGTGCGTGATCAACATATGTCGCTGCTTGCGCAAGGGATCGACCCGCAGAAGCAGCAAGAGGAAGTATCAGAACAACTGCAAATCGAGCTAGATAGTATTTTTTCCGTAGTCGCCGGAAGGTGGTTCCAGCTTAAGAGCAAAAGCGTTACCGAGGATTATGCAAAGGATATTTGGCGATCGCTGGAAAAGGACATCTTCCCTAATATCGGTGAGATCCCTGTTCAGACGCTTAAAGCCAGGACGATTGTTGAAGCACTAGAGCCAATTAAAGCTCGTGGCGCGCTTGAGACAGTTCGCCGGTTGGTGCAGCGCATCAACGAGATCATGATTTTTGCAGTCAACACAGGGTTGATTGACGCGAATCCTGCTTCGGGCGTTGGTATGGCTTTTGAAAGGCCAAAAAAACAGAACATGCCAACGTTGCGACCGGAAGAACTGCCAAAGCTAATGCGCTCATTAGTAATGTCCAATCTATCAATCACCACTCGCTGTTTAATCGAGTGGCAATTACTCACCCTGGTACGGCCGTCAGAAGCTTCAGGAACAAGGTGGGCTGAAATCGACTTCGATTTAAACCTTTGGGTCATTCCAGCGGAGCGCATGAAGGCAAAGCGCGAACATATCGTTCCTCTATCAAAACAAGCTCTCGATATTCTTGAGGTTATGCGGCCTCTGAGCGCCAACCGGCAATATGTGTTTCCGAGCCGAAACAAGCCCAAAGAGCCAATGAATAGCCAAACAGCGAATGCGGCATTAAAGCGAATAGGTTATGGCGGTAAGTTGGTTGCTCATGGTCTGCGTTCCATAGCGAGCACAGCTTTGAATGAGGCGGGTTTTAATGCAGATGTTATTGAATCAGCTTTGGCTCATTCAGATAAAAATGAAGTACGTAGAGCATACAATCGAGCAAACTATTTGAAGCAAAAGATTGAAATGACAGCCTGGTGGGGTAATTTTGTATATAGTTGATGTAGTCTAGGTTTCATGGCCTGCCAAGCAGGCCCAAAATTTAACAGAATATTTCACCAATTATAAAGTCTCTTAAATCTTTCAACTCATTGGCTTTTGCCATCAAATCCAATTTCTTCATTTCATTTAACCCCTTAATTACATCTGGAACTTTTTCATTGCTAAGCAACTCCTCACACCTCGTGATTTGTCGCTCAATCTCTGGTAGTCGCTCATTTATTTTCAGAAGTTTTAAAGAAGGATTTAATTGAGTTTCAAACCTGATAATCGCATCATATATCATTTTAATTTCATGGCTAGTTTTAGAGTGCACAATATTGTAGCTATTTTCATTGAAAGCATGATGTTCTTGATTTTGCACACTCCAGTTTAAAAGATTCCTTTTTATTATATTTACCTGTAGATCTCTTCCGTTCAAACTCTTGATCAAAGCATCATACATACTTTCCAAAGAAATTTTTATATAGTTTGGATCCTGAAAATTTCTAGATGAAAAATTACCCGTGATCCCCAATGAAAGATCTACGCAATGTTTTGCTGCTAGGGATTCAAACCAGATTCTACAATAAATCAGTGCTTGCCTGACATCATAATACTTGAGGCTTTCTGCTATTTTGTCTTCAAATGAAACCTTCTTATCTAATATGAATACAGATCCTTTATCACAACCCAAAACAAAACTTTTGAAATCCAATTTATCTTGACGACACCTGTTACTAAACATCTCCCAAAAGAAACGGTCATGAGTTGTAACTATTAGTTGAGCTTTCTTAATATAAGGATCATTAATAAAAGTATTGACTATATTGCTTCTATGTTCAGTATCTATAGCATTTACAACATCATCAAAAACGATGAAGCTTAATTTTTTCTTCTTAGCTAAGGATAACAATATTGATAAACCAAGTACTTTAAGATGCCCTTCTGATAGACATACAAATGCATCATGGACAATACTTTGGATGGTTATTTCAATTCTGTACTGTTTCATTGTATCGTCATAGTTGAAATTAACTGCCTGAATCAACTCAGAATCATCTTCATGGAAATTTATTTTATTGTAATAGTAAACCACATCTTCATTAAGCCCTGATATTATTGACTGCTCCCTTTCTTTTTTAAATTTATAAGCCTCAAAATATAGATTTGTATAATCAATTTTTAGGTTATCTAAAAAAGCGTTGTATTCAGTATCACATTCAGCTTGCTGCGTAACTAAAGATATCTGTCTATAATTTTCTTTAATAGCTTTAGATTCAATCAACATTGCACGTTTAAATCCACGAATATTATCCATGCATTCAGATATTTCTTCTTTCCTAGCCTTTATTTCAACCATATTACTTTCTATTCGTTTTAATACTTTATCTGACTCCCATACTGCTTTATTATGAACACTACAACGTTCGTTGTGTTTAATTATTTTAGATGAAAGACAACACACCTCCTCAATTATCAATATTGCTTTATCTATAGACTCCGTATCCAATTCATCAGTTATTGCCAAAGAGATTAAACTTTCGTGACTAACAATGCTTTCATCTTGAAGAGGTGAATGTTTATATAATTCCACTTGTTGTTTAATTGAATTAACACACTTGGATATATTTGAACTGACTTTCGCCTTTCTTTTTTGGAGGGAGGCGATACTCTTAAGCCGCTTTATGCAGTTTTTCGCATTTACCAGCGGATTTACGTAAACTTCACTAAGCTCTGTGCGACATAATGGACATTCATTAAAATCATTTTTTTCAAGCACACTCTCTGCCATCTTATATAGCTCTAAGTAATCAACTTCATCTCTAAGAGCTAAATACTGCTCATTTATTTTTTTAGAAAATAGTAAAACCTTTTTTAAGTGCGCTATAAACCTATTAATTGCAATGTCGTCAATTATATATGATAGCTTTCCTTTGGAGTAAATTTCTTTTTTCTCTTTATAAAAAGCACATCTTTCATCGAATCTATCAAGAAAATTTCTTGTTAGAGAACTAGCATATCTTACGGGCAACCCTGCTGACTTCATAATATTTAGTATATTTAAAATCTCGCTTCCGATTTTGTTTTGATATTCTTTATGTCTGGTTTTAGAAAATTCCACATCACGCTTTAAGTCATTTTTTTTGGATATATTTGAGTTCTTTTTCAGCTTTAACACATCGAAACTTTGGGGCTGAACTAACTTATCGAAAAATTCATCTAATTGTTCCAGCCCAACTAATGAGGCCAAAACATCTTTTTGTGCAAAACGAGTATCATTAGAACCTAATAAAGAAAACTCCTGAAGCCTATTTCTATCGATAAAACAAAAAAGATTTTCGCTTGATGAGTTTATCTTCTCACCATTATCCGCATTTGCTTCAAGTATGAGTTTACCATTTCTTTTTATATACTTAGCTAAAGATGTCTTCCTTCTCTCAGCTTCTTTAATTGTTCCCGTGCAAGCATATTCTATAGCTTCGCAAAGGCTAGTCTTCCCTCCACCATTAGGAGCAAAGAATATGTTTATTTCTTTATGGAATTGAACCAGTGCACCTTTATCCTCTAAAGATAATGCATTGAACCCTCTGAAGTTATTAACTTGCAGCGTACTGATCTTCGCCTCTTCTTTTTTAAATGCTTTTAAATCTAACCTGTCTTCTTCAAATCTTTTGTAACTTCTGAGCCAATGATTGTAACGCTCACTCATTATTGGCTCTTTTTTGGTAATTCTTTGCTGTAACATCTGGTTTATTTTTTTTGGGCCATTACGACAATTAATAAGTAACCATAGTAACAACCCTCTTTCGCGGCTTTCAAAAGCAGCAGAAGCCTTAATAAAATCAACGATATGAACATCCACTTTTCATTCCTCGACTGGTATCAATAAAGTCATATTTCTAAAATATTGATTAGATGTAAAGCTATCTTTTCTAGTAGTTGTAATTTTAAATACGGGTTCGCGCGCAATGCTATCCCCCCCTCGCCTGCCCGCTTTATGCACCGCTTTTCATGCAGGTGCATAAAGCCACCTGAGCCGCGCCCCGTATGGCTTCAACGCATCCCGCTGACGCATGGTGTTGCATGCGAATCCATGCACCTTATGCATGCACGGCTCTTTACAAATCGGCTTGCCAGAAAAAAGGCTCTCGAATGGCGAATAGCAGACACAAAAAAGCCGCTGTGTGATCAGCGGCTGTTAGGATTAATGAGTGATTCGAAATGCTGAGCCGTATCGGCCTAACGTCTGCCGTTCTTTAACCGGTATCGGCGCAACTTCCTCAACTGTTTCCGGCGGTGGCGGCGAGGTTATGACTTTCGTGATGCTCTCGTTCGTCTTAAACGTGCAGGAGCAATCCAGATTCGTGCACTGGTGATAACGCTCTTTTACCTGCTCGGACATATAGCGGCTGGATTTCGCGTGCGCCGGGCTTTTGCAGTAAGGACAGTGCATCATTTCTGGTCGTCCTCCTGAAGTTTTAAACGCTGCGCCCGGATTGATTCTGCCAGCTTCTGACGGCGTAAAGGACGCGAATAAAGATCCATATCAACGCCCGTTAGAGCCGGACGACGAACACCGATGGCTTCCAGTAATGGAGCTTCATTTAAAATACTTTCAGGCAGCGCGACCGCAGCTCGCGTCAAGGCTTCCCCAATCAGTCCAGCGATATCGCGGATCGGGTCGCGATCGTCTCCGACAAAGGTTGGGGCAATTTTTTCGCGCTGAATGCGCAGCTTGATCGACCATAGCAACGAAGGGCTGACGTTACGCAGTGCCGATTCCCAATGCGAGTCAGCAAACTCAGTAAAAGCATCTTTATGTGCTTCAACGTATTTTTTACCGCTGGTACAACAGCACAGCACGGCGTACTGCTTATCCAGCTCCAGTTCCTTCAACAGTCCCGCGAACTCATCAGCCAGCTCGCGGTTGGCAATACGCTGAGTATGCTCGGTGCGAAGCTCCTCCGTGAGATTACCACGCAATTTTCGAAAATTAGTGCGCCAGTTGCTCTCAGCCTCCTTGCCTGCCTCAATAGCGGCCTGACGCTCTTTTTCGCAGCGAGTGATGTTGGCGACAACGCTATTAAATTCCGTCATCTGCGCAGTGTGTTCAGCTCGCGCTTTTTCAAATCGAATCAGTGAGGTTGGTTTGTTTTCTGCTGTGCTCATCGTTGTCTCGCATCGTCTGTAAAGGATGAGGACATTCTGTCGTGCACCAACGGACAAATCATTTCATTGCTTTCTGCCTGTCGCTCAGCAAACAAACCCAAAATTGAGGCTGGAACATGCTTCAAAGACTTTTAGTTCTTATATAACTATTCACTACTGTTCACTAAAGAAAAAAAGATAGTAAATACAGTAAGTAAAGTGGTGAACAGTTACAAATAAAGTCTTCACTCAGTGTTCACTAGTCTTCACTCCCCTCATAATACAGCCTTTTTCTGGCGAGCTTTTTTTAGAATTTTTTCTTCTTAGGATCTTTTTTTGATAACCAATGTTCAGTGGATGGCAAATGTTGGCAATTCTTTGGCAAACGTTGGCAAACAGCAGGTTACAGAACGCTCAATTGCTCATTCATCAGCAAACAAGGGGTTGTTTACATTAGGTAAAATATTCTCAAAATAGGGAGTTACCCAAAGACACACCCGGAACCGGACAGCACCGGCCGGACTCATTATGAGGTAACACCATGCATGCAGTTTCAGCCCCTTCAACCCCAATGACGCCATTTACTGGTGATGTTTCTTATCCCCGCGATCGCTTTATGCGCCTGCCGGAAGTGATCAACACCTGCGGCCTGTCCCGCTCAACTATTTACGACTTAATCAGCCGTGAGCAGTTTCCGTCGCAGATTTCCCTAGGCGGTAAAAACGTTGCCTGGCTGGCCTCTGAAATTGATGGCTGGATGCAGTCACGCATCGCACAGCGCGCCGGAGGTGGAGCATGATCACGCTGAATTTCAACACCAGCTCATTTCCTCTGACCAAAGATGAAGCAGCCTTCATTGCTGAAAGCCTAACAAACGCACTCAGTGATAAGCCCCCAACCTCACCTTCTTTTAATAGCGGGATGCACGGCCATATTTCGGTAATGGGCAAAAAAGCTCACTCGAGAAAACACATAACGGGCAAAGCTGACAGCAAACGCCGATCAAATCCGCAGCAGTCCGATCAAGGCCTGACCGATTGCTAAGGAAAATGCACCAATGAACGAAAAAAGCCTTTTATCTGGCGAGCGGTCGTTATACAGTTTTCGCGCTGTCGCAAAATCGGCAGCCGGGCGTAGGAACCCGAGTTACTTCAAGGCGACAATACACGCGCCATGCGTGTTTTTTTATGTCGTTGCCTTAGTGCACCAGCTTTCAGCGTGGCGGTCTGTGAACCGTCATGCCTATCAGGCAATGGTGGCTCAGGCGGGGCAGCCTTCGGGCTGGCCGGTGTCCTTGAAGGCCGGTATTCCTACCCCCGTCTGGGCTACCACCATTGAGTGTAGGAACTCCGGTGGTAGTTATTACAACTACTTCAAGGAGACTGCCATCTTGGCTACGGTTATTAACACCGCTCATCCCAAATTCACCTTTATTTTCGCCGCTGTGCGCCGCACCGATCGCGCTGCCCGTCCCTGTATGCTGCGCTTTGCGGCAAAAGACGAGCGCACAGCCCGCGCCAACTTCATTCGCGACTATGTCCTGTGCTTCGCTGGCCGCGTGCCAGTAAAAGCGGTGATCGCATGAACACCCTTTCTCAGCGCCTAAATAATCAAGACACCTATCCCATTCCACACGCCGACTTTCTTCGTTTGCAGCACGCGCACTCTGTTGGAGTCACCGTTCTCGACATGTTCGAATCGGTTAACAGCATGAGCGCCAGCGACTGTGTTCCGGATGGTGTAGCACTCGCGTCGGTCGTTGCCCTTCTCACCGACCAGCTCGGCAAAGTTGTTGAAACCTGTGAATCCCTTATGTTTGCCACGGAGGCTCGCCATGATGACTGCTAATAATTCCTGCTTACCTGTTGAAGTCCGCACCGCCGTTTACCGTCGTGCGCTGGCACAGGGCTATCTCAACGCCTGCAAAACGCTGGGCATCACCGTTTCGGCCACGCTCGACGAACTACAGATGACGATAGCGCTCGAGCTGGAAGGATTTTACGTGCGTCGTCACGGCGCAGAGGCCGGAATGGAAATGGCCTGCACCATGCTGGGCGATATGGTTGAGCCTGACCTGCTCACCGCGCCGCCTCGCCTGACTCGTCTTGGCGCGACCATGATGGATGAACTGTTTTGCAGCCAGCTTGCCGCGACTCGTCGCGCCACGTTGCACTGAGGGAGATACAGCAGATGAAACACATTGTCTCTGACACGGTAAAAGCGGCGGCCGGATTCTGGCCGCAACTGCTGCCCGCACTCGGCATCAGCATTCACGCCAGCGGCAGACATAGCGCATGCCCGGTTTGCGGCGGTAAAGATCGTTTCCGTTTTGATAATCAGGACGGGCGCGGAACGTGGCACTGTAATCAGTGCGGAGCCGGTGACGGCCTGAATTTGGTCGAAAAGGCGCTCGACGTCAGCGCCAAAGAGGCGGCAATCAAAATCGCCGATATGCTTGGCGCGCTGCCACCGGTATCAAAAGCACCGGTGAACACCGTTGATAAAGCAGTCGCACAATCCGAGGCCGCCGCACGGGCGCAGAAGTTGCTCGCCGCCGCCGTTAGCCGCACGGATAACGCCTACCTTTTATCGAAAGGGCTGCACAGCAATCAGGCGTTAACGCTGGCTGCGAGTTTGCGCTGTGGCGGTATCAGTTTTGCAGTTGGCGATCTGCTTGTGCCGCTGACCGACGAAACCGGCAACGCCGTTAACATCCAGCTAATCAGCGCCGCTGGCGACAAGCGCACCTTGCCCGGCGGACAGGTGAAAGGCGCTTATCACCTTGCAGGCGAGCCGGACAGCAAAACGCTGTGGCTCACCGAAGGCTATGCAACCGGCCTCACGGTGCAGCGCCTGACCGGGCAACCTGTTTATGTGGCGCTAAGCGCCAATAATCTCCCAACACTTGCCGCGCAACTGCGCAAAACCAATCCTGATGCGCTGATGCTGATTGCCGCCGATCGCGACGACAACGGCACAGGCCATCTAAAGGCAGAGGAAGCCGCGAAAGTCTGCAAGGGTAAGGCCGCTTTACCACCGGAAACTGGCGACTGGAACGACGTCTGGCAGGTACAGGGCGACATCGCGACGCAGGCGCTACTCACCGCCTTCACTCAGCCTCATAAGCCAAGCCCGTTCGAGTCCGTGAGCGAGGCCGACCTTAAAGCCATGAGTGCCAGCGAAAAGGCGGAACTGCTGGTCGATCACTACGGGCAGGCACTAGCCGTGCCGCCCGTCGGAGAGGAAATTTGCCGCTATGAGAACGGCGCGTGGCAGGTGATGCCGGTGCAGATGCTGCGCCGCGAAATCGCCGCGCTGTTTCAGAAGGTGCGCGCACCGTTTTCAGCAGCCGGGATTGGTAGCGTACTCGATACGCTCAAGCTGATGGTGCCGCAGATGGGCGAACCGGCGCGCCGCCTGATTGGTTTTCGTAACGGGGTATTTGATACGACTAACGGCACATTCAGCCCGCACCGCCGCGAGAACTGGCTGCGCACGGTCAACAGCGTGGACTACTCCGCACCGCGTCCGGGTGAAAATCTCGCAGACCACGCGCCTCACTTTTACCGCTGGTTAACGCGGGCGGCCGGACATAATCACGACAAGCAGGAGCGCATCCTCGCGGCGTTATTCATGGTGCTGGCAAACCGCTATGACTGGCAGATGTTCCTTGAGGTAACTGGTCCAGGTGGAAGCGGGAAAAGCGTTTTAGCGTCGATCGCCACACTGCTCGCTGGCCGCGATAACACCACGTCAGCCACCATTGATACGCTGGAATCATCGCGGGAACGCGCCAGCGTTGTAGGCTTCTCGCTGATTATTCTGCCCGATCAAGAGAAGTGGAGCGGCGATGGCGCGGGAATTAAGGCGATTACCGGCGGCGATGCGGTAGCCATCGATCCCAAATATCGCGATCCATACTCAACTCAAATCCCGGCGGTGATTCTGGCGGTGAACAACAATCCGATGCGTTTTAGCGATCGCAGCGGCGGCGTGTCACGTCGCCGGGTAATCCTGACCTTCCCGGAGGTGATACCGGCGAAAGAGCGCGATTCGCAGCTACTGGATAAAATTAGCAACGAGCTGGCCGTCATTGTGCGTCATTTGATGCAGCGCTTCGCGTCACCTGACGAAGCGCGCGAGTTGTTGCAGGCGCAACAGTCGTCCGGCGAAGCGCTGGAGATAAAACGCCAGGCTGATCCGCTGGTCGATTTCTGTGGCTACCTTATGCCGTTGAGCACACCGAATGGGCTGTTTATTGGTAACGCCAACATTCGCCCGATTAACCCGAAGCGCTATCTCTATCATGCATATCTGTCATTTATGGAATCGCGCGGCCATCAGCACCCGCTCAGCCTGACGGCTTTTGGCCAGGCGGTGCCACAGACGCTTAAAGAGTATGAGCGCGTGCTGCTCAAGCGCCGGACGAATAACGGTATACAGACCAATCTCATCTTGCATGAAGACAGCGAGGCCGATTGGCTGCCAGGATTAAACTAGTGCTTCATTTAACATCGACCGGCTTAGGCCGGTTTATGCATTTAATGCAACTTAAAATATCAGGAAAACCAAAAAACAGAATCTTTAATGCCATTCCCTCACTTGTTTACACTCGTCATAGCTTAGTCAAAACAACTCAGTAACATTTACTTGAGTTTTCTATCGAGTGCAGGCATTGTTACTGCAAAAAATTAGGCCATAGTTAACTAGCACAGAGCATGTTAATTTAAATGTCATTGGACAACGCAGTGCGCTTTAAACGTCACCTTCAAAAAATCATTTTATAAATATTGAACATTAGAATCGCCATGCAAATTATATCTATCCAAATTCAGAAAAATAACAAGTAAGGGTTTTAAATGTCCGAAGAGCAGGATTTTTTTGATCGTATTTTGGCGGAAGCACCTAATGCGCGACGTGCTAGCCAAGGTGTATTGATTGAAAGTGGAAATGTTTTATTGCATTTAACAGGTGTAATCAAGCACTCTGACCTAGAAGGTTTAAGTGATGACGCTTCTTTCTATGCTTCATTTTGCAGCAGGGAAGATATAGAAAGAATAAAGAAGCCGAAGGTTTTAAGTGACTTCTTACTGCAAATTAGAGCAGAAGCAATTGTTGACAACCCTAGGTTAATTAGAGTATTCAGGAAAAGAAAAGGAAATAAAAAGGATTGGTCACTTGATGAATACTACAAGAGTAAATTCAAAGAGAGCATTTATCTAAAATCATTATCTAAAGGAAATCAAAAAAAATTAGAAAAGATACCCGCCGGAAGTGCTTATCTTGATAACGTAAACGCTACATGTATGAAAACTGTTTCCGGAAACATAATAGCAATATCTGAATCACTTGAAAATTACCTCTATTTTATGAATATATTTTTCTATGGAGATGATTTTGGTCTGGACCAAGCTGACACATTTAGTGCGTATTTAATTGCCCAAAGAATTATGGCAGGGCATGAATCTTATGATTTTGATTTGGATTCGAGAGGAGAGCTGCCCACGCACTTTGAGGATTTCTTACAGTCCCTAACTAATTTGCAATACCAGTTTATTCTTGGACATGAGTACGCGCACCACCTTCTAGGCCATTTGAACGACTCAAGATTATTTAAAGAAGATCTTTCTATTATGTTAAACGCATATCAAGGTGATATGAAGATTCAACACTATAAGTATTCACATAAACTTGAATATGATGCAGACTGGCATGCCATAAAAAACATAAAAGGAAACTCTCTTTACAAAGGAGATATTGCCAACGCTGCCTTTTTAACATTAATGTATTTTGAAACAAGCAGGCTAATTCTCGATTATACAAACCCCATGAGGGGTTCAATTCACTCGTCGCATCCAAGCCCTACAGACAGAATATTAAAATTAAGGTCAAGATTAAACAATAAAAGAGGTTTTTCAAGAGAACAACTTGAGAACAACATTGAGTACCTTACAAAATACACAGACCACTTTCTAAAAGAATATCTTGCTTTTAACTTTGATAGTTTTGAAAAGTATGGCTCAGTGTATCTACCGAATTACAAAAAGAAATTATTATTAGATAGAGTCGAATTTTAAAATAGTTAGGCCTTCTTTTTTAAATAGAAGGCCTAACTTATAATCCCTTCATATATCGCAAACATTACCGAAGAAATTAATATATTCGAAAAATATTTTCCTTTACCCATGATGGCCACTAAATTAATAATAGTATCTTTATGTGCGTTTTTTGTCTTTATGCTCTCAATAATATTATATGCACGCTCCGTAACTGGCTGCCCTACAATATACCGCACTAAATTAACTCCACTAGTCCAGTTTGGCGATTTTTTGAATTCTCAAGTGAAAGGGATCACCTACGGTGCACACTAGTGTACATCCACTCTAAAGCCCTTCACTATCTAACAATATGAATTTAATGAATAAATACCAAAAGTGAACAGTGTGAACACTTTTCCCTAAAATCATTTTTTTTGGATTTTAAGCTGGCCGTTGGTTATCCTAGCGCAGCCGTTCCGGGGTATGAGATCCAATAATTGGTACACGTTTAGGTACACGGAACAAAGTTGAATTAGATAAAAACATCTAAATACATGAGCTTGCGAGTTTTGTTCAGATTCCGCCAGCCCACCAAAATTCTCCATCGATGATCACCAGAGTCATTCGATGAAGTCCTAAGAGCCCGTATGGCGCAAGCCTTACGGGCTTTTTTGTATCTGGACTCTTTCAAGGCGACTCGCATGAAAATCCCAAACCGACTCCAGCCTCTCGTTGATGATGGCCTGGTAGATGAAGTACTACAAAGACTAAGAAGCGGCAAAGAAGCTGACGTTTATACCGTGTTAACGGGCGGCAAAATCCAGTGTGCCAAAGTGTACAAGGACGCCACACAACGAAGTTTCAAGCAGGCTGTGCATTATCAGGAAGGGCGCAAAGTGCGCAACAGCCGTAATTCACGTGCGATGCAAAAAGGGTCGAAATTCGGGCGCAAGCAGCAAGAAGAGACCTGGCAAAGCGCGGAAGTTGATGCGTTATTCCGCCTGGCGCATGCTGGCGTACGCGTCCCGCAGCCCTACATTTGCATCGACGGCGTTTTGTTGATGGAGCTGGTCACAGACGCAGAAGGTCTGGTTGCGCCACGCCTGAGCGATGTGTTCCTGACTGAAGAGAACGCCCTTAAGGATTTCGATACCATGATCCGCAATATCGTGCGCATGCTGTGCGCCGGCATTGTTCATGGCGATCTGTCGGAATTCAACGTGCTGCAGGATGCCAACGGACCGGTGATTATCGACTTGCCACAAGCGGTTGATGCCGCGGCAAACAACCACGCTGAATCGATGTTTGAGCGCGATGTGAACAACATCACCGCCTATTACGGGCAATATGCTCCGCAGATTTTGCAAACGCGCTATGCGAAAGAGATCTGGCAGTTATATGAAGATGGAAAGCTGACGCCAGAAACGCCGCTCACCGGTCTCTTCGTAGAAGAGGTGCATGAAGTGGATATGAACTCATTGATGGATGAGATCATCGCCGCCGAAGATGAGTTCTATGATCGTCAGCGCGCCGCTAAAGAGCGCGACGAAGAGTAGAGGCGGCTCCACAGCTCAGGCAGGCTGGCGATAAACGCCTCGACTATCGCGTGTTTATTGCCACCCGGATTCCACAACGTTACCAGCGTAACGTTCAATCCCTGATTGCCAACCTCGGTACGCAACCGTTGCACGTTGCGCCACTGCTATGCTGCGCCAGGCAGATAGCAGATTAATATTGCAGAGCCACCGCTCAGGTGGCTCTTATCCCTTCCTGCAACAACCTAAAATGCTATCTACTGGTGATTTTGCCAGCGAAACTAGACCTTTTTCATTCCTGGTTTATTCTTAAATCTTTCCATCCCGGCCTGTGCCAGGATGATTACCTGAGACGACATATTTCATGAAAGAGGGAATTATGAAAAAGACCATTATTGCACTGTCAGCCATTCTGATGGCATCTTCGGCTTTTGCCGCGACCACACATGCAACTGATGAAACTGTCGCTAACGCGCAGGCCGGTGCGAACACCGCTAAAGAAAAACTGCATCAGGCGCAGAACGAAGGTAAAGAGCAGCAGCTGAAAGCGAAGCATGCGGCAGAAGGTAAAAGCGATAACCTGACCAGCAAAGCCAGCGAAGGTACGCAGAAAGCCTGGAATAAAACCAAAGAAGGTTCTGAGAAAGGTTGGGATGCCACCAAAGAAGGCACGCAGAAAGGCTGGAATAAAACCAAAGAAGGTGCCAGCGATCTGAAAAAGAAAGTGACTGAATAACGTTCTTCGCTCAATCCAGAGGCCGCGTTTGCGGCCTTTTTTATTGCCTGTTTTTCCTCAACTTTGCATCTTTAACGCTATCCCCTTAGACTTTACCCAACACTCCATTAACCAATAAT
Organism: Pantoea sp. SORGH_AS_0659; assembly: GCF_031453915.1. NCBI lineage: Bacteria > Pseudomonadati > Pseudomonadota > Gammaproteobacteria > Enterobacterales > Erwiniaceae > Pantoea > Pantoea sp. SORGH_AS_0659. The sequence goes on along the minus strand of NZ_JAVJAK010000001.1, from coordinate 1,081,285 downwards.
GCTCATGTCTGACAACTTTACCCGCCAGCCGCTGCCCTTACCCAACGGTCATAACAAAGTCCTGTTGCACTCCTGCTGTGCGCCCTGCTCGGGCGAAGTGATGGAAGCAATGCTGGCTTCCGGCATCGATTACACCATCTTCTTCTACAACCCAAACATTCATCCGCTGAAAGAGTATGAGCTGCGTAAAGAGGAGAATATCCGCTTTGCCGAGCAGTTTGGCGTGCCCTTTGTTGATGCCGATTATGATAAAGACAATTGGTTTGAGCGGGCGCGTGGCATGGAGTGGGAACCGGAACGTGGCGTGCGCTGCACCATGTGTTTCGACATGCGCTTTGAACGCACCGCGCTGTATGCACATGAAAACGGTTTCCCGGTGATCACCAGTTCACTCGGTATTTCGCGCTGGAAGAATATGCAGCAGATCAACGACTGCGGCGTGCGCGCGGCGGCGCACTATCCCGATATGCTTTATTGGGAGTTCAACTGGCGGAAAGGTGGCGGCTCGTCACGCATGATTGAGATCAGCAAGCGCGAACGTTTCTATCAGCAGGAGTATTGCGGCTGCATCTACTCGCTGCGCGACAGCAATCGCCATCGTGTAGCTAGCGGCCGCGAGCGCATTGAGATCGGCGTGCAGTATTACCAGCCCGACGAAGAGTGACGAAGAGTAAAGAAAAGGGCAGGAAATCCTGCCCTTTTTTCATTAACGAAACACCAGCGTTAACACCACCATGACAACCATCATCATTATCAGGTGAAACACCACCTTATTGAGATTGCGGTTACGCATTTCACCTCCATGTGTTTAAAACCACTGGCCAAAGCGCTTGATGTAGAGCATTTTCATGCCCTGCGCGACCACGCAATAACCGAGCAGCGTTGCCACCAGCCATGGGAAGTAAGACCATGGCAGCGGCACCAATCCCACCATCGCACCCAGCGGTGAGAACGGCAGCAGAATGCCGGCGATCATCACACACGCAGTGGTCAGCAGCACCGGCAGCGCCGCACGGCTCTGGATAAACGGAATCTTTTGCGTGCGCAGCATGTGCACCACCAGCGTTTGCGACAGCAAGCCTTCAATAAACCAGCCGGACTGGAACAGCGACTGCATTTCTGGCGTATTCGCCGCGAATACGTACCACATCAGCGCAAAGGTGGTGATATCGAAAATCGACGACGTTGGCCCAATCCACAGCATAAAGCGTTTGATATTACGCGCGTCCCATTTACGCGGCTTACGCAGGAACTCGCGGTCCATTTTGTCCCACGGCAGTGCCAGCTGAGACAGATCGTACATCAGGTTCTGAATCAGCAGATGAATCGCCAGCATCGGCAGGAACGGAATAAAGGCGCTCGCCACCAACACCGAGAACACGTTGCCGAAGTTCGAGCTGGCGGTCATGTTCAGGTACTTAATGATGTTGCCGAAGGTTTCGCGTCCCTTCATTACGCCCTCTTCCAGCACCATCAAATCTTTTTCCAGCAGGATGATATCGGAAGACTCTTTAGCGATGTCCGCCGCGCTATCGACGGAAATCCCGACATCAGCATCACGCAGCGCCGGCGCATCATTAATCCCGTCGCCAAGGAAGCCAACGGTGTGGCCCTGCTGCTGTAGCGCGCGCAGGATGCGTGATTTCTGCAGCGGCGTGAGTTTAGCGAATACCGCACTCTGTGCGGCGGCGTCTGCCAACTGCTCGTCGCTCATCAGGGCAATTTGGTCGCCGGTGACGATCGCGCCGCTGTCGATGCCAACCTGCTGGCAAATGCGCGCGGTCACCACCGGATTATCACCGGTCAGCACTTTGACGCTAACGCCATTGTCGCGCAGCGCACCGATAGCTTTGGCGGCGCTCTCTTTCGGTGGATCAAGGAAGGTCAGCAGCCCTTCTACCGTTAAGCCTTGCTCATCCGCCACGCTCAGCGGCTGCTGTAAACCTGGCTCCGCCAGCACGCGACTCGCCACCAGCAGCACGCGGAAACCCTGCTCATTGTATTGATGTGCCAGCGCCAGCAGTTCTGCACGACGCGTTTCGTTTAGCGACTGCACCAGTTTGCCTTCACGCTCGGCAGTCGCGATGCTCAGCATCTCTTCCACCGCGCCTTTGCAGATCAGCATCTGTTGATTGAGACGACGATCGCGCACCACCACCGAGACGCGACGGCGAATGAAATCGAACGGCAGCTCATCCACTTTGATATAGGTATCGCTTACCGCTTCGCTGACGCGGTTTTTGCCGTACTGCAAAATGGCGCGATCCATCAGATTCAGCGTGCCGCTTTGATAGTGGCTGTTAAGCCAGCTCAGCATCAGCACGCGTGAGTTCTCCACGCCAGCACAATCCAGATGATGCTCCAGAATGATGTTGTCCTGCGTCAGCGTGCCGGTTTTGTCGGTGCAGAGAATATCCATCGCGCCGAGGTTTTGAATCGCATTCAGACGTTTGACGATCACTTTACGCCGCGACATGGCGATGGCACCTTTCGCCAGATTGGAGCTGACGATCATCGGCAACATTTCCGGCGTTAAACCTACCGCTACCGCCAGCGCAAACAGTGAAGCATCCAGCCAGTCGCCTTTGGTTAGGCCATTAATCAGCAACACCACCGGCACCATCACCAACATGAAGCGGATCAGCAGCCAGCTCACGCTGTTGACGCCGCGGTCAAAGGCGGTTTGTGCGCGATTACCCACAATCGATTTCGCCAGGCTACCGAAGTAAGTTTCGCTGCCGGTTGCCACTACCACCGCTTTGGCGCTGCCGCTGGACACGTTGGTGCCCATCAGGCAGACGCTGCCCAGTTCCAACAGCGATGTGCCCTGTTCGCTGGCACCGCTGCTTTTGCTGGTGACGTGGCCGGTGACGTCATACTTCTCAACCGGTAACGATTCGCCGGTCAAAATCGCCTGGCTGATAAACAGATCGCGTGAATCCAGCAGCCGCACATCGGCTGGCACCAAATCCCCCGCCGACAGATAGATGATGTCACCCGGCACCAGCGTGGCGATATCGACTTCCTGTTTGAGCGGCGCTTGCTGCGCTGACTCACGACGCAGCACCGTGGCGGTGGTGCGCACCATCGATTTCAGCGCCTGCGCCGCTTTATTGGTACGGAACTCCTGCCAGAAGCGCAGCAAACCGCTGAGCGTTACCATCGTCACAATGATGATGACACCGGTCAGATCGGTCTCCTCGCCGTTGCGCAGCGGCAGCCAGAAATCAGTGAAAAAGCTCACCAGCGCCAGCGCCATCAGGACATAGATAAACGGATTGTTGAATGCCTGCAGCAACTGCAACAACGCCGGTGGCGCTTTGTCGTGTTCGACCTGATTGCGGCCGTATACATCCAGGCGCGCCTCGGCTTCACGTTCACTCAGGCCAAGCGCATCGCTGCGCAGACGCACCAGCGTTTCGTCGGCAGTAAAACCGGCTTCATCTTCAATCAGGTAACGCGGTGTTTTTTGACGCGGCTGGCGCGTGGTGTTCCAGGCTTTTTTGTCCTGGTTGAGTTTCATGTCAGTCATAGTGACATTCCTCTTTATTACGGCAATAAAAATCCCTGCGTGCGAGGCACACAAATTAAATTAACGGCAATGCGTTTGTTAAATTAAAAATAACCTGTCGGGAATTTCCATATCACCTCCCGGAAATTAAAGACGAAAAGAGTCGCTCGCAAAATAACGAGTAATAAATAAAGACGAAGGTAAACACCACGCAATCGAACAGCGAAAAGCCGTCTAATGTGCAGCGTCAATCAGCACGCTGAAGTTAAGCGCGCGTATCGAGGCGGAGGGAAAAGTGTGTTAAAAATCATGTGCATGATGATATCCCCACGGGCTTTGGCCCGTTACAATGTCGTTTAAAGGGAACAATCATCAGAAAAGAGAGGATTGCTGCCCGCCGTGTTGGCAAGCAGCGACAAAAAAGTTCGCGCGTCAGCTTGCCTTGTGATGCCAACTAAAAGGGTGACTGTCCAACTGAACTCTCCTGCTTTGAAATTGCGGCCATTATATTCTGGCAAGTAACGAAGTAAAGTTAAATATCGGTTAGTCACCAATCATTTATATTCCGTTGCAGTTGAGTTGATATTACCTCACATGCACATTCCGTAGCGGCGTGATTAATCGCGCGATTTTGCGTTAACGATCCTGCACCCAAAGCCCTTCCACACATTGCGCAATGAATTGCGCCGCTACGGAATGTGCGGTTTTCCCTTATAACTGAACCATGCGTCTTAGATCATTAATGCATATGCATAGCCTGAAATTGACTATTCTTCACTGCTGCGCTCTCGTAAACTCGCGTTACTTTTTTTAGGCAAGGAAACAACATGAAAAAAATTATTCCATCACTGCTGGCGTTATCGCTGGTAGCCGCCTTCTCGGTTCAGGCAGCGACGCCGAAAGATACGCTGGTGATCGCCCAGTCTACCGATGATGCCGACAGCTTCGACCCTGCGCAGGGCTTCGAGCTCACCACGGTGCAAGCGTTCACTAACATTTATCAGCGCCTGGTTCAGTCAGATCCCACCAATCCAACCGATTTGCAGCCAACGCTGGCCACGTCCTGGCAAGCGGGCAGCGATAATCGCAGCCTGACGTTTGAACTACGCAAAGGTGCTCAGTTCGCCAGCGGCAATCCGCTGCGTCCGGAGGATGTGATCTTCTCACTGGGTCGCGTGGTGAAACTCAACCTCGATCCCTCCTTTATTCTTACCCAACTTGGCTGGAATAAAGACAACGTCGATACCTTCCTGAAAAAGGTTGATGAGAACCACGTACAGATCAGCTGGAGCGCCAACGTCAGCCCGGCGTATGTGCTCAGCCTGCTCTCCGCGCCAGTCTCTTCAATTGTTGATGAGAAAACCGCGCAGGCCAACGCGAAGAACGGTGACTTCGGCCACGCGTGGCTCGGTACTCACTCTGCCGGTAGTGGCCCGTATCAGATTCGTAAAGTGGTGCTGCACGAAGCGATTCTGCTGAGCGCGAATCCAACTTCGCCAGCGGGTGCTCCGAAACTGAAAAATATCCTGATCAAAAACGTTCCGGAACCGGCTGCACGTCGTCTGCTGCTGGAGCAGGGCGATGTGGATATCGCGCGTAACCTCGGTGCGGATCAAATCGCCTCGCTGAAAGGCAAAGCGGGCGTGAAGACCGAAGCGATTCCGATGGCTTCTCTCTATTACATCCAGTTCAACATCGGTGAAAACCCGGTGCTGAAGAACCCGGCGCTGTGGGAAGCAGCTCGATACCTATTCGACTATAAAGGTATCGCTAACGACCTGCTGAAAGGCCAGTTCGATGTGCATCAAACCTTCCTGCCGAAAGGCTTCCTCGGCGCAATCAACGACACGCCATACACTTACGATCCTGAAAAAGCCAAAGCGATTCTGAAGAAAGCCGGTCTGACCAACGTCAGCTTCACGCTTTCCACCAGCAACCAGCCGCCTTACCTCGATATCGCGCAGGCGCTGCAGGGCAGCTTTGCCAAAGGCGGCGTGAAGGTGGAAGTGCAACCTGGCCTGAGCTCTGAAGTCTCGACCCGCGTGAAGGCGCACAAATATGAAGCCACCCTCAACGCCTGGGGCGCAGACTATTTCGATCCCAACACCAACGCCGCGTCCTTCGCTTACAACCCGGAAGATGGCAGCAAAACCGTGGCTTACCGTTCTGACTGGCACATCCCGGAGCTGAACAAGCAAACGCTGGCCGCCACCGCCGAGAGCGATAACAACAAGCGCGTCGAACTCTATCAGGCGATGCAGCGTGAAGTGCTGAAGAACTCGCCGTACGTGATTGGCTTGCAGGCGAAAAACCTGATTGCGCTGCGCGACAATCTGCAAGGCTATGTGCAGGGCATCAACCCGGACATGGTGTATTACTCGCAGGTTTCTAAGTAATGGCAGTGTCAGCTTCACAGGCCGGGTTCGCCCGGCCACTTTGGCAACGCGTTAGCCACATCGTCACCAGCCTGCTCTCGCTGCTGGTGACGTTGGTCGGTTTGTTAGCGTTCACTTTTATGCTGTCGCACCTTTCGCCAGTCGATCCGGTGCAACAGATCGCAGGCGATCACGCCAGCGAAGCCACCTACGCGCAGGTGCGACACGATCTCGGTCTTGATCAGCCGGTGCTGGTGCAGTTCTGGCGCTATATCAGCCATTTGGCGCGCGGCGATCTCGGCTTATCGCATCTGACCAATCAACCGGTCAGCGCCGACCTGATGCGCACCTTCCCGGCCACCATTGAGCTGGCCACCTGCGCGATGATTTTTGCCGCGGTGTTCGGCATTGCCTTAGCGCTGCTGGCGGCGTGGAAGCCGGGCAGCATCATCGATAACGTGGCGCGTTTTGTTTCGCTACTCGGCTACTCGGTGCCGGTGTTCTGGCTCGGCTTGCTGGGTTTGCTGCTGTTTTATGCCGTGCTGCACTGGTCCGCCGGACCGGGCCAGCTTGACGACATCTGGATCTACACGCTGGAGCCAAAAACCGGCTTTGTGCTGATTGATAGCTGGATGTCCGGCGATCCCGAGATGTTCCGCAATGCGATTGCCCACTTGTGGCTGCCGGTGGTGATTCTCGGCCTGCTGGCGATGGCGGGTATCACGCGCCTGCTGCGCGCGGCGCTGCTGGAAGAGAGCAGCAAAGAGTATGTGGTGCTGGCGCGTGCGAAAGGTGCCAGCCGTGGCCGCATTTTGCTGCGTCATATTTTCCCCAACGTGCTGGGCACGCTGATTACCGTTATCGCCCTCTCCTACGCCACGCTGCTGGAAGGTTCGGTACTCACCGAAACGGTATTTGCCTGGCCGGGCGTTGGTCGCTACATGACTAACGCGCTGTTTTCCTCCGATGTACCGGCGATTCTCGGCTCGACCTTGCTAATTGGCAGCTGCTTTATTCTGCTCAACGCGCTGGCCGATGCCCTGACCTGGTTAACCGATCCGAGAACCCGATGACTCAACAACTCTCTGAACTGGAAACGCTGCGTCCGCGTCGCCGACGCGCGCGCGTGACCTCGCTTACCATCGGCCTGACGCTGGTGCTGATTGTGGTGGCGATGGCGTTGTTCGCGCCATTGCTGGCGCCTTTCGATCCCAATGCGCAGATCATCTCCCAGCGTTTGCAGGCGCCATCGGCGCTGCACTGGTTTGGCACCGATGGCTTTGGCCGCGATCTGCTGTCACGCGTGATTTATGGCGCGCGCCCCACGCTGCTGTTGGTGTCACTGATTCTGGTGCTGACCATTCCGGTTGGCCTGCTGGTCGGCATCACCGCCGGTTACGTGGGCGGCTGGACCGAGCGCGTGTTGATGCGCATTACCGATATCTTCCTGTCGCTGCCAAATCTGGTGATCGCGCTGGCGCTGGTCGCCATGCTCGGCCCCGGCTTGATGAATGGCGCACTGGCGCTGGCGCTCACCAACTGGCCGCCGTTTACCCGTCAGGCACGTGCGGAAACGCTGGCGCTGCGCCGCAGTGATTACCTCGCCGCCGCGCGCATGCAGGGCATCACCGGCTTGCGCCTGATGTTTGGCCACATTCTGCCGCTCTGTATGCCAACGGCGGTGGTGCGCGCTGCGCTGAGCCTCGGCGGAATCATTCTTTCAGCGGCTGGCCTCGGCTTCCTGGGTATGGGCGTGCAACCGCCTACCGCCGAATGGGGTTCGATGGTGGCAGAAGGCAGTAAAGTGATCTTCGACCAATGGTGGGTTGCCGCCGCACCCGGCGGCGCGATTCTGTTCGCCAGCCTGGCGTTTAACCTGACAGGCGATGGCCTGCGTGACCGACTGGATACTCGTCATGCCAAATGATCTGTTAATTGATGTACAAGGCCTGACGATTCGCAGCGATGATGCGCTGCTGGTCGATAACATTGGCTTCCAAATTGGCCGCGAGCGCGTGGCGCTGGTGGGTGAATCCGGTTCCGGTAAATCACTCACCGCACGTACGCTGATGGGCTTGCTGTCACCTTCGCTGCACTTGCAGGCCGATCGTTTGCAGATTGTCGACACCGATGCGCTGAGCCTGCGCGAGCGTGACTGGATCCAGCTACGCGGCAGTAAAGTGGCAATGGTGATGCAGGATCCGAAATATGCGCTCAATCCCACGCGCACCATTGGCTGGCAGGTGGAAGAACCGCTGGTGCTGCACCACAAATTGAGCGGCGCTGAACGTAAAGAGAAAGTGTGCGAGATGCTGGATGCGGTGGGCTTGCCCGACCCGCGTCAGCTGATGAAACGCTATCCGCATCAACTTTCTGGCGGCATGGGGCAACGCGTGATGCTGGCGATCGCCCTGATCACCGATCCTGAACTGCTGATCGCCGATGAACCTACGTCGGCGCTCGATCACGCGATGCGCGATCAGGTACTGGCGCTGATTCGTCGTCTGGTTGAACAGCGCAACATGGGTTTGCTGCTGATCAGCCACGATCTGCAACAGGTTTCCGAGCACTGCGAACGTGTGATGGTGATGTATCAGGGCCGCGTGCTGGATACCTTGCCGGCGTCCGAACTCTCCAACGCCAGCCATCCTTACACCAGCACCTTGTGGGCCTGTCGTCCGAGTAAAGCCACGCACGGCGAGCGTTTGCCGGTGCTGGATCGTGCCGCGCTGGAGAAGAATTATGATTGAGTTAGCGAACCTCAGCGTTTCGCACAAGCAAGGTTACGAGCTGCGCACCGTGGTGCACGATGTGTCGCTGCAGGTCGCGGCCGGTGAGTGTTTTGGTCTGGTTGGTCCGTCCGGCTGCGGCAAGTCGTCGCTGCTGTGGGTGCTGGCGGGATTGAATCCGCACTGGAGCGGCAGCATGTCGCTGGCGGGCACCGCCGTGCAGCCCGGCAAAGCGTTTACCGGCCAGCTGCGCCGCGATGTGCAGATGGTGTTTCAGGATCCCTACGCTTCGCTGCATCCGCGCCATCGCCTGCGTCGCACGCTGGCGGAACCGCTGAAAATGCTCAAACGTGATAACATCAACGACCGCATTAATGCTGGATTCCGCCATGTCGGGCTCGATCCGGTGCTGGCGGATCGCTATCCGCATCAGCTTTCAGGCGGTCAGCGTCAGCGCGTAGCGATTGTGCGCGCCCTGCTGCTGGAACCGAAGATCCTGCTGCTGGATGAGCCGACCTCGGCGCTGGACATGTCGGTGCAGGCCGAGATCCTCAACCTGCTCAACGATCTAAAGCAAAAAGATGGTTTAACCATGGTGCTGGTCAGCCACGATCCGGATGTGATCGATCACATGTGCGATCGCGCGGCGCGTATGGCGCAGGGCCGCATCGTGGAGCAACATTCAACAACAAGGAACACCGTATGACGGTTAAGTTACGTCCGCTGGAGCGGGAAGATTTACGCTTTGTGCACCAATTAGATAACAACGCCAGCGTGATGCGTTACTGGTTTGAAGAACCGTACGAAGCGTTTGTCGAGCTTTCAGACCTGTATGACAAACATATCCATGACCAAACCGAGCGTCGCTTTGTGGTGGAGCATGATGGACACAAAGCCGGGTTGGTGGAGTTGGTCGAGATTAATCACGTGCATCGCCGCGCTGAGTTTCAAATCATTATCGATCCTTCCCATCAGGGCAAAGGCTTAGCCACCAAAGCGGCAAAGCTGGCGATGGATTACGGCTTTTCGGTGCTGAATCTCTACAAACTCTATCTGATTGTCGATGAAGAGAATAAGAAGGCGGTGCATATCTACACCAAGCTGGGTTTTGAGGTGGAAGGCGTACTGAAGCACGAATTTTTCATCAACGGCGAATACCGCAACACCATCCGCATGTGCATTTTCCAGCAGCAACATCTGGCGCAGCATAAAAGCGCCAATGCGATGGTGAAGCCTACCGCGCAGTAACTCAAACTGTTGAATGATTTGTAGCGGCGCAATTAATTGCGCTGTTTTTTTTCGCGGTAAGATTGCGCAATAAATTGCGCCGCTACGATCGGTGCGGGCTTATTAACCCCGCGCGCCGACGACGTTCAGCTTCGGCTGCGGATGTTCTGGTTTGAGATCGTACATGCCGCCGTAGAAGGGATCGACCAGCAGCCAGCCGGGGAAGCCCAACAGCGGAATATTGCCGAGCAAATACCACAGATTGGCATTGGCCTCGATCGGCAAGGTTAGCGGCACGTAGCCCGGACTCTCCAGCATCACCTGATAGTGCTTCTTACCAAAGTAATTCCCGGTCGATTTCGCCAGCTCGACGGTTTGCGGCGTATAGCCCTGCGCCACCGCGCGGCCGGTCTCATCCTGCACGGTGAAACGCGCGCCTTGAGGCAGGGAGTCGATTTTCACCGGTTGCGTTTCAGTGCCGACAATGGTGGCGCAGCCGCTCAGCAGCAGCGCACAGGCAGGAAAAAGAGGTCGCAGGTTCATAGCAGGTCCACTTCAGCATCAGATAGGACAGTGTAAACTGCCCTTCTGTGCTTAATCGCGCTATCACTGATGATTTTCTGCGCTTTATTGCGGTTGACAACAGGCAGCAATCGCCGCGATATCCTGCGGCGTGGTTCGGCAGCAGCCGCCAATCAGACGTGCGCCCGCCTGCTGCCATTCAGCGAATTTGTCATGCAGCGTGCAGCCCGACGGCGCGGAGTGCCAGGTTTTGCTGCTGGCATCGTACTGCTCGCCGGAGTTCGGATAGACCAGCATCGGCTTATCACACAGCGCCTGGAAGCGGCGAAGAGCGGGCGTTACGCTCTCCAGCGCCACGCAGTTGATGCCAACCGCCACCACCTGCGGTGCCGCATGCACCAGCTCAGCCACTTTGCTCAACGGCGTACCGTCGCTGATGTGTTCGGCATCGCGTAGGGTAAAGGAGAACCACGCGCTACTAGCAGGGAATTCGGCCAGTAAACTCACCAGCGCCTGCGCTTCGGTAAAGGACGGCAACGTTTCACAGGCCAGCAGATCGACACCCGCTTGCAGCAACGCCTTCACGCGCGGACGGTGGAACGCTTTCATCTCCTCTTCCGGCAGCGCGTAATCACCGCGATACTCCGCACCATTGGCCAGAAAAGCGCCATACGGCCCGACCGAACCGGCCACCAGCAAGGGCGCGGTGCTGGCGGAAGATGCGCGATAGTCATCACGCGCGCGCTGCGCCAGCTGTACGCTCTGGGTGATCAGTGCCAGCGCCTGCGCTTCATCTAAGCCGCGCGCGGCAAAACCCTGCGGCGTGGCTTGGTAGCTGGCGGTGATCGCCACATGCGCGCCGGCAGCAAAGTAGTCGTGATGCACCTGATAAATCAGCTCAGGATTTTCCATCAGCACTTTGGCCGACCACAGCGCATCGGTCAGATTGCAGCCGCGCGCCTCCAGCTCGGTCGCCAGCGCGCCATCCAGAATCAACGTGTCAGTTTGGGTTAGAGCCTGCGCGATAGGATTACGCGACATCGTTGGCCTCCTCAGCCTTAAGGGATGACTTGCGTCGTTGCGTGACATCGTATGCGGCATAGCAGAACAGCACAAACGGAATGCCGCACCACAGCGCGATACGCTGCGACGGATCGAACGCCAGTCCGACGCACGCCAGCAGGCATAACAGGAAGCCCAGAATCGGCGTCAGCGGATAGAGCGGCGCGCGATACGCCAGCTGTTGTAAGCTGCCGCCCGCCTGCAGATGGCGACGACGGAACACATAGTGCGAGGCGCAGATGCTGAGCCACACCGCCACCACGGCAAAACCGGAAATCGCCGACAGCGCCACAAACACTGTGTCCGGCGCAATCACACTGGAGAACAGCGCCAGCAAGCCGCCAATCATGCTCACGGTCAGCGCCAGCACCGGAATGCCACGACGGTTGACGCGCGCAAAACAGCGCGGCAGCGTCTTCTCATTAGCCAGCGACCACAACATGCGGCCAGAAGCATACAGGCCGGAGTTGGCGGCGGAGAGAATGGCGGTGAGGATCACGAAGTTGAAAATATCCGCCGCGTACGGGATGCCGATCTTTTCAAACACCAGCACAAACGGGCTTTTGACGATCCCGGCCTGATCCATCGGGATCAGCGCCGCCAGCACAAATACCGTGCCGATAAAGAAGATGATCAACCGTGCGACGGTGGTGCGGATCGCCAGCGGCAGCGCTTTTTGTGGCTGCTCGGTTTCACCGGCGGCGATGCCGATCAATTCTGTGCCCGAGAAAGCGAAGTTGACCGCTACCATGGTCATCAGAATCGGCAGCGTGCCGTGCGGCAGCCAGCCGGAAGCGGTGAGATTGTGTAATCCCGGCGCAGCGCTGCCGTCTTTCATCGGGATAAAACCAAAGATCGCACCCGCACCGAGAATGATAAAGGCGATGATGGTGATCACTTTGATGATGGAGAACCAGAATTCACCTTCGGCAAAAAAGCGCGTTGAGACGATATTCAGCAGATAAATAGCGATGCAGAACACCAGACACCACGTCCACACCGGCACGCTTGGGAACCAATACTGCATACAGAACCCGGCGGCGGTCAGGCTGGAACCCAGCGCCACCGTCCAGGTGAGCCAGTAAAGCCAGGCGACGGTATAACCGGTGGCCGGACTGAGATAGCGCGCGGCATAGACGTGGAACGCGCCGGTTTCCGGCATCGCTACGGCCAGTTCGCCGAGACAGACCATCACCAACCACACCACCAGCGCACCAATCAGATAGGCCAGCAAGGTGCCGGCTGCACCGGTGGTTGAGATGATGTAGCCGGTATTGAAGAACAGCCCGGTTCCGATCACACCGCCCAGCGACAGCATCACCAGATGCCGTACCTTCATGGTGCGCTTAAAGTTTTCCTGTGGAGGCGTATCCTGAGTTTGCATGATATTTATCCGTATGGACGTCTGAACATCTATATGGACACAAGGTTATACGCGTCAGCGTGCGGATTTGCAACGGGGCAGAAGGAGAGGATTGAGTCAGGGTTTGCGGCCCCGCGTGAAACGGGGCGCAAGTTCAGGCGCCAAATACGCCTTGCAGATAACGCTCAAGCGCAACGCGCGAGCTGAAGCCGTGCGGAATGCCGTAATGCTCCTGCGAATCGCCCATTAAATAGAGTGGGAATTGCGTGTAGTGATCGCAGGTTTTCATCTCTGAAGCCGGTTCAGCAAAGCTCTGGCTTTTCTCTTTCAGCGTCGGGTGAATGATTAAGGCGGTCCGTCCCATACGCGCTTCGCGATTGACGTACACATAGTTTTCGCCGCGACGATAACCGTAAATTTTTGGCGTTTGGGTATCCATTTCGAAGCCCACTTTCTCAAGTACGCGCGCTACCTCATCTGGTCGTAAATACATGCTTGCTCCTCTCTTCTCACAGCCCCGCAACCTTACAGCAGCAAGATGGCATGGGCATTCGGAATTTTCCCTAAAGCCTGGCACATCCCTGCGTTTAATCACGCTTCGTCTACACTAAGTATTACGTGTTAAATCAAAGGGAGCTAAAAAATGTTTAATCGAAGCGCAAAAAACGATGACATTGATATCAATCAGGATGTAAACGAACTGGCCGATTCGCTAGAGGCGTTACTTAAATCTTATGGCAGTGAAGCTAAAGACGAAGTTGATAATGCCCGTAGCCAGGCGCAGGCGCTGTTAAAGCAGACGCGTGCCAAACTGAGCGGCGGACAGAGTCGCGTATCGCAAGCGGCACGTGATGCGGGTACGCAGGTTGACGCCTATGTCCACGACAAGCCGTGGCACGGCGTGGGCGTCGGTGCGGCGATAGGCTTAGTGCTTGGCGCGTTGCTGGTGTCTTCACGCCGATAAGCATGTGTTCGTTGATGCAATGAGCCTCGCTGATGCGGGGCTTTTTTGTGGGCGCGAGATAGTGCGCGCTTTCCCTCACCCTAACCCTCTCCCGCAGGCGGGAGAGGGAATAGTTAGCTTGATTAGCGCCTTCTCCCGCAGGCGGGAGAGGGAATGTTTAGGTGGCGTTCAACTGTAACACCTATGCTGGATCGGCTCCTTCTCCCGCTTGCGGGAGAAGGCTGGGATGAGGGTCAAATCGCACAAAATCCAACCACCTCTCCCATCTCATTCCCTTTACAAAAAATTTTTCCGGCCTGGAAGGCGCATGATCTCTGGTCTTAGCGAATATCCGAAGATCAAAATCACAAAACCCTATATCTGGTGGGCTTGACCCTTTTACCCACTACATCTAGTATTCAACCCATCAACTAACTACCAAATGTCGTCAAGGACGAAGTTCGATGCAAACAGGAATTTGCTTCGTATCTCGCAATCTGACCGCAATCAAAGGGAAATACGAATCATGCGCATTATTATTTACACCAAAGACAACTGTGTCCAGTGCAATGCGACTAAAAATGCCATGGACCGCAAAGGTATCGACTATCAGCTGATCAACCTTGATACCCAACCTGAAGCCATCGACAACCTCAAATCTCTCGGCTATCGCCAGGTGCCAGTGGTGATGACGCAAGACGATCACTGGAGTGGCTTCCGTCCCGACAAAATTGCCAGCCTGCGCCAGCTCGCGGCCGTCGGGGGATAAGCCATGTTTCCACTGGTCTATTTCTCTAGCCAGTCGGAAAACACGCACCGATTCATCACGCGTCTTGGGCTGCCTGCCCGCCGCATTCCGGTTGACGGCAAGCAGCGCCTGCATATCGAACAGCCCTACATTTTAGTGGTGCCGAGCTACGGCGGCGGCAGTTCGCGCGGTGCGGTGCCGAGACAAGTGATTCAATTCCTCAATGATGATGCCAACCGACGCGGGATTCGCGGGGTGATCGCTGCCGGTAACCGCAACTTCGGTGAAGGCTATTGCCTGGCGGGCGACATCATTGCGCAGAAATGTCAGGTTCCCTATCTCTACCGCTTTGAGCTGATGGGAACCCCCGACGATATCGCTAATGTAAAAGCGGGAGTGACCCAATTTTGGCAACGACAGACACCCTAAACAGCTCGCTGACTGATTACCACGCGCTTAACGCGATGCTGAACCTGTATGACGCCGATGGCCGCATCCAGTTCAGCAAAGATCACGAAGCGACGCGCCAGTTCTTCCTGCAGCATGTACAACCCAATACCGTGCCGTTTGCCTCGGCAGGCGAGCGCCTGCGCTATCTGGTGGCCGAAGGCTACTACGAAGCCGAGGTGCTGAATCAGTACGCTTTCGATTTCCTGTGTCAGCTGCACGATGAAGCTGATGCGGCAGGTTTCGCCTTTCACACCTTCCTCGGGGCGTGGAAGTTTTACACCAGCTACACGTTGAAAACCTTCGACGGCAAACGCTATCTGGAAACCTTCGAACAGCGCGCCTGCATGGTGGCGCTGACGCTGGCACGCGGCAATGAAACCTTAGCGCGCGAGCTGCTGGCGGAAATGCTGAGCGGTCGCTTCCAGCCGGCTACGCCAACTTTCCTTAACTGCGGTAAGCAGCAGCGCGGTGAGCTGGTCTCCTGCTTCCTGCTGCGCATCGAAGACAACATGGAATCGATTGGTCGCGCGGTGAACTCGGCGCTGCAACTGTCGAAACGCGGCGGCGGCGTAGCGTTCCTGCTTTCCAACCTGCGTGAATCGGGCGCGCCGATTAAGCGCATTGAGAACCAGTCGTCCGGCGTAATTCCGGTGATGAAGATGCTGGAAGATGCGTTCTCCTACGCTAACCAGCTGGGTGCGCGTCAGGGCGCAGGCGCGGTATGGCTGAATGCCCATCACCCGGATATTTTCCGCTTCCTTGATACCAAACGCGAAAACGCCGACGAGAAGATCCGCATCAAAACGCTGTCGCTCGGCGTGGTGATCCCGGATATCACCTTCCAACTGGCGAAAGAGAATCGCGATATGGCGCTGTTCTCGCCGTACGATGTCGAGCGCATCTACGGCAAAGCCTTTGGTGATATCAGCATCAGCGAGCATTACGACGAGATGCTGGCGGACGATCGCATCACCAAAACCTACATCAAGCCGCGCGATTTCTTCCAGACGCTGGCGGAGATTCAGTTTGAATCGGGCTACCCGTACATCATGTTTGAAGACAGCGTGAACCGCAGCAACCCGATTGCCGGGCGCATCAACATGAGTAATCTCTGTTCCGAGATTTTGCAGGTTAACAGCGCCAGCGAATTCAATGACGATCTTAGCTATCGTCGCGTCGGCAAAGATATCTCCTGCAACCTCGGCTCTCTCAACATTGCGCATGCCATGGATTCGCGCAATCTGGCGCAAACCGTGGAAACCGCCGTGCGTGCACTGACCGCCGTTTCCGAGATGAGTGAGATCAATTCGGTGCCTTCGGTGGCGGAAGGCAATCGCCGCTCGCACGCGATTGGCCTCGGTCAGATGAACCTGCATGGTTATCTGGCGCGCGAAGGCATGGCGTACGGTTCAGAAGAGGCGCTGGATTTCACCAATCTCTATTTCTATTGCGTCACCTATCACGCCGTGCGCACCTCGAATCTGCTGGCGCAGGAGCATCAGAAGAGTTTCGACGGTTTCGCCGAGTCGAAATACGCCAGCGGCAGTTACTTCGATAAATATGTCGAACAGCGCTGGCTGCCGCGCACCGCGCGCGTGGCAAAGCTGTTCGCCGATGCCGGACTAACTCTGCCAACGCAGGCCGACTGGCAAGCGCTGCGTGCAGCGGTGATGCAACATGGGCTGTACAACCAGAACCTGCAGGCGATTCCGCCCACCGGTTCGATCTCGTACATCAACCATGCGACCTCCAGCATTCACCCGATTGTGTCGCGCATTGAGATCCGTAAAGAGGGCAAAACTGGCCGCGTCTACTATCCGGCACCGTTTATGACCAACGACAATCTCGACCTCTATCAGGATGCGTACTCCATTGGGCCGGAAGCGATTATTGATACCTACGCCGAAGCCACGCAGCACGTCGATCAAGGCCTGTCGCTGACGCTGTTCTTCCGCGACGACGTCACCACGCGCGATATCAACAAAGCGCAGATCTACGCGTGGAAAAAAGGCATCAAAACGCTCTATTACATCCGTCTGCGCCAGATGGCGCTTCAAGGCACCGAGGTGCAGGGCTGCGTCTCCTGCTCACTGTGATGAAAACTATGCAACTCAAACAAATTCAAGCGATTAACTGGAACCGCATCCAGGACGAAAAAGACCTCGAAGTGTGGAACCGACTGACCAGTAATTTCTGGCTGCCGGAAAAAGTGCCGCTCTCCAACGATTTGCCAGCGTGGCAGTCGCTGGACCACCAGCAACAGCAGCTGACTATTCGGGTGTTTACCGGATTGACGCTGCTCGACACCATCCAGAACGTGATTGGTGCGCCGGGTCTGATGGAAGATGCGATTACGCCGCATGAAGAAGCCGTGCTGTCGAACGTCTCCTTTATGGAAGCGGTGCATGCGCGTTCGTACAGTTCGATTTTCTCCACGCTGTGTAATACCGCAGATGTCGATGCGGCGTATCGCTGGAGTGAAGAGAATGAAGCGTTGCAGAACAAGGCGAAGATTGTGCTGGAGCACTATCGCGCCGAGGATCCGCTCAAGAAGAAAATCGCCAGCGTGTTCCTTGAATCATTCCTGTTCTACTCCGGTTTCTGGCTGCCGATGTATTGGTCAAGCCGTGGCAAGCTGACCAACACCGCAGATCTGATTCGCCTGATCATTCGCGACGAAGCGGTACACGGCTACTACATCGGCTATAAGTACCAAAAGTCGCTGGAAAACGTCGATGCTGGCCGCCGCGAGGAGTTGCAGCAGTTTGCGATTGATTTGCTGCTGGCGCTGTACGAAAACGAAGTGGTGTATACCGAAGCCTTGTACGGTGAAGTCGGTTGGGCGGAAGAGGTGAAAACCTTCCTGCACTACAACGCCAATAAAGCGCTAATGAACCTCGGCTACGAAGCGCTGTTCCCGGCCGAACTGACCGCCGTGAACCCGGCGATTTTGTCCGCGCTGTCGCCCAACGCCGATGAAAACCACGACTTCTTCTCAGGTTCAGGCTCCTCTTATGTAATGGGGAAAGCCGTGGAAACCGAAGACGAAGACTGGAATTTTTAATACGCGTCATAGTTCGCGTTGCCTGGCGGCACCTACTTTTGGCACAGCAGCGTTGACTGCGCCCACTCTTCCCAGTCCCATAGTTCACTATGCTGCTGGGTCGAGTGGGCTTGTCGCCTTGCTGTGACGCGAATTATTTAGCGTATTGATTCAGTGATAATTAATTTTTAAACCAATCTTATTTCCGCTCTTCTCACCCATTTATTTCACTTATATTTCTTCTTTTTGGATTGATTTTCGGCCGCTCTGCACCAGAAACAGTCTGAAACGCACATAAATTCACTTCTCAAATGCAAAAAATTAATCCGCGCGCATCCCTTGTGAGCACTGGCGATTTTAGCGATTGACTGCTGCGCGCGCCGCCGAATATCGCCCTTCAGGGTTGTCAGATAATTTCACTATGTTAGGGTATAGGGCGCTTAATTTTACTCAGGACCACAACAAGAAATAGTTAAACATTTAACCGGGAAATTAATTACTGCATGGCAATTAAACTCGAAGTAAAGAATTTATATAAGGTATTTGGGGATAATCCCGAAAAGGCATTTAAGCTGATCGATAAAGGCGAAAGCAAAGAGAGTATTCTGGCAAAAACCGGCCTCTCTGTTGGCGTCAAAAATGCCAGTCTGGCCATTGAAGAAGGCGAGATCTTCGTCATCATGGGGCTTTCAGGTTCAGGTAAGTCCACCATGGTTCGCCTTCTCAATCGTCTGATCGAGCCCACTCGCGGCCAGGTAATCATAGACGGTGTCGATATTGCCAAAATATCGGAATCGGAACTGCGTGAAGTCCGCAGAAATAAGATCAGTATGGTATTTCAATCCTTCGCGCTGATGCCACACATGACTGTGCTAAATAATGCCGCCTTTGGCATGGAATTAGCCGGCATTCCCTTAGCCGAACGTCAGGAAAAAGCGCTGGAAGCATTGCGTCAGGTTGGCCTGGATAATTACGCCCACTCTTATCCCGATGAACTTTCTGGCGGCATGCGTCAACGCGTTGGATTAGCCCGCGCATTGGCGATTAATCCTGATATTTTATTAATGGATGAAGCTTTCTCAGCACTTGATCCGTTGATTCGTACCGAAATGCAGGATGAACTGGTAAAACTGCAGGCCAAACATCAGCGTACCATTGTATTTATTTCTCACGACCTCGATGAAGCGATGCGTATTGGCGACCGTATTGCCATTATGCAGGGCGGCGAAGTGGTACAGGTCGGCACGCCGGATGAAATCCTCAATAATCCTGCCAACGATTATGTGCGCACCTTCTTCCGCGGCGTCGATATTAGTCACGTGTTTAGCGCCAAAGATATTGCGCGTCGCAGTGCGGGTTCTCTGATCCGCAAAGCCGCCGGTTTTGGTCCGCGATCCGCCATCAAGCTGCTGCAGGATGAAGATCGCGAATATGGCTACGTGCTGGAGAAACAGAAGTTTGTTGGCGTGGTGTCCACCGATTCATTGAAAGCCGCGCTGGCGGCCGGTGAAGGGCTGGATAGCGCGCTGCTCGACACGCCCTTAGCGGTTCCTGCCGATACCTCCCTGAACGATCTGCTGTCGCATGTGGCACAAGCGCCCTGCGCCGTGCCGGTAGTCAGCGAAGAGAATCAGTACGTCGGTATCATTTCGAAAAGCATGCTGTTGCGTGCTTTAGACCGTGAAGGAGCCTAATCATGAGCGAACAAACAGCGAATCCGTGGGAAAGCGCCAGCCAAACCACCCAGCAACCTGCCACCACTGATACCAGCCCCGCCGCCAGCAGCAGCGATCCCTGGGCGAGCGGCGGTGCCGCGCCTGCAGATAGCAGCTCCGGCAGCGCCGATGCATGGGGCGATCCCTCCGCCGCCAGCAGCGGTGGCCACGATGCCGCCAGCAATGCTGCCAGCAGCAGCAGCGACTGGCTGAGCAGCGCACCCGCTCCCGCGCCGGAACATTTCAACCTCATGGACCCGTTCCATAAAACCTGGATTCCGCTTGATAGCTGGGTGACTGAAGGCATCGATTGGGTGGTCAGCCATTTCCGTCCGGTGTTTCAGGGCATTCGCGTGCCGGTGGATTACATCCTCAGCGCGTTCCAGCAGTTACTGCTCGGCATGCCCGCGCCGGTAGCGATTGTGGTGTTCGCACTGATCGCCTGGCAGATTGCCAGCCCGGCGATGGGCGTTGCTACGCTGGTCTCGCTGATTGCCATTGGCGCGATTGGTGCCTGGTCGCAGGCGATGGTGACGCTGGCGCTGGTGCTAACCGCCCTGCTGTTCTGCATCATCATCGGCTTGCCGCTCGGCATCTGGCTGGCGCGCAGTGAACGTGCCGCGCGCATTATTCGTCCGCTGCTGGATGCGATGCAGACCACGCCAGCCTTCGTCTATCTGGTGCCGATCGTCATGCTGTTTGGTATCGGCAACGTGCCGGGCGTAGTGGTGACCATTATCTTTGCGCTGCCGCCGATTGTGCGCCTCACCATTCTAGGGATTAAGCAGGTACCAGCCGACCTGATTGAAGCGAGTGAATCCTTCGGTGCCAGCCCGCGTCAGATGCTGTTCAAAGTGCAGCTGCCGCTGGCGATGCCGACCATCATGGCTGGCGTAAACCAGACGCTGATGCTGGCGCTGTCGATGGTGGTGATCGCCTCGATGATCGCGGTTGGCGGTCTCGGTCAGATGGTGCTGCGCGGCATTGGTCGCCTGGATATGGGCCTCGCCACCGTCGGCGGCGTGGGCATCGTGATCCTCGCCATTATCCTCGATCGCTTGACGCAGTCGATGGGCCGCGACAGCCGCAGCCGTGGCAGCCGTCACTGGTACAGCACTGGCCCGCTCGGTCTGCTGATGCGCCCTTTCAGTAAAAAAGCCTGATTTCAATGGGCGGTCCGCTGCGGCCGCCCGTCTTCGACGTAACACGTAAAATAAGGAATGACTATGCGCAAGACAGCTCTCATCGCCGCCGTCCTGACGACGTTCGCCGCGACGCACGTGTCCGCCGCCGACCTGCCCGGTAAAGGCATCACCGTTAAACCGACGCAGAGCACCATCTCTGAAGAGACCTTCCAAACGCTGTTGGTGAGCCGCGCGCTGGAGAAACTCGGTTATACCGTTGAGAAGCCAAGCGAGATTGATTACAACGTGGCGTACACCACCATCGCAGCCGGTGATGCCACCTTTATTGCCACCAACTGGCAACCGCTGCACGACGATATGTATAAAGCCGCGGGCGGCGATGCGAAGTTTTATCGCCAGGGCACTTACGTCGGTGGCGCGGCTCAGGGTTACCTGATCGATAAGAAAACCGCCGAGCAGTATCACATCACCAATATTGAACAGCTGAAAGATCCCAAGATCGCCAAACTGTTTGATACCAATGGTGATGGCAAAGCGGATTTGACCGGCTGTACGCCAGGCTGGGGCTGTGAAGCGGTGATTAATCACCAGATTGATGCCTACAAGCTGAGCAACACAGTGGAGCACAATCAGGGCAACTACTCGGCGATGATCGCCGATACCATCACGCGCTTTAAACAGGGCAAACCGGTGTTTTATTACACCTGGACGCCGTATTGGGTCAGCGACGTGCTGAAGCCGGGTAAAGATGTGGTATGGCTGCAGGTACCGTTCTCTTCACTGCCGGGCGAGCAGAGCAAAGTCGATACCAAGCTGGCGAACGGGGCTAACTACGGTTTCCCGGTGAACACCATGCATATCGTCGCCAACAAAGCCTGGACCGAGAAAAATCCGGCCGCGGCAAAGCTGTTTGCTGAGATGAAGCTGCCGATTGGCGACATCAACGCCGAGAATGCGGCGATGCATGCGGGCCATGCTTCTGAAGCCGATATCAATGGCCACGTTGATGGCTGGATCAAAGGTCACCAGGCGGAATTCGATAAGTGGATTCAGGACGCACTGGCGGCAGCGAAGTAACGCATTTACATTAGCGTTGGTATTGTAGCGGCGCGATTTATCGCGCCGTTTTTCATGCAATCAATCCACTTTAAGAACTCAGCGCAATAAATTGCGCCGCTACGGCAAAACGGCTGCCTCCCCCTTTTCCTTTCCCCCGATAAGCGAAGCGTGCGCTATAGCGCACTGGTACGTCCTGTTAATTAACACACCATTGAAATAATTTTTTCGGTTACTATTACCTACAAATGATTATCTCTCTTATCCGCACGCAATGACTGCTTCCCGTTTAGCGATCAAATTCCATCACTTAGGCTGGTGTCGCATTCGCGCGGGCGTTGTTAAGAGCATGTTAATCAACACCTTGATTTACGTGGATAAGCGGCGCGCGAAAAGTGTTTAGAAATCGTAAAGATGGTTCTAAACCGCTGAGCAATACTATTCATTAATGATTGGGTTTGTTATGGTTAGCAGCGCAGTTATTCACCAGAGTTATTTTTTCTCGCGAAATTATTTATCTGTAAAAAGGTTTCCCGAGATGAATTGATGGCATCGGCTGCCTGTATGTTCAGGTGGGATGTCAGGGCAAAATGCCCAGGGTTAAGGAACAACCTGGAATGTCAGATGTTGACTATGTGATCGTGCTAACAATCACCTGCGGAAATTGTGACTACGCTTAATCTGTCACCATCATTACTATACCAGTTGCAACTAAGAGGTTTTTTTAAAATGGAAAGTTCGTTTACTCCCATTGAACAGATGCTTAACATCCGTGCTAACCGCCATAAAGATTTTCCGCTGCAGGAGATCATTTTGACCCGCTTGTGCATGCACATGCAGGGTAAACTGCTGGATAATCGCAACAAAATGTTGAAGGCGCAGGGAATTAACGAGACCTTATTCATGGCGCTGATTACCCTTGATGCACAGGAAAATCAGAGCATTCAGCCTTCAGAACTGAGTTCTGCCCTCGGCTCTTCACGCACCAATGCCACGCGTATCGCTGATGAGCTGGAGAAGCGCGGCTGGATCGAACGTCGTGAAAGCGAGAACGACCGTCGCTGCCTGCATCTGCATTTGACCGAAAAAGGCAATGAATTCCTGCGCCAGCTGCTGCCACCGCAGCATCAGAGCCTGCAATACCTGTGGTCTTCGCTCTCTACTAACGAGCAGGATCAGCTGGAATCGATTACCCGTAAGTTACTTAACCGTCTCGATAAAATGGACGAAGATCAGGTTATCGCTTCCCTGTCGCGCTAATAGCAAGAAGTGCGACACAATCACCTTCCGAAATCGCTATTTTAATCCCCTTTTGTCCGGCCAGCGCTTAAGTGCTGGCTTTTTTGACTCGGGCAACCGTGTTGAAGGATCGGCACATCCCGACTAAATGGAAAACGTGGAGAACGACATGAGTGCGACAGCGGAAGCTCAAAGCCCGCAACAGCCAGCGAATAAAAAGAAGAAGCGCAAAGGTGTGCTGATCCTGCTGGCTATCGTGTTTGTAATTATTGGTGTTTCGTATCTGGCTTACTGGTATTTGGTGCTGCGTCACTTCCAGGAAACCGATGATGCGTACGTGGCGGGCAACCAGGTGCAGGTGATGGCGCAGGTTTCTGGCAGCGTAAACAAAGTGTGGTTTGATAACACCGACGTGGTGAAGAAAGGCGACGTCCTGGTGTCGCTGGATAAAACTGATGCCGAGCAGGCGTTTGAAAAAGCGCAGACCGCGCTAGCTACCAGCGTGCGTCAAACCCACCAGCTGATGATCAATGGCAAGCAGTATCAAGCTACCATCAAACTGCAGCAAACTGCGCTGGAACAGGCCGAAGCTGACCTGAAACGCCGCGAGCCGCTGGGCGCGTCTAATCTGATTGGCCGCGAAGAGCTGCAACACTCGCGTGATGCCGTAGCGACAGCCAAAGCGCAGCTGGATGTGGCAGTGCAGCAATACAACGCTAACCAGGCGATGATTCTGAATACCTCGCTGGAAAATCAGCCCGCGGTACAGCAGAGTGCGGCTGAGCTGCGCGATGCCTGGCTGGCGCTGCAGCGTACTGAAATCCGTAGCCCGATTGATGGCTTCATTTCACGTCGCAGCGTACAGGTTGGCTCGCAAATCTCCACCACCACGCCGCTGTTGGCGGTGGTGCCGTCCACTAATCTGTGGATCGATGCAAACTTCAAAGAGACCCAGCTTGCGGGTGTACGTATCGGTCAATCGGCCACGGTGATCAGTGATATCTACGGCGATGACGTGGAGTATCACGGCAAAGTGGTGGGTCTGGATATGGGTACCGGCAGCGCCTTCTCGCTGCTGCCTGCGCAGAACGCCACCGGTAACTGGATTAAAGTGGTCCAGCGTCTGCCGGTGCGTATCGAGCTGGATCCGAAACAAGTGGCGGAACATCCGCTGCGTATCGGCCTCTCCACGCTGGTGAAAGTGGATACCCAAAATAAAGAGGGTGCCACGCTGGCCAGCACCGTGCGTTCGCAAGCCGCGTATGAAAGTAATGCGTTGGCAATCGACCTCGCGCCGGTTAACCAGCTGATTACTGACATCGTTCGTGCCAACGCTGACTAACGCCGCGGGAGGCTGTTATGGCACAAAAACCGCTTGAAGGTGCGCCGTTAGTCCTGATGACCATCGCCCTGTCGCTGGCGACGTTCATGCAGGTACTCGACTCCACCATCGCTAACGTGGCGATTCCGACCATCGCCGGTAACCTCGGTGCCTCGAACTCGCAGGGCACCTGGGTGATTACCTCTTTCGGGGTGGCGAACGCCATCTCGATTCCGATTACCGGTTGGCTGGCCAAGCGCATCGGTGAAGTGAAGCTGTTTACCTGGTCGACCATCCTGTTTGTATTGGCGTCCTGGGCTTGCGGCATGTCCGAAAGCCTGGAGATGCTGATCTTCTTCCGCGTCATTCAGGGCGTGGTTGCCGGTCCGCTGATTCCGCTGTCGCAGAGTTTGCTGCTGAACAACTATCCGCCAGCGAAACGCAGCGTGGCGCTTTCGCTGTGGGCGATGACGGTGATTGTGGCACCGATCTGCGGTCCGATTCTCGGCGGCTGGATCAGCGATAACTATCACTGGGGCTGGATCTTCTTCATCAACGTACCGATTGGTTTGGTGGTGGTGTTACTGACGCTGCAAACGCTGCGTGGACGTGAAACCAAAACCGAAATCCGTCGGATCGATATGGTGGGGTTGGTACTGCTGGTGGTGGGCATTGGCTCGCTGCAGGTGATGCTGGATCGCGGAAAAGAGCTCGACTGGTTTAGCTCAACCGAGATCATTGTGCTGATGGTGGTCGCCGTGGTGGCGCTGCTGGTGTTGCTGGTGTGGGAGCTCACCGACGACCATCCGATAGTCGATTTGTCGTTGTTCAAGATGCGCAACTTCACCATCGGCTGTTTGTCGATTAGCCTGGCCTATATGCTTTACTTCGGCTCGATAGTGTTGCTGCCGCAGCTGTTACAGGAGGTATATGGCTACACCGCTACCTGGGCCGGATTGGCGTCGGCACCGGTGGGGATTCTGCCAGTGATCCTGTCGCCGATCATTGGCCGCTTCGCCCACAAGCTGGATATGCGTAAGCTGGTGACCTTTAGCTTCATCATGTATGCCGTCTGTTTTTACTGGCGCGCCTACACGTTTGAGCCGGGGATGGATTTTGGTGCATCAGCGTGGCCGCAGTTTATTCAGGGCTTTGCGGTGGCGTGCTTCTTTATGCCGCTCACCACCATTACGCTGTCAGGCTTACCGCCAGAACGCATGGCGGCGGCATCAAGCCTGTCGAACTTCGTGCGTACGCTGGCAGGTTCCATCGGTACCTCGATTACTACCACCATGTGGAGTAACCGTGAATCGATGCATCATAGCTATCTGTCGGAGTCGGTGAATCCGTACAACGTCAATTCACAGCAGATGTATGACCAGTTGCAAAGCATGGGCATGACCCAGCAGCAGGCCTCGGCATATATCGCGCAGCAAATTACCAATCAGGGTCTGATTATTTCAGCGAATGAGATCTTCTGGGCATCGGCGGGCGTGTTCTTGATCTTGCTGGTGCTGGTGTGGTTTGCGCGTCCACCATTTGGTGCGGGCAGTGGCGGCGGTGGCGCTCACTAAGCGAGACAAACAAAAACGGGCCTTGCGGCCCGTTTTTTTATGCGTTCTGACGCCACCATTCGGCGAGCAGAATACCGGTTGCCACTGACACGTTGAGGCTTTCAACGTTGCCGGTGCCACCAATCGACAGGCTGAGATCGCCCTGCTGGAAAGCGCTGTCTGACAGACCTTCGCTCTCCTGACCCAACACCAGCACCATTTTGGCAGGCAGCTCAGCTTTCGCCAGCGGTGTGCCTTCGTGGCTTGAGGTGGTAACGATGGTGTAACCCGCTTTACGGAACGCTTCCAGGCCATCGGCAAAGCTTTCGCCGCTGATTGCCTGTACGTGTTCAGCGCCACCTTCGGCGGTACGTACTGCCGCACCTGACTCCAGCAGCGAAGCATCATTCACCAGCAAACCTTTCACACCGAAGTGCGCGCAGCTACGCATAATGCCGCCAAGGTTGTGCGGGTTGCTGACATCTTCCAGCGCCAGCACGCAATCTTTGGTGGGGGCCTTGGTCAGCCACTCGGTAACCGGCATGCCCATACGTTTTTTGATGATGAAGCACACGCCACCGTGGTGTTCAGTACCTGAAGCTTTGGTCAGCTCAGCATCTTCAACCACATGATAGGCTTTGCGGTTGGCCGCCAGCCAGCGCAGGGTTTCACGGAAACGCGGTGTTACGCTCTGAATAAACCAGGCGCGCACGATGCTTTCCGGACGGCTCAGGAACAGCGCCTGACAGGCATTTTCACCGTAGACGCGCGTCTCTTCCTGACGCTGACGGCGAATCTGCTCGGGATCGATGACCGGCTTATTCGCGACATCATCCAGTTGGCTATCATCCGCGACCGGCGGACGAGAAACGGTGCGCCACGGCGAATCACCGAAGCTGCGGTTGTCGTCACCACGATCGTCACGACGACCAAAGCTGCGACCGCGTTCGGTATTACTCGCACCGCGCGGTGCCGAGCTGCGTGCGCCGCTACGGCCACCTTCTTCATTATTACGTGCACCGCTGCGAGGACCAGAACGACGATTATCTTCCTGGCGCGCAGCAGGACGGCCGCCTTTGCCGGTACGGGGATTCGGCTTTTGACCACTCTCCTCATCACGTACGTACATCACTTTTACCTTGCCGCTTTTGCCTTTAAATTCGTCGTTCATCTGTTCCTCCAGCATTGAGAGCGCGAAGATTACCTGATGTGTCGGTGCTTAGCTATCAACTATTGAACCTATTGGGCAATCCAGATTGAGCATAGCACTCAACCTTTTCATAATGTCCGGCAATCATCAGATTTACAGGTCCGGGTTGAGGTAAATATGAATACAGTTTGTGCCTCCTGTCAGGCAACCAACCGCGTGCCCGAGTCGCGCATGGCTGATGGAGCAAAATGTGGTCGTTGCGGCGGCGAGCTATTCAACGGTGAAGTCGCCAACGCGACCGCAGCCACGCTGGATAAGTATCTGCAAGACGATCTGCCGGTGGTGATCGACTTCTGGGCGCCGTGGTGCGGCCCGTGCGTTAACTTCGCACCGGTGTTTAAAGATGTCGCCGACGAGCGGCGCGGCAAGGTGCGCTTCGTGAAAGTGAATACCGAAGCCGAACCCGCGCTTAGTTCGCGTTTCCGCATTCGCAGCATTCCTACTATTATGCTGTTCAAGAACGGCGAGATGGTCGACATGCTGAACGGCGCAATGCCGAAAGCGCCCTTCAACGAGTGGCTCGACGAATCGCTGTAAACCGCTGATGGCCAGCCGCGTGCTGGCCTTCCTTATTACCTTTCCCGGCTAATTCCATTACACTGGCGTTTTTTCTCCTGCCTGCGAATTTATGTTTGAAAATGCCGTTCTGCGCTTACGTGCGCAACGTTTAGCGCGCGCCACGCGCCCGTTTCTTGCGCGCGGTAATCGTGTCATTCGTTGCCAACGCTGCCTGCTGCCGCAGAAAAACTGTCTGTGCGCCACCATCCAGCCTCAGCAAGCGCGCAGTCGCTTCTGTCTGGTGATGTTCGATACCGAGCCGATGAAGCCGAGCAATACCGGAAGGTTAATCGCCGATGTTTTGCCGGACACCGAGGCGTTTGGCTGGTCACGCACCGAGCCGGATGCCGCGCTGCTGGCGGCGGTGAAGAACGCCCATTATCAGCCGCTGGTGGTTTTCCCGGCGTCTTACGCAGATGCCGATCGCGAAGTGCTCACCAGCCCGCCGCTCACCGGCAAACCGCCGCTGTTTATTATGCTCGACGGCACCTGGACGGAAGCGCGCAAGATGTTCCGCAAAAGTCCGTGGCTGGATGCGTTGCCGGTGATGTCGCTCAACGTGTCTGCGCCCTCGCGCTACACGCTGCGCGAGGCCCACGGCGAAGGCCAGCACTGCACCGCCGAAGTTGCTGCCGCGCTGCTGGAACAGGCCGGGGATCTCGCCGCCGCCGCAGAATTGCAGCACTATTTCGCCCGCTTCCGTCATGCTTATCTGGCGGGGAAACCGCATCATCCGATTCATGCTCTGGAAGAAGCATTGAGTAGCGGAATCTGAAGCTGGCTCTCAGCCTGCGATCGGCGAATCGGCACGCGCGCTAAAAAGCGTTTACAATCATGCCAATCTTGATAGCAGGAGCGGATGATGAGCCAACGCGGACTGGAAGCGCTGTTACGACCTAAATCAATCGCGGTAATCGGTGCGTCAATTACACCGGGGCGCGCCGGCTACTTTATGATGCGTAACCTGCTGGCCGGTGGATTTAGCGGTCCGGTATTGCCGGTAACGCCGAAGTATAAAGCGGTGAGCGGCGTGCTGGCCTGGCCGGATATCGCCAGCCTGCCCTTCGCGCCCGATCTCGCCATCATCTGTACCCACGCCAAACGTAATCTCGAACTGCTGCAACAACTGGGCGAAAAAGGCTGTAAGGCCTGTATTATTCTCTCGGCGCCATCCAGCCAGTTGGAAGAGCTGAAAGCCTGCGCCAGTCAGTGGCAAATTCGCCTGCTTGGGCCCAACAGCTTAGGTTTGCTGGCGCCGTGGCAAGGGTTGAATGCCAGCTTCTCGCCGGTGCCGATTGCTAAAGGTCGCATTGCTTTTATTTCGCAATCCGCCGCGGTTTCTAACACCATTCTCGACTGGGCGCAGCAGCGTAACCTCGGTTTCTCCTGGTTTATCGCCTTGGGTGATAGCCTGGATATCGACGTTGATGATCTGCTGGATTTCCTCGCGCGCGACGGTAAAACCAGCGCCATTCTGCTCTACCTCGAACACCTCAGCGATGCGCGTCGCTTTGTTTCCGCTTCGCGCAGCGCCTCGCGTAATAAACCGATTCTGGTGATAAAAAGTGGTCGCAGCCATCAGGCGCAGGCGATGATCGGTACTCACAGCGGACTGGACGCTGCCTGGGATGCGGCGATTCAGCGCGCCGGTTTACTGCGCGTACAAGATACGCATGAACTGTTTACGGCGGTTGAGTCGCTGAGCCATATGCGTCCATTACGCGGCGATCGACTGATGATCATCAGCAACGGCGCGGCCCCGGCGGCGCTGGCCCTGGATGAACTGTATGCGCGCAACGGTAAGCTGGCGACGTTAAGTGACGAAACCTTGCAGGCGCTGGCCACCCTGCTGCCAGAAGGCGTTGGCCGCGGCAATCCGCTGGATTTGAAAGATGACGCGACACCAGCGCGCTATGTCGCCTGCATTGAACGGCTGCTGGATAGCCATGAACTTGATGCACTGATGATCATTCATGCGCCAAGCGCCGTTTCACCTTCGAGCGAGACCGCCGAGCAGATTATCGCTGCGGTTGCCAAACATCCGCGTGGCAAGCAGGTTACTTTGCTGACGAACTGGTGCGGCGAATACTCTTCGCAGAGTGCACGACGCGCGTTTACTCAGGCTGGCATTCCCACCTGGCGCACACCGGAAGGTACCGTTACCGCTTTCATGCATCAGGTGGAATATCGCCGCAACCAGAAGCAACTGCGTGAGACGCCCGCGCTGCCGATTGGTTTGACGCAGAACAGCGCGCAGGCGCATCAGCTGATTCAGCAAGCGCTGGATAAAGGCATCACTACGCTGGACACCCACGAAGTGCAGCCGGTGTTGCAAGCTTATGGCCTGGCGACGCTGCCCACCTGGATTGCCAGCGACAGCGCCGCGGCTGCCAGCATCGCCGATCAGATTGGCTATCCGGTCGCGCTCAAGCTGCGTTCGCCGGATATTCCGCATAAGTCGGAGGTACAAGGCGTAATGCTGTATCTGCGCAGCGCCGCAGAGGTGGAACAAGCGGCTGAAGCCATTTTTGATCGCGTGCGTGAAACCCATCCACAGGCGCATATTGATGGTTTGCTGGTGCAGAGTATGGCGAATCGCGCCGGAGCGCAGGAGTTGCGTGTGGTGGTCGAACAGGATCCGCTGTTTGGTCCTATCATCCTGCTGGGCGAAGGCGGCGTGGAGTGGCAGCCCGACAAGCAAGCCGCCGTGGCTTTGCCGCCGCTGAATATGACGCTGGCGCGCTATCTGGTGATTCAGGCGATGAAAAGCGGCAAAGTTCGCAGCCGTAGTGCGTTGCGACCACTGGATATCACCGGGCTTAGCCAGCTGTTAGTGCAGGTTTCAAACCTGGTGGTCGATTGTCCGGAGATTCAGCGCCTGGATATTCATCCGCTGCTGGCATCAGCTGACGAATTCACGCTGCTGGATGTCACGCTGCAGCTGGCGCCTTTCAATGGTGATAACGAAACACGGCTGGCGATTCGTCCTTACCCGCATCATCTTGAAGAGCAGGTGCAGCTGAAAAATGGGCAATATTGCCTGTTCCGCCCGATCCTGCCGGAAGATGAACCGCAGCTGCGCGCCTTTATCGCCCAGGTAACGAAAGAAGATCTCTACTATCGTTACTTCAGTGAAATCAATGAATTCACCCATGAAGATTTGGCGAATATGACGCAAATTGATTACGACCGCGAAATGGCGATTGTCGCTATACGGCAGCACAACGGCGTCGACGAGATCATTGGCGTAACACGTGCGATCTCCGATGCC
Source organism: Pantoea sp. SORGH_AS_0659 (assembly GCF_031453915.1). Classification (NCBI taxonomy): domain Bacteria; kingdom Pseudomonadati; phylum Pseudomonadota; class Gammaproteobacteria; order Enterobacterales; family Erwiniaceae; genus Pantoea; species Pantoea sp. SORGH_AS_0659. The sequence continues at coordinate 1,050,244 of NZ_JAVJAK010000001.1, read as the reverse complement.
GATAATATCGATGCTGAATTCTCCGTGCTGGTGCGGTCTGACCTGAAAGGCTTGGGCATGGGCAGGCGCTTACTGGAGAAGATGATTCGCTATACGCGCGATCATGGCCTGCAACAATTGAACGGTATCACCATGCCAAACAATAGCGGCATGATTACGCTGGCGCGAAAGCTCAATTTTCGCGTGAATATTCAACTGGATGATGGCATTGTCAGCCTGAATTTGCCGCTCGGTGATGTCATCAGCTAACCTGTACAGAAAGGTAAAATTCCTCCTCTACAGGCCGGTTGATGGTATTATTTACCGTTAGGATCATGATTTGATGGCAAAAGGCCATGCAATGAACAGAGAAGAAGTGCACTGTGATGTTGTCTAAATTTAAACGTAATAAACACCAACAACACCTCGCACAGCTGCCTAAACTGTCACAATCCGTATCGGATCTGACGACGCTTTACTCGCCTGCCGAGTTTCGCGAAACCCTGCTGACGAAAATTGCCGCAGCAGAAAAGCGTATCTGTATCACCGCGCTGTATCTGGAGAATGATGACGGCGGTCGGGGAATAATGCAGGCGCTGTACGCAGCGCGTCAGGCACGTCCGGAGCTGGATGTATGTATTCTGGTTGACTGGCATCGTGCGCAGCGTGGTCGTATTGGCGCTGCTCGCGGCGTGACCAACGCTGACTGGTATTGCGAAATGGCGACTCAGCACCCGGATATCGCTATTCCAGTTTACGGCATTCCGGTTAACACCCGCGAAGCGCTCGGTGTGCTGCATCTGAAAGGGTTTATCATTGATGATACGCTGCTCTACAGCGGCGCGAGCCTGAACGATGTCTATTTGCATCAGCATGATAAATACCGTTATGACCGTTATCAGCTGATCCGCAATCCACAGCTTACCGATACCATGTATGCGTGGATCTGCGAAAATCTCAAGGATTCCGATGCGGTTAACCGGCTCGATAAAACTGAGCGCCCTTCCAGCCCGGAAATCAAAAACGAAACACGTCAGTTCCGTCAGGAGCTGCGCAGCTTTAACTATCAGTTTACCGGCAATGCAGATAATGATTGCCTTGCCGTCACGCCGTTGGTTGGCTTGGGCAAACGTAGCCTGCTGAACAAAACCATTTTCCATTTGATGCCCTGCGCTGAGCGCAAGCTGACGCTGTGTACGCCCTATTTTAACCTGCCGGCCATTCTGGTGCGTAACCTGATTCATTTACTGCGTCAGGGTAAAGAAGTTGAAATCATCATTGGCGACAAAACGGCCAATGACTTCTACATCCCGCCAGAACAGCCGTTCAAGATTATCGGGGCGCTGCCTTATTTATATGAGATTAACCTGCGTCGCTTCCTGAGCCGTTTGCAGTATTACGTCAATAATGGTCAGCTGACGGTACGCTTGTGGAAAGATGGCGAAAACAGTTATCACCTGAAAGGCATTTGGGTGGATGACGAATGGATGATGATCACCGGTAACAACCTCAATCCACGCGCGTGGCGACTGGATCTGGAAAATGCGGTGCTGATTCACGATCCGCTGAATCAATTGGCCGAGCAGCGCGAAAAAGAGCTGGCGCTGATTCGTGAGCATACTTCCGTAGTGCAGCATTATCGCGAGCTGGAAAGTATCTCCGATTATCCGGCAAAGGTGCGCAAGCTGATTCGTCGCCTGCGCCGTATTCGCATCGATCGCTTGATTAGCCGTCTGCTATAGCCGATGCGTGCGCCTATCCTCTGCGTGGTTTTGCTGTGTAGTGGATGTGCGCATGTCGCCCAGGATAACTGGACCGGCAAAGACAAAGCGCAACACTACTTCTCTTCTGCTGTTCTGGCTGCTGCAGGAAGCGAGATTTCTCAGCATCAAAATCACAGCCGCGGGCAGAATTTGCGTTTCGGCTTTCTGTTTTCGTTAAGTTTTGGTGTGGGGAAAGAGTTATATGACAGCCGCTCAGCGGGGAGCGGCTGGAGTTGGAAAGATCTTAGCTGGGATGTCGCCGGCGCCGCCAGCGGTATCGCACTGTGGAATCTCAGTCAGTAATTACAGCGCAATCCCCTTCCCTTTGCGATGCAGCATCAGCGATACCAGGAATGCTAAAGCGCCCATTGCCGAAACATACCAGAAGAAGCTGGTTTCGATACCTTCCCTTTTCAGCAGTAAGGCTACGTACTCTGCCGAACCACCAAAAATAGCATTCGCCACCGCATAGGAAAGCCCAACGCCCAGCGCGCGGACTTCCGGCGGGAACATCTCTGCTTTCAAAATGCCACTGATAGCGGTGTAGAAACTGGTGATGATTAGCGCCAGCATGATCAAGGCAAATGCCAGCCAACTGCTTTGCACATTTTGCAGCAGTAGCAGAATCGGAACCGTACAGATAGCTGCCCCCGCACCAAAAATCATCATTGAGGCACGACGACCAATCTTGTCTGACAGTGCGCCAACTATCGGCTGAATCAACATAAATACCAACAAGCAACCGGTCATTAATCCACTGGCACTGCGCGCATCCATCCCGGCAGTATTTACCAGATATTTTTGCATGTAGGTGGTGAAGGTATAGAAGCTTAGCGAACCGCCTGCGGTAAAGCCCAGCACCATCAGAAATGCACGGGTGTGATTGCGCAGTAATCCCGTAATGCTGCCGGCGTCACGATGTTCACGGTGTTTTTTCTCTGAAGTTTCGTTGAGAGAACGACGTAACCACAATGCCACCACAGCGAGTGCCGCCCCGAGGAAGAACGGAATACGCCAGCCCCAGCTGCGAAGTTCTTCATCGCTGAGAATTTGCTGTAAGACTACAACGGTAAGCACCGCTAACAGTTGGCCGCCGATGAGCGTCACATATTGGAAAGAGGCATAAAATCCTTTTCGTCCTTCCAGTGCTACTTCGCTCATATAAGTGGCACTGGTACCGTATTCCCCACCAACCGATAATCCCTGAAACATACGTGCCAGCAGAAGAATGACAGGCGCGGCAAGGCCAATTTCTCCGTAGCCCGGTAGACAGGCGATCACTAATGATCCCAGACACATCATGCACACTGAGATCAGCATTGAGGCTTTGCGACCGTGACGATCGGCAATATAGCCAAATAACCATCCGCCGATCGGGCGCATCAGAAAACCAGCTGCGAAGACGCCTGCTGTTTGCAGCAACTGGGTGGTGGTATCACCGCTTGGAAAGAAGACATGGGCAAAATAGAGTGAGAAGAAGGAGTAGACGTAGAAATCGAACCATTCGACTAAGTTGCCGGATGATGCGCCGACAATCGCCCAGATACGCTTTTTACTGTCGGCTGCCGTTTCAGATATAGCCACTTTTTGTTGTTGTGAGTCAGTCATGCTTACCTCTTTTCCTTGCGAATAATTAGCGCCAAAGGATTGAGTAAAGCATCTATTAACTGGTTGCGGGAATTGTCTCTGTTCCTGGATTACAAAATGTGATTGCCGCGAAGTTTTTAGTGCAATTTATTGCTGATTTTCATGCAAATTCAGCCATCTGCCGGCTTTAATTCGCTATATGCAGACGTAAAAAAGCCCCGGACTCTCGTCCGGGGCTTCTTCACTATTTGATGCCTGGCAGTTCCCTACTCTCGCATGGGGAGGCCCCACACTACCATCGGCGCTACGGCGTTTCACTTCTGAGTTCGGCATGGGGTCAGGTGGGACCACCGCGCTAAAGCCGCCAGGCAAATTCTTGCTGCACGAAACGAATATTTTTCACTGATGCCGCGTTGCTCCCCCTCGCGTAACTCAGTCACATACTTCAGTATGCTCCCTCGCTCCGTCTCGGTCGGCGCCTCGCCTCAGCGTAAAATCTTCGCTTCCGCTAATTCTTTATCCGGTAAAACAAGCTGAAAATCCGGTCTCTCAGACCAAAACGCCTCTGGCGTTGTAAGGTTAAGCCTCACGGGTCATTAGTACCGGTTAGCTCAACGCATCGCTGCGCTTACACACCCGGCCTATCAACGTCGTAGTCTTCAACGTCCCTTCAGGACTCTCAAGGAGTCAGGGAGAACTCATCTCGGGGCAAGTTTCGTGCTTAGATGCTTTCAGCACTTATCTTTTCCGCACTTAGCTACCGGGCAGTGCCATTGGCATGACAACCCGAACACCAGTGGTGCGTTCACTCCGGTCCTCTCGTACTAGGAGCAACCCCCCTCAATTCTCCAGCGCCCACGGCAGATAGGGACCGAACTGTCTCACGACGTTCTAAACCCAGCTCGCGTACCACTTTAAACGGCGAACAGCCGTACCCTTGGGACCTACTTCAGCCCCAGGATGTGATGAGCCGACATCGAGGTGCCAAACACCGCCGTCGATATGAACTCTTGGGCGGTATCAGCCTGTTATCCCCGGAGTACCTTTTATCCGTTGAGCGATGGCCCTTCCATTCAGAACCACCGGATCACTATGACCTGCTTTCGCACCTGCTCGAGCCGTCACTCTCGCAGTCAAGCTGGCTTATGCCATTGCACTAACCTCCTGATGTCCGACCAGGATTAGCCAACCTTCGTGCTCCTCCGTTACTCTTTGGGAGGAGACCGCCCCAGTCAAACTACCCACCAGACACTGTCCGCAGCCCGGATTACGGGCCTACGTTAGAACATCAAACATTAAAGGGTGGTATTTCAAGGTTGGCTCCACGCAGACTGGCGTCCACGCTTCAAAGCCTCCCACCTATCCTACACATCAAGGCTCAATGTTCAGTGTCAAGCTATAGTAAAGGTTCACGGGGTCTTTCCGTCTTGCCGCGGGTACACTGCATCTTCACAGCGATTTCAATTTCACTGAGTCTCGGGTGGAGACAGCCTGGCCATCATTACGCCATTCGTGCAGGTCGGAACTTACCCGACAAGGAATTTCGCTACCTTAGGACCGTTATAGTTACGGCCGCCGTTTACCGGGGCTTCGATCAAGAGCTTCTCCTTGCGGATAACCCCATCAATTAACCTTCCGGCACCGGGCAGGCGTCACACCGTATACGTCCACTTTCGTGTTTGCACAGTGCTGTGTTTTTAATAAACAGTTGCAGCCAGCTGGTATCTTCGACTGCCTTCAGCTCCATCCGCGAGGGACTTCACCTGATGACAGCGTGCCTTCTCCCGAAGTTACGGCACCATTTTGCCTAGTTCCTTCACCCGAGTTCTCTCAAGCGCCTTGGTATTCTCTACCTGACCACCTGTGTCGGTTTGGGGTACGATTTCGTGTTACCTGGAGCTTAGAGGCTTTTCCTGGAAGCAGGGCATCAGTTACTTCACCACCGTGGTGGCTCGTCGTCACGCCTCAGCCTTAAGATACCCCGGATTTACCAAAGATATCAGCCTACACGCTTAAACCGGGACAACCGTCGCCCGGATAACCTAGCCTTCTCCGTCCCCCCTTCGCAGTAACACCAAGTGCAGGAATATTAACCTGCTTCCCATCGACTACGCTTTTCAGCCTCGCCTTAGGGGTCGACTCACCCTGCTCCGATTAACGTTGAACAGGAACCCTTGGTCTTCCGGCGAGCGGGCTTTTCACCCGCTTTATCGTTACTTATGTCAGCATTCGCACTTCTGATACCTCCAGCATGCCTCACAGCACACCTTCGACGGCTTACAGAACGCTCCCCTACCCAACAACGCATACGCGTCGCTGCCGCAGCTTCGGTGCATGGTTTAGCCCCGTTACATCTTCCGCGCAGGCCGACTCGACCAGTGAGCTATTACGCTTTCTTTAAATGATGGCTGCTTCTAAGCCAACATCCTGGCTGTCTGTGCCTTCCCACATCGTTTCCCACTTAACCATGACTTTGGGACCTTAGCTGGCGGTCTGGGTTGTTTCCCTCTTCACGACGGACGTTAGCACCCGCCGTGTGTCTCCCGTGATAACATTCTCCGGTATTCGCAGTTTGCATCGGGTTGGTAAGCCGGGATGGCCCCCTAGCCGAAACAGTGCTCTACCCCCGGAGATGAGTTCACGAGGCGCTACCTAAATAGCTTTCGGGGAGAACCAGCTATCTCCCGGTTTGATTGGCCTTTCACCCCCAGCCACAAGTCATCCGCTAATTTTTCAACATTAGTCGGTTCGGTCCTCCAGTTAGTGTTACCCAACCTTCAACCTGCCCATGGCTAGATCACCGGGTTTCGGGTCTATACCCTGCAACTTAACGCCCAGTTAAGACTCGGTTTCCCTGCGGCTCCCCTATACGGTTAACCTTGCTACAGAATATAAGTCGCTGACCCATTATACAAAAGGTACGCAGTCACCCCATAAAGAGGCTCCCACTGCTTGTACGTACACGGTTTCAGGTTCTGTTTCACTCCCCTCGCCGGGGTTCTTTTCGCCTTTCCCTCACGGTACTGGTTCACTATCGGTCAGTCAGGAGTATTTAGCCTTGGAGGATGGTCCCCCCATATTCAGACAGGATACCACGTGTCCCGCCCTACTCTTCGAACTCACAATCTGTGCACTTTCGTGTACGGGGCTATCACCCGGTATCGCGCGACTTTCCAGACGCTTCCACTAACGCACAAACTGATTCAGGTTCTGGGCTGTTCCCCGTTCGCTCGCCGCTACTGGGGGAATCTCGGTTGATTTCTTTTCCTCCGGGTACTTAGATGTTTCAGTTCCCCGGGTTCGCCTCGCAACACTATGTATTCATGTTGCGATGATGCACTGGGTGCACCGGGTTTCCCCATTCGGACATCGTCGGCTGTAGCGGTTCATATCACCTTACCGACGCTTTACGCAGATTAGCACGTCCTTCATCGCCTCTGACTGCCAGGGCATCCACCGTGTACGCTTAGTCGCTTAACCTCACAACCCACAGGCGTTTTGCAACGCGCGCAGACTGCAAGCATTTGAGAGACTCGAACGCGCTGTTATTCATTTCTTATTACGGAGAAATGAACCAACGCGTCGTTTCAATTTTCAGCTTGTTCCGGATTGTTAAAGAGCATAATACTTCGCAGCACACCGTTTCCGGTTTGCTCTGAAGTATTGTTTTGAGTCACTGTAATGGTGGAGCTAAGCGGGATCGAACCGCTGACCTCCTGCGTGCAAGGCAGGCGCTCTCCCAGCTGAGCTATAGCCCCATACAGTTACTGCAGAGACCACTACTACCACTCACCAGGAGTTCCGTTTTTGACAAACGGTAATTTCTTTTCAGGCAAGGCAAAGTGGCGCGACGTATAGTTCACTATACGAGCGGCGCTTTAACGCAGCATGAGAAGAAATTTGGTAGGCCTGAGTGGACTTGAACCACCGACCTCACCCTTATCAGGGGTGCGCTCTAACCACCTGAGCTACAAGCCTGTAGAGGTTTTTTCTGCTCGTTACTTTCTATCAGACAATCTGTGTGAGCACTTCGCGGGAAGGTATCTTCAGGTAAGGAGGTGATCCAACCGCAGGTTCCCCTACGGTTACCTTGTTACGACTTCACCCCAGTCATGAATCACAAAGTGGTAAGCGCCCTCCCGAAGGTTAAGCTACCTACTTCTTTTGCAACCCACTCCCATGGTGTGACGGGCGGTGTGTACAAGGCCCGGGAACGTATTCACCGTAGCATTCTGATCTACGATTACTAGCGATTCCGACTTCACGGAGTCGAGTTGCAGACTCCGATCCGGACTACGACGCACTTTATGAGGTCCGCTTGCTCTCGCGAGGTCGCTTCTCTTTGTATGCGCCATTGTAGCACGTGTGTAGCCCTACTCGTAAGGGCCATGATGACTTGACGTCATCCCCACCTTCCTCCAGTTTATCACTGGCAGTCTCCTTTGAGTTCCCGGCCGAACCGCTGGCAACAAAGGATAAGGGTTGCGCTCGTTGCGGGACTTAACCCAACATTTCACAACACGAGCTGACGACAGCCATGCAGCACCTGTCTCAGAGTTCCCGAAGGCACCAAAGCATCTCTGCTAAGTTCTCTGGATGTCAAGAGTAGGTAAGGTTCTTCGCGTTGCATCGAATTAAACCACATGCTCCACCGCTTGTGCGGGCCCCCGTCAATTCATTTGAGTTTTAACCTTGCGGCCGTACTCCCCAGGCGGTCGACTTAACGCGTTAGCTCCGGAAGCCACTCCTCAAGGGAACAACCTCCAAGTCGACATCGTTTACGGCGTGGACTACCAGGGTATCTAATCCTGTTTGCTCCCCACGCTTTCGCACCTGAGCGTCAGTCTTTGTCCAGGGGGCCGCCTTCGCCACCGGTATTCCTCCAGATCTCTACGCATTTCACCGCTACACCTGGAATTCTACCCCCCTCTACAAGACTCCAGCCTGCCAGTTTCGAATGCAGTTCCCAGGTTAAGCCCGGGGATTTCACATCCGACTTGACAGACCGCCTGCGTGCGCTTTACGCCCAGTAATTCCGATTAACGCTTGCACCCTCCGTATTACCGCGGCTGCTGGCACGGAGTTAGCCGGTGCTTCTTCTGCGGGTAACGTCAATCGGTGAAGCTATTAACTCCACCGCCTTCCTCCCCGCTGAAAGTACTTTACAACCCGAAGGCCTTCTTCATACACGCGGCATGGCTGCATCAGGCTTGCGCCCATTGTGCAATATTCCCCACTGCTGCCTCCCGTAGGAGTCTGGACCGTGTCTCAGTTCCAGTGTGGCTGGTCATCCTCTCAGACCAGCTAGGGATCGTCGCCTAGGTGAGCCATTACCCCACCTACTAGCTAATCCCATCTGGGCACATCCGATGGTGTGAGGCCCGAAGGTCCCCCACTTTGGTCTTGCGACGTTATGCGGTATTAGCTACCGTTTCCAGTAGTTATCCCCCTCCATCGGGCAGTTTCCCAGACATTACTCACCCGTCCGCCACTCGTCACCCGAGAGCAAGCTCTCTGTGCTACCGTTCGACTTGCATGTGTTAGGCCTGCCGCCAGCGTTCAATCTGAGCCATGATCAAACTCTTCAATTTAAGTTTGATTTGCTGAAACCAGTTCAGCGATGCTCATCTGTAAAACGTCATAATGAATTTCATTATGTGTTCACTCGTGAGGCTTTGATATTTTTTTGCGTCCGGAGACGCGGATATCAATCCTGCGAGTGCCCACACAGATTGTCTGATAAATTGTTAAAGAGCGTTGCGAACAGCGACTGAACCGTCTGTCGCGAGGTGGCGTATACTACGCTACTCTCCTTCGGAGTCAAACACTTTTTTCAGCGTTTTCATCCGGCGGGATGAATTTCTTCACTCCCTGCCAAGCCGTCTGCGTTGCCGCTTTGCCGTCTCAGTGGTGGCGCATTATAGGGAGTTCATTTCAGCTGACAAGTGCTAATTTGAAGTTTTTGCGCGACCGCTCACTTTCCAGGCTATACGTTGCAAAAAGCAGCTAATTCTTGCATAAAGGCAAAAAAAACGGGCCCGCGGGCCCGTTTAAATCGGAAGGGATTACTGATGAGCAACGATCACATCGTCTTTTACATCCATTTCGATGGTTCTTCCCGGAACCAGGGCACCAGAAAGAATTTGCTGAGCCAGCGGGTTTTCAATCTGCTGCTGAATAGCACGTTTCAATGGACGCGCACCATAAACCGGGTCGTAGCCATTCTCGCCGAGCAGTTTGAGCGCCTCATCGGAGATATGCAGCTGATAGCCACGCTCCTCAAGACGTTTATACAAACGTTGCAGCTGAATCTGCGCAATTGAAGCAATGTGTTTTTCGCCCAATGGGTGGAACACCACCATGTCATCGATACGGTTGATAAACTCTGGGCGGAAATGCTGCCCCACAACCGTCATCACCACCTGTTTCATCTCCGCATAATCCAGAGAACCGAAACGTTCCTGAATAAGATCGGAGCCAAGGTTCGAGGTCATGATCACCACGGTATTGCGGAAATCGACCGTACGGCCCTGTCCATCGGTTAAGCGACCATCATCCAGCACCTGCAACAGAATGTTGAACACATCAGGATGCGCCTTCTCCACTTCATCCAGCAGAATCACCGAATAAGGCCGACGACGTACCGCTTCGGTCAGATAACCACCCTCTTCGTAGCCGACATATCCCGGAGGTGCACCCACCAGCCGCGACACCGAGTGTTTTTCCATAAACTCGGACATATCAATACGCACCATCGCGTCATCGCTATCGAACAGGAAGCTGGCCAGCGCTTTACACAATTCGGTTTTCCCTACTCCCGTTGGTCCGAGGAACAGGAAGGAACCAATTGGACGATTCGGATCGGACAAGCCGGCACGACTACGACGAATCGCATTCGAAACCGCTTCTACCGCTTCGTTCTGGCCAATGACGCGTGAATGCAAATCCTGCTCCATACGCAGCAACTTGTCGCGCTCGCCTTCCATCATGCGTGCGACAGGAATTCCGGTCCAACGCGCCAGTACATCGGCGATCTCCACATCCGTTACGCGATTACGTAACAGCTTCATGGTTTTACCTTCAGACTGCGTAGCGATGGCTAACTGTTTCTCCAGCTCCGGAATTTTACCGTACTGCAGCTCAGACATCTGACCCAGGTCACCAACGCGACGCGCTTGCTCCATCGTCAGGCGCGCTTGCTCCAGCTCTGCTTTAATGTTTTGCGTGCCGGTTAATGAGGCTTTTTCCGCTTTCCACTCCTCTTCCAGCTCAGCATATTCACGCTCTTTCTGGTCAAGTTCACTTTCCAGCATTTCCAGACGCTTCACGCTGGCGTCATCAGACTCTTTCTTCAGCGCCTGCTGCTCAAGTTTCAACTGGATGATGCGGCGCTCAAGGCGATCAAGGGATTCAGGCTTCGAATCCATCTGTAAACGAATGCTTGAGGCCGCTTCGTCTATCAGGTCGATGGCCTTATCCGGCAGCTGACGATCGGAGATGTAACGATGCGACAACGTCGCCGCAGCCACAATCGCCGGATCGGTGATCTGCACATGATGGTGCAGCTCATAGCGTTCTTTCAGTCCGCGCAGAATGGCAATGGTATCTTCGACACTCGGCTCAGCAACGAAGACTTTCTGGAAACGACGTTCCAGCGCCGCATCTTTCTCTATGAACTGACGATACTCATTCAACGTAGTTGCGCCGACACAGTGCAACTCACCACGCGCCAATGCGGGTTTCAGCATGTTGCCGGCATCCATGGCGCCATCGGCTTTACCTGCGCCCACCATGGTATGCAGTTCGTCGATAAACAGAATGACGTTGCCTTCCTGCTTCGCCAAATCGCTAAGCACGCCTTTGAGGCGCTCTTCAAATTCACCGCGGATATTTGGCGCCCGCCACCAGCGAACCCATATCCAGAGCCAGCACGCGACGGCCTTTCAGCCCTTCCGGTACTTCGCCATTGATGATGCGCTGCGCTAAACCTTCGGCAATAGCCGTTTTACCGACGCCGGGTTCACCAATCAGCACCGGGTTATTTTTGGTACGACGCTGCAACACCTGAATGGTGCGGCGAATTTCTTCATCACGACCGATAACCGGATCCAGCTTGCCGAGTTCGGCACGCTCTGTAAGGTCGATGGTGTATTTTTTTAATGCCTGACGCTGATCTTCAGCCCCTTGATCGTTCACGCTGTCTCCTCCCCGTATTTGCTCGATGGCCGCAGAGAGTTTTTCCGGAGTCGCGCCAGCTGATTTCAATAGATCAGCCAGCGAGCCACGTGAATTAAGGGCCGCCAATACAAATAATTCAGATGATATAAAGTTGTCGCCGCGCTTTTGCGCCAGCTTGTCGCACAGATTGAGTACCCGAATCAGATCGGCGGATGGCTGCACATCGCCGTCCGTGCCTTCAACCTGAGGTAGTCGATTAATCGCTTGTTCAATGCTGGTACGCAGGCCAGCCACGTCGGCACCCGCTGCGCTGAGCAACGGACGCACCGATCCGCCTTCCTGGTTGAGCAATGCGCTCATCAAATGAAGGGGTTCAATGAATTGATTGTCATGTCCCAGAGCAAGGGACTGTGCATCGGCAAGTGCCAGTTGAAATTTATTAGTAAGACGATCCAGACGCATAATTCCTCCCATTACAGGTCAAAATGCTACTGGAGATTAAATGAGGTCATCCCTCAAATTTTTCAAGGTTAATGACCTGAGTTGTGAGCAAAAAATACGCTAACTGGACCGTCTTGTGGCGTAAGGTTATCTCAGCCAAATCAAAGTTGCCATACGCCCGGTGATTCCGTCGCGTCGGTAGGAGAAAAAATCATCGCGCTCATGGAAGGTACATCGCGTTGAACCGCTGATGGAATGCACGCCGGCGGCCTGCAGACGCTGACGCGCCAGCAGCCAAATATCGGCGAAGTATTGGTTACCCGCCGGGCGGAAAGCCTCTTCCGCTTGTGAATCATGGGCCATAAATGCCGTTCTGACTTCCGAGCCAACTTCAAATGCCAGCGGCCCAATTGCCGGACCAAGCCATGCATGAATGTCATTTGGCGCGCAGTGAAACTGTGACAACGTCTGTTCCAGCACGCCATTACAGAGTCCACGCCAACCGGCATGTGCTGCCGCGACTTCACTGCCATCCTTGCTGCAGAACAGCACCGGCAAACAATCCGCCGTCATCACTGCGCAAACCACCCCGCTTTCACGCGTGATTGCGGCATCAGCGCGCGGCAGCGGATCGCTGGCGGGTAAACGCGCAACCACTTGACCATGGATCTGATCCAGCCATTGCGGCATTGCAGGTAACGTCAGTTGTTCAACCAGGCGTTGACGATTCTGAGCAACATGCGCCTCAGCGTCGCCAACATGCCCACCAAGATTCAACGAATCCCATGGAGCAGCGCTGACGCCGCCGTAACGCGTGGTGGAACATGCCCGAACATGCTGCGGCGCAGGCCAATCCGGGATGATCCATTCACTCATAGCCAATCCATCTGATCGCGGAATTCAAGGGTATCGGCTTTCAGCGCATCAATTAAATCGACCATATCCTGCGGCAACGGCGCGTGCCATTCCATCTCAATACCGGTGATTGGGTGATAGAGACGTAACATCGTGGCATGCAGCGCCTGGCGATCAAAACCCCGTAGCGTAGTGATGAAAGCTTCAGATGCCCCTTTTGGCGGACGTGGACGGCCACCGTACAGCGGATCGCCCACCAGCGGATGGTTGATATGCGCCATATGCACACGAATCTGATGGGTACGACCGGTTTCGAGACGCAAACGCAAACGCGTATGGGCACGAAAATGCTCCATGATGCGATAGTGCGTGGTTGCCGGTTTACCCATCGGGTGCACCGCCATGTGCGTACGTTTGGTTGAGTGGCGCGCCATGGGCTGATCCACCGTACCGCCCGCAGTCATGGTGCCAATAGCCACCGCTTCATATTCACGCGTGATATCGCGCAGCTGCAGCGTTTCAACCAGATGCGTTTGCGCAGGAACGGTTTTCGCGACCACCATCAAACCGGTGGTATCTTTATCCAGACGATGAACAATGCCTGCACGAGGTACGTCAGCGATCGGTGGATAGTGATAAAGCAGTGCGTTAAGCACTGTGCCATCAGGATTACCGGCGCCAGGATGTACCACCAAACCGCGAGGTTTGTTAATGACCAGAATGTCGTCATCTTCATAGACGATATTCAGTGGGATGTTTTGCGCTTCCCAGCGTTGCTCTTCTTCGATCTCAGCATCAATCGAGACATGCTCACCGCCAAAAACTTTTTCTTTTGGTTTATCGATGATAGTGCCGTTGACGCTGACTCGGCGCTCAAGAATCCATTCTTTTATGCGAGAACGTGAATAATCAGGGAACAATTCTGCCAAAGTCTGATCTAAGCGTTGTCCAAGCTGTGCTTCGGACACCGTTGCGGTGAGTTGAACTTGTTGTGCCATATACAGCTTCTTCGTTAACGTTGGGTTTTCACGGCGATGCCGTTTAATATAATGTGCTATCGTACCTGGTCATAACTGGGAGCTATACGGACAGCTTCTGCTACAACACTTTGAGGATAATCATTTCGTCATGACGCGTATGAAACATCTGGTGGCTGCTGCCACACTGAGCCTGAGCCTGGCGCTTGTGGGTTGTTCTGGCTCATCAGATCCAGTCCCGGACAGCCCGCCGTCTGAAATTTACGCCACGGCCCAGCAAAAGCTGCAGGACGGTAACTTTAAAGCGGCGATTAAGCAACTGGAAGCACTGGATAACCGCTATCCGTTTGGTCCTTACTCGCAGCAAGTACAGCTGGATTTAATCTACGCGTATTACAAAAATGCCGATCTGCCACTGGCGCAAGCCGCTATATCTCGCTTTATGCGTCTGAATCCAACCCATCCGAATATCGACTATGTCATCTATATGAAAGGCCTGACGGATATGGCGCTGGACGATTCTGCACTGCAGGGCTTCTTCGGTATCGATCGTTCCGATCGTGATCCGACGCACGCTCGTGATGCTTTCCGTGACTTCTCGCAATTACTGCGCGGTTATCCAAACAGCCAATATGCTGCGGATGCGCAGAAACGTTTGGCATTCCTGAAAGAGCGCCTGGCGAAGTATGAACTCTCGGTGGCGCAATTCTATACCAAGCGCGGTGCCTATGTCGCTGTTGTTAACCGAGTGGAAACAATGATGAAGGATTATCCGGATACTGAGGCGACCCATGAAGCGTTGCCGTTGATGGAGAATGCTTACCGCCAGCTGCAGTTGACGGCTGAAGCCGACAAAGTGGCAAAAATCATTGCGGCAAATAATCAGTCCTGATTATTACACCCACAAAAAAGCAGCCCATGAGGCTGCTTTTTTTATGCCACTTTGTGGATAATTCAGCAGTTTTACAGATTTATCGCTGCAGTTATCCAGTCAATCATGCGCCCTTCCCCAGTCGTCTTCAAGTATTTCCCGCCACTTTCCCGGCCTTTCTCACAATTAAGCGGCATTGACAAAAAGTGACATTTCAATGTGATTTAGATCACACATTTTCTTAATTTCCGCGGTATGCTGGACCTACCCACACGGAAATGACAGAGAGGTTTAACTATGATTCTGAACATTACCAGCAAACAAATGGAAATCACCGAGGCCATCCGTAACCACGTTGAAGAGCGTCTCGCCAAGCTGGAAAAATGGCAAACACATCTGATAAACCCTCACATTGTGTTATCGAAAGAGCCGAAGGAGTTTGTGGCTGATGCCACCATTAATACGCCTAACGGTACGCTGGTTGCCAGCGCGAAACATGATGATATGTATACGGCCATCAATGACTTGATTGCCAAGCTGGAGCGACAACTCAATAAAGCGCAACACAAACCCGAAGCCCGTCGCGCCAACAGCAGTGTGAAAGATTTTCTTCCTACGGAATAAGCAAACATCTTTAGTAACGCGCCTCCGGGCGCGTTTTTTATTGACAGCTTTAAATCACTGCGGTTACTCTCAAGCCACTTTATTTATGGAAACAATCATGAAACATCTGCCGTTCTTCTTCGCATTCTTTTTTACCTTCCCCTGATTGGGAGGCGATTCGTCATGTGAAAATGAATGCGAAGACGAACAACAAAGCCTCCCAAATGGGAGGCTTTTTTATTGGACATTTTACAGGTGAGCCCTATGAATCCCGAAAATCCGCTGCTGGCATTACGCGATAAAATCAGCGCCATTGATGAAAAACTCTTAGCGCTTTTGTCGGAGCGTCGCATACTGGCCGTTGAAGTTGCGCAGGCTAAACTGGCAACGCATCGCCCTATCCGCGATGTTGAGCGTGAACGCGCTCTGCTGGAAAACTTAATTTCACTGGGTAAAAAGCATCAGCTTGATGCGCATTACATCACTCGCCTGTTTCAGTTGGTGATTGAAGATTCGGTTCTTACTCAGCAAGCCTTGTTGCAAAAGAATCTCAACCATCCACATGCTCACGCACCGCGCATTGCATTCCTCGGTCCGAAAGGTTCCTACTCACATCTTGCGGCGCGCAAATACGCCACCCGACATTTTGATTCAATGGTTGAGATCGGCTGCCTGAAATTCCATGACATCATCCATCAGGTGGAAAGTGGACAAGCGGACTACGCGGTGATGCCGATTGAAAATACCAGCTCTGGTTCGATCAACGACGTTTACGATCTGCTTCAGCAAACCACGCTATCGATTGTGGGTGAACTGACCATTCCAATTGAGCACTGTGTGCTGGTCAACGGCAGCACCGATTTGCAGCAGATCGAAACGGTATATAGCCATCCACAGCCATTCCAGCAGTGCAGCCAGTTCATTAATCGTTTCCCGCAGTGGAAAATCGAATACACCGAAAGCACCGCTGCAGCGATGGAGAAAGTGGCAGCGATGAATTCACCAAAGGTTGCCGCATTGGGTAGCGAAGCGGGCGGTGAGCTGTATGGATTGCAGGTGCTGGAGCGCAATCTGGCCAATCAACAGCAGAACCACACGCGCTTCATCGTGCTGGCACGCAAAGCGATCGAAGTTTCGGGTCAGGTTCCAGCGAAAACAACATTGATCATGGCAACGGGTCAACAAGCAGGCGCATTGGTGGAAGCGCTGATGGTATTACGTAACCACGGCCTCATCATGAGCAAACTGGAAAACCGTCCCATCAACGGCAATCCGTGGGAAGAGATGTTTTATATTGATGTGCAGGGCAATCTGCAGTCAGAAAATATGCAGCTGGCGTTAACCGAGTTGAGCGGCTTAACCCGTTCATTAAAAGTTCTTGGCTGCTACCCAGGCGAGAATGTGGTGCCGGTTGAGCCGCGCCTCTAAGCAAAAAGGCATCCTCACGGATGCCTTTTTTTTTACTGCCGGCTGTCGTTCGCCGATCGCAGCATGCTTCTGCTTTCGACCAGGAAGCGTTTCGCGTAATCACCAAACCAGTGTTCGACGCGCTCAAAGCTATCGATAAAGGCTTGCTTATCGCCCTGCTCGAGCAGTTTGATCGCATCGCCAAATCGCTGGTAATAACGTTTAATCAGCGCCAGATTGCTCTCCGAGGACATGATGATGTCCGCGTAAAGCTGTGGATCCTGCGCAAACAGACGTCCAACCATTGCCAGTTCAAGGCGGTATATCGGTGAAGATAGCGCCAGCAGCTGATCCAGATTAACGTTCTCTTCCGCCAGATGCAGACCGTAAGCGAAAGTCGCAAAGTGACGCAGTGCCTGAATAAACGCCATATTCTGGTCGTGCTCAACGGCACTGATACGATGCAGCCGCGCGCCCCAAACCTGAATCTGCTCAAGAAACCACTGATAAGCTTCCGGCTGACGGCCATCACACCAAACCACAACCTGCTTTGCCAGGCTGCCGCTGTCCGGGCCAAACATCGGATGCAAGCCCAGAACCGGTCCGGTGTGCGCGGCCAGCATCGCCTGTAGTGGGCGATTCTTCACCGAAGCCAGATCGACCAGAATGCAGTCTTCTGGCAATTTCGGCAGCTCACCGATGATTTGCTCGGTCAGATGAATTGGCACACTGATGATCACCATGCCCGCATCTTTCAGCAGCTCGTCAGAGCGTTCCCAATCGCCTTTATCCAGAATGCGGACCTGATAGCCAGAAAGCGTCAGCATCTTTTCAAAAAGACGCCCCATCTGGCCGCGGCCACCTACAATCACCACCGGACGCAACGTCGGACACAGCGTTTTGAAGCCTTTGTCATTTTCATGTGCATAGGATTCACGCATCAAACGACGCAATACATCTTCAATCAAGTCCGGCGACACGCCGAGCGCTTCAGCTTCCTGGCGGCGTGAAGCCAGCATGCTGGCCTCACGCTCAGGAACATAGATCGGCAAACCGTAGCGGCTTTTAACTTCCCCTACTTCGGCTACCAGCTCCAGTCGTTTTGCCAGTAACCCAAGCAGTGCTTTATCTACTTCATCGATTTGATCGCGTAGCGCGGTCAGTTCAGCCACCATGACTCATTACACCTCGTGTGACAGACGCGCCGACAGCACTCCCTGCAGATCCTGATGGATTTCACGCAGCAATGTTTCAGTGGTTTCCCAGTTGATGCAGGCATCAGTGACGGACACACCGTATTTCATTTCGCTACGTGGCTGTTCAGAAGACTGGTTGCCTTCATGAATGTTGCTTTCCAACATCAGGCCAATGATGGAACGGTTTCCATCTTTAATCTGCGCAATAGCCGATTCGGCTACGCCAGGCTGGCGACGATAGTCTTTATTAGAATTACCATGGCTGCAATCTATCATTAAGGCCGGACGCAGTCCCGCTTTCAGCATCTCTTTTTCACACTGAGCGACATCTTCTGGACCGTAGTTAGGTGCTTTACCGCCGCGCAGAATCACATGTCCATCTGGGTTACCCTGCGTTTGCAGCAAGCAAACCTGGCCGGCCTGATTGATGCCAACAAAACGGTGCGGCATTGCGGCGGCGCGCATGGCGTTAATCGCGGTGCCCAGGCTGCCATCCGTACCATTTTTAAAACCAACCGGCATAGAAAGGCCTGAAGCCATTTCACGGTGGGTTTGTGATTCGGTGGTACGCGCACCAATCGCTGACCAGCTAAACAGATCGCCAAGATATTGCGGGCTATTCGGATCCAGCGCTTCGGTCGCCAGCGGTAAACCCATCTCCACGAGATTAACCAGCAGTTGACGCGCGATATGCAGGCCAGCTTCCATATCAAACGAGTTGTTCATGTAAGGATCGTTGATTAACCCCTTCCAGCCGACGGTGGTTCGAGGTTTTTCAAAATAAACGCGCATAACGATGTACAGCTGATCCTTCAACTGTGCAGAGAGAGATTGCAACTGACGGGCATAGGCAAGTGCGGCTTCAGTATCGTGAATCGAACAAGGACCACAAACCACCAACAGACGCGGATCGCGGCCCGCAATAATGTCGGCAATGGTTTGGCGAGAAGACGCAATTTGCGCTTCCTGCGCCGCAGTGAGCGGGAATTTGGCTTTCAGCTCTTGCGGGGTAATCAAAATTTGTTCGTCGGCGATATGCACATTGTTCAGCGCGTCTTTTTGCATGATTGCGATCCTTTTTACTCGTTTATGCGGTTTGGGATCCTCACTGAGGATGGCGCTTACTTTATCACACCCTGTACAGGTTGCAATCCACCCATGTACACATTTATTACCACATCAAATAAAAAACACAGGTAACATTAAAATAACCATCAAAATCAAATACATAATTGAATTGACGGCAGAGCGAAAGTGTAAACTAAAAGTTACATACAATTATGTTCTGATGATGCTCTCAAATAAAAGTTTGGTATAACATTTTGATTTTCATTATTTTCAGGAAACATACACTTTCCATCTTAGGGATGATCCTGCGCCCTTATACGCCCATAAAAAAAGGGGCTGGCCAAATGGCCAACCCCTTGTTTGCTATTAACTTTGAGAAGTCGCTTACGCGCCAAGACGCTCTTTGATACGAGCTGACTTACCGGTACGCTCACGCAGGTAATACAGTTTGGCTTTACGCACAGCACCACGACGTTTAACAGCAATGCTGTCAATTACTGGAGAGTGAGTCTGGAAGACACGCTCAACACCTTCGCCGTTAGAAATCTTACGAACAGTGAATGCAGAATGCAGACCGCGGTTACGAATAGCGATAACCACGCCCTCGAATGCCTGCAGACGCTTCTTAGAACCTTCTACGACCCATACTTTCACTTCCACGGAATCACCCGGACGGAATGAAGGTACGTCCTGCTTCATCTGCTCTTGTTCAAGTTGCTTGATAATGTTGCTCATAATTAAATCTCTTATCCTGGGTAAACTGATAGTGAGGGAAGATTACTCTCCCGCCTCATCGTTTTGTTGCTGCTGATGTTCACGCTGGAACTCATTTAGCAACCGTGCTTGCTCTTCAGTCAGAGCCAGGTTTTCCAGAAGTTCAGGTCTTCTTAGCCAGGTACGGCCTAACGACTGTTTCAGGCGCCAGCGGCGAATATCGGCATGGTTGCCCGACAGTAAAACTGGCGGAACTTCCATCCCTTCTAACACTTCAGGTCGGGTATAGTGCGGGCAATCCAGCAAACCATCCGAGAACGAATCCTCATCGGCTGACGCCTGTTTTCCCAGTACGCCGGGAATAAACCGGGCGACCGAGTCTATCAACGTCATGGCTGGCAGCTCACCGCCACTGAGCACGTAATCACCGATTGACCATTCTTCATCAATCTCAGTGTGAATCACGCGCTCATCTATCCCTTCATAGCGACCACACACCAGAATCAACTTCTGATGGGTCGCCAGTTCGCAAACGCCCTGTTGGTCCAGTTTGCGTCCCTGAGGTGAAAGATAAATCACCTTAGCACCTTCTCCCGCCGCTGCTTTCGCTGCGGAGATGGCGTCCCGTAAGGGTTGCACCATCATCAACATTCCCGGTCCGCCGCCGTAAGGACGATCGTCCACGGTACGGTGCCGGTCATGCGTGAAGTCACGAGGACTCCAGCTTTGAATGTCGAGCAGGCCATTTTTTACTGCCCGGCCAGTTACCCCGTACTCGGTAATAGCGCGAAACATCTCTGGAAACAGGCTAATAACACCAATCCACATCGCGTTCGCCGTTACGTTACCGGATTGTCCGGAGATCAAAAACCAGGATCCCAATCTACTTCAATAAGGCCAGTAGAGAGATCGACTTTCTTGATAACCTGTTCATCAAGAAACGGGATTAACCGCTCTTGCGCACCGAATGCATCCTTCAGGTTTGCCTTAACGACGAGAACGTCGTTCGATCCGGTTTCCATCAAATCAATGACTTTGCCCATCTCGTAGCCTTCGAGGTTCACTACTTTCATTCCCATAAGGTCTTTCCAGTAGTAATCGCCTGCTTCCAGCGCTGGCAGCTGCGTGGAGTCGACCGTAATTTCGCAATTGGTCAACTGTGCCGCAGCGTCCCGATCGTCAATGCCTTTGACTTTGATGATCAGGTCCTGATTGTGGTGCTTCCAGCCCTCGAGTTCGACCTGCTGCCATTTACCGGCGCGCTGGATGAACCAAGGTTGGTAGTCGAAGATGCTTTCAGCGTCTTCAGTGGAGGAAAACACTTTGAGCCAACCCCGAATTCCGTAAGCCGCGCCCATTTTTCCCAATACAATCGGGTTAACGGGAGGCTGCCCGGCAGGTTTAATGCTCATGCTCACCACCGTGACAGATTAAGCTGCTTTTTTTGCTTCTTTGATCAGCGCGTTAACGCGATCAGAAAGCGTTGCGCCCTGGCCAACCCAGTGCTCAATACGGTCCAGATCCAGACGCAGACCTTCAGCCTGACCAGAAGCGATCGGGTTGAAGAAACCTACGCGCTCGATGAAACGACCGTTACGAGCATTGCGGCTGTCAGTGACGACGACCTGATAGAACGGACGCTTTTTAGCGCCGTGACGTGCCAAACGAATTGTTACCATAACATCCTCATTAGTTAATAAAGCGCTCGGGCCCCATCGAGGAACGGGGCCCGAGCGCGATATAAAAAGCCCGAAAATTTTACTCATTTTGGCGCAAAAAGCAACCTAAGCGTGCCAAATTTCCGGCTTTATGACGGCCGCCTCAGCGACCAGGGAATCCAGGCGGCATCATACCTTTCATGCCACGCATCATTTTGGCCATGCCGCCTTTCTTCATTTTCTTCATCATGCGCTGCATATCATCGAACTGTTTCAGCAGTCGGTTGACATCTTGCACCTGCATGCCTGAGCCCAACGCAATACGACGTTTGCGCGACCCCTTGATAATTTCTGGCTTCTCACGCTCTTTACGCGTCATCGAATTGATGATGGCTTCCATGCGGACCAGCACTTTATCATCCATCTGCGATTTCACGTTGTCAGGCAGTTGCCCCATGCCCGGCAGTTTGCCCATCAGGCTCGCCATGCCGCCCATGTTACGCATCTGCTTCAACTGCTCAAGGAAGTCGTTGAGATCAAAACCGTCGCCGGTTTTCAGTTTCTTCGCCAGTTTCTCCGCCTGATCGCGGTCAACTTTGCTCTCAATATCTTCGATCAGCGACAGAACATCGCCCATGCCGAGAATGCGCGACGCAATACGCTCTGGATAGAAAGCTTCCAGCGCTTCGGTCTTCTCGCCCATCCCCATAAATTTGATTGGCTTGCCGGTAATGTGACGAATCGACAGCGCCGCACCACCGCGCGCATCACCATCGACTTTAGTCAGGATCACACCGGTCAGCGGCAGCGCTTCGTTGAAGGCTTTCGCGGTGTTGGCGGCATCCTGACCGGTCATGGCATCGACCACAAACAGGGTTTCCACCGGATTGATCGCGGCGTGTACCTGTTTGATTTCGTCCATCATCGCTTCATCGACGTGTAAACGACCGGCGGTATCCACCAGCAGCACATCGTAGAATTGCACTTTGGCTTGTTTTAGCGCGTTCTGAACAATATCGACCGGCTTTTGACTCAGATCGGACGGACAGAAATCCACGCCGACCTGGCCAGCCAGGGTTTCCAGCTGTTTGATCGCCGCAGGGCGATAAACGTCAGCAGAAACTACCAGCACTTTTTTCTTATGCTTCTCGCGCAAGAATTTACCCAGTTTCGCCACGCTAGTGGTTTTACCAGCACCTTGCAAACCTGCCATCAGCACCACGGCTGGCGGCTGAGCATTCAGATTGAGCGCATTATTTTCAGCGCCCATCGCCGCAACCAGTTCGTTGCGCACGATTTTGATGAACTCCTGGCCTGGCGTCAGGCTTTTGTTCACATCGTGGCCAACGGCGGCTTCTTTCACGCGATTAATAAATTCACGCACTACCGGCAGCGCAACGTCGGCTTCCAGCAGCGCCATGCGGACTTCACGCAGCGTGTCTTTGATGTTGTCTTCAGTCAGCCTTCCGCGGCCGCTGATATTGCGCAGGGTTTGCGACAAACGATCGGTTAAATTATCAAACATGCTCTCTCACTTAGAACCGTAGCGAGGCCGCCATAGGCGACACAATGCGGCGGATTATAACACGAAGACGAAGCGATCTCTGCAATTGACCGTCAGATCGTTTGGAGCCTGCTGCCGCTGGCGCTATACTGCTTTTTTCCTTATCTGACCGATACCTGAAAGGATCTATGTTCGTTTTCGCGATCGTGGCGCTGTTCGCCTACTCCCTCAGCCTTGCATTGATCATTCCCAGCCTGCTTAAACGCAACGGTGGCTGGCGTCGTTTTGCTGTGCTTTCTGCCTGCGTGGCGCTGATTGCGCACGCCGTTGCTCTGCAGCAGCGCATTTTTGCTGTTGATAATGGGCAAAACCTCAGCCTGCTTAATATCGGCTCGCTGGTTAGCCTGCTGATCTGCGCCATCATGACGATTGTCGCCTCGCGCAATCGTGGCTGGCTGCTGCTGCCGATTGTTTACAGCTTTGCATTGATTAATCTGGCCTTTGCTACCTTTGTGCCCAATGCCTTTATTACGCATCTGGAAACCACGCCGGGCATGATGGTTCACATCGGTCTGTCGCTGTTTGCCTATGCCACGCTGATCATCGCGGCACTGTATGCGCTGCAGCTGGCGTGGATTGATTACCAGTTGAAAAATAAGAAACTGGCTTTCACTCAGGATATGCCGCCGCTGCTCAGCATTGAGCGCAAAATGTTCCACATCACGCAGATTGGCGTTGTGCTGTTGACGCTGGTGCTGTGCACCGGTTTGCTCTTCATGCATAACCTGTTTAGCGCTGAGAATGTGGATAAAGCGGTTCTCTCCATCATTGCCTGGTTTGTCTACATCGTTCTGCTTTGGGGACACTATCGTGAAGGCTGGCGCGGACGCCGCGTCGTGTGGTTTAACTGTGGCGGCGCATTGCTGCTAACCATGGCCTACTTCGGCAGCCGCGTGCTTCAGCACCTGCTCACCTCTCACTAAGGATTTTGTGTTGGAACACGTTTCAACCACCACGCTGATCATTACGCTGGTCATCATGGTGCTGGTCTCTGCCTATTTCTCCGGTTCAGAGACCGGCATGATGACGCTTAATCGCTACAAACTGCGCCATAAAGCCAAAAGCGGCAATCGCGGTGCGCGTCGGGTAGAAAAACTTCTGCGTCGTCCCGACCGCCTGATCAGCCTGGTTTTAATTGGCAACAACCTCGTTAATATTCTCGCCTCCGCACTCGGCACCATTGTCGGTATGCGCCTGTATGGCGATGCTGGCGTAGCGATTGCCACCGGCATTCTGACTTTTGTCGTGCTGGTTTTTGCCGAAGTGCTGCCGAAAACGGTCGCGGCGCTCTATCCAGAAAAAGTGGCCTATCCCAGCAGCGTGTTACTGGCTCCGCTGCAGTATGTGATGCTGCCACTGGTGTGGCTGCTGAATACCATAACCCGCATTCTGATGCGCATGGTGGGCATTAAAACCGACGGTTCCATCAGTTCGGCGTTAAGCAAAGAAGAGTTGCGCACCATTGTGCATGAGTCGCGCTCGCTGATGTCGCGGCGTAATCAGGACATGCTGCTGTCAGTGCTTGATCTGGAGAAAGTCAGCGTGGATGACATCATGGTGCCGCGCAATGAGATCGTCGGCATCAACGTCAATGATGACTGGAAATCGATTGAGCGCCAGCTGAGTCATTCGCCGCATGGGCGTATCGTCCTGTTCCGTGACTCGCTGGATGACTGTGTTGGTATGCTGCGCGTGCGTGAAGCCTGGCGCATGATGACCGAGAAGAAAGAGTTCAATAAAGATCGCCTGCTGCGTGCTGCTGATGAGATTTACTATGTACCGGAAGGCACGCCGCTTAACGTGCAGCTGGTTAAATTTCAGCGCAACAAAAAGAAAGTCGGCATGGTGGTTGATGAATATGGCGATGTTAAAGGCTTAGTGACGATTGAAGATATTCTGGAAGAGATCGTCGGCGATTTCACCACCTCCATGTCGCCGTCGCTGGCCGAAGAAGTCATGCCGCAAAATGATGGTTCGGTATTGATTGAAGGCAGCGCCAATGTGCGTGAAATCAACAAAGCCTTTAACTGGACGTTACCCGAAGAGGATGCGCGCACTATTAACGGCATGCTGCTGGAAGCACTGGAAGAGATTCCGCTGGTCGATACTCGCGTCACCCTTGACGCCTACGATATCGATATCCTTGATGTGCAGGACAACATGGTGAAGCAGGTGCGCATTACGCCACATCACGCACTGAAATCCTCCATCGGCTCCTGAACCCTGTAAACAAAAACGCCGCGATAATCGCGGCGTTTTTCATGGTGTCTCAACTAGATGTGCAGCTCTTTCAGCTTTTCCGCTGGCAGCTTCAAATCTTCGTTGCGGTTCACGCCGATGTCGTGCGCCAGCACATTGCGCGCGATCTGCTGCGCTTCATCCAGTGAGTGCAGTTTGTAGCTGCCGCACTGGTATTCGTTCAGCTCTGGAATCTGGCCCTGCTCTTTGACTTTCAGAACATCTTCCATCGCGCCTTTCCAGGCCTTCGCTACACGCTGCTCGTCAGGCGTACCAATCAAACTCATGTAGAAGCCGGTGCGGCAACCCATTGGCGAGATGTCGACGATTTCAACGCCATCACCATTCAGATGATTACGCATGAAGCCAGCAAACAGGTGCTCCAGCGTATGGATGCCACGCTCAGTCAGAATATCAATATTCGGACGGCAAAAACGCAGGTCGAAAACGGTAATGGTATCGCCATGCGGAGTTTTCATGGTTTTTGCTACGCGTACTGCAGGTGCGCCCATGATGGTATGGTCAACAGTAAAACTATCCAGTAGTGGCATACGTCACCTCCTGTTTTGAGATTTTTTTTAAAACGATGAAACTTTTCTGTTCGTCCAGCGTCTGAATATATGAAAGACGCGCATTTGTTATCATCATCCCTGACAACAGAGATGTTTATTTTGGCCACATTGATGTGGCCATTTTCTTTTCTAGCCTTCGCGACCCGCAAGGTAGCTTTCGAAATCCAGCGTATCGCTCTGTTCCAGCTTCTCTTGTGCCTGCACAGACTCCAGCGCCTGACGACTAAAATCTTCTTCGGTCAGAATCTCTAACGACTCTTCACACAGCAGATGACGATATTGCTCTGCCAATGCCACACCCGCGCCGGTCAAACCGTTTTCTTTGATCGCATGCAGGATGCGCGCCGAATAGGTTAGCTCAGGATCGTCGAAAGATGCCACCAGTTGATCGCAAACCTGTTGATATTGCGTGTTGCCGTGATTGCTGTCGAGCACTTCCGCCACGCGACGCAGATCGGCAAACAGCGCTTTACCCACTTCAACCAGCGTGTGTTCTTTTTCGCTGCAACCTACAGCAATGACCTGGCCAGGCTTACGCCCTTCCATCACCACGCGGTTCCAGTTTTTGCGCGTACACAGCAGCTCATCCGCGCTCATTTCTGGCGCATCAGCCAGCGTACACCAAATCAGGAACAGATCGAGGAAGCGCGCCTGATCGGCATCTACGCCAATCGCGGAGAATGGGTTAATGTCCAGCGAACGCACTTCAATGTATTCAATACCGCCGCGCAGCAGCGCATCAGATGGTGCCTCGCCTGAACGCGTAACGCGTTTCGGACGAATCGGCGCGTACAGCTCGTTTTCAATTTGCAGCACATTGGTGTTCAGCTGCAGCCAGTTGCCATCGGCGTCTTTGGTGCCCATGGCGGCATACTCTTCCGACGGCGTTTTAATCGCCGCTTTCAGCGCTGCAACGTAACCTTCCAGCGAGTTAAAAGTGATACCCAAACCGCTCTGCGATTTGTTGGTATAACCAAGGTCGCTCAGGCGCAGTGAGGTGGCGTGAGGCAGCCACAGCGTACCCTTGCCATCACCTTCAAACGGCAGATTGCTCTCGCGCCCTTGCAGGAACGAGGAGCAAATCGCTGGCGATGCACCGAACAGATACGGAATGACCCAGCCGAAACGATAGTAGTTGCGAATCAAACGCAGATAGCCGGCAGAGATGGTCTCTTTACCGCTTTCGGCATCTTTTACATCCGCCCACTCCTGCCAAAACGACAGCGGCAACGAGAAGTTGTAGTGCACGCCAGAGATAATCTGCATCAGCGCGCTGTAGCGATTCTTCAGCCCCTGACGATACAGCGTTTTCATTTTGCCAATGTTCGAGCTGCCATACTGCGCCAACTCGATGCTATCAACGTCATCAATGAAGCCCGGCATGCTGAAAGGCCACAAGCGCTCCTCGCCTAACTCACGCGCCACATGACGGTGAATATCGCGCAGAAACGCCAGTGAGCGATCGATGCTCTGATCAACTGGCGTGATGAACTCCATCAGCGTTTCGGCAAAATCGGTGGTGATCCAATCATGCTTAAGCGCCGAACCGAGTGACTCAGGATGTCCTGTGGTTGCCAGGTGACCATCGGGTTTTACGCGTAATGATTCGCGCTCAATACCACGGCCGATACCCTTTAACGCGTCAGGATGCGCCTCCAGCCAGGAAAGTGCCTTAGATACGTCCGGGATCACGTTAACCTCCCGCTGTGTTAATAATTTATTTTTGTTCAGCATAATGTTAGCCGTAGCCTCGAATCTGTGCGAATCAATGCCACCATTGCATTGTTTGCAATGTGGCGGTCGCGATAACGATATAACGCAGCGTTTTACCCATGGCGAGGAACAGCACTGAAGGTAGCCAGGCAAAGCGCAACCAACCTGCGAGCACGCAGAGTAAGTCGCCCACTACCGGCAGCCAGCTAAAAATCAGTGCTGCAGGTCCTAATCGGTGTAACCACGTCATTGCTGTGTCGTGCCATCGCCCTTGCCCTTTTGGCGGCATCAGGCGACCAAGAAGAATGTTGGTCAGGCCACCCAGCGTGTTTCCCACTGATGCAGCCAATAACAATCCATAAACCGAACCTTTTTGGGCGATCAGCAGTGCAACCAGCACCGCTTCCGAGCTTCCCGGTAACAGAGTCGCGCTAAGAAAGCTGCTGCCGAATAACGATCCATAGGTCAGAAATTCATTCACAGTAAACGGACATCAACCACGTCCATGCCTGCTGCTTTGGCGGCTTGTACGCCGAAGTCAGCATCCTCAAACACTACACAGCGCTCGGGTGCGATACCCATTAATTCAGCGCAGCGTAAAAAGGTATCCGGCTGCGGCTTATGACGCTGTACGTCATCCGCTCCGACCACCGCATCAAACAGGTGGTAAACACCTAACTCTTCGAGTAAGGCTTTTGCCAGGCTGTGTTCACTGCCGGTGCCCACCGCCATCGGACGGCGACCATGATAAGCCTTTACCACGTCCATCAACGGCAGCGGACGCACGTCATCCAGCAACATCGCTTTCAGTGCAGCGGTTTTTTCCGCCGCCAGCAGATGCGGATCGTGCGTTGCATTGTTCTGCTCAAGAATGAACTGCGCCAGTTGCCAGGTTGGAGCGCCATTGAAGCCCACCATTTTTTCTTCATCCATGGTGAAACCATAGCGGCCAAGCACCTGCTGCCAGGCTTTTCGATGTGTCGGCTCAGTATCCAGAATTGTGCCGTCCATATCGAAAATCAGGGCGTCATATTGGTCGTACATTGTCACTCCATCGAGCACCACAAAATGAGCCATTACTTTAGCGTAATGCGCTCAGGTTGTCGCCAGGCACGCTTAACCGCAAATGCTTTGAAAGCATTAGTTTTTTTCGTTTTCAGAAAAAGGTCAGAGTGCAATGCCGTGGATAAACGCCGGTAAATTCAGCGATTTTTTTACAAGTTGATTTGATTGCTGCAGGATTCAGAAACTGAGAGTCAAAAACAGAAAGGTATCGAAGAAGAGATGGTGCATCCAGGAGGATTCGAACCTCCGACCGCTCGGTTCGTAGCCGAGTACTCTATCCAGCTGAGCTATGGATGCATTGAGTTACTGCTGAAGAAAATTTTGAGAAGTTTGAAGAGGAATGGTGCATCCAGGAGGATTCGAACCTCCGACCGCTCGGTTCGTAGCCGAGTACTCTATCCAGCTGAGCTATGGATGCATTGAGGTTTTCTTACGATGGACTAACTGAAACAACCTGAGGATGATACGAAGAATGGTGCATCCAGGAGGATTCGAACCTCCGACCGCTCGGTTCGTAGCCGAGTACTCTATCCAGCTGAGCTATGGATGCATCGAGTTAATTCTTGTACAACGCAGGGTGCTAACAACTCACCATGAAAGGAACTGCTCGTTCACTCTTACTTCACCTTTCCGAATGGTGCATCCAGGAGGATTCGAACCTCCGACCGCTCGGTTCGTAGCCGAGTACTCTATCCAGCTGAGCTATGGATGCATCGGAAATGGCGGTGAGGCGGGGATTCGAACCCCGGATGCAGCTTTTGACCGCATACTCCCTTAGCAGGGGAGCGCCTTCAGCCTCTCGGCCACCTCACCTTACGCGTTCTTCCGAACCGTGCTTCTGAACTTGTTTCTGCTCATCGGCACTGCGTGGCGCACATATTACTTTCCCGGACTTATAAGTCAAACATTTATTTCCAGCCTTTTGTTTGATTGCACAAATGACACTCAATTCGGATGCTTTAGCGACAAAAAGAGTGATTTATCAACAAAGAAAGCCTGCTGGAGAACAGAAATGGGCGTTAAAGAGAATTGGTAATAGAGAGCGAAAAGCGGAAGATGTGTGGGGCTGGAGAGGAAAAACCGGTAGCGCCTCGCTCATGAGCGAGGCGCTGAATCCGTTAGTAACTCGAGGCTTGAGTTTTTTCGGCTTGAATACGCTGATAGATCTCTTCGCGATGTACCGAAACTTCTTTAGGCGCGTTAACCCCAATGCGGACCTGGTTACCTTTTACACCCAGCACCGTTACAGTCACCTCATCGCCAATCATGAGGGTTTCACCAACTCGACGAGTTAGAATAAGCATTCTTTGCTCCTTGAAAGATTAAAAGAGTCGGGCTTGTTCGGTCTCCCGGCCGTATCCATCATATAACGCTGAACAATGCCTATGACAAATACACCATTGTGCTTCGCCATGCCAATACATTCTGCTGATAGTTAGTTTAGCCGAAATACACTACATCAACCGGACTTTGTCATTACCTGGTGTGCACCGCGTTAAAAAAGCGCCAGAAAACGGGCTTCTGGCGCTTATCACAATGCGAAGTTTTATACGTTACAGTCGGTTACTGACCCATTCCTGCACGCCTGCCAGCGCCCCCGCTAGCGCCTGCGGATTTGTACCGCCTGCCTGAGCCATATCTGGGCGACCACCGCCTTTACCACCAACCTGAGAGGCCAGTTCGCCAATCAGCTCGCCGGCTTTTACACGGTCAGTAAGATCTTTGGTCACGCCAGCAATCAGTGAAACTTTGCCATCATCAACCGTTGCCAGCACGATAATGGCAGACGTTAACTGGTTCTTCAGATCGTCAACCATGGTACGCAACATTTTCGGCTCAACGTTGCTCAGTTCACTGACCAGCAACTTCGTGCCTTTAACGTCAATCGCCTTACTGCTCAGTGACGCGCTTTCCTGCGCAGCTTGCTGATCGCGCAGTTGCTGCAACTCTTTTTCCAGCGCGCGGACGTGATCAACTAAGCCGCGCACTTTCTCATTCAGGTTACTGCTATTGGCTTTCACCAATTGCGCCACATCCAGCAACTGTTGGCTCTGCGCATTCACTTGTGCCAACGCACCTTCACCGGTTACGGCTTCAATGCGGCGTACACCTGCAGCAGTGCCCGATTCAGACTGAATGCGGAACAGGCCAATATCACCGGTACGCAGCGCATGAATACCACCACAGAGTTCGGTAGAGAAATCGCCCATGGTCAGCACACGTACGCGCTGATCGTATTTCTCACCAAACAGCGCCATTGCGCCCTTCTGTTTTGCATCATCGAGATCCATGATTTCGGTCTCAACGACAAGGTTGCGGCGAATCTGCGCGTTAACAATATCCTCAACCTGACGGATTTCCTGCGGTTTCATGGCTTCAAAATGAGAGAAGTCGAAACGCAGATATTTATCGTTAACCAGCGAGCCTTTTTGTCCTACGTGATCACCCAACACCTGACGCAGTGCTGCATGCAGTAAGTGCGTGGCGGAGTGATTCAAACGGATGCGCGCGCGACGCGTTTCATCAACCTGCGCATGCAAACGGTCACCAACGCGTAACTGACCGTTGCTCAGCTTACCGATATGACCAATCGCTTTACCATACTTCTGTGTATCCTGAACGCTAAATTCAGCATTCTGCCCAGCCAGCACGCCAGTATCGCCAACCTGTCCACCTGACTCGCCGTAGAACGGCGTTTCGTCCAGCACGACCACCGCGTCCTGACCTGCGCTGATCTGCTCAACTTGCTGACCGTCGACGAACAGTGCTTCGACTGTCGCATTCAGTTCCAGATGGTCATAGCCTTTAAAGTCGGTTGCGGCATCAATGCGAATGACATTGTTATAGTCGGCACCAAAACCGCTGGCTTCACGCGCACGCTGACGCTGCTGCTCCATCGCGGCTTCAAAACCCGCTTCATCAATCTTCAGATTGCGCTCACGGCACACGTCAGCGGTCAAATCCGCCGGGAAACCGAAGGTGTCGTACAGACGGAACACCGTTTCGCCATCAAGCGTATCGCCCTGCAGCTTGGCCAATTCCTCATCCAGCAGCGCGAGTCCACGCTCCAGCGTTTTGGCAAACTGCTCTTCTTCGTTTTTAAGCGCGTTTTCAACATGCTTCTGCTGACGCTTCAGGTCTTCGCCTGCAGCTCCCATCACTTCAATCAGTGGCGCAACCAGCTTGTAGAAGAAGGCTTCTTTCGCACCCAGCATATTGCCGTGACGTACCGCGCGACGAATAATGCGACGCAGCACATAGCCGCGGTTTTCATTCGATGGGATTACGCCATCGGCGATCAGGAAGGCACAAGAGCGAATATGGTCAGCGATAACGCGCAGCGACTTGTTATCCAGATCGGTTGCGCCAGTTACCTGCGCAACTGATTTGATCAGTTTGGCAAACAGATCGATTTCATAGTTGGAGTTAACGTGCTGCAACACGGCAGCAATACGCTCCAGACCCATGCCGGTATCCACTGACGGTTTAGGCAGCGGCTCCATGGTGCCGTCGGCCTGACGGTTGAACTGCATGAAGACGATGTTCCAGATCTCGATGTAACGATCGCCATCTTCTTCCGGGCTGCCCGGTGGGCCGCCCCAGATATGATCGCCGTGATCGAAGAAAATTTCGGTACATGGACCGCAAGGTCCGGTGTCGCCCATCTGCCAGAAGTTGTCTGATGCGAAAGCGCTGCCTTTGTTGTCACCGATACGGATAATGCGCTCGCGCGGCACACCAATATCGTTAGCCCAGATTTCGAAGGCTTCATCGTCTGTTTCATAGACGGTCACCCACAGGCGCTCTTTAGGCAGCTTGAACCACTGCTCACCCGTCAGCAGTTCCCATGCATAAGCGATCGCTTCTTTCTTGAAGTAATCACCAAAGCTGAAGTTGCCCAACATTTCAAAGAAGGTGTGGTGACGTGCCGTGTAGCCCACGTTTTCGAGGTCGTTATGCTTGCCGCCGGCACGCACACAGCGCTGCGACGTCGTTGCACGCGCATAGTCGCGCTTATCCTGACCGAGGAAAACGTCTTTAAACTGGACCATCCCGGCATTGGTAAACAGCAAAGTCGGGTCGTTGTTCGGTACGAGGGAGCTGCTGGCTACAACCTGATGTCCCTTGCTATGAAAAAAGTCGAGAAACGCTTGACGGATCTCAGCAGTGCTCTTGCTCATAAAATTCCTGGAATCACGCTAACGAACGTTCCCTTTCGCTGGCAAACCCTATCCATCCGGCCTGCCGCTGACTGAGGAACAAAAAGTGGGAATAAGATAAATTTTCTTCAGTGGGAAGTAAAATCACATCGCCTTTCAGTCGTCACTATTTCTGAAAACAGCCTGAATATCTTCCATCATAAAGCCTTTCGACATTAAAAAACGCTGTACCTTGCTTTTCTCAGTCCAGGTTTGCGGTAAGGGTTCGCCAAATTTGCGTTTGGCAAGATCGGCTGCGCACTGGCTCCAGTCTACTTCGGTATCGAATAGCGCCTGATTGATCTCCTCACGGCCAATGCCCTTTTGCTGCAATTCCATACGCACGCGCTGTGGACCATATCCTTTACGTGCACGGCTTTGAATAAAGCGTTCGGTAAAGCGCTCATCGTTGAGCCAACCGCTTTCCTGACACCAGTCGAGCACTTTTTCCAGTAACTCGTCGGGAATGGGCGTATTTTCCTGCTGCTGCAGATAAGCCGCACGTTGGGAAGAGAGCTGTAATTTACGCTTCAGCTCTTCACGACTGTGGTCGCGCTGCGAAAGGATGCGCATAGCGCGGTCGAGTAAACGGGAATATGTTGGCACCGGTGCCGCAGATGGTGATGATGACATAGGATCAACCTTGTTCTAACAGTCGTGCAGGGTCGCAGAGTAAAGCAAGAAGGCAGAGAGGAAAAGCGCTGGCGGGGAAAAGCAAAACGGGAGCATTTCTGCTCCCGTTAATATTTTAGAAATCTTCGTTGGTTTCGCTGGCTTCTTCGCGATCATCCGCGGAGATTTTCGCGGTGTCTGCGGCGGCGGCATCACCACTTAGCAGTAAGTCACGCAGCTTCTTGTCGATTTCATTCGCAATCGCCGGGTTCTCTTTAAGGAAGTTGGTGGAGTTAGCTTTACCCTGACCAATCTTCTCACCGTTGTAGCTGTACCACGCGCCGGCTTTCTCAACCAGTTTGTGCTTCACGCCAAGATCCACCAGCTCGCCAAAGGTGTTGATACCTTCGCCGTACATGATTTGGAATTCAGCCTGCTTAAACGGTGCCGCAACTTTGTTCTTCACGACTTTCACGCGGGTTTCGCTACCTACCACTTCGTCGCCCTCTTTAATCGCACCGATACGGCGGATATCCAGACGAACAGAAGCGTAGAATTTCAGTGCGTTACCGCCTGTTGTGGTTTCCGGGTTACCGAACATCACACCAATCTTCATACGAATCTGGTTGATGAAGATCAGCAGCGTGTTGGACTGCTTCAGGTTACCCGCCAGCTTACGCATTGCCTGGCTCATCATACGAGCGGCCAGACCCATGTGCGAATCGCCAATCTCGCCTTCGATTTCCGCTTTCGGCGTCAGCGCCGCCACGGAGTCGACGATGATGACGTCAACTGCGCCTGAACGCGCCAGCGCATCACAAATCTCCAGCGCTTGCTCACCGGTATCCGGCTGTGAACACAGCAGGTTATCGATATCAACGCCCAGTTTTTTCGCGTACACCGGATCCAGTGCGTGCTCAGCATCGATAAAGGCACAGGTTTTACCTTTACGCTGTGCAGAAGCAATGACCTGCAGCGTCAGCGTGGTTTTACCCGAAGATTCCGGTCCGTAAATCTCAACGATACGGCCCATCGGCAAGCCACCCGCGCCCAGCGCGATATCCAGTGACAGTGAGCCGGTAGAGATGGTTTCGACATCCATTGAGCGGTCTTCACCCAAGCGCATGATGGAGCCTTTACCAAATTGCTTCTCAATCTGGCCCAGTGCGGCAGCTAAAGCCTTCTGTTTGTTCTCGTCGATCGCCATTTCCACTCCTAATCATGCTGGGTGAGTCGACATCAAGTATGTCGCTCGTTCTGTTGCAGCTAATTATACTGTATAGTCATACAGTATCAAGTTTTAATTTATCAGAAATTCATCAAGCAGCGTTTGCAGCGCCCAAGCCACTGACTGACGGCGTACCGCATCACGGTCGCCAGCAAAGATCTGGCGCTGCGCTAGTACGCGCCCCTCTGGACCCACAATCGCAAACCACACGGTGCCCACCGGTTTATCGGGCGTGCCACCTTCAGGACCGGCAATACCGCTTACGGCGATGGCGTATTCTGCCGCTGCCGCTTTAGCCGCACCGGTAGCCATCTCACGCACCGTCTGTTCACTTACGGCGCCATGCTGCTGCAACGTTGTCTCCTGTACGCCGACCATCTGCTGCTTAGCTTCATTGCTGTAAGTAACGAAACCGCGCTCAAACCAGGCAGAGCTACCGCTGATATCAGTAAATACTTTCGCAATCCAGCCGCCGGTGCAGGATTCTGCAGCGGTCACCGTGGCCTGACGTCTCTTCAGCTGTTCGCCAATGCGGTGGCTTAGCTGCTGTAACTGTTCATCGTTCATCGCCTTCTCCCGTTGTGGCGCTTCACGTTAGCAGTAAATGGTGCACTGAAAAGCCCTTTTCAACCTTCAGCCATCATTTCTGCGCAGTGGATTCCAGATACCTCAACCTGTTTTCACTGCAACCATAAACAGACGCGGGAAGGCTAACAAAACCTGGCCGTTACTGCGTGCGGGGTAAGCCGGAATGAGGGCCTGATGATAATCATGAAGAAATGCTGCCTGCTGCGTTTCATCCAGCCCCGCGAGGAAAGGACGCAGCCCGGTGGCACGCAACCAGGTAATGATGCCCTGCGCATCTGCCATCGGGTGATAATAAGTAGTGCGCCAGACATCAACCTGACAACCCGCATCGGTCAGCAGATCGTAATAGCGATCGGTGGTTAGCAGACGTTTGCGATCCGCCGCTTGTGGCGAAATCAGCGCCTGCCATTTTTCATTCGCCGCCACTTCACGCATCAGACGGTGCGATGGTTCTTCAAGATTATCCGGCATCTGAATCGCTAGCGCGCCACCGATGGCCAATTGATCAACCAGATGCGGCAGCAAGGTGTGATGCTCGGTCAGCCACTGCAGCGAGGCGTTGGCATAGACAACCTGCTGCGGCTGTTCAGCCTGCCAGCGACGAATATCGGCCTGCAGGAAATGGCAGTTGGGGAGACGTTCGCGCGCCTGTTCTAACATTGCCGCAGAACTGTCAATGCCGGTTATCTGCGCCTCCGGCCAGGCTTGTGCCAGTAGCTCGGTGCTGTTGCCGGGTCCGCAACCAAGATCGGTGGCAAAGCGCACATCATCGAGCGGAATGCGCTCCAATAGCTCGCGCGCCGGGCGGGTTCGCTCTGATTCAAATTGGCGATACAGCTGTGGATTCCAGTCTTGCATGGCAATGCTCCTGTCTTGGCTGAGGGGTTAAACACTACCTGCTTTTCATGCGTTTATAGAAAGAGAAAAGTGCGATATCTCACCTTTTTGCCCTCGTTAGCTGGTTAGCCTGTGCAGATAGCATTAAGTTAAAACGACGTTTCATTTTCCAACCAAGGAGCTTGATATGTCTGCACAACCCGCATTGCCCGGCGTATGGTGTCCGTCAGTAACGCCCTTTGATAGCAACAATAATCTCGATATTGATGCGCTTGGCCGCCATTTTTCTCGCCTGAGCCAATCAGGCATTGATACCTTGCTGCTGATGGGCAGTATTGGCGAATTTGCCTCGCTCTCGCAGCAGGAGCGCCTGTTACTGATCCGCGAGGCGCGTCAACTCTCGCCCCTGACCATGGTGGCAAATGTCTCCAGCACCTGTATTGCGGACATGCTGCAACTGGCAGATGCGGCCTGGCAGAACGGATTTGATGCTGTAATGGTGCTGCCTCCTTACTATTACGGGCAGACACATAAACAGCTGCTGCGCTATTTCAAAGCGCTGGATACACAGCTGGGCGGCAAGTGGTTCGCCTACAATTTCCCCGCACGCACCGGCTGTGATTTAACGCCTGCGTTGGTCGCAGAACTGGCGGCAGAGCTGCCCAACTTTATTGGCATCAAAGACACCATGGATTGCTTGTCGCACAACCGCGCAATGATTGAAGAAACGAAGCAGGTGCGCAGTGATTTCACCGTGCTTTCCGGCTATGACGAATATCTGTTGCCCAATCTACTGGCTGGCGGTTCAGGTGTGATTTCCGGCTTGAACAATATTGTACCGGAGCTATTTGCCCGTGCGATGCAGGCCTGGCGGGCGGGCGATGTAGCGCAGCTCAGTGAGATTCAGCAACGTATTGGTAAACTGATGGCGATTTACACTATCGGCGATGATTTTGTTACCACCATAAAAACGGCTGTTGCACGTCGATTTGATTCAATGCGCAGCGACTCGCGCAATTATGGTGGCGAGCTAACAGCGGAACAGTGCGAGGAAGTGGATCGTTTACTGAGTTGAAACAAACAGGACGGCGCAAAGCCGTCCCATAATTAATTCTTTTTGACGAACTCAGATTTGAGTTTCATCTGGCCAAAACCATCAATTTTGCAATCAATGTTGTGATCGCCTTCGACCAGGCGAATGCTTTTGACTTTGGTACCAATTTTCAACGTCGAAGAGCTGCCTTTAACCTTAAGATCTTTAACGACAGTGACGCTGTCGCCATCGGCTAACAGGTTGCCGTTGGCATCGCGTACCACCAAACCGTCCGATGCATCATCGGCGTTTGCCGTCCAGATATGGCCGCAAGATGGGCAATTCAGATTCTCGCCATCTTGCCAGGTGTAATCGGCGTGGCAGACAGGACAGGCAGGTAAGGTACTCATAAGCGCTCCTCAGAAGTCGGATGCGGTGAAGATGGCACCGCAAATGGGGCGCCATCTTATACCCTCACACTTTATATGGACAGCATTAAAACAGGCTGCCCTGACGTGCTTTAGCCACGGCTTCACCCAACTGCCACACCGCCATTGCATAGTGGGTGCTGTGGTTATAGCGCGTAATGGCATAGAAGTTGGGCAGACCATACCAATATTGATAGCTGGTGCCGAGATCCAAACGCAGCAAACTGACCTGAGTATTGCCGTCCAGCGATCCCTGCGGCGTTAACCCACTCGCGGCTAAGGTGCTGACCGGGTACTTGGTTTTAAAGCCATTCTCCAATGCCGGAGCCTGCCCGCTGGCCGGCACCGCAACGTTCTCGCCCGCACGCCAGCCATGTTCTTTGAAGTAGTTGGCAACGCTACCAATCGCATCAACCGGATCCCAAAGGTTGATATGACCATCGCCATTAAAATCGACTGCGTATTGCTTATAAGAGGATGGCATGAACTGTCCATAACCCATCGCACCGGCAAAGGAGCCGCGCAGATCCAGCGGATCGTCTTGCTCTGTTCGCGCCATCAGCAGGAAGGTCTCCAACTCACCGCTGAAGTAAGCTGCACGACGCGGATAGCTAAATGACAAGGTTGCCAGCGCATCCAGCAAGCGCGTTTTGCCCATTACCCTGCCCCAGCGCGTCTCAACGCCGATAATGCCAACAATGATTTCCGGCGGCACGCCGTAAACCTGCTGCGCACGCTGTAGCGCATCCTGATACTGATTCCAGAATGCCACGCCGTTCTGCACGTTATCCGGCGTAATAAACTTGTTGCGATAGCGAATCCACGCGCCATTCGGTCCGGTTGGCGGCGTATAGCTCGGGGCTTGCTGGTCCATCAGACGCAGCACGTAATCCAGACGCTTCGCCTGGCCGATAACCGCATGCAATTGCTCACGGTTAAAACCGTGTTTTGCCACCATTTGATCAATGAACTGTTCAGCGGCGGGGTTACCCGCAAAATCGCCAAACATCGGTTGAACCGCGTGCGAAGGTTCCAGCAAAAAACCGCCTTTCGGTGCAGGCACAACGGCGGGCTGCTGATGGGATGCAGGCTTACTGCTGCAGGCAGCAAGCAGAGTAATAAGCGGAAGAAGAGCAACCTTAAAACGCATTGGATATCCATAAGCCAGGTGAAACCGGAAGCACTCATGGTAATCGTTCATCGGGGTGACATACAGAGCAATATCTTAAAATTTAGCCGTTTCCCGCCCGTTTCAGCCGGTTGCAACGCGAATTTGCGAAACCGCTCCACACTTTACCTTTTTCATTAAATTTTGCTTTTTACCGTTTGCGGCAATTTGTTATGGTCGGCAGCCATAAAGCCCTGCTGGCGGATGAAGGTTACGCGGCAAAAATGGTAATATCCCGCTTTCGTTATCCGCCCAAGTGATAACGACACTTCCGGGCTGCATTGACCCAGCCTCAGGTAATTAAAAGAATGAATGTTGAGTGAGAATGAGATGAAAGGAGCAGAGCAAATGGACTTTAGTGGCCATACGCCGATGATGCAGCAATACCTGCGCCTGAAGGCCGATCATCCTGACATCCTGCTGTTTTATCGCATGGGCGATTTTTACGAGCTGTTTTACGATGACGCGAAACGCGCCTCGCAACTGCTGGAAATCTCTCTGACTAAACGCGGCGCCTCTGCTGGGGAACCGATTCCGATGGCGGGCGTGCCTTACCATGCGGTTGAAGGCTATCTGGCGAAACTGATCCAGCTCGGCGAATCGGTGGCGATCTGTGAGCAGATTGGCGACCCAGCCTTGAGCAAAGGCCCGGTTGAGCGAAAAGTGGTGCGCATCGTTACACCCGGCACCATCAGCGATGAAGCGTTGCTGCAAGAGCGCCAGGATAACCTGCTCGCCGCCATCTTCCAGAGCCAGCGCGGTTTTGGTTATGCAACGCTGGACATCAGTTCTGGCCGCTTCCGCCTGAGTGAACCCGGCGATCTGGAGACGATGGCAGCAGAACTGCAGCGCACCAATCCGGCTGAACTGCTCTATCCCGAAGATTTCCAGGCAATGACGTTGATCGATCAACGCCGTGGCCTGCGTCGCCGCCCGCTGTGGGAATATGAAATCGATACGGCGCGCCAGCAGCTCAATCTGCAATTTGGCACCCGCGACTTAAGTGGTTTTGGCGTTGAGCAGGCGCATCTGGCGCTACGCGCTGCAGGATGTCTGCTGCAATATGTTAAAGACACGCAACGCACGTCGTTACCGCATATTCGCTCGCTGAGCATGGAGCGTCAGCAGGATAGCGTGATCATGGATGCTGCTACGCGCCGCAACCTGGAGATAACGCAAAACCTGGCCGGCGGCATCGAGAACACGCTGGCGGCGATACTGGATAAAACCGTCACGCCGATGGGCAGCCGTATGCTGAAACGCTGGCTGCATATGCCGCTGCGCGATGTCACTACCATTGCCCGGCGTCAGGAGTCTATCGCAGAACTGCAATCACTTAGTCAGGAGCTGCAGCCGGTGCTGCGCCAGGTGGGCGATCTGGAGCGTATTCTGGCGCGACTGGCACTGCGCACCGCGCGCCCACGCGATTTGGCACGTATGCGCCATGCCTTCCAGCAGTTGCCCGAGTTAAACCAACAACTCGAGGGCGTTGAGGCCACGCAGTTAATTAATCTGCGCTCTCAGATGGGCGAATTTACCGAACTGCGTGAGTTGCTGGAACAGGCGATCATTGAATCGCCGCCAGTGCTGGTGCGCGACGGTGGCGTGATCGCTCCGGGATACAACGCTGAACTCGACGAGTGGCGTGCGCTAGCCGATGGTGCCACCGATTATCTTGATCGTCTGGAAATCCGAGAACGCGAGAAACTCGGGCTGGATACGCTGAAAGTCGGCTTTAACGCGATTCACGGCTACTACATTCAGGTCAGCCGTGGTCAAAGCCATCTGGTGCCGATTCATTACGTTCGCCGCCAGACGCTGAAGAATGCTGAACGCTATATCATTCCTGAACTAAAAGAGTATGAAGATAAGGTCCTGACGTCGAAGGGCAAAGCGCTGGCGCTGGAGAAAGGTCTCTACGATGAGCTGTTTGATCGCTTGCTACCGCATCTTGAAGCCCTGCAAATCAGTGCGGCTGCACTCTCTGAGCTGGACGTGCTAGCGAACCTGGCCGAACGTGCATGGACGCTGAATTATTGCCGCCCGGTGCTGCAAGAAAAAGCCGGCATCCGTATTACTGCAGGCCGCCATCCGGTGGTCGAGCAGGTATTGAAAGAGCCGTTTATCGCGAATCCGCTGTCACTCTCACCGCAGCGTCGCATGCTGATCATTACCGGCCCCAATATGGGCGGTAAAAGTACCTACATGCGCCAGACAGCGTTGATCGCGCTGATGGCGTGGATAGGCAGCTATGTGCCAGCAGAAGAGACCGTCATCGGCCCTATCGATCGCATCTTCACGCGCGTCGGGGCTGCTGATGATCTGGCTTCCGGACGCTCAACCTTTATGGTGGAGATGACGGAAACCGCCAACATTCTGCATAACGCTACCGAAAACAGTCTGGTACTGATGGATGAAATCGGGCGCGGCACCTCAACTTATGATGGTTTGTCGCTGGCATGGGCCTGCGCTGAAAGTTTGGCGAATCGCATTAAGGCCATGACGCTGTTTGCCACCCACTATTTCGAGCTGACCACGCTGCCGGAAAAAATGGAAGGTGTCGTGAATGTGCATCTGGATGCGGTCGAACACGGAGACACCATCGCCTTTATGCACAGCGTGCAGGATGGTGCAGCAAGCAAAAGTTATGGTCTCGCGGTGGCGGCGCTGGCGGGCGTGCCGAAGGAAGTGATTAAGCGCGCGCGTAACAAGCTGAAGGAGCTGGAAGCGTTATCTGGCAGCTCCGCCGCATCCACAGTGGAAGGTTCGCAAATGCAGTTGCTGGTGGCAGAAACCTCACCGGCGGTTGATGCGCTTGAGGCACTGGACCCAGACAGCTTAACGCCGAAGCAAGCGCTGGAATGGATCTATCGCTTGAAAACGCTGGTGTAGTTATTCGCCCGCCCAGAAGCAACGTTCTGTGCGGGCCATTTTTTCTTTCTTACAATTCCCTGGTGTTAAGCAATTTCAGCGGGCTCATACTAATCAACTCGCCCGGCTTTAAATCACACTATATCCCCCATCGATCACTAAATTCTCGCCATTGACCATTGCCGCTTCATTGCTGCTGAGATACAGCACCGTACTCGCGACTTCGTCTGGTGTGGCAAAACGTCGTGATGGGATTTTTGATTTCATCTGCTCCGCTCTCTCCCCATGCCAGTAACGCTTACCTAATTCCGTCTCAACCACCGTTGGTGAAATGGCATTAGCGGTAATACCAAACGGTCCCAACTCCGCTGCCAACACTCGCGTGAAAGACACCATGCCTGATTTGCTGGTGCAATATGCCGCGTGCTCATTGAGTGCAATGACGCTGGCCTGTGAGGCGATGTTAATCAGGCGACCAAAACCGTGTTCTTTCATATAACGGGCACAATGCTGAGCGAGGAAGAATGGCGCGGTCATGTTAATCAACATCGTGGTATTCCAGCTGGCGAGTTGCACTTCGCCCACGGATTCCAGCATGCCAATACCGGCGTTATTGACCAGGATGTCAATGCGGCCAAAATCATGGTGAATCTGCTCAACCAGTTCGCCAAGCGCTTCGACATTAGCCAGATCGAAAACGTAACCTCGCGCAGGGTTGTCCATCTTGCTGGCAACCGTTTTTACCTCTTCTGCGCGATCGATCATCGCCACTTGGGCACCCGCAGCACTTAAACAGCGGGCAATGGCGTAACCAATTCCCGATGCGGCGCCGGTGACGATGGCGACCTTATTTTGCAGTGAAAATGGTGTTGTCATGTTGTGGTCCTTTTCATTGAGGGTATTTATTCGGATTCGCTGGCCGTGGTCTTGAAAGGAGCGTTACGCTCTATTTTTGGTTGGGGATCACGAATAAAGAATGTCATGACGCCGCCAGCAAAATAGAGAACGGAGAAAGTAATAATCACGTGCTTGATTTCAAATGACAGGCCGAACATTAGTGCGGCAACCGCCGGACCAATTAGATTACCGAAACCACCCCCCAGATTTTGCACCGAAACCGCAGCGCCTTTATGCTGCGGCGCCAGCATCGGGAAAATTGCCCCCATTGGCACAAAGGAGGTGAGCGTTAAGGCTAATAACAGCGCGCAGACAATGGCTAACGCCAGATTACCTGGGAAAAATGAGGGTAAAAAATAGAAAGCGGCAGTGGTAATCGTGCATCCGAAGAAACCAAACCAGCGCATCTGAAAAATCCAGCCAATACGATCGCCAATAATGCCCCAAAGCACATTGGTTATTGGTTGAACCAGGAAAAATACGCCCCAGATAGTCGCCCACTCTTTAGTAGAAAATCCTAATTCACGGGTGAAATAGAT
Organism: Pantoea sp. SORGH_AS_0659; assembly: GCF_031453915.1. Lineage (NCBI taxonomy): Bacteria > Pseudomonadati > Pseudomonadota > Gammaproteobacteria > Enterobacterales > Erwiniaceae > Pantoea > Pantoea sp. SORGH_AS_0659. The sequence continues at coordinate 1,007,395 of NZ_JAVJAK010000001.1, read as the reverse complement.
CGGCATAAATACCGGCAGGCCAAATAATGCCACATTACATAAGATGCGTGTTATCAGCGCAAAGAACATACTGCGGTCTTCGAAGATCAAGGTTATTCCACGCGATATTTCGCGTAATTTTTCTTTGTGACTGACGCCGTCACTATTTAGATTATGTTCATTCTTATTTTTTACCATGAGCAATATAATTACACCGCCCACCGCAGCAAACAGCAGTGAAAGCCAAAGCGTATTGATGAACCCAATTTCAGGCACCAGAAGGCCGGAGAGGAAGGAAGCTGTAATGCCATAACCAATGGTAAACATCGACCATATCCAGCCGGTTGCGGAGGCAAGTCGATGCTCAGGCGTGCGCTGCACCACTAATACATAGAATCCATAAAAAAACAGCGGATAAGCGAAGCCGCGCAACGTATAACTCACCAACATCAAGGTAAAGTTATTTTCACTTACGCCAAAATAAACAAATACGGCATGTAACACCATCCACCAAATAGCGCCGGTGAGCATAATTTTCTTCGGACCATAAATTTCACTGACGGCACCGGAAAGCCAACTTGAAACTGCTGCCGTTAACGCATAAACGGTGAAAACTAATGAAACTTGTTTTTCTCCATAGCCGAGATCGTAGAGATATCGGGAGAGATGAGCCAGTTCGATGCCATCGCCGGTCATGAAGATGGCCATCGCAATATATCCCCATAGCAGAGATATTGGCATCCCAAAAACCACTCTGGAGTATTGTGACTTTGTACTGCTGCTTTGCACACGCATTGTTCTTCTCACTCCCTTTTAGTTATTCATTGCTTGAATATCCTGGTGATACAGCGAGCAAGAAAATGGCATAGCACCGTGTTAAAAACTTTTATCAGAGTGACACGGAGAAAGGAAATAAGGCAAAATTGCAAAGAAAGTCGTGCGCAGCATTACAATTCTCTAAATGAGAGCAAGATAAATTGAGCATTTATTAGATGTTTAATTAACATCTAATAGATTTAGTTTACGTTTATCTATTTAGGTGAGGATTTAAGTGATAGCGTTAAAAGATTTTACTTCGATGAATTAACAAAGTGCTGTCTGTTTATTTTAACCAATAAAAAAGCGGTGGTTTTCACCACCGCTTCTTGTATTAACCACGTATTCTGTTATTCACGAAACAGTGCTTCGATGTTCAAACCTTGCGTCTGCAGAATCTCACGCAGACGACGTAGTCCTTCCACCTGAATCTGACGTACGCGTTCACGGGTCAACCCGATTTCACGACCGACATCTTCAAGCGTTGCCGCTTCGTAGCCTAACAGGCCGAAACGACGCGCCAGCACTTCACGCTGCTTGGCATTCAGTTCAAACAACCACTTAACGATGCTCTGTTTCATATCATCGTCTTGCGTGGTGTCTTCCGGACCGTTGTCTTTCTCATCGGCCAGGATATCCAGCAGCGCTTTTTCGGAATCGCCACCCAAAGGTGTATCGACCGAGGTAATGCGCTCATTGAGACGCAGCATACGGCTCACGTCATCAACAGGCTTGTCTAGCTGCTCGGCAATCTCTTCAGCACTTGGCTCATGATCAAGCTTGTGCGAAAGTTCACGCGCGGTACGCAGGTAAACATTTAACTCTTTAACGATGTGGATTGGCAGACGGATGGTACGGGTTTGATTCATAATCGCCCGTTCAATTGTCTGACGAATCCACCACGTGGCGTAAGTTGAGAAACGGAACCCACGTTCTGGGTCAAACTTCTCTACGGCGCGAATCAAGCCGAGATTACCCTCTTCAATCAGATCCAGCAGCGCCAGACCACGATTGCTATAACGACGGGCAATCTTTACTACCAAACGTAAGTTACTTTCAATCATGCGGCGGCGAGATGGAATGTCACCCCGCAGTGCACGGCGCGCAAAGAAGACTTCTTCTTCTGCCGTCAGCAGCGGTGAATAACCAATCTCTCCGAGGTAAAGCTGCGTCGCATCCAAAACGCGTTGCGTCGCACCCTGTGACAACAGCTCTTCTTCCGCTACGTCGTTGTTATCACCAGGTTCGTTCTCAACGAGAGCCTTCTCATCAAAAACCTCAGCTCCGTTGTTTTCCTCGAATTCCGCATCTTCATGTAAATCGTTAACTTTCAGCGTATTCTGGTTCATTAGCGGCTCCTACCCGTGATCCAAGGGCAGAACCAAGGTTCTGCCGGATTATCGCTGCGGTAAATAACGCAACGGGTTTACGGATTTCCCCTTGTAACGAATTTCAAAGTGCAATCGTACTGAACTGGTACCGGTGCTACCCATGGTAGCGATTTTTTGCCCCGCCTTAACTTCCTGTTGTTCCCGGACCAGCATAGAGTCGTTATGGGCGTAGGCGCTCAGGTAGTCATCATTGTGTTTGATGATGATTAAATTACCGTACCCACGGAGCGCGTTGCCTGCGTACACCACTCTTCCCGAAGCTGTGGCGACAACAGGTTGTCCACGCGAACCGGCGATATCGACCCCTTTATTTCCGCCTTCCGCAGCGGAGAAGTTATCGATGATCTTCCCATCAGTCGGCCAACGCCAGCTTCCCACTGGAGTTGTGCTATTAGTCGTGCTGCTGACTGTAGGTGGTGCGACAACCGGAGCTGTGGTCGTTGCCACATTATTTGCTCCTTTCGACGGCAGCAATTTGCTACCCGACGAATTACCCGAATCATCAGAATACGTAATAACAGGTTGCTGTGCAACAGGGGTGGATTTAATTTGCGTCTGGCTCGGTGTAACTGGCACGCCGCCCTGCGTTGCATCGGCGGCAGTAATCGCGTTTCCACCGGTAATGGTCTGGCCGTTACCATTACCAACCTGCAGCGTTTGCCCGGCGTTCAAGCCATACGGGGCTGCAATATTGTTACGCTGTGCCAGATCGCGAAAATCGTTGCCGGTAATCCAGGCAATGTAGAACAGGGTATCGCCACGTTTTACGGTATAGGTTTCACCACCGTAGCTACCTTTAGGAATATTCCCATAATTGCGATTGTACACAATGCGACCATTTTCCGTGGCTACATTGTTATTGTCACTTACCATTCCACCTGACGGTTGTGCCGATGGTGTGCCGCCGCTTAACATTCCGCCACGTGGCATCGCGGGCACAGCGCTGTTTTGCGAAGAGATCATGCCGCCGACTGGGGCTGAAGCCATACCGCTATCGCCGCTATTGCCACCAATCTGGCTAATGGGTGCCTGTGTATTATCGCCAGAACTACAGCCCGCCAGCCAAAAACCTACCAAAGAAAGTGCCGCCAAACGGCGTAATTGAAATGCTGTGCTTCCCATGCTCACTGATCCCCCGTGATGGCAACCCTGAATATAAATGTGTAACGGCGTTAACCGCATTATCCACTGCGCGTAACGTTAAAAACGGTTTTTAGCATTGATAAACAAGGATAGTAACAATATCAACTGTGCCGTGCCATGTAACAGTTGTGAAGAATTGCGTAATGATGTCCTAGGCCAGATCGCCCTGAACCAACGGCACAAAGCGCACAGGTTCGATGATTTCTTCAATCAATTCATCGCCCTGACGACGCAAACGCTTCAACACCTGCTGATCCTCGCCAACCGGCAGCACCATTTTGCCGCCGTCACCTAATTGCGCTATCAGCAAAGTCGGAATTTCAGGCGGTGCGGCGGTCACGATAATGGCATCAAACGGACCGCGCGTCGCCCAGCCCTGCCAGCCATCGCCATGCCGGGTAGAGATATTGTGCAGATCGAGTTGCTTGAGGCGACGCTTAGCCTGCCACTGCAAGCCCTTGATGCGTTCGACGGAATAAACATGATTAACCAGATGCGCCAGAATCGCGGTCTGATAGCCAGAGCCGGTGCCGATTTCCAGCACGCGCGATTCCGGCGTGAGCTCTAACAAGGCGGTCATGCGCGCCACCATGTAAGGCTGAGAGATGGTCTGGCCGTTGCCAATCGGCAGCGCAACGTTTTCCCACGCTTTATGCTCAAACGCCTCATCGATAAAACGCTCACGAGGCACATCGGCAATGGCTTTCAGCAGGTGTTCATCATGAATGCCCTGCGCGCGCAGCTGCTCCAAAAGCGTTTCGATGCGGCGATTCACCATGCGAGTTTTACCTCTGCCTGGATCAGCCAGTCACTCAATACTTCTTGTGCCGCATGCGCGGTCAAATCCACATGCAGCGCGGTCAACGAAACGTAGCCCGCATCCACCGCAGCGAAATCGGTATCCGGGCCTGCATCCAGCTTTTGCCCCGGCGGGCCAATCCAGTAAAGCGGCTGGCCGCGCGGGTCTTCGGTGCAGATAACCTGATCGGCGGGATGGCGGCTGCCGCAGCGGGTCACGCGGAAACCTTTGATCTCCGCTAACGGCAAATCAGGCACGTTGATATTGAGAATACGGCCGGTACGCAGCGGAGCGCGCGACAGCGCACGTAACAGCGTACAGGTGATGGATGCGGCGGTGTCGTAATGCTGATGTCCATTGAGTGAAACAGCGAGCGCAGGCAAGCCAAGATGGCGCCCTTCCATTGCCGCAGCGACGGTACCGGAGTAAATCACATCGTCGCCAAGGTTGGGACCGGCGTTGATGCCGGACACTACGATATCGGGACGCGGCTGCATCAGCTTGTTCACGCCGAGGAACACGCAGTCGGTCGGCGTGCCCATCTGCAACGCGATATCGCCGTTTTCATGTGTAAAGGTACGCAGCGGCGTCTCCAGCGTGAGCGAGTTTGATGCGCCGCTACGATTGCGATCGGGCGCGACAACCTGCACCTCGGCAAACTCACGTAAAGCACGCGCCAGCGTCTGAATACCCGGCGCATGGATTCCATCATCGTTACTCAGCAATATCCGCATCGTTACCTTCTTGTTGGAGAAGCTCACGCACCACGCTGGTGGCAAAACTGCCGGCGGGCAGCCAGAACTGCATCTCCAGCGTCACATCGTCCCACCATTCCCAGCGCAGATCCTTTGGCACCACCAGCATTGCACGACGCGCGGCATCAACCCGCTCGCGCTCAAGCAGTGTAATCAATTCTTCTGCGCCTGCCAGGCTTTGCTGCTCAAAAAGCAGCGCGTCGCCTTGCGGACCCGCATCACCGCGACCCGGCAGCGGCGCAGTGATGCGCAGTTGATGATTATCGATGCGCTGCTGCACGTCAGGCAATTCTTCCGCCTGCGCCACGAACCAGCTGCCGCGACCGGCCAGCTGTACCGCATCGCCCACCTGCACCACATCCAGTGCGCCATCACGCTGCAAACGCGCGCTGGTCACCTGATTAAACAGATGGCTGCGGGTCGCTGACAACAGCAAACCTTTCATATTGCGATCGCGCGGACGGAATGTCTCTTTCGCCCACTGTTTCGCCTGCGTCAGGTTGTTGCCGCCACGACCAAAGCGCTGCTCACCAAAGTAGTTCGGCACGCCGCGCTGTTGAATCTGCTGTAAACGTGCGTCGACTTCACGGCGATCGGAGATCTGACGCACCACTAAGCGGAACGCATTGCCCGCCAGCGCGCCGGTACGCAGTTTGCGTTTGTGGCGAATCACCTGCAGGATTTCAACGCCCTCCAGCTGGAATCCGGCCAGATTCGGCATGCCATTGCCCGGTACGCGGAAACAGAGCGTTTGCTCGGTGACGGCATGACGATCTTTCATGCCGGCATAGCTAAGGTCGCGCACCGGCACGCCGAGAAATTTGGCGATGGCTTCAGCGACAAAGCGCGTATTGCAGCCAATTTTGCGGATGCGCACCAACAGCTGTTCACCTTCGCCATCGTAGGGATAGCCAAGATCTTCAATCACCACGAAATCTTCGGGATTGGCTTTGATGACGCCGGTGGCAGTCGGCACGCCGTGCAGGTAATGCAGTTCACTCATGCCTGATCGGCCTTTATCAGCAGCGCAACCGCTTCACAGGCAATGCCTTCGCCACGCCCGGTAAAGCCCAGCTTTTCGGTGGTGGTGGCTTTGACGTTGACGTCATCCATATGGCAACCGAGATCTTCGGCGATATTGACGCGCATCTGCGGCACATGCGGCAACATTTTCGGTGCCTGCGCAATGATGGTCACATCAACGTTACCGATGCGATAGCCTTTCAGCTGAATCCGACGCCAGGCTTCGCGCAGCAAACCGCGGCTGTCAGCGCCTTTAAACGCCGGATCGGTATCCGGGAACAACTTGCCGATATCGCCCATTGCCACCGCGCCGAGCAAGGCATCCGTCAACGCATGCAGCGCCACATCACCATCAGAATGGGCAATAAAACCGTGTTCGAAGGGAATACGCACCCCACCAATCACTAACGGACCTTCGCCGCCAAAAGCGTGAACGTCAAAACCGTGACCGATACGCATCATGCGCTCTCCTGTAACTGAATCTGGGTAAGATAGAAGGCCGCCAGCGCCAGATCTTCTGGCCGCGTCACCTTAATATTGTCGCTGCGTCCACTCACCAATTCCGGGTGATAACCGCAATACTCCAGCGCCGACGCTTCATCGGTAATGGTAGCGCCTTCATGGAGTGCGCGCGTCAGGCAAGCGGTGAGCAGTTGATGCGGGAAAAATTGCGGCGTTAACGCGTGCCATAAATCTTCGCGTTCAACGGTGTGGGCGATGGCGGTTTTGCCCGGTTCGGCGCGTTTCATGGTGTCGCGCACCGGCGCCGCCAGAATTCCGCCAACCTTGCTGTACTCACGTACCGCCAGTAGACGTGCTAAATCGTCCGGATGCAGGCAAGGACGCGCAGCGTCATGCACCAGCACCCATTCGCTGTGGTGAATGGCGTTTAAGCCCGCCAGCACTGATTCGGCGCGCGTGTCGCCACCGGTCACGCGGAGAATACGGGAATCCTGCGCCAGCGGTAGTGAATCGAACCAGCCATCGTCATTGCTGACCGGCACAATTACCTGTTTTACCGCAGGATGTGCCAGCAGACGTGCGACGCTGTGTTCAAGAAGGGTGAATTGACCAATGGTCAGATACTGTTTTGGGCAGGCAGCCTGCATTCGGCTGCCCACACCTGCGGCGGGCACCACGGCAATCACATCCGCAAGGATCGGGCGCTTGTTCATGGCTTATCGTTGTTGATTTTGCGCAGCTTGTTGCGCGTTACGTTTGTTCTGGTCTGGCACCAGACGATAGAAAGTCTCACCGGGCTTAATCATGCCCAGTTCATTACGTGCGCGTTCTTCGATCGCTTCAGAGCCGCCATTGAGATCGTCAATTTCGGCGAATAGCTGATCGTTACGCGCTTTAAGCTTGGCGTTATTCGCCTGTTGTGTCGCGACGTCTTCGTTGACGCGCGTATAGTCATGAATACCGTTCTTACCCAGCCACAGGGAATATTGAAGCCATCCCAGCAGCACGAGTAGCAGTAACGTCAGTTTTCCCATCCCCGCCCCCTGAAAAACGTCCCAATCATCCCATAACTTGACGCTGGACTCCACTGCGACGGCGAAAATGCCGCGCACGGGCGTTTAGCCGTGCAAATAATGCCAGAGTGGGAGGCGAGACGGCAGGTAAAGTTTTGTAACCTGCCGATGCGTTTGCACATCAGCTGGGCGTTACCAACCGGAGAGAAATGAGAACAGCAGCCAGAACAAGCACACCACCACAATCGCCGTGGCGATCCCGCTCCAGAATAAGTGAGTGCGGATCATCAGGCTGAGCACGATGCCAATCAGTACCGAAACCGGCAGCAGCGCGAGGAAGAATGGCCAGGTGTAGAGGAAGAAGAACAGCGTGTTGGAGCCGTAGAGCATGAACGGAATCGCCAGTGCGCACCAGTACGAGAGAAAGCCAAACACGCCGCCCGGCAGTGATGAGCGAGACTCATCCGGGGTGCGTTCATCTTTACGGGCTAGCATGGGCGTTACGTTCTGCATAGAGATCCTGTTGACGCTAAGCGCGGCAAACCCAAAGGGATTTGCCGCTGTCGGTTCAGGATCTGATGATATCGCGGTGACGCAGCAGGTCTAACAATTGGCCGGCGAGTTTTGTAACCAATTGTTCGCCATCAAGGTGGATTTCCGGGGCGTCTGGCGCCTCGTAAACGCTATCGATACCGGTGAAATTACGCAGCTCACCGGCTCGGGCTTTTTTGTACAAACCTTTGGGATCGCGCGCTTCGCACACGGCCAACGGCGTATCGACAAACACTTCGATAAACTGCCCTTCAGCCAGCAGATCGCGCACCATGTTGCGTTCCGCGCGATGTGGCGAGATAAATGCGGTCAGCACCACTAAACCGGCATCGACCATCAGTTTCGCCACTTCGCCGACGCGACGAATGTTCTCTTTACGATCGTCATCGCTAAAGCCGAGGTCACGGCACAAACCGTGACGCACGTTGTCGCCATCCAGCAGATAGGTGTTCACACCGGCCCGATGCAGCGCCTGCTCCAGCGCGCCGGCTACGGTGGATTTCCCCGAACCGGAAAGCCCGGTGAACCACAGCACCACGCCTTGATGGCCGTGCTGCTGTTCGCGCTCCTCGCGCGTTACCGGATGATCGTGCCACACCACGTTTTCATCGTGTTGCGCCATTACTTGCCACCCAGCAGATCGCGCGCGTTCCAGTGTGGGAAGTGACGACGCACCAGCGCGTTCAGCTCCAGCTCGAAATCGCTGAACTGACCTGATTGCGTACGCACATCGGTCAGCGGCTGATTAATCATGCCCGCGCCAACCGTCACGTTGCTCAGACGATCGATAAAGATCATGCCGCCAGTCACCGGATTCTGGCGATACGCGTCCAGCACCATCGGTTCGTCAAAGGTCAGTTCGACCAGGCCGATCCCGTTAAGCGGCAGGCTTTCCACGGTGCGCTTCTCCAGCGAGTTGATCTCCACCTGATGGATCACTTTCTCGACGCGCGCGCGGGTTTTCTTACCGGCGATCTTCACTTCGTAACTTTGGCCCGGCTGCAGCGGTTGTTCCGCCATCCACACTACGTCAATGGTGGCGGATTGCACCGCTTGCAGCTCGGCTTCCGCATCCACCAGCAGATCGCCACGACTGATGTCGATCTCATCTTTCAGCACCAGCGTAATCGCTTCACCGGCACCCGCTTCAGGCAGGTCGCCATCGAAGGTGACGATGCGCGAGATGGTCGATTCCACGCCCGATGGCAGCACTTTCACGCGCTGACCGACGTTGACCACACCCGACGCCAGCGTACCGGCATAACCACGGAAATCGAGGTTAGGACGGTTCACATACTGCACCGGGAAACGCATTGGCTGATGATCCACCACGCGGTTCAATTCAACGGTTTCTAATACGTCGAGCAGCGTTGGGCCGCTGTACCACGGCATGGTGACGCTGGGCGTTGCCACGTTATCGCCTTCCAGCGCCGACATCGGCACAAAGCGAATATCAAGGTCTTCCGGCAGCTGCGCGGCGAAATCGAGGTAATCCTGTTTAATCTGCTCAAAGGTCTCTTGCTTGTACTCCACCAGATCCATCTTGTTGATGGCGACCACCAGATGCTTAATGCCCAGCAGCGTGGAGATAAAGCTGTGACGACGCGTCTGATCCAGCACGCCTTTACGCGCATCGATCAGCAGGATCGCCAAATCGCAGGTCGATGCACCGGTCGCCATGTTGCGGGTGTACTGCTCGTGTCCCGGCGTGTCGGCAATAATAAATTTGCGCTTCTCAGTGGAGAAATAGCGATACGCCACATCAATGGTGATGCCCTGCTCGCGCTCGGCCTGCAAGCCATCAACCAGTAACGCGAGATCCAGCTTCTCACCCTGCGTCCCGTGACGTTTGCTGTCGTTGTGCAGCGAGGAGAGCTGGTCTTCATAAATTTGACGCGTGTCGTGCAGCAGGCGACCAATCAGCGTACTTTTGCCGTCGTCGACGCTACCGCAGGTCAGGAAACGCAGCAGGCTTTTATGTTGTTGCGCGGTCAGCCAGGCTTCTACGCCGCCCTGATCGGCAATCTGTTGTGCAATAACGGTATTCATCTGCGTCTCCTTAGAAATAACCCTGACGTTTCTTCATTTCCATCGAACCGGCCTGGTCGCGGTCAATCACGCGTCCCTGGCGTTCACTGGTGGTGGAGACCAGCATCTCTTCAATAATTTCCGGCAGCGTCTGCGCCTCTGATTCCACCGCGCCGGTCAGCGGCCAGCAGCCGAGCGTACGGAAACGCACCATGCGCTGCTTGATCACTTCACCTGGCTGGAGATCGATACGGTCGTCATCGATCATCATCAGCATGCCATCACGCTCCAGCACCGGACGCGGCGCGGCGAGGTAAAGCGGCACGATCTCGATATTCTCGAGGAAGATGTACTGCCAGATATCCAGCTCGGTCCAGTTGGAGAGCGGAAACACGCGGATGCTTTCGCCTTTGTTGATCTGGCCGTTGTAGTTGTGCCACAGCTCAGGACGCTGGTTTTTCGGGTCCCAGCGGTGGAAGCGATCGCGGAAGGAGTAGATACGCTCTTTCGCGCGCGACTTCTCTTCATCACGACGTGCGCCGCCAAATGCCGCATCAAAACCGTATTTGTTCAGCGCCTGCTTCAGGCCTTCGGTTTTCATGATGTCGGTGTGCTTGGCGCTGCCGTGCACAAACGGGTTGATGCCCATCGCCACGCCTTCCGGGTTGCGATGCACCAGCAACTCCGCGCCCATCGCTTTCACGGTGCGATCGCGGAACTCGTACATTTCACGGAATTTCCAGCCGGTATCAACATGCAGCAGCGGAAACGGCAGCGTGCCCGGATAGAAGGCTTTACGCGCCAGATGCAGCATTACCGAGGAGTCTTTACCAATGGAGTACATCATCACCGGATTGCTGAACTCGGCCGCCACCTCGCGGATGATATGGATACTCTCTGCCTCCAGCTGGCGCAGATGAGTAAGTCGATTTTGGTCCATAATTTTTCCTCAAGCCAAATTGACAACGGCGGACTCGCGAGCCCCCTGCTGTGCCGAATGTTGGAACCAGGCCAATTGCCCGTGCAAATTTACGACTTCGCCAATCACTAACAGTGCTGGCGTGGGCGCGGCCGCAGCCAGCGCCTCCAGTTGATCCAATGTGCCGGTCAGCACCTGCTGATCCTGACGCGTGCCGCGCCCAATCACCGCCACCGGCGTGGAGGCGGCGCGGCCATGTTCGATAAGCCCGGCAGCGATTTCCGCCGCTTTCACCGTGCCCATATAAATCGCTAAGGTTTGACGTGCGCGCGCCAGCGACGGCCAATCAATGCCGTCGCCATCCGCGCGACAGTGACCGGTAATAAACAGCACGCTCTGCGCGTGGTCGCGATGGGTCAGTGGAATACCGGCATAGGCGGTTGCGCCTGCTGCAGCGGTGATGCCCGGCACCACCTGGAACGGAATGCCCGCGGCCTGCGCCGCCTGCAGCTCTTCGCCACCGCGGCCAAAAATAAACGGATCGCCGCCTTTCAGGCGCACCACGCGTTTACCCTGTTGCGCCAGCGTCACCAGCATCTGATTGGTCTCTTCCTGCGGCACCGAATGCGCACCGGCGCGTTTGCCGACGCAGATGCGGTCGGCATCGCGCCGCACCAGCTCAAGCACTTCGTCGCTGACCAGATGGTCATACAGCACCACATCGGCCAGCTGCATCACCTGCAAGCCACGCAGCGTCAGCAAACCGCTGTCGCCTGGACCGGCGCCTACCAGCGTAATTTCGCCCTGATTGTCGCTATCGTTTTCCAGTTCGTGATCCAGCGTGCGCCGCGCTTCATGGACGTTACCCGCCGCCATCTGGCTGGCGAACAGACCGTTAAAGGCTCGCTCCCAGAAGCGACGGCGGTCAGACATGCGGTGATAGCGCTGCTTCACCTTGTCGCGCCACTGCCCAGCCACTTCCGCCATCTGTCCGAGATTGGCCGGCAGTAACGCTTCAATTTTTTCACGCAGCAGACGCGCCAACACCGGCGCGGTGCCACTAGAGGAGATCGCCACCACCAGCGGTGAACGATCGACAATCGACGGGAAGATAAAGCTGCACTTCGGCTGATCGTCCACCACGTTCACCAGCTTGTGGCGCGCATTGGCGGCATCGAACACCTGCGCGTTAAGCGCGTTGTCATCGGTAGCGGCAATCACGAGGAACACGCCATCCAGCTGCGCCGGATCAAAGCGTTCAGCGATCCATTCAATCGCCTCAATTTCCAGCAGCGCCTGCAGCTCATGACCGAGTTCGCGCGCGGCGACCAGCACGCGCGCACCGGCACGCCGCAGCAGTTCTATTTTGCGCGCAGCAATTTCGCCACCGCCGACAACCAGCACCGGACGGCTTTTGAGATCGGCAAAGAGAGGCAGATAATCCACGTTAACCTTGCTAGTTTTACAATAAGTTAACGCGACTATACGTCCCGGCCTTCCAGCAGATGAAATTACGAATTGGAATGAGTAGTTACCGAATGGAATAACGACCCAGGATTGCTGATAACATTTTGTGCTTAACAAATGATATTGCTGGTGTTTCGGTGCAAATCAAATTGTGCAAGCGTCGTCACAGTTTCATACTAAGTCGGAATTTTTTTAGCATGACCGGATGTCAGAAAAGGACGCTAACTATGTTTGCCACTCTCCGCCGCACTGTGCTGGCTGCACTGCTCGCGGGCGGTTTGCCTTTCTTTGTTCAGGCTGCGAGCAAAAGCGCGCCAGGGCATTTTGCCGAACAGCAGCTTCGCCATATCGCCACCTATTTCCCCGGCCGCATGAGCGGCAGTCCCGCCGAGTTGTTGACTGCCGATTATCTGCAGCAGCAGTTCAGCCAGCTGGGATATCAGAGTAATACCCGCCAGTTTAAAACCAGCTATAGCTGGCTGGAGAAAAAGGGCGAGAGCCGCACCCACAAAGTTACGGCCACGTCGGTGATTGCCGCGCGTGCCGGTGAAGTGCCGCAGGAGATCCTGATCGTTACGCACCTGGATACCTGGACGCCGCTCAGCCGCCACGAAGCCGATAACAATCTCGGCGGCCTGCGTTTGCAGGGCGTGGATGACAATGCCTCCGGGCTTGGCGTGATGCTGGAGCTGGCGCAGGCGCTCAGCAAAACGCCGCTGCACTACGGCGTGCGCTTTGTGGCGCTGAGCGCCGGTGAAGCGGGTTTGCAAGGCATGGATGATTATCTGGCGCGTATGAGCGTGCAGGAGAAGAAGAACACGCTGTTGGTGATCGATCTGAATAGCCTGATTGTCGGCGATCATCTCTACTTTAACAGCGGTATCAATACGCCAGCGGCAGTGCGCAAACAGACCAGCGCGCGTGCCGTGCAGCTGGCGCACCGTTACGGTATCTCCGCCGCCAGCCACGCGATGACCGCACGCGATTATCCTGGCGTCAATCCGTTCGACAAAGCCGGCATGCCACTGATGGATGTCACCGCCGCCAACTGGACGCTGGGCAACAAAGATGGGCAGCAGCAGCGCGCGCGTTCCAGCCACTTCCCGGAAGGCAATGTGCGCCATCAAACCGAGCGCGATAACCTCAACTACCTCGATCACTGGCTGCCTGGCCGCATCACCCAGCGCACGCATGACAGCGTGAAGATTCTGCTGCCGCTGCTGACCGAGCTTGCTAATCCGACAACCTGAGGATTCCCTATGTACGTGGTATATCTGAACTATTTTCGTCCGGTAGAAGAAGTGGAAGCGTTACTGGAACCGCACATTAGCTGGCTGGATCGCTATTTCGCTAACGGCGTGTTTATCGCGGCGGGACGCAAAGATCCACGCACCGGCGGCGTGCTGTTGGTGAAGGATATTGATCGTGCGCGATTAGATACCATCCTGGCGGAAGATCCGTTTGTGGCGGTGGCGCATTATGAAGTGACGAAAGTGAATGTGACGCGTGCGGCGGAAGAGTTTGCGAGGTTGCAGGGGGTTTGATTGTGCTGGCAGTCCTCATACTCGATTGTGCTGGCTGTCCCCCATCCCGGCCTTCCCCCGCAAGCGGGGGAAGGAGACGCTGCCACATGCAGCTTCTCAGAACTCACATATGGCAGCATCTTCCTCCCCCATTCATGGGGGAGGACCGAGGAGGGGGAAAGCGAGCACCAACTGGCAGCATCTTCCTCCCCCATTCATGGGGGAGGACCGAGGAGGGGGAAAGCGAGCACAAACCAAGGATGGGGAACAACGAGCACCTACCAATCAACCTTCATGCAACCCGCACTCGCGCTTCAGGCCGAAGAAGCGTGTCTCTTCCTCTGCCATGCCCGGTTCCCACTTTTTGGTGGTATGCGTATCGCCCACTGACAGATAACCTTCATCCCACAGCGGATGGTATTTCAATCCGTGTTGGGTCAGATACTGATGCACCTGACGGTTATCCCAATCAATGATCGGCAGAATCTTGAACACGCCGCGCTGCACCGCCAGCACCGGCAAACTGGCGCGACTGCCAGACTGATCGCGGCGCAGGCCAGCAAACCAGGTTTGCGCGCCCAGCGTTTCCAGCGCGCGGTTCATCGGTTCCACTTTGTTGATCTGGTTATACTGCTCAATCCCTTCGACGCCCTGCTCCCACAGTTTGCCGTAACGCGCTTCCTGCCATGCCGCTGAGGTCTCCGCACTGAAGATTTGCAGGTTGAGATTGAGCTTGTCGGTCAGCTCATCAATAAAGCGGTAAGTTTCCGGGAACAGATAACCGGTATCGGTCAGGATCACCGGAATGTCCGGCTTCTGCTGCGTCACCATATGCAGCAAAACCGCCGCCTGAATACCAAAGCTGGATGACAGCACAAATGCGCCTGGCAGCTGTTCTAATGCCCAGCCCACGCGTTGTTCAGCGGAGAGTTTCTCCAGCTGCACGTTGCTTTCCGCCAGCGCCATGATGCGGTCAACTTTTGATGAACCATTCAGTGCTGCGAGATCGAGTACCGTCATACTGCCTCCGAGTCCCAGAAATCACGGGCGGGATCAACCACGGCTTTAATAATGCCGGTGCGAATCACGAAGTCGCCGAAGCCTTCGTTGGCCTGACGCTCGGTTGCCCAGCGCGCCACCAGCTCATCAATGCTGGCGAGGATTTCACCTTCGTTGATGTTCTCGCGGTACATACGCGGAATGCGCGTACCTTCACGGTTGCCGCCAATGTGTAAGTTGTAACGGCCAGGCGCTTTGCCCACCAGACCTAACTCCGCCAGCAAAGCACGGCCACAACCATTTGGGCAACCGGTAACGCGTAACACTATGTGCTCTTCGCCGACACCATGCTTATGCATGATCTCTTCCACTTTGGTCACGAACGACGGCAGGAAGCGCTCGGCTTCGGCCATCGCCAGCGGACAGGTCGGGAACGCCACACACGCCATCGAGTTCTCACGCTGCGGCGTGACCGCTTCCATCAAACCGTGTTCACGGGCGATGGCTTCGATCTGCGCTTTTTGCTTCTCCGGCACGCCAGCCACAATCAGGTTCTGGTTAGCCGTCAGACGGAAATCGCCCTGATGGATTTTGGCAATTTCGGCGATGCCGCGCTTCAGCGGACGGCCAGGATAATCCAGCAGACGGCCGTTCTCAATGAACAGCGTCAGGTGCCACTTCTCATCGATGCCTTTCACCCAGCCAACGCGATCGCCGCGCGAGGTGAACGCATACGGACGAATCGGTTCGAAGGTCAGACCGGCACGCTTTTCCACTTCCGCTTTGAAGGTTTCAACACCGACGCGTTCCAGCGTGTATTTGGTCTTGGCATTTTTACGATCGGTACGATTCCCCCAGTCGCGCTGCGTGGTGACCACCGCAGCCGCCACGTCGAGGATCTTCTCGACCGGCAGAAAGCCGAATTCGCTTGCGGTGCGCGCATACGTTGCTTTGTTGCCGTGATCAATCGACAAGCCACCGCCCACCAGCAGGTTAAAGCCAATCAGCTTGCCCTGCTCGGCGATGGCGATGAAGTTCAGGTCATTGGCGTGCAGATCGACATCGTTATGCGGCGGCACCACCACCGTGGTTTTGAATTTACGCGGCAGATAGGTTTCGCCAAGAATCGGCTCTTTATCGGTGGTGGCGACCTTCTCTTTGTCCCACCAGATTTCCGCGTAAGCGCGGGTTTGCGGCAGCAGATGCTCTGACAGCTTTTTCGCCCACTCGTACGCTTCCTGATGCAGCTCTGATTCCACCGGATTCGAGGTGCAAAGCACGTTACGGTTCACGTCGTTGGCGGTCGCCAGCGCATCCAGCCCGACTTCGTGCAGCATCTGGTGCGTCGGCTTGACGTTCTTCTTCAGAATGCCGTGAAACTGGAAGGTCTGGCGGTTGGTCAACCGGATGCTGCCATAAATGGTTTTATCGGTGGCGAATTTATCAATCGCCAGCCACTGCGTTGGCGTGATGATGCCGCCCGGCAGACGGCAACGCAGCATCATGGCGTGACGCGGTTCGAGTTTCTGCGCTACACGCTCGGCACGAATGTCGCGGTCATCCTGCTGGTACATACCGTGGAAACGGATCAGCAGGAAGTTGTCGCCAGTGAAGCCGCCGGTCAGGCCATCGTCGAGATCGTCGAGGATGGTGCCGCGCAGGTAGTTGCTCTGTTTTTTCAGACGCTCAGCGTCGACCAGCTTGCCTTCAACGACCAGCGGTCCAGGATGTTTTTCGCTCATTAGTAAACGTCTCGCTGATAACGGCGCTCAATGCGCAGCTCACTTAAAAATTCGTCAGCCGTTTCACGATCCATGCCGCCGTGTTCGACCACCACATCCAGTAATGCCTGCTCAACGTCTTTCGCCATACGATTGGCGTCGCCGCAGACGTAAAGGTGTGCGCCTTCCTGTAACCAGCTCCACACCTCCGCACCTTTGGCGCGGATTTTATCTTGTACGTAAACCTTCTCGGCCTGATCGCGCGACCATGCCAGATCAATATGGGTCAGCAGGCCATCTTTGACATACTTCTGCCACTCCACCTGATAGAGGAAATCATCGGTGAAGTGCGGGTTACCGAAGAACAGCCAGTTTTTACCGCCGGCGCCATCGTTATCGCGCTGCTGCATAAAGGCGCGGAACGGCGCGATGCCGGTGCCCGGACCAATCATAATCACTGGCGTTTCCGGGTTAGCCGGTAAACGGAAGTTATCGTTGTGCTCGATGAAGACGCGAATTTCGCCATCCTCTTCGATACGATCCGCCAACCAGGTTGAGGCGCCGCCGCCGCGCTGGCGACCGTCGATTTCAAAGCGCACCGCACCCACGGTGATGTGCACTTCGGTTTCGTTCTCCGCCTGCGATGAGGCGATGGAATAGAGGCGCGGCGTCAGCGGACGCAGCAGGCCGGTTAATTGTTCGGCATTCAGTTCGGTCGGTGCCTGACGCACCATATCGACAATCGGGAAGCTCTGCGCATAACTCTGCAGCTTCGGCTTATCACCGGCCAGCGCTAGCAGCGCGTCATTGCGGGACAGCGCCGCATACTGTTCGACGATTTGTGGCGTGTTGACCGTCAGTTCGAAATGGGTTTTCAGCGCTTCGGCCAGCGGCAGGGTTTTGCCCTGCACGTCTACCTGCTCGTCACCTTTCAGCCACACCAGCTGCAGCAGTTCCTGCACCAGCTCGTCATCGTTTTCAAACCACACGCCGAGCGCGTCGCCCGGCTGGTAGCGCAGGCCAGAATCGCCAAGGTCGATCTCAATGTGACGCACATCTTTATCCGAATCGCGTCCGGTGATCTTCTGGTTGGCCGCCAGGCTGGCCACCAGCGGCTCTTCTTTAGTGTACGGGCTGCTGTCGACCAGGTTAACGCTACCCGCCGCCGTGATGGCGGCCTGTGCTGGCGATTCGCTCGGCACACGCGCTTTCAGAATCTCGGTGATCTGCTGACGCCAGGCGTTCGCCTGCTCTTTGTATTCAACATCGGCATCTACACGATCCAGCAGACGTTCTGCACCCAGCTCAGCCAGACGTTCATCAAAGTCTTTACCGGCTTTGCTGAAAAACTCATAAGAGGTATCGCCGAGACCAAACACCGCAAACGCTGTGCCTGCGAACTTCGGCGCTTTCTTCGACAGCAGGAATTTATGCAGCGCCACGGCCTCTTCCGGCGGCTCGCCCTCGCCTTGGGTGGAAGTCACCACCACCAGCAGCTTTTCCTGACCGATCTGCTTGAATTTATAATCGCCGGCGTTAACCAGATTGACGCTCAGCTTGGCAGCCAGCAGGTCATCACGCAGTTGCTCAGCCAGACGACGCGCGTTACCGGTCTGCGAGGCGGAGATCAGCGTAATGGTCGGGGTTTCTGCCTGCACAGGCGCTGGCGCGGCAGCCGCACCCGGCGTCTGATTGACCATGCCCCAGAAATAGCCGGAGAGCCAGGCCATCTGAGTGGTGTTGAAATCCGTGGTCGCCGCCTGTAAGCGCGCGAGTTGCTCCGGTGATAACGGAAGCAGTGAACCTGGTGCCTGAGTCGTCATTGCGTTAAAAATTCCAGTGTCAGAAGTCCGGATCAATATGTTGCGAAAGAGTGCGTAGGTTACCGGGCTGTATATTAACGATTAAATACGCCTTCGACATATTAAATAACCAAAATGACTAAGTGGTTTTTCGGGTAAAGTTAACCAGCAAAAGTGGTAAATGAAGGCGATATGATTCAATGAGTTAATTAGGCGTTTTGCTGGCGGGATGGCGCAAAATGCCCTTTTCGTTGCCAGCGGGTGCGAAAAATCTGCAATTCAGGTAGACTTCAGCGGTTTTTAAGTCTGAGAGCCATTATGTCTACCACGTTATTTAAAGAGTTCCAGTTTGAATCTGCCCACCGCTTACCTCACGTGCCGGAAGGCCATAAATGTGGGCGTTTGCACGGCCATTCATTCCTGGTGCGATTAGAAATTACCGGCGAAGTGGATGCGCATACCGGTTGGGTGATGGATTTTGCCGAACTGAAGGCGAAGTTTAAGCCGCTGTATGAACGCCTCGATCATCACTATCTGAATGACATTCCGGGCCTGGAGAATCCTACCAGTGAAGTGCTGGCGAAATGGATTTGGGATCAGATGAAGCCGATTCTGCCGGAATTGAGTGCGGTAATGATTAAAGAGACCTGCACCGCTGGCTGCGTTTATCGCGGTTGAGGTCAGTGAAGCCGTAACCGTGAGTGAGGTCGCCATACATGGCGACCTTAGAACTCAGGCAATATTCAGGTATTTGTGCGTCTGCATCGAAAGCCGCCAGTTGCGGGCGATACAGGTTTCAATACAGAGTTTCGTTGCCGCATCACCCCGGCTGATCGGTTGCAGCGCCACAATGCGCTTTTTATCGTCGTGTAATCCTGCCAGCAACGCATCTAACGCTTCCACATCACGCTCACGCGCCACCGGATGTTTAATCTCATCGGCACGCTGCAGTGCCTGCGGCAAAACATCATAGCCACCGCGCATGTTCACCTTGGGTGAAACCGTCACCCATGTTGCGTCGGAACACTGAACGTCGTGCGTGCCGCTGGTTTCGATCTGGCAGGCAAAACCCGCCGCTTCTAATTGTTCCGTCAAAGGGCGCAGATCAAAAATCGCCGGTTCGCCGCCGGTGATCACCACATGACGTGCGGTCCAGCCCTGACGTTGGATGGTGTCGATCAACATGGCCGCATCGGCGCTGCCCCACGCATCGCTTTCCACGGTTTTGACCAGAATATCACCCAGCGAGGTCTCCCGATCCGCCCGCTTTTCCCAGGTATGTTTGGTATCACACCAGCTACAGCCCACCGGACATCCTTGTAAGCGGATGAACAGCGCCGGAACACCGGTGTAAAAACCTTCGCCCTGCAGCGTCTGGAACATTTCGTTAATCGGGTAGAACATTATTTACTCACGTCTAAAATTTGAGGCGCAGATTATGGCAGATCTTATGCGCCAGGTCACAGCTGCTTCGTGCCAAATAAAAGCAAAAGCCCCGCACAAGGCGGGGCTTCATTCAGACGATGCTGCCCGCAGGCAGCATACTCAGGCGATTACGCTTGGCCTTTAACTTCTTTCAGACCGTTGAACGGTGCTTTGCTGCCCAGCGCTTCTTCGATACGAATCAGCTGGTTGTACTTAGCAACACGGTCAGAACGGCTCATAGAACCGGTTTTGATCTGGCCAGCCGCCGTACCTACCGCCAGGTCAGCGATGGTTGCATCTTCGGTTTCACCTGAACGGTGTGAAATCACCGCGGTATAACCCGCATCTTTCGCCATCTTGATTGCAGCCAGAGTTTCGGTCAGTGAACCGATCTGGTTGAATTTGATCAGGATGGAGTTAGCGATGCCTTTATCGATACCTTCTTTCAGGATCTTGGTGTTGGTTACGAACAGATCGTCACCCACCAGCTGGATTTTGTCGCCCAGCACTTTGGTCTGGTAGGCGAAACCAGTCCAGTCAGATTCATCCAGACCGTCTTCGATAGAAACGATTGGGTACTGTTTGGTCAGGTCTTCCAGGAAGTGGGTGAACTCTTCTGAAGAGAAGGCTTTGTTGCCTTCGCCAGCCAGCACATATTTGCCGTCTTTGTAGAATTCAGATGCTGCGCAGTCCATCGCCAGGGTGATGTCTTTGCCCAGTTCGTAACCTGCTGCTTTTACCGCTTCAGCGATAACAGCCAGCGCTTCGGCGTTAGAACCCAGGTTTGGCGCGTAGCCACCTTCGTCACCAACTGCAGTGCTCATGCCTTTAGACTTCAGCACTTTTGCCAGGTGATGGAAGACTTCAGAACCCATGCGAATCGCTTCTTTCAGGGTTGGCGCGCCAACCGGCTGAATCATGAATTCCTGGATGTCGACGTTGTTGTCGGCGTGCTCACCACCGTTGATGATGTTCATCATTGGCAGCGGCATAGAGTATTTGCCTGGGGTGCCGTTCAGTTCAGCGATGTGTGCGTACAGCGGCAGGCCTTTAGAGGCAGCAGCAGCTTTAGCAGCAGCCAGTGAAACCGCCAGAATGGCGTTAGCACCGAAGTTAGATTTGTTCTCAGTACCGTCCAGCTCGATCATGATCTTATCGATGTTCGCCTGGTCTTTGGCATCTTTACCGGTTACCGCGTTAGCGATTGGACCGTTAACAGCCGCAACCGCTTTGGTTACGCCTTTGCCCAGGAAACGAGATTTGTCACCGTCACGCAGCTCCAGAGCTTCGCGAGAACCGGTTGATGCACCTGATGGCGCAGCAGCCAGACCAACGAAACCGCCTTCCAGATGCACTTCTGCTTCTACAGTTGGGTTGCCACGGGAGTCGATGATTTCGCGACCGATGACTTTTACGATTTTGGACATTCGATTTTCCTCAGTACAAGTTAGTCAATCCTAAGACAAACAACGCGCGAAAAGTTCGCGCGTTGTTCGTGAAACTTACTTCGCTAAACGCTTCTGGTGTTCCTGCGCGGCTTTCACAAAGCCAGTGAACAGCGGATGACCATCGCGTGGGGTCGACGTGAATTCCGGGTGGAACTGACAGGCAACAAACCACGGGTGGTTCGGGATCTCAATGATCTCAACCAGCTGATCGTCGCCAGAACGACCGGCAATATGCAGACCCGCCGCTTCAATCGGCTTCAGCAACATATTGTTTACTTCGTAACGATGACGGTGGCGTTCGGTAATGATTTCAGAACCGTACAACTGACGCACTTTGCTTTCCGGCGTCAACTGGCACTGCTGGCTGCCCAAACGCATGGTGCCGCCCAGATCGCTCTGCTCAGTACGCTGTTCAACGTTACCCTCTTCGTCACGCCATTCGGTGATAAGCGCAACCACCGGATACTTACAGTCTGGCACAAATTCCGTAGAGTTCGCGCCTTCCATACCGGCAACGTTGCGGGCAAATTCCATCAGCGCAACCTGCATGCCCAGGCAAATTCCCAGGTAAGGCACGTTGTTCTCACGGGCGTATTGCGCCGTCATCATTTTGCCTTCCACACCGCGGTAGCCGAAGCCGCCAGGGATCAGAATAGCATCCAGATCTTTCAATAATTCGACACCGCGCGTTTCAACATCCTGCGAGTCGATCAATTTGATATTCACGGTAACGCGATTTTTCAGGCCGCCGTGTTTCAAGGCTTCAATCACTGACTTGTACGCATCCGGCAGTTCGACATATTTGCCGACCATACCGATGGTCACTTCGCCGCCCGGATTGGCTTCTTCGTAAATAACCTGTTCCCATTCGGCCAGGTTCGCTTCCGGCGCGTTCAGATTGAAACGCTTGCAGATGTAATCATCCAGACCTTGCGATTTCAGCATGCCTGGAATCTTGTAGATGGAATCCACATCTTTCAGGGAAATAACCGCTTTTTCTGGCACGTTACAGAACAGCGCGATTTTAGCGCGTTCGTTCGCCGGCACCGCGCGGTCAGAGCGGCAGATCAGCACGTCTGGCTGAATCCCGATCGACAGCAGCTCTTTCACTGAATGCTGGGTTGGCTTGGTTTTCACTTCGCCTGCGGCCGCCATATATGGCACCAGCGTCAGGTGCATGTACATGGTGTGTTCACGACCGACATCGACCGCCATCTGACGAATCGCTTCGAGGAAAGGCAGAGATTCGATATCACCCACGGTACCGCCGATCTCGACCAGAACCACGTCATGACCTTCGCCGCCTTCAATAATGCGTTCTTTGATGGCGTTGGTGATGTGTGGAATAACCTGAATCGTGGCGCCCAGATAGTCACCGCGACGCTCTTTGCGCAGCACTTCTGAGTAGATACGACCGGTAGTAAAGTTGTTACGGCGCGACATTTTAGTGCGGATGAAGCGCTCGTAGTGACCTAAATCCAGATCGGTTTCGGCCCCATCATCGGTAACAAATACTTCACCGTGCTGCGTTGGGCTCATGGTACCCGGATCGACGTTGATGTACGGATCGAGTTTCATGATGGTCACATTAAGACCACGTGCTTCAAGGATGGCTGCGAGGGAGGCTGCGGCAATGCCTTTGCCCAGAGAGGAAACGACCCCGCCGGTCACAAAAATATAATTCGTTGTCATGCTGAACCTGAGAGTTTAGGTTTAAAGACGGTGGAATAACCAAGACGGGAAAATAGTATACTTGAAGTCGTCTTAAGCCACAATTGATGAATCACACCATCGTCCTCCACAGGTAAGCCGGTAACATAGCGGATAGCATGGTGCGAAATGTTGATGTACGTCACAAAGTCGCCGCAAGGCTGAATCGAGTAAGCTCAAACGACGAATTTATGCGCAGCGCTGGAATAATCGCCAGATTCGCTTACTGTTTGTTCTCGTTCAATTTCACCTGCTGCCAGGCGGCTTCCATTTGATCCAGGGTCGCATCGCTCATGGCTAACCCTTGTGAGGCGATGATGGCTTCAACTTCACGGAAGCGGCGCTCAAATTTATCGTTGGCTTTTTGCAACGCGACTTCCGCTTTGCTGCCTAAATGGCGCGACAAATTGACGGTCGCGAACAGCAAATCACCGATTTCCTCTTCCAGCCTGGCGTTATCCACCACCGCTTGCTGCGCTTCGTGCATCACTTCATCGATCTCTTCATGCACTTTATCCAGCACCGGGCCGAGATTGTTCCAGTCGAAGCCCACCGAGCTGCAACGCTTCTGAATTTTGTGCGCGCGCATCAATGCCGGCAGCGCTTTAGGAATATCGTCCAGCGCCGAGTGCTGCGATTTTTCTGCGCGTTCGCTGTGCTTGATGGCTTCCCAGTTTTTCAGCACTTCTTCGCTGGTTGCAGCCTGAACATCGCCAAAAATGTGCGGATGACGGCGCTCAAGTTTGTCGCTGATAGCGTTGCAGACGTCGTCAAAATTGAAGCGCTGCTGCTCATCGGCCATCTGCGCGTAGAACACCACCTGAAACAGCAGATCGCCAAGTTCACCGCGCAGATCGGCAAAATCTTCACGCTGGATGGCATCGATCACTTCGTAGGTTTCTTCCAGCGTGTAGGGCGCGATCGAGGCGAAGGTTTGCTGACGATCCCACGGGCAACCGCGCTCCGGGTCGCGCAAGGTTTGCATGATGGTGAGCAGGCGATTTAAGGGCGTCATGAAAGGATCCTTTGGGAAAATTTGGGGAGAGACTGCGCCGGTTACACATACGGCAGCGTCTCCTTCCCCCGCGAACGGGGGAAGGTCGGGATGGGGGATAAACGGCTCTGAATCAATGCAAACGGCGCGCGTCGATAATATCCGGCACCTGATTGAGACGTGCCAGCACGCGGCCAAGCACTTGCTGGTTATAGATCTCAATATCCATATCAATGGTCGCCAGCTGCTTTTTGGTGTCACTGCGGCTGGAGACGCCGAGCACATTGACCTTCTCGTTAGCCAGAATGGTGGTGATATCGCGTAGCAGGCCGCTACGATCGTTGGCGGTAACGCGTACCACCAGCGAATAACCGCTGGAGTAATCCTCGCCCCACACCGCATCAACGATACGTTCCGGTGCGTGCGAAATCAGCTCGGTTAACTGGTCGCAGTCGGCGCGGTGAATCGAGATGCCGCGCCCCTGGGTGATAAAGCCCACGATATCGTCGCCAGGAATCGGCTGGCAGCAGCGGGCGATGTGGTGCAGCAGATTGCCCACGCCTTCCACCACCACGCGACCGCTCTCTTTGCGCGCGGACGGCGCATGTGACTTCTGCGTCAGCAGGCGCAGCGCCTCGCGATCTTCCTCTTCGGCACTCGGCTTGTTGAGCTTGCCCTGCAGGAAATTCACCATCTGATTGAGGCGAATATCGCCGCCGCCAATCATCGCCAGCAGCTCATCCTGCGAACTGACGTTATAGCGCGGCAGCAGCAGTTTTTCCGCTTCGCGCATGCTGATATCCATCTGATTTAGCTCGCTTTCGAGGATCTGACGGCCAGCAATGATATTTTTGTCACGATCCTGTTTGCGGAACCAGGCGTGAATTTTCGAGCGTCCGCGGCTGGTGGTGATATAGCCGAGGTTCGGGTTCAGCCAGTCGCGGCTTGGGTTTGGCTGTTTCTGGGTGATCACTTCAATCTGATCGCCCATCTGCAACTGATAGGTAAACGGCACGATGCGCCCGCTGATTTTGGCGCCAATGCAGCGGTGGCCGATATCGCTGTGAATATGGTAGGCGAAGTCGAGCGGCGTTGATCCCGCCGGCAGATCGACCACGTCACCTTTCGGGGTAAACACATACACGCGGTCGTCGAATACCTGGCTGCGCACCTCTTCCAGCATCTCGCCGGAATCAGCCATCTCTTCCTGCCAGCTAATCAGCTTACGCAGCCAGGCGATGCGCCCTTCATGTCCTGCCGCGCCGCGCGCGTTGCTGGAGGTTGGACCTTCTTTGTACTTCCAGTGTGCGGCGACGCCCAGCTCGGCATCTTCATGCATCTGGCGCGTACGAATCTGGATTTCCACCGTTTTGCCCTGCGGACCCAGCACCACGGTATGAATCGATTGATAGCCGTTAGGCTTGGGATTGGCAACGTAGTCGTCAAACTCACTCGGCAGATGGCGAAACAACGTATGCACCGTACCAAGCGCGCCGTAGCAATCCTGCAGCCGTTCCGCCACGATACGCACCGCGCGCACGTCAAACAGCTCATCGAACGCTAATGACTTCTTCTGCATCTTGCGCCAGATGCTGTAGATGTGTTTCGGACGACCATACACTTCAGCACGCACGCCCTCTTTCTGCATCTCGGCACGCAGGTTGGCAACGAAGCTTTCAATATAGCCTTCGCGGTCAATACGGCGTTCATGCAGCAGCTTAGCAATGCGTTTGTATTCATCGGGATGCAGATAGCGGAAGCAGTAATCTTCCAGCTCCCATTTGAGCTGACCGATACCCAAGCGGTTGGCCAGCGGCGCGTAGATATTGGTGCTCTCTTTCGCCGCGAGCACGCGCTCATCTTCTGGCGCGTCTTTCATTTCACGCAGATGGGCGATACGTTCCGCCAGCTTGATGACCACGCAGCGGAAATCTTCCACCATCGCCAGCAGCATGCGGCGCACGTTATCCACCTGCTCGGAGGCCATCGAATCGTTGTGAATCGCTTTCAGCTGGCGAATGGCATCCATGTCGCGCACGCCGTGCACCAACATCACAATCTCTTTGCCAAAGGCTTTTTCGAGATCCTCTTCGCTCACCACATCGGCGTTGGCGAGCGGGAACAGCAGCGCCGCGCGCAGGCTGTCAATGTCCATGCTGAGCATGGTGAGAATTTCCACCATCTCAATACCGCGCCACAGCAGCAGAGCTTGATCAGGATGGTTGTGCGTTTCGGCTTCACAGTAGCGCCACGCATCCGCCAGTCGCTGACAGGATTGCGGATTGTTGATACTCAAACTGGCGATCCACTGGTCGAGGGCAAATTCGCCCGCCGTATTTAAATGCGCACTTCTAACCGCAACCATATCCTCTCCTGCCACAGCGATGTGGACATCGCTTATGCTTTGCTAAACAGCACCATGGATTCGAGATGGCTGGTATGGGGAAACATATCCAGCATCGCGACCCTTTCCAAATGGTAGCCCGCTGACAGCAATGTCTGACTGTCACGCGCCAGCGTTGTAGGGTTACAGGAAACATAGACCACACGTTGCGGCGCAAGTTTAACCACATGCGCCATTACGCCCGCGGCCCCAGCACGCGCTGGATCCAGTAACACCTTGTTAAATCCCTGCGTCGCCCACGGCTGACGCGATACATCTTCCTCCAGGTTATGCTGGAAAAAGCGAACATTCTTGAGATTAGTCTGCTCAGCATTATACGCTGCCTGCTGCACTAATGCTGCAACGCCCTCCACACCTACAACATTTTGTACGAACTTTCCTAATGGCAAGGTAAAGTTTCCCATGCCGCAGAACAAATCCAGCACACGATCCTCTGGCTGCAAATCCAGCCATTCAATGGCTTTGGCGACCATCTGCTGATTCACACCATCGTTGACCTGAATAAAATTCTGCGGGCTAAAGGATAGCGGCAAATTCAACGAGTGATAAAAAGGTTCGCGCGCATTCAGCGCCTGCAAACTTTCACTGCCATCAGCCAGATAGAGCGACAGTTGCTGCTCATGCGAAAAGCGTTCCAGTTTTGCGCGGTCGCCGGCAGATAATGCATCAAGATGACGCAGTACCATCAGCGGGCCATTATCCGCCAGCACCAATTCTACGTGGCCTAACCGTTTAACTGCCTGTAAATCGCTGAGGCACTGGTGCAGCGGCTGCAGCAACGCTTCAAGTTCGGGCACCAAAACCGGGCATTGCTTCAGTTCAACCAGATCGTTGCTGGCGGCCTGACGGAACCCCATTTGCAAACGCAGCTGTTTTGGCTGCCACTGCAATCCTAAACGCGCCCGGCGACGGTAGCCCCACGCGCTGCCGCTGATGATCTCATCGACCTTCACCGGCAGCGGCGCTTCGCGGCTTAACATGCGGCTTAATGCGCGCGCTTTACTCTCCTGCTGCAAAGCCACCGAAGCATGTTGCTGCTGGCAGCCGCCGCACACGCCAAAATGGACGCAGCGCGGTGTTTCCCGCTGTGGGCTGGGATTAATGATCTTATTGGCTTTGGCGCGTGCGTATTTGCTTTTATCCTCGAACACCGTCACTTCCGCCTGTTCACCGGGCAGCGCGCCGCTAACAAACATCGCCTTGCCTTTATGGCGCGCAACACCTTGTCCGAAAGGATCGAGGTCTTCAATGGTGACGGATATGCGAGTCTTCGTCGTCACACGCTGTTTTGCGGAGTAAAATTGCGCCATAGTATTGTGAAATCTCTACGTTAATTGGGTGTGCAGCCAATAACCGTGCTTGCACAGGGAAAAAATGCCAGGAGTCGCCAGGCCACAATTATGACCAAATACAGCCTGCGGGCGCGAATGATGATTCTGATACTGGCGCCAACGCTGATGATTGGTCTGCTGCTCAGTACCTTCTTTGTGGTGCACCGCTACAACGAATTACAGCATCAGGTGCACGACGCGGGAGCGAACATCATCGAACCGCTGGCGGTCTCCAGTGAATACGGCATGACGTGGCACAACCGCGATGCGATTCGCGAGTTAGTCAGTCTGCTGCATCGCCGCCACTCCGATATTGTCCGTGCCATCACCATTTTCGACAACAACAATCACGTCTACGTCACCTCGAATAACAATCAGAATCTGGCGCTGCTGCAAAAAGAGGACATCTCCACGCTGGAAGATGGCGTCTCGGTGGAGCGGCAAGGCACGATTATGATTCTGCGCACGCCGATTATCTCTGAACGCTATTCGGTGGATGAGCTGCCGGGCGAAGATGCCAAACCAGCCGGGAATCCGCTGGGTTATGTGGCGATCGAACTGGATCTGCAATCAGTGCGGCTGGAGCAGTACAAAGAAGTATTTGTCGCCACGCTGCTGCTGCTGTTCTGCCTGTGCATCGCCATGCTGTTTGCCTATCGCCTGATGCGCGACGTCACCGGTCCCATTCGCAATATGGTTACCACCGTGGACCGCATTCGTCGTGGCCAGCTGGACAGCCGCGTCGATGGTTACATGCTGGGCGAGCTGAGCATTCTGAAAAACGGCATCAACGCCATGGCGATGTCGCTCACCGCCTATCACGAAGAGATGCAGCAAAACATCGATCAGGCGACTTACGATCTGCGTGAAACGCTGGAGCAGCTGGAGATTCAGAACGTCGAGCTGGATCTGGCGAAGAAGCGCGCGCAGGAAGCGGCGCGCATCAAATCGGAATTCCTCGCCAACATGTCGCATGAGCTGCGTACGCCGCTGAACGGCGTAATTGGCTTTACCCGTCAGATGCTAAAAACCGGGCTGAGCACCAACCAGCGCGACTACATGAGCACCATCGAGCGTTCGGCGAATAACCTGCTGAGCATCATTAATGACGTGCTCGATTTCTCGAAACTGGAAGCCGGCAAGCTGGTGCTGGAGTCGATCCCGTTCCCGCTGCGCGCCACGCTGGATGAAACGTTGGTGCTGCTGGCGCCGTCCGCCCATGACAAAGGGCTGGAAATTACCGTGTGCCTGGAAAAACAGGTGCCGGATAATGTGATTGGCGATCCGCTGCGCCTGCAGCAGATCATGATTAACCTGATTGGTAACGCGATTAAATTCACCGAGCACGGTCATATCGACTTGCGCGTTGAGCTGCGCAGCATCAACACTACGCGCGTCGAGCTGGAGATTCAGGTGCATGACACCGGCATCGGTATCTCTGAACAGCAGCAGTCGCAGCTATTCCAGGCGTTTCGTCAGGCCGATGCCAGCATTACGCGCCGTCATGGCGGCACCGGTTTAGGGTTGGTGATCACGCAGAAACTGGTGAGCGAAATGGGCGGCGAAATTGCCTTCCACAGCCGTCCGAATCAGGGTTCGACCTTCTGGGTGCATATTCATCTCGATCTCAATCCCAATGCACCAGCCATTCCGCGCATGTTGGACGATTTGCGCGCCACGCCGCTGGCGTATATTCGAGCCACATCCAGCGGTGGCAAAAGCGGTGCAGGAGATGCTAAGCATCACGCCGCTGCAGGTGCAGCACTTCTCCAGCCTGGAAGAGATGCCCGAGACGCACTTCCCGCTGCTGCTGATGGGTTTGCCGGTCACCGAGCCGCATCCTGCGACGTTGCCGGATGCATTGATTAAACGTCTGCATGCGCGCGCCGATTCGGTGCTGCTGGCGCTGCCGAGTGAAATGATGCTGTTTGCCGATGACTTACGGGCGCGCGGCATTGCCGGGTGTATCGCCAAACCGGTTTCGTTGACGCGCTTGCTGCCGATGCTGCTGGACTTACATGACTGGCAAAGCGATGCGCTGCCGCGTGGTGCACGTCAGCCGCTGACGGTAATGGCGGTGGATGACAATCCCGCCAACCTGAAACTGATTGGCGCGCTGCTGGAGGAGCAGGTGCAGCACATCATTCTGTGTGATAACGCCGAGCAGGCGATTCGCCAGGCGCGCCTGCACAAGCTGGACGTGATTCTGATGGACATTCAGATGCCGGATATCGATGGCATCCGCGCCAGCGAAATCATCCGCAGCCTGCCGCTGCACGCCACCACACCGATTGTCGCCGTTACTGCGCATGCGCTGGATGGCGAACGAGCGCAGCTCATCAACGCTGGCATGAATGACTATCTGGCGAAGCCGATTGATGAGGACAAATTGAGCCAGCTGCTGCAGCGTTACGCGCCGAACCGGGTCATGCCACAGCCGCAACAGCCGCACGTGGCGCCGTCGCTGGACTGGACGCTGGCGCTACGTCAGGCCGCCAATAAACCCGATTTAGCCCGCGATTTGCTGCAAATGCTGCTCGATTTCCTGCCGGAAGTGGAAGAGCGCGTAGAGAGTGCAATGGCGAGCAATGATGTGGTGGGATTGCGCGAGATTATCCACAAGCTGCACGGCAGCGCCAGCTACAGCGGCGTGCCGCGCCTGAAGCAGCTGTGTCAGCAGCTGGAGAAGAGTTTGCATCAGGAGAGCGATATCGACGCGCTGGAGCCGGAGCTGCTGGAGTTGAGCGATGAGATGGCGAACGTGGCACGTGAAGCGAGGAAATTGTTGGCGTTGGGTTAGTGCGGTGCGATTTTCCCCTCACCCCAGCCCTCTCCCGCAAGCGGGCGAGGGAGTTGCCCTGAGCATGCTGAAGTTACGTGCAAACTTATTCCATCGCTCCGATCGGTTCCCTCTCCCTCTGGGAGAGGATTAGGGTGAGGGAAAACTATCTCCCTTTCCCCAGCTTTATCACCGCCGCCACATTGCGCGCCGTCAGGCGCACGTTCTGCGCCGCGTTGGCCAGCGCGTCATCCAATGAGCAGATGCTAAACAGCACGCTGAACACCGCATCCAGCCCATGTTGGTGCACCACGCCGACATCCGCGGTTAAACTTCCGGCAATGCCAATCACCGGTTTATCAAACTGCTTCGCGACCTTTGCCACACCAATCGGCACCTTGCCGTTAATGCTTTGACTATCAATGCGCCCTTCGCCGGTAATCACCAGATCGGCATCTTTCACCTGCTCGGCCAGGCCCAAGGCTTCAGTGACAATCTCAATGCCGCTGCGTAACTCGGCCTGACAAAACGCATGCAGCGCCGCGCCCATGCCGCCCGCCGCGCCGCCGCCATCAATGTGTAAAACATCAATATCCAGATCGCGATGAATCAGGGTGGCGTAATGTTCCAGTGCTTTGTCCAGCTGCTGCACCAGTTCCGGCGTCGCACCTTTCTGCGGACCGAAGATCGCCGAAGCGCCCTTATCACCGGTGAGCGGATTGCTGACATCGCAGGCGACTTCAAAGCGACACTGCTTAATACGCGCATCCAGCTGTTCGATATCGATGCGCGCCAGCTGCGGTAATGCGCCGCCGCCATAGGCGATTTGCTTGCCGTGCTCATCCAGCAGTTGTGCGCCCAGCGCTTGCATCATGCCGGAACCGCCATCATTGGTGGCGCTGCCGCCAATGCCGATAATGAAGTGATCGACACCGCGATCGAGCGCATCTTTGATCAGCTCGCCGGTGCCGAACGAGGTGGTAATCAGCGGATCGCGCTGTGCCGCGGGCACTAACTCCAGCCCGCTGGCTGCCGCCATTTCGATAAATGCGGTACGCTCATCACCTGACAAACCGTAGAACGCCTCCACTGGCTTGCCGAGCGGTCCAGTAACCGTCAGCCGGACAATGTTTCCCTGCGTTGCCGCCACCATCGCTTCAACCGTGCCTTCACCACCGTCGGCAACCGGTATTTTCACGTACTCAGCTTCGGGAAAGATCTCGCGGAATCCCGCTTCAATCGCCGAAGCCACTTCCAGGGCGGATAAACTCTCTTTATATGAATCCGGTGCGATGACAATTTTCATAGGCAATCCAGCGCGGTTGATGACGGACATCCGTCCTGCGAAGGCAGCGAGCCGCCCGACATCCGTAGACGCCGGACGATTGCACTACCGGGTGATCTCAACTTTCGCTAATTTTTCATAATAGCAGGCCAGCGCGCTATGGTCGGAAGTGCCCTGTCCATCCACTTTCAGCGCCTGCATCATCTCCATCACTGCGGCAGTCAGCGGCAGATGCGCACCGATCTCGTGCGAGGTATCCAGCGCATTGGCCAGATCTTTGATATGCAGATCGATGCGGAAGCCCGGTTTGAAGTTACGATCCAGCACCATCGGCGCTTTGGCATCCAGCACGGTGCTGCCTGCCAGACCACCACGAATCGCCTGATAAACCAGCTCAGGATTAACGCCCGCTTTGGTCGCCAGCGACAGCGCTTCTGACATCGCCGCGATGTTAAGCGCCACGATCACCTGATTTGCCAGCTTAGTCACATTCCCCGCACCAATGTCACCGGTGTGGACCACTGAACCCGCCATCGCTTTCATGATGTCGTAGCACTGATCAAACACCGCCTTATCGCCGCCCACCATCACCGACAGCGTGCCTTCAATCGCTTTCGGCTCGCCGCCGCTGACTGGCGCATCGAGCATTTTGATGCCTTTCGCCGCCAGCGCATCATGCACTTCGCGGCTGGCCAACGGCGCAATGGAACTCATGTCGATAACGATCAGGCCCGGCTTCGCGCCTTCGATGATGCCGTTAGCACCGAGGCAAACCTCTTTAACCTGTGGCGAGTTCGGTACCATGGTGATCAACACATCCACCTGTTCAGCCACCTCTTTTGGCGTCTTGGCTACGGTGGCGCCCAGCTCCACCAACTCTGCTTCGTTACTAACATTATGGTCGCGCACCACCAGCGAATAACCGGCTTTCACCAGGTTTTTACTCATCGGTTTGCCCATGATGCCGAGGCCGATAAATCCAATTTTCATTGCCTTTCCTCTCAGTCAGTTATTTTTTAAATTTGTCACACAGCGCCTGCGTGGCGTTACGGAACACACCCAGATCGCTGCCTACCGCTACAAAGCTGGCGCCCCACTCCAGATAGCGGCGTGCATCGGCTTCCACCGGCGCCAGAATGCCGCTCGGTTTCCCCGCCGCTTTGGCGCGTTCGAAGACGTGTTTAATCACTTTCAATACTTCGGGATGCGCAGGCTGGCCCAGATAGCCGAGCGCGGCCGAGAGATCGCCCGGCCCAACGAAGATGCCATCAACACCTTCCACCGCGGCGATAGCATCGATGTTGTCCACCGCCTGTTGCGTTTCGATCTGCACCAGCACCGTGATGTTGTCGTTAATGGTGCTGTTGTAATCCGGCAGCGTGCCGTACATGTTGCTGCGGTGTGAAACCGACACACCGCGAATGCCCGCCGGTGGATAGCGAGTAGACGCGACCGCGCGAATCGCCTCTTCCTCGGTTTCCACAAACGGCACCAGGAAGTTGTAGAAGCCGATATCCAGCAAGCGCTTGATGATGATCGGTTCGTTGCACGGCGGACGCACCACCGGCGCGCTGTGGCTGCCCTTCAGTGCCATTAGCTGCGGCACAAAGGTGGTGATGTCATTCGGCGCGTGTTCGCCATCCAGCACCAGCCAGTCAAAGCCCGCCAGGCCCAGCACTTCAGTGGTAAGGGGATTAGCCAGCGCGCACCAGCTGCCAATCAGGGTTTCTCCTGCCAGCAAACGGCGACGAAAAGGGTTCTGCCAGGCATTGCTCATTGTCTTCACTCCTGTCGGTTACAGCAGGCTCCCGCGCGGGGAGCCGGAAAAGTTAGCGCACCAGGCACGGACGCTTGTTATCAAAGGTCCAGTTCGGTACGAGGAACTGCATGGCTTGCGCATCATCACGCGCGCCTAAACCGTGTTTCTGATACAGCGCGTTGGCTTGCATCACCTGATCCATATCCAGCTCGACGCCGAGACCCGGTTTTTGCGGCACCTGCACCATGCCGCCTTTAATCTGTAGCGGCTCTTTAGTCAGGCGCTGATTGCCTTCCTGCCAAATCCAATGCGTATCGATGGCGGTAATCGCACCTGGTGCGGCGGCGGCAACGTGGGTAAACATCGCCAGCGAGATGTCGAAGTGGTTGTTAGAGTGCGAGCCCCACGTCAGGCCGAAGTCGTGACACATCTGCGCCACGCGCACCGAACCCTGCATCGTCCAGAAGTGCGGATCGGCCAGCGGGATATCGACCGACTGCAGCGACAGCGTGTGGCCCATTTGACGCCAATCGGTGGCGATCATATTGGTGGCGGTCGGCATGCCGGTGGCGCGGCGGAATTCCGCCATCACTTCGCGACCGGAATAGCCCTGCTCAGCACCGCACGGATCTTCCGCATAGGCCAGCACACCTTTCAGCTGCTTACCGAGCAGAATCGCCTCGTTGAGCGACCAGGCGCCGTTAGGATCAAGCGTCACACGCGCCTGCGGGAAACGCTTCGCCAGCGCCGTCACCGCTTCGGCCTCTTCGCCACCGCGCAGCACGCCGCCTTTCAGTTTGAAATCGTTAAAGCCATATTTTTCATAGGCCGCTTCCGCCAGGCGCACCACCGTATCCGGCGTCAGCGCTTCTTCGTGGCGCAGGCGATACCAATCGCATTTGTCATTTTCCTGGCTCTGATACGGTAGCGACGTTTTCTTGCGATCGCCGACATAGAACAGATAGCCGAGCATTTCTACCCGGTCGCGCTGCTGACCATCGCCAAGCAACGAGGCGACGTTCACGCCTAAATGCTGTCCCAGCAGATCGAGCAGCGCCGCTTCGATGCCAGTAACCACGTGAATGGTGGTACGCAAATCAAAGGTTTGGTTGCCGCGTCCGCTGGAATCGCGGTCGGCAAAGGTGCTGCGCACCAGGTTGAGGATGTTCTTGTATTCGCCAACGGTTTTCTGCACCACCAGCGCCGCCGCATCCTCCAGCGTCTGACGAATCTTTTCGCCGCCCGGAATCTCACCGACGCCGGTGTGTCCGGCATTGTCTTTAATGATGACGATGTTGCGGGTAAAGAACGGCGAATGCGCGCCACTCAGGTTAAGCAACATGCTGTCGTGACCGGCCACCGGAATGACCTGCAGCGATGTTATTTTCGGTGTCTGACTCATTTCCTGCTCCTTAAACTTAGCCGCGACCAAAGGCTGGACGCTTGCGGTCGAATGCCCAATTGGGAACCAGATACTGCATCGCGGTGGCGTCATTACGTGCGCCCGCCGGCAGTGATTTGTACAACGCGTTGGCCTGATGCAGGCGATCCCAATCCAGCTCGACGCCGAGGCCCGGCTTATCCGGCACGGCGATTTTGCCGTTGCGGATCTGCAGCGGCTCTTTGGTCAGGCGCTGATCGCCCTCCTGCCAAATCCAGTGCGTATCAATCGCGGTGGGTTTACCCGGCGCAGCAGCGCCAACGTGGGTGAACATCGCCAGTGAAATATCGAAGTGGTTATTGGAGTGACAGCCCCACGTCAGCCCCCAGTCATCACACAGCTGCGCCACGCGCACTGCGCCGCTCAGCGTCCAGAAGTGCGGATCGGCCAGCGGGATGTCGACGGCATTGAGCATCACCGCGTGGTTCATCTCGCGCCAGTTGGTGGCGATCATGTTGGTGGCGACCGGCAACCCCGTCGCACGGCGGAATTCGGCCATGACTTCGCGGCCGGAATAGCCCTGCTCGGCACCGCACGGATCTTCGGCGTAGGTCAGCACATCGCCCATGCCTTTACACAAGCGAATGGCTTCATCCAGCGTCCAGGCACCGTTGGGATCGACGGTGATGCGCGCATCGGGGAAGCATTTTTTTAGCGCCGCCGCCGACTCAATCTCCTGCTCGCCCGGCAGCACGCCGCCTTTGAGTTTGAAATCTTTGAAGCCATATTTGTCCTGCGCCGCTTCCGCCAGACGCACCACAGATTCCGGCGTCAGCGCCTCCTGATGACGCAAGTGATACCAGTCGTGGCTAGCATTTTCGCCGGTCAGATACGGCAAATCGGTTTTGCGACGATCGCCGAGATAGAACAGATAGCCGAGCACCGTGACCTCATCGCGCTGCTGGCCCGGACCGAGCAGTTCCGCCACCGGCACGCCGAGACATTGGCCGAGTAAATCCAGTAGCGCCGCTTCCAGCGCGGCCACCGCATTGACGCGCAGCTCGAAGGTCCACGCGCCCTTGCCGAAGGTATCGAAATCCGCCGACTGATTGCCTTTGTGCACCTGCTGCACCAGACGATTCATGCGGGCAACCTGCTGACCTTTTACCTGCGGAATTGCCTCAACCAGCGTTTGGTAGATGGTTTCCCCGCCCGGCGCTTCACCGACGCCGGTGTGTCCCGCGCTATCCGTGAGCACCACGATATTGCGGGTGAAGCAGGCGCTGTGCGCGCCACCGATGTTGAGCAACATGCTGTCGTAACCGGCAACCGGAATCACCTGCATATCGGTGATGACCGGCGTGCTTTGCGTAGTCATATTCCGTCCTTATGGCCTGGTTTTCAGTTCAACGCGTTTGATATCGCCGGCAATCACCAGGAAACTAAATGCGGCGACAAAGGCATGGATACCGACATAAATCAGCGCGCCCTCGAAGGATCCGCTGGTGGCGATGATGTAACCGATGGCAATTGGCGTGACGATGCCGGAGAAGTTACCGAACATGTTGAACAAGCCGCCGCTCAAACCGCTGATCTCTTTCGGGGCGGTATCTGCCATCACTGCCCAACCCAGCGCACCAATGCCTTTGCCGAAGAATGCCAGCGCCATAAAGAACACCACCACCCATTCGGTGTCGGTGTAGTTACACATCACCATCGAGATGGAGAGCAGCATACCGAGCACAATGGGCGTTTTACGCGCGATGTTCAGCGAACCGGTTTTACGCATCAGGTAATCAGAAATCACGCCGCCCAATACGCCGCCGAGGAAGCCACACACCGCAGGGATCGAAGCAATAAAGCCGGCCTTCAGAATCGACATGCCGCGCGCCTGCACCAGATACACCGGGAACCAGGTAATAAAGAAGTAGGTTAAGGCGTTGACGCAGTATTGGCCGAGATAGATGCCTAGCATCATGCGTGAGGTCAGTAGCTGTTTGATCTGGAACCACTTCTCGCTCCAGCTCACTTTGCGGTCATCCTTTTTGACGTCCATGTTGATCAGCGCGCCGCCCTGCTCCATGTACTCCAGCTCGGCTTTGTTGACGCCCGGATGATCGGTGGGATCGTGGATCACTTTCAGCCAGATAAAGCTGAGGATGATGCCCAATCCGCCCATGAACCAGAACACGTGCGCCCAGCCCACTTCGGAGACCAGCCAACCCATGATCGGCGCGAAGATTACCGTGGCAAAGTATTGCGCCGAGTTAAAGATTGCGACGGCGGTGCCGCGCTCCTGCGCCGGGAACCAGGCCGCAACAATGCGGCTATTGCCGGGGAAGGATGGCGCTTCAGCCAGGCCGACCAGGAAGCGCAACAGGAACAGCGAAATGATAATGCCAAAACCGCTGAACAGATCGACGAAGCCTTGCAGCAAGGTAAACAGCGACCAGAGGAAGATGCTCCAGAAGTAGACGCGTTTTGAGCCGAAGCGGTCGAGCAGCCAGCCGCCCGGAATCTGCCCAATCACGTACGCCCAGGAAAAGGCGGAGAAGATATAGCCAAGGCCGACCGAATCAAGGCCGATCTCTTTGGACATCGCCGAACCGGCAATCGAAATGGTTGCGCGGTCACCGTAGTTGAACGAGGTGACGATAAATAACATCACCACAATCCAGTAACGGGCATTAGTGCGCTTTTGCACTGCTTCCGCTGTCTGGCTGAAACTATTCATGATGCACTCCTGAAATATAGCGAACGCTACATCCACTCTGACTGCATACACATCGCGTTGGGTATCAGAATGAAGTCGGGTTAAACACGGCGATTTTTATATTTGGCAATACGATGATGCGTCGTGACGAATAACCTAACGTTGAAGAACGAGAATCAGTATAGGAACAGCCTGGCGGCGAAACACTGGAAGAACGCATGAGGATTAAGGGTGAAAGAGAATGATTTTATGGCATCTGCACATAACGCTGCGGCGTGGCTCACGGAACGCTTTTTTGCTCCCTGATTTTGCCTGGTTAACGTACAGGATAACGGCAGTTTGTGAGTCCCTTCACTTGTGTTTGGATAAACGAACCAAATTCCCCTGATAAATCTCCTTAAAGCCAGTCAGTTGCACAATGCATACGGCAAATACCCCTGCATATACTGAGGCTGGCAAAAAACGATGACGTGATGGACGTATTTTAAACCGCGCTGCTACGTACGGTGCGACGAACTGGAAGGTGAGCAATGAACCGTCCTCTGACAGAAAAACCGCTCTATATCAAAGTGCACGATGCCGATAACGTGGCGATCGTGGTCAACAATCAGGGGTTACCGTCCGGCACCCGGTTCGACGACGGACTGCAACTGACTGAGCATGTGCCGCAGGGACATAAAGTCGCGCTCAGCGATATCCCGCAAGCAGGCGCGATCCTGCGCTACGGTGAAGTGATTGGCTACGCGCTGCGCCCCATCCCACAAGGTAGCTGGATTGAAGAATCACTGGTAGCGCTGCCCGAAGCGCCGCCACTCAACAGTTTGCCGTTGGCAAACAATGTGCCGCCCGCGCTGCCGTCGCTGGAAGGTTATACCTTCGAAGGCTATCGCAACGCAGATGGCAGCGTGGGCACGCGCAACCTGCTCGGCATCACCACCAGCGTTCACTGCGTGGCGGGCGTGGTGGATTATGTAGTGCAGATCATTGAGCGTGATTTGCTGCCGCGTTATCCCAATGTCGATGGCGTGGTGGCGCTGAATCATCTGTACGGTTGCGGCGTGGCAATCAATGCGCCCGCCGCGGTGGTGCCGATTCGCACCATTCATAACCTGGCGCTGAATCCCAATTTTGGTGGCGAAGTGATGATCGTCAGCCTCGGCTGCGAGAAGTTACAGCCCGAACGTCTGCTGACCGGCACACCGGATGTGCAGGCCATTTCGCTGGATGACAACGACATTGTGCGATTGCAGGATGAGCGGCTGGTGGGCTTCGGCGCGATGGTGGATGAAATCCTGCAGGTCGCCGAACGCCATCTGAAAAAGCTTAATCAACGTCAGCGCGAAACCTGTCCAGCATCGGAATTGGTGATCGGCACGCAGTGCGGCGGCAGCGACGCTTTCTCGGGCGTAACGGCGAACCCCGCCGTGGGATTTGCTTCTGATTTGCTGGTGCGCTGCGGCGCAACGGTGATGTTCTCGGAAGTGACCGAAGTGCGGGATGCTATCCATCTGCTGACGCCGCGCGTGGTGGATGAAGCGGTCGGCAAACGGCTGCTGGAAGAGATGGCGTGGTATGACGATTACCTCAGCCAGGGCCAAACCGATCGCAGCGCCAATCCCTCGCCGGGCAATAAAAAAGGCGGGCTGGCGAATGTGGTGGAGAAAGCGCTGGGTTCGATTGCCAAGTCAGGACGCAGCCCGATTGTTGAAGTGTTATCGCCAGGACAGCGCCCCACCAAACGCGGGCTGATTTACGCGGCCACGCCAGCCAGCGATTTCGTGTGTGGCACGCAGCAGATGGCATCGGGCATTACCTTGCAGGTGTTCACCACCGGGCGCGGCACGCCTTACGGTTTGGCGGCCATTCCGGTGATCAAGATGGCAACGCGCAATGCGCTGGCCGAACGCTGGCATGATTTGATGGATATTAATGCCGGAACTATTGCGACGGGCGAAGAGAGTATTGAACAGGTCGGTTGGCGACTGTTTGAGTTGATTCTGGATATTGCCAGTGGGCGCAAGCAGACATGGTCGGATCGTTGGGGGATTCGTAATCAGCTCGCGGTGTTTAATCCGGCGCCGGTGACGTGATGGTTATTGCCCTCACCCTGACCCTCTCCCACTTCGCGGGAGAGGGAACAAACCGTGCGGGCTGCACCCTCTAAATATTCCCTCTCCCGCTGGCGGGAGAGGGTTAGGGTGAGGGAAAAGTCCTTACAGCAACTTACCCCAGCTCTCCACCCACGGTGAGGTCACTGATTCGGGCTCCGGATCTTCCGTCGCATCCACCAACAGCACCTCGCCGATGCGCTGCGCGCTCTGCTCCTGCAAGGTGGCATCAAAGGTTTTAGCTGCACCGCAGAAATTGTCATAGCTGCTGTCACCCAAGCCAATCACGCCATAACGCAATTCTGGTTGATAACCCAGCTGATCACGCACTGCAACATACAGGCGGGCAATGTTATCCGGGAAGTCGCCCTGACCGGTGGTTGAGGTGACAATCAGCACCACATCCTGGCTGTATGCCTGCCAATCCGCCATCGACGGATCTTCAAACACCTTCACGTCGTGGCCCTGCTCTTCCAGCACCGTCTGTGCTTCTTCAGCTACCAGCAGCGCATTGCCGTAAACCGTACCTGTAAAAATGCCAATCTTTGCCATCTTGCCGCTCCTTTATTCTGTCGGCTTATCCTGGACTGCATCATTGGCAAACTCAACCCTGGGAACATCAGGGATCTGATCCTGCCAGCCAAACTGCTCAAGCATCTGCTGCCAGACGCGATCCAACCCGGCGCGAATCACTATGGCCTCGCCGGTAACGGGATGGGTAAAGCTGAGCGCGCTGGCGTGCAGCATCAGGCGATTGAGGCCAAAATGTGCCGCCGCACCGCGATTCTGGCGCAGATCGCCGTGCGCGCTGTCGCCAATAATCGGATGACGCAGATGCACCATGTGGCGACGCAGCTGATGTTTACGCCCGGTGTGCGGCGCCATCTCCACCAGCGTATAGCGCGCGGTGTTATAGCGGCTGATGGCGACCGGCATCTCAACGTGTGCCAGCGCCTGGTAATCCGTTACCGCCGGTTGGGCAACAGGTTCCTGGGTGGCAAATTTGTCGGCAATCTTATCCAGCTCTTCCACCAGCGGATAATCCAGCGTCGCGCCGCCTTCCAGCCAGCCGCGCAGCACCGCATGATAGGTTTTCTGCATCTGATGCTGTTCAAACTGCTGCGTCAGTAAATGGGCGACTTCACTCGATAAGGCCATCAGCAACACGCCGGACGTTGGGCGATCGAGGCGGTGCACAGTAAACACATGCTGGCCAATCTGATCGCGCACCGTTTGCATCACCACCACTTTTTCGTTGCGATCGAGCCAGCTACGATGCACCAGCCAACCGGCAGGTTTATTCACGGCGACCAGCCACTCATCTTGATAAAGGATTTCGAGCATCAGGCGGTGGGTTCCTGGAACAGCGCATCAAACTTGTTGAGCGTCAGCAATAACGTCGCATAGCCCGGCGTGTCGGTTGGCAATGCAACTTCATAATAAGGTGCGATGGCAAAATTCTGCGGTAACGGCGCGCCGCTTTCGAGCAGCGCATAAAAACGCGGCATCAGCACCCATTGCAGCCATTGCAGCGGCTCCATGGTATCGAGACAGAAAGGTTCGGTACTGGCGAAGGCGTGCGCCTCGGGCGATTGTGACTGCCAATGGCCGTGTTCGCGCATCACCGCTTCGACCTGCTGCAGGCGCTGAAAAATCATTTGCGACGACATGCGCCACCTCCAGAGAAAAATTGGGCGGCAAGCATACCATCAGTCACGCCCGGCGTAAAAATGGCATAAAAAAAGGGAGCACTGTGATTACAGTGCTCCCGGTTTTCGTTTGCAGCATTCCAGCTACTGCTGTGCTCCCTGCTCATCCATGACAACTTTTCCTGCGCTTTCCGTCGCTTGTCATCATGACATTGGTCCTTAGCATCCTGGCCCGCCACGTTCCGCGTGGCTCTCATTCTCCGTCCTGGAGGTGTCCTTTATACTCAATCCTGAGTGTCCTGCTTCGTCCTAAAGCCTTCCGTGTGCCGTAAATTCCGTTACGTTCCCGCCTCATGGCTGACATTCT
The DNA here is from genome assembly GCF_031453915.1 of Pantoea sp. SORGH_AS_0659. Taxonomy (NCBI): domain Bacteria; kingdom Pseudomonadati; phylum Pseudomonadota; class Gammaproteobacteria; order Enterobacterales; family Erwiniaceae; genus Pantoea; species Pantoea sp. SORGH_AS_0659. The sequence continues at coordinate 965,650 of NZ_JAVJAK010000001.1, read as the reverse complement.
CCTGAACGTCTCTTAATCCCCAGCATCCTGCCAGTGGTGACTATTCTCCCAGAAACCATCGCAATAACAAGCCAGTAAGAAGCGTTAATGGATTAAGTCCTGTCTGAATTTTCAGATTGATGCCATAAGTTCATGATTCACAATATTTTTACATTTAGGGCTTCCGCAAGTCTGCGAAATGATCTAGCGATCTCTCACACCTAACGTAAGAGATCTCTCACAAAGCGCAGCCTAAAAATCTGCAAATCACTGAGTAACCGGTTGTAAAGCATTAAGAAATGTCTTAACCGATGTCGCCAGGACTTCACGCTTTTTAGTGCCAGGCTCCTCGATAATGACCTCGCCGGTAAGATTGCACAGCGCAATCACATCATGCTCTGAGTTGGTGGTGGCAATAAACAGCGTTGGCGCTTGTCTTAAGCGGCGCTTCATAACCAAGTGACCAATCAGGTTTTCCTGCAGGCGAGTGAAATCCGCTTCACTCCATACCTGCAGCAGGGTAATCGGCTGCTGTTCAAAGGTTGCCGTCATATCACCTGCAAACTGGCTGGTATAAAACGCACTGATTTCTGGTTGCAGTTGCAGATCCAGCGCACGCTCTACCGCTTCAAGCGTGGCCGGTAACGTAAACGGCTGCGGCTGCCACAACACGCGGTCATCCAGCGTGCTAATAATGCAGTCGGAGGGAACGCCAAGCAGATCGGCGCTGGCGGGAAAATGTCCGGTTTGTTGCTGCCAATGTTCCACGTAGCGGGCGGTAAACTCACGCAGAGCATCTACGGTTTGCTGCATCATTCATATTCTCGCAAGTGTTAGGTTACACTTAACCACTTTGATGAAATTTAGTGGTAACCGTTATGTCTTCTGAAAACCGGGATCAGGCATTAAGCGGCCTGACCTTAGGTAAGCCCACGGCTTATGTTGATCGCTACGATAACACGCTGCTGCAATCCGTGCCGCGCAGCCTTAACCGTGAGCCGCTGGGGCTGTATCCCGATAATCTGCCGTTTACTGGCGCAGATATCTGGACGCTCTACGAACTCTCCTGGCTCAACAGCAAAGGCGTTCCGCAGGTCGCAGTGGGCGAAGTGGTACTGCGCGCCGATAGCCAAAACCTGATCGAGTCGAAGAGTTTCAAGCTCTATCTTAACAGTTTTAATCAGAGCGTTTTCGCCGACTGGGGCGAAGTGCGTCAGACGCTGGAGCGCGATCTCAGCGCCTGCGCGAAGGGTCAGGTCAGCGTGGCGCTGTTTCGTCTCAGCGAAGTGGAAGGCCAGCCGATCGGCCATTTCAGTGGCGAAGTGATTGATGAACAGGATATCGAAATCCACGATTACGCCTTCAATGCAGATTATCTGGCGCAGGCTGCAGGCCGTGAAATTGTTGAAGAAACGCTGGTTAGCCATCTGCTGAAATCGAACTGCTTAATTACCAATCAGCCCGATTGGGGCTCGGTGATGATTCGCTACAAAGGCCCGCGTATTAATCGTGAAGCGCTGCTGCGTTATCTCATCTCATTCCGTCAGCATAATGAGTTTCATGAGCAGTGCGTTGAGCGCATTTTCAACGACGTTCAGCGCTTTTGTCAGCCAGAAGCCCTGAGCGTTTATGCACGTTACACCAGGCGCGGCGGTCTGGATATCAATCCGTGGCGCAGTAACGTGCCCTTCTCTCCGGGATTTTCCCGCCTGGTTCGCCAGTAATAGTTTGCGAGACGCCTCGCAGGCCGCTGCACGGATGCGCGGTTCCCCTTGAGCATTCACAGCGGACAACGTTACTCTGTTGAAGGCGCGATCGAAGCATGCGCGACCAGGGATTTTCGTCGCTGCGTTAATAAGTTAAGCGCAGCGTCATCAGCCACGCATTTGCGTGTAAAGGAGTTCTCTTGATTACACATATCAGCCCGCTTGGCTCGATGGATCTGCTCTCCCAGCTTGAAGTCGACATGCTGAAGCGCACCGCTAGCAGCGACCTTTATCAGCTGTTTCGTAACTGTTCTCTTGCGGTACTCAACTCCGGTAGCCAGACCGACAGCAGCCAGGAATTGCTTTCGCGTTTTGAAAACTTCGACATCAACGTGTTGCGCCGTGAGCGCGGTGTGAAACTGGAGCTGATTAACCCGCCGGAAGAGGCATTTGTTGATGGCCGGATTATTCGTTCGCTGCAGGCAAACTTGTTTGCCGTGCTGCGCGACATTCTGTTTGTAAACGGACAACTGGCGGCAACAGAACGCTACCAGAACGAGGAGCCGGAAGACTCTGCGCATATCACCAATCAGGTGTTTTCGATTCTGCGTAACGCGCGTGCACTGCACATCGGCGAATATCCGAATACCGTGGTGTGTTGGGGCGGCCACTCAATCAATGCGGTGGAATACCAATATTGCCGCAACGTCGGCACGCAAATGGGCCTGCGCGAACTCAACATCTGTACCGGTTGCGGACCTGGCGTCATGGAAGCACCGATGAAAGGTGCGGCGGTGGGACATGCGCAGCAGCGCTATCATGACAGCCGTTTTATCGGCCTGACTGAGCCCTCAATCATTGCCGCCGAACCACCGAATCCGCTGGTCAATGAGCTGATCATCATGCCGGATATCGAAAAACGCCTTGAAGCCTTTGTGCGTATCGCCCACGGTATCGTGATCTTCCCTGGCGGCGTGGGCACAGCAGAAGAGCTGCTGTATTTGTTGGGTATTTTAATGAATCCGCACAACAGCGATCAGGTATTGCCGCTGATTCTGACCGGACCCAAAGAGAGCGCCGACTACTTCCGCGTGCTGGATGATTTCATCGTCAATACGCTGGGCGAAGCCGCACGCAAGCACTACACAATTATCATTGATGATGCCGCTGAAGTGGCGCGTCTGATGAAGAAAGCCATGCCGCAGGTGAAAGAGTATCGCCGCGAAACCGGCGATGCCTACAGCTTCAACTGGTCAATTCGTATCGCACCCGAATTGCAGGTGCCCTTCCTGCCGACGCACGAGAATATGGCAAACCTGAAGCTGTTCCCGGATCAGCCCGCCGAGCTGCTGGCAGCCGATCTGCGTCGCGCCTTCTCCGGCATTGTGGCGGGTAACGTCAAAGAGATCGGGATCCGTGAAATTCGCGAGAAAGGCCCGTACAAACTGCACGGCGATGCCAATCTCATGCACCGCATGGACGAACTGTTGCAAGGTTTTGTCGCACAGCAGCGCATGAAGCTGCCGGGCAGCGCCTACACGCCTTGCTACGAAATCATCAAATAACCCATCAGGAAGGCAGCCTGCGGGCTGCCGCTATCGCTATGTCGCTTCATCTTCTTATCATTGATGCACTCAATCTGATTCGCCGTCTGCACGCAGTTCAGGGTTCGCCGTGCCGCGACAGCTGCGTTGCCGCCTTGCATCAGTTATTGGGACATACACAACCCACGCACGTGGTGGCGGTGTTTGATAGCCATGAGCGTCAGCCCGGTTGGCGCCATCAGCTATTACCGGATTACAAAGCGGGTCGCCCGCCGATGCCAGAGGATTTGCATCTGGAGATGCCCGCGCTGCAGGACGCCTTCCGCGCAGCAGGCGTCAGCTGCTGGGTGGCCGATTTAGACGAAGCCGACGATCTCGCCGCCACGCTGGCGGTGAAAATGGCGGACGCTGGTCATCAGGCAACGATTGTTTCTACCGATAAAGGTTATTGCCAGCTGCTGGCACCTAACATTCGTATTCGCGACTATTTCCAGAAGCGCTGGCTGGATGTGCCTTTTATTGAACAAGAGTTTGGCGTAACGCCCGCGCAGTTGCCCGCCTATTGGGGATTGTGTGGTATCAGCAGCAGTAAAATTCCCGGCGTGCCCGGCATTGGCCCGAAAAGCGCCCGCGAGTTGTTGATGCAGTTTGGATCGCTGGATGCGATCTATCAGCAATGGGACCAGGTACCGAGCAAATGGCAGGGAAAATTGCAGGAACAGCGGGAAATGGCAGAAATTTGCCGCAAAGTATCGACGTTAAAGCGTGATTTGGTACTGCAAGGCAATCTCAATACATTGAGATTTCAAACGAAACAGCCGTCGCCATAAATGGCGTAATGCCAATCAGTTAAGCGCCGTATTAAATCACCGCGCCTTCCGTAGCGGCGCGATTTATCGCGCAATGAATTGCGCCGCTACAATGTGCGCTCTCGGTAATTAGCGATTTTCATGCCTCAACCGACGATCATTACGGCATCAATGGCGACACTAAAAAACAATTTCCTGCGAAATAATTTGTGCTACAGCAAGGCGGCAAGTGCGCGAGTCCCCGGGAGCATACATCAGTATGTGACCGGGGCGAGCAAACGCAGCCAACGCCGCTGTAGTGCAAAGTATGAAGCAGGACCGCTGTAGCGCAAAGTATGAAGCAGGATTAGCGTTCGTCGCGACGGCCGCCAACAGCCGCCCAAAGTCGACGTACGTGAACGGTCACTTCTTCGCGGTCGTGATAAAGCTGACGAGCCTGAATCTGGGCATTAATACCCTGCGCTTTCAGCGCGTCATCAATCATCGCCAGGTTCTGTGTCACTTCTTCGTAGCGCTTTTTCATTGGCAGCTTGAGGTTGAATATCGCCTCGCGGCACCAGCCATTCACCAGCCATTCGGTCATCAGGCTAGCGACGCGCACCGGTTTTTCCACCATGTCGCACACCAGCCAGCTGATATTGGTACGCGGCGGACGGAATTTAAAACCATCTTCGCGGCAGTGCGTCACCTGTCCGGTGTCCATCAGGCTTGGCGCCATCGGGCCGTTATCTACCGCAAAAACCCACATGCTGCGTTTCACCAGTTGATAGGTCCAGCCGCCGGGGCAAGCGCCGAGATCGACGGCGTACATGCCGCTGGCTAAACGCTCATCCCACTCATCCGCAGGCACAAACACGTGAAACGCCTCTTCCAGCTTGAGCGTAGAACGGCTCGGCGCATCGGAGGGGAATTTCAGGCGCGGAATGCCCATGTAGAATGGCGAGTTGTTTTCCGGCAGCGAATAGCCGACGTAACAGGTGCCCGGCGCAATAAAGAACACGTGCACTACCGGACGCTTAGCCGTTTCGTAATTAAGCAGGATTTTGCTTTCACGCAGGCTGGCACGCAGCGGCACGGTTAATTTACGGCAGAACTTGGTGAGCTCTTTCGCTTCATTGGTATCCGGCACTTCAACCCGCAGTTCACCGCCCTTCTCCACCACACCGGTCAGCATGCCGACAATTGGCGTGATGCGGTCTTCTGGTGGCAGATCGCGCAGCAACTCTCCCACCACCAGCATCTGCCGCGCAAAGATCAGTTCGGCAAACGGCAGCGTTTGGATCAGCTTTTCAGCATCTTGCTGCTGATAGCACTCATACAGCACGTAACCTGAGTCATCTTTGACGCGCGGGAAGCCGTAAATCTCGCGCTCAGCCGCTTTCGCGCTGATTTCTGCCGCGCACTCTTTCTCAAATCCTGGACGGCAATAGAGTAAAACTTTATTCATGGCGATCTGCCTTTCGTTTCAGACGCAGTGCGCCAATCAACATCAAGAACCAGCCAATAAGGAAGCATAAGCCTCCCACCGGCGTAACAAAAACCCAAAACTTCATGTGCGACAGCGCCAGACAATAGAGGCTGCCACTGAACAACACGATACCGAGCGCCATCGCGGCGCTACTCCAGTAAAACCAGATATTGGCACGACGCAGCATAGCGGCACCCAAGCCGATCACTGCCAGCGTGTGATACGCCTGATATTCAAGGCCGGTATGTATCCACGCCATTTCGGCTGGGCCGAGCGATTTGCTCAGCACATGCGCGCCGAAAGCACCAAACGCCACCAGCATAAATCCGCTAATGGCAGCAAAAACAAACATGGCACGACTGGACATCAAACAATCCTCAAGGTAATGCGCACATCATTGTGCAGCCAGCAACGCATTAGTGATCGTAGCGAAAACGGAATTTTTCTTGTTCATTGGCCGCTTTTTCCAGGATCCACTGACGAAAGGCGGCTATTTTACCCAGTTCTGCCTGGCTGTCATGACAAACCAGATAAAAAGCATTTTTACTGACCAACACGTCATTAAAAGGACACACCAGACGACCGGCTTCAATTTCACTCTGCGCCATCACATTATTCGCCAGCGCCACGCCCTGACCATGAATCGCCGCCTGCAACACCATGGCGCTGTGGCTGAAGATCGGGCCCTGTTGCACATTGATATGCTGCACGCCCAGCTGACGCGTATAGGATTGCCAGTCACGGCGCGATGCATCATGCAGCAGCGTGCAGTGCGCCAAATCGGCCGGCGATTTGAGAGGATGATCACCCGTCAGCAACATCGGTGAGCAGACTGGCAGCAAATATTCGGCATACAATTTCTCAACCCGCAGGCCTGGCCAATTGCCACGACCGTAGAAAATCGCCACGTCGACATCGTCCGCCAATTTATCCTCATCACGGTCCACCGCCTGGATACGCACGTCGATGCCCGGATAAGCCATATTAAAGCTGGAAAGGCGAGGAACCAGCCACTGAATGGCGAAACTCGGCAGCAAACTGACGGTCAGCGCACCCTTAGCGCTGCGCGCCTGCAACTTGCGCGTGGCATCGTTAAGAGCGGAGAAAATCTCCTTAATATCTAAATAGTAGCTTTGACCTTCTTCCGTCAGTAAAAGCGAACGATTCCTCCGGCGAAACAGCTTTAGACCGAGGAAATCTTCCAGAGATTTGATCTGATGGCTGACAGCAGCCTGGGTAACAAACAGCTCTTCAGCGGCTTTGGTGAAGCTCAAATGACGGGCAGCAGCATCAAAGACGCGTAAAGCATTAAGCGGCGGAAGGCGTTTAGACATGGTTTTCCGTATCCGGATTGACAAGGTAATACTTCAACTTATACAAAGTCGCTACGTATTAGTTTTTTTAATCCGAGACATTATAATTTGTCCGTTGAGGAAGCTCCAGCAAATACCTATAGTTGCCGCACTTCCTGAGCCGGAACGAAAAGATTTCTGGAAACGTGCGAGAGATCGCAGACTTTTGGAGAGCTTTTGGCTTGTGGTCGTGATGTTGTGTTTGCATTTTGATCTGACGCTTGCAGATCAAGCTTTTAATTCCTGTAGATTTACCCTGTCTGTCCATAGTGATTTTAAATAGCACCGCAAATTGCGGTGCTTTTTTTTGCCTTACTGCCCCATCTCCACCATCTCTTTGACGTCAGAGCGGTTAATCTGCTGCTTGTTGCCATTGGCATCCTGATAGCTGATCATACCGGTTTCGTCATCAACTTTAGGTTTGCCATCGGCGACGATGGTGCGACCATCGTTAGTGTGCATTACGTAATTGCTGGAACATGCGGACAGGGTAAAGGCCAGAGTACACACGGCCAGCACTGCGGTGAGTTTATTCATCTTCTATCTCCTTGCAGATTAATTGCATTAAACCACCCGCATGCGCTCACCAAAGGTAGCGCCAGTGAAATCGACTATGAATAGCGACGCGTTATGCGGGTTTCGGTTCAAACCTTGCAATAATTAGCATAACGCGCTTTTCCAGCTTTGCTAGGCAACGGGCCAGCTTTCAGCCTGGTCCTAACATGATTAACAGTGGGCTGAGTATGACCATTTTTTCTCCCGGCGCCTTCCGCCAGCAGTTCCCCGCGCTGAGCGATGCCGGAATCTACCTCGATAGCGCGGCTACTGCGCTCAAGCCGCAGGCGGTGATCGACGCAACCGCACAGTTCTACAGCCTCAGCGCTGGCACCGTGCATCGCAGCCAGTTCGCTGCCGCTCGCGCATTAACGGAAAAATACGAACAGGCGCGCGGATTAGTGGCGCGCTGGCTCAATGCTGCGGACGATCGGCAGATTGTCTGGACGCGCGGCACCACCGAAGCGATCAATCTGGTGGCGAACAGTTGGCTGGCTCCGCGATTGCAGGCTGGCGATGAAATCGTGGTTAGCGAAGCCGAACATCACGCCAATCTGGTGCCGTGGCTGATGGTGGCAAAAGCGGCGGGCGCGAAAGTGGTGAAATGGCCGTTGGGCGACGATCGTTTGCCGGATATCACGCTGTTACCAGCACTGCTCAATTCACGTACCCGATTGCTGGCCGTTGGTCAGATGTCGAACGTCACCGGCGGCTGTCCGGATCTGGCGCAGGCGATCCGTTTAGCCCATGACGTCGGTGCCAAAGTGATGGTCGATGGCGCACAAGGTGTGGTGCATTGTCCGCCGGATGTACAGGCGCAGGATATTGATTTCTATGCTTTTTCCGGCCATAAGCTTTATGGCCCAATGGGCATTGGCGTGCTGTATGGCAAAGCGGAACTGCTGGAAGCGATGGATCCATGGCAAGGCGGCGGCAAAATGCTGACGCAGGTCGATTTTAACAGTTTCACACCGCAGCCGGTGCCGTGGCGTTTTGAAGCCGGAACGCCTAACGTTGCCGGCGTGGTGGGGTTGAGTGCCGCGCTGCAGTGGCTGGCGCAACATAATGGCAAAAAGGCCGAAATGTGGAGCCAGCAACTGGCGAGCCTCGCCGAGGAGCAACTGAGCGAGATCCCCGGTTTTCGCAGCTTCCGCTGTGGCAATGCCAGCCTGCTGGCATTTGATATTGCCGGCATTCACCACAGCGATATCGTTACGCTGCTCGCCGAGCATGGCATCGCATTGCGCGCCGGGCAGCACTGCGCGCAGCCGCTGATGGCGGCGCTGGGCGTCACCGGCACGCTGCGTGTCTCGTTCGCCCCCTATAATAATTTGCAGGACGTGGATGCGCTGGTGCGCGCCATGCGTCATGCCGTCGACTTACTGAGTGAATAAGCCCATGACATCAACCCTGCTCGCCCCGCATCCGTTCGGCGATCTGATTACCGCCGCCAGCCTGACGGAAAAATTCACCCATTTTCATCAGTGGGAAGATCGCTATCGTCAGCTGATCCAGCTCAGCCGCCAGCTGCCAGCGTTAGCGGAAGAGTTAAAGACGCCAGATATCGAACTCACGGGCTGTGAAAATCGCGTCTGGCTAAGCAGCCAGTTGCTGAACAACGGCACGCTGCACTTTTATGGTGACAGCGAAGGACGCATCGTGCGCGGATTGCTAGCGGTGTTACTGACGGCGGTGGAAGGCAAAACGCCAGCCGACTTGCTGCAGCAAGATCCGCTGGCGTTGTTTGATACGTTAGGTCTGCGCGCACAGCTCAGTGCGTCGCGTAGCAGCGGTTTACAGGCGCTGGCGGATGCGGTGCAGCGCGCTGCCCGTCAGCACGCTCAGGCCGTTTGACGCGCTGCCTTCGCCAGAAACTTCTTCAATGCATGGGAAACCGCCACAAACCCGAACGTGGCGGTAACCATGGTCGCCGCGCCAAATCCGGCGGCACAATCCATGCGTTTCGGGCCTTCGGCGGTGGAGCGTGAAGTGCACACGCTGCCGTCCGGCTGCGGATACATCAGCGCTTCCGTCGAGAATACGCAGTCGATGCCGAGCTTGCCTTTACTGTTCTTCACCACGCCAAAATCCCCTTTCAATCTCTCACGCAGCTTTGCCGCCAGCGGATCCTGAATGGTTTTTGCCAGATCGCTCACCTGGATCTGCGTGGGATCGATCTGGCCGCCCGCGCCGCCGGTGGTTATCAGCGGGATCTTGTTACGACGGCACCAGGCAATCAACGCGGCTTTGGGGCGTACGCTGTCAATCGCATCAATCACGTAGTCAAAACCCGCCGATAACAGTTCAGCGGTATTTTCCGGCGTGATGAAGTCATCGATGCAGATCACTTCGCATTCCGGATTGATGGCGCGCATACGCTCGGCCATCACTTCGGTTTTCGCCAGGCCCACTTTGCCCTGCAGCGCGTGAATCTGGCGGTTGGTATTGGTGATGCAGACATCGTCCATATCAATCAGGGTGATTTTACCGATGCCGGTGCGCGCTAAGGCTTCCGCCGCCCACGAACCCACGCCGCCAATACCGATCACGCAAAAGTGCGCGTCGGCAAAACGCTGCAGCGCGTCCTGGCCATAGAGACGCGCCGTGCCGCCAAAACGTTGTCGCCAGGCGTCGCTTACTACTGTCATAACCTAACCTTTCCGGGAAAACGGGACATTAATTAGAACCTAACAGCAGCGAACCGTTGTTGCCATTTTGTGGGTTGCTAAACAGCGGCTGACCGGTGCCCGGCGCGGCTTTTAGCACCCAGACGCGGCCATAATGGTTGTAGAAACCGGCCAGATGCGCCGCATCCGGGCCAACGCCCTGATAGATATCGAAGTGCTGGCCTTTAATCGCGCCACCCACGTCTAACGCCACCATCAGACGCATCTCATATTTGCCATTAAACTTGCCCTTCTCGTTCAGCTGCGGCACTTCGGCTAACAGCACGGTTCCGGCCGGAATCAATGAACGATCGGAGGCAACGGAAGCCTTGGCAATCAGCGGCACCGCGCTGGCACCGCGCACCGGCACATACTCTTCCGGTTTGAAGAAGACGAAGGATTGGTTGGTTTCCAGCACCGAACGCACTTCCTGTGGCGAATGCTCTTGCGCCCACTGACGAATCGCCTGCATCGACATATCTTCGCGCTTCACTTCACCGCGATCGATCAGCTCTTTACCGATGCTGTGATAAGCCCAGCCATTTTTGCCGCCGTAACCAAAGAAGCGCAGTGGACGACCATCACCAAAATCAACGTAGCCGCTGCCCTGCACATCCATCATGAAGTTATCGATCAGCGAATTGCTGTAGGCAATGATGTAGCGATCGTCGAGCCCACCATTATAGATAGAAGCGCGGCTCGGCAGTTTCTGTCCACGCGGACGCGGTGGCATACGATAAATCGGATACTGGAACTCGCCCTGACGGGTATAACGCGCTTCCACAACCGGCGTGTAGTAACCGGTGAACTGCACGTTGCCGTAATTGTCAGTGCCTTCCATCTGATAAGCATTCAAACCAAACTGGTTGAGCTGGCGCGTATCCGCGCCGGACAGCAGCCAGTTTTGCACTGCGCTGTAAGTACCGTTGTTGCGCCCGAACAGGCCGGATGAGGCGGTTTGAATCTGCACCACCTGATCGCTAAAGTCTTTGCCGTTCACCGGACGCCCTTTAGCATTCGGTTGGTTGACCAGCCCAAGCGGTTGCTCCAGCTTGCCATCGATATACTGTTGACCGCGGTCGGTCGGTTTGGAACTACAGCCTGCTAACAGCGCGATAAATGCGCCAGTAAGTGCATACTTCGCCCAATGTCCTTTCATAACCTTCTCTTTTTATCGATTGTTTGCCCGGCGAAGATAGCAAAGGGACAGAGAGATTGAAATCTGCCCTAAGCGGTCACGCTCACATCTGTACAATAATCCACCCAATGGCGAGTTTATTCATCAACTGACTGTAAATTTGACGTTTTGTCTCAAAAAGGGGTTGCATCGCCGCGCGTCCAGAGTATAGTGCGCATCCACGGACGCGGGGTGGAGCAGCCTGGTAGCTCGTCGGGCTCATAACCCGAAGGTCGTCGGTTCAAATCCGGCCCCCGCAACCAATTCTTCTTAAATGAAGAGACAATGTGAAGTGTCGTGTAACGCGTCAGTCGGACGCGGGGTGGAGCAGCCTGGTAGCTCGTCGGGCTCATAACCCGAAGGTCGTCGGTTCAAATCCGGCCCCCGCAACCAATTGTCTTAAGAAGAATACAATGTGAAAAGTCGCTTAATGCGACAGACGGACGCGGGGTGGAGCAGCCTGGTAGCTCGTCGGGCTCATAACCCGAAGGTCGTCGGTTCAAATCCGGCCCCCGCAACCAATCATTTAAACACCTTAACGGGTGTTTTTTTGTTTCTGGCGTCCGGAAAAAAGCGGCATTGCTGCCGCCCTCCTCAGCGATGCGCTAGTGCCGCACCTTTATCAAAATACGCCTTAATCCCATGCAGAATCGCCTCAGCCACCTGATGCTGATAGCGCGACGTGCGCAGCTTGCGCTCCTCTTCGACATTACTGATAAACGCGGTTTCCACCAAAATCGAGGGAATATCCGGGGCTTTCAGCACCGCAAAACCCGCCTGATCGACGGTACGCTTGTGCAGGTGATTGATATGTCCCATGCGTGACAGCACCTCTTTACCAAACTTCAGGCTGTCGCTGATGGTTTGCCGCTGCACCATGTCGAACATGGTGTGGTCGAGATAACGATCGCCGCTCATGCTGACGCCGCCAATCAAATCGGCTTCATTCTGCGTTTGTGCGAGGAAGCGCGCCGCCGCTGAGGTAGCGCCGCTGGTCGAAAGGGCAAACACCGACGAACCGCGCGCGGCCCGACTGGTGAAGGCATCAGCATGGATCGAAATGAACAGATCCGCACGCTGCTTTCGCGCCTTCGCCACGCGGACACGCAGCGGGATAAACACATCCTCATTGCGCGTCATGTAAGCTTTCATGTTGCGCTCTTTGTCGATCAGCGCCTTCAGATAGCGACCGATCTTCAACACGATATCTTTCTCACGCGTTTTATATTTGCCATGCGCGCCGGGATCTTCACCGCCATGGCCAGGATCGATCATGATGATAATCGGTCGATCGCGCCCCGCTTTGCCCGGCAGCGCCGCCTGCACCGGCTGATCGCGTTCAAGATCGCCCTGATTGTAATTCTGCAGTAACGCCAGTAGCGGATCCTCTTCCCGTGCTTGTTGATTAGGATAGAGATCGACCACTAAGCGATGCTTGATACCTGCCACTGGCGCAAGAGTAAATGTCTTGGGCGCAATGCTACGCTTGAGTTCCAGCACCAGTCGCACCGTGTTAGCGTCAAACTGACCGACGCGTGCGGTTTTGATATAGGGATCGTCCACGCGCACCAGCTTATCGACTCCTTTCAGGACCGGGTTGATGTGCATATTTTCGATATCAATAACCAGACGATCGGGACTCCCCAGCGTGAACTGTTTGTACTTGAGGGGAACGTTTGATTCCAGGGTTACGCGGGAGTAAGTCGATGAGGGCCAGATGCGCACCGCCACAATATGCTGGCTGGCAGCCAGCCCGGTACGCGTCACGCTTAGCATTAATAATGCGCCAGCGCCCTGTAATAATCGTCGTCGTGTAAAAGCTTCGGACATGCCGCTCCAACTGCTGTGTTATGTCTAAAAAATCATCACTCGATGGCAAGAAAGTGAAAACTTTACTCGATGAGAATTGTCTTGTCTTGCCGGAAAAACCAGATAATGCAGTCTGTTAGCGCGTGTTGCATCATGAAAATCGTAAAGTAACGTCAGGCCCGGCGCTTGCAATAAAGAGCAAAAGAGCATAAAAATACGAAAATTACGAATAAACATGCACAGAGGGCTTTGCCGTGAAGGAACGCAGTACAGAACTGGTTCAGGGTTTTCGCCACACCGTTCCCTATATAAATACCCATCGTGACAAGACGTTTGTCATCATGTTGGGTGGCGAAGCCATCGAGCATGAGAACTTCTCAAGCATCGTTAATGACATCGGTCTGCTGCATAGCCTCGGCATTCGCTTAGTGGTGGTTTATGGTGCGCGTCCGCAGATTGACGCCAGCATGGCCCAGCAACAGCTTGAACCGATTTACCACAAACATACGCGCGTTACCGATGCACAATCACTTGAGCTGGTAAAGCAGGCCGCCGGTCGTTTACAGCTGGATATCACCGCGCGTCTGTCGATGAGCCTCAACAACACGCCGCTGCAGGGCGCGCACATTAACGTAGTGAGCGGCAACTTCATCATTGCGCAGCCGCTGGGGGTGGATGATGGCGTTGATTACTGCCACAGCGGGCGTATTCGTCGTATTGATGAGGAAGCGATCCATCGTCAGCTGGATAACGATGCGATTGTGCTGCTCGGTCCGGTAGCGGTTTCTGTAACCGGCGAGAGTTTTAACCTGACGTCAGAAGAAGTGGCGACGCAGCTGGCAATTAAATTGAAGGCCGAGAAGATGATTGGTTTCTGCTCCGAACAGGGCGTGACCAATCGCGAAGGCGCGATTATTTCTGAATTGTTCCCGAACGAAGCCCAGGCGCGCATCGACGAAATGGAGAGCGACGGCGATTTCCTCTCTGGCACCGTGCGGTTCTTACGTGGTGCGGTCAAAGCCTGCCGTAGCGGCGTGCGTCGCAGCCACCTGATCAGCTATCAGGAAGATGGGGCGTTGCTGCAAGAACTGTTCTCGCGCGACGGTATCGGTACCCAGATTGTGATGGAGTCGGCCGAGCAGATTCGGCGCGCCAACATCAACGATATCGGCGGTATTCTCGAACTGATTCGCCCGCTGGAGCAGCAAGGGATTCTGGTGCGTCGCTCCCGTGAGCAACTGGAGATGGAGATTGATAAGTTCACCATTATTCAGCGCGATAATTTAACCATCGCCTGTGCCGCGCTCTATCCGTTCCCGGACGAGCAGATTGGTGAGATGGCTTGTGTGGCAGTGCATCCGGATTATCGCAGCTCGTCGCGTGGCGAACTGTTGCTGGATCGCGTGGCGTTGCAGGCCCGTCAGATGGGGCTAAAGAAGCTGTTTGTGTTAACCACGCGCAGCATTCACTGGTTCCAGGAGCGCGGTTTTACGCCGGTGGATATTGAGTCCCTGCCCGAGAGCAAGAAGCAGATGTATAACTATCAGCGCCGTTCAAAAGTGCTGATGGCGGATTTGGGATAGTCGCATCATTTAACTGTGCCGTTGCGTAGTTGCACATACCGCAGCGGCGCAATTTATTGCGCAATATCCGCATGGGCAAGCTGCCGCTATTGATATGCGCGATTCATCGCGCCGCGACGGATTGTGCGGAATCGATACTTAATTACTCCCCGCTCAACCGCTCCAGTAATCCGCTGCGTCGCTGGGTACGCAACTGCACGGCACGTCGGAACACGCCGTCATCGCTGTACAACGTCAGCTGCTTACGCGCGCGGGTAATCGCGGTATAAATCAGCTCGCGCGTTAACACCGGCAGGAACTGCGCCGGCATCACCAACGCCGTGTGGTCAAACTCCGATCCCTGCGATTTATGCACCGTCATCGCCCACGCGGTATCGTGCGTCGGCAAGCGGCTCGGTTGCACCGCCTTGATGCTGCCATCCGGCAACGGGAAGAACACCTTCAGCAGACCTTCCTCATCAAACAGCGTAATGCCGATATCGCCGTTAAACAGGCCCAGCGCGCTGTCGTTACGCGTCACCATCACCGGACGTCCCTGATACCAGCGACTGCCGCCGGTTGGACGACGAATCAGCTGCAGCTGCATCAGCTTCTGCTCAATACGCTGATTCAATCCCTGCACGCCAAACGGCCCTTCACGCAGTGCGCACAGCAGCTGATATCCGCCAAACGCCGCGATAATTTCAGCAGGATCAGCGCGTTGGCGAATAAGTTTCAGGAACGGCTGATAACCGGCGGCAATCTCCGTCAGCATCGCCTGATACGCATCTGCATCCTGCAAAGGTTGACGGGTGATATCGCTGAAACCAGCCTTGAATGCCGCTTCAACCGCCTTTGCATCACCGGCGTTAACCGCTGCGGCCAGTTGGCCAATGCCGGAGTTGGCGTCAAAGCGGTAGCTTTTACGCAGCAGGCAAATCGCGTCGCGTACCGCGGGTGCGCTGCTGTCATCGATGCCCGCCACCCCGCTGCCGGTGAGCTCGCTCAGCTGCGCAGCGCGCATCGGGCTGTAACCGGCTTCGGCACAGCGACAGATATCACCGAGCACCGCGCCCGCTTCCACCGATGCCAGCTGATCGCGATCGCCGAGGAACACCACGCGCGCCTGCGCTGGCAATGCGGCAATCAAATTCGCCATCATGCCGAGATCGACCATTGAGGCTTCATCCACCACCAGCACATCCAGATGCAGCGGATTTCCGGCGTGATAGCGCAGGCGCTGTGTTTCCGGCTGCGCGCCTAACAAGCGGTGCAGCGTGGTGGCATCGGCCGGAAAGCGTTGCCGCTCCGCCTCGCTCACCGGCAACTTTTGCAGCGCCTTGCCCAGCGATTCGGTGAGACGCGCCGCCGCTTTGCCGGTCGGCGCAGCCAACTGAATACGTAACGCGCCTTCGCTAAGACGGATCAGTGCCGCCAGCAGTTTTGCCACCGTGGTGGTTTTTCCGGTTCCGGGACCGCCCGAGATCACCGCAGTTTTCTGCGTCAGCGCCACCGCAGCCGCAATCTTCTGCCAGTTATCCGGCTCGCTGCCAAACAGCTGATCCAGCACTTCCCTGACCCGTTCAGGCGCAAAAGGCTGTGCTGTCGACTGTGACTGAAAGAAGCGCGCCACCTGCCCTTCGTTGTGCCAAAGGCGATGCAGATAGAGACGGCCTTCGCTCAGCACGATGGGTGCCGCGCAATCGCTGCTACTCAGTGCCGACCAGCCGGCTAAAATTGCCGGCCAATCCTGCGGTTCGCCTGCCGCTTGCCAGATGGCCTGGGCCAGCTCCGCATGGCGTCCTTTAAACAGGTTGTCGCGGCTCAGCTGTGATAACGGCAAACAGACATGCCCATCTCCCGCTTCCGCGCTCAGGCAGGCCGCCAGCAGCAAACGCGCCGGTTGATCATCATCCGCCAGCAGTTGGGCGAACTGGACATCCAGCGAGCGCAGCAAACGCAGCTCAGCCGCCTGTGCTAAAAGCGCGGTCATACCGCTCATGCTGTCGCTCCCGGCCCGCGAAACAGGCTATCCAGTTGTGAAATGAAGTCGAAGGTGGGACGGGTATGAAACACGCCGTTGTCTGGCGAGCTGCCGTCCATGCCACGCAGGAAGAGATAAAATACGCCGCCGAAATGCTGCTCATAGTCGTAATCCGGCACGCGATGTTGTAAATAGCGGTGCAGCGCCAGCGTATAGAGCTGGTACTGCAAATCGTAGCGGTGGTCGATCATCGCCTGCGCCATTGCCTGCGGCGTATAAGCTTCATGGCTGTCACCGAGCCAGTTGGATTTATAATCCAGCAGGTAATATTTGCCCTGCCAGCGGAACACCAAATCGATAAAGCCTTTCAGCATGCCCTGCACCTGACGGAAATCGAGCGGCGGAGCCTGCGCCGATAACGCATCCTGAGCAATCAACGCGCTCAGTTCACGCGCGGTCAGCACATTGTCAATTGGCAGATAGAATGCCATCTCCACCAAACGATCGCTGCTCTGCACCTGCGCCAGATGAATACCCTGCACGTTAAGTGGCGTGCTCAATACACGCCTGATCCACGCACTGAGCATCGGCTGCCAGTGCAGCGGATAGCCGTTTTGCTGCAGATGTTGCGCCAGCTTCTCCTCGGAAGGCGGCTGCGGGAAATCCAGCGATTCGAACAGCTCATGCAAAAACGTTCCCGGCGCGGCACCGCGCGGGAAGTGATGAGGCGTGAGCGCCGCTTCCCCTTCCTCTTCCCGATCCTCTTCGCCGGCTGCTTCCACATCGAAATTCGGCATCACCTCAAGCAGACGATGAGAACTGTGCTGCTGCAAACCAGAGTAACTGGTGACGCGCCACGGATCGGCCAGCACACGCGTTACGTTTCGCGCCCCCAACTCGCTATCGGCGACCGCCTCAACCTGCCAGCGCTCGGCTTGCATAACTTCGGCCAGCACCACCTCGGTGCCCGCCGCGTCCATGTTATGCAGCAACGCGCCGAGCTGTTCGGCTGTTGCCGCTACACCGCGCTGCAACAGAAAACCGAGCGCGCTTTTATGCAAATCGCTCTCGCCCTCTTTCTTACGCGTGCCGCGAAACAGCGGTGCCACGCCGACGCTGCAGTGATAGATCGAACGGGTCAACGCCACGTAGAGCAGGCGCAAATCCTCCGCCAGACGCTCCTGTTCGGCCAGCGCCAGGCTCTCTTCATCGGCTTGCAGATCCAGGACCGCGTTAAAGCTCTCACGATCGTGATAAAGCGCGGTATCCGCCTCGCGAAAACCGGCGGCGAATGGCAGCCACACTAGCGGATATTGCAGCCCTTTAGATTTGTGGATGGTGACAATCTGTACCAGATGACGATCGCTCTCCAGACGCAGTTGCTGGCTGGCAGACTGGCTATCCGGGCGGGCGATCTGCTGTGCCAGATGACGCACCAGCGCGTGTGGGCTATCCAGCTGCGCAGCCGCTTCCTGCAGCAGTTCGCCGAGATGCAGTAAATCCGTCAGACGACGCTCGCCGTTCTCCGATGCCAGTAGATTTTCCGCCAGCTGACGCTCCAGCATCATCTCGCGCAGCATCGGCAAGACGCCACGCTGCTGCCACACCAGCTGCCAGCGGGCAAAGGTATCCACCAGTTCATCCCAGCCGCGCGCATCCTGATCCAGCGCATCCAGCTGCGAGGCATCAAAGGCAAAGAGCGAGGTTGCCAGCGCGGTACGCAGCATGCGCTCCTGCTCCGGTGCCAGTACCGCCTGCAACAGCCATAACAGCTCTCGAGCTTCCGGCGTGGTGTAAACGCTGTCGCGATTCGACAGGTAAACCGACGGAATACCGAGCAGATTGAGCGCTTCGCGAATCAGGTTAGCTTCGTTACGGCTGCGCACTAACACTGTGATGTCAGAGGCTTGTACCGGCCGCAAATTGGGCGTTTTGCCCAGCATCGCGCGCTGCTGCTGCCCGGCCTGCAACCAGCGACTGATATCGGCCGCACACTGCTGCGCCATACGTTGTTGATAATCCCCAACGCTGCAGCCTTCGCCCGGCTGCAGCCAGAAGCGTAACGCCGCTTGCTCAACCTGATCGATACTGACCGACAGTTGCTGGTTGGGAGGCGCAAACTGCACCGGCTGGAACGGGATCTCAGCGAACAGGAAGGGCGCGTCGAGGCGCGCAAATAGCTGGTTAACGCTGTTGACCATCGCAGGCGACGAGCGCCAGTTGGTATCCAGCGTGTAGTGCGCACTGACTTCACTGCGCGCGCGGATATAGGTAAAAATATCCGCGCCACGAAAGGCGTAAATCGCCTGTTTGGGATCGCCAATCAACAGCAGCGCATGCGCTGGCTGATTGATATAAAGCGTGCGGAAAATACGGTATTGCAGCGGATCGGTATCCTGGAACTCATCAATCAACGCCACCGGGAAACGCTGGCGAATCGCCTGAGCCAGTTGCTTACCGCTCGGCTGCTGCAGTGCTTCGTCGAGTCGGCTCAGCAGGTCATCAAAACCCAATAGTGCCTGCTGACGTTTCTCTTTGCGCACCGCAGCGCGCACCTCTACCAGCGCACGCGCAATCACCAGATCGCGCAGCGACAGCGGCTGAGCAAGGAAAGTGTCGATGGCGTCAAACACACTGTGATGCGGCGGACTGCCCTTTTTGGTCTTCTCTTCAAGCATGCGCTGACCGAAGCGCGCCAGTTCGGCGGGCACTTGATAATCACGCGTTTCGCTCTGCGCCCAAAAGCTGACTTTATTGACCCAAACCGGCAAATTCTTGCTGCTGTAGCTGCGCTTATCCACGTCAGATTGCCCCACCAGCGTCAGCACTTCGTCACCCACCGTCAGCCATTGCGCTTTCATCGCGGCGATACGCGCCAGGTTTTCGCTGTGGCGCGAAGCCAGGGTTTCACTGTCGGTAGGCGGCAGACGCAGGCTGGGCGATTCGCCCTGCAACCACGGACGCAAGGTGGAAAGCAACTGCTCCGGGCCGTTCCATTCGCTGACAATCACTCGCGCGACATCCAGCGTCAGCGGATAGCAGTGACGACGCCAGAAATCGGCAGTCGCCTGGCGCAGCAGCAGCCGTTCATCCTCAATCAGCTGCTGTTCAAACAGCATGCCGGACTCAAAGGCGTTGAGATTCAGCATGCGCTGGCAGAAGCCGTGGATGGTGAAGATGGCGGCTTCATCCATCTGTCGTTCAGCGGCCAGCAGCAGCGAAGCCGCATCGGCGGGCTGTGGAATCTCCTGCAGCAGCTGCATCAGCATCGGGTTGCCGCTGACGCCGCGCAGGCAGGCCAGCCGCAGCTCGTGAATGTTGGCGCGTATACGCCCGCGCAGTTCAGCGGTCGCGGCCTCGGTAAAGGTCACGACCAGAATCTCTTCTACCGACAACGGGCGCGAATAAGCATGTTGTCCGCCCAATCCCAGTAGCAGCCTTAGATAGAGCAGGCCGATGGTGAAGGTTTTGCCGGTGCCGGCTGAGGCCTCAATCAGACGCTCACCGCGCAGCGGCAGCGTCAGAGGATTGAGCGATTCAGGTAGCAGACTCATTGGGCATCACTCTTCACGGGCAACGACTGCTGCAGCTTCTGGACCTCATCCCATGTGGTCCAGCCCGGCAGCTGGGCGTATTCATCTTTGGTCGCGCCATCATGGCTGCCACCGATCTGCGAAATCATCGCCATGCCTTGCTGCGCTAAAACCGCCTGATGGAAGAAGTCGGCCAGGCCGGCTGGCGTCAGTTGCTGAATTTGCTCAATCGCTTTTTCACGCGTATCGAAGGCAAAGTTCTGACGTTTAAAGTCACGGTTAAAGCGGTTCGCCTCTTCATCCAGCGTTTGCGGACGCTGCTTCATATCGTTGATCAGCGCCTGCTGATACTGGGCGAAATCTTCCGCTTTCATGCTGCGCAGACGCTGTTCAGCCTGCGGATAAAATGCCTGGAAGCGTTGCAGTAAAAACGCTGGCTGCTTGCTGTTACTTTGCAGCAGGAAACCGATGCCCCACTGGCGTCCGATCGGCATCTGGTAAGCAAACACCGCATAGCCGAGCTGCTCTTCGGTGCGCAACTGGTTGTAGAACCAGGGTTGAACGATCTGGCTCAGCATGGTGCTGTTGGCCATGCTTTGATATTCGCTGTAGCCCAACGGCACATACAGCGCGGCCAGCGCCGAATCAGTGCTGCTGCCGGCTTTCTGCAGATTGGCCTTCATTGCTTTATCCACCGTCACATAATCACTGTGCCAGTAGCCGTGGCCATCGCTGTGCAACTGTTGCTGCAGCTCATCGCCGAGCTGTTTCACGCGCTCTGCAGAGAGATTGCCCACCACCATCATCTCCGGGGTTGCATGATGAATCAGCGCATCGCGGTAATCGGTGACCTCTTTCAGAGTAATATCTTTCACCAGATTGCGGCGCGTTTCACGTTGGGTGTAAGGCAGCTGCGACAACATCTGCATCGGCTGAATCGCCTGCTCAAACGCTTTGCCCTTCTCAGCCGCTTCCAGTCGATCCAGATACCAGGATTTGGCCTGTTCCAGCTGCTGCTGGTCCGGCGTAAAGGTGGCGTAACCCTCCACCAGCTTCTTCAGCAATTCCGGCAGACGTTGGGTAAACCCGCTGGCGCTAAACACGATGCCATCATCTTCCCCGGTTGAGAAACTGATGCCGCCAACCGAAGCCTGCGAATTCATTTCATCCAGCGCCAGGCTGGAGAGATAGTCATTCAACCCAAACAGCACCTGCTGGCGCGCGTCGCTGATCGCCGATTTGTTGCGCAGCGCTAAGGTAATAGCGGCTTTCGGTTCGCTGGCAAACTGCTGACTTGGCATCCAGTAAATACGCATGCTGTCGCCATTGGTCAGTGCGACCGGATGATCGTAGGTTTTGCCATCGGAGGGGATAATGGCGAAATCCGACGGAATGTAGGGATTCAGCGTGGGCATCGACAGCTGGAGCTGCGCGGCACGTTGCTGCCAGTCGCTAATTTGGGCGTCGCTGATTTTGTCCACCTGATAGGGCGCATTCACAAAGTAGGCTTCTTTGTTATGCGGCTCCTGCGGACTGATGTACCAGATGCGCGCGTTCTGCGGCGTCATTTCGTCGAGACGCGTTTTGATTGCCGCGGGATCGAACTGATCGGCCAGATAAGGCGCATCCAGCGTGTGTTCAACTGGCACCCGCAGCATGGTATCTACCAGCCACTCGATGTAATCCATATCACGGGTAATTGATGGGTAGCGGAAATCCAGCGCCAGCACGTGGGAGACTTCATCGAAGTATTCTTTACTGATGCCTTTGGTGCGCAGCATATCAAGGTAGTTGAACACCGCAGCCACCACTTCATCGCGCTGCGCCAGACCTTTGTCGGTTAACGACACGCTGATAGCGAAGACGCCGCTGTTGCGCTCGGTCATCGGGTCTGCACCGGCGCTGACGCCATCCGCCAGCCCTTGCTTTTGCAGCCAGTCGTTGAGGGTGTTTTTGCTGCGATTGCCCAGAATGTAGCTGATCAGCGTATCGGTTTTACTGCGGAACTGGCCGCTGTTGTTCGGGATGCGGAACTCAATTTTCAACTGCTTGCGCGGCTGTGCGGGCACGTAATGGATAATGATGCCCTTCTGCGCGTCGGTCACTACCGGCACGTCAATCTCTGGCACCGTCGTTTGATGATTAGCCACACGACCAAAGGTTTTTGCCGCAATGTCGGCCATCTCTGGCAGCGGTTTGTTACTGTAAATCACCGCCTTCATCAGATTGGCGGAGTAGTGGCTGTGATAAAAATCGGTCAGCGCCTGATGCAATTTGCTGTCCGGCTTGTCACTCAACGTATCAAGGTTGCCACCGGAATAGCGCGAGCCGGGATGCGCAGGGTTGAGAGTTTCTGCACCCACCTGTGCCATACGCAAGCCATCGCGTGAGCGAGCCATGGTCAGCTCTGCATTAACCGCATGGCGTTCACGATCGGCATTAACCGGATCGAGCAGCGGTTCAGCAATCGCATCGGCCAGACGATCAACTGCGGGCTGCAACGCGCTGTTTTCCACTTCCAGATAGAACGCCGTGCGATACGACGCGGTGCTGGCATTGTGGCTGCCACCATTTTTTTTCAGGAATTCGGCGAGATTATCAGGCTGCGGATAACGCTTTGAGCCCATTAACACCATGTGTTCGAGATAGTGCGCCAGACCCAGCTGCTGATTAGGATCATCCAGCGAACCGATCGGTAAGGTCAGCGCCGCCAGCGATTTAGGCGCTTCGGCATCCGAGACCAGCAGCACGGTCATGCCGTTGTTTAACGTAATCGCCTGATAACTGCGTGGATCGTGATCGCTTTTACGAATGGTGTCATTGATGGGTTGCCAGCCGCGATCGGTATCGGCAAAGGCATTCAGCGCTAACGTGCTCAGCAGCAGCGCTCCAATCCAGCGTGCGTAAATCCGCATTTAAACCCCTTACATTACCCTTTTCCGCTGGCTGTGTGCCCAGCGGTGAAATAGACAAACTTTCTTATCGTGTCAGGAACAACCTCAAACGAGGCCGTATTCCCTTGCTATTCATCATTTTGATGCGCCAGGCGCACCGGCAAATACCATTGGCGTGCGGCGGCAGTAATCGCCTGCACGGCATCATCGTCCAAAGACCGACTCAGGCGTTGCAGATAGGGATCGCTGCCCTCGCCTTCCACCTGGAAACCACCCTGCCAGGCTTGCAGTAATTTGTTAAGTGCCTTTTTCTGCGTGGCTTCGTCTTCCAGCAACTGCTGCGACTTGCTATCAAAGCTGGCTTCCAGCCAGGCTCCGCCGGATTTATTCAGCAGCATCAGCGGCTCGACTAATCCGGCCTGGTAACCCGCAACATACGCATGCAGAAGCGACAGCGCCTGTTCAGCAGGCAGCGCCGCGAAGCGCCAGTGACTCTGTTTACGGCCGTACATGCGGCTTTCACCGCTGCCGCCCAACGCGCAATACACCAGATGTTCCAGCCATAGCAGCAGACCATCATTCATGTTCAGCACGCCCGGACGCCAGCGCAGCAGGCCATCAGCTTGCACCTGCGTCAGCCAGCCGGTCAATTGCACTGCGCCGATCGTCAGATTGATTTCCCAACTTTCAGCGGGCTGGCGTTGACCACTCACCTCGGCGGCCACTTCCTGCATCTCTTCGGTCTGGCTCTGCCAGAAAAGTTCCCCGAACGCGCCATAAGGCAGATTGCCAGCGGCGCGGTGACGCGCATACAGCTGCGCCGGATCGTCACCGTTGACCAGCGTATTCAGCAATTGGGCGTTGATTTGGTAGCGTTCCAGGCTGTCAGGCGCGAACGGTTCGCTGTCGGGCAGCTCGCTCTCTTCCATCCAGAAAGCCACCCCCAAGCGCTGCTGGAACCAGGCGCGCACCGGATGGCGCCAGAAACGCAGCAGTTGCTCCAGCGACAAGGTTTCTATCGGTGCAGGCAGCAAGGGCTGCACAAAATCCGGCTGTGCCACGCCGCTGCCGGTGGCTGCGGGCAACCACTCCGCAGCAAAGCTTTGCCCGTGAGCGCCCGGCTGGAAGTTCTCTGCGGCAAACGGCATGCGGCTATGCAGCTTTTGCAGATGTTCACGCACGCGCTGCTCGCTGATATCAGGTTCGAGCGCTTCATCACCCGGCAGACGGAAGCTTTGCCCCAGGTAATCCACCAGCTCGCTCACTAATACCGATGGATAGCGCTCCGTGTTGTCCTGAATCGCCCGGCCGATGTAACTGATATAGAGCTGCTGCTGCGCCGAAATCAGCGCTTCGAGGAACAGATAGCGGTCATCATCGCGGCGGCTACGGTCCCCTTTGCGCATCTGTTGCTGCATCAGGTCGAAACCCAGCGGCGCTAAAGTGCGCGGATAGACGCCATCGTTCATGCCCAGCAAACACACCACTTTGAAGGGAATTGAACGCATCGGCATAAGCGTACAGAAGTTGATGGGACCGGCGAGGAAACGCTGGCTGATACGCTGTTGATCGAGGCGTGAACGCAGCTCATCACGCAGCAGCGTAACCGGAATCGGCTGTTGATACGCCGCCTGCATGCCCTGCTCGATAATCTGTTTCCACTGCGTTTCCACCAGCAGCAGCGCGGCTTCACTTTCGGCGTCTCCGCTAAAGAAGCACTCAATCAACTCACGACACAGCGGCTGCCACTCCGCTAACGTGCGCTCTTCTGCCAGACGCGCACGCCACTCTTCGAGTCGCGATAGCAGTTCCGCCAGATGCCCCGCCAGCTCAGCGATCAAACCGCTGGATTCGTCATACGGCAGGATCCCTTGCCAGTCGCCGTTGCGGCTCTCCAGCGCATAGCCGAGCAGCATACGCTGCAGGCCGAAGCGCCAGGTGTGTTGTCCGGTTACCGGCAGCGCCAGCGCTTCCACGCTGGCATCGTCCAGTCCCCAGCGAATGCCGGATTCCATCACCCAGCGGCGCAGCAGGCGCAGCCCGCTTTCATCCACCGAGAAGCGCTGCGCTAATGCGGGAACCTCAAGCAGCGCCAGCACATCTTCGGAGGCAAAGCGACTTTCAGGCAGCGACAGCAAGCTGAGCAGCGCCAGAATTGCCGGGTGCGCCTGACTGGCGCGGCGGTCGGAGATGGCGAACGGCAAATAGCGTTCGCTCGGCGCGCTGGCAAAAGCGGCCTGAATAAAAGGGGCGTAGCTGTCGATATCCGCCACCATCACGATGATGTCGCGTGGTTTGAGTTCGGGATGGGCTTCCATCAGCGTGAGCAGATGATCCTGCAGCACTTCAACTTCACGCTGTGCGCTGTGGCACACCTGCAGCGTGATCGAGCGATCTTCAGGATCAAGCAGCCGTTTTTCGGCGCTGTTCGCCAGCTCACCGGCGTTGAGGCCAATGATCGCTTTATCGTCCAGATTGAGCAGATCCGCTTGCACGCTGTGCAGCAGATTGTCTTGAGGCATCTCGACGAAGGCATCAATGTCGTTGGCGGCGGATTCCATCTGGCTCAGCAGAAACAGGTTATCGCGCCCCAGCTTGCCCCATGACGCCAGCAGCGGATTGGTCAGCTGCTGCTCGCCGATATCGTTGAACAATGCTGACGCGCTAGCCGGATCGCGGAACAGCGGCTGCAGCTCATCCGATTGGATGCGGCGGCGCTGGCGGCTTTGCAGCTTCGCCAAAAAGGCATAATCCTGAATGTCGCCCCAATAGTGACGGCAGGGATTGGTGAACAGCAGATGGATATCAATGTGACGGCCCAGCGCTTCCAACGCCTGCAAATAAACCGGCGGCAGCGCGGAGATACCGCAAATAAACACGCGCTGCGGCAAGCCCGACGGCGGCATTTGCGCCTGTTCCAGCTTTTGGATGAAGCGCGCATAGAGGTTAGCGCGATGCCACATCGGTTGACCCAGGCTTTCAGTAAAGTTAACCAGATCGCACCACAGCAGCGCCTGCCACTGCTGCGATTCGCCTAAGCCATCAATCCGTTCACCGCGCTCCCAGCTGTTGAGCCAGTCCGAGCGATACACCAGATATTGGTCAAACAGATCGGCAACACGGGCGCTGAGCTGATACAGCTTGCGCTTGTCGTCGTCATCATTGAGGTAGTGACGCAGCGGCTGGAAAGCGTCCTGCTCCAGCAAAGTTGGCAAGCGATGCATCAGCTTCCAGCTCATGCTGGCCTTGGTGAAGGCGCTCTCTTCAGGAATATCGGGCAGCACCTTAACGAACATGTTCCAGATGAAGCTCGCAGGCAGCGGGAAATCAATGTTGGCGGCAATGCCGAAACTGTTAGCCAGTTCCATTTGCAGCCACTGCGCCATGCCTGGGCTTTGTACCAGCACCTGTTCAGCCGCCAGCGGATCGGTCAGCGGTTGATTTTCAATCAGAATACCTGCCAGATTTTTCAACAGATCAAGCTGATTAGAGTGATAGACCCGGAACATATTTCTCCTAAACACAAGACAACAACGCAGCCGAGCCACTCTACCGTTTATCACCTGCGATGCCTACCGCTAGTGGCAATTGAGCTGCGCCAGTGAGGCGGAACGCTGCTGTGGCCCCGTAACCGTGACGCGCTCCAGCGTGCAGCCGCCCGCCAGGCTCTGCTGCTGGCGCTGACTCTGCCATCCCTCAACGTCACGGCCAAGCAGCGCCTGGCCGGCAACGCGCCACGCCTGACGCTGCTGCCACTGCTGGCTAAACCCCAGCGCCAGCGCGCGATGATATTGCAGCAATGTGCTGATGGTCATCGCCAGCAACAGCATCGCCACCAGCGTTTCCGCCAGGCTAAAGCCCTGCTGCTTCTGGCTGGCACAGCGCCGGCTGCGACAGCGGGCAGTAATCGATCCAGCCATGCGCTTGCGGCTGGGGTTGCGTGTTGGAGATTGATACCCAACGATAGAGCCACAGCGCGCGCCCTTCTCCATGTCCCGATAACAACGCATTGTCATCCTCCATTCGTAGCAGGCAGCTTTGCCACTGCTCTGCTGTCCATTGCTGACATTGCCAGCCGGTGGCCTGCGGCCAGTTTTGCACGCGGCCCCACGTTAACGCCGCCTGCGCCTGCCAGAAATCCTGACTGTGCAGCTGCTCATCAGCCACTAACACCATGCCTTGCGAGAGCTGCGTTCGCGTGGCGTGTAGCGTCAATCCGCCCATCAGTAACATCATCAGCACCATGCCCAGCGTGCTATTGCCGCGCTGCTTCACAGATTGATTCCTTCTATCCAGCTTGCCAGCTCTACGCTTTGGCTGTTAGCGTGTCCCGCCAGTTGCAGCACCAGACGCGATCCCTGCCGTTCAAGCTTGAAGGCATCGATGGTGAGAAACGCCGGATCGGAGAGTTTCTCCCAGCCGCTGCTGTTGCACTCATCCACGCCGCGCTGCATTTCAAGCTGTCCGCTGCGCAGCCGATAGCCGTAATAGTCACTTTCGCTATGGCCCACGCCTTCCCAGCGCCCGTTGCTGTTCTCATCCCAGCGCAGTAAAACGCAGCTGCCGCTGGCGGCGATCGTTAGCGCTGAACCGCTGCACTGGCCGTGGCAATAGCCGGCACGGCGCAGCGCTTTTTGCAGCGTATTGGCGATCTGCTGCAGCTCCTGCTGTAACTGCACGCGCTGTTGCAGACGCAGATTCTGCTCCAGCAGCAGCGGTAAAAATCGTCCGACGCTGATCATCAGTACCGCGCCAATCGCCATGGCAATCAGCATCTCCAGCAGGCTGAATCCGCGTTGCGCTATTCGCATCCTTTCTCTCCCGGCTGACAGGCACGGATGCGCGCTCTGGCGGAGATAATTAAGCGCCAGCGTCCCGCCGCACTGGCGAGATCGATACTGCCAGGACGCGCGACATCACGCCGACCGTAAAAACCGACGTCACCATTGATGCCGACAAGGCGCACGCTGTCGTGCGGCGGTTTAAATAACCAGCGCGAGGGCAGTGCGCAGCCTTCTGCAGGTTTAGGTCCTGCGCCAAGACAGCCGTTTTCACCGCTCTGTACCCACAGCGTGAGATCGCGGTTGTGCCAGTTAGCATGGGCGCGCAAGCGCAGAAGAAATCCCTGCAGTTGCAGTACGCTGTCGCGCAGCTGTTGATATTGCTGCCAGCGCTGCCAACCTTGCAGCGCGCCGACGCTAAGTATGCCGGCGATCACCATCACCAATAACAGTTCGGGCAAAGTGAAGCCGTGGTTAACGTTTCTGTTCATGGCGGCTAATGTGCCCAGCAACATGACGTTCAACAAGGGGGAGAAATCGACGTTGGGAAACGTTGCGCAGGAAATCGAGGAGAGGTGCAGAGAGGTACAGCATTTTGTGAGACAGATTCAGGATTGTGGTGCGATATGGGCGTGGTCGCCATGAATGGCGACCTTGCGGGAGTGGCCTTAAATGGCGACGGGCGCTTTAATGGCTGGATGCGGATCGTAGCCTTCAATCTCGAAATCATCGAACTGATAATCGAAGATAGAAGCCGGTTTACGCTTGATTACCAGCTTCGGTAACGGGCGCGGCTCACGCGTTAACTGCAGGCGCGCCTGCTCTAAATGGTTGCTGTACAGATGCGTATCGCCACCGGTCCAGACAAAATCGCCCACCTCGAGATCGCACTGCTGCGCCACCATATGCACCAGCAGCGCGTAGCTGGCGATGTTGAATGGCAGACCAAGGAAGATATCGCATGAGCGCTGATAGAGCTGGCAAGAGAGCTTGCCGTTGGCCACGTAGAACTGGAAGAAGGCGTGGCAAGGCGCCAGAGCCATTTGATCCAGCTCGCCCACGTTCCACGCCGAGACAATGATGCGACGCGAATCGGGGTCACGCTTCAGCTGCTCAATCACTTTACTGATTTGATCAATCTCTTCACCCGAGGCGCTGCCCCAGCTGCGCCACTGCTTGCCGTAGACCGGGCCGAGATCGCCGTTCTCATCGGCCCATTCGTCCCAGATGGTGACCTTGTTCTCTTTCAGGTAACCGATGTTGGTCTCACCTTTCAGGAACCACAACAGCTCATGAATGATCGAGCGCAGGTGCACTTTCTTGGTGGTGACCAGCGGAAAACCGTCCTGCAAATTGAAACGCATCTGGTGGCCAAAGATGGAGAGCGTGCCGGTGCCGGTACGGTCGGCCTTTTCTGCGCCTTCATTCAGCACATGTTGCATTAGGTCCAGATACTGTTTCATTTTACCTCACGAGTTTGTTGCTGCGGGCGACGACGATACGCCCAGATCATCATAATTACACCGGCCAGAATCATTGGGATCGACAGAATCTGTCCCATGCTGACGCCGCCTTCAAACAGACCAAGCTGCGCATCCGGCTGACGGAAGAACTCCACGATGATGCGGAATGCGCCGTAGCCGATCAGGAACAGGCCCGAGACGCTGCCCATGGGGCGCGGCTTGCGAATAAACAGGTTGAGAATGATGAACAGCACGATGCCTTCGAGGCACAGCTCATACAGCTGCGACGCGTGACGCGGCAGCACGCCGTAGGTGTTCAACAATTCCTGGTACTGCGGATTATTGGCCGCCAGCGCGATATCTTCGCTGCGTGAACCGGGGAACAACATCGCGTATTTGAAATCAGGCGCCACGCGGCCCCACAGTTCGCCGTTGATGAAGTTACCTAGACGACCGGCACCCAAACCAAACGGGATCAGCGGGGCAATGAAATCCGCTACCTGGAAGAACGTGCGCTTGGTACGGCGTGCGAAAATCAGCATCACCACAATCACACCAATCAGGCCGCCGTGGAACGACATGCCGCCATCCCAGACCTTAAACAGATACAGCGGATTCTCAAGGAACAACGGCAGGTTGTAGAACAACACATAGCCGATACGTCCACCGAGGAATACGCCGAGGAAGCCCGCATACAGCAGGTTTTCCACTTCCTCTTTTTTCCAGCCGCTGCCAGGTTTGTTGGCGCGTCGCGTCGCCAGCCACATAGCAAATACAAAGCCCACCAGATACATCAAGCCGTACCAGTGAAGCGAAACCGGTCCGATAGAGAAAATTACCGGATCGAATTGGGGAAACGAAATGTAGCCGTCAGTCATCTTTCACCATCATTTTTCTGCCCTGAAACGGGACAATAAAAGGCTGCGCATCATAGCACAGCCACTTTTTTTACAGGTCGTGAAGTTGTAACCGTTAACGCCCGCCGCGAATCAAACCGCCTAAACCACGGCGCTCCATAAAGGTGGAGACCAGATGACGCACTTCCGAGGCAGTATGCGCGGCCAGTCCATGCTCGCTGAGCTTCTGTGCCTCTTCAAAATCGAGATGGCGCAGCAGATATTTCACCCGCGGCACGTTCTTGCCGTTCATGCTGAGATGGTGATATCCCATGCCCACTAACAGCGCGACACACATTGGATCGCCAGCCATTTCACCACACAAACAGAGCTCCAGCTTGGCCTGGCGGGCTTCGCTGGCAATCGTGTGCAGCGCCCGCAGCATCGCCGGATGCAGCGAATCATACAGGTTCGCCACGCGCGTGTTGTTGCGATCAACCGCCAGCAGATATTGCGTCAAATCGTTGGTGCCAACCGAGACAAAATCGACGCGATCCGCCAGATGCGGGATCATAAACAACATCGACGGTACTTCAATCATGATGCCAATGCGCGGCTTGGGAATCACATAGCCGAGCATCTCTTCCACTTCGCGGCCAGCGCGATCAATCAGACGACGCGCATCATCGATCTCATCGATATGGCTGATCATCGGCAGCAGAATGCTCAGGTTGCCGGACGCCACGTTGGCACGCAGCATGGCGCGCACCTGCACCAGGAAGATTTCCGGCTGATCGAGCGTTAAGCGAATGCCACGCCAGCCAAGGCACGGATTCTCTTCGCTGATCGGCATGTACGGCAGTTGCTTATCCGCGCCGACATCCAGCGTACGCAGCGTCACCGGTTTGTCGTAGAACAGCTGCAGCATGCCCTGATACTGCGCCACCTGCTCCTCTTCGGACGGGAAGCCGTTGTGCAGCATGAACGGTATTTCGGTGCGATACAGGCCAATGCCATCCACCCAGTTATCCAGCGCCTGCTCGTGTTCCGGGCTGAGGCCGGCATTCAGCATCACCTGAACGCGCTCACCGCTTTTCAGCTCGCCGGGCTGCTCGACCACGCCTTCGGCCATTTTGCTCAGCGCGTTCTCTTCGCTGATTAAGCGCTGATACTCCTGCACCAGTACCGGTTCCGGATCGATCAGTACTTCGCCGCGATAACCATCAACAATCAGCAAGCGTTTGTTGAGCTGCGCCGGCAGAATATCCGCGCCCATCACGGTGGGAATACCCATCGCGCGCGTTAAAATCGCCGCATGCGAGTTGGCGGCACCGTCGCGCACCACCACGCCCGCCAGACGCTCCTGCGGCAATTCAGCCAGCGTGGTGGCAGTGAGTTCATCCGCGACTAACACAAAACGCTCCGGCCAGGCATTGGTGCCGACCAGCGAATCATCGAGGTGGAACAGCAGACGTTGACCGAGCACGCGCAGATCGCCGGCGCGCTCGCGTAGATATTGATCCTGCAAATTGGCGAACTGCTCGGCGAACTTCTCGATCACCGTTTTAACCGCCCACTCCGCTACCGATCCGCGCTCGATCTCATCAAACAGATCTTTCTTCAGGCGTGCATCGGTGAGCAGGTGCGAATAGAGATCGAAGATCGCCGCGCTCTCTTTCTGCACGCTGGCAGCAAAGCGTTTACTGAAGCGGCGGAATTCGTTGCCGGCCTCGCCCATCGCCAGCACCAGACGCTCGCGTTCGCGCTGCACGTCAAGCGTGGACGCAGCGGAAACCTGATCGAGCAGCGGCTGGGTTTCATCCACCCAACCCGGCGCGACCGCCACGCCCGGCGCAGCGGCAATCGCTTTTACCCGCGTCTGACGGAATTGACCAAACAGTTGACCGAGCTGCGACTGCGACAGCAATCCCGCCATTTGCGTGGCGAGCGTGACGAGGAAAGACTCTTCGCTTTCATCAAACTGACGGTGTTCGCGCTGCTGGATAACCAGCACGCCAAGCAGCTGGCGTCGGCTGATAATTGGTACGCCGAGGAAGGAGCGATAACGCTCCTCTTTAACAGAAGGAATGTATTTGAAGCTGGGATGGCTCTGCGCGTCGGCGAGGTTGATCGGCTCGGCTAAGCGTCCAACGAGGCCAACAATGCCTTCATCAAACGCCAGCGTGACCGTACGACCACGCGGCTTTTTTAGCCCGCGTGTCGCCATCAGGTAGTAGCAACGACGATCGTGATCGGCGAGATAAACCGAGCAAACCTCGGTTTCCATCGCAAGGCAAATTTCGTTTACCAGAATGTCGAGTGCTTCATTCAGACGTGGAGCACTCGCCACTTTCTCTACTATTTCGCGTAACTGAGTGAGCATAAAGGGCGTGGCCTATCCTCTTTTACGTCGTTGGGCGGCATTATTACGCTGCCCCGCACTCTCCTGCATAGACATCACTACGCCCGCGAATTCTTTCATTACGCGGCGATATACATCGCGCTTGAAAGAGACCACCTGACGTACCGGATACCAGAAGCTAACCCAGCGCCAACCATCAAACTCGGGTGTGCTGCTGTGCTGCACATTGATTTCCGCGTCACTGCACATCAACTGCAGAAGAAACCACTTTTGTTTCTGGCCGATACACACCGGCTTTGTGTCCCAACGCACCAAACGTTTTGGCAACTTGTAGCGTAACCAGTTTCGGGTTGAAGCAAGTATTCGAACATCTTTGCGGTGTAAACCCACTTCTTCGAACAGCTCGCGATACATCGCCTGTTCAGCAGTTTCACCCGGATTGATGCCTCCCTGAGGAAATTGCCAGGAGTGCTGTCCAAAGCGCCTGGCCCACAACACTTGTCCTTGCCTGTTACAGATTACGATACCAACATTCGGGCGGTAGCCATCATCATCGATCACTGGACTACCTCAAAGCTAAATTTGAATAGCCTGATTGTTTCACACTCCTTACAGGCGGTAAACCACTGGATAGCGGGCCGCAGGCGGAATAAAAACAGGATAACTCACAGAGATTAGCCAAGTTATAAACAGATACCCCAATTTATCGGCGATCTTATTCACCTTTTCTGTGGATAGCTTTGTGCAGAACACGGGAATGAATTGAATAACCCCTTCGGATAAATCTCATCACCCAACATAGCAACACTAAAAAAAATCATAATATTCATTGAGATATAACTTATTAACCGTTAAATCGTTACCAGGATCCGTAGTTATACTCCGCTCAGTTTTTTCAATCGGTTAAAGATCCATCACCGACGTTTTTATCCACAGAGAATGCCCTAAACCTGGTCACAGAAAGGAAAAAAAGCGTTCAAAACGCGAAAGTCAAGGCTGTAAATGGAAACAGGGGTATGGCCAAAAGGGTGTTACCCCACTTTTCTGTGGATAACCAGGTTCAACACCTGTTCATTGTCGATAACAAGCTGGGATAACCGGGCCATATCACCGGATCGTCCCATTCTATTGAAATAAAAAAGCATGCTGAATCATGCTATTATCACCTTTATTCAACTAACTGCCATGTGGACAAACCCGGCTCGCGTTTACTGTTCACTCTTTAACCAATGTAGGTTTTAGCATGCACTTCTCACCGTTATTGCCATCGCCACCTGAAAACGAAGCGGAATTACTGCAGCGCGCACAGCAGCTGGCGGGACAGACCTTTGCCGCGCTGGCGGCGCAGATTAACCTGCCGATTCCGGCAGATTTGAAACGCGACAAAGGCTGGGTTGGCATGCTGTTAGAGCTGCATTTGGGTGCCAGCGCTGGCAGCAAAGCCGAGCAGGATTTCGCCCATCTCGGCATTGAGCTGAAAACGATTCCGGTAGATACGCAGGGCAAACCGCTGGAAACCACCTTCGTGTGCGTCGCGCCGTTAACCGGCAATAGCGGCGTAACCTGGCAAACCAGCCATGTGCGGCACAAACTGGCGCGGGTGCTGTGGATCCCGATCGAAGGCGATCGTGCTTTGCCGCTGGCCGAGCGCCGCGTCGGTTCGCCGCTGCTGTGGCATCCGAGTGCAGAAGAGGAGCAACAGCTGCGCGAAGACTGGGAAGAGTTGATGGATATGATTGTGCTCGGTCAGGTGGAGCGCATCACCGCACGTCACGGTGCCTGGCTGCAAATCCGCCCTAAAGCCGCCAACAGCAAAGCGTTGACCGAAGCGATTGGCGAACACGGCGAGCCAATCATGACGCTGCCGCGCGGCTTTTATCTGAAGAAAAGCTTCACCGGTCCGCTTTTGGCGCGACATTTTTTACTGTAAATGCATATTGCTGCCGATAATTTTAGGAATGATGCGATTACTCCTAACGACGAAAGCATTTATTACTACACTTTTGCTGTTGAAGTCGCGAGAAGGAGATAAGAATGAAAGGGTTGGTGAGTGCAGTAGGTTTAACCTTGGTGACGCTGTTATTGAGTGGTTGTAGCAGTGATTACGTCATGGCGACCAAAGATGGCCGCATGA
This sequence comes from Pantoea sp. SORGH_AS_0659, assembly GCF_031453915.1. Classification (NCBI taxonomy): domain Bacteria; kingdom Pseudomonadati; phylum Pseudomonadota; class Gammaproteobacteria; order Enterobacterales; family Erwiniaceae; genus Pantoea; species Pantoea sp. SORGH_AS_0659. Next base: position 931,036 of record NZ_JAVJAK010000001.1, on the reverse strand, counting down.
TCATGACAGATGGCAAACCCGCCATCGATAAAGAGACCGGATTGGTACAGTACACCGATGAGCAAGGCCATCAGATGCAGATCAATGGTGACGAGGTTTCAACCATCATTGAGCGTTAAGTGCCAAATTGCCCTGCCTGCACGCGTTTTCCCCTTGTGCAGGCGATTTCCCGAACTTTCCCCTCTTCCTTCCGCGCCGCTTCACACGCTATAGTCCCAAAGGACACAACATTCCCTTTCATAATGAAAAAAGGATGCCGGCACATGCACTATCACCGTATTCCCCATAGCACGCTGGAAGTGAGTCAGCTGGGGCTTGGAACCATGACGTTTGGTGAGCAGAACAGCGAAGCCGACGCCCACGCACAACTTGATTACGCGGTTAGCAGTGGCATCAATTTAATTGATACCGCAGAAATGTATCCGGTGCCGCCGCGCCCGGAAACCCAGGGATTAACCGAACAATACATTGGTAGCTGGCTGAAGAAGCGCGGCAGCCGTGACAAAATCATCCTCGCCAGCAAAGTAGCCGGTCCGGTACGCGGCGCGGATGCGTCGATTCGCCCGAACCAGGCGCTGGATCGCAAAAACATCCGCGAAGCGCTGGATGCCAGCCTGAAACGCCTGAACACCGATTATCTCGATCTCTATCAGCTTCACTGGCCGCAGCGTCAGACCAACTACTTCGGCAAGCTGGGTTATCAATACACCGATTCCAGCGTGCCGGTGACGCTGCTGGAGACGCTGGAAGCGCTGACCGAACAGGTGCGCGCCGGTAAGATTCGCTACATTGGCGTGTCGAACGAAACCGCGTGGGGCGTGATGCGTTATCTGCAGCTGGCTGAAAAGCATGAGCTGCCGCGTATCGTCACCATCCAGAACCCGTACAGCCTGCTGAACCGCAGTTTTGAGGTCGGTTTAGCGGAGATCAGCCAGCATGAAGGCGTCGAGTTGCTGGCGTATTCCAGCCTGGCGTTTGGTACGTTGAGTGGCAAATACCTGAACGGTGCGAAACCCGCCGGTGCGCGCAATACGCTGTTTAGTCGCTTTACCCGCTACAGCGGCGATCAGTCTCAGCAGGCGATTGCAGCCTATGTTGCGCTGGCGCAGAAGCACAATATGGATCCGTCGCAGATGGCGCTGGCGTATGTGCGTCAACAGCCGTTTGTCGCCAGCACCTTGCTGGGCGCCACCACGCTGGAGCAGCTGAAGATTAACGTAGAGAGTTTCAATCTGACGCTGAATGCCGAGGTGTTAGAGGAACTGGAAGCGATTCATCGCCAGTTTACCTATCCAGCGCCATAAATCGCACCACACCGTAGCGGCGCGATTTATCGCGCGCTTTAAAAACGCCGCACATTTTTCCACTTGTGCGGCATTCGCCATTGCGCAATACATTGCCCCGCTACGACGCTATGCTTTTGTTACTTCCGCGCTTTCCACCACAACACCGCAATCGCCACGGCGAAAATCGCGCCGAATCCGACGCCGGTCGCCACCGCAGGCGCGCCCAGCTTAATCGCCACGGTATAGAATCCCAGCATTAGTAACATCGCGGTATTCTCACCGAGATTTTGCACCGCAATCGCGTTGCCCGAACCCACGGACGCCTTGCCACGCTCCTGCAGCAGCGCATTGAGCGGTACCACGAAGAAACCACCCAGCGCACCAATCAGCATCAAAACCAGATAGGCATTGAGCAAGCTGGTTTGCAACGCGAACACCACCACCATCACGCCAATCAGCACACCGGCTGGCATGCAGCGACGCACGGTTTGCAGCGTCACCAGCTTCGCTGCCGCTGCCGCACCAATCACGATGCCAATCGCCACCATGGCATTCAGCGTGGTCGGGGTTTTGTTATCGCTAATGCCGAGCGCCACCGGCACCCACAGCACCAGCAGGAAACGCAGCGTCACGCCCGCGCCCCAGAACAAGCTGGTGCCGAGCAGCGAGAAGCGCGTTTCGCCGTTGCGCCACAGCAGCTTAGTGGCCGCGATGAAACTGCGCAGCATGGCGCCAAAATGCCAGCTCTGGCCGGGACGCGCCGCCGTCAGGCGCGGAATAAAGATGTTCGCCACCACCGCCATCGCATAGGTCATGGCACACACCACCAGCGCGGCGACCAGGTTCCAGTCCGCCAGAATACCGCCCGCTACCGAACCCAGCAGAATCGCCGCAATGGTCGAACCTTCCATTAAGCCGTTGGCTTTGACCAGGCGTTCACCGCTGGTGATCTCCGTCAGGATGCCGTACTTGGCTGGCGAATAGGATGCCGCGCCAATCCCCACCAGCGTATAGCCGAGGAACGGATTGAAGCCGAAACAGATAACCAGCGCGCCGAGCAGCTTAAGACTGTTAGCGAACATCATTACCCGACCTTTGGCAAAGCTATCCGCCATCTGGCCCACGAACGGCGCGAGCAGAATGTAAGTGGCCACAAACAGCATTTGCAGGATCGGCTGACTCCAGTCCGGATAGAACTGATTTTTCAGCACCGCCAGCGTCACAAACAACAGCGCGTTGTCGCCAAATGCCGAGAAGAACTGCGCCACAATCACCGCCAGCATGTTGCGCGATAACAGCGGTGCATCGTTATTTAACGCCTGGCTCATGCCTGCTCCTCTTCCGCCAGCTGCTTCAGGCTGACATAGTCCGGTTTGCCGCTACCCAGCATCGGTAGCTGTTTCATCACGCGGATATCGCGCGGCACCGCCAGTTCCGGCGCGCCAATTTCACGCGCCGCTTTCAGCAGCGTGTCGCGGCCCAACTCGCTGTCGGTAGTAAACAGCACCAACGCTTCGCCTCGATTACCGTCCGGACGCAGCGACGCCGCATGCTGCTTCTCGTTAGAGGCTTTCAGCGCAATCTGCTCCACAATCTCCAGCGACACCATCTCACCGGCAATTTTGGCGAAGCGTTTCGCACGGCCCTGAATCTGGCAGAAACCGCCTTCATCAAAGCTGACGATATCGCCGGTGTCGTACCAGCCCGCTTCCATCTCGCCTTCGCCGTTATCGGCGACCGGGACTTCCAGCACGCCTGGATTTTCCACGCGCAGATACCCGTTCATCACGTTTGGACCGCGCAGCTGCAGGCGACCGCCCTGCTCAATGCCCGGCACCGAAATCAGACGCGAATCCATGCCCGGCAGAATGCGGCCCACGGTGTGATTTTTTGCCGCCATCGGCACGTTGATCGCCACCACCGGCGCGCACTCCGTCACGCCGTAGCCTTCGAGAATACGGATGCCGTATTTTTCCATGTAGATCTGACGCGTCGCTTCCTGCAGTTTCTCCGCGCCCGCCACCACATAGCGCAGACGCGCAAAATCGTACGGGCTGGCGAAACGCGCATAGTTGCCAAGGAAGGTTGAAGTACCAAACAGCACGGTGCAGTTACGGTCGTAAACCAGCTCCGGCACGATGCGGTAATGCAGCGGGCTTGGATAGAGAAACACCTGCGCGCCGGTCAGCAACGGGGTAAACAGGCCAACGGTTAAACCGAAAGCATGGAACAGCGGCAGCGCCGACATAAAGCGGTCACGCGGGGTGAAATCCGCCACGGTACGAATCTGCTCAACGTTCGCCAGCAGACTTTTATGCGAGTGCACCACACCTTTGGGATGGCCTTCCGAACCGGAGGTAAACAGCACCATCGCCGCATCTTCCGGCTGCTGCGCCACCAGCGCACGGCGCGGCATCAGCAGATGCGCCACAATCCACAATTTGTCCTGCAGCGTAACGGTATCTTTCAGATCTTCCAGATAGATCCACTGCACTTCGCTGAGTCCCTGCGGCAAGTGCCACAGGTTGCCTTTTTCGAGGAACTGCCGCGAGGTAAACACGGTTTTCACCTGCGATGCGGTCAACGCCGCACGCATGCCATTCACGCCTGCGGTGTAGTTGAGCATCGCCGGAATGCGCCCGCGCAGCGAGGCACCGAGAATTGCCGCCGCTGTCACCGTGGCGTTCGGCAGCAGCAGACCGACGTATTCACCTTGCTGGCTGTAACGCTCCAGAATGCGGCCCACGCCAAGCGCTTTCTTCAGCAAACCGGTATAGCTATCCGGTTTGAAGTTGACGTCTTCGATACACGGCTTCATCGCGCCATAACGCTGACGCGCATTGAGGAAAGCCTCGAACAGCGTCTCACGCGGACGCACTGCCATGCGGGCTTCCATCATCACATGATGCAGGTGCTCGCCCGCCAGCGTGCGGCGATCGCGCGCGCGTTTGGCTTCAGGCATTGGGATTACCGTTGGCGGCAGCACCGTTAAGGTGATGCGCGGGAACAGGCGCCGTTTAAACACGCCCGCCAGACGACCAAACGGCGTATATTCCGCGCCTTCGATACGCATCGGCACCACGGTGGCACCGGATTTCGCCGCCACAAAGCCGGCGCCGCTGTAGATCTTCATCAGCGATCCGGTCACGGTGATGCGCCCTTCGGGGAAGATCACCACCGGACGGCCCTGATTGATCATGCGCACCAGATGTTTGATCGACATCGGCTTGGTGGGATCGAGCGGAACGAAGTCGATGATCGGCTTCAGCAGACGCATAAACCATTGATCGCTGATCGACGAATAGACCGCGAACACCGGTTTGATCGGCAGAAACAGCGCCAGTAATACCCCATCCAGAAACGACGTGTGATTGGGGGTGATCAGCACTTTCTCTTTATGCAGTGCCGCGAGGTCGCCGCGCAGTTCCACACGCCACAGCAGGCGGAACATGAAACGGAAAAAAGTGAGTAGCATGCCAGCTCCTTAGCAATCGTAAAAATGGCTCTTACGATGCAGGATCTGGGGATTTTCGACAAGTGGCGTGGTGATTTAAACGCAATAGCGGTCGTAGGGCCGCCATTCATGGCGTAATGCTTGTCAGTTAAGCCAACGATGAGTGTGCAGGCCGGGGCCACTTGTGGTCCGGCGGTCCTCGCGCCGCTAGCGCGGTGCCTTCACTTCGCTCGTTTGCCTGACGGACCGGCGGAGACGGGACTTCCTTGTCCCGGCTCCGCCTTTCGCCCGCGTCCTGCGGGCTCTCCTGGCTTCCTCGCTTCGTTCAGCGCTGCGGATTGCCGGCCCAAAAGCGTCCCCGGCCTGCTCCGAAGCTTCAGTGTGTGCTGCTGAAAAGGGCAACATTTGCCAGAGGCGCTGGCGCGTCAGCTGCGGCAAAGGGCCATCATGGCGACCTGGTTTTACCGCGTATCCGCCTGCCAGCCACCGCCCAGCGCGGCGATCAGACCGACGCTGCTGACCCACTGCGTGCTCTGCAGCGACAGCAAACTCTGCTGCGCGCTCAGGCTGCTGTTTTCGGTGGTGGCGACGTCGAGATAGTCGATCATTCCGGCATCATACTGATTGCGCGTCACGCGTGCCGATTCCTGCGCCGCGTCGGTGGCGCGCTGCTGTGCGGCGATTTCGCCCTGCAAAGTATTCAGCTGCACCAGATAATCTTCCACTTCGCCCATGCCGGTCAGCACCGACTGGCGATAGCTGGCAACGCTGGCATCATAGGCGGCGCGTGCCTGTTCGACTTTCGCTGAGGTGGCGCCGAAATCTAACAGCGTACCGCTCAGCTCCGGCCCCAAAGACCAGACGCGATTGGGCAGCGAGAACAAACTGTTGATCGCCGATGAACTCACGCCGCCGCTGGCGCTCAGCGTCAAATCGGGATAGTAACCGGCAATCGCCACGCCGACCGCCGCATTCGCCGCCGCCACGTTGCGCTCGGCGTAGGCGATATCGGGACGGCGCTGCAACAGCTGCGACGGCACGCTGTTCGGGATCGCGGGCAGCGCGGCCTCCAGCTTCGCCACCGGCAAGGAGAAATCCGCCGGAGCTCGACCCAGCAGCAACGCAATGGCGTGCTCCATCTGTGCACGCTGCCACTGGTAATCCTGCGCCGAGGCGCGGGCGCTCTCCAGCTGCATCTGCGCCTGCGCTAAGGTGGCGCGTGATTCGCTGCCCGCCGCATATTTGTTTTCAATCACCGTCAGATAACGTTGATAGGCCGCGATACTGCGCTGATAGAGCGCGATTTTCTCGTCGATGATGCGCAGCTGGAAATAGTCCTGCGCCAGTTCGGACTGCGCGCTCAAGGTGATATTCGCCAGCTCGGCTTTGCTGGCTTCGGCGCTGGCATGGTTCTCCTCCAGCGTGCGTCGCAGTTTGCCCCACACATCCAGCTCCCAGCTGGCGCTGAGATCGGCGGCATGGCTGTTGCTGACGCTGCGTTGACCGCTGGCGCGGCTGCCGCTGCGCGTGCTGCTGGCGTCGTAGCCTAGCGACGGCAACAACTCCGCGCGTGATTGCCCAGCCAGCGCCTGTGCTTCGCGGTACTGCGCGGCATAGCTGGCTACGTTCTGGTTGGAGATGCTCACCTGCTTCAGCAGACTAGCCAGCGTGGCATCATGATACACCTGCCACCATTCACCTTTGCTGTTTGCATCCTGCGGCGTCGCCTGCGTCCAGCCTTTGGCTTCTTTGAAATGGGTCGGCATCGCCATGCTCGGGCGCTGATAATCGGGGCCAACCGCGCAGCCCGCCAGCAACATCACGGTGAGCAACGGCGTAATTTTCAGAGACATTTTCATCTATCGGGATTCCACATGACGCAACCGCTGCCACTGACGTTGCGTGGCGCGGCTTAAACGGTCGAGCCAGAGATAAACCACCGGCGTAGTAAACAGCGTTAATAATTGGCTCAGCGCCAAACCACCGGCAATCGCCAGCCCGAGCGGGCTACGTAAGTCGGCATCGCCGCCGCTGCCCAGCGCCAGCGGCAGCGCGCCAAAGAAGGCGGCCAGCGTGGTCATCATGATCGGCCGGAAACGCATCAAGCAGGCTTGGGTGATCGCCTGCTGCGGCGTCATGCCTTGGCTGCGCTCGGCGTGAATCGCAAAGTCGATCATCATGATGGCGTTCTTTTTCACGATACCAATCAGCAGGATGATGCCGATCAGCGCGATCACCGTCAGCTGCGTGTTGGTCAGCAACAGCAACAACAGCGCGCCCACGCCCGCCGACGGCAGCGTTGAGAGAATGGTGAGCGGATGGATGTAACTCTCATACAGCACGCCGAGCACGATATACACCGCCGCCAGCGCCGCGATAATCAGCCACGGCATGGTGGCGGTAAGCTGGGCGAAGGCGGCGGCGGTGCCGGCAAAACCGGCCTGAATACTGGAGGGCAAACCGAGCTGCGCCATCGCCTGCTTAATCAGCGCCTGCGCCTGCTCCAGCGACACGCCGTCGTTAAGGTTAAACGCCACGGTGCTGGTGGCGGATTGGCCCTGATGCGCCACCGACAGCGGCGCGTTGCCGCCCTTGAAGCTGGCGAATGCGGCGAGCGGCACGCGATCGCCGCTGTCGTTAATCACATACAGCTGCTGCAAAATCGCCGGATCGCGCGTGTAGCTATCCTGCAGCGACATCACCACATGATACTGATTAAGCGTGTGATAGAGCGTGGCTACCTGACGCTGGCTGAAAGCGTTGTTCAGCAGGGTGTCGAGCATCTGCACATCCACGCCCAACCGTTTCGCACGGTCACGATCGATATTAATCACCACTTCCTGACCGCCGGTTTGCGAGTCGGAATCGACGCTGTTCAGCTGCGGGATTGCCGCCAGCGCCGCCTGCACTTTCGGCGTCCACTCACGTAGCAGATCGAGATCGTCGGCCTGCAAACTGTATTGATAGGTGGCGTTGGCGCTGCGTCCGCCGATGTGCAGATCCTGCGCCGCCATCAGGAACATCTGCGCGCCAGCGATATGGCTGGTTTTCATACTCAGGCGGTTCGCCACTTCGGTGGCGGTGGCATCGCGCTTGTCAAAATCCTTCAGGCGCACAAAGAAGTTGGCGCTGTTGCGCGAGCCGAACATGCCGCTGCCCATCGACGACATCACGCTCTCCACCGCCGGATCGGACTGGATGATGTGGGTGAACTGCAGCATTTTCGGCTTCATCGCCTGGAAGGAGATGTTCTGATCGGCACGCAGCGCGCCCATCAGCAGGCCGGTATCCTGATTGGGGAAAAAGCCTTTCTGCACCACGGAAAACAGGAACAGGTTGAGCAGCACGGTCAGCACCAGGCTGAACATCGTCAGCTTTTGGTGCGCCATCACCCAGGTTAACCCGCGCGAATAAGCCGCCAGCAATGCGTTAAGTTGGTTTTCGATAAACTGATACAGCGGATGCGAGCGTTGCGTGACTTTGGCTTTCGGCTTCAGCAGGCGCGCGCACAGCATCGGCGTCAGGCTCAGCGAGACAAACATTGAAATCAGCAGCGATACCGTCAGCGTGACGGCAAATTCGCGGAATAAGCGTCCGACGATGCTGCCCATCAGCAGAAACGGGATGAACACCGCAATCAACGACATAGTCATCGACAGCACGGTAAAACTCACTTCCTGCGCGCCACGCAGCGCCGCGCGCAGCGGACTGAGCCCTTCTTCGATATGGCGCGTGATGTTTTCCAGCACCACAATCGCGTCATCGACGACAAAGCCGGTGGCGATAATCAGCGCCATCAGCGACAGGTTATCGAGGCTGTAACCCAGCAGATACATCACCGCGCAGGTGCCAATCAGCGAGACCGGCAGCGCCAGCGCCGGGATAATCACCGCCTGCACGTTACGCAGAAACACAAACACCACGGCGATCACCAGCAGCATCGCCACCAGCAGCGTCTCTTCGGTGTCATACAGCGAGGCGCGCACCGTCGGCGAGCGATCCACCACCACTTTCAGTTGCGTATCGGCGGGCAGATCTTTTTCCAGCGCCGGCAGCTGCGCTTTGATGGCATCAATGGTGTCGAGCATGTTGGCACCGGCCTGGCGCTTAATGCCCACCATCACCGATGGCATGGCGTTGAGGAAACCGGCCTGATACTGATCTTCAACCGAGTCATACACGGTGGCGACATCATGCAGCCGCACCGCTTTGCCCTCTTGATACGTAACGATCAGATCCTGATACTGCGCGGCTTTATCCAGCTGGCCGTTGCTGTCCACCACCCACGACTGGCTGCTGCCCTGCAAAATCCCTTTCGGCTTATTGCTGGTGCTGTTGGCGATGGCGCTGCGCACCGTATCAAGCGAAATGCCGTACTGCGTCAGCTTCAGCGGCTGCAGATCGATACGCACCGCCGGTAAGGCACTGCCCATCAGCGACACTTCGCCCACGCCTTTCACCTGGCCCATTGCCTGCTCGATTTTGCTTTCGGCCAGATCGTAGAGTTCGCCCGGCGTGCGCGTGGCGGACGTCAGCGCCAGCATCACAATCGGCGCATCCGATGGATTGGCTTTGCGATAGGTCGGCAGCGACTCCATCGCGCTCGGCAGCAAACTGCGTGCGGCGTTGATCGCCGCCTGCACGTCACGCGCTGCGCCGTTGATGTCGCGATCGAGGTCAAACTGCAAAATCACGCTGGTCGATCCCTGCGAACTGGTCGAGGTCATCTCGGTAACGCCGGCAATCTGCCCCAGCGAACGCTCCAGCGGCGTAGCGACGGTGGCTGCCATGGTTTCCGGGCTGGCACCGGCCAGGCTGGCGCTCACCATGATAGTGGGGAAATCCACCTGCGGCAGCGGCGCCACCGGCAGCAGCCGATAGCCCAACGCGCCCAGCAGCAGGATCGCCAGCGTCAGCAGTAACGTGGCAACCGGGCGGAAGATAAACAGCCGGGTGAGGTTCATCGCTCGCCCCGCGCCTGCTGCTGCTTGCGCTGCATGTAGCGCTTGCCGCGCTGCGCAATGCCATCAAACCACAGGTAAATTACCGGCGTGGAGAACAGCGTCAGCACCTGGCTGACGATCAAACCGCCAACAATCACCAGACCGAGCGGCTGGCGCAGCTCGGCACCGGAACCGGACGCCAGCATCAGCGGCAGCGCACCGAGCAGCGCCGCCATGGTGGTCATCAGAATCGGGCGGAAGCGCAGCAAACAGGCCTGATGAATCGCGTCCCGCGCGCTCATGTGCTGCTTGTTTTCCGCCTCCAGTGCGAAGTCGATCATCATAATCGCGTTCTTCTTGACGATACCGATCAGCAGAATTACGCCAATCAGCGCAATCAGGCTGAACTCGCTGCCCGCCAGCAGCAGCGTCAACAGCGCGCCGACCGCCGCCGACGGCAGCGTCGAGAGAATGGTCACCGGATGGATAAAGCTTTCGTACAGAATGCCGAGCACCACGTACATGGTGATTAATGCCGCCAGAATCAGCCACAGCGTGTTGCCGGTGGCGCTCTGGAATGCCGAGGTTTCGCCCTGATAACGCAAGGTGATGCTCGACGGCAAATTCAGCTGCTGCGTCACTGCGGCAATCGCCTTCTGCCCCTCTTCCAGCGAATAGCCTTTATTGAGATTGAACGACACCATCACCGCCGGGAATTGATTGAGCCGCATGTGCATCAGCGAACCGGTGCGCTGGTGAATGGTGGCGATGGACGTGAGCTTCACCATGCCGGTGGTGGTTGTGGTGGTGTCATCCGTGGTGGAAGTGCTGCTGCTCGCGCTGGTCACCGGCAAATAGACATCATCAAACGAAGCGGGCGATTGCTGATACTGCGGCGCCACTTCCAGCACCACGCGATATTGATTGGCCTGGGTAAAGATGGTGGAGACCAGACGCTGACCGAAGCTGTTGTACAGCGCGGTATCGACGTCGGCGGCGGTAATGCCGTAGCGCGCCGCTTTATCGCGATTCAGCTCGACATAGGCCACGCGGCCCTGATCCTGCAGGTTACTCACCACGCCGTTAAACTCCGGACGCTGCTGCAGGGCGGCGACCATCTTTGGCGTCCAGCGCACCAGGTTTTCGCTGTCGGCATCATCCAGCGTGAACTGATACTGGCTCGGCGACACCTGATCGTTAACGGTCAAATCCTGCGCCGGTTGCAGATAGAGCTGAATGCCCGCCACCTGCTGCGCCGCCTGCTGCAGCTGTTTGATCACCACGTCGGCTTTGTCGTCGCGCTGTTCAAACGACTTGAGGTTGATCTGGATGCGCCCGCTATTCAGGCTGGTGTTGCTGCCATCAATGCCGATGGTTGAGGACAAACTCTCCACCGACGGATTTTGCAGAATCACTTTCGCCAGCGCCTGCTGCCGCTTCGACATCTCGCTAAACGACACATCCTGCGACGCCACGGTGACGCCCTGAATCAGCCCGGTATCCTGGGTCGGGAAGAAGCCTTTTGGGATGGCGATATACAGCAGCGCGGTGAGCGCAAAGGTCGCCAGCGCCACCAGCAGCGTCAGCTTCTGATGGTTCAGCACCACCGTCAGCATGCGGTCATAGCCGCGCACCAGCTTGTCGAACAACTCGCCGCCTTTACGCGAGAAGCGCGACTGTTTTTCCGGCGGAATGTGCTGCAACAGATAGGCGCACAGCATCGGCGTCAGGGTTAGTGACACCACCATCGACACCAGAATCGACACCGCCAGCGTGATGGCAAATTCGCGGAACAACCGCCCAACCACGTCGCCCATAAACAGCAGCGGGATCAGCACGGCAATCAGTGAGAAGGTCAGCGAGATGATGGTGAAGCCAATCTGCTGCGAGCCTTTCAGCGCCGCCTGCATCGGCGTTTCGCCCTCTTCCAGCCGCCGTGAAATGTTCTCCACCACCACAATCGCATCGTCGATAACGAAGCCGGTGGCGATGGTCAGCGCCATCAGCGACAGATTATTCAGGCTGAAGTCGGCCAGATACATCACGCCGAAGGTGCCAATCAGCGACAGCGGTACCGCCACGCTGGGAATCAGCGTCGCCGCCACGTTGCGCAGGAACAGGAACGTCACCATCACCACCAGCGCCACCGACAGCATCAGCTCAAACTGCACATCGCTGATGGAGGCGCGAATGGTTTGCGTGCGATCCGACAAGATGCTCATCTTCACGCCGTCCGGCAGCGCCGCCTGCAGCTTCGGCAGCTGCGCTTTGATGCTGTCCACCACCTGAATCACGTTGGCGCCCGGCTGGCGCTGCACGCTGATCACAATCGCCGGACTGTTGTTGGCCCACGCCGACTGGAAGCTGTTCTCCGGTCCCTGTTCGATATGCGCGATATCTTTTAGCCGCAGCGCCGCACCGTTTTGGTAAGTGATGATCAAATTGCCGTACTCATCGGCGGTGCGCAGCTGATCGTTAGCGTCGATGGTCACCGAGTGATATTTGCCGTCGAAGCCGCCTTTCGAGCCGTTCACGTTGCTGTTGCCGATTAGCGTGTTGACGTCCTCCAGCGACAGCTGGTGCGCCGCCAGCGCTTTCGGGTCCATCTGCACGCGAATCGCCGGTTGATGGCCGCCCGCCAGCGTCACCATGCCGACGCCATTAATCTGCGACAGCTTCAGCGCCACGCGCGTGTTCACCAGATCCTGCACCTGCGTCAGCGGCAGCGTGTCGGAACTCACCGCCAGCGTAATCACGGCGGTATCGGCTGGATTGACCTTTTTGTAGGTTGGCGGATTGGGCAGATCGCTCGGCAGCAAGTTATTGGCGGCATTGATCGCCGCCTGCACTTCCTGCTCGGCGACATCCAGCGACAGATCGAGGCTGAACTTCAGCGTGACGATCGACGATCCGCTTGAGCTGGTTGACGTCATCTGGCTCAACCCAGCCATTTGACCCAGCTGGCGCTCCAGCGGCGAGGTGACGGACGACGCCATCACATCCGGGCTGGCACCGGGATAGAGCGTGGTGACCTGAATGGTCGGGTAATCCACCTGCGGCAGCGCCGAGGTGGAGAGAAAACGGTAGGAGAAGATCCCGGCGATCAGCACGCCGACCATCAGCAAAATGGTGGCGACCGGACGCTGGATAAACAGGCGAGACGGATTCATTTGGCCTCGGCAGTCGCGGTGGTTTTGCGCTCATCCGCCAGCTGCACTTTGCTGCCGTTGGTTAGGCGATCGATGCCTTCGGTCACCAGGCGATCGCCCGGTTCCACTCCGTTGAGGATCGCCTGCTGATCTTCACCAAACGTTGGCCCGGTGGTGACCGCTTTGCGCGTCACGGTGTTGTCTTGGTTGATGACAAACACGAAGCTGCCGTCGCTGCTCAGCTGCAGCGCCTGCGCCGGGATCACCGTGACATTTTTCAGGATGTTGGTTTGTAGCCGCAGATTGACGAACTGGTTAGCGAACAGCGATTCGTCTTCATTTGGGAAGGTGGCTTTCAGCTCAATGGTGCCGGTCGCGGTATCGATCTGGTTGCTGATGAACTTCACCTCGCCCTGCGCCAGCGCGCGGCTGTTGTCCTGATCAAAGGCGGTGGCGGGCAGACTTTGCCCGCCGTGCAGCGCTTTGGTCAGCTGCGGAATGTTGCCCTGCGGCACGCTAAAGGTCACTGCGGCGGGCTGCATCTGCGTCACCACCACGATGCCGGTGGTATCGGTGGTTTGCACCATATTACCGGGATCGACCAGACGCAAACCGACGCGTCCGCTGATTGGCGAGGTGATGCGCGCATACTCGATATCCAGTTTGGCGCTGGCGATCTGCGCTTCATCAGCGGCGACCGCACCTTTGTACTGGCCGACGGTGGCGGTTTGGGTATCGAGATCCTGGCGAGATAACGAATCCTGCGCCGCCAGTTTCTGATAACGCACCAGCGTTAACTGCGCGCTCTTCAGCAACGCCTGGTTCTGATTGAGATCGCCCTGATACTGCGCCAGCGTCGCCTGATAGCTGCGCGGATCGATCTGCGCCAGCAGCTGGCCGGCGCTAACTTTCTGCCCTTCGGTAAAGAACACTTTTTCCAGCTGTCCGGCGACGCGGCTGGTGACGGTGACGCTGGCGTTAGGGATCACCGTGCCGAGCGCGTTGAGGTATTCCGGCACATCCGCGCTGCTGGCGACGCCGCTGTGCACCAGCGTAGCACCGCCCATCATCGTCGCCATGCCCGGCGGGCCGCCCGCGCCACCGCGATGACCGCCGCGTGCGCCCGGCGGTTTTCCGCCGCCCGGCATGCCGCCGTGACCACCGACCACGCGCCAGATCACGCCCGCCACAATCAACAGCACAAGCAACAACAGGAGCCATTTCAGCCAGCGGGAAAACGGGGAGCGGGAAGCGTTGTTAGTCATCAGGATCTTCAGGTTAGCCAGAAAACGGAAAATCCCCTGTAAAACAGGGGACTATTTCAAGGGGAAATCATCACTACGCGCATTATCGGTTGAATGCCCGCGCGAATTCCATACGCGAACCGTAAGGGTTTCGTTAAGGTGATTAAGATTTCCAGCCGCCGCCTAACGCCTTGTACAGGGTGATTTTCTGGCTCAATTGGCCGAGATGCGCACTGATCAGCGACTGCTGCGCACTGTAAAGCGATCGCTGGGCCACTAACACATTGAGATAATTGTCGACGCCTTGCTTGAAGCGCAATGTGGAGTAATCGTAGTCGCGCTGATTGGCGCCAACCTCCTGTTGCAGCGCCGTCAGCTGATCCTGCCAGGTATCCTGACCGGCCAGCGCATCGTTCACCTCTTTAAACGCGGTCTGGATCGCCTTCTCATAGTCAGCAATCTCAATGCGTTTCTCGATATGCGCGATATTCAGGTTGGCCTGGTTTTTACCACCGTCAAAAATCGGCAGGTTAATCGATGGCATGAATGACCATGCGCCGGTGCCGCCGCCCAGCAGGCTGCCAAGCGAGCTGCTGGTGGAGCCGCCGGACGCGGTCAGCGTGATGCTCGGGAAGAAGGCGGCACGCGCCGCGCCGATATTGGCATTGGCCGCCTTCAGCGTGTGCTCCGCCGCCATGATATCCGGGCGACGCGTCAGCAGATCCGACGGTAAGCCAGCAGGCATGGCCGGGAAGTGCCAGTTGGCGTCCAGCGTGGCGTGTGACAGCAGCGTGGCGGGCAGATCGGTGCCGACCAGCAAGCGCAGCGCATCCACATCCTGCCGCACCTGCCGCGTGTAACTCGCCACGTCCGCCTGCGCCGCCCGCACCGTGCTTTCGGCCTGCGCCAGATCCTGATCGCTGCTGGCACCGCCGTCGTAGCTGAGCTTGGTCAGGCGATACGATTCCTGCTGGCTTTGCGCGGTGTGTTGCGCCAGATGCAGCAGATCGTTATCCGAGCTCAGCGTCAGCCACGCCGTCGCCACTTCCGCGATCAGTGAAATGCGCGTGGCGCGTTCGGTGGCGGCGCTCGACAGATAGGTTTCCTGCGCCTGATCGCTCAGGCTTTGCAGGCGACCAAAGAAATCCAGCTCCCACGAAGTGACGCTCAAGCCGCTGTTCAGCTCGTGATAGGTCACCGCGCCGCTGGTTTTGGTGTTGTAGAGATTGGCCGGTTCATGCGCCGAAGTCTGGCTGGCCGTGGCGTTGATCGACGGCATCAGCGCAGCGCGCTGCACCGTGACGCCCTGCTGCGCCTCTTGCACGTTCAGCGCCGCCACGCGCAGGTCGCGGTTGTTATCGAGCGACAGCTGGATCAGGTTGCGCAGCGTGGCATCGGTGAAGAAGTTCTGCCACGGCAAATCGGCGACGTTGCCGACGGGCGTCGCCTGATCGTATTTAGCGTCCACCGGCAGCGCCGGGCGCTGATAGTGCGGTGCCAGCGTACAACCGGCCAATGCCAGCGCGAGCGGCAACAGCGCCAGACGGAAGTTATTCATGTTCATTTTTAACCACCTCTGCGGATGTTTGTTTCTTACGCGCAAAGAACTGCGAAACCACCACGTAGAACATCGGCACAAAGAAGATGGCGAGGAAAGTCGCGGTGATCATACCGCCCGCCACCGCCGTACCAATCGAATGCTGGCTGCCTGCGCCCGCGCCGTTGGATATGGTCAGCGGCAGCACGCCGAGAATAAACGCCATTGAGGTCATGATAATCGGACGGATACGCAGCCGCGCCGCTTCTACCGCCGCTTCCACCAGCGTTTTGCCCTCGCGCTCATGCAGCTCTTTGGCGAACTCCACGATCAGGATGGCGTTTTTCGCCGCCAGCCCCACGGTGGTCAGCAGGCCAACCTGGAAGAAAACATCGTTCTGCAGGCCGCGCAGCAGCACCGCGCTAATGGTGCCGAGGATGCCGAGCGGCACCACCATGATCACCGAGAACGGAATCGACCAGCTCTCGTACAGCGCCGCCAGACACAGGAACACCACCAGAATCGAGATCAGATACAACTGCGTGGTTTGGCTGCCGGAGGCCTGCTCCTCATACGAAATACCGTACCACTGCACGCGGAAACCGTGCGGCAGCTGCTTCGCCAGCTGTTCCACCGCCTTCATCGCTTCACCGGTACTCTGGCCCGGCGCGGGCGATCCGAGGATCTCCTCAGCGGTTAAGCCGTTAAAGCGTTCAAAGTGCGGCGAGCCGTACACCCATTTGCCCGAGGCGAAGGCGGAGAATGGCACCATGGTGCCGCTGCTGTTGCGGAAGTACCATTTGTCGAGATCCGACGGTGTGGCGCGCGAGTCCGCTTTACCCATCAGATAGACCTCTTTCACGCGGCCGTTATACATGAACTGATCGATGTAGCTGGAGCCCCACGCCACCGACAAAGTGTTGTTGATGTCGGTCATGCTCAGGCCGAGCGCGCTGGCCTTCTCATCATTGATCTCCAGCTGATACTGCGGCTCATCTTCCAGCCCGTTAAGACGTACCTGCGCCAGATGTGGATCGTTGTTCGCCAACGTAATCAACTGATGCGCGGCATCCATCATCTGCTGATGGCTGTGCGCGCCGGTATCCTGCAGATAGAGATCGAAACCGGTGGCGTTGCCCAGCTCCATCACTGCCGGCGGCACCATGGCGAAGATTTTGGCGTTCTGGTAGTTGGCGAAGTGCGCCATCACGCGGTTCGCCAGGTCCTGCACGCTTTGCCCGCTGTGCGTGCGGTCGCCCCAATCTTTCAGACGCACAAAAGCCATGGCGTTGCTCTGGCCGCGACCGGCAAAGTTAAAGCCCGCCACGCCAAAGGTGGTGGTCACCACCGACGCTTCGTTCTGTTGCAGATAGGCGTTGAGATCGTTGATCACCTGCTGAGTGCGCTGCGATGACGAGTTCACCGGCAGCGTGATCTGCACCATCATCAAGCCCTGATCTTCACCCGGCAGGAAGGTGGTTGGTACGCGGGTGAACAAAAAGCCCGTCACGCCGACGATCACCAGATAGATCACCAGGAACAGGCCGCGACGGGAAATCACTTTGCTGACGCCGTGGGTGTAGTGCATCGCCCCGCTGTCGAACTTGCGGTTAAACCAACCGGCGAATCCGGTGCTTTTATGCTCCGCCGCTGCCGGTTTCAGCAAGGTGGCGCACAGCGCAGGCGTGAAGATCAGCGCCATGATCACCGACAGCGCCATCGCCGAGACGATGGTGACCGAGAACTGGCGGTAAATCACACCGGTCGATCCGGAGAAGAACGCCATCGGCAGCAGCACTGCCGACAGCACCAGCGCAATGCCAAACAGCGCGCCCTGAATCTGCTGCATCGATTTAATGGTGGCGGCTTTCGGGTCGAGTTGCTCTTCGTGCATTACGCGCTCAACGTTCTCCACCACCACAATGGCGTCATCCACCAGTAGCCCGATGGCCAGCACCATGCCGAACATGGTGAGGGTGTTAATGCTGTAACCAAACGCCGAAAGAATGCCAAAAGTGCCCAGCAGCACCACCGGCACCACCAGCGTGGTGATCAGCGTGGCGCGCAGGTTTTGCAGGAAGATCAGCATCACGAAGAACACCAGCACCACCGCTTCGATCAGCGTTTTCACCACCTCTTCAATTGAGGCGCTGACCACCGGCGAGGTGTCGTACGGATACTGAATCTCGACGTTATCCGGCAGCGAATCTTTCAGGTCGGCGATGGTTTGGCGCACCGCCTTGGCGGTATCCAGTTCATTGGCACCGGTTGCCAGACGCAACGCGATACCGGCGGCCGGTTTGCCGTTCATGGTGGCATCGATGCCGTAGCTTTGCGGCCCGAGCGCGACGCTGGCCACATCTTTCAGCCGCACCTGCGAGCCGTCGCTATTCACCTTCAGCAGCACATTCTCAAACTGCTGCACGGTGGTGAAACGGGTTTTGCCGAGGATCGTCGCCTGGGTTTTTGCGCCCTGAATGGTCGGCAAACCGCCGAGTGAACCGGACGACACCTGCACGTTCTGGTTATCAATCGCCGTGGTGACATCGCTCGGCATCAGGTTGTATTTGTACAATTTGGCCGGATCGAGCCAGATGCGCATCGCGTATTCGGATCCCAGCACCATGAAGTCGCCGACGCCCGGCGTACGCGAGATCGGATCTTCCAGTTTCGACACCAGCATGTCGGCCAGATCGCCGTTAGTCAGCTTGCCGTCTTTGGCGATCAGCCCGATCACCATCATGAAGTTTTTCTGGTACTTACGGATGCGGATACCTTGCTGGGTGACATCGGTGGGCAGCTGCGACTCCGCTAGCGACACGCGATCCTGCACCTGAACCTGGGCGATATCGGGATTGATGCCCTGATTAAAGGTGGCGATGATCTGCGCGCTGCCGTCCGAGGCGCTGCTCGACTCCAGATAGCGCAAACCATCCAGACCGTTCAGCTGCTGCTCAATGACCTGCACCACGGTGTTTTGCGTGGTTTCGGCGCTGGCACCCGGATAAGTTACCGAGATGGAGACCGCTGGCGCGGAGATATTGGGATATTGATTGACCGGCAAACTGATGGCGGCAATCGCGCCGACCAGCATCACGATAATGGCGATAACCCAGGCGAAGATTGGACGTTCTATAAAAAACTTCGACATGCCGCCCCCTTATTGCGCCGCTGCGTCAGTCATCGAAAGACTCACCGCATTGGCGGATGGCGTGTCGTTGGTGTTGGCGGCGCTGGTCGTCACTTTCACCCCGCTGCGCACGCTTTGCAGGTTGTTCACCACCACGTTTTCCCCTTGCTGCAGGCCCGAGGTCACCAGCCATTCTCCATTGATCATCTCGCCGGTGTGGATGCTACGCTGCTCGATGGTGTTGTCGCTTTTCACCACAAAGACATATGGCTGACCTTTGGTGTCATGCATGATCGACTCTTGCGGCAGCAAAATGCCTTGCTGCTGAATGCCCTGCGGGAAGCTGGCATGCACGTACATGCCCGGCAGCAGTTCGTTATTCGGGTTCGGGAACACCGCGCGTAGCACCACGGTGCCGGTGGCGGTATCGACGTTCACTTCCGAGAACGCCAGCCTGCCCTGCTCGGCGTACTGGCTGTTATCTTCCAGCGACAAGCCCACGGCGGCGGTGTTGTCGGCCACTTTGGCGATTTTGCCGTCGGCCAGCGCGCGGCGCAGGCGCAGCAGATCGGTGGAGGATTCGCTGACATCGACATAGATCGGATCAAGCTGAGTGATGGTGGCGAGATAATCGGTTTGCCCGTTGGTGACCAGCGCACCGGCGGTGTACAGCGAGCGGCTAATGTGGCCGGAAATCGGTGCTTTCACCAGCGTGTAGTCGAGATTCACTTTGGCGGTTTCCACGTCGGCCTGCGCTTCACGCGCGGCGGCGACCGCATCGTCGTAGGTTTGCTGGCTGATGGCGTGCGCGTTGGCCAGCGGCTGATAGCGCTTCACCACCATCGCATCGTTCTGCCAGGTCGCCATGGCTTTGTCGTAGGCCGCTTTATAGGTGGCAGGATCGATTTGATACAGCGGCTGGCCGGCTTTTACTTCACCGCCCTCGGTAAACAGGATTTTTTCAATTACGCCGCTCACCTGCGGACGCACCTGCGCAGTTCTCACCGCCGTGGTGCGGCCTGGCAATTGGCTGACAAGCGTAACGGGTTGCGCTTTCAGGTTGACCACGCCCACTTGCGGGGTGGCGGATGCGGCGGGCTTTGCTCCGCCCTGGTCACAGGCTGCCAGTAAAAACACCACGCTGGCAGAAAGAAGTTTCAGGCGCATAGTTGTTCTCTAAAAGATAGGAAGGGAATAGTCACGAAGGTAATGACTCAAAAAGCCATTGTAGGGAGGCGGGTTAAGCGGGGTTGTTAAGGTTGCGTAAAATATATTTTCCAAAGGAAAATGGTAAACCTTTCGTGCCATAAAGGGTTGGGATTTTTAGCGTTTTGCGGGTTTTCAGCCCCGAAATCGATTATCGAAAATTTCGTAGCGGCGCAATTTATTGCGCAAGATAACAGCGGGAAAAAGGTCAACGGAGCGCAATGAATTGCGCCGCTACGGTTATGTGCACGCAATAACCACCGATTTAACCTTTGGGTTCGATGCCTCTGCGGCGCAGCTCGCGGCGCGCCAGCTCTTTTAACCAGCACGACAGCGTGACGTTGTCGTCGTCGGTCACACTGCGCAGCTGCTCGTGCAGCTCCGGGTGAATACGTAACTGAAACGCCGAAGAACGGCCCTCGCCTTTTGGCGTGCGGTCTTTGGTTTTTGGCATCGCGGGTTGGCCTCAACGAGTCGCAATAAAAAATCGCCCCTTAAAGCGCTACCAACACCGTAAGGGGCTAGCGAACCGCCATGGAATGCGACATCGCGGTGCGTTACCTACAGGTTACACAACCCGATATTTTTATGTTGCCGGGGAAGTGTTAAGACTCAGACAAGAGGTGTGAGCGAGTTCGCACGGTCGTAAATTACAGGCAAAAAAAACCCACGCATCTGCGTGGGTCGGTGTAATAACAGGGTACTGCCAAAGCAGCTTGTTTCACACCCATCAATACCTCTGGGATCTCCATACTCGCACCGTTGAGTCGGTGAAAGACAGGTGCAAAAAGCAACGGTGTTTGGGGAAGTGAAACGAGGTGTGAATATTCTCCACACCTCACTTACACTTTTGATTTAACTAAGATTTGTCTGAAGAAGGTTTACTGTAGATCGCATCGGGTGCCACGTTCATGTGCTTGAGTACCGGGCCCATGATGTTGCCGAAGATCGGTGCCGCCACCGAGCCACCAAAGTGATCGCCCGCGGTGGGATGGTTGATCATTACCACCAGCGCCACTTCAGGATGGCTGGCGGGCGCGATGCCGGCGGTGTAGTTGATATAACCGCCATCGTACTTGCCGCTGGTGCCCATCTTCTCTGCGGTACCGGTTTTGGTCGCCAGACGATAACCCGGCACCGCCGCTCTTACCCCGGTCCCGCCCGGCAGTACGTCGCTCTCCAGCATATGCACCACGGTTTGCACCACCTGCGGATTCGCCACCTGTTTGCCTAACACCGGCGGCGTCACTTTGGTGATCGACAATGGACGATAAACGCCGTACGAACCAAGCGTGGCGTATTCACGCGCAATCTGCAGCGGCGTGACGCGCAGGCCGTAGCCAAAGGCAAAGGTGGCGCGTTCGATATCGGCCCAGCGCTCGCGGTGCAGCGGGAAGTACCCCACGCTTTCACCGGTCAATCCCAGCCCGGTAGGTTTACCCAGGCCAAATGCCTGATAGGTATTAACCAGCGCTTCAGCGGGCATCGCCAGCGCAATGTGCGAGACGCCGATGTCACTCGATTTCTGCAAAATGCCGGTCATGGTGAGGCGCGGCCAGTGACCAACGTCGCGAATTAAGTGGCCGTTGACGCTGTAAGGCGTGGTATCGATCACCGAATCGGCGCGCACCAGATGGCGTTCCAGCCCTTCCATCACCACCAGCGGTTTCACCGTGGAGCCGGGTTCGTAACTGTCGTTGATCGCCGAGTTACGCATCTGCGCCGGCGTGGCATTTTCATAGTTGTTCGGGTTGAACGACGGATAAGAGGCCATCGCCAGAATTTCGCCGGTATCGATTTTCACCAATACCGCCGCACCCGAATCCGCTTTGTTAAGCAGCACGCCGTCGCGCAGTTTGCTGTAGAGCGTGAATTGGTCGAACTTATCGATACTGAGCTGCACGGTTGGCGGCTGCTGTGGCGGCTGGTAATCGATCATCGCAATGATGTTGCCTTCACCATCCTGACGATAAACTTCTTTGCCCGGATCGCCCTGCAGCACATGGTCGAAGCCCTTCTCGATGCCGTTCAGGCCGTTGCTGTCGGCCCCTACAATGCCAATCAGCGGCGCAGCTGCTTCACTCATCGGATAGAAACGGCTGTCGTTATACACCGAGCTGATACCTTTGAGTTTCAGCTCGGCGATATCTTTGGCGATGCCGAGTTCGATTTTGCGGCCCAGATAGAGGAAGCGTTTTTTCGGGTTGGCGGTGATGGCCGCGCGCAGATCTTCCGGACGCTGATTGAGCGCGGCCGCCAGATAAGCCCATTTGGCGCTGGTGAAATCGGGATTTGCCTCCAGCACGCGCATTGGATCGGCGATGATGTCACGTGCCGGAACGCTCAGCGCTAACGCCTGGCCGTCACGATCCAGCAAGGTGCCACGGTTAGTTGGCAACGTTACGGTACGCAGCGAGCGCTGATCGGCTTCGTGCTCCAGCATCGGATGCTTGATCAGCTGCAGGTCACCAACGCAAATCAGCAACAGCACCAAACAGCAGAAAACGCCAAGGCAGATCAGGCGAAAACGAAACGGGTTAAAGGGCGCTTTTATCTGGTCTTTTCCCAGAAATTTTTTTATTTGAGGCATGGCAATCCGCTGCTGTAAGTGAATCTGAAGCTTATTGCTTGCAGTTATAAAGAAACGTAAAGCGAGTTGACAGGAAAACTGTGTTTCGATTCGTTAAGCAAAAAAAACCTGCGCATCTGCGCAGGTCGGTGTAATCAAGAAAACTTTTTGATGTTCACCCATCAATACCTCTGGGACCCTGACTGTAGCAAGGTGGCACGCTGGGAAACCATCGCCTAAACGCAACAGTTACCGGCAAAATGTAACCAGCGATGAGATTATTCGTTGCCCATTCACATCAGATGTTTTTTGATTTCCACCAGGCAACTCATGGCGTTAGGACCCTGCGTTAACGACGAGGTGCCGATATCCAATGTCAGGACATTCGGGTTGCCGGCGCGATCCCACGGTTGCCAGGCGCGACCAAAGCCAGGATCGAACCAGGCGCCGGTGGCGATGATCACCACGCCCGGCGTTACACCGTCGGTCAGGCGCACACCGGCCAGCATGCGCCCGCGCGCATTGCTCACCTCAATCTCATCGCCATCCTGAATATCACGCGTTGCCGCATCCTGCGGATGCATATATAGCGTCTCATGTCCGGCGGTTTTGTTGCCTTGCACCGTGGCGGTGGCGTCCATCTGGCTGTGCAGACGATCGGATGGCTGAATCGAGATCATATGCAGCGGGAACTGTGAACTGAGCGGCGCGCCCAGCCACTCTTGCGGCTCGCGCCACTCGGGATGTCCGGCGAAATCTTCCAGCTGATAATCGGCAATAGTTTGGCAGAACAGCTCAATCTTGCCGCTGGCGGTTTGAATTGGATGCGTTTCTGGGTTAGCGCGGAAATCATCCATAAACACGAACGGCTTGCCGCCTTCGGGAATCTCGACAAAACCGCGCTCCCAGAATTCCCCGAACTCCGGGAACGGAATATCACGCCGCGCATGCGCTACCGCGCACTGTTGATACAGATGCTCAATCCACTGCATCTCATTGCGCCCTTCGGTGAACACATCACGATAGCCGAGGCGATCGGCGATATCAGCGAAGATGTCGAAATCATTGCGCGCCTGATGCTGCGGCTTGATCGCCTGATGCATTGCCAGCACGAAGCGATCGCGCGACGATCCGCCGATGTCGTTGCGCTCCAGCGTGGTGGTCGCGGGCAACACGATATCCGCCATCTGCGCCGCCGGCGTCCAGACGATATCCTGCACAATCACGGTATCCGGGCGCTGCCAGCCTTCCACCAGACGATTGAGCTGCTGATGATGATGGAACGGATTGCCGCCCGCCCAGTGCACCAAATGGATATCCGGATAGTGCTGGGTTTCACCCTGGAATGCGTACGGCTGGCCGGGATTGAGCAGCATGTCGCTGATGCGCGCCACTGGAATCGACAAATTGCCCGGATTCGGGCCGGTGCTCATCATGGGTGCCGGGCCATCCTGACGCGGATTGCCGACGCTGTTCATCGAGCCATGACCAAAGGAGAAACCGCCGCCCGGCAAGCCTGGCTGACCGAGCATTGACGACAGCGCAATCATCATCCAGTACGGCTGCTCGCCGCGATGGGCGCGCTGTACCGAATAGGAGCAGGTAATAAAGCTGCGTTTGCCGATCAGCTGCTGCGCCAGCAAAGCAATGCGCGCCGCCGGAATGCCGGTAATGCTGCTGGCCCACTCAGGCGTTTTGGCGATGCCATCGCTTTCACCGAGCAGATAGCCGCGCAGCTGCGGCCAGCCGGTGCAATGGCTGGCGAGGAAGCTTTCATCCAGCGCGTTACGCCTGGTGATCTCAAAACCCAGCGCCAGCATCAGCGCCACGTCGGTGTTCGGGCGAATAGGAATCCACTCGGCATTGACGAACGCCGGGCAGTCATCGCGCATTGGGCTGATGTTAATAATTGGCGTGCCTTTGGCACTGAGCTGCTCCAGCGCCGGTTTCAGGCTGTGCTGCCCTGCGCCGCCGGAAGCCACCTGCGCGTTTTTCAGCGCCAGGCCGCCGAAGGCGATAAAGATGTCGGCGTGCTGCACCACTTCCGGCCAGTCGGTGACGCGGCCGGTGAGCGGCATGTAGGTGCCAATCACGTACGGCAGGAAGAACTGCGCCGCGCCCCAGCTGTAGTTACCTTGCTGATCGACGCCGCCGCCGCCCTGAAAATAGAAGCGACGAATCAGCGTGCGCGCGTGGTTGACGCGTCCCGCCGATGACCAGCCGTAAGAGCCGTTGAAAATGCCCGCTGCGCCGTAGCGATCGCGCACGCGGCGATTCTCTTCCGCCACTAAATCCAGCGCGGTATCCCAATCCACCGCCACGAAATCTTCCCGACCGCGCAAGGTGCGATCGCTGTTCTCACGCGACTTCAACCATGAACGGCGCACCATCGGCTGGCGAATACGCTTATCCGAATAGACCAGTTCAGGAATGGTGTTGAGCATCGGCGAGGGATCGGCATCGGCGAAGAAGGGTTCACAGCCAATCAGGCGATCGTTTTCGGTGACGGCAGTGAATGCGCCCCAGTGCGCCAAGTGTGGCACGCGAGTTTTCATGGTTTTTGGTCCGGCAGGCAGGTGTGATTATGTCTGGCAGCATAACATGAGCCTGTAACCGAGCTAAAGCGCGGCTGTGAGCGCCTGATTTTCCGTGCTTTTGCGACAGCGCTGGCATTCTGCCGGGTTGCTACAGGGTGGGTTTTCCGTAACACTGGTGGCATGTGTAAACGTTTTCCCGGATGTCGATAATCGCATGGCTACCATTAAGGATGTTGCCCGAATGGCTGGGGTGTCGGTTGCGACCGTCTCCCGCGTCATCAATAATTCGCCCAAAGCCAGCGAGAGTTCTCGCCTCGCCGTTACGGCGGCAATGGAGCAGTTGCAGTATCACCCGAACGCCAACGCACGCGCCCTGGCGCAGCAATCCACCGAAACCCTGGGTTTAGTGGTGGGCGATGTTTCCGATCCGTTTTTTGGCGCGATGGTCAAAGCGGTGGATGAAGTTGCGGGCCAGACCGGCAACTTTTTGCTGATTGGTAACGGTTACCACAATGAGCAAAAAGAGCGTCAGGCGATTGAGCAACTGATGCGTCATCGCTGCGCCGCCTTAGTGGTGCACGCCAAGAAAATCCCCGACGACGATTTAGAGATGCTGATGAAGCAAGTGCCGGGCATGGTACTACTGAATCGCCAGCTGAAAGGCTTTGAACATCGCTGCATCGCGCTGGATGACCGTTACGGCGCTTGGCTGGCAACGCGCCATCTGATTCAGCAAGGCCATACGCAAATCGCCTTTATCTGCTCCACTCACACCATTTCCGATGCCGAAGATCGTCTACAAGGCTATTACGACGCGCTGAAAGAGCACGGTTTGCCGTGTAATGACCGTTTGGTGGCGTGGGGCGAACCGGACGAAGTGGGCGGCGAACAGGCGATGACCGAATTGATGGGACGCGGCAAGCAGTTTACGGCGGTGGCCTGCTACAACGATTCGATGGCGGCCGGTGCGCTGGCGGTGCTGAGTGATAACGGCATTCGCGTGCCGGAAGAGATGTCGCTGATTGGCTTCGATGATGTGCTGGTGTCGCGCTATGTGCGTCCGCGTTTGACGACGGTGCGTTATCCGATTGTCACGATGGCGCAACAGGCGGCGCAGTTGGCGCTGGCGTTAGCCAATGGCAGCGAGATGCCGGAAGTGACCAATATGTTTAGCCCCACGCTGGTAAGACGGCATTCGGTGAGTGGGCCGGGTTAATCTAAGCTGTAGATGCCATTTTATATTTACAAATGGCATAGTATTATTTTAATCTCCTTCATACTGAAATATTACAATTGAATTTATGCTTATATAGTGGAGATGAGCATGGGTGAAAGAGCTCGTTATAAAAACATATGGGATGTAGTTTATAAAGAAAAGCCAGCTTCAGAGCAGGCATTTTCAAAAAAAACACTCGTAGATATTATTACACATCAAAAAAGAATAACTGGTTATAAAAATCATGACATTGACATAAACTTCAATCGAGGCTCTATTGCCAATAAGCGATTGTTTTTGAATAATATAAAATTTGAATGCTGTGATTTTAAAGGCAAAAACTCAAATCAAAGAATTACATTCACAAATTGCTCATTCATTAATTGTTACTTTGGAGGTACTGAGTTCACACATACTAACTTTAACAACTGTAGGTTTGAAAGCACATCATTATCACTTGTTTCTTTTAACAACTGTAATTTTGATGATAAAAATGCATTTCGCAATATCTCACACTCAGGCGCATTAACTAAGTTCTCAGAAACGAACATTAAAGCTACAGACCTAATATTCAACACTCACAATTATGCCACCAGAAATTACTGTAAAACAAACAACAAAAAATATTATATAGAAAAATATAAATCTCGAGTTTCCACGTCCAAACTATCAAGGAATGTTCTTTTATCTAATGCATCAACAAGTGATGACGATACATACTATGACTCAATGAAGGCTTTAGCTATTTCTTCATTTCGTGAAAAAGTTTCCAAAACCTTCAAGAACATATACTTAAACCTTAAATCCTGCAGCGAATTATGTATCTCAAAAAAAATCAATCATGACTCTAACTACTTCTTTGCCTTTAAAGCATTGATATTGTCGCTAATACTTATTTTTAGATGTTTCTTTTTCCCTATCGAAAGAGCAATGCTATTTATTAGTGGTGGCTTAAACGGATGGGGTGGCAGTTTGTCAAGATGTATTTTTTCTGGCGCAGCAATAGTTCTGTTCTACTCTTTTATATATCAACACATACAAATTGACACGACTTCAAAGTTCGACAATCCCTTTATTGAGTCTCTTGTAGCTAGTCTAGACATTACCTTTCTGGCTGGTTACACTAAGCATGTAACTAATGATGGCGATACAACTTTAGAGTTGATTGCTCTTTCAAATATGTTATTGGGCCTCTGGTGGTATGCTATTAGCATACCTACTTTAATAAATAAAGTTAGTACATCAAGGTTGTAATGGATAAGAATATAAAATGCTTAGTATTGTTTGGAAGTCACGCACGTGGTGATCATGACTTACATTCAGATATTGATCTGCTCGGAATCGACAACTCATACGATTATGGAGTAACTAGCATTGGAACAACTAACTTATCGTTATATTCTGAAGATAAAATAAAGCAGATGATGATTGAAGGAGATCTATTTGCCTTACACATTAAAGAAGAAGGGGTTTGCATATATAATAGTGAGGCATTTAATGATTTAAAAAGACATTTCACTTATAAAGAGAGCTATTCTGTAGATATTTATACAAGTTACTTTTTAGCAAAAAAAATATTTGAGAGAAAACATGAAATCAAAGACTGGAAATTCGCCAATAGAAGAATTAGTTGGTGCATCAGAACTTTTTTGATCTCTCTATCGGCTGAAAATAAGTTGCCAGTTTTTTCCAAGTCTGCAATATCAAAATTCGCAATGGAACTGGTCGATAAAAATAAAATTTCAGCTGATGAATTCTACTGCTTGATTGATGCAAAATCCCACGCAAAAAAAAACAAAAAAGTAATAAGTCTATTGGCAACTTTTCTGGAATGCTTTAATAATTATGATGATGAAACCAGATTATCCAAAAGAACATTTTACTCAAGTGGAGTGGTTTGCAATACACTTGATAATTTATTCCACGATCTTAAAGTCCATTACATTTAAAAAATTTTGAACCATAAAATTTGTTAGTGAGTACCAATATTTTTAAAGCATCATTTAGTGAACGGGCCAGTTTAAAAAAACAGCCCGCAGCACAATGTGCAGCGGCGCAATTAATTGCAAATTCAGAAGTATCATCGTGGCTTTAAAACAGCGCGATAAATCACACTGCTACGATCAGTGCGTTGAGCTATCACAAATCCCGCGAATACACCTTCACCCGCACATCCGGGAACTCCAGCGCGTCGCACTGATACTGCCAGCCAAAACGTTCGTAATAGCCGCCAAAGGTGGACCATAACCACAGCTTGTCATGACCGCACTGCTGCGCGAAATCGATCACATGCTGCTGCAGCGCTTTGCTCAATCCCTTGCCGCGCGCGGACTCCTCAACAAACAGCGCCGCCACCCACGGCGTGAGATCCTGACGGCTGATCAAATCGCAGCGCCAGAATCCCACCGTGCCGAGCGGTATGTCGCCGTCGAGCGCCACGAAGGTCACCGGAAAGTCCGCGCCGTTGAGGCTGCTGCGCACAATGCTGTGGTAAAACTCACGCGACGTACCGTCACCAAACGCCTGCCATAGCCAGTCGGTGATCTGCGTGGCGTGATGCGGCACCTCGCTGAGCGCGACGATCTTCATCAAATCAGCTCCAGCGCCAGCAGCTCCTGAATGGTCTGCGCACGACGAATTTCACGCGCCGCGCCATTCTCGAACAGCACTTCCGGAATCAGTGGACGACTGTTGTAGTTCGACGACATCGACGCGCCGTATGCGCCGGTATCGTGGAACACCAGATAATCGCCGACCTGCGCCACAGGCAGCGCACGGGTTTCTACTTTGCCACCTTCCAACTGCGTGAACACGTCGCCCGATTCACACAGCGGACCGGCCACTACGCTCTCCACGGTGGCGTCGCCCAGCGCGCGGCCATCGACCGGCAGCAGAGAAATGTGGTGATAGCTGCCGTACATCGACGGACGCATCAAATCGCTGAAACCGGCATCGACCAGCACAAAGTGACGGCTGCCCATCTCTTTTACCGCGCGAACCTGTGACACCAGCACGCCCGATTCAGCAACCAGGAAGCGACCTGGCTCGATCTCCAGTTTCACCGGGTGACCGAGGTGCGCAGCGATACGCTCGCGCGCGTCGTTCCACAAGCCGTAATAGTGCTGGGTATCAATGGCTTCTTCGTCAAAACGATACGGAATCGACAAACCGCCACCGGCAGAAATCGCTTCCAAATCCTGCCCAAATGCCACCACCTGATCGACCATCGCGTCACACACCTGCTGCAGATGGCCATAATCCACGCCGGAACCGATGTGCATATGCAGGCCGACCAGACGCAGGCCGTGCTGCTGAATCGCCGCCAGCGCCAGCCGCAGATCGCTGTGCCAGATGCCGTGTTTACTGTTCTCACCGCCGGTGTTGGTTTTCTGGCTGTGGCCGTGACCAAAACCCGGATTGATGCGCAGCCACACCGCGTGGCCCGGTGACACCTCGCCCAGTTGATGCAGCATATCCACCGAACCGGCATTGACCGGCACTTTCAGCTCGGCGATACGCGTCAGGGTTGGCTGATCAAACACATCGGCGGTGAAGACGATATCTTCGACGCCCGGCTGATAACCGGCGGCAATAGCACGCTCGATTTCACCCAGCGATACCGAATCGACTTTGACGCCCGCCGCACGCATCAGACGCAAAATGTGAATGTTGGAGCAGGCTTTCTGCGCAAAACGCACCACGTCGAAGGCGCCGAGCTGCGCAATGCGCTGCTGAATAATCGCCGCATCATAAGCCCAGAATGGGCCGGCATAACGCTGCGCCAGCGGCAGTAAGTTGGCGGCAGTTAACGCGGTTTCGCTGTTATTGAGTGGGCGTGGCATGTCAATTCTCCTGTGTCATTGAGGCTATTTAGCCACAGCGCATCAATTCAGAAAAATATCTGTTTTAGCGACGTCTATACAAATATGATATGGGTTATCTGGAGGAGACAATGGCAAAAATTAACTGGCGACATATCGAAATTTTTCACGCGGTGATGACCAGCGGCAACCTGACGCAGGCGGCGACGCTGCTGCATACTTCGCAGCCCACGGTGAGCCGCGAACTGGCGCGCCTTGAGCAGCAGCTCGGCCTGCAGCTTTTCGAACGGGTGCGCGGCCGCCTGCAGCCCACGGTGCAAGGCTTGCGGCTGTACGAAGAGGTGCAGCGCTCGTGGTACGGGCTAGATCGCATCATGGATGCCGCCGAAGGATTGCGTCAGTTTCGTCAGGGTGAATTGTCGATCGCCTGCCTGCCGGTGTTTTCGCAGTCGCTGTTGCCGCCGCTGCTGCAGCCCTTTCTTCAGCGCTATCCGCAGGTCAGCCTGAATATCATTCCGCAGGAGTCGCCGTTGCTGGAAGAGTGGCTGTCGGCACAGCGTTACGATCTCGGCCTGACCGAAACCCAACACGCACCGGCGGGCACCGAACGCTTGCCGCTGCTGACCTGTGACGAAGTGTGCGTGCTGCCGCCACAGCATCCGCTGTGTCAGCGCGAGGTGCTGACGCCGCAGGATTTCCACGGTGAAAACTACGTCAGCCTCTCGCGCAGCGATAGCTATCGCCAGCTGCTGGATTCCCTGTTTCATGAGCAGAATGTGGAGCGTCGTCTGGTGCTGGAGACGCACAGTGCGGCGTCAGTGTGCGCGATGGTGCGCGCGGGCGTGGGGATTTCGATTGTGAATCCGCTGACGGCGCTGGATTACGCCGACAGCGGTGTGGTGATGCGTCGCTTCAGTATTGCCGTGCCCTTCACCGTCAGTCTGGTGCGGCCGCAGCATCGACCGGCTTCGGCGCTGGTCGATCACTTCTGCGACCACCTGCAACGGCACGTGGCGGCGTTTCCACAACGTATTGCCGAGCGGCTGGCTTAAGCGTTGACCGCTTCGCCCTGCCCGCCCGCTTTGCGGAAGGTGATCAGGCAGATCACCAGTCCGACCGCGGCCAGCGCAGCAGCGGCAACCGGCACCGACGTCAGGCCGTACCCTTTCTCGATCACCGCGCCACCGACCCACGCGCCGAGCGCATTGCCGACGTTGAAGGCGGAGATATTCAGCGTAGAGACCAGATTCGGCGCATCTTTGCCGTGGCGCACCACGTTAATCTGCAAGCCCGGCACGGTGGCGAAGGTCGCCATCGCCCACAGGAACAGCGTGATTTCCGCCAGCCACAGCGCATGGCTGGTCCAGCTGAACAGCAGCGAGAACACTGCAATCAGCACAAAGCTGAGGATCAGGCTGAACGACACTTTCCAGTCGGCCAGCTTGCCGCCGAGGATGTTGCCGACGGTCAGACCCGCGCCAATCAGGAACAGCGTCCAGCTAACACCTCGATCCGAGATACCGGTCACCTGCAACAGCAGCGGGGCAATGTAGCTAAACAGCGCAAACATCGCCGCCGCAAAGAATACCGTCATCAGCAGCGACAGCCACAGTTTGCCGTTGGCCAGCGCGCTGATTTCACTTGCCAGATGCACCGGCTTCTCTTCTTTGTTGGTCGGCAGGCTCACCATCAGCGCGATAAAGGCGAAGATGCCGATGATCGCCACGCCCCAGAAGGTAGCGCGCCAGCCAAACATCTGACCAAACCAGGTGCCGAGCGGCACGCCGAGCACGTTGGCCAGCGTCAAACCGGTGAACATCAGCGCCACGGCAGAAGCTTGTTTACCTGGTGCGACCAGGCTCGCCGCCACCACTGCACCGATGCCGAAGAACGCACCGTGACACAGCGCCGTCACCACACGCGCCAGCATCAGCAGGTTGTAGGTGTAGGCCAATGCACAGAGCACGTTACCGATGATGAAGATGATCATCAGCAGAATCAGAGTACGTTTACGCGGCAGTTTGGCGGTCAGCAACGCCATGATCGGCGCGCCAATAGCAACGCCCAGCGCGTAGCCGCTGATCAGCCATCCCGCAGAAGGAATGGTCACTTGCAGATCGCCCGCCACCTCGGGCAGCAATCCCATAATGACGAATTCCGTGGTGCCGATGGCGAACGCACTCAGCGCCAGCGCCAGTAATGCAACAGGCATAACATACTCTCCCAATAATTTTTTGCAGGCGGGCCGCACTGCGAACGCAGTACGGTGACAACAGACGCTTATTAAAATTTGAACTGCGTCACATTGTTATTAAAGCATAGCCCTTCCATGCCAACCACCCTGCGCGCCGCAAGACTATTTTGCGCCTGTAGCAATAATCCCTGCGCGCGAAAATGTCACTGACTAACCATTGAGACAGATGGAGGTTTCCGCGCTACGCTTGAGAAGGATGTGATCGTTATCACAGTGAGTCAGCTTTTGGCGCAAAATCAAACAGTAAAGGATGGACGTGCACTGCCGATACCTCAATGGATTGCCCGGTTATGGGGTGTCAAAAATCGAGGGGAAAGCGTATGCGATGGCTCATCGCGCTAACGGTTGGCTGCCTAAGCGGCTGCTCTGTTGGGCATTACGAATACAGCAAAGAAGCAGCAAAACGCGTCGATATGACCGTCACCGGCATTCCAACGGTGCTGGGCATTGGTGCGCTTGGCACCACCATTCCTCTCACGCCCGAATACAGCCTGACGGCGGCCCACGTGGCGAAGTATTCACTCTATCGGGTGAAAGCCTGGCATCCCGAATGCGATATCGCTGTGGTGTACCACAAAAACAGCGAAGCCAATTTGCCGCCGCCGTTCCGCAATAGCCATATCGGCGACGACGTGAATCTGTATGGTTACAGCTTTATTTCGGCGATGCCGGTGGCGTCGAGCGGCAAGAATCTGATCAATACCACGCTGGCGAATGACTGGAACAAAGCCAGCTGTGTGGTGGTGGCGGCCAATGCCGGCGTGGTGAAAGGCATGTCCGGCGGCGCGGTGTATAACGCCAGCGATGATACGCTGGCTGGGGTGATTGTCGGTTACAGCAGCCAGATTGATGACAATAAAAGCGGCAAAACGCTGTTTAAGAATGTGGCGCTGTATGTACCGTACGCACGCTTTCAGGCGTGGCTGGATGGGGTGGTGAAGTCTTAGATCGTGCTGGCTGTCCCCCTCCTCGGTCGGTGCTGGCGGTCGGTGCTGGCTGTCCCCCTCCTCGGTCGGTGATTGCTGTCCCCCTCCTCGGTCGGTGCTGGCTGTCCCCCTCCTCGGTCGGTGCTGGCTGTCCCCCTCCTCGGTCCTCCCCCATAAATGGGGGAGGAAGATGCTGCAATATGATAGTTCTGAAGCTGCATGTGGCAGCGTCTCCTTCCCCCATTCATGGGGGAAGGCCGGGATGGGGGACAGCGTGCACAGTCAAGCCGGAACCCACGCCCCCTGCACCTGCACCTGCGGGAAACCGCTGGTCAGGATACGCAGTTCGGCATCGCGCGGGGTGTTGTCGCCCTGCCCCTGAATGCTGACGATATCCTGCGGACAGGCGGAAAACGCCACAAAACAGTCCATCTCGGCGCGCAGCACAATATAGTCACCCGGCTTCGTCACCACCGGCAGCGTCTTCAGCGTGATGCCATCCGGCTGCACCTGAATATTCATAAAGATATTAAACGAGGCCAGATTGCCATGCGGCAGCGTCACGCCCAGCTCACGCATGCCTTCAAACAGATTGTCATGGCAGTTGCGATGCGGTTCGGTGCAGCCGAGCAGCTCATAACGACGCGCATCGCAGGCCGCCATAAAGGTGTCGTGCACGCCTGGCGAGGTATCCGCCACCAGCGTCAAAATCGGATGGCGCTGGCTGGTGATAAAGCTGTCGCCCACTTTGGGATTGAGACGCTGATTCCACACGCGCGTCGCCTCCATACACATATATTCACTCACATCCTCAGCGTTGTACGCCCAGCAATCCACCACCTGCGTGCCGTGCAGGTTAATCACCTGCACCGCTTCACCTCTCTTCAGGCGCACCGCTTTACCGTAGCGTGCCGGGATGATCACCGCTTCGCGATGCTGAAATTCAGCCGACATGTTGTTCTCCTGATTAATGCTGCATGGCACGACGATAACGCGTCATGCGAGATTCAAGGCCGCGCGCCAGCCAGTCGATGATGCTGTTGAGCAGCCAGTAACAGAGCGCCACCGTGAGATAGATCTCCAGCGGCGCGTAGGTATCCGAAATCGCCTGTTTGGCGGCGTACATAAACTCCTGCACCGAGACAATCGACAGCAGCGCGGAGTCTTTAATCAACCCGATCATCAGCCCGACCAGCGGCGACAACATCTGCGGCAGCGTTTGCGGCAGCACCACGTCACGCAGTTGTTCGCTGCGGCTCAGGCCCAACACGCGGCACGCTTCCCACTGCCCTTGCGGCAGCGCATCAATCGCCGAGCGGATCACCTGCGCAATGTAAGGCGCGTAGTAGAGCGTCAATGCCAGCACGCCCACCACCGGCGACGACAGCGTGATGTCATATTCCGGCAACACAAAATAGAGCAGATAGATCACCACCAGCAGCGGCAGCGCGAGGGTTAAGCCGCTGTAAAGATTGAGCAAACGCAGCCAGAACCGCGAGGCACGCATCAGCAGCACGGCCAATAGCGCGCCCCACAGTAGCGAGCAGAGCGCCGCCACCAGACAAAGCTGCAAGGTGGCGAGCAGGCCGTCACCGAGCGACGGCAGAGAGGTGATAATTGCCTGCCAATCCATTACGCTAACCTCCGCTTCGCTTCTAAACGACGCGCCGCCGCAATTAACGGCATGGCGATCAGCAGATAACCGGCCGCCACCAGCAGCAGCACCTGCGTGGCTTCGTAGGTGCGGGCGATGACGATCTGTCCGGCGTAGGTCAGTTCAGTGAGCGCCACCACCGACGCCAGCGGCGTGGTTTTCAGCAGAATGGTGAATTTATTCACCAGCATCGGCAGACTGGCGCGCATCACTTGGGGATTGATGACGTACCACCACGTCAGCAGGCGGCTCAGACCCAGCGTGCGCGACGCTTCCAGCTGTCCGCGCGTCACCAGGCTGCGATTCACGCGCAGGATTTCCGCCACGTACGCGCCGCTGTTGAGGCCAATGGCAATCACCGCCGCCAGCATCGGCTGACCGCCCAATCCCAGCCGCGGCAAGGTGAAAAACACCACAAACAGCTGCACAATCGCTGGCGTTCCGCGCATCACGCTGACATAGCAACGCCCGATGGCGCGCCAGATCCAGGCTCGACGCAGCTGCAGGAAGCAGCCGAGCTGCCCCATCACCACGCTGACTAATGACGCCAGCACGGTGAGCACCAGCGTCATCAGCAGGCCGTGTCCGAGTTCCGGCAGCGCGGCCACTACCTGTTGATCCAGCCCCATGCGTTACTCCGCGTTAAAGTCGTGCAGGTTTTCCGCCACCGACAGCAGCAGCGGCGCGGGACGATCGTTGCCCTCAATGCCGGTGTTACAGGCGGAGACGATGAACTGCGTGTCCATCACCACGCGACAGGTAATGCTGTCGCCAGCTTGGGTCAGGTTGGTTTCCGGCAGAATCTTGCCTTCTCGCGTCAGCTTGACGTGCATAAACAGGTTGATGGGATCCGGCAGCTTCGGCACCACCATGCCCAGACGCGCCAGCTCGCCGCGCAGCGCATCGAGGCAACCTTCGCCCGGATAACCGCGCTCAGCGAGAAACGCCGTGGTGGAGGCCGGCAGCAGCAGGTCGTGACGCTTCACGCTGTCTTTGCCCAGCACCATCATCGGACGACGAAGGTTGTTCACCAGACGCATGCCGGAACCGAGCAGGTAGCTGTTGCTAAACACCCGCGTGTGATGCACCGACAGCCACACGGCGGGATCGGCCAAGCTAAAGCCAAACAGCGAAGCCACCGCACCATCACCCTGAGCGGTGATGCGCAGCAACTGACCGCGCAGCACGCTAATCGAACCGATGCTGCCCGCTGCAACCTGCACCGGTTCAGCCAGCGTGCGCACGGCGGTTTCCTGATAACTTTCACGCATTAACAGCATGATTCATCTCCTGAGCGTGAAAATGGTCGCTGACCACGATGTCGATTGGCGTCACCTGCAGGCCGTTGCCGGGAATAATGTCCTGCGGGCAGGATGAGACCGCGCAGATCAGATCGCACAGCGCTTCAAAGGTGATGCTATCGCCCGCTTTGCTGTTGGGATCGGTCACTTCCATGCGACCATCGGCGGTGACCGGGCCGTTCTGGAATAGGTTGAACGGTTCCGGCAGCGAGAAGTAGGTGACGCCAAACGCCTTCATCCCCTCCAGCAGGTTATCGACGCAGTTGCGATGCCCTTCGACACCGAAATCAATGCTGAAACGGGTGCGATCGCAGGCCGGCACGTTGGCGTCGTGGATGCCGATGCTGTCGGCAAGAATGCGCAGCATCGGGCGGTTTTCACTCGACCACAGCGCGTCGCCCGGCTTAAAGAACAGCGAGCGCAGCTGCTGACGCGTGTGCACCGGCGACAGCTTCTCGTTCAGGTCATTGGCATTGACCGCGACAAAATCGGCCGCCTGCTGCCCTTCGCTGTCAATCACGGTAATAAACTGGCCCTTGCGCACGCGAAAGGTTTTGCCAAAGCCGGCAGGTACCGTCAGGTTGGACTGGCACATAATTACTCCTGCGGAATGAAGTCGCTGGCGGGCACGGTAAAAGTGGTGCCGAGATATTGCTGCTGCAGTTTGGTCAGTTCGCCATCTTTCTGCATCGCCAGGATGTGGTCGCTAATGGCTTTGTTCAGGCTGCCATCTTCTTTGCGAGTCGCCCAACCCATCCACTGCGACGGGCCGACTTCGCCCACCTGCGCCACTTTGCCGGCATATTTTTTTGCTACCGGCGCGAGTACCGAGATGTCGTCATAAACGAAGTCGGCGCGTTTGGTCATCAAGGTGCTGACGGTTTGATCGAGTGAATCGACATTGATGATGGTGATCGGTTTTTTACCCTCCTTCTTCAACTGCTCGTTGAAGCCCTTCAGCAGCTGCTCTGGCACGCTGGCGGTTTTCACCGCACCGCGCAGACCCGACAAGCTTTCCGGACTCAGGGTTTTGCCGCTGAAGGTTTTCGCTTCGGCTTCACGCACCAGCACGCCGTTGACGGTTTTGCTGTACGGCACGGTAAACAGCACTTTTTTCGCGCGTTCCGCCGTGACGTTGAGGGATGAACCTTCGGCATTGAAAGAGCCCGAAATCAGGCCCGGCAGAATGCCACTGAAGGCGGTTTTCTGAAACTCCAGTTTCACACCGAGATCGTTGGCAAAGGATTGCATGATCGCCACGCTGTAACCGGTGATCTCACCTTTGTCATCGGTGTATTCGTAGGGAGGAAAGGTTGGATCGATACCGACGGTAATTTTGCCGCTGCTTTTGATGTCGGCCAGCGTATCGGCTTGTGCCTGCGCCATGGTGCCGACAGAGAGAAGTGCGGCAATCAGCAGTGCTGTTTTTTTCATTATGGTGTTTCCCTGGTGTTGGTGAAATGTCATTTTCTAATGAGCATATTTTGTGCCAGCTTTTTCACTACCATGCAGGGAGACCTGATAAAAAATAGATTTTATTTAATAAAATCAAATGGAAACATTTGTTTCTTAATTTTTATTTTTAGTTTCTATGATTTCACACACGGTAAGACGGGGATAATTGGATGGGTGGGCACTGGACAGAATTGCACCGTTTTGGTGATTTTTCTGGCGCACAATGCGCCAGCAAGGCGCATTATTCCAGTTCGTCGAGGGATTGGTGCAGCGCTTCGATTTGCGCGAGATGATCGTTGCTGGCTTTACCCATTTGCCGGGCCACCAGTGAACAGAGCAGGTTACACACGCCAGAGAGCGCGGCGGTGCTGTCGAAAATCAGGCTGCTGTCGGTGTGACAGCGGATTACCCACTGCGCATGGCGCGCCGGTTTGCCGGAGAGCACGTCGGCGATATACAACATCGGCACATTGCGCTCGGCCAGCGCGTTCATCGCCGCCTCCAGCGCGGGCATGCGACGACGCAGACCGACGCAGATCACCACATCCTCGGCGGTCAACGCCGCTACATGTTCCGCCAGCGAATCGCCGGGACGCGGCAGCAGACGCACATCGGAGTGAATATGGATCAGGTCACGATAAATCAGATGCGCGATGGTTTGGCTGTGGCGCCAACCCATTACCACCACGCGACGCGCCTGGCTGATGGCGCTGACCGCCTGCTGCAGCTGTTCGCTGTCCAGCGTGCGATAGCTGTTGACCAGGTTGGCGATCTCTCTTTCCAGATGCTGCTGCATGATGCTCGCCAACGGCGACGCGCTGGGTGCCGGTTGCAGATAGAGCGGTGAACCGCTGCTTTGCATGTCACGCGCCTGGCGACGTGCGGCTTCATAACTTTCATAGCCGAGATGGCGGAAGAAGCGCGTGGTGGTGGCTTTGGACACGCCCGCGCTGTGTGCCAGTTCGGTGGCGGTGTTCATGGCTAACTGGCCTGGTGCGGCGAGTAGCACATCGGCAAGTCGCTGCTCGTGGCTGGAGAGTTGATCCCAGTGCTGACGAATCCGGCCCTCTAACGTTGCCGCTTTTGCACTCATGCTGATTCCCTGAAAAAGAAAAAAACCATCCTGCACAGAGCGTGCCGGGTTGTCATCAGGAATTTTGTATTGGGGGGAATGTGCTGGCTGTCCCCCATCCCGGCCTTCCCCCGCTAGCGGGGGAAGGAGATGCTGCCACATGCAGCTTCAGAACTCACATTTTGCAGCATCTTCCTCCCCCATTCATGGGGGAGGACCGAGGAGGGGGACAGCGAGCACGGACCGGGATGGGGGACTGCGGCGAAATACTACTTACCGGTCGGGCGCAGTGCCGGGAACAGGATCACGTCGCGGATGGTGTGGCTGTTGGTGAACAGCATCACCATACGGTCGATACCAATACCCAAACCAGCGGTTGGCGGCAGGCCGTGTTCCAGCGCGGTGACGTAGTCTTCGTCGTAGAACATCGCTTCGTCATCGCCAGACTCTTTCGCATTCACCTGCTGCAGGAAACGCTCAGCCTGATCTTCTGCATCGTTGAGCTCTGAGAAGCCGTTACCGATTTCACGGCCGCCGATGAAGAACTCAAAGCGGTCAGTGATTTCCGGGTTCTCGTCGTTACGACGCGCCAGCGGTGATACTTCAGCCGGGTATTCGGTGATGAAGGTTGGCTGAATCAGGTGCGCTTCAGCGGTCTCTTCGAAGATCTCTGTAACGACGCGGCCCAGGCCCCAGCTCTTCTCAACTTTGATGTGCAGTGATTGGGCAATCGCTACCGCTTTATCAAAGTCTTCCAGATCGCTCAGGTCAGTTTCCGGACGGTATTTCTTGATCGCTTCACGCATGGTGAGCTTCTCGAACGGCTTACCGAAATCGAAGCTGTGATCGCCATACGGCACTTCCGTGGTGCCCAGCACATCCTGCGCCAGCGTACGGAACAGGCTTTCGGTCAGTTCGATCAGATCTTTGTAATCCGCATACGCCATATAGAGTTCCATCATGGTGAACTCTGGGTTATGGCGTGGCGAAATCCCTTCATTACGGAAGTTACGGTTGATCTCGAACACGCGATCAAAACCGCCAACCACCAGACGCTTCAGATACAGCTCTGGCGCAATACGCAGGTACATATCGATATCGAGCGCATTATGATGGGTGATGAACGGACGCGCAGATGCGCCGCCCGGAATCACCTGCATCATCGGGGTTTCCACTTCCATAAAGTCGCGGTTAACCATGAACTGACGAATGCCAGCCATGATTTGTGAGCGAATTTTAAAGGTTTTGCGCGAATCGTCGTTGGAGATCAGATCGAGATAACGCTGACGATAACGGGTTTCCTGATCGGCCAGGCCGTGGAATTTGTCCGGCAGCGGACGCAGCGCTTTGGTCAGCAGACGTAGCTCAGTGATGTGGATCGACAGCTCACCGGTTTTGGTTTTGAACAGCTTACCGCGCGCACCGAGGATATCGCCGAGATCCCATTTCTTGAACTGCTCGTTGTAGACGCCTTCTGGCAGATCGTCGCGTGAGACGTAGATCTGAATCTGGCCGCCGACATCCTGCAGGGTCGCGAATGACGCTTTACCCATGATGCGGCGCGTCATCATACGACCGGCCACGCTCACTTCAACGCCCAGCGCTTCCAGCTCTTCATTCTCTTTCGCGTCATAGCTGGCGTGCAGCACATCGGACGTGGTATCGCGGCGGAAATCGTTAGGAAACGCCACGCCTTTTTCACGCAGCGCGCTGAGTTTTTCGCGACGCGCTTTCAGTTCGTTGTTTAACTCAAGGGCGGCATCAGCGCTCTGCGGTTGTTGTTCAGACATGTCGGTTCCTTATAGCCCTGCTTTTAAACTTGCTTCAATAAAACGATCAATATCGCCATCCAGCACCGCTTGGGTGTTGCGGGTTTCTACGCTGGTACGCAGATCCTTGATGCGTGAATCGTCGAGAACATAAGAACGGATCTGGCTGCCCCAGCCGATATCAGATTTGTTATCTTCCGCTGCCTGCTTATCCGCGTTTTTCTTCTGCATCTCATATTCGTACAGCTTGGCGCGTAACTGCTTGAAGGCCTGATCTTTGTTCTTGTGCTGTGAACGGTCGTTTTGGCACTGCACCACAATGTTGGTCGGCAAGTGGGTAATACGCACTGCAGACTCGGTTTTGTTAACATGCTGGCCACCCGCACCGGAGGCGCGGTAAACGTCGATACGCAGATCGGCAGGATTGATATCGATATCGATGTTGTCATCCACTTCCGGGTAGATAAACACCGAACTGAATGAGGTATGACGACGGCCGCCGGAATCGAACGGGCTCTTACGCACCAGGCGATGAACGCCGGTTTCGGTACGCAGCCAGCCAAACGCGTAGTCGCCGATGATTTTAATGGTGGCGGATTTGGTTCCGGCCACTTCACCGTCTGACTCTTCAATAATTTCGGTTTTATAGCCTTTGGCTTCCGCCCAGCGCAGATACATGCGCAGCAGCATGCTGGCCCAATCCTGCGCTTCGGTGCCGCCGGAACCGGCCTGAATATCCATGTAGCAGTCGGCGCTGTCATATTCGCCTGAGAACATACGACGGAATTCCAGTTCGCCCAGCTTCACTTCCAGTGCATCAAGCTCGGCAACCGCTTCGTTGAAAGTCTCTTCGTCGTCAGCTTCCACCGCCAGATCCAGCAGGCCCTGCACATCTTCCAGGCCTTGCGTCATGTGATCTAAGGTTTCCACTACCGCTTCCAGTGAAGCACGTTCTTTACCCAGCGCTTGCGCGCGCTCAGGTTCGTTCCAGACGTCAGGCTGCTCCAGCTCGGCGTTTACTTCTTCGAGGCGTTCTTTCTTGGCATCGTAGTCAAAGATACCCCCGAAGAACGTCGCTGCGCTCACTGAGGTCCTGGATACGATTTTTGACCGGATTAATTTCAAACATGGCTTTTCAGTCTTTTTTGACGATTCGGTGAAAGGAGATAAAAACTAACGCGCTAGTTTACCCGAAAGTGTGCGCACTTTGTAGCATTGCACGCCGCCTGAGTGAGCGCGCCTCCGCCGTAAGAAAAAAAGTTCTTATCCTTCTGGAAAGCTTTACCAGCTACGCTTTCCCAAACACCCCCGCAAATACCTCGCCTTCAGAACCTTCTTAGGAGTTTTCCTGCAAAAATTAGGCAATTGGCGCCAGATGACGTCATTAAAGATCATGATTTATAACGATAAATCATTAAGAATTGTCTTGTGAGAAATTTCCTGCAAGAAAGCAGACACGTCTCAAATAACGCCATTAAGCAGCTGATATTCAGCCTATCGATTTATTAGCGCCCTTTTATCATTTTGCTCAGTGACTATCCCCCCGATGGACATCACTGACGTCCAGACCGTTTGTCACCACGATCGCCAGGAATGCGCAGCTTCGACAGGGAATGACACAGTAATCAGCGCCCGTAAACGTGAGCGGGCACAACATGTCCTGAGAGACATGAAGGAGTATCGATGTTTATTCCCGGTTTGCGCACTTCACCGCGCCTGCTTGCCTTGTTAATGCCTTTGTTACTTGTCGCCTGCGGAGGTGGTGGCGGCGGCGGAGGTGGCGGTAGCGCGGCAACCTCGCCCACCACCGGCACGCCTGAGACACCCACGCCAGCTCAGCCCAGCGCTTCAGGCAATGTCAGCAAAGTCGGCATTATTGATTCAGGGTTATCGCCCGATCGCAGTGAAATCAATTACGCCAACGTGCAGTTCACCAGCTACGTCGGCGGCGGCAGTAGTTTGAATGATAATCAGGGCATTAACGGTCACGGCACCGTGGTGGCGCTGACGTTATTAGGCCTGTCGCCGGGCAGCACACTGTATGTGGCGCAGGCATCGCAGAACAATATCTTTCAATACGACGATACCGCCCGTGCGGTGAGCGGCCTGCTGAGCCAAGGCGTGCGGGTTTTCAATATGTCGTATGCCTCCAAAGAGCGCTTAACCTCCGCACAGGCACTATCCGATGCGCAGCCGCACTATCAGGTGCTGGTGCAAAGCATGCGTGAGATTGCGGCCGCTAACGGTTTGGCGGTGGTGATCACCGGCAATGGCGGCACTGCAACACCGTCCCCTAA
The DNA here is from genome assembly GCF_031453915.1 of Pantoea sp. SORGH_AS_0659. Taxonomy (NCBI): domain Bacteria; kingdom Pseudomonadati; phylum Pseudomonadota; class Gammaproteobacteria; order Enterobacterales; family Erwiniaceae; genus Pantoea; species Pantoea sp. SORGH_AS_0659. The sequence goes on along the minus strand of NZ_JAVJAK010000001.1, from coordinate 888,216 downwards.
CGCGCAGCTGCCGTTGATTTATCAGGACAGCGCGTTGCAAAAGAATATGCTGGCCGTTACCGGCGTGATGGACAGCACCTCATACGACACGGCGAACCGCGCGGCGTTAACCGGGCCGTTTGATGCCTGTGGTAACGCCGCGGCATGGTGCCTGAGCGCACCGGGATACACCGATTATCGCTTTCAGAACGCCGATGGTACCTGGGTAAATGCGCGTAGCTACGGCACCTCGTTTGCCGCGCCGCGCGCCGCTGCGGCCGCTTCGCAAGTGTTGCAGCGCTTTCCGTGGATGAGCGGCTACAACCTGCAGCAAACGTTGCTGACCACCGCCACTTATCGCAGTGATGCTTACGCAGGCGCTGCGGATAGCGCCAACGGGCGGCCTTACAACAACACCTTCGGCTGGGGCGATCTCAACCAGGCGAAAGCGCTCAACGGTCCGGCAATGTTCTGGGCCAATGATTTTCACGCCAGCCTGGATGCGGGTAGCTATGTCTTCTCGAATGCCATCAGCGGGGATCGTGGCCTGATACTCGACGGCGCCAATAATGGCGGCGTGCTACGGTTAACCGCTAACAACAGTTACCTCGGCCAGACCAGCGTTGCCGCCAATACGTTGCTGATTGAGGGTGCGATTGCGGGCAGTGCCAACGTCAGCGGCAGTGGCACTTTAGGTGGCAGCGGTGTGATTGGCGGCAGCTTACTCAATCAGGGAACGGTCAACGGCGGTTTGCAGGTGCAAGGCGATTACCAGCAACGCAGTAATGGCGTGCTCAATATCGCGTTAAACAGCCCGCTGCGTGTAGCGGGCCACTCGACGCTGGACGGCACGCTGAACCTCGCGCCACCCTCATCAACTTATGTGGTGAAACAGCAGGAAACGCTGCTGACCAGCGATGCGGGCGTTAGCGGCCAGTTCAGTCAGGTCAATACTGGCATTTTTCTCGACGGTTCGGTCAGCTACAACGCTAACAGCGTCACTGGCCAGCTGACGCGTAAAAATACCGCAGCAGTAGCGGCAGCGCTGGGCATGAACAGCGCCAGCACTCAGCAAACGGCCGCGAATCTGGAGCAGGCGTTTAGCGTAGCGGACAGCTGGCAGCAACAGGGTTCACTGAGCAGTGCGCAGCAGTCAGCGCTGGGCGCAGCAGGAGCGTTTCAGTCGCTGGCAGATGCCCGCAGTGCGCAGGCCGCCATCAATTCACTTTCCGGTCAGGCGCACGCTTCCAGCAACGCGGTACTGTTTAACGCGCTGGATTATCAAAGCCGCCTGTTGAGTAACCGTATCGCCGATGCCAGCGCTGACAATCGTTACGGTTTCTGGCTGGAGAGCGGTCAACTGCGCGGTTCACTGGATCAAGCGGGCTACCTCGGCACCGATTACCGCAACACGCTTACCGCATTGGGCGTGGATAGCGATTTGGGCATTTCTGGTCTGCGCGTGGGCGTGGCCTGGACGCAGAATCAGATCGACTCAACCTACGACCAAACCGGCGGCACCAGCCGTAATCGCCTGCAAGGCGCGATGCTGTATGGCCGCTACGATTTGACGCCAGCATGGTATCTGCAGGGCAATCTCAGCTATCAACATGGTCGCGATGAGTTAAAGCGTCTGGTGTTGCTGGATGAAGCTTCGCCGGTGTCATCGACCACCAGCAGCAACAGCTGGCAGGCGGCGCTGCAAAGCGGCTATCGCTGGACAATTGAGGAGAATTATCGCCTCGAACCCTATCTCGGCTGGCGTGAAACCGGGCTGGATACCGGTGCGTTTGAGGATAAGGGCAGCGCGTTTGGTCTAAGCGGCGACGGCGACAGCTATCGACGCAGCGTCGGTTATAGCGGTTTGAGTATCAGCGCACGGCAGGATTGGTCGGCTGGATTGTGGAGCATGCTGAGTCTGTATGGCGAATATCAGTACGCATTCAACAATCCGTCGATGGATGTCAGCGCGCGCTGGGGCGGATTTGGCGATGACCAGAACCGCTTCACGATTCCCGGTATGCAGCTCGATCGCCGCTCGCAGTGGTTAGGTGTGCGGTTGGATGTGGCGCAGACGTCACGCGCGCGCCTGTTCCTGCGCGCCGATCAGCACTTCGCCGATCGCGGTGACGAGAAAGTGCTGCGCGGCGGTGTGGATGTGAGTTTCTGATAAACGTTTAACCGGTCAACTGAGCGCGATAAATCGCGCCGCTACGGATACGTGCACAGGTAGCGGCGCGATGCATTGCGCGTTTTGGTAGTGAACTACAGCGGCCAAAGGTGATCGATGATCAATTGCACCGAACGATTGCCACGGTATTCGTTGATATCCAGCTTATAGGCCAGCTGCACCTGACGCACGCTGCTGTCTGGCCACAGCGTGGTATCCACGTTGAAGGCAATCCCATCCAACAGCGGGCCGCCGCCGAGCGGCTCGACCATCACTTTCAAATGACGCTCGCCCACTAACCGCTGTTGTAACAGCTTGAACTTGCCATCGAACACGGGTTCCGGGAATGCCTGGCCCCACGGACCGGCCTCGCGCAGCATTTCGGCAGTATGCAGGGTAAACTCCTGCGCATGCAGTTCGCCGTCCGACCAAATCACGCCCTGCAACGCTTCGCCATCCAGCCACTCATCAATCAACGCGGCAAATCGCGCACGGAACTCCTCGTACTTCGCGGTTTCCAGTGACAATCCGGCCGCCATGGCGTGACCACCAAATTTGATCATTAAGCCTGGGAACAGCGTGTCGAGACGCTCCAGCGCATCGCGCAGATGCAAACCCGCAATTGAGCGGCCCGAACCTTTCAGCGTGCCGTCTCCGGCGGGGGCGAAAGCGATCACCGGGCGATGGAAGCGCTCTTTCAGGCGCGACGCCAGAATCCCCACCACGCCCTGATGCCACTCGGGATGGTAGAACGCCAGTCCAAGCGGCAGATCGGTATGCTGACGCTCCAGCTCATCGCACAGCGCCAGCGCTTCGCTCTTCATGCCCTGCTCAATCTCTTTACGCGTCTGATTCAGCGCATCGAGTTCATTCGCCAGCATGCGCGCCTGGGAAATATCTTCGGTGAGCAGCAGCGCCACGCCGACTGACATATCATCCAGACGACCGGCAGCATTCAGGCGCGGGCCCACGGCAAAACCGAGATCGCTGGCGGCGAGTTGGCGCGCATCGCGGTTGGCAATCTCCAGCAGCGCGCGAATCCCGGCACGGCATTTGCCCGCGCGAATACGGCTCAAACCTTGCCACACCAGAATGCGGTTGTTGGCATCCAGCGGCACCACATCGGCCACGGTGCCCAGCGCCACCAGATCCAGCAGCTCCGCCAGATTTGGCTCGGCTCGGCTCTCACTAAACCAGTTTTGCTGACGCAGGTGCGCACGCAGCGCCAGCATCAGATAGAAGGCCACGCCAACACCCGCCAGCGAACGTGAGGGGAATTCGCTGTCGTTGAGGTTCGGATTAACAATCGCTTCGGCGGCGGGCAAGGTTTCGCCCGGCAAGTGGTGATCGGTAACCAGCACCGGAATGCCGTGCTGATGCGCGGTATCCACTCCGGCATGTGATGAGATGCCGTTATCGACGGTGAGGATCATCTCCGCACCGCGCGCTTTAGCCTGCTCGACCACTTCCGGACTCAAACCGTAGCCATCTTCGAAACGGTTTGGCACCAGATAATCCACATTACCGCCGAGGCTGCGCAGCGCCAGCACGGTTAACGCGGTGCTGGTGGCGCCATCGGCATCGAAATCGCCCACCACCACGATACGTTTGCCCGCCAGCAGCATCTGATGCAGCAACGTTACGGCGGCTTCGATGCCGCCCAGCGTTTGCCACGGCAGCAGATGTTTAGCGCCGCGCTCCAGTTCCATCGCCTCTTTCACGCCGCGTTGCAGATACAAGCGGCGCAGCAAAGGGGGCAAATCAGCGGGTAAGCTGGCTTCGGTCTCGGCTTCGCGCCGACGCAATTCAACAGAATGAATCACTGTGCGTTAACCGCCACGCTTCTGGCCGTCAAGCACCTGCTTCAGCTCTTGCGGTCCCTGGTAGCCAGGAATCATCATGCCGCTATCCGTGAGAATGGCTGGCGTACCCTGAATGCCAAACAGGATGCCGAGTTTGTACTGCTGCTCGATATTGATTTTGCAGGTCGCTGGCGCATCCATCTGCGGCGCATCGCCTTTCATTGCTGCATCGAAAGCTTTGTTACGATCGGCGCTGCACCAGATGGCGCGCATGGCTTTTTCTACCTGACCATTCAGACCTTCACGCGGGAAGGCCAGATAGCGCACGGTGATGCCGAGCGCGTTGTAGTCGGCCATCTGCTCATGCAGCTTGCGGCAGTAGCCACAGGTGATGTCGGTGAACACGGTGATGACGTGCTGCTCTTTCGGCGCTTTATAGACAATCATGTCTGGCGCCAGCGCAGTAACTTTTTTATCCAGCAGCTGGTTGGTAACGTTGATCGGTTGGGTGCCGCTGACATCATACAGCGGGCCCTGAATCATGTGCTTGCCGTCTTCGGAGACGTAAAGCACGCCGCTTTCGGTCAGCACCGTTTTAATACCCGGCAGCGGGGACGGCTGGATTTCAGCCTGCTGCAATCCCAGTTTTTTCAGCGTTTGCTGAATAGCGTTGTCATCGGCATGCGCCAATCCAGTGAATGCACTGACCAGCAGAGCCAGCATCGTTAGCTGCTTTTTCATCTTAAATCCTTGTTACCGCATCTCAAGCGCGCGGATGATGCTGTTGATGTAACAGACGCAGGCGCTCAGTGGCGACGTGCGTATAAATTTGGGTGGTCGAGAGGTCGCTGTGGCCCAGCAACATCTGTACGACGCGTAAATCGGCGCCGTGGTTCAGTAAATGTGTGGCAAATGCGTGGCGCAGCACGTGCGGCGACAGCTTTTCGCTATCGATACCGGCAAGGGTCGCATAGTGTTTAATGCGATGCCAGAAGGTCTGCCGCGTCATTTGCTGCGCGCGTTGGCTGGGAAACATCACGTCCAGCGTTTGCCCGTTGAGCAGCCACGGCCGACCATGTTCCATATAGTATTCAATCCAGTAAACCGCTTCTTCACCTAACGGCACAAGACGCTCTTTGTTGCCTTTACCGATTACGCGCACCACGCCCTGACGCAGGCTGATATCGCTGATGGTCAAACCCACCAACTCCGTTACGCGTAAACCGGTGGCGTACAGCAGCTCCAGCATCGCCTTGTCGCGCAGTTCGAGCGGCACATCAATGCTCGGTGCCTGTAGCAAGCGTTCGACCTGGTTTTCACTGAGATCTTTCGGCAGACGCTGCGGCAGTTTCGGTGCCGACAGCAGCGCGCTGGGATCGTCGCTGCGCACTTTTTCCCGATAGAGATATTGGCACAAGCGGCGAATGGCGCTGAGGGTGCGCGCCGAGCTGGTGGCTTTGTAGCCGCCCTCAACGCGTTCGGCAAGAAACTGCTGCAAATCAAGCGCTTCAAGCGTTAATAGCGTGCGATCGTGGTGATGCAGCCAGCCGGTGAGCGTTTGCAGATCCTGCCGGTAAGAGGCGAGCGTGTTCTGCGCCAGATTACGCTCAATCCAAAGCGCATCCAGAAACTGTTCGATCAGATCGCTGTCCTGCACTGTACTCTCCGCCCGTGTGAAATCGTGCTCATTATGCCTGAAAGTAGCCTGCTTCTGGTACAATTGCCCCCGAGTCAGGTTCAGACAGAGCATTAATTGCATGAATATCGGTTTGTTTTATGGTTCGAGCACCTGTTACACCGAGATGACGGCGGAAAAGATTCGCGACTTTATCGGTGAAGAATTAGTCACGCTGCACAATTTGAAAGATGACGATCCGTCGCTGATGGAGCAGTACGATTTGCTGATCCTCGGCATTCCGACGTGGGATTTCGGTGAGTTACAGGAAGATTGGGAAGCGATTTGGCCACAGATTCCGGCGCTGAATTTGCGCGGAAAAATCGTGGCGCTGTACGGCATGGGCGATCAGGGCGAATACGCCGAATGGTTCCTTGATGCGCTGGGCATGCTGCACGAACTGCTGCAGCCGATGGGCGTGCAGTTTGTGGGTTACTGGCCGCTGGAAGGCTATGAGTTCACCAGCAAAAAACCGCTGACCGCCGATGGCACGCAGTTTGTCGGTTTGGCGCTCGACGATGTTAACCAGTTCGAACAGAGCGATGAGCGCATTGAGCAGTGGTGCGAACAGATTCTGACGGAAACCGCAGCGCTGCTTTAAGGCAGCGTTTGACCATCCCTTAGAAAACAGCAGGCGCGCAGCGTGCGCCATTCACCGGGCGGCAGGTTGTCATGCATTAACCACAGCCGCCAGCGTTTTCCCTGCTGATTACGCAGCACCAGCAAAACGCCATACGGCAACCAATCCGCCTTACGTTCCGCTCGCCAGCGCACGCCGCGCCACAGCCAATTGCCCTTCACGTCCAGCACCAAATGACCTACGCGCTGAACCAAACGGCGCTCGTTACGCCAGCACTCCGCCAGCAGCAGCACTAACACCGGCGCTTTGCTCCACGCCCACGCGTCAGGCCACTCCAGTGCCAGCAGCAAACCGGTGCACAGTAGAGAAAGCGTCACATTCAGTGCGCGCGCACTGCGTGACGCTCGCAGATCACATTGCCACCGGACCGCGTTCACGGTTACGCTGCTGAATCAGTTTCACCATACGTTTGAACTCGGGATCAACCGGTTCACCGTGATTCATCAACCAGTTGAACAGATCGGGATCGTCACTCTTTAGTAGTGCGATAAAAACCTGCTTATCGGTGTCGTTCAGCGAATCATATTCAAATTTGAAAAACGGCATGATAGCCATATCCAGCTCCAGCATGCCGCGACGGCATGCCCATTGGACGCGGGCTTTGTCGTTAATTTCCATGTCTCAGGTTCCATGACTAAAAACAGTGGGGCTCAGTGTACCTGCTTTTTTTTCTCGCTGCAGGCGCTGTGCTTAACCCTGTGCAATACCTCGGCGTTACATCCCCCAGTTTGCAATGGGTATCACGCGATTTGTGCGCCATATTCAGTAAACAGGTTGCAAAGCCGCACTGCTCTTTTACCATTGCAACCTATTACCTCATTAATCAGGAAAGAGACATGTCGATTTTTACCCTTCCACCTCGCCAGCCTGCTGCATCGTCACGCCTGCCTTTAACCCTGATTTCGCTCGACGAATGGGCGCTGGTTAAGGTGCAAGGCAACGACAGCACGTCTTATCTGCAAGGTCAGTTGACGCTGGATGTCGCGGCGATGGGCGAGACGCAGCATCGTCCCGCCGCGCACTGCGATGCCAAAGGCAAAATGTGGAGCAACATTCGTCTGTTCCATCGCAGCGAAGGTTACGCTTACGTGGTGCGTCGCAACCTGCGTGAGCAGCAGCTAACCGAACTGAAGAAATACGCGGTGTTCGCCAAAGTCACCCTCGTCGCTGACGATGAAGCGGTGCTGCTCGGCGTTGCCGGTTTCCAGGCGCGCGCCGCGCTGGCAGGCGTATTCAGCACACTGCCGGATGCCGAAACGCCGGTAGTACAGCAAGGTGAGAGCACGCTTTTGTGGTTTGATCAGCCAGCCGAACGTTTCCTGCTGGTGACCACGCCAGAACAGGCGAATGCGTTGAAAGAGAAACTGGCGGGAGAAGCGCAGTTCAACGACAGCCTGCAATGGCTGGCGCTGGATATTGAAGCGGGCATTCCGGTGATTGAAAGCGCCACCAGCGCGCAGTTGATTCCACAAGCCACTAACCTACAGGCGCTGGATGCCATCAGCTTCAAAAAAGGGTGTTACACCGGCCAGGAAATGGTGGCACGCGCCAAATTCCGCGGTGCGAACAAACGCGCACTCTATTGGCTGGCAGGTAAAGCCAGCAAAGTGCCGGAGGTTGGCGGTTCGATGGAGCTGCAGATGGGCGATAAATGGCGTCGCACCGGCACCGTATTGAGCGGCGTGCAGCTGGATGACGGCAGCGTTTGGGTGCAGGTGGTGATGAATAATGATTTGGAGCCGGATAGCGTATTGCACGTGGAAGGCGACGAAAGTGGCAAATTGACCATTCAGCCGCTGCCGTATTCATTAACCGAATAATTGCGGGCCGGGTCCGTATTAAACACGTAAGGTCGCCATTTTCGGCGACCTGGATTGAGCTTACATCACGTAAAAATAAATCGCGCAGAAGTGCAACACGCTGCCGCCGAGCACAAAACCGTGCCAGATGGCGTGACTGTAAGGAATACGGCGCGAGACGTAGAATATCACCCCTAGCGAATAGACAATGCCACCGGCAGCCAGCAGCCAAATCCCGCCCGGCGACAGTTTGATCGCCAGCTGATAAATCACCACCAACGACAACCAGCCCATACCGAGATAGGTCACCAGCGACAGCGCTTCAAAGCGGTGGGCAAAGGCGATTTTAAACAGGATACCGGCCAGCGCCAGGCTCCAGATCACCACCATTAAGCCCTGTGCCAGCGGCGAATTGAGCCCCACCAGCAAGAACGGCGTGTAAGTGCCAGCAATCAACAGATAAATGGCGCAGTGGTCAAATTTCTTCAGCCAGTATTTGGCTTTTTGATGGGGAATGGCGTGATACAGCGTGGAGGCGAGATAGAGCAGAATGATGCTGCCGCCGTACAGGCTGTAACTGGTGATCGCGGTAACGTTAGCTTGGGATTCAACGGCTTGCGTCAACATCAACACCAGGCCAATGATGCCGAAAATGCAGCCGATTCCGTGGCTGATACTATTGGCGATCTCTTCGGCCAATGAGTAGCCCTGGGCAAGAACTGGGGTTTGTACCATGAGGGGATTCCTGAACAACGGAAAAAGCGAGTGTGCTATTTCTGAGCAACCAGAGTAACCGGGATAATTTTCAGAGTACACATGTACGCTAAAATAAATCTGTGAGTGGGTGTGACAGGCGAGGGTTTGAATGAATCGGTCGCCATGCATGGCGACACTCCGCACGGATACTGTTTTATGGGGTCGGTATTGATACCGGCTTGGTGATTATCGTCCGCCAGCCGCATCGATAAAGGTGCCCGTCACGTATGACGCGGCATCGCTCGCTAGCCAGGCAATTGCTGCAGCAATCTCTTCTGCCTGGCCGCCGCGTCCCATTGGCAATGCGCTCGCCAGGCGATCGACCCGACCCGGCTCGCCGCCATCGGCGTGCATGTCGGTATAGATAAGGCCAGGTCGCACGCTGTTGACACGAATGCCTTGCGATGCCACTTCCAGCGACAACCCTTTAGTCAGCGTATCCATCGCCCCTTTTGAGGCGGCGTAATCCACATATTCGCCTGGCGCACCGAGACGTGACGCAGCGGATGACACATTGACGATGGCGCCCCCTTTGCCGCCATGATGCGTGCCCATGCGTTTTACCGCCTCACGACAGCAGATGAACGTGCCGGTGACATTGGTGGCGAACACGCGCTGAATACGTTCGGCATCCAGATCTTCCACCCGACATTGGGTAAACAAAATACCGGCATTATTCAACAGCACTCGCAGCGCGCCCTTTTGCTGATCCAATTCGGCAAACATACGTATGACCTGCGCTTCATCGCCAATATCGGCCTGCAGCGCAAACGCACTACCGCCCTGCGCTTCAATCTCTGCCACCACGCTTGCCGCTTCGGCTGCACGCTGACGATAGTTGATCGCCACGCGATAACCCGCCTGCGCCAGCGATAGTGCGGTTGCGCGTCCAATGCCGCGACTACCGCCGGTAATCAAAGCCAGATCCATTTTTGCCTCCACAAAAAAGGGCCGAACAATCGGCCCTTTCATAAATATCACCCGCTACTTTAGCCTAAATAATTTGAGATACAGCAAGGCGGCAAGTTCATTCATCCCCGGGAGCTTACATCAGTAAGTGACCGGGGTGAATGAGCGCAGCCAACGCCGCTGTGGCGCAAAGTATGATGGCTAAATTATTGGTATTCGCTCATTGGTACACACGAACAGAACACATTGCGATCGCCAAATACATCATCCAGACGTTTCACCGTCGGCCAGTATTTATTGGCGCTACCGGCCGGGAATACGGCCAGCTCACGGGTATACGGATGCGCCCAGTCGCCGACGATTTCTGTCTGCGTGTGCGGTGCGTTCACCAGCGGATTATCTTCCAGCGGCCATTCGCCATCGGCAACGCGATCGATTTCCATGCGAATAGCCAGCATCGCATCGATAAAGCGATCCAGCTCGATTTTGCTTTCCGATTCCGTGGGTTCAACCATCAGCGTTCCCGCAACCGGGAATGACATCGTTGGTGCGTGGAACCCGTAATCGATCAGACGCTTAGCAATATCCAGCTCGCTGATACCGGTCTGCTCTTTCAGCGGACGAATGTCGAGAATACATTCGTGCGCCACGCGGCCATCGCGGCCGGCATACAGAATCGGATAGGCCGATTGCAGACGGCTGGCAATGTAGTTGGCGTTCAGGATCGCCACCGAACTCGCTTGCTTCAGACCTTCTGCGCCCATCATACGGATATACATCCAGCTGATTGGCAGAATCGATGCGCTACCAAACGGTGCGGCAGATACCGCGCCCTGCTGCGTCAGCACGCCATCAATTTGCACCACGCTGTGACCCGGCACGAACGGTGCCAGATGCGCTTTCACACCGATTGGCCCCATACCCGGACCGCCACCGCCGTGCGGGATACAGAAGGTTTTGTGCAGGTTAAGGTGCGATACATCCGCGCCGATATAACCTGGCGTGGTGATACCGACCTGCGCATTCATGTTGGCGCCGTCGAGATACACCTGGCCGCCGTGCTGATGCACGATCTGGCACACCTCGCGAATGGTTTCTTCATAAACGCCGTGTGTTGACGGATAGGTCACCATGATGCACGACAGCTGCTCACCCACCTGCGCGGCTTTCTCACGCAGATCGCCAAGATCGATGTTGCCTTGTTTATCACACGCCACCACCACAACTGACATGCCCGCCATCTGCGCCGATGCCGGATTGGTGCCGTGCGCCGAGCTCGGGATCAGGCAAACATTACGGCCGCCTTCGTTACGACTTTCGTGGTAACGACGAATCGCCAGCAGGCCGGCGTATTCGCCCTGCGCACCTGAGTTGGGCTGCATGCACAGCGCATCGTAGCCGGTCAACTGCACCAGCCATTGCGACAACTGGCCAATCATCTGCAGATAACCCGACGCCTGCTCAGCCGGGCAGAATGGATGCAGTTCGGCAAATTCCGGCCAGGTGATTGGAATCATCTCCGCCGCGGCGTTAAGTTTCATGGTGCACGAACCGAGTGGGATCATCGCCTGGTTCAGCGCCAAATCTTTTTTCTCCAGGCTGTGCATGTAGCGCATCATCTCAGTTTCGCTGTGATGACGGTTGAACACCGGGTGCGTCAGGAAGGCGCTTTCACGCACCTGACCAGCCGGAATCGCACTGTTTTCCGCAGCAACAGCGGCATCCAGCGCATCAATGTCCTGACCGTGCGCATCGCCCAACAGAATGGCGAACAGCGCCAGCACATCTTCACGGGCGGTGGTTTCATCCAGCGTAATGCCAACCGCATTGTGGATATCGCTGCGCAGGTTGACGCCGAAGCTCTGCGCGCGGTTCAGCACCGCCGCTTTATCGGCCACTTCAACCGTCAGCGTATCGAACCAGCTGTTGTGGCGCAGCTTCAGGCCACCGTTTTGCAGGCCCGCGGCCAGAATGCTGGTCAGACGGTGAATACGTGAGGCAATGCGTTTCAGGCCAACCGGACCGTGATACACCGCGTAGAGACCGGCGATATTCGCCAGCAGCACCTGCGATGTACAGATGTTGGAGTTGGCTTTCTCACGACGAATATGTTGCTCGCGGGTTTGCATCGCCATACGCAGCGCGGTGTTCCCGGCGGCATCGCGCGATACACCAATAATGCGACCAGGCATCGAGCGTTTGTGCTCGTCGCGGCTGGCGAAGAACGCGGCGTGTGGTCCGCCGTAACCCATCGGCACGCCGAAACGCTGGGCAGAACCAAAGACGATATCTGCGCCCTGCTTGCCTGGCGCCTCTAGCTGCACCAGCGCCATGAAATCTGCGGCTACGCTCACCACCACTTTGCGGCTTTTCAGCTCGGCAATCAGTGAGCGGTAATCGTGCACTTCACCGTGCGTACCCACCTGTTGCAGCAACACGCCGAACAGATCATCGTGATCCAGCGCCTTGTCAGCACGATCAATAATCAGTTCAAAACCAAAGGTTTCTGCGCGGGTGCGCACCACATCCAGCGTCTGTGGATGGATGTCATCGGCGATGAAGAATTTGGTGGCGGTTTTCAGTTTGCTAACGCGCCTGGCCATCGCCATTGCTTCGGCAGCAGCGGTCGCTTCGTCCAGCAGTGACGCGGAAGCGATGTCCAGACCGGTCAGATCCAGCGTCAGAGTTTGGAAGTTGAGCAGCGCCTCAAGACGGCCCTGCGACACTTCTGGCTGATACGGCGTATACGCGGTGTACCAGCCTGGATTTTCCAGCATATTGCGCAGGATGACGGGCGGCGTGATCACCGCGCTGTAGCCCATGCCGATCCAGGATTTGTAGCGTTGGTTCTGACTGGCAATGGCTTTCAGCTCTGCCAGCGCTTGCTGCTCGGTCGCCGCAATGCCTACTGCAGGCGGGCCTGGCAGTTGGATGTCGGCAGGCACAATAGAACTGATCAATGAGGAGAGCGAACTGGCACCAATCGCTTCCAGCATTAAGGCCTGTTGTTCCGGCGTAGGACCGATGTGGCGCTCAATGAAAGCACCGTTGTGTTCAAGCTGGCTGAGAGTCTGGGTCATTTGCAGTAAATCCTGAATCGGGCTGGGTTACAAAAATGGCGTTAAATCAGGCAGATAAAAAAGAAGGTGACGCAGCGCGCCACCTTCTGCCACTACCGGTTACTCGTCGATTGCGGCTTTATAGGCATCGGCATCCAGCATCGCGTCGAGTTCTGATTCGTCGCTGGCTTTGATGCGGAACAGCCAACCATCGGCGTACGGCGCGCTGTTCACCAGCTCTGGCGAATCGCCCAGATTGTCGTTCACCGCCACAATCTCACCGCTCAGTGGCGCGTAGATGTCTGAAGCCGCTTTCACCGACTCCGCAACGGCGCAGTCATCACCGGCCGCGAAGGTGGCACCGACGTCTGGCAGATCGACAAACACCATATCGCCCAGCAGTTCCTGTGCGTGTTCGGTGATACCCACAGTGAAGGTGCCGTCGGCTTCTTTACGGACCCATTCGTGGCTATCGCGGTATTTCAATTCATTTGGCACATTGCTCATTGGCCATTTCTCCTGAAAAAAAATTACTGGGCAACCGGCTTACCGGCGCGAACAAAAATCGGTTTGGTAACTTTCACGGGCATTTCACGGTTGCGGATTTCCACAATCGCCTGCTCACCAATGCCGGCTGGCACACGCGCCAGCGCGATGCTGTAACCCAGGGTTGGTGAGAAGGAACCACTGGTAATAATACCTTGCTGCGGCTGACCTTGTTGATCGGTGAAGCGCACCGTTAACCCGTTACGCAGCACCCCTTTTTCGGTCATCACCAGGCCAACCAGCTTTTCGGTGCCGTGCTCGCGCTGCGCTTGCAGGGCATCACGGCCAATGAAATCGCGATCGGCAGGTTCCCAACTGATGGTCCAGCCCATATTGGCGGCGAGCGGCGAAACGCCCTCATCCATCTCCTGACCGTACAGGTTCATGCCCGCTTCCAGACGCAGCGTGTCACGCGCACCGAGTCCAGCCGGTTTAACGCCTGCGGCCAACAGCTGCTGCCAGAAAGCGGCGGCTTCAGCCGCTGGCATGGCAATCTCATAACCCGCTTCGCCGGTGTAGCCGGTGGTAGCGATAAACAGGTTTTCGGCCTGCACGCCAAAGAAGGGTTTCATGCCGGCAACGGCATCACGCTGAGCGGCGCTCAACAGCGTTTGTGCTTTCTGCTGCGCGTTTGGACCTTGCACCGCAATCAGCGCCAAATCGTCACGTTCGGTCAGCTCAACGCCAAACGGCTGCGCATGCTGTTTAATCCAGGCTAAATCTTTCTCTCGCGTAGCGGAGTTCACCACCAGACGGAAGAAATCTTCGCTCATAAAGTAAACAATCAAATCATCAATGACGCCAGCAGAGGCATTCAACATGCCGGTATACAGGGCTTTGCCCGGCTGGGTGAGCTTGGCGACATCGTTTGCCAGCAGATAGCGCAGGAATTCGCGGGTACGTGCGCCGTGCAGATCGACGATGGTCATGTGGGAAACATCAAACATGCCGGCATCGTTACGCACCGCGTGATGCTCATCCATTTGCGAGCCGTAATGCAGCGGCATCATCCAACCGTGGAAGTCCACCATGCGTGCACCGCTTGCCTGATGCTGTTCGAATAGAGGCGTTTGCTGAGTCATAACCATCCTGTGAAGACAAGTGAGTGTGACGCGCCTGCGTCGCCTAATGAGGCTGACGCAAACGTTCTCTTTGTGCTGAAGTTATCACCTAATGTGGCAATTAACCATGAGGAAAACGAGGGCGAAACACTACCACCTTTCATCAAATCATCGAACAACGCCCAGCATAAATCACTGCATTATTGTGATTAGCCTCGCACAAAATACGACTAAATTACTTTCATGCAGCAAATTGAGGGAATACACGCCACAGGATTAAGAAATGGTCCGGCATGCGCAGGGCTATGACATGAATTAATCTAATGCGAATTAAGGCGTCAAATTAGAATAAATCAAACGAGGCGCGATCGCGGTGCATCGCTGCATCATTGGGGTGCAGGAAAGAAAAACGGCGCCCAATTGGGCGCCGTCAGCTGAGATGATTAGCGTATCCATCTGGGTAGATCGTTAAGCCCCATCGCCTGTTTCAGCATCAGCGGTTTAACGCCAGGTAAAGTGTCGGCGAGCTTGAGGCCAACATCACGCAGCAGCTTTTTCGCGGGATGGGTGCCGGCAAACAGCTCGCGGAAACCCTGCATCCCCGCCAGCATCATCGCCGCACTGTGCTTGCGGCTGCGCTCATAGCGACGCAGATAGAGATGCTGACCAATGTCTTTGCCTTCCTGATGCAATCGACGAATTTCACCAATTAATTCAGCTGCATCCATAAAGCCAAGATTCACGCCCTGCCCGGCCAGCGGATGGATGGTGTGGGCGGCATCGCCGACCAGCGCCAAACGGTGCGCGGCAAAGTTACGCGCATAACGTGCCGTCAACGGGAAGGTTTTACGTTCACTCTCGACCTGACACAAGCCAAGACGCATATCAAATGCCACCGACAGCTGCTGATTAAATAGCGCTTCCGGCATCGATTGCAGGCGTGCCGCTTCCTGTGGCGCGAGCGACCAGACGATCGAGCATAAGTGTGGATCCTGCATCGGCAGGAACGCCAGAATACCGTCGCCGTGAAACACCTGACGCGCAATCGCATCATGTGGCATATCGGTGCGGATGTTCGCCACCAGCGCGTGATGCTCGTAATCCCAGAAAGTCAGCGGAATATCCGCTTTATCGCGCAGCCACGAATTCGCGCCGTCGGCCGCCACCAGCAAACGTGCGCTCATCATGCTGCCATCCTGCAACGTAATGAAGGCTTCGTTGTCGCCAAACGCTACTTGCTGCAGCTGCGCCGGGGCAAACAGCGTGATATCGCTGCTCTGACTGGCTCGCTGCCACAACGCGCTATGAATCACTTCGTTTTCAATAATATGGCCAAGATGCGATAAACCCTGCTGCTCGTCATCAAAGCTGATTGAGCCAAAGCTGTCCTGATCCCACACTTCCATGCCGTGATAGGCGCTGGCGCGCAGCGCCAGAATGCTCGACCAGACATCGAGCTTTTGCAGCAGACGTTCACTGGCAGCGTTGATGGCGGAGACGCGAATCGACGCATTGGCCGCCGGATCAAACTGTGGCTCGGGTGCTTTTTCCAGCACGGCAACGCGTAAGCCGCTGCCTTGAAGTCCGCAGGCGACGGCCAAACCCACCATGCCGCCTCCGGCAATTGCCACATCAAAAGTTTGCATTGCAGCCCCTTAATTCGTGCTTAACGCTTAACCCAGCCGAGCGTGCGCGCGGCAAGTGGATTTCGTAGCCAAGGCAGATGGTCCATCGCCACCAGCCCAAGATTTCGTCCTGCTACCAACGGCGCATAGCGGTTAGCAAACAGTCGGACTAAACCGTCAGTGACGCCAACAGTGGCGGCACGATCGGGCTGACGTCGCGCGGCAAAATGCTGTAATACCGCGAAACTGCCGGGATCTTGCTGCTGACGATATGCGCCTGCCAGCGTTTCCGCCAGCGACATCACATCACGCAGACCCAGGTTGAAGCCTTGTCCGGCGATTGGATGCAGCGTTTGCGCCGCGTTGCCCACCAGCGCCAGACGATGTGTCACCTGACGTTCAGCGGTTTGCAGCGCAAGCGGATAATGCTCGCGTTGACCGGTATGCGTGAAGCGCCCCAGACGCCAGCCGAATGCGCGCTGCAGTTCTTGCAGGAAGGTCGCATCATCCCACTGCTTAATCGTTGCTTGCGCCTCAAGCGGGTGGCACCACACCAGCGACATGCGGTTGCCGGACATCGGCAACAGCGCCAGCGGGCCGTATTCGGTAAAGCGCTCAAAGGCGCGGCCCTGATGCGGCAACTGCGTCGACACGTTGGCGATAACCGCCAACTGCTGATAATCGTCGCGCTGCCAGGTGATACCGCAGGACGCGCCTAAAGGTGAACGCGAACCGTCGGCGGCCACCAGTAATGCGCCTGCCAGCTGTTCGCCGCTGTTCAACATCACCTGCACATTATCCGCCGTACGCGCTACCGAAGTTACATGATCCGGGCAGCGCAGCGTGACGCCCGGCGCTTTTTGCAGGCGTTGAAACAGCCGCTGGCCGACATCAAACAGTTCAACCACCTGACCGAGCGCAGGCAACTGATGATCTTGCGCTTTAAGCGAAACAAAGCCGGTATGACCGCGATCGGAAACGTGAATATCGGTGATGGGCGTGGCGCAATCGGCCAGCGAGCGCCACAGATCGATATCTGCTAACTGCTGACAGGTGCCAGCAGCCAGGGCAATCGCGCGTCCGTCAAAGCCAGGATGTGCGCGGCTGTCGGGCTGGCTGCGCTCAATCAGGGTAACCGGCAGTTGGCCTTGCGTCAGATGTGAAATCGCCAGCGCCAGAGTCGCACCGGTCATGCCGCCGCCGGCAATCAAAATGCTCATGCGTGACGTGCCGCCGCCATCAAGGCTTCAATCGCGTCAGCGTCTTTGACTACGCTGTCGGTGAGATTTTCGTTGCCGTCGGCGGTGATGACGATGTCATCTTCGATGCGAATGCCAATGCCGCGATATTGTGGCGGTACTTTGGCATCTGGCGCGATATACAAGCCAGGCTCAACCGTCAGCACCATGCCCGGCTCCAGAACGCGGTCGCGGCTTGGCGTGCCATAATGGCCGACATCGTGCACATCCAGCCCCAGCCAGTGACTCAAACCGTGCATGAAGAAAGGACGATGCGCCTGCTCTTCAAACAGCGTATCGATATTGCCATCCAGAATGCCGAGATCGACCAGGCCGGTAATCATAATACGCACCACCTCGTCGTTGACGTCATGGATGCTGATGCCCGGACGGAACATCGACAACGCTTTGTTGAGCGAAGCCAGCACGATGTCGTAGATGGCGCGCTGCGGCTCGCTAAAGGTGCCGTTGACCGGGAAGGTGCGGGTGATATCGCCCGCGTAGCCGTGGAATTCACAGCCTGCGTCAATCAGCACTAAGTCGCCATCGCGCATTTCCGATTCGTTTTCGGTGTAGTGCAGAATACAGCCGTTTTCGCCCGAACCGACAATGGTGTTGTACGAGGGGAAACGCGCGCCATGGCGATTGAATTCGTGATGAATTTCGCCTTCCAGCTGATATTCAAACATGCCCGGACGACAGGCTTGCATCGCTCGCGTGTGCGCCAGCGCGCTGATTTTTCCGGCGCGGCGCAGAATCTCAATCTCTTCTGCGCTTTTGAACAGGCGCATGTCGTGCACCCACGGACGCCAGTCGGTAACTGTGTCGGGCGCGCTAAGGTTTTGACGGAAGCCGCGACGCAGTTTGTCCAGCGCGCTGAACACCAGCTGATCGGCTTCTGCGTATTCGCCCTGCGCGTGGTAAACCACATCCAGGCCGTTAAGCAGTTGATGCAGCTGCTCGCCGAGGTCATCCCACGGCAAAGCGCGATCGACTCCCAGTTTCGCCGGTGCGGCATCCTGGCCAAGGCGGCGACCAAACCAGATTTCGGCCGTCAGGTCACGCACGCGATTGAACAGCACGCTGTGATTGTGCTTATCATCACTTTTGATTAAGACCAGCAGCGCCTGCGGTTCATTAAAACCGGTGAAGTACCAGAAGTCGCTGTTTTGACGAAAGCTGTATTCGGTGTCGTTGCTGCGCGTCACTTCAGGTGCAGCAAAAATTAACGCCGCACTGCCTGGCGCCATGCGGGCAATCAGCGCCTGACGACGTTGTTGAAACGTATCCAAGGTAATCATGTTTGCACTCCCTGTTGAAGACGGGCCACAACGCACCCGCATTGACGCGCTTAATGTAACGTAGGTTTCTGTACTTCTGGTGCCGTTGGCTGATGCGGACGCGTGAAGGTGTCGTGGCACAGCAGAGCGGCAACGCGCACGTACTCAATCACCTCTTCGAGTGACTGCTCCAGCTCTTCCTGATCCTCATCTTCGTCATAGCCAAGTTGTGCGATGGTGCGCAGATCGTCAATCGCTTCGCCAGTTTCGCCGGTCACTTTCTCCAGCTTCGGTTGCGTGACACCCAAACCGAGCAGGAAGTGGTTTACCCAACCGGCCAGCGCATCCGCGCGATCGAATACCGTGATGTCATCGTCTTCCGGCAACATCAGCTGGAACATAAAACCTTCGTCTTCCAGCGTGGTCGCCAGGCTTTCATGCAGCGCCTGCAGCGGCTGAGACAGGCTCTGCGAAAACGCCATGCCTTCGTTGGTGAGATCGTGAACCATGGTTTTCCAGCTGGTATCCTGATTGCCGCCGCACAGAATCCCGGAAAGGAGACCATGCATTTCGGCTGGCGTCATGCCCACGCCCTGCTGTGAAAGGGCCGCGGCCAGCGCGTTGTAACTCGGCGTTGCGTTCTGTAAAGACATAAGCTTTGGTCGTCGTTGGCAGAATAAGTTCGTGTTATGCTACCACCAGGTGCCTCTGGGTTTCCAGAAAAGGGGTTGTAACTTATAACTCGGGTATATATAGTTTCGCACCTCCCAACCCATTGACCGGTAAGGGAGATGCGATCGAAGTAATCAGTTAGGATGGTGGCATGTCTGCACAACCAGTAGATATTCAAATTTTTGGTCGTTCGTTAAGAGTGAATTGCCCGCCTGAACAGCAAGATGCGCTGAATCTGGCCGCAGAGGATCTCAATCAACGGTTGCAAGATTTAAAAGTTCGCACTAGAGTCACCAATACAGAGCAACTGGTGTTCATCGCCGCGTTAAACATCTGCCACGAGTTGGCACAAGAGAAAGGTAAGACGCGCGACTATGCAGCAAACATGGAACAACGTATCCGCATGCTGCAGCAGACCATTGAACAAGCGTTAGTAGAGCAAGGTCGCATAACTGACCGCCAGGGCCCTAATTTTGAATAAAGCTTCATGGTCCTCATGCTATAGTGACGGTGAAGTAAATTTTCTCTGAGATGTTTGCAAGCGGGCCAGTCCCCTGAGCCGATATTTCATACCAACAGAATGTGACGCTCCACAATTTGTGCGCATGCTCGGTTCGTCCGAGAAGCCTAATAGTTGTGACGGCATGTTCACCTTGAACCAAGGGTTCAAGGGTTACAGCCTGCGGCGGCATCTCGGAGATCTCCATTTAGTAGCAAGTCTGTTTCCCCGGTTCGCATGATATAATCGCTTTTAAGAAGCGATTATTCCGGGGATTTAGATATCATGCCAGCGCCCTCCCTTCTCGACCGTCAAGACATCCGTCAGCATGTGCGCCATTTGCGCCGTAATCTCACGTCTGAGCAACAGGAACAAGCCGCCGATCAGTTGGCTGAACACGCCATCAACATTGCACCGATCGCTAATGCCCAACGCATTGCGCTGTTTTTATCTGTCGATGGAGAGATCAACACCCGCCCACTGATCGCCAAACTTTGGCAGCAAAAAAAGCAGGTTTATTTACCGGTGCTTCATCCCTTCTCGCCGGGCAATCTGCTGTTTATCCGTTACTCGCCAGAAACGCCACTCGCGCCAAATAAACTTCACATCCCGGAACCGCCGCTGGATATCACGCAACTGGCCACGTTGGATCAGCTGGATGTGATGCTGGTGCCGCTGGTGGCGTTTGACTATGCTGGCCAACGTTTGGGAATGGGTGGCGGATTCTACGATCGCACGCTGCAAAACTGGCAGCATCATGGTTTTCTTCCGGTGGGCATCGCACATGATTGTCAGCGCGTAGAAGCATTGCCGGTTGCCGCCTGGGATGTGCCGCTCCCCGCGATACTGACGCCATCGAAACTGTGGCAGTGGGAAGCGTGAGCAGGAAAAACAAAGGGCGCCAATGGCGCCCTGTTTAATCAGTACAGCAGACGGGCGCGGATGGTGCCCGGAATCGCCTTCATCGCCTGCAGCGCTTTATCCGCTGCATCCTGCTCAGCATCAATATCGATCACCACGTAGCCCATAATTGGCGTGGTTTGCAGATACTGCGCGGCGATGTTGATGCCCTGCTCGGCAAAAATCTGGTTAATAGCGGTCAGCACCCCCGGACGGTTTTCATGGATGTGCAGCAGACGGCTAGCACTTGCCGCATGCATTGGCAGTGAGACTTCCGGGAAGTTAACCGCAGACAGCGTAGAACCGTTGTCGGAGTATTTCGCCAGCTTGCCAGCCACTTCGATACCGATGTTTTCCTGCGCTTCCTGCGTTGAACCACCAATGTGCGGCGTCAGGATCACGTTATCGAACTCGCACAGCGGTGAGTTAAACGGGTCGCTGTTAGTCGCAGGCTCGACCGGGAAGACGTCGATAGCGGCACCAGACAGATGTTTGTTCGCCAGGGCATCACACAGCGCCGGAATATCGATCACGGTACCGCGCGCGGCGTTGATCAGCAGCGCGCCCGGCTTCATCAGCGCCAGCTCTTCCGCGCCAATCATGTTCTGAGTGGATTGCGTTTCAGGAACGTGCAGGCTGACCACGTCGCTCATGTTGAGCAGATCGGAGAGATGACGCACCTGAGTGGCGTTACCCAGCGGCAGCTTGCTTTCGATATCGTAGAAGAACACATGCATACCGAGGCTTTCTGCCAGTACACCCAGCTGCATGCCGATGTGACCGTAACCGATGATGCCCAGTTTCTTGCCGCGTGCTTCAAACGAACCGTTGGCGACTTTATTCCAGATGCCACGGTGCGCTTTGGCGTTGGCTTCCGGAATGCCACGCAGCATCAGTAGCATTTCGCCAATCACCAGCTCTGCAACAGAACGGGTGTTGGAGAACGGCGCGTTGAACACCGGCACACCGCGTTTCGCCGCTGCACCGAGATCAACCTGGTTGGTACCGATACAGAAGCAGCCGACTGCTACCAGCTTTTCAGCGGCAGCAAAGATCTCTTCAGTCAGTTGGGTACGGGAACGGATACCAATGAAGTGCGCATCGCGGATGGAGGATTTCAGCGACTCCGCATCCAGCGCCCCTTTGTGAAACTCGATGTTGGTGTAGCCTGCTGCACGCAGGTTTTCCAGCGCACTCTGGTGAACGCCTTCCACCAGCAGGAACTTAATCTTGTCTTTTTCCAGTGATACCTTTGCCATTTCCCGACCCTATTCAGAATTCAATGAGGACTACCATAAGGTAGCCTTCTGTCAAAATATCAAAAATTTCGTGCGCAGCAATACAAACGATTGCCTGGGAGCCAGCACGCGCCCACGCGGAGACAGCACAATGCCGTACAAAATCGTGACATCCTTAATGGACGAAGTACGAACTTACTGCTGATGAATCTTTTGTGACATAAGTCACCAAATTTCAGCCTGGTGAGAAAAGATGTTTTGCGGATGGAAATAACCGGCGCATTACGCGCGCCGGACAGATCATTTTACGATGGTTTTCACGCCTTCTGCGGTACCAATCAGTGCGACATCCGCACCACGTCCCGCAAACAGGCCAACGGTCACTACGCCCGGCAGCGCATTGATGGTTTTTTCCAGCTCGATGGGATCGAGAATACGCAGATTATGCACGTCGAGAATAATGTTGCCGTTGTCGGTAATGACGTTCTGGCGATACTCCGGCAAGCCGCCGAGTTTGACCAGTTCACGCGCCACATACGAACGCGCCATCGGAATCACTTCAACCGGCAGCGGGAAACGGCCCAGCACATCAACTTCTTTCGATGCATCGGCAATGCAGACAAATTTCTTCGCCACCGCCGCAACGATTTTCTCACGCGTCAGCGCTGCGCCACCGCCTTTGATCATCTGCATCTGCGGATTGATCTCATCGGCGCCATCAACATACACCGACAGCTCATCAATTTCGTTGAGATCGAAGATGTGAATGCCCAGCGCTTTCAGTTTCTCCGTTGAGGCTTCCGAGCTGGAAACCGCACCTTCAATCTGATTCTTCATGGTGCCGAGTGCATCAATAAAATGCGCTGCTGTCGATCCCGTGCCTACGCCGACAATGGTGCCGGGCTCTACGTACTGCAGGGCTGCCCAACCTACCGCTTTTTTCAGTTCATCCTGGGTCATGGTATGTTTAAAACCTGTGCGACATCGAAGTGCGCGTAGTATAAAACAAGGCGCTGTAAAAAAGCGCGACAGTTAGACAGCCGATTTAACGCTTTGGAAGCCAGCCCGCAAAAATGCGCCGCAGCACAATTTGACAGTTTTATGGCATAGTAATGTCCACCCTGAACGAGAGAGAACAACAATGAAACGCCCGGATTATCGAACGCTTCAGGCGCTGGATGCTGTGATTCGCGAGCGCGGCTTTGAGCGTGCGGCACAAAAACTCTGCATTACCCAATCGGCGGTTTCGCAGCGTATTAAACAGCTGGAAAATTTATTTGGTCAGCCGCTGCTGGTGCGCACCGTGCCGCCGCGTCCGACCGAGCAGGGACAAAAGTTACTGGCGTTGTTGCATCAGGTTGAACTGCTGGAAGAGGAGTGGCTGGGTGATGATAACGGTGGAACCACGCCGCTGTTGCTGTCGCTGGCGGTCAACGCCGACAGCCTGGCCACCTGGCTGCTGCCCGCGCTGAAAGACGTGCTGGCCGATTCCCCAGTGCGCCTGAATTTGCAGGTGGAAGATGAAACCCGCACGCAGGAACGCCTACGTCGCGGTGAAGTGGTCGGCGCGGTGAGTATTCAGCCGCAGCCGCTGCCAAGCTGTCTGGTGGATCAACTGGGTGCGCTCGATTATCTGTTCTGCGCCTCACCTGATTTTGCTGCTCGCTATTTCCCGAACGGCGTAACACGCTCTGCGCTGCTGAAAGCGCCGGCGGTGGCATTTGATCATCTGGACGATATGCATCAGGCGTTTTTACAGCAGAACTTTGACCTGTCGCCGGGCAGCGTGCCTTGCCACATCGTTAACTCGTCAGAAGCCTTTGTGCAGCTGGCGCGTCAGGGTTCGGTGTGCTGTATGATTCCGCATCTGCAGATTGAGCGCGAGTTAGCGCAAGGTGAACTGGTGGATTTGACGCCAGGCCTGTATCAGCGTCGTATGCTGTACTGGCACCGGTTTGCGCCGGAAAGTCGTTTAATGCGCAGCGTGACCGACGCGCTGATTGCGCACGGACATCGCGTGCTGCGTCAGGATGTGTTGCCAGCGTAAAGATCAGGTCGCACTTCATGGCGACCTGATATCAAACCTTACGGCGTGTTTGGTTTGATTTCAAAGACGACATCCACCTGATCGTCAAAGTGAATGCTCTGCTGCTCGTAAGTTTGCTGCGCGGTGGTATCAGCTTGTACTGCGGCGGCCTTATACATGCGCGCCATCGGCATCGGTTGATAGTTCGCCACGTGATAGCGGATGCTGTAAACCGAACCTAATTTAGCGTTAAACCCTTCTGCCAGCGCGTTAGCCTGCTGCGTAGCATTCGCGATGGCCACTTTACGCGCCTTCTCTTTATAGCTGTCCGGATTCGCCACACCTAACTCGACCGAACGAATTTCATTCAGGCCAGATTTTAACGCGCCATCCAACAGCTCGTTGAGTTTGTCCAGCTGGCGCAGTGTTACCTGTACCTGACGCTCGGCACGATAGCCTTTCAGTACCGACTTACCTTCTTTGGTGTAATCGTACTCTGGCTGCGTGCTGAGGTTTGCCGCATCAATATCTTTTTTCTCGATACCGTTCTTTTGCAGGAAATCGAAATATTGCGCCACGCGGTCATCAGCTTGTTTCTTAGCTTCTGCCGCGTCTTTCGACGAAACATTCACCACAATCGCGAGCGTCGCGAGATCTGGCGTGGCATCAACGCTTGCCTGTCCAGAAGTCACCACATGCGGTCCATTCGGCAATTCGCCTGCCTGAACTAAACCGGACAGTGCGCCCGTGCTCATTACGGCGGCCAGCGCCAGTGCTTTCAGTTTCACGAAAGTCCTCCTTGAGGGATTCAATTTGCAGGTCGCCATTATGGCTAAACCCAAAACACATTAACATGTGTGCTTATCTGATTAGTAAACGGCTCAAAAGTTCGAGCAATCTCCTTTTTAACGTAGCCGCGATCGCAAATTTAGCTGTACGGATTCGCCAATAAAACACTTATTCGTTTCTATTAAAGAAACACCTCTGAGTTCGGGAGAGTTGCCAATGACAGAACAGCCACTTAGCCAAACCGTTGCCAGCGCTCGCGCGGGACGCACGCGCTTTCTGATGCTCGGTCTGGTGTTTATTAACATCATTATCAACTATATGGATCGCACTAACCTGTCGGTTGCCGCTACGGCAATGGCTGGCGAATTGCGCTTCTCGCCCATGGAGATGGGATTGATCTTTTCCGCCTTTGGCTGGATCTACGCTGCGCTACAGATTCCCGGCGGCTTCCTCATCGATCGCCTTGGCGCGCGCGTCGTTTATGGCGTCGGTTTATTTGCCTGGTCGCTGATCACCGCGCTGCACGCGCTTGCCAACAGCTTTGGCGCGCTATTTGGTCTGCGGCTCGGCGTCGGTGCTTTTGAAGCGCCGGTGATGCCCTCCAACAACCGGGTGATCTCCAGCTGGTTTCCGGAGCAAGAGCGCGCCAGTGCCATCGGCATTTACTCCTCAGCGCAGTTTGTCGGCCTGGCGTGTATGACGCCGCTGCTGTTTCATCTGCAGGATGCTTTTGGCTGGCGCGGACTGTTTTTGATCACCGGACTTGCGGGGATGATTTGGGCGCTGGTGTGGTATTGGCTCTACCGCGAGCCGAATCAGCATCAAGGCGTGTCAAAAGCTGAGCTCAGCTATTTGCGTGACAACGGTGCGTTGCTGGAGAGTCGACAAAATTCGCAGCAGCCCGTAGCGCGCTGGGGCGATTTGGCGCAGATGTTCCGCAGTCGTAAATTGGTCGGCATCTACATTGGCCAGTTCACCATTTCCGCCACCTTCTGGTTCTTCCTCACCTGGTTCCCGACGTATCTGGTGGAGTATCGCCACATGGGCTTCATCAAGAGCGGCTATGTTGCTTCGGTGCCCTACTTCGCCGCCTTCTGTGGCGTGCTGCTGGCCGGATTTGCCTCAGATCGCATGATACGTCGCGGTATCTCCGCCAGCGTGGCGCGCAAGCTACCGGTGATTCTCGGCCTGTTCCTGACGCTGTTTATCCTTGGCGCCAATTACACCAACAATTCCACGCTGATTATTCTGTTTATGTCGCTGGCGTTTTTCGGCAACGGCCTGGCGACCATTACCTGGGTGTTTGTCACGGCGTTGGCGCCGCGCCACTTGATTGGTCTGGCGGGCGGCGTATTTAACTTTACCGGTGCGCTGTCATCCATCGTGGTGCCGATTGCCATTGGTGCGTTAATCGACGGCGATAACTTCGCGCCAGCCCTGGCATTTATCGCCGTGCTGGCCGCGATTGGCATCTGCAGTTACCTGTTTATTGTCGGGAAAATCGATCATGTTAGCGCGGGGTGAACACGGTTTGCGCCAGCGATTGCAACTGTTGCAGGCGCTGCGCGAGGTGCGCCTCATCGTCCTGCCAGATTTTGGCGAACGCCAATGCCGCGCGATTGTGATCAATCGGCTGCGCCATGCTGATTTCGCCATCATCGCGGTGCCAGATCAGGTAACCCTCAGCACGCTTACGCGCCAGCAGCGGCGCGATTTGCAGCCACTGTTCTTCGCTAAAACGCGGGCGCAGCGCCTCGTCACTTTCCGCCGCCAGCAACGACACGCCAATCACCGATTGCCATGCGGGCAGCATGCGGAAACCGGCCAGCGCCTGGCTGGCGTTGATGCGTTCACCGGGTTCCGAGTGCCAGATATAGATCACCTGATCCTCCCACAGCACGCCCAGCGCCACCACGATATCCCGCGGCGCGTGGCGTTCCAGCTGCGGCAACGCCTGCGCGAACAGCGAAGATCCGCGAATCGCCTGTGCCGCCAGCGCGTGAATACCGGGGCCAGGCAGATAGCGTCGATGCTCATCCTGCGTCGTCAGTCCAATCGACGCCATGGTCATCAGCAATCGATTCACACGCGTGCTGTTCATCCCCATCTGGCGCGCCAGTTCACGGCAACCCACGGCCTTATCACTGGACACCAGATATTGCAGACAGCGAATACCGTCAATCAGGCTTTGGTTCGGTTGAGAAGACATAGATCACCTGCGGCGGGCAAACTCCAATCTTAGCCTTAGAGTCAGAGGAATGAAATGATGCAGACTTTCTCTACGCAAAATGAGCGCCACTTTCCGCAACAACGACTACAAGCGGAGTTACTGATCGTCGGCGGTGGACTGGCGGGCGTGTGTGCCGCGCTGGCCGCCGCACGCGATGGCCTTGATGTGGTGCTGATTCAGGATCGCCCGGTGCTGGGCGGCAACGCTTCCAGCGAAGTGCGCTTGTGGGCCAACGGTGCGACCTCACACATGGGCAATAACAATCGTTGGGCGCGCGAAGGCGGCATCATGGGCGAGATCATGGAGGAGAACCTGTGGCGCAATAAAGAGGGCAATCCGGTACTGTTCGATATGGTGCTGCTGGACATCGTACAGGCGCAGCCCGGCGTGACTTTGCTGCTCAATACGGTGGTGACCGATATCGAAAAATCTGGCCGCCGTTTGCTGTCAGTGCAGGCGTTCAATGCCATTAATCAAACGCGTTATCAGGTTTCGGCTACACAATTTATCGATGCCAGCGGCGATGGCGTATTGGGCTATCTGGCCGGTGCAGCGCATCGCGTGGGCGCGGAATCCGTGGAGGAGTTTGGCGAGAAGATGGCGCCGGGCGAGAATTTCGGCCATAAGCTCGGACATTCGATTTACTTCTACACCAAGCGCACGGCACAACCGGTACGCTTCGTTGCGCCCTCTTTCGCACTAAAAGAGATCACCGCCATTCCGCGCTATAAACGGCTGAGTTCAGAGCTGAACGGCTGCGATTTATGGTGGCTGGAGTGGGGCGGACGGCTCGATACCGTGCATGAGAGCGAAACCATCAAGTGGGAACTGTGGAAAATTGTCTGGGGCGTGTGGGATTACATCAAAAACTCCGGTGAATTTCCCGATGCCGATAACCTCACCATCGAATGGGTGGGCCTGATTCCCGGCAAGCGCGAGAGCCGGCGTTTTCTCGGCGAGACGATGCTGTGCCAGCAGGACATCATCGAACAACGCGATCACTATGATGCAGTGGCGTATGGTGGCTGGTCGATTGATCTGCATCCGGCCGACGGCGTCTACAGCGAACACGATGGCTGTCGTCAGTTCCACAGCAAAGGGACTTACACCATTCCCTTCCGCGCGCTCTACAGCCAGTCGCTGGACAATCTGCTGCTCACCGGCCGATTGATCTCCGCTACGCACGTCGCCTTTGGCAGCGCACGCGTCATGTGCACCTGCGGCGTGCTGGGCGAAGTGGTGGGCCGCGCGGCGGCGCTGTGCCAGCAACAGCAGATCACGCCCGCCGAACTGGCGCAGCCTGAGCGCGTTGGGCAGCTGCAGCAGCATCTGCTGCGTCAGGGTGCGTTTATCCCGCGACATCCGTTGGCCAACCCAGCGCGCCAGGCGCATGTCACGGTGAGCAGCACCTTAGAGTTGCGCGCCCTGCCCGCCGATGCCGGTTGGCAGCCGCTGCAATCTCGCTGTGCGTTGCTGCTGCCGCTCAAAGCGGGCGAACGCTTGCCGGCAATCAGCGTGCAGCTGCGCGCCGCCAACGCGCAGAAATTACAGGTATCGCTGCTCACCAGCGCTAATCCGGCCAATACCTGCGGCGACTGCCAACTGAGCACGCAAAGTATCACGGTTACTGAGCAAGGCACTTATCGACTGAGCTTTGATTATCGCGCCGATTGCGATCGCTATCTGTTTATCGCCTTTGAGGAGAACGCTGCGATTGAGGTTGCATTAACCAGCCAGCGTTTGCCGGGCGTGATGATGGTGTTCAACAGTCTCAATCCGCGCGTGGCGAAACGCACACGCCAGATTAACGATGGCGATTACGGCGTTGATGAGTTTGATTTCTGGCTGCCGCGCCGGGCTCCACAGCAAATCCTGCTGGCCTTTGCGCTGGAAACGCCGCTGCAGCTTTGGCACCGCGACTATCTGCTCAACGGCAAGCTGCGGCCGGAACAGCACACTAACTGCTGGGTGCCGGCGCAGGATGACACGCATCCCAACGTCAGCTGGCATTGGAATGAACCGCAGCAGGCGAAACACATTACCTTGCTGTTTGACAACGACTTCGACCATGCGATGGAAACGGTGCAAATGGGCCACGCGCTGGCTGTGACGCCGCACTGCACCACGCATTATCGCGTATGGCTGGATGAGATGCTTTTGGCAGACGTGACGGAAAATCATCACTCGCTGTGTCATCACTTGGTACCAGAAGGCGTGAGTTTTAGCCAGATTCGACTTGAGTTGCTCGCCAGTGCGGGCGCGCTGCCCGCACTGTACGGATTACATCTGCATTAGAGTGCAGCAATGCCCTGACGCGCCAGCTGAATGGCGATAAACCACATCACGCCGCCGACCAGCAAATTGATAATGCGCTGCGCCCGCACGGTGCGCAGCCGCGGCGACAGCCACGCGGCCAGCAGCGCCAGGCCGAAGAACCAAATAATTGAGGCACTCACGGTGCCAAATGCAAACCAACGACGCGCGTCTTCAGACGGAAGCTGGCTACCGAGGCTGCCGAGCACCACAAAGGTGTCGAGATAGACGTGCGGATTGAGCCAGGTCACCGCCAGAATAGTAGCGATGATGCGCCAGCGACCTTGCTTTATCTCCGCATCAGATGCCAGCGACACATCACCTTGCCATGCAGCGCGCAGCGCGCCCCAACCGTACCACAGCAAAAACGCCACGCCCGCCCAAGTGATCAGCATCAGTAAGAGAGGCGATTGATTCAGCAACGCGCTGCCGCCAAAAATCCCACCACAGATCAGCGCAATATCGCTAAGGGTACACAGCGATGCGGTCATCAGGTGGTAATGGCGCTTAATGCCCTGATTCATCACAAAAGCATTTTGCGGGCCTAACGGCAAAATCAGCGCAGCACCAAGGGCAAGCCCTTGTAAATAAACAGATAACACGGAAATAACCTTAATAACTGGGGAGATGCGATGCAGTATAGTGACGCGACGATATTAGAGGAAATTGAAATATTTAATAGGCTATTAGCATGAGTAATAAAAAAGGCACCCGCAGGTGCCCTTCTCTATTATTCGCTGTGTGCAGGCTGTTGTTGCTCGCTCTTCACCTGATGCAGATGCACATCCATCTGCGGGTAAGGAATACCGATGCCGTTCGCGTCCAGCGTACGTTTGAAGTTCTTCATCAGATCCCAATAGACGTTTTGCAGATCGCTGCTTTTACTCCAGCAACGCACCACAAAGTTGAGCGATGAAGCCGCCAGTTCATTTAGGCCGATCTGTACGCCGAGGTCTTGCAGTACGCGCTCGTCCGCATCAACCACTTCACGCAACAGGCTAATAACCTGATCGACATCCGCATCGTAAGCCACACCAATAATGAACTCGTTGCGACGGATCGGTTCACGTGAATAGTTAACGATATTGCCGGCGATAATTTTACCGTTGGGTACCACCACGATTTTGCCATCAGCGCTTTTCAGCGTAGTGGAGAAAATCTGCACGTTCTGTACGGTACCCATCACGCCGCCGAGATCGACAAACTCACCGGTTTTGAACGGGCGGAAGGTCACCAACAGCACGCCAGCAGCCAGGTTGGACAGCGAACCTTGCAGCGCCAAACCCACAGCCAAGCCAGCAGCACCCAGCACGGCAATCACAGAGGCGGTTTGTACGCCAACGCGTCCCAGTGCAGCAATGACGGTAAAAGCGATAATTCCGTAGCGCACCATTGCAGAAAGGAAATCTGCCACAGTGGCATCAATATGACGCGCCAGCAGAACGCGGTTAATCGCATTGGAGACGATGCGCGCAATGAACATACCAATGATGATGGTAATAATGGCCGCCACAATATTGACCGCATAGCTCAGGATCAACGCCTGATTACGTATCAGCCATCCACCAGCACTATTAATGCCATCAACGACATGTAAATCTTCCATTTGTTAGCCCTGTTGTTGAGTTTCCCGCGGGAAATTGCCAAAAACTGCCAGATTGACTCCGACACTCCGAATACAAGGGTAAACAAAAATAAGGCGAAGCGCCAAAAATGGCCTGAATTCGTGGGGTTTTCTGGATGAGACGCATAAAAAAAGGCCCTTGCGGGCCTTTTTTATACTGTACGGAAAAATTACAGTACGTCGACAGCGTTAAGCTCTTTGAAAGCCTGCTCCAGGCGAGTCACCATGGAAGCCTGTGCTGAGCGCAGCCATACGCGTGGATCATAGTATTTCTTGTTCGGGCTATCCACGCCTTTAGGGTTGCCCAATTGGCCTTGCAGATATGCTTCGTTTTCTTTGTAGAACTTCAAAATACCGTCCCATGTTGCCCACTGGGTATCGGTATCGATGTTCATTTTAATTACGCCGTAACCAATTGATTCTTTGATTTCTTCTGGAGATGAACCAGAACCGCCGTGGAACACGAAGTCGAGCGCGTTATGCGGCAAGTTGTGTTTTTTAGTCACGTATTCCTGAGAATCACGCAGGATAGTTGGCGTCAGTTTCACGTTGCCTGGCTTGTACACGCCGTGCACGTTACCGAATGAAGCAGCGATGGTGAAACGTGGGCTGATTTTGCTCAGCTCGGTGTAAGCGTAATCAACGTCTGCTGGCTGAGTGTACAGCGCAGAAGCGTCCATGTGGCTGTTGTCCACGCCGTCTTCTTCGCCACCGGTACAACCCAGTTCGATTTCCAGGGTCATATCCAGTTTGGCCATGCGCGCCAGATACTTAGAGGAGATCTCGATGTTCTCCTCCAGTGACTCTTCAGACAGGTCGATCATGTGAGAAGAGAACAGCGGCTTACCGGTTTTCTTGAAGTGCTCTTCACCCGCGTCCAGCAGACCGTCGATCCACGGCAGCAGTTTCTTGGCGCAGTGGTCGGTATGCAGGATTACTGGCACGCCGTACTGTTCAGCCATCAGATGCACATGGTATGCACCCGCGATAGCGCCGAAGATAGCCGCGCCCTGCGGCTTGTCGGTTTTGAAACCTTTACCGGCGATGAAGGCAGCACCACCATTGGAGAACTGAACGATGACCGGCGCTTTCACTTTGGCCGCAGCTTCCAATACCGCGTTAATAGAATCCGTGCCGACGCAGTTAACTGCTGGCAGAGCGAATTTGTTCTCTTTCGCTACCTGGAAAATTTTCTGAACGTCGTCACCAGTGACAACGCCGGGTTTTACGAAATCAAAAATTTTAGACATGTTTGTGTCCCGTTTCGTTACCGTTCATCCCCGAAGGGATTGCGATTTGTGTGCCCCATAAAGGGCTAGCCTTCAGGCGACGCCCAAGCGTCGCCCCCAAAGAGTTACTGCTTCGCGCGCTCTTCCAGCATAGCAACTGCTGGCAGTTTTTTACCTTCCACGAACTCGAGGAATGCGCCGCCGCCGGTTGAGATGTAAGAGATCTTATCTTCGATACCGAACAGATCGATTGCAGCCAGCGTATCGCCGCCGCCTGCCACTGAGAATGCATCGCTATCGGCGATTGCATTTGCCACGATTTCGGTACCTTTACGGAAGTTCGGGAACTCGAACACGCCAACCGGACCGTTCCACAGAATGGTTTTCGCGCCTTTCAGAATCGCGGCCATCGCCTGTGCGGTTTCGTCGCCGAAGTCCATAATCTCTTCGTTATCCGCCACTTCGGAAACCTTTTTCACGGTTGCCGGGGCAGTTTCAGAGAATTCCGTGCCTACGCGAGAATCAGTAGGAACCGGGATACCAAACTGATCACGCAGACCTTTTGCCGCTTCGACGAAGTCTGGCTCGTACAGTGATTTACCGACGTTGTTATCGATAGCCACGAAGGTATTCGCGATACCGCCGCCGACAATCACGGTGTCAGCAATCTTCACCAGCGACTGCAGCACATCAAATTTGGTCGACACTTTAGAACCGCCAACCACAGCAACCAGCGGACGCTCTGGATTACTCATCACTTTGCCCAGCGCTTCCAGCTCAGCTGACAGCAGCGGACCGGCACATGCGATTGGGGCAAATTTGCCCACGCCGTGGGTAGAAGCCTGTGCGCGGTGCGCGGTACCGAAGGCATCCATCACGAACACGTCGCACAGTGCGGCATATTTCTTCGACAGCCCTTCTTCGTCTTTTTTCTCGCCTTTGTTAAAGCGCACGTTTTCCAGCACAACCAATTCACCCGCGCCGACTTCAACGCCGTCGAGGTAATCTTTTGCCAGGGTAACGTTGGTGCCGTTCAGTTTATCTTTCAGGTAGTTAACAACCGGCAGCAGGGAAAACTCTTCGTTGTATTCACCTTCGGTCGGACGCCCCAGGTGAGAGGTAACCATCACTTTCGCGCCCTGTTTCAACGCCGCTTCGATGGTAGGCAGAGAAGCACGAATACGTGCATCTGACGTCACTTTCCCTTCTTTCACTGGCACGTTGAGATCGGCACGGATCAGAACGCGTTTACCAGCAAGATCCAGATCGGTCATCTTAATTACAGACATGGTGAACCCTCTCGTTGATTCTCATAAGTTTTGCCAGACGCAGTCCGCGTCTTACCTGAAACCGCTTGCGGCCATTGCTAACGTGGTGTCGATCATGCGGTTAGCAAAGCCCCATTCGTTGTCACACCAAACCAGCGTTTTGATAAGGTGATGACCACTGACCCGCGTTTGCGTGCCATCGACTATGGCACTGTGCGGATCATGGTTAAAATCTATTGAGACTAACGGTAATTCCGTATAGTCAACTATACCACGAAACGCCCCTTCTGACGCGTTTTGCAGCAACGCGTTGACCTCACACGCCTTCACCGCTTCGCGCACCGACACGCTCAGATCAATGGCTGTCACGTTGATGGTGGGCACGCGCACGGCAATCGCCTCAAAGCGATCGTTAAATTTCGGAAAAATACGGGTAATGCCAGCAGCGAGACGCGTATCTACCGGAATGATCGATTGGCTGGCGGCGCGGGTACGACGCAGATCGCTGTGATAGGCGTCGATCACCTGCTGATCGTGCATTGCCGAGTGAATGGTGGTCACGGTGCCCGACTCAATGCCAAAGGCGTCATCCAGCAACTTGATCACCGGAATAATGCAGTTGGTGGTGCAGGATGCGTTGGAGACAATGCGGTCAGTTTGTTTAAGAGCTTGTTCGTTAACACCGAATACGACTGTGGCATCGAGATCGTTGCCGCCCGGATGCGAGAACAACACTTTCTTCGCGCCCGCCGCCAAATGGGCTTCGCCATCAGCGCGGCTACCGTACACGCCGGTACAATCCAGCACGATATCCACATTCAGTTCGCGCCACGGCAGCACATCAATTTCAGCCTGATGCAGGATGCGAATGGTGTCGTCGCCAACAAACAGTTGATCGCGCTCCTGGCGCACATCAAAGGCAAAACGTCCATGGCTGGTGTCGTACTTAAGCAGATGCGCCATACCGGCGGCGTCTGCCAACTCGTTAATGGCAACCACGGTGATCTCAGCCCGGCGACCGGTTTCATACAGGGCACGCAACACATTACGCCCGATACGACCAAAACCATTTATTGCTACGCGAACGGTCATCTCTACCTTCAACCACACCCGAAAAAACGTGCCGATTAGCCTGAGCGTTTCACACCGTTTTGTACAGGGAATTATTGCTTACCCGCACGAGTGAGATGCACGATTTTATTCACAACTGAAACGGTTCAGCTAGAGTAATGCAAGAGAGGAATAACGGGAATGATTGCGATCAAGTGAGTGGCTGAATATTGGATCTACGTCACAAATTTTGCACTGGCGGATTATTACTGCAGGAATAATTGAACCGTTTCAGGTTAGATACGCCTGCATTGCAGGTGTACGCGATGAATCGCGCCGCTACAGGCTGTGCTTAACCGGTAGCGGCGCAATTTACTGCGCAAAGTTACAGAATAGATTTCGCCGTTTTCACCACATTCTCAACGGTGAAGCCAAACTCCCTGAACAGCTGATCCGCAGGCGCCGACTCACCGAAGGTGGTCATACCGACGATCGCGCCGTTCAGGCCGGTGTATTTGAACCAGTAATCCGCGATACCCGCTTCAATCGCCACGCGAGCAGCAACCGCTTTCGGCAGCACGGATTCACGGTACGCCGCGTCCTGTTTGTCGAAGGCGTCGGTGGATGGCATGGAGACCACGCGCACCTTGCGGCCTTCCGCTGTCAGCTGCTCATAAGCGCTCACCGCCAGCTCCACTTCAGAACCGGTGGCGATCAGGATCAGCTCCGGCGTGCCTTCGCTGTCCTTCAGCACGTAACCGCCGCGCGCCACGTTAGCCAGCTGCTCAGCGCTACGATCCTGCTGCGCCAGGTTCTGACGCGAGAAGATCAGCGCCGATGGGCCGTCCACACGTTCAATCGCGTACTTCCACGCCACCGCTGACTCAACCTGGTCGCACGGGCGCCACAGGCTCATGTTTGGCGTCACGCGCAGGCTGGCCATCTGCTCAACCGGCTGGTGCGTCGGGCCATCTTCGCCCAGACCAATTGAGTCGTGGGTGTAGACCATAATCTGACGGATCTTCATCAGCGCGGCCATACGTGCGGCGTTGCGCGCGTACTCGACGAACATCAGGAAGGTGGCGGTGTACGGCAGGAAGCCGCCGTGCAGCGCGATACCGTTGGCGATCGCGGTCATACCGAACTCGCGCACGCCGTAATGGATGTAGTTGCCCGCCGCATCTTCGTTGATCGGCTTCGAGCCGGACCACATGGTGAGGTTGCTCGGCGCGAGGTCAGCGGAGCCGCCCAGATATTCCGGCAGGATTTTGCCGAAGGCTTCGATGGCGTTTTGCGAGGCCTTACGGCTGGCAATTTTCGCCGGACTGGCCTGCAGCTGCTCAATGAACTTCTGCGACTCGCTGGCCCAGTTCGCCGGCAGCTCATTGTTCACGCGGCGCTTAAACTCGGCAGCCAGCTCCGGATGTGCGGCGGCGTAGGCGGCAAACTTCTGGTCCCACGCGGACTCTTTCGCCTGACCGGCTTCTTTGGCATCCCACTGCGCGTAGATGTCTGAAGGGATTTCAAACGGACCGTGGTTCCAGCCCAGCTGCTTGCGGGTCAGCGCGATTTCATCGGCACCCAGCGGCGCGCCGTGCGAGTCGTGCGTACCGGCTTTGTTCGGCGAACCAAAACCGATAACGGTTTTGCACATCAGCAGTGAAGGCTTGTCGGAAACCGCTTTGGCTTCTTCCACCGCTTTTTTAATCGCGTCCGCATCGTGACCGTCCACGCCGCGCACCACGTGCCAGCCGTAGGCTTCGAAACGTTTGGCGGTATCGTCGGTGAACCAGCCGTCAACGTGACCGTCGATGGAGATGCCGTTGTCGTCATAGAAAGCAACCAGTTTGCCCAGCTTCAGCGTACCGGCGATGGAGCAGACTTCGTGTGAGATGCCTTCCATCATGCAGCCGTCGCCCATAAACACGTAGGTGTTATGGTCTACGATGTCATGACCCGGACGGTTGAACTGCGCCGCCAGCGTGCGCTCGGCAATGGCAAAACCCACTGCGTTAGCGATGCCCTGACCCAGCGGGCCGGTGGTGGTTTCAACGCCTGCGGTGTAGCCATATTCCGGGTGGCCTGGAGTTTTAGAGTGCAGCTGACGGAAGTTCTGCAGCTCGCTCATTGGCAGATCGTAGCCAGTGAGGTGCAGCAGGCTGTAAATCAGCATTGAGCCGTGACCGTTCGACAGCACAAAGCGGTCGCGGTCTGCCCACAGCGGGTTAGTAGGGTTATGGTTCAGGAAGTCACGCCACAGCACTTCGGCAATGTCCGCCATGCCCATTGGGGCACCCGGATGTCCCGAATTGGCTTTCTGTACTGCATCCATACTTAACGCGCGAATGGCGTTGGCAAGCTCTTTACGAGAGGGCATCTTCTACTCCAGGTCGGATTAATGCTCCGCCACGCTTAACTTATTGTAATTAATCAGTTATAAGGCGAAGCGAGAAAAAAGTCGCACATCAATGTACATGAAAATCAGGACAAAAGTACATGCATCTGGGTGCTAAATCACGGGTAACCGTTTGCATTTCCGGGCTTGTCTGCTAGTCATTGAACAACATGCGAGCTATAACCTAAGCGTTTAAACATCTGGGCCAGTTTCAGGTGTTTGTTTTCTTTACCTTGTTACCCAAAGGATGCCGATATGAAAATGAGAGCCACGATTGTTGCTCTGGGAATGGCTTCGCTGCTGAGCGGCTGCGAAGGGTTTGATAACAACGCGCTGCTACAATCGGGTGCGCAGGCTTATCAGGCCTATGCGCTGAACGATACGCAGGTGAAAGAATTGAGCGATCAATCCTGTGCGCAGATGGATAAAGACAATCAGGTTGCGCCCGCTAACAGTGAATACCAGCAGCGCCTGAACAAAATCGCGGCGGCGCTAGGCGACAACATCAACGGCGTGCCTGCCAACTACAAGGTTTATCAGACCAAAGACGTTAACGCCTGGGCGATGGCGAACGGTTGTATCCGCGTCTATAGCGGGTTGATGGATATGATGACCGATAACGAAGTCGAAGGTGTGCTGGGCCATGAAATGGGCCACGTCGCGCTGGGCCATACGCGCAAAGCGATGCAGGTGGCGCTGACGACCACCGCAACGCGCACCGCTGCGGCTTCCGTCGGCGGCGTAATTGGCTCGCTGTCACAATCACAATTGGGTGAAATGGGCGAAAAGCTGGTGAATGCGCAATTCTCGCAAACTCAGGAAACACAAGCCGATGACTACTCGTTCGACCTGCTGAAAAAGCGCGGCATCGATCCGATGGGATTAGCGACCAGCTTTGAGAAGCTAGCGAAACTGGAGCAAGGAAGACAGAGTTCGATGTTTGACTCGCATCCGGATTCGGAAGCCCGCGCCCAGCATATTCGTGAGCGTATTGCGGCTGGGAAATAGATCGTGCTTGCTGTCCCCCTCCTCGGTCCTCCCCCATGAATGGGGGAGGAAGATGCTGCCACATGTCAGTGAGGAAGCTGCATTTAGCTGCGTCTCCTTCCCCCATGAATGGGGGAAGGCCGGGATGGGTGACAGTAAGCAAAGATCAAAAAAAACAACCTTCAACGCTTAAACAATCCATCCACCATCGCACCCAAATCCTGGGTATTCGACGTCTTAATGTGGCCCTGCGGCGATAGCTTATCAATCACCTGCGGCAATAAGGCAGCCAGCGTACCGGACGCACCCTGTACATCGGTGCCGAGCTTATCCGCCAGCGACTGCAGCTGATCATTGCCAAGCGCATTTTGAATCTCGCCGCCATCAATCGACATGTTACTGCCGCTGCCAAGCCAGCTATTCAGCACCTGCCCGAGTCCGCCCTGTTGAAACTTCTGCAGCAGCACTTCAGCGCCGCCCTGTTCCTGCACCCAGTTCCAGATAGCCATCAGCTGTTGCATCTGGTTGCCCTGCCCGCTTCCGTTGCTGTTTCCTAGCGATCCTACTAAATCGTCCAGTAAACCCATAGTCGCCTCCGCAGATTAATTAACCGCCAATAAGTGTAGCCGCAGGAGAAAGGATTAACCTTTATTTGCCGCCTGCACGTGCAGCATGTCCAGCGCCAGTGTGGCTGCGGCCAGCGAGGTCAGATCGGCGTGATCGTAGCCCGGCGCCACTTCCACCAGATCCATACCGACGATATTCATGCCCTGCAAACCGCGAATCAGCTTGGTGGCTTTATCGCTGCTCAAGCCGCCAATCACTGGCGTGCCGGTGCCCGGTGCGTGGGCGGGATCCAGACAATCGATATCAAAGGTCAGATACACCGGCAGATCGCCAACGGTACGCTTCACTTCCGCCAGAATGTCATCAACGCTGCGATCGTTGACCTGCGCGGCATCCAGCACGTTAAAGCCCAAGCTCTTATCGAACTCGGTACGAATACCGATCTGCACAGAGTGCTGCGGATCGATCAAACCCTCTTTTGGCGCGGTGAAGAACATGGTGCCGTGATCGAAAGTAGGACCATTGGAATAGGTATCGGTGTGCGCATCGAAATGCACCAGCGCCATTTTGCCGAAGTGCTTAGCGTGTGCACGCAGCAGCGGCAGCGTGACGTAGTGGTCACCGCCAAAGGTCAGCATGCGCTTACCGTTCGCTAGCAGTTTCTCGGCGTGCGCCTGCAGTTTGTCAGAGAGATCCTGTGAATCGCCAAAGGCATAAACCAGATCGCCGCAATCCACCACGTTCAAACGGTGGCGCAGATCGAAATCCCACGGCCAGCGACAGCCTTCCCACGCCAGGTTGGTGGAAATCTGGCGGATTGCCCCCGGACCTAAACGGCTGCCTGGACGACCGGAGGTCGCGGCATCGAAAGGAACACCGGTGATCACCCACTCAGCGTCACTGTCGTAAGGCTGGAAGTTGAGGGGGAAGCGCATGAAACCAAAAGCGTTAGAAACCAATGAGTTATCATACTGATTGCCCAAGGTGTTATGCATAACTGGTCCTCTTAAGATCCGTAAGTCGATAGGTCTGTTTAGGTATAGATGAAAAAAATCCCCTCAACGTAAATACTACGAGGAAGGGATAGATGGGCGTGATTATTACGAAGATTGAAGTTGGGTGCAATCAATGCTTTGACGTGGTAAGCCTCCAGAAAAATCAAGGTCAATCATTTCGGCTGGAGAGAGCTTGAAACCACAAACGATAATAATTTAATCAAGAATGTTTTGAGCAAAGTGAATAAGGAAAATTGAGCCTTTTCTCAATTATCTTCATAGGAAGGCAGGCAATAATTTCATCGATTGAAAAGTAGCAAATACGATACAAATCAAATAACAACCCATTTAATCAGCTAACTGTAGATGGCAAATCAACGCGACCATTCGAGTCTGCTTATTATCTATTATCTTATCTTCAGCGCATTGGTAACTGTTAAGCCAAGGGCGGTAGCATATCTATTAATCAAGAATACTGTGAGTTTTAAATGGCAAGAAGTGGATTAAATGTACAAAGCGCCACGATTAACGCATTGTTTTT
Source organism: Pantoea sp. SORGH_AS_0659 (assembly GCF_031453915.1). Lineage (NCBI taxonomy): Bacteria > Pseudomonadati > Pseudomonadota > Gammaproteobacteria > Enterobacterales > Erwiniaceae > Pantoea > Pantoea sp. SORGH_AS_0659. Next base: position 848,354 of record NZ_JAVJAK010000001.1, on the reverse strand, counting down.
TAGAGAGATAAGAACCAGATTCGGTAAGTTCCGTTTGGGGTATCTCTGGGCGATACTAGAACCATCAGCCCATTTATTAATATTGATGGCCATTTTTGGCTTCATCATGCATAGGACAATGCCAGACATTTCCTTCCCTGTATTCTTACTTAATGGGATCATTCCCTTTTTCATTTTTTCTAATATCTCTACTCGATCACTTGGAGCAATTGACGCGAACCAAGGCTTATTTAATTATCGACCGGTTAAACCCATCGATACTGTTTTAGCAAGGGCGATGTTAGAGACGATTATCTACGTAACTGTCTATATATTTCTGATGTTGATTGTTTGGGCTGCCGGGGAGTATTTTTCTGTGGCAAATCTACTGCAATTAGTGGGTGCATGGAGTCTTTTGATTATTTTCTCATGTGGCGCTGGACTCATTTTTATGGTGATAGGTAAAACCTACACAGAAACGCAGAAGCTTTTGCCAATTCTCCTTAAACCGCTCTATTTCATCTCGGGAATAATGTTTCCACTGCACGCAGTGCCGAAAGATTACTGGCCATTTCTACTCTGGAATCCCATTCTACATGTGGTGGAACTTAGCCGAGCAGCCGTGATGCCGGGCTATAGTAGCGAAGGCGTCAGCCTCGTTTATCTCGCCATTCTCACACTAACGACATTATTTTTGGGGCTTGCCATCTATCGCACCCGTGAAGAGGCAATGCTGACCTCATGATTAAGATTGAAAATCTCACAAAGTCGTACCGCACCTCATCAGGCCGGCACTTCGTGTTTAAAGATTTGAACCTCACTCTGCCAGGTGGAAAAAGTGTGGCGTTGGTTGGCCGAAATGGCGCAGGTAAATCAACATTACTGCGCATGATTGGTGGTATTGACCGGCCTGATAGCGGCGCAATCACTACCAATAAAACGATTTCCTGGCCGGTTGGCCTTACTGGCGGTTTTCAGGGCAGTCTTAGCGGTAGGGAAAACGTTAAATTCGTCGCGCGTTTATATGCCAAACATAGTGAGATGAAAGAGAAAATAGATTTTGTTGAGTCATTTGCTGAATTGGGTAAATACTTCAATATGCCGATCAAAACTTATTCATCCGGAATGAAATCAAGATTAAGTTTTGGTTTAAGCATGGCTTTTGATTTTGATTATTATCTTGTGGATGAGGTCACCGCGGTAGGTGATGCGCGCTTTAAAGAAAAATGCTCAAGGATGTTCCAGGAACGACATAAAAGTGCGAGTTTTTTGATGGTGTCGCATAGCTTAAGTACGCTCAAAGAGTATTGTGACGCAGCTATTTTCATTGGTAGGGATAATCATGTCAATTATTATGACTCGGTAAATGATGCTATTGAGGCTTACTTAAGAAGTGAAAATAACAAAAATACTATTCCAATATAAATAACACCGCTGATCATTTTACAACAATCTATTTTAGGTAAGAGAAATGAAGGGAATCGAACATCAAGATTTGTTGATACTCATTGGAGAAAAAGGAGGGCTGCAAGCCCGTGATAATGGCTTTTGTTATTTTCAGCATAGAATGAAGTCAGGATTTAAAAACACTTTTTTCATTTATAGCAAACAGAATGTCGACATAGAAAAACTTTTACCTTTTAATAAAAACATCATACTTAAGGATAGCAAAAAACATCATAAGATATTTTATGATGCAGACTACCTCCTGCTTAATGACGGATATCTTGATACTTTCCCCTCTTTTAATAAAAAACCATTAGAAAAGGGCTGGGCTCCCATCGTATACCTTCAACACGGAATCATCTCTTACAAGAGAATATTCATATTTAAAGGTCACTACAACGGTAGAATAAGATATTTTAGCACTTCGTTGAAGTCAGAGAAAAATATCGTTATCAATACACTACAAACACAAAAAGATATTAACCAAACAAAAAGATTAGCCATCAAATACAAAATACCACACTACGATGACTTTTTTTCCAGGAATAACCTGGAAGATTTCTATATCTTGCTACTCCAGCGATATTACGTTAACAAAAATTCTGTTGAGGTAGATGATTTACAGGCGCTAAAGAAACTCATACTGAATATTGGTTTCCTCGACAAAAGAGTGATCAATAGTGGCTTGTCGCGACATGAGCTACTACCAATGAAGAAGAAAAATGAAAAAAACATATTATTCTTTTTTACCTGGCGTGAAGAGTGGACAAAACCTGGCGATGACAATCCATTTTTAGACATAGTCCAGCAGATTAAAAACAGCCAAGGAATAATAGATTATGCAAATAAAAGAAATTTAAACATTGCATTTTATTTGCATGAAAAAAATACTCCATCTTAAACCAATGATAGAAAAACTCTTTGATGGGGCTATTTCATTTGTCGGGCACGATGACTTTTCAGTAGTATTAAAAGATACTGCTGTTTGCATAACAGATTACTCATCAATTGCCTTTGAATTTAACCTGATAAAAACACCGGTTATTTTCCTACAATTTGACTATGATAATTACAAGTTTGAACGAGGTCATTTTTTAAAATCCCCCTATGAATTCAACGGTTCAGTCGTGCGTACTATTGATGAACTTGAAGACCTATTTTCAGACAAAAGCATTGATTTCAAGATCAAACATCGAGCCAGAAAGGATTTCCTTAAAGTCATCCGTGATTATGAAAATTTCAATAAAACCAATAAATTTCTGGATAAAGTGATTGCCAATAAACAACAGCACATTGTTTACTGCTGTTATAATATCTATGGCGTAGGTGGAACAGTACAAACAGTTATAAACCAGACAAATTATCTGGTTTCTGTTGGCTATCAGGTATCCATTATCTCAATGCGGCGCACCAGTGATACACCTAAGCTACAACTTGATCCCAGTGTACGTATTGAATATCTCAATGACGCACGCAGCAATGGCAAGTTCCGCACAAAGCTGGATAATCACCTCGCTCAATATTCTTCAAAGATTTTTAAAAAATCAGAAGATCTTTATAATGGCTTATCTTTGTTGACAGACTTCAAACTGGTAAGCATTTTAAAAACTATTAAGAACGCAATAATTATAGGCACATTCCCAGGCCTATGTGTGAATATCATCAAGCATGCCCATAAGTCGAATAAAGTCATTGTTCAAGAACATCGTGAATTTAGCTCACACTCTAAAGAAATACAGATAACTTTGTTAAGAAACTATCCTAAAGCTTACAAGGTACTTACTCTCACCTCTTTTCAAAAAGAAGAGTACAATGCTCAAGGAATTAGTAAGGTTACCCCCATTCCAAATGGACTCGAAGATAAGTTTCCACTAATTTCACAATCGGGTAGGGATACTCAGAAGAAAAGAATTGTTTCTTTTGGTCGTTTGATTGAGTTAAAACAATTCAATTTATTAATAGAATCTTTTGCAAAAATAGCAAAAAAATTCCCAGATTGGATTTTAGATATTTTTGGTGACGGTGATGAAAAAGAAAACCTTATCAATCAAATTGCAACGCTAGGTTTAACATCACAAGTTACCATTCATCCACCGACATCATTAGTTTATGAAGAGATCTACAATAGTGCATTCTGCGCACTCACATCTGCTAAAGAAGCTTTTGGGATGGTCTATATTGAAAGCTTTAGCATGAGCAAACCTGTGGTTAGTTATGATATAGGCTATGGTCCTAAAGATTTCCTGGTGAATGAATATAACGCTTTAGTTTCTCCCTGTTTTGATACTCAACACTTTGCCATGAACATGGAAAGACTTATGGCTGATGAGAACTTACTCAGTCAACTTGGAGAGAACAGTCGAAAAACCTATCTTGAAAAATACGAAATATCTAAAGTTATGGATAAGCTATTAAAGGAGTGTGAATGATGACTAAAGCTTCAAAATTATTAAATACCCCCGGTCTTTTCGTTAAGGATGCTTTTAAGAATATTCTGGGTGGAAGATCAAAAGAAATAATTAATGCAGTAAACACAACGCCAACGGTTGAAACAATCACTGAGCCTCCATTACTAAAATATGACAATGAAAAATTAAACATTCATTTAATAGTCATCGACACGATAAGTGATAAAATAAAATTCAAAGAAAGCTTAGTAAGGTATCAGTATCGTAGTATTATTAAGTACACTAATTTTAAAAGTCTCTCATACATTAGCCAAAGTATAATAAGCAACAACAGTGACATAAGTGTTTTTAAAAAACTACAGTGAGGCTTTCAAAAATAAGATAAGAAACATCAGTCCAAAACGAGAATTATTTATATTTATAGATTTGAACTTTCTATTCCTTAAGAAGGTTACGAATAAAGATTTTATATCTCCAACGGGTATTCCTTATACTTTTATTAAGAATAAAAAAAGAAACATCGACCGAGTAAAAAACACCTTCGCAGAACACTTCTGTGAATTTGATTATAATTTTTCACCCGCTGAAAAATTCTGTTGCGTTGATAATATGCAACTTTGTCATTACAACAACATACTTGAGTCTGTCAGTAACCCACACGATTACTTATTCGAGTTCTTACCCATTTCTAACACTATGACTAAGGGAGAGCAAAGTATAATTAAATCACCCATTCAGTTTGCCCTGCTTGATAGAGGATATGAAGAAAAATTCATCTGGATACAATCTGTGCATGGCTCGAAACGATGTCCTCTCGCCGTAACATTCAACAAGATGAATGATAAAAACGATGACTATGCTATGTTTTTAGATACGATTGTTCCTCATGTTTCACGTGACGAACACTATTTATCCGTGAAGCAGGAATTGAGTCATTGAAATAAAAAAATAAATTAGTCCATTCTCAAAATTTACAGGGTGGATTAATTTTAAAAATGAAACCCAATAAGATGCTAACTATTTCTCTTAGAAAAATCAGGAAATTCAAAAGAGCACCAATACTCTTTTTGAGAGACTACCTACTAAAACGACACCCTTTAATCTTAAATCATAACAATATAATCAATGCAACAGAAGGTATTATTGTTAGTGCTTTACAAAACTCAATGACTTCCTTCAAACCTGCTTTCAAAATCGATGTTGTATACACCTGGGTCGATGCAAATGATTCAGCATGGTTGCAAAAAAAAAGGCTGCACAGCAATCCAGACATATCATATGCACTTTATGCAACTGAAGAATCGAGATTCAGTAATCATAATGAACTCTATTACTCTCTACTCAGTATTGAAAAAAACATACCGTGGGTAAACAGGATATTCATAGTCACTGACAATCAAACACCATTAATTCCAGATAGCCTCAAAGATAGAGTGGTATTAGTTGACCATTCCGAAATCATTCCACAACAATATTTGCCTACATTTAACTCACATGTAATTGAAGCTTACCTATACAAAATTAAGGGATTATCAGAACACTTTATTTACTTTAACGATGACTTCTTTGTTGCTCAAAAAAACAACCCTGAGCATTTCTTCAAGTCAAATGGGATAGCGAGTTTATTTGTTAGTAACAAAAGCACTTCATATTCTCCAGGTAAAGAAAGAACAACAGCAACGTTATCAGCATGTCAGAATTGTAACGATATCTTCGAATCAAACTTTGCTGTTCGATTTGACAATACACTGACTCATACGTATGTACCTTTGATTAAATCTGTTTTTGAAGAAAGTGCGTCTATGTTTCAACATGAAATCGCTGCATTTTCCAGAAACAAATTCAGAGCGACGAATGACTTAAATGTTGCTACCTTCCTCGTTCCATATCATCAATATATTCTGGGTAAATCCGCGCCGAATCTGGACATCTGTTTTTATTTTAATATCCGTTCTCCTGCATCAGGCAGTTTCTATCGAGCACTTATGAATGGCAAAAAATACAATAATCTCCCACATTCATTTTGTGCGAATGACTTTAGCTCTAATGAATTTAATCATGATGGTTACAGTGAAAGATTGAATGAATTTCTATCATCATTTTTTATCTCGTAAAGTCATGACGTAAAAAAAGAATGGCAAAATTTCTTTATAGCGATTGCAATTGAAAAACACTTAAAATTAATAGGATCAACGTTGTTATGAATGATAGTTATGAGAAACAGATTGCAAGCTTCATTGCAGCAGGAAATGTTGTTATAGGTAAACCCGATAAAGTTTTAGGTGATTTTAACCTAAATTTCCAATCAGGTAAGAACTCCAGCATTACTTTCAGCGAAGGATGCATATTAAATAACGTATCTTTTAATATGGAAAATGGTAACGGTGAATTGAAAGTAGGTAAGAAAGCTTACATTCGCGGACGTTACTTTATTGGTGCTGGGTCTAAAATTGAAATCGGAGATCAAACAGCAATGAATCGTCATGTACTTATTGTTGCTACTGAAGGCGCATCAATTACCATAGGCAGGGATTGCCTTTTCTCTGACATAACGATGTCTACGACAGATTGGCATTCAATCATTGATGATATGACTGGAGAAAGAATAAATCCTGCCAAATGTATCATCATTGAGGATTCAGTATGGCTGGGTGAGAATGTCACAATTCAAAAAGGCATTACGATTGGAAAGAATAGCATAATTGGCTCCAGAGCATTAGTGACAAAAACCATTCCGCCCGGAAGTTTAGCCGTTGGTATTCCTGCAAAAATAATCAGACAAAACGTCAGGTGGCAGCGTAAACTCATTCCTATGAACTTCCTGCCAGCAGAACCTTACTAAACTAAAGTAGAGTAAATATTCAATGGGAACCCGCAATTGACGAACCATGCTGCGTCTGAGTGTCAGCATGGCGTTAATTAACAACGCTGAAATTGAGCTCATTTAAAGTTTTGCACGTCTTCTAATTCACACCAAACTTTACTCGAAAAAACGTTCCATTGGTAATAATGGATATTAACTTGCGTCTGGCAGGTCAAATGTGTCATAAAACTTTTGAACAAATAATCATCTGTAACAAACTGATCCCGCCAAAAAAAATCCAAACCCGACTGAAACGTTACTCCTCTAATGTCGTATAACGCCTCTCCCATCACTTTTAACCGCTTACCATGCATCAACGCTAAAATTCCTGCGGTGCTGTTAATCGTAACCACACCTTGAGCATGTGAAATTAATTCCCGCAAAGGGAGATCATGAATATAAACTACTCTATCTGTAATATTTAAACGCTTGCAGAGCTCATTGATCAGCGCTGCGTAATTGCGATGCCCGCAATCCATTGGATGATGTTTAATCACCAGATAAGTATCCGCTGGTGCATGCTGCGCAAAAGAGCACATTACCTCACGGATATAATCCCGCACATCATTATAAGGGCTATGATGCTCTATTTGGCTATCATTATAAACCTGTAAAATCGCCAGGTAATAGCATTGGTCTAAATCAACCGTTAATCTATTAAGTATATGCCTCTGCTTAAATTGATATAATGTCTTGCGCCACCCAGCCCGAAACCAATATGTGGCTTCGCGCCAAGGTGAAAATGGTTTATGGTGACAATATTGGTCAAAGGTATGTCGATAATACCAGCTAATGAAGTAATACCAGCTGGCATGCGCCATCCTGCGGATTTTAGATGGATAACATGCCTCTATTTTCGCTGCTGGCTGCGCCAATAGTTGGCGATAGAATTCAGCATCGCGCGGCATTGAAGAGTTGGCATTGACACCGCCCTCCTCGAGCGTAATAAAATTTGGTCGCAGATACCCTTCTTCGAATACAAAAAATCTTACCCCTTGCGTATGTGCCCAGCCCTTCGCTACCTTATGCAGCGTCCGGCAATCGCCAAAGCACAAAATCGTATCAAAGTCATAATCCCGCTTAACCCGGTTGAGCCAAGCCGAAAACTCCTTTTCTGTTTGCATGAACGTGAGGTATTTACGTTTACGGCAATAGAAGCGGTCGCCGCCGTTGAATACGACATTCACGGCTTCACGCCCCAATGACTCCAGCCAATAAGCCATGTCATTAAAGAAAGGCCCCATTGGGCCTTGTAACAACAGGAACTGCTTTCCTTTTAGCAGCTTTTTAATAGCTTCACTCATGGTTTAAAATGCTAACTTCACCTTAATAAACATTGATAACTTTTTTCCCATCCGCATAAGTCTGTCTCGCCAATTTTTATCAATCACCATATTTGCTCGTGGCGTATTGATGAGAATTTCAATGGCTTCTTCTACTGAAATAGCATCCAGTCGTAACGGATGAATGTAAGTCGGATAGGCAATTAATGCTTGATAGATCAAATCGTAAAGGCCTAATTGTTTCACTCGGCGGAAACAATCATGCTCGTCATATGTTAATCCCCATCCAGCATAGAATGGCATGCCGTAGCAGTACACGCGTTTGCCATGCAATAAAGCTTCGAATCCTGAAAGCGATGTCATCGTATGTACTTCATTGGAAACCTGAATACATTGAATAATGTCTGCATCCAGCGCCTGATAATCAGCATATTGATTAATTTCTCTATCAGTAATATGCCCTTTGCGGTTGCCTACTACTACATCTGGATGTGGCTTGTAAATAATGTATGCCGCAGGATTACGCTCCCGTACGGTTCGTAACAAATCCCGATTAGTACAGATTGTAAAGGTGCCAGTCTGAATAGATGCATCATTTTCTACCTGGCCTGGCACCAATAATACGCGTTTACCTTTTGAATCGGCTGGCAAAGTAAAATCAGCGCCAAGATTGTATTTACTGATTCTGTTATTTACGAGCCGATGATGAACCTTCCTCGCCCGCGAACATTGAGCATCGGTTAATTCACTTTCATTGAGCAACATCTCTAAATCACTGGGTCGCGTGGCATCGTAATAAATACCACGTTTATCCAATACCAAGGACAACGGCGGCAGAAGATCTGAACCCAGGCCCGAAGAGCGTAAAAAACCATCTTCCATCCGCCAAACAGGTAATTGTTGGGCTTGCGCTTTTTCCAACCAACGCTGCTCGCCAGCAATTCCCCATACCACACACGCGGTAGCCAGCTTATTACTTTTTGAAAAACTCAGCGTATTGGTAGCGGTACGCAAAAACGGTTTAAGGATGGTGTATTTCCACATCGATAAACCCGGCGCCCAAAGGTGTCCGATACGTGGTAGCTGATAGTTGCGTTGCAATTGGATCCAATGCAAAACATCAAACAGCGTTGCGGGCTCGCCGGTCAACGGGTGGATATAGCGGCTATAGCGCAAGTAGGCCGCCGCAAACAGTTGCTCAAGCGTAGCGTTGCCACGCCGTTCACTTAGCTGCTTAGCTTGTGGATGGCGATCGTCGGTCAATCCCCAACCGGCATACCAGGGTTGGCCAAAGCACGTCACCGGTTTACCTGCCATCAATGCTTCAAATCCATACTGCGAAGTCATGACATAGACACGTGAGACATGCCGCAACAGAGATTGTGGGCTCACATCATCAGCCATGAGATGTATACGATGCGTGGATTGAAAGGAGTGGTAATATCCCGACTTCTTGCCTTGTAGTACGTCCGGATGGACCTTTATCCACACCACGGCACCAGGATTTTCCCGTATCGCCGCCTCTAACATCAGGACAAAATTATTCGGCCCCGCATTGCCATAGGTTACGGACATGTCACCTAGCGTTTGGTCAATAACTAATACTACATTGCTGGTTGCACATGCTCCTGCAACAAAAGCCGGAGCTTGATTATATTTCGATAAATCTTGCTCAACGATGATGCTCATTGCTCGTTTGGCGTCATCGGCAAGCCGTTGATTAACTTCTCTTTCCTGGATCATCTTCTCTAACTCGCTGGGCCGGTTAGCATCGTAATAGATCCCCAATCTATCCAGCACCAGTGAAAAAGGTGGCGCGCCATTAACGCCAAGATCCAGCGAGCGGATATAGCCATCTTCCAGTCGCAGCACTGATTTTCCTACACTACGCGCCCACGCCACCGGCTGACGTGTGTTGGGACGATATCCCCACACTGCAATGGTGGTCACGGCATCGGCGACAGGCCGTTGCAGCGATAATTTCTGGCACGGCTGGGCCAGGAAATTACGCAAAAATGGAATTCGCCAGATGCCCGAAGAGAATATACCAATCATCACGATGCACCCTTACAGCGTAAGAACCACTTTCGCCGCAACGGCTAATTGATACAGGATGGTGGAAATGCCACGCGTCACTTCGATGCTCTTCGATTCATACTTCGGCAGCACCATTAACTCATCACCTGGATTCAGCGCACCGACATCTTCCGCGTCTTCGGCCGCGCCGTTCTGGCGAATAACGATGACGCGCGCATTACCGGACTTCTGCGTAAAGCCACCGCTTTTGGCGATGTAATCTTTCGCGCGTAAGCCTTGCTCCCAGCTCACTGCATTCGGGAACAGCACTTCACCATGTACCAGCACCAGTGAGGTTTTCTGAGGAATGCTAATCACATCACCATCTTCCAGCAGGGTGGCCGCGAGGTTTTTCTCGTTCAGAATGACTTCACCTTTTGGCACGACCTGACGCGCTTTCGCCACAAATCGGCTGACCAATTGCGCTTCCTGGAAGCGGAGGCCAGCCTCCTCCTTGGTGGATGATTGCGCAGAAAGCGAGGCTTCCTCTAACTTCTGCAACGCCAGGTTCATCATCTCTTTCTGGCGGGAGGCCACGGAGGGACGATACAGCTTGATGGCACTCATCTGCGACATACTATTAGGTCGAATCTGCTTCAACACCGCCTGCATGTTGGATCCGTAAGGCAGTACCATCGCGTGTTCACCTGAGTGTGCGCCTTCAACGCGGACCTGAATCGTGCTGGCATAGCGATCGGTGCTCACAATCAGTCTGTCACCATCTTGCAGGAAGCGGCCGTTCGCCTCGCGAATTGGATAATATTCGCTGCGCTTTGCTAAACCTTGCTGGCGCACAATTAGTAATATGCGTCGCACCCGGTTTGACTCGCGCCCAGCTCAAAGCTTCGGTGACAGGAATAGTGCTGTTGCGAAATTCAAAGTTATAGCTATTGAATACATCGCCTTGCACATTGAACGTATGCTGACGCGGCCCGACCACAATGGTGTCGCCATCGGCAAATTGTGATAATCCCAATTTACCGTTAAGCAAAAAATCATACAGGTTGATATTGGATCGCACTTTATTGCCACGTTTCACTAAAATATCGACGTAACTTCCACGTTCAGGATCAACGCCGCCCGCTTTAATCAAATAGTTCAATAGGGAATCCGACGTCACGCCGCCATATAAACCCGGGCTGTGAACAAAACCGGTGACGTAGACTTTCACAGGCTGTGCCTGTAATAGCGATGCATACACACTGACGTTGGCTTGGTAGACCTGCTTCACTTTGCTGGTAATTAACGCGTTTAGCTGGCTGTTACTGATGCCAGCGACTTTTACCGGCCCCACATTTGGCAGGAAAATGTTGCCTTTGGGATCAACCTGCAACGCGCCGTCAAAAGTAAATGCGCCCCATAAACGCACCTGAACGCTATCTCCTGGATTCAGGATATAGCCGGGATTGAAACCTACGCTTGCCCCGTTATCTCCGCTATTGCCATTAAACAGCTGAGCACCAAACATACGGCTAAGTACCACAGGCGCAGCTGGCACAGGCGTATCATCAAATCCGCTGTTATTGCTGCTGATATTTGCCGGTGCCGAATTGAGCAGAGATTGTGTTTTAACGCCGGTTAAGTTTGCATCAGCGTTAATATTTAAGGCCGCACTGGCCTGCGCAGTGAAGCAAGCTGCGATCATTACAAATGATTTTAAAATTTTCATAACAGACTCATTCTGCGACAGCATTAATCCCGATGATCTTCAATCACCGCCAATAACAGTTTCAGGGTGCCAAACATTAAGCAGCACACCAGCAACCAGCAGGCGATCAAATACGGAATGTTGGGGAAAGTGGACTCTTGCGGCTGCTGCGGTGAACTGATCACCGAAAGCACTTTCAGTTTACGAGCGGCTTCCACGCGTGTTTTTTCGATAGAGGTCAGCGCAAGCTTGTAAAGCTCATTATCAAAGGCGACACGCGATCTAATCTCTTCAAACTCCACCGCCATGCGGTTAAGTTTGTCGCCCTGCGGCGCGGTGATTTTGCCTTTCTCGTTATCGATCTGCGCCTGCATCGAGGCAATGGCGTTACGTACGCTGACAACTTGCGCAGCGTCATCACGCAGATAGGTCAGCAGAGTACGCAGCTCCGCTTCCATCTGGATCTTCTGCCCCATCAGCGTGTTAACCAGTGAACTGGCTGCTAACGCTTGCGCTTCAGGATCCAGCACATTGTTGCTGTTCTGATACGCCAGCAGCTCGGATTTACTGTTATTCAGGCGTGAGCGGGACTTTTCCATCTCCTTTTCCGCAAAGGTCAGCTGATCACGCGCAATACGGTGCGACAACTCATTAATGAAGCGTTCGGACTCTTTCAGCACCGCTTTATTAAAGTTAAGGGCAAAGTCCGGCGTAAAGCCTTGCGTGCGAATAGCCAGCAATCCCGCTTTATCGTCATACGTTACGCTGAGACGTTCACGATAATAACGCAGGAATTTTTCGGCAGTTTCATCAGGAGACAGATGGTGCAAGAAATCCAGTCCGCTTTGGCTGAAGGCTTGACGGAAATTAAGTTGTTTATCTAGCACTGCCAGCATATCCGGCGAATTGATGTACTCCTTTAAGTAGAGTGCATCTTCCACCGAACTGGGATTAATCGCCCCTAACAACAAGCCAAAATTCACGCTATTGCTGGCAAGATCATCTGAGCGTTTAATCGCGACTTTGGATTCGCTCACAAAACGCGGCTGACTGAATATTGCCAGATAAATAATCAGCAACGTCATTGGGAGAAAAATGATCGCTTTTCCGAGGTGCCGTTTAAGATTGGCGAAAGAAACAACGCCTAATCTTTTTTCAAATTTTGATAAGGTGGAATTCTCTTTTATTAACATGGAGCAATCATCAAATATTCATAAGCGTGCCGTAGCACATCATTGAGGTTCGGCCTGCGGCTCTGCGCATTAATAACCCTGCCGCCCCTCGAGGAAAATCCAATATTTCGGGATGTTTTTTGGTGACAAATTGCAGCGCATTAAATAAAAGTACCGCGTCCGTCTTCCCGCGCTCGAAAATAAAACCACATTGATTTGTTCATAATTTCATGTGCGTAACGTATCAAAGCGCTCAGCTTAGCGTTAAGCGCACTTAGCGCCTTTGAGAAACGGCTTGTTATCGTTCACTTCGGGAACCCCTTTTCTCTAATAACAAGCCAGCTCAAGACATTTCTTGCTGTAATTAATTATATAAGTGCGGGATTTAATATTTAACGGTTCGTGTAATAGCTGCCGAAACTTCATGGTGCCCTCATCAATCACCCAAATAAAAAACCGCCGTTTCCTGAGGAAAACAGCGGTTTTAAACTAACGCGTTATACCGTTCCAATTAGCGTTCGCGCATCGCCTCTTGCGCTTTGTTAAACGGCTTAATCAGATAATCCATCACCGTCTTCTCACCGGTTTTAATATCCACGGTAGAAACCATGCCGGGACTGATTGAGAAGCGCTTACCGGCTTTATTCTGCACGTAGTCGTTATCGGTGCGGATAAACACGCGGTAATAGTAAATTTCCGGTTTCACCTCATCCTGAATGGTATCCGGCGAGATGCTCTCCACCACGCCGTTCAGGCCGCCATAAATGGCGTAGTCATACGCCGAGATCTTCACCACCGCCCGCTGGCCGGGACGGATAAAGGCGATATCGCGCGGTGACAAACGCGCTTCAATCAGCAGGCGATCGTTCATTGGCACGATGTTCATCAGCTCGCCATTCGGTGGGACCACGCCGCCCACGGTGGAGACTTTGATGTTTTTCACGATGCCGCGCATCGGCGAACGGATGGTCAGTCGCGTCACCGTGTCTTCACGCCCTTTCACCACTTGCGCCATGCTGTCGGCTTCGGCGTTGGCTTTCGCCAGCTCCTCACGTGCCTGCACATAATATTGCGAACGCATATCGGTGAGTTTCAGCTCCAGATCTGATTTATCGCGCTGCAAACGCAGCACTTCCACGCTACTGGCGGCACCGGTTTTGGCCAGACGCTGCGTGATGGCCAGCTCGCGGTTAGCCAGCGCCAGCGACTCTTTAAACTGCGCAGTCGCATCCGTGAGCTGTGCGCGGCGGGTTTTATACAGCCGCGTTTCTGACGCCATCAGATCGGGGAACTTATTCAACTCTGCCGGGAAACTCAGCGGCTGATCGTTCACTTCCGCATTGAGACGCGCGGCGGCAGCCAATGCCGCACGATAGCGTGCCGCACTTTCGCCGACGTTGGATTGCGAGCGCGTGGCATCGAGGCGCGCCACCACTTGCCCGGCCTGCACCTGATCGCCTTCGTGCACATACAGCTCGGTGAGGATGCCGCCTTCCAGCGATTGCAGCACCTGATCGCGCGAGCTGGGAATCACTTTGCCGGTGCCGGTTGAGACTTCATCCAGCACGCCAAACCAGGCCCAGATCACGGTAACGAGGATCAGTGCGGTGCTGATGACGATCAGCCGCACCGCGCCGGTGTAATGGGTTTCGGATCGCAGCTCACCGAGCAGATCGTCGGAGGAATCCACTTCTGCCGCCGTCACTAAGCGCAGTCTTGCCGGTAATTGTTTGATCATGATTGCGCCTCCGGCAGGCTGCCGTTAGTACGCGGTGTTGGCAAGGCGTTCTCTTTCGGGCTGTCCATCACCAGTTGTCCCTCTTTCAGCACCAGCACACGATCCACTAGCGCGAGGATCGCCGCACGGTGCGTCGCCACGATCAAGGTGCGCCCGTTGAGCCACTGACCGAGACGTTCGATAAACTCTTTCTCGGTGTGATCGTCGAGCGCCGCCGTCGGTTCATCCAGCAGGATGATGTTGGGATCGCGCAGCAGCATACGCGCCAGCAGCAGCGACTGACGCTGTCCGCCGGAAAGCCCAACGCCGCCTTCCATGATCGGATGGTCGAGGCCGAGCGGCAGACGACGAATGAAATCTGCGCCGCCGCTGACGGTGAGCGCGCCAAAGATCGCATCATCGGTGGCGTGCGCCGCGCCCATAGTGAGATTCTCGCGTAGCGTGCCGTGGAACAGCCGCGCGTTTTGCGTCAACAGGCCAACGTTACGCCGCACATCCGCCACATCAATGTGCGGCAGGCTGAGGTTATCCAGCCGCAGTTCACCGCCGACCAGATCGATGCCGCCAATCATCGCCTGCAGCAAGGTCGATTTACCCGAACCGTTGCGTCCCAGCACCGCAATGCGCTCGCCCGGTTTGATGGTCAGGCTTTTAATGCGCAGCGCGATGTTCATCGAATCGGTGTAGTAACGGAACATTGCATCGGTGAACTGATAGTGACCAAACAGCACCGGCGTGTGGATCCGCGTTTCGTCTTTGCTGTTTTCCACCGGCAAATTCATCAGCGCATCAAGGCTGCCTTTCGCCGCTTTCACCTGCTGCCAGCGCGCCAGCACGCCACACAGCGTGGCCATCGGCGCAATCATGCGCGAGGAGAGCAGCGACGCCGCCACAATCGCACCGGTGGTAATATCGCCGTTGATTACCATCGGCGCACCGATCACAATCACGCTGGCGTATACCAAACCCTGCACCGTCACGCCCCAGGTAATCAGCGAGTGCATCACTTTGCGCATCTCCACGCCGGATTGCGCGGTAATGCGAATGTAGCTGTTCCACTGTTGCAGGAAGCGATCTTCCGCCTGCATCAGCTTGATATCTTCCAGCCCTTGCACGCTCTCCACCAGCACCGCATTTCGCAGCGTCGACTCTTTCAGGTTCTGCTGCGCCAGCTTCGCCAGCTTCTTCTGGCTCAGCACGCCCGGCAGGATCATCAGCAGCACCGCCACCGGCGCAATCCACGCCAGCTGCGGCGCGATAATCGCCATCACCAGCATGAACAGCAGGAAGAACGGCATATCGACAATCGAGGTGACCGTGGTGGACGTGACCATTTCGCGGATCGCCTCCAGCTCGCGCAGCTGCGAGATAAAGGTGCCGGTCGAACGCGGCACCGCGCTGTTACGCAGCCGCAGCGCGTGACCAAATACCCGATCGGAGACGCGCATATCGGCACGCTTGCCCAGCAGATCGGTCACGTGATCGCGCCCAACGCGCAGAATATAAGTGAACACCACCGAGATGATCACGCCGATATACAGCACATACAGCGTGGGATAGGACTGCGCCGGAATCACCCGATCGTACACCTGCATCGAGAAGATAATGCCGACCAGCGCCAGCAGGTTGATCAGGAAGGATCCGAGCATCACGTAGCCGTACGGCCGCAGATCGTGCAGCACCAGACGGCGCAGCCAATCCGGTTTTACCGTGGCGAGATAGCGATCGACGCGGCTATCTTTGGCAGCGGTAACTGGACGCAGCGCGGCGGCAAAGCGGATTTCCGGCAGCAACGTCTCCAGCGCAATTGGTGCTGGCTGTTCATCACCGGCAAAATGCACCCGCACTTCATCGTCGCCATCAAACTGGGTGATAACGCCCACCTGACCGTCGGCCAGCTCGATCGCCAGCGGTAAGCGCCAACTGGTGATCTCCCACTTATTCTCTTCATATAATTGCAGCGATAAACCGGCCTGGCGCGCCAGATGGCGTAACGCTTTATCGCGTGACTGTTTGCCCTGCCATTCGGCAGCGGCCATGATCATTCCCGGCGAACAGGGCAAGCGATAATGGCTGGCGATCAGGATGATTGCGGTGGCCCATCCGTGTAAGGGCACGTTTCCCCCGGACGCGCTATCAGGCGCGTCGGGAATCTGTAATTGCGTCATGGCTGGATCTCCACGGACTGGATCCGCTGATTATTCAAAGCAAACGCCGACCGCATATGCCCGGTGCTGTAGAGACAATCGAGCTGCAGTGAGCGTAACTGGCTGATGGTTTGCTGCAATGTGAAACGGGTCTGGAACACTTCCTGCTCGGCGTTGAGAACGTCCAGCAGCGGACGGGTGCCGAGTTGCAGATACTGATCCTGATAGAGCGACTGGGTTTTCTCGCCCAGCGTCTGTTGCCGTCCCATGATCGCCAGGCTGAGCGCCAGGCTTTGCGACGCGTTCTGCGACTCGCTTAGCTGCTGACGCGCTTTAAGCCGCGCCGAGTTGACGGCCGCATTGGCGGCCTGCAATGCATTGGCGGCCGCGTCCCGGCTGGCGGTGATGCCGCCGCCCTGATAGAGCGGCATTTCCACTTTCACAAACGCCGAATATTGGGTGCGATCCAGCGATTCGCTGCCGGAATAGTGATTATTGAGATAATGCGTCACCTGCGGTTCCAGCGAGATGGTTGGCATGTTTTGCGCGTTAGCATTATCGAGTTTGGCCTGCGCCTGATTGGCCTGCGCCCAGGCCGCCAGCACCGACGGATTGAGCTTGTCATCGGCTTTCGCCACCTGACAGGACTGGGTGAGTTTGGTGGGAAAATCGTCGCTGACCTTTTTCACCAGCGGCCAGCCAAGATAGGTTGCCAGCGTGGCGCGCCAGCGGTCGAGGTTGGCTTGATACTGCGTTAGGGTGGTACGCGCGCCTTCGATACGCGCATCGGTTTGGGTGGCATCCGAAAGCGACGCCGCGCCCTCTTCATTACGCTGGCGCGCCAGATCGCCAATCTTACTCAGCGCCGTGAGCTGCTCACGCGCAATTTTGACCAGTTGCTGATAACCCTGCACTTCCACCAGCGCAGCGGCGGTATCGTGCGCCACGGTATCAATGCTCACCAGCACGTTGGCCTGCTCCTGCGCCACGCCCGCTTCGGCGGAACGCACCGAACTGCTGACCTTGCCGAAGTCATACAACATCTGTGAAACCGACAGCACAAACGACGGGCTGAAGCCCTTTTCGCTGTAGGCGTTGCTGTAGCCGTTGTTCATGCCGGTACTGATTTGTGGATAGTATTTGGCTTTCGCCACATCAACCTGATTGGCCTGCTCCAGCATTTTTCCTACTGCCTGAGCGATATCGGGATGCCACTGAACGGCGCGCTGTACCGCCTGGTTGATGGTGAGAAAGTCGGGGACGTTGGCGAGGGCGGGTTCCGCCACTTCACCGGTTAATGAAGGCAGTTCTTGCTGTTGCGCTAAACCTGCTGAGGTGATGTGCCCCGCCCGGGTTAACGCGTCACTGGCCGCTAAAAGTGGAGAACTGTAAAGTAAAGCCATGCCCGCACAGAGAACGCTGAGCTTAAACGAACGGCGAAAAGTTGCGCCTGAGTGCATCAGTTCCATCGATAGTCCACCAGTCAATAAAGAGAAAGGGGCACATCCCTGTGCCCTAACTGCATCCCTGCATCACAGAGCGATTACGCCGTGTGGTTTTGGTGCGGTTGTTGCAGCAGCTCCTCCAGAGAAACGTTCACGCCTTCCAGCGTAATCAGCTGAGTGGTGCTGTAACCCGTACCGGTACCATCACGGTCAATGGAGAGCACCGTATTGCCATCTGAAGTATGATCCACTTTCACGAAATCATTAATATTACTTGTGGAATCATTCCAGCCGATAAGCAAGTTACTGACGTCAATTTTGTCGCCTTGCGCGACATCAAAGTCGGTCCAGGTATCGTGACCGTTACCGCCGGTAGCATCCGCACTCGCCAGTAAGTGATACACCAACGTATCTGCGCCGGCACCGCTGGTGATGGTGTCGTCGTAGGCACCGCCGGTTAGCGTGTCAGCCCCCGTGGTTCCTGTGATAGTTGGATGCAGCTCAATGGTGAACGACTGCGTGGTGATGGTGCCATCACTCGCCGCCAGGGTGTAACTGAACACCTCTTTATGGGTAATGGATTGTCCATCCACGCCCGCATTCAGTGAATAGGTGTAGTTACCGTTGGCGGCAATACTCAGCACACCAAAGTCGCCGGCAATCGACGTCGTACCCACGCTGTGAACCGTAGTGATATCGCCGTGTTCATTAGTGATACTCAAGGTTCCGGTGTGCGTGCCCGATGCTGAACCGTAGATGCTGCCGCTGGCGTCATGGTCATTGGTGGCTTCGGCCACCAGACTGTTGGTCGCCAGCAGCGTGCTGGTGGATGCACCGTTGTGCAGGTTCACCGTCAAGCTGGCCGAGGTCACCGCGCCGCTGGCATCACGCACCGAATAGGTGAAGACGTCGGTGGCTGGCACCAGATCGGCATCCAGTCCCGCCTTCAGCGTATAGGTGTAGTTACCATGCGAATCGATGGTCAACGTACCGTAGCTGCTGGTGATCACCGTGTTACCGGTGGCCGCAATCGCATTGCCAGTC
Source organism: Pantoea sp. SORGH_AS_0659 (assembly GCF_031453915.1). Lineage (NCBI taxonomy): Bacteria > Pseudomonadati > Pseudomonadota > Gammaproteobacteria > Enterobacterales > Erwiniaceae > Pantoea > Pantoea sp. SORGH_AS_0659. The sequence continues at coordinate 829,105 of NZ_JAVJAK010000001.1, read as the reverse complement.
ACCTGGGTGACCACCGTACCGTTCGGCACCGTACCGGCGACGGAGCTGGTATCGTTGGTCAACAGGTTGCCGGTGACGGTTGCCGCCACGGTCAACGCCAGCGTCGTAATATCCGACGTGGTGGTGACGGTAGTCGATGGCAACACGCCAACGCCGTTGCTGGTGCCCAACAGCACGGCATAGTTACCTGTACCGAGGTTGCTGTAAGTCACGTTGCCACCGGTTTGTGTACCAATGGTCAGAACCGTGGTGATGTAGTTGGCGTTGCTGGATTTCAGCGCCCAGGTGCCGTTCGCCTGCTGTTGATAGAGGTACAAGGTATAAGTCGATGTCAGCGCCGCCAGGCTGGTGGCCGAGGCGTGTAATGTCACCGTGCGCGTATCCCCTGCGCCAACGTTAAACATATAGGCGTTAGTGCTGCTCAATACTCCCACACCCAGCACGCTGCCGAGGTTAACGCTCAGCAATGCGACGCTGGTCGAACTGGTATTGGCATTGGTGATGGTGCCGATTTGGGTGGTGTAATCCACTTCGTTGACATCATTCGCTGCCACGATTTGAATCGCACCGGTCAGCGGGGTGCTGGTCGATACGTTGCCTGCGCGGTCAGTCTGAATCACCGACAACGAAGCACCGGTGGTTTGCGCCGTACTCAGGCTCACCGACCATGAACCGCCGCTGCCTACCGTCGTTGTACCCAGCGCGTTACCGCCCGCATCACGTACCGTTACCGTTGCCCCCACTTCACCGCTACCGGTGACCGTGGTACCGGCACCGTTGATTGCCAGGCCACTTACCGCCGCAGGCGGCACAGTATCGACGTTCACCGTCACCGCCGTGTTACCGGTGCTGACGTTACCCGCCGAATCAGTCACCGTTACGCTCAACGGATGCGCACCGTTCGCCAGTGCGCTGGGGGTGTAAGTCCAGCTGCCACCGGCGCCAACCGTTACTGAACCCAGCGCGGTGGTGCCATCGTAGATGGTGACAATCGCGCCCACTTCCGCCGTGCCGTTCAACACCGGCGTGGTGTCACGGGTGTACGCGCCATTGGTCAACGTCACCGGCGTGCTGCCGGCGTCGTCGGTAATGGTGAGCGTACTGGCCGTTGGTGCCACAGTGTCGATGCGCAGCGTGGTCGAGGCGTTCGGGCTGACGTTGCCCGCCGCATCGGTTGCCGTCACGTTCAGCGTATGGGTGCCGTTGCTCAGCGCAGTTGAGACGAAGCTCCATGTGCCACCGCTGCCCACCGTGGTGGTGCCCAGCAGTGTGGTGCCGTCGTACACGCTGATCCGTGCCCCGACTTCGCCGTTACCGGTCAACAGCGGCGTGCTGTCGTTGGTAATGCCGTTATTCGGGATGGTCACCGCCGTGCTGCCGTTGTTATTGGCGGCAACCAGGTTAGTGACCGCCGCTGGCGGCGTGGTATCGATAATGACCGACGCCGACGTCGTCCCGCTGACGTTACCGGCCGTGTCCGTTACCGTCACGCTCAATGGATGCGTGCCCTGCGTGAGCGCGGCGGTGGTGAAGGTCCATGCGCCAGTGCTACCCGCAATCGCCGTGCCTAACAAGGTGCCACCATCGTAGATCGAGACGCGGCTGCCCGCTTCCGCCACGCCGCTCAACGTTGGCGTGGTGTCGTTGGTAGCACCGCCGCTCGGCACCACGGTACTGGTGACATCATTGGTGATCACCAGCGTTGACGCCGCTGGAGCCACGGTATCCACCGTAATGGAAACCGTCGCCGATGCCGCACTGGTGTTACCCGCGGCATCGGTCACCGTCACGCTCAGCGGATGGCTACCGTTGCTCAGGGTCGCGGTGGTGAAGCTCCATGCACCTGAACCATTGGCGGTGGTGGAACCTATCACGGTGGTACCGTCGTAGATGGTCACAATCGCGTTGGCTTCCGCCGTGCCACTCAGGGTTGGCGTGGCGTCATCGGTGAAGGCACCGTTCGCCAGCGGCCCCTGAAGAGTGCCGACGTCATCATTGATCACCAGATTGGTCACCGGATTCGGCGCCACGGTATCAATCGTCAGGGTGGTTGAGGCGTTCGGGCTCACGTTACCCGCCGCATCGGTTGCCGTGACGTTCAGCGTATGTACACCGTTGCTCAGCACCGCCGAGACGAAGCTCCATGTGCCACCGCTGCCCACCGTGGTGGTGCCCAGCAGCGTGGTGCCATCGTAAACGCTGATCTTCGCGCCAATCTCGCCGGAACCGGTCAACAGCGGCGTATTGTCGTTGGTCACGCCGTTGTTCGGAATGGTCACCGCCGTACTGCCGTTGTTGTTGGCGGCCACCAGATTGGTGACTGCCGCTGGCGGCGTGGTATCGATGGTTACCGAGGCCGAGGTGCTACCGCTGACGTTACCGGCCGCGTCGGTGACCGTGACGCTGAGTGGATGCGTGCCGGTGGTGAGCACGCCGGTGGTAAAGGTCCATGCGCCTGTGCCATTCGCAATCGCCGTCCCCAGCAACGTCGCGCCATCATAAATCGACACGCGGCTGCCCGCTTCCGCTACACCGCTCAGCGTTGGGGTGTTGTCGTTGGTGGCACCACCGCTCGGCACCGTGGTACTGGTGATGTCGTTGGTGATCACCAGCGTTGAAGCCGTTGGCGCCACGGTGTCTACCGTGATGGAAACCGGCGTGGTGGCGGCACTGGTGTTACCCGCCGCATCTTTCACCGTTACGCTCAGCGGATGCACACCGTTGCCTAGCGTGGCAGTGGTGAAGTTCCACGCACCGCCCGCGCCGGCCACCACTGAACCCAGCACCGTGGTGCCGTCGTAAATGGTGACAATCGCATTCGCTTCCGCCGTACCGCTCAGCGTTGGTGTGGCATCATCGGTCACCGCACCGTTCGCCAGTGGCCCCTGAATGCCGCCCACATCGTCGTTGATCACCAGGTTAGTGACGGGCGCAGGTGCCACGGTATCCACCGTCAGGGTAAGCGTCGCGTTCGGGCTGACGTTGCCCGCTGCATCCGTCGCCGTGACGTTGAAGGTGTGCGGCCCCTCCGCCAGCGTTGGCGTGGTGAAGCTCCATGCGCCGTTAGTGCCTGCGGTAACAGAACCGATAATCGAGGTGCCATCGCGGATGATCACCAGACTACCCGCTTCTGCCGTACCGCTCAGCGCTGGCGTGTTGTCATTGGTGCTACCGTTATTGGCAATCGCCACTGGCGTACTGCCGTTGTTGTTGGCTGCGGCCAGGCCGGTTACCGCCACCGGCGCGACGGTATCAATAATTACCGTGGCCGAGGTGCTGCCGCTGACGTTACCCGCCGCATCGGTAACCGTGACGCTCAGTGGATGAGCGCCTTGCGTCAGCACATCGGTGGTGAAGGTCCATGCGCCGTTGCTGCCTGCCACCGCCGTACCCAGCAGGGTGCCGCTATCGTAAATCGACACGCGGCTGCCGGCTTCCGCCGTACCGCTCAGCGTTGGCGTGCTGTCGTTAGTTGCACCACCATTCGGTACCGTGGTGCTGGTGAGATCATTAGTGATTAACAAGGTTGCGTTGGCTGGCGCCACCGTATCGACATTGACCGTGAAGTTGGTCGCCGCGCTGGTGTTACCGGCTGCATCGCGTACCGTCACGCTCAATGGATGCGATCCGTCGCTCAATGCGGCAGTGGTAAAGCTCCACGCACCATTGCTGCCCGCCACCACAGAACCCAGCACCGTGGTGCCTTCCGAGATAATCACGATGTTGCCAGCGGTAGCATTACCGCTCAGCGTTGGCGTGTTGTCATCGGTCGCCGCACCGCTGGTGAGTGCCCCTTGTGTTGCACCCACGTTGTCAGAAACCACCAGATCGGTGACTGGCGTTGGTGCTGCTGTGGTCACAGTGAAGCTGATCGCCGCATTCGGGCTGACGTTACCGGCGAGATCGGTCGCCGTCACGTTCAGGGTATGCAGACCATCAGCCAGCGTGGGTGACGTGAAGCTCCATGCGCCGTTGCTGCCTGCGGTGACAGAACCGATAACGTCGGTGCCATCACGGATCACCACCACGCTACCCGCTTCCGCCGTACCGCTCAGCGCTGGCGTGTTGTCGTTGGTGTTACCACCCGCAGCAATGGTCACCGGCGAACTGCCGTTGTTGTTGGCAGCAGTCAAACCGCTCACCGCCGTTGGTACGACGGTATCTACGATCACCGTTGCCGTGCTGGATGCCGCGCTGGTGTTACCGGCGGCATCTGTCACGCGCACGGTGAGCGGATGGCTGCCTTCGCCCAGTACCGGTGAAATAAAGCTCCATGCTCCGCCTGTTCCTGCAGCAACCGAACCGAGCAAGGTCGTACCATCGTAAACGGTGATCACACTGCCCACTTCCGCGGTACCGCTCAGCGTCGGCGTGTTATCGTTGGTCGAACCGCCATTTGGCACCACCGTGCTGGTGACGTCGTTGGTGACCACCAGCGTCGAAGCGTTGGGTGCCACGGTATCGACAGTGAGATTCACGACATCAGAGCGCGGACCGACGTTACCCGCCGCATCCGTCACGGTGACGCTCAGCGCATGTCCGCCCTGACTCAGCGTTGGCGACGTGAAGTCCCACTCACCGCTACCATTGGCGACCGTTGAGCCGATAACCGTGTTGCCGTCATAAATCGTAACAATGCCGTTGGCTTCCGCGAGACCGGCGAGCCGCGGGGTACTGTCGTTGGTGGTGCCATTGTTAGCAATGGGCACGGTTACGCCGTCGTTGTTATTAGCGGCAGAGAGGTTAGTTGCTGCAAGCGGTGCCACGGTATCAATAGTGAAGTTCACCGTTGGCGAGGTTGCGCCCGGATTACCCACTGAATTGACCGTGGTGACATAGATGCCGTGCGGTCCATCATTCAGCGTTGGCGTGAAGGTCCACTGTCCGGTCGCACCGACGGTAACGCTACCCAACACGTTAGCACCATCGTGAATGGTAATCACATCCCCCACATCTGCCGCGCCGGTTAATACCGGCGTGCCGTCCTTGATATTGGCGCCGTCATTCACGGTAACCAGTGAATTGCCGCTATCGTCGGTGATCACCAGCGTACTGACCGCTGGCGGCAGATCCGCTGCGATATTCAGCGTAAACGCCGGACTGCTTGCCGCGCTGACGTTGCCTGCTACATCGGTCACTGTGAAGGTGAAGTTATGCTCGCCGTTAGAGAGCGCGCTGCCCGGCGTGAAGCTCCATGTGCCGCCAGTGGCGATCACGGTGCCCAGCAGCGTGGTGCCATCGTAAACCGACACTCGGCTGCCCGCTTCAGCGGAGCCGCTCAGCGTTGGCGTGTTGTCATCGGTGGTGTCACCCGACAGCAACGGACCGGTGCTGCCCCCCTCATCGTCTGTTACTACCAGATTGCTGACCGTTGCCGGTGCAGCCGTATCAATATTAATCGTAATCGGTATCGCTTCCGGGCCCGTGGTGCCCGCAGCGTTGGTGACTGAAACGGTGAAGCTGTGCTGGCCATCATCTAAAGCCGCAGTTTCAAAGCGCCACTCGCCGTTGTCGCCAACCGTGGTGGTGCCAAGAAGATCGCTGCCCTCGTAGATGTTGATGATGGTGCCCGCTACACCGGTTCCGCTCAGCAAAGGCGTGTTGTCGTTGGAGTCACCGTCATCCGCCACCTGCACGGTGGTAGTGGCCGCATTATTGTAAATAGCGAAGCTCGACACCGCTGCCGGCGTAGAGGTGTCCACCGTCAGTGATACCGAGGCATTGGCGCTCACGTTGCCCGCTGCATCGGTCACGGTGACATTCAGCGTATGGGTGGCGTCAGTCAGCGCGCTGGTGGTGATGCTCCATGCGCCGTTGCTGCCTGCCACGACTGAACCCACTAAGGTGGTGCCGTCATAGACGCGAACGATCGCGTTGGCTTCCGCCGTGCCGCTGATGGCTGGCGTGCTGTCATTGGTAATGCCGCCATCGGCAATGGTCACCGGTGAGCCACCATTGTTATTTTGCAGCAGCAGATCGTCAGCCGGTTGCGGTGCGGTGGCATCCACCACCACGGTAAAGGTCGAGGATGGCGAACTGACGTTGCCGACCTCGTCGGTTACGGTGGCGGTCAGCGTATGCGAACCCTCAGTTAAGGTCGGTGAGCTGAAGCTCCAGGTTCCGCCCGCCGTTGCGGTGGTCGAGCCGATAACGGTGGTGCCATCATAAAGAGTGACCAGGCTGCCCGCTTCCGCTGTGCCACTCAGCAACGGCGTGTTGTCGCTGGTGGTGGCGCCGTTCGGCACCAGTACGGGCGTCCCGCTGTTGTCATTGTTCACCACCAGCGTGGCTGGCGCTGGAACCACGCTGTCGACGGTAAAATCAATCGCCGGTGACGCTGTACTCACATTGCCCGCCGCATCCACCACGGTGGTGCTCAGGCTGTGCGCGCCCTCATCCAGCGTGGGTGAGGTGAAGCTCCACTGGCCGTTGCTGCCCACCGAAGCGCTACCGATGATGGTTGTGCCGTCACGGATAATCACCGTGCTGCCCGCTTCGGCGGTACCGGTGAGGAATGGCGTGTTGTCGTTGGTGAAGCCGCCGTTGGTGATAGCCACTGGCGACGTGCCTTCATCATTACTGGCCACCACGTTCAGCGCCGCCGCTGGCGGTGTGGCATCAATCACGACGCCAATGGTGCTCGGCGCACTGACGTTTCCTGCCGCATCGCTGGCCGTGACGCTAAAGGTATGGGTTCCATCCGCCAGCGCGCTCGCCGGCGTGAAGGTCCAGGTTCCGCCCGCCCCGACGGTGGTGGATCCCAACACGCCGTTCTGATCGGACACGGTGATGATGCTGCCCGCTTGTCCAGAACCGCTCAGCACCGGTGTGCTGTCGTTGGTGAGCCCGCCGTTCGGAATGCTAACGGGTGTACCAATATCGTTGGTCAGCGTCAGTCCGGTTGCTGCTGGCGGCGCTACGGTATCCACGGTGACGGTGATGGTGCTGCTTGCCGGTCCGGTGTTACCTGCGGCGTCACGCACCGTCACGCTCAGGTTGTGCGTGCCATCGGTCAGATTGGGTGAGAAGCTCCAGGCGCCCTGCGCATCGGCGACGGCGCTGCCCAGCACGGTGGTGCCGTCAGACACAATCACAATGCTGTTGGCTTCTGCGGTACCGCTCAACTCTGGCGTGTTGTCGTTGGTGGTGCCGTTGTTAGCAATCGGCACCGGCGAACCGCCGTTGTCGTTGTTCAGCACCAGTCCGGTTGCCGCAACAGGCGCAACGGTATCAACGTTAAAGGCGATTGCTGCGGAGGCAGGACCGACGTTACCCGCAGGATCGGTGACGGTCGCCGTCAGGCTGTGCGCACCTTCACCCAACGTTGGCGTGGTGAAGCTCCACTGTCCGTTACTGCCAACAATCGCGGTGCCCAGCACGGTAGCGCCATCCAGCACGGTCACGGTGCTGCCGGCTGCTGCGGTACCGCTGATCGCCGGTGTGGCATCGTTGGTGGTGCTGCCTGCGGCAATCGTAACCGGTGAACTGCCGTTGTTGTTATTCAGCGCGATCGCGCCTGGCGCCACTGGTGGCGTGGTATCAATGCTGAAGTTCAGGGCCGCGGACGGCGAACTGACGTTACCTGCAGCATCGGTCACCGTGGTGGTCAGGCTGTGATCGCCCTCGCCCAGCTCCGGCGAAGTGAAGCTCCAGCTGCCGCCGCTGCCGACCACAACCGAGCCCAGCACGTTGCTGCCGTCAGAAACAATCACGATGCTGCCTGCTTCAGCGCTGCCGCTCAACACGGGTGTGGTGTCGTTGGTGGCGCCGCCCGCAGCAATCGGTACCGGCGTTTGGCCGGAATCATTACTCAGTTGCAGACCAGTCGCCGCATTCGGTGCCTCGGTATCGACGGTAAAGGCGATTGCCGTAGACGGAGCGCTGCTGTTGCCTGCGGCGTCAGTGACGGTTACCGTCAGGCTGTGCGCGCCCTGGCTCAGCGCTGGTGAAGTGAAGCTCCAGGTTCCATCGGTGCCAACAATCGTCGAGCCCAGCACGGTGGTGCCGTCACGCACGATGATGATGTTGTCCGCCTCGGCGGTACCGCTCAGCACCGGCGTGGTGTCGTTAGTGGCTCCGCCCGAGACGATTGGCGTTGGCGTGCTGCCCTGATCGTTACTGAGTGCTACCGTAATCACGGCTGGCGGCGCGGTGATATCAATGGTAACCGCGTACGGCGTAGAGGCCGGGCCGACGTTACCGGCCGGATCGGTGACGGTAGCGGTCAGGCTGTGCGCGCCCTCGTCCAGCGGATTGGCCGGAGTGAAGCTCCATTTGCCATCGGTGCCGACGGTGGTGCTGCCCAGTACCTCGGTGCCATCACGCACGGTTACGACGCTGCCCGCTTCGGCACTGCCGCTCAACACTGGCGTGGTGTCGTTGGTGCGACCGCCGGTATCAACAGGAATCGCCGTGCCGCTGTTGTTATTGCTGAGCTGCAGATCAGTGGCGGCGGCTGGCGGTGTGGTATCCACGGTAAAGGTAACCGGCGTGGATGCGCCGCTGCTGTTGCCCGCCGCATCGATGACGGTGGTGGTCAGGCTGTGTGCGCCCTCGCCCAGCGCGATCGTTGGCGTAAAGCTCCAGTTGCCGTCGGTGTCCGCCGTGGCGGTGCCCAGCACGGTGGTGCCATCCAGTACGGTGACGGTGCTGCCCGCTTCGGCGCTGCCGCGCAACACGGGCGTGCTGTCGTTGGTGATACCGCCAGCGGCAATCGCCGTACCGCCGTCGTTACTCAGTTGCAGACCGGTTGAGGTTGCTGGTGGCTGCGTATCCACGGTGAAGTTAATCGGCGCAGACGGGTCGCTAACGTTACCCGATGCGCTGGTGACGGTGGTGGTCAGGCTGTGCGCGCCTTCGCTTAATGCCGGCGTGCTGAAGCTCCAGCTGCCGCCGCTGCCAACCACAACGGTGCCGAGCACGGTGGTGCCGTCCAGTACGGTGACGGTACTGCCCGCCGCTGCGCTACCGCTAAGCACCGGCGTGGTGTCATTGGTCGCGCCGCCGGACGCAATCGGAACTGGCGTGCCGCCGTTGTCATTGTTCAGCTCAAGATCATCTGCGACTGGCGGTTGGGCGGTGTCGATATTGACGACGATGGGGGCCGATGCCGGGCCAACGTTACCGGCCGGATCGGTGACGGTCGCAGTAAGCGTGTGCTCTCCCGCCGTCAACGGTGCGGTTGGGATCACGCTCCAGCTGCCATCACTGCCAACGGCTGCGCTGCCGATCACGGTCGTGCCATCACTCACCGTGACGATGCTGCCCGCTTCTGCGATGCCGCTCAGCGCAGGTGTGGTGTCATTAGTGGTGCCGCCCGCAGCAATCGGTACCGGCGTCGCTCCTTCGTTGTTGCTGAGTTGCAGACCCGTTGCCGCCGCAGGTGGCGTGATATCCACGGTGACCACAATGGGCGCAGAGGGCGCACCGGTGTTGCCCGCCGGACTGGTAACGGTGGCGGTCAGGCTGTGATTGCCCTCGTTCAGCGCTGGCGTGGTGAAGCTCCATGTTCCGCCGCTGCCGACGGTGACGGTACCGAGTACGGTAGCGCCATCAGAAACGGTAATGGTGCTGCCCGCCGCTGCGGTGCCGCTCAATACTGGCGTTGCATCGTTGGTTGCCGCACCAGAGGGAATAGGTACAGACGTGCCGCTGCTGTCGTTACTCAGCTGCACACCGCCCGGTGCTGGCGGTGCCGTGGTGTCAATGGTGAAGGTCAATGGCGTGCTTGCCGCGCCGGTATTGCCCGCCGCATCGGTCACGGTGGTGGTCAGGCTGTGTGAACCATCGCCGAGCGCCGGAGAGGTAAAGCTCCAGTTGCCATCGTTGCCGACGGTCACCGAACCCAACGCCGTGCTGCCATCAGACACCGTCACGACGCTGCCCGGTTCCGCACGACCACTCAACACTGGCGTAACATCGTTGGTGGTGCCGCCATCCGCGACCGGCACCAGCGTGCCGCTGCCATCGTTGCTCAGTTGCAAATCGGTCGCCGCTGCCGGTGGCGTGGTATCCACAATCACAATCACCACCGACGACGCAGGGCCGACGTTACCGGCCGTATCGGTGACGGTGGTGGTGAGATTGTGCTGCCCTTCAGTCAGCGGATCGGTTGGTGTAAAGCTCCAGTTGCCGTCGATGCCGGTGATTGCGGTGCCCAGCACCGTAGTGCCATCGCTCACCGTCACGGTGCTGCCCGGTTCGGCGGTGCCGTTCAGGGTTGGCGTGGTGTCGCCGGTGGTGCTACCTGAAGCCAGCGGCGTGCCGTCGTCGTTGGTGAACTGCACATTGCCCGCTGCGGCAGGCGGCTGGGTATCGATGGTCACCGTCACCGGCGTAGAAGCCGGGCCGGTATTGCCAGCGGCATCGGTAACGGTTGAGGTCAGGCTATGATCACCATCGCTCAGCGGTGGCGTGGTGTAACTCCAGCTGCCATCGTTGCCCACCGTGGTGGTGCCGAGCACGGTGGTGCCATCCGAGATGGTGACCGTACTGCCCGCTTCACCGCTGCCGCTCAAGGTTGGCGTGTTGGTGTTGGTGCTGCTGCCTTCCGGGATCGGCACACCCGCACCATCTTCCAGCGCCACGCCGGTTGGCGCGGTGGGCACCACGGTATCAATGGTGATGTTGATGGTTGGCGAATCGGTCTCCACGCCGGTCGTCGCGTTAGTGGCGACCGCATGGAAAGCGTAAGTCGCATCGGCCAGCGCCGCAGGTGTGAAGTTCCACTGCCCATCGCTACCCGCGACCGTGCTGCCAATGATGGTGGTGCCGTTATACAGCGTGATCAGATCGCCCGCGCCCGCCTGGCCGCTAAGAATCGGCGTGGTGTCGTTAGTGCTGGAGTTGTTTGGCAGTTCAACCAGCGTGCTGCCGCTGTCGTCGGTCACCACCAGCAGGCTGCTGGTCGCCGGAACGCCAGCATCGACATTGAGGGTAAATACCGGCGACGACGGGCTAACATTGCCTGCCGCATCGGTGACGGTGGTGGTCAGGCTGTGTTGGCCGTTAGTCAGCGCGGCATCTGGCGTGAAGCTCCAGCTACCGTCGCTGCCCGCTGTCGCTGAGCCCAGTAGCGTGGTGCCGTCATAAACGCGCACCACCGATCCCGCTTCGGCGGTGCCGCTCAGGGTTGGCGTGCTGTCGTCGGTGATGGTGCCCGAAGTCAACGGACCGGTGCTGCCGCCGACGTTATCATTGACCACCAAACCGCTCACCGGCGCTGGCGCGGTGGTGTCTACGCTGAAGGCGATCGGTGTGGTCGCCGGACTGACGTTGCCCGCCGCATCGGTCACGGTGGTGCTCAGGCTGTGATTGCCCTCCGCCAGCGTCGGTGTGGTAAAGCTCCAGTTACCGTCGCTGCCGACCGTCACGGTACCCAACACGGTGGTGCCATCGAGGATAGTGACAGTGCTGCCCGCTTCCGCGCTGCCGCTTAAGACTGGTGTCGCGTCATTGCTGGCACCGCCGGCGGTAACTGGCTGCGTAATGCTGCCCGCATCGTTGGTGAGTTCCACGTCGGTTGCGGCATCGGGCGCGATGGTATCCACGGTGATGTTAATGGTTGCGGTATCAGTGACGTTGCCGTTGGCATCGGTAATGGTGCCGTGCAACGCATGCGGACCATTGCCTAAACCGGTGACATAGAAAATCCACTGACCGTTACTGCCCGCCGTGGTGCTGCCCAGCACGGTGGTGCCGTCATACAGGGTTATGATATTGCCGGGCCCCGCCAAACCGGTTAATACCGGGCTGTCATTGTTGGTGCTGCCGCCGTCAGTCAGCTGACCCACGGTATTGCCGTTTTCATCCGTCACTTCCAGCGACGATGTGGCTGGCGGAATAGCCGCATCAACGTTGATCACAATCGGCGGACTGGCTGGGCCGACGTTACCGGCGCTGTCCGTGGCGGTGACGGTGAGGGTATGGCTGCCATTGCTCAACGCTGGCGTGGTGAAACGCCATGTGCCGTCGGTGTCCACGGTGGTGTTACCCAGCAGCGTGGTGCCATCGTAAATACTGATGGTGGCATTCGGCTCGCCGGTGCCGCTCAGGGTTGGTGCGCGGTCATCGGTGGTATCGCCGGACGTTAACGGCCCTTGAACCGCGCCGACGCTATCTTCGATCACCAGATCGGCAATAACGGCTGGCGGCGTGGTATCCACTGTTAAAGTAACGGCTGGCGACGCCGGACCGGTGTTGCCAGCCGGATCGGTGACGGTGGTGGTCAAGCTGTGGTTGCCGTCACTCAGGGTTGGCGAGGTGAAGCTCCAGCTGCCGTCGCTGCCCACCGTTGCGCTGCCGATCACGTTGGTGCCATCCAGCACGGTAACGGTGCTGCCCGGTTCTGCGGTGCCGCTCAAGGTTGGCGTGTTGTCATTGCTGGTGCCGCCAGAGGCAATGGGTACCACAGTGCTGCCGCTGTTATCGCTCAATTGCAAGTCGCCAGCCGCTGCCGGCGCGGTGTTATCAATAGTGATGTTAAGGGTGCCGGAATCAGTCACATTGCCATTGGTATCAGTGGCCGTGGCGTGGAAGGCATAAGTCCCGTCGGCCAGCGCAGTGGCTGGCGTAAAGCTCCATTGCCCATCTGCACCCGCGACGGTGCTGCCGAGCAGCGTAGTACCGTTATATAACTCAATGAGCGCGCCCGCCGAGGCCAGACCGCTCAAGGTTGGCGTGGTGTCCTGCGTGCTGGAACCTTCTGGCAACAGGCGAAGTGTACTGCCGCTGTCATCGGTGATTTCCAGCGTGCTGGTGGTTGGCGGTACGCCAGCGTTGACGGTGAAGCCAACACCGGTTGTCGCCGGGCTGACGTTACCTGCCGCATCGGTCACCGTTACGCTGAGCGAATGGCTACCGTTGCTCAATGTTGGCGTGGTAAAGCTCCAGGTGCCGTCGTTGCCAACGGTGACGCTGCCGAGCAGCGTGCTGCCATCATAAATTTTGACGATGGCGTTGGCTTCACCGTTACCGGATAGCGTGGGTGTGCTGTCGTCGGTGGTCCCGCCCGCGGTGATTGGGCCGGTTGCAGCGCCGACGTTATCGCTGATCACCACATTGCTGGCACCCGCAGGTGCCTGAGTATCCACGGTGAAGGCGATCGGCGTCGAGGTTGGACCCACATTACCTGCCGCGTCGGTGACCGTGGCGGTCAGGCTGTGACCGCCTTCGGTTAAGGTCGGCGCAGTGAAGCTCCATGACCCATTGCTGCCCACGGTTGCCGTACCGAGCACGCTATCGCCATCACGCACGGTGACGGTGCTGCCCGGTTCAGCGGTGCCGCTCAGCACCGGCGTGGTGTTATTGGTCGCGCCACCGGCGGCAATCGGTTGTAGCGTGCTGCCATCGTTATCGCTCAGCGTTACGCCACCGGCCGCAGCAGGTGCGACGGTATCCACCGTGATGATGATGGTTGGCGTTTGCGTCACGCTGCCCGCGTTGTTATCGACGGTGGCGTGCAGCGCGTAGGCACCGTCAGCCAACACAGTTGGGGTAAAGGTCCACTGACCATCGCTGCCCGCAACCACGCTACCCAGCACCGTGGTGCCGTTATACAGCGTGATCAGCGCACCCGCCGTCGCCAGGCCGCTCAGCGTTGGCGTGTTATCGTGAGTGCTGGCGCCGTTGCTGAGCTGCACCAGCGTGTTGCCGGAGTCATCGGTGATTTCCAGCGACGTTGTGGCCGGCGGAATAGCGGCCTGCACGGTGATTTCATAAGGGGCTGATGGCGCGCTGACGTTGCCAGCCGCATCGGTCACGGTCACATTCAGGCTGTGGCTGCCATTACTCAGGGCGCTGGTGGTGTAACTCCAGCTGCCATCGGAACCCACGACCGCCGTACCCAGCAGCGTTTGCCCATCATAAACGCTGACAATCGCGCCCACTTCACCGCTGCCGGTAAGCGTCGGCGTATTGTCATCGGTTGTCCCGCCGTTAGTTACGGTGCCGCCGCTGCCGCCTGAATTATCGTTAACCTGCAGGTCGATGACTGCTGCTGGCGCTTGCGTATCCACGGTGAAGGTGATGGTCGCTGGCGTGCTGACGTTGCCCGCTGCATCGGTGGCGGTGATGCTCAACGTATGGCTGCCCTCGCCCAGCGTTGGGCTGGTAAAGCTCCATGCACCGTTGCTGCCCACGGTGACACTGCCGAGCACCGTATCGCCATCGCGGATGGTGATAATCGAGCCCGCTTCCGCCGTTCCGCTCAGCACTGGCGTGGTGTCTTTGGTCGCGCCGCCGTTGGTGATGGGCTGCGCAGTCGAGCCGCTGTTGTTAATGACGCTCAGGTCGCCAACCGTTGCGGGCGCCACGGTATCCACGGTGAAATCCACCGGATTGGTCGCTGGGCTGGTGTTGCCCGCCGCGTCGGTGACGGTAGCGGTCAAACTATGCTGACCCTCCGCCAGCACTGGCGTGGTAAAGCTCCAGCTTCCGTCGGCGCCAACGGTCACGGTGCCGAGCAGCGTGCTGCCATCGTAAATGCTGACAATTGCGCCCGCTTCAGCGGTGCCGCTCAGCGTGGGTGTGTTGTCATCGGTAATGGCACCCGCGCCAATCGCGCCCTGATACGGACCTACGGCGTCGTTGATCACCAAATCCGTGATGGCGGTTGGCGGCGTAGTGTCGTTTTCACCGGGATCGGTGGGATTGGTTGGGTTGGTAGGATTAGTTGGGTTGGTGGGATTGCCGCCGTTGTTACCGTCATCGGGATTGGTCGGCGAGGCATTACCGCCACCACCACCTGAACCGGCAAACAGCGCACCTAAGCCCGCCAGGGCCGCACCACCGATACCAAAGGCAGCAATGGTGCCGTTATTGGTGGTGTTTTCCGCTAACAGCCCTTCGGTGCTGTCGATTGAAACGTACTGGAAACCTTCTGTACCGGGATCTTCAACCCACCACATGGCGCCGCGATCGTCCTGCAGAACCAGATCGCTATCGCCATTCGGGCTGTAAAAATTATGAATAACAACCACTTCACCAGACTTCGTGGTGACGACTAAATCATTACCATTGCGTGTGAAAGACTTAATATCAGACTGATTAAGATGCAGCTTCACCAAACTCGGAGCGGTCAAATTAACTTGATTTCCACTCAGCTCAGAAGCAACGGTCCCACCTTTTGGGGTTACTGAGATATTATTCATGTTATCGAGATCCCGCAGTTTCCATAATCACGCCCGGCATCAGCAGACACCGGCTTTTACAGCGAATAATCGCGACGATTATTCACTTCTTCTCTTGATCGATTTCATACAGGCTAAGAATGAAATCGCGTTGAGTTTTGTTTAGCCGCCATCCTGATAACTGATTGGTTTTATTTCTTAAAATCACCACGGGAAAAATATATTTGTTCTCAAGCGGCCGGGCACACATGACGTGAAACGCATAAAGCCCAGGCTTTGACATTTTTTCACTTCCCCGAGGGATGAAACCAACTCAATAATTTCAGGATTAAGCTAATAAATCATCGAGATAGACGCTCTGCCACAAATAGCCCTGCATGCCATAAATTGCTTTATGCGACAGCAGGTCGACCTGTTGTTGATTTTCAACACCCTCAACGATGACGCCGTTGCATAATTCGTTGAGATGGTCGAGCAGAATGTCAAAGGTGCGACCGTCGCCAAATTGCCAAAAAAATTCTTTGTCAATCTTGACGATTTCAAATATTCCGCTATCAAACATGGAAAGGTTGGAATAACCCGGACCAAAGTCATCGAGCCATAAAGGGGCCGGCGTCACTTTCGCGACACCTTTTAAAATCAACAGATCGGCGCTATTAAATCGCGCAGTAAAGAATGCTGATATTTCCAGACGCAACAGCGTCAGTTGAGCCAGTTTTTCTTGCATTTCAGCATCTTTAAAAATGCTGGCTACGATATCTCTATCAACATTGACACTGACAATCTGGTCGAACCCTTTCTGGTATAGCTGAATAAGTTTTTCGATCTGGTGGAGGAATAACTGCCATTTAACGTCAGCAGAAAGCTGACTGAAGAACCCAACATCCCTTTCAGGGTTACGCTTATTATTGATATCTGCGTCGTCTGCAAGACGCGTTAACAATTCCCTGGCAATCACCTGGCCGGATAAATCGTAAACCGGCTCCAACAAGAACACTGTCTTCGGTTGATTGCTCATTTCACATCCTTACTGCAACTGCCTGATAGCCTTAAACTGTCAGGATTTCTCATGTAAGAAGTAAGGTAAACATTGATAAAACTTAATGTCTTAACTGAAGGTTAACGTACTACTTACACTTTGAGAAATAGATTTCAGTAAACACTTCAGGTAACTTCAATCGTTTAAATCAATCAATAACGTAAGTAAATTTCTCTAAAATTCACAAAAGCTCAGAAAATTCTTAATCTAATTTAACTTATCATTTACTTTGATAGATGTGTAAAAACCTTATCGAATTGAAAAATAATGATAAAAAAAGATTCCGCACGATTTGATAGCTCTCCTTAACTCAAATTGCAAAATGTTTTATCTGGCATCTATGCTTCCAAAAAGCGCCAATAACCACTAATTTCAATAGTGACTATTAAAATCTTAATGTTTAAATTTTTATTATGCATTGCAAAGAATACATAACAGAATAACTGCTTAATCCATGATGAATCAGTAAGTAAGGTAAGGATATTAAGAAAATAATCAGCGTTGCCGACTCGCTTTATTAGAGAAAAGAAGGAGATAGCATTTGGGGAGGTAAATGTGGGATTTACGTGACAGGTTACAAATAAGCCAAAGGTGATCGTCTTCACAAATCAAATTAAATTATTGTTGCCAGGCGCGGATATAGCAGGAAAAGCGAAAACCGAGCCCTTGCGAGCTCGGTTTAAGAGCAATTAATTACTCATCTTCTAAATAGGTATAACCGTACAAGCCACTCTCGAATTCAGACAAGAATTGCGCGCGCAGCTCTTCATCTATATCCGTTTGTTGCGTTACCTGATCGCGGAACAGCGTCATCAAATCGTTAGGATTCAACTGCACGTACTCAAGCATATCCGCTACGGTATCGCCCTCATCCGACAACTGAACTTCCACGCTGCCATCCGGGAACGCAAACACATCAACCGCTTCGGTATCACCGAACAGGTTATGCATGTTGCCGAGAATTTCCTGGTACGCGCCCACCATAAAGAAGCCGAGCATCGGCGGATTGTCGATGTCGTATTCCGGCATCGGCATGGTGGTGGCAATGCCATCGCCATCGACGTAGTGATCGATGGTGCCATCGGAGTCACAGGTGATGTCGAGCAACACCGCACGACGCTTCGGCATTTTATTCAGCCCTTCCAGCGGCAGCACCGGGAACAGCTGATCGATGCCCCACGCATCCGGCATTGACTGGAACAGCGAGAAGTTGACGTAAATCTTATCCGCCATGCGCTCCTGCAGCTCATCAATGATCGGGCGATGCGCGCGGTTGCTGGGATCGAGATGCTGCTGAATGTAGTGGCAGATGCTCAGATAAAGCTGCTCTGCCCAGGCGCGCTGGCCAAGATCGTAGGTGCCTGATGAATAACCGGTATGGATGTCGAACAGATCCATTTGGCTATCGTGCAGCCATTCGCGCAGCGAACGACGCACGTCAGGTTCGTGCATCTCCTGCCACGTATCCCACAGGCTCTGAATCGGACGCGGTGAATCGGCATCCGGTGCCACCGGCGTGCTGAACTCGTTACGCTCAACACCAATGATGTTGGACACCAGCACGGTGTGGTGCGCCGTCACCGCACGACCTGACTCGGTGATCACGGTTGGATGTTCCAGCCCGTTCTCTTCACAGGCATCGCCAATCGCCCAAATCACGTTGTTGGCGTATTCGTTCAGACCGTAGTTGACCGAGCAATCTGACTGCGAGCGGGTTCCTTCATAATCCACGCCCAAACCGCCGCCCACATCGAAGCATTTGATGTTAACGCCTAGCTTCGCCAGCTCCACGTAGAAACGCGCCGACTCACGCACGCCGGTCGCGATGTCGCGGATGTTGGACATCTGCGAACCGAGATGGAAGTGCAGCAGCTGCAGGCTATCGAGACGGCCCGCTTTGCGCATGATATCGACCAGCTGTAACACCTGCGATGCCGCCAGGCCAAACTTCGATTTTTCACCGCCGCTCGACTGCCACTTGCCTGAGCCCTGCGACGCCAGACGCGCGCGGATACCGAGACGCGGTATTACATTCAGACGCTCGGCCTCTTCCAGCACCAGACGCACTTCGGTCATCTTCTCGATCACCAGATAGACTTTGTGGCCGAGCTTTTCACCGATCAGCGCCAGACGAATGTATTCGCGGTCTTTATAGCCGTTGCAGACAATCACCGAACGGGTTTTGCCGGCGTGGGCCAGCACAGCCATCAGCTCGGCTTTCGAACCGGCTTCCAAGCCCAGCGGTTCGCCAGAGTTGACCAGCGACTCAATCACGCGCTTATGCTGATTCACCTTGATTGGGTAAACCAGGAAGTAGTCACCTTTATAGCCGTAAGATTCACGCGCGCGTTTGAAGGCGGCATTAATCGAACGCAGACGATGCTGGAGAATCTGCGGGAAGCAGAACAGCGCCGGCAGACGTTGACCGTCGGCTTCGCGCTCTTTCACCAGCTTCGCTAAGTCAACGCGCACTTCCGGCTGATCCGGATCGGGACACACGCTGATGTGCCCCAGCTCGTTGACGTCGTAATAGTTGTTTCCCCACCAGGCAATGTTGTAGGTACGCAGCATTCTGCTCGCTTCCTGATCGTTCATCGCCACCTCCTGCATGGAGCGGAGTACACCTTGTTCGCCAGCTGACGAACCCTTGATATTCTTCATGTCGTCAGACATCGCGAACCTCAATTTTCCGTTGAAATATGAATTTGTTACCGAGTTTTGTCATGGTGGCGCCAGGTAAAAATTGCCTCATCCTGCTTGCTGCCTCTGTAAGGTTGCACTGTGCAATGCTGACTCTAAGTGTAAAACACCGCGCCAAAGTCGGGGCAAATAGCCTGAGACTTCCACGGTCAGTAGACAGCGAAATAGAGTAATAGATGCAGAGAAATGTTAACCGGCGCGCGTGTCGGGAGAATGAACACAACGTCGATAAGAGAAAAGAACGGGTTTGGAGTGTGAAAGGAGTGCCAGCGCGCCGGAACAGCGCAGTGAACCAAAGCGAGAGAAAGAGTGGTTCATTACTTTAATCACCTCCATCGCCTGCTTAAAGCATGCGAGAAACGGCTTGGGTGAAGGTCAGATTAAATGGCATCTGACAGCGCGACGCACGGCGGCGTCATCCTTTGCGGCTGTGGTCAACAGCAGCGGCGTTTTATACAGCCACGCGGGGTAAATTGCAAAATCTTTGTCAGTAACTGCGCGCGGTGTCAGGAAATGATTCCACTTAGGATGTTGCGGAAAATGCGGGATCGGAAAAAGCACTGGAAAAGTGCTCACTGAGTAACCTAGAATAGCCGTCCAGATGGTTTTCCATCTAAACTGATTAACATTCAGGCGGTGTGAGTTAATGCTCTCGCTGCCACTGCTTGCGGCTTTGCCTGAAGGGGCGTCGAGTCGGTCTGATCCCGCTTACGCTATGCAGTCGTATTCAAACCATTTTTAAGGTAAAGAACAGAATGGCTAAACACCTTTTTACATCTGAGTCCGTATCAGAAGGACATCCTGATAAAATCGCTGACCAAATTTCCGATGCCGTGCTGGATGCGATCCTCGAGCAGGATCCGAAAGCGCGCGTGGCCTGCGAAACTTACGTGAAGACCGGTATGGTGCTGGTGGGCGGTGAAATCACCACCAGCGCATGGGTGGATATCGAAGAGATCACCCGTAATACCGTACGTGAAATCGGCTATGTCCATTCCGATATGGGCTTTGATGCGAACTCTTGCGCAGTGCTGAGCGCGATTGGTAAGCAATCTCCAGACATCAATCAGGGCGTTGACCGTACCGATCCGCTGGAACAAGGCGCGGGCGATCAGGGCCTGATGTTCGGCTACGCCAGCAACGAAACCGACGTGCTGATGCCAGCGCCGGTCACCTACGCGCACCGTCTGGTGCAGCGTCAGGCTGAAGTGCGTAAAAGTGGTTCACTGCCGTGGCTGCGTCCGGATGCAAAAAGCCAGATCACCTTCCAGTACGATGACGGCAAAATTGTCGGTATCGATGCGGTTGTGCTCTCGACCCAGCATGCTGAAGATGTGACCACCGCCGATCTGCGTGAAGCGGTGATGGAAGAGATCATCAAGCCGGTTCTGCCGACTGAGTGGATCACCGCCAGTACCAAATACCACATCAACCCAACTGGCCGTTTTGTCATCGGTGGTCCAATGGGCGACTGCGGTCTGACCGGTCGCAAAATCATCGTTGATACCTACGGCGGCATGGCGCGTCACGGTGGCGGCGCGTTCTCAGGTAAGGATCCGTCAAAAGTCGACCGTTCTGCCGCTTACGCTGCACGTTATGTGGCGAAGAACATCGTCGCGGCTGGCCTGGCTGACCGTTGTGAAATCCAGGTTTCTTACGCCATCGGCGTGGCTGAGCCAACCTCGATCATGGTTGAAACTTTCGGTACCGAGAAAGTCTCCACCGAACAGCTGACGCTGCTGGTGCGCGAGTTCTTCGACCTGCGTCCATACGGCCTGATTCAGATGATGGATCTGCTGAAACCGATCTACAAAGAGACCGCAGCATACGGTCACTTTGGTCGTGAGCACTTCCCGTGGGAGCAGACTGACAAAGCCGCGCAGCTACGCGAAGCGGCGGGTTTGAAGTCATAGACTACTCTGCGGGCTGATGCCCTCGCCCCGGCCCTCTCCAACGGGAGAGGGCGACGCTGCACAATTTGACTTCGAAGCTCGCTTTTGGCGGGCTTTTTTTTATGCCTTTGCATCGTCAGGCACATTTTTCTCCGCCGTCTACACTTCTTTCACCTCGCTTACAACTTAGTGATAACGATTACATTTTGAAATCCTTTATCAATCGGCAATTTAGAGATTTTTCAGCGTAGTTATTACTCTGAAAATGCGTTATTTTCAGCGTCGTCTGATAGCCGGTATTTAGTGCGATGTCAGAAACTTAAAGGGTGCTATACCTTACTGGTTACGTAACTATTTCGGGCGGAAAATGCTGGATTGCAGGGTTTCAGCGTGTGTAACCGATTACACTGGTGTGATCTTACTCACTTTTTTCCGCCGACAGGTTTCATAACATTGATAACAACAACGATGGATAAACTTTGGAGGCTTCATGCCTGGTAATAATCACAAGAGCAGAACTTCAAATAAGGTCATGACCTTGTTTGTCTGCTTCTTAGCGGCGCTGGCCGGCTTGCTGTTTGGTCTGGATATCGGTGTTATCGCCGGTGCTCTGCCTTTCATCGCGAAAGATTTTAACGTCACTGCCCACCAGCAAGAGTGGATCGTCAGCTCAATGATGTTTGGTGCTGCAGTCGGTGCGGTGGGCAGCGGCTGGATGTCATCGCGTCTGGGTCGTAAAAAGAGCCTGATGGCCGGTGCGATTCTTTTCGTTATCGGTTCACTGTGGTCTGCGGGTGCAACCAGCCCGGAAATGCTGATCGCCGCGCGTGTGGTGCTTGGCCTGGCCGTGGGTGTTGCCTCTTACACCGCGCCGCTGTATCTCTCGGAAATCGCACCAGAGAAGATTCGCGGCAGTATGATTTCGCTGTATCAGCTGATGATCACCATCGGTATTCTGGCGGCGTATCTCTCCGATACCGCGTTCAGCGACGCTGGCGCATGGCGCTGGATGCTGGGCATCATCACTATTCCTGCGGTACTGCTGCTGATTGGCGTCTTCTTCCTGCCCAACAGCCCACGCTGGCTGGCGGCTAAAGGTGACTTCCGCAGTGCTGAGCGCGTGTTATCGCGCCTGCGTGATACCAGTGAACAAGCAAAACGTGAACTGGATGAAATCCGTGAAAGCCTGAAAATTAAACAGTCGGGCTGGCAGCTGTTCCAGAGCAACAGCAACTTCCGCCGCGCAGTGTTCCTTGGCGTGCTGTTGCAGGTGATGCAGCAGTTCACCGGCATGAACGTCATCATGTACTACGCACCGAAGATCTTCGAAATCGCTGGCTTTGCCAACACCACGCAGCAAATGTGGGGCACGGTGATTGTTGGTCTGGTGAACGTGTTGGCGACCTTTATAGCTATCGGTCTGGTGGATCGCTGGGGCCGTAAACCTACGCTGCTGCTGGGCTTCCTGGTGATGGCGCTGGGTATGGGCATTCTCGGCACCATGCTGCACATCGGCATCCATTCTCAAGAAGCGCAATACTTCGCGGTGGCGATGCTGCTGATGTTCATCATTGGTTTTGCGATGTCTGCTGGCCCGCTGATTTGGGTACTGTGTTCCGAGATTCAGCCGCTGAAAGGCCGCGACTTCGGTATCACGGTGTCCACCGCGACCAACTGGATTGCCAACATGATTGTCGGTGCTACCTTCCTGACCATGCTGAATACGCTGGGCAACGCGCCAACCTTCTGGGTTTACGCCGGTCTGAACGTGTTCTTCATTCTGCTGACGCTGGCGCTGATTCCAGAGACCAAAAACGTCTCGCTGGAGCACATCGAGCGCAACCTGATGTCCGGCAAAAAACTGCGCGACATCGGTCAGAAGTAATCCCGATGAGCGAATGCAAGGGCTGCCAATTGGCAGCCCTTTTTATTTGAGATCGTTCCGGCAACCTTTTATGCTGCCCTCCATGAAAACACCGCGCCTTCCCATCGCCTTACAACAAGCCGTTATGCGCTCGCTGCGCCACTATTTACAGCTGGCCAACGAGAAGCTGGAACGTCGCTTTGATGAGCCCTCGCTGGTTTATCAGCAGCGCGGCACCGCTGCAGGCACTGCATGGCTGGAGAAGTGGGAAATCCGCATCAATCCGGTCCTGCTGCTGGAGAATCAGCAGGCATTCGTTGATGAAGTGGTGCCGCACGAACTGGCGCATCTGCTGGTGTGGAAAACCTTTGGCCGCGTGCCGCCGCACGGCAAAGAGTGGAAATGGATGATGGAGAGCGTGCTCGGCGTGCCTGCGCGCCGCACCCACCAGTTTGAAATCGCCTCGGTGCGCAGCAACACCTTCCCCTATCGCTGCCGCTGTCAGCAGCATCAGCTCACCGTACGGCGCCATAATCGTGTGCTGCGTGGAGAAAGCGAATATCGCTGTGTGCACTGCAAATCCCTGCTGCAACCCGGTGAGTATTTATCGAATTAGTTCAGCAACCTAGCCTAATCTCATATCCCGTGCGTCATCATTCTGTTACCCTGCCGCCCTTTTTCAGGACCAGGTTAATTTTTGGAATATGTCTCGCAAAACGTTGCTGTTACTTACCTTGTTAGTTGCCCCACTTAGCGCTTACAGCCTCAGTTTCACTCACTATCATCAAAACAATTTTAGTCAGGCCAAAGCCTATGCCGCGCAGATCAACGCAGATGCGCCCGCCGACTTTTACTGCGGCTGCAAAATCAGCTGGCACGGCAAAAAGGGCGTACCGGATCTAAGCAGTTGCGGCTACAGCGTGCGTAAGAACGCCAATCGCGCCGAACGCATTGAGTGGGAACATGTGATGCCCGCGTGGGAGTTCGGCCATCAGCGTCAGTGCTGGCAAAACGGCGGCCGCAAAAGCTGCAGCAAAGATGCCGATTACCGCCGCATTGAGAGCGATCTGCATAACCTGCAGCCGGCGATTGGTGAAGTGAACGGCGACCGTAATAATTTCCAGTACAGCCAATGGAACGGCGGCGAACAGCAGTACGGTCAATGCAGCATGAAGATCGATTTTAAGCAGAAACTGGCGCAGCCGCCGGAGCGTGCGCGTGGCGCCATTGCCCGCACTTACTTCTATATGCGCGACCAATATCACCTGCGCCTGTCGCGTCAGCAAACCCAGCTGTTTACCGCGTGGGATAAGCAATATCCGGTGACGAGCTGGGAGTGTGAGCGCGACAATCGCATCGCCAAAGTGCAGGGAAATCACAATTCCTACGTACAGCAGGCTTGCCAGCGCTAAAAGCGCTACCCTACACTAGCTTTTTTCGATTGCGCCGTGTCCGCTGACACGGCATAACGCTGGCAGGAACCGCATGCGTATACCTCGCATTTATCATCCCGAATCTCTCGAAGTTAACAGTGAAGTCTTCCTCGATGAGGATGCCGCTAACCATGTTGGACGCGTGCTGCGCATGTCGGCCGGTCAGCAAATTGAGCTGTTTGATGGCAGTAATCTGACTTTTAGCGCCGAAATCACCCAGGCTGATAAAAAGCGTGTAAAAGTAAGGGTCCTTGCCAGCCAGGCTGATGACCGTGAATCCCCGCTGCATTTACATCTCGGTCAGGTGATGTCGCGCGGTGAAAAAATGGAATTCACTATCCAGAAATCGATCGAACTTGGCGTGAATGTGATTACGCCCTTGTTTTCTGAACGCTGCGGCGTAAAGCTGGACGCCGAGCGGCTGGCAAAAAAAATTCAGCAATGGCAGAAAATCGCGATTGCCGCCTGTGAACAGTGCGGCCGTAATCGTGTGCCGGAAATTCGCGAGCCGATGACATTGCAAGCCTGGTGCGCGGAAGCCGAAGACGGTTTGAAGCTCAATTTGCATCCGCGCGCCAGCCACAGCATCAACACGCTGCCGCAGCCGGTAGAGCGCCTGCGCTTGCTGATTGGGCCGGAAGGTGGCTTAACCGCCGATGAAATTGCCATGACCGCGCAGCAGGGTTTTACCGATATTCTGCTTGGACCCCGCGTGTTGCGCACCGAAACCACCGCACTCACCGCCATTACGGCACTTCAGGTGAGGTTTGGTGACCTCGGTTAAGCGATACTTTCGGGTTCGAACGTAACTTCACAGCACAACGCTTTCGGGGTAAATGCTTCCCCATTTAGGAGAGAATAATGATTAAGCTTGGCATCGTTATGGACCCGATTTCGTCCATCAATATTAAAAAAGACACCAGCTTCGCCATGTTGCTGGAAGCACAGCGCCGTGGTTACGAAATTCATTACATGGAGATGGGCGATCTCTCCCTGCGCGGCGGTGTGACTTACGCGCGCACGCGTCTGCTGAGCGTTGAGCAGAACTACGACAACTGGTACACGTTTGGCAGCGAGCAGAATATCCCGCTGGCCGATCTTAACGTGGTGCTGATGCGTAAAGATCCGCCGTTCGACACCGAATTTATCTATGCCACATACCTGCTGGAACGCGCAGAAGAGCAAGGTACGCTGATCGTGAACAAACCGCAGAGCCTGCGCGACTGCAACGAGAAGCTGTATACCGCATGGTTCGCCGACCTGACGCCAGATACGCTGGTCACGCGTAATAAAGAGCAGCTGCGCGCCTTCTGGCAGGAGCATGGCGACGTGATCCTTAAGCCGCTGGACGGCATGGGCGGCGCCTCGATCTTCCGCGTGAAACAGGACGATCCCAACTTCGGCGTGATCACCGAAACCCTGACTAATCACGGTCAGTACTTCTGCATGGCGCAGAACTATCTGCCGGCGATCAAAGACGGCGACAAACGCGTGTTGGTGGTGGATGGCGAACCTGTGCCTTACTGCCTGGCGCGCATTCCGCAAGGCGGCGAAACGCGCGGTAATCTGGCAGCCGGTGGCCGTGGTGAAGCGCGTCCGCTGAGCGACAGCGACTGGGAAATTGCGCGTCGCGTTGGCCCAACGCTGAAAGCCAAAGGGCTGATTTTTGTCGGCCTGGATATTATCGGTGATAAACTGACTGAAGTTAACGTGACCAGCCCAACCTGCGTACGTGAAATCGAGGCCGCGTTCCCGATATCGATCACTGGCATGCTGATGGATGCCATTGAGAAACGCCTGGGCTGATGCCGTCGGAGTCTCCACTCCGTGAACACCCAAAACCGGCGCTGCCGCGGCTGCGCCGGTTATTTTTGGTATACGAGTGATAATGAATTTACAGCATCATTTTCTAATTGCGATGCCGTCGCTGCAGGACCCACTGTTCAAACGCTCGGTAGTCTATATCTGCGAGCACAATGAAGATGGCGCCATGGGTTTGATCGTTAATAAGCCAATGGACAACCTGACGGTCGAAGGCATCCTTAAAAAGCTTAAAATTAGTGCATCCGAACGCGATCCTGCCATCAAACTGGACAAGCCAGTGTTTGCCGGTGGTCCGCTGGCGGAAGATCGTGGTTTCATCCTGCACTCGGCGCAGCGCATTTACTCCTCGAGCATTCGTATTTCAGACACCACGGTAATCACCACCTCACGTGATGTGCTGGAAGCGATCGGCACCACTTCACAGCCCGATAACGTGCTGGTGGCGCTGGGTTATTGCGCCTGGGAGAAAGGTCAGCTGGAAGAGGAGTTGCTGGAGAATGCCTGGCTCACCTCGCCCGCTAACACCAATATTCTGTTCCAGACGCCCATCGCTGAACGCTGGCGTGAAGCGGCACGCGGTTTGGGCGTCGATATTCACAACATTGCCACCGATGCAGGGCACGCCTGATGGCCAGTGAAACTTTACTGGGCTTCGATTTCGGCACCAAAAGCATCGGCGTTGCTGTCGGTCAGCAATTAACGGGCACCGCGCGCGCGTTGACGGCGCTAAAAGCGCAGGATGGCACGCCGGACTGGAAGCTGATCGAAAAGCTGCTGAAAGAGTGGCAGCCCAATTATGTGGTGGTGGGCTTGCCGCTGAATATGGATGGCACCGAACAGGAACTTACTGCGCGCGCACGTAAGTTCGCCAATCGCCTGCATGGTCGTTTTGGCGTACGCGTCGAGCTGCAGGACGAGCGCCTGAGCACCGTTGAAGCGCGTGCCGATCTGTTTGAACGCGGCGGCTTTCGCGCGTTGCAGAAAGGCCAGGTTGATTCCCAATCCGCGGTGATTATCCTCGAAGATTGGTTTGATACGCATTAAAGCCATCCAGAACTGGCACATGGCGTAGCGGCGCATTTATTGCGCATTGCCACGGATGAGCAGGGCAGCGGCATAAATATGCGCGATGAATCGCGCCGCTACAATGGGTTGGTTTTCCGCCTTTGAGCGCCTATCTGGCTCTCTTCAAATCATCCCCGCCGCCTGACGCCCCTGCTCGCTCTGCGCAAAGGTTTGCATGCCCGCCTGCGCGCCGGTTTGCAAAACGCCAGGCAACTGATGCATCTTGCCTTCGCGGATCAGGTTCGCCACCGCCGGCGTCGCCACCAACACTTCAAACAAGCCGATGCGCCCGCCCGCTTTTGCCGGCACTAAACGTTGCGCCAGCACCGCTTTCAGGCTGCCCGCTAATTGAGTGCGCACCAGGTTTTTCTCCTCAGCGGGAAAGACATCCACCAGCCGATCAACCGCCTGGGTTGCGCCGCGCGTATGGAGCGTGGCCAGCACCAGATGCCCGGTTTCTGCTGCAGTGAGCGCCAGGCGGATGGTTTCGCTGTCGCGCAGTTCGCCGAGCAGAATCACATCAGGATCTTCACGCAGCGCGGCTTTCAGCCCGTGTTGAAACGAGGCACAGTGCGCACCTACTTCGCGCTGTTGAATCAGCGAGCGCTGGCTGCGATGCACAAACTCAATCGGATCTTCCAGCGTCAGAATGTGCCGCGCCTGCTGACGATTCAGACAATCCACCATCGCCGCCAGCGTGGTGGATTTGCCGCTGCCGGTGGCGCCGGTAATTAAAATCAGCCCCTCTTCCAGCTGTAATAGCTGGCTCACCACCTCGGGCAGATGCAGGCTGCTGAGATCGGGCGCCTGGCTGGCAATCAGCCGCAGCGCCAGCGATAAGCCGTGACGCTGCATAAACAGGTTGGCGCGCAGCCGTATGCCGCTGGCAAGCGTAATAGCGAAGTCAACGTGGCCGTTCTCCTCCAGCTCGGCCTGCTGCGACGTCGTTAGCCACTGCTGCATAAAGACTTCCAGCCAGCCGCCATCCAGCGCGCTCTGCTGCGGAATCGGCTCCAGCACGCCTTGTCGCCGCCAGTGCGGCAAATGTCCGCTGCAAAGGTGCAGATCGGCGGCGTTATGCTTTACACTAAGGGCCACTATTTCATCCAACTCCATTTAGCTTCTCCTGACTATGACTTCCATTGAGCACAACTTACAGCAAGTGCGTGAGCGTATCGCCGCCGCCGCCGCACGTTGCGGCCGCGCGCCAGAAGAAATTACGCTGCTTGCAGTGAGCAAAACCAAACCTGCGAGCGCGGTCGCAGAAGCCATTGCCGCTGGACAACACGCGTTCGGTGAGAATTACGTGCAGGAAGGGGTTGAAAAAGTGGCTGAGCTGGCCGCACATCCTGATTTGCAATGGCACTTTATCGGCCCGCTGCAATCCAATAAAAGCCGTCTGGTGGCGGAAAACTTCGCCTGGTGCCACACCGTGGACCGCCAGCGCATCGCGCAGCGTCTGAACGATCAGCGCCCGGCGTCGTTGCCGCCGCTCAACGTGTTAATTCAGGTAAATATCAGTGACGAGAACAGCAAATCTGGCATCATGCTGGAGGCGTTGCCGGAGCTGGCGCAGCAGATCGCCGCACTGCCGAATTTGCGCTTGCGTGGGCTGATGGCGATTCCGGCGCCAGAGTCAGAATACGCACGGCAACTGGCGGTGTGTCAGCAGATGGCCGCCGCGTTTCAAACCTTAAAACAGGACTATCCTGACGTCGATACGCTTTCTCTGGGAATGAGCGACGATATGGACGCGGCAATCGCCGCGGGCAGCACCATGGTGCGTATTGGCACCGCCGTTTTTGGCGCGCGGGATTATGCGCGACCTTCACAACAATAATTGAGGAACCTCATGTTAACACTGACGTTTTTAGTCAAAACGCTGATCGATTTGTACGTGATGGTGCTGCTGCTGCGCATCTGGATGCAGTGGTCGCGCTGTGACTTCTACAACCCGCTGGCGCAGTTTGTCGTGAAGATCACCCAACCGATTATCAAGCCGCTGCGCCGTGTCATCCCGGCCATTGGCCCGATTGATACCGCATCGCTGCTGCTTGCCTTTGTACTGACCACGCTGAAATATCCGATCCTGCTGCTGATTCAGGTCGGCGTGTTCTCCGTTGATCCCACCAACCTGCTGGTTGGCCTGCTGTCGCTGGTGAAGTCCGCCGGTTATCTGGTGTTCTGGGTGATCATCATTCGTTCGCTGATGAGCTGGATCAGCCAGGGTCGCGGCCCGGTGGATCAGGTTCTGATGCAGCTGACTGAACCGCTGATGTCACCGATTCGCCGTATTCTGCCGGCGATGGGCGGTATCGATTTCTCTGCCATGATTGTGATTCTGGTGCTGTACGCGCTGAATTTCCTCGGCATGGACCTGTTCCCAGGTCTCTGGTATTTGCTGTAATTCGTCTATCTGGAACTGTTATGCAAAAAGTTGTACTCGCGACCGGAAATCCCGGCAAAGTCCGCGAACTGGCCGATCTGTTAGCGGCCTTCGGACTTGATATCGTGGCGCAAACCGAACTCGGCGTTGAGTCGGCGGAAGAAACCGGCCTGACCTTCATCGAAAACGCCATCCTGAAGGCGCGTCATGCGGCTGAGATTACCGGTTTACCGGCGATTGCCGACGATTCCGGTCTGGCGGTCAATGCGCTGGGCGGCGCGCCGGGGATCTACTCCGCGCGCTATGCGGGCGTTGATGCCAGCGACCAGCAGAATCTGGATAAGCTGCTGGTGGCATTGGAAAACGTGCCGGATGGCAAACGTCAGGCTCAGTTCCACTGCGTGCTGGTTTACCTGCGTCACGCTGCCGATCCCACGCCGCTGGTGTTCCACGGTAGCTGGGCTGGGGAAATCACCCGCGCGGCAGCGGGCGCAGGCGGTTTTGGTTACGATCCCATCTTTTATGTCCCTGAATTGGGTAAAACGGCGGCAGAGCTGAGTAAAGACGAAAAGCGCGCCGTCTCTCACCGTGGTAAAGCATTGACGCTGCTGCTGGAAGCGATGCGCAATGCCTGAGTTTTCACCTACGTTGCCGCCATTAAGCCTGTACATCCATATTCCGTGGTGCGTGCAGAAGTGTCCGTACTGTGATTTCAACTCTCACGCGTTAAAAGGCGAGGTGCCGCACATTGAGTATGTGCAGCACCTGCTCAACGATCTCGAACAGGATTTACCGCTGACCGGCGGCCGTGAAGTGCGCACGATTTTCATCGGCGGCGGCACGCCAAGCCTGTTGAGCAGCAATGCGATGCAGATGCTGATGGACGGCGTGCGTGCGCGTTTGCCGCTGGCGGCCGATGCGGAAATCACCATGGAAGCTAATCCAGGCACCGTTGAAGCCGATCGCTTTAGCGCCTACCAGAAAGCCGGCATCAACCGTATTTCGATTGGCGTGCAGAGTTTCAGCCCACAGAAGCTGGCGCGTTTAGGCCGCATTCACGGGCCGGAAGAAGCCGTGCGCGCCGCCCAGCTGGCTGAAGGATTAGGCCTGCGCAGTTTTAACCTCGACCTGATGCACGGCTTGCCGGATCAGTCACTGGAGGAAGCGCTGGATGATCTGCGCCAGGCGATTGCGCTTAATCCGCCGCATCTATCGTGGTATCAGTTGACGATTGAGCCGAACACCTTATTCGGTTCGCGCCCGCCAAAACTGCCTGATGACGATGCGCTGTGGGATATTTTTGAGCAAGGTCATCAACTGCTGAGCGCCGCAGGTTATCAGCAATATGAAACCTCGGCGTATGCCAAACCGGGTTATCGCTGCGAGCACAATCTCAACTATTGGCGCTTCGGGGATTACCTCGGCATTGGCTGTGGTGCCCACGGTAAGCTGACGCAAGCCGATGGTCGCATCGTGCGCACGGTGAAAACCCGTCATCCGCGCGGCTTTATGAAAGGCAACTATCTCGATAAGCAGCACGACGTGGCCGAGAACGACAAGCCGTTCGAGTTCTTTATGAACCGTTTTCGTCTGCTGGAAGCCGCACCGCGCGCCGATTTCCGCCGCTATACCGGCATGGATGAGCAGGTGATTCGCCCGCAAATCGATGCGGCGATAAGTGCAGGATACGTGGAGGAAACCACGGAGAGCTGGCAGATCACTGAGAAAGGCAAACTGTTCCTGAACTCGCTGCTGGAACTGTTCCTGACGGAAGAGTAATGAAAAATGCCCGGCTTATACCGGGCATCTTTTTTGCGTATTAGCCGTAAGTAATTTCAATTTCCTGATTCACTAACAGTGTGTAATGCGCCTGGCTATTGGTTAACAGTGTCCAGTTTTCCCCGCCGATCTGGACTTTATTCTGCGAAGTTAACCAGCCGTCGCTGAATTGCGTGCGATCAAGCGTGATGCGGTCGCCCATGTCGCCATCAATCATCAATTGCTGACTATCGTCGTTAATAAATAGCCCCTCACCGCCTTCATTCAGTAACGAGTGCAGATCGAGATTAAGCAGATTATTACCTTTGCCACTTATATCTATTTTCTGCAAACCTTCCACACGTGCACTTAGCGCAGCAAAATCAATTATCTGGTTTTCACCCGAAAAAATAATATTTGCCGCTTTCACCAGATAATGAGACGGGTACGTATTTAACCAGCTCGCGACATCATAAATGTGGCGTTCTCCTGGGATGGGCAAATAGCTCGTCCCATTCCCATCATCTCTTGATTCACTTTCATAATTGGCTTGATATTGGGGTGACGGGATGAATCTCACCGGATAATTTGCAGAGTAGGAACTTTCATTCCCTGCTTCATCTATCGCCTTCACACCAAAATTATTCAGCCCTGCACGCATATCTTGCTGCGGAGTCATTCTCCAGTCACCCTGACTATTTGCATAAGCCGATCCCACCGCCGTACCATCCTGATACAAAATCACCAGGCTGTTAACTTCGGCCTTACCGATAAAATCCAGACGTGCATCGTCGGTATTTTGCCCTGGCAATACCGATTCAATCGGTCCCCTATCATCGAACACCTGCATAATGAGGGGCTGAATGGTTGTGGTATCAATCAGCAGCGTGACGGTGCTGCTCCATTTACTGACGTTGCCAGCATGATCAATGTTACGTACGCGAAAATTCCATTCGCCATCGGAGAGATTTTGCGGTGGAGTCCACAGCCAGGTGCCATCACTGTCTACCGCAACGGTCGCGGTTGTTACCCAATTGCCGTTTTTGCTGGCGTATTGAACGCGTACATATTCATTAGGGTCGCCAGTGCCGTACAGCTCAGGGCGGCGATCGTCAGTAGCCCGGATGAGATCAAACTGTCCGCGATACAAACCAACATCATCCTCAAAGTAATTGATGGTGGCGCTATCTGGTTTCTCGGTATCAAGCTGAAATGGCCATTTTAGCGACGGCTGGCTGCGATTATTTGCCCGGTCTTCTGCCACGGCACTCAACTCATATGCACCGTCGTTAGGCAGGTTCACTTCCACCTCCCATTTGCCATGCTGATTAGCGGTTACCGAAGCCAGGGGCGTTTTGCTGTTTTTGTTGTAGATGTATACCAGGCTATTTGCTTCTGCCTCGCCACGCACGACAGGATTTGCGTCATTGGTGTAACCATGTCGCTTAATGCTATTGCCGTTATGTATTCCACCCGCGGTATAGTCTTCGATTGCAGTAATTTGCGGCTTGTCTGGCGCGATTGTATCGATGTTGTAATTGACCGAAACGATATCACTTTGGTTATTAGCGCGATCAACGGCAACAAAGGTCAGCACATGTTCACCGTCAGGCAACGGTTGAGAAGGCGTCCAGGAAAAACGGCCGCCACTCACTGGCACACTTATTGGGTTTTTACCATTGACCATGATGATGACTGCAACGGTATCTGGCGAATGCGCACTGCCTTCCCATCGCTTCTGCGCATCGTTATACCAGTCGGATTGAATATGCACGGTGTGAGGTGAAGGGGTATTACTGGAAGCAGAGGCGTTAAAAAATAACATAAAAACTCCTTAAAAATAAATAATTTCAATGAGTTGCTAACTCACTTTCATCTTTATTATTTTGGTGTTTTTACGGTTATCAGATTCGTCCCGAATCTAAGGTTCTTAAATGCAGTGCATCTTAAAAGCAAAAAGCCAGCCGATTGGGCTGGCTTTGTTAGCTGAAGCAAATCATTAGCTTTTAACGTTCTGCATCAGTCCTTTGCGCTGCTCTTCCAGCACGGTTACGCGGTTGCATACTTCGTGGCCAAAGTTCTGGAAATCCTGCTCCTGCTTGTTCCACTCCGCCTGTACCGACTGTTGTAAACCGCCAAGGTTGCCCATAATGGCCTGCAGTGGATTGCTGCCACTCGCCGCCTGGCTGCTGCCCATTTCGTTGAGACTATCCTGCATGATGCCGCCTAGCGTGCTCTGCACCAGCTTCTCGCCTTCCGCGCGCACCTGATCGATAGCCTGATGATGGAACGTCAGTCCGTCTGGACGATGCTCAATAATGCGGTTCATTTGCTGCTTGAGCTGGCCATCCAGTTTAGTAAGACGGTTACGCACATTGCTGTTCGCGCCGAGCTTGTCGACAATCACTTTATCCAGCGCCACGCGGCTGCGTTCCAGACGCGAGGTTGCGCCGCTATCGATCCACGGCAAATCGCGACGCAGCGCGGTCTGGTAGTCGATGGCTTTCTGGCGCGCGGCGTTATCAACGTTGACCTTCTGGCCATTAAACTGCATGTCACCCTGCGGAGTGATTTCGAGGTTGCCGTTGGTTCCCACCACCTGCACGCTCTGCGGTTTAATGATCACATCATCCTGTGGCTTGACGCTGCATTCGTATGCAGCCTGAGCCTGAGTTGCCGCCAGCAGCAGCGCGGCGATAAGTACCTTACGAACCATGAAATCTCCCTTTTTTACGCGCTGAAAGGTCGGGCGTTGAGCGTCGCAGCCATTTTTGTGGCGGCCAGCGCGCAGCATCCGGAGCGTACATAAGTACGTGAGGAATGCGAGCACTGCCCGGTGCAAAAAGGGCAAGTAAGCTAGCCCGATACGATCTTTAGTCCCACCAAACGTCGAAGAGTTCAGTCACCTGCACATCCGTCAGGTTATGAGCTTCCAGCCACTTGCGCACCAGCTCGCGATGCTCGTCGGTGCATTTGCCGGTTTCCTGCAAGCACACCAGACCTTCCCACACCAGATAACCGCTGCCGTCATACGCCAGACCGTTCGGCGCAATCACTTCATTAATGAACTGATCAACAGTGGCGTCGATTTGCTCCTCGGTGGTGCCTTCGGCGAAACGCCAGGCGACGGAGAAGCCTAATTCCTGAAACTCATCAATATGCAGTTTTTTACGCAAACGACGGCTACGCTGTACGGCCATTATTTCACCCTCTCAAACATCAGATCCCACACGCCATGGCCCAGTCGCTGCCCGCGCTGCTCAAACTTGGTTAACGGACGCGTTTCAGGACGCGGCACGTAATTGTTACTTTCCGACTGATTTTTATATCCGTCGATGCTGCTCATCACTTCCAACATATGTTCGGCGTAGGCTTCCCAATCGGTCGCCATATGGAACACGCCGCCCAGCTTCAATTTGCGCATCACCAGCTCAGCAAACGGCACCTGTACGATGCGACGTTTGTTATGGCGCGCTTTGTGCCACGGATCCGGGAAGAACAGCTGCACCATGCGCAGCGAGTTATCCGGAATCATCTTCTGCAGCACTTCTACCGCGTCGTGACACATTACGCGCAGGTTCTCCACGCCCGCTTCCTTCGCCGACGCCAGGCAAGCACCCACGCCCGGCGCATGCACTTCCAGGCCAAGGAAATTCTGATGTGGATTGTTCTGCGCCATGGTCACCAGCGAGGCGCCCATGCCGAAACCGATCTCCAGCACTACCGGCGCGTCACGGCCAAACAGCGTCACCAGATCCAGCGGCTCCTGCTGGAACTCCACGCCCATCTCCGGCCATAAATTATCGAGCGCGAGCTGCTGTCCTTTCGTTAAGCGCCCCTGACGGCGCACAAAACTGCGGATACGGCGTAATGGCCGCCCGTTCTCATCAAATTCTGGGGTGATGACGTCATTAATCATGTTGAAGCCTGCTGGTTAGCCTGTTCTGGGAAACGGGCATTATGCAAAGTTAGGAAGCAGAAGCAAGCCTTTGCAATGTTCCGGTTTACACCCTGAGGTCTCTGTGCTGGAATTCCTGCCTGATTGTAGAGTAAACACGGAAAATTTCCTTCTTATGATGCAAGGGCCGACGTTCGCGCAACAAGTGCTGGATTGGTATCAGCGCTTTGGTCGCAAAACCCTGCCGTGGCAGCAGGAGAAAACGCCGTACAAGGTATGGCTCTCTGAAGTGATGCTGCAGCAAACCCAGGTTGCTACCGTCATTCCTTATTTTGAACGCTTTATGGCGCGCTTCCCGACGGTGGCCGATCTGGCAGCGGCACCGCTGGACGAAGTGCTGCATCTGTGGACCGGTCTCGGCTATTACGCGCGCGCGCGCAATCTGCACAAAGCCGCGAAACAGGTGGTGGAGAAGCACGGCGGCGAGTTCCCGCGAAACTTCGACGATGTCGCGGCGCTGCCGGGCATTGGCCGTTCTACCGCGGGCGCGGTGTTATCGCTGTCGCTCGGTCTGCACTTCCCAATTCTGGATGGCAACGTAAAACGCGTGCTGGCGCGCTGCTACGCGGTGGGCGGCTGGCCGGGTAAAAAGGACGTTGAAAAACGGCTATGGCAGATCAGCGAAGAAGTGACGCCAGCGGCAGGCGTCAGCCAGTTCAATCAGGCGATGATGGACCTTGGCGCATTAGTATGTACTCGCTCACGCCCTAAATGCGAAATCTGCCCGCTTAATAGCAGATGCGTTGCTTATGCCAACAACAGCTGGGCGGAGTATCCCGGTAAGAAACCCAAACAGACCTTGCCAGAACGTAGCGGCTGGATGCTGATGATGCAGGATGGCGATGACGTGTGGTTAGAGCAGCGCCCGCCGGTTGGCCTGTGGGGCGGACTGTTCTGCTTCCCGCAGTTTACAAGTGAGCAAGCGCTAACTGACTGGCTAATTGAGCGCGGCATTCATGTTAAACCGCAGCAGCTCACCGCATTCCGCCACACCTTTAGCCATTTCCACTTAGACATTGTGCCTATGTGGCTCGCAAAGCCTTCCGCTGGGTCGCTGATGGATGAAGCGGGCGGTCTCTGGTATAACTTAGCGCAACCACCGTCAGTGGGTTTGGCGGCGCCGGTTGAGCGCTTGCTGCATGAATTGCGCCATCCCCAGCAGCTTACGCGTCGAGCAGACGTGACCGAAGAGGAAGAGTAATGAGCCGCACCATTTTTTGTACTTATCTGCAACGCGATGCTGAAGGTCAGGACTTTCAGCTCTATCCTGGCGAATTGGGTAAGCGCATCTTTAATGAGATCTCAAAAGAGGCCTGGCAGCAGTGGATGTCCAAGCAAACCATGCTGATCAATGAGAAGAAATTGAGCATGATGAACCCGGAAGATCGCAAAGTGCTGGAGAAGGAGATGATCAATTTCCTGTTCGAAGGCAAAGATGTGCACATTGAAGGTTACACCCCGCCAGAAAAATAACCGTTCAGGGCTTCCCTTTGAGGCCCTCTTTTTCGATTCAGGCACGCATTAACAATGAATAAAAAACTGATAGCGCTCTTGGTGATTGCACCACTTTTGGTCTCCTGCTCCGGACAAAAAAAATCGCAGTTTCATGAAGAGTGGGTCAAGGACACCAACGGTTTCGATATTTTGATGGGCCAGTTTGCCCACAATATTGAAAACATTTGGGGAATCAATGAAGTTCTGATCGCCGGACCGAAAGATTACGTCAAATATAGCGACGGCTATTACACCCGCAGTCACATCAACTTTGACAGCGGTAGTATCACCATTGAGACCATTTCCGGCACCGATCCGATGGCCAGCCTGCGTCAGGCGATCATCACCACGCTGTTGATTGGCGAAGATCCGGGCAATGTCGATCTCTACTCCGATGCCAACGATATTCAAATCAGTAAAGAGCCGCTGCTGTACGGCCAGGTGCTGGATAATACCGGCCAGCCGATCCGCTGGCAGGGCCGCGCCGGCAGCTTTGCTGATTATCTGATTCAAAACAAACTGCAGAAACGCACCTCCGGATTGCACGTCATCTGGTCGGTTACCATTCCGATGGTGCCAAACCACCTCGACAAACGTGCGCACAAATATCTGCCAATGGTGCGTAAAGCCGCTGAACAATATGGCGTGGATGCGTCACTGATTCTGGCGATTATGCAGATTGAATCGAGCTTCAACCCGTATGCGGTGAGCCACGCTGATGCGCTGGGGTTAATGCAGGTGGTGCAGCATACCGCCGGTGTCGATGTGTTCCGTATGAAGGGCAAAGGTGGCAAACCGAGCCGCAGCTATCTGCTTGATCCTGAGAATAATATTGATGCGGGCACCGCGTATTTGTCGCTGCTGCAGAGAAGTTATTTAGGTGGGATTCAGGATCCGACATCACGGCGTTATGCGGTGATTACGGCGTACAACGGCGGCGCGGGCAGCGTGCTACGCGTGTTCTCCAGCGATAAGGATCGCGCGTTCTCGTCAATAAATAGTATGTCGCCGACGGAAGTTTACCAGACGCTGACCACCAACCATCCATCGGCAGAATCACGGCGTTATCTGTATAAAGTGAGCCAGGCGCAGCGCAGTTATCGACGATTTTAAGCTGATGCGGTTTGTCCCTCATCCCAACCTTCTCCCGCCCGCGGGAGAAGGGGCCGATCCAGCACGTACGTAACAATGAGCGCCCTCTAAACATTCCCTCTCCCGCTTGCGGGTGAGGGTTAGGGTGAGGGCAAGTGCAATCAGCTCACCATCATATTCGCCACCAGATGCTTACGCCCGTGCTCATCTTCTTCGGTGTAAACCCCTTGCAGCTCTGGCGAGAAGCCCGGCAGCAGATTGATGCCCTCTTCCAGCGCGAGGAAATAGCGCTGTACCGCGCCGCCCCACACTTCGCCTGGCACCACGCACAACACGCCGGGCGGATATGGCAACGCGCCTTCGGCCGCTATGCGCCCTTCAGCATCGGCAATCTTCACCAACTCCACTTCGCCACGAATATAGGCCTGATGCGCATCCTGCGGATTCACCTGCACCGGTGGGAAACAGGCTGAGCGGAACATGGCTTTTTGCAGATCCTTAACGTCAAAACTGACGTAGAGATCGTGCATCTCCTGACACAAGCGGCGCAGCGTGTAGCCTTTGTAACGCTCAATATTCTTGCGATACACGCTCGGCAGCACTTCCGCCAGCAGCGCATCCTCGCGCACGTGCTGCTCAAACTGCACCAGCATCGCCACCAGATGCGCCATCTTCTCAGGCGTTTCTGCTGGCGTCAGCAGGAACAGAATCGAGTTGAGGTCGCACTTCTCCGGCACGATGCCGTTCTCGCGCAGATAGTTGGCCAGAATGGTCGCTGGAATGCCGAAGCTGGTGTACTCACCGCTGGCGGCATCAATCCCCGTGGTGGTGAGCAGCAGCTTGCAGGGATCCACCAGATACTGCTCCTGTGCATAGCCTTCAAAACCGTGCCACTTTGCGCCCGGCTCAAGGCTGAAGTATGCCGGATCGATGGCGATGGCTTCCGTTTCCGCCGCTTGCCACAGCTTGCCGTGCACTTTCTCCGGCAGGAACGGCTGAATCATTTCGCAACGTTCAAGAATCGCTTTACGCGCATCAATGCCGATGGTGACGCACTCGTGCCACATGCTGCGTCCGGCCTCGCCTTTATGCATGCGGGCGTTGATATCCAGCGCGGCAAACAGCGGATAGAACGGGCTGGTTGAGGCGTGCAGCATAAACGCATTGTTGAGGCGTTTGTGCGGACAGAAACGCTGCTGCCCACGGATGTGATTGTCTTTCTTATGGATTTGCGACGTCTGTGAGAAACCGGCCAGCTGCTTGTGTACCGACTGCGTAACAAAAATGCCCGGATCGTTCTCGTTCAACTCCAGCGTCAGCGGTGAACAGCCGGCCATCAGCGGAATAAACTGCTCGTAACCCACCCACGCTGAATCAAACAGGATGTAATCGCACAGATGTCCGATGCGATCGACCACCTGACGCGCGTTGTACACCGTGCCATCGTAAGTGCCGAGCTGAATAATCGCCAGGCGGAATGGACGTTGATCGTTGGCACGATCGGGCGCCACTTTGGCAATTTGATCACGCAGATAAGCATCGTCAAAACAGTGCGCATCAATGCCGCCGATAAAGCCAAACGGATTACGCGCCGCTTCCAGATACACCGGCGTGGCGCCCGCCTGAATCAGTGCGCCATGATGGTTGGATTTGTGATTGTTGCGGTCAAACAGCACCAGATCGCCGCGCGTCAGCAGCGCATTGGTGACCACTTTATTGGCGCTGGAGGTGCCGTTAAGCACGAAGTAGGTTTTGTCGGCGTTAAACACTTTCGCCGCGAACTTCTGCGCATCTTTGGCTGAGCCTTCGTGGATCAGCAGATCGCCGAGCTTGACGTCGGCGTTGCACATATCCGAACGGAAGACGTTCTCGCCGTAGAACTCATAGAACTGACGTCCCGCCGGATGTTTGCGGAAGAAGGCACCACCCTGATGTCCCGGGCAGGCAAACGTGCTGTTCTGCATATCGACGTAGCGCGTGAGCGTGTCGAAAAATGGCGGCAGCAACTCGGCTTCATACGCCTGCGCGGCGTCCTCCAGCGCGTCCCACTCTTCTGGCGCGCCGTTGATTTCCCCTGTGACGCCCGGCAGCTTCAGCACTTCTTCATCGAACGCATTGGCGACAAACACCGGCAGATTAAAGCCGACCTTGCGCAATAGCGTCAGCACGCCACTGCGCGTGTCCGACAAGGTGATCACGACCGCAGCGACATCGGTAAAGTCGGTATTGTCCAGCGTCACCACGTCGCGCGCAGTGTTAAGACTAAGGGTTGGCGCTACAGCAACGCTGGCAGCAATTTTCAATGGGTTCATAACACAAATCCCTGAGAGAGGATGAGTGGGTGCCGATGGCACAGCAATGAGGAGGTTTCCTCGGCGAAGTCAATCTGAGAGTTGAATACTAACTGGGGCGCAATCATGTCATCTTTTTTTTGCCGGAACAACCGCTGCGCGGCCCTTCACCCCAGCCCTCTCCCGCAAGCGGGCGAGGGCGCCGTCCGAGCCGGTATAAAGGTGAGCTGGATCGGTTCCCTCTCCCACCTGTGGGAGAGGGTTAGGGTGAGGGCAAAAAAGGAGTACTATACCCCCACTTTCCTCAACCAGCCGGAGGCTGCATGTTCAAGGCATTGGTCATTGAAAATGATGAACAGGGATATCGCACATCCCTGAAAGATCTGTCAGAAAAACAACTGCCCGATCAGGATGTCACCCTCGAAGTAAGCTACTCCACGCTCAACTACAAAGACGCGCTCGCCATCTGCAACAAAGGCCCGATTGTGCGGCAATTCCCGATGGTGCCGGGCATCGACTTTGTTGGTCGGGTGATCAGCAGCCGCCATGCTGAATGGCAGCAGGACGATGTGGCGCTACTCACCGGCTGGGGCGTAGGCGAAAAGCATTGGGGTGGACTGGCGCAGAAAGCCAGCGTCTCGGGCGACTGGCTGGTAAAAGTGCCGGCCGCACTCAGCCCGCTACAAACCATGGCAATTGGCACCGCGGGCTTCACCGCCATGTTGTGCGTGCTGGCGCTGGAAAAACAGGGCATCACGCCGCAGCACGGCCCGGTTTTAGTCACCGGCGCGAGTGGCGGCGTTGGCAGCTTCAGCGTCAGCTTGCTGGCACGTCTCGGCTATGAGGTTATTGCTTCCAGCGGTCGCGCCAGCGATAGCGATTACCTGATCAACACGCTGGGCGCGACGTCGATTATTGATCGCGCAGAGCTGAGCGAGCCGGGCAAACCGCTGGCGAAAGAGCGCTGGGCGGCGGCGAT
Organism: Pantoea sp. SORGH_AS_0659; assembly: GCF_031453915.1. Lineage (NCBI taxonomy): Bacteria > Pseudomonadati > Pseudomonadota > Gammaproteobacteria > Enterobacterales > Erwiniaceae > Pantoea > Pantoea sp. SORGH_AS_0659. The sequence goes on along the minus strand of NZ_JAVJAK010000001.1, from coordinate 788,202 downwards.
TGATAGCGTCGGCAGTCACACGCTGGCCAATGTGTTAGCGGGCATCAAGCGCGATGGCGTGGTCGCGGCGTGCGGCATGGCGCAAGGTTTGGATCTGCCGACCAGCGTCGCGCCGTTCATCCTGCGCGGCGTGGTGCTGGCGGGCGTGGATAGCGTGATGTGTGCAAAACCGCTGCGGCAGCAGGCGTGGCAGCGCCTGGCGGAACTGGTGGATGGCGACCTGCTACAGCAGTTAACCAAGGTGATTCCGCTGAGCGAAGCGCGCGAAGGTGCCGAGCAGCTGCTGGCCGGTAAAGTACGCGGCAGATTGATCGTCGATTGCAGATAATCGCACATTACGTAGCGGCGCAATTTATGGCGCGTCTTTTCACAGAGCGCGATAAATCGCGCCGCTACGGTTTCAGGCACGCAGTTGAATCTGCGGTCTGCCCTTCTCATCCTGCATCACCACATCCAACTCCGCCTGATACCAGCGCGTCAGCGTGTGTTCGGTCATCACCTCATTGGGTGCGCCTTCCGCCACCAGCTTGCCCTGATGCAGTAACAGCACGCGATCCGACCACAGCGACGCGAGGTTAAGATCGTGCAGCACGGTGCAGACGCTGAAGCGTCCGTTGCGCGTCAGACGATGCAGCAAACGCAAACTGTGCTGCTGCCAGAACAGATCCAGCGCGGAAGTGGGTTCGTCGAGAAACAGCCAGCCGCGTGGCCCGTCATCGTGCCACAGCTGAGCCAGCACGCGCGCCAGCTGTACGCGCTGCTGTTCCCCACCGGAAAGCGATCGATAATCGCGCTGTGCCAGCTCAAGGCTGCCGGTAATGTGCATCACCTCGTCAATCACCGCTTTGGATTGAGCGCGCGGCCAGGGCGCGCGGCCCATCGCCACCACATCGGCGGCGGGCAGCGGAAAACTCACGCTATTTTGCTGACGCATCACCGCGCGGCGCTGCGCCAGCGGTTCGCGCGGCCAACTGTTTAGCGGACGATCGCCGAGCCAGCACTCGCCCGCTTGCGGCGTGAGAAAGCCGGTCAGCAAGCGCAGCAGCGTGGATTTCCCCGCGCCGTTGGGGCCGATCAGCGCGATCATTTCGCCAGGCTGCAAAGTCAGGGAAACGTCGTCGATCAACGCGCGTGAGCCGTGGCTAAATCGCAGCCCGCGCGCCTGCATGCAGTCACTCATTCATCCCCCTTTGCTCACGCAGAATCAGCCAGAGAAACCACGGGCCGCCCAGCAGGCTGGTTAACAGGCCCACCGGCATTTCCGCTGGCACCACCACGGTGCGCGCCAGCGTATCGGCCAGCAGCAGCAAAATCGCGCCCGCCAGCGCCGAACCGGGCAGCATCCAGCGATGATCGCTGCCGAGACAGAAACGCATCAGGTGCGGCACCACTAAACCGACAAAGCCGATAATGCCACTCACCGCCACGGCGGTGCCTACCAGCAACGCGCTCAGCACCAGCAGCTGACGCTGCGTACGCTTAACGTCGATGCCCATGTAATGTGCATCCTCTTCGCCGAGTTGCAGCAAATTGAGACGACGCGCGCGCAGCTGAATCGCTATCAGCGCCGGCAGAATCAGCACCGCGCACACCGCCAGGCTCGGCCACTGCGCCGCACTCAAACTGCCCATGCCCCACAACGCCAACTGACGCAACTGCTGATCGTTACTCAGCCACGACAGCACGCCGACCGCCGCGCCGCATAAGGCATTGATGGCGATACCAACCAGCAGCAAGCGTGACAAATTACCCAGCGCCAGACGGCTAAAGCTGAAGATCAGCAGCGTCACCACCAAACTGCCCACAAAGGCCGCGAGTGTTGGCAGCCACAGCGCCAGCAGCGGCGGCAAGCCGAGCGGGATAACGATCGATATCGCCACCGCTAAACCCGCTCCGCTGCTAATGCCGAGCAAACCGGGATCGGCCAGCGGATTGCGAAACAATCCCTGCATCACCGCGCCGGACACCGCCAGCGCCATGCCGAGCAGCACCGCCAGCAGCACGCGCGGCAGACGGATGTTGATCCAGATTTGCCACGCCATATCGCTGAGCGGCGCACGCAACAAAGTGCGCATTGAAAGCGGCATCGCGCCGAAGTTGGCCGCCATCAGCATCACTATCAGCATGCAGATGGCCATCAAACCGAGCCAGCGCATCACGGATGTATTCGCCATATTTTTCCCCTAAATAATTCAAGATGCAGGACGGCAGCAAGTGTTCGAATCCCCAGGAGCTTACACAAGTAAGTGACTGGGGTAAGAACACGCAGCTAACGCGCCTGCGGCTTGAAGTATGACGGGGAAGCCGCTTCGGCTGCGTGGCGCAGTTTGATAATCGCGCCCGGCGTATCAAGGCCAAAGCTCAGCAGCGCCATCTCATCCACCACCAGCAACGCGCGATGCTGACCGGCTGGCGTCAGTGCCAAACCGGGCAGCGACCACACTTTCTCTTCGCCGCCCAGCGTACGCAGGCCATCTTCACCCACCACGATCAAATCCGGTGCCGCCGCAACCACGCCTTCCTGCGACAGCTGCTGATAGTGCGGCACCGCTGCCATCGCGTTGATCAGACCCGCGCTGCGAATCGCGCCGTCCGCGCCGGTTTGTGCCCCCGCTGCCTGAGTGCGCATGCCGCCGTGCGCCATGATAAACAGCACTTTGATCGGCAAAGGTTTTTGTGGGATCTGCGCGCGCTGCTTGTTGACCTTTTCAATCAACGCGTTGGCTTCCTCTTCACGATGCAGCGCCTTGCCGATGGTAGCGATTTTTTCCGCGATGGCGTCGAGGCTGTTTTTGCCGGTGACATCCACCACTTTTACGCCAGCTTGTGCCACTTGCTGCAGCACCAGCGACGGTTTTGCCAGCTCGCTGCTCAGCACCAGCGTCGGTTTCAGCGCCAGAATCCCTTCGGCATTCAACTGCCGCATATAACCAACATCCGGCAACTTGTTGGCCTGCGCCGGATGCTGACTGGTGCTGTCGCGCGCTACCAGATCCTGCTGCGCATCCAATGCATAGATGATTTGCGTGACGTCACCGCCAATCGAGATCACCCGCTCGGCCGCAACAGCAGGCAGCGCCAGCGCAGTTAGCAGCAACAGAAGTTTTCTCATGCTAACGCCTCCAGCGACATCACCTGCTCGCGCCAGCGCGCCTGCTCCGGCGTGCCTTCGCTGCGCTGACCGTACAACTGCGCGATCTGCGTGCCGTCGGCGGCAAACAGTTCCAGGCTGGTGACGAAGCCGTCGCCGCTCGGTTTGCGCGTCACCCAGCTTTCGCTGATGTGATCCGCCATCAAATGCAGTGTGAAGGTGGGATTGAAAATGTTGATCCAGTTATCCATCGGCATCAGCTTCTGCACCGCGCCGGTGAAGATCTGCGTGCAGCCACGGTTGCCGATAAAAATCATGATTTCATTGCCATCCTGCTGCGCCAGATCCAGCAGCTGCGCCAGCGAGTCATTACTCACCTGACGCGCCAGATCGTCCGCCACCGCGTGGAACGCCTGCGGGCGCGAGATGTTGTGACGCTTCAGCAGACCAAAGAACTGATGCACATCGGTGATGGCGCGCCATTCGGCTTCCACTTTGCTGGCATCAACCGTACCGCTGTATTGCGGCGCGCTGGCGGGCTGCGGATCTAGCGCCGCCGCGTTTTCCAGCACAAACGCCGAAATCAGCGCATCCCACGCGGCGCGATCGGTATTTTCAGTGGTGTAGATTTTCAGCACCGCATCAGCGTGGCGATCAAAAATCTGGATGCTTTGAAGTTCACCGTGGGCGCTCAGCTCACGCAGGAAGAACGCGCTGTGCCACTGATGCGGGAACAGACGCTGATCGAGCGCGCGCGGGTTGAGAATTAGTCCGGCGTGTTCGCCGAGGTGCAGGTTTTCATATTTGCCCACCTGCTCGTGAACCGCATATTCATTGCGGGTGATGCTTTTGGTTTCACCCACCGCCGCCAGTGCTGCCAGCAGCGCAGGGAAATCAGCTTTTAACGCCTTTGCATCCTGGCCGACACGCGCTTCACACAGCTGCGCTTCGCCAATGCCCATCAGCGCGGCGAGATCGCGCGCGTACTTTTTCGGATGCTCGCCTTTCAGCGCCAGATAGTGATCGTAACGTGAGTTCATTGCCTTGCTCCATGAAAATGCCCTGCGCTGCCGCAGGGCGAAAAGGGATTAGAAATCGACGTTCACACCCAACTGGAAGGTGCGGCCTGGCATCACCGCCAGGTTGATGTCGTTGCGTTCCTGGGCGTTGCTGCTGGTCAGCGTGCGGCTGCTGGTGTAATCCCAGTATTTGCGATCGGTAATGTTGTAGATACCGCCGCTCAGCTTGACGTTTTTCGTCGCCTGCCAGTAAGCCGTTGCATCCACCATGCCGTAACCCGGCACGCGCATATATTCCGTGGTGGAATCAGTGATCGCCGTGCCGGTGTTGGTGTAGCTTTCGCGGTTGGTCGCCGTAGCCTGCTTGCCTTTCACGAAGGTGGCGGTCAGCGCTGCGCCGTAGCCGCGCGCTTTGTCATCCCACGCCAGGCCAACAATCGCTTTCAATGGCGCGACGCTATCGAGATCGATGTACTTGTCACCGGCGTAGCTGGACTTGGATTTACCTTCGTTATAGCCCAGCGCAAAGGTGCTGCTCAGGCCATCGACCTGCGGGAACCAGGTGCCGTAATTCACTTTGGTGGATATCTCAGCACCATAAATGTAGGCCTTATCGCGGTTTTCAGCCTGATAGCTGGTGTAGATGTTGCTCGGGACGTTGACGAACATCTCCGGATTGGTGGCGCGGCGATAGCGGGTGTAGGCGATGAAGTTTTTGTACTGGTTATAGAACACCGAGGTGTTGACCGTTACGCCTTCTGTCGCCTGGCCTTTCAGGCCCCACTCAAAGTTGTTGCTGGTTTCGGTTTTCAGATCGGTGTTACCAATCAGCGCATATTGCGCGCTACCCGCATAGCTGGAACCCAGGTTCCATGAGCCATACAGCTGGCTGGTGGTAGGGAACTGCACGCCGCGTTTGTATTGCAGATAGGTGGTCAGCGCTGGCGTTAAATCGTACTGGAAGGTCAGCGATGGCAGCACCTGCGTATCGGAGTTAGTTTTGCCATACAGCGCATCAACCTGCTCTTCGGTCAGCACCGTGCTGCCGGTGGTGAGATCGCCGAGATTTTTCGGCTTAGTGCTTTGATACATCACGCGCACGCCGGGAATGACCGCGAAGTTGTGGCTATCAAGATCGAAATTGATCTTATCTTGCAGGTATCCTGCCACCGCGAAAGTGCGGCTGTCAGACTGCGGTTGGGTGATGGCGCTAAAGGCGCTCGGCGCTGGTTCCTGGCGGAACGGACGCTCGCTGTTGTCCAGGCGCGCATTGACACCGGCACTCAGCTCGTGGCGGCCCAGCGTTTTGGTGCCGCGCGTGTCGAAGCCATAGCTATCGACGTTGAAATCGGAATAGACAAAGCCGTACTGGCTGGCGCTGGTCGGCAGATAGGTATTGTCGTGCGCCTGAGTTTGCTGCCAGTAAAGGCGCGTGGTCAGCGTATCGATAAAGTCGTTGTACGGCGTCCACTCATCCGCCAGATTGATGCCCCAACGGCGCGTATCGCTCTGCTGCTGCGCGGTGCCCCAAACGGTGTTGCCGCTGGTGTCCCAGGTATCGTAATGGCTGTGGTTGGTTTTGTGGTAGTAATCAAAGGTAGCGCTCAGCTTGTGCTGATCGTTCGGCTGCCAGATCCCGGACGTCATAAAGGCGTCAGAGTGCCAGTTGGCCGGATAAGCCTGTTTCACGTCGCTGTTGTTGCGGGTTTCCTGGCCATCGCGACGGCTGTAAACAAACAGGCCGCGCAGCTCGTCATCGCCAGCAGCGGCGGTGATGCCGTTGTGCCAGCTGCGATTCGATGAGTCGTAATCGCTCTGGTAACCGAAATAAGTATTTTTGTCGCTGCTAAGGTAATCGTCAGCGGTTTTATTGTGGAACGAGACGTTACCGCCAATCGAGGTATTCGGCTGATCCACCGCCGTGGCGCCCTTCTCAATTTCAACGCTGCCGAACAGGTAGGGATCGATGTAATCGCGGCCAATACCAAAGGTGTTGTTGCCGGTGCGGCTGACGTAAGGGCGGCCGGTGGCATCGGGAATCGGAATGCCGTCGATATCCATGCCGACGCGATTACTCTCCAGACCACGAATGTTGTAACCGGTGTAACCCGCGCGGTCGAAACCGCTTTTACCGGCAGAGGATCCGCCGCTGGATCCGGTGGCGCTGATCAGCGGCTCATAACGCATGATCGAACCGAAATCGTTCGCACCGCGTTTTTGCAGCTCTTGTGCTGTGATGGTGGTTTTATTGCCGGCCTGCTGTTTTGGCGCGGTGACGGTGAGAACCGGTTCATTGCTGGTGCTATCGCTGGCGGCAAAGCTGCAAGCGGCATGAATAGCTGAAGATAAGATGGCAACTTTGGAAAGACGTTGCTGGGCTGTTCCCTGAAAGAGTGAAGACATGCGCGAAATACCTGGTTAATTGTTAGTATTCGCTCACTTGCTTGCTGCCGGAAAGTACGGACCTTGGTTAAAAGACCGTAAAAATTATGGACTTATTTTTTGTAATAAATGATGTCGAAAGGAATGTAATGCAAGTGGTAATCATTATCAACTAGCAGTAAGCTAAGATGTATCTTGGACCGCACATTTTGTTAACTTCATTATCTAAATGAGACACGTTATGTCACAGAAACCAGCGATTACCATTCATTACTGCACACAATGTAACTGGCTGCTGCGTTCCGCCTGGATGGCGCAGGAGTTGCTGCATACCTTTGCCGAGGATTTAAGCGCGGTAACGCTACAGCCGGGAACCGGCGGCGTGTTTGAGATTACCATTGATGGTCAGGTGATTTGGGAGCGTAAGCAGGAAGGCGGATTCCCGGATGCGGCAGCGCTGAAGCAGCGCGTGCGCGACGTCTGCTGGCCGGATCGCGCGTTGGGGCATGTGGATAAGAAGAAGAGTTGATTTGGGGTTCGTGCATTATCGGAATAAACGGATGTACGCGCACCTAAGGTCGTCATTCATGGCGACCTGCTAACTTTTAGCGATTTTTTCCGCCGCTTCCTTCAGCGCGCTGATCACTATCTCCAGCGCCTCATCCGAAATATCTTCCTGCGCCAGACGATGATTCAAGGTGTATTTGATCAGATGAATCGCCTGTTCAACCTGCGGAATGCTGCGGTTATTCACCAGAATCGCCAGCGAGGTTAATCGCTCGATAATCGCATTCACGTTGTCACGATTCTCCGCCAGCAGCGCCTCGCCGCCTTCATTCAGCGCATAGGCTTTACGCGATGCCTGCGCATCGACCACGCGAATCGCATCCATCTCTTCGAGCAGCGTCAGGTTGGGATAGATAATGCCGGGGCTGGGTGAATATTCCCCTTTGGAGAGCTCTTCAACCGATTTGATCAACTCATAACCGTGCGCAGAGCTCATGGCGAGAAAGTGCAGCATTAACAGGCGGATATCGCTGGCATCCAGCATCCGCTCCCGACGCTTCTTGCGTGCGCCTGCACAGACGGTGCGCTGTGCGTGATCGGACTGCCATGGAAAATCCCGCTGCTGTTTCATTGCCTTCCTGAGCGCTAATTAAGGGAGGTTGATAGTAGTCTGCCGCCTGGCAAAATTCAACACAGGCGGCAGCGCGCGCGGCGTTGGCGTTATTTTTGATGCCAATAGGCTACGGCGCGCACGAAATCGGTATGTGCACCGCGTCCCTGGGTGAAGTAATCGCTCAGCAGTTTCACCGCTTCGCCCTCGCCCGTCAGCCAGATGAAGTATTCAGTGGCAGGCAGCGCAATCCTATCCAGCTGCGCCTTAATCGGTGTTAGGTTATCGGCCTGCATGGTGCCGCTGCCCAACCAACTCACCTGCACATTTGGCAGATCACCGAGATAATCGCGGCCGGTGGCTTCATCGGCATAGGCCAGCAGGTGAATTTCCTGCGCCTGGATTTCGCTGTAACGACGTTTAAAGGCGGGCAGACCGGTCTCATCACAGACGTAAATCTGGCAGGCGTAATCCGCCGGGATCACCAACGAACCGCGCGGACCGCCCATCGCGATTTGATCGCCCACTTTGGCTTGGTTTGCCCAGCTGCTGGCAACGCCGCCATCGTGGATGTAGAAATCGATGGTCAGAGAATCGACGCCGTTAAATTCCAGCGGCGTGTAATCACGCGCGGCAGGACGCACACCATTCGGCCAAACGATGCCTTCGTCGGTGATCTGCGGCAGCGCCAGCTCTGCACCAGCATGTTCCGGGAAGAACACTTTGATGTGATCGTCAAACGATGGCGAGTTGAAGCCGGCCAGATCGCTGCCGTTGAAAACAATGCGCCAGAATTCACCGGCAATCAGCGTCTTGCTGACCACGCTGATGTGGCGGAAACGCAGTTCATTGCGCACACGACGTGGCACGCGTTCGGAAGGGTGAGTTTGCAAGTGGTGTCTCCCTAAAAGATAGTGAAAGTCATTCTCATCTGATGGGGAGAGAATAGTTATGATATATCTTCGACGCAATGCCGAAAAATGCTATTGGAAAATTGGCACGTTAAAACAGCGCGATAAATCGCGCCGCTACGATGAAGAGCAGTTAGGGATAAGGTGCAAATGACAAGCAGAAAGTGTAGCGGCGCAATGTATTGCGCAATACATAAATGCGTTTGACTGCCGAGACCGCGCTTAGATTGCAGCGGTCACGGATTTTAAAAACGGATTACGCCTGGCGATTGCCGCAGGTCACGAAACTGCCATCATCCTGGCTATGTTTCGGCAGCACATTGTCGCCCAGAATTTCATGCTGCGCACAATGCGGTTGATGCGGATGCAGTCCGCCCGGCGGTGAAAAAGGCTCAGCCATTTGTGCACTTGCCAGCGAAGAAAACGCTACAAGCGCTGTCATGAGGAACAACGGTAGAAGTCGCATAATTTTTTTGTCTGTTCACTATAGCGGCCCGGAATGGACCAGAAATGCAGGTGATTATCCAGCCTGATGTGTGGCGGCTGGTGATTTACGCGGCCAATCAGGTTTCGATGAAGAATTTTACGCTTATTACGCCAGTGAGTTTATAAAATCGTGCGGTTTGTCACGGTTTACCGCACTAATTATGCATTACTTATCCGTCACCGGAATATAGAAGGTGCCTTGCAGCAGATCGGGCGTGCTGTATTTCAAATCCAGCTTAAGCAAATCTTTGCCCGCACGGCGTGCCACGCCCAGCGCTGGCAAATGGTTGTAGTAAATCTCTGCGGTGAACGCGTTGATCTCTTCCGGCGCGCCGTGCCAGTCAATCTCCGCATACAAACCACTCTCGCCGGTCCAGTTCTGCACGTTACGCGGCAGCACATCGGCGTATTGACTCTCCAGCGCCTGGAACAGGCTGATGTGTTGCTGGTCGGCAGAATGCACGCCCGGACTGAACTGAAAGCCCAGCCAGCCGCGGTTCACATGCTGACCGGCAAAAGCGATGAAATCGCGCGTATGCTGCGCCACCACATGATTTTGATGATCGATGTATTCCCCGAAACGGCATTCCCACTCAATCACTTCGCCACACAGCTGAATCTCCGGCTTCTGCGCCAGACGCGCATTGACCCACTCACGCTGCGTGGAGATGCGGCTGTGGAAATCCTTCATCAGCATTTCCGGAATGCGACGATAAGCACCCGGCGTCATCGAGAAGTGACTTTTAAACACACGGGTAAAATTCTGCTGATTATCAAAACCAAAGCGCACCGCAATATCGATCAGCGGCATGCTGGTCAGACGCAGCGCCATCGCCGCCATGGTCAGACGACGTTTGCGCGTGTAGGACGCCAGCGTTTGTCCGGTCATCTCTTTGAACATGCGCTGCATGTGCCATTTGGAGTAACCGGATTTCAGGGTAATCAGATCGATGTTGAGCTCGTCGGTCAGGTTCGCTTCTATCCAGTCCACCAGATCATTGATGTACTGTTTTTTTACATTCAGGCTGAGCATGATTTTGATAGTCGAATGAGGTGGTTAACGTCATGAATTTGCGTTATTCGTCACATAAATATAACAAAAACGTATTACCAACGTAAGGAAGAGTAAAGGTAGCGCAGCGGGAAAAGCATTAATTGCTTAGGTTACTAACGTTTTTATCGCGCACGAAAAGAAAAAGGTCGTCACGAATGACGACCTTACGGTGATATCAACAGATTGAAGCGGTGCGCGGGCTCAGTGCGAACGCATGCCCGCTGCCGTCATCATCATACGAAACAGTGATGCCACCACACCGAGTGCCAGCACGCTTGCGCCGTAAATGACTACCAGCCACATCACCTGCTTCCACCACGGAATCTTCGTTTCAGAGTGAGTTTTCATGTTGCTGACCTCGGTTTTCATATCAATGGTATCCTTCGTCGGCTTTGATTTTTCCGCGGAACACGTAGTAACTCCAGAAGGTGTAACCCAGAATTACCGGAATAATCAGCAAGCCGCCCACCAGCATAAACGCCTGGCTGCTCGCCGGAGACGCCGCCTGCCAGATAGTGATTGACGGTGGAATGATGTTCGGCCAGATGCTGATACCGAGGCCCGAGAAGCCAAGGAAAATCAGCGCCAATGTCAGGATGAACGGCGAGTAATGCGCTTCACGTTTGATGGCGCGCACAATCCCCCACGAACACAGCACCACCAGTACCGGAACCGGCAGGAACCAGAACAGGTTCGGACGCGAGAACCAGCGCTGCGCGATATCCGCGTGCGTCAGCGGCGTCCAGATACTGATAATGCCCACCACCAGCAGCAACGTCAGCGTCAGCGGCGTCGCCAGCGCAGACATTTTACGGTGCAGATCGTGTTCGGTTTTCATGATCAGCCAGGTACAACCCAGCAGTGCATAGGCGATGACCAGACCGACGCCGCAGAACAGCGGGAACGGCGCTAACCAGCTCATCGCTGAACCCGCATATTCACGGCCCACCACCGGGAAACCATTCAGGATAGCGCCCACGGCGACGCCCTGACTGAAGGTGGCCAGCAGTGAACCGGCAATGAATGACTTATCCCAGAACGCACGGTGTTCTAGCGTGGCTTTAAAGCGGAACTCAAACGCGACGCCACGGAAGATCAGGCCAATCAGCATCGCCGTCAAAGGAATCGACAGCGCATCCAGCAACACCGAGTAGGCCAGCGGGAACGCGCCATACAGCGCCGCGCCGCCCAGCACCAGCCAGGTTTCGTTGCCATCCCAAACCGGGGCAACGGTATTAACCATCATGTCGCGCTCGATGGGATCTTTATTGAACGGCAACAGCAGGCCAATGCCGAGATCGAAACCATCCATCACGATGTACATCAAGGTGCCAAACACGATGATGGCAAACCAGATAATTGAAAAGTCGATCATCTTAGTGCTCCCCACTCTTTTCGCTATGGGTTTTGGCCGCCGACAACGGACGCGCTGGCGTGTGATGCTGACCCGGACCACCGTGATCAACCTCTTTACCTTCGCCGGTCACCGGACCCTCTTTGATCAGACGCATCATGTAGAGGTAACCGACACCAAACACCGACGAGTAGACCAGAATGAACGCCAGCAGGCTGATGCTCATGTGCATATCGCCATGTGCCGAGACCGCATCAATGGTGCGCTGCACGCCATATACCACCCACGGCTGACGCCCAATCTCGGTGGTAAACCAACCGGCCAGAATGGCGATCAAACCCGATGGACCCATCAGCAGCGTGAACCACAGGAACGGACGCGAGTGATACAAACGGCCTTTGAAACGCAGCCACAAAGACACCACGCCGAGCGTAATCATCAGCAGGCCCAGCGCCACCATCACGCGGAATGACCAGAAGATGATGGTGGAGTTTGGACGGTCCTCTTTCGGGAAGCTCTTCAGCGCAGGAATTTGCTTCTCCAGGCTGTGCGTCAGAATCAGGCTGCCGAGGTACGGGATTTCCAGCGCGTACTTGGTGCGCTCCTGCTCCATATCCGGCACACCGAACAGAATCAGCGGCGTGGCTTCACCCGGCTTGTTTTCCCAGTGTCCTTCAATTGCCGCGATTTTCGCAGGCTGATGCTCAAGGGTGTTCAGGCCGTGCGCATCACCGATCATCGCCTGAATCGGTGCCACGATCAGCGCCATCCACAGCGCCATCGAGAACATCTTACGAATCGCTGGATTGTCATTACCGCGCAGTAAATGCCATGCGCCCGACGCGCCGACAAAGAAGGCGCTGGCCAGGAAGGCACCGACCGACATGTGAAACAAGCGATAAGGGAACGAGGGGTTGAAGATGATTTTCAGCCAATCTTCCGGTACCACGATGCCGTTCTGGATGATGTAGCCCTGCGGCGTATGCATCCAGCTGTTTGACGCCAGAATCCAGAAGGTGGAGAAGATGGTGCCGAGCGCGACCATGCAGGTTGCAAAGAAGTGCAAGCCCGGACCGACGCGGTTCCAGCCAAACAGCATCACGCCAAGGAAGCCCGCTTCAAGGAAAAAGGCGGTTAACACTTCATAGGTGAGCAGCGGGCCGGTGATACTGCCAGCAAACTGTGAGAAACCGCTCCAGTTAGTACCGAACTGGTACGCCATCACCAATCCGGATACCACGCCCATGCCGAAGTTAACGGCAAACGCTTTTGACCAGAAATGGTAGAGATCGCGATAGGTCTCGTTACGGGTTTTCAGCCACATCCCTTCAAGCACCGCCAGGAAACTGGCGAGACCGATGGTGATGGCTGGAAAGATAATATGGAAGGAAACAGTAAATGCGAACTGAATCCTGGCCAGATGAAAGGCGTCTAATCCAAACATTGCTTACCTCATTGCCACAAATTACACCGAATTTTTACTTATAATTAACAAGCAGAGCGCAGCGGTTATTTCGCCGTGCTTAAAGAAATGTCGCGCCAATGTAAAAGGAAGTGGTGCGAACAAAAAGATACAGGGGAAGTCGGTAAAACTATAACAGTGTTTTTTGATTTCGATCATTGTTTTCAGCAGAAACTAATACTTTAAAAATCACGACTTTAAGGTTAATCACCCTCATTCATTGTGACAATATTGTTATTGTTTTCCGCCTATTCCCGCTGTGCTTATCAGGTAAGCACTTCATTTATTTATTTTTTAGTGCGAAGAAAAATGGCGTTATTTACGGTAAATACGTTGAGCATGTAAATATTTCCGGACAGCGCAGGATGATCAGGATTGTTAATTAAAAGCTAATATTTTTAGAACAAAAAGATATATTTCTGCTGTTTATTAAACAGGTGATGTAAACGCAGTGACGTTAACCTACTGCGGCATGGTATTTGCCAGCGGCGACAAGCTGTGCTTTTTTAGAGCAGTAATCAACCAGTTAAACAGCGAAGGAGAGGTTATGGCCCGTCTTACTGCACAGGATTTCCCTCAGGAACTGCTCGAGCTTTACGATTACTACGCGCACGGCAAAATCAGCAAACGCGAATTTATCGCGATGGCGGCGAAATTCACCATCGCCGGCATGACCGGCGCCACGCTGCTCAGCGCCATGAGCCCCAATTATGCGCTGGCGCAGCAGGTGGAATTTACCGATCCGGCGATCAAACCGGAATACATTCACTATCCGTCACCGCAAGGTCACGGCGAGGTGCGCGGCTATCTGGTGCGACCGGCCAATGCATCCGGCAAAGTGCCTGCGGTGGTAGTGGTGCACGAGAATCGTGGCCTCAATCCCTACATCGAAGACGTGGCGCGACGGGTAGCGAAAGCCGGTTACATCGCGCTGGCGCCTGATGGTTTGAGCTCGCTGGGCGGTTATCCGGGGAATGATGATGAAGGCAAAGTGATGCAGGCCAAAGTCGACCCCACCAAGTTGATGAATGACTTCTTCGCCGCGATTGATTTCCTGATGCACCACGAGGAAGGCACCGGCAAAGTGGGTATCACCGGCTTCTGCTACGGCGGCGGCGTAGCCAATGCGGCGGCCGTCGCGTTTCCTGATTTGGCCTGCGCGGTACCGTTCTACGGCCGTCAGCCTAAAGCGGAAGATGTGCCGCGCATCAAAGCGCCGCTGTTGCTGCACTACGCCGCGCTGGATAAAGGCATCAACGAAGGTTGGCCAGCCTATGAAGAGGCGTTGAAAGCCAATCACAAAATCTATGAAGGCTATGTTTATCCCGGTGTGAATCATGGCTTCCACAATGATTCGACGCCGCGTTATGACAAAGCCGCCGCCGAATTAGCGTGGAGCCGCACGCTGGGTTGGTTTGAGAAGTATTTACGCGCTTGAGCGTGCGGCGGTCGCCATAAATGGCGGCCCTTCTCAATGCGCCTTCAAAATCCGATGCACATTGCTCTCCAGCCAATCCGCCAGTCCGGTCACCTGCCCTTCCACTTCGCGGCCTAACGACGTCAAACGATACTCAACGTGCGGTGGCACCACGTCATAGGCAATGCGTTCAACAAAACCATCCTCTTCCATATAGCGCAGCGTCTGCGCCAGCATACGTTCGCTGACGCCGCCAATCTTGCGGCGCAACTCGCTAAAACGCAGGGTTTCTTCACGCAGCGCCAGCAAAATCAGTACGCTCCAGCGGCTGGTAATGCGCTTCAACACGTCGCGTGACGGGCAATTCACGTTAAGCAACTCACCGCGCGTAAACTTTTCACTCAACTTTTCAGACATTTAACTCAGCTTCTCCAAACTAACCAATATGTAAGTACTTACTAAAAGTAAGTTTATCGCTTAGGCTGTTTTCATACCAGTTCAACAGGAGAACAACATGATTGCGATTACAGGTGCCACAGGCCAACTGGGCCGTCTGGTGATTAACGCGTTATTGAAAAAAGTGCCGGCTAGCGAAATCATTGCGGCGGTGCGTTCGCCCGAGAAAGCGGCCGATCTGCAGGCGCTGGGCGTAACGCTGCGAGCGGCGGATTACAGCCAACCGGAAACGCTGCAAAGCGCCTTCGCCGGTGTCGATAAACTGCTGCTGATCTCTTCCAGTGAAGTCGGCCAGCGTGAAGTGCAGCACAAGGCGGTGATCGATGCGGCTAAAGCCGCCGGCGTTGGCTTTATCGCCTACACCAGCTTACTGCATGCCGATACCTCGCCGTTGGGTTTAGGCGTTGAGCATCGTGCGACTGAAGCCCAGCTGAAAGCCTCAGGCATTCCTTTCGCGCTGCTGCGTAACGGCTGGTACACCGAAAACTACGCGGCGAGTATTGCGCCCGCGCTGGCGCATCATGCCTTTATTGGTGCGGTCGGCGAAGGTCGCATCGCTTCCGCGGCGCGCGCTGACTATGCGGCGGCAGCGGCCGAAGTGATCAGCCGTGACGATCAGGCGGGCAAGGTGTATGAACTGGCTGGCGACGACAGCTACACGCTGGCGCAGTTCAGCGCCGAGATTGCTAAACAGTCTGGCGAGCAAGTGGATTACATCAATCTGCCACAAGCCGAATTTGCCGCCGCGCTGAAAGGTGCCGGTTTGCCAGAGGGCTTGTCAGAGATGCTGGCAGATTCAGATGCCGGCGCCGAAAAAGGCGGTTTGTTTGACGATAGCCATACGCTAAGCAAACTGATTGGCCGCCCCACCACGCCGTATGCGGACGTGATAAAGGCGGCGTTGCAGAAGTAAGGTGCGGCCTGATGCCCTCACTCCGACCCTCTCCCACGGGGAGAGGGAGTCGCTGCCACATTTTAGCTCTATCGGTTCCCTCTCCCGCCTGCGGGAGAGGGTTAGGGTGAGGGAAATACAGCTCAATCTCCGCTGCGTTTGCCATAAATTGATCAAGCCATTCCACGCTTTTTTGCGCAAATTTTAGCGATTTTCTTAAATACAGATATTTCTGTGCAGCTATTTAAACATCCATCCTAAAAGCCGCTTTCATTTCCTGAAATATAGTCCGTTGTAATCACTGAAAAATCATAAAAACACCGGATCCATCGACATGATTTATTACGTTCATAGATAAATCGCATTGTTGTTTCGCCCGTTCAGAGCTCTATAATTTGTTCTTTACGCATTCAAGAATTTACCAGGAGGCTGCTATTAATACTAACCAACAGCAATATAACGCTTTCGAGGATCGACGCGCTGATGCTGAACTGGAGTATCAATATAATCCTCACGAGTTCGTTCGCGAAGGTATGCAGGATTCGGAGCCGGAACCCGAGCTGATTGAAGGTTTGCCCGCGCCGGATGCGCTGACGCCTGCCGATCGCTACATGGAACTGTTTGAGCAGGTACAGACATCGCACATATTTGCTGACAGTAAAACGTTTCCGGACTGCGCACCAAAATTCGATCCGCTGGATATTTTAATCCGTTTTCGTCGCCGTAAACGCGCAGCGGGTTTTGATCTGGAAGCATTCGTGCACGAACATTTTTATTCACCTCAGGTGAATGAGAGCTTTTATGTTTCCAATCCAGATAAAACCTTAACCGAACATATTGACGATCTGTGGCCGGTGTTAACCAAAATGCCACAGCAACATTTAGCGCACTCATCGCTGCTGCCGTTGCCGAAACCTTACGTGGTGCCCGGCGGCCGATTTGGAGAAACCTATTACTGGGACTCCTACTTCAGCATGCTCGGCCTCGCCGATGCAGGCCGCGACGATCTGCTGCGCCATATGGCGGATAACTTCGCCTGGCTGATTGATAACTACGGTCACGTGCCGAACGGCAACCGTACTTACTACCTCAGCCGTTCGCAGCCGCCGGTGTTTGCGCTGATGGTGGAACTGTTTGAAGAGGATGGCATTCGCGGCGCGAAACGCTATCTCGATCAGCTGATGAAAGAGTACCAGTTCTGGATGGACGGCGCGGGTGAGCTGATGCCGCATCAGGCCTATCGCCACGTGGTGCGCATGCCAGATGGTTCGCTACTCAACCGTTACTGGGACGATCGCGACACGCCGCGCGATGAGTCGTGGCTGGAAGATATTGAAACCGCGAAGAAATCAGGTCGTCCGGCCAACGAGGTTTATCGCGATCTGCGTGCCGGTGCCGCATCGGGCTGGGACTACTCTTCACGCTGGCTGCGCGATCCGCAGCGTCTGGCGAGTATCCGCACCACGCAATTTATTCCGATCGATCTCAACGCATTCCTCTACAAGCTGGAGCTGATGATTTCGACGCTGTCACATGCCAAAGGTGAAGAGCTCACGGCGCTGGCGTGGCAGAAAAAAGCCGATGCGCGTAAGCAGGCGATTCATCGCTATCTGTGGGATAACACTGCCGGGGTGTACCGCGATTACGACTGGCGTCGCGAACGCTTTGGCGCCTTCACCGCTGCTGCGGTGGTGCCGCTGTTCCTCGGCCTCGCCTCGCCCGAGCAGGCGCACCTGCAGGCCGTTGCGCTGCGTCATCTGTTACTGACGCAAGGCGGCTTGTTAACCTCGATGGTGGAGAGCGGCGAACAATGGGATAAACCCAATGCCTGGGCGCCGTTGCAGTGGATGGCGGTGGTCGGTTTGAATCACTACGGTGAAGAGACGCTGGCGACAGAAATTGCCGTTAACTGGCTGAATACGGTGAATAATTTCTATTCACTGCATCATAAGCTGGTGGAGAAATATGACATCAGCGGCGATCGCGCCCGTCCGGGTGGTGGTGGCGAGTATCCGCTGCAGGACGGCTTCGGCTGGACTAATGGCGTCACCCGCAGATTGATGACCATGTATGGGCATTTGCTGGCGGATTGAGATTGGTGCGGCTTGATGCCTTCACCCTGGCCCTCTCTCACTGGGAGAGGGAAATGCTGCCATAAGTAAGCTCGATGGGCCTGAGGAGAGGGAAACGCTGCCACATATCCACACGTATTCGCTCGATCGGTCCCCTCTCCCGCCTGCGGGAGAGGGTTAGGGTGAGGGTAAAAACTACCCCGCCAACCCAACCCCCTGCTTACCATTCTTCTTAATCTGATACATCGCCTCATCGGCCCGCGTCAGCGCTTCATCGAAGCTGTCGCGTTCCTGCACTTGCGCAATACCAATTGACGCACCAATCTGCGCATGGCCGTTATCGATATCAAACGGCGTCAGCGCAGCATCCAGCACCGCCTGCATCATAATGCGTACTTTCGGATAGTCGATCAGGAGCGGCATCAGCAGCACAAACTCGTCGCCTCCGAGTCGGCCAATCACCACGTTTGGGGGCACCACGTCGATGATGCGCTGGCTCAGCTGAATCAACACCTCATCACCACTGCGATGTCCCAAGGTATCGTTGACGTGTTTGAAGTTATCGAGATCGATAAACGCCACGCACAGTGGGCCGAGCGCTTTCATCCTGCTGAACTGCGTATTTAGCGCATGGCGATTAGTCAGTCCGGTTAGCGGATCGTGATGCGCCAGCGATGAGAGCTGCGCTTCGTACTGCTTCTCTTTGGTCATATCAATGTGCGTACCGGTGACTTTGAGCGGATTGCCCGCTGCGTCCCATTCGGTAACGCGTCCGCGATCCAGCACCCATTTGATGTTGTCGTTTTTGCCCAGCATGCGGTGCAGCGCTTCGTAATAAGGCGCGCGCCCTTCAATGTGATCGTAAAAAGCTTTGAGCACTTCGTCGGCGTCATCCGGATGCAGGCGTTCGCGCCACACATCGAACTGCGCTTTGGTCTCTTTCGGCTGAAAACCCAGCATCGCACCCCAGCGACGATTAAAAATCACCAGCTTACCGCTGGGAATATCCAGCTGCCACAAACATAAACCGGTTCCATCCAGCGCTGCACTCAGCTTATTACGCGCGTCATGCGCTATACGCTTTAACCGCGCATTATGCTTTTTCAGGTTCTGAATCTGCTGACGCAGCGCTTCTTCTGACATGGTTGGCTGAAGGAGAGGAAATAAGCGCTATTTTGCCTGCCGGGAAGTTTCTGTAAATAAAACAAATGAAAAGCCGATTAGCAGCGGCAAATTGGAGAAACTTCAGGAGTTACGTCGAAAGTTTGCTGTCAAAACAGCTGACTTAACTTACTTAAGTACCAGCCTGTAGTAAGCCCCGCCTACATACGTAAGAAATTTCTTAAAAAGCATTTAATAACCGTTGAGTTTCGTGCCGCTGTGAAGGGTCACTGGCGCATTAAAGCGCAGCCAGAGGGCCGCACCGCCGCACGGCAGTGCCTACAGCAGCAAAGAAAACTGAGAATCAATTCGTGGTCAAACGCATTTTTAGCATGATTTTTTTGTTGGGCTTTTGCCTGTCGGCCTGGAGCGCCACCACCTTAAAATTCACGCCGCGTTACGGTCTGGTTTCCCCTGAAGTGACGCTGAATGCAGAGGGACAGCAGTGGCTAAAACGTCATCCGGTGCTGCGCGTCGGCGTATGGAGCCATACGTTACCGCCCTATTCGGTTGAATTCGAAGAGGACACCTTTGAAGGACTGTCCGCCGATTATCTGGCCATCATCGCGAAAACGCTGAATCGCCCGGTCGAAGTTAAGCGCTATAACACCCGTCTCGATCTGGTTAACGCGCTCAATAACAAGCAAGTCGATTTAATTCCTTACTACCCGCAGGCTGCTAATCATGAAACCAAACTGGCGCTGAGTATTCCCTATTCGCTGGCGCAAAGCGTGTTGATTAGCCGCCGCCAGGCAAAATTTGATCGTCAGCTGAATGACAGCCGCTATCGCCTGATGTACTACGGTGACGACGAACTGAAAGCGCTGCTGCATAAACGCTATCCCGAAGCCACATTAGCGCCCGCCTCACCGCCGCTCTGGGCCTATACCGATACCGCTTTCAATGAGGACATGGTGTTCTGGAGTAACTCCGCCACGCAGCGCTATTTGTCGCAGCGCGGCTTGCAGAACATCATTGAAGGCCATAGCACGCCTTACATGAACGATGTGGATGCACGCTTTGCCGCCCGCGCGGACAATGCTGAGCTGATCGACGCCATTACTGAAATTCTTAAAAATATCCCGCTACGTAATGCAGTACAAATTGCCGAAGCCTGGGGGCTTGATTACCGGTCGGTGGTGAAGAATCATCCTTTAGACCTTAGCGAAGCCGAAGCAAAATGGCTGGCGGAGCACCGCGACATCACGGTGAATTACGACCCTACACATCTGCCTTTCACCTTTCTCGACAGCAAACAGCGTGTCGCCGGACTCAGCGTTGATTTGTTAAATCTCATCTCGCAACGCACCGGTATTCGTTTTCATTACAACCCAATGCGGGGCTTGAGCAACATGCGCGATGCGCTGGTTAATCAACGCAATTCCCTGATTGTGGTGAGTGACGGCGCGTCAAAGCAGAGCCCGCAGATTCAATACACGCGATCTTATGTCTATTCGCCTTGGGTGGTGATGACCCGCAGCGACAGTAACTGGCACAGTTTCGATGAGATGACAGGGAAACGCATCGGCATCTAC
Source organism: Pantoea sp. SORGH_AS_0659 (assembly GCF_031453915.1). Lineage (NCBI taxonomy): Bacteria > Pseudomonadati > Pseudomonadota > Gammaproteobacteria > Enterobacterales > Erwiniaceae > Pantoea > Pantoea sp. SORGH_AS_0659. The sequence continues at coordinate 767,793 of NZ_JAVJAK010000001.1, read as the reverse complement.
GAGCGTTCTTACTATCGCTTTGATCTGCGTCGCCGCTGGCCAACCATCGATTTTAGTGAAAATGCGGTTTCGCTCGACTCCCTCGGGCAGCTGCAGGACAAAGAGGTTGACGGCTTTATCGTGCCCTACGAATCGGCGCAATATTTGCTAAATAACCACTTCAACGATCGCTTCAAAGTGGCGTTTGTCGCACCGTTGCCGATGTTTCGCATGGCGATGGCCACCAATGTGGCGGATGAGCATCTGAATTCCATCCTGAATAAAGCGCTGTCCGATATTCCGCAGCCAACCATGCAGTCACTGATGGAGCGCTGGATCAAGTACACGCCGCCCGCCACCAGCACGTCCTGGCAGAGCTATCGCAGTTACGTGCTGCGTATTGCTGCGGTGGCCGGCATTTGCCTGCTGTTTTTCCTGTGGCGCAACCATCTGCTGAAATCGTCGCTGGCGAGGCAGCGCCAGCACGAGCGTGAAATCAGCAACCAACTGCACACGATCGAAACCTTATTAGAGGACGTGCGTAAAGCGAAGCGTGCGGCACTGCGCTCCAGCGAGGCGAAAAGTACTTTCCTTTCACATATGAGCCATGAAATCCGCACGCCGTTGGCGGCACTGATTGGCCTGTTGGAGATTGAACATTTAGGTCAGAGCGACGAAGCGCAGCGGCAAAAGAATATCGATTTGGCATGGGAATCTTCTCGTTCACTGCTCTCGCTGGTCGGCGATATTCTCGACCTGGCGAAAATCGAATCCGGTCATTTCAGCATTCGCCACATGCCGATGTCACTGAGCGATGTGGTTTACGACACTGAAGCGCTATTCCGTCAGGTGGCGCTAAATAAAGGGCTGGCACTCAATGTCATGCTGGATATCGATCAGGACAGCGTGCTGTTTGATCCCGTGGCGTTGAAGCAGATCCTGGCGAACCTGGTCAGCAATGCCATTAAGTTTACCGCGCGGGGTGAAGTTGAAGTAGCGCTTTACCAGGCAGATATCACTAAACCCGAATACGTACTGGAAGTCTGCGACAGTGGGGTGGGTCTCACGCCAGAACAGCAAAAGGCGATTTTCGAGCCCTTTATTCAGGTGGATCAGGGCACTAATCGCGTCAGTGGCACCGGACTGGGTCTCAACATCTGTCGCCGTCTGGCGGTGATGCTGGGAACCGAGCTGCATGTAGAGAGCGAGCCCGATGAGGGCAGCGTATTTATGCTGCGCTTCATCGCCCAGCCCGCCACGCTGACTGAAGCAGAAGCTGAGCCAGTTGATGACGTTGTGCACGCATCCTTAAGAATGCTGGTTGTGGATGACAACGCCACCAATCGCCTGCTGCTGGCACAACAGTTGCGTTACGCCGGGCATCATGTGTTGGTGGCAGAAGACGGTGAAGCGGCGCTGGCACTGTGGCGCGAACATGACGTTGATCGTGTGATCACCGATTGCAATATGCCAGGCATGGATGGCTTTGAATTTACCCGCCAGTTACGTATTGAGGAGAAGCTAATGAATCGCCGCGCAGTCCCGATTTATGGCCTGACGGCGATGGCAGAAGAGCGCGTTGCACAACTCGCGACGCAGGCTGGCATGGATGGTTGCCTGTTTAAACCGCTGGAGCGCACCCAGCTGCTGCGAGTGGTCACCGGCAGCGCTGCCAGCAGCATGCGTAATGAAACCCTGCTTACCCTGGAAAACCTCGCGGCCAATGATCCGCAAGCCTGGCGCGATCTGGTCACCACCGCTCAGCAGCAAAATGCGCGCGATCTTGCACAACTGGAGCAAGCTGCCATGGCGGAGGACTTCCCCGGCGCACACCACGCTGCGCATCAATTACTTGGCAGCGCCAAATTACTGCGCGCTGAAAGCTTACAACAGAGTTGCCTTGCCGCCGAGCAGGCAGCCGAACAACGAGAGAGTGCGTTTCTGCAGCAGCTGATTCCCGCAGTCGCTACAGCAGTGGCCGAACTGGAAGCGATCTTCCTTCACGCACTAAAAAATAATCCTGATAATGAGGTGAAACTATGAAACAAGATGCAATCTGGCAGGTTGCCGTATTAGACGATCATCCACTGATCGGCAAAGCAATTCAGTATCGTCTGGCGCAGGAAGCGCTGCTGGAGCTGGCTGGCGCCTTTTCGCAACGCCAGCAGCTGATGGCATTTTTGCAGCGTCATTCAGTGGACGTGCTGGTGCTGGACTACATGCTTGGCGAAGACGAACTCGACGGCCTGCAGATGGTGAAACAGCTGCGCGCGCGTTATCCCGATTTGAAAATCCTGATCTCCTCGGCAGTAGAAAAACCGGCAATAGTGCAACTGCTGTTAAAAGCGGGTGTGCATGGCTTTGTGGGTAAAAGTGAAGATCAGGAAGTGCTGATTACCGCCCTGCATCAGGTATGCCGTAACAAGCGTTTTCTCACCGCCGATATGCTGCTGGAAATGGATAAGTTTCAGGAAAGCGATCGGGAAATGCATGACTATTTATTGCCGCGTCAAACTGGCGAAGATATCACGCTGCTGCTGCGCAATCTCAGCCCACGTGAGATCGAAGTGATCCGTTGCTATCTGGATGGATTAAGCATTACGCAAATCGCCGGAAAATATGCGCGCAGCCGTAAAACCATCAGCGGGCAAAAACAGACTGCACTGCGTAAATTGGGTCTGCGATCTGATTTGGAATTATTCAAATACAAAGAGCATTTCGGTGAAATTGTGCTGCATCACTGATGCATAAATTGTGTTCTGTGACGCGGATCAAGGCTTATTGGCCGCGCTGCGCTGTCATGATGTTTACTAGAATGGTAGTTTATCAGTTATCACAGACACGATAACGGTGGATGACATTATGCAGCTGACAATGCGTTGGTTTGGTCCGAAAGAAGATAAAGTTTCGCTGGAATATATTCGTCAGGTGCCGGGCGTGCGCGGCGTCGTGGGCGCGCTGTATGACGTGCCGGTAGGTGAAACCTGGCCGAAAGAGAAAATTAACGCGCTGGTTGAGCAGGTGCATGCCGCCGGGCTGACCGTGGAAGTGATCGAAAGCGTCAACATCCACGACGACATCAAAATTGGTCTGCCAAGCCGCGATCGCTACATCGAAAATTATCAGCAGAGCATCCGTAACCTGGCCGAAGCGGGTGTGAAAGTGATTTGCTACAACTTCATGCCGGTGTTTGACTGGATGAAGACCGACATGAACTACGTGCTGCCAGACGGCTCGCTCACCATGGCGTTCGAGAAGAAAGGCATTGATAAGAGCCTCGACGAAGTGGTGCAGGAAGTGCTGGGCAACGCCAATGGTTTCGCCCTGCCGGGCTGGGAACCGGAGCGTCTGGCAAAAGTGCAGGATCTGTTTGCCCAATACAAAGATGTTGATGACGCTAAGCTGCGTGAAAACCTCGCTTACTTTCTGAAAGCGGTGATCCCGGTATGTGAAGAAGTGGGCGTGAAGATGGCGATCCACCCGGACGATCCACCGTATTCGATTTTTGGCCTGCCGCGCGTGGTGAAGAACCGCGACGATCTCGACTGGATCTGTAACGTTGTCGATTCCGAGGCCAACGGCATCACGCTATGTACCGGATCGATTGCCGAAGATCCGAGTAATGATGTGTACGCCATTCTGGCGGAGTTCTCGCGCCGCAAACGTATTCCGTTCGCCCATGTGCGTAACATCAAGATTATTCGGGATAAAGATTTCTACGAATGCGCGCACCCAACCGAATACGGTTCGCTGGATATGTATAAAGTGCTGCAATCGATGTATGACAACGGCTTCGATGGCTACATCCGTTCAGATCACGGCCGCTTTATCTGGGGTGAAACCGGCCGTCCGGGCTACGGTTTGTACGACCGCGCGCTGGGCACCACCTATCTGCTGGGATTGTGGGAAGCGCTGGGTAAGCGCTGAGTTGGGTGCGCTTTGTCCCTCACCCTAGCCCTCTCCCGCAAGCGGGAGAGGAACTTTTTGCTCCCTCTCCCCGTGGGAGAGGGCCGGGGTGAGGGCATCAGCGCGCACCATAATCACCGCACAACCTGACAAACTCGCCTTCCCCACTTGCCGTTAAATATATACAGTCAAACTGTACATATTCAGCGGGGAATCACCATGTCAGAACATAACAAAGCCGTTGTGCGTCGATTCAATCAGCAGGTGATTGCCGAAGGCGATCGCCAGGCTTTCGATCAACTCGTCGGCGAAAACTTCATTAACCGCTCAGCGCCAGCCGGCGCGCCCAGCGATCGCGAAAGTCTTTGGCACACCTTCGATCAGATCCTGCGCCCCGCTTTCTCCCATCTTCAGGTGCACGTTGAAGATCAAATCGCCGAGCGCGATTGGGTCACCACGCGCAAAACAATAACCGGCGTTCACAGCGGATCGCTGATGGGCATCGCGCCCACCGGTTTACCCGTAACGATCGCGGTGATCGATATGGTGCGAATTGAAGAGGGAAAATACGCGGAACATTGGGGCATGAACACGCTGGCGGCGGTGATAACGCAGTTAAAGCAGTTTGCGTAACGCAGCCAGCCCTTTTTGCAGATCGTCGCGATCCTGCTGGTCGAGTGTTTCATTGATGCGCGCCGCAAGCCAGTCGGCACGCTGTTGACGTGCGGCCGCCAACGCAGCGCGCGCCTGATCGCTCAGCACAATCACCTGCGCCCGCGCGTCCTGCGCGCTTTTTTGTCGCAGCACCAAATCTTGCGCCTCGAGTTCGTTAATCACTAATCGCATGCTTTGATGCTTCACGCCGCGCAGCCGCGCGAGATCGGCGATAGAAAGCGCGTCATGGCTGTCGAGCAGATCTAAGGTTTCATATTGCGAGGTGCGCACGGTCGCGGTGCTGACGCGGACGTTACGTACCAAATGACTGACCATCTTACGGAGCTCTTCCGCCAGCTGCTGGGTTTCATTTTCCGTGCTCAAAGGGGCGATTCCTGCGCGCTATCGTCGGTCCATTATAGGAAACCTATTGCCAGGCTTTAAACAACAAACTGGCATTCACGCCGCCAAAGCCAAAACCGTTGGATAGCGCATAGGTCATCACCGTCGGCTGTGGTTTCAGCGCCACCAGATTCAGCCCAACAGCCGCTTCATCCGGATGCTGCAGATTGAGCGTCGGCGGAGCAACCTGATCGCGCAGCGCCAGAATCGAGAAGATCGCTTCCACACCGCCCGCCGCACCGAGCAGATGTCCGGTGGCCGATTTAGTGGAGGTGATCGCTACCTCGCTGCCAGCGAACAGCGAGCTAATTGCTGCCAGTTCGCCCCTGTCGCCGACCGGCGTCGACGCTAGCATGCGCATTGATATGCTGCACCTCGCTCGCCGTAATGCCTGCCTGCGCCAGCGCGGTTTCCATTGCCCGGCGTGCCCCTTCACCATTTTCCGGGCCGGCGGTGAGATGGTAAGCATCTGCGCTGGTGCCGTAACCTACCAGCTCCGCCAGCGGTGTCGCGCCGCGCGCCTGCGCATGTTCCAGCGATTCAATCACCAGCAATCCCGCGCCCTCGCCCATCACAAAACCGTCGCGGTCGCGATCAAACGGACGCGAAGCCTGCTCTGGACGATCGTTAAAGCCGCCCGACATCGCTTTCGCTGCGGCAAATCCGGCCAGGCTCACGCGATGGATCGCCGCTTCGGTGCCGCCGCACAGCGCAATATCCGCTTCGCCGCTGCGAATCAAGCGCGCCGCATCACCAATCGCCTGCGCACCCGCCGCGCACGCGGTTACCGGCGCGCCAATTGGCCCACGAAAACCGTGTGCAATCGAAACGTGTCCGGCGGCCAGATTGGCGAGAAACGAAGGAATGGTAAACGGCGACAAGCGACGCGGCCCACGCTCGGCGGTGGTTTCAACCGCGTTGGCGATTTCGTTAAAGCCGCCGATGCCGGTGGCGATCACCGTGGCGGTGCGCTGCTGTTGCGCACTGTCCTGCGGGAACCAGCTGGCCTGCGTCAGCGCTTCATGCGCCGCCACCAGCGCGAACTCAATAAAGCGATCCATTTTCTTGCGATCTTTGGCGGCGATAATGCCGTCGGGATTAAAACCGTGCTGGCGATCCTGCTCCAGCGTCGGCACCTGTCCCGCCACTTTGCAGGCGATGTCCTGCACCATCTCTGGCGGCAAGGCGCTGATGCCCGATTTTCCCGCCAGCAGCGACTGCCAAACCGCTACCGTGCCGCAGCCCAGCGGCGATACCAGCCCCATGCCGGTAATGACAATTCGTTTCATTTTTCATTCCTTAATCTGCGGATGCTTACTTGCGCGTTAGCGTTATGACTGCGGCTGGTGCAGCGGCGGCGGCGCAAATTTCTGGGTGTTATCTCCAGCGCGTTTTTTCTGCAGATAATCATGGCGATAGTGCATCATCGGCTCCGCTGCCGGGCCGGGCACCATCTGATAGTTATCCAGCGTCAGCGGCTGGCCGTTTTCGCTATCGACCAGCTGCATCTTCACCGGACGCTGCGTAGCGCTTTCCACCAGCTGCATCTGGCGACCTTCCGGCGAGAAATGCGTGCTGCCCCACTCGGTGAGCGCCAGAATCACGCCGCGAAAATCGCGACCGACGGCCGTCAGGTGATATTCGAAGCGCGCCGGGCTGGTGCTGTAACACACCTTCTCCAGCAAGCCATCGTCCACCAGCTCTTTCAGGCGCCGCGACAATATGTTGGGCGCTATACCGCTGCTTTTCTGGAACTCATCGAAGCGCGTAAAACCGGCCAGCGCATCGCGCATAATCAGTATGCTCCAGCCATCGCCAATGCGCCCAAGGCTGCGCGCGATGGGACAAGGCATGTTGTGGAGCGTTTGGTTTTTCAAGGTTGGCTATCCCACATCGGTTTGATGGCGGATACTGTTGCAGAGTGACTTTCATTTTGCAAGTAACTTGCAGAATGAAAGTGATTTGGCGGTGGCTTCTTTGCACAACAAAGTGCGCCGCTACGGTTGGGCGCACTTGATCGTAGCGGCGCGATTTATCGCGCGGATTGGGTCAGGTCCGTACCCGCAATCTCGCCTCAATCTTATCGGCGATCTTGGTCACCACATAGGCAATCACCATGTAAAACACCACCGCCACCAGGAAGGCTTCGAGGTAGTAGAAATTCAGCGCCGCGGTCAGTTGCGCCTGGGCGAAGATATCCACCACTTCGATGGCAAACGCCAGCGACAGCGCTTTCATGATCACCATAAAGGCGTTGGCCAGATCGGGAATCGCCGCCACGATAATCTGCGGGAACATCACGCGGCGGAACAGCTGGCCGCCGCTGTAACCGAGCGACAGCGCCGCATCCGATTGTCCGCTATCAAAGGAGTTGAGCGCGCCCTTCCACACTTCCGCCTGAAACGCCGCGACGCAGGCGCTCAGGGCGACGATGATGATCACCCAGTTCGGCAGCGAGTGCGCATTCACTTTCACGCCAATCAGCGTGGCGACGAAATCCAGCGCCGGCGGCAAACCGTAATAGGCGAGGAAAATCACCACCACCATCGGCACGCCTTTGAAGGCAATCTTGTACGCGATCACCAACTGGCGCAGCACAGGAATGCGGCGATGTTCAATAAAGGCAAACAACCCGCCGAGCAGCGTTGAGCAGATAAACACCGTCACCGCCATCAGCAGCGTCACCGGCACCGCATCGAGAATGCTCCAGAAGTCCGGCAGTAAAACCTCAAGATCAAACATGGTTTCTCTCCCTTATCAGACGCTGGTGAATTTGACGCGTGCAGCAGTTTTCGAGCTGTACTTCGCGTGACGTTGTTCGAAGAAACGGATAATCAACCAGGCCACGCCGCACAGCAGCGAATAGAGCACCGCCAGCACCAGATAAGTGCCGAACTGATATTGGTTGTAGTCGCGTTCCATGATCAGATGCGCAGTCGCCATCACATCCGCCGCACCGATGTACATCACCAGCGCCACGTTATGAATCAGATAGATAATCGCATTGCCGTAACCCGGCAGCGCATAGTGCACCGCTTGCGGACCGACAATACGCAGCATTTTCTGGCGGAAGCTGTAGCCCATGCTGTCGGCGGCGTCATGCTGACCGCTCTCCACGGCGAGGAACGCCGGGCGCATCACTTCCGACAGATAACCGCCGTGATACAGGCTCAGGCCAATCATCGCCGCGACGTTGGCGGTGACAAAATCGCTGAAGCCAAACTGCTCGGCCACCAGCGGCAAACCATAAAACGCGACAAACAGCTGCAGCACCACCGGCACGCTGCGCGCGTACGAGACGTACAAATCCACAAACTGGCTGATAACCGGGATGCGGCGCACGCGGAACACGGTGGCGATCAGCGCCAGGAAGAACCCGACGATCATCGCGACAAACATTATGCCAAGCGTCAACGGCAGCGCCGAGAGCAGCTCGGGAATCATCGAAGTCAGATTCACGGTGAAACACTCCTGCTAACAATGAAGCAACGCCCGGCTCAGCACCGGGCGCAGCTTTAGTGAATCCTTACTTCATGTACTTCGTGACGTCTTCGCCAAACCACTTCTGCGCCAGCTTATCCAGCGTGCCGTCCGCTTTCAGCTGTTGCAGCGTTTTGTTGATGTCATCGTTCAGCGCCTGGTTCTCGGCTGAACGGTGAATCAGCACGTAAGTGTTGTTAATGGCAACCGGCTCGCTGGCTTTGATCGCCAGTTTCTGGTTGTCGATCACCGTTTGCTCGCCGAGGTTCGAAGGCAGGATCAGCGCATCATATTTGCCACGCTGCACCTCTTTCAGACGATCCGGATAAGGCACGCCTGCGCTCGAAGCTTTGATCTCAACTTTGTTGTTCGGGTTGTCCTGCTGCCACTGCGTCACGAATTTGTACACGCCGCCGCCGGCGGTAACCGGCACAATCTTCTTGCCGACCAGATCTTTCATGCTGTTGATGGTGCTATCGCTGCGGCTGTAGATTTTCATCAGGCTGGCACCGATCGGTGCATCCGGAATCAGGAACTGTTTGCTGCGCGTTGGCGCTTTGTAATAACCGCCGGTCGCCATGTCATATTTGCCGGTGGCGAGGCCGGTTTCCTGGGCGATATCCGCCGCACCTTCCATCACAAATTTGTACTGCGGCAGTTTAGCGTTGATGGCTTTCAGCACGTCCGGCTCGTAGCCCTGCGGCTCGTGACCAATCGCGCCCCACGACAGCGGTTTAGACTCCGCCGCAGTGGCGATTTTGATAGTGCGCACCGCGTCGGCGAAGCTGTTACCGCTGATGAGTGCCAGCGCGATGATGCCAGGCGCAGCCAGGCGACGTAAAGTGGTTTTGATTGCAGGCATGTCATTGATTCCTTTGATTATTAGAATACGCGTTCTGAATTGAGGAACTGAGCAAGTCGCGGCAGGGTTGGATTATCAAATATCTCAGTCGGGCTGCCCTGCGCGGCCACCACGCCCTGATCCATAAAGACGATGCGGTTCGAGATACTTTTGGCGAACTGCATTTCGTGTGTCACCAGCAGCGAGGTAATGCCGGAGGACGCCACATCTTTAATCACTTTCAGCACCTCGCCCACCAGCTCCGGATCGAGCGATGAGGTCGGTTCATCAAACAACATCACATCAGGACGCACCGCCAGCGCGCGGGCGATGCCGGTACGCTGCAGCTGACCGCCGGAAAGCTGCGACGGATAGTGATCGAGTTTGGCGCCCAATCCGACGCGCTCCAGCTCCTGCACGGCGATATCGCGCGCTTGCTGTTTGCTTTTGCGTTGAATGACGATCAGCGGATCCATCACGTTTTCCAGCACCGTCATGTTTTTGAACACGTTGAACTGCTGGAACACCATCGCGGTGCGCAGGCGTATCGCCTGGATCGCCGCTTTATCCGGTGACTGATAATCCATGCGGATCTGATCGAGCTGAATGGTGCCCGACGCCGGTTTCGCCAGATAGTTAATGCAGCGCAGCAGCGTGGTTTTGCCGGTGCCGCTTGGCCCGATGATCGACACCACATCGCCACGTTTCACCGACAGATCGACACCTTTCAGAATCGGCGTGCTGCCGTAAGAGAGCGTAATATCGTTGAGTTCTAACATGCAGCAGCCCTTATTTGTGCAGGTCAGCATGGCCAAGCACATGCATCAGACGGTTGGCCCAGCCAAAAATGGCGATGGCGTGGATCAGATCGATAATCTCCTGATCGTTCATGCCGACCGCGCGCAGTGCCGCCATATCTTCGACGCTGGCTTCTGACGGCGTCACCGACAGGCGGCGGGCAAAACGGTAGATCGCCGCATCTCGCTCACCGAGCACATCCGCACGATCAAAGTAGATGGCGCTCACTACCGCATCGCTCTCCGCCAGCTGCGCATGGCGACGCGCATGCACCACCGCGCAATATTTGCAGCCGTTAACGATCGACGCGCCCAGCGCGCCGAGTTCACGATCCGCGCGATCCAGCCCGCCATCGACATACATAATGGCGTTGAACAGCACGGTACGCGCCACGTAGCTGTCAGGATCGTGCGCTAACGTGCGCACATATTCGGAGATCTTCTTATTCGATGGCGTCACTTTCATCGCATCGAGCTGCGCGGGCGTGGCCTCCTCTACCTCAACCGGCGCGATATACGGATGCCAGTGCAGCGGCTTGAGATTAACCGACGGAATCATGCAGACCTCAACAAACGTAATCCGGCCGCGACGCGCGTCTGGAAGTTAATAAAAGCGATCAGCTCGGAGAGCGCCACAATCTGTGAATTGCTCAATCCGGCTTGCTCCAGCAGGCGAATGTGCTGCTCGGTGGCGTGCATTGGCTGCTGGGTAATGAGATCGGCGTGGCGCGCGATGGTCGCCAGCGGTTCTGGCAGGTCGGTGGCGCCTGCCGCCAGCGCCAGCAGCGCCTCTGACGGCTGCAACGCCGCCAGCTGCGTCTGATAATCCTGTTGCAGCGCGGCATCGTTATTCAGCTGCGCCATGCGCTGCGCCAGCGCTAAACGCACATCCGGCGCTAAGCCCTGATCGTCGTTGGGTGCCAGCACCGAGATGCGGCACTGCTCCGCGCCGTCAACAAATTCCGGGCGCAGGCGGCGCGTGCCGTACAGCGCATCTTCAGCGTTTAAACCGACTGCGCGATCAATTGCGTCACTCACTGCGCGTTCTCCTGGTTGAGTAAGGGCGTAGAATCCACCCATTCATCGCCCTGCAATTCAGGGGTGTCAAAAGCCTGTAAGTTGGCGTAATGCTGCTCGACGTCTTCGGCAAACAGCGAAGCGGTAATGCCGCGCACCAGACGATCGGCACCGGCGCTCACCGCCGGGATATCGCCGGAGACTTTGCCGTGCGTCAGCATCGCGGCATCGTTGAAGCAGTGAATGTGCGCCAACAGCGGGCATGCGCCTGGTGTCAGTTCGCGGAATTCAAAGGCGAGGCCGAGATCCGGCGCTTCCAGCAGATTGGCTCGCGGCGCGCCCATTTCGGGCTGATAACGTCCGTCGCGCCAGCTGCGGATATGTGGCGCGAGCGCGGCAAACTCCGGGCGGTCGTGGAAATCGTTACTAAAGCCGGTAGCCGCAATGAGGTAGTCGTAGCGCAGCGCGCCTTGCGTGGTTTCGATCAGCAGCCCATCGGCCTCTTGCTTAACCGCTTTGATGCCGCAATTAAGCAAGAAGCGAGCATTGGCATGACGCGATACGCGCAGCGTCGAGGAGCGCGGCGGCGGCGTTTGCGTGGTGGCGGTGTAATCGACAAACTTCCACTTCCACGCGTCCGGCAGCTGATGCATGCCGTGCACCACGCCCTGACTGCCGATGCCGGTCATTTTGTTGATGCGCGGCATCTGCTTGCGACGAATCAGCAGATCCACCGCGCCCGCGCCGTTTTCCAGCGCGGTGGCGGCGTTATCCATTGACGATGCACCTGCGCCAATCACCGCGATGCGTTTGCCTTTTAGGGCTGAGAAATCAATGTCGTCAGCGGAGTGCGCCCAGAACTGGCGGCTAATACCTTGCAGGAAATCCGGCACGGCGAAGCCGCCAAGACCAGAACGTCCGGTGGCCAGCACCAAGCGGCGAGTGTATATGCGGCCGGTTTCGGCACCGCTTACATCGAGCGCAATCAGATCGCCAGCAAAGCCAATATGGGTGACGCGCACATTGTTGCGCACCGGCAGATTCAGCACCTTGCGATACCAAATCAGATAATCCATCCACTGCGCTTTGGGAATTTTATCCAGCGCTTGCCAGGCTTCTTTGCCCCACTGCGCGGTGAACCACGCGCGGAACGTCAGTTGCGCCATGCCGAGCGCCGGGCCTTGTAGAGATTTCGGTGAACGCAGCGTTTCCATGCGCGCAAAGGTCACCCACGGACCTTCCAGCCCAGCGGGTGCGGCGTCATACGCCACCACATTGCTGATGCCACTGAACTGCAATTTCGCCACCGCCGCCAGCCCGCACATGCCCGCGCCGATCACCACCACGTCACGCACGGGTGCGCCATCCTGCGTGCGCTCGGGCACCCAGGATTTAGCGGGCAGTTCAAGATATTCCAGATCCTGCTGAAGCTGAGCTTCCAGCGCGGCAAGGCCATCGGCGGAATAAGTCATACATGTTTTCCCAGAAATAAGTGGCGGCCAGAGTGCGGACGAAACCACCAAAGCGCGTGAGTGACTGTGCATTTCCATTATCCTGATAACACATAGTTAATGGTCATTAATCAATAAATCACATAGTAAGAGCTAAGGTTTCGCATAATCCTCTTGCCCTAAAACAGAGTCAATAATCGCGCTCAGCTTTTGACCAATGGATTTCTTATATCTTATGCCGGAAATGTTATAAGGCTTTTAAAAGAAGATTTTCATACGCAGGCTGATGACTGAAATCACGTACATTCCGTAGCGGCGCGATTTATCGCACCGCTAAAAAATACGATTGGGGTGAGATATTTAATCCTGATTAATTAACCGCATAATACGCGGATGCTCGCTGGCGGGCAGACGCTCAAAACCCGGCAGCAAATCGGCGGCCGCGCTGGCTAACGCCTCAACCAGCGCCTGCGCGGCAGCTGAAATCTGTCTTCCCTGCGGCGTGATCACGCCAAAGTAGTAGGGAATATCCTCCTCAATTGGACGGATCGCCACACCGGCCAGCGGCATGCCCCAACCGGTGACCGGTTCGAGAATCGCCACGCCCAGCCCGGCGCGCACGCAGCCAAGAATATTGGCGGAGGAGTTGGTTTCGATGGTTTCGTGCAGCGGCGTTTTGACTTTTTTCAGCGCTTTTTCGTAGCGTCCGCGCAACCGCTGCGGGCTCCACGGCGCAATCAAACGGCGTCCTGCCAGACTGCTTAACGACAGCTGAGATTGCGCCGCCAGCTCGTCATGCTCTGGCAGCGCCACCACGCATTGCGACTGGCCAATCCAGTGCAGCTCCACCGCGTGATGCTCCAGCGGCAAACTGCATAAACCGAGATCGGCTTCGGCAGTGATCACCGCATGTGCCGTCTGCACTGCGGATTCGCTGATGATCTGCACTTTGTTCTGCAGATTCAGCGCGGCCAGCGCCTGCGGCAGCAAACCCGCCGCCAATGCCGGCGTGGCGGCGATGCTCAGCGGACGATGCTGCTGATGGGCGATCTCCTGCGCGCGCAGGCGAATCTGCTGCAGCGAGAGCAGCGCTTTCTGCACGTATTGATGCAGCTGCAGCGCCTCTTCCGAAGGATGAATGCGCGGCCCGTTGCGGATAAACAGCGGATAACCCAGCGATTGTTCCAGCTCCTGAATCAAACGCGACACCGCCGGCTGCGAGCGATTGAGCGCCTTCGCCGCCGCCGTGACGCTACCGGCAGAGATCACCGCCGAAAAGGCTTCCAGCTGCCGCAAATCCAGGTCGTTTAAAATGGTCATCGCGCAATTTTTCCCTAACTCATTGATCGTTCCCGACATTGGCGCGGGAAAGTTTTCATCATAGAGAGAGTGGTGGGAATTAGCTACTGGAAGTAAAGTATATACAATCACTTAAAGCATTAAACATTTCACTTAATTATGAAATCTAAAGCATCAACCTAATTACAACCATCCTTAAGAGATAAAATTTAAAATTACGATTTAAAAATTTTTATTAAATCACACCTTAACAAACCCACTCTAGACACTACAAACATCTTATATTTACCATCTAAAAAATTAGACAAAACGTTCTTAAAGTAGTAAATTTTGTTACAACTCAAAACAATCCATTATTTTATTTTTGCATTAGGATATGCTGATGAACCAAAAAATCAAAAAACAACCTCCGGTTTCGAATTTAATTGAAAACATTCAAAAAATGATGAATGGAAAAGCATTTAAAAATTATATTCATCACGCAAGATTCCCTAACTTTAAAGGATTAGAAGAAAACGCAAAAATTACGTTTGACTTTCCTTTAACTGCATTAGTTGGCGCAAATGGAAGCGGTAAAAGCTCAATTCTTCATGCTTTGTACGGTATGCCTGAAAGATATAGTACATCACGTTTTTGGTTTTCAACTGATATAGATCCTATCATCGATATTAATAAAAACCCTGCTCGCTATATATATGGTCATTGGCATCAAAAATACAATAATATTGTTGAGACTAGAAAAGCTCGAATGAAACGTGTTAACAGAAATTATGAATACTGGGAACCAACGAAGATCAGCATTCGTGATAATATGAAAAAAATGCCTAAAGAGCCTTACGAAAGAAAAGATGCTGATCGCTGGAATCCAGTGCAACGTGAAGTTCTTTACATGAATATGAAAATGGTTATTGGCGCATTTGACAGGACAATGAATTTCGATGACAAAATTAATTATTCAATTCATAAAGGGCCAACTGGCCAAAGTGAGAAACATGAAGAAATGCTTAAGGGCGCAAAGCGACTTAGTCGAGTTGCCAGCAACAACATTCAGGAATGGAAGTTAGGCGGAGGCAGGGATAGAGTATTCTGCAATAGATTATTAAATGATAATGAACTGGAGATAGTTTCAAGGATCTTAGGTAGAAAGTATATTTCAGCCCGTTATATTGAACATTCTTTATATCCTAGCCAAAATGGAAGTGACCTTAGCGTTATCTTTGACCGAGGAATAAAGTATTCAGAAGCATATGCTGGAAGTGGTGAGCTTTCCATTGTGAAAATTGTTACTGAATTGTTAGCTTCTAATGAAAATACTTTAGTATTACTCGATGAACCAGAAACTTCTTTACATCCTGGAGCCCAAAGGGAACTCCTTTCGTTTTTACTGGAAATGATCATCATAAAAAAATTACAAATAATAATTTCCACACATTCAAGTGATATGATTTCTGAATTACCTAACAATGCTATTAAAGTTTTAGAAGGTAATGGAATGGGTAAAACAAGGATTATGAATAGCTGCTCATCTCTAATTGCATTAAATAGACTTGGAAGCTTAAATAATGATAAAACTACAATCTATGTTGAAGACTTGATGGCAAAAGCTGTTATCGAAAGAGCAACCAGACAGTTAGACTCCGGTGAAAAGTTGAGTATTGAAATAATTGTTGCGCCTGGTGGCGCCGATACTATTTTAAAATATATTATCCCAACACTAATAATAAAAGAATCCAAAAGTTTCGTATACCTTGACGGCGACCAAAAACTACTTGAAACTTTTCATGATCCAAGCACCATTCCACCATCTGAATACTTTACGCTGGATGAAAAAATCAAAGAAACAGTCAAATGCAAACCACAACTTTTATTAAATGGAGGAAATGACAAAGCTGGTAATAAAGTTGCTGAAACAGATATGAAATTAAAATACTTGTCATGGATTTATAATAATCTCAGTTACCTACCAAGATTATGTCCGGATGCTATCGTTTTAAATTCTATAGATGAAAGCGCGACTTATAATTCATCAGAAGAATATAAAAATGCATTAAAACAAATCTACAACGATCCGGATATTTCGTCACTTGAGATAATTACTCTATCAAAACACTACTTAAATAAAATGGATGACAATTCGGCTGATTTGGTTATAATTGCATCTAAAGTTAAGGAGTGGATTCAGCGTGGATAAATCAAAAGCCAAGACTATCAATAAAAAACATACTGCTATTGACCTTTTCAGTGGGTGTGGTGGTTTATCTCAAGGTTTAGTTCAAGCTGGCTTTAAGGTTTTGGCAGCTATTGAGTTAGATAAAAAAGCTGCAACAACATACACATTGAATCATCCCAAAACTAAAATGTTCAATATGGATATAATCTCTTTACCACCTGAAGAAGCACTTGATAAATTAAACATTTCCCCTGGGGAATTAGATCTTTTAGCTGGATGCCCGCCATGCCAAGGCTTTTCACGTCTAAGAACAAAAAATAAAGGATTTGCATCAGAAGATACCAGAAATGATCTTATATTTTATTTTCTTGAATATATTAAAGTCATGAAGCCTAAAAACATCATGCTTGAAAATGTCCCAACACTGATTAAAGACCATAGATTTCATGAGTTTTGCCTTTCATTAGACACATTGGGCTACTCTTATAAATTTGACGTACTCGATGCAAAAGATTATTCAGTCCCTCAAAGAAGGAAAAGATTAATCTTATTAGCTTCTATAAGTTGCATTCCTAATTTAGCAGCTAAGTCATCAAAATTTAAAACTGTAAGAGATGCGATTGGAAAAAAAGAAATTCCTGAGAATGATAACATACATAGTTTAACTGATAAACGTTCTCAAAAAGTAATGGAGATAATTAAAAACATCCCCAAAAATGGAGGTAGCAGAACTTCATTACCTCCACACCTACAACTTGAATGTCATAGAAAATCAAATGGATTCTATGATGTTTATGGTCGAATGCAATGGGATGATCCATCACCTACAATTACTAGCGGATGCAATAATCCATCGAAGGGACGTTTTATTCACCCTGAAAAGGATAGGGCAATATCATTAAGAGAAGCCGCGCTTTTACAGGGGTTTCCGATTAGTTACAAGTTCATCCCTGAACATGGTAAAGGTTCAATTTCATTGATGATTGGTAATGCTTTGCCTCCACCTTTTATAAAAGCACACGCATTAAGCATTATTAGACAAATCGAAGGCTCAAATTAACTCATAAATCTAAAGATAAAATCATTATCTTTAGATTTAACTTTAACTTTCAAGTTGTCGAAAAAAATTGTTCGAGAATTGTTTAAGCGACTCTTTCAAAAGCATGCTTCAATTTAAGCTGCTTAATAAGACCTTATGTTTCTCTTAAATTACATTTGAGTTTAAAAATATTTTTATCACAAATTCTCCGTCAACTCGCCATGATGCTCACGCAACAAACGCAGCATATCCAGTAGAAAACTATCTTCGTTGCCCTTCTGCCAGGCAATGCTCAATGGCAATCCTTTAATCTGCTCCGGCAGATCCAGCGCAATATAGCTAACGCTGTCGCTGTTCATGGTGCGATACGAGGCGGGCACCACCGCCAATCCCAGCCCCGCAGCAACCAGGCTCAGGATGGTTTGTTTCTCTTCGGCAAACTGCGCGATGTGCGGCGTGAATCCCGCCAGTTTAAACAGGCTCATGGTGAGATCGTGACTGTGCGGGCGTGTGCGCCGGTCTGGAATGATCATCGCTTCGTGTTGAAAATCAGCCACCGCCACCCGTTCACGAGCCGCCAGCGCATGCTGAATCGGCACCGCCAGCACGCAGCTTTCGCGCGTGATAAAGCGCACCGCTAATGACGCATCAATACTTTGCGGCTCGCGAATAAAAATCATATCCAGCCAACCCGACTTTAATTTCGGAATTAAATTAATGGTTTTGTCTTCAATAATATGAATATCGCTGTGCGGATGCAGCGGAACAAATAAATTAAGTAACGCCGGAACTAACCCACGCGCGGCACTATCAATCGCACCAATACGTAATGTGCGGCGTTCATCTTTTAATCCCACTTTAAAACGTTTCGCCAGCGCATCAAATTGATCGATTAATTTGCTGGCGTCGTCAAAAAAGAGCGCGCCTTCGGCAGTTAATGAAACATTACGCGTCGATCGATTTAACAGACGCACGCCGAGGTCCTCTTCCAGTAAACGAATGAAGCGAGAAAGTGACGCAGGCATCATTTCCATCTTTTGTGCGGCGCGGCCAAAATGCAGTTCTTTACCGACCGCAATAAAGCAACGCAATTGATTTATATCCACATTCCCCTCACCCGCTGATTATGCAAATAGTTTATATAATCCACATCTGATGATAAGCCAAAGCAAAACTGCATACTGAACTCGATTACAAAAAAATAACACCACCCTACACAATCTGGAGCACTTTAATATGAACTCTCACCTCGAAAAAAGGGTGATGCGTAAAGTGACGTTACGCATTGTGCCCTTCATCATGCTGCTCTACTTCATCGCTTTTCTCGATCGCGTCAATATTGGTTTTGCTGCATTAACTATGAATCAGGATTTAGGTTTCTCGCCCACGGTATTTGGCTTTGGCGCTGGAATCTTTTTCCTCGGTTATTTTCTGTTTGAAGTACCGTCGAATTTAATTCTGCATAAAGTCGGCGCCCGCATCTGGATTGCGCGCGTCATGATCACATGGGGATTGGTTTCCGGCTGCATGGCATTTGTGCAGGGCACCACCAGCTTCTACCTGCTGCGCTTTCTGCTTGGCGTGGCAGAAGCCGGTTTCTTCCCCGGCATCATCCTCTATCTCAGCTACTGGTTCCCGGCGGCAAAACGTGCGCAGGTCACCGCCATCTTTATGGCTGCGGCCCCACTTTCCACTGCGTTAGGTTCGCCCATTTCCGCCGCATTACTGGAGATGCATGGCCTGCTTGGCTACGCCGGTTGGCAATGGATGTTTGTGCTGGAAGCGATACCGGCACTGATATTCGGCATCGTGGTGCTGTTTTACCTCACCGATCGCCCGGCGAAAGCCAAGTGGCTCACCGATGAAGAACGGGCGTGGCTGGAAAAGACCATGCAGGCCGAAGAACAGGCGCGCGCGGCCAATCAAAGCCACAGCAGCGCCTGGCGCGGACTGGCCGATAAGCGTGTGTTAGCGCTGGCGCTGGTCTATTTCGGCACATCCGCAGGCTTGTACACGTTGGGCATTTGGTCACCGCAAATCATCCGCAGCTTCGGCGCGTCCTCAATAGAAATTGGTTTCCTCAACGCCTTCCCGGCGGTACTGGGCGTGATCGGCATGATTCTGTGGGCGCGCCATTCGGACCGCACCAAAGAGCGCAGCTGGCATGTTATCGGTGCCTGTTTGCTGGCGGCTGCCGGACTGATTTATGCCGGGAACGTCAGCACGCTGTTTACGGTGATTATCGCCCTGACGCTGGTCACCGTCGGCATCAGCGCCTCCAAACCGCCGCTGTGGAGCATGCCGACGCTGTTCCTGAGCGGTCCCGCGGCGGCCGCGGGCATCGCCACCATCAACTCTATCGGCAACCTTGGCGGTTTTGTCGGCCCGATGATGATTGGCGTGATCCGTCAGCAAACGGGCAGCTATACGTGGGGACTCTATTTTGTTGCCGGGCTGCTGGTGCTATCGGCGATTGTAGTTCTGATTCTCTCTGCCCGCGGCAAAACACCGCATCCCGCAGAGCTTGCTCATCCTCATACACATTGACCTAACTGGAGAAACATCATGCGTAACTACTCAATTGCCGCGATTCCTGCGGATGGTATTGGCCCGGAAGTGATCTCTGCTGGCGTTGCCGTGCTGCACGCCTTGACGCGCCGCGATCCGCAGCTGACGTTTACGGTGCAAACCTTTGACTGGGGCTCGGATTACTACAAGCAACACGGCGTAATGATGCCGGAAGATGGCCTGCAAACGCTGAAGACGTTTGATGCGATTTACTTTGGTGCGGTCGGCGCGCCCGACGTGCCGGATCACATCACGCTGTGGGGTTTGCGTTTGCCAATTTGTCAGGGCTTTGACCAGTACGCCAACGTGCGTCCGACCAAAATTCTGCCGGGCGTCACCTCGCCGCTGCGCAATCGCGGCCCCGGCGATCTCGACTGGGTGATTGTGCGGGAAAACTCAGAAGGCGAATATTCCGGTAATGGTGGGCGCGCGCATCGTGGTTTGCCGGAAGAAGTCGGCACCGAAGTGGCGATCTTCACCCGCGTTGGCGTGACGCGCATAATGCGTTATGCCTTCAAACTGGCGCAGTCACGCCCACGCAAGCTGCTGACGGTGGTGACCAAATCCAACGCCCAGCGTCACGGCATGGTGATGTGGGATGAGATTGCCGCCGAAGTGGCGCAGGAGTTCCCGGATGTGCAGTGGGACAAAATGCTGGTGGATGCGATGACGCATCGCATGACGCTGCATCCGCAGAGCCTCGATACCATTGTCGCCACCAATCTGCACGCCGATATTTTGTCGGATCTGGCCGGAGCGCTGGCGGGCAGTTTGGGCGTGGCGCCCACCGCCAATATCGATCCTGAACGTCGCTTCCCGTCGATGTTCGAACCGATTCACGGCTCGGCGTTTGATATCACCGGCAAAGGCATCGCCAACCCGATCGCCACGTTCTGGACGGCGGTGCAGATGCTGGAGCATCTCGGCGAGCGGGATGCTGCGGCGCTGATTATGCAAGGTATTGAATATGTCTGCGCTCAGGGCATTTTGACACCGGATGTCGGCGGCACGGCGAATACCGCTGAGGTAACGCGTGCGGTGGTGGAGTTTATTGAGGCAAAAGCTACTGTGGCAGAAGCCATCTGATTTTATCCAGTGCGCATCCTGTCATCGCACATTGCTTAGCGGCGCGATTTATCGCGCAATGAATTGCGCCGCTACGACTCATGCATTCTGTGATTTTGATTTGCACCTGCTGCGCTTTTCATTAAAAGTCTTTGCATCCTTCTGTTTTCGCAGGACCTCGCATGATCGACTCAGGCAGAGAAGCCCGACCGAATTCCCATCGCACCCTGCTGTTAGCGTTGTTGGTTGCCGTGACCTTCTTTATGGAAAACCTCGATGCCACGGTGATCACCACCGCGATTCCGCAGATGGCGCGCGACTTCGCCTCCAGCCCGGTAGCGCTGAACATTGGCGTCAGCGCGTATTTACTGGCGGTGGCGGTGTTCATTCCGATGAGCGGCTGGCTGGCGGAGCGCTTTGGCGCGCGCACGATATTCGCCAGCGCCATCCTGATTTTCACCCTCGCCTCGATCCTTTGCGGCTTGAGCGACACGCTGCCGACGTTCACGCTGAGTCGCATTCTGCAAGGGATTGGCGGCGCGATGATGGTGCCGGTCGGTCGCATGGTAGTGCTGCGCGTCACGGAGAAAAAGGACATGGTGAAGACCATCGCCTTTATTACCTGGCCGGGTTTGATTGCGCCGGTGCTTGGCCCGCCGCTGGGCGGATTGATTGTTACTTACGGGCATTGGCCGTGGATTTTCTGGCTCAATATTCCGCTCGGCATCCTCGCCATTATCGCCACCGCTTATCTGGTGCCGCAGTTTAAAAGCGAACAGCGGCGGCCGTTTGATGTGCGCGGCTTTGTGCTTACCGCCACCGCCTGCACCTCATTAATTATCGCGCTGGAAGCGCTGGGACAGATGCATCTCAGTTTTGGCATTCCGTTGCTGCTGCTGGGCATGCTGTGCAGCTGGCTGGCGTATCGCCACAGCTTCCGCCATGCGCAGCCGCTGCTGCCGTTTAGCGCGATGAAAATTGCCACCTTCCGTAATGCGGTGATTGGCGGCTCGTTGTTCCGCGCCTCGATCAACGCGGTGCCCTATTTGCTGCCGTTGCTGTTTCAGCTTGGCTTTGGCTGGAGCGCGGCGCAGGCCGGTGCGATGGTGCTGTGGGTATTTGCCGGAAACCTGGCGATGAAGCCAGCGACAACCTGGTTGATGAAGCGCTGGGGCTTTCGTCGCGTGCTGATGTTCAATGGCATGATCAGCCTTGCGGCGATGCTCGGCTGCTTGCTGCTCAATCCGTCGCTGGGCTACTTCGCGATTGCCGCGATTCTGTTTGTTGGCGGGCTGTCGCGCTCGCTGCAGTTCAGCTGCTACAACAGCCTGGGCTTCGCCGATGTGCCGCAAAACAAGATGAGCGATGCCTCGGTGGTGTTCAGCATCTTCTTCCAGTTCAGCATGAGCGCGGGTATTGCGCTGGCGGCGCTGTTCCTGCGCGCATCCATGTTGTGGCAGGAGCATAGCGAAATTGCGCAAAGCGATATTCATATCGCCTTCGCCGGTGTGGCGCTGTTGGTGCTGCTGTCGCTGTTTGACGTAATGCGACTGGAGAAAAACGCCGGTGCGCAGGTGCTGGTAAAATAATCCCAACGCACTATTTATGGTTAAAAAGCAGAAATAGTGCGCTTCGCTTAAAATAATCCCTTTTTTATTAGCATTTATATTTATTAAACCCCTTTTAAGATTATGGCTAATGATCTGGTCGCCACTCTCTGTTTGAGAAATAAATAAAAGCATCAGGAATGTTAATTTATTTCATCACGTTGGAAGAGAAAAAAGTTATAAGCGCAGCGGTCAATTATTTTCTCTCACCCATTAATCGCGAAGCTTTAATTATCTTTTTTGCCAAATCAAATTATTTTAAGTATGTAAAATAACTTAACGATTTCAACCATCTTAGGATAATTCCTAATTGCAATTGGTTGTACGTTTGGCTTTTAGGGCTAACCTTAAGTAGCAAATGAAATATGCGTTATCCCCTTTATCTGAGGTATTCATTATGACAACACCACGTGGCGGTTCTGGCAATTTTGCCATGGACCCGGAAAGAGCCCGCGAAGCGGGTAAAAAAGGCGGCCAATTAAGCGGCGGCAATTTTCGTAATAATCCAGAGCGTGCGATTGAAGCGGGACGAAAAGGCGGTAAAAAAAGCCGTCGAGTCGTCGATAAATCTCCCGCATAACGGCCGGTAATTCGGCAACAGCCGCAATCTCCTTTTATTTATTTGTCAGGAAAATATTATGAGCCACAACAGCGAAGAGCACTTTCTCGATTGGGTAAAAGATGCCCATGCCATGGAAAAACAGGCTGAAAGCATGCTGGAAAAAATGGCCTCGCGCCTTGAACACTATCCCGACCTTAAACTGCGTATCGAACAGCATATTGTTGAGACCCGTGAACATCAGACGCTGGTGCAGAGCGTGATCGATCGCTACTCCACTTCTCAATCGGTATTGAAAGATCTCGCCGGCAAAATCTCCGCTTTCGGTCAGTCGATTGGCGGCGTGATGGTGGAAGATGAAGTGGTGAAAGGCGCGATCAGCGGCCACGTGTTTGAGCACCTTGAGATTGCCAGCTACACCTCACTGATTGCGGCGGCGCAGCATCTCAACGATCACGAAAGTGCCGATATCTTCTCGCGCATCCGCGAGCAGGAAATCGCCATGGCCGACTGGACCTTGACGCATTTGCCGGACGTGACCGAACAGTATTTGATTCGCTCCGCTACGCCAGGCGTGGAAGCTAAGAAGTAGCTCCGGCACGATTCTTCCATTTTTCGCAACAATGACTTCGCTAACCCGGCTATTCTGCCGCTAAATTGTCTGTGCGAACCTTATGGCAAGGCTCGGGATTATCCCGAGCAACACCTAAGGAACCGCAACATGAAACTCTATCACTTCCCGCTTTCTGGTCATGCTCACCGCGCACGTCTGTTCCTGTCGCTGCTGGATTTACCGCATGAAGTCATCGATGTTGATCTCAAATCTGGCGAAAACAAAACGCCGGAATTCCTCGCCATGAATCCGTTTGGTCAGGTGCCGGTGCTGGAAGATGACGGCGTGTTTATTGCCGATTCCAACGCCATTCTGGTCTATCTGGCGAAGAAAAGCGGTCGCAGCGAATGGTTGCCGGAAGATGCGCAGGGCGCGGCGGCGGTACAGCGCTGGCTCACCGTGGCAGCCGGTGATATCGCCTTTGGTCCAGCCGCGGCGCGTTTGATTACCGTGTTTGGCCGCCCGTTCAATCCTGAAGAGGTGATTGCCCGCGCGCATCTGGTGCTGTCACGCATTGAGCAGCATCTTGAAGGCCGTGAATGGCTGGTTGGCGATCGCCCGACTATTGCCGACGTTGCGCAGTACAGCTATATCGTGGGTGCGCCAGAAGGCAATGTCGATCTCTCCGGCTATCCGGCGGTGAACGCGCTGTTGCGTCGCATCGAAGCGCTGCCGGGCTTTGTGCCCTTCCCTCAAACTGCGGCTGGCCTGCGCAGCATCGCCTGAGTCCACCATCATGAGCAAGAAACTACCGGTTTGGCATCAGGGTGAAATTGCGCTTCAGCAACAGGCGGGTGTGGCGGAGCGCATGGCGGACGTCGGCCAGCGCGTGATCCGCGATCACATGCCCGATCAACACCGCGACTTCTACGCGCAGCTGCCGTTTATTGTGGCGGGCAGCGTGGATGCGCACGGCGATGCGTGGGCCACGCTGCTGGAAGGCCAACCCGGTTTTATCTTCTCGCCGAATGCCACCACGCTGGATATCGAGGCGCGTCCGCATCAAGGCGATCCCGCGGCGGCGGGCATGCAGGATGGCGCGCCGATTGGGCTGCTGGGCATCGAACTGCATACGCGGCGACGTAACCGCATGAACGGCGTGCTGCAGGCGATTGGCGCTGGTTTTCGCGTGCAGGTGGAACAGAGTTTTGGCAACTGCCCGCGCTATATCCAGCTGCGTGACTTTCACTTTGCACATCCTCCCGCCGAACCTTATCGCGGTGAGGTGGAAACCCTGAGCGCGCTGGATGATGCCGCGCGCGCCAGCATCGGCGCGGCGGATACCTTTTACGTCGCCAGCTATGCCGAACGCCAGGTTGATGCCTCGCATCGCGGTGGTAAACCGGGTTTCGTGCGCGTCAGTGAAGATGGCCTGCTGACCATTCCCGACTTCAACGGCAATCTGTTTTTCTCCACGCTGGGCAACATTCACCAGAATGGCAAAGCGGGATTGCTGTTTGTTGATTACGCCAGCGGCGACACGCTGCAACTGAGCGGCGATGCCGAAGTGATTCTCGACTCGCCCGAGATCGCCGCCTTTCAGGGTGCCGAGCGGCTGTGGACGTTTCGTGCGCGCCGTATCGTGCGTCGTCGTGCCGCCCTCGCCTTACGCTGGTTAACGCCGCCGGATGGCGTCGCACCCAGTTCGCTGATGACCGGCGACTGGCAAGCCGCCGCCGAACGCCTGCGTGCAGCAGATCTGGCTTCGCGCTGGCGTCCGTTCAAGGTGATTAAGGTGGTGGATGAGAGCGCCACGATCCGCTCGTTTCATTTAGTGCCGGATGATGGCGCGGGTCTGTTGCCGCATCTGGCCGGTCAACATCTGCCGATTCGCCTGCAGTTGCCCGGTACGGATAAGCCGCTGATGCGCGCCTACACGCTTTCGGTCGCGCCATCGGAGAATTTTTACCGCATCAGCGTCAAGCGCGATGGCGCGGTTTCGCGTTACCTGCACGATCATCTCCACACCGGAGATACGCTGGAAGCGCGTGCGCCGGCGGGTGATTTTACTCTCGACGCCAGCGAACCGCGTCCGGCGGTGCTGCTTGCCGCTGGCGTGGGCATCACGCCGATGCTGGCGATGCTGCGACATCTGATATACGAAGGAGTGCGCAAACAGCGCCTGCGCCCTACGTTTCTGTTCCAGTCGGCGCGCAGCAAAGCCGAGCGCCCTTTTGTGCGCGAACTCGACCAGTTGCTGGCGGCGGCGCACGGCGCGGTGAAACTGGTGCGCGTGCTAAGCCAGACGGCGGATGCAGAACCGGATGTTGATTACGATTTTGCCGGCCGCATCGATATGGCGCTGCTCTCGCGGGTGCTGCCGTTTAACGATTACGACTTCTATCTGTGCGGTCCGCCGCAATTTACCCAGGCGCTGTACGACGGGCTGCGCGCCTTGAATATCGCCGACGATCGCATTCACGCCGAAGCCTTTGGGCCATCGTCGCTGCAGCGCACCAACGATATTGTTAAAGAAGCAAAACCGCTGTTGCCGATAGCAACCCAATCGGTGCCGGTGAAGTTCATGGATTCACTGAAAGAGGCGCGTTGGACGCCGGATACCGGTTCGCTGCTTGAGCTGGCTGAAGCGCGTGGCCTGAGCCCAGCGTACAGCTGTCGCGCCGGACATTGCGGCAGCTGTAAAACCAAACTGCTGCAAGGCGCGGTGACTTACCCAACGCCACCGAGCGCGCAAGTGGCGGATGATGAAGTGCTGATCTGCTGCGCGCGGCCGGCGCAGCAGGAGGATGAGGTGCAGGCGATTCAGCTGGCGCTGTGAGATTTATCACGCTTTGTTTTTGTAGATCTCAGGCCGGGTAATCGTCCACGCGTAATTCGGCTGGTTAACCGGTTGATAGCCAAACTTTTCATACAGCCACGGCGCCGTGCTGGTGAACAGCGTAATTCTGCGCAGCCGCGCAAAAACCGGATGCGCATGAATGCACGCCATCAACCAGCGTGCCAGGCCGTTTCCCTGATACGCGTCGAGCACGTAAACATCGCACAGATAAGCGAAGGTGGCGTAATCCGTGATTAACCGCGCAAAGCCAATCTGTTCGCCCTGATGGTAAAGACCAAAGTTAAGACTGTTTTGTATCGAAGCATTGACCGTCTCTTCATCAATGCCTGCTGCCCATGTCGAAGTGGTGAGATAACGGTGTATGGCGGCGAGGTCCAGTTTATTTTCGTCCGTGCTGATCAAATAACCCTCTTTGTTCCACTCTTCTACGACGAACTCACTCATCTCTGCGGCCTACGTTAATTTTGTTGGGGTGTGAAAGAATTTATGAAGGATTGTTGTGGGCGACAAGCGATTCTTTATTTGGACATAGCTGCTGTGGTAAGGCTGATTTCTGGAGTTAACCTTTTTACAGGCTTATCAATAATTCAATTGGCAGTGCTGATTTTATCAAACAAATTTTAGAGATAAATACTTATATCCAACTGTTTTATATTAAATAAAAAAAATAAAAACTACGCCATTCAAAAAAAACATTAGTTCAAAACGTTAGATCAACCCATAAGAATCCCTAACAATTTTTGGCACTATATTCCATTCATTGTTACTATCACCCACGGTTATTACATGGTTAATGAGGGAACGATGGCATTGAATGGAACACTTATTCTGAACGGCGCGGATTACGCACCATTAAACATCTATGGCGTCGGCGTTTTCATGGCGTTTTCTGGTAACGGCGCTTATCGAAATCGAGGTGGATGCGGCGCAGTTTCGGGTGACGGCCCATTGCCACCCGGGAAATACTGGGTTGTCGACCGCGGCGCGGGTGGTTTCTTTGGTAAGCGAAAGGCGGAATTACAGGACGCCTGGAACAAGTACACGAAAGGCGTGGCCTTTGGCCGAAGTGAATGGTTTGCACTCTATCGGGAGGATGCAGCCATTGACGACGAGACATGGTATGAGGGCGTGCGCCGCGAACTGTTCCGGCTTCATCCGGGAACCGTGTCAGAAGGTTGCATCACCATTCCCCACAACTCCGATTATGCGCGTATCCGCCAGGCGTTTATGAACACATTAATGGTGCCCGTGCCAGGCAAGCCTTCGCTGATGGCCCGAGGATTAATTGAGGTTGTAGCCAATGGCTCAAACACTTGCCCGTAGGGTCGCAAAATGCGTTTTCTTCATACTAATAACGCTGGCTGTGGGCAGATCGCTCGGTGGCGCTGAAACCTACATCTCACAGAATTTCGCACGAAAGGTTGCCGTGTTAATAAGCGGCGAATCCAACATTGAAACTCTCTACGACGCCTATTTCTACATTGATGTAGTCACCGTGGTGCCCATTGCCACGGCTGTTTACTTAATAACCATGAAGTTAATCAAAAAAATAAGGAGCAAGTAAAATGCCAATCCCTCCGTATATGTGGCTTAAAGATGATGGTGGCGCAGATATTCGAGGATCTGTCGATGTTCACGGCCGTGAAGGCAGCATTGAAATTATCGGCATGAGCCACGGCATTAACCTGCCAGTAGACGGATCTAACGGTAGGATCACCGGTACGCGCCAGCATTCATCAATGATGATTGAGAAAGAAGTGGATAGCTCCACGCCTTATCTGTACAAGGCAGCAGCCACCGGGCAGACGCTAAAAAGCGCTGAACTTCGCTTCTATAACATTAGCGATGCTGGCCAGGAGGTTTGCTATTACATAGTGCTGATGGAAAACGTGAAAGTCACCGGCGTTAACTGCGGCGTGGCAAATGTGAAGCTTGCAGGCAATGACAAACTAAACCATACGGAAAGCGTCAGTTTGCAGTATGAAAAAATCACGTGGCGAATTGTGGATGGCAACATCCAGTACACGGATGCATGGAACGAGCGTCCAACCGCTTAGAACAACCTTTCCTGCTTTTGAGATACTGAGACTCAATCACCGCATCGAGCCGTAATCGTCGCAAGGTTGTATGAAGAGTGATGAAACCCAGAAAAGCAAAAACCCAGCCATAAGCTGGGTTTTCAGAATGTTGGTGCCCGGACGCGGAATCGAACCACGGACACGGGGATTTTCAATCCCCGTGTGTAAGTGTTAATTTTTTCCGCTTTGATTGTTGTGAAATTGCTTATCTCACCTGAATAAACTTCAGGTGTTATAAATGCATTTAAAATCAGATGATTACAAATCACTTGGTGCCAGACCGAAAGTGATTCCAGTTGTTTCAACTAAAGGTGGCGAGGGTAAATCAACCCAGGCCGCAAATCTCGGCGGTTTTCTCGCGGATGCGGGCATCAAAACCCTCATTATCGACGGGGATCACGCTCAGCCAACTGCCAGCAGTATCTATCCCTTAGCATATGAAGCGCCTTGCGGTCTCTATGAGCTGCTCATGCAGACTGCAGACCTCTCACGGCCAGAAAACATAATTTCCCGCACCGAGATCGATAATCTGGACGTCATTGTCTCCAATGATCCCCGCAACCTTTTACCTACCTACATGCTCAATGTTGCCGACGGGCGCGTGCGCCTGCGGAATGCGCTGGCGAATCCAGTATTCAGCAGGTATGACGTCATCCTGATAGATTCACAGGGTTCACGTTCGGTGATGTCGGAACTGATTATTCTTGCCGCTACCGGTGAAATGATCGGCATGGTAAAGCCCGTTCTGCCCGATGTCCGCGAATTCATGCGCGGCACAGTTGCTCTTATGGAAGAGCTCCTTCCTTATCTGGCCTTTGGTATCAAACTCCCGCAGATACGCATGCTGGTTAACTGTATGGATTATACGGTGCTGGCCAAAACCACCGTTGAGCATGCTGAAGCCATCATTTCAGGCGGTGATTACAGTCAGCATTCGGACAAAATAGTTATTGAGATGCTTCAGACCAGAATCTATGACCTGGATATCTATAAACATGGTCATGCAGCAGGGCAGCCAGTTCACAGACTCGAGAAGAAAACCAGCCGTAAAAGTGATTCGGCCTTTGATTCCATGCACAACCTTGCATGCGAACTTTTTCCCGAATGGAAAGAGAAGTTTGACGAGCTTGCAGCAGAAGGGGGGCGTAAAGATGACCTCTAATCGCAGAAATATCCCCGGTCTGTTTTCTCTTGATGCTGAACAGTCTGTCATCGGTGGCCTGATGCTGGATAACGATCGCTGGGATGAAGTAGCAATCCGCCTCAGCGCCAGTGATTTCTTCCATAAGGTTCATAAAGCCATCTTTCAGGAAATGACGCGTCTGGTGGCGGCCAGTAAGCCCATAGACCTCGTGACGCTGGCTGAAAGTATTGAAAACCGTGGTAAAGATGCCCTTGACCAACTCGGTGGCTTTGCCTACCTGGCAGAGCTCGCTAAGAATACGCCCAGCGCGGCAAATATCGTTGCGTACTGTGACATCGTGGCAAAATACAGTCAGGGTCGTCAGTTAGCCGCAATTGGTACAGAAATCACTGAATCGGTAAAAAAACCGGGTGCTGATATTGAAAGGGTAATGGAAATTGCCGAGCAGAAAATCACCCGACTTGCCGAGCGAACTGAACCTGAACAGGCAGTTACTCTCATTGATGGTATGGAAAAGCTGCTGGTTGAGCTGGAGCGCCGGTGCAATGTCCCTGACGGTATTACCGGTACGCCTACAGGTTTTGAAGACTTCGATGCTATGACCAGCGGTCTTCAGGCTGGCGACTTAGTGCTTATAGCGGCACGTCCATCGATGGGTAAAACGGCGTTGCTAATAAGTTTGCTGATTAATTCCTTAATGAAAAAAAAGGAGTCAAACGGGCAGTTTTACAGTCTTGAACAGCCTACAGAACAGATCCTGATGCGCATGGTTGCTTCACTGGGCAGCATAGACCTGACGCACCTCAAGAGTGGGTTAATGGATGATGAAGACTGGGCGCGAGTGTCAAACGCTTATGGGCTATTAACAGGGGACCTCAAAGATCGCCTCATCATTGATGACACCGGTTCACTGACGCCCGCGATGCTTCGTATTCGCGCCAGACGCAACGCGCGGCGCTATGGTCATCCATCGATTATCGGTCTTGATTACCTGCAGCTGATGCGCTGCCCGGATCAGGAAAACCGCACGCAGGAAATTGCAGAAATATCGCGTTCTCTGAAAGCGCTGGCCAAAGAAATGGACTGCCCTGTTGTCGCGCTGTCACAACTGAACCGACAGCTTGAGAGCCGCGCAGATAAACGTCCGAATAATGGTGATCTTCGCGATTCCGGGGCTCTTGAACAGGACGCTGACGTCATCGTTTTTATCTACCGTGATGAGGTCTACCACGAAAACACGGATGATAAAGGCGTCGCTGAAATCATCATCAGCAAACAACGCCAGGGGCCTACAGGCACAATTCGCCTGCAATATGAAGGTCGTTTCACCCGATTTTCTGACCTGACGGCCAGCGCAGGGAGGACAGCAGCATGAGTAACGTTCGTAACCTGAACATCGGTGCTGCCATGCTGCAACGGGGTAAATCGCCTTCTCAGATCACTGACCCAATGGATGCCGCTTCGTTGCCGGTCAGCGAAATGGCAATGGTACTGACTCTGGATCAGCTGCGCCCGAATCCGGACAACCCCCGTAAAGGCCGCAATCCGCGTTATGAAGAAATCAAAGCCTCCGTGCGTGCTCGCGGGCTGGATTCCATTCCAAAAGTGACCCGCGATCCTCAGGGGGAAGACGTTTACATCTTCAGCGACGGCGGCAACACCCGATATCAGATTCTCTGTGAGTTATGGCAGGAAACCGGCGATGAACGTTTCTATCGCATACACACCATTTTTAAACCGTGGCCCGGGCGACTGAAATGTCTTGTCGGACATTTGGCTGAAAACGACGTCAGGGGAGATCTGAGCTTCATTGACAAAGCATTTGGGATTCACAATGCGAGAATTATTCAGGAAGAGCAGCTGGGAAGGCCTGTTTCACTTCGTGAGTTGTCTGAACTCCTGAACGATGAAGGCTATCCTGTTCACGCATCCAGTATCAGCCGGATGGAGGATACACTCAAATATCTTCATCCGCACATGCCTGACCTTCTGGAAAGAGGACTCAGTCGTGGGCAGGCCCTCCCCATCCTCAACCTCAGAATTCTGGCTGAGAAAGTATGGACTAAATATGACGTATCCGATGATTCGACAGATGAATTTGAGCGGGTATTTGGTGAAGCGTGCAAGAATTTTAATGATCCTGACAGCTTCTCCTTTGATCACCTGCGCGATGAATTAATAGGTCTCCTGGTTAAAGCTCTGCCCCATCCGAGCCTCAATTATGATCGATGGCTGATTGAGCTTGACCCCCGTGAACAGAAGCGCCGTGAGCAGTTTGGTGAGCCGCCACCGCTGCCGGCAATGTCGCCACCACAGGAAAGAGCGACAGGCCGGGAATCCCCGACGTCTAATGTCACTGTTCTGCCTCCGGATACAGATTCCGAAACCCCGGTAACGGGCCTGCGCAGCGGCACCCTGATCACACGCGGTCGTCCCGAGCCAGCTCCGGAACTGCACGCAGGCGCTGAACTACCTGTAAACGCACTGGTAACCGCCGGCAGTGAACCGCGTCGCGAAGTCCAGGATGACCTTTTTGGCGGCCGGCCGGTCATTACCGGTGAAACGGCTGGTACGGACAGCATTTCTCTTACTGATTTCAGTCAGAGCACACTGTTATCAGCAATTGGTGAGGAAAATGACCCTCTGCCGGCGTCAGTCAGCTCAGTCTCCTTCGCTGCTACCGGCCTTGAGCCCGTCAGCGATATCTGGCACATCCCGGCACTCCAGGATGATATCGAGCATCTGCAGGATATGGCCTACCGGCTTGTCTTCGAGATTGCTGAGGCGATGGGCTGTGCGGACAACGTGCGGGAGGATAAACACCCTCAGTCATCAGGCTTTGCCGTCTCCGAAACCGGCAGCGAATTTGTCCTCTTCCTGGCAGGCCTGTCCGGCTCACTCCCCAACAAACAGTTCAATATGTTTATGTTCTGTCTGAATTTCTTTGGTACTCAATCTCCGGCTGACGTGGCCGTATTCGACGATGTTACGGTTGTGAAAACAATGCGTCTTATCCGCATTATCCGCCGTCTGCGTGAGCTGCAGCGACTTGCTGCAAAGGGAGGGGAAAATGTCTGATGATCTGAACGATGAACTGGCGCAAGCCAGTACGGCTCTGTTCACCCAGCGCGGCATAGATGCAATCCGGGCGCAGGTGCACTCTGTAAAACCGTCAAAAGCGTTCTGCGAATGCTGCGGAGCAGACATACCGGTCGCTCGCCAGCAGGCTGTGCCGGGCGTGGAATTCTGTGCTGGCTGTCAGGATGTCAAAGAGAAACAGGACCGTCACCGTGCTACCGGGAGCAGGGGGATGCGCTATGTCGGATAACGCAAAAGTCACAGCCCGTATCCGCCGCCTGATGGCGCTGGGCACGCGCAACAGTAATCCTCATGAAGCCGCCCGTGCGGTTGCACTGGCCCAGCGGCTTATGCAGCGTCATGGTATGACGCCAGACATGCTTTCTCTCAGTGGCATCACCGAGTCAGTTTGCCTGAGCCTGACCAGCAATGCAGATAAAGTGCCAGCCTGGCTGAGCTCTCTGGCAACAGTGGTCTGCATGGCCACAGGATGTCGCTGCTGGTTTGGCTGGCATGTTCATGTCAGTTCACAGGGAACCAGCAGCGTTCGCCGTTCACTTCACTTTTATGGCTTCAGCGAACGACCCGAGGTGGCGCTCTACATCTATACCGTTCTGCAGCGCCAGCTGCGCGCCGCGTCTGAAACGCACATGGAACAGTATCGTACCCGTCGAATGCTGCTGCGTACGCGCCGTCGTCGTGCAGATCAGTTCAGGGAGGGCTGGGTATCCGGCGTCTGGCAGGTGCTGCGTTCATTTGCGCCCTCTGAGGAGGAAAATACCGTACTTCAGCGCTGGCTGACAAAGCGCCATGCCGGAGACGCACTGGCCGACTTGACTGTTCGTGAGGCGGGAAGCTGCCGCGGTGACAGCGCTGCCCGGATGGCCGGTTTTCTCGCCGGCCGGGATGCCGACCTTCATCATGGCCTCAGTGGTGAACAGGCTCCCCGGCAGATTTCAGCAGGGGGAGGCTCTCATGACTGATGTTTTTTTATGGTGTGCCTGCCTGTCGGGCTGGCTTTTTGATGTTCTGCTCGTCGCCGACCAGGCGATTTCAGGAGGTGGCCTGTGAGCCAGCATAACTTTTCTAATCTCTCTCAGGCTACCACGGCCATTCTTTCCGCACTGCTGATGGACATCAAAAACGGCAATATCCGCCGCTGCGAGTCACTGGGTATGTCCGTTGAAGAGATCCGTGCGCTAAGTCACCTTAGTCTTGACGAACTGCACTACCTCAGCCAGTCACACGTTTCCGTGCTAGATGTCTCCCTCAATCATGAAAATTTCTGGCTAATGCTGAATCAGGCCCGGAACGAGCAGAAGCGGTTCATGATGATTGACCGTGCACTTGAACTCGGCGGCTCAATGGAGCTTATCGACCGGTACTTTGGCCTGTCACCCTCAGAAGTGAGTGCACGCCGCCGTCTGATGGGCATCGAGTCCCGGCAGGGGCGAACTCAGGCCCTGACAGAGCCTCAGGACGCAGCGCTCTGGATCGAATGGAAAGCCTCAGGTCTGACATCTCCTGATTCCCATCAGGCGCTTGAGGCGATGATGCTCGCGGCGGAGCAGTTGGGTCTTTCCCTGACAGCAGTCTGGAGCCGCGTATGTCAGTTGTGCCGGGAGGCGGGTACCACTGCCCGCACTGCGCCCGCACAAATACGTAAGGAGGCGTGATGGAACTGGAAGATTTTTCTCCTCGTCAGCAGGTTTCCCCGGCGGTACGCCGCCGGGCGCAAAAGTTATTCCATGCACTTTGCTGCGGCCAGAAAGTGTTCCGCCGGCTGGCCATGAACGGATATCTCAAGATAGATGTTGGACCGTTCTGGCGCATCCTGAGCAAGGACGGTGGCCGGCAGTGGTGGCTGATGGATCATGAGACATACAACCGTGAAATACGCCGGTAACGGATTGCCGCTGATGACCACACTGTGCCGGGTTTATCCCGGCACAGTGCTGTCTCAGGCAGAAGAGGAGAGCATAAAATGACCATTCCCGCCGACAGTATCGTGGCGCATACGCTTGGCAGAATGCAGCAGAATCTTGAGCGGCGCGCTGATAACGGCGATGTAAGCCAGGAACGCAGCGGGCTGCTATTTATGGGAAACGTGCACGATGCGTTCCCGCGCAGGCTGTTTCTTGATACGCGTCTGTCACCGCTGGATAAAACCGCCTGGGTGATGATCAGGCTTTATGCGCAGCAGAATGAGGGAGCCATCTTTCCGACCTATGACGAGCTACAGGTTCAGCTGGCCTCCGCGCATTCCGAAAAATCCTCACGCGATACGGTGAGCCGCGTTCTACTGATGCTGCGCCTGACCGGCTGGCTCAGTCTGTGTAAGCGGGTGCGTGATGACCGTGGCCGCGTGAGGGGCAATATCTACGCGCAGCATGATGAGCCGCTGGGTTACCGTGACGCCGAAACCTTTGACCCGGGCTGGCTGACGCTTGTTGAAGAGAGCTGCCAGAATCGTAATAAAGCGGTCCGGATGACGGCGCTGGCCGTGGTGAATGATATCCTGCAGGACCCCGGGATGCGTCATCGCCACAGTCGCCTGGCCCTTATCGAAAGTCGCCTGAGCGCGCCGTCCACTCCTCAGCAGATGGTCTGCAATCGCCAGGCTGTGACCCGCAGTCCGGATTCCGGACTCAGTCAGAAAAGTGCAAAGAATCAACCAGATCCACTGAGTCCGGAAAACGGACTCAGTAATTCATTAATGGAGAAAACGCCGAGTCCGGAATCCGGACTCAGCCTGAAATCAATGACTTACACCGGAGTCCGAAATCCGGACTGTAACGTACGTTCTTTCACACAGAGTGTGAATAAAAAAACGTACGTACCGGGTGGAGAGCATTTTTTGCCTGAAGACTTTGTTAACGGGCTGAACAGTGAGGATCGACAGATGCTCACCACCCAGATGACCTCACTGCCGGAAGCGCTAGCGAAGGCGCTGGCTGACATGCTGCGCGAACAACTGCGACTTGGCAGGCTTAATAACCCGGTTGGCTGGTTGTTCACGATGCTGCGACGTGCCCGTTGCGGTGAGCTGAATTTGCATGAAACCGCAGTACATGGCAGTTCCGGCAGCAACAATTCCAGTACAACCGTCCCGCGTGCTGTACCAGCAGCCAGTCTGCCTGTAAAGCCTGCGAGCCGGCCTTCTAGGGAGGATGTCAGGGCGATGATTGAAAGCATACGCCAGAGTGTTAGCAAATAATTAGACGGTTGAAGCTTCAGCTTACCTCCATCCGGTAAGACACTTGCAGCTGACACAATCTACCCTGCGGTAATAAACGAGCAGTATTGCGGGATGCAACAGTGGCTAAAAAACAAGTAGCGTTGCGGGGCGCAACAGTGGTTAAAAAACAAGCAGTGTTGCGGGGCGCAACAGCGGCTAAAAAGTAAGCAGTGTTGCGGGGCGCAATCAAATCAAAATCTAACCCGCCGTTAATTTCTTATCCGTAATTATGAGTTTCACATTGTTGGGAATACATCTGATTCAGGACTATGCCAGCTCTTCTTAACTGAATACAGGTGACGATAACGATGGCAGATAAACAGGTAACAAAGACAGGTTCTCTTCAGTCTGAAATGACAATTGCCCTCCATACCAATTATGCAATTGGTTTGTGGCTGGGGCGCAAACGGGAGAAGCCGGAGGGAGACGCGCCTGCGAAACACGGCATTATCGGAATGCCTCAGTTCTTCGCGCGCGCAACACAAATTAACCAGGATTCGCTGAGTAACAATCCCTGGGCTGATGAAGCTATGTACCGTCTGGAAGAAAAGCTGAAATCTGCATCTGAAACGATGTCCGGGCTTATCAGTAAGCTGGATGAAGATATGAGTGCGCTCCCACAGGGCGTAACATTGACGGAAGTTTCTTCGGCAGAGCCACTGGATATTCATGTTTATACGCGTACTCCGCTGGGCTACCGGTGCGTGTTTCTGCTGGTAGGATTTGACCAATTTGCCAAAAAGGTGCTTCAGGCATCGCATTATGGACTGATCACGCGAAATGACCGGGACAGTTATCTCAGTGAAGGAGGACGGCTGCTGCGTCAGATTTACGGGACTGTTTTATCTTACCGTAGGGTGGATGCAACACGCCTGGATGCAGCAGAAAACAATGCTGTCTGGCAGAAGGCCTGCCAGGATGCAGGTTAGCCCGATCGTGCCGTTCTGCTCGGCGAAAAGCGCTCAGCCTTTTCACCGCCGGTGAATGAAGCGAGCGTAAATTTGCTGCGCATGCGTTATCAGTCAGTCTGACTCACAGGAGGGTGGCTATGCGCCTTTATATCTGTGAAAAGCCCTCTCAGGGGCGCGATCTGGCAGAGGTAGTCGGCGCCACCCGTCGCGGCGATGGGTTTCTGTCAGGCAGTGGCGTCACCGTCACCTGGGCTGTAGGCCACCTGCTGGAAACCGCCCCGCCGGAGGCCTATGGTCAGCAGTATGGTAAGCCCTGGTCGCTCTCTGCGCTTCCCATCCTGCCGGCCCCCTGGCAGGTCGTTGTTAAGAAGGAGACGCAGGATCAGTTTAAAGTCATTGAGCGGCTGCTGCGTCAGGTTGACGACGTGGTGATTGCCACTGATGCTGATCGTGAGGGTGAAGTCATCGCGCGCGAGCTGCTGGATTACTGCCGCTGGGAAGGCCCGGTGCAGCGGCTCTGGCTCTCCGCTCTGGATGAAATCAGCATCCGCGCAGCACTTAAGGACCTTCGCCCCGGCCAAGCCACGCTCGGGATGTATCACGCCGGTCTCGGGCGAGCCCGGGCCGACTGGCTGATAGGCATGAACCTCTCCCGTCTTTATACCCTGCGTGCAGCCGAGGCAGGCTTCGATGGCGTTGTCTCTGTAGGTCGTGTGCAGACACCGACGCTGGCGCTGGTTGTTCGCCGGGACCGGGAAATCGCCTCTTTCGTGCCCAGGCCTTACTGGCAGGTTAAAGCGATTATTTCGGCCGGCGGCATCACTTTTCCGGCGCAGTGGGTGCCGGCGAAGGTGTATACCGACGAAGAAAAGCGCTGTGTTCACCAGAACATCGCGCAGCAGGTGGCTCAGCTCTGCCGTCAGACGGGGCACGCAGTAGTGACAGAATGTGACACTAAGCGCGAAAAATCCGCCGCACCGCTGGCTTTTTCGCTGGGCACCCTGCAGCAGGCCTGTGGCAGAATGTGGGATATGTCACCCCAGCAGGTGCTTGATACCGCGCAGAGCCTGTATGAAAAGCACAAGGCAACCACTTACCCCCGCACCGACTGCGGTTACCTGCCTGAATCCATGCGGGAAGAGATTTCCGGTGTGCTCGATGCCATTGGCCGTACCGATCCGGAATGTGCACCGGTGCTGGCAGGCCTCGACATGGAATTTGTCTCGCGCATCTGGAACGACAAAAAAATAACGGCACACCACGGCATTATCCCCACGCGCAATGCGTTTCAGTTGTCCGCGCTGTCGGAGGCGGAACGTAACGTCTATCTGCTCATCCGCCGTAACTACCTGGCGCAGTTCCTGCCCCTACATGAGTCCGATATCACCCGACTGCAGTTCGATATTGGCGGGCAGCTGTTCCGCAGCACCGGACGAACAGAGGTGATAAAGGGCTGGAAGGTCCTGTTTGAACAAGACCGGGATAATGATGTTGATGAGGACGATGAAGCAGACGCTGCCCTGCCGCCGCTCAGCCGTAGTGACCGCTGTGCGGTGACCGGTGCTGAGGTGGCGCAGCTGATGACCCGTCCGCCGGCACACTATACGTTTGCCACCCTGATTGGAGCTATGATGAATGCGGCCGCTTTTGTTACGGACGTTGCGCTGCGTAAAGTGCTTAAAGACAATGCGGGGCTGGGCACCGAAGCCACCAGAGCAGGCATCGTTGAGCAGCTGCTGAACCGGCGTTTCATTGTGCGTAAAGGCAGCAAAATAATGGCGACCGAACTGGGAACCGATGTGATCGATGCCCTGCCGCCCCAGCTGACCGAGCCGGGCATGACCGCGCTCTGGGAACAGGCTCTGGATGAAGTTGCCGCCGGCCGTATGTCGCTGGACGACTTTCTGCAGCGCCAGGCCGGCTGGACGCGCAACCTGGTCAGCCACGGGGCTCAGCAGCAGGTCCGTATCCGGGTTCCGCCCACGCCAGCCTGCCCGATGTGCGGAGGGAAAACCCGCCTACGCAAAGGGGACAGGGGGGAGTTCTGGAGCTGCCAGCGCTACCCTGGGTGCAAAGGCGTCATCAACATCAGCGGCAGCAAAAACAAGCGTTCCCGGAAACCTAAGTCTGCTGAATCAAAGAAGAATTAATCCGTCGTCTCCGATTGCGGGCCGTCAGGGGCTTTGCTATTGTGGCACCGGCTCTGAAGCCGCACCCCGTGACTGCGGGTTTCGTCAGCATCTAATGCATGTGCTGACGGAATACAGTCTGACCGGCCCTGTCCACACCTGAACGGGAGCCGGTAAGGCACGAAAACTCCGTGAAACCCGTGCCGGGAACTGAACACGCCAGCGGAGCAACTGCTTTAAGCAGATTAACATCAGGTCGATGGTGCAGACCTCAGAGGGCGGTGCCGCAGGGTGCCGCTTTTTTTATTTTTATGTGCTGATGATTTTTTGCACGCTGCGACGTTGACATCCGCGGCGTCTGAATGAATGATTAAGTGGCTAATCGTTGTCGTTCCGACAACTGCCAATGTTCCGGTGATTTGAGAGGAACGCCTTCGGGTAATCACATGCCAATGCCATCATAACCTGAGAGATGGCGCTTTCGGGCGGTTCAAACCTGTTTAACCTTTGAAAACAGGAACCTGATCTACAGGTTAAGGTCCATTTCACCAACTCAGCCAGTCGGCAAATTTTGCTGACATCCCTGCGGGAAACACTTCCCGTAAGGGAAAGATGTTTCTCCGCAACCTGTTTAGTTTTTACTCCGGAGAAATTATCATGACTGCAACCACCAATACCCCTGCTTCAAATAGCTCTGCATCTGCTAATCAGAAAAAAGAGTTTTTCAACCTCAACGTCAGCGGTATCGGATATCTCAATTCGATACGTCGTGTTCAGGGACCCAATGGCGAATTCACCTGCGCCGTTATTAATGCTCTGACCGGCCCTACTGATAATGCGTCCTATACCCGCTTCGATGTCACAGTCGCTGGCGCGGATACCACCAAACTCATTAATCGCTGTCAAAAAGCCGTTGATGAAGAAGAAAAAGTGCTGATTGGCTTCGTGCTAAGCGGACTCAAAGCCGATGTGTTTACCCTTCAGTCGGGTGATCATGCTGGTGAAAGCCGTCCTTCCCTGAAGGCCCGCCTGATCAAGGTGGAGTTCATCAAGAAAGGTCAGGACGTAGTCTATCAGGCACCCAATGCTTCCCAGACGCCAGAATCCGGCTCATCGGCTCAGAAAGAGTACGATCCGAATTCGTTCTAAGCGTTACGGACACACCACCGGAACATCCCGGTGGTCGTGTTTCTCACCCCATATTTCTGAGAGGAAAACATTATGTCCGCACGCGGCGTCAACAAAGTTATTCTGGTCGGTCATCTCGGTCAGGACCCTGAAGTTCGTTACATGCCAGATGGCAAAGCGGTGACCGGCTTAAGCCTGGCCACTTCTGAAACCTGGCGTGATAAACAGACCGGTGAAAACCGGGAAATTACCGAATGGCATCGCGTCGTGCTGTTTGGCAAGCTGGCTGAAGTTGCCGGTGAATACCTTCGTAAGGGGTCACAGGTGTATATCGAAGGTCAGCTACGCACCCGTAAATGGACGGATAACAGCGGCACCGATCGCTGGACTACCGAAGTCGTTGTGGGAATAAACGGAACGATGCAGATGCTGGGCGGAGGCCGTAACAATGGCACCAACACCAGTGGAAACAATGCGCAGTCAGGTCAGCAGAGTGCATGGGGCCAGCCTCAGCAACCTCAGCAGCCTCATTCAGCGCCACAGAATCCGGCGAATGAGCCACCAATGGATTTTGACGATGACATACCGTTCCTCGGACACGGTTATGGCATATGCCGGAAAGCCATTTACGCCATTTCGTAATGGATTCATATAATTATGACCTAAAGTGCGCCGGTTCAGTCTGGCGCTTTTTTCTTCTATAATGATGTTCATTAATCAGGAATGTCACTGGAGATCTACCATGAACACACGATACGAAGCTGATGTTGTTGCCTGGGCTCAGGAGCAGGCAGCTTTACTGCGTGCCGGTCGGTTCTCTGAGATTGATATTGCTAATATCGCCGAGGAGATCGAGGACGTGGGCAAAAGCGAAAAGCGGGAACTTGCCAGTCGTATGGCCGTTCTGCTGGCGCATCTTCTCAAATGGAAGTTTCAGCCGGGCCGCCGAGGTTCCAGCTGGCAGCGAACCATCAAAGAACAAAGAAAAGCACTGGCATTACACATCAAAGGCACACCCAGCCTGAAAACTGCGCTCTCTGATCGTGACTGGATAGCTGCTGTATGGGCCGATGCTGTATCTTCTGCAACTCAGGAAACGCAACTTGACGTCTTTCCCGAGGACTGTATCTGGGATATGGAAAAAATTCTGTCTCAGGAATTTTATCCTGAATGAGTTACCACTATGCCAGACAAGAAAGCGCCTTCGGGCGCTTTTTTTATCCAATGCAACCTGAAACAGCGGGAAAATCGAGAACCCCTTCGGTACGTAAAACTTGCTTTTATGGACCGAAGAGGTTGCCCCGGAGGGGATTATTTCTGTAAAGCCGTTACCTCTGTAACCTTGAACGAGTCAGGGTGCAGTTCAATGCTGTTGAAGCTGGCGTTAATAACAAATTTCTGACCAGGCTCAATGTTACTGACAAAGTCTCCCGCCTGACCGATAACCACATCATCTTTAAGCAGGTTGATTTTGATGATTACATTTGCGAGGGTCTTTGAACTGGTATTTTGGCCCAGCCCCTGAATTATTTGTAATCCGTTTTGTGTGCTCTGAAAATGCAGATTACTTAACTGTACGTTATCGTTGCCTGCAGCCGTTGCTCCGGCGACCAGTGCTAAGTAAAGGCAAACACCGTAAATGCTT
Organism: Pantoea sp. SORGH_AS_0659; assembly: GCF_031453915.1. NCBI lineage: Bacteria > Pseudomonadati > Pseudomonadota > Gammaproteobacteria > Enterobacterales > Erwiniaceae > Pantoea > Pantoea sp. SORGH_AS_0659. Next base: position 726,195 of record NZ_JAVJAK010000001.1, on the reverse strand, counting down.
TTTTTCATGTCATCCTCATTTTGACTGTTTTGATAAAGTGACTGACTGCCACTTTTCTTCTATCGGTTTGCAAAACTTAATTCTTTAATCCGCAGACATAGTTTCGCATTGTCCGTTTTTCCTCCACCGCGAGAATAGCACTCCTGACTAAGACTATTCCTGGGGTGAATCCTGATGGCAGTACCTTCAAGACGCGCGGCAACGGGAGCCGGACTGCTTGCCTGCTCTGTCATGCTGGCAAGCTGCAGCAACCCGGCCTATGACGCAGCGCCATTAATCAATGGCCGTTATCAGCAGCCTGCCCGCTTCGATGACATTTACCGAAATCGTTCCCCTGAAGTGGTGCGCTACGACCGTTACACGCTCGTCAGCACACGCCCAGATGATGCGCAGCGCGATCCGCTTAATCAGATAATCGATATCACTATGCCTGCTCAGCTGGTGAACTCTGTGGGGGAAGGATTTCGTTATCTCCTGCTGGAATCCGGCTATTCACTATGCTCAGCCACTTCTTCAGCATTTTCAGAACTGCTCAGCCGCCCCCTTCCTGCCGTGCAGCGCGATATCGGTCCTGTGAAACTGAGTGAAGCCCTGCAGGTGCTGGCCGGTCCAGCCTGGCGCCTGAAGGTAGATGAGGTGAACCGCGAAATCTGCTTTGAGCTGCGTGACCAGTTCCGTAGTTTTGCTACCCCCCAGACGGTGCCAATCTCGCGTGCGCCACAGGCTGTAAATGTGAATCGTCCGGTTGTGACGCAGCCTGTTCAGCCCCCGGTGGTGACGGGAAAAGGCAATACCGTCTCACGCAACCCTTTTACCGGTGACACCATCAGCGTCAATGCCCCGGCCACCGCCCCGGAAACGTCGCTTAAACCGCAGAATCCCGCAGTTCCGTCTCCGGTGCTGACGGCGGCGAACGTGTCGGCACCACAGAAAATCCCTTCGGTGGCCCCGGTAAAAAGTAAACCGGTGTCATCCCCTGCTGCGACTCATGCACCTGATCAAAGAACAGCGCTGTCGCAGAAACCAACTGTTGCCGCAGCGCGCCCGGCGGCCGCGCTGCAGACTACAGTGAACGGTACCTCACCGTCGGCACCCGTCCGCCCCGTTACAGCGCTGCCGCCGGCGCCTCCCGTCAGCAGCCAGGCCTCATCTTCTTATGCGCCGGGTACGCCAGTTGCTGCGCTTCCCGTCGGGCAGACCTGGCGGGCGGAACCGGGTTCGACTCTGAAAGAGACGCTGACCAGCTGGGCTTCGAAAGCACAGTGCAGTAATGGCGGCAACTGGGTCGTTATCTGGCCCGTGACGCTTGATTACCGCATCGATGCGCCGCTGGTTTTCCACGGCAACTTTGAGTCGGTCATGGTTCAGGTTTTTGACCTCTACCGCAAAGCCGAAAAACCCCTTTTCGCTGAAGCCAATCGTATTCAGTGCCTGATTTCCGTGAGCGATACGCCAGCGGGAGGAGGTCACTGAGATGGGGTTTGCGCTGCCCATACTCGTGTTCTGCCTGGTCATTACGCTGATGGCGGGTGATGCGCAGCGCCATTCTGCTGAACACATCCGGCTTTCAATGCAGCAGACCCTGCCGGATCGGCTTGCCGGCGACGTGCTGCGCACCGCGGACGCGGTAAATAACTGGCGCTACGGAAAAGCGGTGGCTGATGGTCCGGTATCACTTGCTCAGACAGGTATGGTGCCGCTCCCGGACAATCGCATTAAGACCGTTATCCAGGGGGGGCGCCTCTGGATATGGGTGCCTGAAACTGACGGTGTTTTTGCCGCGCTGCGAGCGAGGTCTTTGACCTCGGCGCTGGCCCTGACCGTCAGCGGTGGCCGTCTGCGCATGGCGGATGGCACCGATATGAATCTCTCTCTGCCGTCCGGCGTATCGGAGGGCAGCATTGTTTACCTTAACTAACAACACCAGGGGGCTGCGGATGCCGCGTTTACCTTTCTGCCTGACAGCGCTGGCCGCCGCGTTTGTGCTGTCATCATGTTCGCTGAGTGAAATCAGCAAAATGGATAAGGAGGCCACAGGTCAGGCTGAAACGGCACAGCGGGTGCTGCAGAGCCGCCAGGCTTTATCTCAGCCTACCGTTGTCTGGTCTGATAAACCCTGGGTGAACCTGCAGCCGGTTGCACCGGTCGTGTCCACGCCGGATGAAAAAAAACTGCCTCCCTGTCAGATAACGATTAACCGGCCGGAAGGGATTTCACTGCCGGAGCTGGGTCAGCGCATCACCGCGCTTTGTGGCATCCGGGTGTCGATCACCCCCGATGCTTATGCAGCGCTGAGCAATGTCACAACCGGAGGTGTGGTCACCTCCCCGATGAGCGGTGCGTTGCCAGCACCCGATGATAACGGTCGTGTGCCGCTTTCACAGATCGGCGCTTCTGCAGTGCAGGCCGCGCCTGTTCAGCAAAGCACCATGATTGCGCGTGGCCTTAAGTTCCAGGGGGATGTCCGCGATCTTCTTGATATTGAAGCCAGCGGATACGGCCTGTCCTGGCGAAGTGACAGCAGCGGCGTGTATTTCTATCTTCAGGATACCCGCACTTTTCAGCTGGTTATCCTGAATACAAAGGTTAACAGCAGCGCCTCGATCAATTCCGGCTCAGGCAATCAGCTGGGCAGCGGCGGCGGGACGACCGGCGGGACGACGGGCGATATCAGCTCTAATCAGAAAACTGATTACGGCATGAACAGCGACCTTTACGATGATATTCGTAAAACGGTTGAGCAGATGCTGACCCCGAAATCCGGGCGATTCTGGCTTTCGGCCGCCACCGGCACGCTGAGCGTGACCGATACGCCTGACGTGCTTAACCGCGTCGGTCGCTATATCGAATATCAGAACAAGGTCCTGAGCCGTCAGGTACAGCTCAATATTCAGATTGTCAGCGTCAGCCAGACACGTAACGAGCAGCTGGGGCTTGACTGGGGGCTGGTTTATAAATCCCTGCATAACTTTGGCGCCAGCCTGACAGGGTCAATGGCCAATGCCTCCACGTCAGCCGCCAGCGCCGGTATCTCTATCCTCGATACGGCCACAGGTAATGCGGCTAAATTCTCCGGATCAAGCCTGCTTATCAAAGCCCTTTCCGAGCAGGGTAATGTCAGCATGGCGCTGAACCAGACTGACCCTACCGCCAACCTGACGCCGGTGGCCTATCAGCTCTCGGGCCAGAAAGGCATCCTGTCCAGTTCCAGCACAACCGCAACGGCAAACGTGGGCGTCACCTCATCAATGACGACGTCGACCATTACCACCGGCCTGTTCATGACCATGCTGCCGTTCATTCAGGAAAACGGTGACGTGCAGCTGCAGTTCGCCTTCAGCTATACCAGCCCGCCGCAGATTGAGAAATTCGTCAGCGCTGACGGCAATACCCGTAACGATCTGCCCACAACGTCAACCGAAGCGCTGGCCCGCAAGGTCAATCTGCGCTCTGGTCAGACGCTGGTGCTGACCGGTTCGGAACAGCAGAACCTTTCTGCAGACAAACAGGGCACCCTTACGCCAAACAACTTCATTCTGGGCGGCGGGCAGACAGGCTCCCGCGGCCGCACGACGCTCGTCATCATGATCACCCCTGTTCTGCTGAGGTAAACCATGTCATTACTGAAAAAAATGAGCCTCCGGGCCGGCATCCGTTTGACGCATCAGCGGCGGGACTGGATGGCAGGTCTGCACTGGGAGCCGCAGCGTAATGCGTTAAGTACCCGGTTTCGCAGTAAAGCGTCGCCTGATACGCATTATGCCGCTGCCGGAAGAGGAAATGCTTCCATGCGCGGCCTGGTTTCCCCGGGGCGCGTGCGCCGCAGCCAGCACGCGCTGGCCGTGGCATTCCTGCTGGCCGAGGGCGGAAATGCCTGGGGTATTTACCGCCTGAGTCACACCGAGGATTCGTGGGTCTTTTTCGCGGCTATCGGCGGGCAGTTATCCGTCATGGGCGATGTGACCGGCTCCCGCGCCATCATTGAACAGTCGGCGGCAAACTTCCTGCGTTTTAATGATGCTGATTCGCCGCGTTTACGCTGTGCCGCAACGGCAGACGACAACCTGCACGCCGGCACACTGACCGACAGACTCAGCCGGGCGCAGGTAAAACGCTGCCGGCTTCATAAGCGCGTGACCGCCGTGTCGGTCATTATCCCGGCAGCCGCCGTCAGCCTCGCGGTGGCCTGTGGCGTTTACTGGTTCGATGCGGCATCAGAGAAGGCTGAACAGGCCGCTGCAATGGCAGCGTTTCGCGCCCGCATGGCATTGACGAAAGAAAAGCCAGCTGAACCCGCACGCGCACCGCACCCGTGGGCTTCACTGCCTCCTGTTTCAGTGCTGCTAAGCAACTGCTGGCTCACGCGTGAGCCCGTATTCGCATCCGTTGCCGGCTGGCGCTTTACCGACGGGGAATGCGTCCCGGAGGGCCTGCGCCTGCGCTTTGTTGCCACCCCGGGTGCAACGGTCGAGGATTTCTCCCGCCGCGCCCGCGAGCTGTTCGGTCACTCAGCCGTCTTTAATCTTCAGGAAGGCGGTAAAAACGGTGATGTTTTCATTCCCTTTAACCATACCCCCCCGACCGGGTTCACTGACGAAGCTCTGCCCGGTGCTGATGCTCAGCTTATGCGCTTTATATCCCATCTGCAGCGCCGCAATCTCGACGTGAAATTTACCGAGGTGAAGCCGCCGCCGGTCGCGCCGGGTGAGGAAAAAATTACCCCTGTACAGGACTGGCGGGAATTTAACTTTTCTGTCAGCTCACGTCTGCAGCCCGAGCGACTGTTGCAGGATATTGATGCCACGGGGCTTCGCCTCAGCAGCCTTTCGATCACCATGAGCCCGCAGGGGCAGTTCGACTACACCATGAAGGGGAGCATCTATGCGCAGAATTAATCCCGCCCTGCCTGGGCTGCTTCTGTCCGCTCTGCTCTGCGGACCCGCGCCTGCGGCCACTGCCGGCGATGTGCTGCCGCCGAATGTCACACTCGGGGAGCTGGAAGCCGCGCAGGCCCGCAATCTGATTCTGGAGCAGAAAGTGCAGACGGCCCGGCTGGAGCAGCAGCTGCGGGAAAGTCAGTCCGGACAGAGTGCTGACCGGAATTATCTGGCCACCGCCAGCCAGCCGGCCATGCCGGTTATGGCGCAGCCTGCCCCCTCTCAGCAGACCGCGTCTGCCGGCACGGAGAAGCGCGTCGGCAGCGTTCGCCTGCAGGAAATTTACGGGCGTGGTAATCAGTTACGCGCGCGCATTGTCCTGCCTGACGGCGGGGTAACGGAGGTGGTAAAAGGCGACCAAATCCCGGGCACGGCTAGCCATTCCGTTTTCGGCCCGGCAGATAATGGCGCAGCTGATGGCCGTGCATTATGCTGACTGGTTTGGTGTAGCCGGTGCCGGTGGCCAGTTCGATCCGCAGGAGCGCTGGGAATGGCTCAGCAGTATGCCGGAGACAACCTGCCCCTGTGACATGCTGATGGTGATGCCGTCACGTCTTGCTACCGAACTCAACGGCGATACGGGTCTGTTCAGGGGGCTCAACACGTCGTCAGAACTTTACATGCAGCTTTTTGGCATGGAGTTCCCGGCAGGCCATCAGGCCAGCTGGAGCCGTGATGATGTGGGTTCGCTTACGTTGCACTTTGCGTCTCCCTGGTATCCGCCGTCAGGTGAGATCATGGGAGAAATGTCACAGTTGTTTGACTGCGAGATCCGGCACTACTGGATTTCACCGGATGCAGGCACGTCAGGTTACAACTGCTTTGACCGGGGCGATCATGTTGACAGCGGTCCGTACCCGGCTGAGGAGCTACGCCAGTCTGCATCGGGTGATGGTGCCCGTATGTACCTGGTTACGCCTGAACCTGCTTTAGTGCCCGCTGTAACCACAGCGCACTACGGCAGTATCCGCGCATAGCGACAATCCAGAACCGGTAATCCGGCTCTGTCGTCCGGCCACAGCGAAACCTGTGGCCGTTTTTTCACCCCGAAGGGAACAACGTTTCCCTTCAGGAAGCGTGTTCCCTTTTCTGAGGAAGCACGCATGAAACAAGTCATTAATCACGAAAAAGCCTTTCTTAAACTCTTTAATCAGACCGCCCGTTATCACCGCCGGCATCAGGTGTTTGAGGATTTCATCAGCTGCAGCGTCATCGCACTGGAAAATCGCCTGCAGTTCTGTGAAAAGCGTGAACAGAAGTACCTGCGCATCGTGTCCCGTTATGAAAAGCCTGACGTCAGTAATATGGCGCATCTGTTTGCTCATGTGGTGAACGGGCTTGAAGAGGAGCCAGGAGATTTTCTGGGACGGGTTTTTATGCAGCTCGAGATGGGGGATAAATACCGGGGCCAGTTTTTTACCCCGTGGAGCATCGCCCGTATGATGGCTCAGCTTCAGCTTGGAAATATTGAAGAACAGCTGAAGGTTAAACCGTTTATCACACTCTGGGAACCGGCGTGCGGCGCCGGTTCCATGGTGCTGGCGTATGCCAGTGTGATGATGGAGGCTGGTTATCCACCACACCGCCATTTGTGGTTTTCAGCAACGGACATAGATCCGCTGGCCGCAGGTATGGCTTACATTCAGCTCTCACTGTGCGGCGTAGCCGGAGAAGTCGTGATTGGAAATGCCCTGAGCGATGAGCGGCGAAGGGTTTTACGAACGCCGGTTCATCACTGGGAACGCTGGCCGGAAAGGTTGCGGAATGTCACTAAAGGGCAGAAACAACTTTTTCACGTAGCTTAAAACTCAGCAGGCAGACCTGAATACAGGTCTGTTTTTTTTGGAAATGTTCTGCCCGCTTCTCCCTGAGAAGCCGATTGCGAACACCTTTATGCTACTTTGTTTTTCGGTGCATATAAAGCATGACAGCTTCATCAGAAGTTAACTTGCCAATGCTGTATCCACAATAACAATCTTTCGCCACGTGTTCAGATTCGGCTAGCTGCTTTAATTTTTCAATCGGCGTCGTCATTTCTGCTCCTCCTTCTGATAAATCGGGTCAGTACCGCGCGGGAACTTCAGCGCTTCTTGCCGGTAGAATTGCAGACGCTCCCGGAAATATTCACGCATTTCTTCTGACTGCTGCCGCTCCACTTCTGCAGGTATTACTGGCAGGTTCATGCGTTCTTTGTAGGCCACGCCTGACGCAGCTAAATCCACGTTAACTCTGTCGCGTTCTTCCCGCGACCGGGCTGCAAGGTTATGAGACATGATGACTCCTCCGGATGAGAGTATACCGCCTATGCTAAATAGCAGGAGGTAATTATGTGTGGACGGTTTGCGCAGTACAGCAGCAGGGATGAATACTTTGAGGCGCTTGGCGCCAGCCCTGAAGAATTAACCCGGGACCCGGAGCCTATCGGGCGGTACAACGTGGCGCCGGGCACAAAGGTCCTGTTACTCAGTGAACGCGATGGGGATCTGGCGTTCGATCCGGTCTACTGGGGCTATGGTCCCGAGTGGTGGGATAAGGCGCCGCTCATTAATGCCCGCAGTGAAACCGCTGCATCAGGGCGCATGTTTAAGCCGTTGTGGGTACACGGCCGCGCCGTCGTGCCAGCAAACGGCTGGTTTGAGTGGCAAAAAAGTGGTGCCGGAAAACATCCCTACTTCATTCACCACCGTGACAGGCAGCCGCTGTTTTTTGCGGCCATCGGAAAGGCGCCCTTCAATCGGGAGCACGGGCGGGAAGGCTTCGTTATTGTCACCGCGGCCAGCAATCAGGGCATGGTAGACATACATGACCGCCGTACACTTGTGCTAACTGCAGACGCGGTTCGGGAATGGCTGAGTCATAATACTTCGCCGGCGCGCGCTGCGGAGATCGCGCGGACCAGCGCTCTGCCTGAATCCGCCTTTTCCTGGCATCCGGTGACCGCAAAGGTTGGCAATATTCATAATCAGGGGGCGGAGCTTATCCGTGAAACTGATGCAGGCTGACAGCAGCAAATCGAGAAGGCAATGTTTCGCCGCTGCCGGCATACGCAGATATCCGACTCGACCCGAGCAAATGCTGTTAGTACAGGGCTACGAAAGCAGCCCGGCCTAAGAGCGCCGGGCTATGTAAGTTTAGCCGGAAGCGCCTCTCCACATCTGCCGGCACTGATATGAGCATAGAGGTGCCGCTCAGTATCAGCCATGCAGACCTTCAAAAAAATTTCCAGGTGGGTCAGTCAGATGGCTTCGCTTCTGCGCCAACCCGTTTTGCTCCCCTTGCCAGATAATTCCGCCTCAATAATGCTGTATGAATAAACAGTAAAATAACAGGAGGAATTTTTATGCGCGATTTACTCAGTGCTTCAGCCGTCAAGCTGCAGTATGGCCGGAGCACCAAATCATGAACCCGGTCAGTTGTACCGCCGGCCTGACGCTTCTCTGGCCACCCATTTTTACGCCGAGGGTCAGGGTACCGCTTTATGCCGATCCGTGCGCCGCCGGCTTTCCCACACCTGCGCAGGATTACGTCGAGAAAGAACTCGATCTGAACGAGCTGTGCATCCGCCGGCGCGCCTCAACTTTCTTCGTGCGCGCCAGCGGCAACAGCATGCGTGACATGGGCCTGTGCGACGGCGACGTCACCCGCTACAACGGCCTGATTCATGACTACGGCCTGTTGAATCCGCTGAGTAATGTACCGGCAGTGAAAACTGCGCTGCGCCAGGCAGCCGAAGAATTGAAAACCCACCTGAAATAATCTGACGGGCCAGGCGTAATGTCTGGCCCAACTCCCACCTGTCATTTCCCATCTATACACAAACGTCAAAACCTTTTCCGGTAATGGGATGAGGGCAACTGTTCTGTAGTAAAAGTTGCTATTGAATGGACAATGAAACGAAGAAGCAGGGTTCACAGAGCTTAATCGACCGATTGTAAGTGTGTCGTTCAACGGAAAATGGCTAATGTCCCCCGCGTGATTGTCCGTCTGTGTAACATTTTAGAAATAATAAGCAAATTAAGGGGGCCTTAATGATTAATTTTGAATGCATTATTGAGGCGATTAAGCGTTTGCGCGGTTTCTTCAGTGCAGCCCAGGCTGGCACTGGATCAGGGCCAAACATCAGTATCTTTCATGCCGGGATCAAAAACTTAATAATTCAGCAACGTAACTAAATTGTCAGTTTCCAACCGCTAATCAATCATTTATCCTCGCATTTCCGTGCACAAAATGAATTTCTACTACAATTCATTAACATAGTTATGAGTTAGTAGCTTAAGAATTAATATATTGATCGGTAACCGTTAATATCCAATTGTATTTTAACAAAAATTTGTTCCCTCCTAGTATATGTAGCTTATTTATAAAACATAACTCCATTAAATCACTAATTTAGCCTGAAATATCGGGATAATCTTCTATTTAATCGATTTAGTAAAGGATAGATCGATCAAAGGTTATTTTTTGATAGGTAAAAACATAGATAAAACCGATCATTAAGTGTTTATTGATTGGTATTAGTGATCATAAAATGAGAATCATCTGATGTGTGTTTTGGAAAACATTGTCATGAATCTCAGCGAAGTCCTAACAGGTAAAGTTATCAGTGGTTATGAAGCAGAGCCGATAGTTGACAGAGCAGGGAACGTTCTGGCGGTAAAGATACGTAAAGACAGCGCCACACCTGGGTGGTTTTTCAGGCAAGCGGGGAAATCGGGTAATGCACAGAAAAAAAAAGTGTTGAAGGAACAACTTAGTCTCATAGATCTAAAGACAGCATATTTTCAAAACAATAATATTTTATGCTCCATCAATATTGATTTTGATATGGCCGCGATCCTGATACAGGAAGAGGAGTTCGCAGAGTTAGCCAAATCAAAACCCTTTTTACGTTTAGAGATTTCAGAAGGTTTTCCAAATCTTTCAGATGGGAGAAGCAACCGGGTATTGCAGGCGTTAGCCGAGGAGTATCGGTTGTGGTTGGGAGATTTAGGATCAGGCGAATCCAGCCTGAGAGCGTTACAGGAAAATCTCTATGACGCCGTTAAGATTGATAATGATTTTTTTAAGATCTACAGCAAGTCAGGTATCTGGCCGGTCATTATCAAGAACATCATGCGATATTGTAAGTTTATCATCATCGAAGGTGTGGACAGCAAAGAACAATACCATGCCATAGAAAAGGATATCAGAGCGGTACAAGGTGGATGTTTTAAAAGTGTTCGACTTGAAAATATCGAAAGTTTAAATAAGAAATTCATATTATAACTCTGCATTTTTTATAAAAGTCTTTTTTCACAGCAAAATGGCAGCGTTGTCCTGCCCATTATTTTTGTTTTTGCCTGTGTCGCAAAGGCGTCGCTGCGTCTGCTGTATTGATTATTTATTTTTCAGGCTATTGGCGCCAGTAAGCTAAGGGCGGTAGCGTGCCTGAAACGTCAGGAATGAGTGAGCAGTAAAAGTAGTGAAAAATATCATTCATTATCGCTAATAACCAAAAAGGTACCATTATGAAAATCACAGCAATGACTACATTGTTATTAACCGGTTTGCTGAGTTTGAGTGTAAACGCAGCAGAAGAAACGACTACGCAACAAACAGCAGCTGCACAGAATGTGGGCGCACCAGCCGGTGAAAGCGCCACGAGTTATGCCGCGGGAACCAGTGTGTTTGTCGGTGTTTCTGCAGTCTCCGCGCTGGCAGCACTGGCTTTAGCAACCCAGAACCACGATGGCAGCAGCACCGGTACGACCACCACGACCAGCACCACGGGCAGATAGTTCTAACCAGACAGCGGAGGGCATCGCAAAGGTGTCAGAGAGATATGAGGATAATATCTGATGATTACTACTTAAGTCTAGGGTTGAGGGAAGCGTTAAAAGTCCACGAAGGCGGACTACAGGACATGACTATTTCGTTAAGTTCTGACCTGAAAACCATCAGACTGTATAAAGGCATAAGCATTTATTCTAATGAGAAGTTTTTTGTCGGTAATTGCCTGACAACCTTTGTGATGAGTTACCAATTAGATGACGGGCTTACTCCATTGCATCATAAATTGTATCGACTCGTTGCTGAAAGAAAAACCATGTACCTTACTCCACGAGAAATCGATGTCCTGAAGGATTTATTAAACGGGCAGAACATCCTCGAAATCTCCAAGAATAGCGGGCTTAGTCCAAAAACCATTAGTGCACAAAAAAATTCAGGTTTAAAGAAACTGAAAGTCAGTAATTTACATATGTTGCATCGAGACATTTCATCATTCAGAAATCTGTTTTATGGAAAACAACGCAGCCACGCAGGGATGGATTTCTAAAGGTGGGTGGATGACATTTCCCTTTACTATGCATCTTTAGCACATTGATAAAGAGGCTTTATTTTCTTGCATTTAATAGGATGATAGTTCAATTCATGATGATGAAATTGCCTTTCAGATTATCCGCGATTGCGGTATCTGTTTTTGTGCTTTCTGCCTGCACCATCGTTCCCGGCCAACATTTATCAACGAGTGATAAAGATGTGGTGGAGCAGATGGATTCGAATACGGACATTAGCAAATACGTTACTGTTTATCCGCTAACACCAAAACTGCTTGATTCACTGCAACCGCAAAAAGTGATGTCCAGTGCGAACCCGCAGCTGGAAGATGAAATCAAAAACTACCAATATCGCATCGGCATTGGTGACGTCTTAATGGTCACGGTATGGGATCACCCTGAACTGACCACACCCGCCGGCCAGTACCGAAGTGCCAGCGACACCGGTAACTGGGTGAACACCGATGGCACCATTTTTTATCCTTATATTGGCAAGGTGAAAGTGGCCGGACGCACCATTGAGGAAGTCCGCAACGAAATCACCGATCGACTGAAAACCTATATTGAAAGCCCGCAAGTTGATGTCAGCATTGCAGCGTTCCGCTCGCAGAAGGCGTATGTGACAGGGGAGGTGGTGCGTTCGGGCCAGCAGGCTATCAGCAATATCCCGCTAACAGTGATGGACGCGATCAATGCCGCTGGCGGTTTAGCTCCGGATGCGGACTGGCGCAATGTGGTACTGACTCACAATGGTAAAGACAGCCTGATTTCTTTGCAGGCCTTAATGCAGCAAGGCGATCTCCGCGAAAACCGTTTGCTGACCCCTGGGGACATTTTGTTTGTACCGCGCAATGACGACCTGAAAGTGTTCGTGATGGGCGAAGTGAATAAACAATCCACGCTCAAGATGGATCGCAGCGGTATGACGTTAGCTGAAGCATTGGGTAATGCGGAGGGTGTTTCACAGGAACTGGCGGATGCATCGGGGATCTTTGTGATTAGACCGCTGCGTAATAAAGATGCTAACGGAAAAATGGCCAATATTTACCAGCTGAATGCGAAAGATGCATCAGCTATGGTAATGAGCACCGCCTTCAAGCTGCAACCTTATGACATTGTCTATGTCACCACCGCCCCGATAGTGCGTTGGAACCGCGTGATCTCCCAGCTGGTACCGACCATTGGTGGTGTGTATGACATGGTTGATGCCGCACATTATATCCGTGAGTGGTAATCAAGATGTTTGACTCAATTCTGGTGGTATGTACGGGAAACATATGTCGTTCACCTACAGCTGAACGTAGGTTACGACAATTACTACCTGGAAAGAAAATTGACTCGGCAGGTGTTAATGCTTTGATTGAACATCCCGCAGATGATTCAGCAGTACTTACTGCCAGATCACATGATGTCAATCTTGAAGGACACAAAGGGCGGCAGTTTACTAAACAGATCGGACGTCAATACGATCTGATCTTAGTAATGGAAAAACGCCAGATTGAATATGTCACGCGTATCGCAACTGAATGCAGGGGCAAAACCATGCTGCTGGGGCATTGGCTAGAGCAAAAAGAAATCCCTGACCCTTATCTCCAAAGCCAGGAAGCATTCAACTTTGTATACCAGTTAATTGACCGGGCTTGTAAAAGCTGGGCAGTTAAACTGGGCGGCTAACAACTAGGAATTATTTTATGTCATCTGTCATTTCTATAAAACCGCAGAGCAAACACTCAGATGAAGTAGAACTGGGTCGATTACTTAGGGAGTTATATGATCATCGGAAGATCATAATAACAATAACATGCGTCTTTGCAGTTATAGCCGTAATATATGCACAGTTCGCAACACCTATATACCAAGCTGATGCATTGATACAAATTGAGCAAAAACAAGGTAACGCTCTGATTAACAGTATAAATCAGATTCTTCCAGATGCGCAGCCGGAATCAGCTCCTGAAATAGGTCTCTTGCAATCCAGGATGATCTTGGGGAAAACAGTACAGGACTTGAATTTGCAGGCTAAGGTTGAACAGGTCTACTTTCCAATATTTGGCAGGGGGCTGGCACGTATGTTAGGTAAGCCTAAAGGAGAGATCAGTATCAGTCGTCTTTATTTGCAAGGGCAAGGAAGTGATTCTCCAGAAGTCAGTTTAACCGTTGAGGATGATCATACATTTCATATCAACGGGGATGGTATAGATGTCAGCGGGCGGGTTGGAGAGTTAATAGAGACAAAAGGAATGTCCATTCTTGTGACAGATCTTAATGCTTTGCCTGGTACAACGTTTAAAGTGCGATATCTAACGTATCTTGAGGCAATTGATAGTCTACAGAAATCTTTCTCAGTAGCGGATCAAGGGAAAGATACAGGAATGCTCAATCTCACGCTGACAGGAGATAACCCTGTATTGATTCAATCTATATTGAGAAATATAAGTGAAAACTATCTGGACCAAAACATAGCCAGGCAGGCTGCACAAGATGCAAAAAGTCTTAAATTTTTGAATTTACAGTTACCTCAAGTTCGTAATGACTTGAATGTTGCTGAGGATAAATTGAATGCATACCGTAAACAAAGTGACTCAGTTGACCTGTCTTTAGAAGCGAAGTCGGCGTTAGACCAGATCGTAAATGTTGACAATCAATTAAATGAACTGACGTTTCGCGAAGCAGAAATATCTCAGCTGTACACTAAATCTCATCCAACATATAAAGCACTACTTGAAAAACGTCAGACATTAGATGAAGAAAAAAATAAGTTGAATCAACGCGTCTCCAAAATGCCAGCAACACAACAAGAAGTGTTGAGATTAAGTCGTGATGTAGAGTCTGGTCAGGCTATTTACATGCAACTTTTGAATCGGCAACAAGAGCTTAACATTGCGGAATCTAGTGCAATCGGTAATGTCAGAATTATAGATAGTGCAGTAACACAACCGAAGCCAGTAAAACCTAAAAAGATACTAGTTGTTCTTATAGGAATAACTTTAGGTGGGATCCTTTCAGTGAGTCTTGTCCTCCTGAAAGTGCTGTTGCACAGGGGACTGGAGTCACCTGAGCAACTTGAAGAGTTAGGTATTAATGTTTATGCAAGCGTACCATTATCAGATTGGATGCAAAAAAGACAAAAAAGTAATAGAAGGAAAGGCAAGGGCAAGGGCAAGCAAGAAAATAGCCTTTTTCTGGCTGAAGAAAACTCTGCTGATTTGGCAATAGAAGCTATCCGTGGACTGCGTACAAGTTTACATTTCGCAATGTTAGAGGCTAAGAATAATGTTTTAATGATCTCAAGTGCCAGTCCTGACGCGGGAAAAACTTTTATTAGTACTAATATGACAGCACTTTTAGCATCTGGAAATCAGCGTGTTTTAATCATCGATGCTGATTTGAGGAAGGGATATGTTCATAAAATTTTTAAGGGTGATGTAAAGCCTGGCTTGTCTGATATCTTGGTTGGAAAATCAGATATACACGAATGTATCAAAAAAGTTGATAGCGTAGGGTTTGATTACATAACACGAGGTGAGATACCGCCGAATCCAGCGGAGCTGTTAATGCATAAGCGTTTTGCGGATCTTATAGACTGGGCGTCAGAGAATTACGATATAGTTATTATAGATACAGCTCCTATTCTTGCAGTGACAGATGCAGCAATAATCGGAAAATATGCCGGGACAACATTGTTAGTAGCTCGATTTCAAGTAAACTCAGCCAAAGAAATAGCGGTGGCCGAGAAATATTTTGAGCAAAGAGGCGTGAACATTAAAGGATGTATCCTAAATGGAGTTGTAAGAAAGTCTAGTGGCTACTATGGCTATGGTTGCAACCATTATGGGTATGCATATTCGGAAAAAAAATAGAACGATGACTACAGGGTCAACTTACAGACACTGTAGGATTTTATGATTCTATAATTGGTGTATTTAGTTTTTATGAATTTCATTATTTAGTATGGTTAGCGAATTTAATGCAATCTCTAAATCATAGAAAAGTTTTCATGTTAAATGAGCGGCAAAGGTTTAACTAATGAAGAAAAATACAAAGGTAGTAATCGTTGCTCGCTCTCTACCATTACATGGTATAGGTGGGATGGAAGTTGTATGTTGGGACCTCTGTTTGGAATTAGCTAGAAGAGGACTTAAAGTAATTGTTATAACAACACAGAATAATTCAAAAGAAGAAAGCTATAATCACGATAACCTTGACGTGGTTTTTTTAGAAAACACGAAGCCTGGACGATATTCTCGAAGATGGTGGCGTGAAGCATCAGAATATTTCTCATCATTAGATGCAGAAGATATTTCAGCTGTAATTAGTATTAGTGCAGCCGGAGTTAGCTTACTTAAACATAAAGATGATTTTAAAAAGGCAAGGTTTATCATGCAGGCACATGGTACATCTTTTGCTGAGTTCATATCTAAATTGAAATCTTTTTCTGCAAAAAAGTGGTTTGCTTCAGGCAGAAACATTATTTGGTTCTTTAAGGATTGGGTTTACTATAAAAAATTTGATTGTATAGTTTCTATAGGTTCTGCAGTAACAGAAAGTTTGAGAAGTAATCCTACAAAATTTATAACTCAAAATGTTGAAGTTGTAGAAATTGAGAATGGCGTAGATGAAGAAATGTTTAAGTTTAATATGGAGGAAAGAACGAAAATAAGGGAAAGTTTAGGTATTTCGGATGATGCATTATTACTCTTGTCCGTATCTCGATTGCACGAGCAGAAAGGAGTCGACAATAACATACAATCCTTTGCTAAAATTTATGAAAAAAAAAGAAATTCATACTATTTAATCTGCGGTGATGGGAAAGAAAAAAATAATTTAATTGAATTGTGTCGAAAATTGAAGATTGAAAATAATGTGTTTTTCTTAGGGAGTATGGACCGGATTGCAATTTCAGGTGTTATGAGTGCAGCAGATGTTTTTATTTTTCTTACAAAGAGAGTTGAAGGTCTACCATTGAATGTACTAGAAGCTATGGCTGCAGGTCTTCCTGTTATAACATCTAAGCATTTATCTTTTATTGAAAACAAAAAAATTAAAAAAATAGACAGCTCAGATTACGATTCAGCGGCTGAATTTGCTAAAGAGTTAAATTTTCTAGGAAAGCCAGAAAATAGAGAAAGCCACATCCCACTTAAAAATACACTGGCTTATTCTGTAGAGCAATATTGTCACTTGATCTCAGATTGACTCAGATCGTAATAACCCGAACTGTAATACATGAGTGTTTTGTAAGGTTAAAAGGATCTGCTCGTGAAAAAAGCCATTATTTCTTTAGTTAGTGGAAATTTGATATCAAAAGGGATGGGGTTGATTAGGGAGATTATTGTTGCAGCCCTGTTTGGGACTGGTTATATAAACGGGGCTTATAGAGTTGCTCAAACAGGTACTTTAGTTCCTGTAAATTTTTTGGTTAGTGATAGTCTGACTGCATTTATACCTTTATATAAGATTTTCTATAGAGATAACAAGAATAAAGCCCAGTTATTCTTTTGGTCAATGCAGTTGTTATTCCTTTTTTTCTCTTTGATATTAACTGTTAGTGCGGTTTTCTTTGTTCAAGAATGGTTGGAAATAATAGCGCCAGGATTAGATACAACAACAAGGGATTTATCAAAAGATATGCTTATTGTCATGAGTTTTGGTATTCCTCTATATCTTAGTTCGGCATTAATTAATTATGTCGAAGTGGCCCATGATGATTTTTTTCCGATGTCAGTCCGGCCTTCGGTACAGAATGTGGGAATGCTTATTGGTGCTGTAGTATCTTATTTTCTTAAAAACCCTATTTATTTGGCTTGGGGGTTTACAGCAAGTTATATATATTTTTTTGTTTGGGTCCTAATTCGAGGTGTTAGGAAAGGTTTGCTAGATTTTCCGACTATAATAGAGTGGGGTATATTAAAATCTGTTGTTAAAAACTTTTGGAAAACACTCAGGCCATTGATACTACTTCCTGTAATGAACCAAGGAAATATTGCAGTAGAAAGAGCCGTCGCTACACTAATTAGTATCACAGCAGTATCAGCACTTGATTACGCAAAATTTATAACTGAAACATTGATCTTGGTCGTATCAACACCAGTTGCTCTCGCTGGCCTTGCTAGTTGGGGAGGATTAAATGAAAATGAAATCAAGAAAATGCTTGTAAAAGCAGTTAATTTATTGATGTTGTTTTCAATTCCATTCTCACTATTTTTATACGTTCATTCAGAATTAATTGTGGCCGTGCTCTTTCAGCGAGGTAAATTTGATTCTTCTTCTATTAGTACGACATCTAATATATTACAAGGAATGTCATTTGGATTGTGGGCTAATGTTATTGGTTATGTTTTGATTAAAGGTTTAAATGCAAGACTAAAAAACATGTCTGTCATGATAATCATGGCGATTTCCTTATCAGGTAATATGATTTTTAATCTTATGTATCAATGAGTATTTTAGGGAAGCAACGCTTGGGTATGGGTATTCTATTTATGGTGTTTTAATGTTTCTAAGTAGTGTTATTGCTTTGAATATTTACAAGGAAATAACTGCGCGTTTGCTTATAATTTTTTCAGGATGTTTATTATATGTTCTGCTGTCAAGGTTTGAGTTTTATGTCCACAGTTCCATTATGTCTTTGATGCTAAACTGTGGTGTTTTTGTTTCGTTTTGGGGTTTGTATACTATGTTGTTCCCTCAGCTAAGAGGGAGTCTTTCCCTTATTTTAAATAAAAAAGGATCCTGATGATAAAAATATTTAAGCTTAGGTTTTTTATGGCTTTCATAAGATCTATAGCGATTAAAATAAGATATTGGAATAACATACAACTGAATCCATTCAAAGTATATATTTCCTCTTCGGTGATAATTAAAATCACAGGTGGTGGAAAGTTGATAATAAAATCAGATGCTGACAGGGTATTTATATCAAGAAATTCCACCATTCACTGTTCTAGTGGTGTATTGGTCATAGGTAATGGTGTTTTTTTTAATGAGAATAATAAAATAGTTTGTCACGAAAGTATTGAGATTGGAGATGATTGTTTATTCGGGCCGAATGTCTGTGTATATGACTCTGACCACTCTTTTTTAGCAAGAGAAGAGTTAATTAGAAAACAAGGTTATACAAAAGAGAAAATAATCTTGGGTAAAGATGTTTGGGTTGGTGCAGGTGCTGTTGTAACAAAAGGTACTACTGTGGGTTCCCATACTGTTATTGGTGCTAATGCAGTAGTTCGTGGTGAGTTAAGAACAAACTGTGTGTATGCAGGAAATCCCGTCAAACTAATCAAGGAAATATTATGAGTGAAAATAATAAGATAGTCCTGCTTTCAACGGCTGACTGGGATAATCCTTTCTGGACCAATAAACAACACGTTGCAGTCGAATTTGCAAGAAGAGGATACAAGGTATTTTACATTGATTCACTTGGTTTGCGAAAGCCGGGCTTAAACAAAAAAGACATGGGTAGGATGGTCCGTAAATTGTTTAAGGCGGTCAGCCCCCCCAAACTGGTTAGAGAGAATATTTATGTTTGGTCTCCGGTTACTCTACCATGGAATGAGTACGTGCTCATTCGTAAGATAAACAAGTTGTATATGACTTTATTTACAAAGTTATGGATTAAAGTATATGGGATTAATAACCCATGGTTATGGACTTATAATCCTCTAACTACCGAATTTATTGAGCCAACAGAATTTTCTAAAGTTATCTATCATTGTGTTGATGAAATAAAAGCTCAGCCAGGAATGCCGGTAGATATTCTCGAAAAGGAAGAAAGAAAATTATTATCTAAATCAGATGTAGTTTTCGTAACCGCACCTAAACTGAAAGAAAACAGAGATAAATGGAATAGTAATATTCACTATTTTTCCAATGTAGCCGATTTTTCACATTTTAATAAGGCCATGGTCGTGGATTATGACAAGCCTTCAGATTTAGAGTGTATTGATGGGCCTATTTTAGGATTTATAGGTGCTGTAAGTAGTTATAAAGTTGATTTCAATTTACTGAGTAAGTTGGCAAAAGAAAGGCCGGGGTATAACATAGTAGTGATAGGGTTAGTTGGTGAAGGTGATCCATCTACAAATATATCTATATTAACTTGCCATAAAAATATACATCTTCTAGGTCCTAAAGATTATGCGGTTCTACCCCAATACTTGAAATTCTTTAATGTGGCCTTGTTGCCAAATAAAATTAATGATTATACAGATAATATGTTTCCAATGAAGTTTTTTGAATATTTGTCTGCGGGCAAACCTGTGGTGAGTGTTGATTTAAAGGCTATCCGGGATTTCTCTGATATAGTTAAGATAGGTATGACTGATGAAGGATTCATTGAGGGGGTTGACCAAGCTTTATCAGGGGATGTTGCAGACATACAAAAAAGATTAGATCTAGCAAAACAGTATACATATGAAGCTCGGATGGAAAAAATGTTGGAACTTTTAATTTAAACTAGATGTTTTATGTCAGCTAAGAATTGTCTTTAGGATGTGCTCTTACGTAATTAAAATGCAGTAATATAATTTAAAGATAGCTATGGGATGAGCCATGTATCTAAAAATCATTGTTTTCTTAGCTCTAGTAACATCAGTTCCTCAATTATATGTTATTCCAGGTGGGACTGATGTTCCCCTGGCATTCATTTTTTCTTATTTATTATTCCCCACACTTGTTTCAAATATAAAATTTTTTATAAAAAAGAAACTATTCGTAGTATCGATAATGATTTTGCTTACACAGGTTGTTAGTCTATTGTGGTCAATTGAGATATCTGGTGGTTTTAGAGATATAAGCTATATGCTTAGTTTTTGGTTTTTGATTTCTGGGGTTTATAGTTTACATCGGAAAGAACCACAAGCATTAATGAAAATCCTGAAATTATTCTTGATGGTTGTATGTTTTGAGGCTATTACAATTATTTTATTCAGATTTCTTCCTGATGTTAAATTATCCTTAATTTTGTCTCCTCCAATGCGAATTATTTTAGGCCAAAATGTTTTAGACTCATTGGTTTTAGAAGGTGCGAGAAATAACTTTTACGATCCCGAGAAGTCCGGGGGGCTTATGTTTATAAATGCAAATATAGCTGCTTGCTATGTTGGTATAAGTTCATTCCTGGCATATTCTCTTGCGAGAATGCAAAGAAGTCTTTTGCTATATGCGATTTCGTTCATTCTATGGTTTTCTGTATTTTTTACTGGTTCAAAAGCATCAGCGATATTTGCAGTAATAATTCCTGTTTTTGCATACACATTGAACTCCAGTAGTCAAAAGAGGATAGGAATATTATTATTCTCATCTGCCATGGTTATGCTGCTTTGCTTGTTGCTATCAGTATCTAATATAAATCTTGATAATGCATTCTTGTCATCTACTGCAGATACAACAGATAGTAGAATTCAGATATGGGATTACGGCATCAATTCTTTCTTGTCAAGTCCTGTTTTGGGACAAGGATATGGTGGATGGATGGCTGGATACGCTAAAATTTCCACTATATTATACCCTCCACATAATACAATTATGTACATGTGGTCGAAATCCGGGATTCTATCCGCTTTTGCTGGTGTTTTTTTTATCTATTATGGATTAAGAGTTGCTATTTCCTCTCTGAGGAGCCGTGCCGATTATTTGAATGGATGTGGATTGATGCTTCTCATGGTGTCTGGTTGGCTTTTTGCCCATGGGATGGGGGAGAACTTTGGTTTAATTGGAGACCCTCACCAAATGATATTGTTGGCGATTTGCTTAGGAATTAACTACTCAGCTACTCAACTTCACATTGAAGAATCTGTTCCTGACAATGATGGTTATAAAAATCTGAGAAGGTTATCATGAGATTTGGCAAGATTTTTGTGTTGATGTCTTTGCTTGTTTTTATTTTACCATCGAGATCGGATGCGTTTACCTTAGGTATTAATGTGAGGGTTTTTAATCTCGATAAAAAAACCATAGCTAACTATTTGGACATGATTAAGTCTATGGGAGTGGACTCTATTCGTGTCGATATGCCCTGGAAGGTGGTGGAGCAGGAGAGGAATCAATTGCAAATACCAGCCAATTGGGATTATTTTATTGATTATGCTAATTCTCATGGAATGGAGGTGTTATGCATACTCGATTATGGAAACAAATTTTATGATGGCGGTGATAAACCAAGAAGTAAAGAGGCGATAATTGGGTTCGTTAGATACGTGGACTTTTTAACAAAACATTTCAGTGATAAGATTAAGTTTTATCAGATTTGGAATGAATGGAATGGTAAGGTAGGAAATACAACGCCTGGTAGCATTGATGATTACAAAAATCTTGTCAGGGCGTCTTATCCCGTGATTAAAATGAATTCTCCTGACTCTATCGTCATTACAGGCTCCTTCTCCTCTGCTGCCTTCAACAAAGCAATAGGCTTGGAGAATAGGGGTGATTATCTTCGTGATTATTTGTCACCGGAAATGGCGAAGTTCACAGATGCCATTTCTGTTCATCCTTATACAACATATCGGAAACATCCCTTTGATGAATATTCTTATTATCTTAAGCAAGCGCGTTATGCTTATACTTTAGTTAAAACTAATCCATTCTATAAGGATAAAAAGGTTTTTATTACTGAAATTGGCTGGAGTACTTCTATTACATCATACGGTGTTCCTATGAGGGTTCAGTCAAAGTTATTAGCTAACGCTGTTTGCGATGCTAAGAAAATTGGATACTCTGGTGTATTTTTATATAGCTTTAAGGACTCTAAGACATACTCAAATAATACCGAGGATGGCTTTGGTCTATTTAATGATGATCTTACTCCAAAAGAATCGGTTTCAACTATCAGCAGCATGTCTTGTCTATAATGTCAGTTGCTATGACTCGGGTTATTCTATTAATATCTAATTTAGGTGATGGTTATGATTTTACCCGTTATTATGGCGGGCGGCACTGGTAGCCGTCTCTGGCCAATGTCTCGCGAACTTTACCCAAAACAATTCCTTCGCCTTTATGGCGAGCATTCTATGCTTCAAGAAACAATTACGCGCCTTAAAGGCTTAAACGTTTCTGAATCATTAGTTATCTGCAATGAGCAGCATCGGTTTCTCGTCGCTGAGCAACTCCGTAATATTGGGCAATTATCTAAAAACATTATTCTCGAACCCGTTGGAAGAAATACTGCGCCTGCTATAACGTTGGCAGCGTTAAATGCAATCACTGAGGCTGAAGATCCACTTTTATTAGTGTTAGCAGCAGATCATGTCATTGGGAATCAAAAGGCATTTCACCGTGCGGTACAGGATGCAATTCCCTATGCAGAACAGGGAATGCTTGTGACGTTTGGTATTGTTGCGGCAGAGCCAGAAACAGGTTATGGGTACATTCAACGTGGTGCTTCATTAGGAAGTGGAAAATCTCCTGTATTCAGTGTTCATCGTTTTGTAGAGAAACCGGACCTTCCAACAGCATTACAGTATCTGGAGTCTGGTGAGTATTACTGGAATAGCGGTATGTTTCTGTTTCATGCAAGTCGGTTCCTCGAAGAAATGTCTCAGTTCAGACCGGATATTCTTGCAGCATGCAAAACAGCTATTGCGTCTGCTCAGACAGATACACATCAAGACTTTATCCGCGTTGATAAACAAGCTTTTATTTCGTGTCCCGATGAATCAGTTGATTACGCTGTCATGGAAAAAACAACTCATGCTGTCGTCGTTCCTCTTGATGCTGGTTGGAATGATGTAGGTTCATGGTCTGCACTTTGGGATGTCAATAATAAAGATGCTCAAGGCAACGCTCTGGCCGGTGATGTTTTCACACACCATACCAGTAACTGCTACATCAACACTGACGAAAAATTTATTGCGGCAGTTGGTGTTGATAACCTGGTAATTATCAATACCAAGGATGCGGTACTGGTTATTGATAAATCACAGGTTCAGGACGTTAAAAAAGTTGTTGAATTTCTCAAAAAAAATGAACGTGGTGAACATCGAGTCCACCGTGAATCATACCAACCCTGGGGAAAAAATGACAAAGTTGTGAGTATGCCTCGCTATAACGTTAACCGCGTGACGGTAAAACCCGGAGGTATGTTTTCACTGCAAATGCATCATCATCGTGCTGAACACTGGGTCGTTCTTTCAGGAACTGCAAAGGTGACTATTGAAGATAACACCTTTTTACTGACAGAGAATCAATCGACATTTATTCCCATAGGTTCTCAACATATGTTGGAAAACCCCGGAAGGATTCCACTCGAATTGTTGGAAATACAGTCCGGTTCCTATCTTGGTGATGACGACATTATTCGTACCAAAGATCACTATGGCCTTAGCTAAACAAGGAATGCAAAATGTCTGGTAAATTAACCTGCTTTAAAGCGTATGACATTAGAGGGAAATTAGGTGAAGAATTAAATGAAGATATTGCTTACCGGATTGGTCGTGCTTATGGTGAATATCTTAAACCTAAAAAAATGGTGGTCGGTGGAGATGTACGATTAACCAGTGAAGCCTTGAAAAATGCTTTGGCTAATGGTTTACGTGATGCTGGGACTGATGTTATAGATATTGGTTTATCCGGTACTGAAGAGATCTATTTTGCAACTTCATATTTAAGTATTGATGGTGGAATTGAAGTTACAGCCAGTCATAATCCGCTAGACTACAACGGGATGAAGCTAGTACGGGAAGGTTCTAAACCGATAAGCGGGGATACTGGTTTACGTGATATTCAGCGCCTTGCTGAAGCGAATGATTTCTCACCTACTAACCCAGAAACTCGTGGCAGCCATACCACACTTTCTGTTCTGGATGCTTACGTTGATAAATTGTTCAGCTATATCAACCTGGATAATTTCACGCAACCAATGAAACTAGTAGTTAACTCTGGTAACGGGGCTGCAGGCCATGTGATTGATGCAATCCAAGAGCGCTTTGAACAAGCTGGCGTTAATATTGAGTTTATTAAGGTACATCACCAATCAGATGGTAATTTTCCTAATGGTATTCCCAATCCGCTGTTGCCTGAATGCCGTGCGGACACCACAGATGCAGTAATTGCAAATGCAGCAGATATGGGTATCGCATTTGATGGGGATTTTGACCGTTGTTTCCTATTCGATAGCGAAGGGAAATTCATTGAAGGTTATTATATTGTCGGATTACTTGCTGCTGCCTTCCTTGAAAAAGAACCGGGTGCACGCATAATTCATGATCCTCGCCTGAGCTGGAATACCATAGATATCGTTACGGGTGCTGGCGGTGTGCCTGTCATGTCGAAAACTGGTCACGCATTTATCAAGGAACGCATGCGCCATGAAGATGCGGTTTATGGTGGAGAAATGAGTGCTCATCATTACTTCCGTGATTTCGCTTATTGCGATAGTGGGATGATTCCGTGGTTGCTTGTCACTGAATTACTTCAGGTCAAAGGTCAATCTTTAAGGCAGTTAGTTAACAGTCGCATGCTTGCTTACCCAGCTTCAGGTGAGATAAACAGTGTACTTGAACAGCCACAACAGGCGATTGAACGTGTATTACAACACTATGAAGATGACGCATTAAGCCTTGATAGAACTGATGGTATTAGTCTTGAGTTTTCTGACTGGCGATTCAACTTAAGAAGTTCCAACACTGAACCAGTAGTTAGACTTAATGTGGAATCTCGTGCAAACGTGGCTTTAATGCAAAAGCATACTGATAATATCCTTGCTATTCTCCGTAGTTAATCATTATTCATTGCCACGTAATGATATAAGTCTTTCTCATATTAATATTAACTTTCTTTTCAGATTCTT
The DNA here is from genome assembly GCF_031453915.1 of Pantoea sp. SORGH_AS_0659. Lineage (NCBI taxonomy): Bacteria > Pseudomonadati > Pseudomonadota > Gammaproteobacteria > Enterobacterales > Erwiniaceae > Pantoea > Pantoea sp. SORGH_AS_0659. Next base: position 701,158 of record NZ_JAVJAK010000001.1, on the reverse strand, counting down.
CATAATCGAGTTAAAGAACTAGCCTTGTTAAAGCTGGTTTTGTTTATCGTGATCAGTACTAAAGAGGGGTACACTATGTCACAGAATATAAGTATAGGAATCGTGGCCGACTGGTTAGTAGGTTTTGCCGGTGCTGAGCGCGTGATTGCCGAATTCATTCATCTATTCCCCGCATCTGAGATTTATTCGGTTGTCGATTTTTTGTCAGATGATTCTCGTCATCATTTTCAAGACAAAAAAGCGACGACATCGTTTATTCAGCGTCTTCCTGGAGCCAAAAAAAAGTATCAAACCTATCTACCATTAATGCCATTAGCCATTGAACAACTCGATGTCACTCAACATGACGTCGTGTTATCAAGTAGCCATGCTGTGGCGAAAGGGGTGTTAACCGGGCCTGATCAACTTCATGTTAGCTATGTTCATTCACCCATACGTTATGCCTGGGATTTCCAGCATCAATACTTGCGTGAGTCCGGGCTAGACAGAGGATTGAAAGGTAAGCTTGCTCGTTGGATGCTTCACAATATCCGCATGTGGGATTGCCGTACTGCAAACGGTGTTGACCACTTTATTGCTAACTCCCATTTTATTGCGCGTCGTATCAAAAAAGTTTATGGCAGGGATGCTGACGTTATCTATCCTCCTGTTGATGTCGATCGGTTCACGTTACATGAAAAGAAAGACGACTTCTATTTTACAGCCTCGCGTATGGTGCCTTACAAGCGAATTGATCTGATTGTTGAAGCTTTTAGTCGTATGCCAGAGAAAAAATTAGTTGTAATTGGCGATGGTTCTGAGATGGCTAAAATTAAGTCGAAGGCGACAGCAAACGTTGAAATTCTAGGCTATCAACCGAATGAGGTGATGGAAGACTACATGAGACGTGCCAAAGCATTCGTGTTTGCTGCTGAAGAGGACTTCGGCATTACACCGGTTGAAGCGCAAGCATGTGGCACTCCGGTAATAGCCTTTGGCAAAGGAGGAGCGTTGGAAACTATTCGTCCTTATGGTGAAGAGTATCCGACAGGATTGTTTTTCTATGAACAGTCTGCCGATGCTATTGTCGAAGCGGTAGAGAGTTTTGATATTATTGGGCATGACATACAACCAATTGATTGCCGCACCAATGCTACGCGTTTCTCAGCCGAGCGTTTTCGTAAAGAACTGGATATATACATTAAAACCAAATGGGAGATGTTCAAACTGAGCAAGGAAGTGGTTTATTCATGAGAGTTAAACCAATATTTGTCGTTTTTCAGTCTCGACATATCAGGCCGCACAGAAATTAAACTCAAGTTTAATTTTAAAGAGTAAAGGCATCCCTATGCACCAGACGCTATTAGTTGTCGTTTTAAGCGGAAAGACTTACAAGGACTCAACAACGCTCAATTGCCTAATGAGTAAGTCATATGCAAATGTTGAACTCATTATTATTAATATAGGTCCTGATGCGTTACGGTTTGATAAGGATTTCATTCACACATTGGGTTTTTACGTCAAAAGTATCGATATCAAAGAGTATCTGGATGCCAGACCGCTGAGCGGTATATTCAATGAAATTATCAATGAGCATCGTGAGGTTGAACGAATCGTATTATTAGACGATGGTTGTTATCTGAGTAAAGATTATATATATAATCTTGATAAATTTCATACCGGTGAAATTGATCTGCAAGTTCCTCACATCAGATCAAAAATTGACGGAAAAATTTATTATCCTATCATCGATGAAACTGTAGCAAATGTAGCTGATGGTTTGGTTCTAAATCCCACACAAAATATACATTCGCTGGGATTCGGTTTGGTTGTTTACCGCTCAGCAATTAATAAATTCCTAGAAATTAGAAAAAAAATTTTTGATGATGATTTTTCTTTATATGATGTTGACTGCGTTTTTTTTGAAAGAATTATCTTGTTAAAAGATAATAATCTCAACATTAAGATTCAAGTGGTTAATACACTGGGGCATGTTCTCAATAGTAGCAGTGGAAAGGACAGCAAATGGCGAGTGATATCACGTCTTAAAGAAGGGATCTTGCTAATCAAATCATATTTTACAAGTTAATCAATTCTCTATTTTTAGCGCACTCTGATTATCACTATGCAACAAGAAATGCAGATTTTATTGTTGCATTTTTTGGCAAGACTTATCTAATCATTAATGGATTTATTGGCCGGGTTTAATAATATGACAACACTCCAGCATCGTATACAGATTACCTCAGAGTTTACATACAAAACTCTTCTCACAAAATTTTCCTTGGCGTTTTCAGATTTACTTTTTTTTAACGCAGCGTTGTTCGTTGCGCTAAAAATTATTGATTCGGGAGCTCATTCAATACTTTCTGATATATCGGTAAAAGATCTCAATCTAAAGATTTTTACTCATATATGCTTGTCGGTTATCTGTGTTGTTTGGTTTTGGGTACGGCTGCGTCATTTTACCTATAGAAAGCCATTTTGGTTTGAACTGAAAGAAATTTTTCGCACTATTCTTATCTTCTCAGTGATCGATCTTGCAATCACTGCTTTATCACAATGGCAGATGTCACGATTCGTGTGGGCTTTGACTTGGTTGTTAGCATTGATTGTGATTCCAATTGGGCGCAGCATTGCACGTCGTTTACTAGACCATTTTGGTATGTGGAAAAAACAGACAATCATCATTGGTAGTAATAATAATGCACAGGAAGCGTGGAAGGCATTACAAAGTGAAGAAGTCATGGGCTTCGATACCATTGCGTTCTATGACGTCGATGGTAGCTGCCAACAGTCTAGTGTGGGTGGTATTCCGGTATTAAGAAATGAACATGATCTTTGGTTGCTGACAAATAATGAAACACAGTTCATTGTCGCAGTAGAGACTGAACAAAGTCTGTATCGTGATCAGTGGTTGAAAACTTTGGCAAAACGCAATTGCCGTTCTGTTTCAGTCGTTCCTACATTAAGAGGTGTACCACTTTATGGAACGGAAATGGCCTATATATTTAGCCATGAGGTGATGATCCTTCTTGTGAATAACAATCTGGCAAAACGAACTTCACGTTTCCTGAAGCGGGCATTCGACCTCTTGGGGGCACTTTCGATTATCATAGCATTGTCTCCTGCATTATTGATTCTTGGTTATCTTGTGAGTCGTGACGGAGGTAGTCCAATTTATGGCCATGAACGTGTTGGCATGAATGGTCGCAAGTTCAAGTGCCTCAAATTCCGCTCGATGGTTATCAACTCAAAAGAAGTGCTGGAGGAGGTATTGCGCACCGACCCTGTTGCGAGAGCTGAGTGGGACAAAGATTTTAAACTGAAGAACGATCCTCGTATCACTAAGGTTGGTAACTTTATTCGCAAAACCAGCCTAGATGAGCTACCACAATTGTGGAATGTGGTTCGGGGTGATATGAGTCTTGTGGGGCCACGCCCAGTTATTGAAGATGAGCTCAGCCGTTACGCTGGAGACGTCGATTATTACCTGATGGCTAAGCCAGGCATGACTGGATTATGGCAGATCAGTGGCCGTAACGATGTTGATTATCAAACGCGTGTTTATTTTGATTCTTGGTATGTTAAGAACTGGTCACTTTGGAATGACATAGCGATTCTATTTAAGACGGTTGGCGTAGTGCTCAAGCGTGACGGCGCCTATTAGTTTCCTCTTATTTATTAAATGGAGTTAATATGACAAAAATCAACCCAGTCACTACTCAGTTGCAGAACAGTTTTATTGAATGTGCAATAGATCAGCTATCTCTCAGCGTGCCTTTTAATAAAGTGAATTTATTTGTATGTGATATTCATTATTTCCTTATAGCTCTAAGTCGAGGGGATATTAACTCCAGATCAAAAAATGTTGTCTTAGTCTATAACAACTATCTCGAAGTATTCATACTACAATCAATCTGTGATGTGTCTTTTATAGCGCTTGATGTTCGTACACAAGATGTTTTTGATTATTTTCAAGGAACAAAATCCTTTAAGAAGGTAAAGCCCTTCAAGCAGAAGGAAGACAGTGCAAGAATGCGTGTGTTTCTTCTTATTTTGCGCGGTTGGGACGATAATCGTATTTGTGACACATTAATGATCACGATGAAAAAGTTACGAGAATATAAATCTCAACTCACATATACATTCTTCGTCAAAAGAAGAAATCTTTTTTATCTAACTTTAAATGGTTTCCTACAAACTGAAGTATTAGCAGCATAATTTCTGTGATTATGACTTGGCGGGATGAAATGGACGAATCCCTAGATAGTTTAATGGTCTTAACTTTTAGGGCAGAGTTATCCACTTGGGTAGTTATTAATCACCAACGTTTGATGCAAAACATGGATTCTTGCTGAGATTAATTATGGATTCACTCTCATATAAAATGACTTCAGTGCTGTTAATGTGTTCCAAATTGTAGTTCATCTGAGATAATAATCATGACACCAATTACTTTTGCTCGAAAGGCTGTTCGTAAACTCTACTCTATTGGTGCTACACCACTCTATTCTTCATTTCTACATAAGAGAAATATAAATGGCATTAAGAAGGTATCTGGAGTTTCGGGTCCTATCATAAGCTTAACTTCATATCATAAAAGATTTAATATTCTTTATCTGACAATTGAATCGTTAATTAATCAAAATTATGCTAATGATTATCAGATAGTAGTAACGATATCTGATGAGGATGTTGATATTTATGGGGGGCTTCCTGATAACATTAGTTCACAGATAAACAGAGGCGTTAGATTAATTCGTGTAAAAGAAAATATTAAAAGCCATAAGAAGGTTTTTTATATTAGCAATGAGAATGAAAAATCACCAATTATTACAGTGGATGATGATATATTGTATCCGAATTGGTGGCTCTCTGAAATATTGAATAATGCATCACTTGAACCAGATTGTGTTCTTGCATTTAGAGGGCATCATATTATCAGAGATGAGAATGAAATAATTTTCGACTACGGGTTGTGGTTCAATAAATCTGATCAAATTACAACGTCATTTTCTAAATGTTCTTTTCTTCCCACTGGAACAAGTGGGGTCTATTATCCAGTTGGATCACTGAAAGGATTGGAATCAACAAAGAATGACTTCCTTGCACTATGTCCTCATGCAGATGACCTTTGGTTGAAATATATAACCACTGTCAATGGTTTTAAGGCAAAGAGAATAAGAAAACGCAATGTTCATTTCTTATGTTCTGACCTTAGTGATAGTCTTCACACAGTTAATGTACATAATGGTGGTAATGATATTCAATTCAAGAAAATAATAGAGCATTCTGAAATATTTAGGCAGAGGGTTTTTAATGATGCGACACTAATATCTTAATATGTGCTTTAATTATTATATGACTTATAAATGGCTTCATTTTCTGGGAGGTTTATTGTTTTATGGGTAATAAGAAATTTTCGTACATACATTACATACGAGGGATTGCTATATTCTTCATCGTCACAACGCATTGCAATTTATTTACTACTGATGATAGTGTTTTAGCCCGCCTATGGAGTGAAGTTTTAAGGGAATGGACTGCAATTTTCCTCCTGATTTCTGGATTTTTATTTCAATATTTAGTGCCTCGGTATGAAGTAAAGAAATTTTACGCCAGTAAGTTCAAAAATGTAATCCTTCCATATTTAATAATATCTATTCCTGCAATTAGTATTTATGTTTTAGGTTTGAAGAAAGAACACAACTGGGTTGATATTAATGAGTTGATGAAACATTCTATTCTTTATATCTTGATATTCTTCTATGCTACAGGGGCAAACTTGGGGCCATTGTGGTTTATCCCAATGCTTTCCCTGATTTTTCTTAGCTCAATTCCGTTAAAAATGCTGGGGGAGAATAGAAAAAATATTTTATATGCAGCGGTGTTTTCTATTGTTGTGATTCTTTTCACTTCGCGACCAGTGGTGACTCTAATGCTTTCTTGGCATATATTCACTTCTTTCCTGTATATGTTTTGGGTATGTTTATATGCGAGTATAGAGATACTTTGATTGAAAATAAGAATAAGTGATATTTCCTTTTCGCTTTTTTAGTACTGTTTGGTATTCGTTTGGTTTTTGACGTCACACCAAGTCTTTCAGTATTATCGAAGATTTTTTATTTCTTTATTTATTCATTACTCTTTCCTCAACTAATATGCTATATGTGACAACACCATTGTCATGGTTGGCTACGTCAAGTTTCGCTATTTATTTTCTTCATGGGTATTTTGTCGGTTTTCTTCGGAAGAAGATTGAACTCATTAACTCTTATTCCTTGGGCTCGAGTGTCATAATTTAAGTTTCAATTAGTGCTATTTTTTCTATAGTTATCATATCTATAATATCCTTTTGCGTGTACGCATTGAAAAAACACGCGTTAACACGCGATTGATACTTGGTTCTTGATAAGACCTGTAAATGTTGGAATATGGTGCCATGCTGCTGTATCAGAATTATAACAACATGGCATCAAAACTAAATGCGCTTAGGCTATGTTTCATCATTCAAAAAATAAACTCGCCACCACTCCTCAATCGCCGTCAGCAGCGCATTCTGAATAATCTTCTGCGCCAACAGCGGATTCTGTTCCGCTTGAGCAGCCTGCAATGCTGCAATATCCAGCTTATCCAACGTACGATACACATGCTTCAGGAAGCGAATCGATAGGTTCGCTGCTTCCACATTATCCTCACGGAACGGGAACTGATCCAATTGCCAGACTCCCTCCCAGTTGTTGATCTTCAGTACGTAAAAGAACTCGAAGATCTCCGTCATATGCACCGTGCCGACCACCAGGTCATCATCCCAGCCACGTAGGTTGTCGTTTACATCCATACCGAACAGGCGGCCATGATCGATAATCAACTGCGCGGACCCGGCAGGTGATTCATCGGCAAATAACGCATGGCCAAAATCCAACAGGATGCCAACATTATCCAACCCCATCTCCTCAATCCCCAGTAAAGTCCGTGCAGCCGAATCCCAGGTCATTTTTACCCGAGGTTCTCGGGGTTTGTACTCAATGGCAAATTTGACATCCGGATTGGCGCTGGCCAGTTCGCGCATGCCATCAACCGCCAGGCGTTAGAGGTTTTATGGTCAACCTGGAATGGATAATCCCAACCATCCTGGCCTGGCCATACCTTGACATAGTTAGCTCCTAACTCACGTACCACGTTTGCGGCTTCATGCATAAGATCAAATGCCTGCTTACGTAGCTCTGGGTCTGGGTTGGTAAACGCCCCCTGAGAAAAACGACGTAAGTAGATCTCCGGGGTCACGCCGATGGCTTTCAAACCTGCTGCTGCCAGCGCTTGTTTGACATCGCCCACGCTGACACCCTCGGTAAAGGGATAGGGGACGTCAACATAGGAAAGATCTTCAACGGTACCGGCAATGCGGATTTGTTCCAGCGTACTCAAAGCGTGACCGTAACCTGATCCTACCCGCGTAATGTGGACACGGCCCTAAGCGAGGTTCTGGTTTTCAAACTGTTCCGGGCTGAGACCACCACAGGCACTGTGGCGACGCCAGCGATTGTAATCACACTCGATATAATTAAACACCGTTGCCCGCATTATTTCACGGCTGGCAAAGGGTTCGCCGTGGATACATTCCACTTTCAGTGAGTGGAAGAAGCTTTCAGCACAGGCGTTGTCATAACAGTTGCCACGGGCGCTCATGCTGCCGCGCAGGTTATGTCGCTTCAGCACTGCCTGATAATCCGCTGAGCAGTATTGCCCACCGCGATCGGTGTGGACGATGACATTCTCTGGACGTTTACGCCGCCACAGCGCCATCTGCAACGCATCACAGGCGAGATGTGCTGTCATCCGTGATGACATCGACCAGCCGATAACGGCCCGCGACCACAGGTCGATGACCACGGCAAGGTACAGCCAGCCCTCATCGGTACGTAAGTAAGTAATGTCTCCCGACCACTTCTGGTTCGGGCCGCTGGCGTAAAAGTTCTGCTTCAGCAGGTTTTCTGACACCGGCAGACCGTGCTTACGGTAACTGACCGGGCTGAACTTACGTGCAGCTTTTGCCCGCAACTCCTGACGGCGCAGGCTGGCAGCGATGGTTTTAATATTGTATTCAGGCAGTTCTTCGGCGAGACGAGGCGCACCATGACGCTGTTTTGCCTCGGTGAATGCCTGGCTGACAACAGTATCGCAGATGAGCCGGAACTGTTGGCGTGGACCGGATTGATGGCGACGTTTGAGCCATGCATACCAACCGCTTCGGGCAATCCGGAGGACGCGACACATAGCTTTGATGCTGAACTCAGCCTGATGCTTTTCGATAAAGACATACTTCATTTCAGGCGCTTCGCGAAGTATGTCGCGGCCTTTTGGAGAATAGCCAGCTCCTCGTCCCGTTCTGCCAGCTGGCGTTTGAGGCGGGCAATTTCCGCAGCCTGTTCGCTCTAGCGTTCTGATGTGGTTGCCTGATTCTGCTGTTTGCTGCGCCAGTTATAGGGCTGGGACTCATACAGGCTGAGTTCGCGGGCGGCGGCAGCGACGCCAATACGCTCAGCGAGTTTCAGTGCTTCACCGCGAAACTCTGGCGTGTGCTGCTTACGGGGTTTCCTGCTGGTTGATACGGATTTTGTCATGTGAGTCACCTCTGGTTGAGAGTTTACTCACTTAGTCGCGTGTCCACTATTGGCGGGTCGGAACAAATGGCCTTGGGCCAACGGTGCCACGCCGCCATGGCCCCTAAATTAGGCTATTCATCAATTCTATATATCTTAATGAGTTACAAGAGTTAACGAACAATTAGACGGGCACACCGGATACTCAGAGCGCACAATGAGTTCGGCACATAACAAAAAAAGTCAATCGGACTGCTTTGCCGCTCGCTGCATTGAACGTTAACGTCCGCTTCTCGCTCAAAGCAGACATTCAACTCTGTAAGCTCGCCCGCTTTTTACCCGCGCGTAAATCAAGAGCCGCACACTGTAACAAATCTATGAATCCGCCGTTTTGCGGACAGCAAAATAGTGCGCTGGCGTACTGCCCATGGTTTTTCTGAACATGGTGATAAACGCGTTAACCGACTCATACCCTAAGTTTGCTGCCACGTTTTTTACCGACACCCCACTTGCCAGATCCCGCAGAGCAATAATCAAGTGCAGTTGCTGACGCCATCGACCGAAGGTAAGACCGGTTTCACGCAGCATTAAGCGCGCTAACGAGCGCTCGCTGAGTGCCAGTCGCTTTGCCCAGACTTTGAATGTGCTTCGATCGCCTGGATTGCTGACCAGTGCATCGGCCATAGCGCTAATTTTAGGGTTAGCTGATACTGGCAGGCTCAATTTCTGCTGCGGCATGGTCACGAGTTCATCGAGCGTCACTCTGGTCAGCCTGCCAACATGACTCAGTGGTGCGTAATCAACGCCTTCATTCGTTAAGCGACCAACTAACTCTTTAACCAGGGGGGAAATTGCCAGCGTGCAGCATTTCACCGGCATTGCGGCAGCGCCCGGCTCAATAAACAGATAGTTAAGGTGCGCATTCCAGGTCGCTTTGGCGCTATGGGGGACTCCGCCTGGGATCCACACTGCGCAATCGGGTGGCACAATCCAGATATTGTTTTCCGCACGACAAATTACCGCCCCATACAGAGCAATAATCAACTGCCCTTTACGGTGCGTATGAACCGGCACTTCGGCTGCGTAATCAACGAAATCGATATGACGAGCGACTGCGGGGCTCGACGTGCTGTCGGGATCAAACAACGTATTGGCAAGTCGGGGTGTCATGTTATTGGCAACATTTAGATATTTTTTGACAGAATAGAGTATTTAGTGACGTGCGCAAACCGGCAATAATTCTCGGCATGAATACAATGATCTCTTTTTGGCACGCAATACGCCGCTGGTCAGGCCACATAATCACTCCATTGCTATTGAGCGATGCGCATGCACTGCTCTATTCCATCAGGAGTTTTGCCGCAGCGATGCTCGCCTATTACATCGCCCTTTCGATTGGTCTTGAACGCCCCTCCTGGGCCATTATCACCGTCTACATCGTTTCGCAAACGTCGGTGGGGGCCTCGCTGAGCAGATGTCTCTATCGTCTTGCAGGCACGGTGGCTGGCGCGGGGGCAACCGTGCTGATCGTGCCCATGTTTGTGAATATGCCCATTTTATGCAGCGCGATGCTGACAGGCTGGATCACATTCTGCCTTTGGTTATCCCTGCTTGAGCGCACTCCCCGCGCCTATGCCTTTGTACTGGCCGGTTACACCGCAAGCCTGATTGGCTTTCCCTCCGTATCCGACCCAGGCTCGGTGTTTAACATTGCTATCATCCGGGTGCAGGAGATAACGATCGGCATCCTCTGCGCTGCGCTGATTCATCGGTACATTCTGCCCAGCAGGATATCGGGCCTGTTCAACAGCAAATTGACGCAGACGCTACATGCGGCACGACAAAGGCTTGCCGATACCCTGGCGGGCAAGTCTGATGCTGATTCATCCCCCCTTCACTTTGCGCCGGCACTGCAATTCCTGCAGGGTATCAGCCACCACATCCCGTATGATTTTGCCCTCTCAGTTCCGGTTCGGCAGGCCAGAAAAGCACTCCATGACAGGCTGGCGCGATTAGTCATCGTGAACGCTGAATTACGCGATCGCTTGCAGGTGAACACGGATATGCCCGCCGATATAAAAATGCTGCTGGACGATGTTCAGGCCTGGCTCACCTGCGAGAATGCCGGGAAACGCAAAAGCACCGCAGATACCCTACAAAAACGTAGCACCCGGTTACTACAGGAGCGTGCAGTGCAGGCACTGAACTTTGAGGACGCGCTGAGGGTAAACATCTTAGGCTACTTAGCAGAGTTGATAAGCCTTATTCACCAGTGTGAGCGTCTTTCGCAGGCTATATTTCACACGAAACCCGCGCCCGTACGGGCGGAAGATAGCGCGGCGAAAGGGTATGTTTTTCATCGCGATCCTCTGAGTGCAGCCCGCACGGCACTGGGCGCATTTGTCAGCATCCTGAGTGGCTGTCTGATATGGATTGGCTCAGCGTGGTCAGATGGCGGTACGGCGGTCTCCATTCTTGGGGTTTGTTGCACGCTGTTTAGCAGTTTCGACACGCCGGCACCCCATATTGTGAAATACATCATCGGCTCTTTCTGGGGCGTATTGATAAGTCTCATCTATAGTTTTGCCCTGCTTCCCCAGCTCAGCGATTTTCCCGTACTGGTTGCCGTGCTTGCTCCGGTCTATCTGCTTGCCGGGTCACTCCAGGCACGGCCGCCCACCACGTTTATGGCGATGGGAATAACGTTGACGTTGCCCATATTGAGCGAGTTGAATGCGCACTACAGCGGCAACTTCGCCGACGCGGCTAACACCGCTATCGCGCTATTTTTCGCAACCGGTTTTGCGGTCTTTAGCATGAGCCTGCTGCAAACCGTACAAGCTGACGCGGCTATAAACCGCCTGTTGAAACTTTGCCAGCGTGATATCCGCCGGAGTGTGAACGGCGTATTTAAAGGCGATGAAACGCTCTGGACCAATCTGATGATTGATCGGGCAGCCCTGCTGCTCCCACGCATGTCACGTAGCAAGCCGTCATCCGCTCGGGCACTTGTTCACCTGATGCACTTTCTGCGCGTTGGCCTTACTGTGATGCATCTTCGCCGCTGGGACATGCTCCCAGGTCATGGCATCAACACCATCCTTTATGACCTTACTCGCTGTACGGAGACAGAAGCTTTACGCGAGCGCATTGCTGCTATAGCAGATCTCTATTTGCCCGCTACTGATGAACCATCACGCCAGCTAGTCGACAAACTGGTTGATCTGCACTGCGCGTTACGAACGCAGGACGAGGAATCCACAAATGATAAATGACATCAATATCGGGGGGGTTTTTATCCCCGGCCTGCTGATGAATGCGCTCATCGCGCTGGTCTGTACGTTATCACTCATACCAATTTTCTCTTTCAGCAGGCTTTACCGCCATTTGCCCTTTCGCCCGTTGATTGATTTTTCAATACTTATCATTAGCTTCTTCCTGCTTTTGCAGGGCCTGACCACTCTGGGATTATTTGCATGAAATCTTTCCTTTCTTTACTGGGTCGCTATGCGCTGACGTTAACTGCAGTGGCTGTGGCGACACTCGTTGCATTTATTTTCTGGAAACACTATGCGCAGACACCCTGGACACGCGACGGGCGGGTTCGTGCGGATGTGGTGCAGATTGCACCGGAGGTTTCCGGGCCGGTGATTCGCGTGTTGGTCCGTGATAACCAGTGGGTTAACCGTGGCGATGTTCTCTATGCAATCGATCCGAACTGGCTGAAGCTGGCCGTGCTGAGTGCACAGGCTGACGTTGAGGCAAAACGTCATGAGATGCTGATGCGACAGGATTCGGCCAGGCGACGGGCGCTGATCAAAGGGGCAATTTCCAGTGAGGACATCCAGCAATCAGGCAGTGCTGCAAGCATCGCGGCGGCCAATTATCAGGGCGCACTGGCCACTCTTGAACTGGCGCAGCTTAATTTAGCGCATGCCACCGTGAGATCACCGGTGGATGGTTATGTCACGCATCTCCGTCTTCGCCCCGGTGACTACGCCACTGCAGGAGAGACAAAAGTCGCTATTCTCGATGCGCACAGTTACTGGGTGGTGGGCTATTTTGAAGAGACGAAACTACGTCATATCCGCGTCGGGAAAACAGCGCAGATTTCGCTGATGGGTTTTGAACCGCTGATCACGGGCCATGTTGAGAGCATCGGGCGAGGAATTGATGATAGCAACGATGAGACAGGCGCGCTTGGGCTGCCGGATGTCAATCCCACCTTTAGCTGGGTTCGGCTGGCTCAACGCGTACCGGTGCGCATCCAGTTAGATACCGTGCCTACAGGTATAGTGTTAGTGGCAGGATTATCCGCTAGCGTATCTGTCATGCCTTAACAGGTATTCTGAGAATACCATCACTAACATTTATGCCATCGTGTTAAGCGGCGAAAGCGCTTTTGGTCTGTAAGCCTCACATGGCGTGTTGAAATATCTTGAAGAAAACGATATTGGCTAGGATAACGAGTTTGCGAATGTCCGCTTCGTGCCAAAAGCGGACCTTTTTAGGACAGAATAATGTTACTGTCATTATGGATTAAATAGCGTTAGATAATTTTCTGCTCTTTAAAATTGTTATCACCCCTTCAATAATTAGAATGAATACAGATAACGCTACGCAAAGGTAGATTACCGTGTTTTCTTTTGATGGCATCTGGCCAACCAACATGGCGACAGCAACAAGTAATACCGGTTCTATGTAATTCATAAAACCAAAAATAATCAGATCCAGTTTTTGACTTGCCATAATCATTAATAATAAAGCCCGGGTGCTGATAATACCCAATCCTGTAAGCACAAATATCATATTAAGCCCAGCTCCAGAAATACCCGGAGCAACATTAAGGCGAATAAATAAAGCCATGGGTAAATTCAGATAGACATCCATTATAAGGCCAGCGACGTTATCACTGGCAGACATCCGCCTGATAACATAGTAGATGGGATATCCGAGGCTGCTTAGCGGCGGGTTTAATGAGAGAAGACAGATTATCCGGGTTGAGATAGTCTGCGAGAGTATTGCCGCTGCAGCCGGTTAGCATTATTACAAGAGTCGTAATGGAGATAATTTTTTTCATACTAATAGCCTATGGAATGAAGGGCAGCACATGATCGTTCAATTCGAATACAAGAATTAAATCAGTGTGAACATTCCAGCTACGCCCCAATACCCGAAATTATTTTTCCGACTATGAAGATTTACGCCGCAGAACCAGCACGGGCCAGTCACTGCGGAAGTCTGTGCGCCAGCGCCACCGTCGGAAGAGGATCTCCAGCTGCATCAGCGCCTTCATGGCCGGTGTAAAAGGGATGCGGTAAGTGCGGTGGTGGACGATGAGTCCACCTTCAGCGATACAGGCCAGCACACGGCGGGCACGAATGTCGGTCAGAAGGTGCGAGGAGATGATAACGATATGGTGCTTTTCCAGAGCCTGTCTGGTTGACGCCTTTACGCTTTGCCAGAACTGATGAACCCGCTCTGGCGTCAGATTTGTGGTGGGCTGCCAGGGGGCAAGATGCACCCACGCCCGGCTGCGACGATGACGGATCAGCGTCATCGCCGGTCTTAACTGCCTCTCGGCCCATGCGAGCGGGCGGAGCAGGAAGGGGAGACAGAACAGCAGCACCCATACCATATAAAACCCGGTGGATGTGCCCTGGAGGGTGAAACTCAGGCTCATCGTCCCGCACAGGGCCAGCCAGATCATAAAAAAAAACAAAACAAAGAATTGCTGCATGCGATGGCTCCCGATACCGGTGTAAACAGAGGCATGCAGGAAACCATTACGGGGTTACCAGAGCACCCTGAAACTCTGAAACCACTTTTTAATATTTTAACAAGCAGGATTTCTGTCAGAGACGGTTCCGGGTTTACTGTTGAAATTGCCCGGAGTGCTTTTAGGTTAGCGTCTTATTCAGCAGGCATATTCCGGCGGAGGTGACGGTGATTGGACTTAACTGGTTAACAGGCAGAGGCAGACAGGAAAGCCAGCCCGGAGAGAGACTCTCTAAGGGAGACACATCATCCCGGCCTGTTGCTGACGGTAGCTGGCACCCTGCTCAGACGGGAAATGTGCTACTGCAGACAAACGAAAACCGTCGCCTCATCAGGGTGCTGACAGAAAACAGCCCGCTTTCAAAAGAAGTCACTGAAGCCTGGTGGCTCAGGCCTCTGGAGGAGATGGCGGCAAGGGTGCAGACCTGCCCGGCAGCCTGGTCCGGCCCGTACTCTGGTCCCGGAGGATTTAATGAACTCAGCCTGAACGTCGCCGCGCGTGCGGTCAGGCTGGTCCGCGGCATGATGCTGCCACCGGGCGCCACGCCTGAAGAACAGGCTGAGCAAACTCCCGGCTGGGTCTGTGCTGCTTACTGGGCAGGGCTGTTCCATCATTTGCCCTGGCTGATGCAGGTGGAAGGGGCTCTGAAAAACGGTCGGGTCTGGTATCCCGGTCTTAGCGTGCCTGGAGAGCAATGGCGGGTCAGGCAGACCACCGAACCATCAGGCGAGATGAACTGCGTATTTGTGGCGCTGAGACTATTGCCTGAGGCGGCCCTGCTGTGGCTTCAGCGCTGGCCCGCTCTTTCTGATACGCTCCTGCTCTTTCTGTCGGGACGCCGTGCTGAAGCCGGGATATTAACCAGTATTGTTAACGATGCCCTGAGCAGCTGCGGCCTTTCAAATGAGACCGTAATGTCCGGGCAAAAACCTCAGCAGGTTTCTCTGGTTAAAATCACATCAGTAACAGACCATACCCCCCCGAAATTATATGAAGTAAAACCTAACTCATTGTCCAGTCTCGATAATGCGGAAGGTTCTTTAGTGCCAGTTAAAACTGGAATTTCATACTACAGTTCTGCTCAGGAAAGCGAGTTGTCGCCTGAGAAGATTATCCCACCTGCGCCTTTACTGGAGCTGGAATCCGCACTCACAGCTGAGGAACCGCTGCTTTCTGCAGAAAACGCCATCAGTACGGGAGAAGAAGTGCAGATGCAGGGATCTACGGAGAATCTCCTGTCATTGCTTGATTTAATGGCTGAAGGGAAAACTGCTACGGCAATGGATAATTCTTCTGCGGATAATCGTCCAGCCACGCCAATTACAACTGATGAGTTTCATTCTGATGAAAACAGGATAGATAAGGGAGAAGAATCCGGTGTGCTCTTTCTTGAATGGATCAGGGACAGCATTGAGGACGGCACGCTGAGCGTAAATCAAAAAGACAGTCTGCTTCACGTTCTGGCGCAGTTTGTTTTTGTGGTCTCACCGGCCTGTTTTTACCGTTACACCACGACTGCAGGAGGCAGTGATACGGATAAGGCCAGACTACAAAAAAGTTTTGAGGCACTCAACGTACACCATTCACGAAATGGTAAGGGATTATTCCATTACCATCAATACGATACGCCGGATAAGAGCGGTCGTTTTACAAAAGTGTCAGGCTATATGATTAATGCCGACATTTTATTTAAAAAAGGGAGCTGTCCTTCGGACAGCACATGGCTTTCAGCCAGGAAATGACTGGCTGGGGAGCATTTATAAAACTGAGGTCAAAATGAAAGATTTATGTTCATTTGATGAACTTATTGAAGGATATTTTTTTAGTAAAACTCTTCGAGTTGCAACTGAATGGAGTTACAGAAAAGTATTAAAGACTTTCCTTAACTTTGCTGGAGCAGCCATATCTCCTGCTGATGTTGATGACAGGTTGGTTTTAAACTGGCGCAGACATGTACTTAATGTGGAGGGTCTGACAAAAACCACTTGGAACAATAAGCTCACACACATGAGAGCATTATTCAACTTTGCGATTGAAGAAGGTTATATTCCGGCAACCAAAAATCCCTTTAATGGCAAGATTGCACGGCCAGATGTAAAGCGAAAGAAAACCCTGACTGATATCCAGATTAATAAAATATATCTTTTAATGGAGGCCCGGGAGGCGGATGAACAGTATGGTAAAAACTATAACCACAGGTCGGCATTGAGGCCTGCATGGTTCTGGCTTACCGTGCTGGATGCTTTACGAAGGACAGGGATGAGGCAGAATCAGCTTCTGCATATACGTTTATGTGACGTTAATTTTATGCATAACTGGATAAGCCTTCGACCGGAAGGAGCAAAAAACCATCGCGAGCATCTTGTTCCGATCACGCGTTATCTGAGACCAAGATTAGAAATGCTTTATAACCGTTCTCTGGAAAGAGGAGCAAAGATGGAGGATCAGCTTTTCAATTTATCCCGATTTGATGGTCGCAGAAATGAGACAAGTGAAAACATGGATAATCCACCATTGCGTGCATTTTTTCGACGGCTTTCAAATGAATGTGGCTTTGTTGTGAGTCCTCATCGATTCCGGCACACCATAGCTACAAATCTGATGAGTATGCCTGACCGAAACCTGAAAATGGCTCAGGATCTTCTGGGCCATTCAACGCCTGCAGTCACTCTGCAATACGTTGAGAGCGACATCAACAAGGTCAGGAGCGTTCTCGAACAGCTAGAGGTAGCCTAAGAGTAATCTTAAGTCAAATCTCAACGATATGATTCTAAAAGAGGAAAAAAAGGGAGGCAAACCTTTACAAAAGATTGACAGAAAACATTTCTAAAGGTAAATACGATGCTGAAGTACTTTTTAAGGATGTGAGAAGTCCAGAGGATGCTAGAACATCCTCCGGACTTTAAGTCCCGTGTTCAACAATGGTGCGGTAAGCAAACTACCAACATCATGCTGGGGACCACTGTCATGCCCGTTAAGGATCTCAACCCCTAACGAACAGGCTCTGAAGAGTGGTGCCCGGAGGCGGAATCGAACCACCGACACGGGGATTTTCAATCCCCTGCTCTACCGACTGAGCTATCCGGGCAACGGGGCGCATTAAACCCTACTCGCGCGGCACCGTCAAACGCTTTTCGGCAAAAATCAGCTGACTGATGCCTTTTACAGCAACCTCCAGACCAACCGGTAAAAATTCATTCGCCTATCGCTGGTATAGGTGCATTTTTAGTCGCTTGTGCCGATAACCTTGCTGACATCCGATACCAATAATAAGGTCCACCATGTTCAGCACTATTACATCAGGAATATTGTCACGCCTTGCGTGGCAAAAACGCGGTCACAGCAAGGCAACGCTCAGTTCATTGCAAGATGCCATCGCCATGGTCGAATTCACCCCAGAAGGGAAGATCCTTACCGCCAACGAGCTGTTTCTCGAGCGCATGGGTTACACGCTCAAAGAGATTGTTGGTCAGCATCACAGCATGTTCTGCACCGCCGATATGCTTAACTCGCCGCAATACCGCGACTTCTGGCGACGCCTGAATCGCGGCGAAGGCTTCAGCGATAAATTCCTGCGCGTGGCAAAACACAGCCGTCCTATCTGGCTGGAGGCGAATTACGTACCGGTGCAGGATCGCAGCGGCCGCGTGATTAAAATCGTCAAGCTGGCGAGCGATATCACCGCGCGCATCATGGACGCGCAAGAGCAGCGCGCCATGACCACCGCGATTGAGCGTTCGATGGCGGTGATCGCCTTCAATCTCAAGGGCGAAGTGTTGATGACCAACGACAACTTCCTGAAAACCATGGGCTATAACGCGTCAGAAGTAATCGGCGTGCATCACAGCCAGTTCTGCCCGCCGGAGATGCGCAACAGCGACGAATATCGCCGCTTCTGGCACAAGCTGAATCAGGGCGAATTTATCTCCGGCCAGTTCCAGCGCCTGAATAAACGCGGCCAAACGGTGTGGCTGCGCGCCACTTACAATCCGGTGTTTAACGAAACCGGCGAGCTGTACAAAGTGGTGAAGTTCGCTACCGATGTCACCGCGCAGGTGGAGAAGAATCAGCAAGAGCGCGACGCGGCGCAGCAGGCGTATCAAACCGCGCTGCAAACCAGCGAAAGCACGCGCCTTGGCGCCACGGTGATTGAGAACAGCGTGCAGACCATGAATGATTTGGCGGGCGAGCTGCACGGCATTTCTGGTGATATCAACGATCTGAGTCAGTCGTCGGATCGCATTGGCGCCATTGTTGAGAGTATTCGCCGGATTGCCGATCAAACCAACCTGCTGGCGCTGAACGCCGCGGTGGAAGCGGCGCGTGCCGGTCAGCATGGTCGCAGCTTTGCCGTGGTGGCCAATGAAGTGCGCACGCTGGCGGCCAACATCAACCGCGCCACCACCGAAATTGAGAACATGGTGCAGCAGAACCATACGCTGGCGGAGAAAGCGCTGAAAGGTATCGCCTCCAACCTGAAACGCGCCGATCAGGGCGTAGGGTTGGCGAAAGAGGCTGGCGGCATGATGGCGGATATTCGTGACAGTTCCAGCGAAGTGGTGCGCGCGATTGGGCATGTTACCGCGACATTGCGAGAGGAGTGATGCGTTGCAGGTCGCAATGCACCGCGACCCCACAAACTATGCTGCATGACAATAACCTGCCAAGGCCGCATGGTTTAGTGCGCCGCCGTCGCCACCGGCGGCGGTGAGGCTTCCGGCATAAAGATGTGGTCGAGAATATTACGCATCAGCGGTGCCGCCGTGACGCCTTCGTTGCCGCCGTTTTCCAGAATCAACGCCACCGCCACTTTGGGATCGTTAAACGGCGCAAACGCGGTGTAGAAGATGTGGTCACGCAGACGCATCGGCGTCATTTTGGCGTTATACACCTGATTCTGTTTCAGGCTGAATACCTGCGAGGTGCCCGATTTCGCTGCAATGCCATAAGGCGCGGTGTGAAAGTATTTGTAGCCGGTGCCGTTCGGCGCATTCGCCATACCGAACATGGCGTGGCGCACCAGCGACCAATACGGCGATTTAGCATCGCCAATCTGCGGCTGCGGTAGTTTTGCCTGGTAGAGCTGCACCTCCTTGCCGCGCTGTGATTTCTCCAGCAGATGGGGATTGATCACACGCCCGTTGTTGATTAGCGCCACCATCGCTTTCACCATCTGAATCGGCGTCGCCACCCAATAACCTTGCCCAATGCCCACTGAAACGGTATCGCCCTGATACCACACGTGTTTGTGCACCTTCTGCTTCCATTCGCGGCTCGGCAGCAATCCAGCGTACTCTTCGTTAAGATCGATGCCGGTCGATTTTCCGTAGCCAAACTGGCTCAGCATGGTGTGGATGCGATCAATGCCCATCATAAACGCCACCTGATAGAAGAAGCTGTCCGCCGACTCTTCGATGGCTTTGGTGACGTCCAGCATGCCGTGACCGGTTTTTTTCCAGTCGCGATATTTACGATCGGTGCCCGGCAGCGTCCAGGTCGGCGCGCCAAATAGGGTAAAGCTCGGCGTGATGACTTTGGTCAGCAGCGCCGACATCGCCATATAAGGCTTCACGGTGGACGCCGGTGGATACAAGCCTTGCGTAACGCGGTTGATCAGCGGCAGATCTTTATCCTGCAGCAGGGCTTTATAGGCTTTGTAGCTGATGCCTTTGACGAACGGATTGGGATCGTAGCTCGGCGCGGAAACCATCGCCAGCACGCTGCCGTCGTGCGGATCTTCAATCAGCGCCGCCGCACGTTGCCCGGCTAGCTGGCTCTCGACGTACTGCTGCAGATGCAGATCGAGCGTCAGCGTGATGTTCTGACCGGCCACCGGCGGCACCTCTTTCAGCACGCGCACGATGCGGCCGTGGTTATCCACTTCCACTTCCTGATAGCCAGTTTTGCCGTGCAGCAGCGATTCATAATAGCCTTCAATGCCCTGCTTACCGATGTTGTGGTCAGCCGCGTAGTTCTCGCCAACGCCTTCTGCGTTCAGGCGTTTGTAGTCGTTATCGTTGATTTTCGAAACATAGCCAAGTACGTGCGCCAGGTCGGCACCGTAAGGATATTCACGGTCCTGATAGGTATCGACGGTGACGCCGCTAAAGCGGAATTGATTGACGGCGAAGCGCGCGACTTCTTCGTCAGTCAGTTCCGCTTTCAGTTCAACCGGCTTGTAGCGGCTGTTCTGTTTGAGTTCATGCTCGAAGGTTTCAATCTCTTCCGGCGTAAGATCGACAATCGGCGTCAGCTCTTTCAGCGTTTCCTGCATATTGTCGATTTTGTACGGTGTGATGTGAATGTCATACCAGCTGACGTTGCGCACCAGCGGAATGCCGTTGCGATCGAAGATCAATCCACGCGTGGGCGCGATGGGGATCATTTTGATGTCGTTTTCGTTGGAACGCGTCTGGTAATAGCTGTGCTGATCGACCTGCAGGCGATACAGGTTGATGCCTAAAATGGTAAAGCAGATGACAACCAGGGCAAAAGCGACAATCGCACGGCGGGCAAACAGCTTTTCTTCTGCTTCGAAATTACGGAAATTCATCAGGTGGGCTTAATCTCTTTGTTATCACGCTAATGATAAGCAGAGATTGTTTCAGAGCCAGCACGAAGATGCACAAGCCTGGGTAAAAGTGTGTCAGATGTTTACGGGATGGTGCCCTCACCCCGGGGAGAGGGAGACGCTGCCATATGTGAGCTCGATCAATCCCCTCTCCCGCGTGCGGGAGAGGGTTAGGGTGAGGGAAAAAATCAATCGCCCAGCAGCACTGACTCCAGCGCGATCTTAATCATATCGTTGAAGGTGGTCTGACGCTCAGCCGCCGTGGTCTGCTCGTGGGTGCGGATGTGGTCCGACACGGTACAGATGGTCAGCGCTTTCGCACCAAACTCTGCTGCCACGCCGTAAATACCCGCCGCTTCCATCTCCACACCCAGAATGCCGTACTTCTCCATCACGTCGAACATCTGCGGATCTGGCGTATAGAACAGATCGGCGGAGAAGATGTTACCCACGCGCGCATCAACGCCCAGCGCTTTCGCGGCATCAACGGCGTTACGCACCATGTCGAAGTCAGCAATCGCCGCGAAGTCGTGATCCTTGAAGCGCATGCGGTTCACTTTGGAATCGGTGCAGGCACCCATACCAATCACCACGTCACGCAGTTTCACGTCTGCGCGCACTGCGCCGCAAGAACCAACACGGATAATCTTCTTCACGCCGAAATCGGTGATCAGCTCTTTGGTGTAGATCGAGCAGGATGGAATGCCCATGCCGTGACCCATCACCGAAATCTTGCGGCCTTTATAAGTCCCGGTGTAACCCAGCATGCCGCGCACGTTGTTCACTTCCACCACATCTTCGAGGAAGGTTTCCGCAATGTGCTTTGCGCGCAGCGGATCGCCTGGCATCAGCACGACGTCCGCGAAATCACCCATTTCTGCATTAATATGAGGCGTTGCCATGGTTATTTTCCTTATTAAATTTGGGGCGCTGTTTTACAGCATGCTCTTGCCGTAGTCCATGCTGGACAGGCCAAAATATTTTGCGATGGTCTGGCCGATATCCGCGAAGGTATCGCGGTATCCCAGCGATCCTGGCTTCACATTCGGGCCGTAGATCAGAATCGGAATGTGCTCACGCGTGTGCTCGGTGCCTTTCCAGCTTGGATCGCAGCCGTGATCGGCGGTGAGGATCAGAATGTCGCCCTCTTTCACCAATTCCATCAGCTCTGGCAAACGACGATCGAACAACTCCAGTCCGCCCGCATAACCGGCGATATCGCGACGATGTCCCCACGTTGAGTCAAAATCAACGAAGTTAGTGAACACAATCGAAGTATCTGGCGCTTTCTTCATCTGCTCAATGGTAGCGTTGAACAGCGCGTCTAAGCCGGTGGCTTTGACTTTCTGCGTGATGCCCTGCTCGGCGTAGATATCGGCAATTTTACCCACCGAAATCACTTCACCGCCCTTCTCATCGACCAGTTTTTTCAGCATGGTCGCTGAAGGCGGCTCCACCGCCAGATCGTGACGGTTGCCGGTACGCTCGAAGTTACCCGCTTTGTCGCCCACGAACGGACGCGCAATCACGCGGCCGATGTTGTAGCCGCCATTGGTCAGCTCCTCACGGGCGATTTCACACAGTTCGTACAGACGATCAAGGCCAAAGGTCTCTTCATGGCAGGCAATCTGGAACACCGAATCCGCCGAGGTGTAGAAAATCGGCTTGCCGGTTTTCATGTGCTCTTCGCCGAGCTGGTCGAGGATCACCGTGCCCGATGAGTGACAATTACCGAGATATCCCGGCAGATCGGCACGTTTCACCAGAGTATCCAGCAGCGCCTGCGGGAAGCTGTTCTCTTTATCGCTGAAGTAGCCCCAATCAAACAGCACTGGCACGCCGGCGATTTCCCAGTGGCCCGACGGCGTATCTTTACCGGACGACAATTCGCTGGCGTAAGCATACGCACCGATGATTTCCGCGTTGGGATCGAGGCCTGGCGGGAAACGACCGGTAGAGAGCTCAGCCGCTTTGCCGAGGCCCAGTTTGGTCAGGTTAGGTAAGTGCAGCGGGCCTTCGCGACCTTCATTGGCGCGGCCTTCGAAACAGGCTTCGGCGATATGGCCGAGCGTGTCCGATCCTTCATCACCGAATTTATCGGCGTCTTTGCTGGAGCCGATCCCGAAGGAGTCGAGAACCATAATAAAAGCACGTTTCATGCAAGTCTCCTGCGCAATGCGCGATGACAAGTCAAAAAAAAGCGATCAGATCAGTATACCCGAACGGCCGCTGCCTGGCACGAAGAAGCGCCAGTTATTCGCTAATGCGACGATAAACTACCGGCGTGATCGCTGGCGCAGTGTCGCTCAGCGTGATGGCTGCTTTAACGGCGGCGGCGGCCTGCTGCCACTGCGCTTCCGACGCGGCGTGGATAATTGCCAGCGGACGCTGCGCGTCAATCTGCGTGCCGAGCGTGGTCACGTCGCTCAAGCCCACGCTGTAATCAATGCTGTCGCTGGCGCGCTGGCGCCCCCCGCCGAGCGCAACCACCGCCATGCCGAGCGCACGCGTATCCATCGCGCTGACGATACCCGCGCCATCGGCGTATACCGCTTTGCTCAGCGTTGGCGCGGGCAGATAGCTATCCATGCGCTCGATGAAATCTACCGGCCCTTTTTGCGCCGCCACCATGCGGGAAAACACTTCAGCGGCTTTGCCGTTATCCAGCACCTGCTGCAGCTTTTGGCGCGCATCGGCGTCATTCTCAGCCAGTTTGCCGGAGACCAGCATTTCCGCGCACAGCGCCATCGTCACTTCCAGCAGGCGCGGATTGCGCGCCTCGCCGGTCAGGAACTGCACCGCTTCACGCACTTCCAGCGCATTACCAGCGGTGGAAGCCAGCACCTGATTCATGTCGGTGAGCAGCGCGGTGGTTTTACAACCTGCGCCATTGGCGACGCCAACAATCGCCTGCGCCAGATTTTCTGAGGCTTCGAAGGTCGGCATAAAGGCGCCGGAGCCCACTTTCACGTCCATCACCAATGCATCCAATCCTTCCGCCAGTTTTTTGGCGAGGATCGACGCGGTGATCAGCGGAATGGAGTCCACGGTGGCGGTGATATCGCGCGTGGCGTAAAAACGTTTGTCAGCCGGCGCCAGCGAGTTGGTCTGGCCAATAATCGCGATGCCGACGTCTTTAATGATCTGCCGAAAACGATCGTCGCTCGGGAAGATATCAAAGCCCGGAATCGCTTCCAGTTTATCCAGCGTACCGCCAGTGTGGCCAAGGCCGCGCCCGGAGATCATCGGCACATAACCGCCGCACGCCGCTACCATTGGGCCGAGCATCAGCGAAGTGACATCGCCAACGCCGCCGGTGGAGTGTTTATCAACAATCGGGCCGTTGAGATTCAGCGATTTCCAGTTCAGCACCGTGCCGGAGTCGCGCATCGCCATAGTCAGCGCCACGCGCTCGTCGAGCGTCATATCATGGAAATAGATGGTCATCGCCAATGCGGCAATTTGACCTTCCGAAACGCTGTTGTCGCGCACGCCGTTGATGAAGAAGCGAATCTCCGCTTCACTCAGCGCCTGGCCGTCGCGTTTTTTACGAATAATTTCTTGTGGCAGGAACACGGTTGCCTCCCTGGAGGGATAGAAATTGAAATGGTACGGCAGCTTGCACCTGCCGTAGCGGCGCGATTTATCGCGCGATGTTAAGTCGGGGCTGAAGCGTAAAAACCAGCGCGATAAATCGCGCCGCTACGAATCGCAGAACCATCAGCGAAAGAGATTAATAACCGGCTTTGCTGGTCGCGGTTTCGTGGCCCAGCGTATTCAGCAGGCTTGCCAGCAGGCTGGAGGCACCGAAGCGAAAATGACGCGCATCCGCCCAGCCTTCACCCAGAATGTCGTCCGCCAGCTGCAGATAAAGCGCCGCGTCTTCCGCAGTGCGCACACCGCCCGCCGGTTTGAAACCAACCTGCTGCTTCACGCCTTTGTCGCGGATCACTTGCATCATGATCGCCGCCACTTCTGGCGTCGCGTTGACCGGCACTTTACCGGTGGAGGTTTTGATGAAATCGGCACCCGCATCGATAGCGATTTCCGAAGCGGCACGAATCAGCGCTTCGTCTTTCAGCTCGCCGCTTTCGATGATCACTTTCAGCAGCACGTTCGCCGCCGCGCAGGCTTCTTTACAGGCTTTTACCAGCTCGAAACCGATATCGCGGTTGCCGGCAATCAGCGCACGATACGGGAACACCACATCCACTTCGTCAGCGCCGTAGGCGATGGCCGCGCGAGTTTCGGCCAGCGCGATCTCAACGTCATCGTTGCCGTGCGGGAAGTTGGTGACGGTGGCGATGTGGATTTCCGGCGTGCCCTGCTCGCGCAGCGCTTTACGTGCTGCCGGGATGAAACGCGGATAGATGCAGATGGCAGCGGTGTTACCGGCTGGGGATTTCGCCTGACGGCACAGCGCGATCACCTTCTCGTCGGTGTCGTCTTCGTTCAGGGTGGTTAAATCCATCAGTTGCAATGCGCGCTGTGCTGCTGCTTTCAGGTCGGTCATGATGCTCTCCAAAATTCAGATCGGCGGGCACAACCCACCGGGGAATGTGATAATTCTAACAAATACCGTGACGTTAAATTGCGTTTCACGTCACACGAAAAAGAAAACCTGTCATTTAAATACAATTATTTAGTGATGATTATCACAAATAATTGCTAACCAGGCGGGAATGCGCCGTGATGGCCATTGTTATTATTATCACAAAAATGGACGCAAAAGTGTACTCTCAGCTTTATCAATGTAGCTAATCAGGCGTAAGGCAGCGTAAATGCAGAATCTGTCGGGTGAGAATCAGGCAGGCAAGGCGAACAGCTGCTGGCTGTTATGCCAAAGCGCATCGGCGATCTCTTCAGGGGATTCGCTGCGTAACTGACACAGCACGTCAAACACATTGCGCGCCCGCTCCGGACGATTGGGCTGGCCCTGAAAACCGTGCAGCGGCATATCGGGCGCGTCGGTTTCCAGTAATAACGCCTTGAGCGGCAGGTTGGCGATGGTGTTGCGGGTTTTACTGGCGCGTTCATAGGTGATGGTGCCGCCAACGCCAATGGCATAGCCAAGCTGAATAAAGCGCTCCGCCTGCTGCTGGCTGCCCGCAAAACCGTGTACCACGCCGCGACGTGGCAGATCGTGACGACGTAAATGCAGCGCTAATTGATCGTGGGTGCGGCGCGAGTGCAAAATCACTGGCAGATCGTGCTGCTTCGCCAGCTTGAGCTGCTTATCGAGCAGCCGCGTCTGTTTGGCAAATTGCGCATCGTCCATATAGAGATCGAGGCCGATCTCGCCGATCGCCACACGCTTGCTATCCGGCTTTTTCAGCCAGCGCGCTAATTCATCAAGGTGCGCATCTTCCTGATGCTCAGCAATTTTGATTGGATGCAGACCCAGCGCGGCATATAGCGCCGGATGCTGCTGCGCCAGTTGCGTCACAAGCGCGAAACGGCTGGCATCCACGCTCGGTACAATGATGCGTTCCACGCCGGCCTGCGCAGCGCGTGCAATGCTGGCGTGCGCATCATCAACGAACGGCGGGAAATCGAAGTGGCAATGCGTGTCGATAAACTTCATGCCAGCGAGCCTTTATCAAAATCGGCATCGTTTTCCGCCAGCGCGGGCGTAATCAGCGGGCGATTGTCAGGCGCATTCGCCACGGCGGCCGGCGGCGTAACCGTGGTTGAACGCACCAGCGGCTCAGCATCACTCAACCATTGACCAAGCGTGGCGAGGAAATAGCGCCCGCTGCGGCGGCCTAAATGGTAATCCTGATTCAGCGATGACAAGCGGCTGCCAAGCGCCATGCTCGCCAGCGGTTTTGGCGGACAGATTTCGATGATGCGCAGATTATCCGGCGGCTGCTCGATGAACTGCTGAATCTCGCGATAGCTCTCTTCATGCTGATGCAAGATGTTGATCATCGGCTGCAATGCGCTGTCGGACAAAAAGCGTTCCATGCGTTTAAACCACTTCGGCGTGTAGGACACCTGCGACGGCACGGTGCGGATCACCACAATGGTATCCGCGCCACGGCGCGCAGCTTCGCGTACCGGAATGGCATCGCTGATGCCGCCGTCAAGATAGCTCACGCCGTCCATCTGCACGCCGCTGCGGTAAAAACCGGGGATCGCGCTGGACGCTTTTAGGATGTCGTGCCAGTTGGTGCTGATCGGGTTGAAGTACTCGGCGCGGTAATCATCGCTGCGGCAGGCGCACATATAGAATTCGCTGCCTTTGGCAAACAGCCCTTCGGCGGTATTGAGCGCCAGCGGGAATTCCTGTTTAGTGATATCGATCAGCCAATCGAGATCGATAAGATGCCCGCCGCGCACGAATCGTAGCGGATCAAAGAACAGTTTGCTGGTGGTGTAACGGGAGATCACGCGTCGCGCGTAGCCAGGCTGGCCACAGACAAATGCCGACAGGTTTTGCGCCCCGGCCGAGGTGCCGAGTAACAGTTGAAAAGGATTGAAGCCTGCGCGTTGAAATTCGTCCAGCACGCCTGCGGTAAAGATGCCGCGCTGACCGCCGCCTTCGCACACCAAGGCGATTTTATTCGATTTAAAAGGAGTTAAAGCCAGCGGTTCGAATGAACCTAATGTCAACGGAATACGTGTGCCCAATGGATGTCCCTCAGTGTTGCTTGCTCTGAGGGAGTCGCCGAAGCAGCATCCCGGAGAACCAGTCATTGTCGTTCCCTGACCAATTGCTTCTGCAATCGTTGCGGCTTCGTAGTATGCCGCACAAGACCGGTCTCCGCTTTAGGTGACTCGCGGGTTAGCGTCTATTGAGACGCAAGTAGTCAGGGTCGTTTGCGCCCGGTAAACAGGCTCACGAGGAACAGAATAATACCGACAATGAAGACAATTTTAGCTGCCCATGCTGCCGTACCCGCCAGACCGCCGAAACCTAATGCCGCAGCAATCAGAGCGATGACCAGAAAGATAATACCCCAACGAAACATAAGCCTCTCCTTTACCATTGTGAAAATCGAACTGCTTATTTACACCTTTGTTTTTATTACGAAACGGCACCTGCTGGTGCCGAGTCGCTCGCGTTAAGATTTCACCTTCAGGTCATTCTTCACGCTTTTCACGCCTTCAATGGCTTTGGCGATCTTCTCAGCACGGTCGGACTGTGCCTGATTCGCCACTTCCCCTGATAACTGCACAACACCGTCGGTGGTTTCCACCTTAACGTTGCGTGATGGCACGATATCATCTGCTAAAAGCTTAGCTTTAATTTCGCTGGTGGTTGCGGTATCGCCCGCATAACCTTTCAGAGAAGCATTTTTGCTGTCTTTAACGTGTAGTTTGTCGCTGACGGATTTCACACCTTCGACTTTCTGCACCAGCGCGACGGCTTTTTCAGCCTGATCCTGAGAAGCCACGAAGCCGCTCAGTGTCACCACGCCATCGTGCGTTTTGACGGAGATATCCGTGCTTTTAATTGCGTCATCATCCACCAGCGCCGCTTTGGCTTTAGCCGTGATGCCGCTGTCATCCATATAGCCATCGACTTTTTTCATAGAGCTATCGATCTTCGCACCCGCGCTGTCGGAGGTTTGCTGTGCTTTCTGCGACAGTGATTCATCTGCAAACGCCGCACCGCTCAGCAGAGCAGAACCGGCCAGGGCAGCAATCAGGGTTTTAGCAATCTTAGTCTTATTCATCGATATCATCCTTCTATCAGTTAACTCATCCGTTATCGCGGATGCGCCAGCAACGAACGGCGTTGCTGAGTTACTGGACGTAATGAAACCCGAAAGGTCTCTTTTCTCGTCCGACAGGATAATAGTAGTAGGGATTACAGCTTTTGCTGGCTCTTGTGGTTGATATATCGCCAAAAAGAGAAAAAAACAGCGGAATTAGGAGGAGTCTGTAACAAACAAAACAGGGCCAGTGAAAATCACAGGCCCTGCTGGCAACGGCGATTAGTGCTCGCGCGTTTTGCGGAATCTCACGTCAGGATAGCGTTCCTGAGTGATGTTGAGGTTCACCATGGTTGGCGCGATATACGTGAGGTTATCACCTCCATCGAGCGCCAGGTTCACTTCATTTTTACGCTGGAAATCGTCGAATTTCTTCGCATCATCACACTCAACCCAGCGAGCGGTTGAGACGTTGATGGCTTCGTAGATCGCTTCAACGTTGTATTCGCTTTTCAGGCGCGCGACCACCACTTCGAACTGCAGCACACCGACCGCGCCCACAATCAGATCGTTATTGTGCACCGGACGGAACACCTGCACCGCGCCCTCTTCCGACAGCTGAACCAGCCCTTTCAGCAGCTGTTTCTGCTTCAGCGGATCGCGCAGACGGATACGGCGGAACAGCTCTGGCGCGAAGTTCGGAATGCCGGTGAACTTCATGTTTTCACCCTGCGTAAAGGTGTCGCCAATCTGAATGGTGCCGTGGTTGTGCAGACCAATGATGTCGCCCGGATAGGCTTCTTCTACGTGCGAACGGTCGCCGGCCATAAAGGTCAGTGCATCGGAAATCACCACATCTTTACCGGTTCGCACCTGACGCAGCTTCATGCCTTTTTCGTACTTGCCGGATACCACACGCATAAAGGCGACGCGGTCGCGGTGCTTCGGGTCCATGTTTGCCTGGATCTTAAACACGAAGCCGCTGAATTTCTCTTCCTTTGCTTCCACCAAACGCGCGTCGGTGTTGCGCGGCATTGGACGCGGCGCCCAGCTAACCAGGCCATCCAGCATATGATCAACGCCGAAGTTACCCAGCGCGGTGCCGAAGAACACCGGCGTGATTTCGCCACTCAGGAACAGCTCCTGATCGAACTCGTGCGAAGCGCCCTGCACCAGCTCCAGCTCATCGCGCAGCTGCTGTGCCAGATCTTCGCCTACTGCGGCATCCAGTTCTGGATTCGCCAGCCCCTTAACAATGCGCACTTCCTGAATAGTGTGGCCTTTACCGGTTTGATACAGGTAAGTTTCGTCGTTGTAGAGGTGATAAACCCCTTTGAACAACTTGCCGCAGCCAATCGGCCAGGTAATTGGTGCGCAGGCGATCTTCAGCTCACTCTCCACTTCATCCAGCAGCTCCATGGGATCGCGGATGTCACGGTCGAGTTTGTTCATAAAGGTGATGATTGGCGTATCGCGCAGGCGCGTCACTTCCATCAGCTTGCGGGTACGATCTTCAACACCTTTCGCGGCGTCGATCACCATCAAACAGCAGTCAACCGCCGTCAGCGTACGGTAAGTATCTTCAGAGAAGTCTTCGTGTCCTGGCGTATCCAGCAGGTTCACGAGGCTGTCGCGATACGGGAACTGCATCACCGAGGTGGTGATGGAGATACCACGTTGTTTCTCCATCTCCATCCAGTCCGATTTCGCATGCTGGTTGGAGCCGCGGCCTTTGACGGTACCGGCGGTTTGAATCGCCTGTCCGAACAGCAGCACTTTTTCGGTGATTGTGGTTTTACCGGCGTCCGGATGCGAGATGATCGCAAAGGTACGGCGGCGCGCCACTTCTTCTAAAAAGGAGGCATTAGACATTGAGTGAATTCTTCTTCAAGGGCAACACGCGGACAGCGCGCTGCGAATAAATCGTTTCGGGGTTATTCCGCAGGATAACGCGGCCAATGGCGACGCAGTGGCGTCGGTTCACAGCAAGAGGTGTGCGATCTACATTGGCGGCAGTCCTGAATCCCGTCAGCATTGAGGCGGCATAGCATACAATATTTCGCAGAAAGGGGGAATCGGAGCCCTTAATAGCCCTCACCCTAACCCTCTAATCACCCCAACACCCGCACCACGGCCGCCTTGAAGATCTTCACCCCAATCTCCAGCGAGCTCAGCTCAAAGCGCATCTCAGGATGATGTAAACCCGGCACCAGATTGGTTCCCAATCCCCAGAAACCGGCTTTCACCTGCGGGTTTTTCACCGGGTAATAGAAGAAATCTTCGCTGCCCGGCGTGGTTTTGGTATCCAGCAAACCGGCTTCGCCCAGCACGTCGACAATCGCCGCGCGAATCACCGCCGTGGCTTCTTCATGAATTTCTGCCGCCGGCATCTCTTTTAGCACCACCACGTCCGCCGTGGCACCCAGCGCCGCCACGCTGTGCTGAATCGCCAGCGTGACTTTCTCTTTCAGCACCGCCATTGGCGCGTTTTCCTGCGAACGCAGATCCCACACCACGCGCGCCTCATCCGGCACCGAGTTGGTCACGCCCGCATCGCACAGAAAGCGTGTAGCTTTCACGCTCCAGGTCAAACCCGGCGGCAGATGGATGGCGTTGACGGCCTGCACAGCTTGCACCGCCGCATCCAGCGCGTTGACGCCCAAATGCGGACGCGCCGCATGCGCCGGTGCACCTTTGATGGTGGCTTCCAGCGTGCTGCAGGCAGAGTAAATCACCGCTGGCGTCGCCTGTCCCACATGACACTCTTCCAGCGGACGCACGTGGAAGCCGAGAATCATCTCCACATCCTCCAGCGCGCCGCCCTCAATCATCGCCAGCGCACCCGCACCGAGCTCTTCCGCCGGCTGGAATAGTAGCTTGAGCCGCCCTTTCTTGATCGCGCCCTCTTTCATCAGCTCTTGCGCTGCCGTCAGCACCACCGACGAATGGCCATCGTGGCCGCAGGTGTGACGCGCACAGGCTACGCCATCAATGATGTGGCCGAGCGCATCCATATCCGCACGCAGCGCCAGCACCGGACCGGGCACGCCGCTGTCGATTTCCGCCACCATGCCGGTGGTGTTATTGATGCCGCGCGTCACCTT
This sequence comes from Pantoea sp. SORGH_AS_0659, assembly GCF_031453915.1. Taxonomy (NCBI): domain Bacteria; kingdom Pseudomonadati; phylum Pseudomonadota; class Gammaproteobacteria; order Enterobacterales; family Erwiniaceae; genus Pantoea; species Pantoea sp. SORGH_AS_0659. Next base: position 669,458 of record NZ_JAVJAK010000001.1, on the reverse strand, counting down.
AATTCCGGCGCTCTCCAGCTGATCGGCAATATAAGCAGAGGTCTTGAATTCCTGAAAACCCAGTTCGGGAATTTCATGCAGAAAATGGTAATGCTCTAAGACGTTCGACACCGCTAAGCTCCTGACAAGTAAAGGCAAGCCTCAGCATCGCCCGATGCGCAGCTATAATCAATCCAGCGTGAATGAAAATTAGTCAAAAGTGAGAACTCCTCGCATTCAACATGTGGAATAATTCCATTTACAATCAATAAGATAAATTCAACCTTTTTGCGAAAAACCCTTCACAAAAAAGTATAGATTGATGCATAATTCGCCGTACTTCACCTGACAAATTAAAAAGGACTCAGCCATGTTAACTGCTGAAATGACCTCGCGTTTAAACGACCAACTGAACCTCGAATTCTTCTCTGCCAACCTCTATCTGCAGATGAGTGCCTGGTGCAGCGATAAAGGCTATGAAGGTGCCGCTTCATTCCTGAAAATGCATTCTCGCGAAGAGATGCAGCACATGCAGAAGCTGTTCGATTACGTCAGCGATGCCGGCGCTTTGCCGGTGCTGGGCAGCATTGCGGCTCCAGCGATTAGCTGGACTTCACTGAACGACGTGCTGGAAGAAGCGCTGAAGCATGAGCAGCTGATTACCAAAAAAATCAACGAGCTGGTGCACACCGCCTTAACCACCCAGGATTACTCAACGTTCAACTTCCTGCAGTGGTACGTTGCCGAGCAGCATGAAGAAGAGAAGCTGTTCAAAACCGTGCTGGATAAACTGGCGATGGTCGGCAACAAAGGCGAAGGCCTGTTCCTGGTGGACAAAGATCTCGGCCACATGTCCGTCGACGGCCACGGCGCATAATAATAAAGATTACACACAGCAAAAATTGAGAACGCCCGACATGTCGGGCGTTTTTTTATGCCTATTCCAACTCTTTCAACCGCAACTCCGACGGCTGCGGACGGCCAAAGAAATAGCCCTGGAATAGCGTACACCCCTCTTCGCGCAGCTTCGCAAACTGCTCGCCGTTCTCCACGCCTTCAGCGGTAATTTGAATATCGAGGCTGCGGCTCATGCCGGTAATGGCGCGGATAATCGCCAGCGCCTCGCGGCTGTCGCCCATATCGTTGATAAACGACTTATCGATTTTGATTTTGTCGAACGGGAATGAACGCAGATAACTGAGCGATGAGTAGCCGGTGCCGAAATCATCCAGCGCAATCTGCACGCCAAGCGTTTTCAAACTCTGCAAGGTGCGGATATTACCGAGCGTGTCGTCCAGCAGCACTGATTCGGTGATCTCCACTTCCAGCCGATGCGGCGCCAGCCCGGATTCCCGCAGCGCACCTTCCACCACCGACACCAGCGAGCTGTTTTTAAACTGCAGCGGCGACAGGTTCACCGACACCGATTGTTCGGTGTTCCAGCTCTGCGCTTCGCGGCAGGCTTCATACAGCGCATAGGCGCCGAGCATGTGAATCAAACCGGTCTCTTCAGCGATCGGGATGAAATCGTTCGGCATGATCAGCCCTTTGATCGGGTGATGCCAGCGCATCAGCGCTTCATAGCCGATGATGCCCTGCTCGTTGGTAATCGGCTGATAGTAAAGCTTAAGCTGACGACCAGAAATCGCATCACGCAGATCGTTCTCAATCACGCGACGGCTGCGCGCCTGATTGTCCATCTCAATGGTGAAGTGTTCGAAGCGATTGCGGCCATTACGTTTGGCTTCGTACAGCGCCATATCGGCGCAGCGCAGCATATGCTCCGGCGTGTTGGTGGCCTGCGAGGTGAGCGCGATGCCAACGCTCAAGCCCACCGACAGATTATGCCCTTCAACGTTGATCGGCGGACGAATCGCCTCGATCAGCCGCTGCGCCACCACCGCCGCTTCATCGGCAGCACGAACATTGGGTAACACAATGGCAAACTCATCGCCGCCAATGCGCGCCAGCGTATCGTGATCGCGCAGCGCGCTGCGCAGGCGTTTTGCGACCACGCGCAGCAGGTCATCACCAATCTGGTGGCCGAGTGCATCGTTGACGTTTTTGAAGTTATCAAGATCGAGACACAGCGTGGCGCTGACCTGGTGGTTCTGACTGTCGACGCGCAGCGCTTCACTCAGCTTCTGGCGGAACAGCACGCGGTTCGGCAGGCTGGTGAGATTGTCGTGATGTGCCATGTGACGAATGCGCGCATCGGCTTCACGCTGGTCGGTCACATCCTCAACAATCAGCATCACGTAGTTCTGACGCATATCTTTGCCGCTAATGGTGGTGGCGCGCGTATGCAGAATGCGCTCGCCGCCCGCCGTCAGCAGCAGCTGTTCGCGCGAGTGAATGCCTTCGCTGCGCAGCGCCACATCCGCCAGGCTGTTGAAGTAATCCCCCAGCTCCGCCGACATACATTCGTGCGGGCGCTTATGCATGATCAGCGCTTTATTAATGCCAAACAGCTGCTCGGCTTTGTCATTCACCATCAGGATTTCACGGCTGATGGCGTCTTCAACAATCACGCACGAGGGAATATTGCTGATGATGGTGTCGAGAAAACCCGACAGCTCCGACATTTTCGCGCTCTGCGACTGGGCCAGATCCCGTGCGCGCAGCAGCTGCTGCTCGTTCTCACGCCGTTCGGTGATATCGCGGGTAATTTTGGCGAAACCGATCAGTTTGCCGCTTTCATCATGAATCGCTTCGATAACAACGTGGGCCCAAAATGCCGAGCCATCTTTGCGGTAGCGCCAGCCTTCATCTTCAAAACGCCCGGTTTTCAACGCAATGCCGAGGTTAGCTTCGGGCGCATTGGCATGACGTTCCGCTGAACTGTAAAACACCGAGAAGTGCTGACCGACAATCTCGTCAGCCAGATAACCTTTAGCGCGCTGTGCACCGTTGTTCCAGTTCACCACGCGGCCCTGCACATCCAGCATATAGATGGCGTAATCGCGCACGCCTTCCACCAGCAGACGGAAGTTCTTCTCCTGCTCGTGTTGTTTACGCAGCAGCGCCTGTTGTTCGGTGCAGTCGCGGGTGATTTTGGCGTAGCCAATCAGCTTGCCGGCATCATCACGAATCGCGTCAATGATGACATGTGCCCAAAATGCGCTGCCATCTTTGCGGTACCGGTAGCCTTCGTCTTCGAAACGACCGGTTTTGAAGGCGGTGGTGAGATTTTTTTCCGGGATATGGTTTTTACGATCCTGGGCGCTGTAGAAGCGTGAGAAGTGCTGTCCAACAATCTCTTCGGCAACGTAGCCTTTCGCGCGCTGTGCGCCTACGTTCCAGTTTTCCACGTTGCCGTCCAAGTCGAGCATATAGATGGCGTAATCACTGACGCCTTCCACCAGCATGCGAAAGCGCTGTTCCTGCTCGCGCTGTTTACGCTGCTGCTCTTGCTGCTCGGTACAGTCGCGGGTGATTTTGGCAAAACCCAGCAGCTCACCAAACTCATCGCGGATGGCGTCGATCACCACATGCGCCCAAAACGCGCTGCCATCTTTACGGTAACGCCAGCCTTCGGTTTCAAAGCGCCCGGTTGCTGTTGCGGTCGCCAGTCCGCGCTGCGGCGCGCCGTTTTTACGATCGTCTTCGCTGTAGAACAGCGCAAAATTCTTCCCTACGATTTCATCGGGCGTGTAACCTTTGGCGCGCTGCGCGCCGCTATTCCAGTTCGCCACCGTGCCATCGGGTTTGAGCATGTAAATGGCGTAATCCACCACGCTCTGTACCAAAAGTCGGTACATGACGTCAGAGTTATTATTCATTGTTATTCGCCTATTGCTGGGCTGGTATCGTCGAAACTTAAGAAAATTCTTAATTATCAAGCAGACTTAAGCGCAAATACGCAGCGCTGACAAGCGCTATTCATCCGCAGACAAATGTTGGTAGGTAAGTTATCGGCAGTGGCGAGAAAATGTTCAGTAGGATACTTCACAAATCATCATACGTTGACGGCAGGCTGGCGTTACGCTTGCCACGGTAAAATGCCGTGCGGCAAGCGTCGCGTCAGGCGTGTGGCAACCGCCATTAATAAGCAAACCACCACAATCATCAGGCAGCCCACCGCCGCCGCCAGCGACGCGGATCCGCCTTCATCAAGGAATACGATGGTCGGTCCGATGGTTTGCGTTTGCGAGGTGACCAGCAGCACCGAAACCTGGATTTCATTCAGCGCGGTGAGAAACACCAGCACGCTGCCCGCCAGCGCCGACGGTGCCGCCAGTGGCAATAAGATGTCGCGCATGCGGCGCAGAAAACCGGCGCCGCACAAACGTGCCGCTTCATCTAATGCCGGTTCCAACTGGGCGAATCCGGCCAGCGTTGGGCGCAGCACCAGCGCGAGGAAGTTCGCCAGATAGGCGGCAAGGATGATCCACACCGTGCCATACAGCGAGACATTAACGATCGGCAGCGGACGCAGGAAAAACAGCATCGCCGCCACGCCGGTGACAATGCCCGGCAGCGCATAGGTCAGTTCACTCGCCAGCCACAATCCGCGCACTAATTGAGTTCGCCGCCAGCTGAGGAAATAGGCGAGAAACAGCGCGCAAACCGTTAAAATCAGCGCCGCCAGCGTGGTCAATCCGAGGCTGGTGAGAAACGCCTGTCGCACCGCCGGATAACCCCACAACGCGGCGCGGAAGTTCTCCAGCGTCAGCGTTTGCCAGCTCAGCGCCTGGCCAAAACCGCTGGTGAGCGCGGTGATCAACAGCGCGCTGAGCGGCAACAGCAAGGTCAGCGCCATCCACAGCCAGGCGACGCCCTCAACCGCCATACGCCCGCGCCCCAGCGATTGCTGCCACAGGCGCGGTGCACCGTTGACGCGCACATCATGGCGTCCGCCCAACCAGGCGCTGGCCGCCATGCCCGCCAGCGTAATTACCGCAATCAATAACGCATACACCGCGGTGTTTGGCAGCGCGCTCGGACCAATGCCATTCAACTGCTGATACACCAGCGTGATCAGCGTTGGCACGCGCGCCGGAATCCCCAGCATCGCCTGAATACCGAAGTTGCCCGCCGCCGCAACGAAGGTCAGCGCGGCACCGGCAAAAATTGCCGGGCGCGCCAGCGGCAGCACAATGGTGAACAGGATGCGCGCGCGTGACGCACCGCTGGCCTGCGCCGCTTCCACCAAATCGGCGGGCAAGCGGCGCAAACCGGCGCGCACGGTGAGGAACACCAACGGCGCATTGTGCGTGCCGAGCAGCAGCACAATGCCGGTTAAGGAGTAGAGCGGCTGCTCGCCGGGCGCAAACCACGGCAACTCCAGCGTGGCGAACAGCAGCGCCAGCGGACTGCCCGGAGCCAGCGCCTGCAGCCAGGCCAGCGCCGTCACCTGCGGCGGAATCATCAGCGGCAGGATAAACGCAAACACCCACGCGGTTTTGGCGCGCAGATCGCTAAGCGCCACCAGCCACGCAGCGGCGGTGCCGAGCACCACGGAAATCAGAGTAGAACTGAGCGCGATGAGCAACGTATTGCCGCTGGCGATCAACACGCGATCGCTCGCCAGCAGGCGCGTTAAGCGTGCGATATCCGGCACGCCGCTGGGCGCAATGGCGGTCCACACCAGCCGCATCAGCGGCGCCACCGACAGCAAACCAATCAGCAGCACCAGCAGCGCCAGAATCAGCCGTTCGCTGTTAACGCGCGGCGCTTTGCGCGTCACATTGCGCCATTCGTTGCTCAACACGCTCATGCTTAGCCACCAAACAGCGCGCTGAACCGATCGCGCACTGCCGCATCTTCTTTGATCGCTTTCGCCACGTCCGGCGACAGCAGCTTGATTTTATTGATCGGCGTGAAACCTTCCGGTGCTGAGACGCGATCATCCACCGGACGGTTGCCCTGCTCGACCACCAGCTTCTGGCCTGGCTCGGAAAGCATAAAGTTAACGAAGGCTTTGGCGGCCGGCAGGTTGTGCGCGGTTTTCATGATGGCAACCGGTTCGGTGACATATGACACGCCCTCTTTGGGATAGACCAGATCCACCGGTGAACCCTTTTTCTTCGCCAGAATAACGTCGGCGTCGGTGATGATGCCGTATTTATCCAGCCCGCTGGCGACCGCCTTCAGCGCCGGACCGTTGCCGCCCTGGGGCGCGATGCCGATGGCCGCCAACTTTTTGTAGAAGCTCCAGCCAATCGATGGCGTGTTGATATCGGTGTGCAGCTTGTAGAGCGCCGCGCCGGAGTAAAGCGGGCTTGGTACCGCAATCTGCCCTTTGTTGGCTTCCACCGCCAGCGCGTTCCAGCTATCAATCGGCTGCGCATACTGGGTGTTGTAGGCAATTACCGTGGCGATGATTTTGGTGCCGAAGAAGGTTTTGTCTTTGTCGTAAAACGATGGATTGATGTGGCTAAGCGGCGCATCGCTGTAGCTGTAGAGATGGTTTTCGTTTTTCAGCGCGCCGAGGTTGATGGCGTCGGCAATCAGCAGCACATCCGGCTTGGCTTCGCCGCTCATCATTTCGGTGCGCAGCACGTTCATTAACTGCGTGGTGCCGTTGCGCGTCCACTCGACCTGCACATTGGGATAGGCGGCTTTAAACGCATCCATGGTTTGCTGGGCAATTTCGGGTGCCTGCGAGGTATAAACCACCAATTTCCCTGCTGGCGCCTCGTCGGCAAAGCTGGCGGCAGAGATCACGAATCCACTGGCTAACATCAACACGTTGAACATCGTACGCATAGCATTTCCCTGAAGGTTTAGAAGATTAAGAAGGAAGAATCCAGCCGTCACGCAGCGTCACACCCACAGTGGCGTCGACAACGGGTAAAGGCTGATCGGCCAGCAGCAGCGTGATGCTGCATTCGGGCGCGGCCAGCGGCGTCACGTTGAGCTGATAGTGGCCGCCGCGATAGATCACCCGCTGCACGCGCGCGGCAAACTGTGGTTCGCCCGGCGCGGCTAAGTGGAAATCGACTGCGTGAAAACTGGCTTGCGCCTGCGGCTGCGGACGCTGATGCGGCGCGCAGCGTAACGACACGCGCATACCGCACAGCGTGGCATAAGCGCGGCCCTCGCCGAGCGGTTCGATATCGCTGATCGGCAGCACTTTGCCGTCGTCAATAAAGCGCGCGACCATGGCGTTCGCCGGTTCGCGCCACAGCGTTTGCGGCGTGGCGAACTGCATCACACGGCCGGCATCCATCACCACGATGCGATCGGCCAGCGCCATCGCTTCATGCTGATCGTGGGTAATGTAGAGCAAGGTGGCGTGACTGTGATGATGGAAGCGGCGGAACTCCTCTTCCATGGTGGCGCGCAGGTGGACATCGAGGTTGGCGAGCGGCTCATCGAGCAGAACTAAGGTCGGTTGCGCCACTAAACAGCGCGCCAGCGCCACGCGCTGACGCTGACCGCCGGAGAGATCGGCGGGACGACGGGCGGCGAACGCTTCCAATCCCACCAGCTCCAGCGCCTGCTGCGTGCGGCGCTCGCGCTCGGCACGCGCGACGCCGTTCACTTTCAGACTGTAGGAAACATTTTCCGCCACCGTCATATGCGGCCATAGTGCATAGCTCTGGAACACCACGCCAAGCTGACGATCTTCCGGCGGCAGATGCACGCCCGGCGCAGCGAAGCAGCGTTCGCCCACGTGGATCTCTCCGGCATCGGCGGTTTCAAAACCGGCCAGCAGGCGCAGCAAGGTGGTTTTGCCACAGCCCGACGGGCCCAATACGGCGATAAATTCTCCCTGCGCAATCTGCAGTGAGATGTCTTGCAATACCGGCTGCGCCGCAAAGGATTTGCGCAGCCCGCGCAGTGTGATTGATGCCATGTTTCTGGCCTTTCGCTAACCGTCCGGCTAAGACCCTACGACACTGTGATGACGATTCCATGACATTGAAGCTGGTCGCCCTAAATGGCGTAATGCTTGTCTGATAAGCAGCGCGCTGACATCGCAGGGGTACCGCCCGCTAAGCATCCAGCAGTCTCAGAATGCCTGGCTTGGTTTTTCGAGAGTCTGCATTTATGCGCATCTGGTTGCCATGAATGGCAATCCCAGCGGATGGATAGCGATTTTGAGTTAAGGATACGCACCACTGCTGCAGCGCGGGTGTTGGGGCGACATCCTAACCCGCTGAACGAATGAGAGATTCCAGGGCGAGCCGCAGGGATGCGGCGAGAGGCGGCGCTGAGCAGGAGCGAATCGCCGCCGGTCCGTCAGGAATCGTAAATGAGTGAAGGCACCGCGAAGCGGCGGGTTGGGCTGGCGCAAGGCCCGGGAGTGCAGAGGGCGCGGCCAGGCGTCCTCTGCTCGGTCGCCGCACCGAAGTGCTGCAACTGCCCAGGTTCAAGGCGAACGAAAGCCGCTCCGTGCTTAACTAAGCGGCATGACGCGATTCACAGATGCATGCCGATATAGCGCTCATAACGTGCGGGCTTCACCCGCGTGAGATCCACCAGCACTAAGCCATCAATACAGTTATTGAAATCGGGATCGCTGCCGAAATCGATAAACTGCACGCCGCCCGGCTCGCACACCTCGGAATATTGCTTGTAGAGCGTGGGAATGGCGGTGCCGAGATTCGCCAGCAGATGTTTCAACCGGCGTAAATCTTCGCTGTAGTTATCGCCGGTGAACTGCGCCAGCACTTCCGGTAACGAGGCAGGATAAGGGCGGCGTGAAGTCGCCAGCGGCAGTTCGGTAGGGAAATAGAGACGATAGAACGCCACCAGCAGATCGCGCGCCGCCAGCGGCATGCCGCCCGAGATCGAGACCGGACCAAATAAGTAGCGGGTTTCGGGATATTTAGCGATGTAGGCACCAATGCCCATCCACAGATAATCGAGGCCGCGTTTGCCCCAATAGGCGGGCTGAATAAAACTGCGGCCCAGCTCCAGCCCCTGATTGATGATCGGCAACATGCGCTCGTCGTAGTGGAACAGGCTGTCGCTGTAGATGCCTTCCAGCCCACGACGCTCCAGCTGCTCGGCGCCCGGAATAAAGCGATAGGCGCCGACGATCTCCAGCGCATCGTCGTCCCACAGAATCAGGTGATAGTAATCGTCATCGTATTTATCGAGGTCGCGACGACGCCCGCTGCCCTCACCCACCGCGCGGAATGCCACTTCCCGTAAGCGCCCGAGCTCACGCAGCAGCGGCACCCAGCTGGCACCGTTGCGTCGCCACAGGTAGATCTGCTTGCCATCCGGCAGCGTGCCGAGTCGCTCGCTCTCCATCAACGCTTTTTTCAGTTCGGCGCGATCTTCCGGCCGCGCAATCGCCGCTTCGGTCTGAAACAAGCCGCGTCGTCCCTGACCAATGCGATACAGATGTTTGCGCAGCCGCTTCGCCAGCTCTTTGCCCGGCGTGTGGCCATCATGCCAGTTGGCAAACGGGATCTGTTCGCCGATGTGTAACTTAATGCGCGAACCGCGCTGACGAAACATTTCGCGTACCAGCATCAGTAACGCGAGCGGCGAGGCAATTTTTGCGGCGGCGTAAAATGCCAGGCTGTTGCGCCCCACCACGTGCACTGGCACGATGGGCGCGCGAGCGCGGGCCGCGAGGCGTAAGAAGCTGTGATGCCAGTGACGATCGCGCACGCCTCGGCTGGAAAGGCGCGACACTTCACCCGCTGGGAAGATAATCAGCACGCCCTGATTATCGAGATGCTGCTGCATGCGCGTTAGCTGTTCGCGGCTGGTACGGTTGCCCATGTTATCCACCGGCAACATCATGTTGTTGATCGGCTCCAGCATCATCAACATGCGGTTGGCGACAATTTTCACATCGCGTCGCACCTGCGAAACCGCCGCCAGCAATGCTAAACCATCCAGCGCACCGAGCGGATGGTTGGCAACAATCACCACCGGGCCACGCGTGGGAATCTGCTCCAAATCGCGCTCGCTCAGTTCACAGCGCACATCAAGATGCTCCAGTACCTGCTCCACCATATCCACGCCTTTCAGATGACGATAGCGGGCGGCAAACGCCTGGAATTCATGTTCGCGAACGGCCCATTTCAGGGCGCTTTTCTGCCAGTTTGCCGGTTGATGACCTGGCCAGTAGGTATCGAGAAGCTGATCAACGGAAAACATCATTCACCTTTTACACGCAGCGGTTTATCGCTTCGACGTTAAAACGGCTTGTTTTCAGATTTATGACTGCGGCGTCGTGAAAGCCTAAAAAGCAGCCACTTGCATTGTTCTTGCGCATAAAAAACAAAAACTGACCTTAAAACCCCAAATTCAAGACATGACTTAAAGCTTATTGTTAAGCAGCGTGAATTAATCTGGTCACACCAGTTAAATAGTTTGTTAAAGGGTGTTTTAACTTTGCGTTTATTTTTTATTTTTTCCTCTGGGCTACACATATGATTCATTCGGTATTTATTGTTGATGACCATCCGTTAATCTGTACGGGCATTCAGGCATTACTGCAGTCATATCACTACGCCATCGCTGGCACTGCTAATAAAAGCGATCTGTTAATTACCGAGCTGCATAGGACACGTCCGGACGTTTTGCTGCTCGATCTCACCATGCCTGGGCGCGCTGGCATTCCGTTGATTACGGACATTAAGCGCGCGTTGCCAGACCTCAAAATCATTGTTTATACCGCGTCAGAAAGCCTTTTTTATCAACGATGTTGCTTGCAATTAGGCGTGGAAGGCTATGTGTGTAAACGCGGCAATTTAGACACTCTCCTTACCGCAATAAAAGAGGTGGAATGTGGTAAGCGTTTTTATCCGGTAACGGAGGAAGCGGCCGAGGTAAACGAGTTAATTGAGAGTGAAAAATTGATGAGCCTGACGCGCCGGGAACTGATGGTGTTGGTGAAACTGGCGTCGGGAATGACAAATAAAGAGATCGCCTCACAATTGCAACTCAGTAGTAAAACCGTGAGTACCTATAAAATAAAAATCCTGCGTAAATTAGGTTTAAAAGGGATTAGTGGCATTAATATGACAGCAAAATTGAATGAGTTAGTGTGAAAAACCTGGTCGCCATGAATGGCGACCCCACTCAATTAGAGTTTTAACGGTGGCAGCTGCGAAAACACGCTCAACAATCCTTTGCTCCACAGCTGACGAATTTGTGAAAAATAGGGATGCTGTTCGGTAATGTGATATTGCTCGCTATCGCTGAAACTGTCGGTGCGATAGACCATCACATCCAGCGGTAATCCCACCGAAATATTACTCGCTAACGTGGAATCCATTGAAATCAACGCACACTGCATCGCCTGACTGAGCGGCGTTTCATAGCGCAGCACGCGGTCAATAATCGGTTTGCCGTACTTGCTCTCACCAATCTGGAAATAAGGCGTATCAACGCTGGCTTCGATGAAGTTGCCCTGCGGATAGATCTGGAACAGACGCGGCTCCTCGCCACGAATTTGTCCCCCCAGCAGCAGCGTGCCGCCAAACTCCTCGCCATCGCGCTTGATCACCTCGCGCAGCGTTTCACCCACCATCAGCGCAATGTCATACAGCGATCGTCCATTCAGCAAATTAGGTTGATCGTTATCGCCGTTATGCCGTCGCAGCAGGCTCAGCACGCTCTGCGTGGTAGCCAGATTGCCAGCGCTTTGCAGCACCAGCGTGCGTTCATCATCGACCTGAAACACATGCAGTTTACGGAATGAGGAAATATGATCGACGCCCGCATTGGTCCGCGAATCAGAGACAAAAATCATCCCTGACGATAAACGCATTGCCACACAATAAGTCATAGTTACGCCTGTTCTGATTACTGCTGCGCATGCACCTGAAGCACCGCAGCCACCGCCAGCATATCTTCACCGCCGCCGCCCAGCCGCATACCGCGCACCGGACAGGCATCGAGATAATCCACACCAACCGCCAGACGTAAATGCTGGCGCGTGCTGCGAGTATTATTGGTGATATCAAAGCTGTGCCAACTGCCATCCAGCCAGGCTTCAACCCAGGCGTGAGTGGCGACGTGCTCAACGTTTTCAGTATAGAGATAGCCGCTTACATAGCGCGCCGGAATTCCCAGAGTGCGACAGCAGGCGAGAAACACGTGGCTGTGATCCTGGCAAACGCCGCTGCCTGCGGCAAATACTTTCGCGGCGGTATCAGTTACCTGGGTGCTGCCGGGACGATACGGCATCTTCAGCAGCAATTCATCCATCAACTTTTCCAGGCTGGCGAGCGGCTTTTCCGGCCGCCAGTAGCGCTGGGCAAACTCGCGGATCTCGGGATTGGGCAGCGTCAGCGGCGTGGCGCGCAGAAACACCAGCGGCGACAACGCGCACTCCGGATCGGGTGCCCACTCGCCGGCATCAAGGATCTCCACCACACCGCGCGCGGCGATATCGAGTTGCTGATGCGGCGTATCCAGCGTTAGCACATGCATCACGTTGCCGTAAGCATCCTGCGTGCAGGTGGCTGCGCAGGGCAGCTCCAAATCCCACGAAATAATTTGCTGATGCACCGAATTTTGCGGCGTCAAACGCAGATACTGGGTGCTGAGTGTCACCTGCTGCTCGTAGGCGTAACGGGTTTTGTGCTCGATGTTCAGTCTCATTTCGCCTCCAGATAGGTGTGATTGATGCTGTCTGCCAGCGCGTTCAGGCGCGTCAGGAATGCATTGAGCCAGTGCGTTAACCCTTCCTGGGTCAGGCTTTCCCAGGTACTAAACCTGATTTCCGCCAGCAGCACGGTGATCAGATAACGCGGACGATCTTCGCCGCTGCTACCGATCTGCTCGAGCTGGGTAGCGATCTCATCAATACAGGAGTGCAGCGATCGCGGACTTTCACTGCGCAGGATCAGCATCTCATTCACCAGATCCGGTAACAGCTGCTGCTTAAAGATGGCGTTGTAGGCTTCACGCGCCGACACCGCGCGCAGCAAGGTGTCGAGGCGATAATATTCGCGTACCGAATCGGACTGTTGTTCCAGCAGTTGCTGATTGACGCTCAGCAAACGCGCGGTGCCGTCGCTGCGCTCCATCAGTGTGCCGATGCGGATAAAACTCATGGCATCACCGCGCAGCAAGGTGCCGAACATCGCGCCACGAAACAGGTGCGAGCGCTCTTTGACCCAATCGAAAAAGCTATCGGCGTTGGCGCTGGTAATACCGCGCCGCCGCGTATTGCGCATCTCAATCCACGTCGAGTTGATGCTCTCCCACACTTCCGACGACAAACTGCCGCGCACCGCATGCGCATTGTTCCACGCCTCCTGCCAGCAGCTGAAAATGCTGCACGGATTGCGATCGTCGAGGGCGAAAAAGTTGAACAGCTGCGGCATGGTGAAGCGGCCGTTGAGGGTTTCAAACAGTTCACGCGTGCCGGTGAGATTAAGCGGCAGCAGCAGATCGTCGCCCTGGTCACCGCGCACCGGCATTAACGACAAACGGTTGGTCACATCCAACACGCGAGCAAGTTGTTCTGCGCGCTCAAGATAGCGCGCCATCCAATAAAGGCCACTGGCCGTGCGGCTTAGCATGATGCGTCATCCTCCAGAACCCACGTGTCCTTGGTGCCACCGCCCTGCGACGAGTTCACCACCAGCGAACCTTCGTTCAGCGCCACGCGGGTTAAGCCGCCGGGCACCAGACGAATATCCGCGCCGCACAGCGCAAACGGGCGCAGATCAATGTGGCGCGGCGCGAGGCCGTTATCGATAAAGGTTGGACACGTGGAGAGCGATAGCGTGTCCTGCGCGATGTAGTTTTCCGGGCGCGCTTTGAGGCGATCGCGGAAATCACTCAGCTCCTGCTGGCTCGCCACCGGGCCAATCAACATGCCGTAACCGCCTGCGCCGTGCACCTCTTTCACCACCATTTTCGCCAGGTTGGCCAGCACGTAGGTAAGATCCTGCGGTTTGCGGCATTGCCAGGTGGGTACGTTATTGAGGATCGGATCCTCATCAAGATAGAAACGGATCATGTCCGGTACGTAGGGATAGATCGATTTGTCATCGGCGACGCCGGTGCCGATCGCGTTCGCCAGCACCACGTTGCCGGATCGATACACCGACAACAAGCCCGGCACGCCGAGCATCGAATCCGGGCGGAACGCCAGTGGATCGAGGAAAGCATCATCAACGCGACGATAGATCACATCGACTTTGCACGGCCCGGCGGTGGTACGCATCATCACCGCGCCATCTTTGACGAACAGATCGGCGCTCTCCACCAGCTCAACGCCCATCTGCTGCGCGAGGAAGCTGTGCTCGAAGTAGGCGCTGTTAAAGCGGCCCGGCGTCAGCACCACCACCACCGGATCGTTGACCGGCGAGCTTTCCCGCAGGGTTTGCAGCAGATGCGAAGGATAACGCTCTACCGGCGCGATGTGCTGCCCGGCGAACAGTTCCGGATAGAGGCGCATCATCATCTTGCGGTTCTCCAGCATATAGGAGACGCCAGACGGCGTGCGCAGATTGTCCTCGAGAACGTAATATTCGCCGTCGTTATTGCGCACCATGTCTACCCCAACAATGTGCGCGTAGATGTGGCGATGCAGATCGACGCCTTGCATACAGGGCTGATATTGATCGTTCACCAGCACCTGTTCAGCGGGCACGATGCCGGCTTTGAGGATCAGTTGCTGATGGTAGATGTCGTGCAGGAAGGCGTTGAGGGCTTGTACCCGCTGGCGAATGCCGCGATCGAGCATTGCCCACTCGCTGGCAGGAATGATGCGCGGCACGCTGTCGAAAGGAATTAAACGTTCCGCGCCGCCGTCATCACCGTAGACGTTGAAGGTGATGCCGACGCGATGAAACAGCAGTTCCGCTTCTTCACGTTTGCGCGCCACGGCCTCTTTGTCCGCCTGTTGTAACCATTCCCAGTATTGCTGGTAGTGAGCGCGGTGTTGGCCATCGCTCAGCCACATCTCATCATAGAATTGTGATGCTATCTGGTAGCTTTCTTTCATGATTTACCCGGCGCTTGTCAGAGGACCTCACTCTCTCCTGCACAAACTGTGCCAGAGGCTTGCCCCGGCAGGCACACGCGCCGCGTCAACGGAAATGGCTGTTTTGCACTTTACTGGTGCATTAGCTGCTGCGCGATTGGCAGCCAGATCTCCGTCATCGCGCCTTCGCCACCGGTAAAAGGATCGCGGGATGGCAGCGGCACCTGCTGGATCTTCTCCTTCGACGTACGTAAACGCGACGGCTCATCACGCACGGTTTCCGGGGACATGCCTTCAGGATAGGCGCCAACGGTGAAAAAATCCTCTGAGGCAAATACCTGTTTGTGGCCGACACCCGCCGGGATCAGTACCGCATCGCCTTCACGCAGCGTCACCATGCGACCGCTGTCGCCGCCGAACAGCACTTCCGCCCAGCCAGCCGCAACACCCAGCACTTCATGGGTGTTCGGATGGTAATGCGTATAAGGGAAGATCGGCGCACGCCATGCGGCGGGCCAGCCGTTGCGGGTAAAGGTTTTTTCAAACCAGGCGGCGCTGTCTTCCGTAGGGTTTTCATCGTCATACGGCACAATGCCGGGCCAGATGATCAGCGGCAGCGGGCTGTTGGGCACGCCACCCGACGGCAGCGACAACATCAGATGTTGCGGATTGCTGGAGGATCCAGCGGAAAAGGTGCCGGCGGCGAAAGACATCAGTAACAGCAGGCTGGAGTGGTTGGCAGTCATACTCTTTCTCCGGTTAATCACAATGCTTAATTGTGGCTTACCAAAGTGGCATTGCAATGTGCGCCCACCAACAAAATTCACAAAAAAGAATGATTTAGCTAACTAAAGCCAAATTTATTAGCAACATAATTAACATCTCGTGCGGGTGAATGAGGGTCGCCATAACTGGCGCGCATTTATGCGCACCTGGCCGCAAAGCGGCATGAATTTAATGCAAAAAAAACCGGTGGATTTCGCCACCGGCCGAATCAAAAAAAGCGATTCAAAGGCACTGACAGGTTATCGCAGGCGCTCAGCGATAGGTTTCACAACGTTCTCCCCTTCGCGGCCATAAAACTGGAACAGGGTTTCTGCAGCGGCATCGGTTAACACCAGAATTTCGATGCGGCGATTACGCGCACTCATGGGATCGTCAAGATCGCGCGGCATGCGTGACGCCATGGCATTAACCTGCAATACGCGCGCACTCTCCAGCCCGCCACGCTCCAGCGCGCGGCGTGCCGCCAGCGCACGATCGCCAGACAGATTCCAGTTGTTGTAGGCGGCGTTGCCGCTGTACTGCGCGGCATCGGTGTGGCCGCTGATCATGATTTTGTTGTCGATGCGGTTAAACACCGGGCCGAGCTCGGTAAGCAGTTTCTGGAAGAATGGCGTTAGTACCGCGCTACCGCGTGGGAACATCATGCGATCCTGATCGTCCTGAATCAGAATGCGCAGCCCTTGTGGCAAGGTTTCCAGCATCAGGTAATTTTGCGCGTTATAGCTGTTGATCATCCGTTGCAGCTGGTTGTGTAACAACACCAACTCCGCATCCGAGCGTGACAGCACGCTGTCTAAATCTTCCTGTGGCTTGCTGCCGGCGTTCAAACTGATGTCAGCCTTACCTGGGCTGACAGTCGCTGTTTGCGTCGGCGGGGAAATTGCCATGGTTTCGCCGATAATCGCCGATCCGCCGGAGTTCTCAACGTCAAAAGGATTGAAATTGGTGCCATCAAAAACCGACGTGCCGTTCAATTGCGCGACGATCTCTTTACGCTCCTCTTCACTCACCGCGCCCATGATCAACTTTGTGGTGGTCACCAAAGGTGCCGAACGTATATCTGAAGTCTCGGCGCGCTTTACGCTTGATGCGTTGCCAGGCAAACAGATGGCGATCGATGCCGATCTCAATGCCGGGTTAATCAATCAGGAACAGGCGCGCACGCGTCGCCAGGATGTGGCAAACGAAGCCGACTTCTACGGTGCAATGGATGGCGCGTCCAAATTCGTACGCGGCGACGCCATCGCCGGCATCATGATCCTGCTGATTAACGTGGTTGGCGGAATCTTGATTGGCGTGTTCAAGTACGGTTTACCGGCAGGACAAGCGTTCGAACAATATGTCCTGCTGACCATCGGTGATGGCTTAGTCGGACAAATTCCTTCACTGCTGCTCTCAACGGCGGCGGCGATTATCGTGACGCGCATCAGCGATGGTGCGGACATGGGCGATGACATCAAGTCTCAACTGCTGGCTAAGCCAGGTACGCTGTATACCGCTGCGGCCGTGATGTTTGTGCTGGCGGTGGTACCGGGCATGCCGCATCTGGTGTTCCTGGTATTTACCGGCCTGCTGCTGTTCGCTGCGTGGCGTCAAAGCCAGAAAATCAAAGCGCCGACGCAAGATCATCACGCTATGGAAGCGATCAACCAGGCGCT
Source organism: Pantoea sp. SORGH_AS_0659 (assembly GCF_031453915.1). Lineage (NCBI taxonomy): Bacteria > Pseudomonadati > Pseudomonadota > Gammaproteobacteria > Enterobacterales > Erwiniaceae > Pantoea > Pantoea sp. SORGH_AS_0659. The sequence goes on along the minus strand of NZ_JAVJAK010000001.1, from coordinate 652,172 downwards.
GACGCAGCCGGACGATCAGCCCGCCATCGGTTGGGACACTATCCCGATGGTTGAGCCGATCGGGCTGAATCTTGGCTACAAGCTGGTGACGCTGGTGGATAAAGGCAAAGGTGCACCGCTGACGCTGCGTATGCGTGGCGTGCGGCAAGTGGTGTCGGAAACCAGCGGCGTACTGCTGCCGGAGATTGCGCTGCGCGAAGATTTCCACCTCAAGCCGGCGCAGTACGCGATCAAGATCAATGGCGTGCGCACCGCCGTCGGCGAAGTGCACGCCGATCGTCTGATGGCGATCCCGACGCCGGAACAGTACGGCGAAATCGATGGCGTATTGGATACCGATCCGGCCTACGGCATGGCGGTGACGTGGATTCTGCCCGAGCAGAAAGCCAAAGCGCTGAACCTGGGTTATCAGGTGGTGGATTGCGCCAGCGTGGTGGCCACCCATGTGAATAAAGTGGTGCGCGAGAATCTGCCGGAGCTGTTTAACTACGATGACATTACCCAGCTGCATCAGCGTCTGGCGAATGTGGCGCCTAAGCTGTCGGAAGATGTGAATGCGGCGGTGAACTTCAGCTTGCAGCTGAAAGTGTATCGTCTGCTGCTGAACGATCAGGTGTCGCTGAAAGACATCACCACCATCGCGACGACGTTGCTGGAGAGCGCGGCGATCACCAAAGATCCGATCCTGCTGACTTCCGATGTACGCTATGCCCTGCGTCGCGCCATGGTGGCGGCGATTGCGCCGGACAACAAACCGCTGTCGGCTTATACGCTGGAAAACAGCCTGGAGAATCTGCTGCTGGCGGCGCTGAATCAGGCACAGCAAGCCGGTAAAGTGGCGCTGGATAGCTTCCCGGTTGATCCGAATATCCTGACGCAGCTGCAGAGCACGCTGCCGGTGATGGTGGAGCAGTTGAAAGCGCAGAACCTGACGCAGGTGCTGCTGGTAACACCGCAATTGCGCCCGCTGATTGCGCGCTACGCCCGTCTGTTTGCCAATGGGTTGAATGTGTTGTCGTACAACGAAGTGCCCGATGATGCGAATTTGCAGATTGTGGGTCAGGTTTCTTGATTTATTACTCTGCGGCTTGATGCCCTCACCCCGGCCCTTTCCCACAAGTAGAAAGGGTAGTTAGAACGGGCTCAATCGGTTCCCTCGCCCGCTTGCGGGAGAGGGTTAGGGTGAGGGAAACACCGGCCCCTCGCAACTGTTATAAAAAAACACAGCGAATCTGTCTCTAATTCGCTTCACTGTTATGTGCTTTACTGGCAGGCAGTGATAATTAGAGGTGAACAATGGACGCGATCAAACAAATCCTGCTCGACGAAATCGCCACGCTGAACCGCGAAGGACAGCGTGATAATTTGCCGCGCTTTAGCTTTTCCTTCCTCAAAACCCATCCGGGGCTCTGGGCCATTATGTATCTGTGCTACGCGCTGTGCGTGGCGCTGATCTTTTCAACCGACATGCTCGGCTGGCCAGCGTTCTGGTTTGCCACGGTGTTTGTGGTGGTGATGAGCGTGCTGATGCTGATGGATATCAACCCGAAATATCGCTTCGAAGATATCGACACGCTGGATTTGCGCGTTTGTTACAACGGCGAATGGTATTACGTGCAGCCGGTTTCTCAACAAGCGCTGGATAAGATTCTCGATAACCCCCACACGCCGGAGCGCGTACGCAGCGGCATTGATCGCCTGATGAAGCAGAAAGGTGAAGTGGATTTCTACGACGTTTACTATCTCACCTGGGGCCACCAGCAGGCGGCCCAGGTTTAACCGTTTAGCGTGCCAATCAGTTTTCCCAACGTCTCTACCGCCGCCTCGGCGCGTGCATCCCACGGCCAGGCGGTGTTGAAGCGGAAACAGTGGCTGAAGCCCTCGCTACTGGAAAACAGCTGGCCGGGCGCGATGCTGATACCCTGCTGCAAGGCCAAATGATACAGCTCAGTGGTATTGATCTGCGCCGGCAGCGCAACCCAGAGAAAATAACCGCCCGGCGTATCGCTGATGCTGGCCTCAGCAGGTAATACCCGGCGCAGCGCCTGTTGCGCCAAAAGCTTACGTTTAGCCAGCGTCTGCCTTAGCTTCTTTAAATGCGTGTCGTAGCTGCGCGTGCTGAGGAAATCGGCCAGTGCCAGCTGCATCGGTGCGCTGGTCGAGAGCGTGCTCATCAACTGAATACGCTGCACGCGCTGCGCATGACGTCCGGCAGCCACCCAACCGACACGAAATCCCGCCACCAGATTCTTCGAGAAACTTCCGCAGTGCAGCACGTTGCCATCGAGATCAAAAGCTTTAGCCGGCAGCGGTTTGTCATGGCCTTCATACAGATCGCCGTACACATCGTCTTCAATCATCGCCACGTTGTAGCGCGCCAGCAGTTCCACCAACTGCTGCTTGCGCTCGGCGCTCAGGGTGAAGCCGAGCGGATTTTGCCGGTTGGTCATCAGCCAGCAGGCTTTCACCGGCCAGCGCTGCAAGGCCTGCTCCAGCTCCTGCAAATCCATACCGTGTTCGACATCGCTGGCGATGGCAATCGCGTTCAGCTTCAGGCGTTCAATCGCCTGGAGCGCACCATAAAACGATGGGTTTTCGAGGATCACCCAATCACCGGGTTCGGTGACGGCTTGCAGGCTGAGGTTGAGCGCCTCCATTGCGCCATTGGTGATGACGATGTCATCCGGCGACAGCGTGATGCCCTGCTGTGCGTAGCGCTGGGCGAGAATTTTGCGCAACGCTTCATTGCCTGGCGGCAGATTGTTGAGCGCATCGGTGGGCTTTAAGTTGTGTGAGACTTTTACCAGCGAGCGCATCAGCTGGCGCTGCGGGAAGAGTTCGGGATCGGGAAAGGCTGAGCCAAACGGCATGATGGCGGGATTGCGCGTGGCTTGCAGCACGTCGAACACGAAGCTATTGGTATCCGCCTGATCGGTTTTGCCGATCTCATGCGTGGGCAGTCGCGGACGGCTTTCGGCGGCGCGCGGGGCCACGTAATAGCCGGATTGCGGCTTTGAGACGATCCAGCCCTGACTCTCCAGCACTTCATAGGCGTGCATCACCGTCATCAGGCTCAACCCGCTCTGCTCCGCCTGCTGACGTAGCGACGGCAGTTTTTCGCCCGGCGGCCAGATGCGCGCCTCGATTTGCGTGCGAAGCTGCTCGACCAACTGCTGATATTTCGCCACCCGAACTCCGATGTAGAGGATTTGGCGGCTAGTTTCCCTCACCCTAACCCTCTCCCGCAAGCGGGAGAGGGAATGAAGGCGTTAAGGCACCTGCTCCAGCGCTAACTCTTCTTGATAAAAATTCGGCAGCTCGCCAATGCGTTCCGGCGGCACCGGTTTGCCCAGCAAATAGCCCTGCAAGGTATCGCAGCCTAAACCAGTGAGGAACGCCTGTTGATCCTGGGTTTCTACCCCTTCGGCGACCACTTTCAGATGCAACGACTGCGCCAGCGCGACAATGGCGGAGACGATGGTGGCATCTTCCGAATGCGCCTGCAGTTCATTAACAAAAGCGCGATCGATTTTCAGCTCGCTGGCCGGTAACCGCTTGAGATACAACAAGCTGGAGTAACCGGTGCCGAAATCATCAATCGAGGCTTTTACGCCCATATTGGTGAGTTCGGTGAGGATACGCACGCTCTCTTCCGGATCGCGCATCGCCGTGGTTTCGGTCACTTCCAGCGTCAAAAGTTCAGCCGGAATCTGGTGCTGCGTCAGCGCCTCGGTAACGGTTTCCACCAGATTGCTTTGCTCAAATTGTACAGCCGACAAATTGACCGCCACCGACCAGTGCGGATGACCCTGCAGATGCCAGGCACGCAGCTGGCGACAGGCTTCGTTGATCACCCAGTTGCCGATGTTAATGATCATGCCGGTCTTTTCCGCCATCGGCAGAAAGGCGTCCGGCGCCAGCAGACCGCGTGAAGGATGCTGCCAGCGCAGCAGCGCTTCAAAGCCAAGGATCGGGCCGCTCGGCGCGCAGTATTTTGGCTGATAGAACAGGCGTAACTCTTCGTTATCCAGCGCTTGCCACAGATCGTTGTTCAGCTGCAATTGCGACTGCGCCAGCGTGTTCATTGACGGCTGGAAGAAGGTGTAACCGTTGCGGCCGTTGTTCTTGGTGTGATACATGGCGGCATCGGCGTTGAACATCAGCTCGCGATCATCTTTGCCGTCACCGGGGTAAACCGCAATTCCAATACTCAGCGACACCACCAGCTCATAGCGCGAGATATCGAATGGGCGATCCACCGCTTTCACCAGCGTATCAGCAACCGCTGCGGCATCATTGGGTTCATCAATTTCCAGCAGCAGCACAAACTCGTCGCCGCCCATGCGCGCCAGCGTGTAGTGCCCTTTCATCTGTTCGGTCATGCGCTCGGTCACGCCAATCAGCAGGTTGTCGCCCACGTGATGGCCAAAAGCGTCATTTACCGCTTTGAAGCCATCCAGATCCATAAACATCAGCGCAAACTGCGTTTTCTCACGGTTGGCTTTATTGAGGGCTTGCTCCAGACGATCTTCCAACAAAATACGGTTGGGCAGACGCGTCAGGTTATCGTGTAGCGCCAGCTGTGCCAGCTCACGGTTGGCTTCCGCCAGCGAGTGGGCGAGGATCGAGGTGCGCGCTTGCAGACGTGCATCGAGCATTGAGACCAGCAAAGTAATGCCGAGGATCGCTAGCGTCACCACCGTCACCACCACCGCCAGCCAGTTGCTGTTTACGCCCATGTGCGTCGCATGGCTGTGCATCGGGAAATTGGCCGCCGCCATGCCGGTGTAGTGCATGCCGGCAATCGCACAGCCCATCACCACCGATGCGCCTAAACGCAGCGCGGTGACGCGGCCGTGACCTTCGCGCAGGTTAAACGCCAGCCAGAGCGCGGCGCCTGAGGCCACCAGCGCAATCGCCACCGATGCCGCCACCCAACCCCAATTCCAGGTGATGCCGGGCGTAAACATCAGCGCCGCCATGCCGGTGTAGTGCATGGCGACCACGCCGGAACCCAGCACCACAGCGCCTCCACACAGTCGCAGCCACGGCAAAGTGGGCGTTGAGCACACCAGCCACAGCGCAAAAACCGAGGCTAATACCGCCACCACCATGGAGGTGACGGTCAGCGTGGGATCATAGCTCATGACCATATCGAGGCTCATCGACAGCATGCCAATGAAGTGCATCGCCCAGATGCCCACGCCCATAGCGAATCCACCGCCGAATAACCAAACCAGCGCCACCTTGCCAGTTGAGGAAGCCACGCGCCCTGCCATATCAAGCGCAGTAAACGAGGCCAGCATCGCTACCAGAATCGAGACGATGACGGTAAACGAATCGTACGAAGTCACTAACATAGTGATTTCCCAAGTAAAAGCCGGTGTAAGTCAGCTGTGGTGTTGTTGTTAAAAAAGTGCGGTCTATTGGTTTTATTGTAGGAATTATCGGCAGCGTAACTGCCGATATGAGTTTTTGAACGATGAAACCTTCCGATGGGGAAGAAACTAAAAATTGTTTATTGCGCGCCCGCCAGCGGCACCACGTTATCGCTAAAGGCCAGCGGCACCGCAAGCGCAGCGGTAAATTCACCGATGCGATCGGCTGGCGTGGGCTTGCCGAGCAGATAACCTTGCAGCGTGTCGAAGCCTAACCCGGTGAGCAAACGCTGCTGCTCCTCGGTTTCGACCCCTTCCGCCACCATGCGCAGGTTAAGCGTTTGTGCCAGCGTCAACATCGCAGTGACCACCGTGGCGTCTTCGCTGCCGGCGCGCAAACTGTTGATAAAGGCGCGGTCGATTTTCAACTCGCTAGCTTCAAGGTGTTTCAAGTGCAGCAAGTTGGCGTAGCCGATGCCGAAGTTATCAATCGCCACTTTCACCCCAAGACAATGCAGTTCGGCAATGCGCTGCTGGCTGAACTGCGGATCGCGCATCGCAATGTTCTCGGTAATTTCCAGCATCAACGCCCCGTCAGGGATTTGATGGCGCTGCAATGCCTGGCGCACGCTCTCAATTAAATCACGCTGCTGGAACTGCAGCGCCGAGAGATTGACCGATACCGTCCAGTCGCCGTTACCTTCATCGTGCCACTGCTTCAGCTGGCGGCAGGCTTCATTGATCACCCAGTTACCCAGCGCGACAATTTGCCCGGTTTTCTCGGCGCGCGCCAGGAACATATCGGGCATCAGCAGGCCGCGACGCGGATGCTGCCAGCGCAGCAGCGCCTCGAAGCCCATCAATACGGTGCCACCCGCGCGGAATTTTGGCTGATAGAACAGGCGCATCTCCTGATACTCCAGCGCGTTCCACAGATCGTTAGCCAGCGCCAACTGATGCTGCGCCACCGCGCTCATCGCCGGTTCAAACAGGCACCAGCCGTTACGCCCGCTGTGTTTGGTGTGATACATGGCGGAGTCGGCGTTGAACATCAGCTCCTGCTGGCTGCGACCATGCAGCGGGAAGATAACGATACCGACGCTGAGCGAGACGCGCAGCGAATAGCGATCAAGTTCGAAAGGCGCATCAATGATTTGAACCAAACGCTGCGCCAGTTTGGTGGCCTGATGCAGATGAAATTGCGGGCACAGTATGACGAATTCATCGCCGCCCAGACGCGCCAAAAGAATCTCCTCACTCAGTTCATCGCGCAAACGATCGGCTACCGCGATCAGCAAGCGGTCGCCAACGTGATGGCCCCATGTGTCGTTAATGGCTTTGAAACCATCGAGATCCATGAACATCAGCGCGAAGTTTTCATCCTGCAGCGTCGCCTGCTTGATCGCCGTGGTGAGTTGCTGCTCCAGCATCACGCGATTTGGCAGCGCGGTGAGGTTGTCATGCATCGCCAGCTGGCGCAGCTCGCTGTTGGCGCGCTTGAGTTTGGCAGCGAGACGCGCGGCACGCAGTTGCGCATCCAGCATCGATATCAGCAACATCAGCCCCAGAATGCTCAGCGTGATAATCGTGACCCACACCGCCATTCCCTCTTCGCTGGCGCCGTGATGTTGCATGCTCACCGGCATAACGAATTCTGCTGCCGCCATGCCGGTGTAATGCATGCCGGCAATCGCAATGCCCATCACCAGTGCCGCGCAGGCACGCAGCAGCAGCAGGCTTTCGCCCTGGCGCAGATGAAACGCCAGCCACAACGCCGCACCTGATGCTGCGTAGGCAATCAGCACCGAGAGCGTCACCAGCGGCAGATTCCAGTAAATCGGGGTGGCAATCATCAGCGCGTTCATGCCGAGGTAGTGCATGACAATGATGCCGCTTCCCATGATTAAGGTGCCGCGAATTAAGCGGCGTCGGGTGAGATGACTGCCCTGCACGCCCTGCGCAAAGGCGAAGATGGCGCTGATAATCGCCACCAGCAATGAGATGGCGGTCAGCTCGACGTTGTAGCGCATGGTCATTGGCATCATCATCGCCAGCATGCCAATAAAGTGCATTGCCCACACGCCGATGCCCATCGCGGTGCCCCCGCCGATCAACCACAGTGTTGCCAGATAACCGCGTGAAACGGCCACGCGCCCGGCGGTATCTAAGGCGGTGAACGCGGCAATGAAGGCCACGATCAGTGAAACGGTAACCAGAACGCTATCCCAGGTAACCAGCAGCATGTGCGCTCCTAAACTCTACCCGCTGCGGAGCGGGTGCGGTGTCGTCAAAACAAAACAAGAATGATAAAGCGCCGATCAAGGGCGATTAATGTCCCCCTGCGGCGCAGTTCAATACAGAACTGGTCCAGAAAAATCTGGAGTTGTCGTGCGGATTTTTTTTATTTTCATCGTCAGTCGTTAAGCGAAAAATTAATAATATCTGATTAATGCACGAACATAACATTGAACCGAAGCGCGCGGTAGAGGGTGAAATCATCGTCTATTTAGTTTTTTTAACCGCTCGCTACCCCTTGTGATTACTGAGTTATCGGCGAAAAGTGTGAATTGATTAGGGAAAAATTGAACCATCTGCATACAGGGGCCAATTTGCTGATCTATAGTAAAGAAAACTGATATAAATCATTAATCCGCCATCCAGGAATTTTCTTAGGCGGCAGGCGCTTACGCTGTCGAGTCCATTGCGGCTCTTGTTTGATTTCGGATGTATTTCCATAAATGTATGACCAGGTGAAAAAGCACTGACCTTGGATAATCAGTAAGGAATGATTATGAAACTCAAGCTTTTTCTTGTGGCGTCTAGCCTAAGCGCCGCACTGGCACCTCATGCTGTTTTTGCCGCCACCACAACGGGAACCATCAATGCGACGTTGACGCTGACCACCGGTTGTTTGGTGAACGGTCAATCGGCCACGGCGGGAGTGAACTTCGGTACCCTGAACTTTGGTAGCAGCGCAGCCACTTTTGATACGCTCAATGCCACCCTGGTTGGCGCAGCAGGTAACGGCATCTTTGTTCGCTGCACCACCGGACAAACTTTCAACGTGCAGGTCACCAGCAGCAACGCTGCACCGGCGACCGTTTACGGTACGGTGAGTGGCCAGCCACGCTACCTGATCCTCGGCTCCAACAATACGCAAGGCATTGCCTATACGCTGTATAGCGACGCCGCATTCACTACCGCCATCGCCAACAACACCAATATCGCTGCCAGTGGTACCACCGATCCTACACTCGGGACCAACTACGCCATTTATGGTCAGGTTGTGGGCGGCGGGTTTAACCCCTTGATTCCGGCAGGGACCTACACCGACACCATCAACGTGGCGGTGAATTACTGAGGGAAAGGATAATCAGGGAGGCCGTGGTGCAACGGTGGGTGCACAGTGCAGGCGGCCTTGCCCTGCTGATAGGGAGCGTCTCCGCCTGGGGGTTGCCGACCGCAACGTTTCAGGTTTCAGCATCAGTAGTGGCAGGCTGTGTTGTCTCCGGAACCAATACCGGGGTATTTGGCACGCTTAATTTTGGTACCCAATCTGGCGTGGCCGCGAGCAGCGTCAGCGCCAGCTATGTACAAAGCACCACCATCACGCTCGCCTGCACGCCAGGCACCGCCGTGAGTATGAGCATCAACGGCGGCAGTCATTACACCTCCACGCGCAATCTCAAACACACCAGTAACACCAATACCGTGGCGTACAGCCTGTATACCAATGCGGCACACACCACGGCTATTCCGGTGAATAGCCCAATGGCGCTGAGCTACAGCAATGCCAACAACATCACGTTGCCGATTTACGGCTTATTAACGCTGCCCGGCCCCACGCGCGCCGGGACCTATACCGACACTTTAACCGTCACGCTGAGTTGGTGATGGCGTCACTTAAAAGGAGGAATGATGATTAACCTGCGCGCCCTGATCCTGTTGTTATTTGTGGCCCTAACGCCTGCGGTGCATGCCGCCAATTCGCTGATGGTGTGGCCGATCGATCCGGCGATTGATCCGGAAGATAAAGCCAGCGAGCTGTGGCTGGAGAATCACGGCAATGCCACCACCATGATGCAGGTGCGCATCTTCAGCTGGCAGCAGGTTAACGGCCAGGAGCAGTATCAAACCCAGCAGCAAGTGGTGGCGAGCCCGCCGATGGTGCGCCTCGAGCCAGGACAGAAGCAGCTGGTGCGTTTAATTAAGCAAACGCCACCTGAAGCCGGACGTGAAGTGGCCTTTCGCGTGGTGCTGGATGAGATCCCTACGCCGCGTACGCCAGGCGAAAATCAGGCCGGACTCACTTTCCAGATGCGCTATTCGGTGCCGCTGTTCATCTACGGCAGCGGCGTGACGCGCGACACGGCAAAACCGCAGCTGAGCTGGCAGGAAGTGAACAGCGGCGGCAAACGCTGGCTGGAGCTGACTAATCGCGGTAATGGCCACGCGCGCTTAAGTAACGTCACCATAGGCGGACGCAAAATGGGCAACGGCTTGTTTGGCTATGTGCTGGCCAACAGCAGCCATCGCTGGCCGTTAACCCGCAGCGTGAGCGGTGAGCTGTCGGCCGAAATGAATAAAGGTCACTGGAGCAGCGCGGCCGCGCGTTGATGAAGTTTACGCCGCATCCCTGCGCGCTGGCCGTCGCCAGCGTGCTTTGTATCAGTCCGATGAGTAGCAGCGCGGAGACCTTCTCCGAACTGCCACCGCCGCCTGCGCTGGAGAATAACGCCAGCGGTCAGCAATACATGCTGGAACTGGTGGTGAATCAGAGCGAACGTGGCGACATCGTGCCGGTTGAACGTAAGAATGGTGATTTCTGGTTGCGACGCGGCGATTTGCAACGCGCCGGTATTCCGGCCGAGAAACTGCAAGGCCAGCAGATCGATGTCAATCAACTCAGCGGAGCGAAAGTGGAGTATGACGAACGACGCCAGCGCCTGTTATTGACGGTGCCACCCGCCTGGCTGCCGGGTCAAACCATTGGCCAGTTACAGCATGCACCGCGCTTTCCCGGTCGCGCCAGCAATGGCGCGCTGCTCAACTATGACTTTTACGCCACCCGTACCGATAACGCCGGTTCGCGCCTCTCCAGCTGGAACGAACTGCGCTTGTTTGGCCCGGCTGGCCAGTTTTCTACCAACGGCGTTTACGTGCAGCAACTGGAAGGTGGCGTTGCCGGTCAGCAGGAAGGCTATATCCGCTACGATACGTGGTTCAGTAATGAAAACGAGAACGCAGCGATCAGTTGGCGCGCCGGGGATTTGGTTACTGATGCGCTGAGCTGGAGCAACAGCGTGCGGCTGGGTGGCGTGCAGATTGGCCGCGACTTCAGCGTACGGCCGGATCTGGTGACCTATCCGCTGCCCGCCTTTTCCGGCCAGGCGGCGGTGCCCTCTTCGGTCGATCTGTTTATCAATGGCTATCGCAGCACACAGGCCGACGTGCAACCGGGCCCGTGGTCGCTCACCAATGTCCCTTTCGTTAACGGCGCCGGCGATGCAGTGATCACCACCACCGATGCGGTGGGCCGACAAGTCACCACCACACTGCCGTTTTACGTCTCCAGCAGCTTGCTGAAAACCGGGTTATCCGATTATTCATTCTCCGCCGGTGCCATTCGTGAAAACTACGGCATCAACAATTTTGATTATGGCGCAGCGGCGGCCAGCGGCTCCTATCGCTACGGGCTGAACGACTGGCTGACGCTGGAGAGCCATGCGGAAGGCAGCGACAGCGTGGCGATGGGCGGGGCGGGTGGCTTAGTGAAGCTCGGCAGCTTTGGCGTGGTGAATGGCGCGCTGGCGCAGAGCCAGATGGACGGTAATCCCGGCACGCAATACAGCTGGGGCTATCAGTACAACAATAGTTGGTTCAGCCTGGGAACCCAGCACATCATTCGTAGCGTCGATTTCGGGAATCTCGCGTTGATCGGCAGCCGTGGTGACAGCGCCAACACCAGTTACTCGCTGGCGCGACGCAGCGCGCAATACACCGCCAGCGTGTCGCTGAGTGACTACGGCAGCCTTGGCCTGGCTTATTTTGATATCTCCGGCGGCAACGGTGACCGCACGCGTTTACTGAATCTGTCGTGGAGTAAAAATCTGTGGGGCAACAGCAGCCTGTATATCTCCGCCAGCCGCGATCAGGATCAGGGCAACTGGAGCGGCGCCATTTCGCTGATCATCCCGTTCGGCGAACAGAGCAGCGCCTCGGTAAGTACGGAACGCGATCAGGAGGGCAATAACAGCCAGCGTCTGTATGTGTCGCGCGCGATGCCAACCGACGGTGGCTTCTCCTGGGATGCGGCCTGGGCTAATCAGGCCAGCGACAGCGGCGATTATCGTCAGGCCAGTCTGCGTTATCGCAATAACAAAATTGATACCTCAGCCGGTTTCTACGGCGATAACGACAACACCACGCAATGGGCCGATTTTACCGGCTCGGTGGTATTGATGGATAACCGCGTGTTCGCTGCCAACGACATTAACGATGCCTTCGTGGTAGTGAAAACCGATTATCCGGATGTCACGGTGCGTTATGAGAACCAGACAATGGGCCGCACCGATAAACAAGGCTATCTGCTGGTGCCATCGATCAGCAGCTATTACGGCGCCAAATACGACATCGATACGCTGGACCTGCCCGCCGATCGCACCGCGCCGAAGGTTGAACAACGCTTTGCGGTGAAGCGCAAAAGTGGCTACCTGCTCAATTTCCCGGTGGAGCGTCTGCGCGCCGCCAGCGTGGTACTGCATGACAGTCATCATCAGCCGCTGCCGATTTCCAGCCAGGTGTTACGTCCGAATCAGGCCACCGAATATGTCGGCTGGGACGGCATTGTGTGGATGGAAGATCTCGGTGCTAATAACCCGATTCATGTGGTGACGCCGGATGGACGCAGCTGCGATACGCAACTGGCTATCGCCGACGGCCAGCCAAAAGCGCTGGAAACTTACGGACCGCTTACCTGCCCGCTGCCACCGCCGTCGCAAGGCTCAGCGGTGAGCAGCGCGGATAATTCACCGTCAGGGATTTCACCATGAGAAAGCTTCTGCTCCTGCTGGCGCTGTTTTTAATGCCGGGAACCAGCTATGCGTTGTGTAGCTTATCGGCCCCCGCCGCCACGTTCGGATCGGTTACCACGTTTTCCGTCGCTTCAACGGTGAATAACACCTCAAGCACCACTAACGTCAACTGCGGTTCGGGTACGCTTTCGCTGCTGGGCTCCGATAACATTACCTACGCTTTTACCACCGCCTCAAACCTCAGCGGCACGCGCGCCGTGTTGAAAACCGCCAGCGGCGGCACCGATAACATTCCGATTCAGCTGTGTATCGACAGCGCCTGCGCCACCGAATTACAGCAGGGCGGCAGCTATCGCTGGAGTTCCGCCTCGCTGCTGGCGTTGGGAAACACCCTTAACTTCAATATTCCGCTCTACTTCCGCACCGTACCCGGCCAGGTGATCGCCGCCGGCACCTATACCACCACCATTACCATTACCGTGAGTTATACGGTGTGCGCCGGGTTAAACGTGGGAGGATTGTGTGTGGGAACGGTACAGAGCAGCACGGGTACGGCGATGCCGATTACCGTGAATCTGGTGGTGACCAACGATTGCACCACCATCACTGCGCCCAACGTCAGTTTTGGCAGCGCGCCTTTGGTGGGCAGTTTCTCAACGGTGCAGCAGACGATTAACGTGGTGTGTTCGAAGGGCAGCACTTATACCGTCGGCTTGAGCAACGGCAGTTACTACAGCGGCACCACGCGGCAGATGGCGAGCGGAACTAACCGGCTGGCGTATGACATCTACAAAGGCACCACCACCACATCGCGCTGGGGACCGACCGGCACCGATCGCTGGAGCAGCACCACCTCGACATCGTTGAATGCGGATACCGTGACGCGCAACTTTACCTATACGGCGCAGATTTTGACCACGCAGAATACGCCCGCGGCGGGGAATTATACCGATAGCGTGGTGGTGGATGTGTCGTTTTAGCGGGGTGCGCGCTGTCCCTCATCCCAGCCTTTTCCCGCCGGCGGGAGAAGGGGCTGATCGCGCCGTTACCTAAACATTCCCTCTCCCGCTTGCGGGAGAGGGTTAGGGTGAGGGGAACGATGTTGCGCTTGATACTGCTTCACCATGCGGCCAATCAGCAGCGTGCCGACCAATCCGCACACCGCCGCAAAAGAGAGCCACACGCCCGGCATCGCTTTATCGCCTGTCGCATGAATCAGATAGCTCGACACCGCTGGCGTAAAGCCGCCAAACAGCGCGGTTGCCAGGCTGTAGGCCAGTGAGAAACCCGAAGCGCGCACTTCTGCCGGCATGATCTCAGCCAGATACACCACCATCGCGCCGTTATAACTGGCATAAAGGAACGACAGCCACAGCTCGGCCTCAACCAGATGGGAGAAGGTCGGCGCTCCCACCAGCCAATGCAGCACCGGCCAGGTAGTTAAAATCATCAAGAGGGTGCAGACAATCAGCAGCGGACGACGACCGATGCGATCCGACAGCGAACCCATCACCGGCAGCCAAAACAGGTTGGAGATGCCGACAAACAGCGTCACCAGGAAGCTCTGTTTGTCACTCATCATCAGCACGGTTTTGCCGAACGTCGGGGTAAAGGCGGTGATCATGTAGAACATCACGGTGGTGGTAACCACCATCAACATCCCTGCCAGCACCAGCGCCCAGTTCTGCCCGACCGAACGCATAATCTGACGCATTGAGGGATGATGTTTACGCTGGCTGAAGGCTTCGGTCTCTTCCAGCATGCGGCGGATATAGAACAGGAACGGCACGATCATACATCCCACCACAAACGGAATACGCCAGCCCCATTCGGTGACGGCGTCTTTCGCCAGCAGATGGTTCAGGCCCAAACCGAGCAGCGCGGCGAAGATCACCGCAACCTGCTGGCTGCCCGATTGCCAGCTGACATAGAAGCCTTTGCGCCCTTTCGGCGCCACTTCCGCCAGATACACCGATACGCCGCCCAGCTCAACGCCCGCCGAGAAGCCCTGTAATAAACGACCGAGCAAAATCAGGATCGGTGCGGCGGCACCGAGCGTGGCGTATCCGGGCACCAGCGCGATGGTTAAGGTCCCAATCGCCATCAAGCCGAGCGTTAACAGCAAGCCTTTACGACGGCCATGATGGTCGATGTAAGCACCAAGAATAATCGCGCCGAGCGGGCGCATCAGGAAGCCTGCACCGAAGGTCATCAGCGTCAGCATGAGAGAGGCAAAGGGATCATCGCCGGGAAAAAAGGTTTTGGCGATCGCCGTGGCGTAATAGCCAAACACCATGAAATCGTACATCTCAAGGAAGTTACCGCTGGTAACGCTAAAGATGGTTTTGGCACCGCTTTGCGGCGATTTTTGTAAAGAGTGACTCGCGCTCATATTGTCCTTCCTGGTTTTTCTTCCGTTGTAGCGTGCCGGGCCAGGAATAAACGTGATCTTCTTCACCATTGCAGTTTACAAAAATACGACCAATAGTAACAATAAATTAACAAATTGCGTGCAGGCATTAAAAAAGGCCGCTACGGGAGCGACCTTTACGGCAAGGCTAAGTGGAGTGACGTTACTTCTTCACCGTTTCCATGCCCATCAAACCAATCTTCAGATAACCGGCTTCACGCAGCTGATCCATCACTTCCATTAGGGTGGCGTAATCCACCGATTTATCCGCCTGGAAGAAGATGGTGGTGTCTTTCTTGCCTTCGGTTTGTGCCGTCAGCGCATTCACCAGCGTCTCTTTGGTGACCGCATCGTTTCCGATGAAGATCTGCTTATCTTCCTTGATGGAGAGATAAACCGGTTTTTCCGGACGCGGCTGCGGCGCGCTGGTCGATGCTGGCAGGTTAACGCGCACATCGACGGTAGCTAATGGCGCGGCGACCATAAAGATGATCAGCAGAACTAACATGACGTCGATAAACGGCGTCACGTTGATTTCGTGCATTTCGCCATCGCCGACGGAGTCATCGTTTAAACGCATCGCCATAATACTTATCCTACGCGCAGTTTCTGTGCCGCCGCTGGACGGTTGGCTTCTTTCGCGGTATCAACGTTGCCGAGATCCAGATCGCGGCTCTGCAGCAACATCACCTGCGCGGCGACATCGCCCAGCGACGCTTTGTAGCTGGCAATCATACGCGCGAAGACGTTGTAGATAACCACGGCGGGGATTGCCGCCACCAAACCAATCGCGGTAGCCAGCAGCGCTTCGGCGATGCCCGGCGCGACGACTGCGAGGTTAGTGGTTTGCGTTTTCGCTATGCCGATGAAGCTGTTCATGATGCCCCAAACGGTACCGAACAGACCGATAAACGGCGCAACGGAACCGATGGTGGCGAGGAATCCATTACCGCGACCGGCATGACGGCTAAATGCAGCCACGCGGCGTTCGAGACGGAAGCTGGTGCGCTCTTTGATGCCATCCAGATCTTCAGTACCAGCGGAGAGCTCCAGCTCATTCTGCGCGTCGTTAAGCAGCACAGCGCTGTGGCTGTTACTTTTGAAGTTTTCAGCAGCACGGTAAGCATCGTTTAATGAGCGGGCTTCGCCCAGCGCTTGCTGCTCGCGTTTCAGGCGACGTTTTGCCCCGCTCAGCTCAGCAAACTTACCGAAGAAAATTGCCCAGGTGACAACCGAAGCCAGTAACAGGCCAATCATCACAATCTTTACCACGATATCGGCATGCTGATACATGCCCCAAACGGAAAGATCCGTTTGCATCAAATCACTGGCTACCACGCTGCATCTCCAACTTCTGTTGCACAGTTCACGATTGAAGCGCGGATCATAGCAAAAAACACCACCGAAGTGATAGTGGTTCTCATTACTATTTACAAAGCAAAGATGCCCGCCATTTCCACAAGTTAGCGGATGTTATGCGCTATTCTGGCCTCACTCTGATAATCCGCAATCAGGCTCAACCCGCTACACTGATTCGTGGTAACGTGAATGTTTTGTGGGAAATGTCAGGAAAGGCAGTGATGGCAACGAAAAAAATAGACACCACGCTTGTCAGCGCGGGACGCAGTAAACGTTACACGCAAGGCTCAGTTAACAGCGTAATTCAACGCGCTTCATCCCTGGTTTTTGACACGGTCGCCGACAAGAAACGTGCTACCGCTGGCCGCGCGTCAGGCGAGCTGTTTTATGGTCGTCGCGGCACCCTCACCCATTTCTCGCTGCAAGACGCCATGACCGAGCTGGAAGGCGGCGCAGGTTGCGCGCTCTATCCGTGCGGCGCGGCGGCGGTCTCTAATGCCATTTTGTCCTTTGTCGAAGCCGGCGACCATATTCTGGTGAGCGGCGCGGTCTATGAACCGACACAGGATTTCTGCTCGAAAATTCTCAGTAAGCTGAACGTCACCACCACCTATTTCGATCACTGCATCGGCAGCGAAATTGGCGAACTGGTGCAGCCGAATACGCGCGTGGTGTTCCTGGAATCACCGGCGTCGATCACCATGGAAGTGCAGGATATTCCCGCGATTGTTGCCGCCGTGCGCGCCAAAGCGCCGGAGGCGATCATCATGATCGATAACACCTGGGCGGCGGGCGTGTTGTTTAACGCGCTGGAGCATGGCATCGATATTTCGATTCAGGCCGGCACCAAATACATCATTGGTCACAGCGACGCGATGATTGGCACGGCGGTAGCAAATGAGCGTTGCTGGCCGCAGCTGCGCGAGAACTCCTATCTGATGGGCCAAATGGTCGATGCCGATACCGCTTATATGGCGAGCCGCGGCATTCGTACGCTGGGCACACGTCTGCGTCAGCACGAAGAGAGCGGATTGCAGGTGGCGGAATGGCTGGCCACGCAGCCGGAAGTGGCGCGCGTTAATCATCCGGCGCTGGCGCAGTGTAAAGGCCACGCATTCTGGCAGCGCGATTTCAGCGGCAGCAGCGGTTTGTTCTCGTTCATCCTGCATGAAAAACTGAGCCGTGAGCAGCTGGCAAATTACCTCGATCACTTCCACCATTTCAGCATGGCGTATTCGTGGGGCGGCTATGAATCCCTGATTTTGGCGAACCAGCCTGAAGAGCTGGCGGCGATTCGTCCGGCGGGCGGCGTGGATTTTGACGGCACGCTGGTGCGTCTGCATATCGGCCTCGAACATGTCGATGACTTGCTGGCTGACCTTAAAGCCGGTTTTGCACGTTTAAGAAGTTAAACAGAAGATAAACCACGCTGTGGCGGCGATGAGAGATCAACGTATGCGATGCCACAGAAGGTTAAAATTAGACTCCTTGTGACTCGATGGAATAGCTGATGGGTGTTTTACATGAGATTGTCCAGGCGCTTTGGCATCAGGATTTTGCCGCGCTCGGCAATCCGGATGTGGTTTGGATTGTCTACGGCGTGATGTTTTTAACGCTGTTTCTGGAAAACGGTTTGCTGCCCGCGTCATTCCTGCCGGGCGATAGCCTGCTGTTACTGGCGGGCGCGATGGTCGCCAAAGGTGTGATGGACTTCGTGCCGACCATTGTGATTCTGACCACGGCGGCCAGCCTTGGCTGCTGGCTCAGCTATCTGCAAGGACGCTGGCTCGGCAACACCAAACTGGTGAAAAGCTGGTTGCTGCATCTGCCCGCGCAATATCATCAGCGCGCGTGGAATATGTTTAACCGCCACGGTTTGATGGCGCTGCTGGTTGGCCGCTTCCTGGCCTTTGTGCGCACCTTACTGCCGACCATGGCCGGGATTTCCGGCTTAAACAATGGCCGATTCCAGCTGTTTAACTGGCTGAGCGGCTTGTTGTGGGTTGGGATTGTGGTGACGCTGGGCTACGGCATCAGCCATGTGCCCTTTATCAAGCGCCATGAAGATCAGGTGATGGCGATCCTGATGATTCTGCCGATCGCGCTGCTGTTTATCGGCCTGGCAGGCAGCATTGTGGTGATCTGGAAAAAACGCCGCCAGAAACTCTCCTGATTACGACGCGGCGTCAAACGGTAAGGTTTGACGCACGCGGCTCGCCTCTTCTCCCGGCGTCACGCCGAAATAGCGCTTAAACTCACGCGAAAACTGCGATGGACTTTCATAACCGACGCGCACCGCCGCCGCGCTGGCTTTCATGCCATCCTGCAGCATCATCAGGCGCGCCTGATGCAGGCGATAGCGCTTAAGGTATTGCAGCGGCGAGGTTTGCGTCACCGCTTTGAAGTTATGATGAAACGCCGAAACGCTCATGTTCACTTCAGCGGCCAGCATGTCGACGCTCAAACTCTCCGCGAAGTGGTTTTCGATGCGACGCAGCGCGCGCGCAATCTGGCTGAACTGCGTCTGACGATTGACCAGCGACAGCAACGCGCCGCCAATCGGTCCGGTTAGCACGTAATAGATGATCTCGCGCACCAGCTGCGGCCCCAGCACGCGGGCGTCGCGCGGGTTATTCATCACATCCAGCAAGCGTTCGGCCGCACACAGCATCTCTTCGCTCATGAACGCCGAATGGATGCCGGAGGTTTGTGCCTGCGGCTGGAACTGCTCGTCATCGCCGATATCCATCAGCAAATCCTGCAGGCTGGCGACATCCACGCTCAAACACATGCCGGCCAGCGGCTCCGCCAGCGTGGCTTCGGTTTCGCACTCCACTGGCAGCGGTACGGTGAGCATCAGATATTTGGTGGCGTCGTAGTGGAAAACGGTGCTGCCGAGATAGCCGGTTTTACGCCCCTGAAACAGAATCACGATGCCGGGTTGATACATCATCGGCGTTCGCGGCAAGGTTTCGCAGGCATAGATCAATTTGACATTTTCTACCGCGCACAGCGGCTTATGCAGGTCATTCATCAGCGCAACCACGCGCTGCGCTAGCTGGCGGCAAAGGGCGTCGTTTGGCATGCATCTCTCTCAGGCAGCAAAAAAGTCAGTTTGCCGTAAGGCTGTACAAAGCTCCACTATTCTGGAGAATCAGGCAAGATTCTTGCAGAAATCTATCAGGCAAAAGTGCCGCCCGCTTGCCACAATGATCCTGAGGTGAGGTTTGTTGACTAGACTTAAGCACATCTTTTCTACGGTAAGTCCCTGCAACAGATAAGGAGCAATTATGGCAGATCAACCCATTATTAAATTGCGCGACGGCAACATGATGCCGCAGCTTGGCCTCGGCGTGTGGCAAGCGAGCATTGAGGATGCGCGCAACGCCATCCTGGAAGCCCTGAAAGTCGGCTATCGCTCCATCGATACCGCCGCTATCTACAAAAATGAGGAAGCGGTTGGGCAAGCGCTGCAAGAGACCGACGTGGCGCGCGATGACATTTTTATCACCACCAAGCTGTGGAACGACGACCAGACCAACTGGCAACAGGCAATGGAAACCAGCCTGAAGAAGTTGCAGTTAGAGCAGGTGGATTTGTATCTCATGCACTGGCCGTGCCCGGAAAAAGATCACTACGTTGAAGCCTGGAAAGGTTTGATTGAGCTGCAGCAACAGGGCTTAACCAAGAGCATCGGCGTATGTAACTTCCACGAGGCGCATCTGAAGCGTTTGATCGATGAAACCGGCGTGTCGCCGGTGGTGAACCAGATCGAGCTGCATCCGATGCTGCAACAGCGCACGCTGCATGCGTGGAATGCGCTGCACCAGATTCAAACCGAATCCTGGAGCCCGCTGGCGCAAGGCGGTAAAGGCGTGTTTGATCAGGAGATTATCCGCGAACTGGCGAAGAAATATAGCAAGACGCCGGCACAAATCGTGATTCGCTGGCATCTGGATAGCGGCCTGGTGGTGATTCCGAAGTCGATTACCCCGGAACGTATTCGTGAGAATTTCCAGGTGTTTGATTTTAGGTTGGATAAAACTGAAGTGAGTGAGATCAGTAAGCTGGATAGCGGTAACCGTTTGGGACCGGATCCGGAGGCGTTTAACGGGTAGAATGGCGCGCGTTTCCCCTCACCCTAACCCTCTCCCGCAGGCGGGAGAGGGAACCGTAAGGTGCGTTTTGCTCGATCTGCTCCCTCGCCCGCTTGCGGGAGAGGGCTGGGGTGAGGGCGTTAAGACGCTGAATTCACCAATAACTGCCCCGCCGTCCCGCGATCCGCCATCTCTAACGTCTGGCTGTAATAGACAAACGGGAAATGATCCGACGAACTCTGCGGGAAGCTCACCAGCAGTTCCACGCTGCCATCCACCCAAACGGTATCTTTCCAGCCGCGATCTTCGCCCATCGGCTGCGCGCCATTGACGTTCTTAATCAGGAACATCACGCCCTGAATATGCAGCGATTGCGGGCGATCCGCGTGGATAATCCAGCGCTCAAAGGTGCCCTGCTGCACGGTGGTATCAATGCGGTTCATGTCCCACAACACGCCGTTAATGCCCGGCTCGCTGTCACCAATGCGGAATTCGCGCGTACGCACCGCCACGCCATCAAGAATCTGATCCGCCAGCAAACGCATCGGCAGATTGTCAGTCACCAGCGGCAACAAGCCGGTTGGGCGTAAGCTCAGCACCAGCGTATTGGTCAGAATCGATGACGGCTCAAACAATCCGCGCAGGCGATCCATCAAACCCGCCGCCGTTCCGGCCATGATCGAAACTTCATCGCCCTGTGACATATCCACCAGCACTTCACGACGTTCGCCGGGAGCCAGCGTCAGCAGCTGCACCGCCACCGGCGCAGGCAGGAAGCCCTGATCGCTGGCGATCACCGTAAAGGGGCGATTATCGGAGAAGGTGAGATCGAAGCGGCGCGCGTTCGAGCCGTTCAGCAAACGCAAACGCACCCAGCCGCGCGACACTTCGACATAGGGATTTTGCACGCCGTTCACCAGCAGCACGTCGCCCATAAAACCGCCGCTGGAGGGCGGGTTATAAACCGGCGTGGCGAAGTTATCGAGGCGCTTGTCCTGAATAATCAGCGGGAAATCATCGACGCCATAATGCTTCGGTAGCGGCAGCGATTTACTGACGTCATCTTCCACCAGCCACATGCCGGCGAGTCCGTTGTAGACGTGCGGCGCCATGCGATTTGGCGTATTGGCGTGATACCACAATGTGCCCGCGCCCTGACGAATCGGCAGCACCGGCGCCCAATCAGCTCCGGCCGACATCATGCGCGGCGCACCGCCCATTAACGCGCCCGGCACCTGCAAACCGCTGACGGTCATCGATACCGGTTCGTTGAGGCGGTTGCTGTAAATCAGCTTCACATCGTCGCCGCTATACACGCGCACCGTTGGGCCGAGATACATGCCGTTAAAGCCCCACACCGGCACTTTGTTGCTGTTGCCGCTGAAAGACCAATGGCTGCGCTGCAAGGTGAGAAACAGCGGCTGACCGCGACGTGATTCAATCAGCGGTGGAATAGGAAGTGGCGTATCGCCCAATGGCGCGGCGGCGCGGGCGGCGAAAGGCATAGCACCGGAAGCCAGTGCGACACCGGCAGAAAGCTGAATAAACTGACGTCTGCTGCAAGACATAAAACTTCAGACCTTTTGAGCGTGGCGTGAGGACGCCGTGTCCATGTTGTTCTAATTAATGATGAGTTGCTGTGTGGCTTGAGAACGGGGCAGATGATCACCTGCCCCATTTTGGCTGCTCAGAGTTTACCGTTTTTTTCGCGTTCGGCGACTTCGGCGTTCAATTCTTCCAGTTTAGTCGACATTAATTCACGGCAGTGCGTGGCGAGCTTACGCACCGAGGTGGTGGCAAACTGCGAGGTATCGACCGGCGGCAACATCTCCACAATTACCAAACCGTTGTTCCAGCGGTTCAGCTTGATCTTGTCGTGGGTGTTGGAAACCACTATCGGGATGATTGGCACACCGGCGGCTACCGCTGCATGAAACGCACCGGTTTTGAACGGCAGCAAACCACGACCGCGGCTGCGCGTCCCTTCCGGGAACATCCAGAACGAAATGCGCTTTTTGTTGAACTGTTCCACCAACTCACCGATGGTGCCGTGCGCTTTGGAGCGGTTATCACGGTCAATCAGCAGGTTACCGGTCAGCCAGTAGAGCTGGCCAAAGAACGGAATCCACAGCAGGCTTTTCTTGCCCACGGTCACGGTGGTCGGCTGCACGATTTTAGCCGCCGTGATCATGTCGTAGTTGTTCTGGTGGTTAGCGATATAGATCGCGTTGCCATAATGCGCGGCTTCCGCCGGTTTACGCAGTTCCACTTTGAGACCAAACACCGTCGACAGACGACCGAGCAGATGGCCGAAGGTTGCGACGTGACGCGGATTACGCGGTGAAAACAGACACCAGATACAGCCAACAATACTGACCAGAATCGAATAAACAATAACAATAATTGCTCGTAAAATTAGTAACATAGATTCCTCAAATGGGGCATTCCATCGCCTGAATTACAGCGTTACTCTTCACTCGCGTCGGCTTTCGGACGCGCTGGTGCATTCACTTCTACGCTATCGATGCGTTGCAGGCCACGCGCCACGCTGCCGCGACGACCGCGCTCGGCACGCACTTTCTGCAGATCTTCATCACGCATGATCAGCTTACGTTTACCGACATATACGGTGATTGACGCGCCCGGCGGCAGAATCAGCAACCATTGTAGTTTGTCGGTGCCCGCCGCGGCTTCCGCAGCAGGAATCGAAATGATCTTGTTGCCTTTGCCTTTCGACATCTGCGGCAGATCGCCAACCGGGAACATCAACATGCGTCCAGCCTGGGTAATCGCCAGCAGCATATCATCGCCGGAATGCACCGCCATTGGCGTCATCACTTTGGCGTTTTCCGGCAGCGTCAGCAGCGCTTTACCGGCACGGTTGCGCGACACCAGATCGGCAAAGGTACAGATGAAACCGTAACCGGCGTCAGAGGCCATCAACAGCTTCTGATCGTCGGGCTCCATCAGCACCTGCTCAATCACCGCGCCCGGCGGTGGCGTCAGTTTGCCGGTGAGCGGCTCGCCCTGTCCGCGCGCGGACGGCAATGAGGTCGGATCCAGCGTGTAGCTGCGTCCGGTGGAGTCGATAAAGGCCACCGGCTGATTGCTCTTGCCGCGTGCGGCGGCCAGATAGCTGTCGCCCGCTTTGTAGCTTAAGCCCGCCGGATCGATATCGTGGCCTTTGGCGCTGCGCACCCAGCCCATCTGCGACAGCACGATGGTCACCGGCTCAGCGCTCACCAGCTCGGTTTCGCTCAGCGCTTTGGCTTCTTCGCGCTCGTGCAGCGGCGAACGGCGATCGTCGCCGTAGGTTTGGCTATCGGCCAGCAGCTCTTTCTTCAGCAAATTGCTCATCTTGCGCTCGGACGCCAGAATCGCCTGCAGCTGATCGCGCTCTTTTTCCAAATCCGCCTGCTCGCCGCGAATCTTCATCTCTTCCAGTTTGGCGAGATGGCGCAGTTTCAGTTCGAGAATCGCTTCGGCCTGGGTTTCGCTGATGTCAAAACGCGACATCAGCACCGGCTTCGGCTCATCCTCGGTACGGATGATGTGGATCACTTCATCAATATTGAGGAACGCCACCAGCATACCTTCAAGAATATGCAGGCGACGCAGCACGCGATCTAAACGATAGTTGAGGCGGCGCGTCACGGTATCGCGGCGATACACCAGCCATTCAGAGAGGATTTCCAGCAGGTTTTTCACCGCCGGACGGTTATCCAGTCCGATCATATTCAGGTTAACGCGGTAGCTTTTTTCCAGATCGGTGGTGGCAAACAGGTGATTCATCACTTGCTCGAGATCCACGCGATTGGAGCGCGGCACAATCACTAAACGCGTCGGGTTTTCGTGGTTGGACTCATCACGCAGATCTTCCACCATCGGCAGCTTTTTATTGCGCATCTGGTTAGCGATCTGCTCCAGCACGCGTGCGCCCGACACCTGATGCGGCAACGCGGTGATCACCACATCACCATCTTCTTTTTTCCACACCGCACGCTGACGAATCGAACCGCGACCGCTCTGATAAATCTTACGGATTTCGCTGCGTGGCGTGATGATCTCCGCTTCGGTCGGGTAATCCGGACCTTGCACAATATCCAGCAGCTCATTCAGCGTGGTTTTCGGGTTGTCGATCAGCTTGACCGCTGCTTCCGCTACTTCGCGCAGGTTATGCGGCGGAATGTCGGTCGCCATCCCCACGGCGATGCCGGTGGTGCCGTTGAGCAGAATGTTGGGCAGACGCGCCGGCAACATCTTCGGCTCCTGCAGGGTGCCGTCGAAGTTCGGGATGTAATCGGACGTGCCCTGACCGAGTTCACCCAGCAGGATTTCAGCGTATTTAGACAGGCGCGATTCGGTGTAACGCATCGCGGCGAAGGATTTTGGATCATCCGGCGCACCCCAGTTTCCCTGGCCATCCACCAGCGGATAGCGGTAGGAGAACGGCTGCGCCATCAACACCATCGCTTCATAACAGGCGCTGTCGCCGTGCGGATGGTATTTACCCAGCACGTCACCAACGGTACGCGCCGATTTTTTGAATTTAGCATTGGAATTGAGACCCAATTCCGACATGGCATACACAATACGGCGCTGCACTGGCTTGAGGCCATCGCCGATGTACGGCAGCGCGCGGTCCATGATCACGTACATGGAGTAGTTCAGGTACGCGTTTTCGGTAAACGTGTGCAGGGCAAGACGCTCTGCACCATCCTGCGTCAATTCGCTCATTCAGCTCGCATCCTCACTTCGTGGCCCGCAACGGCGTGACATCCGGCGGTCATTTGGCGAGGATATTACCTTATTCGTGCGGTTTAGTCACAGAGAAGCCCGTTCAGCAAACAGAATCGTCTTGCATTAAATAGCGTGATATTGGTTGGAAAATTAAAACGGAATGGGAGCCATGTCACAGTGAATATCGGCAATAATCTGTGAGCAACTTCGCAATTAATATCGCGAGGCAATTAGCGTATTAATGGTGTCCGCAAGCCAGGACAACATTTAGTATTGTTGCTTAGTGATTACTCTCCTAAATTCATACTCCACAAGCCCCACATTTTTGCGCGTCTGATTTCTGGCATGGAATAAATATAACCACCAATTAGCCATAAACGTTTTGCCAAAATAAGGGTGAACGAATGCAAATACTGACTTCGCGACAACACCGATTAGTAAAATTGCTGCTGCATCATGCCGCACCGCAGCCGACAAAAGAATTAGCTTTACAGCTTGGCGTGTCGGAGAAAACCATCCAGCGCGATTTGCAATGGCTGGAGAGTTGGCTTCGCGACTGGTCGCTGCAGCTGGAAAAAATGCCGGGACGCGGCATACGTCTGCGGGTAAACGATCTGCAGCAGCGTCTGCAACTGGAGCAGCAGCTTAACGGCGACGAAAGCAGTTCGGATGCGCTGAGCCACAACAGCCGACGGGTGAAAATTGCCTCGCAGCTGCTGAGCGATGCGCCACGCGCAACTTCAATCAGTAAATTGTCGGAACGCTACTTTATTAGTCATGCGTCAATCGTGAATGACCTGAAGGTGATCGAAGAGTGGCTGCAGCCGCTGGGTTTGGTGCTGCAGCGCGGCCCCGGCGGCACCCACATCGAAGGCAATGAGCAGACGCTGCGCCAGGCGATGGTGTCGCTAATTAATGATGTGATGCAGCAAAACGTCGCCGGCACGCCGCTGCTACCACGCCTCGATCCCGGCAGCCAGCAAGCGCTGGTGCACTATTTTGGCGACGAGGATGTGGCTTTTGTGCAGGCGCTGCTGCAGCAAATGGAGCAGCAACTGAGTTATCCGTTGGGCGACGCGTGGTACCTCAATCTCTGCACCCATATTCTGATCATGATGCATCGCATGGCGCAAGGTAACGCGCTGGCGCTGGAAACCCTGACCAGCGCGCAGGATCTCGATCAGCGCATTCTGAAGATTGCCCAAAATATGGTGGTGCAGATTGAACAGCGCATGTGCTGCGCATTGCCAGCCGATGAAGTGGGTTTTATTTATCAATATATTGTCTCGTCCGGTATTGTGGTGGAAGAGCGTGGCGATAATGCCCCGCTGCATAATCAATTTTCTACCGCTGAATCAGTGAAAATAACCTGTGAATTAATCGATCGCTTCGCGTCATTTATTCAGCAGGACTTAGCGCAGGACCGATTATTATTTGAAGGGTTATTAGTTCATATAAAGCCATTATTAAATCGACTCAAATATCATATTCATATTCGTAATCCGCTGCTGGAGGATATTCAGCAGGAGATGAAGGAAATATTTTCATTAACGCAACAGGCGATGCAATTAACCGCGCGCAGCCAGGGACTTTCATCGGTGGCGGATGACGAAATAGGTTATCTGTGCGTGCATTTCCAGGCAGCGCTGGAGCGACAAATCGCCCACAAACGCATTCTGGTGGTGTGCTCCAGCGGCGTGGGAACCTCGCATCTTTTGAAGAGTCGCATTCTGCGCGCCTTCCCGGATTGGGAGATTGTCGGCGTGGTTTCCGCCAGTAATCACGCGGAGTTTTGCCAGCGAGAAACGGTGGATTTGGTGATTACTACTATTCACCTTAACGCCGGAGCGGTTCCGGCGGTGTATGTCAGCGCCTTTTTTAACGATGACGATATTCGGCGGGTGACTGACGCCATGATTGGCAGCCAGCTGCCTGACGGCGCCTCCTGCGCTTTGGCTGAACATTAATTGAATGAGGATTGATCATGGATATTTCGCGCATTCTGACGCCGCGCCGCGTTAACCTGGCGCTGACCGCCACCACCAAAGAGCAAGCGATTCATGAGCTCACCGATTTGCTCTACCACGACGGCGCCATCAGCGACCGCGCCGCCTTTATCGAAGACGTCTGGCTGCGGGAAGCTGAAGGTTCCACCGGCTTCGAAAATCATATCGCCATCCCGCACGGTAAATCCGCCGCGGTGAAACAAACCACGCTCGCCATCGGCCGCACCCAACACGACATACCGTGGGAAACGCTCGATGGCAGCCAGGTGCGCTGCATCATCCTGTTCGCGGTGCGACTGGAAGATCAGAACACCACCCATATTCGCCTGTTGTCGCAGGTGGCCAGTGCGCTGGCCGATGATGAGGTGATAGCCCAACTGCTGGTGGAAAACGATGCCAGCAATATCATCCGGCTGTTTAGTCAGTACGCCGAAACCGACCTCTGTTAACACCCTAACTCTCTGAGGTGACACATGAATATTGTCTGTGTAGCGGCCTGCACGGCAGGCATCGCGCATACCTATATTGCGCGCGAAAAACTGATTAAAGGGGCCCACGCGCTGGGCCACACCATCCACGTTGAAACTCAGGGCACCATCGGCACCGAAACGGCGCTGACGCAGCAAGATATCGCCGCTGCGGACGTGGTGATCCTCGCCGTTGACGTGAAGATCAAAGGCGAGGAGCGCTTTCAGGGCAAACCCATTGTGCGAGTGAAAACCGAAGTAGTGATCAAATCACCGGTGAAATTCCTCGAAAAAGTGGCGGATTCACTGGCGCGCGCCTGAGGAGATCCATCATGAGTGACAACAAACGTCAGTATGGCCAGGAGATCAAAGGGCATTTGCTTACCGGGATCTCGTGGATGATCCCGCTGATCGTCGCCGCCGGGATCTGCATCGCGCTCGGCCAGGTGATCGGCGGGCCGGATGTCGGCAAACAGACCGGCACTCTCGCGTGGATGTTGAATCAGATCGGCGGTTGGGGCATGGGGCTAATTGTGCCGCTGATCAGCGCGGCGATTGCTTACTCGATTGCCGATCGTCCCGGCTTCGCGCCTGGCCTGATCGTCGGTTTTATCTGCGGGCAGATCGGCACCGGCTTTATCGGCGGCATCTTCGGTGGCTTCCTGGTCGGTTACACCGTGCTGCTGCTGCGCCGCACCATTAAGTTGCCGAAATCGATGCAGGGTTTGATGCCGATTATGGTGCTGCCGGTGCTGAGCACCATTATCGCCGGGCTGCTGATGATGACCTTTATCGGCCAGCCGATTGTCTGGCTGCAGAAGGCGCTGATTGCCCTACTGGAGTCGATGCAAGGCGGTTCGAAATTTGTGATGGGCGCGATCCTCGGCGCGATGGCCACCTTCGACTTCGGCGGTCCGGTGAATAAAACCATGTCGCTGTTCGCCGACGGCATGCTGGTTGATGGCATTTACGGACCGGAAGCGGTGAAGTTTGTCGGCTCAATGATTCCGCCGTTCGGCATCACGCTCTCTTATCTGCTGAGCCGCAACAAATATACCAAAGCGGAAAAAGAGGCGCTAAAAGCCGCCCTCCCGATGGGCATCTGCATGATTACCGAAGGCGTGATTCCGATTGCAGCGCGCGACCTGTTCCGCGTGGTCGGCAGCTGCGTGGTGGCCTCCGCCATCGCCGGTGGGCTGATTATGGTGTGGGGCGTCGGCGCACCAGTGCCGCACGGTGGCATGTTTGTGGTGCCGTTGTTCACCAAACCCTGGCTGTTCTGTTTGGCACTCGGTATCGGCACCACGGTGTGCGGCGTGATGCTGTCGGTACTGAAAAAGCCGGTGACGCAGGCGGATGAAGAGTTCGATGACGTGGAAGCCCCCGGCGTCCGCGATGAAGAGATCAAATTCACTCTGGAATAAGGAGCCACCATGTTTGCCATGATGAACGACCTGATTCAGGCCGCCGCCCAACAGCGCTATGCGGTGTTAGCGATCAACTGCTTCAACCTTGAAACCGCGCGCGCCGCCATTCAGGCCGCCGAGCAGCAGCGCGCTCCGCTGATCCTCAATGTTTATCAGGGACACAGCGCGCACTTCCCGCCTGCTGTCGCGGTGCCGTTAGTGCGTGCGCTGGCCGAGACTGCCAGCGTGCCGGTGGCGCTGGCACTCGATCACGGCAAAGCCTTTCCCCTGATTGGTCAGGCGTTTCGCGCCGGTTTTACCGGCTTAATGATCGATGCCTCTTCTGAACCGCTCGCCGAGAACATTCGCCAGACCGCCGCCGTGGTGAAGATGGCGCATACCGCCGGCGTGTGCGTCGAGGGCGAGCTAGGACATATTGCCGATGCGCCAACCTACGAACTGGCTGATGCCTCAGTGAAGATGACGCAGGTGGCCGATGTGCTGCCGTTTATCGAGCAAACCCACATTGATTTGCTGGCGATTTCGGTCGGTACCGCGCACGGGCTCTATCCGGCGGGCGTGAAGCCAAAGATCGACTTTCAGCGCTTGCAGGAGCTGCAGGCGGTTTCTTCGCGACCGCTGGCGCTGCACGGCGGATCGGGCACGCCCGCTGAGGATATTCGCCGCGTTAGTGAGTTTGGCGTTGCCAAGATCAACGTCGGCGCGGCGGTGTTTGATGCCGGAAAAATGGCGGTGGAACAGGCCTTGAAGCAGCATCCTCACGCTGAGTTAGCCGATGTGCTTGGGCTGATGGAGTCCGCCTGCCGCGAAGTGGTGGCGGAGTACCTAAGCTGGTCGGGATCGGCGGGCAAGGTTTAGTCATCAGGTTGGTTAGTGTTCGCCATGAATGGCGACACAAGGTCGCATTATCAATTTCACATTCATATCCACTATCGGGTCGGCGCATGCGTCGGCTCCGGTAAACATCACGCTGAGGAAATATTAACATGTTGATTTCAATGAAAGAGATGTTGGCACCGACTCGTGAACACCGCTACGCGATTGGCGCTTTTAACGTGGCCGACAGCTGCTTTATCCGCGCGGTAGTTGAAGAAGCTGAAGCTACCCATACGCCGGCGATCATTTCCATCCATCCAAGCGAGCTGGAATTTGTCACTGATGAGTTCTTTGGCTATGTGCGCGAGCGCACGCTGAAAAGCAAAGTGCCGTTCACCATCCACCTCGATCACGGTGCGTCCATTGCTCAGGTGCTGCGCGCTATTCAATGCGGCTTTACCTCAGTGATGATCGATGGTTCATTGCTGCCTTATGAAGAGAACGTGGCGCTGACCAAAGAAGTGGTGAAACTGGCGCATGCGGTGGGCGTTTCGGTGGAAGGTGAACTCGGCACCATCGGCGATACCGGCACTTCAGTGGAAGGCGGCGTGAGTAAAGTGATCTACACCGAACCGGCGCAGGCAGAGGATTTCGTGCAACGCACCGGTGTGGATACGCTGGCGGTAGCGATTGGCACCGCGCACGGCATCTACCCCAAAGATATGAAGCCTGAGCTGCAGATGCATATCCTCAGAGACATTGCACAGCGCACCACTATTCCGCTGGTGCTGCACGGCGGTTCAGCAAATCCGGATGCCGAGATCGCGGAAGCGGTGACGCTGGGCGTGGGCAAAATCAATATTTCCAGCGACATGAAGTTCGCCTATTTCGCTAAGCTGCGCGAGATTCTGGTACGCGAAACCTGGTGGGATCCGAATGTGATTTATCCCGATGCGATTGCGGCGGCAAAGGAAGTCATTCGCTACAAAATGAATCTGTTTGGCGGGTTGGGTAAGGCGAGTTTGTATCGTTGAGTTCTGTTATCTGGTGCGCGTTATGGCGCACCAGAAACTCAGATCGCCAGGAATGGCGTCGCTACTTCGCACCTAACCATTTCTTCGTAATCTGGGCGTATTCGCCGGTGGCGGTGCTGAGATGCAGCCACTGATCGACATACAACTTCCAGCTCATATCATCGCGCGGGATCATGTAGGCCTTCTCGCCGTACTGCATCGGTTTGTCCGGATTGATGGCGCACAGCGCGGGATAATGCTGCTGCTGGAACAGCGCTTCAGACGCATCGGTGATCATTACGTCCGCTTTGTTATCCACCAACTGCTGGAAAATCCCCACATTGTCAGCCAGCTGCAGCGTTGCCTGCGGCAGATGGCTGTGCACGAAGGCTTCGTTGGTGCCGCCCGCCGGTTCGATCACGCGCACGCTCGCCTTGTTAATCTGTTCAACCGTCTGATATTTCGCTTTATCAGCACAGCGCACCAGTGGAATTTTTCCATCAACACCGAGCGGCTGAGCAAACCAGGCGATCTGCTGACGCTTGAGGGTGACCGATACGCCGCCCAATGCGATATCACACTGCCTGGCCACAAAATCATCGCTCAGGGTTTTCCATGTGGTTGGCACCCACTGCACTTTTGCGCCCAAGCTTGCCGCCAGCGATTGCGCCATGCTGATATCCAATCCTTCGTATTGGCCATCGCTGCGCAAATAGCTATATGGCTTGTAATCACCGGTGGTACAGACTTTTAAGGTTTTGCTTGCGCGGATGTCATCGAGGTGGGATTGCGCCTGAGCAGCGCCCGTCACCATAAGTAATGCACTCAGTATCGCGGTTTTCATGTTTTCTTCTTTTATGGGAGTTGATGTTGGTTTGCTCACGGATTGTTTCATAACCCTGCGTATTATTGCTTTATTAGCAAAAGTGTTGTGATCGATCACGCATTTTTCTCGCTGCTGCGCGCGCGTAGAGTGTGCGGCATTAACGAGAAACGGAGCGGATGACATGAATTTTTTAATTATCGATGGTGGCAAAACCTTCGCCCATTCGAAAGGCGAACTGAACCATACCTTAACTGACGTCGCAGCCAGCCAGTTGCGCGATCTTGGTCATCAGGTACAGGTAACGATTGCCGACAGCGACTACAACGTGGCAGAAGAAGTGCAGAAATACCTCGACAGCGATGTGGTGATCTATCAAATGCCCGGCTGGTGGATGGGCGAGCCGTGGACAGTAAAAAAGTATATCGATGATGTCTTCACCGAAGGTCACGGTTCACTGTATGCCAGCGATGGCCGCACACGCAGCGATGCCGGTAAAAAATACGGCTCCGGCGGCCTGATTCAGGGTAAGAAATACATGCTGTCATTGACCTGGAACGCTCCGCTGGAAGCCTTTAACGATCCCGAGCAGTTTTTTGAAGGCGTGGGCGTGGACGGTTTGTATCTGCACTTCCATAAGGCCAACCAGTTCCTCGGTATGGAAGGTTTGCCGACCTTTATCTGTAACGATGTGATTAAAATGCCGGACGTACCGCGCGATATCGAACGTTATCGGACTCATCTCAGCCAGATCTTTGCTTAACTGTAAGCACCCAGGGAAAAGAGGAAGCACTATGTTAACCGTCGTTGCAGAGATTTGTGTCAAACCGGGCCGTCGCCAGGTGGTTTTGGATGCGATTAACCAGCTGATTCCTACCGTGCTGGAAGAAGATGGCTGTCATCAATATGACGCATTAGTTGATCATCAGGCGCAAGTGCCGTGGAAACAGAATTCACCCGATTCCATTTTCATGCTGGAGCTATGGGAATCACTGCGTCATCTGGAGCAGCATCAGCAGATGCCACACATGGATGCGCATCGCGCGTTGATTAAAGATGAAGTGGTCGATGTGAAGATCCTGGTGCTGGAAGCGGCTAAGTAAGTCAATTTACTGTGTTGTTACATATCGTGCATAAAAAAGCCCCGGTCTTACGATCGGGGCTTTTGTTTAACAGCTAATCAGAAATTAGTGCTGTTGTTCCTGCAGCAGGTGCTGTGGAACCATCACTTCAGCATCGCCACCGTTGTTCTGGTAAACGTTATATTCAACGCCTGCCACGGTTACGGTGCCATTTGCCTGGCTCCAGTTATTCACGTCTTCACCTTCCGGAAGGATGTCTTGCAAGGTCACTTCCTGCGCAGAATCCGAAATCATCAACTGCGTTTTACCGTTGTCGATGAATAACGAGTCATCGCTCATGGACAGAATATCCGTCAGTGACATGCTCATCAGCGCTTCGTTGAATGAGTCTGGGAACAGGTCGCCTGGATCGATAGGTTCTGGTGGCGTAATGTCAACGTTAACGTCGAACGATTCTGCCCCGGCCACTTCATTGCCCGCCGCATCACGATAACCGAAGGAGATATGGTAGCTGCCTTCAGCCAGTTCATCGGTATCCAGCGTCCATTTACCGTTGGTCACCACCGCGCTGCCGATGATTTCGGTACGCGCCGCATCGCCATAGACCACTACCACGGTGCCGTCTTCTTTACCGGTACCGTTCAGCGTCATAACCTGACCATTAATATCCGACCCGATCAGGCGGGTAAAGCCTTCTACATCAAGGAATGTACCACCGGTGTAAGTACCAGCCTGTGGCGCGGTCAGATCCACATCAAAGTTGATGCCGTCATTGATAGGGCCTTTCACACCTGAAGCGCTGACAGGTTGAACGCGGATATTATGCGCACCTTCCGTCAGGGCAGGCAGATCAATACTCCATTTACCATCAACTACGGTTGCTGAACCGATCTGTTTTTCGCCATCATAGATAATGACTTTAGAACCGTTTTCACCGGTACCGCGTACGGTTGGTGATTTGTCATCAGTGATGCCGCCATCAAGGATCTGACCAGTGATGACGCCCACGTCATCCCACAATTCGAAGTCCGTGATTTCGTCCGGCACTTTGGTATCGATAATCAGTTCAATTGGATCGGAACGATCAGAGGTGTTGCCCGCCGGATCGGTAATTTCAACCACCACGTCGTAATCACCATCACCGATTGGATCGGTTGGGGTGACTGTCCAATCACCTTTCTCGTCAACGACGCCGCTACCAATGACCTGCTCTTTGCCGTCTTTATCAATGATGATGATTTCCACAACGTCACCCGGCGTTGCACCGCCACCGGTGAACTCCGGTTGGGTTTCGTCAGTTGGCGTGCCTGGCTGGATGACGCCCTGCTCATCACCGGTGTTGTCGATAATGCCCGGAGCGACCGGTTTTTCAGGTGCAGTTAAATCCACCACGATGGTGACCGGATCTGAGAAGTCTGAACTTTTGCCAGTTTTTGGATCTTCGACTTTGATCTTCAGCTCATGAGAACCTTCTACCAGTGGATCAAGCTCGATTTCCCATTTGCCATCTTTGCCTACGGCAGCAGAACCAATGACTTTGTCTTTATCGTAAACATAAACAATTTCACCCTCTTCACCTGAACCGCGCAGCACTGGGGTGTCATCGTTGGTTGCATCACCGCTCACCAGTGGACGCTCTTCTGCACCGTTGTTGGCGACAATCTCTTCAATCTGTGCCGGAGGCAGCGTTTGGGTATCAACAATCACAATGAACTCTTCTGATGGAGTAGAAGCAGCACCACCTTTGGAGACGGAATCTACGCGCAGCGCATGTTTGCCTTCGGCCACATCCAGTTCGTAAGACCATTGACCACGTGAGTTGGCAATAACGGTTGCAACTAATTTTTCGCCATCCCAGATACGTACAATGGAGCCGGCATCCGCTTTACCCGACAGCGACAGAGTGGTGTCGTCAGTGGTATCGCCTGATTTCAGCTGACCGGTTACGCGGCCTACGTCATCGTAAACACCTTCCAGTGAAGGCGCTTCAGGTGCAGTAGCATCCAGTTTCAGGATGAAGTTGTCTGATTTCGGACTCATACGACCGTAGCGATCCTGATACGCTACGTTGAAGATATAGGTATCATCCGTGGTCAGTTCCGGTGTGAAGGTCCAACGTCCATCACCGCCAGCGGTCACGCTGCCGATCGGTGCTGAATCAACGCCGTAAATGAAGACCAGCGATCCCGGTTTAGCCACGCCTGACAGCGTTGGGTTTTTATCATCAGTGTATTGACCCGAAGTTAAGTGATCAACATTACCTTCGTCGTCAATGACGCGCAGGATCTGTGGTGCTTCCGGAGCGCCTGCTTCGACATGCAGAATGATTGAGGTAGCGGGACCCCAGTTATTAGCGCTATCGCGAACACGCGTCTGATAGTAGTAGGTCCCATCTGGCAGTTCATCAGACTTGAAATGTAAATTGCCATCCTTATCTGCGGTAACAAGATACACTTCATTGTTCAGCGTAATTTGAACCTGTGCGAAAGGTTCGACTTTAGGTGATATCTCGATAAAGCTTTTATTGGTATATTTTTCAATAGCATTACCATGAGTACCAAAATTATTGGTATTTGCAGTCGCATCCTCAGACGGCTGCGACTCTGCAGTTGGGCCTTCGGCCATCACTACTGCGCCCGCTTCAACTTTCACAATGAATGGCGCTGAGACTGGGCTTTCATGTTTGCCAGCATCCTTAGCCACTACGGTCAGGCTGTGTTCGCCATCAGCCAATTCTGGAGTAATGGTCCATGCCCCCATGCTATTAGCTTTGACTGAAGCAATCGGATCTTTTCCACCGTTGTCATACAGGTAAACGATCGCGTCCGGCTCCGCTACGCCTGAAATGACAGGCTTGTGTTCATCGGTAATTTCGCCCGGATTCAAATTACCTTTATTACTACCAGTGTTATCTACCACACGCCAGATTTCTGGCGCTTCTGGAGCTTGGGTATCCAGATTTACAATGAAGGACGTTGGTGGTGCACGGTTACCCGCTTTATCGATGGTGATCAACTGCACGGTATGTAAGCCTTCGTCCCAGCCCGTTGGCGGTGTAAATGACCACTTACCATTTTCATCGATAGGTGCTTTGTAAACCACACCATCAATAAGAATCTCAACACGACCACCGGCATCTTTTAGATCGACTTGTTTATCTTTCCAACCAAATTTTTTGTCGGTAATAGTACTGATTTTCATTTCTTTAATTTCATTAATGCTGTTATTCGCCATGAATATATTCCTTTAAATATTTAGATTCGTGTTCCGGTTTCCTCCCGGAACGCAAGCATTCTCGACCAGTTAGTGAAATAACCAACACAGGACATGTCTTAATTAATGGTTTTTAATAGAATCATTAATTGTAAAGTGAAGTTGAAAAAAATGGCCTAAATTATAAAAAATCAGACCATTGGTTAATTTTTAGAAAGTGATAAAACTATTTATTCTCTACACTGATAATTACACGACGTTCGCCTTGATAGCATGCTTTCTGCTGCTTCAGGGAGCCCGCGCACTGCGCAGTGACCTGGCTTTCACCCATACTTTGCGATTGAATATAATCACTCGCGAGCCCGTTATTAACCAATAATTTCTTGATTGCATCCGCGCGGCGTTGGCCTAACTTGATGTTGCTTTCCTCCTCCCCAATCGGATCGGTAAAGCCGGTGACGATAATGCGCTGATCGGCTTTATTTTTGCTTTTCAACAAGGTTGCAAATTGTTGAATGGCGCTATGACCCTGAGCGGAAATATCGGCACTGTTCGCGCTACCAAAATTAAACAGCAAATCCGATGAAAACTCATAATTATCATAAGACTGTGTAGTTCCAGCCTTGCACGGCACCACCGCTGACGCGCGGGAAAGCAAATGAGTTTGCTGACGTGTTCCCACTAATTGCTGCTGAGCCTGTTCGCTATCCATCACCAGAGGACGGCCGGAACCGTCAAGGCTGGCAATGATATAATAGGTTTTGCCCGCCGCCAGATTATCGCGCCATGGTTGTTGCTGCTTGCCCTGATAACCTGGCGCATCATCGATATAACTTCCCAACGAATGTACACCCGGTTTCAGGCAAAACACCGTGTAGCCGCCGGTTAATAATGCCGTTTGGAATTCGCCATCAACATAGATGTGTGCTGCTTTATTATTATTATCGTCTGTAGCTCGATAATAAACGATGCGGGTTTGCTCTGAGGCCGCTGCAGGCATGGATTGCCAGGCTTTGCCAAAATTCGATTGCGCTTGGAGAGTTGCGCTGATGGACAATGACGCAAGCACCGTGGCAATAGCATATTTTTTAAGTTTCATTATAACTCCAGAAAACAGGCGCCAGACGACGCCTGTTTTTATTCTATTAATCGCAATGATGTGATAATTATTCAGATAAGTAATGAATATCTAAATCCTTCAAAGCTGTAATATCGAGAGACATCACGCCGTCCACTGCAGAACTCTTAATATCCGCATCGAAAAGCATATTACTTAAAATGCTTTCATCAATATTATTGAGTAATGCAGATTCTTCCTGCGCTTCATTGAATAACGTGTCACCGTTTGCCGAGAGCAGCTCAGATAATTCAACATGGCTGAGTAAATCAGGGAAGAGATCGCCCGGATCGATGGGTTCCGGTGGAATCGTATCGATCTCAACTTCAAAAGCTTCGGTTTTGGCTGTTACTACGCCTTCAGCATTTTTAAATGCCGCTTCAATCTTGTAAACATCATCAGATAACTCTGGCGTGGCGATACTCCACTTCCCGTTCTCATCTACGACAGAGGAGAGGTAATAATGGTTATTGCTCCCACTGAGCCAGATATAAACGATATCGCCCGCGTTGCCGGTTCCACCCACAAAAATCGTTGAATCATTCACCGCATCGCCGTTAGCAATAGGCTGTTTACCGATGAAATACTTTTCGCCGTTATCCAACATTTCATCACGATACACGTCGTCAACCGCGCCAGTTACCGGTACATCGGGATTCGGAATCACTTCCTTGCCGGGATCAATAGGGTTATTCGGATCGTTAATTTCGATAATGACTTTTTCTGAAGGCGCAGATTCATTACCTGCTGGATCCACTTCAATAATCTGGAATTCATGATCGCCATTACCAATGGCTTTTTCTGGGGTGAATTGCCACTTTCCTTCGTCATCGACAACGGTGCTGCCGATAACCTGGCCGTTATCAATGATTTTAATGATGTCGCCTTTTTCACCGACGCCAGAGAAGGTTGGTGTGCTGTCTTGCGTTTCGCCACCATTTTCAATCAACTTACCTTCATCATCAGCGATGGCACCAATGCCTTTATTTTCTGGTGCTACGGTATCAACCTCGATAATCCAGGCTTCGGAAGGCAGCGATTTATTCCCGACTTCATCTACGACGACGATGCTGAAATCATGTTTACCCTCTGACAGCGTCGGGCTGGTGTAGGTCCAGTTACCCTCGCTGTCTACTTTGGCAGTGCCCAGCAACTGGCCATCTTTCCAGATTTCAACGGTAGCGCCCGCTTCGGCCTTACCCGCCAGCGTCGGCGTTTTGTCTTTGGTGATGCCATCTTTCACGATCTCTTTCGGCGGATTTACGCTGTCATCCACCATGCTACCAATGGTGCCCTTGGCAGGGG
Source organism: Pantoea sp. SORGH_AS_0659 (assembly GCF_031453915.1). Classification (NCBI taxonomy): domain Bacteria; kingdom Pseudomonadati; phylum Pseudomonadota; class Gammaproteobacteria; order Enterobacterales; family Erwiniaceae; genus Pantoea; species Pantoea sp. SORGH_AS_0659. The sequence goes on along the minus strand of NZ_JAVJAK010000001.1, from coordinate 613,885 downwards.
CGGTCAGATCGATAACGAAGCTCCAGGCCTCGCTTGAATCGCCTACTACGCCACTTTCATTGCGTTCACGTGTGGTGATGCTGTGGCTACCGGCGCCCAATGCTTTACCGGGTGTAAAGGACCATGTGCCGTTTTCACCAACCGTGGTTTCACCAATTTTTGTGCTGCCATCCCAAATTTCAATGACATTCCCTTTGGTGCCCGTGCCGTTCAGTGTCGGCGTGGTGTCATCGGTACGGCCGCCTTTCGCGATCAATCCGGTAATGCTGCCCACGTCGTCATACAGGCCGTTAACTACAGGGACGTTTACATTGCCGCCGCCGCTGTCGCCGCCACCTTTACCGCCGTCATCACCGCCCTTCCCGTTGTCTCCACCATTTTGATCGCTGCTACCGTTTTCGTGAGCGTTTTTATCCTGATATTGCTCTTTGGCTGCCACGTAGCCCATGCCGGCGGCCGCAGCGATAGCCGCCAATCCGCCTAAAGCGATCAACGCCGGAGACCATTCAAATCCCGAGGCCAGCATGAAACCAGAATCGGTATCAACCGTGCTCTCTCCAAGCGCTAATGCGGTGGTTTCGCCATCAGCCAATGCGGCAGCATCGTGATCGGCATTACCATCGGTAGCGACGTATTCATGCATCGCGCCATCTTCAGCTTTACCAACTAAAGCACCTGATTTAGCAAAAAAGTCTTCGATAATCAGATCGGGTTCGCTGGCGTCGGATCCTTCCAGCATCACCAGCAGATCTTTCCCGACACGCTTAACGGTAATGTTTTCTGGTGCAACGCCGTCATTACCTTGGGTCAGCAAATATTTGCCGTTGGTAATAGCCTGAACTTTTGCAGCTTTACCGTCTTTACCTACACGCAATGCTTCCGCTTTCGTTATTGTTTTTTTATCAATAACCGCAACACTCACGGGCGAAACGTTCATGTTTAATCCCTTCCGTACATTAGATTTTGATTGTGCGATTGCGTACAAACGCAGCAATCTCCCTGGCTTAACCCACCTGTGCGGGCTCAAAGTGAGCGACATAATCGGGAAAGAGAGATTTCCGAGACATAAGAAACGTCCCGTTAGGAAAGAAAAAATTTCCCAACATTGACAGAAAAGTTATTAGTTAATTAACTATATGAATTAAAGCGTTTTTATAAATAAAGATATGAAGATGAAGGGTAAATTATTGAGCAGGAACAAGACTATAACAGATGATTTTCCTGAATTTTTTCGCGTAAAAAACTCAGAAAACAGGTAATGCGCGAGGTAAGGGATTGATTGCGATAATAGACCGCGTGGATGGGTAAACGCTGTTCACGGGTTTCCGTTGCTAAAACCTGTACCAGACGCCCACTGTCGCGATCTTCACGGCTGACAAAATCGGATAAACGTACGATACCTTGCCCAGCTAAAGCCAGTTGACGCAATGTTTCACCACTGGAGGCGGACAGCGTAGGTTTGATGCGCAGGAACTCGCCTTCGCGCTGCCAAACCGGCCAGACGTTGTGTACATCAAGTTGACTGAACCCCAACAGCTGATGGTTCGCCAGTGCATCAACGTTTTCCGGTACACCAAACTTTTCAAGATAATCTGGGCTGGCTAACAGGCGTATAGCGCTGCTTCCGAGCACACGCGCACGCAGCGTCGAATCGCGCAGCTCGCCGATGCGAATGGCGATGTCCGTTTGCTGCTCCAGCAGATCGATCACAATATCGTCGGTGTTTAATTCCAGCTGAATCAGCGGGTAGCGCTGACGAAACTCCGCCACCAGCGGCACAATGACGTGCAGGGTAAAAGGCGTATTGGCATTGACGCGTAAGCGTCCAGAAGGAATGTCCCGGCGCTGCGCGATCAGTTCTTCCGCCTGTTCAACCGACGCCAGAATCTGCCGCGCATGATCGAGAAAAATCAGCCCCTCTTCGGTCAATGCCAGGCGACGCGTGGTGCGATGCATTAAGGTGGTTTGCAGCTTACCTTCCAGCCGGCTAAGCGCACGGCTCACGCCAGAGCTGGTTTGATCTAACTGCTCCGCGGCTGATGTGATTGATCCGGTATCGACCACCGCAACCCAGGCACGTAACTCTTCCAGTGTTATTTTCAAATTCCCATCCTTAAAGATCGAGACCTGTCTTAGCGCGGTTTCTGACACTTTTGGCTTAAATTACGCCACTTTATTAGCGGCAGGATATCACAATGCGCCATAAACCTCGGGTGGCTAACGATTTACGTCAGCAACAAGCGGTAACCCAGTTGCTGCAGCAAGGGCGACAGGAAGAAGCCTGGCGTAAGATTCGGGCGCACCTGACGCTTGCTCCCTACGATGGCTGGTTCCTTCATGAAGCCGCACGGCTTGCCCGGCGCAACGGCGATCTGGATACGGCGCAGCGCTATTATCAGCGGGCGCTAAAACTTGCGCCTACAGATGCGGGATTACTCAACGGTCTTGGTCTAACCCATTATGACGCCGGGTGCTGGAGCGAGGCCGAAGCCTGTTATCAGGCTGCGCTGCAATCACATATGGGCTATGCCGCCTGTCACAATAACTACGCTATTTTGCTGCATAAACAGCAGCGCTATCACCTTGCTTTAGATCAGTATCGATTGGCGCTGCAAAGCCAGCCTGATTATACCGAAGCCCGCTATGGCTTTAGCACGTTGCTAGCGCACATGGGCCAGCTACAAGAAGCAGAAAGTCAGATGCAGCAAGTGCTGCAAGTGCGTGACGCCGATCAACGTTGCCGAAATTCGCTCGGCATGGTTCAGCTACAACAAGGCAACTTCGCTGCTGGCTGGTCTAACTATCAGGCGCGTTATGCATCCGATAATCCCGATCGCTTCTTTACCTTACCGAAACTCCCTATTCGCTACTGGCAAGGAGAGGATCTGCGCGGCAAAACGCTGTTGGTACGGACCGAGCAAGGCATGGGGGACGAAATTCAGTTCTGTCGTTATCTCACACGCGTTAAAACTGAAAAGCATGCGATAAAAGTGATCATGCTGGGCAACAAGTCCTTAAAATCATTGATGGTTACGCTGCCGCACCTCGATAATTATCTGACACGGGAAGATGTACAACACACGTTGCCACCGGCAGATTACTGGTGCTCTCTACTGGATTTACCGCAGCACTTCCTCAACTCAACACAGCCCTTTAGCGCGCATCATCCCTATCTGTTTAGCTCTGCAGAACAACAGGCGAGGTGGCCGATTAAGGGGAACGGGAAAAAAATGGGTATCGTATGGAAAGGCTCTAGCGGGCATAAGAATGATAGCCAACGATCGCTTGCGCACCTTTCACAGTTTGCACCTTTATTTGACCTGCCTGATATCAACTGGATTAGCTTGCAAAAAGGTGCAGGTGAAGAGGAAATCGCTGACTTTCCACACATACAGCCGCTTGGTGCCCAATTCACTGATTATCAGGATACCGCCGCGGTCATTTCACAACTGGATTTGGTGATTGGTGTAGATACGTCGGTGATCCACTTAGCAGGGGCGATGGGGATACCTTGCTGGGTATTACTTCCCGCCTGGGCGCGAGACTGGCGCTGGTTGGAAAATCGCGATGAATCGCCGTGGTATCCGCAAATGAGATTGTTTGGGCGCGGGCAGGATGAAGAGTGGAGCACGGTTATTGCGCGGGTTAAACAGGCATTACAGCAGCAATAAAACAGGGACGCCGCGGCGTCCCTGTTTTTTTACACTTCGAGGTCGGCTAAATCGCCTTTCTCTTGCAACCAGTTGCGGCGGTCTTCCGAGCGTTTCTTCGCCAGCAGCATGTCCATCACACGCAGCGTTTGGTCGACATCCTCATCACTTATCGTCAATTGCACCAGACGACGCGTATTCGGATCAAGCGTGGTTTCGCGCAGCTGCAGCGGGTTCATTTCACCCAAGCCCTTAAAACGCTGCACATTCGGCTTACCTTTCTTGCGCTTCAACTGGTCCAGCACGCCCTCTTTCTCATCTTCATCCAGGGCGTAATAGACTTCTTTGCCGAGATCGATGCGATACAGCGGCGGCATCGCCACGTACACATGGCCGTGTTGCACCAACGTACGGAAATGCTTCACAAACAGCGCGCACAGCAGCGTGGCAATGTGCAGACCATCGGAGTCCGCATCCGCGAGGATACAGATTTTGCCGTAACGCAGTTGGCTCAGATCTTCGCTGTCAGGATCGATACCGATCGCCACTGAAATATCATGCACTTCCTGTGAGGCCAGCACTTCGTCCGAAGAGACTTCCCAGGTATTGAGGATCTTACCTTTCAGCGGCATGATCGCCTGATAATCACGATCGCGCGCTTGCTTGGCGGAACCGCCCGCAGAATCCCCTTCGACGAGGAATAGTTCGGTTTTGTTCAAATCTTGTGCGGTGCAGTCAGCCAGTTTGCCCGGCAGCGCCGGGCCGCTGGTGAGTTTTTTACGCACCACTTTCTTCGCGGCGCGCATGCGGCGCTGCGCGCTGGAGATCGCCAGCTCGGCCAGCATTTCAGCCGCCTGCACGTTTTGATTCAGCCACAGGCTGAAGGCATCTTTGACCACCGCTGAGACGAATGCCGCACACTGACGCGACGACAGGCGCTCTTTAGTCTGCCCGGCAAACTGTGGATCCTGCATCTTCACCGACAGCACGTACGCGCAGCGATCCCAGATATCTTCTGCCGACAGCTTCACGCCGCGCGGCAAAATATTGCGGTATTCGCAAAACTCGCGCATGGCATCCAGCAAGCCCTGACGCAAGCCGTTAACGTGCGTACCGCCTTGCATGGTTGGGATCAGGTTAACGTAGCTTTCTGTTAGCAGCTCTCCGCCTTCCGGCAGCCATAGCAGCGCCCAATCCACCGCTTCCACATCGCCAGCAAAACTGCCCACAAAGGGTTTTTCCGGTAGCGTGGGTAAGCCGTCAACCGCTTCACACAGGTAATCGGTCAGGCCATCCTGATACATCCAGGTTTGTTCGGTGTCATTGACCTTGTCTTTAAAAACAATTTCAACGCCCGGACACAGCACGGCTTTGGCTTTTAACAGATGTGATAAACGAGAAACCGAGAAACGCGGGCTATCAAAGAAGCTTTCATCTGGCCAGAAGTGCACGCTGGTACCGGTATTGCGTTTACCGACGGTGCCGGTAACCGTAAGATCCTGCACCTTGTCGCCATTTTCGAAGGCAATCTGGTAGATTTCGCCGTTACGTCGCACGGTAACTTCCACACGCTTCGACAAGGCGTTAACCACCGAGATCCCGACGCCGTGCAAGCCGCCTGAGAACTGATAGTTTTTGTTGGAGAATTTGCCGCCCGCATGCAGGCGACAAAGAATCAGCTCAACCGCTGGCACGCCTTCTTCCGGATGGATATCCACTGGCATGCCACGACCATCATCAATAACTTCCAGCGACTGGTCGGCATGAAGAATGACTTCCACGCGTTTAGCGTGACCGGCCAGCGCCTCATCGACGCTGTTATCGATCACCTCCTGGCCCAGGTGGTTCGGGCGCGTGGTATCGGTGTACATCCCCGGACGACGACGCACCGGTTCAAGGCCGGTCAGGACCTCAATGGCATCGGCATTATAGCTTGATTGGCTCATCGTAAATGTCTGATTAGCAATAGGAAAATGGCCCCACTTCGCAAGGTCACTGGGCGTTTAATCCCAGAAAATCAACGATCTGTGCGAAATGGCGTTCGAATCCGATATAGGCATGATTGCCGCCCTCTTCAACCGTCTGGCGGCATGCGCTGTAATACTCCAGCGCCTGGCGATAATCGAGTATTTCATCGCCGGTTTGTTGCAGCAGCCAGAGTAAATCGGGCGCTTCAAGAGGGTCAATCTGCATTACTTTCAGATCGTAAATGTGGCGAGACTCTAACACATATTGCTGGCCGGTGTAGGGATTACGGTTTTCGCCGAGGTAATCCACCAGCAGCTCAAACGGCCGTACGGCGGGATTAACCACCACCGCTGGCAACATAAAACACTGCGACAGCCAGGTAGCAAAATAGCCGCCCAGCGACGATCCCACCAATCCCAGCGGTTCACCGGCATATTGCATCACCAGATCTTCCAGCATGCTGGCGGCTTCAGACGGAAACGTCGGTAGTTGCGGCACCATCACATTAATATGCGGATGCTGTTCGTTGAGCCACTGCTGCAGCTGCGTGGCTTTCGCCGATTGCGGGGAACTGTTGAAGCCATGCAGATAGATCAGCGCCGCCATTGCTTAGTAGCCCTCGGAATCAAGATCGGGGCGGAACATGTCACTTTGCAGGCGGTTCACTTCGGTCTGCAGCGAGCCGTCGGGCTGCAAGGTAAGCCAACGCCAGCCCGGCGCCAGCGTATCAATGGTGAAGTTAGTGCAATGCGGTTTGAACTGGACGCAGGTTGATGGTGAAGCCATCACGCGGCGACCATGCCAGTCGAGATCGAGCTCCTGATGAATATGGCCGCACACCAGATTGCGTGCGCGTGGGAAGTGCTGCAGTACCGCTTCCAGCTGATGCGGATTGCGCAAGCTGTGCTGATCTAACCAGGTACATCCGGAAGCCAGCGGGTGATGATGCAGCAGTACCAAAGTGTGGCGTTCCGGGTACTTGCTAAGTGCGGTGTGTAGCCACTCCAGCTGGTACTCGCTCAACATGCCGTGTGGCACACCAAATACCTGGCTATCGAGCAGCACCAGTTGCCAGTGATCGCCCAAAAGAACGTGCTTGTCAGATTTGATGCCCGCGTCGGCCAGCGTATCCACCATTGCCGGCTGAAAATCGTGATTTCCCGGCAGCCAGACGCAAGGTTTTGGCAGACGATTAATGCCTGCTACAAAGTGTTGGTAAGCTTCGACGGTGTGATCCTGAGCGAGATCGCCAGTGGCGATAATCAGATCATACTGGCGCTGTTGTACTTCAATAGCATCCAGTACCGCATCAAAACTCGACCAGGTATTTACCCCAAGCAGCGATTGATGTTTTCCGGCGAAAAGATGGGTATCCGTGATTTGTAAAATCCTGATATCAGACCCATCTTGCGCAGGAAGAGTTAGCAGGCTATCCAAAGCGTTTCCTTAATCTCCACGCCATCGTTGCGTTTTTTACGCTATCAGCAAACCGGTACTGCCACAGCGCCGTGCGCTAAGCAGTAACGTAACCAATCCGCAAGGAACTGGTTAATCTGATGTTTTTCATCGCGCTGATGCAGTTTTTTATTAGGATAATCATAGCGCGCTTTAAATCGGTAGATCTGTTTAGTGGAACACACTTCAGCGACCATCGCATCATGGTAGAGCCGCACCGACATAGAAGGCAGGCTCCAGTAACTCACTGCGGGCGCCACCTGACGCACTTCCACCAGCGTGGTGTAACGCGTCGATTCTTCGATGGTGAGCTGATAGCTGGCGCCATTCACCTGATAAATCACCGATGCGCCTGCCTCGTCATTACGCGGCAGCAGGCGACGCAGCTGGGCGAAATTGGTTTCGCACAGGCGCATCATTTCGGGAAAGTCAGGGGTATAGCGCTGTTTCATTTTAGCTTCCACTCTTGTCGTAGTTTTTCATGGTGCAACGCCAGCCATTGCAAGGCGATGACAGATGCCGCGTTATCAATAATCCCCTCTTCCACCCAGCGATAAGCCTGTTCGCGGCTCACCACATGGACAAGAATATCCTCATTCTCTTCCTCCAGCCCGTGATTTCCCTCTGCCAGGCTGGCATCCACTTCGCCCACCAGCACCGATAAACGTTCAGACGTTCCGCCGGGGCTGGCTAAGTAATTCACTATCGGTTTGACGCGGCCAACCTTAAGGCCAGCCTCTTCTACCGCCTCACGTCGTGCGACATCTTCTGGTGTTTCGCCAGGTTCGATGATGCCAGCCACCATTTCCAGCAGCCAGGGCGTTGGGCTGGAATCAAAAGCGGGAATGCGGATCTGTTCGATCAGTACCACTTCATCACGCAAGGGATCATAGGGTAGCAGCACGGCGGCGTGTCCGCGCTCAAAAACTTCGCGCACCACTTCACCACTCATTTCGCCATTAAAACGACGGTGGCGGAAACGGTAGCTGACGATGGAAAAAAAACCATCGTAACGCGTTTCGCGTGCAATAATTTCTACATCGTTTTTTGTGAAAGTCACAGGGGATTTTTTTTCACTCGCCATCGTCTGATTCCTTATGCAGATTGGGATGGAGCAAAGAAAAGCCAAGTCTACCGCTCCGTCCGAGTGGTTCTTTTTGAATTATTTACGTAAATTAGGGGAAGAAGGCACGTTCAGCCAACTTATCTCTGACGCCGCCTCTGTAGAATCGGCGATTATTTTTTTGGCTTACCTGCAGCACTACCAGTGCATTTTGCTGCAACAAAAGGAATGCAAATGAAAAAACCTGCTCCCACTTTTTATTGGGCTGACTCTGGGCGGATTCAGCCTTGCCAGCCAGGCAGAAAACCTGTTGCAGGTCTATCAGCAGGCGCGCCTTAGCAACCCCGATCTGCGATCTTCTGCCGCTAACCGCGACGCTGCATTTGAGAAAATCAATGAAGCGCGTAGTCCTTTATTGCCGCAGTTAGGCTTGGGCGCAGATTACAAATATGACAATGGCTACCGTGACAGCAGCGGACTTCATTCCAACACGACCAGCGCCTCTCTGCAATTAACTCAAACTATTTTCGATATGTCGAAATGGCGTGCGCTGTCGCTGCAGGAAAAACAGGCTGGTATTCAGGATGTTACCTATCAGGTTGCTCAGCAAGACCTGATTCTTAACACGGCGACTGCCTATTTTAACGTGTTAAAGGCAATCGACACGCTTTCTTACACCGAAGCGCAGAAACAATCGATCTACCGCGAACTGGATCAAACCACGCAGCGCTTTAACGTGGGTTTGGTCGCAATCACTGACGTGCAGAACGCCCGTGCACAGTATGACACCGTGCTGGCTAACGAAGTGACCGCACGTAACAACCTCGATAATGCGGTGGAATCGCTGCGTCAGATTACCGGCATGGATTATCTGTCGCTGGCTTCATTGAATATCGATCGTTTCAAAACCGCGCGTCCAGATGCTGTGGCCAGCCTGCTGAAAGAAGCGGAAAGCCGCAACCTGACCTTGCTCTCTGCGCGACTGAGCCAGGATCTGGCGCGTGAGCAGATTCGTTCAGCCGAAACCGGCCACATGCCGACGCTGGATTTGACCGCCTCAACCGGTATGTCGAATAGCAAATATGGCGGCAGTCGCGCCAATCAGAGCGCTGGCAGCACCGATTCCATCACCGGTTCTAACCAGGTTGGCTTGAGCTTCACCATGCCACTTTACAGCGGCGGCTCGGTCACCTCGCAGGTGAAACAGGCGCAGTACAACTATGTCGCGGCCAGCGAACAGCTGGAAGGCGCGCATCGTAGCGCGGTTCAGACGGTACGTTCATCATTCAATAACGTGAATGCCTCTATCAGCAGCATTGATGCTTATAAGCAAGCCGTTGTCTCTGCACAAAGCTCACTGGATGCGATGGAAGCCGGGTATCAGGTCGGTACGCGTACCATCGTCGATGTGCTGGATGCGACCACCACGCTGTTCAATGCTAAACAGCAGCTTTCTGATGCGCGTTATAGCTATCTGATCAACCAGCTGAATATCAAATATGCGCTGGGTACGCTGAACGAGCAGGATCTGCAGCAGCTGAACAGCACGCTGGGCAAAGAGATCACAACGACACCTGAAGTGGTGGCGCCGGAGAATAACCAGCAGGCCGCGCGTGTGGATAACGGTCCGAAAGCTTCATCGCCTTCAACTGCCGCACAAGCCCGTCCAGCTGCCGCACGCAGCAGCGGAAATCCATTCGGTAATTAATTCCCCAGGGGGCCGTATGCGGCCCCTTTCGCATTCAATCGTATAGCTACGTAAAGATCCTTTCCCCATCTGGCTTCGCGCTTCATTTTCCACCGCTCATCCCCTATCCTTACCCCACCTTTGGGCACAGGATGAAAATAATGAAACGGACGAAAAATATTCGCCATGCCGCTTTTCGTAAAAGCTGGCAGGCACGCCACTTAACGCCAGTCGCCTTTGCCGTTAGCGCAGTGTTTATGCTGGCAGGCTGCGAGCAGAGTGACGAAACGGTGTCGCTCTATCAAAACGCGGATGATTGCGCCAAAGCCAATCCAGGCCAGAGCGCGCAATGTACCACTGCGTATAACAACGCACAGAAAGAAGCCGAACGTACCGCGCCAAAATACGCTACGCGCGAAGATTGTGTGGCTGAGTTTGGTGAAAACCAATGCCAGCAAACGCCTGCACAAGCGGGTGTAGGTACCACCGCAAACAATGCTGAAGCTCAGCAAAGCGGTAGCTTCTGGATGCCGTTGATGGCCGGTTACATGATGGGACGCATGATGAGCGGTGGTGCAGGGTTTGCCCAGCAGCCCCTGTTCTCGCCAAAAAATCCGAACAGCCCGGCAAACGGTAAATTTGTTGATGCTGCGGGTAAAAACTACGGTAATGCCACATCGGGCCGCACCATCAACGTGCCGAAAACAGCAATGGCGCCGAAACCCGCGACCACTTCCACCATTACGCGTGGCGGCTTTGGTGACAGCGTGGCAAAACAAAACACCATGCAGCGCAGTAGTGCTTCTGGCACCGGCAGCCGCTCGCTAGGAGGCTAAGCCGCAGCATGCAACGTATTGCAATCCCCGAACGTCCAGACTGGCGTGAAAAAGCCGCGGAATATGGTTTCCAGTTTCACACCATGTATGGCGAACCTTACTGGTGTGAAGATGCGTACTACCAATTCACGCTAGCGCAGGTTGAACAGCTTGAGGATACCACCGCCGAACTGCACCAGATGTGTTTGCAGGCGGTGGAAAAAGTGGTGAACAGTGACGAGCTGCTCACCCGTTTCTGTATTCCTAAGCACACCTGGGACTTTGTGCGTGATTCCTGGAAATTGCGCCAGCCTTCGCTCTATTCGCGCCTCGATCTGGCATGGGATGGCAAAGGTGACGCTAAGCTGCTGGAAAACAACGCGGATACACCAACCTCGCTGTATGAAGCCGCCTTCTTTCAGTGGATTTGGCTGGAAGACCAGGTCAAAGCGGGCAATCTGCCGCAGGGCAGCGACCAGTTCAACAGCCTGCAAGAGAAGCTGATTGAGCGCTTCGCCACGCTGCATCAGCAGTTCGGTTTCAACTGGCTGCACTTCTCCTGCTGCCGTGATACTGAGGAAGATCGCGCCACGGTGCAATATCTGCAGGACTGCGCCACTGAAGCCGGATTGCCGAGCGAGTTTCTCTATATTGACGAGATTGGATTGGGTGAAAGAGGCCAGTTCACCGACGTAAACGATCAGGTTATCAGCAATCTGTTTAAGCTCTATCCATGGGAATTCATGCTGCGCGAAGTGTTTTCTACCAAGCTGGCGGATGCGGGCGTGCGTTGGCTGGAGCCGGCCTGGAAAAGCATCATTTCCAATAAAGCGTTGTTACCGCTGCTGTGGGAAATGTTTCCTAATCATCCCAATTTGCTGCCCGCTTACTTTGCCGATGATAAGAACGCGCCGCAGATGGATAAGTACGTGGTGAAACCGCTATTTTCACGCGAAGGTGCCAATATTCGTATCATTGAAAACGGTCAGGAGATCGCCCGCGCCGATGGTCCGTATGGCGAAGAAGGCATGATTATCCAGCAGTTCTATCAGCTACCGAAATTTGGTGATAGCTATACCTTGATCGGCAGTTGGCTGATTGACGATCAACCTGCGGGCATCGGCTTACGCGAAGATCGTGCCTTGATCACACAGGATCTGTCGCGCTTCTATCCGCATACCTTCATTGAATAAAAGCTGTGCCGCCCGCACCCTTCGGGCGGCCTTGCGCATTAGCCAATCTGCACTGACATCATGCTGATCGCGCCCATCTCCATCCCTTCCACAGGAATGCTGATCGCTTCATCAGCGGCACGCGCGCCAAGAATATAGAGCAGCGGTAGATAGTGTTCAGACGTTGGGTTCGAAAGCTGTGCATCCGGATGCTGCATAAAGTTCACCAATGGGTGATCTGCTGCCTCACCGTGGAAATCCAGATTCTCACGGACAAACTGATTAAAGCTCTCCGCCCACGGATACGCGGTTTCTGCGCCCTGCCAGCGCAGCATACGCAGATTGTGCACCACGTTACCGCTGGCCACGATCATCACACCCTCATCTCGTAATGACGCCAGCTTTTGCCCCAATGCGTAGTGCCATTCAGCAGGTTTAGTGCCGTCGATACTCAGTTGCACCACTGGGATGTCGGCATCGGGATACATTTTTGCCAGCACCCCCCAGGAACCATGATCAAAACCCCACTCCTGATCGGCATGAACGGCGATCGGAGCCAGTAAATTCATCACTTGCTGAGCCAGTTCTGGCGATCCTGGCGCGGGATAGCGCACATCAAATAGCGCCTGTGGGAAACCACCAAAATCATGGATAGTGCGCGGATTATTCATCGCCGTTACCGCCGTGCCGCGTGTGTACCAGTGCGCCGAAACCGCGAGAATCGCACGTGGACGCGGCAAGGTTGCGCCCAATTGCTGCCAGGTTTGGGTATAACGATTATCTTCCAGTACGTTCATCGGGCTGCCGTGACCAAGGAACAGCGCAGGCATGCGTGTAGTGCTCATGATTAATCCTTTGACGAAGTGTCGCTTTGTTAACCGCTACGATACGCGCTTTCGCTGGGGGATTAACGCTGATAAGTATGATGATCTCTGTCAGAGAATTTGAATGATATTGGACGGGGGAATTTGAGACAAGATAGGTCTCAATAATGCGCGCGCTGCTTTTAGATATCAGTGATATAGCCCGCACCTAAGACCGAGCGAGACCGGTCTTGTTACATCCAATGAATCAACTTCATAAACTCCACCCGGTTTTAGAAACATGAGTTGGAATTTATGTTAATTCAGGGAGCAATATTGTGCCTGGCGATGAATATCTACCATGAAGCGCGTGGCGAACCGATTAAAGGACAAATAGCCGTTGGTACGGTGACCATGAACCGGGCCAATTGGGATGTCAAAGAGATCTGTCCTGTGGTGTATGCACCAAAGCAGTTCTCCTGGACGTCTCTCAAAAAGAATCCTTATCGTTATCCACCACATGAAGATAAGAGCTGGCAACGCGCCAGAAAGCTGGCACAGAAGATCGTTGAAGGAGAATTACAGGACGTAACGAAAGGCGCGACCTTTTTCCATGCACATCACGCTAAACCGGCGTGGCGTCATACCTTTCAGCGTACAGTGATAATTGGCAATCACGTGTTTTACGCCAATCGCTAAAACAAAAAAAGAGGCCGGATAGATATCTATCCGGCCTCTTTTTTCTGTATCAATTCAGTTAGCTGGCGTGACGCGTTTCACGCTGACGGCGATACGCCACCAAATCTTCAATGGTGACGACCGGCATATCATGTTGCTTAGCAAACACGATCGCTTCTGGCGCGTGCGCCATGCTGCCATCATCATTGGTCAATTCGCACAGTACGCCCGCAGGTTTGAATCCTGCCAGCGTCACCAGATCGATTGTCGCCTCGGTGTGTCCACCACGCGACAGAACACCGCCTTCACGCGCACGCAGCGGGAACACATGGCCCGGACGGTTAAGGTCTGAAGGCTTCGCGCCATCAGCCACCGCAGCGCGAATCGTGGTGATGCGATCGGCGGCAGAAACACCGGTGGTCACACCGCTTGCAGCTTCGATCGTCACTGTAAAACCGGTGCCGTAAGCGCTGGTATTGGTTTCCACCATCATTGGCAGCTCAAGCTGCTGACGGCGCTCTTCGGTGATGCAGAGGCACACAATACCGCTGCCGTGACGGATGGTTAATGCCATCTGTTCAACGGTCATGGTTTCTGCCGGGAAGATCATGTCACCTTCGTTTTCACGATTTTCATCGTCGAGAACCATTACACCGCGGCCGTTGCGCAGCGCATCAATGGCGCGCTCTACACGCTGTTCAGGCGTGCCAAATTCAGAAAGAAGCGTCTGATTCATGGTAAAAAAACCTTATAAAATATGAGTTACCAGAACCAGGGCGTGCTTAGGAGTGCGTACAAAACACATGGCAAAAACGTGACGCGGGCAAAGCCCGGCTGATGTCGTTACCCTCTCCCATCCGGACTCTAACCGTCGGCTCCGGAATTACACCGGATCTGCTGACCTTTCACATTGCTGTGAGAGCGCTCGCGGGCTTTCAGCTAGAGCTGATTTACCGCCGGTGGGGAATTTCGCCCCGCCCTGAGAATAAGCGTACAAACTATAACGCCAATCATCTGGTCGGGCAATCGACAAAAGTGCAAATGCTTTTGCATTTCCTGCGTTGCGGATTTCAGGTTTAACCTTTTCGTTTCAGGCATTACACTTAATAGCTATTGAGTCCGAACACGCGCAGCTATCGGCCACTGTAACCAGGAAATAATCATGATCGACACGAAAAAAATTGAACAACTGGCTCGCCAGGTACATGAAGCTATGCCGAAAGGGATTCGCGATTTTGGCGATGATGTCGAAAAGAAAATCCGTCAGGTATTGCAGGCGCAGTTGACGCGCATGGACTTGGTTAACCGTGAAGAGTTTGATGTGCAGACGCAGGTTCTGCTGCGTACGCGTGAGAAATTAGCTGCGCTGGAACAGCGCCTGGCGAAGTTAGAAAGTGAAAGTCCAGCGGCACCCGCGCCGGCGATCGTCACGCCAGATCCCGCTGGGAAAATTGATACTCCGCAGTAAGCTCATTGGCGGGAGTTTTCCTCCCGCCTATTCACACTTAATGACTGCGAATAGTTTTGATGATGTTGCTGGTTGAGATGCCATCTTCAAAGTTCAGTACGCGCACGTCACCGCCGTTCGCCCACACTTCTTTGCTTCCCGCAATATCTTCCGGCTTGTAGTCACCGCCTTTTACTAGCAGATCCGGCAGCACTCCCGCAATCAGACGTTGTGGCGTATCCTCTTCAAACAGCACCACCCAATCCACCGCTTCCAGCGCACCCAGCACAATCATGCGGTTTTCTTGCGGATTGACCGGACGCGTTTCGCCTTTCAGACGCTTAGTTGAGGCATCACTGTTAACAGCGACAATCAGGCGATCGCCCAGCTTGCGCGCGTTCGCCAGGTAAGAAACATGGCCAGCGTGCAGGATGTCAAACACGCCGTTGGTCATCACCACTTTCTCACCACGCTGACGCGCTAGCGCAACAGCGGCTTTCAGCTCCGCTTCGGTCATCACACCAAATCCCGTTTCCGGACGGGCGTGAATGGCATTTTCCAGCTCAACAGTGCTGACAGTGGAAGTACCGAGCTTACCGACGACAACGCCAGCAGCAGCGTTGGCAAGGAAACAGGCTTCTTCCAGGCTGTCACCAGCCGCCAGCACCGCGGCTAGCACGCCAATCACCGTATCGCCCGCACCGGTCACGTCATACACTTCCTGCGCCTGCGTAGGCAGATGCAGCGGCGCTTTGCCCGGCTGCAGCAGCGTCATACCGTTTTCAGAACGGGTTACCAACAGCGCGGAGAGCTCATAATCCGCGATTAACTGCATGCCACGGCTGACAATCTCTTCCACGGTTTTGCATTTACCCACAACCGCTTCGAATTCAGACAAATTCGGTGTCAGCAGCGTTGCACCGCGATAACGTTCAAAATCAGTGCCTTTAGGATCAATCAGCACCGGCACTTTAGCTTCACGCGCCAGTTGAATCATGGTCTGCACACTGTTCAACGCGCCTTTGGCGTAGTCAGACAACACCAGCGCACCCGCTTGCGTCAGCGATTGACGCATACGATCGTGAATCGGCTGCGGATCAATCTCCTCAAAACCCTCTTCGAAATCGAGGCGAATCAGCTGCTGATTGCGCGAAAGCACGCGCAATTTGGTGATGGTTGGATGGCTTTGTACCGCCACAAAATCACAGTCGACGTTGACCTTTTGCAGGGTTTCGCTCAACACGCGCGCGGCATCATCGGCGCCGGTCAAGCCAATCAGCCGTGATGCTGCACCGAGCGCAGCAATGTTCATGGCGACGTTTGCCGCGCCGCCTGGACGCTCTTCAATGGTATCCACTTTCACCACCGGCACCGGCGCTTCCGGGGAAATACGGCTGGTTGGGCCATACCAATAGCGATCTAACATCACATCGCCGACGACCAGCACAGTGGCCTTGCCAAAAGTGGGCAGTGTTACTTTCATTCAGAGACTCCAACACGGTCAAAATAATGCGCGGGATATTACCACATAAGCCATCAGGCTCACTGTTCCGCGCTGTCAGATTGGATACCGCTTAACCAACGCTGCCAACTGTTGTTGACCACCGCGCGTTCAGCGACAAAGGCTTCAGGCGCCACATGGCCCGGTAATTCCTGCAATGCCAGATGGTGCAGCGCATCACGCAGCGTGACGTACGCATGCGTCAAAGCCTGCGCCTCTTCATCCGGCATAATGCCATGACGCGCCATCAATTCGAAAATGCGGACATTATCCGACCAACGCGTCAACGCTGGCTGATCGGCCGCGTAGCTTAAGACAAGGTATTGCGCGATGAATTCAATGTCGGTGATCCCGCCCTCATCGGTCTTAATTTCCCAGCGACCTTTCTGTTTGTTGCTGAGATGAGCCCGCATTTTTTCGCGCATTTCACGCACTTCTTTTTGCAACGTCTCAACGTCTCGCGGCAGGCAAAGAACGTTACGGCGGATTTCATCAAAGCGTTCACAGAGCGCAGGTTCGCCAAACACGATGCGCGCGCGCACCAGCGCCTGATGTTCCCAGGTCCATGCTTCGCTGCGCTGGTATTCGTTGAAAGCGGAAAAAGTACTGACCAGCATACCCGCCGCGCCAGAAGGACGCAGACGCGCATCCACTTCATACAAAATGCCGGACGACGTGCGCGTGCTAAACAGATGCATTACACGCTGCGCCAGGCGCAGATAGAACTGGCGACCATCAATGACGCGCTCGCCATCGGTTTCCGCATCATCCGGACAATCATGCAGGAACACCAAATCAAGGTCAGAGCTGTAACCCAGCTCCCAACCACCCAGCTTGCCATAACCGACAACCGCAAAACCGCGCTCACTGTCGCTAGTCAAATGCGATGGACGACCATATCGCTGCACCATCATCTGCCAGGCTTGCTGCACCACGGATTCAATAATCGCTTCTGCCAGCCAGGTTAAGTGATCGCTCACTTTCATTACGGGTAGCGTTTCAGCAATATCGGCAGCGGCGATGCGCAGATGCTGCGCCTGTTTAAACTGGCGCAATGCTTCCAACTGCTGCTCTTCGTCATCGGTGGGAATACGCAGCAGATATTGGCGCAGTTCGTCGCGGTAAGCGTCGGTTGCGGTAGGTTGATACAGCGTTGCGGGATCGAGTAACTCATCCAGCAGCAGCGGATAGCGCGCCAATTGGCTGGCAACCATTGGTGACGCGGCACACAGACGAATCAGATGACGCAGCGCGCCGTGATATTCGGTGAGTAATTCCAGATAAGTGCTGCGCGTCAGCACGCCCAGCAACAACGGCGTCAGACGATTCAGCAGCACATCGGCATCTTCGCGCGGACAAACTTCACTGAGCAGACGCGGCATCAACTGGTCGAGCGCCAGACGACCGCGCGGACCAATAGTACGGCGGCTCACATCCTGGCGGAAGTTGTTCAACGCGTTGTAAAGCGCGTGACGCTGCGCATCGTCCAATTGCGGTACCACCGGGATGAGATCGCCCTCTTCCAGCGCGTCCTGCCACAGCCCGGCAAACTCAGCCAACTGCGGCTGATCGTCGACATCCGGTGCATCGTCGCCAATCAGCTCGTCAAAGATGGCGCGCACACCGGCCATTTGCAGCTCAAGCTGCGCCATCAGCGCGGTCCAGTCTGCCGCGCCCATCGCCCAGGCTAAGCGCTGGCGGTCGAGCTCGTTCTCTGGCAGCGTTTGCGTTTGCTCGTCATTAATGCTTTGCAGCAGGTTTTCCAGCCGACGCAGGAACAAATAGGCTTCACGTAGATGATCGACCTGTTTCTGACTTAACAAAGCCAGCTCACCAATCGCTTTGAGCGTAGGGAGCAAAGAGCGCAATTGTAGTGAGCGCTCACGTCCACCGCGAATCAGCTGGAACACCTGCACAATGAATTCCGTTTCACGAATGCCACCGGCGCCGAGCTTAATGTTGTCTTTCAGGCCGCGTCGACGCACCTCGCGCGCGATCATGCCCTTCATGTTACGCAGCGATTGAATCACGCTGAAATCGATATAGCGGCGATAGACGAACGGCCGCAGCATTTGCTGCAATTCCTGACTCCAGTGGCCGTGATCGTCGCCCATCAGCCGGGCTTTGACCATTGCATAGCGTTCCCAGTCGCGGCCCTGCTCCTGATAATAATCTTCCAGTGCCGCGAAACTCAGCACCAGCGGACCGCTATCACCAAACGGACGCAGGCGCATGTCCACGCGATAGACAAATCCATCCACCGTTGGTTGATCGAGCACTTTGATCAGCCGCTGCCCCATGCGCGTGAAGAATTGCGCATTGTCGAGCTCGCGCCGTCCACCTTGGGTTACGCCGTTTTCCGGCCAGGCAAAAATCAGATCGATATCAGAAGAGAAGTTGAGTTCACAGCCGCCGAGTTTACCCATGCCGAGAATCAGCATCGGCTGGGCTTCACCCGCTTCATTGCATGGCGTACCAAAGTCGCGGCTGCAATCCTGCCAAACCCAGTCGCGCGCGGCAGCGATGAGGATTTCCGCCAGCGTGCTGAGTTGCTGCAAACTTTGTTCGGTAGTGGCATGTTGCAGCGCCTGCATCCAGGCGATGCGCACCAGCATATGACGACGGAACAAACGCAGTTCACGCATCAGGGAGGTTTCATTTTCAACTGAGTGCAGCACGTCATTCAGCCAGCGGGCATAGTGCTGCCACTCATCTGGCGCAGGCGCTTGCTGTTGCAGATGCTGCCACCATTCGGGATGCTGCTGCAGGTTATCGAGGATAAAGTCACTAAAGGTCAGCGCGCCCGCCTGTTCTGGCGTGAACGCTGAGGATGGCAAATTAAGTCGCTCTGCCACATTAGCCAACTGCGCCTGCATGAGCGCCGGTAACGGTAACAACATCTTCTCTCCCTGATTGGATTTTTCGTTAGCGTTTGATTCCGCTATTGAGCCAGAAAGGTGCGGGGCGCACGGCCAGGTTAACCAGATGCATTAAGCCACGTTCCTGCTTCTCTCGAATCGCATGCTGTAACTCCAGCCAACCGTCCAGCCAAACATTCACCTCTTCGGCCGGATAAGCACCCGCCAGCAGGTTCACCGCCAACAGCTGGCGATTCAGGCGCGTCGCTTTATCCTGGAACTCATTAAACAGTTGAACATCAACGAATGTTTCTCTGAGATCGGCGGCAATACGACTTAGCATAATATCGCTGAAGCGCTTGAACGATCCCTGCAGCTTGCTTTTGCTCTTGTCGTCGAGCCATTTTTGCCACTGCGACTCGACCAGCCAGTGAGTAAGTGCTAACTGAGCCTCAACCGAAGTTAACGAAAAGCAGGTAGCTTCAGCATTGTTCTCATCATCGGCCAGCAACTCTTCCTGACGGGTTAATTTCTGGCGCAGATCGCTGCTGGCTTTGCGTGGCACCAACGCACCAAACAGTGAGAACGCCTGACGCAGCGTTTCCAGCGCATCAATTACCGCTGCTTTGGCATCTTTATTACCACGCAGCCACACTTCTTCGTGATATTGCCAATGATTCAGTGCCGCAGTCATTGCGTTGATCATGCCCTGCTCAACCGACGCTTTCGCGGCGATTTTCTGCAGTGGCAACGTACGGATGGGGCGCGGTAAGTTACCCTGCGCCAACTGATAGCCGCGCGCGGCTTTGCTCAGGCTGCCGAGACGTAAGCCGCCCATCGTAATCAGCGCTTCAGCGAACTTCAGCATGTCATCGCGTTGACCACTTTTGAGCTCCAGCTCGACTTCATAAAGCGGTTCGCTGAATTCACCGGCAGCGACTTCGCCGCGGTCAAACGCCACTTCAATTTCGCTGTCGCCAAATTGCACCAGCCAGGCTTCGCGCTGGAAATGAGTGCTGAACAGCGGCTGCAGGCGCGATTGCAGTGCAGCAATATCGGTGCCCTGCGGCCAAATCTCGGCTGGCAGGCGCGCGATATCCAGCTGCGGCTCCGTGAGATCAACATTGTATTCCGGACGCTGGTGCAGACCGCCAACGGTTTTACCGGCCGCTTTCAGCGTCATTTCATAGCGTTGGTCAACGCCACGAATGCGCAGGCCCATGTCCCAGCGACGCAGTTGGTTGTCGTCGGTTTCATAATAGATATTGGTCAGCTCGCGTGCGGCGAAGTGCTGATGTGGCCACGCGGCAAGCTTTTCCGCCAGTTTTTCGGCGGCTTGCGGTGTAGCAATGAACTTTAATTCGATTTCGATGGTCATAATTTTTTATTCAATACGCTGCTGGCACTTACGAGTTTAATCTGGCGAAGAGTAATGCACCGGAAGCCCGCTGTCTCCGCTTTCTTGTGCTTTTACGACCCTTTTCGCACCGGATTGAGACCAGGATAGTTCTCATTCAGATTTTTGAGAAGCGTCTCCAGACTGTGCCGGTAATTTTACGCCATTAAGAAAAAACGACATCGAATGAAAAAAATCACACTTGCTGCCCTTTCTTTGCTGGCTTTCAGCGCCATCACACCTGCTCATGCTGCTGACGAAAAACGCTACATCTCCGATGAATTATCCACTTGGGTGCGCAGCGGTCCGGGCGATCAATATCGCCTGATCGGTAAGCTGAACGCCGGAGAGGAAGTGACCTTGCTGCAGACCAATAACGACTCTCAATATGGTCAGATTCGTGATGCAGAAGGCAAAACTAACTGGATTCCACTGTCGCAACTGAGCGCCAGTCCTAGCCTGCGTACCCGCGTACCGCAACTGGAGCAGCAGGTTAAAGATCTGACGGCCAAGCTAGCGAATATTGACAACAGCTGGAATCAGCGCACTTCTGAGATGCAGAACAAAGTCGCCAACAGCGACGGCACCATTGATGGCCTGAAAGCGGAGAATCAGAAGCTGAAAAATGAGCTGATTGTCGCGCAGAAGAAAGTCAGCGCCGCCAATGTGCAACTGGATGACAAGCAGCGCACCATCATCATGCAGTGGTTTATGTATGGCGGCGGCGTGCTGGGCGTTGGTCTGCTGTTGGGTCTGTTGCTGCCGCATATGGTGCCGCGTCGTAAGAAAAACGATCGCTGGATGAACTAACGCGCCACGCAGATTTGTTCTTTTATTTAAGGGGATCGTAAGATGCCCTTTTTGGCGTGCCCGACATTTAGCCAAAGTATGCAACAATAAAGTAACAAGCGTGTTCAGCACGCAATTTTTGATCTGCCTCTGGAGTGGTTGAGTGAAGACGTTTCTGGTCGGTGGCGCAGTGCGCGATGCCTTACTGCGTTTGCCGGTAAAAGATAGAGATTGGGTTGTAGTAGGCGCGACGCCAGATGCGATGCTGGCAGATGGTTATCAGCAGGTTGGCCGGGATTTTCCGGTTTTTTTGCATCCGCGAAGCCGTGAAGAGTATGCGCTGGCGCGTACTGAACGCAAAAGCGGCAACGGTTACACCGGCTTTGTGACGCAGTTCGCGCCGGATGTCACGCTCGAGCAAGATTTGCAGCGCCGCGATCTCACCATCAATGCCATCGCTCAAAGCGACAGCGGCGAGCTGATTGATCCATATGGCGGTCAGCGCGACCTGGCGAAACGCCAGCTGCGCCATGTTTCCACCGCCTTTAACGAAGATCCGCTGCGTGTACTGCGCGTGGCGCGTTTCGCCGCCCGCTTTGCCCATCTGAATTTCCGTATTGCTGATGAAACCCAGGCGCTGATGCGCGAAATGGCGGTCAGCGGCGAACTGGCGCATCTCACCGCAGAACGGGTGTGGAAAGAGACGGAAAAAGCGCTGCTGACGCGCAATCCACAGGTCTATTTCCAGGTATTACGTGATTGCGGCGCGCTGCAGGTGCTGTTCCCGGAAATCGATAATCTTTATGGCATTCCGGCCCCGATCAAATGGCATCCCGAGATTGATACCGGCATCCATGCGCTGATGACGCTGGCGATGTCCGCTGCGCTCTCGGATCAGCTTGATGTGCGTTTCGCTACGCTGTTCCACGATGTCGGTAAGGCGCTGACGCCAGCAGAAAAATGGCCGAGCCATCATGGTCATGGCCTCGCGGGCGTGCCGATTGTTGAAGCGCTGTGCCAGCGCCTGCGCGTGCCGAATCAGGTGCGTGATTTGGCGTTAGTGGTGACCGAATTCCATGACGTGGTGCACACCATTGAGCGCCAGCCCGCTGACGCGTTAATCGCGCTTTTTGATCGAATTGATGCCTGGCGCAAGCCAGATCGCGTGGAGAAGATGGCGCTGACCAGCGAAGCGGATGCGCGCGGGCGTGCGGGTCTGGAAAGCATGACTTATCCACAAGGCGACTATTTGCGTCAGGCGTTTGCGCTGGCGCAAGCGGTGCCAACCAAAGATGTGGTGGCAGCAGGTTTTAAAGGGGCGGAAGTGCGGGAAGAGTTGACGCGTCGGCGTGTGGCGGTGCTGCAGGCGCAATTGATTAACGCGCGGCCAGTGTAACCAGCCGCGCGGGGCAACTTACATAAAGATGGCGTAAACCACGGCCGCAACAATGAAGCGGTAGATAGCGAAAGAGACGAACGAGATACGCTTGATCAGCTCAAGGAACACCTTGATCGCCAGCAGCGCCACGACGAAAGCCGTTACAAAACCGACGGCAAACATTGGGAAATCCTGCATCGTCAGGAAGCCGAGGCTCTTGTAGAGATCCAGTCCGGTGGCGCCAATCATCATCGGCACCGCCAGAATGAACGAGAACTCTGACGCCGCATAACGGCTCACGCCCATCAGCATACCGCCAGAAATCGTTGCACCTGAGCGCGAGAAGCCCGGCCACAGCGCCAGACACTGGAAGCAGCCAATCATAAATGCCTGACGGTAGGTGATATCGTCAACGCCAACCGCTTTCGGCTGCTTCGGCTTGAAGTATTCCGCCACCAGCAGCAGCACACCGCCGACCACCAGCGCATACATCACGTTGATCGGGTTAAACAGCGTTTTGATTTGGTCGTGCAGCAGCAAACCAATCACCACCGCCGGCACCATACCCAACAGAATATGAATCAGGGTTAATTTGCCCGTACCCACGCCTTCATGTTTGACCTCACCGAAGTGAATGCCGATCAAACCAAACAGGCGGCGCCAGAACATCACAACCACAGCCAGAATCGAACCGAGCTGAATCACCACTTCGAAGGTTTCAGCGGTCTGGCCTTCAAAACCCAACAGATGGCCAACAATAATCATGTGGCCCGTGGAAGAGACCGGCAGGAATTCCGTGAGGCCTTCTACAACCCCCAGGATTGCAGCTACCCAAAGCTGGTGAATGTCTGCCATCAAAATATTTCCTCTATCCGTTTTAAACAGTAAAAAGGCGGTCGCAAAGGGCTACCGCCTGAAATTATGCCTGCGTCACGCTGAAGGAAACCTTAAGAAATTCGGTCACTTCCTGCTGGTTAGCGCAACGGTCTCAAGTGAGACACACCATAATTTGGTTTGGTTTCATTGTGATGGCAATCACGGAAGATTTATTTCGGAATAGTCCCGCGCTCAATACGCACGCCAACGCTGGCCGCCTGCGCTACAGCGCCCGGTTTGCCTACCTTTATGCGTACTCCAGGGGTTTTGAAACGATTCATCAACAGATCGGCGATTTCTTCTGCTACCCTTTCGACCAGGGCAAAACGCTGGCCTTGCAGATGATTAAGGATCACTTCCGTGACATCGGCGTAGCTCAGACAATCACTCACATCGTCGCTGGCGGCGGCGTGACGGTTGTCCCACGCCATTTCGACATCGAGCACCAGCTTCTGCTGCATGCCCTGTTCCCAGTCGTAAACGCCAATAGTTGTGAACACGGTAAGCTGCTCGATAAATACGATATCCATGATGTCAGTCTCTGTTTTTGGCTAAGCCGGATACCACTTCCGGCGGATTATGCGTATTATCCACGCTTATCGAGAACAAAACGACCCAAAAGGAACGGTACGACGCTATGAGTGCTATCGCGCTTGGTATGATTATTTTCGCGTATCTTTGCGGCTCGATTTCCAGTGCGATATTGGTCTGTAAACTGGCTGGTTTACCCGATCCGCGCTCGCAAGGCTCAGGCAATCCTGGCGCGACCAACGTTTTGCGCATTGGTGGCAAAGCCGCCGCTGCCGCAGTGCTGATCTTCGATGTGGCAAAAGGCATGCTGCCGGTGTGGATCGCTTATCTGCTGCACGTTGCCCCGCTCTATCTCGGCCTCACGGCGATTGCCGCCTGTCTGGGCCACATCTATCCGGTGTTCTTTCGTTTTCGCGGCGGTAAAGGCGTGGCGACGGCCTTTGGTGCGATTGCACCGATTGGCTGGGATTTGACGGGATTGATGACCGGCACCTGGCTGCTGACGGTGCTGCTAAGCGGCTATTCATCACTTGGCGCGATTGTCAGCGCGCTGATCGCACCGTTTTACGTGTGGTGGTTCAAACCGCAATTCACTTTCCCCGTTTCGATGCTCTCGTGCCTGATTCTGTTGCGGCACCACGACAACATCCAGCGCCTGTGGCGCGGCCAGGAAAATAAGATCTGGAAACGGAATAAGAAGAAATAAAAAAACCGGCGCAAGGCCGGTTTTTTTAGATGGCGGGCAATTCTGCCAGCGGCCAGCGCGGCCGCACGCTGACGCCGAGCCCACCGCTGGTGCCGCCTTTGAGACGCACCATGCCCGCGTAAGCAATCATCGCGCCGTTATCGGTGCAAAACTCAGGGCGTGCGTAAAACACCTCGCCGCCACGCTTTTGCATCATCTCGGCCATGCGCTCACGCAACGTGCGGTTCGCGCTGACGCCACCCGCAATCACCAAACGTTTAAAGCCAGTTTGCTCAAGCGCGCGTTTGCACTTAATCATTAAGGTATCAACCACCGCATCTTCAAATGCGCGGGCGATATCCGCGCGAGCTTGCTCGTCGCCCTGATGCTCGCGAATGGTATTCGCCGCAAAGGTTTTCAGGCCGGAGAAGCTGAAATCCAGCCCCGGACGATCGGTCATTGGCCGCGGGAAGCGGAAACGGTTTGGCGTGCCTTGCTGCGCCATACGCGACAGCATCGGTCCGCCGGGATAATCCAGCCCCAGCAGCTTGGCGGTTTTATCGAACGCTTCGCCAGCCGCATCGTCAATCGATTCGCCCAATAAGGTGTATTCACCAATGCCGGTCACGCTGATCAATTGCGTATGCCCGCCGGAAACCAGCAGCGCGACAAACGGGAATTCCGGCGGATTCTCTTCCAGCATCGGCGCCAGAAGATGCCCTTCCATATGATGGACCGGCACCGCCGGCACATTCCAGGCGAATGCCAACGCTCGGCCAATGGTGGCGCCAACCAGCAGCGCGCCCACCAATCCGGGCCCGGCGGTGTAGGCGACGCCGTCAATCTGTTGTGGCTCAAGGCCCGCTTCTTTCAGTGCCGCCTGAATCAGCGGCACGGTTTTACGGACGTGGTCACGCGATGCCAGTTCCGGCACCACGCCGCCGTAATCGGCATGCAGTTTCACCTGGCTATATAGTTGATTTGCCAGCAGACCGGACGCATCGTCGTAAATCGCGATGCCGGTTTCATCGCAGGACGTTTCAATACCCAGAACTCGCATAGCTTTTATCACCCTCTTCGTGCGGCGCGCAGTGTAACACAGGCAATTCTCACGCCAGAGACTTTGCCCCTGAAAAAGTGTTTTTCTGTCGCACAAAGAGTGCGCTATACTCCACGGCCTGAAAAAACCGGCAGCCGCGATGGCATATGCCCCTGTTGGTTCTAAATTATACATGGTGCTTTACAAGTCGGCCGCGGCTGGAGTAAAATGCTGCACCATTTTGAAATGTGCTGGCGCCGCAGTCAGCAGCAAAAACCGAATTTTATCGAGGTAAGAGTTACATGCCGGTAATTAAAGTACGTGAAAACGAGCCGTTCGACGTAGCACTGCGTCGCTTTAAGCGTTCATGCGAGAAAGCAGGTGTTTTGGCAGAAGTTCGTAGCCGTGAGTTCTACGAGAAGCCTACCACTGAGCGTAAGCGCGCTAAAGCATCTGCAGTTAAGCGTCATGCCAAGAAACTGGCTCGCGAAAACGCACGCCGCACTCGTCTGTACTAATTTCTTGCGGAAGCTTGCTTCCGCCGCGTGATAAACGCAGACAGAGTCAAGTAAAAGGCCGTGCTTTCCGAAAGGAAGCGCGGCTTGTTGTCGTTTATGAGCTGAAAAATCGGGGCTTATGGCTGGACGAATTCCACGCATATTTATCAACGACTTACTTGCCCGCACGGACATCGTGGATATTATCGATGCCCGCGTTAAGCTGAAAAAGCAGGGTAAGAACTATCACGCGTGCTGTCCTTTTCATAACGAGAAAACCCCCTCTTTCACCGTAAGCGGTGAGAAGCAGTTCTATTACTGCTTCGGCTGTGGCGCCAAAGGCAACGCCATCGACTTCCTGATGAATCACGATCGTCTGGAGTTTGTTGAGAGCGTTGAGGAGCTCGCCACGCTTCATGGCTTAGAAGTGCCGTATGAAGCGGGCAACGGTCCTAGCCAGATGGAGCGCCATCAACGTCAAAGTCTTTATCAGTTGCTGGATGGCCTGAACGGCTTCTATCAACAGAGCCTGCGTAATCCACAAGCGCAATCTGCACAGAACTATCTCGCCACGCGCGGTCTTAGTCAGGAAGTGATCGATCACTTCGCTATCGGCTATGCGCCTGCGGGTTGGGATAATGCTCTGAAGCGCTTTGGGCAGCAAAAAGACGATCGCGAATCACTGATGGAAGCGGGCATGTTGGTCAGCAATGACTCTGGCCGCACCTACGATCGCTTCCGCGATCGTGTGATGTTCCCTATTCGTGATAAGCGTGGCCGCGTGATTGGTTTTGGTGGCCGCGTGCTGGGCAACGATACGCCGAAGTATCTGAACTCACCGGAAACACCGATTTTCCATAAAGGCCGCCAGTTATACGGGCTTTATGAAGCGCAGAAAAATCATCCGCAACCCGCGCGTTTGCTGGTTGTCGAAGGTTATATGGACGTGGTGGCGCTGGCGCAGTTTGGCATCGATTATGCCGTAGCTTCGTTGGGCACTTCGACCACCGCTGAACACGTTCAGCTGCTTTATCGCTCAACGGATACCGTGATTTGCTGTTACGACGGTGACCGCGCCGGACGTGAAGCAGCATGGCGTACGCTCGAAACTGCATTGCCTTACATGAATGATGGTCGTCAGCTACGCTTTATGTTTTTGCCCGATGGCGAGGATCCGGACACGCTGGTACGCAAAGAGGGCAAAGCAGCCTTTGAAGCGCGGATGGAGCAGGCGACACCGCTCTCCACGTTTTTGTTCGACAGCCTGATGCCGCAAGTGGATTTGAGTACACGCGATGGCAAGACCAAGCTGGCGACACTGGCGTTACCGCTGATTAGTCAAATTCCCGGTGAAACGCTGCGCATTTATATGCGTCAAACCTTGGGTAATAAACTCGGGATTCTTGACGATAACCAGTTAGACAAGCTGATGCCGAAGCTAGCAGAAAGCGGAGTGCTGCCAACTGCCCCACCGTTGAAGCGCACCACCATGCGCGTATTGATCGCGTTATTAGTGCAGAATCCGCAATTTGCCTCCATCGTGCCTACACTGGATGGACTGGAGCAGTCAAAAATGGCGGGTTTACCGCTATTTGTGGAGTTAGTCAGCCGTTGTACAGAGAATCCTGGCCTGACCACCGGACAGCTACTAGAGTTATATCGCGGAACAAATTTTAGCCAGCCCCTTGAAACACTGGCCACCTGGAACCACATGATAGTGGATGAAGAGGCGGAAGAAGTGTTCCAGGATTCACTGGCGAGCATTTACGATTCCGCACTCGAACAGCGCCTTGAAGCGCTGATCGCACGCGAGCGAACTGAAGGCCTAAGCGCCGTCGAACGCCGCGAATTCTGGGCTTTAAGCCAGGCATTAGCGAAAAAATAAGATTTTAACGGGATCAGAACTGCAAGTACGTTAAAAACGGCATTCTGGCTCAATGATTTCCGGATTGATAGACGCGATAAGCGAAGCCGGAAACACACAGCACAAATTTAGAGGCGTCAACGTCGCAGCCAGTTTCAGTGCTGCCAGCGCACAGCAACCGGAGCGTACTGAAGTACGTGAGGATTGCGAGCACTGCCAGCACTGAAAATGGCAAGTAAGTTAGCCTCGGAAAGAACACAAGCGGCTTAAGTGCCGATTATAGATGGGCTTCAGCCCTGGCCGCGATGTAGGCAGCGGCAAAAACACAACGCCTTCACTGTTATAGTTGGCTCGCGCCGACCGACACCAATCTAATTAACAGAAGTGTGGATACCGTCTTATGGAGCAAAACCCGCAGTCACAGCTTAAGCTACTTGTCACCCGTGGTAAGGAGCAAGGCTATTTGACCTATGCTGAGGTCAATGACCATCTGCCGGAAGATATCGTCGACTCCGATCAGATCGAAGACATCATCCAGATGATTAATGACATGGGTATTCAGGTTGTTGAAGAAGCGCCTGATGCTGATGATCTGATACTGAATGAAAACAGCTCCGATACTGACGAAGATGCCGCAGAAGCCGCCGCTCAGGTTTTATCCAGTGTTGAATCTGAAATTGGCCGTACCACCGACCCGGTGCGCATGTACATGCGCGAAATGGGTACCGTTGAACTGCTGACGCGCGAAGGCGAAATTGATATCGCTAAGCGCATCGAAGACGGTATCAACCAGGTCCAATGCTCTGTAGCCGAATATCCGGAAGCGATCACCTATCTACTCGATCAGTATGATCGCGTTGAAGCGGGCGACTATCGCCTGTCTGACTTGATCATCGGCTTCATCGATCCTAACGCGGAAGAAGATATCGCGCCGACCGCCACGCACGTGGGTTCTGAGTTATCTCAGGAAGATCGTAACGACGATGAAGAAGAAGATGAAGAGGATGACGACAGCTCTGACGACGATAATTCTATCGATCCAGAACTGGCTCGCGAGAAGTTTGGCGACCTGCGTACGCAGTATGAAACCACGCGTACCGTCATCAAAGCTAAAGGTCGCAGCCATGCTGACGCCGTAGCCGAAATCCAGAATCTCTCTGAAGTGTTCAAGCAGTTCCGCCTGGTACCGAAGCAGTTCGATTACCTGGTAAACAATATGCGTGAAATGATGGAGCGCGTGCGTACGCAAGAGCGCCTGATCATGAAGCTGTGTATTGAACTGTGCAAGATGCCGAAGAAAAACTTCATCACGCTGTTCACCGGCAACGAAACCAACCCAAGCTGGTTCAAAGCCGCGCTGGCAATGAACAAACCATGGTCTGAGAAGCTGCTGGAAGTTGAAGATGATGTGAATCGTTCGCTGTACAAACTGCAGCAGATCGAAGAAGAAACCGGCTTGACCATCGAGCAGGTGAAGGACATTAACCGTCGCATGTCTATCGGCGAAGCGAAAGCGCGCCGTGCGAAGAAAGAGATGGTTGAAGCAAACTTACGTCTGGTTATCTCTATCGCCAAGAAATACACCAACCGTGGTCTGCAGTTCCTCGATTTGATTCAGGAAGGCAACATCGGTCTGATGAAAGCCGTTGATAAGTTTGAATATCGTCGTGGTTATAAGTTCTCAACTTACGCTACATGGTGGATCCGTCAGGCTATCACCCGCTCTATCGCTGACCAGGCGCGCACCATCCGTATTCCGGTGCATATGATTGAGACCATCAACAAACTCAACCGTATTTCGCGTCAGATGCTGCAGGAGATGGGTCGCGAACCGACGCCGGAAGAGCTGGCTGAACGTATGCTGATGCCTGAAGATAAGATCCGCAAAGTGCTGAAAATCGCTAAAGAGCCGATCTCTATGGAGACGCCGATTGGTGATGATGAAGATTCGCATCTGGGCGATTTTATCGAAGACACCACGCTGGAGCTGCCGCTGGATTCCGCAACCTCGGAAAGCCTGCGCTCAGCGACCCACGACGTGTTGGCTGGCCTGACCGCGCGCGAAGCGAAAGTTTTGCGTATGCGTTTCGGTATCGATATGAACACCGACCACACGTTGGAAGAGGTTGGCAAACAGTTTGATGTAACGCGTGAACGTATTCGTCAGATCGAAGCCAAGGCGCTGCGTAAACTGCGTCACCCAAGCCGCTCAGAAGTACTGCGTAGCTTCCTCGACGATTAATCGTTGTCGAGATGAAAAAACCCTGGCTTGCCGGGGTTTTTTATTGCCTGAAGAATAGCTCTTTCACGCGTTGTTCTGCAGCCAATCATGCAGTTTGCGATAGGATGCGGCCATCTCTTCCAGCGTCGCACGATTTAACCCGCTCGGATTAGGCAGCACCCACAAACGCGTTTCACCCAGCGTTTGCGGCTGCTCGCCCCACTCAACTTTGCGCTGACGAAACGCTTTCTGAAAAGCATCCTTGCCCAACACCGCCAACGCACGCGGCTGATAATGGAGAATTTTTTGCTGCAGGCGTGAACCACCGTCGCGTAATTCATCGCCGTCCAACTCGTTAGCCTGCACCGTTGGACGCTCCACCAGCATGGTGATGCCACAGCCGGTTTCCAGCAGCCGCTGCTCCTGCTCGGGCTTAAGTAACTCGCGCGTAAAGCCGGCTTGGTAAATCACCTTCCAAAAGCGATTGCCGGGATGCGCAAAATGAAATCCGGTGTGCGCTGACGATTTGCCCGGATTGATGCCACAAAACAGTACCTGTAAATCAGGCGCAATAATGTCGCGGATATCGTGCTCGCTCATGCCATCTCCAGTCCGGCGCGTTGTTTTACCGACCGACGACTGCTCGCCAGCATCGTACGTGCTTCCTCGTCGTCCGGACAAGCGCGTGCCATTGCCACCGCGCCAACCATCTCAGCCAACATGGTGGTCGCGGCGTCATCCGCATGCGGATGGTTAAGTTCATGTAGCGTCAACGCCAGGCGCTGCCGCATCGCTTCTCGGCGCTGGGAAAATAGTGTGCGCGCCTCAACCGATAAATGTGCCATTTCACTCACCAGCGCAGGCAGCGGACAGCCTTCACCCGGCGTGTTGCAATGATGCTCGGATAAATAGCTATCGATTAACTGACTCAGTCGTTCAGCGGGATCGTTAATTGAGGTGATATCCGCAAAGCGGCGCGCCGAATCGGCAAACATCTCAGCGATCACCGCTTGCACTAAATCTTCGCGCGAGGCGAAGTGGGCATAAAAGCCGCCGTGCGTTAAGCCCACGCGCTTCATCAGCGCCGCGACACCGATGCTTTCAGTGCCGTTCTCGCGCATTACCACAGAGGCTTCATCCAGAATGCGCTGTCGCGTACGCGCTTTATGGCTCAGCTTTTCCATCTTCATTGACTCCGATATCGTTGATAGCAATCAGTGTAATTATTACAACCATCATATTCTAGCTTGACGATAAATATTATGATCGTCATATTAAACCTCGTAAATATGACAACCATCATTTAAAGGAATACACCATGTCACAACACCTGGCTTTAATCACCGGCGCATCAAGCGGAATTGGCGCGACCTATGCAAAACAGCTGGCAGCACGCGGCACAAACTTGATTCTGGTGGCGCGCGATGCAGCCAGGCTCAATCTGTTGGCGCAATCTTTGCGTGAATCACATGGCGTTGAAGTCAGCGTGTTAGCGGCCGATCTCACCAACCATGATGATTTGCAAAGAGTCGATCACGAAATCCAGCAAAATAAAGCGATAACTCTGCTGGTAAACAATGCGGGCATGACGGTTGAAGGTGAATTCATCGACGGTGACATCGCGAAAATTCAAACAATGCTGACGTTAAATATCGTGGCGCTGACACAGCTGGCCCACACTGCTGCGCAGGCGTTTCGTGCACGTCGCAATGGTACGATAGTGAATATTGCTTCAGTGCTAGCGCTAGTGAGCGAATCGGCGAATGGCGCGTACAACGCCAGCAAAGCGTATGTGCTTTCCCTGACCCGTAATTTGCATCGTGAATTAGCCGAAAGCGGTGTGCGTATGCAGGCGGTGTTGCCAGGCTTAACGCGTACCGAGATCTTCGAGCGCGCAGGAAAATCCATTAACGAAATTCCCGCTGAGATGCTGATGGAAGTGGATGATTTAGTCTCGGCTGCGCTACGTGGACTTGATGCCGGCGAGTTGGTGACCATCCCATCCGTTGAAGATGTGCAGCTTTGGCAGAGCTATGAAGAAGCACGCATCGCCATATTGCCGTTCATCTCGCTTAACAAGCCTGCATCACGCTATTTGTAGCATAAGAAAACTTTCGAATGAGCCTGGTCTCAAAAACCAATGCTGGTTGGGCGCTTAATAAGCGTAGAGCGTGGGACGATAGAATTTTCTTTTGAGATCAATGAGTCAGCTATTGCTGTAATTTTCACCATCCAAATGGCGAACTCTGGATCACCCTAACAAGATACTCTATAATCCCCGCTCCGCTGGCCCCTTAGCTCAGTGGTTAGAGCAGGCGACTCATAATCGCTTGGTCGCTGGTTCAAACCCAGCAGGGGCCACCAAATTTAGCGATGAAAATCATGCAGTTAAGCCACCTTTTGAGGTGGCTTTTTGTTTGTCATTCATAGTGGCGATCAAATGGCGATACGTTTTCTAAAGCACATCTAAATATCAATCACGCTCCAACTCATTCACCTGCCACCGCACCGAACTTACGCCCTTTTCCAGACTGATGCGGCTCACCAGGCTTTCCAGCTGATCGGTTAATGTTGGATTGCCAATCACCTCAGCATTCACCTCCATGCGATGCGGCGGATCCAAATCCTCACTGTGCAGTGATTGCAGGCGCAATCCGCTGCCGCCCAGCGTGTGCAGCATTAGGCTGCGAACCTGAACCTCATCCTGCGCGAGGCAGATGATTTGTACTTTATAGTGTTGCATCGCTTCGGCTGCTGAGACGATGGTTTGGCGGTTGATACCCAAGGCCAGTTCACGCAGCAGTATATTCGCGCACAGGATCACCATGCAGCCGAGGGCCGCCTCCAGCAGCAATCCCATGCTGCACAGCACGCCAATGGCCGCGGTGCACCATAAGGTGGCGGCGGTATTCAATCCGCGGATGTTCAAGCCATCGCGCATGATCACTCCGCCGCCGAGGAAACCGATACCGGAAACCACATAAGCCGCAACGCGTGACGCATCCGTAGCGATGCCGGGCACGCTTTGTGTCATCAGAACGAAGAGACAAGCGCCGGTGCTCACCAACGCATTGGTGCGTAATCCGGTCATGCGTTGACGTAGTTGGCGCTCACTGCCGATCAGCGCACCCAAAACCAGCGCGACGGTGACGCGCAGTAAAAAGATTTTCCAATCCATGATAGACCTCAATCCGCAGCTTTCTGTTTGCGGAACAAAAGATTAATAAATGGATTACAGACAGTGCGAATACCGCTGGGAACCAGCCGCATTGTGCTTATGAAAAGTGGTGATTCTGGAAGGAAATTCACCGTCTTAACGCGCAGTTAAGACAGCGTGAAGGCTATCTTACCGCGAGGTCCTGCTGTAATCGTTTGGGACTTGTGTCCAATGCCGTTCTCCTCTTGGGTAAAAATTCGCCGCGATTCTAAAGTGACTTACGCAGCATTGCCAACTCAAATAGCCCGTTCGTTTACGTTGGGTTAAAACAAAAAACCCGCCGAAGCGGGTGTATGGAATTGTTATCGCCCCGTCGTTAGCCAACGACTTAGCGTGCCCGAGTTAGCATATCCGCTGATAATGGCGGCATAGCTATCGAAACGGTTGCTGACTTCACTGACCTGGTTGTTGTACAGATCGCTTTCTGCGCTCAATACATCCAGCAATGAACGGCGGCCTAAGTGATACCACTGATCAAAGAAGTCCTTACGAATCCGATCGGATTCCACAATCAGGTTTTTATACAGCACGGCGCGTTCCGCTGTTGAGTGGGCATTCTGGTTGGCAGCACGCACACGATTTTCCAGATCGCGGCGTTGCTCCTGCACCTGCTGACGACTCGCTTCGGCACGTTTAATCGCCGCAATTTCCTGGGCGTTGGTTGAACCGCCGCGGAATAAGCCCCAGCTAACGTTCAGGCCGGTTTGCCATGCCTGTTGTCGTCCGAGCTGGTCTTCACGAGTGTTTTTGCTTACCGTCCAGTTGAGCTTTGGCAGGCCAGAAGCTTTGATCGCCTCTGCCTCTTTGAATGCTGCTCGCTCCTCAGCGCTGGCGCGCAAGATCAGAGGATGGACATCCAAACTCGTCAGTTGGCGGTTTAAATCACCAAAGGAAAGCGCCCACTTATCGCTGGCTGGTAACGTCACGCGGTTGTTGCCCATCAGGCGATTCAGAGTGATTTCAACATCCCGCGCGCGAGACTCGGCATTTTCCAGGTAGCTTTGCGCTTGCAGTAAGCGCCCTTTTGCCTGCGTCAGTTCGCTGCGACGTCCAGTATCTGACTGAACAATACCGCTGAGCATTTTGGTCAGCTCTGCCATACGCGCCAAATACTGCTTACTGATGGCGATGACGTGCTGCTGTTTATTCCACTCAATCAAGGCGTTACTTACCTGCATCGCCAAATCTTCTCGCTGTGCCTGTACCGACTGTAAGGCTGACTTAACGCGCTCTTCGCGACTTTCAATGGTGCGACTGGTTTGGCCAAAGTCGATTAGATTAGTCGCTACTGAAACACCTAAAGACGGCATATTCCCTTGGTATTCATAATTTTTAGTTCCACCACCAAACTCTTTGGTTGCCGAAGCGGCACTTACATCAACTTGTGGCCAGCGCTGGCCTTTCGCTTCATCTACGCTGGCTTCAGCCGCATCACCCTGAGCGATATAGGACTTCAGTGCCGGGCTGATTCGCCAGGTGATACGCGCAGCTGAGAGAAACTTTTGCCGTATTTCACTCTCGGCAACTGTTTCATTAACTCCGCCGCTTAACGTAACGGGTGAAGTCGTTTCTGCCGCTGCAGTCGCTGCTGGAAGGCTAACATAACTAAAATCTGCCTTAGCGCTTTCAGCTGGAGCATAGGTTTTCGTTGCTGCCGCCTGCTGCTGACCCACATTTCGCGACGATTGCATCGGGTTAAACAGCTGTGGTTCAGGGCGACGCTGATCCTCCGTCAGGAAACCTCCGCCCTGAATTTCAGCATACTGGCTGGTTTTCGCGCTGATCTGTGCAGGACGTTCGGCGGCTTCGCGCTGGTGCGGCGCTTCTGCTATTGGGGCCGGTACGATTGGCGCAACTGACGGCTGAACCCGCGGAGTAATCGCGACCTCCGGTATCTGTCTTTCAACAAACAGCGGCGCTGGCGCAGTGAACGTTGGTTGCGCAACCTTTGCCGCAGGTGTCGTTGGAGCAGATGCAGGCGCCGTAGAACCTTGCAAACGTTGCGTTCGCACCGGCGCTGCCGCAGGAGCGACAGGACGCTGGCCGCTCATTTCCGCAAACATCATCAACTCACTGGTGGAATCCGCCATCACGTTAACCGCGGGCGCCATCACAACGGCAATACAAACGGCAAGCAGAGAGAGATGACGCGCCTGTGCATGGCGCATCTTGTTATTATTTTTCATGATTATTAACGCTCGCGGAATGCTTCTTTAGCTTTCAGGACCGGCTTCAGCAGGTAATCGAGAATGGTTTTCTCACCCGTGCGCACCTCGACGGTAGCGATCATGCCGGGAATGATCGGCAGATCTTTGTTACCTGCGTGCAGCGTGCTTTTATCCGTCAGGATCAGTACGCGATAGTAGGTATCATCCGGGCGTCCACTGGCGGCTTTTTGATCGTCTTTTAAGGTATCCGGACTGATATACTCCACGTGCCCATCAAGCCCGCCGTAAATGGCAAAGTCATAGGCGGTGATTTTCACCTTGGCCGGTAAGCCTGGACGCAGGAAGGCGACATCCGACGGACGGATTTTTCCCTCCACCAGCAACTGCTCTTCCAGCGGAACGATTTCGAGGATGTGCTCACCCGGCTGAATAACCCCGCCAATGGTGTTAACGCGTACGTTTTTCACCGTGCCACGCACCGGTGCGACGATCGTGGTGCGATCAACAATATCGGCACGGCCAATCAGGTTTTCGCTAACCTGGCTCAGTTCTAATTCCAGGCGTCCCAGCTCGGTGTGGGCATCTGATTGATAGCGGTTACGACGTTCGACGATTTGCGCCTGAATGTCATTGGCCTGACGCTGCATACGCAGTAGTTCGACTTCCGACAAGAGACCTTTGGCCGCTAACGGCTCAGCCAGATGTATCTCGCGCATCGAAAGTGCGTAACTGCGTTGCAATGAGTTGATGCTGTCACTTAGCGCACGTTTGCGCGATTCATAAGCTTTAGTTTCCTGCGCCACAACGGCGGGATCGCTCTGTACCTGCTCATCAAACGCCAGTGGCAATGAATAAGCTTCAGCACGTAAGCGTGCAATGCTGCCCTTCAGACCCACCACTTTACTCAGTACTTCGCGATAGCTGGATTGCGCACGCGTTGGGTCAATTTTCAGTAGCACATCACCGCGATCTACAACCGTACCTTCACGCACATTCATCTCTGCCAGAATGCCGCCTTCCAGGCTTTGAATAACCTGTTCACGGCTGCGTGAGATGACCTTGCCATCGCCTTTAGTGATCTCTTCGACTCGTGCGTAATTGGCCCAGGTAAGGCCACCAACTAACACCGCAATGATGATCCACATCACTAGCTTGGAACCCGGCGTGGTCTGCGACAGCAGAGAAGCCTGCACGTCATTCATAAATTCGGCATCAGCAGCGGACATACCTTTCTCGCTCTTACGCCATGACATTAACTTGCTCATACTGCGGCCTCCTCTGCTGCTGCTTGCTTCGGCGCTGAATCGTTAGCGGGAGCTGGCGCACGTACCGCCGGTTCAACCGCCTGACGCGGCTGTTTGCGGGCTTTATTTTTTCCTTCTAAAGCGGCAAGCACCTGATCTTTCGGGCCATCCGCCACCACTTTGCCTTCTTCCACCACGATGATGCGATCGACCAATGCCAGAATGGATGGACGATGCGTCACCACAATCAGCGTGTGTCCTTCACTGGCGCGACGTAAATGCGCGAGGAATTGGTTTTCCGTCATGCTATCCATGGCGCTGGTTGGCTCATCCATCAGCAGCACTTTAGGACGGGTAAGCAGCGTTCGCGCCAGAGAAACCAGCTGACGCTGACCGCCAGACAAGCCTTCGCCGCCCTCGCCAACCGTTAAATTGATACCACTTGGATGGCGTGCCGCAACGTGGTCCAAACCGGTCAGATTCAGCACGCGCAGCAGCTCATTGGCGGTGGCGTCCGGGCGCCCAATCATTACGTTTTCGCGCAGCGTGCCGTAGAACAGACGCGCATCCTGACCGACAAAGCCAACAACCTTGCGCCAGTCCGCCGGATCAATCTGGTTAACATCCAGACCATCGGCCGAAAGCTGACCTTTCACCGGTTGGTAAAGGCGCGCCATCACACGTAATAAGGTGGATTTACCGCTACCGATGCGGCCAAGAATCGCGACGCGTTCCCCGGCTTTAATGCTCAACGAGATATCTTTGAGGATTTCCGGGTTGGGCTTCATTGGCGGTGCCGGATAGGAGAAGTTGACGTTGGTCAGCGTGATCTCACCACTCAACGGCGGATCGGTGAGATAGGTTTTGCTGCTGTCACGATCAATAGGCATCTCCATCAGCTTGTTGAGTGACGTTAGCGCCGCTTTTGCCTGCTGATAACGTACAGCCAGGCCAATAACCTGACCGAGCGGGCCAGTCGCGCGGCTGGCAAGCATCACGGTGGCGATCATCGCACCCATGGTGAACGTGCCTTCATTGATCAGATAAACACCGGCCACCACCAACATCACCGTCTGAAACTGCTGCAGGAACGTCACCACGCCGGTTGCCAGCGTTGAGTAGCGTTTTGATTTCATCGAGTTAGCGGATTGCAGTGCACTGAAATTTTCCCAGCGACGCTGCATGTGTGCTTCACCGCCCACTGCTTTCAGCGTTTCCATACCTTCAACTGATTCAATCAGCACACCTTGTTTGAGTGAGGCGTCACGCAGGTTCTCTTTCATAATGCGCGCCAGCGGCCACTGGATCGCGGCACTGACGATGATGATCAATGGGATCATCATCAGTGGAATGATCGCCAGCGGACCGCTGATAAAGAAGATCACACCCACAAACATCAGAATGAAAGGAAGATCGGAAATCGCCGCCAGCGTGGCAGATGCCACGAAGTCACGTACCGATTCATACTCACGAATCTGGTTGGCGAAGGTACCGGAGGAAGCGGGTTTGTGTTCCATCTGGATAGAAAGTGCCTGACGGAACAGCATACTGCCGAGCACTAAATCGGCCTTTTTACCCGCCATATCCAGCAGATGCGCGCGTACGAAGCGGGTAACGGCTTCGAAGATCATCGCAATGGTCACGCCAATCGCCAGTGACCACAGTGTCACGAATGCCTGGTTCGGCACCACACGGTCATAGACGTTCATGGTGAAGAAGATGCTGGAAAGACCGAGAACGTTGATCAATACCGCCGCAATCGCGGCACTGCGGTAATAGCGGCGATAACGCCACAGTGTGGTGAACAGCCAATGGCCTTTTACTTCCGGCAGCATTTCACTGGCGCGCTCATCGACCACAGCAGTGGGTTTCGCCATGACGGCGAAGCCCGCGTAGATCTCATTCAGCTCTGCCAGATTCATCTCAACGGCTGAAGCGCTGACTTCTGGCATCACCAGTTGGAAGCGCAATTCGCGTTGATTTTCCTCATTAGTGTGAATGCGGCGCGACAGCACAATGCAACCGCCGCCCCCTTTGCGCAGCAGAATCATCGGCATCAACTGCTCCGGCAGATCCTGCAGACGACGCTCAACCATGCCGCCGGTAATGCCGGCGTTTTCGAGCGCTGTCATGGCCTGTGATGGTGAGAGCAATGTCGCTTTTGGCAAACCTGCCACCAGCGCTTCTTCACTTTTCTCGCGTTTATAGTGTTTGCAGATCCAAGCCACGCTTTTTAACAGCGTGTCATCTACCGTGGTTTCAATACGAGCAACAGAACGCGCATCCTGCTCCACAGCATCCTGCTTCTGGTCGACCATTTCCCGACTCCTGTAAACCTGACAAAAAAACGGTGAGCACATTGCCCACCGTTGCACCTGTTTGAATTGGGAAAATTCTGACAGAAGGCAGGTTTTGAGCAGTCCAAGACTTGTCTCAAACGGTTAGGAATAATTGTTTAAACTCGTGATTGCAGGCACGGAGGCGGGCTTTTTGCACTGCCTGGCGCAGAAAAATGCAAGGCTGTTGATGCTCGTCCTGGGCGTGTTATCTTACTGGCTCGCTTTATCGTAATCGGACAAATAGCAATGGTAAAACAGCGCGTAGGGATCGTGTTTGGCGGCAAATCGGCCGAGCATGAGGTGTCATTACAATCAGCCAAAAACATCCTCGAAGCCATCGATAAGAGCAAGTACGAGGTGGTGTTGCTGGGAATCGATAAACAGGGTGAATGGCATCTCAATGATGCTTCGGGATACTTGCTCAACGCAGAGAACCCGAAGCTGATTGCGCTTAATCGTTCAGGTGAAAATGTCGCGCTGGTTCCGGGCAGTTCTTCCCACCAGCTGATTACCCGTCAGCAAGCGCAGCCTTTGTCACAGCTGGATGTCATTTTCCCCATCGTGCACGGCACGCTGGGTGAAGATGGCTCGCTACAGGGCTTATTGCGTATGGCGAATCTGCCGTTTGTCGGCTCTGACGTGCTCGGGTCTGCCGTCAGCATGGACAAAGATTTTACCAAGCGGCTGCTGCGTGATGCCGGACTGAACGTTGCACCCTGGCTGAGCGTGGCGCAGGCACAGCGCGCGAACATTGATGCTGAGGCCGTGATTGCACGCTTTGGCCTGCCGCTGTTTATCAAACCGGCTAACCAGGGATCGTCCGTTGGCGTGAGCAAAGTCGACAGCCCTGAAGCGTTCGATGCCGCGCTGGATCTCGCCTTTACGTTTGATCGCAAAGTCTTGATCGAGCAAGGGATTAAGGGGCGCGAGATTGAATGTGCCGTGCTGGGCAACGATACGCCAGAAGCCAGCCCGTGCGGCGAAGTGGTGGTGCATGATGCCTTCTACTCATACGACACCAAATACATCAGCGAAAGCGGTGCGCAAGTGGTGGTGCCAGCGGCAATCAGCGATGAAGCCAGCGAGGCAATTCGTCAGGTGGCAATTACTGCGTTTCAGGCGCTGGAGTGTTTTGGCATGGCGCGTGTTGACGTGTTCCTGACGGAAAGCGGCGAGATCATTGTCAATGAAGTGAATACCTTGCCAGGTTTTACCAATATCAGCATGTATCCGAAGTTATGGCAGGCAGCAGGTTTGAGCTACAGCGATCTGATTTCCCGTCTGATTGAGCTGGCTCAGCAGCGTCACCAGCAAACCAGCCAACTGAAAAGTAGCGTTTGAATCGCCATGACGTGGCTCAGGCCACGTCATTCATCATGCTGCGCGGCTCCATCGCCGGTGAGGTTTGATTACGGCCATTGCGTTTGGAAAGATAAAGATTCTTATCCGCCGCTGACACTAAGCGATTGATCACGCTTGGCCATTCACGTTCGTTCTGCGCACTGCCGCGCGCCAGACCTAAACTGGCAGTTACCGTCACCGTGTTGCCCTGAATCCAGAACT
Source organism: Pantoea sp. SORGH_AS_0659 (assembly GCF_031453915.1). Lineage (NCBI taxonomy): Bacteria > Pseudomonadati > Pseudomonadota > Gammaproteobacteria > Enterobacterales > Erwiniaceae > Pantoea > Pantoea sp. SORGH_AS_0659. The sequence goes on along the minus strand of NZ_JAVJAK010000001.1, from coordinate 572,981 downwards.
TCTCTTTGACCATCGCCTGACGTACCGTTTCGGCGAGTTGGTAAAGCTGGCTATGGTTACAATCGAACATCACCATCACAAACTCTTCGCCACCAAAGCGACACACCATGCCACGATTGCCAACCACGCGCTGAATGCGCCGCGCAATCTCTTCCAGCACGCAATCACCGGCATCGTGGCCAAAATTGTCGTTAATGGCTTTGAAATAGTCGACATCAAGCATAATAACGCCAGCTTCCCGTTGTAGCGAGAAAGGTTCATTTCTTAAGCTTTCATACAGACCGGAACGGGACAGCAACTGGGTGAGAAAATCAAAATTAGCGCGAAGTGCAAGGCGATGATTTAACTGGCGGATCGCATCCATGCTCACCGCCACCAGCAGCGGGCTGAGCGCAACGGTGGCGACGCCAAGCCGTGCCGAGGTGAGATGGCTAATCGGTAGCAGTGCATCGTCACCCTGGATGTTCATCACACCATGCGACACCAGCACAATCTCCGTGATACCGGTTATCAGGATCACTAAGCTGGTCAATGGAATCGGCAACACGATGGCGCACCAGATCAGCGCCGGAACCGGGAATGTCAGGCTGCCGGCCCCGCCAATCAATGCCCCAACGATCAGCGACAGGATGACCGCCGCCAGCGGCAGTAGTTTGCCGGGATGCAGCAAGGTGTGCGGTGAAACCGTACGCAGCGGGCGCGCCAGCATCACCGGCAGCAGCATCAGCGAAGTAGAGAACTGTTCGCTGAACCAGTCGCTCCACGCCACAATAAAGCGCGCATTGAAATCAATATCCTGTGCCCACGCGCCCCAGGTTGCACAAGCCGCCGCGCCAAGAAAACAGGCGGGAAAAATGCGCATGGCATTGAACACCTGGCTGTGGGCGGAAGGACGTTGCAGATGTTTGATCAGCATGCTGACCGCGACGAGGATAAACAGAATGTTGGCAAAATTGACGGTAAACGCTGGCAGCGCCCAGCCGGAAAATACCGTGTCGTTAAAAATCATCGCACTGAAGCACACCAGATAGCTGGAGGTAGTGTGCAAAAACGGATTCCTCACTATTAATCCCGCCACCAGCGCATTCACCGGCCAGAATAGTGAGAACTCTTCAGGGATGCGTAAATGGCTGCCGATAAAGCAGAAAAACAGCGTAATGAAGAACAGCGTGAGGGCATTCTTTTTAAAATTATTCTCTTCAAACAGCATAACGCGCATACGTCTGAACCCTGTAACCTGGAAAGTGCCTGCATCAACCCTAAGCATCAGCAAGCATTAAACCGGAAATACCCGTGCGATGATTCGGTAATTAAGCAAGTGTTCGTCATCCTACTCTGCGGCTGGGCGGCGCTCACCTGCCATAACAAGCAGCGTTGCGCCTAATGGCATTGTGGAAACGCCAGAGACAAAGGATAAAACTTGTGGCAATTATGCCCTGTAAATAAAAAAATCGGCTATCCGAGATATCCGATTTTTAGTTTTAAAAACGGTTGTTCCAGCACTGACTTATGGCTATTTCACCGCAACAGGCCATTGACTCAGACGAATGCCACGTTTACGTGCGTTTTCACCAAAGTCTTTTAGCACCGCTTTAACGTCGGGATCCATATATTGGGCATTGCCGTGCTCAGCAATCACCACGCTGTTTTCCGGGATCTCTGCCAGCAATCCCTGCAGCTTTGGATTGTGCATAAAGGTCAGATTTTGCTGCAGGCGTAAAACGTAGTGATCGTCATGTCGCGTGAGCTGCAAGGCGTTGCGATGGCTTTTATAGATGCTGTAGAGGATTTGCGTAGCGATGCCAATTCCGATGCCGGCCAGCATGCCAAACACAATAATGCCGCCGATGGTGGCAAGGAATGGCACATATTGCTGCGGTCCCATGCGCATCTGCTCAATGAACAGGCGCGGCGTGGCCAGCTTATAGCCGGTATAAAGCAGCACCGCCGCAAGGCTGGCAAGGGGAATCGCGTTAAGCAGATTACTGAACCACAGGCCGCAGATTAACAGCAGCACACCATGAATCAGAATCGACAGTTTGGTTTGCGCGCCAACGCTGACGTTCACCGAACTGCGCACAATCACTGCAGTAATCGGCATCGCGCCAAGGAAACCGGCGGTCAGATTACCAATGCCCTGCGCAAACATCTCTTTGTTGGGTGAAGGTGCAGGATGTTGCGGACGCAGTTTCTTCAGCGCTTCCTGGCTGAGCAGCGTTTCAAGGCTCGCGACCAGCGCCAGCGTGATCGCCACCATCCACACTGCAGGATTCTGCCACGCTTGCCAGTCTGGCGTTTCCAGTTCAGCCACCAGCGCCGACATGCTGTCGAACGCGGGCAGCGCGATACGCGGCAAGCCATCAGCTAACGCTGGAAACAGGCGATCCCCAAACACCGTCGCCGCACAGCCTACCAGCACCGCTACCAGCGGACCGGGCATCCAGCTCAGCACTTTAACTGACTTGATCAGCGGCGTGGTCCACAGCCATAAAATAGCCAATCCCACGCCAGCAACCAGCATCGCGCTGCTGGAAAAATGAAATTCCCCTTTTACCAGCGACAACAGCTCAACATCGCCCGCCGCGCCGAATGCTACCGGAATTTGCTGCATAATCAGCAAAATACCAATCGCCGCCAGCATGCCTTTAATCACGCTGCTCGGCACTAAGGCGATAAAACGTCCTGCACGCAGTAAGCCAAACAGGCACTGCAACACACCCGCCAGAATCAGCGCGGTGAGAAAGGCGGAAAAGCTGCCTAGCGTGGCGATCGACGCGACCACAATCGTTACCAATCCCGCCGCCGGACCACTAACCGCAAAACGCGAGGGGCTCAGCGCAGTCACCAGCAACCCACCAATCACGCCGGTGAGCAGACCCGCAAAGGGCGGCAATCCACTCGCCTGCGCGATACCAAGACACAGCGGCAGCGCGACCAGAAACACCACCAAACCAGCCGGAATATCCTGACGAAGCGGTGCTTAAATTCATGGCGTTGATTCCTCTGCAGATGGCTGAATTAACCGCGCGCGGCGCCGCAAAGCCAGAGTACGATTTATCACTAATAAGGGTTTCAGGGTCATCACAATAATCTTCTCTCAACATTTAAAAAGATCGCTTTCAGGCAGATAGCGACGTCATCAAACGCGGCTATGGAGAACCATTGAGGATGAAAGCAGAACTTCCTCACAAAAATAGTTTATAGACGCTTAAGCATTACCTTGCATCATGAATATTTCTGGCGTCGACAAAACGAATTTTTTTGTAAACAAAACTTCAATAAACGTATGAATCAGGTAAGTTTATGCAAGGAGCGGAATGATGAGAAGGAACGATAAAAAGCATCATTAACAATTAAATAAGAGCGATTTTAAATGTGATATTTTCGGTGCAATTACAAAACAATACACGCAAAAATTATATGCCATTTTAGCGACGCTATAATTTAATCCTTATGAGCTGGGAGAATTCCTAATTTTTTTTTAAAAAATTTATGATTAGTGCGATTCACTGCCATTCAGCAAATAAGACGAGATATTTCGCTATTCAGTTGCCATGAATTTAGTAAGAGATCAGGAAAACAGTGAGGGGAATAATAGTTACGGAGTTATGTAAATATTGATGGACCTGAAAAGGACATGAATGCGCCTGCCTAAGCAGACGCTATTTTACCTGACGAATTATTTACCGTTCCACGCTTTCATACGCGCTTCACGCACCTGCAGTTGCTGCTCAGGCGTGAGTTTGTTGTAGTTTTCCGCCATGCCACTTTCCCAGTCGCCATACAGCGGGTTCGGTAACACGATAAATTGGGTGCCAAAACGCTGATGATTAAGGCTAACGAACTGCTGACGCTGCGCATTTCCCTGATGCCAGGTTGAACCGCCAAAGTCATTCAGGTTGTCGCCCACATACAGCACCACGTTGTAACCGGCATTCTTCACCGCGTCGAAGCGCTCTTGCTTATTAGAATTGCCGGTGCTCAAGCGTACCGTTTTCTCGCTCACGCCGCTGAAGCCCAGCTTATTCAGGTTCTCCACCGTTGCGGCAAAATCTTTTTGGTCGCGGTTGGAGATATAGAACATAGTGCCGCCGTGGCTGTTGACGTAGTTGGCAAACTCCACTGCGCCCGGAACGGCCGTTGCCTGACGCGCCTGCGTCCACGCTGACCAGGTTTTACCCGAGAAGGGCTGGCCGTTTTTCGCCTGCCACGCGCTGTAGGCGCTGTTATCAATCATCGTTTCATCTAAATCGACGATAACCGCTTTCGGTTTACCCGCCAGCGATGGCGCCTGATCGAAGGCCATGCGCGCGCTGTTAAACGCCTGCCAGCTTAATGCCTGATATTCGCCAGATTGCTGGAACCAGTTCACTGCCAGTACCGATTGCTGGCCGAGCTGCTGCTGAGCCTGCTGTTTAGAAGGCTGCGCACAACCGGTTAATGCCAGCGCCATTAAGCCGGATGCCGCCAGCAAGGTGGTTTTCTTCATCATTTCATCCTTAAGTGATTAGGGTCAGTTTTTGTAAAGCTTTAAAAATGTAGCAGTTAACGTAAGCTGTGGGCAGCAGAAAGCAGCGGTTTGGTGAGAGGAGACACTTATGGTACAGCACCCCCACAGCGGTCCACGATCAAGACTATTGGATGACTTTTCCTGGCTGGAATACGCCTTTCAGCCGGCTGGCCAGCCCGTTCCGGCAGAGGCGGCTTATGGTCAACAGCGTCACAGCGCCAATGTGTTGCTGGCAAGCCAAAACATCCCGCCTAAGCGTTGCGAATCGGATGGCTTGATTGGCGAAGATCATCTGCCGGTCGCGGTGTATACCGCCGATTGTCTGCCGGTGTTATTTGCCGACCCGCAACAACAGCAGGTTGCGGCGGTGCACGCCGGATTAAAAGGCACGCTCGGTGGCGTATTGAACAACGCGATTGATCGTCTGCTAGAGCGCGGCGCCAGCCGTGAAACGCTGCGTGTGGTAATCGGTCCAGCGATCGGGCCGTGCTGCTATGAACTGGGTAACGATCTGGTGACACAGATGCAGGATCGTCACGATCTTCCGCCGTTACCCTATTCCACCCAGCAGCCGCACAACGCACAAGCGATCCGTCCGCAGCCGCAGGCCCAGCAGGATGGAATCTGGTTTGATCTGCCTAACCTGGCGCGAGGCTTGTTGTTACAGCGGGGAGTGGTGGCGGAACATATTGAAGTGCTAAACGTCTGTACCTACTGCATGGCGGAATCGGGTTCCAGCTATCGCTACAACACCCATTTTGACAGCGGCTATCAGTCACGTTTCTCGTGGATCCGCACGCGCGGTTAAGAGCTTCACGTCCTTGTGAAGCTTTATCGATCAGTGAATTATGGCATTGAGCGCCAACACGCCGGCTAAACCGAGAATCGAGATTAACGTTTCCATCACCGTCCAGGTTTTCAGGGTTTCCACCACGCTCAGGTTGAAGTAGCCCTTAAATAGCCAGAAGCCGGGATCGTTCACGTGTGAAGCGATCACGCTGCCGGAACCCACCGCCAGTACCATCAAGGCCGGATCGGCATGCGTGGCCGCGATAATTGGCGTCACAATACCGGCGGTGGTGATCGCCGCCACCGTGGCTGAACCCAGCGCCACGCGCAGCATTGCCGCAACCGTCCAGCACATCAGCAGCGGTGACAGTGACGATCCCTTCATCATATCGGCAATGTAGTTACCCACGCCGCTGTCCACCAGCACCTGTTTAAATGCACCGCCGCCCGCGATGATAAAGATGATCATGGCGATGGCGGCAATCGATTCGCCGCACATATCCATCACTTCTTCCATCTTACGGCCATTGCGCAGCCCCAACGTCAGTACCGCTATCACCACCGCGATAAACAGCGCCACTGCCGGATTACCGATGAATTCGAAGAACTGACGCAGCGCGTTCTCTTTCGGCGTGGTCAACTCGAAGACGGCGGCAATCGCCATCAGCACCACCGGAATCACTGCGGCAAAAATACTGATGCCGAAGCCTGGCATCTCCTCTTCCGTGAAGATTTTTGGGTTGTAGAGCCCTTCCGGCGGTGACTTCTCAAAGCTTTTAAGGAACTTCGAGAAAACCGGTCCGGCAATAATCACCGTTGGAATGGTGATGATCATGCCGTAGAGCAACGTGGTACCGAGATTGGCGCCAAAGATAGTGGCAATCGCCGTTGGGCCAGGATGCGGCGGCAGGAAGCAGTGAGTGACCGAGAGCGCGGCGACCATCGGCACGCCGACGTACAGCAGCGGCAAACCGGCAGCCGCCACAATAGTGAACACCAGCGGCAGCAACAGTACGAAGCCAACTTCATAGAACATCGCCAGGCCGACGATCAGTCCGGTCACCACCAGCGCCCATTGCAGCCGCTCTTTACCAAAAGCGGCGATCAGCGTGGTAGCCACGCGTTGTGCGGCACCGGTATCGGAAACCAGCCGCCCGAGCATGGCGCCGAAGCCGAGGATCATGGCTAATCCGCCCAGCGTCGAGCCGATACCTTTCTGGATCGAGGCCATTACATTCAGTGGCGTCATGCCTTCGGCAATACCGACCACCGCCGAGACAAATACCAAAGCAATGAAGCCATTGACCTTAAATACAATCATCAACACCAGCAGCAGTATCACACCCAGCACAATGATGGTTATTGGCATTTTTATTATCCTTAGGAATACAGAGGGGTGATTAAGGTTTAGGCGCGGGCCGATGATAATGCCAGCCGCGCCCGGTCATCACACGGCGACGCGCATGCCACCGTCAACGAACAGCAGATGCCCGTTAACGAAGTTCGATGCACTGGAAGCAAGGAACACTGCCGCGCCAATCAGCTCTTCCGGTTTGCCCCAGCGAGCGGCTGGCGTGCGCTTGGTTAGCCAGCCGGTAAAGGCAGGATCGTCAGCCAGCGCCTGAGTCATCTCCGTGACGAAATAGCCCGGCGCAATGGCGTTCACCTGAATATTGTGACGCGCCAACTCCACGCACATGCCGCGCGTCAGCATAGTCACCGCGCCTTTGGAGGCCGCGTAAGGCGTGATGGTGTCGCGCCCTAATTCGCTCTGCATCGAACCGATATTGATGATTTTACCCTGCTGACGCTCGACCATTTTTTTCGCCACGGTTTGCGAAACCAGGAATACGGCGGTCTGGTTGACCGCGATGACGTCATTCCAGTCCTGCTCCGGGAATTCAAGGAACGGCCGACGACGCTGGATGCCAGCATTATTCACCAGCACATCAATCGCGCCCCACTCCGCTTCGATCTCATCTACCGCCTGTTTTACCTGCGCCGATTGCGTGACATCAAACGCTTTGGCGTGCGCGCGTAAGCCCAACTCACGCAGCTGCGCCGCGCCCTTCTCTGCGCCTTCGTGCGTGGTGGCGTTGACGATCACGTCAGCACCGGCTTCCGCCAGGCCGCGCGCCAGCAGATATCCAATGCCGCGCGCCGAACCGGTCAGCAGCACACGCTTGCCTTTGAGGGAAAATAACTGGCTCATCACTGCTCCTTAAAAGGTTAACTGGACTTTAGCGGCACGGGTTTTATCGCCGGCAAACTGCAGCGCGGCATCGATATCCTGCAAGGCATACTCACCGCTGAACAGCGGCAACGGGTTTACCACGCCGGTGGCCAGCCATTCGACGGCGGTGTTGAATTCATGAGTGAAGCGGAAGGAACCGACCAGATTAATCTCTTTGGCAATCAGCGCCATGATCGGGAAATTGGGAATGGTGCCGCCCATGCCAACCTGCACCAGCGTGCCTTTGGCGCATACCACATCAAGGCAGCGCTGCAGCGAAGAAGGATGGCCGGAGGCTTCAAACGCCACATCGAAATAGCCTTTGTCGGCAAGATAGGGCGCGAAATCGCCGTCGGCGGCATGAATCACCTCACTTGCGCCCATCTGCAGCGCCATCTCCAGTGAACGTTCGCTGATATCGCTGCACAAAATGGAGGCCGCGCCGCGCGCTTTGGCCGCCGCCGCAATCAGGCAGCCAATCGGACCCACGCCTGAGATAAACACGTGCTTGCCGTTAAGATCACCTGCCTGCTGCGTGGCGTGAATACACACCGCCAGCGGCTCAGCGAACACCATGACCGTTTCATCAGCATCCTGCGGGAACGGCACGCATTGCGCGCTATCCACCACTTTGTATTGGGTAAAACCGCCATCAACGTGCGGCACATACATGGCGCTGCCGAAGAAGCGCATGGTGGTGCACTGGTTTTCCTGATCGCGCTGGCAATATTTGCACGCGCCACAAGGCTTAGAGGGATTTACCGCGACTTTTTGTTGGGGTTTAAGAGCTGGATTGTCGCTCTCCACCACATAACCAATCACTTCGTGGCCCAGGATCATCGGCATTTTGATCTCGAAACTGCCGACCTTGCCTTCCTGATAGTAATGCAGATCGGATCCACAAATGCCGCCACGCGTGATACGCACCAGCGTACCTTTGCCGTCCCATTTCACCTGCTGCTGCGCAACGCTGACTTGTTTTTTTCCAGTGATCACGCCGGATTGCGTTTCGATATTCATAACGTCCCCATAAGTGCTGTAGCAATGGGGGCCATCAGACCGGGTTATGCGGCTTAAAACTGTGATGAACATCACCTAAAGACATGTTACGGAAAGCTGTTACCTGGAACGTGAAGTCTGCGATGCCGAAGAGGAAACAGGCGGCCGTAAGTGGCCGCCTGTGAAGAGAATTAATAGCCTGACATCAGGTCATGGCTGTATTTGAACAGCTCAGAATCCGAACGTAAACCGAGCTTTTTCAGCGCCGATTGTTTCTGCCCGCTCACGGTTTTACGACTGCGTTTAAACTTCACGGCAATTTGCGACACGCTCAAACCATCGAGAAAACAGCGCACCACTTCAACTTCACGCGGGCTGAGGGTTTTCACCTTCTCATACATATTGCCTTTGCTGCTGAAATCGAGGCTGTCATCCAGCGACTCTTCGCTCATGACATAGAGATTTTCAACCTCGTAAGCGACTTCTTTAGACAAGAACAAACGGCCCTGCGCCACCTGACGAATCGCATGGGTAATTTCCTGCATATTGTGGCTTTTACCAATAAAGCCCTTCACGCCTGCGCTTAACACCATTTTGACGATGGCCGGACTCTCCATTGAAGAAGAGATCAGAATTTTTTGCTGGGGATAATGATTACGCAGTTGCTTCACCAGCGCCAAACCATCCAGTTCACGTTCACCCAGCAGGAAATCCAGTACCAGCACATCAACTACGGTACTTCTTAGCTGATTAAATAATTCATTACTTGAAGCCCAGGTTCCCACCAAATGAATATCGGGCTCATGTTTTAAACACAACTCGAAAACGGTACGAACCATGGGGTGATCATCAAGGACAGCCACACGCACTTGTTTATTATGTGCATATACCATTTATTTATTCCTTTATTACAGCATTAACTTTGTCCAATTCTGACTATCACACCCGCTTCAATAAATAAATGGTGTCGATTACAACAGCTGTGAAAAATAGCCTTCACAACATCAGAATTCTAAATCGATAGCGTCACCCTAATAGCGGTCATTTTCATATACCCCTTTTAGGTTTATATTTTTCCGTGATAGATTCTTACTTGCCTGCTCACGTAAAAGTGGGAAAAGTCTGACTTAACTCCTTAACAAGACCACATAAGAATTGTCTTGAAAGAAAAGGAGCAATCTAACTAACTGAATAAGCTAAGAAATGAACATCATATAGTTACATCGTCATCACCCTCTCTCTTTCGCTAAAAATCAAATATTTGAGAATGGTCGCAAAATTTCAACAGTAAAAGAATAGAACGAGCGAAAGATAATAATATCTTTATAATCCCTGGTCCCAATAGATATTAATGGATACCTTAAGAAGGCAGCGTGCTAATTAATCTTACTACTTTTCGCTTGTTGGCCTTATTTTTTCTGGCTTTAGTTTCATGTTCATTAATAGCATCAGAGAAAAAACTGCAATTACTGGCGCGATATGATGTAGCTCAACCTGCTTTACAACTGGCTGAACCAATCTCTTCGGAGTTTCGTCATCACGTTCTCAAAGTTGCTGTCGCTGGGCAACCACAACCGCCCCTTTTTATGGATATAGATACGCGACGATTCGAAGGCGTGAGTGCGGATTATCTCTCTCTGATTCAGAATATGCTGGATACCACAATAGAAATCCATTATTACGCCAGCCATAGCGCGGCCCAGGAAGCCGTAACCAGCGGAGAAATGCAACTATTAGCGATCTATGTAGAACCCCCCTCAGTATCAGAGCCGCAAACCTTGATCGCCAGCGACCCCTGGATGCTGGATTATGCAGCGATCGGTTTTAAGTCTGGGCAGAACGCTCCATTAAAAATTGATGAACCCAATCGCATGGCCTGGTCTGGTTCAGCGTTGATGCGTGCACATTTAGAAGAGACTTTTAAGAGCGACCTTTTAGTTCGCTTTCCTGGTTACTACGATGCTGTCGCAGCAACAGCATTTGGCCAAACAGAGCGTGTATGGGGCAATGCCGCCACACTTACACACCTTAATCGCTTCATGTTCGCAAATGGGCTGGAAATAACCAAAGATAACCACGCTATTCCGATGAATTTCAGCTTTGGCATTAGCCCGCGTTATCCACAACTTGCCGAAGCGATTAATTTTGCCTTAACACAAATTCCTCTCTCTATTCGCATGCAGATAGCGAAGCGCTGGCAACTGGATACGTACCATGTGCTGCAGCGTAATCCGCTTGCACTCAAGCATGAAGAGGAGAAATGGCTACAGGCACACCCGCGTATTAACACCGCACTACCGCAAACCCTCGCTCCACTCAGCAGTCGCAACGGAAGCATGCCGTTTCGCGGCATGATCATTGATGTTTTAGATCTGATAGCCAACCAAAGTGGCATTACATTTAATTCAGAAGTTCAGGAAGAAAGTGGACGTAACCAAACCGATAAGCATTTTCCACATCTGTATGCGCTTGAGATGCTTACCCCGGATATGCCCCCTCAGTTAATAACCCGCCCATGGCTGGTTTCACACTGGGTCATTATTCGCCATAAACGCCCTCGGAATATTATGGCTCGGGATCCTTTTCCCTTTGGCTCGGCTCTCATGCTGAACAATCGGCAGATGAAGGATTGGATGCTTCTGCATTATCCCCATCTGAACCTCGCCTATATCAATGATCCTTTGCAGGCCTTGCGTGAATTGCAGGCGCATGAAATTGATGCGGTAGTGATGCCAAAGATTTTTGTGGATTATCTGCTCCACAACCATTACGCAGATGACCTGATTATTGAAACCACGTTGGGTGCAGACCCGGCACGTTTTGTCATGCGTGTTGAACCCGGTAATGAAACGCTGATTAGCATTCTCAATAAAGCCTTGATCGCGATTCCTCCCGAAACCATGTTCAAGTTGCTGGCACATTGGCGTCAGTCAGAGATGCCGTTCCTCAGTGCTTCATGGCAGAGTTACAAACAAGTTATCTTGCTGATTGTGTCGGTCTCGACCGGATTAATAGCCCTTATTTTGCTGTGGAACCGTCATCTGCGGAAGGTTATTCAGCAGCGTATTCAGGCTGAAAATGCATTGAAAAATCAGCTCAATTTCACCCATACACTCTTCAATGACTCGCCCGTTGCCATGTATATCCGCGACAAACAAACCCGATTAGTGGATTGCAACAATGCCTACCTACGTTTTATGGATTTCCAGCGAGAAGATGTCATCGGTAAACGACTGTCGGACGTTCTCACTGGCAATAACGCCAGTATTCACAGTATTGAAGATGGCTATCAAAAAACCTTAGTGGATGGCGAAGCCGTCATGCGCGACATACATATGGATTTTGAACAGCGAACATTCCAGCTTTATCACTGGATACTGCCGTTTCGCGATCGGCACGGTGATGTCGCAGGTGTTATTGGGGGCTGGCTGGATGTCACTGAACGCAATGCGCTGCTGCAGGAGTTACAACTCGCCAAAGATGTGGCTGATAAAGCCAACCGCTCCAAAAGTGAATTTCTTGCCAGCATGAGCCATGAAATCCGCACGCCACTGCATGCCATGATTGGCTTACTGGAGCTCGAAACTCGCTTGCAACCGGCTGATTCACTCTCAGAGAACATCCGTGTTGCGTACCATTCGGCACGCGCGTTGCTGTCATTGATTGGCGATATTCTCGATTTGTCGAAAATCGAGTCCGGCCTTTATCAACCAACGTTAGAAACGGTCTACCTTCCTGATGTTCTCGATCAAGCGGTTACGCTATTCCGTAATAAAGCAGAGATTAAGGGACTTGAACTGCGGGTAGAGATGGATATTGCTGCTTACTGGGTGAAAACAGACCCATTGATGCTGAATCAAATTCTCTCCAATCTATTGAGCAACGCCATTAAGTTTTCCGATTACGGCACTGTCACTGTTGTGCTCATGCAGGGCATTGCGCAGGAGGAGGACGGTTGTGAATTCGTGATCGAAGTTAGCGATCAAGGTTGTGGCATGACGGAAGACCAACAGCACGCCATCTTCGAACCTTTTGTGCAGGTGGGCGATCGTCAGCAGCAGCAAATTGGCACCGGATTAGGATTAAGCATTTGTCGTAATCTGGCGCATTTACTGGATGGTGAGCTGATTGTGGAAAGTGCGCCAGGGGAAGGCGCGGTGTTCTCTTTTTATTTCCGTGCCTTGCCCGGGGAACCGCAGGATCAAACACAGCCTCATTTGTCGCAGCCGCTGATCTCCGACAAGCTCTCCGTGATGATCATCGACGATCACGCACCCAACCGATTACTGCTTGGGAAACAGCTTGAACTGGCTGGCCATCAAGTCATGGTGAGTGAAAGTGCGGCAGAAGCACTGACATTATGGCAGCAGGATCCATTACGTTTCGACCTCATCATCACAGACTGTAATATGCCGGGCATGAACGGCTTTCAGTTCGCTGAAGCGCTGCGTCTATACGAGCATGAGCATCAGTTAACACCGATCATGCTATTCGGCCTGACTGCATCGGCTGAGCAGCATATTATGCAACGCTGCCTTCAGGCGGGAATGAACGATTGTCTTTTCAAGCCGCTGGATTTAGAGAGCTTACTTGCTCAGGTTGCACGTTGTACCCGGCGTAGCGCCATAAAACCCGAAATCCAGGCCCCGCCGGCAGCGAGTATCTCCTCCTTCCCACAGCTGTTAACACAACTGGCCGAACAGGATAGTGAAGGTTGTCTGGTGTTACTCAACAGCATACGAACCAGCCACGATGAGTTGTTGGTATCACTTCAGCAAACCGATGATGCCAGCGCCCTGTCAAAGCTGGGTCACAAATTAAAAGGAGGAGCAGCAATGCTAAATGCTCCAACGTTGACTGAACTGGGCCGCAAGTTGGAGAAACACCGCGAAGAAGCCCTCGATCCGCAAGCGTTAATTCAGCAGATTGTCGAGGAAATGAAACGTGTTAATGAATCCTTGCAAGAATTTGAGAAACATCGCCTGAAAAATCATCAAGATTTATAGAATCATAATCTTATCGAGACATTTCTCGGTTCGCCCTATTAATCTGCCGGACATAATGGCCGTCAACGTCATCATTACGGTGCCGTTAAAGGGAGAGATATGTTTAATGCAAAAATCCTCATCGTTGATGAGCATCGTTTGGTTGCCGCCGGCGTGCAGGCTTTATTATTAATGAATGGCTTTAATTGTGTCACTACTGCGCACACAATTAACGATGGTATTGATGATATCATTCATCACCACATCGACATACTAATATTAGATCCTGACTTTAAAGAAAAAAATGGCATCGCATTTTTACGCGATATCGTCAAATCAAAGACGTGGATGAAAGTCATACTGATTAGTCAGGATGGCAATAACCACCTTTCTATACAGTCACTTAGCCAGGGTGCGAATGGGTTCGTGTCAACTTACGATCCCATTCAAACACTGATCGCCGCCATTGGCTGCGTTTCTAATAATGTGAATTATCTACCGGGCGACATTCTGGATAAACGTCAGCGTTATGCGAATGAGCAAGATATGCTTTCTCGCCTGACTGACCGTGAAAATTTAATTTTGCGACAGCTCGCACAGGGGAAGTCCAATAAAACCATCGCTTGCGAATTGGGATTAAATAATAAAACAATCAGCACTTATAAAACAAAGATATTCCAAAAACTCGAGTCAAAAAACCTGGTTGATATCATCGAACTTGCACGTCGCAATGGGGCTTGTTGAAAGAAAAATCAAGACTAGTCTTGCTGATTAATAACGTTATGGCGTGGCATGATATGCCTTGTCCTAACCCCGGACAGTTTTTAAAAAGATTGAGTTATAAAGGAATTAATAACCACAGAGCTAATTTATTAGCCCCTTCTTCATGCTATTACAGGGCGAGTAGGTTTCTTCCCGTGCCTGCCGAAAGAAGTCCGATACTTTCGTCTGCGACTTACCGCCCTGCTTTTTTTTGATACTTCTCACAGGCTGAACGCCACACACTTCCTTCCCTGCAAAATCCCGCTAGAGTTCACTCATCCGACCACTCTCTGAGTATGTGATTATGTCTGAGCATTATGCCCACCTGTTCGCCCCGCTGGATTTGGGTTTCACCCAGCTTAAAAATCGTTTCCTGATGGGTTCGATGCATACCGGACTGGAAGAACACGCTGAGGGCGCAGAGCGTCTGGCCGCTTTTTACGCTGAGCGAGCGCGTGAAGGCGTGGCGCTGATTGTCACTGGCGGTATCGCGCCCAATCCGCAAGGCGTGGTGGCACAAGGCGGAGCGATCCTCAACCAGGAAAGTCAGTGCAACTGGCACCGTATCATCACCGATGCGGTGCATGCAGAAGGCGGGAAAATCGCGCTGCAAATTCTGCATGCCGGGCGCTACAGCTATCAGCGTGACCTGGTTGCCCCATCGGCATTACAGGCGCCGATCAATCCTTTTACGCCACAAGCGCTCAGCGATGCGGATATTCAGCAAACCATTCAGGACTTCGCGCACTGCGCCAAACTGGCGCAACAGGCCGGCTATGACGGCGTGGAGATCATGGGCTCGGAAGGTTATCTGATTAACCAGTTTCTGGTGGCGCACACCAATCAGCGTGAGGATGACTGGGGCGGCGATGTGACGCGACGCCAGCGCTTCGCGTTAGCGGTGACGCAAGCGGTGCGTGATGCCGTCGGCAGCGACTTCATCATTATCTTCCGCCTGTCGATGCTCGATTTGGTCAATAACGGCAGCTCGCTGGAAGAGACGCTTTCACTGGCGCAAGCGTTGGAGCAGTGCGGCGTTACGCTGTTTAACAGCGGCATTGGCTGGCATGAAGCGCGCATTCCCACCATCGCCACCTGCGTGCCGCGTGCTGGTTTTGCCTGGGTCACGCAGCACCTGCGCGAGCGCGTATCGGTGCCGGTCATCGCCACCAATCGCATCAACCATCCCGATGTCGCTGAACAGCTTTTGCGTGATGGCATCACTGATATGGTCTCGATGGCGCGCCCTTTCCTCGCCGATGCGGCTTTCGTCCGTAAAGCCGAAACCGGCCAGCCCGATGCCATCAACACCTGCATTGCCTGTAATCAGGCCTGCCTCGATCAAATCTTTGTTGGCAAAATCACCTCTTGTCTGGTGAATCCGCGCGCCTGCCACGAAACGCTGATGCCGGTGATTGCCACCAAGCAACCGAAACAGCTGGCGGTGGTGGGTGCGGGACCCGCGGGTATGGCGTTCGCGCTGCAGGCGGCGCAGCGCGGCCATCAGGTCACGCTTTACGAGGCCGATGCGCAAATTGGTGGGCAGTTTAATATCGCCCGACAGATTCCCGGCAAAGCTGAATTCAGTGAAACGCTGCGCTATTTCCGTTACCAACTTGCTGCCGCAGGCGTAACGATTAAAACGGAACATCGCGTCAGCGCTGACGAACTGGCAGCCGCTGACGAAGTAATCATCGCTACCGGTATCTTGCCGCGCCAGCTGACGATTCCTGGCATCGATCATCCCAGCGTGCTGAGCTACCTTGATGTGATACGCGATAAAAAACCGGTGGGAAAACGCGTGGCGATTATCGGCGCGGGCGGCATTGGTTTTGATACCGCCGAGTTTCTGCTGCATCAAACCAGCCATGACGATTTTTACCAAAGCTGGGGCATCGACCGCAGCCTGCAGGCGCGAGGCGGTTTGATTGCGCCACAGCCACAGCCCGCCGATCGGCAAATCTGGCTGCTGCAGCGCAAATCCGGCAAGCCGGGCGCAGGCTTAGCGAAAACCACCGGCTGGATCCACCGCGCCAGCTTGCAGGCGCACGGCGTGCAGATGTGGGGCGACGTCGAATATTTGCAGATTGATGACGCCGGATTACATCTGCGCCATCAGGGCGAAGCGATGACGCTGCCGATAGATAACGTGGTGATTTGTGCCGGGCAGGAACCGCTGCGCCTGCTGGCGGACCAGCTCAGCGCGCGTGGCAAATCCGTACGTGTGATTGGGGGTGCGGATGTGGCGCAGGAGCTGGATGCTCGCCGCGCTATCGCTCAGGCGACCGAACTGGCGCTGAGTGTGTAATTAGCGCAGTTTGACCGAACGCAGTACCACGAACTTGGCGTTGGACGCCACCAGCTCGCAGTTGCCAAACAGCTTTTTCATTTTGACGTGATAACCGAGGTGGCGGTTGCCGACGATGCGCAACTCGCCGCCATACTGCAGGCAGCGTTTCGCATCACGCAGCATTTGCCATGCCAGATGATCGGTCACCGCGTGCTGCTGATGGAATGGTGGATTGCACAGCACCGCGTGCAGGCGATCGGACGGGAAGCCACTCAGCACGTTGTTAACGCGAAACTGACAGCGCGCCATATCCTGCGGACGGTTCACTTCCACGTTCAGTTTGCTTGATGCCACCGCCATGTAGGATTCATCATAAAACAGCACGTCCGCGTTTGGGTTCTGTTCCAGTGCCAGCAAGCCAATCACGCCGTTGCCACAACCCAGGTCGAGAATCTCACCTTCAATGTCAAAAGGCAGATGCTGCATAAAGAAGCGTGCGCCCAGATCCAGCGACGCGCGGGAAAACACGTTGGCGTGATTGTGGATCTGGTACTCAGAATCATCCAGCGGCCAAACGGTGGTGGCGGGCTGATCCGCTAATTGCGGCGCAGTGAAGCGGCTGTAAATCAGACGCGCTTTTTTCCACGCCAGCGAGGTTTTGCTCTCGCCGAGGATGCGCTCGAACAGTTGCAGCGTGGAGTTGTGAATATCTTTGGCCTTCGCCGCCGCCAGAATCAGCGTGTCCGGCGTGACCACTTCGCGCAGTGCACGCAGTTGATGCTCGAGCAGCGCCAGCGCTTTGGGGATTTTGATCATCACCACCGCCGGTGCGGCCGGCAATGGCGCCAGGCTATCGAGAAAATGCACCTGATCTTCATCCATCTCATTGAGTCGCAGATTCTGTTTTGCCGCCTGTTCGCTCAGCAGCGAATCGCTGACGTGCCACACCGGACGTGCTCCCAACCCGCAAGTCAGCGCGCCAAAGCTGTCGTTGAACACCAAAACCGGTCCCTCAGGCAGCGCTTGCTGCAACAGGTATTCATCGGCGGAATCCCACGCCTGTAGCGGGCTTTCCTCACGCATTGGCGGGAAGCGGTGCAGCGTCAGCGTGCGATTGGTCAGTTCAAGTTGGCTCATGGAATCTCCGGCGTGGTACACTTTGCGCGATTTTCGCCCTAAAAAGGGGGCGCAGTATACTGTCTTTCGCCGGGAATCCCAATGTCATTAATCTATCTGCAGGGCTACCCTGAAAACATCCTCGAGCAGGTTCAGACGCTGATCGAACATGAGCGCTTAGGGGCCTTTCTCCAGCAACGCTATCCCGATACGCACAATATCGTCAGCGACCGCGCGCTCTATGATTACACGCAGGCGCTGAAAAACCGCTATATGCGCAGCGCACCGCCGGTGAGCAAAGTGATTTGGGACAATAAAATCAAGGTGATGAAGCACGCGTTGGGGCTGCATACGGCGATTTCGCGCGTGCAAGGCGGCAATCTTAAAGCCAAAGCGGAGATTCGCATCTCCACTTTCTTCCGCCTCGCACCGGAAGCATTTTTGCGCATGATCGTGGTGCACGAACTTGCGCACCTGAAAGAGAAAGAGCACGACAAAGCGTTTTACCAACTCTGCTGCCACATGGAACCGGATTATCACCAGCTCGAATTTGACGCCCGCTTGTGGATGACCGATCAGGCGATGCGCGGCAACGCAGCTTAAAGAAACTCCTGCGCTTTTTGGATCAGGCTGGTTTTGGTCAGTGCGCCCATAAAACGGCGCTCCTGCGGATTATTTAGCACCGGCAGGCGTTCAAGCGTGACGCGGGCAAAGGCTTCCCAACCTTCGCGCATGCTTTGATTCTGATAAATGCAGGGAAAGTTATTGTCCATCACGCTACTGACTGGCGAATGCAGCGTGATCTCCTGCGACAACACCTTGCGTGAGATATCGTGTATCGACACCACGCCGAGAAATTGCCCTTCACTATTAATCACATAGACATAACGTTCCCGCTTGAGCGAGCTCACCGCCAGCGCCTGCCCTACTGACTCTTCTGGCTGCAACGCCGCGCCGGGAATGATCAACTGATCGACACGCATGTTATCGAAATCATACTTGGCTTCGGAACGACTGAAATGGCTGCTCACCACCGGATAAGTGCTGGACGATTGCAGGCGATACACCACCATCGAGGCCAGTACTGACGCGATCATAATCGGGAACAGCAGGCTGCTATTCAGCGTCATCTCTAGCACCATCAGCATCGCCATTAACGGTGCCTGGCTGACCGCCGCCAGCACCGCCGCCATGCCGATCGCCGCATACAGCAAGGTATTGCCGACCGGTAAATGCAGCATCACGCCCATCTGCGCCAGCGCCACGCCGAGCAGTGCGCCGATCAATAAGGAAGGGGTAAACAGCCCGCCCACCGCGTTGGAACCCACCGACAGCGTGGTCGCCAGCGTTTTAAGCACCAGCAATCCCAGTAACCCCATCAGTAGATATTGGCCATCAATGATTTTCACGATCACTTCGTAACCGTTACCGAGAATATCGGTGGAGATCAACGCCAGAAAGCCCACCGCTAATCCACCGGCGCCGAGCCGCAGCGGCAGCGAACGCACGCGGCCAAACAGCGCCTTGCTACGCGCAATCAGTTTGATCAGCAGCCAGCCGGCGATACCGGCGACAAAACCAATCAGCAACGTCATCAGCAAACTGCTGATATCCATCTGAAATAGCGCTTCGGATAACGGATATAGCGCGCTGCGAAAACCCAGCGACCACATGGTCATCACCGCCACCGCCGACGAGACAATTAGCGGAATCAAGCGTTGTAGCGCCGAGATGCCAAAAGCGATCTCCGCGACAAATATCGCCGACGCCAAAGGGGCGTGATACACCGATGAAAGCCCGGCAGCAGCGGCCATCGCCACGATATCGCTGTTGCGCAGATTCAGCGATTTGGGCAGCCAGCGCCCGATTAAACTGCCGCTTAGCGCCGATAGCTGCACCATCGGCCCCTCTTTACCAATCGACGCGCCGCTGCCGATGCTAGCCATCGATGACAGCGCACGGAACAGCGAGGTTTTGGTTGGTACCGCATCGAGCCGCGCGTTGATCACCTCCAGATAATCGGTCTGCACCGTTTCCTGTTTCTCAATCGCCACCGCATAGCGCAGGAAAAAACCGGCCAATACGCCGCCCGCGCCCACCAGCAGCGGCCAGAAGATCCACGGCCAGACATGCATCGCCACGGTGATTTCACTGTCACTGTTGAACAGCAGATAATTGATCAATTCAATTACGCCGCGAAAGGCCAGCGTCACTAGCGAGGCCACACATCCAACGGGGATGGCGATCAGTAATGTGGTCCAGTTCAGAGCATGTTTACTTCCACTCACCCGCGCGTCCCCGCTAAGTCGGTTAAAAAGTTGTGCGGCATCATCATATTGGAATGCGGATCTCAGGATCAAATTTCGCCTGCCTGGCGCTCAGATGAACATGTTACTCTGCCGTTTTACTTTAGCAGGAGAGCAGCACGTGATTCGTTTCGCCATCGTGGGAACCAACTGGATTACCCGCCAGTTTATCGACGCCGCGCATGAAACCGGCAAAATGAAGCTGAGCGGCGTCTATTCGCGTAATCAGCAGCAGGCCGACGCGTTTGTGGTGGATTATCCCTGCAAGCTGACCTTCACCTCTCTGGATGAGCTTGCCGCCAGCAGTGAGATCGATGCGGTGTATATCGCCAGTCCGAATGCGCTGCACAGTGAACAGGCGATACTGTTTATGTCACATGGCAAGCATGTGATTTGCGAGAAGCCGATGGCGTCTAACCTGCGTGAAGCCGAGGCGATGATTGCCTGCGCGCGCCAGCATCAGGTGGTGCTGTTCGAAGCCTTTAAAACCGCCAGCCTGCCCACCTTCCTGCAACTGCAAAAAACGCTGCCGCAATTGGGCAAACTGCGTAAAGCCTTGATCAACTATTGCCAGTATTCCTCGAGTTATCAGCGCTATCTGGATGGCGAGAACCCGAATACCTTTAATCCTCGCTGGTCGAATGGCTCGATGATGGATATCGGCTTTTACTGCCTTGCCGCCGCTGTCACCTTATGGGGTGCGCCACAGCAGGTCAAGGCGCAAGCTTCCCTGCTGGAAAGTGGCGTTGATGCGCATGGCGTGGTGGTGCTGGGCTACGGCGATTTTGATGTCACGCTGCTGCACTCAAAGGTCAGCGATTCACTGATCCCGAGTGAAATTCAGGGCGAAGCGGGATCGCTGGTGATTGAAAAGATCTCCGAGTGCCAGCAACTGCGCTTTATCCCGCGCGGTGGCGAGAGCCAAAACCTGACGCAGCCGCAGCACATCAATACCATGCTGTATGAAGCCGAAACCTTCGCCAAATTGGTGGAAGCCGGTGAAGTTGAGCATGCGGCCTTAGAAAACTCACGTATTACGGCGCAACTGCTCACGGAAATCCGTCGCCAGACCGGCGTGGTATTCCCGGCGGATCAGACTGAAGTGTAAATATTGCAAAACATTTCCAGAGCCCTCTTGAAAGCGATTATCGAACTCCGTATGTTTAGCGCTGCAAAGGGGAGTAACTTCTACGCTGATTGATCGTCATTACGATGCGCCACGCAATATGCGTTACGCATCCGGTCGTCAGGCAACCCGGAATCTATTCTGAGTTGTAAGTGAGACCTTGCCGGAAGGCGAGGTTTGCTTGCAGCACGATCAAAGCGGCTGACGTCTTCTGACTTCAGCCGCTTTTTTATTTCTGGAAAAGGATACGACTATGCACTCAGTTGGCACACCGTTACTTTGGGGCAGCTTCGCTGTCGTAGTGCTCATCATGCTGGCGATCGACCTGCTATTACAGGGCCGACGCGGCGCACAGACCATGTCATTCAAACAAGCAGCGGTCTGGTCGCTGATTTGGGTGTCAGTTTCACTGCTGTTCAGCGCCGCCTTCTGGTGGTATCTCGACGGCACCGCCGGACGTGAAGTCGCCACCGCGCAAACCCTCGCTTTCCTCACTGGCTACGTTTTAGAGAAAGCGCTGGCGGTGGATAACGTCTTTGTCTGGCTGATGCTGTTTAGCTACTTCGCTGTACCGGCCAACCTGCAGCGCCGCGTGCTGATTTATGGCGTATTGGGCGCAATTGTGCTGCGTACCATCATGATCTTTGCTGGCAGCTATTTGGTTACTCAGTTCAGCTGGATCCTTTACGTGTTCGGCGCCTTCCTGCTGTTCACCGGCCTGAAAATGGCGCTGGCGAAAGAGGAAGATGACAGCACGGTGGGCGACAAACCGGTGGTGCGCTGGCTGCGTAAACATCTGCGCATGACCGATAGTCTGGACGGCGAGAAGTTCTTCACCCGCAAAAACGGTGTGCTGTTTGCTACGCCGCTGCTGCTGGTGCTGATCATGGTTGAACTAAGCGATGTGATTTTCGCCGTGGACAGCATTCCCGCGATCTTCGCGGTGACCACCGATCCGTTCATTGTGCTGACTTCCAACCTGTTCGCGATTCTTGGCCTGCGCGCCATGTACTTCCTGCTGGCTAACGTGGCGGAGCGTTTCTCGATGCTGAAATATGGCCTGGCGATTGTGCTGGTGTTTATCGGTATCAAAATGCTGATTGTCGAGTTCTATCACATTCCCGTCGGCATCTCGCTGACGGTGGTGGGTGTAATTCTCGGCGGTACGCTGCTGATCAACGCCTGGGTAAACCACAGAAACGACCAGAAGAAGATCTCACCATAATCTTCTGCAGGGGCGCTAATCGCCCCTGCTTTGTTTCGCCAGTGGCAACCTTCACCTTTTATATATCTGTCACACTTCCCATCATCAGCAGATCAAAAAACCGATCTGCTGCGCATGCACAGAATTATCTCTTTCCTCATAAGCTCTTTTCCTTATACTCCGCCGGGCAAACCGTTGTGCGTGGTGGAACCGCGCACAATACTCATGACCGCGAATATAAAAAGACTGTGATATGCAAAACAACTTTATTGGACGTCTGGGCGCACTGTTCGCAGGAAGCCTGGTAAAACAAATCATGATCGGCCTGGTGGCGGGCGTGGCGCTGGCGTGGTTCTCACGCGATGCCGCACTGGCCGTTGGCTTGCTGGGTGAGCTGTTCGTGCGCGCGCTAAAAGCCGTCGCGCCGCTGTTGGTTTTGGTGCTGGTGATCTCTTCGATTGCTAACCATCAGCAGGGACAAAAAACCAATATCCGCCCGATTATCATGCTGTATCTGCTCAGCACGTTCTTTGCTGCGGTTGTGGCGGTGATCTTCAGCCATCTGTTCCCTCAGACGCTGTCGATGAACGTCGGCGCCACGCAAATTACGCCGCCGTCGGGTATTACCGAAGTGCTGCACGGCTTGCTGATGAGCATGGTGTCGAACCCGATTGAAGCGCTGATGAATGCCAACTACATCGGTATTTTGGTGTGGGCGCTGGGATTGGGGCTGGCGTTTCGTCATGCCAGCCCAAGCAGCAAAGCGTTTCTTAATGACGCGTCCAATGCCGCGACCTGGGTCGTGCGCTGCGTGATCCGCTGTGCGCCGCTGGGAATTTTTGGTCTGGTGGCCTCTATTCTCGCCTCAACCGGCTTTGACGCGCTGTGGGAATACGCCAATCTGCTGGCGCTGCTGCTCGGCTGCATGCTGATTATGGCGCTGGTAATCAACCCAATGCTGGTGTTCCAGAAGATTCGCCGCAACCCGTATCCGCTGGTGTTTACCTGCATGCGTGAAAGTGGCGTCACCGCGTTCTTCACCCGCAGTTCAGCGGCTAACATTCCGGTCAATATGGCGCTGGCGAAACGTCTTAATCTGGATGAAGACACGTATTCCGTGTCGATCCCGCTGGGTGCCACCATCAGCATGGCTGGCGCATCCATCACCATCACCGTGTTGACGCTGGCGGCAGTACATACGCTGGGTATTGCGGTGGATGTTCCAACCGCCATTCTGTTGAGTCTGGTGGCGTCACTGTGTGCTTGTGGTGCATCCGGTGTGGCCGGCGGTTCGCTGCTGCTGATCCCGGTAGCCTGCAATATGTTTGGTATTCCGAATGATTTGGCGATGCAGGTAGTGGCGGTGGGCTTTATTATTGGCGTGCTGCAGGATTCTGCCGAGACCGCGCTGAACTCCTCGACGGATATTCTGTTTACCGCGGCCGTATGCCAGGCCGAAGCCGAGCGCCAGCCGCGTCGTACGGTGTCGGAGTCGGAGTAAAGTAAGGTTTTTGAATATAGGTCGCCATTCATGGCGACCTGGTTTTACAAGGTCACACCGCTTTTAAAGATGGCTAACTCGCGAAAATCATTAGTTTCGTTGCGCGCGGGTTGGCCATTGGCAATCGCCACAATCATATCGACGAAGTCCTCCAGCATCTCCGCCATACTCATCCCTTCAAGCAAACGCCCGGCATTAAAATCGATCCAGTGCGGCTTCTTCTCGGCGAGCTGCGTATTGGTGGCGATCTTCACCGTCGGCACAAAACCGCCGTACGGCGTGCCGCGTCCGGTGGTAAACAGCACCATATGACAGCCAGCGCCCGCCAGCGCGCTGGTTGCAACCGCATCGTTGCCCGGCGCACTTAACAGATTCAGTCCCGGCATATGCAAGCGCTCTCCGTACTTCAGCACATCCACCACCTGACTTTGTCCGGCCTTTTGCGTGCAGCCGAGCGACTTCTCCTCCAGCGTGGTGATGCCGCCCGCTTTGTTGCCGGGTGATGGATTCTCATAAATCGGCTGCTGGTGATCGATAAAGTAGCGCTTGAAGTCGTTAATCATCGCCACGGTTTTTTCAAAGGTGGCTTCATCGCGGCAGCGGCTCATCAGGATGCGCTCTGCGCCAAACATCTCCGGCACTTCGGTCAGCACCGTGGTACCGCCGTTGGCAATTATCTGGTCGGAGAAACAGCCCAGCATAGGATTGGCGGTGATGCCGGAAAAACCATCCGAACCGCCGCACTCCAGGCCAAACTTCAGCTCGCTGAGTTTGCCCGGCTGGCGTTGATCCGCGCGCATGGCACGATAGAGTTCGTGCAGACGTTCCAGCCCCGCTTCCACTTCATCATCCTGCTTCTGGCACTCCATGAACTGCACGCGATCGCTATCGAAGCCACCAAGCGTTTCACGAAACACATCAACCTGATTGTTCTCGCAGCCAAGCCCAATCACCAGCACCGCGCCGGCATTGGGATGGCGCACCATGTTCTGCAACATGGTGCGGGTGTTCTCGTGATCCTGCCCGAGCTGCGAACAGCCAAACGGATGGCTGAACAGATGCACGCCATCAATGCCTTCGGCGTCATTGGTCTCTTTCATAAAGCGCGTCAGGATTTGCCGCGCGATGCCGTTGACGCAGCCCACGGTGGGCAGGATCCATAACTCATTACGGATGCCCACTTCCCCGCTGGCGCGGCGATAGATCTGCACGTCGCGGTCGCCAGCTTGCGGCGGCAGATCGAGAAAATCGGGCTGATAGTCGTACTCATCCACGTCGCTTAGGTTGGTGCGCGCATTGCTGGAGTGAATGATCTCGCCGGCCGCAATCGGCTGAGTGGCGTGCGCGATCGGCAAACCGTATTTGATCACCAGCGCGTCGGTGGCTAAAGGCTGCAGCGCAAACTTATGGCCGCGTCCAACCTCCTGCTGCAAGGTGATCGCCTGTTGATTGATTTCGACCTGGGTATTGGCTGGCAAATCGCGCAACGCCACAGCAACGTTGTCGCGTGAATGGATTCTAATGGCATCTTGCATAGCGTTATCTCAGTTGTGTCAACGCCGTCCGCATCCCGTGGACGATGATGTTTTGCAGGTGTTGGCTGACCGCAGCCACTAATCCGGGCTGCTGAGTGAGATCTTCGCCCCAGTGATTGGCGTCGCTGAGTACCGCGCGCACCAACTGTTCTGGAGTCTGTTTATCGTTATTTACTGCTGACCACAGTTCAGCGAAACGCTGCAGCCACTGTTCGTCGTCCTGCAGCGGCCAGTGACGTTTGCCCTCTGCACCACGATAAAAGGCCAGCAACGCGGCAAAGGCGAAGCTCAGCCGCACAGGCCATTGCCCGTTTTGCTGCTGCGACAACAACAATTGCGGCAGCAAACGGGTGCGGAATTTGGTCATGCCGTTAAGGGCGATGGAGAGCAACGCATGGCGGATAAAGGGATTGCGGAAGCGACGCTGCACCGCGTCGGCAAAGGCGTGCAGCTCGTCGCGCGGCAGATCCAGCGTGGGGATCACCTCATCGCGCAGCAGCGCATCGACAAAGCTGGCCATCTGCGCATCATCCATCGCCTCTCCCACGCTCTCCAGCCCGGCCTGAAATGCCACCGGCACCAGCGCGGTGTGCGCGCCGTTAAGGATCGCCACCTTTTGCGCTTTGTACGGTGTGATGTCCTCCACCAGCTTCACTTCCGGTGCCAGCGTGTGCAGCTGCAGCTCCTGCGCCAGTGCATTTGGTCCCTGAATCACAAACTGGTAATAGACTTCGCCCGCCACCAGATAGCGATCTTCGTAGCCTAATGACGCTTCGATCGCCGCGCTATCCGCGGGATAACCGGTGACAATACGATCCACCAGCGTGTTGTAGAACGCGCAGTGATCCTGCACCCAGCGGGCAAACGCCGGCGGCAGCTGCCAATGCTGGCTGTAGCGCAGCACCAGCTCACGCAGCGTGTCGCCGTTGTAATCGATCAGTTCACAGGGCACCACCAGCCAACCTTTATCGCTGGCACCGGAAAAATGGTTGAAGCGCGCCCACAGCAGTTGCGTCAGCTTGCCGGGGAAGGATGAGGCGGGCGTGTCGTCCAGCCGATCCTGCTCCGCAAAAGCAATGCCGGCTTCTGTGGTATTGGAGAAGACAAAGCGCATCTGCGGTGCGCGTGCCAGCGCGAGAAATGCATCAAACTGCTGATACGGCTGGATTTCACGATTCACGCTGCGGATCAGGCGGGCTTCACTCACCTGTTCGCCCGCCGCATTCAGCCCGCGAATCAGCGTGGTGTATAAGCCATCTTGCTGATTCAGCGTCTCTTCCACCACACGGTTGCGCGGCCGCACCACCACCACGCCCGCATCGGTATTGTGATGCTGATTGAGCCAGTCGAGCTGCCAGTCGATAAAGGCGCGCAGGAAGTTGCCTTCACCAAACTGGATAACGCGCTCGCTGTAGTGTGCGCCAGGAAAATCGTGACGGTTGAGTCGCTGCATTATCAGGCTCCCAGCTCAATGCCGAAGTAATCGCGCGCATTGTTGAAACTGATGTTCTGTACCATCTGCCCTAACAACGCCTCGTCTTCAGGCGCTTCGCCCCGCGCCACCCAATTGCCGATCATCTGGCACAGCAAACGACGGAAATATTCATGACGCGTGTAAGAGAGGAAGCTGCGGCTGTCGGTTAGCATGCCGACAAAGCGGCTCAGCAGGCCGATTTGCGCCAGCTGCGTCATCTGCCGCTGCATGCCATCCAGCTGATCGTTAAACCACCACGCCGAACCAAACTGCATCTTGCCGGGTTCGCCTTCACCCTGGAAATTGCCTGCCATGGTCGCCAGCACTTCGTTGTCGCGCGGGTTGAGGCAGTAAAGAATGGTTTTGGGCAGCGCGTTATTGCGGTTCTGCGCATCCAGCAGACGCGCCAGCGGAATCGCCAACGGCGCATCGTTAATCGAATCGAAGCCTACATCCGGCCCGAGGATATCGAACTGGCGGTGATTAGCGTTGCGCAGCGCGCCAATGTGATACTGCTGCGCCCAGCCGCGACGCGCATATTCGCTGCCGAGCCACACCAGCACAGCAGTTTTAAACTGGGCCGTCTCTTCAGCGGAAGGCGCTGCACCTTGCAGTCGGCGCGCCAGAATGCCATCCAGAGTGGCGTCATCCGCTTCCGCAAACACCACCACATCCAGCGCGTGATCGGAAATTTTGCAGCCATGCGCGGCGAAGTGATCGAGTCGCTGGCTTAAGGCGCGGCGCAGATCGTCAAAGCGCTGCACGTTAACATCCGCGACCTGCGCTAAGCGCTGAATCCACGGCAGGAAACTCTCCAGCTCAATGTTAAAGGCTTTGTCCGGACGCCAGCTCGGCAGCACTTTGACGTCAAAGCTGCTGTCCTGCGCCAGCTTGCGGTGATGCTGTAAGTCGTCAAGCGGATCGTCGGTGGTGCCGACCATTTTCACCTTCATCTGCTGCATGATGCCGCGCGCGCTGAAGGTGTCCTGCGCCAGCAGTTCATTACACTGCTGCCAGATGCGATCTGCGCTCTGCTCATTCAGCAGCACATCGGTGATGCCAAAAGGGCGGCGCAATTCGAGGTGCGTCCAGTGATAGAGCGGATTGCCGATGGTATGCGGCACGGTACGCGCCCAGGCGTTAAATTTCTCACGATCGCTGGCATCGCCGGTGCATAACGCTTCCGGCACGCCGTTAGCGCGCATCGCACGCCATTTGTAGTGATCGCCTTTCAGCCAGATGTCATAGAGGTTGGTGAAGCGGTAATTATCGGCAATCTGCTGCGGCGGTAAGTGACAGTGATAGTCGAAAATCGGCTGGTCTTTAGCGTAGTCGTGGTACAGACGACGGGCGAACTCGGTGTCGAGTAGAAAATCCTCACTCATAAAACGCGACATACCTGCTTCCTCATTTTGTAGCCAGATGGCTTTTAACTAAAAGTTATCATACCAATTTAAACGAAATGCAAAATTGTTTGCGATCCGACTCACAATAATGACAGTTTCACTGTGGGTATATGGACGATTTTGTTGCGGATAATGCGTTAAATGGCTGTTTTAACGATCTTTCGCCCTAACACACACTGGCCGCAAGGTTTATGTGATGGCATTCAACTTTTAAAGCGGTATAACAAGTTAACCTCTCGCTCCGTTGCTAACGGGATTAATGGCACAGGCAAGGAACTGCGGGAGTGAACAGCATTGTTCACGTCTTCCCGCTCCAGATAACTACAGCGGTAAACCGCAACGACAGACTGGACGAGGTTAATAATGCGTAAGATCAAAGGGCTACGCTGGTACATGATTGGGCTGGTGACGCTGGGCACCGTGCTCGGTTACCTGACGCGCAATACCATTGCCGTCGCTGCGCCCACGCTGGAAACGCAGTTGGGTATCACCACGCAACAATATTCTTATATCGTCGCCGCCTACTCGGCGTGCTACACCATCATGCAGCCGGTAGCCGGTTATGTGCTGGACATGCTCGGCACCAAAATTGGTTATGCAGTGTTTGCCGTGCTGTGGGCAATCTTCTGTGCGGCAACCGCGATGGCGGGCAGTTGGGGCGGCTTTGCGCTGGCACGCGGCGCGGTGGGTGCCGCCGAAGCAGCAATGATTCCCGCAGGCCTGAAAGCCAGTAGCGAATGGTTCCCTGCCAAAGAGCGTTCGGTGGCGGTGGGCTATTTCAACGTGGGCTCGTCAATTGGCGCAATGCTGGCTCCGCCGCTGGTGGTGTGGGCGATCATGGCGCACAGCTGGCAAATGGCGTTCATTATTACTGGCGTGCTGAGCATGGTGTGGGCCCTCTGCTGGCTGGTGTTTTATAAGCATCCTAAACAACAAACCAAGCTGAGCGATGAGGAGCGTCACTACATCATTGCCGGCCAGGAGTTGCAGCATCAAACCGGTAATAATAAGAAGATGTCGGCACGCCAGATCCTGCGCAATCGCCAGTTCTGGGGCATTGCGCTGCCGCGTTTCCTCGCCGAACCCGCGTGGGGAACGTTTAACGCGTGGATCCCGTTGTTTATGTTTAAGGTGTACGGCTTCAACCTGAAAGAGATCGCCATGTTTGCCTGGATGCCGATGTTGTTCGCCGATCTCGGCTGCATCGTCGGTGGCTACTTGCCGCCGCTGTTTCAGCGCTGGTTTGGCGTCAATCTCATCGTCTCACGCAAACTGGTGGTGACCATGGGCGCGGTGTTAATGATTGCGCCAGGCACCATCGGGTTGTTCACCAGCCCGTATGTGGCGATTGGGTTGTTGTGCGTCGGTGGTTTTGCCCATCAGGCGCTTTCAGGCGCGCTGATCACGCTCTCTTCGGATGTATTTGGCCGTAACGAAGTGGCTACCGCCAACGGCTTAACCGGCATGGCGGCCTGGACGGCGAGCACCCTGTTTGCGTTGGTGGTCGGTGCGCTGGCCGATACGCTGGGCTTCAGCCCGCTGTTCGCGGCGCTGGCGGTGTTTGATCTGCTAGGCGCGGTGGTTATCTGGACGGTGCTGAAAAACCAGCCGGTTTCTGAACTCGACGATCAGCCTGCGGTGCAGTCCGCTGCAGTGCGCACCTAACCTTTCCGGGCTGGCATCGGCCAGCCCATTTCCTCTGTGCGGCTGAAGTGGTATAACAACTCAACTTTCTCCCACAGCGGACCGCGCAATGGACCTGACCGAATCACGACGCCTCTATCAACAACTCGCCAGCGAACTCAAACGCCGCATTGAAGCTGCCGAGTATCGGGTCGGCGACAAACTGCCTGCCGAGCGTCTGATTGCGGAGGAGATGCAGGTGAGCCGTACCGTGGTGCGTGAAGCGATCATCATGCTGGAAGTGGAAGGTTACGTGGAGGTGCGGAAAGGTTCCGGCATTCACGTCATCAGCAGCCAGCAACAGAACCGCGTGGTAACGTCCAGCCAGCTGGAGTTCGCTAATTTCGGCCCCTTCGAGTTATTGCAGGCGCGCCAGTTGATTGAAAGCAACGTGGCTGAGTTTGCCGCCACGCAGGTGACACGCCAGGATATCGTGGCATTGATGGCAATTCAGGAGAAAGCGCGTCAGGAAGATCATTCGCGCGATTCGGCGTGGGATATGGAGTTTCACGTGCGCATTGCGCAATCGACGCAGAACAGCGCCTTAGCAGCGATTGTCGAGAAGATGTGGCTGCACCGTCTGCACAATCCTTACTGGTTAAAGCTGCACGAACATATTGATGCCAAAAATATCACCAGCTGGTGTGACGATCACGACCAGATTCTCAAAGCCCTGATCCGCAAAGATCCCGCCGCCAGTAAGCTGGCAATGTGGCAACATCTGGAAAATACTAAGCAGATGCTGTTTAACGCCACCACCGATGATTTCGAATTTAACGTTGATCGTTACATGTTTGCTGAAAATCCGGTCATCCTGCCTGAAGGTAGCGAAAATCCACGCTGATCCTGCTTATTTTTCAGGCGTTTTGTTGCTGAAAAAGTCAGTTAGTCTGCAATAGTGTCAGCTCATGTAAAGCTCCTTTGGACCACCTGCGTCTAAAGGTAAAACTCCTGTGCGGCAGGCACTTTCCCCTGTCTGGATAACGTTATTTTTGTTACAGTTATCGCCCTTTTATTACCCTTTGCGACAGGGCTTTAAAAAGTCGCTGATTTAACAATCAATTCTGGAAGGATCCGGAAACTCCTGCTCAGGCTGCTTATCTAAAATGTATAACCAACGCCAGTCTGCGCCTAAGCCCCTCACGGGCACGTTTAACAATGATGTTCAGGAATGATTGATGGATATTTTGCAAGCATTGCTGCATGCCTTGTGGCAGCAGGATTACGAAATGCTCTCCGACCCGACGTTGGTTTGGGCCATTTATGGCGTGTTGTTCATGATTCTGTTTCTGGAAAATGGATTGCTGCCCGCCGCCTTTCTGCCGGGCGATAGTTTACTGATTTTGGTCGGCGTTTTGATTGCTAAAGGCACCATGGGTTTCCCGCTGACGCTGCTGATTCTGACCACTGGCGCCAGCCTCGGCTGCTGGGTGAGCTACATTCAGGGCCGCTGGCTCGGTAATACGCCTACCGTGCAAAAATGGCTTTCACACTTGCCCGCGCAATATCATCAACGCGCCCATCGGCTGTTCCATCGGCATGGCTTGTCTGCACTGCTGGTGGGTCGCTTTATTGCCTTCGTTCGCACCTTGCTCCCTACCATCGCCGGACTTTCTGGCCTGAGTAATGCGCGCTTCCAGTTCTTCAACTGGGTCAGTGGCTTCCTGTGGGTGCTGATCCTTACCGTGCTGGGC
Source organism: Pantoea sp. SORGH_AS_0659 (assembly GCF_031453915.1). Lineage (NCBI taxonomy): Bacteria > Pseudomonadati > Pseudomonadota > Gammaproteobacteria > Enterobacterales > Erwiniaceae > Pantoea > Pantoea sp. SORGH_AS_0659. The sequence continues at coordinate 541,368 of NZ_JAVJAK010000001.1, read as the reverse complement.
TTCGCGCTGGGTAAAACGCCGATTTTTCGTCGTTACGAAGATGAGCTGATGTTGTGCCTGATGCTGCTGCCGCTGGTGCTGCTGGTGATTGGCCTGGTCGGTTCTTTAGTGGTGATTTGGCGTAAACGTCAGTCAGCGCGTAGCGGGAATTCACAGTCATGATCACATTCCGTGGATTCCCAAGGCGTTTCCTGCCTTGGGCGCTGGGTGGCGCGTTGGCGCTGCTGGCGATCTGTTTCATTCCGACCTTGATGCAGCATGAAACCGTGGTGCAGATCCGCGTCGCCAACAGCGGCACCAATCTGCCCGATGGTTTTTATCTTTATCAGCAACTTTCTGCGCAGGGCGTGCGTATCAAAAGTATTACGCCCTCCGGCGATGCGCTGGTGATTCATTTTGAGAATGAAGAACAGAGCCTGGCGGCGCAAAAAGTGTTGAAGCGCCTGTTGCCACAAGGCTTTGTCGTCGCCGCTGGCCCGCAGGCTTCGCAGCAATATCCTGACGCCAGTCGCCCAATTTTTAGCTAAATTTCACCGCCTGACGTTAAGCCAGGCGGTGAGCTAATCCTCGCTATCCCCGCGTCTTCTTTGAATTTTTTCGTCTGCTGTCTATCCTTAGAGATAGCGTAAGCCTAAGACATGCTGGGAAGCTTCTCCTGTCTGCTCTCGGGCAGGTCATCAACAATGGAAGGTCACAACCTGATGAAACATCAATTACTGCTAGGTGCTATTCTTTTTTCACTCTCGGGTTCGCTGCTGGCGGCTGAATCGCTCTGCCAACAGAAAGAGCAGGATATTCAACGCGAGATCGATATGGCGAAACAGCACGACAACCAGCGCCGCGTTACCGGGCTGGAGCGCGCGTTGACCGAAGTCCGCGCAGGCTGCACCGATGAGAAGCTGAAATCTGCACATAGCGAACGCATCGCTGAGCAGAAGCACAAAATCGCCGAACGTGAGCGTGAGCTGAAAGAAGAGCGTCAGGATGGCGACAAGGACAAAATTGAGAAGCGCGAACGTAAGCTGCTCGATGCGCAGCACGAACTGAAAAAGCTTGAAGCTGAACCTTATTAATCGGACTTAACTCAATGCTGTAAAAGGAGATTTCCATGGCTAAAGAAACAACATCTGAACATCTGCGCGCTGAATTGAAAAATCTGGTTGATACCCTGGAAGAAGTGCTGAGCAGCTCAGCAGATAAATCCAAAGGTGAGCTGGATAAACTGCGTCATAAAGCGCGCGGCGCTATTGAAAGCTCCCGTGAACGTCTCGGCGATTCCGGCGAACGTATTGCACAAACCACGCGTGAAGCAGCGGAAAAAGCGGACGAATACGTGCGCGACAATCCGTGGCACGGTGTGGGTATCGGTGCAGCGGTAGGTATTCTCATCGGCATTTTAATCTCACGGCGTTAATGATGAGTGATAGTCAGCAAAGCCACGGCCCCGGCAAAGGGGTCTTTAACATCGGTCAACGGGTCGTTACCACGCTGGTTAGCATGGTCGAGACGCGCGTCAGACTGGCAATTGTGGAACTGGAAGAGGAAAAGGCCAACCTGATTCAGATGCTGATGATGGTGGGCCTTACTATGCTGTTTACCGCTTTCGGTCTCATGAGCCTGATGGTGTTGATCATCTGGGCGGTGGACGCACAATATCGCTTGATGGCGATTGCCATCACTACGGCGGTGCTATTTGCTCTGGCGCTCATCTTCGGTTTGTGGACGTTATACAAATCGCGTCAGTCAACGTTGTTGCGCCATACGCGTAAAGAGCTGGATACCGATCGCAAACTGCTGGAGGAGCATCGCTCATGAGCCGCCGCGAACGTGAAGCACGCATTCACGAACTGCTCAATCAGGTGCAGCAGCAGCGGCTTGACCTCAGCGCCGACAGCCGCGACTGGCTGACCAGCACCGCGCAGTACGATCGCGGCTGGTTAACCATCATTGGCATGCGTCGTTATCTGGCGATTGGCAGCAGTGCATTGGCCATTTGGTCGATTCGCAGCCCCAATCGTCTGCTGCGCTGGGCCAAGCGCGGTTTCGGCGTCTGGAGCACCTGGCGCATGATCAAATCGACTTTAAATACCCGCTAGCTTCTCTCTCTAAAACCGGATCGAATTGATTCGGTTTTACTCCCCCTCAAATTTACTGAACAACATTGACAGTTTATCTCGCTTACAACTCTTTCAACCTGCGATTATCATCTCCCTCCATCAGCCCAGTGAACTGAAACAACCGGTTCAAGGGGATTCAAAACCCGCAGGCCAACAACCTGCAACAAAAACCTTGTTGGAGTAGATGATGAAAAAATTCGAAGACTCAGGCCTGCTGGTAGCACGCGTACTAATGACCATTCTGTTTATCACCGCAGGCTGGGGCAAAATCACCGGTTACGCCGGTACCGCACAATACATGCAGGCAATGGGCGTCCCAGGCTTCCTGCTGCCGCTGGTTATTCTGCTGGAGTTCGGTGGCGGCCTGGCGATTCTGTTCGGTTTCCTGACGCGCTTTACCGCCCTGTTCACCGCTGGCTTTACTCTGCTGACCGCGTTCCTGTTCCACAGCAACTTCGCGGAAGGTGTTAACCAGCTGATGTTCATGAAAAACCTCTCCATCGCCGGTGGCTTCCTGGTGTTGGGTCTGGTAGGTCCAGGCGCTTACAGCATTGACCGACTGATTCGTCAGCGCGTTCAGCCAGCGACCGCACGCTAAGCAGCACAAGCGTTAGAGAACACATATACTGAATTGCAGGGGCGGGGATTTTCCTCGCCCCTTTTTATTATGGAGGGCTTATGGGACAGCTGATTGACGGTGTATGGCATGATACATGGTACGATACGAAGTCAACCGGTGGCCGCTTCAAGCGCACTGAAGCCGTCTGGCGTAACTGGGTTACCGCCGATGGCAGCGCCGGTCCAACCGGCAAAGCGGGCTTCGGCGCTGAGCGTGGTCGCTATCATCTTTACGTCTCGCTTGCCTGCCCGTGGGCGCATCGCACGCTGTTAATGCTTAAACTCAAGGGATTGGAGGAGATGATTTCGGTTTCGGTGGTGCATCCGCTGATGCTGGAGAACGGCTGGACCTTTGACGCCAGTTTCCCTGATGCCACCGGCGATGCGTTGTATCAAAAAGAGTTTCTCTATCAGATCTATCTGCACGCCGATGCGCACTATTCCGGCCGTGTGACCGTGCCAGTGCTGTGGGATAAAACCCAGCAAACCATCGTTAGTAATGAATCCGCCGACATCATGCGCATGCTCAACAGCGCTTTTGATGCGCAAGGTGCCCGCGCGGGTGACTATTATCCGGCGGAGCTGCGCGACAAGATTGATGAAGTGAACAGTTGGGTTTACGACACGGTCAACAATGGCGTGTATAAAAGCGGTTTTGCCACTTCGCAGGCGGCGTACGATGAATCGGTAACGTCGCTGTTCCATTCGTTAGCGCGTCTCGAACAGATTCTTGGCCAACATCGCTATCTTACTGGCGACCAACTGACCGAAGCGGATTTACGCTTGTGGACCACGCTGGTGCGCTTCGATCCGGTCTACGTAACCCACTTTAAGTGCGATCGTCACCGCATCAGTGATTACCGTAATCTGAGCGGCTTCCTGCGCGACATCTATCAGATGCCAGGCATCGCTGACACGGTTAATTTGCCGCACATTCGCCATCACTACTACTGCAGCCACAAAACCATCAACCCAAGCGGCGTGATCTCGCTGGGTCCAGCCTTTGACTGGGATGAGCCACACGGCCGGGGTTGATGCTCTTACCCTCTCCCAACGTGGAGAGGGTACTCTAGGCAAACTTAATCAGCACCATACCGACCAACAACAATCCCACGCCCAGCCAGCCAACCCGACTCAGACGCTGGCCAAACAGAATCCAGCCTGCCGCCACGGTGGCGACCAATCCCAGCCCGCCCCATAACGCGTAGGCTACCGTCAAATCAATGCCTTTCACCGCCTGCGCCAGCGCACTGAACGCCGCCAGCACCGCCACCAGCGATAACACGCCAAACAGTGGACGGCGGAAACCGTTGGAGTATTTCAGGAAGATATTGGCGACGATCTCCAGGCCAATGGCCAGCGCCAGCCATGCGATATGCAGCCAGTTAAACGTTGCCATGGCGCAGCTCCTTGCGGCTCAGCGTGCCGGATTTGATCAGGACAATGCCGAGGATCAGCGTCAGCAGGCCGGCTACTTTGATGGCGGATAAGGCTTCATCGAACAACAGCACGCTAAACAGCGTAATAAACAGAATGCCAATGCCTTCCCACATGGCATACGCCACGCCAAGGGCAATACGTTTAATGGCGAAGGATAAACAAATATAAGAAAGTGCGATCATCACCAGCATAAAAATATAACCGGCGTTGCCACCGTTTACGCTGGCCCATTTCATTGAGACGGTGCCAATAATTTCCGCGGCGATCGCCAGCGCTAATAAAATCCAATACAGCATGATTTCTCTCCTGAACGAGAAATAAACGCCACCCACGTGAAAATAGGCGTGTTAGCAAAGTTAAATTAAAAAGTCAGAATAGGAGAGAACGGAACTAAAGCGCGAAGCGCCAGTGCTGATCGCAGATTGAGCAGTTTGATTCAGAGAGAGAGGAGGAGAGTGAAGCCTTATTTGACGCAAACATTTTGTCCATAAAATTACAACTTATCCACGTTGTTGCTTCTCGTCAGTGTGGATTAAATTTGTCCTCAGTAGTTAAACACGCGCTTATTCTGGCATAGCGGCAGTAATGTTTTCAGGGATTTTCATTTCTTTACGTGGAGGCGTTTAATTAAAAGTGTGTGTATTCCCTCACCCTAACCCTCTCCCAGAGGGAGAGGGAACTGTTTATTGCGGTTTGAAAGATCGCTCGATCGGTCTCTTCTCCCGCCTGCGGGAGAAGGTTAGGATGAGGGCCAGCGCGCACAAGCCCCAGAAAACACAAAACCCGCCGAAGCGGGTTTTGTGTTTAAAAAAGTCGAAACTGACCGATAAGCCGGGTTCTGTCGTGGACAGTCATTCATCTAGGCCAGCAATCGCTCACTGGCTCAAGCAGCCTACCCGGGTTCAGTACGGGCCGTACCTTGTGAACCCCTATTTGGCCTTGCTCCGGGTGGAGTTTACCGTGCCACGAACTGTTGCCAGCCGCGCGGTGCGCTCTTACCGCACCCTTTCACCCTTACCTGATCCCATTACTGGGCCATCGGCGGTTTGCTCTCTGTTGCACTGGTCGTAGGCTTGCGCCCCCCAGGCGTTACCTGGCACCCTGCCCTATGGAGCCCGGACTTTCCTCCCCTTTGCCCGTCTCCCCCCGAAAGAGGACGACGACAAAGCGGCGACTGTCTGGTCAGCTTCGGCGCGGGATAATAGGCGATTTGCCAGCGTTTGTCACGCCTCTTGCTGCTCCAGCGCGTACTTATAAAGCGCGTTCTTCTTCACCCCATGAATTTCCGCCGTCAGCGCAGCGGCTTTCTTCAGTGGCAGCTCTTTTTGCAGCAGCGCCAGCGTGCGCAACGCCTCCGCCGGCAGCGCTTCTTCATCCGCTTTATGGCCTTCAACAATCAGCACCATCTCGCCTTTACGACGATTTTCATCTTCCTGCACCCACGCCAGCAACTCGCCGACCGGTGCGCCTTGAATAGATTCCCACGTTTTGGTGATCTCACGCGCCAGCACCACGTAGCGCTCGCCGCCCCACACGCTGACCATATCCTGCAGGCTATCGATCAGGCGATGGGTCGATTCGTAGAAAATCAGCGTACGCGGCTCTTCACCCAGCGCGCGCAGCACATCGCAACGTCCTTTGCTTTTGGCCGGTAGAAACCCTTCGTAACAGAAACGATCGGACGGTAACCCCGCCGCGCTTAATGCTGTAATCGCCGCGCAGGCACCTGGCAACGGCACCACGCGCACACCAGCTTCACGGCAGCGACGTACCAAATGGTAGCCGGGATCGTTGATTAACGGCGTGCCGGCATCGGAGACCAGCGCGATGCTCTGGCCCTCTTGCAGCTTAGCTAACAGCACCTCAGCTTTCTGCTGTTCGTTGTGGTCGTGAAGTGCGAAGAGTCGCGCATTGATGGCGAAATGTTGTAGCAACAGCCCGGTATGACGTGTATCTTCCGCTGCGACTAGATCGACGCTTGAGAGCACCGTCAACGCTCGTTGAGTGATATCACCCAGGTTACCGATCGGGGTAGGAACGATATAGAGCGTGCTGGCAGAAATCTCTGCCCGATCGAGTTGTTTCATTGTTTCATCCGAATTGCCGATTTAATATTGAGCATCTTGAAAAAAACATCACTGGATACAGTATGCTTCCTTCAAAAGTCGTACGTCATAAAGCAGGACGCTTAGTACCTGTTCTTCTCGCTGGACTGATTTTAGCCGCCTGTAGTGGTCAGGGACCGCAACAAACCTCTAACGTCAATATTCAGGGTCCTGCGACTGGCCGGTCTGACTATTATCTGCAGCAGGTGCAGCAAAGCAGCGATGATAGCAAGACCGACTGGCAATTACTTGCCATCCGTGCCCTGTTGAAGGAAGGAAAGTATCCGCAGGCGGCGAATCAGCTCAATCAATTGTCGCAGCAGTTAAGCGAAGTGCAACAGCAAGAACTGCTGCTGCTGCTCGCGCAGATGCAGATTGGGCAGCAGGATTACACCGGTGCGCAACAGCTGCTGGGCCAGGTGAAAAGCGGCGGCTTGTCGCAGGACCAGCAGGTGCGTTACTACGCGCTGCAAATCGCGGCGGCACAGAATCGCCCTTCACTCTCGCTGCTGCGTGCCTATATAGCGCAGGAGCCGCTGCTGAAAGGTGCCGATCACCAAAGCAATATCGATGCAACCTGGCAAGCGCTGACGCAGATGACCCAGGATCAGATCAACAGCCTGGTGATCAATGCTGATGAAAATACCCTGCAGGGCTGGCTCGATCTGCTGAATACCTGGCGCGCAAACAGCCAGGACCCACAAATGTTGAAAGCGGCGATTCAGGACTGGCAGACGCGTTATCCGCAGAACCCAGGCGCGAAGACACTGCCAACCCAGCTCAGCCAGGTGCAGAACTTCACCAAAGCGTCGACCAATACCATCGCGCTGCTGCTGCCGCTTAACGGCCAGGCGCAGGTGTTTGCCAATGCGATTCAGAAAGGCTTCACCGATGCGCGCAATGGCGTGCTCAATGCACCGGCGCCGGCACCGCAAGCCGCGCCAGCGCCTACGACAGCCGATGCCAGCGCACAGCCGACCGCGGACGCCAATAGCGTGGTCAGCCCCGCCGTTGCAGATAACACACCGCCGCAAACCGAGCAGTCGCAGCCAGCCGCACAACCCGCCGCCGCACAGGGCAACAGCAATGCGCAGGTGAAAGTGTATGACACCAGCAGCCAGCCGATTGCGCAGGTGATGCAGCAGGCGCAGCAAGATGGCGCCACGCTGGTGGTCGGCCCGCTTCTAAAAAATGACGTTGAAACCGTCGCCAATAGCAACACGCCGCTTAACGTGTTGGCCCTGAACGAGCCAGAACAGATCCAGAACCATCCGAATATTTGTTACTTTGCGCTTTCTCCTGAAGACGAAGCACGCGATGCCGCGCACCATATCTACGAGCAAGGCAAACGCCAGCCATTATTGCTGGTGCCGCGCAGCAGTTATGGCGACCGTATCAGCAAAGCGTTCGCGCAAGAGTGGCAAACGCTGGGTGGCTCAACCGTACTGCAGCAGCGTTTTGGCGGCGTCGGCGAACTCAAGCAAGGCATCAACAGCGGTGCGGGTATCGCGTTAAGCGGCACGCCGCTCAACGTTGAGCCCGCGCAATCGCAGAGCGTGGCGATTGCTGGCCTGACGATTCCTGCACCGCAAACCAGCGCACCGGTGCCAACGGCCGATGCCAGCAGCGGTAGCGTGGATGCGGTGTACATCGTCGCCAGCCAGGATGAGCTGCAGCTCATCAAGCCGATGATTGCGATGCGCACCAGCAGCCGCAACAATACCGCGCTGTACGCCAGCTCACGCAGTGCGCAGGCGGGTGCAGGCCCGGACTTCCGTCTGGAGATGGATGGCTTGCAGTTCAGCGATATTCCGCTGCTGTCCGGTAGCAATCCGGGCTTAATGCAGCAGGCGGCGAAGTCGTTCAACAACGATTATTCGCTGGTTCGCCTCTACGCTATGGGCATTGATGCCTGGACGCTGGCGAATAACTTTAACCAGATGCGTCAGGTGCCTGGCTTTGCCATTGATGGCAACACCGGCAAGCTGAACGCCGACACGGATTGCGTGATCAACAGGAAGTTGGCATGGAACCAGTATCGTCAGGGACAGATCGTTCCGGTGCAGTAAACCGCCAGCGCATTGGCGCTGAGCAGGAACAACTGGCGCGTCGCTATCTGGAGCGCGCCGGGCTGCAGTGGTTTGCCAGCAATGTACGCTGTCGCAGCGGGGAAATTGACCTGATTATGCGCGACGCCGATTGCTGGGTATTTGTTGAAGTGCGCTATCGACGCGATGCGCGCTACGGCGGTGCCGCCGCCAGCGTAACGCGCCAGAAACAACAAAAGCTGCTGCGTGCCGCCGCGCTCTGGTTGCTGGCGCGTGGCGGCAGTTTTGATACGGTGAATTGCCGTTTTGACATCATTGCCATTACCGGGCGTGAGCTGGAGTGGCTGCCCGATGCCTTTAATGCCGATGGATAGAACCAGGTGGTCTTGTGCAGGACAGAATTAAAGCGTGTTTTACCGAAAGTATTCAGACCCAAATCGCCGCAGCCGAAGCGCTGCCCGATGCGATTTCCCGCGCCGCGATGACGCTGGTGCAGTCGCTGCTGAACGGTAACAAAATCCTTAGCTGCGGTAACGGTGCGTCGTCGGCGAATGCTCAGCATTTTGCCGCCAGCATGATTAACCGTTTCGAGACAGAGCGCCCTAGCCTGCCTGCGCTGGCGCTGAGCGCTGATAATGTGATGCTGACGGCGATTGGTAACGATCGTCTGCACGATGAAATCTACGCCAAGCAGGTTCGAGCGCTTGGTCAGGCTGGTGATGTGCTGCTGGCCATTTCCACCCGTGGCAACACCCGCGATATCGTCAAAGCGGTTGAAGCTGCGGTTACCCGCGATATGACCATCGTTGCGTTAACCGGCCACGACGGCGGTGAGCTGGCGGGCCTGCTCGGTCCGCATGATGTGGAAATTCGCATTCCATCACATCGCAGTGCGCGCATTCAGGAAATGCATATGCTGACGCTGAACTGCCTGTGCGATTTGATTGATAACACTTTATTCCCACACCAGGAATGACTGAAGGAGCTCAAATGAAAGCATTGAACGCTGTCGCCATTCTCTTAACCGCCATGCTGCTGCAAGGTTGTGTTGCCGTGGTTGCCGGCGGCGCTGCCGTCGCCACCAAAACCGCCACTGATCCGCGCACCGTGGGCACGCAGGTCGATGACGGTACGCTGGAGCTGCGCGTCTCGAACGCACTGGCAAAAGATGAACAGATCAAAAACCAGGCGCGCGTGGTTGTCACCGCTTATCAGGGCAAAGTACTGCTAACCGGCCAGTCGCCAACCCCGGATCTGGCAAGCCGTGCCAAACAGATCGCCATGGGCGTTGATGGGGCCACCGAGGTGTATAACGAAATCCGTAATGGACAGAAAGTCAGCCTCGGCACCTCGTCATCGGATACCTGGATCACCACCAAAATCCGCTCGCAGCTGCTGGGCAGCGATCAGGTGAAATCCTCCAACGTCAAAGTGACCACCGAAAACGGTGAAGTGTTCCTGTTGGGACTGGTTACTGCAGAAGAAGCGAAGGCGGCGGCCGATGTTGCCAGCCGGGTGAGCGGCGTGAAGCACGTGACTACGGCCTTCACCATTCTCAAATAAGCGTTACAGCAAAGCATCAGGGCGACTTCGGTCGCCCTTTTTTGTGCATGAGGGTTAGGCGGGAAGGTCAATCACCAGCGCGCGCAGCGGCGTTCTGGCCTGCAGGCTAATCTGGTCCTCTTCGCTGAGAAACGCGCCGTCGCCGCAGCCTAGCGGCTGCTGGTTGGCGCTGCTGGCCTGCACATCCAGCGAACCATGGATCGATTGCAGGTAAGCGCGCGGTCCGTGCAATTTCACCGTGTACTGCTCGCCCGGCGCTAGCGTCACCTGATGCACCCAAACCTGCTGGCGCAGCTGCAGGCTGCCCTGCGCGCCATCGGGCGAGGCGATCAGTACGCTGGTTTGTTGCGGCAGGTCGCGCTTCTGCAACAGCGGGTTTTCACGTTCCGGACAGGCCGCCAGCCACAGTTGCATGCGGGTTAACGGGCGATCTTTGCTGATGTTAATTTCACTGTAATTCACGCCCTGACGCGCAGAAAGCAGCATCGCCTCGCCTTCACGCGCCACCAGATGATTGCCTTCGCTGTCGCGATACTCGGCTTCACCTTGCAGCACCAGATTCAGCACATCGACCTGCGGATAACTGCGCGGCTGGAATGCGGCGCCCGGGGCCAGAATTTCCTGGTTGAGTACGCGCAGCGACGCGTAGCCCATTAATTTTGGATCGAAATAGTGGCCAAATGAGAAGCTGTAGCGCGCCTGCAACCAACCGAAATCGGCCTGGCCACATGCGGACGCGCAGCGGGTTGTCATCATGATAATCCTCCGACGCGCTGCGGTGAGAACCGACCGCAGGCTTGATGGGATTATGGTAAAAGTCTGGACGCCGGATTGTAAGCCAGTTAATCTGCCTGGCATGTTCAAATTTACTGAAAGAGAATCGGCATGGCAAAAGACCGCGCGTTAACCCTTGAAGCTTTACGTGTGATGGATGCTATTGACCGTCGTGGCAGCTTTGCCGCTGCGGCCGATGAACTGGGTCGCGTCCCTTCCGCGCTGAGTTACACCATGCAGAAGCTGGAAGAGGAGCTGGATGTGGTGCTGTTTGACCGTTCCGGCCACCGCACCAAGTTCACCAACGTGGGCCGCATGCTGCTGGAACGGGGCCGCGTGCTGCTGGAGGCCGCCGATAAGCTCACCACCGATGCCGAAGCGCTGGCACGCGGTTGGGAAACGCATCTCACCATTGTTGCCGAGGCGCTGGTGCCTTCCGAGCGTTTATTCCCGCTGGTTGAGAAGCTGTCAGAAAAAGCCAATACGCAAATTTCTCTCATCACGGAAGTGTTAGCCGGCGCCTGGGAGCGGCTGGAACAGGGCCGCGCCGATATCGTGATTGCCCCGGATATGCACTTCCGCGCCTCAACCGAAATCAACACCCGCAAGCTGTACAGCACGATGAGCGTCTACGTTGCCAGCCCGGATCATCCCATTCATCAGGAAGCTGAGCCGCTGTCAGAAGTGACGCGCGTGAAGTATCGCGGCATCGCGGTGGCGGACACCGCGCGCGAGCGCCCAGTGCTGACGGTGCAGTTGCTGGATAAGCAGCAGCGTCTGACGGTTAGCAGCATGGATGATAAACGCCGCGCGCTGCTGGCCGGTTTGGGTGTGGCGACCATGCCGTATCCGATGGTGGAGCAGGATATCGCCGAAGGTCGTTTACGCGTGGTGAGCGCCGAGTATACGCGCGAAGTGGACATTATTATGGCGTGGCGCCGCGACAGCATGGGCGAAGCCAAAGCCTGGTGTTTGCGTGAGATTCCGAGGTTGCTGGCGAAACGTGGGTAGATTGTGCGGGGTTTCCCCCTCCTCGGTCCTCCCCCATAAATGGGGGAGGAAGATGCTGCCACATGTTAGTGATGAAGCTGCATGGGGAGGAAGATGCTGCCACATGTTAGTGATGAAGCTGCATCTCCTTCCCCCGCTTGCGGGGGAAGGCCGGGATGGGGGACAGCACGCACAACCCTTACATCCGACTCAAACAATCGATCGCCACCGCTTTAAAACTGACAAAATCCGCGCAATCGCGCAGCCGCGTCATCGCTCTTTCGCGCAGGAAGGTGACGAACAGATCGTAAATCGCCATCGCCTCTTCGTATTCACTCTTGCTGATCGCCAGCAGGAAAATCACCGATGCTGTCTCCTCGCCCCAGCTCACGCCATGCGGCGCCAGCACCGTGTAGACCACGGTTTTCTGCGCCAGCAAGCCGAGTGAATGCGGCAGCGCGATGCCTTCGCCGAGCAGGGTGCTGACAATCGCTTCGCGCTCCTCAACCGACGGATAAAAATCCGCATCGACAAAACCTTCGCTCTCCAGCTGATCGCACAGCAGGCGGAACAGCTCTGACTGCGCCATCGGCTTATCCAGCACCATAAAGTGCTGCGCGTCGAAGTACTTCTCCAGCATGTACGGGCGCGTGCGATCCACTAGCACCAGCTTGCCGAGCTGCTCCAGCTGAAACTCGGTTGGGAATGGCGACATCACCGCAATCGGCTTATTCTTCTCGCTGAGTCGCGCGGTGGAGATCACGAAGTCTTCATCGATATGCTCGCGCAGTTCATAGTCGCGCTGTGACAGCCGCGCCGTCACCACCAATTGCGGGTATTTGCGCAGCAGCAGCGCCTCAATCATGCGCAGCGTGGAGTTGCCGCTGTCGCACACCAGCAGCACCTGTGGATGGCGCTGATAGCCGACGTCGTAATGCCTCTCCAGCCCAACACCAATGTGCAGCACCAGGAAACCGATCTCGTTCTCACTGATAGTGTAAGGGGTGTATTTACCCCAGTTGGTCACCGCCGCCAGCGTCACATCGTAGGCCATTGGATAGTGCTGTTTGATGTTGCTCAGCAGCGGATTGGGGATGTGGATTTGGTAGCGCACCCGCGTGATCATGGTTTTGATATGGGTGAGCAGATCGGCGCGCAGCTGCTCATCATGCTGCAGCCGATAGTTGTAATGGGTGTTGATGTAATTCAGCAGGTAATCGACCAGCGCATCGGCGTCGTCAGCGTTAATGGTGCTCGGTGCCAGCGCCTGAATCTGGCGTGCGGCGATGTTGACCCGCAGCCAGTTCTCTTCCGCCTGTGAAATCGGTTTGCCGACCAGCGGACGCATCAGGTTAATCAGATCGTGCGCCGCCTCGCGCACTTCCTCGCCCACATCTTCCGCACCCGGATCGTTGAGCGGGAAACCTTCGCTGATGCGTCGTACCGCCACCGCGCAGTAGATTTGCAGATAGCGGTCGCCTTCATCGCTGAGGCGAATGGCGTGCTGGGCGAAGCACTGTTGCAGCAAAGGTTGGAGCTGCGCCAGAATGCCGCTGTGCAGCGCTTCCACCGTCAGCAGCGGGCTGTCCGGCGTCTCCTGATCGATCTGCCACAGCAGGTCGGTTAAGCAGGTGCGGATCGCCGCCTCGCTGCCAAACAGCTTCATGCCGTAATGCGGTTTGGTTTCGATATTAAGGTGATAGCGGCCCAACCATTCGCGCACTTCTGCCATATCGCTTTGCAGCGTGGCGCGGCTGACAAACCACTCTTCGGACAGATCTTCCAGCTTGATCGAATACGCCGCAGTCAGAAAGCGCGTCAGCAGATAGCGCACGCGCTCCTGCGAGGTACGCGGCACGCGCAGTGGCGTCGCGCTCTCTTGCTGTAAGCGGCCAAAGCGCGCCGCATCGTCAATTTTGAGTTGATATCCCGCGCCGCGCGCCAGCACAAACTGCGCGCCATGCTGTTCCAGCAGCGCGTTCAGCGCGGTGATATCGGTGCGCACCGTGCGCGTTGAAACGGAAAAGCGACGTGCCAGCTCATCCTGCGGCAGCGTTTCATTTTGCAGCGCAGCGAAAAGCTGAGTCAGACGCTGATTGGGAAATCTCACGGAGCCTCACCTGTTACTCATTTGTTACAGCAGTTTCTTGCACGTTGCCAGAAGCTGACGCACATCGTCAATGCGCGTGTCGCCGCTTGCGCTATCGATAATCGAACTGTAAACGTGCGGGATCACTTTGCTGACGCCCGCATCGAGCGCAATACGCACAATCTCTTCGAAGTTGTTGAGATCGATGCCGCCGGTGGGTTCCAGCCAGAAGTCGTGACGCGCGCAGGCTTCCGCCACCGCGCGATACTCATTCACCGCTTTCAGGCCGCCCATCGGGAAGTATTTCACCGAGCTGCCGCCCATGTCCTGCAACATGGCGATGGCGCTGTCGATCGGTACAATCGCGTCGGCGTTCTTCGAGCTGCGCGGTCCGGTGGAGATTTTCACCAGGCCCGGCGTGCCGGTCGGTGAAATCAAACCATTCACCACGGTTTGATTCTGGCCGAGCAGTGCACGGCTGGTCGCCACGCCGGTGAAGACCTGATTGACGTGCTGCGGTTGCAGCACCGCCGAGATCTCACTCACCATCGCCGACTGGTTCGGATCGCCCGCGCCCAAACCCACGGATAACGCATTGTCGATCAGCGCCGCATACTCGCGCATATCGGCAATGGCTTCTTCATTGCTGGCGTAGTTTTTTGACAGCACGCCCACCAGCACATGGCCTTCAGCCGCCTGCCAGATCGCTTTGGCGTTCTGCTTCGAACCGGCCAGCACGTTAAGGCACAGTCGATCCTGATAGAAGTTCGGGTTCAGACTCATGCGCGTTTTCCTCCGCTGATCAACGCCTGAATAGCGCTAAAGATGATGTGCAGCTGATCGGCGCTAACGCTGCGCACATCGGCTTCGATAATGCCTTCGTTGGCTTTGTAGCCACGGAAATAGATGGCGATGTCGCCAGTTTTCAACGCTTGCACCAGTTCGCCAGTCGGCCAGCCGGTGACCGCTTCATCAAACTTGATCTCGGCACGCGCAATATCGCGTCCGGCGGCATCCCACACCACGCGGGCGGTGACGCCGTTCAGCGTGTTGAGGTTGTCGATAAACGGCGTCATGTTGGCGACCATCTCGGCGCCGGTAGTTTTTGGCTGCACCAGATAGTTTTCAATCGCCTGCGTCAGCCCGAGAATGCCCTCTTTGCCGACTTTCATCGCGCGACCAATGCCATTGCTCTGGCGCTTCACCCACTCAACGTATTGCGTACGACCAATCACTAAGCCGCTGGTCGGCCCTTCAATCGCCTTAGCGCCGCTGTAAATCACCAGATCCGCGCCCATTTGGTAGTAGCACTGCAAATCTTCTTCCGCTGCCGCATCAACGATCAGTGGAATGCCGTGCTTGCGCGCCACTACCGCTGCCTGCTCCACGCTAAGATGGCTTTTCTGCACGCAGTGGTGCGATTTGATGTACATCAGCGCCGCCGTGGTCGGCGTGATTGCCGCCGCCAACTGCTCTGGCGAACATTCATTGCTGTAACCGGCTTCGATCAAACGCCCGCCGCCCAGCGCCACCATTGTGCCAACCGGCGCGCCGAAGTTCACGTTGTGCCCTTTTGGCACCACGATATCGTGCGGCACGCTGAGCGGTGCGGCGTGCAGGTTCTCCAGCAGCCAGTCGTTATCTTTAACAATCACCGCCGCCACGCTCTGCGCAATGCCCGCGGAGGCGCACGACACCACCACCGCGCTCTCCACGTCCAGCAGTTTGGCGATGTAAGCGCCGGTCTTGTTGACCAGATCTTTCATCTCGAAATAGTGATTCAGACCGTAGCTGATGGTCTCCACCACATCCGCAGACGGCGTGGAGACGCCGAGAATGGTCATGCGGCCCGAGGCGTTGATGACCTGTTTCAGGTCATATTTTTCATAGATCGAAGACATGATTCGCTTTCCCTTCATCAGTCAGATGCCAGTGACCGGCGATAACCACGGCCAGCGGCAGAATATGTTGTTCACCTAATACCCGTTCGCCTTCAGCATCAACGAACGGGCAGGCTTCCTCTTTGGCGGTAAAAATGGTCAGGTCGGCGTCATAACCGGCGGTTAAGCGCCCTTTGCCCGCCAGACGCAGGCCAGCAGCGGCATTAACGGTGACGCACTCGATGATTTGCGGCAGCGTCATGCCAATGCTAAAGAATTTCGACATCACGTGCGCCAGGCTATGCACCGGGCCGTTGATGCGGTTACGACAGTAAATGTCGGAGCTGATGGTGTCGGGCAGAATGCCCTGCGCAATCGCCTGACGCGCCACCTCAAAACTGAAGCTGGCGCCGCCGTGGCCGATATCCAGCTTCACGCCGCGCGCGATGGCATTTTTCACCGCTGCTTTCAGTTCGCCCTGCGGTGACAAGATACGGTTCGGCTTGCCGTTAAAGCAGTGGGTAATGATGTCGCCGGAGGTCAGCAGATCGGCGATCTCTTCCAGCACGGGTGGATTGTTGCCAATGTGCACCATCAGCGGCAAGTTTCCGGCTGCCTGCTGAATCGCCTTGGCCCGCACCAGCGGCTGAATGCCATTCTCGCCCACCACGCTGCTGCTCATGCGCGCTTTCAGGCCAACGATAAAGTCGGGACGGCGTTTCACCGCCTGCACCACCGCATCGCCATCAATCTGCGCCATATCGGCCAGCTCGTTTTGCGTCACAATGCCGGTGCGTGAAATGTTGATTAGCGCGCGTACTTCGGTGGTAGCCGAACGCGTGAGCTGATAAAAGTCGTCGATGTCATCAGCGCCGGTGCTGCCGGCATCCACCACCGTGGTGACGCCTTGCGCCATGCCAATGGTGTCGGCATCGTCGTGATAAATTGGGGATTGGGGATAACAGTGCACGTGGCTATCAATCCAGCCAGCGCTGACATAGTAACGTCCGGCGAGATCGCGCTCCTGCTGTGCCAGACCACTCACCTCGCCGACGGCGGCAATTTTGCCGTGCTGGATGGCAATATCCACCAGCTGTTCGTCGCACAGACGTGCGCGGCGCAGAATCAGATCAAACATGCTTACTCCTCACATACAAACGCTCATTTCGTAGCGGCGTGATTTATCGCGCAATAAATGGCGCCGCTACGGATATGTGCAGCCATATGGCCGCACATCAGTATCAGAGTGAGATTGGGAACATCGCACCCAACACCATCGCGCCCAAAATCGCGCCGCCGGTAATAGGCTTATTCCACAGGTAGAACAGCAGCGCCCCCACCAGCGAACCGAGACCAATGGGAATCGACGCCGCCATGGCCGACAGGATAATCAGCGGCCCGAGGAAACGGCCCGATGCGTTACCCGCGCCCATCATCACGTCTGCGCCGTAGGTTGAGTCGCTCTGGTTGATGGTGAACTTACGCGCCAGGATGATCAGATAACCTATCGCTAAGCCCACCACCAAACCCGTAGCCAGCGATGCGGCAAAGTTGGCGACCGGGAACACAATGCCGGCACCGAGCAGCAGCGCAGGCACGCCGAGGCCGACGCCGGTCTGGATCGCGCCGCCAATATCGAGAATCCCCACCAGCGAACCTTCGATAATGCGTGCAAACAGGAAGCTGGCACCAAACGCCGCCACCGCGCCATACACGCCGGTTTCCATACCGGAGCGCAGCATCGAGACAAACGCCACTTCGTTAAAAGCACCAATGCCGTACAGGTAATACATGTGCGTACCGGCAAATACGCCGGAGGAGAGCAGGCCAACAAAAATCGGGAAAGACCAGTCGGCGTACCAGAACCCTTTGTTTTCGTTCTCGTTCATGCTGATGGCTCCTTATTTGCCGCTGACGCTGTTGTGGATCATATCCAGCCAGCCCGGAATACCCAGCTGGAAGGATTGCAGCAGTTTCAGATCGAAACCGCGGAAGAAGCCGCTCAAGGCAAACAGCAGCACGATGGCAAACATCATCACCTTGGTGACTTTGTTCCAGCCGCTCTCTTCCACACCCTTACCGATCAGGATGCCCAGCACCAAACCCGGTACGGCGTTACCCATGATCAGCTGCGCCAGACCGCCAAAAATGGTGGCCCAGAAGCCAGATTTCTTACCGGCATCAATCGCTGCCAGCCAGAAGATCACTGGCATCACGGTATTCACCAGCAGGTTAGCCGCCGGCACCAGCACTTTTACTGCGGTAACCTGCAGCGCCGCCGGAACCGCAGACGCCGTGCTGTTAAGGAAGGCCACCACAATCATGCCGATGATGCCGCAGGCAATCGCCATGCGTTTCGGGTTGTGCAGCGTTTCCGCCACGTTGCGGTTTTTCACCATCAGTGCCGCCGCGCCCCAGTTCGGCAAAATGCGGTGATCGACGTCCTGCGTGAAGGAACCCGCTGCCACGGATGATGCCCAGGCGTTAAAGAAGAAGCCGAGACCAAAGGAGAAGTGCGATGCCGGATCGCCTTCACAGGAATTGAGTTCTCCCAAGGTACGGAACGCGCCCATACCTTGTGTGGTCGGTGCGTGGAACATGCGCGCTGCGCCCGCTCCCACCCCGACGCCAACCAATCCGCCAATGATTAACGACTTAAACAAAATGATTAAAAACATGTCGTCGTACCCTTGTTGTCGTTTTTATTAAGTCGCTATGAAATCCACCTTGTCGGTGTCGATCACAGTGACGCTAACGGTAATGTCCAGCTCAACGCTGTAATTCCGTCGCTCACGCGCGAGGAAGAAGAACAAGAATTTTTCCTTGCGCACGCTCTCCTGCGCGCGCAGCACCCGCACATCTATGGGTTCAATGCGCAACAGAATCTTTTGGCTGGTGCGCAGCACTTGCTGCTGCACCTTGCTGAGCGCATCGGCAAAGGCTTTTGCTTTACTGTCGCCTTTGCCCTGCACCGTTACCTGCGTCTCGTATTGCTGTTTCATACTTAGCTGCCGTGTTTTTTAGTCCAGGCCTGCACCAGACGCTCACCCAGCTCTTCTTTATCCATAAAGCCGAAGCCCAGCACAGTGGCACCTTCATTGATGGCGGTAACGCCTTCGTCAATCGAACGCATCCCGTGTTTGGCTTTGTAGCCATATTTGTTCTGCGCGGTAATCGCACCGGCACCGCCGCTGCCGCAGAAGGAGATACCGAAGTCGGCGTTTTCCGCTTTCATCACATCGCCCAGCTTCATGTCGGCTGCCACGCCTGGCACCACCACCGCACGACCACCGGCTTTCTCGATGCCCGCTGCTACTTTCTGACCTTTACCCAGACGATCGCCAATCACTACAGTTACCATGTTCAATTCCTCGCAATTTATGCTTCGTTCGATTTCGCCACTTCGATATGGACGGACAACAACCAGGCTTCCTCTTTGGGCAGATTGCCAAACAGATCCACCACCTGCTGCGCCAGCGCCATGGTTTCCGGCGAGATATCTTCAAACAGCTCAGCTTCTACTTCCGGTAGCGCTTCACCCGTTAAAGAGCGCGATGCCATCGCCCGGACATGCGAAGCCAGCATCTGCTGCTGCACGGCGTTGGCTTCGATGTGATGTGCGGCGTAGATCGCTGCAATTTGGCTTAACACCTTATCCGCCAGCGCCTGGATCGCTTCCGGCGTGCTCTGTTTCAGCGGGACAGCTTCACTCCTCACCTTGTTACTCCTGTTTACAGCGGACAATTACAGATATTTCTCGTTGATAAGAAAGTACGCTTTCGCCTTCAGGCTGTTGAGTCGCAACTTTTCCACCTCAAAGTGGAAATCCCGCGGGCGAGTGTGCGCCAGATCTCAGGACGCACGAAGTGTGCGAAAGCGGTCACAAAATGCGAGGATTGATGGAGTTATGCGGATTAAAGCGGAGATAAGGCAAAGAGGAATAAGGCCAGCCACGGGGCTGGCCGGGTTATCAGCGGAATTTCTTATGGTTGGCGTTGCGAATATCTTCCAGTTTCTTCGCTTCGGCCTTGGCTTCGTCCAGCTTGTTGGCTTGCGCCAGCTGATCAACCACATCGATCTGGGCAATCAGCGAATCCAGACCGGCGTGATAATCCTTGATCTGCGCGCTATCGGCCGCCTGACCTTCCAGTTTTTCCGGCGTGGATTGCTTAGCATCCGTTGCCGCCTGGCGCATCTTACCCAACGCGGTATGCATCTCCTGCGCGTCAGAGGTTTTCTTCACCACGCTCAGACCATCCTTGAGCGTATCCATATCTTTTTCTAAATCGGCTGCAAACACGCTAGCCGAGGAGAACAACAGCGATAACGACAACACTGCAATCACATGCTTATTACGCATTGGTATGTCCTTTTATTATTGTCGGGCCAAAAAAAAAGCAGCCTTGCGGGCTGCTTTCAAAAAGCGATGACTCTTATTGTCCGGCGATTTTCATCTCCGGCAGCAGCACCGAACCGCATTGTATATTGCTGCGGGTTTCAATGTCGTTACCGACGGTCACCATATTGAGCCACATCTCCTTGAGGTTACCAGCGATTGTGATCTCGCTCACAGGATATTGAATCTCACCGTTTTCCACCCAGAATCCGGATGCGCCGCGTGAATAGTCGCCGGTCATGCCGTTGATGCTAGAGCCCATCATCTCGGTTACCACTAAACCGGTGCCCATCTGCTTCAGCAGGTCGTCAAAGCTGTGGCCCTGACCGGCAATACGCCAGTTATGGATGCCGCCTGCGTGGCCGGTGCTCTGCAAGCCGAGCTTGCGCGCCGAGTAGCTGGTCAACAGCCAGTTCTGCAGCACGCCATCTTTAATGATGTCACGCGATTGGGTGCGCACGCCTTCGCTGTCGAACGGCGTGGATGCCAGGCCTTTCAGCAGGTGCGGATGCTCTTCAATGGTCAGCCACTCGGGCAGAATCTGCTTACCGAGCGAATCAAGCAGGAAGGTCGATTTGCGGTATACGCTGCTGCCGCTGATCATGCCCACCAGATGACCAAACAAACCGGTCGCCACTTCTGGCGCGAAGATCACCGGCGCTTTCATGGTCGAAAGCTTGCGCGGTGCCAGACGCGACAGCGTGCGGCGGGCGCACTCGGCGCCAACCCATTCCGGGCTTTTCAGATCGTCAAAAGCGCGGCCAATGGTATACGCGTAATCGCGCTCCATATTGCCGTCCTGCTCGGCTATCACACAGCTGGAGAGCGAATGGCGGCTGGAGCAGTAGCTCTGCAACATGCCGTGGCTGTTACCAAAGACTTTGATACCAACGTGGCTGTTGAAGCTGCCGCCTTCGGTGTTGGTGATGCGCTTGTCGGCCTGCAACGACGCTTGTTCCGCCTGAGCGGCCAGTTCGATAGCGCGATCGGCATCGATCTCCCACGGATGGTAGAGATCGAGATCCGGCGCGTCAAACGCCAGCAGATCGGGATCGGCCGGTGCGCCAAATGGATCCACCGAGGTGTAGCGCGCAATGTCGATCGCCGCCTGCACGGTGCGTTTGATCGCATCCGGGCTGAGATCGGTGGAGGAAGCGCTGCCTTTTCGGTTTTGATGGTAGACGGTGATGCCGAGCGCACCATCGCTGTTGAATTCGACGTTTTCCACTTCGCCATAGCGGGTACTGACGCCGATGCCGGTGGTTTTCGTGACCGCCACTTCAGCGCCATCGGTGCTGGCTTTTGCCAGTTCCAACGCCTGCGCGACAGCCTGTTCCAACACTTTACGTTGTTCTGCAACCTGAGTAGATACGTTCATCGACCTGCCGTCTAATCTTAAGTATGAATTGTTTGAGTCTATCAGACTCAGAGAACAATTTCGCAGTCGCCCGATAAACTGGTAGGATTAGCCTCTTTTTTTTGGGAGCCAAGAGATGACCAAGCAGCCCGAAGACTGGCTCGACGATGTGCCGGATAATAATGACGAAGAAGATGAAGAGATTATCTGGGTCAGCAAAAGCGAAATTAAACGCGATGCCGAAGAGCTAAAACGCCTTGGTGCCGAGCTGGTTGAGCTGGGGAAAAATTCCCTCGACAAGATCCCACTCGACGAACAATTGCGCGACGCGATTGAACTGGCGCAGCGCATCAAGAAAGAAGGCCGTCGCCGTCAGCTGCAGCTGATCGGTAAGATGCTGCGTTCACGCGATGAAGATCCGATTCGCCAGGCGCTGGATAAGCTGAAGAATCGTCACAACCAGCAGGTTGCACTGTTCCATAAGCTGGAGATTTTGCGCGATCGTTTGATCGAGCAAGGTGATGACGCGGTCGCTGAAGTGTTTAACCTCTATCCGCACGCCGATCGTCAGCAACTGCGCAGCATGATCCGTAACGCGCAGAAAGAGAAAGCCGCGAATAAGCCGCCAAAATCTGCCCGCCTGATTTTCCAGTATCTACGTGAGTTGGCAGAAGCGTAAGTTTTCTGCGGTTTTCCCCTCAGCCCCTTCTCCCGCAAGCGGGAGAAGGGGCTGACCGAGCTCCACCTAAACATTCCCTCGCCCGCTTGCGGGAGAGGGCCAGGGTGAGGGGAAAACCCGCACCATCACCGCCCTAACCGCTCCAGCAGTTTCTGGTGAATACCACCAAATCCGCCGTTACTCATCACCAGGATCGAATCGCCTGGCTGGGCTTTCTTCGCCACCATTTCCACCAGCGTATCGATATCCGCGCTCCACTGCGCTGGCTGAATGCACGCCTCAGCGACATCGGAAACCTGCCACGGAATATGGTGCGGCTGGAACAGGAACACTTCGTCTGCGCGGCCCAGCGATGGCGCTAACTCGTTCTTGCTCACCCCCATCTTCATGGTATTTGAGCGCGGCTCCAGCACCGCCAGAATGCGTGCGGTGCCGCCCACTTTGCTGCGCAGCGCCGCCAGCGTGGCGAGAATCGCGGTAGGATGGTGAGCGAAATCGTCGTACACCTTGATGGCGTTCACTTCACCGCGCAGTTCGAGACGACGACGCGCATTGATGAAGCTGCTCAACGCTTCACCGGCATCCACCGGTTTCACCCCAACATGACGCGCCGCCGCAATCGCCATCAGGCCATTATGCATGTTGTGCTCGCCCACCAGCGCCCAGTTCACTTCGCCGACTTTCTCGCCGTCGAGCCAGATCTCCCAATGTGAAGAGTCCGGCGTCAACTTTTTCGCCTGCCAGTGACCGTTATCGCCCACCGTTTCCTGCTCGCTCCAGCAGCCCATCGCCATCACTTGCTTGATGTTGTTGTCGTGCTCCGGCAGCAGGATCTTGCCCTGGCCCGGCACGATACGGATCAAATGATGGAACTGCTTCTGGATGGCGCGCAGATCGTCAAAGATATCCGCGTGATCGAATTCGAGGTTGTTGAGGATCAGCGTGCGCGGGCAGTAATGCACAAACTTGGAACGCTTGTCGAAGAACGCGCTGTCGTACTCATCCGCTTCGATGACGAAGAATGGACTTTTTCCTAATTTTGCCGAAACCTCGAAGTTTCCTGGCACACCACCGATGATAAAGCCCGGTTCCAGGCCGCAGGCCTCGAGAATCCACGCTGCCATGCCGGCTGTGGTGGTTTTGCCGTGGGTTCCCGCCACCGCCAGCACCCAACGATCGCGCAGGACGAAATCGTGCAGCCATTGCGGGCCGGAGAGGTAGGGAATGTTGCGTTCCAGTACCGCTTCGACACAAGGATTGCCGCGCGTCATCGCGTTACCAATGATCACCAGATCCGGTTGCGGATCGAGCTGGCTGGCATCGTAACCTTCAGTCAATTCAATGCCTTGCTGTTCCAGCAACGTGCTCATCGGCGGATAGACATTGGCGTCTGAGCCGGTCACTTCGTGTCCCAGCGAGCGCGCCAGCATCGCCAGTCCGCCCATGAAAGTGCCACAAATCCCGAGGATGTGAATACGCATAAAGAGATCCATTACTCAAAAGTTCGGCGCACAGTGTAACGCCGAGTTGAGAGGGAAGAAACGGATTAGGACTATGGTTTTTAAAGTTCAATCGGCTAAACTGCGCTCATACGTTGGTAGCTTGTTACAGCTGCTGCCACTCCATCGTAGATGCAGGGAATGTGTTATGAAAACGTTAGGCGAATTCATCGTCGAGAAGCAACACGACTTTCCACACGCCACAGGTGAACTGACGGCGCTGATTTCTTCCATTAAGCTTGGCGCTAAAATTATCCACCGCGACATCAACAAAGCGGGTCTGGTGGATATTCTGGGTGCCAGCGGCGTGGAAAACGTGCAGGGTGAGCAGCAGATGAAGCTTGATCTGTTTGCCAACGAAAAGCTGAAAGCCGCCCTGAAAGCACGCGGCGTGGTGGCCGGTATCGCGTCGGAAGAAGAAGACGAGTTCGTCATCTTTGAAGGCTCAGAGAATGGCAAATACGTTGTATTAATGGATCCGCTGGACGGTTCTTCAAACATCGACGTTAACGTTTCCGTCGGCACCATTTTCTCTATCTACCATCGCATCAGCGAGCCGGGCACGCCAATCACCGAAGCCGACTTCATGCAGCCGGGCAACAAGCAGGTTGCTGCGGGTTACGTGGTTTACGGTTCTTCGACCATGATGGTTTACACCACCGGCGTGGGCGTGCATGCGTTTACTTACGATCCGTCGCTCGGCGTATTCTGCCTGAGCCACGAGCGCATGACCTTCCCGGAGAAGGGTTACACCTACTCGATCAACGAAGGTAACTACATTCGCTTCCCGCAGGGTGTGAAGAAATACCTGAAGTTCTGCCAGGAAGAAGATATCGCCACCAAGCGCCCGTATACCTCGCGCTACATTGGTTCACTGGTGGCCGACTTCCACCGTAACCTGCTGAAAGGCGGCATCTATCTCTATCCAAGCACCGCCAGCCACCCGAAAGGCAAGCTGCGTCTGCTGTACGAATGCAACCCAATGGCCTTCCTGGCGGAGCAAGCGGGCGGTAAAGCCAGCGATGGTGCCAATCGCATCCTCGACATCCAGCCAGAAACGCTGCATCAGCGCTGCCCGTTCTTCTGCGGCAACGACGCAATGGTGGGCGACGTTGAACGCTTTATCCGTGAATATCCGGACGACCATTCAGCCTAAGTTTTTTCCCGCTGTGCAAAGCCCGCCTCCGTGCGGGCTTTTTGTTGCTGCCTACGAAGGCAGAGACGCGACTACGCGGAATTGCGCCATCGAATCCTGCAACTGCTGCGACTGCGCTTCCAGCGATTGGGTGGCAGCGCTGGCTTCTTCGACTAACGCGGCGTTCTGCTGCGCGGCTTCATCCATCTGCGTCACCGCCTGATTTACCTGCTCGATACCGCGACTCTGCTCTTCCGAAGCAATGGAGATCTCTTTCATCAGCGTAGTCACGCGCATCACTTCGCTGGAGATTTCATCCATGGTTTCACCGGCGCGCGTGGCCATATCGCTGCCTTCTTGCACCCGCGTCTGCGATTCTGCGATGAGCTCGCGGATCTCTTTGGCGGCGGTGGCGCTGCGACCAGCCAACGTGCGCACTTCATTAGCGACCACGGCAAAACCGCGCCCTTGTTCACCGGCACGCGCGGCTTCAACCGCAGCGTTCAGTGCCAGGATGTTGGTCTGGAAGGCAATGCCATCAATCACGCTGAGGATGTCGCCAATGCGATTGGCGCTTTGGGTGATCTCCTGCATCTTCTCCATCACGTAGCCGACCACTTCGGCACCGCGATCGGCACTGTCGGAGACATTGCTGGCGAGCTGATTGGCCTCTTTAGCATTGCTGGCATTGAGACGCACGGTGGCGGTGAGCTGTTCCATGCTGGCCGCGGTTTGCTCCAGCGAAGCGGCGGACTCTTCGGTACGCTGCGAGAGATGCACGGTGCCCGCCGCTAACTCGCGGCTTCCCACGTCAATCTGCAAGCTGGCTTCGCGCACCTGACTGACCGAACTGCTGAGCGCCAGCTGCATATTCGCCAGCGCCTGATTGAGACGGCCTAATTCACTCTTTCCGGCTGCGGGCAGCGGCTGGGATAAATCGCCGGCCGCAATTTGCTCCAGATGCAGAATCGCGCCATCGAGTGGACGCAGCAGCAGACGACGCAGCAGTTGCCAGGCAATGACGATCAGCAATAGCGTCAACGCCATCGCCACGCCAATCATGATTTTCATCTGCCACTCATTGTGTGCAGCTTGCGCCAGACGTGTAGCTGAGACTTCATCAGCATAAACGGCAAAATCATGCACGGCTTTCGCGTAGTTGCTTGCCAGCGTTGAGAGGTTGCCTTCCAAAACCTGGTAATATTCGTCGGTATACTGCTTTTGCAACGCATCCATCATCGGCACGATAGCGCCCTTATGATAGGCAGCGAACGAAGTAGCCACGGCATCGGCGAGGATTTTACCCTGAGCCGTTACCGTTCCGGCATCAATAAAGGCTTTCTGATGACGCTGGGAACTGGTGACATCCTCCTCAGCTTGTTTGGTGACGCTGGCGCCATCCTCCAGTAATCCGATTTCGATTTTGCGCACGGCCAATGCGGCGCTGCCGCGCGCGCGCATGAGATCGGCGTTGCTTTGGTACAAACTGTTCAGTTCAATTCCCTGAATGCGGTTAATAGCATCCAGTGATTGATTGCCTGCGTTGATGGCAGAGATGCCCATCGCGCTGACTGCCAGCAGCAGCAGCGCCATAAAAGCCAAAAGCGTGAGTAATGCAGTACGAATTGATAGCTGTTTGAACATGATTATCCCCGTTTGCAAGAAAAGGCAGAAATCCGCTGGCCCTAAAACGGAAAGATTATCGGCAGTTGATCGCGGAAACTTTATCCATTGTTGATGGTCAACTGGCTGACGATCATCCAGACTTCACTTTTACTGAACTCTGCCCCAGCAAAATTTAAGGAATGAAACGATGAAAAAATGGCTCCCGATGGCGTGTTTGTTGGTCAGTGGTTTTGCGGCAGCGCAACAAAACCCTATCGATCAGCAGCTCGATCAGTGTCTGAATAAGGAATCCAGCACCGCCGGCATGTCTCAATGCTACGGCACCGCTAATAAAGCCTGGGATAAAGAGATGAACGCGCAGTACACCCAAGCAATGAAAAAATTAACCGGCGCACCTAAAGACAAATTGCGCAGCGCCCAGCGCGCGTGGCTGACCTATCGCGACAGTTGGCTGGATGCCAGCCGCAGCTATTTTGTTAGCAGCCAGGGCACGATGGCCGCGCTGTCAGTTGGTGCGCAGGGCGTCAGTCTGGTGCGTAATCAGGCGCTGATGTTGCAATCAATTAACAAAGGCAGTTGCGCCAACCCCGACGATTGTTGATTAATGTAAGCGTTTAATACGCTTAGCGCTGGCATCGGCCAGCGCGCCCATTAATCTGCAGGGAGAAACCATGGCTGCTTATGCCTCCACCATCATTCTTGTTTGCCTCGCCGTCCTCAGCTATTTCGTTCATAACAGCGCCGTTACCATCTCGATTCTGATCCTGCTGGCGATCAAGCTCACCCCGCTGTCGCAATTCTTTCCCTATGTGGAAAAACAGGGCATTCAGATTGGCATCATCATCCTCACCGTTGCGGTGATGGCGCCGCTGGCCAGCGGTACGCTGCCGGCTTCCTCTCTGTTGAAATCGTTCGCCAACTGGCAATCGATTATCGCGATTGTGGTGGGGGTTTTCGTTGCCTGGCTGGGCGGACGCGGCGTGAACTTCATGAGCGTGCAGCCGTCGGTGATTGGTGGGCTGTTGATTGGTACGGTGATTGGCGTGGCCTTCTTCCGTGGTGTGCCAGTTGGACCACTGATTGCGGCGGGGATCGTCTCGCTGTTTGTCACGGCGAAGTAGCGGGTTGGAGCATTCCGAAACGCCAAAAAGGGGGCATACTTTCAGAGTCAGTTGGCTATAATAGCCGTCACTCAACATATGACTAATGAAGGAAAGCCAGATGAGTTTGAACCAGGTGCCTGCAGGTAAAGAGTTGCCAGAAGATATCTACGTTGTCATTGAGATCCCGGCTAACGCCGATCCGATCAAATATGAAGTCGACAAAGAGTCTGGCGCCCTGTTTGTAGACCGTTTCATGTCTACCGCCATGTTCTATCCGTGCAACTACGGCTACATCAACCACACCCTGTCTCTGGATGGTGACCCGGTTGACGTGCTGGTGCCAACCCCTTATCCGCTGGTACCGGGCTCAGTGATCCGCTGCCGTCCCGTCGGCGTGCTGAAAATGACCGACGAGTCTGGCGAAGATGCCAAACTGGTTGCGGTGCCGCACACCAAGCTGAGTAAAGAGTACGATCACATCAAAGATGTGAACGACCTGCCAGAACTGCTGAAAGCGCAGATCACCCACTTCTTCGAGCACTACAAAGATCTGGAAAAAGGCAAATGGGTGAAGGTTGATGGCTGGGACAACGCAGAAGCGGCCAAAGCTGAAATCATCGCCTCTTACGAGCGCGCGCAGAAGAAATAAGATTCTTTTCTGCCACGCATAAAAAAACACCGTCCAATGGACGGTGTTTTTATTTATGCCTCTGTTTCGCCATCTCGCCTTAACCAGTCACCGCTCGCGATATGCGTGCGACCCGCAACTGAACGCTGATAGACATACAGCCAGGCACTGCCGTAAGGCGTCTGAATAAGCTGGCGTTTGTATTCGCCATTTTTGGTGCGCAAGGCATCAAGTTCGCCGAGCGTGCTGGCGTCAATGCGATACACCTCGCAATAAACGCTGCCTTCTCCTTCCACCACGCCCGGATAGTGACCCAGATTGTAGAGATCAAACCCCACAATCTGATGGTCGCCGAGCCACTGCGCATTCGTCATCCAATGACTGTTTCCCTGTTTGCGCCGTAAACTGCCATAGACAATTATTCGCATTGCTAAAACTCAAACTGATAGAGCAGATCCAGTGCCTGATCGAGACCCGACACGGCTTCTAAATAGAGTTTGGGCATCAGGCGATAACGCAAGGTTAAGGTCGCCAGTGAATCAAATATGCCAACACCGTATTTTACTTGTAGACCCGGCAACACGTAACCACTCACCTGCACCTGCTGGCTATCGCCTACGCCAGCGGTATCAACCGCGAGATTACTGACACCGAAGGTCTCGCCGATTTTACCCACAACCTGACCACTTTGCGCAACCCCCAATCCCACCAGCGCGGAAGTTAATGCGTTGCTGTCGCCATCGCTGTTGAGTCCCTGACCACGTAACAGGTAAGAAAGCGCTTCCTGCTGTGACATCGCCGGATCGGAGAACACTTCCACTTTCGGCTCATCCGCCAGCCCGGTTACCCGTAATCCGGCGGTGACATCGTCTTCAGTGGCCTCAGGATTACGGATCGCCTCGAGATTGACGTAAGGCTGGTCCGGCGGTCCGGCGAATTGCAACTCACCTTTACGTACCAGCAGATCCTGACCATAAGCGTGGAAGCGGCCGGATGGGATGTTGATCTGGCCATTCAAGCCGAGGCCGTTTTTATCCTGCACCAGTTTGAGATCGCCATTCAGCCTGGCTTTTAGGCCAAATGCCGAGAGCCGCACATCATTACCGACGTGGATCACCAGATTGCTGTTGATCGGGATTGCCGCCGTTTTCGGCTGAATCGGCTTGAGATTTTGATCCAGCATCACTTCATCAGAGGAGACGCCGGTGGCGCTTTCCGGCACTTCCTGCACGGTAATGCGCGCCCACGGAATATCCACTTTGCCGTCAAGGCTGAACGCGGCCGGCGTGGCTGCAAACACCAGATCCGGCGAGACATCCATGCGCACCATTGGCGGCACGGTAACGCGGATACGGCTACCTTGCGCCGCCACGCGCGCACGCCAGTTATCCAACTGGCTCCAGTCGGCGTTGCCGCTCAGGTTAAGATTGCCCTGCGCCGTCTGAATCATGCCGTTGAGCGTTGAGCTCATGCCGTTGAACACCATGTTGAGGTTGGCAGCGGTGAGATCAACCGGCATAAAGCTGCCGTCGACATCCACATCGCTCAGCCCCAACTGACCAAACACCTGCGGCTGCTGCAGCGTGCCGCCAAGGCGCAGGTTGCTGTTCAGGTTGCCTTTGATCTTCTCGCCCTGCATCAGCGCCGGATTCAACATCGCCAGCGAAATATTGCTGATGCCGATGTTGCCCGACAGCTGACGCCGATTCTCAGGATCGGCGATCTGCACATTGCCGCTCAGCTGGCCGTTGTTGACGATATGGATCAACCAATCAAGCTGTGCGCGACCGTTACGCAGCGCGGCATTCAGGTTCAGCGTGTCGAAGGCGATAGGCAAACTGTTGCCCTGCACGTCTTGCTCCACTTTCACGCCGCTGCCTTTCAGCGCTAAGGTGCCGGTTGGCAGCGCGCCGTCGGCGGTCCAGTTAACGCGCGCATCACCACTGAACACACCGTTCAGTTTGGTGGCATCGGTGAGGAACGGTTTGATCATCGCCAAATCGAAGCGATTGAGCACCACATGCGCATGTCCGCTGGCACCGGCTTCAATCGGTTCCGGTACGCACAGCTGCGCGTTCGGGTTCTGCCAGCAGTGCGGCCCAATGGTGGCGGTCTGCTTGCTGTTAAGGTAATCAATCGCCATCGCCCGCGTCAGTCGCCATTCGCCTACCGGCGTGTCGAAACGCGTGTTGTTGAGATTGCCCTGCCAGCGCTCGGTTTTGCGATCAAAGCTGCCGTTCAGCGCCAGCTGACCGGAAACCGGTTCGCCCTGTACCGCGAGCTTAAGCTGATGCTGCTTTTCGTTGCCGTCGGCGTTCAGCGTTAACAGGTTCACTTTCAGCGCGTCCTGCTGCAGCTGTTCCACGCGCAGTTGCAGCTTACCGGCGATCTGATCGCTGGATTTCACATCGCCCTGCAACGCCACACGACGGATCTGCAGCTGCTGCCAGCGCAAACCAGTAGCCGTGAGATCGGCCAGCAGCTGCGGCGCCTGTAAGGTGCCGCGTGCTTTGATGGTGCCTTTGGCGACGCCGCCCAGGCCCGGCAGCGCGTTATCCAGCTTTGGCGCATCAATGCTGGCGTCGAGATTGAGCGTGTCGCCCAGCTCGCCGTTCACGTCCAGATGGTTGCGACCCAGCGCAATGTTAAGGCCGGGCACTTTCCACTGGTTATAGCTGTTGCCAGTCAACGTACCTTTGGCGCTCACCGCGTTCTGCTTAACATTTCCTTTCAGCTCCAGCTGCGGCACGCTGAGCTGCCAGGTTCCGCCGTACAAGCTGCCGCGCGTGGCAATTTTGCCCTCCAGCTTCGCTGGCCAATCCGGATACTGTTTGGCGGTGTTGATGCCCGAAAGCGTCAATTCGCTGCGCCAGCTAATGGCTTTGCTCCAGTCCACCAGCGCCGTCAGATCGATATTGCCCTGCAGCGCCGCCACGCGCAGCTTATCAAGATTGAACTGCTGCTCGTTGCCTTTGCCGTCCAGCGCAATGGTGGCAGGCGGCACGCCTTCGCCTTTCACCGCAGTGCGCAGCGACATCACGTAATCGGTGGCTTTGCCTTTGAACTGATAATCGAGATTATCCGCCTGATACTGCACCGCGCCGGTGAGCGGCCAGCGCAGCTGCGGGCTGGTGAGTTTTAGCGCCAGTGGCAAACCGGCGACCGCAGGCTGCGTGGTCGCATCCAGCTGCGCACGCACCGGACCGGAAAGATTCAGCCCGAGCTTCAGCTCGTCACGCATCGCGCCTGCAAGGTTCATTTTGATCTTCTCGCCCTTGATTGGGTCGAGATTGAGGGTGCCGTTCAGCGCAAAATTCACCGGCCAGTTATCGGCCAACGTTGCTTCACCGCTGGCGTTCACCTGCCCTTGCGGCGAATCGACATCAAAGGTTTCCAGTTGGAGATGACGATCGGCGGTTTTGGCTTTTAACAGCAGACGCGTGATTGAGATGTCGGTATCGCCGGTGATGCGCAGCTGTTCGCCCAACAGTTCCTGCACGGTGATATCCAGCGGCAGCTGGAAGTCCGGCATCTCTGGTAATAGCGGCTTAGCGAACATCGCCTGCAGCGTTTCGCCCAGCGGCTGTTCATCCGGCTGCGGCTGCTGCACTTTTGGCTGCACCACCTGCTCATCCACCACTTTGGCCGCTTTCGGCAGCGCGATCAGCAGGCTTTGGATATGGGTTGGCGTCAGCGTCAGTGCGCGATCCTGCCACTGCAGGCCGCTGGTGAAGTCGAGCAGGGAAATTGCGGTGTCATCCACTTTAACGTTGATGTTATGCAGCCCGACTTTGCTGAGCGTGATGGGATACGGCGTGCTGAGATTGGTGCTGCCGCTCTCCTCTTCCGGCGGCGGTGCGCTGGCCGGTGCCATTTTTTTGCTATCGACCACCACGCTGACATCCTGCAGCGCAATGTCATTGACACACACCGACGAATGCAGCAGGCAGTTGAGATTCAGCGCCAGGTGGAAACGTCCGGCATCCACGCTAACGCCCGGCATCTCATACTTCACGCCGCTTAGCGTCAGATCGCGCCAGCCACCTTCCACCTGTTTGATCGACAAACCTGGCACCCAGCGATCGGCGCCTTTCAGCAGCAGATGCAAACCCGGCGTGGTGCCCACCAGAAACGCGATGCTGCCCAACAGCAGCACCAGAAAAATACCGATGCCAATCAGGACCTTTTTCCACAGCTTCATAGTTCAGGCCCCAATCCTACATAAAATTGCAATCCATGCTCCTTGTCGTCGCCAATCGGCCGCGCGATATCAAACTTGATCGGCCCGACCGGAGAAGACCAGCGCACGCCGAAGCCGGCGCCGGTTTTCAGGTTGCTCTGCTTGATGTCGTTGACCGCTTCGCCGGAATCGACGAACACCGCGCCCCACCATTTGCCGGTCACGTTGTATTGATATTCAAGCGAGCCGGTGGCCATTTTCGAGGCGCCGGTCAGCTTGCCGTTATCATCACGTGGCGATACGTCTTTGTATTTGTAACCACGAATACTGCGATCGCCACCGGCGAAGAAGCGCAGATCCGGCGGCACTTTGTCGAAGTCGTTGGTTTCGATCCAGCCCACATTGCCGCGCGCCACAAAGCGATGCTTATCGGCGAGCGTGCGAATCCAGACGTTTTGCGCCTGCATGATGACGAAATCAACGTCCGAACCCCATGTGGTATCCGACACGTCCACCGAGTAGCGCTGCGAATCACCCCACGTTGGCATCAGACCGCCGCGCGAACGGGTGCGGTTCAGGCTAACGCCCGGATAGAGCAGCATAGTGGTGTTGGTCACGCTGGCCTGGGTAAAGTGATCGAGGCTCCAGCGCAGGTTGATTGCCTTCTGCCAGCCGCTGCTGCTGTCCCAGTTTCGCGACATCGCCAGCGTGGTGGTATCGGCTTTGGTGTCGTTGAGATCGGTACGCTTCACGCCGCCGGAGAAGGTGTAATACTGCTCCAGCGGACTTTTCAGCAGCGGGACTTTATAGCTGAGATCGAGCTGCTGCTCCGGCGCAGAAACGTAG
This sequence comes from Pantoea sp. SORGH_AS_0659, assembly GCF_031453915.1. Lineage (NCBI taxonomy): Bacteria > Pseudomonadati > Pseudomonadota > Gammaproteobacteria > Enterobacterales > Erwiniaceae > Pantoea > Pantoea sp. SORGH_AS_0659. Next base: position 508,295 of record NZ_JAVJAK010000001.1, on the reverse strand, counting down.
GCGCTGGCGGCCAGGCTGTGGCCGCTGCTGTTAATCCACGGTTTTTTCCACGTGCCTTTAATGCGCGGCCCGACATCGGTGGAGTAACCGACGCCGGTTTCAATGGTGTTTTCCACGCGTGGCGATACCACCGCATTCAGCGGCAGCACTTTGCTTTGACGACCTTTATCAAACTCAGGCGCGACCACCACTGAGTTGAACCAGCCGGTCGCCGACAAGCGGCGGTTAAGTTCGGCCAGATCGCGCGAGCTGTAGTAATCGCCCTTTTTGAACGGCACCAGATTTTGCAGATAGGCTTCGTCGATTTGCGAGCCCTGGAAACCGACATCACCAAAACGGTAGCGCGGGCCGCTATCGTAATTGATGTCCCAGAAGGCTTCGCGCCGTTCAACCGAAACGCCAAGCTGGCTTTGCTTAAAGTCACCGTCGAAGTAACCATTACGCAATGCCAGGCTGGAGAAGCCGTTTTTAAATTTGTCATAGGCGCCGTGATTCAGCTGTGTACCGACTTTCGGCGTGCCCTGTTTGACCCAGGCTTGGTAATCCTTGTCGGTGCGGGCTTCACCTTCGATCACAATGGTGCTGCCGCCGATCTTGACCGGTTCGCCGGGCTTAACGTGTGCGATCAATACCGGACGACCACCTTGCGGCGGTGCCGGGCGCGATTCAAAATCGATCTCCGGTTCGTAATAACCCAGTGCCCGCAGGCCTTCTTTGATCGCTTCCGCAACGCGCGCGCGGAAACGGCCGTCGTTCGACACCTCGTCACTGCCGATGGTGGACAAGCGTGCCCTGACGTTCTTTTGCAAATCCCCGCTAAGACCGTCCAGCTGCAAGCGCACTTTGGCTGCCTCAACGGCAGGTGCAGCAAGCAACAGGCTGGCCAAACAATAAATATGAAATCGTGGCACACGTACTCCTGTTAATAATGCCGGCCCCTATTCCGCAGGGGCGTTTATTCTCTGGAAGGGTATCACCAGCGCGCGTTTACCCATCAGCATAGCCGCTCTTTTCCCCCCACTGGCGCAAATTCAGCGACTAAGCCAAATTGTGACCTATTGTGGGTAAATGTGCTAAACGATACAACAACCAAGGCGATTCTTGAGCTCGCGAATGACGCTCACTCAGATTAATCCGACCCCCTGATGCGCGCCTATAGCGGCATGATAAGCGCTGCTGCTATAATCAGCGACCAGCAGGCCTCGCCTGCACCCTTTCTGCCCCGACGTTAACCTTATCTTGTCGAAATGGCGCAGACATTTTTGGCACGGATAGCCTGTTTGACTGGCAAGTACCGGACGTACGCCCATTCCCGCGCTGCCCAGGCCAAAAATGACAAGTGATTAACCCAACGGACCTTTTATGCTCGATAGCTTACTTGTCATTCTTTTACTGATAGTCATCAGTTCATTTTTCTCCCTTTCGGAGATCTCGCTGGCCGCCGCCCGTAAGATCAAACTGAAGCTGCTGGCTGACGAAGGCAATATCAATGCCCAGCGCGTGCTGAAGATGCAGGAACAACCTGGCATGTTCTTCACCGTAGTGCAGATTGGCCTGAATGCCGTGGCGATCCTCGGCGGTATCGTCGGCGATGCGGCGTTTTCGCCCGCCTTTAATAGCTTATTCAGCCGCATCATGGCACCCGAATTGGCTGAACAGCTCAGTTTTATCTGCTCCTTCACCATCGTGACCAGCCTGTTCATTCTGTTTGCTGACCTGACGCCAAAACGCGTCGGCATGATTGCACCGGAAGCCGTAGCGTTGCGCATTATCAACCCGATGCGCTTCTGTCTGGTGGTGCTGCGTCCGCTGGTGTGGCTGTTCAACGGCCTGGCGAACGTCTTCTTCCGTCTGTTCAAACTGCCGATGGTGCGTAAAGACGACATCACCTCCGACGATATCTATGCGGTGGTGGAAGCCGGTGCGCTGGCGGGCGTGCTGCGTAAGCAGGAACATGAGCTGATTGAGAACGTGTTTGAGCTGGAATCACGTACCGTGCCGTCATCAATGACCTCGCGCGAGAACGTGGTGTGGTTCGATTTACACGAAGATGAAACCACACTGAAAACCAAAATCGCCCAGCATCCGCACTCGAAATTCATCGTCTGCGATGGCGATATCGACCACATCGTCGGCTATGTCGATTCCAAAGAGCTACTGCTGCGTGTACTCGGCAATCAAAGCCTGACGCTGAACAGCGGCGTACAGATTCGTTCAGCGCTGATTGTGCCGGATACGCTGACGCTTTCTGAAGCGCTGGAGAGCTTCAAAACCGCTGGTGAAGACTTCGCGGTGATCATGAACGAATACGCGCTGGTGGTGGGCATCATTACGCTGAATGATGTGATGACCACGTTGATGGGCGATTTGGTGGGTCAAGGTCAGGAAGAGCAGATTGTCGCGCGCGATGAGAACTCATGGCTGGTCGAAGGCGGCACGCCAATTGATGACGTGATGCGCGTGCTGGATATCGATGATTTCCCGCAGTCTGGCAATTATGAAACCATCGGCGGCTTCATGATGTACATGCTGCGCAAGATTCCGAAGCGTACCGACTTTGTGAAGTTTTCCGGCTACAAGTTTGAAGTGGTGGATATTGATAGCTACCGTATCGACCAGCTGCTGGTTACGCGTATTGATGAACGCCCGCCGGTGCTGAATGTGAACAAAAATACGGTGGATGAATCTGAGTCGTCCCAGGATCGCAATTGATGGCGACAAGCCAACAACCGCACTAAAAACTGAGGGCGCCATCGGCGCCCTTTCTTATGCTTACTTAGTTGTACTCGGCTTGCAGCCGCAGCACCTGGCGATTGATTTCTGACATCACGCTGAGATGCTGTTTATCTTTGACACGCGGCAACATCACTTTGCCCTTATCAAACTCGAACGCGCCCACGTCCTTGATGTACAACCTTCCTCTAAATAGCGTTTTGACATATTTCGCAATTTGCAGCGGATTATAGCGCTGGAAGATCTTCATGCTGTTTAACTCCTAAAATGTTTAATACGCTCCGTCGTCACCAAATTTGGTACGAACCCGTGAAGCGCAAATGAGGCATAACTATAGAGCATCCTTTCTTAGCCGTGTTCCGAAAAGGTGAATTATTTACTGAATTGACACATCATTACAGAATACTCTGTTATCAGCCTCACTAAACCCAGTATAAACCTTCACTCATTATGGAATTGTGGCATAGGTTGCAAACCTGTTAACTCATTGCGACAGACGCATCATCCACGCCTAATATTGCAGGAACATGAACAACTGGTCGGATCACCAAGGAGAGTAATAAATGCGTTTGAGACACACTGTGATAGCACTGGCACTCTTGCTGCCGGGCCTGGCTGCGGCACATGCCTTCAAACTGGGTGAACGCGTGCCAGCCGTTGGCGTTAACGACAAAGGAGAGCTGTTTTATCAACAAGATGAAGATAAGTTTAGCTACAAATCCTGGAATAGCGCGCAGCTAAGCGGAAAAGTTCGCGTTATCCTGCATATTGCCGGGCGCTCTTCTGCTAAAGAGCAGAATGCGGCGTTAATTGAAGCCATCAAAGCTGCGCATCTGCCGCACGATCGTTATCAAACCACCACTATCGTCAATACCGACGATGCGATTCCGGGCACCGGCATGTTCGTGCGCAGCAGCCTTGAGAGCAACAAGCAGCAGTTTCCATGGTCGCAGTTTATCGTCGATAGCAACGGCAGCGCGCGTCAGGCCTGGCAGTTGGAGAAAGGCGGATCCGCGATTGTGGTGCTGGATAACACCGCACATGTGCGCTACGTCAAAGATGGTCCGCTAACGCAGGACGAAGTGCAGCAGGCGATGAAGTTAATTCATGAGTTGTTGCAGAAGTAAGTGGAGGTCGCCGTCAATGGCGACCCGATGAAATCTTAAAACAGCGAAACGCGGAAACCGGGATTAAGGAAAGATTCTCGCGGCGTGTAATCCAGCGTTTTCCCCTGCCAGTCATGCACATGCGCACCAGCCGCAATCGCCACCGCATGGCCTGCGCCGGTATCCCAGATGTTAGTGGGCCCGAAGCGCGGATAGAGTTGCGCGCTGCCTTCAGCTACCAGACAGAACTTCAGCGATGAACCAATCGCGGTGGTTTGATGCTCGCCGAGCTGGTGCAAATACTCCTGCAACTCGGTATCGCTCTCAAAATGCGAACGGCTAACCACCACTAACGGTGGACGCGCTTCACGCGCATGAATTTGCGTCTGCTGGCCGTTCTCTTCTTTCCAGGCTTTACCCTCAGCCGCCGAGTACATCACGCCTAGCACGGGCGCATACACCACGCCCAATACCGGTTTGCCATTTTCGATCAGCGCAATGTTGACCGTAAACTCGCCGTTGCGCTTGATGAACTCTTTGGTACCATCCAGCGGATCGACCAGCCAGTATTTCTGCCAGTGCTGACGCACGTCCCAGCTCGGGGGATCCTCTTCAGATAGCACCGGCACCCCCAGCGAAAGCGCCGTCAGACCTTGCACAATCACGCGATGCGCCGCGAGATCGGCCGCGGTAACGGGAGAATCATCCGACTTGCGGGTCACGTCAACCGGCTCTGCGCCGTTATATACCTGCATAATGGCATCGCCCGCATCGCGCGCCAGCTGACAAATTTTATCTAACATTCTTTACCTCTTTTCCGCTGATTCTGCCTGTCAGACACCAACTGCCAATCTGTCCTTATTTTAGCAGTTGTCATTCAACAGCCTGCGACTGTGCTGTCTGCTACGGCAATCTATTTGAATATCAATACCATAGTTCATCATCGGCGGCTATGGCGGGATGCTGAATGCGCTTTTGGCGCGGCCCGGCGGGAGATATTGGATGAAAGTCCGAGCTTCATCACAAATTGAAATGATAATTCGTCATGGTTTTACATTATTTTGAGAGGCCCATTGGACCGAACAAGGAGCAAGCGATGTTCAAAGCGAGCATGTCGTTATTGGCACTCTGTATAACTGCCGCCACGGTACAGGCTGCTACGGTGGATCTGCGCATTCTGGAAACCACCGATCTGCACAGCAATATGATGGATTTCGATTATTACAAAGATACGCCGACGGAGAAATTTGGCCTGGTACGCACCGCCACCTTAATTCAGCAGGCCCGCGCGCAAGCGAAGAACAGCGTGCTGGTCGATAACGGCGATATTATTCAGGGCAGTCCGCTGGGCGATTACATGGCGGCGAAAGGGCTAAAACCGGGCGAAGTTCATCCGGTATATAAGGCGATGAATACGCTGGATTACGCGGTCGGAAACCTCGGTAATCATGAGTTCAATTACGGTTTACCTTATCTGCAAAAAGCGCTGGCCGGCGCGCGTTTCCCTTACGTCAACGCCAACATAATCGATGAAAAGAGCGGAAAACCGCTGTTTACGCCCTACTTAATCAAGGAAACCACCGTTACAGACCGTGACGGTAAGCCGCATACGCTGAAAATTGGTTACATCGGCTTCGTTCCCCCGCAGATTATGGTTTGGGATCGCAACAATCTGCAGGGAAAAGTGCGGGTTGATGACATCACTGAAACAGCGAAGCGCTATGTGCCGGAAATGCGCGCAAAAGGTGCTGAAATAATCATCGCTATTCCGCACTCCGGTTTGAGCAGTGAACCCTATCATGCCATGGCCGAAAATTCGGTCTATTACCTCAGCCAGGTTGCTGGCATCAACGCCATCATGTTCGGTCACGCTCACGCGGTCTTCCCGAGCAAAGAGTTTGCGGCAATTAAAGGCGCTGATATCGCCCAGGGCACACTTAACGGTATTCCGGCGGTGATGCCCGGTATGTGGGGCGATCATCTGGGTGTGGTCGATCTGGTGCTGAATAACGAGGGCGGCAAATGGCAGGTTGCGCAGGGCAAAGCCGAGGCACGTCCAATTTATGACAGCGCGGCGAAAAAATCGCTGGCTGCCGAAGATGCCGATCTGGTGAAAGTGCTGGAGCAGGCTCACCGCGCCACGCGCGATTTTGTTGCCAAACCGATCGGTAAATCCGCCGACGTGATGTACAGCTATTTGTCGCTGGTGCAGGACGATCCCACGGTGCAGATCGTTAACAACGCACAGCGCGCTTACGTCGAACACTTTATTCAGGGCGATCCTGATCTTGGCCGCTTGCCGGTGCTCTCCGCCGCCGCGCCGTTTAAAGCTGGCGGCCGCAAAAACGATCCCGCCAGCTATGTCGAAGTGGAGAAAGGTAACCTCACTTTCCGTAACGCCGCCGATCTCTATCTCTACCCCAATACGCTGGTGGTGATGAAAGTCAGCGGTGCACAGGTGAAAGAGTGGCTGGAGTGTTCAGCCGCGCAGTTTAATCAAATCGATCCGCACAGTAGCAAACCGCAAGCGCTGATTAACTGGGATTTCCGTACCTATAACTTCGATGTGATCGATGGCGTGCAGTATCAAATCGATGTCACGCAGCCGGCGCGCTATGACGCAGAGTGCTCGCTGATCAACAAGGGGGCTTCGCGCATTAAGGATCTCACATGGCAAGGCAAACCTATTGATCCTCAGGCCCGTTTCCTGGTCGCCACCAATAACTATCGCGCTTATGGCGGCAAGTTTGCCGGCACCGGCGATAAGTATGTCGCCTTCGCGTCGCCGGATGAGAACCGCTCGGTGGTTGCCGCCTATATCAGCAGCGAAACCAAAGCGCACGGCGAAGTGAAACCGCAGGCCGATCACAACTGGCGTTTAGCGCCGATTAACAGCAGCACGCCGCTGGATATCCGTTTTGAGACCGCGCCTGGCGCGAAAGCAACGAAGTTTATCGAGCAGCACGCCGATTACCCGATGAAAGCGGTGGGCAGCGATGAGATAGGTTTTGCGTTGTGGCAGGTGGATTTGCAGAAGAAATAGTTGTTATAAGCGGGTTGCCAGATGCGTAGCTGGCACCCTGCTCTGATGTAATACCGCCAAAATAATAATGCCTTTCTGGCCTGGCTGGTAATAAACCATGTGGCTAACATAGGGAAAGCTGAGCACACCTTCTGCAACATCCAGCGCTCTGCTTTTTCCCAATGCCGGCATTTCTGCCAGCGTGCGTAACGTCTCCTGCAAACGCCTTAAATAGATTTTTGATTGCGCATCACCCCAGTTCTGCATAGTGAACCGGCGAATATCGACAAGATCCTGTCGCGCTTCATCCGTAAGCTGATAATTAGCCATTTAATCCAGCAGTTGGTCGAAAAAGGTTTCACCATCGGTCAGTTGTCCGTTGGCAATATCATTTCTGGCTCGGGCAATTTTTTCCTGCAAAAATTGCTGCTTCATGGCCTCTATCGCCTGATACTCCTCAGCGGAGATGACCACTGCTACCGGCTTTCCATTACGGCTAATCTGGACCGGCTCACGCTGCGCTTTCAGCAGCATATCGCCAAATTGGGTTTTGGCTTCGTTGGCGGAAAGTGAATGCATACCGCACCTTTCGTGTGAATCGTTCGATTCGCACATTATATACGCTGATTAATTTAAAACCAGCTTGTTCTACAGATATAAAAAAACCGGCACGATCGTGTGCCGGTTTTGAGAATCAACTTGGCGACTTACAGAATTTCCAGCAGTTCAACTTCGAAGATCAGGGTGCTGAATGGCGGGATGGAGGCGCCAGCACCGCGCTCGCCGTAAGCGAGGTTGTGTGGAATCGCCAGTTCCCACTTGGAACCGACCGGCATCAGCGTCAGCGCTTCGATCCAACCGGCGATTACGCCGCTAACCGGGAATTCTGCGGGTTCGCCACGCGCGACTGAGCTGTCGAATACGGTGCCATCGATCAGTTTGCCGGTGTAATGCACGCGCACACGATCCTGACGTGAAGGAATTGGACCTTCGCCCTGCGTGATGACGCTGAACTGCAGACCGGTTTCGGTGCTGCTTACGCCTTCGCGCTGTGCGTTCTGCTCAAGGAAAGTCTGACCTTCTGCCGCCATCGCTTCTACACGCTCACGACGCACGCCTTCAGCGCGCTCGTGCACTTCACGCAGTGCGCGATGTACCACGTCAACCGGGACGGCCGGTGAGTTCCCTTCCAACGCGTCGCGCAGGCCGGCGAGCAGTGCTTCTGGCTGCAGACCCTGCAGTCCAGACTCTTGCAGCTGCTGGCCTACCTGTAAACCGATACCGTAACTTGCTTGTGATTCGACGCTGTCGAATGAAGGGGTCGTCATCTTGATTCCTTAATCCCGGAGAAAAATAGAACCGGCAGCATACCAGCGCGGGCGGCTGGCGTAAAATCTCACGCGCCGCAGATGACATTTCCCGGCGAAACGGAAACAATACAGCGGTCAAATTTTTCAATGCTGTTAGGCACTTCCTGTCAGCATTGCTCATACTATAGCTGTGGCGAGGTTTTCACCCGCCACCGTCGGAACAAGAGAGAATACATGGGCCAGATCGCCCCACGACGTCGCAGGACGCGCGCACCGCGTACTTTATTACCTTGGTTGCAACGTTGGCTGCCGCGCATTCCGCGCCAGGCCGCCAGCGAGGAGGATTCACGAATGGCTTCCGATCACCCTTCCCGCGTTCCCGCCGCACTACAGCGCGTCTGGCATTTGCTGGATGATGTGCGCTGGATGGATCCGCTACCCGCTTTGCATCGTCGCGGCATCGTCATTGCCCTGCTGGTGCTGCTGCTGGCGTTTCTCTGGCCGAGCAGCACGCCGCAATATCCGGTTGAGCGTCCGGCGGACACTGGCGCTAAAGAAGTGCCGATGCAGGCGGAGATTTACGACAATAATCAACAGCAAAACACGCCGGCGAAAACCGATTCGCAGGGCGAGTGGCGCACCTATAATGTGGCATCAGGCCAGACACTGGCACAGCTGTTCCGCGACAATAATTTGCCGGTGAATGATGTGTTTGCCATGGCGCGAGTCGAAGGTGATGGGCAGCCGCTGAGTGCGTTACAGAATGGTCAGCAGGTGAAGATTCGTCAGAACGCGCAAGGCGTGGTGACCGGTTTAACGGTGGATGGCAGTAACGGTCCGGTGCTGTTTACGCGCCAGCCAGATGGCAGCTTTATCCGCGCTCAGTAAAACGCAGAAACAAAAACGCCGGCACATGGCCGGCGTTTTCGCATTACCGAGTATACTCGTCATAATCCAAGTTACAGATGCGTTGGCTACGCTCATTCACCCCTGTCACTTACCGAAGTAAGCTCAGGGGATTCATTCCCTTGCCGCCTTCCTGCACCTTGAATTATTTAGAGTAACAATTACTCAGCAACTACATTCACAACCAGTTTAGCGAAGACTTCGCTATGGATCTGGAAGTCAACTTCGTGCTCACCGGTGGTGCGCAGTACGCCTTCTGGAAGACGAACTTCGCTTTTAGCCACTTCAACGCCAGCTGCAGTTACTGCATCAGCGATGTCACGGGTACCGATGGAACCGAACAGCTTACCAGCGTCGCCTGATTTAGACGCGATGGTTACGTTGCCCAGTGCGTTGATTTTCTCTGCACGTGCGTTAGCGGCAGCCAGAACGTCAGCCAGTTTGGCTTCCAGTTCAGCGCGACGTGTTTCGAAGAACTCAACGTTTTTCTTGGTAGCAGGAACAGCTTTACCCTGTGGAACCAGGAAGTTACGAGCGTAGCCCGCTTTAACGTTAACCTGATCACCCAGGCTGCCCAGGTTTGCTACTTTATCAAGCAGAATAACTTGCATTACCTTATCCTCTTAAAGTCGTTAATGGACAACTACCGATTACTGATGACGATCAGTGTACGGAAGCAGGGACAGGTAGCGAGCGCGCTTGATGCAACGAGCGAGCTGGCGCTGGTATTTTGCACGAGTACCGGTAATACGGCTCGGGACAATTTTACCGCTTTCGGTAATGTAGTTTTTCAGTGTAGCGATATCTTTGTAATCAATCTCTACAACGCCTTCCGCGGTGAAACGGCAGAACTTGCGACGACGGAAATAACGTGCCATTTGGCTAGTCTCCAGAATCTATCAAATCAATCTGCTCGGCATGTAACACCATTCTGCTCTGACCATTGCGTGCCTGATGGCAGCTAATAAAGCCTTCGAGAGTGAGTTGCGTGCCGACCGTTATATGTTGAGTAATCACCTGATGGGTGCTGCCGCTGATAATCACCGGCATTTGACACCAGGCTTGCCGGTGGAAACCGGCTTCCTCTTGCACAGAACGATGCTCAAGCACGAACTGGCAATGAGGAATCCCTGACGGACTGACTTTTCGAACCGGCGTCTTGCACACAGTGCCAGACAGGCGCAGTCGATTTGCCGTCATGTCGGATTACTCTTCAGAATCCCCAGCATCTGAGTCATCAGCCGATTCGTTAGCAAAGTCTTCGCGGCGATCACGACGCTCATCTTTAGCTTTAACCATCGGAGATGCTTCAGTTACCGCGTGCTTAACGCGCATAACCATGCTGCGGATAACGGCGTCGTTGAAGCGGAAGTTAGTTTCCAGCTCGTCAATCACTTCCTGCGGCGCTTCTACGTTCATCAGAACATAGTGAGCTTTGTGCAGTTTGTTGATTGGGTAAGCCAGCTGACGGCGGCCCCAGTCTTCCAGACGGTGAATCGTGCCCTGTGCACCGGTGATAGCACCAGTGTAACGCTCGATCATACCTGGAACCTGTTCGCTCTGGTCAGGGTGGACCATAAATACGATTTCGTAATGACGCATCGATAGCTCCTTACGGATTATTCAGCCTCCTGTCAGGGTCAGCTGCGGCCCACGGAAGCAAGGAACGTTATAGGTTGCGAATCATTTAAAAAATGAAACACACCTCTGAATGCAGCTGAAAAATTGACGCGTAATCATACTGGCGTCCTTGCGGAAACTCAAGCGCACAATTCATCAAATGGCGACTAGCGTGCCAGCTGATGCGGCTTTTTGTGCTAAGTGAAATGCATCAGTGAGTTAGAGAAGGTTTTATCAAATTCTCTGAAGAAGGCGTTCAAAGGGACGATCTGGCGGCAAATTGGTTAAGAACTACACTGTTTACAGGCGCAACGAATTCCGCTTTTCGCCGCGTCTGAGAGTGCAATCCCTGGAGTGAGGAGTCGATAATGAAAACGATCATTTTCGCCACTTTACTGGGTCTCTTCCTGTCTACACCCGCTCTTGCCAGCTCCGCTGACTTCGCGCAGCAGATGAGAAGTCACAGCAGCAACGCGGCATCAGGCTATGTCTACGTCAATCGGCTGGATGCGCCTGCAAGCAGTAACCCAGTCAGTGCCAATACCAGCGCCGCCGAACGGTTGTCATCACAACTCTGATTCGGCAACCTAAACGGGCTGGCGCCAATCACGCCAACCCGCATTTTTTATAAATGATGTTTAAAGAAACTGACCAGCGCCGTCAGGGCCGCAGGCGTGATTTTATGGCCGATGTTTTTTTCAGATAGCGTGGTCACATGGTGATCGAGTTCTGTCTCGCCTAAGGCTTTCTGCAAACGCGCCGTTTCAGCAAAGGGCACCACTTCATCCGCTTCGCCGTGCCACAACAGCAAAGGTCGATTCGCCAGTTTCTCAAGCTGTTCGCTGGGATCGTAAGGCGCCAGCGGTGCTAAACGCGCGGCAAAAGCCTCTTTCTGCTCTGGCGTGCGCGCCACCAGCGGCGGAAACAGCGTATGACTCAGCTGCATGAAATAGCCGGAACCCATCAAACACGCCACGCTGTGAATCTGTGGATAGCGTGCCATCGCGCCCAGCGCGGTCATGCCGCCCATTGAGGCGCCCGCCACGGCAAAACGTTCATCCGCAATCCAGTCGTTATCGCGCAGCGCCTTTTCCAGCAACGGCACTTCATCGATGTTCTGTTTAAGGATCTCCCAGAAGTGGGTCATCCGCGCGTCGGTATCACCGTTGTAACGTGCGCCGTGCATGTCCGCATCGGGCATAATCACGCGGAAACCTGCCTGCGCCAGCGCCACGGCAAAGTAGCTGTAAACCTCTTTCGATGAGGTAAAACCGTGATAGAACAACACCGTCGGCAAGCGCGCCTGGCGCTGCCCGGCCGGTGATGCGTGGATACATTCAATGCCTGCCAGATTCTCCGTTGCCAACTCGATCATACCGCCTCCATTGAGAATGATTATCACTGGACTCAGTGTAAGTGCTGCCTGACAAAATGCGAGCCACTTCACATTAAGTTTGAATAATTTCTGCCCTAAACATTTAGCCCACTTTGCCGTTGATCTTGTACCCCTTCAATAATCTCAAAAGGTACTTTATGAAGCGTCTTTCTCTCAGCGCCATGGGTCTCGGAATCAAGCTGTCTGTATTGACGTCTTTGAGCGTGGCAATTGTGCTATTTACGCTGACCTTGACCCTGAGCCATAACGCGGCACGTCAGCTGGAGCAGCTGGCAACCGATGATATGCAGAATCAGGTGCAAGGCATTAATGAAATGGCCACCATGTTCAACGCCACGCTGTCGGAAGAGGTGGCAAATTACACCAAACTGTTCCAAAGCTTCCTGCCAAAACGTTTTAGTCGTGACGACAGCGAACGTGTGCAGGTAGGTGAATTCAGCACGCCAACGCTGCGAGCGGGATTGAAAACCCTCAACCTCGATCAGATCGCGGTAGATGATTTTCTCGATCGTACTGGTGCGGTATCCACCATCTTCGTGCGTGACGGCGAAGATTACATCCGCATCGCCACCTCGCTGAAAAAAGAGGATGGCAGCCGCGCGGTGGGCACCAAACTGGATCGCAGCAGCGCCGCCTGGCGCAGCGTCAATCAGGGCACGGTCTATCGCGGCCTGGCGACGCTGTTTGGCCATCGTTACATTACGCAGTATCAGCCGGTGCAGGATAGCAGCGGCGCGGTGATCGCTATTCTGTTCGTCGGGGTACAGATCGACGCGCAGTACGCGCTGATGCGTGACAAAGTGCTGGCGCGCCATCTTGGTGACAGCGGCACCTTCTCGGTGTTGAATGGGACGCCGGGCAGCAGCCAGGGCCAATATCTGTTTGATCGTCACGCTGAAGGCAAACTGCCGCGCTGGGATAACGCCACGCAGCAGCAATTGCTTAGCCAGCCGAAGGGATTAGTGGCGATTGAACTGGATGGCGAAACCAGACTGCTGGCGTGGCAGCAGTTGCCAGGCTGGAACTGGATCATCGCCGGTGAAGTGAGCCGTGCCAGCCTGCTGGCGCCAATCACGCACAGCCGTAACCTGTTTATGGCGATTGGCCTGGCGCTGGTGATCGCGTTTGCCATTGGCTTTATGTGGTACAGCCGCCGTGCCATCACGCGTCCGCTGCAGCAGGTGATCCATCTGGCAGAACAGTACGCCGCTGGTAATCTGCAGGCACATCTCGACTCTTCACGTCGTGATGAGATTGGTCAGTTGGTCAGCGCGATCAACGGCATTGGCGATGGACTGGAGAAAGTCGTTAGTCAGGTACGTTCGGCGGCGCGGGAAATCAGTAGCGGCACCGATACCATCGCCGCCAGCAGCTCCAGCATCAGCGAGCAGATTGGCCGTCAGGCCAGCAGCGTGGAAGAAACCTCGGCCAGCATGGAGCAGTTTGGCGCCACCGTGGCGCAAACCGCTGCCAACGTGCGGCAGGCGATGGCGCTGGTCGGTGAAGCGGCTAATACCGTGAATCACGGCGGCAGCACCGTGGCACGTTCGGTGGAAACCATGTCGGAGATTCGCGTGGCGTCGCAGAGCATCGCCGATATCACCCATGTGATTGAGTCGATCGCCTTCCAGACCAACATTCTGGCGCTTAATGCCGCGGTTGAAGCCGCTCGCGCCGGTGAACACGGTAAAGGCTTTGCGGTGGTCGCGGCGGAAGTGCGCGCGCTGGCACAGCGAAGTGCTACGGCAGCCAAAGAGATTGATGGGTTGATTGCCAGCTCCATCGATAAAGTGGCGGCCGGCCATACGTTATCTGAGCAGACGCGCGATGCAATGAGCCATATCGTCAATCACATCGAGCAGGTTAAAACGCTGATGGGTGAGATCAATATTGCCGCGCAGGAACAGGCGGCGGGCATTGGTCAGGTGAATCTGGCGATGAATCACATCAGCCAGGCCACGCATCAAAGCAGCGATATGATTAACCAGTCAGAAACCACCGCCAATCATCTGAGTAAGAAAGGGCATCATCTGACGCAACTGGTGAGCATTTTTCATTTGAAAGACTAAAAGCCACAGGAAGATGGCTTACACTTGAGCCATCTTCCTGCTTCAGGAGTTGCTATGCGTACTCTCTATTTGGCCTTAACGCTGCTGCTCAGCGGCTGCGCCGCTTTCACCACCACGCCACAAGCTCCGCCGCCGCCCACGCAGCTCGCGCAGGAGATTTCACGCGCGCAGAGTATTGGCCTGCCGAAGCTCGGCACTATCACCACCACCACACGCGGCTCGCCGGATGATGCGCAGCGCGCTATTGCCGCGAAAGCCAACCAGGCGGGGGCGGTTTACTATCAAATTCTGATGCTGGATGAAACCACCCTTCCCAGCTTCTGGTACGCCACTGCCATTCTGTATGGCGCGCCGTCAACCGGCGCTGCAGCGCAACAGTAAGCGCGCGCAGAGATCGTCGCTTAATGCCCGTGTGCCGCGCAGATCAAGCTGCTGCTGACACCAGCCATCGGCCAGCGGCGGCTCTGCCACTTTCAGCAAAATCGCGGCACTCGCCAGCTGCAGTAATTCGCGCGTAATTTCGCGTGCCTGCCCTTCGCGCGGGTTCGCGAGCTGCAAGCGTAATTGCCGCCAGCGGCGATCAAAGTGACGATTACTGCCCTTCACCGCCTCAAACTCATCATGCAGCATGGTCATCACCTCGGCGTGACGTCCGAGCACCCGCAGGACATCCAGGCACATCACATTGCCGGCGCCTTCCCAGATGCTATTCACTGGCATCTCACGATAAAGACGCGGCAGCTCGCTCTCTTCGCAATAGCCAATGCCGCCCAACACTTCCATCGCTTCTGCCACAAAAGGCATGCCCGCCTGGCAGATCACATATTTGGCGGCGGGTGTGAACAGGCGTGCGTATAAGCGCTCATGTTCGCTGGCCGGTGTTGACCAGGCGCGCGCCAGCCGCAGCAGCAGTGCGGTTTGCCCTTCCAGCTGTAGCGCCTGTTGCGCCAGCACCGCGCGCATCAGTGGTTGATCGATAAGGTTCTTGCCCATCACCTGACGCTGCTGCGCATGATGCACGGCAATCGACAGCGCACGGCGCATCTGTCCGTGGCTGCCCAGCGCGCAGTCGAAGCGCGTCATGCCGCCCATCTTGAGGATCAGCCGCACACCTTCGCCCTCTTCGCCCATCAGCCAGCCGATAGCGTCCTGAAATTCCACCTCCGCACTGGCGTTGGAGCGATTGCCGAGCTTGTCTTTAAGGCGTTCGATGCGAATGGCGTTGCGCGTGCCGTCCGGCAGCAAGCGTGGCAGGAAGAAGCAACTCAATCCCTGTGACGTTTGCGCCAGAATCAGATGCGCATCGCTTTGCGGGACCGAGAAAAACCATTTATGGCCGGTGATGCGATACGCTTCGCCCGCCCCGCGCACGCCGAGCGGTTCGGCGCGTGTGGTGTTGCTCAACACATCGGTGCCGCCCTGTTTTTCCGTCATGCCCATGCCAATCAGCAGGCCGCGTTTCTTATTGCCCGGCAGATGATGCGCATCGTACCGATCGCTGAGCAGCGCTTCGCGCCAGTCAGCGTAGGGTTCAGGCAGATGATTTTGCAGCAGCGGAATGGCGGCGTGCGTCATGGTCACCGGACAGAGCGAGCCGGCTTCCACTTGGGCATGCAGGATGAATCGTGCGGCACGCGCCACCATCGCCTGTGGCTGCACGTCGGGCTGCCAGCTGAGATTGTGTAGCCGGCTGGCGCACAATCCCTGCATCAGCAGATGCCAGGCGGGATGAAAACGCACTTCGTCGAGGCGTTCGCCGCGCGCGTTGTAGCGCAGCAGTTCCGGCGCTTCGACGTTAGCTAAGCGGCCTAGTTCAAGGGATTCGGCACTGCCGAGTTGCAGGCCGACGGAAGCCAGCCATTCGCGATCCCAGCTTGCGCCTTCGCGTGCAACGGCCTCGCACAGGGCGATATCGCGCGTGAACAGGTTGCTGTTGCTGAGCGGATGGGGCTGATTGAATACGGTGTGAGTGGTCCAAATCATATAACGTCCTCCTCATACTCATTTTTCAAGTATGAAGAGGATGTGCAGTTATGCCTGGCCTGGAAAATTTTTTGCGGTGGGGATCACGCCTGACGCTGACGTACGGCTTCAAACAAGCACACGCCGGTGGCAACTGACACGTTGAGTGACGAGACGCTGCCTGCCATTGGGATGCTGATCAGCTCATTGCAATGCTCACGCGTTAAACGACGCATGCCTTCACCTTCTGCGCCCATCACCAGCGCCATTGGGCCGGTCATTTTGCTCTGGTAAACGGTGTGATCGGCTTCGCCTGCGGTGCCCACCACCCAGATGTTGTATTCCTGCAGCAAGCGCAAGGTACGCGCCAGGTTGGTGACGCGAATCAACGGCACGTTTTCCGCTGCGCCGCTGGCCACTTTCTTCGCGGTGGCATTCAACGGTGCTGCACGGTCTTTTGGCACGATGACCGCATGCACGCCCGCGGCATCCGCGCTGCGCAGGCAAGCACCAAGGTTGTGCGGATCGGTAACGCCATCCAGCACCAGCAGGAACGGCTTCTCAAGGCTCTGCAGCAGATCCGGTAAATCACCCTCCTGATACTGCTTGCCCGGCTTCACGCGCGCCACGATGCCCTGATGCACGCCGCCTTCAACCTGGCTATCGAGCCATTGACGGTTCGCCACCTGCACCGGGATTCCCTGAGCTTCCAGTGCGAGGATCAGCGGCTGCAGGCGACGATCGTCGCGGCCTTTAAGGATAAAGACTTCCTGAAAACGCTGAGGATCGCGCTCCAGCAGCGCCTGCACGCTATGAATACCAAAAATTATTTCACTCATTACTTTGCTCAAGGTTGGATTTAGATCGTTGAATACGGAGATTCAGGTGCGCATGAATGCGCACCCTACAACGGTTTCGTCAGGTCGCCCTGCAAGGCGACCAAACTATCAGGCTTCGTCAGGCTGCTTCTTCGACGCGCGCTTAGACTTGGTGGCGGCGGCGATTTTACGGGTTTTCTCGGAGACTTTTTTGCCTTTTTTCTCGGTTTTAGCCGGTTTTTCAGCAACCGCAGTCTTTTTCTTTTCGCCGCGGAACGCTGAATCAGGTTCGAAAGTGCCCTTCTTGCCGGCATCACGACGACGCTTGGCTGGCGGTTTGCCACCGCGTTTCTCGCGCTCACGTTCGGTTTTGCCTTCGCCGCGCGGTACACGCTTGCTGGAGATCAGCGCGAAGTCGATTTTACGCTCGTCCATATGCACGGCTTCAACGCGCACTTCCACCGCATCGCCCAGACGATAAGTACGGCCGCCGGATTCACCAATCAGACGCTGACCCACCGCATCGAAGCGATAATAGTCGTTATCCAGCGAGGAAACGTGCACCAAACCATCGATAAACAGTTCGTTAAGACGCACGAAGAAACCAAAGCCGGTCACACTGGAGATCACGCCGTTGAACACGTTGCCGACCTGATCCTGCATGAAGTCACACTTCAGCCAATCGGCAACATCGCGCGTGGCTTCATCAGCACGGCGCTCGGTCAGTGAACAGTGCTGGCCCAGCTGCAGCATCTGCTGCATGTCGTAGTGATAGCCGCCGGTCGGCGTGGTGATGCCGTCCACTTCGCCGCGCTCTTTTGCCAGCAGATATTTGATGGCGCGATGCAACAGCAAATCCGGATAGCGGCGAATCGGCGAGGTGAAGTGCGCGTACGACGCCAGCGCCAGGCCGAAGTGACCCCGGTTTTCAGGATCGTAAACCGCCTGTTTCATCGAACGCAGCAGCATGGTTTGCAGCATTTCTGCGTCTGGCCGATCGGCCACTTGCTTCAGCAAGGCGGCATAATCGGTCGGGTGTGGCTTAGTGCCACCCGGCAGGCTTAAGCCCAGCTCGTTCAATACGGTACGGAAGCTTTTGATGCTGTCTTCGCTTGGACGATCGTGATCGCGGAACAGCGCAGGCTCTTCATTTTTCTCAACAAAACGCGCTGAGGCGATATTGGCGAGAATCATACACTCTTCAATCAGCTTATGCGCATCATTGCGTGACGTGCGCTCAACGCGCTCAATGCGACGCTCGGCGTTGAAGATGAACTTGGGTTCATCGGTCTCAAACGAAATGCCGCCACGCTGCTCGCGCGCGGTTTCCAGCACCTGATACATGTTGTGCAACTCGTGCAGATGAGGAACCTGCGCCGCGTATTGTTCACGCAGATCGGCATCACCTTGCAGAATGTTCCACACTTTGTTGTAGGTCAGTCGCGCATGGGAATTCATCACCGCTTCATAGTGTTTGAAACCGGTAAGTTTGCCGCTGGAGGAGATGGTCATCTCACACACCATGCACAAACGATCAACCTGCGGATTCAGCGAGCACAAGCCGTTGGAGAGAATCTCCGGCAGCATCGGGATAACCTGCGACGGGAAATAGACCGAGGTGCCGCGCTGATGCGCTTCATCGTCCAGCGGCGTGCCCGGACGTACGTAATAGCTGACGTCGGCAATGGCCACCCATAAACGCCAGCCACCGCCGCGCTTCTTCTCGCAGAAAACCGCATCATCAAAGTCACGCGCATCTTCACCATCAATGGTGACCAGCGGCAACTTACGTAAATCAACACGTCCCAGCTTCGCTTCTTCCGGTACTTCTTCTTTCAGCTTAGCGATCTGCTTCTCAACTTCTTCCGGCCATGTGTGCGGGATTTCATGGGTGCGCACCGCCATATCGACCGCAAGGCTGGTGCCCATATCGTCACCCAGCAGCTCGGTCACTTTGCCGATCGCTTTGGTGCGACGCGTCGCACGTTGGGTGATTTCAACCACCACCACTGAACCCATACGCGCGTTAAGCGTTTCTTCTTGCGGGATCAGGATGTCGAAACTCAGGCGGCTGTCATCCGGCACCACAAAACCGGTACCTGCATCGGTAAAGTAGCGGCCGACGATCTGGCTGTTACGTGGCTCAAGCACGCGCACCACGCGCGCTTCACGACGACCTTTACGATCGGCGCTGCCTGGCTGCGCCAGAATCACGTCGCCGTGCAGGCAGAATTTCATCTGCTCAGCTGAGAGATAGAAATCATCTTTCTGACCTTCTACGCGCAGGAAGCCATAGCCATCGCGATGGCCAATCACTTTACCGCGAAGCAGATCAAGACGTTCTGGCAGGGCGTAACATTGACGGCGAGTAAACACCAGCTGGCCATCGCGCTCCATGGCGCGCAGTCGACGACGCAGCGCTTCCAGCTGCTCTTCGCTGGTGATATTCAATTCCTGCGCGATGTCATCGCGGCTGGTCGGCTTTTCGCGTTTTTCCAGCAGTGCCAGAATAAATTCGCGGCTTGGAATTGGGTTTTCGTATTTTTCAGCTTCTCTATCCTGATAAGGATCTTTTGACATTACGGTTCCTCCGATGTCATTTAATTTGGATTGCCACCGGCGGTTCGGACAATAAAAGTTGGTACAGCGAATCGTTATCTTTGACCAAATCGGCCAGCGTATACTTGTCCAGTTCCTTGAGGAATAGCTGGACCGCATCGTGCAATGCTTTACGCAAACGACAGGCTGGCGTGATCACACACTCGTCGCAGTTCACGAGCTGCAATGGCTCCATTCTTCGCACCACATCGCCAATGACGATTTTTTCCGGGTCCATGCCTAAACGAATTCCGCCGTTTTTACCGCGTGTTGCGGCGACAAAGCCAGCCCGGCTAAGTTGATTGATGATTTTAACCATATGGTTACGCGACACCCCGTAGGTATCGGTGACTTCGGTAATGTTGGTCTGCTTACCTTCCGGTAACGTCGCCATGTAAATCAGGGCACGCAGACCATAATCGGTAAAACTTGTTAGCTGCACATATACCTCAGTGAATCATCGAACGTTATGGTTATGCGCCGGTCGGCGTGATGTTTAAATATGATGATAAACCAGAGCGTGGTGGCCGGTGCGTTTTTTTCCGGCAAGTATCGATATTTGCAAGAAAAAATAGAGTGAGTGGAGTCAAAGATTAGAAATACAAAGGCCGGACAGAGTCCGGCCTGAGGAGATTATGCGTCGAACGGGTCGCGCA
The DNA here is from genome assembly GCF_031453915.1 of Pantoea sp. SORGH_AS_0659. NCBI lineage: Bacteria > Pseudomonadati > Pseudomonadota > Gammaproteobacteria > Enterobacterales > Erwiniaceae > Pantoea > Pantoea sp. SORGH_AS_0659. The sequence continues at coordinate 488,099 of NZ_JAVJAK010000001.1, read as the reverse complement.
GAATCATGGTCTCACTGCGGTCTGGGCCGGTAGAAATAATATCAATCGGCACACCGGTCACTTCTTCTACACGTTTGATGTAGTCACGTGCAGCTTGTGGCAGACCTTCCAGCGTCTTGACGCCGAATGTGGTCTCGCTCCAGCCTGGCATGGTTTCGTAAATCGGCTCAATGCCTTCCCAGCCTTCAGCTGCCAGCGGCGTGGTGGTCATTTCGCGGCCATCTGGCATGCGATAAGCCACACAGATTTTCACTTCTTTCAGGCCATCCAGCACGTCCAGTTTGGTCATGCAGAAACCTGAAAGGGAGTTGATCTGTACGGCACGGCGAACGGCAACCGCATCCAGCCAGCCGGTACGACGACGACGACCGGTGGTCGCGCCGAACTCGTTACCTTGTTTACACAGGAACTCACCGGTTTCATCGAACAGTTCGGTCGGGAATGGACCGGCACCCACGCGCGTTGAGTAGGCTTTCACGATACCCAGCACGTAATCAACATAGCGTGGACCAATACCTGAACCCGTCGCTACGCCACCTGCGGTGGTGTTTGAGGAGGTCACGTACGGATAGGTACCGTGGTCGATATCCAGCAGCGTACCCTGCGCACCTTCAAACATGATCAGGTCGCCACGCTTGCGCGCGCCGTCCAGCAGATCAGACACATCAACCACCATGCTGGTAATGATATCGGCCACCGCCAGCGTATCACTCAGCACTTTTTCGTAGTCAACTGCATCGGTTTTGTAATAGTTAACCAGCTGGAAGTTGTAGAAATCGACGATCTCTTTCAGCTTCACCGCAAAGGTTTCTTTGTTGAAGAGATCGCTCACGCGCAGACCGCGACGTGCCACTTTATCTTCATAGGCAGGACCGATACCGCGACCGGTGGTGCCGATAGCTTTAGCGCCACGCGCTTTTTCGCGCGCCACATCCATTGCTACGTGGTACTGCAGAATCAATGGGCAGGCTTCAGAGATCAACAGACGTTCACGTACCGGCACACCGCGCTCTTCCAGACCTTTCATCTCTTTCATCAGCGCTTCAGGCGACAGGACAACGCCGTTACCAATGATGCTGATAACGTTTTCACGCAGAATGCCAGATGGAATTAAGTGGAGGACGGTTTTTTCACCGTTGATGACAAGTGTGTGGCCTGCATTATGGCCACCTTGGTAACGCACGACGTAATTCGCGCGCTCTGTCAGAAGGTCTACGATCTTACCTTTACCTTCGTCACCCCATTGGGTGCCCAGTACGACGACGTTCTTACCCATTTTTTCAAAATCACCGATTGCTTAAAAATGGATTCTACCACCTGACTTTTACTCTTTCAGCACTTTTAGCATACGATTGCGCTGTTTTTTGCCTGAGTTTTGCTCAGCTCACAACATGTTGGGGGAACAGCGGCCAACAGACACAATTGAGTCGGGCGGCCTCACATAATTTCAGGCTGATTAACGCGCATGCATGCTGATCATGGCGTAAATCACCACGCCGGCCACCACTAAACCGCCACCAAAACGATGCAAGAGACGATCGGGCAACTGCGTCATCGCCAGAATCATCCGCCGCCACGCACGTGGCATAAACATCGGTCCAAGTCCTTCCAGCACCAAAACCAAAGCCAGCGCCATCCAGATGGTTGAGTTCATGATTTTTTCCCAAAAAAAAGGCCGACAACATTGTCGGCCTGGACTTTATATCAGTTCTTAACGCGTGGCGTTAGAGGGCGCTTTCATATAGCGGAAGAAATCGCTATCCGGGCTCAGCACCAGCACATCCTGATTGTCTGAGAAGCTATTCTCATAGGCGCGCAGGCTGCGGATAAAGGCATAGAAATCCGGATCCTGGCTGAAGGCATCAGCAAACAGTTTTGCCGCTTCACCATCACCTTCACCGCGCGAAATCAGCGCTTCACGCTGTGCTTCTGCCAGCGTGCGCGTAACCTGATAATCGGCCTGTGCACGCAGTTTCTCTGCCTCTTCCTGACCTTGTGAACGCTGACTACGCGCTACCGCTTCACGCTCGGCGCGCATACGGTTGTAGATCGCGTCAGACACTTCAGTCGGCAGGTTGATCTGTTTGATGCGCACGTCGACAACTTCAATACCTAACGCAGCCATGCTGTTCGGGTTTGGTGCCGGCTCACTGCTGTTGGTTTCACGTTCTACACGTGCTGCCGCACTCGCAATCGCATCATCCGCTGCTGGCGTCTGAACGTCATCATCATTGCCAGCGCTGCCGGTGTTCAGGGCATCACGCACGTCGGTGGTTAAACGGCCACGTGAATCGGTCACGATGTCTTTCACATCCAGACGACCCATTTCAGAACGCAGACGGTCACTGAACTTACGTTTCAGCAGCACTTCTGCCTGAGAAACGTCGCCACCACCGGTTGCCAGGTAGTAACGGCTGAAGTCACTGATGCGCCACTTGATATAAGAATCAACGATCAGGTCTTTTTTCTCTTTGGTAACAAAGCGGTCAGCCTGGTTATCCATGGTCTGAATGCGCGCATCCAGTGATTTCATGGTTTCGATAAACGGAATTTTGAAATGCAGACCCGGTGCGTACACCAGCGGTTTGTTTTCGTCATCACGCAGAACCTTACCAAAGCGCAGCACGATGCCGCGTTGGCCTTCCTGCACCACGAACAGTGACGCGTAAAGCACCACCAGCACTACAATAATTACGGCGATGATTGGCTTACGCATCGATTACTCCCTCCCCTGGCGCTGGGTATCGTTGCGCAGCGCATTGGCGCGACGCTGATCCATGATGCTGTCTGGACTGTAAGATGAAGAATCTCCACGGCTCGCATTACTATCGGACGACGAAGGAGACTTCATTAGATTCGTCATTTTCTGACCGCCCTGGCCAGATGCCTGACCACCGCGCATCAGTTGATCCAATGGCAGGACCGTCAAATTATTACCACGATCGCTGATCAATACCTTGCGGGTATGACTCAGCACACGTTCCATGGTTTCAATATAGAGACGCTCTTTCGTGATTTCTGGTGCAGCTTTATATTCAGGCAGCAAGCGAGCAAAACGCGCCACTTCACCCTGCGCTTCTAACACCGTACGTTCTTTGTAAGCACGACCCTCTTCGAGGATACGTTGCGCCTGACCATTAGCACGCGGCTGAACTTCGTTCGAATAAGCTTCAGCTTCACGAACATACTGTTCACGGTTTTCACGCGCGGCAATCGCATCATCAAACGCGGCTTTTACTTCTTCTGGTGGGCGTGCCGCCTGGAAGTTTACGTCCAGCAGGGTAATTCCCATGTTGTACGGACGGATGGTCTCGTCAAGCTCACGCTGAGTTTCGCTACGTACCACGGTACGACCTTCCGTCAGGATGCGGTCCATAGTTGAGCGACCAATCACGCCACGCAAGGCGCTGTCGGTGGCCTGACGCAGGCTGTCGTCGGCACTGGTCACGGCATACAGATAACGCTCAGGATCCGTCACGCGATACTGCACGTTCATCTCAACGCGCACTACGTTCTCATCCGACGTCAACATCACGCCAGACGCCGCCAGTTCACGTACGGCTTCTACGTTTACGGCGCGAACCTGATCGACGAAAGTCGGTTTCCAGTTGAGGCCTGGCTCAACCAGATGGCTAAATTTGCCAAAGCGCGTGACGACGCCACGTTCCGCTTCTTTGATGGTGTAGAAACCGCTAGCCGCCCAGATAACGACTGCCGCTACGGCAACAATGCCAACCACTTTGCCACCGCTACCGCCGCTGCGCTGGCCATTGTCATTCTGTTTGCCACCGCCCAGTCCGCCGAGTTTTTTACTCAACTTTCGGAAGATATCATCCAGATCAGGTGGTCCCTGATCGCGACCTCCTTTATTTCCCCCAGAGTTGCCGCCTTGATTATTGCTGCTTCCCCACGGGTCGCGGTCCTGTCCGTTATTTCCGGGCTGATTCCACGCCATGTTTCTACTCCATTTATTGTATTTACGTTTTTTACCCTTCATCTTTCGGATTGCAGCTTCGTTGGCTGCCTTCGTTCACCCCAGTCACTTACTGATGTAAGCTCCTGGGGATTCACTCAGTTGCCGCCTTGCTGGAATCCGAAATATTCGGGTAAATCCTGCACATACGGCCTGCAACGATAATGACGACAATCTAAAAGATATTGAGTAAAGGCGTTTGGGCAATTTCAAACAATATAACTGGCTAGCGACGGCTCTTGTTTACACAGACGACGCCAATCAACTATCGGCATACGCACGTGCAAACTCACACAGCCATCATCTTCATTCCATTCTTTTTCTATAGCATGCAACTGATAAAAACGACTGCGCAAACGGCCCGCTTCCGGCGGCAGACGTAAATCGTACTGCGCGATTTCACCGGCTAAACGCTCAGAGAGCGCCTGCCACAGCAACGGCAGACCCACGCCGCTCTGTGCAGATAACCACACACGAATCGGCTGGTTCTCTTCGTTGCGATCGATACGCGGCACAAAGTCCTCAAGCATATCGATTTTGTTCATGATCAACAGCGCCGGAATTTCGTCAGCTTCAATCTCTTCCAGAACTTCATTTACTGCATCAATGTTGTCATTCACACGCAAATCGGCGGCGTCAATCACATGCAGCAGCAATGTCGCCTGACGCGTTTCCTGCAGCGTGGCTTTAAACGCCGCGACTAAGTCGTGCGGCAAATGACGGATAAAACCAACGGTGTCTGCTAAAACCACTTCACCTACATCCGCCACATTCAAACGACGCAATGTCGGATCAAGTGTCGCGAACAGTTGATCCGCTACGTACACATCCGCAGAGGTAATCGCGTTGAACAGGGTGGATTTACCGGCGTTGGTGTAACCCACCAGCGAAACGGTTGGCACGTCAGCTTTGGCACGCGCTTGTCTGCCCTGATCGCGCTGTTTTTCGACGCGTTCAAGACGGGAGAGAATCTGACTGATACGGCCACGCAGCAAGCGTCGGTCCGTTTCCAGCTGAGTTTCACCCGGACCACGTAAACCGATACCGCCTTTCTGGCGTTCAAGGTGTGTCCATCCGCGAACCAAACGGGTTGCTAAATGGCGTAGTTGTGCCAGCTCGACCTGCAATTTACCCTCATGGGTGCGGGCGCGCTGGGCGAATATATCGAGAATTAAGCCGGTGCGATCGATTACGCGACATTCGCACAGCCGTTCAAGATTACGTTCCTGAGCAGGAGTTAAGGCATGATCGAATAAAACGACCGATGCTCCACTCGCTTTTACCGCATCGGCAATTTCAACTGCCTTTCCTTCACCGACAAAATATTTGGGATGTGGCGCTTTACGGCTGCCCGTAATGACTTGCAGCGCTTCAACGCCCGCAGAAGAGACAAGAGTTTCAAACTCCTGCAAATCTTCCAGCTCTTTGTCTTGGGAGAACCAGATGTGTACCAGTACGGCCTGCTCACCGGCATCATAACGGTCAAACAAGCTATAACCTCGCTAAAATAAAATAACCAGGACAGGAAAACGTGCTCGTTCTCCAGCCCTGGCTTTACGGCAGCGCAAAATTATTCTGCGTTATCGCCGTCTTGTTGTGGCTGCGACTGAGCGCTTTGATTGCTTCCGCTGTGATGATAGTTGCTGCTACCACCGCTGCCGCCCGCGTTATTGCTATGGTGCGACACTGGACGAGAAGGAACCACTGTAGAGATGGCGTGCTTATACACCATCTGGCTGACCGTGTTTTTTAACAGAATGACGAACTGATCAAAGGATTCAATTTGCCCTTGCAGCTTAATACCATTCACCAAATAGATCGAAACCGGTACACGTTCACGACGCAATGCGTTCAAAAACGGGTCTTGTAAAGATTGCCCCTTAGCCATTCTATCTTTTCCTTATATGCTTGTTGTTTGTTGCTTTAAGAACCGTGGTTCAGAAAAACTGCGTAAAAATTTGCGCACGATAACGGACCAATTGTACACAATCATCCCTGCTACGCACTAACTACCTTAAGCACCGCATTACGCGCTAACTCTGGCTCATCACTGTTTAACCAGTGTACTTCAGGCCAGCCACGTAACCAGGTCATCTGGCGTTTAGCGAGCTGCCGAGTGGCGCAAATTCCCCGATAAACCATTTCGTCGTAATCGATTTCACCCGACAAATAAGACCACATCTGGCGATAACCGACACAACGAATGGAAGGCATGTCCGTATGCAAATCACCTCGCGCAAACAGTGCACGAGCCTCCGCTTCAAATCCTGACGCTAGCATCTGGTCGTAACGCAACGCAATGCGTTGATGTATCAGTTCACGACTCGCAGGTGCGATAGCAAACTGGTACACGTCGTAGGGTAACGCTTCGCCGGAGGTTTTTGTCAGTTCCGTTAAAGTTTTACCCGAAATAAAAAAAACTTCCAGTGCTCGCGAAAGTCTCTGCGGATCATTCGGATGAATACGACTACCGGCGACCGGATCGATTTCACACAGCTGACGGTGCAAGGCTTCCCACCCTTTCTCCGCCGCCATTTGCTCTATTCGCTGACGCACCTCGGGATCGGCCGAGGGCAACGGCGACAATCCTTCAAGTAATGCCTTGAAGTAGAGCATGGTTCCACCAACAAGCAACGGAATCTTCCCCTTCCGGGTGATATCCGCCATTTCTGCCAACGCATCGCGACGAAATTCTGCGGCGGAATACGCTTCCGCCGGATCGCGAATGTCCAGCAAACGATGGGGCGCCAGTGCTAACTCTTCTGCCGACGGTTTCGCCGTGCCAATATCCATCCCGCGATAGATTAAGGCAGAGTCAACGCTAATAAGTTCCACCGGAAGTTGCTGGCGCAGCGAAATCGCTAATGCCGTCTTACCGGAGGCGGTAGGCCCCATCAAAAAAATTGCCTTTGGCCGGCTAGCCTGGTTTAGTTCACTCATGCTTCAACGCGTTTAGCGCGCTCTCAATCTCAATGGTCTGTAACAGACCTGAAGGCGGCGACTTCAGCAGTTGCGGACAAAGCCTTTCCAGCTCTGCCAGCAGTGCAATCGCCTGCGAGTGATTCCAGTGAGCGTCTTCTGCATCATCTCGACGCGCCAGCCATTGGGCCAACGTGGATGCAGAAACCTCTTGCTGCCGGGCCAGGTAGCCTAACAGTTCTGGAATCAAGATTTGTAAATTTTGTGTTCGTAACGGTAAAGGCACCGCGCGCAACGTCACGTGTTGCCCTTCTCGTTGTAAATCAATGCCCATCTGGCTCAGCAGCGCGGCATGATCGGCGATGGCAGCCAGCTCGGGCGCAGCAATTTTCAGGCGCACCGGGATCAGCAGCGGCTGCGGTTTTAAACCCTCTTCCCCTGGTTCAAGCTGGGCCTGTTTTAGCCAGCGCGCCGCCACGGCCAGCGATAACAATTGTAATGCGCTACCACGTTCCAGCAGCGCATAACGATCCTGCAAAACACTCAACACGCGGCCGAAGCTTTGCGCATGGGCGGCCAGCGGCGCTTCACGCTTTTCCGGCAGACGTACCGGAGCCGCGGCAGGAACTGGCGCAGCGCGCGGCGTTTCTACCATCGGCGTTTTCATCAACTGCTTATAGGCATTACCTTCACGCGCACTGTAAACCGGCTCTTTGTTCTGCCAGTTCGCACTCGCGGCCGCAGAAGCGCCGCCGCTGCGTGGCGTGTTGCTGGGTTGTGCAAAGTGGTTCGCGCCTGCCGCCTGACGGTTTTCTGGCTGCCACTTCGGCGCTGGTTCTTCGGCGTGGGCGATGGGCAATTCCGGCGCGCGGCTGGCTTGCAACGCACTCATCACGCCTTGCCAGATAAAATCATGTACCAGACGCGACTGATGAAAACGCACCTCGTGCTTAGCCGGATGGACGTTGACATCCACCTGATGCGGGTCGATCTCCAGATAGAGCACGTAAGCCGGCTGCTGATCGTCACCAAGCTGCGTTTGATAAGCCTGGCGAATTGCGTGATTGATGAGCTTGTCGCGCATCATGCGTCCGTTGACGTAGCAATATTGCAGATCGGTAACCTGGCGCGAACCCTGAGGATCGGCGACCCAACCGCGCAGCGCTAAATCATCGTGCTGCCACTCAATGCGTAAAGCGTGCTGCATAAACGTGGTGCCGCAAATGGCCCCTAAACGCCGCTCCCGCTGCGCATCTTCACTGACCGCGCGATACTGACGCATTAACTTACCGTTGTGGCTAAGCGAAATAGCGACGTCAAAGCGTGCCAGCGCAATACGACGAATCACCTCATCGATATGGGTAAACTCGGTCTTTTCAGTGCGCATAAATTTACGGCGAGCGGGCGTGTTATAGAACAGGTCGAGCACTTCCAGCGATGTGCCTACCGGATGCGCAGCCGGTTTCACCGTCACATCCATGTCGCGCCCTTCCGCGTAGGCTTGCCAGGCTTCGCTTTGGTCGGCGGTGCGTGAAGTCAGCGTTAAACGAGAAACGGAACTGATACTGGCGAGCGCTTCGCCACGAAAGCCGAGGCTCATGATCGCCTCAAGGTCATCAAGCGAAGCAATTTTGCTGGTCGCATGCCGCGCCAATGCCATTGCAAGCTCGGCTTTGGCGATGCCGCAGCCGTTGTCGCGAATGCGGATGAGCTTCGCGCCACCTTTCTCAATATCGACATCAATGCGCGTGGCACCGGCATCAAGGCTGTTTTCCACCAGCTCTTTTACGACCGACGCCGGGCGCTCAACCACTTCGCCTGCGGCAATCTGGTTCGCCAGCTGCGGCGGTAAAATCTGTATTGGCATGGTGGTGATCCTTCTGGCTGGTTGGCTCACGGGGAGCCAACAATCAGGATTGCGGAATTTTTAAGTTTTGCCCCAGCATCACATTGCTCGACTTCATATTATTCGCCTGCATGATGGCTTTCGAGCTCACGCCATAGTGCGCGGCAATCGCCGTGAGGGAATCACCGCGCACCACTTTATGCCGGGTTGGACGACTCGCCGCCACGCTGACGCTGGATTTCGCGGGCACCTTCAGGCGCTGTCCCACCCAAACCACATCGCGCTTCAGGCTATTCATCTCACGTAACGTCGCCATGCTCACGCCATATTTTGCCGCGATGCCCGACAGCGTTTCGCCACGCGTGACGGTATGACGCTGCGTTGCGCCGGTATATTGCACCGTGCCGGTCGCCGGGTTGCTGGCGACGCTAACCGCTGGTGCGCTGTCCAGCGGCCGGTTTTCCTCCTTTGGGATCGATTGCAGCGGATGCGTAAGGAAATAATTGCGCAGGCCTTTATAAATCGACTGAGCAATCTTCTCCTGATACGCGCTGCTGCCAAGCAGCCGCTCCTCCGCGGCATTACTAATAAAGCCGGTTTCGACCAGTAAAGAGGGAATATCCGGGGAACGTAAAACGCCAAGGCTGGCATGTTCCGGCAGACGCTTATGCAGCGGCGTAATACCGCGCAACTGCTGCAGGACTTTGACGGCGACGTCATAACCTACACGCTGTGAATGACCAAACTGCAAATCCAGCACTGCCTGGCTAAGATAGGGATCGGCCTGGCTGTTCGCCAGCAGATCCCCTGCGCCGCCTAACAGCTCAGATTGTTTTTCTTTCTGTTCCAGCCAGTTCGCCATTTCGTTATTGGCGCGGCGGTTAGACAGCACCCAAACCGATGCGCCGGTGGCTGAGTGATTTGGCGCGGCGTCGGCGTGAATGGAAACCAGCAGGTTCGCGTTCTCTTTACGCGCCACTTCTGAGCGGCCCATTACCGAGATGAAATAGTCGCCGTTACGCGTCAGCACCGGTTTGAACATCGGATCCTGATCCATCAGCGCTTTCAACTTACGCGCAATTGAGATGGTGACATTTTTCTCGTGCAAACCGTGCTGGCCGGATGCGCCGGGATCCTGACCGCCGTGCCCGGCATCAATCGCCACAATTACCACATCGTTGCGACTAACCGAGTTGCCGGGACGCACGGTGGTATTGCTGCTGGTCACCGCTGTCACCTGATTGGCGTTGAACGGATTGCCCTGGCTGCTGCTGCTCGGCTGGCTTTCACGCGCGGTAGTAACAGGCGCGGCAGCGGCCGGGCGCTTCGCTGGCTGCGTCCCACGAATGGTGAACACCACGCGATAATTACTGCCATCGCGCTGCGTGCTGGCGCGCGTCTGCGCGGGCTGCGTCAGTTCGAATACCAAACGCAGGCTTTGCTTATCCTTCGGCTGGCTATGGCGAATGCGCTGCACAATATTTTCGCCGCTAAAATTGAGCGGCAATCCTTTAATCGCGCCGCTTTGACGAATATCCAGCACTACACGATTGGGATTGTGCAGCGGAAAAAAGCCATACACGGGCTGACCGTTAAAGCTCAGGGTGACGGTGGCCTGGCTATCGCCATTTTCGACTTTGATATCTGATAACGTGGCAGACAACGCCGAGGCAGAAAACAGGCACAGCAAGCTCAGTACAATGATTTTCATCCGTGACATCATGCCGGATCCCTGCCTTGCTGGAATTGGGTTAACAGCGCTTCGCCCGTGGCGGAAACCGCGCTTATTTCGGCTTCACGCGCCGCATCCACGTAGCGCAACGTCAGCGCTAAATCGGGTTCAGGCAGCACGCCGGTGCCCTGCTGCGGCCACTCCACCAGACAGAGCGCATCGCCGGTGAAATAGTCGCGGATGCCCATGAACTCCAACTCTTCGGGATCGGCAAGACGATAGAGATCGAAATGGTACAGCGTGCGAGAGCCGAGCTCGTAGGGCTCGACCAGCGTATACGTTGGGCTTTTTACATTGCCTTGATGGCCGAGCGCCTGCAGAAAACCACGGCTAAAGGTGGTCTTACCGGCACCCAAATCGCCATAAAGATAGATCACCAGCGCGCTGTTGCAGACGCGCGCCAATTGCGCACCCAGATTCAGGGTTGCCGCCTCATCGGGCAAAGGGATAACACAGGTCTTCATGCTTTATTGTTGGATCATCTCTGGATTAACAAACTGCCACAGCAGCTCGAACAAATCAGTGGCTAACATGCCGCGAGTACCGCGCTGACGCGCGACGGCATCGGCTGTTGCCCCATGCGCGACACAGCCTGCGCAGGCTGCATCAAGTAATGTCAGTTTCTGGCCGAGCAGAGCGGCAATAATCCCGCTCAGCACATCGCCCATGCCGCCAGACGCCATGCCCGCGTTGCCCACATCGGCAATAGCGATGTCACCCGCCGCGCTGGCAATCACCGTGCCCGCGCCTTTCAGAACCACCACGCCGCCGTAGCGTTTCGCCAGGGCGCGCGCAGCGTGTAAGCGGTCACTCTCAATCTCGCTGGTTTTCACCCCCAGCAAGCGCGCAGCTTCGCCGGGATGCGGCGTAATGATGCGATTCTGACGGTTATCCTGCTTGATTGCCAGCAGGTTAAGCGCATCCGCATCCCAAAGCATCGGCTTTTCACTGACCGCGATCTTTTTCAGTGCCTTCTGAGCCCAATCGCGCTGGCCGAGCCCCGGTCCAACGGCGATCACATCCGCCCACTCCAGCGCCTGATCCAGCCGTTCATCGCTCAGCGCATCAACCATTAACTCCGGTCGCGCGGTGAGAATCGGACCAATATTATCTTCATGTGTCAGCACGCGCACAAGTCCGGCGCCGGTTCGCAGGGCGGCTTCACCGGTCATGCGAATCGCGCCCGCCGTGCCGCTGTCACCGCCGACCACCAATAGCCGCCCCTGATCACCTTTATGTGAAGTAGCGCGACGTGGTTTCAGCCAGCGCGTTAAATTCCCGGCGTCATAGCGTGAAATCGGTGCCTGCTCAGCGGCAAGATATGCCGACAAGCCCAACTCATGGTTGTGCAGAACGCCAACGTAATCGCGCGCCTTGCCGGTCAGTTGGCCGGGTTTCAGCGTAATCATGCTCAACGTGTGATCGGCGATGACCGTTTCGCCCGGCGCCGTGCCATTAGCCGCCAGCAAACCAGAGGGAATATCGATCGCCAGCACCGGTGCGGCATGCGCGTTGATGAGTGTGATCAGGCGATCGTAGGGATCGGCGGGCGCGCGATTCAGGCCGGTGCCGAGCAGCGCATCGACAATCACCTCAACCTGCTCCGGCCAGGGCGCATCCGCCGCGTGAATCACACCGCCCGCCGCCAGCCATGCGTCTTGCGCCTGCTGCGCCTCTTCTGGCAGGGCTCTACTGCCCGCGCACGCCAGCAGCGTCACGTTCAATCCTGCTGCCTGCGCCAGTCGCGCCACCACATAACCATCGCCGCCATTGTTGCCGTGCCCGCACAGGATCAACCAATGCTGCGCCTGCGGCCACAGCTGGCGGCCTAATTCATAGCTGGCCTGGCCCGCACGTTGCATCAGCTCAAACAGCGTTAAGCCCAGGCTATCGGCGGCATCGCGTTCCAGTTGCGCCATCGCCTGCGCAGGCCAGACAGAGTGTGTTAAACTGCGCGCGTTTGCTTCAATTGCCTGGTTTCTCATGTCATATCCTCTCGATCTTCAACAGCTCGCTGAACAAATTAAACAGTGGGGACGCGACCTCGGCTTCCAACAGGTCGGTATTTGCGATACCGATCTGAGCGCCGAAGAGCCCAAACTGCAGGCGTGGCTGGATAAGCAATATCACGGCGAGATGGATTGGATGGCGCGCCACGGCATGATGCGTGCGCGGCCGCATGAGCTGCTACCTGGCACGCTGCGCGTGATTAGCGTACGCATGAATTACCTTCCAGCTAAAGCCGCCTTTGCCAGCACCTTAAAAAATCCGCAGCTGGGCTATGTAAGCCGCTATGCGCTGGGCCGCGACTATCACAAAGTATTGCGCAATCGACTGAAAAAGCTCGGAGAAATGATCCAGGCGCACTGTGGCGAACGCAATTTTCGTCCGTTCGTCGATTCCGCACCGATTCTGGAACGCCCGATTGCCGCTAAAGCCGGTTTAGGCTGGACCGGCAAACATTCGCTGATCCTCAACCGTGAAGCGGGTTCGTGGTTCTTCCTCGGCGAACTGCTGATTGATCTGCCGTTACCGGTCGATCAGCCACAGGAGGAGCAGTGTGGACGCTGTGTCGCCTGCATCACTATCTGCCCCACTTCCGCTATCGTCGAACCTTACGTGGTCGATGCGCGTCGCTGCATCTCCTATCTCACCATCGAGTTGGAAGGCGCAATTCCTGAAGAGTTCCGTCCGCTGATTGGTAATCGAATTTATGGCTGCGATGATTGCCAGCTGATCTGCCCGTGGAATCGTTACGGCCAGTTAACCGATGAAGATGATTTCTCGCCGCGCGCGGTGTTGCATGCGCCGCCGCTCACCGATCTGTTCAAATGGGATGAAGCCAAATTTCTGCGCATCACCGAAGGTTCAGCGATTCGGCGTATTGGGCATTTGCGCTGGTTGCGAAATATTGCGGTGGCATTGGGCAATGCGCCCTGGGCAGAAGAAAATATGGCGGCATTAGCATTGCGCAGCGGCGAACATCCCCTGCTTGATGAGCATATTGAATGGGCGATTGCACAGCAGTTGCAGAAACGCGCGGCGCAAGCGGTAGATGTGCAGCCAGCGAAGAAACAGCGACTGGTGCGCGCGGTCGAAAAAGGCCTGCAACGTGATGCGTGATTGAGCAGTCGCACAGGATAAAACGCTTTTCCACATGCTGTGAATAAAATTATCCCACTGAATCGTGACGGAGATCGTAATTTCGTCTTAAGGGCAAGATCACAGTCTGAAATAGTTATAACCATTTACAAATCAATCAATTAAGCGATTATTGTAAATATTCACGTCGTATTTAGCGCGCAGGGGTTTGTCCAGAGCTTGTGGATAACTCTGTTCAAAACAGTTTTAAACAACGGGGAAAACGCCGTCAGAAGCTTGCAGGCGCATTGTGGATAACCTGTAAGATAACTGCATCAGACAACAAGCATTATCACTGCTAGCGAGGCGTGCAAAATTTCCAGAAAAAAACGGTGTCGCATGCGATCAAAAAAGATCTGCAGCAGTTTTAATTCTGATTGCGCCTAAGGGCAAATAACATTAGTGAATATGAAAATCTGGAGCGGGAAACGAGACTCGAACTCGCGACCCCGACCTTGGCAAGGTCGTGCTCTACCAACTGAGCTATTCCCGCATAATCTTCGTATTTTAGTCTGCTACTGCGTTGGCTGCCTTCACTCACCCAGGTCACTTACTCATGTAAGCTCCCAGGGATTCGTTCAGTTGCCGCCTTGTTGCAAACTAAAATACTCGATTCTGACTCTTCGTATTTTTGTCACAACAATCACGCTAACGACTAAATCCGTGATTTGGATGGTTTACTACAAACTCTGGAGCGGGAAACGAGACTCGAACTCGCGACCCCGACCTTGGCAAGGTCGTGCTCTACCAACTGAGCTATTCCCGCATTAGAGGTTTACTACTCAACGAAAGTTTGGAGCGGGAAACGAGACTCGAACTCGCGACCCCGACCTTGGCAAGGTCGTGCTCTACCAACTGAGCTATTCCCGCATAATCATCGTATTTGTGTTGGTTACTGCGTTGGCTGCCTTCACTCAATCAGGTCACTTACTGAAGTAAGCTCCCAGATATTCGCTCAGTTGCCGCCTTGTACCCAACTCAACTACTCGATTCTGAACTTCGTCGTACTACTTTACTTCTCCGTTCCGCATGAAATTCTTCACCGGTACGGGGTGCGCATTATACGAGAAATCCTTTCAGTCGCAAGAGTCTAAAAGCAAAATTTTGCGCTTTCCGCGCGTTCGCTGCTTTTATCGACAACCTGATGATTTCCTGCGCACCCGCGGCGGTTAAAGCTGCAGGAAGTGCTCGCGATAGTACGCCAACTCAGCGACGGACTCGCGAATATCATCCAGCGCCTGATGGCTACCGGACTTTTTAAAACCTGGCAAGATATCTGGTTTCCAGCGGCGCGCCAGCTCTTTCAGCGTGCTGACATCAAGATAGCGATAGTGGAAATAGGCTTCCAGTTCAGGCATGTACTTAAACAGGAAGCGACGATCCTGACCAATACTGTTGCCGCAAATCGGCGAGGTGTTCGCCGGCACCCACTGTTTCAGGAACTCGATGGTGGCCAGTTCCGCCGCACGGTCATCGTGCTCGCTGGCTTTGACGCGCGCCACCAATCCGCTATTGGTGTGCGTGCGCACGTTCCATTCATCCATCAACGCCAACTGATCGTCAGATTGATGCACCGCGAACACCGGGCCTTCTGCCAGGATGTTAAGGTTGGCATCGGTCACGATGGTAGCGATCTCAATAATGCGATCGCGTTCCGGATCCAATCCGGTCATTTCGAGGTCGATCCAAATCAGGTTGTTTTCATTTCCAGCTGTCATGCGTTTCCCGCCTGTTGCCAAAGTCGTCATTAAACTCATTTCAGGTGTATCATAGACGTTTTGCCCAGCAGGGCGAAACCTGGCGAAAGCCGTGAGAGGATGCGTGAGTAAAAACAAACTGTCGAAAGGTCAACAACGTCGCGTAAGCGCCAACCATCAGCGTCGTCTGCAGCAACGGAGCGATAAGCCGGAGCCGGATGATAGTCTGTTTGGAGAAGCGGCTGATGGCGTGGTGATCAGCCGTTTCGGCATGCACGCAGACGTGGAAGATAGCGAAGGCGTTGTGCATCGCTGTAACATCCGCCGCACTATTCGCTCGCTGGTCACTGGCGATCGCGTTTTATGGCGCGCTGCCATTGGCGGCGGCAAAGGGATCGTCGAAGCGGTACACGAACGTAAGACGGTGCTTACGCGCCCAGACTTCTATGACGGCGTGAAACCGATTGCCGCCAACATCGATCAGATCATTATCGTTTCGGCGATCCTGCCAGAGCTGTCACTCAACATCATCGATCGTTACCTGGTCGCCAGCGAAACTCTTGGCGTGGAACCGCTGCTGGTGCTCAACAAAACCGACCTTTTAGATGCCGAAGGCCGCGCGTTTGTTGATGAGCAGATGGAGATCTATCGCAACATTGGTTATCGCGTCTTGATGGTTTCCAGCCACGCCAAAGATGGCCTGGTTGAACTGGAAAGCGCCTTAACCGGCCGCGTCAGCATCTTTGCCGGCCAATCTGGCGTGGGTAAATCGAGCCTGCTGAATAACCTGCTTGGCCTGGAGGTAGCGGCTGAAATTCTGACCAACGATGTGTCGAACGTTTCTGGATTAGGTCAGCACACCACCACCGCGTCACGCCTTTACCACTTCCCGGCGGGCGGCGATGTGATCGATTCACCGGGCGTGCGTGAGTTTGGTTTATGGCATCTGGAGCCGGAACAAGTGACGCGCGGCTTTGTCGAATTCCGTGAATTCCTTGGCGGTTGCCGTTTCCGCGACTGTAAGCACGATACCGATCCTGGCTGTGCCATTCGCGAAGCGGTGGAAGAGGGCAAGATTGATATCTCCCGCTTCGATAACTACCACCGAATTCTGGAAAGTATGGCGCAGGTAAAGACGCGTAAAAACTTTTCCTCCGACGCAGATTAAGCAGTACAACGGCACATTCGCCAACGCGCTGGGGCGCTGCTACAATCCGCCCCCTTTTTTGTTAACGACACGTAATTAAGCCAGGAGGCAACGGTGTTTGATCGTTTTAAACTCGGCCTGAATCATATTTTGCCTAAAAAAGGCCTCACCGAACTCGCCGGTTGGGGTGCCAGCCGCCGTGGTGGCTGGCTCACTAAAGCGGTCATCGACCTATTTGTCTGGTACTACAAAGTGGATATGGCGGAAGCCAGCAAGCCACATACCGGCAGCTACCGCACCTTCAATGATTTCTTCGTGCGTCCGTTAAAAGAGGGCGCGCGTCCGATCGATACTGATGCCTCTTTACTGGCGCTGCCCGCCGATGGCGCGATCAGCCAGCTGGGCCGCATTGCCGGCGATCAGATCTTCCAGGCCAAAGGTCACACTTACAGCCTGCAGGCGCTGCTGGCCGGTAACGACGATCTGGCGGATCAGTTTCATGACGGCGAGTTTGTTACCACTTATCTCGCCCCGCGCGATTATCACCGCGTGCATATGCCGTGTAACGGCATCCTGCGCGAAATGATCTATGTGCCGGGCGATCTCTACTCCGTCAACCCGCTGACCGCACGTAACATTCCGAATCTGTTTGCGCGTAACGAGCGCGTGATCTGCGTATTCGATACCGATCATGGCCCGATGGTGCAGATCCTTGTCGGTGCCACCATTGTGGGTAGCATCGAAACCGTGTGGGCGGGCACCATTACGCCACCGCGCGAAGGGGTAATTAAACGCTGGCGCTATCCGTCTGCCGATCATGATGGTGCGGTGGTGCTGCTGAAAGGCCAGGAAATGGGTCGCTTCAAGTTGGGTTCAACGGTGATCAACCTGTTCGCGCCGAATCGCGTGAAGCTGGCAGAAAGCCTTGAAGCCGAAAGCAAAACCCGCCTCGGTCAGCCGCTGGCCATCGCCCTGCCTCAGCCTGGCGACAGCGTCTCACTTAGCAAATAACCCGGAATCTCTCCCGTGCGTGTTTTCCTCTCCTTGCTGCTGAGCCTTGTGCTCAGCAGTTCTGTATTTGCAGCCACCGTTCCGCAATCCAGCCAGCTAAAGCAGGAACTGGATGCGGCTAAATCGGCGAAAAAGCTCACCCGCGCAAACTGAACAGGTGCAGGCGCTCGAATCGGCGATCAATTTCCTCAACGAGCGCGATGAGTCGCTGGAGCGCGCGAAGCAGTATCAGCAGGTGATTGATGATTTCCCGCGGCTGGCGCGCGAATTACGTCAGCAGATCGGCACGCTGACGGACAGCAGCAAGGCGGTGCGCAGCAATATGAGCAGCGCCGAGCTGGATCAGGAGCTGTTGCAGGTCAGCAGCCAGCTGCTGGAGGAAGGCCGCCAGGCGCAGCAGGAGCAGGATCGCGCGCGCGAGATCAGCGATTCACTGTCGCAGCTGCCGCAGCAGCAAACCGATGCACGCCGGGCGATGACCGAAAGCGATCGTCGCGCGCAGAGCGCTTCGACGGCGACTACGCCGCTGGCGCAGGCGCAGATTTACGCGCGTCAGGCGGAAAACGCCGCCAACAAAGCGCGCGTGGACGAGTTAGAGCTGGCGCAGCTTTCGGCGAATAACCGTCAGGAACTGGCGCGTATGCGCGCTGAGGTGCATCAGCGCAAAGCGACTCAACTGGATAACTATCTGCAGGCGCTGCGCAATCAGCTCAACAATCAGCGCCAGCGCGAAGCTGAACTGGCGCTTGAGCGCACCGAGCAGCTGGCAGAAAACAGCGGCGATCTGCCGAGTTCGATCAGCGATCAGTTCCGCGTTAACCGCGAACTCTCCGCAGACCTTAATCAACAAGCGCAGCGCATGGATTTAGTCGCTTCGCAGCAGCGTCTGGCCACCAATCAGACCTTGCAGGTGCGTCAGGCGCTGAGCACGTTGCGTGAGCAGTCGCAATGGCTGGGGGCGTCCAATCTGTTGGGCGAAGCCTTGCGTGCGCAGGTTGCCCGTCTGCCGGAGATGCCGAAATCTCAGCAGATCGACAGCGAAATGGGCCAGCTGCGCGTGCAGCGTCTGCATTATGAGGATCTGCTGGAGCGCCAGCAGGAACTGCGCAAAGCCAAGCAGGATGACGGCACGCCGTTTAGCAGCGATCAGGTACGCATTCTCGAAGCGCAACTCAAAACCCAGCGCGAACTGCTGAACTCACTGATTTCCGGCTGCGATACGCTGATTCTGGAAATCACCAAGCTCAAAGTTTCCAATACGCAGCTGCAGGATGCCTTAGCCGAAGTAAAAGATGCGACGCATCGTTATTTGTTCTGGACCGCCGACGTTAACACCATCGGCCTGAATTTCCCGGTGGAGATGGCGCAGGATCTCAAGCGTCTGTTGTCGCTGGATACCGCCGGCCAGCTCGGCAAAGCGCTGGCGATGATGTTTACCAATCGCGAAACCGTGTTACCGATTATTGGTGCGATTCTGCTGGTTGGCTTCAGCATCAGCTCGCGTCGTCACTACAACGCCTTTATGGAGCGCTCCGCCAGCCGCGTCGGTAAAGTGACGCAGGATCGCTTCAGCCTGACGCTGCGCACGGTATTTTGGTCAATACTGGTAGCGGTGCCGCTGCCAGTATTGTGGGCCGCGCTCGGTTACGGTTTACAGCATGCCTGGCCTTATCCGTTCGCCGTGGCGATTGGCGATGGCATCACCGCCACGCTGCCGCTGCTGTGGGCCTTTATGATCAGCGCCGCGTTTGCGCGTCCCGATGGCTTGTTTGTGGTGCATTTCCGCTGGCCGCAAGCGCGCGTGGCGCGTGCCATGCGCTATTACTCGCTATCGGTAGGGCTGATTGTGCCGCTGATCATGCTGCTGATCGCCTTTGCCAATCTCGACGATCCGCAATTCTCCGGCACGCTGGGACGCGTGTGCTTCATCCTGATTTGTGGCGCGCTAAGTATCGTTACCGTTAGCCTGAAACGCGCCGGTATTCCGCTCTATCTGGATAAAGAGGGCAACGGCGATAACTTCGTGAACCGCATTTTGTGGAACCTGATGATCGCCCTGCCGCTGGTGGCTGCCCTCGCCTCCTGCATCGGTTATCTCGCCACCGCGCAGGCGCTGCTGGCGCGTCTGGAAACCTCGGTGGGCATCTGGTTCTTCCTGCTGGTGGTGTATCACATCATCCGCCGCTGGATGCTGATTCAGCGCCGCCGTATCGCCTTTGACCGTGCACGTCAGCGTCGTGCCGATATGCTGGCCAACCGCGCGCGCAGTGAAGAAGAGAAAGAGCAATCAACGCCAGCGAATGCCGACACCATCGAAATCGATGAGCCAAGCATTGATCTCGATGAGATCAGCGCACAGTCGCTGCGTCTGGTGCGTTCCATCCTGACGCTGATTGCGCTGGTTTCGGTGATTGTGCTGTGGTCAGAAATCCACTCGGCGTTTAGCTTCCTTGATAACATTCCGCTGTGGAATGCCAGCACCACCATTCAGGGCGTGGACAGCGTGCAGGCGATTACGCTGGGTGCGGTGTTGATTGCGATTCTGGTGCTGATCATCACCACGCAGCTGGTGCGTAACATGCCGGCGCTGCTGGAGCTGGCGCTGTTGCAGCATCTCAGTTTGGCGCCGGGCACCGGCTACGCCATTACCACTTTGACCAAGTATGCTTTGATGCTGATTGGCGGCTTGATTGGCTTCTCAATGATGGGCATTGAGTGGTCGAAGCTGCAGTGGCTGGTTGCGGCGTTGGGTCTGGGTTTGGGCTTCGGGATGCAGGAGATTTTCGCTAACTTTATCTCCGGCCTGATTATCCTGTTTGAGAAACCGATCCGTATTGGCGATACCGTGACCATTCGCGACCTGACGGGCAGCATCACGCGCATCAACACGCGTGCCACCACCATCACCGATTGGGACCGCAAAGAGATCATCGTGCCGAATAAGGCTTTCATTACTGAGCAGTTCGTGAACTGGTCGCTGTCGGATTCAGTGACGCGTGTGGTGCTGACGATTCCAGCGCCCGCCAGAGTCAACAGTGATGAAGTGACCAACATTCTTAAGCAGGCAGCCGATCGCTGCACCTACGTGCTCGATATGCCGGCGCCGGATGTGTTCCTGGTCGATCTGCAGCAAGGTATTCAGCTGTTTGAACTGCGCGTGCATGCGGCGGAGATGGGGCATCGCATGCCGCTGCGCCATGAACTGCATCAGCTGATTCTGCGCGGCTTTGAGGAGCACGGCATTGAGATGCCGTTCCCACCATTCCAGGTACGCATGGAGACGTTAGGAAAGCAAAACCCCGCGACTAACGGTGCGCCCGCCAATAAAACCTTCAAATCTGGCGGATTATAAAAACAAAACGCCCGGCAGATGCCGGGCGTTTTTTATTGCCGCTTAGAGTTCATCACTTCACAAACTCTTCGCCCTGCGAGATATCTTTCTTCAGCGTTTCCAGCATGCCGTTTAGCGCCTGCTGTTCAAAGGCACTCAGCGTGCCCAGCGGACGGCGTTCAACGATGCCGTTTTTGCCCAGCAGCAGCGGCTGCGAGAAGAAGCGGGCATATTCGCCATCGCCTTCCACATACGCGCACTCCACCACGTTGGCTTCGCCTTGCAGGGCACGAATCAATGACAGGCCAAAACGGGCCGCTGCCTGTCCCATCGACAGCGTCGCCGATCCGCCACCGGCTTTGGCTTCCACCACTTCGGTGCCCGCGTTCTGAATACGTTTGGTGAGATCCGCCACTTCCTGCTCGCTGAAGCTCACGCCTTTCACCTGCGACAGCAGCGGCAGAATCGTTACGCCGGAATGCCCGCCCACCACCGGCACTTCAATCTCGTTAGGCTGCTTGCCTTTTAGCGCCGCGACAAAGGTATTGGCACGGATGATATCGAGGGTGGAAACGCCAAACAGGCGATTCTTGTCATACACGCCGGCTTTTTTTAGCACTTCGGCCGCAATCGCCACCGTCGTATTCACCGGATTGGTGATGACGCCAATCAGCGCTTTTGGCGCGGTACTGGCAACCTGCTCGATCAGGTTACGCACGATACCGGCGTTGACGTTAAACAGGTCGGCGCGATCCATGCCCGGCTTACGTGCCACACCCGCGGAGATCAGCACCACATCAGCACCATGCAGCGCAGGCGTAGCATCTTCACCGCTAAACCCTTCCACGGTGACTGCCGTTGGGATATGACTGAGATCGACCGCCACACCGGGCGTTACCGGGGCGATATCGTAAAGTGAGAGAGCTGAGCCTGCGGGTAATTGCGTTTTGAGCAGCAGTGCGAGCGCCTGGCCAATACCACCAGCGGCACCGAGAACGGCAACTTTCATCCTGAACTCCTTATTAAGGTGGGGCAGAGATATGCCGAAAATCCATCAGGTTACGAGTTTAATCAACTTCTCAGGCGATAGCGACTAAACCTGTCGCGCACTAAACACTACGCCGCAATCGGCTCCCGAGACATCTCCACTTCAGAAGTCGCCTGAATGATTCATTCGCAGCCAGAAGACAATGGACGGCAATGATCATCGATATTGTTGTTACCACTTCAATAATATAACAACTTTGCAACCTTCGCTTTGCGCGTCCACCCGCGATTTTGGTGCAACATCATATTCTGTTATGATGCCCGCCCCGCAGGTCATTACCGCGATTCTCTTACCAGACTTATTGCATAAAAATTCATCTAAATGCATAATAATTTATCTGCCGTGGGCCTGTTGCCCTCTGCAACCCCTTTTTAATTGGTAGCTTATGCGAAACCCATCGAAACAAGACGACTTGATTAAGGCGTTTAAAGCCTTATTAAAGGAAGAGAAATTCAGCTCCCAGGGCGAAATCGTGCAGGCGCTGCAGGAAGACGGCTTCGAGAATATTAATCAGTCCAAAGTTTCTCGCATGCTGACCAAGTTTGGCGCGGTGCGCACGCGCAACGCCAAGATGGAGATGGTTTACTGCCTGCCTGCTGAACTCGGCGTGCCCACCACCACCAGCCCGCTGAAGAATCTGGTGCTGGATATCGATTACAACGATGCGTTAGTGGTGATTCACACCAGTCCGGGCGCGGCGCAGCTGATTGCGCGCCTGCTGGATTCGCTGGGCAAAGCGGAAGGCATTCTCGGCACCATTGCCGGTGATGACACCATCTTTATTACCCCCGCGCGCACCTTCTCGGTAAAACAGCTGTACGACGCGATCCTGGTTTTATTCGAACAAGAGCTATAAAACCCTGCTGCATACCGGCAGTTCCTCTGCCGGTTATCTTGCCCTTTGCGCTTCATTCGTAACCATTCTGTTACAAATTCCTTTGTAAATAATAAGTTATCCATATGCCTGGCGGTTCTTTTCAGCCGCTATCATTGGTACGACCTTTATGCCTTTTTAACCTTATGCGCTATTTTACGCTGCTTTACACATTGTGCTCAGTGTCTTTCCCTTCTCTATCTGTATCAGCCAGCGAGATCAACCACGATCTTTCGCACTAAAAGATAATTTGATGTAGATCATTGTTTTTACGGTGAAATAACCACCTCTGGTTAAGATCCAGGCGTTCTTTATAACTTCAGGTTCTAAAAAAGTGCCATAAGGATAAAGAATTACAACCAAACATTATTAGCTCGGTATTAATTTCATGGGTGATTAGATCTATACTTGTTTTCGTGATGCAAATCACACGAAAGAAAAAGATAAAAATAGACGACGAGGAAAAATATCATGAACGTTAAAACTACTATCGCGACTTTAAGTATTCTCTCTGCCCTGTCATTTGGTGCTTTTGCAGCAGATTCTATTAATGCCGAACAGGCTGCGAATCTGCAACCCGCGGGTACCATCAGCGTCAGCGGCGTGGGCGGTTCTCCAATGGATATCCGTCAGCAGTTAAACGATAAAGCCGACCAGCAAGGTGCGAAAGCCTATCGCGTGGTTGAGGCGAATACCGGTGACAGCTACCACGCAACCGCTGAGCTGTACAAATAAGTTATTGACTTAAAAAGCAATGTGAACGGCGACCCGTTTGAGACGCTCTTGCCTCTCAGGTTGCCGGCCCCCATTTCAGGAGAGTGAATCATGAAAACCAAATTAGCTATCGCAGTACTGGGCCTGGCTTCTGTTCTTTCTTTTGGCGCGAGTGCCGCCAGCCTGGTTTCAAACCAACAAGCTGAACAGCTGCAATCTCTGAACCAAACCATCAGCGTGAGCGGTGTTGACGGCGACCAGACCAACGTGCGTCAGGAACTGTCACAGAAAGCCGATGCGCAGGGTGCCAGCCATTACCGCATCATCGAAAGCAACCGTGGCGATACCTTCCACGTGACTGCTGAACTGTACAAATAATCACTAATTGAACGTCCGGTGCCTTGATGGCGCCAGGCAATAGATCGACGACCCGCCACCCCTTTTCTGCCGCAGGTTGTTGATTAAACGAGGAGAAAATTATGAAAATCAAAACAACCATCGCAACTGCTACCCTGCTTTCCCTGTTCGCCTTTGGTGCTTCTGCAGCACAACTGGTCACCGAACAACAGGCGCAGAATCTGCAACCTACCGGCAGCACCATTTCAATCAGCGGAACCGGCGGTTCGCCAATGGACTATCGTGCCGAGCTTTCGCAGAAAGCGGATGAGCAAGGTGCCAGCGCTTACAAAGTGATTGAAGCGAAAACCGGCGATAGCTACCACGTGACAGCTGAGCTGTATAAGTAATTCCTCGTCAATTAAGACGAACCCTTTGGCCCCGCTCGCCGGGGCCCTTTTTACTTTATATTGAAGCGGAGCTGGCCTTCCAGCTCCTCTTCTGCTTCATCAAATAGCAGGATCAATGCGCCATACCGGCGTTTCTGCCCTTTCCCCAGATTTACAAATTCAATCTCCAGCGGCAACGGCAGTTGCTCACCGACAATCGCATCCCAAAGATCGTCAAGATCGTTGATGGCGAGATCGGCTAACGCAAAACGATCGCTAAACTGTCGATAAAAATGGGCTTGATCGACAATCTCGTCGAAATCGAAACGCTCGGTTCTCATCATGACGCCCTCTTGGTTGTTGCGGCTAGCTGAGTCCGCCGAGGTGCAACGCTTTAACTTCCAGATACTCTTCCATCCCCAACACCGATCCTTCGCGTCCCAGTCCAGACTCTTTCACGCCGCCAAACGGTGCCAGCTCAGTGGATACCGCGCATTCGTTAATGCCGATCATGCCCGCTTCCAGCGCCGCTGAGACGCGGAACACCCGTTGCAGATTCTGCGTGTAGAAGTAAGCCGCCAGGCCAAATTCGGTGTTATTGGCACGCGCAATCACCTCGGCTTCATCGTCAAAGCGGAAGCAAGCCGCAACCGGACCAAACGTCTCTTCCTGCGCCAGCTTCATCTCTTCATGCGCTTCGCCAATCACCGTTGGTTGCCAGAAGTTGCCGCCAAGAGGATGACGTTCGCCGCCGACCAGCAATTTGCCGCCTTTACTCAATGCATCTTTGACGTGCTCTTCCACTTTCTCCAGCGCGGACGGCTCAATCAGCGGGCCAACGATCACCCCTTCTTCCACGCCATTTCCGACTTTTAGTTTGCCCACCGCATCGGCCAGTTGATTAACGAAGCGATCGTAGACCGCGTTATGCAAATAGAAGCGGTTGACGCTGACGCACACCTGTCCGGCGTTGCGGAATTTGTTGGCAATCGCGCCCTGCACCGCCGCATCAATATCGGCATCATCAAACACGATGTAAGGCGCGTTGCCGCCTAACTCCATCGAGACTTTTTTCATGGTTTCAGCCGCATTACGCATCAGCGTTTTGCCCACCGCGGTGGAACCAGTAAAGGAGATTTTGCGCACCGCCTTGCTGGCCATAATCGCGTCGCTGATGGCATGCGTATCGCCCGCCACCGCATTGAGTACGCCATCAGGCACTCCGGCTTTCTGCGCCAGCGCCAGCAACGCGAAGGCGCTCAGCGGTGTGTTGTTAGCGGGTTTGATGATGCCGGTACAGCCCGCGGCCAATGCGGGGCCAAGTTTGCGCGTCAGCATCGCCATCGGGAAATTCCACGGCGTAATCGCCGCGACCACACCAATTGGTTCGCGCGTCGCCAGAATGCGCGAGGCCGGTTTAGCCGGCGGGATGATTTCACCGTTGGCGCGTTTCGCCTGCTCGGCAAACCACTGAATAAAGCTGGCGGCGTATTCCACTTCACCTTCGGCTTCTTTAAGCGGTTTACCCTGCTCGGCCGTCATCAACTGGCCGAGCCAGCTTTTGTTCTCGATGATCAGCTGATACCAGCGATAGAGGATTTCGGCACGCGCCTTGGCGGTTTTATCGCGCCAGGCGGGAAACGCACGCTGCGCGGCGGCAATCGCCTGTTCGGTTTCTTGCTGGCCGGCTTTCGCCACGTTAGCGATAACTTCGCCGGTGGCAGGATTGGTCACCTCAAAGGTGGCGCTGGCGTTATGCCACTGACCATCAGCGAAATAGCCGGTCTTGAAAAATTCGTGTTGTTGCAGGGAAGTGGACATCGGTTTTCTCCTGTCAGTTTGCGTCCTGTCAGGAAAGTATAGATGCCAATATCAGAGGTTTTTGTGTCAGCGTGGGATCTAAAAGGCCGCTGCAGGTTGCAGCGGCCAGTTTCAGATTTGTATTAAGGTGTTCTGATACTTATCCAGCATCAGCGCCAGACGTTTCACCGGCTCGGTGACGTTATCAGGCGCAGCATAGTGCTGCAGCTTTTCCTGATACACATCCAGCTCCTTCAGCAGCCGCTCGAAGTAATAGCGCCGCTTATCATCGCTGGTCGCGGAGATAATGCGGTCGGCGGTGTAGCGCAGCTGGCGGTGATAGGCCGAGAGATCTGCATTCACCGGCACTTCGGCATTGCGCAGGCGTTGATGGCCGATAATCAGCGTCAGCGCGATACGGTATTTATCGATATCGCCGGGGAACAGGTTGAGCAGCAAAAACAGTTGCTGATACAGCGCCGGCAAGTGATTTTCACGACGACGCGCCTGATTAGTGGTCAGCGCAGCAACTGCGGCATACATAAAGCGATTCAGCAGTTTACGTCCGGTACGCTCTTTGGATTTATCGCGAATCAGCAGAATCACCATCATCGCTACAAAGCAGCCAATCACCTGGCCCAGCACGTTATCGAGGAATACGTTGAACTCGAACTTCATCGGGTTATCCAGCACCAGCACGTTGATGGTACCAATCAACGCACCCAGCGTACCCAACTGACGACGCTGCACGAAGATGCCGCCGATAAAACCCAGCGCGCCTATGGCGATACACAACAGCAGCGCACTTTGCTGGGTCGCGGGCAGAATAAAGATGAAGTAGAGCGCGCCGAGCGGCACCGCAACCGTCATGCCGTAAAGGAAGTCTTTCGCCATCATTAACGGATTCGGCATACGCATCGCCAGCGCGGTAATCACCGCCAGCATCACCATGCAGCCGCTGCCTGATGTCCAGCCGGTATACAGCCAGAACAGCGATCCCAGCGCGGTGGCGACAAAGGTACGTATACCGTTGATCATCGCGTGATGGGTTTCCGCAGAGCGCGCCTGAATTACTACCTCGCGCTGCAGAATGCTCTCTTCCAGCGTGGTGATGCGGCTATTACTTTTAATGCCATTAATCAGCAGCAGATATTCAGTGGCCGCGCCGACCCAACTCGCCAGCGTCACCGGCACGGTTTTGCTGCTCACGCCAATCAGGCGACGCATCACCTTCATGCGCTTATGCACATCGTTGACGCTGTTGACCTCTTTTTCGATCAGCAAACGATAGTGCGGTGGAATGTATTCCGGACGCGAGTTTTGAATCAGGAAAGTTTCGGCGGCCTGCGTGATCAGCGTCAGCGATAAGGTGTTGAGCATTTGCAGGCGGCGGCTGGAGTTTTTCCAGCGTGAGGATTCCATCATCAGCTGGCCGCGCATGCCGTTGAGTGCCGTGGTGCGACGCACTAACGCGCTCCAGGCTTTATCCACTTCCTCTTTGTCTTCATGCGCGACGCACAGCTGCAGCAATTTGTAGTGCGCCACCAGCAGCGCGTCCACTTCCTGCTCAATCACTTTTTTGATCGAACGCGGCGAGAACAGCATGTCGGCGAGGATCGCACACAGAATACCGATGACGATTTCACTGCAGCGCTCAACCGCGTACTGCGGAGCCAGCGTCAAGCCGCCGCTGGCATCCGCCGTCACCACGATGATCAGCGCGGTGTAACCGGCAAGACCCAACGCATAGGAGTTTTCGACTTTGATCAGCGAAGAGAGCCACACGCACATGCCGGCCCACATACAGCACAGCAGCAGCATCACCACCGGCGCGCGCACCGTGGCAATCATGATGGTGAGCGCGGCGATACAGCCAATAAAAGTACCGATGATGCGCAGAATGCCGCGATAGCGCAGCGCGCCAGAATAGGGATCGCCCCCCGCAGCAAAGGCGGTACCACCGGCCACGATGCCGGCGGTCATTACCGCCCAACGCGGCGTTTCCAGATTGAAGTGAAAGCCAATCATCAACGCCGCAACCAGCGCGAAGGTGAGCTTTACCGGGAAACGCAAAAACTCAATCATATCGCCCTCGCTTAACCAAACTCACGCAGGCGATTGAACAACTGTGCCAGCGGCGAGACTTTGGTTTCGCGATCCTGCGCACCGGTGATCACCACCGTCGCCGTGGTCCCCGCCGGGAAGCGGTTGCCCGGTTGCTCGTCGAGACGAATACGCACCGGCACACGCTGCGCAAGACGCACCCACTCCAGATTCGAGTCGATGGTCGCCATGCCTTTGCTGTCGCTGGTGCTGCTGCTGTTGGTTACGCCCGCCGCGATGCTGTCAACGGTGCCACGCAGTACCGCGTTGCTCCCCAACGGGGTAATTTGTGCGCGGAAGCCCGGACGCACGCCATCCAGCTTGGTCTCTTCCATATAGGCCAGCACATAGAAGGAGTGCTGTTGCACCAACGCCACGGCTACCGAGCCGCGCGTGATGAATTCGCCCTGATAGACATTGAGGTTGGTGACCCAGCCGTCAGATGGCGCTTTGATAGTGGTGCGATCGAGGTCAATCACCGCCAGATCGCGCGTGGCCACAGACTTCGCCAGCTGATGCTCGCTGGTTTGCAGATCGTTATTGGATTGCTCAATCGCTTCACGCGACATCGCGCTGGTCCCCAACTGATTGCGGCGACTGGCTTCACGGCGTTTTTCACTCACCAAAGCCTGGTAATACTCGACATCCGCCTGGGCTTCGTCCAGCGCTTTTTGGTAGCGCGGACGGTCAACCACAAACAGCGTGTCGCCTTTTTTCACCAGCTGGTTGTCGTGCACCGGCACGTCAGTGATGATGCCGGTGACGTCAGGCGAGATCGCCACCACATCGGCAGAGAATTTGGCATCACGCGTCCACGGTGATTCGGTGTAGAACACCCAGGCGCGGAAGATGATCACGATGGCGATGACAACCAGCAGGAGTGTAATCGCGTATCGCGCGATTTTTCTTATTAGCGCTTTCACTTAAAAAACCTCAGACGAATAAACGGGATACAAGGTAAAACACGCAGCAATATAGCGCAGTGTTAAACAGTGCCGGATGCCAAACCAGATCGTAGATCCCGCTAGGCGTTAGCACGCGTTTCACCAGCCAGAACAGCGCCAGTGAAACCAGTAGTTCAATGAAGATGGGCGGAAAACTCAGCCCGAATACGACAAATACCGGAAGCACACTCATTTCGGATCCTTAGTTCGACCTTGCCGGATTGCACCGATACCTGCCCACGTGCCGTGTAGCACGTTGGGTTTACGATCAGGGGATGACGGATAAACTGATGGCAACATTCAGGCCGCGTTGAGCTAATCATAGCGTATCATCGGGCTAACACAGCCGTGTTCAGGTGCAGTGAAGAGACCCAGCGCGCGTATAGTAACGCGCTTGACTATACGTTTTCTACATATTGTGAGCTAAATCACTTTTTAGCCAGAGTAAACAATGGATCGACTTAAAAGCATGTCCATTTTCGCCAAAGTGGTTGAATTGGGTTCATTTACCGCCGCGGCGCGCCAGCTACAGCTTAGCGTTTCATCTATCAGCCAGATTGTCGCCAAACTGGAAGATGAGTTACAGGTTAAATTGCTTAATCGCAGCACGCGCAGCATTGGCCTGACTGAGGCCGGAAAGATCTATTTTCAGGGCTGTCGCCGCATGCTGGCGGAGGCGTCGCAGGTACACGAGCAGCTGTACGCCTTTAACAACACGCCGATCGGTATTCTACGGATCGGCTGCTCATCGACGATGGCGCAGAATGTGTTATCGGCGATGACCAGCGAAATGTTACGCGAATATCCGGGTTTGGGCGTCAATCTGGTGACGGGCATTCCTGCTCCCGATTTGATTGCCAACGGTTTGGATTTGGTGGTGCGCGTGGGCGCGCTGCAGGATTCGAACTTGTTCTCGCGTCGGCTGGGTGCAATGCCGATGGTGGTGTGCGCGGCGAAGAGCTATCTGGCGCAGCATGGCACGCCGGAAAAACCCAGCGAGATCGATAATTTTTCGTGGCTGGAATATAGCGTGCGGCCGGATAACACTTTTGAACTGGTTGCGCCGGAAGGATTGGTTACCCGCCTTACGCCGCAAGGCCGTTTCGTCACCAACGATTCGCAGACGCTGATTCGCTGGCTTAAAGCAGGTTGCGGTATCGCCTATGTGCCGTTGATGTGGGTGATTGATGAGATCAATGCGGGGGAGATCGATATTCTGTTCCCGCAATATCACTCGGAGCCGCGCCCGGTCTATGCGCTCTATACTGAGAAAGACAAGCTGCCGCTGAAAGTGCAGGTGTGCATTGATTATCTGACCGAGTATTTCAGGCAGGTAGCGCAGCAGTATCAGCAGCATCGGAAAGGTTGAGGGCAGATGTTCAGGTCGCCATACATGGCGACCTGACAACGTTAGGCGGTACCACCTACGGTGATTTTATCCAGCTTCAGCGTTGGCTGACCCACGCCAACCGGTACGCTTTGTCCCTCTTTACCGCATACGCCGACGCCTTTATCCAGCGCCAGATCGTTGCCGACCATCGAGATCTGCTGCATCGCTTCGATGCCGGAGCCAATCAGCGTGGCGCCTTTCACGGGCGTCGTCACTTTGCCGTTCTCGATCAGATAAGCTTCTGAGGTGGAGAACACGAACTTGCCGGACGTGATATCAACCTGGCCGCCGCCGAAGTTTGGCGCGTAAATGCCGTACTCTACGCTTTCAATGATATCTTGCGGCGTCGATTTGCCTGCCAGCATGTAAGTGTTGGTCATGCGCGGCATTGGCAAGTGCGCGTAAGATTCACGGCGACCATTGCCAGTTGGATTGACGCCCATCAGGCGCGCATTCAACTTGTCCTGCATGTAGCCTTTCAGCACGCCATTTTCGATCAGCATGTTGTACTGGCCCGGCACGCCTTCATCATCGACCGCCAGTGAACCGCGCAGACCTTCAATGGTGCCATCGTCAACCACGGTACACAGCTCTGAAGCCACCAGCTGGCCCATTTTGCCGCTGAATACCGATGTCGCACGACGGTTGAAGTCACCTTCCAGACCATGTCCAACTGCTTCGTGCAGCAGCACACCCGGCCAACCTGCGCCCAGCACCACCGGCAACATGCCAGCGGGTGCCGCCACGGCGGAGAGATTGACCAGCGCCATGCGCACCGCTTCGCGCGCCCAGGCATCGGCACGCACATCACCGCTCTCATCAGCGAGGAAGAATTCATAACCGGTACGCGCGCCGCCGCCGCTTGAGCCACGTTCGCGTTTACCCTGATCTTCCACCTGCACGCTGATGGAAAGACGCACCAGCGGACGAATATCTGCGGCCAGCGTGCCGTCAGTTGCGGCGACCAGCACCTGTTCGTAAACACCGCTCAAGCTGGCATTCACTTCCTGCACACGTGGATCGGCAGCACGCGCCACTTTATCAACACGGTGCAGCAGGGCAATTTTGTCTTCGCGCGTCAGGCTATCCAGCGGATTAACGGGCGCATACAACGAACGGTTCAGCACCGCCGATAAGGTATGCGCTTTACCGTTGCCTTGTTCACGCACGATGCTGCGCGCCGCTTCAGACGACTGACGCAGTGCATTCAGGGAAATCTGGTCAGCGTAGGCGAAACCGGTTTTCTCGCCGCTCACGGCGCGGACGCCCACGCCCTGATCGATATGGTAAGAACCATCTTTAATAATTTTGTCTTCCAGCACCCAGGATTCGTGGAAACTGGACTGGAAATAGAGATCGGCATAATCCAGACGACGTTCTGAAAGCTGCCCTAACAGGGAATAAAGGTCCTGCTGATTAATGCTGTTCGCAGTTAGCAACTGCTCACTTACCAGATTCAGAGTCATCGTTTCTCACTCATTATGTGCTCGGATAGTCATAGCCTGCGGCAATTACCCGACGGCGTCAAATTCACTTCTTCTCGTCTTCACGCGGTTTGCGCAGTACTTCATTGATTTCCGGCTTATCCAGCGGTCCGCTGATGTGGTAGCGCAACAGTGAAATCTTATTCCACAGCGGTCCCAGCACTTTGCTGGCGGCGAAGACCGCAGCACCGACCACCGGATTGATGACGAATGCAGTGGCGACGCCAACCGACGCGGAGATTTCCGGGGCGACCACCGCTTCCATGTCGATCTGGCGCTTCACCAAATCGATGTTGCCCTTCATGGCGATATCCGCTTCCAGGCCATCCACCAGCAGGTTATCGGTACGCATCACACCGTTTTCAATCCACGCGGTGCCGTTGATCGAATCGAAATAGAAACCGTCACTAAAGGTGTCGCTGAAATCGAAGCGCATCTTGCGTAGCAAGGCATCAAAGCTAAACAGGCGCAGCAACTGCCCGGCACGGCCGGTGTTCACATCGGCGATCTGACCTTTGCCAAAGTGGGTTTTCAGCGTACCGCTTAGCGTCTCTTCCGATGGCTGCCACGGCGCAGAACGCCAGTGCAGATCGTAATCGAGTTTAAACGGTGCATCGCGCAGCGGCGTATTCATGCCAAACCAGTTAGCCGCGTCATTGATGTTGTCGCCGCTCAGGCTGCCCTTCAGCGAAGTGCGCTGATCGCCGGGTTTATTCACCCATTCACCCGCCACATTTAATTTAGAGCTGCCAGAATCAATCGAGGC
Source organism: Pantoea sp. SORGH_AS_0659 (assembly GCF_031453915.1). Classification (NCBI taxonomy): domain Bacteria; kingdom Pseudomonadati; phylum Pseudomonadota; class Gammaproteobacteria; order Enterobacterales; family Erwiniaceae; genus Pantoea; species Pantoea sp. SORGH_AS_0659. The sequence goes on along the minus strand of NZ_JAVJAK010000001.1, from coordinate 455,454 downwards.
GTTAGTAAGTGCTAACGTATCGCCTTGCGGCTGTAGCTTCGCCTGCATATGGCCAAACTTCTGCCCGCGAATCCAGCACTCATCACAGTTGAGCTGCAACGCTGGCCAGCTGCTGAAGTTGATGTTTCTGCTGTTGCCGCCAAACGGCGATGATTTTCCATCGCTTTTCTCAGCCCATTCAGGATTGTAGTAAAGATAGCTCAGGTTGATCTGCCACGGAGAGCGCTGCGCCGTCTGCAAACTGCCACGTGCTTCACGGCTCTCCAGCTGCAAGTGGGTATTGCCGGCTGGCCCCTGCGTAACGGTAGCGTTAACGTCGTGCCATTGCTGACCACCAAGCGTCAGCGCCGGTGTGCGCAGAATAAAGTCGCCCGGCAGCGCCGCGCCGCCCACTTCCGGCTCGCCCTGAGCGTTACGCGCACTGCCCGCGCCAGCCATCATCCCCATCCAGGCTTCGCCATTCAGCGGCGGGAGATTCAGCTCCATGCCGCGCTTCTCGGGCAGCTTCGGTGTGCTTTTCGCATCATTCAGCCAGATCCCGCGATCAACGCGCAGCTGCGGCTCCAGAATCCAGCGGCTATTGAAACGATGGCGCTCGCGCACGCTGCCGCTCAAGGTAAAGCCTTTCAGATCGCCATCCGCGTTGATGGTAATCGGCATCGCTTCACCAGCCGCTTTATCCAGCGGTGCTGGTAAGTGACTGCTTACTGCTTTGCCCTCGCCTTGCAGTGCCACTTTGTAGGTTGCGCCGCCTTTATGCGGCAGCGTGATATCCACATTGCCCTGCCACGGTAAAGAGCCGTCTAACTGACGCGTGATGGCATCCGGCAGCACCTTGAGTTTACCTGGCTGCCAATCGCCCAGCAGTTTGACGTTCACGCCAAAATCATTGGGATTCTCTTTCGTGCTGAAACTCACGCCGGTTGGCTGTCCGAACCAGTTGGCCTGCAGCTCTTCACTCTCCAGATTGCCGTTATTGTAACGGAAGCGGCCGGTGAGATTGTTCAGCGTGGTATTTAACGGCTTGATATGCAGGCTGTTGTTGTTCAGCATCACATTGCCGCTGGCGTGCACCTGCTCGCCATCCAGTGGAATATCAAGATTCAACGTGCCGCGCACATTGCCGCCAATCTGTAGCTCCTGCAGCGCCGCGCCGAGCGTCGGTTTCAGCGGTGTTTGCTCGAAATAGTCAGCGATTTTTTTGCCTTCGCCGCTGATATCGCCATCGATGATCAACTTCTCTTTTAGGTAATCCGGGATCACCGCGCTGACGTTGCGCGCATCAACCTCGCCGAGCCTGGTTTTATCGGCTTTCATCCACAAACCGTTGTTGAGGAAGTCGAGATTGATGTCGAGGTTTTCCAGCGCTGGCCAGCCGGGCTGGAACTGGAAGGTGGCATTGCGCAGCGGAACCCAAACTTCAAACATGCCGTCATTGTGTTTGAACGGGAACAGCGAGGGATCGCCAGCAAACAGCAGCGTGGCGTTATCCACCTGCCCGCCTTTAATCGCGTCACTGAGATAGTGAGTAAGATCGTGGCCCATCAGCTGCTGCGGGAAATAGCGCCACGCATCGCCAGCATCGGTAACGCGAATTCCGGCGAGAATATCGAGGCGCGGCGCGCTACCCAAATTCTGCTGGTAGCGGAAATCGCCGCGTGCCCACAGCGAACGGGCCTGCACATCCAGCTGATGTCCATCCAGCGTTAAGCCGTTAGCATCGCGTAGCCAGTTGAGCTGGCCAGTGATCTGTTTAATCTGCAGCGGAGCCTGAAACATATCGCCGTACGGTACTTCCGCCTGGCCCATCGCCACATCCAGCAAGCCGTTGTTTAAGCTGCCGCTGGCGCTCCCGCTGAGATTGCTGATACCCGGCAGTAATTCCCACTGTTGCCAGGCGAGATCGCGCCATTTCACCTGCAAACGCGTTTGCTCAGGCTGCTGCAGCGGGATATCCAGCGCCAGCGCATCAATGTGGCCGCGTGGCTGTAGCGCACGCCAGTTATCCAGCAAGGTTGGGGAAAGCGGTGCAAACAGCGGAACGACGGGCGCCAGACGTTCTAAATCCAGCTGCGTGGCACGCACGCGCATCTCCGGCGCACTGTTGGCGCCGAGCATCTGCTTATCTTCTGGCTTCCACAGCAGGGAAAAATGTCCTGGCGCCCATGCGATGCCATCCGTTCTCAAGCGGGTTTGCGGTACCGAAAGGCTCCAGCCATTCTGGTAGCGCGACAAGTGCGCGGTTAAGCCATCAACCTCTAATTGATGATCGCCCTGCTCGCCGCGCCAGCGCGCGCCACCTTTGCTCAACAGCAAATCACCGGCGTAGAGATCGCCATCGCGCAAATTCGCCCACGCGGCCAGACTGAAGCGCGCGCTTTCAAGGCTGGTGTTATCACGCAGCCACGGACCAATCCACGGTCGCACATCCACATCATCGGCCTGCATCCAGATGCGGCCATCGCTGAGTAAACCGTTGCTGTCGTTGAGATCGAGCCTCACCTGCACCACGCCATGCTGGCCGGTAAAACTGGAGAGGCTCACTTCGCCCTCGGCGCGGTGACGGGTATTTTCGTTCAGCCAGGTAAGGCGTGGAATCGCCAGTTCAGCATGCTGGCCGGACGGCGTCAGAAAACGGATGCTGCTGTCGCGCAGATCGAAGTGATCGAACTGACGCAAAAACAGATCGTTAATTTGCGCCGGTTTGAAGCTGTTCTTCTGTTCGTCACTGGTGAACAGCGGATGGTTGGTTTCGAGATGCAGCTGCCAGAAGGTGAGATCGCGGAATTGCCAGCGCCAGTGCAGCAGCGATTGCCACACATTGAGCGCCAGATTGACGCGGCCGATGGTCAGTTGCCCATCTTCCTGCATCGCGACGTTGAGATTGCGCATCTGCAGCGTCGGGCCAAAATTCTCCCATTTGCCCTGCAGTTCGCTGGCCGTCACCGTGACGCCGCTGACGCGTGAGATCGTCTGCAGAATATCGCTGCGATAACTGTTGAGGTGCGGCATCACGAGGCGCAACCCGCTGACCAGCAGCGCCACAATTACGATGATTGCGGCGAGCAGCAGTAACAAAATCCTCGGCAACCGCCTCACACACCTCTCCTTGCTGTCCGTTGGCTTGCGGAACTCAACCTCAAAATCACATCATGACGACATCAAACTGCTCTTGGGTATAGAGCGGTTCAACATGAACTTTGACCTGTTTCCCGACGAAAATCTCCACTTCCGCCAGCGCGTGTGACTCTTCGCCCTTCAGCGCGTCGCCCACCGCCGGGGAAACGTACACCAGGAAACGGTCGGAATCGTAGGCGTGATGCACGCGCACAATTTCACGCATGATCTCATAGCAGACGGTTTCCACCGTTTTCAAGGTGCCGCGCCCTTTACACACCGGGCAATCGGCGCACAGCACATGTTCAATACTTTCACGCGTGCGTTTACGCGTCATCTCCACCAAACCGAGCGCCGAGAAACCATTGATGCCGGTTTTCACCCGATCTTTGCTCAGCGCGCTCTCCAGCGAATGCAGCACGCGGCGGCGATGCTCGTCGTTACTCATGTCGATGAAATCGATAATGATGATGCCGCCGAGGTTGCGCAGTCGCAGCTGACGCGCGATCGCTTGCGTCGCTTCAATGTTGGTGTTGAAGATGGTCTCGTCGAGATTGCGGTGTCCGACAAACGCACCGGTGTTGATATCCACCGTGGTCATGGCTTCGGTTTGATCGATAATCAGATAGCCGCCGGATTTTAGCTCGACCTTACGCTCCAGCGAACGCTGGATTTCGTTCTCAACGTCGAACAGATCAAAAATCGGCTGTTTGCCGCTGTAAAGCTCCAGCTTGCTGGCCATTTCCGGAATATATTCGCTGGTAAATTCCACCAGCAAATCACAGGTCAAACGTGAGTCCACGCGAATGCGATCCAGCGCGGCACCGGCGAAATCACGCAGCACGCGCTGCGCTAATGCCAGTTCACCGTAGAGCAGGCAGCGCGTCTGATTACGCTTTTTACGCTCGCTGACTTTGGTCCACAAACGTTTCAGGAAAGCGGCATCCTGCGACAACTCTTCTGAACCAATGCCTTCCGCAGCGGTACGAATAATAAAGCCGCCGAGATCGTCACAGTGCGCTGCAACCACCGTTTTCAGTCGTTCACGCTCGGCCTCGCTCTCAATACGCTGCGAGACGCCGACGTGTGACGCGCCAGGCATAAACACCAGATAGCGCGAGGGCAAAGTAATGTCGGTGGTGAGGCGCGCACCTTTGGTGCCCAGCGGATCTTTCACCACCTGCACCATCAGATCCTGGCCGGGACGCACCAGCTCGCCAATGTCGCGCACCACAAAATTTTTCTTCTCATCACCCGCCACGCATTCGGTGTGCGGCATGATGTCGGAAGCGTGCAGAAAGGCGGCTTTTTCCATGCCGATATCGACAAAGGCCGCCTGCATGCCAGGTAAGACGCGACTGACGCGTCCTTTATAGATGTTGCCCACGATGCCACGTCGTGCTTCACGCTCAATGTGGATTTCCTGCAGAATGCCGCCATCAATATAGGCAACACGGGTTTCTGAAGGTGTCACATTTACCAGCAGTTCAGCCGTCATCTTGTCCCCTTAACGCCCGCAGTGACTGAAAATGACTCAGCAGCTCACCGGTCTCAACCAGCGGCAATCCCACCACGGCGTGATAACTTCCATTAATCTTGCGGACAAAATTGCCGCCAAGGCCCTGAATGCCGTACGCGCCGGCTTTATCCATCGGCTCGCCACTGGCGATATAGTGCGAAATTTCCTCCGCCGTCATCGTGCGGAAGGTCACGTCCGTGGTCACCAGACAATCCAGCTCACGCTGCGTATCGGCCAGCGCCACCGCGGTCATCACCTGATGAGTTTGTCCCGACAGCTTGCTCAGCATCGCGGCGGCGTGCGCGGCATCCTGCGGTTTTTCCAGTACTTCACCGTTCAGCACCACGATGGTATCAGCACCCAGCACCGGCAGATCCTGCGGTGCCACCGCAACGCCCGCGCGCGCCTTATCCGACGCCAGACGACGCACGTAAGCGTCAGCCGCTTCTTCAGGCTGACGCTGCTCTTCTACGTGGGTAATCAGGCGTTCAAATTGCAGACCAAGCTGCGTTAACAGCTCACGTCGACGCGGTGAACCGGATGCGAGGTACAGGCTTATCATAGTATTCCTTACTGAACAGCGAATTGACGGCGAATCTTTCTCATCAATAAGAATAGCCAGGGCCACAGGACGCCGTCGACCACGCTACTCCAGAAGATTTCCGGGCGGAAAGAGACGTTGATCACCAGGAATTCTGCCCAGAAAACAATCACATCCACCGCAAGGGACAGCACCATAACCATTAATGCCTGCTGCCACAACGCTAAGTTTCGGAATAACTGAAATTTAAAGGCCACCAGATACGCGATGATGCTAAAGGCTAATGCGCGCACGCCCAGCGTTGAACCCGCCACCAGATCCATAATGGCACCAAGACAAAAACCGGTGCCAACATTCACCCGATGCGGCAGCGCCAGCACCCAATAAATGAGGATCAGCAACAGCCATGATGGCCGGAACATATAGATCTGTTCCGGCCACGGCATGATTTGCAGGATGAGGGCAATCAGAAAGGACAGCCAGATAACCCATCGGCCCTGGCTGCGATATCGACTCAAGGCTGGCCTCCGCGTGTGTTCGCAGAATTCCCTTGCGAACGACTGCTGTTAGCGGGTTGCGGTGGCCCCATTTGCTGCGAAGACTGCAAAGTATCCGGTGCCGGTGGGCCCATTTCGCCTGCTGGCGGCAGCACCTGCGGCATCATCTGCATTAAACGTTCGTTGGCCACGCGATGCACTTCGTCCGGTGCCATCGGTGCGACGCCGTTGCGATCCGCGCCCCACAGCAGCAGCAGATAGCGCAATCGCTGCAAGCCAGCGGCTGGACGCGCCTGAATCACCGTGTAAGCGCGCTGCGTATCGACTTTCACCGAAGAGACCACGCCAACCGGATAACCTTCCGGGAAGCGGCCGCCCAGGCCAGACGTGACTAACACATCGCCCACGCGAATATCGGTGTTGCCCGGTAGATGCTCCAGCTGCAGATCTTCGCTGCAGCCATTACCGGCGGCTATAACACGAATATCATTACGCAGCACCTGAATCGGCAACGCATGCGACGCGTCGCAAATCAACAGTACGCGGCTGGTCACCTGACCCACCGCGACCACCTGACCGACTACACCTTTATCACTGATCACCGGCTGGCCTTCGTAAACACCGTTTACGCTGCCTTTGTCGATAACCACCTGATCGGTATAAGGATCGGTGCCGGTGGAGATCACCTGCGTCACCATCTTGTGCTCATCCTGGCGCAGCGGCGAGCCAAGCAGTTCGCGCAGACGCGCGTTTTCCTGCTTATATTGCCCCAGCATCAGCAAGTCACTGTTTTTCAGGAAGAGCTCACGGCGCAGTGCTTTATTTTCCAGTTCCAATTGCTGACGTGACGCCAGGGTTTCGGAAACGCCATCAAGAAGTTGTCTTGGCCCGTTGGCCAAAAAATAAAATGGACTGACCGATGTGTCCAGGTAGTTGCGGATCTGGGAAAAGGAGCTCACGCGGCTATCGGCGATAATAATCGCGATAGCCACAATGACTGCCAGAAAGAGGCGCAACTGCAGGGAAGGTCCCCTGCTAAAAATCGGCTTCATAAATTCTGCGTGTTCCTCGACATCAGGGAAGAAGCGTTAGCCTAAATCACCAACGCCTCCAGGGCTGGACGCATCTCGCCGTCGTGCGTTGCAGCAGCAGCGTCAGCATAGGCGCTATTCCCTGCGCAATTTGACCAGGGCCTCAGCCGTTGAGGAATTACTCCTCGCTGAACAAATCGCCGCCATGCATGTCGATCATTTCCAACGCTTTACCACCGCCGCGTGCTACGCAGGTCAGCGGATCTTCTGCCACGACCACCGGAATACCGGTCTCTTCCATCAGCAGGCGATCGAGGTTACGCAGCAATGCGCCACCTCCGGTCAGCACCATACCGCGCTCGGAGATGTCAGAGGCCAGCTCTGGCGGGCACTGTTCCAGTGCAACCATCACCGCGCTCACTATGCCGGTCAGCGGTTCCTGCAGCGCTTCAAGAATCTCGTTCGAGTTCAGGGTAAAGCCACGTGGCACACCTTCTGCCAGGTTACGGCCGCGAACTTCAATCTCGTGTACTTCATCGCCCGGATAAGCAGAACCGATACCATGCTTGATACGCTCTGCAGTCGCTTCACCAATCAGTGAACCGTAGTTGCGGCGAACATAATTAATGATAGCTTCATCGAAGCGGTCACCACCAATACGCACAGAAGAGGAGTAAACCACGCCGTTCAGCGAGATCACTGCTACTTCAGTGGTACCACCACCGATATCCACCACCATAGAACCGGTTGCTTCAGAAACCGGCAGACCTGCACCAATCGCCGCCGCCATTGGCTCTTCAATCAGGAACACTTCGCGTGCGCCTGCACCCTGTGCAGATTCACGGATGGCGCGACGCTCAACCTGGGTCGCACCCACCGGTACGCAGACCAGCACACGCGGGCTTGGACGCATAAAGCTATTGCTATGCACTTGCTTAATGAAGTGCTGCAGCATTTTTTCGGTAACGAAGAAGTCGGCGATCACGCCATCTTTCATAGGACGGATAGCAGCGATGTTGCCCGGCGTACGGCCCAGCATCTGCTTAGCGTCATGACCGACAGCCGCTACGCTCTTTGGGGAGCCGGCACGATCCTGACGAATGGCAACCACAGAAGGCTCGTTTAACACGATGCCTTGTCCTTTCACGTAAATCAGGGTATTCGCGGTACCCAGGTCAATGGACAAGTCATTGGAAAACATGCCACGAAATTTTTTAAACATACTAAGGGATAATCCTGCAAGCTGGGGGCGGAAAATAAAATCCGCCTACTTTACCAACCACGCGAAGCCGCTACAAGGCGCAAAAACGTTCGGCTTCGGTGAAAAAATACGCTGAATACTTTTTTGGCCTGATCGTAGGGTCTTTTGCCGCAGTTAAATGGCGTTAACTCGCCGTTTTAACCTAAATTGCCCCGGCGCTAGCCGGCGAATTTCGACATAAAATCTAACATTTCCAGCCGCCAGCATCGCGCGCTCCGGCACTAATAAGCGATAAAAACAGCCATCAGCCTGCACTTCGCGCGCTGAAGGTCTAAATTCGATAACGTTGCGAGTGTTTCTTTACATTACTGTTGACCGGCAACGAAGGCGCAAAGAAATCGCCCTGCCCGCCCGAAACACCTAATCCCGACAGCGTTTGCCACTCCGCGCGTGTTCGCACACCCGCGGCGAAAACTTGAGTTGGCGATGACTTACACACTTCCAGCAAGCTCTGCACAAACAGCTGGTTCTCGGTGCGTCGTTCAATATTGCGTACCAAACCCGGCGCAAGTTTAATCACTTCTATCGGGAATTGTTTGATATAAGCGCTGCTCACCACCGTCAAACCAGCCTGATCCACCGCAATGCGACAGCCAAATGCGGTTAACATGTGAAAAACCGGCACTAAACGGCTGATGTGTTGACAAACGTCGGCCTCAGCAAGTTCAAATAAAAAACGTTTTCTTTGCGATTTGCTGCACTGCAGCAGCAGTTTTTGCAGCCAGCGCTGAAAAGGCCGCTGCAACAGCGAATCAATATTCACGGGAAGTGCCAGAGTTTCGTCCGGCCACACTTCCGAAAGCGCCGCGATGCGCGTCACCAGTTGACGATCCCAGCTGTCAGTCATACCCAGCTGCAATACCAGCGGCATAAACTCAGCCGACACCACTTCTTTGTCGCCATCAAACACACGCGTCAGTAATTCACGATGATGGACTTTTCCATCCAGCAACACCGCCGGCTTTTGGTACAGTCGCGGACCACCACGATTGAGCGTGTTCTCCAGCAAGGTCCGCCAGCGCACACTGCCGCGCCCCATATCCAGCGTATTGCCTTCGCCAACCGACCAGCTATTACCGCCCTGCAATGCCGCACGCCGCGTAGCCATCTCCACATTTTCCATCACCTGCGACACGCTCTGACCGCTGCGCCACGCGCTGATGCCGATGTGGATCAAATCATCACGATCGACCATGCGCATCGGCGGCAGTGAATCGACGGCATTAATCAGTTGATCGGCAATGCTGTTGGCTTCTTTTAAAGTGCGATGCGGCAGCAAGACGGCGAAATCACTGCGGAAATATCGCGCCAGCAGCGCGCCCGGATAGCGCAGCACAAAGGTCGACAGCATATTAATCAAATCAAACAGATACTCTTCCACCAGCGTTGGGCCGAGGGTTTCGTGCAGCATATCGAGGTCCGGCAGACGCACCATCATCACCACGCCGTGCGTGCCGACATCTTCCTGATCTTCCAGCAACGTCGCCAATTGGTTATCAAAGAACAAACGATTGTTCAGGCCGGTACGCGGATCTTGCGCCGCAAAGGTGCGAATTAAGGTATCGATGCGTAAACGCTGCTCGCCCGCTTCCTGCAGATCGCCCAGCAGCGCATCGATGGCGCGACTGGCTTTCGGCGGCCATTCCGCCGCATGGTCACCCTGCGAATGACGTTCACCGGTCAGAATGCGATCGGCGCGCGCTTCTAACTGTTCCATATCCTGCCAGCGCCGCTTGAGCCAGCGATTGGTCATGACCAGCAGCACGCACATGATCGCGACGACCGTAAACAGGACCACCAGCGTATAAGTGCCGGTAAAGGAGCGAAACAGGGTTTTGGCCGGATCCAGCACCACCACGCGCAGTTCGAGGCCCGGCGAATGCGTCAGGGGCAAATCGAACTGCACAAAGCGATTAGGCTCATCTTCTAACATCGGATTTTCATGGCGGGCTAAACTGAACACTAACGTATCGCCGTTCAGCAGTTGCACCTGTTCGGCATTGACCACCGGCATCATGCGCGTTAGCCACTGCGTGATTTCCTGCGGCGATTGTGAAGCCAATGCTTTATCTACTTCAGTCGCCAGCGTTTGCATCCGCGTTTCCACGCGCTGCTGCGATAGCCAGATAAAACTAAAAGCGCAGCCCACCAGCATCAATATCATCGCCAGTAAACTTAATAAGGTAATAAACGCAGAAAATTTAGTTGTTAATCGCATCCCTGTGCCTGCATCACTGCGGTTATGAACGGTGTTAATCCGTCGGCGCCACGCTTACCCCTGGCGCAAACCTGAGCAAAATAGCACAAATCAAGGTGTGATTCAGCGCCAGACTGGCATCAAAATCGCACATAACACAGCATGATAAGCGCTACGGCGCGAGTATAGCGTTAAACCGTGATGGCCTGACTTTGCTATGGGCTTTTTCGTCCTATTCTCAAAGAGGGCGATGCGCCAGGAAATTTCACATTTTTCCCCGCAAGTTCGCGCCTGACACTGAAGTTGAGCATGCTGGTCATAATTTACTATTCACAGGAGAACGTCATGAACCTGAAGCACTTGCTCACAGAAGCCGACGTCACGCCAGAAAGCGTCTTTAATATGCGCCGCCGTCAGGTGCTGAAAGCGTTGGGATTAGGCGCAGCAGCAGCCAGTTTACCCGGCACCGCGCAAGCCGATGTGCTGAGCTGGTTTAAAGGCAATGATCGCCCGCCCGCGCCCGCTGGCCGTGATTTAGATTTCACTAAACCGGCTGAATGGCAGGCCGATTTGCCGCTCACGCCGTTTGATAAGGTGTCAGGTTATAACAACTTCTATGAATTTGGCCTTGATAAAGCCGATCCTGCTGCCAACGCTGGCACGCTGAAAACCGATCCGTGGAAGCTGCGTATCGAAGGCGAAGTTGCCAAACCGATCACGCTGGATATGGATGACATCTTCAAGCGTTTTGCCATGGAGCAGCGCATCTACCGCATGCGCTGTGTCGAAGCCTGGTCGATGGTGATTCCGTGGGTCGGTTTTGAACTCAACAAGCTGCTCAAACTGGCTGAACCCACCAGCAATGCGCGCTTTGTGGCGTTTGAAACGCTGTACGCACCCGACCAAATGCCGGGTCAGAAAGATCGCTTTATCGGCGGCGGGCTGGATTATCCCTATGTGGAAGGCTTGCGTCTTGATGAAGCGATGCATCCGCTGACGCTGCTGAGTACCGGCGTGTATGGCAAAGCGCTGCCTCCGCAGAATGGCGCACCGATTCGCCTGACGGTGCCGTGGAAATATGGCTTCAAAGGGATTAAATCGATTGTGAAGATTACGCTGACGCACGATCGCCCGCCAACGACCTGGAGCCAGATCGCCGCCAATGAGTATGGTTTTTACGCCAATGTGAACCCGCATGTGAATCATCCGCGCTGGTCGCAGGCAACCGAGCGCTTTATCGGCGCGGGCGGCATTCTGAAGGTTGATCGCCAACCTACGCTGCTGTTCAACGGCTACGCGAAAGAGGTGGCGTCACTGTATCGCGGCCTGGATTTACGGGAGAACTATTGAGTGCGCCTCTCTTTACGTCACATCACTGCGTTGAAAGTCGTGCTGCATCTGGCGGCTTTTCTGCCGTTTGTGTATCTGTTTATGGCAGCGAGTCAGGGCTGGCTGAGCGCTGATCCGGCCAAAGATATCCAGCATTTTACCGGCAGAATGGCGCTAAAGTTGCTGCTCGCCACGCTGCTGGTCAGCCCGCTGACACGCTACCTGAAACAGCCGCTGCTGATTCGCACTCGCCGCCTGCTCGGCGTGTGGTGTTTCGCCTGGGCCAGTTTGCACCTTACCAGCTACTACCTGCTGGAACTTGGCTACGATCATCTGCGTTTACTCGGCAGCGAGCTGGTTTCGCGTCCTTATTTGTTACTGGGGATGATCAGCTGGATTATTCTCTGCGCCCTCGCCATCACCTCATTCCAGCGCATGCAGCGCAAACTGGGGCGTCGCTGGCAAACGCTGCATAACGGCGTCTATCTGGTCGCGATCCTCGTGCCGATTCACTATATCTGGTCAGTGAAAGTGCTCTCCCCGCAGCCGGTGATCTACGCCGTGCTGGCCATTGCGCTGTTAGCGTGGCGTTACAATAAGTTGCGTAAACTTCTCCCCAGATAATCCCCGCACGGTTGTGTTCCTCCCGCGAGATCTGTTAAAAAGTGTGGCCTTCGGCCGCATTCGATCAACTTCGCAGATAAGACCAGTATTTTGCTGCGAATGTCGACGAAACGGATATAATGCCCGGCTTTATTGCAAGCGAAGTCTGGTTTTTCATCCGCAAGGGTGACAAACGCAAGATGTCGCGGTATTTTACGCGATGCCTTACTGATTGCAGGAGATAGCAGCAAGATGGCGCACAAATTTCACATACTGCTTTTGAACGGTCCCAACCTGAATCTACTGGGAACGCGCGAGCCTGATAAGTATGGTCACACCACGCTGGCGCAAATCGTCGGCGATCTGACGCAACAGGCCGATCAGCACCATGTGAAATTGAGTCATTTGCAATCGAACGCAGAGTTTCAGTTGATTGACCGTGTTCACGAAGCCCGCGGCAACGTGGACTACATCATCATCAATCCTGCTGCGTTCACGCATACCAGCGTTGCACTGCGTGATGCCCTGTTGGCGGTTAGCATTCCTTTTATTGAGGTGCATCTCTCGAACGTGCATGCACGCGAACCGTTCCGACATCACTCCTATCTTTCCGATGTATCTGCCGGCGTCATCTGTGGACTTGGCGCTGATGGATACGCGTGGGCTTTACAAACGGCAGTAAAACGCCTGTCACATTCCAATTAAACAGAGTACGGAACCACACTCATGGATATTCGTAAAATTAAGAAACTGATCGAACTGGTTGAAGAGTCTGGCATCTCCGAGCTGGAAATCTCCGAGGGCGAAGAGTCCGTTCGTATCAGCCGTTCACCTGCAAATGCCGGCTACCCAATGATGCAGCAGGCTTATGCTGCGCCAATGATGCAGCAGCAGCCTGCGTTGTCTACCGCGGTGGCGCCTGCCGCACCGGTTGCAGCAGAAGCCGCTAAACCAGAAATCAGTGGCCACATCGTGCGTTCACCAATGGTCGGCACTTTCTATCGCACGCCAAGCCCAGATGCGAAAGCTTTCGTTGAAGTTGGCCAGAAAGTGAATGCCGGCGACACCCTGTGCATCGTTGAAGCGATGAAAATGATGAACCAGATCGAAGCCGACAAATCCGGCGTTGTGAAGGCGATTCTGGTCGAAAGCGGCCAACCGGTTGAATTTGACGAGCCGCTGGTCATCATCGAATAACGAGGCGAAGCATGCTGGATAAAATTGTCATTGCTAACCGTGGTGAGATCGCGCTGCGCATTCTGCGTGCCTGCAAAGAGCTGGGCATTAAGACTGTTGCCGTGCACTCCACCGCGGACCGTGACCTGAAGCACGTGCTGCTGGCAGACGAGACCGTCTGCATCGGCCCGCCACCTTCAGTCAAAAGCTACCTGAACATCCCGGCACTGATCTCCGCCGCTGAAATTACCGGCGCGGTCGCGATCCACCCGGGTTACGGCTTCCTCTCTGAGAACGCCGATTTCGCCGAGCAGGTTGAGCGTTCAGGCTTTATCTTCATTGGCCCGAAAGCCGACACCATTCGCCTGATGGGCGACAAAGTGTCTGCCATCACCGCCATGAAGAAAGCAGGCGTGCCCACCGTGCCAGGTTCTGATGGCTCGCTGACCGACGACATGGAAAAAAACCGTGCCTTCGCTAAGCGCATCGGTTATCCGGTGATCATCAAAGCCTCCGGCGGCGGCGGCGGTCGCGGTATGCGCGTAGTGCGCAGCGACAAGGATCTTGAGCAATCCATCAACATGACGAAAGCGGAAGCCAAAGCGGCTTTCAACAACGACATGGTGTACATGGAGAAGTACCTCGAGAATCCACGCCACATTGAGATTCAGGTGCTGGCCGACGGCCAGGGTAACGCGATCTATCTGGCGGAACGTGACTGCTCAATGCAGCGTCGTCACCAGAAAGTCGTCGAAGAAGCGCCAGCGCCAGGCATCACGCCGGAACTGCGTCGCTACATCGGTGAGCGCTGCTCTAAAGCCTGTATCGATATCGGCTATCGCGGTGCAGGTACCTTCGAGTTCCTGTACGAAAACGGTGAGTTCTACTTCATCGAGATGAACACCCGTATTCAGGTGGAACATCCGGTGACTGAGATGATCACCGGCGTCGATCTGATCAAAGAGCAGCTGCGTATTGCTGCTGGTCAGCCGCTATCGATCAAGCAGGAAGACGTGGTGATTCGCGGTCATGCGGTTGAATGCCGTATCAACGCCGAAGATCCCAACACCTTCCTGCCAAGCCCAGGCAAGATCACCCGTTTCCACGCGCCGGGCGGCTTTGGTGTACGTTGGGAATCGCATATCTATGCCGGTTACAGCGTGCCACCGTACTACGATTCCATGATTGGTAAGCTGATTACCTACGGTGAAAACCGTGACGTGGCAATCTCGCGCATGAAGAATGCGCTGGCGGAACTGATCATCGACGGCATCAAGACCAACATTGAGCTGCAGATGAAAATCATGTCCGACGAAAACTTCCAGCAGGGTGGCACCAACATCCACTATCTGGAGAAAAAACTCGGCCTGCAAGAGAAGTAATTGCAGCGCAGAGCAAAGCAGAGGCCGGTTAACTCCGGCCTTTTTCATTTTTGTCGCCTTTGAGGTTACATAATGGATTGGCGTTTTTTACAAGCAAACAAAGAGGCGCGCTGGTCACTTTATCTGACGCTGGCCTACCTTGCCGTTTGGGGACTTTCTGCCTGGCTGGGCGGCAATGAGATCGGCTTGTTTGGCTTACCAAGGTGGTTCGAGCTTTCGTGTCTGTTCGCTCCGCTGCTGTTTATTGTGTTGTGCTGGCTGATGGTGCGCGTGCTGTTCCGCGACATGTCGCTGGAGGATAACGATGGACTCTGAAATCATTCTTCCGCTGTTGGCCTATCTGGTGCTGATCGCCGCGCTGTCGGTGTTTGCCATGCGCAAGCAGCGTCAGGGCAACTTCCTGAGCGAATACTTCCTCGGCAGCCGTTCGATGGGCGGCTTTGTGCTGGCCATGACCATCACCACCACATATATCAGCGCCAGCTCGTTCATTGGCGGCCCCGGCGCAGCCTATAAATATGGCCTTGGCTGGGTGCTGCTGGCGATGATTCAGGTGCCTGCCGTCTGGCTTTCGCTTGGCGTGTTAGGCAAGAAATTCGCCATTCTGGCGCGTCGCTACAACGCCGTGACGCTCAACGACATGTTGTATGGCCGCTACGGCAGCACGCTGCTGATTTGGCTCTCCAGCATCAGTTTGTTGGTGGCGTTTATCGGCGCAATGACCGTGCAGTTCATCGGCGGTGCGCGCCTGCTGGAAACAGCGGCCGGCATTCCTTATGACACCGGCCTGCTGATCTTCGGCGGCACCATCGCGCTCTACACCGCTTTCGGTGGCTTCCGCGCCAGCGTGCTGAACGATGCGATGCAAGGTTTGGTAATGCTGATCGGCACCTTCCTGCTGCTGTTTGCAGTGATTCACCACGCTGGCGGATTAGCCTCCGCAGTGACCAAACTGCATGATATCGATCCGCAGCTGACCTCACCGGAAGGCGTGGGCAATGTCATCAACCCAACTTTCCTCAGCTCGTTTGCCGTGCTGGTGTGTTTCGGGGTGATTGGTCTGCCCCACACCGCGGTGCGCTGTATTTCGTATAAAGACAGCAAAGCCATGCATCGTGGCATTGTACTCGGCACCATTGTAGTGGTGATCCTGATGCTTGGTATGCATCTGGCCGGCGCGCTGGGGCGCGTAATTTTGCCCGATCTCACCATCCCCGATCGCGTGATTCCTACGCTGATGATTACCGTATTACCGCCCATGGCGGCGGGCGTATTTCTTGCGGCGCCGATGGCGGCCATTATGTCGACCATCAACGCGCAGTTGCTGCAATCCTCCGCTACGCTGATCAAAGATCTCTACCTGCGTATTGCCCCGCAGCACAGTGAAAATGAAGCGCGCCTGCGCATGCTGTCAGGCACCATCACTTTTGTGCTCGGTGTGCTGCTATTGCTGGCAGCGTGGAATCCGCCCGATATGATTATCTGGCTGAATCTGCTGGCATTTGGTGGCCTTGAAGCGGTATTTCTATGGCCGCTGGTGCTGGGTTTGTACTGGGAGCGCGCCAACTCCACCGGTGCGATCAGCGGCATGCTGGTCGGCGCGGGATGCTATACGCTGCTTGCCAGCCTGAATATTGAGTGGTGGGGCTTCCACCCGATCGTTCCGTCATTGACCTTAAGCCTGCTGGCCTTCCTG
Organism: Pantoea sp. SORGH_AS_0659; assembly: GCF_031453915.1. Lineage (NCBI taxonomy): Bacteria > Pseudomonadati > Pseudomonadota > Gammaproteobacteria > Enterobacterales > Erwiniaceae > Pantoea > Pantoea sp. SORGH_AS_0659. The sequence goes on along the minus strand of NZ_JAVJAK010000001.1, from coordinate 439,105 downwards.
GTGGGCAATCTGTTTGGCCGCACGCCTGCAAAGCATGCCGCGGCACTGGAATAAAGAGAAACGCTATGCCTTGGATTCAAATCAAAATTAACAGCACCGGCGAAAACGCCGAAACCCTGAGCGATGCGCTGATGGAGGTTGGCGCGGTGTCGGTCACTTTTCAGGACACGCACGACAATCCAGTGTACGAGCCGCTGCCGGGCGAAACGCTGCTGTGGGGCGATACCGATGTCATCGGCCTGTTCGACGCTGAAACCGAGATGAGCGATGTGGTGGCCGAGTTAAGCCAGCATCCGCTGCTGGGATCCGCGTTTCGCCATAAGATCGAGCAGATCGAAGATAAAGACTGGGAGCGCGAATGGATGGATAACTTCCACCCGATGCGTTTCGGTGAGCGTCTGTGGATCTGCCCAAGCTGGCGCGATGTGCCGGATCCAAATGCCGTCAATGTGATGCTGGATCCGGGCCTCGCCTTTGGTACCGGCACGCATCCTACCACATCGATGTGTTTGACCTGGCTTGATGGCCTGGATCTGCAGGGCAAAACGGTGATCGACTTTGGCTGTGGCTCCGGCATTCTCGCTATCGCTGCACTGAAATTGGGCGCGGCGCAGGCGATCGGCATTGATATCGATCCGCAGGCGATTCAGGCCAGCCGTGATAACGCCGAGCGTAATGGCGTCTCTGAGCGTCTGGCGCTCTATCTGCCCCACCAGCAGCCGGAAAACTTGCAGGCTGACGTGGTGGTCGCCAACATCCTCGCGGGTCCGCTGCGTGAGCTGGCACCGCTGATTAGCGTGCTGCCGAAAGCCAGCGGTCATCTTGGATTGTCCGGCGTGTTAGCGAGCCAGGCTGAAAGCGTGTGTGAAGCCTACGCTGAGCGTTTTGAGCTCGACGCGGTTGCAGAGAAAGAAGAGTGGTGCCGCATCACCGGCGTACGCCGCTAACCTGCCCGCTTGCCAGTCGGGCTAACTGACTGGCAAGCCGTACTATTTTTCTGAGACCCGTCTCAAAGCGCCAGCCCTTCTCATCCGTTGCCGTTTCTTTACATTTCAGTCATTACAATCCTGCTCCAGGCGATAGCGCTATCCCTGCTGGCAATGCCTTTGATGGCATTTCACTTCGATAAATCGCTGAAAGTAATGGATGATGAAAAAGAAACTTTGTTTATTCGCTCTGCTGACAAGCATGGCATCGTATGCGCACGCTCACAGCTCAAACTGGTCTTATGAAGCGCCGGATGAATGGGGCAATCTGCACGCCGATTATCACACCTGTAAAAGCGGTGTGAACCAGTCGCCTGTCGATATCCGCAAGGTGGTGAATGGACAATTGCCGCCGCTAACGTTGAGCTATCAAGCCAAACAAAAATCCATCATCAATAACGGTCACACCATCCAGATCAACGTCAAAGATGGCGATGCGCTCGCGCTGGATGGCGAAGCTTATACGCTGCGTCAGTTCCACTTCCATACGCCGAGCGAAAATCTGATTGATGGCAAACGCTTTCCGCTGGCCGCGCATTTCGTCCATGCCAGCGAAGAGGGACATCTGGCGGTGGTTGGCGTGATGTTTGAAGCCGGGGCAGAAAACCCTGCGCTGGCGGAGATCCTGCGTGAGCTGCCACCTGAAGTTAACAAAGAGGCGGCGCTGCAACAGCCACTCAATCTCAGCGCTTTGATTCCGGGTCAAAAGAACTACTATCGCTTTAGCGGTTCGTTGACGACGCCACCTTGTACTGAAGGTGTGCGCTGGTTAGTGATGAAGCAAACTGTTTCGGCATCAACTGAACAGCTTAAAACGTTCGCCAAACGGTTAGGTGAGCATGGCAACAGTCGCCCAGTACAGCCGCTGAATGGTCGCGTGGTTATTGAATAGTAGCCTGATGTCTGAGGTTATATCTGTCACTCCTCCACGACGTAGGTTTCTGGGGAGTGACGCTAACCCTACGTGACTAAGTAGTTCAATTAATAATCATAATGGCGTCATTTCTTTCGCTAATTACTGGAAGAAGCGGTTTTTATGTTGTGATTTCGGTCATGTTTTGAGAAAAATTTTTGTACACAATTTCAGCATATTTTTTTAATCTCATGAATTATAAAGATTAATAACTCATCCCTTACTGGATAACGCTATTTCCGTGCTCTGTGAGAGCGAATTGTTCAAAGTTTGGCCTTTCATCTTCTTTAAAAAATGCGTAATATACGCCGCCTTGCGAACAGTTAGGGTCACTTCTTTTTTCATGCGCATTGGACAACATCAGCTACGTAATCGACTCATTGCTGCGCCTATGGCCGGAGTATCCGATAAGCCATTTCGCACCCTGTGTTACGAGAACGGCGCCGGTATGACTGTCTCCGAGATGCTGTCGTCGAACCCGGAAGTTTGGGCCAGTGACAAATCCCGTTTGCGCATGGTGCATAGTGACGAGCCTGGTATCCGCGCCGTGCAAATTGCCGGTTGCGATCCTGATGAGATGGCTGCTGCCGCGCGCATTAATGTGGCGTCTGGCGCGCAGATTATCGATATCAACATGGGCTGCCCGGCCAAAAAAGTGAATCGTAAGATGGCAGGTTCAGCGCTGCTACAACATCCGCAACTGGTGGAGTCGATTCTCACCGCGGTGGTTAATGCAGTGGATGTACCGGTTACGCTGAAAATTCGTACCGGCTGGGACAAAGAAAATCGTAATTGTGTAGAGATTGCCCAATTGGCTGAACGCTGTGGCATTCAGGCTCTCACCATTCATGGCCGCACGCGCGCCTGTTTGTTTGAGGGATTTGCTGAATACGACAGCATTCGGACAGTTAAGCAGAGCGTTTCCATTCCGATTATTGCGAATGGCGACATTACTGACCCGCATAAAGCCAGAGCGGTGCTCGACTATACCGGAGCCGATGCTCTTATGGTTGGCCGTGCCGCTCAGGGAAGACCGTGGATCTTCCGGGAAATCCAGCATTATCTGGACACAGGGGAGCTGCTGGCACCGAAGCCGCTGGCTGAAGTGAAGCAAATGCTGATTGGACATATACGGGAGCTGCACGACTTTTACGGTCAGCGCAAAGGATACCGTATTGCCCGAAAACACGTTTCCTGGTATTTGCAGGAAAGTGCTCCTGATGACCAGTTTCGGCGCACATTCAACGCCATAGAGGATGCCAGCGAACAGCTGGAGGCGTTGGAGGCATACTTCGAAAATCTTGCGTAAACGAAATAAAGAGCTGAAAGAACTATGTTCGAACAACGCGTAAATTCTGACGTACTCACCGTTTCTACCGTTAACTCTCAGGATCAGGTGACCCAAAAGCCACTGCGTGATTCGGTTAAACAGTCACTGAAGAACTATTTTGCTCAACTGAACGGTCAGGATGTGAGTGACCTGTATGAGCTGGTATTGGCAGAAGTCGAGCAGCCTCTGTTGGACATGGTGATGCAGTACACCCGTGGCAACCAGACCCGTGCAGCTCTGATGATGGGTATCAACCGCGGTACCCTGCGTAAGAAGCTGAAAAAATACGGCATGAACTAATCTGTTCGTTGCTGCGATAACGCCAGCCTTGCGGCTGGCGTTTTTGTTTCTGCTGCCGGTAATTTCCTGAGGTTAAAAACGCATGAAACAATTGGCGCGATAATGGTAACGATAGTTGCAATTGCAGCAGTGATATCCTATCCCTCTTAGCAACGCATTCCCCCTCACTTTATTACGCGCTCACTTATCCTTTCATCACCCTTCAGCCCGCTTTCTCTGTGATCCTCAACCGCTTCGGCCGTAAGCGTGCAAACTCATACATCCACTCCTGAGCGTTAGCTCACACTGCTTCCATATAGTGAAACTTTTTGCACTATTTGTGATCGTGTCGTCTCGTCATGCTGCCTTTTGGTGCGCCATATTAGCCAGAATCTTCTGAGTGCTTCAGTTTATTAAAAGATCTTTCCAGAGAATTCAGGATTCTGCAAACCTGGCATCAGGTTTGCAGAGTTGTGGATGGCTAACCACCACAGACAGAAAACAGCGCACATTAAAGTGCGCGCAAACATAACAACACACGATATCGCCACACAGGATGCTTTATGAAAAAGATGATGCTTTCCACTCTGGTCGCTGCAGCCTCGCTGTTAGCCGTTGCTCAACAAGCGCACGCTGGCACCACGCTGGATGCCATTAAGAAGAAAGGTTTTATACAGTGCGGCATCAGTGACGGCCTGCCTGGGTTCTCTTATGCTGACTCTAACGGCAAATTCACCGGTATTGACGTGGATGTATGCCGTGCAGCCGCTGCCGCAGTATTTGGCGACGCAACTAAAGTGAAATACACCCCGCTGACCGCGAAAGAACGCTTCACCGCGCTGCAGTCTGGCGAAGTAGACATCTTATCTCGTAACACCACATGGACCTCATCACGCGATGGCGGCATGGGCTTCCTGTTTGCAGGCGTGAACTATTACGACGGTATCGGCTTCCTGACGCACCAGAAAGCCGGTCTGAAAAGTGCTAAAGAGTTGGATGGCGCCACCGTGTGTATTCAGGCCGGTACTGATACCGAGCTGAACGTGGCTGACTACTTCAAAACCCATAAAATGCAGTACACCCCCGTGACCTTCGACCGCTCTGACGAATCCGCTAAAGCGCTCGACAGCGGCCGTTGCGACACCCTCGCTTCTGACCAATCTCAGCTGTATGCGCTGCGTATCAAACTTGGCAAGCCAGACGAGTTCATTGTACTGCCAGAAGTGATCTCGAAAGAGCCGCTGGGGCCCGTGGTACGTCGCGGTGATGACGATTGGTTCACCATCGTCAAATGGTCGCTGTATGCCATGCTGAACGCGGAAGAGATGGGTATCAGCTCTAAAAATGTCGATGACATGGTAGCGAAACCGACTACGCCGGATATGGCACATCTGCTGGGCGCGGAAGGTGACTTCGGTAAAGACCTGAAGCTCGATAACAAGTGGGCTTACAACATCATCAAACAAGTGGGTAACTATCAGGAAGTGTTCGACCGTAACGTCGGTAAAGACAGCGCACTGAAAATTAAGCGCGGCCAGAATGCGCTGTGGAATGCGGGCGGCATCCAGTACGCTCCGCCAGTTCGTTAATTCCATTCTGCCAGTCGGGCACCGCATCCTGCGGTGCCCACGCGTAATCTTCACTGAGGTTTTAACATGTCGCAACGCCCAACCGTAAAAAGGGATTTTTCGTTCGGTAATCCTACGGTTCGCGCCTGGCTTTACCAGATCGTCGCGATTGTTGCCGTGCTTGCTGTGGTGGGATATTTAATCCACAACACCGTAATCAATCTGGCCAATCGTGGCATCACTTCCGGATTCGGGTTTCTGGATCGCAGTGCCGGCTTCGGCATTGTCCAGCACCTGATCGATTACACCGAAGGCGACACCTACGCGCGCGTGTTTATGGTGGGGTTGACCAACACCCTGCTGGTTTCCGCGCTCTGTATTGTTTTCGCTTCGATCCTTGGCTTTGCCGTGGGCCTGGCTCGCTTGTCTGAGAACTGGCTGCTGCGCAAGCTTTCAACCATTTATATCGAGACCTTCCGTAATATCCCGCCGCTGCTGCAGATCTTTTTCTGGTACTTCGCGGTACTGCGTAACCTGCCCGGCCCACGTCAGGCACTCAACGCTTTTGATTTGGCATTCGTCAGCAATCGCGGTTTGTATATTCCGTGGCCCGAGTACGCACCTGGCACATGGCCATTCCTGATCGCGCTGGCGTTAGCGGTGCTGGGTTGCGTGGCGCTGTTCCGCTACAACCGTAAGCATCAGTTAAAAACCGGCCAACTGCGTCGCACCTGGCCGGCTGCGGTTGGGTTGCTGATTCTACTGCCGCTGATTGCTCATACCTTGTTTGGCGTTGCCATGCATTGGGATGTGCCGGAACTGCGTGGATTTAACTTCCGCGGCGGTTTCGTGATGATCCCTGAGCTCGCCGCGTTGACTCTCGCGCTGTCGGTTTATACCTCGTCGTTCATCGCCGAAGTGATTCGTTCCGGTATTCAGTCGGTGCCACATGGTCAAAGCGAAGCCGCACGTTCGCTCGGTTTACCTAATCCAGTGACCATGCGACAGGTGATCATTCCGCAGGCAATGCGTGTGATTATCCCGCCACTCACCAGCCAGTACCTCAACATCGTGAAAAACTCATCGCTGGCGGCCGCTATCGGCTATCCAGATATGGTTTCGCTGTTTGCCGGTACCGTGCTGAACCAAACCGGTCAGGCGATAGAAACCATCGCGATTACCATGGCGGTTTACCTGATTATCAGCCTGATCATTTCACTGCTGATGAACCTCTACAATCGCAAAATTGCGCTGGTTGAGCGTTAAGAGAACGGGATCATTATGTCTGTTACTACACATGAAACACCGCCGATTCCGACCAATCCACTTAGCAAGGCTTGGCTCTGGGCACGCAAAAATCTGTTCTCCAGCTGGCTGAATACATTGCTGACGTTGTTCAGCATCTGGCTTATCTGGAACGTGATTCCTCCGGCACTGAACTGGCTGGTATTTCAGGCTAACTGGATTGGTGAGACGCGCGCAGACTGTACCAAAGAAGGCGCATGTTGGGTGTTTATCCATGCACGCTTTGGCCAGTTTATGTATGGACTCTATCCGCATGAACTGCGCTGGCGCATCAACCTGTCGCTGGTCATCGGCTTGCTCTCGATTATTCCGATGTTCATCAAATCAATGCCGCGTCGCGGTCGCTACATCGCTTGTTGGGCGGTGGTCTATCCGATTGTGGTTTGGTTCCTGATGTACGGTGGTTATTTCGGTTTAGAGCGCGTAGAGACTCGCCAGTGGGGCGGCCTGACATTAACGCTGATCATCGCTTCAGTGGGGATTGCCGGCGCGCTGCCGTTGGGGATTTTACTGGCGCTGGGACGCCGCTCTGAAATGCCGGTGGTGCGTACACTTTCGATCATCTTCATTGAGTTCTGGCGTGGTGTACCGCTGATCACCGTGCTGTTTATGTCGTCGGTGATGCTGCCGCTGTTTATGGCGGAAGGTACTACCATCGACAAACTGGTGCGTGCGTTGGTTGGCGTGATTTTGTTCCAGTCTGCGTATGTCGCGGAAGTGGTGCGCGGCGGTTTGCAGGCGCTACCAAAAGGCCAATATGAAGCCGCTGAATCTCTGTCGCTGGGCTACTGGAAAACCCAGATGCTGGTGATTTTACCGCAGGCGCTCAAGATGACCATTCCCGGCCTGGTGAATACCATCATTGCGCTGTTTAAAGATACCAGCCTGGTGATCATCATCGGCTTATTCGATCTCTTCAGTAGCGTGCAGCAAGCCACCGTTGACCCAACCTGGTTGGGTATGTCGACGGAAGGCTATGTATTTGCTGCCATGGTTTACTGGATTTTCTGTTTTAGCATGTCGCGCTATAGCCAGTATCTGGAGAAGCGTTTTCACACCGGGCGTGCATCGCACTGAGGCTTAACATGACACAAACTATGACTAATGCGGCTGATGCCATGATGATTACACTCGAAAACGTTAACAAATGGTACGGTCAGTTCCATGTATTGAAAGACATCAATTTAAAAGTAAAACCACGCGAACGTATCGTACTGTGCGGACCGTCCGGTTCGGGTAAATCGACCACTATTCGTTGTATCAATCACCTCGAAGAACATCAGCAAGGACGCATCGTGGTGGATGGCATCCATCTCAATCACGATGTGCGTAATATTGAACGAGTTAGAACCGAAGTCGGCATGGTTTTCCAGCACTTTAATCTTTTCCCGCATCTTACCGTTTTGCAAAACTGTACGCTGGCACCGATTTGGGTACGCAAAATGCCAAAGAAAGAAGCAGAAGAGCTGGCCATGCATTACCTTCAGCGTGTACGCATTGCTGAGCATGCGCATAAATTTCCTGGCCAGCTTTCAGGTGGTCAGCAACAGCGTGTGGCGATCGCCCGTTCACTCTGTATGAAGCCGAAAATTATGCTGTTTGATGAGCCAACCTCCGCGCTCGATCCAGAGATGGTTAAAGAAGTACTCGATACGATGATTGGCCTGGCAGAAGATGGCATGACCATGCTGTGCGTTACCCATGAGATGGGATTTGCGCGTACGGTGGCGGATCGTGTGATCTTCATGGATCGGGGTGAAATTGTGGAAGAAGCCCCACCTCAGGAGTTCTTTGCCAATCCGAAATCAGAACGTACACGTGCGTTTCTGTCACAGGTTATTCATTGATATCCAGTGAGTTAGATTAAGAAACGCCTCTGCTGAAAAGCAGGGGCTTTTTTATAACTGCAATTTGAATTGGATTAGGTTTGTGAGCGGCAGCGGAAGGTTTCCAATGCATACAAAAAAGCCCTGAACTTTCGTTCAGGGCTTCTGTGTTTGATGCCTGGCAGTTCCCTACTCTCGCATGGGGAGACCCCACACTACCATCGGCGCTACGGCGTTTCACTTCTGAGTTCGGCATGGGGTCAGGTGGGACCACCGCGCTAAAGCCGCCAGGCAAATTCTGTAATTTACCGAACTCACGCTTTAAAACTGGTGCTGATACCCAGAGTCGAACTGGGGACCTCACCCTTACCAAGGGTGCGCTCTACCAACTGAGCCATATCAGCACACTTTAATTTGATGCCTGGCAGTTCCCTACTCTCGCATGGGGAGGCCCCACACTACCATCGGCGCTACGGCGTTTCACTTCTGAGTTCGGCATGGGGTCAGGTGGGACCACCGCGCTAAAGCCGCCAGGCAAATTCTTTGTGCTCTGTCCTGCGTCTTTTACGCTGCTGCCGCGTTGGCTGCGTTCGCGCCGCTCAGTCACATACCTCAGTATGCTCCTTCACGTCGTCTCGCTTGCCGCCTTGCTTCAGCGCAAAATCCTTCGGACTCACGTCCGCAGAACAAAGCTGTATTCTTTATCCGGTAAAACAAGCTGAAAATCCGGTCTCTCAGACCAAAACGCCTCTGGCGTTGTAAGGTTAAGCCTCACGGGTCATTAGTACCGGTTAGCTCAACGCATCGCTGCGCTTACACATCCGGCCTATCAACGTCGTAGTCTTCAACGTCCCTTCAGGACTCTCAAGGAGTCAGGGAGAACTCATCTCGGGGCAAGTTTCGTGCTTAGATGCTTTCAGCACTTATCTTTTCCGCACTTAGCTACCGGGCAGTGCCATTGGCATGACAACCCGAACACCAGTGGTGCGTTCACTCCGGTCCTCTCGTACTAGGAGCAACCCCCCTCAATTCTCCAGCGCCCACGGCAGATAGGGACCGAACTGTCTCACGACGTTCTAAACCCAGCTCGCGTACCACTTTAAACGGCGAACAGCCGTACCCTTGGGACCTACTTCAGCCCCAGGATGTGATGAGCCGACATCGAGGTGCCAAACACCGCCGTCGATATGAACTCTTGGGCGGTATCAGCCTGTTATCCCCGGAGTACCTTTTATCCGTTGAGCGATGGCCCTTCCATTCAGAACCACCGGATCACTATGACCTGCTTTCGCACCTGCTCGAGCCGTCACTCTCGCAGTCAAGCTGGCTTATGCCATTGCACTAACCTCCTGATGTCCGACCAGGATTAGCCAACCTTCGTGCTCCTCCGTTACTCTTTGGGAGGAGACCGCCCCAGTCAAACTACCCACCAGACACTGTCCGCAGCCCGGGTAACGGGCCTACGTTAGAACATCAAACATTAAAGGGTGGTATTTCAAGGTTGGCTCCACGCAGACTGGCGTCCACGCTTCAAAGCCTCCCACCTATCCTACACATCAAGGCTCAATGTTCAGTGTCAAGCTATAGTAAAGGTTCACGGGGTCTTTCCGTCTTGCCGCGGGTACACTGCATCTTCACAGCGATTTCAATTTCACTGAGTCTCGGGTGGAGACAGCCTGGCCATCATTACGCCATTCGTGCAGGTCGGAACTTACCCGACAAGGAATTTCGCTACCTTAGGACCGTTATAGTTACGGCCGCCGTTTACCGGGGCTTCGATCAAGAGCTTCTCCTTGCGGATAACCCCATCAATTAACCTTCCGGCACCGGGCAGGCGTCACACCGTATACGTCCACTTTCGTGTTTGCACAGTGCTGTGTTTTTAATAAACAGTTGCAGCCAGCTGGTATCTTCGACTGCCTTCAGCTCCATCCGCGAGGGACTTCACCTGATGACAGCGTGCCTTCTCCCGAAGTTACGGCACCATTTTGCCTAGTTCCTTCACCCGAGTTCTCTCAAGCGCCTTGGTATTCTCTACCTGACCACCTGTGTCGGTTTGGGGTACGATTTCGTGTTACCTGGAGCTTAGAGGCTTTTCCTGGAAGCAGGGCATCAGTTACTTCACCACCGTGGTGGCTCGTCGTCACGCCTCAGCCTTAAGATACCCCGGATTTACCAAAGGTATCAGCCTACACGCTTAAACCGGGACAACCGTCGCCCGGATAACCTAGCCTTCTCCGTCCCCCCTTCGCAGTAACACCAAGTGCAGGAATATTAACCTGCTTCCCATCGACTACGCTTTTCAGCCTCGCCTTAGGGGTCGACTCACCCTGCTCCGATTAACGTTGAACAGGAACCCTTGGTCTTCCGGCGAGCGGGCTTTTCACCCGCTTTATCGTTACTTATGTCAGCATTCGCACTTCTGATACCTCCAGCATGCCTCACAGCACACCTTCAACGGCTTACAGAACGCTCCCCTACCCAACAACACATAGTGTCGCTGCCGCAGCTTCGGTGCATGGTTTAGCCCCGTTACATCTTCCGCGCAGGCCGACTCGACCAGTGAGCTATTACGCTTTCTTTAAATGATGGCTGCTTCTAAGCCAACATCCTGGCTGTCTGTGCCTTCCCACATCGTTTCCCACTTAACCATGACTTTGGGACCTTAGCTGGCGGTCTGGGTTGTTTCCCTCTTCACGACGGACGTTAGCACCCGCCGTGTGTCTCCCGTGATAACATTCTCCGGTATTCGCAGTTTGCATCGGGTTGGTAAGCCGGGATGGCCCCCTAGCCGAAACAGTGCTCTACCCCCGGAGATGAGTTCACGAGGCGCTACCTAAATAGCTTTCGGGGAGAACCAGCTATCTCCCGGTTTGATTGGCCTTTCACCCCCAGCCACAAGTCATCCGCTAATTTTTCAACATTAGTCGGTTCGGTCCTCCAGTTAGTGTTACCCAACCTTCAACCTGCCCATGGCTAGATCACCGGGTTTCGGGTCTATACCCTGCAACTTAACGCCCAGTTAAGACTCGGTTTCCCTGCGGCTCCCCTATACGGTTAACCTTGCTACAGAATATAAGTCGCTGACCCATTATACAAAAGGTACGCAGTCACCCCATTAAAGAGGCTCCCACTGCTTGTACGTACACGGTTTCAGGTTCTGTTTCACTCCCCTCGCCGGGGTTCTTTTCGCCTTTCCCTCACGGTACTGGTTCACTATCGGTCAGTCAGGAGTATTTAGCCTTGGAGGATGGTCCCCCCATATTCAGACAGGATACCACGTGTCCCGCCCTACTCTTCGAACTCACAGAATGTGCACTTTCGTGTACGGGACTATCACCCGGTATCGTGCGACTTTCCAGACGCTTCCACTAACGCACAAACTGATTCAGGTTCTGGGCTGTTCCCCGTTCGCTCGCCGCTACTGGGGGAATCTCGGTTGATTTCTTTTCCTCCGGGTACTTAGATGTTTCAGTTCCCCGGGTTCGCCTCGCAACACTATGTATTCATGTTGCGATGATGCACTGGGTGCACCGGGTTTCCCCATTCGGACATCGTCGGCTGTAGCGGTTCATATCACCTTACCGACGCTTTACGCAGATTAGCACGTCCTTCATCGCCTCTGACTGCCAGGGCATCCACCGTGTACGCTTAGTCGCTTAACCTCACAACCCACAGGCGTTTTGCAACGCGCGCAGACTGCAAGCATTTGAGAGACTCGAACATATCGCCGCTTCATTCTTATTACGGAGAATGAAGACGATACGTCGTTTCAATTTTCAGCTTGTTCCGGATTGTTAAAGAGCATAATACTTCGCAGCACACCGTTTCCGGTTTGCTCTGAAGTATTGTTTTGAGTCACTGTAATGGTGGAGCTAAGCGGGATCGAACCGCTGACCTCCTGCGTGCAAGGCAGGCGCTCTCCCAGCTGAGCTATAGCCCCATACAGTTACTGCAGAGACCACTACTACCACTCACCAGGAGTTCCGTTTTTGACAAACGGTAATTTCTTTTCAGGCAAGGCAAAGTGGCGCGACGTATAGTTCACTATACGAGCGGCGCTTTAACGCAGCATGAGAAGAAATTTGGTAGGCCTGAGTGGACTTGAACCACCGACCTCACCCTTATCAGGGGTGCGCTCTAACCACCTGAGCTACAAGCCTGTAGAGGTTTTTTCTGCTCGTTACTTTCTATCAGACAATCTGTGTGAGCACTTCGCGGGAAAGTATCTTCAGGTAAGGAGGTGATCCAACCGCAGGTTCCCCTACGGTTACCTTGTTACGACTTCACCCCAGTCATGAATCACAAAGTGGTAAGCGCCCTCCCGAAGGTTAAGCTACCTACTTCTTTTGCAACCCACTCCCATGGTGTGACGGGCGGTGTGTACAAGGCCCGGGAACGTATTCACCGTAGCATTCTGATCTACGATTACTAGCGATTCCGACTTCACGGAGTCGAGTTGCAGACTCCGATCCGGACTACGACGCACTTTATGAGGTCCGCTTGCTCTCGCGAGGTCGCTTCTCTTTGTATGCGCCATTGTAGCACGTGTGTAGCCCTACTCGTAAGGGCCATGATGACTTGACGTCATCCCCACCTTCCTCCAGTTTATCACTGGCAGTCTCCTTTGAGTTCCCGGCCGAACCGCTGGCAACAAAGGATAAGGGTTGCGCTCGTTGCGGGACTTAACCCAACATTTCACAACACGAGCTGACGACAGCCATGCAGCACCTGTCTCAGAGTTCCCGAAGGCACCAAAGCATCTCTGCTAAGTTCTCTGGATGTCAAGAGTAGGTAAGGTTCTTCGCGTTGCATCGAATTAAACCACATGCTCCACCGCTTGTGCGGGCCCCCGTCAATTCATTTGAGTTTTAACCTTGCGGCCGTACTCCCCAGGCGGTCGACTTAACGCGTTAGCTCCGGAAGCCACTCCTCAAGGGAACAACCTCCAAGTCGACATCGTTTACGGCGTGGACTACCAGGGTATCTAATCCTGTTTGCTCCCCACGCTTTCGCACCTGAGCGTCAGTCTTTGTCCAGGGGGCCGCCTTCGCCACCGGTATTCCTCCAGATCTCTACGCATTTCACCGCTACACCTGGAATTCTACCCCCCTCTACAAGACTCCAGCCTGCCAGTTTCGAATGCAGTTCCCAGGTTAAGCCCGGGGATTTCACATCCGACTTGACAGACCGCCTGCGTGCGCTTTACGCCCAGTAATTCCGATTAACGCTTGCACCCTCCGTATTACCGCGGCTGCTGGCACGGAGTTAGCCGGTGCTTCTTCTGCGGGTAACGTCAATCGGTGAAGCTATTAACTTCACCGCCTTCCTCCCCGCTGAAAGTACTTTACAACCCGAAGGCCTTCTTCATACACGCGGCATGGCTGCATCAGGCTTGCGCCCATTGTGCAATATTCCCCACTGCTGCCTCCCGTAGGAGTCTGGACCGTGTCTCAGTTCCAGTGTGGCTGGTCATCCTCTCAGACCAGCTAGGGATCGTCGCCTAGGTGAGCCATTACCCCACCTACTAGCTAATCCCATCTGGGCACATCCGATGGTGTGAGGCCCGAAGGTCCCCCACTTTGGTCTTGCGACGTTATGCGGTATTAGCTACCGTTTCCAGTAGTTATCCCCCTCCATCGGGCAGTTTCCCAGACATTACTCACCCGTCCGCCACTCGTCACCCGAGAGCAAGCTCTCTGTGCTACCGTTCGACTTGCATGTGTTAGGCCTGCCGCCAGCGTTCAATCTGAGCCATGATCAAACTCTTCAATTTAAGTTTGATTTGCTGAAACCAGTTCAGCGATGCTCATCTGTAAAACGTCATAATGAATTTCATTATGTGTTCACTCGTGAGGCTTTGATATTTTTTTGCGTCCGGAGACGCGGATATCAATCCTGCGAGTGCCCACACAGATTGTCTGATAAATTGTTAAAGAGCGTTGCGAACAGCGGCTGAACCGTCTGTCGCGAGGTGGCGTATACTACGCTACTCTCCTTCGGAGTCAAACACTTTTTTCAGCGTTTTTATCCGGCGGGATGAATTTCTTCACTCCCTGCCAAGCCGTCTGCGTTGCCGCTTTGCCGTCTCAGTGGTGGCGCATTATAGGGATCCGAATTTTTTGCACAACCCCTTTTTTCGATCTTTTTAATCGACTGGCGAGTTTTCACTCTTTTCGCTGCGATCGCGAGCGATCCGCTCAAAAATCATCTTGTTTATCCGCCTTTTAAGCCGCAGGCTTGGGTAAAAACGTAAAAGGAGAAGATCATGTCCACAGCCCTACGACCTTATAAGAACCATTTCCCGCAACAAGGCGATCGCGTGATGATCGATAACAGCAGCGTGGTGGTGGGTGAAGTACAACTCGACGATGACGTTAGCATCTGGCCGCTGGTTGCGATTCGTGGTGACGTCAATAAAGTGGTGATAGGCAAAAGAAGCAATATTCAGGATGGCAGCGTACTGCACGTCACTCACAAGTCCAGCAGCAATCCGGAAGGTTATCCGCTGATTGTTGGCGAAGATGTCACGGTAGGGCATAAAGCGATGCTGCACGGCTGTACTATCGGCAATCGCGTACTGGTTGGAATGGGATCCATTCTGCTGGACGGCGTGATCGTTGAAGATGATGTGATGATTGGCGCTGGCAGTTTGGTGCCGCCAGGTAAACGACTGGAAAGTGGCTACCTGTATTTAGGCAGCCCGGTTAAGCAGGTCCGCCCACTCAGTGAAGCGGAAATCGCCGGGCTGCTTTACTCATCCAATAACTATGTCGGTTGGAAGAATGAATATCTCTCTCAGGAAAGCCAATCTCATTCCTGATCGCCAATTTTATTCCTGCTGCATCGACTGCTTTAGTTTGGCTATCACTGGCGTGATCTCTGGCATCACGCCATGCCATAAATGGAAAGCGTGAGCGGCTTGCCCTACTAACATGCCAACACCATCCGCCAGCTGCTGCGCGCCCTGCTGCTGGCACCACAGTAAGAATGGCGTCAAACCTTGTTGATAAAACATGTCATAACAACGCGTTTGCGCATTAATTAGCGATGTGGCTAACGCCGGAACTTTGCCATCAACACCGCTCGAGGTCGCATTAATGATCAGATTAAATTGCTGATCCACTAATTGCTCAAAGCTGGCCGCTTTGATATCCCCGCTATGCTGGAAAATCTCTGCCAGCTGCTCGGCGCGTGCCACGGTGCGATTCACTACCACCAGCGAACATCCGAATGAAAGCAGCGGCAGGATTACGCCACGCGCAGCACCACCGGCGCCCACCAGCAGAATTCGATCGCCTGGATGGATCATCTGCAGTCGTTCCAGATCGCTGAGCAAGCCGATGCCATCGGTGTTATCGCCGAAGATCTTGCCCTGCGCATCTTTCTTTAACGTATTAACCGCACCAGACAATGCCGCACGCTCGCTAAGCTCATCGGCAAATTCCCACGCCTGCTGTTTAAAAGGCAGCGTGACATTGGCACCTTTGCCGCCATGCGCAAAAAAATCGGCGATCGACTGAGGAAAACCCTCAAGTGGCGCGCACTCCTTGCCATATTGATGCTCAATGCCGGTTTGCTCAGCGAACAAGCTATGAATGAAAGGAGATTTGCTATGCGCAATTGGGTGACCAAAAACGGCAAAATTTTCCATGCGTTAGCCCTGACGAATAAGTTCACCGCTAATAACGTCGCGGATTTCAGAAGGATTCAGTCGCCCACCCGTTTCAGCATGTAAGACTGGGAACTGCGGACCAAATTGCTCAGCAACCTCTTCCACATTACGACAAGGTGGTTCGCCGGAAAGATTGGCGCTGGTCGAAACCAGAGGTTTACCAAAACCGCGACACAAAGCCTGTACGTCCGGATGATCGCTAACGCGAATGGCCAGTGAGTCAAAACGCCCCGTTAACCAACGCGGCGTATGTGGCGAAGCTGGCACTACATAGGTTACCGGGCCAGGCCAACTGGCAAACATACGCTCGCGCTGCAGCACAGAGAGTTCACGGTCGGCGATATAAGGTTCCAGCTGCGCGTAATCGGCTGCAATCAAAATGAGTCCCTTCTCGACTGGACGCTGCTTGAGCGCCAAAAGCGCCATTACGGCATTCTCGCTGTCGGGATCGCAGCCCAATCCAAATACGGCTTCGGTTGGATAGGCGATAACTTCCTGTTGCTGTAGCCTCTCAATGCAAAAATCGAGACTACCCGCTGAATACTGGCTTGGCTTCATGATGATGATGCGTCCTGGACAATGGGCTTACCGCAGCGTTTGCTGGCGCAGAAGCGCTTCATGCCTTCTGCGGTTTTCTTCTCTATTAATAAAGGGAACTGGCAATGCGGGCAAACGCCTTCGACCGGCGCTGCGTTAAGGACAAACTGGCAATCTGGATAGCGATCGCAAGAGTAGAAGGTTTTGCCATAGCGCGAGCGCCGCTGTACCAGTTTACCGCTCTGACATTGCGGACAGGCGATAGCTGTTTCATCAGGCTTGTCGATGGTTTCGGTGTAATCACATTCCGGGTAGTGACTGCAACCCACGAACATGCCAAATCGCCCCTGACGCAGAACTTTGTCTGCGCCACACTGAGGGCATGCATGGCCTTCCAGCACTTTAACAACGTGCCCATCTCCCTGACTTTTCAGCGGGCGAATGTAATCGCAGGTTGGATAATTTACACACCCCAGAAAAGGGCCGTGTTTGCCGGAACGTATGACTAATTCTGCCCCGCAAGCGGGGCAGGGTTCGTGTTTAGGCACGGAGAATAGTGCTGATTTACTCATATTACCGGTTGCATCAATCGCAAATTATTAATGCAGCATACCTTCATTGACGTCGAATAACAGTTCTTCCATTTGCTGATAGGCGTTTTCACATCCTGGAATGTTAAACAGCACCATCAACACCACCCATTTGAGATCTTCAAGATCGAATTCGAGGGTATCAAGGGCCATTACACGTTCGATGACCATCTCGCGCGTTTCCATATTCAGCACCTGGACCTGTTCCAGGAACAAAATAAAACCGCGACATTCTGCATCTAAACGCTGGTTTTCCTCTTCGGTATAGATTCGCATTGAGAGCGGATCGTTTGCCATGAGTACTGGCGCAACCAAGCCTTCCTGATAATCCGCTAACCGCTCAAGCCAATTCAACGCATTGTAGATATCTTCACGATGAAAACCGGCATCGGTTAAATCATCGGTCAATTTATCCTGATCAACGCGCATTTCAGCTTCGTTGTGGATATACGTCTCAAACAAGTACATAAGTACGTCGAACATGGCATGCCCTCCTCAATCGGACATAGCCGCCGGGTACAGCTGCGATCCATCCTGCTAACTCCAGCTCCAGCAGGTGAGCTGCGATAACTGGCACAGGTTGGCCGGCACGTTCAGCGACGACGTCAACAGGTGTAACCTCATCACCTACGTTAGCCAACACAGTTGCAAATGGCAATGGCACATCGTCACTGTGTTGTGAATATATTGTTTCTGAACTGCTATCAGGCAACCATTGCAGCGTTGAATGTAAATCTTCAAGGATATTGTTAGGATGCGCCACCAGCAGCGCGCCTTGCTGGATAAGCCAGTGCGTACCTTCACTACCCGGATTGCCTAGCGCGCCGGGTAATGCATAAACGTTACGATTTTGTTCCAAAGCGTAGCGTGCCGTCACCAGCGAACCGCTTTTTAACGTGGCTTCAACTACCAGTACGCCAAGACTTAAACCACTGATGATGCGATTACGCCGCGGAAAGTTAACCGCATGCGGTGCCGTATCAAGGGGGAATTCCGAGATCAGTGCCCCACCGCCAGCGATGATCTCACGTGCTAACGCTTGATGACTTTTAGGGTAGATATGCTGCAGACCGCTGCCTAATACTGCAACGGTCTTGCCCTGCACTTCTAACGCGGCCCGATGCGCCACGCCATCGATTCCGCGTGCAAGGCCGCTGGTGATGGTCAATCCACTTAGCGCTAATTGCTGCGTAAACCAGCTTCCCCATTGCTTACCATAATGCGTGCAGTGACGGCTGCCCACGACACCGAGTTGGGGCGTCTGCAAGATGTCCATATTTCCCGCGACATACAGCAATGAGGGACGTCGACTGATTTCCGCTAACGACGAGGGATAATGTTCGTCGATACAGGTAACTACATGATGCTGCTCATCCTCCAGCCATAGATGCGTTCGTGCTAACTGGCGTGGACAAAGCTCTTTAAACTGTTGTCGCTGGGTTTCGTTTAATCCCTGATCCAGTAACAGATCGTCATCAACCTGAGCATCATCCTGCAATGCCTCCGCTAAATGTCTGACAACTCCAGAGCTTAAGCCTTTTACATTTGCCAGCCTGAGCATCCATTCAATTCTCTCCATGCTGCACTCCCTGTCAGCCGCGCTATCATGCGGTGCAATGCTGTCAATCAGACATCAAAAAGTCTACAATATGAGGCAGTAATCTTTTCTTCAACGCATACAGATCTGGATATTTATGTCAGTTTTGCAGGTATTACATTTCCCTGATGATCGCCTTCGCAAAATCGCTGCGCCGGTGGCAACCGTAAACGCAGACGTGCAGCGTATTGTCGACGACATGTTTGAAACCATGTACGCCGAAGAAGGTATTGGCTTAGCGGCGACCCAAGTCGATATTCATCAGCGCATCATTGTTATTGATGTTTCTGAAAACCGTGACGAGCGTTTGGTGCTGATTAATCCGGAACTGCTGGAAAAAAGCGGTGAAACCGGTATTGAAGAAGGCTGCCTTTCTATTCCTGAGCAACGTGCTTTTGTGCCGCGCGCAGAGTGGGTCAAGGTGCGTGCGCAGGATCGTGACGGCAAAAGCTTTGAGCTGGAAACCGACGGTCTGCTGGCGATTTGCATCCAGCATGAAATCGATCATCTCGATGGCAAACTTTTCATTGATTATCTGTCGCCACTGAAACGTCAGCGTATCAAACAGAAACTGGAAAAATTGGCCCGCCTAAACGCACGCGAAGATTAAGTGCTCATTGAAGGTTAAACTGTGTCTGCACCGCTCAAAATTATCTTTGCCGGTACACCTGACTTTGCAGCGCGTCATTTAGACGCGCTACTTGCTTCTGAGCATCAGGTTGTTGGCGTCTTTACCCAGCCCGATCGTCCAGCCGGACGCGGCAATAAGCTTACGTCAAGCCCGGTCAAAGTCCTGGCACAGACGCACGATATTCCGGTATTTCAGCCGAAATCCCTGAAGCCTGAAGAGAACCAGCATCTGGTTGACGATCTGCAGGCCGATATCATGGTGGTGGTCGCTTATGGCTTGATCCTGCCAAAAGCCGTGCTGGCGATGCCGCGCCTGGGTTGTATTAATGTGCATGGTTCGCTGCTGCCACGCTGGCGCGGTGCTGCACCCATCCAACGCTCTCTCTGGGCTGGCGATACCGAAACCGGTGTCACCATTATGCAGATGGATGTTGGCCTCGATACCGGCGACATGCTGCATAAACTCTCCTGCCCAATTACGGCTGAAGACACCAGCGCGTCGCTGTATGAGAAGCTGGCGCAACTCGGCCCGCAAGGCATGCTGTTAACGCTGGATCTGCTAGCAAGCGGTAATGCCAGGCCAGAAGTTCAGGATGAAGCGCTGGTCTCTTATGCTGAGAAACTGAGTAAAGAAGAAGCGCGTCTTGATTGGTCACTTTCAGCAGCGCAGTTGGAACGTTGTATTCGTGCCTTCAATCCATGGCCAATGAGCTATTTCATGATTGAAGAGCAACCGGTAAAAGTCTGGCAGGCAACGGTTTTGCCGCATCAGAACAAGCAACCCGGTGAAATCGTCCATGCTGATAAACAAGGCATTCAGATCGCAACGGCCGATGGTGTGCTGAATCTGGTATCGCTGCAACCTGCCGGTAAAAAAGCCATGTCCGCTCAGGACCTGCTCAATTCGCGCCGCGAATGGTTCGTACCTGGAACCGTTCTGGCCTGATCCTCCAAGCCCGGTTTGACCGGGCTTTTTGTTTGATGAAATAACATGAAAAAAGCTACCAACTTGCGCAGCCTGGCCGCGCAACTCATTGAACGCGTTGTGGACAAAGGCGAATCGCTGAGTGCCATTTTGCCGGGCGCGCAAAAGAACCTATCCGATAAAGATGGCGCGCTGCTGCAAGAACTCTGTTTTGGCGTGATGCGCACGCTGCCGCAGCTAGAAGCCTTAATCGGCAAACTGATGGAGCGCACCTTAACCGGTAAGCAGCGAGTGTTGCATTATCTGTTGATGGTTGGCCTCTATCAGCTGCTATATACCCGCGTGCCGGCCCATGCGGCACTGGCAGAAACCGTGGCGGGTGCTGAAGTGCTGAAGCGCACGGCTTTAAAAGGCCTGTTAAATGGCGTGTTGCGCCAGTTCCTGCGCCAGCAAGAAGCGCTGTTAGCCGAAGTCGATCAGGGCTCGCAACGTTACTGGCATCCAGGCTGGTTGCTGAAACGTCTGCAAGCGGCATGGCCAGAACAGTGGCAACAGATTGTTGAAGCTAACAATCAGCGACCGCCGATGTGGCTGCGAGTCAATCGCCAGCATTACAGTCGCGATGCCTGGCTGGCGCTATTGCAGGCAGAAGAGAAAGTTGCTTTTCCTGGCGATGCACAAGATGCATTGCGACTGGAATCACCCGCTCCAGTCAGCCAGCTGCCGGGTTTCGATCAAGGTTGGGTGACGGTGCAGGATCTTTCTGCACAACGTTGCGCACTGCTGCTTGAGCCAAAAGATGGGGAAACTATTCTCGATCTCTGTGCTGCTCCGGGTGGTAAAACCACGCATATCCTCGAAATCGCGCCGCAGGCCAAAGTCTTAGCCGTCGATGTTGACCCGCAACGCCTGCTCCGTGTGCATGAGAACTTACAGCGCCTGGGCATGCAGGCCGAAGTGCGTCAGGGCGATGGTCGTACACCGGCAGAATGGTGTGGCGATATGCTGTTTGATCGTATCCTGCTCGATGCGCCCTGCTCTGCCACAGGCGTTATTCGCCGCCATCCAGACATCAAGTGGCTACGTCGCGATCGTGATATTCCTGAGCTGGCGAATCTACAGTGCGAAATACTTGAGGCCGTCTGGCCGCGTCTAAAATCTGGCGGCACGATGATATATGCCACCTGCTCAATATTGCCGGAAGAGAATCACAATCAAATCAGTGCCTTTTTGGCAGCGCACAGCGACGCCGTGGCCGAGAAGTTGCCACAGGGCCAGGATAATGGCTGGCAGGTTTTCCCGACCATCGATGGCGGCGACGGCTTCTTCTACGCTAAGCTGATGAAAAAATAGTGCTGCGCATACTGACAAGAGCATCTAAGCCATGAAAATCATTATCCTCGGCGCCGGCCAGGTCGGCGGAACCCTGGCAGAAAATCTGGTCGGGGAAAATAACGATATCACCGTCGTCGATAGCGATGCGACGCGTTTACGCGTATTGCAGGACAAATTTGATCTGCGCGTCGTGCATGGTCACGGATCACATCCGCGTATTTTGCGTGAAGCCGGTGCTGAAGATGCAGATATGCTGGTGGCGGTAACCAACTCCGATGAAACTAACATGGTGGCTTGTCAGATTGCGTATTCCCTTTTCAATACGCCCAATCGTATCGCGCGTATTCGCGCCGCTGAATACTTACGCGATGCTGAGAAGCTGTTTGTACCTGAAGCCGTACCAATTGATCATCTGATCTCTCCTGAGCAGTTGGTGATCGACAATATCTACCGCCTGATTCAGTATCCTGGCGCACTTCAGGTAGTGAATTTTGCCGAAGGCAAAGTGAGCCTCGCTGTGGTTAAAGCCTATTATGGCGGACCGCTGGTCGGGAATCCTTTGTCGATCATGCGTGAACATATGCCGCATATTGATACGCGAGTCGCGGCGATTTTTCGTCAGGATCGTCCCATTCGTCCCCAGGGTTCTACGATTGTGGAAGCCGGCGATGAAGTGTTCTTTATTGCCGCGAGCCAACACATCCGCGCGGTGATGAGTGAAATGCAGCGTCTGGAAAAACCGTATAAGCGCATCATGTTAGTTGGCGGCGGAAATATCGGCTTTGGATTGGCGCAGCGGCTGGAAAAACAGTACAGCGTGAAGTTGATCGAACGTAATCAACAACGCGCGGCAGAACTGGCAGAACGTTTGCACGATACTATCGTGTTTTACGGTGATGCCTCGGATCAGGAATTGCTGGCCGAAGAGCATGTCGATCAGGTGGATCTCTTCATCGCGGTCACTAACGACGATGAAGCCAATATTATGTCGGCCATGCTGGCTAAGAAAATGGGTGCGAAAAAAGTAATGGTGCTGATCCAGCGCCGCGCCTACGTCGATCTTGTTCAAGGTAGCGTGATCGACATTGCGATCTCGCCGCAACAAGCCACGATCTCGGCGCTGCTAAGTCACGTACGTAAAGCCGATATCGTGGGCGTGTCCTCACTGCGTCGCGGTATTGCAGAAGCAATCGAAGCGATCGCACACGGCGATGAAACCACCTCACGCGTGGTTGGGCGTTTGATAGAAGATATTAAGTTGCCGCCGGGAACCATTATCGGTGCTGTGGTGCGCGGTGATGAGGTGATCATCGCCAATGATAACGTGCGCGTCGAACAGGGCGATCACGTAATTATGTTCCTGACGGATAAGAAGTTTGTGCCCGATGTTGAGCGCCTGTTCCAGCCAAGTCCATTCTTCCTGTAAAAGCTGCGGGCGAAAGCCCGCCGTGAAAATTTCGCTTAATCCATTGTTCTAATGGCAATTGCACAAAGGTTTGTTAGACTTTAGCCATTGGCCAAGGCAAGGAGATAACAATGAGTTTATTCAAAGAGTTTCGTGATTTTGCAATGCGCGGGAACGTGGTTGATCTGGCGGTAGGTGTCATCATCGGTGCCGCTTTTGGTAAGATTGTTTCTTCACTGGTCGCCAATATCATCATGCCGCCACTTGGCTTGCTGATTGGTGGCGTCGATTTCAAACAGTTTAAATGGATATTAAAACCGGCAGAAGGTGATATTCCTGCTGTGGTAATGGAGTACGGTAACTTTATTCAGACCGTGTTCGATTTCGTTATTGTTGCCTTCGCGATATTCCTGGCAATTAAAGTAATGAACAAGCTGTATCAGAAAAAAGAAGTTGAGAAAGCGGCACCTAAGCCGACGAATGAAGAGTTACTGCTCACTGAAATCCGTGACCTGTTAAAACAACAAAATCACGATAAATTATAATAAAAAAGCCGCCCACGTAAGGCGGCTTTTTTGTCTTTAAAGAAGAAGGCCAGTGATAAACTTTTCTGCTTATCACTGGCCTCCCAGTTACGTCCTTTGCCATGTTTGTCTTTACGTTGATAGCTGCCCTTTCCTTTCTGATTCTTCTCAATGCGCTGCCTAAACAGTGGATCATGTAATAATGCTTCCAGTGCATTATCGTTGATTTTACCTTTTTGGTGCTGATAGCGAGTCATCTCGTCCTCCGGTTATTAACGGCGCAACTATATTCCTTCCAGCGCAAAATTCAATCCTTACTACAACAAATTTCCGGCTGCGGCTCCTCACCTCTCTCCAGAGCTTCAAGTATTGAACAGCAAGCGCTGCTATGTATTTCGCCGCAGCAGGTTTCAGCTAAACGATGCAATGAACGTTGAATCGTCTGTAGTTCGGCAATCATGCCATTCACTTCATCCAATCTTTTCGCCACAATGGCTTTGGATTCCTGGCAAGTATGATGTTCAGGATCGATGCGGATTGACAATAAACCACGGATTGACTCTAAGCTAAAGCCGAGTTGGCGACCATAACGAATAAAACGCAGCCGCTGTAAATCATCGTCGCTATAAAGACGAAAACCGCCCTCAGTGCGTACCTCATGATTCATCATCTGCTGTTTTTCATAAAAGCGGATGGTGTCTGGCGTCACATCCGCCATTTTTGCCAGCTGCCCAATCCGATACATGCTATTTCTCCCGCTGCAAATGATGATGGATGTTATCGCTATACTCGCCGCGCAAAAATTCGGTACTGATTCCGGCTTGCTGGAGTTTTATTTCTAGCAGAGCTAAGCGTTTCGATAGTTCTCGCGCCTTGCCATCGTCAGGATCCAGTTCGCGTAGCAGATCGTTTACCGCCAATGCTTCTCGACGCATTTCAAGTTCCGGAGGTAAGTAACCAGAATTTTTCAACAGCCGATATGCCGTGCGCAGTTCAACTGGCACTCCGCTGTCATCATCTAGCTGTAAAGGTGCACCTTCGCCGGGCAAATTACTCAGCTCGCCCTTTTCCTGAGCTTCACGTATGTGTTGCTCTACAAGTTGATCAATTAGCCACATAAGGGAGTTCCTGATAGGTGTATCAGCCATCAGCATAGCGAAAGGGGAGTAAATGGAAAGGAATTACGGACAATAAAAAACCCGCCGAAGCGGGTTTTTTACGATACTGCAAATTACTCTGCAGTAGCTTCTGCTTGAGCTTCTGGACGATCAACCAGCTCGATGTAAGCCATCGGAGCGTTGTCACCAGCACGGAAGCCACACTTCAAAATGCGAGTGTAACCACCGGCACGGCTCGCGAAACGCGGGCCCAGCTCGTTAAACAGTTTTGCCACGATCTCGTTATCACGAGTGCGGGCGAATGCCAGACGACGATTAGCTACGCTGTCGGTCTTGGCAAGAGTAATCAGCGGCTCAACTACGCGGCGCAGCTCTTTGGCTTTCGGCAGAGTCGTCTTAATGATCTCATGACGAACCAGAGAACCAGCCATGTTGCGGAACATAGCCTGACGATGGCTGCTGTTGCGGTTCAGTTGACGACCACTCTTACGATGGCGCATGACCTTATCCTTCTCAGTGAAACCTTAACCTGTGATCGGGTTATTCATCAGCAATGCTTGCTGGTGGCCAGTTTTCCAGGCGCATGCCCAGAGACAAACCACGTGAAGCAAGCACATCTTTAATCTCGGTAAGAGATTTTTTACCCAGGTTAGGCGTTTTAAGCAGCTCAACCTCGGTACGCTGTACCAGATCACCGATGTAGTGGATAGCTTCTGCCTTGAGGCAGTTAGCAGAGCGGACAGTCAATTCCAGATCGTCAACAGGGCGCAGCAGGATCGGATCGAATTCTGGTTTCTCTTCTTTTACTTCCGGCTGACGTACATCACGTAAGTCAACGAAAGCTTCCAGTTGTTCTGCCAGGATGGTTGCCGCACGACGAATCGCCTCTTCAGGATCGATTGTGCCGTTGGTTTCCATTTCGATGACCAGCTTGTCCAGGTCGGTACGCTGTTCTACACGCGCTGCTTCAACATTGTAGGCAATACGGTCTACAGGGCTGTAGCAAGCGTCAACCAACAGACGGCCGATTGGGCGCTCATCTTCTTCCGAATGAATTCGGGCAGAAGCCGGCACATAACCACGACCACGCTGAACTTTGATACGCATGCTAATAGATGCGTTTTCATCGGTCAGGTGGCAGATCACATGCTGCGGCTTGACGATTTCAACATCACCGTCGTGGGTGATGTCGGCTGCAGTCACAGGGCCAATGCCAGATTTATTCAAAGTAAGGATGACTTCATCTTTACCTTGAACTCTTACCGCCAACCCTTTCAGGTTAAGCAGGATTTCCAGGATATCTTCCTGTACGCCCTCTTTGGTGGAGTACTCATGAAGCACACCATCAATCTCAACCTCGGTCACCGCGCAACCCGGCATGGAAGAAAGCAGAATACGGCGCAGTGCGTTGCCAAGAGTATGGCCAAAGCCACGCTCTAACGGCTCAAGGGTCACCTTGGCGTGCGTCGAACTCACTTGCTCGATATCTACCAGGCGCGGTTTTAGAAACTCTGTCACAGAACCCTGCATTGTGTCCTCTCTTTGGTACTAAGCTTTACTTAGAGTAAAGCTCGACGATCAGGTGTTCGTTAATGTCCGCAGACAGATCAGTACGTTCAGGAATACGCTTGAACACACCTTCCATCTTAGTAGCATCAACTTCCAGCCAGGTTGGCTTTTCACGCTGCTCAGCCAGCTCCAGAGCGGCCTTCACGCGAGATTGCTGTTTGGCTTTCTCACGGATGCTTACGACATCATTCGGAGATACCTGATAAGAAGCGATGTTAACAACGCGACCGTTCACCAGGATAGATTTATGGCTAACCAGCTGACGTGCTTCTGCACGAGTGGCGCCAAAGCCCATACGGTAAACAACGTTATCCAGACGGCCTTCCAGCAGGGCCAGCAGGTTTTCACCTGTGTTGCCTTTCAGACGTGCTGCTTCTTTATAGTAGTTGCGGAACTGACGCTCCAGCACGCCGTACATACGACGAACTTTCTGCTTTTCACGCAACTGGCCGCCGTAGTCAGACAGACGCGGTTTACGCGCACCATGCTGACCAGGTGGTTGTTCAATTTTGCACTTGGTATCGATCGCGCGAACGCCAGACTTAAGGAATAAGTCGGTACCCTCACGACGGCTCAGCTTGAGCTTAGGACCCAAATATCTTGCCATTTTCTTTCTCCAACTAACCTAAAAACGGGCGATTAAACGCGACGTTTTTTCGGCGGACGACAACCGTTGTGAGGGATTGGAGTCACATCAGTAATATTAGTGATGCGGAAACCAGCAGCGTTCAGAGCACGAATTGTTGATTCGCGTCCTGGACCCGGACCCTTAACCATAACTTCCAGATTCTTAATACCGTAATCTTTCACTGCTTCTGCACAGCGCTCTGCAGCTACCTGAGCAGCAAACGGAGTAGATTTACGTGAACCGCGGAAACCGGAACCACCGGCGGTTGCCCAACCCAGTGCGTTACCCTGACGATCAGTAATTGTAACGATGGTGTTGTTAAAAGATGCATGGACATGAGCCACGCCATCTGAGACTTGTTTTCTTACACGCTTGCGTGCACGAACTGGTGCCTTTGCCATTATTTACTCACCCCGATTATTTCTTGATCGGTTTACGCGGACCCTTACGGGTACGTGCATTGGTCTTAGTACGCTGACCGCGAACTGGCAGACCACGACGATGGCGTAAACCACGATAGCAACCAAGGTCCATCAGACGCTTGATGCTCAGGGTGATTTCACGGCGCAGATCACCTTCAACAACGAATTTACCAACTGCTTCACGCAGCTGTTCAATTTGTTCTTCAGACAGCTCTCTGATCTTAACATTTTCAGCAATACCCGTTGAAGCGCAGATGGCTTTAGAACGAGTTTTACCGATACCGAAAATCGAAGTTAATGCGATAACGGTATGTTTTTGATCAGGAATGTTAATGCCTGCTATACGGGCCACTATGCACTCCTATAATTAAACAAATGCGTCCCATGCTGAAAAGCCCGTTTTCAGGATACTCAAATGGTAACGCATCGACATACAAAAGATTGGCTGGCTAATCTAGCCAGCTCAACCCGACTTTGCAAGAAAAATATGTGACAATATCAGCCTTGGCGCTGTTTATGCTTTGGCTCGGCGCTGCAGATCACACGTACGACACCGTCGCGGCGAATGATTTTGCAGTTACGACATAATTTCTTGACGGAAGCACGAACTTTCATTTTTACTCTCCGTAACTTCTCAAGCACCCGAATTAACGGCCGTAGCCCTTCAGGTTAGCTTTCTTCAATGCAGACTCGTACTGACTCGACATCATCAGAGTTTGCACTTGAGCCATAAAGTCCATGATGACGACCACTACGATGAGCAGCGATGTGCCGCCAAAGTAGAATGGAACTTTCATAGCATCACGCATGAACTCCGGGATCAGGCAGATAAAAGTAATATACAGTGCGCCGATTAAGGTCAGACGTGTCATTACTTTATCGATGTACTTCGCCGTTTGCTCTCCCGGACGAATTCCCGGTACGAATGCACCAGACTTCTTCAGGTTATCTGCTGTTTCACGTGGGTTGAAGACCAACGCCGTGTAGAAGAAACAGAAGAAGATGATTGCAGTCGCATAGAGTAGCACATAAAGCGGCTGTCCTGGTTGCAAATACAGCGAAATTGTTGTCAGCCAGTTCCAACCGGTACCGCCCCCGAACCATGATGCTATGGTCGCCGGGAACAGAATAATGCTGGAAGCAAAAATAGCTGGGATTACGCCCGCCATATTCACTTTCAACGGTAAATGTGTGCTCTGTGCAGCATATACACGACGGCCTTGCTGACGTTTAGCGTAGTTGACCACAATGCGGCGCTGGCCACGCTCGACGAAAATAACAAAGAACGTCACTGCAAATACTAGAACTGCAACCAACAGCAACAGAAGGAAGTGCAGGTCACCTTGCCGCGCTTGCTCGATGGTATGGCCAATGGCCGGCGGGAGTCCCGCAACAATACCTGCGAAGATAATGATCGAGATACCGTTACCGATACCTCGTTCAGTAATCTGTTCGCCCAGCCACATCAGGAACATTGTCCCAGTAACCAGACTTACAACAGCGGTAAAGTAGAATGCAAAGCCTGGATTCATTACCAGCCCCTGCATTCCAGGCATATTCGGTAAACCGGTAGCAATACCGATCGACTGGAATACAGCCAGAACCAGTGTACCGTAGCGAGTGTACTGGCTAATCTTACGACGACCAGCTTCACCCTCTTTCTTAATCTCAGCTAACGCTGGATGAACCACCGTCAGCAGCTGGATAATAATGGAGGCCGAAATATACGGCATAATACCCAGAGCGAAGATTGAGGCACGACTGAGAGCACCACCAGAGAACATGTTGAACATTTCAATGATGGTGCCACGCTGTTGCTCAAGCAGTTTGGCAAGTACAGTGGCATCGATACCGGGGATTGGAATAAAAGAGCCAATTCGGAAGACAATGAGTGCACCGATTACAAACAACAGTCTGCGCTTCAGTTCACCAAAGCCACCTTTGGCACTTTGAAAATCTAATCCCGGTTGCTTTGCCATCTGCTACTTATTCCTCGATTTTACCGCCAGCAGCTTCGATTGCAGCACGAGCACCTTTGGTGACACGCAGACCGCGAACCGTTACCGGTGCAGAAACTTCACCAGAAAGAATCACTTTCGCGAATTCAATCTGAACACCGATAATATTGGCCGCTTTCAGCGTATTCAGGTCAACAATACCGCCTTCAACTTTCGCCAGATCAGACAGACGAACTTCTGTCGTGATCATTGCTTTGCGAGAGGTGAAACCGAATTTCGGCAGACGACGGTACAGAGGCATCTGACCACCCTCGAAACCGCGACGTACGCCACCGCCAGAACGAGAGTTCTGACCTTTGTGACCACGACCACCGGTTTTACCGAGGCCAGAACCGATACCACGACCCAGACGCTTAGAAGCGTGTTTAGACCCTTCGGCCGGAGACAGAGTGTTTAAACGCATCTCTTACTCCTCCACTTTCAGCATGTAGGAAATCGCGTTAATCATACCGCGTACAGCAGGCGTATCTTCACGCTCAACGGTGTGATTGATGCGACGCAGACCCAAGCCAACCAGAGTCGCTTTGTGCTTAGGCAGGCGGCCGATTGAACTGCGGGTTTGTGTAATTTTAATTGTCTTAGCCATCGTGATTACCCCAGAATTTCTTCAACGGATTTACCACGCTTGGCAGCGACCATTTCCGGAGAATTCATATTGCCCAGGCCATCAATAGTTGCACGAACCACGTTAATCGGGTTGGTAGAACCATACGCTTTAGCCAGAACGTTATGTACTCCAGCAACTTCTAAAACGGCGCGCATTGCACCGCCGGCGATGATACCGGTACCTTCAGAAGCTGGCTGCATGAACACACGAGAACCTGTGTGAGCACCTTTAACAGGGTGCTGCAGGGTGCCGTGAGTCAGCGCGACGTTAATCATATTGCGACGGGCTTTCTCCATCGCTTTCTGGATCGCTGCTGGAACTTCACGCGCTTTACCGTAACCAAAACCAACGCGGCCGTTACCATCACCCACTACAGTCAGTGCGGTGAAGGAGAAAATACGACCACCTTTTACAGTTTTAGATACACGGTTTACCGCGATCAGTTTTTCCTGCAGTTCGCCAGCTTGTTTCTCGATGTTTGACATCTTAGACCTCTACCTTAGAACTGAAGGCCAGCTTCACGGGCAGCATCTGCCAGTGCCTGGACACGACCATGATATTGGAACCCGGAACGGTCGAAAGAGACATTAGTAATGCCTTTCTCAACAGCGCGCTCAGCCAGAGCTTTACCTACAGCTGCAGCGGCGTCTTTGTTACCGGTATACTTCAGTTGTTCGGCAATAGCTTTTTCTACAGTAGAAGCAGCAACCAGAACTTCGGAACCGTTCGGGGCGATCACCTGTGCGTAGATATGACGCGGGGTACGATGTACCACCAGGCGAGTAGCACCCAGCTCTTTGAGCTTGCGACGTGCACGGGTCGCACGACGGATACGAGCAGATTTCTTATCCATAGTGTTACCTTACTTCTTCTTAGCCTCTTTGGTACGCACGACTTCGTCGGCGTAACGAACACCCTTGCCTTTATAAGGCTCAGGACGACGGTAGGCGCGCAGATCAGCTGCAACCTGACCAATCAGCTGTTTATCAGCGCCTTTCAGCACGATCTCAGTCTGAGTTGGACATTCAGCAGTGATGCCGGCCGGCAGTGCATGGTCAACAGGGTGAGAGAAGCCAAGGGCCAAGCTCACAGAGTTGCCTTTAACAGCTGCACGATAACCAACACCAACCAGTTGCAGCTTCTTGGTGAAGCCTTCGGTAACACCGATAACCATGCCGTTCAGCAGCGCACGAGCAGTACCTGCTTGTGCCCAACCATCCGCATAACCTTCGCGTGGAGCGAAAGTCAGGGCGTTGTCTGCATGCTTAACTTCTACAGCACTGTTGATAGTACGAGTCAGCTCGCCGTTTTTGCCTTTGATCGAAACTTCCTGACCGCTGAGTTTTACCTCTACGCCCGCAGGAACAACGACAGGTGCTTTTGCAACACGAGACATTTTATTCCTCCGATTACGCTACGTAGCAGATAATTTCGCCACCAAGACCAGCTTGGCGCGCTGCACGATCAGTCATGACACCTTTAGAGGTAGAGATTACAGCGATGCCCAGACCAGCCATTACTTTTGGCAGCTCATCTTTTTTCTTATAGATGCGCAGACCTGGACGACTAACACGCTGAATGCTCTCTACCACAGCCTTGCCCTGGAAATACTTTAAAGTAACTTCCAGTTCAGACTTGATATCGCCTTCGATTTTAAAATCTTCAATATAGCCTTCTTCCTTCAGCACGTTGGCAATTGCCACTTTCAGCTTGGAGGAAGGCATAGAGACCGCAACTTTGTTCGCGGCCTGACCGTTACGGATACGGGTCAGCATATCCGCGATCGGATCTTGCATGCTCATCTGTGTTACTCCCGTGATTCAAATGGTGACAATTACCAGCTAGCCTTTTTAAGACCCGGGATTTCACCGCGCATTGCGGCTTCACGGACCTTGATACGGCTCAACCCAAACTTCCGCAAGAAACCGTGCGGACGACCTGTCTGACGGCAGCGGTTACGCTGACGGGAAGGGCTGGAATCACGCGGCAGACTCTGCAGCTTGAGAACGGCATCCCAACGATCTTCGTCGGATGCGTTCACATCAGAAATGATCGCTTTCAGTTCAACGCGCTTAGCGAAGAACTTGTCTGCTAATTTCACACGCTTAACTTCGCGTGCTTTCATCGATTGCTTAGCCATTAAGTAACCCTACCTTACTTGCGGAATGGGAATTCAAAGGCAGCCAGCAGAGCACGGCCTTCATCATCAGATTTCGCAGTAGTGGTAATGGTAATATCCAAACCACGAACGCGATCGACTTTGTCATAATCGATTTCTGGGAAGATGATCTGCTCACGAACGCCCATGCTGTAGTTACCACGACCGTCGAACGACTTAGCAGATAAACCGCGGAAGTCACGAATACGTGGTACAGCAATAGTGATCAGACGCTCAAAGAACTCCCACATACGCTCACCGCGCAGAGTTACTTTACAGCCGATCGGATAGCCCTGACGGATTTTGAAGCCTGCAACTGATTTGCGTGCTTTGGTGATCAGCGGTTTTTGACCGGAGATTGCTGCCAGGTCAGCTGCTGCGTTATCCAGCAGTTTCTTGTCAGCGATCGCTTCACCAACACCCATGTTCAGGGTGATCTTCTCGACCCGAGGGACTTGCATGACAGAATTGTAGCCGAACTCTGTCATGAGTTTCTGGACTACTTCGTCTTTGTAGTAATCATGCAGTTTCGCCATCGTACTACTCCAAATTACTTGATAGTTTCGCTATTAGACTTGAAGAAACGGACTTTTTTGCCGTCTTCGAATCTAAAGCCTACACGGTCAGCCTTGCCGGTTGCCGCATTGAAGAGTGCAACGTTGGAAGCTTGAATAGCCGCTTCTTTTTCAACGATGCCACCTGGCTGGTTCAGGGCCGGAACCGGCTTCTGATGTTTCTTAACCAGGTTGATACCTTCAACGATGACTTTACCAGAAGTCAGGACGTTCTTTACTTTACCGCGTTTACCTTTGTCTTTGCCGGTAAGCACGATAACTTCGTCGTTACGACGGATTTTCGCTGCCATTGCTCGCTCCTTAGAGTACTTCTGGTGCCAGAGAGATAATTTTCATGAACTTTTCAGTACGAAGTTCACGAGTTACCGGCCCAAAAATACGCGTACCGATAGGTTGCTCGCTGTTATTGTTTAAAATAACGCATGCATTACCATCGAAGCGAATGACAGAACCGTCCGGGCGACGAACACCCTTCCTGGTGCGCACCACTACCGCTTTCAGGACATCACCTTTTTTCACCTTGCCACGAGGAATTGCTTCCTTGATGGTCACTTTGATGATATCGCCGACGCCTGCGTAGCGACGGTGCGAGCCACCCAGAACCTTGATACACATTACGCGACGTGCACCGGAGTTGTCGGCGACGTTCAGCATAGTCTGTTCTTGGATCATTTTAGTGCTCCGCTAATGTCAACTACTACTTCGGGACCCAAACCTCAGGTCGTTAAAAAGCCCCATAATTGAGGGCGCGGCATTATAACACCGGTTCTCGCACATGGGTAGAAAAAACGAACGGCTCAGACGAGCCGTTCGTTTTATTTTTTAGAGGAAACGGATTCTATTACAGAACCGCTTTCTCTACAACGCGAACCAGCGTCCAAGACTTAGTCTTGGACAGCGGACGGGTTTCGCGGATTTCAACCACGTCACCAATACCGCATTCGTTGTTCTCGTCATGGATGTGCAGCTTAGTCGTACGCTTGATGAATTTACCGTAGATCGGGTGTTTCACGACACGTTCGATAGCAACAACTGCAGATTTCTGCATTTTGTCACTAATAACACGACCCTGCAGAGTACGGATTTTATCGGTCATTACGCCGCCTTCTCAGTCAGTAAAGTCTTAACACGTGCAACATTACGGCGAACTTCTTTCAGCAGATGGGTTTGCTGAAGTTGGCCGGATGCTGCTTGCATGCGCAGGTTAAACTGCTCACGCAGCAGGTTAAGTAGCTCAGTATTCAGCTCTTCAACGCTTTTTTCACGCAGCTCATTTGCTTTCATTACATCACCGTCTTAGTAACAAAGGTGGTTTTGATAGGCAGTTTTGCTGCTGCCAGCTTGAAGGCTTCACGGGCCAATTCTTCCGAAACTCCGTCCATTTCATACAGGACTTTACCCGGTTGAATGAGGGCAACCCAATACTCCACGTTACCCTTACCTTTACCCATACGCACTTCCAGCGGCTTCTCGGTAATTGGTTTGTCCGGGAATACACGGATCCAAATTTTACCTTGACGCTTAACTGCACGGGTCATAGCACGACGTGCTGCTTCGATCTGACGTGCAGTCAGACGACCACGGCCAACAGCTTTCAGACCGAAAGTACCGAAGCTGACATCCGTACCTTGCGCCAGACCACGGTTGCGGCCTTTGTGCACTTTACGGAATTTCGTACGCTTTGGTTGTAACATCAGCGACTCTCCTTACTTACGGCCTTTACGCTGCTGCTTTTTAGGTTGAGCAGCCGGTTCCGGTTGTTCAACAGCAGCCATACCACCCAGGATCTCGCCTTTGAAGATCCATACCTTAACGCCGATTACACCATAAGTGGTGTGCGCTTCAGAGGTGTTGTAGTCAATGTCTGCACGCAGTGTGTGCAACGGTACGCGACCTTCACGGTACCATTCGGTACGTGCGATCTCGGCACCGCCCAAACGGCCGCTGACTTCGACTTTAATACCCTTCGCGCCCAGACGCATTGCGTTCTGTACAGCACGCTTCATAGCACGACGGAACATCACACGACGCTCCAGCTGTGAAGTGATGCTATCAGCAACCAATTTAGCGTCCAGTTCCGGCTTACGGACTTCGGCGATGTTGATCTGTGCAGGAACGCCAGCGATTTTCGCGACGACCGTACGCAGTTTTTCTACGTCTTCACCTTTTTTACCGATAACGATACCCGGGCGAGCAGTGTGAATAGTCACACGGATGCTCTTAGCCGGACGCTCGATAACGATACGAGATACAGACGCTTTAGACAGTTCCTTGGTCAGGAACTGACGGACTTTAAAATCGCTGTCCAGGTTGTCAGCGAATTCTTTGGTGTTCGCAAACCAGGTAGAGTTCCATGGTTTTACAATACCCAGGCGAATACCATTAGGATGTACTTTCTGACCCATTGCTAGTCTCCAGAGTCTCAGCGATCGGACACAACCACAGTAATGTGGCTGGTGCGCTTCAGGATGCGATCTGCACGACCTTTCGCACGCGGCATAATGCGCTTCATGCTTGGGCCTTCGTCTACGAAGATTTTCGCTACTTTCAGATCGTCGATATCAGCGCCATCGTTGTGTTCGGCGTTCGCAATGGCAGATTCCAGGACTTTCTTAACCAACACAGCAGCTTTCTTGTTGGTGTAGGTCAGAATATCCAGAGCCTGCGACACTTTCTTACCGCGAATCAGGTCTGCCACCAGGCGAACCTTCTGAGCAGAAGAACGAGCATGGCGATGTTGAGCAATAGTTTCCATCTCTTCCTCCTACTTATTTCTTCTTGGCTTTCTTATCTGCAGCATGGCCGCGATAAGTACGTGTCGGTGCAAATTCACCCAGTTTGTGGCCGACCATTTCGTCGGAAACAAAGACAGGAACGTGCTGACGACCATTATGGACAGCGATGGTCAAACCGATCATGTTAGGGAAGATCGTTGAACGACGGGACCAAGTGCGCAGGGGCTTCTTGTCACCGCTTTCCACCGCTTTCTCTACCTTCTTCAGCAAGTGCAGGTCAATAAAAGGACCTTTCTTGAGAGAACGTGGCATGGCTTATCCTCTAAAATTATTTGCTACGGCGACGTACGATAAATTTATCAGTACGCTTGTTGCTACGGGTCTTCTTACCTTTGGTCTGAACGCCCCACGGAGTTACCGGGTGCTTACCAAAGTTACGACCTTCACCACCACCGTGCGGGTGATCGACTGGGTTCATCGCAGTACCGCGAACGGTAGGACGAACACCACGCCAACGGGTTGCACCAGCTTTACCCAGTACGCGCAGCATGTGCTCAGAGTTGCCGACTTCGCCAAGAGTTGCACGACATTCGGATTCAACTTTGCGCATTTCGCCTGAACGCAGACGCAGGGTAACGTAGGAACCTTCACGCGCAACGATCTGCACGTAAGTACCAGCTGAGCGAGCAATCTGACCGCCTTTGCCTGGTTTCATTTCTACGTTATGAACGGTAGAACCCACCGGGATGTTACGCATCGGCAGGGTGTTACCTGCTTTAATCGCAGCATCAACGCCAGATTGAATCTGATCGCCGGCTTTCAGGCCTTTAGGGGCCAGGATGTAACGGCGCTCGCCATCTTTGTACAGAACCAGTGCGATGTTCGCAGAACGGTTCGGATCGTACTCAAGACGCTCAACAACTGCTGGGATACCATCTTTGTTGCGTTTGAAGTCAACAATACGGTAAGCCTGCTTGTGACCACCACCGATATGACGGGTAGTGATACGACCATTGTTGTTACGACCACCGGATTTGCTGTTTTTTTCTACCAGCGGAGCAAATGGTTTGCCCTTGTGCAGCTCTGGGTTCACCACTTTAACTACGTGGCGACGACCCGGAGATGTCGGTTTACATTTAACAACTGCCATTGTCTTTCTCCTCCGACTTACTCAGCGCCGCCGACGAAGTCCAGATTCTGGCCTTCCTTCAGGGTGACGTAAGCTTTTTTCCAGTCGCTACGACGACCGATACGCTGTCCGTGACGCTTAACTTTCCCTTTAACTACCAGGGTGTTTACGTCTTTAACTTCCACTTCGAACAGCTTCTCAACAGCAGCAACGATCTCTGCTTTGGTCGCGTCTTTAGCAACTTTGAGAACGATGGTATTGGTTTTTTCCATCGCAGTAGATGCTTTTTCTGATACGTGCGGTGCACGCACTACTTTCAGCAGACGTTCTTCACGGATCATGCCAGCATCTCCTCAACTTGCTTAACTGCTTCCGCAGTCATAACGACTTTGTCGAAGGCGATCAGGCTAACTGGGTCGATGCCCGCTGCATCACGCACGTCAACCTTGTACAGGTTACGCGCAGCCAGGAACAGATTCTCATCCAGTTCACCGGTGATGATCAGCACATCTTGCAGCGCCATGTCTTTCAGTTTCTGTACCAGCAGCTTAGTTTTAGGCGCTTCTACAGAGAACGTCTCGACAACGATCAGACGGTCCTGACGTACCAGCTCGGACAGAATGCTTTTCAGCGCGCCGCGGTACATCTTTTTGTTAACTTTTTGACTGTGGTCCTGTGGACGTGCAGCGAAGGTTACGCCACCTGAACGCCAGATCGGGCTCTTTACAGAACCTGAACGCGCACGGCCGGTACCTTTCTGGCGCCAAGGCTTTTTGCCTGAACCAGTAACTTCAGCACGAGTCTTCTGCGCACGAGTACCCTGACGAGCACCAGCAGCATAAGCAACAACAACCTGGTGAACCAGCGCTTCGTTGAAATCACGACCGAAGGTAGTTTCGGAAACAGTCAGCGCGCTCTGCGCGTCTTTCAGTACTAATTCCATTGCTATCCCCCTACGCCTTCACAGCTGGTTTAACAATCAGATCGCACCCAGTTGCACCCGGGACGCCACCTTTGACCAGCAGCAGGTTGCGCTCAGCGTCAACACGTACTACTTCCAGGCTCTGAACGGTTACGCGCTCATTACCCAGCTGACCAGCCATTTTCTTGCCTTTGAACACTTTGCCCGGAGTCTGGTTCTGACCGATAGAACCCGGAACGCGGTGTGACAAGGAGTTACCGTGCGTAGCGTCCTGGGTACGGAAGTTCCAGCGCTTAACGGTACCTGCGAAACCTTTACCTTTAGAGGTACCGGTAACGTCTACTTTTTTAACGTCAGCGAAAATTTCAACACTGATGCTCTGGCCAACAGAGAAATCTTCACCTTCGGTGCGGAATTCCCACAGACCACGGCCAGCGTCAACGCCAGCTTTAGCAAAATGACCTGCTTCAGGCTTGCTCACACGGCTTGCTTTTTTAGCACCGGTGGTAACCTGAATAGCTTGGTAACCATCGTTGTCCAGGCCTTTGACCTGAGTAACGCGGTTTGCTTCAACTTCGATAACGGTTACTGGGATTGAAACGCCATCTTCAGTGAAGATGCGGGTCATACCCACTTTTTTACCGACTAAACCAATCATTGTATCAACCTCTCAATCGCTCGATGACCTGATTAACCCAGGCTGATCTGCACGTCAACACCGGCAGCCAGGTCCAGACGCATCAGAGCATCAACGGTTTTTTCAGTTGGCTCAACGATGTCTACCAGACGCTTGTGAGTGCGGATTTCGTACTGATCACGCGCGTCTTTGTTAACGTGCGGAGAGATCAGAACGGTAAAACGCTCTTTGCGGGTTGGCAGCGGGATCGGACCACGTACCTGCGCACCAGTGCGCTTGGCAGTCTCAACGATTTCCGCGGTTGATTGATCGATCAGGCGATGATCAAACGCTTTAAGACGGATACGGATTCTTTGGTTCGACATGAGACCAAGGCTCCAAACATTTTATAAACGAAAAGAATTACTACCCGCATCCATTACGATTGATGGAGGAGTGTAATCGTTCAGCATATAACTCCCCAATTGGGAGTATTGTTAGGCGATACATAAACAGCTATCCC
Source organism: Pantoea sp. SORGH_AS_0659 (assembly GCF_031453915.1). Lineage (NCBI taxonomy): Bacteria > Pseudomonadati > Pseudomonadota > Gammaproteobacteria > Enterobacterales > Erwiniaceae > Pantoea > Pantoea sp. SORGH_AS_0659. The sequence continues at coordinate 400,660 of NZ_JAVJAK010000001.1, read as the reverse complement.
CTGCGATTCTGCTCGAATCGCGCCACACCAATATCGGCAGGCCCGCGCATTATACGTAAATCAGTTCAGGAAGCAACCCGTGTTGTGTTTTTAACCACATCAATCTGGTTACAGACCGAAAAAAACCCGCAGCAATCGTTTTGACTGAGCGGGCTTGCGTGACGATGGGCATATGGCTAATGTTCGTTCTGATCTTTTAATTGAGACTGAAGATAATTTTGCAGGCCGAGTTTGTTCACCAGATCGAGTTCCGTTTCCAGCCAGTCTATGTGCCCTTCCTCTTCCGTAAGAATCTCAATCATCATGTCTCTGCTGACGTAGTCATGAACCTTGTCGGCATAAGCTATCGCCTCACGCAAATCCTTTGCGCCTTCCAGTTCTAATGCCAGGTCAGATTGCAGCATTTCCGGCACGTCTTCACCGATGCGTAATCGACCTAGATCTTGCAGGTTAGGAATTCCTTCAAGAAAAAGAATGCGTTCGATATATTTGTCCGCATGTTTCATTTCATCGATTGACTCATGATACTCAACGTCATTGAGCCGGGTCAGACCCCAATTTTTGAACATACGCGCATGAAGGAAGTACTGATTAATCGCAACCAGTTCATTCCCCAGCAATTTGTTGAGATGAAATATGATTTTACTGTCGCCCTTCATTTTTGCTTCCTCCGCTTCCAACTAAATAGAGCGTAGATGCGGATGAAAGGAAGTCAAAAAAACGCGACAGTTATTGTGGGTATTAGGAAGTGCAGAATTACTTTATTAAGCTATCTCTTTATAGAGCGGCACGTTTTGCAGTTCATCTTCCATAATTTCACGCGCAAACCGCACGCACTTGCCACATTGCTTTCCAATGGGAACCAACTGGCGCAATTGTTGAATCGATTTGGGTTGATAGCGGCGAACCACTTCGCGCAGAGTTTTATCACTCACGGCGTTACACAAGCAGACGTACATTTACTGCGGACTCCCGTACAATTTATGATCAAATTGTAAATGAGAATGGTTTTTATTTCAAACGCAGCTTTTATGTGGGATTAATCGAAACGGCAAAATTCAGACATAAAAAAAGAGCACCGAAGTGCTCTTTTTCATGCTGCGATGACTGCCGAAACAGCCATCAACATTAACGCAATTAAGCGATAATTTCAGCAACAACACCCGCACCAACAGTACGGCCGCCTTCACGGATTGCAAAACGCAGACCCTGATCCATAGCGATTGGCTTGATCAAAGTAACGGTCATTTTTACGTTGTCGCCTGGCATTACCATCTCAACGCCTTCTGGCAGTTGAACGTCACCGGTCACGTCAGTAGTACGGAAGTAGAACTGAGGACGGTAGCCTTTGAAGAACGGAGTATGACGGCCGCCTTCATCCTTAGACAGAACGTAAACTTCTGAAGTGAACTGGGTATGTGGCTTGATTGAACCCGGCTTAGCCAGAACCTGGCCACGCTCGATGTCTTCACGCTTGATACCACGCAGCAGAACACCACAGTTCTCGCCTGCCTGACCCTGGTCCAGCAGTTTGCGGAACATTTCAACGCCAGTACAGGTTGATTTCACAGTGTCTTTAAGGCCAACAACTTCAACTTCGTCGCCCACTTTAACGATACCGCGCTCAACACGACCGGTAACAACGGTACCACGGCCAGAGATTGAGAATACGTCTTCGATTGGCAGCAGGAACGGCTTGTCGATTGCACGAACTGGCTCTGGGATGTAAGTATCCAGGTGCTCAGCCAGCTCAATGATCTTAGCTTCCCACTCAGCGTCGCCTTCCAGCGCTTTCAGAGCAGAACCACGTACGATTGGAGTGTCGTCGCCTGGGAAGTCATAAGCTGACAGCAGGTCACGTACTTCCATCTCTACCAGTTCCAGCAGCTCTTCATCGTCAACCATGTCGCACTTGTTCAGGAACACGATGATGTAAGGAACGCCAACCTGACGACCCAGCAGGATGTGCTCACGGGTCTGTGGCATTGGGCCATCAGTCGCAGCAACAACCAGGATCGCGCCGTCCATCTGCGCAGCACCGGTGATCATGTTTTTCACATAGTCGGCGTGGCCTGGGCAGTCAACGTGCGCATAGTGGCGAGACGGGGTTTCGTATTCAACGTGAGAAGTGTTGATGGTGATACCACGTGCTTTCTCTTCTGGCGCTTTATCGATCTCATCGAATTTGCTTGCCTTACCGCCGTAGGTTTTAGCCAGTACGGTAGTAATTGCTGCAGTCAGGGTGGTTTTACCGTGGTCGACGTGACCGATGGTGCCCACGTTTACGTGCAGTTTGTTACGCTGAAATTGCTCTTTCGCCATGGCGATAATTCCTTACGTTGTGCCTTCATGAGTCATGAAGGCATCAGTTCACAATTTTTAAACCGTAGCTTATTTGCTACGAGCTTCAATAACGGCCTGAGCGACGTTGTTCGGCGCATCATCGTACTTCAGGAACTCCATGGAGTAAGAAGCACGGCCTTTGGTCAGAGAACGCAGCTGGGTTGCATATCCGAACATTTCAGACAGCGGAACTTCAGCATGGATCTGAACGCCAGTAGCGTTAGATTCCTGTCCTTTGAGCATACCACGACGACGGCTAAGGTCACCGATAACGTCACCGGTGTTCTCTTCCGGAGTCTCTACTTCAACCTTCATGATTGGCTCAAGCAGAACAGGTTGTGCTTTCTTAAAGCCATCTTTAAAGGCTAAAGAAGCAGCCAGTTTAAACGCCAGCTCAGAGGAGTCGACATCATGGTATGAACCGAAGTGCAGACGAACACCCAGATCAACTACCGGATAACCAGCCAGTGGACCTGATTTCAGCTGCTCCTGGAGACCTTTATCAACCGCAGGGATGTATTCAGTTGGAATCACACCGCCCTTGATATCGTTGACAAATTCGTAACCTTTCGGATTAACGCCCGGCTCCAGTGGGTACATGTCGATAACAACATGACCATACTGACCACGACCACCAGACTGCTTGGCGTGTTTACCTTCGATATCGGTAACTTTCGCGCGAATCGCTTCACGGTAAGCAACCTGAGGTTTACCGACGTTCGCTTCAACGTTGAATTCACGCTTCATGCGGTCAACGATGATGTCGAGGTGCAGCTCACCCATACCTGCGATGATGGTCTGGTTGGTTTCTTCATCAGTCCATACGCGGAATGATGGATCTTCTTTCGCCAGACGACCCAGAGCCAGACCCATTTTTTCCTGGTCAGCTTTGGTTTTCGGCTCAACGGCGATAGAGATTACCGGCTCAGGGAATTCCATACGCTCAAGAATGATGACGTTGTCTGGGTCACACAGGGTGTCACCAGTGGTTACGTCTTTCAGACCGATCGCAGCGGCGATATCGCCCGCACGAACTTCCTTGATCTCTTCGCGTTTGTTCGCGTGCATCTGAACGATACGGCCCAGACGCTCACGGTTTGACTTAACCGGGTTGAACACGGTGTCACCGGTGTTAACAACACCAGAGTAAACGCGGAAGAAGGTCAGGTTACCAACAAACGGGTCGGTAGCGATTTTGAACGCCAGTGCAGCAAACGGCTCTTTGTCATCGGAATGACGCTCAGCCGGCGTGTCTTTACCGTCGTCCAGCATACCGTTAATCGCGGTAACGTCAGTCGGTGCTGGCAGGTATTCAACTACCGCATCCAGCATCGCCTGAACACCTTTGTTCTTAAATGCAGAACCACAGGTCACCAGGATGATTTCGTTTTTCAAAACGCGCTTACGCAGAGAAGTTTTAATCTCTTCTTCGGTCAGCTCTTCACCGCCGAAGAATTTCTCCATCAGCTCATCAGAACCTTCAGCAGCGGCTTCAACCAGCTTCGCACGCCACTCTTCAGCCAGTTCCTGCATATCAGCTGGAATATCTTCGTAAACGAAGGTAACGCCCTGATCGGCATCGTTCCAGTTGATCGCTTTCATTTTCACCAGGTCAACAACACCGGTGAAACCTTCTTCTGCGCCGATAGCCAGCTGAAGTGGAACTGGGTTTGCACCCAAACGCACTTTCATCTGGTCAACAACTTTCAGGAAGTTAGCACCCATGCGGTCCATTTTGTTAACGAACGCGATGCGTGGAACTTTATATTTGTTAGCCTGACGCCATACGGTTTCAGACTGTGGCTGAACACCACCAACTGCACAGTAAACCATTACTGCGCCATCAAGCACACGCATAGAACGCTCAACTTCGATGGTGAAGTCAACGTGTCCCGGGGTGTCGATGATGTTTACGTGGTGTGGTTCAAACTGCTTAGCCATACCAGACCAGAAACAGGTAGTCGCAGCAGACGTGATGGTAATACCACGTTCCTGCTCCTGCTCCATCCAGTCCATGGTTGCTGCGCCGTCATGAACTTCACCGATTTTGTGGTTTACACCGGTGTAGAACAGAACACGTTCGGTAGTTGTAGTCTTACCGGCGTCGATGTGCGCACTGATACCAATGTTACGGTAGCGCTCAATGGGTGTTTTACGAGCCATTTGATTCCTCTGATTCTTAGACGTTCTAAGTTAAAAAAGCCCAGCAGGTGAGTCACTGGGACGCCCGCTGGGTTTATAACAACTACGTTGCTGTTACCAGCGGTAGTGTGCGAACGCCTTGTTGGCTTCAGCCATGCGGTGAACGTCTTCACGTTTCTTAACTGCAGTACCTTTGTTCTCTGCAGCATCAGAAAGTTCGTTCGCCAGGCGGAGAGCCATAGATTTATCACCGCGTTTACGAGCAGCTTCTACGATCCAACGCATTGCCAGGGCATTACGACGAACCGGACGGACTTCAACTGGAACCTGGTAGGTAGAACCACCAACGCGACGTGACTTAACTTCGACAGTCGGACGTACGTTTTCGAGAGCAACCTCGAACGCTTCCAGGCCATCTTTACCAGCGCGTTGAGCCAGGGTATCAAGCGCGGTATAGACGATAGATTCAGCAGTAGATTTTTTACCATCTACCATCAGGATATTTACAAATTTAGCCAGCAGCTCTGATCCGAACTTAGGATCCGGCAGAATTTTACGCTGACCAATGACGCGACGACGTGGCATGGAAATACTCCGTTGTTAATTCAGGATTGTCCAAAACTCTACGAGTTTAGTTTGACATTTAAGTTAAAACGTTTGGCCTTACTTAACGGAGAACCATTAAGCCTTTGGCTTCTTCACGCCGTACTTGGAGCGTGACTGCTTACGGTCTTTAACACCTGAGCAGTCCAGCGCGCCACGAACGGTGTGGTAACGCACACCTGGCAAGTCTTTAACACGACCGCCACGGATCAGGATCACTGAGTGTTCCTGCAGGTTATGACCTTCACCACCGATGTAGGAGGTAACTTCAAAACCGTTGGTCAAACGCACACGGCAAACTTTACGCAGTGCTGAGTTTGGTTTTTTAGGGGTAGTGGTGTACACACGAGTACATACACCACGTTTCTGCGGGCAAGCTTCCAGCGCAGGCACGTTGCTCTTTGCAACTTTGCGTACGCGTGGTTTGCGAACCAGCTGGTTAACTGTTGCCATTAAATAGCTCCTGGGATTTAGCTTTTTGCTTCGTAAACACGTAATAAATCGCCTCGTATTACTACGAGGAGGCAGAATTTTAGGGCTGTGTCAAAAGGGTGTCAAGAAATAACCAGGTTTTCGCTCTTACCAGGCCACTTGTTGTGGATGCTTCGCTGTCATCGCAACGAAACCAGTATAGTCCAAACGTGCTACTTTGGTCGAAATTTGCTCAGCCAGGCCACGCGCCGCAACATCTTCTTCTAATACCCACAGCGTAGCCGGCGATGCGCTGAGCTTGATTAACATTTGGCTGCCAGCCAAAGCGGCGCTGACGCCATCCTGCAATAAAAGCAGATCGTCGCCTTCCTGCAATAAAAGCAGCAGGCTATCGAGGTCGCATTGCCAGGGAGATTGCAGCAGCGTGTAGAGCATGATCAGTTCTCAGAATCGAATAACACGATGATAGGAAGCCAGCTTCTCGCGTAGCGATGCGGCATCCATCACTTCAGCGTTTAACACACGTTCGGCCGTCAAACTTTGCCCGCGCGCCAGCAGCGAATCGGCGCAGACAAAACACTGGTCAATATCGTACAACTCCAGCACGCCAAAGGTCGCGATGTAGTTACGCGCCAGAATTTGCTCAGGTTGTTGGTCGCGATTGAGCTGCAGCACGCCATCCCCGATAAAGAACAGACCGATATCTTCGCTTAGCGCGCCCGTCGCCAGCACAGCATCCAGCCCTTCCCTGCCCGCGCTGCTGCCGTGCGGTGCCTGAGTAAATAGAAAAGCCACGCGGTTCATCAGAATTGCACCAGACGATCGCAGCTAAGCGCGGCTTCTGCCAATGCGCCCAAACCGCTGAGTTCAAAACCCGGCTGCAAGTTACTGCCCGCCAGTTGCAAGCGCGCGGCTTCCTGCGCGTCGGTTACGCCACGACGTAATGCTGCGGCCACGCAGATATTCAGCGCGGCGCCACTTTCAGCGCGCAACTGCTGCCATTCACGCACCATATCCACCTCATCGCTGGCCGGCGCGCTCAGTTGGTTGGCGTTCAATACGCCTTCACGATAGAAGAACACGCTCTCCAGCTGGTGCCCGGCCTTAATAAGTGCGCGCGCAAACAGCAGCGCGCTGCTGGCGTGTTGCGTGCCGTATGCCGGTCCGGTGACCAGCAAGGTGTAGCGCATTAACGATCCTGCCCCTGAAAATCACCGCTTTTAAACTGGCGAATGTAGAGGTAAACCGTGTGCTTGGAGATATTGAGGCGATCGGCCACCTGGTTAATCGCATCTTTAATGTCGAAGATACCCTTCTCATACATATTGAGCACGATCTGGCGATTCTTAGCATTATTAGAGACGTTACGGTCAGCGCTCACTTCTTCAATCGCGAACTCAAGCGTCTGCATCACCAGATCTTCCACCGAGCTGGCAAAGTTGACGTTGGAATCCACCTGCTGCATCTCCGGCGGCATAAAGGTCGACATAATCTGCGAGAACGGAACGTCGAGGTTCATGTTGATGCACAGCAAGCCAATAACGCGCTGCTGGCGATTACGAATCGCGATCGTGACCGATTTCATCAGCACACCGCTTTTCGCGCGCGTAAAGTAGGCTCTCGAGACATTGCTGTCGGCGCCGTGCATATCGTGCAGCATACGCAGCGCCAAATCGGTAATCGGCGAACCCACTTTACGCCCGGTATGTTCACCGTTGGCGATACGCACCGCAGAACACTTCAAATCTTCCAGCGAGTGCAGCACGATTTCGCAGTGCGAGCCAATCAGCATCGCCAGGCCATCGACAACGGCTTCGTAGGATTTGAGGATATCGTAATCTGCTTGCTCGAACGGACGTTGCTCCAGTAAATCGAAGTCAGTCAGTTCACCGGGATTGAATGGATTAGACATCGAAGACATTACCCTAAATGGCTGGAGCCTGTCTCGACAGCATTGGGGCAGACTCATATTGTGATAATTGTGCAGGCGCTAGTCTGGCAAATGTGCTGGTCTTTAGCCAGACCTTTACTCTCTTCTCCGCAATAAAAACGCCGCCCGAGGGCGGCGTGATGCAGAAAGTTAAGATTACTGGGCTTTCTGATCGGCAGCGACTGGAGCCTGTGCTTTTTCGTCCGCTTTCGGCGCGGGTTTGATGTCGAGCAGTTCAACATCGAACACTAGCGTGGAGTTGGCCGGAATACCCGGAACGCCATTTTTGCCGTAAGCCAGGTTCGGTGGGATCACCAGCTTGATTTTACCGCCTTTCTTCACGTGCTTCAGACCTTCGGTCCAGCCCGGAATCACACCGTCCAGACGGAACGACAGCGGCTCACCGCGGGTATAAGAGTTATCGAACTCAGTACCGTCGATCAGCGTCCCTTTGTAGTTCACAACCACAGTGTCGCTGTCTTTCGGCGCGCTACCGGTACCTTCTTTCTCTACCTGATACAGCAGGCCAGATTCGGTTTTCTTCACGCCTTTTTCTTTAGCGAATTTGTCAGCGTAAGCGGAACCCTTATCGGAGTTCTCTTTCGCGTCTTTTTCCATCTTCGCCTGAGCAGCACCTTTTACGCGGCCTTCAAAGGCCTGCAGGGTTTGCTCGATCTCTTGATCAGAGAGTTTGCTCTTGCCGCCAAAGGCGTCCTGAACACCCGCGATCAACTGATCTTTATCCAGTTTGATGCCCAGCTTCTCTTGTTCCTTCAGAGAGTTGTCCATGTAGCGACCCAGGGACGCGCCAAGTGCATAAGCTGATTGCTGGTCTTCGTTTTTGAAGGCAGCATTTTTCGGTGCTTGCGGCGCAGCCTGAGCGGCGTCAGCTGGAGCAGCGGCGGTTTCTGCTGCCATTGCCAGCGGTGCATTCAGCGCGAAGGCCATGGTGGTAGCTAACAATGTGACTTTAAACAGTGAATTCATCCTTTCTCCAAAACCGAAGCCTCTAACCTCGGGAATCATTGCGGACTGAGGCCCACACTATAACTTTACGTGGCAGCGGCGAACACTCCCACAATGTAATTACCCGTTCAACCTCCGACCTTTTTTGCTTCAGGAAGTTTCATCAGAGATATAGGCGTTATGCGTCGTTTCAATGCAGCATGGCGCGGAAAGGTAAAATATCAGGTGATTCTGAAGCGAAAGGCCGTAGAATCAGGCCCGAAACAGACTAACGTGCAGCACCGCAAGATGAGGAAAGATCATGCAACCAACAGAATGGGAACAACGCCTTGAGGCGCTGGAGAGCAAGCTGGCTTTTCAGGAATACACCATCGATCAGCTCAATCAAACGGTGGTTCAGCATGAGCTGGAGATGATCCGACTGCGTGAGCAGGTCCGTCTGTTAATCGATAAAGTGAAAGATAGCGCGCCGTCGATAATTGCCTCGCAATCTGAAGAAACCCCGCCGCCACATTATTAAAAAGAAAAGGCCACCCGAAGGTGGCCTCGCCAGCATCACACTGATTAGTGGCTGCAGCCGCAACCGCCAGTGCCACAACCGCCCTGGCCGTGATCGTGACCATGGTCGTGGTCATGATCGTGATGATGACCATCCGCGCCATGCACGTGGCCGTGCGCCAGCTCTTCTTCGGTTGCTGCGCGAATCGCCACAACTTCCACGTTGAAGTTCAGGTTCTGACCCGCCAGCATGTGGTTACCATCAACCACTACGTGCTCATCTTCAACTTCGGTGATTTCAACCGGAACTGGACCCTGATCGGTTTCTGCCAGGAAGCGCATGCCAACCTGCAGTTCGTCAACGCCCATAAACACGTCTTTTGGCACGCGCTGTACGAGGTTGTCATCGTATTGACCGTAAGCGTCGTTCGCCGGGATATGCACGTCAAACTTATCGCCTACATCATGATTTTCCAGCGCTTTTTCCAGACCAGAAATCAGGGAACCATGACCGTGCAGATAGTCCAACGGTGCACTCACCGGTGACTCGTCAACCAACACACCGTCTTCGGTACGAACCTGATACGCCAGGCTCACCACCAGGTCTTTTGCTACTTTCATGATATCTCCTAACCGTTGAGAACTAAGATCCCGTCCCATTGGTCAATTTTGCGTGCAATAACCAACCAGAAAGGTTCAAGACTGAGGATGCCAACAAATGTGTTGTTGCATACTGCTCAGCGTTAATGGCGCCGATTGTAACGGAATTCAATCCCGCTGTAAGTTCAAGCTTAAAAAAAGCTGAGCCATTGCGCTACTCAGGATGAAAAATGCCGATCACTTGCTCATTGCTGCGAACCTGATCGCGCACCTGCTTATCCGCTTCCCGCATTTGATGACCGCACTCGACGCACTCCACTACATCAACATTGTTCTCACGCCACAATGCCAACGTGTCTTTTTCCTGGCAGTGCGGGCAAACCGCACCGGCAATAAATTGTTTACGCATACTGTTTCCTGCCGTCGTTAGTGAACGGATTAAGTAAGTATAGTTCTACTCGTCATCCCAGCCGTCAAACTGACGTTTCTCGTGCTGCATTTCGCGCTGGAAGATATCCTCCAGCTCGCGCCGCGCCTCACGCACACGCGAAACCTGCGCGCTGTCATCGTGGCTGGGCACCAGCTCACGCAGCATACGCATATCCAGACGACGGAAATGTTGCTGCGCGCGCTGCGCCTGATGCGGATGCATGCCCAGCGAGATCAGGGTCTTACGACCCAGCTCCAGCGCACTGGAGAACGTCTCACGCGAGAACAGCGTAACACCCGCCTGCAACAGTTCGTGCGCCTCAACACGTCCACGCGCACGCGCCAGGATTTCCAGCTGCGGGAAATGCTGCTGACACAGTTGCACGATGGTCATTGAATCTTCCGGATCGTTACAGGTAATGACGATGGATTGCGCATTCTCCGCGCCCGCCGCACGCAGCAGCTCCAGCTCGGTGGCGTCGCCATAGTAAACCTTATAGCCATATTTACGCATCAGGCTCACCGCGGAGATATCACGCTCCAGCACGGTAATGCGCTTGTTGTTCGCCATCAGCAAACGGCCAACAACCTGACCAAAACGACCAAAGCCCACCACAATGACCTGCGGCTGATCGTCCTCAACAAAGTGCTTCTCGGCATTTTCATCGGGCTCATTAAAGCGGTGCGCCAGCAGACGATCGATGCCGTTCATCAGCAGCGGCGTGGTCATCATGGATAACGTCACCGTCACCAGCAGCAGCGGCATTTGGTCGCCGCTGAACATTTTGGCTGACGACGCCGCCGAGAACAGCACAAAGGCAAACTCGCCGCCCTGGCTTAACACACCGGCAAACTGCTGGCGCTCCGAACTGCGCAGGCCATAAATGCGCCCCAGCACATACAGCACCAGCGTTTTCACCGTCACCAGAATCAGCACGCCCAGCAAAATTTCAGTGATGTGGGTATAAAGCACGCCGAGATTCAGCGCCATGCCAACCGAAATAAAGAACAAGCCCAGCAACAAACCTTTGAACGGTTCAATGGCCACTTCCAGCTCGTGGCGATACTCGCTTTCCGCCAACAGAATACCCGCGATGAAAGTACCGAGCGCCATCGACAGGCCGAGCGCATCCATAAACAGTGCCGAACCCAGCACCAGCAGCAGCGAGGCGGCAGTAAACACTTCGCGCACGCCGGATGCGGCAATGAAGCGCAGAATCGGGCGCAGCAGATAACGACCACCAATCAGCATCCCGCCGAACGCCAGCACTTTCATCCCAACTTTCAACCAGTCAATATGACCGCTGTCGCCGCCCGCCAGCAGCGGCACCAGCGCCAACGCGGGAATCACCGCTAGATCCTGGAACAGCAACACTGAGAAGCCGAGCTGTCCCGATTCACTGCGGTTCATGCCTTTATCGCGCATCAGCTGCAGCGCCATCGCCGTGGATGACATTGCCAGACCAATGCCGCCAATCACCGCCGCCTGCCAGCTAAAATCGGTCAGCCACAGCAATCCGCCGAGAATGGCGGCGGAAATCAGCACCTGAGCCGCACCAACGCCAAATATCGAACGGCGCAGCGCCCACAGTTTCGAGGGGTTCAGTTCAAGCCCGATGATGAACATCAGGAACACCACGCCGAGTTCCGAGAAGTGCAAAATCTCCTCGACGTCGCTGATGAACCCCAAACCCCACGGACCAATCGCGATACCGGCCAGCAGATAGCCCAGCACCGCGCCAATGCCGAGACGCGCCGCAATCGGCACAATCAGCACCGCCGCGACCAGATAAATCACGCCCGCCGTCAGTAACGTTTCGCCTTCCATCACACTCCTCCCTGCGGCAGCGGTGAAGCCAGCCAGTCGCCGTATGCGCGCGCAAAATTACGCATCACGTCCGGCGTTTGTCGACGCGCCCAATAAATCACCATCGGCGTCATCCAGTGCATGCGACACATCTGCGCCGTCAGCTCAAACGGACGCATAATGTCACTCATCGGATAGCGATTCAGGCCGCTAGGGTGATAAGCCGCTTCCGGTTCGCCGGTGGTGACCACGCTGCGCCAGTATTTGCCTTCCAGCGCATTACCATCCGGTCCGCTGGCAAAGCCGCGCGACAGCACACGATCCAGCCACTCCTTCAGGAGCGCCGGGCAGCTGTAGGTATAAAGTGGATGTTGGAATACAACGATTTGATGGTCGCGCAGCAGTTGCTGCTCATAGTGAATATCAATAAAAAAATCCGGATAGTGGGCGTATAAATCGTGCACCGTGACGTGGTCCAGTTCCATAGCCGACTGCAGCAAAACCCGATTAGCAATCGAATCCTGTGATTCCGGATGGGCGTAAAGCAGCAATATTTTGGGTGGCTGCGACATCGTTCCCCTCCAAAGCGTCGTCACGGCACAGGAATTCCGCTACCATGCTCGACGCAACAAATTTTCTCGAATTATGTTGCCGGTAAATTAACATATTCTGACGATACGGCGCTTATGATTGTCTTTTCAGCACTACAAATTCGCCGCGGCACCAATGTGCTGCTGGATAACGCAACAGCCACCATTAACCCAGGCCAGAAAGTTGGCTTAGTGGGCAAAAATGGCTGCGGCAAATCGACGCTGCTGTCATTGCTGAAGGGCGAAATCAGCAGTGATGCAGGTAACGCTACGTTCCCGAGCAACTGGGCGCTGGCGTGGGTCAATCAGGAAACCCCGGCGCTGAGCAAACCCGCGCTGGAGTATGTTATCGACGGCGACCGTGAATATCGTCAGCTTGAATCCGAATTGGCCGACGCCAATGCGCGCAACGATGGCAACGCCATCGCCCTGCTGCACGGCAAGCTGGATGCGATTCAGGCGTGGAGCATACCTGCTCGCGCCTCAAGTTTGTTGCACGGTTTGGGCTTTAGCCAGGAACAATTAATGCGGTCGGTGAGCGATTTCTCCGGTGGCTGGCGCATGCGCCTTAACCTCGCGCAGGCGCTGGTGTGCCGTTCCGATCTGCTGCTGCTGGATGAACCGACTAACCACCTCGATCTGGATGCGGTGATCTGGCTTGAACGCTGGCTGAAAAGCTACGAAGGCACGCTGGTGCTGATTTCGCACGACCGCGACTTTCTCGATCCGGTGGTCGATAAGATCATCCATATCGAACAGCAGACGATGTTTGAATACACCGGTAACTACAGCTCGTTCGAACGTCAGCGCGGCGCCAAGCTGGCGCAGCAGCAAGCGCTGTTCCAGAGCCAGCAGGAAAAAGTGGCGCACCTGCAGAAGTATATCGATCGCTTCCGCGCGCAGGCGACCAAAGCCAAGCAGGCGCAGAGCCGCATCAAAATGCTGGAGCGCATGGAATTGATTGCGCCAGCACACGTCGATAACCCATTCAGCTTCAGTTTCCGCGCGCCAGAAAGCTTGCCGAATCCGTTGCTGAAGATGGAGCGCGTTACCGCCGGTTATGGCGAACGCATTATTCTCGACGCCATCAAACTCAACCTTGTGCCGGGTTCACGAATTGGCCTGCTGGGCCGTAACGGCGCGGGTAAATCGACGCTGATTAAACTGCTAGCCGGTGAGCTCGACGCGCTGGATGGCAAAGTTGGCCTGGCGAAAGGCATTAAGCTCGGTTACTTCGCCCAGCATCAGCTGGAATATCTGCGCGCCGATGAATCACCCTTGCAGCATTTATCACGCATCGCGCCGAAAGTGCTGGAGCAGCAACTGCGCGACTACCTTGGCGGCTTCGGCTTCCAGGGCGATAAAGTCAGCGAAATCACCGAACGTTTCTCCGGCGGCGAAAAAGCGCGTCTGGTGCTGGCATTAATCGTCTGGCAGCGCCCGAACCTGCTGCTGCTTGATGAACCAACTAACCACCTCGATCTTGATATGCGTCAGGCGCTGACCGAAGCGCTGATTGATTTCGAGGGCGCGCTGGTGGTGGTCTCGCACGATCGCCATCTGCTGCGCGCCACCACCGACGATCTTTATCTGGTGCACGACGGCAAGGTCGACGTGTTTGAGGGTGATTTGGAAGATTATCAGCAGTGGCTGAGCGATCTGCAAAAGCAAGCGCAACAGGATGCCGCACCGAAGCAGGATAACGGCAACAGCGCGCAATCGCGCAAAGACCAGAAACGCCGCGACGCCGAACTGCGCGCACAAACGCAGCCGCTGCGTAAAGAGATCGAGAAGCTTGAGAAGCAGATGGCGAAGTGGCAGAGCCAGCTCAGCGACGCGGAAGCCCAGTTAGCCGACAGCGCGATTTACGATCAGAGCCGCAAAGCCGATTTGAATGTGGCGCTGCAGCGTCAGGCCGAGAGTAAGGCGGCGCTGGAAGAGGTCGAAATGGCGTGGCTGGATGCGCAGGAACAGCTGGAGCAGATGCTGGCGGGTTGAGTGTGCACGCTGTCCCCCTCCTCGGTCCTCCCCCATTTATGGAAGTGTGCACGCTGTCCCCCATCCCGGCCTTCCCCCGCAAGCGGGGGAAGGAGACGCTGCCACATGCAGCTTCATCACTTACATGTGGCAGCATCTTCCTCCCCTATTTATGGGGGAGGACCGAGGAGGGGGAATGCGAGCACTATTCCAAATTAAAACGGCTTATCCCCTAACACCGTCGCGCGATGCATCACCCGCCGCGCCGGATAATAATCCGCATTAGCATAGTGTTGGGTCACGCGGTTATCCCAAATCGCCACATCATTCTCCTGCCAGCGCCAGCGCACCTGGAATTCCGGTTTGGCGCTATGCCAAAACAGGAAGTTAAGCAGCGCATCGCTCTCTTTTTCGCTCAAGCCCAGCAAACGCGTGGTAAAACCTTCGTTGACAAACAGCGCCTTGCGTCCGCTCACCGGGTGGGTACGAATCACCGGATGCTGCACCGCCGGGTTCTTTGCCACCGCTTGCTGCCAGCGCTGATGCTCTTCCTCGGTTTTACGGTATTTGTACTCCTGAAACGACTTCTTAAAGTCGTGCTCCGCCTGCAGTCCATTCAACAGCGTCTTAAACGGCTCAGACAACGCTTCATAGGCCGCAATGCCGGTTGACCACAAGGTATCGCCGCCGCTTTCCGGCAGCAGCTTCGAAGCCAGAATCGCAATTGCCGGCGGAGTTTGAATAAAGGTGACATCGGTGTGCCAGTTGTCATTATCCGGCGGATTATCCTGATGCGTATCCAGCACGATGATCTCTTCCACGCCTTCCGCATGCGGATAGACCGGATGGATATGCAGATCGCCAAAGCGAATCGCCAGCGCGCGCTGCTGTTCCGGGGTAATCACCTGATTGCGCAGGAACAGCACCTGATGGCGCAGCAGGCCATGATAGAGCTGTTCAAACTGGGCATCACTCAGCGGACGGCTGAGGTCGACATCACTAACCTGCGCCCCGATATTCGGGCCCAGCGCGGTAAAATTAAGACGTTCGTTCATTGCTGTTCTCCATTCCAGGGCGTCAGTCGGCGCTGCAAGGCGCGCAGACCCAGTTCTAAGCCAAAAGCAATCAGGGCAATCACGGCGATACCGGCCAGCACCACGTCGGTGGCGAGGAACTCACCGGCCGACTGCACCATAAAGCCGAGTCCCCGCGTAGCGGCAATCAGTTCCGCCGCCACCAGCGTTGACCAACCTACGCCGAGACCAATGCGCAAACCGGTGAGGATTTCCGGCAGCGCGCCAGGCAGAATCACGTAGCGCAGCAGTTGCCAGCGCGATGCGCCAAGCGCCTGCGCCGCGCGAATCCGTACCTGCTGGGCATTCTTCACACCCGCCAGCGTCGACAAGGTCACCGGCGCGAAAATCGCCAGATAAATCAGTAAAATTTTCGAGGTTTCGCCGATGCCAAACCAGATCACCATTAGCGGCAAATAGGCCAGCGGCGGCACCGGGCGATAGAGTTCGATCAGCGGATCAAGCAGGCCGCGAATCGCCGGGCTTAGGCCCATGGCGATGCCGACCGGAATCCCAATCAGCGCGGCAAAGAACAGCGCCACCAGCATACGCGCCAGGCTGGCGCCCAGATGCTGCCATAATGTGGCGTCCATAAAGCCTTGCGGGCTGGCAATCAATATCAGCTTCTGCAGCACCACTTGCGGCGGCGGTAAAAACAGCGGCGCCACTAAGCCGAGCGCGGTGATAGCCCACCACAACAGCAGCAACAAGCCCACGCTGAGCAGGCTGAGTGAGAACTGGCGCGAGAACGGCCAGCGCAGTCCACGACGACGCATTTGGGTCTTCCCATCAATCACCGCACTCATATAAACGCCTCACGCTGGGAAAACACCTGATTCAGTACATATTCACGACGTTCGATAAACGCCGGATCGGATTTGATGCTGCGGCACGGTTCCCCGGCGGCGAAGCGTTGGCCGAAGTCGAGTTTTAAACGCTCCACTACGCGGCCCGGTCCCGGCGACAGCAGCACTAATTCGCTGGCGAGGAACACCGCCTCTTCGATGTCGTGGGTGATCAGCAGAATCTGCTTGCCGGTATCACGCCACAGCGTTAGCAGCAGGGTTTGCATCTGTTCACGGGTAAAGGCGTCCAGCGCGCCAAACGGCTCATCTAACAGCAGCAACTGAGGATCAGCCGCCAGCGCACGCGCAATGCCCACGCGCTGACGTTGACCCCCAGAGAGCTGCCAGATAAAACGCTTCTCTGCACCTTCCAGTCCTACTTTGCGGATCAAACGGCGTGCAATGGTATGGCGCTCCGCCTTCGCCATTCCCGCCAGTTGCAAACCGAACGAAACGTTATCGATCACGTTGCGCCACGGCAGCAATCCTTCATTTTGAAACACTACGCCGCGCTCAGCGCCCGGCCCTTTTACCGCTTTGCCATCCAGCGTGATGCTGCCAGATTCCAGCGGCAGAAAGCCGGCGATGAGGTTCAGCAGCGTGGTTTTGCCACAGCCGGAGGGACCTAACACCACCAGCAGGTCTCGGCTGCCCAGCTGCAGGTTGATGTCCTGCAGCGCGGGTTGTCCGGCGTAACGCGCATTGAGATGGGTGATGTTAAGCATACGGCCTCCGGTTATTTCACTAAGGGTGCAACGAAGCGCGTGGTGACGAAGCTGCTGTAATCGCTATCCGCTTCTGGCACTTTGCCCTGCTCTTTCAGGAAGCCGGCAGTATCGACAATCGCCTTGTTCACCGGCTTGCCGAGCTGCTCCACCTGCTGCTGCGCGGTGAGGTACGTGTTGCCTTTCACCAGCACCGGCACATCCGCTTCGGGTACACCGCTCAGGCGCGCCAGCTTGCTCAGGTTGTCTGACTGCTTCAGCCATTGATCCGGATTGGCAATGTAAGCTTGCTGCGCTTCAACGGCGCTGCGGGCAAAGGCGGTGACGATTTCTGGATGCTGCTGCGCAAAGTCTTTACGCACCACCCACACATCGAGCGTTGGCGCGCCCCACTTGCCGACCTGCGAAGAGTCCGTCAGCACCTTGCCATCTTTCTCCAGCTCGTTGACCGCCGGAGACCAGACGTAAGCGCCGTCAATATCACCGCGTTTCCAGGCAGCAATAATCGCCGGCGGCTGCAGGTTGACTAAGGTCACTTGCGAAGGCTTGATGCCCCAATGCTTGAGCGCGGCGAGGAAGCTGTAGTGCGTAGTCGAGATGAATGGCACGGCGATGCGCTTGCCAATCAGGTCTTTAGGATCTTTGATGGTTTTCTTCACCACCAGCGCTTCGGAGTTACCGAGCTGAGAGGCCAGCAGGAAAGCTTCAATCGGCAGCTTTTGCGTGGCGGCGACCGCCAGCGGGCTGGAACCGATATTACCAATCTGCACGTCGCCCGACGCCAGTGCACGTAACACGCTGGCCCCGCTATCAAATTTGCGCCAGTCGACGGTAGCACCGCTCTCTTTGGCGAAGGTGTTATCCGCCTGCGCCACTTTGGCTGGTTCAGCCGAGGTCTGATACGCCACGGTAACGTTGACCGCTTGCGCCTGGAACGCCATCAGGGCCAGAGCCGCTGTGACCGCCGTTATTGTTTTTTTCATTGCCATCATCATTCACCCTAATGTGTTTTGTCTGGGCAGTTTCTCCAGCAACAGTAATTTCATAAAGGAATTAAAAATTATCCCTAATGACGATCCGTTCTTAGATCAACATCGGGCAAGGCTATGCAAAAAGTGCAAATGGAAAGAAAAGGGAAAGCGGTAAATATGTCACACGCTCACATGGCAGCTGTGATATTGATAGAGATCTCATTTTTTAACTCTTTACTAACGGTCCTGAATCCATGTCGATAGAGAAAGTCGCACACCTGGCTGGCGTGTCAAAAGCCACCGTTTCACGGGTTTTGAACCAGAATCCCGGCGTGCGCCCGGATACGCGTGCCAAAGTGCTGGCGGCCATCGACATCTGCGACTATCAGCCCAACCTACTGGCGCGCCAGCTGCGCACTTCGCAAAGCCATATGTTGTTAGTGCTGATTCCCGACATCACCAATCCGTTCTGCTCACGCGTGGTTCAGGGCATTGAAGCCGAAGCTGAAGCGCAGGGTTACCACATTCTGCTGTGTAACTCAGGATCGCAGCTGCGGCGCGAAGCGGCCTACATTGCGCTGCTCACCGGCAAAGTGGTCGACGGCGTGATCACCATGGATGCCGCCAGCAGCCTGCATGAGCTGAAAGAATTGATTGGCGATCAGCCTTGGGTGCAGTGCGCGGAATACGATCCGTCAATCGCCGCCTCAAGCGTGGCGATTGATAATAAAGAAGCGGCTTTCGAAACCGTGCGTTATCTGGCGAGCAAAGGCCGACGTCGTATTGCGCTGGTGAACTGTGATATGCGCTACCTCTATTCACATAAGCGTGAAGAGGGATATCGCGCGGCGCTGGAGCAGCTGGATCTCAGCTGGTGCGGTGTGGCTTACGCCGAGAATATCACCTGCGAAGCGGGCAGTGCGGCTTTGCGCGAACTGCTCACGCAGCCGGAACCGCCGGATGCGGTGTTTGCGGTATCAGATGTGTTGGCGGTCGGCGTCATCCACGCGGCGTTGGAAGCAGGTTTACGCGTACCGGAAGATTTAGCGGTGGTGGGATTTGATGGCATCAACTTTACCAGCAGCCTGAATCCACCGCTGACCACGATTGAGCAGCCGATGAATCGTATGGGTGTGCGCAGCGTACAGCTGTTGCTGCAACGCATCCGCCAGCCTAACGCGTCGGTAGTCCATGAAGTGTTGCCGTGGAAGCGCGTTGAACGCGCTTCCAGCTAACTTAGCGCCAAATCAGCAATACGCAGGCAGCGGTGAGCAAGCCCATCGCCAGATTGAAGATTTTCCACGCGCGTGGGCTGCGCAGCAGACGTCCAATCAGCGAGCCAAAGCCCATCCAGATCACCCCAGAAACCACGTTCACCATGAACATGCCGATGCTGATCGCCACCACCGAATGCAGATATTCGCTGCCCGCCAGGCTGAAGCTGGCCACCGCGCCGAGCGCCATCAGCCAGGCTTTCGGGTTGATCAACTGCAGCAAGCCGCCTTGCCAGAAAGGCATCTGCTTCACTGTGACAGCGTCGGTTTCCAGTTTTTCATACTCGGCGCTGGCGATTTTCCATGCCAGCCACAGCAGATAAAGGCTACCGGCAATCTTCAGGATGAGATGCAGCGAGGGATAAAGCAGGATGAGGCCGCCGATGCCAAATGCCACCATTAGCAACATGACTTGCATACCAATCATGATACCAATCAGCAGCGGAATGGTGCGCAGGAAGCCAAAATTAGCACCCGAGGCGGTAAGTAACATATTATTGGGCCCGGGCGTGATGGCCGCGACCCAGAGAAAACCTAACATTGATAAAAAAAGACTCAGTTCCATGTATATTCGGGTGCTCCTCACCCAGTAAAGCGAACAACCCATCGAAGCTATCAGCGACTTATGCATCAGACAAGCCTTTACCCAAGCTATTTTGATCGCCCCAGCGGCGAGCGTTTTAAACCCCTGCGCGGATTCAGTAACGCGCATCTGCAAACGCTGCTGCCGCGTATTCTGCGGCGCCGCGTTACGTTACGTCCGCACTGGCAGCGTCTTGACCTGCCGGACGGCGATTTTGTCGATTTAGCGTGGAGTGAAGATCCGGCGCAGGCGCGTCATAAACCGCGCATGGTGATGTTTCACGGCCTGGAAGGCAGCTTTCGCAGCCCGTATGCGCACGGCCTGATGCAGGCGTGTCAGGCACGCGGCTGGCTGGCGGTGGTAATGCACTTTCGCGGCTGCAGCGGCGAGCCTAATCGCTTAAAGCGCATCTATCACTCCGGTGAAACCGAAGACGCCACCTACTTCCTCAACTGGCTGCAGCGCGAATGGGGCAGCGTACCCACCGCCGCCGTCGGCGTTTCGCTGGGCGGCAACATGCTTGCTTGCCTGCTGGGTCAGCAAGGTCACGACGTGCCGATTGATGCTGGCATCGCCATCTCAGCGCCGCTGGCGCTCGAGCCGTGCAGCGGCAAGCTGGATGTGGGTTTTTCACGCTTTTATCAGCACTATTTACTGACGCAGCTGAAAAAGAACGCCACGCGCAAACTGCGCGCCTGGCCTGGCACGCTGCCGGTCGATCTCAGCCAGTTACGTGCTTTCCGCCGCTTACGCGAGTTCGATGATGCGATAACCGCACGTGCGCACGGTTTTATTGACGCCAACGACTATTATCAACGAGCCAGCGCGATGCCGTTGCTGACCGGCGTGCGTAAACCGCTGTTGATCATTCACGCGCAAGACGATCCCTTTATGACCGATGCCGTGATCCCGCAACCTGACCAGCTGTCAGCCTCCATTCAGTATCAGCTGACACAGCAAGGCGGCCACGTCGGTTTCGTCGGCGGCACCGTTCTTAAACCGAAAATGTGGCTGGAACAGCGCGTGCCCGACTGGCTCTCAACCTATCTGGATGTGTAATTGTGATTATTCCCTGGCAAGAACTCGAAGCGGACACGCTGGAAAACCTGATTGAAACCTTCGTGTTACGCGAAGGCACTGATTACGGCGAGCAGGAACGCAGTTTGCTGCAAAAAGTCGCCGACGTACGCCGCCAACTGGAGCGCGGCGACGTGGTGCTGGTGTGGTCGGAACTGCATGAATCGATCAATATTATGCCGAAGGGTGAATTCCGTGGCTGATGCACCCCGCGGCAATTCGTGGTAACAATGCTCATCGCCGGACTTCACAGGGAGCTCTGTTATGTCAGCCAGGCATCCAATTATTGCCGTCACCGGTTCCAGCGGCGCCGGAACCACCACCACCAGCCTCGCCTTCCGTAAGATTTTCCAGCAGCTGAATTTGCATGCGGCGGAACTCGAAGGCGACAGTTTCCATCGCTACACACGTCCGGAAATGGACATGGCGATCCGCAAGGCGCGCGATCTCGGGCGCCACATCAGCTACTTCGGCCCGGAAGCCAACGACTTCGGCCTGCTGGAGCAGACGTTTAAACATTACGGCCAAACCGGCCTTGGCGAATCGCGCAAATATCTGCATACCTACGATGAAGCCGTGCCGTGGAATCAGGTGCCGGGCACCTTTACGCCGTGGCAGCCGCTGCCGGAAAACACCGATGTGCTGTTCTATGAAGGCTTACACGGCGGCGTGGTCACGCAGCAGCAAAATGTGGCGGAGCATGTCGATCTGCTGGTTGGCGTGGTGCCGATTGTTAACCTTGAGTGGATTCAGAAGCTGGTGCGTGACACCAGCGAGCGCGGCCATTCACGCGAAGCGGTGATGGATTCGGTGGTACGGTCAATGGAGGATTACATTAACTTCATCACGCCACAGTTCTCGCGCACCCACATTAACTTCCAGCGCGTGCCGACCGTTGATACCTCAAACCCGTTTGCCGCACGCGAAATTCCGTCGCTCGACGAAAGCTTCGTGGTGATCCATTTCCGTGGTCTGGAAGGCATCGCGTTCCCCTATCTGCTGGCGATGATTCAGGGATCGTTTATTTCGCACATCAATACGCTGGTGGTGCCGGGTGGCAAAATGGGATTGGCGATGGAGCTGATTATGCTGCCGCTGGTACAGCGACTGATTGAAGGGAAGCGGATTGAATAAGCGAAGTCATTCCGTAGCGGCGCAATAAATTGCGCCGCTACAATCCGAGTTATAACTCGATCACCTCATAGCTGTGGGTAATTTCCACGCCTTTACCCAGCATGATCGCTACCGAACAATATTTTTCCGCTGACAGATCAACCGCGCGCGAAACGGCCTTGTCGCTCAATGCTTTACCGCTAACGATAAAATGCAGGTTGATGTGGGTAAAAATGCGTGGCGCTTCTTCACGGCGTTCCGATGTGAGCTTCACTTCGCAATCGGCCACATCGCTGCGCCCTTTTTGCAGGATCGACACCACATCAATAGCACTACAGCCGCCCGCGGCCATCAGCACCATTTCCATTGGACTTGGCGCTTTATCACCGGAATTACCATCCATCAATACCTGATGGCCGGATGAGGATTCTCCGAGAAAGGTAAGACCTTCCACCCATTTCACTCGTGCCTGCATGATTCTTTCTCCTGAAGCGGCGGTTTTGCCGCCAGAGTACGCTTTCACCTGACAAACAGCAATCCAGAGTAATCCCCCTTCTGCTGAAGCGAGACAACACAAGACAGCTCGCAAAAGCTGTGCTACAAACAGTGCTGAAAATATTTTCGTCATCACAGACGAAGGCCGGAAGAATCAAAAGCGTAGCTTAAGAGTCCACCCGGAATAATTTTTCCTTTACTGGAAACGCTCGACGATTAAACCGCCTGACAGGGAAAAAATGCCCCCTGTGTTTTGGGCACGATTACAACAGAGGATAATAGCGAATGGTTCTCGGCAAACCGCAAACAGACCCTACACTCGAATGGTTCCTGTCCCATTGCCATATTCACAAATATCCATCCAAAAGCACGCTCATCCATCAGGGTGAGAAAGCGGAAACGCTGTACTACATCGTAAAAGGTTCCGTAGCGGTACTGATTAAAGATGAAGAAGGCAAAGAGATGATTCTCTCCTACCTCAATCAGGGGGATTTCATCGGCGAACTCGGTCTTTTCGAAGAAGGCCAGGAACGTAGTGCTTGGGTGCGTGCGAAGTCTGCCTGCGAAGTGGCTGAAATTTCATACAAAAAATTCCGTCAGCTGATTCAGGTAAACCCGGATATTTTAATGCGACTCTCGTCGCAAATGGCGCGTCGTCTGCAAGTGACATCTGAGAAAGTGGGCAACCTTGCCTTCCTCGATGTCACCGGACGTATTGCGCAAACGCTGCTAAATCTGGCCAAACAGCCAGATGCGATGACTCACCCAGACGGTATGCAAATCAAAATCACCCGTCAGGAGATTGGTCAGATCGTGGGCTGCTCACGCGAAACCGTGGGTCGTATCCTGAAAATGCTGGAAGATCAGAACCTGATCTCCGCACACGGTAAAACCATCGTCGTTTACGGCACCCGCTAATTTCTTCTCACCCACGGCGTGATGGCAACATCGCGCCGTTTCTATTTGCGATGAGCTGATGTGGCGCCGAATCATCTATCATCCCGAAGTTAACTATGCGCTGCGGCAAACGCTGGTGCTGTGCCTGCCTGTGGCTCTCGGTTGGCTGTTTGGCGATCTGCAAAAAGGTCTGCTGTTCTCGTTAGTGCCCGCCTGCTGCAACATGGCGGGACTGGATACGCCGCACAAACGCTTCTTCAAACGCCTGATTGTGGGTGGTTCGCTGTTTGCCACCGGCAGTTTCCTGATGCAAATCCTCACCGCTTACCAGATACCGCTGCCGCTGATTTTGCTGGCGCTGCCGCTGCTGATTGGCGTAACCGGCGAAATCGGCCCGCTGCACGCGCGCCTGCTGCCCGCCACACTCATCGCCGCCATCTTTACGCTCAGCTTAGTGGGACGCATGCCGATGTGGGTGCCGCCGCTGCTCTACATTGGCGGCACGCTGTGGTACGGCTTGTTCAACTGGTTCTGGTTCTGGCTGTGGAAAGAGCAGCCGATGCGCGAATCGCTCAGCCTGCTGTTCCGCGAGCTGGCGGATTACTGCGATGCCAAATACACCTTACTGACGCAGCTGACCGATCCGGAGAAAGCGCTGCCGCCGCTGCTGGCGCGCCAGCAAAAGGCGGTCGACCTCATTACCACCTGTTATCAGCAAATGCATATGCTGTCGGCGAGCCGCGATAACAGCCACAAACGCCTGACGCGCGCCTTTCAGGTTGCGCTGGATTTACAGGAACACATCTCCGTGAGTTTGCATCAGCCCGAAGAGGTGCAGAAACTGGTTGAGGAGAGCCACGCCGAAGCGGTGATTCGCTGGAACGCCAAGATTATCTCGGCGCGGCTGCGCGTGCTGGCGGATGCGATTCTCTACCATCAGCTGCCGGACCGTTTTCACATGGAGAAACAGCTCGGCGCGCTGGAGAAAATTGCACGCCAGCATCCGGATAATCCGGTCGGCAACTTCTGCCTGTACCACTTCAGTCGCATCGCCCGCGTGTTGCGTACGCAGAAGCCGCTCTACACGCGTGACCTAATGGCCGATCGCCAGCGCCGTTTGCCGCTGTTGCCGGCGCTGCGCAGTTATCTGTCATTCAAATCCACCGCGTTACGCACCGCAGCCCGCTTCGCTGTGATGCTGATGTTTGGCAGCTCGCTGGCGCTGTTCTTTAACATCCCCAAACCTTACTGGATTCTGATGACCATCATGTTCGTCAGCCAGAACGGTTACAACGCCACGCGCGTGCGTATTCAGCACCGTGCGCTGGGCACTTTCGCCGGATTGCTGATCGCCGCCGCGTCGCTGCAGCTGGCGGTGCCGGAATCGATCACGCTGCTGTTTATGCTGGGGATTACGCTGGCGAGCTATCTGATCACGCGGAAATATTATGGCTGGTCGATGATTGGCTTTACCGTCACGGCGGTGTATTCGCTGCAATTGCTGTCGCTGAACGGCGCGCAGTTTCTGCTGCCGCGCATGATGGATACCTTGATGGGCTGTTTAATTGCCTTCGCCGGGATGATTTGGCTGTGGCCGCAGTGGCAAAGCGGGCTGCTGCGCAAGAACGCGCACGATGCGCTGGAAGCCTATCAGGAGGCGCTGCAACTGCTGCTGGGGCCGGAACAGTCGCCCGATAAACTGGCTTATCAGCGCATAAAGGTTAATCAGGCGCACAACGCGCTGTTCAACTCATTGAACCAGGCATCGAGCGAGCCGGGCTTTAACCTGCAATATCTGAAAGATATGCGCATGTGGGTTACGCACAGTCAGTTCATCGTCGAGCATATTAATGCCATGACGATTCTGGCGCGCGAGCACACCATGCTGACATCGAAGCTGGCAGAAGGTTATCTGCAATCCTGTGAAATCGCGCTGCAGCGTTGTCAGCAGCGGCTGGCGTATGACGGTCCGGGCAACGACAGCAATATTCTGGAAGCGCCGGAGAATCTTAATGAAGGGCCGGTGACGATTGTCGAACAGCATGTGAAGCGGATCTTGCAGCACCTCAGCGTAATGCACACCATCTCTTCGCTGGCGTGGAGCCAGCGACCGCATCATGGCCGCTGGCTCAAGGTGTTACGTCCGAAAGCGGATTAAGCGGCCAGCACCTTTTCTATCGCGCTGGCGAAACGCGTCATGCCTTCGGCGATATCGGTTGGTTCAATCACCAGCGACGGCACAAAACGGATCACGTCAGTACCGGCGGTGAGAATCATCAGCCCTTCCGCGGCGGAAGCGTTGAGGATGTCACGCGCTTTGCTGGCGAACTGCGGCCTCAGCGCGGCACCAATCAACAGACCTTTGCCGCGAATCTCGCTGAAGATAGCGAATTTGCTGTCGATGGCTTGCAGCGCTTCAACAAACTGCTGACGACGCGCTTCCACACCTTCCAGCACTTCTGGCATGTTGATGATGTCCAGCGCGGTTTCAGCAATGGCACACGCCAGCGGATTGCCGCCGTAAGTGGTGCCGTGCACGCCCGGCGCCATTACTGAGGCGATTTCGTTGGTGGTCAACATCGCACTCACCGGGAAACCGCCGCCCAGCGCTTTGGCGGTGGTGAGGATATCGGGCCTGATACCGTAATGTTCGTACGCAAAGAGTTTGCCGCTGCGTCCCATGCCGCTCTGCACTTCATCCAGCACCAGCAGCGCATGATGTTCATCACAGAGGGCGCGCAGGCCTTGCATAAATTCTGGCGTAGCCGGCATCACGCCGCCTTCGCCCTGAATCGGCTCGACCACGATGGCGCAGGTATGGTCGTCAATCACCGCTTTCACCGCATCGAGATCGTTGAACGGCACATGCACGATATCCGCCGGTTTTGGACCGAAGCCATCAGAATATTTCGGCTGGCCACCCACCGACACGGTGAACAGCGTGCGACCGTGGAAGGCGTTATGGAAGGCGATGATTTTACTTTTGAACGGGCTGTGTTTTTTGCAGGCGTAATAACGCGCCAGCTTGAATGCCGCTTCATTGGCTTCCGCGCCGGAATTACCGAAAAACACCCGATCGGCAAAGGTCGCGGCAATCAGTTTACTCGCCAGACGCAGCGCCGGTTCGTTGGTGAACACGTTGCTGGTGTGCCACAGCGTTTCGCCCTGGTTTTTCAGCGTTTCCACCAGCGCCGGATGACAATGGCCCAATGCAGTCACCGCGATACCGCCAGAGAAATCGATATACTCTTTGCCCTGCTGATCCCACACTCGGCTGCCTTTGCCTTTTACCGGCACAAACTGCGCAGGTGCATAAACAGGCAAAATTACGTTATCGAACGTTTCCCGGGTTACCGCTAGTTTTTCCGCTGCCATTGACGACCTCATCGGGTTATTTGTTGAGCTGATGTGAAATTATAATCACAAAATATGCATAAAAAGTCACACGAAGGCAAACATAAGTTACGCGTTGAGGAAATTAGCCAGCAGCTGATGCCCTTGCTCACTGAGGATGCTTTCCGGATGGAACTGCACGCCTTCCAGCGGCAAGCTGCGATGGCGGAAACCCATGATCTCATCCGGCTGGCCGTCGCGCAGGCTCCACGCGGTGACTTCAAACTCAGCGGGCAGCGTATCGCGCGCCACAATCAATGAGTGATAGCGGGTCACGGTAAGCGGATTATTCAGATCACGAAACACACCTTGGTTGGTGTGCTGAATCAGCGAGGTTTTACCGTGCATCACCTGCCGCGCGCGTACCACCTGCGCGCCATAGGCTTGCGCAATCGCCTGATGTCCAAGGCAAACGCCGAGGATCGGCAAGCGCCCGGCAAAATGGCGAATAGCCGCGAGCGAGATGCCAGATTGATCCGGCGTACATGGGCCCGGCGAAATCACCAGATGCGTCAGCGGCAGCGCTGCCATCTCATCCAGCGTAATGGCGTCGTTGCGCACCACACGCACATCCGCGCCCAGCTCGCAGAAGTATTGGTAGAGATTCCAGGTGAAGGAGTCGTAGTTATCGATTAGCAGCAGCATAGTAGGTCGTAGCAGTGTGTCATTGCGGCAACTGGCGCAAGAAAGGTCGCAAAAAAGCCATGTTAACACCTTCAATCTTAATACCCGCTAGCTGACGAAAAAGATTCTGATTACTCTCGCACCCAGTGCTATATTTTGGAGAGTGACTATGTCAGCTACAACGCGAGTATTCAAAACCAAATGGTTCAGTAAGCAAGCCCGTCGGCATCTTATTGGCGATAAAGAACTTTGTCGGGCAATTACAGCAGTAAAACTGGGTTATGCCGATGATTTGGGTGGTGGCGTATTTAAAAAGCGTCTGCAGCAAAATCGCGATCGCGCCATCATTCTGGCCAAAGGGGGTAAAAACTGGATTTATACCTTTTTATTTGCCAAACAGGATCAGAGTAACCTGAGTGAAAGCGAACTTGAGGGCTTTCGTGAGCTGGCAAAACAATACTCGCTGATTTCAAATGAGGCTCTGAATCGGCTGCTCGCCGTTCGGGAGTTAGTGGAGATGTGTCATGACCATAACGCGTAAATTTAAAAGTCCGGCTTTTGCAGCCATTCACACCGCGGCATCCGGATTGTTTGAAGTAGATGCCATCAGCAAACAGAGCATGCGTGATTTTGATGAACGTTGCCTGAGCGATGTCGCCGCGCTCGATGCGCAGGCGATTAAGAACTTGCGCGAGAATTTGAATGTTAGTCAGCCGGTTTTTGCCCGCTATCTCAACACCAGTGTGTCAACCGTGCAGAAATGGGAAACCGGGGCTAAACGCCCCGGCGGAATCTCTCTTAAGCTGTTGTCCGTGGTGCAAAAACACGGGCTTGAAGTGTTACTGTAAAACCTTCGCCGGGCTCACCACTTTCGCAAACTGCGCGGTAAGCGGTGCCAGATCGCCGGCGACGCCCGCCGAGATCGCAGCGCGCCACGCATCGCGTTCGAGTGTTTCCCACGAAAGCTGATACCCGGCATGCAGTGCCAACTGCTCGAAGAAGATGCGCTGCGCGCGGCCATTGCCGGCGCGGAACGGATGCAGCACGAAGATCTCACAATAGTAATGTGCGATACGCGCCACGAACGCTTCCTGCTCAAGATCAGCCAGGCCGCGCTCTTCCTCCAGCGCCTGCATCAGCGTGTTGCCCTCTTTCTCGATGTATTCGCAATGACAATACGGCGTTTCATCGCGCCAGATATCAATGGTGCGCAATTCTCCCGCCCAGCTGTAGAGATCCTGAAACAGCGTGCGATGAATATGGCAAAGACGTGGCAACCCGATGCTGCGCTGGCCAAGTTCTAGCGTCGCCAGGCGCGCGGTGCTGAAAGCCAGTTCCGCTTTGCGCAGCTGGGCTTCATCATGAATATCGAGGCGATTCTTCAACACATTGTCGTTGTGCCACAAATAGGGATCGCGTACCGCTAAGCTGTTATCCACCATATTGCCTCCTCAGCGACTCGAGTCGCTCCTCAGCATGTTCGGCATCGATAAGAGCTTCGCTATAGGTATATCCGGCCAGTCGACAGCTGGCCTGGTAGCTCGCAGCACGGCGCTGCTGCCACAAAGTGGCTTTCTGTTTCTCAGTGAGTTTGCTAGTCATAGCGCCTCCGGCAAGCAATGAGCCCTAAGTATAAGCAGCAATTTTTTGCTTTGCCGGAGAGCCAATGACGCGCCATGCGAAAATGGCGCGTTTCAGAATCAAGGCAGGACTTTGGCGGAGAGGATAACAATCGGTTTTGACGGCACATTTTGGTACGGTCCCACATCTTTGGTAGGGACCTGCGCAATCTTGTCGATCACATCCTGGCCTTTCACAACTTTACCAAATACCGCATAGCCGAAATCACGCTGACCGTGATCGAGGAACGCATTATCGGCTACGTTGAGGAAGAACTGGCTGGTGGCGCTGTCTTTATCTGCGGTACGTGCCATCGAAATGGTGCCGCGCAGATTACGCAAGCCGTTGTCGGCTTCGTTCTTGATCGGCGCTACCGTTTGCTTCTGCTGCATGTCGGTAGTGAAACCGCCGCCCTGAATCATAAAGCCAGGAATAACGCGGTGGAAAATGGTGTTGTTGTAGAAACCATTGTTGACGTAATCAACGAAGTTTTTCACCGAAACCGGGGCTTTCTGGTTGTTCAGTTCGAGTTCAATATTGCCCGCAGAGGTGGTGAGCAGCACATGAGGATCGCCTTTTGCGGCGAGCGCGGCAGACGATACGGAAGAGAGCGCTAACAGGGCAACCGCCGCTGTCAAAGTACGTTTAAGCATGAAAGATTCCTTACCATGGAGAGCTAGCTCAAAAACGAGATTGATTGTAAAGAGCATGTGATCCAAGAGCCAGCGTTTTACCGATATTTACGCGGATGTTGCTATTGTCATACTTTTGCCGCCACGCAATCATTTGCGTGATGAAAATCACACTCTCAATGAAATATTTCCGCCTTGTTACACTCGTTGTTTATTAAGATCACAGCAACACTTACAATTCATGACACTTTTTGCCACCTTCGGCGCTTAACAGGTTCAGAACATGACAAACCGTAATCGCATTGGCCTTACCTGGATTAGCTATTTCTCCTATGCGCTCACCGGCGCACTGGTGATCGTTACCGGTATGGTGCTGGACAATATCGCGCAGTATTTCCAGCGCCCTATTTCAGAAATGAGCAACACCTTCACATTCCTCAATGCGGGCATTTTGGTGTCGGTGTTCCTGAACGCCTGGCTGATGGTGATTGTGCCGTTGAAGCGCCAGCTGATCTTTGGCTTTGTGCTGATGATCCTCGCCGTTGCCGGTCTGATGACCAGCCACGATCTCACCGTCTTCTCGCTTTGCATGTTCATCCTCGGCGTCGTCAGCGGCATCACGATGTCGATCGGTACCTTCCTGATCACCCATCTGTACGATGGCCGTCAGCGCGGCGCACGTCTGCTGTTTACCGATTCGTTCTTCAGCATGGCGGGCACCATCTTCCCGATCATCGCCGGTATCCTGCTGGCGCGCGCGCTGCCGTGGTATTGGGTTTACGCCTGCATCGGCATCATTTATGTCGCGATCTTTGTGCTGACGCTGTTCATTGAGTTCCCGGTGCTGAAAAGCGAAGCCGCTAAGCCAGGCGTTGAGAAAGAGAAATGGGGCATCGGCGTGCTGTTCCTGTCGATTGCGGCACTGTGCTACATCCTCGGCCAGCTTGGCTTCATCTCGTGGGTGCCGGAATACGCTACCAAATCGATGGGCATGGATATCGCCGCTGCCGGTCAGTTGGTAGGTAACTTCTGGACCGCGTACATGGTCGGCATGTGGGTGTTCAGCTTCGTACTGCGCTTCTTCGATCTGCAGCGCATCCTGATGGTGCTGGCCGCGCTGGCAACCGGTTTGATGTACTGGTTCGTCACTTCTAAAGACGCCAGCATGCTACACTGGATCATCATGACGCTGGGCTTCAGCTCAAGCGCGATTTACACCACCATCATCACGCTGGGATCGCTGCAAACCAAGGTCTCTTCACCGAAGCTGGTAAACTTCATCCTGACCTGCGGCACCGTCGGCACCATGTTGACCTTCGTGGTAACCGGCCCAATCGTGGCGCAAGGTGGCGCACATGCTGCGCTCTCAACGGCTAACGGTTTGTACGCCGTGGTGTTTGTGATGTGTGTTCTGCTCGGCTTTGTGACCAAACATCGCCAGCACGGTCACGTCACCCACTAAGTTTGACGGGCGGACCGCGGTCCGCCCTGCTCTTCAGCGTTTGAAGGTTACCGCTTCTTTTCCCGCTAAATAGATCTCGCTGCTGGCGGGCTGCGTCGCAGCGACCAATACACCTTTACGCAGTGAATAACGCACCGGCACCTGACGCCGCACCGCATCAAATCCACTCTCCGCCGGCAGGATAATCAGACTGGCATCATTACCTGCTTCAATACCGTAATTCGTCAGCTGCAGGGTTTTGGCGCTGTTGGCGGTAATCAGCTGCAATCCATTATCAATCTGCTCGTAACCCATCAGCTGACAGACATGCAATCCCATGTGCAGCACTTGCAGCATGCTGGCCGTGCCGAGCGGATACCAGGGATCGAACACATCATCGTGGCCAAAGCAGACGTTGATATTCGCTTCCAGCAGCTCTTTCACCCGCGTGATGCCGCGACGTTTCGGATAGCTATCAAAGCGCCCTTGCAGATGGATATTCACCAGCGGATTGGCGACAAAGTTGATATTTGAGAGCTTAAGCAGACGGAACAGCCGCGACGTGTAGGCATTGTTGTAGGAGTGCATCGCCGTGGTGTGGCTGGCGGTGACGCGCTCGCCGTTGCCATCGCGGTGTGCCAGCGCCGCCACGGTTTCGACAAAGCGCGACTGCTCATCGTCGATCTCGTCGCAGTGCACATCCACCAGCCGATCGTAGCGATTAGCCAGCGCAAAGGTTTTATGCAGCGACTCCACGCCGTATTCGCGGGTGAATTCGTAGTGCGGAATCGCACCTACCACATCCGCGCCCATGCGTAGCGCCTCTTCCAGCAACGCTTCGCCGTTGGGATAAGAGAGAATGCCTTCCTGCGGAAACGCCACAATCTGGATGTCGATCCACGGCGCCATTTCCGCTTTCACCTCCAGCATCGCTGTTAACGCGGTCAGCGTGGGATCGGAAACATCGACGTGAGTCCGCACATGCTGAATCCCGTTGGCGATTTGCCACTTCAGGGTTTGCTGCGCGCGCTGTTTCACGTCGTCATGGCTCAGTAGCGCTTTGCGCTCCGCCCAGCGCTCGATGCCTTCAAACAGCGTGCCGGATTGGTTCCAGGCGGGTTCGCCAGCGGTTTGCGTGGTATCGAGGTGAATATGCGGCTCGATAAACGGCGCGCTCGCCAGTCCGCCCTCCGCATCCAGCGCGTCAGGCTGGGCTGCAGTTTGCGGCGGCTGCGGGCGAATCTGCGCAATCTTGCCGTTGGCGATTTCGATCTGCCACAAGCCTTGCTGGCCCGCTAAGCGCAGGTTGTTGATCCACTTCAGTGACGGGTTGGCCATGCCGTACTCCTGTAAAACACAAAACCTAAAGCTAGCATGAAAAACCCTGTCACCGCGGGCACATTCCGTAGCGGTGCAATTTATTGCGCGATGAATCGTGCCGCTACGGAATGTGCGGCGAAGAAATGATTAGGTAATTATCAACCAAATAAGCCACTTAACTAATTCGTTCAAAATCAGTTACATAACTCGAAATAGGTATATAAGGGTGCGCTTGATGTATATCAATAAGTTCCAAAAGCGCCGCGCTAAGGTAGGCGCAGATACCGCAATTTTTGAGGCAAGCATGAGCAAGCACAGTGTCGTTATTATTGGCAACGGCATGGTCGGCCACCGCTTTATAGAAGAACTTATCGACAAAGATGAATCTAATCAGTTTGCGATAACCGTTTTCTGTGAAGAACCTCGCGTCGCCTATGACCGCGTCCACCTTTCCGCCTATTTTTCCCATCACACCGCCGAAGAACTTTCACTGGTTCGCGAAGGGTATTACGAAAAGCATCAGGTAAAGCTGCTGCTCGGCGAACGCGCCATCACCATTAACCGCGATGAAAAACTGATTCACTCGAATAGCGGTCGCGCGGTGCATTACGACACGCTGATTTTCGCCACCGGCTCTTATCCGTGGATTCCACCGATTACCGGCGCGGAAGGCAGTGATTGCTATGTCTATCGCACCATTGAAGATCTCAACGCCATTGAAGCCTGTTCACGCCGCAGCAAACGCGGCGCGGTAATTGGCGGCGGCCTGTTGGGACTGGAAGCGGCAGGCGCGCTGAAAAACCTCGGCGTCGAAACCCACGTCATTGAGTTCGCGCCGGTGCTGATGGCAGAACAGCTCGATCCGCAAGGCGGCGAGCAGCTGCGTCGTAAGATCGAGCAGATGGGCGTATGCGTTCACACCGGCAAAAACACCCAGCAGATCGTCCATCACGCGCAAGGCGGTAAAACGCTGGAGTTTGCTGACGGCAGCGCGCTGGATGTCGATTTCATCGTCTTCTCCACCGGCATTCGCCCGCAAGACAAGTTGGCCAAACAGTGCGGCCTGCAGCTGGGCGCGCGCGGCGGTATCGCCATTGACGATCATTGCCAGACCAGCGATGCGGATATCTTCGCCATTGGTGAGTGTGCCGCCTGGCAGAACCGTATTTATGGCTTAGTCGCGCCGGGCTACAAAATGGCGCAGGTCGCCAGCGATCGGCTGGTTGGCCGCGACAACGCGTTTGCCGGAGCAGATATGAGCGCCAAGCTGAAACTGCTGGGCGTTGATGTCGGTGGCATTGGTGATGCGCATGGCCGCACGCCGGGCGCGCGCAGCTTCGTGTGGCTCGATGAGCAGAAAAATATCTATAAGCGCCTGATCGTCAGCGAAGATAACCGCACGCTGCTGGGCGCGGTGCTGGTCGGTGACACCAGCGATTACGGCAATCTGCTGCAGCTGGCGCTGAATAACATCGCGCTACCGGAAAATCCGGCGTTGCTGATCCTGCCTGCGGGCAGCGGCGAGAAACCGGTAATGGGCGCTGATGCGCTGCCGGACAGCGCGCAAATCTGCTCCTGCTTCGACGTCAGCAAAGGCGATATCGTCAGAGCGGTGCAAGGCGGTTGCCACACCGTCGCGGCACTGAAAACCGAAACCCGCGCCGGCACCGGCTGCGGCGGCTGTATTCCGTTGATTACTCAGGTGCTGAACGCTGAATTGAGCCGTCAGGGCATCGAAGTGAACAATCATTTGTGTGCGCACTTCCCCTATTCGCGTCAGGAGCTTTATCACCTGATTCGCGTGGAAGAGATCACATCGTTCGACGCGCTGCTGGCGAAATATGGTCAGGGCTACGGCTGCGAGGTGTGTAAACCGACGGTTGGTTCACTGCTGGCTTCCTGCTGGAACGAATATGTGCTGAAGCCACAGCTCGCACCGCTGCAGGACAGCAACGATCTGTTCCTCGGCAATATTCAGAAAGACGGTACTTACTCGGTGATCCCGCGCTCGGCCGGAGGCGAAATCACGCCGGAAGGATTGATGGCGATTGGCGCCGTGGCGCGCCAGTACAATCTCTACACCAAAATCACTGGCTCGCAGCGTATTGGCCTGTTTGGCGCACAGCGCGACGATCTGCCGGCGATCTGGACGCAGCTGATTGCTGCCGGTTTTGAAACCGGACAAGCGTATGCCAAAGCGCTGCGCATGGCGAAAACCTGCGTCGGCAGCGTCTGGTGCCGCTTTGGCGTAGGCGATAGCCTCGGCTTCGGCATTGAGCTGGAGCATCGCTACAAAGGCATTCGTACCCCGCACAAGATGAAGTTTGGCGTCTCCGGCTGCACGCGCGAATGCGCCGAAGCGCAGGGCAAAGACGTGGGTATCATCGCCACCGAGAAAGGCTGGAACCTGTATGTGTGCGGCAATGGCGGCATGAAGCCACGTCACGCCGATTTGCTGGCTGCCGATCTTGATCGCGATACGCTGCTGCACTATCTCGACCGCTTCATGATGTTCTACATCCGCACCGGCGATCGCCTGCAGCGCACCTCGCTGTGGCTGGAAAGCATGGAAGGCGGCATTGACTATCTACGCAGCGTGATTATTGATGACAAACTCGGTCTGAATACGCAGCTTGAAACGGAGCTGGCGCGTCTGCGCGCGGCAGTGGAATGTGAATGGACCGCGACGCTGCAGGATCCGCAGCAGCAGCGTCACTTCCGCACTTTCATCAACAGCGATCGCCGCGATCCGCTGGTACAGCACATCAACCAACGCGATCAGCATCGTCCGGCGCAACCCGCCGAGCGCATTGCGGTCACTCTGATTGAGGAGATCGACGCATGAGCCAGTGGCATTCGGTGTGTGAACTCAGCCAAATTCTGCCTGCGACCGGCATATGTGCGCTGATCAAAGGCCAGCAGATTGCCCTCTTCCGTCCGCACGACGATGAGCAACTCTACGCCTTGAGCAATATCGATCCTTTCGCCCAAGCCAGCGTGTTGTCACGCGGTCTGATTGCGGAGCACCAGCAGGCGCTGTGGGTGGCGAGTCCACTGAAGAAACAGCGCTTCCGCCTGAGCGATGGCTTGTGTCTGGAAGACGAAGCGTGCTCGGTGGCGAGCTATCCGGTGCGCGTTCGCGATGGCAAGGTCGAGATCTGCGCCTGACAGCATTCCTTTACTTTATGAGACGTCACTATGTTTACTGACACCCTGAATAAATGCGCCGCCAACGCGGCGCGCATTGTGCGTACGGCGCAGCACAGCCCGCAGGCCTTCTGGATCAGCTCGGCGATGGCGGGCGCTTACGTTGGCCTGGCGATTATCCTGATCTTCACGCTCGGCAATCTGGTCGATCCGGCTTATCGTCCGCTGCTGATGGGCGCGACTTTCGGTATCGCTTTAACGCTGGTGATCATCGCTGGTTCCGAGTTGTTCACCGGCCACACCATGTTCCTGACCATCGGCGTCAAAGCCGGCAGCATCAAGCAAGGCCAGATGTGGTGCGTGCTGCCGCAAACCTGGCTGGGTAATCTTGTCGGTTCAGTATTCGTCGCGCTGATTTATTACTATGCGGCGGGTCCGCTGCTGCCAAATGCCGGATCGCTGCTGCACAGCGCGGCGCTGGCAAAAACCACGCAGCCAGCCATGGCGCTGTTCTTTAAAGGCGCGCTGTGTAACTGGCTGGTCTGCCTGGCGATTTGGATGGCGGTGCGTACCGAAGGCACGGCGAAGTTCATCGCCATCTGGTGGTGTTTGCTGGCGTTTATCGCTTCCGGCTACGAACACTCGATTGCCAACATGACGGTCTTTGCGCTGTCGTGGTTTGGTCAGCATAATGCCGACTTCACAATGAGCGGCATCGGCCACAACCTGCTGTGGGTGACGCTGGGCAATATGTTCTCCGGCATGGTGATGATGGGCCTCGGTTACTGGTACGCCACACCGCAGGCGCAGCGCCCGCAGGCCGAAGCGCAAGCCGCGCCGCTCAAAACCGCATAACACTTTTTCAGCCCGCCTTGCGCGGGCTTTTTTCAGGATGAGCTATGGACTACTTTCCGCTGTTTTGCCGCCTGCAAGGCAAGCGCTGTTTGCTGGTGGGCGGTGGCGATGTGGCAGAACGCAAAGCGCGTTTACTGCTGGATGCCGGTGCCAATTTGCAGGTTGGCGCGCTGGATTTCTCTCCCGCTTTTCAGCAGTGGGCACAACAGGGAAAGTTGACCTTACTCCCCGGCGCGTTTGACGAGCGCTGGCTCGCGGATTGTTGGCTGGTGATTGCCGCCACCGATGATGATGCGGTGAATCAGCAGGTTGGCGATGCGGCTGAGCGGCGGCGCATCTTTTGCAATCTGGTGGATGCGCCGCAGGAAGCCAGCGCGATTATGCCGTCAATTATCGATCGTTCGCCGCTGATGATCGCCGTGTCATCTGGCGGTCGCGCGCCGGTGCTGGCGCGTTTACTGCGTGAAAAACTTGAAGCGATACTGCCACAACATCTGGGTGAGTTAGCGTCCTTAGCCGGATCGTTGCGCAATCGTGTGAAGCGTAGCTTTAACAGCATGGCGCAGCGGCGCGCTTTCTGGGAGCGCTTCTTCGTGAGCGATCGTCTGGCGCAAACCCTGGCGAATGGCGATCGGACACGCGCCGAGCACATCGTCGAGACTTTGTTCGATGCGCCGCTATCGCAGCAAGGCGAAGTGGTGCTGGTGGGCGCCGGGCCGGGCGATGCCGGGCTACTGACGCTGAAAGGCTTGCAGCATATCCAGCAGGCCGATGTGGTGGTGTATGACCGCCTGGTCTCGGCGCCCATCCTCAATCTGGTCCGCCGCGATGCGGAGCGCATCTTTGTCGGCAAACAAGCCGGCAATCACTGCGTACCGCAATCGCAGATCAACCAGGTTTTACTTGAGCAGGCGCAGAGCGGCAAGCGGGTGGTGCGACTAAAAGGTGGCGATCCCTTTATCTTCGGCCGCGGCGGTGAAGAGCTGGAACTGCTGGCGCAGCACAACATCCCGTTTAGCGTGGTGCCGGGCATCACCGCCGCCTCGGGCTGTTCTGCTTACAGCGGTATTCCGCTGACGCATCGCGACCACGCGCAGAGCGTGCGTTTCGTCACCGGCCATTTGCAGCAGCATGGTGAAATTGAGTGGCGCAAGCTGGCGGCTGAACAGCAAACGTTGGTGTTCTATATGGGGCTGGCGCAGGCGCCGGAAATTCAGCAGCAGCTGTTGCAACACGGCATGGATGCCGCGATGCCGGTGGCGATCGTGCAGAACGGCACCACGCCGCA
Source organism: Pantoea sp. SORGH_AS_0659 (assembly GCF_031453915.1). Classification (NCBI taxonomy): domain Bacteria; kingdom Pseudomonadati; phylum Pseudomonadota; class Gammaproteobacteria; order Enterobacterales; family Erwiniaceae; genus Pantoea; species Pantoea sp. SORGH_AS_0659. The sequence continues at coordinate 362,970 of NZ_JAVJAK010000001.1, read as the reverse complement.
GCAGCGCGTTGAGACCGCAACGCTGGCGGAACTGGCCACGCTGGCGCAGCAGTTTGCCAGTCCGGCTCTGATTATTGTTGGTCGCGTGGTAGAACTGCGTTCTCAGTTACGCTGGTTCTGAAACGGCAAAAAACTGTACAGCGCTGCGCTTTGTCGCCAGACTATGGGCCATCTTTCTCGTCAATAAGGAGTTTCCATGCGCGTTGCTTCACGGGTTTGCGCGTTGTTATTGCCGTTAAGCGCGGTTGCTACCGCCGCACCGGTTACCTGGTCGAACGTGGTGGGTGAATGGCAGGTGGTGGCGGTAACGCCTAAGAAGGAAGTCGGTCAGCTGTATATCAAGAATGATCCACAGTTTATGGGCGCGCGCGTGGCATTTAAGCCGAATGCGATCACCTGGACGCGCGGCACTGCTGAGCGCAACATTAATCCTTCCGTCGATAACTGCAACGCTAAGCCGCGCCTGAGCGCCGCCAATGGCGCGGGGCAGGATCGTGATTTCAGCTTCCGCTACGGCTTCAATGTGAGTTGTGGCAACCAGGCGTGGGGACCTGCGCCGGGCGCGGTGATCAGCGTGCTGGCTGACGGTAACGCCCGCCTGTTCTGGGATGGCGCGGAACTGGCGTTACATCGCATCAAATAAAAAACGGCGGGTCAAATGACCCGCCGTTCTGTTCTATTCCGCACACCGCTTACGGTTGTGCGACAAAACCTACCGCTTCATACACTTTCTTCAGCGTTTCCTGCGCATGGGCGCGGGCTTTTGCTGCGCCATCGCGCATCACCTGATTCAGCAACTCTTCATCGTTACGGAAACGATGATAGCGCTCCTGCAGCTCGGTCAGCATGCCGGAAACCGCTTCAGCCACTTCACCTTTCAGGTGGCCGTACATTTTGCCTTCGAACTCTTGCTCCAGCTGCGCAATGGTTTTACCGGTCACGCCCGCAAGAATATCCAGCAGGTTTGATACACCGGCTTTCTCTTTGACGTCGTAGCGCACCACTGGCGGCTCGGCGGAGTCGGTCACCGCACGTTTGATCTTCTTCACCACCGCTTTGGTGTCTTCCAGCAGACCAATCACGTTGTTACGGTTGTCGTCTGACTTGGACATTTTTTTGGTCGGCTCAAGCAGCGACATCACGCGTGCACCCGATTTCGGAATGAACGGTTCAGGCACTTTGAACACATCGCCGTACAGCGCATTGAAACGCTGGGCGATATCGCGGCTCAGCTCCAGATGCTGCTTCTGATCTTCGCCAACCGGCACCTGATTGGTTTGATAGAGCAGGATATCGGCCGCCATCAGCACCGGATAATCAAACAGGCCTGCGGTGATGTTTTCCGAGTAGCGCGCAGATTTATCTTTGAACTGCGTCATGCGGCTCAGCTCACCAAAATAGGCGTAGCAGTTCAGCACCCAGCTCAGCTGCGCATGCTCTGGCACGTGCGACTGAACAAAGATGGTGCTTTTTGCCGGGTCGATGCCGCAGGCAAGATAGAGCGCTAAGGTATCCAGCGTGGCTTTACGCAGCGCGGTTGGATCCTGACGTACGGTGATGGCGTGCAGATCGACGATGCAGTAAATGCAGTGAAAATCATCCTGCATCTGCACCCACTGACGCAGCGCACCCATATAGTTGCCAATGGTCAGTTCACCGGAAGGCTGGGCGCCGCTGAAAACGATGGGTTTGCTCATGTTATGTCCTGATAATCACAGCCCGATAGCGGGCAAAAGTTCGTCAAAAGAGTCGAGAGTTAAATCGGGTTGGCTGGTAGCAATCGGCTCGCCGTAGTTGTAGCCGAATGTCATACCGATGTTCGGTACGCCTGCCGCCTGGGCCGCGAGAATATCATTGCGAGAATCGCCGACAAACAGTAATTGTCCCGGAAGCACGCCAAAATGGCCAAGGACGAGGAAAATGGCCGCTGGATGGGGCTTTTTCACAATTACGTCGTCACCGCCGATAATCTGCGTGAAGTACTCAGCAATCCCGAGCGACTTCAGCAGCGGCGCCACAAATGGCGTTGGCTTGTTGGTGACGATCGCCAACGGCAGGCCTTTCGCCTGCAAGGCCGCCAGCGTCTCTACTACCTGCGGGAACAGCGTACTGCCCGCTTCTACCGTTTGCGCGTAATACTTGTCAAACAGCGCACGCGCATCGCGTTGCTCTTCGGCATGCGGCTCGCGTCCCAGCGCCCAGGTCAGCGCGCGGGTCATCATCACGTCAGCGCCGTTACCAATCCAGGTAGAAGCCAATGCCAAACCCGGCGGCGGCAGCTGCAGATCGCTCAGCGCATGATCGATGGCTTGTGCCAGGCCCGGCGCGCTATCGACCAGCGTACCGTCGAGGTCAAACGCCAGCGCGCGGATATCAGTGAAATGAGCCATTAACTTTCTCCAGTTCGCCACGCATTTCATCGATCACTTTTTTGTAATCCGGATGACCGAAGATCGCGGAACCGGCAACAAACATATCGGCACCGGCGGCAGCAATCTGGCCGATGTTATCGATTTTCACGCCGCCATCCACTTCCAGACGAATGTTGTAGCCACTCTCATCAATCAGGCGACGCGCCTGACGCAGTTTGTCGAGCGTACCGGGAATGAAGGATTGACCGCCAAAGCCTGGGTTCACCGACATCAGCAGAATGATGTCCAGCTTATCCATTACATAATCGAGGTAGTGGAGCGGCGTCGCAGGGTTGAACACCAGACCGGCTTTGCAACCATGCTCTTTGATCAGCTGCAGCGTGCGATCAACATGCTCGCTGGCTTCCGGGTGGAAAGTGATGAAGGTGGCGCCCGCTTTAGCGAATTCCGGGATCAATGCATCCACAGGTTTAACCATCAGATGCACATCAATAGGTGCAGTGATGCCGTAATCGCGCAGCGCTTTAAGCACCATCGGCCCCATCGTCAGATTGGGAACGTAGTGGTTATCCATCACATCGAAATGGACCACATCACCACCTGCCGCCAGCGCTTTGGCCGTGTCTTCACCCAAACGCGCGAAGTCAGCAGCCAGAATTGATGGGGCCAGTAAAAATTGTTTCATCCGATTCTCCCAATTTTGTGCGCCAGCCTGAGCTGGCGTAATGCCTTGGTCGCGGACGAAACAGGCTAGCGGAAAAGCGCTAGCAGTTCGTCGACTTGCGTGCGACCACTTATGCTTCGGCTGATGGAACGCCGGGCTTTGACTATGTGTAAATCCGCATTCTGATACCACTCACGCGTGAGTACCGTATCGTGGTTTGAAATCAGTACCGGGATGCGATTTTGCTGCGAAAGCTTATTGGCTAACTCAGCCAGATGCTGCTGCTCGCGCAGACTAAAACTGTTGGTGTGGTAAGCGGTAAAATTCGCTGTCGCCGAAAGCGGGGCATACGGCGGATCGCAATAAACCACTGAGCCTTCAACGGCGTTGTTCAGAGTAACATCGTACGATTCACAGACAAAGGTCGCTTTTTGCGCCCGTTCGGCAAACCAGAGCAGCTCCGCTTCCGGGAAGTACGGCTTGCGATACCGGCCAAAAGGCACGTTAAACTCACCGCGCAAATTGTAGCGGCACAGACCGTTATAACCGTGGCGATTGAGATACAGAAACAGCACCGCGCGCTGATATTCATCTTTGCTCGCATTAAAGGCGATGCGCTGCGCGTAGTAGGTTTCTGCCGTGTTGCCTTCAGCGTTGAAAAGCTGGCGCGCGTCTTCAATGAAAGCCGCGGTACGCGTTTTGACGATGTTATACAGATTGATGAGATCACCGTTGATGTCCGCCAGGTGATAGCGGTCATAGTCGGTGTTGAGGAACACGGAACCGGCGCCGACAAAGGGTTCGATTAGACAATCACCTTGTGGCAAATGACGACGGATGTCATCGAGGAGCGGGTATTTCCCTCCGGCCCATTTCAGGAAAGCGCGATTTTTTTTCATGCTGTCGTGGTTATTACATCTTAATTATTGGCTGTGGTGGAACCGACAGCAGCTCTGCGCTTTAAACGGGGCCGCATTTTTGCGGCCCCACATCTCATTACTGGCTTTCTTTCTTCACCTGGCTAAGCGGTTTTACCCACGGATTGGCCGCACGCACTTCCGCTGGCAGCGATGCCACGGCGCGTTTCGCATCGGCTGGCGTGGCAAAAGCGCCGCTCACCAACACATACCAAGGTTCGCCGTTACGCGTGGTTTTATACACGTGATAACCACTCAGGTTCTGTTTTCTCGCCCAGGCGTTCAGGCTCTCTTCTTTCGACGCACCGCTCAACTGCAGCGTGTAGTTCCCGCCCGACGGCAACGATTTGCTGGCACCGCTCGCACTGGCAGGCGCGGGATTACGCGTCGCGGTGGTGCGGGTGTTGTTCTCTTTCACAGCTGCTGGTTTAGTGGCGGTCGGTGTTTTATGCGGCGTCGACGCGTGCGTCTCGCGTGTACCGTTGTTGCTGGTGCGCGCGGGGGTTTCTGAACGCATGGCTGGCGGCGTGATCGCTTTACCGTTGCCGCTGACTGTGGCTGGCGCGGTTGGCAGCGAGCTATTACCCTGCGCGCCTTGTGCTGCGGCATCGACAGAACCTTGCTGATTGTTCAGCGCACTATTGAGATCGCCAGGCAGCGTGACACGTTGTTGATTAGCTGGCGTATCCACAGGCGCAGCTTGCGTCGGCGTCGAGGAGACCGATGGCATCGAGATGGATTGACCATCGCTGCCCGCTGGTGCAGTTGTTCCCGCGGTGTTTTGCGCTGCGCTGCCTTCAGCAGAAGGCGTGGCGTTTTGCTGGCCGCTCATGGACGTCGATCCCGAAAGGTCGATGTTCTTTTCGCTGCCACCGGCAGAAGGTGCCGCGCCATTATTTGCGGTATTGGTTGCGGGTTTCTTCTCGTCTGGGCCGGTTAATGCTGAACCAATCCCCAGCACCACCAACAGCAGAACCAAAATACCAATGCCCATCATCATATGTTGACGGGAAACCGGTACTTTCACTTTCGGCGCAGAAGACGATTTGCGTGGCCGCGTCGGACGGCGGTCACTGGCGTCAGGTTTTAACTCGTCTTCCGGTTTGAACTCATCCATTTAGCCTCCTCCGTAAAACGACGCGCTTCCCACACGCCGCATCACCACTCATCACTTCTAATAATCAGGGTTTCTGGCAATCGTTAATTGCTGCCAGCACCATATCATGAGCCACACCGCCACGCACTTCAGAGCGGCCAATAGCGAGAGGCAGCACCAGACGCAGCTCGCCCGCCAGCACTTTCTTATCGCGCATCATGTGTGGCAAATAATCTTCCGCCGCCATGCTCGCCGGGCCATGTACAGGCAAACCAGCACGCAGCAGCAGTGCGATAATGCGATCGGTTTCAACCGAGGTGAACTGCCCTAAACGTTCAGCGGTACGTGCGGCCATCACCATGCCAGCCGACACCGCTTCGCCGTGCAGCCAGTTGCCGTAGCCCATGTGCGCTTCAATCGCATGACCAAAAGTATGGCCCAGATTGAGCAGTGCACGTACGCCGGTTTCGCGCTCATCAGCCGCAACCACTTCTGCTTTTAGCTCGCAGCAGCGACGGATGCAGTAAGCCAGGGCTTTTTCATCCAGCGCCAGCAGAGCATCAAGATTTTGCTCTAGCCACTGGAAGAATTCGCCATCAAGGATAATGCCGTATTTGATCACTTCCGCCAGACCGGACGCTAGTTCGCGCGGTGGCAGAGTGGTCAGGCAATGGGTATCCACTACGACAGACGCAGGCTGATAAAACGCCCCAATCATGTTTTTGCCGAGTGGATGGTTTACCGCGGTTTTTCCACCGACGGAGGAGTCAACCTGAGACAACAACGTGGTCGGCACCTGAATAAAGCGCACGCCACGCTGATAGCTGGCTGCAGCAAATCCGGTTAAGTCACCAATCACGCCACCACCGAGTGCAATCAACGTGGTATCACGACCGTGCGGCTTTTTCAGCAGCGCGGTGAACACCTCGTCCATGACCGCCAGGGTTTTGTACTGCTCACCATCAGGCAAAATGACCTGATCTACCTTAATGCCGGCATTGCTGAGCAGCGCTGACAGGGGTTCAAGATAGATCGGCGCCAGGGTCTGGTTTGTCACCAGCATGGCATTGTCGCCTGCTTTGAGCGGCCAAAAAGAAGCCGGATCGTTAAACAGTCCGGCAGCGATGGTGATGGGGTAACTGCGATCCCCGAGTGAGACAGTGATCTTCTCCATGATGACCGATACCTATTGCTGAGCCCTCAGGGCGCTGGATTAGTTCTTTTCCAGCATGTTGATGATCTGATTGGCCACCACTTTTGCACTCTGATCGTCAGTGCGAATAGTGACATCAGCGATCTCTTCATAAAGCGGATTACGTTCACCAGCTAGCGCTTCCAGTACTTCGCGCGGCGGTGATTCAACCTGCAACAGCGGACGCTTTTTATCACGCTGGGTTCGTGCAAGTTGCTTTTCGATGGTGGTTTCAAGGTATACGACCACACCGCGGGCGGAGAGACGATTACGGGTCTCGCGGGATTTGACTGAGCCGCCACCGGTCGCGAGGACAATGCCTTGCTTCTCGGTCAGCTCATTAATGATCTTTTCTTCACGATCGCGGAAGCCTTCTTCGCCTTCCACATCAAATACCCAGCCTACATCCGCTCCGGTGCGTCGCTCAATTTCCTGATCGGAATCGAAAAATTCCATATTGAGTTGCTGAGCCAACTGACGACCAATAGTGCTTTTGCCGGCACCCATCGGCCCAACCAGAAAGATATTGCGTTTCTCTGCCATTTTATCGGTATTACTAAGAATTCGTTGATGATACCCCGCGTTCAGCATAGCTGGCGGGACAGGAACTGAGACCTCATGAGCGTTAACAAGAGTCAGACGGAAAATTATCTCAACACTCATGGCCGTTTGGCAACCGAATAAATTGCCCCCGGCGACCTCTTAACAGGACCGGTCTGTGGTTCGCGAGACGGTAACGCACCTCCGCTGATCCGCTATATTTCGTGCTACAGGCACGCTGGCCGGGGTCATCCACTGTCATCGCTTACCGATGTAAGCACAGTGCATTCACTCATTTAACGTCTTACTGGAGCTCGAATTATTTTGGCGATATTTCTTTTGACGTCAGTATCGCTTGTGACCAACGTCATTCGGAAGGTTATTCTGCCGCGTTCCGTTACACCGTTTTGAAAATCGCTAAACCTTGTAAGCTAATTCCAGCCCTGCGTCAACGCAGTTGGCCTCACAGAACGAATTTTCCGCTTTATCCGGCAGTAAGCGCTGCTTCCCTGACCAGTCTGGGAGTAATAAAGATCACCAGCTCCTTTTTCTTCTGCTCATCAGTTTGCTGACGGAACAAATTCCCTAATAAAGGCATATCGCCCAGCCAGGGCACGCGTTTTTCGCTCTGCGTACGCTGCTGCTGGAAAATGCCGCCCAGCGCTAAGGTTTCGCCATCGCGCAGCGTCACCTGAGTCTCGATCTCCTGCTTATCAATACTCAGCACCTGGTTATCGCCAATGTTTACACTGCGCCCTGGCAAGTTCTGGCTCAGCCGCAGTTTGAGCTGGATGCGGCCATTTCCCAGCACCACCGGCGTCACTTCCATGCCTAAAACCGCTTCCTTAAATTCAATGGCGGTGGCACCGCTGTTGCCCGATTTCACCTCATAAGGAATTTCCGTGCCCTGTTTGATGCTGGCGGTTTGCTGATGCGAGGTAAACAAGCGCGGACTGGCGATGATTTCGATTTGGTTCTCCTGCTCCAGCGCACTCAGTTCCAGATTGAGCAATTCGCCGCTGACCTGGCCCAGCGTCACGCCCGCGCGAAACGCCGGATTACTCACCGCAAGAGGAATCTCGAGCAGCGGGTTGCGCAACGCCTGCGTTACCACTTCTGCCGGTGACGTGCCCCAGTTAACACCTAACTCGCGCAGATGCTCTTCATTGATGGTGACGATGTGTGCCGCGAGCTCAACCTGCTCGAGCGGCAAATCCAGCGCTTTTAACCAGCGCTCGGTGTCACGCAATGCCTCAGCCGTATCGCGCAGCAGCAAACTGTTGGTGCGGCTATCGACCGTGACGCTACCGCGCGGCGTCATCAACGAACGTTCGGCTTGCAGGCTGCGGTAAATATCGCTGGCGCTGGCGTAATGCAGCGTCACGGTTTGTTGTTCCAGCGGCGTTTGCTGCTTCTCCTCCTCACGCTCCACCTTTTCCTGTTGCGCCTGCTGCTGCTGCCAGCTTTCCGGATAGACCAGCAAAACGCCCTCTTCCTGCACCACGGTGAGTTTTGCCAGCTGCGTTACCAGCGCGAGCGCGCGATCCCAGCCGACATTGTCTAAGCGCAGCGACAGCCGACCTTCAACGCCCGGCGCAATCAGCAGGTTGGTCTGCTGATAATCTGCCAGCGCCTGCAAAATGCGTTCAACCGGCGCATCATCAAACGTCAGACTTAATCGGTCGTCGTTAGCGCGCAGCGGCATGCTCAGACACAGCAGCATCAGTAACGTCATCCATTTCATAAAAACCTCCTTTTATTACCCATGTGATTTGCTGTGGCGTGCAGCTTTGTGCTGCGCTCAACACCAGCATGCGCGACGTAAGCTGCACGACTTGCCAGGGCGGCTGGGGAAAAGGCGCTTGATTATCCAGCCGATGGCTTTTGCCTTGAGGTGACACCAGCCACGCCACGTAGTGCGGCGCCGTGCCAATAATGCCCTGCAAGCGCCAGCCTTCTGGCGCAGCAACCTGCGTCTGACACAGCGTTGCTGCCAGCGGCTGGAAAGGATCGCGCGCCAGCGCCAGCGAGCTACAAAGCCACAACAGCAAGGCGCTACTCCGCATCGTCACTCTCCAGCCACAGTTGCGTGTTCAATACACCTTGCTCGGCTTGCAGCTGAAAGCGTTGTGGCACCGGTAATCGGGTGCTGGCTAGTTCACTAAACAGCGGCAGAAATTGCGGCCAGGCAAGCCTTAACTGCAGCTGCTGCGGCTGGCTATCCGGATGCCAGGCTTCCAGCTGATTGCCGCGCGCTGCCACGATTCGCTCCAGCGTTTGCTGAGTGCCGGTATCCTTCGTGGGTTGCTGCAGCAGGCTAATCTCGCTCTGCAACACATCAATCGCCGGAAGTGAAGCCAGCTGTTGCAACCGCTGTTGCTGCTGTTGACGCATCTGTTCCAGCTGCCGCGCTTGCGCTTCACGCATCTGCTGCTGCGGACGAAGCAGCACGATCCACGTCAGCGCAAACAGCCCCAGCGATAACGTCAAAAGTCCCAGCATGCGCAGCGGCAGCGTGAGCATCAGCCAGCGCTGCAGGAGTTCATTCATCGGCTACCTCCTGCACGCGCGCATGCAAAGCAAAACGATAGTCGCCGCCCGCTTCGCGCTTCACAGCGCCCTGCTTTACGCTGCTGAACAGCGGCTGAGTCATGAGCTGATGACGAAAATCACTGACCGCCGCCATGCTCTGCGCTTGCCCTTCCAGCACCAGTTGCCCTTGCCGACGTTCGAGGCGATTGAGCCACAAGGTGTCTGGCATTAACTCCGATAATTGCTGCCAAAAATGCTGCCAGCGCTGATGCTGATCTTGCCGTTGCAGCTGTGCCTGCTGCGCCTGAAGAAGTGATTCACGCAGCTTCAACAGCGATTGCTGCTGTTCCAGCTGTTGCTGCAGTGCGCTGAGGATAGAGGTGATATCCATCAGCGCGTCCGTTTGTTGCTGCCGTGCAATGACGCCGCGCCACCACAGTAATGAGAGGATCAGCAAGGTGCAGGCCAGCGTGAGCGACAGCAGCGAGACACTCTGCTGGCGCCGCCGCTGCGATTGCTGGATGCGCCAGGGAAGCAGGTTGACCGCCAGCATCAGATATCCTCCGGGCGCAGCGCCAGCCCAAGCGCGATGGCAAAAATACCTTCCTGTGCAGGCAACGGCGGTTGCAGATAGTGCAGCAGCGAAAACGGCTTGCAGCGTTTAACCTGCTCCTCAGGCAAAACCTGAGTTGAGGTGCAGAATACGCTTTCCATCTGCGGGAAGGTTTCGCGCAGCTGTGCGAGGGTGAGAGGTTCGGTGGCCGCGCCTGATGTAGTGCTTTCCCCCACCAGCGCCCATAGCCAATGATCGCTAAGCGGATGAATCAATAAGTGGTTGTGGCGTAACGGCAGGCGCATGGCGATCTGCGTCAGCGCCAGGCTACTCAGTTCGAATACGTCCGGTCGCAGACCTGCCTGTTTGAGCGGCGTCAGCCATTGCGTAATCACCTCGCGCCGTGCCGCGGTAACGTAAAGCGGTGCATCCTTGCCCGGTGAGCGATAATCCAGCGACAGCGAAGCGGGTTCGACGGGAAACAGACGCTGCGCAGAAGCCGCCACATAGCGCCCCAGCGCGGGTTCACGCAGCGAGGTTTCCGGCAGCGGCAAAGTGCGTTGCAATACCAACTGCGGCGGCAGGCCAACGCGCAGTGAATAGCGCTTCGGCAGATGGCGCTGCCAGCGCCCTAACATATCCAGTAACGCAGGCGTGGTTTGCAGCACGCCGTTTCTTAACGTATCTTGCGGCAGCGTTTGTTGCCACCAGTGTCGCAACTGCCAACCATGACGTCGGCGTTCGATGCCAAGGGCACACAGTTGTCCGTTTTGGATATCCAGTCCAATTTGCCAGCGCTGAAAAGCCATACGCGCGATCTCCTTATCATTAAAAGGTCAGAGTGCTGATACCCCGGCAACTTCAAGCCTGACAGGTATATGAATGCGTCAGGCTTGTCTTTATACTACCGCGCGGTTGCTTATAAACTGCTCAAACGACAACAGATGGGAATTCTCAGGTGAAGTTCGTAAAGTATTTATTGATCCTTGCAGTGTGTTGCATTTTGCTGGGAGCCGGCACGGTTTATGGTTTGTACAAATACATAGAGCCGCAGCTGCCTGATGTGAACACATTGAAAGATGTGCGCCTGCAAACTCCTATGCAGGTTTACAGCGCGGATGGCGATCTAATCGCCCAGTACGGCGAGAAGCGCCGTGTCCCGCTGACCCTACAACAGATGCCGCCTGAGTTAATCAAAGCGTTTATTGCCACCGAAGATAGCCGTTTCTACGAGCATCACGGTGTCGATCCGGTGGGGATTTTCCGTGCAGCCAGCATTGCGCTGATGTCCGGTCACGCCTCGCAGGGCGCCAGTACCATTACTCAACAGCTGGCGCGTAACTTCTTCCTCAGCCCGGAACGCACCTTGATGCGTAAGATTAAGGAAGCGTTCCTCGCGATCCGTATCGAACAGCTGCTGAGCAAAGATGAAATCCTTGAGCTCTATCTCAACAAGATTTATCTCGGCTATCGCGCGTACGGCGTGGGCGCGGCGGCGCAGGTCTACTTTGGTAAACCTATTGATCAACTGTCGCTGAGTGAAATGGCGATGATTGCTGGGTTGCCAAAAGCACCTTCGACGTTCAACCCGCTCTATTCTCATACGCGTGCGCTGGCGCGTCGTAATGTGGTGCTGGCGCGTATGCTGGATCAAAACTACATCACGCAGCAGCAATATAACGAAGCGCGTAACTCGCCGCTGACGGCCAGCTATCACGGCCCGGAAATCGCCTTCTCTGCACCTTACTTAAGTGAAATGGTGCGTCAGGAGATGGTGAAGCGTTATGGCGATAAAGCCTATGAAGATGGTTACAAGGTCTACACCACCGTCACCCGCCATCTGCAGGAAGCCGCACAGCAGGCGGTGCGTAACAATGTGATGGCGTATGACATGCGCCACGGCTATCGCGGTCCAACCAATGTGCTGTGGAAAGTGGGCGAAGCGAGCTGGGATCAAACCCGCATCCAGAATGCGCTGAAAAATCTGCCAACTTACGGACCGCTGAATGCTGCGGTGATCACCAGCGCCAGCGCCGATCAGGCCACGGCGATGCTGAAAGATGGCAGCAGCGTTACGCTGAATATGGCCGGCGTACGCTGGGCACGCGCTTACAAATCTGACACGCTGCAAGGCCCAACGCCGCGCAGCGTGACGCAGGTGCTGCAAACCGGCCAGCAGATTTGGGTGCGTAAAGTGAATGACGACTGGTGGCTCGGCCAGGTTCCGGCGGTGAACTCGGCGCTGGTGTCACTCAATCCAGAAGATGGTGCGGTTCGCGCGCTGGTCGGCGGTTTCGATTTCAATCAGAGCATGTTCAACCGCGCAACCCAGGCGCTGCGTCAGGTGGGTTCCAACATCAAACCCTTCCTGTATACCGCAGCGATGGATCGCGGTTTAACGCTGGCATCGATTCTCAACGACGTGCCGATTTCGCGCTGGGATGCCGGTGCGGGTGCTGACTGGCGTCCGAAGAACTCACCGCCAACGTATGCAGGTCCAATCCGTTTGCGTCAGGGCTTAGGCGAGTCGAAAAACGTGGTGATGGTACGTGCGATGCGTGCGATGGGCGTTGATTACGCGGCGGAATATCTGCAGCGTTTCGGCTTCCCGGCGCAGAACATCGTGCATACCGAATCGTTAGCCTTAGGCGCGGCGTCCTTTACCCCAATGCAGGTAGTACGCGGCTACGCGGTGATGGCGAACGGCGGCTTCCTGATTGATCCTTACTTCATCGCGAAGATTGAGAATGAACAAGGCGGCGTGATCTTCGAAGAAAAACCGAAGATTGCCTGTCCGCAGTGCAACCTGCCGGTGATCTATGGCGATACCAAAAAGTCGGTCGCGTTGAATGAAGAGAGCGTCGAGAATGTCGCGACCTCCGATCAATCGCAGAACCAAACCGTGCCGCAACCGGAGCTGGAGCAAGTGCCTGCACAGCCGGGTGGCGAGCAGCAGTATGCTCCGCACGTGATCAACACGCCGCTGTCATTCCTGATCAAGAGCGCGCTGAACACCAACATCTTCGGCGAGCCGGGCTGGATGGGAACGGGCTGGCGTGCCGGTCGTGACCTGAAGCGTAACGATATCGGCGGCAAAACCGGTACCACCAACAGCTCGAAAGATGCGTGGTTCTCTGGTTATGGTCCGGGCGTGGTGACGTCGGTGTGGATTGGTTTCGATGATTCGCGCGCGTTGGGTCGCTCCACCATGTCAGGTGCGATACCGGATCAAATCTCCGGTTACGAAGGCGGCGCGAAGAGTGCACAGCCAGCGTGGGATGACTATATGAAATCCGCGCTGGAAGGCGTGCCGGTACAGCCGCTAACACCGCCAGATGGCGTGGTCACCGTTAACATCGATCGCGGCACCGGCAAGTTGGCTAACGGCGGTAACTCGCGTCAGGAGTACTTCATCAACGGCACCCAGCCAACCGAGTATTCGGTGCATGATGTCGGCACCACCCTCATGGACAACGGCGAAAGCCACGAACTGTTCTGATCAAAAAAGCCGGCAAATGCGCCGGCTTTCTTTTTTTAATGATGATGCAATTTAGTAGCTTAAACGGCCCTGCTTCACCAGCCACTCACGCACCATAAACAGCGCGCTGACGTTACGCGCTTCGCGGAAGTCGGGTTCATCCAGCAGCGCCAGCAGATTATTTAGCGGCCAGCGATGGACAATTAGCGGCTCCGGCTCATCACCTTCCAGCTTCTCTTCGTACAAACCTTCCGCCACCACGATGTTCATCTTGCTGGAGAAATATGAGGGCGCCATGGTCAGCTTGCCCAGCGCTTCCAGTTTGGTGGCACCAAATCCCGCTTCTTCTTTCAGTTCACGATCGGCGGCTTCAAAGGCGCTTTCGCCAGGATCGATTAGCCCTTTAGGAAAGCCCAGTTCATAGCTTTCCAGACCGACGGCATACTCCTGGATCAGGATCACGTCATCGCCAATAATCGGCACAATCATCACCGCTTCACGGTCGGAAGGTTTCATGCGCTCATAAACGCGGCGCGCGCCATTGCTGAAAACGAGATCGACCGCTTCGATGGTGAACAGGCGGGAGCGGGCCACCGCTGCCACATTGAGGATGTCAGGTTTTTTCATTGGGGTTTTCATATCAGCCTCAAACTTAGCACAACCCTGTGAAACGTGATGACGCCAGCATACCGAAGCCAGAACTATTGTGCGACACGCAGCGTAAGTAAACTATGGTGACACACATTCACTTATGGCTGCTAACAACTTCTTGTTATCTATGCAGTTAAAAATTCACAATAAGTCAACGGTGTTGGGTTAAATTCAGAAAATACCGATATTTAGTTGAGTCATGTCTGGTTAACATCCCGTTAAGGAATGATCTAACAAACTATAATTAAATGATTTTGCGCGTTATTTTATCTGACTTTTCCCTTGTCAGAATGACATCTGCTCGCCAAAATTGACTTGTATTGATGGATTCACCGGGAGTAATTCGTTAACGTGAAGGCAGTTTTTTGGCTGGATTGAGCAAAGCATGAACACTTATATTGTCATTCTGGCTGTCATGCTCGCCTGTTCCTTATTAGCAGGTATCGGCTATTGGTTCGCTATGCGGCATCGTCCGCCGTTGGCGAAACCACTGCCGTTTATCAGTCCGCCTAATCGTAAACTCACCGACGAAGAACGCGCTGCCGTTGAAAAGTACATCGCGCTACTGGTGAAACAGCAGCAACACAGCAGCGCGCGATCCGCAAAGAAGCCGCGCGAACCTCAAGCGCTGACGCTCACCGCGCAAAGCAACAATGTTTATCCTGTCACCCGCTCCATCACCCGCTATGGCCTCTCCACCGACGATCCGCAGAAGTGGCGCTACTATCTCGATGAAGTCGAAGTGCATCTTCCGCCGCTTTGGGAACAGTACATAGCCGAAGAGAACCACGTAGAGCTGATCCGCACGCAAACGCTGCCGCTGGTGATTTCGCTTAACGGACATTCGCTGGTGAATTACGCGGTAGAACAACCGGCGCTGCCGCCACTGGTGCGTCCGATGTCCACTAACGCGTCGATTCGTAAAGAAGAGAGCGAGAATGTTGAGCTGCTGCAGGTACGCAAAGAGACCTCAGAAGAGTATCAGCTGTCTCGCGCCGACGGCACGCGTGAAGCGGTCGCCATCTGTTTCGCTTTCCTGCTGTTCTTCCTGAGTCTGGTGCTGCCCGGCAGCCTGATGGGCTGGATTGCGCTGCTCGGCTGCCTGATGATCGCCGTTAGCCTGTGGTTCCTCTATCGCTTCCCTGGCGCCAAAGGTTTGCGCGATGTGCATTGCCTGCGCGGTGCGCCCAAGCGCTGGGGCCTGTTTGGTGAATCCAATCAGGAGCAGAGCAACATCTCGCTGGGCATTATTGATTTAATCTATCCCGCGCACTGGCAGCCGTATGTAGCGCACGATTTAGGCCAAACCACCGACGTCGATATGTACCTCAATCGTCAGGTAGTGCGTCAGGGGCGCTTCCTGTCGCTGCAGGATGAAGTGCGTAACTTCCCGGTGCAGCGCTGGCGTAAAAATCTGGTGCTGGCGTGCGGCTCGCTGCTGGTGCTGGTCATGCTATTCACCTGGATTCCTCTCAGCATGCCGATCAAACTCAGCCTTGCATGGGTGAAAGGCACCGAGAGCATTGAAGTGAATAGCGTGGATAAGCTGAATGCGCTGCCGCTGCACATCGGCGACATTTTGAAAGTGGGCGGCACCGGCATGTGTTCGGTACCGGGCAATTATCAAAGCAATCGCAGCTACGCCTACATGCCGTTCGACTGCTCGGCGATTTACTGGAATAACGCCGCGCCGCTGCCACAGCCGCAATCGGAGATCATCGATAAAGCCTCGGCGCTGCTCGATACCACCACGCGCCAGCTGCATCCGGAAACCAATACCGATCCCAAACTCAATCCGCAGCTCGCCTCGGCGATTCAGAAATCGGGCATGATTCTGCTGGATGACTTCTCGGATTTGGTGCTGAAAACCCAGGATCTGTGCAGCCAGCAGCAGGATTGCGTACGCCTGAAAAATGCGCTGGTGAATCTCGGCAACGCCAAAGATTGGGATTCACTGATTCACCGCGCGGATTCTGGCAAGCTGAATGGCATGAACGTGCTGCTGCGTCCGGTGAGTGCCGAAGCGCTGGAAAATCTGGTGAACACCGCCACCTCCAGCTTCTTCGCGCGTGAAACGCGCCGTGCGGCTGAAAACCTCAATAGTCCACCGCCGGGTGGCTTCCTGATTGTCAGTGATGAAGGTCGTCAGATGGTGATGCAGCCGCAGCCGTCGGTACCGCTGTTCGATCTTGATGCGCCTTCGCAATGGCGCGAGCTGCAACGCATGTCTGGCATGCTGCTGCATACGCCATTCGCCGCCAGCGGCATCATCACCAGTATTACCACCGATGCCAACGGCACACGCCATATCGCGCTGCATAACGAGCCGGATGCCATGGCGCAGTGGCGCTATTTGGGTACGACGCTGTTGATGCTGGTGCTGATTGCCAGCGCGGTGATCAACGGCTTGCTGGCGCTGCGTCGTATTCATCGCAATCGCCTGCGCATGGCGGAAATTCAGCAGTATTACGATAAGTGCTTCAACCACAATCTGAACACTATGCAGAGCGTGCGCTCACTGTTCTGAGCCCTCTCCTTCTGTGCTACCCTGTCGCCCACTTTTTTGCGGCGAGAAAGACAATGCAGGTTACGCTTAACTGGTCAGAGATTGATACCGTGCTGCTGGATATGGACGGCACCTTGCTCGATCTCGCCTTTGATCGCCACCTCTGGCTGGAACACGTTCCGGAAACCCTGAGCCGCGAACGCGCCATCACGCTGGGCGAAGCGCATCAGCTGATTGAGCAGAAATACCAGGCCGTGGTGCATACGCTAAACTGGTATTGTCTCGATTACTGGTCTCAGGAACTGGCGCTGGATATTCGCGCCATGACGTGGGAGAAGCGCCACCGCGCGGCAATGCGTGAAGATACGCTGCCGCTATTGCAGGCGCTGCGTGCCGCAGGTAAGCGCACGATTCTGTTGACCAATGCGCATCCTTACAATCTAGATGTGAAACTGGAGCAGACCGGATTAGCTGCCCACCTTGATTTATTACTTTCCACCCATACCTTTGGATATCCGAAAGAGGATCCGCGTCTCTGGCAAGCCGTTCAGCAACACACTGCGTTTGACAGCGCGCGCACGCTATTCATTGATGACAGCGAAGCGATTCTGGATGCAGCAACACGCTGGGGCATCCGCTGGTGCTTAGGCGTCAGCAATCCGGATTCCGGTCGGCCCGATCAATCTTTCCAGCGTCATCCGGCGGTACGCGATTATCGCCAATTGTGTGAGACGCTGCGTTAAAGCAGGAGCCGCAATACCATGAAAGAGAAAGTGAGCGAAGGCGTGCGCCTCGACAAATGGCTGTGGGCCGCGCGCTTCTACAAAACGCGTGCGCTGGCACGCGAAATGGTCGAAGGCGGCAAAGTGCATTACAACGGTCAGCGCAGCAAGCCGAGCAAACTGGTGGAGCTAAATGCTGAATTGACGCTGCGTCAGGGCAACGATGAGCGCACCGTGGTGATCACCGCCGTGACCGATCAGCGTCGTCCGGCCAGCGAAGCCCAGGCGCTGTATGCCGAAACCGCCGCCAGCATCGACAAGCGCGAGAAAACCGCGCTGGCACGCAAGATGAATGCCTTAACCATGCCGCACCCCGATCGCCGCCCGGATAAGAAAGAGCGCCGCGATCTGATGAAATTTAAATTGTCGGGTGATAAATAACGCGCCCCCAACGAGAGAAACACTATGTCTGCAAACGATCAACTGCACCGTTACCTGTTCGAAAACGTCGCCGTGCGCGGCGAGCTGGTCAATGTGAGCGAAACCTGGCGTGAAATCGTCGAAAATCACAACTACGTTGAGCCGGTAAAAACCTTGCTGGGCGAGCTGCTGGTAGCCACCAGCCTGCTAACGGCAACGCTGAAGTTTGACGGTGATATCACGGTGCAGTTACAGGGCGACGGTCCGCTGACGCTGGCGGTGATCAACGGTAACAACCGTCAGGAGTTGCGTGGCGTGGCGCGCGTGCAAGAAGACGCGGAGATCGCACCCGGCAGCAGCCTGAAAGAGATGGTCGGTAACGGCTATCTGGTGATCACCATTTCGCCAGAGAAAGGCGAGCGCTATCAGGGCGTGGTTGGCCTGGAAGCGGATACGCTGGCGGGTTGTCTGGAAGATTACTTCATACGTTCTGAGCAGTTGCCAACGCGCCTGTTTATCCGCACCAGCAACAAAGGCGCAGCCGGCATTCTGCTGCAGGTGCTGCCAGCGCAAGAGCCGAGCCTGGATGATTTCAATCACCTCGCCACGCTGACCGAAACCGTGAAGAGCGAAGAGCTGATTGAGCTGCCCGCCACCGACGTGCTGTGGCGCCTGTATCATCAGGAAGAAGCCACCGTGTTCGATCCGTCGCCAGTCAGCTTCAAGTGCACCTGTTCACGCGAGCGCTGCGGTGAAGTGCTGAGCACGTTGCCGGTTGAGGAAGTGGACGAAATCCTCGCAGAGGATGGCGAAATCGATATGAATTGCGACTATTGCGGATCGCATTACGTGTTCGATGCAGTGGATATTGCCGCTATTCGTAACGCGCCAACCAACAACAGCGATCACGTGCATTAATTACCTGCCGGGCGGTTCATCCGCCCGCATTCCTGCTGAACGTATCCCTATCATTTATCACGGTTATTAGCTAAATAACGCTGACTTTAGTTTCATAAGTGGCAGATTTCTCTACTTGTCACGTTCCAGCTCGCATTTCTGACTATCTTCTCTTTTCCGCCGTGCTCAGAAGAGTACACTGCGCGCGATCTGCCC
Organism: Pantoea sp. SORGH_AS_0659; assembly: GCF_031453915.1. NCBI lineage: Bacteria > Pseudomonadati > Pseudomonadota > Gammaproteobacteria > Enterobacterales > Erwiniaceae > Pantoea > Pantoea sp. SORGH_AS_0659. The sequence goes on along the minus strand of NZ_JAVJAK010000001.1, from coordinate 344,214 downwards.
TGCGTGGCTATGCAGGCAGGCGGCAGAATCACCTCATAAAAAATATGCAGTAACAGATACCGATTAAAGGAGCAGTCACATGCGCGTTAACGGCCTGACATCGCAAGACCTCGCCTCTATGGGCATCAGCGGCACCACCGAAGTGGTGTACAACCCTGATTTCGACACCCTGTTTCAGGAAGAAACTCGCCCAGAGCTGGAAGGTTATGCGCGAGGCATTCTGACGCAGAGCGGTGCTATTGCCGTGGATACCGGCATCTTCACGGGTCGCTCGCCAAAAGATAAGTACATCGTTCGGGATGACACCACGCGCGACACGCTGTGGTGGAACGATGTCGGCAACGGTAAAAATGATAACCAGCCGCTGTCACAGGAAACCTGGCAGGCGTTGAAAGATCGCTGCACCCAGCAGCTTTCCGGCAAACGCCTGTTTGTGATCGATGCGTTCTGCGGTGCCAATCCTGACACGCGCCTCAGCGTGCGCTTCGTGATGGAAGTGGCCTGGCAGGCGCACTTCGTCAAAAACATGTTTATCCGCCCGAGCGAAGCCGAACTGGCTGACTTCAAACCGGATTTCGTGGTGATGAACGCCGCGCAGTGCACCAATCCAGACTGGCAGGCGCAAGGTCTGCACTCCGAGAACTTCGTCGCCTTCAACCTGACCGAGCGCATGCAGCTGATTGGCGGCACCTGGTACGGCGGCGAGATGAAGAAAGGGCTGTTCGCCATCATGAACTACCTGCTGCCGCTGAAAGGCATCGCTTCAATGCACTGTTCGGCTAATGTCGGCAAAGCGGGCGATGTGGCGGTGTTCTTCGGCCTGTCCGGCACCGGTAAAACCACATTGTCCACCGATCCGGATCGCCAGCTGATTGGCGATGACGAACACGGCTGGGATGACGACGGCGTGTTCAATTTTGAAGGCGGCTGCTACGCCAAAACCATCAATCTGTCTGAGCAGGCGGAGCCGGAGATCTACCGGGCGATTCGCCGCAATGCGCTGCTGGAAAATGTGGTGGTGCGCGCCGATGGCAGCGTGGATTACGCCGACGGCAGCAAGACCGAGAATACCCGCGTCTCTTATCCGATCGAGCATATCGAGAACATTGTGCAGCCGGTGTCGAAAGCGGGCCATGCGAAGCGGGTGATTTTCCTTACCGCCGATGCCTTTGGCGTGCTGCCGCCGGTTTCACGCTTGACGCCGGAACAGACGCAATACCATTTCCTGTCTGGCTTTACCGCCAAACTGGCCGGCACCGAGCGCGGCGTCACGCAGCCAACGCCCACCTTCTCTGCCTGCTTTGGCGCGGCGTTCCTGACGCTGCACCCTACGCAATATTCCGACGTGCTGGTGAAGCGCATGGAAGCGGCAGGTGCGCAGGCGTATCTGGTGAATACCGGCTGGAACGGCAGCGGCAAGCGCATTTCGTTGAAAGACACGCGCGCCATCATCAATGCGATTCTGGCCGGTGAGCTGGATGAGGTTGAGACTGACACCTTGCCGGTGTTCAACCTGCAGATGCCTAAAGTTCTGCCGCAGGTGGATAGCGCGATTCTCGATCCGCGCCGCAGCTGGCCAACAGAAGCGGCCTGGCAGCAAGCCGCGCAGGATCTGGCGCAGCGCTTTATTACTAACTTTGAGAAATATACCGATAACGATGCGGGTAAAGCGCTAGTTCAGGCGGGTCCGCAGTTGTGATGTGAAAACCCGGTGGGCATAAATGCCCGCCGGGTATCACGCACTGTGATTGATACTCGCCACCGCCGTAGCGCTGCTGCCTTCCGGAATCGGCAACCAGGCACGAATCCGCAATCCGCCCCGGTCGCTGTCACCAATCTCCAGCGAGCCTTCATGCGCATCAATAATACGCTGCACAATCGCCAAACCGAGACCGGTGCCGCTGGTACTGCGCGCGCTGTCGCCGCGCACAAACGGCTGGAACAGATGCTGTAGCTGATCCGGCTTGATGCCCGGACCATCATCTTCCACCTGGAACCACGCGCGGTTCAGCTCCTTGCCGCTGCTGACCTTAATCCATCCATTGCCATAACGCGCCGCGTTGACCACCAGATTCGCCAGCGCGCGCTTGATCGACAGCGGGTTGATATCCAGCATCAAATCCTCGGACATCACCGCGTTCTCAATCTCGCGCTCGTAGCCGCTCTCTGCCGCCACCACTTCGCCCAGCACGCTGTTGAGGTCGGCACGCTCGGTCTGCATCTCCTGACCGGTACGCAGATAGTCGATGAACTGCTCGATAATCGCGTTGCACTCTTCGATATCTTTGTTGATCGACTCGGCCAGATAACCATCCTGCTCGCCCATCATCTCAGTAGCGAGACGAATGCGCGTCAGCGGCGTACGCAAATCGTGGCTGACACCCGCCATTAACAAGGTACGATCGTCGGCCAACTGCTTCACACCGGCCGCCATTTGGTTAAACGCCCGCGTCACCGAACGCACTTCCGACGCGCCGTATTCACGCAGCGGCGGTGGAATGATGCCTTTACCGACCTGCAACGCCGCATGCTCCAGATCCACCAGGGGTCGGTTCTGGATGCGGATAAACAGCCAGGCGCCGCCAATCGCCAGCAGCATAATCGCCAGCGTGTAGCGGAACAGCGGTGAGAAGTCGCCCTGATGGATTTCGGTGAGCGGCACGCGCACCCAGATATCCGGCGACAGCCAGGTTTTCAGCCACACCACCGGCGAGTTTTTATTCACCTCGACACGGACATCGGTAGGACCGCCCAGCTGCTGGCCCATCTGCTCACTAAGGAATTCGTAATGTTGCGCCCAGCGCAAACCGCTCTCTTCCGCCGCCGCGTTGGTATACAACGAGATGCCCAGCTCACGATAAATTTCGCGTCGGAAGGCCGGAGGCACTTCCAACTGCGTTCCGTCTTCCAGCTGCAGCCGATCGGTCATCAACATACGCACTTCGTACGCGAGGACCTTATTGAACTGCTGCAAGCTGGGAAGAATGGCGAAATTGAGCACCACCAAATAGGTTGTTACCAGGCTGACGAACAGCAAGGTAACAATCAATAACAAGGTGCGGGCAAACGAACTGCGGGGTGAGAAGCGCAATCGCCTCATGCTTTGCTGCCGTCCGGAACGAATACGTAGCCAAGACCCCAAACGGTCTGAATGTAACGTGGATGCGCCGGATCTTCTTCCACCATGCGGCGCAGACGCGAGATCTGCACGTCGATGGAGCGTTCCATGGCGCTGTATTCACGGCCACGCGCCAGGTTCATCAGCTTATCGCGTGACAGCGGCTCACGCGGATGGCTCACCAGCGCTTTCAGCACGGCAAACTCACCGCTGGTCAGCGGCATTGGCTCATCTTCACGGAACATCTCGCGGGTGCCGAGGTTCAGCTTGAACTTACCGAAGGCGATAACCGCTTCTTCCTGCGAAGGCGCGCCCGGCAACTCATTGGCCTGACGACGCAATACGGCACGAATACGCGCCAGCAGTTCGCGCGGGTTAAACGGTTTTGGAATGTAGTCATCCGCACCGATTTCCAGACCGACGATACGATCCACTTCTTCGCCTTTCGCGGTGACCATGATGATCGGCATCGGGTTGCTTTGACTGCGCAAACGGCGGCAGATAGACAAACCATCTTCGCCCGGCAGCATCAAGTCGAGCACCATCAAGTGGAAGGATTCGCGGGTTAACAGTCGGTCCATTTGCTCGGCGTTGGCAACGCTACGCACCTGAAAGCCCTGCTCGGTGAGATAGCGCTCCAGCAACGCACGCAAACGCATATCATCATCGACGACCAGAATTTTGTAGTTCTCTTGCATGTTCAACTCCCAAAGGCGCCATTGCCTGAGCCAATATTGTTAAAAAAAGAGGCCTCAGTGTGACAGTCATTAATGGTTTATATTCTAGCCGAAATTGTTACAAAGCATATTAAACAGCAGCTTATATTTATTTTTAACCCTGAAATGCGCTTCGCTTCGCGTTTTTTATCTGTGCTTTCAAGCCGCTTAGCGCTTATCTGAAAATTTGGCGCATTTTCTTTATGTTACTGGTTCATGACAAAAAATCCCGCCGCCAGAGAGGCGTTCAGGGCGATTTGACTTAAGGTGATGGTGAAGAATAGGCCTGAGTTGCAGTGATGGCAGCATAAAATAGGGCATTTCTCTTGCGGAATGCGCATCTGTTTTCGGAACAATTCCCGAGCGATAAAAAACAAGGCCAGTGTTAAATTAATTCCTACAAATCAATCAGTAATCTCCTCTTTCCTCGCTTCTCTCGATCTCCGACACTGGATTCGTACCTGTTATTATTGAGTTCATGTGGAGAGAGAAAAATGAAAAAAACGGTAATTCTGCTGGGCGCACTGGTACTGACCAGCTTCACTCAGGTTCAGGCGGCCACCAACGCGGGCGAAGCGGCGGGCGCGCAGGCATCCACGACGGCGAAGGGTAACTCTGACGCGATTGGTGTTGGCGCTGTAGGCGCGCTGCTCGGCGTGGCGCTGGCGACCATGGGCGGCGGCGACAAAGGTGGCAGCGGTACCTCAACCACCACCGCGACCCAGGCCGGTAAATAACGCATCACGGCCGTTCCGTTAATCTCTGCCATTTAATACCGCACATTTCGTAGCGGCGCGATTTATCGCGCAGTCAATTGCGCCGCGACGATGTGTGCGTTTTGCGAAAGAGTGTTGAGTACTACACCAACGGCGATTGCGCTTTTTTAAGGCGTCTCTTTCACATAATCGATGCTGTTCACAAACCACAACTTCTGCCCTTCCGGCGTGTTGACCACCACTTCGTCATCCACTTCTTTCTTGATCAGCGCGCGCGCCATCGGCGAGTCGATCGAGATGTACTCTTTCATCGTCTCGCCATAAATTTCATCCGGGCCAACAATGCGGAAACGCTTAACGTCGCCCTGCTCATTCTCCACTTGCACCCAGGCACCGAAAAACACTTTGCCCTCCTGCTGCGGCGCGTAATCGACGATTTTCAGATCGGCGAGGCATTTGCGCAGATAGCGCACCCGGCGATCGATCTGGCGCAGCAGACGCTTGTTGTAGGTGTAATCCGCGTTTTCCGAACGATCGCCGAGGCTGGCAGCCCAGGAGACGATTTTGGTGACTTCCGGACGCTTTTCATTCCACAAATGGTCGTGTTCGGCACGCAGCTTGTTATAGCCTTCGCGGGTAATCAGTTGGGTTTTCATGACTTCAACTCGTGGTGACGGCGGTTCTTCGCAGCAAAGAGGCTAACAATAAGCGACCGATTGACCATCAGCAAGATTGCGCGCGCTGCATTCAGAAAAAGACGGATTCACGGGCCACCGGCTGGCAATTTTCGGCCTCATTCCGTATAACTGTCCGCTATTTCCAACCCTGTGTAAGCATTGTTAATGATGATGAAAGATTCACTGAGCCAGATTATCGCAGGTGAGCTGAAGGCACGCGCCGACCAGGTTGATGCTGCCGTTCGCTTACTTGATGAAGGGAACACCGTGCCGTTTATCGCACGTTATCGTAAGGAAGTGACCGGCGGACTCGACGACACCCAGCTGCGTTTGCTGGAGAGCCGTCTGAGCTACCTGCGCGAGCTGGACGATCGTCGCCAGTCGATTCTGAAATCCATCGACGAACAGGGCAAACTCACGCCTGAACTCGCCACCGCCATCAACAGCACGCTGAATAAAACCGAGCTGGAAGACCTTTACCTGCCGTACAAACAGAAGCGTCGTACGCGCGGACAGATCGCTATTGAAGCCGGTCTGGAACCGCTGGCCGATACGCTGTGGCAGGACCCATCGCAGGATCCCGAGCAGCTGGCCGCCAGTTACGTTGATGCCGACAAAGGTGTCGCCGACGTGCGCGCGGCGCTGGATGGCGCGCGCTACATCCTGATGGAGCGCTTTGCCGAAGACGCGACGCTGCTGGCGAAAGTGCGTGAATATCTGTGGAAGAACGCGCATGTGGTTTCGCGCGTGGTGGAAGGTAAAGAGGAAGAAGGCGCAAAATTCCGCGACTACTTCGATCACCACGAAGCGCTGAGCGGCGTCCCGTCGCACCGTGCGCTGGCGATGTTCCGCGGCCGCAATGAAGGCGTGCTGCAGCTGTCGCTGAATGCCGATCCGCAGTTCGACGAGGCCCCGCGTGAAAGCTATGGCGAAACGCTGATCGCCGAACACCTCAAGCTGCGCCTGAATAACGCGCCAGCGGATAGCTGGCGTAAAGCGGTGGTGAGCTGGACCTGGCGCATCAAAGTGCTGCTGCACCTCGAAACTGAATTGATGGGCACCCTTCGTGAACGCGCCGAAGATGAAGCCATCAACGTATTTGCCCGTAACCTGCACGATCTGCTGATGGCCGCGCCTGCGGGCATGCGCGCCACCATGGGCCTCGATCCAGGCTTACGTACCGGCGTGAAAGTTGCGGTGGTAGATGCCACCGGCAAGCTGGTCGCCACTGATACCATTTATCCGCACACCGGCCAGGCGGCGAAAGCGGCCACGGCTGTGGCGGCGCTGTGCGCCAAACATCAGGTTGAACTGGTGGCGATTGGTAACGGTACCGCCTCGCGCGAAACCGAGCGCTTCTTCCTCGACGTGCAGAAGCAGTTCCCGCAAATCAACGCGCAGAAAGTGATCGTCAGCGAAGCCGGTGCATCGGTCTATTCGGCCTCTGAGCTGGCGGCGCTGGAGTTCCCGGATCTCGACGTTTCCATCCGTGGCGCGGTTTCCATCGCGCGTCGCCTGCAGGACCCGCTCGCCGAGCTGGTGAAGATCGATCCGAAATCGATCGGCGTAGGCCAATATCAGCACGACGTCAGCCAAAGCCAGCTGGCGAAGAAGCTGGATGCGGTAGTGGAAGACTGCGTAAACGCCGTCGGTGTCGATCTCAACACCGCGTCTGTGGCGCTACTGACCCGCGTGGCCGGTTTAACCCGCATGATGGCGCAGAATATTGTTAGCTGGCGCGATGAAAATGGCCGCTTCCAGAATCGTCAGCAACTGCTAAAGGTGAGCCGCCTCGGGCCGAAAGCCTTTGAGCAGTGCGCGGGCTTCCTGCGCATCAACCACGGCGATAACCCGCTGGATGCCTCAACCGTGCACCCGGAAGCCTATCCGCTGGTCGAGCGCATTCTGGCCGCCACCGAGCAGGCGCTGAATGAGCTGATGGGCAATGCTGGCGGTCTGCGCGATCTGAATGCCCGCGACTTTACCGATGAGCGCTTCGGCTTGCCCACGGTCACAGACATCATCAAAGAGCTGGAAAAACCGGGCCGCGATCCACGTCCGGAGTTTAAAACCGCACAGTTTGCTGAAGGCGTGGAAACGCTCAACGATCTGCTGCCGGGCATGGTGCTGGAAGGCGCCGTCACCAACGTCACCAACTTCGGTGCTTTCGTCGATATCGGCGTGCATCAGGATGGTTTGGTGCACATCTCTTCCCTTTCCGACAAGTTCGTTGAAGATCCCCATCAGGTGGTGAAAGCCGGCGATATCGTCAAAGTGAAGGTAATGGAAGTGGATATGCAGCGTAAGCGTATTGCGCTCACCATGCGTCTGGACGAGCAGCCTGGTGAAAGCAATGCCCGCGGCAGCAACCGCAGCGCAGGCAAAGAAAACGCCCGCCCGGCGGCCAATAACAAAGGTCGCGGCAAACCTGCCAGCTCGTCTGCCGGCAACAGCGCGATGGGCGATGCGCTCGCCGCGGCATTCGGTAAAAAACGCTAAGTTCCTGCCGTAAATAACGCGCGGAGAAACCCTCGTCTCTGCGCGTATCAGCTTGATAAATCTCCTCATCCAACTACGCTGAAAAAATAACCTTCCGCGTGGCCCAGCGATCCATGGATATTATCAACGCCTTAATCGATGAGATTTATCACGGCAGCTTTCCGGTCGCGGCGCGTGAACGCCTGCTTTCCCACATTCGTGCCGCACGCGATACGGCAAAACTGCCGCGCAAGGCGCACTGGGATGAGAAAGATGTGGTGCTGATTACCTATGCCGATCAATTCCGCGAACCTGAACAGCCAACCCTTGCCAGCTTCTCGCGTTTTTATCAGCAGCATCTGCAATCCACTTTCAGCCTGGTGCATCTGTTACCGTTTTTTCCCTACTCTTCCGACGATGGCTTCTCGGTTATCGACTATCACCAGGTCAATCCGATCTGCGGCGACTGGCAGCACATCAGCGCGCTGCACAGCGAAACGCGGCTGATGTTTGATTTTGTCTGCAACCATATGTCGGCGCACAGCCGCTGGTTTCAACACTTTCTGGCGCAGGATCCGGGTTGGGATGATTTCTTTATCAGCATGCCGCCGGCGACCGATCTAAGCGCGGTGACGCGTCCACGCACCTCGCCGCTGCTCACACCGTTTGCGATGGCCGACGGCGAGACGCGCTATATCTGGACCACCTTCAGCGCCGACCAGATCGACCTCAACTTTGGCAATCCGGAAGTGCTGATTCGCATGGTCGATGTGCTGCTCGACTACCTGAACAAAGGCGCGGATTATGTGCGGCTCGACGCGGTGGGCTACATGTGGAAAACGCCGGGCACCAACTGCATTCACCTGCCGAAAACGCATCAGCTGGTGAAGCTGTTTCGCGCCATTGCCAATGAAGTGGCGCCCGGCACGGTGATCGTCACCGAAACCAACGTGCCGCACAAAGACAACATCAGCTATTTCGGTAACGGCAAAGATGAAGCGCAAATGGTGTACCAGTTTTCGCTGCCGCCGCTGGTGCTGCACGCCATTCATTCGGGATCGGCGCGTGCGCTGCGTCAATGGGCCAGCACGCTGGATTTAGGCGGCGGCACGACCACTTTCTTTAACTTTCTCGCCTCGCACGACGGCATTGGACTCAATCCGGCGCGCGGCATTTTGTCGGAAGTGGAGATTGTGGCGCTGGTGCGTGATTTAGCGCTGGAAGGCGCGCTGGTCTCCTACAAGAACAATGCCGATGGCACCACCAGCCCTTACGAAATCAATGTCACCTATTTCGATGCGCTCAATCAGCAGGACGACGACGATGACACGCGTTTGCGCCGCTTCCTGCTGGCGCACGCGATTCTGCTGTCGTTTCCTGGCGTACCGGCGATTTACATTCAAAGTATTCTTGGCTCGCGCAACGATAATGAAGGCGTGCGCGCCGCCGGTCATAACCGTGCCATCAACCGGGAGAAGTACAGCCTGCGTGAAATGGAACAGTGGATCAGCGGCGGCAACCCGCTGCGCCAACAGGTGTATGAACGCCTGAGCGCGCTGATTCAACTGCGCACGCGGCAGCCCGCGTTTCATCCCGATAACCCGATGACGCTGCTGGAAAGCGAAAATAGCCTGCTGGTGTTGCGTCGCCATCAGCCGGATAGCGATGAGGGGTTGCTGTGTGTGTTTAATCTCAGCCGTCATGAGGTGACGACACAGTTACCGCTGGCGCGGCATATGCAGGATGTGATTAGCGGGGAGAAGCTGGATGGCAGCCAGCCCTTAACGCTGGCTGCGTGGCAGTTTATGTGGCTGCGGTAAACGTCATGATCAGCTGCGTAAATTCATCGGGGTGAGAAATGAAAGGCGCATGCGCGGCTTTCTCCATCACCACCGAGGATGAAGCTGGCCAGCGTGAATCCAGTTCTTCTGCGACACGACGCGGCACCAGCCCATCGAGATAGCCGTAAATACGCAGGAACCGCAGCGGTAGATCGTCGAGCGCGGCACGCAAATCGTCCTGACGCAAAATCTCTAATCCCCCTTCCAGCACTTCAACCGACGGCATCGGCTGCGATAACACCACCTCTTTCAACTGACGCGCATCCTGTCGCGCGTTCTCCGTGCCCATGGTTTGCAGTGCCAGAAAGCGCTCCACGGTGCGCTGGAAATCGGTGCTCAACTGCTGCTGAAAATTTTGTAGCGTTTCGGGCTTGATGCCCGGCCATTGATCACGCGCGGTAAAACACGGCGATGAGGCAACGGTGATCAGCGCTGCAACGCGCTCCGGCTGGGTTAACGCCAGCTGGCTGGCCACCAATCCACCCAGCGACCAGCCGAGCAGCACCGCGCGGTCGGGTAACTGCGGCAACAGCTGTTGCGCCATTTCCGCTAAGGTCAGCGGCGCAAAACCCTGGCTGCGGCCGAAGCCCGGCAGATCCACCAGATGCAGGCGAAAATGCGAGCGGAGTCGCGGAACGATGTTTTGCCACACTTCGGCGTTCAAACCCCAGCCGTGCAGCAGCACAAGATCGCGATCGCCCGTGCCTGTGGTGTGCCAGTAAAGCGAACTCATCGGTTACACTCCGGAAAAGTGATAAGGAGGTCGCTATGCTACCAATCCCGGCCCTGTGTTGGCTATGCCGCCTGCCGTTGCAGATTGCCAGCCACGGTTTGTGCAGCCGCTGCGTGCAGCAAATTCCGCGCCTACCGGCACTCTGTCCCTGCTGCGGTTTACCGGCCAGTGGAATGCAGCCCTGCGGGCGCTGCCTGCGCCGCCCGCCGCCGTGGCAGAGCCTGAGCTGCGTCAGCGATTACCTGCCGCCGCTGAGCGATTGGGTGCAGCAGCTGAAGTTTTCTCGCGTAACCGCACTCAGAGTGATGCTGGCGCGGCTGATTTTGTTAAAATTGTTAACAATGCGTCGTGATTACCGGCTGCCGCGTGTAGATTTGGTGCTGAGCGTACCGCTGCATCGTCGGCGCGCCTGGCAACGCGGCTACAATCAGGCGGCGCTGCTAGCAAAACCGCTGGCTCGCTGGCTGGGCTGTGAATATCGCGAAGCGGTAAAGCGGGTGCGACAGGGCGCAGTTCAGCATTCATTGAGCGCCAGCGCGCGTAGAAAGAACCTGCGCGGCGCGTTTCGCCTTGAAATGCCGGTGCGCGGACGCCATATCCTGCTTATCGACGATGTTGTGACGACCGGAAGTACCGTGGCGGAAATTAGCCGCATCCTGCTGGCGCAAGGCGCGGCCAGCGTACACATTGGTTGCCTGTGCCGTACCTTGTAGAGCGTCGGTGTTGGGCGTATTATAACCAAGTAATTTAGTCAACTATTGAGCAATCGCCATGATCGTTATTACTGATGCTGCGCAAGAGCACTTCTCAAAATTGCTGTCCAAACAAGAAGATGGCACTCAGATTCGCGTATTCGTCATTAATCCGGGTACGCCAACCGCTGAATGCGGTGTTTCTTACTGCCCACCCGATGCAGTAGAAGCGACTGATACTGAATTTAAGTTCGAAAAACTGTCAGCCTTTGTTGATGAGCTGAGCGCACCGTACCTCGATGACGCGGAAATCGACTTTGTTACCGACAACCTCGGTTCGCAGCTGACGCTGAAAGCGCCTAACGCCAAAATGCGGAAAGTCTCTGACGATGCGCCAATGGTGGAACGCGTGGAATATCTGCTGCAAGCGCAGATTAACCCGCAACTGGCTGGCCACGGCGGTCGCGTATCGCTGATGGAAATCACCGATGACGGCATCGCCATTCTGCAATTCGGCGGCGGCTGTAACGGTTGTTCGATGATCGACGTCACGCTGAAAGATGGCATCGAGAAGGAGCTGCTGGCAGCCTTCCCTGAGCTGAAAGGCGTGCGCGATTTGACCGAGCACCAGCGCGGCGAGCACTCGTACTACTGATTAAGCACGCGGCAGCGACCCGACGCTGCCGCGCGTTCTTCAACGCTTCCTGCGCCCGGTATTCACCGCATTCAATAAGCCCGGCACGTTTCCTCTAAACATCTTTTCGATTGTGACGCTTAACTTGCGCCGCCAGTTTGGATATTCATCTACCGTACCCGGCACGTTGACCGGTGAAGTCATAGCAAGCCAGTCTTCAGGTTGCAGCCCCAGCAATGCGCTGTTAGTGCGCGCCAGATAGCGGTGGAAGCCGCGATTGAGCATCGGTGTGAAGGACAATCGGCTAGCAACGGTACCGTGGCGCGCAGGCAACGTATTCATCTGATGCAGCGCATCCAATAGCGCCTGTTTTTGTTTATCCCTTTGCCTTAGCAATGACATGTATACGCTCTCCTGGTACAAGCCCAGTTTGTGACCCAGAAAAAGATCCTCATATCTCCAGAATCCCGCCAACGTCGGCAAATCATGGGTACTGGCGCTGGCAATCGACTGCACGGGATACTCTTGCGGCTGACGATAGCTGCCATCGCCGTGCTGCTCGAAGAACAACACTTTCCACGAGAAAATGCCGCTTTTGCGCAGCAGGCTGACGATCTCTTTTGGCACCGTGCCGAGATCTTCGCCAATGACCATGCAGCGATGGCGCTGACTCTCCAGCGCCAGGATCGCTAGCAGATCCTCAACCGGATAGGCCACGTAAGCGCCTTTATCCGCGCTTTCGCCGTAGGGAATCCACCACAAGCGCAGCAGCGCCATCACGTGATCGATACGCAAAGCGCCGCAGTCACGCATATTGGCGCGCAGCAGGTCGATAAAAGGCTGATAGCCGCGCGCGCGCATCACATGTGGATCGAGCGGCGGCAAACACCAGTTTTGCCCCTGCGGACCGAGGCGATCCGGCGGCGCACCGACGGAAGCGCCGAGTTTATACAGTTCCGGATCCTGCCAGGTTTCCGCGCTGCCTTGCGCCACGCCGACCGCTAAGTCGCGATATAATCCCACTTCCATGCCAAGCTGCTGGCTAATTTGACAGCAGATGGCAAACTGCTCTTGCGCCACCCACTGCAACCAACTCCAGAACTGAATCTCCTCTTCGTGTTCCGCACACCATTGCTGCACCTCCGGCAGCAAAGCGTTGCGCCAGCCTTCCGGCCAGTTGGTCCAACCCCATTCATCAGGATGCTGCTGGCTGCGTTCGGCGAGAATGCCATCAAACGCCGCCTGATAACGCAGATGGTCGCCGCCCTCAACGATAAATTGCTGGAATCCGGCATCTTCAGCGGCGCGCGGCTGAAAGCGTTGCCAGGCAAAGCGCAGCGCGGCCAATTTCAGTTTGGCCACCGCGCTGTAATCGACAAACTCAGCCGCGCGCGCCTGATCCAGCGCTTTGCGTGTTTTCGCCCTTTGCCACCAACGCTGCGCTGCCTCGCTACGCTGAAAATCCTCCAGCCGATTAACGTCGATATACAGCACGTTGAGCCAGCGACGTGAGGTTGGGCTGTAAGGACTGGCATGTTCTGGCTGTGCAGGATAAAGCGCATGCAAAGGATTAAGGCCAACGAAGTCACCGCCATTATTGGCAACGTTCTCCAGCATTTGCGCCAAATCGCCGAAGTCACCGATGCCCCAATTGTCATCCGATCGCAGCGTGTAAAGCTGTACTAACGCGCCCCACAGTTTCTCTCCTTGCTCGACTGATGCCGGGATAAAACAGCGGCGTGGCGCAATGATGATGCGGGTTTGCCACTGCTGGCGACCTTTGCGCAGCGTGAGCTGGTGATAACCTTGTGACAGACGCGGCGGCAGTGTGAGCGGTTCTCCGCCTTGCACTTCGCCGCTGAAGCTTTTGCCCTGTTCGGTTTGTAGCTGCCAGGAAAAGGTGCCGCTGCCTTGTGGCGTCAGTTGGCGCTTGCTGCGAGCAGCAAATACCTGCACCGGCGGCAGCGGTGGCGCTTTACCGGTTGGCGTTTCCATGACTGCCAGCAACGCGCGTTTGGTCTCATCGCTGATGGTTTCCGGCTCGCCGTGCGCGTTAATAAAGCGCAGCGAAATGCCGGCATCCTGTGTCGCCTGGTCCAGCTTGTTGAGCGTCATCGTGTCTCCAAAATCATCTATCGTGTCTTTATCGGGCCGCCTGCCAAATCCGCTGCTGATAATCGCGAATTGAACGGTCAGAGCTGAAGCGGCCGGTGTGAGCGGTATTGAGGATCGCTGCGCGCGTCCAGGCGTCCGGATTTTTCCACAACGCTTCCACCTGCTGCTGCGCGGCGATGTAGGCATCAAAGTCGGCCAGCACCAGCCAGGGATCGCCATTTTTGGTCAGGCTTTGCAGCATCAAATCAAACGCATGCTTATCGCCGTCGCTGAACTTGCCCTTCTCCAGCTCCTTCAGCAAACCATCCAGATAAGGATTCTGTTTACGCAGCTTTTTCGGGCTGTAGCCGCCCGCCTTCAGCGCTTTCACCTCGTCCACGCTGTTGCCGAAGATAAAGATATGCTTCGCGCCCACCGCTTCAGCAATCTCCACATTGGCGCCGTCCAGCGTGCCAATAGTGAGCGCGCCGTTCAGCGCCAGCTTCATATTGCCGGTGCCGGAAGCCTCATAACCGGCGGTGGAAATCTGCTCGGAGAGATCGGCGGCCGGAATCATCAGCTCTGCGGCGGTGATGCGGTAATCCGGGATAAACACCACTTTGAGGCGATCGCTGACGAGTGGATCGTTGTTGATCACCTGCGCCACTTTGTTGATGGCATAGATGATATTTTTGGCGAGGTAGTAGCCGGGCGCGGCTTTGGCGCCAAACAGGAACACGCGCGGCACGAAGTCGGGGTTATCCGGGTTGTCGCGCAGCTGGCGATAGCAGTGCAGCATATGCAGCAAACTGAGGTGCTGACGTTTGTACTCATGCAGTCGCTTAATCTGCACGTCAAACAGCGCATCCGGATTGATATCAATGCCGGTGACGCGCTTGACGTAGAGCGTCAGCCGCTGTTTGTTTTGCTGCTTAATGTCGCGGAACTGCTGACGAAACGCCTTCTTGCGGGCGAAAGGTGCCAGCCACGCCAGCGCATCGAGATCGTTGGCCCACTCAACCTGCAAGCTGTCATCGATCAGCGTCGCCAACAGCGGATTGCACTGTTTCAACCAGCGGCGCGGCGTGATGCCGTTGGTCACGTTATGGAATTTGTTCGGCCACAGCAGGTGATATTCCGGGAACAGATCTTTCACCACCAGCTCGGAGTGCAGCGCCGCCACGCCGTTGACGGCGAAACAGCTCACCACGCACAGATTCGCCATGCGCACCTGACCATCAGCCACCACCGCCAGCTTGTGCCAGATCGCTTTATCGTCTGGCCACCGTTGCTTCACCACCTTTTTCAGGCGGCGATTAATCTCGCGGATGATCAACATATGGCGCGGCAGCAGGTCGCGCACCAGCTTCTCATCCCAGCGCTCCAGCGCTTCCGGCATCAGCGTGTGATTGGTATACGCAAAAGTGCGGCTGGTGATATGCCACGCATCGTCCCAACTCAGTTGATGCTCATCCAGCAGCACGCGCAGCATCTCCGGGATGGCGATGGTGGGGATGCGTGTCGTTAAGCTGGATCACTTCGAAATCAGGCAAAGTGCGAATGGCGCGCCCGGCGAGATGATGACGCCGCAGAATATCGCCCACCGCGCAGGCGCACTGGAAATACTGCTGCATCAGGCGCAGCCGCTTACCTTCGGCATGATTATCATTGGGATAGAGCACTTTGGTCAGCTTGTCGGCTGCAATGCCTTGCTGCTCAGCCTGCAGGAACTGGCCGTTGTTGAACGCGGTGAGATCGAACGGCTGCGCGCTGCTGGCTTTCCACAAGCGTAGCGGCAGCGTGATACCGTTGCGATAGCCCACCACCGGCAAATCCCAGGCTTCCCCTTTGAGGTGAATTTTAGGTCGCCAGCTGAGGCTGCCATCGTGGTTCTCTTTGACCTTGCCGCCGAGGCCTACCTGCACATCCAGCGCGGCGTTGTGGCGGAACCACGGATAGCGATCGCGCTGCCAGTCATCCGGCGCTTCCTGCTGCTGTCCGTCGGCAAACGTCTGACGAAACAGGCCGTATTGATAGTTGAGGCCGTGGCCCATCGCAGCCTGGCCGACGGTCGCCATCGAATCCATATAGCAAGCGGCCAAACGCCCCAATCCGCCGTTACCGAGTGCCGGATCCACCTCCTCTTCCAGCAGTTCGCTCAGCTCAACCTGATGTTCCGCCAGCGCGGCTTGCACTTCGTTATACCAGCCAAGATTGAGCAAATTGTTGCCGGTCAAACGCCCCAGCAGAAACTCCATCGACAGATAGTTGACGTGGCGCTGCCCGTGTTTGGCTGGCACAGGTGGCTGCGTCGCCAGCATTTCTGCCAGCACGCGGCTCAGCGCTTGCCACCATTGCTGCGGTGTCATTTGCTGGGCGGAAGTGAGTCCGAGATGCTGCCATTGGCGGGTGAGCGCGGCGTCGAAACGTGTTTTATTGAATTTTTGCTGCGACATATCAATCCCTTCGAGTCCGTTAACGGTAAAGCCGGGCGAGCGCAAGAGGTGAATGGATAAGTAAAGCTGGGGGCGCAGAAAAAAGCGACAGGGAAATGCAGGTGCGGTGAAAAAAATCGGTGCTGATTTTTGTAGCGGCGCGATTTATCGCGCAATAAATTGCGCCGCTACGGCATTAGCAAAGTTCGAGGTGAACTTCGTGCTGTTCAATCACTTTCAGCACGCTGGCCGGCGGGCTTTGATCGGTATACATGTAATCAATCAGGCTCATATTGCCGAGGTTGACCATCGCATTGCGGCCAAACTTCGAGTGATCCACCACCAGCATCACGCAGCGCGAGTTTTCGATGATGGCGCGTTTGGTGCGCACTTCGTGATAATCGAACTCCAGCAGCGAACCATCCATATCAATGCCGCTGATGCCGAGAATGCCGTAATCGAGGCGAAACTGCGAAATGAAGTCCAGCGTCGCTTCGCCCATGATGCCGCCATCGCGCGTGCGCACTTCGCCGCCGGCGATAATTACGCGGAAATCAGGTTTCGCCATCAGCAGAATCGCCACGTTGAGGTTGTTGGTGACAACGCGCAGATTGTTGTGATTGAGCAGCGCATGCGCCACCGCTTCCGGCGTGGTACCGATATCAATAAACAGCGTGGCGCCATCAGGGATCTGGCTCGCCACACGCTCAGCGATGCGCGCTTTCTCCGCCGACCACATCATTTTACGATCCTGCCATGCGGTATTTTCTGAGCTGGACGGCAGCGCCGCCCCGCCGTGATGGCGCATGATTTTGTTCTGATCGGCCAGGTCGTTCAGGTCACGCCGAATGGTTTGCGGGCTGACTTCAAAGTGATCAACAAGCTCTTCGGTACTGACATATCCCTGACGCCGGACCAGATCGATAATGGCGTCATGACGTTGCGTCTGCTTCACATCTCTCTCCTCGGCTCGTGGCCGCTTCTTTTATTGGTGCTGCTAACGACGCGTAATCTTACGCGTATCAACAAATGCCATCGCTAAACCCACCAGCAAGCCGGTGACGTGCGCGGCGTTGGCGATCGACAGACCAAATGCGCCGTACCAGCCAATCACCAACCATACGACCGCAAAGCCAATCAGGCCGCGCTCGAGATAAATACCACTTTCGGGATCGCGCTCGCCGCGCAGCCAGCAGTAACCCATCAACGCGTAAACCACGCCCGACAAGCCACCAAACAGCACGCCGCTGAACTTGGCCTGCATCCAGCCGGTTAGCAGCGCCGAGATCAGCATAATCACAAACAGCTTGCCGCTGCCGAGACGCTTCTCGACCGCACCGCCGAGATACCACCACCACATCAGGTTGAACAGGATATGCAGTAGCGAGAAGTGCAGCAGCGCATGGCTAAACCAGCGCCACACCTGGAAATATTGCGAAGAATCCGCCGGCCAC
Source organism: Pantoea sp. SORGH_AS_0659 (assembly GCF_031453915.1). Classification (NCBI taxonomy): domain Bacteria; kingdom Pseudomonadati; phylum Pseudomonadota; class Gammaproteobacteria; order Enterobacterales; family Erwiniaceae; genus Pantoea; species Pantoea sp. SORGH_AS_0659. Next base: position 326,626 of record NZ_JAVJAK010000001.1, on the reverse strand, counting down.
GCCAGCCAATCCAGCGCCACATCATCACCGACGATCTGCATCAGGATAAATACCGCGACGCAGGCGATCATGATGGTCATGGTGAGCGGACCTGCGCGTTCGCGAATGCTCGCCCAGATGTGGGTGCGCTCGTAGCGCAAGCCACTTTCGGTGTTGCCGCTATGCCAGCTGGCCGCCTGATAGCGCGGATGGTTGGGATCGCGCACGAACTGCGCGAGTTCGTTTTCGACCCTCTCCAGCTTGCTTTCGTCATCCAACATAATGACAAAGTGGCTTTCGCGCTCAATGCGTAGCGTCACGCCGCGGGTCGCCATGTAGTCGACAAACGCCTGCGCCATGCGCGGATTATTGAACTGGGTGATGCGCATCATGCGGTGATCTCCTTCCTTATGCGATGGGCTCAGGCGTCGCCGAGGGCAACCTGCGCCGGGAATGCCGCGCGCCAGGCATCAAATCCGCCGTCAATGCTGTACGCCGCGCTGAATCCCTGGCCCAGCAGGAACTGCGCCGCGCCTTTGCTGCTGTTGCCGTGATAGCACATCACCAGCACCGGCAAAGCCTGATTGGCGTTGGCGATGAAATCCGCCAGATTGTCGTTGGTCAGGTGCTGCGCGCCCGCCGCGTGGCCCATCATAAAGCTCTGCGGATCACGGATATCCACCAGCTGCGCACCTTGTGCCAGATGCTCTTGCGCCTGCAGGACGTTAATACACTCGAAGGTTTCCATGGTGTCTCTCATTACTTCATCACAATTAGCGCCTAGTTTAACCTGAGAACGCGCCGCGATAACCTGACAAGTCCTGTGGTTATGTGATTTTTTTCCTGTCGGAATGTTAGCTATATCACGCAAAAATGTTTTTATTCAGTTAACCGCTGGCGTAGATGTTGGTTTCCGATTATTATTACGCTCGAAAACGAACATTTTAGAACTATTCCGAACATCGGAGGAGATGACGTGGAAACCAAAGACCTGATCGTGATCGGCGGCGGCATTAACGGAGCCGGCATTGCAGTGGACGCTGCAGGACGCGGACTGTCGGTGCTGATGCTGGAGGCGCGGGATTTGGCCTGTGCAACCTCCTCCAACAGCTCGAAATTGATTCACGGCGGCCTGCGCTACCTTGAACACTATGAATTCCGCCTGGTGGGCGAAGCGTTAGCAGAACGTGAAGTGCTGCTAAAAATGGCCCCGCACATCGCTTTCCCGATGCGCTTCCGTCTGCCGCACCGTCCGCATCTGCGTCCGGCGTGGATGATCCGCATGGGCCTGTTTATGTACGATCGCCTCGGCAAACGCACCACGCTGCCGGGCAGTAAGAGCCTGCGTTTTGGCGCGGATTCGGCCCTCAAGCCGGAGATCACGCGCGGATTCGAATATTCTGACTGCTGGGTTGATGATGCGCGCATGGTGGTACTCAATGCGCAGGAAGTGGAAAAACAGGGCGGCGAAGTACGCACCCGCACGCGCGTGACCCGCGCCTGGCGTGAAGCCGGTTTGTGGATGGTGGAAGCCGAAGATATCGACAGCGGTAAAACCTACACCTGGCGCGCCAAAGGTCTGGTCAATGCGGCCGGTCCGTGGGTAAAAGAGTTCTTCGACGATGGCCTGAAGCTGAAATCGCCGTACGGCATTCGTCTGATCAAAGGTAGCCACATCGTGGTACCGCGCGTCCATCGCGAAAAGCAGGCGTATATCCTGCAAAACGAAGATAACCGTATCGTGTTTGTGATTCCGTGGATGGATGAGTTCTCCATCATCGGCACCACCGACGTGGAGTACAAAGGCGATCCGAAAGACGTGAAAATCGATGACAACGAAATCAGCTACCTGCTGAACGTGTTTAATGGACACTTCAAACAGCAGCTGAGCAAAGATGACATCGTCTGGACTTACTCGGGCGTACGTCCGCTGTGCGATGACGAATCGGATTCGCCGCAGGCCATCACCCGTGATTACACGCTGGATGTGCATGACGACAATGGCCAGGCTCCGCTGCTGTCCGTGTTCGGCGGCAAGCTGACCACCTATCGTAAGCTGGCGGAACATGCGCTGGAGAAACTGACTAAATACTACCCGAATATCGGCCCGGCGTGGACCAAAAACGCGGTATTGCCGGGCGGGGGATTTCTCCGGTTCACGCGAGGATTACACCGCCAGCCTGCGTCGTCGCTATCCGTTTATTAGCGAAGGTATGGCGCGTCACTTTGCGCGGACTTACGGTAGCCGCACCGAAGAGCTGCTGGCAGGCGCGAAGAGCATCGACGATCTGGGTGAAAACTTCGGTCACGAGTTCTACGAAGCCGAGCTGCGTTACCTGGTGAAAAACGAATGGGTACGCGAGCTGGATGATGCGATTTGGCGTCGTACCAAACAAGGTATGTGGCTGAACGAAGCCGAGCAGGCGCGCATTGCCGAGTGGCTGGCGGTCAACGCACAGAAACCGGCGTTGTCGTTAGCGTCATAATCTCAGCCAATTAAAAGGCCGTTATCCTGAAGGGATAACGGCCTTTTTTTATGGAAAACAGCGCGATAAATCGCGCCGCTACGAATGCGTGTACATCCCGTAGCGGCGCAATGCATTGCGAGCATTTGCCCTTATAACCCCGCATTCTCGCGGATGTACTTACGCGCTTTCACCGCATATTCGAACGGATTGGCCAACGCCGGATCCTGCTCCGCTTCCACCACCATCCAGCCTTTATAGCCGTAATCATCGAGGATTTTGAACACCGGTTTAAAATCGATCACGCCATCGCCCGGCACGGTGAAAGTCCCCTTCTTCACGCCGTCCAGGAACGACAGCGATTTCTCACGCACTTCGGCTACCACGCTGTCGCGCACGTCTTTCAGATGCACGTGGAAAATACGCGGCAGATATTTGGTCAGCACATCCAGCATCGCCTGCTGTGAACCTTCGGAATAGTAGATGTGGCCGGTATCGTACAGCAGGCCAACATTCTCATTGGTCGATTCCATAAAGCGGTCGATCTCGGCTGGCGTCTGAATCCCGGTGCCCATGTGATGGTGCAGCGTGACGCGCATGCCTTTCTTCGCGGCGATCTCCGCCAGCTCGTTGTAGCCTTCCGCGGTTAAGCGCCACTCTTCATCGCTGAAAATCGGCTTCTGCTCCAGCACCGCCAGCGTGGTGCCCTGAATACTTTTGCTCTGCTCGGAGCAACCAATCACGCGCGCGCCCATCGCATGCAGGAAGTTCATGTGATTGGTGAATTCGTCAATGGTTTTCGCTTTGTCGCCGTTGGCGAAGAAGGTGCTGAACCAGGCGTTGCAGATCTGAATGCCACGGATATCTAGCATCGGCTTGAGAATCGCCGGATCGCGCGGGTATTTGCTGCCCACTTCGCTGCCGGTAAAGCCCGCGAGCGCCATTTCACTCACGGTTTGCTGGAAGGTGTTTTCGCTGCCCAGCTCTGGCATGTCGTCGTTAGTCCAGCCGATTGGCGCGATCGCCAGTTTAACGTTGTCTTTGTTCATGGTGTTGTCCCTGATTCACAGAGGCGGCCGCTGAGCCGCCGAGGAGTATTTAGCGCACAGCTCAGTTATTTGGCGTAGAAATCCGGACGCGGCGGCATGGTTACCGGCTCAATCGCACCGCTGTTCTGCGCTTTGTGGCAGGCATCGGCGGCCACGGAAGCAGCAAAACCATCCCAGGCAGAAGGTCCGGTCAGTTGGCCGTCTTTCACGTCATTAATAAACGCTTGCAGCTCAACGTCATAAGCATCAATGAAACGGTCTTTCCAATCGGTTAGCAGCGGCACGCCGAGACGCGCGTTTTTGCGCGTTTGGATCGCCGAAGGCTCCGGTAGCTTAGCGATGCCCTCTTCGCCCACTACTTCACACTGAATGTCGTAGCCGTACGCGCAGTTAACGAAGATCTCCACATCAATGCGGATACCTTTCTGCGTTTCGAACAGCACGATCTGCGGATCTTTTAGATTGGCATGAGACTTCGAGGTGGTGCGTGGGAACACTACCTGCACGGTTTTGTAGTCGTCTTCGGTCAGCCAGCGCAGCACGTCCAGCTCGTGAATCAGGGTGTTAGTGATCGCCATGTCGGTGGTGTAATTCTCGCCGACGCTCTGGTTGCGGTGCGCGCAGTGCAGCATCAGCGGTTCGCCGATTTCACCGTCAGTGATCACTTTTTTTAGCGCGCGATAGCCGGCATCGTAAGGGCGCATAAAGCCCACTTGCACCAGACGTTTACCGTGTTTGATCTCGGCATCCACAATGCGACGGCAACCTTCAGCGCTCAGCGCCAGCGGCTTTTCACAGAACACCGGTTTGCCGGCCGCGATTGCCGCCAGCGTAAACTCTTCGTGGGTCGGATCCCAGGACGTCACCAGAATGGCATCGACTTCCGGCGAGTTGATCACCTGATGACCATCCTGATACACCTCGGCTTCGATATTCAGACGTTGCAGCGCAGCACGCGCGCCTTCTATGTTGATATCAGAAACCGCCACCACTTTGGCACCCTGCAAAACGTTATTGCAGCGACGAATGTGTTCCTGACCAATTGCACCGGTACCAATTACACCGAGTTTGAGCGTCATAATTACACCTGTAGAGTCGGATAAGTTAGGGTAAAACAAGGCCGGAGAGCTCCGGCCTAAAAGAGGTTTTAATACTTACGTGCTTGTTCGATATGCATGTTAAGGTTGTCGGCCACTTCTTGCGTGCGCGTTGACGTAGAGGTTTGCGCCACGCCGACGTGCCACCAGCTGAAGTATTTGTGCACCATGGTTTTTGGCAGCACTTTGATGTCGAACAGCACGGAAACGGTCTGCTTCTGCGCGTCGATCAACGCGGCTTCCAGCTGTTCCAGCGTGGTAATGCGGTAGGTTTTGCAGCCGTAACCGCCGGCGATCGCCGCGAAGTCCACCGGCACAAAGCCGCCATCCAGCTTGCCCCCTTCCGGATTACGGAAGCGGAACTCGGTGGTGAAGCTGTCCATGCCGTGTTCCATCTGCAGGTTGTTGATACAACCGTTGGTCATGTTATCCAGCAGCACCACGTTGATTTTCGCCCCTTCCTGAATCGACGTGACCAGCTCGGAGTGCAGCATCATGAACGAACCGTCGCCAACCATGACGTAGACTTCACGCTGCGGCTGCGCCAGCTTTACGCCCAGCGCGGCATTCACTTCATAACCCATACAGGAGTAGCCGTACTCAACGTGGTACGAGTTGTAATCTTTGGTGCGCCACACGCGCTGCAGGTCGCCCGGCAGACTGCCCGCTGCCGCGACAATCACCGCATCCTTTGGGAGTTGCTCGTTTAAGGCGCCCAGCACGCTGCTCTGCGTCAGCACCGATTTCGTCAGGCGCTCAAACTCGGCAAACAGCGCTTCGCGATCGGCGTGGTCGGCGATTTCCGGAATGAAATCGTCGGTGTTATAGGTGGCGGCATAGACGCGCTGCGTCTCTTTCAACAGCTTGCTTTGCGACAGCTCAATCTGGCCGCCCCAATGGTTTTCGAAACCTTGCAGCCCGCTTTCCAGCGCGGTTAAACCTTCACGCGCATCCGCCAGCAGCTGCACCGCATCCAGCTTGTAGCTGTCGAAGTTGCTGACGTTGAGGTTCAGATAGCTCACGTCCGGATTCTGGAAAATCCATTTCGACGCGGTGGTGAAGTCGGTGTAACGCGTACCGATACCAATCACCAGATCGGCCTCTTTCGCCAGCAGGTTGGCCGCCAGGCAGCCGGTTTCGCCCACGCCGCCGACATTGAGCGGGTGATCGGAAACGATGGTGCCTTTACCGGCCTGAGTTTCGGCAAACGGAATGTTGAAGCGCTCGGCAAATTTCAGCAGCGCATCCCCGGCATCGGAATATTTCAGGCCACCGCCGACAATGATCAGCGGCTTGTGTTTACGCGCAATCAGCGCCAGCGCATCTTCTAATTGCGCGGCAGTTGGCAAGCGGCGATCCAGACGATGCACACGTTTCTGGAAAAAGTATTCCGGGAAGTCCCAGGCTTCGCCCTGCACGTCCTGCGGCAGCGCAATCGTCACCGCGCCGGTTTCTGCCGGATCGGTCAACACGCGCAAGGCGTTGATGCAGGCAGTCATCAGCTGTTCCGGGCGGCTGACGCGATCCCAGTATTTGCTCACGGCGCGGAACGCGTCGTTGGTGCTGATGCTGAGATCGTGGCTCTGTTCGATCTGCTGCAATACCGGATCCGGTTGGCGCGTAGCGAACACATCGCCCGGCAGCAGCAGTAAAGGAATGCGGTTGGCGGTCGCGGTGGCAGCAGCGGTAATCATGTTGGCCGCGCCGGGACCGACCGATGAGGTACAGGCGATAATCTGACGACGCAGCGACTGCTTGGCAAAGCCAATAGCAGCGTGCGCCATGCCCTGCTCGTTACGGCCCTGATGCACCACCAGATCGCCGCTGTCCTGCTCCAGCGCCTGTCCCAATCCCAGCACGTTGCCGTGACCGAAAATGGCAAAAATGCCTTTCACAAATTTGGTTTCAACGCCGTCAACGTTCAGGTATTGGTTATCAAGAAATTTTACCAGCGCCTGTGCCGTGGTGAGTCTGATTGTGCCCATATGCTTCTTCCTTTACATGCTGGTACCTGCGGCGAGGTACATCGCGGTTCGGGTAAAAACTGCCGTTCACGGCGCCCGCGGATTAAGTGAAACGTGAGGCGATTATAAACAAATATTTTTTTCATTAAACACGATTACAGAAGAAACATTTCATTTTGCGATGGAGATCAAATTCAGCAATGAAACGTGGGCTGCGCAAGCCGCGAAAGGGGGAAAAGTGGAACAGTAACAGGTCATTTGCAGGTCATAACGAAATTTCATTTCACTTCAGTAGCTTCCTTGATTCGCCAGCACTTTCCTGAGACCTGGCTCACAAGCCTGACTATCACTGAAACTCCCGACGATTCAAACGCCGCTTTGCGGCCTGGTCAGAGTTTTACCTGGCTCACAAAATCGTGATGGATGTTTCATTTCATATTGAATTTGGAATTTTTATTCCTCATACTGCGACCAAAGCCAATCAGGCACCTTGAGAACCCGGAAGCAAAGCGCTCGACGTTGGGCGGCAGCGCCCGCAGTGTCTGCTTATCACAGAAGGAAACAATAGGTATGAGTACACAACAGAAGCGGCTTGATGTGATTTGTATCGGACGCATCGCCGTCGACCTCTACGGTCAGCAAATTGGATCACGCCTGGAAGATATGACCAGCTTCAACAAATATCTCGGCGGGTCTTCCGGCAACGTGGCCTACGGTACGGCGATTCAGGGCCTGAAATCGGCGATGCTGGCGCGCGTAGGTGACGAGCATAACGGCCGCTTTTTGCGTGAAGAGCTGCAACGTGCGGGCTGCAATACCGATGGCCTGATTACCGATAAGCAGCGCCTGACCGGGCTGGTGATCCTTGGGATCAAAGATGAAGAGAGCTTCCCGCTGATCTTCTACCGCGACAACTGCGCCGATATGGGGCTGGTGCCGGAAGATATTAACGAAGATTTCATCACCTCTTCACGCGCGGTCGCCGTCACCGGCACGCACCTTTCGCATCCGCAAACCCGCGCTGCCGTGCTGAAAGCGCTGGATATCGCCAAACGCAACGGCCTGCGCACCGCGCTGGATATCGATTATCGTCCGGTACTGTGGGGATTGACCTCACTCGGCGACGGCGAAACGCGTTTCATTGAATCGGGCGAAGTGACGCAACAGCTGCAGGAAGTGCTGCACTATTTCGATTTGGTGGTCGGAACGGAAGAAGAGTTCCATATCGCTGGTGGCAGCACCGATACGCTGACCGCGCTGAAAAATGTGCGTCAATCGAGCCAGGCCACATTAGTGTGCAAACGCGGTCCGCTGGGTTGCGTGGTGTTTGAGGGCGAGATCCCGGATAGCTGGGAACAGACCAAACTGCAGAGCGGCGTGCGCGTTGAAGTGCTGAACGTGCTGGGTGCGGGCGATGCCTTTATGTCGGGCCTGCTGCGCGGCTGGCTGAATGATGAAAGCTGGGAGCAAGCGTGCCGTTACGCGAACGCCTGTGGCGCGCTGGTGGTTTCGCGCCACGGCTGTGCACCGGCGATGCCGACCAAAGAAGAGCTGGATGATTTCCTAAGCCGCGATAAAGAGGTGAAACGTCCGGATCTTGATGTACGTCTCAATCACCTGCATCGCGTCACCACGCGTAAACAGCAGTGGCCAGAGCTGAATGTGTTCGCCTTCGACCATCGCAAACAGCTGGCTGATATGGCGCGCGAAGCGGGCGTCAGCGAAGCGCGCATCCCAGAATTGAAACTGCTGCTGCTGCGTGCCGCAGAAGAAGCGGCCAATGAAGCCGGCCTGAATGAAAAGAGCGGCATCCTCGCGGATACCACTTACGGCCAGAAAGCGCTGAACGCGATTACCGGTAAAAACTGGTGGATTGGGCGTCCAATTGAGCTGCCAAGTTCACGTCCGCTGCGTCTTGAGCACGGCAACATCGGCTCACAGCTGGTCGACTGGCCAGCCGAGCACGTGGTGAAATGTCTGGTGTTCTACCATCCGCACGACAGCGCGGAACTGCGTAAAGAGCAGGATGAGCTGGTGCTCGATGTGTGGAATGGCTGTAACAAGAGCGGGCACGAACTGCTGCTGGAGCTGATTCTGCCGGAGAGCAATCCGGACCGTAACGAATCTTACTATTACGACATGCTGAGCCACTTCTACAGCCTTGGCATTCAGCCAGACTGGTGGAAACTGCCGCCGCTGTCTGCCGAAAGCTGGCAGGCGATCAGCGGGTTGATCGAGCAGAACGACCCGCACTGCCGCGGCATTCTGCTGCTGGGCCTCGATGCCCCGGAAGAGACGCTGAAAGCCGGTTTCGCCGCCGCAGCGCAAGCGCCGTGGGTGAAAGGTTTCGCGGTAGGTCGCACCATCTTCGGCCAGCCGTCACGCCAGTGGCTGCAAGGCGAGCTGGATGATACAGCGCTGGTTGAGACCGTGAAAGGGAACTACCTGCGGTTGATCGGCTACTGGCGCGCTGTACGCGGTTAAGTGCGAAGTTAGCTGGGAAAAAGCGGCCAATTGGCCGCTTTTTTGATTGTGCTCGCTGGCCCTCATCCTCGCCTTCTCCCGCCAGCGGGAGAAGGGACCGATTCAACGGCTGTTGAGTAAAGAACTCGATCCGGTGTACCGCACAAGACGGTTCCCTCGCCCGCTTGCGGGAGAGGGTTAGGGTGAGGGGGGAAAACCTGCATATTCTGTGAGGCATTTCATAAACCGATGAAATAAGCGTCACGATGATGTCAAACAAATGAAATTTTCCATCCATCTGGTACTATAGCGCTCATTATCCAGCCATATTTTCTTTTCTAGCGGGCCGAAGTAATGACCAATAATCCAACGCAATTAACCTTGTTACAGGACGAGATCCGTCGTCGCTATGAGACGCTGAGCAAACGCCTGAAGCAGGTGGCTCGTTATATCCTTGATAACAGTAACAGCATCGCTTTCGATACCGTTGCTTCAATCGCACAACATGCCGATGTGCCGCCCTCCACGCTGATCCGCTTTGCCAACGCCTTTGGCTTCAGCGGCTTCAACGAAATGAAACAGGTTTTCCGTCAGCACCTGATGGAAGAGACCGTTAACTATACCGAGCGCGCACGTCTGTTCCGCCAGACCGCCACCGACGACAGCGCCACTTCACCCGAAAGCCCGGCCGAAATCCTCAACGTCTTCACCATGGTCAACAGCCAGGCGCTGCAACAGCTGGCGATGCAGGTCAATCCAGACCAGCTCAACCGCGCGGTGAAAATGCTCGATGAAGCCGAGAACATCTACATCATCGGCCTGCGTCGCTCATTCAGCGTGGCATCGTATCTGGTGTATGCGCTGCGCCATCTGGAGCGTCGTGCGTTCCTGATCGACGGCCTCGGTGGCATGTTCACCGAGCAGCTGAGCATGGTGAACCCGAAAGACGTGGTGATCGCCATCAGCTATTCGCCATACGCGCGTGAAGCGGTGGAGTTGGTTGAGCTGGGTGCCAAACGTGGCGCGCATCTGATCGCCATCACCGACAGTCAGGTCAGCCCGCTGGCCGCCTTCAGCGATGTGTGCTTTGTGGTGCGTGAAGCGCAAGTGGATGGCTTCCGTTCGCAGGTCGCTTCGCTGTGTCTGGCACAGACGCTTGCCGTGTCGCTGGCGCTGAACAACAACGTGCCCAGCGAATAATCTCTTCGCAGAGTCGACCAGCTAACAAAAAGGGCAGCCAGGTGGCTGCCCTTCTTACATTGATGTGCAATCTACGAACGCGGATACTGGTCGCTGTTCACCCAGGCGTGATCTTTCTCCCAGGTAAATTTCCACAGACGTTTTGGACCCGCCATCACGTTGAGATAGTAGTTATCGTACCCGGCAATGGTTGCCACCGGATGATAGCCACGCGGCACCGTCACCACATCGCGGTTATACGGCGCCATGCACTCGTCGAGTGAACGGTCGTCGGTATAAACGCGCTGCATGGCGAAACCTGGCTCAGGATCGAAACGGTGATAGTAGGTCTCTTCCAGATAGGTTTCGTCCGGGCTGTTTTTCTGGTCGTGCTTGTGGCTGGGGTACGAACTGGTCGCGCCTTCATCGGTGTAAACTTCCACCACCAGCAGGCTGTCGGCCTCTTTATTGTCCGGCAGAATGTTGTGCACCAGACGCTGATTACGCCCTTTACCGCGCTGCTCAACACCAACATCTTCCGGCGCAATCAGTCGCGCCGGCAGGTTGCCGCTGCTCGGTGCATTACACACCGCCAGCTCCAGATCGCTATCCGCATACACTTCCACTTCGTCGTTATGCGGTACGTAAACTGAGTAAGGCGGAGTGCGTTCAAACGGCGACAGACGTTTACCCAGATTCGGAAACTCGGCGTGACGGGTTTTCACCGACGCAAAGCCCGCCACCAGCACCAGACACAACTCTTTGTCGCCGCTGCTCAGCTTCAGGCTCTGCCCTTTTTTCAGCAGATAGGCATCAAAGCCGACATATTCCCAGCCCGCGCTTTCCGGCGTGACGTGCTGGATGCGGCCGTTACTGTCGGGTTTTTGCGCTTTCGAAATCAGAGACATCCTGTTCCTCCTTGTTGAGCGAAATTAGCCCAGCGTCGGCATGCTGAACTCAGATACGGTCTGCTGGCCGCTCGGCCAACGCACGGTGGCGGTTTTCATGCGGGTGTAGAAACGCACGCCGTCTGGACCGTGCACGTTCAGCGCACCAAATACCGAACGCTTCCAGCCGCCGAAGCTGTGGAACGCCATCGGAACCGGAACCGGCACGTTAACGCCAACCATGCCAGCTTCGACGTTCTGCACGAACTCACGCGCGGTGTGGCCGTTGCTGGTGAAGATGGCGCTACCGTTACCGAATTCGTGGCTGTTAACCAGCTGCAGTGCGCTGTCGTAATCGCTGGAACGCATGATGCTCAGCACCGGCCCGAAGATCTCTTCGCGCCAGATGGTCATATCCGACGTCACATTGTCGAACAGCGTGCCGCCAACGTAGTAACCTTCTGCATGGCCAGCAACCTGGATGCCGCGGCCATCAACCACCAGCTTCGCGCCTTCCTGCTCACCTTTGTCGATGTAGCCCAGCACTTTCTTCTGGTGCGCAGCAGAAACCACCGGCCCCATTTCATTCTCTTCGGTACCTTTCTGGATGCCAGGACCGACGCGCAGCGCTTTGATCAGCGGCGTCAGACGCGCAATCAGTTTGTCTGCGGTGTCGTCACCCACGGCAACCACAACCGGCAGCGCCATGCAGCGTTCACCCGCTGAACCAAACGCGCCGCCCATAATGGCGTTCACGGTGGCATCGAGATCGGCATCGGGCATCACGATGGCGTGGTTTTTCGCCGCGCCAAACGCCTGCACGCGTTTACCGTGGGCGCTGGCAGTTTTATAGATGTGCTCCGCTACGCCGGAAGAACCCACGAAGCTGACTGCGGCGATGCGCGGATCTTTGTACAGCTGCTCGGCATCTTCGTTAGACGAATGCACCACGTTGAATACGCCATCCGGCAGGCCCGCTTCTTTCAGCAGTTCGGCCATGCGCACAGATGCGGAAGGATCCAGCGCCGGTGGCTTGAGGATAAAGGTGTTGCCGCACGCCAGCGCGATGGGGAACATCCACAGTGGCACCATCGCCGGGAAGTTAAACGGTGTGATACCGGCGACAACGCCGACCGGCTGCATCAGCGAATAGCTGTCAACGCCGGTGCCCACGCTCGGTGAGTTTTCACCTTTAATCAGATGTGGAATACCGCAGGCATACTCGATCACTTCGATACCGCGCGTCAGTTCACCCAGCGCATCGGACCACACTTTACCGTGCTCAGACACGATCAGTGCCGCCAGCTCTTCGCGATGTTTTTCCATCAGCGCTTTAAAGTTGAACATCACACGGGCACGACGCAACGGCGCGGTTTTCGACCATTCCGGGAAGGCGGCATGCGCGACTTCAATCGCCTTTTCCACTTCAGCAGCGGTGCTCTGCGTCAGTTCACGCACGACTTTGCCGGTCGCCGGATCGTACACGGGAATGGTTTCATTGCTGGCGCTGTGGGTAATTTTGCCGCCGATAAAGTTTCCTACGATAGTCATGTCGTTGCCTCTTAGATGTGAAGTTCCCTGCAGATAGCCCGTTCGAACCGCGACGCTGCGTGTGCAGGCAATACTTAAAGCGTGCTATGAAGCTATCGTAATGAAATGAATTTTTCAAATACTTCTTTTTAGAAAATTTCCTTTTAGCGGCATGGATCGCATTTTTTCCGCCTGCGCTGACAGCCGGGTGTAAATCAGCTCGTAGCGCTGCACTGCTGGCGCTAAAGGCTCGCCAAACCGCTCTGCCGCTAAGCCGTTGCCCGCACCGAATTTATGTCTGAAATCCAGCTTACCCATGCAACGCGAAACGAAATATGAAATTTTTGCGAGGCAGATCCAATATCTGATATTTCATAATTCAATAATAATGAAATAAATGTTCTCTTTGCAGCACCTAATCCGTATCCGTTTACAGGAGCCGCACATGGCCATCGATCCGACCCGTTTCTGTATTAACCGTAAAATTGCGCCCAGGCTAACGCTGGAAGCCTTCTTTCAGCTGGTGCAACGCCTGGGATTGAGCAAGGTTGAACTGCGTAACGACATGCAGAGCGGCAAGGTAACCGATGATCTCAGCGCGGCGCAGCTGCGCGCGCTAGCGGATAAGCACCACATTGAAATCGTGACGATTAACGCGCTCTATCCGTTTAACCGTGCCGATGAGTCGCTGCTGGTTAAAGCCGACGCGCTGCTACAGGAAGCACAAGCCATCGGCGCAAAAGCGCTGGTGATGTGCCCGCTAAATGAAGGGATTGAGATTTCGCCCCAGCAGACGCTGGAAGCGCTGCAAGTATTGGCGCCGCGCTTTGAAAAGTATGGCATTCAGGGGCTGGTGGAACCGCTGGGCTTCCCGATCAGTTCGCTGCGCTCAGCGGTGCAGACGCAGCAGCTGATTCAGCAAGCAAAAGTCCCGTTTAAGGTGCTGCTCGATACCTTCCATCATCATCTGTATGAGAACGCCGAAAACGAGTTCCCACAGGAGATTGATATCAACCATATTGGCCTGGTGCATTTGTCGGGCGTGGAAGATACCCGCCCGCCGGCGCAGCTGACCGATGAACAACGCATCATGCTCAGCGACCGCGATGTGCTGAACAGTGTGGCGCAGGTGAAACGTCTGGAGATGTTGGGCTATAAAGGCATTTACGCATTTGAGCCGTTTGCCTCATCGCTGGAGACGTGGAATACCGCTGAGATTGAACGCCAAATTCGCTACAGCATCGAGTTGCTGCAAGCCTGAAAACGAACCCTTATCTGTGTCTAATGACACATTTTGTTAGTGTTGGCCTCGGTCGGAGGCCTTTTTTTCATACCCGTCATATTTTAAGCCATAGCTGCGTTGGCTGCCCGTGCTCACCCCAGTCACTTACGGGCGTAAGCTCCTGGGGATTCTCACGCTTGCCGCCTTGCTCTGACGTAAACTATTTAGGGTATGCCTGAGTTCAATAGCAAAATTATGCGTTCTCTTTAACCTCCCCCATCGGCTCTTCCGGCATCTGCTTAATCATGCGCAGCGTGCAGAACAGCGCTAAACACACCAGCAGTGCGGTGAGGAAATAGACCAGCGAAACCCCGGCATAACTCATAATGAAACCGGCGATCGGGCCGGTGATGCCCAGCGATAAATCCATAAACGCGGTATAGGTGGCGAGCGCGCTGCCCTGATTCTGCTGCGGCACCACTTTCACCGCCACCACGCCAATCGCCGGGAATACCAGCGAGAAACCCGCGCCGGTGAGGAACGCGCCCATCTTCGCCATCCACGGGTCGAATGAACCGGCCACCAGAAACAGGCCCATCGCTTCTACCGCAAAGCAGATACTCGCCACGCGCAAACCACCGAGCTTGTTGATGGCATTCGGAAACAGCAGACGCGTGCCGACGAACGCGGCGCTGAACATGGTCAACGCGAAGGCGGCGCCATCCCAACCTTTATCCTGATAAAACAGCGTGATAAAGGTGGCGATCACGCCAAATCCGGCGGAACCCATCGCCAGAATCAGGCCGAAACCATACACCTTGCTCAGCACGTCACGGAACGGCAGCGGCTTGGCTTTGCTGCCTTTCACCGGTGCACGCGGCAGCGCCAGCGCAATTGCCAGTAAACAAATGGCAATGATGATGCTGGAGAGCAGCAGCAAGCCGCCGCTGCGGAAAATCACCACGCCGAGCGGCGCACCGATCGCCATCGCGCCATAGGTGACAATGCCATTCCACGAAATTACCCGGCCAATATGCAGCGAACCGACGCGCGCCACGCCCCACAGCGACGTGCCGGTGCCGGAAAAACTTTGTCCGATGCCGAGAATCACGCGCCCCAGACACAGCAGCACCAGACTCAGCACGCCCTGCCCATCGCTGAGCGCCGACAGCAAAATACAGATGCCGCTCAGCAAGCATCCCACCAGCCCCAGCACCACCACTTTTTTCGGCCCCCACATATCGGCATAGCGTCCCGCGTGTGGGCGACTGAGCAGCGTGGCGATGTATTGCAGGCTGATCACCAATCCGGCCCAGAAGGCGTTGTAACCCAGTCCGTCATGGACAAAACCGGGCAGCACCGCCAGCGGCAAGCCGATGGTGAGATAGCTGGCAAAGTTGAACTTCACGATGGAAAGGATCAGTAAATTGAGGCGAAAACGGCCGTGTTCAGGTGCGGCGGCAGGCGAGTCAGGCATGAGTGATTGCGCTCGTGGGTGACGGAATTTTTATAACAAGAGGATAACTATACGCCATTTGGTTTTATCCGCATCAGTGAAATGCCCAGTTTTATGGTCATCATTTCGTCATATCGCGCTCGTAGACTCGCCCCCAATCAAATCCCAAAGAGGATAACAATCTGATGACGCCCCTGATTTCTCAGGCGCGCGTGCGTAACGCTCACGCCTTCGCGGGAGGTGGCCGATGACGCATGCCGCGCTGCCTATTGAACTGAAAAATCTCAGATGGTCGGTGGATAACCTGACTATTCTGCACGATCTCTCCCTGACCATTCCCGCAGGCGAAATTCTGGCGCTGCTCGGCCCGAGCGGCTGTGGCAAAAGCACGCTGCTGAAACTGCTGGCGGGTTTGTTGCAGCCCACCGCCGGCGAACTGTGGATCGGCCAACGCTGCGTGGCCTCACCGCGCCACTGTGATGCGCCGGAAAAACGTAACCTTGGCATGGTGTTTCAGGATTACGCGCTGTGGCCGCACATGTCGGTGGCGCAAAACGTCGCCTTTCCGCTACGTATGCGCGGCATGAAAAAAGCCGCCGCGCGGCAACAGGCCGATGCCGCACTGGCGCAGGTGGGCCTTGAGGATTTTGGCGATCGCAAACCGGCGCTGCTTTCAGGCGGCCAGCAGCAGCGCGTGGCGCTGGCGCGTGCGCTGGTGGCGAAACCGGCCATTCTGCTGTTCGACGAACCGCTCTCCAACCTCGACCGCGACCTGCGTGAAACTCTGGTTCACACCATGGCGGATTTGCTGCGCGTGGCGCGCATCACCGCTGTTTACGTTACGCACGATCGCGACGAAGCCAACACGCTGGCCGACCGCATCATTCACCTGGCGCAGGGCCAGATTGTTTCCGTTACTCACCTCTCAGGGGACTGCAATGCCATCTCTCAAGTCAGTTAAAACAGGAGCCATCAGCGCGATGATGTTGACTTCCGCCATCATGATCAACGACGCCCAGGCGCTGACGGTATACACCGCCGGTCCGGGTTCGCTGTCGAAAAGTCTTGCCGCCGGATTTGAAAAACAGACCGGCATCAAAGTGAATATTTTCCAGGCCACCACCGGCAAAGTGATGGCGCGTCTGGAAGCGGAACAGGCCAATCCGCAAGCCGACGTGCTGATCTCGGCTTCGTGGGATACCGCCGAAGATCTGCAACAGCGCGGCTGGCTGCTGCCGTTCAACAGCGCCAACGCGGCGAAGGTGCCGAATCAGTTCAAAACCGCCAACTATGTCGCGCAGGGCATTTCCGCGCTCGGCATCGTGTGGAATACGCAAAGCAACACGCCAGAGCCGAAAACCTGGCAGGATCTCACCGCGCCCGCCTTCAAAGATAACGTCACCACGCCGGATCCGGCGCTGTCTGGCGCGTCACTCGATCTGCTGATTGGCCTGCAAAACAGCGAAGGCGAAAAAGCCTGGCAGCTGTTTGACCAGCTGAAAGCCAACGGCATGGTGATGAGCGGCCCCAACGCGCAGGCGGTGACGCCGGTGCTGCAAGGCGCGAAAGCGGCGGTGTTTGGCGCGGTCGATTACGTCACCTATAACAACATCGCGCAGGGCGAGAGCGTGAAAGTGATCTTCCCGGAAAACGGTACCGTGGTCGCACCGCGTCCGATGATGATCCTGAAAAGCAGCCAGCACCCAGACGATGCGAAAAAGTTCGTTGATTACGTGCTGTCAGATGAAGGTCAGGAGCAAGTGGCGAAAGCCTGGCTGATGCCGGCGCGTACCGATATCAAAGCGCAACGTCCGCTGTTTACTGAGATCAAGTTATTGCCGACTAATCAGGATGGCAGCAGCGAACGTTCGGCGGTGCTAAAGCGCTTTGGCGCCCTGTTCGGACAGTAAGCGATGTCGCGTGCCCTGAATGGCGTGATTCTGCTGGCGTTATTGCTGCTGGTAGCGCTGCCGCTGCTGTTTATCGTGCTGCAAGCGTTATTTCCCTACTTAGGTGAAGGCAGTTGGCGCGGCGCTTTTAGTGCTTTTCCGGCGCTGCTGGACGATCCGCAGCTGGCAGCGATGTGGCTGGGCACGCTGAAAATCGGCGGCGGCGTGGCGCTGTGCAGTTTGCTGCTGGGCTTGCCGCTCGGCGCACTGCGCGGCCTGTTCCGCTTGCCGGGCGCGGCGCTGTGGGATCTGCTGTTTCTGATCCCCTTTCTGACGCCGCCCTATATTGTGGCGCTGTCATGGACGCTGGCGCTGCAACGCAACGGTTATATCGAACAACTCACCGGCATCAACTTCGACAGCCTGCTGTTTAGCAGCAGCGGCATGATTGGCGTGATGACGCTTAACATCTTCCCGGTGATCTATTTCGCGGTGTCGCGTTCGCTGCTGGCCAGCGGGCAACGTCTCGCCTGGGCGGCGCGCGTGCATGGCGCATCGGCGTGGCGCGGCTTCTGGCACATCACCTTGCCGCTCACCTTACCGGCATTGGCGGGCGGCGTGCTGCTGGCGTTTACGCTGGCGATTGAGGAGTACGGCGTGCCTGCGGCGCTCGGTGCGCAGGCGAAGTTGACGCTGATGACCGTCGGTATTGAAACCAAACTCGCCGACTGGCCGATTGATCTGCCTGGCGCGGCGTCGCTGTCACTGATGCTGAGCCTGATGGCGCTCACGGCGTGGCTGCTACAGCGCAAACTGACCGGCAGCAGCGATGTGACGGCGGTTGGTGGCAAACCAGTGAGTCAGGAACTGGCGCATGCGGGACGCTTACAAATCTTAATGCTGCTGCCGTTTGCTGTCACCGTGCTGCTGGCGGTGGTGCTGCCGCTCGGCGCGATGACCCTGAGCGGCTTGCTGAATACGCTCTCCGGCGGATTACATCTGAGTAATCTGACGCTACGCCACTTCGGCGCGCTGTTCAGCCAGCAAGGCGATGCGCTGGCGGCCTTCTCCACCAGCATTGGCCTGGCACTCGGCGCGGCGCTGCTGACCGGCGCGCTGGGTTTTCTGATCGCCTGGCGCGTATCGGAAGGGAAAACCCGTTTGCTGGCAATGATGGATGGCCTGGCGCTGCTGCCTGCGGCGATGCCCGGCGTGGTGGTGGGCGTGGGGTTGATTCTGCTGTGGAACCGCGGTTTCTGGCCGGTTTCGCCCTACAACACGATGTTTATTCTGCTGCTGTCGTACAGCTGTTTGCTGCTGCCGTGGCCGGTGCGTTATGTCAGTAGCGCGCTGCGCCAGCTGGCACCCACGCTGCAACCAGCGGCGCGCGTGCACGGCGCATCACGTGTGCAGGCGCTGCGTCTGATTGTGCTGCCGCTAGTCGCGCCCAGCTTGCTGGCGGCGATGATGATGGTGTTTGCCGTAGCGTCGCGCGAGCTGGTGACATCGCTGCTGCTGGCTCCGGCAGGCACGCAAACCGTGGCGATCTTTATCTGGCGTCAGTTCGAACAGGGCTCGGTGGGACAAGGTATGGCGATGGCCACGCTGATGCTTTGCGCCAGTTTGAGTTTGATGTTGGCGGCCACGGTGCTAATGCGGCGTCATGAAAAATAATCATACATACCGTAGCGGCGTGATTCATCACGCATAAATAGGACCTTGATGATTAACATTATTTAAGCTGTGATTGTGGGTTTAACTGTCATCTTATCCACATTTTTTAAAACCCATGTCCGTGCGGCATTGACCTTACACTTTAAATGGGTAAATTGTAGTTTCGACTAGGGATGATTTCTAACCGTAAGGAAACGGCATGTATCACAGTGATTTGATACTCAAGGGCATCAAAGCCGATGAGTTGATGGCGTCACAGCTTGAAAAAGCTCTTATAGGTGTAAAAGACCAAGCTCTTCAGCAAGCCAGTAAAATTGGCGACGGAGCAACACGCTTGGTGTATTACACATCTTGCTTCACCGATAACTATCAAGATGTCTGTGCAAAGCTAAAAGAAGAAGACTTGCGCTTCCTGGATGGCATTGCCGAAGTGGTCAAAAAGGCGTGACATTATCTATAGGCTGGTTCACATCTATTTTGAAGAAATTTTCAGATTCAAAACACGCGAACAACTTTCAGCAATCAATTCCGGTTTATTAAAAGCAGGCGTGATCATCTCCTCTAACACACTAAACAATCAGACTTTTATCATTGGAATAACAACAGCTGTTTGCCTTGGCATAGGCTTTAACTCATCCATCGTCGCCTGGACAGGAAAGACCGCCGCGCTAACTGTTACCGGGCTAGGGCTATACGGCATCGTACAACAAGCTGCTGATAGTGCTGAAAGGCTTAGGCTGCAAGCGCCGATGTATTATCAAGCCCTGCACATGCAAAGACTCGAAATGATGTATTTCCTCGTCGAGCCGACTTTTATGAAAGCTCAAGCATTTGAGAGTGACATTACCAACGCAATAATTAACATGGTGAAGTAGGCATGCGTAATTTTCTAAAACAATGGTTAAAGGCGCAGGCATCATATTTCTTTTGGGGCTACGTTCCGCTTGTTTTAATTATTACTTTCGGTGTTTTTGCAGTAACGTACTTTCGCCCCTACGCACTTCAGGCCATAGGGGTTTTGATAATCATTACCTTTGCGTTTGTTGTCTGGTTTAACCGCCCTCGTTAAAATTAAAAGGAACTTAACTATGTCAACTCCAGCTCATTTATGGCTAACAGATGAAAACGGATCCCCTATCGCGGGTGGATGCCTGATGCCTACACGACTCGGCTCAATTGAAATGCGCACTCTAACGCATAACATATCGGTTCCAGCCGACAGACATACCGGAAAGTTAACAGCAGCAAGAATCCATGCCCCAATAGTTTTCCAGAAAGAATTTGACCAGACGACGCCATTATTATTTCGCGCACTGTGTCAGGGCAGAATACTTAAATCAGCCACGATAAAAATGTATAGAATTAATGAGGCAGGAATTGAAACAGAATACTTTAACATTGTTCTTGAAAACGTAAAAATAACCAGCATTACTCCATCACTCGTACCAGCAGGCATAGCAAGCACACATATGGAAAATGTCGAGATTCGTTATGAAACTATTATGTGGAAATACGTCGATGGAAATATTCAGTTTAAAGATGGTTGGAATGAACGAATGATCGCTTAATTAAATAGTTAACACCTTACCTTGCTCGCTGTTTGTCTGTGCCGATGTTTAAATAAGTATTGATGTCGGCACGGTAAGCCGAGGTGTGAAAATTTCACAGCTACCGCTTGACGTTCATGCAGGTAGCTACGGATGTTGCGTGTTGTAAAAATTTCTCTTTATCTTAAAAAACAGATGGTTAATTTTCATCAACTACACTCTCCTGAGAAATTTTGTCTCAGGAGAGAGAATGAATAACCTGCTTCAGGAAAAAATTGGCCAGAACATCCTGGTAAAACTGGCGATGCTGGTGATTATTCTGGCGGGCATTCGCGCCGCCTCGGACATTCTGGTGCCCTTCTTACTCGCCAGCTTTTTAGCTATTGTGCTCAATCCGCTGGTTACGATGCTAATGCGACGCGGCGTCAAACGTGGCCTGGCGATTACGCTGGTGATCACCGTGATTTTTATCGTCGTACTGTTACTCATTGCTGTACTCGCCAGCTCGGCCAGTGACTTCAGCGATACCTATCCGCAAATCCGCGCCATGCTGGAGCAGAAACTGGCGGTGGTGCAACATTTTGCCGCGCGTTTTCATATCAACATCTCTACCGAAGCGCTGGCTGCGCGCCTCGATCCCAACGTGGTGATGGACATGGCCACATCGGTGCTAAAACAGCTGTCCGGCGCGATGACCAACGTCCTGCTGCTGATCCTCACCGTGGTGTTTATGCTGTTTGAAGTGCGTCATCTGCCGTACAAGATGCGCAATGCGATGGTTAATCCACAAATCCGCATCGCCGGTCTGCACCGCGCGCTGAAAGGTGTGACGCACTATCTGGCACTTAAAACCCTGGTGAGTTTGATTACCGGCGTGGCCGTTTGGCTTTCGCTGCTGCTGCTCGGCGTGAAGTTCGCGCTGTTCTGGGGCGTGGTGGCGTTCATCCTTAATTTCATCCCCAACATTGGCCCGATCATCGCCGGTATTCCGCCATTTATTCAGGCGCTGGTGTTAAATGATATTTATGACGCCATGCTGGTGGCGGCGCTGTTCAGCGCGATTCATATGGTGTTCGGCAACATGCTGGAGCCAAGATTGATGGGGCGCGGGCTGGGACTCTCGACGCTTGTGGTGTTTCTGTCGTTGATTTTCTGGGGCTGGCTGCTGGGTCCGGTCGGCATGTTGCTGTCGGTGCCGCTCACCAGCGTGACCAAGATTTTGATGGAAACCACGCCGGGCGGAAGCCGATTGGCGATTATGTTGGGTAATGGACGGCCGGGTAAACGGGCGCGTTAAGGCTCTTTTACTCAAGGTCGCGCAATAGATTGCGCCGCTACGGTTCAGTTCACGTTGTCGTAGCGGCGTGATTTTACGTTATTGCGTTTGAAACACGCTGTTGTCGGTAATCGCCTGTACATCAACTTTGTTTGGCAGGATATTCAACTCGCTAAACAAGTCCGACACCTTCTGCACCTTTGCCACATCATCCGGCGTCACGCCACGTACACCGTGGGAAATACGCGCAGTAATCTGCTGCGCGTCCGCCGGTTGCAGGCGCGTTAACTGCGCATATACCTCGTTATACTGCTGCGGATGCGCCAGCGCCCACTCGCGCGCTTTGGCCAGACGATGGGTGAAATCGGCAATCGCCGCGCGCTTCGCGGGATCGTCGAGCGAGCTTTGCGTGGCGGTGACAAACGACAGCGCGGTTGTCAGCCCTTTGCCGTCACGCAGCAGACGCGCGCCATGCTTTTCCGCAATACCTAAATAGGGATCGAAGGTCGCCCATGCGGTAATCTGCCCGGAGTTAAACGCCGCGCTGGCGTCGGTTGGCAACACAAAACGCACCGGCACCGTATCACGTGGCACTTTCGCCTCTTCCAACGCCTCATACAGCAAGTGCTGCGAGATACTGCCGCGCGCCGACGAGACAACAACCTGCTTGCCAGCCAGATCTTTCACGCTGTGGATCGGCGAATCGGCAGGGACGATCAGCCCGTTCGAACCGGCGTCACCGACGTTGGTGGCGATGATCTTCAGCGGTACGCCGCCCGACGCCGCCATCAGCACCGGCAAATCGCCAGCGTACGAGGTATCGACCGCACCCGCACGCTGCGCTTCAAACAGCGGCGCCGCGCCCTGGAAATTCGCCCAGCGATAGTGATAAGGCGCGTCTTTCATGACATCTGCCGCTTCGATCAGCGAACGCAGATTGCGTGCCTGACCGCCCAGCACCAGCGTGACTTTACTCAAATCAGGCGCCGCCTGACTGCCAAACGCCGCGCACAGCAGCAGCGCAGAAACTACCGGTTTTAGCCATTTCATCGGGGAGATTCTCAGAGTGCGTTGCGGTTGAGCTGGCGGATGTAAGCATCCCAGTGCAGCTGATATTTGCGATTGCGGATGCTGTTATCAAACGCCTGCGCGGCTTTCTCGGAAACGGCGTCCGGCAGAATGATCAGATCCGCGCCACCCGATTGTGCCGCCAACTGTGCCTGACAGGCGCGCTCGAGGTAATAGAGGTTGTAGAAAGCTTCTTCAATGCTGCCGCCGCTGGTCAGCAGGCCGTGATTGCGCAGGATCAGCGCGTTAAGATCGCCGAGATCGGCAACGATGCGCTGCTGCTCGTCGAGATCCAGCGCAATACCTTCGTAATCGTGATAGCCGAGGCGATTATGGAAACGCGTGCTGTGTTGCGAAATCATCAGCAGGCCGTTCCGCTGCGCCGAAACGCCAATGCCCGCCGCGGTGTGCGTATGCAGCACCGCATGGGCATCTGGCCGCGCGCGGTGAATCGCGCTGTGAATAACAAACCCGGCAAGGTTAATTCCCAGCCCGGTTGGGTCGTCAATAATATTGCCGTCGATGTCGATTTTAACCAGCGTTTCCGCCTGGATTTCATCGAAGGTTTGCCCGAAAGCGTTGATAAGAAAGTGCGGCTGATCGCCCGGTACGCGCAGGGAAAAATGGGTGTAAATATGGTCGGTCCAGCGTAGCTTCGCCGCCAGATGATAAGCCTGCGCCAGTTTGATGCGCGCCTGCCATTCGCCTTCGCTGATGCGCTGCCGTAATGATGTGACATCCAGGGTTTCCGTGCTCATTTCCGCTCCTCATTTCAGGTCAATGTGCTTACCTAACATCGTGGCATAGCGTTTTTGCCGCTGGGAAATGCCAATAACGGCAAAACAATGTCATTAAACGCAAAGTGAGATTGATCATTGACCTGTATCAGACCGGTTTATTCTTAAATCGCTACCCTACACAGCCCTGTGAAAATGGTATGCTGCTGACGCCGCAAGCGCAGCTTAAACCGACTGAGGATTGTCTGGTGCCACTGAAAAAACGACATCACGATTTTGATTGGGTCTTAATCGTTTGTGCCGGGTTGCTGCCGTTGGTGCTCGGCATCCTTTGTACGGCCATCGAAGCGCGCCACACCGTCAGCCAACAGCAGATCTCAACCGCCAATACCTTGATTACTCAGGCTGAAAAGATGAGTGACAACGCCTGGGATATGATCACTGAGATGCGCCAGTATCAGTACCAGCCTTGTGCACAAATCGAAGATCAGCTGCAGCGCGCCGGTACGCTTAATCCCTATTTTCGATCCATTGGTATGATGAAAGGCAATGACATCATTTGCTCGTCCGCCTTTGGCCTGCGACATGGCACCCTGACTGAGATGATGATGCAGCCGCCGCCGATAACCGGCAAAGCCTGGTGGAGCATTTCGGTGCGCGGAACGGTTGGCGTGCCTAATCGTCCGGCGGTGGTGTTTATGCGTCAGCTTCCCGATACCAGCGGTTTTTGGGCGGTCATCGACGGCCAATATTTGATGGATTTCATGAACGCCATCGGCGGTTCACGCGGTTACCACATGAGCCTGCAATTTAGCGGTGGCGCAGTGATCGCCAGCGGACCGGCTGACATGCAGCCAAAGCTGTATATGAAAAGTGAATCTTTTCAGGCCGACTCCAGCCGCTATCCCATCACCGTTAATGTAACCGTTCCGGCTTCTGAGCTGCTCAAAGCCTGGCGTCAGGCGCTGTTCATCTTCCTGCCGATGGCGGCGATTTTCTCGATTTTGCTGATGATCCTCACCGCCAATTGGCTGCGTCGTCGTATTTCCTGGCACGATGAGATTGGTCGCGCTATCCGCGCCCGCCAGTTCTCAGTGCATTATCAGCCGGTATACAGCAATACCTTGCACGCCTGCGCCGGTGTTGAAGCCTTACTGCGCTGGCAACGGCCCAATGGCGTGATGATTCGTCCGGATATCTTTATCAGCGCCGCTGAAGCCGAAGGGATGATTGTGCCGTTGACGCAGCATCTGCTGGAGTTGATGGCCGAAGATATTCAGAGCTGGCAGGTCGAGCCCGGATTTCACCTCGGGCTGAATCTGGCAGCGGAGCATCTGCAGCATGACGATTTCGTGGCCGATATTGAATTGTTTGCTGAGCGCATCAAAGACAAACAGCTGTGCATCACGCTGGAGCTGACCGAACGCAGCCTGATTGAAGAGGGTGAAAAGGTGGCGTGTAAACTGCGTCATTTGCGCGCGCAGGGCATGAAGGTGGCGATTGATGATTTCGGTACCGGCCACTGTTCACTGACCTACCTGCTCACCTTCCCGCTGGACTACCTGAAAATCGATCGCGGCTTTATCAATGCCATTGAAGGCCTCGACGTGGAAACGCCGGTGCTGGATGCGATTATTAATCTGTGCCACAAGCTGGAACTGGATGTGCTGGGCGAAGGCGTCGAGACCGCAACACAATTTGAGTACCTGCGGCAGCGTGGTGTGATATTTATTCAGGGCTACTATTATGCCCGTCCGCTGGATAATGACCGGCTGCGTGCCTGGCTCAGCGAGCAAGGGCACAAGCCACTTCTCGTTGAGGAACATTATGAGCCTGAACTGCATCATTCTTGATGACTACCAGAACGTCGCCCAGTCGCTTGCCGATTGGGCATCTCTCGCCCCGCTGGTGCACACCACTTCCCTGACTGAACATTTCGCCGACCAGGATGAATTGGTTAAGCGCATCGCGCACGCCGATATTTTGGTGGTTATGCGCGAACGCACGCCGCTCAGCGCCGAGCTGATTGGCCGCTTGCCCAATCTGAAAATGGTAGTCACTTCCGGCATGCGTAATGCCTCCATCGATTTACATGCCTGCGCGGAACGCTATATCGCGGTGTGCGGTACCGCCAGCAGCAGCGCGGCACCGCTGGAACTGACGTGGGGATTGTTGCTGGGATTGGCGCGCCATATCGTGCCGGAGAATCAGGCGCTGCGCAGCAACGGCGCGTGGCAGCACACCGTTGGCATGGGCCTGCAGGGCAAAACGCTGGGATTAATTGGATTGGGTAAAATCGGCGGCGAGATGGCAAAAGTGGCGCAGGCGTTTGGGATGCGCGTGTGTGCGTGGAGCCAGAATTTAACCGCCGAACGTGCCGCCGAGTGTGGCGCAGAACGTTCGCCATCGCTGGCGGCGCTGCTCAGTAGCAGCGATGTGGTGTCCATTCATCTGGTATTGAGCGAGCGCTCACGCCATTTAATTGATGCAGCGGCGCTGGCGCAGATGAAACCCGGCGCGCTGCTGATTAACACATCGCGCGCCGGCATTGTCGATCAACAGGCGATGATCGCCGCGCTGCAATCGGGTCAGTTAGCCGGTGCGGGATTAGATGTGTTTGAACAGGAACCGCTGCCCGCCAATCATCCGCTGCGTCAGCTGCCGAACGTGCTGGCGACGCCGCATCTCGGCTATGTCGCCGACAGCAATTATCGCACCTACTTCACGCAGGCGGTGGAAGATATTCAGGGATGGTTAACGGGTGCGCCGCTGCGCTCGCTGCTCTGAACGGCCTGCGCGCCGTTTTTCCGCAATGCGCAGCGCCACTTCAAGGCTGTCTTCCGCCAGCGCGCCATTCGGCACATCGCGCTGGGCATTGAGACGTTGATTAATGCGCTCCAGCGTCGGCGTTAACTGCCCCACGAACTGCTGATATTCATCAAGCTGCGTGATGGGTTGGTTACATGCGATGCTGGTTTGCGTCAACCGTTGCAGCTGACGCAAGCTCTCGGTCGCCTGGCGGGAGAGTAATCCGGCCTGACGCCAGCTTTTCAGGCGCTGCAGCAGTTCATCGGGTTGTTGCGCCAATAATGCCAGCTGCGCATCGGTTCGTTCGCCACAGTTAATCCACGCCACCGAGCTAATGGAAACGGCAGTCGTACGCTGTGCCGCAGGCACAAGATTGATAAGATTGCTTTCTACACTGTCGCTCATCGACAGCCAGGGATTCTTAAAAGACTGGGCGTTTATCCTCGACATGAACACTCCACCAAAGCACGGCGGCAGAGTATTACCCAATGTTTTGGAGCTGGCAAGCAGAGGTTGCCGCCTCGCTTAATGGTAAATTTTTCTTATTTATTTGCGCATCAATTAGGTATGGCAATAAAGCCGCGGCATACCAGAATAATTGATTATTTGATCGCCATTGGGGAGTTGATACATCTGATAATAATCACTGTGGGATTCTCGCGCCGAGGTGAAAAGTATCTGCGCAGCGAGTGGCTCGGGCACCGTATCATCGGCCATCGCCTGCACTTTACGGGTATTCACCAGCATAAAATCGCCCTGACGATGCCAGCTACTGACAGAAACGCGATTTAAACGATATTGACGATCCGGCAATGTCACCGTGCCGATTAGCGTTGATGCGCCGCTACCATCCGCTTTAAAACGTGTGCGTACCGTCGCATCCAGCGTACCCGTTGGCTTCCCTTCATTATCAATGCGATAGGGAACATCACACCATTCGGGTACCACAACGGTTGGGCGGACCAACAGCACCCACGCCCAGGGAAGAATGAACGCAATAATAACAACCAATGTGAGTAATGACTTACGCATCAGGTAGCTCCTGATTAGATATCAACCATGAAATACATCCATTATTCTTTTGCTCGATGGGTTGGAGGCAAAGGAAAGCACTGCTGAAGGCACGAATGCGTGAACGGTTGATGTACAGCAACGGCGGGACTGAGCCATCCGGCAGGCGCGGTTTTAACTCGCGGAATCGGCGCATAGCATCCTGAACGACAAAAGAATCGGCAGAAAGTCTTTCATTGATAAAGACCTGCGTCTGCGCTTCCTGGCCATAAAATTTAAATTGCATGCCATCATGTTCGGTTGGCGCAAACTCCTGACGGATAATTAGTGCCAGCGCCACATTTAGCAGTAATAATCCCGCCAGCACGCCACGCCACAGCCAGGATTTTTTCTTCACGGCGACCGCTTTCACAGCAGGTTCGGGCTGCACCGTGACCGGCTTTTCAGCTTCAGCAGCAGGCGTAGCGACCTCATTGAAGGATTCGACATCGACCTGCTCGGCCAGCACGCAGCCAATCAGCGGCACCTGATGTACCAATGCACCTGGCGCGTGCGCCTGCTGCGCCAGACGATTGATCTCAGCAATGGTCAACGTTAAGCGATCGGCAAAGGGGATCTCAGAAGGTTCGCGCTGAAACAGCACATGCAATGCCTGATTACGCACCAGCTTGCCTTGGGCATTGAGCACGCGACGTAATACCGCGCTTTGCAGCGGACTTAATGCCACGCGTTGAGCGGGAGAATTGAGTGGATAAAACACCTGTTGGTCGGCATCAAAACAGAGACTTTTGGCAAATAAAACAAAGCGCGCCATATGAAACCTGATTTCCAAAAAAGCAACTCACGCAAGTATATGTAGTTTCGCGAGATGGCGCACGCTTACTGCAAATCGCTGCGTGAAATTGCGGCCTTTTTTCGACGCGTTTTAAGCGCTAACAGGCCACAGCATTAGCTAAAAAATAGCCAGTTAATGGTGAGAACATGACAAATATCACACAAAATCGGTATACTCTGTCGCGGTTGGCAATCATTACTTTCCTAATAATTGCCCGGCAGGGCAGGGAAAAAGCGTTATTTCCCCGCTATGCTTTAATTTTCTCAACGCCGCGGACTGTTGGCATTGTTTGAGTCCGCAGCGTTGAGGATTTTTCGAATTCCAATACAGGGTATCTGCATGAAACTACGTAGGAAGCGTGTAAAACCTATCGGGATTGATGATGTCACCATTATCGATGACTCCCGTTTACGTAAAGCCATTACCGCGGCTTCGCTGGGCAACGCGATGGAATGGTTTGATTTTGGTGTTTATGGCTTTGTGGCTTACGCGCTGGGTAAGGTGTTCTTCCCGGATGCTTCTCCAAGTGTACAGATGATTGCTGCGCTGGGTACGTTCTCAGTTCCGTTCCTGATTCGTCCACTCGGTGGTTTGTTCTTCGGCATGTTGGGCGATAAATATGGTCGCCAGAAAATCCTTTCTATTACCATCGTTATCATGTCGATCAGTACCTTCTGTATCGGCTTGATACCGTCCTATGCCTCAATTGGTATTTGGGCACCGATTCTGCTGCTGTTGGCAAAAATGGCGCAGGGCTTCTCGGTCGGCGGTGAATATACCGGTGCATCGATCTTCGTTGCCGAGTACTCGCCTGACCGCAAGCGCGGCTTTATGGGCAGCTGGCTTGATTTCGGCTCCATCGCCGGTTTTGTGCTCGGTGCGGGCGTCGTGGTGCTGATCTCCACCATTATCGGTGAAGAGAAATTCCTCGAGTGGGGCTGGCGTATTCCGTTCTTTATTGCGCTGCCGCTCGGCATTATCGGTTTGTATCTGCGTCATGCCCTGGAAGAAACGCCGGCGTTCCAGCAGCACGTTGACAAGCTGGAACAAGGCGACCGTGAAGGTCTGCGCGACGGCCCGAAAGTGTCGTTTAAAGAGATCGCGACCAAACACTGGAAAAGCCTGTTGGCCTGTATCGGTCTGGTGATTGCCACCAACGTGACCTACTACATGCTGCTGACCTACATGCCGAGTTACCTGTCGCATAACCTGCACTACTCGGAAGATCACGGCGTGTTGATCATCATCGCCATTATGATGGGTATGTTGTTTGTGCAGCCAGTAATGGGCATGCTGAGTGATCGCTTTGGCCGTCGTCCGTTTGTCATCATCGGCAGTATCGCCCTGTTTGCCTTCGCGATTCCGGCCTTTATGCTGATTAACAGTGGCGTGCTGGGTCTGATTTTTGCCGGTCTGTTGCTGATGGCTGTGATCTTAAACGCCTTTACCGGTGTAATGGCATCCTCGCTACCTGCGATGTTCCCAACCCACATTCGCTACAGCGCATTGGCAAGTGCCTTCAATATTTCGGTGCTGATTGCCGGTTTAACACCGACATTCGCCGCTTATTTAGTGGAAGCCACCAACAATCTGTATATGCCGGCATACTACCTAATGGTTGTCGCGGTGATTGGTTTGATTACCGGTATCTTCATGAAAGAGACCGCCAATAAGCCGCTGCGCGGTGCTACGCCAGCCGCGTCGGACATGGATGAAGCACGTGAAATCCTGCAGGAGCATCACGACAACATCGAGCAGAAAATCGAAGATATTGATGACGAGATCGCCAAGCTTGAGGCGAAACGTAAAAACCTGGTGCAGCAGCATCCGGACATCAACGAGTAATCTTCCCTACTCCCGCCACCCGGCGGGAGTTTTCGTTTCCGCACACAATCCTTCATGCACAGCCGCGAAAAGGGGTAAACTATTGCCACTTTTTTAACCTGCATAAGTTGTAAAGCATGTCTGAATTTAATCTGATCCAGCGCCCAAGAAGGCTGCGCAAAAGCGCGTCAATGCGCGAAATGTTCCAGGAATCTCACCTCAGCATCAACGATTTGGCACTGCCCATTTTCGTTGAAGAAGGCGTGGACGAGTATGTGCCCATTAACGCCATGCCGGGCGTGGTGCGTATCCCCGAGAAACGTTTAGCTTATGAGATTGAACGTATTGCCAAAGCGGGCATTCGTTCAGTGATGACCTTCGGTATTTCCCACCACACCGACGCCACCGGCAGCGATGCCTGGAATGAAAACGGTTTAGTGGCGCGTATGTCACGTATCTGCAAAGACACCGTGCCAGAAATGATCGTGATGTCTGATACCTGCTTCTGCGAATACACCAGCCACGGCCATTGCGGCGTGCTGTGCGATCACGGCGTCGATAACGACCAAACGCTGATTAACCTCGGCAAGCAAGCCGTGGTTGCGGCACAAGCCGGCGCAGACTTTATCGCTCCTTCTGCCGCGATGGATGGCCAGGTGAAAGCCATTCGCCAGGCGCTCGACGCCGCCGGCTTCACCGATACCGCCATCATGTCTTATTCGACGAAGTTCGCGTCCTCCTTCTACGGCCCGTTCCGTGAAGCCGCAGGCACCGCGCTGAAAGGCGATCGTAAGACTTACCAGATGAATCCGATGAACCGCCGTGAAGCGCTGCGTGAGTCGCTGCTTGATGAAGCGGAAGGTGCAGATTCTCTGATGGTAAAACCGGCTGGCGCTTACCTCGATATCCTGCGCGATATCCGCGAACGCACCACGCTGCCGCTCGCTGCGTACCAGGTGAGCGGTGAGTACGCGATGATCAAATTCGCCGCGCAGGCGGGTGCCATCGACGAACGTAATGTGGTTCTGGAGAGCCTTGGCGCGATTAAACGTGCCGGCGCGGATCTCATTTTCAGCTATTTTGCCCTTGATCTCGCTGAGCAAAAAGTGCTCTGATTATCGTTACGCCTGGCATCGGACATCGCATACCGTTGCCAGGCGCTTTCAGCCTTTGTGGCTTAAACACCAGTGTTTCTGTAATCCCATAATTATTAAGAGTAACGCGATGAAAGCACCTGCACTGCCTGCGGACGAGTCACATCGTCTGGCCCAGTTACGTGCGCTCAACATTCTGCACACGCCTGCCGAAGAGCGTTTCGACCGTTTAACCCGCCTTGCCCGTCGTTTGTTTGGTGTACCCGTTGCGCTGGTCAGCCTGCTGGAAGAGGACCATCAGTGGTTCAAATCCACTGCGGGTTCAAGCGATACCACCGCACCGCGCAATACCTCTTTCTGTGGCCACGCCGTGCTGCAGGATGATGTGATGGTGGTGGAAAACGCGCTTGATGACGAGCGCTTCTTCGATAATCCACTGGTTAAAAATGCCGAAAATCCGGTGCGTTTCTACGCCGGTTGCCCATTGCGCACGCCGGCTGGTGCGAAAGTCGGCACCTTGTGCATTATCGATCATCATGCGCGCCAGTTCGATGCGGATGATATCCATACATTGCGTGATTTAGCCGCAATGGCGGAAGCGGAGCTGGTGGCGTTCCAGACCGCAACATCCGATGAACTGACGCAAATCACCAATCGCCGTGGCTTTATGACGCTCGGCCAGTTGGCGCTGAATGAGTGCCAGCTGAAGCAGTTACCGGCCAGCCTGACTTTCCTCGATCTCGATCGCTTTAAAGCCATTAACGATACGCTCGGTCATCGCGAAGGCGACCGCGCATTAATGGACTTTGCCAACGCCATGAAGGTGAGTTTTCGCCATGCGGATATCTTTGCCCGTTTGGGCGGCGACGAATTTGTGGTGCTGTTTAATGGCTTGCAGCAAGCCGATGCCGAAGGTGTGTTGGCGCGCTTTGATGGTTTCCTGCAACAGCAAACCCAGAACCTCGAGCGCCGCTACGCTCTGCACTTCTCATCGGGCATTGTTGAGTTCGATCCCGATCATCCGCAGTCGCTGGAACAGCTGCTGGAAGGTAGCGACGAACGGATGTACGCCGCTAAGAACGGGAAAAAGAAGCTGAGTTGATGTTGGTCGCCGTGAATGGCGACCCTGCAATTAATGACCCACTAAATCCGTGATCAATGCCTGATTAAACGTCTGCGGTTCTTCCATCTGCGGCGCGTGCCCCATGCCCGGGAATTCGATTAAGCGTGCGCCGGGAATCAGTTGCGCCACCTGCTTGCCCAATACATTGTAATGCCCGAGTTTTGCTTTCACTTCCGGCGGCGCGATATCACTGCCAATCGCCGTGGTATCTGCGGTGCCAATCATCAACGTGGTCGGCACGCGTAGATCTTTAAACTCGTAATACACCGGCTGAGTGAAAATCATGTCGTAGATGAGCGCCGAGTTCCACGCCACTTTCTTGTGGCCTGGCCCGCTGTTTAGCCCGGCTAGCATATCGACCCATTTGTCATACTCCGGCTTCCACTGGCCGCTGTAATATGTCTGCTGTTCATATTTCTTGATGCCCGCCGCATCCAGCTTGAGTTCACGCTGATACCACTGATCCACCGAGCG
Organism: Pantoea sp. SORGH_AS_0659; assembly: GCF_031453915.1. NCBI lineage: Bacteria > Pseudomonadati > Pseudomonadota > Gammaproteobacteria > Enterobacterales > Erwiniaceae > Pantoea > Pantoea sp. SORGH_AS_0659. Next base: position 293,975 of record NZ_JAVJAK010000001.1, on the reverse strand, counting down.
CCACGGCGCGCCTTTGGCTTTCCAGTCTTCTAAGCCGATGGGATTGACCAGCACCAGCTTCTGCGTTTGTCTGGGATACATCAGCGCATAACGCGTCGCCAGCATGCCGCCGGTCGAGTGCCCAACCATAATGGCGTTGTCGATACCCAGCTGCTGCAACAGTTGATGGGTGTTCTGTGCCAGTTGCTGGAAGGTGTATTGATAGTTAGCTGGTTTAGTTGAGCTGCAGAAGCCAATTTGATCTGGCGCGATGACGCGATACCCTTTCTGACTCAGCGCTTTGATGGTGTCATCCCAGGTTGCGCCACAGAAGTTCTTGCCGTGCATCAACACCACGGTTTCACCGTTGGCCTGCTGCGTAGGTTTGACATCCATATAACCTATACTTAGCGCTTGCTGCTGCGAGGAGAAGTTAAAGTGCTGCAGCGGATAGGGATAGTTAAAGCCTTCGAGCTGTTCACCATACACATTGGCGGCGAGCACCGGAGCAACAGCGCCTAACGCCACTGATGCCAGAATCACGGCAAGTGACTGTTTTGGCTTGAAACGAAAACCCATTAGGTGATTCCTCAACAGTGAAAACCTTCAGTGTGGCACGTTAATCCGCGTTAAGTATTGATGAGGTGTGCCGCCAGAAAGCACACCTTTTACAATTAAGCGCCGCGAAGCGATGAAAAATTTGAGTTAATAATAACGCCCGTTATTACGATAAATACTCAACATCATCACAACAAGAAAACCTGTAAATTCACGAAAACCAAGACCGGTCTTGATGACAAATATTAAAACAGCCAAATAACCAGAAAACTTTACATTAATTGCAGATTGGAAAGATTAATTAAATTACACTCTGCCACTGTTAATGGAGGACTATGATGACACAGCAAAAATATAATGAAGGGGTAATTGATTCGGTAACCGAATGGATTATGGCTAACCTGGATCAACGTTTAACGATTGATGATATTGCACTGAAGTCTGGCTATTCGAAATGGTATTTACAGAAACTCTTCGCCCGTTATCACAATGAGACACTGGCACGCTACATCCGAAAAAAGAAACTGGTTCATTGCATTAATGACTTAAAAGACAGCAATGTGCCAATTATCAGCCTGGCAGTGAAATATCATTTTGAAAGCCAACAATCTTTCACGCGCTCATTTAAACATGTGCTGGGCTGCACGCCTCTTTATTGCCGTAAGCGCCAGCTGGATGAGGAAGCCAAACTTGCAATGCGTGAAAGTCGCGATCCCTGTGTGCTTTGCCGTCAGGCGGGATTTAACGCCACCGAACGCAATAAAGCAATTATCACGCCCGCGGTACGTAACGATAAATATATGCCGCGAATTGGTTGTGCGATGCGTTGATAAATAATTGACTCTTTTTTGGCGCCATTTGACGCCAACAGACTTCTTCATTCCAATTCATGAACGCTTTAATTGAATAGAAACGGATGGCATACCATCCGTTTCTCAATTAGTAACTCGATTTATTCAGCGCATTTACGCTCTTTTTAAAATGCGCGAGCCGATTATCCAGCGCATCGGTATACAGCATGGTATCCACACCGACGGCAACGAAATTAGCTCCCCAATGAATAGCGCGTTCCGCCATCTCCAGATTAACCGCCAGAAAACCGGCCGCTTTTCCTGCGCTGCGGATGCGTTTGATACTCTGCTCAATCACTTTCTGCACTTCAGGATGCCCGGCATTATCGGGATAGCCCAATGAGGCTGACAAATCAGCCGGACCAATAAAGATTCCGTCAACGCCCTCAACCTCCAGCAACGCATCGAGATTATCAATCGCCGTTTTGCTTTCGGCCTGAATCAGCAAGCATAACTCTTCATTGGCGCGCGCCATATAATTTTCCACGCGCCCCCAACGTGCCGCCCGCGCCACGCCTGCGCCGACACCGCGCGTGCCGTAAGGCGGATAGCGCGTCGCCTTCACCAGCGCCTGTGCCTGCTCAGCGGTATCGATCATCGGCACCAGCAAGGTGCGCGCACCGATATCCAGCACCTGCTTAATCAGTGCCGTCTGGAATTCGATTGGCCGTATCACCGGCTGACTGCGATAAGGCGCAACGGCCTGCAATTGATGATAGAGATCCTGTACGGTATTCGGGGCGTGTTCGCCATCAATCAATAACCAGTCGTAGCCGCTGGTGGCAGCAATTTCGGCCAGATACGACGATGTGCTGCTCAGCCACAAACCAATCTGCGTTTCGCCTTTCGCCAATCCGGCTTTGAAGGGATTATTTAACGGATCCTGCATAGCTGCTCCTTACTTAATGACTTGGCTGCTGAGAGTGTGGCAACTGACGCTCCACTTTCAGGCTGAGGATAATGAGTGAACCGATGGCGGCAATTAGCGCCAGCGCCAGCAATCCGGCAGCGCTGCTGTTAAAGTGCATTTCGGCATTTACGCGAATCAGCGGTGCGAGGAAGCCACCTACAGCACCAAACAAATTGACGAAGCCGATGCCCGCCGCCAGCGCAGTGCCAGAAAGCAGCTGCGTCGGCATGGTCCAGAACACCGGCTGCACGGCAATAAAACCCACCGCTGCGACGCTAAGCGCAATGATGGCCAACAGCGGCGAAACCAATCCGGACAAACCAATCCCGACGGCAGCAGCCAGCAAGGTGAACGCCGCGACCCGGCGACGCTCGCCGCTGCGGTCGGAATAGCGCGGAATCAGCCAGGTGCCAAACAGCGCGGCCACCCAGGGAATGGCCGCCACCAGCGAGGCGAGGAAACCGACTTTGGTGCCTAACAACGCTGCGACTTGTGAAGGCAGGAAGAAAATCAGGCCATAAACCGCAATCTGAATGGTCATATAGATAATGGCGAGCTGCCAGACGCGACCATTGCGCAGCGCATCACGCAGATGTGAAGTCGGTTTCTGCTGCTCTTCGCTCTCCAGCTGACGTTGCAGCGCCTGCTTCTCTTCGGCGCTGAGAAAACGCGCTTTCGCCGGTGTGTCGTCGATATAGCTGAAAGTGAAAACGCCGGCTGCCACCGCCAGTAATCCTTCAATGATAAACATCCAGAACCAGCCGGGATGGCCTAGCACGCCATGCATTTCCAGCAGTGCGCCAGAGAGCGGTGAACCCAGCGTCAACGCCAGCGGCGCGCCCATGTAGAACAGTCCCATGACGCTAGCGCGCTGCTGTTGCGGGAACCACAGCGAGGTCAGATAAATCATGCCCGGGAAGAAACCCGCCTCAGCGGCGCCGAGCAAGGTACGCACCAGCAGGAATTTGGCTTCGGTATCAGCAAATGCCATCGCCGCCGAAAGCAATCCCCACAGCAGCGTGGTGCCGCCAATCCAGCTGCGCGCGCCAAAGCGTCGCATCAGCAAATTGGCCGGCACGCCAAGCAGCGCGTACACCACAAAGAAGATCCCAGCCCCTAACGCGTAAGCTTCATTACTCAGGCCGGTATCAAGTTGATATGCCTCTTTGGCGAAACCAATGTTGGCGCGATCGAGAAACGCCAACACGTAGAGCATCAACATGAAAGGAATAAGACGTGCGCGATTCTTTTTAACCGCGCTTAACACCAGATTATTCATGGTAAACCCTCACGCAGGGCTGCGACGCGTCGCCGCAGCCGCTGCGATTAGTGTTGATAAGGACGCTTCAGTCCATCGCGATTCAGCTCCACGCCGAAGCCCGGTTTATTCAGCACCGATTTGTGCATGCGACCGTTAACCGGCACCGGTTCGTTGATCAGCAGCGGATCAAACTGCGGGCGCAGCGTGCTGCAATCCGGGCTGGTCATCAGGAATTCACTGAATGGGCTGTTGGTGAAGGTGATCACCGCGTGATGCGAGTAAACCGAGGAGCCGTGCGGCACCACCAGCTGGCCGCGTGATTTCGCCAGCGCCGCCACTTCCACCAGCGTGGTCAGGCCGCCGCACCAACCGACGTCGGGCTGCAAAATATCGATGCCGGTTTCAGCCAGCGTGCGGAATGATTGCAGCGTGCCGTGATGTTCGCCGCTGGTGATCAACATGCCCTGCGGCGCTTGCTGTTTCAGCTGGGCGTATCCTTCGAACTGCTGCGGCGGCAAACACTCTTCCAGCCACTTGACGTTATAAGGCGCGCAGGCGTGAGCCAGCCTGGTGGCGAAATTGACGTCCTGGCTCATCCAGCAATCAAGCATCAGCCAGAAATCCGGGCCGCAACTTTCGCGATAGTGAGCGATGCGCGCCACCTCTTTACGGATGCCTTCATCGCCATCGTGCGGTCCCCACTGCACCGCCATTTTGCCGCCGATAAAGCCCATCTGCTGCGCCAGGTCCGGACGCGCACCGGTGGCGTAGAACTGCAGTTCATCGCGTACCGCGCCGCCCAGCAGTTTGTACACCGGCAGATCGGTGACTTTGCCGAACAGATCCCACAGCGCCAAATCGACGCACGAAATGGTGTTCATCACCAGGCCGCCCGAACCGGCGTAATACAGGGTGGCGTTCATCATCTGGTCGTGAATCAGTTTGATGTCGCTGACGCAGCGTCCTTCAAGGAAGCGGTTGAGATGCTTTTCCACAATGAAGCAGCCCATTTCGCCGCCGGTGGTAATGGCAAAACCGGTTTGACCGTTATCGGCTTCGACTTCGACAATTAGCGTGCCTAACACGTTGATGCCAAAGGATTGACGCGACTGCTCATACTGCTTGTATTTGCTCATGGGCGTGGCGACGTGGTCGTCAATCCAGTGATTGGCACCTTGATCGTGATAATCACCGCCAGCCGCTGCTTTATCCGCGGTAGCGCCACCGGCAAAGTAGGCGCGGACAGTTTTAATTTTAGGTAGGGACATGCTCTTCTCCTGGTTACGAGGCGTGTTTTTCCGCCGGGCTACGCCAGCCCAGCAGACGGGAAATATCGCGGGCGCAGGCAATCGCCTGGCCAGCAAGGTAATCGCGTTTGTCGTCGTCAATGTCGAGTCGGGTACCCACCAGCGAAATGGCGGCGACGAGCTGCTGGCGGGCATTGAAAATCGGCGCGGCGACGCAGCGCACATCGGGATAATCTTCACCGTTATCAAAGCTCCAGCCCTGACGGCGAATGCGTGCCAGCTCGGTACGCAGCGCCTCGGCGTTACGCAGCGAGGTTGGCGTCACCGCCACAAAACGCAGGCCGCTGATGATGCGTTCCTGCTCTTCAGGTTGCTGCCAGGCGAGCAGACACTTGCCAATGCCCGAGCGATACAGCGACAGGCTTTTGCCTTCGTGCGAGCGCACGCTGATGGTGGCGGCGGATTCGAGTTTGAGGATGTAACAGGCGTGACCACCCTCGAGGATGCCGAGGTGGCACAGCAGATTGGTCTGCTGCATTAAACGTGTCAGAGGTGGACGCGCAATATCGCGGATATCCATGCGCTGCAGTGCGTGACCGGCAAACTCCACCAGCCGCGTCCACAGGCAATAGTTGTTGTTGCGATCAATAGTGATCAGACGCTGTTTTTTCAGTTCAGCGAACAGCAGGTAGGCGCTGCTTTTAGGAAGCGCCAGCGTTTCGATGATCTCGGCGGCACTGCACGGTCCGTGCTGGGCAATAAAGTCGAGAATCGCAATGGCGCGCGTCAGCGCGGGGACAGGCGTAATTTCCAACATGCTGGACTCCAGTCTGATGATCTGGAGCGCAGTGTTGTAGTTTTACTTCGTGATAAGTGTGCGCCGCTTCAAATTACGCGGCGCTGAGCGCGTTTGCTGGCAGCGCGTGTGCGGGAATGTGAATCGCGCCGCGCTGAGAGTACAGCCGACTGTACTCCTGCCGCAGGAGCACAAGATCTAAGAGAAAATGTATTTGATCGCTGCAATGACCATCGTGGTGGTCATCACCATTAGCAAACGTTTGATCCAGCGCATATCGGTTTTCAGCGTGGCAACATCCGCTTTGAGTTGTTTCACGTCAGCTTTCAGTTCCTCAATATCCTTAATCGCGCCACTTAACCGAACATCCAGATCTTTAATCGCACCAGTAAGCCGAATATCCAGCTCTCTGATATCGCCGGTAAGTCGAACATCCAGTTCTTTAATGCTCCCTGTAATTCCTTCTCCGGCCTTCATTAAATCAGCACGAGATAACGCATTATCCTGCTGCATCTCAGTAAAGATCTCGACCATGGCTTCGGCCTGTTGGTCGCTGACGCCGGCCAACTGCAGTGCTTTAAAGGCTTTGTGTGTGTTCATCATCGCGAGTGTCATCCGTGAAGCTCCTGAGTTGATGTGAGGCGCGTGCCAACATCATGCTCAGCGAGCGATTGCTGCACCATGTGACTGTGTGTATTTTGCGCGGCACTGCGAAAAATATCAATTAGTACAATAAGTAACGTGCAAGCGGATGCGGGGCGTCTCGCAAAATTGGCGTCAGATTCTGCTGCGAAACGTTTTGCGATATGGGAGCGGGAAGGTGTTGAGCGGCTTCTTAAAACGGCGGCGCAGCTTTTAATCCCTGCGCTGCCCGTTCAATAATTACTGAACCGGCTGGCCCGGTAGCAATTTCTCAGACATCAAACGGCGGCAGGAGAGTCTTTCCTGCCGCGCCTGCTGCTGCTGTTCTGGCGACAAATCCTGCCACACCGCTTGCAGATGATCAGCCAAACCCTGTTGGAAATGAATCTTCTGCAATGCGTAATCTGCATTACTGCCTTCAATAATCTGCTGCATATCCTGCGCGGTATTGCCGCGTCCATCGTGAGTCAGCGTACAGAACATGGCGATGTAATAGCCTTTGTCCTCATCGCTGTAATGCGGCATCAGCCACCAAACCGCAGCACTGATGATGATCAGCAACGGCACAATGAATTTGAGTTTTAACATGAATGGTTTATCCGCTGGAAAAAGGAAACGCGCGATAGTAACAGCATTCGGCTGGCCGCACATATTTTGCCGGCCGCATCCATAACGTAACCAGTTAACTGTGATCAGCTGCCGAGCGATTCATTTTGCCCGTCAAAACAAGACAGGTCTTAAATAGCTCGACTAACAGGTCACTATAAGTTGCAAACCCTTTCGCCATAAATCGACCAGATACGATGAACCTGACTCAGCTGACGCTGGCTATCGGTGCACTTTGTAGCTTCGAGCCGTTATATGCTAAAGAGATAAAACCCTTTTCTTCAGACATTCCACCGCTTCCTGTAACCCCCCTTTCTCACTCATCAACCGAAGCGGTTTTAGCGCCTTTATCCGAGCATCCCCACTCCGATTCGCTGTTGCATAACGTTAAACATGCAGCCGCTGACAGCTTAAAAATGGTGGGGAAATTTTTCGCACGAAACAGCTGGTATGATGATTTCAATCCGGCGGCCAATCGCCCGCATATTCAGGGAAAGCTTGCCGGTAGCAGGCCCCATTTATTTTGGTTTTACCGGCTGCAGAGCTCGATGATTGCTCCGCTTCCACCCGATCCGGATCTGATCGACCCCGTGCTCGATGGCAATCCACCTCCCCCGCCGGCGCCCTCCGTGGCAGGAGCTAAGCCACAAATCCCAGCTTATGCCGCTCTGCCTGCCGCACTCTTTGGTATGGATGAAAATCTGCAAGCACGCTTTATCTATGATGCACAACTTGCAGGTCGGGATGGTCGCCATGACCTGTTCATTTCGGGTTTTAGCGTTGATGAGCGCTATCGCAGCGAAGCCAATCACAACCAGAGTGAAAACCGCTATTACGGCTGGCTGGTAGGCTTACGTGGATTACTGACGGAAGATGAGCAACGACAGCTGGCACTGAGTGTGGCGATCAGTAAAGGTCACTTCACTCTGGAGCCCTCACAGTCCAGCGGCAACAGCCACGGGCAGGTTGATACTCAAGGTATCAATGCCATGTTGAGCTGGCAGCCACAGCATGGCCTGCAACTGGCTCTGCCGATTAGCGTCGGTCACTATCGCGGCAATATAAGCAGTGATGAAAAAGATAAGGTGGCGCAGGTAAAAGCCCGCAGCGCCAATATCGGTATGGATGTTGGCTGGCGCTGGCAGCAGGGTTCACATGCGTTCACCCCAGTGCTGGGCGCCACCATGCAATGGGCACGCATCAAGGATATTCATGACAACGACAATCTACATATTGGTTATTCACAGCAAAAACAGCTGCAGTTCTCTGGCGGTATGAAATATGACTTCAGACCAACAGATAGCCTGAAATTTGGCCTTGAAACACGCTATGTGCAGTACAGCGGCCATGCGGGCAATGTTGCGGTAGATAAAGATAATCTGCGTACTGGCCGAGGCGGTAAGCACCTGCAATATAGCGGCGACGTTGGCTGGCAACTGACTGAGAATGTTCAGCTTAATAGCCAGCTTAAGTGGCAACATCGCCTAAGTCAGGAAGGTGCCAGCAACTGGCAGACACAACTGGGTGTAAAGATTGCCTTTTAAAGCGCCTGCGCGCACGCCCAGGCCGAGCTCCACGCCCACTGGAAGTTGTAGCCGCCCAGCCAACCGGTAACGTCCACCACTTCGCCGATAAAGAACAAACCTGGCACATCGCGCGCTTCCATGGTTTTTGACGACAGTTGGGTGGTATCGACGCCGCCTAGCGTCACTTCTGCGGTGCGATAGCCTTCGGTGCCGTTTGGCTGCACGCGCCATTGATGCAGCGTGCTGACCAGTTCGCCCTGCTGCTTGCTGTTTAGCTGCTTCAGCGTGACGTCAGGAATCTGCTTTAGCTCCTGCAGCACTTCCACCAACCGTTTTGGCAGAATTTTCGCCAGACTGTTTTTCAGGCTGAGATTGGGATGCGCTTCGCGCTGCACATGAATGAAATCATCCAGCGAAGTGGCAGGTGACAAATCAATGGTGACGAATTCACCCGGCTGCCAGTAGCTGGAGATTTGCAGCACGGCGGGCCCCGATAAGCCGCGATGGGTAAACAGCATCGCTTCTTTAAATAAGGTGCCGTCCTGCGCGGTGATGGTGGTGGGCAGCGCGACGCCCGACAGCGTGTTGAGCTGTTCCAGCAGCGGTTTATGCAGCGTGAACGGCACCAATGCCGCACGCGTCGGGAACACTTTCAGGCCGAACTGTTCCGCCACTTTATAGCCAAACGGCGTGGCGCCGAGGCCTGGCATCGAGAGCCCGCCGCTGGCGATCACCAGTTTTTCTGCCTGCACCGATGTGCCGTTCAGCTGCAAGGTATAACCGTTATCGTCGCGCTCAACGCTCAGCACTTCACTGCGCAGGCGCAGCGTCACCTGGCCGGCATCACACTCTTTCAACAGCAGATCGACAATCTGCTGTGCGGAGTCATCGCAGAATAATTGCCCGAGCGTTTTCTCGTGATACGCAATGCCGTGGCGATTGACCAGATCGATGAAATCCCACTGGTTGTAGCGCGCCAGCGCCGATTTGCAGAAATGCGGATTGTGCGACAGATACGCCGCCGGTTCGGTGTGCATGTTGGTGAAGTTGCAGCGACCGCCGCCCGACATCAAAATCTTGCGACCGGCTTTTTTGCCGTTATCCAGCAGCAATACGCGGCGACCCAATTGCCCTGCCTGCGCAGCGCAGAACATGCCGGCTGCGCCTGCACCAATAATGATAACGTCAAACTTTTCCACTGCTTTTATCCGCCTTGCTCGAAAGGCGCTGATTGTAGGGATTTGCGGCTTTTAGCGCCAGCTTCAAAAAAATGCCGTAAATGTGTCATAATGTAACTTACTAATTTTAAGCTGTTTTCAGCTAAATCTATACGCTGCATTACAATTTTAAGACAATAAAGAGCTATATTTTTCTTTCATATCGCGCACGTTGTCGCAGATAATGCGCCGCGTTCATGTCCTCCCAAAATGGCGTAACGTTTATGCTACATCTGTTTGCTGGTCTCGACCTCAGTACCAGCCTGTTACTGATTCTTGCTCTGCTGTTTGTATTGTTTTACGAAGCAATCAACGGTTTTCACGACACTGCTAACGCGGTCGCGACTGTCATTTATACCCGTGCGATGCGGGCGCAACTGGCGGTTGTCATGGCGGGTGTTTTCAACTTCTTAGGTGTTTTGCTTGGTGGATTGAGCGTGGCGTATGCCATCGTTCACATGCTTCCGACCGATTTACTGTTGAATGTCGGTTCGGCTCACGGACTCGCCATGGTCTTCTCCATGCTGCTGGCCGCGATTATCTGGAACCTTGGCACCTGGTATTTGGGTTTGCCGGCGTCCAGTTCTCACACATTGATTGGCGCCATCATCGGTATTGGTCTCACCAACGCCCTGATGACCGGCACCTCGGTGGTTGACGCGCTCAACCTGCCGAAAGTCATCAATATCTTCATGTCCCTGATTCTTTCGCCGATTGTAGGTCTGGTGATTGCAGGCGGTCTGATCTTTATCCTGCGTCGCTACTGGAGCGGAACCACCAAGCGTTCACGCATCCACATGACGCCTGCTGACCGTGAAAAGATTGATGGCAAGAAAAAGCCCCCGTTCTGGACGCGCATTGCCCTGATCGTTTCCGCGATTGGCGTGAGCTACTCACACGGCGCTAACGATGGTCAGAAAGGCATTGGCCTGATTATGCTGGTGCTGATCGGCGTTGCGCCGGCTGGTTTTGTGGTGAACCTGAATGCGTCGGGTTATGACATCACCCGCACGCGCGATGCCGTAAACCATCTGGAGCAGTATTATCAGCAGCACAACGAATCACTGACGCACATGGTGCAGATGGCGCCGCCTGTGGTGCCAACGCCAGATGAATCGCTTGGCGGTCCGCAGGAGTTCCATTGCGACAGCAGCCGTGCGCTGCAGGCTATCGATCGTGCGCAGCTGCTGCTGAACAATCTGCAGAGCTACGATCAGCTGACGGTTGATCAACGCAGCCAGATGCGTCGCCTGCTGCTGTGCGTTTCCGATACCGTAGATAAAGTGGCCAAGCTGCCGGAAACCAGCGCGGACGATAAGCGCTTCCTCAACAAGCTGAAAAGCGATTTGCTGGGCACCGTTGAGTACGCACCGATCTGGATTATTGTGGCTGTGGCGCTGGCGCTGGGCATCGGCACCATGATTGGCTGGCGTCGTGTTGCCACCACCATTGGTGAGAAAATCGGTAAGAAAGGCATGACGTATGCGCAAGGGATGTCGGCGCAGGTGACGGCCGCGGTATCGATTGGCGTGGCCAGTTACACCGGTATGCCCGTTTCTACCACGCACATTCTGTCGTCGTCGGTGGCCGGTACCATGCTGGTCGATGGCGGTGGATTGCAGAGTCGCACCATCAAAAATATCGCTATGGCGTGGGTGTTCACCTTGCCGGTGTGTATTTTGCTGTCGGGTTCGCTCTACTGGATTGCACTGAAACTGATCTGATGGATACCCTAAATAATTCGGATGACAGCAAGGCGGCAAGTGAGTGAATCCTCAGGAGCTTACTCAAGTAAGTGACTGAGGTGAACTCGCGCAGCTAACGCGGCTGTGATTCGAAGTATGACGGGTATGAGGGCGACGCGATGTCGCCCTTTTTATTGCCCTTTTTTATTGCCAGATAGCCATCGCAATCAAACTCACCACCACCAAAAAGCAGAGCCCGCTGGTCAGCACAAACTGCCCGCGCACGCGCTCACAGCGGCGAATGAACTCGTCGTCATGATGATCGTGATAGCGCTTCTCCCAGATATAGCGCACCAGCCGCACCTGCTTACTCGGCTGCCCGTGCGACGTGAAGAAACCCGCACCATCCACGTATTGATATAACAGCGGATCGCAACCGCGCAAAACGGCTAAAAGTGAGCGCAAAGAAGAGAAATAGCGCGCCATATTCACCAGACAAACCACACACAGAGCCCAAAAAAGCGCGATAGTGCTGATCATGTTCCCCTCCCGGCTGGAGCCGCAACGACGTCGAACGCAGCGGGGAATTGCTGTAGACGCCGCACGGGAAATAAACCAGCCATTGAATGATGTCGATTGCATTGTTGTTATGCGAACCTGAGTGCGCAACGCATATGGCAGTGGCACTTATTTTCAGTGTAGGAGATCTGTTGAATTTTTTTCCAGCGATGATTTTCGTTCAGGGCGAGTGAAAAAGCCGATAACGCTTGATCTTCCTCACAAGCGAACTTGCGCTTGCAGCATTTGTTAACAACTCTGGCTATACTCAGGACATAACAAAAACCGCCTGCAAGGCTGAAATAGTTGGTTGGTGGCGCTTCATCGCCGTCTCGCGCAAAGGAATCGCCGACCGTGAAAGCAGGAAGATTGCCCCGAATCTTGAGAAAGGAGTTTTATCATGGCTTATAAACACATCCTGATTGCAGTAGACCTTTCCCCGGAAAGCCAGTTGCTGGTTGATAAAGCCGTTTCGCTGGCCCGTCCTTATGATGCAAAAATCTCGCTGATCCACGTTGATGTGAACTATTCAGACCTCTACACCGGGCTGATTGATGTCAATCTGGGCGACATGCAGAAGCGTATTTCTGAAGAGACGCACACCGCGCTGAAAGAGCTGTCTATTAACGCCGGTTATCCGATCAGTGAAACTCTGAGCGGCAGCGGCGATCTTGGCCAGGTGCTGGTGGATGCGATTAAGAAATATGATGTGGATTTGGTGGTGTGTGGTCACCATCAGGACTTCTGGAGCAAGCTGATGTCATCGGCGCGCCAGTTGATTAACACCGTGCATATCGACATGTTGATTGTGCCGTTGCGCGACGAAGACGAAGAATAAAAATCAGGCCGGGTTACCGGCCTGATTTTTTGTAGCGGCGCAATGTATTGCGCATTGTTTGCGTTATTACCCCAGCGGCGGATAAATATCAAAGCGATGGCTTTTGGTGACCACCGCATCCTGCGTCACCACGCCCGCTAACGGCGGCGCGTAATCCGGACGCTTCACCACAATGCGCTTCTTCGCCAGACGGCGCGCCGGTTCCAGCAACGCATCAGCATCATCATCCGCACCGACCAGCGACTGAAACACCCGCATCTCTTTCTTCACCATCGCGCTTTTCTGGCGATGCGGATACATCGGATCGAGATAGACCACATCCGGCGCGGGCGTGATATCGCTCAGCGCTTGCTGGCTAACAGCGTGCAGCAGCGTCAGCCGATCGCGCAGCCAGCCGCCAATCTCCGCATCCTGATAACCGCGACGCAAACCATCGTCCAGCAAGGCCGCCACCACCGGATGGCGCTCCAGCATGCGCACGCGACAGCCCAGCGCCGCCAGCACAAATGCATCGCGCCCCAAACCGGCCGTTGCATCAACCACATCTGGCAGATAACCACTTTTAATGCCGACCGCTTTTGCCACCGCTTCGCCGCGACCGCCGCCAAACTTACGCCGATGCGCCATCGCGCCCGAGACGAAATCCACGAAGATGCCGCCGAGTTTCGGCTCATCCAGTTTACGCAACTCAAGATGCTCTGCGGTTAACACCAGCGCCATCGTCGCCTGTTCGTCCTGCTGCAAACCCCAGCGCTCGGCTAAATGTAATAAGGCGCCGTCTCCGGCGCCCGTTTCATCGATTAGACCAATTTTCACTAGCCGGTTTATCCCTGAATTCCGTAGTGTTCCAGCATCGCATCGAGCTGCGGTTCACGACCACGGAAGCGTTTGAACAGCTCCATTGGCTCTTCGGAACCGCCACGCGTCAGGATGTTGTCGAGGAACGACTGACCAGTCTGACGGTTGAAAATGCCCTCTTCTTCGAAGCGCGAATAGGCATCGGCAGCCAGCACGTCGGCCCACAGATAGCTGTAGTAACCGGCCGCATATCCGCCAGCAAAGACGTGGCTGAAGGCGTGCGGGAAACGGCCCCATTCCGGGCTTGGCACCACGGCAACCTGCTTCTTCACTTCACGCAGGGTTTCGAGGATGCGCGCACCTTGGGCGGGATCGAACTCGGTATGCAGACGGAAATCGAACAGGCCGAACTCCAGCTGACGCAGAATAAATAGCGCCGCCTGATAATTTTTCGCCGCCAGCATTTTATCCAGCAGTTCCTTCGGCAGCGGTTCACCGGTTTCGTAGTGGCCGGAGATAAACGCCAGCGCTTCCGGCTCCCAGCACCAGTTTTCCATAAACTGGCTTGGCAGCTCGACGGCATCCCACGGCACACCGCTGATGCCAGACACGCCCGGCGTTTCGATGCGCGTCAGCATATGATGCAGACCGTGACCGAATTCATGGAACAGCGTGATCACTTCATCGTGCGTGAATAGCGCCGGTTTGCCCTGCAGCGGACGGTTAAAGTTACAGGTGAGATAGGCCACCGGCTTCTGCAGGCTGCCGTCGGCTTTACGCATCTGGCCGACGCAATCGTCCATCCACGCACCGCCGCGCTTGTGTTCACGTGCGTAGAGATCGAGGTAGAAGCTGCCGCGCAGTTCACCGCTTTCGTCGAACAGGTCGAAGAAGCGCACGTCTGGATGGTAAACATCGACGTCTTTACGCTCTTTAGCGGTGATGCCGTAAATGCGTTTAACCACCTCGAACAAACCACTCACCGCGCGCGCTTCCGGGAAGTACGGACGCAGCTGCTCGTCGCTGATGGTGTAGAGATGCTGTTTCTGTTTCTCGCCGTAATACGTCAGATCCCACGGATTCATCTCGTCGACGCCGTACTCTTTCTTCGCGAAGGCGCGCAGCTGAGCCAGCTCTTTTTCACCCTGCGGACGGGCGCGTTTCGCCAGATCGGTCAGGAAGTCGATGACCTGCGCCGGATTTTCCGCCATTTTGGTTGCCAGCGATTTGTCGGCGTAAGAGTCGAAGCCCAGCAGCTGAGCCAGTTCATGACGCAGCGCCAGCTCTTCCGCCATCACCGGACCGTTGTCCCATTTGCCGGCATTCGGGCCCTGTTCGGAAGCACGCGTTGAATACGCGCGGTACAGCTCTTCACGCAGCGCAGCGTTGTCGCAGTAAGTCATGACCGGCAGATAGCTTGGGATATCCAGCGTCAGCAGCCAGCCTTGTTGCTCTTTGGCTTCGGCCTGCGCTTTGGCGGCGGCCAGCGCGCTTTCCGGCATACCCGCCAGCTCCGCTTCATCGGTCACCAGCTTGCTCCAGCCCATGGTGGCGTCGAGCACGTTGTTGCTGTAGGTCGAACCCAGTTCAGAAAGACGTGCCGCGATTTCGCCGTAGCGCTTTTGCTTCTCTTTATCGAGGCCGATACCGGACAGCTCGAAATCACGCAGGCTGTTATCCACCGCTTTCTTCTGCGCGGTATCCAGCGCCGCGTAGCTATCGCCCTCTTTCAGGTTGCGATAGGCCTGATACAAACCTTCATTCTGGCCGACCCAGGTGCTGTATTCGGACAGCAGCGGCAGCGTTTGCTCGTAAGCTTCGCGCAGTTCCGGGCTGTTTTTCACCGAGTTCAGATGGCTGACCGGCGAGAACAGGCGACCTAAGCGATCGTCAACTTCAGCCAGCGGCTGCACCAGATTTTCCCAGGTGTAAGGCGCGCCTTGCGCCACAACGCGCTCCACCGCTGCGCGACAGTCGTTCAGCGCTTCGGTAACCGCAGGAACCACATGTTCAGGTTTGATAGCAGAAAACGGGGGCAGCGAAAAAGGCGTGAGTAACGGATTGGTCATAAGCGCAGTCCTTTCATGATGAAGTAGTGGCGCGAATGCTCGCGCGACGCATTTTACTAACATGCGGCTTGATGACAGGAAAATCAATGCCACTGAGACCGGACCCACGAAGAAAAGGCTGCGCTAAGACTCAGGCGGAGAGTAAAAACACGGTAATAATCCAGCATCACGGCCGATGACGTTGTCTCATCACATGTTCCTGTCACGGCCAAAAAGCAACAAAGGCTTCAGCGCTATTGGTTTAATAGTGCTGAAGCCCATGCAAAGCGGGAATTATCGTACGGCAGCTTAATGCTCAGGGGGTTAAATACAGATGTTTAACCGGCCTGACGAATAATTAGCTGTGACAGACGTGTCTTAATACGGAAGCACAATTCACGAATCTGGAATTGATAACGCGGCATCACTAAGTCGTTAATATCCGCGCCAATGGAATCTTTAATTTGCAGATATTTATTGGTCTGGGCACCGATTTTCTGGAATTCGGCCTGATAGCTGTCAAATGACGCCTGGCTATACAGACGCATCGCGTCGAGCTCTTTACGGCACTGCTGAATGTTGCTGGAACGGTCGTCACTGAGTGAAGCCGTCGCGGGTTGCGCCGGCGCTGAAGCCACAAATGGCGTACCTTGCTGCTCTGGCGCGGTTTGCGCGGCGGATTGTTCGTCCGCAGTCGGCGGCGTTACTAAACTATGAACGGGTTGTTGTTTCGCGCAGCCAGTCAGTACCAACAGGCTTGCCACCGCGACACCAGTCATTTTTTTCATTATTGTCACCAGGAGTTGTTTGAGATGCTTTAAGCAAAAAATTATACGGTCTTCACCGGAAAGTTTCCTGCCAGAACCACCTGGCATTTCGCTCATGACCGCTTCGTTATCGGAAACTAACTTACTTAATCCGTGATGAAATTTCGAGTATCACGTCATTCCGTAGCAAATTTACCGGCAAGAAGTCTGATCGCACCGGGCTATAGCGGCGCATTGGCGCAAAACTTAAGCGGCAGCCAAAACGTCAGCAATTTTTATGCAGCGCGGCTATAATCGCGCCACACACGATGTTTTCACTCCCTTTGATCCAACCGCGGACCCCCTTTTTTTATGCTGAGTTATCGCCACAGTTTTCATGCCGGCAACCATGCCGACGTGCTGAAACACACCGTTGAAAGCCTGATCCTCACCGCCCTGATGGAGAAGGAAAAACCTTTCCTCTATCTGGATACCCACGCCGGTGCCGGACGTTACCTGCTGAGCGGAGAGCACGCCGAGCGTACCGGTGAATATCTGGAAGGCATTGGCCGCATCTGGCAGCAGCCGGATGTGCCGGAGTTGCTCAAGCCGTATCTCTCGGCGGTGCGTAATCTCAATCCGCACGGCACCTTAAAGTACTATCCTGGTTCGCCGTTGATTGCCCGCTTCCTGCTGCGTGAAGAGGACAAAATGGAGCTGACCGAGCTGCACTCCAGCGATTACCCGCTGCTGCGCACCGAGTTCAGCAAAGATTCACGTGCGCGCGTGGCGCGTGGTGATGGCTACCAACAGCTGAAAGCCAAGCTGCCGCCGCTGAGCCGTCGCGGCCTGATTCTGATCGATCCGCCATATGAGTTGAAAAGCGATTATCAGGATGTGGTGAAAGGCATTCAGGAAGGTCACAAGCGTTTCGCCACCGGCGTGTTTGCGCTGTGGTATCCAGTGGTGATGCGTCAGCAGATCAAACACATGGTTAAAGATCTGCAGGCCACTAATATCCGCAACATTCTGCAGATTGAACTGGCGGTGCGTCCAGACAGCGATCAGCGCGGCATGACGGCTTCCGGCATGATCGTGATTAACCCGCCGTGGAAGCTGAAAGCGCAGATGGAAGAGCTGCTGCCGTGGCTGCATCAGAAGCTGGTGCCCGCCGGAACCGGTCACTTCAGCGTCACGCAGATCGTGCCAGAGTAAGTTCGCCTTACCGCGTCGCCAGCCTATCAGGACTATTATCATGTGGATCATTCTGGCTGGCGCGCTTGCTGTGCTGTCGCCCGCCAAACGTTTTTCGGTACTGCTGCTCACGCTCGCCACCATTCTTGGGCTGTTCGAGGATGTGCTGGATTGGCCAGCAATGCTGCTGCTCGGCGCCATTGCCGTCATCGCCTGGATTCGCGTGGAAAATAACGCGCGCTGGATTCAGTGGGTGAGTGAAGCCGCGCTGGTTGCCATTGCCATCGGCCTGTTTGTACACTTTTTCCCGGGCTTCAAAAATCCGCGCCAGGTGGAAGATGTGCAGGCCGGGCCGCTCAGCCTGCCCTTTAGTTTCTCGTACAACTTCGATAAAGCGCTGATTCCGTTTGTGCTGCTCATCTGCTTGCCGCAGCTGTTCCGCACCCAATCCGCGCCGCCGCGACTTAAAATTTTGTGGCTGGCGCTGCTGGCGGCGATTCCGCTGCTGTTGTATGTCGCGGTGCAGTTTGGTGGCCTGGCCGTTGAACCCCACTGGCCGGAATGGTTGGGCAGTTTTATGCTGGCGAACCTGTTCTTCGTATCACTGGCAGAAGAAGCGTTCTTTCGTGGCTATCTGCAACAGCGTCTGCGCCAGCACATTGGTGCCGTGGCGGCCATGTTGCTGACGTCGCTGCTGTTTGGTCTGGCGCATTTCCCTGGCGGACCGCTGCTGATGATCTTCGCCACGCTCGCCGGATTGATTTACGGCCTGGCGTGGCAGTGGAGCGGACGCCTGTGGGTCGCCACCGGCATCCATTTCCTGTTCAACATGACGCATCTGCTGTTCTTCACCTATCCGGCGCTACAGCACTAAACCTCGAACACCGCGAAATCATGTGCCAGCTCGGTCGCTGCAAACACCGACTGGCACTCCGCCAACAGTTTTTCCCGATCCTTAGACAAATAGCGCGAGCTGAAATGCGTGGCGATCATGCGCTTCGCCCCCGACTGTTTCGCCACCTCCGCAGCCTGAATGGTGGTTGAGTGGCCGCGTCCATTGGCTTTCTCCTGCAGCGCCGCCTCCAGTGTGGTCTCATGCACCATCACATCAGCATTTGCGGCCAGCTGGAGCGCCACGTCGGTGGGCGCGGTATCGCCAAATATTGCCAGCACTTTGCCTTTGGTTGCCGGGCCAAGATAATCCGCGCCGTTGATCTCGCGACCATCTTCCAGCTGGATGCGCTTACCCGCTTTCAAATCCTGATACCACGGCCCGCGCGGTACGCCTTCGGCTTTCAGGCGCGGCGCATCAAGGAAGCCCGGTTTATCGTGCTGCTCAATGCGATAGCCATAACACTCGATCACATGATTCATCGGCCAGGCCGTCACGCGCACTTCGCCGTCATCCAGCACCAAACCGGCGTCGATCTCGATAATCTCCAGCGGATAAGAAGTGTACGAGCCACTCAAACTGAGCGCCGTCTCAATAAACTGGCGAATACCTTTCGGCCCGTAAATGGTCATCGGTTCGGGGATGCCGGCCATGGAGCGGCTGGTGAGCAAGCCCGGCAGCCCAAAGATGTGGTCGCCGTGCAGATGGGTGATAAAGATTTTCTCCAGCTTGCCCGGCTTCAGCGCAGAGCGCATGTATTGATGCTGCGTCGCCTCGCCGCAGTCAAACAGCCAGGTATCGCCGCGTTTCGACAGCGTCAGCGCTATCGCGGTGACATTACGTTGCAGGCTGGGCGCACCGCCGCCGGTGCCGAGGAATGTCAGTTGCATGCTATGCTTCCCTGTAATCGGACATAAAAATCAATGCTATTACAATCATAGGTGCAATCTTTGCGTCAATAATCGTCATAGCGTTAAACTCTATGCCAATTTTCTTCCAACAGACGGACATAACGGATGACCAGACATTTTGACTACCTCGCCATCGGCGGCGGCAGCGGCGGTATCGCCTCGATTAACCGTGCTGCGATGCATGGCCAGAAGTGCGCGCTGATTGAAGCCAAAGAGCTGGGCGGCACCTGTGTCAACGTCGGCTGCGTACCGAAAAAGGTTATGTGGCATGCGGCGCAAATCGCTGAAGCTATTCATCTTTATGGGCCAGATTATGGCTTCGATACCACGGTAAACCGGTTTGACTGGTCAATTCTGGTGAAAAACCGCAGCGCCTACATCGACCGCATTCACAGCTCGTACGACAACGTGCTGGGTAAAAACAAGGTTGAGGTGATCAAAGGTTTCGCGCGCTTTATTGATGCCAACACCGTGGAAGTGAATGGTGAAACACTCACTGCCGATCATATTCTGATCGCCACCGGCGGGCGTCCAAGCCATCCAAAGGTGCCGGGCGCGGAATACGGTATCGATTCTGACGGTTTCTTCGAACTCGATGCGCTGCCAAAACGCGTGGCGGTCGTGGGCGCGGGTTACATCGCGGTGGAGCTGGCGGGCGTGGTCAATGCGCTGGGTGCGGAAACCCATCTCTTCGTGCGTAAGCATGCGCCTCTGCGCAGCTTCGATCCGCTAATCGTCGATACGCTGGTAGAAGTGATGCAGGCCGAAGGCCCAACGCTGCACACCGAGTCGATTCCAAAAGCCGTGATTAAAAACGCCGACGGCAGCCTGACGCTGCAGCTGGAAAGCGGCCACGAGCAAACCGTGGATTGCCTGGTGTGGGCGATTGGCCGTGAGCCGGCGACCGACAACCTCAACCTGGCAGCAACCGGCGTGGCGCTGAACGACAAAGGTTACATCAAGGTCGATAAGTTCCAGAACACCAACGTGAAAGGCATCTACGCGGTGGGCGACAACACCGGCGCGGTGGAACTGACGCCGGTGGCCGTGGCGGCAGGTCGTCGTCTTTCCGAGCGCCTGTTCAACAACAAACCGGACGAGCATCTGGATTACAGCAACGTGCCGACCGTGGTGTTCAGCCATCCGCCGATTGGCACCGTGGGCCTGACCGAACCGCAGGCGCGCGAACAGTACGGCGACGATCAGGTGAAAGTGTATAAATCTTCTTTCACCGCGATGTATACCGCCGTTACCCAGCATCGCCAGCCGTGCCGTATGAAGCTGGTGTGCGTTGGCCCGGAAGAGAAGATTGTCGGCATTCACGGTATCGGTAACGGTATGGATGAGATGCTGCAAGGCTTCGCGGTGGCGCTGAAAATGGGCGCAACCAAGCAAGACTTCGATAACACCGTAGCGATTCACCCAACAGCGGCGGAAGAGTTTGTGACGATGCGTTAATATCGGTTTATTTAATAACCCGCTAATCTCGTGAATAATATCAGGATGCATAAGCATCCTGATATTATCTTATTAAATCTCGTCGCTATCTTTTTCCAGTTTAGCAGGTTTAACAAGTGATTTCTTTTCGGCTGAAGCCAATCTACGCGCAACTTTTTTTACATCTTCTGCAGCCGGTAAACATTCAGGTGTGATTCCCCGACTGAGTAACGTGTCTCTTACCGCCTGATTATTATTAACATGCTCACCAGATATTTGCCGCTCACTTTGCATTCGGAGTGTGCGAGCATTATGAATAGTAATCTCTGTGGCAAAATCCTTGGCTTTTAAAATAATGGTTGGTGCGAAATCGGCTAACGGACGACTTTCTGGTACTACCCATTGTGCTTTCATAACCTGGGTACTGCGATTAAACAGTGCAAAATCACCTTTACTGCGAATAAGTGCGAAGTTCTGGCTTCCACCCGTTTGTTCGTAGATAACGTTTGAAAGCTCTTTTTCAGTTCCGCTTAATTTTTTCCTGGCCTGCACCCGCTCAGTTTCCAGCAGCCTTAATTCAATAAGCTCAGCTTTACGCGTCTGCATGGCAAAGTAAGTCTGCGCAAAGGCAATCTCCTGCTTTCTGGGATCGCCGTTTTGGGCAATCAGATAACATGCGTACCGCGTAAGCATGACATCATCTATCTCGCGCTTCCCACCTTTGCCAAGTTCGATCATTTTCCCGACGTCGGCAAAATGATCCAGCACATCATGACCTGAGATCTCGCAAGCCGTTTTGGCTTTCAAAACCACACTTTGAAAGTTGTCCCATTTGCCATATCCCAGCAGATGTTGCACATCCCGCGCCAACCAGAACTCCACACCGCTATCAGTTTGTTGAGAACAGCCTACAAAAGCATCGGTCAGCATCTTAATATGTTTGTTTTCCATCATTCCCCCAGAGCTGCGTGTTCACATATCACTCGGAGGATCAAACTGAACAGCCTTCCGCTATACCGATAGCAGATCCGTCTTGTTTTTCGTTAATGCTTATTGAACCTCAACCGCAATCAGTCATTAAAGTAGGCGGGTATACTTCATTTCCTGAAATACAAAATCCGTTTTCTTCACTACTCAATAATCCACGCACAGGATAAGATTTATTTCGTTGCTGTAGGGTGCGCATTAATACGCACCGCAAACTTCATGGCATTGCCAGCTTATTTATTTTTACGGGGAGAACGGTGTGAACAAAGGTCGGAATCGGGCATGAATATTATTGATATCATTATGTCCGCAGGCAAAGCCTCGGTAGACGTGGCGCTCTACACATTGATTCCGATTATGGTGGTGATGTTATTCATCATGAAATATCTGGAGGTCAAAGGCGTACTGGATTTTGTTGTACGTCATGCCACACCGTTATTAAAACCCTTCGGTATTACCGGGCTGGCATTTTTTGCCATGATTCAACTTAATTTCGTAAGCTTCGCGGCCCCGCTGGCGGCGCTGGCCATCATGGAAAAGCGCGGTACGTCCGATCGTCATATGGCGGCCACGCTGGCGATGCTGTTTGCGATGGGCCAGGCCAGCACCTTTTATCCCCTGATTCCGGCGGGATTACACTGGAGCACAGCGCTAATTATTTCGATCTGCGGCGGTGTATTAGCAGCGGCGGCAACCTATCACCTGTTTGGCCGCAAACTTTCCGATGCGGCGCTATTAAATGAAGATGAGGCCGTTACCAACAGCGAAAATAAAATGGGGCTGATTGGCATCATTAATAGCGCCGGATCCGATGCGATTCGTCTGGCGCTGGGTTCGCTGCCGATGCTGATTATTTCATTATCGGTGGTTGGCATGTTGAAAGAAGCGGGCGGGATTGAAATGCTTACGCGTCTGGTGTCGCCGCTGCTGGATAAGCTGAATATTTCCGAAGTCTATATTCTTCCGGCGCTGACCAAATGTCTGGCGGGCGGCACCGCCTATTACGGCGTGGTGGCGGGATTGGTGGAGAAAGGATTATACAGCGCGCACAACATCAACGCCTCGGCGGGATTACTGATTCAGACCTTTGACCTGCCCGGCATCGGGATTTACCTTGGCCTGTCGAGCCGATTCCCGCGCCTGTTCCGCTTTGCCGTGCCTGGCATTCTACTCGGTATTGCGCTGCGTGCGACGGTGCACGCCATTCTATTCTGATGATGGCTCAAAAGCGTTGATGATGGATAGCCGCCAAACCCTCTGCTTTGTGATTATATAGAACTAAAACACAGTAAAAATCTATATACATTGCAGATATAGAAAAGAATATCTATAATATCTAAATCCAGTGAGGAGTGTTTGTAACAAGTGAGGTAAGGGAATGCCAGAGCTACATTGGCGCAAAGCTGCTCTGAAGCAGATGCGAGCCATTGCAGACGCTAACGAAAGGAAGAAGCTGAATGAGCAAGTGAATGAGTTAAAAAAGTTTCCGCTTGTTCCGCCCAATCTGGATGTTAAGTCTTTGAAAAATGGTCAGGCTGACTATCGGCTTAGATGGGGAAATTATCGTGTTTTGTTCGACTATAACAAAGGCGAGGAACCGAAAATCATCGCTATTCAGCAGGTAATGAGACGTACCAGCGGAACATATAAATAATCAAGGTAGAGATTTGCTGCCTTAATTCACAGATTCTCAACTCGTTTTCAAAAAACTGATAACGCTGAATACTGGAACATACATCCTATGATCGAATTCATCACTGACAGTGCTGGCAACCGCAAAGCGGCAATTGTTCCCATCGAGCTGTTCGAAAAAATGACTCAACATGCTGATTTCGCTGAACTATGGCAATCAATCCCTTACGAATCCGGTATTAATGATGACGCCTTGATTCCAGGTGACGTCGTAGACATCGCCATTAATAAGGGTGTCACCCTTCATGCCGCATGGCGTATTTATCGTAAGCTGACTCAAAAGCAGGTTGCTGAAGCGCTTGGCATCACGCAAGCGTCTGTCTCCGCCATGGAAAAAAGCGAAAAACCGCGTGATTTTAATCTCGCCAAGCTCGCTGAGCTTTACGAGTGCATGCCAGAACAACTTACCGATGATTAAACAAAAAGCCGGTCTTCCCGGCTTTTTTGTGCCACGCGTTCTGCATGGCACTCGCGTGATTTTTAAATTATACGATTACACATCCGCGCCGAATGCCACATCGCGTTGCCCGCGCAGCTCCGCCAACCGCCCTTCCAGCGCCGCTTCGATGTTCTGATACGCCGTACTGCCAAGCGCTAAACGCAGCGGCATGCTGGCCTGATCCAGCGTGGCGATCATCGCCGTAACGCATTTCCCGGCATCGCCAGCAATGGTGAAATCGCCTGAAAGAATTGCCTGGCGCAGCTGGCCCGCAGCGTTTTCACGATAAACTTCTAGCGCATCTGCCACGTCCAGCCCCGCGCCAAAATGGGTTGCGGTGGGGCCCGGTTCCACCAGTAGGAAATCGATACCGAAACTGGCGACTTCCTGGCGCACCGCCTCGACAAATCCTTCAATCCCCCATTTCGTGGCGTGATACAGGCTGAAATTGGGATAAGCGA
Organism: Pantoea sp. SORGH_AS_0659; assembly: GCF_031453915.1. Classification (NCBI taxonomy): domain Bacteria; kingdom Pseudomonadati; phylum Pseudomonadota; class Gammaproteobacteria; order Enterobacterales; family Erwiniaceae; genus Pantoea; species Pantoea sp. SORGH_AS_0659. Next base: position 269,696 of record NZ_JAVJAK010000001.1, on the reverse strand, counting down.
CCTGGCCGCCTTCCGAGGAAACCTGTGCGATGCGCCCGCCGCCTTGCTGGCGCAGGAACGGGATCACCGCACGAATCAGCTGGATTGAGCCGGTAAGATTGGTGGCGATCTGCCGATCAATCTGCGCATCGCTCAACTCTTCAGCTGCGCCGAACAGGCCGTAAGCGGCATTGCTCACCACCACATCAATGCGATCGATGGCGGCAAAGGCGCGTTTAATGGTGGGCGCGATGCTGGCGGTGTGCGCCAGATCGAGCGTAATAACCTGCAGCCGTTCGCCATAGGTTTGCTGCAGATTGGCCATCGCCTGTTCACTCCGCACCGTCGCTACTACGCGATCGCCGCGCGCCAGTAAACGTTCACTCATCAATCGGCCCAGCCCGCTGCTGGCGCCGGTAATCAACCAGGTTTTCATCTTGTGCTCCTCATATTGAAAACCTGATGGTAGATCGCTCTACTGGTGGAGATAATCAACCTAATCGCGCATGACCCGGTGAGGAAAAGCCACCAATGAGACGTCCTTCCTGGCACGAACTGCAGGCCATTAAAACGCTGGGCGAGCAGCGCAGCTTTCGTCGTGCCGCTGAAATGCTCGGCCTCAAGCGCTCGTCACTCAGCCATCTGGTGAAAACGCTGGAGCACAATCTGGGCGTACAGCTGTTTCAACGCACCACACGTAGCGTGTCGCTCACCGATGCCGGGCAGCAACTGCTGGATCGACTTTCGCCGCTGCTGAACCAGATGGATGACGTGCTGCACGACATCTCCGCCAGCCGCCATCAGCATTACGGCACGCTGCGCATCAGCGCCAGCGATGCCGCGATCGCTTTGCTGCTGGAGCACATGGTGGCGGACTTTAGCGCGCGCTATCCCGATATCCAGCTCGATTTTGCCGCGCAAGGTGCGTTGGTGGATATCACCGCCGCCGGTTTTGATGCCGGCATTCGGCTGATTGAGGATGTGCCGCAGGATATGGTGGCCGTTCCGCTTGGCGGCCCGCTGACGTTTGTCACCGTCGCCGCGCCCGCTTATCTGGCGAGAAACGCGGCGGTTAATCATCCGCGCGATCTGCTACAACAACAGTGCATTCGCCAGCGCTTACCGAGCGGAAAACGTTATCAGTGGGAATATGCGCAGGCGGAAGAAAAGCAGGAGATTGACGTGCCAGGCACGCTGACTTTGGACAGCAACGCGCTGATGGCGCAGGCCGCTCTCGCCGGTTTAGGCATTGCTTATGTGCCGTCGCTGTATGTCGAGAAAGAGATGCGCAGCGGCCAGTTGGTGGAGCTGCTGGCCGATTGGCGGGTGCAATCGGCGGGGATTGCGCTGTGGTTTCCGCCCAACCGGCATCAACCCATGGCGCTGCGGCTGTTTATCGATGCGCTGAAAGTCAGCCTGCCGCGTCATGCGTGAGGCGAGCAGCACGGCTTTTGTCTCAAAACCTGTAGCAATGGCGTTGATCACCTCATGCCTGGCGGCGTAACCTGTCGCCACAAAACCTAAAAAATACACCATCGCAAAATGATCGTACGTCCTCACCAACACTGGTTTCTCCGGCTGTTTGACTGGCATGGATCGGTGCTCAGCAACATCGTGTTCCGCCTGTCGCTTAACCTGCTGATGTCGCTGATCGCCATCTTTGGCTATCCGTGGTACTCCACTTTCGGCATTCACCTCACCACTGCGCCTTTTAGCCTGGTTGGGGTGTCGATCGCCATCTTCCTCGGCTTTCGCAATAACGCCAGCTATGCGCGCTTTCTTGAAGCCCGCACCTTGTGGGGCAGCCTGCATATCACCCAGCGCTCGCTGCTGCGGCAGATCAAAAGCATGCGTGGCGTGAGCGAAGAAAAGGTGCGGGAATTTACCGGCTTGCTGCTGGCGTTCTGCTGGTGCCTGAAACATCGCCTGCGTAAAACCGATGTGCAGGCCGATTTACAGCGTTTGCTGCCGGCTAACTGGCACAGCGCGGTGTTGCATCATCCGATGCCGACGTCGCAGATTTTAGTGTGTTTGAGTGAATGGCTGGCGCTACGCCGCGATGAAGGGTTGGTGTCGGATATTGTCTGGCAAAGCATTGATGAGAATCTGAATCAGCTATCGGCGATTCTGGGCGGTTGCGATCGCATTGCCAGCACACCGATTCCGTTCGCCTACAGCCTGATTCTGCATCGCACCGTTTATCTGTTCTGCACGCTGCTGCCGTTTGCGCTGGTGGCGGATTTGCACCTGATGACGCCGCTGGTGTCGATGTTTATCTCCTACACCTTTTTATCGCTGGAAGCGCTGGCGGAGGAGCTGGAACATCCGTTTGGCACCGCACCGAATCATCTGCCGCTCGATGCGCTGTGCGTCACTATCGAACGCAATTTGAAAGCGATGAATGGCGATATGCCGCTACCGGAACCACTGCAGCCGGATGCGCATTTCAATTTGACGTAATCAACTCTGATTATCCAACCAACGCACATACGCCTGATCCCACAATGCGGCAGGCGTGCCCGCTTTGCCGAGACCAAAACCGTGACCGCCGCTGCTGAGCTCAATCAGCTCAACCGGCACGCGCATGCGGCGGCAGGTATCGCGCATCAGTTCAGTATTATGAGGATTGGAGGTGCGATCGTCCTCGGCCTGCGCGAGGAACGTCGGGGGATAGTGACGTGTGACGTAATTTTGCACTGACCAGTTGGCTTCCTGGCTTGGCGTGGCGTTTTTCCCCACCATCATCAGATGCGTGTTGGTGTGCTGATATGGCGCTTCAAGGGTGATCACCGGATAAATCAGGCCAACGCTATCCACCTTCGGCCTGATCTGGTCAAGCGGATCCTGCGCCGGATAGGATTCGAAATCCGGACGCGCCGCCGCCATGCCAAGTAGATGGCCACCGGCAGAAAAGCCCAGCACATGCACTTTGCGCTCCATCGAACGCACCAGACGAATGGCGCGCTGCGCGTCCTGCAGCGGTGCCAGATTGCCCGCCTGCCACTTCTCACCCGGCAAACGGTAGCTGAGCACATACACGGTATAACCGTTGGCATTAAGCCAGCGCGCTACCGGCCAGGCTTCGCGGCCCATGCCGATAAAACGATAGCCGCCGCCCGCGGCCACAATCACCGCTTCGCCGTTGGGATTTTCCGGGCGGAAACGCTGAATCGCGGGTGAAACGATATTGGTCCAGGAGCCGTGCGAATTCACTTTAAGCAAGCCGGAAGGACCGCCGCCGCCCGGCGGATCGTCGGGCCACAACGGAATGACGTCATCGCGGGCAAACAGCTTGCCCGTGGTCATCGAGAGAACGGTTGCTCCAGTAGCCAACAAAAAGTGACGACGTGTAATCATCTTGCCCAGTGCCAGTATGCAAAAAATGCCAGCTTCAACAGCTGAATCTCATTATGTGACGCGTGTCTGATTTCGACGTTGGCGATTATGTACGTAAATCGTACAAAAAAGCCATAAAAAAACGCGCCTAAAAAGGCGCGAGCTTTTTCGAATACCCTAAATAATTCGAGCTGCAGGAAGGCGGCAAGGGGGTGAATCCCCAGGAGCTTACAAAAGTAAGTGACTGGGGTGAGCACACGCAGCCAACGCACCTGCAGCTTGAAGTATGACGGGTATTAGTCCTGTTGCTGGAACTGGGTCATTACCGTTTGTTCGCACTGCTGCTGATCTTTACGCAGTTTGCCGCGCTCATCTTCGCCCAACTCCAGCCATGCGCTAATCACTTCCTGCGCGATTTCTTCATTGAATTCAGGCTGCTGCATGGCCGATGAAGACTGGCTGGCCGCGAGTTGCGACTTCAGCTTCTCAGTGTAGCCATCCAAATCGCTGGTCTTCTTTTCACTGCTCACCAGATGACACAGCTGGCTGGCATAAACATTCTCTTCCTGATTATTGTCACCGTCGGCAGCCAACGCGCCGGCCGACAGCGACAGCCCAACGAGGGCGAGTAATAACGCTTTCATAATAGGCTCCAATAATTTCCAATAAATCATTTTTCGTTCTGTTCGGCGCGGGCGGCCTGACGGGCAGCACGCCAGTTCAACAATGGCGTGACCGTGATGCCGTGCAACACAATGCTGCACACCACTAACGTCAGCGCCATGTCCACCATCTGCTCCGCCTGCGGTCCACGCATGCCGTGCACCCATGCATAGGCAATATAATTGATACTGCCGATGCCGCGAATACCCAACCAGCCAATTAGCAAGCGTCGCATCAGCGGAATATCGCAGCGCCATGTGGTGATCCACACCGCCAGCGGGCGCACCACCACAAACAGCAGCAGCGCCAGGCCAATGCCGGTGAGATTCCAGTGCTGCGCCAGCGTAATACCGAGCACCACCATCATGCCCGCCGCCAGCAAACGCTCGATAGTATCACCGAAGGAGAGCGCATCGCCTATCACCAAACCCACCGATTTCACCATGCCGCTGCTGCCCTGCGCCATCCGCTGACCGGTATTCACGCGCGCTTCAGCCGGTAAGAAACGCTCCTCTTCAGACATCTCATCTTGCGGATAGTGCTTCACCACGCGCAATTCCGCACGACGTAAACCGACGCCAGCCGCAAAGGTGGCGAGGAAGCCCGACGCATCCACCGACTGCGCGGCGGCATAGCTGAGCGCAATCAGCGCCAGCGCGAACAGATCGTTGGGTGCCAGATCCTGATTGGCGGTACGTAAATGCGTCGCCAGCTGGCCGATCAGCCAGCCCAGCGCAAAGCCGATTCCCAGCCCGCCGCCAATCGCCCACAGCGCGTCTTTGGCGAACCATTCACCGAGCGCAGCGGTGCTGAGTTCGCCCGGCTGCAACAGCAAAATCGCCAGCATCAGCAGCGGCAGCGCCGAGCCGTCGTTCATGCCCGCTTCGCTGGAGAGCGCCACGCGCAGGGCATCGTCATCCCGCGCATCATTCACTGAAATCAGGCTGGCGAGCACCGGATCGGTTGGCGCGACAATGGCACCAAACGCCAGCGACATCGCCCAGTCAAAGCCGGTGATCCAGTGCACCAGCACCGTCATGCTGCCGACGGTGAGCAGCATCGCGGGAAACGCCAGCCTGACGCCAAGCCGCCACGCATGCGCGTTGAGCGGTAAGCGCAGTTTCAGCCCGGTGATAAACAGCGAGGCTGCCATCGCGATTTCAGTAAGATGCGCGGCGAGGTTGGCGTGACCGATGATGTCGACTTGCAGCAGATTGAGCATCCACGGGCCACACAGAATGCCCGCGAACAGGTAGAGACCAAATGAGGTCACTGGCCCGCGGTGTATCCAACCGGAAGCCAGTGACATAAGAAGTAAAAGACCGCCGGTGGCGGCGGTCCAGGCCAGGAAATTCATAACGCTCCGTTTTTAAATAACATTCTCCTTTAAGCCTGGCACATGTTAGGCGATCAGTTTTTCAGATGACGGCTTGCGAGGCGAATCATCAAGGCAAGCGCAGCGGCCAATGTTGCGAGTGCGACTACGCCGGTCCAACCCCAATGTGCCAGCGCCAGGCTACCCAGCGCCGCGCCGGTCGCCATGCCGATAAAAACAACGGTAAACATCAAGGCGTTAAGGCGGCTGCGTGCTTCTGGTGCCAGGCTGTAAACCAGCGTCTGATGCGCCACCAGCGTGGCCTGCACCCCCAAATCAAAACCGATGGTGCTGATGATAATCAGACCAAGCTGAGCCGGCATCGGCAGCAGCGGCAGCAGGAACATCAGCGCGAACGACACCATCACCAGCGTGGCACCGTACTGCGTAACACGCGCCGGACCGATGCGATCCGCCACGCTGCCCGCTAACGGCGCGGCTAGAGCGCCTGCCGCACCCGCAAGGCCGAATGCGCCAGCGACCGCGCTATCCAGATGGAAGCTTTGGCTGAGCATTAACGCCAGCGTTGACCAGAAGGCGCTAAAGCCCACCGACAACAAACCTTGTGCCAGCGCGGCGCGGCGCAGCGTTTGATGGTGCTGCCACAGATGCGCCAGCGACAGCAGCAAACGCGGATAGCTCACCGACGTGCCCGGCGTAAAGCGCGGCAGCACGCGCCACAGCGCCACGCTAATCAGCAACACCGCCGCCGCCGCAATCATGTACATGGTGCGCCAGCCGAAATACTCCGCCACCACGCCGCTTACCACGCGTGACAACAAAATCCCCACCAGCAATCCCGTCATTACCGTGCCGACGATTTTGCCGCGGCTGCGCTCCGGCGCTAACGCCGCTGAAGCGGGCACGATGTCCTGCGCCACGGTGGCGGTTAAACCGGTGACGAAGCTGGCGATCAGCAAGGCGTTCAATCCGCCCGAGAAGCCACACAGCAGCAGCGCGGCAACCAGCAGCAAACCTTTAATCAGAATAATGGTGCGACGATCGTGGCGGTCGCCGAGCGGAGCCAGCAGCAGAATCCCCAGCGCGTAACCGGCTTGCGTCAGCATTGGCACCATGCCGACGCTGCCAATCCCAACGTTGAATTGTTTGCTGATGATATCCAGCATCGGCTGGCTGTAGTAAATCGATGCGACGCTGAGTCCGGCACCGGCCGCGAGCGTGAAGACCAGCGGCGCGGGCAGTTTTTCAGCTGGCATGGCTGACGTTGATATAGCTGACATAGTGGATTCCCCCGTGAAAGTGCGCTTATTAAAGCGCGTTGCCGCCATACGCGGTAGACTGCTCAAACACAGAACTGTTATGCGCGGTGCGTATGAACAACCCATCCAGCCTTGATCGTATCGAACTGATGCAGACCTTTATCCGCATCGTCGAGAGCGGCTCGCTCTCCGCCGCCGCCGCCCAGCTCGGCACCACGCAGCCCACTATCAGCCGACGGCTGCAGGCGCTTGAGCAGCGGCTTGGTCTCAAACTGATTATGCGCACCACGCATGCGCTGAAACTCACCGACGATGGCGAGCGCTGTTATGCGCAGGCGCGTCAGCTGGTCGCGACCTGGCACGCGCTGGAGGATGACCTCACCGGTGCCAGCGACGACCCGATTGGCACCCTGCGCGTGCGGGCACCGCATGCGTTTGGTCAGGATCAGCTGATTGAACCGCTGATTGATTATCTGCATCGCTATCCGCGCTTAAACGTGGAGTGGACGCTGAATGACCGCACGCCAGACTTCATCAGCGAAAACATCGACTGCGCCATTCAGGTCGGTGCGCCCAGCGATGCGTCCATCGTGGCGGTGCTGCTGGCGGAAGTGCCGCGCTTTGTGGTGGCGGCACCGTCGCTGCTGGCCGCGCACCCGCCAGTTGAGGACGTCTCGCAGCTCACCAACCTGCCCTGGCTGGCGCTGACCAGTTTTTATCGCAACGAAATCGCCCTGCAGCGTATTAACGATGGCAAGCCGGTGAACCTGGCGATTGCCCCGCGCCTCGCCAGCGACAGTTTATACGCGGTGCGCAAAGCCGCCGTTGCCGGGATGGGCGCGGCGGTGGTGTCATCGTGGGTGGTGCAGGAGGATTTAGCGAAAGGGGATTTGATTCAGCTGTTGCCGGAGTGGCAAGCGCCGCCGCTGCCGGTGTGGCTAACTTATCCGTGGGCCAGCTACTATCCGGCGCGGTTACAGAAGTTTTTCGCCATGATTCGGGACGTGATGCCGAAGTTAGCCGGGACGCAGCCAGCGACGCGGTAGCGGTTGTCCCTCACCCTAACCCTCTCCCTGTACAGTCCGGGGACATGGTGAACACTTGTTCGGGGACATGGTAGACACTTACAACTAAGGCATAAGAACCCGTTTATGGAGTCGCTTATGTCCTGGGATGCGAGAGATACCATGTCATTACGTAAAGAGTTTGTTCTGTTCGCCTCGCAAGACGGGGCGAACATCCGCGCACTCTGCCGTCACTACGGCATTTCTTCCGCCACTGCCTACAAGTGGCTTCGCCGCTGGGCTGAAGAGGGAGAATCCGGTCTTGAGGACCGCCCCTGCATACCCCATCACTCTCCCAACCGCTCGTCTGACGACATCACTGACCTGCTTCGTATGGCGCATGAACTTCATCAGCACTGGGGCGCGCGCAAGATAAAGCGCTGGCTCGAAGACCGCGGACACCGCATGCCCGCCTTCAGCACCGTCCACAGCCTGATGGCCCGCCACGACCTGCTGCCGGGCTCAGCTCCGGGTGTCCCGGCCACGGGCCGGTTTGAACATGCGGCCCCGAACCAGCTCTGGCAGATGGATTTCAAGGGGCATTTTCCCTTTGGCGGCGGCCGCTGCCACCCGCTTACCCTCCTTGACGATCACTCCCGCTTCTCGCTTTGCCTCGTACACTGCGCTGATGAGCGGCGTGAGACGGTGCAGAAGCAGCTGGTCAGAGTCTTTGAACGTTACGGCCTGCCGGACCGGATGACGATGGATAACGGTTCACCGTGGGGCGACACTACCGGGACCTGGACGGCCGTCGAGCTGTGGCTTATGCGACAGGGTATCCGGGTGGGGCACTCCCGGCCTTATCATCCGCAGACGCAGGGCAAGCTGGAGCGCTTTCACCGCAGCCTGAAGGCTGAAGTGCTGCAGGGGAAGTGGTTCGCGGACGACGGTGAGCTGCAGCGCGCCTTCGATCACTGGCGGACGATTTATAACCTTGAACGCCCGCATGAGGCGCTGGATATGGCGGTGCCGGCGTCGCGCTATCAGCCATCGGCTCGGCAGTACAGCGCCAGCGTAACGTCAGCGGAATACGACGAGGGCGTGATGGTCAGGAAGGTAGATATCAGTGGGAAGCTGACTATAAAAGGCCTGAGTCTGAAGGCAGGCAAGGCGTTCAGGGGAGAGCACGTTGGCCTGAAGGAGATGCAGGAAGACGGGTGCTACGAGGTATGGTGGTACAGCACAAAAGTGGGGGTGATCGACCTGAAGAAAAAGTCGATCACCATGGGTAAAGGATGTTAAAAAGTGTTCACCATGTCCCCGAACACCTGTCTACCATGTCCCCGGACTGTACACTCCCAACGGGAGAGGGAACCGATGGTAGCGCGGTCAGCCCCCTCGCCCGCTTGTGCCGATGGTAGCACGGTTAGCCCCCTCGCCCGCTTGCGGGAGAGGGCTGGGGTGAGGGACAGCGCGCACAAACTACATCTTCACCGCTTTCTTATCCCCCTTCGACATATTGTCCAGCCAGCCCATCACAAAGGCCGACAGCACAAACGTCAGGTGGATAATCACGTACCACATCAGCTTATCGTTTTCGATGTTGCGCGCGTCCATAAAGATACGCAGCAGGTGAATCGACGAAATCGCCACAATCGAGGCCGCGACTTTGTTTTTCAACGAGCCGGAGTCCATTTTACCGAGCCAGCTCAGCTTCTCTCTGTGCTCATCAATATCCAGCTTGGAGACAAAGTTCTCGTAACCCGAGAGCATCACCATCACCAGCAAACCGCCGACCAGCGTCATATCCACCAGCGACAGCAGCAGCAGAATCAAATCGTTCTCCGCAATGCTGAAGACATGCGGCAACAGGTGAAAAATTTCCTGGAAGAATTTGATGGTCAGCGCCAGCAGGCCCAACGAAAGTCCCATGTAAACCGGAGCCAGCAGCCAGCGCGATGAATACATCAGGTTTTCGATAAAACGTTCCATAAGTTCCCATTAATCAACAGACAAGTGGGCGAGTATAACCGAACTTATGTGAAGTTATTTCAGCCCTTCTTCAGAAATTTCAGGCGCGGCGGGCAGCGGCAATGACAAACGGAACACCGCGCCGCCTTCCGGCCGATTCTCCGCCCAGATGCGCCCGCGATGGGATTCGATAATGGTTTTACCGATCGCCAAACCCAAGCCGACGCCCGGCACCGCCGACTCTTTATCACCGCGCGCAAATTTGTCAAAAATACGCGTGAGGTTCTCCGCCGCGATGCCGGGACCGCTGTCCCACACCGCAATCTCCAGCCGATCGCGATCGCGCCACGCCCGAATACCGTGCTGCGCCGCGTTGCCCGCGTATTTCAGGCTGTTTTCGATCAGATTGGTAAACACCCGCTCCAGCATGGCGCTGTCGCCTTTGATCAGCACCATCTCGGGTAAATCGAGGATAAATTCATGGTCCTTCAGCGACGGGCCCATGCTGCTCAGCGCGCCGCCAATCACCTCATCCAGCGCCACCCACTCTTCGCGCAGATTGAGTCCACCGGATTGAATGCGCGCCATATCCAGCATGTTACTCACCAGCCGGATAGTACTCAGCGTCTGTTCACGAATCTGATTGGCCTGGCCGACATACTTCGACTCTTCGCTGGCGAGATCGAGCATCAGCATCTCCGCCTGACCAAACAGCACCGTCAGCGGCGTGCGCAGATCGTGCGACAGCGCTGACAGCAGCGCATTGCGCAGCTGCTCGCGCTCGGCGGCCAGCCGCGACGCCGCCTCACTGTGCGACAGCGCCATGCGTTCCAGCGCGTTAGCAATCAACACGGTGAAGGTTTCCAGTAAACGCTGCTGCTCGGGGATCATCAGCTGACGCAGGTTTTCCGGTTCCACCACCAGCAAGCCGCGACAGTGATTACCACTTTTCAGCGGCAGAATCTGGTACGGCACCGCCGGCAAGGTATCGGTGCCCGCGCCCGCCGGTTGGCCTTTGCTGTAACTCCATTTGGCGATGGCCAGATCCGGCGGCGTACCGATCGCAGTATCGCCCACGGTTTGCAGCTCGCCCTGCTCATCCGGCAGCAGCAGTAAACTGCGCGCCTGCAGGGTGACATCGATGATGCGCTGGCTGGTGGTGGCAATATCCTGCGGCGTCAAATCGCTGCCGAGCGCTTTCGCCATCTCATACAGATGTCGCGCGCGCTGTTCGCGGTAGCGCGCCACTTTGGCCTGATAGCGCACGCCCGCTGTCAGATTCCCAACAATCACGCCCACCGCCAGCATCACCGCGAAGGTCACCAGATACTGCAAATCCGACACCGCCACGGTGCCGGTAGGCGCGACAAAGAACAGGTCGAAAGCGATGATGTTGATCACCGTGGCGAACACCGATGGCCAGCGGCCATAGCGCAGCGCCACCAGCACCACCGCCAGCAGATAAATCATCACGCTGTTGGCGGGATCAAACGCCACCAGCAGCCAGCGGCCGACGCCGGTGACCAAAATACACAGCAGCAGCGCCATCACACAGCCGCGCAGATAGAGCCGCCATTTTTCGTTGCTGGCGCGCTGGCCGCTGAGCGGATGCGGCGCATCGCGCACCGGTTCATCCAGTGCGACCACCAGCAAATCGAGATCCGGGCCGAGTTCGCCGAGGCGCTGGGCAAAGCTGTCGCGCCGCCAACGCCGTTGTGGCTGACGGCCGGTCACAATTTTGCCGAGGTTGTGCTCGCGCGCGTAACGCAGCACCGCGCGCGCTTCATCGGGATCGGAGAGCGTGGCGGTTTCAGCGCCAAGTTCCTGCGCCAGTTGCAGCGTGCGTAAAATGGCGCGACGGCGCGCTTCCGGTAGCCGATTGAGGCGCGGCGTTTCCACATACACCGCGTGCCATTCGCTGCCGAGCCGTGCCGCTAAACGCGCGGCGGTGCGCACCAGCTTTTCGCTGCCGGTATCGTCGCCGATGCACAGCAGAATGGCGTCACGCGTGTGCCACACTTTGTCGCGGCCTTGCCGATCGCGCCAGGCACGCATCTGGTCATCCACGCGATCGGCGGTACGACGCAACGCAAGCTCACGCAGCGCGAACAGATTGCCTTTACGGAAGAAGTTTTCGATGGCGCGTTCGGCGCGGTCGCCGACGTAGACTTTGCCCTCTTTCAGCCGCTGACGCAGATCGTCCGGCGGCAGATCCACCAGCACCACTTCGTCGGCGCTATCAAAGAAGGGATCGGGCACGGTTTCACGCACCTGAATGCCGGTGACGCCGCCGACCACATCATTCAGGCTTTCCAGATGCTGGACGTTAACGGTGGTGATGACGTCAATGCCCGCTTCGAGCAGCTCTTCAATGTCCTGCCAGCGCTTGGGATGACGCGAACCTTGCACGTTGGTGTGCGCCAGTTCATCCATCAGGATCACCGCCGGATGGCGCGCCAGCGCGGCGTCGAGATCGAATTCGGCGTGGCGCGAACGGCCGGTGGTTCGCCGTGGCAACAGCGCCAGCCCGTTGAGCAGCGCGGCGGTCTCTGCACGATCGTGGGTTTCTACCACGCCGGCTAACACGTCGAGACCTTGCGCCCGCAGGCGCTGCGCCTCCTGCAGCATGGCGAACGTTTTGCCCACGCCCGCACAGGCGCCAAAGTAGATTTTCAGCTTACCGCGATGGCTGTCGCTGTGGTTCAGCAGCAGCGCATCGGGATCGGGGCGGGCAATTTCGTCGTTCATCGATCGTCCATCGTAAAAACAGCGTGATGAATCGCGCCGCTACGATTGCGTGCATATACCGTAGCGGCGCAATGCATTGCGCGAGGTGTTTATCCTTGTAAATCATCCAGCGCCAGATTCAGGCGCAGCACGTTTACCGTCTCTTCGCCAACAAACGGCAGCAGCGGGCGCTCGGTGTGGCGCACAATCAGCGCCTCGACATCTTTCAGCGCCATCTTGCGCGCGGCGGCGATGCGCGGTGCCTGCCACAACGCAGCTTCTGGCGAAATATCCGGATCTAATCCGCTCGCCGATGCGGTGACCAACTCCACCGGCACCGCTTTGGGCGCTTGCGGATTCGCCGCACGCAGCGCGGCGACGCGTTCCGCTACCGCTTTATCCAGCGCCGGATTGCTGCCTGCCAGATTGCTGCCGCTGGAGGCCAACGCATTATAAGGCGCATCGCCGGTAGCGGAAGGTCGGCCCCAAAAGTGGCCCGGCTGATTAAACATTTGCCCAATCTGCTCGGAACCGCGTACCGCGCCATCCTGCTCAATCAGCGAACCGTTGGCCTGCGATGGGAACCACCATTGCGCCAGACCGGTGGTCAGCAGCGGATAGACCGCGCCGGTGAGCAGCGTAAGCACCAGTAACAATACAATAGCCGGACGTAACTGACTCATTTCTCTTCTCCTTAAGCCAGACCAAGCAGCGTTAGCAGCAGGTCAATGGCTTTAATACCTATAAACGGCACCACCAATCCGCCCGCACCGTAAATCCACAGGTTGCGACGCAGCAGCGCCGCCGCGCTCAGCGGACGATAACTCACGCCTTTCAGCGCCAGCGGGATCAGGAACACAATCACCAGTGCGTTAAAAATTACCGCCGACAAAATCGCCGAGTTCGGCGAATGCAGCCCCATCACGTTGAGCATGTTGAGCTGCGGATAGGTGGCGGCAAACGCGGCCGGAATAATGGCGAAATACTTCGCCACGTCGTTGGCGATACTGAAGGTGGTGAGCGAGCCGCGCGTCATCAGCATCTGTTTACCGATGTGCACCACTTCCAGCAGCTTGGTCGGATTCGAGTCGAGATCGACCATGTTGCCGGCCTCCTTCGCCGCCTGGGTTCCCGAGTTCATCGCCACCGCCACGTCGGCCTGCGCCAGCGCCGGTGCGTCGTTGGTGCCGTCGCCGGTCATCGCCACTAAGCGCCCTTCGGCCTGATACTGACGAATCAGCGCCAGCTTGGCTTCCGGCGTCGCTTCCGACAGAAAGTCATCGACGCCGGCTTCCGCCGCAATCGCCGCCGCGGTTAACGGATTATCGCCGGTGATCATCACCGTCTTGATGCCCATCTTGCGCAGCTCGGCAAAGCGCTCTTTGATGCCGCCTTTGACGATATCTTTCAGCGCCACCACGCCAAGCACCTGCGCGCCTTCGGCCACCACCAGCGGCGTGCCGCCAGCGCGCGCCACTTCTTCCACGGCGGCATTCACTTCTAACGGGAAGCGGCCATGATTGGCTTCAATGTGGCGACGAACCGCATCGACCGCGCCTTTGCGGATCAGACGATCCTGCACGTTTACGCCGCTCATGCGCGTTTGCGCCGAGAAGGGAATGAAGCTCGCCCCCATGCTGCTCAAGTCACGCTCACGCAGGTTAAATTTCTGCTTCGCCAACACCACGATGCTGCGCCCTTCCGGCGTTTCATCGGCCAGCGATGCCAGCTGCGCCGCATCGGCCAGCTGCTGTTCGCTGACACCCGGCGCGGGCAGAAACTGCGTCGCCTGACGGTTGCCAAGCGTGATGGTGCCGGTTTTATCCAGCATCAGCACATCTACGTCGCCCGCCGCTTCCACAGCACGGCCGCTGGTGGCGATAACGTTCGCGCCCAGCATGCGGCTCATGCCCGCCACACCGATGGCCGACAGCAGGCCGCCGATGGTGGTGGGGATCAAACACACCAGCAGCGCCACCAGCACCGTGATGCTGACCGGCGTACCGCCATACGCTGAGAACGGCCACAGCGTGGCGGTCGCCAGCAGGAACACAATCGTCAGCGACACCAGCAGAATGGTCAGCGCCACTTCGTTCGGCGTTTTACGGCGTTTCGCGCCTTCCACCATCGCAATCATGCGGTCAAGGAAGGTTTCGCCCGGATTGACGCTGCACTGAATCACCAGCCAGTCGGAAAGAATGCGCGTACCGCCGGTCACCGAGGAGAAATCCCCGCCCGATTCACGGATCACCGGCGCGGATTCACCGGTGATGGCGCTCTCATCCACCGATGCGCCGCCCTCCAGCACCTCGCCGTCGCACGGAATGATGTCACCGGCTTCCACCAGCACCACATCGCCTTTGCGCAGCGTATCGGCCGCCACGTTGTGCCAGGCTGCGCCGTAGCGCGCTTCGGCCAGTTTTTTCGCATCGCTGGTTTTACTGATGCCTTTCAGGCTGTTGGCCTGCGCCTTGCTGCGCCCTTCCGCCAGCGCTTCGGCGAAGTTGGCGAACAGCACGGTGAACCACAACCAGATGGCGACGCCGGCGGTAAAGCCCGCGTTACCGCTGAGCGCGCCGCTGGCCATGCCCACCGCCAATACCGAGGTCAGCACGCTGCCGATCCACACCAAAAACATCACCGGGTTGCGGAACTGCACGCGTGGATCGAGTTTTTTCAGCGCATCCAGCATGGCAACGCGGGTTAGCGCCGCATCAAACAGCGCCAGTTGTTGACGACTCATGATTCCGTTATCCCTGAATTGATTGCAGATGTTCCGCGACCGGGCCCAATGCCAGCGCGGGGATGAACGTCAATGCGCCCACCAGCAAGACGGTGCCAATCAGCAGCGCGATAAACAGCGGGCCGTGCGTTGGCAACGTGCCGTTGCCGACTGGCTGAATTTTCTTCGCCGCCAGCGAACCGGCAATCGCCAGCACCGGAATGATGATGCCGAAACGACCCACCAACATGCAAAAGCCCAGCAGCAGGTTCCAGAACGGCGTGTTAGCGCTCAGTCCGGCAAAGGCGCTGCCGTTGTTATTGGATGCCGAGGAAACCGCGTACAGCACTTCGCTGAAGCCATGAATACCAGGATTGGCCATACCGGCGCGACCGGCGTCGGTCATCATCGCCAGCGCGGTGCCGAGCAGCACCAGCGTTGGCGTCACCAGGATCGCCAGCGCGGTCATCTTCATCTCCCACACGTCGATTTTTTTGCCCATGTACTCTGGCGTGCGACCGATCATCAACCCGGCGATAAACACGCCAAGCAGCACGAACAGCAGCATGCCGTACAGGCCAGCACCGACGCCGCCGAACACTACTTCACCCAGCTGCATCAACCACATCGGCACCATGCCGCCGAGCGCGGTGAAGGAGTCATGCATGGCGTTAACCGCACCGCACGACGCCGCCGTGGTGATCACCGCAAACAAGCTGGAGTTGAGAATGCCGAAGCGCGTCTCCTTGCCTTCCATGTTGATGGCGCTGTCTGCGCCGAGCGCGAGGAAGTGCGGATTACCACGCAGTTCGGCCCACATCACGGTGATCACCGCCAGCACAAACATGATGGTCATCGCCCACAGCAGCATGTGGCCCTGACGACGATCGCCCAGATGCTGACCAAAGGTGAAACAGAGCGCCGCCGGGATCAGGAAGATGCTCAGCATCTGCACGAAGTTGGTTAGCGCCGTCGGGTTTTCGAACGGATGCGCCGAGTTAACGTTGAAGAAACCGCCGCCGTTGGTGCCGAGCATTTTGATCGCTTCCTGCGATGCCACCGGCCCGAGCGGCAGCGTCTGCTGCGCGCCTTCCAGCGTGGTGAGCGCATGGTAAGGTTCGAAGGTTTGAATGCTGCCCTGGCTGACGAAGAACAGCGCGATAACCAGGCTGATTGGCAGCAACACGTAAAGGGTAATGCGCGTCAGGTCACGCCATGCGTTGCCGAGCGTATCCAGCGAACGGTTGGCAAAACCACGAATCAGCGCAAACGCCACGGCGATACCGGTCGCCGCCGACAAGAAGTTCTGCACCGTGAGGCCCGCCATCTGACTGAAATAGCTCAGCGTGCTTTCCCCGGCGTAGGATTGCCAGTTGGTGTTGGTAACGAAGCTGATGGCGGTATTGAGCGCCAGATCCCAACTGAGATTAGGCAGATGCTGCGGGTTCAGCGGCAGCGCGGCCTGCGTCATCAACATCAGCAGCAGCAAGGCAAAACCCAGCGCGTTAAACAGCAGAATCGCCAGCAGATAGTGCGGCCAGCGCATGGCATCGCCGTCGGCACCGGCCAGTCGCCACAGCGCGCCTTCGGTGCGCGGCAGCAGCGGCTTGTCAGCGACAAACAGGGCGAGATAACGTCCCAGCGGTTGTGCCAGCACCATCAGTACCAGCAGAAACACCGCAATCAGCATGAATGCATTCGCCGCCATCAGAATGCCTCCGCATTAAGCAGGGCATAAATCAGGTAGCCCAGAAGAACAAACACCAGCACGATGCCGGCTATCACGCCCACGCTCACAGCAACCTCCAGAGGATTTAGGTAGTGCTGCAAGCATGCGCGGCGCGGCATAAAGAAGAGGTAAAAAGGCGGGAAGCGGGCGTAAATAAAGTATAAAAATGGTGAAGAATTAAGCGCTTTCTAACGCCCAGATGCGGTTCAGATCGATGTTCTGCCATAAGCCGCTGTCTTCCGCGCCGGTGATGCTGTCGGTGCAGAAGCTGTCGCCGAGATCGAGCGCTTCCGGTTTCACTTCGCGCTGCGCGTGCAGCGACCAGAACACATGTACTTTGGGCTTGAGCAGCGATTTTTCGCCCGCCTGTACCACCAGCGCCACGCGCCCGGAAGCCAGTCGCACCAGCGATCCCACCGGATAAATGCCGATGGTGCGTACGAAGGCGTGCAGCAGCGTGTTATCGAAATGGCCACGCCAGCTCAACATGTTGTGCATCGCTTCGGCAGGCGTCCAGCCTTGGCGATAAGGGCGATTCGAGGTGACGGCATCATAGACGTCGCATACCGATGCCATGCGCGCATACAGTGAGATTTCGTCGCCTTTCAGTCCGTGCGGATAACCGTTGCCGTCATATTTTTCATGGTGATGCAGCGCGATATCCAGCAGATCTTCACCGGCATTGGCTTCCATTAGCATCTGCGCGCCCACGATCGGATGCTGACGCATCACGGTGAACTCTTCATCGCTGAGCTTGCCGGGTTTGTTGAGAATCTCCAGCGGCACCGCGGCTTTACCCACATCATGCAGCAAACCGCCCATACCAACGCGCCGCAGCTGATGCTCATCGAGGCCCATTTTTTTGCCGAGCGAGATCATCAAACCGCACACCGCCATTGAGTGCAGATAGGTGTAATCGTCGTGATTCTTCAGGCGCGCCACGCTCAGCAGCGCCGTGGGTTCGCGGGTGATCGAACCGGCAATTTGATCAACCAGATCAAGGGTGTAATCGAGGTCGAGGCCTTGTCCCATGCGCGCCTCGTTAAACATCGCCAGCACCTGCGGTTTCCCCTGATTGAAGATGCTTTGCGCCTGATCCATCTCCTGGAAAAACGAAGTTTGAGGAATCTCTTTTTTCGGCGCAGGCGTGACGGGTGCCTGTACCGATTTGTCGAGATCGATCCATAACTGCAGGATCCCCTCATTGCGGATCATCGCGATCTGCCGTTTATCAGTGATCAGCATTTGGTTGCGAATGCGCTTATCTTTGACCCACCAAACCTCCAGTTTGTGGATAAACATTCCCTGCCGCAGTTCGTCAACATTAATCAGCTTTATCACGATATCGCTCCTTAATATCAGTGGGTGGTAAGGAGGTATCGGCAGCTGAGCAAAAAATCTTCAGAGTGGATTTGTGCGATCGGTGAGGTTTGCGCGCGAGGTACGTATAAATGCGAATTTTACGACGTTGGATCGCCATTTATGGCGACCATGATTTTAGGCTACAACCGCTGAACGCTGCGCCAGAAAGGCACTTAACGGCGTTACCCTGCTCAACTCTTCCTGTGTTCTGGCATCGTTTTCCACTTCCCATAGATCCAAATGGCGCTGCAGATTCAGCCAGAAATCGACTGAAGTATCGAAAACAGCTGCCAGCCTATAGGCCATTTCGGTGGTCAGTTTACGGTTGTTATTCACCAATGCACTGACTGTATTGCGGTGCACGTTCAACATCTCTGCCAGGTCATTCACTTTGAGGTTAAGCGGCTCGAGGAACTCGTACTGCAGAACATCGCCAACGCTGGTCGGTTTACGCATCGCCTGTTTCATTGTTGCTTCTCTTTAACGGTTAGCAGTTGGCCACAAGTGGCTGGTAGCGGTGTTTACGATAAGTGTGTGGATCGAGATAGAAATCTCTTGCCGTGCCATTAACCCATTGAAAAATTAGTCGATACTGCTCATTTATCCGTATTGAATAATATCCCAATAGCGGAGGTCTTAAGGCCTCAAAGCGATTACCCGGTGGTGAACGCAAATCATGATGCGATGTTGCGGCATGGATGATGTCGAGCTTGCGCGCCAATGCGGACTCAATCATGGCCGGGATATGCTTATGCGGCGTTGCATAAACAAAAAATAATCGCAGCCAATCATCCCTGAAACTGTGAATTGAACCCTTCATCTGCCGCCACACCTAATGTAAACATGGCAGGCAATTTATTGCACTCACGCACTGTGCTCAAGTGCAATATTTAACATCATAACGAATTTCAGATCGGGATTCCAAAAAAATATGATCCAAGTATTAAACCGCTTTAATGCCTTGCTCCTTCTCCTGCTTTTCATAAGAGGCTGCGGAATTTTGCTCCTCACCAACACGTTCAATCGGTCCCATCACCAGCAGGAACAGCAGTGCGGCGACCACGCAATGCGCGCCGACAAATACCAGCCCGATGCTGTAGCTGCCGGTCAAGCCGACGATGATGCCAAACAGCAGCGGCGTGATAAAACCCGCCATATTGCCGATGCCGTTAAAAATCGCGCCCGCCAGGCCAACCGCTTCTTTCGGTGCGGTATCGCTGACAATCGTCCAGGTTCCGGCGCCCGCCGCCACGCCTTTACCAAAGAAGGCGAACGACATCATGGCGATAATGCCGACGTTGCTGGGGATCACCGCCGCCAGGACCAGCGATGCCGCCATCAGCATGCCGACGATATACGGCGTTTTACGCGCCCAGGATAAACTCCAGCCGCTTGCCAGCAGTTTGTCGGAGATATAGCCGCCGCTGATGCCGCCGAGGAAACCAAATACCGCCGGTGCGATGGTGGCAAAGCCGGCGTCAAGAATGTTCATGCCGCGCGCCTGCACCAGATAGATTGGGAACCAGGTAATGAAGAAGTAGCTCAACGCGATGATGCAGTATTGGCCGATATAGGCGCACCACAGCATGCGGTTGCTGAGCAGCTTCCTGAACATCGCTTTGCTCAACGGCGGACGCGCTTTTAGTGTTTGCGCCGAATCAATATCTACCAGCGCACCGCCCTGCTCGATGTAGCGCAATTCATTTTCCGAGACCTGCGGGTGATGGCGCGGGCTGCGCATAAAGCCCATCCAGACAAACACCGCCAGCACGCCAATGCCGCCCAGCACAAAGAACGGCCATTCCCAGCCGAAGCGCGACACCAGCCAGCCGGAAAGCGGCGAAAAGATGGCGACGGCAAAATATTGCGCCGAGGCGAAGAGTGAAGAGGCGCGGCCGCGTTCGGCGCTGGGGAACCACATGATCACCGCGCGCGCATTGGCGGGAAAACTCGGTGCTTCAATCAGGCCCAGCGCGAAACGCAGCGCAAACATCAGCGTGAGCGCCATGGTCATGCCGCTGGAGAACTCGCCAACAAAACCCATCAGCAGCGTGGAGATCGACCACAGCGCCAGCGTCACGCCATACACTTTTTTAGTGCCGAAACGATCGAGAAACAGGCCGCCGGGGATCTGGCCGATCACATAGGCCCAGCTAAATGCCGAGAGGATCAGGCCAAGCTGGATCGCCGAAAGTCCAAACTCATCTTTGATCGCCGATCCTGAGATCGACAGGATCGAGCGGTCGGCATACGCCACTACGGAAAGAAACAGGATCAGGCAAAGGATCCCAATACGTACGTGGCTGTTCTGTGGACGATGATTGGCTTTTTGCATGGGCTGAATTCCTCAAATGAAACATGCCGGAATACCGCTTTATTTCCCTGTTGAGCAACTATAGAAAGCAGTTTCACCCACGGTCATTGTGCGAATGGCGGAATCGACGGCGCAAAATAGCGCCAGATTTAGCCGCTGGCACAAGGTGAGGTGCGGTGCTGCACAGAACCTCAAAAATCAGCAGGCTGTTGCACCGCAATGTGCGCCAACTCTAAGAAAATCCTTCGCAGTGCAACTATGAGCGCGCAAAGTAAGACGCACCCGAGAGCAAAGTGTGCGCTTAGCTGCAAAATCCAACCTTGCTGATTGTCAGCCGGGTGGCGGGCTCGTAGGCTGAAAATGATTTCATTGAGCCATTTTTAATATCGATGAAACATTCATTCTAATAACAAGCTTACTCTGGAGTCTGCGATGAAAATCCTCAAGGCGATGATGTTGCTCGGCCTGCTATCGACGTCACTATCGGCGCTGGCGGAAAAAATTGGCGTGTCGATGGCCTACTTCGATCAAAACTTCCTCACCATTATTCGTCAGTCGATTGATAAAGAAGCCAAAGCGCGTGGACTCGATATCCAGTTTGAAGATGCACGCGGCGATGTCGGACGTCAGACCGATCAGGTGCAGAGTTTTATCGGTGCGGGCGTGGATGCGATCATCGTCGATCCGGTCGATTCCGCCAGCACGCCGCAGCTCACCAGGCTGGCGCAGCAGGCAAAAATTCCGCTGGTGTACGTCAACCGCACGCCGGGCGATAAATCGCTGCCGGCCGGCGTGGTGTTTGTCGGCTCCGACGAGCGTGAATCCGGCACCTTGCAGATGGAAGCGCTGGCGAAAATGGCTAACTACAAAGGCAATGTGGCGATCATGATCGGTAACCTGACCGACGCCGGTGCGCTGCAACGCACCAAAGACGTTGAGCAAGTGGTGGCGAAATATCCCGGCATGAAAGTGGTACAGAAACAGCCCGCCAACTACGCGCGCAATGAAGGCATGGATTTGATGAATAGCTGGCTGGGCAACGATGAAGCAATTGATATCGTTGCGGCTAATAACGATGAGATGGCGATAGGCGCGGCCATGGCGCTGGCTAAAAGCAATAAAAAGGTGCTGATTGGCGGTATCGATGCTACGCCAGACGGCCTGAAAGCGCTGTCGCAGGACAAAATTCAGGTCACGGTTTTCCAGGATGCGGTCGGCCAGGGCAAAACGTCGGTGGATGTGGCGCAGAAGCTGATCAAAGGCGAGAAAGTGGATTCACACGTGTGGATCCCGTTCGAGCTGGTGACCAAAGAGAATATGCAGAAGTACGTTGAGAAGAGTCAGTAAAAGGTCAAACGCGAGCGATGAATCGCACCGCTACGAATGCGTGCACAATTCCGTAGCGGCGCAATTTATTGCGCAAAACCCATCAGTTTTTTAGTTTAGCCATCTGCACGATATCGTGATATTCGCCGTCGCGCAGGCAGGCTTTGCGCTTCACGCCCTCGCGCTCGAAGCCCAGCTTTTGATACAGGCGCAGCGCGCGTTCGTTATCGTGAAACACTTCCAGCTCAATGCGCATGATGCCGAGCCAGTTGTAGGCGTAATCGATGGCGTGGCGAATCAGCTTTTCACCAATGCCGCGCCCGCCAAACGCCGGATCGACGCTGATACCAAAACTAATGCTGTGACGCGTACGCGGACGCTGTTCGACAAACAGCGTGAGCTCACCGACCATCGCACCCTCAATCTCCGCAACAAAGCCGATGTATCCCAGCTCATCCATCTTTTCGAATTTTTTCTGCCAGGTCGCTATGCTCGGACACGGCAACTGCGTGGTCCAGCGATAAACGTCAGGATGGCTGTATAGGCGTTGGTAGGCGGCGGCATCGCCCGGCTCACGACCGCGAATGTGTAAATCCATATCGGTAATCCCTTTTCACTTGCACTAAGCTGTTAACTCTCACCATTTCGGGAAGAGTGATTCTATGTTGTATCGCCGTTTTGAACGTTTTATCAATATTTTCCAGGATGCGCCAACCGATTCCCCACCCGCCAGCGTCTGGCCGTTCTACTTCTACTATCTGCGTCAGGTGTGGCCGAGCTTTGTCGCGCTGCTGATTGTCGGGCTGGCACAAGCACTGATCGAAGTGGCGCTGTTCAGCTATCTCAGCCGCATCATTGACCTGGTTAATCACTCGACGCCCGCCTCGCTGTTCAGCGATAACTGGCAAATATTACTGTGGATGGGTTTTGTCGCGCTGATTCTGCGGCCGGTGGTGATTGCTGCGCACGATATGCTGGTGCATCAAAGTATTAACCCGAGCATGACCAGCATGATCCGCTGGCAGCATCACAACTACGTGCTGCGTCAAAGCCTGAATTTCTTCCAGAACGATTTTGCCGGGCGCATTGCCCAGCGCATCATGCAAACCGGTAACTCGCTGCGTGATTCGGCGGTACAGCTGGTGGACGCCATCTGGCATGTGGTGATTTACGCGGTGACCTCGCTGGTGCTGTTCGCCGAAGCCGACTGGCGCTTGATGATTCCGCTGGTGATCTGGATTGTGGCTTACAGCGTGTCGCTGAGCTTCTTTGTGCCGCGCGTTAAACAGCGTTCGGTGGTGTCATCGGAAGCGCGCTCGAAATTGATGGGCACCATTGTCGACGGCTACACCAACATCGCCACCATCAAACTGTTCTCGCATAACGATCTGGAGAAGCGTTACGCGCGCGAAGCCATTCAGGAGCAAACCGACAAAACCCAGCACGCCAGCCGCATGGTCACCACCATGGATATCACGCTCTCGACGCTGAATGGCTTGCTGATTGTCAGCACCTCCGGCCTGGCGCTGTGGTTGTGGAGCCAGTCGCTGATCAGCGTTGGCGCGATTGCGCTGGCGACCGGTTTGGTGATCCGTCTGGTGAACATGTCCGGCTGGATCATGTGGGTGGTGAACGGCATCTTCGAAAACATCGGCATGGTGCAGGACGGCCTAAATACTATCGCGCAGCCGCTGAGCGTGCAGGATGAACCGAATGCGAAAAACATGCAGGTGACGCGCGGCCAGATTCGTTTTGAGGATGTGCGCTTTGATTATGGCGGCAGTCGTCAGGTGATCAATCGCCTCAACCTCAACATCAAGCCGGGCGAGAAGATCGGTTTGATTGGCCCGTCCGGGGCCGGTAAATCCACCCTGGTGAATCTGCTGCTGCGGCTGTATGACATCAACAGCGGCCGTATTGTGATTGACGATCAGAACATCGCTGAAGTGACGCAGGAAAGCCTGCGCGGACAAATCGGCATGATCACGCAGGACACGTCGCTGCTGCATCGCTCAATTCGCGAAAACCTGCTGTATGGTCGTCCGGATGCGACGGAAGAGGAGTTGCAGGCGGCGATTATCCGCGCGCGCGCCGACGAGTTCATTCCGCTGCTTTCTGATCCGCAAGGCCGCACCGGGCTGGATGCGCACGTGGGCGAGCGCGGCGTCAAGCTGTCGGGCGGTCAACGTCAGCGTATCGCCATCGCGCGCGTGCTGCTGAAAGATGCGCCGATTCTGATCATGGACGAAGCCACCTCGGCGCTGGATTCCGAGGTGGAAGCGGCGATTCAGGAGAGCCTGGAAACGCTGATGCAGGGTAAAACGGTGATTGCTATCGCCCACCGTCTTTCCACTATTGCCAAAATGGATCGTCTGGTGGTGCTGGAGCAGGGTGAGATTGTCGAGATGGGCAACCACCGCGAACTGCTGGCGCACGGCGGACTTTACGCGCGCCTGTGGCAGCATCAGACCGGCGGTTTTGTCGGCGCGGATTAATCTCCACGCCGATACGGTAAGGCGTCGCGCGCTTCAATCGCCCAGCCGCGCACGCCTTCCCGTTCCTGCAGCAGAAAATCCGCCACCGCATCGCGCAAGCCGGGATGACACAGATAGTGCCACGAGTGGGTAATGTGCGGCTCAAAGCCGCGCACCAGCTTATGCTCGCCCTGCGCGCCCGCATCAAAACGCTGCACACCTTCCGCGATGGCGAAATCCATGCCCTGATAGAAGCAGGTTTCAAAATGCAGCCGATCAAACTCCGCCAGACAGCCCCAATAGCGGCCGTACAGCGTGCTGCCGTCCATTAAGCAGAACGCCATCGCTGCCGGTTGCCCTTGTAGCGAGGAAATCACCACGCGAATCGAATGCGGCATGCGCTCCGCCAGCAGGCTAAAGAAGTGGCGGGTCAGATAGGGCCGCTGGCCGCGCACCGCGTAAGTGTTGGCATAACAGGTGTAAACAAAATCCCACTGATCTTCGCGCAGCTCATCGCCGCGATACCAGCTGAATTCAAAGCCGCTGCTCATCACCTGCTCACGCTCTTTGCGCAGCTGTTTGCGCTTGCGCGACATCAGCGTGTCGAGGAAATCCTGAAAATCGCGGTAGCCTTTGTTATGCCAGTGATACTGCAAGCCGAGGCGCTCCAGCCAGTCTGGCTGCTGCTGCATGATGTGGTTGGCGAACGGCGTGGTGAAGTTGATGTGCGCGCCGCTCAGACCGTGTTGATAGAGGTTATCCGGCAGCACGCTGAGCAGTTTCAGCACCGCTTCTTCATCGCCCAGCAGGCGTGCGCCAGTCACCGGACTGAACGGAATCGCGCCCAGCCATTTCGGATAGTAAGGAATACCGGCGCGCTGACAGGCATCCGCCCACGCATGGTCAAACACATATTCACCGCGCGAATGGCGTTTGCGATAGCCCGGCAGCGCCGCACGCAGCGTGCCGTTTTCGCGCCACAGCAGGTGATCCGTCTGCCAGCCGTTTTCGGGCCGCACGCTGCCGCTCTCTTCAAGTGACAAGAGAAATGCGTGGCGTAAAAACGGTTGATCGTCAGGTAACAGCGCATCCCATTCGACGGCGGAGATCTCCGCCAGCGACGACAGATGTAGCAAAGACATTCACGGCTCCCGGCCAGATGAAAGCAGGCGCCTAGTTCAACAGGTTTTCCCGCGTGGGAAAAGGTGCAGCGCACTGAATGTGTAGGGGAACGGGTTCACTCCAGTTTTGGTAATTGCGGTTTCGTACACCCAGTTACCACAGTTCAGAAACTTGCCGGTCTCTGATCCTTCGGAAAAACCACCTTGCCGGGTGGTTTTTTCGTTTACAGAGCAAGAGATTACGCGCAGAAAAAAAGGATCTCTAGAAGATCCTTTTCAGAACGATAAACAAGTAACTATTTCATCCGAAGCAGTTTGTCGTAGTTCGGATAAATGTCATCGACCTTTTCAGTTGACCCATCTGGATACAATACGGTCATCCCTGGGCTATCCTTCCGGCTCTTAGGGGTTTCAAGACTAACTATTTTTTTTGAATATAATACTGGCTCGATAAGTATATGTTTTGAATCAAAAAGCCTGTAGTGGCGGCTCCATTTTTCATAGTTAGTATCTCCGCCAAACAGCGCTATAGTGTTCTCATTAAATACGCGATTAAAGACGGTCATGGGAAATAGCTCGTTTTTTAACGTTAAATCGCCATGAACTTCCCGCTTTCTGCCGGAACCTTCACCGCTTCCATAAGCCTGATCATCAAAACCAAAAACATAGCTTGTTGGAAGAATATGTTTCCCCGAGGCTAACGGATCATCTCCTTTCAGCTGTATATCAACCCTTATAGCACTGAGCTTCCATTCACATCGACCGCCCCCGTCAACGGCGACCCGCGCCTGCCGGATATCACCATTCCCCTGAGGTTGCAACGTCACCAGTTTAGGATTCAGCCCCCTGACCGCAGTCACATGCGACTCAGTGGTGTTGTCATAGACCTCTTTCCGACACGTCTCTGATCGGTACAAGACGTCCATTGGGATCACTTCCGTCTCAGGAGGCAATTTCACAGCCACAGTGACCCACTCCGTGCTGGCGGGCGGATTAATGGTAAAATCCGGGCGACTGGCGCAGCCGCTCAGCGGCAACAGTGCAATTGCCGGAAAAAGCGCCACGAGCGTTTTAGTTAGACAGTTCAACTTCTTCCTCCGCAACCGATTTGAAACGAATGAGAGCATTTTCTCCGCCAGGATACTTTCGGGTAATAATCAGCGAATTCCCTACCATATCCTGCAGGGCCAGGAACATCCGATTTCGCTTCGGCTCCTCCGGGGGAGAGCTGTCACCGAATGAGTCCATCTGCTGCCTGAAGTCGGCCCTGTACGTTTTACGGCTCAGCTTCCGCACCGGGTCAGCTATCTCGAGCAGCTGGTTATTCAGAAACGGCAGGTACTCTTTCACCATCGAGTGCCGGACGGGGTTGCTCGCGTGGTCAAAAGCTGGGTTGGTATTGCGTGGGAAAATCTTCTGAATATCGGCCATCGGAAACTCGCTGATAAACGCCTCCTGCGCCTCTTTCGCCTCCTCGCTTTCTGTCTCTGCCATTGACGGAACGAGGAACAGCTTCACCTTGTACTGCTGGCTGTATTTCAGCCGTCTGCACGTATTTGAATTCATCATCACCCTGTATTCTTCGAATGAACCGGTCTGGGTAGTGCGGAAGAACACCACCGGCTTACCGTGGTGCCAGTAGTGTTCCCCGATATACAGCCCTCCCATCTGCGCCGGCAGTTCGGTGGGCAGAGTCCAGAAAAAGCCTAACTAGCTATTCATTTCATCGACAACAATTTTTCATAATCTGGATAGATGTACGGAAGTATCCCTGTACTACCATCAGGATAAGTTGCAATAAGATCGCCGGGAAGCGAGTTTGGAGGAACGACTCTCACGACCTTCGACATATGAATACTCGGCTCGATCACTATTTTACTAATGCTGGAAACGCGATAATACCTTTTCCATTTTTCATCACGAATATCTCCCCCGAACAGTGTAATTACCATCTCACCATCCCTATGAGACTGAATCAAAGGGAAAAAATCAGTCTCAAACCGTAAGTTTCCCACCACGTTTTTGGGGTTACCGTACCCAAATGCATTACGGTATCCTTCATCATCGAAATCAAAGACATAACTTGTCGATATGATGTTCTTTCCATTTGCTAAAGCAGATGTTTTTGATAGCTGTATCCCTAATCGTATGCCGCTCAGCTTCCAGCCACATTTGCCTCCGCCATTCAGGGCTATCTTCGCTTCCCGGTAGCCACTGCTGTCCGTCTGACTGAGAGAGACAAGTTGTGGGTTAACCCCCCTGACGGTAGCCATATGCGACTCGGAGGTATTGTCATAGACCTCTTTCCGACACGTCTCTGAGCGGTACAAAACATCCAGCGGCAGCGCCTCCGTTTCCTGCGGTAATTTTACGGTCACAGTCACCCAATCGTTACTCACAGGAGGGTTCAGCGTATAGTCCAGACGACTGGCGCAGCCGCTCAGCGGCAACAGTGCAATTGCCGGAAAAAGCGCCGCGAGCGTTTTAGTTAGACAGTTCAACTTCTTCCTCCGCAACCGATTTGAAACGAATGAGAGCATTTTCTCCGCCAGGATACTTTCGGGTAATAATCAGCGAATTCCCCACCATATCCTGCAGAGCCAGGAACATCCGGTTTCGCTTCAGCTCCTCCGGGGGAGAGCTGTCACCGAATGTGTCCATCTGCTGCCTGAAGTCGGCCCTGTACGTTTTACGGCCCAGCTTCCGCTCCGGATCAGCTATCTCGAGCAGTTGGTTATTCAGAAACGGCAGGTACTCTTTCACCATCGAGTGCCGGGCGGGGTTGCTCGCGTGGTCAAAAGCGGGGTTGGTATTGCGTGGGAAAATCTTCTGAATATCGGCCATCGGAAACTCGCTGATAAACGCCTCCTGCGCCTCTTTCGCCTCCTCGCTTTCTGTCTCTGCCATTGACGGAACGAGGAACAGCTTCACCTTGTACTGCTGGCTGTATTTCAGCCGTCTGCACGTATTCGGATTCATCATCACCCTGCATTCTTCGAATGAACCGGTCTGGGTAGTGCGGAAGAACACCACCGGCTTGCCGTGGTGCCAGTAGTGTTCCCCGATATACAGCCCTCCCATCTGCGCCGGCAGTTCGGTGGTCAGAGCCCAGAAAAAACCTAACGTGGCGCCGAGAGGCCCAAACTTGCCGTACAGCCAGTTGTCCAGATTGGCATCAAACGGCACGCTGGTGATGGTGTCGCTGTCGTTAACGTGCCGGTAATGGGTCACCTGATACAGGCGTCCCACCGCGTCCGCAGTGAAGGTGCGCGGCATACCGTAGGTGTAAAGGATCGGCTCAATAGCCTTCATCTCTGCAGCATAAGTCAGCCCCAGAGCGCCCCCAAGACTGTGCCCGCAGATAAACAATTTTTTCTTCCCATCTTTAGCAAGTGACGCTCTTATCGCTGAAAACTGTGCATCAAAACGCCGTTTAGCCAGATGGTAGGCATCTAAAAAACCGCCGTGAATACGCCCGGCTTTTGCCAGTTCAGCGGGACAGGGCTGTGGCGAAAAAGAGGCATCCGTCAGCCAGTCGGGGAGCTCCTGCGTTCCCCGCCACGACACCACCACCTGCTCTGCATTTTCGATGTAAAAAAGCTGCGTACTGTCGAGCAACGGACGATCGTTGTCACCACCACTTTTGCCTGCTGAATCAAGAAACTCGGCAGCGGTATAACGCTGACTGAACGGCACGTCAACGACCAGAGCCTGAGAAAACGACGGAAAGTCGATGTATTCGGGCGTGCGGGACAGATCCAGACACTGTTCAAAAAAGAACTGTTTTATGACCGTATCACCGCCCTTTGCGTAGGCCATATCGGCCATCACCCCAAGGTTATAGCCGTTTGCCAGCGAGTAATCTTTCGTGTCGTGCAGCACCAGCGACCACGCCCGGAATGGACAGACTTCGATGACATGTCGCTGATCCAGCCCTTCCCGCGCAATCGGCGTCCCTTTCATCACATCGCCGCTGGGGAAATGAAACCGGGGTGGCTCATTCTCTTTCCAGTTATCAATCACTGGAAGCCGGTCGCAGAGCTGTCCGATTGTCACGTAGTGGTGCCGCTGGCCGGCCGCATCCGCCTTTTTCTGCACGTCTGACTGCCATGTAAGATCCCGGGTGGCCGGCCTGGAACGGTTTTTACTTTCCGGCTGGCTGTTCGGGTTGCGCCTGACGCCCAAGGGGCGCTGCTCCATCTCGTCAGCCAGCTGCTGCCCGTCAGCTTTTACGTTAACGCCGATCCAGTACAGGTTATCAAACCGCACCAGGCCCTGGCTGTCGGTGACGCCGACCGGCGGATTTGGCGGAGGCGTCGGATCGTAGCCGTCTTTGCCAAACCGTTTTGACGCAGCCACCTCCGCAGCCGTAGCCAGAGGATGATATTCAAGACTGACGTTCAGTCCGGAAACCGGCACGTTGTTTTCATCAACAAACTGCAACTCCATCCAGTATTTCCGGGGTTTACCCCGGCACAGTACGGTTTTAGATTTGGGTACCACGCTGGTTACACAGGTGTTATCGCCAACTATCTCCATTCCAATTCCATTTGATTTATAGGGTTAATGGGGGTTAATCATACCCCATTAGTTTCACACCTGAATTACTTTATTGAAAAATGGTCTTTAGATCAGACAGCCTCGCGGGTGAATTGAACATAACATCCGTTGCGTAGTGCCAAACATCGTTTGCAATTCCCCTAAGGCGGCGTCCCACTCCCTCATCCGCAGCGAATAGTCCTGCTGTAGCTGCTTTAATGCGCTCAGCAACTGTTTTTCCAGCTTTGTCATCGTTCGTTACTCCTGCACCAGTCTGACTGCGTTCTGCTTCGATTTCCCTTCCCCGACCGTCTAGCCCGGTGCGGCGGTTATCCACAGCGGACCGGCGCGATTTTGTAGGGTTGCCAGTCATGAACTGCACCCCAAATGCACAGTGCAGAATTTGACACGGGCGGCCCGCAGGCCGCACCCTACGATTTTCTCGTCAGCTGGAATGTTCATGGATCGCCTCGATTGTGACCGCATGTTTGTCGCCGTGCTGGAAGTGGGCAGCTTCGCCGGTGCGGCTGAACGCCTCGGCACCAGCAGCGGCCAGGCGTCGAAGCTGGTCTCCCGGCTGGAGCAGGAGCTCGGGGTGCAGCTGTTTAAACGCAGCACGCGCGCGCTCTCGCCCACCGAAATCGGTCGCGCCTATTACGAACGGGTAAAAACGCTACTCGAAGCCTTTGATACGCTGGATGCTACGGTGCGCGACAGCGCCACTACGCCGAGCGGCCGCCTGAAGATCAGCGCGCCCGGCACCTTTGGTACTGCGGTGTTGGCCAGCGTGCTGGTGGAGTTCGCGCGTCATTATCCGCAGATCGAACTCGACGTGAACTTCTCCGATCGTGCAGTTAACATTGTCCATGAAGGCTTTGATATGGCGATTCGCATCGGCAAGCTTGATGACAGCAGCCTAATCGCGCGCCGCCTTGGCGATGTGCCGATCCGCGTGGCCGCGTCTTCCGGTTATCTGCTGCAACACGGCACGCCGCAGCACTGGCGCGATTTGGCGGCTCATCAGTGCATCAGCGATACCAACTTCCGCGATCCCTGGCATTGGCCGTTCGTGACGCCGTGCGGCGACAGCGTCAGCATGCCGATTCGCGGTCGTCTCTGTTTCTCCAATACCGAAGCCTGTTTGCAGGCGGCGATCGCCGGATTGGGCATTGCGCGGCTACCAGGTTTTATTGCCGCACCCGCACTGCAGCGCGGTGAAATCGTCTCGCTATTAGAGGAATTCGCCACGCCGCCCATGGGCCTGTTCGCGCTCTATCCGCCGGCGCGTCATCTGGCGCAGAAAACCCGGCTGTTGATCGATTTCCTCGCCGCCCATTTCCAGCACCATCCGCCCGGCTAATTCCTTCCATTTTGGAAGCAATGAAAGCCATTTTGCCCGGATTATCGCCTAACCAGCAGCGCTGTATGCTCACTTCATCAACACTGAGGAGAGAAGACGATGCTGGTAAACGGTAAGTGGAGTGCAGAGTGGCATCCGGTGCAAGCCACCGATCAACAAGGCGGATTTGTGCGCCAGACCTCCCGTTTTCGTCACTGGATTAGCGCAGATGGTTCCAGCGCATTCGCTGCCGAGCCGGATCGTTATCACCTCTATGTAGCGCTGATTTGTCCGTGGGCCTCGCGCACGCTGCTGGCGCGCAGTCTGAAAGGGCTGGATAAGGTCATCAGCGTGTCGGTGGTTGAGCCGCAGCTTGGCGCGCAAGGCTGGCGCTTCGGTGATTATCCTGGCGCAGATCGCGACTGGCTGAATAAAGCCGAATACCTTCACGAACTCTACACCCGTGCCGATGCCGATTTCACCGGCCGCGCCACCGTGCCGGTGCTGTGGGACAAAAAGACGCAAACCATCGTCAATAATGAGTCAGCCGATATCCTGCGCATGCTGAACAGCGGCTTTGGCGCGCTGGCGGACGATCGCATCGATCTTTATCCCGAGGATCTGCGCGCGGAGATCGACGCGCTGAACGAATCGATCTATCCGCGCCTGAATAACGGCGTCTATCGCACTGGTTTTGCTACCACGCAGGTGAGTTATCAGCAGGCATTTAACGATGTGTTCAGCCAACTGGATGAGCTGGAGCTGCGTTTGCAGGATGGCCGTACTTTCCTGCTCGGCGAGCGCTTAACCGAAGCGGATATTCGCCTGTTCGTCACGCTGGTGCGCTTTGACGCCGCCTATCACGGCCTGTTTAAATGCAACCTGCGCCGCCTGCGCGACTATCCGCTACTCGATCGTTATCTCAAGAGTATGCTGTCGGTCTCTGGCGTGCGTGAGACGGTGAATATCGATCATATCAAGCAGGGCTATTATTCAATTAAAGCGCTGAATCCCAACGGCATTGTGCCGGTTGGCCCGGATATGGCGGCCTACGGTTTATAAGGAGCAGTGCGATGGCAAAAGCGTTAGTGATTTTTTTACATGGCGTCGGCAGCAACGGCGATGATCTCGCGGTGCTCGGCGAACATTGGGCGCGCCTGCTGCCAGATGTGGCGTTTGCCTCGCCGAATGCGCCCTATCCTTTCGAACATGCGATGGGATATCAGTGGTTTAGCCTGACCGGCATCACGCCCGAAAACCGCCCGGCGCGCGTGCGTGATGCACGCGCGGCCTTTGATGACACGCTGCAGCAGCTGATGGCGCAGCACGGCATGGCGGATGCGTGGGACAAAGTGATTCTGGTGGGCTTTTCGCAGGGTTCGATCATGGCGTTAGATGCGCTGGCGTCGGGCCGCTATCCGCTGGCTGGCGTGGTGGCCTTTTCCGGCCGTCTGGCATTTGATGGCGCATTAACGCCGCAGCCGTATACGCCTGCGCTGCTGATTCACGGCAAATCCGATGAGGTGATTCCGTTTAGCGAAAGCGTATCGGCGGAGCAACGTTTACAGCAGGCTGGCGTGACGGTGGAAGCGCGTTATGAAGCGGCAACCGGCCACACCATTTCATCGCAGGGTGCGATGGATGCCGCCGGTTTTATTGCGCAATGTTTGCAGGATTAAGGCCAGTAACGATTTAACGCCTGCCACGCTTTTTGCGCAGCCACGTCTGCTGGCTGCGCCTTCAACTTATCGTTGAACACTTCAATGCCGACCGGCCCGCTGTAACCGGCACTTTTCAGCTTATCGACAAAGCGTTCCACTTCGATGATGCCATCGCCCGGCAACAGGCGCTGGTGACGCGCGTACTCGCTGAGCGGCTGCTTATCCTGCGGTGGCATGTCGGCCATATCGCACAGCTGCACTTCGTAGATACGGTCGGCGGGAATGCCATCCAGCTGCGACGCATCGCCGCCTAACGCGCAGATGTGGAACAGATCAACCACCAAACCGATATTCGGCTGGTCCAGCCGTTGCAGCCGTTCCCACGCCAGCGGCAGTGTGTTATCTACGCTGCACCACGCCATCGGCTCATACATGATGCGCATGTTGTAGCGCGCGGCTTCCGATGCCATCCAACGTAAATCTTCATCAATACGCGCCGCCACACAATCGTCACGCGTGCTGGCCGGTGCCTGGATGGTGTCGCAGCCGATGGTTTGGGCAATCTGAATGAACTGACGCAGCTCTTCGCGTTTTTGCTGGCGGTCGCGATCCGGCGCACCGGTGAAATCGCGCAGCACCTGCACATTGGTGAAGCCAAGCTGCAACTGCTTCGCTAACTGTGGCGTACTGGCTTGCACATCGTCGCGCCAGATCTCAACCTGATCAAAACCGGCGGCGCGTGCGGCACGCAGCTTCTCCTCAGGTTCACCGTTTAACAACACCAGGTTAAGGAATTTAGGGTTACAACGCATGACACAGCTCCTTAATCGTCCGGATAATCGGTGACAAATTCTGTGCGTCACGCGCACAGAATGGCGATCAGTATCTACCTCTGAGGAGTTATTTCAAGCGCGATGGTTATCCCAGCAGATTGACCGCGGCAAAACCGGCGAAAGTCATCAGCAGCGAACCAATAACATGCACCATCACGCTCGACATCGCCCAAAGGTATTTACCTGATTGTAGCAACCCAACAATTTCTGCAGAAAAAGTGGAAAAGGTGGTTAAGCCGCCACACAAGCCAGTGACAATTAACAGTTTCCAAAAGGGATCGATATGCGGATTACGCACAAAAAAGGCCAGCGCCGCGCCGATGATAAAACCGCCCACCAGATTCACCATCAAGGTGCCGGGCGGCAAATTGGGAAACAGTGCGTTAAAACGTAATGAGATCAACCAACGCAGCGTACAGCCCACCGCACCGCCCAGCACCACCGCCAGTAACGACTTCAACATAGTTTGGAGCTCCTGATATGAATGACGCGCAGGGCCGCGGCAGGACAGAATAACACCTGACACACCGCCTTCTCCCGCGCAGGGATACGAGTGTTGTCAGGCGTCATCAGCCGTCTGTGACCAGAACGGCGGTTGAGGAAGGTGGCACGCCATCACCTTAGGCGGGAGATAATACGCTGGCTTGGCAATGCAGACAATATGGTGAAGGAGGCACAGTGTTGTCGCGGCGCGATCTATCGCGCGCATCAGTGAAGGCACCGTGCCAACCCCTCTTTGCGTAATAAATTGCGCCGCTACGGTTGGTGCCAATATCAACGTTCGAAGTGAATCACGCCCTTAATCAGTTCCCGGTTGTTAATCACATCCGCTTCAAAGCGCTCTGCCAGTTTAGAAAAATCATAATGGCGATTGAGCATCATGTCGGCACGAAGCTGCCCGTTCGCCATCAGTTCGCCTACTTTCGCGAAATCTTCCAGCGTGGCGTTGCGGCTGCCCAGCAGCGTGGTTTCCTTTTTGTGGAACTCGATATCCGGGATCACCAGATCGCCTTTGTGCAGGCCGACAAACACGATGGTGCCGCCGTGACGAATCAGTTTCACCGCGCCGTTCATCGCCGCTGGGCTGCCGGTGGCATCGATCACTTTGGCCGGCAAACGCCCACCAAACTCCGCCCGCAACTGCGCCTCAAAATCGGCGTCTAATGGATTTACCGTCGCCAAACCCAGCTTCTGCGCTACGTGTGCACGGCGTTGCTCGCTGGTGTCGGCCACCACCACATTCGCCCCCGCCGCCGCCGCAATCGCGGCCACGCCAAGGCCAATCGGACCTGCACCCACCACCAAAACCTGCTCATCCGCCGTAACGGCCGCACGGCGCACCGCATGCGCGCTGATGGCGAAGGGTTCAATCAGCGCGGCGGCTTCGGGGTCAACCTCATCCACCGCCAGCAAATTGCTGGTCGGCACGCTGAGGAATTCACAGAAACCGCCATCCTGATGCACCCCAATCACCGAGATCTTTTCGCAGCAGTTGGTTTTGCCACTTAAACAGGCATCGCACTGCTGGCAGGCAACGTAGGGAATCAGCGCCACGCGCTGGCCCAGCCTGAAGCCGCTGGCCTGGCTGCCGAGTTCTACCACTTCGCCACACAGCTCATGCCCCAACACGCGTGGATAGCTGAAAAACGGCTGATTTCCGGCCCAGGCGTGGATATCGGTGCCACAAATGCCGGCGGCGATCGGTTTGATCAGTACTTCATGGGCGGCGGGCGTCGGCTTCGCGCGCTGCTGCCACACCATCTGGCGCGGCTCGGCGACCACCAGCGTTTTCATCGTTGTCATTGGCTTCTCCTGTGCTGTTGTCGCAGTTATGGCGAAAATCGCCGATGGCAGCGTTTTGCGTTGGGGGAAGTGTGAAGCCAACCGCTTTTTTTGGGCTTTGTATGGTTTTTAATAGATAAAAAACCGGAGACGCGTATGAGCCGCAGCCAGAATCTACGTCAGAACGTGATTAACCAGATGCTGGAAGGCATTGCTAAACGGCATATCCGTTCGCCGTTACCACCGCAGGCGGCGCTGGCCGAGATGTTCAACATCAGCCGCACCACGGTGCGCCACACTTTGCAGCACCTGCATGAGCGCGGCGTGCTGGAAAAGGTGGATGAAACCTACGTTATCGTGCGCGATCCCAGCGAAGAAGATGGTTTTAACGCCCTGACGCCGCCGATCGATCAGCAGGCGCTGCAGTTTGAGCAGGCCTTTTTCAACCTGATTAATCAGCGTCAACTGATGCCGGGCGATACTTTTAGCGAGCTGCAGTTAGCCCAGCAGGTGAAGGTCAGTCCGGTTGTGGTACGTGAATTCCTGCTGCGCTTTATGCGTTATGACCTGCTGGAGCCGGTTAAGCGCGGACAATGGCGCATGAAGAAGTTCGATCAGAAGTATGCCGAGAACCTGTTTGAGCTGCGTGAAATGCTGGAAACCCACGCGTTGACCCGTTTTCTCAACCTGCCCTCGCAGGATGAGCGCTGGATGCAGGCGCGCGACCTGCTGGATCGCCATCGTTCGATGCGTGACACCATCGCCAGCAATTACCGCCACTTCGCCGCGCTGGATAAAGAGATGCACACGCTGATTCTCTCCGCCGCCAACAATCCGTTTTTTAATCAGTCGCTGGAGATTATTTCCGTGATTTTTCACTCGCATTATCAATGGGATGAAACCGATCTTAAGCAAAGAAATATCGTGGCGCTGGAGGAACATATGGCGATTCTGACAGCGCTGATTAGCCGTCAGGATGTCGAAGCGTTATGTGCGCTACACAATCATCTCGGCACCGCCAAGACATCGATGATCCGTTCGATCCGCCAGTACAATTAAAAACCGATTAAAAACCACAAAGCATTAGCTCCCGCACGAATCTGAAACATCTCCGCAACATCCCGATCTGATTGCTTCTAGTCTCGAAGTCTATCCGTTGGGGCAGCACCGTTTTGCTGCCGCAGGATCCCACACAAACGCATAACGATAAGTACCCAGATCCGGGAGGTCGCAATGGAAAATACTTCGGCTCGTGGCCGCGAAAACGCGCCACAACCGGCTGCAGACGGGCAAGATTTTATCCCGGCACGCAGTGACGTGGTGCGCTCGCCGCGCATTAGAAAGATCCAGATTACCGCTATGCTGCTGCTGCTGTTCGCCGCCATGATCAACTATCTCGACCGCAGTTCGCTGTCGGTGGCCAATATGACCATTCGGGGAGAACTGGGTTTATCCGCGACAGAAATTGGCGTGCTGCTGTCGGCCTTCTCGCTGGCGTACGGCTTAGCGCAGCTGCCGTGCGGTGCGCTGCTCGATCGCAAAGGGCCGCGCATCATGCTGGCGATTGGTATGTTCTTCTGGTCGCTGTTCCAGGCGGCCGCCGGTTTGGTGCATAACTTCACCCAGTTTATTTTGGTGCGTATCGGCTTAGGTATTGGCGAAGCGCCGATGAACCCGTGCGGCGTCAAGGTGATCAACGACTGGTTCAACATCAAAGATCGCGGCATGCCGATGGGCATGTTTAACGCCGCTTCGATGATTGGCTTGTCGATTGCGCCACCGATTCTGGCCGCGATGATGATGGTGATGGGCTGGCGCGGCATGTTTATCACTATCGGCGTGCTCGGCATGTTTCTCGCCATCGGCTGGTATCTGATGTACCGCGATCGCGATAACAACACGCTGAGCGGCGAAGAGATTCACTATCTGCAGGCGGGCAGCGTGGCATCGCGCAAAGAGCCGCTGAGTTTTGCCGAGTGGCGCGGCCTGTTTAAGCAGCGCACCATGTGGGGCATGATGATTGGCTTCAGCGGCATCAATTACACCGCGTGGCTGTATATCGCGTGGCTGCCGGGCTATCTGCAATCCACTTATCACCTCGATCTGAAAAGCACCGGTTTACTGGCTGCGATTCCATTCCTGTTCGGCGCGGCGGGCATGCTGCTGAACGGTTATGTGGTCGATGCGCTGGTGCGTCGCGGCCATGATGCGGTGAAGGTGCGTAAGATCTCAATCGTCACCGGCATGCTGCTGTCCGCCGCGTTTACCGCTTTCGTAACGCGTGCCACCGACACCACCAGCGCGGTCACCATGATTGGTATGGCGCTGTTCTGCATCCACTTTGCCGGTACATCGTGCTGGGGTTTGATTCACGCCAACGTCACGGCACGCATGACCGCTTCGGTCGGTAGCATCCAGAACTTCGCCAGCTTCGTGTTCGCCTCGTTTGCCCCGGTGATCACCGGTTGGGTGCTGGATACCACCAAGTCGTTTAGCCTGGCGTTGATGATTTGCGCCGGTGTGACGGTGTTGGGTGCGCTGGCCTATTTGCTGCTGGTGCGTAAGCCGATTACCGATGGGGTTTGAATGGTCGCCAGGAATGGCGTAATACATGTCAGTTAAGCGCAGTGCGACTTTCGTTCGCCTCGTACTGAGGCAGTTGCAGCACCTTCGTGCGGCGACCGAGCAGAGGGCGTCTGGCCACGCCCTCTGCACTCCCAGGCCTTGCGCCAGCCCAACCCGCCGCTTCGCGGTACCTTCACTCATTCACGATTCCTGACGGACCGGCGTCGATTCGCTCCTGCTCAACGCCACCTCTCGCCGCATCCATGCGGCTCGTCCTGGAATCCCTCAATCGTTCAGCGGATTGGGATGTCGCCTCAACACCCTCGCTGCAGCAGCAATGCGTTTTCTTAACTCACAATCGCTATAAGCTCCGTAAAGTCGCCATGCATGGCGACCGGGTGCCTATGAATATGCGCACCGGCAATTGGCGTTATGCCGGGCGGGTGAAAAACTGCGATTCACACTGGCGCGCGATCTCCCACAGCTTGTTGCGAATCACCTGTTTCAGCTGCAGCGTTGATTGCGACTGCGGCTGATCGCGGCGACTGATTAACATCACTTCAAACGGTAGCGGCTGCGCGACCGGCAACAACTTGAGCTGGTCGGCATAACGGCACGCGGTAAACAGATCGACAATCCCGACGCCGCCGCCCGCCAGCACCATATCAGCAATCACCGAATAGGTTTTAATCGACAGCGATACCGCCGGATTGAGCCCTTTATCGCGCAGCGCGCGGTGCAGCACCCGACCAAGCGGATCCTGATTCTGCATCATCAACAGGTTGTTGGCGCACAGCCACTCCAGCGTCACCGGCTCATGGTGGGTGTGATCGCGCGGCAGCAACGCCACCATCGACGACTGAAACAGCGGTTCCGCCAGTAAATCGGCATCCACCTGCTGACCAAACACCAGCGCGAAATCGAGCTGATTATCCATCAGCATGCGGCACAAGGTGCTGAAGTGCTCAGTGACCAGTTCCACGCTGACCGACGCCGCCTGTTGCCGCCAGTTCACCAGCGCGGGTGCTAATACCATCTGACCAAACGCATGCGCAGCACCGACGCGCACCGTTTGCCCCTCGCCGCGCCGCAGCTGCTCGGTCAGTTGGGTAATCGCCTGTAAACGCTGATAGATATCTTCCACTTCCGGCAGCAAGCGCCTCCCTTCTGCCGTCACCACCATGCCCTGCGCGCGCCGCTCAAACAGCGCAAAACCGAGCTGCTGCTCGGCGTGATTAAGCACGCGGCTGACATTCGGCTGCGACACATTTAGCAAACGCGCCGCCGCACTGATGCTGCCGGTCTGCACAATCGCCTGAAAGACTTCGATATGCCGCAGCCGCATGATTATTCGCCCCAGGTGGCTTCAAGCACGCGCAGCCAGTTGCCGTGGCAAATCTTCTCCAGCAGCTCGCGTGAATAGCCGCGTTGCGCCAGCGCCTGCACCAGTAGCGGGAATCCGGCCACGTCCTTCAGATCGCCCGGCATGGTGGCGCCATCGAGATCCGAACCAAAACCGACGCCCTCTTCCCCCACTTTTTCCAGCAGATACTCAACGTGACGCACGATGGCATCGACGCCGGTCGGCGCATGACGATCGCCATCTTCACGCAGGAACGGCACGGCAAAATTGACGCCGACAAAGCCGTTGGTTTCGGCAATCGCCGCCAGCTGGCGATCGGTGAGATTACGCGACTGCGCGCTGAGCACATGCGCGTTGGAGTGGCTCGCCACCAGCGGCGCATCGCTGATTTCCGCGGTGTGCCAGAAGCCTTTCTCATCCATATGCGACAAGTCGACCATGATGCGGCGGCGATTACAGTCGCGCACCAGCTGCTTGCCCGCAGCCGTCAGGCCGTTGCCGATATCTGGCGACGAGGGATAGAGGAACGGCACGCCGTCGCCGAACTGATTCGGGCGGCTCCACAGCGGTCCCAGCGTGCGCAAGCCGCTGGCATACAGCATGTCGAGCAGCTCGCCGTGGGTATCCAGCGCTTCCGCACCTTCGACGTGCATCACCACCGCTAACACCTTGTTCACCATGCAGTGACGAATCTCGCGCACGCTGCGGCAAATCTTCACCTGGCCATTCGAGGCCTGCTCAATGCGCAGCAGCAGCGCCAGCATGGAAAACGTCGCGTCGCGCGCTGAGTTGATAATTTCCTGAGGAAAATCTGCGAGGTCTGGCGCACTTCTTGCAATCAAAGGGTGGGACGGCACCCAGGTGGCGAAAATGCCACCTGCCATATTTCCCTGACGGATACGCGGCAAGTCCATTTGGCCCGTTTTGGTGCCAGTAAAAAAGGCATTAACCGCGTCCGGCTGATGGTGCTGCCACAGCTTATTCAGCACGTCGTTGTGGCCGTCAAAGACCGGAATATCGAGGGTAATCGAGTCAGACATGTTGTTCAGTTCCATGTTCGGGGGAAAGCGCAGCACTGCCAGCTGGCGGAGCAAATTGCACCATAAAAGGGCAAAACCACACGCGTGAAACAAAGGACGTAGAACCGGTATTAATCCTCCGGTGGGTGCCTAAAGTCAAGACAAAAAACAATCAAACGGCAATTTTTTATTTTAATTATCAATAAGTTGGGAGTTTACATGGTTACCAGAAGACGTTTTCTTGCAGGATGCACTGCTGTACCTGTTGTTTCCTACCTCAGCCTGAATGCTTCCTTTGCCGCGACGCCGCCGACCATGCTGGTGATCGCGATGCAGCTCGATAACATCACCAGCCTCGATCCACACGAAAGCTTCGAAGCCACCGGCGGCCAGATCTGCGGCAACCTCTATCAACGTCTAGTCACGCCCGATCCTAAGCAAGCCGATAAAGTGATTGGTCAACTGGCGCAAAGCTGGGACGTCAGCAGCGATAACGGCACTTACACGTTCCATCTCGATCCGGCGGCCAAATTCGCCGATGGTTCGCCGCTTACCGCAGAAGACGTGGCATTCTCGATTGAGCGTATCGTCAAGCTGGATAAGAGCCCGGCCTTTATTATCAACCAGTTCGGCTTTACCAAAGACAACGTGACACAGCGGGTCACCGCGAAAGATGCGCACACCGTGGAGATGAAACTCGGCGCGCCGGCGGCCGAAACCTTCCTGCTCTACTGCTTGTCCGCCACCGTCGGCAGCATCGTGTCGAAGAAAGCCTGTCTGGCGAACCAGCAGAACAATGACTTCGGTAACGGCTGGCTGAAACAGCACAGCGCCGGTTCCGGTGCCTTTACCCTGCGCACCTGGAATGCCAGCGAAACGGTGATTCTGGAGATTAGCCCGCAATATAAAGGCGCCAGCAAAACCAAACGCGTGATCCTTAAACACATCGCCGACCCAGCCGCGCAGGCGCTGATGCTGAAAAAAGGCGATGTTGATGCCGCGTATGACCTCACCACCGAACAGCTGCTGCAGGTGAAAAACGACAGCAGCGTGTCGCTGGTGAATCAGTCGCTGTCGGCCATCATGCTGATGTCGTGCAACACCAATAATCCGTATCTGAAAAAACCGCAGGTGTGGCAGGCGCTGAAGTGGGCGCTGGATTACGACAGCATTCAGAAAAACATTCTGTCGATGAGTTTTGTTACCCATCAAAGCTTCCTGCCGAGCGGCTTCCCGGCGGCGCTGGACGATACGCCATTCCACAAAGATCTGGCGAAAGCCAAAGCGCTGCTGGCCGAAGCGGGATATCCGGACGGTTTCGAAATCACCCTCGATCACTACTCCATGCAACCCTATCCGGACATCGCGCAGGCGATTCAGACGCAATTGGGCGCGATTGGCATCAAAGTGTCCCTTATCGCCGCCGAAAACCGCCAGGTGCTGACCAAGATGCGTGCGCGTCAGCATCAGCTGGCATTGACGGTTTGGGGCGCCGATTACTTTGATCCCAACTCCAACACCGAAGCCTTCTGCGTTAACACCGACAACAGCGATAACGCGCGTGCGCGAACGCTGGCGTGGCGCTGCAGCTGGTCAGACGATGAATTTAACAAACTCACCGAGCAGGCGCTGCATGAGCCGGATCCGACGAAGCGCATCGCGCTCTATCAGCAGATTCAGCAGTTAGGCCGCGAGAAGAGCCCGTTTATTTTCATGATGCAGAAGACCAAAAACGTGGCCACCAGCAAAGCGCTGAGTGATGTCCACATGACCGTGCTGGAGCAGTGGCCGTATGCGCAGGTGAAAAAAGCCTGATGCCGTTACTGAAGAGAATCGTCAGCACCCTGGGAAGCCTGGTGCTGACGCTGTTTGGTCTGTCGGTGTTGACCTTTTTCATTGGCCGCGTCATGCCCACCGATCCGGTGCTGGCGGCGGTCGGTGATAACGCACCGCAATCGGTGGTTGAGCGCGTACGTGTGGAAATGGGGCTGGATCAGCCCCTTTACGTGCAGTTTGGTCACTACCTCAATCAACTGCTGCATGGCGATCTCGGTAAATCAATTCTCACCTCGAATCCGGTGATTACCGATATCGCCCGCTTCTTCCCCGCCACCATGGAGCTGGCAACGGCGGCCATCATCATCGCGGCGCTGGTTGGCATTCCGCTTGGCGTGTGGGCGGCGGTGCGTCAACGTTCGTGGGTCGATCAAACCATTCGCGTGATCTGTCTCGCCGGCCATTCGCTGCCGGTATTTGTGCTGGCGCTGCTGAGCCTGCTGGTGTTCTACGCGGTGCTCGGCATCGCGCCCGGCCCCGGACGACAGGACATCATCTGGCAGGATATGGTGCCGCAGGTCACCGGCTTCCTCACCATTGATTCGCTGCTGGCCGGGGAAACGGACGCCTTCTGGGATGCGCTGGCCCACATGGCGCAGCCGGTGCTGATTCTGGCCTACTTCAGCATGGCCTACATCACACGTATGACGCGCACCTTTATGCTCAACGCGCTGAGCGGCGAGTTCGTGATCACCGCGCGCGCCAAAGGTTTGTCATCACGGCGGGTGATTTGGCGGCATGCGTTTCCCACCGTGGCGGTTCAGCTGGTTACGGTGCTGGCGCTGACCTACGCCGGATTGCTGGAGGGCGCGGTGGTGACGGAAAACGTCTTCGCCTGGCCTGGCATCGGCCAATAT
Organism: Pantoea sp. SORGH_AS_0659; assembly: GCF_031453915.1. Classification (NCBI taxonomy): domain Bacteria; kingdom Pseudomonadati; phylum Pseudomonadota; class Gammaproteobacteria; order Enterobacterales; family Erwiniaceae; genus Pantoea; species Pantoea sp. SORGH_AS_0659. Next base: position 226,579 of record NZ_JAVJAK010000001.1, on the reverse strand, counting down.
CTCACTACATCGCTGATGAACGCCGACATGAACCCGGTGATCGGCGCCACCTTGCTGGTCGGCACCGTGTATGTGCTGCTCAATCAGCTGGCTGATCTTCTCTATCGACTTTGGGACCCGCGCGTAAAATGATCTTCTTCTCACGAGAATGGCTGCTCGATGACACGCCAGCCAATCGCCGCCAGGCGGTGTGGGGCCGGCGTTATCGCCTGTGGCTCAGCCTGCGCAGTAATCCGCTGGCGATGGCCGGATTGCTGGTGGTGGCGGTGATGCTGCTGCTGGCGCTGTTTGCCCCGTGGCTGACGCCGTTCGAACCCGGTATGCAGCATCTGGAAAACCGTCTGGCGGCCCCTTCCGCCGCGCACTGGCTCGGCACCGATGAGCTGGGGCGCGATGTCTGGACGCGCATTATCTACGGCGGCCGCACCACGCTCGGTATGGTGATCGCCGTGGTGCTGCTCACCGCGCCGCTCGGCCTGCTGATTGGCTGCATCGCCGGTTATGCCGGCGGTTTCATCGATAAAGCGCTGATGCGTTTGACCGACATCTTTCTCGCCTTCCCACGGCTGATTCTGGCGCTGGCGTTTGTCGCGGCGCTGAAACCCGGCGTGGAGAGCGCGATTCTGGCGATTGCCCTGACATCGTGGCCGCCGTATGCGCGTCTGGCGCGGGCCGAAACCCTGCAGTTCCGCCACAGCGACTTTATCGCCGCCAGCCGTCTGACCGGCGCTTCGCCGCTGCGCATTATTCTGCGCCACATCATGCCGCTGTGCGTGCCGAGCCTGATTGTGCGCGTCACGCTGGACATGAGCTCCATCATCATCACCGCTGCCAGCCTCGGTTTTCTCGGCATGGGCGCGCAGCCGCCGTCACCGGAATGGGGCACGATGATCGCCACCGCGCGTCGTTTCCTGTTCAGCGAATGGTGGGTGCCATTGATGCCGTGTATCGCGATTTTCCTGACGTCATTGGCGTTCAACTTTCTCGGCGACGGTCTGCGTGACGTGCTGGATCCTAAGGAGCGCTAAATGTTGGTGGAAATTGAGAACCTGCGCGTTGCCTTCCGCTCGCGCAGCGAAACCGTTGAAGCGGTGCGCGGCGTGAGTTTTAGCGTTGGCCACGAGAAGTTTGCCATTGTCGGCGAAAGCGGCTCCGGCAAATCATTGACCGCGCGCAGCCTGATGCAGCTACTGCCGGGCAACGCGGAAGTGAGCGCCGACGTGCTGCGCTTTGACGGCATCGATCTACGCGGTGCCAGCGAGAAAGTGCTGCGCAAAATTCGCGGCAAGCGCGTCGGTTTTATCCTGCAGGACCCGAAATACTCGCTCAATCCGGTGATGACCATTGGCCAGCAGATTGCCGAAGCCTGGCGCGAGCACAAAGGCGGCAGCCACAAAGCGGCGATGCAGGCGGCGATTGAGCTGCTGGAGCAGGTGAAGATTCGCGACCCTGAAGCCGTGGCGCAACGCTATCCGCATGAAGTCTCGGGCGGCATGGGCCAGCGCGTGATGATTGCCATGATGCTGGCGCCCGATCCGGAGCTGTTAATCGCCGATGAACCCACCAGCGCGCTGGATGCCACGGTGCAGGCGGAGATCCTTAAGCTGATTGATGAGCTTGTGTCGGCGCGCGGCATGGGGTTGATTCTGATTAGCCACGATTTGCCGCTGGTGTCGCACTTCTGCGATCGCGTGGCGGTGATGTACGCCGGCCGCATCGTTGAGCTGCTCGATGCCGGGCAGTTGCAGCAGGCGCAGCATCCCTATACGCGCGGTTTGCTGGCGTGTTTGCCGTCGTTGCGCCATCCGCGCGAACGTTTACCCGTATTGCAGCGCGATGCCGCGTGGCGAGAATAATTTATGATTCAAATCGATAACCTGCGCATCAACTTCGGTGCGCACACGGCGGTAAAAGATGTCAGTTTCTCGGTCGGTAACGGCGAAAGCTTTGGCCTGGTCGGTGAAAGCGGCTCAGGCAAATCCACCATCCTGCGCGCGCTCGCCGGACTGAATGCCGACTGGCAAGGCAGCATGCTGTTTGGTGGCATGCAGCTCAGCGCCAAACGCAGCCGCGCCTTCTATCGTCAGGTGCAGATGGTATTTCAGGATCCGTTTGGTTCGCTGCATCCGCGCCAAACCATCGATCGCATCCTGCACGAACCGCTGCTGGTGCATCAGCTTGATCGCGCCGAACAGCGCATTAGCCAGGCGTTAAGCGAAGTGGGGTTGCCCGCGTCGGTGCGTTTCCGCTATCCGCATCAGCTGTCGGGCGGCCAGCGTCAGCGCGTGGCGATTGCGCGCGCGCTGATCGCTGAACCGGAAGTGCTGCTGCTGGATGAGCCGACCTCGGCGCTGGATGTGTCGGTGCAGGCCGAAATCCTCAATTTACTCAGCGATCTCCGCAGCGAGCGCAAACTCACCTACATTATGGTGACGCATAACCTCGCGGTGGTGACGCACCTGTGCCAGCGCATTGGCGTGATGCAGAATGGCGAGATGGTGGAGCAGCTAAGCGCCGACGATCTGCGCGCGCGGCGCATCCAGCATCCGCATACCGCCCAACTTTTCGATCTCAGCATGACGCTGGAGGAACCGGCATGACCGCTTACTGGCAACGCGCCGCGGATGTCGCACAACAGATCACTGAAAGCTGGCAACAGCCAGGCGCGCCGGGCGGTGCGATGATCCTGTTTGATGCGCACCAGATTCACTCAACGCACTGCGCCGGATTGGCTGATTTGGCGCAGCAAACGCCGTTCAGCGCCGATAGCGTGGTGCGTTTCGCCTCCATCACCAAACATCTGTTTGTCGCGCTGGTGACCGGACCGGGACGCCGCTATCTCAAGCTCGACGATCCGCTGGTGCAGCATCTGCCGCAGCTGAGCGGCGCCAACGGCCAGATCACCGTCGGCCAGGCGCTGGATATGAGCAGCGGTTTGCCGGACGTGCGTGAAACCTTATCGCTGCTGGGATTGTCGGTGTACAACGCCACCCACGCCGACGACCTGCTGGATTTTGTCGCGCGCGAAGGCGATCTCAACTACACGCCCGGCAGCGAAATCTCCTATACCAACACCGGCTATCGGCTGGTTGAAGAGGCGCTGAAAGCCAAAGGCGTGTTATTCAATGACCTGCTGCAGCAGTACATCTGCGATCCGCTGGATATCAACCTGATTGCGCCGGAAAGCTGGTTCGATATTGTGCCCGGTTTAGTGCCCGGCTACTGGCAAAACGGCGCGCTGTGGCAGCTCTCCAGCGCCGGTTTGCATCTCTCGGCATCGGGTAGCGTCACCGGCAGCCTGCATCATCTGACGCGCTGGCTGCAAAGCCTGTTGGCCGATAGCGGACCAGGCGCGGGCGTGCTGCAGCGCCTGAGCGCGCCGCGTCATCTCAACGATGGTCGCACCAGCGGATACGGTTTGGGCATCACCAGCTCGACGCTTGGCAGCCAGACGCTGTTCGGTCACGGCGGTTCGCATGCCGGTTATAAGAGCTATTTCCTGCTGCATCCGGAGCTGAAAATCGGCGTGGCGTTGGTCGCCAACCGCGAAGATGTCACCACGTCGGAAAGCGTGCTGCGCGTGATGGCGGCGCTGCTCAATCGTGCGTTACCGGAGAAAGGACACGATTTAACGCCCGGACTTTACGTGGCGGAAGACGCCGCCGACTGGCTGGAAATCAAAGGCACGACCGCCACCTGGCTCGGCGCAGGCGAAACCTTGTGGCGTGACGATGTGCACGGCACGGCGGTGTCGCTCTCCAGCACTTTCCCGATGCAACTACGCCATGCTGGCGCGGCGATTGTGGGAGAGATTGGTCATGCCGCCCGACGCTTTGTGCCGGTGCAGGCCGATCAGGCCAGCCTCGATCATCTGCAGGGCCGCTGGTTCGCGCCGCAGTGGCGCAGCGAGTTGGTGATTGAGGGCGACAGCTTAATCATGGGCATCGGCCCGGCAGCGATTCGTGCGCGTTTGCAGTCGCTGGGCAACGATCGCCTATTAGCTACCGCGCAGGATGGACCGTGGGAGAAGCGCTTCGCGATTGCGCGCGAAGGTGACACGCTGCGGCTGCTGTTGAACCGCAGCCGCGTGGTGCGCTTTTTACAGACAGCACGCCCTAAATAATTCGAGTTGCAGCAAGGCGGCAAGTGGGTGAATCCCCAGGAGCTTACATCAGTAAGTGACTGGGGTGAGCACACGTAGCCAACGCAGCGGCGGCTCGAAGTATGACGGGCGCTAAGCCACGTAATGATGTAAACGACCGATTTTCTCGATTTCGACTTCAATCTCATCGCCGGGGAACATAAACAGCGGTGGCGTGCGTTTTTTACCGACGCCGCCCGGTGAACCGGTGATGATCACATCGCCTGGCGACAGCGGGCTGAACGCGGAGATGTACTCAATGATCTTCGCCACCGGATGCACCATGCTGGCGGTGGTGTCGTTCTGCACTTCGCGCTGATTGAGCCAGGTTTTGATCGCCAGCTGCTGCGGATCGGGGATCTCGTCAGCGGTGGTCATCCACGGTCCGAAACCGCCGGTCTGCTGCCAGTTTTTCCCGGCGGTGAACCAGGTAAACTGCATGTCGCGCACCGTGGCATCCATAAAGCAGCTGTAGCCCGCAACGTGCTGCAACGCATCGGCGGCTTTCACCTGATAGGCCGCTTGGCCGATGATCACCGCCAGTTCACCTTCGTAATCAAATTCCTGCGTGGTGATGGGTTTCAGCAGCGGCTGCTGGTGCGCCGCCAGCGAATCCGCGAAACGCACAAACAGCGTCGGCGCTTCAAGGGTCTCGGCAAACTCTTTGCGTTTGTCGGCGTAGTTCATGCCAACGCAGAACACTTTGCCAGGATTTTCCACCACCGGCAGGAAGCGAATGGCGCTAAACGGGTGATCAATCGGCTGGGACACATAGGCGTCGAGATCGCTTAACGCGCCGCGTTGCAGCAAGGTTTTCAGGTCCGGGCAGTCAGCGCCAAGACGCAAGCCGATATCAATCACGCCCTCTTGCTGCACAATACCGTAACTTTTTCTTTGCTGGTCAATAAGATAAAAACTGCAGAGCTGCATGACTGCCTCGTTGTTATATATAAATTGCGCGCAGGTTAGCAAAATTCAGCAGGAAATGCGGACCGACCTGATGAAAATCACGACTGCGTGCTCGCCAGATAAGAGAAGGCGCTCAGCAGGCTAATCAACGTGTTCATGTCGTCCGCGCGATAGCCAACGGTGACCGCGTCAATGCGCGTCACGCCGGGGATCAGGCTGAACAGATCCGCCAGTACCGGTTTGCTGGCTTGCAGCTGCATCTCATAGGGCGCGCTCAGGCGCGTGGTGCTGACCTGACGTTTGCGTTGCACGGCGGCCGTCGCGGCAGCGCGAATGGCATTTTGCGCTGCCTGCGGGCTAATGGATTCTGCGCAGGTGTGCGAGATGGCGCGTTTCACACAGACGTAATCCACCGAGGGATAATGCTCGGCAATCCAGCCTTTAAGCTGGTCGTCGCCGCTCACCAGCCACAGCGGCGTGCCCTGTTCAGCAGCGGCTGCGGCGTAGATGTCGCTTTCGCCCATCACCTTGCCGTTGATGTGAATGCGCCAGAACGCACGGCCGTTAATGGTGTGCGCCAGCACGCCCGGTTCACCCGCCGCGCTGTGATAGCCGATAAAGAACAGGCCATCAAATGGCTGCTGCTCAATGCCTTCTACCATCGATAAGCCGCGCGGTTTGCCCTGCACCATGCGCGCGCGGGGATCGATATTTTCCGCACGCAGGTTGGTCATCTGCGCGTGGCTGTCGGCCACCACCACTTCCGTTGCGCCGCCAGCAAAGGCGCCATCGATCGCGGCGTTAACTTCCTGTTCCATCAGTCCGCGTGCCAGTTGGTATTCGGCGTGGCCGGGTGAACACTGTTCTGGTCGCATCACGCCGGCGATGCCTTCGATATCGGCTGAGATAAAGATTTTCATCAACTTAATTTATCCAATACTTCCGTTAACGACGGCCGATGATGGCCGCGAAAACCGGTGACAGATTCGGCGCTGAGTAAGGCATCCAGCACCGCGTGTTCGGTGGCATCGGCGGCGGCGGCGAGCAGTGGCTCCAGCGCCGCATCTTCCGGCGGTTGCGGTTGTGGCTGGGTGGAAAATGCCACCGCGATATCGCCCGAACCGTGGCCCCAATAACTGCCTAGTCGTCCCAAACCGGCACCGGCGCGTTTGGCGACGCGCTTCAGCTGACGTGCATCGAGCGGCGTATCGGTCGCCATAATAATGATGATGGAACCGGCATCGCGCTGCGGCGTCAGTTCCGGCAGCAGCGGCGCGATCATTTCACCCAGGCGTACGCCATCCAGCGTCAGCGCGGTTAACGCGCCAAAGTTCGCCAGCACCAGCACGCCCAGCGTGGCGTTAAGCGACGGAATACTGCGCGATGCCGTGCCAATGCCGCCTTTCAAACTGAAACAGCTCATGCCGCGCCCGGCACCGACGCTGCCGCGATCAAAATCTGCCGTGGCGTCATAGAGTGCTTGCTGCGCCATCGCTTCGGTGATCGCCAGCGCCTGAATATCGTTAAGCCAGCCGTCATTGCACTCCAGCGCCAGCGGATTGACCGTGGGCAAGCTGCGGCCCAACTCGCGGTTGCGGCTGATGGCATCGCGCACCAGCGTGGTAAACAGCGTGCCAACCGCCAGCGTGTTGCTCAGCAGAATCGGCGTTTGCAGCACGCCTAACTCTTCAACCTGCACCAGGCCAACCGGCTTGGCGAAACCGTTAAACACCGCCGCCGCACAAGGTAGCGGCTGGGTAAACAGATTGTCGCCCGGCGGCACAATCGCGGTAACGCCGGTTTGTCGCTCGCCGTCAGCTAGCGTGTAGTGACCGACGCGCACGCCCGGCACATCGCTGATGCGATTGGTTGGCCCGCTGGCGCTGCGCGGTTGTCCCAGCTGACGCTCGTTGCGCCAGCGTTGCAGCAGCAGGTCGCGCTGCAGTTGTTGAAAGTCCATGCTTAGCTCTTCAGTTTAGGATCGAGCGTGTCGCGCAGCGCATCACCCAGCAGGTTAAACGCCAGCACGGTAATAAATATCGCCAGACCCGGAAACACGCTGACGTGCCACAAGCCCGCCATCATCATGCTGCGGCTCATCGCCAGAATATTGCCCCACTCCGGCACATCGGGTTCCGGGCCGAGGCCGATAAAACTCAGCCCGGCGGCGGTCAGAATACTGGTGCCGATACGCATCGTGAAATAGACAATCACGTTTGACAGCGTGCCCGGCAGAATATGGCGCAGCAGAATCACGCGATCCGGCGCACCGGCGCAGCGCACCGCTTCAACATAAGCTGCCTGTTTCAGCGACAGCGTAGAAGCACGCACGATACGGGCAAATACCGGCACGCTGAAGATGGCCACCGCAATGATGACGTTGTTGAGCCCCGGACCGAGAATCGCTACCACCGCAATCGCCAGCAACATGCCGGGAAAGGCGAACAGCACGTCGGAGCCACGCATAATCAGCATATCGATCCAGCGTCCGTAATAGCCCGCCAGCAAACCCAGCAGCACGCCCACCACCATGCCGAGCGTTACCGACAGCACGCCAACGTACAGTGAGATGCGTGCGCCAAAGATGATGCGGCTGAACAGATCGCGACCCAGTTCGTCGGTGCCCATCCAGTGCGTGCTGGACGGCGGCGATGACAGCGCCATCCAGTCCGGCGCCATCGGATCCCACGGCGCTAGCCAGGGTGCAAAGATGGCCACCAGCACCAGCAGCAGCACAAAGCCGCCGGAGACCAGCGCCAGCGGATTACGCACCAGCGCGTGCAGGAAATCACGCCACGGCGAACGGATCGCCTCCTGCGCGTGGGCAGGCAGAGATTGCAGACTCATCAGGGCTCCTGTCGCAGGCGAATTGCTGGGTTGACCGCTGCATACAGCAGATCGACCAGCAGGTTAATGACGATAAATTCAAACACGAACAGCATTACTAATGCCTGGATCACCGGCTGATCCTGCGCCTTGATCGACTCGATCAACAGCCAGCCCAATCCCGGCCAGTTGAACACGCTTTCGACCACGATCGATCCGCCGAGTAAGAAACCGAATTGCAAACCGAGCATGGTGATCACCGGGATCAACGCGTTACGCATCACGTGTTTCCACGTTACCAGCCGATTGCGCAGCCCTTTGGCTTTGGCGGTACGCACGTAATCTTCCTGCGCCACTTCGAGAAACGCCGAGCGGGTGAAGCGCGCCATCACCGCTGCCACCGAAGAGCCAAGCGTGATAGCGGGTAATACGATGTCGCTGGGCTGGTTAAAGCCGCTGACGGAGAACAGGCCAAACGGCATGGCGACGAACTGGATCAGCAGCAGACCGAGCCAGAAAGTGGGCATGGAGATGCCGCCGACGGCGACGCTCATTAAGGTCCAGTCCTGCCATTTACCGCGTTTCAGTGCGGCAAATACGCCGAGGAATAAGCCCAGAATCACCGACCAGGCAAACCCGGCCAGCGCCAGCCACAGCGTCGGCATAAAGCCCTGTTTGATCACGTCCAGCACCGGCTGTTGGGTGCGATAAGTGACGCCCAGATCGCCACGCAGCAGGCCGCCGATCCAGTTGATATATTGCTGCGGCAGCGGATCGTTAAGTCCGAGATGCTGACGCGCTGCTTCCACCGCGGCCAAAGGCGCATCCGGTCCGGCATAGATACGCGCCGGATCGCCAGGCAGCAGTTTGATGAAGCCGAAGACCAGCAGCGAGACCACCAGCAATACGGGGGTCATCTCCAGCAGTCGGCGAATGATGTATGCGAACATGCGGTTCCTTTATTTTTTGGGATGGTGCTGGTTGCTCCCAGATGGTGCTGGCTGCCCCCAGATCGTGCTGGCTGTCCCCATCCCGGCCTTCCCCCGCTTGCGGGGGAAGGAGATGCTGCCACATGCAGCTTTATCACTAACATGTGGCAGCATCTTCCTCCCCCATTTATGGGGGAGGACCGAGGAGGGGGACAGCGAGCACATTCGTGGGGTGCAGCAAGCACATTCGTAGGGGGACAGCGAGCCCCCAACCCCACCCAACCTTTACTTAAACGTCGCCTGATTAAACAGGAAGTTACCATCCGGCAGCATCGACACACCGCTCAGCGTGCTGCGTTTGCCGACCAGGTTGTCTGGCGTGCCGAGGAACGCTACCGGTGCCTCTTTCCACAACACTTTCTGCGCTTCGGCGTAGGCTTCACCACGCTTGGCCGGATCGGCGGTGGCTAAGCCACCGGCAATCGCTTTGTCGGCTTCGGCGTTGCTGAAGTACGAAACGTTATACGAGGTCGGCACCCAGGATTCGGTGGCGTAGAGTGGACGCAAGGCCCAATCGGCATCACCGGTTGAGGTCGACCAGCCGCCGTAGTAGAGATCAAATTCCGCCTGTTTCGGGTCCTTCACGCCCCACAGTTTGGCGTTGCGCGTGCCGGAATCCATCGGCGTGACCGTGGCACGAATGCCCACCGTTGCCAGCTGCGCTTTTAACACCTGCGCGGCACGCACGCTGGCGGTGGCGTTGGTGACCCACAGTTTGAGATCGAGGCCATTCGGATAACCGGCGGCCTTCAGCAGCGCTTTGGCTTCATCTGGCGCATAGCGATAGTTAGGCGCGCTCTGCTTCTGGTAGAACTGCACGCCTTCCGGAATCGCCGAACTGGCCGGTTTACCCATGCCGGCAAACGCCACTTTCAGCCACAGATCGCGGTCAATGGCGTAGTTGATCGCCTGCCGCACGCGCACATCATTCAGCGGTTTGTGCTGAGTGTTGATCGCCATGTAATAGAGATAAATGCTCGGATCGCGCTGCACCGCCAGTTTGCTGTCGCTCTGCACGGTGGCGATCAGATCGGATGGCAGCGGCCAGATCGCATCCACCTGGCCCGACTTCAGCGCCGCAACGCGCGTGGCATCTTCCGGGCTGGGCGAGAAGATCACGTTATCCACTTTCGGCCAGCCTTTTTGCCAGTAGCCGTCGTATTTCGCCAGCGTCACCGCTTTGCCCGGCTGCCACGTTACAAACTTGAACGGGCCGGTGCCGACCGGATGCAGACGCAGCTGCGCTTCTTCCGGATACTGCTTGAGAATCGCCGGGCTCCACATCACCGCCGACGGATGCGCCAGCGTGTTAATGAAGGCACCAAACGATTGGTTCAGATCGATTTTCACCTGATCCGGCGCCAGCACCGTTACCTTGGCAATCATCTTGTAAAGGCTGTTGCGCTTGAGGCCTTTGCTCTGGTCGGCAAGGCGATCGAGGTTGGCTTTCACCGCTTCAGCATCGAACGGCGTGCCGTCCTGGAAGGTCACGTCTTTACGCAGCGTCAGGGTAAATTCGGTGGCGCTATCGTTGCTGGTGTAGCTGGTGGCGAGCCACGGCTGCAGCTTCATCTTTGCATCGAACTGGAACAGACGCTCGAAGATGCCGCTCTGCACCGAGTAGCTGACGTTATCGGAGGTATCGTGCGGATCGAGGCCGGTGATATCGGCATACATCGAAATGCGCAGATCCTGCGCCTGAGCGGCGGCGGCCAGCGAGAGGGTCAATCCCAGCGCAAGCGCAGTACGGCGAAAAATCGGATTCATGAAATCTCCTGGTATTGAGGGTTAGCGCGAAACAAAGTCAGCGACCCAGTGTTGCGGAGCAACCTGGCGATAACGCGGTTTAATGACCGTTTCTCCCACCTTGCGCAGCGGCGAAGGAATTTCGCCCTCTTCGAAAGTGCGGGGTTGCCGGTTCTGGGGATCGGCCACCGGCACCGAGGCCAGCAGACGTTGGGTATAAGGATGTTGTGGCTGGTTGAACACCGATTGGCGCGGGCCCAGCTCAACAATCTGGCCGAGATACATCACCGCCACGCGGTTAGCGATACGTTCCACCACCGCCATGTCGTGCGAGATAAAAATCCACGCCACGCCGGTTTGCTGTTGCAGATCCATCATCAGGTTCACCACCTGCGCCTGAATTGAGACGTCCAGCGCCGAGACGGCTTCGTCGGCGATGATCACTTTGGGTTTCAACGCCATGGCGCGCGCAATCGCAATACGCTGGCGCTGGCCGCCGGAAAATTCGTGCGGATAGCGCCGCGCATGTTCCGGCAATAAGCCCACGCTTTTCAGCAACGCATCAACCTGCGGCGACGCTTCTTCCAGCGATTTCACCCTGCCGTGCAGCAGCAGCGGTTCGGCAATGGTGAAGCCGACAGTGAGACGTGGATTGAGCGAGGCGTAAGGATCCTGAAACACCATCTGGATTTCACGGCGCAGCGGCTGGAACTGCGCTTCTTTCAGGTTGGCGATTTCATTGCCCTGGAAATGGATGCTGTCGGCGTCGCTGTTAATCAGCCGCATCAGCGCGCGGCCGGTAGTGGATTTACCGCAGCCGCTTTCGCCGACAATCGCCAGGGTTTCGCCCGGCCACAGGCTGAAGTCGATCTGCTCCACCGCGTGCACCTGATGGGTGAGCGCCGAGAAAATCCCGCTGCGAATCGGGTAATACACTTTCAGGCCACGCACGTCCAGCAGCGGCGTTTCGTCATAGCGCGCGGTGCGCTGCTCGCTGTTATCGCTGGCATTGCTGCCCAACAGCGGAAAACGCTGCGGCCATGCGTGTTCACGCATATCGCCAAGTTTCGGCACCGCCGCCAGTAACGCTTTGGTGTAAGGATGCTGCGGCGCGTTAAAGATGTCGCTGACTGTGCCCTGCTCAACCACTTCGCCACGCAGCATCACCACCACGCGATCGGCGATTTCTGCCACCACGCCCATGTCGTGAGTAATGAACAGCACCGCCATCTGCTTCTCGCGTTGCAGGTCGCGCAGGATATGCAGAATGCGCGCCTGCACCGTGACATCCAGCGCGGTGGTCGGCTCATCGGCGATTAAAAGTTGCGGATCGCAGGCCAGCGCCTGCGCAATCATCACGCGCTGGCGCATGCCGCCCGACAGCGAATGCGGATAGCTTTTCATTACGCGGTCCACATCGGCGATGCGCACCTGGCGCAGTAATTCACGTGCGCGCGAGTCGGCCTGACTTTTATCGCAAATCTGATGGTCACGCAGCGCTTCAGTCAGCTGATCGCCGACGCGCAGCACCGGATTGAGTGAGGTCATCGGCTCCTGAAATATCATCGCCATTTCGCGACCACGCAAAGCACGGCGCTGGGTTTCATTCAGCGTGGCAAGCTGATGCACGTGGCCCTGACGATCGCGGAACTGCATGCTGCCGCGATCGATACGCCCGGATGCGGCTAGCAAGCCCATCACCGCCAGCGAGGTGACCGATTTACCCGAGCCACTTTCGCCCACCACGGCGACAATTTCGCCCTGATGAATGTTAAAACTGATGCCCTTCAACGCCTGATTTTCGCCGCTGCGGCCGCGAAAACTGACGCTGAGATCCTGAATCGCGAGCACCGGTTCTGAACCGGCAACGCTGGCGGCGTTGGATGTGAGTAAAGTGTCCGTCATCATTGCTCCGCATGCGGGTTACAGCCAGATTTGGCCTTGAGCGTAAGAAAGGAAGGGCGAGCTATCGGCGGCCAGCCAAATGGGGCCATCGAGATCGACATGTTCAGCGGCAATCGCCACCGGCAGCGCCGCTTCCATCGCCAGTGAAGAACCGAGCATGCAGCCGACCATCAACCGCATATCGTGCTTCTGCGCCTCTTCCACCATCGCCAGCGCTTCGGTCAAACCGCCGCACTTATCCAGCTTGATGTTGATCATCTCGTAGCGATTGCGCAGCGGCGCGATGTCCTCGCGGGTGTGGCAGCTCTCGTCGGCACACACCGGAATCGGGTGTGTGAAGCGCTGCAACGCCTGATCCTGACCCGCCGGCAGCGGCTGCTCGACCATCGCGATGTTAAAACTCGCCAGCGCGTTGAACAGGCTGGGCAAATCCACGCCCGACCAGGCTTCATTGGCATCAATGATTAAGGTGGCGCGCGGCGCGGCCTGACGAATCGCGGCGACTTTCTCCAGAATGTCGTCGCGATTAAGTTTGATTTTCAGCAGGATGGCGCCGCGTGATACCGCATCGGCAGCGGCGGCAGCCATGTTTTCGATGGAGTCGAGGCTGAGGGTTTCGGCGGTGATCACCGATGGCGGCTGACGACGCTCGCACTGTTGCCACAGCGTGTGCTTCGCCAGCGCGGCATCGAGACGCCACAGTGCGCAGTCCAGCGCATTTCGCGCTGAACCCGCTGATAAACGGCTTTGCAGATCGAGGCGGCTCAGGCCCGCTTCCATGTCGGCGCGCAGCGCTTCCAGTTCGGCGTTGACGCTTTCTGGCGTTTCATCGTAGCGCGGCGTTGGCGTACATTCGCCGCGGCCAATAAAGCCGTTCTGCTCCAGCGTCACGCGAATCACCGTGACTGCGGTGCGCGTACCGCGTGAGATGGCGAACGGACGCGCCAGCGGCAGCTCCAGCACTTCAATCTGCATGCGCCGCATGTTAGCCACGCTCCTGCAGCAGCGCGGCGATATCCGCAATGCCAAAACGCACCGGATCGGTGGCAGGCACGCCGAATTCGGCGCTGATCTCTGCACAATAGGCGCGCGCTTCGTCTTCGCTGTAGTTCGAGGTGTTAATGGCGAAACCGGCCAGCTGAACCGCGTCGCTGGTAACGTGCGCTGCGCGCAGGTTGGCTTCAACGCAATCTTTCAGGCTGACCATTGGCTGATGCGGCAGATGACGCATATGCGGACGCCCCATTTCATGGCACATCACCAGCCAGTGCGGCTGCGCACCGTGGATCAGGCCCATGCTGACGCCAGCATAGGAAGGATGGAACAGCGAACCCTGACCTTCAACGATATCCCAGTGATCGGCGTCATTGGCTGGCGACAGCGCTTCGACTGCGCCGGCGATGAAGTCGGCAATCACTGCATCAATCGCGATACCTTCGCCCGCGACCAAAATACCGGTCTGGCCGGTGGCGCGGAAATCAGCTTGCATGCCGCGTTCACGCATCGCGGCTTCCAGCGCCAGCGAGGTGTACATCTTGCCTACCGAGCAATCGGTGCCGACAGTAAGTACACGCTTACCTGTGCGCTTTTTACCGCTGCCGACGTCCAGTTTTGGACGCATGTGGCGCAGGTCGAACAGCTCAACGCCGAACTCTTTGGCCAACGCCACCAGCTCCGGCTCATCCACCAGACGATGGTGCAAACCGCTGGCCACGTTCATCCCGGCAGAGAGGGCGCTTTTTACCGTGTCGAGCCAATGCGTGGGCAAGTAACCGCCGGCATTGGCGGTGCCGAGCACCAGGGTTTTGGCACCGCGCGCTTTGGCAGCGGCGATGTCGAGGACGTCGAGGCCAAGCGTGACGGTGCAGCCCGGCAGTTTGATTTCGCCAACGCACTGCTCTGGACGCCAGACGTGAATGCCGCGTGCGGTTTTAGCGGCCAGTGGATCGGTTACATCGCCGAGGAAGAGTAAATAAGGTTGTGGGATCAGCATGATGTTTCTCGTTTCAGACGGTTTATAGGGCCTGAATCGACTATTTCACGCAGAAGATGGGGTGACGAATGCTTGTTTAGTGGCGGGGTATAACGTGCGGCTATAGCCAGATCGAAATCTAATGGGTGAGGAGATTTATCAGCGAGTTAGAGGAAAAATGGGGAGATTAGCGGCTGAAGAGATAAGAAAATCGTTGATAACCACAGGTCGATCCCTGACCGCGATTATCGAGGGTATCTGGCGGAATGCTTAGTTTAAAGCACCCGGCGGTACGTGTTTGAAAGTCTCGACATAAGAACGGAACACGTAGCGGAAAAAGCGTTTCATAAAGCACCTGGTTCAAAAATTGTTGAAGAAATACGCAAAAAGTATAGCCGCTGAGCGTTTTTACCGCAATTATTTTTGAAGTAGATCACAGAATTGGGGGTTGGTGCGGGTGTGAAGAAGAGGTCGCCATGAATGGCGCAACGACAACGTGGTTAGTTAAACCAGCCTAAATGCTCGCTTAAAATGGTGCAGCCAATGCTGATCAGCACTACTCCGCCCAACACTTCCGCCCATTTGCCCATCACCGGGCCGATAAAGCGTCCAACCAATACGCCGGTGGTTGCCATGATAGTGGTCGCCGCGCCGATGGTGACGGCGGTCATGATGATGTTCACCTGCAGGAACGCCAGGCCAACACCGACGGCCAGCGCATCAAGACTGGTGGCGACGGCGGTTAACGCCAGCACCATAAAACCATGACGCTGCGGCGCTTCGCACGGCTCGTCAGCGGTTTGACGAAAACCTTCCATCATCATACGGCCGCCCAGCATGGTTAACAGCACGAATGCCACCCAATGATCCCACGCCATGATGTAGCGGCTGGCCGCGAGGCCAATTGCCCAGCCAATCAGCGGCGTCAACATTTCGATAACGCCGAAAATCAGGCCGGTTCGCAGTGCCTCTTTGAAACCTGGGCGATGCAGCGACGCGCCTTTGCCCAGTGCTGCGGCGAAAGCGTCCATCGACATGCCAAAGGCCAAAATCAGGGTTGCGATAAATGTCATGGGTTTTCAATCAATGCCGCGGAACCGGCGCTAAAGCCGCTACTTGTCCGCATTTATTGTTCAGTAATGAAAAAGTGCGCGCAGTCTAACACGCAAAAACGTCAAAAAAAAGACAGTAAAATCAGGGATTTAAGTATAGCAAAGGCTATAACTCTTAACTTCCGCTATTTTTGACGCTAAGTGAATGGAATAGAAGAAATTTCTGAGCGCGAGCCGGCGCCGGGATTGCACCGTAGCGCGGTTTTATGCGCTAATGCCCGCGCTAACTGATTTGGACAATGACCATGAATAACCCATTCGAAACGCTGATCATCCCAGGCGGCATTCTGCTGCTAGGCTTTCTTTCCGCCCTGCTGCTGCCCGCGCCTTCATTTGGTATTGAGCTG
Organism: Pantoea sp. SORGH_AS_0659; assembly: GCF_031453915.1. NCBI lineage: Bacteria > Pseudomonadati > Pseudomonadota > Gammaproteobacteria > Enterobacterales > Erwiniaceae > Pantoea > Pantoea sp. SORGH_AS_0659. The sequence continues at coordinate 210,632 of NZ_JAVJAK010000001.1, read as the reverse complement.
GCAAAACAATTGCAGGAAAGCCTGCATCTGATGGATGTTAATCAGCTGTATACCATCGTCTTTAGTTTGTGGTTTTTGCTGCTGGGCGCGATCGAGTTTTTCGTCATTCGCTTCCTGTGGCGCCGCCGATCGCGCTGATCGTTTTTCCGGCAAGGTGATGCATTTTTCTTCTGGCAGCTTTACTCGGCCAGACCTCAATTCATCACCACAAAAATGTAACATTACTTTTACACGACATGGCGAAATATTGCGCAACATAAAATCCGCATAAATAATCAATTTAGTTAAAACATATATTTTTCAACACATTAAAATGTGATGCATATCACCCGCCGTTTTCACCCCCTTCAAAACCCCTCACAATAGCGTAACAACTGCATTACTCTAACCGTCTGATTAAGAGATAAAAATCCCTTATGACCGCGAGGTTGAGCTGATTAATTCTTATGCTGAATCATTTCCGCCTTTAAAAAATAAACAAACGTTTAATTCCGATACGAGAATGTTATATTCGAATGCATATGCATAACGTGCAGTTAACCGTTATCGTCCCCGTGACTTATACCTGAGTCTTAACCTTTGAGAGATAGCGCCACGCGCTCGAAAGAAGCGCGGCTATTTCGCCTGCGAACCTGTTGAGCTTCAGGTCAACAGAGAGAGGAGATGTCGCCTCATGAGTACTACTGCGGTAAATCTGGCGCTCGCCGCCGCTTCAATGGAAAGTGCAAACCTTCAGGAACGAAAAGACGTCGACGTACTGCTGATTGGCGCAGGCGTGATGAGTGCGACTTTGGGCGCATGGCTGCAAGATCTCGAGCCTGACTGGTCAGTTGAGATGGTTGAACGTCTTGATGATGTGGCCGTTGAATCCTCTAATGGCTGGAACAACGCCGGAACCGGTCACGCCGCGCTGGCGGAGCTCAACTATACGCCGCAGAAGGCGGATGGCAGCATCGACATCGCCAAAGCGGTCGCGATTAACGAATCGTTCCAGATTTCGCGTCAATTCTGGGCGTATCACGTGCAGAAAGGCAACCTGCGCAATCCCAAAAGCTTTATCCACAGTACGCCGCACATGAGTTTCGTCTGGGGCGACGATAACGTTGAATTCCTGCGCAAGCGTTTCAATGCGCTGCAGAAAAGCACCCTTTTCCGTGGCATGAATTACTCTGAAGACCGCGATCAAATCACCGAGTGGATTCCGCTGGTGATGAACGGCCGCGACAGCAAACAGAAAGTGGCGGCGACCTGGACCGAAATGGGTACCGACGTGAACTTCGGTGAAGTAACGCGCCAGCTGATTGCCTCTTTAGAGAAGAAAGCCAATTTCCGCCTGCGTCTGCGCCAGGAAGTGCGTGATATCAAACGCCTGAGCGACGGTCGCTGGCAGGTCACGCTGCATAATCTGGCCAGCGGTGAAAATCGTGTGCTGACCACGCGCCAGCTGTTTATCGGTGCCGGCGGTGCGGCGTTGCCGCTGCTGCAGAAATCCGGCATTCCGGAAGTGAAAGGCTACGCCGGTTTCCCGGTGGGCGGTTCATTCCTGGTGACGGAAAATCCTGACGTGGTGAAACAGCATATGGCGAAGGTGTATGGCAAAGCCAGCGTCGGCGCACCGCCGATGTCGGTGCCGCACGTCGATACCCGCGTGCTGGATGGCAAGCAGGTGCTGCTGTTTGGGCCGTTTGCTACCTTCTCAACCAAATTCCTCAAAGAGGGTTCGCTGCTGGATATGTTCGGCGCGATGAACACCAGCAACCTCAAGCCGATGGTGCAGGTTGGCCTGAAGAGCTTCGACCTGGTGAAATATCTGGTTGATCAGGTGTTGCAAAGCGACAGCGATCGTATGGAAGCGTTGCGCGCTTACGTGCCGCAGGCGAAGCAGGAAGATTGGCGTTTAGTCACTGCCGGCCAGCGCGTGCAAATCATCAAGAACGATGACGCTGAAGGTGGCGTGCTGCGTCTTGGCACTGAAGTGGTGACTTCGGAAGATGGCACCATTTCCGCCCTGCTGGGTGCCTCACCGGGCGCCTCCACCGCCGCACCGATTATGCTCGAGCTGATGGCGAAAGCCTTCCCGGAACAGATGCGTTCACCGGAGTGGCAGACCAAAATCCGCATGGTGATCCCATCGTGGGGCCGCAAGCTGAACGGCGACGTCGCACTGACCGAGAAAGTGCTGGCCGATACCAGCCGCGTGCTGCAACTCGACTATGAACCGGTGATTACACCTGATGCCGCCAACGATGAAGCGCGCGAAACCGCGCACGTGGTGGGCAAGTAACAAGGTAGTATCAGATGTTGGCAAGATGAGAGGCCGCGAAAGCGGCCTCTTTTTTATGCCTAAGGCAAGAAATGTCCCAAATTGGGATTCAGGTTTGTTATAGTCCCAAAACGGGATTAAGATGCGCTGCATGAGAATCATATCGGTAAGGTCATTAAGGGAGTTTATGACGGCGAACCCCGACTCTTCGCAGCCGTTGAGAGCCTGGATTGATGAAGCACAGAAGGCCGACTGGTCAAGCCCGGCAGATATTAAGGAACAATACCGCCACGCCAGCATCCTTAAAGGCAGCCGAGTGGTATTCAATATCAAAGGAAACGATTATCGACTGATAGCGGCCATTGCGTATCCACAGAAGCTGATATTTATAAAGTTTATCGGCACACATCGGGAATATGACGCGATTGACGCTAATACGGTGGAGCAACGCTAATGACATTAACCATTAAACCTATTCATTCCGAACAGGATTACGAAGCGGCTCTTGAAGCTATTTCGCCGCTCTTTGAACATGTGCCCGAGCTCGGCACACCAGAGAGCGATTATATGATTGTGATGAGCATGCTAATTGAGGCATGGGAAAAAAAGCATTATCCCATTGAGGCTGCCGATCCGATTGAAGCCATCAAGTTCCGGATGGAACAACAAGGGCTTACTGCCAAGGATTTGGAGCCCGCAATTGGCCGCCGCAATCGCGTTTATGAAGTGCTCAATGGCAAACGTTCATTGTCACTGGAAATGATCCGTAATCTGCATAAGCAGTTTGGAATTCCATTAGAGAGCCTGGTCGGATTGTAAGGCGAACGGGTTGCCATTAATGGCAACCCGGAAAGTGCAAAGTGCGCATTTTTGCGCACCGAAGTATCTAGCTCAGAAGCACCGCGTCGTACAACATCCACACTGTTGTCGCCACCAGCGAAAGCGCCATCAAACTGTTAAACGCCTGACGTTTCCACGCGACCTGCAGATGGCTGCGAAGGCGATCGCCCAGCGCTGCCCAAATCAAAATGCACGGCAGATTCAGTGCGGCGAATCCCAACAGCACCGTCAGCACGCCGTTACTGTTGGCGTACATCAGCGCCACGTTGGTGACCATCAACCAGGCCTTGGGATTAACCGCCTGGAAACAGATGCCGCCAATTAGCGTCATGGGACGCGGGCGTTCACGCAGTTGCGGCGCGCCAGCGCGGAAAATCTTCCACGAAAGCCACAGCAGATAGCTACAGCCGACTACCGTCAACGGCAGGCGAATCGCGCCCATCCAGTGCAGCAGCGCATCCAGCGCCACGCTCGCCAGTAGCATCTGTATTGCGCAGCCTAGCAGGATGCCAAACAGCATCGGCAGCGTGCGTTTAAAGCCAAAGTTAACACCCGACGTTGCCAGCAGCAGGTTATTTGGACCCGGCGTGATCGACATCACGGTGACGTAGCTGAAGAATGATGGATCGAGCATGATGCGCTTCCTGAAGAATCAATGATGCCTTCATGCTAATGCGTATGTTGCAATGGAAACAGAGACACAAAACCACTATTGTAATGGGTACAGTTGTTTCAAAAATGAATTGTACCCATCGCGCGCGGAGGCTTTTGTGTCCCTTCCACTCTCATCCGGTCAAACGCTGTATCAGCAGTTGGTCGATAGCTTTGCCGAGTCGATACATCAGGGCACGCTGAAGCCGGGTAAACGGCTGCCGGCGATACGCCGCGTGGCACAATCGCATCAGGTGAGTATCAATACCGTGCTCAATGCATGGCAAATCCTCGAAGATCGCGGCCTGATTGAATCGCGGCCGCAGTCGGGTTATTACGTGCGTGGCGTGCTGCCCGCCGTGACGCGTTCAGTAAAACCGCTACCGGCAAAAATCAACGATCCCAGCGCGCAGAAGCTGGAGCTGATTGAGCAAGTGTTCGCGGCGCAAAATAATCCCGATTACACCAATATCTCATTAGCCTGTCCGCAGGATGGCACCTTCTATCCGGCGGCGCGGATCGGGCGAATTACTGCGTCGATTTTGCGCCAGAATCCCGACATTATCGGACGCTATGCGCTTCCACCCGGTAGTGAGCGCTTACGGGAGGAGATTGCGCGTCGTGCCCTGCACAACGGCATCAACTTGCCGCCGCAGGCGATCACACTGACGCACGGCTGCATGGAAGCACTCCAGCTGGCGCTGCGCGCGGTGACTAAACCCGGCGATTGCATTGGTTTGGAGTCGCCGACCTATTTCTTCCTGTTCCCGCTGCTGGCGTCGCTGGGGCTGAAAGCGCTGGAAATTCCTACCGATCCGCAGCAGGGATTGTCGCTGGATGCGCTGGAGATGCTGCTGCAGGAGAAGCGGGTTCAGGCGGTGATCGCCATGCCCGGCGCGCAGAACCCGCTGGGATATGTGATGCCGCTGGAGAATAAAAAGCGGCTGGCGAAGTTAGTGAACACTTACTACGTTCCACTGCTGGAAGATGGTTTGTACGACGAATTGCAGTTTGAGTGGCCGCTGTCGCCGCCGGTAAAGGCGTTTGATAGCGAGGGTTGGGTGATTTACTGCACCAGCTTTACCAAAACCGTGGCGCCTGATTTCCGCGTCGGCTGGACTGCTGCCGGGCGTTTTCATGACGCTATCGCTCACCTCAAAGCGGTGTCTTCGATGGCGGAATCACGCTTGTTAAGTGAAACCCTGGCCGAATTTCTTGCCAGCGGCGGCTACGATCATCATCTGCGCACGCTGCGTCGGCGCTATGCCGCCAATCTGGATGCGGCGCGCGGGATTCTGGCACGCCACTTTCCGCAGGGCACGCGCGCGACCCTGCCGCACGGCGGGTTTGTTTTTTGGGTCGAACTGCCGGGGAATATTGATACCGTAGAGATGTTTCATCGTCTGCTGCAGGAGCAAATCTGTGTGACGCCGGGCGCGCTCTACTCCCTGAGCGATCGTTACAAACATGCGTTGCGCCTCTCCTGCTGCTACCCGTTTGATGAACGTTATACGTGGGCGCTGCAGCGCACCGGCGCGCTGGCCTGTGAAATGACAGGCCTCGCGCCGGGACAGGATCAGGGTTTGCCGTTGCGGCCCCAGGTGGTGTAAGGCTCGCGCTCGGTCAGGCGTTCGTAATAAGTCTGCACCGCCGGGAAGTCAGGGTGTTCCAGCGGGGTTTCAAACCAGCGGTTCACCGCCAGCCCAACCGGAATATCGGCCAGCGAGAAATTGCGGCCTGCGACATAGCGCCCGGTTTTCTCCAGATGCTGGTTGAGTATGTTCATGGTGTGCGTCCAGCCTTTCACCGCCGCCGCCAGCAAGCGGGGATCCTGATGCGCCGGCGAGTTGCGCACCAGCGACATAAATGCGTAACGCCAGGACGTGTTAAGTTCGGTGGCTTGCCAATCCATCCACTGATCAACTGGCGCGCGCGCGCGGGGATTGTCGGGATAGAGCCATTCGCCGCCATTGCTGTTGGCGAGATAGCGCAGAATAGCGTTGGATTCCCACAGCACGAAGTCGTCCTCGATTATTACCGGGACCATGGCGTTGGGATTGAGTGCCATAAACTCTTTCGAGTGCAGCGATTGTGGATCATCGCCCCAGGGTTCTAATTCGTACGCAATATCGAGTTCTGCGCACAGCCACAGAACTTTTCGCACGTTTATTGATGAAGTACGGCCAAGAACTTTTAACATTGCGGACTCCGATTCCAGAATTCTTAATCTATTCATAGCCCTGTTGCTGGCCTTTCGCAATCAGCAGGATGTAAATCCCGATTTCAGACAACCTCAACGAGGAAGGAGTGACAATGAAGGTCGCATTTAAACAGGTGGACGTGTTTACCTCATCGGCGTTTAAAGGTAATCCGCTGGCGGTGATCATGGATGCACAGGGATTGAGTGACGCGCAGCTGACGGCGATTGCGCGCTGGACCAATCTGTCGGAAACCACCTTTGTGCTGCCGCCACAGGATGCGGCGGCCGATTACCGCGTACGCATTTTTACCGTCGAAGGTGAACTGCCTTTTGCCGGGCATCCGACGTTAGGCACCGCGCATGCGCTGCTGGAAGCCGGTTGGCCGCTGAAAACGCCGGGCGAAATCGTGCAGGAGTGCGGCGTTGGTCTGGTTGAGGTGAAAATCAGCGATGACGGTGCGCTGGCGTTTGCCGCGCCTGCCGCCACATTAACGCCGTTCAGTGATGCGCTGATGAGCAGCGCGCTGAACAGTGAATGCTTCGATCTCAGCCAAATGCCGACCATCGTTGATATGGGTATTCGCTGGCTGCTGATTCCGATGAGTAGCGCGCAAGCGGTGCTGGATGTGGTGCCGTCAGCAGCCGATTTACACCGTTTACATCAGCATGCTGAGGTTAACGGTACGGCAATTTTTGGTGCGTTACCGTCGGGCGAAAACGAGCAGTATGAAGTGCGCGCATTGCTGGTTGAGAACGGCAGCTTGACTGAGGATCCGGTGACCGGCAGCGCCAACGCCTGTCTGGCACGCTATTTCGAGGCTAACAAGCAAACCCGGGATTATCGGGCACGTCAGGGCAGCGCGATTCAGCGGGAAGGTCGCATTCAGGTGAGTTTTAGCGATAAAGCGATCTGGATTGGTGGCCAAACCGTGACGGTGATTGACGGGACGATTGAGCTGTAATTGTAATCTGCACCATCCGTAGCGGCGCAATTTATTGCGCAATAAATTGCGCCGCTACGAATATGTGCATCAGTTTATATTTTTACAGACCTTGGCCGCCTGAGGCTTCAATGCGCTGTGCGGTGATCCAGCCGGTTTCATCGCTGAGGATCGCGCTGATGGCATCGCCGATATCATCCGGCAAACCAACGCGGCCCAGTGCGGTGACGGAAGCGATATGGTCGTTGAGATCTTTGGTATCACGCACGCGGCCGCCGCCGAAGTCAGTTTCAATCGCGCCTGGCGCCAGAATGTTGACGCGGATGTGGCGCTCGCCTAACTCTTTGGCCTGATAGCGTGTTAGCACTTCCATCGCGCCTTTAATTGAGGCGTACGTGCCTGAACCCGGCAGCGTCAAACGGGTTAACCCGCTGGAGATATTCAGGATGCGTCCACCATCAACGATCAGCGGCAGCAGTTTTTGCGTCAGGAAGAACGGCCCTTTGAAGTGCACATTCACCAGCGCGTCAAACTCATCTTCGCTGGTCTCTGCGAACAGCTTGTAGTGACCGTGACCGGCGTTGTTCACTAAATAATCAAAGTTGTCACACTGCCAGGTTTTCTGCAGCGCTTCTTTAACCTGCGCCACGAAGCCGTCGAACGTACTGGTGTCGCCCACATCCAGTTGCAACGCCACCGCACGCGCGCCCAGCGCTTCAATCTCCTGCACAACCGCCTGCGCTTCTTCCGCGTGACCGCGATAGGTAAACAGGATATCGGTGCCTTTGGCAGCCAGTTTCAGCGCCCCATTCTTGCCTAAACCGCGATTTCCGCCGGTAATCAATGCAATTTTATGACTCATGTTTCGCTCCAGTTGGAAAATTGAACACGTGTTAAGGATATTCGTGAATAATTGATCTATAAACGCAGAGGAATACGCAGCACTGTTTCACTAACAACAACAATCGGTGAACAACATGGATAAAATTCACGCTATGCAGGTTTTTGTGCGGGTGGCAGAAATGGGCAGTTTTACCCGTGCGGCAGAAAGCTTAGGTTTACCGAAAGGCAGCGTATCCCGCCAGCTGCAGGCGCTGGAGAATCAAATGGGGACGCGCCTGCTGCATCGCACCACGCGACGTGTGCATCTGACGCAGGACGGCCTGGTTTATTACGATCGCTGCCTCGATTTACTATCGATGCTCGACGACATGGACAGCCTGTTCCAGCACGATCCCGGCACCTTAAGCGGCAAATTGCGCGTGGACATGTCGGTGGCGATGGCGACCGGCTTTGTGCTGCCACGATTGCCGGAGTTTTTGCAGCACTATCCCGGTCTGGAAATTGAGTTGAGCAGCAGCGATCGTCAGGTTGATGTGATTCGCGAAGGATTTGACTGCGTAGTGCGCGTTGGCGAGCTGAAAGATTCCGGGCTGATTGCGCGGAAAATCGGCTCGCACGCCTTGATCAACTGCGCCAGCCCCGGCTACCTTTCCCGCTTCGGCATGCCGGTGCGGCTGGAAGATCTGTCGCAACACGCGATGGTGCATTACACCCAGCAGCTGGGACAACCTTCATTGGGCTTTGAATATTTTGATGGCAAACAGTGTCATTACGTTCAAACCGGCGGCGTAGTGACGGTAAACAGCACCGAAACCTATCGCGCCGCCTGCATGGCCGGGCTCGGCATTATTCAGGTGCCGGCGATTGGCGTGCAGCCGCTGCTGGAATCGGGGCAACTGGTTGAAGTGCTGCATCACTTCCCGGCGAAACCGATGCCGATCTCGCTGCTTTATCCGCATCGCCGCAACGTGGCGCGCCGCGTGCGAGTGTTTATGGAATGGCTCAGCCAAGTCCTGCAGGAATATGTAACTTAGCAGACTATAATTGTATTTTCGCAGTGAACAGGATGACTATCGTCTATGACGGACAAAACCCCTAAACAGACTGCGGCCGAGGCAGAAGCCAAGCCGCTGATTGATATTAAAACCGGCAATAAAACCGTGGATGGCTCGATTCAGAATGTGTCGCGCTTCGCTGCCTGGTTCCAGGCGATTCCGGCGGTGGCGCACTTTATGCGCGCGCTGGAACGCTTCAACGATCGTCTCGGTAGCCAGTTTGGCGCGGCGATCACTTACTTTTCCTTTCTCTCTCTGATACCGATTTTGATGGTCTCCTTTGCGGCAGTCGGCTTTGTGCTGGCGTCGAATCAGGATTTGCTCACCGAGTTGATCAACAAAATCGTTAACAGCATCAGCGATCCGACGCTGGCCACCACGCTGAAAAATACGGTGAATACCGCGATTCAGCAGCGTGCCACAGTGGGATTAACCGGTTTGCTGCTGGCGCTCTACTCCGGCATTAACTGGATGGGCAACCTGCGTGAAGCGGTGCGCGCGCAGTCACGCGACGTGTGGGAACGCACGCCAGACGATCAGGAGAAATTCTGGAAGAAGTACGCGCGCGATCTGATTTCGCTGTTGGGTTTGATGTTTGCGCTGGTGATTACGCTGTCGCTGACCTCGATTGCCGGCGCGGCGCAGGCAGCGATCGTTAACGCGCTGGGGCTGGAAGACATTGAGTGGCTGCGTCCAGCGATGACGGTGATTGCGTTATCCATCTCTATCCTGGCTAACTATCTGCTGTTCCTGTGGATCTTCTGGATTTTACCGCGCCACAAGCCGCGTAAAAAAGCGCTGTTCCGCGGCACCCTGCTGGCGGCGATTGGCTTTGAGGTGATCAAGTTTGTAATGACGCTGACGCTGCCGAAGCTGGCAAGCTCGCCGTCGGGCGCGGCCTTTGGTTCAGTACTCGGCTTAATGGCGTTCTTCTACTTCTTTGCGCGTTTGACGCTGTTCTGCGCCGCGTGGATCGCCACCGCCAAATACAAAGATGATAAAGAGATGCCGCAGCCGCATCAGGCTAAATAAGCTAACGAGGTTGTTACAATTGTCGTACTAGCTAAAAATGTCTCCTGCTGGCTACTTTTTCAGCAAAAACCAGCAGGAAACGCTAAAGGGTCACTTTAATTTGGCCCTTTTGCAGAGATTCCCGCCAAAAAAGTGACACTTCCCGTTCCCATCCGCCATTGATCGCAGCAACTCAGAAATTATCCACTTATTCGCCGAAAAAGCCCGGTCTGACGCGGTTTTTCGCCATTGAATGCCGCAAACCAGGTGCGTAAGATTCTCTGTCTACATTTACAATTAAGAAACACTTATGCAAGCCTCCATCACAGAAACACTCGACAAAAAACACGACGACACGCCGGTCAATTCACGTGGCAAAGTGGTTGTGGCATCGCTTGTCGGCACCGCCATTGAGTTCTTCGATTTCTATATCTATGCCACCGCTGCGGTGATTATTTTCCCGCACATCTTCTTCCCGCAGGGCGATCCGACCGTGGCCACGTTGCAGTCGCTGGCGACCTTCGCGATCGCCTTCGTGGCGCGTCCTATCGGTTCTGCCGTGTTTGGACACTTTGGCGACCGCGTTGGCCGTAAAGCCACCTTGGTGGCATCGCTGCTGACCATGGGCGTCTCGACGGTGCTGATTGGTTTACTGCCAGGTTATGAAACCATTGGCGTGGCAGCGCCGCTGCTGCTGGCGCTGGCGCGTTTTGGTCAGGGTCTTGGTCTTGGTGGCGAATGGGGCGGCGCGGCGCTGCTGGCGACCGAAAATGCCCCGGCGAAGAAACGTGCGCTTTATGGTTCGTTCCCACAGCTCGGCGCGCCGATTGGCTTCTTCTTCGCTAACGGCACGTTCCTGCTGCTTTCATGGTTGCTGACCGACGAGCAGTTCATGAACTGGGGCTGGCGCGTGCCATTTATTCTCTCTGCGGTGCTGGTGTTAATTGGCCTGTATGTGCGCGTTTCGCTGCATGAAAGCCCGGTATTCGCCAAAGTGCAGAAAGAGAACAAACAGGTGAAAATGCCGATCGGCACGCTGCTGAGTAAGCATCTGACCGCCACCATTCTCGGCACCTTCATCATGCTCGCCACTTACACGCTGTTCTACATCATGACCGTGTATTCGATGAGTTACGGCACTGCACCCGCACCGGCTGGCCTTGGCTATTCGCGTAACAGCTTCCTGTGGATGCTGATGGTGGCGGTGATTGGTTTTGGTGTGATGGTGCCGATTGCCGGTCTGCTGGCCGATCGCTTTGGTCGTCGTAAAACCATGATCACCATTACGTTGATGATTATCGCCTTTGCATTGATGTTCCCAATGCTGCTGGGTTCCGGTTCTCAGGTGCTGGTAATGGGCTTCCTGATCCTTGGTCTGAGCATTATGGGCCTGACGTTTGGTCCGATGGGCGCGCTGCTGCCAGAGCTGTTCCCAACGGAAGTGCGTTATACCGGCGCATCGTTCTCTTACAACCTATCGTCGATTCTTGGTGCCTCGGTAGCGCCTTATATCGCCACCTGGCTGAACGCCCATTACGGTTTGCAGGCGGTGGGTTTCTATCTGGCTTCGATGGCGGTGTTGACGTTGATCGCGCTGATTGCCTGTAAAGAGACGCGAAATCAGACGCTGTATGAAGCGGTGTGATTGAGCTGACTGTACTTTGTACGTGCTTGCTGTCCCCCATCCCGGCCTTCCCCCGCTAGCGGGGGAAGGAGACGCTGCCACATGCAGCTTCAGAACTAACATATGGCAGCATCTTCCTCCCCCATTCATGGGGGAGGACCGAGGAGGGGGACACCGAGCACATACCTAGAGCAACAGCGAGCACCAATAACAAAAAACCCCGGCAAGCCGGGGTTTTTTATTGTGCTGAAAACTGTGTCGCGCGTGGCTTAGCCAGCGACAGCGATACGTTTCATATCGGTCATGTAGCCACGCAGTTTGCGGCCTACAGATTCGATTGGGTGCTGACGAACGGCTTCGTTGACGTCACGCAGCTGCGCGTTATCCACCTGCGTACCTTCAACTGCTTTGCCCAAATCGCCCGGCTGCAGCGTGGTCATGAACTCTTTCAGCAGGGGAACTGCCGCGAAGGAGAACAGGTAGTTACCGTATTCTGCGGTATCCGAGATAACCACGTTCATTTCATACAGACGCTTACGTGCGATGGTGTTAGCAATCAGCGGCAGCTCGTGCAGTGATTCGTAGTAAGCCGACTCTTCGATGATGCCCGCGTCAACCATGGTTTCGAATGCCAGCTCAACGCCGGCTTTCACCATCGCAACCATCACGACGCCTTTGTCGTAATATTCCTGCTCTTCGATTTTGCCATCAAACTGCGGAGCGTTTTCGAATGCCGTTGCGCCGGTCTCTTCACGCCAGGTCAGCAGATTTTTGTCGTCGTTAGCCCAGTCAGCCATCATGCCTGAAGAGAATTCGCCAGAGATGATGTCATCCATGTGCTTCTGGAACAGCGGAGCCATGATGGTTTTCAGCTGCTCAGACAACGCATAAGCACGGATTTTTGCCGGATTAGACAGGCGATCCATCATCAGCGTGATGCCGCCAAACTTCAGTGATTCGGTGATGGTTTCCCAGCCGAACTGAATCAGTTTTTCGGTGTAAGCCGCGTCGTGACCTTCAGCCACCAGCTTGTCGAAGCACAGCAGAGAACCGGCCTGCAGCATACCGCACAGGATGGTCTGCTCGCCCATCAGGTCAGATTTCACTTCCGCAACGAAGGAAGATTCCAGCACGCCTGCACGGTCGCCGCCGGTCGCTGCTGCCCAGGCTTTAGCAATCGCCATGCCTTCGCCTTTCGGATCGTTTTCCGGGTGAACGGCAATCAGCGTAGGTACACCGAAACCACGCTTGTACTCTTCACGTACTTCCGTACCCGGGCACTTCGGTGCCACCATCACGACGGTGATATCTTTACGGATGGTTTCACCCACTTCAACGATGTTGAAACCGTGTGAGTAACCCAGCGCAGCGCCATCTTTCATCAGCGGCTGAACAGCCTGAACGACCGCAGAGTGCTGCTTGTCTGGCGTCAGGTTAACCACCAGATCGGCCTGTGGGATCAGCTCTTCGTAAGTACCCACTTTGAAGCCGTTATCGGTCGCTTTGCGGAAAGAGGCACGCTTCTCAGCAATCGCTTCAGCACGCAGGGCATACGCCACGTCCAGACCAGAATCACGCATGTTCAGACCCTGGTTCAGACCCTGAGCGCCACAGCCAACGATGACCACTTTCTTGCCTTTCAGGAAGCTAGCACCATCAGCGAATTCGTCACGTGACATGAAACGACATTTGCCCAGCTGCGCTAACTGGTTGCGCAGATTCAATGTGTTGAAGTAATTAGCCATGGGTACTCCGGTTAGATGTTGTGTTTGTTTTTGTTCAGTAACGACGTTGTCTCTTACGCCGCGAATGACCCCATCATATGACAGGAATTCCGTTGCTTAAATTGATATATTAGCAAGGTGACATTGCATAATTTGCAATATAACCTTGAGGCGATACGCGCATGGATTTACGAGACCTGAAACTCTTCCTTCATCTGGCTGAAAGCTGCCACTTTGGCCGCACCGCGCGTGCCATGCACGTCAGCCCTTCAACTCTTTCGCGCCAGATTCAGCGCCTGGAAGAGGATGTCGGTCACGCGTTGTTCCTGCGTGATAACCGCACCGTCACGCTCACCGAAGCCGGTGAGCGCCTGCGCCAGTTTGCGCAGCAGACGTTGCTGCAGTATCAGCAGTTACGCCATGTGATGGATCTTAACGGCCCGTCGCTGAGCGGCGAACTGCGCCTGTTCTGCTCGGTAACCGCCGCTTACAGCCATCTGCCGCCGATTCTTGATCGCTTTCGCGCTGAACATCCGCAGGTAGAGATCAAACTCACCACCGGTGATGCCGCCGATGCGATTGAGATGGTGCAGTCCGGCGACGCCGATCTCGCCATTGCCGGTCGCCCAGAATCGCTGCCGGCCAGCATAGATTTTACGCCACTGGGCCTGATTCCGCTGGTGCTGATCGCCCCGGCGCTGCCTTGCCCGGTGCGCAATCAGGCGACGCAGGAGCAACCCGATTGGGCGCAAATTCCGTTTATCCTCCCGGAACAAGGACCTGCACGCCGCGGCATCGATTTATGGTTCCGCCGCCAGCGCATTCCCAATCCGCAGATTTATGCCACGGTTTCCGGTCATGAGGCGATTGTGTCAATGGTGGCGCTGGGATGTGGTATTGCGCTGCTGCCGGATGTGGTGCTGGAGAACAGCCCGGAACCGGTGCGCAATCGCGTGTTAACGCTGGAGAATGTGGAGTCTGTCGCACCGCTGGAACTCGGCGTTTGCGTACAAAAAAAGCGGCTCGGAGAGCCGCTTATCAATGCGTTCTGGCACCAGCTGTAATCACTGCCCGGCGAGGAAGAAACGGAACGCCGGGTTGCTCGCTTCGTCATGCCATTCGTAACCCAACGCGGTGAGATGGGTTTCGAAATCCGGTTCCTGATCGTTGGCTTCAAATGCCGCCAGCACGCGGCCATAATCGGTGCCGTGGCTGCGATAATGGAACAGCGAGATATTCCAGTGCGCACCCAACGTCTGCAGGAACTTCAGCAGCGCACCCGGTGCTTCCGGGAATTCAAAGCTAAACAGGCGTTCGCGCAGCGGCTTGGATGGACGTCCGCCCACCATGTAGCGCACGTGCAGCTTGGCCATTTCGTCATCCGACAGATCCACCACGTGATAACCGGCTTCGCTCAGTTGGCTGATGATCTCACTGCGTTCCTCCAGCCCGCGCGTTAAGCGCACGCCGACGAAAATGCAGGCGTTATCCGCATCCGCGTAACGATAGTTGAACTCGGTGATGGAGCGCCCGCCGATGGTCTGACAGAACTTGAGAAAACTGCCCTGCTGTTCTGGAATGGTGACCGCCAGCAGCGCTTCACGCTGTTCGCCCAGTTCGCAACGCTCGGAGACATAGCGCAAGCCGTGGAAGTTGACGTTGGCACCCGACAACACGTGCGCCAGGCGCTCGCCTTTGATGTCGTGCAGCTGGATGTACTTCTTCATGCCCGCCAGCGCCAGCGCGCCAGAAGGTTCCGCCACGGCACGCACATCTTCGAACAGATCTTTCACCGCCGCGCAAATCGCATCGCTATCCACCGTAATGATGTCATCGAGATACTCCTGACATAGACGGAAGGTTTCGCTGCCGATGCGTTTGACCGCTACGCCTTCCGCAAACAAGCCGACACGCGCTAAATCCACCGGCTCACCTGCTTCCAGCGCGGCCTTCAGGCAGGCTGAATCTTCCGATTCCACGGCAATCACTTTGATTTGCGGCATCAGCTGCTTGATCAGCACCGCGACACCCGCCGCCAGACCACCGCCGCCGACCGGCACGAAGACGCGATCGAGATGCGCGTCCTGCTGCAGCAACTCCATCGCCAGCGTGCCCTGCCCGGCGATCACCGCCGGATGATCAAACGGAGGAACGAAGGTGTAACCCTGCTGCTCTGCCAGCTCAATCGCTTTGGCTTTCGCCTCGTCGAAGTTGGCACCAAACAGATAAGCCTCACCGCCAAATGCGCGTACTGCATCAACCTTGATGTCTGCCGTGGCCAGCGGCATCACAATCAGTGATTTGATACCCAGCGTGCTGGCCGAGAGCGCCACGCCCTGCGCATGGTTACCGGCCGAAGCCGTGACCACGCCGCGCGCTTTTTGCTCTTCGTTCAGCCCGGCAATCATCGCGTAAGCCCCGCGCAGCTTGAAGCTGTGCACAGGCTGACGATCTTCACGCTTCACCAGAATGGTGTTGCCAAGACGCGATGAAATTTTTTCCATTTTTTGCAGCGGCGTCACCTGGGCAATTTCATACACCGGTGAACGCAGCACTGCGCGCAAATACTCCGCGCCGTTTGGCGTCGCGGAGAGCGGTTGAGACTCAGCCATCGGTTAGCCTCCCAGCTTGGACTTATCGCGCACCGCGCCTTTGTCTGCGCTGGTCGCCAGTGATGCATAGGCACGCAGGGCAAACGAGACTTCACGTACGCGGCCGTGCGGGGTATAAGCCGCATCGCCGCGCGCTTGCTCTTCTTCACGACGGGCGTGCAGTTCGTTATCCGGTACCGCCAGCTTGATACCACGGTTGGGGATATCGATCTCAATCATGTCGCCATCTTTCACCAGCGCGATGGTGCCGCCGCTCGCCGCTTCCGGAGAGGCGTGACCAATCGATAAGCCTGACGTGCCGCCAGAGAAGCGACCGTCGGTGATCAGTGCGCAGCTTTTGCCAAGGCCCATGGATTTCAGATAAGTGGTCGGATAGAGCATTTCCTGCATGCCCGGTCCGCCTTTCGGTCCTTCGTAGCGGATCACCACGACGTCGCCGGCTACCACTTTACCGCCAAGGATCGCTTCAACTGCATCATCCTGGCTTTCGTACACTTTCGCCGGGCCTTTGAAGGTGAGGATCTCTTTGTCTACACCCGCGGTTTTAACGATACAGCCATCTTCGGCAATGTTGCCGTAAAGCACAGCTAAGCCGCCATCCTGCGAGTACGCGTGTTCGCGCGTACGGATACAACCATCGGTACGGTCATCATCCAGCGTGTCCCAACGGCAGTTCTGCGAGAACGCCTTGGTGGTACGAATACCAGCAGGACCAGCGCGGAACATATCCTTCACCGCCTGATCTTTGGTCAGCATGATGTCGTACTGATCCAGGGTTTCACGCATGCTCTGCTGCAAGATGTTGCGCGCGCTGGTGTCGATTAAACCGGCGCGATCTAACTCACCGAGAATGGCGATAACGCCACCCGCACGGTGCACATCTTCCATGTGATATTTCGGCGTACTTGGCGCCACTTTACACAGCTGCGGCACTTTACGAGACAAGCGATCGATATCGGAGATGTTGAAGTCGATTTCGCCTTCCAGCGCCGCTGCCAGCAGGTGCAGAACGGTGTTGGTGGAACCGCCCATAGCGATATCCAGCGTCATCGCATTCTCGAACGCCGCTTTGGTGGCGATGTTACGCGGCAGCATGTTGACGTCATCCTGCTCGTAGTAGCGTTTGGTCAGGCTAACGATGCGCTTACCGGCATTAATGAACAGCTCTTTACGATCGGCGTGTGTGGCCAGCAGTGAACCGTTACCCGGCTGCGACAAGCCCAGCGCTTCGGTCAGACAGTTCATCGAGTTGGCGGTGAACATACCGGAACAGGAACCGCAGGTTGGACAAGCAGAACGTTCGATCTGATCGCTGTCGGCATCGCTGACGTTCGGGTTGGCGCCCTGAATCATCGCATCAACCAGATCCAGCTTGATGATTTGATCAGACAGTTTGGTTTTACCGGCTTCCATCGGGCCGCCAGACACAAAGATCACCGGAATGTTGAGGCGCAGTGACGCCATCAGCATGCCAGGAGTGATTTTGTCACAGTTGGAGATACATACCATGGCATCGGCGCAGTGCGCGTTGACCATGTACTCCACTGAATCGGCAATCAGCTCACGTGAAGGCAGTGAATACAGCATGCCGCCATGACCCATGGCGATACCGTCATCCACCGCAATGGTGTTGAACTCTTTGGCCACGCCGCCAGCTGCTTCGATTTCCTCAGCAACCAGTTTGCCAAGATCGCGCAGGTGCACGTGGCCCGGTACGAATTGGGTGAATGAGTTGACCACGGCGATAATCGGCTTACCGAAATCGTCGTCGGTCATTCCTGTCGCGCGCCACAAGGCACGGGCACCGGCCATGTTACGTCCATGGGTGGTGGTGGCGGAACGGTACTTAGGCATGCTCTATTTACTCCAGTAATAATAAGGTTGCGGGCGCCATCTGACGCCCGCAAAAAATCTCGTTATGCGTTAACCGGATCCAACCAGCCCCACTTGTCTTCCGTCTCGCCAGTGAACAGGCCAAAGAATGCCTTCTGAATACGACCGGTGACCGGACCACGTTTACCTTCGCCGACCTGAATGCCGTCGACGCTGCGCACCGGAGTGATCTCCGCTGCAGTACCTGACATGAAGACTTCGTCGGCCAGATACAGGGATTCGCGCGACAGAACCTGCTCACGCACTTCAATACCCATGTCTTGCGCCAGCTTGATGATGGCGTCACGGGTGATGCCCGGCAGCGCTGAAGAGGTGAACGGCGGCGTGAACAGAATGCCATCTTTCACTTCGAACAAGTTTTCGCCAGCACCTTCTGAAATATAGCCGTTGGTGTCGAGCGCGATACCTTCCTGATAGCCGTGGCGGCGCGCTTCGCTGCCTACCAGCAGAGAGGAGAGATAGTTACCACCCGCTTTCGCGGCGGTTGGCAAGGTGTTTGGTGCAACGCGGTTCCACGAAGAAACCATGGCGTCGATACCGTTTTCCAGCGCTTCAGCGCCCAGGTAAGCACCCCAAGGGAAGGCAGCGATGATTACATCGGTGGTGTAGCCATCTGGCGGGTTCACACCCAGACCCACGTCACCCACGAAGGCCAGCGGACGGATATAAGCGCTTTTCAGTTTGTTCACGCGGATCACTTCGCGGCACGCTTCCATCAACTCATCAACGCTGGCTTTAATCGGGAAACGGTAAATTTTGGCGGATTCATGCAGACGCTTCATATGCTCACGGTGGCGGAACACCACTGGACCTTTGTGTGAGTCGTAGCAACGCACGCCTTCAAACACAGAAGTACCGTAGTGCAGGGCGTGAGACATAACGCTGACCTTGGCGTCTTCCCACTTAACCATCTCACCATTGAACCAAATAAAGTCTGCTTTCTTCGTACTCATTGCTTTTTCCTTTGGCGACTATGCGCGGATTTGTTGTGTTGTCTGTTGTTGGATCTCGACGCAAGCGACATCCATAAGTTTGCTTAACTGCGAAGACAGTAAATCGACTGAGCGTTGGCTGGCAACGGTCATTTCGATATTAATGTTCTCCGCATTGACCGCGGTGGCCATATTCATTGCACACACCTGGAAACCACGGTGACGCACGACACGCAAAATGCGCTCCAATATTTCAGGACGAAAGCGGGCTTCGATAGACAATTGATGCTGATTCATGCGGTTTTCTCCATCATGTTTGCGTTGCTGGCACCTGGCGGTACCAATGGCCAGACGTTTTCATGCTCATCTATCGAAACATGCAGGAAGTAAGGACCTTCACTGTTCAGCAGAGCATCGAGGGCGGCGTCGACCTGATCTTTACGGCTAATGCGCTGGCCTGGGATATCAAACGCGCTGGCCAGCGTAAGGAAATCGGGGTTGTCGGTCAGAATGGTTTCGCTGTAGCGACCATCAAAGAACAGTTGCTGCCACTGGCGCACCATGCCGAGACGCTGGTTATCCAGCAGCAGAATTTTCACCGGCAGCTTGCCGCGCTTGATGGTGCCCAGCTCCTGAATGTTCATCATGATAGAACCATCGCCAGACACGCAGATCACTGTGTCCTCTGGACGTGCCACCTGCGCACCAATCGCCGCCGGCAGGCCAAAGCCCATAGTGCCGAGACCGCTCGAGGTGATGAAGTTTTCTGGCGCGGTGAAACTCATGTGCTGAGCGGCCCACATCTGGTGTTGACCTACATCGGTGGTGACCACGGCGCTGTCCGCTTTGCGGTCAGACAACTGCTTCAGCAGCAACGGCGCGTAAATCGCTTCGCCGGGATGATCGTAGCGCCAGTCGAACTCGCTTTTCATCGCGCTGACTTCTTTGCGCCAGCCATCAATGTGCATTGGCATGCTCAGTGCCGGCAGCACCTGATTCATATCGCCCTGCAGTGAAACGTGAGCACGGCGCAGTTTGTTCAGCTCGGCAGGATCGATATCGATATGGATGACGCTGGCGTGCGGTGCGAAGGTGTCCAGCTTGCCAGTAACGCGGTCGTCAAAACGCGCGCCAACCGCAATCAGCAAATCACAGGATTGTACCGCGAGGTTAGCGGCTTTGGTGCCGTGCATGCCCAGCATTCCGAGATAAAGATCGCTGCTGGCATCCGCGCTACCAAGACCTTTCAGCGTAGAAACCATCGGGATACCGGTTTCCTGCGCCATGGCACGTAAGGCTGGAACCGCCTGCGCCATACCCACGCCGCCACCGATATACAGCATCGGCTTATGCGATTGCGCCATCAATGCGCGCGCCTCTGCAATGTGCTGAGCGGAGTGGCTGATTTCTTCCTCAACTGGCAGCAGATGAGGCGTCAGTTCGCCATTGGCGATCTGAATGTCTTTCGGGATATCGACCAGTACCGGGCCGGGACGACCCGATTGCGCGATGGCAAAAGCTTCTGCCATCACTGAGGGTAAATCATCAAGCGATTCAACGAGGAAACTGTGTTTGGTGCAGGCTAACGATAAACCAAGAACGTCTATTTCCTGGAAGGCGTCGGTGCCGATGAAGGCCGATGATACCTGGCCGGTGATCGCCACTACCGGGATCGAATCCATCATCGCATCCGCCAAACCGGTGATCAGGTTGGTGGCGCCGGGACCCGACGTGGCGATACATACGCCCGTCTTGCCGGTTGCGCGGGCATAACCAATAGCAGCCATCACCGCACCTTGCTCATGACGACACAGTAGGTGTTCCACGCCGCCATCGTAGAGCGCATCGTACACTGGCATGATTGCGCCGCCAGGATAGCCAAACACTGTATCGACACCCTGCGCGCGTAAAGCCTGAACTACCCACTGTGCACCTGTCATGGTTATTCTCCTGTATTCCTAGGGGAACAACAGAATTTTATGCTACTGCTCATAATCTGTTCCTCGCTAATTTGCTGATATTTAGCCTGGTTAAAAAAAAACCCCCGGACCTTTCGGTGCGGGGGTTTTTGGAATTCCAGACTTGATTTTTAAGCCTTTCTTTCTCCAAGCGATGCCCCGCACGGTGGGATAATAATCACCACCACGCTAATCACGACTAGGCTAATCACTTGTAGAAGGGCTTTCATGTGTTGTTTGTTTTTTCGATTGTTCGAAGTAATACCTACAGAGTTACCATAGTTAGCGTGTCGTTGACAATAATTTTCATTGGAAAATTTTATGATGCCGCTGGCGGCCCG
Organism: Pantoea sp. SORGH_AS_0659; assembly: GCF_031453915.1. Taxonomy (NCBI): domain Bacteria; kingdom Pseudomonadati; phylum Pseudomonadota; class Gammaproteobacteria; order Enterobacterales; family Erwiniaceae; genus Pantoea; species Pantoea sp. SORGH_AS_0659. The sequence goes on along the minus strand of NZ_JAVJAK010000001.1, from coordinate 189,744 downwards.
CCGTTATCACATTGTAAATAAAAGGTTATTTACATTTGTGATAAAAATTCATAACGCCCGCGTCGTAATCTTCATTTGGAGTTTACGATCAAGCTTTGATTTTCAGTGAAAGAGCGGCAATTATCAGGGAATGTAAGGAATCTGGCTCTGAAGTTGAGCAGTAAGCCATTGTTCATCTGTCTGGCTGCTTTGATGATAAGGACAACAAGGAGCGGTTATGTCTTTATCGAAGGTATTAACACGAGCTGCGCTGGGTGTTCAGGCTCCGCTGGTGACGGTGGAAGTGCACATCAGCAACGGCTTGCCGGCCCTGACGCTGGTTGGACTGCCTGAAACCACGGTAAAAGAAGCGCGGGAACGGGTGCGAAGCGCGATTATTAATAGCGGGTTCACCTTCCCGGCGAAACGCGTCACCATCAATCTGGCGCCTGCCGATCTGCCAAAAGAGGGCGGACGCTATGACCTCCCCATCGCTATCGCCATTCTGGCGGCCTCTGAGCAGCTGCCAGACGCAAAACTAGGGCAATTTGAATTCCTGGGGGAGTTAGCACTTAACGGCGCGCTCTGTGGCGTTCAGGCCGCTATTCCAGCTGCGATGGCGGCACTGCAAGCAGGCAGACAAATGGTGTTAGCTGAACAGAATCAACAGGATGTAGGGTTGATTCAACAAGGCGAGACGCTGGTTGGCAAACATCTGGTAGAAATCTGTGCGTTTCTCCATAACAAAACCACTCTCACTGTCGCGCATTATCAGCCCGAAACGCTTGAACAGGAAAAGCAGGACCTCAGCGATATCATTGGCCAGGATCAGGGCCGACGTGCACTGGAGATCACCGCAGCTGGCGGGCATAACCTATTACTGATTGGGCCGCCTGGCACCGGCAAGACCATGTTAGCGACGCGTTTGCCCGGTATCATGCCACCGTTAGACGACCAGGAAGCGCTGGAGTGCGCCGCTATCGCCAGTCTGGTAAGCAGTGGCAATCTCCATCATCAGTGGCGCAAACGGCCGTTCAGAGCGCCTCATCACAGTTCATCACTCTATGCGCTGGTTGGGGGCGGCTCCTTGCCGCGGCCGGGAGAAATCTCCCTGGCACACAATGGCGTGTTATTCCTCGATGAGCTGCCAGAATTCGAGCGCAGAACGCTTGATGCTTTGCGCGAACCGATTGAATCCGGAGAAATCGCCATTTCACGCACGCGCGCTAAAGTGACGTATCCCGCGCGCTTTCAATTGATCGGCGCGATGAATCCCAGCCCGACCGGGCATTATCAGGGCAACCATAATCGCTCATCACCTCAGCAGGTGTTGCGCTATCTCAATCGGTTATCAGGACCTTTTCTCGATCGCTTTGATTTATCGTTAGAGGTCCCACTTCTTCCCAGTGGGTCTCTGAGTAAGAAACAACAAGTCAGCGAAAGCAGCGCTGAAGTTTTAACTCGCGTCCTCGCCGCACGAAAGATTCAAACAGCACGCAGCGGAAAGGTGAATGCTCATCTCTCTAACCCAGAGATTTTGCGCTGGTGTCCATTGAAGCAGCAGGATGCTGAATGGCTGGAAGAAGTGTTGAATTCGTTGGGGCTTTCAGTACGCGCCTGGCAGCGGATTTTAAAGGTGGCCAGGACAATAGCTGATTTAGCAGGTGAAGAGCAGATTACTCGTAGTCATTTGCAGGAAGCGGTGGGATATCGCAGCATCGACCGCTTAATGATCTATCTGCACAAGACTCTGGAATAAAAAACGGGGCTTATATAAGCCCCGCTATTCTTAATCATCGCTATCGCTAAAATCTTCCACCGTATCCATCTGCGGCTTGCCGCCAGATAGCGTATGGAAACGCTTAGGTCGCTTGATACGTGCGGTATATTTCGACCATACACGTTCAGCTTCCGTTTGTGGCTCACGAAGACCACGACATACTTCTAAAAATGAACGCTCTTCTTCTGTAATGGGTTCACGCTTAGCGAGATCCAGTTCATTAAAGGCGTAACCGTGGCGCTCCAGAAGCTGAGCTTCTTTAATGGTGAAATCACCATGACGCGAAAAACCACGTGGGTAATGTTTGTTATCAAAGAAACGATTCGTTGTTGCGAAGCTATCCGCCATTTTACACGCTCCTGACTCTCATATGGCCGTGCTATTTATGGCGCGGAGTATTAGATAGGCTTGACAGAGTGTAAAACAAAACATTTAAATCAGTACGACAAACAATTTTTGGGAGAATGCAGTGGATACGGAATTACTGAAAACTTTCCTCGAAGTGAGCAGAACACGCCATTTCGGGCGTGCTGCTGAAGCGCTTTACCTCACGCAATCTGCCGTTAGTTTTCGCATTCGTCAGCTGGAAAATCAGCTGGGCGTAAACCTTTTTACTCGTCACCGTAATAACATCCGGCTGACTTCAGCAGGCGAGCGTTTATTACCCTATGCCGAAAGCCTGATGAGCACCTGGCTGATGGCCAAAAAGGAAGTTTCGCATACACAACAGCATCATGAGCTTTCAATAGGAGGTAGCGCATCCCTTTGGGAAGCGTACTTAACTCCTTGGTTGCAAACACTTTATGAGAATCGAGAAAGCCTTCATCTCGAGGCACGTATCGCCCAGCGACATTTACTGGTTAAGCAATTGCATGAACGTCAGTTGGACCTGTTGATCACAACTGAAGCGCCAAAAATGGATGAGTTAACCAGCCAGCAAATAGGGCATATTTCGCTCGCATTGTTCCGGGCGCGTAAAACCGAGAAGCGTGAAAAATATGACTATATCAAGCTGGAATGGGGCGCAGATTTTCATCAGCATGAAAGTTATCTGTCCAGTGATGATGTTCCCGTATTAACCACCACATCCGCACATTTAACACGCGAATTACTGCACACCACCGGTGCTTGTGCCTTTTTACCTGATTTTTGGCACGGCATTTATAGTGATTTGATGGTTATTCCAGATACACCCGTCGCCGTGCGACCGTTATATGCGGTGTGGCTGCAGAATAGCGATCAGCAAAGTCACATTCGTCAGCTGCTTAAATATCCGGTTTTGACACAATAAGATAATAAATAAGGGAGTTTGAGTGGATCACAGTGAAACTCAAACTCATTTCACTGCTGAATTTTGGACAAAAAAAATCCTTTGCCGAAGCAAAGGATTATTTTCTGGCAGGGGCGGAGGGACTCGAACCCCCAACACCCGGTTTTGGAGACCGGTGCTCTACCAATTGAACTACGCCCCTAATTAGGGTGGCGGAACGGACGGGGCTCGAACCCGCGACCCCCTGCGTGACAGGCAGGTATTCTAACCAACTGAACTACCGCTCCACCGATTCTGTACTGATATCAGACAATCGTTCTGATTTCAGGTGTTTCGCCCTTCCCGCGTCACGGGGAAGGTCACGACCCGGTAACGGGTCTTAAATTGATGCCTGGCAGTTCCCTACTCTCGCATGGGGAGGCCCCACACTACCATCGGCGCTACGGCGTTTCACTTCTGAGTTCGGCATGGGGTCAGGTGGGACCACCGCGCTAAAGCCGCCAGGCAAATTCTTGCTGCACGAAACGAATATTTTTCACTGATGCCGCGTTGCTCTCCCTCGCGTAACTCAGTCACATACTTCAGTATGCTCCCTCGCTCCGTCTCGGTCGGCGCCTCGCCTCAGCGTAAAATCTTCGCTTCCGCTAATTCTTTATCCGGTAAAACAAGCTGAAAATCCGGTCTCTCAGACCAAAACGCCTCTGGCGTTGTAAGGTTAAGCCTCACGGGTCATTAGTACCGGTTAGCTCAACGCATCGCTGCGCTTACACATCCGGCCTATCAACGTCGTAGTCTTCAACGTCCCTTCAGGACCCTCAAGGAGTCAGGGAGAACTCATCTCGGGGCAAGTTTCGTGCTTAGATGCTTTCAGCACTTATCTTTTCCGCACTTAGCTACCGGGCAGTGCCATTGGCATGACAACCCGAACACCAGTGGTGCGTTCACTCCGGTCCTCTCGTACTAGGAGCAACCCCCCTCAATTCTCCAGCGCCCACGGCAGATAGGGACCGAACTGTCTCACGACGTTCTAAACCCAGCTCGCGTACCACTTTAAACGGCGAACAGCCGTACCCTTGGGACCTACTTCAGCCCCAGGATGTGATGAGCCGACATCGAGGTGCCAAACACCGCCGTCGATATGAACTCTTGGGCGGTATCAGCCTGTTATCCCCGGAGTACCTTTTATCCGTTGAGCGATGGCCCTTCCATTCAGAACCACCGGATCACTATGACCTGCTTTCGCACCTGCTCGAGCCGTCACTCTCGCAGTCAAGCTGGCTTATGCCATTGCACTAACCTCCTGATGTCCGACCAGGATTAGCCAACCTTCGTGCTCCTCCGTTACTCTTTGGGAGGAGACCGCCCCAGTCAAACTACCCACCAGACACTGTCCGCAGCCCGGATTACGGGCCTACGTTAGAACATCAAACATTAAAGGGTGGTATTTCAAGGTTGGCTCCACGCAGACTGGCGTCCACGCTTCAAAGCCTCCCACCTATCCTACACATCAAGGCTCAATGTTCAGTGTCAAGCTATAGTAAAGGTTCACGGGGTCTTTCCGTCTTGCCGCGGGTACACTGCATCTTCACAGCGATTTCAATTTCACTGAGTCTCGGGTGGAGACAGCCTGGCCATCATTACGCCATTCGTGCAGGTCGGAACTTACCCGACAAGGAATTTCGCTACCTTAGGACCGTTATAGTTACGGCCGCCGTTTACCGGGGCTTCGATCAAGAGCTTCTCCTTGCGGATAACCCCATCAATTAACCTTCCGGCACCGGGCAGGCGTCACACCGTATACGTCCACTTTCGTGTTTGCACAGTGCTGTGTTTTTAATAAACAGTTGCAGCCAGCTGGTATCTTCGACTGCCTTCAGCTCCATCCGCGAGGGACTTCACCTGATGACAGCGTGCCTTCTCCCGAAGTTACGGCACCATTTTGCCTAGTTCCTTCACCCGAGTTCTCTCAAGCGCCTTGGTATTCTCTACCTGACCACCTGTGTCGGTTTGGGGTACGATTTCGTGTTACCTGGAGCTTAGAGGCTTTTCCTGGAAGCAGGGCATCAGTTACTTCACCACCGTGGTGGCTCGTCGTCACGCCTCAGCCTTAAGATACCCCGGATTTACCAAAGGTATCAGCCTACACGCTTAAACCGGGACAACCGTCGCCCGGATAACCTAGCCTTCTCCGTCCCCCCTTCGCAGTAACACCAAGTGCAGGAATATTAACCTGCTTCCCATCGACTACGCTTTTCAGCCTCGCCTTAGGGGTCGACTCACCCTGCTCCGATTAACGTTGAACAGGAACCCTTGGTCTTCCGGCGAGCGGGCTTTTCACCCGCTTTATCGTTACTTATGTCAGCATTCGCACTTCTGATACCTCCAGCATGCCTCACAGCACACCTTCAACGGCTTACAGAACGCTCCCCTACCCAACAACACATAGTGTCGCTGCCGCAGCTTCGGTGCATGGTTTAGCCCCGTTACATCTTCCGCGCAGGCCGACTCGACCAGTGAGCTATTACGCTTTCTTTAAATGATGGCTGCTTCTAAGCCAACATCCTGGCTGTCTGTGCCTTCCCACATCGTTTCCCACTTAACCATGACTTTGGGACCTTAGCTGGCGGTCTGGGTTGTTTCCCTCTTCACGACGGACGTTAGCACCCGCCGTGTGTCTCCCGTGATAACATTCTCCGGTATTCGCAGTTTGCATCGGGTTGGTAAGCCGGGATGGCCCCCTAGCCGAAACAGTGCTCTACCCCCGGAGATGAGTTCACGAGGCGCTACCTAAATAGCTTTCGGGGAGAACCAGCTATCTCCCGGTTTGATTGGCCTTTCACCCCCAGCCACAAGTCATCCGCTAATTTTTCAACATTAGTCGGTTCGGTCCTCCAGTTAGTGTTACCCAACCTTCAACCTGCCCATGGCTAGATCACCGGGTTTCGGGTCTATACCCTGCAACTTAACGCCCAGTTAAGACTCGGTTTCCCTGCGGCTCCCCTATACGGTTAACCTTGCTACAGAATATAAGTCGCTGACCCATTATACAAAAGGTACGCAGTCACCCCATTAAAGAGGCTCCCACTGCTTGTACGTACACGGTTTCAGGTTCTGTTTCACTCCCCTCGCCGGGGTTCTTTTCGCCTTTCCCTCACGGTACTGGTTCACTATCGGTCAGTCAGGAGTATTTAGCCTTGGAGGATGGTCCCCCCATATTCAGACAGGATACCACGTGTCCCGCCCTACTCTTCGAACTCACAATCTGTGCACTTTCGTGTACGGGACTATCACCCGGTATCGTGCGACTTTCCAGACGCTTCCACTAACGCACAAACTGATTCAGGTTCTGGGCTGTTCCCCGTTCGCTCGCCGCTACTGGGGGAATCTCGGTTGATTTCTTTTCCTCCGGGTACTTAGATGTTTCAGTTCCCCGGGTTCGCCTCGCAACACTATGTATTCATGTTGCGATGATGCACTGGGTGCACCGGGTTTCCCCATTCGGACATCGTCGGCTGTAGCGGTTCATATCACCTTACCGACGCTTTACGCAGATTAGCACGTCCTTCATCGCCTCTGACTGCCAGGGCATCCACCGTGTACGCTTAGTCGCTTAACCTCACAACCCACAGGCGTTTTGCAACGCGCGCAGACTGCAAGCATTTGAGAGACTCGAACATATCGCCGCTTCATTCTTATTACGGAGAATGAAGACGATACGTCGTTTCAATTTTCAGCTTGTTCCGGATTGTTAAAGAGCATAATACTTCGCAGCACACCGTTTCCGGTTTGCTCTGAAGTATTGTTTTGAGTCACTGTAATGGTGGAGCTAAGCGGGATCGAACCGCTGACCTCCTGCGTGCAAGGCAGGCGCTCTCCCAGCTGAGCTATAGCCCCATACAGTTACTGCAGAGACCACTACTACCACTCACCAGGAGTTCCGTTTTTGACAAACGGTAATTTCTTTTCAGGCAAGGCAAAGTGGCGCGACGTATAGTTCACTATACGAGCGGCGCTTTAACGCAGCATGAGAAGAAATTTGGTAGGCCTGAGTGGACTTGAACCACCGACCTCACCCTTATCAGGGGTGCGCTCTAACCACCTGAGCTACAAGCCTGTAGAGGTTTTTTCTGCTCGTTACTTTCTATCAGACAATCTGTGTGAGCACTTCGCGGGAAAGTATCTTCAGGTAAGGAGGTGATCCAACCGCAGGTTCCCCTACGGTTACCTTGTTACGACTTCACCCCAGTCATGAATCACAAAGTGGTAAGCGCCCTCCCGAAGGTTAAGCTACCTACTTCTTTTGCAACCCACTCCCATGGTGTGACGGGCGGTGTGTACAAGGCCCGGGAACGTATTCACCGTAGCATTCTGATCTACGATTACTAGCGATTCCGACTTCACGGAGTCGAGTTGCAGACTCCGATCCGGACTACGACGCACTTTATGAGGTCCGCTTGCTCTCGCGAGGTCGCTTCTCTTTGTATGCGCCATTGTAGCACGTGTGTAGCCCTACTCGTAAGGGCCATGATGACTTGACGTCATCCCCACCTTCCTCCAGTTTATCACTGGCAGTCTCCTTTGAGTTCCCGGCCGAACCGCTGGCAACAAAGGATAAGGGTTGCGCTCGTTGCGGGACTTAACCCAACATTTCACAACACGAGCTGACGACAGCCATGCAGCACCTGTCTCAGAGTTCCCGAAGGCACCAAAGCATCTCTGCTAAGTTCTCTGGATGTCAAGAGTAGGTAAGGTTCTTCGCGTTGCATCGAATTAAACCACATGCTCCACCGCTTGTGCGGGCCCCCGTCAATTCATTTGAGTTTTAACCTTGCGGCCGTACTCCCCAGGCGGTCGACTTAACGCGTTAGCTCCGGAAGCCACTCCTCAAGGGAACAACCTCCAAGTCGACATCGTTTACGGCGTGGACTACCAGGGTATCTAATCCTGTTTGCTCCCCACGCTTTCGCACCTGAGCGTCAGTCTTTGTCCAGGGGGCCGCCTTCGCCACCGGTATTCCTCCAGATCTCTACGCATTTCACCGCTACACCTGGAATTCTACCCCCCTCTACAAGACTCCAGCCTGCCAGTTTCGAATGCAGTTCCCAGGTTAAGCCCGGGGATTTCACATCCGACTTGACAGACCGCCTGCGTGCGCTTTACGCCCAGTAATTCCGATTAACGCTTGCACCCTCCGTATTACCGCGGCTGCTGGCACGGAGTTAGCCGGTGCTTCTTCTGCGGGTAACGTCAATCGGTGAAGTTATTAACTCCACCGCCTTCCTCCCCGCTGAAAGTACTTTACAACCCGAAGGCCTTCTTCATACACGCGGCATGGCTGCATCAGGCTTGCGCCCATTGTGCAATATTCCCCACTGCTGCCTCCCGTAGGAGTCTGGACCGTGTCTCAGTTCCAGTGTGGCTGGTCATCCTCTCAGACCAGCTAGGGATCGTCGCCTAGGTGAGCCATTACCCCACCTACTAGCTAATCCCATCTGGGCACATCCGATGGTGTGAGGCCCGAAGGTCCCCCACTTTGGTCTTGCGACGTTATGCGGTATTAGCTACCGTTTCCAGTAGTTATCCCCCTCCATCGGGCAGTTTCCCAGACATTACTCACCCGTCCGCCACTCGTCACCCGAGAGCAAGCTCTCTGTGCTACCGTTCGACTTGCATGTGTTAGGCCTGCCGCCAGCGTTCAATCTGAGCCATGATCAAACTCTTCAATTTAAGTTTGATTTGCTGAAACCAGTTCAGCGATGCTCATCTGTAAAACGTCATAATGAATTTCATTATGTGTTCACTCGTGAGGCTTTGATATTTTTTTGCGTCCGGAGACGCGGATATCAATCCTGCGAGTGCCCACACAGATTGTCTGATAAATTGTTAAAGAGCATGCCGCGATTTCTCTAGCGGCGCGGGATGCGTATATTACGCTTTCCGCATTCTCAGTCAAGCATTTATTTTTGCTTTTCTGAAGGTTGCCTTGAAGACCACCTCCTGAACACTTCGCTTCGTAAGCCGTTGTTCCGTGTCAGTGGAGGCGCAGTATAGGGATTTCTTCGGAGCTGACAAGCGCTAATTTCAAATTAATTTCCGAGTGCTGATTTTTTCGTCGAAACGCCACTAAACTGCTAATTTTTCCAGCAACGGGAAGCCATAACGCTGCAAAATCGGTGACAATTTCGTCACTTCATCATCTATACGCGTACAGAACGCTAAATTCTGACCGGATGAAACCGCCTGCGGTGCTTCATGCTCTAATAACCAAACGGTACGACGCGCAATCGCCGCGCCCGAATCCACCAACCTTGTCCCTTCCGGCAGCACCAGTTGCAGCTCATCACGTAGTAAAGGGAAATGCGTACATCCGAGAACCACGGTATCAGGTGGCTCTTTCATCCGTAGCCAGGGTTGCACAGCACGGCGTACATCAGCGAGCTCAACATCTTCGCCATGCAGCTTGGCTTCCGCCAGCTCCACCAGCTCAGCAGAGCCAAGCATTTCGATTTTGCAGTCGCGGGCAAATTGCGCCACTAACTCATGGGTATAAGGACGTTTCACCGTGCCGCGCGTGGCCAGCAATCCCACTACGCCGTTACGCGTCAGGCGCGCAGCAGGTTTAATCGCAGGCACCACACCCACAACCGGGAATTCGAAACGTTCACGCAGAGCCGGCAAAGAGAGGGTGCTGGCCGAGTTACAAGCAATGATCACCAACGCAAGCGGGAAACGCTGAGTGATAGCCGTCACCATCGCCACCACGCGCTCGACAATAAAGTCTTCGGATTTTTCGCCGTACGGGAACCCTTCATTATCAAAGGCGTAGAGATAGTGAAGATCCGGCAGTAAATGCCGGACCTCATCATAAACGGAGAGCCCACCCACGCCGGAGTCAAACACCAGCACGGTGGGACGCAGATCAGAAGCTGTAGCTGGCGCTGAGGTAGTACTCCGTTCCTGGAGTTGGATAGCCATACGCTGTCTCATAATCTTTATCGAACAAGTTGGCAATTCTACCACGAACGGTGAGCTGTGATGTGACCGGATACGAGACCGCGAGATCTACCGTGCTGTAACTCGATAAACGACGCTGCTCGCTGGCATATTCGCTGGTGTTGTTATCGTAGCGCTTACCGAAGTACTGGTAGATGACATCAATATCAAAGTCATACACCGTCATACCCAGCTGATATTTGGCCTGCTCACGCGCACGACGCGCCAGCGTTTCACCATCTGAATCACGACGCGCATCCAGATAACCCAAGGTGATCTGGTGATGAAGGAAGCGGGTATCAAAATCAGCGGTGGCTTCAATACCTTTCAGCGTAACGGCTTTTTCATTGTAATAGCCGCCCTCAAAAGTCACAGGATCAGAAGCATAGGTAATGAGATTACTGACTTTATTGTGATACGCCGCAACACGCCAATTAACCGGACCGGTTAAACCTTCCAGCGCGGCTTCCCACTGTTTTGATTTCTCAGGATTCAGATCGGGATTAGAGCTAATACCAAAGCGCTTCAGACCATATAGCTGGCCTAACGTCGGCGCCTGGAAACCCGTGCCGTAAGAGAGTGATGCCTTGTAACCCGGCACAAACTCCCAACCCGCAGCCGTTTGCCAGGTGCCATGACGGCCAAAGTCCTGGTTATCATCGCCACGCGCCGAACCTTCAAGCGTAACATTGCCAAACTGCTGCTGAGCCGTCAGGTAAGCACCGGTGTTGTCTTGCTTGTAAACATCTTTATCACGCGGTGCGCCAGAATAGAGTTGTCCAATCGAACTCAGTTTCTGCTGCTGCCAATCCAGACCAGCGCTGACCATGCCATGCCCCACCGCAAAGGTGTTACCCCATTGCAGGTTGCGCTGCTCCATGTCATCCAGGCTATTGGAATCTGCATAGCGGCCGTCAGACCCAACGTAGTTATAGATTTTGTACTTTTGATAACTGGCGGTCAGCTGCGAGGAGTATTCCTCTTTATTAAAGCGCAGACCGGTATCAAACGAGTGATTATAGATCTGTTGCTCATCCTGACCACCGACATAACCCGCATCGTAATCTGAGTTCGCGGCGTAACCGTAACCCCGGAAGAAGCCAGAAAACGCCTCGTTAAACTTGTGGTCAACGCCAGCCCAGAACGCCTTATTGCGCCAGCCATCACGATCGCGATCGATCGGAGACGTTGAGCCCGGCTGAACGTTGTAGCCGTTGGTGGCCTGATAAGAGCCCGCCACCGTTACGCGCGTCTGGTCCGTGACATTTTGATTGATGCCGCCGCTGTATTCCTGATAGCCCTTCGAACCAAAGCCAGCCGTCAGCGAGTTTTGATTATTCGGGTTTTGCGTAATGACATTCACCACGCCGCCAATCGCATCTGCGCCGTAAACGGCAGAGCGCGGGCCGCGAATGAACTCAACGCGCTGGATGATGGAAACAGGGATTTGGTTGAAGTCAGCAACGCCGGTAATGCCAGGCTTAGAGAACGGCACACCGTCAACCAGAATTAGCGTATGGCGCGCTTCCGAACCACGTACATACATAGAAGCGCTTTGCCCAATGCCGCCGCTTTGCGCGATATCCACGCCCGGCAAGCGGCGTAACACTTCCAGTAGGTTCTTGGATTGCCACTGATCGATCTCGTCACGGGTGACGACAGAAGTCGAAGCCAGCACCGACGAGACCGGCTGCGCGAAGCGGTTAGCGGTAACGATTTGCGTATCATCATTCTGCTGCGCGTAGCCAAATTGCGCCCAGAGAGACAACGCCGTTGCACTGAAGGCAAACAGCGAAGCATGTGTTTTTTTCATTGTTATAGCATCCAAAAGACGAAGCAGGATGCCGCACGACTACAACCAATAGCTCGCGATGGTCGTATGTATTGCGACGTCACACCGGCAGGTCTTCGGGCTGAGAATCATAAATGGTGAAAAAACTTCCCATCCGGCAGGACAGTGTTTGTAATTGCCATCACCACGACATTCTTTACCGCTGCGCGTCAGCTCCAGATTCACACTGGATTCCCTTTTAACTCAAGGAGGCCGGCAGGCGCAGTCTACGGCCAGGAAGGCCGGAAATCCAGACTTCCAGCCATCTTGTTTTCCGCAGGGCTGGACATCAGCAGTTGAATGCCTACAATCGCCCGGCAAGCCAGCTTATTACCAGGATTAAAGATGACACCCGAACAGCTCCCGATTGAACAATACGACGCGCAACTGGCGGAAAAAGTCAGCCGCTTACAGGCGATGATGATGCCCTTTGCCGCGCCCGACGTGGAGGTGTTCCGTTCGCCGGTCAGCCACTATCGGATGCGTGCCGAATTCCGCATCTGGCACGACGGAGACGATCTCTACCACATCATCTTTGATCAACAGACCAAGCAACGTATCCGCGTCGATCAATTCCCGGCGGCCAGTGAATTGATCAACCAGCTGATGCCAAAACTGATCGCGGCGATCCGCGACAACCGCGCGCTGCGTTTCAAACTGTTCCAGATCGATTACCTGTCGACGATGAGCAACCAGATTGTTATCTCGCTGCTCTATCACCGCAAGCTGGAAGAGGAGTGGACCGCCGCCGCCAGCGCCCTGCGCGACAGCCTGCGTGCTGAAGGCTTTGACGTGCAGCTGATTGGCCGCGCCACCAAAACCAAAATCTGCCTCGATCGCGATTACGTGGATGAGCGCCTGCCGGTCGCGGGGAAAGAGATGATTTATCGTCAGGTGGAAAACAGCTTCACCCAGCCAAACGCGGCGATGAATATTCAGATGCTGGAGTGGGCGCTGGACGTCACGCAGGATTCGCAAGGCGATCTGCTGGAACTCTATTGCGGTAACGGCAACTTCTCGCTGGCGCTGGCGCGTAACTTCCGCAGCGTGTTGGCCACGGAGATTGCCAAGCCGTCGGTCGCGTCCGCGCAATACAACATTGCCGCCAACCATATTGATAATGTGCAGATTATTCGTATGGCCGCTGAAGAGTTTACCCAGGCGATGACGGGCGTTCGCAGCTTCAATCGTTTAGAAGGCATCGACCTGAAGAGCTATCAATGCGAAACCATTTTTGTTGATCCGCCACGTAGCGGGCTGGATGAGGAAACTGTGAAGATGGTGCAGGCCTATCCGCGCATCCTTTATATCTCCTGCAACCCGCAAACGCTGTGCGACAACCTCGCGGTGCTGGGAGAAACGCATGATGTCACGCGTCTGGCGCTGTTCGATCAGTTCCCGTATACCCATCATATGGAATGCGGCGTGCTGCTGACGCGCAAGGCCTAAACAACAACGGGAACCCCAAGGTTCCCGTTTTTTCACTGCTTGCTCTTCGCGCGGCGAAAACGCATACCAATCCAGAACACCAGCGCCACCATCAGAATGGTCGGGATGAAGTTAGAGCCGATATCCGGATATTCAGCCCGCACCAGCGCGCTATAAACCAAAATACCCAGCAGGAAGAACGCCGCCGCCAGTGAAGGCATGCCGTCTGGCATATTGCGGTTGAGATAACGCTGATGCAAACACCAGGCCGCGAGGCCAAGCGCAATCAGCGGGAATATCGAAAAGGGAACAAACGTGCTGAACAGCACCGAAAAGGAGCCGTTGATCGCTAAACCGGTGATAAAAGCCAATAAAAGCGTTCCTTTATCGCGTGGGTTTTGCTCAATCATTTCATTATCCTTATCACATTACTCTTCGGGTTTTTCCAGGGTAACCGCCAGACGCTCTTGCTCCCGGCGATACCAGTAATAAGCGCCTTTGGCGATCATGCGCAGCTGCAGCACTAATCGATCCTCAAGCTTACGGCGCTGCTCAATATCAACGTCCAGCGCTTCGGCACCCGCGCTAAACACAATCGTCACCATGGCTTCGGCCTGCGCTTCGGTGAAGCTGCGCGGCATGCGATTTTCTAATTCAAGATAATCGGCCAGTTCGGCGATGAAGTGCTGAATCTCACGCGCGACTGCGGCACGAAAGGCCGCCGAGGTTCCGGAGCGCTCGCGTAGTAAGAGCCGAAAAGCATTGGGATTGTTCCCGATGAACTCCATAAAAGTTGCCACCGAGGTTTTGATAATGCTGCCGCCCTTGGCAATACGCTGGCGCGCCTGACGCATTAACTGGCGCAGCATCAAGCCACTTTCGTCGACCATGGTCAGGCCCAGCTCATCGACATCGCGGAAGTGACGATAAAATGAGGTCGGCGCAATCCCCGCTTCGCGTGCAACTTCGCGCAGACTCAGGCTGGCAAAACTCCTTTCTGCACTTAACTGACTGAAGGCAGCCTCAATCAGTGAACGTCGTGTACGTTCTTTTTGTAGCGCTCTGACGCCCATTTTCCCGGCCTTTTAGGTGATTTGGCAGGCACTATAACAAACTTTTCAGCGTACAGCGGTGCAAACTTTGTGAACGCCTGTGAACCTCACGCTTTGTCAAACTTCAGCAATTTACGCTGTTAGAATTCAGATGTGCGCGGCGAGATGTTAGAATCTCGTTGTAAAAATGTGATAAAAAAATAGGACGTACTGGTATGCAAAAGTCTTACGATTACGATGCCATTGTGATTGGCTCCGGTCCGGGCGGCGAAGGTGCGGCGATGGGGCTGGTGAAGCAGGGAGCGCGTATTGCAGTGATCGAACGCTACCACAACATCGGCGGCGGTTGTACACACTGGGGAACCATCCCTTCCAAAGCCCTGCGTCACGCTGTTAGCCGTATCATCGAGTTCAATCAAAACCCACTTTACAGCGATCACACTCGCCTCCTGCGCTCCTCATTCGCCGACATTCTCAACCACACCGAGAACGTGATCAGTCAGCAAACCGCGATGCGTCAGGGCTTCTACGAGCGCAACCGCTGTGAACTTTATCAGGGCGATGCCCGATTTGTTGATGCCAACACCATCGAAGTGGAACAACCCGACGGCACCCGCGAGCGATTAACCGCGGCGAAATTCGTGATCGCCTGCGGTTCTCGCCCGTATCATCCCGCGGATGTCGATTTCACCCATCCGCGCGTTTACGATTCCGACTCCATCCTCAACCTGCATCATGAACCTGGCCACGTCATCATTTATGGCGCCGGCGTAATTGGCTGTGAATATGCCTCGATTTTCCGCGGCCTGAACGTCAAGGTTGACCTGATCAACACCCGCGACCGTCTGCTGGCATTCCTCGATCAAGAGATGTCAGATTCCCTCTCCTATCACTTCTGGAACAGCGGCGTGGTGATTCGTCACAACGAAGAGTTCGAGAAGATTGAAGGCGTTGATGACGGGGTGATAATTCACCTTAAATCGGGCAAGAAAGTGAAAGCCGATTGCCTGCTGTACGCAAACGGTCGAACCGGTAACACCGATTCACTGGCGCTGGAAAACGTCGGACTGGAAGCGGATGGTCGTGGCCTGCTGAAGGTGAACAGCATGTATCAAACTGCGCTGCCGCATATTTACGCGGTTGGCGACGTGATTGGTTATCCAAGCCTGGCTTCTGCTGCTTACGATCAGGGCCGCATTGCCGCGCAGGCGATCATCAAAGGTGAAGCCACCGCGCATCTGATCGAAGATATTCCAACCGGGATTTACACCATTCCGGAGATCAGCTCAGTGGGTAAAACCGAACAGCAGCTGACGGCGATGAAAGTGCCGTATGAAGTGGGTCGTGCGCAGTTTAAACATCTGGCGCGTGCGCAGATTGTTGGCATGCACGTCGGCAGCCTGAAGATTCTGTTCCACCGCGAAACCAAAGAGATTTTAGGGATTCACTGCTTTGGCGAGCGTGCTGCGGAGATCATTCACATCGGCCAGGCCATCATGGAACAGAAGAACGGCGGCAACACGATCGAGTACTTCGTGAATACCACCTTCAACTATCCCACCATGGCCGAAGCCTATCGCGTGGCAGCGTTAAACGGCTTAAACCGCCTGTTTTAACGAGGTATCCAGATAACCCTTCATGTGGGTTTTGATTGCTTCTGCCAACTGCTCATAGCGGCTGCGCAGAGGCGATCCTGGACGATAGACCAACGCGATGGTGCGCTGCGGCACCGGCTTGTAGCACGGTAAATAGCAGACGCCATCACGTTCGCGTTCATTCGGCACGGACAGCGCAGGTAACAAGGTAATGCCGCTACCGGCGGCAACCATGTTGCGCAGCGTTTCCAGACTGGTGGCGCGGAAATGCGTATCTTCATCGGCCCCGGCTTCGAAGCAGAAGCCCATCGCCTGATCGCGCAGGCAGTGCCCATCTTCCAGCATCAGTAATTTCTCACCGGCCAGATCCGACATCGGCACGCGATCGCGATCGCGCCACGGATGATCGGCATACACCGCCAGCGTCATTGGCTCATCAAACAGCGGCACTTCAATAAAGGCTTCACTCTCTTTCACCAATGCCACGATGGCGCAATCCAGCTTGCCGCTGTCGAGCTGTGCCAGCAGTTGCTGCGTCTGCGCTTCATGCAGGTACATTTCGAGTTTGGGGAAGGTTTTGTGCAGCATCGGAATGATGTGCGGCAGCAGATACGGCCCGGTGGTTGGAATCAAACCAATGTGCAGCGGTCCAGACATCGCTTCGCCTTGCTGGCTCGCCATCTCCTTCAGCACTTTCACTTCGCGCAGCACGGTTCGCGCTTGATCCACCAGCAACAGTCCAGCCTGAGTAAACAACACCTTACGGCTGGTTCGCTCCAGCAGCATCACGCCAAGTTCATCTTCCAGCTTACGAATCTGTCCACTTAAGGTAGGTTGGCTGACATGACATGCGTCAGCTGCACGCCGGAAATGGCGATGCTCCGCAAGTGAAACCAGGTATTCGAGATCACGAATATTCATTGAAATCCTCCAAACCACGATAGCCCGTGGCGATAGATAGAATAGCAATGAACGATTGGCCCTATCAAGGCGTGAGCGGGAATAATGCGCGCATCAAATGATCTGGAGCAGAACCTGCAAACTGCTTAAAACCAATCACTGTGCTGGCCGGGAGTGGCCTGCCCTTGATGATGTGCCTATAACAAAATGTAATTCCGAAGCTAGAGGTTGGCGGGCTACCGAAAAGGTGCCCGCTTTTTTTTGCTTGTCGCTCGCCTGCTGGATATCAACAGAGCGCGATAAATCGCGCCGCTACGCATTCATGCGTATACCGCAGCGGCGCAATCTAATGCGCATAGCTTTTAACCCAAGCGCTTCTGCGCTTCGCTGATGGCGAAGGCGACCTGTTGAGGAGCGACACCACCTTGCGCATTACGCTTATCCAGGCAGGATTGCAGCGACAGAATTGGATACACGTCATCCTCAATCACCGCGCTGAACTGCTTCAACTGCGCCAGAGTGAGCGCTTCCAGCGCCACGCCTTGCTTGATCGCTTCCACCACGGTTTCACCCACAATGTGGTGGGCTTCGCGGAACGGAACGCCTTTTGCCACCAGATAATCGGCCAGCTCGGTCGAGTTGGCGTAGCCCTGCTCAGCGGCTTCCTGGCAACGCGGACGTTTTACCTGAATGCCGTCCAGCACCAGCACCGACATATGCAGGCAGTCGAGCCAGGTATCCAGCGCATCGAACAGCCCTTCTTTGTCTTCCTGCATATCTTTGTTGTACGCCAGCGGCAGGCCTTTCAGCGTCATCATCATGCCGGTCAGCGCACCTTGCACACGGCCACATTTGCCACGGATCAGCTCCAGCGCATCCGGGTTTTTCTTCTGCGGCATCAACGACGATCCGGAAGTGACTTTATCCGACAGCTCAAGGAAGCCCGCTTCACCGGTGTTGAAGAAGATCAGGTCTTCAGCAAAGCGCGACAGATGCACCATGCCAATCGAGGCGTCTGACAGCAGCTCGAGCACGTGATCACGATCGGAAACGGTATCGAGGCTGTTACGCGTGGCAGAGGCAAAACCTAACCAGCCGGCCAGCTGCTGACGATCGATCTCGTAGGCGGTACCCGCCAGCGCGCCGCAACCCAGCGGACTGACATCCATACGCTTCAGTGCATCCTGCAGACGGCTCTCGTCACGCGCCAGCATCTCAACGTACGCCAGGCACCAATGCGCGAACGTCACCGGTTGCGCACGCTGCAGGTGCGTGTAACCCGGCATCACCGCGTCCTGATTGGCTTGTGCCGTGGCGACCAGCGCCGATTGCAGCTCACGCGTCGCCTCCAGCAGCACGGCAACCTGCTCTTTGCACCACAGTTTCAGATCGGTCGCGACCTGATCGTTACGGCTACGGCCGGTGTGCAATTTCTTGCCCAGCGCGCCGACTTTGTCGATCAGCTTGCCTTCCACCCAGCTGTGAATATCTTCCGCATCGCTTTGCAGAATCTGCTCAGGATTGGCGCGTACCTCAGCCAGCAGTTCATTCAACGCGCTTTCCAGCTGTTGCTGCTCTTCATTGGTCAGCACGTTGACCGTCACCAGCGCTTTTGACCAGGCAATCGAGCCGGTAATGTCCTGCTCGGCCAGGCGATAGTCAAAACGCAGCGAGTCGTTGAACTGTTTGAACCGTTGGTCTGCTGCCTGCGAAAAACGTCCGCCCCAAAGTGCCATCTGCATTACTCCTGAATCTGTTATAGAAAAGGCGGCCCGAAGCCGCCCTTGCAAAATATGTCGATTGCCGCGGTATTACTTCTTCTGCTCGTTCAGCGCGCGAATGCGTGAAGAGAGTGAGAACAAGCGGATAAAGCCGCCCGCGTGACGGTGATCGTAAACTTCGTCTTCGCCAAAGGTGGCGAACTCTTCTGAGTACAGGCTGTTAGCAGAGGTTTTCTGAATCGCCGTGGCCTGGCCTTTATACAGCTGCAGTACCACTTCGCCATTCACCTCTTCTGCCAATGATTCAGCAGCGGCCTGGATAGATTTACGCAGCGGCGCGAACCAGCGACCATCGTAAACCACGTAAGACATTTCATGGCCCAGCTGCTCACGCCATTTGAAGCTATCGCGATCCAGCACCAGCTGTTCAACCGCACGCAGCGCGTTAACCATGATGGTGCCGCCTGGAGTTTCGTAGCAGCCGCGGGACTTGATGCCTACCAGACGGTTTTCCACGATGTCGATACGGCCGACGCCGTGTTTCGCACCCAGCACGTTGAGTTTTTCCAGGCACTGGAACGGGCTCAGCGTCTCGCCGTTCACCGCCACCACGCGACCTTTCTCCACGGTGACCGTGACATTTTCTGGCTGATCGGGCGCTTCCAGCGGATCAACGGTCCACACCCAGCAATCTTTGTTCGGTGCATTGGCTGGGCTTTCCAGCACGCCGCCTTCGGTAGAGATGTGCCATGCGTTCTCATCACGGCTGTAGATTTTTTCGAGTGACGCGGTGGTCGGGATATTGCGCTCTTTCAGGTAATCCAGCAGCGCTTCACGTGAACGCAGGTCCCACTCACGCCATGGCGCAACCACTTTCAGTTGTGGCGCCAGCGCGGTGTAGGTGGTTTCGAAACGCACCTGATCGTTACCTTTACCGGTTGCGCCGTGGCACAGCGCATCTGCGCCCACTTTCAGCGCCAGCTCAACCTGGGCTTTAGCGATAATCGGACGCGCCATAGACGTACCCAGCAGATAAGTGCCTTCGTACAGGGCGCCAGTCTGCAGAACCGGATACACGTATTCACTGATGAACGCTTCACGCAGGTCAACCACGTGGCACTCAGACGCACCTGACTGCAGCGCTTTCTTCTCAACGCCTTCCAGATCGGCTGGATCCTGGCCAATGTTCGCCACGAACGCCACCACTTCACAGCCGCCATAGTTCTCTTTCAACCATGGAATGATGGCTGAAGTATCCAGACCGCCGGAGTAGGCCAGAACGATTTTTTTGATGTTTTGCGTGCTCATGTCTTAATCCTTGATTATGCGAGAATCCGGGTGCCAATCGACACGCCGTTGAAAAGGGTTGGCAGTTGTTCAGCATGACGCCAGCTGGCGATATCGACCGGGCGACCGAGCGTGCGGGCGGCATCAAGCGCCGCGTTCACTTTCACGATCATGCCATCGGTGATGATGCCCTGCGCAATCAGCTGCTCCGCTTTCGCGGCGGTCATCTCTTCGATGCGCTGACCTTTGCCGTCGAGAATACCGCTGACATCAGACAACAGCACCAAATCGGCACCGATGGTCGCAGCCAGCGCGGTTGCCGCCTGGTCGGCGTTGACGTTCATCAACTCACCGCCGTCGGTGATGCCAATCGAGCTGATCACCGGCATGTAGCCCGCCGCCAGCAGCGTGTTCACCAGCGCCGGATTGCCCGGCGTCGCGTTGCCAACGTGTCCCAGCTCTTCATCGAACTGCGCCACGTTGACCAGACCGGCATCGCCGAGGCACAAACCCACCGCGCCGATGCCATATTTCTTCGCCCACGCCAGCAGCGTTTTGTTGGCTGTACCGGCTAACGCACCGGTAATAATGTCAATCTGATCGGCTGGCGTCACGCGCAAACCGTTCTTCTTTTTCACCGGCAGCGCGAGCTTCTTCATCAGCTCGTCCACCACGCAACCACCGCCGTGCACAATGATCAGCGGACGCTGATGTTCATTGCGGTACGCCAGCAGGGCATCAAACAGACGGGCCAGCGCTTCTTCGCTATCCAGCAGCACGCCACCCAGTTTAATGATTAATGGATTCATTGCGTTATCCGTTCGTTAAATCAGAGACAGCGTTTCGGGGAAGCCGAAACGAATGTTCAAACACTGAACCGCCTGCGATGAGGCGCCTTTCAGCAGGTTATCTTCGGCAGCCACCACAATCAGGTGCTCGCCTTGCATGGCGAAGCCGATGTCGCAGAACGGCAAACCGACCACCGCTTTCAGCGCCGGTACGCCTTTGTCATAGACGCGCACCAGCGGTTTGTCGTGGTAAGCGTTATGGAAGGCATCCGCCACATCCTGCTGCGTCACGCCCGCTTTCAGGCGGCAAGTGGTGGTCGATAAAATCCCGCGTGGGAAGCTGCCCAGATGTGGCGTGAAGATCACCGGCGTACCGAGATGCGCCACAATTTCCGGGTGATGACGATGATTAAACAGGCCGTACGGCTGCAAGCTCACTTCACAGAAGCTGGTGCCAACGTTGGCTTTGCGCCCTGCGCCGCTCACGCCGCTGGTGGCATTGATTACCGGCCACTGTGCATCGTTAAGCAGACCCGCTGCGATCAGCGGTTTCAGCGAAAGCTGGGCTGCGGTTGGGTAGCAACCCGGCACCGCAACCAGCTCCGCATCTTTAATTTTGTCGTGCTGCCATTCGGCCAGGCCGTAAACCGCCTTGTCCAGCCAATCCTGATGCTGATGGCTGAAACCGTAATATTGCGTATAGAACGCATCGTCGTTTACGCGGAACGCGCCGGAGAGATCAAACACCACGCAACCGGCTTTGAGGAATTCGGGTGCCAGATCGTGGCTGACTTCATGGGCGGTGGCGAGGAACACCACATCCACTTTGTCGGCCCATTCAGCGGCATCGCTCAGCGGCTGCAGCGGCAAATCGACAATGCCTTTGAGCTGCGGATGCAAATCCGACAATAACTTTCCAGCATCCGGGCTTTGCGCTGAAACCGCCAAAGCGGTTATGTTCATATGCGGATGGCGATTCAGGTAGGTGGCAAGCTCTACGCCAGCGTAACCACTGGCACCAACGATCAGCGTATTCAACATCAGGCTGTATACCTTATTACAGTCACACGTATCGGGTCGCGGCCTTGCCCCGTTGCCCAGAATGCCGTTTGCAGAAGATTTGATGCTTCACATGCAAGCGACGTTATTGTATTTTTATTCACTATTAATGCATGAATATTGATACATCCTAACCCAAGGACCGTCAACAGTGAAGACAAAATTACCACCTTTTATCGAACTCTACCGCCAGTTGATTGCCACGCCATCAATCAGCGCAACCGATAGCGCACTGGATCAGAGTAATGAAACTTTAATCAATTTGCTGGCCGGCTGGTTCCGCGATATTGGCTTCAGTGTCGAAGTGCAGCCGGTGCCTGGCACGCGGCATAAATTCAACATGCTGGCGCGCAGCGGATTGGGCGCAGGCGGCTTGTTATTGGCGGGTCATACCGACACTGTGCCTTACGATGATGGCCGCTGGACGCGCGATCCGTTCACGCTGACCGAACACGACAACAAGCTGTACGGCCTCGGCACCGCCGACATGAAAGGCTTCTTCGCCTTTATTCTGGACGCGCTGCGTGACGTTGACGTGACCAAACTCAGCAAGCCGCTCTACGTCCTCGCCACCGCCGACGAAGAGACCACCATGGCGGGCGCGAAGTATTTCTCTGAATCCACCCAATTGCGTCCGGATTGCGCCATCATCGGCGAGCCCACCTCACTTAAGCCGGTGCGCGCGCATAAAGGTCATCTGTCGAATGTGATTCGTATTCAGGGGCAATCAGGCCACTCCAGCGATCCGTCACGCGGCGTTAACGCCATTGAACTGATGCATGAATCCATTACCCAGCTGATGCAGCTGCGTAACACGCTGAAAGAGCGTTACAACCACGATGGTTTTGCCATTCCTTATCCAACCATGAACTTTGGTCATATTCATGGTGGCGACGCGGCCAACCGCATCTGCGCCTGCTGTGAATTGCACATGGATATTCGTCCGCTGCCGGGCTTAACCCTGAGCGATTTGGATGGTCTGCTGAATGACGCGCTGGCGCCGGTAAGTGCGCGCTGGCCGGGACGTCTCACCGTAGGCGAGCTGCATCCGCCGATTCCAGGCTACGAATGTCCGGCCGATCATGAGCTGGTGCAAGTGGTGGAGAAGCTGCTGGGCGTGCCAACCGAAGTGGTGAACTATTGCACTGAAGCGCCTTTTATCCAGCAGTTGTGCCCAACGCTGGTATTAGGCCCGGGATCGATCAATCAAGCCCATCAACCTGATGAGTTTATTGATACCGCATTTATCAAGCCGACTCATGCGCTTATCACCCAAGTCGTACAGCATTTTTGTCATTGATGAACAACAAATGGGGCATTTCACTGTTAAATCAGCAAATTGCCCCGTCATTGTTCGGGATTTGATAATAAGAATAACTTATCTCGCTTCGCTGCAAGCAAATTCTTTGAATTTCCGCCATTTAGCAGCACATTTACGTAGATTTAAGGCAATTGACGCGCAGGAAGATACGTGGCTAGATAAAAGACGATGTTATGCCCGTTGGGCGTAAGAGTATTAAAAAAGACGATAAGGGTGTCAGGGTCCAATGAACGAACAATATTCCGCAATGCGAAGTAATGTCAGTATGCTCGGCAAACTGCTCGGGGATACGATTAAGGATGCACTAGGAGAGAACATCCTCGACCAGGTGGAGACCATCCGTAAACTCTCTAAGTCATCCCGCGCGGGAAATGACACTCATCGTCAGGAACTGCTGACCACGCTGCAAAATCTGTCGAACGACGAGCTGCTGCCGGTGGCGCGCGCGTTTAGCCAGTTCCTTAATCTCACCAACGTCGCTGAACAGTATCAAACCATTTCGCGTAGCGGCGATGGCGCGAACCATCCTGAACTGCTGAAAAAGACTTTCGCACGTCTGAAACAGCAAGGCGATATCAGCGAAGCGGCGATCCGCCAGTCGATTGAAGAGCTGTCGCTGGAGCTGGTGCTGACTGCGCACCCCACCGAAATTACCCGCCGCACGCTGATCCATATGCTGGGCGAAGTGAACAGCTGTTTGCAGCAACTCGATCATAGCGATATCTCTGACTACGAACGTACCCAGGTGATGCGCCGTCTGCGCCAGCTGGTGGCACAAGCGTGGCATACCGACGAAATCCGCAAATATCGTCCAACGCCGATCGATGAAGCCAAATGGGGCTTTGCCGTGGTGGAAAACAGCCTGTGGCAAGGCGTGCCAGCCTTCCTGCGTGAGCTGAATGAGCAAGTGGAAGAGACTTTTGGCATTAAGCTGCCGGTCGATTTCGTGCCGATTAAATTTACCTCGTGGATGGGCGGCGACCGTGACGGCAACCCGAACGTCACCGCACCGATTACCCGCCACGCGATGCAGCTGAGCCGCTGGAAGGCCGCGGACCTGTTCCTGCGCGATATCGGCGTGCTGATTTCCGAGCTGTCGATGTCCGAATGCAGCGACGAAGTGCGCGAGCTGTGCGGCGATGCGGAAGCGCTGGAGCCGTACCGCATGGTGCTGAAGCGCCTTCGCGGCCAGCTGATGACCACGCAGGCTTATCTTGGCCGTCGTCTTAAAGGCGAGCGCCTGCCGCGTCCGGCCGATTTGCTGGTCTCTAACGATCAGCTGTGGGATCCGCTGTTCGCTATCTATCAATCTCTGCAGCAGTGCGGCATGGGCATCATCGCCAATGGTCAGCTGCTGGACACGCTGCGCCGCGTGAAGTGTTTCGGCGTGCCGCTGGTGCGCATTGATATCCGTCAGGAGAGCACCCGCCATACCCAGGCGATTGCCGAAGTAACGCGTTATCTCGGCCTCGGTGATTACGAAAGCTGGTCAGAAGCGGATAAACAAGCCTTCCTGATTCGCGAACTGAATTCCAAGCGTCCGCTGTTGCCGCATCAGTGGGAACCGGGCGATGAGACGCGCGAAGTGCTGGATACCTGCAAAGTGGTGGCCGAAGCGCCACAGGGTTCAATTGCTTCCTACGTGATCTCCATGGCGAAAACGCCGTCGGACGTGCTGGCCGTGCATCTGCTGCTGAAAGAAGCCGGCATTCCTTACGCCATGCCGGTTGCGCCGCCTGTTTGAAACCCTTGATGACCTGAACAATGCCAACGACGTGATGACACAGTTGCTGAACATCGACTGGTATCGCGGCTTTATCAATGGCAAACAGATGGTGATGATTGGCTATTCCGACTCGGCGAAAGATGCCGGCGTGATGGCCGCCAGCTGGGCGCAATATCAGGCGCAGGACGCACTGATCAAAACCTGTGAAAGCGCGGGCATCACGCTGACGCTGTTCCACGGACGCGGCGGCTCAATCGGTCGTGGCGGCGCGCCAGCCCATGCGGCGCTGTTGTCACAACCGCCGGGCAGCCTGAAAGGTGGCCTGCGCGTGACCGAACAGGGCGAGATGATTCGCTTCAAATACGGTTTGCCCGAAGTCACTATCGCCAGCCTGTCGCTGTATACCGGTGCGATTCTGGAAGCCAACCTGCTGCCACCGCCGGAACCCAAGCGCGAATGGCAGGAGATCATGAATGGTCTGTCGGCGCACTCCTGCGCGATGTATCGCGGCTATGTGCGTGAGAATCCGGACTTCGTGCCCTATTTCCGCTCAGCCACGCCAGAGCAGGAGCTGGGCAAATTGCCGCTGGGTTCACGTCCGGCTAAACGTCGCCCAACCGGCGGTGTGGAATCGCTGCGTGCCATTCCGTGGATCTTCGCCTGGACGCAGAACCGCCTGATGCTGCCAGCCTGGCTGGGCGCGGGTGCCGCGTTGCAGAAAGCGATGGATGAAGGTCATCAGGATGAGCTGGAGAACATGTGCCGCGAGTGGCCATTCTTCGCCACACGTCTTGGCATGCTGGAGATGGTGTTCTCGAAAGCCGATTTGTGGCTGGCGGAGTACTACGATCAGCGTCTGGTGGATAAATCACTGTGGTCGCTCGGCAAGCAGCTGCGCGATCAGCTGGATGCGGATATCAAAGCGGTGTTGACCATCGCTAACGATGCCCATCTGATGGCTGACCAACCGTGGATTGCTGAGTCCATCGCGCTGCGTAACGTTTATACCGATCCACTGAACGTGTTGCAGGCTGAACTGCTGCATCGTTCACGTGCGCAGGAAGAGCGCGGTGATGAGCCAGATGCGCGTGTAGAACAAGCGCTGATGGTGACGATCGCGGGTGTTGCAGCGGGTATGCGTAATACCGGTTAATTTTTCCCCTCACCCTAACCCTCTCCCGCTGGCGGGAGAGGGAACCAATCAAGCACAGGTGTTTCAACATTGCTCCACCTAACCCTTCCCTCGCCCGCTGGCGGGAGAGGGACAGGGTGAGGGCATTAACCTCCCATCGCCGGACGCACACCCAGCGTGTGGCAAATGGCGTAACTCAACTCGGCGCGGTTCAGCGTATAGAAATGAAAATCCTTCACCCCTTCCCGCGACAGGATTTTCACCATGTCCATGGCGACGCTGGCACCGACCATTTTGCGCGTCTCCGGATCGTTATCCAGACCTTCAAACATTGCACTCATCCATCCCGGCACCCGCACATTGGTCATGGTGGCGAAGCGTTGTAGCTGTTTAAAGTTAGAGACCGGCAAAATACCCGGCACGATCTCCACGTCGATACCGGTTGCGACACAGCGATCGCGGAAGCGCAGGTAGCTTTCAACATCGAAGAAGAACTGCGTGATGGCGCGGTTAGCACCGGCATCAATTTTGCGTTTCAGGTTAATCAAATCGGCCTGCGCGCTTTTCGCTTCGGGATGCACTTCCGGATAGGCCGCCACCGAGATGTCAAAATCGCCAACGTCTTTCAGCAGCGCCACCAAATCCGAACCGTACATCTCCGGCTTGCCGCTGCCTGGCGGTAAATCACCGCGCAGTGCCACGATATGACGAATGCCGCTATCCCAGTAATCACGCGCGATGCCGCGCAACTCATCACGCGTAGCATCGATACAGGTCAGATGCGGTGCGGCTTCCAGACCAGTACGATCTTTGATGCCTTTGATGATGCTATGTGTACGATCGCGCTCGCCCGAGTTGGCACCGTAGGTGACGGAGACGAATTTCGGCTTCAGGCTGCTCAGTCGATCGATTGAGCTCCACAGGGTTTCTTCCATTTCGCTGGTACGTGGCGGGAAAAATTCGAAAGAGACATTAATTTGCCCGTTCAGCTCAGCCAGGCTCTGGTTCAACGCTTCGCGTTGATTGGCGTGAAAGAAACTCATCCTAATTACCTCGTCATCACACATCGATTATTTTGCGGCCTTCGAACATCCATACGTTTAGACGTCCAGATGCACAAAATGAACGATTCCCACGTTAGCGTCAACTGAAAATTAATGAACAGGCGTGACAAATCTTCACTCAAGGTGAAAGCGTTTCATGATGCGCGGGGGAAGGTGAAGATTGCAGACGGACGATGCCGTCTGCAGAGTGAGGCAGATTACAGCAGCTGTGCGAGGCGATTGATATCCGATTGCAACGCACCCGCCGTAACATCACGGCCTGCGCCCGGTCCGCGAATCACCAGCGGATTATCGCGATACCAGCGGCTTTCGATGGCAAACACGTTATCGCACGGCAGCAACGCGGCCAGCGGATGCTCTGGGCGCACCGCTTCCACGCCGACGCGCGCTTTGCCATTAGCATCGAAACGCGCCACGTAACGCAGCACTAAGCCCATCTCTTGCGCGGCTTCCAGACGCTGCAGCATCTGATCATTCAGCTCGTCGGCGTTTTCGAAGAAGTGATCAATCGACTCACCGTCGCAAATTGCCGGCACCAGCGACTCGACACGCACTTGATCCGGCTCGATGTCGTAGCCCGCTTCACGCGCCAGAATCACCAGCTTGCGCATTACGTCCTGCCCAGACAAATCCACGCGCGGGTCTGGTTCGGTCAGGCCTTGCTGCCACGCCTGATCAACCAGCTCGCTAAACGGCACCGTGCCATCAAATTGCAGGAACAGCCACGACAGCGTGCCGGAGAAGATGCCGCTGATCGCCAGAATGCTATCGCCGCTTTCGCGTAAATCGCGCACCGTGTGATTGACCGGCAAACCGGCACCGACGGTGGCGTTATACAGCCAGTGACGACCGGTTTTGGCGAAAGCATCGCGCACCTGACGCCAGCTCTGACCGCTCGACGCACCGGCAACTTTGTTGGCGCTGATAACGTGGAAGCCGTGACTGGCGAAATCATGATACTGCTGCGCCAGCTGCTCGCTGGCGGTGACGTCCAGCACCACTAAATCATCGAACGGGTGCGCACGCATCCACAGGAACAGCGACTCTTCATCGCGCTCGACCGCTTCATCATCAAAGAACGCCAATGCGCGGCTGGCTTCCAGACCGTCGTAGCTCAGCAAACTGCGGCTGCTGTCTGCCACGCCCGCCAGCACATATTCAAATCCTGTACGTGCCGACAGCGTTTCCTGCTCGCGGGCAAACAGCTCCAGCCAGCGTGAACCGATGTTGCCTTTGCCGAACAAGATCAGGCCGATGCGTTTTTCTGCGCGGAACAGCGACTGATGCAGTCCCTGAATCAGGTGCTGCGTCGGGCCGACGCGCAGTACCGCCACGATGCTGATGTGATCTTCCGATTGCCAGACAAACTCCACCGGCTGATCTTTGATCTGCTGCCAGAAGCGGTGGCTGTGCAGCGGATTACGCGTCACGCCCGCGCCCACCAGCGCCACCAGCGCCAAGCCGTCGCGCAGCTGCAGATGGCCCGGCAGTGCGGCGTCCTGCAACAGGTTGAAGGCGCTATTCACCACTTCCGAGGTGTAACACAGCTGCAGCAGGCGGCGATCGGGATGCACGCCGATCGCCAGCGGACGCAGCTGCGCGCGCTTCAGCAGCAGATCGATCTCTTTCTGCTGGGTTTTGAAATCGTGATTGTCGGGAATTTGAATCTCCACCAGACACACATCATCGTGGCTGGTGACGATACGCGCGCCGGTGCCGGAGGCCAGCACGCGCTCAATGCGCGTCGAGCCCTGCTCCGGTTGATAGCTGCAACGCAGCTGCAAGTCGATGTCGCTGTTGGAAACCGGCTGCAAGGTGCGGGTGTGCAGCACCGGCGCCGCCAGACGCGCCAGCTCGCTGGCTTCATCAAGACGCAGCAGCGGCAGCAGGCACGCATCAGAGACTTTACGCGGATCGGCGCTGTAAACGCCCGCCACATCGCTCCAGATGGTCACGCGCCCCACGCCCGCCAGCGCACCAATCTGCGTTGCCGAGTAGTCCGAGCCGTTACGCCCAAGCAGCACGGTTTCACCCGCTTCGCTGCGGCTGATAAATCCGGTCACCACCAAACGCTTATGCGGATGCTGTGTTAACAGCTCCTGCAGCAGCGGCCAGGATTTGCCTTCATCAACCTGCGGCTGCGCGGCACGTTCAGCACGCAAGAAGTCACGCGCATCCAGCCAGGCGGCTTCGATCTCGCGCTGGCTCAGCACCGCGGCCATCAAGCGCGCCGACCAGATTTCGCCATGCCCCACCACTTCGGCATACACCGCATCGGTGATGGTGCCATCGAGCAGCGCCGCCAGTCTTTCCAGATCGCGTATAAAGGAAGACGTCAGGGTTTCGGCATATTCAGCAGGCAGCAGCGCAGCAATTAACTCGCTGTGAAAACGCCGTAAAGCCTGTTGCACCTGATGAGCAGATAAGCGATCGCTCTGGCTCAATTTCAGCCAGCTGATCAACTGGTTAGTGGTGCTGCCTGCGGCAGAGACCACCATTAAGTCGCCTGGCTGGCTGTAATCCGCCATGATGCTGGCCACGCGCTGATAGCAACGTGCGTCGGCCAGGCTACTGCCACCAAATTTATGCAACTGCTTGATCGGCGTTCCCGCGCCCACTGAACTCGTCATGATTACTCCTCGGCTGCGATCCGGAATGCATTATCCAGATCGGCGATTAAATCTTCGTGATCTTCAATCCCAACAGAAATACGCAGCAGTGTTTCCGAAATTCCCGCTGCCGCGCGTGCTTCTGCAGACATGCCAGCATGCGTCATGGTCGCGGTATGCGAAATCAAACTTTCTACGCCGCCCAGCGATTCGGCCAGCGTGAACAACTGCAGCGCTTTCAGGAAGCGGCGCAGGCGAGCCTCATCGGCATCGATTTCGAAACTCAGCATGGCACCAAAACCACGCTGCTGACGTACCGCAAACTCATGACCGGCATTTTCCGGCAGGGACGGATGATACAGTTTTTTCACCAGCGGTTGTTGCTTCAGGTAATCAACTATCGCCAATGCATTGCGTTGTGCAGCGGCGATGCGCGGTGACAGCGTGCGCAAACCGCGCAGCAGCAGGTAGCTATCAAACGCCGCGCCGGTTACACCAATATTATTCGCCCACCACGCCAGATCGGTGGCCATCGCTGGATCTTTCGCAATCACCGCGCCCGCCACCACATCAGAGTGACCATTCAGGTATTTGGTGCAGGAGTGAACAACCAAGTCGGCACCCAGCGCCAGCGGGTTTTGCAGCGCCGGGCTGAGGAAGGTGTTGTCTACCACGCTAATGGCGCCAGCTTCACGCGCGGCGGCGCAAATGCTGGCGATATCGACCACACGCAGCAGTGGATTACTTGGGCTTTCAACCAGCACCAGTTTTGGCTTCTCGGCCAGAGCAGCGGCCAGCGCAGCTTTATCGCCCTGATCGACAAACTTCACGCGATACGCGCCGCGCTTGCTCAGGCTATCGAACAGGCGATAGCTGCCGCCGTAACAGTCGTGTGGCGCCACCAGCAGATCGCCCGGCTTCAGGAACACGGTTGTCACCAGATGAATCGCTGACATGCCGGTATTGGTCAATACCGCGCCTGCGCCACCTTCCAGTTCTGCCAGCGCGCGCTGAACCACATCGCGCGTTGGATTACCACGACGTGAATAGTCATGCGCACGCGGCTCATTGAAGTCGAGGAAGTTATAGGTGCTGGAGAGATGAATCGGTGGGACAACGCAGCCATATTGCTCGTCATCATTCAAACCGCTACGTACTGCGATGGTTGCCTGTTTACGCGTCATGGTGCTTACTGTTCCTGAAGAAAAAAGAAGAGCAACAGGATAACATTCCGCACATAGACGTCAATACATCTGGACATCTAAATGTCTTTGCGTATAGATTGAGCAAATCATCAATAACCGCTAAAATTGTCCGTCATCGCCTGGTGTTCAGCGCGCTTTCCTTTGCAGAAGCGGTGCTCAAGCATAAAACCTGCGGTTTAAGGGGTCAGGCATCGAAAAATCGGGCATAATCAACGGATTTCCCCATATTCAACTTTTATTGATTAAGGTAACCCATGGCTGAATGGAACGGCGAATATATCAGCCCTTACGCTGAACATGGCAAGAAGAGCGAGCAGGTTAAGAAAATCACAGTTTCTATCCCGCTAAAAGTGCTGAAGATTTTAACGGACGAGCGCACCCGCCGTCAGGTGAACAACCTGCGTCACGCCACCAACAGCGAACTGCTGTGTGAAGCCTTTTTGCATGCTTTCACCGGGCAGCCTCTGCCGAACGATGTCGATTTGCGTAAAGAACGCAGCGATGAGATTCCGGAAGAAGCGAAACAGATTATGCGTGAAATGGGCATCGATCCCGATAGTTGGGAATACTGAAGCCAGAAATAAAAAAACCCAGCCGAGGCTGGGTTTTTTCTTGCTGCCGAATCGCGAAGATTCGACGGCCAAAAATCTTATTTCTTGCTTGCTGGCACGCTGAAACGCTTGTTGAAGCGATCTACACGGCCACCGGTGTCAGCAATACGCTGCTTACCAGTGTAGAACGGGTGGCATTTGCCGCACACGTCCAGGTTCAGACCAGAAGCCATGGTTGAACGGGTGTTGATCACGTTACCGCAAGAGCAAGTCATGGTTACTGCTTCGTACTTAGGGTGAATACCTTGTTTCATGGGAGAACCTCATAAAAGGCCGTGTCGCTCTCCGTGCCAGGCTCAGCCTGCACAGCACCACACGCGGTTGAACATTAAGTGTATGCTCCGACAAGTGATCTCATCGAAGGCGGCATAGTATACAGAAATTAACCGGTTTTAGCAAATAGCCGCTTCCTAATTAGCCGTGTACACTACTTCTCCTTAATTCAGAACCGGATAGAGATTCAGATGCCCGTTGTTCAGGTTGCCCTGCCCGTTCCGCTACCTCGCCTGTTTGATTACTTGCTGCCTGCCGATGCGCCGCAACCGGTGGCCGGCGCACGCGTGAATGTGCCGTTCGGCAACCGCAAAATGATCGGCATTGTGATCGGCACGCGTGAGACCAGCGATCTGCCGCTGACGCAGCTCAA
Source organism: Pantoea sp. SORGH_AS_0659 (assembly GCF_031453915.1). Classification (NCBI taxonomy): domain Bacteria; kingdom Pseudomonadati; phylum Pseudomonadota; class Gammaproteobacteria; order Enterobacterales; family Erwiniaceae; genus Pantoea; species Pantoea sp. SORGH_AS_0659. The sequence continues at coordinate 157,747 of NZ_JAVJAK010000001.1, read as the reverse complement.
GCAGATAGAGAGCGTGCTCGACGATCAAAGTCTGTTCTCGCCCGCCCTGTGGCGCATTTTGCATTGGGCCGCCAACTATTATCATTCGCCGCTCGGCGAAGTGCTGAGCCATGCGCTGCCGGTGCTGCTGCGTCAGGGCAAACCCGCGCAGGAAGCGCCGCTGTGGCAATGGGTGATCAATGACGCTGGCCGTGAAGTGGCGATGGAGAGCCTGAAGCGCGCGCCGAAACAGCAGCAAGCGCTGGCGATGCTGCGTCAGCGACCGCTCTATCGTCATCAGGTCAGCGAACACGATTTTACCGATGCCGCGCTGCAAGCGTTGCGCGCAAAAGGCTTGTGCGAACTGCGTGAACACACGCCGCAGATGCACGACTGGCGTACCAGCTTTGCCGTCAAAGGGGATCGCCTGCGCCTGAACACCGATCAGGCGATGGCGGTGGGCGCGATGCGCAGTGAAGACGATCACTATGCGCCGTGGCTGCTGGCCGGCATTACCGGTTCGGGTAAAACCGAGGTTTATCTCAGCGTGCTGGAGAACGTGCTGGCACGCGGCAAACAGGCTTTGGTGCTGGTGCCGGAAATCGGCCTGACGCCGCAAACCATCGCCCGCTTCCGTGAGCGCTTTGATGCGCCGATTGATGTGCTGCACTCGGCACTGAATGACAGCGAACGCCTCGCCGTCTGGCTGCGCGCGCGCAGCGGCGAAACGGCAATTGTTATCGGTACACGTTCGGCGCTGTTCACGCCGCTGGCGCGCCCCGGCGTCATCATCATTGATGAAGAGCACGACAGCTCGTACAAACAACAGGAAGGCTGGCGCTATCAGGCGCGCGATCTGGCGGTGTTCCGTGCGCATGAGGAAGATATTCCAATTGTGATGGGTTCCGCCACGCCCGCGCTGGAAACCTTGCACAACGTGCGCGTCGGCAAATATCGCCAGCTCAATCTCACTAAACGCGCGGGCAATGCTAAACCGGCGTTACAGCAGCTGATCGATCTTAAAGGCCAGCAGCTGAAAGGCGGATTGGCGCCAGCACTGCTCGGCAAAATGCGTCAGCACCTGCAGGCCGACAATCAGGTTCTGCTGTTCCTCAACCGCCGTGGCTTCTCTCCGGCGCTGATGTGTCACGATTGCGGCTGGCTGGCCGAGTGCCAGCGCTGCGATAGCTACTACACGCTGCACCAGAACCATCGCCAGCTGCGCTGCCACCATTGTGACAGCCAGCGCCCGCTGCCAAATCAGTGCCCAAGCTGTGGTTCAACGCATTTGATGCCGGTCGGCGTCGGCACCGAACAGCTGGAACAGCAGCTGGGCACGCTGTTCCCCGGCGTGCCGGTATCGCGCATCGATCGCGACACCACCAGCCGTAAAGGCGCGCTGGAGCAGCATCTGGCCGATGTGCATCGCGGCGGCGCGCGTATTCTGGTGGGCACGCAGATGCTGGCGAAAGGCCATCATTTCCCGGATGTCACGTTGGTGTCGCTACTGGATGTTGATGGCGCGCTGTTCTCGGCCGATTTCCGCGCCGCCGAGCGTTTCGCTCAGCTCTATACGCAGGTCGCGGGTCGCGCCGGTCGAGCGGGTAAACAGGGTGAAGTGTTGCTACAGACCCATCATCCGGAACATCCATTGCTGCAAACATTGCTGCATCGCGGTTATTTCGCCTTTGCCGATCAAACGCTGCTGGAGCGTCAGTCCGTTCAACTGCCGCCGTGGACCAGCCATGCGCTGTTCCGCGCTGAGGATATGGATAACCAACAGGCGGCGGAATTCCTCACACAGCTGCGCAATTTGCTGGAGGCCAGTCCGCTAAAAGATGAGGCGATGTGGCTGATGGGGCCGGTTCCGGCGTTGGCACCGAAGCGCAGTGGACGCTGGCGCTGGCAGCTGCTGTTGCAGCATCCATCGCGCAAACGTCTGCAACAGCTGTTGAGCGGATCGCTGCCGCTGATCGCCACCTTGCCGGCGTCGCGTAAAGTGAAATGGACGCTGGATATTGATCCCACCGAAAGCTAAGCCGTGCCACAACTGCGAGCCAGATCGAAAAAAGTCGCACAAGTCACAATTTTTATGCAAATTAAGTAACAACCCGACGCGACCTTGGGTTAACAATAGTGCCGACCCGGTTGAAGCCCGGTAATGTCTGAAAATCAATGCGCTGTACCGCGTCAGGAGTTATACGTTGGACCAGAAGCAACCCTCCACCGCCGCCACCATGAAAGATGTGGCCGAGAAAGCAGGCGTTTCAACCGCTACGGTTTCACGTGCGTTGATGAATCCAGAAAAAGTCTCTGCTGCTACCCGGCTCAAGGTCGAAAAAGCGGTGATTGCCGTGGGTTATGCGCCGCACGGTTTGGCGCGCAATGCCAAACGCGGTGAAACGCAAACCATTCTGGTGATTGTGCCGGACATCTGCGATCCCTTCTTCAGTGAGATCATTCGCGGCGTGGAAGTCACTGCTGCGCATGAAGGTTATCTGGTACTGATTGGCGATTGCGCGCATCAGAATAAACAGGAAAAAACCTTTCTGAATTTAATGCTGACGCGACAGATCGACGGCATGGTGCTGTTGGGTTCACAGCTGCCGTTTGAGGCGGGCATTGAAGATCAGCGCAACCTGCCGCCGATGGTGATGGGCAACGAATTTGCGCCGGAGATGGCATTACCCACGGTCCATATCGATAACCTGACCGCCGCCTTTGAAGCGGTGAATCACCTGCTGCAGCTTGGTCATCGCCAAATTGCCTGCATCACCGGGCCAGAACACATTCCGCTGAGCCAGTATCGTTTGCAGGGCTATATTCAGGCGCTGCGTCGCAGCAGTATCGCCATCGACCCAACGATGATTGTGCACGGCGACTTCACCTTTGAAGCCGGCGCGAATGCGCTTAAGCAGTTGATGAGTTTGCCGCAGCCGCCGAAAGCGATTTTCTGCCATAGCGATTTGATGGCGCTGGGCGCGATGAACCAGGCGCGTAAACTTGGCATGCGCATTCCGCAGGATCTGTCGGTGGTGGGCTTTGATGATATCGAACTGGCGCAATACTACGATCCGCCGCTGACCACCGTGGCCCAGCCGCGTTTTGCCATCGGCCGAGAAGCGATGCTGCTGTTACTTGATGAGCTGCAGGGTAAACGCGTGAATAACGGTTCGCGCCTGCTGGATGCGGAGCTGCGCGTGCGCGGCAGTACGGCACCGGCGGCAAAACGGGAAAAATAGTGCGTAGACGCCTGCATTTTCAGCGGATTCTGAAGGCAGACTGTGCTGGTCAAAGTTCCAGCCCTTGCGTAACATGGCGCATTCATTGCCGGGCAATTAACAGCACATTTACATGCCCATTGGCATTTTTTTGAAGGGTAGCAGAACGAAAGTGGCACAGAAAGATTATGTAGGCCGCGGGCGTTCAACAGGGACGCGTCGCAAAAAACCCGCCAGCCGCAGCAAGAAAAGCAAAGGCGGTTCAGGCACTTCAAAGCTCATGATGGTACTGGCCGCGGCCGTGCTGGTCACCTTTGCCGGTGGTTTATGGTTTATCTCGCATCATAAGAAAGAAGAGATTGAGGTCATTCCAAACCACAAAGCCAACGGTAACGGCCTGCCGCCGAAGCCGGAAGAGCGCTGGAAGTACATCAAAGAGCTGGAAAATCGCCAAATTACCGTTCCGTCGCCAACTGAGCCTTCGGCTGGTGGCGTGCAATCACAAACTCAGCTGACCGATGAACAGCGCCAGCTGCTGGAGCAGATGCAGGCCGATATGCGCCAGCAGCCGACGCAGTTGAACGAAGTGCCGTGGAACGAACAAACCCCGGCGCAGCGCCAGCAAACGCTGCAGCGTCAGCAGGTGCAGCAACAGCAGGTTCAGCAACAACAACAGCAGCAGTTGCAACGTCAGCAGCAACAGTTACAGCAGCAGCAGCGCCAGCAACAGTTGCAGCAACAACAGACCGCGCGTCAGCAGCAGCAACAGCAAGCTGCGCCGATCACGCGTGAGCCAACGCAGCAAACCAAGCCGCAGGAAACGGCCAAGGCGAAAGCGGAAGAGAAAGCCGCTTCACAACGCTGGATGGTGCAGTGTGGTTCGTTCAAAGGTACCGAGCAGGCGGAATCCGTACGCGCCGGTCTGGCATTTGAAGGATTTGAAAGCCGCATTACCACCGGCGGTGGCTGGAATCGCGTGGTGATCGGGCCGTTCAAAGATCGCAGCAGCGCCGACAGCACAGTCAAACGCTTACACAGTTCCGGCCACGGAAGTTGTATTCCCCTCGCTCTCGGGGGTTGAAACCCCTTTTTCCTACCCCATATCTGGTTGCATGATACTCCGCGCCGAGTGCGCGGAGTTCCTTTTCTACTGCAACAAGGGGTCTGCCCGTGACAACAATAGTAAGTGTACGACGCAACGGCCAGGTAGTGATTGGCGGTGATGGCCAGGCTACGCTCGGCAATACCGTAATGAAAGGCAACGTTAAAAAAGTCCGTCGTCTTTACAACGATAAAGTGATCGCCGGCTTTGCTGGCGGTACCGCAGATGCCTTCACCCTGTTTGAACTGTTTGAGCGCAAGCTGGAAATGCACCAGGGCCATCTGGTGAAAGCGGCGGTCGAACTGGCTAAAGATTGGCGTACCGATCGCATGCTGCGCCGCCTTGAAGCGCTGCTGGCGGTGGCCGACGAAAACGCCTCATTAATCATCAGCGGCAACGGCGACGTTATCCAGCCGGAAAATGACCTGATCGCAATTGGTTCTGGTGGGCCTTACGCCCAGGCAGCGGCACGCGCGCTGCTGGAAAACACCGACATTGGTGCACACGATATCGTGGAGAAAGCGCTGAACATCGCTGGCGATATCTGTATCTACACCAACCACAATATTAACTTCGAAGCATTACCGTCTAAGGCTAAGGACTAAACATCATGTCTGAGATGACTCCACGCGAGATTGTCAGCGAGCTTAATCGCTTTATCATCGGCCAGGACGGCGCAAAGAAGGCGGTCGCGATCGCCCTGCGTAATCGCTGGCGCCGCATGCAGCTCGACGAAGAGCTGCGCCATGAAGTGACGCCAAAAAACATTCTGATGATTGGTCCAACCGGTGTCGGTAAAACCGAAATCGCCCGTCGCTTAGCCAAACTGGCGAACGCACCGTTCATCAAAGTGGAAGCCACCAAATTCACCGAAGTCGGTTACGTCGGTAAAGAGGTTGATTCCATCATTCGCGATCTGACCGATTCTGCCATCAAGATGGTGCGCAGCCAGGCAATCGAGAAGAACAAGTACCGCGCGGAAGAGATGGCGGAAGAGCGCATCCTGGATGTGCTGATCCCACCCGCGAAAAATAACTGGGGCCAGGCTGAACAAGCGGCTGAGCCATCGGCAGCGCGTCAATCCTTCCGCAAGAAACTGCGCGAAGGCCAGCTGGATGACAAAGAGATTGAGATCGATCTGGCCGCTTCATCGGCTGGCGTTGAGATCATGGCGCCTCCGGGCATGGAAGAGATGACCAGCCAGCTGCAATCGATGTTCCAGAACCTCGGTGGGCAGAAGCAGAAACCGCGTAAGCTGAAAATCAAAGAAGCCATGAAGCTGCTGATTGAAGAAGAAGCGGCCAAGCTGGTGAACCCGGAAGAGCTGAAGCAGGATGCCATCGATGCGGTTGAGCAGCACGGTATCGTGTTCATCGACGAAATCGACAAAATCTGTAAGCGTGGCGGCCAGAATGCGGGCGGTCCAGACGTGTCACGCGAAGGCGTACAGCGCGACCTGCTGCCGCTGGTGGAAGGTTGCACCGTTTCCACCAAGCACGGCATGGTGAAAACCGACCACATTCTGTTTATCGCTTCCGGCGCGTTCCAGGTCGCCAGCCCGTCAGATCTGATCCCAGAACTGCAAGGCCGTCTGCCGATTCGCGTTGAACTGCAGGCGCTGACCGTCAATGACTTCGAGCGCATTCTGACCGAGCCAAACGCCTCGGTTACCGTGCAGTACAAAGCGCTGATGGGCACCGAAGGGGTCAACATCGACTTCACCGATGACGCAGTGCGGCGTATCGCCGAAGCCGCATGGCAGGTGAACGAGACCACCGAGAACATCGGTGCGCGTCGTCTGCATACCGTGCTGGAGCGTCTGATGGAAGATATCTCCTATGACGCCAGCGATCGTAACGGTGAGTCGATCACTATCGATGCCGAGTACGTTGGTAAGCATCTGGATGAGCTGGTGGCCGACGAAGATCTCAGCCGCTTCATTCTGTAAGCTTCACCCGCGAAATCTCTGCCCGGCCACTGTGCCGGGCTTTTTTTTACGCAGGATATTGATGCAACGCTTTTTTTGGCGGTTGATGATTTTGCCAACAATCGCCAGATAGCGATATACTTAGCGCTCCTGTGGCAAACAGACGAAAACCCTCATGAAATACGATACATCTGAACTCTGTGACATCTACCACGAAGCTGTGAATGTTGTTGAACCGCTTTTTTCGAACTTTGGTGGGCGCAGCTCATTCGGTGGTCAAATCACCACAGTGAAATGTTTCGAAGATAACGGCTTACTCTACGATTTGCTGGAAGAGAACGGTCGGGGTCGCGTATTGCTGGTGGATGGCGGCGGTTCGGTCCGTCGCGCACTGGTCGATGCTCAGCTGGCGAGTCTGGCGGCGCAAAATGAGTGGGAAGGCATTGTGGTGTACGGCTCGGTGCGTCAGGTTGACGATCTCGAAGAGCTGGAAATCGGCATTCAGGCGATTGCGGCGATTCCGGTGGGTGCAGCGGGTGAAGGCATTGGCGAAAGTGACGTGCGCGTTAACTTCGGCGGCGTGACTTTCTTCTCTGGCGACCATCTGTATGCCGACAATACCGGCATCATCCTGTCTGAAGACGCGCTCGACATCGAGTAAGCCGCAACAAAAACGGGTGCCGCGGCACCCGTTGGTTTAAGCATTGACGCTTAAACTTCTTCCATTTTTCCCAGCAGTGCCCGCAGACGATCCTGCCAGACATGCTGCTCTTCTTTCAGATGCTGATTTTCACGCACCAGTGCATCCTGGTTGCCTGAAGCCTGGCTGACTTCGTTTTTCAGCGTGTTGTTTTGCTCTTTCAGCTCTTCAATTTCCATCTGCAGCAGAGTGATGGTATCAATCGCCTGCTGTACTTTCGCTTCCAGTTTCTCGAACACTTCAAATGACATCTTTCTGACCTCTCCTAAATCTTGCAAGGCGTTGATGGGGCTAGTGCATGCCTTATTACAGTGCGCTCAGCCACGATGACTCGATTGTATGTAGCCAAACCCAGCAAGTCCAGCGGCACAAGGCCTGCGAGGGCAGTCTGTAACACTTTTCAGTCTATGCCTAAAAAAATGCGCATCTTCGCGCATCTGTGTGCGCGATCACGTCAGCATCGACCCGTAAAGCGCGGTGAATGGGCCTTAAAGAAAAGCAAAAGACGCGAAAACGCGCATTTTTATGACACAGTACACAGTTTTCAATTTCGCTATTTCTCGTTTATGCTCGTTAACGATAAATTCACATCAACCCTACATTGATAGCTGGGCGACTCATGGATGAGAACAAAAACTGATAAAATTTAACCTCGCTTCAGGAATGCCATTATGAGTCAGACAACTAACACACTAAAAGGTCAGTGCATCGCTGAATTTCTCGGTACAGGTTTGATTATCTTCTTTGGTGCAGGCTGCGTTGCTGCACTGAAACTGGCCGGTGCGTCATTCGGTCAGTGGGAAATTTGTATTATCTGGGGTTTAGCCGTCTCCATGGCAGTCTATCTGAGCGCAGGCGTTTCCGGCGCGCATCTTAACCCAGCCGTTACCGTCGCGCTGTGCCTGTTTGCTAATTTTGAAGGTCGTAAAGTTGTTCCCTATATTCTGGCGCAGGTTGCCGGCGCGTTCTGCGCTGCCGCGTTGGTTTACGGTCTCTACTACAATCTGTTCTTCGATTACGAAGCGGGCCATCAAATGGTGCGCGGCAGTGTTGAAAGCCTCGATCTGGCCGGTATCTTCTCGACTTACCCGAACCCGCACATCAGCGTAGCTCAGGCGTTCCTGGTTGAGATGGTGATTACAGCGGTGTTGATGGCAGTGATCATGGCGCTGACCGATGACGGCAACGGTGTGCCGCGTGGTCCGCTGGCTCCGCTGTTGATTGGTCTGCTGGTGGCGGTCATCGGTGGCTCAATGGGTCCACTGACCGGCTTCGCACTCAACCCGGCGCGTGACTTTGGTCCAAAACTGTTCGCGTTCTTCGCTGGTTGGGGCAACGTCGCCTTCACCGGTGGCAAAGATATTCCTTACTTCCTGGTTCCGATTTTTGGCCCGCTGGTCGGTGCTTGCCTCGGAGCCTTTGGTTACCGTTCGCTGATTGGCCGCCATCTGCCAGTTAACGTTGCGGAAGCCAGCACAGCAGAAAAACCGGTTGCGCGCGCTCAGCAGCGTAAAGCGTAAGTTTCATCGATACCACATCAGGACAGCACAATGACTACTGATAAAAAATATATCGTTGCACTCGATCAGGGCACAACCAGCTCACGCGCCGTGGTGCTTGATCATGATGCCAACATCGTTGCGGTTTCTCAGCGCGAATTTACCCAGATCTACCCGAAAGCGGGTTGGGTGGAACATGACCCAATGGATATCTGGGCGTCACAAAGCTCCACGCTGGTGGAAGTGCTGGCGCACGCCGACATTAACTCCGATCAAATCGCGGCAATTGGTATCACCAACCAGCGTGAAACCGCCATCGTGTGGGATAAAGAGACCGGCAAACCGGTTTACAACGCCATCGTCTGGCAGGATCCGCGCACCGCAGATTACTGTAACAAGCTGAAGAAAGAGGGTCTGGAAGAGTACATCCAGCACACCACCGGTTTGGTGATTAACCCGTACTTCTCCGGCACCAAAGTGAAGTGGATTCTTGACCACGTTGAAGGCGCACGTGAGCGTGCAAAACGCGGCGAACTGCTGTTCGGTACCGTTGATACCTGGCTGATTTGGAAAATGACGCAGGGACGTGTGCACGTCACCGATCACACCAACGCCTCACGTACCATGATGTACAACATCCACAAGCTGGAGTGGGATGAGCGCATGCTGGAGATCCTCGATATCCCGCGTGAAATGCTGCCAGAAGTGAAAGGATCTTCCGAAGTGTACGGCCAGACCAACATTGGTGGTAAAGGCGGTACGCGTATTCCTATCGCCGGAATCGCCGGTGACCAGCAAGCGGCGCTGTATGGCCAGCTGTGCGTACAACCGGGTATGGCGAAAAACACTTACGGCACCGGCTGCTTTATGTTGATGAACACCGGCACCGAAGCCGTGACGTCTACGCACGGCCTGCTGACCACCATCGCTTGCGGCCCACGCGGCGAAGTGAACTATGCGCTGGAAGGTGCGGTGTTTATCGGTGGTGCGTCGATTCAGTGGCTGCGCGATGAGATGAAGCTGATCAGTGATTCAACCGACTCTGAATACTTCGCGTTGAAAGTGAAAGACACTAACGGCGTATATATGGTGCCGGCCTTCACCGGTTTGGGCGCGCCTTATTGGGACCCGTATGCACGCGGCGCGATTTTCGGTCTGACGCGCGGTGCGAACGCTAACCACATCATCCGTGCCACGCTGGAGTCGATTGCGTACCAGACGCGCGATGTACTGGAAGCGATGCAGAACGATGCTGGCACCCGCCTGCAGTCACTGCGCGTGGATGGTGGTGCAGTCGCCAACAACTTCCTGATGCAGTTCCAGTCTGACATTCTCGGCACGCGCGTTGAGCGTCCGGAAGTGCGTGAAGTTACAGCGCTGGGTGCGGCATATCTGGCTGGCCTGGCCGTTGGCTTCTGGGGCGACCTGGAAGAAGTTCGCGCTAAAGCGGTGATTGAGCGTGAGTTCCGCCCAAGCATCGAAACCACCGAACGTAACGTCCGTTATGCGGGCTGGAAGAAAGCCGTCGCTCGCGCCAAAGCGTGGGAAGACGAAGAGTAACATCCTGCTGACCCGCGGTGCCCTGCCGCGGGTTTTTCCCCTGCCACGCTTCTCCGCTGTGTTAAACTGCCTGCCTGTTTTTTGTCAGGTGCCACCATGAAACGAGAACTCGCGATTGAATTTTCCCGCGTGACTGAAGCCGCCGCTCTGGCGGGCTATCACTGGTTAGGACGCGGCGATAAAAATGCGGCCGACGGCGCAGCCGTTCACGCCATGCGCATTATGCTCAACACTATTGATATCGACGGCCAGATTGTGATTGGCGAAGGCGAAATCGACGAAGCGCCGATGCTGTATATCGGTGAGAAAGTCGGTACCGGCCGTGGCGACGCGGTGGATATCGCGGTCGATCCGATTGAAGGCACACGCATGACGGCGATGGGCCAGGCCAATGCGCTGGCGGTGCTGGCGGTTGGTGATAAGGGCAGCTTCCTGCACGCACCTGATATGTACATGGAAAAGCTGATTGTTGGACCGGGCGCACGTGGCGCCATCGACCTCAATCTGCCGCTTGATATCAACCTGAAAAACATCGCGCTGGCATTGGGCAAACCGCTCAGCCAGTTAACGGTATCGATTCTGGCCAAGCCCCGCCACGATGCGGTGATTGCCCAGCTGCAGCAGCTCGGCGTGCGCGTGTTCTCCTTCCCGGATGGCGATGTCGCGGCCTCGATTCTGACCTGCATGCCGGATAGCGAAGTGGATGTGATGTACGGCATCGGCGGCGCGCCGGAAGGTGTGGTGTCGGCGGCCGTGATCCGCGCGATGGACGGCGACATGCAGGCACGCCTGCTGGCGCGTCATCAGGTGAAAGGGGATAGCGAAGAGAATCGTCGTCTGGGCGAGAATGAACTGCAACGCTGCGCCGAGATGGGCATTGAAGCGGGTCAGGTACTGAAACTGGATCAGATGGCGCGCAACGATAACGTTATCTTCGCGGCCACCGGCATCACCACCGGCGATTTGTTGAAAGGCATCACGCGTAACGGCAACATCGCCACCAGCGAAACCCTGCTGGTGCGCGGTAAATCGCGCACCATTCGCCGCATCCAGTCAATCCACTATCTGGATCGCAAAGACGCGGCGCTGCATCAATTTATCCTGTAATCGCCTGCTTGCCGCTCTCCGGATGACGTGAGAGCGGCCACCAGCACAGCAGCATCACCAGCGACGTCACGAACATCAGCATGCCAAGGCTGGATTGATCGTGCTGCGGCAACAGCGCAGAAAGCCACGCCACCACGCCGGAACCGAGATTCTGCAAGCCTCCGATTAACGCACCCGCGCTGCCCGCCAGCCACGCATACGGCTCCATCGCGCCCGAGGTTGCCAGCGGAAACAGCATGCCCGCGCCAAAGAAGAACAGCGCAGCCGGCACCAGCAACGTCCAGATGTTCATCACGCCAAACCAGGCCGGAACCCACATCAGCAAGCCCGCTAACAGGCAGCTGTTCACGCCGTACCACATCAGCGTGTGCCAGGATTTCTGCTCACGTCCGGCAAACCAGGCACCAAAGAACGCCGCCGGAATCGGCAGGATAAACAGGATGCTGACGGTCAATCCATCCAGCCCCAACACGCCGCCCATCAGCACGCCACAGCTGGCTTCAAACACTGCGATGCCCGCCAGCGCGCCAATCAGCAGCAGCAGGTACCGCACAAAGTTGCCGTCGCTCAGCAAAGTGGCATAACGGCGCAGGAACGGCGTGGCGGGCGTATCCGCTGGACGCGTTTCCGGCAGCCAGCGCGCCATCGACGCGGTGACGCCAACACACAGCAGCAGCAGGAAGGCGAAACAGGCGTGCCAGCCAAACAGATGCGTCAGCAGCGCCCCAATCACCGGCGCCAGCAGCGGACTCACCAGAATGCCCATATTAAGCAAGCTGTTCGCCTGACGCAGCGCGATGCCGGCGTAGAGATCGCGCGGCATGGTGCGCGCCATCACGCCCGCCACGCCGGTACCTAAACCTTGTACCGCGCTACCCAGCACCAAAATATCCAACGAGGGCGCGAACATAGCGATCAACGCGCCGACGGCAAAGATCGTCATGCCAATCAGGATCACCGGACGGCGGCCAAAACTGTCCGACAGCGGGCCGTAGATCAACTGCGATCCGCCGTAGGTCATCAGGTAGGCGGCCATCACCTGCTGGATCGCCCCGCTGCGCACATTAAGCGTTTCGGCCATGTTGGCCATGGCTGGCACATAGATGGTTTGCGCCATCTGCCCAACCGCCACCAGCACGATCAGCATGAATAACAGAAAGCGATTTTGCGTTTTACTTATCAACATGGAACAAAATGTCTGCCTGAGAAACAAAGAATAAGCAGCACAAAAAAGGCCGCCTCGGATTTATGGCGGCAAAAATATCAGGATTCAGTGACAAATCGAGAGGCGCGGGCAAAGCTGTATGTCTCAAGCCGTCAAGCTGTTTGTCCAGATTGTAAACCGCCCGCTACAGTTGCTGATCTGTGCGCTGCGTTTGTCGCTGAGAGCCCTTTACAGGGTACCGGGCTGGAAATTTATCGGATGGATAACGATGATAATCATGTGCCTGAATATTCAACACTAAGGAGTGAGCATGGCTGAGTGGATCAATGCTGAAGTGAAAGAGGTAAAAAACTGGACCGACGCACTGTTCAGCCTGCGCGTTGCAGCGCCGATTGATACCTTTACCGCGGGACAATTTGCCAAGCTGGCTCTGGAGATTGACGGTGAGCGCGTGCAGCGTGCCTATTCGTACGTCAACGCGCCGCAGGATCCGCTGCTGGAGTTTTATCTGGTCACGGTGCCGGAAGGCAAACTGAGCCCGCGTTTGCAGGCGCTGCAGCCCGGCGAGCAGGTGATGATCACTAAAGAGGCGGCGGGTTTCTTTGTGCTCGACGAAATTCCAGATTGCCAAACGCTGTGGATGCTGGCGACCGGCACGGCGATCGGCCCCTATTTATCGATCCTGCAACAGGGCGAGGATCTGGATCGTTTCGACAATATTGTGCTGGTACACGCCGCGCGCTTCGCCGATGACCTAAGCTTCCTGCCCTTGATGCAGGCGTTGCAGCAGCGCTATCAGGGCAAGTTACACATCCAAACGGTGGTGAGCCGCGAAGAGATCGCCGGTTCGCTGCACGGCCGCGTACCGCAGTTGATTGAAAGCGGAGAACTGGAGCGTGCGGTTGGCTTGCCGCTGACGGCAGAAACCAGCCATGTGATGCTGTGCGGCAATCCACAGATGGTGCGCGATACCCAGCAGCTGCTGAAAGATACGCGTGAGATGCGCAAACATTTCAAACGCAAACCCGGCCACATGACCAGCGAGCATTACTGGTAATCGGCGCGGAGCGAATAATCTGAGATTTTTCCCAGTGTGGGTTTTGACTTTGCCCGGTAAAAACCGTTCTAATCGTGGGCTAAGTGAATGATTTAGGGCCGAAGCAATGAACAACCTGCCAGTCGCGCTGCTGCTTGGCCTCGCACTGACATTTCCCGCCTGGGCGGACGATGCAGCCGCGTTGGATCGTAGCGATCATCTGCCTGCAGCGCCCTATCTGCTCGCGGGTGCGCCGACGTTCGATATGACCGTTGCTCAGTTCCGTGAGAAGTACAACGCGGCTAATCCCAATGCATTGCTACAGGAGTATCGCGCGATTGATAGTCGCGGCGATAAAAGCAATCTGACGCGTGCCGCCAGCAAAATCAGCGAAACGCTGTATGCCTCAACCGCGCTGGAGCAAGGCACCGGCAAAATCAAAACCCTGCAAATCACCTGGCTGCCGGTTCCCGGTCCCGATATGAAAGCCGCGCAGGCTCGCGCCATGGATTACATGACCGCCCTGCTGCGCTTCTTCATTCCCGGCTTGTCGCCCGAAGAGGGGCGTAAAAAACTCGATTCCCTGCTGAGCGCCGGTAAAGGTGCGCGCTATTTTGCCCGCACCGAAGGTGCATTGCGTTTCGTGGTGGCAGACAACGGCGACAAGGGTTTGACCTTCGCCGTTGAACCGATAAAACTGGCGCTCGCGACGCCCTGATCGCACCGGCAAAAATGACGAAAAGCAAAGCCAGCAACACATTTGATCTCTATACTGTCTCGCAGACATCGCTGCCCGATGGCAGCGCTATTTCATGAATCGCGTTATGCGGAGGAAAGAATGCGACATCCACTGGTTATGGGTAACTGGAAACTGAACGGTAGCAAGCAGATCACCAAAGAGCTGATTGAAGGCCTGCGCAAAGAGCTGTCTGGTGTTGATGGTTGTGGCGTCGCGATTGCACCGCCAGCCATCTATCTGGACCTGGCGAAACACGCCATTTCCGGTAGCCACATTGCTCTGGGTGCTCAGAACGTTGACGTTAATCTGTCTGGCGCATTCACTGGCGAAACTTCCGCAGACATGTTGAAAGACGTTGGCGCGAAATACATCATCATCGGCCACTCTGAGCGCCGCACCTACCACAAAGAGAGCGACGAGTTCATCGCGAAGAAATTTGCCGTAGTGAAAGAAGCGGGTCTGGTGCCGGTTCTGTGCATCGGTGAAACTGACGCAGAAAACGAAGCGGGCAAAACGGAAGAAGTGTGCGCACGTCAGATCGACGCCGTGCTGGAAACGCAGGGCGCCGCGGCGTTCGAAGGCGCAGTCATCGCTTATGAGCCGGTTTGGGCTATCGGTACCGGAAAATCAGCTACGCCAGCGCAGGCTCAGGCGGTGCATAAATTCATTCGTGACCACATCGCGAAGAAAGATGCGGCTATCGCTCAGCAAGTGATCATTCAATACGGCGGTTCGGTCAACGACAAAAACGCCGCTGAGCTGTTCACCCAGCCAGATATCGATGGCGCGCTGGTTGGCGGTGCTTCACTGAAAGCGGATGCTTTTGCGGTAATCGTGAAAGCGGCAGCAGCAGCGAAAAACGCGTAACTTAGCGTTTAGATGCAGATTAAGGCGGCTGATTAGCCGCCTTTTTTATTGGCCGCTATTAATTGCGTCCCTACGAAAAAGGGTTATTGCGGCAATATGCTGCAGTTATGATCCTGCAGCTCTTCCGCCGAGCCGCTGTTCAGTTTCAGCCAGTTACGTTCCAGCGCCAGCAGCGCTAAACGGCCATCCGGCAGCTGTGCCAGCGCCAGGCCATATTTCCCCATCTCGCTGCGCGCATGCGGCACTTCATCCGCCAGACGGATAAACGCACTCTGCTGCGCCAGCTCTTGCTTAGAAAGCGCCCGCACCAGATAACCATGCTTGCGCAGCGTTTCACTCTGCCACTGCGCATTCAGTCTCGGTGCCAGCGCATCCAGCTGCTGGCGCACATCCGGACGCAGACAGGAAATATGAATATGCAGCTGATTCTGCGTACGCCCGTATTGCGCATTGATGGCCAGCGACAGCGCGCTATCGGGAATCGGCGCGCCGTGCCTTTGCGCCAGTAATGCGCGCTGTTGCCAGGCTTCGGCAAACAGATTTGGCGTTGCAGGTTCAAGAATGATGGGACTTTCCATGCCGGTGATTTTTTCGACCGGCATCAGCAGATACTGCAACGGCCCGTTGAGATCTTTTAGCGTGACGTAACCCTGCGCGCTATTCACCTGCTGGCATGGCGCTGGGTTGCCCGTCGCCGCCATATTCGGCACGCACTTTTCGCTGATGATCTGCCATAAGGCGTTGGCGTTTTTATGGAAATGGATGGCGCCGGCGATCAGTCCGACAATCAACAGCACCAATAAAGCGGTAAGTAACTTCAGGGTACGACGACTGCCCTGCATAGCCCGATTCCTCTGTTCATCACCTGCCAGCATCCTCGCCTGGCAGGTGATGAAAGTCACGGACTAATCCTCCGCGCCACGCAGGATGGCGTCGAGTTTTTCTGGCTGCAAACGAATCTGCGCTGCACGACGATGCGCCTGCATCCCTTCGGTACGGCTCTGGCGCACCGCAGGAGCAGCGATGGCGGCGATGCCCTGATCGTCAATCCATTGATGCGTGCAGGTTTTCAGATACGCACCGACCCACAATCCGCCGGTGTAACGTGCCGCCGCCATGGTGGGCAGCGTGTGGTTGGTGCCGCAGCATTTATCAGAAAACACCACGCTGGCGTTTTGCCCGATAAACAGCGATCCGTAATTGCGGATGCGCGCCGCCAGCGCATGGGGATCGCGCGCATGGATTTGCAGATGCTCAGTGGCGATCTCATCGGTGTACGCCACCATCGCATCCTCGTCGGCACAGAGAACAATTTCGCCCTGACGCTGCCACGCCTCACCAGCCGTTTTCGCCGTCGGCAAGGATGCCAGCTGCGCCTCAATTTCCCGCAATGTTGCATGCGCCACGCGCTCGCTGGTGGTGGCCAGCCCAACACGCGTGCGCACGTCATGCTCCGCCTGCGCCAGTAGATCCGCTGCCAGCACGCGCGGATCAGCACTTTCATCGGCGACGATAAAGATTTCGCTCGGCCCCGCCAACGCATCAATACCCACTTTGCCAAATACCTGACGCTTCGCCTCATTGACGAAAGCGTTGCCCGGCCCGACGATCTTGTCCACCGCCGGCAGCGATGCGGTGCCGTATGCCATCGCGGCAATGGCCTGCGCACCACCAACTTTGAAAATGCGGTGCGCTCCGGCCAAGTGGCAAATTGCAATCATTGCCGGATGAGCGCCCGGCGGCAGACAGGCGATGATGTTATCGCAGCCCGCCACCACCGCTGGCACGATAGACATCACCGGCGCGGAGAGGATCGGATAGCGTCCGCCCGGCACATAGCAGCCCACGGTTTCAATCGGGATGATGCGATGCCCCAGATGAACGCCCGGCAACGTCTCAATCTCCAGCGGCTGCAAGGTGGCGCGCTGCGCTTCGGCGAAGCGGCGCACCTGCGTAATGGCAAACTCACTGTCCTGGCGGGTTTGATCGGCGAGTTGCGCCAGCGCCTGCTCGATCTCTGCTGCCGAAACTTCCAGCTGCTCCGGCGCGACACCATCAAATTTCTGCGAATAATCACGCAGTGCCGCGTCTCCGCGCTGACGCACGTTGCTAATAATGTCGCTCACGGTGGCGATCAGGCTGGCATCCGCCTGCGCATCCTCGCCCGCGGCTTGCTTGATAAACTGCACGCGTTGTTTGCTCATACTTCCGTCTCCGCCAGTTGTCCCAATTTGATCTGCGCCAGCATCGCCAGGTGATCGTAAACCACCCATTCATCAACAATTTTGCCGTTTACTACGTGATAATGGCTCATGCCCATCACCAGCAGACGCTGTCCCGTCGGTTTACCCAACTCGCCGTAGCCAAGATGATGCCCTTCCATTACCCAGCGCACCGCCACTTTGGTGCCGCCCTCTTCACATGGATTGGAGCAGATATGCTGCGGCATCCATGCGCCGTCCGGGATCATGCCGATCAGCGCCAGCGTCTGATGGATCACCGATGCCTGACCATACAGCTCTTTCATCAAAGGGCCGTGCCACTGCACATTGCTGGCGTAAACCTCTTTCACTTTGCCCAGCATGCGTTTGTTGTAAATCTCGTGCAGCCAGCCCAGCACCTGCGCCTCGGTATCACTGTGCGCCAGCGTGTAATCCGGATCGCTTTCCGGCGGATACTGGCCGAGCAGACGACGGTTTTCGCCAATCTCCGTCAGTCGGAAACCCTTATCAAACTGCTCTTTCGCCATGTTGTACGCGATCTGGTCGGTATCCAGCCCCAATTGACGCATCAGCGACATGTTGTCGCTCACCACCCATTCGCGGTAAATCTTGTTTTCCAGAATCATGCAGTCCGCCACGGTGCGCGTGGTGAAGGTGCGGTTGGTGGGTTTACCGTATTGGCTTGATTGTGTATGGCGGCCGCTACCGGTGACCAGATGCGAGGTGTAGAAGCCGTCCACGTCGTTGCCGTTCCAAATCACCTGCGTTGCCATGCCGCGGCGTTCCGGGAAGGCGACCAAACGTTGCAAGGTATCGAGCACCACTTGTTCACGGGTATAAATGGTGCCCAATGCGTTGTATAACACGCAGTTATGGGTGTAATGGCTGTAGATCAGCCCGACATCGCGCTCATCCCAGATCTTGTGGGTACAACGCACAATGTAATCAACGATATCGGTATAGCAGGGATCGAAACCGCGCATTGGCTGCACCCGCGCACGGTTTTCTGGAACCAGATCGACAAAATCCCGTCGCTCAACCTGCAAAACCGGTTCGGCCTGGGTGCGTGCTGAGGTTTTTTCTGCGCTCTTTTCACTGGCGGTGGCTTTATTAGCCGTGTCCGTTGTAGACATAAACACTCCTGCTTTTGACGAATTAAGGGTGAGCGCGGTCCTCGCAATCAAGCGCTGCCGATTCACCCGGCTGAATTCAGGGTGCAGAACGCCGTCGGTAATTAAGGGATTAATTACCGTGACGTGATGCGTTATTTAAAAGTGCTGATTAATCAGCTGAGTAGCTGTAACCAGATTGAGAGTTCATCGATACCTAAATATTCCCGCATGATGACGCCATCACGTAATTCCAAATGAGAAATACCGGAAATACACACTGGCTTGCGCGACGGCGGACCAAACTTTCCGTAGCCGTCATGCCAGCTCAACAGTGACCAGCGCAGGCTGATGCGCACCGGTTCGTTGGCATCGCGGCGCACCACCAAATGATGCAGCTGCGTTTCGCTGTCAGCGAATGAGGCGCGATAGCCGGAAAGGAAGCTGCCAATCTCCTGCTCGCCGGTAAAGCTGCTGTGGCCCGGTCCGTGCAAGGTGGCGGCAGGATGATAAACACCTGGCACCACGCCGCTGTTGCCGCCGGCCCACATGCTGAGATAGCGCTCAATCAAACCCGCGATGGTTCCTTCGGCATCATCGCCATCCGGGCCGCCAGCCCAACGCGCTTCCAGCTCTTCGGGCGCGGGCATCTCCAGCCCTTGTTGCTGGCGCATCTGCGTTAGATGCTGGGCAAACTCCGCCACGTTGGTACCAATCTGCGCAAGAATGCCCGCGCGATCCTGCAGCAGCCACTCTTGCTCCACCAGCCCATCACGACAAATACGATCGGCGAAAGTACGTACCCAAACCGTTTTGCCACTCGGCGCGCCAAAGAAGCCTTCGCCCAGATGCTGAATACGTGCCTGCGTGCGCTGCGAGGCGTACCAACAGGTATCGCCTTCACGCGCGGTGAGAATATCTTCGGTCAGCACCTGACGCTGCGGGAAGCAATGTAACGCTTCCAGCGTCAAACGCATGAAATCGCTGAGTTCGGTCAGGCGCTTTTCCGGCGTGTGAAATACCACCGGCGTGGCGTAGAAATCAGCCAGCTGCCCGATATCCTTCTGCTCCCATACCACGTGGGTTAACGTCAGAATAAACTGCTGAATAGAATCAAACTGGGGACTGAAACCCGGCAATCGCATTACTCAACCTCCTCTGAACGAAATAGCAGCTGGCCGTTCTCTTCTACAACGCCGTGACGCGGACGCCGCGCGGAGTGGCGTACTACCAACGTGCCGGGAATAACAATTTGCTCGGGTGCCATCACCGCGCTGTCGATTTGCTGCATTAGCAGGCCAATGGTGCGTTGCACCATCACTTCAACCGGCTGACAGATAGACGTCAGCGCATACGAAGGCCAGCCCGCTGGACCAACATCGTCATAACCCACCACCGACACATCCTGCGGAATGCGCAGACCAAACTCGTAACGCGCCACATCCATAACCGTCAGCGCCATATGATCGTTGACGGCAAACACCGCATCGGGCGGCGTGCCGCTGCTGAACAATTGACGCGCCGCCTGTGCGGTTTGCTCGCTGTCGTTTTGACCCGCTAACACCGTGACGTCGATGTTGCGCGCGCGCAATGCTTCGCGAAAACCGTCCAGCCGTAGCTGATTTACCGAAGCGTTGTCCGCGCCGGTAATGCAGGCAAAGCGTTGATGTTCGCCTGCCAACAGAAATTCGGCGATCTGACGTGCGGCGGCACGGTTATCGGTATTCACGCTTGACGCCATTTCGCTTTCGGCGGTGCGGTTGAACAGCACCACCGGAATGCCCGCGCCGTGGCACTCTTCGGATAAGGCATCGGATAACGCGCCGGATGCCAGCACAATGCCATCCACGCGGTACTGCATGATCTGATCGAAAATGCGGTCAACATTGCTATCCCGATCGCTGACGAACAGCAGCAGATGGTAGTTAAGCGCATCCAGTTCACGCCCCAACGCTTCCAGCACATGGGGATAAAACGGATTATCGAAACAGGAGATCACCACACCAACGATGCGCGAACGTGCGGTGTTCAGCGATCGCGCCAACGCGTTGGGTCGATAACCCAACTCACGGGCAGACTGCAGCACCTTTTCACGCGTGGCCGGTGAAATACTGGCGCCCGGCGTGAAGGTACGCGATACCGCAGACTGTGAAACGCCAGCGTGCTGCGCAACTTGTTGTGAGGTCACTGGACCGAAGGTCTTACGTTTCATGGCGTTATCTTCCTGTTTAGCACACTGATGCACGGGTGACTGCCGGGCATTGTAGCCAATTTCATCAACCGGACTCACCTGCTTCGGTGTGTGTTTTTTACTCTTACACCTTTTTTGCATGCGTATGCAACACTCAATAACTTTTTTTTCACATTGCCAAGCACGCACTTTACAAACATGAAATCATTTCGTAACTTCGGCCGTTGAATACGTATTCAATGCATGCAACATAACCGACCCGGACTCAGGATGAAACCCGCGTTTTTAGTCACTTATCTGTGTTGATAAGAGGTTTAACATGTTTCGAGCACTGTTTAGCCGTCCCGAGCTGTTGACGTTTTTCACCATGAGCGTGCTGTTTTTTATCTGCATTCACGGCTTCGATGCCTTCATGGCGCCTTACATGGTGAGATTAGGCATTGAACCGCAAACCATCGGCATGATCATGGGCGCCTCTGGTTTGGCGTCGCTGTGTATCCGTTTTCCGCTCAGCGTCATCTCTGACGTGATGAAAAATCGCAAAGTGTTTATGCAGTTCGCCCTGCTGCTGCCGGTGATTGCCTGGCCGCTGGCGTGGATGTTCCCCGCTGCGCTGACATTCTGGCTGGCCAAGCTGGCCTGCGGCATCGCTGCCGCGAGTTGGGTGCTCTACAACATCATTTTCATCCGCTATTTTCCTCGTGATGACGCGCCGGCTGCAGTGGCGCTGTTGGCATTGGCCGGGCCGATTGGCGTATTTATTAGCAATGCCATTTGCGGTGCCGTTGCCCTATGGCTGGGCAGTACGCAGGCGTTTTTTGTGCCAGCGATTGCCGGTTGCCTGGCGCTGCTTCTCAGCCTGCGCGTTCGTGAAGAGGAAGATAGCCACAAAGCGCCGCACCTCAAAGCCTGTATCGACAGCGCTAAACGCCAGCTAGCGGACCGCTCAATTTGGTTTATTGGGCTGCTGGCGACGGTGGTGATTTTGGTCCCGTTTGCCACTCGCGACACGCTCACGCCCATATACGCTCAGCAGTTAGGTGCCAAGGCGGGCACGCTGGCAGTGCTGAGTAATATCCACTTGTTGTTTTATGGTGTGGCCGTGGCATTGTGCAGTTCCGTGTTTTATCAGCGGCTGGGCTTGGTTAACACCGCGCTGGTGGGCATCGGATTACAAATCATCTCGTCAATTTTCGTCCCCTTGACCAGCAACATGTGGCTGATTTACCTGTGGCAAGGTCTGGCCGGTTTTTCCTTTGGCATGGCGTTTGCCGTGTTTATGTCCTTGAGCGTGGTTAACACTTCGGAACATGAACAAACCACCCGGATGGGTCTGTTTCAAACCATCTATTCGTGCGGCATGTTTTTCGGCCCGGTGTTGATGGGCGTGTTGTTGCAACACGTCAATGTCTACGCGGGTTATTGGGTGATTGGTGGCTTGTGTCTGATCGCTGGCGTGTTAACACCGCTAGCGGCAAAACGGGTGCAGCAGCGTCAGTTGCCGCCAGCGGCACGTGAAGCGAGCGGCATGCTGTCGCAGGATGCGGTGAAATGAGTGCCGCGCGCCTGCAACCGCAGCGCAACAGTGCGGAAGAGGTTGAACGCCGCTTAGCCGCTATCAACGCAGGCCGCGCGCTCAACGCGATTATCAGTATTAATCCCCAGGTGATGAAAGAGGCACAGCGCTGCGATCGCTTATGGCGTAGCGGCGCGCCGGTTGGCGTGCTGCACGGCATTCCGCTGGTGATAAAAGATAATATTGATTGCATCGGCATGGCTACCACGCTCGGCTGCCGGGCGCTGGCCGAAGCACAGCCACGTGAAGATGCGCGCGTAATTGCACGCCTGAGAACTGCGGGTGCGCTGATTCTCGCCAAAGCGAATCTGTCTGAGTTCGCCTTTGACGTACGTTCGCGCAGTTCGCTCGGCGGCGATGTGCGCAATCCCCTGAATCCACAGCTGACCGCCGGTGGCTCAAGCGGCGGCAGCGCAGCGGCGGTGGTGGCCGGTATGGCGGATGCGGCACTCGGCAGCGATACTGGCGGATCGATCCGCATTCCCGCGGCATGGACCGGTCTGGTGGGACTGCGTCCGGCATTTCGCCGCCGCCAGCTGCGCGGCGTCGCGCCGCTTTCGCTCAGCAAAGACACCGTTGGGCCGATGACATGGTGCGTGGCTGATGCGGCGCTGCTGCATCAGGTAACGCATGGGCTGCCGGTGCGCCCGCTAGCGCAGCGAACCTTGCGGGGTGTGCGGCTGGGCATGGTTAGCGATCTGCCAGGCGATGATGACGCGCAACGTCAGGCATTAGCACAGGCTTTCTCTCGTCTGCGGCGGGCGGGCGCCACACTAATTCCGCTGCGGTTACCGCTATCATCGCGCGTGGCGCAGGAACCTTGTCTCAGCCTGCGCGAATTCCATCCGGCGATGTCCCGCTGGCTAAGCAAAATGGACCATGCGCCTGCTTCGCTTTCGGATCTGCTGGCACGAGGCGAACATCTCGCCGAGTTCGATGAACTGCTGCAATTACACCTCACGCGCAGCGCGCTGGTGTGTGCCGCATGGCGCGAGCAACGCCGTTTTCAACGCCATTTGCGTCAGCAACTGCAACAGCAGATGCAGGATCAGCGGCTGGATGCGCTGATTTATCCCACCAGCCAGCGCACTCCGATTTCACTGGAGAAGATGCCGCCGGGCTGGGCGCCGGAGCTGGCGGCCATCAGCGGCTTACCCGCCGTAACGTTGCCGTTTGGTCAACTGGCTAACGGTTTGCCGCTGGGGCTTGAACTGCTCTATCCAGCGCCTGATGAAGAAGCATTGCTGGCGCTCGCTTTGGCGATAGAGCGACTGTAAAACCAGAAAATTCATCATGTTAATCCCCGTTCTGCGGGGCTTTCTGCTGCCTGCAATTTGAAAAAACTGCGCACATTCTCACTTTTCATCTTTTCCCCTTTCAGCCTCTTTACGCTCTTTGCATACGTATGCAAACCTGATTAACAGCAATCAATGATGAGGAAAAGAGCATGGCAATCTGGTTAAAACAGGCGGCAGCGAAAGCAGAACGCCAACAGCAGCAACAGCGCGTACGCAGCGATGTGGAAGCAGTGCTGGCGCAAATTGGAGCGCGCGGCGATGACGCGGTGCGCGAACTCTCGATTAAGTTCGATGGCTTTGCCCGCGATGATTTCCGCTTAACGCCGCAGGAGATTAATGCCTGCCTGCAACAGCTGACCAAACAAGATATTCGCGACATCGAATTCGCTCAGGAGCAGGTGCATAACTTCGCTCAGGCGCAAAAAAATTGCCTGACCGATTTGGCGATTGAAACGCGTCCGGGCGTGATACTTGGCCATCGCAACATTCCCATCAGCAATGTCGGCTGTTACGTGCCGGGCGGTAAATACCCGCTGCTGGCTTCGGCGCATATGTCGATCATTACCGCCAAAGTCGCAGGCTGCGATCGCATCGTGAGCTGCGCCCCGCCGTTTCACGGTAAACCGGCTGCAGCCATTGTTGCGGCGCAGTCGATGGCCGGCGCCGACGAGATCTATGCGCTCGGCGGCATTCAGGCGGTGGGCGCCATGGCGATTGGTACTGAGCGGATTGCGCCGGTCGATATGTTAGTCGGGCCGGGCAACGCGTGGGTGGCCGAAGCCAAACGCCAGCTATTTGGCCGCGTTGGCATCGACCTGTTCGCTGGCCCGACCGAAACGCTAGTGATCGCCGATGACAGCGTTGACGGTGAACTCTGCGCAACCGATCTGCTCGGCCAGGCGGAACATGGCCCCACCTCACCCGCGATTCTGCTGACCTGCTCGCGCCAGCTGGCGCAGGAGACCGAGCGCTATATTCACCAGCTGTTGCTGCAACTGCCTACCGCCGATGTGGCGCAACAAGCCTGGCACGACTATGGCGAAATCATTCTCTGTGCCGATCACGACGAGATGCTGGCAGAAGCCAACCGCATCGCTTCTGAACACGTGCAGGTGATGACCGATCGCGATGACTGGTATCACCAGAACATGCGCAATTACGGCGCGCTGTTTCTCGGGCCGCGTACCAATGTGGCTTATGGCGACAAGGTGATCGGCACCAACCATACGCTGCCCACGCTGGGTGCATCGCGTTATACCGGCGGCTTGTGGGTGGGCAAATTTATGAAAACCTGCACCTGGCAGCGCGTCACCAGCGATGCGGCTTCGGCAGAAATCGGCGCTTACTGCTCGCGCCTGGCGCTGCTGGAGGGCTTTGCCGGTCATGCCGAACAGGCCAACATCCGCGTGCGCCGCTACGGCCAGCAGGAAGTGGCCTACGCCGCACCCCGCGCCGGTTACGGTGAAATAAGGAGGCGCGCATGGTTCCGACTACCCCTTTATTTCGCCTGGATGGACAGCGCGCGCTGGTGACCGGCGGCTCGCGCGGTATCGGTTTTGCCGCCGCTATCGCGCTGGCCGACGCCGGAGCGCAGGTGTGGATTGCCGCGCGCGACGCCGATCGCCTGGCGCACGCCTTGCAGCAGGCGGCGAGCGCCGGCCTGACATTGCATCCGCTGCCGCTCGACGTCTGCAACACGCACGCGGTGCGCCAGACACTGCACGATTTGCCGAGCTTTCATGTGCTGGTCAACAGCGCCGGGCTGGCGCGCCATCAGCCGTTTAGCGAGGTCAGCGAAGCCAACTTTGATGCGGTGATGGACGTCAACCTGCGCGCCACGTTTTTCCTGTCGCAGCAGGTCGCAGCCGGTATGCAGGCCGCCAGACACGGCGGCAGCATTATCCATCTCTCTTCGCAGATGGCGCACGTCGGCGGCCCGCAGCGCAGCGTCTACTGCGCATCAAAAGCGGCGCTGGAAGGGCTGACGCGTGCCATGGCGCTGGAGCTGGGACGCGACGGCATTCGCATCAACACCTTGTGCCCCACCTTTATCGAAACCGAACTGTCGCAGGCCTCGCTGGCGGATGAAGCGTTTCGCCAGCAGACGCTGCGCCGCATTCAGATTGGTCGTCTTGGCACGCTGGAAGATGTGATGGGGCCGGTGGTGTTTCTGGCATCACCGGCCGCAGCGTTGATCACCGGCAGCGCGCTGAAGGTGGATGGCGGCTGGACGGCTTATTGAGGAACTCATTATGAAAGCGTTATTGCGTCGTGATGTGCTGCTGTTTTTCATTATTAGCTTGCTGTTTTTTATCAGCATTCACGCCTTTGATCCGTTTCTCGCCCCCTACATCATGTCGCTGAATGTCGAGGCGCGCGTGATGGGAATCATCATCGGCGCGACCGGATTGGCCTCGATGCTGTTGCGTTTTCCGACCGGCATTCTGTCGGACCGCTTTCGCCGCCGCAAACGCATTATCCAGATTGGCTTGTTGTTTACGCTTATCGCCTGGCCGGTGGTTTACCTTTGGCCGACACCGGAAACACTGTTTATCGCCAAGCTCGCCGATGGCGTCACCAGCGCGACGTGGGTGGTGTATAACGTGATGTTCGTGGCTTACTTCCCGCCGCTGGAAGCCGCCGCCGCGATCGCCATGCTGAGCGTCACCTCGCCGGTAGGCACTTTTATCGGGATTTCGGTGGCGGGATTTATTGCCCGTCATTTCGGTGCCGAATCGAGCTTTTTGGTGGCGTCCGCTGCCGCGCTGCTGGCTTTTTTGCTAACGTTCTTTATCCGTGAAAAACGCCCGGAAGCGATGCCCACGGCGCAACGTCTCTCTGCGGTTCGCACTCAGCTGCGTGATCCTTCGGTGTGGTATCTCGGCGGACTCTGTGCACTGGTGATGATGGTGCCATTTGCCACGCGCGACACGCTGACGCCGCTACTGGCAGAAGGCTTTGGCATGGCGGCCGCTTCGCTGGCGACGCTAAGCGGCATCCATCTGTTCTTCTATGCGCTGGCCACCGCGCTGTGCGCGCCCTTCTTCTATCGCCTGCTGGGCTTACGCAACACGGCAATTATCGGCGGCGTGCTGCAAGGGGCCGTAGCGATAGCCATGCCTTACGCGCCCAATATCTGGCTGCTGTATGGCTTGCAGGCGCTGGCGGGCTGTGCCTTCGGCATGATCTCCACCGTGCTGAATTCGCTGATCGTCACCCGCACGCCTGCCTGGCAGCAATCCACTCGCGTTGGGCTATATCAAAGCATCTACTCCGCTGGGATTTTCTTTGGCCCGGTGCTGGTCGGCTACATCAAATACTACTTCGCGATGCAGCAGGGCTTTATGGTGATTGGCATTATTTCATTGCTGTCGCTGCTGCTGGTGCGCCATGTGATGCGGATGGTGAATGCCCGTCCTGTGGCGGAGGGCTAATCATGTCACTGCCTTTGGTGTTACTGGGCGGTACCTTGTGCGACGGCGCGTTGTGGCAACCGCTTTGCCGCCATCTACCGCAGCAGCCGATGATCATTCCCGAGATGAGCGGTGCTGACAGCGCCGAACAGCTCGCGGCGCAACTGCTGACTGACTTGCCGGCGCGCTTTTTACTGGTGGGATTCTCGCTGGGTGCGCTGGTGGCACTGGAGATGCAGGCGCAAGCCGCGCAACGCATCGCGGGCCTCGCGCTGCTGGCGGTGAATCCGTTGGCGGATGCGCCGGTCAACGCTGCGGGACGTATTGCCTTGCTTGATCGAGCTGCGAAAAACGGTATGCGATCGGTGATTGAGCAACTCTGGCCGCGCTATGTGCATGCATCGCGGCTGGCGGATCGCGAGCTGCTTGGCGCGCTGGTGACGATGGCAGAACGCAGCAGCGTTGAGCGCTTTCGTCAACAGACCGCCATCGCCATACAACGTCGCGATTTACGGCATACCTTACCGGCGCTGCAGGCACCGCTGTTGATCCTCAACGGCGACAGCGACGCCATCTGCACCCCCGAACACCATCACCTGCTTGTCAAAGCGGCTCCCGCCGCACGCCACATCACGCTTGAACAGTGCGGACACTTTCTGCTGCTGGAGCAGCCGCAAGCCTGTGCCCGCGCGCTGCAAACCTGGATTAAGAGGAGTGAATTATGCGTATCAACCCTTTAAAACAACGCCGCGGACCGATTATTAACGGCTGGCTGGCGATCCCCAGCAGCTACAGCGCCGAGATTGCCGGACATCAGGGCTTTGATGCCGTCACCGTTGACCTGCAACATGGCCTGATCGATTTCGCCGCCGCACTCAGCATGTTGCAGGCGCTATCCTCCACACCCGCGACGCCGCTGGTGCGCGTCTCGCACAACGAGCCGGCGCAGATTATGCGCATGCTGGATGCCGGCGCCTACGGCATTATCTGCCCGATGATCAACGATGCCGCCGAAGCGCAGCAGTTTGTCGATGCCTGCCGCTATGCGCCGCAAGGTTCGCGCTCGTTTGGTCCAGCGCGTGCGCTGCTGTATGGCGGCAAAGATTATCCGCAGCATGCTAACCAGCAAATTCTGACGCTGGCGATGATTGAAACACGCGCAGGGTTGGCCAATCTTGATGCCATTCTCGAGGTCGAGGGATTGGACGGCGTCTTTATCGGCCCCAACGATCTGTCCCTTACGCTCACCGGCCAGGCCAGCGCCGAATCGCAGCATCCTGAGATGTTAAATGCCATTGAACGGGTGCTGAGCCGCACCCGCGCCCGCCACAAACTGGCCGGGATTTTTTGTACCAGCGGAGAAGCCGCCGCACAGCGCATCGCACAGGGCTTTCAGTTGGTGACCCCCGCCAATGATGTGATGCAGCTAACGCATACCGCACGCCACGCTGTCGCCACCGCGCGCGGTGAGGCGTTGCCTGTTCGTTCTGGTTCGGGTTATTGAGGAGAAGAAGATGAAACAGCAAACGTTGTCCGCTACAGCAGCACGTGCGCGCCTGATCGCGCCGCAAGATATGGTGTCGTGCAATCTGGCGTTTATCGACTGCAAACTGCCGGGTTCGCATCTCAAGCAGAATTACTCGTTTATCGGGCCGGGCGTGACGCAGTCGTCTGAGCAGGTGATCAATATTCCTGAAGCGCACGGTTTTAATATTGGCGCGGCGGCGATGCCAAAAGGCGTGACCAATAATCTGCATCTGCATTTCACTGCCGAAGTCTTCCTGATCCATGAAGGCCGCTGGCGTTTCCGCTGGGGAAATAAAGGCGAAGAGTCGCTGGAGCTCGACGCTCCGGCGATTGTCAGCCTGCCAACATGGATTTTCCGTGGCTTCACCAATGTGTCGGCTACCGATACCGATGGCTGGGTATTTACCGTGCTGGGCGGCGATAACACCGGCGGCATTATCTGGCATCCCGATGTGATGTCGGCGGCGGCGGAGTATGGACTCTATCTCAGCCCCAATAACATGCTGATCGATACCTCAACCGGCGCGGCGATCCCGCCGGTTGCAGAGCGTATGCCGCCGCTGCCCGAGGCGGAGATGGCGCAGTTACAGCATTTTACGCCCGAGCAGATGGCGCAGTTTGCCGTCACCGGTGAGCAGCGCGCCTGGAGCGAACACGCGCTGCTGGATGCCATGTTGCCAGGTCACGGTGCGCGTATGGCGCCCGTCATCGGCTATGGCATCAATCAGGATCGTCAGGTCGCTCCGCCCATCAACACGCCACACGGCTTCTCGGTAGAGTGGCTGGCTTTGCCAAAAGCGGGTGAAATGGGTACGCATCGCTGCGCACAGGTGCAAGTAATCATGGTGTTTAAAGGCACGCTTACTGTGACCTTCAATCGTGATGGTGAAGAAGTGACGATGACAGCGCCGGAGCGTTCGGTGATTTCCGTGCCGGCAGGCAGCTGGCGTCGCTATCAGGCACCCGATCATGCGTGTGAAGTGGTGATTACCACTGCGGGTGACGGACGGAAAAAACTGGAATGGGATAAAGCGATTGTCGATGCCGCTGCGGCTTTAGGTTGGGGGCTGGATCCAGATGGCTATCTGGTACGTCAGGCATTGTTGCCGCTGGTGGCGCAGCGTGCCGGTCGGCGGTTAGCGACGCAAGAGGCGTAATCGTATGTAAAAAGGTCGCCATAAATGGCGACCTGACAATGTACGTTATGGCTTCATCACCTGGTCGTAGCTGCCGCCATCGGCGAAGTGGGTTTTCTGGGCTTGCGTCCAGCCACCAAACTTGTTGTCGATAGTGAACAGTTTTACCGGGGCGAATTTATTGGCAAATTTCTCCGCAACGGCTTTATCACGTGGACGATAGAAATTCTCCGCCGCGATAGTCTGACCTTCCGGCGAGTAGAGATACTTGAGGTAATCTTCGGCTACTTTGCGGGTGCCCTGCTCGTCGACCACTTTATCCACTACCGAAACCGTTGGCTCCGCCAGAATCGATTCGCTTGGGGTGACGATCTCAAACTTGTCTTTACCCAGCTTATTTACCGCCAGATAGGCTTCGTTTTCCCACGCTATCAGCACATCGCCAATGCCGCGTTCCACGAAGGTGTTAGTGGCACCACGTGCGCCGGAATCCTGCACTTCTACGTTCTTAAACAGCGATTTCACGTAAGCCAGCGCTTTGGCTTGATCGCCGTTGTTTTGATCCAGCGCCCAGCCCCATGCAGCCAGATAATTCCAGCGCGCGCCGCCTGACGTTTTCGGGTTTGGCGTGATGACGGAAACGCCCGGTTTGATCAGATCTGGCCAATCATGAATGCCTTTCGGGTTGCCTTTGCGCACCAGGAACACGATGGTTGAGGTGTAGGGTGCGGAGTTGTCCGGCAGGCGTTTAATCCAGTCTTTATTGATACGACCACGGTCAGCAATAGCATCGACATCAGATTGCAGCGCCAGCGTAACCACATCAGCTCGGATGCCATTGATCACTGAGGTTGCTTGTTTACCTGAACCGCCGTGCGACTGGCGAATCACCACGTTGTCGCCGGTTTCCTGCTTGTAATGCGCGCTAAACGCTTTGTTGTACTGCTCGTACAGCTCACGGGTTGGATCGTAAGAGACGTTTAACAGCTGAATATCCTTTGCCAGAACACTGGTTGAAGCCAGTAACAGGGTGACACCAATACTCCACTTATTCATTGCTTGCTCTCCCGAGGTCGTTATAGAACAAGACTGACACAAACTTATCCACGGATTAAAGAATTAAAAATAAGCTGTTATAACCGCACGGAATATGAGCAGGCATAAAAAAGGCGCGAATCGCGTCGCGCCTTGGTGCTGAATAATCAGTAGAGTTTTTTCGCGGTATCCAGCCAGTCGCGTTTGAATGGACGCTTCATATTTTCAATCGCATCGATGATGTCGTGATGCACCATCTTCTCGTTCTGAATACCGACGCAGCGGCCGCCGTAGCCTTGTAGTAGCAGCTCGATGGAGTAGGAACCCATGCGCGAGGCCAGAATGCGGTCATAGGCACAAGGTGCGCCGCCACGCTGAATGTGACCGAGAACGGTAGCGCGGGTTTCGCGTTTAGTTTCAGCTTCGATGAAGTGCGCCAGATCGTCGATATCGCAGATGTGCTCGGTGATCGCCACGATGGCGTGCTTTTTACCTTTGGCAATGCCGGCTTTGATTTCAGCAACCAGCTCTTCACGGGTATACGGGATTTCAGGCAGCACGATGAACTCGCAACCACCGGCAATCGCTGCCGCCAGGGTTAAATCGCCGCAGTAACGGCCCATCACTTCCACGATGGAGATACGCTGGTGGGAAGATGAGGTGTCACGCAGGCGGTCAATCGCTTCAACCACGGTTTCCAGCGCAGTGAAATAACCGATGGTGTAATCAGTACCTGCTACGTCGTTATCAATGGTGCCAGGCAGGCCGATGCACGGGAAGCCCATTTCGGTCAGGCGCTTAGCACCCATGTAGGAACCATCACCGCCGATAACCACCAGCGCATCAATACCACGCTTTTTCATGTTATCAATCGCGGTCTGGCGCACTTCATCGTTGCGGAATTCTGGGAAGCGGGCGGAACCGAGGAAGGTGCCGCCGCGGTTGATCATGTCTGACACGCTGTAGCGGTCAAGGTTGATCATGCGATCTTCGTACAATCCCAGATAGCCGTCGTAAATACCAAAAACTTCCAGTCCTTCACTCAGCGCGGAACGTACAACTCCGCGAATGGCTGCGTTCATGCCTGGGGCGTCGCCGCCGCTGGTCAGTACTCCGATTTTTTTGATCATGACAACCTCTGGATTGTTCAAAAACTAAGGATTATTCCTGCCATGTGTCCGGCGTGGACCAGCTCGCGATCGCATGGCTTAATAGTTGCAAAATAGTATATCAAACGCTTGATGCTGAATTGATTCAGGTCAGACAAGTTTTCGCTAATTTTTTACAGAGTTGTTAGCGTTACGTCACTTTTTTTGTGTAATTGCATGATTTTAAGTCGCTAACCTTGAAAAAATCCATGTTGATTGCTCGGCACAACAGAACAGGGATCTTGATGAATGATGACGTCTGAGCCGGGAAACCTCTTGAGTAACGCCTGCTCAATTTGATCGGCCACCTGATGGGCCTGCACCAGCGGCAGCTGATCTTCCATCTCCAGATGCAGCTGGATAAAACGCGTGGGGCCCGATTGTCGCGTGCGTAATGCATGCGCGCCGCGTACGCCCGGCCAGTTGGTCACCACGTTGATAATCTCCTGCGTTTCATGCTCGGGCAAAACACGATCCAACAGCGCCTGTACCGCGTCATAACCCATCCGCAACGCGTTATAGAGAATGTAAACGCCGATGCCGAGCGCGAACAACGCATCCGCCCGTACAAAACCATAGCTGCTCAAACCGAGGGCGACCAATATTGCGCCGTTCATCACCACGTCAGATTGATAGTGCAGCATGTCTGCGCGAATCGCCTGGCTGCGCGTGCGTCGCACCACCCAGCGCTGGAAGGCAACCAACGTCAGGGTTGAAAACAGCGCAATCACCGTCACCACAATGCCCACCAGCGGCGCATGTAAGGTTTCGGGCGAGGCCAGATGCTGAATGCCGGTGAGAAACAGAAACAGCGCCGAGCCGGAGATAAACATGCTTTGCGCCAGCGCGGCCAGAGATTCGGCTTTACCGTGGCCGAAGGTGTGATCGTCATCGGCCGGCTGCAGTGAATAGCGCACCACCAGCAAATTGGTGAGTGAAGCGGCGATATCCACCAATGAATCCACTAACGCCGCCAACATACTGACTGAACCGGTATGCCACCAGGCGAAAATTTTCACGATTAACAGCAACGTCGCCAACGTAGTCGCCGCCAGCGCCGCCCGATTCACTAACTTTGCATAGGAAGAATCCATGCTATGCCTCGCCGGGTCGCACGCTTCATAGGTGCGGCCTTTAGGTCTCAAGATGGCTAAAGTTTATCATCGGCATAAGTGTGCTGCGTGATTGAATTTTAAGGCAATGATGTTAGAGAGAAATGACAGGCAAAAAAAACCCCCGCATCATGCGGGGGAAGACAGGGATGGTGTCCATTTAAAAGATTTAACCAAATGAATTTTAAGGATAAAATTCTTAACACGTCCACAAATTGACCACATCAAATATTGCTCCCTTCCCATAGTAATCAAGGCAGGGAGCAATCCGCTTTATAGACAAAGTTTATTTATTAATCATTTGTTCGAGTTCAGTCTTCATTTCTTCAATAATTCGCATGGTGACGATGATTTCACCTAGAGGTACTGATTTAGCGTGAGCTATCCTGTTACGCACATCTCTCACTCTCGAGTAATCTGCAAGTAAAGGAGGCGGTAAAACCTCTGTTAGCCTAAAGACACCATTTTTGGGATCTTTCCCTTTATCTCTAGCTAAATTAGTGATTAATTCATATAGCTCAGCATACATCTTAAAGAAATTGTCTCTATAATAACCTTCTTGAATGCTTGAGGTTACATTCTTATATCTCTTTCCATCACTTACATTATCACTAATCTTATTCAGATTCGGGAATAAACTTGGATTTTCATCTAAAACATAGCTAATTATTTTTTCAGCAAAAGGCACATCAGAAGATGATTCGCCCTTTACTTTCTCAATTATCTTTCTCAATTTCTCAGGAGTATTATTATTAGATGTTTTCAAAATATCAAGCAATACATTTACACGGCCTATATTAGATAGATTATGGGATGATGCCTCATCTCCTCTTGAGAGATCCCCATGAATATCAATTATTGAAGCAGCTAGTTCATATTGGTTACTATAAGGTTTATTACCTTTTGATGAGCGCATTACTCCTGCATGCTTAAGCCTCTCAAGAGCGATCTCCCCTGAGAGAACTAAACCATTAATCTCATCTAAAATGGCATACTCTTCATCAGAAAGGTCACCACTTAACGGCTTATATACAAGATCATGCTCAACTTCAGACCAAGCATGCATTAATACAGATGCGACTTGTATTTCTATAGGAGCATCATGATAAATAGTTTTCTGACCATCGTTGTTTTTCAGCGTTACTCGATAATGGGTGGCAACATAACCTGGAAATCTATTAATTCGGTTTCCAGTTTTCCTTATTGCTCCTTCTTTAGGAAATTTCTTTTCCTCCTCAATTAAGCAGAATGCCTCTTTTATAATTCTATCAACTTCAAAATTTGAGTCAGGGAAATACAATGCAATTCTAAGGCCTGCCAAATCAGCAATATCATTATAAATATCAATTTCATCTTTATAATTTTTTGATACGTTTCTTTGATTAAGTTTATCTCGGAGCCTAGTAGGCGACTTAGCTCTAGACGTTACAATAGCCCTTATCCCCGCATCACTAAGTAAGTCATCCAACAAGCTCTCAGCCTTACGGCAAACCTTATCGTAAAAATCATATTCTCTTTCATATCGTTGGATAAATGACTCAACAATGCTCACTTAAACCTCCTCAATTAAAGCAGCGTAAGCTGCTGTTCTCCGTAATTCGATTTTGGAAAAGCTCCTGCCGGGATAATGTGTGCCTTGGCGGAAGGCGTAACATTATTCAGGTAATTTTCAACGGTCTCCAGAGTAGTGAATGACTGCCCGCACAGCATGTTCGTGCACTGGTGATAGCTGCGACGTGTTTCTTTGCTGAGCATCAGGCTGGTACGGGTTCTTGCGGCGGCGTTACACATTGGGCAGGTGAACATAAGACCTCACCACTTCTGATTAAACTCGCTGCATAGTTTAAGAGATGTCTGATTTATAATCTATTCCGAATTATCACCAACTTCTTCCGCATCCCAATCCGTAATTCTGACTTCCAGCTCCAGCCCGGTTATAAAGCCATTTTCATCAATCGTG
Source organism: Pantoea sp. SORGH_AS_0659 (assembly GCF_031453915.1). Taxonomy (NCBI): domain Bacteria; kingdom Pseudomonadati; phylum Pseudomonadota; class Gammaproteobacteria; order Enterobacterales; family Erwiniaceae; genus Pantoea; species Pantoea sp. SORGH_AS_0659. The sequence continues at coordinate 123,118 of NZ_JAVJAK010000001.1, read as the reverse complement.
TTATTCACCTGCTTTATCACCCAATCTGCCGCGTCAATTGTGGGCTTGAAGCCTGACACGTTCGCGTGCAGTTCGGGAAACAGATCTGCCCTGCCGCGAGCCAGAGTGATATTAAACTCTGCCGCACCACGCTGAAGCTGATTCCATTTAGCCGCAGCGGCGCGACGGGCAGCGCGTTCGGTCTTAAACGTCTGGCGCATTACAAATACGTTCCCTTCAGCGCCTTCAACGTAATCACCCTCCTTTTTGCTTGATGCGGGCTCAACGTTTATCTTTTTCTCTTTCCGCCGGCGTTTGACCGTGGTGGGCTTTTTTTTACCAAAATTAAGATCCATCCAGTAGGCCTGAACGCCGGTGTAGGCATCACGGTCAGCCACCCTGAAGGAATGGCTGTCACCACTTTCGCGTGTAATGGTCACAGCCGGCAGCACCCGACCGCTCGCTGATACACCCTTACCCGGCACAATAAAGAGCAGTGAACCGTTTTTCACTGTGGCAACAGCGCCCAGCATCTGCGCCATACGCGTGAGAAAACTGATATCTGACTCGCTGGTCTGGTCAGCATGATCGATGCCGATATCCTTAAGAGAGACACTCACCGCCGGTTTCAGCTTGTAGCGTCCGGCTATCGCGGACACCACGTCCCCCACTGTCACGTTGTGCCAGCTGTATTCTCGCTTGACGTTGAAATCATCCCTGAAATCCGCGCTGCTTGCCGTCACGATGAGCCGGTCCGGCGGCCCCTGATGAGATACCTCATCAACGACAAACATCCCTTTGCTTACCAGCGCTTCTCCCTGCCATCCGATGGCGACATTGACCTTCGCCCCGCGCGCCGGCATTGAGACCAGCCCGTCTGAATCATCAATAGTCAGCTCAAGGCGATCAGCCTCAAAGCCGCGGTTATCGGTATGAGTCAGTGACATGAGGCGCGCATCCAGATTTGCCGATACCGTGCCGTCAATCGTCAGCCTGAAAGCCGGGCGCGGTGTTAAGTCGTTATCAAGAATGTTCAGCATAGTTTCCCCCTGTCGCATCCTCCCGCGTGCGCGAGAGTTACGCCAGCCACAGGTGGTTGTAAGCCGCTTCTGACAACCACCGGCGCGTGAACTGAATGAGGTAACTGGTGATGATGGAACCACTCATCAACGAGAGGCATTACGACCATGACCGACACATTTCATCACGGCGTGAAGACAACTGAGACCACTCAGCTCAGCACGCTTATCCGTGATATTGACACATCAACGATTGGTGTTGTCTGTATCGCGGATGACGCGGACGCAGCAGCGTTTCCGCTTAATACGCCGGTGCTGATCACCCGCGTAAGCAGCGTGCTCGGCAAAGCCGGCAAAAAAGGCACGCTCTACACCACGTTAAAAGCCATTTCAGATCAGGCCAGCCCGAAGGTGATTGTTATCCGCGTGCAGGATGCATCTACCTACAAAAAAGCTGAGGGGGAAGTCGCACCCACGCAGGATCAGCTTGTCATCGGCGGCACTGGTGCAGACGGACGCTATACCGGTCTGTTTGCACTGCTGTCTGCATCGGCCAGCACCAGTGAAACGCCTCGCGTTCTGGCCGTTCCGGGCCTGGACTCTGCTGCTGTCGCTGCACAGCTTGGCGTCATTGCGGAAAAGCTGCGCGCATTTGCTTATATCGGTGCATACGGCTGCAAAACCATCGCAGAAGCCAAAGCCTATCGCGCCACCTTTGCGCAGCGTGAGCTGATGGTCATCTGGCCTGAGTTTATCGCCTACAACTCGGCATCAGGTCAAAACGAAACCATCCCTGCCACCGCTTACGCCGTGAGTCTGCGTGCGAAAATTGATGCCGATCAGGGCTGGCATAAAACGCTGTCGAACGTTGTGGTCAGCAACGTGCTGGGCATTTCAGCTGATGTTTACTGGTCGCTTCAGGGCACCGATACGGACGCCGATGAGCTCAATAGCAAAGGCATTACCACGCTGATTAAGCGTGATGGCTTCCGCTTCTGGGGCTCCCGCACATGCGATGCGGAAACCTATACCTTCGAAAGCTATACCCGCACCGCTCAGATTCTGGCAGACATGATTGCTGAGGCGCACTTCGGGTATATCGATAAGCCGCTTACGCCATCGCTGGTTAAGGACATCGTGGACGGAATTAACCGCAAAGGCGCTTCGCTCGTAACGTCAAACCGCCTTTTGGGCTTCAGCTGCTGGTATGACAAAAACGATAACTTCACGGGCGATTTGCGCGATGGAAAGCTGCGCATCCGCTACAAATACACGCCAGTTCCTCCGCTTGAACAGCTGGGACTGACGCAGGAATTCACCGACGAATACTTTGCCGTATTCGATCAGCTTTCAGCGTAACGGGGGAAGCAATGTCATTACCTAAAAAACTGTTTCTGTTTAACACCTTCCTCAACGGCGCAAGCTTTCTCGGTCAGGCGGAAGAACTCACTACCCCAAAGCTCACCCGTAAAACGGAGGATTATCAGGGCGCGGGCATGGTTGGCGCGGTAGCCGCTCACATGGGGTTTGAGGCAGGCGCGCTGGATATGGAGCTCACCATGGGCGGCCTGTCAGTGGAAATGCTGAAAACCTATGGCGCTAACATCGACGGTACGCAGCTGCGCTTTGCTGGTTCCTATTCCGACGACGCTACCGGTGAAGCAATAGCCTGTGAAATCCAGACACGCGGACGCGTGACTGAAATGGATTGGGGTTCAGCAAAGCAGGGGGATAACACGCAGCATAAGTACACGCTGAAAAATACCTACTGCAAGATCACTGTAGATGGCGATGAGTTGTTTGAAATCGACCTTCTCAACATGATCTGGAAGGTTGACGGTACGGACATCCTTGAGAAACACCGCGCCAATATTGGCCTGTAATTAACCCTACATAATCAATTCACCGGCGGCCATTCGCCGGTTCAATAGGAATAAAAAAATGCGTAAACCTATCGCCCTGGTAAAACCGGTCATCCGTAAAAACAGCGAGATCAAAGAAGTTACCGTCACTGAAGCCATGCAGCAAACCGGCTCCCTGCGCGGACTGAAGCTGTATGACGTCATGACCAGCGACGTCGATTCACTGATTAAGCTGCTGCCACGCGTCACCAGTCCGGCGCTGACTGAAGCTGAAGTATCACTGCTGGACGTGCGCGACTTCGCAGAACTTTCTAAAGAAGTGGCTGATTTTTTGGCGCCATCCTCCGTGACCAGCACGACCGAAGCGGAAGACGCGTAATACTGTGCCCGGCGGTTCTGACCGATGAACTGATCGCAGATATCGCCGTTATCTTTCACTGGCCGCCGTCCGCGTTTGATGACATGCCCGTGAATGAACTGATTGACTGGCATTCGCGCGCGGTAGCCCGTAGCGGAAGCGAAGAATGACAGATCGCAATCTCAGTATCCGCGTCGCCTTCGACGCGGTTAATAAGCTCACCAGTCCTGCCAGTGCCGCGCAGAAAAGTGCCGCCGCGCTGGCCTCCCAAATCCGCGACACGCAGTCCTCACTTAAAAGCATGGAACGCAACGCCGCCAGTTTTGACCGGCTTACGCGCGCATCGCAGAAAACCTCACAGCAGCTGAACGAAGCAAAGAACAAAGCGAAAGAGCTGCGTGACAGCTTTGGCCCGGCCAGTCAGCGCACCGAAGAGCAAACCGCCGCGCTGAAGCGACAATCGGAAAGTATCCGTCAACTGACCCGCGCCCAGAACGAGGAGCGCGCGAAACTTGGCGCGCTGAGTTCCTCCATGCTGCGCCACGGCATTGTGCTGCGTAACGGCTCAACGGCCACAGAACAAATCAGCCGCAGGACAGGCGAATACAACCGGCAACTGTCAGAACAGCAGCGAAGGCTGGCGGCGGTCAGTCGCGCGCAGGGTAATTACGAAAGGGCAAAAGAGCGCCGCGATAGCCTGACCGGCGGCGGGATGAAAGCAGTTGTAGCCGGTGCCGCTACGGTTGCGCCAGTCGTTAAATCTTTAACCAGCTACGCCAGCATGGAAGATGCCATGAAGGACGTCGCCAAACAGGTTAATGACCTGCGCGACGCCAGTGGCAACCGCACAGCACAGTATTACGACCTGCAAAAGTCCATCAAAGCGGCCAGCGAAACTCTTCCTATGGAGAACGGCGCGCAGGATTATGCCGCGCTTGTCGCCGGCGGCGCGCGAATGGGTGTGTCAAACAGTGACGATCCCTGGGAAAAGCAGAAAGCCGATTTAATGAGTTTTGCCAATACTGCCGCGATGGCGGCCACCTCATTCGACCTGCCCGCCGGCGAGCTGTCTGAAAGTCTGGGCAAAATCGCCGGCCTGTACAAAGTACCTACACAGAATATTGAGCAGCTCGGCGATGCACTTAATTACCTGGATGACAACGCTAAGTCCAAGGGTGCGGACATTATCGACGTGCTACAGCGTGTAGGTGGTATTGCAGACAAGCTCGATTACCGTAAAGCGGCCGCGCTGGGCTCGACTTTCCTGACGTTAGGCGCTGCGCCAGAAATTGCCGCCAGCGCTACCAATGCGATGGTGCGTGAGCTCGCTATTGCCACCACACAGGGCCAGAACTTTACCGATGGACTGAATTCGCTTGGCCTCAGCGCTGAAAAAATCCAGAAGGCGATGCCGACAGATGCAATGGGCACCATTATTACCGTGCTCGAGGCTGCGAAGAAACTCAGCCCTGATAAACAAACATCCGTTTTGACGCAGATTTTTGGCAAAGAATTCGGTGATGACGCAGCCAAACTGGCAAACAACCTTCCCGAACTTTACCGGCAGTTACAGCTGGTTAATGGCGAAGCCTCTAAAGGTTCAATGCGCCGCGAGTCGGATATCAACAAAGACTCTGTGTCCGCGCAGTATCTGATTGCCAAAGCCGCTATGAATAACAGCTTCAGCAGCCTGGGCGAAACGCTACGCGGCCCCGCCATGAGCGTCATTAAATACGTTACACAGATAACGCAGCGTTTTCGGGCGTGGGCAGAAGCCAATCCGGCTGTAGTCGCTTCCCTCCTGAAGGTTGCCGCCGTCATTGGCGTAGCGCTTGCCATAATGGGATCGCTGGCGCTGGCCATCGGTGCGGTGCTTGTGCCATTGGGCGCCATGCGACTCGGCCTGACGCTTCTTGGCGGAGGGAGGGGCTTTGGTGGCGCACTCGCTTCACTGGCGGGCATGGCGGCGCGGTTCCAAAACATCGTCCCGGCATCCGGCTCAGCAGGTGAAGCATTTAGATCCTTCATCAGTTTGTTCTCAGGCAGCGAAGCCGCTGAAGGTGTCAGCTGGCTTGAGAGGATCAGGGAAGGTCTTGGCGCCCTAAAAGGCGGAGACAACGATGATGAGGGAGGCATCCTTAATTCATTCAAAGGCGGCGCGTTAAATGCCATAAAAGAGCAGGCAGAAAATGCCGGACAGGCGCTGGTATCGGCTTTCCGCAATCCCCTTCAGGCGCTGACATTGCTGCGGGCACAGATGTCAGCAATGGCCGCGACCACCTTTGCCACCTTTGCAGCCGGTGCCAGCAAGATTGGAACAACCCTGATGTGGGTGGCCACATCCCCCCTCGCCGCAATCAGATATGCGCTCATCGGTGTTTCATCCATTATTGGTTTTCTGCTGAGCCCTATCGGTCTGCTCGTTGCAGCCGTTGCAGCAGCAGCACTGCTTATCTGGAAATACTGGTCACCGATCAAAGCCTTCTTCAGTGGATTCTTTGACGGCTTAATCACAGGGCTTGCACCTGTTCGCTCCGCGTTTTCAGGACTGGTTCCGGTGTTTGAAGGCATCGGCAACGCGATTTCTGGCGTGTGGAACTGGTTTAAAAATCTCTTCGAACCGGTGAAAACATCTGCTGACTCTCTGAAGGAGTGCACGGAAGCCGGTCAGTCATTCGGGGTGATTGTAGGTAATGCGGTTTCCAGCGTGCTCAGCGTCATCATTAAAGTGGCTGAGGGTATTGGCTACCTGCTGAAAAAACTTGGCGCCATCCCTGAAGCGGCGAACGCTGCCAAAGAGGTCGCAAACGTCATGGACGCCGCTGCACCGGCTAAGCCGAAAGCGCCGATCATGTACATATGGGACGACAAGCAGAAAAAGATGGTCGCGCAGGCATGGAACCCTGTGCCGGCAACAACCGTTGCCGCAGCCGTTCAGAATGCACCACCCAAGCCGCCGGCATCACCGCCTACCGCATCACCGGCCAGCGCTTCAGGCTTTGACGCACTTAAAGGCACCAATCCCGGCAAAAAGAAAAAGTCAGCCGCTGAAAGCGCCACTGATGTCAGCGCCGCCGCACGCGATCCTGACAAGCTCGGCGAAATTGTGTTTAAAGACCATCCCCCGGTGCTGCCGGTTGTGGGTGACTGGCAGGAGCCAACTATTAGCACTCCCGCATCGAGTATGGCCGGAATTACCCAGCGCGTAGGCGACATGGTGCGCGGCATAGCGACATGGCCAACACGGGCACTTTCAGCCGCTATGCCAGTCCCTATCACACCTGCAGGACGGTCAAATCCGGACGGCCTGACGACAGCCGCCATCAGCGCGGCTGCGGGCGGCGACGTGATTAACCTGACAATTAATTTTTATGAAAGCGCAAAAATGGACGAAAAGAGCTTGGCTTCAGCGGTGCGCCGCGAGCTTGACGGGCTGATGCGTGAACGTGATAACCGCCGCCGCTCACAGCTGCGCGACAGAGAATAGGTGATTTTATGATGATGATTTACGGCATGTTCGTTTTCATGCGCCAGACTGCGCCATATCAGTCGCTAGAGCAGCAGACAGAATTTCGCCATGTTAAAAATGACCGGGTAGGAAAATCGGCAAAGTGGCAGTACATCGGGGCGGGCGAGGATACGATCACACTCACCGGCACGCTGTACCCGGAGATAACCGGCGGTGATGTGTCACTCGCCGCGCTTCGCACCATGGCTTACGGCGGCAAAGCCTGGCCCCTGATTGAAGGTACCGGCACGATTTACGGCATTTTTGCCATTACCAGCATCAGAGAGAACCGCACCGAGTTTATGCAGGATGGCAAGGCGCAGAAAATTGAGTTTACGCTGACGCTGAAAAAACAGAGCGAGGATATACGCGAAGGGCTGGGTAGCCTCACAACCAGTGACGTACTTTCGATGATAAGTCTGTAAAAAATAATGCCCGCTATCTGCGGGCTTTCAATTATTGGGGCTTTAAGGGCCAGCTGATACCTGGCGCGGCTGACACATCAACAAGGTTCAGTTGGTCGATATAGTCCAGCCAGATATTCAGGGTCTGTTTTTCATTGTCCAGCAGCGCCCTGCCAATCATCACCTTTGTCTGCAAAAGTGATATTTTCTGCGTAGCTTCTTCAGTCAGAGTCTGACGCTGCCGCTCTGCGTTCGCAATGTCCTGCGCCTGCTGCTGCGCTTTTGCCGCATCGCTCATAAACCACGTTTTTTTGCCGTCGTCCCATTCGCAGAGTGCGCCGGGACGTGGTTCGGAAATGACAAGCTTGTCCTTCTGAACGTACACCCGGCAAGCACTATTTATGGCGCTATAAAATTCCTGATATTGCTCCAAAGTGATTTCTCGGACATCTGCAGGAATATCATCTACCGCTGCATTGTCCTCAAAAGCCTCGTCGTAGAAAGCCTGCGTTGTTTCAGAAAATCTCATCGTTAATACCCCAGCGCAATATATGAACCTGTCATGGTGGTGTTCGGGCTTCGGCACTGAAAGCCAAAGGAGCCAGACGTCCTGCTTTTGCCAAATGCCCAAGCCATTTCCTGCTGACCTGCTCCGCCAACGTCGGACGATCCGCCGGTAATCACCTGAAGGACATTGTTTGGGAATGCAACCGGCCACGTGACGGTGGCTGTCGGGCTTTCGTAAACACCGTTTGTGCCGGAGCCTCCCGTTACGCTCGTAAAGGTTCCCCACTGAAGGTAAAGCACCTTTTTGATACCCGCGATAATCATTGGGATTTTGATGTAACCCGACTCACCGAGAACGCCGCCGCTTGCGCCTGCGAGCGCTGGCTCGGTCAGTCCCAGCACCGCAAGGGCATCAGGGACTTTACCTGCATCAGCCAGTTCCTTAAGAGCGCCGGCAATCTTCAGGTATTGCGCGTGTGGGTTGGCATCGTCCACGTGCTGCTTCAGCGTGTCGCCGCTGTACTCTTTCGCCTGCTCAAGCAGCGTGTCGGCATACTCCTTTGCTTCTGTTTGCAACTTTTCGGCGCACTGCTTCGCCACTATAACGCCGTCGTCCACATATTTACGCGTCGCCAGCACTACGGACGGATCAATCTTCAGCGTCACCGCGCTGGTGCTGTTGACGATGATAATCATGCGCACCGTCTGCGTGCGTCCGCTGCCCTCAGCCAACTGCGGCTTGTAGGTTTCGGCGCAGTTAGCAACGGCAATCATCACGCCGTCGGCGTCGAACAGCCCAATCTCGCGGATCCAGAAGCCGCCCTCACCCTCCGGGATAATCTGCTCGGCAATAATCTGGCTGCCATTAGCGGCATCTATCGTCAGCGAGTTGAGCGACGCGCGGCGCTTCTCGCCGATGAGTTTCGTCTGCGCCGGGTCAGGCGTGGGCAATGTGCCGCCACCATCGCCCACGGCCAGCTGCGTTATGTTCACTTTTGTTCCGAGTGCGGCAGCGTTGGCTAACTTTGCCGCGCCCTGATTGGTCAGCAGGGCAAAATATTTTGTCGTCATGCGCTCACTTCCGTCAGGTCGATAAGATGCACCGCCGCACCGGAATACACCGGCCCGCCGACGCTGATTAGTTCAGGGGTATAGGGATAAACGGTCAGCTCGTCGCCGCTGTAGCTGGCAACGGCCACCGGCACCGTGCCGTTCGCGTCCAAGGTGATCGAAAGCCCGATAAGATGGCGGCTGCACGGCTTGGCGTCGGCGATCACACGCTCCAGCTCGTGATACATTTCCTCGGTGATGCCGGTGTCCAGCACGCCCACGTCCAGCCTGAAAGTGCCCGGCTCATCGTTGGTTTTCCACCACTCAATCACGCGAATGAGATAGCCCAGCGGCTCGACCACTCGCCGAATCGCGCTGATGGTGCCCTTATGCTGATGGATATAAAATGCGTCCTTCACCACTTTGCGCTTCACGCTTTCAGTCCAGTTTTCATCCCACCGGTCAACCGAACGAGACCACGCCAGATAGGGCAGCAGCGAAACTGGGCAGGTGTCAGGATTCCAGATATCACGCAGCGGTGCGGCCAGCGCACTTAGGCCGCTGCGTGCTTTCGCCAGCCGAATTTCAGTATTCGTGGCAGACGGCGGGAGTAGGCTGTTTTTCACCGTCATGCGAGCACCTCATCGCTCGCCACCTCAATCGATACTGCCGTGCAGTATCCCGCCTGCGTGCGGTCAAAAATCATATCCGCTGCGGGTTCATGAAGTTCTACCCAGTCCACCCCGGCCACGCGCAGCACGGCGCTGTAAGAGTCGCGGCGCACGCTACGGCCCAGCTTTCGCTGTTCAGCAATATAAGCCGCCATCGCTTTACTTGCGGCCGCCAGACAGGGCGCGCCCGCCACGTTGTCATAAAGATGCAGCGTTGCTTTAACCTGATAATTGCTGATTACTGCCGGCTGCACGGACAAACGATCAGCAACGGGGCGAACAGATTCACCGTTTAGCGCAACATTCACTGCACTCAGCAAATCCGCTGGCGGCGTGCCGTCACCTTCCCGCGCCAGCAGCGTCAGCACTACTACCGCCGGACTGGGGCTCGTCGCCGAAACGTCCAGCACGCGGCCATCCACGCTGCGCGCGTGGGATTCATAGGCGGCGGTTGGCCCGGCAACTGACAGCCCTTCAAAGGCTGCCGGCACGCGCAGCCGCAGATCACTGTCATCTTCCATCACGGCATCCAGCGGCGGCACCGTAGATGAGTCTGCCGGCGTAATGGTCAGGCGGGTGACATTGTTGTTAGCAGCCAGATTGTCCAGATCCGTGCCGGTAGAAAATGCCACCATGCCGGCTACCGCCGCCTCGTTGATGCGCTGGCACAGCAGGATTTCGCGATAGCATCCTTCCTGCAACAGCATCAGCGCCGGCTCAGACTCCAGCTCAAGCGTGCGCGCAATGGCCGCTTGCTGCGATGCTGGGAAAAGCGAAACGTAGTAGGCTTTTCGCTCAGCAAGTAATGCCTCATAGTCCGGCACCTCGACAACCTGCGGCACCGGCAGCTGTGATAAGTCGATGACTCCGCTCATTGGCCTTCCTTCAGAGTGATATCGGTTGTAATGGTTGAGGACGTATCGCTGCGGCGGGATTTAACAATCATCTGTACCGCCCCCTGTTCCGTCGTCTCAACAGTCACAGCTACCGGCGTCAGTCGTGGTTCCCAGCGCCAGAGCGCGATGCAGGCTGCTGACATCAGCTTCAGGCGTGTCACCGCATTGTCAGGCTGGTCAATCAGCGAGAAGATGGACGAGCCGTAATCGCGACGCATCACCCGCGAGCCTGCCGGTGTCAGTAGAATGTTGTTCACTGATTGATGCAGATGGGCCTCATCATCAAGTACAGCGCCGTCAGCGCTGTTCATTCCCTTCCAGCCGGTACTCACTGCGGCCCCCCTGACATATCGCCGCCAGACTTAACCTTGTCGTGCACGTGCGCATCCGCAATCACACCGTTTGAGCTCATCTGGCCGCCGCCCTGAACCACTTCGCCGTTTATGATTGTTTCGCCGGCATTGATTACAAGACGGCCAACGTTCAGCGTCAGCGTTCCACTCATATCAATCAGGCCGGCTTTCATCGCCAGCAGGCTCAGAAGCCCGGCTGCCGGGTCATAACTTTTCTTCGCCCCGTCCGGGTAGCGCGTCACATCTATTTTTTTGCCGTTATCCGGCGGTAGCGCGTAATCACTGTAAAGGCTGAACGCAATGAAGGCGTTTTCCAGCGCGCCACCGGGAGCCAGAATCACGACCTGCTCTCCAACGGATGGCGCCCACCACGTAACGGCATCGCCGGCGCGGTCAGCACCCCAGCGGATCCAGTCAGTCTGAAGCCCGCCCGTCTGTACGCGCGCCACGGTCATGAGCAAATCCACCTCCGTTACGATGCCGACACGGATCATGCTCATCAGCGAGCGGTTAAGCTCAGCCAGTGTTAAATCGTTCACTTCGCCCCCTTCAACGCATCGGTAATGGCTTCAGTCACCGCATCCAGATCAGCCTCCGTCAGCCCCAGCAACTGGCGCTGCGGATAGCGCGCGGTGGCATTATGTGAAACCTTGTCGCTTAAACCGTCCTGGTGAATCCGGGCGATCGCTGCAGCACGGCCAGAAAAGCCCACCACTGCCGCATCCGGGTAGGCACTCGCCTTTAGGAATCGCTCCTGACGCAGCCGGCGAAACATCGGGTCAGGCTTGGTTTTGGTTTTCTCGCTTCGGCGCAGGTCAACGCTGAGATAGCGCTCAATGTCATCACGCAGAAAGGAGCGGATTGAGCCGCGTTCTTCATCAAAACCGGTGATCATGCGGTCACCATAGCGGCCCTTACTGTGTCGCCAGTTGCGCAGGCTGCGCGTCTGACCGTTCCACAGGAAACGAATGCCGCCCTGAGTGCCGATTTTCTTTTTGCGGCGGGCTTTATAAGCCGTGCCGTCCGGGTTTTTCTGCCTGCCGATACGCTTTTGTTGATTGCGGCGAATATCGCCGGCAATACGCCGCGCCATGCTGCGCCGCGTGGTGGCTTTGGTTACGCCAATCACATCGCGGATAATCGCGTCCAGCTCATGAAACATCAGCACATCAGCCATTGGCGTCACCCTCCGTCAGCTCTTCGCCAGTGTTGTCGTTGATGGCTAGCAGTGACCACTGATCATCAGGTGGGAACATCTCTTCGTGAAGCGGTTCATCGCGGTGCTTAGCCTGCGGTTTGCCGTTCTCATCAAAAGTTACGATCACCATTTCACTGGCTTTGATAACAAAGAGAATGTCCGCCGTGTCGTTGTTGAGCAGCTCAGCATCAAAGCTGATGCCCTCCTGACGCAGAGCAGGATTCAGCAGCAGTGCTGGCTGATGACGCCGCGCCCAGCCCAGCACCGGCATCGTCAGGCTGTCGAGGTCATACGGGTAGTCCATCGCCAGCACGTTCAGTTCATAGCCGTAGCTGTACGAGGCTGAAGCAGCGCCTCCGGCAATCACTTTGCCGCTGGTTACGTACACTTCCAGCCGGTCAGGGTTCTGCACAAACCACGGCTGATGCGCCACGATGGCCGCCCTGAGTAAATCCGCCTTCAGCATGTCAGTTCCCCGCTCTTACGCCGTCTGCTTTCAGCAGTGCGGCTTTGTCTTTGTTCGCGCTGTCCAGCGCATCCAGCAACGCATCATTCCATTCCAGTGATTCGCCCCATGACAGGCGCTTGCCCGCCATGCGTGGCTCAGGCACCGGCGTTGCCTGATACAGTTCCGCCGGCAGGCGGGGACACTGCGCGGGCACGTATACGGTCTGCTTTGTCGAACAGCCGGCGCTGAGCATCAGCAGGCACAGGCTCAGCTGCGCAGCGGTCACCCGACAGTGACGCATGCAGCGCCGCGCGGTCTTTTTCTCCCTGTTGCCGATCAGATTCTTTTTCACTGGCTCGCCCCGCTGAAATCTGGCTGAAAATGGTCATGGTGCGCTGCACGTTGCCGATCACGGTGGCGGCGCTGTCGATATCTTTTTTCGCCTGGCTGAGTTCGACCTGAGCACTGCGGTTTGCCAGAAATTCCCAGCCGGCAACCGCTATGGCCAGCACGGTCACAATCAGCAGGATCACCACCGGACTTATCTTTAGCTGGCTCATCAGTCCTCCGGCGTCAGGCACAGGCGGGACTCAACACCCCGGCGTTTAACCAGCCCGGCCAGCTTCACGCCGCCGGCGTTAACGAAGTCATTCAGCCGTCTGCACATCGCATCCCACTGAAGGGCCTGCGCGTTGCGCCAGATGGTTGTTTTCACCCGCTTTCCGGTGCGGTCCGTGTACCAGATGAGATTGAGGCAACCCATGTTGAACGCCGCAGAAGTCATGGCGTCGAACTGGTTCTGATTCATCTCACGCCCGTTGAAGTTCTGATTTACACAGCGCTCCGCCGTCTTCACGTCATCGGCCCACATCGATGCAATTTCGTCATCGCTGTAGAAGTGATGGGCATCAATTGCCGTGGTAGAGCCAATGCCAGCGGTCAGCTTGCCTGCCGGGCAGACATAAGGATCACGCCGGCACGATTCGGCATCACCGATTAACGCCAGTCCCTGCGGGCTGGTACGGATTTCGCCAGCGTACTTCACACCCATCAACCCGATGATCACGGATACAGCACAGGTCACAGCTCTACGCTTCATGCTCATGCGGTTTTTCGCCTCTTATCCAGCCTGGCGATTTCTTCAATCGCACAGACCACATCCGGCAAATCGTGCTGTGTCGCACGCTCCGCCATCTCTTTAAAAATGGCCGTGCGCTTCTTCTCCTCCTCTTCAATCCGCTGTTTGTGGCGGCGGTTGAGCAGATAAGTCAGGATGCCCAGCACCACGCCGATCAGCGTTGCCCACTGCGTCAGAGACAGCAGCCCCAGTGACGTCAGAAACGCCGAAGGAAGATAAGAGAGAAACGACACAACCCTATCCATGGTCAGTCCCATAGCTGCACCATCTCCGCCTTTGGTGCCGGGTCGATATCCGGCAGATAGATTTCCTGCCCCGCAGAGAGAAACGGACCGAACTCACACAGCCCCGGATTGGCATCCAGCACTGCCTCAGTTACGTCCCGCGTGCGCCCGTAATAGCGCTGACAAATCTGGTCCAGCGTGTCGCCCTGTAGCGCCTGCACGATCATCAGACCAGCTCCGCCAGACCGCGCGGCATAACCTGAAGGTCACGAATTGCCCAATTCGCATCGCGCCAGAGCGTGTCAATCTGAGAGGTCAACGCCGCCGCGTGTTTCTCTCCCTGCCCTGTCGTATCAAAGTCGCGATAACCTTCAGTCAGCAGCGCTTTCGCCATGCAGTACACCGCACGCTGGAAGCAATAAACCCGCTCAGACTGCCCGTCTATTTCATCAGCCGGCACTGCATCCAGCTCCGCATATCCCTCAGCTTCCTGCATGGCTTTCCAGTCAGCCAGCTGGCGCGTCACGCTTCTCACCGCTTCGCGGGTGTTGTGCTGAAGCCTGTCCGTTGTCACCGTCCCGTTGAGGCGCATTGATTTACGCAGGTCAGCCAGGCGGATTTCAGGCCAGAACGCACCGGCTTTCACCGTCACGCCACCGTCATTGATATCCGGTGCGTCACCTTCAACGGGATTGATGTCTTTACGGGCTACAAGGCTCATCGCTTCTCTCTCAAAAGTCGGACGGTGGACAGCTGAACTAACGCAGCATTGCTGTTTACCTCAGCCGTGCCGCCCGGGTGCGCGGGGGCACTTTCGTTTACTGCGGCTTAGCGGTTTTTGCCGCTGCTCCCGTTCTGGCTTTCGCTGTGCCAGTGGTTTTTTTTGCCGCAGCCGCGCTGGTTTTGGTTTTACCAGCGGCTGTTTTTGTTCCTGCAGGACGGCCACGTTTAACCGGGGTTTTGGCTGCCGGCTCCGCCGCCGGTGTTTCAGCTGCTGGCACGGTTGCTTCTGCCCCACCGGCCTCAGCAATTACCGGCACAGTGGCTGAATCCGTAGCAACCAGATCAACTGCCGGTGCGTTGCCAGACTCCTGGCTGAGCACCACCGGCCCAGCGGCCAGCGGTACGGACTCACCGTTAATCACCGTCATGGCTGTTACAGCAGAGCGCGGGATATCAGCGCCGCTGTTTCCTCCGCCATTAAGCTCTTCAGTGGATTCCGGCACGTTTGACGCAGCCTTTTTCACCAGGCGATCAAGAATTTCAATGTCACGCTTAACGCCGATTTCGCTGAACTCCGCAATGGCTTTGCGCAGATATTCCAGCGCCTCATCCAGCGTTTCCGAGTTGGTGCGCAAGGTGTAGCCGATGCACTTCCAGAGCTTCGCGCGAACCGCTTCAGGCACATCTTCATTCGCCGTCAGGCCGTCCAGCGCCTTCAGCAAATCCACACTGACCGGCACATCTGACTGGCTGGCTTTGAAGTGGGAGAGCACCGGATCACAAATCTCATCCATCAGCACCACAGCCGCCGTACGCTGGAAGTTGTCGCCCATAGACAGGTGATGACGGATAACGTACTCACCAATGCGCAACGCCTCAGCGATACTGCCGGCATCGACGTGCCAGAGCATGACCGTGGTCAGCACCTCATCGGCCTGACCGCTGTCAGATGCCAGCACGCCATCTACCCAGCCCTGATAGTTCGGCAGGGCTTCGGCCTTGGTGTCCGCCTTGAGTTTGTTGTTCTGGATGCCACGAAAACGGTTTTTATCGATGCGCAGGCGGTGAAGCATCTGCTCATAAGCCGTCAGGTCTGCCATCGTGTTTGCGGCAGTGCCGCGATTCTGCGCCATTACCGATTCAAAATGGCGGCGTGCAGGTGTCAGCATGTTTCCCCCAGGCCGCCGGGGCTCGCCCGGCGGCTCAACGTGATTTACTCGCCACCTGCGGCAGGTTCTGCCCAGGTGATGTTTTCGATCAGGCAGCCAAAGCCGTAGTCTTCGATCACGTAGGCATCGTTCGATGACTCATAGGTCGAAATACGGTTGAACTCAGGCTCTTCTTTCAACATCCGGCGCTGCTTACCTTCCTGCCAGTAAATCGACAGGTTACGCAGCGAGGTCACGAGCATCGCGTGTTCAGGGAAGAACGGCGCGATCAGGGTTGGCAGGTTGTTAATCGTCTTACGCGACACAATCAGCTGACCAGCCAGTGATTCACTGTTCGGGTTGTTGTCGCTGATGCCGTTGATCAGCGGGTACTCACGCGCGGTCATGATATTGCGACCCGTGATCACCACCAGATCAGGCGATGTCTTGTACCACTCATCGAGCAGCGAGCTGGTTGCGTCATAAACCAGCGCATCAAGGTTGCTGTAGTCACCTTTGGCGGTGATTTTGTTTGACTCATCGCGGCTGGTCAGCGTGACGCCTGACATCACACGCTGCGGCGCATTGGCACGGTATTTCTGAAGCCAGCCGATATTCACATCCTGCAACAGCGGGTTAGCCGTCAGGTCTGACTTATCCGCATGACTGATACCGTTGAAGCCGACCATGATGCGATCCAGCGCACGGCGGTTAACCAGCTGATTGGTAATGCGCTGCTGGAAGTCCGGGTACTTGGCCCACATATCCAGCTGCGCATAAGTGATGAAGGTGTCAAAGTTGGTCTGCTCGCAGCGGAACTTGTCGCTGTCCAGCGTATGCACTGAACGCGGATCACGTCGCGTGGTGCTGCTGGCGTTGGTACTGGCAACCGGACCACCTACACCCAAGCCCAGCTTTTCGCCTTCCTGCTCAGTTACAGGGAAAATACCAATCTGTTTCAGGAACTCACTGGACTGCTGCACCTTATCTTCCAGCGTCTGTGACACGCTTGGTGCAATCGCAAAGTGGGTGTTTACATGGTGGATTGGCACGCCGTTAAGCTCAGCCTGACGCTGGCTGTAACCATCCCACAGCTTGCGGGTTTCTAATTTCATCTCACTATTCCTTGATCGGTTTATTCGGGTTTACGTGACTGCCGGATTAGCAGTCAGCCAGCTGCGTTCTATCTACGCCGTTGCTGCCTGAAGACTGAGGACGCTGGCTGAACCCGCCATCCTGTGACGCCAGCTGCGTTTTCAGCGCGGCCAGCTCACTGGTGAGCTTCTCAACGTCTGCCGCCTTCGCCATGCCGGTCTGCTGCTGGCTCAGCGCTTCGACGCGGTCCAGCACCTGCCCCTGAGACTCAGCTACAATCTCCACCGCTTCGCGGATCACGCCAGCCTCTGCCGAGAAACGGCGCTCGCCACCGGTGATAAGGTCTTTGATTTTAGAGAAGAACTTCTTACCGCCGTCTGTCTGAGACTCTTCCACCTCAAACTCAATTGCGGTTTCGAACGCTTCACTAAAGAAGCAGTTTTCGTTGGTTTTACGGTGAGCCAGCGGGTTAACCGCAGCCTTTGAGGAGAACTGAAGCATTTCAGTACCCAGGCTTGCCGGGCTGTCAGTGAATGCCAGCCCCATCAGGTAGGCTTTGCCGGTTTTGGCAAAATTCGGGTCAAACTCAATGCTGCTGTAGACCTTCTGACGTGACTTGTTGAGGGTGACCAGATCATCAGTCCCATCGATAAGCGCATACAGGCCTAGCTTGCCGGCTAGCGGCCCCTCTTTGATGTCGATGGCCTGCACGCTATCGACATCACCGTACATGCGGAAAGTACTGTCAGGGCTGAGGCTCTTCAGGTGCTCCAGATTGATTCGCGCACCGTAGACCTGCGGGTTATAGCTGTCTGCGATTTCCTGAATATGCTGGCGTTCCAGCTGGCGTCCATCGCAGGTCGCACCCTCGACGGCTACGCGGAATAATTTCGACTTCGGCATTCTCTTTGCTCCGGTTGATTAAGGTGCTTTCACCCTGTGCCCCTATCTTCCGAAACCGGGCAATGCCGCGCCACATAAGGGAATTGTGAGGTGCCTGTGACAACAGCTGGCGATATTCCACCTCGCGCGGGCGCGATAGCCTGTACCCATGAAAACAGCCCTCGATCCCCGAACAGAAGCCAAAGCCCTCTACTGGCAGGCATACAGCATCCCCCAAATCGCTCAGCGACTTGGGGTGAAGGCGAACACGCTTTATTCCTGGCGCCGCCGTGATGAATGGGACAAATCAACGCCCATTCAGCGGGCGCTTGAGCGCACCGATGTCCGCTATCTGCGGCTGATTGAGAAAGAAGATTTATCCGCTCACGACTTCAAGACGATTGACCTGCTCGGGCGACAGCTGGCACGCCTCGCAAGGGATGAAAGGAAAGAGCAGGACAAAGAGCAGAAGAAGAAGACGCCGAAGAACCACTTCACGGCTGAGCAGATCACAGAGCTGCGCACACTTGTGCTGGAGTCGCTGTTTGAGCATCAGAAACGGTGGTACAAGCAGCGCAACCTGCGTAACCGCTTCATCCTGAAAAGCCGTCAGATTGGCGCAAGCTGGTACTTTGCCCGCGAAGCGCTGTTGCGTGCGCTGGAAACTGGCACTAACCAGATATTCCTGTCTGCATCGCGTGCGCAGGCGTTCCAGTTTAAGAAATTCATTATTTTTCTGGCACGCAGCATCGGCGTTGAGCTGAAGGGCGGCGATGCGATCATTCTGTCGAACGGCGCAACGCTTTATTTTCTTGGCACCTCTGCGGCAACCGCGCAGTCATACACGGGTGACCTGTATTTCGATGAGGCGTTCTGGGTCGCCAACTTCCTGAACCTGCGTAAAGTCGCCGCCGGTATGGCAACGCAGGTAGGCCTGCGCCGCACCTACTTTTCCACTCCATCAGGGGAAGAGCACGAAGCCTATAAATTCTGGAACGGAGACCTTTACAACAAGGGCAAGCTTAAGAGCAAGCAGGTGCAGATAGACCTGTCACACAAAGCGCTGAAGAACGGCGTGCTGTGCGGTGACAATATCTGGCGTCAGATTGTCACCGTACAGGACGTGATTGATCAGGGCTTCCCGCTTATCGACCTGGAAGAGATCCGCAGCGAAAACAGCGATGAGGATTTCGACAACCTCTACATGTGTAAATTCGTCGTCGCCGGCGAACGTGCGTTTAACTACAACGCCCTGATTGGCTGTGGCGTGGATGGGTACAGCGGCATCTGGCCGGACTGGAACCCTTACGCACCGCGCCCACTCGCCAGCCGCCCGGTCTGGATTGGGTACGATCCCAATGGCAGCAGTGATAAAGGCGACAGCGCCGGCCTCGTCGTGCTCTCGCCACCACTGGTGCCCGGCGGCAAATTCCGCGTCATTGAACGACATCAGCTGCGCGGCATGGAATTTGAAGAGCAGGCGAAATTTATTGAGCGCCTCACCCGCATGTACAACGTGCAGCACATCGATATCGACGGCACCGGCATAGGCGCGGCAGTGCATCAACTGGTGCTGAAATTCTTCACGGCAGCGCAAATGCACCTTTACACCCCTGCGGTTAAACGCCAGCTGGTACTCAAGGCGCAGATGGTGATTCGCGCCGGCCGCTTCGAATACGACGCCGGCATGATGGATATCGTCAGCAGCTTTATGACCATCCGCAAATTCGTCACGCAGAGCGGCCAGACCTCTTACGCATCAGACCGTACACGCGGCAGCAGCCACGGTGACTTAGCCTGGGCAACGATGCACGCACTTATGAATGAACCGCTGGGCAATGATGCCGGCAGCGGCACAGAAAGCTTTGTTGAGGAATTTTGACCATGAGCCGCAGGAATAAAAAGACGTTCAGTAAACCCGCCACGCCAGCAAACAGCCAGCCTGCCGCTGAGATGGTCGAACCGGTTGAGGGGCTGGAATCATTTAGCTTTGGTGAACCCACATCCATCATGGATCAGTGGGACCTTCAGGACTGCATGGAGTGCGCCAACAATGGCCGATGGTATGAACCGCCCATCAGCACCTACGGACTCGCCCGTCTGCTGGCCGGCGCGGTGCACCATGAGTCGCCGCTGGTCTTTAAACGCAATGTGATCATGTCATGCTTTAAACCACACCCGATGCTTTCGCGTCAGGATGCCAGCGCATTCGTGATGGATTACCTTGTGTTTGGTGATGCCTATCTTGAGCGGCGCGATAACCGCCTGGGTGAACCGCTGAAGCTTAAGCACTCGCTGGCGAAATACACCCGCCGTGGCGTGGACCTCGATCAGTACTGGTTTGTTACTTACTACCAGGAGGATTACGCTTTTGAGCCCGGCAAGGTGTTCCACCTGCGAAACGCCAGCATCCACCAGGAGATTTACGGCGCACCTGAATACATGTCCGCGCTTCAGTCCATCATGCTGAACGGTGAGGCCACGCTGTTCCGCCGCAATTACTACATCAACGGCAGTCACGCCGGGGTTATCGTGTACCTCACCGATCCCGTGGCAAATTCGGCAGACGTGGAAAAGCTGAAGAGATCACTGAAAGATGCGCGCGGCGGCGGCGCGTTTAAAAACCTGTTTGTGTATGCCGCAGGCGGTAAGAAGGACGGCTTACAAATCCTGCCGTTCAGTCAAATAGCTGCAAAAGATGAGTTCACCGGCATCAAAGACGCCACGCGTGATGACATGCTGGCCATCCACCGCG
Source organism: Pantoea sp. SORGH_AS_0659 (assembly GCF_031453915.1). NCBI lineage: Bacteria > Pseudomonadati > Pseudomonadota > Gammaproteobacteria > Enterobacterales > Erwiniaceae > Pantoea > Pantoea sp. SORGH_AS_0659. Next base: position 102,900 of record NZ_JAVJAK010000001.1, on the reverse strand, counting down.
TACCGCCTCAGCTGATGGGCGTCATGCCCAACAATACTAGCGGCCTCGGTGACATTGTGAAGGCTGCCAGGGTGTTTGCGATCAACGAACTCTACCCGATCATGGAATCGCTGAAGGCGGTCAACGACTGGCTAGGCGTTGAGGTGTTCCAGTTCAACCCTTATGCTCTGGCTGAAGAGAAAGCAGGCGACTGACGCCCGATTCCGACACCGCCGATCACACCCCATCTCACCAGAGCCCCTCAGCTCCACGCTGCGGGGCTCTCTGCTTTTCCCCCGTCACGCTAGGCCGCACGCCTGAACGCTTCAGGGCGCGGCATTTTTGCACCCATTTTCAGCGAATTAAAGGGGCATACCTACCCCCTGAAGAGCGCGACTGCTCCCCCGCCTCGCCCGCGCACAAAAATAGTGCCTTTTTTTGCACTTTTGCAGTGAACCGAAAACTGCGCCAGCACTGGCTTCATGCCGAATTTGTACGATTACAAAAGTTGTGCGTAGATTGACATTTTATTGCAGTGATTTCAGATTAGAAAACCAACAGGTTGAAAGGCAGCCGTTATTCTATTTTTTGCTAATTTTTACTTCAAAAAAGGACTTAGTATATGACCGAAAAACCAGACTTTAACCAGGGGTTTAACAATCAAAATGACACGTTTAGACGTCAACCGTTTTATGAGCAGGTTATGAGAGTCGTTAAAAATGCCCCTGAAGAAAATTTAGTTTTATCTCTGGATGATAATTGGGGTAATGGCAAGACTAGCTTTGTTAAAATGATGAAAGCAGAAATTGAGAAAGAAGAGCCTAGCCCTTACAACGTCATCTATTTTGATGCATTTGAAAATGATTACCAATCAGACCCATTTATATCTTTAACAGCTCAATTCTATTCATTGATAAAAAAGGACAAGGGAAAACTAAAGCCTTTCTTAAAAAGATTTGTGGATGCTTCCGTCAAGGTGGGCTCAAGCCTTTTAATAGGCAGTGTAAAGGCAGTCATAACTACAGCCAGTGCGAACTTTATAAATGGAGATAAAGCTGTAGATGCTGCAATAGGAGTTGCAAAAGAAACCGCAGAAGAAATGACCGATGAACTTGAATCGTTTATTCAGAAAAAAATCACATCTGCTGATGAAGAAAAATCCGACATTGAAGCATTTAAGAAATTACTATCTGAAATGCATATTGAGTCGAACAAGAAAACGATTTTCATTATTGACGAACTCGATAGGGCAAGACCCGATTACGCTTTAGACTTACTTGAAAAAGTAAAACATTTATTTTCTGTCAGCGGAGTTATTTTCCTTTTAGTGATGAATAGAAATCAGTTTGAGAAAAGCATTGAGCAACGCTATGGAAAAATCGATTCACGCACATATTTAAACAAATTCATTAACTACTGGTTAAACCTCCCTAAGAAAAGAGCATACGAGTACACACCTCATAATGGTTTGACTGAAACCACAATCAATGATCATCTGGTGCAGATAAACAAAAAAGGCGGCATGACTTCACGCAATGGTGTCCTGCTAAAGTCACTTAGTTATCTACTCGATATAAATGATTGTTCGCTCAGAGAAGCTGAAAGATGCTATGCATTATTACAGATAACAAGCGATCCAAGAATGATAAATGGTACAAGCGATGGATATCTCGCATCATTGGCGATAGTGCTGTTCCTCAAAGTATGGAGCCCAACTGTATTAAATGAATTTATTCAGAAGAAAATAACAATTGATGAGTTTTACGTAAAAACCGGACTAAGCATTCATTCAGAACACAAGCCAGTCGTTCACACCATATTACTAAATGCGATTGAATATCATTACCTGCCATTAGAAAACCTCTCTGATGAAAGCGTAAGAAAAAATTATAGACAATTCACCAATAGTGGCTATAACGAAACGCCCATGCATGATTTCTATCAACAACTACAAAACTTATCATTGCAATAAAATACCCCCGCTTAAGCGGGGGCGTCTATTATCTCTATCAATGCAGTTTTCTTGAGAAGCCATTTAGCTCATTAAAATTAGATTCTAAAAAAGCAGTTTTATTTAAATAGTCATTTGATGTAAAGAAGACTTCCTTATTTTTTTCATATCTTATTAAGACAGTATCTTTCTCATCAACACATTCACAAATCTGTGAAATAACGACAATATAAACATCACGCACCACACCTTTGAATACACAACTAATGCGAAGGTGATCACCAATTTCTGGTTTTACATACCCTTCATAGGTCAGGAACATTTCTGTTATCAGGCCCATACGTATACGTCCGAACGTGTCAGGACCATAATTCGTATCGTAGATTTTCATTGAAATTTTGCCGGGGGCGGATTGGACTCAGCTACGGTATAACGGTGAATCAAAAAATGTTCAACATTGCCTGCCTGTAAGCAAAGCCATTTAGGAATATTCCTGAAACTATAGTGCCACTCGCACTATTATGCGCCAGCCGTTCTCTTCCGCTTCCTCGCCCGACAGACTCGCTAATCGGCGCTACGGCGTGCGGTTTCATTTATGTAAATTACAGCATCATCCTTGATTAAGGCTAGCGTTGCATCGACCCGGGAAACCTACAACGAATAACGGAAATTAATATTTCAGTCACTGATTTCAACCCACAGAGGAATCATTTTAAAGGTACTACAGTCGGCATGACTAATCCGTCTGATTTTGGCTTACTTTGTTCTTCAAAATGAAGAGCTAATGATAGATATATTAATGAATTTCTTGCAAGCTTCATCAGGGTTAAAGTCCTTGATTCGAATTTGCTAACTGTTATTAATAATGAGTGTGAAGATAGTCTGTGTTGCTCATCTATCAGTGAATCAAGTTCTTTCTTCTTAATTTCTAATGCTGAATTAATGTTGACTAATTTTGCTAAATCAGTCAAATTATTTTCTTTTCTCAACTGCTTAATCTCATGATATAAATTCTTTAAATCTGTTATGCATTGCTCTTTTTCTATCATTAATTTATTTAACTGCGAAGAAATATATTCTTTATCCGATTGGGTAAATTTGCATCCAAAATCATCAATAATTTTCAATGAGCGATGTTCTAAAGCATTTCTTATTTCAGAAAATGATTTTGCCTCAGGATCAAGCCAACGTGCTGTGGGAGTTGCATCATCAACATCTCTAATATCCTTTAATATGTAAAATAGGGCATGAATGAAAGGGTTTTTACTCATTTTCAACCGAGGGTGTGGCACCCATCCTTTTTTCTTTGTGTCCCTAAATATTGCATCAAAGTTAATCTTTTTGTCATCCTTAATGTCATTGAGATTCAAGAACCTATGAAGAAAATATGATATTTTATCAAATAAAGAATACAGCGTTTTAAAAGCACTTTTATAATGACTTGATTTTAGGTTTGTCAATGAATGTGACATATCGTCAACGTGAGGATATGTGTCGTTAAAGAAATGATTTGAATCATTTGGGATGTTAAGTGCACTGTAAAAAAGGTAACGAGAGTAACAATAATCGTTTTTTAACTCATCAAAGTTTCCGTGATACATCAACATTTCGTGCATTGACAATGATTGATTTAGCTTATAACTGAAATTAGGAAGAGAAATAATATCCTGATAAGCAACCTCAGAACTAAGCACGTCATTTAAGTCATTTATAAATAATCTTTTTTCTCCACACCATGCAAGATAGTGCTTCTGCTTTCTTGTCTCAAATTCGTAGCTTTGTGCTTCAAATTCAATAAAAGATGATTCTGAAAACTCACCTTCAAACCAAATCTTGAACTTCATCAGTTCACCATCTTCATGAAAAGCAACTTGCTGCTCATTATATAAATATTTTCTATATTCTAATCCCTTAGATATTAATTTGTAAGCTACATATAGGTGATATTCTTTATGCCCTGGATCATATAACATTTTTGCTAAATATAATTCGTTTTGTGCTTTACAGATCATCGCAATTGGGTTGTTCCTACCTATAGCCTTATCCCATAATGGTATACAACAGAGTGCTCGCCCTTGAGCGCTTAGAGAATTCGCAAGGTTTGTCTCAATGCAGCTTTTTAAATATAAAGTCTCATGATCATGAAACGTCAATTTCTTTATGGCAATTAAAGATTTCCTGAAAAAAATAGTAGCCTTGCTGAGGTCGTCAGAATACCACTCCATTTCTCTGTGTTGATAAAGACACTGAAAACAGTTCCCAATAACATACAAAAACTGCGCCTCATCTATCATGTCCGCGAAGATATAACGTGCATCAGTTAATTGCTTCGCGTACTTCTCCAATTGAAGACGATCATTTTCTAAAATTAACTTATCAGCCTTTAAAGATATCTTCTCTAACGCGTCTTTATTTAATTGAGTACTTTCATTATCGTTCATGCGTTACCCATTAATGTTATAATGCTTATGGAACTTAAAAACCATAAGTTAATTACCTGCATTTAAATATTAATTTGCCTTCCATCTTTATCATCTTACGTACTTATCGTTGATTAGGACCTGTCTAACATCACTTTCAAGTTATGTTATAACTTTTCTTTGCTGCAAAACTTCCCAAAAAATCGATACTAATTCCTCCTGACAGATAGCTATTGGTTCGCCATTATCATAATGCCCAATTAGTTCAAAAATTCGTTCAGATGACACTCTCTCGGCGCTTTCCTTCAGGAGAGTGGGTTGTGACACTACTGCGCTGTCTAATTGATTCTCATTGTGCCATTTTCTCTCTGCTAACGTTATTAAACGCTGCCACTCCGCGTAGCGCTCAGTTATCTTTTCGCCGGCAAAGGACTCTGTTTCATCGATATAATTCTGACTTGATTTCCGATCCATAGGAATTAAGGAGTCCACCCCCTTACACTTGCAACATACCCGATCTGCGAAGTGGAATTTCTCCATGTAATCCAATTCATTACCACATTTACGACAACGTTTAATTTTGTTGCTAATGAAGTAATCTGACTCCTGTTCTCTCCGCTCTTTATCGAACATAACTCACCCCTGAACAATCCTACCGAATAATCTTTTCCATTCTGACAAATCAACCCGCTTAAGCATCATCGCATAATTTCCGACAGGGTCATGCCTGATACTTGTACTATCGATATTATGCTGGGACTTCATATGCTGCCATATACCAGCAACTATGATGCCAGCGCTATCATCATCACGCTGTCTCAATTCACAACCTTGAGTCGCACTGACAATTTTGCCATCTATTCTCATTTCTTCCCCAGACAGTAATAGCTTAAGCTGGCTTTTACTCAACTCTAAACCAATTGAATTAGCAAAATCACCCAGCTGCTGAACCTTTGGATCAACTTCCTGGGTTATTGGTGCAGCACGGCGTTCCTTGCAGGCATTTCTCTCTTCACGCACCTCTGAAAGTAACCGACGATTAAGCTCTCGCCGCTCTTTCCGACTCAATTTGGCAAAATTGATTGCCACTACTTCGCTAACAGGTGCCTTTACCAACATATTTTGACAACCTGAACTATGAATAATCACCCTTGAAATAGGCGATTTATCTTCCTGTACCGGCTCCCGCGTACAGTTATTGACAGAACTCCGAGGGGCGGCGATGCCGCCTGAAATGTCAAAAGCCTCATCCGAGTCGGTCTTTTGTTTGGGCACGATTTTGTAATCAGTGGTGCGGGTGTAAATGGTTGAATTAAGGGAAAACGGAGAGTAAACGCCGCTGATACGGCTGACGGTGTCTCCATAGTCATTACCGTTTTCTGTCATTTCATAGCTGAGACGCACGCGAAGGAGATCACGCGGAACTAATGGTCCACCCTGCGCCTGCGTATATCCAAACCAGTCATATCCGCCCGCAGCTTCCTGAGCAGGTTTTATCTCCGGATGCAGAACAAGATCCCGATCACGCAAACGGCCAAGCTCACGATAAACTGTCACCGGAGCACCGCCGATCTGCTGAAATTGACGGATACGCCAGCGCGAAGCCCAGGCACACACGCGCTTCGCCATATCCTTCAACTCTTCGCCGGTTTCGTCATCCTTTTCACCATCAAGTGCATAGCCATCGATATTTTTGGATATGTATTTAGCGATGTATCCAGTTGCAGAACCAAACTCTTCGTCCATAGGCTTAACTTTAAAACGTGCTTCTGCCGCCCCTTTTTCGTGACCATCAACCTTGAGTGCATATTTACGGAAAATGGCGCGAGCCTGCTCAATACGTTCGGGCATGAAAAACAGCAGCAGGTGCCAGTGAGGCGTAGCATCGTGATGAGGCTCAGTGACCCTAAAGCCAAAAGTGCGAATACCTTTACGAGCCCATGCAGCGCGAACCTTTGACCATACTTTGCAAAGATAGCGCTGAGTTTCGCGCGGATTAGCAGACTGATATTTATTGTTGCGCTTACCGCTTACTTGCATTGCGTGATATCTGGAGGGTGCAGTCAGCGTGTAGAAATCACCAACCATGCCCTGAGCTTTTGCCAAATCCTCAAAACCGCGCATTCTGACCATCAGCTCAGCGCGACGTACAGCAGGATTAGCAACGCTACCGTCTACCTTATCAGCCAGTGATGTACGCTCCCCCGTAGCCTGATCCTCCAACTCCATGGCATTCAGGAATTCACGATTCGCGCGTTTTTGGGCTACCCACTCGTTGAGCACCTGCTCACTGCAATATGGCGCCGCTTTCTTATGCACATAACCTGACGCGATCATCAAATGCTCACGCCACTGGTCATGTAACTTGCGCAGGCGGCGCATCCACCATGATGATGATTCAATACGCGCGGCGGCTGATAATGCCTCTTCTGCGGTTAGCTCTTCGGCGCAGTAACGCTGCCAGCCTGGCGCAGTCATTTTCAAATGAGAGATCAGCCAGGCCGCACGACCGTAACCGGACAATATAGAAAATTCGGCATCACCGTGTTTTTCCATTTGCAGGTTGGTTTCATTTATCAGCTCGTTAGTTAATTTATCGGCCAGCAGATATGAGAGTTTTTTCAGCTCTCGCTTTCCCGCCCAAGGAATACGGTAAAAATCACTGCGGAACTCAATAAGCGCAGGGGGCATTTCGCCGTCAGGCTGATACTGCTGGTTAACGGCATCAACACGAGGAAGAACAAATCGGCCAAACGAGCTTTTAAGCCAATGAGCCGCTTTTTTCTTACCCTGTTTTTCTTCGATCTCAGTGAGCTTTTGCGCATAAAAGCGCCGAATATATTGCGGAAGCGCTTGCAGGCGACGTCGTAAAACACGTTCTTCCTGATCGCGCTCAGGGCGCTGACCGAAAAGGTCAAAAAGCTCAACCGATCGTGACTTACCATCATGCCGATAACGAATTACACCCGGAGTTCGGTCAACGGCAAAATCTTCAGAATCTCTGGATGCATTCCATGCATAAGCCCCGGCAGGCTCTGGCGCTTTGCCGGGGTATGGAGGTGGCGGTGTTGGGGCAATTCTGCCGCGATTTATTTCTGTCATACCGCGATGACATCACCCGGCTTGACGCTACGAGCCTGCTCTTCGGTGTCTCTGATTAGTTCAGTTTTGGTCAAACATCCGTAAGCATTGGCCTCAACTTCAACCAACCAGAAATGACGATATGGTCTGACATCAATAATTCTGGTTATCACTGCGTCAACGAGATTCATGCTGCCACCTCGCCCGACTTAGCAGGGCGGCTAACCGCAATTATTTCATTGGCCTTTTTACCTGTGCCAGCTGCGACACCGATACTGCGAGGGGCAGTAATGCTGTGACGTTCAAAATCGCCATAAAGGCTCTGGATCAGAGACGTATCGCTATTTGAAGCAACAACTGGCACGCCAGCTGTCGCCAACTCATTCAGCTTCTGCGCCAACTGGCGCTGCTGAATTTCGGCAAATGTGTTGGTGTGATATTGGGTGAACGTGCCGTCATAGGGGGGATCGCAATAAACAACATCACCAGCTTTGACCTGTGCCAGCGTTTCGGTGAAATCGGCGCAAATGAACGTTGCGCGCTTTGCCTTAATTGCAAACGCCTGTATTTCCTCATTCGGGAAATAAGGCTTAGCCGTCTTCTCATACGGTGCGTTAAAACCACCGTTCTGGTTAAAACGGCAAAGCCCGCGGTAAGCGTGGCGAGTCAGATACAGGAAGTATGCAGCGCGATGAATCAGAGTCATGCCGGCGTCATCATTAAATGACTTGCGGATACTGTAATAACTCTCTTCATCGGCGTTCTGAGCAAATACGCTGGCGGCCAATGCGGTGAGCGGCTTTTCAAACTCCTGAATCTGGCGATACAGATTGATGAGATCAGGATTGATATCAGCAACGAGGTAGGCCGGATAATCAGTATTCATCATCACTGCACACGATCCCGCGAACGGCTCAATCAGGCGGTTACCAGCTGGCAGGTGCTTATTCAGCTCGCCCATCACTTTGGCCTTGCTGCCAGGCCATTTCAGAATGGTTTTGTTCATAGGCGGCCACCCTGACGCACACCGGTGACTTTCGCGCGGTGCTCAATTACTTCCTGACAGGTTGCGCAAGTAGATACGCCCAACACCGCACGGCGACGAGCTTCGGGAATGGGCTCACCGCATGATTCGCAGAATGAGCTACTTACAGCGGTAACTTTCGACCTTGCTGCAGAAATCTGATGCGCTAGCATTTCTGCGGCGTGCTCTTGGGCGATATCGATAATGTCTGGCATCACAAAGCCCCTACCGCTTGTGCTTCATACTTTGCGGCTTCTTTCATCAGAAGCTCGGAAGTAGCAGCGGGGCTGAGTTGGTTTTTAACGATGATGATCGCCAACGCATTGAGGCGGATTGAAACGGAGTAGGCCTTATCCTGCTGGCCCTCCTGATTGGCTTGGGAAAGCATGGAGATCATGACGTTTTCACAGTTCGTCACTTTCGCCCGAGGTATTGATTGCATGTAGTCACCTTTTTTCAGGTTGCACGAAGCCCGGCGAGTAATTCGCCTAATTAAAAAAATGAGTGGTTATTTAATTCAGAAGCCGAGAACGTTCAGATGTATATCCGGCGGTTCAGCTACGTTGGTAACACAGGAAATCGGCGCCTCTTCAGGCTCTTCTCCTTCGCTGCCGTCATGCTCCGTAAGCCTTGCGGCACCTTCTTCACCGGGTCGGCTATATGGAATCTTGTCGGACAATTCTTTCAGGGATTTCATGCCGGAAATAAGGGTTAACTTTTCCTGCTCTGAAAACTGGCTGTATTCAAATGCAATCTGGTTATGTCCCAGCTTCGCCATTTTCCCCGGCCATATTTCCGCTTTAGCATTTCCAAGCACAAACACTGCCTTTTTCTCTGGTGCTGACAATTTATTAAAAGCTCGCTCTAGAGGCGTTCCCGCGCATTTCTCAACTCTCGTTTTATGAAACTTGCGGAGGTATGGGGCAGCTATCGCGGCATAAGGGTTTACCGCCCCTTCTCCATTTTCGATATAAGCCATACTCACCTCACTGAGACTTATCAGGCGCACCGCTCGCAAGCGATGCCTCGGATAAACACCGGCTTTTTAACCATGCCCGGCTCATGGCGTGTTATCTTCGTTTCGCTCGCTTTAATGCCTGACCGCACGGCGAACTAACGAATCAACACAAGGAATTCAAATGGATCAGAACATTCAAAAGTTATTCGACTACATATCCGCTGTGAATGAAGCGGGTGAATCATGCAGACACGATGTTTATGCCTTGTCCGTTTTTACTGTCGCCGTTTTTTCAGTCCTAGAACCAAAGCAGAAACAGAAAATCATCGAAACTCTTCACGCTCAGCTAAATTCTTATCGTCAGGGCTCAGATGAATATCAGAAGACTGAAGCGAAAACTCAGTCAGCCTTGCTAAATATCCTTCGTGCAATTGGCGCTGAACCAAAATCTCAGTAATTTTTTTATTAACTTTCCTCTCTAAATCCGATTTAGCCATGCCATTAGCATGGCTCCTTCCTCTAATTCTCTGATTGAGAACGTTTCGATTCATACAATTACCTCTTATCAGCCGCATCACTCGCAAATGATGCCCCTGATAAGCCCGGCGCACCGCGCCGGATTATTACGCAATGGCCGGCAGTGGAATTTCACCTCGGCTGCACTGAGCAACAACCTGTTCCAGCTCATCAGCAGATTCCGCATCACCCGAGGCGTTTGCGACAGTCACAAGACCTTCCAAACCGATACTCAGGCGGAAAGCGTGATCAGCGATGGAATTCTCACGCACTTGTGGCGCAACGGCGGTGGCAGCTTTGAGCACCATCACTTTGTTGTGGTAAGAGTTGAGAAGGTTGTTTTTTAATACCTGGTATTCATTACGCATTTGCTTTGATTCCCTTTTTGCTTGCCTTGTAACGCTTTGCCCGTTGTCGCCGGCAGATGTCCTGAATGATCAGCTGCACCGACTCAATTAATCCCCACGCCAGAATTGTGAGGTATACCGCTAGTTGCCACTCTTCGGCTCTGAACAATTCGTCACCTCGCCAACCACTACCGAAACCCCGAGGCGTTCACACCAGACCTCATGATCATGATGCAGGCCATCAATGGTGCGTATCGCTTCAGCCTGGGCGAACTCTTGCCCGTAATACATTCCGTCCTTTGTCACCTGATAACGATGGTTTTTATTAACCGCGCTGCGAGGCAAACGCTGAATTGTGAAACCGCGATACAGGCTGACGTGCTTGTTTACTTCAACTACCTGATGCGCCGCTGACATTTACAGGCCCAGCCATAGCAACCAAGCATCGCGTTGTTCTACCGGTCGGGAGTAATATGCATCGCGCATAGCACGATTAAATTCAGGCAGATACACCATTTTTTCACCAGCTCGGCCGGTAGGGTTTTCCGGGTTACGCCATTCAATCAGCGGCAGCTTATTGTTCTCAGCCATCGCCTTAATTGCGCTGGCCGGCTTCCCGATCATCTCGCCAAACTTCTGGTACGTAACTGCGTCAGCGAGGCTTTTGACCTCCAAACCATCACTCATCGTGCTCATGTGATAATCTCCTGTTTTCGGTTCCAACTGCTTCTAACTGCTTCCTACGGCTTATATCGGCGGTTGGCTTTTAATGTAACTTCGTGGTCTCAAACTTGAGCCCATGCAGGATAATAGGATCAAGTTTGATACCATGTCAACGAACTACGGAAAAAAATTAAGACTAATCCGAGTTGAAGAAGGCCTGACTCAGATGCAAATGCGTGACTTAACTGGCATTAGCTTGGGTTCAATAAAAGGCTATGAAGGGGGGCGAGAAGTTGGGCTTAGCGTTATAGAGAGAGTTGTGGCGCATCCTCAGTTTCAAAAATACACGCTCTGGCTAATGACTGGTGAAACAGCGATACGTGCTGGACAAGTTGCCCCAAAAGGTGCTGAAGATTTAAACGACGAGGGCGATAACGCCGATGCTGCTAATCAGTAGCCTCGTTAATAAATCCAGTACTTTTGGGAGTTCAAATGACACAGGATTATGGAAATAAAATACGCGCCATCAGGATGGCTGAAGGGATCACACAAACCGCGATGGCTAAAGAATGTAGCCTCGCCTTAAGCAGCCTGAGGAATATTGAATCGGGCGGTGATGGTGTCGATCTAAAGACGATTGAAAGAATTGTTAGCACAGCAAGATTTGAGAAGTACACGTTATGGATGATGCTCGGTAAAACCACTGAAGCAGCCGGCCAGATATCGCCGGCTCTCTCACACAGTGGGCCAGAAAAAACAGAGTAACGCCAATTAACAGGCTGGGATGGTTAGCTGTACATTCCGCCTGGCTGCTGAGCCATACAGGCCCGGCAAATGACGAAGCAACACCATATATCAGGAGGGCTCAGCCATGAGCATTAAACCAACTGATGATGGTCAATGGATGGTGGACATCCGCCCTACCGGCAAAGCAGGAAAGCGATACCGGAAGAAATTCAGCAGGAAATCAGACGCGAAGGCGTATGAACTTTGGGTAATTAGCAAGGCCAGCGAGCCGGAGGAATGGTCTAAACATCCTTCAGACCGCCGGCGTATCTCTGAGCTACTGGCGAATTGGTGGGAAGTACATGGGATCACGCTGAAGAATGGAAAAATTGAGCGGATGCACCTGCTCAAAACCATCGCGCATATTGGCGATATGCCGGCTAACGCGCTCAGCAAAAAGAACCTGCTTCAGCTGAGAACGTCCAGGCTGGCAGCTGGAATTTCGCCAGCCACGATTAACCGTGATGTTTATCGCCTTTCCGGCATGTTTACGACATTGATTAAGCTCGGTGAGTATCGCCAGCCTAATCCTGTGCAGAAGCTTCCCCCGCTAAAACAGGCAGACCCAGAAGTCATATTTCTGATGCCGGATCAGATCACCGCACTGCTGGCCGTGCTGGAAGGGGATGAAAGAAAGGTTGCGCTGGTTTGCCTGAGCACTGGCGCGAGATGGAGTGAAGCGGCAGAACTGGATGCAATGCGCGTGCGGATGGGACGCATCCACTTTTTCGCCACGAAGAACGGCAAAAACAGGGTGATCCCGATTTCTGATGAGCTGGAGAAACTTATCGGCTCGCGTAAAAGCGGCAAGCTGTTCAAAGTGGATTACGAGAGTTTCAGGGAAAAGTTGAGAACCGCCGTGCCGGAATTACCGCGCGGTCAAGCAACACACGTTCTCAGGCACACGTTCGCGAGTCATTTTATGATGAACGGCGGAAACATCATCACCCTGCGTGACATCCTCGGACATGCGAAAATTGAGCAGACGATGATTTACGCCCACTTTGCGCCAGACTTCCTCCAGCACGCTGTGACGCTCAATCCGCTGCGCGGAGGACTAGAGGCGATTGAGATAGGAAAAAGCCGTCAGGAAGCCGCTGAGCCGGCCATAAGTTGAGATGCGCGGGTTATTAACGAAAGCGTGTCCACCTTGTGTCCACCAGTGACCACAATGCGACCCTTTTCCAGTTGCTTTGAACTGGTTCCTGTTGGTTGATAACTCAAACTAACTGACTGTTTTAGCGTGGTTTTGTTGGTAAGTTATTGATAAAAAAAACCCCCGCATCATGCGGGGGAAGACAGGGATGGTGTCTATGGCAAGGAAAACAGGGATACTATGTTACTGGTTACTGCTGGTACTACTCACTGCTTGCAGCGGTGATGATGGCTGCAATCCTGAGAGCCGACGAACTTCAGCTAATCGTCGCTCATAATTTTTCTGCAATGTCGCTTGCTGTGCAGGCGTTAGCAGGTGATACATCTGATTACGAACCCGAGCCATCTCGACTTGCTGTTCTACCGCTGCGCGGGCTTGTTTCTCTGCCTGCTGTCGGATAGCCGATTCGTTAAATTTGTCTGCAATGACAAGGTCATGCATAGTTTCTATATCTTGAACGCTGATGGTTGGGCGTTCGTGTCGCGCTTGCTGCATCAGGTCTCGCATCTGTTGCCGCTGTTGTTCAGTCAGCTCAATGCCATCGAACATGTAGCTTTGCGGATTTTGCGTCATACTGCCTGTCGTCAATCCGCTGTTCGGATGCATCTCGTCAATCGTCGTCGTGTCTGCTGCTTCGGCGCTGGCGTGACTGAGAACCATCGCTGAGGCAATGACGACGGCGGTTAAGTAGCGCATCGTTAACTCCCAGTTCGTTCCGTTTTGCGATTCAACGAGAGCCAGTGTACGGCGGTGGCTGCAAACATCCGTCAGGGGGTGTAAAAGTACGTAAAGCGTTGGATTGCAAGTCAAGGAACACGGTATTTTGCCTGCGGAGGGCAATAAAAAATGAATAAAATCCTGTTGGTTGATGACGACCGCGAATTAACTTCGCTGCTTAAAGAACTGCTTGAGATGGAAGGTTTTGAAGTCATTGTGGCAAGCGATGGTGAGCAGGCGCTTAACCTGCTAGACAACACCGTGGACTTGCTATTGCTTGATGTGATGATGCCGAAGAAGAATGGTATCGACACTTTGAAAGAACTACGCCAACAGCACCAAACTCCGGTCATTATGCTGACTGCACGTGGCAGCGAACTGGACCGCGTTCTGGGCCTTGAACTGGGTGCAGATGACTATCTGCCTAAACCGTTTAACGATCGTGAACTGGTAGCACGTATTCGTGCCATTCTGCGCCGTTCAAACTGGAGCGAGCAGCAACAGCAGCACGATAACAGCTCACCCACGCTGGAAGTCGACTGCCTGCGCCTGAATCCGGGTCGTCAGGAGGCCAGCTTCGACAGCGAAACTTTGGACCTCACCGGCACCGAGTTCACCCTGCTCTATTTGCTGGCACAGCATCTGGGTCAGGTAGTATCGCGTGAGCACCTTAGTCAGGAAGTGTTGGGCAAACGTCTGACACCGTTTGACCGCGCTATCGATATGCACATTTCTAACCTGCGTCGTAAATTGCCGGAACGTCGTGATGGTCATCCGTGGTTTAAAACCCTACGCGGACGCGGCTATCTGATGGTTTCGGCATCATGATTGGAAGTTTAACCACCCGCATCTTCGCCATCTTCTGGCTCACGCTAGCGTTGGTGTTGATGCTGGTTCTCATGGTGCCTAAACTCGATTCGCGCCAGATGACCGCGTTACTGGAAAGCGAGCAACGTCAGGGCACCATGATTGAACAGCACGTTGAAGCGGAGCTGTCTCAGGATCCACCCAACGACTTAATGTGGTGGCGTCGCCTGTTCCGCTCCATCGACAAATGGGCGCCGCCTGGTCAGCGTTTGTTATTGGTGACCAGCGAAGGCCGGGTGATTGGCGCGCAGCACAATGAAATGCAGATCATCCGCAACTTTATTGGGCAGTCGGATAACGCCGACCACCCACAAAAGAAAAAGTATGGCCGCGTGGAGATGGTTGGACCTTTCGCGGTCCGCGATGGCGAAGACAACTATCAGCTCTACCTGATTCGTCCTGCCACCAGCTCGCAGCTCGATTTCGTTAATCTGCTGTTTGACCGCCCGCTACTGCTGCTGATTGTCACGATGCTGATCAGCTCGCCGCTGCTGCTGTGGCTGGCGTGGAGCCTGGCGCGCCCCGCGCGCAAACTTAAATATGCGGCGGATGAAGTGGCAAGCGGCAATTTGCGCCAGCATCCGGAACTGGAATCGGGGCCGCAAGAGTTTCTGGCTGCGGGTTCCAGTTTCAACCAAATGGTGAGCGCGCTCGAACGCATGATGACGGCGCAACAGCGTCTGCTATCCGATATCAGCCATGAATTGCGTACGCCGTTAACTCGCTTGCAGCTGGCAACCGCGCTCCTGCGTCGCCGTAACGGTGAAGGCAAAGAGCTGCAGCGCATTGAAACGGAAGCGCAGCGTCTGGATGGCATGATTAACGATCTGCTGGTGCTGTCGCGAACGCAGCACAATAACGCGCTGGTTAGCGAAGCGATGAAGGCCAATCAGCTTTGGAATGGCGTGCTGGAAGATGCCAAATTTGAAGCCGAGCAGATGGGCAAACTGATGGAAGTGCCCTATCCGCCTGGCCCGTGGCCGCTGTACGGTAATCCCCATGCGTTGGAGAGTGCGCTGGAAAATATCGTGCGTAATGCGCTGCGCTATTCGAATTCGCACATCAGCGTCAGCTTCTCGGTGGATATTGCGGGCATCACCATTCATGTCGATGATGATGGTCCAGGAGTCAGCCCAGAAGATCGCGAGCAGATTTTCCGTCCGTTCTACCGCACCGATGAGGCGCGCGATCGTGAGTCAGGCGGCACCGGATTGGGCCTGGCGATTGTCGAAACCGCCATCCAGCAGCATCGCGGCTGGGTTAAAGCGGATGACAGCCCGCTCGGCGGTTTACGCCTCACGCTGTGGCTGCCGCTGTACTCCGCCCGTCAATAATTTGTTATGCTTCGGCCCTCGTTTCTGGGGGCCTTATGCTAAACATTGTCTTATTTGAACCTGAAATTCCGCCAAATACCGGCAACATCATTCGCTTGTGCGCAAATACCGGTTTCCAGTTACACCTGATTGAACCGCTGGGCTTTGCCTGGGATGACAAGCGCCTGCGCCGCGCCGGGCTGGATTACCACGAATATACCGCCTTGAAAAAACACGCCAATTGCGCAGAATTTCTGGCAACAGAAACGCCACAGCGCATGTTCGCCCTCACCACCAAAGGAACGCCTGCGCACAGCGCGGTGAGCTATCAGAAGGGTGATTATTTGGTGTTTGGTCCGGAGAGTCGCGGTTTACCCGCAGAAATTCTCAACGCGCTACCCGCTGAGCAGAAAATCCGCATTCCGATGATGGCGGAGAGCCGCAGCATGAACCTGTCTAATGCAGTATCAGTGGTGGTGTATGAAGCGTGGCGCCAACTCGATTATGCTGGCGCACTGATCAAAGGCTAGATGCCGTCGCCGTACTCAAAGCCTGCGCCGTTGAAGTGCTGATCCATATCCATCGACGGTTTATCGCTGGTCGGTTTACCGACAATGCGCGCTGGTACGCCGGCCGCCGTGGTATGCGGCGGTACAGGCTGCAGGACAACCGAACCGGCTCCGATTTTTGCGCCGCGCCCCACTTCAATGTTGCCCAGAATCTTGGCGCCGGCGCCAATCATCACACCTTCACGGATCTTCGGATGGCGATCGCCGCTGGTTTTACCAGTACCGCCGAGCGTCACCGATTGCAGAATTGAAACATCATTTTCAATGATTGCCGTTTCGCCGATGACAATGCCGGTAGCATGATCAAGCATGATGCCGCGACCAATGCGTGCCGCCGGGTGAATATCCACGGCAAATGAGACGGAGATTTCGTTCTGCAGATAGACAGCCAGCGCGCGGCGGCCCTCTTTCCACAGCCAATGGCCGATGCGATAAGCCTGCAAGGCGTGGAAACCTTTGAGGTAAAGCAGCGGCGTAGAGTATTTATCAACGGCGGGATCGCGCTGGCGTACAGCCTGAATATCGTAGGCCGCAGAGACAATCATCTCCGGGTCTTCACGATAGGCTTCTTCCACGATTTCGCGAATAGCGATAGCGGGCATGATCGGGTTCGCCAGCTTGTTAGCGAGCATGTAACTGAGCGCGCTGCCGAGGTTTTCGTGTTTGAGCAGTGTCGCATGGTAAAAGCTGGCCAGCATCGGTTCACAGTCGGCCAGGGCTCTGGCTTCGGCTTTGATATGGTTCCAGACCAGTTCTAACTCTTCAGACGACATTGCTGTTTGCTCCCGATAAAAAAAGCGCCTGATGGGGCGCTACAGGTGGTGACGCTGGCGCATCCTGCTTTAGCTTTGGCTGTTTTCGTCCTTCCTTGCACGGCCAAGTAAGGTCAATGCTGCCTCTCGCGCTGATTTTCCGCAATAGAGCACCTGATAAATCTGCTCGGTAATCGGCATTTCTACGCCGACGCGCGCGGCCAATGCTTTGACTTCTTTGGTGTTTCTGTAGCCTTCTACAACTTGTCCGATAATGCGTTGCGCCTCGTCTACGCTCTCGCCTTGCCCCAGCATCATGCCGAAACGACGGTTGCGCGACTGATTATCGGTACAGGTCAGCACCAGATCGCCTAAACCGGCCATGCCCATAAAGGTGGTGGCATCGGCGCCCAGCGCTGCGCCAAGACGGCTCATTTCCGTCAGGCCGCGAGTGATCAAGGCGGTACGCGCGTTGGCACCAAAGCCAATGCCGTCAGAAATCCCCGCACCAATCGCAATCACGTTCTTCACCGCGCCGCCTAACTGCACGCCGATGAAATCCTGATTATTGTAGACGCGGAAACTTTTGCCGCAGTGCAGCTTCTGCTGCAGGTCTTCAGCGAACTCCGCATCGGTGGATGCCAGTGCGATGGCCGTTGGCATGCCGGCTGCCAGCTCTTTGGCAAAGGTGGGTCCGGAAATCACCGCGAGTGGAATCGCATCGCCGAGGATTTCACGCGCCACATCCTGCAGCAACCGGCCGGTCTCTTTTTCCAGCCCCTTAGTCGCCCAGACAATCCGCGAATCGGCACGCAAATGCGGCTTAAGCTGCGTCAGCACGTCGCCAAATACATGGCTCGGCACGACGACCAGCAGATCGCGACTGGCGTTAACCACGGTTGCCAGATCGGCTTCAGGAACGAGATTATCAGGGAAAGGGACATCGGGCAGGAAAGCAGCATTGCAGCGGTCAGCTTGCAGCTGCGCCACGCTTTGAGGATTGTGGCCCCAGAGCAGAACCGGATGGCCGTTGCGGGCCAGCGTGATGGCCAATGCGGTGCCGTACGAGCCGGCACCGATGACGCTAATTGAAGCGTTGAGTGTAGTCATCAGGCATCCTGATGTGGCGCTTCGCCTTCACCTTGCTGCTGCAGATAGTTCATGAACAGCGCATCGAAGTTCACTGGCGCCAGGTTGAGCTGCGGGAAAGTACCACGAGACACAAGGCTGGTTACGCATTCGCGTGCATACGGGAACAGAATGTTCGGGCAGTACGCGCCGAGGCAATGCGCCATCTGCGTGCCTTCGATACCGCTAATGGTGAAAATGCCCGCCTGCTGTACTTCACACAGGAATGCGGTTTCTTCGCCAACGGTTGCCGTTACGGTAACGCGCAGAACGACTTCAAAAACGCCATCAGCTAACTGAGAAGAGGCGGTGTCCAGATCCAGCTTCACTTCCGGTTCCCACTCTTTCTGGAAAACCTGCGGTGCGTTTGGCGCTTCGTAAGAAACATCTTTGGTGTAAACACGTTGAATCTGGAACTGCATTTCGCTGCTGCTTTGCTCTGACATGTGACTAAATCCTGTGAGTTAAAATTGTCTGACCGAAAAGTTATGCCTGGAGTAAAGGATCAAGTCCCTGACGCCCATCCAGCGCGTAAAGATCGTCACAGCCGCCAATGTGCTGCGCATCAATAAAAATCTGTGGCACCGTAGTGCGGCCGCTGCGTTGAATCATCTCTTCACGTTTCGCCGTGTTCCCGTCAATGGGAATCTCCTGGAACGACACGCCTTTCTGATCCAACAACGCCTTTGCACGGTGGCAATAAGGACAAGTGACTTTGGTGTAGATCTCTACATTCGCCATACGGTTACCTCTGAGAAGTTATTTACCGCGCACCAGTGGCAGATTTTCACCACTCCAGCCGCTCACGCCATCTTTCAGAACGGAGACTTTTTCAAAACCCGCTGCGCTCAATTTCGCTGCAGATTCACCCGCACTTTGACCGGTCGCGCAAACTACAATTATGTGCTGTGACTTGTGCTTTTCCAGCTCGCCAAAGCTCTCTTTTTTGATGTCTGCTGCCGCTACGTTGATAGCCCCAGAAATGTGTCCTTTGCGGTAATCGTCACGTGAACGCACGTCTACCACCACCGCGTCCTCTTTGTTAATCAGGTGGGTAGCTTCACCACGGCTGATAGTTTTTACTTTAGAGAACATACCTTTAACGGTGGTCACAATCACGAGAACGAGTAAAGCGACCCATGCCAGACTGAGGATGGGGTGATTGCTTGCAAACTGCATAATTTCTTGCATGAGGGGTAACGACTCCAAACCGGGCTGATAAGCTAAAACAAGGGTTCTGAGTATACCTGCGCCACTTCGCATGTACAGTCGCTAAGGGGACAGAGTTACGATTTGTGCGTCATTTTCCAAAAAAAGTGTTCTAATCCCAAAATTAAGACAAAGTTTATGCCGGTAAGCTCGGCACAGACATTTTTAGTAAAGTAAAACCCGGCCGGGCTAACTGGTAAGCGGCTGTTCATCGTGGAATAATTATCGACTATGAAGGGAAAAGCGACCGTTACACACACAAGGACCCGTTACAACGGCACTGCGCTTCCGTTGTCATTTCGCTGGTCCGAAATCTCCCTGAGTCTGCTTCTGGCGGGCACATTATTACTTCCTGCCGCTGCACGCAGTGCGGATGACAGTAAAACGCAGTTGAAGTCCATTCAGCAGGACATTGCCGAGAAAGAAAAGAGCGTTAAAGCGCAGAAAGTGCAGCGCAGTAAGTTGTTGGATCAGCTGCAAAGCCAGGAAAAAGTGATTGCGCAGGCCAGCCGTCAGCTGCGCGAAACGCGTAACAGCCTCAGCACGCTTGAGGGTGAAATCGCGCAGGTCACCTCTTCTATCTCGCGGCTGGAAAAGCAGCAAGCACAGCAGGAAAAACTGCTGGCACAACAGCTTGATGCCGCCTTCCGTCAGGGACAGCATAATGGTCTGCAGTTGCTGCTCGGAGGCGAAGAAGCCCAGCGCAGTGAGCGCATTCTTGCCTATTTCGGCTATCTCAACGCCGCACGCCAGAAAAACATCGACGATCTCAAACAAACCCAGCAGCAATTAGCGGAACAGCGTCAATCATTGCAGGGCAAACAGGAGCAGCAAAAATCGTTGTTGGCCCAGCAGCAGACGCAGCAAAGCAAGCTGGAAGTCGCCAGCGCGGCGCGTAAGAAAACGCTCACCATACTGGAAAGCTCGCTGGAGAAAGATCAGGCGGACCTGGTTGAAATGCGTGAGAACGAAAGCCGCCTGCAAAGCAAAATCGCTAAGGCAGAGCGTGAAGCACGCGAACGTGCGGAACGCGAAGCGCGCGAGGCGGAAAAAGTGCGTCAGCGTCAGGCGCAGGCGAAAGCCAAAGGATCAAGTTATCAGCCAACGCAGAGTGAGCGCGAGCTGATGGCGCGTACCGGCGGATTAGGCAAGCCCGGCGGGCAAGCGGTTTGGCCGGTACGGGGACGTATTGAACATCGCTTCGGTGAATCGATGCAGGGCGAATTGCGCTGGAAAGGTCTGGTCGTCGATGCGCCAGAAGGTACCGAAGTGAAAGCCATCGCTGATGGACGCGTATTGATGGCCGACTGGCTGCAAGGCTATGGTCTGGTTGTCGTTCTGGAACACGGTAAAGGTGATATGAGCCTTTATGGCTACAACCAAAGCGCACTGGTGAGCGTGGGTGCTCAGGTGAAGGCAGGACAGCCTATCGCCCTTGTGGGCACCAGCGGCGGCCGCGGCACGCCTTCGCTCTACTTTGAAATCCGACGCCAGGGACAGGCCGTCAATCCACTACCGTGGTTAGGAAGATAAGTTTTGTTTCAACCCTCTAAGCTCTCGGCCGCCCTATGCGGCCTGTTTCTGTCACTTTCCGCCCATGCGGGAAAACTCTCCATCGTGATCGATGACTTTGGTTATCGGCCAAAAGAAGAGAATAAAGTGCTGCAGATGCCCACCGCGATTTCCGTTGCGGTCCTGCCGAATGCGCCCCATGCGCGTGAGATGGCCACCAAAGCGCATCAGGGTGGTCGCGAAGTGCTGATCCACCTGCCGATGGCACCGCTTAGCAAACAGCCGCTGGAGAAAGACACGCTGACGCCCGAGATGAGCAGCACGGAAATCGAGCGGATTATTCGAGAAGCCAGCGGCAAAGTGCCTTTTGCGGTTGGCCTGAATAACCATATGGGCAGCAAAATGACCTCCAGCCTGCCCGGCATGCAGAAAGTGATGCAGGTGCTCAATCACTACAACTATTACTTTCTCGATAGCATGACGATTGGCAATAGTCAGTCGATCCCAGCCGCGCAAGGTACCAACGTTAAAGTCCTGAAACGCCGCGTGTTCCTTGATGATAGTCAGGATGAGGCTTCAATCCGCGCGCAGTTTACCCGCGCGGTGAAACTTGCGCAGCGCGATGGTTATGCCATTGCGATTGGTCATCCGCATCCGACGACGGTGCGCGTCTTGCAGCAGATGCTGCCGACATTGCCAGCCGATATCACGCTAGTGCGGCCAAGCCAGTTGCTGAATGAGCCGCTGCATCAGGGTACGACTCCGCCGCCATCCAAAACCCAGCCGCCACGCTTCCGTGCGCCAGGCGTGTGTAAGCCGGGCAAACCGTTGCCGCCCGTGCCGCAGCACTATGCCGTTGAGTTGATCAGTGAAAGCATTGCGCAAAGCCCATTGTTCAAGCATTTAGAGTCTTTGTTCTAAATTAAGTCAAAGTGCAAACCGGCCTTAACGTTAGCCTCTATACGGGGCTGATGTTTTTTTCGTTATAATGGCGAAATTATTTTTTGCTATGGCTGTCGAATAGTCAGATTCTCTAGGGTAAGCCGTATTAATGAAAAAGCGTTGGAAAATAAATCTAATTAACTCCGTGCTGAGTCTGCACGCTAAACTGAGCCAAATCGACAGAAATAAGTCCCCGCTGAGCGCGACCCATGAGTTCGAGCGCATCGTTATTTTTTCGACGACGGCATTAGGTGACTTGCTGTTTAACACACCAGCAATAAAAGCGATTAAGCGCCGTTATCCATCCGCCAAAATCATGCTGGTTTCCAGCGATAAAAACCGCGATCTGGTTGAAGACAGCGAATGGTTTGATCAAGTGGCTATTTGGGACAATAAAATTGTCCGTGCGCCTAATCTGATCAGGAAACTACGCCGTTTCAAACCTGATCTAACGCTGCTACTGCACTCCAGCTTAGGCTACGATATTCTTTGCGCGCGGTTAAGCGGCTCAAAATATCTGGTTAGAGATAATTTCGGTAGCGATAATCCTGTATTTAATCATTGGCTTGATCTCTACTCACCGCGAGCAGAATCACACATTATTCAACGTAAACTGAATCTTATTGGTTCATTAGGCTGTGACACCACTGATATCCGCATGGAATTTCCTATAAAAGTTGATAATGGTCACCAGCAGGAAAGCTCAACCATTGTCGGTTTTCAAATGGGCGCATCAGGTGATAACCGTCGCTGGCCCGTGGAACACTTTGCACAATTGGCAGAACGTATTTTTAGCCATAGTCCAGAATCCACTTTGGTTCTGACTGGCGCCGGCCAGGATCGCCCGATCGAAAGCGCCTTCTTTGCACTACTGCCAGAAAAGTATCATCATCGGGTCACTTCATATATTGGCAAAACGCGTCTGCCCGAACTGCTTCAGCTTATTAAGCGAATTGATGTATTGATAACGGGCGATACGGGGCCATTACATATTGCTGTTACCGCGCAAACGCCGACGGTAAGTCTGTATGTGGGTGCCAATCCTCGCCATACTGGACCTTATCAGGATCTGGATATTCACCAGATAATCCGTATTGAGCCTGAAGAAAATGATGACCCACAATTTCCTATGCGGAAAATCAATGTGGAACAGGTCTATAACGCAGTGTTGAAAACTTTAAATTGATAATATATACCAGGTTTTAATGTGAAGCCTGGTATAGTTTTTTAGAAATTAGAAAAATAATAAATAATAAATAATAAATAGATTTAAGGTTATGATCTATTTTAAAAAATAGCTTCTGGTGTAGCCTTCTCAAAAATATTCTCATCAAGAGCACTTTCTAATGAAAGGTTATACGCTTTAATCCCCGCTCGTTCTAATTCCCGGCTTGCATGGATAAAGGCGGGTTTAATAACCGCGCTAAAGTTAGATTCAAGTAGGCTTGGAAGCTTATCATTGTCGCTTTCATAAAAGCGCGGCGCTGAAAAATTATTCATATCAACGCCAGCTAATAAAATACGACTGGCACCCAGCCAGACGGATATCTGCAAGGCCCAATAAGCAACCGTGCCAGCATCGAAAACCCCCTGACATATATCCCAGGAAAAACCAGATATGAATGGCGTTTCAGAGAGAGAGATCCCCATTTTCCCCTGATAATTGAGGGCATATTCTTCAGGGCGAACGATACTTCTGAATACTTTAAAGCTGAGATCTTCAATAATTGCCAGGCGGCACTTAACGTCCCGTAAATCAGCGCGCTGCAAGATATCATTGAAGCAGTGCACGGTTGTAAACAGAACCAGCTTTTCGTCATTAATAATATCAGTGACAAGATCGAATCTTTTATCGATAAATCCCCGATCGACGATGACATAATATGCAAAGGTAATTCTATCGCGCAGATTATAGGCGCCATTCACGCCCACAAATGTGGTGCTGGCAAGTTTCTCAATGTCTAATGATTTAACCGAAGGGCCAGTAGCCAGGATTGTCACATCTCCCGTTATCGTGGCACGCAATGCGATGAGATCCTCAATCTTAACTTGCTTTCCCCAGTAGCTTAGCCGCTGAATATTATCGGTTTTGGCTCGGCGGATCTTAATATGGGGCCACAAGTTTTCGTTATGTCTCAATGCCCTTGCATGAGTATAACGATAGATTTGTTTAAAAATTGAGGTCATTCAGAGCAGTTCCTTCAATTTTTCCATAACCATCTCGGCCGTAATTGCCTGCATGGTACCATCGCTTGCTTTTAATTCATGCTGATTCTTGCCATACCCGCCAATCAATCCCGGATCGGTGGGACCAAATAGCGTGATATTCGGACGATCCAGCGCTGCCGTCAGATGACTTAAACCGGTATCTACCGACACCACCGCGCGCGCACCAGCTAATTCTTGCGCTACCTGCTCCAGCGTTAACTTAGGCAATACCTCAACATGGTCGAAGCCTTCGGCCAGACGCTGTGCGCGTTGATGTTCATGCTCTGCGCCCCACGGCAATTTCACGCGCAATCCTGTTGGCTGAACTAACTCAATCAGCGCACGCCAGTGTGACTCCGGCCAGTGTTTGTTATCACGCGTGGTAGCATGCAGAAACACCAGATAAGGCTGCGTGTCATTGGGCAGCGTAGAGCGGAAATGGCCGGCAATCGCGTAGTCGCCCTGCGTTGCAGGCTTTTCATAGCCGAGGCTTTTGGCAAACAGCTCGCGCGTGCGTTCGACGGCATGCTGTTGCTTGTTGATTTCATGGCGTTTGTCATACCACCAGCTGGCGAAAGGTTCGCGTGCGCTGCGGCTGTCCTGCCCGTGCTTCTCGCCTTTTGCCAGGCGCGTCACCAGCGCGGCGCTTTTGATCAAACCTTGCGCATCCAGCACTACATCATACTGACGCGATTGCAGCTCACGCTTAAATTGCACACGCTCTTCACGCTGCTGGCTACCGAACCAGTGCTTGCGCCAGCGGCGAATCGCCACCGGCAGCACTCTATCCACAGCCGGATGCCAGGCGGGAATTTGAGCAAAGTTTTCTTCAACCACCCAATCAAACTTGATGCCAGGAATCGCCTGCATCGCATCCGTGAGCGCTGGCAAGGTATGCAGCACGTCTCCCATCGAGGAGGTTTTAACAATCAAAACGTGCATCTTTACTCCTGCACCGGATGCAACAGCGCGCTCAGTTCCTGATGGACGCGCGCTGGCTGAATATCAATCAGGCTCTGGTGATAACCTTGTTCGGCATCACCTTTGCGGACTTTGTGATAGCCGGTGGTCAAACGAATAATGCGCGCCTGCTGAGACAACGGCGGAGTGAAGTCCGGGCTGCTTGGGCCATACAGCGCCACCAGCGGACGATTAAGCGCCGCAGCGATATGCATCAGGCCGGAATCGTTACTGACCACCGCCGCACAGTTCGCCAGCAGAATCACGGCTTGCTCAAGTTGCGTTTCACCCGCCAGATTTTTACAGTGCGCACGCGCCGCTTCTGACAGCGTCTGCACAATGGTGTCACCGGTTTCACGATCTTTCGCCGAACCGAACAGCACCACCTGATAACCTTCGCCAATCAGCTGCTCTGCCAGCGCGGCATAATGATAATGCGGCCAGCGCTTCGCCGGGCCAAACTCTGCGCCCGGACAAAATCCAATCACTGGACGATCGGCTGACAGCGCAAACTGCGCCGCCGTCATCCGCTTTTCATCGTCATCGACACGTAATTGCGGCCACAGCAACGGCTGCGGCAGCTGCTGCGCGGAAGCAACCGGTTTGTCATAGCCGAGCGCCACATAGCGCTCAACCATCAACGGAAAGGCCGCTTTGTCCAGCACGCGGACATCATTCAACACGCCATAGCGCATCTCGCCGCGCCAGCCGGTGCGACGTTTGATCCCGGCGAAAAACGGCACCAGCGCAGATTTGAAGGAGTTCGGCAGCACATAGGCGCGGTCATAGCCGCTGGCCTGCAGGGTTTTCCCCAAACGACGACGCTCGCCCAGCGCCAATGCGCCGTGGCCGAGCGGCATCGCCAGCGCCTGATTCACTTCCGGCATACGCGACAGCAATGGGCGGCACCAGGCCGGCGCCATCACGTCGATCACCGCTTCAGGATGCTCAGCCTTGAGCGTGCGATAGAGACTTTGCGACATCATCATATCGCCGACCCATGATGGGCCAATAACCAGAATTTTCATCGCTGCTGCCGGTTTCCTTATACGTTACGGTTCAGCCAGGCCATATATTCGCCCACGCCTTGCGCAACGGTTTTGAACGGCTTGTCATAACCGGCTGCACGCAAATTAGTGAGATCGGCTTGGGTAAACGCCTGATAACGGCCTTTCAGCTTGTCCGGGAACGGAATGTATTCAATCTGGCCTTTCTGATGGAAGTTCAGCACCGCATCCGCCACTTCCTGGAAAGATTCAGCACGGCCAGTTCCGCAGTTGTAGATACCGGAAACGCCGTTTTCCCAGCACCACAGATTTACCGCAACCACGTCATCAACATGGATGAAGTCGCGGCGGAAATCGTCGCTGCCTTCGAACAGTTTTGGATTTTCACCGTTGCTAATTTGCGTATTGAGGTGGAACGCGACGCTCGCCATGCCGCCTTTGTGGCCTTCACGCGGACCGTACACGTTGAAGTAACGGAAGCCGCACACCGGTGAGTCTGCTTCGGGCAGAATCTGGCGCACGTAGTGATCGAACAGCATTTTTGAGTAGCCGTACACATTTAGCGGCTGCTCGTACTGGCGCTCTTCGATGAAGTTCTCATTGCGGCCGCCGTAAGTGGCAGCAGATGAGGCGTAGAGGAACGGGATTTCGCGCTCGAGGCAGAAGTGCAGCAGATCTTTGGAGTACTGATAGTTGTTATCCATCATGTACTTGCCATCCCACTCGGTGGTTGCGGAACACGCACCTTCATGGAACACGGCTTCGATGGGGCCGAGATCTTCGCCAGACATGATGTAGCTGAGGAATTCCTCTTTATCCATGTAATCGGCGATGTCGAGATCCGCCAGATTCACGAACTTGGTGCCATCCTTCAGATTATCCACCACCAAAATGTCGGTCAGACCGCGGTCGTTCAGCGCTTTAACAATGTTGCTGCCAATCATGCCAGCGCCACCGGTTACGATAATCATATGCTTTGCCTTTAAAGAGTTGGGGGGAAACAGGAGGTTTCACCCACGAATGCCTATCATCATAACATTTCAGCCAGACGCAGGCAGCCAGATGACGCCGTATGCGCTGCACAAATCCTGTTCGCAGCGTGAACTATGCTGCAAAACCGAGATATTGATGGCTGAAATGTCGTTGATTCGCTTTTCGATCAGTAATATGTGCCAAATATTTGCTATCTGAGGAGCATAATCATGTCCAGTCAGTTTTATTCGCAAATTCGTCAACAACTTGAGACAACACGTCAGGACGGATTGTTCAAACAAGAACGCACCATTACGTCGGCGCAGCAGGCAGAAATCAACGTAGCTAACAGCCCGCCCGTCATCAACTTCTGCGCCAATAACTATTTGGGTTTAGCTAATCATCCGGCATTGATCCAGGCGGCGAAAGACGGCATGGATACGCACGGTTTTGGTATGGCCTCGGTGCGCTTTATCTGCGGCACGCAGGACATCCACCAGCAGCTGGAACACAAGCTGGCTGCGTTCCTCGGCATGGAAGACGCGATTCTGTTCTCGTCCTGCTTTGATGCCAACGGCGGCCTGTTTGAAACACTGCTCAGCGCCGAAGACGCGATTATTTCAGATGCCCTTAATCACGCATCGATCATTGATGGCGTGCGTTTGTGTAAAGCGCAGCGCTATCGTTACGCCAATAATGACATGAGTGAGCTGCGTGCGCGTTTACAGGAAGCACGCGACAAAGGCGCGCGCCACATCCTAATTGCCACCGATGGCGTGTTCTCGATGGATGGGGTGATTGCCAATCTGCAGGGCATTTGCGATCTGGCCGATGAGTTCGATGCGCTGGTGATGGTCGATGATTCCCATGCGGTGGGCTTTGTGGGTTCTGCCGGACGCGGCACGCACGAATATTGCGGCGTGATGGATCGCGTCGACATTCTGACCGGCACGCTGGGTAAAGCGCTGGGTGGCGCATCGGGCGGCTACGTGGCGGCGAAAAGAGAAGTGGTTGAGTGGCTGCGTCAGCGCTCGCGTCCGTATCTGTTCTCCAACTCGCTGGCGCCCGCGATTGTGGCTGCCTCGCTGCGCGTGCTGGAGCTGCTGAGTGAAGGTGACGGTTTACGCCAGCGTCTGTGGGAAAATGCCCGCTTCTTCCGCGAGCAGATGACTGCCGCAGGCTTCACGCTGGCCGGCGCCGATCACGCCATCATCCCTGTGATGCTGGGCGATGCCAAAGTGGCGCAGCAATTTGCCAGCCTGTTGCAGCAGGAAGGAATCTACGTCACAGGCTTCTTCTATCCGGTGGTACCGCAAGGTCAGGCACGTATCCGCACGCAGATCTCTGCCGGACATACGCAGGCGCAGCTGGAGCACGCCGTGGCGGCCTTCACCCGTATTGGTCAGCAGCTGGGCGTTATTTCAGGAGCAGGGAAATGAAAGCACTTGCCAAATTAAAAACCGAAGAAGGCATTTGGATGGTCAAAGACGCGCCAATACCTGAACCCGGCCATAACGACCTACTGATTAAGATTCGTAAAACCGCTATCTGCGGTACCGACGTGCACATCTACAACTGGGATGACTGGTCGCGCAAAACCATTCCGGTGCCGATGATCACCGGCCACGAATATGTGGGTGAAGTGGTGGGAATGGGCCAGGAAGTTAAGGGCTTTGCCGTTGGCGATCGTGTTTCCGGTGAAGGCCACATCACCTGCGGCCATTGCCGCAACTGCCGCGCTGGACGCACACATCTGTGCCGCAATACGGTAGGCGTTGGCGTCAATCGTCAGGGCTGCTTTGCCGAATATCTGGTGATTCCGGCGTTTAATGCCTTCAAAATTCCCGACAACATTTCTGATGAACTGGCGGCGATTTTCGATCCCTTTGGCAATGCGGTGCACACTGCGCTGTCGTTCGATCTGGTGGGCGAAGATGTGCTGATCTCCGGTGCCGGGCCGATTGGCATCATGGCGGCGGCGGTGTGCAAGCACGTCGGCGCGCGCCATGTGGTGATCACCGACATCAACGACTATCGCCTCGATCTGGCGCGCAAAATGGGCGTAACGCGCGCTGTCAACGTGGCGCAGGAAAATCTGCGTGATGTGATGGCCGAACTCGGCATGACCGAGGGTTTTGATGTCGGTCTGGAGATGTCTGGTGCGCCACCGGCATTCCGCACCTTGCTGGAGGTAATGAACCACGGTGGTCGCATCGCGCTGCTGGGCATTCCGCCGGGCGAGATGTCCATCGACTGGAATCAGGTGATCTTTAAAGGCTTGTTCATCAAAGGCATCTACGGCCGCGAGATGTTCGAAACCTGGTACAAGATGGCGGCGCTGATTCAGTCCGGCCTCGATCTCACACCCATCATTACTCATCGCTATCACATCGATGAGTTCCAGCAGGGCTTTGATGAGATGCGCTCGGGAAGATCCGGCAAAGTGGTGTTGAGCTGGGATTAAACACTCATAAAAGGGAGCAATGCTCCCATTTATGATTATTCGGCCAGCGCCAGATAGCGCTGGCAAATGACCTTGGTATCAAAAGCAGCGAACTCATCAGCATGGAGCTGAGGTGGGGACTGATAAATCTCCAGCATCTTTTCTGCCACAGATTCAGGTGTTAAATCCGCCAGTCCGCGCGCCAAATCGCCTTGTAGTAACGAAGCTGGCCCACCCGGACAGCGCGTACTCACCACCGGCGTGCCGCACAGCATCGCTTCAATCAGGACATTACCAAAACCTTCGCTGTCCGAGCTGACTATCAGCATTGTTGCCCGGCTAATCCACGCATAAGGATTGAGCGTAAATCCCTGAAAGATGACGCGATCCGCAATACCAAACTGCTGGGCCAGCGTCTGCAGCGCAGCTTTACGCTGCGGTGATCCCTGGCCTAATAACACCAGCGGCAGCGGTATGTTGCTCAGTGCATAGGCTTGCAACAAGCGATCATGACGTTTGGTTTCGTGAAATCGCCCCACATGCACCAGAAATCCCTGCGGCGGCACATCAGCCGGCTCGGCTGCACGTTGCTTAATATCTTCGATATCGAACGGATTACCAATCACGGCCTCGCGCGCCGGCGTAACCGCAAAAGCAGTCTTTAGGTCTTCCACCACCGCAGCAGAGACGCCAATCACGTTGCGTGCCTGATAAACACGGTGAATTTTGCGTGCTTTTAACCAGCGCGATAGTCCCGCACGATGGCCCAGATAGGAGGCGGAGAATACACCGTGTAGACAAAACCAGGTTTTACGAGGCAAGAGCGTCCGACAACGGCGCACAATACGATCGGTTTTGTGTAAATGAGATACCACTAAATCGTACTTACCGGCGATCTGCTCCGCCCGCAGAACAGCGTCATCCAGCAATCTGGCGCGACGCGTTAATTCGGTCAGCTTGCGCCAGGGCTGACGATTCGTATCCTGGATGACCTGATAATCAACGCCGTCAGGCAAAGGGTAATCGCATACTTTGCGCAGCGAAAACAGCGACACCCGATGTCCCAACTCAAGCATACCGGTCACCAACGTCAGCACGACTTTTTCGGCTCCACCGCCCGGTAAACCATCAATCACCATCAGTATGCGCTTTGACAAAATGCTCCACCTGTCTGATTTTAAAACTCTGTTTGACTAAATATTGCCGCGTGAATCTTAACGCAGTCTGCTAGCAAATCCGATTTTTCACGGCGCTATTTTCGCTCTAAGCATCTGCAGCAATTAGTTTTGCGTCACTGAAAAGCACAGCGTAACATTGCGATTTTATTGGCCTCAGGCGGCAAACATGACCCGGCATGCTTTCCTTATTACCATAGACACCGAAGGCGACAACCTTTGGCGCAATCATCGCTCCATCACCACTGAAAATACCGGCTATTTGCCACGCTTTCAGGCTTTATGTGAGCGCTATGGTTTTAAA
This sequence comes from Pantoea sp. SORGH_AS_0659, assembly GCF_031453915.1. Classification (NCBI taxonomy): domain Bacteria; kingdom Pseudomonadati; phylum Pseudomonadota; class Gammaproteobacteria; order Enterobacterales; family Erwiniaceae; genus Pantoea; species Pantoea sp. SORGH_AS_0659. The sequence continues at coordinate 71,941 of NZ_JAVJAK010000001.1, read as the reverse complement.
CCTACCTGGCTAACCAACTATGAAATGGCAACGGATCCTGCTTTTGTCGAATTCGGCAAAGATGTGATTGCACGCAAGCAGGGCGAAATTGGCATGCATCTTCACGCCTGGAACAGCCCACCGGAAGCGCCACTCACCGATGATGACTGGCGCTGGCAACCTTTTCTGATTGAATATCCCGATGCAGTACTGCGGGATAAAGTTGCCTATATGACTGATCTGCTGGAGGAGAAGTTCCAGACAAAAATGCTCAGCCATCGTGCCGGACGCTGGGCTTTTGATGAGCGCTATGCGGCGATCTTAACTGAACTGGGCTATAAGGTTGACTGCTCCGTCACACCGCGCGTTAACTGGGCCTACACCCGTGGTGCGCCGCAGGGGAAAGGCGGCACGAACTACACTCACTTCCCGCATAAACCTTATTTTATCGATCCTGACGACATCTCACGCAGCGGTCACTCCTCGCTGCTCGAAATCCCCATGAGTATTCAATACAAGTATTCACCGCTGATGAATACGGTCAAACAGGGTCTGTACCGCTTACGCGGCAAACAAAAGAGTCCTGCCGTTTATTGGTTACGTCCATCAGGCGGGAATCTGGCTGACATGAAACGCGTGGTTGAAATGTCGCTGGCCGAAGGCCAGGATTACGCCGAGTTTATGCTGCACAGCTCAGAATTTATGCCTGACGGCAGTCCAACGTTCAAAAACCAACAGGATATCGAGCGACTGTACGAAGATTTAGAAGCGTTGTTTAGCTGGTTAGCCCCCCGCTTCGTCGGACAAACACTGTCGGAGTATCACGACAACTTCAAATTGCAACAGGCTTAACGCTGAGTTGCTGCCATGCTTCCCATACTGCTTCTGGCGAGACATCCTGACATTCGCCCGAAGCGGTCTGCATGATCCGGTATTCCCCTGACCACGGATGCCACTGGCTGGCATTGGTATCACCAAAAAACACCACCTGCTTTTTGTGCAGCCCGGCGGCAAGATGCATCTGCCCGCCATCGCTACACAGAATCTGCTCACAGCGATCAAAACCCGCCACCAGTTCGCGCACAGATGCGGTGGGATAGCGCGCCACCCGCGGCGAATTGACCAACTGCATCAGCTCATCGGTGCGTGCTGCATCGCCTTTATCATTGAGATCGAGCGTTCCCTGCGGCGACCAGAATACCAGCACGCGCGCCTGCTCATCTTCCAGCAGCTTATTGATAAAGGCCGCATAGGATTCCACCGGCCAGCGGCGCTTTGGGCTGCGACTACTGATGTGCACGCCGTAAACCTTGCCCAATGAGGGGAACAGAGCGCTGATGCGTTTGCCAGCTGCTTCACGTTCACTGGTGGAGAGATAGAGATTCACAGCGGGTATAGCAGGCGGCGTGCTGGTTAGCGCAGAGAGATAAGAGTAAGTGTGTTCAACCTGATGCTCGCCGTGGAAATCACTTTTCTGGAACGGATGATCAAGCTGTGCGTCATTCTGAGCCGCGCCAATCACATTCCCTGCACCGGCCATTTTCGCCAATCGCAGACTGTATTTACACGGCACAGGATTCGCCAGAATGGTCGCATCAAAGCGCGTTTTACGCAGCGCCAGCATGACCTTTATTCGCTGCCAATAGACACCCAGCGTGGTTTCGTTTTTAGCGCGGTGCTTGGCTTTCTTGTAAACATACAGGCGATCAACATGGGGATTATGGCTCACCACATCCTCAGCAACTTTGTTTACCAACAAGGTCAGTTTTGCCTCGGGAAAGGCCCGTTTTAACCCTTCCAGTAGCGGGGTGGTACACACCATGTCGCCAATGTTATCGCGCCTAATCACGAGAATATTTTTCATGCTGATGCCCAGATTGAGGAGCGTTGTCTCGCTTATCCACCAAGACAAACTCAAAAAAAATGCGGAAAACCAGGGAACAAAAGGCTTTTGACCATTAATGTGCAAAAAGTTCTGAATTCCCTACTAATAATTGATGTAATAAATTTGTAAATTATTAGATGAACAATGTCGCAAACTATCCCTTTGCTCTCGGTCATCACGCCCCTGTTCAACGCTGGCGTGATGTTTGAGACGTTTATGAATTCGCTGCTGGCTCAAACTCTCACCTCACTGGAAATTATCATTGTCGATGATGGTTCCACTGACGGTTCGGGGGAGCGTGCTGATGCTTATGCGCAGCAGCATCCCCATGTTCGTGTTATCCATCAGACCAATGGCGGCGTATCGCGCGCGCGTAATGCGGGCTTAGCGGTGGCGCGCGGTAAGTACGTTTCGTTTCCGGATGCTGACGACACCATGGATGCCGCGATGTATCAAACGCTGGTTGAGATGGCGGAGCGCGACAATCTGGATGCCGCACAGTGCAACGCGGAATGGTTTTTCAAAGCCAGCCAGCAAGTAAAACCGCTGATTCCGCTCGATCGCCTCACCAGCACCGAGGTACTGAGCGGCCCTGAGTGGCTCAATAAGGCGCTGCAAACGCATCGCTACATGCATGTGGTTTGGCTGGGCATTTACCGCCGAGAGTTGATCGAACAGCTCAAACTCTACTTTGAACCCGGCCTGCATCATCAGGACATTCCATGGACCACCGAGTTCATGCTCAACGCGCAACGTGTGCGTTACACCGATAAAGTGTTGTACTGCTACTACATGCATGATGCTTCCATCAGCAACCGTAAGCGCACCGGCCAGCGTAATGTGGAATATCAGCGTCACTACCTGAGAATCGCGCAGTTGCTGGAAGAGCTCAATGCACGCTACCGTCATAAGGTAAAAATCTACCCGGCATTTCACTACCAGATTACGCATGAGGCGCTCAGCGTCTGCCACTGTATCCGACGCGAACCCGAAGAGCGCGCACGTCAGGCGATGATTGCCGATCTGTTCGCTACGCAAACTCACAGGCGCATGCTGCGTAACGCGCGCGGTATAAAGCAATGGTATCAACTGCTGCTGTGGCTAAGCCGGATTTACCGCTGGCGCAAGAAATAAGCGCCGCGTCCGGCTTTCACGCCTTTGGGGTTTGCCTTACAATCAGCTGACTGAATTCTGAGATCATTTGAGTATGGCAAGCCCGATTCCAGACCAATTTGCACCGAAAAATATTCTGCTGATCAAGCTGCGTCATCACGGCGACATGCTGCTGACCACGCCCGCGATAAACGCGCTGCGCCAACGCTATCCTCAGGCGGACATCGACGTTCTGCTCTACAAAGAAACCTGTCCAATGCTGGAAGCGCACCCGGCCATTCGCCAGTTGCACATCATTGATCGCAACTGGAAGAAGGAAGGCGGCTGGCAGAAATTCCGGCATGAAATGGCCCTGCTTTCCGCGGTGCGCGCGTGCCATTATGACCTGGTGATTAACCTCGCCGATCAGTGGCGCAGCGCCATCATTACCGGATTCTCTGGCGCGCCGGTGCGTATCGGTTTTGCCTTCCGCAAACGTGATAACGCCTTATGGCGCTGGATGCACAACCATCTGGTCAGCACGGAAGATCATCATCAGCTGCATACGGTTGAACAGAATATGGCCGCGCTGAAGCCGCTGGGCATCGGCGGCGCCGGCGCAAAAGCCTCGATGCATTTCAGCACAGCCGATCAACAAAAAGTGCAGGATGTACTGGCTCATCATGCGGTGAAAATGCCGTTTGTTGTGCTGCAACCCACTTCACGCTGGCTGTTCAAATGCTGGGAAGATGAAAAAGTCGCACAGCTAATTGATGCGCTCGCTGCCGAAGGCCGCACCGTGGTACTGACGGCGGCGCCGGACCAGAAAGAAATGGCAATGATCGCCAATATTCAATCGCTGTGTCGCAGCCACAACGTGGTGTCGCTGGCGGGAGAATTATCCTTGCCGCAGCTGGCGGCGCTGATTGATGCGGCACAGCTGTTTATCGGCGTAGATTCTGCGCCGATGCACATGGCCGCCGCGCTGGAAACGCCGTGTCTTGCGCTGTTTGGACCCACCAAGCTGCAACACTGGCGTCCGTGGGGCGATCACAATCGCGTGATTTGGGCCGGTGATTATGGCCCGCTACCCTCGCCAGACGACATCGATACCAACACGCAACAGCGCTATCTTTCTGCCATTCCCGTTGAGGATGTGTTGGCTGCCGCCCGGAGTTTTTTGCATGAGTAAGTTACGCCTGGCGATTGTCCGGCAGAAATACCGCCCAGACGGCGGCGCCGAACGCTTTATCTCGCGTGCGCTGGAAGCGCTGGACGGTGAGCAGCTCGATCTCAATATCATCACTCGCAGCTGGCAGGGCACGCCGAATCCGGCCTGGCATCTGCACATCTGCAATCCAGCGAAGTTCGGTCGCATCTCGCGCGAGCGCGGTTTTGCGCGTGCCGCGCGTGAATGCTGGGAACGCGAAAAGTTCGATATTGTGCAAAGCCACGAACGTATCGCTGGTTGCGATATCTTTCGTGCCGGTGATGGCGTGCATCGCGTCTGGCTGGAGCAGCGCGCGCGCATCGTCTCGCCGTGGCAGCGCTTAAGCGCCCGCCTCAGTCCTTATCATCGTTATGTGTTACAGGCAGAAGCCGACATGTTCAACGCGCCATCGTTGAAAGCGGTGATCTGTAATTCAGAGATGGTAAAGCAGGATATTTTGCGTCACTTTTCTCTTGATGCCAGCAAGATCCATGTGATTCACAACGCGATTGATAGCCAACGCTTCCAGCCAGCTAGCGAAGCGCTGCGTCATGCGGCACGTCAGCAGCTCAAACTGCCGCAAGATGCCACGGTGATGATTTACGTGGGTTCGGGCTTTGAGCGCAAAGGCTTAAAAGCGGCGATTGAAGCGGTGGCGAAAAGCGATCGCTATCTGGTGGTGGTCGGCCAGGATAAGCAGCTGTCGCGCTATCAGCAGCTGGCAAACCAGCTCAATTGCCTTGATCGCTTACGCTTCGTCGGCGTGCAGCAGGATGTGCAACCGTTCTACCATGCAGCCGATGCGCTGCTGCTGCCCACGCTTTATGATCCCTTCCCAAATGTGGTGCTGGAAGCAATGGCTTGCGGCCTGGCGGTGATCACCAGCACCGGCTGCGGCGGCGCAGAGTTTATCACTGCGGGTCAGGAAGGTTTTGTCTGCGATGCATTAGATATCAACGCGTTAAACGAAGCCGTACTGGCAACACCGGCGCTTACGCACAATTCTGCCATGGGCGAAGCCGCACGTCGCAGAATTGAACCTTATGGTCCGCAGCGGCTGGCGCAAGCGCTGACCTCACTGTATCAGCAAGTGCTGCAGACCAGCTGACGAAGTGGTATGAGCAGGCGGTTAATTTCTGATAACATGCCGCCTTTCATCTGTTTTTTGACGCGATTCTGTCGTAACGGTAACTATGACGACTCTATACACAGCCTTGCTCTACCTGATTCAGCCACTAATCTGGTTGCGCCTGTGGCTGCGCGGTCGAAAAGCACCGGCCTATCGTAAACGCTGGGCAGAACGCTACGGCTATTGCAGCGGAAAAGTGCTGCCACATGGCATTGTGCTGCACTCGGTTTCCGTCGGCGAGACGCTGGCGGCAGTGCCGCTGGTGCGCGCGTTGCGCCACCGCTATCCAACGCTGCCGATTACCGTCACCACCATGACGCCAACCGGCTCCGAGCGTGCGCAGTCCGCGTTTGGCAAAGATGTACACCACGTTTACCTGCCCTACGATCTGCCAGGTTCGATTAACCGTTTCCTCGATACCGTCGATCCGCGACTGGTGATCATCATGGAAACCGAGCTGTGGCCCAACATTATCCGTATTCTGCATCAGCGCAAGATTCCGCTGGTGATTGCCAACGCGCGCCTGTCTGAGCGCTCGGCCAAAGGCTACAAAAAGCTCGGCGGCTTTATGCGCGACCTGCTGCAGCGCATCACGCTGATTGCCGCGCAAAACGCCGAAGATGGCGACCGTTTCCTCAGCCTTGGCCTGAAACGTTCGCATCTGACCGTTACCGGCAGCCTCAAGTTTGATATCTCCGTAACGCCAGAGCTGGCGGCAAAAGCGGTCACGCTGCGTCGTCAGTGGGCGTCGCGTCGTCCGGTGTGGATCGCCACCAGCACCCACGAAGGCGAAGAGGCAATTGTGCTCGATGCCCATCGTCGTCTGCTGCAGCAGTTCCCCGATCTGCTGCTGATTTTGGTGCCGCGCCATCCGGAACGTTTCAAAGATGCCTGCGACCTGACGCAAAAACGCGGCTTCAGCTTTATCCTGCGTAGCAGCGGCGAAATTCCATCAAGCTCCACGCAGGTGGTCATTGGCGACACCATGGGCGAACTGATGATGCTGTACGGCATCGCCGACCTCGCCTTTGTTGGCGGCAGCCTGGTTGAGCGCGGCGGCCACAATCCGCTGGAGCCGGCAGCGCATGCCATTCCGGTGCTGATGGGCCCGCACATCTGGAACTTCAAAGATATCTGCGCCAAGCTGCAGCAGGCCGAAGGGCTGATTACCGTTACTGACGTGGTATCGCTGCAGAAAGAAGTCGCTAACCTGCTGCAGGATGACGATTATCGCCGCTATTACGGCCGTCATGCTGTGGAAGTGCTGCATCAAAATCAGGGCGCATTACAGCGTCTGCTACAGTTACTCGAACCTCACTTACCGCCGCGAGCTCACTAATTCATGTCGCAACGCCAACGTCTCTCCGTGGTGATGATCGCCAAAAACGAAGCTGAACTGCTGCCGGAGGCACTGGCTTCTGTCAGTTGGGCAGATGAGATTGTGGTGCTCGATTCCGGCAGCAGCGACAACACGATGCAGGTTGCTCGCGAACAGGGCGCGCAGGTTTTCCAGGCTGAAGGCTGGCAGGGGTTTGGCAAGCAGCGCCAGCGCGCGCAGGCCCATGCGCAAGGCGAGATGATTTTAATGATCGATGCCGACGAGCGCGTTACACCCGAATTGCGTCGCGCTATCGAGCAGGTTCTCGCACAGCCCGCCTCGGACAACGTTTACAGCCTCGGTCGCAGCAACCTGTTTCTTGGCCGCTTTATGCGCCACAGCGGCTGGTATCCCGATCGCGTTATGCGCCTCTATCCGCGCAAGTTCAATTACAACGACAATCTGGTGCATGAATCACTGGAGACGCAGGGTGCGCCGGTGGTGAAGCTGGCGGGCGATCTGCAACATCTCACCTGTCGTGACCTGATGGCGTTTCAGCGTAAGCAGATGAACTATGCCGAAGCCTGGGCAAATGAGCGTTTCCAGCGCGGCAAACGCTGCGGCTTGTTCTCGATCTTTAGCCACACGCTCGGCGCATTTGTTAAAACGCTGCTGCTGCGCGCCGGTTTTCTCGATGGCAAGCAGGGCTGGATTCTGGCGGTGGTTAATGCGCAGTACACTTTCAACAAATACTCGGCGCTCTGGGCGCTGCATCACACCTCAACACAAGGTCGCGTATGAGTACGAAAGCGATTTATCCCGGCACCTTTGATCCCTTCACGTTGGGTCATCTGGATATTGTGACGCGTGCAGCGAAGATGTTTGACCACATCGTCGTGGCGATTGCCGCCAGCCCGAGTAAAAAGCCGCTGTTTAGTCTCGATGAGCGCGTGGATATGGCGCGTCAGGTGACGGCACATCTGCCGAATGTCGAAGTAATCGGGTTTAGCGACCTGATGGCGAACTTTGCCCAGGCGCAGAATGCCAATGTGCTGGTGCGTGGATTGCGTGCGGTATCGGATTTCGAATATGAGCTGCAGCTGGCGCAGATGAATCGTCATCTGTTGCCCACGCTGGAGAGCGTGTTTCTGATGCCGTCAGAAGGTTTCTCGTTCGTCTCTTCTTCGCTGGTCAAAGAAGTCGCGCGCCATGCCGGTGACGTGCAGGCATTTCTGCCTGCCGTTGTGCACAAGGCGTTACTGGCGCGACTGGCGCAGCCTTAACTCAGTGCTGGCAGCGTGGACACCAGAAGGTGCTGCGCTGACCATGTTTGCCGCTGACAATCGGCGTACCGCAGGCACGGCAAGGTTCGCCGGCGCGGCCATAAACCTGCAACTGCTGCGCGAAGTAGCCGGGTTTACCGTCCGTTTGCAGGAAATCTCGCAGTGTGGTGCCGCCCTGCTCAATCGAGCGTAACAACACCGCTTTGATGGTGTTAACCAGCAGCTCGGCCTCTTCCTGACTCAAACTCATTGCCGAACGATCGGGCAAGATCCCGGCAGTAAACAGCGATTCGCTGGCGTAGATGTTCCCGACGCCCACCACCACTTTGTTATCCATCAGCCACTGTTTAATCACGGTGCGTTTGCCGCGTGACTTTTCAAACAGATAGGCACCATCAAATTCGCTGCTGAGCGGTTCCGGACCGAGATAGGCCAGCACGCTGCTGCCTGCGAGGTCATTGCTCCACAGCCAGGCGCCAAAGCGACGTGGATCGGTGTAGCGCAACACTTTGCCGTTGCTCATCACCAAATCGACATGGTCATGTTTGGCGGCCGGTTGTTCGCCGGGTAGCACGCGCAGACTGCCGGACATGCCGAGGTGAATGATGATCCAGCCATGCGGCAGTTCGAGCAGCAGATATTTAGCGCGACGCTGCACGCTCAATACGGGTTGATCGCTCAGCGCGTGGATTTCATGCGAGACCGGCCAGCGCAAACGTGGATTGCGCACCACCGCATGCAGAATCGTGGCACCCACCATGTGGGGTTCGATACCGCGACGACTGGTTTCTACCTCAGGTAATTCAGGCATCTCATCTCCTCAACGAATCGCAGAAACAAAAAACCCGGCCGAAGCCGGGTTTTTCACAGAACACTAAAATTACTTAATTTTAGCTTCTTTGTAGATCACGTGCTGACGTACAACCGGATCGAACTTTTTCAGTTCTAATTTCTCTGGTTTAGTACGTTTGTTCTTCGTGGTGGTATAGAAGTGACCTGTACCAGCAGAGGAAACCAGCTTGATCTTCTCACGAATACCTTTAGCCATGATTCAGTTCCTTAGTACTTCTCACCACGGGCGCGGATTTCGGTCAGAACCGTATCGATGCCCTTTTTATCAATAACACGCATACCTTTAGCAGATACACGCAGAGTAACGAAGCGCTTTTCGCTCTCAACCCAGAAACGGTGAGAGTGCAGGTTCGGCAGGAAACGGCGTTTCGTCGCGTTCATTGCGTGGGAACGGTTGTTACCCGTTACCGGACGCTTTCCAGTTACCTGGCAGACTCGTGACATTTCTATTCTCCAAAAATCAAATCAGCTCGAGCTTTAAAAACTAGGTTTTGGCCGCCTCGTCAGGCCTTAGCCCGCCCAGGCGAGTTCCATGTGAACCCGCTAAGCTGGCCCAAACGCCAAACCCGAGATTCTCAAAGGTGGCGTAGTATACGCCGCTCAGCCCGAGTGCTCAAGTCCCGAACAGATAAAGATCCCTCTGGATCGCGCAAAAATGCCCTATTTCTGTTCAGTTGAATAGATGAATTACAACCAACCGCGCTCGGCGAAAGAGGTAAACTCGCCGTGACCGATCACCAAATGATCAAGTAAACGGATATTGAGCAGCGCGCACGCTTGCCCGACTTTTCCGGTAATATCGCGGTCGGCGCGACTGGGTTCAGCGATCCCCGACGGATGATTGTGCGCCAGAATCACCGCCGCCGCGTTAAGTTTCAGCGCTTCGCGCACGATTTCGCGCGGGTGAACCTCCACGCTGGCAATCGAGCCGGAAAACATCTTCTGCGCCTGCAACACGCGGTGCTGATTATCGAGGAACAGCGCCATAAAAACTTCGCGCTCCTGATGCGCCAGCACGCTTTGCAGGTAATGGCGCGTCACCTGCGGATTCTCCATCACGTTTTCCCGCGCCAGCTGGCTGGCAAAAAATCGCCTTCCCAGCTCGGCGATGGCATACAGCTGCGTCATTTTGGCGCTGCCCACGCCTTTAATCTGCCCGAGTTCCTCTTTGCTGGCCGTCATAATGCGATAGAGCGAACCAAACTCGTTCAACATCTGATGCGCCAACAGCAGCACGCTGGTGCCGCTGATGCCGGTACGCAAAAAAATCGCCAGCAGCTCAGCATCACTCAACACTTCAGCGCCCATTAACATAAGTTTTTCCCGTGGTGCCAGTTCCGTCATGACCATCTCCTCCCTGCGATGCGGCGATTCTGCGCGTCAGCCACCGTCAGCGCCAGCACGTGCTGAACGATTTCAGAGCCAGCTCGCAAAGGCCGCAGGCAGTGAAAAGGCGCACTGTGGATTTTGTGATAAAGTTGCCTGCATCTGCCGCCCCTGACGCGGCAATTTGCTTTGAGGCGAACAACATGACGGGATTAGCTGGAAAGAAAATTCTGCTGGGCGTGAGCGGCGGCATTGCTGCATACAAAGCGCCGGAGCTGGTGCGTCGGCTGCGCGATCGCGGTGCTGATGTGCGCGTAATGATGACCGAAGCGGCCAAGGCCTTTATTACTCCGCTGAGCCTGCAGGCGGTTTCCGGTTATCCGGTATTTGATGATTTGCTCGACCCGGCAGCCGAAGCGGCGATGGGCCATATTGAACTGGCAAAATGGGCAGATTTAATTGTGCTGGCACCGGCTACCGCCGATCTGATTGCCCGCGTCACTGCCGGCATGGCGAATGATTTGGTCACCACCGCGTGCCTGGCAAGCGCAGCGCCGGTTGCCATCGTCCCGGCCATGAATCAACAGATGTACCGCGCGGCGATCACGCAAGAGAACCTGCAGCGTCTGCAGCAGCGCGGCATGCTGATCTGGGGCCCCGACAGCGGCAGCCAGGCGTGCGGCGATGTGGGTCCCGGCCGCATGCTCGATCCGCTGGCGATTGTGGCGCACGCGCTGGAGTGGGCTGCGCCCGTCAACGATCTGCAACATCTCAGCATTATGATCACCGCCGGTCCAACCCGCGAAGCGCTGGACCCGGTGCGGTATATCAGCAATCACAGCTCGGGCAAGATGGGATTTGCGATTGCTGCGGCTGCGGCCAAACGCGGTGCGAAGGTGACATTGGTTACCGGCCCGGTGGCGCTGCCAACGCCAGCTGGCGTACAACGCGTGGACGTTGACAGCGCGCTGGAGATGGAAGCGGCGGTGATGGCGCAAATCCAGCAACAACATATTTTCATTGCCAGCGCAGCCGTGGCAGACTACCGGGCGGCTAACATTGCCGCAGAGAAAATCAAAAAACAGGGTGGCGACGACAGCGTCACGCTGCAGTTGGTGAAGAACCCCGATATTGTCGCAGGCGTCGCGGCGCTGCAGGAAAATCGCCCTTATGTTGTGGGATTTGCTGCCGAAACCCAGAATGTGGAAGAATACGCGCGGCAAAAACGGGTGCGAAAAAACCTGGATCTGATTTGTGCGAACGACGTGGCGCAGGCGGGTCAGGGCTTCAATAGCGACACCAATGCTCTTCACCTTTTTTGGCAGGAAGGAGAAAAAGTCTTACCGCTCAGTGATAAGACGCTCCTTGGCCAACAATTACTAGACGAGATTGTCAGCCGTTATGATGAAAAAAATCGACGTTAAAATTCTTGATGCACGCGTGGGCAACGAATTCCCGCTGCCGACTTATGCAACCTCTGGTTCCGCAGGCCTCGATTTACGCGCCTGCCTGGATGATGCGCTTGAAATCACACCAGGCATGACCACGCTGGTTCCCACCGGTTTGGCGATTCACATTGCCGATCCTGCTCTTGCCGCCGTGATTCTGCCGCGCTCCGGTCTTGGCCATAAACATGGCATCGTGCTGGGTAATCTGGTCGGTTTAATCGACTCCGATTATCAGGGCCAACTGATGGTTTCCGTGTGGAACCGCGGTCAGGACAGCTTCACGCTGCAGCCAGGCGACCGTTTAGCACAGCTGGTCTTCGTGCCGGTCGTGCAGGCCGAATTTAACCTGGTGGAAGATTTTGACACCAGCGACCGCGGCGCAGGCGGCTTCGGTCACTCAGGCCGCCAGTAATACGCGACACTTTTCGCTTAGCCATCTTTTTATTTCTTGTCGCCACAGGCCGCTATGTCTGTGGCAGATGAGGCAGTATTGCCTGTTTTTGGTGAATTTCAGGGGTGTTGAAGGTCATGGCAGAAAAAAAAGTCGCGAAACGGAATCGTCGCGAAGAGATTTTGCAGGCGCTGGCGCAAATGCTGGAGTCGGGCGATGGCAGTCAGCGCATCACCACCGCGAAGCTGGCCGCTAATGTCGGCGTGTCGGAAGCGGCGCTTTATCGCCACTTTCCCAGCAAAACGCGCATGTTTGACAGCCTGATCGAGTTTATTGAAGACAGTCTGATTACCCGCATCAATCTGATCCTGAAAGATGAAAAAGAGACGCTGACGCGCCTGCGTTTAATCGTGCAGCTGATTCTGGGATTTGGTGAGCGTAATCCGGGGCTGACGCGTATTTTGACCGGCCACGCGCTGATGTTTGAACAGGATCGCCTGCAAGGGCGTATTAATCAGCTGTTTGAGCGTATTGAAGTGCAGCTGCGTCAGGTGATGCGCGAGAAGAAAATGCGTGATGGTGAAGGTTTCCAGAACGACGAAACGCTGCTGGCGAGCCAGTTACTGGCGTTTTGTGAAGGGCTGTTGTCGCGCTATGTGCGCTCGGAGTTTCGGTTTCGTCCGACCGTGGATTTCGATAGCCGCTGGCCGCTGATGGCGGCGCAGTTGGTTTAAAAGACCAGGTCGGCATAAATGCCGACCTCATTACCGAATAATTAAATCCCGTACTCTTTACGATACGCGCGCACTTTCGCCAGATGGTCAGCCATCTCCGGCTTCTCTTCCAGGTAATCAATCAGCTCAGCCAAGGTAATAATCGCCGTGACTTTGCACTTATAGTCACGTTCCACTTCCTGAATCGCCGAAATATCGCTGCGACCGCGTTCCTGACGATCCAGCGAAATCAACACGCCCGCCAATGTCGCGTTATGCGCACTGATGATATCCATTGATTCACGAATCGCGGTACCGGCGGTGATCACATCATCCACCAGCATCACTTTGCCTTGCAGCGGGCTGCCCACCAGCAAACCGCCTTCGCCGTGATCTTTGGCTTCTTTGCGGTTGAAGCAGTAAGGCACGTCACGTTCATGATGATCGGCCAGCGCCACCGCGGTAGTGGTGGCAATTGGGATGCCTTTGTACGCCGGGCCAAACAGTAGATCGAAATCAACGCCGCCATCAACGAGCGCTTGCGCGTAGAAACGGCCTAACAGCGCCAAATCGCGACCGGTATTAAACAGACCGGCATTGAAGAAATAGGGGCTTTTACGTCCCGATTTCAGGGTGAACTCACCAAACTTCAGCACCCCTTTGTTCAGGGCGAATTCAATAAACTGACGCTGCCAGGCTTTCATTTCTCACTCCTCAAATAAAGAAAAGGCGACTCTATGGTCGCCTGTTACATCAATTAGTTAGCGCCGCTTTCTGCGCCTGAATCAACTGCTCAATGCCGCCTCGCGCCAGCGCCAGCAGCTGCAGTAACTCGTCGTGGCTGAAGGGCTCACCTTCTGCGGTGCCCTGCACTTCAATCATGCGGCCGTCTTCGGTCATCACCACGTTCATGTCAGTTTCTGCGGCGGAATCTTCCACATACTCCAGATCGCACAGCGCTTCACCGCCGACGATACCCACAGAAATCGCCGCCACCATACCTTTCAGCGGGCTGGCTTTCAGCTTGCCAGCCGCAACCAGCGCATTCAGCGCATCGGCCAGCGCCACGCAGGCACCGGTAATGGATGCAGTACGCGTACCGCCATCGGCCTGAATCACGTCGCAATCCAGCGTGATGGTGAATTCACCTAGCGCTTGCAAATCCACTGCTGCGCGCAGTGAACGGGCGATCAGACGTTGAATCTCCAGCGTACGTCCGCCCTGTTTGCCTTTGGCGGCTTCACGCGCCATGCGGCTGTGGGTCGAACGCGGCAGCATGCCGTATTCCGCGGTGATCCAGCCTTGACCTTTGCCTTTGAGGAAACGCGGCACGCTCTCTTCGACGGTTGCGGTGCACAGCACTTTGGTTTCGCCGAATTCAACAAGCACAGAGCCTTCTGCATGTTTGGTGTAGTGACGAGTGAGTGTGACGGGACGTGTTTCAGATGCACTACGGCCTGCTGGACGCATGGTTTCTCTCCGGCTTGCTTAGGTTTGGCTGCGCATTATACGGACTTCAGCTGCGGCTGTCCCGCCCGCGATCGCCACAATCCTGGATGAAATTCTGTGGTGGCTGTGGCTAAATGCGCGTTTCCTCCCTTAAAAAGATAAATGATGATCGCGATACTCCATTTCCTGCTGGCGCTGGTGGTGATTTTTGCCCTTGCGCTGTTGGTCAGCCACGACCGCAAACGCATTCGTCCTCGCTTTATTATTCAGCTGCTGATTGTCGAAGCCGCGCTGGGCTGGTTCTTCCTGCACTCGGCCGGCGGCCAATTGGTAGTCACTGCGGTGGGCGGCTTCTTTGAAACCTTATTAACCTACGCCGCGCAAGGAACCAACTTTGTCTTCGGCAATATGGCAGATCAGGGATTAGCCTTTATTTTCCTCGGCGTGCTCTGCCCGATTGTGTTTATTTCCGCACTGATCGGCATTTTGCAGCACTGGCGCATTCTGCCGCTGCTGATTCGCGCCGTAGGCACTCTGTTGTCAAAAGTGAATGGCATGGGCAAGCTGGAGTCGTTTAACGCCGTCAGCACCTTGATTCTCGGCCAGTCTGAAAACTTCATTGCCTATAAAGGCATTCTCGCCGATATTTCCGCGCCACGCATGTACACCATGGCGGCGACGGCGATGTCGACGGTTTCGCTGTCGATTGTTGGCGCGTATATGTCGATGATTGATGCCAAATATGTGGTTGCGGCGCTGCTGCTTAATATGTTCAGCACCTTTATTATCTTGTCGATCATCAATCCCACCCGCCCGGAAAACGAAGAGCAGATTGCGCTGGATAAGCTGCATGAAGATCAGAGCTTCTTTGAGATGCTGGGCGAATACATTCTCGCCGGCTTTAAAGTGGCGATGATCATCATGGCGATGCTGATTGGCTTTATCGCGCTGATTGCGGCGATCAATGCGCTGTTTGCGGCAGTATTTGGTTACAGCTTCCAGCAGCTGCTTGGCTACGTTTTCTATCCGTTTGCATGGCTGGTTGGCATTCCCTCCGCCGATGCTTTGCAGGCGGCGAGTATTATGGCCACCAAACTGGTAGCGAATGAATTTGTTGCGATGATCGAGCTGAAGAAAGTGGCGGCTGAAATGACGCCACGCGGACTGGGGATTCTGTCAGTGTTCCTGGTGTCGTTCGCTAACTTCGCCTCAATCGGCATCGTTGCCGGTGCGATTAAAGGCCTGAACGAGAAACAGGGCAATGTGGTTTCCCGCTTTGGCTGGAAGCTGGTGTATGGCTCCACGCTGGTGAGCTTGCTGTCGGCCGCGTTCGCCGGGCTGTTTATCTGATAACGCATGGCGGCTGCATGGCCGCCATTTTTTAAAACGCCACGCACACCAGTGAATCAACCCGCATCACCGATTCCTGCTCGAAGCGCTGTTTATACACATCACGAAGTTTGTTGATGCTGTCAGAACTCGCCACATCCGGAGTGTGAATCAGCATCAATGCTTTGCTGTTTTCCCGCGCCAGCTTACCGTTCTCGCCCAGCCACTGACCTTTGGCGTCATATACCGATAAACCGTCTTTGAAACGCGGCGTCACATCGTTATCGACAAACTGCTGCCATTCGCTGCTGCTGACGATGCCACCTTTCGGTTTGTTCATGCCAAACCACAACGTTGTTTGCATCATCACGTCACCAGAACCGCATACCGCAACCGGCGCGGTGTTGGGCGGGATCTGATGCGTTTTCGTCGACGGAGCCTGACAGCCAGCGAGCAGTAAGGTTAATAAAGCAGGAAGAGCCAGAGAGCGGAACATCACTTCATCCTTTTAAGCGAACCAGCGCTAAGCATAAGTGTCTGTCGGTAAAAGAGGTAATTTTTTGTTATTCACGCTTAAGTGCGCTTATGCCTGTTAGCGTCGAGGCTGCCTCGCTATACTTCACCCAACATTTCTGAAAAAGAGAAGACGATTATGATCCGCAGTATGACCGCTTACGCCCGCCGCGAAGCCAAAGGCCACTGGGGCAGCGCCGCCTGGGAAATTCGTTCGGTTAACCAGCGCTATCTGGAAACCTATATCCGTCTGCCGGAGCAATTTCGTGGCCTGGAGCCGGTCATCCGCGAGCGCATCCGTAATCGCCTGACGCGCGGTAAAATCGAATGCAACCTGCGTTATGATGCCGATGCCAGCGCACAAGGCGAACTGCAGCTGAATGAATCACTGGCCAAACAGCTGGTGCAGGCCGCCAACTGGGTGAAGATGCAGAGTGATGAAGGCGCGATCAATCCGCTGGATATTCTGCGCTGGCCGGGCGTGATGTCCGCGCAAGAGCAGGATCTCGATGCCATCAACGCCGAACTGCTGGTGGCGCTGGATGGCGCGTTAGATGACTTTATCGAAGCGCGTGAAAGCGAAGGCACCGCGCTGAAAGCGATGATTGAACAGCGTCTGGAAGGCGTATCGCACGAAGTCAGCAAAGTGCGCGCGCAGATGCCAGATGTGATTAAATGGCAGCGCGAGCGTCTGGTCACCAAGCTGGAAGAAGCCGAAGTGCAGCTGGAAAATAATCGCCTGGAGCAAGAGCTGGTGATGATGGCGCAGCGCACCGATGTGTCGGAAGAGCTGGATCGCCTGGATGCGCACGTTAAAGAAACCTACAACATCCTGAAAAAGAAAGAAGCCGTTGGCCGCCGCCTCGACTTTATGATGCAAGAGTTCAACCGCGAGTCGAACACGCTGGCTTCGAAATCAATTAATGCCGAGATCACGACATCAGCGATTGAGCTGAAAGTGTTGATTGAACAGATGCGTGAACAGATTCAGAACATAGAGTAATCACGCACACCATTAATAACGTCAAGTCCGTCATCCTACGGGCTTGACGATTAATGTGGGTTAACGATTTATTGAGCGTGCCATGCGCGTGTAAGTATGTCGGATACCGCGAATGGCAATGCTGTAAGCCATGATATTTTCAGGCAATGCCATCCCGATGTAACCGGTGTCACCAATATGATGAAGATCTGCGCCCGCCATCTTACTCATTAACGCGATTTGACGAATGGTATTCACATCTGCCCCCTCTTGCGATGTCCCGATCGCGGTCATCGCTAAAGCGCCATGCGAATGAATACATTCAATGAGTGAGGCAACTTTCTGCTGACTCATACCCGGTAGTGTGCCGGGTGCAGGCACCAACACCACATCAACCCCTTGCTGCACGAACTCAGCAATATCTTGCTCGGTGAGGATGTCGCTGCCACTCTCCTGAACAATGCCAGCACCATGCATCTTACCGGTGATAATGAGTGCGCTGTTACCAACCGCCTCGCGGATCATTTTCGCCGCTTTAGCCAGCGCACGATTGCTCACACCGTTATTAGGATTGCCCGTGAGAACCAAAATTTTGGCTCCCATTTGCACCAAACGGCAGGCGTTTTCCGCTGTTGCCGCGCGCCCTGGCACCATTTGTAATTCATCAAGATGCGTGGCATCAAAATCAGGATCTACCGCTTCAAGATTGACCCCAATAATACGCCCGGTCAGCCGGCATATTTCATGTAAAGTTTGTTCCGGCGCAATGTTTGCGGGCATGCCATGAATAACAGGGTTTTCACTGTCGAACATGTTGATCAATACAATATCAGCCCCCTGAGAGGCCGCCAATTCGGCGTTAGTAATATTATGCAGCAAGGGTGAAGTCATGCCGATAGTTTCGCTGACTACCACCCGTCCTTCGCTGGCACGCACAGCATATATCAACGCATCTTTATCCATCGGCAGCAGCTCGGAAGCTGAGCAATCCAGCAAACGTTTATGTGTCATAGAATTTATTCTCTTTGGTAAGCATCAGATTAAGATCGGGAAATTATGCATAAAATAACAGTTAGGGATCCAAAAGATATTCGCCCTGATCAACTCTTCGTAAATATCCCCTGTACCAGGTAGCGAAAGCTATACATGAAAAAAATGTTCATCATCAGGCAACGCCTTATTTCATTTTAAATAAGACATTTTCTTTTCCGTGTATAAGAAATGTCTCTAATTTGAAATTTTCTCCTTAATATCTCTAGCACAAAACTTATTAATGCCCTAAGGATGAAAAGAAAAATACCCTGTTTTTCTGAATATTACTTGTGATCGTAATATTTTACTTTTCCTATTAATTTTTTCGAGAAACCTGTCGCCCTTCAATTCGTGCACATGCAATGGATCGTTTAAGGAAAGCGAATTTTATGCTCATCACTGTCGCGGTTCTTTTCCTTTGCGCCTTCAAACACCCATATAGGAACAGGTAAATATTATGAGATTTAACAAGATGTCAGTCGCACTCGGCTTGGGATTGATGATGACCGCCAGCCTGGCTAACGCTGTCAATAGCCAGGGTGCAGGTACTGTCACCATTAAGGGCTCAATTATTGATGCACCTTGTTCAATCAACCCAGGCTCGCAGGATCAAACCATTGATCTGGGTCAGGTATCGAAAAAGCAGTTGGCAGCGGGTGGTAAATCAACACCGGTACCCTTCAACATCAAACTGGAGAATTGCGATTTCACCGCAGGTAAAGATGTGAGTGTGACCTTTACCGGACAGGCCTCTGCTGCCGTACCGACTCTAATTGGCATGACCGGTACCGCTAGCGGTGCCAGCATTGGCCTGACAGATGGCTCAGGCCAGCTAATTAAATTGGGTCAGCCATCAACCATGACTCTGCAGAATGGTAGCAACACTTTGTCGTTCTCTGCATATCTGCAGGGTGATGGTGCCTCTGCAACCATCACACCGGGGGTATTTCAAAGCACCGTCGACTTTAGCCTGGATTATCAGTAATCGTTTTCCACGCTAATTAGAGACATGCGTAATCTGCGCATCTCTTGTTTATTTCAACAGGGTGTTAGTAGTATGTCAGTCCATACCAGGAACTCATTTCCTTTTCAAAATAACTGGCGCTTACGCCCGTTAGTAATTGCTTTATCATTGGCTTTTTTTAGCAGTGCATTAGCAGAGGAAGTTGAGTTTAATCTGGACAACATGGATATTTCCGACCGGGAAAACATTGATATGAGTCAATTTTCCCGGGCAGGTTATATGATGCCTGGTCAATATGACATGGCAATCAAAATTAATGACAATGAATCACCCACCGAGGAGGTTACTTTTTTACCGTCTGAACATGATGAAAACGAAACTGTCGCCTGCTTAACACCAAAAATGATGGCAGGCTTCGGTTTAAAGAAGTCATGGTTAGATAAAGTTACCTACTGGAATAATGAAAAATGTGCCCGGCTTGATATCATGCCGGGTATCATTTTGCGTCCTGATCTCGCGTTATCAACGCTCTACATGAGTGTTCCTCAGGCATATATTGAATATCAAACTGCTAACTGGGATCCCCCTTCACGCTGGGACGAAGGGATTGCTGGATTTATTGCGGATTATAACACCAATTTTAATTACTCCTCCCCGGCACAAGGCAGTGAATCACGCGAATTAAGCGGTAATGGCGTGGTAGGTGTCAACGCCGGTCCCTGGCGTATGCGTGCGTTCTGGAATGGTACTCATTACACTGCCAATAACACTAAAACCTCTACTTTTAACTGGAATCAATATCAGGCATTTAGGGCAATCAAACCTTGGGGCGCAAAATTAATTATTGGTCAAAATGACCTCGCCAGTGATGTGTTTGAAAATGCACGCTATGTTGGCGCCGGCCTTATTAGTGATGATAGCCAGTTACCCCCCAATTTGCGTGGATACGCACCGGAGGTCCGTGGCGTGGCGAAGACCAATGCAAAAGTCACCATTAGTCACGCTGGACGTGTGTTATATGAAAGCCAGGTGGCTCCCGGTCCTTTTATTATTCAGGACTTGAGCGACTCTATTACTGGCACGCTGGATGTCAAAGTTGAAGAGCAAGATGGCAGCATTCAGACCTTTCAGGTCGAAACCGCATCTGTTCCCTATCTTAGTCGCCCTGGACAGGTTCGCTTTAAGGCGGCGGTAGGGCAAACGACAGACGATAGATTTCATCTGCAGAATGAAAGGTTAATGGCAGGGGAATTCTCATGGGGTATTAGTAACGGTTGGTCGCTGCTCGGGGGTGGATTATCCTCTGGAAAATATCATGCCGCGTCGTTGGGTGCAGGGCGTGACCTCTTATCGTTTGGGGCCCTGGCACTCACCGCAACCCAATCTTATGCAAAGCTGCCTAATAACCAAACGCGCTCTGGCGGCTCCTATAGCCTGAGTTATTCTAAACGCTTCGAAAACTATGACACGCAGGTTACCTTCGCAGGTTATCGCTTTACGGAGAAGAGCTATCTTAGTCTAAATCAATATCTTGAGGCGAGCCGTAAGCATTTGGTTATTCGTAATAATGCAGCGAATAAGCAGACCTATACCGTTTCACTTAATAAACAATTCCGTACACTCGGCGTCAGCGCATTTTTAAATTATAACTATCAGACTTACTGGAATCGTCAGGCGACCAGCCGCTGGAATATGTCGTTTGCGCGTTATTTCGATGTGGGAAATTTTAAAAACGTCAGTTTCAATCTCTCCGCCTATCGCGCACAAAATTCAGGTATACAAGATGACGGAGTGTTCTTAAGCCTGAACGTGCCTTTCGGGACCTCATCGGGCTTGAATATCAATGCACAAAATTCAGATGCCGGCCAAATCAATAGCCTGAGTTGGTATAACCGCATGGATGAACGCAACAGTTATCGCTTAGGCGCCAATGTCGATCGCCAACAACGAAGCGCTTATAGTGGCTACTACACCCATACCGGCGATAACACGCTAACGAACTATAGTGCCAGTTATAAACCCGGTCAGTATCGCTCCGCAGCCCTGTCCATGCAGGGAGGATTAACGGCCACAGCACATGGAGCAGCATTACATCGCACCATAATACCTGGAGGCACGCGTCTGATGCTGGATACTGAAGGTATTAGCGATGTGCCCATTAAGTCTTCTGGTGCGGCCACTCATAGCAACAAATTCGGAAAAGCGGTACTGGCGGATGTCAGTAGCTATATACGTAATCAGGCACATCTGGATATCAACCAACTCAACGATGACATTGAAGCGGAGTCGCCCGTTTTGCAATTAACCTTAACCGAAGGCGCCATTGGCTATCGTCGCTTTCGATTAATTAAAGGTCAAAAGCTAATGGCGGTTATTCGCCTAAGTGATGGCAGTTATCCGCCGTTTGGCGCGAGCGTATTAAGTAAAGGGCGTGAGACCGGCATTGTTGATGAGATGGGCAGCGTCTGGCTTAGTGGTGTAAACCCTGAAATGCTGATGGATGTCCGCTGGAACGGCAATATTCAATGCCAAATTACCTTCCCAAAAAGTATTACCCATTGATGAGAGTGGAGAAACAAACCTGCTGCTTCCGTGTACAGAAAAAGAATAATTTTGCGCATTAAAGTTTGTTGAGTATCTGTCGCTCTATTACCCCAGACATATAGAGTGAGTATTAATTTTATGAACCTGAAGGCTTCTCTCGCTACCGTGGCGATGCTGTTTGGCGCTATGATTTTTTCACAAAGCACGCTGGCTGCTGTTGCATTGGATCGCACCCGCGTCATTTATGACGGCGCTGAACGCTCAATCAGTTTGAATATCAGCAATGAAAATAAAGCGCGTCCGTATCTGGCGCAAAGCTGGCTGGAAGATGAGCAAGGAAAAAAAATAAAGTCGCCGCTTATGGCGCTCCCTCCAGTTCAGCGTATTGAGCCGGGTCATAAAAGCGCGATTAAAATCCAATCTTTACCTGCCGCAAAATCATTGCCTCAGGATCGTGAATCTTTGTTTTACTTTAATTTGCGCGAGATTCCGCCACGCAGTGAAAAACAAAACGTATTACAAATTGCGTTACAGACCCGCATCAAACTATTTTATCGTCCAGAAAAATTAATGATCGATCCACGAGCTTCAATCAAACCCGTACAAAATCAACTCACGTTGAAAAAAAACGGTGATCAATACACGGTGATAAATCCTACCGGATATTATGTCACGCTGATTACTGCAGCCAGTCATGTTGATGGTAAAGAAGAAAGTGATTTTAAACCGATCATGATTCCGCCACAAGGCAGTGCCGCTATTAACGTAAAAGCCAGTAAGTTAGGTTCGCATCCGGTATTAAGCTATATCGACGATTTCGGCGGTCGGCCAAAATTGACATTCAGTTGCAAAGCCAATGTGTGCCGTGTCACCGATAGCCGCGAATAAGCATGAACAGCATGAAGTGGCTGGTCATCTTCTTCGCACTGCTGCACTGCAAAATGCTCTTCTCAGCGCCGATCGCGCCGCATGAAGAAATTATCCCCGGCACGAATAGATATCCAATTAATGTGTCGGGGATTATCGTCAGCTCCCAATGTACTTTGAATGGTGATCGAGAAAGTCGTGTTAACTTCGGCGATATCATCATTCAACTAATTGATGGTATCCGGTTCAGTAAATCGGTGCCATTCACCGTCACGTGTCCGGGAGCTTTCAACGGGGAGCAGGAAGTTTTTATCTCAGCTACAGCGGCGGTGTTTGATAAAAATGTCATTTCTACCACCAACAGCAATGTGGGCATCAAATTAATATTAAACGGTAAAGACATCGAAATAAATAAAGCACACAACATTGATTGGCGAATATCAAACACATTGATTGCCGTGCCGGTTAAAAACAAGGCCAAAGTCACAGCGGGTAATTTTACTGCAACCGCCACCATGGTATTGAATGTTCGTTGAGGAGACACGGAATGCAGATTATAAAAATAATGCTCTGTCCACTGATCATTGCATTTGCGTTGCATAGCACGTTGTCTAATGCCAATGCAGGCGTCAACTTTTCAGGAAAGCTGATTAACGTCCCGTGTAAAATTGACAATAATAAAGATATCGATGTCAACTTTGGCGACAGTGTGGATATTAATGAAATAGATGGTCTGAAATACACTGAATTGCTGACGCTGTCGATTAAGTGCGATGAAAACTATTCCGAAAATCTTTACTTCCGTGTATCGGGTAGCGCAGCAACATTTGATAAAGCAGCAATACGCACTAACATCACTAACGTTGGGATAAAATTCATCAATGGTAAAGATGGCACACCACTCGAAATAAACAAAAAATACAATTACGTGCAGACAGGTGATTTTTCTCTAAAGGTGGTTCCTGTTAAAAAATCTGGTTCAATACCCTTGCCAGGTAAGTTAACAATAAGTGCTCAACTGATTGTCGAGCCTCAGTGAATGAAAACTGCAATACTCATACTATCACTCTTTATTTATTGTTGTAATTCACACGCTGTGAAAATAAATTTTTCAGCCACACTGATCAGTATTAATTGCGTAATAAACAATGACAAACCGGCAGACGTTGATTTTGGTGATGCAGTAGGAGTAAATCATGTTGATGGTGTGAGATATCAACAGCGTGTTCCCATCAGTATCGTATGTCGGACCCCGCCGGGAAAACAGCTGGAACTGGCATTTTTGGGCATAACCAGCAATTTTGATGCCAGCGCATTATTCACAGGGATTGATGATTTAGGTATCAGGATAATGCAAAATAATCAACCCATTATAATCAATCAGCGCTTTACGCTTGATGATCTTACGCAGCCAATATTTTATGCCGTTCCGATAAAGCGAGCTGGCAGCGCTTTGAAAAGCGGACGTTTTAAAGCGCTTGCAACGCTTGTTATTAAATACGAGTAATGATTATGCGCTTCCATATTATGTTAATAACTCTGCTATCAACATGTTCTATAAACGCCTTTGCAGCTGCTGACTTTTCTTTTACAGGCGGATTAGTGCAGGAACCCTGCATTCTCGACCCCAACAGCAGTGATATTGTTATTGATTTTGGCAGCGTCATTAATAAATTTCTTTATCGCTATCAACGTACCGCAGGTATTTCCATAACGCTTAATTTACAGGGTTGCGATACCTCAACATCCGATAAACTCTCAATCACCTTTAAGGCAACAGAAGATGTGCAACAAGCGGGCATGATGGCACTTGATCCATCCAGTACCGCAAAAGGCATCGCCATTGGCGTTGAAGAAAAAGGTATTTTTATTCCGATAAACAAAAGCGTCGAGAGGATTTTCCATTCTGGTGACAACAAAATGGTCTATCACTTATTCCTGTCTGCTAATCGTGAAAGCATTAAAAATAACGAATTACATCCCGGTACAATCAATGCCAGCGCAACCGTAGAACTGGAGTATCACTAATGAGCATTTTTAAACTCATCATTTATTTTATTTGCATAATTACTCCTGCATCAGCACAAGCCACAATCATCAGCCATAATGTTTATTTTTCCTGGGTAGGGAAATATACTACCTTTCGTGTTTATGTTGATCACTGGGATGAAGATAGCCCTTTAAAAAATCCGTGTTATAAGCAGCCGGGCTGTAAAATCGCGTCCTTTCCCGAAAATAATAATGTTCCTGCTGACATTCATGCGCCAAATGTTTTATTCGCAGAAAACTATGCAACCATTGGCGAACTGGGAAAAGCGTATAAAGCTAAATATCCCTTATCGACAGAACATACCTTCCAGATAGACGGATGGTCCACTGATTATAATTGTTTCCGACTGGCAACATTTCAAAATGATTGGCATGATGCAACCTTTCTGCCTGATAATATATGTATCAGAGATCATAAATATCCTGTTAGTTGTTCACTTTTGGGTGATACTAATCTCTATCACGGCTATGTTTCTGATAAAAGCATAAACGGTAATACTGCTCAAACGCAGTTAACACTATCCTGTAGCTCAGCGGCAACGGCAAAAATTTACGCGGTAGGGTTTAACACCAATATTGTCTCACTCCGTTCGGATGACAGTTTGCAGACTGAATTAAAAGTCAACGATCAAGATGCTTCTGAAGGCATTGAGATTGAAGTTAATTCAGCCGACTCGCTGGCAACGTTTACGCTTAGCTCAACGCTGCGTACTCATGGAGCAGTCGCACCTGGCGCATTTAATGGTGCCGGCACGCTCATCATTTCCGCTTATTGATTTGAAGAAAAACATGTTTTTTTTCCCTACTTTTCGCAAGCCCCCATTTACTACATTACTTGTGTCATTGGTCGTGGCGAGCGACTTACTATTGATGCTGCAAGTTTACGTTGCCAATATGGGCGGTTCAGGTTTTCGCCTGCCGCAAAATCTTATTACGCTCATTTTTATGGGCATCTGTATTTTTATCGTGGCAATAAAATGCCTCTTTTCGACCCCCTCGACGGACGGGGTGCGAGTGGCAAAGGTGACACCGATATGGCTGCTAGCGTTTCTGATCCTTAGCCAGCCCGTACTCTGTACGTTTTACGGCAATCATGATGTGACCTTACTCCCCCAGTTAACTGCCTATGCTCTGGCAGTGCTGTTTTACCTGGCCATGCTACAAATCCCCCTTTCGCCAAACGTTAAAAGGCTCTGGCTGGTATGCATTATTGCTGCGGCCGTGGCGCAAGCGATGCTGGCGCTATGCCAACTCTTCATGACGGGGGCAAATAACTGGATGGAATTTCCGGCAGATGGCACCCGCATCTATGGCATTTTCCAGCAGGTAAATTTACTGGGTAGTTTTCTGGCTACTGGCTGGACATTAGCCCTGTATTTTAGCTTTAAGGCGCGTCATGGCGGGCTTCGTTTACTATTGGCAGCGATCATGGCTGTATTGCTGGTGATTTTGATGATCATCCAGTCTCGCGTTGCCTGGCTTGGTGCGTCGGCCAGTAGCGCTTTACTTATCTGGACATTCCGCCGGCATCGCCATTGGCGGCAGCACCTCTTGATTGGCTTACCGATTGCATTAGCAATTGTGATAGCTTGCCAGACCCTGCTCGCGTATGCCCCCATGGCGGGATTACAAAAAGTGGATAAAACCCATTCAACGGCAGGCCGTGTGCAGATGATCACGCACAGCCTGCATATGATCGCCGAACGTCCTTTACGTGGTTGGGGTGCCGGTCGTTTTGAGCACGATTATCTGCTGCACGTACGTGAGGAAACGGCGCATCCGTTGAATTCTCGTCCCCCAACGCACCCGCATAATGAAATCCTGTTTCAGTGGGTGGAAAATGGGGTTATTGCGCTGGCGGGAGTGGCACTAATAATTTGGGCGTGGTTCAAGCCCGTCGTAACCGGTAGCCCTTATGCAAGGCGACGCGCCTTTACGTTTTGGACGATGACCTTACCTATCGTGACCCATCTGCTTTTTGAGTATCCACTCTACCAGTCCGCGCCGCATGGTCTGGTATTACTACTGCTGATCCGTCTGATGCAATCTGAGTCAGATCTGCAAAGCCTGACTCTGCGCCCGTTGGCGCATTACGCTGCGGCTGGGTTTGTCACCCTTTTTGCTCTCGCATTGATGGTTTTTGCGGCAACAGGTTTGCACACCAATGCCATCCTGACGCAAATTGAGCGCAACAGGTTTGCTGATTTTTCCCATGCTGAGCAACTTATTAATCCTTACGCCCAATGGGAGCGCTATCAGTTTGATGCAAACCTTCATCGTCTAATGACGTTCAACAGCACAAAAGATGTCGGGCAATTAATCCAATTCAAAGTGTGGGCCAGGGAATACCTGACAAAGCACCATGATGCCAATGTAACCTACTCACTGCTTAAAATTGCCATGTTGCAGGGAGACATGGAATGGCAACAGAGACTGCATCAGCGCGGTCATCAGCTTTTTCCTGAAGACAAACGCTTTAATCTTCCTGAGCAAAGTAAATAAAGCGTAAAGATTAGTGTGTCCTTATTAACAGACAGTTCTTAATCCACTACGTGATGGCTATTTTGACTTCTTTAGGACGAGTTTACCCTGCTGTTTTTAAAGGGAATGAATAAAAGGTGATAGAATGAGGCCGTTCTAACCATGAATGTGCTCAATCCTGAGGATTGCAGAGATTGGGTAACATTGACGGCACTTTTTGCTAAAGTGCTGGTCGTAATCAATACAGTTGTACCGCTCCAGGAACTCAGGGACCCTTTTTCTTCGTGCGATACATTTTTCCCCGACATGAAGGCGTTATGACGAAATCCAGGCAGTTCCGTTCCAAACTTCTGCATCCCCGTTATTGGTTTACCTGGTTTGGGCTAGGTGTGCTGTGGCTGCTGGTGCAACTTCCTTACCCCATTCTGATCCGGCTTGGTGCTGGCGCTGGCAAATTGTCGCGTCACTTCCTGAAGCGCCGCGAACGCATCACCCGTCGCAATATCGAGCTGTGCTTCCCCAATATTAAGGAAGAGAAAATCGAGGCGATGATCGCCGGCAACTTCGAATCGCTAGGAATGGCGCTGGCAGAAACCGGCATTGCCTGGTTCTGGTCTGATGCACGCGTGCGTCGTTACTTCGAAGTGCATGGTCTGGAAAACCTGCAGCACGCACAAAGCCACCAGCGTGGTGTGATGGTCATCGGTGTGCACTTTATGTCGCTGGAACTGGGCGGCCGCATTACCGGTTTATGCCAGCCAATGATGGCGATGTATCGTCCGCACAATAATCAGGCGATGGAGTGGGCACAAACCAAGGGTCGCATGCGTTCGAATAAAGCGATGATCGATCGTCGCGATTTGCGCGGCATGGTGCAGGCGCTAAAAAAAGGCGAAGCGGTCTGGTTCGCACCGGATCAGGATTACGGCCCCAAAGGCAGCGTGTTTGCTCCGCTGTTTGCGGTGAAACAAGCGGCGACCACCAACGGCACCTATGTTTTGTCTCGTCTGGCAAAACCGGCAATGCTGACCATCGTATTGATTCGTAACCAGGATAAGAGCGGTTATCAGCTGATTATTCAGCCTGAACTGGAAAATTATCCGTATGAAGATGAAGCCGCTGCCGCTGCTTACATGAATCGCGTGATTGAGAATGAAATTCTGCGCGCGCCCGACCAATATCTGTGGCTGCATCGTCGCTTCAAAACCCGTCCGCCGGGTGAAGCGTCTCTCTATATCTAATCTCTTGATGCAGCAGGTTTTCACCTGCTGCTCATTTTCTCTGCTCACATTTGACAACCATTCTTAACGAAAAACAGGTTTGTCAAAATCTGCCCCGCCTCTTGTAATGGTCGCCTTCTCCCCTCTTTGACCAGAACCATGACACAGCACTTTCACTGCAAATTTATCGCGCTGGCCGTTGCCACTGCGCTGCTGGCCAGTTGTGCCAATCCACAAGGCTTACACCCCAAAAACACGCTGCTTGATGCTAACGCTCTGCAAGCCAGTCAATCCCTGAAAAACGCGCATTTCAGCGCCGCGAATTGGCCAAAAAGCGCATGGTGGCAAGGTTTTAACGATGCTCAACTCAATCGAATGATTGATGATGCGATGGCATCCAGCCCGGATTTGCAGGTAGTCAACGCGCAAGCGGATAAAGCCAATGCACAAGTGATTGCCGCCGATGCCGAACGCTATCCGGTTGTCGATCTCAACGCGGGCATTACGCGCTCGCGTGTGGCAAAAGTGGATGATCCGCTGCTGGAGGGGAAAAGCTACAGCACGCTGCGCACCGCTAACGTTGGCTTGAGCTACACCTTCGATTTATGGGGCGGCAAAAAAGATGCCGCTGAAGCCGCATTGGGGCAAGCACGTGCCAGCGAGTTGGATCGTCAGGCCAGTCAGTTAACGCTGGCCGCGAACGTGACGCGAGCGTGGAACCACCTTAATCTCGCCTGGAATAATGCCGAACTGGCGCAGCAGAATGCCGAGCGTGCGGCGGGTATCGCCAAAATTCAGCAGCAATATGTCAGCGCTGGACTCACTTCCGATTACCAATATAAGCAGGCGCTGTCGCAGCAGAAAACCGCGCAAGCCGAATTGACGCAAGCTCAACAGCAAGTCACCGATGCCGGTATTCAGCTTTCGACGCTGATAGGTAAAGGCCCGGATTACTGGCACCAGCTAAAACCGGCGCAGATGAATGTGCCGGTCGCCGCCATGCTGCCAAACGCCATTCCGGCCGAACTGCTGGGTCGTCGTCCGGATGTGGTGGCCGCGCGCTGGCGCGTTGAAGCGGCATCGAAACAGATCGCCGCCAGCAAAACCGAGTTCTATCCCAACATCAATTTGGTGGCCGAAGCCGGCACCAAATCACTGCTCGGCGATGCCTTGTTTGGTGCACCAAGCCGCTTCTTTAATGTGGGACCGAGTTTGTCATTGCCAATCTTTGACGCGGGCAAACGTCGCGCCGATTTAGCAGAGAGCGACGCCGATTACGATCTGGCGGTAGCGCAGTACAACAAATTGCTGATTAGTTCACTGGGCAATATCAGCGACACCATTACTCAGTTGCAGTCGATTCAGGATCAGCTGGCGCAACAGGAAAGCGCCAACCAGCTGATTCACAGCGCGTGGGATGATTTGCATCGTGAATACGCAGCGGGCCTGCGTCCTTATCTTGATGTGCTGACAATCCAAAATCAGCTGATCGAATCCGACCAGAAACTGGTGGCGCTGAAGGCGCAGCAGATTAACCTTGCGGTGGTTTTGATAGAAGATTTGGGCGGCGGATTCCAGAGCTCCAACTCTAAAGTTTAAAAAGTCACCATCCATGGCGGCCCTGCGCAGGAATGTGCCGATTTTGTCGGCTGGCATTCTGCCGTGCATTGATGAATCATAGTCCGCACTGTGTAATCACCTGCGGACTATTATGATGGAACAGAATATTGAGGCTGGCTGGTTGCGGCCTCTGATTGCCGACCGACTCACACCTTACCTCGAAATTGATGCAGCGCGCCTGCAACGCAACCTGCAACAGATGCAGCAAAAAGCCGATGCCGCTGGCGTCACGCTACGTCCTCATATCAAAACCCATAAAAGCGTCTGGATTGCTGAGCAGCAGCGAAAGCTCGGCGCGCGCGGCATTACCGTATCAAAACCGAGTGAAGGCATCGCTTTTATTCTCGGTGGCGAACGCGATCTGCTGCTGGCTTACCCCGTAGTGCATGCCGAAACGCTGAAAGAATTTTTGGCGGTGGCCGCACAACATCAGGCGCGCATTACCTGCATTGCGGATTGCACGAATGGCGTGGCGGCAATAGCGGATGCACATCAGCGCCAGCCCGATTGCCAGCTGGCGTTAGCCATCAAAGTGGATGTGGGATTACATCGCATCGGTGTTGATCCGCACGGCGGTGCC
The DNA here is from genome assembly GCF_031453915.1 of Pantoea sp. SORGH_AS_0659. NCBI lineage: Bacteria > Pseudomonadati > Pseudomonadota > Gammaproteobacteria > Enterobacterales > Erwiniaceae > Pantoea > Pantoea sp. SORGH_AS_0659. The sequence continues at coordinate 41,685 of NZ_JAVJAK010000001.1, read as the reverse complement.
GCCGTTACGCTGGCGCAGCAGATACAGGGTGCAGGCCTCACGTTTGCCGGGCTGGTTTCTCATGCCGGTCACGCTTATGGCGCAGGCAACGCCGCAGCGATTGCCGACGTTGCCCTGCAGGAAATCGCATTAATGCGTGATCTGCAGCAGCGCCTGATTGCCGCTGGTTTTGCGCACTGCCCGATTTCAGTCGGTTCAACGCCAACGGCATTGGCGGCACCCGTCGCGCAGGACAGCGATGAAATCCGCCCCGGCAATTACGCGCTGCTCGATCTTACCGCATGGCGTTTAGGTCTTTGCACGCCAGAGGCGTTGGCGCTGAGCGTGGTAACGCGCGTGGTAGCGGTCAATCCGCACTTCGCCATTATTGATGCCGGTTCCAAAATGCTTAGCTCTGACAAAGGGCCGCACGGCACCAATGCCAGCGGATTTGGTATCGCCGTCGATGAGCAAGGCAATCATTATGAAGTGTTGAAGCTGTCGGAGGAGCATGGTTTCCTGCAATATGCTGAACAGGCACCCGCCGTTGGCGCGCTGCTACGCATCTTCCCTAATCACAGCTGCGCGGTAGTTGCGCAGTCCGATCGCTTCGTGCTGCGCCATGCTGATGGTACGGGTGAAGAACAGGCTATTCAGGGACGCGGCAAGTTTATCTGATTACAGCGTTTTCACGGAAACCGCTGCTGACCCACACTTCCATGACCGGGCCGTTTGCAGCCCGGTATCAGCGTGCTTTAATGGCTGTATCACATCAGGAGGTCCCATGCTGCCATCTCAGACCGTCACACTAACGGTTCCACGCAACTGGTTAGATTTGTATGAAACCATCTGGAAACCGGAATGCTTTGCCAAATGGGCTAGCGGACTCAGCGCCAGTACGCTGACGCAGGAAGGGAACAGCTGGAAAGCCAAAGGTCCCGAGGGAACGGTAAAGATTCGCTTTACCCCACACAATCCCTTTGGCGTGATGGATCACTGGATTGATACCGGAACGGGTAAAGAGATTTATATGCCGATGCGGGTGATTGCCAATGAGCAAGGTGCGGAAGTGGTGATGGTGGTTTATCGTCGAGCATTCATGTCTGACGAGAAGTTTGCCGAGGATGTTGCATGGGTAAAACGCGATCTGGAACAGCTTCTTCATCTGTTAACTCATTAGAATCAATGTATTATGCAGAGATAGCCTCTTTAACGCATGCTGGAATCAATCAATAAAAATCGCTGACTTTTTTGCTCAGTAGCGTTTAACTGTTTTGCTCAAGCCTTCACGTATTTATCTGCTAATCACCAGTCTGGCTTAAGCATCCTCAACAGGAAAATTCCTGGTGAGGATGTGCAGAAAAATGCTGAGTGCCTCTGATTTATCAAAGTTTTTTCTATATTTCTTTATCGCCGCTTCATTCAACCGTATGGAATGAAGAAAAGCACTAATAAATAGTAAATCACTCGCCTTATATATTCTGATGCAAATTCTGAAACCATTTATTCCTGCGGTCTATTTATAGGAGTTTTCTGATGGTGTTAAATTAATTAAAACACGGTATAACTCATTTCACACACAGCAGTAACCATAATAACAACAGCAGGGAAATAACATGGATCGCTCAACCTATCCTTTGTTATCAGAAAAAGAATTTGTTGAGATTGCCAGCCGGATGCTGGCCGGGGAATATATAAACTCAAAGGGATTTTATAATGATCTTACGGATTTCCTCCGCACAGGAGGAGATACCATTAAGACAACAACATCATTAAGCGCCAGGGTCATCTTAATAAATTCAGAACATCATTTAATTGAACGCATTTTTACGTGGCAAAACCTGAAAGGTATATCAGGGCTGCGTCAGGATGCGCTGCATTGATGTAAGCTGTGCTTTGGCCTGTGGCCAGAGTAAACCCTTAATTGCACTGGTACATGTACCATAATGAGCAGAATATGGCGATAAGAGAAAAAAATCTGACCAACGCTAAATGGTCAATTTTGTCATCGATTAAAATCGTCGGCATTGGTGTTTTACAACTTTCACTTCTGGCACAAATACTCCAGGCAAACGAGTTAAATTTACTCGCCATTGCTATTGTAATGTTATTGATTATTGACACACTGGCCGATCGCGGATTTGGCAATGCCATTATCAGAACTAAAAACCTGAACAATAGCGATCTCTCAATATTATATTGGGGGAATGTATTAAGCGGACTCGCTATTTTTGCCGCGCTGTTTATTGGTAGCGATATTTCTAGTCGAATGATGAATCAACCCGAAATGGCAATAATGCTGGAAATGATTTCGGTCATCTTCATTATTATTCCGCAGGGACAACATTATCGCGCCATATTACAGCGGGAAAACCAATTTTCACGCATCGCTTTCGCGGAAACATCTTCTGTACTGGTGGGATTAAGCGTCACACTGTTTACCGTGTGGCTGACACCTTCAGTGCTGTGCGCCATCTGGGGCTACCTCGCCATGGTATCCATCAGAATGCTGATCTACTGCTACTACGGTCGCTCCTGGTTCCAGCCAGAATACCGCTTTAGCCTGAAAAGTTTCGCTAACGTGCGAGCAAGAAACGGATAATAAAAACAAGTCTGTATGGTGGGCTCTGGGCATCTGAAAAGATGCGTTCGCGTGCTGGTCGCCAGCACGCTTTTTTCTTTTTAGGCTTCCAGTAACTCTTCCAGTGACTGAAAACTGAGTTCACTTAACTTGCCGTTACGCTGCAAGCGCAGCCAACTCACTATCATGCGTAACTCATCAATCACCATGTAGAGATCGGCCATATCATTCTTGCTTTTGACCTGCAGTCGCGCCAGTGCATTGAGTTTGTGTGCATTCACTGTTTTATGACTGATGCCTAAGCGAATGCCGATGTGCTCAATGCTGTAACCCCACGCCATCATCAGTAGCACCCGTAATTGCCTGTCTGGCAAAAGAATATCCGCACCTTCTACTAACTGAATCTGGGCATTGGCATTGATGCTGGTGAGAAGACGGCTGGAAAGCATCTGACGCGAGGATTTTAAGTCCAACACCGTCAGCGAAGGCAGGTAACGACTGAGCGCATGCATCAGCGGTAACAAACGCCGCGTCAGCACCACAATTTGCATCGCGGGAAACTGCTGCTGTAAGGCGTAAAGCACTTTTAAGGTGCCGGTTAGTGGCATATTTTCATGGAAGATACACACCAGCAAACGCGGTTTCATCTTTTCGCACTTCGCCATGACCGTGCTGAGAGACCATAGCTCATGCAGCTGACACGTAATAGGTAACGAGGACAAAAGACTCTCAAGCCCCAGCGCCGCCAGTTTGTCAGAGGAGAAAAAGAGGATGTCTTCGTTACGAGTTTTCATGCCTGTCCAATAGTTGCTACACGTGATGCCTGAGAGCGAAAAGCCTGCTTTAATTGCCAGTAATCACGTACGACACAAACTGGCTAGAACTTAAGAAGAGAAGATCTGCCCCTCTTCGCATCATTTATACTTATGCGAAAAGGCCAATAACTGCAGATTTATCCCGCCTGCTAAGCCTGTTAGCATGCACGCCATCAAAAAGCCTAATCCGATAACGCTTTATTTAGAAAATCTCAGTGGTCTACACTCTGAGAAATCTTTAGCCTTGCCGCCAATTTACTGGAGTGCTCTATGTTGTTAACCGTTCTCTATATTATTGGTATTACAGCCGAAGCCATGACCGGCGCGCTGGCGGCAGGACGTCGTAAAATGGACCTGTTTGGCGTGATCATCATCGCCTCGGTCACCGCCATTGGCGGCGGTTCGGTGCGTGACATTTTGCTGGGCCACTATCCGCTCAGTTGGGTTAAAAACCCGGAGTACATCATGATCGTGGCTGCGGCTGCGGTTGTGACCACCTTTGTTGCACCGCTAATGACGCACCTGCGCAAAGTGTTTCTGGTGCTGGATGCGCTGGGTTTAGTGGTGTTCTCGATTATTGGCGCCCAGGTTGCACTGGATAGCGGGCACGCCTCCATCATTGCAGCCATCGCCGCCGTGATCACTGGCGTATTCGGCGGAGTGCTGCGCGATATGTTCTGCAACCGTATTCCGCTGGTGTTCCAGAAAGAGCTGTATGCCGGTATCGCTTTCGCCTCGGGCTGGATGTATATCCTGTTGCTGAAAACGCCGCTGGCGCATGAAGCGGTGGTGATCATCACGCTACTGTTCGGCTTCTTCGCCCGCTTGCTGGCGCTGCGTTTCCGCCTCGGTTTGCCGATCTTCAACTATCCCCATCCTGAACATTGAATCAGTTGCAGGAATCTCCTGCTGCTGCAGAAAGTGAATCAACTGCTGCAGGTGCGCATCCTGCAGCATCATCACAATCCGTTGTGCTAACACGCTACCGATACCGGGCAGTTGCTGCCAGCTTTCCGCCGTTCGCGCCAGCAACTGCGACCACTGCGCATCCGGTAAAGCCTGTAACGCTGCACGCGGCAACGGCAAGCCAAGCGCACTCACCCAGCGTCGCAGCGGCTGCTCACGCGTCAGGTTAAAGCGGTGCCAGATAAGTTGCGCGCGAGCCGGCGTGATGCCATTAGCCTGCGCAATCTGATCCGGCGTCAGTGTCAGCCAGGAAAAGAGATGGCTGATAGCGCCGCTATCCAGTAGGCGCTGCCAGCTGCTGCGCTGAACACCCGCAATATCGAGTACCGACTTCTGGCTGAGCCAGCTAAGGCGAGATAAAAACTGCGCCCGGCAGTCGGCGCTAAAGTGCAGACAGGTTAAGCCGTGGAATTCGTCCTCCTGTGGCGACGCTGGATAATCGCGCTGCGCCACACGCCAAATCACGCGCTCCAGTCGCGGAATGCCTAATCCCGCCAGCGTGAGCGTCACCTCATCACCCGCGATCACATCCAGTTCCCGCCAGCGTCGCAGGGAACCAATGTTTACCCGGCGTACCGTTTTGTCCTCCAGTTGCACCGGTATCAGATTTAGCACCACGGCGATCTTGCCCGTGCGGCCCACATTGAAATCCACTGACAGCACTTCGCTGCTGACTTCTGCTGGTTGATACTTCCATGCCGCTGACCAACTGCCCTGGCCGGGCTGCCAATCGCGCCCTGCGCTGACGGGTGATTGATGAATTACCACGCCATCGGTGACAAACGGCAGCGATTCGCGGAACCAGCGATCGCGCCATACCGCGACCTCTTCTTCATTACTCACCTGACGGCTCCAGCTCTGCGCCAGCCCAAATCCCCATTGTGTAAGCTGCGCCAGACGATCGGGCATCGAATTGGGTCCATCCGGCCACGCCCAGATAAATACGCCAAGGCGCTCAAGCAGCGGGCTGGTGTCGTGGCGCATCATCGCTCCCGCCACCTGAGCGCGCGCGTTCTTGCCGCCGTCACGCGCCTGTTGATGATCGGTCATTTGCAGAAACAGCTCACCTTGCAGCACCACTTCCTCACGCAAGGTATCCAGCCGCTGCGGGATGGAGGGAATATGTGCGGATTTGGCCAGCCACTCTTCGCCACGTAAACCATCACCGCGACTGATCAATGAGGCCAACTTACCCTGTCGATATACCAAAGTAACGGCGACGCCATCGACTTTCGGCTGCAGCCACAGCGCAGATTTGTCCTGCATCCAGTACGCCACTGCCAGCTTATCGCGCAGTTTGCGCACGCCGGTATGCGCCACCGGATGATGCGTACTGCCATCGGTGGTGAGTTGTGCATCGTAGGTGGCGTGCGCCGGAGTGAAACAGCGCTGCCACTGCTGTAATCGCAGTTGCAGGCTGTCGTAATCGGCATCGGTCACCAGATTTGTGCCCTGCCGGTAATACGCGTCATCCCACTGTCGTAGCTGGGTTTGCAGCTGTGTGATTTCCTGCCCCGCGCGCACCGGCGACCAATTCGGGCAGAGCGCTTCGGCCCAGCAACCCATACTGAATAAGCAACACAATAGACTCAGGCATCCTTTCATCTTCGCTCTCCTTTTTCGCTATTGGAGCGCGCAGCGCAGGCCTTTACCAGCCATGAAGATTGCGCGCTGGATGCTGATTCCAGAGATTAAATTGCTGTTGCAGCCTGCTACATCAGCCTCTGGCGCGGCTTCACAGAAAAAAGAATTGCCTCAGCCAAGCGGCAAACGCTGCGTGACCACCCCAAGCCGTGTATACTGTGCAGGAAATCGACTCCGCTCTTTACTCAATTCAAGATAACCATGGCTCAAGGCACGCTTTATATAGTTTCCGCCCCCAGCGGCGCGGGTAAATCCAGCCTGATTCAGGCGCTGTTAAAGACACAACCGCTGTACGATACGCAGGTGTCTATTTCTCATACCACCCGTGGCGTGCGTCCCGGTGAAGCTCATGGTGAGCACTACTTTTTCGTCTCTAAGTCCGAGTTCGAGACCATGATTGCCACAGACGACTTCCTCGAACATGCGGAAGTGTTTGGCAATTATTACGGTACGTCACGCGCTGCGATTGAGCAGGTGCTGGCGACCGGCGTGGACGTCTTCCTGGATATCGACTGGCAAGGTGCGCAGCAAATTCGCCAGAAAATGCCTGCTGCACGCAGCATCTTTGTGCTGCCGCCTTCTACCGAAGAGTTGGATCGTCGCCTGCGTGGCCGCGGTCAGGACAGCGAAGAGGTGATTGCCCGTCGTATGCAACAGGCCGTGGCGGAAATGAGCCACTACGCCGAATATGACTATTTAATTGTTAATGATGATTTCGATCTGGCGCTGTCAGATCTGAAAACCATTATTCGCGCAGAACGTCTGCGTATGGGTCGCCAAAAATCGCGACATGATGCTTTAATCAGCAAACTATTGGCAGTCTGAATTCACTTTCAGTATTATGCCCAGTCATTTCTTCATCATCTGTGGAGTAGCACACCTATGGCACGCGTAACCGTTCAGGACGCAGTAGAGAAAGTTGGTAACCGTTTTGACCTGGTGTTGGTCGCTGCACGTCGTGCACGTCAGATGCAGGTAGGCGGTAAAGATGCGCTGGTTCCGGAAGAGAACGATAAGCCAACCGTTATCGCCCTGCGCGAAATCGAAGAAGGTTTGATCACTACCCAGATTCTGGATGTCCGTGATCGTCAGGAACAGCATGAGCAGGAAGCCGCTGAGTTACAAGCCGTTACCGCTATCGCTGAAGGTCGTCGTTAACAGCACTTCGCAGGTCGCCCTTGTATCTGTTTGAAAGCCTCAATCAACTGATTGAAAAATACTTGCCTGAGGAGCAAATTAAGCGCCTCAAGCAAGCTTATCTAGTCGCGCGTGATGCCCACGAGGGTCAAACACGCTCCAGCGGCGAGCCTTATATCACCCATCCTGTTGCTGTCGCCTGCATTCTGGCCGAGATGAAACTCGACCATGAAACGCTAATGGCGGCGCTGCTGCATGATGTGATCGAAGATACGCCCGCCACTTACCAGGATATGGAACAGCTGTTTGGTAAAAGCGTTGCCGAACTAGTAGAAGGTGTATCCAAGCTCGATAAGCTGAAGTTCCGCGACAAGAAAGAAGCGCAGGCTGAAAACTTCCGCAAAATGATCATGGCGATGGTGCAGGATATCCGCGTCATCTTGATCAAACTGGCTGACCGCACGCACAACATGCGCACGCTCGGCGCGTTACGTCCGGATAAAAAACGCCGTATCGCGCTGGAAACGCTGGAGATTTACAGTCCTCTGGCGCACCGCCTTGGTATTCATCACCTGAAAACAGAACTGGAAGAGCTCGGCTTTGAAGCGCTCTACCCGAACCGTTTCCGCGTGATTAAAGAGGTGGTGAAAGCGGCGCGCGGTAACCGTAAAGAGATGATTCAGAAGATCCTTGCTGAAATCGACGGTCGCTTACAGGAAGCAGGTATTCCCTGCCGCGTAAGTGGACGCGAAAAACATCTTTACTCGATCTACCGCAAAATGCACCTGAAAGAGCAGCGTTTTCACTCGATCATGGATATCTATGCCTTCCGCGTCATCGTGAAAGATCTGGATACCTGTTATCGCGTGCTCGGACAGATGCATAGCTTGTACAAACCGCGTCCCGGACGCGTAAAAGATTACATCGCCATTCCCAAGGCCAACGGCTATCAATCGCTGCATACTTCAATGATCGGCCCACACGGCGTACCGGTTGAAGTGCAGATCCGTACTGAAGATATGGATCAGATGGCAGAAATGGGTGTGGCAGCACACTGGGCGTATAAAGAGAGCGGCGAAGTCAGCGGTACTACCGCGCAGATTCGTGCTCAGCGCTGGTTACAAAGCCTGCTGGAGCTGCAACAAAGCGCCGGTAGCTCATTTGAATTTATCGAAAGCGTGAAATCCGATCTCTTCCCGGATGAGATCTACGTGTTCACGCCGGAAGGCCGCATCGTCGAATTGCCGGCTGGCGCCACGCCGGTCGATTTCGCCTATGCGGTGCATACCGATATCGGTCATGCCTGCGTCGGCGCACGCGTCGATCGCCAGCCTTACCCGCTGTCACAATCGCTGACCAGCGGTCAAACCATTGAAATCATCACCGCGCCGGGCGCTCGTCCGAACGCTGCCTGGCTCAATTTCGTCGTCAGCTCGAAAGCGCGCGCCAAAATCCGTCAGCTGCTGAAAAACCTCAAACGTGAAGACTCCGTCAACCTGGGTCGTCGTCTGTTGAGCCACGCGCTCGGCGGCAGCAAGAAGCTGGCAGAGATTCCGGTTGAGAACATTCAGCACGAACTTGAGCGCATGAAGCTGACCGCCATCGATGATTTGCTGGCAGAAATCGGCCTGGGCAACGCCATGAGCGTGGTGGTGGCAAAGAACTTGCTGCAGTCAGGCAGTGAAGAGCCGCAGAGCAACAGCAAACGCAAAAAGCTGCCGATCAAAGGCGCGGATGGCGTGCTGATTACCTTTGCCAAATGCTGCCGTCCAATTCCTGGTGACCCGATTGTGGCGCACGTTAGTCCCGGCAAAGGTTTGGTGGTGCATCACGAATCCTGCCGTAACATCCGTGGCTACCAAAAAGAGCCTGAAAAGTTCATGCCGGTTGAGTGGGATAAAGTGACCGACCAGGAATTTGTCGCAGAGATTAAAGTCGACATGTTCAATCATCAGGGCGCACTGGCGAATCTGACCGCTGCAATCAACACTGCCAGTTCCAATATTCAGAGCCTGAATACCGAAGAGCGTGATGGTCGCGTGTATAGCGCCTTTATCCGCCTCACCGCGAACGATCGCGTCCATCTGGCGAATATTATGCGCAAAATTCGCGTAATGCCGGACGTGATCAAAGTTCACCGCAACCGTAACTAGCCCATGAACGCTCAACGTTTTGCCCGAATTCAGGAGATGCTGGCCCTGCGCCAGCACGATCTCACCGTCTGCATGGAACAGGTGCATAAACCGCATAACGTCTCGGCAGTGATCCGTACCGCCGATGCGGTGGGCATTCATGAAGTGCACGCCGTCTGGCCAAGCGTGCGTATGCGCACCATGGTTTCCGCTTCGGCCGGCAGCAACAGTTGGGTGAAGGTTAAAACGCATCAGCATATTGCAGATGCAGTGCGTCATCTGAAGAATGAAGGCATGCAGGTGCTGGCGACCAATCTGTCCGCCAAAGCGGTAGATTTTCGCGACATCGATTACACCAAACCGACCTGCATTCTGATGGGTCAGGAAAAAACAGGTATTACCGCTGAAGCGCTGGCGCTGGCCGATCAGGACATCGTTGTGCCGATGGTGGGCATGGTGCAGTCGCTCAATGTCTCGGTGGCTTCCGCGCTGATTTTGTATGAAGCGCAACGTCAGCGACAGAATGCCGGTATGTATCAGCGCACCTACAGCCTGCTGGATGAAGATGAGCAGCAGCGTTTGCTATTCGAAGGCGGTTATCCGGTGCTGGCACGCGTCGCCAAGCAGAAAGGCCTGCCGTATCCGCACATCAATGGTCAGGGCGAAGTAGAAGCCGACGCCGAGTGGTGGGCCACCATGCAATCTACAGGTAGAAAATGAAAGGCCGTCTGCTGGATGCCATCCCGCTCAGTACCCTGACCGGCGTCGGCGCCAGTCAGGCGGGCAAGCTGGCCAAACTTGGCCTGTTCACCATTCAGGATCTACTGCTGCATCTGCCACTGCGTTACGAAGATCGCACCCAACTGTATAAAATCAATGACCTGCTGCCCGGCGTTTATGCCACGGTGGAAGGTGAAGTGCTGAGCAGCGAAATCACTTTCGGTCGCCGCCGCATGTTGGTGTGCCAGATCAGCGATGGCAGCGGCATGCTGACCATGCGCTTCTTTAATTTCAATGCCGGGATGAAAAACAGCCTGGCGCCGGGCCGTCGCGTTACCGCCTACGGCGAGATTAAGCGCGGTCAGCGCGGTGCTGAAATCATTCATCCCGAGTATCGCGTACAGGGCGAACAAGGCGGCGTTGAGCTGCAGGAAACCCTGACGCCGGTTTATCCCACTACCGAAGGCATTCGCCAGGCGACACTGCGCAATCTCACCGATCAGGCGTTGACGTTGCTGGAGAGCTGCCCAATTGCCGAGCTGCTACCATCGGAGCTGAGCGGCGGGCTGATTAGCCTGCCGGATGCACTACGCACGCTGCATCGTCCACCGCCGGATCTGCGTTTAAGTGAGCTGGATACTGGCCGCCATCCAGCACAGAAACGCTTAATTCTGGAAGAGCTACTGGCGCATAACCTCAGCATGCTAGCCGTACGCGCCGGTGCGCAGCGCCATCATGCATTGCCGATGACGGCGCGCCACGAGCTGGTTGATCAGCTACTGGCGGCGCTGCCCTTCTCGCCAACCGGTGCGCAACAGCGTGTGGTGGCAGAAATTGAAAAGGATTTGGCCAACGATTTTCCGATGATGCGTTTGGTGCAGGGCGATGTCGGCTCCGGTAAAACGCTGGTGGCCGCACTGGCGGCACTGAACGTCATCGCACACGGCAAACAGGTAGCGCTGATGGCACCGACCGAGCTGCTGGCCGAGCAGCATGCCAACAACTTCCGCCAGTGGTTTGCTCCGCTGGGAATTGAAGTGGGCTGGCTGGCGGGCAAGCAGAAAGGCAAAGCGCGTGAAGCGCAGCAGGAAGCCATTGCCAGCGGTCAGGTCGCGATGGTGGTCGGCACCCACGCGCTGTTCCAGGAACAGGTGAAATTCAACGGCATGGCGCTGGTGATCATTGATGAGCAGCATCGCTTTGGCGTGCACCAGCGCTTAGCGCTGTGGGAAAAAGGCGAGGAGCAAGGTTTCCATCCGCATCAGCTGATCATGACCGCTACGCCGATTCCGCGCACGCTGGCGATGACGGCTTACGCCGATCTCGATACCTCCACCATCGACGAACTACCGCCAGGTCGTACGCCGGTGACCACGGTGGCGATTCCCGATAGCCGCCGCAGTGAGATCATCACGCGCGTGCAAAGCGCCTGTCACGAAGGACGTCAGGCTTATTGGGTATGTACGCTGATTGAAGAGTCGGAAGTGCTGGAAGCGCAGGCGGCAGAAGCAACCTGGGAAGAGCTGAAAGTGGCGCTGCCCGATTTGCAGGTTGGCTTGGTACACGGCCGCATGAAGCCTGCCGAAAAGCAGGCGGTGATGGCGGCGTTTAAGGCCAATGAAATCCAGCTGCTGATCGCCACCACGGTGATCGAAGTGGGCGTGGATGTGCCGAATGCCAGCCTGATGATTATCGAAAACCCGGAACGTCTCGGTTTGGCTCAGTTACATCAGCTGCGCGGCCGCGTGGGCCGTGGTGCTGTCGCCTCACACTGCGTGTTGCTTTACAAAGCGCCGCTCAGCAAAACCGCGCAGAAGCGGTTGCAGGTGCTGCGCGATAGCAACGACGGCTTCGTGATTGCCCAGCACGATCTGGAGATTCGCGGTCCGGGTGAAATGCTCGGCACACGTCAAACCGGCAACGCCGAGTTTAAAGTAGCGGATTTGCTGCGCGATCAGGGCATGATTCCCGAAGTTCAGCGCGTGGCGCGTCATATCCACCAGCACTATCCAGAGCAGGCGCAGGCACTGATTGAGCGCTGGCTGCCGGAAACCGAGCGCTACAGTAACGCTTAATCCGCCGTCTTGCTTTTATCGATGGCAATAAAATCCCCGACAAATTTCTGCAGCAGACGCGCCAGCTCGGCGCGCTCTTCATCCGGCCAGCTGGCAAACAGGTTCTGATAAATTTGCGCGCGCGCCGCATCGATTTTGTCAGTCATCGCTTTACCTGCCGCAGTGATCACCGCTTCATTCACCCGTTTGTCTTTGGCATTTTTCTGGCGCTGCGCCAGCCCTAACTCCTCCAGCTTCGCCACCTGACGACTGACGGTGGTGTAATCGCGTCCGGCCCGCTCCGCCAGCTCCACCACGCCAATTGGCCCGAAGCGACCGATTTGAATCAGTAGCGGAAACAGCGCACGATCGAGCTGAATATTTGACTCTTTTATCAATAATTCATCACGTTGTGGACGATTGAAAGTTCCTACAATCATCAGCAGCGCGTTGTGCAGATCATCAAATGCAGCACCATTATGTGTATTTTGCACACTTTTCATTGACGTTATCCTGAGGTAAGCCTAATGTGTGCATATTACACATAGTTTCCGCTTAACTGAAGGTGAAAGCATGAAAGCAGCGATAGTTTCCGCGGCAGGTGAACTGCCCGTTTACGGTGATTTTCCTGAACCGCAGGCTGATGAAAGCCATGTGGTGGTAACAGTGAAAGCCGCCGCCGTTAGCCAGCTGGCAAAAGCACGCGCCGCCGGAACGCATTACAGCGCGGCCGCGCACTATCCCTTTATTACCGGCATCGATGGTACCGGCACGCTGAGTAATGGCGATCCGGTTTACTTCCTTGCCTTTAATGCACCTTGGGGCAGCATGGCGGAGAGAACCTTAGTGCCCGCCGACAGCATCGTTTCGTTGCCGCCGAAATTGGATCCGGTGCTGGCCGCTGCGCTGGCGAATCCGGGCATGTCATCCTGGGCGGCATTAACCCGACGCGCCCAGCTGCGCACCGGTGAAACCGTATTGATCAATGGCGCAACCGGCACGTCGGGCGGTTTAGCGGTGCGTATCGCACAGCATCTGGGTGCAGGCAAAATTATCGCCACCGGTCGTAATCGCGCCGCGCTGGATCAACTGCGCGCGCAGGGCGCCGACCTCACTTTCACGCTGGATGAATTGCCGGACGCGTTACCGGCGTTGATGAAAGAAGGTGTTGATGTGGTACTCGATTATCTGTGGGGCCAGAGCGCACTCGATATCATGCACGCCGCCGTAGCGGGCGGAGAGAAAACGGTACGCTTTGTGCAAATCGGTTCCTTAAGCGGACAGGAAATTACCCTGCACAGCAAACTGCTGCGCTCGTCCGGGCTGACATTAATGGGCAGCGGCCTCGGCAGCGTGTCGGATAAAGAGTTGATCGCCTGCATCGGCGAAATGCTGACGGCCGCCGCCGAGAGCGATTTTTCGATCGCCTTCCAAATGCGCCCGCTGAGCGACGTCGCGCTGGCGTGGCAGGAAGATGACAGCCGTTGCCGTACGGTGTTTACGCTTTAGATCAACGGAAGTAAAAAGGGGCATTGCAAACGATTGCTTTCACAACGCAACCGTTTAAAATCGCCCCTTTGTTGTAATTGAGAACGTCCACCATGTCCGTCAACACCGCTGAAACTCGCCAGCCTGCCAGCGCTGCAAGCCCGAAAAGTGAACTGATTTACCGCCTCGAAGACCGTCCACCGTTACCGCAAACCTTGTTTGCTGCCTGTCAGCATTTGCTGGCGATGTTTGTCGCGGTGATTACGCCAGCGCTGCTGATTTGCCAGGCGCTGGGTTTACCGGCACAGGATACGCAACACATCATCAGCATGTCGCTGTTTGCCTCGGGCGTGGCATCCATTCTGCAAATCAAAACCTGGGGACCGGTGGGCTCTGGCCTGTTGTCGATTCAGGGCACCAGCTTTAACTTCGTGACGCCGCTGATCATGGGCGGCATGGCGCTGAAAAATGGTGGCGTTGATGTGCCGACCATGATGGCGGCGCTGTTTGGCACGCTGATGGTGGCGTCTTGTACCGAAATGGTGCTGTCACGCGTGTTGCACCTGGCGCGCCGCATCATTACGCCGCTGGTTTCCGGCATTGTGGTGATGATTATTGGCCTGTCGCTGATTCAGGTCGGTTTGACCTCCATCGGCGGCGGCTTTGCGGCGATGAGCGATCACACGTTTGGCGCTCCGAAAAACTTGTTGCTGGCAGCTTCGGTCTTGGTGGTGATTATCCTGCTTAATCGTCAGCGTAATGCTTATCTGCGCGTGGCTTCGCTGGTGATCGCGATGGCGGTAGGTTATGCGCTGGCCTGGGCGCTGGATATGCTGCCCACCACCAGCACGCCAGCCGATCAGCCGCTGATTGCCGTGCCATCGCCGCTCTACTACGGCCTGGGCTTTGACTGGAATCTGCTGATCCCGCTGATGTTGGTGTTTATGGTGACCTCGCTGGAAACCATCGGCGACATCACCGCGACTTCTGATGTTTCCGAGCAGCCGGTAAGTGGCCCGCTGTATATGAAGCGTCTGAAAGGCGGCGTGTTGGCCAACGGTCTTAACTCCTTTGTCTCAGCGCTGTTCAACACCTTCCCGAATTCCTGTTTTGGCCAGAACAACGGCGTGATTCAGCTTACCGGTGTTGCCAGCCGCTATGTGGGCTTTGTCGTGGCGCTGATGCTGATCGTGCTTGGCCTGTTCCCAGCCGTGAGTGGTTTTGTGCAGCATATTCCAGAACCGGTGCTGGGCGGTGCCACCATTGTGATGTTTGGTACCATCGCCGCATCTGGCGTGCGCATCGTTTCGCGTGAACCGCTGAATCGTCGTGCCATCATGATTATCGCGCTGTCGCTGGCGGTAGGTTTGGGCGTTTCTCAGCAGCCGCTGATTCTGCAATTTGCCCCGGACTGGCTGAAAACCCTGCTTTCATCTGGCATTGCGGCCGGTGGTATTACCGCCATCGTGCTGAACCTGATCTTCCCGCAAGAAAAGTAATCCTGCAGGCAGGCTTCGGCCTGCCTGATATTTATCCGCATTTACATCCAGGCTGTTGAGCTGTAACGGTAATTCAGGCATAACAACCACTCACCGGATAAATATCGGGATGGATGAGTGCGATGAAATTTTTAGGCAAGTTTTTCCTTACCTTACTGCTGCTAATTCTGCTGGCGCTGGTAGTGCTGTATGTGTTGCTACAAACACAATGGGGCGCAGGTTGGTTTAGCCGCTGGGTAAGCGATAAAACCGCCTGGCATCTCTCTCTCAGCAAGATTGAGCACGACTTCTCCTCCCCTTCGCATATCATTCTCGATGACTTCAGCTTTGGTCATGATGGTCAACCCGCCGTGTTAGTGGCGAAACGCGTTGATCTTGGCCTTGCGCTGGTTCAGTTCAGCGATCCACTGCACTTCAACAGCATCGAAGTGCGCGACGGTGAAATCAATCTCGCCAATCAAGCGCCCGATACCACGCTGCCGATTCAGGCCAATCGCCTGCAGCTGAATAATGTGCGTATTGAGAATCCGCACAGCGCATTGCCGATGACCGCTCAGCGCGTGAACGGCGGTCTTCTGCCGTGGAAACCGCTGCCTAACGACGTGCTGGGCAGCGATGCGCAGTTCCAGATTAGCGCTGGCACCCTGACGCTGGATGGCGTACCGGGTAACAACGTGCTGCTGCAGGGCAGTATCAAGCAACGTCGTCTGGTGCTGAGCAATATCGGCGCCGATCTGGCGCGCGGTTCGATGACCGGCAACGCCGAGCGCGATGCGCTGGGTAACTGGAAGATCGACCAACTGCGCCTCAACGATATCCGCATGCAAACCCATCAAAGCCTGAGCGACTTCCTCAATCCGCTGCGCGCTGTGCCTTCTGTGAGCATCAACCGTCTGGATATGACCGATGCACGCCTGCAAGGACCTGACTGGGCGGTGACCGATCTCGATTTAACCCTGAAAAATGTCACCCTGCGCGGCGATGATTGGGAAAGCGATGGCGGTTCTCTCTCCATGAATGCCGGGAATTTTATTAACGGTGGCTTTGAGCTCAACGATCCTATCGTCAATGCCGATCTCTCGGCGCAGGGCATCGCGCTGACGCAGTTCAGTTCGCGCTGGGTGAATGGCGTGGTGCGCGCCAGTGGCAACTGGACGCGCAGCGACAAACGTCTGACGCTGGATGAACTGGCGATCGCCGGGCTGGAATATACTTTGCCGCAAAACTGGCGTGAACGCTGGCAGCAAACCTTACCGGACTGGCTGGATAGCGTGCTAATAACCCGCGCTACTGCCAACCGTAACCTGATTATTGATATCAATCCGGCGTTCCCGTTCCAGATGACGTCGCTGGATGGCAGCGCGAATAATCTGTTACTGGCGCGTCAACATCAGTGGGGAATCTGGTCCGGTAAAGCCAGCTTCAACGCGGCCGAAGCCACCTTCAATCGCACCGATCTGCGTCATCCGTCCATTGCGCTGAATGCCAACGATCAACAGATTCAGGTAACAGAATTGAGCGCCTTTAACGGCAGCGGTTTACTGGAAGGATCAGCAACGGTTGGGCAGGACGCGCAACGTCCGTTGACGCTGAATCTGAAAGGCCAGGCTGTGCCGGCAAACGTGCTGGGCAATTGGGGTTGGCCAACGCTGCAGTTGAGCGGTAACAGTAATTTACAGCTGCAGCTGAAAGGTTCGCTGAACGCCAGCGCGCCGCTGCGCCCCAGCGTGGATGGCACGTTGTCGGTAACCACCGATGCCCAAGCTGTACAGCAAACGATGCGGGGCGGGCAAGTGCAATAATTCTGTAGCGGCGCGATTCATTGCGCTCTTTTGACTTTAAAAAGCGATGCGCAATAAATTGCGCCGCTACAGTATGTAAAAAAATTGCAGGACTAATCGATACGGGCGCCGGAGCCGCCCTCTTCCAGTGCTCCGTCAGAATCGGCGGGCAGCACGATATACACACCTTCGAATACCGCGCCCAGCTCATCATCCCCAAACAGCTCCACTTCCATCTGCACGCGCGCTTTGCGGCCACGCGCCAGACGATCAAGATCGCCGCTGAGCGAGCCGAGATCGGCAATCGCGCCCGGACGGCCGCTGATCGGTTTGCTGTAGCGAATATGCGCATCCGCCAGAATAATGGTGCCACCGAGATGGCGCTCGCGCAGCAGCAGCCAAATTAAACCCCAACCGGTGAGCGTGGCGAGCGAAAACAAGCTGCCCGCAAATAGGGTGTGATGGGGATTCTGGTTGCCCGCTTCGGGCATGGTGGTAACGAATTTCTGCCCGGTATATTGCAGAATGCGCACGCCCATTTTTTCACTCAGCGGAATGTGCTCGTACCAGGCTTGTTGCAGCTGTCCGCACCAGTCGGCGCGATGCAGAATATCGTCGAGCGTCACGACCGGTTTTATCATCAGGAAGTGGCGCACTGGCGTAGTTTGCGGCGCGGTGATTTCGCCCTGGTTGACGTAGCCGAGCTTGGCAAAAAATTCGACGGCGTCTTCACGCGCGCTACAGGTGACGCGTTTTGCCCCTTCCTGACGCGCGACCGATTCCAGCGTCATTGCCACCAGCGTGCCAAGACCTTTGCCCTGCACCGAAGGATGCACGGCAAGGAAGCGAATCGCGGCTTCGTTCTCGGCATTGATGTACAGACGGCCGATTGCCACCGGTTTGCCTTGCTCATCCACCACCATTTGATGATGCGCCAGCGCATCCCAGGCATCACGCTCAGAACCCTGCGGCTGACGCAGCGGCTTTCGTAACATTTCCCAGCGGAACTGGTAATACATATCCAGCTCTTCCGCCGTTTGCGGTACGCGAAGATGATACATAAAGTGATTCTCTCGTTCGAAGCTTGCGTGGCTAAGTCCTTGCCGCTCGGCTGAAACCCTCACACCTGTAACCAGAAGGTCACCGGACCATCGTTTACCAACGAAACCTGCATATTGGCGGCGAAGCGCCCGTTTGCGGTGGCCACACCCTGTGCACGGCAGCAATCGCTAAAGTATTCATAGAGGCGCTCGGCTTCCGCCGGTTCTGCGCCGCCAGAGAAAGAGGGACGCATACCTTTATTGGTATCTGCGGCGAGGGTGAATTGCGACACCACCAGCACGCTGCCACCTGCCTGCTGTACATTGAGATTCATTTTGTCGTTCTCATCCGCAAAGATGCGGTAGCCCAGCACGCGCTCGGTTAATCGCTGCGCTTTTTGTTCATCGTCGCCCTTTTCCACACCCAATAACACCAGCAAGCCGGCGCCAATTTCGCCCACTGTCGCGTCGTCAACGCTGACACTGGCGCGGCTGACGCGCTGAATCAAAGCAATCATGTTTCCTCACGTTCTTTTTCGCGTTCCTGCTGTTTTAGCTGGCGATAGTCATCCAGCGTGACGGTGATTTCCGCGCCTAACAACACAATACACCACGACCAATAGACCCATAGGAACAGAATGGGGATGACCGCCAGAACGCCGTAAATTAACTGATACGAAGGGAACATCGTAACATAGAGCGCAAAGCCTTTTTTACCCAGCTCGAACAGCAATCCGGCAACAATGGCGCCGATCAGTGCATCACGCGTCGGCACGCGCCGCGTCGGCACAATGCTATACAGCAGCCAGAAAGCGAGGATCGAGAGGCACAGCGGGAATATGCGCAGCAGATGATCGATCAAGCTGGTGACGCCCGTGACGTTCACCCAGCGCAGCGACAGCAGATAGGAGCTGAGCGCTAAACTTGCGCCGGCCAGCAGCGGGCCCAGCGTTAAGATCATCCAGTAAACAGCAAAGGAGTAGACCATTGGACGCGGTTTATCGCTGCGCCAGATGGCGTTCAACGCGCTGTCCACCGAATGCATCAGCAGCAGCGCGGTGACGATCAACCCCACAATGCCGACCGCCGTCATCTTATTGACGTTGGCGACAAACTGATCGAGATAACGCTGAATCACGTCGCCCGTTGCCGGAATGAAGTTGGTAAAGATGAAGTTCTTCAACTGCACGCTGATGTCCGAGAACATCGGAAAAGCAGCAAACAGAGCGAACACCACGGCAATCAGCGGCACCAATGCCAGCAATGAGACGTAGGCGAGATTACCCGCCTGCGTCGTCATGTTGTCATCGTCAACGCGTCGCCACAGCAGTTTTACCCACAAATAAAAGGCATGCGCCGAGTGGCGCAGATGTCGATGGTTCAGCACTCAGAGACGACCTGCAAACCAGTCCGGCACAGTTTTCTCATCAACCACCAGCACGCTCTCAATGCCGAGTGCGCGCGCAGCGTCGATATTGGCCTGATTATCATCGAAAAATACCGCCTGATCGGCCTGATAACCTTCGTGCTGCAGCACATAGTTGTAGATGCGCGCTTCCGGCTTACGCATGCCGATATCCTGCGACATATAAAGATGATCGGCCGCCTGTTGAACATCGGGATATTGGGTTGGCCAGAACTCGAAGTGCAGCTGATTGGTATTGGACAGGATCACCACGCGCTCGCCATTGGCACGCAGCTTGTTCATGATCGCCAGCGTTTCCGGACGCACGCCGACAAAGACCGCCTGCCAGCCAGCAGTGAATTGCGGATAGCTCAACGCGATATCCAGCTGGTCGCAAATGCGCGCAGCGAATTCTGGATCGCTGATTTCGCCACGTTCGTGTTTCTCAAAAGCCTCATCCATGCGGAAACGACTTTGTAGCGTGGATAACGGCACGCGCCCTAAGTCGCTCCAGACGCCGAGCACACGATTGAAATCGATATCAACAATCACATTGCCTAAATCAAAGATGTACAGCATGACGCCTCTCCTTTTCGTTCCCTGGATCATTCACTTTAGCGGCAAAAGTGGGAGCTGAACAGGGACGAGGGGCGGGAAATCAGTAATCTGGAAGCGGAGGCAAACTTCATTAAGCGAGCGTTGCAGCGGGTTGCAGGCATAAAAAAGCCCCGCGGGTGCGGGGCTCAATATCAGACTGTTTCGCTTACTCTTTGCTGCCGCGAGAAGAACGTTTACGATCGTTCTCGGTCAGATGACGTTTACGAATACGGACTGACAGCGGAGTCACTTCTACCAGTTCGTCATCATCGATGAACTCGATAGCCTGTTCCAGGGTCATTTTCTGCGGTGGAACCAGAGTGGTGGCTTCGTCAGTACCTGACGCACGCATGTTGGTCAGTTTCTTACCGGTCAGGCAGTTTACTGTCAGGTCGTTAGAACGGCTGTGAATACCAATGATCTGGCCTTCATACACTTCCGCACCGTGACCGAGGAACAGCTTGCCGCGATCCTGCAGACCGAACAGGGCGAACGCTACCGCTTTACCCTGACCGTTAGAGATCAGCACGCCGTTCTGACGCTGGCCCACTTCGCCCGGACGAACATCGTCATAGTGGCTGAAGGTGGAGTACAGCAGACCGGTACCTGAAGTCATGGTCATGAATTCGTTACGGAAGCCGATCAGACCACGGCTTGGGATCATGTAGTCGAGACGTACACGGCCTTTACCATCTGGATCCATGTTTTTCAGGTCGCCTTTACGCTCACCCATCGCTTGCATCACAGAACCCTGATGGGTTTCTTCGATGTCGAGGGTCACGTTTTCGAATGGCTCCTGCTTACGGCCTTCGTGCTCGCGGAAGATAACTTTCGGACGGGATACCGCCAGCTCGAAACCTTCACGACGCATGTTTTCGATCAGAACCGACAAGTGCAGCTCACCACGACCGGAAACGCGGAACGCATCCGAATCTTCGGTTTCTTCAACGCGCAGTGCCACGTTGTGTACCAGCTCTTTGTTCAAACGCTCCAGGATCTGGCGCGAGGTCACGAACTTACCTTCTTTACCGCAGAACGGTGAGGTGTTCACGTTGAAGAACATGGTAACGGTTGGCTCATCAACGCTCAGGGCTGGCAGCGCTTCCACATTCTGCGTGTCGCAGATGGTGTCAGAAATGTTCAGCTCGCCCAGACCGGTGATCGCGATGATGTCGCCCGCTTCCGCCAGAGTGCTTTCAATGCGCTCCAGACCAAGGTGGCCCAGCACTTTACCGACTTTACCGTTACGGGTTTTGCCTTCGCTATCAATGATAGTGACCTGCTGGTTCGGCTTCACAGTACCGCGCTTGATGCGGCCGATGCCGATCACGCCCAGATAGTTGTTTTGTAGTCCAGCTGCGAGATCTGCATCTGCAGTGGCGCTTCAACTTCAACCTGAGGTGGAGAAACGTGGTCAACGATCGCCTGATACAGCGGGGTCATGTCGTCAGCCATGTCGGTATGTTCCAGACCCGCGATACCGTTCAGCGCCGAAGCGAAGATAATCGGGAAGTCCAGCTGCTCGTCAGTCGCATCCAGGTTAACGAACAGGTCAAATACCTGATCAACAACCCAATCAGGACGCGCGCCCGGACGGTCAACTTTGTTGATAACCACAATCGGCTTCAAACCATGAGCAAATGCTTTCTTGGTTACGAAGCGGGTTTGCGGCATAGGGCCATCCATCGCATCTACAACCAGCAGCACCGAATCCACCATGGACATGACGCGCTCCACTTCACCACCGAAGTCGGCGTGTCCTGGGGTATCAACGATGTTGATACGGTAGTCATTCCATTTGATGGCGGTGTTTTTTGCGAGGATGGTAATCCCACGCTCTTTCTCCAAATCGTTGGAGTCCATTACGCGCTCAGTCGCTTCGGTACGAGCATCAAAAGTACCGGACTGTTGGAGCAGCTTGTCAACCAGGGTGGTCTTACCATGGTCAACGTGCGCGATGATGGCGATGTTACGCAAATTTTCGATCACAGCTTTGCCTCAGGCATTATAGAAATAACGCGGTATTGTACACGGATTAAGCGGAAGACTGAACATGATCACAGATTTCGCCGAAAGTTTCTTATAGCGCTGGTTTTTAGCACCGTTTTCGGTGCATTAATCTGCACTGCGATAGTAATTTGCACCAAATTGGTGCTTAACTTCACCTGTGGCGCACCATAACGATGCATGCAATCCATCCTGGTGCAGCCTTCGACTCACGAAAGGGCGCATTGTAGCGCCATTTTCGCCATTGTCATAAAGTTGGCACAGAATTCGCTTTATATATTTTAAGCGAAAACGACAGTTATAAAACGGTTGAAAGAGCTTGCCGAGATCTTTGGTTAGGAGTGGTCAGCAGTCGTGACACATTCCCGGCAACGAAGTTCTCTCACCATGACGATAATGACCATTTCCAGGAGAGTTGAGTATGTCCGCTGAACACGTTCTCTCGATGATGAACGAGCATGAAGTTAAGTTTGTTGACCTGCGTTTTACCGATACCAAAGGTAAAGAACAGCACGTTACTATCCCTGCTCACCAGGTTAACGCTGACTTCTTCGAAGAAGGCAAAATGTTCGATGGCTCCTCCATCGGTGGCTGGAAAGGCATTAACGAATCAGACATGGTGCTGATGCCGGATGCAACCACTGCAGTCATGGATCCGTTCTTCGAAGACTCGACCCTGATCATCCGTTGCGACATCCTTGAGCCAGGCACACTGCAGGGCTACGACCGTGACCCACGCTCCATTGCTAAGCGTGCAGAAGAGTTCCTGCGTTCTTCAGGCATCGCGGATACCGTGCTGTTTGGACCAGAGCCAGAGTTCTTCCTGTTCGATGACATCCGTTTCGGTTCTTCTACTTCAGGTTCACACGTGGCTATCGACGATATCGAAGCAGCCTGGAACACCGGTAAAGAGTACGAAGGCGGTAACAAAGGTCACCGTCCAGGTCTGAAAGGCGGTTACTTCCCAGTGCCACCGGTTGACTCAGCACAGGACATCCGTTCTGCTATGTGTCTGACCATGGAGCAGATGGGTCTGGTGGTTGAAGCACATCACCACGAAGTAGCCACAGCTGGTCAGAACGAAGTGGCAACCCGCTTCAACACCATGACCAAAAAAGCTG
The DNA here is from genome assembly GCF_031453915.1 of Pantoea sp. SORGH_AS_0659. Taxonomy (NCBI): domain Bacteria; kingdom Pseudomonadati; phylum Pseudomonadota; class Gammaproteobacteria; order Enterobacterales; family Erwiniaceae; genus Pantoea; species Pantoea sp. SORGH_AS_0659. The sequence continues at coordinate 18,719 of NZ_JAVJAK010000001.1, read as the reverse complement.
ACGAAATTCAGATCTACAAATACGTGGTGCACAACGTTGCTCACGCGTACGGCAAAACGGCAACCTTTATGCCTAAGCCAATGTTCGGCGATAACGGTTCTGGTATGCACTGCCACATGTCTCTGTCAAAAGGCGGCGTGAACCTGTTCTCTGGCGACAAGTACGGCGGCCTGTCTGAAACTGCTCTGTTCTATATTGGCGGTATCATCAAGCACGCTAAAGCGATCAATGCCCTGGCGAACCCAACCACCAACTCTTACAAGCGTCTGGTCCCAGGCTACGAAGCGCCAGTTATGCTGGCTTACTCTGCCCGTAACCGTTCTGCTTCTATCCGTATCCCAGTGGTTGCCAGCCCGAAAGCACGTCGTATCGAAGCACGCTTCCCGGATCCAGCGGCTAACCCATACCTGGCATTCACAGCGCTGCTGATGGCCGGTCTTGATGGTGTTATCAACAAGATCCACCCTGGCGATGCGATGGACAAAAACCTGTATGACCTGCCACCGGAAGAAGAAGCTGAGATTCCAAAAGTTGCAGGTTCTCTGGAAGAAGCACTGAACGCACTGAACGAAGACCGCGAGTTCCTGACCCGTGGCGGCGTGTTCACTGATGACGCTATCGATGCATACATCGAACTGCGTAAGCCAGAAGTTGACCGCGTGCGTATGACTCCGCACCCAGTTGAGTTCGAACTGTACTACAGCGTTTAATTTAAAAATTTCAGCTCCCTGTTCACGCACTCTTTTTGCTGCGTGAACAGCCTGAAAGATTTTTTAATTGCCGTGGAAACTTTAGCCCATCTCCGGATGGGCTTTTTTCTCCGCGCATTCATGGTTCGAAGCACAGATTTCCGTCCTGAATGGCTATAATGCACTAAATTAGTGCAGAGGAACGCTGTATGGCAACTGGCACGCTGCCCGACGCGGGGCAGATTCTCAACTCCCTGATCAACAGTATTTTGCTGGTCGATAACGATTTAGTTATCCATTACGCCAATCCGGCGGCTCAGCAATTACTGGCGCAAAGCTCACGTAAATTGTTCGGCACGCCATTACCGGAATTAACCGGCTATTTTTCGCTGAATATTGAGGTGATGAGCGAGAGTCTCGGAGCTGGCCAGGGCTTTACCGATAGCGAAGTCACTCTGGTGGTTGATGGCCGTGCGCACATTATGTCGCTCACGGCACAGCGCCTACCGGATGGCTTAATTCTGCTGGAAATGGCGCCGATGGATAATCAACGTCGTCTTAGCCAGGAACAAATTCAGCATGCTCAGCAGGTCGCTGCCCGCGATTTAGTGCGCGGTCTGGCGCATGAGATTAAAAACCCGCTGGGAGGATTACGTGGCGCCGCGCAGCTACTGACTCGCGCGTTACCCGATCCTTCCCTGCATGAATATACGCGCATCATCATTGAGCAAGCCGACCGCCTGCGTAATCTGGTTGATCGTCTGCTTGGCCCGCAACAGCCGGGCTTGCACGTGACGCAAAGCATTCATCAGGTCGCCGAACGCGTGGTGAATCTGGTGTCGATGGAGCTGCCGGATAACGTTTCGCTGGTGCGTGATTACGACCCAAGCCTGCCAGAACTGCCGCACGATCCCGACCAGATTGAACAAGTGCTGTTGAATGTGGTGCGAAACGCGCTGCAGGCATTGGGCGATGAAGGCGGCACCATTGTGATTCGTACGCGTACCGCCTTCCAGCTCACGCTGCACGGCACGCGTTACCGCTTAGTCGCGCGTATTGATATTGAAGATGACGGCCCGGGCATTCCGGCCCAGCTACAAGATACCCTGTTCTATCCGATGGTTAGCGGACGCGAAGGCGGCACCGGTTTAGGTCTGTCCATCGCCCGTAGCCTGATCGATCAGCATTCAGGAAAAATAGAATTTAACAGTTGGCCAGGTCACACCGAATTCTCGGTTTACCTGCCTATTCGCCAGTGAGGTTTCTATGCAACGAGGGATAGTCTGGATCGTCGATGACGATAGCTCCATCCGCTGGGTGCTTGAAAGGGCACTCACTGGAGCCGGTTTGAGCTGTGCAACCTTTGACAGCGCTAACGAGGTATTGGACGCGCTCGCAAGCAAAACCCCAGACGTATTATTGTCAGACATTCGTATGCCTGGCATGGATGGACTTGCGCTGCTGAAACAGATTAAGCAGCGCCATCCGATGCTACCGGTGATCATTATGACCGCACACTCCGATCTGGATGCGGCCGTCAGCGCTTATCAGCAAGGTGCGTTTGATTACCTGCCAAAGCCGTTTGATATTGATGAAGCGGTCGCGCTGGTTGAACGTGCGATTAGCCATTATCAGGAGCAGCAGCAGCCGCGTAATCAGCCCGTCAGCGGCCCAACAACCGACATTATCGGCGAAGCGCCGGCAATGCAGGATGTGTTCCGCATCATTGGTCGTCTTTCACGCTCCTCAATTAGCGTGCTGATCAATGGTGAATCCGGTACCGGTAAAGAGTTGGTGGCACATGCGCTGCATCGCCACAGTCCACGCGCGAAATCTCCTTTTATCGCGCTGAACATGGCGGCGATTCCCAAAGATTTGATTGAATCTGAGCTATTTGGTCACGAGAAAGGCGCGTTCACCGGTGCCAACCAGATTCGTCAGGGACGTTTTGAGCAGGCCGATGGCGGCACGCTGTTCCTTGATGAAATTGGTGATATGCCGCTTGATGTGCAAACCCGCTTATTGCGCGTATTGGCCGATGGCCAGTTTTATCGCGTTGGCGGCTATGCGCCGGTGAAAGTGGATGTGCGTATCATCGCGGCAACCCACCAGAATCTTGAGCTGCGCGTGCAGGAAGGCAAATTTCGTGAAGACTTGTTCCATCGTCTTAACGTGATCCGCGTTCATCTGCCGCCGCTGCGTGAACGACGTGAAGATATTCCGCGCCTGGCGCGTTACTTCCTGCAGGTTGCTGCACGTGAGTTAGGGGTGGAAGCGAAGATTCTGCATCCCGAAACCGAAACCGCGCTGACGCGTCTGCATTGGTCCGGTAACGTGCGTCAGTTGGAAAATACCTGTCGCTGGTTGACGGTGATGGCAGCTGGCCAGGAAGTGTTGATTCAGGATCTGCCGCCTGAACTGTTTGAATCCAGCACGCCAGACAATCCGGTGCAATCGTTGCCGGACAGCTGGGCTACGCTGCTGGCGCAGTGGGCAGATCGCGCCTTGCGTTCCGGTCATCAAAACCTGTTGTCGGAAGCACAGCCGGAGATGGAGCGCACGCTGCTCACCACCGCGCTGCGTCATACACAAGGGCACAAACAGGAAGCGGCACGCTTGCTCGGCTGGGGACGAAATACCCTGACGCGTAAGTTGAAAGAGCTGGGGATGGAATAACGCGCACGTTTTGCGTTTTGAAACCGGGGAGCGAATGGGCTCCCCGTTTTTTTATATCACTCGCGAGAATTGCTGCATGCGCACCTTTTGGCGCATATACACATCGAAGCACATACAGATGTTACGAATCAGCAACCGACCGACGCCGGTAACGTGCAGGCTGCGACCGCGCTGCTCCACCAATCCATCCGCCACCAGCGGCGCTAACAGCGCTAAATCCTCGGCAAAATAGCTTTCAAACTCAACCGGGTATTGCGCCTCTACCGCGGCAAAATCCAGTGCGAAATTACAGATTAAGGCTTTAATCACATCGCGGCGCAAACAATCATCGTTACTCAAGGTAAGCCCGCGCCACAGCGCATTGCCGCGCTGCTCGACATCTGCGTAATAGGCTTTCAACTCTTTGTGATTTTGCGCATAGCTGTCGCCCAGCATGCTGATGGCCGACACGCCCAAACCGAGCAAATCGGTTTCGCCCTGTGTGGTGTAACCCTGAAAATTACGATGCAGTTCGCCAGCGCGTTGTGCCACCGCCAGTTCATCATCCGGACGCGCGAAGTGATCCATACCGATAAACTGATAGCCTTCTCCGGTTAAGGTGGCGATGGTTTCCTGCAGGATCTGCAGTTTCTGTGCTGCACCTGGCAGCTCCTCATCTTTAATTTTACGCTGCGCAGCGAACAGTGAAGGCATGTGCGCATAATTGAAGACGCTGAGGCGATCGGGATTGAGTGCAATAACGCGCTGTAAAGTAAAGGCGAAGCTTTCCGGCGTTTGCAGCGGTAAGCCATAAATCAGATCAAGGCTGACCGAACGGAAGCCTTGCTCACGCGCACGCTGCACCAGAGCGAAGATGGTTTCTTCCTCCTGCACGCGATTCACGCGCTCCTGCACCGCTTTATTAAAGTCCTGCACGCCCATGCTCAGGCGATTAAAACCTTCCGCGCGCAGATGATCGATCATCTCCAGTTCGATTTCACGTGGATCAACCTCGATCGACATTTCGACGTCATCGGCAATCGTAAAATGCTCGCGTAGCAGCGCCACCAGCCGGCTCACCTGCTGCTGGTTGAGGAATGTCGGCGTGCCACCACCCCAGTGCAATTGAGTGACGCAGCGGCCCGCAAATAAGGGCGCACGCTGACGAATTTCCAGCTCCAGCACATCAAGGTAGCGATCGGCTTTATGCAGCTGGCGCGTCACGATTTTATTGCAGCCACAAAAATAACAAAGCCGATGGCAAAACGGGATGTGCACATACAGCGATAACGGACGATCGGGATAGCGCTGCACGGCTTGCTGAAAATCTGCCTCACCAAATTTCTCACTGAATTCGAGCGCGGTGGGATAAGAGGTATAACGTGGGCCAGCGTAATTGTATTTTTCGATGAGGCGCTGATCCCAATCAATCTGCTGCGATGACATGCTCACTCCTTACGGTGACGTCGTCTGAGAGAGGGTCGCGTAGCAGAAGAGTGGACGAAGCGATGGGCTGAACGCCGACGTAAACGCGACTTCAGACGCGACAGGCGGCGTAGTTTAAACAATAACCAGAGCAGATAACATGTCAGCAGCAGCGCGAAAATTGATCCAGGCCAAAACATAGGTGAATACCTGTTTAGCGCGGCATGCGCGAAAACGCATGCCGATCAAAATTTGCCTTAATTACCTTTTAGCAGGCGCATCATATCTTCTTCAGCCTGCTCATCTTCCGCTTCGTCATCCAGCGCGATGCCCAGCGTTTCCATCAGCTCATCGATGCGGTCTAAGGTTTGATCCAGCCAGGCCTGATCTTCTCCACTCAAGGTTTCACCGTTTTCCAGGCGATCCAGCAGCGTATCCAGACGTTCGTCATTTTCCAGCTTCGCCAGCTCTTCTTGCGGCGTCAGGCGAACTTTTTCTGCTTTTGGCTTTGGTTTCGCTTCAGGCTTTTTTGCCGGCTGGGTTTTACCATCAGCAACTAATGCGATCGGCTTTTTGCTGCCCAGGCGTGGATCCTGAGCTTTTTTACCCTGACCTTTGCCAGCGGCTTGCGTTTCAGGATTGGCGCGGCTGCCAGATTTATGGCCGCTATGTTTTTTATCGCGTTTGCGATCGCGCGCTTCCTGATTAAGGTCTTCACGCGATTTGCGTTTGGCTTTCGCAGCAGGTTTGCCACGCGGGGCTGATGCAGGTTGCTTCATGGTGTCCGGTCTCGGCGGTGCTTTGTGAGTTCAGTATAGAATTGCGGCGAAATCTAGCAGAAAGTAAGCAAAGAAAAAAGGCGATAGCCTATGCTATCGCCTTTTATCGCACCTTCATATGAAGGAAACACTGAATAAATCCTTTACGGCTCACAACGTCCCGGTTGCTCCATCGCCACATCGCTCCTGCGATTAATCCCTGTCCTTGTTCGATTCCTGCCTGAATCGCTTCCCGCCATGCTCTTGGTCATCCCCGACACTCCTGAGCTCATCATCCTGATGGGTGCTGCCGTGCACTGACAACAAATGTAGACTAATAGGTAAAATGAACAAGTGAGACTTGTCTCTATTTTAGAGTGGTATTTCCTAAATTCATTTCAAATCATTGAAATATAACATCTAAATGGATTGTTAATATTCCATGAAGCGGTAATCGCTGGCAGTAAAAATCATAGATCTCTTACAAAATGGCGCATTTGGACGCTATCGGGCACTTTTGCGCCATTACAGGTATAATCAGCCCAATTGCCCGATTCATTTTGCTGGAGTTTCACTTTGTCTGCTTTGAACTATCACATGACCCATTTCATGCTCAGCGCCCCCGATATTCGCCACTTACCGGCGGATGTGGGTATTGAAGTTGCTTTTGCCGGGCGCTCAAATGCAGGCAAATCCAGCGCGCTGAACACCATCACTAACCAAAAAGGTCTGGCCCGTACCAGTAAAACGCCAGGTCGTACTCAGCTGATTAACCTGTTTGAAGTGGTTGAAGGTAAATGTCTGGTCGATTTACCCGGTTATGGCTATGCCCAGGTTCCGGAAGAGATGAAGCGCAAATGGCAGCGCTCGCTGGCGGAATATTTGCAAAAACGTCAGGCGCTGAAGGGTCTGGTGGTATTGATGGATATTCGCCATCCGCTGAAAGACCTCGATCAAAACATGATTGAATGGGCCGTGCAGAGCCAGATTCCCGTGCTGGTCTTACTGACCAAAGCCGACAAACTGGCATCCGGCGCACGCAAAGCACAGCTGACGATGGTGCGCGAAGCGTCGCTGGCCTTTAACGGTGATGTGCAGGTGGAAATGTTCTCGTCGCTGAAGAAGATGGGCGTTGATATTGTGCGTAAGAAGCTAGACAGCTGGTTTAGCGAACTGGAGCCAGCGCAAGAAGGCGACGGCGAAGAAACAGCAGAGTGATTTTGTTGCGGCTTTTGAGAAAAAGCCCAATAAAAAACGCCCCAGTCATAAATGACTGGGGCGGCTAAATATTCAGCCAAATCCGATTACGTGAAGTAAAAGGTCTGAAAGATAGAACATCTTACCTCTGTACCCTACGCGACAAACTTTACCTGATTTTCAGCGCCCTACAAAGGGTTTTTTGTTGTTAAGTTTCAGGATTCGACATCTTTTTTACTAAGCTCATCACACTTTCACGCGTTCGATGTAGTTTAATTACTAAAAAAATGCTTAGCCGATAGGCAGTTACAAAACGCGCATTTAATAGACCGCTTTGTGAGGTTGCTGAACCGATTAAGTAAACTTTTTTCTTATGATGATGCCAGCGGCACGCAAATACCGCTGAATCAGCATGATCAGTGTGCCTCATCCCAGTTATCGCCGGTGCCTACTTCCACCTGCAGCGGCACATCCAGCTTCATGCTGTTCTCCATCAGATCACGGATGGTCTTAATGGCGCTATCCACTGCATCGCTGCGGATCTCAAACACCAGTTCATCGTGTACCTGCATAATCATGCGCACGGCATCGTCTTTTTGCTCCAACAGCCAGCCATCCACCGCAATCATCGCGCGTTTGATGATGTCTGCCGCCGTGCCTTGCATTGGGGCATTAATCGCCGCTCGCTCCGCCGCTTTACGACGAATCGCATTGCTGGAGGTGATATCAGGCAGCCACAAACGACGACCATCGAGCGTTTCTACATAGCCTTTCTCTGCTGCCTTCGCGCGCGTCTCTTCCATATAACGCAGCACGCCCGGATAGCGTTCAAAGTAGAGATCCATGTATTTCTTCGCCTCACCCGCACCGATATTGAGCTGGCGGGAAAGACCAAACGCGCTCATTCCGTAGATCAGACCAAAGTTGATCGCCTTGGCACTGCGACGCTGCTCACCTGAAACTTTGCTTAACGCCACACCAAACACTTCTGATGCGGTGGCACGGTGGATATCTTCGCCCTGGGCAAACGCATCCAGCAGGCCTTTGTCTTGCGACAGATGCGCCATGATACGCAGTTCAATCTGTGAGTAGTCCGCGGCGACAATACGATTGCCCGATCCGGCGACAAACGCCTGGCGGATTCGGCGCCCTTCTTCGTTGCGCACCGGGATATTCTGCAGGTTAGGATCGGTAGACGAGAGTCGTCCCGTCGCCGTTACCGCCTGATGATAGGATGTATGTACGCGGCCGGTAAGCGGATTGATCATCAGTGGCAGCTTATCGGTGTAAGTCGATTTCAACTTTGATAAACCACGATGTTCCAGAATTACTTTAGGCAGTGGATAATCGAGAGCCAGTTCAGCCAGCACTTCTTCGCTGGTCGACGGCGCGCCGCCCGGCGTTTTCTTGGTCGGTTTAATACCCTGCTTTTCAAACAAAATGGTTTGCAGCTGTTTGGGTGAAGAGAGATTAAACGGTTCGCCTGCCAGCTCGTGCGCCTTCAGCTCCAGCTCGGCCACACGCGTGGTCAGCTCCTGCGAGTGTTTCGCCAGGATATTCTGGTCAATCAGCACGCCGTTGCGCTCAATCCGCGATATCACCTTCAACAACGGCATTTCGATCTCTTCAAATACCTGTTTCGGCCCCGCTTCCGGCTCCAGTTTCTCCCACATTTTCAGATGCAATTGCAGCGTGACATCGGCATCTTCCGCCGCGTAGTGGCCGGCTTGTTCGATAGCAATCTGATTAAAAGTGAGCTGATTTTTACCTTTACCCGCGATCTCTTCGAAAGTCACCGTTTTATGGTTTAGCCAGCGCGCGGCCAGACTGTCCATATCGTGTTTTCCGCCCACGCTATTCAGGCAATAAGATTCCAGCATGGTGTCAAATTTGATGCCGTTCAGTTCAATGTCGTAATTCTTCAGCACGCCGCGATCGTATTTGAGATTCTGCCCAACCTTCGCCGCGTTACCATCTTCCAGCAGCGGTTTTAGCTGCTTCAGCACTTCGCTGCGATCCAGCTGATCTGGCGCATCCAGATAATCGTGGGCGACCGGCAGATAAGCGGCTTCACCCGGCGCGACGGCAAAACCAATGCCGACAATATTGGCGCTTAAAGTATCCAGCGAGTCGGTCTCAAGATCGAAAGCGAAGAGCTCGGCGCTTTTCAGCTTTTTAAGCCATGCGGCAAATGTCGCTTCATCGAGGATAGTGACGTAGCCATCCGCAGAGAGCACGCTGGTCGCTTCGGCAGCGGGCGCAGCAGGTTCGCTGAGCTGCGGTTTCTTAGCCTGCGCGTTGCTCTTCTTACCTTGTTGCAGCCATGAACCATCCTGCAAATCGGTGATCCAGCGCTTAAATTCATAACGGCTAAACAAGGTTTGCAGCGCTTCGACATTAGGTTCATTGACGACAAGCTGATCGCAGGTCAGATCCAACTCAACGTCGGTTTTGATGGTTGCCAGCTGATAAGACAGGAACGCGACGTCGCGATTTTGCTCCAGCTTCGCCGCCATGGTTTTCGCACCGCGGAACGAGAGATCGGCCACTTTATCGAGATTGTCATAGATTGACTGCATACCGCCCAAGCCTTGCAGCAACGCCTGCGCGGTTTTCTCACCGACTCCCGGCACGCCTGGAATGTTATCGGAGCTGTCGCCCATCATGGCGAGGAAATCGATAATCAGTGCTGGCGGCACGCCATATTTCTGCTCGACCTCTTCCGGACCGAGCACGATATTCGTCATGGTGTTGATCAAGGTAATCGCAGGCGTCACTAACTGCGCCATATCTTTATCGCCGGTGCTGATCAACACCGGACGGCCGAGTTTTTCCGCCTCTAGCGCCAGCGTACCGATAACGTCATCCGCCTCAACGCCAGATACCGCCAACAGCGGCAGGCCCATCGCCTTCACCATTTCATGCAGCGGCTCAATCTGCGCACGCAGATCGTCTGGCATCGGCGGACGGTGCGATTTGTAGTGTTCAAAAAGCTCATCGCGGAAGGTTTTGCCTTTCGCATCGAAGACCACAGCCACATGGCTTGGCTGATACTGCATCAACAGGCTTTTCAACATGTTGAGCACACCATACATGGCGCCAGTTGGCTCGCCTGCACTGTTCGTTAGCGGCGGAAAGGCATGATATGCACGGTACAGATAAGATGAGCCGTCGACCAGAATCAGGGGATTTTCTGCAATTTGCGCCATAGGTTCGTATTTTCTTCGTTGCGATAATGAGGGCTATAAGGATGCCACAACCAGAGGAGAATGTTGAATGCACTCGGGGAAGTCAGGATCTTTTTCGTCGTTACGCGGCACAGATCGCAAGGATCAAACTGTGGATAAGTTTGTGCGTAAAAATCATAACGTATTGTTATTTACGTTAATTGCAATTACTTTAATATTAAAAAATCATTTATATCAGCAAGTTAAATACTTATCGTGATCTTGCTCGCCCTAATGAAAAGACGATCGTCCATGTGGATATTAAGCGAAGGGTTAATAAATACATCGCATAAATAAGAGAATGAAGGCAATAAAAAACGCCGGCAGTGCCGGCGTTCTAAAAACTAAATTACTTCTTTTCTACCAGGAACTTCACTACATTGGCGTAATCAGCAACGAAGTTGTCCATTGAGCTGGTATCCAGGCCGCCGTTGTTAACCATATATTTGCCGTTAACGAAGATCGCTGGCACACCTTGCAGATTGACGTCTGCTGCTGCTTTCTGCTGCTGCGCAACCAGCGCTTTTACTGCGAAGCTATTCCACGCCGCATCGTAATCTTCTGAAGAGATACCCGCCGCTTTAATAAAAGTCTCTTTCAGGCTTGCTGCATCGGTAACGGTTTGGGTTTTCTGAATACCGTCGAAAATCGGTGCAGTAACTTTGCTTTCTACGCCTAGCGCCATGGCAACAGCCCATGCCTGAGTGACAACCGGACCGAATGGACCACCCAGGAAATCAACGTGGTATTTGGTCACTTTCGTGTCCGCCGGCAGGTTCTTTTTCACTGCCTCGCTCACGTGATAAACGCGTTCGAACTGGTAGCAATGTGGGCAGAAGAAGGAGAAGAACTCCAGAACCTGCGGCTCACCCGCCACTGGCTTTGGCAAAGTAACGAACTGCTTACCATCGTTGAACTGTGCCGCCGAGGCGCCAAATGCCAGCATTAAACCTACCAGCGCAAACATGATCTTTTTCATCGTGAAACAATCTCCTGAGTACTTCATTAATATTGCGGGCTAAGCTGCAACGGCGGTTCGTGTAACAGCCTTTCCTGCTCGATAAATAATGCAATCTGCCGGCGCCAAAAATCCTCATCTGTCATCCAGGGGAAGGCGCGCGGAAAAGCGGGATCCTGCCAGCGGCGTACTACCCAGGCCAAATAATAAACCATGCGCATAGCGCGTAAAGGTTCAATCAGTGACAATTCATGTAAATCAAAATCACCGAATTCATTATAGGCTTCCAGCAAAATGTCCCATTGAATCAACTGTTCCTGACGATCGCCATTGACCAGCATCCATAAATCCTGCACTGCTGGCCCGTTACGGGCATCATCAAGATCGACAAACATCGGGCCTTCACGCCACAGAATATTGCCGGGATGGCAATCGCCGTGCAACCTTAACGGCTGCCAATGGCTATGCCAGCGCTGCTGCAGCGTCGCGCTGAGCTTATCAACGGCAGCAAGCAGCAAGTCTTTAAGTGAAGCCGGTACTAACGCGCTTTGTTCCAGCTCCCGACGCGGTTGAAAAATATACTCTTCAAGGCCGAAGGTGGGTCGCTGCTGAAACAGGCTTTGCCTGGCGGTTTGATGGATGCGCCCCAGAAAGCGGCCAACCCATTCCATCTGATCCTCGTTATCAGTTTCATACTGCCGTCCGCCTAAACTGGGGAAGACCGCGAACATGAAGCCGGCATGATGATTCAACGTGCTGCCCTGCAGAACGAGCGGCGCGGCAACCGGCACTTCATCCTCTAATAAATGCTGAGTGAACTGATGCTCTTCAAGGATCTGTTGCGCGCTCCAGCGCTGCGGACGATAAAACTTAGCCACATAGCGGCGTTTATCATCGTCGCTGAACTGATAGACGCGGTTTTCATAGCTATTGAGGGCGGTTAAGCCTGATTCGACACGCAGACCCGCATCCCAAAGTGCATCAAGGATGACATCGGGATTCAACGTCTGGAAATTAAAGGCGGCTTCGCTCATCTTTTTGCCTGTGTGTTACCTTTGCGATTAATGCGCAAGGATAACATTACTCATCATCCTTAATCACACCGCGTGCACGTAATAGCGCGGTTTTGAAGTCCACTTCATAATCCTTTTTCAGGCCGGGAATGGCACTCTGGCTATCTGTGTCACGCATTTTGAGATGGTAAATCAATACATCATCGGTTAATTCACTTAATGAGCCACTGAAACCAGATTCCTGCGCCAGTTTTTGCAAAAATGCCAGCAAGTTGAGATCGGCATCCTTCTGCCATGCGGGTTGCAGAAGCTCGAGCAGTTCATTGAGTCGGTGATATTTCATCATTGATTCCTTTATGCAGATGGTACGCTGCCGCTAAGTAAGTATCGTCCAGAATGAAGCAAGGAGACGAATATGACAGCATTTACCGGCGTGATCCTCGCGGGTGGCCAAGGCAGTCGTATGGGAGGCCAGGATAAGGGGTTATTGATGTTACAGGGTGAACACCTTTATCAGCACGTTTTGCGGCGATTCCGGCCGCAGGTCAATATTGTGTTGATAAGCGCTAACCGTAACATTGATCGCTATCAGGCAAGCGGTTGTCAGGTGGTTATCGATACATTGCCCGATTATCCCGGACCGCTGGCTGGCATGCTCAGTGGTTTACGCAGCAGTAAAAACGAATGGGTCGCTTTCTGCGCTTGTGATACGCCATGGATCCCCAATGACTTTGTCGCGCGTCTGTGGCAACAGCGTAATGATGCGCCCGCTGTGTGGGTGAAATCCTCCCAGCGTGATCATCCAGCCTTAGCGCTGGTCAATTGCGCATTGGCTGATGATCTTGAAACCTGGCTACTGCGCGGCGAGCGACGTTTAATGCAGTTCTTACATGAGCATGGCGGGCATGCTATTGCGTTTTCAGACCCAGAATCTGCGTTCCGCAATATCAATACGCCAGACGATCTCATGAATGAGGAAAAGTATTTATGAGTGTGCGCTTACTGGCGATTTCCGCATGGAGCGGGACAGGAAAAACCACTTTGCTTGAGCAAGTCATTCCACTTCTCAAAACTCAGGGGATTCGATCAGGCTTAATTAAGCACACACATCATCAGATGGATATCGATACGCCGGGGAAAGACAGTTATTTGCTGCGTAAAGCTGGGGCGGATCAGGTGATCGTCGCCAGTAATCAGCGCTGGGCATTGATGGTTGAATCACCTAATAAGCCTTTAAGCCTAATGCAATTAGCATCACAGATGGATAGCTCAACGTTGGATCTGGTGCTGGTCGAGGGCTTCAAAGATGAGCCGGTCCCCAAAATTGCACTTTGGCGGCGTGGCGTTAAAGGTGAGATTAAGGATTTGCTGGATCAGTATGTGATTGCCGTCGCTACTGATGAGGATATGGAACTGAATTTGCCCATATTGGATATTAATCAGCCAATGCAGGTTGCCGATTTTATTGTTCAGTGGCTTAAAAAGCATTGAAATAGCCAGTTTTTAGCTAACATTCAGACGTAAAAAAGCCCCGGACTTTCGTCCGGGGCTTCTTCACTATTTGATGCCTGGCAGTTCCCTACTCTCGCATGGGGAGACCCCACACTACCATCGGCGCTACGGCGTTTCACTTCTGAGTTCGGCATGGGGTCAGGTGGGACCACCTCGCTAAAGCCGCCAGGCAAATTCTGTTTCGTCCGCAGCCCCCTCTCAGGCGCCGCAGACCAGTCCGTAAACAAGCTGAAAATATCCGGTCTCTCAGACCAAAACGCCTCTGGCGTTGTAAGGTTAAGCCTCACGGGTCATTAGTACCGGTTAGCTCAACGCATCGCTGCGCTTACACATCCGGCCTATCAACGTCGTAGTCTTCAACGTCCCTTCAGGACTCTCAAGGAGTCAGGGAGAACTCATCTCGGGGCAAGTTTCGTGCTTAGATGCTTTCAGCACTTATCTTTTCCGCACTTAGCTACCGGGCAGTGCCATTGGCATGACAACCCGAACACCAGTGGTGCGTTCACTCCGGTCCTCTCGTACTAGGAGCAACCCCCCTCAATTCTCCAGCGCCCACGGCAGATAGGGACCGAACTGTCTCACGACGTTCTAAACCCAGCTCGCGTACCACTTTAAACGGCGAACAGCCGTACCCTTGGGACCTACTTCAGCCCCAGGATGTGATGAGCCGACATCGAGGTGCCAAACACCGCCGTCGATATGAACTCTTGGGCGGTATCAGCCTGTTATCCCCGGAGTACCTTTTATCCGTTGAGCGATGGCCCTTCCATTCAGAACCACCGGATCACTATGACCTGCTTTCGCACCTGCTCGAGCCGTCACTCTCGCAGTCAAGCTGGCTTATGCCATTGCACTAACCTCCTGATGTCCGACCAGGATTAGCCAACCTTCGTGCTCCTCCGTTACTCTTTGGGAGGAGACCGCCCCAGTCAAACTACCCACCAGACACTGTCCGCAGCCCGGATTACGGGCCTACGTTAGAACATCAAACATTAAAGGGTGGTATTTCAAGGTTGGCTCCACGCAGACTGGCGTCCACGCTTCAAAGCCTCCCACCTATCCTACACATCAAGGCTCAATGTTCAGTGTCAAGCTATAGTAAAGGTTCACGGGGTCTTTCCGTCTTGCCGCGGGTACACTGCATCTTCACAGCGATTTCAATTTCACTGAGTCTCGGGTGGAGACAGCCTGGCCATCATTACGCCATTCGTGCAGGTCGGAACTTACCCGACAAGGAATTTCGCTACCTTAGGACCGTTATAGTTACGGCCGCCGTTTACCGGGGCTTCGATCAAGAGCTTCTCCTTGCGGATAACCCCATCAATTAACCTTCCGGCACCGGGCAGGCGTCACACCGTATACGTCCACTTTCGTGTTTGCACAGTGCTGTGTTTTTAATAAACAGTTGCAGCCAGCTGGTATCTTCGACTGCCTTCAGCTCCATCCGCGAGGGACTTCACCTGATGACAGCGTGCCTTCTCCCGAAGTTACGGCACCATTTTGCCTAGTTCCTTCACCCGAGTTCTCTCAAGCGCCTTGGTATTCTCTACCTGACCACCTGTGTCGGTTTGGGGTACGATTTCGTGTTACCTGGAGCTTAGAGGCTTTTCCTGGAAGCAGGGCATCAGTTACTTCACCACCGTGGTGGCTCGTCGTCACGCCTCAGCCTTAAGATACCCCGGATTTACCAAAGGTATCAGCCTACACGCTTAAACCGGGACAACCGTCGCCCGGATAACCTAGCCTTCTCCGTCCCCCCTTCGCAGTAACACCAAGTGCAGGAATATTAACCTGCTTCCCATCGACTACGCTTTTCAGCCTCGCCTTAGGGGTCGACTCACCCTGCTCCGATTAACGTTGAACAGGAACCCTTGGTCTTCCGGCGAGCGGGCTTTTCACCCGCTTTATCGTTACTTATGTCAGCATTCGCACTTCTGATACCTCCAGCATGCCTCACAGCACACCTTCAACGGCTTACAGAACGCTCCCCTACCCAACAACACATAGTGTCGCTGCCGCAGCTTCGGTGCATGGTTTAGCCCCGTTACATCTTCCGCGCAGGCCGACTCGACCAGTGAGCTATTACGCTTTCTTTAAATGATGGCTGCTTCTAAGCCAACATCCTGGCTGTCTGTGCCTTCCCACATCGTTTCCCACTTAACCATGACTTTGGGACCTTAGCTGGCGGTCTGGGTTGTTTCCCTCTTCACGACGGACGTTAGCACCCGCCGTGTGTCTCCCGTGATAACATTCTCCGGTATTCGCAGTTTGCATCGGGTTGGTAAGCCGGGATGGCCCCCTAGCCGAAACAGTGCTCTACCCCCGGAGATGAGTTCACGAGGCGCTACCTAAATAGCTTTCGGGGAGAACCAGCTATCTCCCGGTTTGATTGGCCTTTCACCCCCAGCCACAAGTCATCCGCTAATTTTTCAACATTAGTCGGTTCGGTCCTCCAGTTAGTGTTACCCAACCTTCAACCTGCCCATGGCTAGATCACCGGGTTTCGGGTCTATACCCTGCAACTTAACGCCCAGTTAAGACTCGGTTTCCCTGCGGCTCCCCTATACGGTTAACCTTGCTACAGAATATAAGTCGCTGACCCATTATACAAAAGGTACGCAGTCACCCCATTAAAGAGGCTCCCACTGCTTGTACGTACACGGTTTCAGGTTCTGTTTCACTCCCCTCGCCGGGGTTCTTTTCGCCTTTCCCTCACGGTACTGGTTCACTATCGGTCAGTCAGGAGTATTTAGCCTTGGAGGATGGTCCCCCCATATTCAGACAGGATACCACGTGTCCCGCCCTACTCTTCGAACTCACAGAATGTGCACTTTCGTGTACGGGACTATCACCCGGTATCGTGCGACTTTCCAGACGCTTCCACTAACGCACAAACTGATTCAGGTTCTGGGCTGTTCCCCGTTCGCTCGCCGCTACTGGGGGAATCTCGGTTGATTTCTTTTCCTCCGGGTACTTAGATGTTTCAGTTCCCCGGGTTCGCCTCGCAACACTATGTATTCATGTTGCGATGATGCACTGGGTGCACCGGGTTTCCCCATTCGGACATCGTCGGCTGTAGCGGTTCATATCACCTTACCGACGCTTTACGCAGATTAGCACGTCCTTCATCGCCTCTGACTGCCAGGGCATCCACCGTGTACGCTTAGTCGCTTAACCTCACAACCCACAGGCGTTTTGCAACGCGCGCAGACTGCAAGCATTTGAGAGACTCGAACATATCGCCGCTTCATTCTTATTACGGAGAATGAAGACGATACGTCGTTTCAATTTTCAGCTTGTTCCGGATTGTTAAAGAGCAGTATCTCAGACGCAGCTCGTAAGCTTCGTTTGAGATACATCGTGGAGACACCTTTCACCTGTCACCAAGCAAGTGGCGTCCCCTAGGGGATTCGAACCCCTGTTGCCGCCGTGAAAGGGCGGAGTCCTAACCGCTAGACGAAGGGGACACGATAGTGTCACGACTTCGCAGCCGTCTTGCTCATTACTTTCTATCAGACAATCTGTGTGAGCACTTCGCGGGAAGGTATCTTCAGGTAAGGAGGTGATCCAACCGCAGGTTCCCCTACGGTTACCTTGTTACGACTTCACCCCAGTCATGAATCACAAAGTGGTAAGCGCCCTCCCGAAGGTTAAGCTACCTACTTCTTTTGCAACCCACTCCCATGGTGTGACGGGCGGTGTGTACAAGGCCCGGGAACGTATTCACCGTAGCATTCTGATCTACGATTACTAGCGATTCCGACTTCACGGAGTCGAGTTGCAGACTCCGATCCGGACTACGACGCACTTTATGAGGTCCGCTTGCTCTCGCGAGGTCGCTTCTCTTTGTATGCGCCATTGTAGCACGTGTGTAGCCCTACTCGTAAGGGCCATGATGACTTGACGTCATCCCCACCTTCCTCCAGTTTATCACTGGCAGTCTCCTTTGAGTTCCCGGCCGAACCGCTGGCAACAAAGGATAAGGGTTGCGCTCGTTGCGGGACTTAACCCAACATTTCACAACACGAGCTGACGACAGCCATGCAGCACCTGTCTCAGAGTTCCCGAAGGCACCAAAGCATCTCTGCTAAGTTCTCTGGATGTCAAGAGTAGGTAAGGTTCTTCGCGTTGCATCGAATTAAACCACATGCTCCACCGCTTGTGCGGGCCCCCGTCAATTCATTTGAGTTTTAACCTTGCGGCCGTACTCCCCAGGCGGTCGACTTAACGCGTTAGCTCCGGAAGCCACTCCTCAAGGGAACAACCTCCAAGTCGACATCGTTTACGGCGTGGACTACCAGGGTATCTAATCCTGTTTGCTCCCCACGCTTTCGCACCTGAGCGTCAGTCTTTGTCCAGGGGGCCGCCTTCGCCACCGGTATTCCTCCAGATCTCTACGCATTTCACCGCTACACCTGGAATTCTACCCCCCTCTACAAGACTCCAGCCTGCCAGTTTCGAATGCAGTTCCCAGGTTAAGCCCGGGGATTTCACATCCGACTTGACAGACCGCCTGCGTGCGCTTTACGCCCAGTAATTCCGATTAACGCTTGCACCCTCCGTATTACCGCGGCTGCTGGCACGGAGTTAGCCGGTGCTTCTTCTGCGGGTAACGTCAATCGGTGAAGCTATTAACTTCACCGCCTTCCTCCCCGCTGAAAGTACTTTACAACCCGAAGGCCTTCTTCATACACGCGGCATGGCTGCATCAGGCTTGCGCCCATTGTGCAATATTCCCCACTGCTGCCTCCCGTAGGAGTCTGGACCGTGTCTCAGTTCCAGTGTGGCTGGTCATCCTCTCAGACCAGCTAGGGATCGTCGCCTAGGTGAGCCATTACCCCACCTACTAGCTAATCCCATCTGGGCACATCCGATGGTGTGAGGCCCGAAGGTCCCCCACTTTGGTCTTGCGACGTTATGCGGTATTAGCTACCGTTTCCAGTAGTTATCCCCCTCCATCGGGCAGTTTCCCAGACATTACTCACCCGTCCGCCACTCGTCACCCGAGAGCAAGCTCTCTGTGCTACCGTTCGACTTGCATGTGTTAGGCCTGCCGCCAGCGTTCAATCTGAGCCATGATCAAACTCTTCAATTTAAGTTTGATTTGCTGAAACAAGTTCAGCGATGCTCATCTGTAAAACGTCATAATGAATTTCATTATGTGTTCACTCGTGAGGCTTTGATATTTTTTTGCGTCCGGAGACGCGGATATCAATCCTGCGAGTGCCCACACAGATTGTCTGATAAATTGTTAAAGAGCGTTGCGAACAGCGGCTGAACCGTCT